>NZ_JAJEWQ010000009.1 GCF_020687805.1 Planctobacterium marinum | reverse complement strand
CAATCCTGGTAGTAGCTGCGACTGACGGCCCTATGCCTCAGACTCGTGAGCACATCCTGTTAGGTCGTCAGGTTGGCGTACCTTACATCATCGTATTCATGAACAAGTGTGACATGGTTGATGATGAAGAGCTGTTAGAGCTGGTAGAAATGGAAGTTCGTGAACTTCTGACTGAATATGAATTCCCAGGTGATGACTTGCCCGTTATCCAGGGTTCTGCTCTTAAGGCGCTTGAAGGCGACGCAGAGTGGGAAAAGAAAATCATCGAGCTGGGCGAAGCTTTGGATTCTTACATTCCTGAGCCAGAGCGTGCCATCGACAAGCCGTTCATCCTGCCAATCGAAGACGTATTCTCCATCTCAGGTCGTGGTACAGTAGTAACTGGCCGTGTTGAGCAAGGTATCATCAAAGTTGGTGAAGAAGTAGAAATCGTAGGTATCAAAGAAACTACAACGACTACTTGTACTGGTGTTGAGATGTTCCGTAAGCTGCTTGACGAAGGTCGTGCAGGTGAGAACGTTGGTGTTCTGCTTCGTGGTACTAAGCGTGACGAAGTTGAGCGTGGTCAGGTACTGGCTAAGCCGGGTTCAATCAACCCACACACTAAGTTCGAAGCAGAAGTATACGTACTGAGCAAAGACGAAGGTGGTCGCCACACTCCGTTCTTCAAAGGTTACCGTCCACAGTTCTACTTCCGTACAACTGACGTAACAGGTGCAGTTGAGCTGCCAGAAGGCGTAGAAATGGTAATGCCTGGTGACAACCTGAAGTTCGTAGTAGAACTGATTGCGCCAATCGCGATGGACGAAGGTCTGCGCTTCGCAATCCGTGAAGGTGGTCGTACAGTAGGTGCTGGTGTTGTAGCTAAAATCATCGACTAATATCGACGATTACAACCCATCCCAAAAGAAGGTCGCGCAAGCGGCCTTTTTTGTTTGTGTAGGTCGAGATTTATCTCGACAACGATTTGTAAATCAACATCTTATTTCTAATTGAACATATTTTATCGGTGTGCCGATGGCACCTTAAGGGGAGCGGCTGTGAAGTGAAGTGAAGTGAAGTGAAGTGAAGTGAAGTGAAGTGAAGTGACCCCCTTAAGAATCCCCCGCAGCCCCTGACGCGCAACGACATAAACTTCGACATCAAAACAACGACGACCATCAATGACAGCAAATCCCTGTGCTGGGCATTGATTGAGGTATCTTCCCTGATATCGCTCATCGTTGTTTTACGTGGTGACCAAGTTTATTGCGCGTCAAAGGGAGTTTGCGTCAATTACTTGAACAAAAAAGGGTCAATATGTAGGGTAAATACTAAGCCGTGTTTGTAGTGGTCAACTAAGAAAATCATTTTTACTTAGGTCGACAGCCGTTCTTGGAATTGCGGAAGAGAAAATGAACTATTTTTTCTTTTTTAATTTTGGAGCTCTCCTTTTTCGACTTTTATGATTGTTTCCTTTCATTTCTTCGCATCTTAAATATACATAATCAGAAAATTCACTTTGTAAAATAAGGCTTTCCAATTCTGGTCGGCCATCAAAACTGCGATACACGTTATTAACTAGATCCGGTAAACTTAAATCTTTATATTTATTAAATGCTACAGCGAGTATGCTGTTTATACTTCCTTTTTTATGCTCTAGATTGGTTTTTTCAATTAAGAAGTCTAGTGCGGTTCTCCAATCTTTAAATGTGTTTGAATTGCTTATAGAGCCCTCGAAGTCAATTATTAAACTCTCCTTGCCGCAAATATATCCCGCTTCAAATGACGAGTAAGTGCAAAATTTTCTGGATAAATCATCGAGGCTCTCAACCTTTCCATAAAACTTCGGAGCTGTTTTAGATGAGTATATTTTTATATCATCGTTAAAGCCAACGTAAGCAACGATCAGTGGGTACTGCAAATACGTAATTTTTACCAAGAGTGCATCTAGAGAACCCTTGCAAGTTTCTAAAACATAAGTTATCCAGTCAATTTTACTATCGAACCTCTTAAGGTTCATAATTAGCCAGTCAGTTGGAAATAAGATCTCACCTGCAAATAGGTTAGCTTCTTGTTCTATTTTGTAATATCTGTAATTATCAATTGCCGCTTGAGTGTGTGAGATTATGTTTCCTTTGTGCCAAGGAATCAAAATATGCCCTAACTCATGCGCTAGTGTAAATGTCTGCCTCGTGTCAGGTTTGATATTATTGATAAGTATGTCAGGTCTTTTCTTTATTTTTAGTCCAAGGCTAATTCCGTCGGCGCTGATGTTTTCGGGGAAGGTGATAAATTCAACATTGGCATATTGTTGAACAAGATTTTGAAGGTTAAAAGGAGGCTCGAGCTGATTACGATATATTACTTTTTGAGCAAGCCTTAACGTAGCTAAGTCATTCATCTAACTTACCAAGCTCTTTCAGCCACACTCTTGTTTTTTCTGCTTCTTCTAGACTTTCGGCCCTGGCTGCTAAACTAAACTGATGAGGCTGCATCTCTTCTTCTAATTCAGAACCGTTCACACGGCTGGATATGATGAATGGAAGTAAACTGGGCTTGCAAATCCAGTAACCGTATTCCTTTTCTGTCATTCCAAGATACTCGTGCAATTCTTGCGGGGATTCTTCGTCCTCATGCCATTTGTCAACATAGTCATCTATTTCGTCAAGAAAAGCTTCGCCAGATAGGCATAAGTCAATAAAGTTCATATTCTCACCTAATTTTGCTTGCTAATCCTGCGTCCTTTCACAGCTTTTCCGGTCCATAAGCCAGTTTCAGCATTTACCGTTCCTAAATGAATTCCGCGCTTGTTGAAGACTTCTAACTCTCCATGCAGACTATCCCAAGTAAAAAATATACCTTCTAATTCATCTTTAAAAAGTATTCTGCCACTTTCAATACCGATTTTACTCAATGCCGTAATATAGCCGCGCTTTGGAATTGGTATCCCGCCCATTCTACCACTCTCTCTATTCTTCCGCACCCGAAGGCGCACTCTCGTTGATGGCTGCGACAGATGTAAGTGTTTTGAGTATTAAAGGTGAGCTCAAGCCAATATGGAAGGCTAACCATGAGCTTAACTTGTTGCCTGAGTCCAAGTATAAAAAACATAAGAATGCACTTGAAATTGGCCAAAATGTAAAAGCAAGCCAGAAGTAAGCATCTTTTTCAATTTTTTCACTTTCTGATTTTTTACTATCTTCAACTAGGTTTGAAATAGATAGAAATAGCCCTCCGGCTAATGCGATAACAATCGGTTTTATAAATTCTGCAGGAATTAAAGCCACCGCTAAAGCCCTCCTTCATTCGTCAGGGCAGATATTATTCTAGTAAATGGACTTGATTGTTTTTTGTATTTTTCTCGAGTTGTAAAAAGGGGTTCCCCTCTTTTGTTTGGTTTTTTTGCCTTTTGAAACTGTGGAGATTTCTCCAGTAGCTCTAAAACTTCGCTAAACTTTAGCCCCGTCTCTTTTGAAACTCCTCTAGGTGTTCTCCACTTATATTGGGATGACTCTAAAGAGTCCTTGATAAGACGTAATTTTTCATTTTTATTCATGTGAAAATTAGTTTTAGATTAAAAGTATACTAAAAATAAATTTAAATATATTTAGTCTACCATGCCACACTTTTTGGGAAGTGAAAAGAAAAAAACATTTAGGGGTAATAAGTGCCTATTGGTTCTTTAGCAGGTTGACGGGATTTTCACGCCCTCATCTTCACATCCGATACCCCATCTCTAAATTACCACACTGTTTTTCTTCGTCTCGTAACCAACACACCCAGAGTTGCTCTGCTTCAGATGACAGCATTAACCTGAAGCCATCGAAGGTGCTTTCAGTGATTGTAATGCCTTCGTAAGACTGAATAATGTCATTTTGCTTTAGAAGTTTCGAACCGGGAGTATCTGCGCTCGTGATTCTTGCGCCATTTGGATGTGGGGTTACGGTAATACCACTGCGATCCGGAAAGTTCTTTACAGAATGTCGTTGGTTTTCCTGGTAGTACAGGGTTTCGTCCGCTGCATCGATAATGAGATTAAAACGGGACAATATGGCATTGCCTACAACACCTTTTTGTTTTGTTGAAGTTGTGTCTTTCTCTTTATATGAGTGAACCAGTGGCCATACAATCGGGTGATCATCAAGGTAAGTGCGATCCAGTGGGTAAACTGTAAATTCCTGTTTTCCTTCTGAATCAAAATGGGGAGTGGTATAGGAATATTCTGGTGTTAATTGGTCGTTTAATATCGAGCTGTGCAATACCAGATCGAGGTTTAATCCGGTATCGATGGCAAAATCAAAATAACGCGAATGCTTGTCGAGAGTGAGGGGCATATTCACATACATAGTGCCGTCGTTTATCGTCAATGGCATCGCTCCCCAACCTGTTGTTCGACGGATAAAGTTGTCCTTAAATGCGCGTCTTGAAAATAGCGATAAGGTTTTTGAATCGTAATTGATTTCTACAATTTTGTTGTGAAAAAAATCCTGTCCCAGTATTCCATCAAAATAGCTATTGTTGTTTTGGGCATTGATGGTTGTATTCAGGGAATTATCCAGAGGTATTGTTAGCTCAGCTTTAGCAATCTTGATATTTGTCTCACTGACATTTTTCGTTGGTAGCTGTTTTAGCGCTCTTTCAAGTAATACTGTGTTTTTTGCCGAAGTATCAAACATGAATTCCATTTCCACCCCCTCAACAGAGACAGGCACCAGAATGTGATTGTTCAAAAGACGAAAGGATACTGACGTAGAGTGTATAGGGGCCAGCATGGCACAGCCTTGCAATAACAAGCCTATTAAAATTATAGGAAGCGCGAATTTCATTTTATTGTTTCTGTTCTTTTTGTTGGAGAGTAACGCGCCAATGTAGCAAAAGGGGTTAAATGGGGTGTAAATATTTTCTGTTATAGTTAGAAAAGAGTCATAAAAAGTAGTCAGAGTCTCTGAAAATTTTTTTTTGTCCACAATTTCAAATACTCTGACCCCTAATAAAACGGGAAATTAGTTCATCACCTTATCTAAAATCGCCATGATCTTCTCAGCCACCACTTTACTGGACTGGTAGTTGGTGCCGGTGACTACGCGACCATCTACCTCAACATAGGCCTCACTGCGGCCACCGTAACGGAAGTCACCGCCTCTGGCTTCGATGGTTTTTTCGATAGAGAAAGGGAACTCCTGATAGTAGGCTGCGCTGAGTTTTTCGAATTCGTCCGGATAACCGCTAATGCGTTTGCCTTTAACCAGATAGCTGCCATCATCCAGCTTTAAATTAACAATGCCTGCGGTGCCATGACATACCGAAGAAACTATGCCGTTGTGTTTTTGATAAATGGCCATGGAGATATCCTGCAAGGTTTGGTTTTCTGCCACTTCGTACATGGCATTTCCACCGCCCACATAATGTACCGCGCTATAGTTTTCAGGTTTGATATCTGCTGGGTGTTTGGTATTGGCCAGGGCATACATAAAGTCCTGATCATAGATGTAGTGTTTGTGTAGTTCATCGGAAGTATTGATATAGGACAAGGGTATCGCACCCCCCTGTGTACTGACAAAATCAACATTGTAACCACCTTGCTCAAAAGTATGGTAAGCGTTTACTAACTCTGAGAAGCTGACACCGGTGACGAGGTCGGAGTCACCATGAAAATCGGCACTGGAAACAATAAACAGAATGCGTTTTCCGTTGCGTGTTTCTTCAGTTCGGGTCGCGGCTTTGCTGATAATTTGCCATTGATTATCCAGTTTACGCAGCAGGAACATATCAATCATGCGCAAGTTTCGCTCGGGATAGAGTATTTCTGCTTTTGCGGTGGCAATATTACCGACGATATCTATCGCAAGTATTTCACCAATGCGGCCATTGTACTGACCTTGATTTTCCCCCTTAAACCACTGGATATATTCTTTTGCCGGTACAATCCAGTTGGGTATGTCTGCTTTCTCCAGATAGAGGTTAGCGTCTTTGTTAAAAGCCTGGGAGATAACCTCCGGTTGATTGAATGATGTGCCCCGAAAATAATTGTTTAGGGTAATGCTAATACGTTCAGTTTCTGAGATTGTGTCTACATTTCCAGATCCCGTTGCCTGAGCATTCAGACAAAAAATAAATATAAAGTTGAGCGTGAGTAAAAGTTTCGTTGGCATAAAACACCTTTGCAATATTCAATTAAAACCAGGGTGCCTATGCTATGACAACGGAATGCAGAATACGCCTGAGGCTATAAATTAGTATTACGGGTTTATAAATCCGGAGATTTCGTTGGAGGTGAAAATAACAAAATGGGGTTCAGTTAGATTGAGCTGTAATAATGTTAGAGTGGTTCCTCTGGCGAAATTTGGCCGGAGTGGTGTGCTCCTGACGTCTGAAGGCGCTATAGAACGTAGATTGTGCGTTAAATCCGGAAAGCTCTGCCACAGATTCAAGGCTTAGTGGCGGAATCTGCAATAGCAATCGTTTTGCTTCTTCGATGCGATACTGGTTAATAAAATGCGTAAAGGAGCTGTTGAGGTTATCGTTCAACAACTGAGAAAGTTGCGGCACACTGATTTTCAATTCCTTAGCTAACTGTGGCAACGTCAGGTTGGCATCGATGTAACGCTTTTCGGTTTCCAGTAGTTTAGTGAGCTGTTTGACCAGATGATCCGCCACAGGTTGATGAATTTTCTTGTTTTGATAGCGTGGCAATTGTCCTCTGCGCTCATAGATCGCTAAGAGGATGCTGAAATACAGCAAAAAAGAAAAGGACAATGCGCCCACAATGTAACTGGTGTAACTGGATGTGAAATAAGCCAACCAGATACAAAAGGTACCCGTCCAGGCTGTAGCCAGAATATTACTGTTCTGCCTTGCCTTAAGGTTGGCACTTTGACTATGGCGCCTGAAGCTCGTTTTGATGGCTGGCAGGGCCAACGGTAAACTCAGCAACAGGTATATTAACCAACTGTAGTTGATGATCTGGTACATCAAACGGTTAAATTCGGGAGAATTGCTGCCATAGGGGAACACCAGGCCTGCAATCAGTAAGATGGCGAGCAGCGCTGCGCTGTGCCAACGCCAGGCCAATGGCGCCCGGTTAAGCTGAGAGCTTGCGGTCCGACAATAAAAGTACAAACAGGGGCCTATCAAGAAGCAGGCCGATAAGCCCACTTGCCGGTAAATATCAGCCAGATCGGTAGAGAAGAATAAAAACACGGATTTACCGATACGTACACTGATCATAAGCAGTAATAACGCCAGAAAACGGCTGGCCAAACTGGCTGGCTTGCGGGTAAATAACCATGCAGAGACTAGCAGGCCGTTGAAGGCGCCAAGCAGGCTAAAGAAAAAAAGTAACTGAGAGGAAATCGTCACACCGGAAGTCATTTTGTTAACGGGTAGCCCATGCTACCGTTTCCCGTTAGAAAGGGGAATTTGTGGATACGGAATTTTACACTTCTTGGTGTTATTTGATTCTGCCAGTCAGGCTCAATTTTTGCCTATGTTGTTTTTCGGCTGACTATTAATTATCTGCTCAGCAGAGAACAACTGGTACTGGTTTTTCAGTAAGCTAATTTGCTCAGGATTCGCTGCAATAAACCGGTTTAATTGTTCCAGTATTTCCGGGTGACGATAGGAGGACATTTTAAACCCCACAATATCGTAGGGGAGTTCGGGATCCATCGTCAGATTGTGAAATTTTTTGTGGCGTTTTATCAAATGGCTGGCAACATGATATTCGATATCCGCTCCACTGACTCTGCCCAGTGCTACCATTTCAAGTGCCTGCATAGCATTGCCCACTTCAACCAGTTTAACCTCTTTATTGCTGATCAATGTCAGCCATTTGATAGGTGAAAAACCAAATGGAACCACCAGTGAGTTGAATCCTGACAATCCCTTACCTATGTCACTTTTTCTGACAATAGTACTGCCGGTTGCTTCGGCTATTGTGGTGCTGAAGTGCTTTTTTAACGATGGGTCTTTGGGCAATTTCTTCCAGTTGGGATTGTCGGGATAAGCAAAGTCTACAATACCCTGTTCCAGTGCCAGATGCAGGCGTTTATTGGGTAAGGCGACGTATTGAATCTCGAGATTGTGCTGGGCGGCGAATTGCGTCAGCAAAGCGGCTACATAGCTGTCCCGTGATTTGACAAAATCATAGTGGGGAAAGTAGACAATATTTTCCGTGCCAACTATGTAGGTTGTTTTGTGTTGAGCCCCCGTCGCAGTTGAGAAAAGGACTGCAAATAGCAACATTAATCGCAGAATGATAATCACGCCCGAGCTGGCAACTGCTGTATTCTCAGATTATGGGGCCTCAACCACTTCCGGGCAAGGTTTCACCGGATTATAAATCCCGGTGATCTTTGCGTTTCGCCACCCTGTTCAGTTGCTTTTGCGCGGCACCTCTCATGTGGGCTGGCCTGACTTCAGATATTTGTCCTGTGGTTTTGCTATAGTGTTTTGCGCCTGTCACTTCACTTGAGTCTGGCGCTAAATGTAATTCAGTGACACTGCCACTTCGGTGTCTCATGGTGAGACCATCTGCATCACCTTGCCTGGTTTTCAACAACACTTCCCGGGTTTTTGCCGTCCTGAGATCCCGGGCGCCATCCGCGGTTGCAATAGACATAAATTCATCAGCTTTAACCCGTTCGCCTTTTTTGAAAGACTTTTGTACACGGCGATGGTCCGTGGCTGCTGGAGCTGCCACTGGGGAAGCTGCCGGAGAGGCTGCTGCAGGAGATGGACGAGATTGTGCCACAGCGGCACTGGTGGCTGTCCGTTGGGCAGCAGGGGAGGTGTCTGGTCTGCCAATCACTGCTCCACTACGGCTTCTGCTGGCCACTGGACTCTCCTGTAATCTCGACGTGGCTAAAGCGGGTGGGGCTGCTGGCCTTGTCGATGCCTGACGGCTTTGAGTGGCATGGCTTGCAGCTGGAGAGGGGCCGTGAGAAGTCGCAGCTGGTGTCTCAGTTTTTCGGCCTAAAAAGCTTCTGATTTTGTTAAACATAATACCGCCAACCCCTTAGTTTTGGTTAATTATTAAACTAGCAGAGGTTTGCGCTATTCACAATGTATTTCAATACATGTGGTTTGACGCTGTAAAGCGGTTCTACCCGGCCAGTGAAGCCACCAGTAATCCTAATGGTGTGCCGACAATGTAACCTGCCACACCCGCTAAAATACCCGGTGTGGCCAATGCAGGCCAGCCTCTGGCCATTGCCAGTGCGGGCGCCGTGGTTGCACCCAGGATTGAGGCGTTGGACGCAATGATGAGTTCTGGTAGTGATAATCTGAACAAGCTCTCATTGTTGCTACTAAACTTTTTGCTTAAATGAGAAATAACCGCACCCAGGCCAAATACCACCAAAGCATGAATACTCAGTAATATGATTACAAAGGCCAGAAGAATTGGCGCTACGCTGAGTAACTTCACTACATCGGCACCGGCGGCAATGGCGGCAAAAAATACAAAGGCCAGCACAATCCCAATAGTTTCGCCGCCCTGCAACTTGTGCATGGCTTTAGGAGCTACTGTGGCAGGTAATATTGAGAATAGTGTAATAAATACATAACGCAGGCGGTCAATTTCATAGCCAGGGAACTGATTTTCCAGCAACATGACAGTGGCGTCAGATAAGGCCACCACCGACAGGGCAAAGGTTAATGCCGCCGCTAAGCTAAAGCCCGTTACTTTTTGGCTGCTTTGTGAGTAAGGGCGGGTTTCTTCCAGTTCGTGGTTACGAACCGCATATTTTTCCATTAACCATTTTGAAGCGGGCATAATGGCTAAAATCGCCAAAAACAGCGCACTCATCAGGTTGTCTACCGCTGTCGCGGCGGAAATAATGTTGGCATCATCAAAACCGGTAGACTGGATAACTGCTGCGTAGTTGACAGAACCTCCGGTGTAGGTAGCGGTAAATATACCCGCTAAGTCAGCTTCCCGAGCGCCCAAGTCCAGCAGGTTGATGCCTATAATGGCGCCGGCTGCAGAGCCAAGGCAGGCCAGAATAAACCCTAATCCTACGCGTCCGCTTTCCATGATAATGCGCTTAACATTGGCATTAATAAGGAACAAGGGGATTAACGCAGGCACCAGAAAGCGAAACACAAAGCTGTAGGCGTCAGCGCTTTTGGGGATGATGTTCAGGTTGGAGGCAATAATCGCCGCCAAAATAGCCCATACCGTACCTGTTACCAGTTTGCCCCAATGCTGTTTTTCAGCCCAAAAACCAAAAAATGCGATGGCGAAAAGCGCGGCTAACACAGCGAAATGGTGATCAGCGGGGATTAGACTTGAGTTCATTTTGTTTTTATTCTAAAACTGCAATTAGGGTATTAAGCCATTTCACGACTGGTTTTACCAGAAATCGGCAAGAATTAATGGAAATAAGTTAGTGTCTCAGTCAAGTTCAACTCCGCCCAACTCACCTTCAAATGACCGCCCGGTAGCGGTACAAGTGGAAAAGGGCAAGACCTATCTTTGGTGCTCTTGCGGAAAAACCGCCACAGTCCCTTTCTGCGATGGCACACATCAGGGAACCCGGTATCAGCCTTTCAAATATGTCGCTACAGAAACAAAAACGGAACACTTTTGCGGTTGTTCAGGTACCGGCAACAAGCCTTTCTGTGATGGTACTCATCAGTTTAAATTTGGTGGGGGCAGAGAGGATTATTATCGACGTTATGATTAGATTGCTCTGCTGCTATACCGCTGAATATGCAGAGAAACTTGCATTAAATCGGTGAAAATCTATACTCCCGCTTTTGTGTTTTTAAATTCCTCGATAGAAATTATAGGGACGTAATCTGATGACCAAAGGCTTGCTTCGCCACTTCCTTTTTATTGCTACGGCATTTTGTGCAACCACTTCGAATGCGACTGACCTGGATTTTGACGGGGACGGTAAAGCGGATGTCGCAGTCAGAAGAGCCAGCAACTATTTTCAGTACATTCAAAATAGTGGAGATGGGGAGTTACAACGGCTTCAATTCGGTAAACACGAGAATGATATTCCTGTTAACGGCGATTTTGATGGTGACGGTATCGCTGATGTTGCAGTCAGACGCCCTTCTAACTTTTACTGGTACATAAAAAATAGTTCTGACGGTGAGTTACAGCGAGTTCAATTTGGTAAAAACGCCGATGACATTCCGGTTCCCGCGGATTATGACGGCGATGGCATCACAGATATCGCGGTCAGAAGACCATCCAATCAGATGTGGTATATCCTGAACAGCTCCGATGGTGAGATCCAACGAATTAATTTTGGCAAACAATCTGAAGATATCCCGGTTCCGGCTGATTATGATGGTGACGGTAAAGCTGATGTGGCAGTTCGCCGAGCTTCCAATCAAATGTGGTATATCCTGAATAGCTCCGATGGTGAGATCCAACGGTTTAATTTTGGCAAACAGGTGGAAGATATTCCGGTGCCAGCGGATTACGATGGGGACGGCAAAGCTGATGTGGCGGTGCGTCGTCCTTCTAATCAATATTGGTATGTATTAAACAGCAGGGACCAAAGCATCAGCCGCTATCACTTTGGTAAACAAAGCACTGATATTCCTGTTGTGGCGGATTATGACGGAGATGGAAAAGCTGATATCGCGGTCAGGAGAGCCTCAAACCAGTATCAATACATATTGCGCAGTTCTGATGGAGTGACAGAGCGCCATCACTTTGGCAAACAGGATACCGATATCCCGTTAGCATCACCTATCGCAACCAGAATGGCAATGGTTGCACCAGTTACAGTGCCGGAGGAGTATGATCCTTCCATTGAGACCGAAACATCCTTGTTTGTTTATGAGAACTCATTAGTGGTGCTTGAAGCTTCCGCTCAAGATCCCGAGGGTGAATCCATCAGCTATTTGTGGCAACAAATATCTGGTACAACTGTTGCCTTATTTGAGCCGGAATCGCCGCGAATTCAAATAAATGCTCCCGATCTTGACGTATCAGAAACACTGACATTCAGAATCACTGTCAGTAACCAGAGTGGTAATAGCGCCTACCAGGATGTTGCTGTTTCAGTTCTGGCGAGTCAAAACGATATTTATCTGGATGCCGGCGATGACGTTACAGTAACAGAAGATGAGACGGCCTTACTAGATGCAACCCTGGTGGATGCTGACAATGTATTTACTTCAGTTCGCTGGAGTACGTTCACTGAAAGTGGTGTTTATTTTGAGACCCCTGAACTCTTGTCTACCAACGTTACTTTTGATGCTATAGAAGAAGATTTATTGCATGAAGTTCTGGTAACTGTAGAGGATGCCAATGGCTATAGTTTGACAGATAAGTTAACGCTTTATGTATTGAATAACGATGAAGATGGACCTGATGAGCCTACCGATCCAGGTAGTGAATGGGAGATTAACGTTACAGCTCCGGACGATGTTGATCTTTACGAAGGAGATTCCCTGCAATTAACTGCTACAGCGGTGGATCCTGATAATCGATTAAATCAGGTTAGCTGGAGCCAATTGTCTGGCGTTTCATTAGAACTTTCAGACACTGATCTTTTCACCGTAACCGTGGTTGCTCCAGAAGTTGATGCGAGTGAAGATGCAGTATTGCAAGTGCAGGTTACTGATGCTGACGGCAACACCGCGTCTGATACAATTACGGTCAGCATTATTAATCTATCCTCGGAAGTTGTGTTTAATCTGCAGTGCCAGGCACCCGAGCCATTAAATTTAGACGTCAATGTTAATCAGTTTACCTATACCACTGAATCGGCATCTAATTTTTCTGCGCTGGGCCTGGCGGACCAATACCTGTATGCCGGTGATTTAAACGATGATCAACTGACCGATTTGCTGGTAGGTGGTGAAGACAATAACTCACTGGAGCCATCGGCGCTGATTTTCCTGCAAAGCAATGGTGATGGTAGTTTTACTGATGTCACTTCTAATTACCTCGATACTGAGGTCAGCATCCATGCACCAAAGGCGGCTACAGCAGACTTTAATGGCGATGGCATGGTGGACTTTGTCATTATGGATGGAGGTAACCTGGATCGCGGACAAGCACCAAGCGGTGGTTATTACGGCGAGCCCCCGGTTGTGCTGATGAGCAATGAGGAAGGCAAGTACACGGTTTCCACCCAGTTGGCAGAAGCCTATCTTGCATCAACCGGCAATGATCATATTCACAGTAAAGGCGTTACCTGGGGTGATATTGACGGCGATGATGATATTGATGTCTTTGTTGAAAGTGGCGGTGGTTACGACAACATCGTGGGGCACTTTCTCATAAATGATGGCAGTGGCAATTTCAGCGTAGATTACGATAATCGAATCGCCACAGAGATTCTTCACGGAGGTGAGCAGTATCAATATTACTGGCGATACATTTATCACAAACTGGAAGATATGAATGGCGATGGTTTTCCTGATTTGGTCATGGGACGATTAAAACGCATCGATAATAATCAGGAATTCAATTTTAATAAAATAGCCTACAACAATGGTTCTGGATATTTCAGAAAACAGGACGTGCATCACTTGCCTGGCGTCGAGTGGAACGATGACTACACCTATGTGAAGTCTTTGGTTGTAGGCGATCTCAACGGTGACGGTGCCAAAGATCTGGTGCTGGCACATGAGCGTGGCAATACTAACGCTGATCCGTCGGCGGGTAACACCGGCAGGTATTTACAAGCACTTATCAGTGATTGTAATGGTGAATTTACCGATGAAACCGATACCTATTTTGCTGATCAGTCTTTAACCACCGAAATCTATTCTTTTTATGGTCGCAATATCAACATGCCATTGCCATTGATATTTGCGGATATGAATAACGACGGTCTGAAAGATTTGATAATGGCAGGTTCTGCCTATATTGATGAGAACTCGCCGTACCTTTATATCAGAAAGGCCGACAGAACTTTTGAAGTACAGGACCCTACTTTGTTACAACCACAAAGATACTGGGGCGAGAAGGCTTATCCCATTGATTTAAATGGTGATGGCTTGCTGGACATGGTGCACTCAGATTATACGCCAGGTCCTGATGGTGTATACAACACAGGTGATGAAAACTCCGAGTTGATCACCACAATTACCAGTAGTACAAACTAAAAGGGAAAGACCTGGTCTTTCCCTCTATATTAAGTTTTCAAATTGGGAAATGTGCTATTCAACCCCTGAAATTATCTGCACCTGGGCGATATCGGTATCACCCTTAAGTACTTTGTACAGGCCGTCCTGAACCAGGGTTCGCATGCCGTCTGTGGTGGCTTGTTTCGCCATGGCTGAAACCGATGCTTCTTTATACACGAGAGCTCGTAATTCCGGAGTCATGGTGAGCAATTCATGCACGCCGGTACGGCCCTTATAACCGGTTCCACCGCATTCTTCGCAGCCTTTACCGCGGTGTAACTTTAATGGTTCTTTAAAGCCAATCTCTTCGAGTTTATCTTCGCCATATTGACGTTTTACAAATCCCACTTCCGCGTCGGTGGCCGGATATTCCTCTTTACAGTTCTTGCATAGGGTTCTGATCAGGCGTTGCGCTAAGATACCGACACAAGCATCTGAAAAGTTAACCGGATCCAGGCCGAGATCTAATAAACGGGTAATGGTTTCCGGTGCGGAGTTGGTATGCAGTGTGGATAATACGAGGTGACCGGTTAGCGAAGCTTCGATACCGGCATGGGCGGTTTCTTTGTCCCGCATTTCACCAATCAGAATAATATCAGGATCGGCCCGTAAAAAAGCTCTCAAGGCGTTGGCAAAGGTAAAGCCAATTTTGGGGCTCACCTGAACTTGCTGCAAGCCTGGTTGGGTGATTTCTACCGGATCTTCGGCCGTCCAGATCTTTTTCTCAGGGGTGTTTAAATGGCCTAGTATGGCATGCAGTGTTGTGGTTTTACCTGAACCTGTCGGACCCACAACCAGCAAAATACCATGCGGCTTAACTATCATGGTTTTGAGCATGTCGGTATTGCGCGGACTCAGATTCATCTTATCCATCGGCATAGCGCCACCGGCCGCCAGGATACGCATAACCACGCCTTCACCCGCTACCGTGGGAATGGTGGCAACCCGCACTTCGACCGGTTTGCCCTGCATTCGGAAGGCCAGTTTTCCATCCTGAGGAACGCGTTTTTCAGCAATATTGAGATTGGCCATAATTTTGATGCGCGCTATCACGGCACTGTGGTGGGATGCCGGTAACTGAGTGATATCGCGGCACACACCATCAACACGCATTCTGACGCGGGTGGGTCCGCCTTTTTCGGCATCTATGTGTATATCTGAAGCGTTAATACGTTTGGCATCATGCAAGATACGGCTCACCAGGCGCACCACTGCGGGAGCATCGTCAGATAATTCATCCACCAGTTCTTCATGTTCATCGGAGCTGGTGCTGATCTCATCGAGAATTTCGTCCATCTCGCCGGGACCCTTGCTGTCACCGCGGTGGCTTCACCGAGGTATTGCAGCACGGTATTGGGTAGCCCCACCGAGATTTCGTAATGCTCTATACCTAATGCCGATTCCACTTCCATCAACAACGCAGCATTATTGGGTTCAGCCATGATTACAATCGGGTTTTCTCTGGTATCGGCAATCACGGCGACCAGGTTGCGTTTCAGGTAGGAAGCATTTAACCGGCTTTCGTTCTGGAACAGATGATATTTATCAGGCAAATAGTCCAGCCAGGGCACCTGATAGTGAATCGACAGCGCCTGGCCTATTTCGTTTTCCGGGATGCGATGTTCTGAAGTTAATCGCTGAATCAGATGTTTTTGGTCCTTACAACTTTCAATCAGCGGGTCCAGTACAGATTCCTGAATCAATCCTCTGTGTACCAGGTATTGGAAAGGTTGTTTTGTGCCTCCTAACTCAAACCGGAATTTGTTGCCCAGCATATCCGCAAGGCCTTTACCCAGGCGCAAATCAGCGTCGTTAAAATCGCCGCGTTGTTTGTTGATCACCTGCATCACCCCGAGTATGACACCGGCATTCATGATCGGTACACATAAAATGCTTTTCGTTTTAAACGAGCTGGACTTATCGAATTTGTCTGCGAATTTAAGGCGAGGGTGAATGTCTCTGAGCTCTTCGGCGTTGTATGGGTCGTTAATGATTAAGGGTAACTGGCTCAGTGCAACATAACCCGCAATTGATTGCGGACTGATAGCTACTTTGATTTCGCGAATTTCATTGCCGGTTTTAAATCGGGCGACCAGATCCTGATGCTGACGGCGGCGCTGAAAGATACTCATGCGCTCGGCCCCAAACAACTTAAGGATGATGGGCTCTAACTTCTGATAGGCATCCATCAACGTTTCGTGTTGTTCAAGGTAACCGTCGATTTTTTTCAGAAGATCATCTTGTCGAACCTGGTCATTAATCATTCTGTAAATGCATTCCTCTGTTGTTAGTTTTATTTCATGAGCAATAACACTGTTAACTATAGCTGAGCTTACTACTTTCATGACGATTCCTTATCAAAAGTTATTCCGATTGCTCAGTTTATCGTCAATGCGCAACGTGCAAAACTGTACTTCGGTACAGGTTGCTTATCAAAGCGCGAAGTGAGTATTCATTTCTTCATATTTCGTAACTGTCACTATGACACAGGTTTAAGTTACTGGGCAAAACTAATCATGCTCGACGGCGTTGAGGAATACGGTGAGTATTTGTAAGTGGCATCAAGTTACAGGTTAAAGTCTAATCTTCGGCAGACTTTCTGAGAAACTGAGCGTCTTGCCAGGACCAGATGCGTTCCGGAGATTTGCTTATATCTGTTGGGCTGGTATTCCATAAATAAACGTCTTTGTGCCAGGCTCCTCGGAAATTAATCAACACTGATGCAATTCCAAGTAAATAAAAAAGCACAAATGCTGGTTTCAAAAAACGTTCAGACTGCAGGATGTGTTTCATTGGGAAAATCAAAAAATAAAACAGAAAGGGTAAAACGTCAGAAAAAAATCTTGGGCCATAAGCATGCCCACCCCACCAATGAGGAAAGCTGGAAATAACTATCCAGTGGCAAACAATTATCAGCGCGAAGTAGCCATCTAAACTGCGTTTGTCAAACCTTGAACGGCACAGCAAATGATATAAAGCCACACAAAGAAAAGGGCTGTAAATCAAAAGCCCTCTGGCCGGGCTTATCAGGTTTCCAGCCATTGCCTCCACAAAGTGTTCGCTGGCAAACACTCTGCCGGAGTTGTAATAGCCTGGCAATAGTGAATCAAAGCTCAGGTAATTGAAAATAAAAAAACACAGGGCGAATGGCACTGCAACGGCGATAAAGCGAAAAAACTCCGAGCGATGATTTAGGCCTATGTACAGCATAAAAAAGACAATGGGGATCGCATTGGTGGGGCGGACGATAAATGCCAGAGCGAGTGGTATCGCTATAAATTTGACGAGTTTTACATTGTTTTTAGCTTGAATAAGCAGGTACAGGCTTATGGCTAACAATAACATAGAAGGCCCATGTTGCCACAAGGCTCTGCTCGTTGTGGACCAGGCTGCGGTTCCAAACGCAAATAATGTGGCAAACATCAAGGAACCTGACAAGGTTAAATAATGTCTCGCGATCAGATACATAAAAACACAGCATAGAGCAGTAAAAAAACTGGCAATTACCTTTTCTATTAGTGGATGGATATGAATCAACGTCGGATTGTCAGTCTCTATTCCTCGGGCTGCCAAAATTTCGATTGCACTGTTTTTGGCCATTTCTGAGTGGCGCATTGTCCAGCTAAAAATTTCGTCAGCAATCACCACGAATGGCATTGACAACAATGAGGTTCCCACCGGGAAAATAGAGTAATAACTGTGGTTTATTTTCTCTATTGCGTAGTGGTTTTGCGTTTCTAGTAGGGACTGGTATTCGTTCAGGTTTGCATTGCCCTCATGCCAAAGACTCAGGCTGGTGTGCACACTCCACCTCGAGTCAAAGGACGTCATAATCGGAGAGCAAAGATAAACAGCAAATATTACCAAAAAAATCATGATCAGAGGGCTCTTTTTCACCGGCACTCTGGTAGCTGGCTCAACCTTTGAGGGTTCTTTTATGAATTGCAATGCACTATCTCTTGAGGTGTAACGCGAATATTCTAGTGTTTTGGCGCACATCAAAACAAGCAAAAACTGTACTTCGGTACAGGTTACATACCAGCAACAACGAAATAGAATGACGGATTGAGTAGCAGAGTAAACGATATTATTGGGGGAGTAAATCCATGATCAAGAGACCAGCGATAAAGGATCAGTACGTGGAAATTATCATTTATATCGCATTTGGTGCATGTACATTGGCATTGCTGGCAAGTTTACTTGATTACTTCACTGATAAGTCTGAATCGGCTTTTTGGGAGGTGGTGCCCTGGTATATTCCGGTGTTCTGCCTGACCTTATTTTTGGAGGTATTGTTTATTCAGAGACGAAAGGGGCAGGCAGACGGTGGCTGAAAAAACGATAGATGTATATTTATTGCGGTTCTTTGCAATGGTAGGGGCATTGTTAGGTTTTTAAGCAAAATATGCTTACCCGTCATTTTTTGGGGAGCGCAAAAATTATACTGTTTGTGTATTTAGCGAGTGTTGCCGGGCATCGAGGACCAATTAATGCCATCAACATTGACCCCTTGCCAATCTAGAAAGGTATATGGCCATCCTTAATGCAGACGGAGCATTCTGCCTGAGGAAAACCTGTACTTTACCATAAATCGCAAGGGGGAATATTTGCCTTTTTTGGTGTTGTGTCAATGGGCGACACAAACTTTAAATTTACAATCTAACTCAACGACATTAGCAAGGAAATGAAATATCAGGGAACAGACAGTTGTACTTTGCGCTTTATTCAAGCTTTGTGCAGTTTTACTATTGATGTTTTCTATCGTTACATCATTGTATTGTGGAAAGCACCTGGTTGCTTGTGCTTTAGGAATACTGAGCATTTATATGATGTTATTAGCCTGGCGGAAGATAAAAAAGAGCATTGTTTTGTATCTCATATGCCTGGCATCGGTGTCTTGTTCTCTGGTATTCAGTTATGGTTTAAGTGAGCCTTTACTGGTTACCATTCTGTTATTTTGTAGTGGGATGCTTTATGTTTATTTTTGGTTTGTGAAAGACTAAATAGTAAATTTCCGGTGATGAATTTATTTCGTCGACAATCATACGGCCCATTGTACTTATGTGTTGACCAGGCGATACGGCCAATTCGTTTGTAGGCTTATGTTCATTTATTAAAGAACGGCCTGTTAAACAATATACAACCTATCAGAAAGCAAAAAACATCGTGAATATGAACTAGAAATCCTTTTTTGAAATTTCATGCATTGTTGAAGGGGCCGCTTTAGCCATTTTCCTCGGGTATGAGATGTATGCTGTTCCAGCTGTAATATTGGCGAAATGGGGATTATTTGCCACTGCTTTGGCGTTCAAGGTAATTCTTAAAAATGTGCAAAATAATTCATAATCATTCCTGGCTGCTTGTATTGCGTATCAAGTATTCCTGGTTAAGCAAGCACTATTATAGTTAATACAAGGGACCATCTTAAGGTTGGATATTCGTGTCTATCGAACCCAAGGGCAAGATCATGAACATAAATCGTTTAGTTGAGGTTTGAATCGCTAACAATCCTGGATGATAGTAAGCGTCTGTGATCTTATATTACATTTGCCGTTAAGGGATTATTCAAAAGCGGCTTGCCACTTCATGACACTGTAGCGCGTGTAATATCGCAAATAGATAGTGGGCAGTTTAGGCGTTGCTTTATTGGCTGGATGCAATCGGTGTTGGAATTATGGGCTATGTGAGCCGTTACTGGTTACCATTCTATTGTTTTGTAGCGGGCTGCTTTACGTTTATTTTTGGCATGTGAAAGACTAAAGAAAAGGCATCACCCGTAAAATGTATTGAACCTTCGATTTACTGAGCCTGTCTGTGGCGAAGTCATCTTAAATCATAGTATCTACATTAAAAAATGAGAGTGACACAGTGCTGGCAATCGTACTGACCCATTCTACTGAAGTGTTAACCTGGCAACTCGGCCATAATCATGTAAAGCATACGAAAGTCCCGGTGCGCAATATTCCTATTTCTTCCCCGTATATCCCGCAAACATTAACCGCTTCCCAGCCCTGAAACGTGTATGCACATCCCTAAAGCAAAGAAAATTTGCGGTGAAAACCTGTACTTTGGTACAGGTTACAAGCGGAAAATTATTTGCCATCATGGTGGTGTGTCAATGGTTGACACAAATGTTAAATAAACAGTCCAACGCAGCGACGTTGGCAAGGAGATGGAATATGAACGAGTTAACGTTTGAAGAAATTGATGAAGTGAATGGTGCTGGAATTATTGACGATGTAGCCAGTTCATTAGGCTACGCGGTAGGTTCTGCAGCAGGGTATTTTTATAGAAACGTTATGATCAGTGACCGCTGGATCGATGATTTGGCAATGTTATAAGGGAAAAGGAGTAGAATATGAAAAATATTGAACAAAAAATGACAGAACTGGACAGTGAAGCAATCGATGAAATTTGTGGTGCTGCTGGCCCTTGGGCAGTGGCAGGAGCAATTTTTTTATACGGTTCAATGATAGACGCAGCAATGTCTTTTGGCACTGCATTAGGAAACGGATTTTATGACGCCACACACTAAGATGGTGCTTTAGTCTAACTTTCCGAACTTTCAGTGAAAAATAGGCAGTCCGTCAAGGATTGCCTTCATAGGAGATAGAAAATGAAAGCGAAATTTATTCAGTATAGTATTTTAGGGCTGGCAATTATGAATCTGCTTTCCCTTTTGTATAAAATGTTTTTTGTGGATGGTATTTCATTTGAACTGGCAGAGTTTCAAAATTTTCTGCTGTTATGGATTTTGGCAGAGCTGTTAGAGCAACGAAATAAGGCGGCAAATAGTAATGCCGTGGAAGAGCAACAAGTTCAGTCATAATAGTAGCCTTATATTGCAAATAACCCTTGCACAAATATTAAACATGCGTATAATGCGCGCCCACTGAGTTCATAGAACCAGTCCCTGAATGCATTATTTATAAGGCGTTTGGGAACTAACAGGGCCTCAATTGGAGGTCATCGTTATATAGGCACCCCTCCCCCAATAATAGGGCGGTAGGAGTGTATTTTTTTGTTCTTTATCGTTTGGAGCTTTGGTCGATGGCTAATCAAAGAATTCGTATTCGCTTAAAAGCGTTTGATCATAAATTAATTGATCAGTCTACAGCGGAAATTGTAGACACCGCCAAACGTACTGGTGCGCAAGTAAGTGGTCCTATCCCACTTCCTACTCGCAAAGAGCGTTACACCATTCTTATTTCACCTCACGTAAACAAAGATGCGCGTGATCAGTATGAAATTCGCACTCACAAGCGTTTGGTCGATATCATCGAACCTACCGACAAAACAGTCGACGCTCTGATGAGATTGGACTTGGCTGCCGGCGTTGATGTTCAAATCAGCCTGGGCTAAAGAGAGAGGGTGTAAAAAATGTCGATTGGATTAATCGGTCGTAAAGTAGGTATGACTCGTATCTTCACTGAAGAAGGCGGTTCTGTACCTGTGACTGTTATCGAAGCTACCCCTAACCGTATTACACAGCTTCGTACTGCCGAAAAAGATGGCTATCGCGCTTTGCAGGTAACTGCTGGTACAAAAAAGGCTAACCGTGTTAATAAAGCTGCAGCAGGTCACTTTGCTAAAGCTGGCGTTGAAGCGGGCCGTGGTTTGTGGGAATTCCGTTTAGGTGCTGAAGAAGGCACTGACCTGGAAGTAGGTAAAGAGATCACTGTTGAGATCTTTGCTGACACAAACTTGGTTGACGTAATTGGTACTTCTAAAGGTAAAGGTTTTGCCGGTGCAATCAAGCGTTGGAACTTCAGTTCTCAGCGTATGACTCACGGTAACTCTCTTTCACACCGTGCCCCTGGTTCTATTGGTCAAAACCAATCACCAGGTAAAGTTTTCAAAGGTAAGAAAATGGCCGGTCAGTTAGGTAACAAACAAGTTACTGTACAGTCTCTGGAAGTCGTTAAAGTAGACGCTGAAAACAACCTGCTTCTGGTTAAAGGTGCTATCCCTGGTTCTACCGGTGGTGATGTAATCGTTAAACCAGCGGTTAAAGCGTAAGGTCTGGGAGATAGATGATGGAATTAGCAATTAAAGATGCGCAAGGCGCACTTGAAGTTTCAGAAGCTACTTTTGGCCGTGAGTTTAACGAAGCTCTGGTTCACCAGGTATGTGTTGCTTATGCAGCGGGTGCCCGTCAGGGTAGCAAAGCGCAAAAAACGCGTTCTGAAGTACGTGGTGGCGGTAAGAAGCCATGGCGTCAAAAAGGTACTGGCCGTGCACGTGCTGGTACAATCCGTAGCCCAATTTGGGTTGGCGGTGGTCGCGCATTCGCGGCAAAACCTCAGGATCACAGCCAGAAGGTAAATCGTAAGATGTACCGTGGTGCGATTAAAAGCATCCTGTCTGAATTAGTTCGTCAAGAGCGTTTAATAGTTGTTGAAAACTTCGGTGTTGAAACTGCTAAAACTAAAGATTTGGTTTCTAAGCTTAAGCAGCTGGAACTGAAAGACGTATTAATCGTGACTTCTGAAGTTGATGAGAATCTGTTCCTGTCTGCACGTAACCTTTACAAAGTAGATGTTCGTGACGTACAGGGTATCGATCCAGTTAGCTTGATTGCATTCGAAAAAGTTTTGATGACTAAAGATGCAGTGAAGCAATTAGAGGAGGCATTAGCATGAACCAGGAACGTCTTTTAAAAGTCATTCTTGCTCCTCACGTTTCTGAAAAGAGCACTGTTTCTGCAGAACTGAATAACACATTGGTTTTCAAAGTAACCACTGATGCTGCTAAAGCTGAAATCAAAGCCGCTGTTGAGTCTTTGTTTGAAGTTGAAGTTGCTGGCGTACGCACTGTAAACGTGAAGGGTAAAACCAAGCGTCACGGTCTGCGCACTGGTAAGCGTAAGGATTGGAAAAAAGCCTACGTTACTTTGAAAGAAGGTCATGACATCGACTTCGTCGGTGGCGGTGAGTAATAGGAGTTATTGACATGGCATTAATGAAAGCTAAGCCGACTTCTGCTGGTCGTCGTCACGTTGTAAAGGTCGTTAACCCTGACTTGCACAAAGGTGCACCTTATGCACCTTTGCTGGACAAGAAAAGTAAGTCTGGTGGTCGTAACAACGGTGGTCGTATCACTGTTCGTCACATCGGTGGCGGTCACAAGCAACACTACCGTATTGTTGACTTCAAACGTAATAAAGACGGCATCCCTGCGAGAGTAGAGCGTCTTGAATACGATCCTAATCGTACTTCTAACATCGCTTTAGTATGTTATGCAGATGGTGAGCGTCGTTACGTTTTAGCCCCTAAAGGCATGAAGGCCGGCGATCAAATCTTGTCTGGTGCTGATGCGCCTATCAAAGCAGGTAACACTTTGCCAATGCGTAACATCCCGGTAGGTACTGTTGTACACGCTATCGAGATGAAGCCTGGTAAAGGTGCGCAAATTGCGCGTTCTGCTGGTGCATATGTACAGATTTTGGCGCGTGAAGGTGCATACGTTACCTTGCGTTTACGTTCCGGTGAGGTACGTAAAGTTCCTTCTGATTGTCGTGCGACAATCGGTGAAGTTGGAAACGCTGAGCACATGTTGCGTTCTTTAGGTAAAGCTGGTGCAACCCGTTGGAGAGGCGTTCGTCCTACCGTACGTGGTGTTGCAATGAACCCAGTTGATCACCCACATGGTGGTGGTGAAGGCCGTACCTCTGGTGGTCGTCATCCGGTTTCTCCTTGGGGTAAACCGACTAAAGGTGCAAAAACACGTAAGAATAAGCGTACTGATAAGTTCATCGTACGTCGTCGTAACAAGTAATAGCGAGGATTCACCATGCCACGTTCTCTCAAGAAGGGTCCATTTATTGACCTACACTTGTTGAAGAAGGTTGAGGCTGCAGTGGAAAAAGGCGAAAAGAAACCAATTAAAACCTGGTCTCGTCGCTCTATGATCATCCCAGATATGATTGGGTTGACCATTGCAGTCCATAACGGTCGCCAACACGTTCCGGTATTCGTATCGGACGAAATGGTAGGCCATAAATTGGGCGAATTTGCGCCAACACGTACTTATAAAGGCCACGTGGCCGATAAGAAAGCGAAACGATAAGGAGTAGACAATGGAAGCTTTAGCTAAACACAGTTTTGCTCGTATTTCGCCTCAAAAAGCGCGTTTGGTAGCAGATCAAGTTCGCGGCTTGCACGTAGAAAAAGCTCTTGAAGTTTTGACGTACAGCCCTAAAAAAGCAGCCGATCTGGTTAAGAAAGTTCTTAACTCTGCGATCGCGAATGCTGAGCACAATGAAGGTGCTGATATCGATGAGCTAGTTGTAGCTAAGATCTTCGTTGACGAAGGTCCTACTATGAAGCGCATCAAGACTCGCGCGAAAGGTCGTGCGGATCGCATCTTCAAACGCAGCAGTCACATCACTGTTGTAGTAGCGGACAATCAGGAGTAAACAATGGGACAGAAGGTACATCCTACGGGCATACGCCTGGGTATCAGCAAACCATGGGTTTCTACCTGGTACGCCGGTACAAAAGATTATGCTGATAACCTGTATTCTGATCATCAGGTTCGTCAGTATCTGACTAAGAAATTGAAAAATGCATCTTTGTCAAAAATCGAAATCGACCGTCCTGCGAAAAGCATCCGTGTGACTATTCACACTGCTCGTCCAGGCGTTGTTATCGGTAAGAAAGGTGAAGATGTAGAAGTACTTCGCAAGCACGTGTCTAACCTGGCAGGCGTTCCTGCTCAGATTAACATCGCTGAAGTACGTAAGCCTGAACTAGACGGTCAATTGGTAGCTGATAGCATCGCTAGCCAGTTAGAGCGTCGTGTTATGTTCCGTCGCGCCATGAAGCGTGCCGTTCAAAACGCTATGCGTTTAGGTGCCAAAGGTATCAAGGTTGAAGTAAGCGGTCGTTTAGGCGGTGCAGAGATTGCTCGTTCTGAATGGTATCGTGAAGGTCGTGTACCACTACACACTTTCCGTGCTGACATCGATTATGCAACTTCAGAAGCGTTGACTACTTACGGTATCATCGGTATCAAAGTATGGATCTTCAAAGGTGAAGTTTTGGGTGGTTTGCCAACTAAGGCAGAGCAGCCAGAGCAACAACAGCCTAAGAAGAAGGCGCGTCCTGCTAAGAGAGGAGCGTAATCATGTTACAACCAAAACGTATGAAATTCCGCAAGATGCACAAAGGCCGCAACCGTGGTCTGGCATCTGGTAATAAAGTAAGTTTCGGTACTTTCGGTTTAAAATCGGTTGGTCGTGGCCGTATGACTGCTCGTCAAATCGAAGCAGCTCGTCGTGCAATGACTCGTCATATTAAACGTCAAGGTAAAATCTGGATCCGTGTGTTCCCTGACAAGCCAATTACTGAGAAGCCTCTTGAGGTTCGTCAAGGTAAAGGTAAGGGTAACGTTGAATACTGGGTGTGCCAGATTCAGCCAGGTCGTGTGTTGTATGAGATGGAAGGTGTGCCAGAACAATTGGCGCGTGAAGCTTTCGAACTTGCAGCAGCGAAATTGCCGTTTAAGACCACTTTTGTAACTCGGACGGTAATGTAATGAATGCATCTGAATTAAGAGAAAAGAGCGTAGAAGAATTGAATGCGCACCTGATCGAACTTCTTCAGGAGCAATTCAATCTGCGCATGCAAAACAGCACTGGTCAGTTGGCGCAAACGCACCAATTGAAAACAGTTCGTCGTAACATTGCGCGTGTTAAAACCATTTTGACTGAGAAGGCAGGTGCCTAATGACTGAGAAAACTCGTACAGTACAAGGTCGTGTGGTTAGCAACAAGATGGATAAAACTATCACTGTTGCAGTAGAGCGTCGCGTGAAGCACCCTATCTATGGGAAATTCATCAAGCGTACTACTAAGTTGCACGCACATGACGAAAGCAATGCATGTCAAATGGGCGACGTAGTCACTCTTCGCGAGTGCCGTCCATTATCCAAGTCTAAAAACTGGATGCTGGTTGACATTGTAAGTAAAGCTTAATCTTTTAAGGTTTACAGCGAATTGAAAAACCCGCCTTTTGGCGGGTTTTTTGTTATGTCGGCTTCCCGGTAAACAATTACAGGGTAAATGGCACAATCAACGGTATCAGCAAATACTCACTGATAAGAATGCCAAAGAACAGGGCAATCCATACGTTGAGCTTCGCCAAAACCCACCGAACACCCGCCAGATTTTCCGGAAAGTCCTGAAACAGTCCAACACCGCATATCCGTTTAATTGCATAGGCTATTAGCAGTACCAGGATGCAGATTAGTGTTGTGTGTAATAAGTAAAGTTTCATCTTCGCTCTGGAATCCTAAATTTGTATTTCTGAAAAAATCCTCGCCAACAATCCTTACCATAAAAATGCCAGGACATGGAGAGGGTTTACCGGAGCCCGGTAAAACTACCAGCCCGTATTTAAGGGTTTTGGCATGGTATCCACAGTAAATTGTTTGGTGGGTGAATACAGCTGTACCAAAGTACAGGTTTGGGTTTGGCAACAAAACACGGGACGACAACCGGGGCTGTGTTAGTAGCAAGAGCACTATTGTGGAGGTTAAATATCCATAAAAATCTGAGACGGTAAATTAGTGATGCAATATTGTGAAGTTTTATGGTTTAACAAGGGGTTCACATTGATTTTTTCCAGAATTATTAGCTAATCTTAAAAGAGCTAACAGAATAAGCCATTCAACAGAGAACTCTCATGAGTAATAGTCCTCGCCCTAAATCAGGAGCCAATGCTCCGAAAATGAATGCTCCGAGACCACCCAATTCATCGGGAGCGGGGCCTAATGCACCCACCATGAATGCACCACGGCCGCCTGGCGGCCCGAATGGCTTAACAGCGGATACTATGAAACGCCTGAACGCTCATATAGGTCAGGGGCGAACGACTATTCATACCCGCAGCGAAGCGCGAATGCATGAAGAGCGCGCTTATATCTATGACCGGATGTCGAAAGGTGCCGTGATGACGGCAGCGTTAAATGCCAAAACTAAAATAAGTCCCTTTTCCACCTTAAAGGGTGCCGACAGAGACAGTCTCACCAAAGAAGCCATGGCACTCAAACCTTTTAAACATGACATGAAGGCCAACAACCCCGAGGGGGCGCGTGCCGAAAAAGTGGGTAAAACCGCAAAGTATACTAAGACCGGAGCAGGTGTAGTGAGTGCCGTCGGAACCGGCGTTACCTTGGTTAATCCATTGGCGGGTGGCATTACCAAAGCTGCAGCTACCGGCGTTGGCATCGGCGCAGGTATAGTCGCTGCGACTGCCTATGATCGGGCCAGTAAAGCATATGGAAAGAATGTTAACGACAATGCCTCCGGAGATGCCATGTTCGCTAGCCATATTGCGGCCGCTAAATCCGACCTCAATAAAGAAAAGCGCAACAACATGATCGCTTCCACCATGCTATCAGGTGCATTCAGCGGTGTGGGCCAATTAAATGCCGAACTGATGAGTGGCGCATCTGAAGGAGTCAGAATGGCCGCCAAAGCGATACATAACACGGCAAAAGGTACATCATCTTATCTGACTAAAGAAGCCATGGATAAAAGTGAAGGACGACACAAATCAGAAATCGTAAACCTGATGATGCATCAGCGCTCAAGGCAACATGACAAACCCGGCCTCATGATGCCGCCCAAAGCGACAGTAATCGGCGCTCCACCGGATCTGCAGCGTCAAAACGCTACCCGCAACGTCAATACCGGTGCTGGCCCACAATTACAACGACAAAACGCATCAAGACCCCTGAAAGGTACCTGAAACCGGAAACTGAGAGTGCTGTAAGGCAATGTCTTAGAACACTAATCAGAAATTTTCTGATGATCATCGTGTGTTAATGCTTTCATTTTTTGGCTACTTCTGACTAATATGAGCCCTTGCACAGTGCAAAATTTACCAGGAGTTTTAGCGTAAATGAATACGGTTAACCTTTCCCTACCTGCTGAAAAGCTTACCTACTGGATGGTTCAGGACAGTCATCGCGAGGTTTTGTTTCAACCCAGAGGTGGGCAAATGCTCACGTTTACCTGGAAAGAAATTGATACTGAAGCCCGAAAACTACTTAGTTTTTTTCGCGCTCAAGGGCTGAAGTCGGGCGACAAGGTTGCCATTTTATCGAAAAACTGTGCCCATTGGATTATCGCAGATATTGCGCTGATGTATGGCGGACTGGTCAGTATTCCAATTTATCCCACAGCCAATGCCGAAACCATCAGTTATGTGCTGGAGCATTCAGAAAGCAAAATGATGTTGGTGGGTAAACTGGACGACTGGCAATCTCAGGTGAGTGGCATTCCGGATACTATGCCTAAAGTGGCTTTTCCTTATCCCACTATGCCGGCAGAAAATCAGTGGGACACGATTATGCAGGACAATGAGCCCGCTGATAGTGTTTCACCGGTTGCCGCAGACGATCTAATGACGATTCTGTATACGTCAGGCAGCACCGGTAATCCCAAAGGGGCCATGCACACCTATCAGAGCTTTGTAAACGCCGGTAAAAATGTCGGAGAGCGTTTAGCGGTTACACCCGACGATCGCATTATGTCCTATTTACCGCTCTCTCATTGTACTGAACGGGCTTACGTGGAATCCACCTTGCTGAACTATGGATTAAAGGTGTACTTCGTGGATAGCCTGGATACCTTTGCAGCCGACCTTGGCTATGCCAAACCCACAATTTTTGGTTCGGTACCGCGTCTCTGGACTCAATTCCAGAAAAAGATCCTCACTAAAATGCCTAATAAAAAGTTGCAAACCTTGCTAAAAATTCCTTTGCTGGGCGGTATTGTCAAAAACAAAATCAAGAAGCAAATGGGCCTGGATCAAACCCGTATTTTCATCAGTGGCTCGGCACCTCTGTCAGAAAAAATTCTGCACTGGTACAGCAAATTAGATATCAATATCGGCGAAGGTTGGGGCATGACCGAATCCTTTGCTTGTGGCAGCGTGTTGGGACCGGATATGGAGGTGCGAATAGGCACAGTTTCTAAACCACTACCCGGAACCCAGGTGATTATCGCCGAAGATAATGAGATTCTACTGAAAACCGAATCCGATATGCTGGGTTACTACAAAGAAGAAGAGAAAACCAAGGAAACCATTAACGAAGACGGTTACATTCACACTGGTGACCTGGGTGAGTTAAAAGACGGCTATCTGTCGATTGTAGGACGGAAAAAAGACATCTTTAAAACTGAAAAAGGCAAGTATGTGGCCCCGATCCCTATCGAGTCTGAATTTGGTGACAATGAGTATATTGAGCAAATGTGTCTGATGGGAACCCAGCTTGTGCAACCGGTTTTAGTGGTTAATCTCAGTGAGCATGCCGCGGCAATTGAAAAGAGTGAATTGGAAAGCAGTTTGTTGTCTACCCTTAGCACTGTGAATAGCAAACTGGAAGCGCATGCAAAGGTATCTGCCATTATAGTAGCCAAACAGGCGTGGACGACAGACTCTGGTGAGTTAACGCCAACCCTGAAGGTGAAACGCCATATCGTTGAAAAAACCTTTTTACCTGTGGCTCAGAATGTCGAAAAAGGCAAAGTGAGTTGGTATTAACCCTGTGAACCGTCTTGCGGCTCCTGACTGAAACATGACTGGCGGTACCCCGGGAAAGTCCGGTACCGCCAACTTTCACCGTCGTCAGCATTCACCACAATAGACTTCGTCAGTGTTGACCCTGCAATACTGCTCCTGTATTCGCAGTTATTGATTCTGCGGATAGTCAAAACACCGCTTCCGGTGTATTGTTTTACTGGCAGTTTAACCCCGAACATATCCCTTACAAATTCATTGAGACAGTGTCATGGCCATCAGAAAGTTAACCGCCGCCAGTGAGTTATCAGCGCAACAATTTCGCTATTATGATTTTTTCATGGCAGCGACTTGTGTGATTATCGTTTGTTCCAACATTATTGGTGCTGCCAAAGTGGCCACAATCGCAGGGTTTACGTTTGGGGCCGGCGTGCTGTTCTTTCCGCTGTCCTATGTGTTGGGTGATGTACTCACCGAAGTTTATGGTTATTCACGGGCCCGGCGTGTCATTTGGGCTGGGTTTGCGGCGGCCGCGTTTGCCGCTGCTATGGCGGCATTTATTACTGCAATGCCACCGGCTGATAACTGGAATCAGAATCTCGGCGGTATTGATACCCAAACCGCCTTTGCCCTGAACTTTGGCCAGGTACCACGCATCATTTTCGCATCCATGTTAGCTATCTGGTGTGGCGAAATGGCCAACGCTTTTGTGATGGCCAAAATGAAAGTTTGGAGCCAGGGTAAGGCACTTTATCAACGCACTATTGGCTCTACAGTGGTGGGGCAGGGCGTGGATACCTTACTGTTTTACCCATTGGCATTCGGTGGCATCTGGTCAACAGAATTGCTTGTCACTGTGATGGTGAGTAATTATATTCTGAAGGTGTTATGGGAGGTGATGCTGACGCCGGTTACCTACATAATCGTTGGTAAATTAAAGCAGGCTGAGGGCGTAGATGTGTACGATAAAGAAACCCGCTTCACGCCATTTTCTATTCGCCGCTAATTTCACAAATGCTAATTTTCGAAAAGTGGGGTGTTTTTTAAGATTCACTTATGGGTCGTTCTTCAACTGGTGAGTGTTTAATTTTACCAAATTAATAGATGACCACTGTTCATTAATTGATTAAATTATGTTAAATCAATGCTTTATCATGTTGTCGGCATTGTTCTAAAGTTTGTCGCTATCCTCCTAACTTCAATGCACTTTACCATTCTAAGATGATGTCACCTCAGGGATGACCGCTCATGGCTGCTCATAAAAACAATACTAAATGGCAGCCATGCAAGGACACTTAAAACAAATCCAAGTCCATGAAGTGACATAACAAGTGACGAGAATAATCATGAAGTTAAATAAAATATCAGCCTCTTTATTAGCCGTAACTATGGCTTCCTCTTTTGCAGCTCAGGCAGCTAACGACAGATATATCATTCAGGTAGACGACAGTAAAAAAGGGGTTGTTAAAGCCCTTGCCAAAAAGTTAGGTGGTGAAATCAACGTTGATTCTAACGGCTTTTTCGCTGCGACTTTCTCCGGACAAGATCTGGAATCAGTAAAAGGTTTGCTAAACAACCCACACATTAAATTAATTGAAGAAGACCAGATCCGTAAGCCTATGAGCATCTGGAGTGACGATGCGGGCAACCCGAATACGACACAGATTACACCTTACGGCTATTATCAAGCTCAAGCAGATATGGTGGCTTTCGATCGTAATGCGGGTATGAAGGTGTGTGTCATTGACTCTGGTCTGTCTTCAGATAACCCTGATTTTGAATGGAGCCGCATTACTGGTGACAATGACTCTGGTACTGGCAATTGGTACGATCATGGCGGTCCTCACGGTACACACGTAGCAGGTACAATAGGCGCGGCAGATAACACCTATGGTGTTATTGGTATGGCACCAGGTGTTGAAATGCACATCATCAAAGTATTCAACGAAAGTGGCTGGGGGTATTCTTCTGATTTAGCACATGCAGCAAATCTTTGTTCTGCAGCAGGTGCCAACCTGATTAACATGAGCCTGGGTGGCGGTGGCGCCAACAGCACAGAAGAGAATGCATTTAAAGCTTTCCGTGATGCCGGAGGTTTATCTTTGGCGGCAGCAGGTAATGATGGCAACAGCGTGCGTTCTTACCCAGCCGGTTATAACTCGGTAATGATGGTGGGTGCTGCAGATGCAGACGATAACATCGCAGATTTCTCACAGTTTCCTGGTTGTACTACAGGTAAAGGCAAACGCGCGACAACGGATGATCAAATCTGTGTCGAAGTTGCTGCCGGTGGTGTTGATACCCTTTCAGCGTATCCTGCAGGTACAGCTCCTATTGCTTCTTTAACAGTAGATGGTAGCGGCTTTGCTTCTTCTGCTATGGAAAACTTTGGTAGTGCAGCGGGGGCGACTTACTTTATGGGTACCGCCGAAGCGGTAGACAATGGTGCAGCTGGCAAAGTCTGTGTGATTGATCGTGGTAATGTTTCCTTCTTTGATAAAGTAAATAACTGTGAGCAATCTGGTGGTATTGGTGCGGTCATCGTAAATAACGAAGCTGGCATGCTATACGGAACACTGGGTGACACTAACACTACTTCTATCCCTGCTGTAGGTGCAGCGCTGGAAGACCGCTCAGCAATTGTTGCTGCATCTAATATCGCGATCGATATCGAAAATGGTGATTATGGTTTCATGAGCGGTACTTCTATGGCTACACCAACGGCGACCGGTATTGCAGCATTGGTATGGTCTAACCATCCAACTTGTACCGGTGAAGAAATCCGCTCTGCTCTTAAAGCTTCTGCTGAAGATGGTGGTACTCCAGGTAATGATGTGTACTTTGGTTATGGTTTGGTTAAAGCCGCAGCTGCTGATGCGTATCTGACTGCAAACGGTTGTGCGGGTGGCAATAATGGTGGCGGTACAGGCGGTGACTTCACAATGTCTGCTTCTGGTTATAAAGTTCAGGGCCGCCAACGTGTTGACTTGAACTGGAATGGTGCTACCTCCAACAATGTTGATGTTTATCGCGATGGTAGCCTGATTGATACAACTTCTAATGACGGTGCTTACACAGATAACCTAAATGTTAAAGGTGGCGGCTCTTACAGCTATCAAATCTGTGAAGAAGCCAGCAGCACCTGTACTACAACGGTTACTGTAACATTTTAAGGGTTGATTAATTTTCCCAACCATACAACGCGGGCTTAGGCCCGCTTTTCTGTTTAAAGAAATTGGTTGAAAACTGAACAGTTAATCGCTAATGTGTCCAACCCTGACTTGAGGTCGTACCAGTAACTGTATGTAACAAGATAGAGTTATCGGGTTAAAGCAGTGTTGAAATCCAGGAAATCATAAATATGAAAATAAGTGTTATTACTACTTTTCTGGTTAGCGCTCTCGCAGTTGTTATAACTGTAATAATGAGCATGGATAGTCTGACTCAATCTATTGAACCCTCCATTGAAAGTAAAAGCTATATAATACGAGCTGAAACCTCCAAAGTCGCCTATGCTGCAGTTGAACAGGTAAAAGGGCAGATCACAAAAACACTCAAAATTATTGATGGTGTCGCTGCTGAATTGTCAGAGTCTCAGGTGGATGAGCTGGCAAATCAGGGATACAAAGTATCGTCTGATGCAAAAGTGCAATTAACGACCACCGGCTGGGGCGTGGCTTCTCAGGTATCTCAGTCTGTTGTGCCCTACCAAATGGGGGCGTTGCCAATGCATGACGCAGGCTGGTACGGAGATGGCGTTACAATTGCCGTACTTGATACCGGATTTAAATCCATGACAGGGATCCGCCAGGATGCCTATGGCCGCAAACGCATTTACGGTACCTACAACGCCATTACCGGTAAGATTCAAAATAACGATGAAGAGCAAAATGGACACGGTACTCATCTGGCCAGTATTGCTGCTAATAGTGAGCGTGACATCTACAATCGTTTTTACGGAATTGCTCCGGCAGCCAGGTTAGTCAGCATTAAAGCCTTCGGGGAACAAGGTGAGGGCAGTTATGCCGCGGTAATTGATGGTATAGAGTGGGCTATCAAATACAAAGACAGGTTGAATATCAGAGTTTTAAACATGTCTTTTAGCGCTCCTCCTCAAAGTTTTTATTGGGATGACCCGGTGAACGTTGCTGTAATGAAAGCCTGGCAAGCCGGGATCGTAGTGATTGCTTCTGCAGGTAACAATGGTGGCGCACCAATGACTATCGGTGTACCCGGAAACGTACCTTACGTGATTACGGTGGGGGCCAGTACGGATAACCACACAGTTGCCGATCTCGAAGATGACAGAGTCGCTAAGTTTTCTTCGATGGGACCCAGTATCGAAGGCTTTATCAAACCTGAGATTTTGGGGTACGGTGGACGGATAGTGGGTTTAATGGACAAAAACGCTCATTTAGCGACCGCGCATCCTGAAAACCATGATGGCTCCAAATACTTTGCCATGTCAGGCACTTCGCAAGCTGCCGCGACGGTATCCGGCGTGGTTGCATTGATGCTTGAATACGAACCCACATTGACCCCTGATGAAGTAAAGTGTCGCTTGATGGATTCTGCCACCCCTCTGAATCTCCAGGGGACAACGCAACCTGATGACATCTTTAAGCAAGGTGCGGGGGTTGCCAATGCGACTGACGCTGTATTAAGCAATGCCAGTAACTGTGCTAATAAAGGGTTAGACATTGCCGCGGACCTAGCAGGAAGCGCGCATTTTGTTGGCCCAGTGGCCACTATGGGAGAGCAAACAGTTCAACCCTATCTGACGCGTTTGTTATCAGACGGTTCACTTTGGCATGACGGTTCACTGTGGCACGATGGTTCACTGTGGCACGATGGTTCGCTTTGGCACGATGGTTCACTGTGGCATGATGGTTCACTGTGGCACGATGGTTCACTGTGGCACGATGGTTCGCTTTGGCACGATGGTTCGCTTTGGCACGATGGTTCACTGTGGCATGATGGCTCACTGTGGCACGATACCAGTTCACTAGGTACAGATGCTTTTGGTTCTGATTCAGCTGCCACGCCAAACACGGCAATTAATATTTCAGTGAATGTTTGGGTGAGTGACGATTAGTCACTCTCTGAAATTATTTAAGGCCCGGGTTTGTACCTGGGCCTTTTTATTTGCTAAAAAGGAACTGATATCAGCTTTGCAGAACAATAACGAATGAAGCAATCTCTTCTTATCATTACTCTTATCTGGGTAATGGGCACAATTTTACCTGCTGACGCTACGGAACTGCGCTTCACCCGATTTGATGTGGATAACGGCTTGTCTCACGAAATTATCCGAAAAAGTGTCCAGGATAATCGGGGCTTTATGTGGTTTGCCACCGAAGGTGGGCTCAACCGGTTTGATGGTTTTGAGTTTAAACACTTCCCTATTGTCTTGGGGGAGCAGCAGGTCACCTCAGTGATCAGTGATATGTTGTTCGATGGCGAGCAATATATTTGGTTGTCCACCCTGGGAAGCGGTGTGATTGTTTTCGACCCTGAGAGTAACTCTTTTTCCAGTGTGGGAACGGATAGTCTTGTCAGTCCCAGAATTAAACGAATTTATTTAGATTCAAAAAAACGGTTATGGGTGGGGAGCCTGGAAAATGGCTTGTCTCACATTGAAATTTCCAATCAAAACAAAGTTATTAATTATACCGGTGAAATTCGCGGGGTATCACATCCTGCCGTGACCGCGTTGACAGAAGACTCTTTAGGTCGTATCTGGATCGGTACCGATGGTGGAGGTATAGATGTACTACAGCCGCAATCTGGAAAGTGGTTAAGTTTCAGAGCCAACAGCACTGACTCTTCAGAAAGTATTAATGGCAATCGAATACGGAGTCTATTAACGGATTCCGAGGGGGATATCTGGATTGGTACATTAACGGCCGGGCTAAGCCGTTATTCTCTAAAGACAAAGCGATTCAGCCATTTCCGTCACAGCCCCGAAGAACCCAATAGTTTAAGCAATGACTTTGTTTTGTCGTTATTTGAAGATCGTCAAAAACGGTTGTGGGTTGGTACGGATAACGGCATTTCTTTATATGCTGACGATAAATTTGAACGTATTTTGTCAGATACCAGTAATCCAGAAAGCTTGAGTAATAGTCGCGTATTTAATGTTTTTCAGGATCAAGCCAATATTATATGGATCAGCACTTACAGTGGATTAAATAAATGGAATCCTGCCAATAGTGCATTCAATCATACGATTCCCAGAACGAACACAGTACTTAATCATGCTGTAGTTACAGATTTTGCGAAGGATTCAGACGGGCGCTTATATGTAGCCACTTACGGTGGTGGAATAGCTATTCAATCGCCGGATACCGGATTGTGGACAGCCATTACCAAAGAACAAGGCTTAGCGGATAATCGGATTATGTCGATTTTAATCGATAGAGATGATGGGCTTTGGGTGGGGACCCGCGCACAAGGACTGTTATACAAAGGAGCTGATACGTCAAAGTGGCACCAATTTTTACACAATGAGACCAACCCTGAGTCACTGCCATCAAACGGTGTTACTGATATTCTGCAGGACAGTAAAGATCGCATCTGGGTGGCCACCTACAACGGCGGTTTAAGTTTACATAGCGCCAATGGCTTTACTAATTTTGTGCGCGAACAAAGCGAGCTAAATAGTCTTTCCAGTAAAAATATCATGCAGATTCTGGAAGATCAGGAAGGCTATATTTGGGTTGCGTCGGAAAATGGGCTGAATAAAGTAGACCCAAACGATGGGGCTATTACGTCCTATCTTTATAATGAGGCTGAACCATCAGGCTTGAGCGGCGAACTAACCTGGCAGATATTTGAAGACTCCAGAGGCAACTTTTGGATAGCAACTCACGGACATGGTATCAGTGTCTGGTCTTTTGCGGATCGTACACAAGGAAAGTTAGCGATGCGCCATATCACTCAGGAAAATGGCTTAAACAGCAACACGGTTTACGGCTTTGCGGAAGATCGATTCGGTAATATTTGGTTCTCATCATCACGTGGAATCAGCCAGATAAATACCGAATCTTTCGCCCTTGAACACTTTGATAAAAGCCACGGATTGCAAGGTTATGATTTCAATCTGGGAGCCGTGTTTACCGATGCAAATGGCAAAATTTATTTTGGTGGTACAAACGGCTTCAATCAGTTTCTGGAGCAGGATCTAAAGATCCATTCACCAGCGCCAAAAGTCGAGTTGTTAGGAGTTACAGCTGTTGGAAACAGGTTAGCGTTGCCTGAGGGGAAACCCTTGGAGTTAAACTATAAAGATTATCTGGTGGCTTTCGACTATGTAGCTCTGGATTTTGCGGCGCCAGAAAAAAATCAGTATGAGTACAAGTTGAGTCCATTAGACAAAGATTGGATTAAGGCCGGTAATTTGCGCAGAGCAACCTATACCAATTTGCCTTCCGGTGACTATGTGTTCAGCGTCAGAGCCACCAATATTGCTGGTATTACGGGCAACGCTGAAATTAATCTGCCGGTAAAGGTTCATCCTGCTCCCTGGCGAACACCTTTGGCCTATAGTGCTTATGTACTTTGTACGGCAATACTATTGCTGTTATTTGTTAGAAGCCACATGAAAAAACTGGCGCTGGAAGAAAAACAACGCAAAGAGTTGGAGTGTCAGGTTGCTCAGCGAACGCTGGAATTGGCGGAACAGAATCAAAAACTTACCAAACTGAATAAGGAGTTGGAAAAGGCCCATGTTGAAGATGCATTAACCGGGTGTAAGAATCGACACTTTCTGGATATGTATCTCAAGAAAACATTGCCTGATTACGAGCACCAGAAAAATCATCAAATGTTAGTGCTATTAATAGACTTGGATAACCTGAAACCTTTAAATGATGCCTTAGGTCATGCGGCAGGTGATGCCTTAATTACCCATTTAGCCAACGTATTCAGGCAGGCCATTTCTCCTGAATTCAAGTTGATACGATGGGGAGGTGACGAGTTTATGATTGTTGGTTCTGTAACCAAAAGAGCAGAGTCGATTAAATTAGTCAATCAGATTAAACAACATGTTCACCGCTCAGAATTTCATTGGTTGGGGAATGTAGTTAGTTGCAAATGCTCAATGGGGTTTGCTCACTACCCATTTGATGAATCAGCTCCCAAAGCATTATCCTGGGACCAGGTTTCTATGTTGGCAGACAAAGCATTGTTTAGCGCAAAGCAGAATGATGGCATTTCCTGGGTGGGGGTAATGTCGCCTAAACGCGAAATTAACGAACTGATGTTATCGGAATTGATGCATTGCCAACGCATTTCTCAAGTGGATGATTTGGTCGAGATCGTTAGCAGCTCTTAGGCTTCCCGCTCCGGGTTAACCGACTTTTGATATTCGGATGGGGTTTGCCCACATTGCTGTTTAAAACAACGGGTAAAGTAATTCTGATTAGCAAATCCCACTTCTTCGGCCACCCTGCCTATTGGCATGCCCTGAGCTAAAAGCTCACGAGACTTCAGCAACCGATATTCTCTTAAGTATTCACCGGGTGTCATATTCAGTGCCGCTTTTAATTTCCGTTGTAACTGTCGTTCTGACAGTGCCAGTTCACTGGCCAGCTGTGATGGTGCAAAAGATTCATCCTGATAATATTTCTCTGAAATACCTTGTAATTTGTCCAAAAACTGCTGGTGGGGGAGTACTTCCTGAGCAGGAACCTCGGATGGCAGAACATGAGATTTTGCTCTGTTTAATGTTTCGTGCTGCAGTTGCTCTCTGAGCTGTTGCTGCTGCCGCGCCCGGTTTTGTAACAGGTTCCCCACTCTGAGTTGCAACTCTTTATGGTGAAAGGGTTTGGTCAGGTAGTCATCTGCCTGATGTTCCAACCCTTGTAATTTGCTTTGCGTATCGGATTTGGCAGTTAACATTAAAATCGGAATATGCTGAGTTACCGGGTGCGCTTTTAACTGTTTGACTACTTCAAATCCAGAGATATCCGGCAGCATCAGATCGCAGATGATCACGTCAGGAATGTCGATGATAGCCTGCTCAATGCCAGGTTTACCATTGGTAATAATGTCCGTTTGATACAAATCAGCCATGAGATGACGCAAATATTCCTGCATGTCCGGGTTGTCTTCGATGATCAGCAATTTATTGTCAGGAGCATGAGCTTGTGTCGCGTCTTTTGGGGCTCTGCGGCCCGTGACTTTTTCGACATCAGCCTCTTCGACGTTAAAGTCAATAACTTTTACCTGTTCTGCTGAGGATTGCTCCGGACTGCTGCAAGGTATCTTAATGGTAAAGGTGGTGCCTTCATTTAGGGTGGAGTCAACGGCAATGTGCCAGTCGTGTAATGTGACTAATTCGCTTACCAGTGACAGGCCTATACCCACACCAAATGTGTCGGAACGCCTGGCGGAATCTGCCCTTTGGAAACGTTCAAAAAGCCGCGCTTGTTCTTCTTCTGTCATACCACAGCCGGTATCGCTGATGGTGAGAAATAAAACATCGCTCTGAACCTGTGCACTCACTTCGATTTGACTGTCGTGGACAGAGTACTTATAAGCGTTGCTAAGCAGGTTGTATAGAATTTGTTGTAAGGCATCGTCATGCACGTTAATCCACGCGCCTGGTGTCACCTTATAGGAGAAGCTGATGTTTTTATTTTGGCACAGTTGCGCAAATTGCTGACAAGTGTCATTGATTATCTGGGACGCAGGCTGTGCTACTTTGTCTAGTTTCGGCGCACTGGTTATTTTTGACAGATTGAGTAATTGCTCCACCATTTTGAGAATTCTGATGGCATTCGTCCTGGCGGCATTCAGGCGGGTGGTCAGGGTGTCGTCTGTGCAGTGTTCAATACCTTCATCCAAAGCGCCCTGGATAATGGTCAATGGCGTGCGGAATTCGTGTGTAATGTTGGCCAAAAACTTGTCCTTGATACTCAGGGCTTGCTGTTCTGCTTCATGCAATCGGCTTACATCAACCAGTGAAGCTACATAGCCACCCTCTTCCAGTTCGGCAAAGGCGACATAACAGGTCAGTTGTTTGCCTTGTTGATCTCTGAAGAAAGCTTCTCTCATACCCTGCGTTACCAGTTTTGATTCTGTAAACGCTGACTCAGAAAAGCGTAACATGGTTTCCAGTGGCTCATCTTTGGCCAATAAACCGCTAAAAAAGGTACCAATGAGTGCTGACTCTGAGTAATTGAACTTCTCGGCCGCTGCACGATTGCAAAACTCAATTTTACCCAGCTTGTCTAATACAAAACTGGGAAACGGTAGATTTTGGGTAATATTTGGCTTTTCTATTCCCGTAGATTTATTGAATAACTCCGGTGTGATGTCCTGCTTTTGATTTTGAGTAAACCACTGCCTCAGATAGATAAAGGCGGCAAATATGACCACCCAACATACCAAAATATATTCCCGTAATGGTTTTAGGTCTTCTGCGAAAACGCCGCTTCCGTAACCTGCGGCGTGCACTATGGGCAGTAACACCAAGCCCACAAGAGTATGATCGGGCAGCCAGGTTGGCAGGGTTTTTGGCGATTTTACCAGGGTATAAATATGCGTATTTGGCTGAAATGCAAAAGCCAGTGCGACATAGGGCAGATACCATAAGAGTGAGAAAGTCCCCTCAATCTGCATCGGTAGAATACCGGCTTTAATGCTCAGTTCAGTGAGATCCAGGAGCAAAAGTAATCCAAAACTGAGTGAAATCCAGGTAAACCGTTGTCGCCATAGCGCTTCCGAGGCCGACTTAGCACTGATGGCATATAGGGTGAATAAATACAAATCCATCAGTATATAAAACAAAAAGGATGAATAATGTTGGTTAAATTCAGTGTGGGCACTTTGAGAGGGGATCACCACCAGGTAAACAAACAAGCCTCCCATCAAACACAGTGACACAATTTGCGTTAAAGTACCGTGCTGGGGGTGTTTGTTGACTCCGGGATGGTCCTGATTACTAAAAAAAACCTGAGCAAAACAGGCCACCAGAAAAAAGGCAAAATAACCATAGTCTGCCAGCAGATAAATCCAGTCTGACAGCCTGGCAGACATCAAAATTAATAAGCTGATCTTAGTCAGAAGCCAGAGAAACATGGCGAAACTAAAACAAAACCAGAACAGCTTTTCTTTTAGGTCGAGTTCTTCTTTTGGAATAACGCTGATAAAAATAAGAATAATCAGGCTGTAAAGTACATGTGCGCCCTGTAACAACACTGCATAATGCCAGTTAAGCTGGTGGGCAACATTGGTGAGCAACAAGAGGAAATGCACAAAGAACAGGGCCGCGAACAATGCACAGACAAATATTCGCTTAGTGAACAGCGGTGTTAAGGGAGAAGTAATCAAAATCTTTTTATTCTTTTTTTGTTACCTTGGCACTTTACCAAGCGCGGCTTACAAAAGAAACGATTAGTCAAACATCAGACCATTTGCAATTGGTTATGCTCTAATCTCAAATCCCTGATGAGAAATTTCAGCATTCTCGTTACCAGACAATACAAACTCTTCCAGGCGCATTGATAATTCAGCTGGCGCCAGGCGATGTTTCCCCTTGAGGCTACACTCCCAGATAATCAGGCGACGAATACTGTGTAGTTTTAGCGTTTCCTGCACTTTCTGGTCGCGTTGTTGATTGGCTTTAATCTTGTGTAGCCAAAATTCGGTTCTGGTGGCGGGGACTTTAAACAGATGACATTGATGCCCATGCCAGAAACAGCCGTGCACAAATAAGGCAAGCTGTTGTTGCGGCAGGTAAAAGTCCGGTCTGGTGTCGTGGAGGTGAGGTTGTGCCTGGCTATCGAATTGCAGGTCCTGCAATAATTTGGCTATTTGCAATTCGGGTTTGGTGTCACGATTTTTAATCGCTGACATGTTTTTGCGTCGTTGTTCCCGGGAGTGCACATCGGTCATGATTTTACATCGGTTCAGGGTCTGAGTTCGATGCGGGTAATTTCGCAGTGGCCAGGATCTTCTGCCCGTTGTTCTGAATCTTCTCTGGAGATATGAAAATTAACTTCCACAGGCCTGTTTTGCCGGATAGCGAGTTTGGCGATTTCAATACCTTGCAGATCTTGTGGCGCAAAACGCAATTCAGGGCAACTGGCCCGCTCACTGGTGCCCTTTAATACTAACCAGGTGTGAAATGCCGCTTCCGCGCTTTGTGATGCCTGTGAATAAAAGGATTTTACCAGTCCACGGCCGGAAACTTCGACGTAATGGCTTTGTGCCGCCAGTGAACCACTTAAACTAAGTGCGATGAGGATTGTATTAACGCTTTTCACAATAGTCTGACTTTTGTAATGAGATCAAACTACAGACTAGCAGGCTATGCTTAAATTAAAAATGAACAGAGCCACAACGGAAGTGGCTCAATCTGTCGAAATCATCTGTTTTATGCCGGCAGTCGGAATCGGTATCCGGCACCGTAGACTGACTCTATGATGTTTTCTTTAACACCTGAGTCCTTGAGCTTTTTGCGAATATTCTTGATGTGGCTGTCAATTGTGCGATCAGTAATGTCGTCGGTATTGCTGTACACTAAATCAATAATTTGTTGTCGGGAATAAATGCGTTCCGGGTTTTTAAACAGCAAACGATACAGGCTAAATTCCAGAGACGTCAGCGGGATTTCACTACCTTTGTAAGAAATCTTGAGTTTGTCGTCATCCAGACTAAAGATAGAATAATACACGTGGTCTGAGGTGCGACGCAGAATCGCCTGAACCCGCATTACCAGTTCAGGGGCGCTGAAAGGTTTGCACATGTAGTCATCGGCACCGGCTTCCAGTCCAATAAGTCTGTCGACTTCCTCGGATTTTCCGGTCAGCATAATAACCGGAATATTAGAAAATTCCCGAATCTCGCTACAGCATTGCAAACCATCTTTACCCGGTATAACCAAATCCATAATGACCAGATCAGGTTTATGATCACGTACATAATCGACGACGTGATCCCCTTTTACAATGTGATGAGTTTTAAAACCATTGGCTTCAAGAAAGCGTTGTACCTGTAATGCAATATCAGGGTTGTCTTCAACTACGAGTATTTGCTGCATATTTGTTATTCACCTGTTAATCACTTTGGCGATTATGTCATTTGTTGTGTGATGTAGGAGGCTAACATAATGATGAATTGTGCAAACAAAATGAAGAAGCAAGCTATTCGGAATTTACGACGGCAGACTGCAACTGAAAAGGCTTGAGCTTAAACTCAGGCAGTATGGCAATACAATGGTCAAAGATATCGGATTGAATACCTTCATAGTTTACCCAGTCTTTGTCCTGACTAAAGCAGTAAATTTCAATGGGGAGTCCGGTTGGCGCCGGGGGTAACTGGCGAACAATCAGGGTCATGTCCTGATTTACCTGTGGGTGTTGTTTCAGGTAGTTTTCAACGTATTTTTGATACACACCAATGTTGGTAAATTTGTTCACGTGCAACGCTTTATCTGGCGCAATTTTCTGATCAGATTTTTGCAATTCGGCCTTAAAGGCTTTGAGGTAATCAGACAACAGTGTAATCTCACTTAACCGGGACAATTGTTCATCGCTGCAAAAATCGATGGACTGGATATCAATATGGATGGCGCGTTTAATTCGTCGGCCACCGGACTCCTGCATTCCTCGCCAGTTTTTGATGGACTCATTCATCAGTGCATAGGTTGGGATCGTGGAGATGGTCTTATCCCAGTTTCGCACTTTAACCGTGGTTAGGCCGACCGCCATTACTGTGCCGTCTGCATTGTATTTTGGCATCTCTATCCAGTCGCCATTGGTAACAGTGCGATTGGCGACGATGTTTATGCCAGAAACAAAACCCAGAATAGTATCCCGGAACACCAGGATGATAATCGCCGTAAGAGCACCGACGCCTGACAATAACAGCGTGGGGGATTTGTTGAGCAATTGCGATACGATTAATAATATCGCAATGACCAGGAACAACAGTTTAGCAACCTGGATAAAGCCATCAATAGGCACCCGGCTGGCATATCGTGAGTTGGCGTATATCGCCTGAACACTGTTAAAAATGGCGAAGATGGCTCTGGCGGCGGCTACAATTAAATAAATGAGGCTCAGTTTAAGGGTAATCAGCAACGCAATGTGTTCAGCTTCCAGCGCATAGGGGGCTCCCAGATGCAAAAACGTTGCGGGAATGATATGGGCAATGCGCCTGAAAAACCGGCACTGGTGCAGGGTCTCATTCCAGTGGGGTTTGTTACTGAAGATCAGGCCGGTTAAGCGCTGTTGTAAAAATAGTCGGGTTATCCGCAGGCTTAACCAGGCTGTAACCACCATCAAAGCCAACATGCTTGAAATGAAAAGCCAGTCAGACTGCGCCACTGAAATCTGGTGTTCGTTTAGCCACTTTGCCAGGGTTTCCCCAAGGTGCATGTCTTTCACGCTTTTAATTCCTCAAGAATGGCGGTTATTTTGGCATCTTTTTGTTGCCAGCGCTGATTCAGATCTTGTTGGAACCCAATGCGAAACGTTTCATCATTAAAATAATCACCAATCAGCTCCTGGCTAACCGGCAATACATCCACCACAAAAACGATTTGCTTCAGGTTACCGCTTAACATGTCCCGCATAACTACTCCCTTGTTGCCAGGGTAAATCAGAGTGACATCCAGAATGTTTTGAAACAGTTCTCCCATGGCTGCAAAAGTAAACGCAATACCTCCGGCCTTGGGCGGTAACAGATGTTGCAATTGATTGCCTTTGGCCGCTTTTTTGGCTGGCGTAAAGCGGGTACCTTCCACAAAATTGATAATGGTGGTGGGCGCGTTGCGGTACTTTTCGCAGTGCTTTTTAGTGGTTTCTATGTCTTTGCCTTTCAGATGTGGGTGCTTATTAATGTAGGCCTGGCTATAGCGCTTCATAAAGGGCATTTCCAGTGCCCAGGCAGCGACACCCACAAAAGGTAGCCATATTAATTCCTGTTTCAAAAAGAACTTCGGTGTAGGAATGCGTTTATGGGTAAAAGCAATCAATAATATAATATCCAGGTAACTGATATGGTTCGCGATAACCAGATACCAGCCCTCAGGGTCCAGTTCCCCATTGATTTTATATTCCACATCAATATTGTTGAAAAACTTAATCATGGCAACGCTACAGGTACCAAAACGAGCCACTATCACTTTTAGCACAGCGTCTACCGGCCTTCGCAATATTTTGGGCGTAATAAATTTGAGCAACCCAAAAGTAACCGCCAGCGTTGCCCAAATCGCCAGATTTACGGCTTGCAGGGTAAAATGGAGAGGAAAAATAATCAGTCCCATGGGCATCAATATCCGTTTTTTAGTGCTTGTAGTTGTTGGTCTTTATGCTGCCAACGTTGATTTAACCATGACTGAAAAGCCGCTCTTTGACTGGCGTCATCAAAGTAATTACTGGCAATGACTCCTTGCTGTCTCAATGCCGGGATAGAAAGGGTTTCTACCCGCACCTGAATATGCTTCACCTTGCCACATACGAAATCCCAATAATTTGGCGTTCCACCGGGGTAGTAGATAGTGACATCCAGCAACACATTCAGGTTTTTCTGCATCGCTTCCAGCACGAATGCCATGCCACCTGCTTTGGGCTTCAGCAGGTGAGTAAATTCTGATTGTTGTTTCTGGTGTTTTTTCGGGGTTATGCGTGTGCCTTCCACAAAATTCATAACACTGACCGGTTTAAATTTGAATTTGCGACAGGCTTCTTTAGTGGCTTCCAGGTCTTTGCCTTTCATTTCCGGGTGTTTTTCCAGGAATTTGCGGCTGTAGCGTCGCATAAAGGGGAAGTCCAGTGCCCACCAGGCCAGACCCAAAAAAGGCACCCATATCAGTTCTTTTTTTAGGAAAAACTTGAGGAAGGGAATTTTGCGATTGAATACCCGCTGTAGCACCAAGATATCCACCCATGAACGATGATTGGCGATCACCAGATACCACTCTTTAGGGTTCAATTTGTCGATGCCTTGCACATCCCAGCGGATATTACTCAGTAAGGTTTGATTGAGATTATTGACGCTGATCCAATTGGAGGCGCAACCATCCAGAATATAGGAAATTAAGGTTTGCCAGGGCTTAACCGGGAGAAGCTTCAGAAACGACAATCCGAAAATAGGAATAAACCAAAAGACGGTGTTTACAAAATAAATAAGTACCGAAAAAGAACCAACTAACTGACGCATTGTTTACCACTCAACCAAACGAGGCGACATAATACTGAATTTTACGCTTTAGCTAAACAGCGAAATAACTTTGTATAAGCCCAGGCCTGTTACCAGCAACACAATACAAATGCCCAGTAAATTCTGCCACCCCGAGTTGCGCCATTGTCCGAGGACTTTGGCGTCATTGCAAAACCACAACAGACAAAGTGCAATAAATGGGAGTAACAAACCATTACTGGCCTGAGCCAACATAATGGCTGTTAGCGGTTTCAGAGATAAAAAGCACAGCAGAGTACCTATGGTGATAACGCTTAACCAGATCATTCTGAATCGGGGCGACTGCAAATCAACGGACCAACCCAGTGCGCCACATAGTGCGTAACTGGTGGCCAGCGGAGCTGTAACCGCACTGGTTAACCCGGCGGCAAACAGGCCTAATGCAAAAAATGCCGGAGCAAAGTCGCCAAGCAGTGGCCTTAATTGCTCGGCGATATTGGTCATATCTGGCGCAATACCCTGGCTAAACCAGGTGGCGGCGGCTGTCGACAATATTGCGATAGTGACTAATCCCCCCAGACCAATGGCAAAGAGGCCGTCTTTGCGCAATAGTGAAAGTCGCTGTTCGTGACTTTTTTCTGTCTGAAACTTTGCTGCCAGACTGGCGTGTAAAAACAGGTTGTAAGGCACCACAGTGGTACCAATCAGGGCAATCGTGGTAATTGTCGCTGCAGAGGGTAATGAGGGAACGAACAGACCAGATAACAATTGATTAAACTGAATATCAGATGCAAAAAAGGTGAGCAAAAACACCAGACTCATCAGTAAAACCAGTAAGGTTAGTATCGTCAACAAGGTTTGAAATTTGCCCTGATATAAAATCGCGGCAGCAGCAATACCGAGCAACAGGCTCCAATACTGAATTTCACCCCCTAACAGATTGGTTAGTCCCATGGCGGCACCGGTCAGGTTGCCTGCCTCGTAGGCGGCATTGCCAATACCAATGGCGCAGACTATCAGGGAAATTATTGACCACTTAAACAGCGGTTGACTAAATCGTTTGTTTAGCGCTTCGGCCAAACCGGCTCCGGTGGCAACGCCCAGTCGGGCTGCCATTTCCTGCAACACCATTGTTGCAACAATCGAAAACAGTACCGCCCATAGCAGGGCATAACCGTAGTGAGCACCAGCCAATGTCGCTGTTGTGACCGTACCCGGACCGACGAACGCGGCGGCGATCAAAAATCCTGGACCTGTTTTATTCATGTTTCTGACGTCTCTTTTTCTGGGATTTCCACATCAGAGTAAAAGGGATTGCTTAATTTAGAAAGTCCTAAATATTGTGACGCTCGTTTGTTGCAAAGAATATGATCCACTATGCTTATATCACAGGCTTGAATCTGCAGGTCAGTATGTTGAAGGTTCCTCCTGGTAATGTGCTTATTTACTTGGCAGAGAACTATGAAATCTTTGTTATTGGTTTTTCTATTTGCTCCCGGTCTGATAGCTTGTGAAGCAATGCTAAAAGTTGGTGGTGATCTTGAGTGGCCTCCCTATGCCTACATTCAGCACATGGAAGTACAGGGCGAAGATGTGCAACTTGCAAGAACTGTATTTGACAAAGCCAACTACTGTTTAACCTTTATTGACATGCCATCTGTAGACCGGGGCATAGAGGAGTTGCACGAAGGTGACCTGGATGTTCTGATGGCGGCTAGTTTTAATGAAGCTCGTGGCAAAAAGGCGTGGTTTAGTTCGCCTTATCGCCAGGAAACAGTCATATTGTTTAGTCATACCCAAAGTCAAATAACCGGAAAAACAATACAGGATCTGTTTCAGCGAGGTGCTAGTTTCGCGGTGAATTCTGGTAGCTTCGCGGGAGATGCTTTCGGCATACTGCAACGAGAATACGCACAACAAATTATTTATTTGTCTTCAACTGCGCAAAGGCTTTTAATGCTGAATTCCGCCAGAATTGATTTTGTCGTAGAAGATCAGTTTGCGGGTCTGCATATTGCGAAAGAAAATCAGCTACTCAATATAAAAGCCACTGAGCACATTGTGTACCAAGACCCAATTCACTTTATGCTCAGTCGAAAACGCTTTGATCAGCAACGAGTATCACAAATAAATCGGATCATTGAAGCACTACAATAGTCACTATTGTTAATGCCTCGCTAATACATTCCTCATTATTCAGTTGCACCTGAACAAATAAAGCTTGCTTTAAATTAATAATATTTTAAACTTTCAGAAAATATTGAAACTTTAGAAAATTGTGAATATGACACCAATCGTAGAATCCTTTGTTTTGCATTTCGGCGAAATGGGCAGCCGTTGGGGCTTTAATCGTACAGTGGGGCAAATGTATGCCTTGTTGGTCGTTAGTAAAGACCCTCTGACGGCAAATCAATTGGCCGAAGAGCTTAATATTTCCAGAGGTAATGTTTCGATGGGGATCAAAGAGCTGCAATCCTGGCAGCTGATCTGTACCAAACACATACCCGGAGATCGCAAAGAGTATTACCTTGCGCTGGGCAGTATCTGGGATATGGCCATGAAGGTGTTTGAAGAACGCCGCAAGCGGGAGGTGGATCCGACGCTATCCATGTTGCGCGGTGCTTTGCTGCAAAAATCCGGAAATGATAAAGACGCCTATGCTCAGGAAAAATTGCACGAAATTCATGACCTGTTGGAAACCGTTACCACCTGGTCTCACGAACTGCAAAGCATGAATCCAGACAAATTGAATACATTGATGAAGCTGGGATCAGGTGTTGGCAAAGTACTGGATTTCAAAGAAAAGGTACTTAAAAAGTCCAGTTAGGTCGCTGTAAATCATTATTTGGCAATCGGGGAAATAACCATGTTAGATGTTGTCTTGTTGTCGCGTATTCAGTTTGCGCTGAACATCAGTTTTCACATTCTGTTTCCTACTATCACTATCGCGCTTTGCTGGTTTTTACTGTACTTCAAAGTACGCTTTGATTTGTCGGGACACCCGGTGTGGATGCGTATTTACCGCTTTTGGGTAAAGGTATTTGCTCTGACATTTGCCCTTGGCGTGGTGAGCGGTATTACGATGTCTTTTCAGTTTGGCACCAACTGGCCCGGTTATATGGAAACCGTGGGTAATATCGCCGGGCCTCTGCTGGGTTATGAGGTAATGACCGCCTTTTTCCTTGAAGCGACATTCCTGGGCATAATGTTGTTTGGTATGCACCGTGTTCCCCAGTGGTTGCATACCTTATCTACTTTAATGGTGGCAGTCGGTACGACACTTTCTGCATTCTGGATTTTGGCGCTAAACAGCTGGATGCAAACTCCTGATGGTTTTGTTATGCAGGACGGCGTTGCTCATGCCACTGATTGGTGGGCGGTAATCTTTAATCCGTCATTTCCCTACCGGTTTTTCCATACTTTGTTGGCCTCCGGCCTCACCGCCAGCTTCTTTATCATGGGTATTTCTGCTTATCGCATTTATCGCGGTGACGCTAAGTTGGCACCTAAGATAGCCTTGAGGACGGCAGTCATCGCCGCTCTGATGCTAACACCTACGCAGATTCTGGTGGGCGATTTACACGGCCTGAACACCTTTAAACATCAACCGCAAAAGGTGGCGGCGATGGAAGGGATTTGGGATACGGAAAAGGGCGCAGACATGCTGTTGTTTGCTATTCCTGATGAAGCGCAGCGAACCAATCATTTTGAAATTGCCATTCCTAAGCTGGCCAGCCTGATCCTCACACATGATCCCGATGGTGAAGTAAAGGGCTTAAACGAATTTATTGGGGCGCATCCCCCTGTAAAACCGGTATTTTTTGGTTTCAGAGTCATGGTGGGGATGGGAATGCTGATGTTATTAACGGCACTCATTGGCTGCTGGTTACTGTATGTCCGAAAAACCTTGCCAAAACAGTTTCTGATGCTGGCCGTCGCCATGACATTCTCTGGCTGGATAGCCACATTAGCAGGTTGGTATGTGACAGAGATTGGCCGGCAACCCTGGCTGGTGAGCGGGGTATTATCAACGGCTGACGCAGCAACGCAAATTCCGGCCGGCAATGTGGCTTTATCCCTCACCTTGTACGCAACGGTGTATGTGTTTTTACTGATTGCCTATATTAAAACCTTGTTCCTGATGGCTCGTCGCTCCGTGGAAATAGAAGAAATTCAGCCGGAGGAGCGGCTTACACAGAAATCGCTTCGAACTGCTCAAGGAGCCAGCTCATGATCCCCGATAACCTGTTACCTGACATTTTTGCTGCACTCATGGCGTTAGCCATTCTTATGTACGCCATTTTGGATGGCTACGACCTTGGGGTTGGTATGTTGTTGCCCAAAGATAATGTGCACCAACGGGATGTTATGATTGCCTCCATTGGTCCTTTTTGGGATGCCAACGAAACCTGGCTGGTGTTGGCGGTGGGGCTGCTGTTAATTGCCTTTCCGCAAGCGCATAGCCTGATCCTCGGTGAGTTGTATTTGCCCATCGTGGTGATGCTTATTGGCTTGATATTGCGTGGTGTGGCCTTTGATTTCAGAGCAAAAGTGCGCCAGGGGCGTAAGGAGCGCTGGGATTTGATTTTCAAAATAGGTTCTTTTCTGGCGGCGGGCACCCAGGGCTTTATGTTGGGGCTTTATGTCATGGGATTTGAACACAGCCCGGTATCCTATCTGTTCGCCTTGTTGAGTGCCACCGGGGTGATTGCGGCCTATTTGTTAATTGCTGCCTGTTGGTTAATCATGCGTACCGAAGAGGATCTGCAAATAAAAGCTCTGGGTTGGGCACGAAAATCCCTGTACTTCTGTATGGCGGGAATTCTGGCCGTGTGTCTGGTAAATCCGCTGGTGAATGACAGCATATTTTACAAATGGTTTGCGGCTGAGTCGGTTTGGATGCTGGTCATTGTACCCAGTCTGGCACTGCTAACCTTGTTGTTAATTTGGCGGGCGCTGGGAGATGTCAGGGTGTTGCAGGACAAATATTGTCTACAACCTTTCGCGCTGGTGGTAGTGTTATTTTTGTCCTGCTTTGTAGGCCTGGCTTTTAGTTTTTATCCCTATGTGGTGCCGGGTGAGATGACCATTCAGGCAACCGCCAGTGCGCCTGAATCACTGCGATTTATTTTGGTTGGCGCCATAATAGTGATGCCGTGCATCCTGGCCTACACGGTATTTTCCTACCGGGTATTCCGCGGCAAAGTAACCGAGCTGCGCTATTATTAACGCCGGTTTAATGCGTTAGATAAAACTGCGGTAATTTCCCGCATGGGGCTCAAATTCACTAAGGGTTTGAGCCTCGTCTTTCAGAAACACAAAATCCTTAAAATCGAATCCAGGCGCTACTGTGCAACCCACCAGGGTGTAACTGCCGGTAGACTGGGCTGCCTGATAGTGTCCGCCCGGGATTACATGATGATAATGGCCGTTTCCAGCCCCTAAAATGATTTCCTCGCATTGGTTCTGATGTAAATCTATCAGACGCAAAGGTGCACCTTCGTAATAGTGCCAGATCTCGTCGTGCAGCACCCTGTGAAAGCGGCTGATGTCACCTTCGGTCAACAGGAAGTAAATTTGCGTCACACTGTTGCGTGTTGCACCGTTGACTGGTGAGGCTACTTCAGTGGTACAGCGGTAGGTTTCTTTATACCAGCCACCTTCCGGGTGAGGGCTAAGGTGATATTTGGCGATAAGTTCTTCGGTTTTGGACATCTGCATTTGACCTAGATAAGCATTGAGGTACTCTAACTTTTGCTTTGGGTTTTCGCTATGTATAATTGCGCCTTTTTGGCAGTTGGAACCGCACAGAAGTATGTTTGATTTAAAATACAAAACCCCTTTTCACTGGACTGAAGCAGTTCTGGCGGACTTTGATACTTTCCTGATTGATCACGCGGCGGCTGAAAAAAAGGCTTCAGGTATGGCGATGTCCATGCTGTCCCATTATCCGGATAAGGAAAAGTTGGTGAAAGCCATGGTAAATCTGTCAATTGAGGAAATGACCCATTTTCGCCAGGTGATCAAAATACTTTACGACAGAGGGCTTACCCCAGGTTCTGACACCAAAGACGAGTATGTTAATCAATTTCGTCAACATTTTCGCAAGGGTACTAACGAATATATGTTGGACCGACTGCTTATCGGCGGCATTATCGAGGCCCGAGGCTGCGAGCGTTTTGGCCTGGTGTCACAGGCATTACCCAAAGGGCCAATGAAAAACTTCTATCGAGCGATTGCCGAATCAGAAGCCGATCATCAGGACTTGTTTGTCGAGTTGGCCATGGAGTATTTCCCGGAAGCGACAGTGCAACAACGCCTTGAGCAATTACTCGAAGCGGAAGCAAAGATCATCGCGTCAATCCCGCATACCGCTGCGCTGCATTGATTCAGTGTTGTATTACTGAGGGTCCAGGATCGGATAGATAAGCGTGTGGTCAGTAAACTTGTTATCTTCCTCAAAAAAACGCCAAAGATGCCAGGGTAAAACCAACAGATAGTCGGGGGCTTGTTGCAATACAAGACTTTCTGCCTGTATTGGGAGCAAAGTACCCGGGGTAAACTTGCCAAATTTATCTGGATTTACTTCGCCGACGACATCAACCAACGAGGCATTAATTGCACAGTATTGCAGAATAACATTGCCTTTAGTGGAAGCACCTATGGCTGCAACTTTTTTTCCCTGACTCTTAATGCTATGTAGTTTTTTTAACAGATTATCCCGGGCTTTTGCTACGTCTTTGGCAAATTGTTGAAATGGCAACAGTGATTCAAATTGGTGTTCGCCTTCGATAACGTGCTGCACTTTGTCTATGTGCTTTTCACCTGAATAGTATGGGTGCGAGATCGTGATAGAAAAGCTCCCCCCATTCAGGTCATTAAAACTGACATCAATGATAATCAGGCCAACCTTTTCCATAATCCATTGAATTTGTTTTAGCCCATAGTATTCAAGATGCTCATGACAAACGGTGTCATACGAGAGCTTTTTTAGCATGGTGGGCATATAGCTTTGCTCCAGAATCCAGATCCCTTGTTCATCCAGGATATCTGCAACGTCTTTTGCAAATGCTACCGGGTCCGTTAAGTCATAAAACATAGAAAATGCAGTTACAACTTTGGCTTTTTGTTCACCGTAATATTTTGAGTATACAGCCTTTGAAAAAAAGTCGGTGATTGTGTCAATGTTCTCGGGATAGAAGTGTTTAAATTTATCGGCTGTAGGGTCTATGCCTACGCGTTTTTTTAGCGGAGCAGTATAGTAACTCAGCGTAGTTCCGTCGTTGCTACCTATATCCAGTACCAGATCGTTGTCGGACAATGTCACGCTAGATTCTATATGCGCGACTTTTTGCTTCAGGTGAGTCTTGATATGCGTATTTAAGCCAGAGCGATATCCGTAATGTTCACCGTATAATTGAGCCAGATCGTAGGTGTGCGCAAGCTGCAATAAATGGCAGCATGATTTGCCGCCATGACACTTTACCAAAACTAAAGGCATTGATGGGATGTGAGTTTCCGCCGATTCGGGAAACAAGCCGGTTAACGTTTGATTGCCCAAATCAAGGACCTCAACCAGGTCTTTATTGCCGCAAATCCGACATTGCGTAATTCGGCTATAACTCAAACTGACTTCTCCGTTACTTTATTTTTTTCGCAATTGCCTGAGCAGATATCTCAATACTCGATGAATAAAGATTGCTACAGGACTGAAATAAGGTCGGTATTTATAGAGATATGCCTGTAGCCTGGTTTGGCTTTTAGCATTCTTATTTTCTTTTAACAGATCTTTATCTTTGAGCAAATACCACGCAGGCTTGGTTTGACTGAGTAACACACCATTCCAGCCCTTGCCATAATCTTGACCAAAGGCGAATCGTTTATCTGTTGCGAGATCCAGGCAGCGTAGCGCCGGATTCATATACAAGGCGATTTCTCCGACGGCCGATGCCCCTTTTAACAGAAATTCGCTGCGGGACAACAAGATAGTATCTATGAGTACATCCTCCCCTTTTTTGTGAGGAGGAATTTCTTTCAGGTTAACCGGCACGATTTCGTTGATTGAGCGATGGCTGTCATACCCTACAACAAGTTCACTGTAACGCTGTTGAAATGCGGTTAAATACTGAGCCTGGTCAGTTGCTACAAATATTTTTGGCCTGTTTTGTCGCCTGAGCCAGTTATCAACGTGCGGAAAGTACTCTGCCGGACTGACAGGTGGCGCATACATCAGGTCTGTTCCGCGGATATGAATTCCCAACATCTGATGTCCATCAAAATGCTGACTATAAAAGTCATTTACCTTCTCAACGATATCCTGTTTTACCCGAATGTAGCGGGAAAACATTTGATGCCCCTTTGTTCTTTGTTCGCGATACCACTGCTGCAAATCTTCGGGGGGATTGTCTCGCCAATCAGCAAAGGTAAAACTGTATATGCTGTCGGTATGATGCTCACAAATGTGCAGCATTTGATTATCGTCTAGGTTTTGCAGGTCGCCAATTGATACCGGGCTATCGGGTGACGCACACAGTGTTAACAGATTCTGATAATCAAAGGGTGGGACAAGGGGTTCAAAGTATTGCTCCCACATGTTTTCGCCACGCTGTTTATCATAAAAGTAGCTGTGACAATCTGCATCGTAATTGACCACCGGAAGAAGATTGTTGCGTTCACAGTAGCGGATTTGGTTCAATGTTTGTAACACCATGGCGCCGAACCCTGCACCGTGCAAATTCATGTGTAACACATAAATACCGGCATAGTTTTCAGGTATTGTCACAGGCATCGTTGCCAGTTTATCGGTCTTGTGGTTTTTCTTCACGGCATTAATTCTGTTGCAAAGTACCTGAAATTCGCAGGGTAAAGTGTGAGGTTAGAAACGTGGCGGTTAAAGGCCAATTTTTTCTGGCGATAACTTTATACCCAGGTTAACGTTGCATTTTATTCGTATCTGCTATCAAAACAAGAAAGAGAACATCTTAAGAGCGCTAATGCAAGCCCCCGTGCTGAACAAATATTCAAAAATACGGGTTATTCGAATAAACCACTCTTATGCGGGTTTTTTTGCCTATCTGAACTTTGCGTTAAACCAGATTTTGTACTGCGAAGAAAAAAATTTAATACCGGTAGTGTATTTTGGCCCCCATTCTTCGGATGGTCCCAATGCTTATTTTGAAGCCAGTCAGGGAGACAACATGTGGGACTATTATTTCGAGCCTGTAGCTGGTTATACCTATGCAGATATTCAACGTTTTATCAGTGATCCAACACACCCATTAACCGAGCAAAATCTGATTTACCCGGATGATGATTTATTGTCTTATCTTCACGCGGGAAACCCGGACAGTATTTACAGTTATCCGTATGGCTATTACACCGATTTAGAGGAAGATGTTGGGCAGTGGTATACCAGGCAAAGAGCGAAAGCGCAGCAAGTAGTTGAAAACTATATTCGATTAAAGCCACATTTGTTAAATGAAGTTGATGCGTTTGTTGAACGCTACTTCAATAACAGACCTGTTTTAGGGATTCATATTCGAGGTACGGACAAAGGTTGCGCCAGTGAAGCCTATCACATTATGCGTATTATCCCGCCTGAAAAATATTTTCCTCTGATCGATGAATTTATCCGGTTACATCCTGATTGCCTGGTTTTTGTTGCTACAGATCAATCGCAGTTTGTTGCGACTCTTAAGACGCGCTATCAAGAACGTATCGTCACTCAGTCGACCATTCTTTCAGACTCCAATATTAATGCCTTCCAAAAACAGGATGGTAATGGTTATCAGAAAGGCAAAGAAGTTTTATTTGATTGTTTGTTGTTATCACGAAGCAATTGGCTTTTGAAATGTTCTTCGGCTGTGGGTGAGTGCGCACATTATTTTAATTCACAACTCACCAGTGTTGACCTGAATGAATATTATGGTCCGTTGACGTCACTTCAAAAATGCTACAGAGCATTTTTAGTGGAACCTTACATATTTCTGAGGGAGTGTTTAAAACAGGCGTTAACATCTAAACTTTCCTCACGTCAGCTTATGACCAGCTTACTGACTGATTTCCCCCTTATTCGCCGTGTTTCAAATGGCCTGGAAGCAAAACAATTTTCCAATAATTCAATTCTGCGTTCGGTATTTTTCATCAAGAAGTATGTTTCTCTTTGTCGTCATAAGGAAGAAATACCGTTGCAACAAGTGGCAGCGTTGGCGAGGCACGCCAAACAACGCATCGGTTCTGATTATTATTCGTTTCGGCAGGCAAAAGGCAAAAAGTATCTGGAAATCCGATGTGATGGCGATCCACAGGCGGCATTTTTTGCACAGTATGTATACGTATTGCAACAGCTCCGTTTTGCTGAAAATCATAATTTGATCCCGGTGGTTAATTTTGATCACAGCTACAATTACTATTTTGACAGCAACTACGATAAAAACGTATGGGAAAATTATTTTGAACCCGTGGCAGGTATCTCCTCTTCAGAATTAAATTCACTACCACCGGAGTCGATTACTTTTCTTAGACGGGAGCAGCAACGAGCGTTATTCATCGGTGAGTGAGATCAGCCGCCTATAGCCAATAACTCCGACACTAAAAAGTGGTGGCAAAAGCAGCGTTCTATGGGAGCGAGGCTGACCAATGAATTTATTCGGGTAAAGACGGGCATACTCAACCAAGTTGAGCTATTTTATGATGCTCATTTTACAGGACATCCCGTGTTGGGGTGCCATTTAAGAGGAACGGACAAATCAACCCGGTTTGACGGCAAACCTTTCGATGGGCCCCGTGAGTTTACCCGCATAATACCGCCGGAGGAGTACTTTCCTTTTATCGACCAATTTATTCAGCAAAATCCTAATGGAAAGCTCTTTATCGCGACAGACCAGCTACAATTTTTGAAAAAGATAGTGGCGCAATATGGCGAACGGGTGATACAAACTGATGCCATTCGTTCGGCGACAGAGCTGGCTGTATTTCAACGCTCTGGTAGCGGTTATCAGCGGGGAACCGAAGTATTAACCGATGCCCTGTTGCTATCAAAGTGTGATTTTTTACTGAAGTGTTTTTCGAACGTGGGTGAGGTAGCGCTGTATTTCAATCCCCGCTTGCCCGTGATTGATATGTTTTATAATCCTCACCCCGACGATTTCGAGAATTTTTTAACGTCTCAAACAATGAGTTACCTTGTTGCAATCAATGACAGCTCGGGTCAGTAGGTTTTGTCGGCATCAAATATTGCCCTGCCATACTGTTGTTCGAAAGCTTTGACCGCATCGGCTTGTTCATCTTGTTTACCCCGCCAAATGCCTCCGTACTCCAATTTGCCATGGCGAATGGTTGCATGTTCATAGGTCCAGTCTTCAAACTTGTGGACTTTCTTTTTATCCATAAAAATTTGTACCGCGGCTGATTGCAAAATTAAATCGTTCCAATGCAGAATATGGCTTGCGCCCATTTGGTCGAAAAAATGCAAAAAATGTTGTACCGGGTCACTTTTCCAAAATGCCATTTTGGAAATAAAGAAGTTATTGAAATAACCCCAATTATCATATGTGCCAGCAATTCGCAGGTTGTTTTTTTTCAGTGGCCATCTGAGTGCCAGCAACTGATGGTAGTAGTTGCACAGTGTGTTTTTCAGGCTGGGTGTCCACACATGTTCATCGAAAAACGTCGGATTGACAGCAAACTTTTCTATGTAGTTATGCAGTGCCTCACTGAAACCTTCTGTTAACCTGTAGGGTTCCTGAGAATCAACCCGGTAACCATATTCAAGATTATGGCTTTCCATGTATTCAAATAGATCGTATTCGATGGGAGAGTGTAAAATCGAATCATCATCAAATCGACATACCCAGTCGTATCCGAGTTCGCTTAACAGATCAAAAATCTGAATAGTGTAAAACCGACACATGTGGCGATGGCCCAGCCCCCACTCGCCATAGGCTTTGCCCGCCGAAGAGACCCAGACATCAGGTACTTTCGATTTGTCCAGGAAGTCGGGGATCTTAAATTCTATTTCATGAAAGGTAATTTCTGGTCTTCCTTTCGACAACTCGCGTTGGTCTTCAAGTGTGAAATCACCTTCATGGAAGATAATAATTGATTGCCGAAATTTGTGGTTGTAATTTTCATAGAGCTTGTCGAGACTGATTTCCAGCATACTGCGAGAATCTCTCCCCCATTGCGGGTCTTTACGGGTATTTTGTGCCAGGTAAACGAAGGTGGGTTTCATGTTGTCGATAGGCCTTTATTTGAATGATGGATAAGCGGGCACATCACGATATACCCTTGAGGAAGTCACGCCATTGTTCAAAGCGAATTTTATTTTGGCGGGTCAGGCGTTCTTGCCATCTTTGCATTTGTCTGCGCAAATTGCCGGGGCGAATGGAAAACGCTTTCAGTCGCATTTTCCAGCCCGGACGATGGGTGTTGATATGCGGCATGTCCGGATCGCTAAGCAGTACAGTTCTCGCCAGACTGGCACCATTGTGTATCAAAATTGTGCAATGTCTCAAGATTAAATAATCCACAACCGCCTCTGCGCCATTTTCCACGGCAATATTAGCATCGCTGGCAACATAAGATGGCATTAATGCGCCTGTAGGGCCTTGACCTGCGGCAGCGCCCTGGGTGTGCATAATACGTGAGCTGCTCAATACATCGTCGCCGAATACGTCTTCTATTGCGGACAGAGACGCTTTTGAGTCAGTTGCAACAAAGATTTTGGCATCCGGTGATTTTTGCTTTTCAAAGGCAATGCACTGCAAATAGCGCTCTAGCACTAATGAGTTTTTTCTGAAGAGCCTGGGCTCTTCCGCCGACAATGCATCAGTCCCCCGGATGTGTAACCCTATAACCACCGAAGTACTAAAATGCTTAGCGATGAAATCTGCAGCACGATCCTGTAAAAATTGTCGAGGCCGAATAAAGGTATTTATCAGACGGCTGCATACCGTTCTTAGCCACAAGTCAGGGTCTTTCCACTCGAAGGGGATTACCAGACATTGGTTTAGCAATTGAGAATGATCGCCAAAGTTATTGCTGAGATAATGGTATGAGTCGAACCTGACTCCCCGGGAGCCGGGATCAGGTGGTGATGTTGCCACAAACGATTTCAGCGTCTCAGATAGCTGGTTACTGTCATATTTTTCTATCAATGGTTCAAAATAATATTCCCAAACGTTGTCTCTCCCTCGATATCCTTGCGGAACCCAGTAACAACAGTTTTTGCTGAAATATACAATGGGGATCATCGAATCATTAAGTGCTCTGGGTAAATTTGCGATGACTTGTTGGAGCAACGAAAACAATCCGGCATCTCGCTCACAGATAATAAAAAAACGGTTCATTTTTGTGTAATTCAGAACGCGTTGAGCGCCATATCCTTAATCTCAATCAAACAATTTTCCAATCGCAGAAATAGAGGGGTCAGTTTGTATATTAACGGTTAGTCGGGCTTAACAACAGCGCAACTGATAAATTTATGCTTACCAGTCAGGTAACTTAAAGCCTTTCAGGAACAACCTGGTGCCGGCATTGGTAAGGTGATTATCGTCCAAATACAATAATTCACCCTGATAGTTATTCAGGCATGCACGTTCCTCTGAATTTACCTCAACAGGACATAGCGCATTAATATTGCCCACCAGTTTAATTTTGTTTTGTTGTTCTAATATTTGTAATAAGGCGAATAGCTCCCGATTCTGTGTCACGTAGGTGCTGTATTTTACCGGGGGGGGAAAGATAACCCGATCCGATGTGGAGAGTTGTAAAGTGCCCTCCAGAATTCTGAAGTTTTGCGCAGGAATTGGCATGAATACGTAGACCTTCATTCCCCGGAGAACTAATGTATTGATAAACTGTTCGATACCCTTTAACAGGGCAGTCTTTCGCTCTGCCTTGTTGGCCGTGAGCGGAGTGACGCCGGCAGAGAAGCGCTCCTCAATAAAATGATAGGTGCCTGTTTGCTTCAGGTCATGGTAATAACTACTCCAAAAGTTTGCCAATAACACATTTTTAACTGAGTGCTTTTCAAGGTCCATGAGGACATTGTTCATAAACTGGTTGCAGCCGGTGTCGTGTGTCTCAGTAAAGGCAGCAATATAGGGGCAGCTATATTTGGTGTATTGCAAAAAAGAGGCACCATTGACTTCAAACACCTCGGCCAGTTCATGGCTTATACTGTATGCGTGTGAGTCGCCCAGTAATGCCGTATTGGCAGCTTCAGATGTTTTTCCTCGCAGACAATAGTTGGTTTCCGTCTGGCTTGCTGGGACCTCACAGTTTTCACGCACCTGTACAAGGCTGGGATCAGCCTGGGTTAACATGAATTTTTGCAGTGCCGCATTGGCAAAACCTTGCTGGGAGTGCAGTAATACCCCGATACCACTGAGGCTCAGTGCCCCAACCAGTAAAAAAGCGATAAATGTTCTGGTGGTAATCGTGGTTTTGTTCCTGAAAGGTATCTCGATAAAACGCCAACTGATGATTGCCAGTCCAAGCGCAATTAAGCAAAGTATCAGTCCATACAGTGTTGCACTGCCGTCATGGCTAGTGTGGCGACTAAAGACCAGAAGAGGGTAGTGCCAAAGGTACAAGCTATACGAGATTAACCCCAATCCCACCAGAGGCTTGTATGCCAATATGCTGTTAGCAACAGTGCCTGGTTGCGCAAAAACAATCAGTAGCGTCGTTCCTGTCACAGGTAAAATCGGGTAAAGCCTGGCAAGTGGCGAGGCGCTATCAAATGCGACAACAAAATAGGCAATGAGTCCGATACCGACAAGCCCCATAACCTGATGCCAGTGGTGTGTTTCTTTCGGTGGGTAGTGGCTAAGATATAGTGCGGCAAAAAAGCCTAACTGGAACTCCCACAGTCTGGAAAACAGAAAATAAAAATTGCCTGTGGGGAAGTGGAACGTGCCCCAGTAATACAAGGTAACACTGGCCAGAAACAAGGGGATCATCCATGCCAGTGTTGCGATCCGGGCTGTGTGTCTTGCGAAAAACAAAAGAAGTGGAAAAAGTAAATAAAATTGCGCTTCGATGCCCAGGCTCCAGGTGTGGAGCAGTGGTTTGAGCTCAGAAGGAGACTCGAAATATCCACTTTCGATCCAAAACAATATATTGGAAACAAACCAGCTAACAGCCACCAGACTCTGGCCAAAGTCTTTTAAAAATACCGGATTCAGGAATAACAATGCCACCGGTATTGACGCCAGTGCGATGATATAAAGTGCAGGAATAATGCGCCTGGCTCGTCTTTCATAAAAGGACAAGAAACTAAATTTGCCCCTGTTGCTACTGTCGAAAATAATCACTGTGATCAGGTATCCACTGATCACAAAAAAAATATCGACACCAACAAAACCACCGGTAAAACCCATTATTTTCGCGTGGAATAATACCACCAATAAAACGGCGATCCCGCGCAATCCGTCTACTTCAGGACGATAGTTCACTGTACACCTGTTGCGCTGTACAAGCAATTTGCTGCAACAGGTTGTTGGATTAATAGCTGATTGTCTACCGGGTTAAACATCTGCCAAGCCGCTTCACTCTATTCAGGGTGCTGTATTTCTTTGCAAATCAGCATTGACCATTGTTCGACATAGTTCCTCCAGCGAGGTTTTAGCTCGCCAACCCAACAGCTTTTGGGCTTTATCAGCGTCACCGCGCAGTATATCCACTTCGGCTGGACGATAGAGATCCTGGCTTACTTTTATCCGTGTTTTTCCTGTTTTGCTGTCGATACCAATCTCTTTTTCAGCGTCGCCTTGCCACACCAGCTCAATATCAACACAATTGAATGCCATATTGGCGAAATTTCTGACCGACTCAGATCGGTTGGTGGCAAAGACGATGGTTTCAGGGCGTTCTAATTGCAGCATTTGCCACATACCCAGCACATAGTCTCCGGCAAATCCCCAGTCCCGTTGCGCATCAAGGTTACCCAGTTCCAGGCAGTCCTGTTTTCCAAGCGCGATCTTCGCCGCGGCATCTGTGATTTTACGGGTTACAAACTCTTTTCCTCTCAGTGGCGATTCGTGGTTAAATGAAATGCCACAGGCACCAAACAGGTTGTAGGATTCTCGATAGTTGATCACCATCCAATGAGCGGCGAGTTTGGACACGCCATAGGGGCTTCTGGGATAAAAATCGGTATTTTCTGTTTGCGGTATTTCCTGTACCTTGCCAAACATTTCGGAACTTGATGCCTGATAAAATCGGATATTCAGGTCGACCATTCTTATTGACTCAAGTAAGTTTAGTAACCCGACAATATTCGTTTGGCTGGTCATTACCGGTTGCCGAAATGCCGTTTCTACGAAACTTTGGGAAGCAAGGTTGTATATCTCGTGAGGTTGGTTGTTGTCGATCAAACGGATACATGCAGACATATCATTGATATCCAGTTCTTCAAAATGAAGAAGGGGATGCGACATAAGGTCCATTGCTTCAAAACGCCAAAAACTATCAGCACTTCTACGTCGGTAAGTCGCGATAACTTTATATTGCTTCTCCAGAAGAAGCTTTGCCAAATAGGCGCCATCCTGACCGGTGGCTCCAGTTATAATTGCTGTTTTCATTCTGCTAAATTAATTCTCAAGGTACAGGATGCTGAAATTATTAGTTTGTGTAGGTCGGCATCAAGCTGTGTTACCGGCTTTATGTTAACGGTTACAGAGCAGTTTTCCATATTGTTTTTTGAAGTCATTCACTGCCAATAACTCATTATCATCAGTGCCGGGAAAGATTCCTCCCCATTCCAGTTTGCCTTCTTTAATAGTGGCATGTTCATAAGTGAAATCCTGGAAATGATGAATCCGGTGGTCTGGCATGAAAATCTGTACCGCTGCGGTTTGGACAATATGATCCGACCAACGGTATTTATAGTTTCCTCCCACCCGGTCGAAATAGCTCAAAAAAGACTGGACCTCAGGTGTCATCCAAAATCCAACGCGAGTGATATGGAAATTATTGTAATAAGTTTGCCGGTTCCATTCAGTGGCCCTGGGCCAGTTGTTTAAGTCGTGATTCAGTTTTTCAGAGAGGCGGTCAATGACATTGGTGACCCGCTTTTTTAAACGACCTTTGAGCGAAAAGTACTCATTGTTGAGTGTTAGTGAATGATCAAAATTCTCCAGGAAAGAGACCGGCTTTATTCGCTCTGCTTTTATATAAGCCAGTACCATTTCAGAAAAGCCATATGTCGGACGCAAAGGCTCTTTAAGAATGGCCCGGTAGCCATAATCACACTGATTGGCGGCCATAAATTCAAACAGGTTGTAATTAATTTTTGTGTGAATAAAGGAATCATCATCCAGGCGCATATACCAGTCATAGCCAAGAGCATTGAGGATAGGAAAAATGCTATAGCAGAAGAATCGCGCCATGTGACGCTGACCAATGCCATATATCCCATCCCATTTTTCGGGTATTTCCCTGGGATTCAAAAATTCAGGAATGGCAAAATTTATCTCGCGAAACTGGATTTGTGAGCGTCCTTTTTTAACTTCTAGCTGGCTGCTTTCATCAAAATCACCTTCGTGGAAAATCAGTACATCATGTTGAAAAGCATCATTGTAATTTTGAAACAGTAAATCCAGACTTTTTTCCAGCATTCCCCGTGAGTCGCGCCCGTACTGGGGATCTTTGGGGGTATTTTGAGCGAGATAAACAATGCAGGGGTTCATTAAATTTAGCTTTTGTGAAATTCCGTGAATGAAATTACCAATAACTGTTCACTTCTCTCGTGGAAGTTATTGGTTTGTAATGGTTTAATATAAGTCGTCCGGGATTATGGCATGTTTTATTCCACAGTTCACCAAACAGCAGAGATTGTCTCATAAGAACCGCTACGGCATAACAATGGCAACGAATACGTTTTAAACTTGATGACTGACGCATACACGCTCTTCAAAAAACCTGGCTCCAGACTCACCACGTTGCTCCTCCTGGCGGCCATCCTCATCGGGGCATTTGGCGCACGTACATGGGGGGCCTACGATTACATTTTTGCGAACCCCGATGAAATCAAATTGCTAGGCGTGGATTCGCTGTTTCACCTGCGCCATGCAAAATACACCTTGGTCCATTATCCTGAAATACAAAGGATGGACATTGGAGCAAGTTATCCGGATGTTCGCCAAAATCATGCTACCGGATTGTTCGGTTTCGCGATTTCCAGCGTTGCCCTGATGCTTTACGGCAGTGATGCCAGCCTGAATGATATCGCTGCCGTCGCGGTTTGGTTTACACCCCTATTAGCCGTGATTGCTTATCTGTTGCTGTTTATTCTGGTCCGGCAATTAACAAATACGTCCGTAGGGTTGTTGGCGACATTATTTTTTTTACTGTACCCCGGTAAATCACTGGATCGCTCAGTTCTTGGGTTTGTTGATCATCATGCTGCTGAATTTTGTTTGTCACTGGCTATCGCGATAGGCATGGTGTTTTTGCTGAGGGTGACACGAGAGCAACGTCAGGGGACACTGTGGAAACCCATTTTGCTTGCTGCACTACCGCTGGTCATACTTATCTATACCTGGCAGGGTGCAGCGTTGGTCGTTCTTCTTATTAACATCGCTTTTTTCGCGTACTGGTCTGTGCTCCAGGCACGCGCAGAACAGATTTCGGAAGTAACCAAAGCGAGCGCTCTGTATGGCTTGGTTCTGTTGTTATCTCTGTGGTTTGTGCCCGGAAATCAGGTTTTTCTGGCTATCGGTGCTGTAATGTTGATTGTGGGAGCCTGGTGTTATTCGCGAATTCAGCAGTATTTGGCACTGCGATTTTCAGCTGCAGCGGTAGCCGGAATAATTTTCATTCTCGTGCTTTTCGTCGCTGCTATTGTGGCGTGTTTTACTGAACTTGGCTTATTGTTAGTGTCGCTCGTTTTAAGCGAATCCACTAATTTTATTCATGAAGAAAGCACCGTCAGTAGCGCAAAATTTATCGAGCAATTTGGTGTCGTTGGCATAGTGGCAATTGCCGGATTGGTGTTGCTGCCGGTGATGGTGTGCAAACGCAGATTATCCCCCGAAACAATTGTCCCAGTCACCCTGGGGGGGTGCTGGTTATTGATCTGGTATCTGTCAGGTGATTTTGATTATGCCGTTCCGCCATTTATTGCGGTTTTAGCCTCTCTTACCTGTTATTCGTTTTGGTTGTTGCTTGAAAAAACTGTATCAGGCAAGTCAGTTGTAACCAGTGTGTGTATCAAGGTCGTAGTTTTGGTACTTGGTTTTGCCTTTTTAATATTGCCGGTTTACCCTTTCAAAGCACTATCTTTGCCGTGGGTTGAAGAATCAAAGTTACAGGCAATGACAATATATCATCAAGCCTGGTACCGTTCGTTGACCTGGCTTGAGCAACATTCTCCGCAACCGGCAAGGACTCCGCTATCACACCCGGATTCACCTGTTGTGGCAGCTGATAGCGAGCAGTCAGACTATGGCATTATGGTCGCCTGGGATTATGGAAATTTGGTGGCTTCGCACGGCAATCGAATTCCGGTTTGGAGCAGTCTTCCATCCAACTATATCCCCCGGTGGTTATTGGCTCAAAGCGAACAAGAATCGTTAGAAGTGCTGTCAGAGAGATTTACCAATGAGCGCACCATTCGTTATGTGATTGTGGACAAGGATACCTATGGTCCACTTATTCATGCGAAGTCGAAATTTACCGATAAACCTGTTGAAGCAGTCAGACACGGGGAGATCAATGTCAATGGTAAGCAAGTTCCTTATATTACCCTGGATAATACCCATAAAAATTCCATGATTGCCCGCTTGTATGCAAATGATGGCAGCGAACTTAGCCATTATCGAATGGTTTATGAGAGTTCAGCGCAGACCTATAGCACAGGCTTTTTGCAACTTTCAGGCACAGGAGATAAGCTTAATTATACGTTTGTTCCCAAGACATTTCCGATTGATACCCCTGATGAGCTTCAACGTTATCAACAATGGACGAAGGTGGATGTTGTCGATACGGGTAACGGTTATCTTTATAATGGTCAAATACATTCAACTATCAAAATATTCGAAATTGTTAGGGGCACGATTATTAAAGGTCAGGCTGGCCCCGGGGATCAGATTCAGGCACGGCTTTCCCTGCGCAGTAAAACCACAGGTCGACAATTTATGTTCAATCGGACAGCGATAGCTGATGGGCAGGGTAATTTTGAATTTGCAGTGCCATACTCCACAGAACAATCTCTATCCGACAGTGATATTATTGCTGAAGGTGACTACCAATTGTGGGTTCGTCCCAAAGGAACTGATAGCTTTTCGCTAAAAGCCACAATGACAGTGCCTGAATCTTCGTTTAAAGACAGAAAGCTCTTATTCACTCCAGAGTTATATCAATGATGCATTACCAGGTTGTTTATGGCGACGGATTTTTAATATTTGCAGCAAGGATGGTAAATTGACTCAGCGTGACCATATCGCACTTTCATTGATTATTTGCTCCAGGAATGACAACTACATGGGCGACCCCATGTGGCGCTTATCTACCAGCATTAATTATGTGAGCCAAAAGATATATGCCCTCAACAGACAGCATCAGGTTGAAATTGTCGTCGCCGATTGGGGAAGCACAACGCCTATCGCTGAGGTCATTCAACTTAGCAAACGGGCCGCAGCGATCACTCGTTTTATTGAAGTTCCTTTGGCGATGGCGCAATCGTTGCAACAGGATAGCCCGTTTGGCGAGGTATATGCACTCAATGTTGCCGCGAGAAGAAGTAAAGGACTCTACATCGGAAGAATTGATCAGGACACTCTGGTGACACAGGACTTTTTAGTGTGTTTTTTTGATGCATTTGAAAAGAAAAGTCTTGTTCCATTTGATATTGAAAATACCTACATGTTTGCTGCACGCAAACAGTTACCCTATGAGTTCGTGGCCAAAAAACCGGGGATGGATGATTTGGACTTCGCGATAAGGCGTTATCAAAAGTTCACGCTCAATGAAGAATTACCCTACTGTTACTGGGCTTCAGCGGTCGGTATATTGATGATGCACAGAAAGCTCTGGGATGAGGTGGGCGGATACGACGAGAGATTGATCTACTATTGGTTTATGGATGTCGACCTGGCAACCAGGTTGATCAAGAAATATCCGGTAGTGAATATCGGCAAGGTGTTTGGCTATCACTTTTTTCACCTTGAACATATTAATGTTGGCTTTAAATTCAGACACAGTCACCGGAAACTCAATCCGGATTGGGCAAAATCATTTAACAAACCCATACTCAATCCTAATGGCAGTAACTGGGGGCTCGGGGACGTCTCACTTGTGGAACAACAGGCAAAATTCAGCGTACCCGACAACAATGACATGGCGCTGCAGGTGCTCAACAAGCATCAGAATCGTTTATTTCTTTTCCTGCAGGTTATTCTTTTGTCGGCAAAGGGATGGTTGTATAACATCATCAGATTCCAGCGTTATCTGGTAAAAAAGTGGTTGGGAAAGCCCTATTTGTAATACAGCAGCACATTTATCATGACAAAACACATTCGTTCCAATAACAAGCGCTTCCGACAGGTAGGTTTCTCCGCGATTTGGCAGTCCCGGGAATTATTGTTGCACATAATGAAACGGGATTTGTTGGTAACCTACAAGCAGACCTTGCTCGGGATCGGTTGGGTTGCAATACAACCTGTTGCGATGGCGTTGAGTATTATCTTCGTTTTTGAACACATAGGTAGTTTTCCTGATTATGGTGTACCATACATTCTCATTGCCCTGACCGCATTGGTTTGTTGGGACTTTTTTGCGGGGGCCGTCAACAAAGCAACTACCTGCCTGACAGATGACAGAGACCTTATCGTCAGAGCAAACTTTCCCAGAATTGTCTTGCTGATCAATGCGTCGTTGAAAAACTTACCAGGGCCTCTTATTAATATGTGTGTGCTATTTGGCTTTATGTTTTATTTTGACGTGCCGTTTTTATTCAGCCTGCTTTTGGTACCGCTTGTCATCATTGCGGTTGCACTACTTAATCTGGCGCTGGGATTGTGGTTAGGTACGCTGAATGTGTTTAAACGCGATTTTGCCACCCTGGTACCTTACGTGCTTCGATTGGCACTTTTTGTCAGTCCGGTAGCCTTCACGCTAAAAAGTGTTCCCGAACAGTGGCAATTGCTATACAGCCTGAATCCACTGGTGGCCATCATAGAATCAATGCGTTTTCTTGTTTTAGGGGAGTCGTTTCGTCCTGATTTATTATGTGTTGCAGTCGGCGCCAGTTCATTAGCCATTTTGTTAATCTCTGGCATTTATCTTTTTGGCGTCAATGAACGCAAATTTGCTGACGTGATTTAAAAAACAATGACAGTCAACGCAATAGAAATTCGAAATCTGGGCAAACGATATCGCATAGTGTCGGGACTACCCGTCATTCAGCAGCAACAGAAGTCTCCCATTCTGGCTGCACTATCCGGCCGCTTAAAAAAGCGCGATGTTTGGGCCATCAAAAATATTAATATCGATATTCAGGCGGGGTCAATTGTCGCTATCATGGGGGACAATGGTTCAGGTAAGTCCACATTGTTGCGTTTGATCAGTGAAATTAGTGACCCGACAGAAGGTGAGATTTTCCTTCGCGGTAGCGTTACACCGATGTTAGAGGCCGGAGTGGGCTTTCACCCGGAACTGACAGGCCGGGAAAACATCTATCTCAACGGGACTTTAATGGGGCTCAGCAGGAAAGCACTCAGCAACCGTTTTAATGATATTGTTGACTATGCGGGGGTACGTGAGTATCTGGACACGCCAATCAAAAGATATTCCAGTGGTATGTGGGCACGGCTGGCTTTTGCGGTTGCAACACATCAAAACCGGGATATTTTAATTGTTGATGAGGTATTATCCGTCAATGATAAAGGTTTCCGTGAAAAATCAATTACCAGATTAAAACAACTGGCAGAAACCGGTGTAACAATCCTTATCGTTAGCCATGATGTGGCGTTGCTGAACGACCTATGTAGTCATGCAATACTGCTGAAAAACGGAAGACTGGTTGCACAAGGCGGTTATCAGGCGATTCACGCCCTGTATTACGATTCTGATAAATACGATTAAGATTGACATTTTGAAAGAGTAGAAATAGGTGCCAACAGCATTAGTTACCGGTGCCGGTGGTTTCATCGGTCATCATATGGTTCGATACCTGAAACAGCAAAATTACTATGTTATTGCGGTCAGCCGCCGCGTCCCGGCGTTTGAGGTGTCTCTGGCAGACAAGTATATCACAGGTGACTTAGGCTGTTCGGAGTTCACAGCTGATTTGTTTAAAGAACCCATTGACGAGGTTTACCAGTTTGCTGCGGATATGGGCGGGGCAGGTTATACCTTCTCCCATGAGAATGATGCCAACATTATGCAAAACTCGTTGCGTATCAATCTCAATATTTTACATGCGATTTCAAATGGTCCGTCTAATAACACCCGGATATTTTATCCATCGTCTGCATGTGTTTACCCCAAACTTAGCGAGAACCATCCGAGTTATCCCAATTACACAGAATCGCTGGCCTATCCGGCAAACCCCGAAAGTGACTATGGTTGGGAAAAGCTGTTTAGTGAACGTTTGTATGCGTCGTATCAACGCAATTATGATATTGAGGTTCGAATCGGCAGGCTCCACACCATCATTGGTCCGCAATGCATATATGCCGGTGGGAAAGAAAAGGTGCCGGCGGCATTGGCCCGCAAAGTCATCCAGGCCGACGATGGCGGAGAAATAACCATCTGGGGCAGTGGAGAGCAGACGCGTTCGTTTCTATATGTTGATGACTGCGTAAGAGCGATTTATCAATTAATGCAATCTGATTTCAGCGCTCCGGTCAATATTGGTTCTGAAGAGTTGGTGTCTATCAATGAACTGGCTGGGAAATTGATCGCCTTGTCAGGCAAAACACTGCAGCTTAAACACATCGACGGACCGGTGGGACCATCAGCGCGTAATTCAGATAATCATCTCATTAGAGAAAAACTGGGGTGGACACCCAAAATCTCACTAAACGAGGGGCTGAAAATCACCTATGACTGGATACAGCAGCAGATGAGCTAGTGATTAAGCCATCGTCTGACGTGTGCAGAACGTTTATAGAAGAAGGCCACAATTTTCCAACTGTAGATTCGTTTAACGAGTTTCTCCTTCCACTTTTGCTTTGCTAGTTGTCCTGCTTGCAACTGGTCAACATTTAATGCTGAAAATGCACTGGAGAGCTTATCATAGGGTTTGGCGTGAAACTCACTCTGCAGCGCAAGATCGGTAATATCATCGTGGTCAGTAAACCAAAGTGCCATTTCCCCGAGTGCAGCAGGCCCTTTAATAATATGATGACAGCGGGAAAGTATCAGCATATCTGTCAATACTTCTTCACCTTTTTGATAACCACTCAGAGTGCTCAGTTTGAATGGCGCAATGTGATTTGATGAGCGTGTTGCATCGTAAGCAATAACCCGACTGCCATATCGGTTGCTCAGTTCCTGAAGATACTGCTTCTGATCGGTGGCAACGAAGATACAATATTCCTGTTGCGCTAATCCGGCGATTAGTGTGTTTAACTTCTCCATGTAAATACGGGTATGTAATGGTGTTGCGTAATTAAAGTCAGTTCCTCTTATGTGAACTCCAAAAACCAATTTTCCTTTAAAATGTTGTGTGCAAAATTGCTCAACTTTATCGGTAATGTACGCCTTTGGTTTGACGTAGTTGCTGATGTATTTTCGACCCAGCTCTCGTTTAGCTCTTATCCACGCAGCTTTGTCTTCAGGTGCACACCAAGCCCAAAATGTGGCCAGTCTGTCGGGATCATGATGATGTAAATAGCCAAACTCATCAGCAGATAGCCGCGCCACTGTGTCCTGTTTTATGGTCCCTGATTTTAACCACGCGTTAATTTGAGTAATATTAAAAGGACTGACAGGTTCGAAAAAATACTCCCAGATTGAATCACCTCTGGATTCATCATAAAAATAACAGGTATTTTGTGCATTAAAATCAATCACCGGAATGGCGTTGATGGCCTTAGCCTTGCGTAAACCATTTAATGCAAACACAATCAACGCACAAAAGCCCGCCTGAATATCGTGGTTTTCAATAATGAGAAACTTATCGTATTGTTTGTTGTTCCACACCAGTGGCGTTTGTTCATTGGATCTCAAAATTCACTTACCTAATTTCAGTCATAGCCTGCCATTTGAGTGCTTTCTACGTTGCCAGGTCTCTGAACTATTCACATTGACTGTTGCATTTAAATCGCGAGCTTATAATAACGATTAAGTGTATGATTAAAAATAGATTTGCCAAGAGGTTAGAGGACAAAATGAAAGTAGCTCTTGTTACCGGGGCTGGCGGGTTTATTGGTAGCCACCTGGTCACATTTCTTAAGTCAAAGGGTTACAGGGTTATTGGTGCAGACCTGAAACTTCCCGAGTTTTCAGTAACAACCGCAGACGAATTTAAAATTGGCGATTTACGGAGTATTGAGTTTGTTGAGAGCCTGTTTTCGATTCCGGTAGATGAAGTGTATCAGTTAGCGGCTGACATGGGGGGCGCTGGCTATTTATTCACCGGTGAAAATGATGCCGATGTGATGCATAACTCTGTCCTTATCAATTTAAACCTGTTAAATGTGGTAACCCAGAAAAAGGTCGATAAAGTGTTTTATTCTTCATCGGCGTGTATCTACCCGGAGTACAATCAGATGGATGCCAATAATCCAAATTGTACCGAAGGATCTGAGTATCCGGCTGCACCCGATAGCGAATATGGGTGGGAAAAACTATTCAGCGAGCGCTTGTATTTGTCCTACCAGCGCAACTATGGGCTCAATGTCAAAATAGCCAGGTTTCACAATATTTTTGGACCGCAAGGGACTTTTGATGGCGGCCGTGAAAAAGTGCCGGCTGCCCTGGCCAGAAAAGTGGCAATGGCGCAGGATGGTGGGGAAATAGAAATATGGGGCGATGGTACACAAACCCGTTCTTTTCTGTATATCGATGACTGCGTGGAAGCGGTATTCAAACTGATGCAATCGGATTTTTCAGGTCCGGTCAACATCGGTTCTTCTGAGTTAATTTCGATAAATGCACTGGCAAAATGTTTTATGCGCATTTCGGGTAAACAATTAACATTGAAACATGTAAAAGGTCCAATAGGGGTGCAGGGAAGAAACTCCGACAACCGTCTGATTGCTGAAAAGTTAAATTGGTTACCGGGAATTCCCCTTGCGTCAGGCCTTGAGCAAACTTACCAGTGGATAGCACAGCAAGTGAACGCAAGGGCTGGACAAACATCAGAATTAGCAAACCAGCAAAAAACCGCATAAGTTTTTGTATCTGTTTGGTACTGACTAACCTAAACCTGTAAACTGATGTACTCGTAATCGATGAAGCTAAGCATTATCACCGTATGTTTAAATAGTGAGACCACTATTGCCGATACTATTCATAGTGTCTTAGGGCAATCCTTCAGCAACTACGAGTACATTATTTTTGATGGTGGCTCTACGGATAATACCCTGGATATCATTAAGACATTCGGCAGCCAGATTACCCTTATCCAGGGTAAGGATAACGGTATCTTTGATGCCATGAATCAGGCGATCACCTTGGCCTCTGGTGAGATTATCGGTATCCTTAACTCTGATGATTTTTACAGCCACAATCAGGTGCTTGGCAAGGTTGTGAGTGAGTTTGACTCAGCCAATGTTGACTCTGTCTATGGTGATTTGATCTATGTTCAACGCGAAAATATTGACAGGGTATGGCGAATTTGGAAAAGCGGCGATTTTAAAAAATCTAACTTTGATCTTGGATGGGCACCACCGCACCCCACGTTTTTTGTCAAAAAGAGTATCTATCAGAAGTATGGCGTATTTGATAGCGACTTTCGCATTTCTGGCGACTATGAATTGATGTTGCGCTTTTTGTATAAGTATGAGGTTAGTACTGCTTACCTGCCAGATTTTATGGTTAAGATGCGCACCGGTGGCAACAGTTCCGGTAAGGCATTGAGCAAAGTAAAATCCATCGCTGAAGATATTCGGGCATGGCGAGTAAACGCACTGACTCCTCGTTTTTTTACCGTCCCGCTAAAGGTGCTGCGCAAACTACCGCAATTTTTCGTGGGTCAATCAAACCAATGAGACTCGCTGAAAGGCAATCCAGATAACAATATGAATTCTGACAAAACCGCCAGGAATATCACTAAGTACTTAGCAAAATATGCTGAGCCGGAAGTATCTGGACTCGCGGATTTTCCCGAAAACCACTACGACTATGTTGTACTGATACCGGCGTACCAGGAGTCAGCCGAGTTTGTCGTTCGATTTGTTCGTCAGTTTTGCGACATCAGAGTTCTACTGATTTTAGTGGTGAATCAGCCACAGGGCAGCAAAAGCACATCGTCACAACAGGCACTCTGCGCGCACCTTTGCGAATTAAGTGAAACTCAATGGAGTGCTGAAAATCATAGATTACAAGTCTTCTCAGGTAGCGCAGTACAGGTTTTAATCGTTGATAGGTATTCCGAAGGTCTTGCCATTCCAAAAGCGCATGGAGTGGGGTTGGCGCGTAAAATCGCTGCAGATATGGCTTGTTGGTTAATCCAGCAAAACAAAGTAAAAAACACGCAAATTTATTCCACGGATGCCGACACCAAACTCCCCGACGATTATTTCCTAAATAGTCATTTGCCCAAAAATAGTGCTGCGGGGGTGTTTCAGTTTAAACATATTGCCAGTGGTGACGATGAAATCGATGCTGCGACACACCTTTATGAACAGCGACTGGAACATTATGTCAGTGGACTCAGGTTTGCCGGCTCTGCGTTTGCTTTTCATACCATAGGGAGCTGCTTGCTGGTGGATGCACTGGCTTATTGTCAGGTCAGAGGGCTTCCCAAAAAAGCCGCAGGTGAGGACTTTTATCTGCTCAATAAGCTGGCAAAGCAGGGAAAGGTACAAGCCTTGTCGCCACAGTTGATGATTCAATCCCGTGTTTCAGACCGGGTGCCTTTTGGTACCGGACCTGCCGTGCAGGAGATTGTGCAAAAACAGCTAACCGAAGAGACCTATCCAGTTTACCATCCGCAAATATTTGTGCATTTAAAGACCTTGCTAAAGGCTTTTTCAGCACTGACCCCTGACACTTTAGGATCACTAAACGAAGCGCATTTTGATAGCATCAGTCAAGACTATCTGGTGCAGGCCGGGTTCTGGCAAACCTGCAAAAAATGGCAAAAACAGGGATATTCTCAAGCACAACTGCAAAAAGCACTGACCGACTGGTTTGATGGCTTTCGCACCCTCAAGTATGTGCACTTTCTGCGCGGGTCTGATTACCCCGATATTCCGCTAGCGCAGGCGTTACAAATCAGAGCAAAACTGGGCTTTTAAGCGCCAAAAAATATCCACATTTTTATTTCACCATCTGCTATATTGAGATGAACTTCAAATGTTGCTCAAGGAATTTATGTATGGATATGATCTTTGAATACTTGCTGACACCGCAAGTTTTTATTCTGGTGCTGGTCATCGTTATATTGCGCTCATCCATTAAGTTTGTGCCGCAAAACCGCGCTTTTATTGTTGAGCGTTTCGGAAAATATCAATCTACTAAGGAAGCCGGACTCAATTTTATTGTGCCCTTTATTGATAAAGTGGCAGCTGATCGCTCATTAAAAGAGCAGGCGGTAGATGTGCCCAGCCAGTCTGCTATTACCAAAGATAATATCTCTTTGTCTGTGGATGGCGTGCTGTATTTCCGGGTACTGGACCCATACAAAGCCACTTACGGCGTTGAGGACTACGTGTTTGCGGTAACGCAACTGGCACAAACCACAATGCGTTCCGAACTGGGCAAAATCGAACTGGATAAAACCTTTGAAGAGCGGGACACCTTAAATGCGCGGATAGTGTCGCAAATTAATGAAGCTTCATCTCCCTGGGGTATCCAGGTGATGCGCTATGAGATTGTATCCCCCTAAATATTTCTACCACTTCGTATTTTTTCCACTCATTTACTTCCTGTTTTGACTCACCCGCTAGCTAAAGCGAAACTTGTAATTTTCAATGAATCCCCCTAGTATATACCAAGTTACCACTTTGTAGTGAAATACAAATGTCAAATCTGACTCAAAATATGACAATTTCTCCTCTTAATATAGAGCCGTTTTCGAGTCGCGTTGTCGTAACATCAAATGGCATATTTCCCGCTCACATTAATTATTTAATTAAAAACAGGAAAAAATCTCAAAGCTGGTTAAGCAAGTCATCATCTTCGATTGTTAAATTACTTGATTTTGCTGAAGCAACTAAAGGGGCTTACAGGAATCCTCGTGTTATGTTTGAAGCATTTGCTGAAATTCTTCCTGACGGAACTATCGATGAAAATGAAAATGATTTATTTGGATTATACTGGGAACCAATTTCTGCTGAACACGCAAACTCAATAATTGAACATATTACTCAGTTTTCTGATTTTCTTTATGAGAAAACTGGAGATGAAAAATTATTACTTAACCCATCAGTCGAGGCTTCTAAAAGTGAACGCATTATGTCGCTGGCAGCATATCATCACAAGAAGAACAATTCATTTTTATCCCACACATGGAATGACCAAGCCGCGACTGAAAAAGCAAAATCAGCAAAGCTAGTGAAAAAGTATAAGACACGAAGCGATAGAAAAGAGATAAAAGCAACAAAAGAAAGTGTTAATCAAGATCTTATTTTGAACGGCTTTTGGCGGTATAAATATAAACGTCATGATGCATCATTTTTAAATATAAAGAATGTCTTAATAACAATGCTTATGCATTACGCGGGTTTAAGAATTAGTGAGCCATTTCACATTTTTATTTCAGATATTAAGCCTGATCCTACAAAAAGTGATCGTGTAACAATTACCATACAAGACCCAGAACATGGCGAAGCTCCTGAATATTGGTGTAATCAGCCGGGTAACAAACACGACAATATCAAAGCATATCTGAAAAAAAAATATGGCCTGAAGCCTCGCACTAAGATTCAAGGGAACTTGCAAGCTGGATATAAAACCAAGGGGAAAAAAATAAAAGTTGAAATGTTTCCGACGTTTCAATGGGAATGGTTCACATTGGCTCTCGACTACTACATAAAACACCAGAGAAAAACGAATCCATTGCATCCGCACCCTTATTTGTTCACTGATGAAAAAGGGAACCCTGCCACGATAAAACAGTATCGTAAAGCTCGTGAAAAGGCACTTATTAAACTGGGGTATGATCCATCTAAATACTCTGGAAACAATCCTCACGGTAGTCGACACGCATATGGTGAAAAACTAACAGATTTGAATGTTGATAGGATGATTATCAAAGAAGCAATGCATCATAAAAGTATTAATTCACAAGAAGCTTATACGATAAATGCGCAAAAACGAAAGGCCGCTAGTGCTATAAGAGAAGCGGAAGCTAAGTTGTTTGAAGGTAGTGATGATGACACTTCTAAAACTAATTATTTCAATGCAAATGATTTTTTAAATGAATTTAATCACTTTAGAAGATATTCAGAAGGTAATCTCCACGTAGTGGATAAAGGAGATTAAAACGTCCATGGAAAAATATTACACATATCAAGAGTTAATTGAAGAGGTGCATAAAACTGGGCTTAAAGATTTGTCGGAATACACGATATGGCAAAAGGAGAATCCTAAGGCTCCTTTATCAATTATTCAAACGTATGATGAATATGAATATGATGAGGTCTTCCCAAAAGAATTAACGTTGGATAGCTTTCGTAAACTAATGAAAAAAAAAGCTATTACAAAAAGAGTTCAATATGAAGAGGATGTGGTTCATATATCACCTAATTACCCAAAAGACCCTGTGAAATATTTTCATGCCAAATCTTTTTCCGATTTGATTAAGTTTGAGTTTTGGGAACTGGACAAGGTTATCGAGTATATCAATAAGCATAAAATAGACAGTTCGGCAGAATACATAAGGCACGCCAAAAATAATCCATATTTACGCGCTCACCCCAATAAAACAAATGGTTTTGTCGGTGAATTGCATTATTACAAAGCAAAGCCATTTGATAAGTTTCTCGATAAATATCAAGAATGGGAAAGTTGGGCTAAAAAAGCTAAAGAATATATAGCGACAGGCTCAAACATAGCCAAAAGAACAATGGTACTTGAGAAGCTTTTGGTTTGGTTTGCTGAGAGTAATGTCGCCCCCAACCCCGTTGTTTTTTTTCATATGGAGTCAAAAGCCCCTAACTTATCAAACTTTATTGGAACATTTTCAAAACAACAGCAAGACACAAATACGGTCTCAATCGTTAATGAATATCTTCACCTGCTACTAAAAGAGTATTGCGCAGATGAAGATGAAGATACAGGTGAAATTACGTGGCTACCTGAATTTAGGAATCCTTACCAAAATTATTCTTTGGGCGGAGAAGTATCAAGGCGGAGACCTAATGAAACAGTAAAGGCTATTTTGCCGTTTGCATACATAGAAAAAGGGCGTGAGTTTTTATGTCCTAATGAAGCAAATACTTTTTCTGATTTGAAAGATGCGCTTGATATCTATCAAGCTGACTACTTTGAAGTTAAAGAATCGCAAATAGATAAAAATGACCCCAATTGCGTGTGGCGTACACGCGAGATTTCTCATAGAAAATTAGGTCGCCACAAGCAAATAATCCATGAAATGTGGTCTCCAGTTCGTACTGTTGCGATGCTTACACTCTTAGAGCTAACGGTGCGTGGGCAACAAATTATGTGGAATGACTCAGGTGAAGCCGATCCTTATCTGCCTTACCTTGAGGATAATAAGATTGTATGGAAACCGAACCCTAATCCACTTGCAGGCATTTTTAAAAAGCCTCAAGGGTTTATTAAGCAATATGACAATGATAGTTCAGGTTTTTACTGTACAACCAATAAAACGAAAAATGCTGAAGGAGGTTATTCAGCTCCTTACATGCCTTTACACTTGGCAAAGTGGCTTATTCGACTCAGGGAGTGGCAAATCAAATACAACCCTATTGATGAAGCGGTTAAGTGGTCGAATAGCTTTATCAAAAAAAGTAGTCATGTAAGCGACTCTAGGCTTAATCGAAGAGGTTATAAAGGTAAACAGTGTTTCCTTTTCCGTGATCCTTCAGCCAAAGATAAAAATCTTCGTTCCTTACCTTTAAACACTTCTGTATTAAAAAATGGCTTGCCTATTTTACTTTATTTCACTCAAGACAGTCGTTTGAAATTAGTCGAGTACCATGGTGAAGGAAGCACTAAAACCGATGTAGAAAGGGTTTTGAATCGTTATAGCTCAGACTATTCACCGCATTCCTTACGAGCGAGCCTTATTACTGCTTATTTGGTTGACCATAATTTATCACCAACTTTAGTGGCAAAGCTAGTCGGACACGCTAGCGTGGTCATGACCATTTACTACTCAAAAGTTAGAGTTCCAGCCATGAGACGGGCTTTTGAAAAAGCTGAACTTGACGCACTGGCGAATAGTGAACGCTCCATTCAAGATGCAATTTTTGACCAAAAATTCAAAGATTTAATACCCCAATACGTTGATAACGAAAGTGGCTGGTTATTAAGAAATATAGAAAACTTTAATGGCAGTTCGTTTGTAGATAAGGGGGTTGGCCTCTGCCCTGTTGGTGGTCAAAGCTGTCATGAAGGTGGTGAAAAAGTAGCTGATAAAGCAAGTTTCCGTCTTCCGGTTCCAACATCATTGGTTATTGGTAAAACTAACTGTGTACGCTGCCGTTTCTTTATGACCTCTGCTCTTCATTTGAGCAGCCTGAAAGCGCTGTCAGACGCACTTACGTTGAAAATAAATGATGCAAAGGAACGGATGGAAACGGTAAGCGAAGAGCTTGAGAATTTAAAAGACTTGCGTGATGAATGTGAAATGTCAGGTGAGCGATTTGAAAAAGCATATGAGCTATCAAGAGCGCAATCAGTATATGAAACAGCCGCAACCGAAATTGACTCAGCTATGTCAGATGTTATTGCCACGTTCCGCTTGGCTGATGCCGCGATAGGGCTTCTTAATAATGAGTCAGCCGCTGGTAATAACAAGAACTTACCCATGATCATGAATGAATCAATTCTTTCGGTGGATCTGCGTGAAGTATCTAAATTCGAACACTTAAATGAAGTTTGTCAAAATGCTGATGTTTATATGTTCTCAGATTCAAAACATGCCGTTATCGAGCGCTCTCAGAAGATTGATAAATTGTTATCTGATAATGATATAAGTTCTAAATTTTTTAGCTTATCAATCGAGCAACAACAGAAGCTTGGCAATTACATGATAAGTGATCTTGTTAAAAAACTCGGTGGCTGGGAGCAGTTAGATAATGTTGCTGAACAAAGAAATATGCTTCGTGATTATCTTGAACCAAGTGAACTTAAACAGCTAACAATTCAAGCTAATGCGCTGTCAAGTACGATTAATATTGGAACCTTATAATGACTGAAGAAAATCAAGAAATTAAGGATTTGTATGAGGATCTTAAGTCGGGTGCACGTTCGGATGTTCAGTACAAACTGAAAAAATTGAAAGAAGTGCTTGACGAACACGTTGAAAATAATGTCAAAACGTTCAGTTTACAATACGTGTCAGACTTAGCTTCCAAACGCGGTGGTCCTGCTTATCAGTCCATAGTCAATAAAGCAGGCAAGCGTTACAGAACACTTTTTGATAAATATGTTGAAATCTATGAAGAAAAGCGTTTAAAGCCTGTTGTGAAATCACAAGATAGCTGGATTGATGATATTCCTGATACTGCTTCACAGTATCGAGTTAGACGTCTTCAAGCAGATCTTAAAAAGTACAAAAACGAAAACGACACTTTGAGAAACCTTAAATCTAAGATCGTGCTAGAAGTTCCCAATTATGATGCTTGCAATGATCTTGAAGTTATCGGTAATCAGAAGCCTGAATCAGCTGCGTTACCTAATCTTCTTACTTCAGAGAAGGAAACATTATTACAATTATTGGATGAAAAATACCTCAGAAGAACGAGACTTCATTACAACAACAAAGGAGCACTCATTCTCACTACAGAGCAAAATGAAGAAATTCAGATATCAGACAGAAAGTTACAAACAGCGCTTGAAAAGATCTTAACCGTTCTGGACGTAGAGGCCAACTAATATGAGCGGCATGAATGGACAACAAAAAGCAAAACAGAACCTTGAGGCGTTTAAAGCTTGGGCTGCAACTCAGACCGACCAAGACTTTAAACAAATAATCCATAATGGGCAGCTGAAACGCATCGAAGTGGCCAAAGGTGTAGGTTGCTGCGTGTCAGCCCTCAATCAGAACCCAGAAGTTAAAAAGGAACTCAAGAAGTTAGAAGATGATTTACGTACTCCAGAGCGGGACATTTTGCCACAACTGACCAAAACTGCCAAAAACAACACCGATAAACCAAAGTCATACGACAGCAATGCGAATCGCAAGCTGCGCGACTCTCAACGAGTGTCTACCCTAGAGGCTGAAAACATCGAGTTGAAAGCCAAGGTTAAGGAGTTGGAGAGTAAACTAGAGCGATTTGGTGAGCTGAATGAAACCCTATCTGAAATGGGATTCATGCCGCGATGAGCACCCAATTGCATCAAGACCAAATGCGAGTCACTAGTATCCCTTACTGCTCGTCAAAGATGGTGATATTCAGTGGCGTACCACTGGAAAAAAACTCATACAAGACCAACAGTGGGAAGTATTACGTCACGATTAAAGCCAATCCAGATGAAATTCCCGTTCAACCCACTCTCGGTCAACACTGGTCGGTAAAAGGTTTGCGCTCGATAGAAGAAATGGAAACGGGCGATTACATGATGCAGCAGCATACTTATGAATCGCCAGAACACATCGAATGCAGCCTGCCAGAAACGGGAGAGCAACTCATTCGCTTTATCGCAAAAGAAGCTGACTTTAAAGGCATTGGAGAAAGCAAAGCCAGAGCACTCTGGAAGCTGCTAGGTAAGAACTTTCACTCCACAGTTAAAAAAGATACCCCAGATTCAAGAGGTCGGCTTAGAAACGTCCTGAGTGAAGACTCTGTCAATGCGTTATTTGCAGGCTACGCCAAATACAAGAATCTGGCCTACTGCAACTGGATGACCGATCACAAGATTCCAGCAAGTATTCAACAGCGCTTATTGAAGCATCATGGAGAAGATTCCATTGAGGCCATCAAGCAAAATCCTTATGTGCTGATTGGCTTTGGTATGTCCTTCTCAGATATTGACATACTGGTTAAGGAAGATCGGTTTGAAGTCACTGATTGTGACCATCGTAGACTAAGTGCAGCACTTGAAGCTTCCATTAGAAAAGAAATCGAAAAAGGCCACACATATACAACTCAGGCTATTTTGCGACCATACCTAACTAAACTTCTTAAAGATAAAGAGTTAGTTGCGAAAGCCTTCAAAGCGGGTCACGATAAGGCGCAATACATTCTGAATCCTGACACTGGCACCTATCATCCAACGGCGCAGTTGTTAATGGAAAATGTCGTTGCCAGACGACTGAGGGCTGTTGCTTGCCTTAACAACCTTTATGATAATGATGCAAATGCAGCCTTTGTTTCTGCTGTTAGTGAATTGCCATACGGACTAAACGAGAAACAGTTTGAGGCAGTGACAACGTGTCTGGACCATGCAGCAAGCTGTATTACTGGCGGAGCGGGTACAGGTAAAACTACTGTGCTTAGAACCGTGCTTCGAACCTACCATCAAATGGGATTCGAAATACATGCAGTGGCACTTAGTGGTAGAGCGGCTTTGCGCCTGCACGAATCGATTGGTTTTTCTACCTCAACGATAGCTGCGTTGTTACGTGATGGGCCTGTTGAGCCAAATTTACGTCAACCAAAGCATCTGCTAGTTATTGACGAAGCTAGTATGATTGATTTGCCAACCATGTATCAATTGGTAAATCACATTCATCAATCGGTTCGCATAATCTTCACTGGCGATCCAGACCAATTGCCGCCGATTGGCTGTGGCAAAGTGCTGGCAGATATTGTTGACTCCAGAGTCATAGCAAATACAAAGCTGAAAATCGTTGAGCGTCAGGAAGAATCAACGGGGATCCCTGAATATTCCTTACTCATTAACGACGGCATCGTGCCCAACAAATTAAGCACAGGCGCTATTCACTTCCATGAGACCGCTAAGAGCGACATAGCAAAGGTGTGTTGTGGACTCTATAAGCAGTCACCTGAAAGCAGTCGCATTATGGCACCCACTAAGGCACTAGTGGCTGAAATCAATAAACTAACCCAAGAAGATGTTAATTCAAATGGTAGCATGCTTGAGTTTGAGTTGCATGGCGAACAGTTTTACCAAAACCTAAGATTGAACGACGCAATACTATTCACACAAAATCACTATGACAAAGGTGTTCAAAACGGCTCTCTTGGCACGCTAACGAGCGTTGAAGCATCAGGTGACATTTACGGTGAAGTAACACTGGATACGAAGGACAGGGTTGAAATCACACAATCTCTGCTTGATTGCATGGGGCTGGGTTATGCAATAACCCTTCACAAAGCCCAAGGTTCGCAGTTCCCCAGAGTTATAATCGCATTACAGAAAGGTAAAATTGTTGATAAAGCGTGGTTGTATACTGCAATCACTCGTGCAGAGCTTGAAATTCATATTGTGGGTAGTTCTGATGATTTTAGGGATATTACAACAACCGACAGCAACTCACATAAGCGAAACAGCTATTTAGTTGAGCTGCTACGCCAAAACTAGCAAAGCCGCATGGATGCGGCGACACCCCGATGTTTACCGCTTGAAAAATTCCCTTCCAGCTAAACCAATGACACAAACACACCGATTTCTCCCGAATTGTTGGAACAAGTCGCGCTCAAAAGTTACAAATTAACACAGAATAAAAATTCATGGATGAATGCTTATCCGCCGATGTGAATGATAGTGATCGGTTCTTGCATATTCTGGTGCACTTGATAACTGATTCCGGCTTTCCCGATCACCATCGTTCCCGGTTGCCCGATCAGTCTGAAATCATTCATGTGCTTTCAATGGATACATGGCTTGAGATTGCTGTTCTTAGAAGACAAATTATTGAAAGGGGAAAATGGGTCAAGGAGGAGTTCAAACGCAGTGTAGAAAGCTCCTTGAGGCTTTTTCCAATTTCAGTTTCAATACTTTTAAGAACAGGTATCCTCACTAATTTAAATCGCTTAAACAGCATTACTTTTTTAAACTATTTGCAAAGCGATCGGGTATTCCAGAATTTGACTGATCGGTTGTCCAGAATAAGTGATGGGGTAATACCTAATACGCAGTTATCCAAAATTACTGAACGAGTGTACCATAAAACACATCTGGAAATAACAAGCTCTCCGTTCGTAGGCGTAGTAATGCAATATAGGTGGTGGGATACAGATTTTAATTACCACTAACCATTGAAATCATTACGATTTCAAGCGGCGAAGTTGGGACGTAATGGTTAAATCTAACTGGCGATCTCTCAAGTCCCGCAAATAGATGTTGGTTGGCTCAACCTCCAGAGATTCACTTTGAGCTTTTAGGTGGTTAACCAATGCCTGAACTGCATTGATGTATTGAACAGGTATCCGCATTACTTTAGTTTTGCCATTTGGAGCCTTGCGTCCGGCACCATTTCTGGCACCACCGTGGTTATTACTCGATTTGGCTTTGGTTCGTGCTCCATTTAATGCCGGGGTACGAGCTGGCACATTTGAATTCGTTACAGTATCAAGAAAGCTGCCATGGCTGACTTCCCTTTTTGTAGTTTTAGGTTGTGTTGAGTTGTTGTGTTGTGTTGCTTTGCGTTGTCATTTTCAGTTTCTTTTGTGTCATTCATATAAAGGCCTTCACTTTGCGATTTTGAAAGTGTTACGAAATCATGATTCCTGTTTTGTTTTTTATCTTTGGCTACGCATGCCTGAGCTAACTCAAATATGCGTAAAATGACTTGCCTGCATCTCACAAAGACTGGCTTTCAAAACCATAAAGCCTTTTCAAATCGTGATTTATGGCACTTAAATCAGCGTAATACGCACGATGTTCAGGCAAGTACCAAATTGTGACTTCCTCCCCGGCCTCAATTGGACGCATCGCAGCGACAACGACTATATTATTCAAAAACGCAGTGTATGAACGACATGCATGTCCTACGGCGGCGTTGTAATTGTTACTGTGATTTAGCCTGTTACAGAATGGAGAGAGTTGAATTCGAAATGTCTGTGGCGGAAACGTTATTCTCATGTAGTACTGACAGACGACTTTCCAGATGTCGCGTAGTTCTTCGAATGGCAATTTATTTTCATATGACAACCTTCTCAGAAAACGGTTATCTGCATCCGGCATACTAACTGAGTGCTTTTCATCACAGTTTAGTTTCAGCTGTTTGAATTGTTTCATCATTGCTTTTTTTTCAATTAGCTTTTTAACCAGAAAACAGGCATCACTGGCTTTTATGCGTATCTCGTGACTTTTCATATAGTGAAATACGTGACTACGCTCTGTCAGAATTATTTCGCCCTCTTCAATGTCCTGTTTTGCAAACACACCTAAACCATGAACATCTGAGTCTCTAACTATTACCTTTGGTTTGTACATGGAATCTCTCTTTTTATTGCAATAAACAAATACTGCAATAAAACTAACAGGTGATTTGATATTGGTAAATATGCAATAACAAAATGATGCAAATTATTGACATTGGCGGTAATAAATGACAACAATGCAAACATATTAAGATAAAAAGATGTTTATATTTCACATTGCGGGGTTTGGCTCGGTGCTCACCATTTGTTTTGTTTGAACGACCGGGCTTAATTATTCAGGAGGTTGCTATCATCAATGAAAGCGTGAAGTTGTTAGAAATTGCGACTGTCCGGGCGGGTCACCCATTTCGTGGTTCAGTAACTCACGATGACGAAGGTGATGTTAATGTGGTGCAGGTAAAAGATACTGACGTCACTGGAAGGGTTGATTACCTTTCAGTTACTAAAACAGTGCTAACGACTAAAAAGCAGCCCGACTGGTTGAAAAATGGCGATGTCTTGTTCGTCTCAAAAGGCGTAAAGCACTACAGTGTGTTTGCAGAGGATGTGCCGGAGCAAACAGTATGTTCACCTCACTTTTTTGTTGTGCGCTTAAAGCCTGAAGCGCACAACCTGATTATGCCTGAATTTTTATGTTGGCAACTTAATCAACTACCTGCACAGCGTTATTTCATGACTACAGCAGAAGGCTCAATGTATCTGAGTATTCGACGTCAGGTACTGGAAAATGTTCCTGTAAAGATATTACCGCCTGAAAAACAGAAACAGCTCACAGGTCTTTTTCGAAAGGCAGTGAGAGAGCAGGAATTACTGCAACAGCTTATTGAAAACAGGCAAAAACAACTTGAAGCCATTGCAATGCAGGCGTTGGGTAGCGTTGCCTGACATCAACCCAATTTAACAATATTACTAATAAGGATTTGAAACCAGTGGACACAATAAAAAGTCAAATAAATCAAGATGATATCAACAAAGCGGTATGGAACGCGTGCGATACTTTCAGAGGTGTCATCAGTGCTGACACCTATAAAGATTTCATCCTCACCATGTTATTTTTAAAATATATCTCTGATGTATATAAAGACGAATACAACAAGCTACTTGTTCAATTTGGTGATAATCCAGAACTCATTCGCGCTATGATGTCGAAGCAACGATTCGTATTGCCAGAAGGTGCCAGTTTCTGGGACTTACACGAAAAACGTTACGAACCGGGAAACGGCGAGCGCATTGATAAAGCGCTACATGCAATTGAAGAAGCCAATGGCAGTAAGCTAAAAAATGTCTTCCAAGATATCAGTTTTAACACCGACAAATTAGGTCAGGAAAAACAGAAGAATGACTTACTGCGTCATTTGCTGGAAGACTTTGCCAAAGACATTTTAGATCTGCGAGCGGAACGGGTTGGCAACCTCGACGTCATCGGGAACGCCTACGAATACCTCATTAAACACTTTGCCGCAGGTGGCGGGGCGACGGCTGGCGAATATTACACGCCACCAGAAGTCTCAACACTGCTCGCTTCGATATTAGAGCCTGTTGAAGGTGACCAGATTTGCGACCCCGCCGCAGGAAGTGGTTCATTGCTACTAAAGTGTGCCGCTATGGCACGTAAAAACTCGGATTCAAAAAAATACGCTTTGTTCGGGCAGGAAGCTATTGGCTCCACGTGGGCGCTGGCCAAAATGAACATGTTCCTGCATGCCGAAGACAATCACCGAATAGAATGGGGTGACACCATTCGCAATCCCCTGCTATTAGATAAAGATGCCAAGGGGTTGCTTCATTTCGATGTGGTGACAGCTAACCCCCCTTTCAGTCTCGATAAGTGGGGGCATGAAGATGCCAGCAGCGATCCATTTGGGCGTTTCAGGCGAGGCATTCCACCAAAAACTAAAGGTGACTACGCGTTTATCAGTCACATGATTGAAACCCTGAAGCCAGTGACTGGCAGGATGGCTGTGGTGGTGCCACATGGTGTGTTATTTAGAGCGTCAAGTGAAGGCAAAATTCGCCAGCAACTGATTGAGGAGAATTTGCTGGATACTGTTATTGGCCTGCCAGAAAAATTGTTTTTTGGTACAGGTATCCCAGCTGCAATATTGATTTTTAAGAAGCAAAAGGCTGATAACAATGTGTTGTTTATTGATGCAAGTCGTGAGTTCAAGTCAGGCAAAAACCAAAACCAGTTAACTGGCGATAACATCCAAAAAATCATCGATACCTATAAAGCGCGGGACAGTGTTGATAAGTATGCTTACCTTTCCAGCTTTAATGAAATTAAAGAAAACGACTTTAACCTCAACATCCCCCGTTATGTTGATACGTTTGAGGAAGAGGTAGAAATTGATTTAGTGGCAGTACGGAAAGAGCGCTTGCAACTGAAGGAAGAGCTACAAACTCTTGAAGCAGAAATGGAAGGCTACTTAAAGGAGTTGGGGTATGGTGCCTGAAGGTTGGAGCAGAATTGCACTTGCAAAAATTGCAGAGGTTCGTTCTGGTGTTGCAAAAGGAAAAAAAGATATTAAGAATCCTGTTCAAGTTCCTTATTTACGCGTCGCCAATGTTCAGGATGGATATATTGATTTAACTGAAGTTAAAAAAATTGAGGTAGAGCAGGACAAACTTGAGCGGTATTCGTTGAAATATGGCGATGTTCTAATGAACGAGGGAGGGGATTACGATAAATTAGGCCGGGGAGACGTCTGGTTAGAGCAGATTCAGCCATGTTTGCATCAAAATCACGTATTCGCAGTTCGCCCTGATAGTCGTATTCTAGATTCTTTTTTTCTTGCGGCGTTGGCAGCAAGTTACTACGGAAAAACTTACTTCTTAAGTTGCGCTAAAAGAAGTACCAATCTGGCAAGTATAAACTCCACTCAGTTGAAGGAATTTCCCACACTAGTCCCCCCACTCCCAGAACAACGCAAAATCGCCACAATTCTATCCACTTGGGATAAAGCGATTAGCACCACAGAGCGCCTAATCGACAACAGCAAACAGCAGAAAAAAGCCCTGATGCAACAACTGCTTACTGGGAAAAAACGACTGCTTGATGATTCAGGTAAACCGTTTGAGGGTGTGTGGGAAGAGATTACTTTAGAAAACCTTGCTAAATATAGACGAGGCAGTTTCCCGCAGCCCTATGGTAATCCCGCATGGGTCGATGAAGTTAATGGATATCCATTTATCCAAGTTTACGATATCGATAAGAATATGAAGCTAAAACCTGATACCAAGATCAAAATCAGTGATGCTGCTATTGGTAAGAGTGTATTCATGCCAAAAGAAACGGTTATTGTGTCGTTACAAGGGTCTATTGGTAGAGTTGCAATAACGCAATATGATGCTTACGTAGACAGAACGGTTCTATTGTTTCAAGAATTTATTGTTCCTATGGATAAAGTCTTTTTTGCCTACACGATACAAAAGCTATTTGAGATCGAAAAAACAAAGGCTCCGGGCGGAACAATTAAGACTATAACAAAAGAAGTATTAAGTAACTTCAAGGTTCATATTCCATCCTTCAATGAACAACAAAAGATATCTTCCGTGCTGATCAATGCAGACCAAGAAATTGAAGTGTTAGAACAACAACTTGCTGATTTAAAACAAGAGAAAAAAGCACTGATGCAGCAATTGTTAACAGGCAAGCGTAGAGTTAAATTAGAGTAAACTGACTTAAAGGCGAATCAATGGAAATTAAAAAATTAACTTTACACAATGTTGGTCGTTTTAAAGAGTTGCCCGTTGCACTAGCTCCTCTCGAAGATGAAAATGTCAACGTAACGGTTTTTGTCGGCAATAATGGGTCTGGAAAAACCTCAATTTTAAAGGCACTCGCAACGTCTTTGAGTTGGTTAGCAGCTAGAATTCAAAGTGAGGCAGGGAAAGGCAGTCCAATACCTGAACTGGTAGTAAAAAATGGTCACAGCTCCGGGGCTATAGATGTTGAAGTGCATCACTACGATGGTGACTTATTTAGTCTCCAATATGGCAACAGCTTCTTTTGGCGTATAGCTAAATCGAGAAAAGGGCGCAAGGGACACCATAAAAGTGATTACACAGGGGTAACTGCATTAGCAGATTTGTATCGCGAAAAGTTGACTCACAATGAAAAAGCTTCATTACCCTTAGTGGCGTTCTACTCAGTAGAGAGAGTAGTTGTGGACGTTCCCCTAAAAATTAGAGGTAAGCATACGTTTCATCAGTTGGATGGATTCGATAAATCTTTAACGCAAGGTGTCGATTTTAGACGTTTTTTTGAGTGGTTTAGAAATCGAGAAGATACCGAAAATGAATCGGGCTTGTCGGACGATATATTTGAGCGTATTCGAGGAATGTTAGGTGAAGATGAAGACACATGGACAAAACTCAAAGAACTCAAAGCTTCCAGTAAAGACCGACAATTAAGCGCAGTTCGCTCAGCGATTTATAAATTTATGCCTGAGTTTTCCAATTTAAAGGTTCGGCGCAAACCCCGGTTACACATGTCTATTGATAAGGGAAGCGAGTCTTTTGATGTCGCACAACTTTCTCAGGGAGAGAAGTCTTTAATGGCATTAATTGGAGACATTGCTCGTCGTTTGGCTGTCATGAATCCCAATCTTGAAAACCCGTTAACAGGAGATGGCATTGTTTTAATTGATGAGGTTGATATGCACTTGCATCCAAGGTGGCAGCGGACTTTGATTACTCAATTGACCAATACTTTTCCTAAATGCCAATTTGTTTTGACAACTCACTCACCTCTAGTGATAAGCGATAGCGAAAACGTACTAACCTATCTTATTGGACACGATGAAGTTAAACCTTTACCTCCGCTGTTTGGCTTAGATGCGAATACTGTATTACTTGAAATTATGGACACAGATATACGTAACTCCGATATAAGTGAGATGTTGAGTGATTTACTCGACTCAATACATGATTCAAATATTGACGAAGCATACAGGCAATTAAATAAATTAGAAAAAGCTCTTCCCTCTAATAATCTGGAGCTATCTAAAGCTAGGTTATTACTTAGAAAGCAGGAGTTGAAAATTGCGAACAATAACTAAAAGAGTTGGGTTTGAGCCGACAAGCCTTAGTAATTTTAAAAGAACGCACCCATATGGTAAATACAGTGATTTAGAAGCACCTGAAAGAAATGAAATTCGAATAGAGTGTGCAAAAGAGCAACATTTTTTATGTGCTTATTGCTCAAAGCAAATCACTGGAACAAATCAAGATTCAATGAATGAGCATGTTGAAGCAAGGCATATAGCACCTAATCGTAGTCTTGATTTTACTAATATAGTTGCGAGTTGCACAACACCAAGGCAATGTGATGAATCTCACGGTTCACAGCCACTACCTTTAACTCCTTTTATGGAAGCTTGCGAATCCGAATTGCAATTTAAGTTAAGTGGAAAAGTGATTGGCCTCAGTGAAAGAGCCAAAGAAACGATTAGAGTTTTAAACTTAGGTGATACGTTAGCAAATAACCGTTCACTTATTGAGCAGCGGAAACAATTAACAGAGTCATTGCTCTTGGTTAATGGTATCGACCCCAATGAAGGACTAGAGGATGACGAGCTAATTGATTTGGTTTTAGATGATATTACAACCCCAATAGATGGAAAGCTAGAAGCATTCTCACCTGTATTGGTGAATATACTTAAACAATGGATTGATTAATGTTTTATCAAAAAAATGCAACGCCCAATTTCCAAGAAGAATTCAGCGCCAAAATACCCGCACTGACTTTGTTAACTAATATGGGCTATACCTTCATTCCACCTAGTGAATGCGAAGCGCTTCGTGGTAACACTTTAGCCAGCGAGAAGAAAAGCACTCATCAGGTTGTTTTGCTATATGTAATGCGTGACTTTTTAGCTAAACAAAAATTTTCATTTGCAGGTAAGCAGCATTCGTTGTCAGTAGCGGCGATTGACAAGGTTATGCATGAGCTAAACCCTGCTATGAACTTAGGGTTAAAAGCGGCTAATGAGAAAATCTATAATGCTTTAATGTATGGCGTTAGCGTTACCGAATTCATCGACGGAAAAAAAGCCTCTCCCACCATCAAGCTAATTGACTGGCACAATATTGAGAACAACCAATTCCATTTTACTGAAGAGTTAGTGGTTCAAAATGCCGAAGGCACTGGTAATCGCATCCCTGATGTTGTCTGCTACGTCAATGGTTTGCCATTGGTGGTCATTGAAGCGAAACGACCAGACTCAAATAAAGAGGGGAAATCTACTAACGGTGAGGCGATTTCGCAGCATATTCGCAATCAGGGACAGTCGGAAATTCCTCATTTGTATGCATACAGCCAATTACTATTGGCAGTAAACGGGAATGATGGTTTATATGCTACCTGCGGTACTCCTGAGAAGTTCTGGGCGAAGTGGAAAGAAGAGCAAATTCCTGAAGCGGAATTTGTCAGGTTAAAAAATCATAAACTGAGCGATGAACAATTAAATAAGCTGTTTAATCATCGTCCTGCCAAAGCGAAAGATGACTACCTATCATTGGTTGCTGCGGGTGACTTAACTGTTACCGATCAAGATAGGCTTATTGTTAGCTTGCTTCGCCCTGAGCGCCTATTGGATATGACTCGTTTGTTTACCTTGTTCGATAAAAAAGCAGGCAAGATTGTCGCTCGATATCAACAGGTATTTGGCATAAAAGCACTTATTGAACGAATTAACACCTTTGATGACTCAGGTGCTCGTGAAGGTGGTGTTATTTGGCACACCACGGGTAGTGGTAAATCATTTACTATGGTGTTCTTATCAAAAGCGCTTATTTGGCTAGAAGAATTGGCACAATGCCGGGTAATCATTGTGACCGACCGGGTAGATTTAGAGGACCAGTTAAGCCGCACATTTGCTTCTGGTGGTGTACTTACAGACCGCGATAAGAAAGGCGCGATGGCAACGACTGGGAAGCGTTTGGCGGAGCAGATCGGCACAGGGAATGAACGGGTTATTTTCTCGATCATTAACAAATTTGGTTCTGCAATTAAATACAAGGAGTGTTATAACGATAGCCCCAATATTATTGTGTTGGTGGACGAAGGACACCGAAGCCAGAACGGCGAGAATAACATTCGAATGCAGCAGACATTGCCTAAAGCTGCTTATATTGCTTTTACTGGCACACCTCTGTTACAGGATGATAAGACCGAGAACAAGTTCGGCAAAATCATTCATTCCTATACCATGCAACAAGCGGTTGAAGATAAAACAGTAACACCGCTTTTGTACGAAGAGCGTATTCCTGAGTTGAATGTTAATGATAAAGCGATTGATGCATGGTTTGAACGCAGCACCAGTAAACTCAGCGACAAACAAAAAGTTGATCTAAAGAAAAAATTCTCACAAAAAGGCCAAATCTATCAAACTGAAGGGCGAATTGATCTGATTGCTTATGATATTGCGGATCACTTCCAGAACTTTAAACAACAGGGCTTAAAAGGCCAGTTAGCTTGCGACTCTAAAGCCTCTGCGATTCGCTATAAGAAGGCCTTGGATAAAATTGGTACGGTTACATCTGTCATTGCGATGTCGGCTCCTGATACTCGTGAAGGCCATGAAGCTGTTGATCAGGAAAGTAAGGACATCGTACAAAACTGGTGGAAGGATAATGTCGATAAAATGGACGAGAAGTCTTACACCAAAGCCATTATTGAAGACTATGGCAGAGAAGATGGCCCTGACATCATGATTGTGGTGGACAAGCTGCTCACGGGCTTCGATGAACCGAAAAACACGGTACTTTATATCGACAAACCTTTAAAAGAGCATAACCTGATTCAGGCAATAGCCCGTGTAAACCGTTTGCACACCAAAAAGCAATTCGGTTACCTGATTGATTACCGTGGCATATTGAAAGAACTTGATACCACCATTGAAAAATACCAAGATCTCGCAGAACGTACCCAAGGTGGCTTTGATATTGACGATCTGAAAGGCCTTTATAATCGCATGGACACGGAATACAAAAAACTTCCGGGTTTACATAGTGAGTTATGGGCAATATTTGAGGGTGTAAAGAACAAACAAGATGGTCCTGCTTTACGGCAGGCGTTAGCGCCAAAAATACAGGATATTGCGGGGAAACTCACTGATACCAATCAGAAGAAACGAGATGATTTTTATGCCGCATTATCCGCATTTTCAAACTGCATGAAAGTGGCACTTCAATCAGCAACGTATTTTGAAGATAAGTCATTCGATGATAAACGTGATTTATACAAGCGTGACCTGAAAGCTTTCGTCGATCTGCGCAAACAGGTGCGCGAAGATGCTGATGAAACCGTAAACTACGATGAATACGCTGAAGACATCAGAAGCCTTCTTGACAAGCATATTGCAGGTATCGAGGTAAAAGAGCCTGAAGGTGCTTATCTGGTGGGTAATTTGGGTAAAAACACAAAACCTCAGGAAATGAGTGAGGACGAAGCTCGTAACCAGACAGATAAGATCACCGGACGGATCACCAAAATGATTGAGCAAGACTTAGCTGATGATCCTTATGCTCAGGAATACTTCTCCAACATGCTCAAAAAAGCGATTGAAGATGCCAAGGCAATGTTTGATGCGCCAGTTAAGCAATACATTTTGTTTGCTGATTTTGAGCAGCAAGTAAAAGATCGTAAAATTGCTGATGTGCCCAATGATTTTGTTGATGACACAGGCAAGCTGAATAAACATGCTCAGGCCTACTTTGGTTTGTTTAAACATTTATTTGATTCTGCGCTTTTAGCTTATAACGCTTTAGACAACGACAAACTGGTGGCACTGGCATTTAATATTGATGAAGTGGTCAATACCGCAGTTGCTGAGTATTCAATCAACCCCGCTGAAATCGAAAATGCAATCCATAACAAGTTATTACCTATGCTGTTTGCGGAGGTTGGCCTTGAGCATGCTCAAAAGCTGATTGAGGAGGTGCTCAAAATCACCCGACTAGGATTAGCGCGGGGTTAATGGAAATGGCAAAACACGCTGTTGCTTTCTCTAACAATGCTCAAGAAAGCGCAACGATAACTAATGAACGAGGTATGTTTACCTACGGTAACGATACCATTGTGTATGATGTGATCCGCAAGTTAAAACCTACAGAATCAACAGGAGGCCAAGCTCGCAAGGCCATCATAAAGGTTCATCCTGACCTGCGAGTAGTCGTCACTGTGCCGAATGATGCAAGTGAGGATGCAATTCATGAAGCCATTCAAAAACGCGCAAGATGGATTTGGAAAAGTATTGCTGGTTTTACCAAACAAAAAGATACGGTTTCGCCGAAACGTTATGTCAGTGGTGAAACTCAGTTTTATCTTGGTAGACGCTATGTCTTGAAGGTTATGGTTGATGCCGAACAATTACCAAACGTGAAACTCAGCCGTGGAAAACTTAACGTCACAATAAAGCGGGAAGTCAGCAAAGACTGCGATAAACGGTTGGTGGAAATTAAACCATTAATCGATAAATGGTATAAGCAAAAAGCCAAGGCAATTTTTCACGAGCGGCTTGCTGTTCTGTTGCCCAAGGCCAATTGGGTTTCTGGTATTCCTTCATTTCGTCTTATGGCGATGACAAAACAATGGGGCAGCTGCTCTACCAATGGTAACTTGATACTCAACCCACACCTCGTCAAAGCCCCCAAAGAGTGCATTGATTACGTGATTTTGCACGAGCTTTGTCATATTGCTGAGCACAACCATAGTGAGCGCTTCTGGCGTTTGTTAACGCAGGTCATGCCTAACTGGCAAGAAGTAAAGGCAAAACTGGATGAAATGGCAGAGATGTATTTGAATGAGTAACAGCTTTTAATTTGGTAACTCGGCTCTTAGCGCTTCTTCTGTGTATATTTATCGGAGTATTGAATGGTTAACAACGTCGTTAACTAGGTGGCATTTTCCGCCCGCTTCCTCCACAATAATTTTTCATGGATAGCGAACTGAAGGTAAAAATGAGAATTTTGCTAATATTCTTATCGTTCATACTCACGGCTTCATGCTCGAAAGAATTCGTCCATATTCCTGATGGATATGATTACAATTCTTATAAAAAGGCTTTAAAACTTTCCGAGGAGGCAGCGGAGGATTTTGTTTTAAGTCACAACCTTACAAGACAAGAACTGGATTCAAATTTAATACGCAGAATTGAAGATGCCGTTAAATCCAATGTCATTTATGAATATGACGAAGTCGACACTATTAAGACTGCACAAGAAACACTTTATGATGGAGCTGGAGATTGTGAAGACCATGCAATATTAGTATCTTCTGTATTAAAAGCTTTGAAAATTAGAACAACGATCATCAGAAGAAATGAAATAAATGAAGGAGAACCGGGACATGTATTTGCCGCTTATGCGGTTGATGAGAGCTACAAGGGAAATAAAGCCTTATCGAGCTGTGGAACTCGATGGTTAGCATTAGATACAACATTTGATAGTAGCGAATTGAATGGAGAATTAGGCATGAGAGAAGGATTTAATGGAAATCAATATAGATGTTTTAACAAAGAAAATGACAATTGCTGTCTGTCATTTTAGATATTCTTTAATTTCATATGCATCTTTTAGGGGCTGCGTCATTACTGTCATAGATTGTAAAAAAAGCTTGAAAGCGACGTAAACTCAGAAGGTGGAAGCGAGCTTACACTTGCACTGCTTGGACCACTACTTGCTCAAAATAACCGTCCGCTCTAGACACAACCAGCCCTGCCAATCAATCTCAATTTAAATCTAGTTGAGGTTATCAATTAATTAAGCTCTTGAGCAAAATTATCTGGTCAGGTTACTGCCTCTAGGCTAATGTAAAAAGTCCTATTATGAGCGGCCAAAATCAAAGTGTTGCCCGCTTCGCATGGATAATGGAAAGAGGAAGTTACCTTTTTTCGAAAATCAACCCAAAGAGCCACACGGAGAAATCTGGATTTATGAATTTAGTTAACATAGTTCTTACCGTTATTATTCTGGTATTTCTTTTGTTTTCGGTCGTAATCACTCGTCAAAAAACGCTAAAGCACATTGTCTTTCTTGGAAAGTACTGGAGAACAGCATCTCCGGGGCTTTCGTTCAAAATACCTTTTCTATCATGGGTAGATAAAGTTAGCGACACCAACATTAAAGAAATTGAAGTTCCTTTGCGTCTCAAAACCAGAGATCAGGTTACCTTTAGTATCTCACTCAAAGTTTTTTACAAAGTGGTAGAAAATACTTCAGAGGCCTTTAAATCAGCATACAACTTAGATTACTTTGAGCACCAGATTGTCAGTATTGCAACTGATAGTGCAATACCTGTGGCTAATAACGTACTCCTCGAAGACATTTTTAACGCAAAAGAAAAAATTCTTGATGAAGCCAAACTGCGCTTATCAGACTATTTTATTAACTATGGTGTTGAAATTGAAAAAGTCGTGGCTGATGAGCCGCAATTACCTCAAGAGGTTGAAGAGTCAGCAAACGCTGTGATAGCAGCAAGACGACTCAACGATGCAGCTCGATTCAAAGCAGATGCAATCAAAACAGAAAAAGTTGGTGAAGCCACAGCTGATGGAGAGAGCGTCTCGATCAGAATGAAACGTGTTGGCGATGCGAGGAAGGCTTATGCAGAAACTACCGCCGATGCCGTGAAAATTTTAGTCGAGTCTGGTGTTGATGCTAACACTGCTCTTCAGTTTCTGAGCCGTGTGGGTGAGCAAGACGCATTAGTCACAGCATCAAGAAATAGCGATACCGCTATTATAAACACAGGTGGGCAAACGAATATCAGTGAAATAGCGTCTATGCTAAGTGCGCTTAATCGAAAGGAATCAGCTGAAGAGTAAATAACCTAACATGCATCAAAACATGTTTGAAAAATAGTGAAATTTAAAGCTTTGATTTCACTATTTTCTTAAATTTCTTGCTGTAACGGTGAAAAACGATAAAACATTGATGATAAAAGGTTTTTACACTTTTCACTATACGTTAACGAAAGAAGTGGCTTTCATCTGAAGGCTAACTTTCAAATAAGCGGCGGATAACAGTTGGCTAAAATTGTGTAGCGAAGTGGAGTGCAGCTAACTTTTGTGAGTCAGGCTTGATTGCTTTGTTAAATATTGTTGGCATTGAAGAACGACTCCCAATTAGTTACAACCTGATTTGCGAAATCTAGTATTTCAACTTCACGACCAGAAGTAAGCTGCATTCGTACTGTACTGAACTAGTATTCGAGCCAACAAATATTGAGGCCAAGATGCCATTAAATGTCAGAAATTAGCTCACTATTTATTTCAAATGTCAGAAATCTGAACAGTGAAGTATTGTGAGTTAGTGCCCCTCACCCATAGACCAACAGTGGTGCACGTGCTATCTGAATTCGGTACATATTGTTACTTTCATAACAGTATTATTGACAGTAACCACACCATAGCGGCCAGTCACTTACGCCGTGGTCACTGTTAAATTGGTGCATATTCTGATGCACCTGCGTATTAGGCATTAGGAGCGAAGCAAGAATTTATCCGATTGCAGTGCTACTTAGCCCCACGTTATATGGTTCTTTGTCAGCTCTTTATAAGTCTTATCGTTATGTATCTTGTGAAGAATCTTTTCGTTCTTTATCAAGTAATCGAGAATCTCCTGAATCCTCTCACTGCGAGCATTTTCTTTGAAAAGATTAAGTATACTGACCATGTGCTGCTGACAATATTTATTATCTAGATTTACTCTAACTTCGTTTGAATGCATGGCGATTAGCGCCAAGATAATGTTCTCATCCCCCAATAAGGATAAGAATCTATCATATAGTGGCTTTCCGCTAGGTGACACGCCAGAGTTATAGGAAATGCCTTTTCCAATTCTGCAAATCAAAACGATCTTTATTATTTTGTTCACGCGCTCGGGGGGGATATCGTTTTCAGTATCTAGGAAGGTTAATAATTTTCGCATGTGAGGCGGCTCATTATAGAAGTTGTCCCATGCATATCTAGCTTCCAGAAGATCATCGGCATGACCATCTAGAGCTATAATTCTGGATTCTAACGACTGATATTTATTCCCATCACAAAAAGTAAAAAACTCTACTCCTAACTTGTGTTTCTCTTCATACAGATTATTTCGGTAGCCATCTAACATGACTCCAAGCTTATACTTAACGTTATCGCTACTTTTCTGCCATATATGTGGCGCAAACAGTGCAATATTTTTTCTTACAATATTTCCTGTCTTTTCAGCCGTGTATACGCCAAAGATGCTTGTCAGTAAATTGTCTGTATTTTGCAGCGATAGGTTGGCGAGTGGGCGCTCCATGCTTTTAATGGTAGCGTCATTAAGTACGCTTACCGAAACCTTGAGATTATCTACAAATGACTTTATCTGAATGGCTGATTCAGAAGGTTTGTCATTAAGAACATCCTTAACACAAGTTTGCAGCCATCCCATTAATTCAAAACCATTAATTGAATAGGTGTTTGGGTGCGAAGCTCCGATGTCGTTTCGCATAGTAAGTATATGTTGAAGCTTTGTGTAAACGATATCTGATATAAGCTCTAGTTTTCGGCATGTGTTTATAAGTGTGTTGTCTTTAATTCCCGACAAGTCTTCTTCGGTTGAATAAAGTTCACGACGGCTACCACCTACCGCAGCATCGAAAAACATATCCAATCCATAAACGACTGCCTTTTGACGAAGGCTTAGCACCACCTCATTCCATACATAATTTAAGGATGCATCAAAAAGACCGACTGCGGCGCCAGCGACGAACTTCGATAAGTATCGCGCATCTCTTTTAACTTCATCAGGTAATGAAGCTATAAAGCCGGGTAGGTTTTGCTCGATTACCTGCCTTTCATTAACTTCTGCAATGATGTTGTCAGTCGGCAATCCTAGATGATTGAGATACTCTTCGAACCTCGTGATATCCGTTGTTAAGAGCGACCCTTCTTCTTTTGCAATAATTTCTGTAGTCATTTTCGCCTCAAAAATTCGATTTTTTTCATCATAGAGCTAACAATGTAATAATGAGTAAATTGCGTTTTTTCTATTTTAACTTGGGTCGATTATATACTAGTACCTGCGATAACAAATTTAACCAAAAAAGTCCGTTCATGGAGCGGTTGCGTATTAGCCATTACCCGATCGCTTTTTCTGGCCACCCGATCACCTGAATTCTGCTATACCCGATCACTGATATTCTGATTTGCCCGATCAGATGTGGCAGACGGGTATCTGCCACAGGTGTTTTTACCTCATATTTTGTTTTTTTCTCATGGACTCACCAGACAGAGTAATCCGGTGAGCGTTGTGTATAAGGCGATCCAATAACGCATCGGCGACGTTACCGTTACTTATCATTGAATGCCATTGGTCAACAGGTAACTGGCTACAGATAATGGTACTGCTGACGCCATGTCTGTCTTCAACAACCTCCAGAAGATCCGTTGCCTGTTTGATCGTAAGCTTTTCCAGCCCCCAGTCATCCAGAATCAATAACTGCTGCTTAGCAATCTGAGCTAACTGTTTTGTGTAACTTCCGTCAGCATGTCCGATGTGCAGGTGTTCATTGAGTCTGGGTAATCGCCAGTATCTGGCACTCATTCCCTGACGACAGGCCTGCTCTGCAAGTGCGCAGGCCACATAGGTTTTTCCGCCCCCTGTAGCGCCAGTGATGATGACATTCTGATGGTGGTTTAAGTAACCGCCTGACAGTAAATCAGCCATTCTGGATTTATCCAGTCCGCGCCCATTGCCATAACTCAACTCCTCTGGCGTGGCACTTAACCTGAGTCGTGCCTGCTTTCGAAGTCGGTTAATTCGGTTGGTGCGCCTCTGATTTATTTCATGGTCAATCAGCAGTGACAGCCTTTCTTCGAATGCCAGTTCACTGTAAGTGTTGGGTTGAGTACGCTGCTGTTTTAACATATCCGCAATCCCTGTCATGCGCAGTTGTTGTAATTGCTGTATTAATAAATCGTTCATGCTGGTTCCTTATTTGTAGTATCTGGGGCCACGGATGTTGTGATGAGTGAGATTAGGCGTTTCAACTTCATCCTCTTTCGGGGCATTATCAAGGTGTGTCTGTAACAGCGATTTCACGCTGGCGCGGCAGGGGTTACCAATGTCGATGGCCCGACGACAGGCCTTCTCCAGTCGATTCTCTCCGTACTTCTTTGCGAGATTGAGCAATCCCAGACAGGCCCGGTAACTTTGCTCCGGGTGGGGTTTGCTCTTAAGAATGGTGTCGGTTACTTCAAGCGTGGCCGGACCAATCTGTTTCGCCCAGTTCTTCAGTCTTCCCGGCGACCATTTCTGGTGCTGATGATTGGATGGCATATGCTCATCGACGCAGGTAAAACCGCCTTTGCGATCACTACGGACATGCTGGGCAATACACTCCCGTTGGTAGTAAATTCGGATCAGACGCTGTGAGGCGTGTACTTCAACGGATTTACCCACAAACAGATGCGGGACGGAGTAGAAGTGATCTTTATGGAGCACATGATAATCAATACCGACTTTAGCGATATGGATATCGGTATATTCCCATGGTGTTGAAGGCAACGGGGCCAGTTCAGGTTTATCCAGTGACTCGAACAGGGACTGACGGTTTCCCGGTAACCGCTGGAATGGCTTTTGATTCAGCTCATGCAGTAATTCCCGGATAGCGACGTTTAACCCTGACAGAGTATGGAATACCTGATGCCTCAGCCTTGCCATGATCCAACGCTCAACAATCAGAACGGCATTCTCAGCCTTAGCTTTATCTTTGGGTTTCAGTGGTCTGGCTGGCATCACTGAACAGCCATAATGGTTTGCCAGTGACTGATATGCGGTATTCAGCTGCGGCTCAAACCGGCAGGCTTTAGTGACTGCTGACCTGAGATTATCCGGCACCAGCAATTGCGGCACGCCACCAAAGAAGGTGAACATCGCCACGTGCGCATTCAGCCAGCTCTCAAGCTTCTGGTTTTCTGTCGCAACAGCAAAGGTGTAGTTGGATGCGCCAAGGACAGCGACAAACACCTGCACATTGCGCACTTCTCCTGTGTCAGGGTTTATTACCGGTAGCGTTGGCCCACAGAAATCGATAAACACCTTTTCACCCGCTTTATGGGTAAAGCGCATAGATCGTTTTTGCTGTGCTTTCCAGTCCCGATAGTTATCACAGAACTGGCTGTAGCAATAACAGGCTTCCGGGTTGGCAGCCTGATACTCTTCCCACAACAGGAGCTTTGTGACACCTTTGCGCCTCAACTAAATATCCATCAGCGCGTAATCGGGCTTTACCCGTCCTGCTTTTCTGTCCGGATACAATGACTGATGCAGCCATGAATCGGTGGTATGCTCTGGTAAAGGCCAGCCACAATTCAGGCTTTTAAATTTCCCGAGAATATCTGAGATTGTTGCAGCACCAACATTCAATCGTCTGGCAATATCGCGATTACCGAGGTTTTCGTCGAACTTAAGACGGAGAACCGCTTTAACTCGCTTAATGTCAGTAGGTTTTGACATACTTGTTTCCTCTTTAAAAATTAAAAGAAGCTAACAAGCATAAATGGCTGATCGGGTGGAGCAGAAAAGTCCTATGATCGGGTGCCCGGAATGGTGGTGATCGGGTTATCCAGAATTACTGATCGGGTGCGTCAGAATACGCAGCGGTAAAGAATTCTTAATATCTGGTCTAAGGGCTGAAACGACCTACTGGATCGCTTTCCTCACTGTGGGAGCAAACTATTGTTTAAATTGTTCAATCGAAAAATTCTTAATGGCTGCAATTGGCGCATTGCCGTCGTAGAATGTCGCTAATTTTGGCTAAAGCGACTGGCAGCTATCTTATATTCTGGCACTTCGCGGATAGCATCTGAGGCATTACTGCGTCGGCGTCAAAAAGCTCTCCAACATTACAAAACATGCTCTCCTTAAATTGACCTGATCGGGCAAATCAGAATACTAATGGTCGGGTGTGCCAGAATCCGAATCTTTCATGATTTCTTAAGTGATTGACTTGAGAGTACCATAAACGGATAGTCACAGAGGCCTATCCTGAACTGGTAATTGAAGTGGTATATTACCAGTTTAAATGGGAGGGCGAAAATGTTAAATCCATTGTAAATAAAGGGTCACTCACTCACTCACTGGAAAGGTGGTATATTTTGGGGGAATACTTATGAACTCAAAGACATAGTTCCGCCTGAGTCAGTGATGAATGCCATGGAAGCGCAAATGAAGGCAGAGCGTATGAAACGGGCTCAGATTCTTGAATCAGAAGGACAACGCCAGTCAGCGATTAATGTGGCCGAAGGTGAAAAACGGTCACAAATTCTGGCTGCAGAAGCAGATAAAACCGAGCAGGTGTTAAGGGCAGAAGGTGAAGCTAAGGCGATCATCGCTGTGGCAGACGCCCAGGCAGCCGCATTAACCAAAGTGGGTACTGCCGCCAATACCGAAGAAGGCCAAAAAGCCGTACAGCTGGATCTGGCTACCAAAGCCATAGAGGCGAAACAGGCCATAGCCAAAGAGTCTTCCGTGGTGCTGTTACCCGACAGTGGTTCTGATGCCGCCACCGTAGTGGCGCAAGCCATGACTATCATTAATAAGCTCAACAAGGCTGAATAATCACAAGGAGTTCGCTATGGACTATTTGCACACACACCTGATGGAAACTTTGGTGGTACTGGGATTAGTGCTGCTGGCAATTGAAGTGATGATTTTGGGGTTTTCTACCTTCTTTTTTGTTTTTTGTGGGTGTGGCGGCCTTAGGTACTGCGCTGTTGTTTTTTCTGGGCGTACCGGAAACCTGGCTTAATGCTTTATTAGGCACCGGCGTATTAACCGCCCTAAGTGCCGCGTTATTGTGGAAGCCACTTAAAAATATGCAACTGAAAACCGAAACTCATAAGGTCAAAAGCGATCTGATCGGTATGGAGTTCGAATTACCGGAAGATATTAAGCCTGGCAAAACTACCCATTTTCGATTCTCGGGTATTAAATGGCAGTTGAAGTGCAACAGTGAAGAAAGCGCCGGTACGCGGGTGAAGGTCACCGATATCGAAGTGGGTATAATGCACATCGCTGTGGTTGACGAAAGCTAAATCACAGTTACAATCCCCGGCCCTGATATCACTGGATTCAACCGGAGACTGTTTTGATTGGAGAAATTGCTGCACTGAGTACGGCGTTATGCTGGGCTGTTGCCTCGCGTATGTTTCAGATCCTTGGCAAGAGTTTTTCACCGCTGGCGCTGAACTTCTGGAAAGGGCTGGTGGCCGCTATCGTGCTATTTGCGGTGACGCACTTTTTCTACCCGGATTTCACGCTTACACAAAATCAGGTGTTTTGGTTGTTACTCAGCGGTGCCATTGGTATCGGGCTGGGAGATACCTTCTTTTTTCAGGCCCTCAATAAAATTGGCGATAGCCAGGCTATTTTAATTGCTGAGACGCTGGCCCCCATTATTACCGCACTGTTTGCCATGGCCTGGATTGCCGAATGGCTTACCTGGCAACAGTGGTTGGGTATTGCCGTGGTAATTTTGTCGGTAGACATGGTTATCAAGCTGCAGAAGAAACAAAAAATCCATCACTTTGAAATGACCGGCTATGTGTATGCGGCGCTGGCGGCAGTGTGTCAGGCGTTTGGTGCGGTCATTAGCCGGGACATTTTAACCTCTACCGACATTGATCCGGCCAATGCCAGTCAGATCCGTTTGCTGGGCGGAATGGCCATCATAGTGGTGCTGATGATGATTAAAAAGGACCGTTGGTTGCCCAAAACCGACACCCTGAAACAAACCTGGCTGCTATTCGCCGGTGCCACCATTATCGGTACTTTTGCCGCACTATTTTTGCAAATGCTGGCCTTTACCTACACCAAAGCGGCGGTGGTACAAACCCTGTTTGCCACCAGTGTGATTTTATCCCTTGGGGTGTCTCGCATTATGGGTGAAAAAGTCAGTGGCCGGGTGATGTTGTGGTCGATGGTGGCACTAGCCGGCGTGGTGTTTTTGGTGGCTATCGAATAGCCAATACAGACAATTACCCACTGTACAAAAATAAACCTTGCTATAAGCGGTGCATTTCTATAGAATTCGCGCCCTTAAATCAGCCACTTAATTTAGTTCCTTGCCTTCAAGCAGTCTGGCTGTGCTGTACAAGGCCTCAACCGTAAGGAGCAATCATGCGTCATTACGAAATCGTATTTATGGTTCACCCTGACCAGAGTGAACAAGTTCCTGGTATGATCGAGCGTTATACCAACATCCTTACCAACGATGGTGGTCAAATTCATCGTTTGGAAGACTGGGGTCGCCGTCAACTGGCTTACCCAATCGAAAAGCTTCACAAAGCGCACTATGTGTTGATCAACGCAGAAGCAACTCCAGAAGCTGTTGAAGAGTTAGAAACTGCTTTCCGTTTTAACGATGTTATTCTTCGTAACATGATCATGCGCACTAAAGCCGCTGTAACTGAGCCATCTCCAATGGCTAAAGAGCAGCAGTCAGAAAGCCGTGAAAGACCTGCGCGTCCTGCTCCTGCTGAAAAAGCAGCAGAGAAAACAGAAAACGCTGAAGAAGCATAAGTTAATTTAAGGAGACTTATTATGTCTAACTATTTCAGACGTCGTAAATTCTGCCGTTTCACTGCTGAAGGCGTGCAGGAAATCGATTACAAAGACATTTCTTTGTTGAAAAACTACATCACTGAAAGTGGTAAAATCGTGCCTAGCCGTATTACAGGTACCAGCGCTAAGTATCAGCGCCAGTTATCTTCTGCTATTAAGCGCGCACGTTCTTTGGCGTTATTGCCGTACACTGACGGCCACAAGTAATTTTTGGCGAAATTAAAGAGGTAGCAAGATGGAAATCATTCTACTAGACAAGATCGCCAATCTGGGCGGTTTAGGTGACACTGTTAGCGTTAAATCTGGTTATGCACGTAACTTCCTTTTCCCTAAAGGTAAAGCAGTTCCTGCAACTAAAGTAAACGTTGAAAAATTCGAAGCACGTCGTGCTGAGCTTGAAGCGAAAATCGCTGCTGAATTAGACGCTGCGAACGCGAAAGCGGCTAAACTGGCTGAAATTGCTGAAGTAACTATCGCGGCACCTGCAGGTGACGAAGGTAAGTTATTCGGTTCAGTTGGTACGCGTGACATTGCTGATGCAATCACTGCAGCTGGTCTTCAAGTGGCTAAAGCTGAAGTTAAATTACCTACTGGTACTATCCGCGAAACGGGTGAATTCGAAATCGACATCCAGTTCCACGGTGACGTTACTGCTAGCGTGAAATTGCACGTAATCAGAGAAGCTTAATCGCTTTCTGACTCAATTCTCAAAAACCGCTGCATCTGCAGCGGTTTTTTTATGGGAATAAGAAAATACTTTCAGGCGTCTTTTTATTGCAGGTCCTTGCATTTAGAACCTGAATGGAAGTCTTCTCATTGGCCATGAATTTCGTGGCCTTTTTTATAAGCAATCTAAAAACTTTTATAAAATTCAAATTTCTATTTAAACCTTTATCAACTAAGCTGCGTCTTACTCATCAAACAAAGCAAACAGATAAATATTGAGTTTGGAAACGAGCGTCCTTGATGCTGAACCCGTATTGCGGGAACAGCGGCTGAAAAACCTTATTGAGTCCGCAAAACAAGGGGACCGTAACGCCTATCAGCAGATCTATCAACAACATGTAGGGCAGGTGTATGCCTTGTGTTTTCGTCTGACAGGTAACAAGGAAAATGCCGAAGAAGCCGCTCAGGAAGTATTTATCCAGGTTTGGCAAAAGTTAGCAAATTTCAAGGGTGACAGTAAGTTTTCCACCTGGTTGCACAGTGTTACGTCGAATGTTGCGATATCTTATTTGCGCAAGCAGAAAGGTTGGTTACAAAAGATGTTTAACCTCGAAGATAGCAGCGTGGCGGAAATCCCTTGTGAAGGATTAAGTGGTGAGATTGATTTGGATGCCATTATTGTCAGGTTACCGGAACGGGCGCGCATTGTCTTTGTATTGCACGCTATTGAAGGTTATCGCCACGAAGAAATCGCACAGCGTATGAACATTGCGGTGGGTTCCAGCAAGGCACAATTTCACCGGGCTAAGCAGTTGATGAAAGATTGGATGGGTTATGAGTAACGACAATTTTGAACAGGCTTTACAAGATAAAGTGCGTACTCTGCCAAAAGAGGTACAGCCGGAAAAAGACTTGTGGCAGGGTATTGATATTGCGCTGACGCCAGTCGGGCAACACCGGGCATCAGCTGAGTCTGTTGCAACCAGCTCAACAGTGGTGCGCCTCTTTGAACGCCATAATATTCGAAATTTGGCGTTGGCAGCGAGTCTGGCATTGGTGGCCATTTTAGGTTGGAACGGGTTGCAGAAGTCACCAGAACTATCACCATCATCGACACTGGTAAGTCATATGATGCAGCAGCACGACGAGCAAAAATCGGTATTACTGGCTTCATTGTCTGATTCGCCGGAGTTAACCGATAACTGGCAGACCCAGCTATTGGAGCTGGAACAGGCGGCATCGGCGATAGAGGCGGCTTTGCAAAATGACCCGAATAATATTACGTTGCTTAAAATGTTACAGCAGGTGCATCAACAACAGTTGGCGTTGATAGAGCGGGTTCACGCACCAGCCTGGCAACAGATTTAACCGCTGAAATTTACTGCTTCGCCAGGGAGCGAGTCAGAGAACATTTCACCCTGAACAGAGAAGGTATCAATATGAAGTACGCATTTTTAACTCCCCTATTGGCAATTGTGTTTTCCATGCCATTGTTTGCCGGTGAAAAGGTTAACGAAACGCGACAGGTCAAAGGTGATATCGACGTAGAAATCGAACACACTAATGGCAACATCACCATACGCGGTTGGGACAAGCAAGAGATAAAGGTGGAGGGTGAGCTGGATGATAAAGCCGAAGAATTCATCTTTGAAGAACGCAACGGTCGCATGGTCATACAGGTAAAAATGCCCAAACACAAAGGTAACTGGAATTCAGGCGGTCCCGGTGACGACCTGGAAGTTCGGGTGCCTTTTAAAAGTCACGTCAGATATTCAGGAGTTAATGCTGATGCGGATATTGCTGATTTACAGCGTGGTTTAGATGCTAACACTGTCAATGGCAATGTGGAGGCTAAAGCGGTTTCAGGGCGTGTCGGACTGCAAAGTGTTAATGGCAAAATTGAAGCGGCGGATATTTCGGGTGATATTAATCTAGAAACCGTGAATGGTCGTATCCGGGATCGCAACTCCAGTGGCAAGACGCTTAAATTAACCTCGATAAATGGCAATATTGAAAGCAGCAGCAAGATTAAAGATGTCACCGTTGAAACCGTTAATGGCTGGATAGAGTTAAAACTGGGTGAGGTGGATTCGCTGGAAATGGTGACGGTTAATGGCGAACTGGACGTGAGTTTGTCTTTGTTAGAACGCGGCGAAATTGAGGGCTCTTCAGTGTCCGGAGGAATTACTCTGGAGTTGCAAAAAGATGTATCAGCCACGTTTGATATCACGGGTCATGCCGGTGGCAATATCGTCAATCGCATTAGCGACGATAGGATGCAAAAAGCCAAGTATGGTCCAGGTCGTTGGTTGGAGTTTGCGGTTAAAGGCGGTAAGGCGAAAGTGGATCTGTCCACGGTCAGCGGCCGCATCGTTCTGGATACACACAACAACTAGAGCACTGAACCTCGACACAGCCAAGGCCGGTAGGAGACTACCGGCCTTTTTGTTGCACAGATTTTTTTAGTTTTACCACAGCTCTGGCGAGTGGCCGCAGAATAAGTGATAATACGCCATCCTGTTAACAAATAAGGTTTGATGTGAAAGCGGTAGGTGGGCGCGACACAGGTGGTCGTGAAAAAGACGCAAATATAGAAAAGCTGAAGACGCCTCCTCACTCAATTGAGGCTGAACAATCGGTTTTAGGTAGTATGTTGATCGCGCCAGATTCCTGGGATCGCGTTGCTGAAATCGTGATTCAGGACGATTTTTACAATCGCTCTCATCAAATCATTTATGCCGCCATTATTCGACTGCTGGAAAAGTCGCAACCCGTGGATCTTATTACGGTCTCGGAAGATCTAGAGCACCGTCAGGAACTGGAAGATGCAGGCGGGTTTGCCTACCTGGCGGAACTGGCCAAAAATACGCCCAGTGCGGCTAACGTGGTGGCCTATGCCAATATCATTAAAGAGCGTGCCATCCGCCGAGAGCTGATTGGTGCTGCCAATGACATCGCCGAAACCAGTTATTATCCGGAAGGCCTGGAGTCTTCTGAGATTCTGGATCAGGCTGAAAACAAAGTTTTTCAAATTGCAGAAAAACGTACCAGTCAGAGTGAAGGACCACAGGACGTCAACTCGGTACTGAAGGCCACCATCGATCGGTTGGACGCCCTGAACAAGCAGGGCGCAGACATAACCGGGGTATCAACCGGATATGCCGACCTGGACAAAATGACCAGCGGCTTGCAGCGCTCTGACCTTATCATCGTGGCAGCTCGTCCCTCAATGGGTAAAACCACTTTCGCCATGAACCTGTGCGAAAACGCGATGATGGGTTCGGATAAACCGGTTCTGGTTTACAGCCTGGAGATGCCCTCAGAACAAATCATGATGAGGATGTTAGCCTCGCTGAGTCGGGTGGATCAAACCCGGGTCAGGACCGCTCAGTTGGAAGACGAAGACTGGGCCAGAATTTCCAATACCGTTAAGCAACTGGATGAGAAAAATAATCTGTTTATTGATGACTCCTCCGGTTTGACACCCATGGAAGTACGCTCCCGCGCCCGTAAAATCCATCGTGATCACGGTGGGCTTAGTTTAATCATGGTGGATTATTTACAGTTGATGCGGGCACCGGCATTTTCTGATAACCGGACCCTGGAAATTGCCGAGATTTCACGCTCATTAAAAGCGTTAGCGAAAGAGCTGGAAGTACCGGTAATTGCTCTGTCTCAGTTAAACCGGAGTCTGGAGCAACGTGCCGACAAACGTCCCATTAACTCGGACCTGAGGGAATCAGGCTCTATCGAGCAGGACGCCGATTTGATTATGTTCATCTATCGCGATGAAGTGTATAACGAAAATTCACCGGACAAAGGCGTGGCTGAGGTCATTATCGGTAAGCAGCGGAACGGCCCCATTGGCTCTGTGCGCCTGACCTTCCAAGGTAAGTTCTCCCGATTTGACAATTACACCCCCATAGTAGCGACTGATTACCCTCAGGAATAACACCGCAAAGGGAAATCCGCTGTTCAGGCAAGGAAATAAATATGCATAACGTACGGAAACTCATTGTCAGCGCCTGGTTGATAGCTGTGCTGGCGGGCTGCCAAAGTACCGGTATAGAACATGTGAACCAAAAAGGCATGTTCATAAATGAGCGCCTGGGTATTAAAAAGTATCTGGCGGGCGAATATCAGGAAGCGTTTCAGTTACTCAGTGAAACGGCGAGTTGGGGATTAAAGGAATCACAGTATTTTCTCGCATTTATGTTTATGAAGGGGCAATATGTGCAACAGTCTCAGGTATTGGGGATGGCCTGGTTAGGCGTTGCGAATGAAGTGGGTAAGGAAGACTGGCAGCATCAGTATAATTCATTCTATCAGGCGGCCTCACCTGAAATACGCGCCAGAATCGATGCAAAACAGCAGGAGTATATTGGCAAATACGGCTTAAAGGCACAAAGAATGACCTGCTCTGAGCAAATTCAGGCCTACTCGATTAAGCGGGTACCCCGCTGTAGTAAAAGCGCAGGTGTTACTACCTTGTATCCGGTTGAATTGTCAGAGTAGTGAGACGGGGCTATTCGCCCTGCACTGTCACCATTAGCTTTCTCTGTCCTCCGTGGTCCCGGTGTTCTCCCAGATAAATACCTTGCCATGTACCCAGAGCTAATCTGCCCTGGCTAATGGGCAGGGTCAGGCTGTTGCCAAATAAACTGGTTTTGATGTGCGCTGGCATGTCATCCGGACCTTCATAGGTATGTTCATAGTAGGAAGCGTTTTCCGGCACCATGTGGTTTAGGTGAGCTTCCATATCACTGCGTACAGTGGGGTCGGCGTTTTCATTGATGGACAGGCTGGCACTGGTGTGCAGAATAAAAAGATGGCACAGCCCAACATCAACAGTAAGAATGTCCTCGATATTAGCCAGAATTTCATCGGTGATCAGATGAAAGCCTCTGGCTCTGGCTTTTAACGTTATTTGCTTCTGAAACCACATACCGGGAGCAAGGTTACCGCAAAACTACTTGTCAAAGCAGATTTCAATGTAAGCTTTGCCGCCTTCAGCTTTAAACGGCATGATCATCTTATGACCACTGACTTTGTGATTGATAGTATGCTCTTTACCGGAAACTACAACCGGGGTAGCCATGCCAATGTCGTAGCCCTTCTTGGCCAATTCTTTTTTGGCACCACCCGCCACCATATTGGTGATTTCGCCCACCATATCATTGACTTCATCATCAAGAGCGTCAGGGCATTCGCCCAACATACCCTTCATTACTTGCAGGGCAAGGCCCTCTTCGAAGGTGATAGACATTGAGCCGGCAATGTTGGGGCCCACCATACCGATAAGACCAGACACGTCGCCACGGGCTTTTGAGTCAGATTTCTTTTTAGGCTTACCAATTTGTAGTTCAACTTGAGCCATCGTTTTTAACACATTTACAAGTGAGATGATAAATGGGTTAACGAATTCAGCATTCATTATTCAGAGACTTCCAAAGTTAGTTATTGTTGTTTTTCTTTACGATACACAAGCTTAGCAAAGAAACCGTCAGTTTCATCGCTATTTCACTAATTGCTTGTATTATACACATTTGCGACATTAATTTACCGAATCAAACCACTCAGGTTATTGGCACTGGGCGCATAGCCCGTGTGCTTCAATGGTTTGTTTCTTGACTTTAAACCCAAGGCTGGTTGCCTGCTCTTCAAGTTGTTCTTTTAGTCCTGAGGACTGAATTTCTTCAACGTTGCCACAGGATTCGCAGATCAAAAACTGAACCGGATGATGACAATCGAAGTGGTGGCAGGCAATAAAAGTATTGTCAGATTCAAGCTTATGCACCAGGCCCATTTCCAGCAAAAAATCCAAAGAGCGGTAAACTGTCGCGGGCTTAGCTGAGTCCTCAGTCGCTTTTAACTGATCAAGTAAATCGTAGGCACCCACGGCACCGGAGTGTTCCAGCATCAAAGCATATACTTTTTCTCGTAATGAGGTAAATCTGACGCCTTTGGCATCACAGTAGGCTTTGGCTTTTTCTAAAATGAGTTCCTGGGTCATATTACATCGCTAAGACAAAATCATTAAAAATTGTATCACATAGTTCGAGAAGGTGCGGCACTCAATATATGCTTTTTTATGAGTCGTTGAAACTGAAAAAGTTGCATTAATTATTGTGAGAAATCTGTGACTTTAGTCGACAGGTGCTTGTCTTAGTTACTAAATTGTGTGAATTATTTCTCAGTAAGGCTGAATTAATTTCCTCAAGCACTATAATGTACAAAATTTTGTGAAAAACAACTCATTTGGAGCATATTGCACATGCAACGCGTTTTTAAAAAATCTGTAGTTTTAACCAGTATCTTACTTGCCGGTTCTTACACCTCAAATGTAATGGCAGCGGATACCTGTTTTGATCAGAATACTCAATGTGCCCCTCAGCTTGGCTGGTATCTGGGTGGTGAGTTTGGTCAGTCCGTAAGCGATTTTGATGGAGAGCGCTTTATGAGTTTAGCTGACTCAGCTGGACTACAAATCAGTTCCTTTGCGTTCGATGACGCGGACACCTCTTATGGATTGCTGTTCGGCTATCAATTTTCTGAGCACTTTGCGCTGGAAGGTGGATATCGTGATCTGGGTGATTACACTTCTACTTTTGCCGGCAGAACCACGGATACCCAACAGTTTTTAGACGATGCCAGCGCTCAGGTCCCCGAATCGGGTGACGGCCTTAGCTTAGGCCTTGTGGCGTCATTGCCATTTGATATTATGAAAATCTCTGCGAAAGTCGGTTTGTGGGACTGGGACAACGATGTTGATTCAACGCCCTTTTCCTCTGTGGTGTCTGATTCAGGCACGGACCTTTACTATGGTGCTGAAGTTAGCTACCAGGTAACTGAAAAGATGCAGGCCTATATTTCAGCGGTTCGTTACGAATTCAATCGTGACAAGTCCGATAACGTTACTTTAGGTTTGCGTTATTTCTTTGATACTGCCGCGCCGGCCAAATCTGCAGCGGCGCCAGCCAGAGCAACACCTAAACCCGAACCTGTACCTGCTAAAGTCGCAGAGCAAATCGCTCCGGCTGACAGCGATGGTGACGGCGTCACTGATAACAGGGATAAATGCCCGGCAACACCTCGTGGTCACGTGGTAGATAGTGACGGTTGCACTGTTTATGAAGCCGTACAATATCAACATCAACTCACCGTTTATTACGCCAACAACAGTGATGTCATTACTTCCGATTATTATGCCAGAATTCAGGAGTTGGTAGATTTTGCCCGTGACAATAGTATTCGTTACCTGCAAATCGTTGGACACACCTCTGCACCCGGTACAGATGAATACAACATGGATTTATCTAAGCGCCGCGCTGAGTCACTGAAAAAGATCTTAATTGAACGTCACGGTTTCACTGCGTCTCAAATTGAGACAGTGGGTAAAGGTGAAACTGAATTAGCGGTACAGGGCAATACAGAGTCTGCTCATAGCAAAAACCGCCGTATAGTGGTGAATTTATCAGCAACCGGTAAAAACCCTAAAATGAGATAATCAGCGAACTATTCAGCAGAATTATTCGCCAGAATTATCGACCCCGGGCCAGTGCTAAATCCACTGGCCTTTTTTATTCTGCGTTTGAACCTGTTATCGCTTGATTGCCGGTGCGGGTTCAGTGGTAATGACAGCCACAAGCACAATTTCTTCACGGATGTAGTACAAAGACATGCTACATTTTGAGATTCAGGCAATTAAATAGGCAACCTGTGACCCATGAATAAACTTTCTCTGAGCATCGCCTTGTTAACTTTGTGGTTTAGCGCATCTTTGCTGGCTGACTCTTATCAAAGACAAAGTCCACCACGCACTTTAACCGCGGAACAGGCCCAGCGGGCCGCTGCAAATTATCAAAAATATTGCAGCTTATGTCATGGTAAGGATCGGGAAGGCCATGCTAACGATCATGCCCCATCGCTGCGCAGTAAGAGTTTGATGGAGTCGGGTATACCTCATGGTATTTTAAGGCCTTTAAACTACGGTCGTGAAGGCACCGCTATGGCAGGTTACCTCGATGAAGTGGGCGGCCCTTTGACCCTGGATGAAGCCTGGGATTTGACCTATTGGTTGTTTTGGGAATCCGGCTTTGATCGCATCAAATTAAGCGAAGATAAGGTTGAAGGGAAAATTCAGGCAGGAGAAAAAATTTATCAGCAGCACTGTGCCAGTTGTCATGGTGAAAACGGTGAAGGGATAACCGCTCCTGCGTTGGGTAACCAGTCGTTTTTGGCTCACAACAAAGATGAATTTATTCGCTATGCGATAGAGCAGGGCAGACAAGGCACACCGATGCAAGCCTATGGAGAGTTGTTGTCTGCAGATGGCATTGACAATGTCACCGCCTTTATCCGCAGCAAAGCCAGCGGTTGGGTACAGCAAAAAATGCCGCTGCGGCCCATTCCCACTCCCGACCAATATGTGCAGAATCCCGATAACGACAATCCCCGCTGGCAGCTCAAAGATGGCCAGTTTATTGATTCCGAACAGCTTTACAGTGCGATGCAGGCAAAAAACAAAATGGTAATTCTGGATACCCGAGTTCCCTCGGTGTGGCAACGCGCGCACATCGAAGGCAGTATTCCTTTTCCCTACTACAGCAATTTAGCTGACAAAGTGAAAGACTTACCGAAAGATGCACAAATCGTGGCCTATTGTTCTTGTCCCAGGGCGGCCTCCGTATACCTGGTGGATCAACTGAATAACATGGGCTTTGAAAACACCGCGGTCTTGTACGAAGGTATCTTCGGTTGGATGAACAAGGGCTTTCCGGTAACCCGCTCTGAGTGATCACAACCGGGGAACAGGTGTCTGTTGTGCGCTGAATTATCGCAAAATTCAGTGTATTTTTTGCGATAACCTGGGTATTTGTTGTACACTTCGCGCCCGTTTTTAAACTGAAGCTCAATTAACCTGATGGCAAATACCGATATTAACACTGCGCGCAAGTTTTCCGTTGCACCCATGCTGGACTGGACTGACCGTCATTGCCGCTATTTTTATCGTTTAATGAGTCAAAATGTGTTGCTGTACACCGAAATGGTGACGACCGGCGCCATTATTCATGGCAAAGGGGATTATCTGGGATTCAACAGCGAAGAACATCCGGTGGCATTGCAGTTGGGTGGTTCTGAAGCCAAAGACATGGCTTACTGTGCAGAGCGGGCACAGCAGCTTGGTTATGATGAAGTGAATATCAATGTGGGCTGTCCGTCTGATCGGGTTAAAAACGGTAGCTTTGGTGCCTGTTTAATGGCCGAACCGGATGTGGTAGCGGCCAGTATTTCAACCATGCAGGCGGCGGTTGATATTCCGGTAACGGTAAAATCCCGTATTGGTATTGATGATATGGACGAGTATGAAGATCTTACCCGATTTATCCATATTGTGGCTGAAGCCGGTTGTCAGCACTTTATTGTTCATGCCCGCAAAGCCTGGTTGCAGGGACTCAGTCCCAAAGAAAATCGGGAAATTCCGCCGCTTAAATACGAACGTGTTTACCAACTGAAACAGGAATTCCCGGATTTGCACATCAGTATTAATGGCGGTATTAAAACCCTGGAAGATGTGCACAACCATCTGCAGTACACTGATGGGGTGATGATGGGCCGCGAAGTATATAGCAATCCGTGGATCTTAACTCAGGTAGAATCTGAGCTATTTGCGCAGACTGCTGAGCTGACCCGCGAGGCTGTGGTGCAACAGATGATGCCGTATGTAGAGCGTCATATAGCTTCTGGAGGCAGAGCCTGGCATGTTATTCGTCATATGCTGGGGATATTCCAGGGGCAACCGGCGTCACGGGTTTGGCGTCGTCATCTCAGTGAAAACGCCATTAAACCGGGCACCCAGGCCAGTGTGCTTACGGATGCGCTGGATGCCATGTTGAGCACCCGCGCCAAACTTAAAACCCGTGAGGAATACCTGGCGTAATTGAGCCAATTTTAATTTCGCCAATGTTGATTTGGTCTACCCGATTCAGGCTTGCTCTGAGTATTGTTGCATGGCCAGCACCTGTTGCTTTAACTGCTGATACTTCTCGCCCTGGTAGTTGGGCAACTGACTTTCCCGAATATCAAAGCCATAGGCTGAGGGGCTGGTTAAAACGATAGGGGGGGATTGAATTCGCTTAAACACACTTTTGCGGATCCCGTCATAAAACCATTCTAAATCTTGCATGAAGGTACCGGGATCATCAATACCCCAACGGGGAATGAGCGCCTCATCCATGTTCAGCTTTTTCGCTAAACAGCCTTGCAGATACCAGCCCATCACATCTTCTGCGGTGACTTTTTGAAACGAGGTACAGGCTTCCAGCAATTGGCAGTGATAACCAAACTTCATGGGATCTATTTGGGCATCTCTGAGTTCAGCGCTGGGGGCAATGGCTTCTTCGGTAAAGCGAAACTGATCGTCGGGTAACAAACTTTCGGGGATCACTTCATCCTTAAATACCTGTCGGTTCAGGTAGCGTACCATGTCAAACACTTCCGCCTTAGTCAGATCGCCAATAGGGGCAATAACTCCACCCACGTCACCGTACAATGTGGCGTAACCGAGCGCGATTTCCACTTTGTTACCGTTGTTGGTGAACATGCGTCCGTAACGGCCGGCAATATTTGACAGGATGCTGGTGCCACGGATTTTAGCCTGAATGTTTTCGTCCGACAGTTTTCTCATCCAGTCCGGAGACTCGCAGCTGGCATCCAGTTGCGCAAATACTGACATTTGCTCTTCTACCAGAGTCTGAATTGGCACCACGATGTGCCGGACACCCAGTTTCTTACTTATCCAGGCGGCGGCATCTTTGGTTTTGCTGGAGTTATACTGAGTGGGCATGTTCACAGTCCAGACATTTTCAGCTCCGAAGGCCAGTTTCAGCAAACAGGCCACAAGCGCACTGTCTACGCCACCACTGAGTCCAATAACGAATTTGGGGTCTTCCTGCCAACCCAGCAGTTCAGGGATATGGCGTAATCCGGTAACAATCGCCTGATATTTTTGTGCGATTTTATCGGTTTCGCTGCGGCCGACACGCATATCATGTATCGCTTCGTGATCCACTAATAACAGGGTTTGCCGGAAGGGTTTTGCACTGTTGGCCGCCAGTTGTCCATTGTGGTTATAGGCGGAGGTATCACCATCAAAGGTGATAATGTTTTTGCCATTATTTTGTGCGCCAACATTATTGGTGTAATAAAAAGGCACAAACTGCAGATCTGCCTGTTCTATTTCCGCTTTGAGGAATTGCAATCGTCTGTCCCGCGCGTCATTTTTGTGAAATGTCCATGGAGAGGCAGAGATATTGACTAACATTTCAGCGCCATTTTGGATCAGATATTTTGAAACATTGACACTTTCGCCCTGGATTCGGTAGTCCTTGCACCAGAGATCTTCACACACCTCAACGCCAATTTTGACATCGCCACCGGCTGTGGGAATGACAAAAGGTTGTGCCAGCGTGTGTACCGGAACGGCAAAATCCTGAGCGACATCCACTAAAGAGAAAAAGTATCTCTGATCATCGAAGAAACGGTAATTGGGTAACAATGCTTTAGGGTGAATGCCTTCCGGCAGTATAAATTCGGTGCTTTCAGGTCGTTTGGCATAAGCGCCATCGTGCATCACATAGGCGGCATTGTACAGGCGACTGCGGCCATCTTTGTTGGGGTGGAATCCACCGGCCTCATTACTGGGTATTTCGCAAATATTGCCATATATCAGGGTTATGCCGCGGCTGGCTTCCAGCAGGCGCTCATTATATTGCATTAGATCCTGACAAAATTGTCGATTAAGCCACTGATCAGACAGCAGGTAGCCGCTGATACACAGCTCCGGAAAAACCACGACATCGGCATGTTGCTGTTTTGCGTCATCAATCATGCGCAACATAGTTTGAAGGTTTTTTTCCAGTTCCATGGGAACGACGTGCATTTGCGCAAGCGCTATTTTCATCTGTTGTGTAATTTCTAAGGAAACTTAACAATATTGTCAGTTGCCTGCACGGCTTTGTAAAGCCCACTCTGTTAACTTGGTGAAATTAACCACATGCCTGGTTAATTTCACCAGGCATTAGACTTTAGCACTAGTTCAACTTCAATGTGCTTTATATCTGTAAATATTATTTTCTTTTAAAAACAAAGGCTTATTAAATTTATTATTTTTGGCACAAGTATCGCTAAAACCTTTTCATCGCAAGACGCGACATATTGGGTAAATCAGTTCGGTTCATTGTTTCAGGAGTAAAGGTCATGTTAGGCAAAGTAAAAGGGTTATTGGTTTTAGGTACGGGCGTTTTGGTTTCAGGTGTAGCGACTGCCGGTGAAGTGTCATTGAGTGAAGTGACAGATTTTTATGTCTATTCAGCAACCAGCAGTACCAGCTACGAAGTGCAAAATGAGGTGTACAGCGATATATTAAATACCTCACACAAAGTGGAACTGGAAGATATTGGCGTGGAAACCAAAGTGCTGATCACGTTTGACAGTACTGTGTCGTCATCTGATGTCACTGAAGCCGCCGAATAGGGGCTGGCTATGGTTTCTTCTGTTAGTTTACTGGCCATTTTAATGGCACCTGTTTTAACCTTTGGTTTAAGTGCTTTTCTGGTCAGCATGTTGCACAACATGCGACCGGATAAGCACCAAAGGCGGTGTTAAAGAGAATATCATTTCCTGGTATTCTCTTTTTTATATTCCCCTCGTTTATTCCTGCGTTTCAATCTTAACCATTTCCATTTTTTCACAGCAATTTCACTTGCCTGTTCTGGTGTTTTTAACCGCTTGTAAAACTGCCCGTTGTGCTTTTAAGACAGCTGTTTTAAGAGACCCAAAGAAGCATTGGCGAATCTCACTCATTGTTGACAAATATCACTAAAATTTTGTTTTGCTTGTTTGAATGAAATACGATGTTTTTTGTGGTTTTCAAAAAAAACACTTTAAAAACAATGCTTTAAAAGTTTTTCAAAGCTGGCACATGGATTGTAAATACATTTCTGTATTACGAAACACAGTTGAATAACAAGTTAATAAGCAAGGAGACCTGTCATGGGTGTATTTTCAAGAATGTCTGACATATTACAAGCCAATATCAATTCAGCGCTGGATAAGGCTGAAGATCCGGAAAAACTCTTATCTCTGATTATTTCCGAAATGGAGGAAAACCTGGTGGAAATCAGAGCCATCGCCGCCAAACATTTAGCCGAACAAAAAACCATTCAGCGCAAATTGCGCAACCTTACCAAAACAGCGGATGACTGGCAGGCAAAGGCGCAAAAAGCCATTGAAAGTGACCGGGAAGATCTGGCAAGGGCCGCCTTAATCGAAAAACAAAAAGTGGCATCAGAAATTGAGCACATCACTATTGCAAACAGTCAGGTGACAGAGAACCTGGAAAAAATTCAGGAAGATTGTGCTCGTCTGGTGGCGAAGCTGGCGGAAGCCAAAGCGAAAAGAAAATCCATGCAGACCCGTTTTGAACATGCCAAAACCCGTTTGGAAGTAAAAAAGCAGGTGGAAACTTACAATGTTGAACATGTACTACACCGATTTGAAAGTTACGAAAGTAAAATCGACGAACTTGAGGCCAAAGTAGATGCTTACGAGTTCACCTCACAATCAGGTAGTTCCTTACATGCCGAGTTTGCGCAACTGGAGTCAAACGACAAAGTCGAAGCGGAATTAGCTGAATTGAAAAAGAATGTTGCCTGATACCGATAGTGGAGACTAGCCATGAAAAATTATTATGAATCAAATCGCATTTATAAGAGTCGTATTAACAGAAAGGTTATGGGGGTTTGTGCCGGCGTGGCTCATCATTACGGCGTTGAAGCGTGGATGGTGAGGCTGGCGACAGTGCTGGCATTTCTGGCCTTTCCGCCAGCGATACTCATTGCTTATATTGTCGCTACACTACTATTGCCCAGTCGCTAGGCTGGGACGCAGGAGGCATCATGAAAACTATTGTGATCGCAATTTTAATATTGATGGGGATCTTCTTTGTCTTTGGTGAATTATCTGAACATTGGTTCATCTTTCACCTGGATGGTGCCTATATTGTTGATCCCTTTATCAATGCTATCGTATTTTGTGTCGTTGCCGGTGCGTTAATTCTGATGGGGTTTTTGCTGGCGGTGAGCCTGATCGGGGCGTTAATCTTGGGGTTGGGTGCGGCACTGTTTGGTGTCTTTTTTATCGGATTAAGCTTGTTTTGGCCGGTATTATTTATCGCGCTAATCCTGTATTTGGTTGCAGGGGGAGGTAAACAAGCGGCATCATAGTCGATAGCGATATATACTCTGTAACAGAGTGCCTGTTGAAGTTGGAGAATGCAGAATGGACAAAAAACTGGATCGTCGGTGGATAATCGCGTCAGTATCTACCTTGTTAGTGATAATCGTATTGTTGGTTTTTTATTGGAGTAATGAACCTGACACTTTTGATGTCAGACAATCACCTAACGCTTCTTCTGTAACGGGAGCAACACTTACCGCAACGTTGGTGAAAGTTGGAAGTTCTTTGTTAGATAAGCCCGGCGGCTATTTGTCCAATGACGTGATTCCGCCTTCTGTTTTTATGGATGATATGCCTTCATGGGAATTTGGCGCATTGGAAATGGTGAGAGATTTAACTCTGGCAATGCGCAAAGATTTTAGCCGCTCTCAGTCACAATCAATAGAAAACGCTGCATTGGCAAAAGCTCAACCGCCACTTAATACCAGTCACCGAGACTGGATACTGCCGTCTGCAGAGTCAAAATATCGGGAAGGATTTGATGCTATCAATGACTATCTGCTGGATTTGCAAGATCCCAATCGCGGCGATGCACAATTTTACGCCCGCGCTGACAATTTGCGGGAATGGTTAAAACAGGTTGAAAAGCGTTTAGGCAGTTTGTCTCAACGGTTAAGTGCCAGTGTAGGCCAGGAACGAATAAACACGGATTTGGCCGGAGACCCCGATGCCCGACAGTCAACACCTTCCTCTGGGCGTTTACAGGTAAAAACCAGCTGGTGGATGCTGGACAACTATTTTTATGAGGCACGCGGAGCAAGTTGGGCCTTGTTGCATTTTCTCAAAGCGGTAGAAATTGATTTTGCCGATGTATTGGAAAATAAAAATGCCACGGTGAGTCTGCAGCAGATTATTCGCGAGTTAGAAGCAACGCAACAAACTATCTGGAGTCCTATGATCTTGAATGGCAGTGGATTTGGCGTGTTGGCTAACCATTCACTGGTAATGGCTAACTATATTTCCAGAGCGAATGCCGCTATTATTGATTTGTCCGAGTTGCTTGCAAGAGGCTAACCTGAGTTCGGAGACTGTTGTGTTGTTCTGACAAACCACGGCAGCGCTCCGATGAATTTGCCGATCCCTACCTGACGAATTCTTTCACGCTTCGTTAATCTTTTTGGTTATTAAAAATCATCTTTAATTCTTTCAAGTTATGAATAAGTAACGCTAACCTAGTATGGTGTTTTATTAGGTTTGTATAATTATTATGGCTACTTCAGGAAATCCGGCCTATTCGCCGGTTGCATTATTAGATGAGAACCAATGGCAGCAATTAAATACTGCGGCTTCAGGATTGGACGCTTCACAATTATTGTGGGCAAGCGGCTATTTAGCTGGCTTAGCACAAGCCGGTCAGGTGAGTGCTGCACCTCAACCACAAGGCGCTGCCGTGGCAGATAAAAGCGTGACGATTTTATATGGCTCTCAAACCGGTAATGCCAAAGGTGTCGCTGAGCAATACCACAACAAATTAAAAGCCGATGGTTTAAGCGCTAAGCTGCTAAACATGGCTGATTACAAACCTAAAAATATCAAAAACGAAAGCCACGTGGTTATTGTTGTCAGTACTCATGGCGAAGGTGATGCGCCTGATGATGCCGTGCAATTGCACGAATTTTTAGGCGGCAAAAAGGCGCCTAAACTCGACGGTCTCAAGTACACCGTTCTGGGCTTAGGTGACAGCAGCTACGAGTTCTTTTGCCAGACAGCAAAAGACTTTGATGAGCGCCTGGCCAAACTGGGTGCTACAGCATTATTACCACGGGTCGATTGTGACGTAGATTTTGAATCAGACGTTGATGTGTGGAGCAATCAGGTCAAAGCCAAGTTGCAGGAAGACTTTAAATCAGCAGCGGTTGTGCCTATGCCGGGTCTGCAGTTAGCCGCCGGTAATAATACGCAAGATGCTGCTCAGCAGTACTCCAAGAAAAATCCCTTTCCAGCTGAGCTGGTCGAAAGCCTTAAAATTACCGGCCGCGATTCGGTAAAAGACATACGTCATATCGAAATCTCGCTTGAAGATTCAGGGATTCAGTATGAACCAGGTGACGCACTGGGAGTGTGGTTTTTAAACGATGCAGCGCTGGTGGCGGATATTTTAAATACGCTGAATATCGATGCCGATACAGAAGTATCCATCAAAGATGAAACATTAACAGTGCAATCGGCTTTACAAGAGAAACTTGAATTAACGCAGAGCTATCCCGGGTTTGTGCAAAAGTACGCGGAATTTAGCGGTGATCAAAAAGTTGCAGAATTATTGGCCGATAAAGCACAGCTGCGCGAATATCTGGCCGACAGACAAATTGTCGATATCGTTAAGGAGTTCCCTTCTGCGATCACTGCGCAACAATTAGTGGACGCCTTGAGACCACTGATGCCTCGATTATATTCCATCGCCAGTAGCCAGGCGGAAGTCGAAGATGAAGTGCATCTGACCGTTGCCCTGGTAGAGTACGACAAGTTTGGTTTTACCCATCAGGGCGGCGCTTCTGGTTACCTGGGAACGCGCCTGGAAGAAGGTCAGCAGGTTAAAGTTTACGTTGAGAAAAACGCTAACTTCCGTTTACCAACCGATCCCAATACGCCCGTGATTATGGTAGGGCCAGGCACCGGCATCGCACCATTCAGAGCCTTTATGCAGGAGCGTGAAGCCCAGGAAGCTGAAGGCAAAAACTGGTTGTTCTTTGGCAACCCACATTTTACTCAGGATTTCCTCTACCAGGTTGAGTGGCAGCGATTTTTGAGCGAAGGCACATTAGACAAAATCAGCCTGGCGTTTTCCCGGGATCAGGCTGAAAAAGTGTATGTCCAACATCGTTTGTTAGAAAACGGAAAGGAAGTGTGGCAGTGGCTGGAAGAAGGCGCCCACTTTTATGTTTGTGGCGACGCAACTCACATGGCCAAAGACGTCAACGACGCGCTACTGAGTATTATTGCTGAACATGGCGGTAAATCTGCAGAAGATGCGGAACAATATTTAAACGATCTACGCAGAGCAAAACGCTATCAGAAGGACGTATATTAATGAGTATCGGAAACAATCACGGCAAACCGTCACCCAATGAGCGCATGAAGGGTGAAAGTAATTTTCTGCGTGGCACTATTGCTGAAGATCTGAAAAATGATGTCACTGGTGGCTTTGGTCCGGACAATTTTCAGTTAATTCGTTTTCACGGTATGTATCAGCAAGATGATCGTGATATTCGCGCTGAACGTGCAAAACAAAAACTGGAGCCGCTGCATAATGTGATGTTGCGAGCCCGTTTGCCAGGCGGCATCATCAATCCTGAACAATGGTTGGCCATTGACAAGTTTGCCGATGAGTATTCTTTGTATGGCAGTATTCGACTGACCACCAGGCAGACTTTTCAGTTTCACGGTGTGCTTAAGCCTAATATTAAGCTGATGCATCAGACGCTAAACAAGGTAGGTATTGATTCCATCGCGACGGCGGGGGATGTGAATCGGAATGTACTATGTACTTCGAATCCGTATCAATCTGAATTGCATCAGGAAGCCTATGAGTGGGCTAAAAAGATTAGTGAACACTTACTTCCGAAAACGCGCGCCTACGCCGAAATTTGGTTGGACGGGGAAAAGCTGGAAACCACAGATGAAGAGCCGATCCTGGGAGAAAAGTATCTGCCCAGAAAGTTCAAAACTACCGTGGCTATTCCGCCACAAAACGATGTGGATGTTCATGCCAACGATCTGAGCTTTATCGCTATTGCCGAAAATGGCAAATTGGTGGGCTTTAACGTGCTGGTGGGTGGCGGCCTCGCGATGACCCATGGTGACACGGAAACCTATCCACGCAAGGCAGACAATTTTGGCTATATCGCCAAAGAAGATACTTTGAAAGTTGCAGAAGCGGTTGTTACCACACAGCGTGACTGGGGTAACCGAAGTCAGCGTAAAAATGCCAAAACTAAATATACACTTGAGGCCGTTGGTGTCGATGTGTTTAAAGCTGAAGTGGAACGTCGCTCCGGTGTCAGCTTCGCTGAAGCTAAACCGTTTGAGTTCACTGCCCGTGGTGATCGTATCGGTTGGGTTGAAGGTATCGATGGCAAACACCATTTGACGGTTTTCATCGAAAATGGCCGTATTCTGGATTTTGACAATGCCACGTTAAAAACGGGTTGCGCAGAAATTGCGAAAATCCACAAAGGTGATTTCCGACTGACCGCCAATCAAAACCTGATCATTGCCGGTGTTGCAACCGAAGACAAGGCCGCCATTGAACAATTGGCTCGCCAGCACGGTTTGCTCAAAGATGACGTATCTGCGCAGCAAAAAGCCTCTATGGCCTGTGTGTCACTGCCAACATGCCCCTTAGCGATGGCAGAAGCAGAGCGCTATTTGCCGGAAGCCGTTAATCGTCTGGAAGCCATCTTAACGAAACACGGCATTGCAGAAGAAGAAATAATTTTCCGTATCACCGGCTGCCCGAATGGCTGTGGTCGTGCCATGTTGGCGGAGATTGGCCTGGTCGGGAAAGGGCCGGGTAAGTACAACCTGCATTTAGGCGGTGATTATACCGGTACCCGTATCCCACGGATGTATAAAGAAAACATTTCTGAAGATGAAATATTTGCCGATTTGGATGAGTTGGTTGGACGTTGGGCTACTGAGCGAAATGCGGATGAACGCTTTGGTGACTTCCTCATTCGGGTTGATGTAATCAAACCCGTAATTGATTCAGCGAGAGACTTTTATGATTAATGCTGCACTCAATCCGGTTGCAGATCTCCCGGGTAACAAATTGAATCCTGCTGATGTTTCCAGGGAACAATTGCAGGATCTCAATAGTATGCTGGAGAGCTCCACTGCGCAGGAAAGAATTCAATGGGCTGCAACGCATCTGCCGCAAAACTTTATGGTGTCTTCGAGTTTTGGCATCCAGGCGGCGGTTATGTTGAAGCTGGTGACCGAGCAAATGCCGGATATTCCGGTGGTATTTACGGATACCGGCTATCTGTTTCCGGAGACCTATCAGTTCGCCGATGAGCTGACGGAGCGCTTAGGGTTAAATTTAAAAACCTATCGCGCCAATCTGTCACCTGCCTGGCAGGAAGCGCGTTTTGGCAAGTTGTGGGAAAAAGGTGAAGAAGGTTTAGCTAAATATAACCACATGAATAAAGTGACACCGATGCGCAATGCGCAGGAAGAGCTGCAAATTCAGAGCTGGTTTGCCGGATTGCGTCGCACGCAATCAGATCAACGCAATACCTTGTCAGTGCTTCAGGTGGTTGATAATAAATTTAAGGTTTATCCAATCCTGGACTGGACCAATAAAGATGTTCATTATTTTCTTGAAGAACACAATCTGCCTTATCACCCCCTTTGGGAACAAGGCTATGTGTCAGTAGGCGACTGGCATACTACAAGACCGCTAGAAGCGGGCATGAGCGAGCAAGACACGCGTTTCTTTGGCTTAAAAAGAGAGTGTGGTTTGCATGAATTTGGTGATGGTATCTAGTCTTACAGGTAGCGCTGTACTCTGGCGATGATGCCTAAACCACCTCAAAGTCGGCTGACAAAAAGGATTTCAGCTTTTCCACATAGTGTTGATTGATATCGCTTGAAACCAGCTTGCTGAGTTCTGCCCCAGTAGGGGTGAATTTATAGTAATTTAAAAACAGGCTGCTGCGTTTGGGTGAGAGATGAATAACCGAACTACCTAAACGCCACTCTGATCTGGAGTGAGTTGAGAGCTCACCTGACTCGATTTCTGAATTATATATTAACCCGGCATCCATCAGCGACAGTATATCCGGGTACGGCAGACCAAATTCAGCCAGATTTAACTGATGATTCTTGTGCAACTTAAGAAAGCGCATAAATGAGGGCTTTTGGTAGTAGCCGTACAGTATTTTAGGGCTGTACTCCCCTTTTTTCCTGGAGGCCATACTGACCGCTGCCTGGAACATTTTGGCGTCACGTTGCGTCAGTTCTTTCAGTGTGCGTAAGGTTCTGATAGAAAATGTACCCGGGGTACTCACTTCAACTGCAAATATCTTGCCCCAGATTTCCTGCATCGTAGAGGAATAAATATCTTCGGCCATGTTCACAAAGCTAAAAAACCAGTCTGGATCAATACTTTCTGCGGTTTCAGAATCGGGGCAAAACTCCAGAGCCTTCTCCATGACGTTTTCAAGGTTTTGCAGTTTACGCTGTTCCGAAATAACTCTGCGTCTTTCTGTTTTTTTATGAATATCTCGCTCAAAACCCTCATTTTTTTTGGCGTTGACACCAGCCTGCGCAAACCAATTATGGATACGGGACGTCACCGGTTGCGTATGTTTAGGCTCTTTGGTGGGCGGTGTGGCAGTGTCAGTCGCTTCTTTGCTGACGCTGGTGCTTTTTTTGATGGTTGATGCCGGTGTCTGTGTGCCACTGGTAACACTTCTGATATCGGTCATGAGTTCTTACTGCGTTGCTTGGATTGTACTAAACCAATTATTCGCTGGTTGTTTAGCTGCGTAATCGTCAAAAAATTCTAGGGAACAGCAGCAACTTTGTACCCTGTATTCCGGTTAAATTCAATGAATCTCGAAGTCATTCTGATGAAATCACACAATTCAGTTGGAATAGATGCTTCTCTTTTTTCAAGTTTAGGCTAAGATAAGTTCAATATGATCTAAAAAGCAGAGTTCTGCGAAGCTCTTCAGAACGGTAGTGCAAGGAGAGCTGGTTAAAATCAGGCTTACTATAATAATATTTAGTGAAGAATTTGATGTGTCCCACTGATTACGAGAATGATGAGTTAATCTTCCTGGACGAAGAAGACGCCGAGCTTGAAGCGTCATCCGGGGTGTCCGGAGTTTGGCATGTGTTGGTTGTTGATGATGATGAGGAAATTCATTCAGTAACCCGACTGACACTGTCTGATTTAGTGCTTAATGGCAAAGGTTTGTGTTTTCACCATGCCTACTCTGGCGAAGAAGCGTTAAAGTTTTTGAGCGAAAAAGGCAGTGAAATCGCAGTTTTGTTGCTTGATGTCGTGATGGAGTCAGACGATTCAGGATTGCAGGTGGCCAAAAAGATGCGGGAAGACATGCATCTTGAAGAACCCCGGATTATCTTAAGAACCGGCCAACCAGGCTATGCTCCGGAAGAGAGTGTCATTAAAGAATATGACATCAACGATTATAAAACTAAAACGGAATTAACCCGTAGCAAGCTGGTAACCACGATCATCGCATCGTTGCGTTCTTACCAACAAATACTCACCATTAATCAAAGTCGTAAAGGCCTGGAAAAAATCATCGGCTCTGCGGCTAATTTACTTGAAGAACACTCAGTAAAAGGCTTCTGCGAAGGCGTGGTCGAACAAATTAGCTCGTTAATTGGGCTGGAAGCCGGAGGCGTGTTATGTGCCCGGGCTGGCTCTGTGCTGGATAAAGACGAAGACGGTGTATACGTGCTGGGTGCAGCGGGAGACTTTGCCACCTTTATCAATGAGCGACTGGAAAGCATTCACAACGATAAGATAGTGATGCATGTCACCCAATGTTTGCAAAATAAGAGCCACATATTTGGTGAAGATTTCTCGGTTCTATACATGGACAGTTCTGGTTACGAAGCTGCGGTTTACATTCAGGCTGGCAGCGAAATCAGTGAGGTAAATAAACAGTTGTTGGAAGTTTTCTTGTCCAGTGTTTCTGTGGGCTATGAAAATGTGAATCTGTTCCACCAATTGCGCAATGCTGCGTTCAGAGATTATTTAACCAGACTCCCTAACCGGAATGAGTTCATTAATATGCTTGATGAGCTCAACCGCATGGACAACGATTTTGACGCGGAAGTGATCGCGTTAATTGATATCAGTCATTTTTCTGATATTAATGATGGGCTGGGGCAAGAGGTAGGTAACAACCTGCTGATTGCTGTTGCTGAGCGGTTGATGGAGCGCTTTGGCGACACCTGTATGATGGCCAGAATTGGCGCGGATGTGTTTGGCGTAATTGGCAACAGTACCAACATAACGCCGAAAACCATAGACGCAGCCTTTTCCACGCCCTTTAAGGCCGGAGATCACACCTTACCGGTAAATATCACGGTAGGACTGACCCGATTACTGGAATCAGCCAGTGGTATTAACCTGTTAAAACAAACCAATATTGCGCTTAACCGCGCCAAGAAAAATATCACCACCAACTATGAGTATTACGCGCCGGAAATGGAGGAAAAAACCACCTGGCGTTTGGGTATGATTAGACAGTTACGCGCTGATTTTGCTGAGCGTAAACTTCAGGTTTGGTTCCAACCTCAGATCGATCTGAAAACGGAAAAAGTGGTGGGGATGGAAGCTTTACTGCGCTGGCCTTCGAGAGAAGGTGGTTACGTCTCACCGGCGGTTTTCGTGCCATTGGCAGAATACTCTGGCCTAATCATCGAAATTGGTGAATGGGTCTTGTTGGAATCCTGCGAAAAGTTAAAAGAGTTGGAAACATTGGGGTATAAAGATCTCCGAGTGGCGGTCAATATTTCTATGCCGCAGTTCCGGGATCCAAAATTTGTCCCATTGATAAAATCCACCTTAGATAAGTTAGAGATTCAACCTCGAAATCTGGAACTGGAGATTACCGAGAGTCTGGTTATGGATGATCCTCAGGTGGTGGTCGAATCACTGAAAGACCTGAAGAGCAATGGCATTCAAATCGCGATTGATGACTTTGGTACCGGATTTTCTTCAATGAGTTATTTACAGCAGCTTCCGTTAGACAGACTGAAAGTTGATCGGGCGTTTGTGAAAGAAGTGGAGCCCGGAAAGCAGGCATTTATTGCAGAGACTATCGTAACACTGGGCCAAAAGCTGGGACTCAAAACAATCGCCGAGGGCGTGGAAAAACGAGAGCAGGCAAAATACATGCTGGATCTTGGTTGTGATGAAGCCCAGGGCTATTTGTTCGCTAAGCCCATGCCCTATGATGATCTTATTGAGTTCTTATCCAAATACAATCCTTAGCACTGACTGAGAATTGAACTAACAATACGTTGATATTCAGGTAAAACCTCTGCTTCAAACCAGGGGTTTTTCTTTATCCAAATATTGTTTCTGGGAGATGGATGAGGTAACGGCAGCGTATTTTCACCATAGTCTCGCCAGTTTTTGCAACGTTCAGTTAGTGAGCGTTTGTCGTTCAGGTAGTAGTTTTGCGCGTAACTGCCAACTAATAATCGTGGTACCTGGTTTGAAAAAAACGAAAGCAAAAGCGGATGCCAGGTCGGTGCGCATTCTTTTCTGGGCGGTAAATCACCGCTTTTTCCGCTACCCGGAAAACAGAAACCCATTGGCACCAAAGCAACAACATTTTCGTTGTAAAACAAAGTATTACTTATACTCAGCCAGGCTCTTAAACGTTGCCCTGATTGGTCGTTCCACGGGGTGCCGCTGTCATGGGCTTGTTTACCCGGAGCCTGTCCAATAATGATCAGTTTTGCCTTGGAGCTGAACTGAAAAATGGGTTTGGCAGGGTAGGGAAGACATGCTTCACACAGCTTACATTCACTTATTCTCTGTTTTAAACTAGTCATATAAAAAAAGAATATAATCAAAAACGGTTACATTGATAATTGGATGTGTTACGCTAATATCAAGATTGGCACTTATTCCGGAGGTAAAGATGCGCAAATCCATGCTTATTTTAGCATTAAGTTTCGTTAGTACATTGTCATTTGCCGAGGCTGAGCCGAGCAACAACAACTTGTTTAAATGCGTTGAGTCGAAAGAGCTAACGCTGAACGCTGAATGTTTGTCTCAGACAATCGAAAACAATGTTCAATTTAAAGATTTCCAGGTGAGCTTTCACTCTGAAATGGGAGAGCTTGGCGGCAATGCAATGGCCACCATGCAATTTTATCCAGAACTAATGGAAATCCACATTATCGCTCATGACGACGATAAAGCCAGTGGTGCTCTGGTGCAGCAGCAATCAGAGCAAGCCGAACAGCCATCAGGTGAAAAGTCGGTTTAATCCATTGATTGCAGCGACCCGATAGGCTTCAGCCATTGTGGGATAGTTAAAGGTAGTGTTAACAAAATATTCAATGTTGTTGGCACTACCTCCTTGCTGCATAATTGCTTGTCCGATATGGACAATCTCAGAAGCCCTTTCTCCAAAACAATGAATCCCCAGCACTTCTTTTGTTTCTCTGTGAAAAATAATTTTTAATCCACCCACCAGACTGTGGGCGATCTGCGCTCTGGCAAGATGTTTAAACTGTGCTCTGCCAACTTCATAAGGAATTTTTAGGGCTGTCAGTTCCTGTTCTGTTTTGCCTACAGAGGATATTTCCGGAATGGTATAAATTCCCGTTGGAATGTCTTCTACCAGGGTGGAGTGGCTCTCACCTTTTAACATGGCTTCGCCCGCAAATCTGCCCTGATTGTATGCTGCGGAGGCCAGGCTGGGGTAGCCGATCACATCACCCACCGCGTATATATTGTCTATTTCGGTTTTATAATTGGCGTCAACACTCAATTGGCCTCGCCCATCTGCTTTCAATCCTACGGCGTCCAGATTCAGCATATCGGTGTTACCTGTTCGACCATTGGCAAACAATAAACAATCCGCTTTCATTTTTTTACCAGACTGTAAGTGCAATACAACACCGTCTTCTCGCCCTTCAATTGCCTGGTATTGTTCGTTGTGGCGAATTACGATGCCGCTGTTCCAGAGGTGATAGCTGATGGAATCGGAGATTTCAGCATCCAAAAACGACAATAATCTTTCGCGCATATTCACCAGGTCGACTTTGACATTCATCCCCCGAAATATGCTGGCATATTCGGTACCAATTACCCCGGCGCCATAGATAATAATATTGCTGGGGTCATGGTTTAAAGAAAGAATGGTGTCACTGTTGTAAATACGTGGGTGATTGAAATCGACATCAACCGGTGTATACGGACGTGAGCCGGTAGCAATCGCGAACTGTTCAGCTGTCAGTGTTTCCACTGAGCCGTCATCGTGATTAATCCTGAGCGTGTGCTGATCAACAAAAGAAGCTTCACCGTGCAACACTGTGACCCGGTTTCGTTCATAAAAGCCTCTTCGCAATTGGGTTTGTTTGCGAATGACTGACGTCGCGTGATTGAGGATTTGTTCGAAGGTCAGATGGTGGGCTTTTTCACCGTCATTGTACAGTGGGTTTCCGTTAAATTCGATCAGACGACTCACAGAATGTCTTAGCGCTTTGGAAGGTATGGTGCCCCAGTGAGTACAGCCGCCGCCCACCATTTCATATTTTTCGATAACCGCAACTTTCTTACCTGCTTTGGCTAATTGCATGGCGACACCCTCACCGCCAGGACCAGTTCCAATAACTATGGCATCAAATTGATATTTGGGTTTGGTGGGTACTCTTTTTCGACTTGCTCGTTTAGCCATTTTTGTCTCCAATTCAAGCGCTTATCGACAATCATAGCTAAGTATGGGCCGTTTGTGCAACGGCCCGGAGGATTCAGGCATACTGAAGGGGCATTCGGCTTAGATCCAGCCATTTATTCTTTTGCACTTCCAAAGAGGCTTTTAGTTCTTTGTATTTATAGCGTATTTCCAAACCCTCATAAGACTGGATAAGCGCTTGTTTCTTCAGATCCATAAAAGACTTTCTGGCCTGGTAGAATTCTGTCATCTTCACCATCAGCGCATCATATTCCGCCTGAAGCTTACCTAAAATTTCTTCTTTATTCGGGGGCGACAAACTCAGAGTTTTTTGGGTTGCATAACGCAATTGCATGGCAATACGTGCTTTTTCAATGCGCTCTTCCGGACAGCGGCGTAAATTATAAGTTAATTTCAACCAGGACAATCCCTTGATTAACCACTTGGTGGGATCAAATTGCCACCACCGAATACCATTGCGATAGTCGTATTCAAAAATATGATGGAAATTGTGGTAACCCTCGCCAAAGGTAAAAAACGCCAGAATGTCGTTATCTTTTGCAGTGTTTTGATCTGTATAAGGCTGTCTTCCCCAAAGGTGGGCCAACGAATTAATGAAAAAGGTGACATGATGCACTACCACCAGGCGCAATACACCGGCTAATAAAAGCATGCCAATAACATCGCCGTTTAACCAGCCTAACAACGCCGGGATACCAATATTGGCGGCCAGCGAAATTTTGCCGTAATTATTGTGCTGCCACATAACCACCTTGTCTTTTTGCAGATCGCGGCAGTTGGCATAATCTTCAAAAGGATTCGTTTTGTAATCACGCAACATCCAGCCCAGATGAGAAAACCAAAATCCTTTGTTCGCCGAATAAGGATCTTTGTCATTGTCGTCAACGTGGCGATGATGGATACGGTGATCAGAACACCAGTGCAGAATACTGCGCTGTACGGCCATCGCTCCGAATATTGCGTAAAAGATTTTGACTATTGTATGCGCTTCATAGGCTTTGTGAGACCAAAGGCGATGGTAGCCAGCGGTGATTGACATCCCGGACATCCAAATCAATGCGATACAAGCAGTCACCTCTTTCCAGTCAAAACTGTTAAAATACGCTTCGATTGGCACCACAAAAATTGCGACGGCGGCGGTAAAAATAAAGAATAATAGGTTTACGAGAATAAGAGGTGGTTTAGTCATTTTCAAAGTTTAGCTTACAAGTGTTCGCTAATTTTAGTGTCTTCAACTAATATTGGCAACCTGAAACCGTTAACCCATTGCAGATCTAATTCGGGGAAGTCGATTGAATCGTAAGGAACAAAAGTTAAAAACGCGCAGAGCCATTATTGATGCAGCGTTTTCCATCATGGATGAACAACGAGGTCTCTCCAGTATCAGCTTGCGTGAAGTGGCGCGTAAAGCCGGCATTGCGCCAACGTCTTTTTATCGCCATTTTACCGACATTGACGAATTGGGTTTAACCCTGGTGGATGAAGCCGGGTTAGCGTTGAGGCAACTGATGCGTCAGGCGCGTATTCGCATAGAATCGGGCGGCAGTGTTATTCAAACCTCGGTAGCCACCTTTATGGAGTACGTGTCTGCCAACAGCAATGTTTTCAGGCTGCTCCTGCGTGAGCATACCGGTACGTCACAGGCATTCAGGGCGGCAGTACAAAGAGAGATAGCTCATTTTGTTGAGGAGTTAACGGATTACACGGTGGCCACCACCAAAATGAGTCGTGAAATGTCAGGGCTTCAGGCTGAAGCCATGGTACGTATTGTGTTTAGTGCCGGTGCCGAGGCCATTGATGCGACAGCCGAACAGAAGTTGTTTTTGGCCAGAAGAGTGGAAAAGCAATTGCGTTTTATTGCCATTGGCGCGTTGCGGTTTGCACGCTCAGATCACAGTGAGTAGCGCACAACTGTACGCTATTTTTTTCTGAGAATGACACCGGATTCTATGTGATGGGTATAAGGAAACTGGTCAAACAACGCTAATTCTTCCACGCTATGGCTGGAACTGAGCGTAGTGACATTTTCAATCAGGGTTTCCGGGTTACAGGAAATGTAAATGATCTCATCATATGCGCGAATCAACTCAAGGGTATCATCATCGATTCCGGCACGGGGAGGATCTACCAACACCGTGGAGATTGCCAGGTCTTCTAACCCGGCTCCTTCAAGCCGCTTTTTGCCCTCGCCTGTCTGATAGTATTGGGTAAATTCTTCACTGGACATACGAGCGATAAAGACGTTGTCCACGCCGTTAAGCTTAATGTTGTGGTTTGCTGCAGCTACCGATGTTCTGGAAATCTCGGTACCGACGACTTTGCGAAAGTTTTGCGCTAACGGTATTGAGAAGTTTCCTGCACCGCAATAAAACTCCAGCAGATCGCCAGACTTTCTGTCACGGGTATTGTCAATACACCATTCAATCATTGATTGATTTACGTAGGGATTGGGCTGGGTAAAGCTGTTTTCAACATGCATAAACTGATATTCATTATCGAATACCTTTAAAGACTCAGTAATGAAATCCTGATCTTTTATCAGCTTTTGTTTTTTGGCCCGGCCAACGAAATTAACCTGGTGTGCTGTGCTAAGTTTCGCTTTTAATTTTGCTATTTCTGCTTCCCAGCTTTCGTCAAGCTGACGGTGGTACAATAACGAAATCACCGTATCGCCACTCAAACCACTTAAATAATCGATTTGAAACAGCTTGCGTCTGAGTATTGGGTTTTCCCTAATAGGCAATAACAGCGACACCATCAACTCGTTAATGGTTTCGATTGCTACCGGAAACTGATCAACTCTGTATTTTTCCTTAGTATTCTGGTCAAACATGATGTGATACAGGTCATCGTTTTCATGCCACACCCTAAACTCTGCTCTGGAGCGGTAGTGTTGCAAAGGGGATTCGAAAACGGCCAGTTCTCCGTCGAAAAAAGGACTGAAGAGTTCACTGAGTCTTTTTTGCTTTTCTAAAAGTTGTGTCTGATAAACATCAGGATCACTGGGAATCTGCTGCATAGAAAGTCGTCGCCGGGAAATTGATAAATAAAATTGAAATAGCCGCGCATACTACCATATTTTTACCTTGTTCACCTCTGCCTGTGCCTTTCTTTTAATTAGCGACTAAAATCTAATCAGAGGAAGCCGATAAAAGGGATGAGGTTAAATGAGGAAAGTGTCATGAACTTAGGTGATATCAAATCCACTGGTTCTGAAAAGGCCCCGGTGGAAAATAAAAAGGTAACGCCTGATAAGCTGGCAACAGCGGGAGAAAATCAGGCTTTAAAGGAATTGGCGGCTGAACAGGTCTCCTTGAGTAATAATGCTAAGTCAGTTGCGGCATCACGTATTTTGCAGACTAACTTTGATCAGACAATTGTCTTTTCAGGCCAGCAGGAGTTATTGGCAGGTTTAAAACCCCGGCCTCAGAATAAGCCTTTTGACTTTGAAGAAGTTGCAGAAAATGTACTGACATTCATTGGTGGCGCATTGAAACTGGCTAAGCAAAATGGTGCCGATGATGAAAAGCTGACCGAAATGTTTGAGCAAGCCAAAAAAGGCGTAGAAAAAGGCATTTCTCAGGCCAGAAAAGACCTGGCTGCATTTATGAATGAAGAACTGGACGAAGGCATAACCAATAGTCTTAAAGCGATAACCAAAGGTTTAGATGAATTACGTGAAGAATATTTTGGTGAAGCAGAGGCAGAGTCCGTTACAGCCCAACAGAGTGTATCGGCTGAACAACAAAATAGTAGTGAACTAACGCTGACTACCCGCGATGGCGATGAAGTCCAGATTTCCTTCGAGACTATTCAGCGCTTTAGAGCGCAACAAGAAGTGTTTATCAAACAACAATCTGAACAGCAACAAGGCGGGAATTCTGAACTGACTGCTGGTGCCCAGCAATCATATGAATTTATTCAGGCTGAGCGCTTTAGTTTTTCGGTGAAAGGTGAGTTGAGTGCCGAAGAACTGGAAGATATCGCCGAATTTGTAGAACAGACATCGGGTCTGGTGGATGAGTTTTTTAATGGCGATATTCAAAAGGCATTTAATCAGGCCAGTGAAATCGGTCTGGATGATTCTCAAATTGCCGGGTTTGCGCTGGAATTGTCACGCACTGAAAAGTTGGAAACCGTGCAGCGCTATGAACAGGTTTCAAATTATAAAGACGAAGATAACCAGTCAGATAAACCTGCAATCAAAACCATCTCCCAATATCTTGATAATTTATTGGATACATTGGATCAGAATGATGAGTTGTTTGGACAACGAAATACCTTTGATGAACTGGTTAATGGGCTTATTAGTGAAGTTGAAAATATTAAGACCCCGGAACTGCTGGAAGCCTTTAACCGTTTTCAGGAATTTAATCAGCGCTTGCTGAATGGATTATCAGAAAAAGAAAATCAGGCAAAAGCCGCTGATGTGAATAGAGCTTCAGAATAAAGAAAAGCGCCGGGGGGCGCTTTTCTTTATATTAATGCTGATAAAAAGTGTTATTCCTCTTTATCATTTCGATCTTTAGCGATTCGTACCTTCAGGGTACGATCTTCAAACTCGCTGTCGTTTAGTTTTTTGACAACCTTGTCTACATCGTTCGCAGGAATTTCAACGAATCCAAATCCCTTCCTTTTACCGGTTTTGCGATCGCGAAGTAAGCGCACCGAATTTACGTTGGTTACTTTATCGAAATAGTCCTTAACGGTTTGTTCGTTGACGCGGTATGGCAGATTTCCAACATATAACGTCGCTACTTCTGAATCTGCGTCGCTATCGTCCTGGTTGCTCGCTGAAGTACCGGACATAAAAGAAAGAATTAATGCAGTAATGATGGACCCTAGTAGAAAGGCGAAAGGGGAGTTGATGGCAAGAAGACCGAAATCTAATAGAAAGTAGCCTGCAACACCGACAATTGCGCCAATCGCCAGGCTTGGTAAGAAAAATGGCATGAGATATCCTTTAACTATAATTATTGTAATTTGTCAGGGTAAATGACTTTGTTAGTGTTAATGTTGTGTAAACATCAATTACCCAGTAACAATAGTAACCAATATCTGACTAAACACAATCCTTCAGTTAATTAGCCAATGGCTGATTCTAAAATCACGGTTCACTCACTAGTAACTATCTACGACTAATTGCTAAGTGAATACTGCCTGACGGTTGTCTATTATTCGGCGGTGAGTGAAGTAATTATCGCGGGTATTCTTATCATTCTGCCTTAATTTCACCCGATCAGACTGAAAAATCAGCAACTGAATTAAATTTGGCAATTATTTGCAATAAAGTATTGACGGTGTAAATCATGTCTGTAGAATGCGCGCCTCGCTTGGGGAGACAATCTTACAAGCGGCTTCTTAAGGTGTAAAACTGAATTGAGCGAAAACTCTACAGGCCTTTAAGTAAGCGGGCTACAACAAGTTACCTGAAAAAATAAATTCAAATAACATGTTGACAAGCCAAACGGGAAGTGTAGAATGCGCATCCCGCTTGAGGAGAGACTCAGGCAAACGTTCTTTAACAATCAGCAATAAGACAATCTGTGTGGGCATCGATTGATTTTGATGTCGACCCAAAAAATTT
>NZ_JAJEWQ010000008.1:69261-158476 GCF_020687805.1 Planctobacterium marinum | reverse complement strand
CTGCTATCTAGCCTCCAAACCCACACCACCCAGCATGTGACTCCACAGAGGGCGTTTTATCCAGAAGTATTCAGCGACCTACATTAAAACAGAAGGCCCCTTTCTCGCAGAGCGAGAACACATTAGGCTAAGTGCTGCCGAATCAGGCCGAAGAAGCGGGCTCAATAATGCGCATACTCTCTTCGGCAAAACCAGCACCGGCTTCAGAGTAGAAATTAAAGACGTGATCCACGCCCAGGATAAAAAGACATCCACTTTAAAATTCATTCAGCTTTCTTTTTTCAAATCTCAGATCTCGCCATTAGTTTTTTCTAAATTTCTGGGAAGATACACATCAGAGAGCGGATTCAGACTCTTAAATAGTGCTTTCTGGGTGGGAAATTACAACTTCAAAAAGATACAGGTAGGTGCCCGCCTTACCTTGCGGCAATTATACTTTTAGTTGGCATTAAGGAAGTGATTGTCAGCCAAATAATCGGATAGCGGTGTTTTTATCCCTGAGTCGTTTTAAGTTGTGTCGATGCCGATAGGCTTCAAGATAAGATTCACTGCCTGCAGCATGATGAAAACAGTCTTCAAATTGAGTGGCTAGTTCCTGCCATTGCTCAGGTTTGAGGTTAAGACGTTCCATTATCACAGGCGTTGATTCTTCAATTGCGCCTCGTTTATTGGGTAAGATAGCTCTGCCCGTGATATCGACCAGCTCCATGTAGTCGAATAAATGAAAGGGCAAACCATGGGGCATACCCTCTTTGATATTGCCGGCAAAAGGTGTCAGGTATTTAGGTGTTTTACCTGCTTTGGCGGCATTGATGCGATACTGAATACTGGTGTGGTCAGATTGCTCTGGTGTATTAGCCATACCGGCTCTGATGGGGTTTAAATCTACATAGGCCATGCAGGCGGCAAGTGCGGCTTCATCCAGTAACGCCTGTGATTTAAATCTTCCTTCCCAGAATCTACCGCTACATTTATCTTCCTTGTTGGCCTCTCTGGCTATGTATTCATTCAAATAGCGCATAAACCAGCTGATATCCGTCAGCCGCTTCCGCCATATATCGGCGGTTTCCTCAATGGTGAAAAGCTGAGACTCATGTATCTGCTTTCGTTGTTCAGGATTCAGGTACTGGTGACTGAGTAACGTACCATTACTAAGCCTGTGCCAGCGGCGAATCACTTCTTCAGTATCCCAACTGTCAGATAAATCTTTGTGAATGTGCAATACCAGGTGGGTGTGGTTGCTCATTACTGCATAGGCACAAACATCAATGGCAAATATCTGAGACAGAAAGTGAATACGGTCTTCAACCCATTGACGGCGGTGTTCATAGCTGACCCCGGTTTGTTTGTCTTCGCCGCATAAAAATGCTCTGCGCACACAGCGGGAAACACAGTGGTAATAGGGTGTATCTTCAAGACAGATTTGTGCCTTCCTGGCTTTTGGCATGTTAACTCTTCCTGAGTCTGTTGAATAAAGCTTCTATTTTGCACAAATTAGGGAGGTCGGAAACTGTACTGAAGTACAGTTATGATGGCTGTCTTCTTTAGCGTTAATTTCCGGTAAAGCCGGAGATGATGCTAAGATTTATCAAATAAAGGCTGTGAAAAAAGCTATAGAGGAATCGCAACAATGAAAGATAGCGCGCGATACATAAAAATCGTTGAGTGGTCTGAAGAAGATCAGTGTTACGTTGGCTCCAGCCCAGGCCTTTTCATTGCAGGTTGTCATGGAGATGATGAAGAATCAGTATTTCACGAGCTTTGTAGCATTGTTGAAGAAACCATTTCAATTTATAAAGCCGACGGCAAAGAACTTCCTCCAGCAACTTCCGGTAAAGGCTTTGCCAACGTCGCCTAATCGGGTAGCCGCTGGTATCTAGCCTCCAAACCCACAACACCCAGCATGTGACTCCACACAGGGCGTTTTATCCAGAAGTATTCAGCGACCTACATTAAAACCGAAGGCCCCTTTCTCGCAGAGCGAGCATACATTAGGCTAAGTGCTGCCGAATCAGGCCGAAGAAGCGGGCTCAATAATGCGCATACTCTCTTCGGCAAAACCAGCACCGGCTTCAGAATAGAAATTAAAGACGTGATCCACGCCTGATAGCTTGAGGTGTTTGCGGTCATCACTGTAGCGCGCAATGGCGGCTACCTTGCCCTGAAATCCTGCGACTTTCAGTTGTTCGGTAATATTGAGGATGTCATCTGAAGAAGGTAAGGCTAACATCACCAGACGAATCTTGTGCAACTCAATAGACTCCCAAAAGTCGATATCTTCTGCGTCAGCACAGATCACCTGGTAATGGTTTTCCTTGAGTTTACTGATGCGCTCGCTTTCCGCATCAATACCCCATACTTTGTCACCAAAACTCTGTCTCAACGCTAAATAACTGCCCTTGCCTACGCGGCCCATACCCACCACCAGTATTTGTGCCTGGTCAGGTTGAGCATAAAAGTCTTCGGGCAAACGCGGGCTTCGTTCAAGTCGATTGATCCAGTCTTTTTTGTGGGTATAAATGCGATGCGCCTTGCGATACAAGACACTGCTGAAGACAAAACTAATAGAGACCGCAATAGCCAAAATCACTAACCATTCCTCTGCTAACCAGCCATTCGCCACAGCCAGCGCCACCACAATCAGGCCAAATTCGCTGTAGTTACTCAATGACAAACTGCTTAAAAAAGAGGTACGGCCGCGCAGGCGTAACCGGGTTAACAAATAAAAGAAAAACAGGAACTTACAGGGAATCAAAATGCACATAAACAGTGCCATAGTCACCATTTCCAGGGTTGGCAACGCCGTAAATCCGATAGATAAAAAGAACCCGATAAGAAACATATCTTTGAAGCCCAGTAAGGCTTTTGACAATTCTGAAGCCTTGCTATGACTGCTTAGCAGCAATCCGAAAATCAGGGCGCCAAGGTCGCCTTTTACCCCGACCAGAGTAAACAATTCGTAACCGCCCAGCGCCAGAAAAAAACCGGTAAGGGGCAACAACTCACCATGTCCGGCGGCTTTGATCAGCTTGTCTAACACTGGTTTGAGCAATGGCAAGGCAAACAAGCCCAACGCATAAATGGTCGGGATTTTGCCGGTCGCCACCACCAAAAACACCACCGCCAGAATGTCCTGCATTACCAGAATACCAATCGCCAGCTTGCCGTGACGGGTTTTCATTTCGCCGCCTTCTTCCAGTATTTTGACAATGCAAACGGTACTGCTAAAACTCAATGCAAACCCCAGCAGGCTGGCCGTTTGCCAGTCCAGATCGGCAAAATAACTCAGACCCAGCGTGGCATAAAGCATACTGAACAGTGAAAACAGGCTAATCCACAACACCATAGGTCCGGCCGTACCGCCCCACACCTCGGGCTTAAACAACTGCTTGATATTGAGTTTCAGGCCAATGGTAAAGAGCATCAGGGTAATACCCAAATTTGCCAGTACATCCAGGCTCTCAGCAGGCTCTACGCCCATGCCATTGAGTAAAAAGCCTGCCGCCAGAAACCCAATCAGCGGCGGTAAATTAACCAGTCTGCAAGCCAGACCACAGGCGAACGCGAAGAAGATCCAAATAAAATCCACGTGATAATCCTAAAATGAAACAACGGAAAAAATGAAAACTCAGGTACCTTTGCGAATGTTGTCATACAACATGGCACAGGTTTTATTCAGCGACAGCACTCTGGCCGCCAACCCCTCGATGATCTTGTCTTTGATCTTGTCTTTCATGCCGAGCGGAAAACGGTTCATTTCCTGCTGAGTAATGCGCATCAAAATACTGTCTTCGTGCACAATCACAGTGGCTGTGCGCGCTTCCCCCAAAATAAAACCAATTTCACCTAAAAAACTACCACCTTTCAATTCCCGGATAAAATTGCGTTTTTTGTCGTACACGTCCAGGGTACCCGACAACACTAGGTAAAAGCTTTTATCATCAGGCTCTCCCGCCTGCATAATCACTTCATCTTGCGCTGCCAACCAAAACAACTGCTCTGACTTGGTTAGACTGGCAATATCAAATTTTGAAATACCCTGAAAGAAATCCAGTCGCTGGATAACATCCACCGTTTTCAGTTTCGATTGATAAGATAATGGTTTCATAATCTGCTAATTTTATAGGTGGTTCTGTTTACGGTTGTATCTGAGCAAAAACCATTTCAAACTAGGCAGCAATGGCATTGCGCAGTTCCTTGCTACGCACTCATCATAGTTCAGAACGTCACAAGTCACATTTTTACCAAGGCATCATGGCGTTGACAAGTCACTATCGTTAAAGGTGTTAGATTTGCGGCAATCAATTCTCCATCCGGTTCCCATCAAGAAACCCTGGTTGTTGAGTGTTTATTTGCTCCTCACCCTGATTATAGGATTGGTGATTGACCAGCGTATGGAAACGCGTCTGGATTCCTTTTTTCACGATGCTGCCATTGTGCAAACCCCAAGAAGTGTCTGGCAGCATGTCGCTGTGATCGCATTGGACCCTGGCGTTCCGGGCTTTATCAGTCGCCGTCAGGCGTTGCCACTGTATGCGCTGGCGGCGCAACGAGCGTTGGAAATGGGGGCAACGGCAGTGTTTCTCGATGCGGTGCTATATGAATATGATGACCGCACCAGTTACGCCATGTGCATAGAAGATTACCAGGCACCGGGATTACCCAATCAATTTCGCTGGCAACCATCAGCAAATTTACAGCCCTTTGCCATTCTCAGCGCAACTCAATTTCAACGCTTTTTTATGGCAAAACCTCAATTTGCCGGTGACGATGCGTTTGTTACCACCAGCCTGCTGCAAAATTTTTTCGGTGAAAGTTTACTGCCGCTGGATTTTTTCGAGCCGGATAATAACCAGCAACAAATTGACCGACTGATTGCCGACGCGTCAGTACACAAACGCGACGAAGGTACCTTTAACGCTTCTTTTCGCTGGATGAATCTGGCTGATAATGCTGTCGTGCCCAAAGTCACTGAAATCCACACCCGGCACACCTCCTCGCTTGCCGATTACCATTATTCGGAAACCTGCAATGATATTCCCTGCAAGCGGGTGCGCTTTTCCTATCCTAAGTATCAGTTTGATACACAGCCCGGGCTACCTTTGATCCCCCTCAGCCAATTGGCCGGCTGCGACAGAGCAAGTGCCAACTCAAAATGGCAACAGCAGCTACAAAACCGCATTGTTATCCTGCAAATGACCGAACCTACCGAAGCTACAGATATCAAGGTTACCCCGATGCTATCGGCTTTCGGATCACCGCGATTGTTTTTGTCCGGCCCTCAGTTTTTAGCGGATGCCATTGAAACCGTCTTGCAGGGCGATGCCCCTAGCCGGCCAAATGTTGTCTGGCGTGTACTGCTGCTTTTAACTATTAGTGGCCTGAGTATTTTGATGGCGGCATTTTTGCGGACCGGCTTCGCCTACCTGTCGCCACTGATTGCACTGTTGCTGGGCTGGGGCTTGTGCTTTATTACGCCTCCGGCACAGTTGTGGCCGGTCATGGCCGGTGTATTCTGTGCCTTGTCAGGCACATCTTTGGTGTTGGCCACTCACATTTCTCTGGGCACGGCGAAAGCCAAACTGATGGCTCAGTACATTCCAAAGCAGATCCGCAGCCTGTTACTGAACAATCGCGGCAGTGCCAAATTCATTCACAAACACGTCGATGCCGTTATTTTAATGAGTGATATTGCACGTTATTCCGATGTCACCAGCGAACTTAAAGACCCGGCGTATGTTTTCCAATTGCTCAATGATTATTTTCAACAAACCACACTGGCCACACAAAATGAATATGCCGGTTGGCTGGAGTCCTATGTGGGCGATATGGTGTGTTTTTATTGGCCGGTACACGACGGAACCACCCTGAATAGGCAACAGCAACTGGCGCTTTCCGGCGCTATTGATATGGCTAAAAAGCAGCGACATTTTTTTGCAAAACTGGCACAAAATAACGAATATGCAATCCCACAGGCAACCCTGCAAAAAATATCCGGATTTCTTGGTGCCGGGATTGGCATTACCAGTGGTCAGGTCATGATGGGCAATCTGGGTCCCGCCAATGGCATTCAGAAGTTTGGCTGTTTGGGCGATCCGCTGAATTTAGCCGCGCGAACTGAAAGCCTTACCCGCCATTTCAATACTGACATTTTAATCACCGAAGAATTGGTTTCGACAGCCCGACAAATGCAGCTGGCAACCCGTTTTATTGCCTCCGTTGTGGTTAAAGGTCGGCTTGCCCCAATCGGCCTCTATGCCCTGGGCGAAATCTCTGACCCGCGCTTTGACAAGAACAGGGTACAAAGCTGGTTGCGCTGGCAATCGGAATTTTGCCAGGGACAAGAACCCCAGTGGCCAGCCGGATTAGCCGAATTCCGGCAAGACAGAGATACCCTGCAAAACTGGATGCAACAAGGCTTGTGGGATCCACAACAGGCTTGTTTCCAGTTGAAAGAAAAATGATCTTTTTCGTCCATAAAATGGCGAATAATGAACAATGTGCAATTTAAAATTCACGTTCCATGAGAAAACATGAGAATTGCTACACAAGCCATGATTTTCGCGGTGATTTAGATATACTCCGTGGTGATATCGTGAAATTGGAAGACGCGGCTTCATGCTCAGCAAATCTATCCTCAATCTGGCTTTAAGCAGTGCGCTGCTCAGTACCTCGTTAACTGCGCAGGTAGTAACAGATGGTTCAATGGGCGTGGCCAGTGCGCTGCAGGGCCCTGACTACATTATTGAGCAGTCGTTGGGTACCCTGGTCGGAAACAATTTATTTCACAGTTTTACCCAATTTGATGTGCTGGCTAATCAATCCGCGCTGTTTACCGGGGCAGATAACATTAACAACGTTATCAGCCGGGTGACAGGAGGAACAGTAAGTCAAATTCAGGGAACCGTTAAATCTGAAATAGGCAATGCCGATTTTTATTTTATCAATCCCGCCGGAATCGTTTTTTCAGAAAATGCCAAAGTAGACGTGCCCGGCGCACTTTACGTATCAACGGCTGATGAGTTGCAGTTTGCCAACGGTGAAACATTTTCGGCATCAACTGATGCCGCCAGCACCTTGTCTGTGGCCGCACCGGAAACTTTTGGTTTTCTGACACCGCAAACCGGGGTTATTCGCTTCGAAAATGCCAGAGTGAAGATTGAAACCAGCCGCCACAGTCAATTCAGCGCCGCACATGTGCAGTTTAACAATGCCCAGTTAAAGCAAGATGGCGGCCAGTTGCAACTGATCGCCGTTGGTGATGCCGCCGCCACATTGCAAATTGCTACCCCTCAACGCGTGGGCAATGGCCGGCTTAGCATGGATAATTCCGGCATTAAGCTGGAGGGAAATGGCGGCGGAGAATTAAATCTGACGGCAGCAGAAATCAACACCTACCGGGCCAACATCGTATCAGGGAATAATGGCGAGACGGATGCCCAGGTGGGCATTCGTATCAATGCTGAAGATGTTACCCTGGTCAATAGTCTGGTAAAAACTGAAACCACCAGTTCTGGCAGGGCCGGGGATATAGCCGTTACGGCCCGCAACTTTACCCTCACCAGTGATGGCGGCACAAGCGACAGTCGCTCGGTATTATCCTCGGAATCAAAAGAGGGACGCCCTCCCCCGGGCGGCGGCGGACCTGGTGGACCACCTCCTCCGCCTCCGGGAAACGCGCAGAGCAATCAGTTTGGTGCATCAGGTGACATAAACCTGCAAATCAGCAATAGCTTAAAGGTGTTAAACAACGCCACCATCAGCAATGTGACTCAGGAAAATGGCGCAGGGGGCAATATGCTCATTAGCGCCTCCGAGTTGGAAATTAACTCCGGGCAGTACCAAACCGATGTTGGCATCGCCACCTTAACCAGTGGCACCGGCCAGGGCGGCAGCCTCAATATTGATGTGCAGCAAGGCATACAACTGCTGGGCAATGGACAAATCAACGCCATGACCCTGGGGGATGGCGATGCCGGTAATATCAACATTAATGCCGGAAGTCTCACCATTGTTGAAAATGAAACCAGCCCGCAGGCGGCCGAATTACCTGGCATTCAAAGCCTCAGTGGCCGGGACAACGACTTTAACAACGCACCACGTGGCAGCTCTGGCGATATTAACCTGAATATCGAAGGCGATCTCACCATGCAAAACGGTGGGTATATTGTATCGGTTACCGTTGGTAACGGAGATGCCGGCAATATCAATATACAGGCCGATGGTCTGAACCTGATCAGCGAAGCAGGTCAACACCCTATAACCATTGGCAGCAATACACTGGGTCCTCAGGCGAGAGGGGATGCCGGTGATATTACGATAAACGCCAGTGGCGCTATTAACCTGCAAGGCAGTGCTTTTATTACAACCTTATCTGACAGCGCGGGAGACGCAGGTGACATGACTGTCAGTGCACAAAGCCTGTCTATGTCGGGAAGCAACGACCAGAGAAAGCGGTCCGGCATCAATAGTTCCACCACAGGTCCCGGCGCACATGGCAATGCCGGTACTATTATCATTGGTATTGAACAGGATATTCACCTGGTTAATGGTGCAAATATCACATCAGATACCGAAAACAACGGAAACGCCGGAAACATATTTATTGCTGCCGATTCGTTGTTTATGGCTGCACAGGAAGACAGCGAAGATACCGGGATCAGTAGCAGCGCGACTTCAAAAGAGGGCAGACCTGGGGAATTAATGCCCGGCTTTGTGGCTTCAGGGAACGCCGCCAATATCGACATCAAACTTTCGGGCGATATGCAAATGCTGGGGGAAGCCGCCATAAAAACGGAAGGTGAAAGCCGGGGTAATGCAGGTAATATTGCCATTGAAGCTGCGAACTTATACATGCAGGGTGGAGAGCTGGAGAGCAAAGCAGAAGGTGAGGGCTTCAGAGCCGGAGATGCCGGTGATGTGTCACTGCACATCGCCGGAAATGTTACTATCACCGATGGTGGCGCAATTGCATCAGACTCCTTTCACGGTGGAATAGCAGGCAACGTCACTATCAACGCAGGTTCACTGGCGATGGCTGATTTTGGCTCTATTACCAGTACCGCGGCATTAACACCGTCGGATGCCGGCAATATCAACATATTGGTTGCCGGTGATATGAGTCTGACCACAGGTGCGAATATAGTCTCTGACAGTATTCAGGCTGAGAAAGCGGGCATCATCAATATTGCCGCTCAAAACCTGACGTTATCCGGGGCCGGGCTGCCAACCCGGATTTCCAGTACCACCCTGATTGGACGAGGGGATGCCGGTGAAGTGAATATCAACGTAGCAGATACCGTGACATTAACCGCCGGAGGACAAATTACCTCCAGTTCGCTGGGTGCCACAGGCAACGCCGGCGAAGTGAACATTACAGCCAGCCAGTTATTGATAGACGCACAAAATCAGGTGTCTCTGGAAGCCTATCTGGCCTATGTCCGGGAAGAGTTTGAGGATATTCCCGAAGAGTTTGACGAACTGCCCCAGCTTGATGACGATGATCTGATTGCCTGGGCGGCCATCATTGATATCCGCTCGAAAGCCTTTTTAAGCACGGGGATCAGCAGTGTTTCGGATTTCAATGCCATTGGCGATGCCGGTCTGATCAACATTGAAGTAGACAACCTGACGCTGAAAAATGGCGCTGAAATCAATACCAGTTCTCAGGCAAACGGCGATGCCGGCGATATTTTTATTGCCACAGGTGACCTGCTTCTCAGCCATAGCGACAGGCAAATTCCCGCCACCCGAATTTCCAGCCAGGTAGGCCTGAATAGTCAGGGCGCTGCCGGCAACATTACGATTGCCGCCCAGAACACCATGACCCTGTCGGGGGGCGTTATTGCCGTTGATACTGCGGCCAATATCCACAATGATGAAAAACGCGCAACCGGCAGTATTCAGTTGTCTGCCGACGCGTTATCACTTAATGACCAGGCGGCGATTTCGTCAGGTAGTACCGGCAATGTTGCCGCGGGTCGCATTACGCTCAATATAAATGACACATTGCAACTAAACAATGCCCGGATTACCTCATCTGCTGACAATGCAGACGCAGGTGGTATTGCGCTAAACACAACCCAACTGTTTATCGACAACAGCCTGGTGACGACCTCCGTCAGTAACGCAGGAAATGGCGGTAACATCGCCATTGCAGCTGATTTTATTCTGATGGACAACGGCTTTATTCAGGGCAATACCGGGGGCGCTGATTTTAGTGGTGGCGATATCAGTATTGATGCAGACTTTCTGATTGTCAGTGAACAAAACCTGCTTACCGGCGGTGAAGAACGGCTGGTATTTGTGCCCAACAGTGGTGCCAATGTTATTCAGGCTGCTGCCCCTGATGGTGTCAGCGGTGTGGTTAATATCGGTGCTCTGGAGTTTGATTTAAGTGATGAGCTGGCCAGCATTGGCGCTGAAATATTGCAACTGGATAACCTCGACAATAACCCCTGCAACAGCAGCGCCGCCAGTACTCTCGCCAGCAGCGGCAAAGGGGGCCTGATACAACAACCGGATGCATTTAATTCTCCGGTGTTAAGTGCCGCTGACATCAGGCTGAGATTAGCGGGCGATAAGGCCGCACAATCCCAATCTAACCACCAGGCACACAACCGGCAACTCACCACTGACCGGGTTCAATGTCAAAAACCTGTGCCGCAGATGACCCAGGAACTCGGTGCGCGATGAAATTACTGGATAGTTTTTTAAAGCAAGGTTTGGTTGGGTTAATGCTGTGGCCCTGTCTGATAGTTAGCTCAGGTGCTGTTGCTCAGGAACTCGTACCCAATCCCGCCGACCTCAGACCCGCGTTGCCTGAATTTGTCGCTGTTGATGAAAGCGGCCCATTTACCCTGCCCGAAGTGAAAGCCCCTGTTCAGTCCAACAGGTCTGAAGCGCAATTTTTTCTCAGTAACGTACGCTATCAGGGCAATACCCTGTTTACAGAGACAGAGCTAAACCAGCAAATCGCCCGGTACATTGGCCGCCCGGTGTCGGTATCCGAGCTGGAGGCAATGCGCATCGCGTTAACGCAATTCTATATTGCCAAGGGTTACATTAATTCGGGGGTGATATTGCCCGATCAGACGGCTCAAAACGGCATTATTGTATTTCAGGTCATAGAGGGTCGCCTGAACAGTATTGCTCTTTCAGGTATGGATGATATTGATCCCCATTATATCACTGGCCGTCTGTTACCCGACAACAGCGCCCCTTTTCATTTACCAGACTTTCAGGAACGCTATCAGTTGCTGTTAAATGATCCTCTGTTTGACAAGTTTGATGGTCGGTTTCGTCCGGGAATAGCGCCGGGAGAAAGTATTCTGGATTTAACCATCACACCGGCCACGCCTTATGGCCTTGAGTTGCAATTAGACAACTATGGTTCAGCCAGTAGTGGTGAGGAGCAGCTCACTCTGAATGGCTATTATCTCAATTGGTTGGGACATGGTGATACTTTGTCGGCTTCGGTTCGTGTTAAAGAAGGGTCAGTTGGCGGGAATCTGATGTATCAACTGCCAATGAATCAAAATGACACCCGCCTGACAGTGCAACTGGGTTTTAATGATTCAGATGTCATTGAGCAGCAAATAGCCGTACTGGATATCGAAAGCGACTATCAAAGTACCGATATCAGCATCAGTCATCCGTTGCTGAGTTCCCTGAACCATGCGCTGCGAATTTCCGCCAGCCTGTCAGTCAGGGAAAACCGGGGCAGCCTTCTGGACCAACCCTTTTCATTCGCTTCCGGTGAAAACAATGGTCTGTCACGGGTATCCGCTGTCCGTGTCGCACTGCAGGGCAGTATACGCAGCGCGAAACAGGTCTGGTCTGGTCATTTGCGTTATTCGCAGGGTATCACCGCTTTTTACGCCACAGATAATGACAATCTGGCACCAGATAGCGACTTCTCTGCGTTGTTGCTGCAATTGCAGTACGCTCGCCTCTTCGCACAGGGTGTGCAACTCACCTGGCGTGCCGATGCGCAAATCAGCAGTGACGGCTTGCTGCCACTGGAACAATTTGCGCTGGGTGGTGCCCGATCTGTGCGCGGCTATCGGGAAAATGAACTGGTGCGCGACGAAGGCTTTGTCACGTCTTTGCAAATCAACGCTCCACTTTTCGATGATCTGGACTACAGCGGACGATTTGGCGCATTACAGGGATATATCTTTATGGACTATGGCGAGGGTAATTACCGCACAGCGTTACAGGATAGTGCTGAGCCGCTCTGGTCCGCCGGGTTAGGCCTTCTATGGCAATTCTCGCCTGAATGGCAAGTGGAGCTGGTTTACGGGCATGCCATAAATACTCCTCAGGATCGCGCCAATCACGTACTGCAAGACGACGGTATTCATATGAGGATTTCAGGTGAGTTACTTTAAATTCCCGGCGTTAAAATGCATCCTGGTGTTGTGCACGTTGTCGCTGACAGTAAATCCCCAGCCAGCTCTGGCTGACATCAGTGATTCATCGCGCAGCGTTGAGAAATCATCTCACAGCATTGAGAGATCATTACACAGTGCCGAAACATTGCGGGAGCAGGGTAAATACCCACAGGCCTTACTGATATTAGACGAAACGCTGGCTAAGGTTGCAATAAAAAGCAAACAGCACACGCTGATCATGGGTCTCAAAGCTAATCTGCTAATACTGCAACGCCGTTATGACGAAGCCTTTCTGATTTTGTCTGAGACCCAGCCCTGGGCAGAAGACAATCAATGGTATTTTATCGCCGGCGATCAGGCCCATTATCTGGCGAATTTATTCTTACGACGCCAGAATATGGAGAAAGCCAGACGTTGGTTTGACAAGGCCCGGCAACTGGCTGCGCAATCCGGTGATACATTGTTAGCATTGCAGAGCGGGATAAATTGGCTGCGCATGCCATCGCAAGACCGACAGACACAGCAGGCATTACTCACAGAACTACAGCAAACCATAACCACAGTTGATCCGCGTACCGGCAGTGAAGTCCTGTTAAACTGGGCCGCGCTGCTGATGGATTATTTACCCTTAGCACAGAACCGGTCAGCCCATATTGAGACGCTGTTTAACACGCTGAATTTGATCCTGCAAAACCAGCAGCACTACAGTACGGCAACCGTTTCACAAGCCTACGGGTTACTGGCACGGGTTTACCAGGCAGAGCATCGACATAACGAGGCTGTCAGTCTGTTTAACAACGCAATCCACACTGCTCAAACCTTCCCTGATTTACTGTTTCGCTGGGAATGGTTGTCCGGGCAGTCCTTTCGGGCCCTGGGCAATATTGCTGCTGCCGTTGCCTCTTTACAGCGCGCGGTGCAACACCTTGAAGCCATTCGTCAGGATATCCCGGTAGATTACGTGGATGGCCGCTCTTCTTTCCGGCAAACCCTCGAACCACTTTATCTGGAACTCACTGACTTATTACTGCAACAGGCGAAAACGGCAGACGACACACAACCCTATCTCAGTCAGGCGCAACTAACCATGGAACTACTGAAGCGTTCAGAGCTGGAAGACTATTTTGACAATCGCTGCGTAATAGAGACGCAACAACAACTGGATCTGGCCGCAGTGTCCGATAATACTGCCGCTATCTATCCCATTATGCTTGAAGATCGGTTGGAAATCTTAGTGAGCTTTTCCGACCGAATTGTGCAACGCACCGTGCCGGTTTCTGCCCGGCAAATCAAAGAAAACGCAACGGCATTGGCCACCAGTCTCAGAACATTGGCTCCTGAATATTTCTCGCTTTCGGCCTATTTTTACGACTGGTTAATCTTGCCAATTCAGGACTTATTACAAGCCAATCAGATAGACAACCTGATATATTTGCCCGACGGGGCCTTACGACTGGTGCCACTGGCCAGCCTTAATGATGGCCAGCGGTTTTTGATTGAACAGTACAGTGTTGTGACGTCACCGGGACTCACGCTGTTTGACACCACACAGACAGAAAAAGGCAATATCCGTGTTTTACTGGCGGGTTTGAGCAATCCAGGTCCCGTGGTGGACGATGTCAGCGAGCGCCTGTTTTCAGCCATCAATGTAGCCACCGATTCTCAGTTACAACACACTCTGAGCCGACGTCTGGCCTATCCCAGAGAGCGCCGCGAACAAGCACAAGAGCAGTGGCAATCACCCACTCCACAGCCGTTTTCGCCATTACCGTCACTGCGTATCGTCAGAAAAACCCCCGCATCTGAGACGCAGAACTCAGAGAATTTAACCTTGCGCTATATCAGCAAGCGTCCAGGTTTAAACAAACCCGGTAACTACCAAAACAAACAAAAACAACTGCGCCAGCGTCTGCGAATAGTGAATAAAACCGCCTTTGCACCTAAAGCTCAACCCGATGAACAACACAAACCACTGCGCATTGTGGCGAAATACCCCAGTCAACAGGCAATGCAAATGGCACAACGTCAAAGGCCATCGACTGCGTCGCTGAGCATTTTGCCTGGTGCTGAGGAACCGTTAAATTCGGTAACGGAAAAAAATAGTGAGCCATCACTATCGTTACTACTGGCCAGCAATACCAGTGGCCAGTTGCGCCTGAAAAAACGGGCTTTACCGGAAGATCAGGCACAGTTAAAAAGGCTAAAAGCACAGCGTCTTGAACGCCTAAAAAGCCGGTTAAAACTACCGGGTGTCGATGACGAAATCCAACATATCTCTGCCATGTATCAGGGCCATGCCCTGGTCAATGAGCAGTTCAGCAAAGTACAATTTGTGGATGATTTACTGTCAAACCGGTACGACATCGTACACATAGCTTCCCATGGGGTATTTGGCAATTCTGCGGAAAACAGCTTTGTCATGACCTATGACGAGCTACTGGACATGAATCAGCTGGAAGCATTGCTCAATCACCCTAAATTCGCCCGCGCCCCTATTGACCTGATGACCCTGAGTGCTTGTCAGACTGCAGATGGTGATGACCGGGCTCCATTGGGCATCAGCGGTATTGCGTTACGTGCCAAAGTACGCAGCGCGCTGGGCGCACTTTGGGCTGTATCAGATGCTGCCACTGTAGACCTGATGACCGAATTTTATGAAAACCTTAAACAACCCGGCACCAGTAAAGCTGAAGCATTACAGGCGGCACAAATCACACTGTTGCAGCAGGAGCAGTACCGCCATCCGTTTTTCTGGTCGGCATTTATATTAATTGGGAACTGGATGTGACCAGACACTGGAAACAACTCAGTTTAACAGACCACCCTGTGGGAGTAACAAAGATGAAGAAAACAGCAGTTTTACAACGCGTGTTCCGCACGCCAAAATCCCTTGTTCTTGCTGTATTGTTAGGTGGCTTGGCATGGCACCCGGTTGTCATGGCCAACGATCTGACCATTCTGGCAGAACGCAGTAAGGGCCTGTCGTTAACCGGAGACAACAACAAAGTCGCTCCCTCAGAGCGTTTAACACTGGCCGCCAAAGGCCGTGTCTGGGCCGTTAAACAGCAAGGAGACAGCGCCTACAATCTGATTTGTATCAATCAGACAAACCAATCTCTGATGCTGAATTACAACGCCACTGAACAGCCCTGGTTAACCGACAGCAACGGCACATGCTCGGTCAACAACGACAGTGTGTACAGTTGTAGCAACGACACACAACAAACCACTCTGATGTGTCGCAGTCAATTGATTGTCAACAATAACACCGGCGGCGGTATTACCGACATGACAGCAGTGGCCTTGCGCTCTTTGGATAATTCTGATGATGCCTTTTATCGAATTGCCAACAGTGTCATGGAGCAACACAAATTACATTTTGATCTGTGTGAAGACATGCACGGCGCTCATGCACAGGGGGGCGTATCTTTTATCATTCAACCCAGCGGTCAAATTGATAACGTTGCCGTCATTAAACAGGGAGAATTGGCAACACCAATGGTCACTGATGATTATGCTCAGTGTATGGCTCAGGCTATCGAGTTGTGGCGCTTTCCGACCCTGGACTACATTTATGAAATGGAATATGCCTTTGTAAATTAACCAGACAGGCAGTAAGCGTCTAGGCCAGGCGCTTGCTGTAACTGGCTCGCTCCATCTCCACTACTTCGACGCTGGTACTACCGACTTCAGTGGCTAGCGCCGCTAAATTTTCCAACACTCCTTGTGACAACGCCTGTCTCTGTTCCAGTGTTCTGCCAGAGAGGATCTTCAAACAAACATGAATGAAAGACTGTCTTTTCCCACCCGTTTGATAGCGCTCGAAAGCACTAGCCCGGACCTTGATATCGCTACCATCTTCGCTAAACAAGCCGGACTGCTGTGCAGCGTCAAACACGGCTGAACACAATAATTCAGCATCCTGACCATTTGAATACTCAATAATACAATGTGGCATTTACCCTCCTTTATACCAGTTCCATTATATAACTCCCCACCTCAGTGGGTGAATACCTAATGGAACTGGTATAAAACAGCAAAATATAACCAATTCGCTGAAATCCAGCTACATTTAACAATCTGTTAAAAGATCATTCGTGCAATTCCTGTTAGAATTCGCGGCATTTTTCATCAACAGAGCACACTATGTTTGATTTGATTACTAAAAAAGACAGTAACGTAAAAAATGACGTGCTGTCGGGCATTACCGTTGCCCTTGCATTGGTGCCAGAAGCAGTTGCCTTTGCGTTTGTGGCCGGTGTTGAACCTATGGTGGGCCTGTATGCCGCCTTCATGATGGGCCTGATCACTTCTGCCATTGGCGGCAGACCCGGTATGATCTCCGGTGCCACCGGCGCAATGGCGGTGGTGATGGTAGCCCTGGTAGCCACACACGGCGTCCAGTATTTATTTGTCGCCGTTATATTGGCCGGGCTTTTGCAGCTGCTGGCCGGGATATTTAAACTCGGTAAATTCATTCGTCTGGTGCCCTATCCGGTCATGCTGGGCTTCGTTAATGGCCTGGCCATTGTGATCTTCCTCGCCCAGTTGGGGCAGTTTAAGATTCTGGACACCTCGGGTTTACAGGTCTGGATGCAGGGTCAGATGCTGTATCTGATGTTGGGTCTGACGGCGCTAACTATGGCGATTATCTTCTTTCTGCCGAAGCTCACTTCTGCCGTTCCGGCATCATTAGTCGCGATTTTAACAGTTACCGCAATGGTGCATGGTCTGGATCTGGAAGCCAGAACCGTTATTGATTTTGTTAAGGATATGGTACCTGCCGAACAGCGCGACACTGTGACACTGGCCGGTGAACTGCCCAGTTTCGCCATCCCGGCAGTGCCTTTTACACTTGAAACCCTTTATATCGTGTTACCCACGGCTGTTATTCTGGCACTGGTAGGCCTGATAGAATCACTGTTGACCCTGTCGCTGATTGATGATTTAACTGATACCCGAGGTAAAGGGAATCGTGAATGTATTGGTCAGGGTGTGGCGAATACTGTTAACGGCTTCTTCGGTGGTATGGGTGGTTGTGCCATGATTGGTCAGAGCATGATTAATATCAACTCAGGTGGCCGTGGTCGTCTCTCCGGTATCACGGCAGCCTTAGTGCTATTAGCCTTTATTCTGTTCGCTGCGCCATTAATTGAGATGATCCCATTAGCCGCACTGGTAGGCGTTATGTTTATGGTGGTGATTGGCACCTTTGAGTGGGCCAGCTTTAAGATCATTCGCGGTGTTAACAAAGAAGATGCTGTTGTGTTGTTCTCAGTTACGGTGATCACAGTATTTGCTGATCTGGCTATTGCCGTCATTGTCGGTGTGATCATGTCTGCACTGGTATTTGCCTGGAAACACGCAACCCACATTATTGCCAAAACGCACCTGGATGATGATGGCTGGAAAGTCTATGAAGTGGAAGGTCCGTTGTTCTTTGGCTCGGTTTTACACTTTAAAGATCTGTTTGACCCAGCTAATGACCCGGATGATGTGGTTATCGACTTCAATAATTCCCGTATCTGGGATTCATCCGGTCTGGATGCCATCGACAATCTGGCGGACAAATATCGTCAGGCAGGTAAAAAGCTACACATACGCCATATCAGTGAAGAATGCCGTGGCTTGCTGACCAAGGCCCAGGAATACGTGGAAATCAACGTAGCAGAAGATCCCCGTTACCACGTGGCATCCGACAAGCTAGCCTGAAGTTAGGGTCAAAACCAAAAGCCACCCTGGATGCCAGGGTGGCTTTTTTTGTAAGCATTACTCCTGACTAAAATGCCACTCCAGACCCTCGGGAAATGAGGTGATACAACTGATACGTCCTTCGGAGCGCAACACATCAGGTTGTTTTAACACCTGCTCATAAATATCCGCCTCAATTAAGGATTGATTGGCAAAGATGGCCACCCAGGCATTTCGTCCATTGTTTTTGGCGGCATATAATGCCCGGTCAGCGATATTGAGGCATTTTTGCCAGTTAATTTTACTAAAATCCCCACTGACAAATGGCACCGTCACCAGGCCTATGGAACAGGATTTATGCAATTCCAGCTCTTCGTCTATAACAAAGGTAAATTCCGCAACCCCCTTGCGTAATCGCTCAGCCAACTTCGCCAACTGCCCCTGTTCTTCGATTTGCGCCACCACCACAAACTCTTCACCGCCCAGCCTGACAACCCAGTCTGACTCGCGACACAGTTTATGCAGTAAGTCTACAAACTGAACCAACAACTGATCGCCGGCATCGTGGCCCCAGGTGTCGTTCACCGCTTTAAAATGGTCAATATCTATCAGCACAAAGCCCAGTTCAATCGGCGAATTATCCGCGCGGGCGCGTTTAATTCTGGCCATTTCCACCGGCATGATATTTTCCAAAAAGCGTCTGTTTTTGGCACCGGTAAGTTGGCCGGTTAAGCTGATGCGCTCAATTTCACTGAGTGCCGATTCCAGCTTGCTGTGAGATTCAGCATTGTCCAGAGCAATAGCAGCGTAGGAAGCCACCTTTTGCAATACATCCACATCACTTTGTGTATAGGCGTTTTGCCTGGGACTCTGCAAACTTAAACATCCAATCACTTTGTCATGGATGATCAGAGGCAAATAAATAATGGATTCCATTGCGCCACCGAATTTTGGTGACTGAATTTCCCCCAGATAATCCAGCAACTCCAGACGATTTTGAGTAATCAATGGCCGCTGATTTACCACACACCACACGGCGGGGCGGTTCTGATCCGAAAGGGAATAGCTGATATTCTCACAGCGGGTATCGTTTTCTTTCAAAAACTGTACATTGATCTGCCGCTGTTCCTCATCCACAAACCCCATCAGAAATACATTGCTATCAATGAGCTTGGCAACATGGCGGTACACGGCATTCATTACCTCTTCCAGATCCAGGGAAGAGGTAATGTCTTTGCCTATTTTACCCAACAGTTCAACATCGGCAGTACGGGATGCCACCAACTGATCCAGCGCCTTTTTCTGCTGATTTAACCTGGCAACACGATAGTTGTACACACTAAACAGTACACCCGACACCAGCAACCCCCCCAGTAACCGGAACCACCAGGTTTGATACCAGGTGGGTTGTTGCAGAATAGCGACGTTGAGCAGATGTTCACTCCAGATACCTTCTTTGTTAGTACCGCGCACCTGCAACTGATACTCGCCCGGCTGCAATCGGGAATAGGCTGCGCGACGATTGCGGGCATCGGTACTGATCCAGTTACTGTCATAACCCTGCATTTTGTACTGGTACTGGATCTGCTCTGAGCCTGCATAATCCAGCGCGGCAAACTCTATAAAGAAACTCTCAGCCTCAGGCCCAATTACGAAGGGATTGGCCTCAGCCGGGGCTATTTCATCACTATCTCTGGCCATGGAAGTGATCACTAACTTCGGTTCATACAACCACTTTTCGTACAGTTCAGGACGAACCAGCATGACACCCCGGGTGCCGCCAAACATCAATGTGCCGTCGCGCAACTTATGATTACTGCCGATCCACATATTGCCGATATCCCAGCCAGAAGACTTATTGATGCGGGTCAGTGACCAGTCAGACGGATCAATAACACTGTTTTGTACCCACAAGCGCCCCTGTTCATCCTGCAGCAATGCATTGCCTAAACTGCGACCAGGCAATCCAACCTTGTCATTGATGGATTCAAACTCAGCAGGAACTTCGCCCAGATTGATTCCGGAAGGCTGCCAGGCCAGCAGGCGATCTACTCCCAGGCTATTGACCAAAAACAACTCATTTTCGGCGCTGATCACTATATCCGTAATAAAGTTATCTGCCAGCCCTTTGCCTTCCGGGCTGACAACGGGCACCACCTGCATAGTGCTTTTGTCTGCGATATATAACCCCTGGTTAGTTCCTATCCAGGCATAACCGTCATATACCGCCACGGTTTCGATGACCTTGTCAAAATTTGGATCACGGGTACTGGCATCGGTAAACCGCGCTAAGGTATCCGACTCGGCATCCAGCAGACTCAGCCCGGCGTCAGTGCCCACCCATAACCAGCGACTGTCTTCAGCAAACAAAGTGCGTACCGTGTTGTCAGCCAGGCCGGGTGTATCGACAAATTGCTTAAAGCCATCCTTTTCCGGTAAATAACGGAATACACCGTGATCCAGTGTCGCCACCCAGATAGTGCCGTCAGGCATTTGTTCAATACTAAAGACGTATCCACCTTTTAAGGCCAAAGGGTCACCGCTGTCAGGTCTGAACCCCCGGATAATACCGTGCTCCGGATGCATAATGTCGATGCCGTTAACAAACGAGCCAATCCAGATCTCACCATTGTCCAGCTCTTTAATGGCCCGCACATCCGGATGCGTAATGGTATTGGTTTTCAGATGGTTAGGGCGCAGTGTTCGAAAGGCTTTATTGGCAGGATTAAATCGATTTAAGCCGCCTCCCCAGGTGCCAATCCAGATAAGACCGGAATCGTCCTGCAAAAAGGCACTGATATCATTCAGTGTTAAGGTATTCGGAATGCCTTCCTGACGCTTAATATGGCGTTTTACCTGCAGGGTTTGCGCATCAATAACCGCAACACCTGCACCGGCCGTCGCTAACCAGACTTCATCTCCTATCTGGATGACTTCATCAATCCAGGGCGCATTCAGCTTATTGGGATCTTCGGCATCATAGGGAATAACCGTTACCGTCAGACTGCCCGGCTGCACCACCGCGGCCCCCTGATTGGTGGTTCCAACCCATATTTGCTTTAACTGATCCAGCGACAGATTAAAAACATTGTGCCCTGCAAACTCCTGAAGTTCGAGCCCTTGCCAGGCTTGTCCGGCATCCACAAAGGCCGGAATGGTGAGTCTGCAAAGGCCGTTAACGGTTCCCAGCCACAATGATTCACCTTCCCGAATCAGGGTATTGATGCGCTCTTTGGCCAGCACCTGATTACACCCGACTATCTGCATAATACCCAGGGAACGCCCATCTTTGGTAAAGATATTCACACCACCGCGGGTGCCTAAAAACACAAACTCGCCCATCGGTAATATGGCCCTGACATCGTTGTCCGCCAGGCTCAGGGGATCTTCATCATCGTGATAATAGGAGCTGAATTGATTACTGGCAGGATCGTAAATGGACAACCCGTCGGAATAAGTACCAACCCAAATTTTGCCGTCGATCTCAACCAGACTCTGAATGTATTTACCACTAATCGCATGAGGATTACCTGCTTGTGGCAGATATTGCCTGAATTGGTATCCGTCATAGCGCACCAGGCCATTTTGCGACCCCAGCCAGATAAAGCCACGTTCGTCCTGCAGCATAGTGGTGATCACATCCACCGACAGGTTTTCCAGCTCTTCAAAGGATTCAAAGTACCATTCTCCCAACTCAAATATTTGGGAGCCGGATACCTGTCTGGAAAAAAGTCCCAGCCACACGATGATCAACGCACAGATGAGATTGTGAATAGCCATAGACAGCCGTTTGTTGCTTAATTAATTCTGATTTATTTCTATAGCCTACAACAAATTTGCCGATCAGGAAATTGAACTCAATCCGGTTGCGACAAGGTTCACCCGATATCCTGTTCACTATCTGATTTTTTGTCCAAATTTGCAGGTACGTTATTGTATTTTAACGACATTTCGCAGCGGATAGGAACAGCAAAGAAATTTAACTAAAAAACATCTTGCCATTTACGTAAGTTGTTACGTATCATTTTACGTAACAACTTACCTAAAACGACAAGGCATGCGATGAAAACCATTGAAGAACTGGGTGAACTGTTTTTAGGCACGCGTTTAAAGCGCCTTAGTGACAGCCTGTATGATGAGGTGGATAAAGTGTATGACAGACACAACATCCAACTCAGCTCCCGGGTAACGGCAGTTATATTTCTGTTGTATCAAAATGGTGATGCCGCCATCATGGAAATCGCCGAAGCGCTGGGGATCACCCATCCGGCGGTAAATCAAATGAGTAAAAAGCTAAACCAGCAAGGCTATGTGGATACCCGCCCTGATCCCGACGACGAGCGCCGACGGTTATTGTCATTAACCGAATCGGGACAAGCGTTGGTGCAGCTACTGATCCCCATCTGGGAAAACATGCAGTATTGCCTGGACGATATGCTCAAAGCCTCGGAACATCAACTTCTGCCAGCGGTGTTGAATCTGGAACATCAAAGCCAGCAACTGGCCTTATCGGAACGCATTGTAGCCAGAGAGAAGCTCAAAACCGCTCACGAAGTGGAAATCATCACCTGGCAGCCAGAATATGCCGAAGACTTTAAACGACTCAATATTGAATGGCTGGAAAAGTACTTCTACGTAGAGGAATACGATAATGAAGTGCTGTCCAACCCCCAAAAGTACATCCTGGCGGACGGTGGCAATATCTATTTCGCCCGCTATCGCGGCGAAATTATTGGCACTGTGGCCTTAATGGTATCACCCGATGGCCGGGTAGAGCTGACTAAAATGGCGGTAACAGAAAAGTATCAGGGTCTGAAAGTGGGCCGAAAACTAATGGAATTCGCCATCGAGCGGTTTCGCAGTTTCGGCGGTAAGTTGCTGTTTTTAGAATCCAATAAACGTTTAACCCCTGCTGTTGCACTATACGAAAAAATGGGTTTTGTGCACAAACCCAGCCCGGCAGATTCTCACTACCAACGCGCCGATGTCTATATGGAGTTTGAGGGTTAGGTTGTGGCCTGGGTCAGGGAAGGGTTTCAGCGAACCTGACCCCATGCTATTTTTGACTTCAATCAGCCTGATAAACAATATTGCCATTCATCATGGTCAATATAGTTTGCCCATACAATGCTTCACCGATGAACGGCGAGTTCCTGGATTTGGAGGCAAAAAAGTCTTCTGTAACCACAAATTGATTTCCCAGATCAAATAAGCACAGATCCGCCAAAGATCCTTCCACCAAACGTCCACACTGAATATTAAACAAGGCCCCGGCTTTCATGCTCATCAAATCAATACCATCGGCTAAAGACAAGCGACCGGTTTTGACAAAATGGCTGTAGATCAATGGAAATGCGGTTTCCAGTCCGATAATGCCAAAGGGGGCTGACTCAATGTGTTGCGCTTTTTCCTCCGGAGAATGGGGAGCATGATCAGTAGCAATAGCGTCAATGGTGCCATCCAGTAACGCTTGCTGACACGCCTTCATATCTGAACGGGAACGCAATGGCGGGTTCATTTTCCAGTTGGCGTTTAAGGTATTATCAGCCCTTAGCGGAATGTCCTCGTCACACAACAATAAATGGTGAGGAGATACCTCCACCGTTACCCGAATGCCCTTTTGTTTTGCCGCTCTTACCGCATCAATTGAGGCCTTAGTAGAAACGTGCAAAACGTGATAGTGAGCGCCAGTTTGTTCACTCAACAAACAGCCGCGCTCTACGTGCACTGATTCCGACGCTGGATCGATTCCCTTAACCTTGTATTTAGCGGCAATTTCCCCAGCATGGATACAGCCGCCATTAGACAGAGATTCATCTTCGGAATGATCCAACACAGGTAGGTTTAACTCAGCCGCTTTGGCTAAAGCCTCCTTAAACAAGGCTTCATCCTGAACCCCTTTGCCGTCATCCGTGATGGCTACGGCCCCGGCTTCTTTCAGGGCCGCAAAATCCGTCATTTGCTTGCCTGCCAGGCCTTTTGACAAGGAACCCGTCGGGTGAACCTTACAGATATTCACCGTTTTGGAACGGTTGACCATTAGCGCAATCACATCCGGGTTATCCGCTGTTGGCGAAGTATTCGGCATAGAAATCACCTGGGTAAATCCTCCCTGTACTGCCGCCTTACTGCCAGATTCAATGTCTTCCTTATATTCCATACCCGGCTCTCTGAAATGCACCTGAGGGTCCACCAAACCGGGCGACAAAAACAGCCCAGAAGCATCAATAACAGGATCGAACTGGCCTGCGGGTATGTGCTCTGTAATAGACACAATTTTATCGCCTTCCACGACAACATTAACAACAACCTCAACATCGCTGTTTCCTCCCAGTAAACGAGACAGGCTATAGGCATTTTTAATGAGGGTTTTCATGGTGATTAATTTACCTTTATTTTAGCATTATGTGATAACATAACATTTTGATTAATTTCTTGATACGCAAAACGTCAATTCAGGCAAGAAAACAACCTGGAAGATTAAGGTCCAACATGCACAAAGATTCAAACCCGCTTCCCGATATCACCAACCAGGCTCCGCAAAACGCTCAGACCAACTCACCACTACAATGGGTCGGCATGGAGAAAATTGGTTTACCCATACAGTTGCAACTCAGCGACGAAACCCTTGTTTCTGTGAACGCTTCAGCCGACTTATTTGTCAGCCTGGATACAGCATCTAAAGGCATTCATATGTCCAGACTGTATCTCAAATTACAGGAAATCTTAGCGAATGCAGCTGTTACTTTGGAAAGTTTAAACACCCTGTTAGACGCCATGTTGCAATCTCACATCGGGATCAGCCAGTCTGCGAAAGTCAGATTGGTATTTGAGATACCTTTGAGAAAAAAAGCATTACTTAGTGAAAACTACGGTTATCAACTTTATCCGATAGAAATTACCCAACAAATTAACGCTTCGGTCAGCGAAACCGAGCTGAATATAACGGTTCCTTACTCCAGTACCTGTCCTTGCTCTGCATCGCTGGCCAACCAACTCAATAGCGAAGCCTTTGCTCGCCAGTTTGGCGACGAAATGCTCAGTAGAAATGAAGCGGTCAACTGGATAGCCAGCGCGGGTGCCACAATGGCTACCCCACACAATCAACGCTCCTATGCGTATCTGAAGTTGCAACTTGCCCCGGGGCACTGGTTAAAACTGGATGAATTCATTCAGTCTGTGGAACAGGCAATTGGCACACCGGTACAAACAGCCGTAAAACGGGAAGATGAACAAGAGTTTGCCAGGCTCAATGGCGCTAATTTAATGTTCTGTGAAGATGCCGGTCGCCGGATGAAACGCTTTCTGGAAGCACAAGAAAACCTGGCCGATTACTGGTTTAAAGTGGAGCACCAGGAAAGTCTACACGCCCACAACGCTGTGGTGATACATCAGAAAGCCTGAGCCTGTTCTTTTTTGCCCCCATTCTGAAATGAGAATAACTATGCCAAATCGCAAACCTAAGACGCTATCAGCGGTTGAACAAAAACTGGTTGAAGCCCCTGAATCAGAGTATATGAATGCTCAGCAGTTGGAGTTTTTCAGGCAGCGACTGATTGCGTTGCACGATTCCACCCGCGCCCGAATTCAGGAGGCCAAAGACGAAATGCTGAGTCCCCCTGATTTGAGTGACGAAAGCGACCGCGCCTCCTGGGAAGAACAATGCGCCCTGACCATGCGTATTGTGGATCGCGAACAAAAACTCTTGCCTAAAATTCAGCAAGCCCTGGAGCGAATTCGAACCGGCAGTTATGGATACTGTATGGAAACCGGCGAGCCCATTGGCATTCCCCGCCTGTTAGTGCGCCCCACGGCTGAATATTGCGCCGATGTTAAATTGTTCCAGGAGATGAAAGAACATATGTATCGCAGCTAAATAAAAACCAAATGGTTTTAACAACGCTGACTGCCTGGTCTGTCACCTCTCACCCGTTATGGCGTCTCTGAGGGTATTCACCCGTGTTCGACCCACGGGCAGGCTGCTGCCGTTTTTTAAATGCAGTGTATATTTAGAGCCACTATCGGCCTTTAATGAGGCGATGTCGTTGAGGTTGACAACATAGGAGCGATGAATGCGCATAAAATTTACGGGCAGTATCTGCATCAGTCCTTCCAGGTTCTTTTCATGCAATACTTCATGTCCTTCTCTGGTGCAGATTTCACTGTAGTGGCCTGCTGCCTTCACAAAGGCAATATCCTCAACGGCTATCATTTTGAGTTCATTGCGTTGCTGGTAAGTCAGGTATTTACAATGACTTTGATGCTGGCGATTTAACAGGCGTTGGATGGCGGCTTCAACCCGCTCCTGTACAAAAGGCTTGGCCACAAAATCCAATACCCCATATTCAAATGCCTCCAGCGCGCGATCTGAGTTGGCAGAAACCACAATAGTCTGAAAGCTCTTGCTGAGCTGTTGTTTGAGTAGATCAAAGCCATCCAGACCGTTGAGGTTGAGATCCAGCAACAAGCCATCAATACTGTTTTGCGCCAGGTAATCTGCAGCGTCATCCAATGTGTTAAAACAGTTTATCTGATAGCTTGTACCTTCCAGCGATTGCCTGACAAAACGCTCCAGTCGTTTCGCCACCATAAACTCGTCTTCCACTATCACTAATTTTAACAAGACCTATTCCCCTTTTTCGCAACTCAGCGGATAGCACAACCTGGTGAGACAGAGGCCGCCTGATTCCGACACCGCATAATGCCAATCATCTGCAAATGCTTCCCGCATCCGGGCATGAATGTATTTGGTGCCGGTGCCGGTTCGCATCGCCGTCGCTGCAGATTCATGGCAGTGACGGTTAAGTGGTGACTGAAAAATCAATGCTACCCGATTGTCCTGTATGCTCTGACGCAGTGAAAACATCACCTCCTCTCTGCCGGACGGATTGTGAGAAATGGCATTTTCTACCATGGTTAACAATACCCCAGGTGGGATCAGAACACGTCCGTCCACCAGCTCAGCGTCCAAACTAAACCGACTATCATTTCGGAATCCCATAATGCGCATATGATTTTCACAAATGCTAATCTCTTCATGAACCGTTATCAGTGGTTGTGCCGACACCTTTGAGATCATTCGGAATTCATTGGCCAGCGCCTGAATAAACTCAGTAGCTGTTTTGGGGGATTGCTCTATCCATTCTTCAATAGCGGTCAGGGTGTTCAGAATAAAATGCGGCTGAATATTGCGCTTTACCAGCTCCAGCTCTAACCGCGCCTGCGATAGCTGACTCTCTGCCAATCTGTGCTGGTGCTGTTTAAGTTGCTGTGCCTGGATCACCAGAATAAACAAAAGCAACACAAAGGAAGAGACAAAAAAATAACGATCAGTAAAATCCAGCAACCCCAAAGATACCGGTAGTAAAAAAAGCCCCAGACACACCAACAGCAATCTGGCATAGGGTTTTCGCCGGTAAACCGCGATAGCCGCAGTAACAACAGACAACACTGAGCCTGTGAGGATCAACACCAGACTTTGCACATCAAAACTGTTACTTAGCAGCAATACCAGACCGCTGACCACAGCAAACAAGGCCGTTATTCGGTGTCTGTAAGTCGCCGACAAGTTTAAAAAGTGCTGAGTGTAAAGCAGCAGACTCAGAGCAGCGATAAAACTCAAGCCGTTCACCAACCACAATCGATACTCATGCCAGTGGTACAGATAGCCCACCAAACCGCGCCAGGATTCCACCAGCATTAATGCGAACAAACTGAGGGAAAATAGCCCGCTGTAAAGCAGATAAATCGGAGCCGCCTTGTTGAAAAAGAAAGAATAAAATAAATACACAGCTATCAGTAAAGTAGCGCCTGACATCACCAGCGGTGTAATAGCGCGTTTCACACCAATCGTCAGTAAAAAATCATAATCACCGAGAAATGACCACAGAAAGGACCCTTCATCCGGACTCGATAATCTTGCAGAAGAAACCCGAAGTTCTATCCGATGCTCTCCCACGCTGACATACTCGGGAGGCAGAAACAGCAAATAATCGATGTGCCCCGGTATTTCGGCCCGGTTATCAAGCGCAGGCTGACCATTTTGCCCCACGATAGCGCCATCCCAACTCACTTCATACGCGCCCAACAAACTAACAAACAGCCCTGCGGGTTGCTCAAAAGGCATATCAATCTGATATTTAAGGCGCAGCAGGTACCGGGGTTCACTAATGGGAATTCGTTGGCCAAATTCCACTGTTGTCCAGCCTGTAGAAGGGGCTTGCCCGTCAATCAACTTGCTGGCTGGCAAATACTGAATTTCGCTGGGTGCGATTATATTTTCAGCAAAGGCCATAGTGCTGACAAAGCACCATAGCAAACACCCTATTATCCCGGCCCGTCGGCTCACTGAAGATTTCCTGAAAATTCCTGATAGCCAGATAATAGCAATTTGCGGCCTACTTTACAGAGCAGTTCGTGCACTCTGTGAGCAGTTCATGAATTAACCCTCCGGATCATCCACGGATTCGGCTAATTTGCCTGAATGAAACGGTTTTTTCTCAGACGAGGTCATTAAACAATGAAGATTTTCACAAAAATTATTGCGATCCTGCTGCCACCATTGTTGTGGGGAGCCTGGGTATTCCTGGCCGCCTTTGATGGTGCCTGGCTGCAACCAGTTGCGCACAATCAACCTGAATTTCAGACATATGTCAGCAACACCCTGAAAAATCAGCTAAAAGGCAATGGCGCAGTACTGTTGCTTAAAAACGGGAAAATTGACTTTCAGTATTTTCAGACAGCGCAGGCACATCAAACCGACGGTTCAGAAATTAACGGCGATACCGTTTTTCCGGTGGCGTCCATGAGCAAATTCTTTGCAGCATTGGCGGTACACAAACTGGCGACACAAGGGGCTTTTTCCCTGTCAGATCCGGTACATCAACACCTGAAAAGCTGGCAGTTGCCTGCAAGTGAATTTAACAATGACAAGGTCACCATCGCCATGCTACTCAGCCATACTGGCGGATTAACCGACGGTCTTGGCTTTGGTGACTACCGTGCAGATGAGGCCCTACCCGATGTTGTTGCAAGCCTGAACAATCCCAGAGCCTCAAATGGCAAAAAAGTGATCCAGGTAGGTATGCCCCCCGGCGATACGTTCGCTTATTCTGGGGGAGGCTATCTGATCTTAGAATTATTGGTTGAAGACATAACCGGACAACCTTTTGAACAATGGGTGTCGGCCAATATCCTTCTCCCGGCCGGTATGAACAACAGCGGTTATGGTTACCTTGCAGAGCAAGACAACAATTCAGGCTCATACGATAACCATGGTCAGCCTGTTGAGGTATTTAAATACGCCTCTTCTGCAGCTACCGCGCTCAATGCTTCAGTTTACGATCTTGCTGCCATGGTGAAACAACTGCAATCGAACGAGCAACTAACCAGTGCCTTACAACAGCCTATGGGATTTGTGTTTGGCGAATCTATCTGGGGACCAGGCGCCATGCATTATGTGCCGGTGGGAGAAGGTGGATATGTTTATGGTCACGATGGCAGTAATGATCCCGCCATTAATAGCAGCTTACGCATTAATCCGGTTACCGGTGATGCCTTTATCGCCCTGGTAACCGGCCATAGCGTTTTAGCATCAGAACTGGGATATGAGTGGACTTTATGGCAAACCGGCAAGCCGGACTTCATTATGACTGACAGAGCCATCGCCAGTGCCCAGATGCCTTTTATTATCGGACTGGGTATCTGGATTGCGTTAATCGTAGTGTATTTCGTTAGAAGAAGATTTGGTAAAAACTAATGCTTTTTGCATGAGCTTTTATCGGTGAGCTTTTATCGGGACATCCATGTTAAATTTTTCAAGTTAGTCTGGGGGCCTACGTAATCTCTTTTGCCCCACCCCAACAATTCGCTGAAAACAGTTATCCAGAATGTACCAACCGTTTTCAACGGCTCTAAACACTTCAACAACATTGAATTCATGCGGTTGGCGTCGGCTCTTGACTTACCCTGCAGCGATACCATAATTAGGTATATATTGGTACTTGGGGAATCTTTATGGCTAAAAATACCAGCATCACTCTTGGTGACCATTTTGATAGTTTTATTGCTAATCAAATTCAAAGTGGTCGATATGGCTCAGCGAGTGAGGTCATTCGCTCGGCTCTTCGCTTACTCGAGACACAGGAAACCAAATTAAACACTCTACGGCAATTACTTGTAGCTGGTGAGGAAAGCGGTGTAAGTGATTACGACCTTGATGATTTGATAACAGAATTAGACGGTGAGTTAAAAGAGTGAAGCCTTTTAAATTAACGGTGAGCGCTAAAGCCGATTTAAAAGATATCGCTTTGTTTACACAGCGAAAATGGGGCAAAGAGCAGCGTAACCTGTATTTAAAACAGTTCGATGAATCCTTTTGGATGTTGTCGGAAAACCCTGTCCTCGGTAGGCGCTGTGACGAGATAAGAGATGGCTATAGAAAGTTTCCCCAAGGTGGTCACGTAATTTTTTACCAACAAACGGATAGCCAGGAAATCCTGATTATTCGTATTTTGCATAAGAATATGGATGTTAATCCTATTCGCTTTGGATAAGCATAGGCCAGATTCGCTAAAAACAGTTAGCCATCGTATGCCAACTGTTTTCAACGACTCTCCCCCTTGAACGCTGCCCCCTTGAACGTTAAGACTTACTGGGGGGTTCTGATCACCATCAGGCGTAACTCGGTCATGTCTTCCATGGCAAATTTTACGCCTTCGCGACCCAGTCCGGATTCTTTCACACCGCCATAAGGCATGTTGTCTACCCGCCAACTGGGCACGTCTCCGATCACTACGCCGCCCACATCCAGGGTGTCCCAGGCTTTATGAGCTTTGTACAGGTCGCGAGTGAAAATTCCGGCCTGCAAGCCAAACTGACTGTTGTTCACTTCTTCCAGTGCAGCGTCAAAATCATCAAACGAGCTGATGATAGACACAGGACCAAAGGCTTCTTCTGCATTGATATTGCTATCTGAAGGAGCCCCCTCGATAACAGTAGCCTGCAACATAGCACCATCGCGACTACCACCGCACAACACTTTGGCTCCGTCCTCGCGGGCTTCATTGATCCAGCCTTCAAGGCGTTTGGCTTCTGATTCAGAAATCATGGGGCCGATAAAGGTGTCCTCGTTGAGGGGATCACCATGCACCAGGTTACGCACCTTTTCTACATAACGGGTTTTGAATTCCTCATATAAGGAGCTGTGCACAATCACCCGCTGTACACTGATGCAACTCTGGCCAGACTGATAATAGGCGCCAAAGATAATGCGCTCAATGGCGTCATCCAGGTCGGTATCTTCATCCACCACACAAGCGGCATTACCGCCCAGCTCCAGTACCACGGGTTTTTTACCGGATTTCGCTTTTAAATCCCAACCCACACCGGGAGAACCGGTAAAGCTGAGCAACTTAAAGCGATCATCGGTAGTAAACAGGTCTGCACCATCACGACTGCAGGGTAAAATCGAAAACGCGCCTTCAGGTAAATCCGTTTCTGCCAGAATTTCGCCAATGATAATGGCCCCGATTGGCGTGCGGCTGGCTGGCTTTAACACAAACGGACAACCCACCGCGATTGCCGGTGCCACCTTGTGGGCAGTCAGGTTTAACGGAAAGTTAAAGGGCGAAATAAAGGAACAGGGGCCAATAGGCACAGGTTTATACATGCCCTGATAGCCTTTCGCTCTGGGGGTAATCTCCAGATTCATTACATGTCCTTCCATGCGCACCGCTTCTTCGGCTGCGATGCGGAAGGTGTCTATCAAACGGGTAACTTCGCCTCTGGCGTCTTTGATGGGCTTACCGGCTTCGATACAAAGTGCATAAGCCAATTCTTCAAAGCGCTCCTGGAAGCGTTTAACACAATGGTTCAGTATGTCCTGACGCTCATAAGGCGTCATTTTGCGCAGTGCTTTTTGACTGGCGTCAGCGGCGGCAATGGCCTTGTCGATAACACTGGCATCGGCCATGGCCACGTGTGTGGCGGCCTCACCGGTGTATTTGTTAGTCACCACCAGGTCTTTATTGGCGTAAACGGCCTTGTTGGCAAGATAATAGGGGTAGTGCTCTGCTAATGCCTGACTCATGAAACCTCCTTAAATTTTGCTGCTCAGTTCTTTGATGGTTTTATTTAACGTCTGGTCATTCAGGCTGTAATCAACCGGTACATCAATTAAATGCACGGCCGGCTCTTCCAGACAGTGTTTCAGTTGCGGCAACAACTCTGCCGCTGATTCCACGCGCCAGCCCTTACCACCATAGCTCTCCACGTATTTCACAAAATCCGGGTTGCCGTAATCCAGACCAAAATTTTCAAATTCCATATGGGCCTGCTTCCATTTGATCATGCCGTAGGCGTCATCCCGCAGGATCAGCACCACGATATGCAGGTTCAGTCGCACCGCCGTTTCCAGTTCCTGCGAGTTCATCATAAAGCCGCCGTCACCACACACGGTGATCACCGGTCTGTCCGGATGCACCATTTTTGCCGCCATCGCGGAAGGTAAACCGGCTCCCATGGTGGCCAACGCATTATCTAACAACAGGGTATTGGGAAAGGCCGCCGGATAATTGCGGGCAAACCAGATTTTGTACACCCCGTTATCCAGCGTCACTATGCCATTTTTGGGCATGGCTTCACGCACATCCCGCACAAAACGCTCTGGTAAAATCGGGAAACGGTCGTCATTTTCCGATTCACTGCGGTGCGCCACATAGGCGTTGTGTACCTTGCGGAAAAAGCTGAAATCCCAGGAGTCCTGTTTGTTGATCTGTTCTTTGATCTGCCAGATGCTGTTGGCTATATCGCCGGTGACTTCCAGTTGCGGGAAGTACACAGGGTCTACCGACGCACCGGCAAAGTTAACATGGATCACCTTACTGCCGCCCGGCTTCATAAAAAACGGTGGTTTCTCCACGACATCGTGGCCCACATTGATGATCAGATCAGCGGCATTAATAGCTCTGTGCACAAAGTCACCGTCAGATAACGCGGTGTTACCCAAAAACAGAGGACCATGTTCATCCAAAACACCTTTACCCATTTGTGTGGTGATATAGGGAATACCGGTTTTGTCCACGAACTCGGTGAGCATCTTACTGGTGAGTTTACGATTAGCTCCCGCACCAATCAGTAACACCGGAGATTTGGCCGCTTCAATCATCTCAACGGCACGATTGATGGCCTTGTATTCAGCGATAGGCCGACGGGCCACACTGGCACTGATCAAGGGTTGCAGGGTGATTTCTGCAGCAATATCTTCCGGCAATTCAATATGCACGGCTCCGGGACGTTCTTCGTGAGCCAGACGGAAAGCTTCGCGCACTACCGATGGAATCCGGTCGCCACTCACCACCTGAGTGGTATATTTGGTAATGGGGCGCATCATGTCCACTACGTCTATTACCTGAAAGCGCCCTTGTTTGCTGGTTTTTATCGGCTTTTGCCCGGTGATCACCAGCATCGGCATCGCACCCAGTTGCGCGTAAGCGGCGGGAGTCACCAGGTTAGTGGCGCCAGGCCCCAGGGTTGATAAACAGACACCCACTTTTCCGGTTAAGCGACCGTAGGTAGCCGCCATAAAACCAGCCCCTTGTTCGTGTCGGGTCAGGATCAGTTTGATTGATGAGTCACGCAGCGATTCCAGCAAATCCAGGTTTTCTTCTCCTGGAATCCCAAAGATATATTCCACGCCCTCGGCTTCAAGGGCTTTCACAAACAAGTCAGATGCTTTCATGTATTCTCCAAAATACTGTTTCAACGTGAGAAACCAACTTTCGCACTTGAGTATAGTAGTTTGGAGACTAAGCTGTGGGTTTTAAAGTGATTAAAATGAATGAAACTATTCGTTTTTTTCGATGAATTGAGCAACACCGGCCTGGCGCACTAAAGACATCACTTCCGTGTGTCGTCTATACCCTAGGTAATCAAGCATTATTATATAGTTATGTTACAAGAACATAACGGTGCAATCATAACCACATTTTGACAAAAGGTTAATAGGGACCTGTCACTTCAGCCGAATCAGCCCAGAGACTGTGCCATACCTGGTTACCATGCACGTAGAAAACGTTTTCTCCGTGGATCACGCTGCGATCTTCGCCACTCCAGACATAGGCTTCGGGGTCATTTTCCACCGTCATGCGATTAACCACCTGCATGTCGCCGGCGCCACTATTCGCATTTACATCCAGCATGAGCAGGCTATTGTGCGGCATCCAGATGGTAGTGGTTTCTGCTTCGTCTCCACTCCCCGTATCACCCTCCACTTCGGTCTCCAGCCAGGCTTCCAGTGGCATCGCAAACTGATACTGACTGCCGGTTTGCAGCACAGATAGTGCTTTGTAATCATATTCCACCGGGGTGTAGGTATCCTCAAATGACACACTGGACAACTCCGTTGGATTCGCCGGATCACTGACATCAAACAGACTAACTTTAACACCAGTGGTTACCGGGATTGTTCTGGGAGTTTCACCTGTGCCGGGAAGATCCATTTCTTCAACGTCCTGTCCAACACCTAGCAAATAGCCATTATCCAATGGGTGTAAATAAGAGGAAAATCCGGGGACTTCCAGGGCACCCGCCACAAAAGGAGCAGTAGGTGACGATAAATCAATGACATAGAGCGGGTCGATACGCTCAAACGTTACAATATAAGCCCTGTCCTGAATAAACCTGACTGCATAAATATCTTCGTTGGGTTTGCCTATGGCTTCCGGTTGCTCATCATTGGGTAATTGCGCCACTAATTGCAACGCATCTGCATCTTGTTGCAAGACACTGAGTTGATGCACGGGCCCTTCGTCAGTCCACTGACTGGTAACAATGCGAAAGTAACCGTCCGCCTCACTCATACGCAATTGCGGTGTACCATCTCGTCCCCATAAATAGCCGGAAACTTCACCGGATGCGGCGTAACTAAATTGCTCAGCCACATCAATTTTATGCAGCGCCATGCCATCATCAAGGTGTGCCGCGAGATACAGACTTTCGGTAGACATATAGCTGATATCTGCATAGGTACTCATACAGATAGACTGCACATCCTGACTCTGATTAACGTTGATGCGGGTTACCGTAATCAGGTTAGCGTAGCCATCTGCTTCTGTGGCCTGCTCAGGAATGTAGCAGTCCTCAGGGGCGTTCATTTCGCTGGCCACTCCGTTAACTCTGATGTCTGGCATGAGATCCGTCATCGCCACGGATTGCAGGTATTGGTAATTGGCAATGCGCTGGGCATCATCTTCCGGATAGGGGTGCGGCAGCTCCACATAGGGATTGTAAGCGGTAACCAGATAAACATATTGGCCTATTCTGCGACTGGCCACCAGCCAACCATCCACGGATATCTCATTGATTTCGCTGGCTTCTGCCGGGGTGCTAACATCAAAAAAGTTAACTTCGACGCTGTTGCGCCAGCCGCCGTGTGGCGCAAACAAACTGGTAGTGGCAATGTCCATCAACGTCATAAAAGGATAGCCACTGGATACCACTGACAAATTGTCCTGGTACAGATACATACCATTGATATTGGCATTGTCCGATTCCACGGCAATGTCATTTACCTGGCTCATACTAAAATCTGCATTGCGCTGCATTACCCTGACACCAGGTGAAGACATTTGGGTGCCGTTCCAGACAGGCTGAGTGGCGATAAACAGAAAATCCCCATTGTATTCAATGCGATCCGCTTCATCGACTCCCGCTTCCGCGGTATTCGTCTGTGAAAAACTTCTGTCACCGGACCCTTCACCAAACTCCAGAGTCGGTACAGGGGGAGGATTATCTGTGGAGTCTACGCCGTTGCCGGCAGAACGGCTGTAAATCCCATTTTTAAGGTAGCGTTCAAATGAAGCAGCACTCGATTGTACCAATTTTCCCGGGATTGCCTGAGCACTGTTAATCTCGGGCACGGTCGGGACAGGGGGTTCAGGTTCTGGCGTGGCCACCGGATCACTGCCGCCACAAGCACTTAGCAAAGATAACGAAACCCACAACGCCAAACTATGTCTCATCATACCGAACTCCCAATTAGTGGTTCAGAGGTTAAAAATAAGTCAATTTCTGTTTGCTTATACTATGCCTGTCGCTGAACTAAATCCGTTCAAAAATCTTAAGAATTGTGTTTAATTGTAATCGCCTGATGTGGCCTTGTCAGACCTTTGATAAACTGACACCCGAAGTGATTGATTTTACGTTGAATGAGATATATGCCAAACGGCTTGCTAACTAAAAATACGCCAATAAAGATGTTAACTGCATTACTGCTGTTAGCCTTTTCAGTGTGCGTTACAGCAAGTGATCCCCAACAAAACGAGACCGAAACGTCCTGCAACGCGTCCTATTGTATGGCACAAGGGGAATGGCATCTGGCGGTTGGTCTTGGTCTGGGTGTACGCACCAACCCCTTGTACCTCAGTGATAACACACCCTTAGTGATCATTCCCGATATTGCCTGGTACGGAGAGAACTGGTATCTGGACAATACCGAAGTGGGTTACCAGTGGATTCAAAAGCCCCATTTCGCCATGGAAACCTACCTCACGCTAAACAGTGCCTATGGCGATTTTAAGCGCAGTCATATCAGCAACTTTATTCTGGACGGCGTGAACATCAGCAACAGTGTCGACAGCACCACCACGCCAGGTTTAGCCCCGGACAATGGCATGGAATCCATTAACGACAGAACCTCTCTGGTGACCCAGTTATCCCCTGCTGATGTCGCTGACAGAGATCTTGCCGTTGATGCCGGTGTTCGTCTGCACTGGTATTCCGAATTTAGTGAATGGACCCTAAGCGCAGCTCACGATATCAGCAGCGTATATCAGGGCGCACAGCTCAACGCCCAATACCGTCGCTACTGGCAAACCGGCGACTGGAAAATCATAGGTAAAATTGGGTTAACATGGAAAAGTGCAGATCTGTTGGATTATTATTACGGAATTAACGAACGAGATATTGAAGATGTCTCACTGCACTACTCGGCAGGCTCTGGCTGGTTTCCGCAGATAGGTGTATCAGCCAACAAGAAAATTAATGCGCAATGGCAGTGGTTATTGCATGCCAGTTATAACCACTTACCTTCCGCCATGACCGATAGTCCGCTGGTAGATAAAAAATATACAATAACAACATTTGCAGGGGTTACCTATAAGTTCTAGGAACTGGCTGTTAAAGCCAGTATTAATTTGGTGGGGAGTCATGAGTTTGCCGGTTCAGGCCTCATCAACTGAGTGGCAGATAGCACCCTCGACTTGTTTTACTGACAAGCCGGGCGAACTTTGTCGTCTTCAAATTAAGGTCACCCTGCCAGCCCGACTCGCCAATTCACATCGGGAAATATGCTTTTTTTTAAACAAAAAGCAGCTGCAATGCCTGCGCAGTCAAAGCGCAGAGTTACAGTTACCGATCACCTTAGCTGACAATGCAGATTTACACATCACAGTAGATGGCACCCGACAATTTGACAAAAAATTACTGATCCAAAGCCTGGTGCCCAACAAAAGACGTCGAGTCAGAAGTCCCTGGAGTTTTTTTTGATATGAACAAAGCCATACTGGTTGAAGATGACGAAAAGTTACGCAAACTCACTCAAGAGTTTTTGAACAATAATGGTATACAGACGCTGGCGCTGGAAAACGGCAATGAATTGCACAAACAAATTGCCATTTTTGAGCCCGACCTGGTTATTCTGGACATTATGCTACCGGGCAAGGACGGACTGACGCTGTGCCGCGAAATTCGCGGCAGTTACAGCGGCCCGATATTGTTTATGACCGCAAAGGGCGACAACTTTGACCAGGTTATTGGGTTGGAGATTGGCGCCGATGATTACATAGTTAAACCGGTGGAGCCGAGGCTCCTGCTGGCGCGCATTCACGCCTTGCTGCGACGCATAGGGCAAACCACAGAGTCGGTCACTACGCAGCACAGCAATATGCTGCAATTTGGCAAGCTGCGCATTGACAAAAAATCCCGGCAAACCATCCTGAACGAAGAAGTTATCCAGCTCACCAGCCATGAGTTTGACATGCTGTGGTTATTGGCCTGCAATGCCTCTAACGTGGTTGACAGGGATACCTTGTACAAAGAAATCATTGGCCGGGAATACGACGGTGTAGACCGCTCCGCCGATGTGCGCATTTCCAGATTGCGCAAAAAGCTCAAAGATGATGCCAAAGCCCCGTTTCGCATTAAAACCATCTGGGGCAAAGGCTTTTTCTTTGTGTCAGATGCCTGGGATTAGGTCTTAAAAAGCGGCGCATCTGGTGTTAAAGATCTTTATCAGCTTTTATCTGTTTATTGTGATTGCTCTGGTGGGCCTGTCATCGCTGCTTGATAACCTGATATTTAAAATCGAACCCGACAATCGGCACCTTGAAAATCTGGCCCAGGTGCTGGTTTACGTCAAAAGTGAAGATGATATCCGGCAGCTGAATCTGGCTTCTGCGTTGCAGACCAACAAGATTCCCAAACAACAACTGGCCTTAGCGGACAGCCAGCAACGGCTGTTTGAACAGCAAGGGTATATTTTGTCATACGGTGTAGAAGACACCCCCTTTATCTACACCGAACTGGACCCGCTGCACTACTTACAAATCAAAGTTGCCCATACTGAGCGGTCGCCCAACCAAATCCTCTGGTATCGCATTATATTCTTTACCCTGCTGGCGATGCTGGTCGCTCTGTGGACCTGGCCTCTGTGGCGCGATATAAAAAAACTGGAAAAAGCAGCCCGTTCAGTGCAGCCCGATGGCGCAATTGAAAACACGGACCTGGGTGCATCTTCCTCTCTGAATGTCATATCAGAGGCCTTGGCGAGTTTGAGTCAGCAAGTGCGCAGTTTGCTCAACAATCAGCGGGAGCTCACCAGTGCAGTGGCCCACGAATTCAGAACCCCGCTGGCCAGATTAAAATTTGCTATGGCGTCACAACCGGATACACAACAAAAGCGGGAAATGGAAGAAGACCTCAACGAACTGGGCAGGTTAACTCAGGAAATGCTGGAATTTTCTCAGTCTGAGCATCACACCCCCGAGTTATCGGTGGCCGAGATCCCTATCCATGAAATGCTGCAATCGTTGCTGAGCGCTCTGCCGCCCCACCACATAGAACGACTACAGATTGAAAATCACTGCCAGCCGCTACTGTTAAACGCCGATGGTCATTTTGTGGAGCGCGCGGTACTAAACCTGCTGAATAACGCCGTAAAATACGCCCGACAGCAGGTGCAGGTTAGCGCCATGCAAAGTGCCTCAGACATTCTGCTGATAGTTGAAGACGACGGACCTGGCATTCCCGCGGATCTGCGGGAAAAAATCTTTGATGCCTTTTACAGGCCTGATAAAAGCCGCACAAGGGACAAAGGCGGTGCCGGACTGGGACTGGCTACCGTGAAAAGAATTCAGCAATGGCACCACGGTAAAGTCTGGGTGGAAGACAGCCACCTGGGCGGCGCAAAGTTTGTACTCAGTTACCCGACTAACAGTCAAATCTAGAAACTGGTAAGCGTTATTGCATAAGTTTTGTTGTGTTTGCTGGGCATGAATCGCGGCACAGTCCGAGTGAACCTAGCTGTTTTTGGCCGGAAAAAGCACCCGGCTACTGGCAAATTCTGCACACACCACACGTAACGTCTCCCCATAGACATAGGGGTTTTTGTCATCGCCTTTGCAATAATCGTCACTGAACTTAATCATGCGTGCTTTGTTTGTGGTTAATTCGTTAAGGTACTTTTGTTGCGGCTCACTGAGTTTCGCCACGTGCGGCTGAAGATTGGAGCGCAACTCAGATAACTGCTCGCGCTCGGTGTAATCGGACGCATAGACAAACCAGCTGGCAACTTCTTTCTGCACATCTTGCAGCAGATATTGCGCAAAGGATGTTTGCAACACAGCAAACAAAAATGCGATCTCGATAAATAGGATAAATCCACGTTTCATTGCGTTAAATCAAAGCCTGACTTCATTTTAAATTTTACTCTATATCGGAACTGACGCCACCGTTGATGAGTATGATTTTTGATAATCAATTCTCAATTATTGCCACCGGCAAAAAAAAGCGCCATCGGACATCAAACCGGGAGAATCCAATACACCCCGTACATTAGATATAACGAATTAAACCCAAAATAATTCCATGGAAGCCGCCATGAACAATTGCCAAGCTGATATAATCAGCAAGAACACAAAAAACAACACCCTACAAAATGCTATGAGTGATAAGCCAGTTGATGGACAAACCGGGACTTCAAATCCCTCTGCTTCCGCGGTCAAGGTAACGCCGGATCAGCAAATCCCGGTAAAAAACATATCTCCCATCAAGATCCACAAACCGGATGCAGACAAACAGGATCACTATACGCCCCGCAGCCATGTTTACGTTCGTCAGGTAAAAGGCTCACTGGAAACTTTTCGGCGCTTTTTTGGGGGGTTCTTTATCCTGCTATTTGCCGGCCTGCCCTGGCTGCAGTTTGGCGGACACCAGGCCATTTTGTTTGACTTAGAAGCACAACGCTTTCATATCTTTGGCATGACTCTGTGGCCACAGGATCTGACCTTACTGGCATGGATTTTTATCATTTCGGCCTTTGCATTGTTTGTGGTGACCACTTTTGCAGGGCGGGTCTGGTGCGGCTTTATGTGCCCACAAACCACCTGGACCTATATGTTTATCTGGTTTGAGCACAAAATCGAAGGGCCCAGAAATAAGCGTATCAAGCTGGACCAGCGAAACATGGATTTCGATAAGTTTTGGCGCAAGAGCTTAAAACACTTGTGTTGGTTTCTGGTGGCGTTAGTCACGTCGCTGACCTTTGTGGGCTACTTTGTGCCAATTGACCGCTTATTTGCCGAGTTTTTTACTTTGCAAAGTGGCTTCTGGGTGTCGTTCTGGGTGCTGTTTTTTACGTTTTGTACGTATGGTAACGCCGGCTGGATGCGGGAAATTATGTGTACCCACATCTGTCCTTATGCGCGTTTTCAGTCCGCCATGTTCGACGCCGACACCTTTACCGTGGCCTACGACGCCAAACGCGGTGAAAAGCGCGGCCCCAGAGGACGCAAAATGAGCCAGCAAAAGATCCAGGAAAAAGGCCTGGGTGACTGCATTGACTGCAACCTGTGTGTACAGGTTTGCCCTACCGGTATTGATATTCGCAATGGGCTGCAATACGAATGTATTAATTGTGGGGCTTGTGTAGACGCCTGTAACGGCGTGATGGATAAAATGGGTTATGCCAAAAACCTGATCAGCTTTACCAGCGAACATCGCCTGCAGGGCAAATTTACTAAAATATTGCGCCCCAAATTAGTGGGCTACGTGGTTGTGCTAAGTGTCATGGTGGGTCTGCTGGCCTTAGAGGTAGCCACCCGGGTACCTCTCGAAGTGGACATTATCCGCGACCGCAACGCACTTTACCGCGAGACCTTTGATGGCCTGGTTGAAAACGTCTATACCCTGAAAATTCTCAACAAATCTCAGCAGGCATTTACCTATCAGGTCTCGGTGTCTGGCTTACCTGGCCACAAGTTTATCGGTGACACTGAGATCAGAGTCAGGGGCAGTGAAGTTTTTACCCTGCCGGTCAGCGTAGCGATTGATCCCTACGAATTAGACGAGCGCGTTACAGACATTCGCATACAGGTGCAGGCAGTGGAAGACCAATCCATTAAGGTTAGCCAGCCCAGTAAGTTTTTATATCGCTGAGGCAGTAACATCGAGAGGAAAGCTGCTGAGATCATAGACAGTTCCCTGTTTTCTTCTACAATGGCAGCTCACATTTAGATGACAGGGTAGCTTTTTGGCACAATTCAATTTCTCTGGTCTGACACCGGATCTGATTCTCAATGCAGTGGAAACCACCGGCGTATATCCGGTGTCGGGATTATTGCCGCTCAACAGCTACGAAAACCGGGTTTACCAATTCCTCGCGGAAGACAACCGTCGCTATGTGGTGAAGTTTTATCGCCCGCAGCGCTGGAGCGATTTACAAATTCAGGAAGAACATGATTTTACTCAGGAGCTGGTAGAACACGAGGTGCCCATTTGTGCGCCCCTGCGCTTTGACAACCAAAGCCTGTTGCAGTATCAGGACTTCCGCTTCGCGCTCTTTCCGTCTGTGGGTGGTCGTCAGTTTGAAGTAGACAACCTGGATCAACTGGAATGGATGGGCCGTTTTATCGGCCGAATCCACCAGGTTGCAGCGCGAACCCAATTTCAACACCGCCCGGCGTTAACTCTGCAGAGTCATTTGCTGGAACCGAGACAACAATTAGCCGAAAGTACACTGGTGCCGGAATCTCTGAAAACCGCCTTTTTTACCATCCTGGATGTGTTGTATCAGAAAGTACAGGAATACTACCGCGATATGGCTTCGATCCGTTTGCACGGTGACTGTCACCCGGGCAACATCCTGTGGCGGGATGGTCCCACGTTTGTGGATATGGATGATTGTCGCAGCGGCCCGGCGATTCAGGATTTGTGGATGATGCTCTCAGGCGAACGCAATAACCAGTTGTTACAGTTAGATACGCTGGTGATGGCCTATGAGGAATTTTATGAATTCGATACCGCCCAACTGAAACTGATTGAGCCACTGCGCGCTATGCGATTGGTGCATTACATGGCCTGGCTGGATAAGCGCTGGCAGGACCCTGCGTTCCCGCAAGCCTTTCCCTGGTTCGGTAGCGATAAATATTGGGAACAACAGATACTGAGCCTGAAAGAGCAGGTGGCTGCACTGGAAGAGCCGGCACTAAAGCTCACCCCATAAAACCTCCCTGAGCCATATCGCAACTGCATAAAAACATTACATCTTGACCATTTTAGGTATAATGCCTGCCGTCAGGTGCTTACGGCGAAATATCCTCCTCAATGTAAGTTAAACGGGAAGTAGGTGTGATCCCTACGCTGCCCCCGCAACGGTTAGTAAACAGATAAGAAATCCCATTTCTTATCGGTCTTCATCACACGCCACTGTGTTAAACGGGAAGGCGATGAATGCTGCTTTTGGCTGTTTATAAGCCCGGATACCGGCCTGCTCAGGTTCCTGTTATGTCAACCAGCACACCAGGCTAACAGGGTTAAGTTAACGCATTCGGGCGGAATGCCAAACGAGAACACACAATGAAAAAACCACATCTTAGTTTGTGCTGTGCAGCATTGCTCAGCAGCCACACAGCATTTGCAGAATCATCCTCAGAGACCAGCTTAGAACAAATCAGCGTTGTATCGGCAAGACTGGCACAAAATATCAATGAACTCAGCGCCAGTGTTGTCGTATTAGACGAGCAGGACATCAGCGCGCGTTACCAGCTATCAGTGGCAGATACCCTTCGAACGGTGTCTGGCGTTAATGTATCCAATTCAGGGGGCGCAGGTAAAACCACGGCGCTGCGCATCCGCGGCGAAGAAAGCTTCCGAACCCGCCTGTATGTTGATGGCGTAGAACTCACCGATCCCACGGCCCCCCAGTTAACGCCGGTGTTGGATGACCTGTTGCTCAACAATATTTCGCGCATCGAAATTTTAAAAGGGCCTCAGGGATTGGTTTACGGTGCCGATGCGGGCGGTGTGGTCAGTATTACCACCAAACACACGGAACAGAATATTGCCGGTAGTGTTGCTGCAGAAGCAGCGGGCTATGGTACCCGTCAGTATGCCGCCACATTAAACCTGGCCAACGAAACCTCTGGTGTCTATCTGTCAGCTTCAGATTTCAGCACTGACGGTATCAACGCGCAAGTATCGGACACCTCCGGCGAAGAAGATCCCTATGACAACACCACCTTGCATTTGCGTGCCAATCACCAGTTTAACGATGCTTTAGGCGTACAACTGGTGCTGCGCAACACCGAAGGTGAAACTCAATATGATGGCTGTTATGACAACACCACCTTTGCGCTGATCAACAACTGCATTACCGAATCAGAACAAACCAGCGCGCGACTGTCAGTAAACTACCAGGCTCAGAACGGCCACCACGAGCTGGGCTATGCGATTACCGAAGTAGAAAAAGACTATTTCAACAATGGTGAATTTGGCTTTGGCAACGACGGAGAAATTACCAGGCTGGATTATCATGGCTGGTTTGAATTTGGTGCAGACACCTTGTCATTCGGTGTGGATATCAAAGAAGAGCAGGATAATATTTCGGGTGAGTCTCGCGACAACCGCGGCTATTTCGCAGAGTGGATGAGCCAGCGAATAGACAACCTGAATATCAATCTGGGTGTGCGCTACGACGACAATGACACCTTTGGTAATTTTACCTCCTGGCGAGGCGGTCTGAATTACCTTATCCCCTTGCAAAACGCCCAGTCTCTGCGCCTGAAAGCCACCTGGGTTACCGGATTCAGAGCGCCGGGTTTGTATGAACAAGCTTATAATGATGGTCCTTTTGCCTTTGGAGATGCGGCTGGATTACAACTCACCGAAGAAACCAGCAAAGGTTATGATCTGGGTGTCATCCATCAGATCAGCAAACATACCTGGTGGAGTCTGACCTGGTTTAATCAGGAAATTGAAGACGAAATTCAGTTTGATGCGGTGAGTTTCCAGGGATATTTGCAAACCCAGGGCACAAGCGAGTCCGAGGGTCTGGAATTAGAAGCGGAAACCCGTTTGTTTGAAAACGGAAAACTGTGGTTCAACTACACGCACATGGACACCGAAGATAGTGCCGGTAATCAGCGTTTACGCAGACCGGAACAGGTGGCGAATGCGGGCTATCAGCACACTTTTAACAATGGTGACACCCGTTGGTCATTATATGCCCATATGGAAAAAGACGCCGTTGATATCGGTAACACCCCGTTGAACAGCTACCTGGTATGGCATGCAAACTTAAACTGGGATCTGAATGCCAACTGGGCATTAGGCGCCTATATCAACAACCTGTTTGACCGCGATTATGCCGAAGTAACCGGTTACAATTCTTACGGTCGTTATGCCGGAGTTAAGCTAACATTAAGTTTCTAAAGTAAATAATCTACACTCTGAGTCCCTGACGGGTTCACTCCGGTGAATCCGTTGTGGTACTCTTTTACAGAATAAATAATCAGGTGTATTACTAATGAAAAAGTTTTTAGGATTGATGTTTGTAACCTGTCTGATGGCATTTAACCTTCAGGCACAGGAGTTATGGAAAGAGGGCACTCACTATAAAGTGATTGCAGAAGAAGCCTCTGAAGATAAAAACATCACCGAGTTCTTTTCCTTCTGGTGCCCTCACTGCTACAACTTTGAGCCTCTGGTAGAACAGATGAAGGCGAAAAAAAGCAAAGATGTAAAATTTGAAAAAGTACACGTCAATTTTATGGGCTCTGCCGGACCCGATGTACAGGATGCAGCCACTAAAGCCATGATGGTAGGACGCACTCTGGATAAAGAGCAGGAAGCCATAATGGCCATTTTCGAACATATTCACAAAAGCCGCAAACTGATAGCCGGCACGGAAGATTTGCAAAAGATTTTTGCACAAATCGGTGTATCCGAAGAGGAGTTTAACAAGGCTTACAAGAGTTTTGCAGTAAACGGACAATTCAAGAAAAACAACAATACCGTGCAGGAGTTTCGCAGACATGTGAGCGGTGTGCCCAACTTTATTGTCAATGGCAAATACCAGGCGACCTTCGCCAGAGGTATGAGCGCTGATGATATCGTTGACCTGGTTGTCTGGTTAAGCACTCTCGATTAATCCCCGATGGGGAGCAAAGCAGCGGCTCTGCTCTCCACCTTTCAGCCCGCTGCTGAATATGAATTCACTAATCACTTTTACGGCGCCAGGACTATTGTGATCACATTTTCCGGCTGGCAACTGGCTGACATTATTCTCAGGGCCCTGGCGGTCGGACAACTTACAAGTTTAATCTTTGCCCAGCGACACGCCATCCGCAGTGCCGCCTGGATGGCCAAAACCAGCGTGATGTTGTGTGTGATTGCCTACCTTGCACTTACGGCCCCGGTGAGCAATCACCATTATGGCTGGTTGCGCCCGCCATTGTTGCTGATCACCGATCTAACCGCCTTCGCCTTACTCAATTACTACTGGTTTAGCGTTTACGGTAAATCCTTATGGCAGGCCTTACCGCTGGCGCTGCAGATCATTGCCCTGACATGGCTCATGGCTCTGGTGGTTCTGTTTTTTGGTTATGACGGTAATCACCTGCTGCACGATATCAATCACCTTGTGGGCTTTTTGCTACTCTGCGCCATTTTGCTGGATAGTATACGCGGTTACCAGGATGATCTGGTGGAGCGCCGCCGACTGTTCCGGCGCCTAATGATCGCCACTATCAGTGCTTATATGCTGGGATTAACGCTGCTGGAACTTACCGACAGCCATCTTCGGGACAATGTGATTTTTAGTCTCGGTAACGCCATCCTGGCCTGTTGCTTTATCAGTGTTTTAGTGTGGCGACAGTTCCGCCGGGAAAGCGATAACCCCCATGTCACCACAGATAATGACCACCAGTCAGTTATCAATTTGGCAGCTGATAGTCCCCCCTCAGAAGAAACATCGCCAACAGTTTTGTCCCCGGAGATTCAGCGTCTGGTAGATACTATGCAGGGCGGTTTTTATACTCAACACGATGTTTCTGTTGGCAAACTGGCTTCAGCTTTACAACTACCGGAACACCAATTGCGCGCCTTAATTAACCGGGAAATGGGGTTTGACAACTTTTCTCAGTTTGTGAACAGTTACCGCATTCCTGCAGTGTGCGCCAAACTTCGTGACCCTGCCCGTAAAAAAGACCCGATCCTCACCATTGCACTGGAAACCGGCTATAACTCTGTTGCGTCCTTCAATCGGTCCTTTAAACAACAACAGGGAATGACACCCTCGGAATTTCGTGCGCAATTTTAAAAAATGATCAGCATTTTTTATTTCTGATAAGACTGCCCATTTTCAGCCTTATACCCTGAATCACATTAACCATGTATTCAATTCAGGATTCACAATGCTCAAAAAAATATTCTTAGTTATCGCCCTGCTGTTAGTAGCAGGGTTATATTTAGGCGAACCCGTTTATCAGTTTTATGCCCACAGAGGAAAAGTCCCAATGCCGTTTTGGGGCTATGTGGATATTCCCCAGGACATTCCCTCCCGCAACGAAGTACATCAGGCGGAATATCAACAGGCCGCCGAAAGTGCCTTAACTTTACTCAAGGCGCATCGCCAAAAAATCAATACACCAGGCATATCTGCTGCCGTCGCGATTGATGGTGAAGTTGTCTGGGCCGGTACCGCAGGTTGGGCAGATATTGCCGACAACCGCCCTCTTACTCCCGACAGTCAGTTTCGCATTGGCAGCACCTCGAAAGCGTTAACCGCCACCCTGTTTGCGCGTATGGTTCAGGATGAAAAACTGACACTGGATACGCCACTAAATCAGTTAACCCTGGGCAGTCGCAACCCTCACTGGCAAAACATCACGCCCAGGCAACTGGCCTCCCACACGGCAGGTTTGCCCCACTACAAAGAAAACACCGAAACCATTGGCCTGTATCGCAGCATTGCACTCAATAGTTCCTACCGCGATGTACTGGATGCAGTCGCATTGTTTGATGACAGTGACATGTTGTTTTCTCCCGGAGAAGATTTCAGTTACTCCAGTTATGGCACCGTCCTGCTCAGTGCCGTTTTGCAGGAAACCGGTGGTAAACCCTATCAAACCTTAATGCAGGAAGCGGTTTTAAAACCGCTGGCGATGGTCCATACCACACCGACAACGGTGAGTGTGCACGCCGAACAGGAAGCCGCCAATCTGGCAACCTTTTATTGGCGCGAGGATGAAAGTCTGCCCAGAGTTCGCCCATGGCGCGACGTCGATCTGAGCCATCGGCTGGCGGGTGGCGGTTTTATTTCCACGCCCTCAGACCTGGTCAAATTGGGCAGTGGATTTATCAACAACGATTTTATATCTGAACCGGTTCGCGCCGCTTTCTGGACACCTCAGACACTTAACAACGGCGACGTTAACGAACAGCACTACGCGATTGGCTGGCGGGTTCATGACAGCGATCTGGGCGAAGGCATTGGCAAAGTAAAAATTGCCAATCACGGCGGTGTATCCAGAGGCTCCCAAAGCTGGCTCATGGTGATCCCACAATACAGGATGGCCATTGCCGTGAACATTAACAGCAAAACAGAAACCTTCTGGGACTTCGGCAGGATCTCCTTTCCGCTGGCCCGCACATTTATCTTGTCGCGTACATCAAAGGATCAGAGTCTGAGCGCTCCACTTAAAGGGGAAAATTAGGCTTCGACAAAGGACAAGACTTTGTGCTTATTGGCGCGGGACACCGTCAGCTCCAGGCCGTCCCGCAATTTAACTTTATAGTCACCGCGCTCATTGGGTAACAATTCACTGATATAGGAAATTCGCACAATTGAAGAGCGATGTACCCGGATAAACTCCCTGGGACTTAGCTGGTTTTCGATGCCATTCATGGCTTCGCGGTGCAGAAATTGCTGACCGTTGTTCAGATGAATTTCTACGTAATTCCCGGCACCAAGAATGTAATTGACATCACAAACGTTTACCAATCGAATGCGTTTTAAGTCTTTGATAACAATACGACTTTTAAAACGTTGCTGACGTTCCTCTTGCATCGCATCAAATAGCTCCCCCAGTTCACTGTAGTTAATTCTCTGGGTATATTTCTGACACTGTAATTTGGCCCGCTCCAGGGCCTTTTCAAAACGGTTGTCATCAAAGGGTTTTAATAAGTAATCGATAGCGTTGAGTTCGAACGCGCTGATAGCATACTGATCGTAAGCCGTAACAAACACCACAACACACTGCTCACCGATTTCTTTGGCCACTTCAAGACCAGATTTACCCGGCATTTCTATGTCTAAAAACACCATATCTGGCTGTAGTTCTCTGAACAGGGTCAGTGCCTGTGCGCCGTTTCCGGCCACCGCAATGTCGGTGATTTCAGGCCTGTCCTGCAACAACACCTGTAAGTTTTGTTGAGATAGTTGTTCATCATCGACTATCAGTACTTTCATGCTATTCTCCCGTAGGCAGGCGCACCAGGGTTTCAAAGTAACCGTCTCGGCATTGCCTTAACTGCAATAAAAACTCATCGCCATATATCCGGCTCAGACGCTTGCGGCTGTTTTCTATGCCGATACCAAACCCCTTATGCGGACTGTCAGGAATAAACTTGTTGCGCAATCGCACCAGTAACTCATCACCCTGCTGCGTGATAGACAGTTGGATCAGATTTTCGTCAGACTCTAATTGTGAGCCGTGTTGCACTGCGTTTTCCACCAGTGGCTGTAACAACATAAAAGGCACATCGTACTGCAGGCACTCATCGGCTACTTCCAGCTCAACCTGCAATTTATTGACAAATCGCATCTGCTGAATGGTGAGATAACTTTTAATAAACTCCACTTCCTGAGACAAGGGTGTCATTTCGTTATTCTGATGTTCGAGCACTTTTCTCAGCATCTGGCTCAATTCGCTCAAAGCCAGCAATGCTTTGGCTTTGTCCTGCAGTCGGATCAGGCTGGCAATACTGTTCAGTGTATTAAACAAAAAGTGAGGATTAAGTTGCGCTTTCAGGGCGTCCAACTCAGTTTGTAATAGCAGGTGAGCCAGTTCGCGATTGCGCTTTTGTTCATCGGCGGCGCGAGCCTCATACTTGCGCGTATAGGCGATACACACAACAGAGACGTAAACTATAATGTCAAAATAAAAGGGGCCGGTGAGTAATATCGGTAACAGCTGTGCAATGCTTTCCCAATGCAAATTTCCAAAACGCATCAGGGTTGCCGTCAGCACCGACATCACCCAGTACATGGGCATCGTAGCGAAAAACAACAGGATGTTATCAACAACAGACAACCAACGCTTATTTTGCCGCTCCGGCATCATGGCTACACACGCCGCTACCACAGGCGCAAACCAGATAAAGTTGCCCCACCAGGGAATAAACTCCAGCCAGGTATGCAGGTAACTGGCTTCCTGCCCGGCATTCAGTTGTCTGGAGTAAGATAGCCAGGATGCGATACTGTTTACGCCCAACCATACCAGGGTATTGGTGAGAAAAAAGGCCCGTCCGGGAATATGTGATAAAAATCGTCGGTACATCAAATCGGTGAAGTGTTAATCAAACAAGCATTATTACGTTACCCGCTACCTGACGCAAATATCCACACTTTACCCCACTCGAAAATCCATACCATAGCGGCACCTTTCGCCCATTTTTTAAACCGTAAGTTTGCTGTCAGCCTGTCATTTCCTGCCTTTCAAAAGGCTTTTCCGCCAGCTTATACCGCGCTACCTCCCTTTCACACCACATCCCGTATTACTGCCATCTCACCCCTGTATTGGGCTGCTGCAGATTATTCAAACCCACTGAAATTCGCTTTCCTCCCAATCACCCCCTGATCCTGCCAGCCAGTGGATCACAGCTAGCGGGGGAAATGCCGGGGGCTTAATTTTGCTCACTGGATTCGTCCAAAAATAATCATAAAGACACGTGCCAATGCCCGCTGCAATGTATTGCAACTGGCATCGGTACCCAGGAGAAACACATGTTTAAGTACAATAAACTAACGACAGCACTGGCCGTTGCCCTTATGGGTGGTGCCTTTTGCTCCCCTACACTTGCTCAGGAATCACCTGACAGCGCGGACCAGGTGGAAAAAATCGCGGTGACCGGATCCCGGATTCAACGCAGTAATCTGGTCAGCACCAGCCCGGTAACGGAAATATCTTCCGAGGATATTGCTATTTCCGGTGTCACGCGAATAGAAGACTTATTAAATGATATGCCGCAGATTTTTGCGGCCCAAACCTCGGCCATTGCCAATGGCGCCACCGGAACAGCCACCGTAGATTTGCGTAACCTGGGGTCCACCCGTACCTTAACCTTGCTAAACGGTCGTCGACTGCCAGCGGGCTCGCCGCAAGCCGGTGGTATCGGAGCAGATATCAATCAGATACCCGCCGCACTGGTGGAACGCGTAGAGATTCTTACCGGTGGTGCATCAGCCACTTATGGTTCTGACGCAATAGCTGGTGTGGTGAACTTTATTCTGAAAGAGGATTTTGAAGGCGTCAGTCTCGACTACCAATACAGTTTCAATCAGCACAACAATGATAATGACCGCCTGCAACAACTCAATGCCGATGCGAATTTCAATGCACCGAATGGCAGTGTCACGGATGGCAAAACCCACGACTTCAGTATTATTCTGGGTGCCAATACCGCTGATGGTAAAGGCAATGTCACCCTGTACGCCACCGTGCGTGACGTGGGTGCGGTCGTTCAGGGGGATCGGGATTACGCCCATTGTGCCATCAGTGGTGTACCCAATGGTTGTGTTGGTTCAGGTACTATCGCGGAAGGTCGCGTAACTGACTTTTCCAGCTATGACTTTATCGTTTCCGGTGATCAGTTCCTCAACCGCAATGGTGAAACATACAACTATGCGGAAGTAAGTTATTACCAGCGCCCGGATGAACGCAAAACATTTGGTGCATTTGGACACTATGAACTCAACGAAAAGCTGGATATCTATGCCGAAGTGAACTTTATGGACGACCGCAGTGTTGCTGGTGTGGCACCCTCAGGCGCATTTTTTGTCACCAGTACCTTAAACTGTAACAACCCACTATTGTCCGAACAGCAATTTGACATGTTGTGTGCGCAACGCGGGTTTGATCAGGATGATGTGGTCAATGCGTTTGTCGGAAAGCGCAACGTCGAAGGCGGACAGCGCCTGGATGATTTGCGACACACTTCGTTTCGCGGCGTCATCGGTGCTCGAGGCTATTTAGGTGATAACTGGAATTATGACATCTTTGCCAACTATGGTTCAGTGACGTTCAGTCAGTTGTATAAAAATGATCTGTCAATTACCAATCTGACCCGTGCCCTTAACGTCGTCACCGATCCCAACACCGGCGAACCTGTGTGCCAGTCGGTTCTTGATGGTACGGATCTTAACTGTGTGCCTTACAATATCTTCACCACAGGTGGCGTTACTGATGCGGCACTGGCGTATCTGAACCTGCCACTGGTATCAAAGGGCAATACCGTCACCAAACAGATCAGTGGTTATGTATCGGGCGATCTCACCAGTTATGGCGTAAAAATGCCGGGCAATACCAACGGAGTCAGTGTAGTGCTGGGGCTGGAACACCGGGAAGAATCACTGGAATTCGATCCCGATGCAGCTTTCCAGTCAGGCGACGGTGCTGGCCAGGGCGGTCCCACAGCGGCGGTGTTTGGCGAATATGACGTTGATGAACTGTTCACTGAACTGAGTGTGCCGCTTCTGGAAGATGTCGCTTTTGCTGACCAAATCACCCTGGACCTGGCCTATCGCTATTCAGATTATTCCACCGGACAAAGCACCAACACCTACAAATACGCCGCTGACTGGCAGGTAAACGAACAGGTTCGCTTCAGAGGCAGCTTCCAGCATGCCGTCAGAGCCGGTAATGTGCGCGATTTATTCCGTCCACAATCACTGGGTTTATACAACATGAACGAGGACCCCTGTGCCGGAACAACCCCCTTGTATACCTTTGAACAATGCGCCAATACCGGAGTAACCCAGGCACAATACGGCAATATCGCTGATAATCCGGCGGGCCAGTATAACTCCATAACCGGCGGTAATCCGGATCTGGAGCCGGAAGAATCCGATACGGTCTCTTTTGGTTTGATTTTAGCGCCGGAATTTTTGCCCGGATTCGATTTGGCACTGGATTACTTTAACATTGACGTGCAAGGTGCCATTGCCAATGTACCGGAGCGCTTTATTCTGGATCAATGTGCCTTCACCGGTGCCGATGAATTCTGTAGCCTTATCAATCGAGACCCAGGCCGAGGTACGTTGTGGATTGGCAACGACAATATTGTGGCCACCGATATCAACATCGGCTTCTTTGAAACCTCGGGAATTGATTTTGATGCCTCTTATCGCTTTGAACTGGACGATATGGGCGCCGTGAAGATCAACCTGGTGGGTACCTATTTGACAAAATGGGATCAAAAATCCACTCCGGACGCTCCGGTGGTTGAATGTAAAGGTTACTGGGATCGTTCAACCTGTGGTGCCCCTACCCCCGATCTGAGACACAACCTGAAAGTGACCTGGGAAACCCCATGGGATGCGGCAATTACTGCGACCTGGCGTCACTTTGGCGAAACTGACGAGCTGAACGATGGACCGACTACGTTGTCTGCACAAAACTACCTGGATATTGCCTCCACCTGGCAAGTAACAGACAGTACCGGGCTGCGTTTCGGCATCAACAACCTGCTGGACAAAGAGCCACCTATCGTACCTAACACGCCATCAGGTATCGGTAATGGCAATACCTTTCCTGGCCCGTTCGACGCCATGGGAAGATACATCTTTGCCGGTGTCAATGTGAGCTTCTAATGCGATCAGGCCACCTTCGGGTGGCTTTTTCAGTTTGCAATAAAAAGGAGAAATCGATGGTAAATCGCCGCTATTCAATCGTTGCCAGTCTGGTTTTTGTGCTGGTAAGCGGTTGCAGTTCCAACTCCACAGAACTGGCGCAAATCAACCAATGTCAGGAAAATAAACAACTTCCCGAGTGTCTCAGTGAAGAACAAAAGCAACGCCTGGGCTTCGAATGTAAAAATATCACCGTCACCGGGTCCAGACTGCCGGTAAAACAATGTACAACCGCCGCACAACGGGCTGCTGCCAATGCTGCGGCTAAAGATATGGTCAACAGAATGCAGGCCCAGGGCCAACCACAAAAGGGCAATTAGCCTTACTTAAGCTGTCAGCCTGGCTACCCAAATACACATGACAAGTCTGAGGTCAGGGTTCCGTCGTATAACGACGGGCGTCCTGTATACTGGGAAAGAGTTTCAACAACAACGAGTGTGCCTGCTTCGCCAGGCGCTCATCCTCTGATTTATCCAGCATCCATAACCAGGTGGTTATCATTGATTTCGAAATGTTGAAGCTATTCATCCTAAACGCCTGCTCAAAAGTTAACATTAACAAATCGCCTTTCGGTAATTATATTAGTCGCAGATTGGTGATTTGTGAAGCACATGGTGATATTTTTTCTTACCCCAAAAAAACACCAGAAGCAACAGAGCAGATTTCCAGACCGTATTGAATAACCCGTGTTAGCCCATACATTTGCATATCAATTAAATGTAAGGGACCTCCTTATGCCACAACTTAAAAAACCCCGTTATCGCCTGCCCGCGTCCTGGGCACCGCATTTAATGCCTTTTCTTTTGTCCATGTTGATGAGTGGTTTGGTAGCTTTGGTAGTCACGGTAAAGCTTTATGATGGTAGCCAGTCGTTGTTTTCTACCTGGCTAAATTCCTGGTTGTCCAGTTGGGTGATTGCCTATCCCTGTTTGTTGCTGGTGTTACCGCTGGTCAGGCGCATCGTTGCTTTAATTACCCACCCGGCCAAACCGGAAGCCTAGTTTTTTGAGCACAAAAAAGAGGCCTTTCGGCCTCCTGCAACACACAGAGTACTTATTGGAATTGGTATAAGAAGGCAGCGGGGGAACACAATAAACCCGCCGCCAATGGGATTTTAGAAGTTCGCCCGGAACTGTACGCCGAAGTAACGATCGGCATCACGTGGTACCTGGTAGCGGAAGCCATCACCACTGTAGGTGGTAAAGAAGCTTTCGTCTGTCAGGTTTTTACCGATTAGGGTTACGCGATATTGGTCATCACGGAATGAGAAGCCAATGCTGGCATTCAGCAATGCGTAATCCGGTAACACCAGCGGCGACGTTGAACGGTCAACACCCGCATCCAGGAAGTCTGCCACCTGATCATCGGTGTAAACATAGCTGGCGTTGTAGATAACATTCATATTATCCAGCTCCTGGGTGTAATCCATTCCCACTGAGTATTTCAGGTCAGGTGAGAAAGGTACATCTGCACCGGCACGACCACCACAGTCAGGCTCGTTTAACGGGCAGTTGAATTTGTCAATTTCGGCATCTACGCTGGCAAAACCGGCATTAATGGTCAGGTTGTCCGTGGCTTGCCACAAGATGTCCGCCTCAAAACCTTCGGTAATCACCGAACCGGCGTTAGTTAAGCGGGTAATGGTGACACCACCGGTGTTGTCGAAGTTGTTCGCCTGGAATCCATCAATTTCAGTGCGGAAAATGGCGGCATTGAACAGGATGTCTCGACTGGCGTATTTGTAGCCCAGCTCGTAAGCGTCTGATGTCTCTTCACCGATAGGTCGGGTATCGTTGATGCCCATGTTGTAGAACACGTTAAAACCCGGACCTTTGTAACCCTGTGAATAGGTGAAATAGGTCATACCTGCATCTTCGAAGTCATACTGCGCACCCAACTTAATGGACACGTTAGTTTCACTGGTTTTGCCGCTGTAATCAGTGTTTAATTCCGCCTCGCGCACGCCCACGCCTTTGCGGCCGTACGGATCGTTGCTGACACGATTGTGCTTAAAGCTGACTTCATCATCGGTGTAGCGTAACCCCATCAATAAACGAAAATCGTCTGATACGTGATACTTAGCATCACCGAACACCGCCCAGTTGTTAAACTCGGTTTCCATGTAAGCAGTGGCGCTTACGATGTCATTGGCATTACAGGTGATCCCTTCAGCTTCAATATAATCTGCCACTTGCTGATCAGTCGGATTATCAATGCCTTCTGCAGTACTCAGATGATAACGGATTGCGTTATTCAGGTGGCTGTTGGGATTTGGATTGCCATCGCCATCCAGATAGTTGTTGTTTTGACAACTGGCATCACGGGTAAAGCTACGCTCAGAACTCATATCCCAGAAATAAGCCCCCACCTGCCAGTCAAACTTACCTTGCGTGGTAGATGCAAGACGAATTTCCTGTGAAAACTGATCCCAGCTTTGTGGACCCACATCGTGCAACTGGAACGGTGGTGTATTGTCAAAGGTGACTATCTCATCGGAGTCACCGGCGATAGATGTAAAATCACCTTCACGCCACTCGGTATTATCCCAGGTGCGGTACGCAGTAATTGAGGTAAAAGAAAATCCGTCAAATTCAGTGTCTAACTGCACCGAGAATGAGGTCGTTTCGTCCACAGTGCGAGATTCAAAATCATGATCAATCAAGCGCTGATCCAGATCCAGGCCAGAGCCATTGGGGGCGGCTTCTGAATCCGGGTTTCTGCCACTAGGACGGGCTTCTATGTCTGCGCAACAGTCATCATCAGAGCGAACATTTTCGAAGATAAACAACATTTTGGTGCTGTCAGTCACATCGACATCTAACATGCCGCGTATACCTTCTTTGTCGTAACCGTTTACCGTTTCGTTGTTGTAAACGTTAAACAAATTGCCATCGAAAGCAGACTTGGTGAACACTAAACTACCAGCGGCAGTATCAGTGATCTCACCCTGAATCTTACCTTTGAGTTTATATTCATTATCCTGGAAAATGGTGGCTTCAATCATGCCTTCAGTGGCACCGGTAGGACGTTTGGTGGTGATGTTGACCACACCCGCAGAGGCATTTTTCCCAAATAGGGTGCCCTGAGGACCACGCAATACTTCAATGCGTTCCAGATCATACAGATCAGTAAAAGCCTGACCGGAACGACCCAGTACCACACCGTCAACCACAGTTGAAACACTGGGCTCTGCCGCCACACTGAATGATATAGTGCCGATACCACGCACGGTGATAGCCGAGTTACGCGTAGTAGTCCCTTTTCTGAAACTCACCGAAGGCACCAGGTTTTGCAGTCCTTCAAAGTTTGAGGAAAAGGTAGAGTCAATTTGCTCGCTACGTAATACAGAAACAGCAACCGGCACATCAGAAACGCGTTCAACACGTTTTTGCGCTGTTACCTCGATGGTCTCAAAACCACCTTTTTCTTCTGAATCTTCCTGAGCAAAGGCCACAGATTGTGTGCCCATAACAGCTAACGCTGACGCGACCGCAATCGCGATTTGTTTTCTATATGCCCGCATGTGTCTTCTCCGACATTGTTTTTTATTTTGGGTAAAAACCGGATTGTCCGGTGTAAACCTTTAAATCTGCCGTGTTATTAGTGGACCTGGGGTCAGATAACAAACCTGTGGTCCTTTGTTTTAGTACAGAGTGTTGTGTTTAGTTCGATGAGCAATAACAGGATTGCTCAATCACCTTCGTCTAATATCCGCCTGTTTATTTAATATCTTGTAAACAGCGAATTTCAATTCGTTACATTGCATTAACATACCCGTTAACAAGAGTTAATACAATAGATATCTTATATAAGACCTAAAAAAGTTACAGATACCGCCTTTGGTCAGGTAAAAAGCGGATATCCGGTGTTATTTTTCCAGGTTAGAGACTGTCTTCTCTGCCGATTCTAGCCAGGCTCTCCGCATAGGATTTATGCCAGTGGCGCAAAGCGTAGCTACTGAGCAGCACATTGCTGACAATAATTAAAAACACCACCAGCCAAAACATGTCGCTTAAACCACCCACAATTCCGATGGGTGAAAAGAAAACGTACAAAAGGATGATGCAGGACAATAACGTAATAGCAGAGGGAAACGCCCACTTCCAGGGCACCAGGCTGACGGTGTCTTTACGCTCGTAATGCCAGTCTTGCTGCAAGGGATACAAGCGCCCAACAACCGCCATAATCGCCACTTCAATAATGAACAGAATGGCATAGATGTGAATAAAGTTAATTTCCACTTCAAAGACAAACTTCAGCAAGCCATAGGCTATCACGTGGAATACGATGACGATCTTAGCACCCAGTGCCGGAACGTGGTTGGAGAATAAGCCCACCAGTACAATGGCGATCACCGGAATGTTATAAAAGCCGGTAAAGATACGAATAATTTGCCACAAGCCTTCCGGGGCAAACATCAACAAGGGAGCCACAATAAAGGAAAACAGCGCTATCACCACACTGGCAATTTTAGCCACCTTGATCAGCTCCTGATCCCCCACTTTGTCATCCTTCATGGGCGCGTATACGTCCAGCACAAACAGGGTGGCGGCACTGTTGAGCAGAGAGTTGAAAGAACTGAATACCGCACCCAGCAATACCGCCAGGAAAAAGCCGGAAAGGTACAGGGGTAACACGTCTTTGACTAATCGGGGATATGCCAGATCAATGCTCTGCAGTTGTTCGCCCTGATAGAGGTGAAACGCTATCACCCCGGGCAACATCATCATAAACGGCACCATCAGTTTAAAATAACCGGAGAACAATACGCCCTTTTGGCCTTCGGCCAGACTGGCGGCCCCCAATGTTCGCTGGATAACGTATTGGTTGGTACCCCAATAGAACAAATTGGCGAAGATCATGCCGGTAAATATAGTGCCAAAGGGCACGGGATCAGTTTCAGCACCCACCGCATTGAGCTTGTCGGTGTTCTCCGAAAATACGGTTTCCATGCCACTTAGCACGCTGCCACCTCCCAGAGCCGCAAACCCCAGGATGGGCACCAGAATACCGATAATTAACAGACCAACCCCATTGATAGTATCGGAGACGGCTACCGCTTTTAAACCACCAAAAATGGCATAAACCGCACCTACGGTGCCAACGGTCACTATGGTGATCACCAGTGCCAGTTCATAGCTGACATTGAGCAGTGCCGGCACATCAAACAACCTCAATACCGCCACAGAGCCGGCATAAAGCACAGACGGGATGGTGATCAAACCATAACCCACCATAAAGAGCACCACGGTCATGCGCCGCACCGTATCGTCAAAGCGACCTTTGAGAAACTCGGGTAAGGTAGAAAATGCGCCTGCCAGGTACCTGGGCAGAAAGATCATGGCCATGATAATAGTGGCAAAGCCAGCGGTGACTTCCCAAGCCATGGCACTCATATTGTAACCATAAGCAGAACCATTCAGACCAATTAACTGTTCAGCAGAGAGGTTGGTCAGCAACATGGAACCGGCAATAAAAGTCCCGGTTAAGCCGCGACCCGCGAGAAAGTAACCATCTTTGGAATCTACAACCCCTTTTGTCTTTTGCCATGATATCCAGGCAACCAGTCCCATAAAAAAGACACAGGTTAATAACGTCGTTACGACTTCTTGTAGTTCCATAATGTGCTCACTCAGATTAACTCTTTTATAAGATAGCGTTTATTAGCGGTAACGCGAGCAGTTCGCCCCATTACCGCATTAGATCACCAGCTGACGCGCTCCAGTTGAGCGATTGTTTGATTATTGAGATGCTCAACCGGTTTCATTAACTCCAACTGCGCCCCGGCTTTGACAAAGACCGCCATTTCCGACAGCGGCAATTGCAACTTCAGGACCTGAGCGCCACTGTAGCGCTGTTTGGTATCCAGCTTAATCCAGTCGCCTTTCGACAAATACACAGTCACCTTGCCCTGAGTGCGGTAAACCGGCGCCACCAAAATATCTTCGCCGAACATAAACTGATCTTCGAAGGCCCAGGCTGCCGGATCATCGGGAAACGCTAACACCATAGCGCGCTGCACCGGCAACCCCGATTCACTGGCGACGGCCATGGTCTTTTGCAGATAAGGTAATATTTGATAACGCAACTTCAGGGCTGCATTGGCTGCGTCGCGGGCCTCGTCACCGTAACTCCAGGGTTCCCGTTGACCAATACCGTGTAATCGCATATGAGCAGAGAAAACACCGGCCTGACACCAACGCACGTATAACTCCGGATCGCGGGTATCTTTGAAGAATCCGCCAACATCGGTAGCATAAAAAGGTGCCCCGGAAAGTCCCCAGCTGATACCGCCGCGAATGTTTGCTGCCAGACCACCCCAGTCTGCCTGCGGATCACCGCCCCATTGCGCCGGATAACATTGCGATCCTGTCCAGGCAGAACGGCTGAATAAAAACGGGCCATTTTGACTGTACTTTTCGGCGGCTTCATACACACACCGGTTGTACAACAACGCATAGACATTGTGCAGCGCCAACCCTGTTTCGCCATTGTGGGCCACCATATGCGGATCTTCCACCTGCTCACCAAAGTCTGCTTTGATCATATCAACGCCCAAATCAAACAGCGGCTTGTGGGACTCCCGCCAAAACGCAAAGGCATCCGGATGAGTGAAATCGACAATACCGGACTCTGGCAGTGGAGTTAATACTTCACCAAAAGCACTCATATCCCACTGATAGCGGAATGCTTCGCCGGTTCGGGTATCTTTTAACAGCCAGCCCTTGTCCGCCATTTTCTGAAACAAGGGGTTTTTCACTGAGACCAACGGGTATTCCCAGATACAGATCTTATAATCCATGGCTTTTAACTGATCCAGCACCACCTTGGGATCCGGATAGCGAGTTGGGTCCCACTCAAACGCAAAGCGTGTGTCAGTGTCCTGCCAGGCACGACCATCCAGGGTGATCACATCACAGGGCATTTTCTGTTCCCGCACCGCTTTCGCCGTCGCCAATAATTCCTCAGCATCTTTATAATAAGCTTTGGAGAGAATTACCCCCATACTCCATTCCGGGGGCACCGGTGCTTTCCCGGTTAAGTTGGTGTATTGGTCCAGAATATCCGCACCAACATTGGTTTTATCAGAGGCAAATACAAAAATATCCAGGGTTTCGTCTTCGATCAGCACACTGTAAGCACGTTGCGACCAGGGCGCATAGCCAACACCGTGTGTTACCGGGGCCGGAGTATGGACAAATACGCCCCAGCCTTCCGGACTCCAGCAAAAGGGCGTATTTTTATAGGAAATCTCCGCATTCACGCCCAGCGCATCATGGTTAAAGGAACGCACCAGTTGGCCGCGTTTGTTCAACTTTCCCCATTTTTCACCTAAACCATAAACAGCTTCGTCGCTTTGTAAATCAAATGACATCAACCAACCGTCATCGACTTTGGCCAGGGGAGGTAGTCGCAGCGGTCTGACAAAATGGCCATCGTTCGGGGTTTTCTGCACCAGTTCATCATGCCGTGAAAAACGAAACTGAAAAGGATTGTGCAAAATCTCTAACGTCTGTTGTGCAGTTTCAATCCTGGTTTGGGTATCGTCACCGTATACATTGCAAGATAGTACTTCTGGCAATTGCTTTAACATGCCATACTCATCTTTGCGGTTTTGTCCGGCCTGTATACGAAAGCCACTGGTGTACATAGAGATTGTCAACACGCCTTCTTCTAAAGGGATCGAAACCTGGTTGTTGTCCTGACAAACGGCTGAGCCATGACATTTGATTTGTGGGATATCATTCCACGCAGGCACTGGTATAGAAAAATCACTCATTGGGATCTCCAGGAAAAACGTTGAGATTAAGCTGTGCACTCCGGTAAAACAGCTGCTACATTTATCTTATGTCTTATATAAGTTACAAAACAGTTTACGAAATGCTCGGTCACAAGGCAATAACAAAGTGTTAACAAGCTGAACTAAAACAGCTTAGACCATGCCCCAGTAAACAAAATAAATGATGGCCTTGTAAACAGCCGATTTTTCTATGATCTATAACAAATCGCTGAATTTATTGCTGTTTATAATGTCCAGATGGATAACAACTGGCAAAATAAAACTGAGATTTTAGTGGCAAATTATGGCGCTGAAAAAAATTGAAAATCCGTTTTTAACAGCAAAAATTCAGCTGCCAGCTTTGCACTTGTTAAGCAACTAACGTGATAGACAACTTTGATTCTTGCAGGTTAAACTGCGAGAATGCCACCGTGAGTTACGGAAAATGAAATCGTTTACAACGGCAACATATCTGGGAAAATAAAGATACAATGAAAGGTAGCAAATTCGACAATAAGATGAGTCCCAGCGGACTGGCGTTTCAACCGCTTTACAAACAAGTGGAAGAACATGTGACACAGCTTATTGTAGAACAGCGCTGGAAACCCGGCGAAATGCTGCCCAATGAATTTCAACTGGCCGAAGAGTTTGGTGTCAGCCAGGGTACAGTGCGCAAAGCGCTGAACACGCTCACCCAATCAAAGGTCTTAACCCGTCGTCAGGGTGTCGGGACTTTTGTCTCTGAACACACCGGAAACCAGGCGTTATATCGCTTTTTCCCATTGGTGGAAGACAACCAGGCACCACAATTGCCGGAAGCAGAAATCATTGCGTTTGAACTGCAAACCCCCACTAAAAATATCGCCGAACAGCTCAACCTGGGAGCGGATGACAAGGTGATTTTCCTGTCCCGCAAGCGCCTGATCAATCAGGTAGCCTGCCTGCTGGAAGATATTTATTTACCTGAGAAGTACTTTCCTGGCCTGCATGAAATGCCGGAATTGCCCCATACCCTGTATCACTTCTATCAATTAAACTTTAATCTCACCGTCCACAAAACGACAGATCGCATTAAAGCCACATCTGCAAATCAACGCGATGCGGAGAATCTTGAAGTTAAGGTCGGCGACCCGATTTTGATGTTTACCCGACTAACCCGCGCCCTCGACGGAAAGTTAATCGAATTTCGTATTAATCACTGTCGCTCCGACAATTATCATTACCTGGTAGACCTGGATTAATTGTAGTTCCACACTCTATCGTGCTTCCTCGAAGGGGAACTCCCCTTCTCTCCTCATATGCCCATAGCAAGAGAAAACATGTGTGACAGGAGCCAGATTTGTTTTTTCTTCAAATACTACTTTGATTGTTTTTGAAAGAAACTCAAGATGGATGTGCTTGTAAATCTTAGCCCCATCTATAAACAGCTTGTTATGCTTTTATTTGCCCCATCCGACTAGCTTAGAGATGAACGAGTTTTTTTGTGTTTTAGGTTTTGGTAGTGACAGATTTGCATACTCCGGCACCAATGCCTTTGAACCATGTTTTTCGAAATTTATGCGTATCGTTATATCGTCAGATTTAACAAAGTTAAAGATCGCTTCTACTTGGCCTAAACCAAAGACAGCATGCTCTAAATGCATGCCAGGAGTAACTTGTCCGACACCATTAACTTCCAGGCTTTCTAGTTCATTAGCTTCAATTTTCTTGGACATGCTCAATTCTTTTTAAATGCAATACCTTCCTAAAAGGGGTAATTACCAGGAGGCTAAAAATACAAAACGGAGGGAACATACAAGCAAATGTCCCAGCGCAGCGCGTCAATATGCTTGTTATGTGTTCTCTTGAATAAGCTTTGCGATTATTTGTTTAGAGGGCTTGAACGGTACTGCTAAATACTCAATAAATTCAGGCTTTTCTTCTTGAGTTAAATTAGCCCAAATACCCTCATTATCTTCTTCAATTCTTCTGGTGATAGTTTCAATAATATAAGGGTGTTCATCAGCAACAAGCCATTCTTCCCAATTGGCGCTTTCGTCATTTTCTTGCAGCAACGAAACAACTTTATTCGCCAGATCAACAACAAGTGCTCCTCTTCGAACGTCTAAGTCGCGAGGAACTTGGTTGAAGCGTGCCTCTATAATAATTCGGTGAAGAGCTAATAACTCTCCGAAGTTATCAATTACTAATGGTTTTTCAGCTTACTCATAAGAACCAACAGCTAATTTAAAGGTCGATTACTCGCTGGCTAAACTACCCGAAGAATGTTCTTGTACCACTTTAGTGGGCAGTTTTGCTACAGCTAATTTACCAACCCTACTGAAGTTTTAAAACGTTAATTGAACCTTCTTCACCCATGGTGACCATTATTTCTAATGTATCCTTACCCCATTTATAATGCGTTTCACCATCCTGATCCCATTCGACTCTATAACTTTCCCCAAAGTCAATCTTGATGAAAAACCAGTCTTGGAAACCTTCCTGAATAGGTACAGCTGGGGCTCCCGGCGCTCTATACATTTCAGTTAAAATTCTTAAGGAACTTAAGTCTAGTGCCTTTAATTTGGTTAGGTCTTTATCACCAAAATCAATCCTTCTATTCGAAATCCAAAGCTCAAATAATTCAGCGTCATCGCTTTCTTCATTTAATTTAATTTCGAGACTGAATGAATTATACGGCTCGGGCAATACTCCTTCGGTTTTGTAATAGTGCAGATGTGCAAATGAAGCCTGATAAGAAAAAGCTTGCACACAAAAAAAGAAAAGTATTAGCGAGAAGATACGCTTCAGCATGGATTACCTGTAAAAATTTAATATCGCACAAATTGAGTGTTGTTCTGCCGAGCATTAGCCCACTTGCATCCATAGTGCCATGATAATCAAATATCTAAAAGTCACAAAAGGCAATAGCCGCAAGAGATTTGCCCCAAATTACGCATGGCACAAAATGAACAGTACCAACAGTACGTTTAAACATCAAAAACGCGTCGTTGGAATAAATTCCAATCTACAAGGATTTATCGGTGTATGGTTCGAAGTCCGTTCAAACCAGCCCTTGCGCCAGCCTTTTTAACATTACATTAAAAATTGTGCACAAATTTCAGTCATGCGGGATTGACATTTGTCTGATTAAATCTAATATAAGTCTTATATAAGACACAAGATTTGACAGGCGATTTACACATAGTGCTAAAGCGTTTGTCCCAAATGCTAACAAGAGAGTTAACAATGCCATTAGAAAAAATGCCCGAAGTCGGATTAGGATTGTGGAAAATTGCCCCTGAAGACTGTGCGCAGTCGGTTTACGATGCGATCTCTGTCGGCTATCGCCATCTCGACAGTGCCTGTGATTACGGCAATGAAAAACAAGTGGGTGAAGGCATTAAACGGGCAATCGAAGACGGTTTGTGTCGCCGCGAAGATCTCTGGATAACTTCCAAGCTGTGGAACACCTATCATGCCAAAGAACACGTCAGACCGGCTTTGGAAAAAACCCTGGCTGATTTAGGTCTGGAGTATCTGGATTTGTATCTGATCCACTTCCCGATTGCGCAACAATATGTAGATTTTGAAAGCCGTTATCCTCCAGAGTGGTTTTTAGATCCCAATGCCGAAAATCCTAAAATGGCTTTTGCCAAAGTGCCTTTATCCGAAACATGGCACGCAATGGAAGCGTTAGTAGATGCCGGGCTTACCCGCGAAATTGGGGTGTGCAATTATAATTCAGCACTGTTGATGGATCTGATGAACTACGCCAACAAAAAACCCTTTGCGCTGCAGATAGAATCACACCCTTATTTAACTCAGGAAAAGCTGATTAAACTGGCGAAAAACATGGGGCTGCAGGTTACCGCCTTTTCGCCATTGGGGGCCTTGTCTTATCTGGAGTTGAACATGGCAGCGCAAAATGAATCAGTACTGGTTCAGGAGGCCGTCCAGAAAGCCGCAGCCAGAACCGGAAAAACCGAAGCTCAGGTGGTATTGCGTTGGAACATACAACGAGGCTGTTCCATTATCCCCAAAAGCTCAAAATTACATCGTCTGAAGGAAAATCTGGATATTTTTGATTTTAGTCTTACCGAAGACGAAATGCAGGCGATATCGGCATTAAATGCGAATAAGCGATTCAACGATCCTGGCGAGTTTTGTCAGGCCGCATTTAATACACATTGTCCAATCTACGACTAGGAGATGCAGGTGAAAAAGATCGAATTAACTCATATCGACGGCCAATTACAGCTAGGTGACAGTACCTTTCCGGCCATTGTCGAAAACAAACCCGGATTTACCAATCTTGACGACTGCATTGCCTGGGTAAAAGAGAATCTGGCTGAGCTGGAATCCGAATTAGCAACGGCGGGTTCATTGCTGTTTCGCGGTTTTCCAATTAATTCAGCGGAAACCTTTGATGCCTTTTCAGCCGCATTTGGTTATGCCAACTTTACCTACAAAGAATCGCTGTCAAACGCGGTCAGGGTAAACTTTACCGAGCGGGTTTTTACCGCCAATGAAGCGCCGAAAGATGTAGAAATTTATTTGCATCACGAAATGGCGCAAACACCGATTTATCCCAGTAAACTGTTTTTCTTTTGTCAGTCAGCAGCCGAAACCGGCGGCGCGACTCCACTGTGTCGCTCTGACTCATTGTTTACTGAACTGGAAAAACAGGCGCCAACACTGGCCAAAGACTTTGAAGAAAAAGGCGTTAAATACACCACCCGTATGCCTGGCGCTGATGATGCTAATTCCGGGCAAGGTCGTAGCTGGAAGAGCACCCTCAGTGTCGATTCAGTAGAAGCCGCCGAGGCCAAACTGGCGGAGCTGGGTTATAGCTGGCAATGGCAGGAAGATGGCAGTCTGGTAGCAACGACTCCGGTTATGCAGGCTGTAATGCAGCTGGATAACGGCGTAAAAACCTTTTTCAATCAGCTAATCGCCGCTTACATGGGCTGGAAAGGGGTCCGGGAAAATCCCGCCAGTGCAATTACTTTTGGCGATGGCAGTCGCATTCCCAAAGAAGGTCTGGAGTTGGTCAACGGTCTGGCAGATCGATTCACCTATGACTTACAATGGCAGGATGGAGATGTCGCTCTGGTGGATAACTACATGGCTATGCATGGACGTCGTCCCTATTCCGGCGACAGAAAGCGCCAGGTATTAGTGGCACTGGCAGCCGCTTAAAACAACGGACAGGACATGTATCAACTCGAGCAATTCGTTCAACAATCCCGGCAACTTGCTCCCGGGATTTTTGTGGCCATTATTACCGGGCTGGCCGCATTATTCTTAAGTGAACACTACGGGGCACCGGCAATGCTGTTTGCCCTGCTTCTGGGGATAGCGATGTCCTTTCTCTACCAGGACACCCAATGTAAAGCCGGTATCGAATTTACCACCTGCCACGTGTTGCGTATCGGTGTCGCCTTGCTGGGATTGCGTATCGCCTTTGACGATGTCATTTCTCTGGGGTGGCAAACCGCTCTGCTGTTGATCATTGCGGTGGCATCCACCATTGTGTTTGGCATCTTTTTAGCTAAAGTGTTTCGCCTGAGTAGCCGATTTGGTGCGTTAACCGGCGGTTCTGTGGCCATATGTGGCGCGTCAGCAGCTATGGCTATTTCCGCGGTTTTACCCAAAGACGAAAACCGCGAACGAGACACGCTGTTAACTGTCATTGGCGTTACCTCTTTGTCTACCATCGCCATGGTAGCCTACCCCATTATTGCTACATACCTGGGCCTGGACGAAACGCAAACCAGTATCTTTTTAGGTGGCACCATTCACGACGTCGCTCAGGTGGTGGGGGCTGGATATTCAGTTTCCGAGCAAACCGGAGATTTGGCCACCTTGACGAAGTTGGTGCGTGTGGCTTTTTTAATGCCGGTGGTTCTGTGTTTTTTACTGGTGCTTAAGGCCAATAAATCCAATGCTGTACAAAATGGTAAAACCCCAGGACTTCCGGGATTTTTAGTGGCCTTTATCGTGCTAATGTTAATCAACAGCCTGGTGTCGATCCCTGAAGCCATCACCTCAACAGCCACGGAAATAAGCCGCTTTGCCCTGGTGGTTGCTATTGCGGCAATAGGGATGAAATCCAACCTGGGACAGCTTACCAAAGTTGGCATAAAGCCCATTATTTTGATGGTGGCTGAAACCGCCTGGATTGCAGTGATTATTCTCGGCTGGTTGATATATTTTTAAACAAGAAGGTTGCTATTATGCCGGCTAAAAATCACCTGTCCAGACGCCGTTTTTTACTTCAATCCGGCGCATTCAGTGCGCTATTGGGCACTGAGATCGTGTTTCACAAATATCTGCCCCCAGGACTTTTGCCCGTTGCATTGGCCGAAACCAACACCATTGCCGGTAAAGATCCCGGCCTTGTGGTACTCAACGATCGGCCGCTGAATGCGGAAACGCCGGCCCACCTGCTGGATGATAAGGTTACACCGGCGTCAAGACTGTTTGTCCGCAACAATGGTATTCCGCCCGAGGCACCAGACAGTGACAACTGGACCCTGACCATCTCAGGTGAATCGGTTGAACAGGAAAAAAGCTGGACAATTCAGCAGCTAAAAGACAATTTTAAGCACTATAGTTATCAGTTAACCATCGAATGTGGGGGCAATGGCCGCGCCGAGTTTAACCCTCCGGCAAAGGGAAACCAGTGGACTACGGGGGCTGTTGGTTGTCCTAAATGGACCGGAGTAAGGCTCAAAGATGTTTTACAGGCCAGTGGCATTAAACCTGATGCTGTTTACATTGGCTACTATGGAGCAGATAAGCACTTATCGGGCGATCCGGGAAAATTTCCGATTTCCCGTGGGGTCCCTATCCACAAAGCGCTGGAAGACGAAGCGCTAATCGCCTGGGCAATGAACGACGAACCATTGCCATTATTGAACGGCTTCCCGCTCAGACTGGTTTTTGGCGGTTGGCCAGCCAGCACATCGGGCAAATGGCTGCAAAAGATCGCGGTGAGAAATCAGATACATGACGGCGCCAAAATGACAGGTACGGCATATCGCGTTCCCTGCAATCCGGTGGCACCAGGCAGCACCGTGGATGAGACTCAGATGTGTATCATCGAAGCCATGCCAGTGAAATCCCTGATCACCTTTCCCAAATCTGGTGTCTCGCAAGCACTAACCGAGCCGATGCTGGTAAGGGGCCACGCCTGGGCTGGAGATAAAAAGGTCACCCGGATGCAACTGTCAATTGATTTTGGTCAAACCTGGTTGAATGCGCCGTTGTCATCGCCGGTCAATAAAAATGCCTGGCAACACTGGCAACACAAACTACGCTTCCCCAAACCCGGTTATTACGAAATTTGGGCTAAGGCCACTGACGATACCGGTGTTTCGCAACCCATGGTTCTGCCAGGTTGGAATCCCAAGGGCTACCTGAACAATGCCACTCATCGTATTGCGGTGCAGGTTATCTGATATGATTTTTCTGTTAAAAAACCGGCGAATGCGCCGGGTTTGGGCTGCGTTGTTGCTGCTGTTATTTTGTGCTTCAGGTTGGTCACAGGGCACTACCTTTAAACTGGCGGAAGATCCGGATTTACCTTACGTAATTGCCCACTGCACAGCCTGTCATTCCGGCTCACTGATCACGCAAAACCGCATGACCAGAGATGGCTGGCTGAAGACCATCCGCTGGATGCAAAAGGAACAGGGATTATGGCCGTTAGGTGAACACGAAGAACGGGTGTTAAATTATCTGGAACGTCACTATTTCCCGCAAACCAGTGGCCGCAGAAAGGCAATAGCCCCCCATCTGATGCCAAAACAGAACCCCTGAAATAATGAACCTGAAAAAACGCTGAATAGCTGTGGTTATTTTGTCACCAGGAGGACAAAAAAGCCCACTAACAATCGTAACAGGAGCGCAAGTTAGCTGTTTATTTCAGACGACAGCGGCAAAAAACCACCTCAACCAGCACCCGGCAATAATTAATCTTTAACGAATAACTTCTGTTGGCCAGGCAAGACGCGAAAAATGGCCGCCAAAGTCAGGCAGGGAATCAGATGTCATCGGACCACAAAACCGGGAAAAAGCACACATTGTGCAGACACCTGACAAACAAATATCGACTTTACTGCCGCTAATAAGGCTAAAATAGCCCGCAAAGCCATACAAAAAGCGGTCTCTTACACGCTTTTTGTATTCAATTTCTCTAAAGCCCGCCTAATACCATTGCCATTAATTAATAAAAGCAAAGGCGTCGCCAATTAACTGGTCTGGCTGAATACCCTTAGGCAGAAATTCATCTCTGACTACTTTGGCCATTTCAAAGCGACCAGCTACGTACACATGCTGGCCATCCAGAAAGTTAAAATCCGCCAGTACCGCTTTGTGTACCAGTCCGGTTCTGCCATTCCAACCAGATAGCGGAGTTTCGATCACCGGCACAAATTTAAAGTCACTGTGGGCCTGTTGCAGGGCCAGTAGATAATCCATTTCGTACAGATCGGCGGGGGTCTTTGCGCCCCAATAAAGACTGACTTTTGCGCCTTTATTGGCGTGCAATTTTTGTAACAGCAAACTGCGGGTGTAGGAATAGCCCGTGCCCCCCGCAATCAGAATAGAATTTTCAGCATCGTTCTGTATCACCGCATTGCCACAGGGAAGCTCAACGTCAATTTCGCCTTCCGCCTGTAAACGCTCGATCACCTGCATTGCATAAGGGTTGTGCTCTGACGCACCAATATGCAGCTCCAGAAAATCTTTTTCATAGGGTGGATTAGCAATAGAAAAGGGGCGCTTGTCTTCGTCGGACATTATCACCTGCAAATACTGACCTGCGCTAAATTCAGGTAACTGGGTATCGCTTTTCAGGATCACCTTATACACAAATGCTGAAACCGACTGCATTTCAGCCACTTTTACCCGAATTATACTCATTGCGTTCTCTGTGCCTCTGTTCACGTTGTTTACTCTAATCCTAAATCTTGCCACATGGCATCAATTTTGGCCTTAACTGCCTCATCCATCACTATCGGTGTACCCCATTCCCGATCTGTTTCACCAGGCAGTTTATTGGTGGCGTCCAGTCCCATTTTTGAGCCCAGTCCGGAAACCGGTGACGCAAAATCCAGATAATCAATGGGGGTATTTTCAATCATTACGGTATCTCTGGCGGGGTCCATGCGCGTCGTCATGGCCCAGATAACATCCTGCCAGTCGCGGGCGTTGACATCATCATCACACACGATCACAAACTTGGTATACATAAACTGGCGCAGGAAAGACCAGATCCCCATCATCACCCGCTTAGCGTGACCGGGATATTGTTTTTTCATAGTGACTACGGCGAGGCGATATGAACAACCTTCCGGTGGCAGGTAAAAATCCACGATTTCAGGAAACTGCCGTTTTAAGATCGGCACAAACACCTCATTCAGTGCCACCCCCAGTATTGCCGGCTCATCCGGTGGTCTGCCGGTGTAGGTGGAATGATAAATAGGATTATCGCGGTGGGTGATGTGGGTCACGGTAAATACCGGAAAACTCTCTACCTCGTTGTAATAGCCGGTATGATCGCCATACGGCCCTTCCGGGGCCATTTCCTCCGGGTCGATATAACCTTCAAGGACAATTTCTGCACTGGCAGGCACCTGCAAATCATTGCTGATACAAGCGGTGATATCGGTTTTATCCCCCCGTAACAGTCCTGCAAAGGCGTATTCAGATAAGGTATCCGGTACGGGAGTTACGGCACCCAGTATGGTCGCCGGATCAGCCCCCAGAGCGACTGCCACCGGAAACTTCTCACCGGGATGTTGCTGGCACCACTCTTTAAAATCCAAAGCACCGCCGCGATGCGACAACCAGCGCATAATAACTTTATTTTTGGCAATCACTTGTTGGCGGTAAATACCCAAATTTTGACGATTTTTATTTGGGCCGCGGGTCACCGTAAGCCCCCAGGTGATCAAAGGCGCAACATCACCCGGCCAGCAACGCTGTACCGGTATTTTATTTAAATCCACTTGTTCGCCGGATAACACATGCTGCTGACAGGGTGCCTTTTTCACTTCTCTGGCAGGCATATTGAGCACCTGCTTAAAGACCGGGACTTTTTGCCATAAATCTTTCAGACCTTTCGGTGGCTCAGGCTCTTTCAGAAATGCCAACAACTCCCCTACCTCTCTGAGCGCTGCTACATCGTCCTGACCCATTCCCATGGCAACCCGTTTTGGCGTGCCAAACAGATTGGCTAACACAGGCATATTTACGCCATCGGGATTATGTGGATGTTGCACATTTTCGAATAAAATAGCCGGCCCTCCGGCACGCAAAGTGCGATCGGCGATTTCGGTCATTTCCAGCTCAGTGCTGACCGGCACGGTAACGCGATTTAACTCACCAACCTCTTCTAACTGTTGAATAAATTCTCTCAGATCTTTATATTTCATATAGGGCTTATGCAGACGTAAATGCTGATGATGCAACTAAATTTTGCGCTATTATACGGGTTTGCGACGCAATATTGAAATGACAGTCAACTGAACTTTGAGTCATAACGTAGAACATAACTATGCACATACAAAAAGGCTGCATAAAAGGCTATTAAAAGGCTCCCTGTTTCACCATGCGCTACCCTAAACCATTACTCCCAAATGCCACGATCGCGATAACCGCGATATCTTCCGGTGTCGATGCCGCACTGCATCCCCGTCTGGATTTCATCCTGAATAATTTGCGCCGACAAGGCTACAACATCATCGAAGGTCAGTGCCTGCGCTCCAATATTGGTTATGTCAGTGCTGATGCTGAAACCCGGGCAGCAGAGCTAATGCAGTTTTTATCCGATCCGGACATTGCGGCAGTTATTCCGCCATTTGGTGGCGAACTGGCCACCGAATTGTTGCCGTTACTGGATTTTGAAAAACTCAAAACCCTGCCGCCAAAATGGATACTTGGCTATTCCGATGTCTCCACCATTACCTGTGCACTTACTGCAAGCAGCGACTTTGCGACGGTGCACAGTGCCTGCCTGATGGAAATGCTGCCCCGACAACCGGATCCCTTCACCGGGCGCATTCTGCAACATCTGAGCTGTGATGAGATGAGTAGTTTTGAACAACAAAGTGCCAGCCACTATCAGAACACATTTCCGGACTGGAAGCGCGATCCCTATTGTCGTTTTGATTTAAGCCAGCCCTCTCGTTGGCAGAAACTAAGTAAAGGCAGCGATACTGACGACAGCTTACAGTTACGAGGCCGGTTGTTTGGTGGATGTCTGGATACCCTGGTAAACCTGTTTGAGAATCCGTACCTCGATTTTGCGGGTTTTAAAACACGCTACCAGCTGGATGGCGTGATTTTGTTTTTAGAGAATGTTGAAATGTCGCCCAAGGCTTTAAAGCGCGCGTTACTCAGCCTGGAGATGCGCGGTGTATTTAAGCACCTGAATGGACTGCTTCTGGGACGCAGTACCGGCCCACAAGACGCAAATGGCGAGTTAGACTATCACCAGATTGTCCGTGATTTTTTTATCGACAAAGACTTTCCGGTACTGCTTGATGCCGATATCAGCCACTATCCCCCCAACATGACGCTTATAAATGGGGCATTAGCCAGTATCGACTATTGTGAGGGCCAGGCCCGTGTTACGCAGAGCCTGATACCTTAGCCAGGATTTGCTTTCAGGCCTTGTTTACCTCTGAGATCAGCCCGATAACCGCACCTGCAGGGTCCTGAACAACGCAAAATTCATCATCGCCCATGCCTTTTGGCCCATACAATAATTTTCCTCCCAGCTTTTCGCTGGCGGCGATACTGTCATGCACGTTTCTTACCCGCACATACATTAGCCATTGCGGCGGTAATCCAAGATTGCAACCTCTTGCGTGACACACACCAGCTACGGTTTCACCGGTTTCGGGCAAATCCATGGTGTAATCCTGGTAATCTCCCATTGATACTGCGCCACTTTTCCAGCCCACGACGGATTCGTAAAAACCTTTCAATGACTCCGCATCTTGCACCGTCAGATCGCGCCATTCTATCGCACCAATTTGTTTTTCTGCCTGTTCCATTGTTTTCTCCTGAAGCTCAGATCAATTTTAGAACTAAAATCCACAAGCTCAAATTTATCGCAACCGGGTATTTTTCCGGTAACCCACCAAAATAAGTACAATTTATAACCACAATAGGTCAAATAAATAACCTCTCCACATTGATTCCGGCAACTACCCGCAACCCGCGAAACCACTCAGTTAACAGGCTTTTTGCCGGTGAACCTGTGTCCTTCAAATCTGCATCCTGGCTGCGCTTAATGCAAGGCAATTCACCTGCACAAAAGTTGAGCTATTGATCTTTACATTTTATTAACCAATCATTTACAACTGGTTGGACATCCTACCTGTTTCAAAATCAATAACTACCAGGAACATCACAATGAAAAAGCTAATACTCGCTGTACTCCTACTCAGCAACTTACTCATGGTTACCCCATCCAGCTATGCTGGCACCTATGCAAAAACCAAATACCCCATCGTGCTGGTGCATGGTTTGTTTGGCTTCGACGATCTGCTTTGGGTAGATTACTTTTACAAGGTACCCAACGCCCTGAGTCGCAACGGTGCACGGGTTTATGTGGCAACGGTATCTCCGGCGAACGCTACCGAAGTCCGTGGCGAACAACTACTCGCCTATGTACAGGAAGTGCTGGCCGTGACCGGGGCTGAAAAAGTCAACCTGATTGGTCATAGTCATGGCGGGCCCACCATACGTTATGTGGCCAGTGTGGCACCGGAATTGGTGGCTTCAGCGTCATCGGTGGCCGGGGTAAACTGGGGGAGTCCGGTCGCCGATTTAGTGCGGGCAGGTATCGAACCCGACTCTGCCCTGGAAGGTATCGCCAAAACTATTTTTGATGGCTTTAGCAATTTTCTGGAGTTAATTACCGGTTCTAATCCAGGTGAATTACCTACAGATACCATTGCCGCGCTGGAAGCACTGACCACAGAAAGAACCTTGCAGTTCAATGCCGCTTACCCTGAAGGTATGCCTTCTGCTTACTGTGCTAACGATGGTGATCTGGTGGGCAGCAACGGTGTTTATTATTTCTCATGGAGTGGTGGCTCTACCTACACCAACGTGTTTGACATTGCCGATCCGGCCCTGGCACTCACTGGCCTGGCGTTCAATGAAAGCAATGACGGCCTGGTCTCTTCCTGTAGCTCTCACCTGGGCTACGTATTGAAAGACAACTACAAGATGAATCACCTGGATGAAGTCAACCAAACCTTTGGCATACACCATTTGTTTGAAACTGATCCGGTGTCAGTATTTGTGCAACAGGGCAACCTGCTGAAGCAACTGGGCCTGTAATGATGCGCAAACTGCTTTTTACAGCGGTTGCCGGAGCAGGGCTTGTTGCCCTGCTGCTGTGGACCGATACACCCGAAACGCCAACAGCGAATCGCGCGCTACAAAACCCGGCTTCGCAATCTGCGCCAGCAGCAAAAGAACTTGCCAACGAAGATGCCGTACCAGCGGCTGAAGTCGCAGTGATTCCGTCGGAAGACAACGACTTTATACTCACTTCCGGTATGAAGGATGTCTTGGACAACATTATTCTGAGTGCAGACAGCACTGATACAGACACCATTCTGACTTACGCGCAACAGCATTGTATACAACAACAATTACACGCAGCGGGATGTGACGCTTTTTTAAAACTGCTGCAAACCTATCTGGAATACAAGGTAGCGCTACAGACATTGGAACCCGACGGTCTGCACACCGGTTCTGCCCTTGCCAATATTCGCGAACAGTTGCATCAGTTAGAATCCTTGCGGCGGGCTTATTTTACCAATGAAGAATTTAGCGCTTTATTTGGTGAAGAGCAGCAACTGGATAAACAGGCATTGGCCAGAAGGGAAATTGCCTTGTCGCCGCATCTGAGCCGGGACCAAAAACAAGCACAGATCGAAGCCCAGTTAAGAAACCTGCCTGAGGCTCAAAAAAACGCGTTCGCCCCCACGCTGGCAATGCAGGATCTGAGAGAAATTAAACAACGCTATACGGATCAGCAAAGCCGTCTTATCGAAGCTGAAAACCAATTTGGTGCAGAAGCGGCACAGCGACTGGCTGTTGTATGGCAACAGCAGGCTTCCTTTGAACAACAACTTGATGATGTGGCGCAGCAATGGGCAGATATGACAAAGTCGGAGACTATCGCAGCAGATTCTCTGGATATATTGTTACAACAGCACTTTACCGGTAATCAGTTGCGCCGGGCCAAAGCCATTTTAAAGCATCGTTGAGCTGAACAGCCCCTAAGGTCAGGGGATAACAACAAGGCATTGACGCCAACATGTCGGCGTCAATGCCTCGCTTGCTAGATCATACGTGGCAGGAACATGTGTCTGCCTCTTTTTTGCAACTTAGCCTGTTGCTCCTCCGTCAGTAACTGATACACCTGCTGGTGATCCGCCACTACGGCATAAAAGCTTGCCTGGAATTCCGGGAAAGAGGCACTGAACAAAGCACTGACCTTATCAGAGGAATAGCTGCCTTCCTGCATCCAGCTTTTCAGTTCCTCACGGAACCCCTGCACCTGCTCGCGCAGGGCCGTTTTGCTGGCTTGTGCCTGCTCTAACAGAGGCTCAACCTGTGCCTTTTGTTCGTCACTCAGCGCTAATTTATCTGCCAAACGTTCAAACCGGGTCTGTGGATCACCTTTGCCACGACGCGGTGACTTGTCGGCCATCAGTGCCTCCGCTTTTTCTCTTTGCGCTTCGGTCAACACCTGATACACCGCATATTTCTTATCGGCTTTAGCCACAGCCATCGCGGTGAGTGTGGTTTCGTATTGAGCCAGCAAAGATGCGATGCTTTCCTGAGTCACGTTGCCTGAATCAATCAGGTTCAGCGCCTCCTCCTGTAACTTTTTCATATCTTCACGATACAGAGACATGGTATCTTTTGCGTCGTGCATTACGCTGCGAATAGCTTGCTTCTGCTCGCGCTCCAAGTCCAATTGCTTAAAGAACTGGCGCATTTCTTTGCGCGGTCCGTGGCGATCATGCTCGCCTTTTTCATGGGCGAACGCCAAACCGGTTGCCAGTACAGAAACACCCACGACAGTGGTTACAAATTTTCTTAATGTCATTACATTGCCCTCTTGGTAAACAACGATTTTAGTCTGGCACAACACAGATAAAGGAACGTATAGCCAATGTAAAGGTTTGGTAAAGAGTTAAACTATCCCTGTTACACAGGGTCACAGAAACTGCTAAATTAACCCAAATGTTCGTGAATGATGACACGGCTTGTTACAAGGTAAAGAATCGACATGACGGCAAAATCGTTATTAATTATCGACGATGATAAAGAACTCACCAGCTTATTGTGTGAGTACTTATCACCGCAGGGCTACCAGATACAGTGTGCTCACGATGGTCCCACCGGGGTGCAAATGGCCACCAGTGGCGAACATTATGATCTGATCTTACTGGATGTCATGTTGCCGGAACTGGACGGTTTCGAGGTGCTCAAGAAAATTCGCATTAGCCACCTGACCCCCATCATGATGTTAACCGCCAAAGGCGACGATTTTGATCGCATTTTTGGACTGGAATTAGGGGCTGATGATTATATGCCAAAGCCCTTTAATCACCGGGAACTGTCCGCCCGTATTAAAGCCATCATCCGGCGAATGGAGTTTGTACCCAGTCACAGCACTCATCAACCTATCACTATTGGCGATGTAAAAATTCAACCGGTTTGTCGCTCTGTACATTGCGCGGAGCAGGAAATCGAAGTCACTTCTACCGAGTTTTCTATTTTGCATTTACTGATGATGAACTGTGGAAATTTGGTCAGCAAACAGGACATCAGCAAGAAGGTACTGGGCCGACCATTGGCCAGTTATGATCGCAGTATCGACATGCATGTCAGTAACCTTCGCAAAAAACTGAATAACATTGCGGATAAAGAGCGTATTAAAACCGTGCGCGGCTCTGGCTATATCTTACTGGGGAGCGCCAATTGAACAGCCGCTATCTAAACAAACTCAATCCTCTTAACAGTATTTTCGGCCGCCTGTTCCTGTGGTTTTGGCTGACAACGGTGGTGATGATTGTCTGTACCGCCATCACTGTAAGGCAGATTATTAAAGGGCCTGAGCTACAAACCATTCCTGCTGATGAGCAGCAAAAACTGGAGCAGATCGCCATTGAATTTCGTCGCAAGGTTGAGGCTGGGGTGTTTCATAATTCGCGAAAAATGTCTCGACTGGTCAGAATGCTCAGCACCCGCTTCGACAGTGACGTGGTAATTCTGGATGTTGAGCAGGACCGGGTTTTCCACGACGCTCCCAGAATGCCAGCCCCATTTGAAAGACGCTTCATCAATCTGGCTTCGGCAGAAACCGCCTATGGTTTTATGGCAGCGGACCGGCTATTTTTTGGTCCGGTTAATGTTGAGGTGGCCGGTAAACAATATTCAATTTTTAATGGCCGCATGATCCGCTTCCCCATGCTCCAGCACCGCACAGACTTGTTTGCTCTGATAGCGCTGAGTATCAGTGGTCTGTTGTGTTTTGCACTGGCCTGGTCGTTTACCCGGCCTATCAAGGAATTGAGGGATGCGACTCAGGAAATGGCTAAAGGTAATCTGCAAGCCGGTACCACTCACAATACCAGCAGAAAAGACGAGATTGGCGAGCTAAGCCATGATTTTCAAACCATGTCAGTCAAGCTCAATGAATTGCTGGAAAATCAAAAACGATTGCTGGCGGATATCTCTCATGAACTGCGCTCTCCGCTGGCGCGCCTGCAACTTGCCATCGGCATCGCGCAGCAAAATCTGGAAACACAGCCCTCATCCGAAACCACGGAAAACAACCCCATTCACTTGCAATTGCTGGAGCGCATTGAAAAAGAGGCTCATCAGATCGACACCATGATAGGTAATGTTCTGCAGCTTTCCCGACTGGAGAGCAAAGCGTTTGAAGTCCACAAGCACAAAGAATGCTTTCCCGGCTGTATTGAGGGAATTATCGACGACGCCCGCTATGAGGCAAAAAGTCATGGCAAATCAATTGATACTGATTTTCCTGAACCTTTTAGTCTGTTTGTGGAGTCAACCTTGCTGGGCAGTGCCGTAGAAAATATCCTGCGCAACAGCATCAAATATGCGCAACAGCGAATAACGATATCAGCCTCAGTTGACCAGCAACAGCTGATAATTCGGATTTCAGACGATGGTTGTGGTGTCCCGCAGCAGGAACTCAGCAAGCTGTTTACGCCATTTTATCGGGTGTCTTTTGCGCGAAACCGGGAATCCGGCGGCACCGGGTTAGGCTTAGCCATAGCCACACAGGCGATAAACGCGCATAATGGCAGCATTAAGGCAACAAACAACGACAAGGGTGGATTAAGCGTTGCGATTAGCATTCCTATCCAAGAAAGTTAGTATCCGCTTTTTGGAACTTGTATCCGGTTTTTCTTTATTACTTATGGCAAATATCACTCTGGCAAACAATATCTCGCTTACCCAGGAATCGGAACTTCCTGAAAAATACGCCACCACTATCGACCCTTTCTGGCAAAACCAGGTACAAAAAGGTCAGTTCAATGGCCAGGAAAATGTCAGGATTCACACCGCCTGGCTGATTCACCCACAGAGCAAAGGTACCATTGTATTGTCTTCCGGCAGAACCGAAGGCAGCGTTAAATACAAAGAAGTCTTTTATGATTTCTACCAAAACGGCTATTCCGCTTTCACCCTGGATCACCGTGGTCAGGGTCAGTCCGGTCGCCTCGCCGGTAACCCGGACAAAGGGCATGTCGAGGACTTCAGTTATTACGTGGCTGATTTAAAAACCTTTATTACACAAGAGGTACTGCCCAACAGCCCACAAAAGCCACACTTTTTATGTCATTCCATGGGGTGCGCTATCGGCGCGCTGTACCTGATGAATCACCCCGACACCTTCGATAAGGTGGTTTTCTCGTCTCCCATGTTTGGCATCAATGCCCCCATTCCGCAGTGGCTGGCAAAGGGTATCCTCAATACGCACGGCTTTTTCAACGGTGTCTTTTCGGATGAACCCTGGTATTTTCCCGGCCAGGGCGATAAACAACACGAAGCCTTTGCAGGCAACAGCGTTACCCATAGCAAAGTCAGATTCGAACAAAGTGAACACGCCTTCGAAGTGGTGGACGCAGCACTGGGGGGCATCACCGGTGGCTGGTTAAAGGCCGCTTTATGGGCCATGAACACCGTCGAAGCCAATGCCAGACAGATAACAACCCCGACCTTATTGTTGCAATCCGGCGGCGACACCATTGTGGACAATGAGGCACAGCAGCGGGTATGTGCACAGATGCCAGATTGTCAGCTTAAGGTGGTGGCTGAGGCAAAACACGAACTGCTGTTAGAAGCAGACCAATACCGCGACCAGGCCATGGCTGAAATTCTCAGCTTTTTTGCCAGCAAGGATTAGCCATGTTAGATATCGTATTGTATCAACCCGAAATTCCCCCTAATACCGGTAACATTGTTCGCCTGTGCGCCAACACCGGATTTTCTCTGCACCTCATAGAACCACTTGGTTTTGACTGGGACGATAAAAAAGTACGTCGGGCCGGCCTGGATTACCACGAATTTGCCAACGTGGAGAAATGGCCAGATTTACAAAGCTATATCGATCAACGTCAACCCGCGAACATGTACGCCTGCACAACCAAAGGCACGCGCTTTTTTACCGATGTGCAATATCAGCAAGGTGATTGTCTGTTGTTTGGTCCGGAAACCCGGGGATTACCCGAAGATTTGATATTTTCCTTGGCGGAAGAACAACGCTTACGTATTCCCATGGTGGCAGGCAGCCGCAGCATGAACCTGTCCAATGCAGTATCTGTGTTTGTTTATGAAAGTTGGCGGCAACTGGGATTCGTCAACGCTAAATAGACCAGAGGGCCAGAATCCTTGACCCTCTGATATTTATTCGAATTTGATTTCGCGGCCCAGCAGTGCCGCGGCGGCGTCCCGTACGGACTTACCCTGGTAAAGAATGGCATAGATTTGTTCGGTAATCGGCACTTCGACGCCCAGACGTTCCGCTAAGATATAGACTTCTTTAGTATTGCGGTAACCTTCTACCACCTGACCAATATCAGCCATGGCTTGCTCGACACTTTTGCCTTCCCCCAGGGCTAGGCCAAAACGTCGGTTGCGGGATTGGTTGTCGGTACAGGTGAGCACCAGATCTCCCAGGCCAGCCATACCCATAAAGGTTTGAGGATTGGCGCCCAGACTGGCTCCCAGACGGCTTAATTCCGCCAGCCCACGGGTAATCAATGCCGTTCGCGCATTGGCTCCAAATCCCATACCATCGGATAGCCCGGCGCCAATGGCAATAACATTTTTCACTGCACCACCGAGTTGCACTCCGATAAAATCGGTACTCTTGTACACCCGAAAGGATTTGTCGCAGTGTAGCTTTTGCGCAAAATCCGACATGAAATCGCTATCTTCAGAAGCCAGCGTGATTGCCGTTGGCAGGCCTTTGGCCATTTCCTTCGCAAAGGTTGGCCCCGATAAAACAGCAATCGGTACGTCAGCGCCTAAAATTTCTCTGGCCACCTCTTGCAGCAAACGTCCGGTTTCAGGCTCCAACCCTTTGGTGGCCCACACAATGCGTTGTCCGGGCTTTAAAACAGGTTTGAGCTGCTGCAACATACCGGCAAAAGCATGACTGGGTACAACAACCAAAATGTCACGACTTTTCGCCACCGCAGTTGCCAAATCGGTTTCAATATGCAGCGCGTCGGGAAACGTAAAATCAGGGAGGTAGGTCTGGTTCTGACGATCTTTTGCCATCGCCTGCATTTGCCTGGTATTGCGCCCCCAGAACCACACCGGGACCTGTTTACGACTTAAGCAAAATGCAAGGGCAGTGCCGTAAGACCCTGCCCCTAAAACCGTGATGGATTGCTCATCCATAATGGTGTGAGTACTTATTGTAGTGGTGCTTCAGCCGCTGCCTGTTCGGCCTGAGCTTGCTGAGCACGCTTTTGCATGTACTGTGCAAAGATAGCGTCGAAGTTAACCGGCTGCAGATTGAATACCGGGAACGTACCTTTGTTGATCAGAGTCGCTACCGTTTCACGTGCATAGGGGAACAAAGTGTTGGGGCAAAAAGCACCGATCATGTGAGCTTTTTGCGGCTCCGGTAACTCATCACCAATCAGGAAAATACCCGCCTGCTGAACTTCGACCAAAAACGCTGTTTGATCTTCAACTTTGGCCTGCAAAGTGATTGTCAGCACAACTTCGTAGTTATTGTCTTCCAGTTTAACCGACTTGGTGTCCATATCGACTTTCATTTCAGGCTTCCACTCTTTAGTGAAAATAGCCGGAGAATTCGGTGTTTCGAAAGAAATATCTTTGCAGTAAATGCGCTGGATATGAAATTGTGGATTTTTTGCCTGAGGTGCTTCTTCAGCGGCACCTGTTTGGATTTCGTCTGCCATGTTAGCTAAGCCTTGTCTAATAAATATTTAAAATAATGGATCTAATTTGCCTTGCCGCTCCAAGGCCATCATGTCGTCGCAACCACCTACGTGATTTTCATTGATGAAAATCTGAGGCACGGTATAACCACCGTTTGCTCGCGCAATCATCTCGTCCCGCAATTCTGGTTGAGCATCAATTTTATACTCCACAAAAGCAACATTCTTATGTTCCAACAATGCTTTTGCTCGCGAGCAATAAGGACAATATGCCTTAGTGTAAATTTCTACTTTTGCCATGACGCTATTACTTCTTAATCGGTAAACCTGCGGAGGTCCAGGTATTCATACCGCCTTTCAACACCGATACCTGAGAAAACCCGTTTTTCAACAACTGAGAAGCCGTGCGTCTGGCACTCATTCCCATTGCGCAAACCACGATAATGGGTGTGTTTTTATATTTTTCAAGGGATTTGAAATCGGCTTTGTTGACCTGTTCCTGGGTCAGGGTTTTAGCACCCAGAATATGGCCCTTTTTAAATTCAGCTGGTTGGCGAATATCTAACACCACAGCCTCAGAACGATTCATCAACAAAGTAACGTCGTGGGTCCCCAACTCTTTGACCGGCGATAAATGACTATTGATGAAGCTATAAAGCAACCAAAGGAACAAAACCACCCAAATTGTTGCCAACATTGGATGATTCCCGATAAACTCAACGAACTGCTGCATAATCTGACTAAAACCTTAAAGTTAAGCAGTGACAATTAAAACGACTGCAAAGTATATAGATTTTACGTTCAGACGCCAGAGGTGTTCCGCATTCAATGTTAAAAACAAGCCCAGAACAGTCCTTTTCTGACGCTTTCCCGTCACTGCTGACACTTTTGCTGTTGTTAACACTCAGCCTGAACGCTGGCGCGCAAACCCAGGACGATTTGAAATCCATTCAGGATGAAATCAAATCCCGTCAAACCAATCTCAATGCCAAAGTGCGCACCGCCGAGAGCCTGCAACAACAATTAAAAAATGCGGAACTGGAAATATCGCAGCTCACCAAAGCCAGCATTATCAGCGCTCAGGAGTTAAAGCTCGTTCAGGCAGAACAGCGGCAATTGCAAAACAAACACGATACCCTGACGGCGCAGAAGCAAACCCAACTGAGGTTATTGGCCAACCAGATAAAAAGTGCCTATCTGGCCGGTGACCACGATTACACCAAGCTACTGCTCAATCAGGAGAGTGCCGGAAAATTCGAACGCATGTTGGTGTACTACCAATACCTGAATGATGCCCGCAAAGCGCAAATTGATAGTTTTACCCAACTGATTGCAGAACTGCAAAAAACCGCTGCAGCACTACAGGAAAAACAAACCCAAATAGAGCAACTTCAGGCTCAGCAGCAAGCGCAGCAACAGGCGCTGAAACAACAGCAAAACAGTCGTGAAATCGCCCTGAATGAAATTCAAAAAACCATCAATAGTGACGCCGAACAAATTGAACAACTGCAGATAAACGAACAACAGCTCAGCAATGCCATTGCAGAAGCCCTGGCCCGTGAGGCTGCCAGAAAAGACATAGCCTTAAGTGGCCTGAACAGTGCCAAAGGTAAATTGATCAAACCGGTTAACGGAAAATATCGGCGTTTGTTTGGCAAACGCCGGCAGGGCCAGGTACGCTGGAAAGGCGTGATTTTTGAAGCCCCGCAAGGCCGGCCGGTGAGCGCCATTCACCAGGGTAAAGTCATCTTTGCAGACTGGTTAAAAGGCATGGGTCTGGTAACCGTTATCGATCATGGTGCCGGATACATGAGTCTGTACGGACACACTCAGGCCCTGTTAAAACAGGTTGGTGATGTGGTAGAAGGGGGAGAAACTATCGCATTAGTGGGACAAAGCGGCGGTCAACAAAGCGCCGGACTGTATTTTGAGTTGCGCCACAAAGGCGCGGCAATCAACCCCAGCAACTGGCTGGATCTGTAACGGGTTTTCGCCAAATAAGCAGCTTATTTAATCAATTTTTTGGCAAACTATCTCTGCGTATTGAAACTCATACCTGTAGCAGCCCCATTGTGTTAAAAAATCTGTCATAAAATGGTTTTTCTTGTAGACAGGCGATCCCGAGCTCTTATAATGGTGCTGTTGCCGTGCAATAAAAAAATAACACCAAGATTTTGTATCGGCAGGAAGTCGAACTTCATTAGCAGACATTCTCTTTACGATGATAGTATTGTTAATGACCGGCTTTCATTTAATCGACCCGAATTTTAATAACAATAACAGAGAAAGATTCAACGAGTCGTGCGCTGCTATGTTAAGTTATTAAACGCTATATTCCGGCTTAGGAATATAGCGTTTGTCTTACTCAACAACCAGGCCAATGCTGTACCCGCAGACGGCAGAAGCCGTGTTTTCCCCAAAATCCTCAGTAAACATAATGATCTCAGGCGCAAGCCATTCATGCCGGTTTGGTTTTTGCTTGCTCTGCTGGCACAGCCACAAAGCCTGCACGCCGCTGAAATAGCCCTGATCATTGATGACATGGGTAACAGCGACACTGATGGTGTTGCCTTCAATCTGCCGGAGCAAGTGGCGTTTGCCATTTTACCGCACACGCCCCACTCTAAGAAATTTGCCCTGACCGCCGCCGGTGAACAGCGCGATGTGTTGGTGCATATGCCCATGGAAGCACTGTCAGGCCTTAACATGGGACCAGGCGGTATATCTTCAGAAATGTCAGAAAGCCTGATAAGGCAACGGCTAACCGAAGCTTTTGAATCCGTGCCACAGGCCATTGGCTTCAACAATCATATGGGCAGCAAACTCACGCAGCTCACTGCACCAATGCAGACCACCATGGAATTCCTAAACTTCCGTCATCTGTTTTTTTTAGATAGTCGTACCACCCGTTACAGCAAGGCTGAACACATAGCGAAAGACTTTGGTGTACCGACCGTGCGTCGCCATGTTTTCCTGGATCACGTACAGGAAACTCAGCATATCGATTATCAATTTCGTCGACTGCTACGCAAAGCTAAAAGAGACGGTTTTGCCGTAGGCATCGCACATCCGCACAAGGTGACCCTGGAATATTTGCAGGCGGCATTACAGGCCCTGGATGAAGAAGGTATAAGACTGATCTCGCTGAGAGACAAACTACCGCAGACGCCAAAACAGTGGGCCTGGAATCAGAACAGTCAATACAGTCGCTAGTTCAATGTCCCAGTTCAGACACTTTGGCCGCTAATCCGGATAAATTCAGAATATCCTCGTCTGCAACTGCATTAAATTCTTTTACTGCCGCACCAGGCATACCCCACACAACGCTGGACGCTTCGTCCTGAACAAAGGTCCTCATCCCCGCTGCACGAATACGCGCCAGTGCCTGTGAGCCGTCTTTGCCCATTCCTGTCAGCAGGATCGCGATGGCCTTGCCGTTTCCCTGCTTCGCAACAGAATCAAACAAAACCTGGACGCTGGGTCGGTGCAAATTTACCGGCTCGTTATCATGTACCACCGTGTCAAAACCCACCGCGCTTTGGCGCACTTCGAGATGTTTGCCGCCTGGCGCAATATAAATATGCCCCTGACAGACTGGCTCATTATGCCGGGCTTCTTTGACCGTGAGTGGTAATAAGGCATTCAGTCGGTTGGCATAAGATTCTGTGAATCTGCCCGGTAAGTGCAATGCCACCAGCACCGCCTCCTTACCGCTAAATCGAACCTGAACCAGGAGTTCCTTTAACGCTTCCAGGCTACCGGTGGACCCCCCAATGGCGATAATTTTTTTCGCGGGCCTGAGCTCTGATTCGCTTGCTCCGGTGCGCGGTTCGACTTGCCGGGATATCGCCGGCTTGTGACCGGAGGATTGCCCACTGAGCTTTTTACTGATCGCTTCAAGTGTGGATTTAGAAACACTGGAAGCCGCCAGCACTTTATTGATGATCTCTTGCTGATATTCCCCCATGATCCGCGACAAATCGTTGGGCTTCGCCACAAAATCAATGGCACCTGACTCCAGCGCCTGCATAGTAATTTGCGAACCTTCTGAGGTAAGTGTAGAAATCATAACCACCGGTGTCGGGCGAAGGCGCATCAGATTCTTGAGAAACGCGATACCATTCATTTTTGGCATCTCGACATCCAGAGTTATCACATCGGGATTGAGCTGTTTGATTTTCTGTCTGGCATCGTAGGGATCTTCAGCGCTACCCACAACCTGTATCCGGGCATCTGACGACAGCAAACAGGTTAAAACATCACGAATAAGTTGCGAATCATCAACGATGAGTACTTTTACTTTGTGCATCGGCATTTTTTAATCAAACAAATCGATTTCACCCACTTCAATGTGAGAGGTATCGATACGGCTTTTATATCTGGTTTCACGAATGGCAATGGTGTCATTGTGCATATGTTGCAGCTTTTTCACCATCACTTTGCCGGTTTTTGGGAAAAAATTCACTTTTCTGGGGTGAGGCCCCCCTAAATCTGCAGCAGCCAGTTTATAGCCTTCCATCACCATAAATTTATGCAGAAACTTTATATTTCTTTCACCCACTGATGTCATTTGTTTAATGATCTGCCCCCCGCCGAATGCCTTAAACACGATTTGTGATTTATCGGCACCGTTGCGCAGTAAATCGTTGATCATGCGCTCCATGGCAACATCGCCATAGCGGAAGGATTCACTCATCAAGTCTTCCGCATCATTACTGCTGTTGGAATTGGGCAACATGAAATGGTTCATGGCGCCGAGTCCCGTGGTCTGCTCATAAATGCACACAGAAATACAGGAACCCAGTACAGTGGTGATCATTTCATCATTGCGGGTTACATAATATTCACCGGGCAGGATCTTCGCGGCCACCAGGGAGGCAGACTTATCCACGTAGCGATTGATGGCCTCGAAGCCCTTCATACAGGGCTGCACCTCCGGGTAATGGCGCAATGTCATGATGGTTAACCTCGTTTTCGATAGATCGTTTTTCCGACACTGTCAAAATCATCATTTATCTTATGCAGTGTTTCAGAGTGTCCCAAAAACAAATGCCCGCCGGGTGTCAGGTGCTCCCAATATTTTTGTGCTAAGCGTTGTTTTTTTGGAAAGTCGAAATAGATCAACACATTGCGACAAAAAATAACATCATACTTTCGGTTTAGTTGCCACTCATCCATCAGGTTAAGTTGTTGAAAATCAATCAAATTACGGTATCTTTCCTTAACCCGACATTTATTTAAATTCACTCCTTTGCCCTTGCGAAAGAACTTTTTTTTCACCGCCAGGTCGTAGTTTTCGATCGCTTTTAACGGGTAAATACCATCGGCCCCCGTTTGTAAAACACGGGTATCCAGATCGGTTGCCGTGATATGTAATTTAATGTGTTTTTGCTCACAAACTGGCATCAAATTGAGCACAATAGAATAGGGTTCCTCCCCCGAAGAACACCCTGCGGACCAGATATTAAATTCACTGACCGATAAACTCGCCAGGTGTTGCTTTAAGTAGTCAAAATGGTGCTGTTCACGGCCAAACGAAGTCACATTAGTAGTAATACAATTGATAAATTCTTTAAACTCCTGTGCATCTTTTTCCACCATGCTCAGGTAGTCTTTAAAATCGTTGAGACGATGAAAGCGCAGACGCTTGGTCAGGCGCGCATAGTACATATCGTATTTTTCATCGGTCACCGTGATACCGGACCAGTTATTCGCCAGCTCCCTGAGTCGATTAAAGATTTTCCGGTTATAGCCGAATTCTTTTTGCGCTATCACAACTCACCTTTATGCTGAATGTTGATACTGAGCAAAAAAATCTGTCATACCCGCGGTGTAAAAGTACTGTTGTAATTTGGGATGCACCGCCACAACATTCACCTCAACACCTTTAAAGGCCAGTTGTTTTAGTAAGCTATACAACAACTGTACGCCGGCAGCATCGGCATCCTGGGTGTCGCTGGCATCTACCTGCAGTGCATTGGGCAGCTTACTGAACAGCAAACGCCATTCATCATACAGAGTTTCAATACTGTGTATGGTTAGCCTATCAGGGACTTTCAGGCGGCAAAGTTGGTTTTCAATCTGATAGGTGCTGGCAGTCGTTGGTTCCGGATCGCTTGCTGACTCAGGTGTCTGAGCGGACAAACTTTCTGATTCGGTGGGCGTCACTGTCTGCCCTTCTTCATCATCCTGCAACCATTCCAGAGGGTCATGGCCCAACCCCATTTCGGCTTCACTATCGTCTGCAAGAGTCTCTTTTTTTTCCGTCATTCGCTTCACCTGTTGAGAATTAGGTCTGCCAGTTCGGAAAACTCCCGACTGGCTTTACTGTGTGGTGACCAGGCAAGTACCGGCCTGCCATAGCTGGGACTGGTTGCAATGGCGCTACTTTCTTCAATACATACAGGCACCAGGTCATCCGGAAAATAACGCCTGAGCTTGCTCAGTACGTCATCACTTAATCGCCGCCCCTGCTGTAACCGGCTAACCACAACCCAGTGCTTTTGGTATTTGCCAATCATGCGTTCAAAATTTCGCATGGTGGCCATCATGGTAGACAACCCCGACATACCAAAAAAATCGGGCGTGACAGGGGTCAGCAACTCAGTGGCCATAGCCAACGCATTCACCACCAAAAAGCCCGACGCGGGGGGACAATCCAGCAACACCAGATCGCAATCCGGCACGCTGCGTTTTAAGGCCTTTTTCAATATCAGCCCCCGGCCTTTACCCATTGGGGTTGATTCCAGTCTCTGCAACCCAGGCCCTGCGGCAATAAAGCCCAGTTCGGGTGACAGGGTCTGGATCACGTCAGTGAGTTCACTTTTGCCATTGAGTACCCGGTCTATGCCTGCGCGGTTATTTTGAAACAGGCCAAAATATTGGCCAAGTTGTGCCTGCGGGTCCAGATCAATGGCCAATACCCGTTTCCCCTTCTGACTCAGAGCATAGGCTAAATTGGCACAGATGGTGGTTTTCCCTACACCGCCTTTCTGATTTACACAGGCAATCACTCGCATTGCAATCACTCAGACCAGGGCGGTTTGCTGTTGCACTATGGTTTTCAGATCATCAAATTTTTCGGTTTCAAAGATGGATTCAAGCGACAGCATCACCACAATTTTATCCTGATATTTAAACATCCCGGTCATAAACTCAGTGCTCACATTGTTGCCCAACCTGGGCGATTTTTTGATCTCTGAAAGTGACACCGCAATAACATCTGACACTGTGTCTACTACTATCCCCACCAGCATTTCATTACCTGGTTCCCCCACTGACACCACCACCATTACGGTTTGTTTATCAATGGACTTCGCGGTGTAACCGAATATATCGCGCAGGTCCAGTATGGGCACCATGGCATGGCGAAAATCAATCACGCCCATACAATGGCTCGGCG
>NZ_JAJEWQ010000008.1:0-69163 GCF_020687805.1 Planctobacterium marinum | reverse complement strand
ACACCACCACCATTACGGTTTGTTTATCAATGGACTTCGCGGTGTAACCGAATATATCGCGCAGGTCCAGTATGGGCACCATGGCATGGCGAAAATCAATCACGCCCATACAATGGCTCGGCGTGTTGGGTAGTTTTCTGATCTCCCCCAAAGCGCGAATTTCCTGTACCCGGGTAATATCCAGACCGTAGATATTGTCTCCCAGGGTAAAGCTCAGTAGTTGTGCTTGGTTTTCATTCATGATCAAAACTCTTCCCATTCATCATCTTCTGCCTGAGCTATCACACTGCGTCCGGGTTCAGTTTTTATTGCAGTTTTTGCCACTTCCGGTTTGCGCTCCTGAGCGAATGATGGCTTGGGCACGGGTTTGATTGCAGCATCCGCAACAGGTTTGAAATCGCGGCGCTGTTTGCTGACGGCTGAATCGGATTTTACAGCTTGAGGAACGGCACTTTGGGCCGCTGCCGCTTTGTCATCCAGTTGGAAAAATGCCACCTGGGTGACCATTTCATCAACCTGCGTCAACGAGGCCTGTGCCGCCGAAGTCACCTGCTCTGACAGTGCCGCATTTTGCTGGGTGATATCATCCAACTGGGCCACCGCCTGATTAATTTCACCGACACCGGTAGCCTGCTCATTCGTGGCGTTTGCGATGTCATTAATAATATTCGACAGTGAATTGGCGTGGGAAAGAATGTCTTGTAAAGACTTGCCACAGCGATTCACCAGGTCGCTGCCGGTATGAACCCGTTCGGAACTGACATCGATCAATTCTTTAATTTCTTTGGCCGATACCGCGGAGCGTTGCGCCAGATTGCGCACCTCATTTGCTACAACGGCAAACCCTCGTCCCTGCTCACCGGCGCGTGCAGCCTCGACCGAGGCATTCAGGGCCAACAGATTGGTCTGAAAGGCAATTTCGTCGATCACACTGATGATCTCAACAATGCGGTTGGAGCTCTCTGTTATCGCCGCCATAGACTGCATGGCTTCGGTGACGATGGATTCGCCAGTACTGGCTTCAGTTTGGGCCCCGATAGCAGCATCATTGGCCACTTTGGCGCTATCGGCAGTGGTGCGAATATTGGACGTTAATTGCTCCAGGCTGGCGGCGGTTTCTTCCAGCGACGACGCCTGCCTTTCTGTTCTTGATGAAAGCTCAAAGTTACCCTGTGATATTTCAGTATTGGCAGATTTGATTTCCTCGGAGGCACTTTTTATCTTATGCACTACCTGACCCAACTTTGTAATTGTTGTGTTGAGCGCACCCGCCACATCAGCAAACATACCGCGATACTGATTATCAATCTGAACCTGCAAATCCCCTTCAGACAACTTGTGTACACAGACACTTAAATCTCGCACAAAATGATTAATGGTCTGAGACAAGTCATTCAGTCCTTTTGATATATTCAAGAAGAAACCCTGTTTGCCCTGCGTTGCAATTAATGCCCCCCAGATTTCCCTGATTAACATCAGCCACCAGTTTTTCAACTTCCGCTTCGATAATCACCTGCTGCGTTATATCGGCCCACTCCACGACTGTGCCCAGTCGGGTTCCCTCATCGGACAACACCGGCGTTGCGATGAGATTAAAATGCCGAGGCCCAACTGAAATGTTGGTCTGATACGACTCCGTCAGGCGCTCCAGCATTTGTCGTTGATGGGCCGGGTTTTTATGAAAAATATCGATATTTTTCCCCAGGATATGGTTTGCATCAAATGCCGGTAATTCTTTGCGCAAATCCGCGTCGGCTTGCTGGAACATGGCGCGAACACTGTCATTGAGATAAACAACATTGTAGTCCTGGTCCGCTACCATCACGTTGGTGGTTACACTGTCTAACGCCACTTTTATGCGCGCATTGGCAGCGGCAATCAATGCCTGCTGATTTCGTTCGGTAATATCCAGCCACTCCAGAGTGGTCCCCAGGCGATTGCCTTTGGCATCAATGACGGGATTAACAGTCAATTCAAAGTGCAGGGTTCCGAGTTTGATATCAGAACGGTAGGTGCCCTGTAATTCTGCCAGCAATTTGCGTTGATGCGCAGGATTTTTATGGAAGACATCGATATTCCTGCCTTCCAGCTTGTCGGCATCAAATCCGGCGTCCAGTAACCGAAACGCCTCGACATTGGCGCGCATCATGTGGCGCAAACTATCATTGAGATACAAAATATTCAGGTCATTATCTGCCAGCATGACATTGGTGCTGACATTGTCCAAAGCCACCTTCATTCTGGCATTGACCATTTCTTGCTGCTGTTGCTGTTTTAATAAGGTTAAATCCGCCCATTCCACAGAAGTACCGAGCCGCTCGCCCTGTTCATTGAAAATCGGATTAACTACCAGACTGAATGTCAGCTCCTGCACTGCGATTTCTGACTGGAATTCACCTTGCAGATCATCCAGTATGGCACGTTGATGCGCCGGATTGCGGTGAAACATATCGATGTTGGTTCCGATCAGTGTCGCGCAACTAAAGTCCGGAAAAACGCCTTTGAATTTATCTTCATTAGCTTTAAACATGGCCTGCAAGGTGCGGTTAATAAACACGATATTGTAGTCAGCATCGGCCAACATGATGTTGGTGGACACGGTGTCCAGTGCCGAGGTTTTGCGCAGCATAAATTCCGCGCTGAGACGCTGTTGTTCCGCATCGCTGACGTCCTGCCAAAGCAATGCGACACCCGACACCATGGGTTGGTCATGATTAAGCGATTTCAGTTGTACATTGAACTGACGATCAGCAAGACGCAGCACAATATTTTGCACTTTGGCGCGTTGGTTTAATGCAGACTTTAAGGCGCCATCGGCAATCAGGGTCTCCAGTTTCTGCCCTTTTAGCTGTGCAGGTTGGCGCACATTGAGCACCTTGAGATTGACCAGGCATTGAAAAAGACTGTCAGACATCAACTGTATTTCAGCCTCATTATTGAGCACCATAATGAGAGCGTTGCTGTGCAGTAATGCGGCATCCGTCAACAGTTGTTGGGCCTGACACTGATCCAGTTCGCGCTTTACAGCGCTGTGCTGTGCGCTGATGTCATCGGCGAGCGCTTCAATCTGAGCGTCGATCAACGCCAACTCACCGCTGTGAGGCGAAGGACTTTGCAGGGAAGTATAGTTTTGCGCCCGCCAGGCGTGGCTGAATTCAGTCAGTTGGGCGCGGCAATGTTCAATAGCATTTTGCAGGTTTTGGTGGCTGAATTTAAAGCTTAGCGCCATGAGCAATGCGGCCAGAGCAGACAATCCTGCCGCCCATAACAAGAATGGCGACTCAGGTGCCACTTGCCAGAATAAATACAAATTGATTGCCAATACGATGATAATCAAAATGCCCGTTAGTCTGGTATGATTGTTCATGCTTTCTGCCCCTAAACCGGTTCACTGTATCCGTGAGCCCACTAAATATCCAAATCGAGTAACGTATCAACGTTAAGTAAAATCACCATTTTTTCACCGTCATCAGCGATACCTGAGACATACGCCTGGTCAATGGTTAAATCAAAGTCCGCCGACAGCTGTGCGTTGTCGGTATCGGTTTGAATGACCTCAGATATCGCATCCACTACAATACCGATAGTTTTATTGCCTTCGTTTAGCACCACATCCATGATCAGCGTGACCGTTTCTGCGTCATAGTCGCGATAATCCAGCCCCAGTCGTAAACGCAAATCGACAATGGGAACGATAGCCCCTCTGAGATTTATCAGGCCATTGACATAAGCCGGCGAATAAGGAATACGGGTAGATGCCTGCCAGACCCGGATTTCCTGCACCCGCAGTATGTCTACCGCATAATCCAGCCCGGCCAGTTTAAAACTTAACCATTCCGCCTTTGGCACATCTTGTTCGTCCAGATCCTCAAGTTCCTTTACATCCGTTGCTTCAATAGCTGTCATCAGTGCATCCTCACTCTGGATATAATGGCGCCAACATCTATGATTAACGCCACTGAACCATCCCCTAAAATGGTGGCCCCGGACAAGCCCTGGACTTTGGCATAATTCGCTTCCAAGGATTTCACCACCACCTGTTGATGATTGTTCAGCTCACTCACTAAAATACCGCATTGCTTACCATCACTTTCCACCACCACCACTAACCCCGTTTCGACCAGTTGTTGATGATCTACCTGACAACCAAACAACGCTGCAAGATTAAGGATAGGGATAAAGTTACCGCGCCATTTGAATGAAACATCGCGATTGCCGACTTTATTTATGTCCTCGGGTTTCAGCTGAATACTCTCAATGATAGAAAGCATAGGGATAATGTAAGTTTCCTGGCCCACCTTGAGTAACTGGCCATCGAGAATCGCCAGAGTGAGCGGCAGGCGGATGGTAAAGGTGGTGCCTTCGTCGGCTATTGACCGAACATCGATGGTACCGCCCAATGCCCTGATATTGCGCTTCACGACATCCATGCCCACACCTCTGCCCGATAGATCGGTTACCGCCTCAGCAGTGGAAAAGCCAGGCGCAAAGATAAGTTCGTGAATCGCCTGCTCGGTGAGATTGGCATTGGCTTTGATCACGCCTTTTTCAATGGCTTTTGCCTTGATCCGTTCGGTATTCAACCCGGCACCATCGTCGGCGATTTCAATAATGATATTACCCACCTGGTGGAACGCTTTTAAAGTGACCGTGCCGGTTTCCGGTTTACCCTTCGCCAGCCTGGTGGACCTGTCCTCTAAACCGTGGTCGACACTGTTTCTCACCAGGTGTACCAGTGGGTCGTTCAGCTCTTCGATAACGGTTTTATCGACTTCGGTGTTTTCCCCGATGATTTGCACAGCAATTGATTTATCCAGTTGCTTCGACAAATCACGTACCATGCGCGGAAAACGACTGAAACAAAAGTCGATGGGTAACATGCGAATCCGCATCACCCCTTCCTGTAAATCACGCGTATGGCGTTCTAACTGCGATAAGCCTTCTGACAGACGTTCAAATTGCGGGTACTTTTCTTCATCGCCATAAATGCTGAGCATAGATTGAGTTATCACTAACTCACCCAGCAGGTTGATCAGGCTGTCGATTTTTTCCAGATCCACTCTGATGGACTGAGCCGCTCTTTTGGCTTTGCTTTTTACAGGTACAGATGCATCTTGCGGTTGCGGATTTTCCGGTTGAGCCAACTCCTGTTCGGTCGCTGATACAGGCGGAGATGGTTCTTCAGATGGGGGAATTACTGGTTCAGGAATGACCGGCGCGGGACTGGCCACGTCTTCAGGGTTATTTATAGGAGTGAACTGAAACTCGGCTTCATCTTCAATCCACATAAAGACATCTTTAAGGTCTTCTTCTGAGACGGAATTTTCCGACTTTAGCGATATTTGCCACAGACAGTAAATATGCGTGGGGTCAAGCTGTTCGAAATCCGGAATAGCACTGGTTTTACAGGTAACGCTAATGTCACCCAACTCGGCTAACTCATCAATATAACGCAGCGGATCATTACCGGTCATCATAATGCCGGGGTCCGGAGCAAACTCTATCAGCCATTCACTTCCCGCCGGGCCAGCGGGAACGTCCGAGGTCTCGGGACTGTTTGCTGCCACCATCTGGCCTGAACTGGGTGGCGCCAGCAAATGCTCCAGCTCAGTTTTAACACGTTGCATTCCAGCCTGGTTGATGGCGTCATCAAACTGGTAATGCGCCACCAAATTGCGCAAGACATCCAGCGATGAAAACAAACAATCCAGAATTTCCTGGCTTATGCGCAATTGGCCGGAACGCACTTTATCCAGTAACGTTTCCATGACATGGGTAAACTCTGTCAGGCTGCCCATACCAAAGGTGGCGCTGCCCCCCTTTAAGGAGTGTGCAGAACGAAATATGTCATTGATGGTTTCAGCATCCATCGTTGATGCATCATCCACGTCCAACAAATTGCGCTCTATGGCGTCAATCGCCTCTGCACTTTCGTCAAAAAAGACTGCTCTGAATCTTTCTAGCGGATCACTCATGGTACCGTCCAATCTGGAATATCAGTAAAATCACCCGAACAAAATTTGCACTATTAACAGGCACAGCCGGGACAAATTGCCCTGGCTATTTCAAGACTTTATTTACCACCGCAACTAATTTTTGCGGATCAAAGGGCTTCACAATCCAGCCGGTTGCGCCGGCGGCTTTACCTTCCTGCTTTTTTTCAAGCCCGGACTCAGTGGTTAACATCAGGATGGGGGTAAAGCGATAATTGTCAGCTTTGCGCAATGCACTGATAAATTGGATACCGTCCATGATCGGCATATTGACGTCAGAAATCACCAAATCAAAGTTATCTCCCATCGCTTTATCAAGCCCTTCCTGCCCGTTAACGGCCTCGGTTACATCAAACCCCTGCGCTTTCAACGTAAAGGCCACCATGGCCCGCATTGAGGCGGAATCATCAACCGTTAAAATTTTTTTCATCGTCTCTATTTCCTTAAGTCATTAACTGTTGCGGTTATTCTCACTGACCTGATTGCTGGCAACCGACCGCAAATTTTTTATTCAGAAACATTTTATTTCTTGGCGTGATAGCTAACTTCTACTATTTTCAAAGAGTACGCAATACGACTTTTGTTTGATTTTGGTAACAAGTGTAGTTAATAAATTTAATTATGCTTAATCTTGAACCTTACCAACGTTGACTATTTTTTTAACCGGATGATACCTAACCGTACAGGGATTACTGTGAAATATAATGTACTGATCGCCGATGATGATGAACATCTTAGAGACTTGCTTAAAATGATGTTTCAGGACAGCTTTGCACTTCAGTTTGCAGAGCTGGCCGAAGAAGCCTTTCAATTAATCAACCAAACCCAATTTCAGTTCATCATTCTCGATATCCATTTACCCGACAAATCCGGCCTGGATGTCTGTCGACAAATCAATACCCTGCCGGAAGACAGCCGACCGCAGGTGGTTATCTTAAGTGGTGACAGCGATGATGCGACGGTCAAGGAGGCCTACGAGTTAGGGGTTGGTGACTATATTTGTAAACCCTTTAATGTCACTGCATTTCACGAACGTTTACTGCGTTTCTCAGCAGATTTGGAGAAGATCGCGGCTCTGGAACAGCAGGATGCGAATATTCACAGTGTTACAGAGACCGTGATGAAACAGGCGGCCTCCTATGGTAACGCACTGGAACTGGTGTCTAAATTAAACTCCTGTCACGATGCCCGGACCCTGTGTAATACGGTCTTGCAAAATCTGTTGCATCAGGGCTTCCACTGCGCCATCCAGGTGCGCTCGCAAGATGAATCACTGGCGATAGACGTGGATGTGACTGAATGCAGTGAAATTGAACTACAGATTTTCGACCTGCTGAAATCCAAAGGGCGAATTTACAATTTCAGAAAGCGCTGCATTTTTAATGATGAGCATGTCTCTATTCTGGTTAAAAACATGCCGCACGAAGGCACCCAGAGCTATGACTCCATCTTAGATGTGGCCGCCAAACTGATACCTGCCATCAATGCCCGATATATTTCAATTTGTGAACATCGCTCCCTGGTGGCAGCAAAAAATGCCCTGACTCACACTTTGTCAGTGCTGTCAGAGGGTGTGGAACAAATGGAAGGCGAAAAACGCAAGCTGCTGGAAAACATCGAAATGCACATTGGACTGTCGTTTCATCAACTGGATTTAAATGAAGACCAGGAAGCCTTTTTCCTCAATCTGATCGAGCGGGAAATTCGCTCCCGGGAAGAGAGCAACAAACTGGATACCATTCAGCAGATGATTGCCGGTTGCGTGGATTCCATTCAAATACTGGAGCCGGAGGAGCAAGACAGTGGTCAGGCCGACTCCCTCCAGGATGATATCGAGTTGTTTTAATACTCTGCGCAAGGCAGCCTGTCGGCTTGCAGAAAAGCACGGGCTTGCTGTGGGTAATTGGTAAACACACCATCCACTTTTAATTCACGGAGCCACACCAGCTCTGACAAGCGGTCAACCGTATATACATAAACTTCCAGCCCCAGATTATGGGCCAGATTGACATCCTCGGCGCGCAGGCAATTGATATCAAAGTGGATTGAAAACGCCTCCAGTGCATTGCAGGTAAAGGCCATATCCAGCGGACTGGATGCCGTCAGCACCCCTAATTCATAACGCGTTGCGCGGCTGCCGATATCTGCCAGATAATGGTGATTAAAGGACGAAATTAAAATAGAACCCGGCACCATTTCCTCGCCAACCGCCTCATCGATAACCCTGATCAAGGCATCCGTATCCTGGATAGTTTTCAGTTCGATATTGACATTGACACGGGCGGCGATGGTGTTCAAAGCTTCGGTTAAGGTAGGGATTTTTTGTCCGTGTGGCAACTGCACCTGCTGCATATGCACTTTGCTCTGTTGCCACAGCAAGGTATCTGCAAACAAAGGCAATACTCTGTCGTGCCACACATAAAACTCATCTTCCACCTGATAGACATCCAATTCAATTCCATCAGCCTGTTGCACAATGGCATTTTCAAATGCCATTAAGGTGTTTTCAGGGAATTCGCCACTGGCTCCCCGGTGGGCCCAGATTTTCATGGTTTAACTGTCCTGCTGACTGCTGTGTAATTTCTGCGCATTAATAGTTTCATACACGGCAGCGGAAATCACCAACAATCCACCAATGAGGGTTTGCCAGTCGGGTTTCTCATGCAACAGTACATAGGCAAAACCAACGCCATACAAGGGTTGCGCACAGGCAATTAAGGAGAAGGTTTTAGCCCGCAGGTGTTTCAGGCTTGAGGCGATCAGCGCGTGGGGTAAAGCCGTGAAAATACTGCCTAATAACACCAGATAAACAGCCGTCTGCGCCGACATCTGCATGATCTGATCCGATGTAAACAACACCAGGCACAAAATAATCACCAGGGTTTGCAGTGCCATCGCATGGGCACCACTGTAGTGGGAAAAGTAGCGACGATGAATCAAATTGCGCAGTGAATACAGCAATGCCGAAGCGATACCCACCACAATGCCCAGGGTCACATCGTTTTGCAGTGAGATATCGGGCACAATTAACGCAATACCAATCAACACTACGACCGCACTGATAACGTCTTGCCAAACCAGTTTAATCTTCTCGAAAAATGGCTCCAGAAATACCGTGATCACCGGAAAGGTGAACATGGCAATCATACCCACTGCCACAGAGGAATACTGCATGGCTGCAAAATAGGTTACCCAGTGCAGCGCCATAATAACCCCAAGCAGGACGCCAATAGCCAGGTCTTTGTAGTTAAACAGGCGCAACGATTTACCGCTAATTTTGAGTAACAGTAACAAACAGGCGCAGGCCACCACCGACCTGCCAAAGGTAATATCCAACGCAGAGAGGGGAATAATCTTGGAAAACAGTGCAGTTACGCCTAATAAGACAACTGCCAGGTGCAAAGACCACAAACTTTTTTGCACATCTTCCATGCTTTAAAATAACTCCAGGAAAAACACCGCGCTATTATCTAACATTCAAAGGGGCTGATTGAGACCAAATACGCATTTCTTATATTTTGACCACAAGATGCCCCCGGATTACTACGCTTCGGCGGGTGTTCCTGACATGTTTCCGCATTTTTGCCCTAAACGGGTAACATCACCGGCCTGAAAATCATCGAAGTTGATAGCCGATTTCTCAAAACACATCACTACAGTGGAACCCAGTTTAAAACGTCCCATCTCGTCGCCCTTTTTAAACTGCAGTGCAGTCGCGTTTTGTTCCGAGTAGTGCCAGCTGCGCACCTTCCTGCCTGCCGGTGGTGTTACCGTGCCCGCCCAGACAGTTTCGATACTGGCAACAATAGTGGCCCCCACTAAAACCATTGCCATTTTGCCCTGCGCGGTATTAAAAATCGCCACGACACGTTCGTTGCGGGCAAACAGACCTGGGACATTTTCAGCGGTCAGAGGATTGACCGAGAACAAATCACCAGGCACATACACCATGCTTTCCAGCGTGGCATCCATCGGCATATGAATACGGTGATAATCCTTCGGCGACAGGTAGATTGTCATAAAATCCCCATCAATAAAGGATTCGGCCATTTGCTGATCCCCGCCCAGTAACGCCGTCACACTGTAATTGTGTCCTTTGGCCTGAAATATCTGATCTTTTGCAATCGGCCCCATCTGACTAATGGCGCCGTCCACCGGAAAGATCATCGCATCGGGCTCTGCGCAAACCGGTCTGATACCGGCTTTTAACGGACGGGTAAAAAAGGCGTTGAAGGTTTCATAATCCCGGGGATCGGATTTTTCGGCTTCCGACATATCCACCTGAAATTGTTTAATAAAAACCTTGATCAAAGACGTAGTAATAACCCCCAAACGGGCGGCAGCCAGGTATCCCACCAGACGCGATACCAGATGCTTGGGAAAACAATATTGCAGTGACACCTTTAAGTTATCAGACAGCACCGTAAAATCCTTAAATGTTGAAAACGGTGCGAATAGTACCTTATTTTCTGTCTACTGTTGAGTGAGAAGGTCGCTGCTCTGCCATAGTTTTTAAGATGCTGTGATAATTATCAAATCGCTGCTGATTAATTTTGCCCTGCTCCACAGCTTCCCGCAGCAAACAGCCAGGATCGTCAAGATGTTTGCAATCTCTGAATTTACAGCCGCCCAGGTATTCGCGAAACTCACGAAAGCACCAGGTTACGCGTTCTTCGGGCAGATGCCATAGGGCAAATTCGCGCACTCCGGGGGAATCGATTAACTGTCCACCTTTTCGGAACTTCAGTAATTTTGCACTGGTGGTGGTATGTTGCCCCAGCCCGCTCATTTCTGAAATATCGCCTATCTGTTCTTCGGCCTCCGGCAACAGCGCATTCACCAGGCTGGATTTCCCTACGCCCGACTGCCCCACAAAAATACTCACTTTTTTATCCAGCAACGCTTCAAGTTCATCCACGCCCTGGGCGGTTTTACAGCTGAGCAGGATCACCTGATAACCAATTTCCCGATAAAGGGTGGTCAGGTTTTCCACTTCTTCTGTGGTCTGTTCATCCGCTAAATCAATCTTATTGACCAGCACCACCGGCTCAATACCAACATCTTCTGAGGCCACCAGATAACGATCAATTATATTGGCGGACAATGCCGGTTTTAACGAACTGACAATTAAAATCTGATCTATGTTTGCGGCAACGGGCTTAACACCATCGTAAAAATCAGGACGAGATAACAAAGACTTTCTTTCGGATACGGCCTCAATAACTCCCCTGATGGCAGATCCAGAATCCTTGCTACGCCGAAACAACACCTCGTCACCACATACCACGCTGTCGATCGTGCGACGAATGTGGCAGCGGGTCACTTCCCCGTTATTATCTCTGACATCGGCGTGTTGTCCGAATCGCCCAACCACCACGCCGGGTTCTTCTTCCTGCAGGGAATCGTCTTGCGGTAAAGCCTCAGCTTTATTCAGTTTTTTCGACAAATTTTTACCAACCTGGCGCTTTTGTCTGTGTGTCAGTTTATTTCTTTTTGCCACTTTGCTGCTAAATTAAGTATAGTAAACGGGTATTTGCTTTATCATATAAGCAAAACTGGGTTTGAATTTAGTTGTCACAATCAACATAGTACCGATTGCATTTAGGGAAAGACACCATAAATTGCAGTAATTGTGTGAATCTTGGCGGGTAGTGCATGTCATATAGCGAAAATAATTTAGTCTGGATGGATCTGGAAATGACGGGGTTAGATCCTGACATCTGCAAGGTATTGGAAATTGCCACTATCGTGACAGACTCACAGCTCAATGTGATTGCAGAAGGGCCTGTTATGGCCATCCATCAATCCAATGAATTGCTGGACGGCATGGACGAGTGGTGTGTAAAAACCCACGGTGAATCCGGCCTGACAGAACGTTGCCGCCAAAGTGATATCAGCGAAGACATTGCGGTACAACGCACCATTGAATTCTTAAGCCAGTACGTGCCAAAAGGGGTTTCACCTTTGTGCGGCAACAGCATCAGTCAGGACCGACGCTTCTTACAAAAGCATATGCTTGAACTGGAAAAGTTCTTTCACTATCGCATTATCGACGTCAGCAGCGTTAAAGAGCTGGTCAGACGCTGGAAGCCCGAAGTACTGAACGGATTCCACAAAAAAGGCACGCACCTCGCCATAGATGACATTCGCGAATCTATTGCAGAACTGCAATATTACCGGCAGCACATTTTTAACATCTGACGGTTATTCAATCAGTAACGACAGTTTTTTTCGAATTATTGTCACAAAGCACTTGCACACCCCTATTTTTTTTGTAAAATGCGCACCCGCTTTTGAAGGAAAGCGGTTGATGTAAAATGGTTACGCGGGAATAGCTCAGCTGGTAGAGCACAACCTTGCCAAGGTTGGGGTCGCGAGTTCGAATCTCGTTTCCCGCTCCAATTTTCATCTGAAACCATACCAAATACGCGGGACCAATTTGACAGGAACAAATTGGAACGGCCGACAGGCTGGCCCGAAGGGCAAACTACAGGAAGTAGTTTGTAATAGCGAAGCGAAAACGCTCCGCCGCAAATCGAATCAGTCCAGAATCGATTTTAAAGGAAGTCTCAATACGCGGGAATAGCTCAGCTGGTAGAGCACAACCTTGCCAAGGTTGGGGTCGCGAGTTCGAATCTCGTTTCCCGCTCCAAATTCTCTTTTTTCACTCCAATTCTAAATCGACACAGGATAAGCCCTGCAACGCCTAAAAACCGTTTTTTAAGCAACACGGGTAATAATTAACTGTCACCCGGGCGTGCCGGATCACATTTTCGCCTTTTCGCTTAATTAGTCAAACCATCAAAATAAGCATCTGCTTTCACATCTGGTAACAAATTAGCAAGACATTCAGTCAAAATTTAAAATAAATGACAAAAAATTTGAATAATTGACGAAATGCATAATTATTTAATATACGGGTTCACTAATTTAGCGCACAGAGCACCATTGTGATGCAACCGCTATCAGGCAAGGCGTTTGAAAACAGCACGGCATTAATCCAACGTTCCATTTTGGTGCAGGGCAATATTTGCCATGAATAATCCTTCATCAAATCCCGGCACAAACAGAATAAATATTCGAATAATTCCCCATATACGCAATAAACACACTAATTCTGGACTTGATCAAGGCCCCAAAAATGCTAATTATCCTTTAGTGGGAATAAAGAAACTTAAAATAACAACAATAAGAATAACGCAGCATTTGTAACAAAATGTTGCTTTTAGCAATTGAAGACACGACACACTCTCAGGAGCACACCATGAAAAAATTTGCCTTGTCCCGGCTAAATACCGCCATTGTGAAAGGGCTATGCTATAGCTCAATGGCAGCAACCCTGGCGATAGCCCCCAACGCCCTTGCCCAGGAAGAAGAAAACGACGAAATCGCCAGTGTAGAACGCGTGATGGTGACAGGTTCACGTATAGCACGCGATCCTAACCTGGCCAGCCCTTCACCGGTGCAGGCAATTGACGGCAAGGATATCCGTAACTCCGGTGAATTCTCTATCACCGATGTAGTCAATGACATTCCGGCACTATTTAGCTCCACCAATTCAGAAAGTGGTAATGATGGCGATACCGCCTTCGAAGAAGGGGCAAATATTCTGAACCTGCGAGGTTTGGGCTCCAGAAGAACATTAGTCTTAGTGAACGGACGGCGCCATGTTGGTGGTTCCGGAGGGAGTGCAGCGGTAGACGTTGGTTCCATCCCTACCAAATTAGTGGACAGCGTTGAAGTACTGACCGGCGGCGCGTCGGCTATCTACGGTGCAGACGCGGTAACCGGTGTTGTAAACTTTATTCTGAAAAAGGACTTTGAAGGTTTCGACTTCGACGTGCAGCAAGGTATCTCTTCAGAGGGCGATTCAGAACAACTGCAACTTTCAGCAACCTATGGCCTTAATTTCGATAATGATAAGGGTAATGTCGCAATCAGTGTGGAATATGCCGACAGTCAAGGCCTAAGAGCCAAAGAACGTGACAATGGCGTATTTGTGGGCTCAGGACGAGACTGGGGAAATCCGGCAAAAAGATTTCAGATTGGCCAGATAGATGCTGCCACTATGCCAAATTTCGCCCAGTTTTATAATCCGAACAACGGCTTTGTTAATTATGGCCACGCCATTCCCTCTGCTGAAGACTTTATCGACTTTTATTCAAATTTATATGGCAGCGCTCCCAACCTGACCGATGCCGAAATGGCATTGATAGCCGCTGCTGCGGCGGCTCCCAGCCGCGCAATTTTACCGGGGCGTACCTTTCCCTTCACTTCGGGTTATGGCTATATTGTGCCAGGAAACGGCAATACCTTTGCCGGCTTTGACGAATTTACCAACGTTGACCTGAACAACAATGGTGTACCGGACTGCCTTGATACCTGGTCAGGATTTAACAGTTCCAACACAGCTTATGACGCCCCGCTCGGTGACAGTTTTGGTAACATTGGTGGTTGTTGGGTGGTGGACCCCAATGGATCATACCGCGTGATTCAGGATGGCCTGGTAGCCGGTGGCTCGGGAACAGAAGGTTTTGGTGGCGATTCATTCAATACCATACAGCAGTTCGACAGTTTCCTGTTGACCCCAGAAGAAAAAATTAACGTTAACCTGATAGGAAATTATGAGCTGGGTTCTTCATCAGAGCTCACCTGGGAATTGAAACATGCCCATCAGGAAACACAAAGTACCACGCAACCCACTTCTTTCTGGGATCTGTTGCGCGGCGCGCCGGACAACCCGTTTTTGCCGGAATTCATTCGTCCTGTCGCTCAGGAAATTGGTGGTGTGGCAATTACTATCGATCCCATTGGTATAGGGTCCGGTATTCAGACCCATGAGAGAACAACAACCCGTGCAGTACTGGGAATCAATGGTGAATTTGAGAACGGCTGGACTTATGACGCCAGTATCGTTTGGGGTAAATTCGAACGCGAAAGTGAAATAGAAAATGCAGTTATCGTGGACCGTTTCATGGCGGCGATTGATGCTGTAACCGATCCGACTACCGGGGATGCCACATGCCGTGTCAATGTCGATGCCGACGCCCCAGCTCAGGGCACGCCGTTTAATATTCCGGACTATGACCCAGGCTACTACACCTTTACACCGGGCGATGGCAGTTGTGTACCGTTAAACATCTGGGCAGGTGCTAGCGGTATTACCCAAGGGGCGGTAGATTGGGTCACTACCACAGAGCGCGATATGATCGAGCTGGAACAAACCGTTTATTCGGCATCAATCTCCGGTGATTTCTCAGATTGGTTCGAGTTACCGGCTGGCCCAGTCGTATTCGCTGCGGGTGCTGAATACCGCGAAGAAGAATCATCTGTAAGTTATGATGACTGGCAATTGGGTAACCTGCCTGCCGGTAACCCCTATGGCACAGGAGTGAATGTTTCTGAGGTATCAGGCAACACCAAACTCACCTTCCGCCCGAAAACAACTACCCGCAATGAAGTCGGTGAATACGACGTTTACGACCTTTTCATGGAAGTTTCGGTTCCGCTACTGGAAGGTAAAACCTTTGCCGAGGAACTGACCGTTGACGCCGCGATACGCTATTCCGATTATTCCACCATTGGCTCTTCCAGTACCTGGAAAACCAACTTACGTTGGGCACCCTATGAAGATTTAACCTTCCGTGTCAGTATTTCTGAAGCGGTGCGTGCGCCTAACATTACCGAACTCTATGGGCCTGAAATTGGTACCACCTTCCGCCCTGCCGATCCCTGCGCCAGAGCACAAATTGATGCACTGCGCGAAGGTGGACAAACGACCCTGGCAGACCAGACACAAGCCAACTGTGTCACCTACTTTAATGGCATTGGACTGGACCCTTTCGATGACGAAGGCAATTATACCTTTGACGATCCGTTATCGGCGGCGTTTGGTGGTGTAACCGGGGGCAATGAAGAATTGCAGGAAGAAACGGCAGACACCAAGACCATCGGTTTTGTGTTCCGTCCGGAATTTCTGGATGGGTTCAACATGACTTTTGACTATTGGAGTATCGAAATAGAAGATGCGATTTCCGAAGTGAGCGGAGACGACATTGCCAGAGGCTGTTTTGAAGGTCCTGCACTGAATCAAAATTTCTGTGAGTTACTGGGCAGAAACGATGACGAAAATTCCATATTCTTTGGTGGCTTTAACTTTATGAGAGCCACATCGATTAACTTCGCCAAGTTGGAAACCGACGGCTACGACTTTTCATTCGGCTATGACTTCACCTACGGTGAGCATGAATTTGATCTGACCCTGGCTGGAACCAAGGTGAATGAACTGAATCAGTTCAACGATCCGCTCAATCCAGAGGCAGTGGATGTGGAGCTGGGGGAAGTACAACGTCCTGAGTGGGCAGGTAACTTTAACCTGGAATGGACAACAGGAGATCTGACAGTGGGTTGGCAAACCCAGTATCAGGGCGAGCAGTTAGTTAACTTTGTGGAAATCGACACAGCAATGTCTCGTTATGGCAGCGCCGTGTTTATGGATGAAGTTTACCTGCATGACGTAAACTTTTCCTATCAGTTAAGCGATGAGCTATTGGTTTACGGTGGGGTTAACAACCTGACGGATGAAGAACCTTTTATTACCTCATATGCGACACCCGTCAGCATCAGAGGTCGGTACTTCTTCCTGGGATTAAACTTCAGCATTGAGTAATTAAAATCACCTCGATTAACAATCAAAGCCCCGCCCAATCCGGCGGGGCTTTTTGTTTAGATACAAACCATTCTGCATCGCTTTAAACTGTCAAAAAAAGTTCTAAAAAAAAGCGCCTTTTGGGGTTTGACTCTTGCCCGTTTTCGGCCTAAAAATTCACTGTACTTTGACAACATATATTTATCAGGAATTTGCATTATGGCTAAGGCAACCCGTTCTGATTTATTAACTCGCGCATACCATGATCCGAAGAATTACCCCTACGGTTTTTCCCGCTCCGGCGATTTCTCTATCTCTGAAGCGAAAGCCCTGAGTCACTATGGTACGCTGATAAACGCGTTGCTTTCCGGCTCGTTAAATCCGGAGAACGATGAAGATTTCAATCTGATTGCGGTGGCCAGCGGCCAAAAAGAACCCGCTAATACCACGGAAAAAGCCTGGGTTAAATATATGGCTCGCATTGGTCGACCTCGCACGGCCAGTATTTATGGCAAGCGGGCCAATGTGGAAGACAATGATGAAGATAGCGTTAGTCTGGGCGCCGATGAGGACATCGACATCGACACTAACGAAGAATAACCAGCCTAACTTTCATCAAAAGCTTAGGACCGCAACCTAAAATTCAGGATTACAAAGGGGTGAAATAGGACATTCATCCCATTTATACTGAATATTAGGATACAAATCTCACTTTTATTCCTTTCCAGGTTTCTTATTCAAACTCAGTCCCGTAAGATCCGCCCAAACCCTAAATAATTACCTTATCAGGAGAGAGTATCCGTGGAAATGATGTCCGGTGCCGAGATGGTCGTAAGGGCACTAAAAGATGTTGGTGTTGAATATGTTTTTGGTTACCCAGGTGGTGCCGTACTTGACATATATGACGCCCTCTTTGCTCAGGACGATGTTAAACACATTCTGGTTCGCCACGAGCAGGCTGCTGCTCACATGGCCGACGGTTATGCCCGTTCAACAGGAAAAACCGGTACCGTACTGGTTACTTCCGGTCCGGGTGCCACCAATACCATTACCGGTATTGCGACGGCCTACATGGACTCTATCCCCATGGTGGTGCTGTCCGGTCAGGTTCCTTCGCAGCATATTGGTGAAGATGCGTTCCAGGAAACAGATATGGTGGGCTGTTCTCGTCCCATCGTGAAACACAGCTTCCTGGTAAAAAAAGCGGAAGATATTCCGGTAGCGATCGCCAAAGCCTATTACATTGCGAATTCTGGTCGTCCTGGTCCGGTGGTTATCGATTTACCAAAAGACATCGTCAATATTCAGGAATCTCACCCGTACGAATACCCTGAAGATTTCTCAATTCGCTCCTATAACCCCACAGAAAAAGGGCACAACAAGCAGATCAAAAAAGCGGTTGAAGCCATTAAAGCGGCAAAACGCCCGGTGGTTTACGCCGGTGGTGGTGCCCTGGGGGCCAGCAGAAAACTGATCAAACTGGCCGAAATGCTCAATGCCCCGGTAACGAATACCCTGATGGGCCTGGGCGCGTTCCCCGGTACCCATGAACAATTTGTAGGTATGTTAGGCATGCACGGCACCCTGGAAGCCAACAAAACCATGCACAACGCCGATTGCATTATTGCACTGGGTGCCCGTTTTGATGACCGGGTTACCAATAATGTTGAGAAATTCTGCCCTTACGCCAGAATTGTGCATGTGGATATAGATCCCACCTCTATTTCGAAAACGGTCAACGCCCATATTCCCATTGTCGGTGCGGTAGACAAAGTCCTGAGTCAGTTTTTTGATCACCTCAAAGACATTGACCAGGACACGCAAAAAGAGAAATTGCAGGATTGGTGGAAACAGATACGCCAGTGGCAATCCAGAAAGTGCCTGAACTACGCCACCGCTTCCGAGGTAATTAAACCCCAGGAAGTCATTCAGTCTTTGTATAAGCATACCGATGGCAAAGCCTATGTCAGTTCCGATGTGGGTCAGCATCAGATGTTTGCCGCCCTGTATTACCCCTTTGATAAACCACGCCAGTGGATTAATTCCGGCGGTTTGGGCACCATGGGGTTTGGTCTGCCAGCGGCAATGGGCGTGCAGTTTGCACATCCTGATGCCATATCCGCCGTGGTAACCGGTGATGGCAGTATCCAGATGAATATTCAGGAGCTATCTACCTGTCTGCAATATAATTTGCCCATCAAGATCATTTCTCTGAACAATCGCGCGCTGGGCATGGTGCGTCAATGGCAGGACATGATTTACAAAGGGCGTCATTCTCATTCTTACATGGAATCAATGCCGGATTTTGTGAAGCTTGCCGAAGCCTATGGCCACGTAGGTATGCGCGTAGACCACCCCAGTGAACTGGACGATGCCATGGCACGCTGTATGGCCATCAAAGACAAACTGGTGTTTATGGACATTCGGGTGGACCAAAACGAACACGTATATCCCATGCAAATTAAATTCGGTGCCATGGATGACATGCGCTTGAGCAAAACGGAGCGTACCTAAATGAGACGTATAATTTCGGTATTATTGGAAAACGAACCCGGCGCGCTATCCCGCATTGTAGGCCTGTTCTCACAGCGTGGATTCAATGTTGACTCCTTATGTGTCACCACCACCACGGATCCAACGCTGTCCAGGATCACTATCACCACCCATGGCGATGACAAAGTGATCGAGCAGATCACCAAGCAAATCAATAAACTGGTGGATGTATTTAAGGTTATGGACCTGACAGAGGGCAGCCATCTGGAACGGGAGTTAATGTTGATCAAGGTGGCCACACCCAACGAACACATTCGCGCAGAAGTAAAACGTATGGCAGATATCTTTCGTGGCAACATCGTCGATGTCAGCGCCCGTAACTATACCATTCAGTTAACGGGCCCCAGTGACAAGCTGGATGCCTTTATTACCACAGCCACTGAACTTACCGATGTGTTAGAAGCAGCCCGCACCGGGGTTTGTGGTCTGTCACGCGGCGACAAAGCGCTGAAAATCTGATTTATGAGGGGGCTTGTCCCCTCATACCTTCCTCTGCCAGCAGGCATATATCACAAATATTCGTAACAGGCTTGTAAACAGACATCAATTTCAGCGCGTTTTAGGATGTTTATCCTAACAATTACCCCGCTTTAATAGATGAATTATGCATATTAAAGTTACTTTTAATTCCAATAAGAAATATAAAAACTGGTAATATCGCTAATTATCAAAGACTTAGCTGCTTTTACAAGCACTTAACAGTTCATTTTTTATTTTGTTAACCAAATCAATACAGTAATACAACAACATTCCTCATAAAAATCATTAAGTTATAAATCGTGTTCGGACAACATCCAACACATTCACACTAGCTAACTAACTCATTATGAGGTGTAACATGAAAAAACTAACTTTGGCTCTGGCCACTACTTTAGCGTTAAGTTCTGCGGTTTCTGCTACTGAATCACACGACACAAAGTTTGAATTCCGTGGTGACAAATCTTTTGCCAGCTTTTGTCGCGCAGTAACACAGGATAACGTTCGTTTGATCCACAACAGCTTTAAAAACAAAATCGGTGTTGTTGCAATGTCGAAAAAAGATGTTTATCGCAAATTGTTGGATTCGCAAAATCTGAGCTGTAACGGTAAAGATTTAGTTGAGTTTTCTAAAGAGTTTAAAGCCGACGAAGTACTGGCCTATCTGGAAAAAGCTGCAGCTACTCTGTAAAAGCATGAGTGGTTCAATTTGCAAGAACTCAAACAATAAGTCAGGCCTGCCTGCATTGGCAGGCCTTTAGACTTAGCAAAATAACCCTAAGGATTGGTAAACAACGTTTCAATGGGTATCTGAGACAGCAAAGGCGCCATCGCGTCGTAGCGGTTCTTATCAGCCTGACACTGTATATTCTTCTGATAATTTTCCTTCCAGGGATCATTAACCAACCACAACACCCCATTGCCACCGGCAAGCCCTTCTATGGAATAATTATTCATCGCTGTAAATTCAGCACATTGTTGTTTGGTATCACTGGTTTTCGCCAGAAAACTCAGTTTGATTCTGCGGGTCGAATTTTTCTTTTCGGGGTCCACCAGCCACAACTCATTGTCGTTTCTTGCAGCTGCAACTAGCCAGCCATTATCCCCCTGCTGCACGTAAGTCAGCGCATTTATCGGGTGCGGGATCTGGTCGCTAAAAACTGGTAACAGCAACTGTTCGTCGGTTACTCTGGCAAACTCAACACTATTCCAAAACTTGCTATTGAGTTCCACGGAAAATATACGCGGCTGAAACAAAGCATCTTTTTCCAGCCCTAAATACAAAGTACGTCCGGAGCCAAAACTCATGCCCTCTATGCCGTCATTGGGATGATTACCCACCTGCATCGCCGCACTGTATTGCAGGGGTCTGACGTGGGTAACAGTTACCTGTTCAGCCACATCGTCCAGCGCCAGGCGCACCAACAAGGTGGGATATTCCGTTGAGCCTGTTTGGCGGTACTTTTCTGCACACGCCGGGCTAAGACTATATCTGGAAGCATCCTCTGTGACGGTATAAAAAACCCGGTCATCATCGGGGTCCACCACCAGCGCTTCCAGGTCGGGTCGCTTGCTCATATACTCAGCAAAACAACCTTGCAAAATCTCCGGGGCCACCACCATGGGGTACTTTTTCTCAACCTGAAATTGCTGTGCGTCCAGCACAATCAGCCTCAACACCTGAGATTCGTGCGCGCTGCCATCGGCGATTGTCACCAGCCGTCCGTTGCGCCACAACGTCAGGCCGGATGTCTGAGGGTCCAACATAACCCCACCTGCAGACTCGGTTAACCAGTAGCTTTCAACTGGCAAAGGGTTAGCGGCTGTGCCCATCAAAGGATCGGTTTTGGTGGAATGACAGGCTCCCAGTATCAAAGTCAAACACCAGGGTAACAACAATTTATATCTGAACAACATGCAACTTCCCGCAGCAATTAATTTCCGGTCTGCTGGTTTTATAAAGGTGCAGCATGAGCGGGTCAAGTTACAAATATCAGAAATCCGCTATTTGTCGCTTTCCAGGTTTTCAAATTTGAGACTTTTAGTTTAAGGTTTGACAGAGGTTAAATTTAGGTACACAGCATCATGAATCGGGAAGAACAACTCTTATTTGCGCTGCAAAAAGCCGATGGGATCTGTCCGGAAAAAGGTAACGCCATTGAGAAGCATCTCAAGATGGCAGCCAACCCGTTTCGTTTTTTTCGCGGATCTGCCGGATTGTTTTATGACGACATCGCCAGTGGATTGTTGTCGATCCCCAATGAGATTCAAACCTCAATCCCGTTAACTATGGTGCAGGGCGACTGTCATCTGTCCAATTTTGGCTTGCTCACTGAAGAAGGCTCGCACGGCGATACTGTTATTTTTGCACCCAATGATTTTGATGACGCCTGCCTGGGCCACAGCAGTTGGGATCTGGTGCGCTTTTGTATCAGCATCTTGCTGGCCCAACAATATTGTGACGGTATCAAAACCGGTCAGTTTAGCTCCGAGGAACTCACGGGAACCAACCTGCCAGCCTGCGCCAGTGTCGAAGGTGCTATCCTGGCAATTCAGGCATTTTTGGCAACTTATGTTCAACACTGTAAGGCACTGGCAGAAGATGGCAGCCTGCGCAATGCCGTGCTCAACGACTTCGACAAACAACATGTGCTGCGCCGCTTTTACAAAAAAGCGCAAAAGCGCGCATCAGGTGGTAAACAGTTTTACAGCAAAAGTGCCATTGCCAAAGCCGTGGATTGCAGCGGGTTTGTGCCGGTTTTTAACCTGGAAAACACCAAATTTGCCGCTATTGACGAATCACTGTACCGGGAGTTAAGTGAAGTATTCTCGCCTTATGTAGACGACTGTATTTTAGACATCGTTAAACGCCTTGGTGCTGGCACGGGCAGCATTAATATGGATCGCTATTATCTGCTGGTTGGCCCGAAAGACTACGTCGACCAGGAAGATCTCAAACTGTGCCATATCGTCGAGGTGAAAGAGCAACGCATTGCTGCGCCGTTGACTCACTTTGAAACCCTGTCGCCAGTCAATCGACTCAATCCAGCCCATCTGACGGTGTGTTGTCAGCGGCGCATGCAAAGACGCCCTGATTTGGTGTTGGATGAAGTTGAATGGCGTGCCGCTCACTGGCTGGTTCGATCCCGGCATCACGCTAAAGTGGGGATTGCCCCGGAAGACGTCTGTTTTCACGCAGATACCCCCGATGAAGCGCTGCTGCAATACACCCAAACCTGTGCTCAGGCGTTAGCCAAAGCCCACAGTCGCGGCGACCGGCGCTCGATTCGATTCGAAGAAGCCGTTGCTGAACACTTGCCCGAGTATCTGGATGAACTGCTGGAAGTGTGCCTGAGTTATGCTGTTCAGGTTCAGGAAGATACCCAATTATTAAGAGAACTCACCGGATTACATGACTGATTCACAAGCGCCTTTTACCCTTATTGCCGGTCCCATTGTCAGAAAGCTGGACAGCCACCAATTAGTACTCTGGTATGTCAGTAATTATCAGGTGCCGGTTCATGCTGCTTTAAGCAATGCCCGACAGCAATCCGCAACACCTGAATACCAACAAAGACAACTGTGCCATCAGGTGGGAAATAAAGCTTTTGTATTTCACCACATTATTGATTTCAGTCAGCCACTTCCCCCTGATACTGGCCTGGATTACGATCTGATTTTTGAGTTTCAGAATACTCAGTTGCACCTGGCCGATGTCGCGCCGGATCTCTGTTACCCGGGCTTTGACAAGCCCAGGGTGTATTGGCAAGCGACACTGCGAAAGGTACTGCACGGCTCCTGTCGCAAACCCCACCATGACGAAGGCGATGCACTGATTCGCGTCGATCAACACCTGGCGGAGTGCCTGAGCCAAAACCAACTGCCGGCATCACTGCTGATGATGTCCGGTGACCAGGTCTACGTGGATGACGTGGCCGGTCCATTTTTACAGGCTATTCATCAGGTTATTGCCCGTTATGAGTTGTTTTCGGAAACGTTTTCCGGGGCCAAAGTCAGCAACTACGAAGAATTATTGCAGCACGAAGATTGTTTTTACAAAAGAACCGAACTCCTGCCCCACAGTGATGAAAACGAAGAAGTGCAGGAAACCTTTTTCGGCGCCAAGCGCAAACCTATTTTCACCTCGGTCAACGCCAAAAACCATTTGATCACCTTGTCAGAAGTGATGGCAATGTACTTTATGGTCTGGTCTGAAACCTGCTGGCAGGATATCCACTTTGACAGCAGCAAAATGCCCGAATCTGAAAGGCAAAATTTCGAGCAGGAACAACAATCACTGTTGCAATTTATTCAGACCCTGCCGCAGATCCGCCGGGCACTGGCCCATATCCCGGTGTACATGATGTTTGACGATCACGACGTCACCGATGACTGGAACCTGACCCGGGAATGGGAAGAGTTAGCCTATGGCAACCCCTTCTCTAAACGCATTATCGGTAATGCCTTGTTTGGCTATATGCTCTGCCAGGGACTCGGTAATAACCCGGAGCAATTCGAATTTTTACTGAAAGAAGTGGAACCTCATATCACCAGTGCCGGCATCACCGAACACAACAAGGTCATTGATGCCTTGTTCGAATGGGATGACTGGCATTATCAAATTGCCACTCAGCCCAAAATCGTTGTGCTGGATACCCGCACCCATCGCTGGCGTTCCGAGGAAAACGCGGCTCAACCCTCAGGTTTGCTGGATTGGGAGCGGCTCCGGGAACTGCGGCAACAGGTTACCGGTGAGCAGTCCGTCGTGATTGTCTCCCCCGCCCCCATATTTGGCGTGAAAGTCATAGAAGCCATTCAGAAGATTTTCACTTTTTTTGGTCAGGCTCTGACCGTGGATGCGGAAAACTGGATGGCGCATCAGGGTACCGCCAGAGTGTTGCTGGATATTTTTAAAGAGCCCGAAACCGCACAACAGTTTGTGATCCTCTCCGGAGACGTGCATTATTCCTTTGTCTACGATATCCGTTTGCGTTTTAAAGACTCCAGCCCCAGCATTCATCAGATTACAACCAGTGGCTTTTGCAACCAGTTTCCGGTAACCCTACTGAGTAAGTTAGACGCCATGAATCAATGGCTCTACGGGCATCACTCGCCACTGAACTGGTTCACCAAGCGCCGCCGATTAAAAATCAGCACCCGCTACCCCGATCGGAAAAATAAACGCAGCTCCCTGGTGAGTAAAAGCGCAGTCGGTCTGGTGGATTTCAGCAACGAGCGCAAACGCCCTGAGGCCAGGCTGTTGACCTGGGACGGCGAGGATATTGATTTTAGGTAATTCTCCCTATTTGCATATTTGCCTTTAAATACTAATCTGGATCATAAGCCATCAGTTTTAATTTCGGTCAACGGAGCCCTGGCATGCAGGATCATCATATCAGCGAGTTTATTGCTAAAGCCAGCAATGCTCCGGCAGAGCAAAGTGCGGCTTTGTTACAGGAAGCATTAACGCTGCTGGCTGAGTGTGAACAGTTGCAATCACGTCCTGAAAGACCCAGTCAGATACCGCCCAGTAAAAAAGCCGTTGAAAAGGTTTGCCGGGGCATTGGCCATGACTTCAACGGTATCCTGGCGAATATCCGAGGCATGGTTGAGATAACTCAGATGATGACCACCGATGCCCCTGAACAGGTTAAATCAGTCTTTGAGAAAATCCTGGGCATGGTGGAGCGGGGACACCACGCGTCCGAGATGATTCGTTGCTACGGCAAGGTACACGATTGTCAGAAAACCCAGTTTGAATTAAGCGGATTGTTAAAACGCGCACTGAACGACGTCAGGATACAACTGCAAATCCCGTTTCATTTAATCTGCGAACGTCCTGACAACCTGCAGGTAACAATGGACGCGACACAGCTGGAACTGCTGTTGCTGCAGTTAGTTAACAACGCACTGGAGGCAATGAAAGATACCTCAGTTCCGATGTCGGCCTCAGATCTTGCCATCGAGTTTAGCCAAACTGACAACCAGGAACTAAAAATTACCGTGCAAAACAAGGGTAAGGCCATTGCCGGTGATATCGGTGACAAGGTCTTTGAACCTTTTTATACCACCAAAAAAGCGGGCAAAGGCATTGGCCTTGGGCTTAGCATCGCAAAACAAATCGTGATGAATCACGATGGTGCGATTAGCTACAACAGTTCAGTGGCTGAGGGCACCTGCTTTACCTGCGTGATGCCGGTGATTACCCCTGGCTCTGGCGTTTCTCAATGAGATCCCACTTGTTGCCAAAGCAATCCTGGAATACCGCGACAATACCGTAAGGTTCTTCACGCGGCGTTTCTAAAAACACCACCCCATTCGCCAGCATAGCCGCGTGATCCCGGTAAAAATCATCGGTTTGCAAAAACAGCCAGACGCGATCGGCAGCTTGCTGACCCACTAATGCTTTTTGTGCCTCATTACCCGGTTGTGCCAGTACGATCTGGGTTTCAGAAGCCCCTTTGGGGCGCACAGTGACCCAGCGTTTGCTGCCCTGATCAATGTCCTCCAGCAATTCAAAGTTCAATTTCTGGCAGTAAAATTCAATTGCCTCATCGTAATCCGGAACAATGATACTGACGGCTGACAAGCATTGTTGCATAGTTAAATTCTCTTTCGGTATAGGGTGGGATAATTTTATTATAACGTGAGTCGATACAGATCGGTGTCTTTGTTGGGGTCAAAGTCAGGCAGATTTTTTAGATACTGAAAACCGAGTTTTTTCAGCAACGCTATAGACGCGGCGTTTTCCGGAGTTACCAACGCCTCAATATGTGGCCATTGCGCCTGTTGCCTGACACTGTGCAATAAACCCGCACAGGCCTCAAAGGCATATCCTTTGCCACGCGCGATGGGTAAAAAGGCAAAACCGATATCCGGCGAGGCCAGATTGTCTCTTTTCAGCAAACCACAGGTGCCCAAAAACTCCCCCGTTTCGGCTTCCCGTACCGCCAAAACCCCAAACCCAAACTCCCGATACATGCGGGCCGGGCCATTTTTAATGTAACCTCTGGCACTGGCGAGATCAAAAACCCCCCGATCACCAATGTATTTTTTCCAGTCGGGGTCCAGGTTCAAAGCCAGAATGCCCGGCGCGTCCTGTTCTGTCAGTGGCCTAACCTGCAAACGCTCGGTGTCAAAGTGCGTATAGTGGCTCATCATCCCTCCTTGCGCAGCGCTAAAATACCGGCGGATTGCAGCAGGCCATCAATACGGTGCTGCATCTCGAGGTCGATGTTCGCCAGTCGCGGGTAGCGGGGTGCGTGTCGATCATTAACCCAGTGTTCCGCCCAGCCCAGGGTTTTTTCAATAAATTCGAACGCAAACTCTTCGCTGACATGCTCCAGACAACCGGACAGACAGGTATCGACATAGGTTTGATAAATCGGATGTGACTGGCTGGCAGCGGCAGGTTCACTGACCTGACAAATCCAGATAACCGCATCATTTAAACTCGCCATGATGTCGTTTTGAGCGGCCACACCATGATACTGAAGCTGTTGCTGATCTATCTGTACAAAATGATAGCTTTGCTCCCGTTGTCGCAACTGAGGGGTAATTTCCGCCACAGGCACCAGCATACCATTCACCGCCTGAGTCTCAGTACCGGGTATCACACCTACACAGGTATAACTGTTGTCCGGGCAACACATATTCCAGGCACGCTGCCAACCCCTCACCTGCACGGGAATGGCGTCCGCATCAATCTGACTGTAGCGAAAGCGGCTGTCATGGCTCATCAGGCTGCCATAGCCCACCACATAATGCTGGGCATGACTGGTATTTTTCTGCTTCGACAAAAGGTTATCCAGGCTAATCAATGTATAATAGCAATTAGTTTAAACATAAGGATTGAAGAATTCATGCCCTGGATTCAATTAAAAATCGACGTCACTGAAAAAGATGCCGAAGCGGTCTCTTCTCTGATGAGCGGCAACGGCGCACAGGCCGTTACCTATACCGACGCCAAAGACAGCCCCCTGTTTGAACCCAAGCCGGGTGAGCTGGTGCTCTGGCCCAATACCACTGTCATCGGTTTGTTTGAGGCAGATCATGATATGCAAGGGGTTATTCAAAGAATGACTCAAAGCAAGGTACTGGGTGAGGAATTCAGTTACACCCTGGATCAGTTGGAAGACAAAGACTGGGAAAGAGAATGGATGGACAACTTCAAGCCCATGCAGTTTGGAGACAAATTATGGATCTGTCCCAGCTGGTGTGACATTCCCGATCCCAATGCGGTAAATATTATGCTGGATCCCGGTCTTGCCTTTGGCACCGGTACTCACCCTACGACTTCCCTGTGTCTGCAATGGCTGGATAAACAGGACTTATCCGACAAAACCGTACTGGATTTTGGCTGCGGCTCCGGCATTTTAGGCATCGCGGCTATCAAACTCGGGGCCAAACGGGTAATTGGTGTGGATATCGATCCCCAGGCGCTACAAGCCACGCAGGAAAATGCCAGACGCAATCAATGCGAACAGGACTTTGAACTTTACCTACCCGAAGACCAACCAGACGAACCCGTTGATGTGGTACTGGCTAATATACTGGCCGGTCCGCTGCGGGAGTTGCGGGAATTAATCAGTGGTCAGTGTAAATCCGGCGGTCAGCTTGTGTTGTCTGGCATACTGGAAAGTCAGGCAGCAGAACTGAACACACTTTACAGTGAGTTTTTTGACATGGATGACCCCCAATTCCTGGACGAATGGTCAAGATTAAGCGGCAAAAAGCGATAAAAAGCGCTGTCAACCCGCTTGACGTCAAAAAAAAGTACAATTTGTTTAAAATCTAGCCTTTTCAAACGAGAAAAAAGTCCGTACACTTAGCGCCCTTTTGAGGACTTGGGTATTTTTTACACAGTTTTGTACAAGAGTCGGGAATGCAAATAGCACAATTTAAACTCGCTAGTAATGTGTTGCTTGCCCCGATGGCTGGCGTAACTGACCGCCCTTTCAGACAGCTTTGTCATCGTCTGGGGGCCGGGTTGGTGGTTTCAGAAATGTTATCCAGCAACCCCGATGTGTGGAAATCTCAAAAGTCCCAACAACGCATGAACCACGAGGGTGAAACTGGCATACGATCTGTACAGATCGCAGGCTCAGAACCTCACCTGATGGCTCAGGCGGCACAATTTAACGTGCAAAACGGTGCCCAGATTATTGATATCAATATGGGGTGTCCGGCCAAAAAAGTGAATAAAAAACTGGCGGGGTCCGCTTTACTGCAATACCCCACACTGGTGGAAGAAATCATTAGTGCTGTCGTTGCTGCTGTGTCAGTGCCGGTAACATTAAAAATTCGCACCGGTTGGAATACCGAAAATCGTAATGCTGTAGACATCGCCAAAATTGCTGAACGCAATGGCATTCAGTCACTGGCGGTACATGGTCGCACCAAGGCCTGCATGTACAAAGGTGACGCAGAATACGACACAATCAAAGCAGTAAAGCAGGAAATATCCATTCCAGTGGTGGCAAACGGTGATATTAACTCACCGGAAAAAGCCAAATACGTTCTGGATTACACCGGGGCAGACGGAGTAATGATTGGGCGAGGTGCCCAGGGCAATCCCTGGATATTCAACGCTATCAATCATTACCTGGCAACAGGCAATCAACTTCCCGCGCCTGCACTGTCCGAAGTAAGGGATGTGCTAATCGAGCACATTCAGAACGTTCACCAATTTTACGGTGAACTGATGGGAGCAAGAATTGCCCGCAAACATGTGGGTTGGTATTTAGCGGAGCATGATTCCAAATCATTCCGCCGGGCTTTCAATGCCATTGATGATGCACATCATCAAATTGCGGCATTGCAGGCATTTTTTGAAGAGCTGGCGATTGAACAGTCAGAAACCAACCTGGTTTCAGCTGATTCAGCGGCAGCATAAATTAACCAGGAAAAGAGCAAGACGGTATATGTTCGATCAAAACGTTACATCTCCATTCACAACTACAGTAACTACGCCTTCTCAAACACAGGCTCAAAAGCCTCTGCGTGATTCTGTAAAACAGGCTGTTAACAAATATCTTAAGCAATTAGACAACACTGACATCGACAACTTGTACGATTTAGTATTGGCTGAGGTTGAAGCGCCTTTGTTGGAAGAGATCATGACTTACACTCGTGGTAACCAGACTCGTGCAGCACTTATGATGGGTATCAACCGTGGTACTCTGCGCAAAAAATTAAAGCAATACGGCATGAACTAAGCCGAATTGACTATACTATTGAAAAGAGCACCTTAGGGTGCTCTTTTAGTTTATCCTCCACTATTCCTGACTATTTAGTCAAAACCAACTGAGTCATTAAGGTAGCTGTTTAAATGGAAACACCTAAACCTATTCGTCGCGCCCTGTTGAGCGTTTCAGACAAAACCGGAATCGTAGCATTTGCCAAAGCACTGGCTGAGCGTGATGTCGCCATCCTGTCCACCGGTGGTACAGCGAAATTGCTTGCTGAAAACGGCCTGCAGGTCACCGAAGTATCCGAATACACCGGTCACCCGGAAATCATGGCGGGCCGGGTTAAAACCCTGCACCCTAAAGTACACGGCGGCATCCTGGGTCGTCGCGGACAAGACGAAGCGGTCATGACAGAGCACGGTATCGATGCGATTGATATGGTTGTTGTGAATCTGTATCCCTTTGCTCAAACAGTAGCAAACGACGATTGCACGTTAGAAGATGCCATTGAGAACATTGATATCGGCGGTCCGACTATGGTGCGTGCAGCAGCAAAAAACCATAAAGATGTTGCCATTGTGGTCAATGCGGCCAGATACAACGACATCATCGCAGAAATGGACAACAATCAGGGTTCGCTCAGTTATAACACCCGTTTTGATTTAGCTATTGCGGCTTTTGAGCATACAGCGCAATACGACGGCATGATTGCTAACTATTTTGGTACTGCGGTATACGGTGAAGACAGCACCACGCAATTTCCACGTACTTACAATCAGCAGTTTATTAAAAAGCAGGATCTTCGCTACGGTGAAAACAGCCATCAGGAAGCGGCGTTTTATGTTGAAACCGACATTCAGGAAGCGTCCGTTGCCACAGCACAGCAACTACAAGGCAAAGAACTGTCTTACAACAACATTGCAGATACGGATGCCGCACTGGAATGTGTTAAAGAGTTCGAACAACCGGCTTGTGTGATCGTGAAACACGCTAATCCATGTGGTGTAGCCCTGGGCGACAACATTTTAGAAGCCTATGACCGCGCTTTTAAAACCGACCCCACTTCGGCCTTTGGTGGCATTATTGCCTTTAACAAGACTCTGGATAAAGACACAGCTCAGGCCATTATCGATCGTCAGTTTGTGGAAGTGATTATCGCACCTGTCGTATCTGATGATGCCAAAGCGGTACTGGCTGCCAAGCAAAACGTACGGGTTCTGGAGTGTGGTGATTGGCAAGGCCAGTTAACCGACGAGCATGACATCAAGCGCGTAAACGGCGGCTTGTTAGTGCAGGAACGCGATTTTGGTATGGTGGAAAAAGACGACCTGCAGGTCGTATCCAAGGTGCAACCCACCGAAGAACAACTGGATGATTTGTTGTTTGCCTGGAAAGTAGCGAAATACGTTAAATCCAATGCTATCGTTTACTGCAAAGATAAAATGACGATTGGTGTGGGTGCCGGCCAGATGAGCCGGGTTTATTCCGCCAAGATTGCCGGTATTAAGGCTGCGGATGAAAATCTGCAAGTCGCAGGTTCAGTAATGGCCTCTGATGCTTTCTTCCCGTTCCGTGACGGTATTGATGCCGCTGCCGAAGCAGGTATCAAAGCGGTTATTCAGCCCGGTGGCTCTATGCGTGATGAGGAAGTGATTGCTGCAGCTGATGAACACGGTATCGCCATGGTATTTACCGGTATGCGTCACTTCAGACATTAATTTGTTCGCAAGTTATCGCAATCATTAATCATTGCGATCAGTAAGAAATGTTTAGCCGGTCAAACTGGCCGGCTATTGTTCTATCGACGCTCTTTGCTCCTGCAGAGTGGCATCAAATAGCTTCAGTATTAAAATCGCCATTACCCAGGCCACGGCGAAACAACCCATGTCCAGGACAATATTGTCCAGTGACAGTTCACGCCAGTCGCGAAACAGCTCGAACCCGGTCAGGGATTCAAAAACAAAGATAATCAGCAGTGCAATAATTGCCTTCGCTAAAACTCTCATGACATTGCCCGTTAGTTGCAATGCAGCAAGTTTAGCACAAGGTGGCAATTATGGTAAATTTTATAACCTTAAAAAATCGAACGTTATTTCAGTACGTCCTGTAACCAGGCAGAAATGTCCTGCAACTGCTGTCCATGTACATTGTGTTGCATAGGGTATTGTTCGAAACGGGCATTAAAACCGGCTTCTTTTAAATTCAGATAGGCGGATTTACCCAGTGCCATCGGCACCATTTCATCGTAGGCCCCATGGGAAGCAAAAAACGGGGTATCTTTGTTGCTGTCCTGCCAGTCTTTACGACTCTGATCCGCATCACACATATAGGTGGAAAGGGTTAAGACCCCCGCCAGCTTTTGCTGCTGACGCAAACTTACATAATAAGCAATGACACCGCCCTGAGAAAATCCGGCCATTACCACCCGCTCCGGAGCGATACCGTTGGCAATCTCACGGTGGAGCAGTTGCTCTACCTGAGCGGCAGACCGCTCAACCCCCACCATGTCGGCCCGGTCTTCAAAGGATAAGGTTTTGATATCATACCAGGCGCGCATTTCCATACCATTGTTAATGGTAACCGGGATCACCGGCGCATGAGGAAATACAAATCGCACCGCCATATCTGACGGCAATCCCAGTTGTGGCACTATCGGCGCAAAACCATTACCGGAATCACCCAATCCGTGCAACCAGATCACCACCGCATCAGCGGTTTGGCTTGGGTTAACTTCAACATAGGGTAAAAGTTCGTCTGACATAGTATTTTCCTGTTGCTTGTGCCTGGGCATTTCCGGCGCTTTATTGTTATTATGAGTGTTATTACCTGGACCACTTCAACGCGCCGAGTTTGCGCTGAAGAAACTGTGCGGCAAATTATGCTAAGATTGTACAGCTGTGACCAGCCTGAAACCCTATTTTTTTAAGAAATTTCGACTTATGTCTAATACACCCGGTAATTTATACATCGTTGCAGCGCCGTCAGGTGCTGGAAAATCCAGCCTGATAAAAGCCTTCCTGGAGAATCACGCCGACGAGCGCCATCCGGTACAGGTGTCGGTTTCTCATACCACCCGCAATCCCAGACCCGGAGAAGAGAACGGCAAGCACTACCACTTTGTCAGCAAAGAGGCGTTCCAGCAATTGATCAAGGAAGAAGCTTTTTTTGAATGGGCCCAGGCCTTTGACAATTACTATGGCACTGCCAAACGCAACATTACTGAGACCTTGCAGCACGGTGTGGATGTGTTTTTAGATATCGAATGGCAGGGCGCCCGCCAGGTCAAAGCCTTACTGCCGGATACCAAAACCATATTTATCGCCCCACCGTCGCGGGAAGAACTGCGCAAACGGCTCAAAGCCAGAGGGCAGGATTCAGACGAAGTGATCGAAAAACGCATGGCCAAAGCCGTGTCGGAAATTTCCCACTACCACGAGTTTGATTACATCATAGTCAACGATGATTTTGATACTGCATTGGCAGAACTGGAAGCCATTGTATGCGCCAACCGCTTACGTAAAGAAAAACAGGTTTTGCGTTATCAGGCGTTATTTTCTTCGTTGCTGGACGAATCCCAATAAAAAGTGCTTAACAATTGAGCTTTATGCTTGGCAAAAGCCCGCCAAGTCAGTAAACTACGCAACCTTTTTCAAAAGCACAGCTGACTTAGCTTGATTTTGAAAAAACAAGTATTCATTATTTCCGTATCACATTACGGTAACCCGACTCGGAGAAACAGATGGCACGTGTAACTGTAGAAGATGCAGTAGATAAAGTAGGCAGTCGCTTTGACCTGGTGTTAGTTGCGGCACGTCGTGCGCGTCAATTAGCAACTGAAGGTAAAGAGCCACTGGTACCCGCCAGCAATGACAAACCTACGGTTCTTGCTTTACGCGAAATTGAAAAAGGTTTGATCAATTCTGAGCGCATGGATCAGGCTGAAATTCAGGAACAACAGGAAGCAGAGCAAGCGGAATTCGCCTCTGTTGCCAGCATTCTTGCCGATCAGCCGTAAGCGATCAACCAACTTTGCCTAAATGCTGAGCAGCTTCAGCATTTAGGCTTTGCATCCTGCTAAAATCCTCGTATTCTGTCACTATGTATCACTAAAAGACCGCGTTCAGTTGTACTTATTCGAGGGACTAAAACTAAAAATAGCCAATTATCTACCGCCCGAAGAGGTTGAACTGGTAGAACAGGCTTATATTGCTGCAAGGGATGCCCATGACGGGCAACAGCGCTCCAGCGGCGATCCGTATATTACCCACCCCGTTGCTGTCACCGGCATTCTGGCCGACATGCACATGGATCACGAAACCCTGATGGGCGCGTTACTGCACGATGTGATCGAAGATACCTATCACGATAAGCAAAGCCTGACCAATAGATTTGGTGAAACGGTTGCCGAACTGGTGGAAGGGGTTTCCAAGCTGGATAAATTCAAGTTCAGCAGCAAAGAAGAAGCCCAGGCAGAAAACTTCCGCAAAATGATGATGGCCATGGTGGAAGATATCCGCATCATCCTGATCAAACTGGCAGATCGCACCCATAATATGCGCACCCTCGGAGCGTTGCGTCCTGATAAACGCCGCCGTATCGCCAGAGAAACCCTGGAAATCTATGTGCCCATTGCCAATCGCCTGGGTATCCACGAAATTAAAAATGAACTGGAAGATTTAGGTTTTCAGGCCATGTATCCCATGCGTTACCGGGCGTTGAAATCGGCTGTTAAGCAAGCCCGCGGTAACCGCAGCGAAATCATTGAAAATACCCGCCAGGAAATTATCAGTCGTCTGGCGGAAAAGCAGATACAAGCCGAAGTCAGCGGACGGGAAAAGCACCTTTACTCGATTTATCGCAAGATGAAGAGCAAAGAGTTGATGTTCAACCAGATCATGGACATCTACGCGTTTCGGGTCATCGTTAACACCGTTGATGATTGTTACCGGGTGCTGGGCAGCGTGCATGGTTTGTACAAGCCAATCGAAAACAGATTCAAAGATTACGTTGCAATCCCCCGTACCAATGGTTACCAGTCGTTACACACCTCGTTAATTGGTCCCCACGGCATTCCGGTGGAAATTCAGATCCGAACCCGCGATATGGATGAAATGGCCGACAAAGGCGTGGCAGCCCATTGGATGTATAAAGATCAGGGTAAAGCCACTAAGAGCACCGCTCAGGCCCGTGCCAGAAAATGGATGCAGTCACTGCTGGAATTGCAGCAAAGTGCCAGCAGCTCCTTTGAGTTTATCGAGCACGTAAAAGCAGATTTGTTCCCGGACGAAATTTATGTGTTTACCCCGGATGGCCGTATTATCGAACTGCCGATGCAGGCCACGGCGGTGGATTTTGCCTATGCGGTACACACCGACGTGGGCAACTCCTGTGTCGGTGTACGGGTGGACCGAAAAACCTATTCGCTGAACAAACCGCTGATGAACGGTCAGACGATTGAGATAATCACCTCGCCCAGAGCCAATCCCAATGCCAATTGGCTTAACTTTGTGGTCACCGCCAAAGCCCGAACGCAAATTCGCCAGTACCTCAAGCGGCAACACGCCGAAGAAGCAATCCAGATGGGCAACCGTTTGTTGCGCCATGCGTTGGGTAAAATCAAGCTGGATGAAATCCCGGAAGAAGACAAAAACCGGGTGGTACAGGAAACCCAGCACGACAACTTTACTTCGCTGCTGGAAGACATAGGTCTGGGTAACGAACTGAGTGCCATTATCGCCCGCCGCCTTATCGGTGATTCGCAGGACAGTGATATGCTCAGTGATAAACACAAGAATATTGCGATCAAAGGCACCGAAGGGTTACTGGTCAGCTATTCTCAGTGCTGTCACCCCATACCCGGAGATGAAATTCTGGCGGTACTCAGTCCCGGTAAAGGCATATTGATCCACCAGATCGGCTGTCGCAATATCCGCAAATTGCGCAAAGAAGAGCCGCAACGGGTGCTGCCGATGCAATGGGAAGAAAACACCAGCGGCGAATTTAAAGCCTCGGTGCGCATTGAGCTGATAAACCGACAAGGTACGCTGGCAACCCTGACCAATACCGTGTCTTCTACAGATTCCAACATCATCAGCTTACAGACCGAAGAAAAAGAAAGTAATATCTATTACATTGATTTGGAGCTGACCTGTCGCAACCGCATTCATCTGGCCAATATTTTGCGTAAAATCCGCAATATGCCGGAAGTGCAATCGGTATCCCGACACAGCAAAACGAAAAGCACAACTTAAGAGAAACACCACGCATGTCCAGAGAGATCATTCATACCGAAAACGCCCCCAAAGCCATTGGCACTTATAGCCAGGCGGTCAAAGTGGGTACCACTGTGTATTTGTCGGGTCAAATTCCGCTGGTGCCTGAAACCATGGAAATGGTGTCCGATGATTTTGCCGAACAGGCACAACAGGTATTTAAAAACCTGACGGCAGTGTGTGAAGCGGCCGGTGGCTCGCTTCAACAAATGGCGAAAGTGAATATCTTTCTGACCGACCTGGGTAAATTTGCTATCGTCAACGACATTATGAGCCAGCACTTCGAACAGCCTTACCCGGCCCGCGCCGCTATAGAAGTAGCCGGATTACCCAAGGGCTCACAAATTGAAATTGACGGCGTACTGGAGCTGGTAGACTAAGCCAGCTCGTTTCGTGATTCAGGAAAGATTCCAACGCATCAAATCCGTACTGCAAAAGCGCCAGACGGATTTGACTCTGTGTCTGGAGCATATTCACAAACCCCAAAATGTCTCTGCCATTCTGCGCACCTGTGATGCGGTGGGCATTCACGAAGTCAATATTGTCTGGAACGAACACACCTATTTCAGAAAGGGCACCGCCATGGGTACCCAGCGTTGGCTCAGACACCTGAAACATCAAAGTATCGACACGGCCCATCAGCACTTTAAACAGCAAGACATGCAGGTGTTGGTCACCAACCTGTCAGATAACTCAGTGGATTTCAGAGACATTGACTATACCCGCCCCACCGCAATTGTGATGGGTCAGGAAAAGCACGGCGCCAGTGCAGAAGCCATCGCATTGGCCGATCAGGAAATTGTTATTCCCATGATGGGTATGGTGCAGTCATTGAATGTTTCGGTGGCCGCTGCACTCATTTTGTATGAGGCACAGCAACAACGACAAAAAGCCGGTTTATACGATAAAGTCCGTATCTCCGATGAAGATCTCAATGCCCTGCTGTTTGAGGGTTGTCACCCCGCGCTTTTTGCGCAAGCTAAAGCCAAACACCTGCCGATACCACAACTGGATGAAAACGGTGAGGTACAGGCCTCTGAACAGTGGTGGCAGGCCATGCAACTCAGTCAAACTTCAGACTCAGCCAGGCCAGACACCAGCGGGAAAACGGCAACCGATGACGACCTGTTCTCCAATATCTGACCGTTTCCTCTGATATCCAGATATCTCAGCCTGAGATCCAAATACCACTGTCAGTCTGTTGTGGCAAGGCTGACCCCGGCACGACTGCGAAGATACAATACCAAAGGCTCCTGCGGGTCCACTTTAACGGGGTGCGTATATTCAGCTTCGGAAGCAAAATACCCTCCCATCGTCAGGGCCTTTTGTAATCCTCCATCGGGCATGAGGTAGGTTAAACCGCCAGAAACCACAACGGCGCGAAGTGTACCGGAGTCAGATTGCAGCGCCCCATTGAATCCGGCGGGCAAACGCAGCAATGCTCCGCGCAGCCTGCCCGGCTGAGTGTCGCCCCACAAATAAGCTATTTCAGCATCCTCATGCTCAGGTAACGCCTGCCATACCAGATTATCACGATGCAGGTTTACCGGCCTTTCACCATTGTCAAAGCCTTCACTACTGGGTTTAACCAGGTAGGGGCCCGCTTCAATTTCCAGATAAATCAGATTGTCCTCAGCATTCGCCGCCGTAATATGATTTTCACCTGCAGGCTGGGTCCAAAATGACATAGTTGGCATCCACATCGTCTCAGCGTGTGGGTCGTCATTGTGCATAGCACCAGCAAGCACTACTCCCCGGTAACTAATATTGTGAATATGTGGCGGCGATGAAAATCCTTTGCGAAACCGTACCAGCATACCTGTAGCCTTATCCTGACTGCGATCACCCCATAAGTTGGCTGCAGCCGGGCTTTTGTCGCCACGTAAGGGATTCAGGTACCCCCATTGCACTTCATCTGCGCTCACCACCACTGGATTTTGCCCGGATTGCGCTGCCATTACCTGCCAGTTAATGAGCACTCCCAGAGCGACAAACCGCCAGCACCTTGTTAATTTCATATTGCATCCTGTTCAATGTTACAAAAATTGCTCTCAGTGGGGATATTAAACCTTTAATAAATACAGGATAATCGACAATATTCCTGATGCAGTTTCAATTTTTTATTGATAATAATAAATAATATCGCTTCTCTGAAAGCAAACCGGATTATTCCAGGTCAATGGGAGGTAACTATGGTTTTAAGAAGTAATACGATGAAAAAACTCTCACTATTTGCACTACTTTGTTTTATTAATTTTACGGCACTGGCTACCGGCCCGGAAAACATCGCGGCAACGGCGGATGAAGTGCGCCCGGTGCTCAATGGTCAGTCATTACCTGATGTCACCCTGTACGATCTCGACGACAAACCAGTAAAATTACAAGCACTGCTCAAACAACAACCTACCGTTCTGATTTTTTACCGTGGTGGTTGGTGCCCATACTGCAACGCGCAGCTCGCCGGTCTGAAGGACATCGAAAGCAAAGTCATGGATTTGGGTTATCAAATCGTGGCCATTTCACCTGATTCACCCGCCAGGTTAAAGGAGCAAGCTGTGGACAGCGACTTCAAAGTTAAACTGCTGTCCGATAAAGATTTTTCAGTGAGCAGCGCATTGGGTATAGGATTCTTCTTACCGGATGATGTCGCCAACCGCTATCGCAATAAAATGGGTATTGAGTTTGTCGCCCTGGATGGCACCAGCAAAGTGGCATTGCCAGTACCTGCGGTTTACATTGCAGACCAACAGGGACTTGTGCATTTTAACTATGTTAACCCCAATTTCCGGGTGCGCATTTCACCGGAATTATTGTATCAGGCCGCAAAAACGCTGGACCTGCAACAGCAATAAGTAGTCAGGTTGTTACAGACGGCGGTTAATAATCTGATCAACCTTTCCGGCTTGTTTTAACGCCACAATGGACTGGTTGATCAGCTGCAACAATTGCGGGTTAACCTGTTTGTGAAACGCGATACTGGTGGGCAGTTCCGCCAAATTCAGCTGGATCTTAATTTGCTGTTTAGGGCCCTGTAACTGTTGCAGTTGATATCTGATGATATCCACCGAATAAGCAATCGCATCAACGCGCTGTTTGAGCAACATTTGCAATAATTCTTTGGAACTGAGCACATGGGTCAGATGGATTTCATCTGGCCCTAAATCCTTGAGTAACCTCTCACCAATATCATCCCGCACCACGCCTATCACATACTGGTTAATTTGCCCTAAATCGGTCAATGTAAGGTCACTGTCTTTTAAGGTGATCAGCGCTATTTGCTCGGTAAATAAAGGCTCACTCAAGGCGAACAAGTTATCGCGTTCAGGGGTGTAGGCCATGGTCAGCAAGGCGGCTTGTGGATTATTGCTGATCTCTTTAACGGCCCTTGCCCAGGGGAAAACCAGGACTTGTTTGTGGCTATTGAAGGGCACCTTGTGAGCCTCAAAAATTTGCTCAAGAATTTCCACCGCAATGCCTTTGACCTGGTTATCCTCACGATAATGGTAAGGTGGATATTGCTCGGTTATCCATAACATCTGATTCACGGTATCGCTCATTAGCGGTTTTAAAGGCTCTTCCCCATTGGCACCCCAACTCAACAACAGCAACGACATCAAACAACAAAACAAACGACAGGGGAAACAAACCTTAGAAATCAACCGGACAACCTTTTTTTATTCTTAATGAAAAGACCTACTATATACAATTGTGGGCGGGCTTGTCCGGTTTTAAGCTGCACAGCTGTTTTTTAACAAACAACTGGTTTTTTATTCAGTATTATTAGACACTTAAACGATTGAATAAGTATTGAAGGGAATATACGCTGTTCATATGCAATCACTTTCGATAAAACCCGTATCGGAGTTAAAAGGCGTCGGCGCCAAAGTGGCAGAGAAACTCAATGGTATGGGCCTGAAAACCGTTCAGGACGTGCTGTTTCACTTGCCGCTGCGCTATGAAGATCGTACCCGTATTTACCCTGTTGCCGATCTGAAACCCGGTGTCTCCGCTGCAATTGTTGCCGAAGTTAAACGCGCCAATATCAGTTATGGCCGAAAACGTACCCTGTTGGTAAACGTGGCCGATCAATCCGGCTCTGTCACCCTGCGCTTTTTTTATTTTTCGGCGGCCCAGGCCAAAAACATGACCGAAGGCACACAGCTGCGCTGTTTTGGGGAGGCCCGCCCTGGTAAACACGGGCTGGAAATGGTGCACCCTGAATATCGCATCCTGAACAGTGAATCAGAACAACAGGTAGAAGAAACCCTGACCCCGGTATACCCCACCACAGAAGGTATAAAACAACTGACCTTGCGCAATCTCACCGAGGCTGCACTAAAGCTGCTGGACAAAGGCGGCTTGGCGGAGTTATTACCCGACGGGCTATATCCCAAACAGTTAAGCATGAAACAGGCACTGCGGGTGGCTCACCGTCCCACGCCGGATATTGCAGTAACCGAACTGCTGGAAGGTAAACACCCGGCACAGGAAAGGTTGATCCTGGAAGAGTTGCTGGCTCATCACCTCAGCGTGCTGAAAGTAAAACACCAAACCCAGGCCGACCCGGCTATCAGTATCCCGCCATCTCAGCAGCTGCGCTCCAGGTTTTTACAGAGCCTGCCCTTTAAGCCCACCGGCGCACAGCAGCGGGTGAGCGCCGAAATAGAACGAGATTTGCTGCTCAATCGCCCTATGATGCGTCTGGTGCAGGGTGATGTGGGTTCGGGCAAAACCCTGGTGGCCGCCCTAGCCGCCCTACACGCCATTGAACAGGGCTTACAGGTGGCCTTAATGGCCCCAACCGAAATACTGGCAGAACAACACTTTATCAATTTCAGCCAATGGTTTGAGCCACTGGGTATTTCCTGCTCCTGGCTGGCCGGTAAACTCAAAACCAAAGAGAAAAATCAGGCATTGCAGCAGATTGCCGATGGCAGCGCGCAATTGATTGTGGGAACCCATGCCCTGTTTCAGGAGCAGGTGACCTATCAAAAACTGGCGCTGGTGATCGTAGACGAACAACACCGCTTTGGCGTGCACCAAAGACTGGCACTGCGGGAAAAAGGTGAGGTGTATGGCTACTTCCCTCATCAGTTGATCATGACCGCCACCCCCATTCCCAGAACACTAGCCATGACCGCCTACGCCGACCTGGAAACCTCGGTTATTGACGAATTACCGCCCGGACGCACCCCGGTAAAAACCGTGGTACTGCCCGACTCACGACGGGGTGATATCATTGAGCGGATTCGCTCGGTATGCCATGAACAAAAACGCCAGGTGTACTGGGTATGCACCCTGATTGAAGAATCTGAAACCCTGCAATGCCAGGCAGCTGAAGACACCAAAGTGATACTGCAAACTGCCCTGCCGGAACTGAATATTGGCCTGGTACACGGCCGTCTCAAGCCGGATGAAAAACAGGCGCTCATGCAGGCCTTTAAACAGGGTGAGTTAGATTTACTGGTGGCCACCACCGTGATCGAAGTGGGTGTCGATGTGCCCAACGCCAGCCTGATGATTATCGAAAATGCGGAACGCCTGGGCCTGGCGCAACTCCACCAGTTGCGGGGACGTGTAGGGCGCGGAGGTGTCGAAAGCCATTGTGTGCTGATGTATGCCAGCCCCTTGTCGAAAACTGCGCAACAACGCCTTGCGGTATTGCGGGAAAGCAACGACGGCTTTGTCATAGCGCAAAAAGACCTGGAAATCCGTGGCCCCGGAGAGTTGCTGGGCACCAAACAGACCGGTCTGGCCAATATGAAAATCGCCGATCTGGTGCGGGATGCCTGGCTTATTCCGCAGGTACAGAAAATTGCCACTCATCTGTGGCAACATCACCCGGCCAATGCCAATGCTATCATTAACCGCTGGCTGCCCTACAAAGAGAAATACGGTAATGCCTGACGTATCGCCTGAGCAACACATAAAACAATTTTGCCGGAAAGATTTCCGCTCATCCAATCGGGCAGCCCTATGACCCATCACCTTCCTTTGTTTTGCCAATCCAATTCGTTACCTGAATTTTTATACAACGCCGGGTTTGATATCGTCAACACGACCCCCGATGGACTGGCGCTGGTTTTTGACGATGGCAAACTGGGCTTAAAAGATTTCGCGCAGCCCAAAGTGGGCGCGGTCATTGTGGATTTTACTGCCGATGCCATCGCCTGGCGGGCCAGCCGTAGCAGTATTAAAAACGAAGCCATCGCCAAAGCGATGGGACTTAAAGGGAATACCGCCAGTCGCATTGTCGATGCAACAGCCGGGCTGGGACGCGACAGCTTTATGCTGATGACGCTGGGCGCCAATGTCACCATGCTAGAGCGCTCTCCGGTGGTGGCAGCTCTGTTGCAGGATGGCCTGCGCCGGGCTGAACACTCCGGACAATTTGGCAGCGACTTTGCCACCCGATTGCAGTTTATCCCCGGGCAGGCAACAGAGTTATTACACAACTGGCAGACTGAGAAGCCCGACGCCATCTATTTAGATCCTATGTTTCCCCACAAGAAAAAGTCGGCGTTAGTTAAAAAGGAAATGCGGGTTTTCCAGCAATTACTGGGGCATGATGATGACGCAGACAAGCTGCTGGCACCGGCACTGAAACTGGCGAGCAAACGGGTCGTTGTCAAACGGCCAGATTACGCCCCTTATTTAGCAGATACCCCGCCCAGTATGCAGATAAAAAGTAAAAAACACCGCTTTGATGTGTATCTGGTTTAGTCGCTGTCTGCACAATTCGATTATTGCCGCGAGTTACAAATGTAGCTCGGGTATGAGACCAACACAGTGATTTTTACGATAAAACGCCCATTAGTGACTGGCACAAACATCCTGTTAAGCGCATACTGAAATTGAACAGGTAAGCAGGCAGTACTGATACACCATGAACTCAGAAACCCAAAAAAGCAGTGTTAACCACTTTATGCAATTGAGCATAGTGGTATGGCTGACCTTGTGTTTGGGGTTTATCAGCAGTGCCAGTTCGGCCAATCAGTTCGCTGACAGCGGCATTTATTCAGAGTCCGCAGTCTGGCAACTGGCTATTTTGCCGGCGGACGCCAGCCCGGAAACAGACGCCGATGATGACAGCATTATCAGCACCCGTTTGCCGCTGGCGTTGCAGCCAGGCTACCCACCCTTAAAACACCCAAGCCGCTTAGCAGTCCATGAGGCAAGTCACGCCTTTTACGCCAGAGGACCACCTCTTTAACCTCGTTAAAAAAACACCCGGCCTTGTGCCCGATTAGTTAATTTTTATTGAGGTAAAGATCATGAACTCCATCGTGACCAACAGTTATCCCGCAGTTGCTGTATCTGATCAAAAAAGCAGCCTGAGAACCATTACCCTGAATACCCTGGTCAGTGAATTAATCGCTGATCTGGAAAGCTTCCCCTACATTGTAGTTAACGCCGATACGCTGGCGACCGATGCCAGGAAGTTCCTGAAACAAAATCGCTCATCCCTGATGGCCGTTATCAACCAAAATAAACAGTTTTTGGGCATTCTGGACAGTCGCGATTTTGACCAACAGGAAATCGTAAAAAGGATGTCACAGGGTTATGCACTCAGCGAAATTCAGGTCTCTGATTTACTGCATCCGCGTGAGATTCTGCACTCCGTTAACGAGCATGAGATTAGTCATCAAACGCTAATGTCACTGGTGCGTCAAATGCGTTACAGCGATGACAAGGTGTTGCTGGTACTTACCGAGTCCACCGGTGCCTTATCCGGTATATTGAGCGCGGCGCATATTGCTCAGCAATTGCAACTTCCGCCTCATGAAAGTGAGACATTGTCATTCCGTCGTCTGTATAACATGCTGGCCAACGAGGAAGCGTAACAACCAGCATGCCCATAGCAGAGCGCCACTAAAGCAAGTGTTCAAAGCACTTCCCAAAGAAGTGCTTTTTCTTTTTTAAAACCAGCGTGTTATTGGCATTTCCTGACTATACTAAGCGTATATCTTTGCTGAAATTTTGTGCAGGTTCAAACTATGTTGCTGAGCGCCTTACAACAGGGTTTGCGATTGCTGATCATTTTGATGTACCTGAGTCACCAGACCCAGGCTCAGGAATCTCCCTTTTTGAATTTGCAATTAGCCACTGAAGACTATGCCCCCATGAACTACTTTGAAGGCGGTCGCTTCAAAGGGATATCCATTGATTTGCTGACCCTCATCTGGCAACGGGAAGGCATAAAAACAGCGCCGGAAATTGTGCTGTACCCCTGGGCACGGGCGTACTTTGAATTGCAAAATCGCCCCAATTTTATGCTGTTCGCAGTAGCCAGGATCCCGTCCCGGGAAAGCTTGTTCCAATGGGCCTGCCCAATTGTAGACACCCACTATATTCTTCTGGCAAAAAAATCCAGTCAGATCAAAATCTATTCTGCCGCGGATCTGGAACACTACACCATAGGCACAGTGCGCTCTGATGTCAGCGAACAGGCTCTGCTATCTATTCTGAATAAACCCTTCAATATACTCAGCAACACCAGCATGCGCCCCAATCTGGAGCTGATGGACAAAGGCCGGGTGCAACTGATTGCCTATGATGAATTAGGAGCTAATCAGATGCTGAGCAATGCCGAGCGCAATCCCGACGACTTTGAAAGTGTGTTTACCGTTGCAGATTCTCAAACCTGTTTCGCGTTTAACCCAAATGTTCCGGAACACACTGTTGCTCGCTTTCAGGCACATCTGCGCTCCATCGTGGCATCAGGTGAGTATCAGGCAATACTGAACCGCTACTACAGCGCAAATAACTGATAGCAATCAGGATTGGGTAGCCAGCTTGATAATTCCGCCGGCTAACCCGGTGATCCCGGAGCCATACCCGGAGATGATATCCACGCCTAACAACACAACCAGCAAAATCTCTCCTGCGCCGTATGCAGAATCTAGTAAGGGTACACAGGGCGGAATAAATGAAAAGAAGCACGGAATGGTCGCAAAAAACGACCCCAATTGATCCAGCGCATCAGCTGACGTCATCCAGCCATCTTTGGTGATTACGCCATTGTATATGAGCGCTGCAATGGTCATTACTGCAACTAAACCCGTAAAAGCCGCTTCCGCAACATCCACAAACACAGTAACCACCAGAGCTGGCATGGGCGCAATCAAGGCAAATATCGTTAATCCCAATCCGATAACTGTAGCAATGCCGGCGCAAATCGACATGGCATAAGGCAGTTTACTGGGCTTTTTGGGTGAATCCGACTTTGGCAACAATACCCCGGTAACGGCAATCAGGATTCCGGCTAACGTGATTAACTTCGAAGGAATTGATATGGCAAACCGGATAATCTTAAACAGATAGGCGATAATCTTGAAAACCGTGCCCGCTTTGCCGGTAATCTCTTTACTGTCCACGGCGTGCTTCAACGCCATTACATGGCCATAGGCAAAATCACTCACTGCGGTGAACAGGCCCAGTATCAATGACGGAACTTTCATTACGTCGATATAGGATTGAGCCGCATCTTTTAAGTCCTGTGAGATCTTGATATTTTGCTCTTTTTCAGCCGTGCAGGCCCGGCCGATAAAACTGAATAAATTTTTCCAGTTAGCCTTTTGTGCCCGCATGTCTTCCAGCTGGCGTTGCGTGAATGGCGCAGTTAGTTTGTGCAGTAACTTGTGCACCAGATTCATGGGAATTGCAATCGCCAGACTCACCAGATCCAGCAATGTCGTGCTGGTTCCCCGTGTCATCAGCACAAACTCTGACACCCCATTCAGGTACACTTCCGTGTTGAGCAGCGCCCCGATGAGCTGGAACATACGACCAACGCATTTCAGCGCCAGCGCCATTAATTCTTCACCGACATCAATAGCAAACAACAACAAAGGTTTCATGGTGCGGAAGGTGCGAAGCACACCTCCGGAGAAAAAGGCCGCCGGCGAATCGGGTTTAAAATCGGCGAAAATGGCCAGCACTTCATCATTCATGCGGTGTTTAAATCGGGTTTCAATATTTTGCGCAAATTCCAAAAATATTGCATCTTGCGGATCGCTGCCGGGCTCAAAGCTGCGATGAATCGCCTCACCCTTACGCTGCAGCTTATTACTTACCATACGTCCAGCGACCTTGTTGTTCTGCAGAGCACTGACCATGGCAGAGGTTTGCCCGGTTCCATCGGCAGCAGCAAATTGTTGAGTCTGCATCGGATCCATCGCGCCAAGCACCGCTTCCACCTGATTGAATGCATCATCGATTGCGGATTTCAGGTGATCCGCTTTTTTGCGGCCCCAGTCCACCAGATCACGCTCAAATGTTTGCTGAGCGCTTTCCAGCGCCTGATGGACATTCAGTTTGATTACCTCGTTAGTAATCAACACATCCTGCCAACCCAATAATGCCGTTACAAATTTAACCAGCTTCAGCGCAAGATTAGCGGTAGCCTCGCCGACCTTTTTAAAGAATCCAGCGATGGTATGAAACAACGCCTCTGCCGTTTTGGCGATTCCCTGCGCGGTATCCACCACAAATTTCACCACTTTATTGCCGACCGTTACCACAAGCTCAGCAAACTGCTTACCCACGGTAATCACAGCATTTTTAAATTCTTCCCAGGCATGTTTTATTAAGTTGATCACATCTCCTAATATTGGTATCCCCTGCGGACGTTCTTCAGGTTTATCCGCCAGGCTTTGCACCGTTACAGCAGATGCATCGGGTGGCGACACGTTAACCGTTTTTGAATGGTTACCTTGCTGGTCAATCTTCATGCGCAACGCCGCGCCGGAGGAATTATTCTCTGGCGAAGCGCCCTCAGCTTTGCCCAGCTGTCGAACCATATCTGCCACCGCATTTGCCTGAGGCCCGGGCATATTTTCAGGAATAAGCCCGGCAGCGCGCAAGCTGCGGGTTTCTATTTTCACTCTTGCATCTTTGCCCGCCAGCCGCTCACTGACTCTGGCGTTAGGGTTAACCTGAAACTCCTTTCCTGTGGCTTTGACACGGAAAAACAAGGTTGGTGCGTGAATGCTCTCTGCGGGTATTACCAGGTTTAACTTGCCGGACGCATCGGTGCTGAGGGGCTTCCACTGCCGGGCATTCAATTTCATCCCGATATCGTTCGCAGACACATGGCAGGCATAACTACTGCGGATCTCAAGTGCCGCAAGCGTTACCAGCTGACTATTGTCGTCACGTGACTCCACTTCGACTGCATGGCACGGCATAACTTCTGATTTGGCATGTTCAGCTTCGGCAGCGGAAGTGCAGTTTACTTCCAGGTTGCTCCACAAGGTCGTTTCGCGATCCTGACACATATGTTCCAGCGCACGATTTTCACTGTTCACCAAAAACAACTCAGCGCCATCTAACATGGCACGTGGACAGGCAATCGCATTGGCACGATTTCCCAGACAAACCCAGTCACCAAAGTCGATATCGCCCTGCTCAGTAAAGCCTTGCTGACGCAAAACCCACAACCGGGAATCAACTGCCGACAAGGCAAATACCACGGCCCGATTTTGGTCATCCCGTCCCAGGCATACCTGTGCCACACTGGCAGGCTGGGTATCATTCACGCCTGTCAGCGCATAGCTAGTGAGCTTATTTTGCCCGTAGCCAGCCACAAAATGCAGGGCATTATCATCGGTCAGCAACAACAAATTTTGCGACCCGATAATGCTGGGAAAGGGCAACACATTGTCTGCTACCAGTTCACCAAATCCGGCATTACAGCGGGCAACATCTTTGCCCCATTCAAAATAGTATTCGTCTTCCTCGTCATCGTAGCCGAACTCAAAGTCTTTCAGCACCAGATCCTCACCCTCAATACGCAAACAGGCATGACCACTGTCTCCGCTGGCGAGTAACCGGTAGGTCGCATCCGTATCGGGACGGCGTTCGTAAACCGCTTCCAGTCGTCCATTGGGGTTTTGAAAAACGATAAAAAACTGTGGCGTCTCAAATGCCGTGCTTACCCCGTAAAAAAAATGCTGTCCCTGAGCCGTCCGGTACACTTCCGTTTGTGTAGTGCGATACAGACAATTGGCAACATTGCCCCGAATATCCAGCTCTTGCCAGCCTCGCTCTGGCGTAAAACTCATGGGCAATATTATATGGTGCTCGCCCTCTTCATAATGCAACAGCGCAATGATTTCGCCGTTTTGGTAATAGGCGTCAATTTTCACCACATCGCCCTGCAGCGTGCGGCGGTCGCCCCGCATAGCGGGCAAAGTGATAAGGCTGGCCTCCCAACCTGTCTGGCTATGAGCCGAGGGCCGGAGATGTAAAAGTTGATTATCGGGCGATACAGACAGCAACTCCACTTCGGTCTGCTCGGCACCGAGTAGATCGATATCTTTACCGGCCTGATCTACCGGACGCTGCACCACAGCAAAACGTCGCTCCACACCGGCAGCCAGTGGCGGTAACGCTGCTGAAAAAATCTGTTCAATGGTATCGGTAGAAAATTCCAGGCGAGTGGCAATGGCAGCATTCATGAGTGTTTCCTCCGGTGTTGTTGCCCTGTATTCCTGATTGTTCAGGGCTGGCGGTTCGGGTGGTAATAGCGACGTCCATTTCAATCGTATTGACTTATCGGCTGGCGTCTCTGGCGGCCTGCGTTACTGTGCAATTACGCATTTGTACGTATGGATAAGTACTGATCGTCGGTACGGCCTCGCCGTCCATGGTATAGGTGCCGCTTTGTGCATAACCGCTGGCACCGGAACCACTGGCCCCGCCAATGTAATTTGACGGTAAAGTGATATCCATTCTGATTTTATGGTTGTGGGTGCGGATCTCTTTGGAATTAAGTGGTTCACCGCCAAAAGAGGTGCCGCTCAACGCTGTATCTCCTGCTGGTAACCCCACCAGGAAACGGCCATTGGAGTGAGGACTACGCCCCCATTTGTTAGGGCAATCCTCTGCCGCGATAAAACTGAACAAATCTAAAGGTAAGCGGCTGGTTCTGGCACGCCCTGCCGTTTTCTGACAGACCATCAGATTAATATAAGGTACCGCGTCTGGTGACGATGCTTCTGTACGGAAAAACTGATCTTTAAACGTAGCTTTTCCAAAACCCGTGTTTTGTTTGAAGAACAAAAAAGACTTAGCAAGAACCACGGAGTGATCAATCACCGGCAAATGCACCACATTGTCGCTTTTAGCATCCGACACATACACATGGTGATCATGCGTTATCTGGTTTCCCGGCCAATCCCCCACCTGCAGGTTGTATTCATCAGCTTTTGCATCAGCCGGAATAGGAACAATAAAACGATGGTGCAATTTGTCATATTTTTCCCAGTTATCCGGGCAACTTCGGTCATTAAAAAAGTTCACCATTTCCCTGGGAAAATAATCATGTAGTGGCTCTTTAATACGCTCACCATCTTGGTCCACTCCCACGTACTCGCATAACAGCATTTGCATGTAAGGCATGTTGCCATCAGAGCTTGAAGTGCGACCAGTAACTGTGCGTTTTATACCAGAATGAGTCAGGTTAGGATTGCCACCGCTATTGGCTACCACAGGTTCATAGTCCAGGGTGACGCCCAGAGTAATCTCATGATCGTGTTTTGGCGGGGTCTTATCCGGCATTGGTTGACCATTGACTCGCCCCACCTCGTCACCGTTTGTTGTGCCCCGGAGCATCCGTCCTTTAGCCTCGCTTAGCTCTTGCCATCCTGTGGGACAGCCATCGCGAGCATCTTTCACATCAAAAAACGCCACCAGGCCAGCGTTAGCTGCGCCGTAAAATAGCGCACAGCAAAACAGGCAGACGCGTAATACAATCCCTTGTCGTTGTTTTTTCATCATTGATATTTACCGTGTTGTTGGAGCCTGTTGATGTTGCTTGACATGATTTAGCAACAACCAGCTGTCAGTGTAGATAATTACTCGCTGGAAAAAGCGTAGACTCTGCTTACAAAATCAGCAAGAAAATACTCTGATTAGTATCTCTGATGCGCTAAGCACCGATTGAGAATTATACCCACCAGCAGTAACATAGTGCTGTTTACTATTCATTAGAGAGGAAAAATTGATGATTTCTGTAGGCGATACCTTACCCGGCCACACGTTTATGCTACGTGAACGCGGCGAAAGTTCACAACCCACAACAGAGGATTTGTTTGCCAATAAAAAAGTGGTGATGTTTGCCGTGCCCGGTGCATTCACTCCTACCTGCTCGCAGGCCCATCTGCCTGGTTTTGTGGTGAATGCCGATGATATTAAAGCAAAGGGTGTAGACAGTATTATCTGTATTTCGGTAAACGATGCGTTTGTCATGGAAGCCTGGGGCAATGCCAGCAATGCCGAAAACCTGACCATGCTGGCCGACGGAGACGGTGAGTTTAGCGACGCTATTGGTCTGGCTAAACAAACCGGCAAATTTGGTGGTATTCGCAGTTTGCGTTACGCCATGATAGTCGACAACAAAGTGGTAACACACCTAGCGGTTGAAGAGGCCGGGCAGTTTGAAGTCAGCAGCGCCGAAGCCATATTGGCAGCACTGTAAGTGTTTACCGAATAACTGAAAGTTGGCACACGCCAACTTTCATCAAAGCACCAGTCTGCCGCTGTTAATCAGCCCCATCACCATGGCAATAAAGCCAATTCCGCCGCCCAGCATTAAACCAATCCAACCGGCAACAAAATGCGCTGTTTTACATTGTATAACCGCGTCTTTTATCAACCTCATTAACGAGCGTTGTTGCACCCATAACCCTATCATCAACACACTGTAAACAAGCACCGGGGCAACCCAGCCATCGTCAAGCACATACGCCAGCGCAAACAAGACGCTACACAGCATTACCCAGATTGCCTGACCACGAGCATGTTTCTTGAGTAGCCGCTTTTGTTCGTCATCGGTTAAATTTCGTTGCGTTAAAAGGGCGGCAAAAATAATTGCCGCCACCGCCACCAATCCACCGAGCAGCGCACCGCTTCCCAATACCAGTATTTTTGCGATACCGGAATATTGAGAAAAGCCGCCAGAGGCTATGCTTGCCGCAGCCGGTAAACTGGTGGTGATTGAAGACGTTACCAGGGTTGTAAACCCCACCGCAGGCAATGTGGAAAACAGGTACTCACCCAGCGTCTCCAGTAATTCAGATTTAACCTGCCCGCGTATCCGCTTGAGCTTTTGCCTGACGTTGGCCTCCGTCAAATCCAGCAACTGCGCCACCTGACGACTGTTTTGCTGCTCCCGGTAATACAGGATCAGAATGTCCCGACTTTCGGCTGGTAATTCTGCCACCACATTCATCACGATTCGGTGAATCTGGGCAGTTTCCAGCTTGTTCAGATCACCCTGTTGAGCATCGCCATGCTCATTCTCTTCCGGCAGTTCCGCAATCGTTTCTTCCCGGCTAACCTTATTGTCCCGCAGGTAATTTTTCGCCTTGTTGCGGGTAATTTGCCTGATCCAGGGGAGAAAGCTGTCAGGCGATTTTAACTCCTGAATTTGTTGCCACACGGCCACAAAGGTATTTTGCGCCACATCTTCACTGGCCTGAACATCCTGCACAATCGACAACGCTGTACTGGTAACCAGATTCTGTGTTTTTGATACCAGTTGAGTAAACGCCTCAATATCGCCTTTTTGTGCCAGTAGCACCTGTTCAAATAATTGTTGCTGTACTAATTCAGTCATGATTAATCTCCGGTTGCATGAGCCTACCACTAAAGGTCACCAACCACCGGCAAAGTGTGACAAATTTTTTTTGAAGCCGCTATAATCGCCGCGTTTACAGCTGGGGAATTATCTTGATTAAAACAGATGTTATTGTCATCGGTGCGGGTGCCGCCGGGTTATTTTGTGCCGCCGAAGCAGGTAAGCGCGGTCGCTCGGTATTGTTGTTGGATCACGCTAAAAAACCCGGCAGAAAGATCCTGATCTCCGGTGGCGGACGCTGTAATTTCACCAATATGTATGCCTCACCGGAAAACTTTTTATCGGACAATCCCCATTTTTGTAAATCAGCCCTGAGCCGCTATACCCAATGGGATTTTGTTGCCCTGGTGGAAAAGTACAATATCGCCTATCACGAAAAAACGCTGGGTCAGTGGTTTTGTGATGACTCAGCCAAAGATATTGTGGCCATGTTGATGGCAGAGTGTGAGCAGGGCAGTGTTAAACATCAGATGCAATGTGACATCCGCCACATCGAAAAAACCACAAGCGGTTTTATGCTGGATACCAGTCATGGCCCCTATCAGTGCGAAAGCCTAGTGATCGCCACCGGCGGCCTGAGTATGCCCAAATTAGGCGCGACGCCTTTTGGCTATCAGGTAGCCGAACAGTTTGGTTTAACCATTCGCCCCACCCGAGCAGGTCTGGTGCCCTTTACCCTGCACGACAAAGACAAACAGGTATTGGCCGAACTTTCCGGTATTTCTGTTAATGCCAGCGCCAGCTGCAATAACACCTGTTTTAACGAGAATATTCTGTTTACCCACCGGGGTCTCAGCGGCCCGGCTGTACTGCAAATTTCCAGTTTCTGGGAACCCGGCCAAAAGGTGGAATTCAACCTGTATCCCAACGGCGATTTACAACAAATTCTGGAAGAAAAACAGCAATCCAATACGGATGCGCAACTGGCTACCGCACTGGCGCAAATCTATCCCAAACGTTTTGTCCAGGCAGCAATCCCTTATTTCAGTTTAGCCAACAAACCATTAAAACAGTTTCAGGGTAAGCAACTGGAACAGGTTGCCCAGGCCTTTGAACAATGGCTGTTACAACCCAACGGCACAGAAGGTTATCGCACCGCCGAAGTCACGCTGGGAGGAGTTGATACCAAACACCTGTCCAGCAAAACCATGATGGCCAAGGACGTTGAAGGCTTATACTTTATCGGCGAAGTAGTAGACGTCACCGGTTGGCTGGGGGGTTACAACTTCCAGTGGGCCTGGAGCAGTGCCTGGGTGGCGGGGCAAGAGGTTTAGAACTGTTTTCGCATAATAAAGTTTGTACATTAATCTATATTGGTTAAACAAAGATACAGTGGAACCAGCAACCTGCCTCGCTTCAGAGAAATAAAAACGTTCAAAGATTTCCCACCTTTTCCACCTTAGGATTGCCGTTTCGGGTAAAACAAATGGAATCATGACCTCAATGTTCATGATGCTTTGCGTATGACTTGAATAATGATGTTCTGTTAAAGAATAGTATCTCGTAAAGGAATGATTGATACGTTTTTTATTTCTAAATGCTTATTCTTTTTTTACTTTCGCATACTAAATTCAGAATAGCTCCCTGTGCGGCGTTGACTATGTAAGATTCAGATTGAGCAGGGATACTTCTGGCAAACATGCCACCAAATCGTGTACCGAAGTTAAACGATGCCCAAACCGGTATACAACTTTTAACCTGACCACATGACATTGCAGCTTCAATAACATCAGCAGAGCAATACTCCTGCATGAGCCACTCACCGTTACCCACCAACTCATTCACTTTCCGGGACCAGTTTTGCACGCTCATTTCGTTCCCGATGTAAACGTCATTGCCTTTCAGAGATACTCCCTTTTTCAATACAAATCTTGTTTGATTTTCCACAAGCAGGGTTTTTAGCGACACAGTAGTTTTCTGATATCGCGCGATTGGGTTTTTCAGGCTCATTGTCCAGGGAACATACCGGTGGATCCACTCAACTTCTGATGTTTCTAAGCGTTCATGTATCAGTGGCTCACAAAATAACGCCAAAAACAGCTTATTGCCAAAGCACTCATTAGTATAATTGTCTGGATAAACAAGGTTTCCTGCTAAATAAGCATCCTGAAACGCCTGCTCCTTTTTGGACTGAGAATAGTAATCAGCCATGATAATTGCATCTACACTTTTTTCCTTAAAAAACAAAATGTTGTCTTTGGTGAACGTCAGTTCATCAGGGTTGTTACAAATGTAGATGTCACCACTGACATAGTCACTGCAAGCTTGGTAAATCTCTCTGAGATGGTGCTCTATGAAATTGGAAAAATTATCCTTGCTTCCTGCAATATGGAAAACGATATTTCCTGTTTTTTGCGATTTACTTAATTGTTTTATTCTGCTTGCGATACATTCCACTAAGACCTTCAATGTTGGATGATAACGGAGTACTATATTACGTGTATTTGGCAAGTTGTTTAACGCTTGAATCAAAGTTGAATGAATAAAATCAAGCTCCCAGCCACCGATACTTGAACCAGAATTTATCTCCAAAAGTTTTATTTGACCGTCTGATAAAATGAAATCTACCCTGCCCATAAAATCTTCAACTGAAAATTTGTCGCAGTGGCACTTAGTCAATTCGGTCAAAAACATGCCGTATTTTTGGCGAAACTCGCTGTCTGTTATTTCAGATATAATAGCGATTACTTTGTAACAAATTGACGTCAAAATATCATTAAACACCAAAACTTCATTAATTTCTGAGCTTTCCATTAAAATGGGATAACACCCTACCTTGAAGCCAAATGTATTTTCTGCATCCGATTTAGAGGTCAGTACCTCAGAATTCTGGAATAGTGATGATTGATGATGTTGAATAATGTTTGCCAACATCGCCTTGTGAAGCGACAAGCGGTCTGTCAATTGCGATTTACTATTTACCGCGTTCTCAGTAATTTTCATTTTTTAACTACACTTGTAAATTAGAAGCCGTCACCAGGCTCTAGCACGTCTTATGAATTGTGACTTTACTGCGCTATATACGACCGGTATCGGGATATTGACCACAAAGTACCAAAGTGAAACTATTCAAAGCCCCATGACGGTATTTACACTATCTATGACTTGGCTACTTAGTTCATTGATAAAAAAGTGATCACCATCAAAATAGTGGTAGTCTAATGACCTTGACGTTAATGATTGCCATCCGTTTAATTGTATCTCTGATATTTCTTGATCTTCGCGACCATGGAAAACAGAAATAGGCAAAGGCAGATTCTTTTGCTGGCCGAGGTAACACTCTGCCACTTTAAAGTCAGCTCTTAGCAGAGGAGTCAGGAATTCCATTAATTCGCGATTTTCCAAAATTTCTGACGGAGTACCATTGAGCTCTCCCAACTTGGCGAAAAACTGCGCTTCTGGCAAGTGATGGATCGGTGGTTTTTTCCTTGGTACGTGTGGTGCTCCACTACCTGAAGCTATCAGGTGAAGCGGCAGTTTACCGCCACTTTCAGCGATATTAAGCGCTAATTCCCAAGCAACACGAGCCCCCAAACTATGCCCAAACAAAACATAGGGCTTACTGGTAATGTAATCTTGCTGCGTGAGTAGCTCCCGGATGATGTCATCCATACTCGTGTAGGCAGCCTCTCTGATGCGTTCACCTCTTCCCGGTAACTGCACCAATACCAATTCTACGTCGGCATGTATGTGATTCGCCCATGACATATATGTTGCAGGGGAACCTCCAGCATATGAGAAACAAAACAACCTTAACTTAGCCAGAGGTTTAGCTTTCGGCACAATAAATAGTTTTTTTGCCACTTCAAATCTCCTTATTTGTTAACACCCGACGAGGTCAGTTAACAGCAAGCCGGGTGATTTTGTCACCCACTCGCGACAAGTCGTTTAGCACAAGTTTGCTTTGCTCAGGAACGCCTGAGGTAACTTGAATGAACATCCCAGCCTCTTGTCCAAACTGCATGGCAACCAGTTCAGCTTCATTGCCACCTTCATTGAGCACAAAAATGTTTTTATAGGTGTTGGCCTTAACATTGGATGGCCGCTTAACGTATAAAGTATCATGCAGCACATCAATTATTATTTTGCCATCAATAGATAGTTGCGGTCTTACAGAATCTGGCAGATCACCGGGCAGTGCAACTTCAACCAGGACGGTGTTTTCCGTTACCACAGGATCAATACGGGCAACTGTCCCTTCCATAGTTGTACTACGGGTATCAATGAGAACCTTTTGACCAACCCTGATCAACTCAGCTTTACTTTGAGGCACTTTAACCTCGGCGTTTAGATGATCTACACTGCCAATCAGGGCCACTTCTTGCCCCGCATCAACGGCTTGTCCAATCTCAACAGCAACACGCTGAACAACCCCCGCTATCCCGGCTTTTATTTCCAACGCATCAACACGTTGCTGTGCTATTTCAAGGTTGCTTTGCAACTGGTTAACCTTTTCATTTTCAATATTTAAAGCTTCTTTGTTAACCGCTTTAAGTTTTTCAATACGCTGCTTAAGAAAGCCCAGCTCATTGAGTAGCTGCTTTTCATGTAACACCTACTCTTTGTAATCGAGCTGAGAGATAATGCCAGCCTTGACCAGTTTTGACTGAGCCTCAGTTTTGAGCGCAGCTAACTCTATCTTACCTTCCAATTTTTTTAGTTCAGCGCTTTGATTCAGATCTTCAATTTTTTGATTTACTTTTAATTGTCTGATGTTGGCCAGTTGTTCATTAAGTGCCTGTCGGGATTTTTGCACGGCTTGCTCCAACTCCGGATTGGTTAACACTGCGATTACGGAGTCGGCAGTCACTACTGCACCCGCTCTGAGTTTGATCGTTTTTACATTGGCGGCAGTCAGTGCCGGTACCAGTTGTAGCTCTGCTGACTCTAATTGACCGTAGCCGTCAACACTGATCACTAAATCGCCTTTTTCTACTGTGGCCAGTAAAAGCGTATTCGCATCTATATTGTGAACATCTCCGGTTGATTTCTGCCATAGTGAATACCCCAAAGCAGCAATGACCAGAGCACTACCCGCGAGCCATTTTATTTTTTTTGTTTTAGTATCTTTTTTGGGCTTTAACCTATCCATACCAATTTCCTGTCGTCCTCTAGCCTTTTAGAGTTTTTTATTTATCCGGATTAACCTGGAAGCCTGGTTGCGTAAGAGCTTTAAAAGAGAAAGGATTTTCACTCTTCAATTTTATTTAAATTAATATCACCATAAAAACTGTTCAACATAAGCTTTGAAATCCCCTTATTTATAACACCACTGGTTGAAAAGTACGTGTTTTCACTCACGCTGCCCGGCGCAACACCCTGTAGTGGTGAGATTTCAAAATCAGAAGATAACTGCCCTTGATGGTTAATAATTTCCAGTAATACATCTGCAAACTTACTCATATTAACATCGATATCTCCTTGACCCAATGTAAAAGAGTAAATATTTTCTCTTTTAAAATGCGTTAAATTTGCAACGATTCTGCCATTACTCACTGTGGCAACAACCGAACCTTTAATATCACTAACTCGAAGCTTTCCGGTTTTTGCACTTATCTCGACATTGCTTTCTAGCCCGGCAATCGAAAGCTGTTTTGCATCCAATGCGCGAAGCGTCAATTGTGTTTGATGAGGTACTTGCACGACGAGTGAATAAAAAACCTCGTCTTTCTTTGTACTTAGTTCGATAAACCTGTTGTTTTGTCTGACATTAAACATCGATTCCCAGCTGCTGGCGCGATCACTTTTTTGCTCTGGGAAATTAGCAGTAATATTTATGCTATTGCCATCGTACCCGACAATAGAAATATCCCCACGCGTTAGATTAACTATAAAATGTGATGTGCTGGTTGCGGGTGTCAGGCTATGCGAAAGATCAGCTTCAGATGCTGTCACTGAATAGCTAAATAAAACAACATAAGCCATGATAACGTGGGTTAGAATTCTCATGATTAAACCTATATTACATTTACCTGTTTATCGCGTTTCAAAATAATGGCGTCATTTAACAGATTCGCATCAATATTTTGCATTTCACTTATCTTATTAGCTTCCTCTGCACTGAGAGGGCTGTGGTGCATCAGCACGTTTATTATGGTCATTTGTACCAGTACGCTGTTCTGGTAACGCAAGGCTTCAATAAGTTCCTTTCTGGCATAAGGCAACGCTCCCGCAAGGTGCTTCAACACAGCGAGACGAACACCATCAGATTCATCATTTTTCAACACCTCAAGCAAATGCCCGGTCAGCTCAGAATCATAACTTAGCTTGCTATCTATAAAATTGAAGGCCGTAAGTCTCTCCGGAGCAGACGATTGATTTAGCAATGCCACTACCAACAAATTTTTTAGGGACTGTTGCTCAGCGTCTATTGCCGATGGACCCTGTAGCGCTCTATCCACCACCACGCCGCTTGTGAACGCAATAACAATGGTCAGTAATTGGGGAGCAAAATTCACATTAGTGGTAGTGAAAAATTGGGCAACACTGCCCAACATGCGCTTCATTTTCGCAATCAACCCCTGATGACTGTCTGTCTTCGGGTAGTTGCTCAACTCTTGATAGAATCTTTGTTTTAACTGAGTACCTGGTTGTACTTCTACGTCTAAGGTACCTTCAGCAAAAAATGCCTCCATAAATGCATCGTGTGATTGCATTTCAGCCGATGTGGCAGCATTTTCAGCACATGCCTCTTCAATAAATGCCTTATTGACGACGTTTTTATGTGATTTAACCATGGTTATCTCCACTCAATTCATCATATTGCCGCTTTAGTGAGTTAATTGCGGCCCTGATACGAGCCTTGAGCGTATTGACATTGCAATCCAGCAACCTGGCAATCTCTTGATAGGGAAGTTGTTGATATCTGCTCAATACGATAATCTCGCGATGCTCAAAAGACAGTTGACTCAGAGCCAGTTTAAACCTGGATTGTTGCTCTTGATAATCCGACTCCTGACCATGACTGGAGCCTACTGCAATGTCATCATCCCAGTCGCAAAATCCAACCGAGTTATCAGGTTTCTTAAAATAATCCGACACTATATTTCTGGCAATTTTGTAGCACCAGGCCGAGAACGAACCTTTATCATCGTAGCTGTCTCTGTACTTGATAACACGAATGAAGGTTTCCTGTACCAGATCTTCCGCAGCACTTTTTGATACGCCGAGGCGCAGGAAGAAATTAAAAATGGGGAGGTGGTAACGTTCGAATAAAACGCCTACCAGCTTCACCTCGCCCTTTTTAATTTCCTGCATCAACTGCTTTTCTTCAAGCATACTTTTATCATTATTATTAATCAGGTAACTCGCAATCTCAGCGCTTCTCAGAGTTTTACTTCAGTCTGATTTAGCGCCATTTGGCTGCCATTATGTAGTTTCATTATCAGTCTGTAAAAAGTTTCAAAAAATTCACCATTAAACTGTTGCTCAATTGAAACATGATCATAGAAAAACGTTTTTGTATCAAAACTTGAAACATCGAGCTCTTTTATTTTGTTTAACATCGTCGAATCCAACGTCAGATATTGCAATGCCACAAGTTCATCAATGTGGTCGATTTTTACACCTAAAGCCTGAAACCGCTCAATGATGCTGTCGCTAAGATGGAATATTTTAATCTTGAGGGCGTCTTGTGTCTGGTCCATTGCAAGACCCAGTTTTCTGAAGGGACTAAGTTGTTCTTCGGTAATTTCAAAGTGGTGTAATGCCAGGATATGACGGGCAGTTAAGTCCTTAAAGCCCATCGTATAGTATGCCTCAAGGTCTTCTTGCTCCAGTTTTCTGGCGGCAAATGCGAGAAGTGTTTCTTCATCTGCATCGGGTAACATAAGGCTGTCGAACCAATTCACATAAACTTCATCCACCCGCAAGTGTTTATACATCAGCACGGACTCGGTTGTATCAACGGTTAAGCCCATATTGCGGTATGCTGCTACATCTTTAGCATCGATACCCGCAATCTTAAAAGCGATAATGTGTGACAGGGATACGTCGGTGTCAAAAGCTGCAGCTATAACTCTGGCGTCGTCTAATGTTATTTTATGTACCTGCAATGCCGTTAAATTTTCAGCGCTAAGGTCTGTTATACCGACACCAGATAAGGCATCTTTCAGCGCTTCAACTTTAGTGCTGTTGTTGGCCAGCGCTACGTTACAAAGGCCAAACGTTAATAGTGCGCTGAGAGTTAAACCTTTTAAAAAACTGTGCTTAGTCATGGATATCATCCGTTTTAGTTATATTATTTCTTATCCACTAATACTTCTGATAACTAAAAAGGTTGTACCTGGCAAAAAATATTTTTAATTAAATGACCATCTGATGCCGAGAATTGATAAAAAGCAAAGACATCAGCTTTGTTGCCACTAACGTATCTACGCTTGTCTTTTCTGCATCGTAATAATGACCACATCCCTGAATGCCCTACCGTCTGACAACGGAGAAAATGGTGAAACAAAGTGTTCCAGGGCTCTGTCATCTAGTACTAATGTTGTATTTGCTTGCAGCGCATTGCTATAAATCTCTTCTTGCGTCGCCAATTCTCGTAACTTAGTGGTTGCACCACTAATGTTATGGTTATTGATACTGCTGATGGCTAAAAAATCAAAGCCATCCTGGTGATATCCCTCAGGTGTTGGAGAAACTTCTTCGCCTTGCTTTGCAGCAACCCGAATTTGGTGGCCAGCAACATCGTAATCGCCCTTGGGAACCAGTTCGAGGTTAACGAGCTGACTCACTGTACTTTGTATGAATTCTTTACAAGCTGCTTCAAGTGCCGGGTAATTTCTCTCCACTCCTCCCAGATAAACATTAATGCTATCGGGCTGAAAAAAAGGTTTCACCGCCTGGCTCCAATGCATTTGGTTTTTTATCCACTTTCCTGTCGAATATGAGCGAAATCTAAATTTGTGAGGCCCTTTCGTGTAATGGTCGTTTTTCAAATATTCAAAACTCTGTTTTAACTCTGCTGAATTAGCATGAACATTGTCAAACAGCTCGTACAACATCTCTCATTTACTCCTTGTCCAAACAAATCAAAGGGAAAAACACAAAACCAGCAAGTACCCCAGCGCAATACGCTGGGGCAAATAAACCATTTACAGTTAATGGGGTTATTGATTGTCTTGCAGGTTGGATATAACTGGCTTATACACCATAGCTCTGAGTGGCAGATAACACGCAATGAATGTCAAAACAGATATTACCAGCAAGGTAATAAACAAATCTAACACCATATCGCCGCCCAAAAACTCTGCGATGTCACCTGGGACATTCAGGTAAGCGAAGATCACAACCAACACGGCAAATCCCATTCCGAACCCGGCTACGGAGAAAGTGTTTTTCAGTATCATCTTAAGGATATCTGACACTTTTGCTCCTATCGCCATACGCGTACCTATTTCAGCGCGACGCATGTGCAGGTTGTAGCTCAAGACTCCATATAACCCAACACCAGCCAAAACAAATAAGAGACAAGCAAGAAAAGCTGTCACTACGGTGGTCATGGTTTGGGCAAAAAGTCTTTTCGCCACAATACTCTCAAGAGGATCGAAGTAGAACACTGCATAAAGCTTATCAATTTCACTTAGCACTTCTGCGACTTTTTCTTTGGATACATCCTGTCCAGGATTAAATTTTACCATCAAGCTAGTAAAACTCTCAGGTGCCGGACGGTAAGAACGGATTGGAATATCGCTTTCCCCCGGGATAGCGACGCCCTTAACAACACCGATAACCGTGTGAATATCATTATTGCCATAATCAAACTTTGTCCCCACTGCACTGCCTTCAGGCGCAAGCTCTCTGGCAAACTGTTCATTAATGACCACCACGCTGTTTCTGTCGCGAATATCGACATCGCTAAAGGTACGACCATCAATAAGCTCCTGGCCAATGAAACTGAAGTAGTTATCGCCTACCCACTTGTTTTGAGGTGTATAACGAGTAGATTCTCCGGCTAAAGTTGTTGCCAAGATTCTAAAGCCACTAAGTGGCGAAGCAGACTGGCTCACATCTTTCACTTCAGGCAAAGCCAATAACTCTGACTTAAGCTCGTCCATTACCGGGATAATTTCGTGTGGCATCGGAAACTCAGGAGCAGAGATAGATAGAATGAGATATTTCGTATCTTGATATTCAAAGCCCGTTGGTTTGTTCATCACTTCCATGGCATTCTTAAAAAGTGAGATATTGGCGAATATCAGAATGCTCACAACAGCGACTTGCAAGAACATCAATTGCGTTCTAACACCCTTAGATACTTGCACCCCTCGGCCTTTACCACTGGATTGCAACATAGTCTTCAGAGCACCGTAGTTGATCATTTTTACACTAAACAAGGCAAAAATACTGGTGAGAAGAACAGCAAGCAGTAACGCACAAACGATCGTTGTAAAGTTGATCTGCAGTTCCCCAGCACGAGGCAAAATATCAGCTAAATGATTTTGAATCAGGACAAAACCAAAATACGAAAGCAATAATGCAAATGTAATTGAAAAGCCGATGATAATGCCATATTCGATGAAATACTGGCGGAAGATATCTCTTGGCTTAGCGCCGAGTGATGCACTAATAGCCAGATTCTGGCCGTTATTGGCCGTTCTGGAGATAAACACGTTGGTGATATTGGCACAAGCGATGATTAACAGACCTACGGCACCAATAATCAACAGATAAATTATACTGCCGACGTCTCCGGTTACAACATCTGCTAATGGGGTTAATCGAGCGTCAATACTCCAGCCATTGTAATACTCAACATGAGCATTTTTCTCTTGCCATGTATCGTTAATATACATAGATACAGAACGCTCTATGGCTTTCACTCCTTGGTCTGATTCAGCAAGGCGACCAACATACATCAACATAGGATTAATGTTGCCCCACAAAAAGTGCATACCTGAGCTCAGGTTGTAATCCCATGGTAGCCAAATATCTACCTGCCTTCCGACTTCATATATTTCCGGCTCCACAAAAGTCTCGGGTAATACCCCAATCACCTTAAAATTTACACCGCTGAAAGAAACGGTTTTGTCGAGGATCTCAGAATCGCCACCATACACATCCATCCATGTTTTGTGTGTAAGCACTGCTTGTGGAATGAAGCTCTCAAGCCCCTCTTCTTCTGTGAATCCACGACCTAGAGCTAATGATGTTCCCAATAGTTGGAACCATTCTGGCGTTACATAGCCCGTGTTTAACGTTGGCTGCTCAGGCAGTGATGTCAATACATCTTTTCCATAGGTCACCATGGCACCAAGGCTAAACTCGGTCTGATTTTTGTAAAAATCAACCAAACCTGGATAGGTAAATGCATTGATCTCTGATTTGCCTTCGTGGTTTGTCAGGTGGTGATCAACGCGATAGAGCTTCTCCTGATCTGGGTAAGGTAAAGGCTCAACCAAAATCAGATATGCCAAAGTTAAAACACACAACAAGGCACTCAGGCTAAACCCCAAGGTGGTCACAACTACAGCGAGAAAGCTGCTGCTTTTCATGGCGTTATGCCATGCTCTGGTGAGAAGGAACTTCATCAAACTGCAACCTCTAGTTGACGTTCTGGTTCGGCGTTCTGCTCAACAATTTTTCCATCCAGCAAATGCAGCTGAGTTTTTGCGTATCTGGCATAGGTAGTATCGTGAGTCACCATGCAAATCGTCGAACCGTTCTTGTTTAATTCGTCCAACAACTTCATGATGGTATCACCACTTTTCGAATCGAGGTTACCAGTCGGTTCGTCGACTAATAATATGGACGGCGAATTAACCAACGCTCGAGCTATCGCAACGCGCTGCTGCTGTCCCCCGGATAGCTGATTGGGTTTGTGCATTGCTCGATGTTCCAGACCAACAAGGGAAAGATAGTGCTGCACTTTTTCACTTACCTGCTGTTCAGTTAGTTCTTCTGAACTGTATCTCAGAGGTAAGGCGACGTTATCGTGAACTGACATGTCGTCTATCAGATTGAAAGACTGGAAAATAAACCCAATATTCTTGTTTCGAAATTCAGCTTCACGGTTCACAGAAAGTGTAGTGACATCTTCACCATCGAGAATGTAACTTCCCTCGGTTGGACTGTCTAACAACCCTATGATGGACAACAAGGTTGACTTTCCGCACCCAGAAGGCCCTGAGATCGATACATAGTCTCCCTCATAGATAGTTAAGTCTAGTGAGTCCAATGCATGAGTCTCCATGAATTCGGTCTCAAACTTCTTAGAAATACCAGTTAGTTTTATTATTTCCTTCACATCTTTCTCCCGATGTTTTGATTATAATTACATCAATTTTTATGTATGTGTTTTACTAAATCGGTCTTGTTGTCACCTCAATAAATAACGCTTACCTGGTGACGGCGGTTTCAATGCCAAATTCTAACTAGCCAAATTATTAACAATCCAAATTCGGCACATCAGTGTCGCTCTCTGTAGGAGCGACACCTTGGCAGAATCTATAATGCCTGGTACTCAATACCCGATTATCGGCACTTCAACCTTGTGGGCACATTAATCGTTTTTTAATTGCTTGCAGCTCATTCAACTGACTGAACTGCATCTGCTGGCAATTCAGTTGTTGAGGCTATTAACCGACGAAGCGTCTTCATCAATAGTTCTCCAAAGTGCTGCATTGTCTCAGGCTTGAATTGCTCATCACTGTAATCAAGTCTGAAATTCAACTCACCATTGTTGATGCTACCTTGCAAGCTCAGGAGATAAGGTCGATGCATCAATTCACCGTTAATGGTATCCCCCATGGGTTGATCAACTTGTTTAAACTCACTCTGCGAAGTAAAGGTTTGATCAAATTGCCCCAAATAGTTAAATACAAACTGTGACGGAGAGTTGCTATCAAATACGGAAATTTCATCGTGACCAGCTAGATACCTGAGCACGCCATAGCTAATCCCATTAGACGGAATCTCTTTGTATTGCTGTTTGATGGTATCCATGATAGCAGCTAAATCTAAGCTGTCGCAGCTGAGTATATATGGATAGCTGGCCAAAAACCAGCCTAAGGTTTGTGATAAATCGACGTCATCAAAAAGCGCTTCTCGCCCGTGACTTTCCATTTGAAGAAGGACTCGATTATCGCCCGTCCACTCGGCTATGGCGGCATAAACGCAGGTTAAAAGCAGTTCGTTTATCTGTACATCATAGCTGGCCAGAGAAGACTGCAACAGGTGCGTAGTTTCTTCCTTACTTAGTGACGCTGACAAATAACGGGTACTCGCCACTAAGGCTTTAGGTACAGGGTAGTCCTTTGCTATCGGTTTAACATCACTACCCGCTACTTTTAACCAATACTCCAGATCGCTGTTGAAAGTTCCGCTGTTTGCCAATTCCGCGAGCTGTTTCGCCCATTTCTGATATGAACTGCTTGGACCAGGCAATTGCACTGACTGACTAGCCCGCAATTGACGATAAGCCACCTCCAGATCGTTAACCATGATTCGCCACGAGTAGCTGTCCATAATCGCGTGATGAACCAGGATAAATAGCCTTCGGTAATGTTCTCCTGAAAAATACACCATTCTGAACAGTGGCCCATTTTCCAAATCCATCTCGGCCTGCATACGTTGGCACTCCAGACTGACGAATTCCTCATTGCATTGCACCTCACTCAACTGCAGCGTTTCAACACTACTGTTAACCAGCTCATCGGTCAGTGCACAATAACTCGCCCGCAACCCTGCTCCCTCATCAGAAAATCTTATGCGCAAGGCGTCGTGCTTCACGTATAAGGCATTCACTATAGGCAGCAAATGCTTCTGCTCGAATTCTTTCGGTGGCTCAAACATCAACGACATGTTGAATTGTTGTACTGCCTCAAATGAGGGCACAGCCATACGATCGTAATGAACAGGTAACAAAGGCATTTCTCCCGAGACCTCTTCAAACTCGTTGTCCGCACCGCCGTCTTCGCGGTATTCAACTCTACCGGCCAACTCACGGACAGTATTCAAGTCGTACATAATACTCGGTGGTACGTATAAGTTTTTACTTTGACACCTGGACACCAACATAATGGCTAAAATTGAATCACCGCCCAGTGCAAAAAAGTTGTCGTCAATACCCACCTGCTCAACGCCAAGCAAGTCCTTCCATATCTCACACAACAATTGCTGCACCTCAGTCTCAGGCTGTTGCACAGCAGTGCGCACAAGTGCCTCATCCAGCTCAGGCAGTTGCGTTCGATTAATTTTTCCGGCGGGAGTATAAGCAAAGTGCTCAACATTAACCACGTGATTAGGCACCATGAAGTTGGGCAACTCACGTGTGAGTCGTTTGCGCATTTTCTCAGCACTCAGGGGCTCTTCACTTGTGTGTACATAGGCTACCAGGGTTGGTACTGAAAACGATTCCGTGTTCAAAATAACCACCGCGCGCTCAACCCCTGAAATCCGCTCCAGTGCCGCTTCTATCTCTCCTAATTCGATTCTATAGCCTCTGAGCTTCACTTGATTGTCATTGCGTCCAAGAAACTCGATTTGGCCAGCCTTATTAATCCTGACCAGATCTCCTGTTTTATACATTTTTCCGTTGGCTTGTCGGCTAAAAGGGTCATCAGAAAAACGCTCAGAGGTTAATTCAGGTCTATTCAAATACCCATTTGCCACACCGTGACCACCAATATACAGCTCACCAATCACCCCCTGAGGAGCCAATTGCAAATACTGATTTAAGACATAAAATGAAGTGTTATCAATAGGTTGCCCAACAGGCTTAGTTTTTAACTGACAGTTATCAACCACTTTTGATACTCCAGACCAAATCGTCGTTTCCGTTGGCCCATAGAGATTCCATAGTTCCGAAACACTACTGAGTAATTTATCAGCAAGAGCTTTAGTTAAGGGTTCCCCGCCGCTCAAAGCCTTCAGATTAGTGTTACCACGCCATCCTGATTCCATGAGCATTTGCCACCTTGATGGCGTTGCCTGCATCATTGAAATGTCATGTTGCTCCAGTAAATCCGCAATTTGCACAGGGTCTGTGTGTTGCCTGTCGCTCGCCAGAACAACAGTCGCGCCATTTACTAAGGGTAAAAAAAGTTCCAACACGGAAATATCAAATGACACTGTGGTCAGAGACAACAGTCTGTCATCTCCACTTATTCCCGGTGTGTGACTCATGGAGTTCAAGAAATTAACCACCCCACTGAGCGGCACTTCTACACCTTTAGGCAGACCGGTAGAGCCAGAAGTATAAATAACGTAACAAACGGCATCTGGCCTTACTGGCAACGCGAGGTTTTCATCCATTAACGCATTGTTGTCCTCGGATAAGGGCATCAATAGTGTGCGATGGTTAGCAAATGTGGCGTGATGCGCATTGTCAGTGATAGTGAGTACTGGACGTGCATCCTCAATCATATGGGTAATTCTGTCTGCTGGATATGAAGGGTCCAGAGGCAGATATGAGGCACCGACTTTCATGACAGCAAGCAAGCTCACTAACAATTCTGAAGAACGTTCAAGAGCAACGGCTACAATATCATTGTGACCTACTTCAAATTGGTTTTTCAGTTTATGTGCGAGTTGGTTAGCTCTTAGATTTAACGTTTTGTAAGTTAATGATTGTTGTTCATAGACCAGTGCGATCTTATCAGGGTGTTGCTCAACCTGCTCTTCAAACCAACCATGTACACTGTTGGCGTTTACCTTGCACTCTTCACCTGATGACAATGATGATAGTATCCTGTCACTCTGTACTGTTGGTACTATGCACTGTTCAACGAGAGGTTTGCTACTATCAGAACTTACAAGCTGAGCAATGACTTGCAGCGCATTGATCATGTACTCCATTAAATCATTGGCCTGAATATCAGAAGCTACCTGAAGCTCCAAGGCGTAGTCATCGCCAAGTTTGTCAACCGCCATATAAATAGGATAGCTTGTTCGTTCATGACCACTAATCGGCAGAACGCCTTCATCCGAAGTTGCTTCAGCGTCCTGTTTTTCCCCGTGACGGTAATTCAAAATCGCAGTAAAAAGCGGGCTTTCCGCAGGCGTCATGGCACACTTTTTCACCACCGATAACGGGGTTTGCTCATGGTTCAACAGCGATAACAATGCCTGATTTACCGTTCGCAACAGTGCAGCACCGCTTTGCCCATCAAAACTGACCCTGACAGGCAGTGTATTGATACAAACCCCCACCATAGTGTCTGAGGCTTCAAACCCTTGAAGTCGCCCGGATAGAACAGTTCCAAAAAGGGCTTCATTACGGCCACAACACGCCGCCACCACCCAGCCAAATGCCAGGTGAAAAACAGCAGCACTACTCATCTGTAACGACTGTGCAAGCGCATTTATTTTATCTGACAAATCAATGGGTAACGTTTGTTTAAGCTCGGTGATAGTAGCGACATCCACTTTGGTATTTAATACGCCAAATGGTGCCGTTATTTCACTGAAATCATCCAGCATCTGAGTAAAGTAGGTACTCGCTTTTTCAGCATCGTAATTTGCCAGAACTTGAGCAATAAAATTTCTATATGGCACAGGGTGCGGGAGTGCATCTTGTTGCCCGGCAAAATATGAGGTCAATTCTCTCTTAATGACTTCAATACCCATGTGATCTGTTGCTATGTGATGAAACTGCAATACGACATACACAAAGTCAGATGAGTCATTGGTGATAAGATGAACCTTAACCAACGGTGGAAGTGTCAATTCAACATGCTGATTTTCGGGCGCAGCCAGGTGAGATACGTAATGCTGACTTTGTTCCATTGAATCAAAACATTTGCGCTCTACACTGAGCTTGATGGAATTCAACACCACCTGCACCGGCTTTGACAACCCTTGCCACAAAATTGCGCTGCGCAACGTATCGTGGCGGTCCACCACAAATTGCATAGCGTCAATAAAACTGTTGGCCATTTGTTGGTTGTCTAATCTGAAAACATGGGGAATAACATAAGGATCACTCTCAGGATTGAGGATATGGTGATACAAGATGCCTTCCTGTAAAGGACCTAACGGATAAATATCCTGAATATTCGTTGTGCTACCACCAACACTATCCACAATGACCTGGATGTCTTGTTCAGACAGATCGACTAAGGTTAGCATTTCCGGTGTCAGTTTCTGCCCATCTGTGCTTATCAGGTTCTCTGGGACAATATATTCTTGGTGCTGTTCCGGAGCACTGAGGTCAATCAATTGAACCAGTTCAGCAATAGTGGGATGTGTGAATAATGCCGCAGGATTGATATCGATGCCTTGGTTCTTCAGTTTGGAAACCACCTGAACGACAATCAGGGAGTGCCCGCCCAGCGCAAAGAAATTGTCCTCTACCCCAACCTGGTCGACACCCAGCACCTCGGACCAAATCTCGCACAGCAGCTTTTCCGTGTCCGTGCGGGGGGCCACATACTGATTCGCAACCA
>NZ_JAJEWQ010000007.1:201246-222812 GCF_020687805.1 Planctobacterium marinum | reverse complement strand
CGCTTTTCAGCATCCTTACAAATTGGGAATAAACTTCAACTTTTGAAAGTAACGTAATTGTTGAAAAAAGGCAGGAATCTTGCCTCTCCGCATCATTTATCTCTTTTGAAATAAACTCGAACACAGGATTAAACCGAGGATCTACTTGGTGTTCCTTTAATGAAACGAGCAGTGTATTTAAAGACTTAACTCGTTGACCTTTTATTTCAGACAGCAGCTCCCGCGACATGTATAAATCCTTGCTTTGTGTTAGATTTTAAATACTTGTCGAGTTTGGATTTGTTGGACTTAGTTTTAGCGGAATTAAGAATCAACATTGATTTCTCTATCAACTCAATTGCATTCTGACGGTCCTCAGGGGTTAATTCCTGATGCTCTTCAGTATCAAATTGGTCGACTATAGATTGGAAGGCGGTAAAATATGCCAAGAATCTTTCAGGTTTATGTTCAGACAACTCCCTTAAAGCTGAAACTAATGCATCGGAAATCGTAATTGATGAATTCTGACTTAAAGGTGCGCTTCTAAAATTGTACGACACCATCTTATCATTCAATTCTGTAGTTTTACTGAACTCAAAGGCATCTTTAAGAACTTGAACTTTACTTTCTGAGAAATTTGCCAAGTCATCAGTCTCAATCGTAACTCTCAAAGCATTCAAAACAGATAAACCTGCTGAACGACGAGCTTTCAATTCAAAATCTGTAACCAACGACATACACTTTCCTCTTTTAGTCTTGAGACGCGAATCAACGTTTTACACCGATAAAACGCGACACCAATCAGACAAATCAATCCTTAATATTAGCAGCATAGAAGCCGTTCCGCTATATCAAAACCGATACTAACCACCACAATGAATGTAACGTATTGGTTTTGGAACAAAAACAAACTCAACGAAACCATAATAAAACTAGCACAAACAAAGAATAATGAAAATATTTTCACATTAATTGTTTAGTTAGCCCCAAAATTCATTTGCTGCACATCTGATTGATTGACGCTTAAGTTATCTTATATTATCTTATTTAAAAAAAATATCAACAATTATTACAACGGAGGAGGAGTGAATTTGTCATTGAGCACTCTAGTAAGTGAGATCGAGAGTTTCGTGGATGATACAGGAATGAGTATAAACCAACTAAGCAAGCTGGCTGGTGTACCACAATCGCAGTTAAGCGACTGGGTGAATAAAAAGAGAGGGGTTCGGTACACTCGAAATGCCAGAAGAGTACATGAAGTTATATTAAATTATCGTAAAAAGGATATTCCAAATAATATTAAAAGTGCGATACATGACGTTTGGGATGGAAATAATGCCAATGCAGATGCAATTGCGAACGTAATTTATTCACTCAAACCACTATTAAAATAAAAATTTCCAGACGATAAACATAAATTTCCTCCAAGTAGCTTTAGATGCTTTACTGGGCTTGGGATAAAAACGGTCGCAAAAATAGTAATGTCATTCGAGAGAAACAGAAAAGGAAGGTGCTTTTTGGAACACTAGGGGAAGTAAAATTTGATTGAGCCCCAATTCACCAACCCGACAGATTAGGTTAATTTTCGAGCACCTTAATTCCGCGCCTTAACTAATCAAATAGAGATATATTGGATGGGTTTATCTAATATGTAGCGTTAATTTTTTAAATTCATTTTTGGCAACTACTAATCAACAATCGCACGTAATTACTAAAACCCGCTATAGGCTTTTATTGCCCCAGCAGCAACAGCAACTCCTATTTTTTCTGCCTTATCTAAGGTCCATCTAGAAACTTTCGATAAATTGTCTCTTAAAGAACCTTCATTACCCGAGTTCGCAGCCTCAATTGCATTAGAGATAAGGTTATTGTCACTAGATGGAAAATCGATATCATATTGGGCATCTTTGAGAAGAAATATCAATTCTCTTACGAGCTCGGAGTTCACCAATTCAGAGCTATTATTTGTAAAGTTCTCCGCCTTAGCATTTGGTCCTACAGCTCCAGCATTTTGTATATTGAAAATATTTGTTGTTGGCGTATCTTTCATTTTTAATTCCTCGTATTGGTCATCAAAAGGCAAGTGTAGTTGGATTTGTTTTCTAAACTTTACGTCAAGTTCTGTAACGCTTTTAACATTAGCTTTGTTAACCACAAAAGGTTCAAATTCTGCTGTTGGGGACGCAGATATTGATGCTTTTATCTTTTTGTATTCAGTTCTTCTTAGTGATTTGTGGATGAAAACAACAAGTGAGTTTTGGAAATGATGTGCATTGGAGAAGATATCAGCTGGGATGATATAACCTACAGTATCGGTGGAATAGTACGGCACTACTCTATGTTCTTCATTTGGCTTATATACGAAGTTGAAAAATTTAATTTGCCCATTTTCTCTCTGCCGTTTATTCACGTTGAATTCAAGTGTTATCTTGGATACTCTGCGCTCCAATCCACCATCAAAACCGAAATGACTCTCATTGGGGAAGATGATCATCTGATGAAAGTAAGCATAAAAATCGTTTATATCGATACCGCTCGAAGCTAGGTTTGCGCCAACACTACTTTGAATTAGTTCAAATCCAACTGGATCTAATTTATCTGTCAGTTTTACTTTAAAACCATAATATTTCTCCATATTTTGCATTGTCAGTCCTACATGAAAAGTAATTTCAGAAGTTAAAAACGGAGTACAGGCCCGCAGAATTTGTTCGACTAATATGAAAACTAATTGTTTAAGAAATCACCTGCAAAACAGTTTTTGAAAGTCAAACTCCTCTACCTGCCGGTACAAAATATAAACGATATATAGATATCAGTCCACATTATTAAGGGAATACCCTTTCCCCGACATCTGGCTATATTATCGATGGGATTTTTCATTCACCTATTAAATACTCAGCTCTGAAGTTTAATCATGTTTTTAAGCACCGTGCGCGTTCGATCTACATCAAATGCTTTCTTCGCATACCCTTCCGTTAACAAGTCTTCTGGTAAATGATCATCAAACTTGTCTGTCGCCTTTTCGGGAATAACTAATGCTAGGTCATGAGCGGTAACCGTTTCATCTGAGGCAAACTCTTCGAGTGCGGGAAGTACTTCAGATAACTTGGCTTTCTCAACCTCGATGACTCCTGCAAAAGCCCCTGCACCAAACCCTTTTGATATGAGGGCTGCCACGATGGTATTTACCACTTTATCTCCCATCCATGGCAATATTGACACTGCGCTGCCTGTCTGGAGCATTTTAATGTTAGCCAGGTTATGACTCTGAAAATAGTTGGCAGCCTCGCTAAACAGAGCTTGTGCTACAGGGTCAGCAAAATCAATTTTTTGCTCTCCTACTGAAATTCTGTAGTCCCCCTCACACAAGATTTTGAACATTTCCTGACGAACTACATCATGAACTGACATGCCCGAACCGCCAAATTTAGGAGCCTTGCCGCCTTTAGCACGAACTACACTTATCAATTTTCTCTCCGTATCTACCTGCTCGACCTTCCAACGCTTTCCTGCGAATATTATGTGCTGACCTTCAAGTATCAGACTGTCTATCGGTAAGGTACCAAGGACTTTGGTACCGGCAACAATCCGATACTCTTCAGGCGTCTTAAATACGGCATAAAAAGTGTAGTGATTTGTGATTTTTTCACCGATATGTCCAAGCACGAGTTCACCACTACCCACCTGAGTGATCAGCTCAGTCTTTCCCATGTGTGAGAGCAGGGATTTGAATTGACCCACAGATACTTGTTGAAAGGGCCCTTCTTTGCAGAGCAGTGTGTAAATTTGCTCTACCCGAATGCCGCCCCATTGAGCGATTAACGCGAGTACCTGATGCAACAGTGTCGAAAAATGGTAAAGACTCGTATCAGCAGGCTCGAACCACTTACTTCCAACTAACAATCTGATCATCGCCAGTGATTGCACCAATTCAAGCCTGAGATTGTCCACGATATTCGAGTCAGCCGTAATTTCTGATTCTGTTATGAACATTCTCAATATACTTGCCCCGCCCCTTCTCCCTGACCGGCCCATTCGCTGTCGCAAACTTGCAATTGAATGAGGCGCTGTCACTTGCACAACTGAATTGACTTTGCCAATGTCAATCCCTAGTTCAAGTGTCATAGTGCAAATGGCGGAGGTAGGTAACTGCTCTTTTTGAAGACGGGACTCTAGTGATTCCCTCATTTCTTTTGACAACGAGCCGTGATGAGGAAAAAACTCATTCGGAACTGAATGTGATTCACACATTTCAGAAAGCGTATTTGCTATGTTTTCAGTCCGTGTGCGACTGTTGGCGAAAATCAGATGATTACCACCACGACAGATTTTATATAAATCTTCACAGACCGCATATTCTGCATCTTTTGTGGGGAGTGTATCTGGCTGCGCTTCGATAAAACCTTTTACCTGCATCTTCAATGACGAAGATGATTGAGTTTGCCGGACTATTTTACATGGCAACGACTTATTGGGTCGCAATGATGCTGGGACTTTGTCTAACTCTCCAAGAGTTGCACTCAGAGCTGTGCGAGGTATGGGGCGATTTAATCTTCCGAGCAGATGCTCCAGTCGATTTAACAATGAAAGAAGGTGATATCCACGCTCTGTACCAATAAACGCATGAAATTCATCGATGACAATATGTTTCAGATTGATAAACGCGGATTTAACCCAGCCACTATCCCTGATCAGCATCGACTCCAATGACTCTGGTGTGATCAGCAAAATACCTGACGGTTTGCGCTTGAGTTGTGATTTGCGTCCCTGAGGGCTGTCGCCGTGCCAAGGCGTAACTTGAATATCGAGCAAATCAGCAAAACTTTCCAGCCTTCGGTCCTGGTCATTGATCAATGCTTTCAAAGGGCTAACGTAAAGGATCCCGACACCGTCATCATCATCCAGAATGGTGCTGATGGCCGGAAGGAAAAACGCCTCGGTTTTACCGGCCGCAGTTGATGCACTGATCAAGACATCCGTTTTACCGGATAAAATAGGGTCGATAGATAGACATTGGATCTCTCTTAGCCTGTCCCAGCCCTGGCGAAAGATCCACTGCTGTACACGGAAATCGAGTTTCTCATGTGCATCGATCATAACTTAAAGTCAGCGAGTCCATCGTTTTCATCAGCGATATCAAGTTCAAGATCGGATGGTTTCTCTTCTTCGATATCAACTTTAGTGATCAGACTATCCCAGGATACTGAAGGGTTTTGCTCGATGACCGCAAGCATGTCCAAAAACGCCTTAATGGTATTGCGTGGCGTTCTGAAATAGGCGTCACCAATTGTTTTACTGCAATGCATTAAAAACGCTTTGAGAGACTCATCAGGCACAAGATATTGGCTTTCGTCACCTGACGCATATACGTGTCTTAAATTCTTAAGCAGGATATACAGTTCCTCAGGTGTCAGACTCGCCAGGTGTAGCGCCGGGGAGGAGTAATCTATCACTCCTGCTTTCTTGGCAAATGTATTCCCTGCCAGTCGAGACTGTAGTGCTTCATAGCTGTATAGGCCCTTTCTCGGATCCAGCAGGAATTCTGGTGTACCCCCGAGCAAAAATCCAAGATGCTCCGCTGAACCTTGAAGACAGTCATTTAATATTCTTAAAATTTGCTCGTAATTAGAGACACGCGCCTGAGTACTGTTAAGTTTGTAAAGGTTTACGAGTTCATCCAGGTTTACTAATAACCCTTCATATCCGGCCTGTCTCACGAACAGACTCATTAGTTTGAGGGAGTCATAAAATGAAGCATCTGAAATGATACTGCGAACACCCAGGTCCCTGCGTGCATCTGTTTTGGTTGAGTATTCTGCTCTTAACCACTTAATAGCGTTATACTTGAGCTCTTCATTATCGCTTTCATGGCCATTCCAATAAGCTTCAATGACTTTAGCAAAGTCATATCCGCCCACTAGCTCAGATAGCGCGGCAAGGCGGTCATGGATAGCAGTGCCAATTGCTTTACCTGAGGAATCCGCTTCTTTTCTTGCTTCAGTAATGAATTTTTCGACAACACTGGTGAGCGCATTTCCATCAGGCTTGTTTCGCGTCGACATATTACGCATAAGCTCGGAATACAGGTTCCTTGCCTGACCGGAAGAGGCGTGGATCCGCCTGTCGGGGGACAGGTCAGCGTTGACAGTGACTAACTTTCGCTCTAATGCAACAGCTCTGACAACACTCAAGAAAAACGTCTTTCCGGAGCCATATTCCCCAATAATAAGACGAAAGGCCGAGCCACCTTCGGAGACACGTTCAATATCCTGAATGAGGGCTTTAAGCTCATTACCACGTCCAACCTGGATATGCTGGATCCCGACTTTTGGCGTGACACCTGATTTTAATGACTGAATTATTGCGTCACGTTCTTTGGCGCGAATTCTCTTGGCACTCATTGTTCTAACTCCCTTATTTCTTCCACTATTTCCTGGTCGACGTAAATATCACCATCATCTTCAATGACCGGGGCATCGACAATGTCAAACGACCAGTCATTAATTGTCTCAATCGCACCATCAATCATCAGATTGAGTTCAGCGCAATATTCTGCGACTTCACTTCTGCTCCATTGCTCTTTAGTACAAAGTTTTCCAAAGAGCTTGTTGTGTGGCTCATCAAGACCATTTTCCACGTTACTTGTGATATTGATGTCGTCCTCAGCACTTTCAGGCTCATCATCTTCCGAAGTGAATATCTCTTCAAGCATACTTTTGGCTTGTGAAGTATCATGCTCGTGGGCCGCAAGAATGGCTTCATCGAGCACGAAAGACGCGGTGCTTTTACTCTCTTTGGCTTCTGTTTTATGCGAGGTGGTCGTTAGTTGATGAATATCACTGCTAACCGTTTCTTTATCGAGTCCGATTTGAGTGTAGAGCTTTTCAATTTGCTTAACTTCTCTGTTGTCGATGTTGCCATCGGCTAGCGCGATTGAAAGGATAAAACGCTTCACAAATTCAGTTTCGCTGGCATTGAGCTTTTCAAGGCGCGCTTTCAGGCCCGCATTGTCAGAAGAAGTTACCAGCCGCCATTTCAGATAAGCATGCAGTGATCGCTTTTCCGTTGCATTTAGTTTGTCTTCCTGTTCAATTAGCTGTTGCAGCGCAATCTTCTCGGATTCATCAACATGCCCATCGATCGTTGCGACCATGGCCCCAAGTCTTAGCGCAACTCCCGTCTTATTAAAAGCGTGAGAAGGTGCAAAGTCAGATTCATGTGCCGGTGAGAACAACACTATTTTTCCATCGAACTTCAGTTTTGCGTGGTGGTACCGCAGATCGGGGGCAACACCAACATCAGCAAAATTTGCCAAACTATAAATGAGTTCACTTTCTTTTTTATTGATCGCTTTTGGGATCGGCAGGCCCGTCTGAGACCAGAATTCACCAACATCTGCAACGCCATCGTGGTTCGTAATAATATCATCTGCCCATTCCTTGAATTTGTCGAGTAGTGGAGATGATTGTTCTGCGGCCAGCGCCGGTGGCAGTAACATAAGTGCAGGCAAATCATTTTTACTGGTATCTGCTTTCCCCAAATAGCGACTATATCCTGCAAGTTCATCGCAGCACTTTTCGGCAAACGGTATGAGTTTATTTATCGGGCCTTTTAAAATACTTGGGTCAGGCAATCCACCTAACATAATCGTTGCTGTCGGTATGCCCCCGCTGGCAGGTTGATAAGCGGCACTGAGTTTCGTTTTATTGGGCTTTACTGGCATACCCTCTGGGTATTTTTTACTAAAATACATTTTAAATAATGTATCGAATTCACTTTCACATCGCCTGGCGGCGGTTTTGGGACGATATAGTTCGTTATTTTTAATCCATTCAAGTGCTAATTCCGCATCAACTTTTTGTGACTCAGTGACCTGCTCAGCTAGACGGATCTTGAACAGCAATGAATGACGGGTTTTGGGTAATTCAGACTTTCGATGCTCAAATAGCTCAGGCATGGTTAAGTACATCAACTCTAAAAAATTTGCAGAGTACGACGCAAATGAACGGTTGTGACTGAATGTAGTGTTGAGTCTCAGTACTTCGTCAAAGATTTGTCCGTACTCTCTTCCCTCGACCTTCGGTTTTTTGCTATTTCCGATCACAAAGCGTTCGAAACCATAAAAATAAAGAAATACAAAACCAATCGGAGTATTGGGTGCGTTTCTGTCAGTGGCTAGCCAGTCGAGATATGAGCCTCTGCACTCCCTGGACAAATGACTGTAACTTGGCCAATACCCTAAAGACTCGTCAGTATAAAAGTCAGTAAACTTTTCAGGATCTCTGGGTTTAGATGCCTGAAGGTTTGAATTAATTAATGCTGGTTCTGCGTGATGGCCCCGCAAAGATTCCATGCGTCCACCAACATACAAAAAATGCTTTAGTACCCGCCCCTGGACTTTGACAATTTTGTCTTTTCCAAGCCATTGCCCAACTTTTCCGCCGGTAAAAGTCAATTCCTTATAAGAGGAGTCTTCAAAAATGTTAAACGTTGCTAGTCCATCATCAGAAGGAGAGGCATTACTCGCACTTTCTATAACCGAGGTTGAATGAGTTACAGTCGGTATATCAGTTTTTTCGACATTAGCTTTGTGCTCTCTTTGCCTCGCTGACTCATAGGCTTTATTCACAACATCAAGATTTATGTTATCTTTCTGATGAATTGTAATTGACGCGTCCTTGTGTTGATTCTCCGTTTTCACTTTTTTCTTTCTTGCAGCGGCAATGATAAAAAATACTGCAATTACAACAATAAATATAACTTCCATATTAATAGCTCCATATGGCCACTAGTACGATTGAATAAAGTGTGAAACTTAATCAATCTAACATACTGAATAATGGTAAATTTAGCAAAGAGTGTTTGGCTAAAATTTTCATCATGTGGCTTGTTACAAGAGGGAGGTATTGACTTGCCCACCAAATATATTGTTTCTAAATAAGTGTGGTAATCCGGAGACACTTTCTATGGTTAGCTCTAGAGCCAATGAGGCGAAGGAGATATCTATGAGTCGAATCGACAAATTCAGAGAAGGAATCTCGTTTTATGATGCCAGGGCATGGTAGCCCACAATGTTTATGATCAGGTTCATAAAAGAGCAATTGCTCAATGACGCCACTGATGCATTGCACTCTGCTGTTGCCGAAGTGGCTCGCAATCAAATGTGTCACGAAAGCTTTGCTACCACCTTATCGCGTTATATTGATATGGCAAAATTAGTTGTATTTGCCAACCAAGGTAAAATACATGGACTGGTTACCGAAACGAATACCCGTTTTTTTGTTGAGAGGTATGATTCTATTATGGACAGATAACTGAATACTCAAAGAACGTGACATCGTATTGTTGAATTGTTAAAAATCTCTAATCCTTTAATATTTCAGCTTCTTTTTCTTTGTACAATGCAGAAAAGTTAATGCTGGGAAGCATTATCGGTTCATAGCCTGCATTCAATAACAAGGTACTAATAAACGCTCTCAAGTAAGGGAACGCAATTGCTGGCGCATTTACATGAGGAAAGTGAGAATTAATAAAATTATTATCTACAGCTTCTTCCAGCTTAAATGTGGATTCATATTCCATCAACAACAAGTGTGTTTCATTTACCTTCAACCTAATTCTGAAGAAAACTCTAAACTCGAATGAACACTCATCATCGAACACTGGTTTATAATCAAAACCAAATTCTTCAAGCTTTTCAAACTCATCAATTTCATCTCTTCTTATTAAGTTGAATCCGACTGCTTTATTCGCATAAAGTTGAATATTCATTGCTAAGCCGCTAGCGAAGAGTCATAGAAATGGTCATTGACAGAGGTACTAAAACAGGCTCCGCCATATTGAACATAATTCACTTTTAGTACGTCAACACGACTATCTATGCTATTTAATATGTTGTCATAAATGTTTACGGAACCATTCTTTGTTTCCTCAAGGAAGTTGTATGCTAACGGACCTACAGCTTCATAGCTTTGTAGTTCACTGTACAGTTCCTCCGGGGTAACTTTTGACAACTCTTTTTCTAGCAGCAACAAGCGCTCTGTTAAACTCAACATGAATAATCTCCTTTATGATATAGGCATCTTTTTTGCGTAATCATTTGGCTCAATAAAACCGCACAGGGTAATTTTATCCCTTGCATTCTCGAACACACATATCTGTTGACGGGTTAGCATAGACATCGTTGCTTTATTGATATGTGGGTCTACAAATCTAATATTTTCGATCTTTTTGTTATCTTGAGCCTTAACAGCCAAATAAGGGAATACGTCCGTCGATTGCCTCAGTTTACTCAATACTTGATTAACTGTTACATCTCTATCTTTACCAATGCTTCCAAGTTTATCAAGAATTAACTTTTTTAGTCTAATAAATTCCAATTGATGGTCGACATTTCCTACTAAATCTAATACTTCGCTTTTGAAACAAAGTTCCAATCGAAATTTTCCAATAACACGATTTCCCTCTTTCCCCCAACGTTTAGCCCAATAATCGGAGTCTGTCCAGAAGTAAAAACCTTGCGTTAGCCATTGATTCTTCCCACTATGACTTTTAAAGGGAATACATTTAACGATATAGTCAAAACCATTGTCTAGTTTACATGTGTGATATCCGAAATTGACCGCCTTTCCCATCTTTTTGGTTAATTCTAATTGTCCCTTAAAGTGTAATAGACATAATACCTTTTAAAGTAAGTTACAACAAGAGGGACGAGACTAATGCTGAACACGCCGTTGTGAATATGATGTGTATTTTGTTATCGAAGTTTACAAACCTCAAAAGACAAACCGTAGCTGAAGCAAAATTGGAACTATTAATATGACGAGGATAGATATCGTCATCAGCTTAGGTTTATTTTTTTTATCTTTTTTACTTACGATATTGGTTTTGAAGTAACCAGTCAAAATACTGATGGCTATCGATGCTGGTGCCAGTACCAGAGCAAACGCCAGGAGCGGCGTTATTGTTGCCCACAACACAAAGGCCGAATTTCTCGCTATTCCTGCATCCCACACCATGAGTGCAACTGTTGCGGCACATGACAGAAATAACAACAGTTTGAAGTGCCAGCTTAACTTTCCCCACCAGGAACTTTCATCTTCGGACTCATCAAGTGAGTCTAGTATTAGCTTTTTCTTTCTTGATGCTAAAAACGCCGCGTACCCAAGAGCAAACAGCATGCTCAATGGAGTTTGCGTGACATAATAAAAAACAATCGGTGCAAATTCATAAAGTCCTGCGAGAAGCATCCATATGGTGACAAATAACAGCAGTGCAGAGCCTGCCCCTGTCCCGGTTGTCTGACGAAATTCCACGCTCCCATCCTTATATTGTCGGGTTTCCTCGTAAACCTTTTTTTGGTCTTCTTTTATTCCCCGGAAAAGACTTATCAGTATCTTCGGGAAAAGCGGAATTAACCAAAACAAGAATATGAAAACAGGCCAGAATGGTTGTGCGTAAATAGGGTTTTGGATTGCGTACTTTAGCTTCATTGGTGATGCCTTCTAACTTGGTTGGTTGAAATAGTAATGTGCTAATTGAAGGTTTTTATTTGAAAGTAACCAGAATCGACTCACGGGATTAACCGTGAGCCGATACCGGTTTCATTGGTCGTTCAGGGACAGGCCTGAGGTTTATTACTCTGTGTGGCCGCTGAAGCATCCAGTGCGATGTAGTCCTCCCTACAGACGCCATTCGGGCAAATCTGAAATGCATAGTCTTTGTTATCAGCATCCAGGTCTCGTAACTGTGCTTTGCCATTGGTGAGCTCTGCGACAAGGGTTTCATTTTCAGGTGTCCACGCCATCTCTTTGTCAAACGAAACCAATCTGTAGAAGCCGTTCTGGATTTGATAGTCACCCATGATGGCGATATCAAAAAGACCGCATAGCGCGCCTGCCACTCCAAAGTAATCGACCGCCCAGGTCTGCTCGCAAGTGTCGGCTCTGGCAAGTGTATACCGGATGAAGTTAGTTTCTTCATTGCCTATGGCCCGGACAAAGTCCAGCATGCCCTTCATATTCAGAAGTCCGGCACCACAATGCGCGTCGGCGCATGTCTCGCCAAGTGTTTGAGTATTGGCGGTGAGCTCCAATGCCAGCTTTAACGTGTCGTGGCCCGCATTGGTTTGTTGTTTTACGAATCCTAGCGCGCCGGCAACAATAGGGGCACTAAAAGAAGTTCCCTGGAAAAAGCACGCGATATCGTCTTCCTGACACATGGTCAGCACGAAATCCCCCTCGGCGACCACATCAATGGTTCCTCCGAAGTTACTGAAATCGCCCAACTCACCGGCTTCATCAATAGCTGCAACGGTAATAACACCCTCGCAGTTACCGGGCGTGCTATTCATCGCATCTTTTGAGTGATTTCCGGCAGCGGCAACAATGGTAAACCCGGCTTCGAGCGCAACGTCAACAGCGTCCTGCATAAATATGGGGCAATGACCAACATCCGCGCCCAGGCTCATATTGATGATGCCTGGCTCACCTTGATACGGATCAACGCCGTCAAATGACTCTCCCACAAAGTAACGAAGAGCCGCAGCGGTATCACTCAACACTCCAAGTCCACAATCCATAATACGTGCAACATGCACCCTGGATTCGGGCATGACACCCGCGAGACCGATTTCATTGTTATGTATTGCACCAATAACGGCAGCCACGCCGAGTCCATGCCCCGTGCAAAACTCAAGACTCTCTTCGAGAGGCAGGTGGGTGTTGTTACGTACCTGGTCACCCACTGTTACCATCGAGCGACCTGAGGCGTAAACAATATCAGCATTATCGAAGAAGGAAGAGTCAAGCACGATGATGTCACTGGGGCCTCGTGCTTCACCCTCAGCGGCCCAGGCTTCAATCACATGAGAACCATTATTATATTCCACAGACGAGCCGAAATATGATTCCTGGTAATTGAAATACGGGTCGTTAACCGGGACATCAAATTGCGTAACTACGACGTCCAGTTCAACTGTCTGAAAGTGGCCGCTCTTTTCAAAGAGCATGCGAACCTGCTCCGGCGAATGGCCATGCCCGTCGACGTTAACCACCTGATAAAAACGCTGCCGAAGCGGCTTTTCACCCTGATAACTATTAGTTTCATTGCGTGATGCGTGTTTCAGCGCCACACACCAGGATTCATTACCTTTATCATCCTCAATACATACATTATGTTGTTGTGTATTTTCGTTAGAGGCTGATCCACTCTGCTCCTTCTGAGCATAGGTATCGGTTGAGACGACCAGGCGAATATCGTCACTGGTATTTGCGAAAGATGACAAAGAGGCCGACATCAACAAAATGGATAAAATACGTTGTTTCATAGCAGGCTCCTTTTAATCAGCGTTGCAGGTTTGCGTGAACGGGAAGACGATGGGGTCAAGGAACTGATAGGTTCCGTTAAAGATCCAAGTGTCACCCTCGTATTGTCCCAGCGCCGGATCACCAACAAATAACGACAACATATCCAGTTGTTCGCTGTATCTGACAGTATCAAGTGAGATCTCAGGAATAAGTCCATTGGCCTGCTGAAGCGCCTGGTTAACGTTTTCAGATAATGGTGAAGCAAAAGTCTGGAGACGTTCCGTCAGATGGACCGTCGCCTCTGAGAGCGCGGTTTCTCTAATGGTCCCCGCGTGATAATCAGACTGAAGCTGCTCAAATGCATTTGCGTCACTTAAGATCTGCGCTGACAAGGTATCGTCAATGGAAGCGTTAAATGCATCAATTAGCTGATGTTGCTCTTCACTACCAAAGTCTGGATTAATCAGGACCGCCAGATGAGATGCATAGGAAACGAGCAATGATTCCGGCTCCAGAGTCAGGAATGTTTCTGCGTTCTGCGCAATCTGTTTTAGACCTTCAATGGTGTCAGGTGCGCTTGTATTGATAAGAGTGACGGGAAGATCGAATTCCTGAATTCTGTCCTCGCCATCCGTAAACACAACGCTTGCTGTCACCTGGCCATCGTTTTCGAGCTCACCAATAGAAAGCGTCAGGCTGCCATCGACTTCACCAACTGACTGCTCGGATGATAACAATGCTGAAAAAGCCCCATCTCCGAAATCAACAGACACTGATAGCTCCCCCTGTGCACCTTCGTGCGTGAAAGAAATTGTAACGCTGTCGAGTTCATTTAATTCAAACGCATTGCTGTTCATCGTTACAACCAGATCTGGAATAGGATCTGGTATTGTTGGCGAATTGGACGGTGGTGGGCTTCCACCAGTATCCGTTGGAGGAGTTTCAGTTGTCGATGTTGAGCTTTCACTACCCCCACCGCACCCAACCATGAGCAATCCAATAAATACCACGTTAGCGATACGAGCTTTAATGTGCATTTTTATTTCCTTTTTCTACGCTAATTACTTGTGCCTGCGTTTTGATTAAGAAATGTTCACGCATCCGTACAGGCCTTGAAATACAACAATTGAGACTAGCGAGGAGATATTTATGAGAGTCCCAAAACAGATGCATTCCGATTAAATTATCGAATTTCGATAATATTGATCGAAACGATATGTTTTTCAACATGAAAAGCATATTCAATGAACGCTACAGAAAGCTGGTTGGCTGGCTGATGGCAGAAAGAAAATTTAAAAAGATTTCACAGAAGGAACTCTCGGAGCGCCTTGGTTTTCCTAACTCTTCGTATGTTTCTAAAATTGAACAATTCGAGCGAAGGATGGATGTGCTTGAGTATGTAAAAATATGCGAAGTTATTGGATTGAATCCCAAAGAAGGCTTAGTAATTCTTCACTCAAAAAGATTACCGACCGAATAGTAAGGCGTCACTATATACAAGCACTAGTGGTCAAAAAAGAATAGTAATTGAATAAGTCTAAGTTCATATATATTCAAAGACATCTGCGTGCTAATTTGATTCGCACCTCTTTTTCCTCATTTAACGGCCGGTGCGATTTAGATAAAGTTTCTTTAGACCACAATAACAAACAAATTAGGTAGATAGATTTTCGTTTGAAAAAAAAGAGGGAAATTTTGATATGCTAGATACTAAAAAAGGTGAGATTTTTTGGCCTCCTAAATAGAATGCATTTTGACCTTTGTACGAAATATCTCACAAATATGTAAGCAATGCCATATTCAGGTCAAAATTAATCCTTTTATATTTCAATGATTTAGGTTTACAGAACAGAGAATTTACATATTTTTAACACGAAATGTGGTTCGGCTACCACTTTTTGCCCCCCTTGTGGTATTATTTCTTATGTTGTTGGGCGTGTCGTGCATGTAACACGCCCTCCAGTATTTTGTGCTTTTCTTGTGTTGAACACGAATGCCATTGCAATATTCTCTATTTTGATGGTTTGGCACGAAAGTGTTGTGATGTTTGTTGTATGGGGTCATGAGGAAGTGCTTGGTTGTTAATGTGGGACAAGATCCTCACTGATATTTTTACATCACCTTTAATGGGCTACCTTTTCGCCACTGCTTTAAATCTGTATTTGATTAGAAGATTTGGGTACATGGTTGATAAAGGTTTGTTTTTAATATTTAACTTAACTCGGATAGTAATATCTAGGTATATGGACATGAAATCAAAAAATGTAAAGTTGGCCAAAATTCAAACAAAGTTAAACGCCAACAAATTCAAGTTAGCAATCATATTATCAATCTCTCTTTTCACTATAACCGCAACAAGCCAAGTCTTTGATGAGCCACAATATCAGGAAATTGGTAACGGACCTGATGGTAAGAAACCCCCTAAAATACAAAATGTATTCGAGAGATTTAAGGAATATCTGATGTCTTAATTGATTTTAGTGAGAGATTCCAACGTGAAAAAGGGTTTTCATTTCACCTGAGCGTGATAAGATATTTTTTTAAACGGTATTTGGCGGTTCATGGAATCTCTCTCTCAATTTTTCAGTACAATTGTTTCTAAGCTTGGTTCTTTCATAGAAGAAGGTGAACATCCCAAACTAAAAAAATTTTTCTTGGGCGTAGGGGTGTTAGGAGCTTTTCTGTCCCTCACTGCTTTCGCTATTTGGGCTTTCAACAATAAAGTTTCCGCATTCCCAGAGCTAGATAAAGCTATCGGCCCCAAAGGGGCTGAAATGGAACAAAGACAAAAAAGAATAGTCAGTGCCATATCCCCTATTACAGATAAAATCATTCCTGCTTGGAAGTCGTATACGGGGAATAAGAAAAACAACTCAGAATTGTCAGACGTTGAAATAAAACTAAAGAAAGACGTGAAAGCATCTGTAACCGAAATGACAGGCATAGGCTTTAACGATTTACCACCTAAATGGTATGTATTCTATTTATTTCATTATGGTTATCTTCACAAAATTTATGGCGATCTCTATGACAATAACAGTAGTTTTTATATCGCTTCGTACTATCTTGAGTTAGCAAGGCTTAAAATTGAAGCTCACAAATGTGATAAAGAGTTTTCTGTTTTCATCAAAGAAGGTGATTACGAAAAAGATATCTATTGGCTAATAACTAACACTGACGCATTCATCATATCTAGGATACTCGACAAATCGGAAGATTTAAAAACAAAGTTAAATGAAAGAATAATAAAGCGTGTTAATGAGATTGGAGGCTGCAAACGTCTGTCACTTGTTCCATTGCATCACGAAGAATTGAGGAACATTCTTTGTCCTTCATTGGAAAACTAAATTTATTCTTTCCATATGTGCATTATCCAGTCAGTAAAATCAGCAACGGCTCACAGAACGGCAACTTGACCTGGTTTGGCCAGACTATAGGGGTGACGTGAACAGCTCCCCACTAGTCGGTCCAAACTGAACTTAGTAAAGTCCGCAACCTGAGCAATAATGACAACTAAATAGAAGATCAAACTCTTGATTTAAAGGCTCAGTTTTATTTTGCCAACTATAGCTCCTGATAGTCACCCGTAACGGTATTTCTAAGGCGTAGATGAGATCGTGATATAACTTTTTGACTTACCCTCTGGATAATTATGGACTCCACATAAGCCATTCTAGTAACCTTCGGTGTTACTTTATACCCGCTTTAACCTATGTATCTGAATAAGGAATAACTGATGCTCTCAAGCTTTTTTGAGATGGGATTGAGAACCGCTCAACCTGAATATCTTACGGACGGAATATTTCTCACACTCGTACTTTCGTTCGCTTATGCAGTTCACTTTAAGCGAACTGGAAAACATGAAGCATATACGAACTATGCGCCGACATTACTCACTTCACTTGGCATATTCGGCACTTTCCTAGGGATTGTAGCCGGTCTACTAAATTTCGACACCAGCGACATTGATGGAAGTATAGGACCATTATTAGAGGGGATGAAAACCGCTTTTATTACTTCGATTGCCGGTCTCACGTTATCCATAATTTATAAACTAATCGAATCCAGTGTAGGAAAGAGTGCTGATGCAAATCAGGAGCATCGAAAGGATGCTGTTGATGCCAGCGATATTTATGAAGTAATGTCAATGAGTTTGGCAGAATCAAAAAGTATCAACCAGAGCATCCAAAACTCGGATAAAAATAACACAGACTCAATTACTGCCTTACGAAATCAAATACAGCAAATAGTTGAACATAGCGCCCAGAAGGAGGTTCAGTTAAATGAATTTCAAAAACTGCTGTGGGACAAACTCGACAGCTTTGCTGAACTCATGTCGAAATCAGCTACAGAGCAAGTCGTCGAAGCATTAAATAATGTAATACAGGACTTCAATACAAAGTTGACAGAGCAATTTGGTAAAAACTTTGAAGAGCTGAACCAGGCTGTCTTTAAACTTGTAGAGTGGCAGGAAAATTACAAAAACCAACTGATTGAAATGCAGGATAAATATGCTTTAGGGGTGAAGGCGATTTCTGAAACAGAAGCATCAGTTTCCAAGATAACTGAGCACACCCAGACAATTCCACAAAATATGAACAGCCTCAAGTCGGTACTGGAAGTTAATCAACATCAAATAGCAGAATTAGACAAACACCTGGATGCGTTCGTTCAGGTCCGGGATGCTGCGGTGGCATCAGTTCCTGAGATTAAGGAAAAAATAGATTCAGCGATAGAGGGGGTAAAACAAGCCAATGACCTGCTCGCTCAGGGTATTACAACAAGCACAGAAAAAATTGAGATGGTTATATCGCAAAGTGCAGAACAATATATGCATTCAGTCGACCAGACCCGTGCTGCTTTGACTGAATCTGCACAAACGACCGCCAATTCCAGTGAAGAAATAAAATCTCAATTTACGACAGCACTCGAAGATATTAATGGCCAATTGCGTGAAATGGTGGAAACACTGCAAGCAGGAAATACAGAGATCAGTACTTCTCTCAAAACAGCAGGCACCTCCTTGATTCAGGATACCGCTGATTTTACGCAATACTATAATAAAGAACTCAACCAAATCCGGGACCAGCTTGCAAATACTGTAGCTGAGCAAACCCAGACGCATAGAGCCGAAGTAGAAAAGCTATTTGGTGGCTTGCAACAGTCTATGGACCAGGTGGTATTGAAAAATAACGATAATATTGTCTCTTCAATGAACAAAATTGATGAGTCCATGGGAGAAGAGGTAGAGCGCGTAATTCAACAGCTTGGTAATAACTTAGGTGCTGTTACCGAGAAGTTTGCTTCTGACTATGCCCGGCTTATTCGAGTGATGGAAACCGTGCTCAATCAACACTCGCAATTGAGTGGATCACAATGAGCGACATTTTAACTTCAAAACGGAATCAAGAGTCTGAGTCGCAATGGTTATCTATCTCTGATCTGATGGCCGGGCTGATGGTGGTTTTCATGTTCATCGCGGTTGCTTTTATGTTGAATGTCCAGAAGGACAAAGACAGGATTGAAGGGATCGCATTTGAATACAGGGATACTCAGCTCGCCATATACGAAGCATTGAAGTCTGAGTTCCAGGTTAATATGAATGCGTGGGGAGCCGATCTGCATCCAGAAACGCTGACTTTCACTTTTCGTTCTCCGGATATTCTTTTTCAGGAAGGAGAGGATGAGATCAACGAAAAATATTCAGCGCTTCTTGATGAGTTTGCACCCAGGTACTTCAACATTCTGACACCTTTTTATCATGAAATTAAAGAGATCCGTATTGAAGGACATACTAGTTCAGGCTGGGGAACGTTGGCATCAAAAGAAGCCTACTTCAAGAATATGGATTTGTCGCAAAAAAGAACACAATCCGTGCTATCGCATTTATATAGCTCACCCCACGTTACAGATGAACTCTTTGTCAGAAACAAACTTGTTGCCGTGGGTTATTCATCTTCAAGACCGGAGCCATTATCAGACAAATCAGAGGATCCAATAGCTTCAAGGCGAGTTAGCTTTACCGTAATTACTCACGCTGACGAAATGCTTAAAAAAATCATTCGAGGGGCTAAATGAAGCTCAACGTCGATTTTTCAAAACTTCAACAAAGCATTGCTTTAATGGGGGCTGAAGCATGTGATTTTCAGATTGATTCACTGATGCCTGAGGCCAATTTTCAATACGACCAAACCTTGATTGAGGGTATTGAATTAAAGTTTGATCAAATCCAAACCCAAGATGGCTTGATCAGCACTAACGGCAGGCAAGTGCTGTTATATATACCAGACCATCAAAATGTCGATAGCGCATTAGCGAACGGCAGTCAAGGGAACAAATTCCATGTTGCGGAATGTGGAACAATTATCGAAATGCGTGATGAGAATGCTGGTGACAGGTATATTGTTACAGCAAACCTATCAGGCAAATTTAATATCTATGGCAAAAGCCGTAAACAAAAAAAGGATATCTCAGGTGAAGCAGAATTAGATGTGTGTAGAAGATGCCTGAGTTTTCTTAATTACAAGGGATACGCAAACGCATCTACTACAAGCAAAAACGAGATTGTAAACAACTTTAGCCTTGAAGAGTTTTTCTCAACCTATAGCTCAATGTTCAAACATTTGCCCCGTGAGCAGTTTTCTCATAGGTATCGAGGGTATGATGATGATTTTGACGAACTCTCTAGAGCGTGCAGGAAAAGAGCAAACTACCGTTGCCAAAACTGTATGGTGGACTTAAGCCAACACAAGCAATTACTGGACGCCCATCATCACGAACGAATTAAAGCCAATTCTTCGATACAGGACTTGGTTGCACTTTGTAAAGACTGCCATCGTAAAGAGCCTTTCCATCAGCATATGCCCTTGTCCAGAGAAAATATGCAAAAAATAAATCGGCTTAGACATGAGCAAGGCCTTATCAATCCAAGCGATTGGCAATCAGTTAGAAAGTTCTCTGACCCGGCATTATTTGGTTTCATCCAAATGTGTGAATCATTAAATTTGCCCAAGCCACATGTGCATTATCCAGTCAGTAAAATCATCAACGGTTCACAGGGGTACATTGACCTTGCATGGCCAGAGAAAAGGGTAGGTGTCAAATTGGACCCCATGGTCCCGCCGCCTAGATGGCGAATTATGGATTTCAAGTATGTTCTAAAGGTTTTAAATAATAAAAAGTTATTTCAGGATTTTTCGCAATACATGAGTACTTTATAACGAAGCTAATGCAGATGAGAATGTATGAATGAAATCTAAACTACAAAACGGTTTTTATTGGATATGCATTAAAGACAAAGAAGCGGGTTCGGAAAGTGAAGTTGCCAAGTTTATTAATGGAGAATGGTACGTGACGGGATCTACAAAGTCATTTTCACCTGACGAATATGAAATTGTAGTATTGAGTCCATGCTTAACTATTGAATAGAAAATTAGTGTAAAAAAGTCCATCAGTAACAGGTCAAATGTTAGATCATGAATAAACCAGAGCCCTGAATGGGCTCTGGTTGATAAATCCAACCTCACAAAATTATTAACTCATGGGCATATCAGGAATAATAATTGGCGGAGAGGTAATAACTCTGTTGTATCGGGCGTCGGCATCCTCTGGACCATCACTTTGTTCATCATGCACAAGAACACTTAAAATATCTGCTATGTTTTGTACACCACTATCAGAAATTGATTGTCCAGACTCTGCGTTAGTGATGCCAAACTCCTGAGCAACTAAGTTTTCATTTTGAGAAATATTAGTTTCTAACAAAGTCTGATAAACAGTATCGACATCAAAAACCGTAAACGCTTCGGTCGGCATTGACTCGTCTCTTGTCTGCTCTCCAGCCACTAATGAAAGACTTTGATTTATCTGTTGTTGAGTCCATTCAGTGCCATCAGAAAACCTTATTATTTCAATTGGTGAAAGATTCCAGTTTTCGATCGTAATTGAGTCACTAATACCGTAAGTTAATACTAAAACCTCAATCCCATTGTCATCAATGATACTGCTAATCCCGACTTCATCTGAAGAAACCCCTTCACTAAACTGAATTGTATCTCTTCCGCGCTCATCCGAGATGACATCCTGACCATCACCGATGCTGAACAGGTAAGTGTCACGACCTGCTCCGCCTTCCAGACGGTCATTGCCTGTTCCGCCTATGAGGGTGTCATTGCCGCCCATCGCCTGGATCAGATCATCACCACCGAGTGCCGAAATCGATTCACCACCATCATCATCCACATAGGTATCTGCGTCATCTGATAACCGCAGGGATGTGGA
>NZ_JAJEWQ010000007.1:91612-201150 GCF_020687805.1 Planctobacterium marinum | reverse complement strand
GTGATGGCCTCGCCAAAAACGATGGTATCCGTTCCGCGCTCATCCGAGATGACATCCTGACCATCACCGATGCTGAACAGGTAAGTGTCACGACCTGCTCCGCCTTCCAGACGGTCATTGCCTGCTCCGCCGATGAGGGTGTCATTGCCGCCCATCGCCTGGATCAGATCATCACCACCGAGTGCCGAAATCGCTTCACCACCATTACCATCAACAAATACGTCAGCCTCTTCACTCAACTGAAGTGGCGTATTTTCATTGATAGATGCGTGGTCCCATTGTGGTCCCCCCAAGAAACGTATTAATTCAACTGGGTTAGATGCCCAGTTTTCAATAGTAATGCTATCATTTTCGCCATATTTGATAAGGAGTGTTTCTACCCCCTCTTCATTAAGGTAGCGAGACACTTCCACTAGTTCAGAATTCACACCAGGGGAAAAAGTTATGAAATCTGTACCTTTAATATCAGATATAACATCATGACCATCACCTATATCAAACCAGTATGTGTCATCGCCTCGTCCACCTTCTAATCGGTCGTCACCTTCTCCGCCCCGCAATTGATCTGCGCCATCCATACCAAATAAGACATCATTGCCAGCATAGCCATCTAAATTGTCATTTCCAGAATAACCCCACATCTTGTCTGCACTATCGCTTCCTTGTAAAAAGTCACTACTACTAGTTCCATGGTACTCTGGCTCCAGAGAGACACCCTCAAGAGCGTCAATAATTTCGTCGATACTGAAAACAGTTCCATCTGAAAAACGTATCTCGCTTATGCGGTAATTAACTTCGCCGTTTCCATTCGTTATTCCAGCAAACCAATCAAGAATCCGTACTTGTGCGCCTGACTCATTATTGATTAAGAGTAAGTTGTTGGAATTGCTCTCTCTTTGAAAGCTGACGTTTTCAGATAAAACATCTGTAAATTGAATAACATTATATTCATCAAATTGGCTTCCAAATTCATCTATCGTGTCGTTCCCTCCATTGAACGAGATAACATAGATGTCATCCCCAGAGCCCCCTTCTAGCAGATCATCACCGGTACCACTTACCAAGGTATCGTTCCCCGAAGCTCCACTCAGTCGATTGTTTCCTTCGTCTCCATATAAAATGTCATCACCACTTCCACCATTCAGGTAATCGTCCCCTGCTCCAGCATTTAGCGTATCATTTCCGCTATCACCAAGAAGAGTGTCATTACCATCAAGCCCATACATAGTGTCGGCTAAGCTCGTTCCAAATAAAACGTCATCATTTGCACTCCCCACAATATCCGCAGGTGGCTCGATTAAATTCTCGATGTCTTCTGAGGTCCAGACAGTTCCATCTGAAAAGATGAACTCCGCAATTGGAAGCTCGTCAGCGAAATCATCTGAAGAGCTTGAGGAGTACCAATTAAGAATACGTAGAGTCTCTCCTGAGTCTATAATTTCAATTAGAAGAGAGTTAAAGTCCGAACGAACTATTCGTAAATGCTCAGGGGAAACATCGCTTTTAAATTCTACGCGATTCGGTTCATTGGTGAGATTAAGGAACTCAAAGATGATGTCATTGCCACTACCTCGACCATAAATATAGGTGTCCGCTCCAAAACCCCCGTCCATGTAATCGTCTCCAGCGCCTCCGTCAATTAGATCATCTGCACGGGTTCCAATTAGATGATCATCTTCTTCGGAACCTTCTACACGTATCCTTGAATCAACAAGTGCCAACAAGGTGTCCCTTGTCCAGACCGTTCCATCGGCAAATACAAACTCAGCAATGGGAGTTTCCTCCGCAAAATCATTTGAATCACTTGAAGCAAACCATTGTTCTATACGAAGTTTCTCACCTGTATCTAATATCTCGAACGTCAAGGATCCTGAACTAGAGCGCACGACTTTCAAATCATCTGGAAGAATATCTTCCTTAAATTCCACCCGATTTGGTTCTTCAGAAAGATTTAAGAACTCATAGATAACATCATTTCCACTTCCGCGACCATAGATGTAAGTATCAGAGCCAAAGCCACCGTCCATATAATCATCACCAGCACCTCCATCGATTATATCATTAGCGTCGGTGCCAAGAATAAAGTCCTCGTCATCGCTTCCCATCACAGGAACGCGACTATCTACAAATTCACGTAAAACCTCTGGTGTCCAGACAGTTCCATCGGAAAAAATAAATTGTGAAACAGGAAGCTCGTTCGCAAACTCGTTCGAATCGGCAGCGGCAAACCACATCTCTATGCGAAGCTTCTCACCTGTTTCAATAATCTCGAAGGTGAGTGAGCCCGAATCAGTGCGAGTCACTCTCAAATCATCTGGGGTAATACCTTCTTTAAATTCAACCCGATTAGGCTGTCCAGAGAGGTTTGACATCTCAAAAATGGTGTCATTGCCGCTTCCCGTGCCATAAAGATATGTATCGGAACCAAAACCACCATCGATGTAATCATTGCCCGCGCCACCGTCAATAATGTCGTCATCATCTGTGCCTAATAAATGGTCGTCACTATCAGTGCCACGTAGAACTGCGCCGGGGTAATGAATTCCTAAAATATCAAAAATTTGTTGCGAGGTAAGAGTAGTACCATCTGCAAACTGAATTTCGGTTATTGCGGCGGTATCAGGTGTTGAAACGATTTCTTCACCAGTTTCAGAATTAATTAAAGTTCGGAAAAAGTCTCGAATTTCAAGAACATCATCTGTACCTTCAATGGTGATGTTGAGGCCCGTATAATTCATGGTCAGAATTCCCTGACTCTCACTCCCTGAGGACTCTGCCATACTGAAAGTAAGTATTTCTTGCGTAATACCCTCACCTAAAACCAAAACATTCGATTCACTAAAATCGAAACTACGTTCGGTTATCACATCCCTGCCATCTCCCAAATTATACCTGTATATATCATTCCCTTCATTGCCTTCCAGCAGGTCTCTTCCTTGTCCCCCTGAGAGGACATCGTTCCCTATTCCGCCAAACAGCCAATCACTGCCGATATGCCCATTCAGATTATCGTCACCTGCTTCGCCGTAGATTGAGTTGAAATATTCATCATCAGTGGATTGTGCGAAAACGGTATCATTCCCATTTCCACCGTATATTGTATCTGAGCGATCAACGGTACCGTAAATAGTGTCTTCGCCATCACCAGCGTAAATAAAATTGCTTCCAGAGCCTGCGAAAATAATGTCATTTCCATCCCCGCCAGTGACTTGATCATCCCCTTCTCCTGCGTGCAGCGTATCGTTGCCATTACCACCTAAAATAGTGTCATCGCCATCACCTCCAAAAATCACATCAGAGCCATCTCGTCCATCCAGATGATCGTTGCCAGACCCACCGTATATATTCTCACCAACGCTCGTACCTATTAGTCGATCTCCATTCTCAGTGCCTGAAATATCCGAACCAGGTGAGGGAATATCCAACAGGCCATATATGTCAGATGGCTGAAGGGTTGTTCCATCTTGAAACTGAAACAAAGCAATTTGATAAGGACTTTGAAATTCGTTGGTTTCTGTATTGATGAACCAATTGTCTATTCTGAGTTTATCTTCGGTACCCACAATACTGATTTGTATCCCGACACTTCCATATCGAGTAACTTGTATATCTTGCTGTTCGATTCCTTCACCAAACAAGATAATATTGACATCAGTATTGTCAGAATTAATTTCCGAAATGCGATCTTGTCCGCTTCCATATCCGAATAGGTAAGTGTCGCTACCAACCCCGCCCACCAGTAGGTCATTCCCTGCGGCACCGTCCAGAGTATCATTTCCTGATCCGCCCAGGACGATGTCTCCTCCATCACTTCCTTGAAGAACATCATCATTATCTGTCCCAACTAGATATTGAGATGGAGCCCCAATTCCCATTTGTGAATAAATATCAGCAATGTCGTAGAATGTTCCATCTGCAAACTCTACTCGGTTTACACTTCTCAAGAATTCGCCATTTTGATTTTGCTCAAACCAATTTGAAATTGTTATCGAGTCGTTTGAGTCGGTAAATGCTATGCGCAAATCATTATTTACTCGAAGGAAATAGACATTATCTTTAGAAACAGTTTCTCCAAATTGAATCGCGTCGCCGTGTTCATCCGAAGCTGAGTCCAAGATGATATCGCTTCCATCACCTTGCTCGAAGAAATATACATCATTGCCATTACCTCCTTCCAATATGTCATTCCCCATGCCTCCTTCAATGAAATCATCGCCGTCCCCAGCAGCGAGAGTGTCGTTTCCTTCGTAACCTCTAACAATATCGTCTTGAATACTTCCAGATATTGAGTCGTCGTCTTCAGTGCCAGATGTAGACGCAATGTTCACGATATCTTCAAACGTCATTGTTGTTCCGTCAGCAAAATCAATTTGCTCGATCCCTTGACCGTTTATATTCCAATTTTTTATCTGAAGTCCATTTCCATCGTTGTCGACCATTACAATCAAGTCATCTCCAGAAATTTTGAATTTTATTGAGTCTTTTGTGATCCCCTCACCGAACTCCAAAACATCAATTTCTGTAAACTCTTGATTAGACGCATTTTCACTAGAAGAAACGTTCTCCAAATACGCTCGTCTTAAAAATGATAGTTGGCCTCTAGCTCTTGGCTCTAACCGAAAATCTTCGCGATTAAAAATAAATTGTTGACGATTAACTGGCTGATTCGTTTCTGACTCGGCTTCAATCAAAGTGTCAAAGCCATCGCCGAGTGAATATTGATATCGATCATTTCCCAGGCCACCATCTAAGAGATCATCACCCTCATCACCTGTTAGTGTATCGAGTCCCTCCCCCCCATTTAATTCATCATCACCTGCACCACCATTTAAAATGTCATTACCAGAATCGCCAAATAGTCTATCGTTGCCCTCGAAACCATCAATTTCATCATTTCCTTCGCCTCCGTATAATTCGTCAATTCCAAGATCACCTTCTAATTTGTCATCAGCTAATGAACCGTCATGGGAAAGCATTTCAATGATTTCGGAGAAACCTAGCTGAGTATCGCTGAATTTCAAATTTAAAGTAGCCGTTCCTTCGGAAAACTCATCTATCTCTAGAAAAACTCCTTCGTTAGTTATGGTGTCCTTTACAAAGATGTAATTTGAATGATCAACTTGGTTGAATTGAGAGGGTGTTAATATACTGTTTTGGTCGAAACCATTCCCTTCAATTGCGATGGGTTCAACATAGACAATTTGATAACGATCAAGATTATTTGTAAATTCAATTGTTGCTATATATGACTGTAAATCAGATTTTAAGGACAGATCAATGTAATCAAATCCACTACCATATTTATATATCAATTCGCCTGATTCTGATAACTGACTTGTTGTCACGAATACCATATCATTTCCGGCGGCATCATCGACCTCAACTAAACCATCTGTCCCGACAACTATTTCAATATTATCATTCCCTGCACCAGTATCTATAAACGTCTGAGCAAACCCCGTCCTATTCCCTTTTACTCTTATGACATCGTTACCGTTTCCAGCGTAAACTTCGGATGAAACGTTATCATCTTCAAGATTTAATCCATGATTTATTTCAATTAAATCATCACCGCCAAGACTTCTGATTTCATCCTCACCACCCAAACCGAAGATAGCGTCGCTATCGGAGGAGCCAAAAATACTATCGCGTCCAGTAGCACCATAGCTATGCCCTTCTCTTAACACACCTCCAACCGATATTTGGAAAATCATAGAGGCAGGCTGTGTTCCCACAGTCACGTAACCATTTAATTCCTCAAACCACTCGGTAATAATGGATTGTGAGTTTACAACATCTTTTCTTACGCCTGTTGTATAAATAGCCCCGGTTTCCGGATTAGCAAACCCCCAACTATAATGAAGCCGTGACTCGGTAAGATTATAATAGCGATAATTCCATGGACTCCCAGCCGCCCCTACTTGAAGACCTCTCGTATCAGCAAGCTCTTCAGTGGTCATACCACGATAGGTTGGAATTTCAGATTCAGGGGGCTCAGCGTAAGAATAATAAATTGTCGTCTGGAGTGCTCCAGAATACAGTGAATACATATTTAATTGGGATTGCCAAACATGAGGGGTATGAAAACTGGTGGATTCGCCGGGTTCGAAAAGTACGACCCCCAAATCTCCACTATTAAAATCCCTAACAGTTAACACATCATTGATTATTAAATCGCCACCCAATAATTTGTACGAAAAACGGCCGTCGGAAGAGACATATGCGTCAATTTCTGAATCATAAATGCCACCTGATAACACGTAGCCATCAAATACAATAGAACCAGAATAATCGAGGATCGTGTCTATACCATCTCCCGAGTTATAGATATAAGTGTCGTTACCTAGTCCACCTTCTAGATGGTCGCTCCCATCACCACCTGACAAAGTGTCATCACCAAATCCACCATAGATAATATCATCGCCTCCGCCCCCTTCTAGTAGGTCATCACCATGACCTCCAATTAAGATATCATTTCCGGGGTTTTCGGTTATGTCTTCGGGATCTTGATAGGCATCGCCTTTCAATGTTGCCCCGGTATTGTCAGCGATAAGAATATCATCCCCCCCTCCTCCCCAAAGGGTTTGCCCGTCCCTGGAAACCAATAAATCACTTAGTTCAGTTCCCTCACCAAAGCCATCACCAAAACGAGAAATTGCATCATGCTCAAAAAGAATAAGTTGTGCATCAATCTGAGTTTTCGCTTCTTCAGGAGAAAGGGAGCCTAGTTGTAAATCATTGATATTTTCAAAATACTGTTGAAAAAGCTGAGACAAATTATCAGACAATTGTGTTTCTATAATTCTAGCTTGCCCCAAAACCGAATCACCATCTGGAATATAATTCAGATTAGCTTCAATTAATTTAACCGTAGTCTCGGCACGATCAAGGTACGAATTGCGGATCCGCGCAAGTTCTTCATAACCTTCAATAAAAGCTAATTCAACTCTGAAAAAATCCTCCATTTCACGTATGGTAGATATTTCTCCGGCATCAACTGCATTCTTTACTGATTGAATTAACGCCTCAAAAGAAACAGGTACGCCCTCTCCTTCGGAGAAGTTTCGTTCTTTTGATAATTCCTTCATAATGAACAACAAAGGTTCTAATTCACTATTTTCAAACGCCTCTCTTTCCATTGCGGCTATAAAATTATTTCTGTCATGACTCCCTCCAGGAGTTCCGGCATCGACCAGTCCCAACATAGTACCCGTGATAAAAAGCTTCCAACTTCGAGACGCTAAACCAATGCCTTGTAGAGCCGAGGCCAGATTTGGGAGCAAATCATCCACATAATTAACAGAGGTCGAAGAACCTACATATTCATCTTCAGAAAAGTAAACACCACCTGCACTAATTACACTGCCTTCTTCGTAAATATTTTCTACGTAAAGCTCACCTACTGGAGACTGAGTTATGCCCAAATTCAACAGGGTATTCGAATAATTGATATCTAGTGTTTGTTCAGTCAATATGTCTGAATCAAGTATGCCTTTCACGCCCGGCGCATCAAACGTAAGCCCCTTTGAGCCAAACGTATAAGCAAGAACTTGTGCATGAGCCCCACCCAGAGAATGTCCGACAAAAGTAACATTTGCGGGGTCAATGTTATTTATTTCGAGAAATGCATCAATCGATCTCAATGACTCGTCAAATTGTTCAGCATATGTCCTCATAAATAGTGCGGCATCAGCAGAAGCATCTCGAATAAAATCTATCCTCTCCTGCTCCGTTCCAACCCCAAAATCAGTTCCGGCAATTGCAATGACATACTCTCCATCTTGCTCATATACCTGGTATTTAAGCCCTGTCCCACTAAGTCCTTCATCACTGGAATTAGTAAGAGTAGATATCCTCCACCCAGCAACATTTTGTGCGCGAGCGTCGAAATTGTTGTAAACATCATCTATCAAATAAGAAAAAGCTAACTTTTGCTGCTGCGTAAACATATCAATTCTCCGTATCAATTTAGTTTCAGTTTTTGTTTAACCATCTGTATTAACGAGTTTTCATTCGGCTGCTTGCTGTTGTTGATGGCTACTCTATTTAGAAATTCAGCGGGGAGCACAATCTCAAATGCTGGTGTATTTTTTTCTTCGGTAGCAAAGAACCTTAAATGACCGTCTAAATATTTCGTATCATTGACGGTCGTCAGATGACGACCATAGAATGAAAAATAACTTATGTTTTGCCAATTTCGATGTGCGTTTATTGCCTCAAACCTTCCGTAACCGCCTTTTTCGACTGAGTTCAACCCCAAAAAACCAGCGGGCTGTACAAATTTCATGTATTTTTTCGCGTGGCCGAACACCTTTAGTTCGTTCCGATGTTCAGGCAAATAATAGGTAGATAAATAGGGATCTGAGTCACTTAATTTACTGTCAACATTTGGGGCCCAAACAAGTTCCAAATCTGACTCAAGAAAAACGTCTAGCTTTATTGTCGATGTAGAAAATTGGCATGAATCTTCTTCTCCGAAAAAGCCGCATCTCTCACTGGCATATGATTGTTTTCGATAGACAATTGCTGCAATACCTTCTTCTAAATTTTCTGAAACGCTTATTTCAGGTAACGAAAATCTTTGTGAAAAACCTTTGCTGTAGACCCATTCATAAGGAAGCGGCGTACTACTTTTTATTTTTTTTAGTTCTTCAAAAGAGGAGGAGATACGAAATGTTGCTTCTAAGTTCTCTGGATAGTCCTTCTTTCTTGAGAATACTTTCTGTGAAGCTCTTAGAAGAAACTCATCAGATAAATATATTTCTTTGCTCTCATCACGCTCTCCGAGAATTAAGGACTTGGTCTTGCCTAAAACGTTACATGGGAAGATTGATGAAATAAGATCCATCCCTTGAAATCTTTCCCTTTGAAATTCAACGACGCGTCCTTCATATATATTTCCTTCAAGTCCCCTTAAACGAAGACTGAAGCCTCTTGTAGCAATAACAGATTCATAATCATTTGCAGTAAAGTTGAGATGAAACCAAGGTGATTCGGGAAAATCTAAATCGAGGTGTCCTTGTTTTTCGTCCAACCAGGGCAATTGAGCATCATTTTTTGCGTAGATATCAAGATAGCAGTTGGCAGGTTTGAAACACTCTTGCTCAGGGGGACATAGTTCAACAAAAAAAGGTTGATAGCGGATAGCAAACGCTTCAATCCCTTCAGATAGTTCAGCACTAACCCATGAAGAGGGCATATCAAATCGTTTACTAAAATCTGACGTATAGATCCAAGCATTTGGATCTTTTCGAAACATCCCTCCTCTAAATGTCTGCCTTTTCTCATATTCTGTATCAAACTCTTGATTTTGCTGCTTAGGAGTAATCTCAACAATCTGTTGTGCATTCACTTTGTGGCTACAACTTATAATTACAAACAAGGTGCATAAAAAAATGGAACTCAAGACCAATCTGAACATCACAGTTACCTTTCCCTGATACCTTCATTCATGCCTTTAAGCACTGGTGACAAAAGAAATTCAATGATCCTTCGTTTCCCCGTTTTTATCTCGACTGTTGCTTGCATACCAGGTTGTAATTCAACCCACCGTTGCCCCGCCCAAATCTGATTCGTTTTAAGTTTTACTTTGATAGGAAAGGTCAACCCCCAATTTTCGTCTTCAATTGCGTCAGCGGAAATGGTCTCAACTGTTGCCTCAATGACACCGTAGGTCGTGAATGGGAAGGACTCTAGTTTGATCTCCGCCTCCTGACCGGGAGACACAAACCCAATGTCTTTGTTCAGAAGTCCAGCTTCTGCAATCAGGTATTGACCATCAGGGACGATATGCATAATTTCTTGAGCTGTTGTAACTACACCACCCAAAGTTGCAATAGCTAATTTAGTGACTGTCCCATCAACTGGAGAGACTAACTGTTGCTGCCTGGTAACCTGCCTGGCTTGTGCCAACTCCTGCTCTACACTGCGGATTTCGCGCTCAATCTGCTCTAGTTTTTCATATTGGTGCTTTTCAAATTCTTTCGAAAAAGCCCATTTTTGTTGCTGTTTTGCGCTAATATTTGATTCGAGCTGCATGACCCTGGCTTGTTCATAAGCCAACAATTCCTGCTGCTCGATATATTGTTGTTTTAGTTGCAAATACTGATCAGTTGCCACAAGAGATGAATCATTCATTTTCCGAAGGCTTTCAGTGCGTTGTGCGGTGATTGGAAGGATTTTTTTGTATCGGTTGACACTCACTTCAATTGTGTGCTTTTCAGCATTGAGTGAGGTTAACTCTGCATCAATAGATTGGATCTTAGCAAAGTACTCTGACAGCATGCTCTCCAATAATTGATCATGAGTAGTGGGGTTATCTTGTGAGTTAACGTTTTCTGTGATTTTTTTTAGTAACAGGTTTATCCGACTTGCATCGTCTTTTAGCCCCTGCAAGACGTTGTTCAACTTTAGTTGTTCAGCATTGTTTATCGTTCCGTCCAGTTCGACAAGTAAAGTTCCCTTTTCAACCCACTGCCCTTCATCGACAAAGATTTGTGTTACCACACCATTTTCTAATGGTTGGATTATTTTCACTTTTCCTGAAGGGACTAACTTACCGTTGGCGACCGCAACAATATCAATTTTGCCGAAGCAGGCCCACCCAATGAGAAGACAAAACAAAATCAGAATAAGCCAGATTATGATCCGACCAAATTTTGGTGGTGGAGCAGCCTGAATTTCCAACGCAGCAGGCATAAACTGCGTTACAAGAGGATCCTTTACTTCTTTGGTCTCAGCATCCGTGTTGTAATTCATTTTGCGAGTCCATTGAGTGAATTAAGTATTTGCAGAACTGCTAATATCACTTCCTTTAATAGTACGAACACTATTCTCCGAAAATGAATTCACAATTTTCCGCTGCTCAGGCAAACCGTTTTGCAAAGCAAACAAGTGGCGATAAATACCGTTTTCAGCGAGCAAGGCATCATGACTTCCTCGTTCAACCAAGCGCCCTTTATCAATAACAAGAATTTCATGTGCATCTCTAATTGCTGACAGACGATGCGCGATAATAAAAACAGTTCTTCCTTTACAAATCTGATTCATATTCTTACGGATTATCGCTTCAGATTCATAATCTAATGCGCTTGTCGCCTCATCAAATACAAGGACTTTAGGATCGGTTATCAATGCTCTTGCAATCGCAATTCGTTGACGCTGACCTCCTGATAATGAAGCCCCATGCTCACCAACTTGCGTATCGTAACCTTCTGGAAGCTCAAGGATAAATTCATGAGCGCCTGCAAGCTTTGCAGCCTGAATAACTTTTTCCATGGGAACTCCGGGATCAGAAATTGAAATGTTTTTCCGGACACTGTCGTTAAACAGAAAGCTTTCTTGTAACACTACACCTATTTGTTGGCGCAACCAGGCGGGGTCGACTAACGCCAGGTCAACGCCATCAATAAGTACTCGACCACTTTCTGGGACATATATACGCTGGATCAATTTGGTCAAAGTACTTTTCCCCGAACCAGAGCGTCCAACTATTCCGATAATATTCCCCGGATTAATATCAAAAGAAATATCGGTTAAAACGGAGGGTAATTGTTTGTTATAACGGAAAGTCGCGTGCTCAAACGTTACGGCTCCCTTGATTGCTGGTAAAGAAGCCTTGTTTGGATTAAACCCCGGCTCAGGTTTGACGTTTAATATGTCTCCAAGCCTTGCTAACGAGACTCGTGCCTGTTGAAACTCTTGCCATAAATTTACAAGCCTCATGATTGGACCGGATACACGCTGAGCAAGCATGTTAAAGGCGATAAACTGCCCAACAGTTAGTGCACCACCGACAACCATTAACGCCCCAAAATAGAGTGTCAGCAGAGACGATACTTTATTAATGTAAGCAGCTATTTGGCTATAAATATTATTAAGATTATTGGTTTTGAAAGCACTTGTTACGTAATCGGCAACCTTTTCATCCCATTGATTTCTCATACGGGGTTCAATTGCACTCGACTTAATGGTTTCCACGCCTGTAATAGACTCCACTAAAAAGGCATGATTCTCAGCACTGCGCTGAAACATTTCCTCCAACCTCTGCCGCAATGTCGGAGTGACGAGTATGGATAAGACAGCGTAGCAAGGAATCGTTGCAACAACTATCCAGGTCAAAAATGGCGCATAATAGAACATCAGTCCCAGAAACATAAAACTGAAGAAAACATCCAAAATCAGTGTCAGAGAAGACCCTGTAATGAAGTCACGTATGTTTTCAAGTTCCTTTACGCGTGCAACCGTTTGACCCACCTTAGAATTGCTAAAAAACCGGATAGGTAACGACAACAGATGTCGATATAGTTTGCTGCTCAACTCCACATCAATTCTGTTTGTAGTATGAGCAAAAAGCCATGTCCTGAAACCTGTCAGGAGAACTTCAAATGTAATTACGATAAAAAAGCCAATAGCCAGCACATCAAGAGTGGTTAACCCTTTGTGAACCAAAACTTTATCAATAACTACCTGGAAAAACACAGGCGAACCAAGTCCTAATAGCTGTATGAAGAAAGAAGCTAAAATCACATCTCTAAAGTAATGTCTGTATTTCTTGAATGCAGGTATAAACCATTTAAAGCCAAACTTTACAGATGAGGATGATTTTGCAGAATTTCGGCGAGTAAAAAGAAGTACTTTGCCGGTCCAGTAATCTAGGAATTCGTTGACTTTTAAATATTTTGGCTTTTCAGAGACCATCTCCTGGATGATCACTTGTCCATCATTAATTTTGGCGATTATGAAATAATGTCCGGCTCTGTCTTGACTAACAACTGGCAAATTGAATTGCTCTAACTTGTCAAAACTTACTGTTGAAGCAGCACATTTAAGTCCAATATGCTTTGAAGCTCGAATAAGGTTGGCTTCACATAAGGAGTCATCAGGCGATGAAAATTCTCTAAATAATTGTGAAGCAGAAGCAGGGATCTGAAAAAAACGCGCGATAACAGATAGACACTGGATCCCTGTCTGAAATTGTGACTTTTCGTAGTCCATCCCAATACCACTATACACAGCCTGTGGCTATTCTGTAACCAAATCGTATAGGTCAGGAATTTACACACAAATAGTCTAGATAACAATCAATATTTGTGACTTTTTTTACACATTTGATGATTGACAAAGCATCAATACTTTTGGTAATAGTGGATCCTGTCCCTCATAACCTGCGATTAATGGTTCGAAGGCCGCTGCCATAAATTCTATTCTAACGAACCTATCAATGGCCAACTCTCTGAGCGACATTTCCGAAAAATAAAACTTGCAATTTATTTCCCAAATCCGCTTTTCGACTATTATTGGATATGTTCTTGAGGATATTGCCAATGACGTTAACCTTTCCAACGAAAATAACTTTTCGCTGAGCTCTGGTGACCGCAGTATACAGCATTCGCTTATCAACAAATTTATCAAATTCAATCGGTATAATCACAACGGGAAATTGCGATCCCTGGCTTTTATGAATTGTCATTGCATAAGCAAGTTTCAGTGAATTAATAACGTCAATGGTGATTTCACGGTAAACATCGTCATCCCAAAGGATCCTTCCATAACTTGTAACGGCGGGAGACTCAGGTATCAATTGAACAGGACGAGCTTTGTCATATGCTTCAATAACCACTCCTGTGGAGCCATTCATCAAATCTGATTCATACAAATTACGACAACACATAACCTTATCACCAACTTTAAAGTCGGTATTCATTTCACGGTCGTACTCTTCAACGAAGACTTTAACGATATCGCCTTCATTGGGGGCACTACAAAGCGCATTTATTTCATTAACAGCGCGATTTGTAGGGCAGATAATCTGTGAATTTTCTGGGTCTTCAAGATAAAGCTCTGCACACTTTTTCTTTATTTTTGTTGCTCCCAAAACGGGTATCAAATAGACATCGTCATAATCAAGTGGAGGCATTGCCCCTTCCCTAATACACTGTGCCACTGAAGGAATATTGGAATTGCTTCCTTGGCGCAATACTCTGGTAAGTGTAACTTTAGGCAAGAATTCAAGGTCAATAAGTTCGTGAAGCACAAGTCCAAAATCAACAGGAGGAAGTTGCCCTGTGTCACCGAGCAAAATAATACGAGTGCCCTTTGGGATAAACTTGAACAATCGGTACATACTCGGAATATCTACCATCGAACTTTCGTCGATGACCAGAACGCACTCTTGTTCGTTAAATAAACTAAAATCAAAGGCCTTGATAAATCGCGCAATAGTATATGCGTCATAACCGGTAGCTTCACTCATACGCTTTGCCGCCTTTCCGGAGAGTGCTACCTGAATGGGGGCCAGGCCTATCTCATGAAATGCAGTGTAAATTGCCTTGAGAACCGTAGTTTTACCCACACCCGCACCGCCATTAATGATAAAAAAACGGTTTGAACACGCCTCATGGACTGCTTTTATTTGTTCCTGGTTGAGTAGCATCCCATTCTCTGATTGATACTGTTGCAATGCATTCTTGATAGCGCGATTACTGTTGGAGATTTGGAGAGATGTTTGCATGAGACCGTGAATTCTCTCTGCGATGAGAGATTCCATAACAAATGCACCATTGCTTTGATAAAGTCCGTTATCAAGTAGGACATAGTTATCACAATCAAAGCCCTGTTGTAGCGCTAAAGTGCTCAGTGGCTCATCATTTTCATCGTTTTCTTCTTTATCAAGCAGCTCAATAAGATGTGGTTTTAGCGTTTCATGATCAGCAACAGTACTTCCCCTATTAAGAACAGAATAGAGGCTTTCTTCTAGTGCAGCAGCGAGCCTGATCTGGGCATCTGTTTTAAAACCCAGACGCTTTCGGATAGCATCGCATTTCTTGAATGTCACGCCAAAGGCTAACAGGCGGAAAGGATCCTCAGATAATTTTTTTTCAGTTTCTTCTCTATAAAATTCTGACGCCCTGAAGGAAACTCCAACATCTAAATTCAGATGAACATTGCAAAATCGCATTGCCTCAATGTTGACGTAAGTGCGCCAGGCTTCAATCAAATTTTCTGCGATCGCTGGCTTTAGCACACCGGTTAGCGACTTTTCTTCGGCGTTATTAAGGATCTCGTACAGAGAATCACCGAACCGTGACCAGAGCTTTTTAGCCTTAACTGGACCTATTCCCTTGAATTTCGAACTACCCCCAATCAAATCCACAATTAACTGCCCACGGGGCCTCAAAAGTACCAGTTTCTGAGGGGTTATGATGAACCGCTCAAATTCGCCATCTGACGGGGCATAGAGTTTTGATTCTGGTTGAATATCCATGATCATGCCGCGATGGATATTTTCTACCATCAGATCAGGATCCGTATTTTCAACTTTGACAATATAATATTGCCTGACATTGACACGGTGAAGTGTTACGGAGTCAACTTCGACAGCGTTAAAGACAACAGAGTGTTTCCCAGGATAGGCGCTACGCGTAACTCTGACGGTTAAAGGCTTATCTACAGAAAAACTCATCGTGGATACCGTCCAAACTTCAAAAGGTGTTTTTCTCTTTGATCGGTATTCGTCAAACGAGCGTTGGCAATATGCAACTCGTCTTTTAAGCCATCGACGATCCCCGTCAATTCGGCGACTTTAGTCTGTAATGCTTTGATAGTTTCATTTTTTTCACGCAATTCTGACTCTGATACTGAATATTTGTTGGTACCAGGATTAGCCGATGACCTATTTTCCTTCTTTTGGTAAGGCAAATGGGCGATCAAACCTTCACTAAGAAGCCCTTCCGCCTTGTCCGTAACATATCTTTTTAAGTGAGGGTTTTGGTACAAACTCGAACGAGAAACTTCCGCCTCGATTGCGATTAGGTTTATGTTTAAACCACCATCAATGATGAAATCATGCCAGGCTTCACTATCGAGATTACCCAGCACGTCTGACACTTTTACCAGGCATTTCAACGCCGCCGGCTTCATTTTATCAAGGTTGAATGCTGACAACTCCTTCTGCTGAGCTTCGGTAAGCCTCATTTATTTACTTTCTTGCGCAAGGTCGTCTTCATTGACTCAGGAACAGGCCTATTCAATTCATCAATAGACAATCCGGCATTCGTCGCGTTGAATAACCATCGAGCGAATTTTACATCGTACTCTTTCAGAGTTTTCTTGAGTCGGTCCGTTTCGGCTTTTACTTTTTTTAGCTTGGACTCAAGTTCCTCATTCACCTTTTCTTGAGGCTTATGATTCTTGTTATTTATCTCGTTGTACAATGTTTTGATGACTGTGTTGTTGTACAACGTGGGTCGAGAAATATTAACTAATTTCGCGATTTTGACGAGGTTAACCTTGCCGTCTTCAGCGCGTGCGGCCTCGATCTTCATTAGATTACATACTTCATCTTCGATTTCAGGCGTTATTTTACCTTTCTTGTTTCTGCTCATATCGGACTACACCCATTTTCTCCGTCAGGGAAGAGCTGTATTCGCTCTCCTACTTGTATTGATTTATCTTGCTCTATTGCCAAAGCCTTCTCACAGCCGGCCAGGAGCACTTCATGAGAGCGAAGCCAATTGTTCGCATTGAAATATTCTGCGTCCACAGATTCTTTTCCTGCGTTTACCCTTAAAATGGCATCATCTCTGATTTTCTTAATTTCTTCGATTTCAGATTTTCTACCTTTCACTCGATAATATTCTGAGCACCCCCGTAAACAGGCATAATGCTTTCCACACGGAGACTCATTATAATCGTGCTTACAGAGACCAATTGCAGTGACTAACGTGGTTGTGAGGTCTTGTATCGCTTCCAACGCCTCTTCGCTGTCAACCATGTTAAAGAGGGTTGCGGCTTCCTTTAATTGGGCCTCAGTCACGTTATGAGACTCTAAAATCGCATCAGCGTGATCCAATACAGTTTTGCTTTTGTTGGTATGGTCATAAGTTTCATTATCTCCGAGATACCGCCGGCCAAAGTACCTCGCAACTTCTAACTCAGATACGGTGTCACAGAGGTTTAGCATGGTGTTAAGGAAGTGTCTAAATTGATGTGACGTCAAGGAAATGGGTTCACCTTCGAACATCATGTTATGACGTTCAAACACACTTTTAACACCGAGTTCTGGCCGCCCGGAAAGATAATCTGATATCTGTGTGTGTGTTATCAGTGTAAACTTCCATCGCTCCGCCTTTTTTTTCATGTGATGTCTTTGATATTGCGATACGAAAAGCATATTCTGCAACGAATCAGCGGGCGTCAGATTTTGGACCTGTCTCCAGAGTTTATCGATGGATTCTTTTGCCAGGCTCAACGTTTTGCTTTTAAGTTCACCTGAATGAAATGCTGACATTTTTTGCGCTCTCGTATGATGATTTGCTGCAAAAATTTTAACTTTTCTCTTTTTGAGGTAGGTGCCTAAATTGTCACTACTGGACCAGTCGAGAATTTTCCAAACATCGTTTATCAACAAAGTTCCTTTGTTTGGTATCTCTGGAAAAAAGTCATATTCGCTTTGCTGAATGGATGCAATTAAATCTCTCACCGGTTGCAATTGTTCGCGTGCGGTTGCCAGTCCTTTTTGAAGTATAGGAAGCAGGCTTTCAGCAATTGTTTTAGTCTGGTATCCGGCTCCTTTTTTACCTTTGTAACGGATCTCATAAACTGTGAATACATCCTGTTTACCGGTCAGCACGTTGCGCTCTTCAATTTCTTTCTCATACAAACAGTCAACATCAAGGCTGACAACTTCATCGAATCGAAGACCCGTTGCAAAAAGAATTTCAGTCATAGCCTGAAATAGCGCATCATCACCGCTAAGATCATGGTTTGACAATGCTGCCACTGCTATCAGACTGCGCTTCGATGGCAGCTTTTCCGCTCGAAGTGTTATCGATTCATTGTCAATACGGGTATCAGAGTTGGTTTGAACATCCCCGCGTTTTACTGACTTTTTGTAATTTATCTTATTCCTGAAAAGCCTTTTGGTATCAATGAATTTTGCAATAGTTTCCAGTTTTTTTGCTGTACGATAATACGTTGAAGCCTTTAAGTAATTGCATGCTGCCTGCTCGGCCATAATGAAATCATTCAAGTTCAGGATTGGTGAACTTATTGTTTTTAGTTTAAGAATGTTATCCAGTATTCGATATGCATTGATCACCATTTGCAATGTACCAATATCTTTAGACTTTTCAATTTGAAGTGAAGATACATGACATTTGCAGATGTCAGATAGCCATTGTGTATGAAATGGCTCCATTTCTGAGCGGCTGGTTTTTACATTTTTACCTTTTGCGTTATCACGAGAAAAATAGAGGTACTGGTTATAATGTGATTTTCTGGCCTGTGTTTTGCAGACTCCTTTTGCATTCCAGCAGATTTGGTCCCAGCTCCAATCCGCTTTTTGATTAAAGGGGGTGTGACTTGCGTAAAACGATACGAGTTCGTCAAGGTTTTCCTGAGGAGTATTATCCCCTCTGGGAAGCAAATGAACGACATTGCTCATAAAGATCCTTCCTCAAGTTTTTCAACCAGTTGCGCTGCTGCCAAAAAGTTCTTGTGTTGAAGAATTTCTATTGCATGTTGTTCGCCAAAGACCCTTTTGATCTCATTTACCATGTGGTCAACCACTGACTTGTGATCAGCATCTTCAAATGCTTCAAGAGACTTACAACCATAACAGGCCAACGGCGGGTTCAGTGAGCAGGGTTTGCCGCTGCCACAGCTACCTATCAGTGTGAGTTGAAAATCGCTCACGGGAGCAAATATTTGTTGTCCTGCCTGAGATTCTTCCCCTTGCTTTATTACCTTTCCGTTGAAAGCATCGATAATCTCTCGGGCTTCTTCACAAAGAACTTTATCAAGTTTTTGGGCGATGTGATGTGTATGTCGGTAATAGACTTCGAGTTGTTGAAGGTCGGAATGATCCATCAACTCCGCCACAACTTTTAGAGGGGTACCATTGGCAATCAACCTAGTGCAAAAAGTCTTTCTCAGTCTGCGATTTGTAACCTTAAATCCAAGATTAAGGTATTCTTCAAAGAGAATTCTTCGATTCTTAAAAGTAACATAAGAAGTTCTTTCCCCGGTCGGGTAGGACTTCCTGCCTTTTGAAAAATCACAAACGACATGCCAACTCTTGTTGAATGACGTTTTTGCTTCAGCCATGTATCGCTTCTCTAGCATATCAACTAGTTTTATTAAAACAGGGGTTACAGGACGTGTTTTTTTAGGCGTTCTCCTGGGATTTGAGCCTCGTTGTTTTGCTCTTTTAACATCAATGCTAAAAGCGCCGCTTTCTGATTTTTTCAGATCGGAGAATTGTAATCCGATCACTTGAACATCTCTGATACCTAACAATTGTCCAATTTTCAGAGCAAAAAATCCTTGCAGTTCCTGGGTAGACAAACTCTGAAGATCCACGTTCGTCATCGCATCTCTAAACTCATTTTGCTCTTTAAAAGTCAGAGGTCCTCTGTCAGGTAATTCCATAAGGACATCTAACCCCTTACCATCGTCTGTACCGAATTTTAAGGTGCTCAAATAAAAATCGTAAAAATCTTCATCAAAGTACGGAAAGCCTTCTTCCACAAACCACGCGTACATCCCTCTCAAAGAAGATTTTTCTGTTGCTTTGTTATCATCTTGCATGAAGCGTTTGTAATAATTTTCAATTGCTTCAGATATCTCTTCTGGACCATTTAGATTGGCCGGGATATCAATCGCAGCAAATAAATTTAGAAATCTAAACAATGTGTAGTTGGCATACTTTTTACAGGACGCAGAAAACCACGCTTTAAAGTGTTCTTGTAAAGGATGAGCTACTAGTAAAAAATTAATAGAGAGTTTTTCCGGTAATAGTCGCAGTTTGTCTTCTGTTAAATCCAGTTCCTGCCCAGCTTTTGAGATTACAAAAGGATCGTAAGCATTTTTGAATAAGCCATTTTCAAACGACAAACTGACAAAATTGTCCGTTGTCAACCGAGATGGTTGTTCCATTTATGATTTCTCCTTTTTTAAAGCGCTTCGAGCGTTTTGTAGTGAGTGGATAGTGCTTCAACACACTGTTCATATGTTGAAAGCTTTTCGTAGTTTTCACTCATATTTGATGTGGGACTCCAACCGCCGATTGTATTTTTGAGCTTCTTCGTTAGGACTGCGTCATAACCAAGCTCATAGAAAGTGCGATCGAGATTGTCGAAAAACGTATGACGCAGACGATGTGGGCCAAAAAAATCGACATCTGGAAGTTTCGACTTGATCCTCTCGAACACTTTTTCAAGACCAGAGATGGAAAGTGGCATATGCGGAGATTCACTTGATAAAATTAAGAATGGAGGTTGTTTTTTGGCTTCGGGAGTAGCACTCCTGATCAGCTTGTATTCTTCAATTAGCTCAGCCAAATCATTCGATATAGGAATGATCCTTTCGCGTGTTTTTTCTTGCGGAACGTCTGTTCTTGGATCGTCATACTTCACGTTATGAGATGTTTTGATATAGGGTCTTTCCACAACCGAGGTGCGCGTAAGACAATTCTCAATGACGAGACTTAATAGCTCCCCTTTGCGTATCCCGGTCTCGTAAACCAGTCGAACGATCAACTTATTCCGCAGCGCAGTATTATTGTTCCACCCAAAATATCCTGGCGTGTTGAGTCCCTTAAACAAGCTCTTTTGTTGCGCTCTTGATAACCCTTTAACATCACTATATTTGTCAACCGGAAGCACCGCTTTTTTGAATTTGATCCGCAAGCCTTCCATATTTCTTGAAATAGTTGCAATCATTGGGTCCGCGATCTGACGGCGACTTTTTTCAACGTCTGCCAGATAATTGAAGAGTTTCAAAGCTATATCAAGGCGCTGATTAAAATATTCCGCTCCAATATTTTTATTATGCAATTGCACTACCTTTCCTTGATTGTGCGCGTGGCTTTCCATGTGCCTGATAAATGACAGGTACAGTTCTCTGTCACTGAAACCTCGCAAAACAACTTCAGAATTGAGATCCACATCCAGACGCTCAACCCATCTCATCAAATGCAAAATTATCTTAGCGACCTTCTTTTTGGAATTATTGGCTCCATGAATCTCAAACAATGTGAATCGACAGAGTTCGTCAATCGGAACATCGTCTTGATCAACAATCAAATACCCGGTTTCATTGACACCATCGAGTTGGAAGCTTCGAATACGCATAATTTACATTCCAAAATAGGGTAGTTAAAACATTTGACTAATTCGCACTATAATACACTTTTACAGCATTTAAAACTAAAAAGCCCCGAAAAACGGGGCCTTTACACAACTTATGTTTTACATGTGAGCGATAGGGGGTTCAGAACGGAATATCGTCATCAAAGTCAAAATCCGGCTCCTGCATAGGCTGGGCAGGTTGTTGTGGTGCCTGGTTAAAGCCGCCACTCCCCTGATTGCCAGCGCGATTTGGCTGACCACCGCCCTGATTCGGCATTTGCTGATAACCTGGCGCTTGTTGTGGCGCACCGCCACCTTGTGCGCCCTGGTTAGGCTGATAACCACCACCTTCGTTACCGCCCTGACGGCCACCTAACATCTGCATGTTGTCGGCAACAATTTCAGTGGTGTAACGATCCTGACCGTTCTGGTCCTGCCATTTACGCGTTTGCAATTTGCCTTCAATGTAAACCTGAGAGCCTTTTTGTAAATATTGTCCGGCGATTTCCGCTAACTTGCGGAACATCACAATGCGGTGCCACTCGGTGCGTTCCTGCAATTGCCCTTGCTGATCTTTCCAGCTTTCACTGGTGGCGACGCTGATGTTGGTAACAGCGTTACCGTTTGGCATATATTTTACTTCCGGGTTTTGCCCTAGGTTGCCGACAATAATAACTTTGTTGATACCTCTGCTGGCCATGATTTCTCCTAATTCTCTTCTGGATCAGCCAGTTTTCTGGCTTGTAATATATCAAAATGTTTGCCCTGAACCTTCAGGTACACGGCTGATTCGTCCGGTACAATGGTGTACTCACTGATACCCGGTAAAGCATTAAATTCCGTTTGTAGTGTCGCTAAGTCTCGTCCGGCTAAATTCAAAGTCAGCGTGTAACGAGACAAACGCTCGGATGCATGGAACCCTACAAACAAACCTGTCCAAAGAATACAGATGCCTGCCGCTAAATACCAGACTAACTGGGAACCGAAGTTAGCCAGTATTAAACCTGAGACCAAGCCGCCTAAAAATGCGCCAAAAAACTGGAAGCTGGCGTAAACTCCCATTGCTGAGCCCTTTTTACCTGGCGGCGCGATATTGGCCACCATAGCTGGCAGATTAGCCTCAAGGTAATTGAAGCCTGTAAAAAATAAGATAATAAAAGCCATCAGGCCATAAAAACTGTCAGCCAGATTGGCCAGACCGACAAAAGCGATGGCCATCAACCACAACGCCACTATGATTACGACATGGCCGGGCAGTTTTCTGCCTGCGCCCATCAACAGGGCCATACCCACTATTGCCAGTAACAGTATTGGCAAATAGAGCATCCAGTGTTGCCCCAACTCCCAGCCTAAATTTTGTAAATTCACCGGAAATTGCACAAACACCAAGGTAATCATCATATGCAGCAGCAAGACACTGACATTCAGCCTCAGCAGGGATTTCGACTGCAGTATGTGTTTTATCTGCGACTTACCCGGCAAGGTATCACCACTGGGGGCATTAACTAAAACATTGGGCACACCAAACAACACCAACGGAATACAAATCAGGGCCAGCACGGCAGTGATTAAAAAGATACCTTGCAGACCGGCTGAGGCAGCCAACAATGGGCCGATAATTAACGATAAATAAAATGAAAAACCAATCGCGATGCCGATAGTAGCCATCACCTTACTGCGCTGATTTTCGCGACTGATATCCGCCGCCAGTGCCATAATGGCGCCAGCGATAGCCCCCGTTCCCTGCAGAAAACGCCCCAAAGTTAACAACCACATTGAATCCGCCATAGCCGCTATCAGACTACCAAAAGCGAATAATACTAAGCCTCCGATAATAACCGGTTTACGTCCCAGTTTGTCAGATAACATGCCCATCGGAATTTGCAACAGGGCCTGCGAAAGACCATAAGCGCCAATAGCGGCCCCCACCCACACCGGCGTGTAGTCGGGGTAATCTTGCGCAAGTACTACCAGCACCGGCATCACCATGAATAACCCCAGCATACGCATCAGGTAAACAAAGGCCAGTGACAGGGCACCACGTATTTCGGTCTGGTTCAAAACGGTCGAATTTCCTGTCAGAAACGGTCAAAAAAAGGTCGCGAATTTTAGCACATAACCTGGGTCAGAGACAGTATCTATTGCCCATATGGGATAAATTAAACCATTTGCTAACTACTGTATATATATGCATATAATACTCTTTTTGCGAACAGCTATTTCTACCGCATGGACAAAATTACCGTCAGGGGTGCCAGAACCCACAATCTCAAAAACGTCAACATCGAGCTGCCACGGGATAAACTGATCGTGATCACCGGTCTGTCCGGCTCTGGCAAGTCTTCTTTGGCCTTTGATACTCTGTATGCCGAAGGCCAGCGCCGTTATGTTGAATCCCTGTCAGCATATGCCAGACAGTTCTTATCCATGATGGAAAAACCCGAAGTAGATCACATTGAGGGTCTGTCTCCGGCGATTTCTATCGAGCAAAAATCCACATCCCATAACCCGCGTTCGACCGTGGGCACTATCACCGAAATATACGATTACCTGAGATTGTTGTTTGCCCGCGTCGGTGAACCTCGCTGTCCGGATCACAATGCCCCTTTGCAAGCACAAACTGTCAGCCAGATGGTGGATAAAGTGCTGGAATTGCCGGAAAACAGCAAAATGATGTTATTAGCGCCGGTAGTAAAAGATCGCAAAGGCGAACACATTAAAACTCTGGAAAATCTGGCCGCTCAGGGCTTTATCCGGGCCAGAATCGACGGTGAAATCTGTGATCTTTCCGATCCGCCGGAGCTGGATTTACACAAAAAGCACAGTATTGATGTGGTTGTTGATCGCTTTAAGGTGCGGGAAGATCTGCAGCTGCGCCTGGCTGAGAGTTTTGAAACCGCACTGGAACTCTCAGCCGGGGTAGCGCGTGTTGCCTGGATGGACGAGCCGGAAAAAGAAGAGCTGGTATTTTCGGCCAATTTCGCCTGCCCTCATTGTGGTTACAGTATTACCGAGCTGGAACCGCGTTTGTTTTCCTTCAATAACCCGGCGGGCGCCTGTGGCACCTGTGACGGCCTGGGAACCAAACAGTTTTTTGATCCGGTGCGTTTAATCACCAATGAAGAGATCAGTATTTCCGGCGGAGCCATTCGCGGTTGGGACAAACGCAGTTACTACTACTTTCAGATGCTGCAAGCCGTTGCTGAGCATTACCAATTTGATCTGAATACACCGTTTAACGAGCTGGATAAAAAAGCACAGGATATCGTGCTCTTCGGCAGTAAAGGTACTTCAATCAATTTCAAGTATATCAATGATCGCGGCGATATCATGACCCGCAAACATCCCTTTGAGGGGATCATCCCCAATATGGAGCGCCGCTACAAGGAAACCGAATCCAATGCCGTGCGCGAAGAACTCTCTAAATATCTGAGTCAGCAACCTTGCACCAGTTGCGGGGGCAGTCGATTGCGCCAGGAAGCCCGCAACGTGTTTGTGGCAGATACCACATTGCCGACTGTGTCAGAAATGTCGATTGTAGAAGCCAAAGACTTCTTTACCCATCTGCAGTTACAAGGGCAACGAGCGCAAATTGCTGAAAAAATCCTGAAAGAAATCAACGACAGACTGACCTTTTTGGTGAATGTCGGCCTGAATTACCTGAACTTGTCGCGCAGCGCCGATACCTTATCCGGCGGTGAAGCCCAGCGAATTCGACTTGCCAGCCAAATTGGTGCAGGTCTGGTAGGTGTCATGTATGTACTGGACGAACCCTCAATTGGCCTGCATCAAAGAGATAATGAGCGCTTACTCAAAACCCTGACTCATCTTAAAAACTTGGGTAACACTGTGATTGTTGTGGAGCACGATGAAGATGCCATTCGACTGGCCGATTACATCGTAGATATCGGTCCTGGTGCCGGGGTACACGGTGGTCAGATTGTGGCGGAAGGTCAGTTAGAGGATATACTGAGCAACCCAAATTCGCTGACCGGCAAGTACCTGTCAGGCAAAGAGGCCATTGCCATACCTGAAAAGCGGGTACCAGTTCAGGATGATGCCTGGGTTGAGCTGGAAGGCGCCACCGGCAATAACCTGAACGATGTTACCTTGCGGGTTCCGGTAGGGCTGATGACCTGTATCACCGGGGTGTCCGGCTCGGGTAAATCCACTCTGGTTAATGACACCTTCTACAAAATTGCCCATATTGAACTTAACGGTGCCACCACAGACGAACCGTCTCCTTATAAGTCCATCACGGGACTGGATCAGTTAGACAAAGTAGTGGATATCGATCAAAGCCCGATAGGCCGTACACCGCGCTCCAATCCGGCCACCTATACCGGTATTTTCACCCCTATCAGGGAGTTGTTCTCCGGTACTCAGGAATCCCGCTCTCGTGGCTACAAACCTGGCCGCTTTAGTTTTAACGTGAAAGGCGGTCGCTGTGAAGCCTGCCAGGGCGACGGGGTAATTAAAGTAGAAATGCACTTTTTGCCTGACGTTTACGTGCCTTGCGATGTGTGTAAAGGCAAACGCTACAATCGCGAAACGCTGGAAATTCAGTACAAAGGCAAAAACATTCACGAAGTCCTGGAAATGACGGTCGAAGATGCCCGCGTGTTTTTTGATGCCGTACCTGCGATTAATCGCAAATTACAAACCCTGATGGACGTAGGCCTGTCTTACATTCGATTAGGACAGGCTGCCACCACCCTTTCCGGTGGTGAAGCGCAACGGGTGAAGTTAGCAAAAGAGTTGTCCAAACGGGATACCGGCAAGACCCTGTACATTTTGGACGAACCCACCACAGGCCTGCACTTTCACGATATCAAACAACTACTGGCGGTGTTGCATCGCCTCAGAGATCACGGCAACACAGTGGTAGTTATTGAGCACAATCTCGATGTCATCAAAACCGCAGACTGGATTGTCGATCTCGGTCCGGAGGGTGGCTCCGGTGGTGGTAACATCATCGCCGAAGGTACACCGGAACAAGTTTGCAAAGTAAAAGCTTCACATACTGGTCATTTTCTTGCACCATTTCTTAAAAAAGAATAATCAAGGAAACGCACATGCTGGAAGAATCCTACAAAGTTCGATTTTACGAAACCGATGCCCTGAAACACGTAAGTAATACCACGTTGGTGCAATGGTTTGAGTCTGCCCGGGAACCTATTTTTAAGATGTTCACTCCTGAGTTGGATGTCGACAACTGGCCGCTGATTCTGGCCAGTTACAAAGTGGACTTCCTGAAGCAGATATTTTTGGGTGAGGTAACAATCAAAACCGGCATTAGCCGTCTCGGTGGCAGCTCATTTGACGTTTTTCAGGAAGTTTGGCAAAACGGCGAGCGCTGCGCCAAGGGTGTTACGACCATGGTGCACTTTGATTATCAGGGACAAAAAGCCTGCCCGGTACCTGACGCGGTTCGCGCCCAACTGCAAGATATTTCAGTGGCAGCAGACTGATGACGGATTTCATTAAAGTCATACCCAATGCGCTGGATAACGACACCTGCGATAACCTGATGGCTAAATTTGCACAACACCCGGGGACTTTTGAAGGTCGCACCGGTGGTGGAGTGGATACCAGCAAGAAAGTCAGCCGGGATATTTCCATCAGCAACAACCCGGAGTTTCAGGAAGAGTTCACTAAAGTCGTTCACGCCACAACGCGGCAGGTGATTGATTATTTTGATGAATTCTTTTTTGCCTTTATTGGACCGTTGGGGATTAAAGTCAGGCACCCGCAAACCGGTGAACCCACCAACATTACTGATGAGAACTATGAGGAGCTGGCCAAACCTAAAATTGACCAGTTTATTCCGCAGTTCTTTCGTTTTGGTGATGTTAATATGCAGAAATATGAGGCGGGTAAAGGCGGTTATCCTTACTGGCATTCGGAAGTCTATCCACAAATGCCCAATAACGAAGCGCTGCACCGAATTTTATTGTTTATGTATTACCTGAATGATGTGGATGAAGGTGGCGAAACTGAGTTCTATTATCAAAAGAAGCGCATCAAGCCCGAAAAAGGCACTATGGTGATTGCGCCGGCGTATTTTACTCATACCCATCGTGGCAATGTCCCCATCTCAGGCGACAAACAAATTATAACGTCCTGGGTATTGTTCCAGCGCGCCGAGCACCTTTATCGCGGTTAAACCGCGATAGCCTTGCTAACCCCAGGCATTCCCTCTATTCAAACGGCTCTATGGCTTCTCCCACCATGTTGTAGCCAACCGTCGCCATATCACCGGTCCAGCCTTCAGTTTGTAGTGTACCTGTTACCCAGATGGCATCGTAAAGGTTGTCAACATTTGCCCCTTTGGGAAATTTAACAAACACAATCTGATTAGACGGCGGTGGTGGGACGTGTATACAGGCGCCGAAAAAAGGCACCAGCAGAAACTCAGTAATGGTGTCATCACCTTCCAGCGGCACCACAAAGCCTGGAATTTTCACCTGTTTACCGTTTAAGTCCGCTCTCACCGGAGCGTTCGCATTGGATTGTGCCATCGGGTTGTTATGGTCAATCTCCGGAATTTCTTCTGAGGGTACATAACCTTCGGGTATCAACTCTTCCCAATACAATTCCAACGGTTCCGCGCTAACAACCGAACAAACCAAAGACAACAATAATAAAGTGCTAGTTAAAATGCTTTTCATAAATCAAACTTTAGAGGGTGCAAAGGGGTTAAAAACAACTTCATTGCCTTCGCCGGGCAATGCAGGAATATTGCGGGCCAGGATCAGTGAGCAAAATGCAAAGCCTGCCCCGATAAAAAATACCAGGCTTGGCGAGGTTAACCATACGATACCTAGTAAAGCCGGGATCACCACCGCCGCGATATGGTTAATGGTAAAGCTAACTCCGGCAGTTGAAGCGATATCCTTAGGATCTGCAATCTTCTGGAAATAGGTTTTAATGGCAATAGCCAGAGCAAAAAACAGGTGATCGATAATAAACAACGCGCCGGCCAGCATTGCATTGTCTACCAGGCCATAAGCAATAAATAACAGGAACAACCCGATGTATTCAAAAGTTAATGCGGTTTTGTCCCCGACTTTGTGGATCCATTTGCCGATGGCTGGCGCAAACAGCAGGTTAAATATGTAGTTGACCGCGAAGAGTAAACTGATGTGGCCCACGCTATAGCCAAACTTCTCCACCATCATGAAGGCGGCAAACACCACAAAAATTTGCCGTCTGGCACCGCTGAAAAACGTCAGCGCATAATACAACCAGTAACGTTTGCGCATGATCAGGTTTTTATGTTGACCGGTTGCTTCTTTAAAGGTGGGGAAAGTGATCCATAAAATGACAACAATCAAAAGGCCTGCACCACCTGCCAACATATACATGGCGTTGTAACTGATACCAAACCATTCCATCAACACCCAAATCGCCCCATAGGCAAACAGCGATGCAAAACTCTTCACTGCTAACTGCTGTCCCATAAAGTGGGCGGTTTTATCTTTGTGTAACCATTGCAGTGTCAGCGATTGATTGACGGTCTCAAAATAATGAAATCCAATAGACATTATTACTGTGGTGCAATACAAACCAATCTCAAAAGGAAACCAGCCCGTTAGTGCAACACCAACCGACATCAACGCCAAGGACAGCATTGCAAAGGTCTGCTCTTTTAACACCAACAGTACAAATACCGCTGTAAATGCCAAAAACCCTGGCACTTCTCTGAGGCTTTGCAGCAGGCCAATTTCAGCACCGGTAAAACTGGCTTTTTCGATCACAAAATTGTTCAGCAGTGCGTTCCAAACTGAAAATGTTAACGGCATAACAAAGGCCATAGCTAACAACAATACTTCCGGCTTCTGACGAAGTATCTGCAATTGCGACATCATTGGGTAAACCTGAAAAAGGGAAAGACCGGATTGTAAAGCAAATTGCTAGCTGAGCCTAATTCAGTTAAATAATAAGGTTACTTTTCATTGGCGGAGATTGATTTTTAACCGGTAAAAAAGTGGTACAACACCCACAATTAACTAAAACAACCTGAATTGAGCTCATTTTCTGAACCATTTGGTCAACTTTTGATAAATTTTTGCATTGTAATTGTCACAATTCGTAACCAAACTGCTCAATGTTTGAACAGGACGCTTTTGTTCCAAACAACAAGAAACATAACAATAAATAAATTCCCTTGTGACAAATCCGGAGACAATAATGAAAAAGGCTCTCGTAACCCTCACCACGGTGGCATTATTTAGCCCCCTGGCGTTGGCTCAGGTAGAAAATGGAGAATTCGAATCCTGGACAGGCAATACACCTGACGGTTGGACCACCATAGATTCAGGTATCAGTGTAAGTCAATCCACCAGCATCAGTTATAATGGCACCAGTTCAGCCGCGGTAAACGTAACAACCGGCAGTCAAAGCTCTACTGATTTCAGGCAAACGGTGAGTGTGACTTCGGGTCAAACTTACGACTTCAGCGCACGCATTTATCATACCGAAGGTAACGTAAGAGCGCGTTTATATGTCAACGGTTACCAGGGATATTCCAATGAAAACCTGACCAACCAATGGCAGCAGATCAGTCAATCCTATACCGCCAGCTCCACAGGAACCATCGAAGTTGGATTGCGCTTTTATGATGTCAGCGGCTTTGATGGCGCAGAAATTGTTTATGTGGACAGCTTTGAACCTACCGATTCAGGCTCTTCGGGTGGAGGTTCAGGGGGTGGCTCAGGCGGCTGTTCCGATACCAGTGCCGAGTTAAGTTTATCTACCGATAATTACGGCAGCGAAACCAGCTGGCAATTAACAGACGCCAGCAGTAATCAAATTGCCAGTGGCAGCAATTTATCCAGCAATACCACTTACACCGAGACATTCTGTCTGGCAGACGGTGATTACACCTTCCAGATTAATGACAGCTATGGCGATGGCATTTGCTGCGGCTATGGCAATGGCGCCTACAATATGACGGTTGACGGCACTCAGGTGTTCAGCGGCGGTCAGTTCAATTCAGTCGCAACCCATAGCTTCACTGTTGGTGGCGGCTCCGGTGGCGGTGGTTCTGGCGGTGGCGGTAATTCAGACCTTGGCGCTTATTATCAATCAGCCGAAGGTTTGAGTGGCTACACACTGAAAACCGCATTGCACGACATCATCAAGGGACACAGCAACCAAGGCTATGGCGCGTTATGGACCTTTTATGAGCAAAACGAACTGGATAGCTATTACGAAAACGACGGCACGATCCTGGATATCTATTCAGAAGCCCCCAATGGTTCCGACCCGTTCAATTTTACCAAAGTGACAGATCAATGCGGAACATACAGTGGCGAAGCAGACTGCTATAACCGTGAACACTCTTTCCCGAAAAGCTGGTTTGGCGGCACAGTGGAGCCGATGAACTCAGATGTTCACCACATTTTTGCCTCTGACGGCTATGTAAACTCAAAACGCAGCAGTTACCCATATGGTGAGGTAGGTTCAGCCAGTTACACCTCCAGCAATGGCTCCAAACTAGGGTCCTCCGCGTCAGGTTTAGGTTATTCGGGTACTGTTTTTGAACCCATTGATGAGTTTAAAGGCGACCTGGCACGCGCATACTTCTACATGGCGACCCGCTACGAAGATGTTATCGCTAACTGGGAAAATAACAGCAGTTATGGCAACGCCGTGCTAAATGGCAGCGCAAATCAGGTCTTTGAAGCCTGGTTCCTGGCCATGTTGAAGCAATGGCACAACCAGGACCCAGTAAGCCAAAAGGAAATTGACCGAAACAACGCCGCAGAATTACACCAGGCTAACAGAAACCCCTTTGTTGACCATCCACAATTTGTGGCTGATATCTGGGGTAACTAAACACCAGCACCTACAATAATAATAACAATAACGACAGAAAGTCAGGGCTCCATCGGGAGCCCTTTTTCGTTCCAGCAAGACCCCCTGAAATTTATCCATCCTGTCGCCTGTCTATGATACTAATCCCATTCAGTATCGCATGGGACAGGTATCAACACGTGTAATCTGAGAGAATAAATCAATGATAAAACCGCACTTTTTCACTGCGATCCTGATAAGTATAACGTTCAGTAATTTTGCCTATGCTGATCCGCCGTCAAACATACAGGCCAATGACCTGGTGGCATTATTTGAAAAGCTGAGTGGTAAACACCCCGGTATCCGCAAAGCACATGCCACAGGAGTGTGTGCCTCAGGTCGCTTTGAACCCAACCCTCAGTCAACGTTATTTTCTGCATCACCGCTATTGTCTCAAGGTTCGCTGCCGGTAATTGCCAGGTTTTCTGTCGGTGGCGGCATCCCACAAGCCGATGAACGCAACCCCGGTACACGGGGAATGGGCGTTCAGATCATGTTACCGGATGGCGCGCGACATATGTTTACCGGGAATAACTTCCCGGTATTTGCCGGCAAAGATCCTGAAACCTTTTTCGGATTTCTGTCCACCCTGTTGCCGGATGAAAACGGACAACGGGATCCACAAAAAACGCTTGATTACATCAGGGATAATCCCAGTGTTCAGGCAAACGCGGCATGGAACAAACAGGCCAAAACGGCATATTCCTACGCCAATACCGAATTTTTTGGCCTGCATACCTTCTTTTACAACAACGCGGGCAAGGCCATAAAATTCCGCTGGCAAATTACGCCGGATCTCGGCGTGAAAACCATCGATCCGCAGCAGGCCCAACAACTCCCGGCATCATTCCTCTCTGATCGCCTGGCTAAACAACTGGCGGACAACGAAGTCAGCTATACGCTGCGTGCGGTACTGGGCCATGAAGAAGATGTAATTAATGACCCCTCAGTGCAGTGGCCAGAAGACAGAGAAAATGTCTCACTGGGCCGGATTGTGTTGCAACAATCCGGAGATGACAGCTGCACGGCCATTAACTTCGACCCCAATGTGCTGTCACAAGGGTTCAGTGCAAGTGATGATCCGGTGCTAAGAATGCGCTCAGCGGCCTATGCCATTTCATTTGGTAAACGCCTGAGCGGGCAGTAATAAGAGGCACCTGGTTAGAAACAGAAAAATTGCAACCGCGAAGCTTTTGCTCTGAAAGAGTATGCCAGATTGTCTTAGCATGAGCCATTCAGCACAACAACTCCACGCGGTTGCATCGAATCGGCATAGCTGTCTTGAAACCGCCCCTCAACGCTACGATGGGTCTCAATCACACTATGCCGAAACTCTGTATCAGCAAGCAGAATTTAATCCACCATCCTCACTTCTGATTGATAAGTGTGGTTGCCGACTTTGAATTGACCTTCACCTTTCCATGATGAATCCAGGCTAAAGCTGGCAGAAAAAGGGGCAGATGCAAAGCCAATAGCTGGCGGAGTAAAAGGTAAACTGGCTTCACCATTAACAGCCCCCACCCGGACGATATTGCCATATCCGGTGCTATGCATCGCACCTGACACTTTAGCAGTGAACGATTGTGGATGTTCAGTGCCTTCCAAAATGGTCCCCTGAGCCTGACCGTGTAACTCACCACTTGCTGCATCGACGGTTACCGCCAGTGTCATCGAACCAGAACCCACAACACCTTTTTGCGGGTTGAAACTCAATTTAAGTAAATATAAACCTGTATCCGACCAGAGCGTGCTGATCTTTGCGGTGCAATTTTGCAGCAGTCTGTGTGCAATTTATTCGCTACTTCCCTTTAGCTCACCTGCTTCGCAGGCCAGCTAAAGTTGTTCTATGCTATTCCAACGGTATTTCGTAAACAAGGCGAATGCTTGAAGGTCTGGTGGTTCTCGATAACTGCTCCTGCGTTATTCTAATCACCTACATCCATGTCGGGATAAATCAAAAGCATACAACGAGGTATAAATTACACACAGGCGCTGCCCGACGGGTTCGTCATATAAGCGCTTTACTCTTTGTCACAGCCCCTTGACTTAGCACCACTAGGCCTGTAGGACTGTTCCGCGATTAAAGCGCTTATATCTAGAACAAATTTTGTACAGCAAAGGTCAACACGCTCTCATAACTCTCCTGTATTTATTCAGTGTTTAAATCCTTCAGTGGTTTTACTGAAGCGACACAATCAATTTAATCAAACAGGCTCAGATTTGTTATTACACACAATTACAGGCTAATGGTACTTTGCAGGTTACCTGTACAGGCAATGTTATTCGCGAAATTTTTCGACATATTTAGCGACGTTTTCTGCCAGATAGGCGGCTGTTTTTAAGTCCACATTATGCACTTCTCCATCCGCAGATTGTGCCGTAACGCCAAGATGGCACCCCAGTCGGTTAACCCCCCTGGTTTGATCGTTAAATGGCGCATCCAGGCTCACCCAAAGCATGCCGTGTTGACTCGCCAGCAATTGCATGTAACCCAGCGTAGAGGCCTGATCCCCGTTATGCGCAGTACCCGAGGTGATACCGGCCGCCAACTTCCCGGCCCATTTTTGTTCTTGCCAGAAATCACTGGTGGCATCTGCAAACGCTTTGAACTGTGCCGAGACACTGCCCATATAGGTAGGCGAACCAAAGATGATAGCGTCACAATGGAACAACGCATCAAACAGCCCCTCGTTTTTAAAGCGCCCCTGAATGATTTCATTACCGTCAATTCGGTGCGCTACCACTGCAAAGTCCATCGCCTCCAGGCGCTGCTGTACCTCTGCACAGAGTTTGCCGGTAACATCGGTATTGGTAAAATAAACCAGTCCAATTTTCGCCATCTTTTTATTTGGTCCTTTTTTGTCTGTGATGATCCGCCACTCACCATACAAGAGGCCGCAAGGGAGATAAAGGGCTTGTGTTACGTTGCTTCCCTTGGTGAACAGGAGCGGTAAAGTGTTTTTAAATTTCGTAGCGTTTGAGAAGATTGCACTGATGTTGGTTCACAACAGACACATCCTTCCTGACTATTCCTGTTGTGAGAAAACAAAACCAGTTGGAATTGAAAAACAGAGCTTCTTTCCCGGGGACTCACTGAATTAAATTTGAACTCAGTGTTTCACAATTTATTTAAATCAGGGGCAGGATTGACTGCAATTAATGCATCACGTAAACACGAGGTTTAAATTAGAGCCTGTTGATCAGGTTAGCGTATTCCAGGTATTCATAGCCAATTCAGCTATTTTTAGCAGTGAATCTTTACCAGCTCCATCTCTTGCCTTTATAGACATCCCTTGTTGTATAGCTATATAATAATCAGCTATCGCTTCTACATTAGACTTCTCAGAAATTTCCCCGGACATTTTACCTTGTACCAATATATCCTTGAGCATCTGTGTTGCATTATTTCTTTTTTCACTTAACAACTGATGTATTTCTGTACTCTTTTTACCTGAGTGTATAGCGCCAAGTGTTACTAAACACCCACCGGGTTTGTGAGGCTGAGTAAAAACTTCAGCGCTCATGTTTAACATCTTTTCCGTAGCACTTCGCGCATTAGACTCAGCTTTTACTGCGCTCCAAATCAGTTGTCCTTCTGTTGCCAAATACAACTCCACAACTTCCTGAAAAAGCTGATCTTTGGAACCGAAAGCGGCATAAATACTGGGCGAGTTTAAGCCCATACTCTCAGTTAAATCAGACATTGAGGTTCGATCATAACCTTGACTCCAGAATGTCATCATTGCTTTTTTCAATATCTCATTTCTATCAAACTTCCGTGGGCGCCCTCTCTGCTTCACACAATTCTCCTCGACAAGTTAATTTTGTACTAATCATAACAAAATTATTGACTGATGAAACTCAGCAAGATAATTTATGTAACGATCATTACATAAATAGGAAAAATATATGTCTGAATTTAAAAATAAAGTCGCTTTTGTAACAGGCGGTAGTAGAGGTATGGGTGCAGCTATTTCCAGACGTCTGGCAGAGAAGGGAGCCAACGTGGTTCTCACGTATAATAGCTCAGAAAGTGAGGCATATGAGCTCCTCAGTTTCATCGAGAGTACAGGCCAGAGGGGGCTGGCAATACAAGCAGACAACGCGAATCCTGAAGAGGTAAAAAATGCAGTTGAAAAGACCGTCGCAGAATTTGGAAGGATAGACATTCTTATAAATAATGCTGGAATTTTTGATGCTAAACCTATTGAAGAATTTACATTGAATGATTTTCAAAAAACTCTTGATATCAATGTTCGTGCTGTATTTGTAGCGTCCCAATTAGCATCAACCTTTATGACGCAAGGCGGCAGAATCATTTCTATCGGTAGCAATCTGGCCAAGCGTGCACTGATGCCAGGGCTGAGTCTTTACAGTCTCAGTAAGGCAGCACTTGTTGGCTTCACAAAAGCCCTGGCCCGGGATCTCGGTTCCCGTAAAATTACAGTTAATATCATACACCCTGGCTCTACTAATACAGCTATGAACCCCGCCGATGGTGAATTCTCCGATATGCAAAGAAGTACAATGTGTATCCCTCAATACGCTGAGCCGCTGGATGTCGCGAATTTAGTTGCATGGCTTTCAAGTGATGAAGCCCAATGTATAACCGGAAGTGAAATCACTATAGATGGGGGAACAAATGCCTAATTAATCACCATCAACTTAATCTATTTCACAAATGCCTGCCCGGACTTTTGCGCTTTTTGCCTTCATAAGTTTTGTAGTTGTAACTGCGGAGTTTATGGTTATTGGGTTAATTCCCAACATAGCTAAGGATCTTCAGATTACCCTTCAACAGGCGGGAACCCTTGTGACATGGTTCGCATTGTCCGCCGCACTACTGGGCCCTATAGTAACTTTGCTCTCTGGAAAGGTTAATTCCCGTAAATTTGCGCTATTGGCTATGTCGTCATTTGCAATTGGAAACCTGTTCCTTGCACTTTTCCCTTCTTATTCGCTGGCAGTAATAGTTCGGGTAGTACAAGGAAGTTTACTGCCGTCGATATTAAGCATTTTATCACTAGCCGCAGTTAAGCAAGTCAGCCATCAAATGGAGGGGTGGGCCATATCCCGTGTGAATCTCGGAGTTGCACTTGCCACTGTATTAGGTATACCGATGGGGACAATAATCGCTGCGGCAAGTGACTGGAAAATCAGTGTACTGGTGTTATCTGCTTTAAGTTTCATAGCGATTATTGCCATTATCTTTGGGTTTCCGTCGTTTCAAGACAAAAAGGGAGGCATTAGGCCTTTAGCGCAATTATCGTTGTTATTGCGTTTCAGATTCCTGGCTCACCTGATCTTATCCGCTTTGTTGTTCACTGGTATGTTTTCCGGATACACGTACATCGCTCCTTTACTGTCTTCCGTTGCTGATTTTAGTGAGATAGCCATAGGATGGAGCCTGATAGGCTTTGGCATTGCGGGAATTGGGGGAAACTTTGTCGCTGGGCGTTTTTCAGCCTCAAATAACTTGTCTTCTACAATTTATGTTTCCATCGTTCTTGTTTTTTCGATGGTAATGGTTGTACCAATAAGCAGGCACTTTCCGTTGTTGTTATGTGTTTTACTGCCCCTATGGGGAGCTTCTCATATGGCAGCTTTCGTCGTAACTCAAGTACGAGTAATGAAGGCAGCGCAAGGCTACAAAGGTTTTGCGGTTTCCTTAAATTTATCTGTATGCAATTTAGGTATTGCATCTGGTTCTTACATTGGCGGAGTAGCCGAAGCTAAATTGGGGATAGTTAACGTTGGTTACATTAGTACTTTTTTTATCATATTAGTTCTGGCAGCATCAATAGCGGCTTTATGTGCAGGGGCCCTGTCCGGACCCCATGCAAAATTAAATCAACGTTAAAGATGGTTGCCGTTAGTTGTCAAACAGGCTTTTTAGTTTTTCTTTGGCCTTTTCTTCCAGCTTGGCTTTTTCTTCGTCCAGTTTTTCCTGAAGTTTGGCTTCGGCCTGATCTTTTATCAGCGCTTTGACCTTGTTTTTGCCTTCTTTAATCAGATTGTCCAGCATCGAATCGACAATCGCAGCGCCCAGTTGATCAGCCGGTATGCCATTGGGTACGCCGATGGCATCAGCCTGGAATGTGGGTAAGGTCAGTTCAAACTGGCGTTGTTGTAGTGGAATCTCCCCTAAGTCCATGGCAGCAATATCAAGCGTAAATTTAACGTCTTTTACAGTGATTTTCTTTACGCTCATCAAAGGATTAATGGCATCACCAGATTGTGCTTCCGGTTCAGGCGCTGACTGAGGCAATGAGGCCTGAATGTTGTCTTTTAGCACGACCAGATTAGCTTTACCTTGCTGATTCACTTCATACACAACTTCCGGGCTATCAATCAGAATTTCGTCGATAACGTAGGGCTCCTGAGTAGACGTTCCCAGATCCACTTTAACGGTATGTAAACCAAAGGCATTCGCCTGCGAATAGCCTTGCGGATTGGCGATACTAAGCCCACTAATTGTGACTTTGGCATCAGACAACACGGTTTCCACCTGATTAACGGTAACGTTGGTTTTGGTTACTGTTGTACCTTGTTTTTCCAGTTGCTCCTTGATGAACCCATCCAGTCCCGACAGCCCCATGTAAATAAAGCCGCCCACGGCCACGAAAATAACAAGCAATGCAATTAGCAGTTTTTTCATTTTTTCCTTCCTGATTAAGATGAAATTAGTTCACAATTTTAGCGCTTATGTTAGGGCTTCTTAACCCACTCGCCCTGCATATTTTGAAGGTAGTGACCCGACTGAGTTTTTTCTGCCGCTTTTTCCGCAGCCAGCTTAGCCACCACGTCAACACTGACTCCGTTTTTGCTGGCCAGTTGTTGGTACACCTGTTTGCGTTTGGCATTTACGTCTGCAATCAGCGATTGCGCTGCTTTGTTGTTGACCACCAGTCCCAGATAACCGTCCAGTTGCTCGCCCACCAATCCATCGGCTTTCGCCTGGTCCAGAGTTACAGCAAACGCCATCGCGTTGATGGATAACAGGAACAAAAATAAGACAGGTTTAAGTAATGTTTTCATGTTGTGTCCCTATGTTTGGTTAAAACAATTCACTGTCTTCACTGAAGACATTGTCTAATTCTTTATCCAGCTTCACCCGGATCTCGTGCTCAATTTTAACATTGAGATTGATGGTAATGGGCTCTTTTGCGGCCACCTCAACCCGGTGGCTACAACCGCCCAGCAACATGGCCAGTAGGGTGAGCCCGGTCAGCGATATAAATTTCATTTGACTACCTCATTGTTTAAAACCGTTGTTCAATGGCTTTTGAAATATCCTTACCCGCTCTCAGCGCTTTAAGTCCAGTATACAGATTAGTACTGAAAGTCGGATTAAAATTAATGGGTTGCTGTTGCTCAGGATTTACCCCTTTAATATTTACCGCCAGTTCCAGCCAACCATCCGTTTGCAAACTCATCGTAGTCTGCAACTGTGAATATTGCAGATTTTCCAGTAACCCCAATGCTGCAGCCAGGCTCTGCTGACTGTGCTTTAAATTAATAAATGCGGGATTGTCTTTTATCTGGATCACGCCATTCTCCACTGCATTGAGTTTAGCTTGGCGCACACTAACAGAACCTTCGCTGAATATAACCGGTATGGCGCCGCTTAACGCGCCGGTTACCTCTAAACCAGGCTGTTCGAATAATGTCACTAGTTCAGGAACCGACAGTCGTTCTACAGCAAGGCTCAGTTGATTTTCAGAGTTGAGTGGATAAAAAGGCGTTGTAAAACCGACATTGCCGCCCAGCAAGCTTGCCGAAAAAGACTCAATCACCGGGTTTGTAAGCCCATCGGGAGTTTGCGTATCAGGGCTTAGTCGATAACTCAGTGCGATATCATCAAGGTTTACCCCGGCAAAAAAGCGTTCAACTTGCAGGTTTTGCATGTCGCTGATGAGTTTACCATCCGGGGAAAGCACACCTTTAAACTGGGTTTGTGCGTTGCTCAGCAGATAGTTGTCGTAACTGGCGGAGAATTCGTTAAGTACCATTTGAATACCGACAGGAGACAACCTGCCATTGAGTAAGTGAGCATTCACCTCGGCCGAAACCATGCCACCTTGTATCTTTAGTTTATCAGGAATACCTGCGATGAGCTTGAGCCAGGGATGTAATGGCGAAGGCCGTAGCTCATAGTGCAAGGATAAATTCTGTAAGTCACCCCTTGTGCTCAGTGCCGATCGCAGCTTGTCATTCAGTTGAATCCGATTTTCAGACACCAGGCTGTCCGGACTCAGCTGATAATCCCCCGAAAGCGACAGTTGTCTGATGCTCAGTGAATACTCGTCGGCCACACTGGCTTTAATAGTGTCGATACTTGCGTGATATTGCCCGTCTACCTGCCATTTTTCTGCCTGTAAGCTAATGTCAGAGTACCCTGACACCTGTAAAGCTCCGGCCTGAAGTGGCAAATCAACAGCGATCATTTTGGCCCAGTCGGAGCTGATTACCTGCCATTGAGACAGTTTCACCTGTTGTCTGGCGGGCGATAAGTCCAGGCTGCCAGCCAGGATAAATTGCACAGGCAGCTGTTGCGCGTTTTTTTGCAACACAAGATTACCTTCTACGCTCACCTGTCCGTTAAGGGTTTGCTGCTGCAAATTTGCGTTTATTGATTGCAACTGAGCCTGCCAGCCACCACTGTGCAACAGCACAGGGGCTGAAACCTGTATTTCCGCAAGCCCGGCAATAAAAATTGTCTCAGGTAGTGTAACTTGTACAAACTCTGACACTGGATTTTGTAATTGCCAGTCCTGCCACCTCAACGACTCAACAGGTGCTGTGCTCCATTGAGCCAGGCCACCCACTATCAGTGGCTGTTGAGTTATGCCACTCAACTGCCAATTCTGATTGTTTTTATCTATGCTGAAACCCACGTCTCCCTGCAATGAAAGTGGTTTGCCCTCATTTTCCGCTAGCGCGAAAGTTGCACTAAGACTTCGAATCTCATTGTGCGCGGAGAGTTGCTCAAGATTAGTCGGGTCCAGCTTAATGTTACCTGTCCAGATGCCTGACAGAGATTTAACCGGACTCAGATGGCTATTTAGTACCGGCAGCGGTAGTCCTTCTGCCATAGTAAATAGCTCAGCCAGTGAAAGCTGCCATGCAAGCGCCACGTCACTGGATTTATGCTGGGTTAGCTGCAACCAATCAGATGCCTGTATCAGGTTCGTAAACCGAATATGATTGTTATCCGCGTCAGAACGGGTACTGATTTGCCATGAAAATAATGAGGAGTTGCTGCCAGATGATTGGTTCGTTTCGCCTGTGAATTGCAACTGAAATTGCGAAACATTTATATTGGGCAACCGCAACCAGGGGATCACTCCTTCTACAGCACTGGCGGAATTTGACTCTGACTGGGTATACAGCTTATCTGTGGGCACCTGCAGTAAAAGTTGTTTTACCTGTATTTTTTGCAAGGTCTCATGTGCAGGGTTGCCGGACAGCAATGCCGTGACAGAAAACCCCACCTGCGCATCGTGCACTTCCATGGTGATGCCCTGATATTGCAGACACAGGTGTTTAATGTATAGCTGCTTGACGGACTTTAACTGCCAGTCAAGGCATTGCAGTTCAGCATCGAATTGTTTTACGCTGGCAGCTAACTGCTGATGTATAACACCGGGTAAGTAAAAATAACCAGCCACTAACACCAGTAGCAGGGTAATAAAAACCGCCTTGATCCCGGTAGCCTTATTCACCGTTGAGCAACCTCTCCCTGACGCAATGCAATTGTGTACAGCTTAGCCTATCCTCAATGAGTTTAATATGAATGTCCGAAGCCTGTTGATATTTTTCTTAAAAACCCGTTACCTAAATAAAAAAAACGCCGCTTCAAAAAGCGGCGTCATTTTAAAAAGCGAAATAGCGCAGCTTAGAATGCTGGCTTGTCTTCTGCTTCGTTGTAGCGTTTAACGCTATCTGTGATTTCTTTTTTCGCGGCAGCGGCGTCAGCCCAACCTTCGATTTTTACCCATTTGTTTGGCTCTAAATCTTTGTAATGCGCGAAAAAGTGTTCAATTTGCTTCAGCAACGGCTCTGAGACTTGTGTGTATTCAGTGATCCCACGATATAAGGTAGACAGCTTGTCTTTAGGTACTGCCAACACCTTAGCATCTTCACCAGACTCGTCAGTCATGTTTAGTACGCCAACCGGGCGACAGGTGATTACCGAACCCGCCAACAGAGGGAAAGGCGTGATCACCAATACGTCTACCGGATCACCGTCGTCAGATAAGGTGTGCGGCACATAACCGTAGTTAGTGGGGTAATGCATTGGTGTTGCCATAAAACGGTCAACGAAAATTGCACCAGACTCTTTGTCTACTTCGTATTTAACCGGATCTGAATGGGCCGGGATTTCGATAATAACATTGACTTCGTCCGGCAGATTCTTGCCAGCAGGTACGGCGTTTAAGCTCATGAAAGTTTCCTGAAGTTGATAGTTTAAAAGTTATCGGGGAATTATAGGGGCAAACCAGCCTGATTCAATGTTTGACTTAGAACCAGGCAATATTTTTTAGAGCATTACAAACAAAAATGGTGCCAGTTGGCACCATTTTTAGTTTCCTTTCATCTGTTACAGAGCCTTATCAGCCCTGTTGACCAGAACTCACTAAACGTTCTTTCGCTTTGATAAAGGGCATTTTGATAAACCCAAACAGTTTGCCAAACAGCCATTTAATGTCTTCCAACATCATGTACATGCTGGGCACCAACAATAGTGTCACCAGTGTGGCGTATAGCACTGCAAAGCCCAACGCGATAGCCATGGGTATAACAAACTTTGCCTGCAGGCTGGTTTCGAACATCAAAGGCAAAACCCCCACGAAAGTCGTAATGGATGTCAGGGTAATGGCACGGAAACGCGCACAGCCCGCTTCAATCACTGCTTCGCGGATTGAGTAACCTTCGCGACGATGGGAGTTCACATAGTCTGTCATTACCAGACTATCGTTGATCACTACCCCGGCAGCAGCGATCAAGCCGAAGGTGGACATCATGCTGATATCGAGGCCAAAAAAGAAGTGCCCCCATATTGCCCCCGTTAAACTGAACGGGATAACCGACATTATAATAAACGGTTGCGCATAACTCTTCAGAGGCACCGCTAACAGGATGTATACCATCAACAAGCCGGCGATAAAGAACATCATTTGCTCATTTTGCTGATCCTGGGTTTCCTTAATGGAACCGCCCAATTCAGTTTTTACCGAGGGATACATCTCTTTTAATGCCGGAAGCAGTTTTTCTGTGATGGTTTTGGTGACTTCGCCCGGTTCAACTAGCTGTTCGTCAATCGCGCCAAACACATAGACACTGCGATAACCACCTTCACGACGAATATAACTGATACCAGGCTCTTCTTTTAAGCGCACCACATCACCAAGCATCACGTCTTCGCCCGAAGGTGTAGTGATAACCGTGTACTTAAGCTCTGCGAATCGCTCACGAGTCAGTCGGGGGTAACGCACCATGACTTTGACTTCTTCACCATCACGGATCACCCGCTGTGCTTCACCACCGTAGAAGCTGTTGCCCACCTGACGGGCAATATTGGCCAAATCCAAGCCCAGATCATTCGCCACGGGCAGTAATTCCATCTGGATTTCTTTACTGGCGGGGTCAATGGTGGAGCTGACATCAAATAACCCGTCTTCATCCTGCAACATGGCGATGAACTGTCGACCCGCCGCATTTAGGGTTTTGATATCACTGCCAAACAGCAGATAGCCAAACTCGTCGGATTCACCGCCTGTGACGTTGTCCTGAATATGGAATGATTTCATACCCGGGATGTCAGGAATCGCATGACGCCAACGTCGGGACAATTCAAACGCATCAAATGGACGCAATTCCTCTTCCACCAGGGGCACGACAATCCGCCCGGTAGTGCGGCTGTTGTTAAAGGCCAGCAGATCTTTAATCATCTTTTGACCAAACTCCTGCTCGATTTGTTCGTCGACACGATACAAGGCGTCTTCAACCACTTTCAGTGCCTGAATGGTTGCTTTGTCCGACACAGTTTCGTTCATTTCAATACTGATGGCCGGAAAATCATGAGGCACTGCGGGTCTTGGTACCATACGCACATGATTCGCCTGTATTAACCCCATGGCTAACATTAACAAAGCAATAAAGGCCATAAACACTGTCCAGCGCCATTCGGTACAGAGGGTAACAAAACGCTTGTAAGGTCCGTTTACAAAGGCGAAGAAGCGCTTATTAAAACGGGCGCGCCAGGACCCCGGACGAGAGGGCTTAAACTTGGTGTGGGCAATATGCGCCGGCAAAATCAGTTTGGATTCAATCAGGCTGAAGATTAAGCACAGAGTAACCACACTGGCAATGGTTTTGAAAAATACCCCATCAGGACCGCTGGAGAACAAAAATGGCGCGAATACCGCAATGGTGGTCAGGACACCAAATGTCGCGGGTGTTGCCACGCGTTGAGCACCACGCACCACGTTGTCTATGCCACCGCCTTTATTCTCTATTTCCGTGTAGGCGGCTTCCCCGATGACTATGGCATCATCTACCACAATCCCCAACACCATGATAAAGGCAAACAAAGATAAGATATTGATACTGACACCCATCACCGGCATCAGCAATACTGCGCCGAGAAAACACACAGGTAACCCCACCATCACCCATTTCGCCAGGCCGAATCGCAGGAAAATGGTAAGCATGATGGCCACCAGCACAGAACCCTGTGCCAGGTTTTTCAGCATCATATCCAGTCGGGCATTTAAGTAGTAGGTCATATCCACCAGAATTTTCAGCTCAAGCCCCGGAGGCAGCGTAGTATTCCGCTCGGCGATATAGTCTTTTACTGACTTGGCGACCGGGATCATGTTTTGGTCTTTAGTCGCATTTACCGACAGATAAATGGCATTTTCCCCGGAATAGCTGAAATAATTTTCGCCTTCAGTAAAGCCATCATTAATCGTGGCCACGTCCTGCAGCAATACTCTGGCGCCATTGCTACCCAGCTTTACCGGAATTTGGCGGAACTCTTCACCCGAATAAAATTGATTCTCCACCCGCACTGAAACAATACCACTTTCAGTTCGCAACTGCCCGGCAGAAATATTGGCTGAATAATTGCGAATGGCATTGCTGACATCATTGATGGTTAAATCGTATTTGCGCAACTGGTCCGGATCTATTTCGATGGCAATCTCGTCTTCCGGGTCCCCCAGGTTCACCAACGACACGTTGCTTAATTGCAACAGTTCGTCTTCGATTTGCTTGGCCAGCGGCTTTAATGACTCCAGGGGCACATCACCCACCAGCGACAACTCAATCACCTGTTGCTGAAATTCTCGTTGTGAGACATTCACCGGCTCCATATCAGCGGGAAAGGTAGCAATAGAATCAACTTTGTTTTTGACCTTATCCAGAACATCGGTCAGCTCAACATCGGTTTTAATTTCCAATGCCACACTGCCGGAACCGCGGTTGGCGCGGGATATGGTCTTCTTGATTTCGGTGATCTCTTTGATGGACTCTTCAATCTTGATCAGGATACTTTCTTCGATTTCCTGTGGAGACGCTCCCGGATAAACGGCAGTTACATCGATATAGTTAATTTCGATATTCGGAAACATCTGCCGCTGAATGGTAAAATAGCTCACTATCCCCATCAATAAGATGAAGAACATCAGCAGGTTTGCCGCCACCGAATTATTGGCAAACCAGGCAATAATGCCGGTAGGTTTTTCTGTTTCGCTAGTCATTTGCTGCTCCGGCATTACAGGGTTGCAGTGGAATCGTTCGCGGCACTAATCAGCTTCACTTCCATGCCTTTTTGCGGGTACTCTGGCAATGTTGTAACCAGTCGATCATTGTTGTTTAAGCCTTCACTCACCAGATAAAATTCGCCTTCTTCCCGCAATACGGCCACCGTACGAGGTTCCAGCTTTTGCTCGTTATCCACCACCCATACCGTTTGGTTGGTGACCAGTTCCTGAGGCAGGCGATAAACGTTTTCCAGGGTTTTACCGACAAAATTCACTTCCGCAAAACTACCGAACTTTAACTTAGGTAAGTTGGTTGTCAGACCATAAGGGTCGGCAATCCGCACTACCACCTGGCCCATACGGGTAGCGGTATCTACTACGCCTAAATCGCGAGAGATAACACCGTCACGTTGCACGGTTTTAATGCCTTTGCTCACCACATTGGCTTTTAACCCGGCCACTTCTTCAGGCAAAAATGCGGTATCGAATCCGGCAATGGGTAAGGTGATTTCGGCAAATTCGATATTGTATAACTGAGCCACCTGAGCGCCTTGCGCCACAAACTGACCGACACCTAAACTACGCGACACCACCAGCGCATCATAAGGCGCGGTGACTTCACAATTAGCTAAATCACGCTGGGCAATTTTCAATTGCGCTTCGGCGGATTTTACATTGGCTTCCGCAGTTAAAAGTTGTGGTTTACGCAGATACAAATCGGTGACTCTGGCGGCAGGAATGGCTTTGGCTTCTTCCTTCGCAGCATCGGCTCTGGCTTTTTCTTCAATCAGTGCCGCTTTGGCCTGCGATAAGGTGGCTTGCGCGCTGTAAAGTGCAGCCTCATAAGTGTCTTTTTCAATACTAAACATGACTTCGCCACGTTTGATCAGGCCACCCGGTACAAAGTTGGCGTGCCAGCTGATGACTTCGCCTGACACCTGCGCCGACAAATTGGTGGATTCCAGCGGTTCCACTTCACCATAAGCCGTGATCACCACCTGATAATCTTCGGCGGATATAGCTTCAACACTGACTTTAGGCCGAGTATCTATGGCGTCTTCCTCTTCCGCCTTCTGTGCCGTTGCTTTAATCGCCGTCATGCCGGCAATCCCAAAAATTAACACTCCAAAGGGTAAAAGCCCTTTTAACCACTTTTTATTCATAACCAAATAACCCTGTTTAATCTATGGTTATAATACCAATAAGATACGTCAGGCGTCCTTCAAGATTTGTAAATAACTATGAGGATCCTGACACATTCTTTACTAATCACAGCGCCTGGCATTACGCCTCGCTCAACACTGCATTGTTGTACTTTATTCTGACAGTATTCTTGCCAATGTGCATGTGACAAAAGTCATTTGTTGCACTTATCCCGCAATCCACAGCAACGAAAACCACTAAGATCAGTTTTGCGCTGTAAAAACTGGCAGCGAGTCCCCTATGTTCTACCATTAATCTGAAAGTGGTGAAATTTTCAGCCACAAATCTTTACATTTAATTAACATTCTCACACACTGGGATTTCTTGTAGGAAATTTAAACAATAAGCGGGACGCATTGAGAACAAAATACTCATGCGCTTGGTATGGCAACCCGAATTCAGGATGAGCAGTATCGGGCGTCAAATAACAACAAGAAGGAAAGCACATGGCAGAATTAACATATCTACCACCAATTATGGGCGCGGTCGGTCTGCTCTTCGCGCTGGTCATTTATATTCTTATCAAAAAACATCCGGTCACCAATGAGGCCATCGCCAAAATAGCCGATGCCATTCACTTAGGTGCCATGGTGTTTATGCATCGTGAATACAAGATGCTGTTCATCTTTGCCCTTGTGGTCATGATAGCGGTATATTTCTCCCTCGGCACCAACACTACGTTAGCTTTTGCAGTAGGTGCCGGGTGTTCTGCTTTGGCGGGTTACATCGGTATGTTTACCGCCACTAAAGCCAATGTCCGTACTACCCAGGCTGCGCATGACAGTGGTCCGGCACAGGCGTTATCCATCGCCTTTATGGGTGGTTCGATTATGGGACTCTGTGTTGCATCCATGGGCTTATTGGGCCTTGGCTTTTTATACCTGTATTTTGGCGGTGATCCCGAGTCCGCTCACGCTATACATGGCTTTGGTATGGGGGCTTCTATTGTTGCCCTGTTCTCCCGTGTCGGTGGCGGTATCTTCACCAAAAGTGCCGATGTGGGTGCTGATTTAGTAGGTAAGGTAGAAGCCGGTATTCCAGAAGATGATCCCCGAAACCCCGGTGTTATCGCTGATAACGTGGGTGACAACGTAGGCGATGTGGCCGGCATGGGTTCTGATATCTTTGAATCCTATTGCGGCTCTATGATTGCCACTATTGCCATCGCTTCCACCATGACAGCGGGCCTGCTAGGTAGTCGCGAATCCTTAATGTTTTTGCCGTTGGCGCTGGCATCCACCGGTTTAATCTGCTCCATTTTGGGCATTTTATTGGTTAAAGCCATGTCTGCCAGTAAACCTGATGTGGCCCTAAGAGCGGGCACCATGTCAGCCGCCCTGATATTTATCGCCGCCGCCTGGTTTGTGATTTCAGAGGCCGGTATCAGCAGCAATGTTTGGTGGTCTGTAATTACTGGCGCCGTTGGCGGCATTATTATCGGCCTGGTAACCGAGTATTACACCGCATCATCACCGGTACGCAAAATCGCTAAATCCGGAGAAACCGGCTCGGCTACTGTCATGATCACCGGCTTATCTGTAGGTATGCAATCTGTGGTGATTCCGGTACTGACCATCTGCGTCATCATTTATATCTCTACCACCTTGTCAGGTTTATACGGTGTAGGCATCGCGGCTGTGGGTATGTTAGCCACAGTCGGGATAACAATGGCCATTGATGCCTATGGGCCAGTAGCAGATAACGCCGGCGGCATTGCTGAAATGGGTGGTCTGGGAGAAGAAACCCGTAAAATCACCGATTCTCTGGACGAACTGGGTAACACCACTGCCGCCATTGGTAAGGGCTTTGCCATTGGCGCCGCAGCATTAGCCGCACTGGCCATTATCGCAGCCTTTGTAGAAACCCTGTCTCTTAAAGGCGAGTTTGTATTGCATTTAGGGGAACCAATGGTTCTTGTTGGTCTGTTTATCGGGGGAATTTTACCCTTCCTGATCGCCTCCATTACCATGACAGCAGTAGGTGATGCGGCTTTTGACATGATCCAGGAAATTCGACGCCAGTTTAAAGAAATTCCCGGCCTGATGGAGGGTAAAGCCGAACCAGACACGGGCCGCTGTGTGGATATCGCCACCAAAGCTGCGCTACAAAAAATGATATTACCCGGTGTAATCGCTGTGGCAGTGCCACCACTTGTCGGTTTTGGGCTAGGCGCTCACGCCCTGGGCGGCATGTTAGGTGGCGCATTGTTGGGCTGTGTGTTACTGGCGCTGATGATGGCAAATGCGGGTGGTGCCTGGGATAATGCCAAAAAATACGTTGAAAAAGGTAACTATGGTGGCAAAGGTTCCGAAGTGCACGCAGCCACTGTGGTGGGTGACACCGTCGGTGATCCCTTTAAGGATACCTCCGGACCGTCCATGAACATACTGATCAACGTGATGGCCATTGTCAGTCTGGTAATCGCCCCGCTGTTGTAACAGTCAACGTCATTTCACCTTCAAAAAACTGTACTTCGGTACAGTTTTTTTGTTTGTGTTTTGCTTTCAGGCTGGCTTGCTCTTGCGCAGATCAGTGCAATATCGTGGCTTTCGGTATCCAGGACAGCGCCTTACTGATGGCAATTTGCGTGGCGGCGCACCTGGGATTCTGTGCTGCTGAGCGATTTAGGTGCTCCCCGCAAAAAAGCGGATAACATGAATCGAAAATGGGCGGGTAAACTCGCCCAATTTCAGGTGCAACCAATCAATCGTTCTGTTCAATTCCCCGGCAATACCCGTACACTAACCACATGTTCTACCGCCTGAATGGCCGAAACGACGGCGTCACTGGGCGTATCTTCCACATCGATGATGTTATAGGCCAGCTCACCCCGGCTTTTGTTTACCATGTCGGCAACATTGACTTCATGGTCTGCCAGCACGCTTAATACATGGCCTAAAACCCCGGAAACATTGCTGTTCGCAAAGGTAATGCGTACCGTGCCTGGGTCCCGCTCCATCGCTATTACCGGGAAATTAACCGAGTTTTTGATATTGCCGTTTTCCAGAAAATCAATCAGTTGATTGGCGGCCATAACGGCACAATTTTCTTCAGCTTCTTTGGTGCTGGCACCGATGTGCGGCATCGCCAGGACGTCATTGCGTCCCAGCAAACATGGCTCAGGAAAGTCACAAATGTATTGCGATAAGCCCCGTTCACTATCCAGGCTGGCAACAATGGCATGCGCATCTACAATGGCGTCACGGGCAAAGTTGAGCAATACCGCACCGGGTTTAACGTATGACAGGGTATCAGCGTTGAGCATATGATGTGTGGCCGGAATGGCCGGTACATGCAAACTGATGTAGTCAGACTTACTCAGCAGACTTTGCATGTTTTCCATGCGCTGCACCTGATTGGGTAGACGCCAGGCCGCTTCCACGGAAAGCGCGGGGTCGAATCCCAATACTTCCATACCCAGGGCCAGTGCGGTTTCCGCCACCATAGAGCCGATGGCACCTAAGCCAATAACCCCCAGTTTTTTACCGTAAAGTTCGTTTCCGGCGAAATTCTTTTTTTCCTGCTCCAGCAAGGCACTCATTTCCCCGGCATCATGAATGTGGGTCAGAGTTTGTACGTAGTTCATACCACCAGAAATCCCTCTGGAGCCCAACAGTAACGCACACATAACCAGCTCTTTTACGGCGTTGGCATTGGCTCCTGGCGTATTGAAGACAACAATGCCCTGCTCGTTACATTGCTGTACCGGCACATTGTTTACTCCGGCCCCCGCGCGGGCGATGGCCTTAAGCGTGCCGGGCAGCGCTTCGTCATGCAATTTATGGGAGCGCAATAACATAGCATCAGGATGCGCAATATCACTGCCCACTTCGTATTTTTCTCTGGAAAACCGCTCCAGGCCATTGACTGAAATACGATTATACGTTCGGATTTTAAACATGATATTGCCTCCTGATATCGATTATTGTACTTATGCGGTGACCTGCTCGTAAGCCCAGTCCAGCCAGGGCATCAACGCAACCAGATCGCTGCTTTCTACGGTGGCGCCGCACCAGATACGCAGACCAGCTGGCGCGTCGCGATAGGCACCAATATCAAAGGCGACCGCTTCCTGCTCCAACAATTTCACCATATTTTTTACCTGCTCTTCAGTCACAGATAATGTCAGACAAACACTGGTAGAACTCAACGTGGCCGGATCGTTGGCCAGGAAGGAAATCCACTCGCGGGATTCAACAAAGTGTTTAACCACTTCAAGATTGGCATTACACCGGGCAATGGTTTGCGAAACCCCACCGATACGCTCTACCCAGTTCAGTGCATCCAGATAATCAGCCACACACAGCATAGACGGGGTATTGATGGTGGCCCCTTTAAACACGCCTTCAATTAACTTGCCGGCTTTGGTTAAACGGAATATTTTTGGCAATGGCCAGGGCGGCGTATAAGATTCCAGCCGCTCTACCGCTCTGGGGCTCAGAATTAACATGCCATGCGCGCCTTCACCACCCAGTACTTTCTGCCATGAGTAGGTCACCACATCCAGCTTTTGCCAGGGCATATCCATAGCAAAAACAGCGGAAGTGGCATCGCATATGGTTAATCCTTCACGATCGTCGGCGATCCAGTCGCCATCCGGTACGCGCACGCCAGACGTAGTGCCATTCCAGGTAAACACTACATCGCGGCTGAAGTCTACCTGGGTTAAATCGGGTAAATCACCGTAGTCGGCTTCGAAACGACGCACATCTTGCAACTTCAGTTGTTTGGTGACATCGGTAATCCAACCAGAACCAAATGATTCCCAGGCCAGAATATCCAGACCTCTGGCTCCTAACAAAGACCATAGCGCCATCTCTACCGCGCCGGTATCCGAAGCAGGTACCACGCCGACCCGGTAGCCCTCAGGCAAACCTAACAATTCCGCGGTTTGGGAACACGCTTTGCCCAGTGCGTTTTTGCCTATGTCGGCCCGGTGGGATCGGCCCAGGGTGCTGATATCCAATTGATTTACGTCATAACCAGGACGTTTTGAACAGGGACCAGAAGAAAAATTGGGGTTTTGCGGCTTTACGCTGGGTTTCATGAGTGTCCTCTTTAGACGAGCAAGATAATAGAGAAAATAGACACTGATGATATTGGAGTTAAATTCGCTATGACAAGTAAAAAGTTATGCCAATTGGCGATATTGCAGAAGCAGATGAAAGGAGGCACTGCTGCCTCCTGCACAATGTTGCTGTTGCGGGCTGAATTAGTCCTGTTTGTGATAGTCCAGGCAAGCTTCAACCTCATTGGCTGAGCCCATAATCACCGGCACTCTCTCATGGATATCAGTCGGCATGATTTCCATGATGCGTTGCTCTCCGGTAGAGGCCATTCCGCCAGCCTGCTCCATCAGAAACGCCATCGGATTTGCTTCATACATCAGACGCAATTTGCCGGGCTTTGTGGGGTCGCGGTGATCAAAGGGGTAAGCAAACAGGCCACCACGACACAATAAACGGTGAATATCCCCCACCATCGCGGCCACCCAACGCATATTGTAGTTTTTACCCCGTGGACCTGTATCTCCAGCCAAAAGATCAGCAATATAGGACTGCATTGCTGGTTCCCAATGACGCTGGTTAGACATATTAATAGCAAATTCAGAAGTGTCCTGCGGCACCTGCACGTTACCTTTGGTGAGCAGAAAGCCGCCGTGAGTTTTATCCAGCGTATAGATATGGGTGCCGCGCCCGGTTGTCAGGGTCAGCATTGTTGACGGACCATACAACACGTAACCCGCGGCTACCATCTGTGTGCCAGGTTGCAAAAACGCAGAAGGATCGTCAGCTTCCATCCACTGCGGTGCATGGAAAATTGAAAAGATAGTACCAATCAGGCTGTTAATGTCGGTATTAGAAGAACCATCCAGTGGATCAAAGCTCACCAGATATTTACCTTCCGGATGACAGGCAACCACCTCGTCTTCTTCTTCTGAAGAAATGGCTTTTACGTATCCTGATTCACTCAGAATGTCTTTCAGGATTTGATTGGAGATTACATCCAGCTTCTTTTGCCTTTCACCCTGAACGTTGTCACTCAACGTGGAGCCTAAAACGCCGGCTAAAGCGCCCTGGCTGACACGGAAAGAGATTTCCTTGCAACCGGCGAGTAACGTACGAAGTAACAGGATAAGTTCAAGGGGTGCGCCGTCTTCCTGGAGCTGCGAATTTAATCGTTTCATCTATTGGGATACCTATGCGTAGTGTGTCAGTGTGAAATGCTGCCGTTTTATATTGTTTTTATTATATGGCGCTCAATGATAAAACAATTTGCTCAATAACACATCCCGCAACGGCAATTGATGTCATCATTTGCAAAGATTTGCGTTTTACCCACAGCTGAGGCTCTGATAGTCTTTGCCGGTCTTTAGTCAATTTAGTCAGCAAAAAACTTCATGCACATTCACATTCTTGGTATTTGCGGCACCTTTATGGGAGGCATTGCCGCGCTTGCCAGCGCATTAGGCCACAAGGTAACCGGATCGGATAAAAACGTTTATCCACCGATGAGTACGCAACTGGAAAAGCTCGGTATCGGGCTGACTACAGGCTATGATCCGGAGCAGTTAGACCCCTTGCCAGATATAGTGATTATCGGAAACGCCATGTCTCGTGGCAATCCAGCTGTGGAGGCGGTGTTAGCGCGAAAAATTCCCTACACCAGTGGGCCACAATGGCTGCTGGAAAACCTGTTAAAAGACAAGTGGGTGCTGGCAGTAGCCGGAACCCACGGTAAAACCAGCACCGCCAGTATGTTGGCCTGGGTGCTGGAATATGCCGGAATGCAACCGGGCTTTTTGATTGGCGGAGTACCTGAGAACTTTGCCATTTCCGCCCGGGCGGGAGATTCCGCGTTTTTCGTCATTGAAGCCGATGAATACGACACCGCGTTTTTTGATAAGCGCAGTAAATTTGTGCATTACCGCCCGAACACCCTTATTTTTAACAATCTGGAATTTGATCACGCTGATATCTTCGAAGATCTGGCGGCCATTCAAAAACAGTTTCATCATTTGATCCGCATGATCCCAGGAAATGGCCTGATCCTGAAACCCAGTCAGGTACCGGCAATCGAAACCACACTGGACATGGGATGCTGGACCGAACAACAAACCATAGGGGACGACTGGCAGGCGAATTTACTGTCAGCGGATGGCAGTAAATTTGAAGTGTTGTTCCGACAGGAGAAAGTCGCCACGGTGAATTGGTCTTTGATTGGCAATCACAATGTGCACAACGCCCTGATGACCATCGCCGCCGCCCGAAACGTAGGAGTGACGCCAGACACCTCTGCAGAAGCATTGGCCAGCTTTAAAAATGTGAAACGCCGCATGGAATTAAAAGGCGAAGCCAGTGGCATTAAAGTTTACGATGATTTTGCACACCACCCCACAGCGATAGAAACCACGCTTGCCGGTTTGCGCGCGAACGTCGGCAAAGAACGAATTTTAGCGATTTTAGAGCCCCGCTCTAACACCATGAAAATGGGTATTCACAAAAGCGAATTAATCCAGTCTTTGCAGGGTGCCGATGAAATTTATCTGTTACAACCGGAGAATATCAGCTGGCAACTGACGGAATTTGCCGTTGAAAGCCACAAGCCCATCCACATTTTTGATGATCTGGCAGCGATGATCAGCCATATTAGTGAGAGCGCCGATGTTGGCGACCACCTGTTAGTGATGAGTAATGGCGGCTTTGGTGGTATTCACGACAAGCTATTAGCTAATTTGCAACATAAATAGGGTTACTATGGCGTTCCACAAACAAATCACACTGGCCATCACCGGTGCATCCGGTGCCCCCTACAGCCTGAAGCTGTTGCAATGCCTGGTTGAAGCAAATTTTCAGATTCACCTGTTAGTTTCGGGTGCCGCAAAAGTGGTGTTTGCCACTGAAGAAAAACTGACCCTGCCCGGCTCCCCGGATAAGCAAAGTGCTTTTTTTATTGAGTATTGCCAGGCCAAACCGGAACAGATCCGCTGTTATGGCAAAGAAGAATGGTTTTCTCCGGTAGCATCAGGTTCAGCGGCTCCGAAAACCATGATCATCTGCCCTTGCTCCACCAGCACCTTATCCTCTGTAGCGACCGGTGCCAGTAACACCCTGATTGAGCGCGCAGCAGATGTAGTTATCAAAGAAAAAGGACAACTTATACTGCTGGTCAGAGAAATGCCATTGTCCAGCATCCACCTGCAGAACATGCTGACTCTGAGTAACCTTGGCGTCACTATTATGCCCGCCGCGCCGGGCTTTTATCACGAACCCCGGAGCATAGATGATCTGGTGGATTTCGTGGTTGCCCGGATACTGGACCATGTAGCCATCGACAATTCGCTGATGCAGCGCTGGGGTTACAAACCACAAGCTTAACACTACTTTTGATTAGAACTCAGAGAACACTATGAAGAAATTAGCCCTTACTTTACTCGTCGCAGGTTGCGCCTTTATCCATTCGCAGGCAAATGCCTTTGGTGCCAACGGTCATCGCATAACCGGCGCCATAGCAGAGCATTATTTGACCCCCGAAGCGAAACAGCAGCTGAGCAACATAATGGGTGTTGAAACCCTGGCTCAGGCGTCAACCTGGCCAGATGAAATGCGCTCTGATCCGGACGAATACTGGAAGAAAACAACGCCCCCCTGGCACTACGTGACCGTGCCAGACGGCAAAAGTTATGAAGAAGTGGGCGCACCAGAGGAAGGAGATGCTTATACCGCATTGTTAGCCTTCAAAAAAGATCTGCAAAACCCCAAAGCCAGCAAGGCCGAAAAACAGCGGGCCGTGCGTTTTATCGTGCATCTGATTGGTGACTTGCACCAGCCACTGCATGTGGGCAATGGCACCGACAAAGGCGGCAATGATCACAAGGTGGAATTTTACTGGGAATCCAGTAATTTGCACCGCGTCTGGGATTCCGGCCTGATCAATAAAGAAGAATTGTCTTACAGCGAGTTTGCCCAATGGTTACAGGCGGCCATTACTGATGACGAGTTACAAAACTGGCAGCACACAGACCCATTGGTGTGGATGGCAGAAAGCCAAAAAATCCGCATGGAAATATATCCTGAAGCCGATACTAAATTATCCTGGGATTACAAATACGAGCATATGCCAACGATAAAAACACGCCTGAAACAGGCCGGTGTCAGAATGGCATTGTATTTCAACGAAATTTTTGCCAAATAGGACAAGCAAAAAACAGCGCATCTGCGGCAGGTTTAACTGCCGCTTTTGCATCTATGGTGACGTTATTGTGCTGAATACAGCGCAATGCGATTACCTTCAGAGTCCAGCACAATAGCCCGTCGTCCAAACGGACCAATGTCATGCGCTGCCTGTTCAATTTGGCCACCGAGATCCTCAACAAGCGCGACAGCACTATCCAGTCTTCCTGCAACATTGAAGTATAACAATGCCCCATCCCGTGATGGCTGGTGCTCTGTACTCAGACAAAGACAGCCCGACACGTCATTCTCCGTATGAGAAAAAACCGCTACACCGGGAAACTCTTCCGTTATGTCGGTTTCCAGAAGAGTGGAATAGAAGGCCATTGCACGTTGCAGATCCAGTACCGGAAGATCAAACCAGGATATCGTATTCATTATTATTCACAGCAGTAAACAGAATTAACGCTGATAATGCCCGAGAAAACCTCAGCGCTCAATTATCACCCACGACAAATACCCTTTACCCTGCAGATGTGAAAAGCTATCCACCTGAAATAACAGCGATTTTGGCGATAAAGTGACCGGAGAGACGCAGCCTGACATTATCCCGTTTAGGCAAGTTGAGATATTCGCTCTTTTTCTTGTGCGATATTTCTTACATGCATGTCAGAAATATTGGTCAGTTTCCTGCCGCCGCATCTGACCAAAAACACCTATACCACTGTTTTATAAGTACTTTTCATTTTGAAATGTGGATTTATGTCACCAAATTGTCATGAAATAAGCTATTGCGTTAAAAACAAAATCCAATTAATCCCTTATATTTATCCCCGTCACAAGGAAACATTGGGACAGGATTTAAAGCGTCAAGGGAGACCGCAGGGATGGATTCGCGGTTGTAAGGAGAAAGGAAAGGGAACGCAAACGGAGTTGTGTCGTATAGGATATTCAGGACCCGCAATTAATTTTGCGCCCCGACATGAAGTCAGGATAAAAGGACAAAGGGCAGTTTGGAACGGCTTTAGGAGAGGTCGCTGCAAGGAGCGCTGAGAGGGATATTCAAAATGTTGAAAAGCGTCAAAGTCATCTTTGACGCTTTTTTCATTTTTGCCCGTCGCTGTCACGACCTCAGGCCTCATTCGCCGTCAGATCCTTTAGCCGCGAGGCAAAGGTTTTTCTGAATTTAGCCAGTTTAGGGCTCACTACCATCTGACAATACTGATTCTGAGGGTTATCACCGGCATAGCCCTGGTGATACTTTTCGGCCTCAAAATAATTCGCCACTTCGGTCACTTCGGTCACAATTTTTTCCGGCCACATTTTGTCTTCAGTCATTTGTGCAATTATGTTCAGCGCCTGTTGCCGCTGTTCATTGTCATGGAAAAAAATGCCTGAGCGGTACTGTGTGCCAATATCGTTGCCCTGGCGATTTAACTGGGTGGGATCATGCAGCGTAAAGAACACCTGAAGAATCTCTTCGAAACTGATGATATCCTCATCGTAAACCAGACGTACAACTTCAGCATGTCCGGTTTTGCCGGAACAAACCTGTTCGTAAGTCGGCATTTTCACATCGCCGTTGGAATAGCCAGACTTAGCCGAAATAATGCCTTGAAGTTGATTGTAAGCACCTTCGATGCACCAAAAACAACCGCCAGCTAATGTTGCTTCTTTAAGTAATTTCACAGGTTAATCCGTTTGTTGATTTTAGCAGTATATAGTTACCTAAGTGCTTAACTTCAAGGATCTCGCGTACTTTCGCAATTAGCATTTAGTCGAATACCCTATATTTTTTTATTTCTGATTGGGAGGCAGCGACATGACAGGGGAGTACCTGGTCGTATTTTATGATGGTCAATGTCCGTTATGTCTCAAAGAGATGCAGAATCTGAAAAAGCGTGACAAGCAGCAACGCATCAGGCTGGTAGATATCAATCAACCGGTTTTTGAACAGGAGTTCTCAGAAATCCCGCAACATGCGGCAATGCAAAAGCTACACGCTTACTGGACCCGGCAGCAACAGACCACGCTGATCACCGGCCTGGATGTCACTTATCAGGCCTGGCGTTTGGTGGGTAAGGGCTGGATGATTTGGCCACTGCGCTGGCCTGGCGTGCGAATAGTGGCTGACAGGCTGTATCTCCTGTTTGCCAGGCATCGTTTTAGTCTGTCTAAGCTGTTGACCGGAAAAAGTCGTTGTCAGAATTGCTCACTGGAGTAAAAGTGTGATGCCGGATTCACAGAACAACAAACAGGCTTTAGTGATTGGCGGTGCTGGCGGTATCGGTCATGCCTGTGTGCAATACCTGGAACAGCAAACAAATATTGCCACAGTCACCGTTATCTCGCGCAACTCGATTAACTCTACCTGTAGTAAAACCACAGGTATCCAGGTGCAGCAGCAGAACGAAGACAGTATCCGGCAAGTTTGCCAACAGTTCCCTGACAAACACTTTGATTTGGTGATATGCACCCTTGGCCTGTTGCATGACTTTGAAACGGGATTATCACCCGAAAAAAAGCTGGAAGATATAAACGAGCAGGCAATGTTGCGCTATTTCCAGGTCAACTGCATTTTACCCGGATTATGGCTGAGCGCGCTGGTCAATAAGATGAATCCAAAGGACAGCCAGATGGTCTTTTTGAGTGCCAGAGTGGCCAGCATTGCCGACAATCGCCTGGGCGGATGGTATGGCTATCGTTCCTCCAAAGCGGCACTCAACATGCTGCTAAAAACCGCTCAGGTGGAATATCAACGACGGGCCCCAGGATGTCAGCTGATTGCCTATCACCCGGGCACAGTGAATACTGCCCTGTCGAAACCGTTTCAACGCAATGTCAAACCGGATAAGCTCTTTTCACCAGAATTCACCGTGCAGTGTCTGTTTAAGGTGCTGGCAAACCTGCCTGACAAACCACCGCCTTTTTACCTTGACTGGCAAAATCAGGGAATTAGCTGGTGATGAGTCAACCCGCTGCGCAGACAGACTGTAAAGATTTTTTGCGCAATGATTAAATAAATTTGTCACATAAAAGAAGGACTTTTTGGTTGTGGACTGCTAGCATAGCCGCGTTAACATGCGGTTTACATACGATTCCCGCGTTTAAGCAAACAACAAGTAATAAAATTAGCCTTTACCCTTTGCGCAAGTGGGCAAACACCTGGTTTTTCATGGCAAAGCATCTCAGGCTCAAATACAACAATTAAAATAAAGTCTAAGGATTCATCAATTATGAATGCACCCCGCGAAGAGTTCGGCTCTCGAATTGGATTTATTTTGGCCGCGGCTGGTTCAGCCGTAGGTATCGGCAATATGGTGGGCTTTCCTGTAGCCGCCACCAAAAACGGCGGCGCAGCATTTCTGCTCATTTATGCCCTGTTTGTGTTCTTTATCTGTTTGCCGGTTATGTTGGCGGAAATGGCCACAGGTCGACATACCCGCAAAGACCCGTTAGGCGCATACAAAAGCATTGCTCCCAATGAAACTCACTGGAAAGTAGCGGGCTGGTTATCCATCATCACACCGTTCATGATTGCCGTTTTCTACATGGTGATCACTGTCTGGATATTCGGTTATCTGTATTTCTCTGTCACCGGCGATCTGGAGCAACTGGCCGCCCCGGACTTTTACAGTAACTTTGTCAATGAAGGCCGAATTTTTCTGTTTATGGCGGTCGTTGCCGCTATTGTATTCTTAATTCTGCTGGGCGGCGTAAAGCAAGGTATTGAAAAAGCGGCCAAGATCCTGATGCCCACACTGTTTGTGATGCTGATTGGCATGGTGATTTTTGTCCTGACGCTGGACAATGCGTTCGCCGGTGTTGAATATTACCTGGTACCGGATTTTAGTAAGATCAACGCATCGGTGGTCAGTGCTGCACTGTCCCAGGCATTTTTCTCACTGTCGCTGGGTATGGGTATTCTGATCACTTACGGCTCTTACCTGGGCAAACGCGACGGTATTCCCGGCTCTGCGAAAATGGTGGCCCTGATGGATACCGGGGTGGCGTTTATCGCAGGTCTGATGATTTTGCCTGCAGTATTTTCTTTCAACCCGAATACTAACACCGCAGAGCTAAGCGACTCATCACTAAGTATGATTTTTGGCTTCTTACCGCAAATATTCCTTGAGTTGCAAAACACCATCGGTTATCTGGGCGCCAGCGTGGTAGCGTCGATATTCTTCTTGCTGGTATTTTTTGCAGCGATTACCTCACTGGTGTCTATTCTGGAAGTGCCTAATGCAGCCATTATGGATGAGCGCAACTTATCCCGTAAAACGTCGTTATCACTGCTGGCAGCAGCCATGGTGGCGTTTGCCGTGATTTCTGCGACATCCTTTGGCATGTTGGATTTCACCACCCACTTCGTCACCTATGCGGGCGCTGAAAAATCTTTCTTTGATGTGATTTACGACGTTTTTTACGACACCATCCTGCCACTCAACGGATTCCTGATCTGTATTTTTGTGGTGTATCGCTGGAAAGCCTCAAACCTGAATAAAACCCTGGAGGAAGGCGAGCCCGAGTTTAAGAACAGTTTGTTCCAAAAGTATGTGGACTTCTCCATCGGTACCTTTATTCCCTTCATCCTGCTGATGATATTTATCAATACCGTCGCCTTAAAGTACTTTGGTGCCGGACTGGTAGGCTAAAACCACAACATTTCCCGGGCCGGTTGTTACCGGCCTTTTTTATGGCACTTCTTCCTCTGCAATTTTCGGCAACATATCAAATGGACTTGGAAATTTCAGCGTCAGTTGCAGTTCTGCTATCGTCGCTTCTGCGTCCACTTTCTTACCTACAGCCGGTTGCTCACTGTCATCCAAAAACAATGGCGGAATTAACTCCAGCGCCTTAGCTGCATAGGTATAATAGGCGCGGCGAGAAGGATTATCCGTCGCACTTAAATGGAACACTTTCCCCCACTTTTGCAGACTGATAATTTTTTCAATGGCTTCAATGGCATCATCCCTGTGTACCAGGTTAACCATTTTATGGGCTGCAGTAATGTCTTTTTTACCTTCCAGGTAGTATACCGGATGCCGGTCTTCGCCAATTAATCCGGCCAGGCGCAGTATCGTCACCTGTTGCGGAAATAACTCCCGCAGGCAATTTTCAATGTGAACATGAGCGTGGGCGGAATCACTGATAGGTGCAGGTTCGGTTTGCTCGGTAAACACCTGGTTTGCTTCGCCGTATACCGATGTGGTGCTGACAAACAGCAGTTTTTTGTCCGTACTCTCCAGGCATTGGCGACACAAATCCACCATCTTGCTTTGAAACTCCTCCCGTTTAAATCCGCGTCGTCCAGCGCCAATATTGATAACATACAGCTCACAATCCAGCAGTGTTTGCGGCAAAAGGCGCTCACCCAGTTGAAATTGGACACAGGATATCCCTTCAGCATTGAGTCGGGCGACATCTTCTTCGCTTTGCTTGGTCGTCACAACCGGCTGATCTTTTTCAAGGAATGTCTTACACAACCTGTAGCCTAACCAGCCAGCACCTATCACTGCAATTTTCATATTTTTTGAACCAATAGTTATTTTTTTGATCTGGCTCACTGCCATCAACTGGATTTTAGGGCATAATTAGCCAAGGTGAAAAATAATTAGGGGCTTTAAGTTATGGGTGAATGGGTCACTGCACTGGTATTTGGACTATTTTTAGTAGCATTTACATTGGGTACGAGCAGTCTAATCATGGCATTTTTGCCAGCCAAACAGGAAGAAGTAGTGCGTTCTCAGGTGGAATACGGCTTTTTCGGCGTTGCCGGTTTGGTACTGAGCCTGGTCTTTGTTTACGCCTTAATGTAAAGCAAATGGTTCGCACAGAAAAACCGGGTAATGGCCACATTAGCCCGGTTTTTTTGTGTCTGTAAGCACTCAGTATTTTAGGTGGTAGGTGTCTATACCAAGCAGCTTGTACAACAGACAAAATCCGGTTGCGCTGCTGACAAATAAGGCACTGCCCATGACGAATAACAAAAGGGTAACAGCTACGCTGAATAACTGCTCGACAGCCAGCGCCAACAACAGACAGGCCATTACGCCTCTAATCGCGGTGTCTAATACGCCGACATTATCTCTTTCTCTCATGCTGGATACTCCGGTAGTTAATTTTCAGTATCAGTATGTGCCGCAACAGACAAAGCGATATTGATCGCGATCAAAGAAATGCCGCTTTTACTTTTGGGCATTTCCCGCTATCTTTAACGTTTGACGCCCTCATTTCCCCATACTGCCTACAGGAGCCTCATACAGGATGGCATTAACAAAGAAAATCAATATTCTGGTGATTGATGACGAAGAGCTGACTCAGGAATTATTGCGCCATATGTTACGGGAACTGGATCTCGGTGAGATTGATATTCACGCCAGTTGTTCTAAAGCGCTAAACCGTTTTAAGAAAGATCCCTCCTATTTCGGTATGATCATCAGTGACTGGGAAGTACCGGGGATGAATGGTCTGGAGTTTTTAAAAGAAGTCCGTATTCTGAATAAAGAAATCCCGTTTTTAATGGTAACCGGTAACGCCTCCAAATCGTATGTTGTAAAAGCCGTGCAAGCCGGCGTGAACGATTTTCTGGCCAAGCCTTTTACCGCCAACAGTTTACTGAAAAAAGTGCAGAACCTGATCGACGCCAGCACAGCGGAAGAAGCAAAGCGCTAACCCTCCACATATAATATACAACCATCAGGTCTTAGCATTATTTCACCAGCAAAGGCACTATTTGTCACACCTAGCATTAAGAGACGCCAGAAACATGCATTACACCCTTTCTGACTTCGATACCATCATTGACAGACGTGAAACCTACTCAATGAAATGGCAAAAATACCAGGGCAAAGACATCTTACCCCTGTGGGTTGCCGACACCGAATTTAAATGTGCGGATGAGATTTTAACCGCCATAAAACAGCGCACCGATCACGGGTTACTGGGCTACCATCTGCCAGCCCGCTATGAGCCCGCCAACGAAGCAGTTTGTCGCTGGCTCAGCAAGCAGCATGGCTGGGATATTCAACCCGAATGGATTGTCTGGACACCGGGTGTTGTACCCGCCTTTAATGTGGCCTGCCAGGCTTACTGTCAGCCCGGTGATAAGGTAATAGTTCAGACTCCCAACTATCCGCCTTTGTTAGCCGCGCCTGGGATCAATAATCTGCAACGCGTTGATATACCTACCATCGTCGAAAATGACCGTTGGACTATAGATCTCAACGCCCTGGAAGAAGCTGCCAAAGACCCGGCCTGCAAAATCTTTATTGTGTGCAACCCGGGTAATCCGGCAGGAACGGTATTTACACAACAGGAATTGTCTGAAATTGCCCGTATCTGCGAGCAAAACAAAGTGTTGCTGATCTCGGATGAAATCCATTGCGATTTGGTGCTGGATGAACAGGCAAAACACCTGCCCGCCGGCGCGTTGCCGGAATTGCAAAACAGCAGTGTTACCCTGATGGCGGCCAGCAAGACCTTTAATGTTGCCGGGCTTGGCACTTCATTCGCCATTATTCCGGATGCCAGGTTACGCGCCAGCTTCAGTAAAGCTATGATGGGTATTATGCCCTGGGTGACCATCCTGGGTCTGGTGGCCACTGAAACCGCCTTTACTCAATGCGACCAATGGTACGACACCCTGTTGCAATACCTGCGTAAGAACCGCCAGTTTTTATTTGAAGAAATCAACCAAATCGATGGCTTTAACATGCTGTTGCCGCAAGCAACATTCCTGGCCTGGATAGATGCCAGCAAACTCGGCGTCGATTTGCCACAGGCTTATGTTGAAGCCAAAGGCGTTGGTCCTTCACCTGGCGCAGATTTTGGCGATAAGAACTTTATCCGTATCAACTTCGGCTGTCCAAAGTCTTACCTGGAACAAGCGGTACAACGCCTGAAAAGATAATACTCAGATCCAACGCCTGACGCGTTTTTTATAGTCGGGCCATTGTGCCGGAAACAGTTTTGCCATCGCCTGTTCTTCCGGCAGTATCTGAAAACAGGTCAGATACAGAGGAAAGCTCAGCGCCAAGAAGAGTGCCGCAATGTGCTGCCAATATATTCCGGCCGCGATAAGTAACAAAGCCATCCCCAAATACATAGGATTACGAGTCACACTGAAAATGCCACCGCAGACCAGCTTCGAGGCATTTTCCGGTTGTGTCGGGTCTACCGTAGTTTGGGCTTTTCTGAAAGCCAGGACTGCCATTGTGATAATCAGCAAAGCGATAATTAACAGCAGGCTGGCCAGCGGTATATGATAACTCAGCTGAAAGCGCAATTGCGGAAACCCTGTCGTAAGGCCAAACATCACAGCCAGATACAGCGCCACCACCAGCACTGGTGGAATTTTATTTTTCAGCAAACCCATATCCCCTTTTGTCAGACAGCTCCCCCTGATTATCCAGGTTTGCGACTTTGTGTCTATGCCTGACCAGGATTTTTTGTCATAGTAGGGGTTGTTGCTCTTAGCGATACAATTTTGCAGCAAAGCTCAACAACCCCTGGTATCTGAACAGTTTTAGCATAAGTACAATGACTAACGATAAAAATAAAATATTCCCCATCTTCCGTTTGCGTTTCTTTTCCCTATTTTTACTATTTTGGCTGACCAACAGTGTGGCTCAAACACCACCTGACGCCGATCTCTGGCTGGTGCGTCATATGGAAAAACAGCGAGATGGTAGTAAGGACCCACAACTCACCGAAAAAGGCTGGAATCAGGCAAATAAGTTAAAAGACCTGCTACTGGATAAAGGTATTCAGGCTGTTTACGCCACAAACTATCAACGCACTCAACAAACTGCTGAACCGATTGCCAAAGCGTTAGGACTCGATGTTATTCAATACGATCCCAAAAACCTGAAGGATTTTGCAGAAAAGCTCAAAGCTTCAGGTCAAAAAGCACTGGTGGTTGGCCACAGTAACACCACACCAGAGCTGGCTTTTCATTTAACCGGCCTATCGCAAAAAGACATTGATGAAGACGAATACAATCGCACCCTGTTCAGCATCTATCTCAACAGTGAGCTGAAGATGTCGTTAGGGGCGGTGGATATGCAACAGGAATACAAAAAGCCCGCCCTTGCGAAGATTCGCGTAGACCAGCAAAAAATACACAGTTTCGAATCTCATTTCGATATGCTGTTTTCGGAGCAAAAAGTAGGTACCGCGAGACAGAAAATACTCCTCCAGGACAATCAAATACGGCTGACAGAAGTGACTAAAGTGAAAAAGTTTAACGTTGATGCCACCATTAGTGCCACAGCTGAAACTGACAACCTGTTACCGGTTACTTTACGTCTTATCGGTTCCATGGGCACCGCGGCAGACATTAACTTACGATGGCAGGATTACAGCCCTGACGGTGAACTCAAACAGGTAACGGGGCATTCTGAGATTGCCCGGCCAGTTTATAAAGTTCAGGGACGACAACAGATCGATAATCGCACCGGACTTAGTTCTGTTGAACGCACCACAGCGATAATGACAGTACCTTTTTTTGCCAATGATAAAGCCTTCAGCTTTGAGTGGTTCAACGGTTATGACGGCCATGAAACCCGCATCCAATACATTCCAATGGGCAAGGAAACGGTCACCGTGCCGGCTGGTACATTTGAAACACGCAAAGTTAAATTGTCTGGTGGAGCACCATCACAGATTTTTTATATCAGTACCGAAGACAAACCAAAAGTCGTTAAAATCGAAGTGTTACACATGCCCTGGGTTTATGAGCTAACGCAATACACCAACCTGTCTGATAGCCCCCCGGAGAACTAAGCGATGTTAAAAAAAGACAGCATAAAGTCACTGGAACAGTTCTATCAGTGGCAAAACAACAGTGATATTTTCCGGTCACCCGTCTATATCCGGGGCCTGTTATTTGCGGTCTGTGCCAGTCCGGACATTCCCATGCCGGAACAATGGTTTCCCTGGGTAGTGCAGACCGGTGGAGAAATCCAATCCCAACAGGTAGACAAGGTTTCCAATATTCTGATGCAACTGTTGAAAGAACAACTTCAGGCTATGCGGGACAACCAGGTTAATTTGCCTGCCGATTGCCATTACCCGGCCCATGAAGACAATTTACAGCAATGGATGACCGGATTGATCACCGGTCATGGTTTACTGGAGGAGATCTGGCAACAAGCCTGGCAAGCCATGTTGCAGGCACAACCGGAAACGTCTGAGCAGTTTTCCACCAGACTGACCCGTTGCTTGCGCATGTTCACTACGTTTGCCGATATCAACCTGGCTGTGCAACAGGCCAAAGAACGAGATGCCGAAGACTTTCAGGCGAAACTGCCCTTACTTGCCAAATCATTGTCATCATCGCTACAGGAATATGTAAAGTTATCCGGTGAGCTGGTGAGTTACCTGCCCCACCAGTTTGATACGTTCCAAAAAAATATGCCGGGCCGGCATTGATTCGAACTGGTCCCTTGTAATCTTATACATACAACCTACCTAATACCGGTATTAGATTTTTTGGATTGAATTTATGACAAAGGGACTGTGCAGCTGGTTATTACTATGGAGCCTGTCGTGGGCAGCTCTGGGGCAGAATGATACTCAACGATATGATGAGCCACAAATCAGTGCCGATGAAGTGGTAGAGCTGCTGGAGAATTTAGATTCCATGATTCTAAAGCACTACTTGTTCCCTGAAAAACAAAAATTCATTCGTCAGCAGATAGTCAGCGCCCAATTGCAAGGCAAGCTTCTCGGTGCCATGCCTTTCGGTCAATTAAAAATTCAACTTGAGGCATTGCTGATTGAAGCCAGTCAGGACAGCAACTTTGAAATTCACTATGGCGCTCATAATCTGGGTTCCAATGAGATTAGCGCACCAATTACCACATCATCACAAGCTAATGGCAACTACCCAGATAAGTACACTGTTGCTATCGAACAGTTTGACAAGGTTGGCTATCTGGCGTTAAGCGGAAACTTTTTATCATTGAGCGCGTTGCCTGATATTGATCGCGCTATACAAGAGTTAAGTCATAACGAGGCGCTGATTATCGACCTCAGTTCAGTCGGCGAAGGCAATATGCCGTTGATTCAGCATTTGCTGGGCCACTGGTTGTCACCAGATATTCCTTTTTTAAAACTGCACTTCAACCCGGCACAGGCTCCCCGGTTACTTTATCCCGCAGGCCAATCAGAGCCAATGTTTAACGATGTACCCACCTATGTGATTAATTCAAGTTTTGTTCTGGGTCCCTGGGAAGCCTTTGCTTATAGTTTGCAACAATCCGGTCAGGCGGAAGTTTTAGGACAGGACTCTATGGGGCTGGCTTACATGACCCAACAGGTGCAATTGAGTCATAGCACCCAATTAACAATGGCAGTGGCTATTCCGTCAAACCCGAATTCGGGAGAAAACTGGTACCAGCAAGGGGTGCAGCCTGATTATCCGGTAGCGCTGGATGAAGCATTAGCGGCAGCAATAAAGCTTTCCACCGCCCATTAGTCTTTATTTGCCAATCAGTCTTAAGAACTCATCACGAGTGGCCTGGGAGCTGCGGAAGTTACCCAGCATTACAGAGGTCACCATAGAAGAGTTTTGCTTTTGTACACCGCGCATCATCATGCACATGTGTTTGGCTTCCATGATAACACCTACGCCTTTGGCACCGGTGACGTCCTGAATTGCCTCGGCAATTTGCTTAGTCAGGCCTTCCTGAATTTGAAGACGACGGGCAAACATATCAACGATACGGGCAAATTTAGACAGGCCCAATACCTTGTTTTCAGGCAGATAAGCAATATTACAGGTTCCAATAAAAGGCAGTAAGTGGTGCTCACACAAGGAGTAAAACTCGATCCCTTGTACCACCACCATTTCATCGGTATCGGCCTCAAAAATAGCGCCGTTGACCACTTCATCGACGGTTTTTTCATAGCCTGAAGTCAATGCCTGCATTGCTTTGGCGGCACGTTGCGGGGTATCCAGCAAGCCATCACGCGTCACATCTTCACCCAACAACTGAATAATGTCATTGTAGTGCTGCGCTATTTGCGATTGGGTGCGGTTATCTGCCATCTGTTTATCCTGAAAATTAACTGTTTACCACTATAAGGCATTTTTGGGGTGGCGGATTATATCACTTTGCACGCCTGAACATAAAGCGTCCAGGCGCATATAATGATTGTTTAAAACATCAGCGGTATGAATAGTGGCAGAATACCGCTGTACCAGCCTGAAGCCTGTTAACCGTTGCGGTTAAATTTCGCCGCCTTTTTTATAGGGTATTTGTTCTTCCAGATCTTCTACCTGGTGCGCCAGTTTCAGCGGCGAACCGGTATTTCTGGCCAGATAATAGTAGGCAGTGGGTACAATAAACAAGGTTAAAAACGCTGACACCGCCACCCCGGCAAAAATGACCATACCAATAACCATACGACTTTCAGAGCCGGGACCGGTCGCGATCACCAGCGGAATGGCGCTGAATAAAGTGGTAAACCCGGTCATCACAATGGGTCTTAAGCGTTGCGTTGATGCACGCTTTAACGCCGATTCGAACTCATGACCGGCGTCGCGCAACTGATTGGCAAATTCCACAATCAGAATACCATTTTTGGCCGCCAGACCGATTAACATCACCAACCCTATCTGACTGTAAATATTGAGACTTAATCCCGCTAACCACAAACCGGCGAGCCCCCCCACCAGTGCCAGCGGCACCGTTAACAGAATGACCCAGGGATGCACAAAACTTTCAAACTGAGCAGCCAGGACCAGATAGGTGATCACCAGAGCCAGAATGAAAATGAACAGCACTGAATTACCCGAATCCTGATACAACTGAGATTCGCCACGATAATCAATACCAACCCCTTCCGGTAACTCATCCCGCACGATCGTGCGCAGATACTCCAGCGCTTCCCCCAGAGTGTAATCATCGGCCAGGTTGGCGCTGATGGTAATGCTGCGCATGCGATTATAACGATTGAGCTGCGCCGACGTTGCCTGCTCACTGACCGATACCAGATTGTCCAGCGGGATCAACTGACCACTGCTGGCGGAGCGCACATAGATATTTTCGATACTGTCGGGGCTGCGATAGTCTTCTTCTTTACCTTCCAGAATCACATCGTATTCCTCTCCCCGGTCCAAAAAGGTAGACGCGCGGCGTTGCCCTAACATGGTTTCCAGAGTACGACCAATATCACCAATTGAGACCCCCAGATCCGCAGCGCGGTCGCGGTCAATATTCACTAATAATTGCGGTAACGTCTCTTTGTAATCAGAGTCCAGACGCAATAGCTTGTCATTTTCCTGGGCTTTTTCCATCACAATATTGCGGTAACGCACCAGGTCGTCGTAGGTATCGCCCTGCAAGACAAATTGCACCGGCCTGCCAATACCCCGCCCTCCTAAGCTGCTGCGCATCACGGCAAATGCCCGGACATCTGGTATCTCAGCCAACTTGCCACTGATTTCGTTCATGATGTCAAAGGTAGTGCGTTGTCGTTGATCCCAGGGAACCGCACCAAAGATAGCGATACCTGCAGAACCACCAAAGCCCGGAGTTCTGACCAATACCCGATCCGATTCACCGTTATCAATGTAAGGCAATAAAATCGCTTCAATTTTTTTCAGATTCGCCGCGTTGCTTTCAAAGCTGGCGCCTTCGGCCGCCTGCATCAGTACAAAAAAGTTGCCCCGGTCTTCTTTCGGTACAAATTCACTGGGTATCTTTTGTAACAGGCCGTAGATGGCAAACAAACTACCGGCGATTAATAACGCGGTGACCAGTGGCTGATGTAAAGTGCTGTCCAGAACCCGATGATAGGTATTTTCCAGTTTAGAAAACTGTTTATCCACCCAGGCGCCAAAGCCTTTATTGCGCTCTCTTTTTTGCAGAATTTTAGAACTCAACATAGGGCTCAGGGTAAGTGCCGTAAAGCTGGAAAACGCCACAGCTGCGGCTATAGCCAGGGCAAATTCGGTGAACAAACGTCCGATGTTGCCTTCCAGAAATACCAGAGGTACAAATACTGAAATCAACACTAAGGTAGTGGCAATAACCGCGAAGCCCACTTCTCTGGCGCCGCGATAAGCGGCCAGCAATGGCGGCTCGCCTAATTCAATGCGACGGTAGATGTTTTCCAGTACTACAATGGCATCATCCACCACCAACCCAATCGCCAACACCAGCGCCAGCAACGTCAGCAAATTAATAGAGAAACCCAGTGCCAGCATGACAGTAAACGCCGCCACCAGGGAAATGGGTACAGTAATAGCGGGAATAAAGGTCGCGCGAACGTTCCCCAAAAACAAGTATATCACCAGCACCACCATTAACATGGCTATTCCCAGGGTGTTGTAAACTTCTTCTATCGACTCAGCGATAAATATTGAAGAATCGTAGCTGGGCACAATAAAGACATTTTCCGGCAACGATTGCTGGATGGTTTCGATGGCTTCTTTCGCCGCTCTGGCCACTTCCAGGGTATTGGCTTTAGATTGTTTCACAATCCCCAATCCCACCATGTTTTTGCCGTTGCCGCGGAACTCGGTTTCATCGTCTTCAGCGGTAAGCTCTACCACAGCGATATCTTTTAGTTTTACCAGATAACCGTCAATGCCCTGAGCAATAGTTAAATTGGCAAAATCATCCTCGGTCAGGAAAGTGCGGGCAACTCGTACTTCCATATTGCGGTCCACAGATTCCACTTCCCCTGCCGGAAGTTCGACGTTTTCAGAACGGATCACCCGTTCGACATCGGTTACGGTAATCCCTCTGGCGGCCATAGCATTGCGATCCAACCAGACCTTCATGGCGTAGTCACGTCCGCCACCAATCCGTACTCTGGCAACACCATCCGCGGTTGAGAGCCGGTCCACAATAAACCGGTTAGCGTAATCGGTGAGTTCCAGTACCGACAGGTTGTCGCTGCGCAGGTTATACCAGACAATCACGTCTTCATCGGAATCGCTTTTAAACACTTCCGGAGGATCAGCCTGATCCGGCAGGTTATTGAGCACCCGACTCACCCGCTCCCGCACATCATTGGCCGCGGCATCTATGTCTCTGGCGAGTTCAAATTCAATACTGATACTGGAGCGACCATTGCGGCTGTTGGAAGTGATATTCTTAATCCCTTCAATACCGCTGATGCGATCTTCAATTAACTGAGTGATTCGCGACTCTACTATGGTGGCAGAAGCCCCCGGATAGTTTGTATTAATGGACACGATAGGCGGATCAATATCCGGATATTCGCGCAGCGCCAACATATTAAAGGCGACAAAACCAAAGATCAGCAGCAGGGCATTAACAACCGTCGCGAAAACCGGCCTTTTGACAGAAACATCAGACAAAATCATGGCTATTCCTCCACGATTTTGACATCAATACCGTCTTGCAACCTCAGAGTGCCCTGGGTTACCACCTGTTGGCCTTCGGTCAATCCGGCCATAACCTGCACTTCACCGGGTTTTCTAGCTCCCAGTTGCACAGCCAGTCGTCTGACCTTGCCGTTTTCAACCACAAAGACAAACTGCTGATCATCAATCGGCACCAAAGCCGACTCCGGAATTACCAGCGACTGCATCACACTTTTCTGCACCAGTACTTGCAATAACATGCCTGGACGGATCAGTAATTCGGGATTCGAAATCTTGGCTCTGACCCGCACTGCACGGGTGGCAGCATCTACCCGGGAATCAATATGGGAAATCTCGCCTTCAAACACTTGTCCAGGATAGGCGATTGACGTGGCCTGTACCTTTTGCCCCAACTTAACACTGGGTAAATGGCGCTCAGCGACGCTAAAGTCCACTTTCAGGGTTTGAATATCGTCCAGAGTTGTGATCTGATCACCGGGTCGTACCAGGGCGCCATCGCTCACCTGTCTGACCCCCAGCAAGCCATCAAACGGCGCGCGAATTTCCCGGTCTGCAATTTGCGCTTCAGCGACATCGATTTGTGCAATCAGGGCATCTACCTGAGCTTCCCGTTCATCCAGCAACTGTTGTGAGGCGGCCTTTTCTTTAACCAATCCCTTTACCCGGTTCAGTTGTCTTTGCGCCTCTGCCAGATTTATTTTCAGTTCGTTCAGCCTGGCCTGCTCTTCTTTGATATTCATGCGCACCAGCAATTGGCCGCGCTTTACCAAATCGCCATCATCAAACAACAGGGCTTCAATTTTATCGGTTTCCTGGGCGGTTACCACTATTGCCTCATTGGCCGTTGCGGTGCCCAGTGCCTCAACCACCTGAGCAAAAGGTTGTTGCTGCACGACGGTGGCGACAACAGGGATTTCTCCCCCGGCTTTAGCGCTTTCTGTTTGCTCTGTAGGCATATACAACCAGGCCAGTAAGCCAGCCAAAAGCAGAATCGCTAAAATTAGCGGAGAAAATTTAAATTGTTGAGCCATAAGAGATCCTTATCGAGTCGGGTAGCAAGCCATTAACGGGAAACTAAAAAAGTGTAGCAGGCAATGGCCTGAAGTGATTTAGTATTAGAAATTTGATACAGGCAAAACACAATGTTTGGCTCAGTAACTCATCCCGTATATCCGGTTATTTGTCGAAAACAGGCTGAATTTGTTGGATTTTGGGCTACCGGGCCTCATGATATTGGCAAATAAACAAGAGTACTACCGGATGAAGTGGTGGCAAACCGACTGCCCATACTGCAAAAAACTGCGCCTGATACTGCTCTGGGGCGTTATTATGTACCTGATACTGGAAGTATTTTGGTGGTAACTGCGAGTAATCAATGACAGAGATAAAGCACGATATAGACGACAATCAACCGATTCAGATCCGGGCAACCGCAAAACGCAATGGTTTATCCAGCCTGATTTTTGGATTGTTGCTACTGATGATTGCCATACTGATGTTTAAAGTTTTGCCGGAAAATGTCACCCTGGTGGCTATTTTTGTCACTTCTGCCGGCATTGTTGCGTTGCTGTTAGGTTTATTGAAATTGCGGGAGCCGCAACACAGTTTAACCATTTCTAAGACGCAAATTGATTACCAACATCGCAATGGTCGCTGGAGCCTGAGCTGGGAAAATGTGCAACGCATCGATATCCCCAAAGTCAGTTCAGGACTGGAACAGCGCTCTTTGTCATTAGTGGGATTGCGGGTAAAGCACTACGGTCCCATCCTTGAAAGTATTTCACCGCGCCTGATGACCCATCTTTTAATGGAGCAGCGCCCGCTGCTGCTACAAAACAATGCCGATTGCGCTTCGGGCAGTTGTTACGGCGATGATTTGCTGGAAGACGACATCTACAAAGACAGTGATGGCAAGATCTACAAAGGCGTACAGGGTATGTTTGCTAACCGCATGGCTAAACTGCGGGAACGACTTGGTTATGATTTGTTTATCAATAGTGCCGAACTGGACCGCAGCGTGGAAGAATTTGCAGACCTGTTACGCGCCTGCCATCGAAGCCTGCTGAGTTAACACCGCCTGGGTGGCCTGCTGCAATTCATCAACTCCTCGACGGGCTTCTTTGATATGGCCCGACTTAAGATCCCCTTCCACTTCAGCGCAAAGGCGTTGTAGTTTCGGAACGCCGGTATAACAACTGGCACCGTGCAAACGATGCACGGCTTTTTCCATTCCGGACCAATCCTCCAGCTTCGCCGCGCGCGCAATTGCCGCAATGGCTTCCGGGAGTGCTTTAACAAATTCCTGCAGCATCTCGGTGGCCACGTCTTCGTTTTGATTTGCCCGCGTCAGCGCTAACTGCCAGTCCAAATCCGGTAACATGGTCACGTTGTGTTCCGGCACACTGCACCAACGCTTAATCAGGTTGATCAGCGCGCCCAATTCTAGCGGCTTAGGCAGGTAGTCATCCATGCCGGAATTTAACAAACGCTGCTTTTCTTCTTTAAAAGCATGGGCAGTAACTGCGATCACCGGCGTCCCCTGATTCAGCGTGGTTTTTCTGATCAGGCTGGTAGCCTCAAGGCCATCCATATCGGCATTTGCACGTCCATCAGGATCAGATCAAACTCTTCCTGCTGACACAATGCCAGGGCATCAGCACCGCTGTAAACCAGCTGCAACTGAACGGGCGACTCCTGCAACCAGGTATTCAGTAACCTGAGATTGATGGGCATATCATCCACCGCCAGAATTTTCGCCTTGGGCAGATTTAACAGCCGTTCATTCCAGATATTTTTAGGTGCCTGTTCTTCTTTGTCTCGAAAGGTTAGCAAGCGACTGGTTAGCAGCGGAGATTCCAACAATTTATGGAAATGGCTGGCAAAAGGGCCTGTGGGGTTGCCGTTAGCCCCCACCAGCAATACCCGTTGTTCCGCTTCTAACGTGCGGATCACCCGCAGCAGTTGGTCTTCCTGATATTTCGACAGGGAATCTTCATCGGTAAAAAAATAATCATAACTGTCAAACTGCTCTGCCAACCAGCTTAGTTTTGTGCCACTGGTGACATTGGCACCTAAGCGGTGCAATAAGGTGGCGCTGGCCAGACGAGAACGGGGATCATGATCCAGAATTAATACACGTTTGTTCAACCAGTCTGAGTGCTCGGCAATATCATTGTGCTTACTGAATTTATGGCACTTAACCGCGATTTCAAAGCAACTGCCTTTACCGTATTCGCTTTGATAGGTTAATTTGCCCCCCATCAGTTGCATCAATTGACGGCAGATCACCAGGCCCAGTCCGGTGCCCTGATAGTTGCGATTTAAGGAATCATCCAGTTGCGAAAAGGATTTGAACAACTTGTCCTGATTTTCTTCGGCAATCCCAATACCCGTATCCCCGACCTTAACCTGTAACTCCAGCATATCGTTAAGCTTTTGCTGCGATTTAATGTTCAGGGTAATGGAACCTTTATTGGTGAATTTAATGGCGTTGCTCAACAGGTTAGTCAGCACTTGCTTAATTCGTGCCGGGTCACCCACCAGCTTTTTCGGCAATGGACAGGGTTCATAATAAAACTTCAGGCCCTTCTTCTGCGCGTCCTTAGCAAAAACAAACACCAACTCTTCTAACAAATCACCGGGCGAAAAGGCTTCCTGATTTATTTGTAATTTACCGGCTTCAATTTTTGAGAAGTCCAACACATCGTTGACAATCGCCAGCAAATTGGTGGCAGACTGATTAATGATCTGCACATGCTCCTGCTGTTCCAGCGGCAGGCTCTGTTTAGATAACTCCTGACTAAACCCAATAATGGCGTTTAGTGGTGTACGGATCTCATGGCTCATATTGGCCAGAAACTGGGTTTTGACCTTGCTGGCCCGCTCAGCTTCTTTGCGGGCAATGTCCAGATGGACGTTCTGCTCTTCGATGATCTCGATATTATTGCGCATATCGGCGGTAACGGAGTTAACATCGGACTCCAGTTTGTGACGGGTTTTTTCGATTAAGGCTACGGAAAATAGCCCGGCTTCGAAAAATACCCCCACCTGAAAACAATAGGTCGTAAACTGATTTGACGGGAATATCCCGATTAATCCCAACATACCCACCAGCGCGGCAGTCAGCAGGACACTCCAGGCAAACACAAAATAACGGGCCGGTTTAAAATCGTTAAAATAGCTTTCCAGCCCGGCTATCAGGTACAAGCATATGGCCACCACCGAAAACGCGTAAACCAGATAATTTTGCAGGGTTTGCTGCAACAGATCACTGAGTGCCAGAAGCAATAACAACCCCAGGCCCAGCATGATCCCACGAATAAATCGGGCGCTTTTAGGTGCCGTTTGTACGGCATCCAGGAAAGTCAGGGTAAACAAGCCTGCGCCTAACCCCACCAGCAAAAACAACACATCGGTATGAGCTGAAAACCAGACATTCGCCGCGATGGGCAAAACCAGCTGACTGTGGCCGCCCCAGACGAACTGCCACAAAATTGCCGCGCCGATATACGCCACGTAAGCCAGCAAACTGATTTCCCGGGTAACCACGTACAACACTATGTTGTATAACAATAAAATCACCAGGCCACCGTAAAATATGCCCCACCAGATATTGTCCTGTGCCACCGTGGATTCAAAGGATGGCGCGGACTCTATATTGATCGGTACCACCAGTGCTTGCTCGGCACTTTGTACCCGGATAAACAACTGCATTTCTTTGTTAAAAGGTAAATTCATGCGAAAGGTGGGAAAGCGATGCAGTTGTTGCCCGCGAATTTTGCCCTGTTGCACCGCAGAAATGACCTTACCGTCGCTGACCAGGTAAAAGTCCACCAGATCGTTTTGCGCAAAGGCGACATCCACAATCCAGTCGGTATTGTTGCTGACATTCGCAATTTCCGCCAAAAACCAGATGCCTTTGTCAGAAAATCCGTAATTCGGATTGCCATCAGCGGGCCAGGAAAAGGCGTTTTTCTGCTTTAAAACCTGGTCGATTGACAGCGCTGTGCCCGTCGGTTCCCATAGTATCTGAAGCTGCTTGTTTATTTGGGTGGCCTCTTCACTGTTAAACAATTGGATCAGCGCGGAGGCGGGAAAGCTGAATAACAACGCCAATACAAACAGGCAGGATCGGGTATGGGAAAGCTGTGTTTTTTTCATTTTATAACCACTATCAACGTTGGCAGACGATTCTAATAAACAGAAAACATTGTCGAGGGACTTGTGCCAATGGTATGTTTTAACACATAACAATCAGTTCGTGAAATATGATTACCACTATGCGCAAATTAATTCTCGCCGCCAGCCTGCTAGGCTCAGGTCTGGCAAACGCCGCTTTACCACTGGACAAGTTAACCCTGCCGGATGGATTTAGCATTTCAGTGTATGCTGACAATGTAAAAAGTGCCCGGCAAATGGCCCTGGGTGACAAAGGCACCGTTTTTGTGGGCAGTCGCAGTGCTGGCCTGGTTCACGCCGTCATCGACAGCGATGGAGATGGTAAAGCTGATAAGGTGCTGAAAATTGCCAGTGATCTGGTGATGCCCTCTGGGCTGACATTTAAAGACGGTGATTTGTATGTATCTGAAGTGAGTCAGATCAGAAAATTCAGTAATATCGAGTCCAATCTGGCCTCACCGGGCAAGGGCGAAGTTATCATTAATGATTTACCCGGTGACCGGCACCACGGCTGGAAAAACATAGATTTTGGCCCAGATGGTCAGCTTTATGTGCCTGTGGGTACACCCTGTAACGTCTGTATTACCAAAGGCGGTGAAGAGTTTGATGATGAACGCTACGACTCAATTTTGAAATACGATCTGGCAAGCGGCCAACGCACCTGGGTGGCCAGAGGGGTACGCAATAGTGTGGGCTTTGACTGGCATCCCAAAACCCAGGAATTGTGGTTCAGCGACAACGGCCGTGACTGGATGGGAGACGACCTGCCACCGTGCGAAATCAACCGGGTCAGTAAAGCAGGTCAGCACTTTGGCTATCCCTATATTCACGGTGGCGATATTCCGGATCCGGACTTTGGCGAAGGCAAAAAACCTGAGGATTATACCCCGCCCGTTGCCCGGTTAGGGGCACATGTGGCACCGCTGGGCATTCACTTTTATCAGGGCGAACAATTTCCGGCAGAGTATCAAAATAAACTGTTTGTGGCAGAACACGGTTCCTGGAACCGCTCTTCAAAAGTGGGCTACAAGGTTATGATGGCCACAACAACGGAAACTGGCGTAGAAAAATACGAAACCTTTATTGACGGTTGGCTGCAACCCGGTGACGAAGTGTGGGGACGGCCTGTCGCATTCCTGCCAATGCCCGATGGCAGCCTGTTAATTTCCGATGATTTTGCCGATGCCATTTACAGAGTGACCTACCAAAAGTAACATCAGAATATCGCACTGAACGGCAGGCCTAACGCCTGTCGTTCGAATTGTCGAATTACAATTATTCTTATAACAGTGACAACACAGTATCCATGAACGACGACATTACTATTTCTCAGGATGGCGTGGAGCAACTCCCCATCCGCCGCTTCGCAGAAGATGCCTATCTGAATTATTCCATGTACGTCATCATGGACCGGGCATTACCGCACATTGGTGACGGTTTAAAACCGGTACAACGACGTATCGTTTATGCCATGTCAGATTTAGGCTTAAGTGCCAATGCGAAATACAAAAAATCCGCCCGTACCGTAGGTGACGTATTAGGTAAGTTCCACCCCCACGGTGACTCAGCCTGTTACGAAGCCATGGTATTGATGGCCCAACCTTTTTCCTATCGCTACCCACTGGTGGACGGACAAGGCAACTGGGGTGCCCCGGACGATCCCAAATCCTTTGCTGCCATGCGTTATACCGAAGCCCGGTTATCACGCTTTAGTGAAGTGTTATTACAGGAGCTGGGACAGGGCACGGTTGACTGGCAACCCAATTTCGATGGCACCTTAAAAGAACCGAAAGTGCTGCCTGCCAGACTGCCTCATATCTTACTCAATGGTGTTACCGGTATCGCTGTGGGTATGGCGACTGACATACCGCCCCACAATGTCAGAGAACTGGCGAACGCCTGTGCCCATTTGCTGGATAACAGCAAAGCCGAGTTGGCGGAAATTATGGCCTTCGTACAGGGCCCCGATTACCCCACCGAAGCGGAAATCATTACGCCCAAAGACGACATTCGCAAGCTGTATGAAACCGGTAAGGGTTCAGTAAAAATGCGCGCGGTTTATCACGAAGACAATGGTGATATTGTCATCACAGCCCTGCCACATCAGGCATCCGGCGCTAAAGTGCTGGAGCAAATAGCCGCTCAGATGACCGCTAAGAAGTTACCCATGGTCAGTGATTTGCGGGATGAATCAGATCACGAAAATCCGGTCAGACTGGTGCTGACACCCCGCTCCAACCGGGTGGATGTCGCACAAATGATGCAACACCTGTTTGCCACCACGGATCTGGAAAAGAACTACCGGGTTAACCTCAATATGATTGGCCTGGACGGACGGCCTCAGGTGAAAAACCTGGCCATGATCCTGCGGGAGTGGCTGGAATACCGTAAAGCCACCGTAACCCGTCGTCTGCAGTATCGCCTGGATAAAGTACTGGCGCGCCTGCATATTTTAGAAGGTTTATTAATTGCCTTTTTAAACATTGACGAAGTGATCCGCATAATTCGTTACGAAGACGAACCCAAGCAGGAGTTGATGAAGCGCTTTGCCCTGACCGATACGCAGGCCGAAGCTATTCTGGAATTAAAACTGCGTCACCTTGCCAAACTGGAAGAAATGAAGATTAAAGGCGAGCAGGACGAACTGAACGCCGAGCGGGAAAAACTGGAGCAATTACTGGGCTCAGATCGCCGCCTGAAAACCCTGATCAAAAAAGAAATACTGGCCGACGCCGAAAAATACGGTGATGACCGTCGCTCACCACTGGTGGAGCGCAGCGAAGCCAAAGCCCTGTCGGAAAAAGAACTGGTGCCTTCTGAGCAAGTCACGGTGGTATTGTCCGAAAAAGGCTGGGCACGATGCGCCAAAGGTCACGACGTGGATGTTGAGGGCCTGAGCTATAAAGCCGGTGATAAATTCCTCAGTAGTGCCAAAGGGCGCAGTAATCAGCAGGTGGTGTTTATGGATTCATCAGGGCGAGCCTTTTCCTGTGACGCCCATAATCTGCCGTCTGCCCGAAGCCAGGGCGAACCCCTTACCGGTCGCTTTTCAGTGGTGGCCGGTGAAAGCTTCAAACACGCCATCATGGCGGAAGACAGTCAGAAATTCCTGATGGCTTCCGATGCCGGATATGGCTTTGTAGGCCAGTTTACCGACATGCTAAGCAAAGCCAAAGCTGGTAAGGCATACCTGTCGTTACCCACTGGCGCGAAAACCTTGCGTCCCAGACGGGTACACAACCTGGAAACCGACTGGTGTATGGCTATTTCCAACGAAGGTCGATTATTGCTGTTTCCACTGAAAGACTTGCCCAGTTTAGGCAAAGGTAAAGGTAATAAGATCATCAGTATCCCGTCTGCCCGCAGTCAGTCCCGGGAAGAATATGTCAGTGTACTGGAAGTAGTACCTGAAGGTGCATCTGTGAAGGTGACCGCCGGTAAGCGTGCCATGATGCTCAGCAGTAAAGATCTTGAACACTATCGCGGTGAACGAGGCCGACGTGGCAACAAACTGCCCAGAGGGCTGCAGCGAGTGGATAGTGTGGAAATAGAACTGGCTGCGCCGGCATCAGCCACACCTTCGGAAAGTGAACCACAGTCCGATACGGAAAACTAGCTGATGTGTGGCCGACTCAATGTCACCGATGCGCCCGGCGTCAGAGCCTTATGCGACGCCATGGATATCGAGCTGGGGTATGAGCCACAAATCTTTCAGCGCTACATAGGCGCCGCTAACAAGGTGTCTGTGGTGCGTCAGAAAAACGGCCGACGCATCATGGAAAATGCCTTGTGGTGGCTATTGCTGGAAGCCACTGAAACCGGATTTAAACCCTCAAGGTACACCAGTATCAATACCCGCTACGACAGTCTGAATAATCCCAGAAAAGCCGGGTATCGTCCTTTTCGACAAAGCCGCATCCTGATCCCGGTAACAGGTTTTGGTGAGTCAGAATATCAAAAAGGTAAACTGTTGCACTGCCATGATATGCAGGCCAAAGATGGCGCGCTACTTATGGCTGGCCTGTGTAAAGAGTGGACCCACTCCGGAACAGGCGAAAGCATCACCTCCTGCTCGGTCATTACCTTGCCGCCCCACCCCAAACTACAAAACATCCATTCTAAATCAACGCCGATGATGTTTCCGCAGGACAGCGCCCTGATAGACGCCTGGCTGGATGAAGACAATCAGCAAGTAGAACAGTTTGAACCTTTGCTGCAACCCTGTATTTATCAGGACTTAGTGGTGCAGCAAATAGCCAAACCCAGCCAGTATCAGCAAACCCTGGGTGAGCCATTCAGCCTTGCGGCCGACTGAACGACTTAGGACTCCCAATAGGGGTCCTCACCAAAATAGCCACTAAAATAATCAATAAAGGCGCGCACCTTTGGTGCCAGTAAACGCGAGCTGGGATACACCGCCCAGATGGAAGTATTTGAGGCCAACGGATAATCGGACAGTACCTGCACCAGCTCGCCTGACTTTATTTGTTGATAGCAACACCACAATGAGCTGATGGTGATCCCCAGTCCGCTGACCGCTGCATCGCGGACGGCTTCGCCATTGTCTGTACCCAGACGACTTTTTATGCGCAGGGTTTGCACGCCTTTATCCGTTTTAAAATGCCAGTTCTCCAAACCTGTTAAGGTAACCGCAGCAAAATGGGCCAGCTGCTCCGGGGATTCAGGTTCACCATGCTGTGCAACAAAGTCCGGTGAGGCCACCAAAATACGGGTATCTCGAGCCAGTTTTCGGGCAATCAGGGAGGAATCGTTCAGCTCGGCATCGCGGATGGCCACATCAAACCCACCTTCCACCATATCCAAAATGCTGTCACTTAAACGCAAATCAATGTCCAGTTGCGGATACTTTTCCAGAAAATCCTTTAATGCCGGGATCAGATGCATACGCCCAAAAGATGCCGGCGCTGTCACTCTTAGGCGCCCTTGTGGTGTTACTTTACCCGCTCCCACTGCAGCTCGGGCAGTCTCGATACCGGTCAATACATCATGAGCATAAGGTAAAAAGCTACGGCCTTCCTCCGTCAGAGACACCTGACGTGTTGTGCGATGTAATAATCTGACCCCCAAGCCTTCTTCTAACTTATTCATATGTGCGCTGGACACCGCTGCAGAAAGACCCAACTCTTTTCCAGCCTGGCTGATGTTGTGCAGCGCGGCAATGCGTACAAATAATTTCAGATGCTCGACATTCATTATCAACAAATTCTTTAAACAGATTCAGGTAATTACGCAATTATCAATAATAAAATAAAAAAGTAAATTATCTGGACTCTTAAAAACAACAGCAAAGGAAATCCTGATGAAAGCGATGCTTATAAATTCTTTTGGTCGTTCAGACGTATTTGAATCAGCCGAAGTGGCTAAACCTGCGGTTAAATCTGGTCATGTGCTGGTACGCATTGCCGCCAGTAGTGTGAATACCGTTGATACCATGATACGTCAGATGGGTGCAGACCTACCCATTGCCCCGGCGTTGCCCGCCATTCTGGGTATGGACTTTGCCGGAATAGTGGAAGAGGTTGGCGATGGTGTTAGCAATTTTAACCCCGGTGATGAAGTTTACGGTTGTGCCGGAGGGCTGGCAGATTTACCCGGCACACTAGCCGAATACATAGTGGCTGATGCCAATCTGATGGCGCTCAAACCCAAAAACCTGAGCATGCAGCAAGCCGCGGCAATACCGCTTGTAGGTATCACCGCCTACGAAGGTTTACAACGGGCTGCTATCGCTGCAAAGCAAAAAGTACTGGTGCACGGCGGTACTGGTGGTGTTGGCCATATTGCCCTGCAACTGGCTAAATATTTTGGTGCGGAAGTCTTCGCGACCGGCAGTGGATCTGACAAGCTCGCACTTATTGAAGAATTGGGCGCTGAGAGCATTGATTATAAAACCGAAACCGTAGCTGATTACGTCGCCCGTTGTACCGAGGGTGTGGGTTTTGATCTGGTATTTGACTCAGTAGGTGGCGCCAATATGGCTAACTCCTTTGAGGCAGCAAAACTCAATGGTCAGGTGGCGTCTACGGTATCTATGGTGGAGCTGGATTTATCTACGGCTCACTTTAAAGGCCTGTCACTGCATGTGGTGTTCATGCTGATCCCCATGTTGCACAATGTTGGGCTTGCTGAACATCATCACATACTCAACGAACTGACAAAGATTGCCGAAGCAGGGCAGTTAACCCCCATATTAGACAGCCAGCATTTTACTCTGGAGCAAATTGGTCAAGCCCATGATCGCCTCAATAGCGGACAGGCAATAGGTAAAGTGGTGCTCAGTCACTAAGTTCATGCACGTTTTTGCTTTAATCAATTAAAGCTCAAACCCGCTGAAAATGATTACCGCTTAAGGTGCTGCTCAATAAATCGATAAACAAGCGCACCTTAGCGGGCACATACGCACGGGAAACATAGATAGCATGTAAAGGAAAACTCTCCAGCTCAACCTCAGGCAAAACTCGCTGCAATGCACCAGTATCCAGCGCGTCGCGAAAAGCCCAAACCGGCCCCAGGTGAATGCCTTTTCCATTCAGTACCCATTGCCTGATAGCACTGACGCTATTGACGACAAAGGAACCTGAAAGATGCAACCGCTGACCGGCAATAGTTACCGCCTCATACATTTGTGAGCGTTTGTAAAACACAAATTTATGTTGTTCCAGCTCCCTGACTGAGCGCGGTTCACCCTGCTGTGCAATATACTCAGGTGAGGCGACTAAAACTCTGGGAACTTCGCCAATTCGACGGCATATCAAACTGGAGTCAGGCAATTTGCCAATGCGCACTGCGACATCTATACCTTCCGCAGCTAAGTTCTCAAATTGACTGCCCAGGACCAATTCCACCGTGAGTTGTGGATAGTGCTCCACCATATTTTCCAGAATATCACTGATAAAAAATGTGCCAAAATCATGGGGCGCTGCCACTTTCAGGTGCCCGGTTGCTTCATTGACTGTAGCTTTAATGCGGTTTTCTAAGGCATTTTGTTCTTCCAGCAACTTCTGCAACTCAACAAAATACTGTTCGCCCACTTCGGTGGGAAAGGAGTTTTTAGTGGAGCGCTGTAATAATTTCACTGCCAGTCGTTTCTCCAGGGACGAGATTCGGCGACTCACCAGCGAAGGGTCCATAGCCAGCAACTCCGCGGCCTTTTTAAAACTCCCCGATTCCACAACATGGATGAATAATTGTTCGTTACTGATCTCTTTCATCACCTGGCCCCGAATCTAACCATTTTTGAATCTATAAATTTATGAATTTGTTACCGGGCTGTTTCCATTGCCGCAGCGATTAATTGCATTTTTTGCATTTATTTAAGGGCATTTACACCTATTCAAAACAATAATGCAACAAGATTATAGTGTTTCCGACATTAACCATTGAGGAAATATCATGACATTAAGATTCACAGGTAAAGTTGCACTTATCACCGGCGCGGCACGTAACATGGGCAGGGCCTTTGCCCAGGCACTGGCCACCGAGGGTTGTGACATTGTCATTCACTACAACAGTGAGTCATCGGCGCAGGATGCTCAGGTAACGGCAAAACAGGTGGAGGCCGCGGGCAGCCGGGCGTTACTGGTACAGGGAGATCTGACATCAATAGATGCAGTGCAAAAATTATTCAGCGAAGCCAAAGACGCTTTTGGTCGGGTAGACATAGTAATCAACAACGCCGGAAAAATTATAAAACGGCCCTTTACAGATTACAGCGAATCCGATTTTGATCAGTTGTTTAATATCAATACCAAAGCGGCATTTTTTGTGATGCAGGAAGCCGCCAAACAGATTGAAGACAACGGCCGGATTATCAATTTGGGCACCTCGTTACTGGGGGCTTTTACCGGCAATTACGCCTTGTACGCAGGCTCGAAAGCGCCTTTGGAAGACTTTACCCGGGCTCTGGCGAAAGAAATAGGTCACCGGGGCGTTACCGTAAATACCCTGTGCCCGGGTCCCATTGATACCGCATTTTTCCATGGTGAAGAAAATGCGCAAACCGTGGCTTATTTAAAGGCAGCAAGTGTTGCCAATCGCCTGGGTACCATCGAAGACATAGTGCCCCTGGTAACATTTATCGCCTCTACGCAGTCGCAATGGACAACAGGACAGTCACTGTTTGTCAATGGTGGTTTCGTCACCCGATAATCGAAAATAAAGACTACGGGCGCTGTTGCGCCCTGTTTGGTGGAATAGTGATTATGAATACCCGGTTGCAATTCGCTGCTCATGGCGAACATCGTATCGAAAAACTAGATAACATGCTGATTTGCCGTATCCGGGGTGCCTGGAACGGTGAACAGGCGGGGTTATATTTGCAAGATTTGGCAAACCAGATACAGCATTTTTTCACCCCCTTTTCTCAGCGATGGGCCAGAATCATGGATATGCGGCAATGGGAACTGTCTACACCTCAAGCCAGAGACAAGGTCATCGACTTTCTACACTGGGAAACCACACAACATTGCCAGTTGCGGGTGTTTTGCCACTGTAGTGCAGTTCAGAAGCGCTTGATCAGAGACAAATATGCCGCCTCTACCCCATTGGTGCTGATAGACGACCTGCAACAGGGCGTGTTTTTTTGTCAAAATCTGTTGCGCGCTACTTCCCGAAAAAACGCCGCCGGTTACTGATCATCAGATTCTGGCTTGTCCTCATCAACAGCCGGACTGGTGTCCGATTCGGTGTGTAGTGAAGTGCCCTGCTTTTGCGCCTCTCTGAGCTGTGCCAGTCGCTCACTGGACTGTTCTGCCGTTTGCGCTTCTGGTGAACTATCCTGCAATTCCGCCAGTGGTCGTTCATAACTGACCTCCGACTCGGTTACCTGCAATTGCCGGGGCACAGAGCTACTTTGCCCCAATAAGATAATCCAGATAAACATCCCCACAGCAAAGGCGCCAAAACACTTCATGCGCACACTTTTGGATAACTTATCTTTGCTCAGCCAGAACAATAACCCGGCTAAGAGCGCAGCAATGGCAAGTTCAGGTAAGGCTTCAATGATGGAGTTCATACATCACCTAATTGCTTTTGCTCTTGGCGGTTTGTTTCACCTGATCGGCAAAAATTGCCTGTTGTAATCCCAGAGACCCCAAAGCCTCCACAGGGACAAAAACCTTATTTTTTGAGCTGGCCATCTTCTCCAGTACCTCTAAGGAGCGATAGGACAGATACTTATCCGTGACTGATTTAGCCAGAATCTCATTCACTTCTTTGGTGGCTTCCGCCTTTTCACGGTCAATGGCCCGTTGCATTTGTGCCTGCGCCAGCTCCCGCTCCTGCTGAATTTTCTGAATTTCGAACTGAGCTTTTTCGCGCTCTATTTGTTCCCGACGTTCAGCGGCCTGCTCTTTAGCCTTAGTGATGATTTCCGGAAATTGCACATCGGCAAGCCCCAGACGTTTTAATTTTAATGGCGCTGCCTGTAACGCTTCACCTATCGCATTTTGCAACTCGGCACTTAACCGCTCTCTGGAGCTGGCCACTTCATTAATCGTGTACTTTGCCATAATTTGTCGCGCCACATCCCGGATAATAGGTTGCGCATAGGTGACATAAATTTTATTGAAGGAAATTAAGCCCTTTTCAGCGGGCACCCGTTTATAGATGTTATCAATCTGACTGTCGTCAACACTCACCGTCATCCGCAGATCGAACCCCATGTTGAGCTGGTCTTTGGGCATAAACAGGGCGAACCGCTCTGTAACGGGTTGATCCGACGTTTCCAGTAACACCAGGGAATCACAGTAGGCGAAACAGGCATCTAAGCGAAAACGCGACGGGCCGTAGTTATCCTTTTTATAGCCATCTTTAGTCAACACCTTGCCAATGTGCGCCGGTGGTACCTGCACTTTTTCGCCAAATAAACTGCAGCCTGACAATGACAACAATGCGGTGGTTGCCACGGCGGTTTTAATTACAAAAGATTTCATCCTGTTTCTCCATTTCCATTGAATGACTTAGAGCATTAAAAATAACAGCTGCGACAGAATCTTCAATTAAAAAGAAACAAAAAAGACAGAGCTGCGTCCTACAGCTCTGTTTATCAAGGAAGATATCAAGGAACAATAATGAAACAATAGAAACTGGAGATTTCTATGGGGCTTAGTTTATGATCGCAAGCTTAAACAGAGTCTGAACGAAACTTAAACTGAGACAAATATGGCAGCAGCAAGACAATTCCGAATCGGGCGCTTTAGCTACGACTACAACAACGGAAAAGTTTGCGATGGCCAGAATCACACCATTCTCAGAGCAAAAAGCAATGACGTTTTGTATTACCTGTTACAACATCCAAAGCAGATCCTGAGTAAGCAAAGCATTCTCAGCACCATCTGGGATGATGTCAGTGCTCAGGAACACGTGTTATTTCAATCCATCAAAGAAATTCGCCAGTGCTTTCAGGGCATGGAGGTTATCAAAACTCACCCGAGAAAAGGGTATGAATGGATAGCTGAAAGCGTCGAGGAACACAGCGTTGTTCACCAGTCTGTTGTGCCTGCAAACAACAACGCTAAGCCCCGTAGTGCCAGATTCATGTGGTCAATAACCGCTACGATTGTCACAGTACTGGTTTTATTTCTGGCGCTGTTTGTATTTACACCACAAAACAGCGATATCACAGTTGAAACGACTTCGGCCAGCCCGCAGCCCAGGTTTGTCGAGTTGGTGGTCACACCGGTAAAAATCACCGAACAGGATAATCTGCTGCATTGGGTGCCAATCGGCGCAATGGACATGCTGATCCAAAAACTGCAGCAAATACCGATTGAAAAAGCCTCAGGTCATATCATGGTGGTAGATACCGAAGACGTGTTAGAGGCATTGCAACGCAGCGGCTCCCGTCACCAATCGGACGAAGCCCTGCAATCCCGACAGTTGCGTCATGCGATGGGAGAAATCACCAGTTTGCATACCGAGCTGTTTGGCTCTCCGATGGAATACACGCTCAGGTACAGTCTGATCAATCGACACAATACCCAACAGGGTATTCTCAGCGGCGACAATGTGGTGACGCTGCTGAATCAGTTGGCAAAACGCATCCCTGAACTGTTGCAAATGAATACCTCTGCACCTTATGTGGCCTATGAACAACGATTCGCTGACGACGCCTTTATTTTTGGCCTAAGCCATTTCTATCAGGGTAGTTTCGAACTGGCTGAAGATTATTTTACCACTGCCATACATTCCGGCGACAGCTATCCGCAATCACGCCGTTATCTGGCGAAAGCCATAGCTGCTCAGGAGGACATTCCCAGAGCGTTAGCCGCGGCGCAGGAAGCAGTTAACTATGCGCAACAACATTCAGACAACAGTGAGCTGTTGCGCTCCCAATTCGAACTGGGTGTCGCCCAATGGCACAATGGCGACTGGCAACAGGCCAAAAACAACATCACAGCCACGCAACAAATGGCGCAATCCGGGAAAGATTTGCTCTATCTGGCATTTGCCATCGAGGTGCTGGGCCACCTGGCATTTCAGGAACAACAGTATGAGGATGCAGAACATTATTACCAGCAGGCTGTCCGATATCATCAGGGGTTTCAGTGTCCTTATGGACTTTCCAGCAATTACATCAATCTGGCGAAACTCAAAAACCAGCAACAGCATAATGAGCAGGCTGAAGACTTTTTAAATCAGGCATTGTCGGTAGCGCAGCAGAACGAGTTGGGTTATTTCGAAACCCGAATTCAATTACTGCTGGCCAGAAGTGCACAGGAAAATGCGCAAGATGAATCAGTGCAAAACCATCTGTTGGCGGTACAGAATTTACTGCAAAAATACCCCAGTGAAGGGGTTCAGCAGATCGTCAACAACTGGCCAGACAGCCTTAACAAAATAAGATAAACTTATGAATAATAAAGATTTTAAATAATTATAGAAAACTATAGTGGTGTTATATAGCACCTAGTCATAGGGTCAACACATCAGGCAGTGATGGACCTTTTTATGGCAAACAAGTTAACCAACCTTAGTAAGAACAATCCGCTAACGAAACCGATTTCGGGCAATCCCCACCAAAGCGAGAATCCCTCCCGCAGAACATTTTTAAAGTGTTCACTGGCAGGTGGTGCACTCATGGTATCGGCGATACATATTCCCGCAGCAGCGAGAACAGGCTCAAATGAGAGCCATACTGCAAAGCCAGTGCGCTTCCCATTGCTTGCAATTCACGCCGACAACAGCATGACATTATTCAACTGTCGTTCGGAGATGGGACAGGGTGCCACCACTATTCAGGCGCAATATCTGCTGGATGAGCTGGACGCCGACTGGTCATTACTGAAACAAGTGGAACAGGCCGGTGCAGATCCCCAACAATTCGGCCCTCAAAATACGATCGGGGCCATTAGTTCGTTTCTCGGATGGAAATTCCACCGTGATGCCGGTGCACAACTGCGGCAACTTTTAGTTAATCAGGCCATGGCAATCTGGCAGGTAGATGCAGAATCCCTGTACACCCAAAACAGCTATATTTATCACCGCCCCACAGGCCAAAAACTCAGCTATGGCGAACTGGCAGGACTGTTAAAGGATACCACGCTTCCTGAGAAGTTTACCCGCAAGACACCTGAGCAATACACCCAGATAGGCCGCAGTGTTAAACGTCTGGATATGGCAGAAAAAGTGGATGGCCGTGCCAAATTTGGCATAGATGTCAGCTTACCCGACATGAAAACCGCCGTGCTTATCCGGCCGCCAGTGGCAGGTAGCCAGCTAATTTCATTCGATGCAAAAAGCGTGAAACAACAAAAGGGTGTACTGGACACTTTTAGCATTCCACAGGGTGTGGTCATTGTGGCGGATAATTATTGGCATGCCAGTCTCGCACGAAAAGTGGCCAATCCGGTTTGGAACAACAGTGATTTCAGTAACAGTTCGTCCCATAGTTTAATGCAGACCTTTCGCGGACAACTGGATACACCGGCGCAAAAACACAATGAAAGAGGCGATTTCAGCACACAGTTGGCTAACGCTGCCAGCGAGCAAAGATTTGAATTGCACTTTGAATTCCCTTTTATTACCCATGTCACTATGGAACCCATGAACTGTGTTGCCTGGCAAACAGAAAGCCAGTTGCAGATTTGGGCACCTACCCAAAACCGCAATAACGCTAAGCAAAAGCTTCAGGAATTATTTGAGCTTACTCCAGAAGCAATCGACTTTAATACAACCTTGATGGGCGGTGGTTTTGGTCGCCGGGCGCAGGAAGACTTTGTGGTGGAAGCCGCCACGATTGCCCGTCAGGTGTCTTATCCGGTCAAGGTGATTTGGTCCAGGGAAGATGACATTCAGCACGGCTTTTATCGCCCACTTAATGCCCAGAAAGTCAGCGCCAGTGTGGATGACAAAGGCCAGTTACAGGCCTGGCAACACAATGTCGCCAGCCTGTCTACAAAGGCCTGGCACTTTTCCCTTGAGGAACGTGATACCGACGGCGGAGACTGGATAGCCTATGGTGGCGCTGAAATTTCGCTCTATCAAAGTGAGCACTTTAGTTGTGGCGTGACGCTGAACAAAGCGCCACTGCATACCGGCATTCTGCGTGGTATCAGCCATGGCTACACCAATTTCAGCCGGGAAGTGGTGATGGAAGAATTGGCAAAGAAACACAAGCTTCATCCCTTGCAATATCGCCAGCGACACACTGACAACGAGCGGGCTTTGCCGGTGCTTACCAAGCTGCGCAAAGCCTGTGAACCCTACGAACAACAACCCAATCGCAAACTTGGCTATGCTTTCGGATTCGAGAAAGCGCCTAAGGGTCCCTACCAGTACTACAACGCCGCCGCTTTTGTACTGACCAGGAGTAACAATATCTGGAAACCGGAAAAGCTAATTCTGGTTTTAGATCACGGCACCATCATCAACCCCGATGGTTTGCTATCCCAGGTAGAGGGGGCCAGTATCTTTGCCCTGGGCATGTTACTGCACAACAAAATCACCATCGAAAAAGGTCAGGTGCAGCAGACCAACTATCATGACTATCCGCTGCCCCGCTTCGGCTCTCAAATCCCCATTGAACTGCACACCATAGAAAGTGACGCCTGGCCGATGGGAGTGGGCGAAAAACTTCAGGGCACCATACAACCCGCGATTGCCAATGCCCTGACCAGTATTAGCGGTCACCCCATAACCCAACTGCCCATCAGCGCAGAAATATTACAACAACATCAGATTGCACTGGACTAATCCGGGCCTCATCATCAGGAGCACATAGCATGATTAAACTCACCATCAATCAGCAGGAAATAACCACTCAAGCTGATCCAGAGATGCCTTTATTGTGGTTTTTACGGGAAGAAGTACAACTCACCGGCACTAAATTTGGCTGTGGTCAGGGACTTTGTGGAGCCTGCACCGTATTGCTGGACGGCAAACCCATACGCAGTTGTTTGTTACCTTTGGCACAAGCCAAAGGCAAAAGTATAGAAACTATCGAAAACGACAATATCCCTGAATTGCAGGCTTTACAGGCGGCCTGGCTGGAACACAGCGTCCCGCAATGCGGCTACTGCCAATCAGGACAACTGATGTCGGCAACCCATTTATTGCAATCTAATAAGGCCCCTGACAACGACGCCATCCGCAGCGCCATGTCCGGAAACATTTGCCGTTGCGGCACCTACGAACGCATTGCAAAAGGCATCAATCAAGCGGCTCTGGAGTTAGCCAGGGAGATTTAACTCTGCACTATCTCAATCAGGGAGCTGACAATGTCTGAATTTTGCTGCCAGGCCAGAACGATGCGCCTGGAAAAAGGTTCGTCAGTGATTTGTCGAAATTGCATTTCAGCTTCATTGGCAATCTCTTTGTAATTAGGTAGCAATGCACAGCCAACACCAGCTTTAACCAGGCCGATGGCGTATTCGATGGTCTGAATTCTGGCCCTGACATCCAATTTAAGACCAGCGGCATTGAGTTTATTTTGCAGTGCCAAGCCACCTTCGCAGGGCATACGCTGAATAAATGCCAGACCATCGAGATCCGCTAAATTCAGGCGACTTTTCAGGGTCAGCGGATGCCCTGCTGGAATGGCTATCTGAAACGCTTCCTGCCACATAAATTGCATCTGCTCACGATTTTGCAGCATGGTTTCATTAATAATGCGGGCGTCACAATCTTCTTCCGGGGGCACTAAGGTCAATTCGATATCTGGGTTTTCACTGGTGAACTTTTGCAGTATGCGGCTCATCCGCTGCACCCCAAGACCACGCACTACCCCCAGTCGAAAGGGCAACTTCTGTCGCCCGGTTTTAAACAACTCCTCGATGGCACTGGCCTGCCCCAACAGCTGTTTAGCCAATGGATATAGCTGTTCAGCCGCCTCGGTAGCTTTCATACCGCGGGTATGGCGACTAAACAAAGATTTACCCACGGTTTCTTCCAGCTGTTTAAGTGATGAAGAAATCGAAGGCTGTGCCACATAACAACGCCTTGCCGCGCCGCTAATACTGCCGGTTTCTTTAACCGCCACAAAATAACGCAATGCTCTGAGATCCAATTTTCCCACCAATGACTTGTCTTAATCAGCTATAGATTTTACCTATATCAAACCTCAATAAAATATATTTTTTATTTATCTTGTTTTAAGCTTACACTAGGCTCCATTAACAATTTGCTTACATCGCCGAGAGATTCAATGAGTTCTGCCTCAACCAAAGTTGCATTTAATTGGGAAGATCCCTTGTTGCTAGAGTCTTTTCTGGAAGAAGACGAACGTCTGATCCGAGACAGCGCCCACCAATATTGTCAGGAGCGCCTGATGCCCAGAGTGTTGGAGGCCAACCGCCACGAACACTTTGATCGTGACATCATGAACGAACTCGGTGAACTAGGACTGTTAGGTTGTACTCTCCCGGAAAAATACGGTTGCGCTGAAGTAAATCACGTCGCCTATGGATTGATTGCTCGTGAAGTCGAGCGCGTCGACTCTGGTTATCGCAGCGCCATGAGCGTGCAATCTTCTCTGGTTATGTATCCTATCTATACCTACGGCTCCGAAGCCCAACGAGACAAATATCTGCCTAAGCTGGCCAGTGGCGAATGGGTGGGCTGTTTTGGATTAACTGAACCCAATTCAGGTTCTGATCCCGCCAGCATGGCGACCCGCGCTGAAAAAGTTGACGGTGGTTATCGTCTGACGGGTACGAAAATGTGGATCACCAACTCCCCTATCGCTGATGTCTTTGTGGTTTGGGGCAAACTGGACGGTGTAGTACGAGGCTTTATCCTGGACAAAGGCATGGAAGGCCTGTCAGCACCTAAAATCGAAGGCAAGTTTTCATTAAGGGCTTCCATCACGGGTGAAATCGTAATGGACAACGTGTTTGTCCCGGAAGAAAACCTGATGCCCAATGTACAGGGTATCAAAGGACCATTTGGCTGCCTGAACAAAGCCCGTTACGGTATCGCCTGGGGCGCATTAGGAGCCGCAGAATACTGCTGGTACGCGGCGCGTCAGTACACTCTGGACAGAGAACAGTTTGGTCGACCGTTAGCCGCTACCCAGCTGATTCAGAAAAAACTGGCCGATATGCAAACCGAAATTACGTTGGGCCTAAGCGCCTGTTTGCAAGCCGGACGCTTAATGGATCAAAACAAGCTGGCTCCCGAGGGAATTTCGCTAATCAAGCGTAACTCTTGTGGCAAAGCTTTGGATATTGCCCGGGTCGCCCGTGATATGCATGGCGGTAACGGTATCGCCGATGAGTTTCACGTTATCCGTCATGTAATGAACCTGGAAGCGGTCAATACCTACGAAGGCACCCATGATGTGCACGCCCTGATTTTGGGCAGAGCGCAAACCGGGTTACAGGCATTTTCAGGTTAAAAGTTAAGAACGTCAGGCAATAATAATAATAAATCCTGACCGCTGTGCCCGCCCGGCTCTGCCGGGCAACTCTTTTAAGACTGCAGCACGAGTAAAAATAAAAACAATAAAAAGCAGAACCTATTCTGCACCTAACGACAGAGCCAAGGGGCTTTGCCCCGCAGGCTCAACCATTTTTATCCACATAATGAGCCTATAGCATGTTGGATCGCAATCAGTTAATCGAAGATAAATTTCTCGATGCCGTGAAAAACGGCACCTTCCCTACGCCCCGTTCTCATACCGATATTGCCAGTTCCGGATTATCCCCAGAAGAACTCATCGATTTGTTTGAAACCCAAATCATGAGCCGTTTACTGGATTTACAGTCCCGTAAAATGCAAAAGGCCGGTAAGAGCTTTTACACTATCGGCAGTGCCGGACACGAAGGCAACGCCGCTTACGGCAAAGCATTCCGTCACGACGATATGGCATTTTTACACTATCGCAGTGGTGCCTTTATGATCCAACGCTCAAAGCAGGTCAAAGGGCAAACCCCGCTGTATGACATGCTACTGTCATTTGCCGCCTCCTGTGAAGATCCGACATCCGGTGGACGCCATAAAGTATTGGGCAGCAAAAGTCTGTTTATTCCACCGCAAACCAGCACCATCGCCTCACACCTGCCCAAAGCCGCCGGTGCCGCTTTCAGCGTAGCGCTTAAAAGAAAGCTGCAACTGGATGGAGCCCTGCAAGACGATGGGGTAATTTTGTGTAATTTCGGCGATGCCTCGGCCAACCACTCCACCGCGCAAGGGGCCATAAATGCCACCTGCTGGGCGGCATTCCAATCGATTCCTATGCCCATTGTGTTTGTTTGCGAAGATAACGGCATTGGTATTTCCACCCCGACCCCGGGTGGCTGGATAAAGGCAAATTTTGCCCATCGACCAGAACTGACCTATATCGAATGCGATGGCCTGAGCTTAACTGATACTTACCTTAAAGCCTGTCAGGCAGTCAAAATAGCCCGACAAAAACGCAAGCCAGTGTTCTTGCATTTTCACACTGTCCGGCTGTTAGGTCACGCCGGTTCCGATAGTGAATTTTCCTATCGCAAAGGCGCAGAAATTGATGCCATTGAACATCAGGACCCCTTATTGCATAGCGCCCGACTCTTGATGGAAAACAATATCCTGACGGCTGAGCAAATCACTCAGCTGTATCACTCCCTGAAACAACGCATAGCCGCCATCGCGGATATTGCCGGTGATCGCCCAAGGTTGACCTCCGCCGAGCAGGTACTTAAATCGCTGCTCCCAGCAAAGCGAAGCACACCAGAATTTAGGCAAACGATGGCACGTGAGCAGCTGTTTGCCCATGAAAAACACAATCTGAGTAAAAAACAGCACCTGGCGAAAATCATCAACTGGACCCTGATGGATCTGATGAATGAGCAAGACAATATTGTGCTCTGTGGTGAAGACATAGGGCGCAAAGGCGGTGTGTACAGCGTCACCAGTAAACTGGTGGAAAAATTTAGTAACTCTCGTGTTATCAACACCCTACTGGATGAACAATCTATTTTAGGGCTGGCCATCGGCATGGCCCACAATGGTATTTTGCCTATTCCAGAAATTCAGTTTTTAGCCTATGTGCACAATGCTGAAGATCAGATCCGTGGCGAAGCCGCCACCTTACCCTTCTTTTCTGATGGTCAGTTTAGCAATCCAATGGTGATCCGTATTGCCGGTCTGGCCTATCAAAAAGGGTTTGGCGGTCATTTCCACAACGATAACTCCTTTGCTGTATTCCGCGATATTCCGGGCCTCATTGTTGCTTGCCCGTCGAACGGTGAAGATGCCGCATTTATGCTCCGGGAATCAGTACGCCTGGCTCAGGAAGAACAACGGGTGGTGATTTTCCTGGAACCCATCGCCATGTATATGCGCAAAGACTTACATGAAGAAGGTGATGGCTTGTGGACCTTTGAATATCCGGCCCCGGATACCCCAAATTCCATATCCCTGGGCACACCTGGCGTTTTTGGTAAAGGCAAACAACTGGCCATCATCAGCTACGGTAACGGCTACTATCTGTCCCGTCAGGCAGAAAAACAACTGGCGGAACAAGGCATCGACTGTCGCGTAATAGACATTCGCTGGCTGGCACCCCTGAACGAAGCAGGCATTATCGATGCCGTTAAAGAGTGTGAACACATTCTGGTAGTGGATGAATGCCGTAAAACCGGATCTATCAGCGAAGCGATAGTCACCGCACTGCACGAAGCGAAAGAGCAACATAACATTACCGACAAAATAGCGCGGATTGCGGCTGAAGATAGCTTTATTCCGCTGGGCAGCGCCTCTTATGAGGTTTTACCTGATACCCAGGGTATCGTTACTGCAGCACAAAACCTGCTCAACAATAACAATCCACTGAAACAAGTGTCCTGATATGTCGCAAACACAGAAAAAACGTGCCCTGGTGATTTGCCCGGGCCGCGGAACCTATAACAAAGAAGAACTGGGCTACCTGGCTAACTATCACGCTGATAAGCAAGCCATGATAGACACCATTGATGCTGATCGACAAACCCGAAATCAAACGACAATTCGTGAGTTGGACAGCGCAGATAAATATAATATGCGCCTGCACACCGCAGGCGAGAATGCCTCGTCATTGATTTATGCCTGCTCTCGCGGTGACTTTCAGGATATTAACCGGGACAAATACGATATCGTTGCAGTTACCGGTAATTCCATGGGTTGGTATATCGCTTGCGCAGTTGCCGGAGCCTTAAGCCATGGCAACGCTGCAAAGGTCATCAATACCATGGGGTCCATGATGACTGATGGCCTGATTGGCGGCCAGGTTATCTATCCCATCGTGGACGATAACTGGAAATTCAGCCCAGATCGATTTGACCAGGTGCAGACCGCATTACAGCAGGTCAACCAGCAACCCGGTTGTCAGCTTTATGAATCCATCCGCCTGGGCGGTTACAGGGTGTTTGGCGGCAATGAAGCGGCCTTAAAAGCCCTGATGACGAATTTGCCTGAACTGGAAAACCGTTATCCCATGCGTTTATTTAACCACGCGGCATTCCACACGCCTTTGCTGGATGAGATAGCAATAAAAGGGCAACAACAATTACCAGAATCACTGTTTGCTGCCCCCGCCATCCCCATGGTGGATGGCGAAGGTCACATCTGGCAGCCACACAGCACCTCTGTTGCCGACTTGTATCGTTATACGCTGGGCACCCAGGTGAACTGCACCTATGATTTTAGCAAGGCCATCGAGGTCAGTATTAAAGAGTTTGCGCCAGAGGTGCTTATCATCACAGGTCCCGGCGCCACATTGGGCGGTGCAGTGGCCCAAACATTGATAGCCAATAACTGGTTTGGCCTGAGCGATAAAACCAGTTTTATCGAACGGCAAAAAACCGATCCTGTGGTTTTAGCAATGGGTTTGGCTGCACAGCGGAGTATCGCTGTAAGCTGAGGGTAAATTTTTTAACAAGCGTTGCGACACAGATTGGTTATTAATCCAGCAGGCACCGAAAAATTGTTATAAAACAGTTTATTTTTTGTGGGAAGCATGTATTTTTTAATAGCAGCGAAGCACTTACCAGGCTATAGTTGGAAGTCTCCCGTCACCATAGGGTGGCGAGTAATGTGTCTATAACGATAATGATACCGACACCAAACGTATCGAATGTATTTCCCAAATGAGCGGATACGGAGTATTTAAATGGCTAAGAAGCATAAAACAGTAGAAGACGAAGCAGATATCGACATGACACCCATGTTGGATATCGTATTCATCATGTTGATTTTCTTTATCGTAACAACGTCATTTGCGAAGGAAAAAGGCTTAGAAGTTCAGCGTCCAAAGGACCAGCAACAGCAGCAACAAACCAAATCTGATGCTGTAAGCATTCTGATCACTGAAACCGGTCAGATATACATGAACAACCGTCTGGTTGATATTGAGCGTGTTAACGCCAACATTCAAAACTATCTGGCAGAAGTTGAAACTGACGTTGCCGTGGTTAAAGCCGCCAAAGGTGCACCACACGGTATCGTTGTTAAGGTACTGGACCAGGCCGCAGAAGCGGGCATTGGAACATTATCAGTGGCTGTCGACGAAGGTTAACCGTTAAAGTTTGAGAAGAAGCTCCCAATTGGGAGCTTTTTTTATGCCCTGAATTTATGCCATAACGTAAAATATCAGTGACTAAACAAAAAGGAGTCTCTATGCAGTATCTTCGCCGTTTATTTTTGATGATTGCGATAGTTTCAATGCTGGGTTGTGCCGGCACGTCTTCAGAGGGCACAGTGCAGGAACAGCAACAACGTGTATTGCAAATGAAAGATCAGGTCTTAACACAGTTATTCGAGGAAAAACCCGATACCCGAAGCCAGGTCAATACGGCTGCCGGTTACGCAGTGTTTTCCAATGCCAACGTCAATGTGATTTTTGTGGCCGCCGGTGGTGGTTATGGTGTCGCTAAGAACATGCGTACCGGAAAACACACCTACATGAATATGGCAGAAGGTGGGGTTGGTCTGGGCTTTGGCGCCAAAGACTATCGCATTGTCATGGTATTCCACAATGAAAAGGCACTTAACCGCTTTATCGAATCAGGCTGGACCTTTGGTGGCAACGCCGATGCAGCCGCCAAGGCCGGAGATAAAGGCGCTTCCGTGGAAGGCGAAGCCTATTATGGTGATGTTACCGTTTATACCTTTACCGAATCGGGTCTTGCTTTACAGGCCACCATTAAAGGTACCAAATTCTGGGTAGATGAAGACTTAAACTAACCCGTCCAAAGCAACCCATCCAAAACAACCCGCTTCAAAGCGGGTTTTTCTTGCTCAGGCGCTGTACAATGTGGTCATATGGTTGTCAAAGCGAATGCCGTCCACCTCGCTCGCCAGATAATCTTTACCCGCCTGTTTTAACAGCTGGCCATGGCCTGTTGAAGCAGTTAACTGCTGACCCAACAAACACAATCCCGACACATCCGACATACTGTCGCTGGCGATAAAGCGATGTTCGTCGGCATGCCAGGATTTTAGATATCCGCCCCTGGGACAGGTTACAAACAGCTTTTGATCTTTTACCACGACACTACTGGTATACTGATGCATACTACGCCACTGCTCATCCGGGGCATCGAAGGCGATTAACTGGTCTTCGCCTTGGTGCGCGTACACCAAAGGCACAATATCCTGTTCTGGTCCCTGATACTGTACGCCAATGAATACCTTGCCATCTTCCCTGACATCGAGATGCCGCATACTCAACTGATGATTTTGCGGATGATAACTGGCCATCAATTTTCCGCTGCCGATATCCAGATAACTGAGGTTTGGCGCCATCGTATCCAGGTTTAACTTAACGCGTTGATAATCAGGGTGAGTTTGTATACCACCATTGCCTATTGCCAGTGTTTTACCATCAGGCAAAAAGGCGATGTCGTGGGGACCAATACCGCCGGAATCAAATCGCTCCAGCACCTGCAGGTTGTGTAAATCCCGCACCACAATCACGCCCCGTCCATCAGAGAACCGGTTCTCAGTGGTATACAGGTATTGGTTATCAGGCGAAAGACAGGCGTGACCATAAAAGTGCGTGTCCGGCTCACTGGTGATCTGTCGACTAATCACGCTGTTGTTAAAATCTACTTCCACCAGATAACGGTCCGGGCGACGTGCAACCACCAACGCATGTCCCGGTTTGTGGGGTAATGCCAGTACTTCATGGCCTCGTTGCGGCAATTGCACCTTACTGAGTAACTCCCCGGCAAGGTTGACCGCTACCGCATAATAATTCCCGATATAATCGGAAGAGGCACTTGCCAGTACCACGTCAGATGCCTGACTGAACCGGCTGCAGCCTGGTAACAGCCCACTCAATGACAGCGCGCCGGCATAGCTCAAAAAATCTCGTCGCAGCAATTCACTTCTCCTGATTGATAGTTATATTGAACACTGACACCCTTAAATCGAATTTAGAAAACGGATAAGTGCCTGTCGCTCATCGGTACGCAGTGCAATAAAGCGTTGTTTACTTCGCTCAGCCTCTCCACCATGCCAAAGTATTGCCTCCACCAGACTGGTGGCTCGCCCGTCATGCAGGTAGGCCTGCTGTTGTCCATACTGAGATCTCAGCCCGATTCCCCATAGTGGCGGAGTGCGCCATTCAGTGCCTGTGGCTGAATGTTCCCGCACGCCATCAGCCAACAGCGCCCCCATATCGTGCAATGCCAGGTCAGTGTATGGCCAGATAGTCTGTCCTGCCAGCGCAGTAACCGGATAGCCGGGATCAGTCCGGTAACTCGGTGTATGGCAGCTGGCGCATCCTGACTGATAAAAACTCTGCCGCCCTTTAAGAAACGCCTCACTTTGCGTATTACGCGCCGGAGGCACTGCCATAAATGCTGAAAAATTCAGCACCAGGTTCAGCAGCTTATCGGGGATTTCCACTGACTCGTGCCCCCCTGATTCGGCCAGTTTCCGGCAATCTTGCTGGTACTCAGTACAGGCCTCATTGGGAAACAGTGTATTGGTGATACCAATATCATCCCGAAAGGCAGCAGCAATCTGTTGTTTTAAATTGGGATGTTTCGCTTTTAAGCCCAGACGACCCAATGCCAACTCGCCGGTAGCTGCATCAGGCACACGGTTATAACGCCCGGAAATACCATCCTCGTTGCTATCCTGCGCATCTTCCTGGGCTAACAAATCAACATCTGAAATGGCATCCAGTAACCCCAGACCATATATCACAGGTGCCAGCCGTGGTGACAGGCCAATACCTTCGGCCAGCTCACCATAAGCCAGATCCACCAACTGGTATTGCGGCTGCATCAGTGGATAGTCAACACCATCTATCTGATAGCGCGCCACTTCCAGATAGCTGAGGCTTAATTTTCCCTCGGGTTGCAGCGGGGCCGCCATGTTGCTATGGGCAAGCGCGATGGCACGTGATTGCAGCTGCCCACCATAATTTGGCTCTGTTAATGGTGCTGAATCCTTTTCTGGCCCCAGGCGCAATACCAGCGCCGATGGCTTACTGATCCCCTCAATAGCGACATCCCCCCGACCGCCGGCAGTGTGACAACTAATGCAGGAACGGGTATTAAACAGGGGCCCCAGGCCATCCCGGTCGGTTGTGGAGCTGGGCGCAATGACCCAGGGATCCCGAAACAAAGAAAAGCCGGTCCAGTAATCCAGCTTCTGAGCATTATCTAAATTCTGCCCCGGAACGATATAGGTTCGCTCTGATAATCGGCCGGCCGTCATACCACCGCCGGGCTGCGCTTCACGCATATCGTAATCCGGCACGGGCGCAGGGACACACCCAAAGAGAGCCAGGTTCGCGAAAGCCCACAAAATGACGGGGAAATGACGGTTCAAATCTGCTCCGGGTAGTATCAGGATTCTGAGTTTGGTTTGTCTGCCGATCCGGCAATGATGTGCAGCCAGCTCATAACCAGAGATTGATATCAGCTGCAGTAAATATTATTGATTCTTATTTACATTATAATGCGACTCATTGCGATGTCCAGTGCTGTGACTGAGTGTTGCTTGTGCCAGGAAACGATGACTTAGACCAACATTGTTATAAAAACCCCTCGACACACCGTATTGATAACCATTATCATTCGCGCCAGAACAATACAGCAACACAAGGCCATTTTATGAACACATTTAAGCGAAATCTCTGTCGTTTGGCGGTAGTTTCCGCACTTTTACCGATAGTTTCCAACGCACAACAAAATGAACAGGCAGCACCCGCTTCTCAGGATGACAACGTCAGAGAAAAGATCTTCGAGCATATAGAAGTCACAGGTAGTCGCTTAGATCAGGCAACCACGGCAACAGGATTGCCACTGACCTTGCGTGAAACGCCTCAGTCTATCTCCATTATTGATAGCACCCTGATAGATAGTTTTGCACTGGATACCGTCGCGGACGTGATGCAGTTTGCGCCCGGCATTCAGGCACAACAGGCAGAAACAGACCGCTATTTCTTCCGTTCTCGTGGCCGGGATGTCACCAATTTCCAGTTAGACGGTGTACCCATCGCTTACAACAGCTTTTTCAGTGAAGCGCTGGCAGACTCTATTTTGTTTGACCGGGTTGAAGTGGTGCGCGGTGCCACCGGCCTGCTAACCGGCTCCGGTGAACCTTCAGCGGCCATCAACTTAATTCGCAAACGTCCCAAAATGGATAACACTGGCTATGCCAGTCTGGAAATCGGTTCATGGAGTAACGTCAGACTGGAAGCGGATCACTCGCAATTACTCAGCGATGACGGCAATGTCAGAGCCAGAGTGGCAATAGCCCATGAACAAGGCGACAGTTATGTACGTTTATCAGAAAAAGACAATACCCAGGTCTATGCCGTAGTCGCCGCAGATATCACTGACCAAACCCGGATCACCGCCGGCGCAGATTACAGTGAGCGCAACCCCAAAGGCAGTATGTGGGGCGCCTTGCCACTGTTCTATTCAGACGGCACACAAACCGACGACTTACCCGTGGAAACAACCACCGCATCACCATGGAACAGCTGGGCCCGTGAAGGTATGAACGCCTTTATCAAACTGGAACACGCCTTTGACAACAACTGGAACTTGCAGGCCGATATTGAGCAAAGAGAAGATGATATGAATGGCTACCTGCTGTATTTTTCCGGGTTTCCCAGTCGCGAAACCGGTGAGGGATTTAGTGCATCTCCCAACAATTATGTATCAGACAGAGAGCAGACCTCGGTGAGACTATTACTGTCTGGTCCCTTTACACTGTTTGGCCGTGAGCACCAGCTAACCGCGGGCCTGTTACACGCCAAACAGGATGTTGATGCAAGCTCATACGGCACGGCCGATGCCATAGTGATCCCCAGTATCTTCAACTGGGGTCAGGGAGTGCCTGAATTAAACTTTGGTGATACTCCTAATTATTCCACCACCGAATCCCACACCCAGCAGGGTGTTTACGCAGCCGCAAAGCTGAGCCTGACAGACAAGCTGACCGCCATCATAGGTAACCGGATCACCAACTACGAGTACGATGCCGCATCGCCCTGGGCGAGTAGTAAGTATGATAATGACCATGTAAATACCCCTTATGCGGGCCTGGTATATGCGATCAATCGTTATATTTCAGTGTACGGCAGCTACACAGAAATTTTCCAGCCGCAGGAAGCGCGTAACGCCAACAATGAACTTATTGGTCCGGTGGAAGGTACGAACCTCGAACTAGGCATTAAAGGGGACTTTTTCAATGACATGCTCAGTGCCAGTGTCGCAGTGTATGAAGTCGAGGAAGACAATCTGGCCATTTCAGATCCCAATAATACCGAACCACTACCCGGCACAACAATCTTCCCGTCGATAGCTGTGAAAGGAGCGAAAACCACGGGCTTTGAAGTGGAACTAAACGGGCATATTACTGAGCAACTTAACGTTTTACTAAGCTATACCTACAATGATGCAGAAGACGTGGATGGCAGTAACTTTGCCCCCTTCTTACCGAAATCCATGATAAAAACCAGTGCCCTGTACTCACTGTCAGACGCGATCACCTTTGGCATTAACGCCAACTGGCAAAGCAAAACAGAAAATCCTGGCGCAGGTCCCAATGGCGAAACATTTACACAAGACAGCTACACCGTCGTCAATCTGATGGCCAGTTATCAATTGACTCCTGCCTGGGTGCTATCGGCAAATATTAACAATGTATTTGACGAAAAGTACTTTTCCAGTATCGATTTCTACAATCAGGGATTTTTTGGCGCTCCAAGAAATGCCCAGGCAAGCATTCGCTACAGTTGGTAGTTAAGTTACCGGGATAGAGAAATGAAACTGAAGTAGCTCCGTCGGGAGCTACTTCTATTTTTTACACTGACGTGCAAACTACGTCATACTGAAACTGATTAACTGTCCAGCTTTCGGGCGTTAGTACTTTCAAAGATCTTATCCGCAGAAGCCGCTACAAATCCCTGATATAACTGACCATTCGGCATGGGGTAACGCTGTGCGAATTCATAAAAGCAGCTGGGGATAACGCGCTCAATGTCGCTGAATTTCACTGCGGCCTTATCCGCCATTGTGGAAGATTGTGCTAAAAACACCTCTTCACCACCTTTAATTTCGCCACCAGAGGTATTCAGCTCGAAACCCGCTTCTTTCAGGGTTTCATTGATAGCGGTAAGCTGGCTCAGTCTATCAAGGTGATTGGAGCTGACGGTAAAGTGGTTGGCACGGAAACCCCAGGCCGCCATCCAGGCCGCGTATTCCGACTCCTGCAACAGGGCGTCGTACTGCTCGCTGCTGATTTGCCAGTGTACGCCTGAATAGACAAAACCTTCAGCACTGACGGCTGCCGAATCTATCTGCGCCACCATGTCTTGCACCGTTGCCTGTAACTCAGCAGAAAACTCTTCCACCAGCAGTTCACTGATAAACACTTTTGGGCGGTTGGCTTCAGGGTGTTCAAAATGCTTGGCACGCAGTTTCTTTTCTTCAAACTGGTATTGGCCTTTTTCAACATAACCAAGCTCTGTGAAATGAGCCGAGATCTTGTCCAGGTTCACTTTCTCAAGATTGAAGGTACGCAGGGCGATATGATCATTGATAATTTCACCGTGCATGCCCAGCAGATCGTGGATCTTGTGAGCAGAAGGCGTGATATTAATATAGTCTTGCCACAAATTGGCAAACAGGGAATCGAGTTTCGTATTCATAGATTTTCTTACTTCAAACAACCAGAAAATGCCCATCGCCTAAGCGATGAGCATGAATGTAATTAAAGGTGATTTTAAATCAGAGATTTAGAATTTGAGACCTGGACTTAGCGTGCCAGGCATAGCCACTTTTTCTAACTCTACTGATGCCACCGGATACGCGCAATAATCTGCGGCATAATAGGCGCTGGCGCGATGATTACCACTTTCACCAATTCCACCAAACGGCGCAGCACTGCTGGCACCGGTAATTGGACGGTTCCAGTTAACAATGCCGGCTCTGATGCGGCTGAAGAAATGCTGATAATCCGCTTCGCTATCCGCTAACAAACCCGCAGACAACCCAAATGCCGTATTGTTGGCCTGATCGATAGCGGTATCGAAATCGTCGTAACGCACCACTTTCAAAAGCGGACCAAAATGTTCTTCATCCGGCATAGTATCGATGATGTTTGTCACATCAATAATACCAGGTGTGACAAAGCCGCTTTCGGTGTCGGTATGGGTCAGTTCCACCAGCGAGCTGGCACCCAGGTCTAATAACGACTGTTGCGCCTGCACCATCAAACTGGCGGCATGAGCAGATACCATGGCACCCATAAAAGGCTGCTCATGGGCATCATAATGGCCGACACTGATATTGCGGGTAACTTCGATAAGGCGCGCCAGAATTGCATCACCCTGCTCACCTTTTGCTAAAAACACCTTACGGGCACAGGTACAGCGTTGACCGCTGGTGATAAACGCAGATTGCACTATGTCGTGTACAGCGGCATCAATGTCAGCCACATCCTTAACGATAAGCGGGTTATTGCCGCCCATTTCCAGCGCCAGTATTTTACCAGGATGGCCGGCGAATTGTTCGTGTAATAACTTGCCGGTTCTGGAGCTACCGGTAAAGAACAAACCGTCAATACCGGCGTGAGAAGCCAGAGCTTTGCCGGTTTCAACATGCCCTTGTACCAGGTTTAAAACGCCTGCCGGTAATCCCGCCTGCTGCCATAGCTTAACGGTTTCTTCCGCTACCATTGGAGTTAAATCACTGGGCTTAAATACCACAGTATTCCCCGCTAACAGCGCAGGAATAATGTGGCCATTAGGCAGGTGCCCCGGGAAGTTGTAAGGGCCAAATACCGCCACAACACCGTGTGGCTTATGGCGAATAAAGGCCTTACCCACAGGCATGGCGTTTTCCACAGTACCGGTACGTTCGTTGTAAGCGCGAATCGAAATCGCGGCTTTACCGATCATGGCACCCACTTCAGTGGCAGTTTCCCACTCGGGTTTACCGGTTTCTTTGGCAATCACTTTCGCCAGATGTGCTTTGTGTTCACCTAACAGTGCGGCGAATTTTTCAATAATGGCTACGCGCTCATCAAAGCTGACCTGCTGCCAGCTTTGAAAGGCTTCTCTGGCCGCAGCTACAGCGCTGTCAACCTGAGCGGCACTGGCAGCACTTCCCTGCCAGATTTGTTGTTTTTTGGCAGGATCAACGGAATTCACACCGTGTCCTTCACCGGCAACCCACTGGCCACCAATGTAATGAATCTGTTCAGACATAATTATCCTCCTAAATGGATCGGAGCGAAACGAATGGCCTCACCGGCGCTCAGGTTCAGTGCGCCCGCTGCTTGCGGAGCAATGCGCGCCACCTGCCTTTCTTCGTCTACCTTGACGCAAGCCATAACGCCGCGGAACTCCTGCACCCGGGTATTGATGACAAAGTGCGTGTCCTTCGCGTCTTCCAGTGCAGCGTCTATTTCAATCGGCAAATTGCGACTGGCCTGTGCGGTGCGAATGTAATTTACATTCGCCTCGACGGTCGGGCCACCGTCAAAGATATCGACGTAACCGCCTTTGCTAAACCCTTCACTCATCAGCAAGTTCAGGGCGGGTTTGGTTTTTTCGTGCACCTGACCGATCACCGCCTGCGCTTCGGCGCTGAGCAAATTGACGTAGATGGGGTACTTTGGCATCAGTTCTGCGATAAACACCTTTTGACCTATACCAGTGAGGTAATCCGCTGTGGGAAAATCCATGGAAAAAAAGTGTTCTTCCAGCCACTGCCAGAAGGGTGAGCTACCGTTTTCATCACTGACACCACGCATCTCTGCAATAATAGTGTCAGAGAAGCGATGACGATGCTCAGCAATAAACAGAAAGCGGAATTTAGACAGAAATCTGCCGTTGGCGCCTTGTCTGGCTTCTTCGCGTAAGAACAGGGTACAAATCTCTGACGCACCGGTGTAATCGTTACACAGAGTCAGAGTCCCTACTTCGTTGCGAATGCCTAATTCGCGGGAAGCGTGTACCACTTTACCCAAATGGTAGCAGTAAAAGGTATTGTCCATACCTACCGCGGCTTCAATGCCACTGGTCCCCAGTACACGCTTGGTTTGTGCATCTTCCATCACAAACAGATAATCCTCAACACCAGGCTTTGAAACGTCTTTTTTGGCAAAAGACGCTTCGGCATGGGCGATTCTCTTGCGTAAAATTTCCTCGTTAACAGGCAAAGACGTAAAGCCAATGCCTGACTCGTTGGCAATCTCATAGAGCGCCTGATAATCATCTGCTGCGATTGGACGAATAATCACCATGGGACTTATTCCTGGCCGTTAACCACGGCAGCAACCGCCTTTTCAAAGCGCGCTAAACCTTCTTTGATGTCAGCGTCAGGAATAACCAAAGACGGCGCAAAACGCACCACGTTGGCACCCGCTACCAGACACATCAGGTTCGCTGCCGTTGACGCAACCAGAAAGTCCCGGCTACGACCAGCGTAATCTTCGTTCAGGGCACAACCTAACAACATACCTTTACCGCGAATTTCGCTGAACACATTGTATTTTTCGTTAATGGCATTCAGGCCATCGCGGAACAGTTGTTCCTTGCGCTTAACTTCGTCCAGAAGTTCGCGATTGTTAACAATATCAAAAACGCGCTCTGCAACAGCACAGGCTAAGGGGTTACCGCCATAAGTACTACCATGAGTACCAGGCTTCAGACTTTCTGCAATCGCAGCTGTGGTTAACATGGCACCAATCGGGAATCCGCCACCCAGCGCTTTAGCCGTGGTCAGGATATCCGGGGTAACACCCAGTCCCATGTACGCATACAATTCGCCAGTACGGCCAACACCAGATTGCACCTCATCAAAAATCAACAGGGCATTGTGTTGATTACACAAGGCTCTGACGCCTTCTACAAACTCTGGCGTAGGCGAGATAATGCCACCTTCACCTTGCAGCGGCTCCATCATTACCGCGCAGGTTTTGTCGCTCATGATCGCTTTCAGGCTGTCCAGATCGTTGTATACCGCGTGATCGATAGCACCTGGCTTAGGACCAAAACCGTCGGAATAAGCAGCCTGACCACCCACAGTAACCGTAAAGAATGTACGACCGTGGAAGCCTTGCTTAAAAGAAATGATTTGATTTTTGTCTTCACCGTGGTGATCTAATGCCCAGCGACGCGCCAGTTTTAACGCGGCTTCGTTGGCTTCTGCACCGGAGTTGGCAAAATAAACACGTTCAGCAAAGGTGGCGTCAGTCAGCTTTTTCGCCAATCTGATTGCTGGCTCGTTGGTAAATACATTACTTAAGTGCCAAAGCTTTTCACTTTGGTCTTTCAATGCAGCCACCATTTCCGGGTGACAATGACCCAATGCGTTAACTGCAATACCACCAGCAAAATCAATGTACTCGTTGCCTTCCTGGTCCCACACTTTTGAACCTTCACCGCGAACTGGCACCATCGCCGCCGGGTTGTAATTTGGTACCATGACATCAGCAAACATTTCACGAGTCACATTCATATATTGCCTCCTGTAGAGTAAATTCGGTAATACACCGTGAAAAAAGAGAGCGCATTATTCCAGAAAATTCCCCTTTTGTCTTCCCGAAAAAGGGGGCCCAGCCTTTAGTATAAAAGGGCTTCGTTAGAATTGCATAGAAAATGAATAAGTATGTGAAAGTTTCAGAAAAGACTTTCAAAAAGCAGGGCAAAAGCCTCAAATCTGGCGTATTTATCAACACCCCACTCTTATATAGAACTGAATTCTTATTTTTTAGATTATTTTGCTATATAGAAGGGAAAAGCCTGAATGCCAGCTAAAGACCTCCATTCTGAGTACATTAATCCGGCGATTATTCTTCGCCAAATGCCAGGCTTAGCTGTCGCATATCAACGGTTTTTAAGGCGGCAACTGCGCCTTTGGGCATCCGACAGGCAATCAGGTATTGTTTGGCATCTTCCATGTTGATCAATTTATAACTGCGCAGCATTCGAAAGCGGGCATAACAACGGCCCTGTTCCAGTACCCGTCCAAGGGGTGAACGGTCAACAATCGCGGTTTTATCGGCCAGCTCCTGCAAAGCACCGGCCACCATTACCCGTTTCATGTTCATGTGCTTCATCACGTTGGCTGAAATCTGATAAGACTGATTCCACATCATGGCCAACCACACATCGGGATCAATTTTAACCTGCTGCAGGGCTAAATGCTCTTCTCGCTTTTGCTCTTTGTGGGCTTCCATCATGGCCTCCTGCAGCACCTTGTCAAAGAACTTGAAAAACATTTTGCTGATGGCAATTTTTCCCATTTCATGGTGCATTCCGGCAACGTACCCATGAAACGGATCCACTTTGGAAAGTTCTGCGATTTTGCGGCAACTAATACCGGTGGCAATAATCTGTTCCCACAGTTTTTGTTTAAAGGCGGGATACGGATCGGTGATTTTGGGGATCCAGCGTTGCACCGAAAGCATAGGTATAAGTAACTTCAGGTTTTCAATGCCAAAGAAACTCAGTGCCATACGCAACGTTTCGTACCTGACAACTTTCCCCAAGCGGTCCGTTTTACGGTATTTGGGGCTGTTGGCCAGATCCATCAATTCTTTGGCTAACCAGGGAATGGCGGCAATGCCAGGTTCAATTTTGGCAATTGACGCCGCTTTCACAGACAGGCCGTCATACACTGCGGCCAGACCATCATCAATACCAATGATTTTACTGCTCAGTTCATCAATATTGTCGATTTTTTTCTGCATTCGGTCACAAACTTCTTCATGCACTATGGTACTGATATTTTCCAGATAATGTTGTTTGGAACGCTGATTGAGCTCTTTGTCCCGCATTGCAATCCGTTCTACATCCAGCAATTTCCGGCGGGCATTTAACTGTTCCGACTGTTCGGCCTTAACCTTGCCTTCGACTTCGATTCCGGCGGCGGCCTGACCGGTTTGTAAGCCCATTAATAAATGGTAGTAACGGTTGTCTATATCTGTGCGAATGTCTTGCTGGCCAGTCATGCCGGTTCTCAATATCTTCTTGTCAAACTAGTCTGTTGTTAAGCCCGGGCAGAATCCGCGACCAAAGCTAATATGTTGTGTAAAATTCGGTGACCAAACTCAGTCAAATGAGACTCAGGATGAAACTGCACCCCCCCATAAGGGTAAAGTCTTGTGTGCTATCGCCATGACTTCCACAGACTGATTGTTGCTGTTGTCTGTGACGGCAGTCACCTCAAAATCTGCCGGTAATGATGGCGCTGCCACTACCAAAGAATGATAGCGTGTAACTGTGAACTTTTCAGGTATGCCAGTAAACATTTTATGACCCGAATGGGCCACGGTTGAAACTTTACCATGCATCACTTTCGCAGCGCGCTGCACATCCGCGCCAAACACCTGAGCAATGACCTGATGGCCCAGACAAACACCAAATATCGGAATTTTACCGGACAACTCCTGCACCAATTGCAGCGAGATACCGGCTTCATTGGGTGAGCAAGGGCCAGGCGATATAACGATTAGGTCCGGTCTGAGTTTTTTAACTTCAGCGATACTGATCTGATTATTTCTCACCACCTGCACCGAACACGCCAGCTCTTCAAAGTAACGAGCCAGATTGAACGTAAAAGAGTCGAAATTATCAATTAACAGTACGCGCATGTTTCCCGGGCGAGCGAATAAAACTGCGGAATTAAACAGGTTAAAGGCCATAAAATCAAGCCTCGCAAGGCATTGACCGGGTTTTAATTAAAATAAGTGCACCGGGGCTGCAATATTGGCCTTAATACGCCGGAATAATTTAGCGACGCTGATATTGTTTCTTAGCCCAGACAGCCAGAAACACCGCGCCGATGTACATGGTTACGCCGTAAACTCCGGCGGAAGTGGCGTAGGCCGGATTGGATAAAAAGGTAATAGCAATCAAAATAGCCATTGAGGCATTTTGAATGCCCACCTCAAT
>NZ_JAJEWQ010000007.1:0-91513 GCF_020687805.1 Planctobacterium marinum | reverse complement strand
AACACCGCGCCGATGTACATGGTTACGCCGTAAACTCCGGCGGAAGTGGCGTAGGCCGGATTGGATAAAAAGGTAATAGCAATCAAAATAGCCATTGAGGCATTTTGAATGCCCACCTCAATACCCAGGGTAACCTTTTCAGGTAAAGCCAAGCCGGTGAGTTTTGCCAGCCAAACGCCGGTGGCGATAGCCGCAAAATTAAGTACCAGGGTGGCCCAGAAAATCTGATCAAAGGAGGCCAACAGCATATCGATTTCCTGAATTACGATGGCAATGATCAGGGCAACCATAAACAATAGTGATATTTTGCGGAAAATCCCTTCTATCGCCAGGGCGCGTTGCTCCCAACGGGCGCGAAACGCAATCCCCAAAATCACAGGTAGCAAAGTTAACAACATCAGTCCTAACGAAGTATTTAACAGCGAAAAGGATTGAACCTGATCGGCAGCAAACTGTTGAATGGCAAACTGAATAATCCAGGGAGTGGTAAAAACGCAGATCAACGTGGTTACCGCCGTCAGCGATACCGACAACGCCAGATTGGCTCTGGCTAACTGGCTGATCACATTGGATGTTGTGCCGCCGGGACAGGCGGCTAAAATCATCAGACCAATTGCCAGTTCCGCCGGTAAATTAAATAGTACGGCTATTCCCCAGGCCAATATTGGCAACAACAGAATTTGGCCCACCAGACCGACAAAAATAGGTTTTGGTGTTTGCCAGAGCCGGGAAAAATCCGCTCTGGTGAGACTCAGTCCCATGCCAAACATAATAACGGCTAATATGGCCGGAAGTAATACCTGAGTTAATACCGAATCCTGCATCTGCTACCCTACACCCGTTTAAATATCAGTTTTTAAAACTGTCATCCTGTGCCTGCACAATCTGGTACAGGGGCTGGAAATTACCCCAGGTTACCAAATCATTGGCATTCATGGCACGCGTTTTCAACGCGATATCATGAGGAATGGGTTTTATCTTTCCGGCTGCCTGCGCCAATAACTGACTTTCGCAACAACTGTCCATAATAACAAAGTTAGCGGTGGCTGCATCAACGGTATTACCCACGGTCAGTAAACCGTGATTCTGCAGGACTACGGCAATGCCGTCTGAGAGGGCTTCGGCAATCAAATCACCTTCATCCAGTTCGGCTACCACCCCGGTAAAGTGATCAAACAAGCCATGATTCTGATAAAACATACAGGCATCTTGTGAAATTGGTTGCAGCTTTTCACCCAGCGCCGAAAAAGCCCGGCCATTGCGCGTATGGGCGTGGGCCACAGCATTCACATCGGGACGTGCCATGTGAATGCGGGAATGAATGGCAAAGGCGGCATTGTTGATGGCGTGCTTACCCTCAATAATTTTTCCTTCATGGCTAACCCTTACCAAATCACTGGCCCGGATATGGCGAAAATGCACCGCCAATGGATTCACCCAAAAAGTGTCTTTTTCTACGGCATCACGCACTGTGATGTGTCCGGCCAGGCCCTCGTCAAAACCGTGTAAGGCGAAGACCCTGAAGGCGGCGGCAAGTCGAACCTTGTCGTATTCCCGTTGTTGCAGCGGCTCGGAAAACACCGGCGGCTGAGGCACTGAAAACTTTTCGGCACCTATGGTCATGTTGTCGATAGTGGCTTGATGAGCAGACATTCAATTCTCCGGTTGTTTTTTAAGCACAACTGGATTCTACGTCTGCAACTGATAAACTCAAATGATGAATATTTATAGTTAGACATGAATCTCATGCATAGTATTGACTACAATTTGTTTCAGGTATTACTGACGATCTATCACCAGGGTTCTGTCAGCCGCGCCGCAGATAAACTCCATCTGACACAACCTGCGGTCAGCCATGCTTTGAGTCGCTTACGGCGACACTTTGATGACGTGTTGTTCGAGCGTCATGGCAAAAAGATGGTGCCCAGTGATTTTTGTCAGCACATCATTGCCGATGTAGAAAACAGCCTGCGCACGTTGCAGCAAACAATGTCGCAGCCAAAACACTGGGATGTCAGGCAACTGAATCGCAGCTTCAATGTCGCGGTAAGGGATATACTGGAAGCTTTGTATTTTCCACGACTGCTCGCGCACCTGCAGGTCATCGCTCCGAATGTGCGAATTCGCAATGTCAGTATTGAGCCAAAGCATCTGCCCGAAGCGCTTAAAAGTGGTGATATCGATTTAGCCCTGGATTCGTTGATTGCCATGCCGGCAAATATCCACAATCAAACATTAGGACGCAGTCGTTTTGTACTGCTGTGCCGTCAGGGGCATCCCATCATTGAACGTTGTGATTTAGCCAGCTATCAACAGTGGCCACATGTGGTGGCCGCCCTGAAAGCCTCAGATATCAATCTGGTAGACAATGCGCTGACCGCGCAGCAACTGCATCGCAATGTGGTGCTGCGCTGTGAGAATTTTTACGGGGCGGTGCAGACTGTGTGTCATACGGATCTGATCATGACAGCGCCGGAAAAAGCAGCGCGACAATTTGCCAGCCATCTGCCTTTGCAAATTTTGCCCCTGCCACTGTCACTGCCAGATATCAGTATTCATCTTTACTGGTGGCAGGTGGCAGAGTCAGACCCTGCCATTCGTTGGCTCAGGGATGAAATTCAACAGCTATCCCGTCGTTTATTCAGGGACGACGAATAAAGCCTACCGCTTCGTAAACTTTCGCCAGTGTGACCGCGGCTCTGGCAGAAGCGCGCTCGGCACCACTTTTCATGATGGCATCCAGTGCAGCGCGATCTTCCCGCAGGGCTTTGAATTTTTCCTGAATCGGCTCAACCAGGGCCACAACCGCGTCAGCCACGTCCGTTTTAAGATGGCCATACATCTTGTCTTCGTATTCCGGCACCAGGTCTGCAACGGGGCGATTGGTTGCCAATGACAACAGGGTCAGCAAATTGGACACGCCGGGTTTTTCCGCTGTATCGAAATAGATACGAGCCTGTTCATCAGAATCGGTAACCGCGCGTTTGATCTTTTTCGCTAACTTTTTGGGTTCTTCCAGTAATCCGATAAAGTTGTTGGGGTTGTCATCGGATTTAGACATTTTCTTCGTGGGTTCCTGCAGGCTCATAATGCGCGCACCAAACTCAGGAATATAAGGATCAGGCAGAGTAAACAACTCACCGTAGAGATTGTTCATACGGGTGGCGATATCGCGGGTTAACTCCAGGTGCTGTTTTTGATCTTCACCCACCGGTACCTTATCGGCCTGATACAGCAAAATATCGGCTGCCTGCAATGCCGGGTAGCTATACAGGCCGACATTGATATTATTTTCGTTCCTGGCTGACTTGTCTTTAAACTGCGTCATGCGGTTTAGTTCACCCATTTGGGCATAACAGTTCATGATCCAGGCAAGCTGCGCATGTTCAGGCACGTGAGACTGTACAAACAAGGTACTTTTAACCGGATCAATACCGCAGGCCACATACAGAGCCAGGCCATCAAGACAGGCTTCGTATAGCGCTTTTGGGTCCTGACGCACGGTAATGGCGTGTAAGTCCACCAACATATACAGACAATCGTGATCTTCCTGCATGCTCACCCATTGCTTAAGGGCGCCCATATAATTGCCGATAGTCAGTTGTCCGGAAGGCTGGCAGCCACTTAATACAATAGGTTTACTACTCATCAGAATATCTCTTTGGTCTCTTTACAATAATTAATGGTTGTCTGTTTGCGCTAATTCATGGCGCATGGCATCGATGACCTGCTTGTAATCAGGCTGGTTAAAAATCGCAGAGCCTGCCACAAACATATCGGCACCGGCCTCAGCTATGGCGCGAATATTATCGACTTTCACGCCCCCGTCAATTTCAATTCGGGTTTTCAGGCCTTGTTCTCTTATCAGATGTTGCAAATCTCGCAATTTATCCAGGGTTTTAGGGATAAACGCCTGACCACCAAATCCCGGATTCACCGACATCAACAGCACAAAATCCAGTTTATACAAAACGTAATCCAGCACTGAGAGAGGTGTGCCGGGATTTAAAACTAAACCGGCTTTGCAGCCCTTATCTTTGATCAACTGAATACTGCGATCAACGTGTTCACTGGCTTCAGGATGGAAACTGATATAGCTGGCTCCGGCATCGGCAAACTGGCTAATCAAATCATCTACGGGTTTTACCATCAGATGTACGTCAATGTCGGCGCTAATACCATAGTCTCTGAGGGCCTTGCACACCGCCGGACCAAAGGTCAGATTGGGCACATAGTGGTTATCCATTACATCAAAATGAACAACATCGGCGCCCGCGTCTATCACCCTGGCTACGTCTTCACCGAGACGGGCCAGATCGGCGGACAGGATTGAAGGAGCAATTAAATAATCGTTCATAGCCAGTCATTCTCTGTAGCAAAATTGCCGCTAAAAATACCAGCTTCAACCGCAGAAGGCTAAGCCTTATTTTGGTGCGCTCGCCCCAAAAACGTGCGTCATTTTCCATTTCGCCCCCGTGTTGCTTTCAGTGCCGTGCCTTAAGACAGCTTATTAAATTTTGATAAAGACAATATTTTCAATAACTTAAGAAAGTTTTCAGAAAGCTGGCAAGTTAAAAATTAAACAGGCATTAGTTTTGCTCAATGAATGCCAGCACACATACAAAAACGGAGAAACACATGAAATTAACCAGAACAACTCAAGCGGTCGCTTTCGTTTTAGCCGCATCAGCATTTTCCCAGGCAGCTTACGCAGACTTAAGCGCCAATGTCGGTTTAGTCTCTGAATACCACTTCCGTGGTATCCAGCAAACCAGCTCGGCCTCTGCCAGCGCCGGTGTGGATTATGAAAATGGCGGCTTTTACCTGGGCACCTGGGTTGCCGACGTTGAAGACGGTCTTGAAATCGATGTCTACGGCGGATTTGGCTTTGATATCAGCGAAGATGTTTCAGCCAGTATTGGTGTCACTACTTACCAGTACACAGGTGATTTCGATTCAGCCTACAACGAAGTGAACTTTGGCTTTGGTTGGGGTCCACTTTCCGTAGAGTACACCATCGGTGAATGGGATGATGACCTGGATTTAGGTATCCCGGGTGGTGATTACACATTCTTAGGTTTAACGTTGGAACACGAAGGTTTTTACGGCACCTTTGGTACTTTTGGCGACGAATCTGACGGTGAATACTTCGAAGTGGGCTATGGCACAGAAATCGGTGGTTTTGACGCCGGTGTATCTATGGTATTTGCCGACAGCGATTTAGGTGGCGGCAGCAGCGATGAGACAATCCTGTTCAGCCTGAGCAAGTCCTTCGATCTGTAAGCACGGTTTCACTCAGAAGCAAGGATGCTTCATACGCTTTAAATATATATCTGTCGGATTCTGTAGGGTGAGTCCGGTGGATGTATTCTGGCAGCCATATCTCGTATATGGCTGCCACTTCCCTTCCTCGTAAAATAACCTTTTCCATTCAGTTAAAATTCACACCTGCTGAGTAAACTATTCCTCAATCTGGTCATATTTTTCACTTTAGTGAACTTTTGTTACTGGGGTTGTCCAAAACTGCAGTGAACATAAATGCACTGATAACAGCGTATTGCTGAGATAAACGACAGATTTTTAACGACCAACGTCCTCATCAAACAGAGGTTCAACAAGTATAATGAAACAAAGTGTTGCAAAGCGGGTAGCGAATATGATCTCCACAAGAAACCAAAAAATGCTGATACTAAGTACAGCATTGGTGGCTATGCTATCTTTTGCCGGCAATCTTGAAGACGAAGGTTTGCGCTTTTGTAGTTGTCCCGCAGACAGCCGTTTTGACGAGTCTCTGCCGATGAGCCACCCACAGAATCTGTGCGCCAAAGAGCAAGCTTCAGGGGTCAGCTGGGTTTCCTGGTTTTCCGGTAGCAGCGCCAGTAAGCAATTCCATTATCTGGATTTATTGGAGCTGTTGACAAGAGTCACCGACAGCGCTCAGGATAGCAGCACCAGTTAATTCGGAAAACAGCAATGAATGGTACCTCAGACTCATCCAGGCAAACGGAAAAGGCCTCTTTGTGGCAGGTAACCAAAAGTGTTGCCGCCAGTATGTTTGGTGTACAGACTCAAAAGAACCATCAGGCTGATTTTCAACAATCCTCCTTTCTTCCCTATGTGGTTATCGGCGTGATATTTGTATTAGTGTTTATCGCCGTGCTGGTTGGCGTGGTTAATCTGGTTCTTTCCTGACACTTATTTGATTTTCTGACACTTTTCTACAACACTCATTTTAGGTCCTTTGGGTAGTTTAAGTTGCCAATACAAATGCACCCAACCGTTTAGCGGCGACGATGGCTGTTGCGCTTTATCCGCGCGATCATCAGCAACTTCTCCTTGGGTCGGATTATAACCTAAAAACACTTTAGTATCGGCATACAAAAAATAAGCTTTGCTGGCTACTTACCTTCCATAAATCTAACATCTAATTATGTAGACGTCCTACCAATTATGCATCAAACGAAGCTTACACTACTTGTGAATAGCCCAAAAAAGAATTCTATATATAAATAAATTCTGAGAATGAACGCCCACTTTGAACAAAGCATATCGGATTTAAACTTTTAAGAAAGGCGTAAAAGCGCATTTATCGACTGTCGGTTTCCTATTCTATGTATTTTGTAGTGCGTAAAAAGCAATACGCGCATCAGTATTTATTCAACTAGCGTAGTGACGCATTCCTTGCTTCACTAGCTCTTCGATGACTTGGCCAAATACCTCTGGCGAGCGATACGCCGGTACTGCTTGCTGTAACCGAGTTGCTTTCAAATGCTGTTGGGTTTCAGCAATGGTTTGTTTGATTTGCTGGTAAGTGTCGCTAGTCTGCACCGAGAAAAACATCTCGCTAGCATTTATTCGACCTCGACTGACCGCACCTGTTAGCTTGTTTGGGCAGCTACACTTTGCTGCGCTATGTACCAAGCCACAACTAGTGTTCATAAACTCAATCACCTTTTGTCGAGCGCGGCTAAGTTGTTGACGAAAATTCGCTTTCTCAATACCTAGAATTTCAGCCGCCTGTTGCTGCTCTAATTCGTAAATATCCCCCAAGATGTAAGCAAGGCGATGTGCTGGATTCAAGCACAGCAGCATTGCCATGGTACACGAGATCCTTAGCTCATTAATCATGGCGTTATATTCTGGTCTTTGTATTAGCCCGTCACCTGGCTGTTGTAAATCCGATTCTAGATCGGCTTGATAATCGTCAAAGCCCATTTGAGGCTGACGTGCCAGTACCTTCTTTTCCGTTAGCAGGTAGTTAGCAGCAACGCGATACACCCAAGTTTTAAACTGACTTTTAAACTCAAAACGAGACAACTTAGTGATCAAGCGGATCAAAATCTCTTGGGTCGCATCTTGCGCATCTTCTGGGTTGACTAGCATGCGCAATGCAAGGGCATACACATCGTTTTGCACCTCAGATACAACCAATTGCAATGAAGCCTTGTTGCCTTGGGTCGCTTGGCGAATATGTTGGTTTAACTCAATGGAAATCATCGGTATTCCTTCACTACTTGCTCATAGCATGTCATTGCACATAAAAAAGTTACTACAGCTAACCCATAAAGTAAGCTTGTAACAGCACATAGCGAGTTAGTCTGCTTGAATTGATTCAGCGTTCAATAGCATTTGTCCATGGGGATTATCTAACACCATCAACCACTTGCCGTTTTCCTGCTTCCGCAGTACTGCTATAGATAACCCCGATTGCTTAATCTCACTTCCTTCAGGCCCTGTTGCCGACATATCCCAAGGGGCGATATGCATTGCAATATCGCCTACAACAAACACCTGATGCCCATTTGGGTATGTAAATTGCGGCTTCATAGTAAACCATTGTTTAAAGATAGCTTGAATCTGCTCAAGATCAGAAATGGCCGTTCCCGGTTCAAACATTATCGCCACATTCGATTCATAACTGCTCATGACAGTCTCTATATCTGCTTGGTGAAACGCATTGGTCATGGTGTGCACTACACTTACAATTTGCTGTTCGGTTGGTTCAATGCTTAATTCGCTCATTGTTTTATTCCCCGTTATATTGCCAGCCGCCCAGCTTACAGAGGTAAGTAATAGGCTTGTACTGGTCAAGTATTTCAAAATTTTCATGGTTTATCCCCTTCGTAAGTCGATGCCTGCACAGCGAATAAACTTCACTGCGTTACGCAACAGACATTTATTTAGACGATCCGCAATGAACAGGTGTGACAAATATTTTTGAGAAAACTAAATGAAAGGACTAAATGGGAGGAGAAAGTCGCAGCACAATAGAACGCACCAATGATGCATTGGTGTGAAGGAAGCTAGCCCTTACTCCAAGTTTTGTTAGGCCAGAAATTCAAGCCGCAATGTCGAGTATAAAATGAATAAAAGCTATCGACGAGCCCAGGTGTAAGGTGATTGTTGGTTTGGCTTGACGCTGTTGGTTATGCGTATTGAGAGAAGCTGTCACGAGTTCGGGGTTATCGTCGTTAAGAAGGCTGAACTATAGTACTGAAATCTTGATTATGGTGTGACCCGGCCCTTACGAAATTTCCCTCTGGTTTCCGCATACGTCCCTTTTTATGCATCAAAGTCAAAATCTTTTTGGATGATGTAATTGTCAATCATTTTGATTTTTTTTCGGTCGACAGTCGGAGGTGCTCGGCTCGAATTGGCGGTAATGCTTGCATATTGCGTGCTAAGCTTTTGGGCGATAAACCGCCAGTAATTCCGCCACCTTTTTGCGACTATCGCCTTTTTGACTGATAAAACGGGAAACGGATAGCTTGCGCAGTTTGGCCGGTTTGTAAATTCGACGGGTAAAAGCTGTGTCATGATTGCTCACCAATACAAAACGCCCCAGTTTGTCACTGGCATGCAGCGCTAACTGCGCCAGCTCCTCCTGTGAGTCCAGACCAAAGCCCTGTTTTGAATAAGCAGTAAAATAAGCGGTTTCACTGACCGGCGCATAAGGTGGATCGCAGTAGATCACGGAATCATCCGGAGACTGCAACATCACCTGTTGAAATGGCAGGCAGGTAAAGGTGGCTCTGGCAGCTTTTTGGGCAAAAAACTGCAGTTCTTTTTTGGGGAAATAAGGTGCCTTATAGCGGCCAAATGGCACGTTGAATTTACCCGATAAATTGTATCGACACAGCCCGTTGTAACCATGGCGATTCAGATACAAAAACAGTACCGAACGCTCAAACGGATCAGTGCTGCCATTAAACCGCTCCCGTTGCTGATAAAACACCGCTTCCTGGTTAAATTGCGGGGTAAAGTAGTGCTCTGCCTCGGCAATAAAATGCGTACTGTCGGTTTGCAAAATTTTGTACAGGTTGATCAGATCTTCATTGATATCGTTGAGGTGATAGGCCTCATACTCAGAATTTAAAAACACCGAGCCAGCACCCACAAACGGCTCCACCAGCACTTTAGCTTTGGGTAGCTCTTTGTTGATCTTTTCAATGAGGCTATATTTGCCACCGGCCCACTTCAAAAATGCCCGGTGTTTCGATTGTGGCATGTTGTTATTATTATCTGACTTAGATCTCTGAACGCTGAGATTGTACCTGACTGAAAAAAAATTACAGCTAGTTAACGGTGATTTCACGCCGAATCTGAGCGACCGATTTAGCAAACGGGGCGGTTGTGCTGAACTTATCAGGCAAAGACGCGGCGGCGGCCCGGGCAACATCCAGGCTGGCGTAGTTTTGCTTTACCAAAACCACAAACCAGTCTCCACCATAACGCTGAGTCTGATAAACCCAGACATCATTCAGCAACTGATTATCCACCAAAAACTCCTGCAACAGGGTTTCTGTGCTGATGCCTGATACCTGCAATACGTATTCGCTGTCTGCCAGTTCCAGTAACAACGGTTCGTGATACTGATATCTGGGCGACGAAATGTCCGAATTGTTCTGAGTACCAGACTCTATCGGTTCGAAGCTGGCAATGTCTTCCACCGGGTAGTCATTGACATTGACGTCAGTGTTTACCGCCTGGTTTTGGGTTTCTGCCGCGCTGTCTGGCGACTGCGTCCCGGACAATAAACTCGCATTCCGGGAGACTGTGGCAGAACTATCTGCAACCTCACCCTGAGTCTGGTTTTCCTGTACAGTGACATTCTGTGCTGCAGGATTTGCGCTATTCACAGCACTTTCCTGAGCGGCCGTTTCGTCAATGCGGCGATTCACCGATGCGGTGTCAGCGTTGTCTGATGGTGGGTTTGCACTGTCTCTTGGGGTTGACGCATTGTCATCTCTTGGGGTTGACGCATTGTCATTAACACCGCCGTCACTGTTGAGTAACTCAAGGGCCACCAGAGCATCCATTACAGAAGCGTTAAGCTGTGCCTCAGATGCGGTCAATGCACTGGCCTGTTCGTTATCTGACTTTGCCGCATTGTCGCTACGGCTACCAGATTGTGTATCGCGCTGCGCCGGTAATGTGCCGGTATCCCGCAACTGTTTTAATTGTTCGGCGCTGATATCGGCAATGTATTCCGAGCTGGGAGAATCGGCGCTTTGTTTGCTAAAGGTATTAACAACCACAGGGGCAGCAACAGCCTCCTCAATTGCTTTGTTGTCGTCAGCGCGGCTGTTTACCACTGATTCATTGTTGTCCAGGCGCTGCATCGCATCACTAAAATTCGCTGCTACCCGTTGATTATCCGAAGAGTTTACCGCGCTTTCCTCCCGCGCTTCTTCGTTGCTTTGCTGATTTGCCAGAGCCACAGCTGCTTCCAAAGATAAGCCGCTACTTTCGCTGCTGTCGGAAGACGCATTCTGCTGAGTATCAGGTTTGGACTGGAATAAAAACTGGCTAAATTCACTCACTGCCGCTGAGGTCACATCAAAATACTGCCAGATGAGTATAGACGAGAAGCTGCCAACGAAGACCATGGCCAGTGCCAGTTTTACCCACCACTTTTGCAAAGGTGCTGTACCCAGCGCAGGTCGGCTGGCACGGTGTTTCATGCGCTCCTGAAAAAGCTTGCGACGATTGGCGATCATCTCATCTAAATCGCCTTCCACTTCGGTTTCTTCATCGTACTCAAGGGTTTGCGTGGTCAACAGAACCGGTTTGTCGTTGTTGTTGGTGGGTAGCCAGGATTTCACATCTTCCGCCCAAAAGTGATCACCGAACATCAAAATATTGATTTGCTCACCATTTCGGGCAAAGCGATTTTGCAACACCAGATCCCAGAGTTCCCGCAATACATCTTCCGGCACATTTTCCGCGCTGGTAATGGCGATCAGCACCGGCTCGGTTTTGTTGTCTCGCGCAGCAAACGACTGCACTAAAGACTGGTTGCGTTGCCAGCTGCACTGCAGTTGTTCTGCCAGTAATTGCCGGTAATAATTGTCGCTCTTACCTTTGCGGGCATTCACCAATGCTACATTGGCGTGCTGACTCTGCTGCCCCAGAAACGCTTCAACAAATCCCTGCTGCACAGCCACATCCTCACCGGTAATAAATACCATCTGTGATGAATGCGCCACGAGATATTCCAACCTTTGTGAAATATCCGTGTATTCTGTTAGCAGAGTAGAATGTCTCATGTTTGCAACTTATTACTCTTCAGGGTATGCCTGTTCAATATTAATTCAAAACGTCTCGCAACAGCGCGTCGTCAATGTCAGAAGTCACCACCGCCTGGCCTATTCCCTGAGGAATAATAAAGCGGATCTGCCCGGCTTCCACTTTTTTGTCATGCTGCATATGTTGCATAAACTGCGCATAACCCATGGACTTTGGCGCGGATATCGGTAAATCAAAAGCCGCATGTAATGCAGTAATGCGACTAACTTCTGACGCTGATAACCAGCCTTTTTTCTGTGCAACAACTGAAGCAATAATAGTGCCAGCAGAAACCGCTTCACCGTGCAACCAGTTGCCATAGCCCTGTTCGGCTTCAATGGCATGACCAAAAGTATGGCCCAGATTCAGCAATGCACGCAGTCCTTTTTCCCGTTCATCCTGTGCCACGATCTCCGCCTTAATCTGGCAACAGCGATAAATCATCTTTTGTAAGGTGTCGGAGTTCAGGGCTTTGATCGCATCCAGATTATTTTCCAGCCAGGAAAAAAACTCGGCGTCATAAATAATACCGTATTTGATGACCTCGGCCATGCCAGCCGCAAACTCGCGTGCCGGGAGGGTTTTCAGGGTTTCGGTGTCGATGATTACCGCTTTAGGCTGGTAAAAGGCGCCAATCATATTTTTACCTAAGGCGTGATTAACCGCGGTCTTGCCGCCAACACTGGAATCCACCTGTGATAACAGGGTTGTAGGAACCTGAATAAAGGGAATACCGCGCTGAAAACTGGCGGCCACAAACCCGGTCAGATCCCCAATGACTCCGCCACCCAGCGCTAATAAGGTAGCGTCTCTGGCAGCGTGGCGTTGCAACAACTCACCTATCACGGATTCCATGGTTTGCAGGGTCTTGTATTCTTCACCGTCTGGTACCTGGATAAACTGCACATCGATGCCAGTTAACGCAGCGCTTAACTTGTCAGCCCATAAGCCATAAACCGTTGGATTGGTAACCACAAACACTTGTCGGGTTTTCAGGAAGTCTCGAATGAGGTGGGCTTGAGAAAGTGAATCTTCGGAAATGGTTATGGGGTAGCTACGCTCCCCCAACTCTACTGTTAAGGTCGACATGCGCGCTCCCCCCAAATGGTGTTTTTTTATAAGCCGATTTTACTGATGATCGCGTTGGCTACAGCACGAGCGCTCTGATCATCGGTTTGCACCGTGTAATCAGCGATTTCTTCGTACAGTGGATTGCGCTCCCCGGCCAAATCTTTCAATACGGCTTCAGGATCGTTATTTTGCAACAACGGACGGCGTTTATCGCGTTGTGTTCTGGCTACTTGTTTATCGATAGTAGTTTCCAGATACACCACAATACCACGTGCCGATAACCGGTTTCTGACGGCATTACGCACCACAGAACCACCGCCAGTCGCCAAAACGATACCTTGTTTTTCAGTTAAATCAGTGATGACAGACTCTTCTCTATCGCGAAAACCTTCTTCGCCTTCAATATCAAACACCCAGGAAATATCGGCACCAGTGCGCTTTTCGATTTCCTGGTCTGAGTCATAAAATTCTAAATGTAATTCATCTGCCAGATGTCTGCCAATGGTACTTTTGCCAGCCCCCATCGGCCCAATTAAAAAAATGTTTCTTTTTTCGGCCATTTTATCTACGTCAACAATCTAAAAAAATGGAAATTCCAACCTCGCTCGATTTTCGAGAGCGGGATTATCTCAGTTACAGGCGCGATTTGGCAACCCTTTTGCTTGCCTTATCTTCAGTTTGCTTTGAACAACCCGCCAGTTATGGGGCTATTTTTGTGCTTTACAAGGTATCAGTGAGTATTTTGGGGGTAACAAAGATCAAAAGCTCCCGTTTATCGTTAACTTGCTGACTCTGTTTAAACAAATTGCCTACCACAGGTAAATCCCCCAGTAAGGGCACCTTAGTATCGGCATCAGAGATGGTTTGCTGAAAAATGCCACCCAGTACGATGGTTTCGCCGTTTTCTACTAACACCTGAGTGGATATTTCCTGGGTATCAATGGCGACGGCGGGACCGGTTGGCGTTGATACGGTTTCGCCACGGGTGTCCTGGGTTACCACCAGATCCAGAATAATGCGATTGTCCGGGGTAATATGCGGCGTAACCATCATACTTAACACCGCCTTTTTAAATTCCACCGAGGTCGCGCCACTGGATGTGGCCTGAACATAGGGAATTTCGGTACCCTGCTCAATGTAAGCTTCGTGTTGATTGGCCACCGTAATTCTGGGACTGGCGATGATTTCACCCTTGTTTTCCGTTTCCAGTGCTGACAGTTCCAAATCCAGTATAGTGCCATCAACCAGACGGGCCACTGTAAAACCAATTCGCCCCGCCGGTGAGTTAACCGGCAGATTTACGTTTAGCCTGTCATCAATACTGGGAATTGTACCACCGGCGATGGAATCTGCGGCTTCCAGCGAACCGGATACCCCATCTTCGTCCTGACGATCACTAAAGCCCCAACGCACCCCAAATTGTTCGTCTACCCCGTCCCGTACTGTAACCATGCGCGATTCGATCAATACCTGGCGCACCGGAATATCCAGAATTTCGATCATTTCCAGAGCGTCAGCAATGGATTCATTGGCGTCTTTGATAATCAAGGTATTGGTGCGTTCATCGACAGTGACATTGCCTCTGGCGCTCAACACACTGCCTTCACTGGATTTCAGAATCAGCGCCAGCTCTGACGCTTTGGCATAATTAATTTGCACATGGCGGGTGCTGAGCGGGGCCAAATCCGCAGCCTGCTTCTTGGTTTGTAAAATCTGCGCTTCGCGGGCAGCCAGTTCTTCTGCCGGTGCCACCAGTAAAATATTGCCTTCCATGCGCTGATCCAGTCCTTTTATCCTGAGGATCATACTCAGAGCCTGGTCCCAGGGCACATTGGTAAGACTGATGGTAACATTGCCGGTCACCGAATCGGTTGTCACCAGGTTAAACCCATTTACCTGGGCTATTATCTGCAATACCTGTCGCACCGGGACATCCTGAAAATCTAACGATATGGGTTCACCGGAAAATTGCGCTTTATATTGGGCTTCCTGGTCATCTGATTTAATGTCGCCAATCTGGATTTTCAGCAGGTTGCCGTCTTTTTCGTGGCGATGGGTAAAATCACCCGCCATTTCAATCACAACAGAAGATTGCGTAGCATCCTGAAAAGTCTCTACAAACTGAATTGGCGTGGTAAATTCTGACACATTCAGGCGCATCAATTGTCCCTCGCCCAATCGGGTTCCGTGCAGATTGACATGCAATAACTTACTGTCTCTGGACATCAGCACCTGATAATCAGCAGAATCAAATTCAATCAATAGCTCAGCGCTGTCGTCGGGAAGTTGCTGAAATTCAATGTTGGTTAATACCGAATGGGCTGAAGCTTTGGACGAGGGAGCCGGATCTACCAATTGCACATCGTTTGGCTGCGCGAGCGCTTCGGTAACACAAAACTGCACAATAACGATGACTATGCTCATTGTGAAAAGTGATTTGCAATTACCCATGTTATTAATCTCCGGAGCCGGTTGATATTGTTATTCTCGAGCTTTTTTCCTGCCAACACCCTGCGCCATCTGGCAATTGCTCAGTAAAATACACGGCATTTTCACTGATACGCGTTATCTTTCCAAAAAATAACCCCAGATGATCGCCAACCGTCACCCGATGTAACGTACCATCATTTGCTGTAATTAACGCCCATTTTTGTCCCTTGCTGGTAAAAAAGCCCTGAATACTGAGGGCGTCCGTACCAAAGGCTTCCAGCGGATCTTTTGGTCGGCGAATGTCCGGTTGCAGGCAATTGCCGGTGGCCTGGTCCTGCAGCGCCAGATCCTGGTTGCGGGGGCGACTAAAGGGACTTCTTTCTTCCTGTGCGGCATAGACAAACGCCGGCACGGGTTTAAATTCGGGATAAGGTTCAATCGGCGGCGGTGTTGACGTTTGCACGGTGGCTATAAATTGCTGCAAATCAGAGGTATCCGCAGAACAGCCCCCCAAAGCCGCGAGCACGGTTAGAACCATCAGAGACTGCCTCATTGTGCCTCCACCTCTGGTGTCGCCCGATAGGTTTTAGCAGACATGATGAGGCGAAGTTCCTGACCTGAAGTCACCATTTCAAAATCGTGTACCGTGACAATTCTGGGCAGGCTGGCAATCTCAGAAAGAAATTCGCCAAACTCATGATATTCACCATTGACTTCAATGCGAATGGGCAGTTCGGTATAAAACTCTTTGGGAATTTCCTTCTCCCAGTTGATACCTTTAAATGTCAGACCTGACGATGTGCCCACCAGAGTGATGTCGTCCAGTAGCCCTGGAGTTTCATTACTGGTAGGCAGCGATTTAACCACTTTTTGAAAATCCAGTTTCAACTGTGCTAACTGCTTTTCATAGGCTTCCAGGTTAGCGGCAATCAGATATTTGGCTTCATAGGTGCCTCTGAGTTCAAATTCGCGCTTTTGTTCGGCATCCAGTACCGGCAGTTTATCTTTCACCAGAAAATAAAAGGCGCCGCCACTCACCATAATAAATACCATGAGTGCAAATACGGTTTTGACTTCAAAAGGCCAGTAGGCGATTTGTTCAAAGTCCAGGTCGTTCATTTCCTTGAGTTTAGCGAAATCAAACTTCATGGTGTCTGCTCCGCATCACTGAGACTGACCAAAGGCGGGGCCACTTTGGGACTGATCATAAAAGTCAGTTTAAAATCACTGACCGCTTCGGTAGTACTGGTATCCGCCACCACAGAAGACAGATCGTTACCGACAAATACCGGCGAGTTTTCCAGGCGACGCATAAAGTCCGCAAGGCGGTTATTCGATTCACTGACCCCGATAATTTCAATGCGATTTTGCTTGCGATTGAGCTGCTTAAACGCAATACCGGGAGGTACCAGGGTAGCCAGCTCGTTAAGCACAATTGGACTGACGTTGCGATGCTCCTGCAATTGCTGGATCAGGGAAATACGCTTTTCTATATCTTCTTTTTGCTTCTTAATAGTGGCAATTTTACCTATTTTGACGTCGAGAATTGCCAGTTCTTTTTCCAGAAACTGATTTCGCTGCTGTTGGTTTTTGATCAGGGTATCCAGAAAACTGCCGATGCCCAACACCAGGCCTACAGCCAGCAACGCACAAAAAGCCAAAGTGGCAAGATAGAGCTGCTTTTGTTTTTCCCGTTGTTTTTCACGCCATGGCAATAAATTTATGTATGACATGTGGAGAACCCCCTCCAGGCAAGCCCGGCAGCCACAGCAAACTGCCCACCATGGAACCCGTCTACGCTGACATTTTTAGCCGTATCCAGTTGCGCTAATGGGTCAAATAGGGCTATTTCGGTGTTCATGTCCATGGCCAGATCTTCCACTACCCCAGATAAGATGGTGGCACCACCTGACATATAAATTTTGCCTGGCGGTTCAGCGTTAAAGCTGTTGACATACAACTGCAGGATGCGATTGATCTGCATTTGTAAGGTTGATAAAAATTGCGGGTACAGCAGCTCTCGCCAGGTATCGGGTAAATCGCCGGAAATCAGTCCTTTCTGAACATCGTTAACACTTAAATTGAAGCTCGCGGCAATTTCGTTGGCTAACATGTCAGTGCCAAAAGCCAGCTCGCGACTTAAAATTACCTGCTTACCCCGTATGACCGTCAGTTGTAACTGGGCCGCCCCGACGTTCAGGCAAAAAATCACTTCTTCATCACCAAATTGCCCGAAATTTACCATGGCATTGCCCAGGGCATAGCCTTCGACATCCATTATCTTCACTTCGAAATCCACTTCTCGGGATATCAAGGTGCGATTTTCCACAATGTTTTTGTGAGCGACACTGAGCAACACATCGGCGCGCCCGGGTTTGCGCGCACAGGGGCCAATTTCCTCGAAGTCCATATACACTTCGTTGAGCGGGTAAGGAATAAGGCTGTCAGCCTCAATTTCGATTTGAGCCTCGAGATCGATATCGCTCAACCCCAACTCCATATCAACAACCTTAGTGAGCACCGTAGAGCCGGATATTGCGATGGCGATATTTTTGACACTGGTTTGCAGGGCTTTGCGCACTTTTTTGAGGGCATGATTTACCGCATCAAAATCTTTAATTTCCCGTTCCTGCATGACATTGCCATAGATTGGCTCGCAGGCGATTGCATCAATACAGTAACGTTTGCCTTTCTGAGATAACAACAAGGCTTTGACATAGCGGCTTCCTATATCGACACCCAGAATTTGTTTGTTATTGTTGCCTATACTCAGATTCAAGCTGTTGTCTCTTTTTTGTGCTTATCAGAGCGTGTTGACCTTCAAACCTGTACCGCAAAGAACAACACTCTCTTGAATCATAGTTTAAATTTAATCAGATGTAACAAAAATAGTTAGCTGCTGCCAAACTAACGTATTAATTTATATGCATTTCATCGTATTCTGAGAGCAAATCTTTAATTTCTTCACTGAATTGCCCGAAGATAGTGATTTGATGGCCAGATAATTGTGAACTGACGCTCATGATTACTTACAACACTATTACCGGGGCAGTTTCAATAACCCCTCGTTTTAGGATAAAATGTCGGGCTTGTAATTAAGCCTCTTGATTGACACTGGAATTGCCAGTTACACAACGACGCGGGATAACGCCTAAACGTGAGTAAATTTTTTAAATACGTCATCAGCCTCTTTGCTCTGGGATCGATTCTGGCGGTTGTTGCTATCGCTGGCGTGTATTTTTATATCCGTGCCGATCTGCCCAGTGTGGAAGTGCTGAAAGATGTCAAACTGCAAACCCCCATGCAGATATTTACCCGTGATGGCAGGCTGATTTCTCAGTATGGTGTAAAGCGGCGTATTCCTGTCACCCTGGATGAGGTGCCACAGCAACTCATCGACGCAATTTTAGCTACCGAAGACAGCCGCTTTTACGAGCACCCAGGCATAGACCCCATCGGGATCATGCGGGCGGCGTTTAATCTGATGATTACCGGCCAGTTAAGTCAGGGCGGTAGTACTTTAACCATGCAGTTAGCCCGGGGTTTCTTTTTGACACGGGATAAGACCTTTGTGCGCAAATTGAAAGAGATTTTCATTGCCTGGCATATTGAACGGGTGCTTTCCAAAGACGAAATCCTGTCGCTGTATATCAATAAAGTAGAGCTGGGCCACCGTGCCTTTGGCTTTGGCGCCGCCGCTCAGGTTTACTACGGCAAGGAACTCAACGAGTTGAGCCTGGCGCAAATTGCCACTTTGGCAGGGTTACCCAAAGCGCCTTCCACCATGAATCCCATCAGCCGCCCGGAACGCTCGGTAAACCGCCGTAAGGTAGTGCTGGGCAGAATGCTCAACGAGAACTTTATATCCAGAGAGCAATACGAATTTGCCGCACTTGAACCGGTTACGGCCAAACTGCACGGCGCCGAAATCGAACTGGATGCGCCATATCTGGCTAATGTCATCTACAACGAAATGACCAATCTGTACGGCAAAGAAGAAGCTGAAACCGGTGGTTATAAGGTCTACGCCACCGCAAGTTTTGCTATGCAAAGTGCTGCCATTGACGCCCTGCGCCAAAACCTGCATGACTATGATGAACGCCATGGCTATCGCGGCGCGATAACGCAGCTTTGGCGCAAAACGCCCGCAGCAAATGATCCGGATAAAGCCAGTTTTGTCCCCGACATGGGCTGGTCTGAGCAACAAATAGCCAGGCACCTTGCCGGGTTTTCCGCCTTCGGGCCATTGGTACCGGCTGTGGTGACTGACATTTTCGAACAGGCAATTGCTGTCATTGACAAATCCGGCGCTTACCGTCGCATTGAATGGGACGGTCTGGCCTGGGCAAGACCTTACATTACTGATAGCCGGCAGGGTACACCACCAGAAACCGCCGCGGATATCGTGCAGGAAGGCGCGCTGATTTGGATTCGGCAACGCAACGAAGATCAACGTTGGCAATTGTCACAATTTCCGGAAGCCAGTAGTGCGCTGATTGCATTAGATCCCAACAACGGTGCGGTCAGGGCATTGGTGGGCGGCTACAGTTTTTATCAGAGTCAGTTTAACAGGGCAACTCAGGCGAAACGTCAGGTAGGCTCTAACATAAAACCCTTTTTGTACTCCGCCGCACTGGACCATGGTTTTACGATTGCGTCGATTATCAATGATGCCCCCATTAACCAGTGGGATCGCAGTTCCGGCAGAGCATGGCGACCGGCCAACTCGCCGGCCGTATACGACGGCCCCATCCGGATGCGCATCGCCCTGGGTAAATCGAAAAACGTTGTGGCAGTGCGCCTGTTGCGCGCCGTAGGGATTGATAATGTGCGAAATCACATGCGTAAATTCGGCTTTCAGATGGAAGATCTTCCCCGCGACGAATCACTTTCTTTGGGATCTGCGTCAATCACGCCCCTGGAGGTAGCCAATGGTTTTGCCACTATCGCCAATGGCGGCTACGCGGTTGAACCCCATTTTATTGAGCGCATTGAAGGGCAGTACGGCGAATATGTATGGCAGGCTAATCCCGCAACAGCATGTCCGGTATGTGCCGAAACGGAAGGACTGACGGCGCAAATTAGCACGCCGATTCCCGGCGATGCGCCTAACAATGAAACGGTACTCAGCCCATTGCCACCGCAAGCTGAACAGGTGGTTTCAGGCCAGAATACCTTTTTAGTTTCCGAGATGTTGCGCACCGCGATTACCGGCAGTGGCAGCGTCAAAAACAAAACCTATTGGCGTGGCACTGGATGGCGCGCTAACTCTTTGATACGGCGCAAAGATCTCGCCGGCAAAACCGGTACGACAAACGACTCTAAAGATACCTGGTTTAGTGGCTTTAATCCTGACCTGGTGGCGACCACCTGGGTGGGCTTTGACGATGCCAGTCGCTCATTAGGCAGAACTGCTGCATATCCTTACCTGATCCGCAATAATCCTCACAACACCACGATTATCGGTAATGCGATGCAGGGCGGCGAAGATGGCGCCAAGGCAGCGCAACCAGCCTGGATCAGATTTATGGAAAAAGCCTTACAGGATGTACCAGAAGTCAGCAGTACCATACCGGAAAATATCGTTTCGGTGCGCATCGACCGGACCACCGGTAAGTTGACCAACCGAACCGATCACACGTCGCGATTTGAGTATTTTATTGCCGGCACTGAGCCCACAGAGTGGGTGGCCGAACACGAAATTGTCGATCAGACTTCTGATGAGCAACAAACGCCGTCATTGGAAGATGAGATTTTTTAACCACAATTTTGCCGGTAGGCGCAGCAACAGGCTCGTCCTACCAGCATAATTGCGCTCAACTCTGACCGATTTACCGTTATACTTTCAACAACATTGACCCTACATTTAAAACTATGCAGCAAGATAACAACGATCCACTTTACATTCCCTATGCCGGTCCTGCTTTATTGGAAACGCCATTACTGAATAAAGGCAGTGCGTTTAGTCATGAGGAACGGGTTGCCTTTAACCTGGCAGGTTTATTACCGCCCCGATATGAAACCATTGAAGAACAACTGGAGCGCTGCTGGGCACAATACTCCAGTTTCGCCGAACCCATTAACAAACACATTTATCTGCGAGCCATACAGGACAATAACGAAACCCTGTACTACCGACTGATCCAGGAGCACATTGATGAGATGATGCCCATCATCTATACCCCAACGGTGGGTGATGCCTGTGAACAGTTCTCTGATATTTATCGCAAATCTCGCGGCCTGTTTTTGTCTTACGCTGACCGGCATGATATCGACGACATCTTGCGCAACGCCACCAAACGCAATGTAAAAGTCATTGTGGTAACCGACGGTGAGCGCATTCTGGGCCTGGGCGATCAGGGCATTGGCGGCATGGGCATCCCCATCGGTAAGTTGTCCCTGTACACCGCCTGTGGTGGTATCAGCCCCGCCTATACCATGCCAATTATGCTGGACGTAGGCACCAACAACAAAAAACTGTTGGAAGATCCCATGTACATGGGTTGTCGTCACCCCAGAATCAGTCAGTCTGAATATGATGAGTTTATTGAATTATTCATGAACGCCGTAGAAAAACGCTGGCCCGGTGTGATGATTCAGTTTGAAGACTTTGCTCAGCATAATGCCACCCCAATCCTGCAGCGTTACCGCGATAAATTTTGTTGTTTTAACGACGATATTCAGGGCACCGCCTCGGTCACTGTTGGCACCCTCATGTGTGCCACCGGAGCTATCGATACACAACTCAAAGATCTGAACGTGGTGTTTGTGGGCGCCGGGTCGGCTGGCTGTGGTATCGCGGAACAAATCATTCAGCAGATGACCGCTGAAGGTATTGACCCGGAGCAGGCCCGCAGTCAAATTTTTATGGTAGACAGGTATGGTCTGGTGACCGACAAAACCCCAAATCTGCGAGATTTTCAACAATGCCTGGCGCAGGACAGCAGTGCCCTTGCTAAATGGCAATTTGCGGGTGAATATCCGTCGTTGCTGGAAGTGATCAACAATGCCAAACCCACAGTCTTGATTGGGGTTTCCGGCGTAGGAGGTCTGTTTACTGAAGAAGTGATTAAGGCAATGGCTACTCATGTGGAACGACCTATTATCTTTCCGCTGAGCAACCCGTCACGCCAGGTAGAAGCACACCCTGCGGATGTGATTCGCTGGACCGAAGGACGCGCCATTGTTGCCACCGGCAGTCCATTTTTACCGGTTGAGTTTGAAGGTAAAAAGTTCACTATTCCACAGTGTAACAACAGTTACATTTTCCCGGGCATCGGACTGGGCGTACTGGCCAGTAAAGCCAGCCGCATCACCGACGAAATGTTACTCACTGCCAGCTCCACCCTGGCGGAATGCTCGCCACTGGCAACCACCGGTGAAGGTGAATTGCTGCCGCCGCTGAGACAGGTACAATCGGTAAGCAGGAAAATCGCGTTTGCGGTGGCCAAAAAAGCTCAGGAGCAGGAACTGGCGCTACCGGTAAGCGATGAAGTCATACTGTCCCGCATCGATAAGTTCTTCTGGCACGCCGAGTACCGCCCTTACAAACGCGTCAGCTTATAGGCAGACGCAAGGCCGCGCGAAGACCTTATGGCAACACGGCGATAAAGTCTTCTACGTGGCCTGTAAACTGTTGATACAATGCCGTGATCTTAGCGGCATCTTCGGTTTTCGCCGCGTTTTCTATCTGTTCAGCAACCCGGGCCACTTTCACAGCCCCGAGGCTACCACTGGAACCTTTAACTTTGTGAGCCAGTTTGCCCAACTCCAGATATTTGTGTTGTTCGATATATTCACCAAACAATGCCATCTCCTGAGGCATAGAACTGCGAAACAGGCCTATCAGGCGGGTAGCCAGGGTTTCACTGTTGCCAATTCGCTCCATAAAACCTTGTTTATCCCAGACTTTCTCACCATCGTCAAAATCGACAGTGTGTTTTAGTGGCACATCCGGTTCGATATTTACTTCTTCAATCCCGTCGGTGCGGTCTTCCACGCCCAACCACATATCCAGTTTGGCACGTAACTCATCGGCTGAGACAGGCTTCGACAGGTAATCATCCATACCGGCATTGATACACTTTTCGCGGTCCCCTTTCATGGCGTTAGCAGTCATGGCTATGATTGGTATGGAGGTTTTCTCAATGCCCTGAGCGCCGTTGCGAATTGCCCGGGTGGCTTCATAACCATCCATTTGTGGCATTTGGCAATCCATCAGAACCGCAGAAATGGGCGGACCACTGGCGTCAGAGTCATTTGCCAGACGCTGCACGGCTTCAACGCCATTTTCCGCCACAATCACTTCGTAGCCCAATCCCGTCAACATACCTTTGGCCACTTCCTGATTGATGACATTGTCTTCCACCAGCAGCAGACGGCATTTGTTTTCCTTTAAATGCGGCTTGAGCTGTTTCAGCTGTTCTTTGGTAACCATGGCGCTGGCAGGAAAATTAGAGCCGCCGTCTAACACCACCACTAAAGCGTCGTACAAATCAGAGCATGTCACCGGCTTGGTAAAATAGCCTTTGAAGCCGATCTGAGCGAAAAAACTGGGCTCTTTGGCGGAACCAATGGAAGTCATCATGATCATGGGAATGCGTCTGACGATAGCGTCTTCCTGCATCATTTTGCCCAGTGACGCCCCGTCCATTCCCGGCATTTGCATATCCAGAATAGCCACATCAAACTCCGGATTGCGGCGCAGTAATTTTAATGCGCTGACACCGTCTGCGGCTTCGGCCACCTGCGCGCCCCATTTGCTCAGTTGTTTGTTGAGCACTTCGCGATTGGTGGTGTTATCGTCAACAATCAGGATATGTTTACCGCGAATAGATGCCTTAGAGCGCGGCACTTCAATTTGCTTACCTGGCAACAGCTGAATATCAAAACCAAACGTACTGCCTTTGCCAAACTGGCTCTTAACCCAGATTTCACCCTGCATGACAGCACAGAGTTGTTTGCAAATTGCTAGGCCTAATCCGGTACCGCCGTATTTTCGGGTGGTGGAGCTGTCCACTTGGGTAAACGAACTAAACAGGTGAGGCAATTTATCATCCGGAATGCCGATACCGGTATCAGTGACGATACAGCGCAACCGCCAGTTATCTGGCAGACGCTTATCCAGGCTGATGGTAACGACAATTTCCCCCTGGGCAGTGAACTTAATCGCATTGCCCACCAGGTTGTTGACCACCTGACGAATTCGGCCCGGATCGCCTTTTGCCCAACTGCGCTCCAGATCCACTTCATCGATAATCAGTTCAAGCCCCTTTTCCTCCGCTCTTTGAGCCAGGCTTTCGATAGCATCGTCAAACAGTGAACGCACATCAAAATCAATCTCTTCCAGTTCAATCTTACCGGCTTCCACTTTAGAAAAATCCAGAATGTCATTTATCAAAGCCAGTAACGATTCGGCACTGGATTGCGCCAGCCGCAGATAGCGGCTTTGTTGTGGTTGCAACTTGGTGTCCATTAACAAGCCCAGCATACCGATAACGCCATTCATGGGAGTGCGTATCTCGTGACTCATGTTGGCTAAAAAATCGCCCTTGGCCTTTACTGCCGATTCAGCCCGTTCCTTTTCAGTAATTAACAGTTGTTGATGCTCTTCTATCTGGCTATTGATCACTCTGGACAACACCACCGCCAGTGCCACAAACAGCAGCAACAGTGAAATAGCAACGATAACGTTCATTTCCAGCAGGTCACTGACCTCCTGCAAGATTTCGTCCTCGCGACTGACACCAATAAACTTCCAACCCAACTGTGGCGATTTATAGACAGATGCAAAATAATTCACACCATCAATATTTACCGCTGAATTCCCCGATTGCATGGCAAAAACAGGCGCAAAATTACCCCCGTAAATGGTATCAATGTGCTTAAAGTTGTTCCCCGGCATATTGGGATCCACCAATACCGTGCCATTGTCTTCCACTAACATCACAAATCCGGATTTACCCAATTTAATTTGCGCTATGCGCTGGGTCAGGTTTTGCATCGACAAGTCCATACCCAACACTCCTGTCAGGCTGCCATCATCCTGATACAGTGCTTTGACGGTACTGATAATAACTTTATCGCCAATTTTCCAGTAATAGGCATCGGTTCTTACCGTTTCACCATTGGCTGACAACGCGGTTTGATACCAGGGCCGGATGCGCGGATCATATTGTCGGGAAATGGCCTCCTGTGGCCATGAAACGTAACCACCGGCCTGATTTCCCATATAGATGTAGGTTAGATCGGGGTGGCTGTCGGCAAAATCTTCGAACAGGATAAACAGGTCGCGCTCGGTAGCGCTGCCGGAAAGCGGGCGCATCATGGTCGCTGAGGTGGAGGTGCGGTAGCTGGTTAACCCGGAATGGGCCGAACGAACCAGCTCGAGACCGGCAACATAATCGACACTCTCTGCAATTTTTTGCAGTAGTATGGTTAAACCATTATTGATTTGGCGAACTTCGCGCTCATTGGACAGGGTAAAATTTTCAATTGCCTGTCGCTTGCCGTGTTGTACCATCAATATACTGATGATGACAGTGGGCAATACCACTGCCGAAACAAAAGCAATAACTAACTTTTGCGACATTTTCATAGGCAGAATGTCTTTCCTGGCAACTTATCAATCCATTCCTTTGCCGCCTTTTACAGATACGTTTCAGAAATTGATTGCAGTAAATGTGAATTAACTTCTCCTTAACACTATAAGACAATTAAAAAAGCCGCAAGAAGAATACCTTAAAGTTAAACCTAAGTATTAGACTTGCGGCCAGATGTCGGTACTTTTTTTAGCCCACCAAGGCTTTGACAATCAAATTAGCATCCAGTTGACCCGGCGCCGGTAACCCGACCAGATATTCCATGGCAACTTCATCACAAGCTTGTTTTTTGGGACAAATATCACAATCCTTGATGACTTTTTCTGGCAGGCCATTCATGTCGGTTTTAACAAAGCCTAATTTGCCAAAAAACTCCGGTACCCTGGTCAGAACAATCACCCGCTTAAGCTCAATGTGGCGCGCCTGTTCCAGCAAGTACTGGATCATGGCTTTGCCCTGTCCTTTACCCTGCACATCATGCTGTACACCAACAGAGCGGATTTCTGCTAACCCGGTTTGGTAGATATAAAGGCAGGCGCACCCTATCACCTTGCCATCCAGTTCTGCGACGACAAAATTTTGGATATCATGCACGATATTGTCACGGCTTCTGGGCAGGGTTTCACCTTTTGCAGACCAGAAACGCACTATGGCATCAATCGCGTCGACGTCGGTCATTTTCGCCTGTCTGACACTCAAAGCCGCGGCTTTTTGCGCATTAAGACGCTGTTGCACGTGGCGCAAGGCGATTTGTATTTGTGGCTCCGACGGACTACCGGTTACCTGACTGGGGAATATCTCCGCCAGGTCGCGCCGGGACGAGTCCAGCGCCAGCTCCACCTGCTCCCGGGAGGTACCACCCAGCACCTGCCGTTTATCAAGACAGGACTCTATGGTTAAGTATTGATACACATCCTGCCCGATTTCCGTTGAATAAGCCTGTAGTTCCGACAGGGTAAAATCCTCTAACGCCTTGCCTTCTGAAATAGCTTTGAGTACCACTTCTCCGACAATGTGATGCGCCTCCCGGAAAGGAATTTCTTTGCTTACCAGGTAATCCGCCAGCTCAGTGGCGTTGGCGTAACCTTGCTGGGCAGCAGCCAGGGTAGCGGCACTGTTGACTTTAATACCTTCGGCAACCAATACCCCCATCTGCAGGCAAATTTGCCAGGTGTCCATCGCATCGAACAAGCCTTCTTTGTCTTCCTGCATATCCTTGTTGTAAGCCAAAGGTAGTGCCTTCATGGTGGTCAGCATCGCTGTTAGCGAACCACAGACCCGCCCGGTTTTACCACGAATCAACTCCAGGGCGTCCGGGTTTTTCTTTTGTGGCATCAGAGACGAACCCGAGGTTACCTGATCACTTAATTCTACAAATCCGGCTTCGCCACTGTTGTAGAAAATCAGATCTTCTGCAAACCGGGACATGTGCATCATACTGATGCTGGCACAGGACATCAGTTCAATCACGTGATCTCTGTCGGAAACCGCATCCAGACTGTTTAGCGTGGGTCTGCGAAAACCTAAATCTGATGCTAAGGCATGGCGGTCTATCGGGTAAGCCGTACCCGCCAGCGCACCGGACCCCAATGGGGAGGTGTCGGCGCGGTACAGGGCGTCATTCAGGCGGCCGATGTCGCGGTCAAACATTTCCACATAAGCCAGGCACCAGTGACCAAAAGTAACCGGTTGCGCCCGCTGCAGGTGGGTATAGCCGGGTAATACCGTGGCCTTTTCTCGCTGCGCCAAATCCATGAGTGCCTGTTGAAAACTGACTAATGCCAGTGACAACTCTTCCCCTTTAGCCTTACACCAGAGTTTCAGATCCGTAGCCACCTGATCGTTTCGGCTACGGCCGGTATGCAGCTTTTTGCCCAAATCACCAACAGTGGCAATCAGCTTTTGCTCCACCCAGCTATGGATATCTTCAGCATCAGACTGCAGGATTTGCTGCGGATCTTGCTGGACTTCGACAGCCAAAGCCTGCAAGGCATTTTGCAATTTTTGTTGCTCAAGATCGGTTAATACCCCCACCTGCTGCAACGCTTTCGACCAACATATGGAACCCTGTATATCCTGCTCAACCAGACGATAGTCCACGGGTAAAGAATCATTGAACTTCTTAAACAATTCACTGGGTTGCTGTGTAAACCTTCCGCCCCATAACGCCATAATATGCCTCTCAATTAACCTTTTTGCTTGTCTTGCATGGCTTTGATTCTGCTCGCCAAACTGTACAGGCGGATAAAGCCCTCAGCATGCTTTTGATCGTAAACGTCATCGGCACCAAAGGTCGCAAAATCTTCAGAATACAGACTGTTCACTGATGCTTTTTGAATCACAGTGGCGCTGCCTTTGTATAGCTTGATCACCACTTCACCGCTGATTTGCTCTGCAAATACTTTAGCACCGGCAAGCAGTGACTGACACAGCGGCGTAAACCAGCGACCGTCATATAACACGTGAGAAAACTCCAGCCCCAGACTCTCTCTGTGTTTCAGTGAATGTTTGTCCAGCACCAGGCTTTCAATAGCCTTGTAAGCTTTGTAAATTAAAGTACCACCCGGCGTTTCATAACACCCTCTGGATTTCATACCCACCAGGCGATTTTCTACGATATCAATCCGACCAACACCATGAGCGGCCCCAATCTGATTCAGTTTCACCAGGGCGGATAACGGCGACAACGCCTCGTTATTTACCTTAGTCAGCATACCCTGTTCAAAACTCAGATGCACAGTTTCCGGTGCATCCGGCGCGTCTTCCGGATCTACCGTCATAGTCCAGACCTGCTTGCTGGGCTCATTCCAGGGGTTCTCTAACTCTCCCCCCTCATGCGAAATATGCCAGGCATTGGCGTCGCGACTGTAAATCTTAGTGGCAGAAGCCGTCGTGGCAATATTGCGGGTAGCCAGATAATCCAGCAGGTCTTCCCGCGAAACCATATCCCATTCCCGCCATGGGGCAATCACTTTCAGATCAGGCGCTAAGGCCGAGAAAGCCCCTTCAAAACGCACCTGGTCATTGCCTTTACCGGTACAACCATGGCACAGGGCGTCTGCTCCCACTTTTCTGGCGATCTCCACCTGTGCTTTGGCAATAACCGGTCTGGCCATCGACGTGCCTAACAGGTATTCACCTTCGTAAACGGCACCGGTTTGCAGTGTCGGGAAGATATAATCTTTAACAAACTCTTCCTTTAAGTCTACGATGTAACATTCACTGGCTCCGGATGCGATAGCCTTGTCATGCAGGCCCGTCAGTTCTTCATCACCCTGCCCCACATCAGCAGCAAAGGCCACGACTTCACAGTCGTAATTTTCTTTTAACCAGGGGATGATTGCCGACGTATCCAGTCCACCGGAATAGGCCAACACGACCTTTTTAACATTGTGCTCAGACATAATAAATCTCCTCAAAAATTAGTTTTTCGCTAACAGCCACAACAAAATGGCGTTTTGCGCATGCATACGGTTTTCTGCCTGTAACAGCAGTAAAGATTGTTCGCTGTCAGCCACCTTACTGGTGATTTCCAGATCCCGGTGAGCGGGTTGGCAATGCATTGCCCATTGCGCCCCGGATTGTTTCATCAATGTCTCATTGAGCTGAAAGGGTTGGAACTGATTCTTAATTTGTTCCAGCGGAGTGCTATCGCCCATGGAGATCCAGGTGTCAGTGTACAGTGCGTCAACGTCTTTCAGACTGTTGACATCATTAGTCAGGGTTAAGGTACTGCCACTGGATTGCGCCGCACTCTGGCACCAATCCACAATGCTGCTGTCGGGTTCATAACCCATCGGTGTGGCTATCGTCAGTTTAACCCCCAAAATTGCGCCCACTATCATCAGTGAATGAGCCACGTTATTTCCGTCCCCAAGATAGGCCAGGTGCACGCTGGACAGGTCATCGAACTTTTCTGCTAACGCCAAATAGTCGGCCAATGCCTGGCAGGGATGATAAAGATCACACAGGGCGTTGATCACCGGAACATGGGTATTTTCAGACAGGGTCTGCAAAGTACTATGCTTGAAAACGCGGGCCACAATCGCATCGGCCCAACAGCCCAGATTGCCCGCCATGTCCTTGCCCGACTCCCGGCCCGACAAATTGCCACTTTCCATATCCAGATATAGAAAATGCCCGCCCAGTTTATTGATACCAATATCAAAGCTCACACGCGTTCTCAGTGACGGCTTTTCGAACAAGCCCACAATGGATTTACCCGCTAATGCTGTTGCGTATTTTTCAGGATGCGCCTTGATGTCCAGTGCGGAGTCCAACAAGGCCTGGAGGTTGTCTTTCGACCAATTTGTGAAGGTTAATAAATCTTGTTTCATGATAACGGACCTTTTTCTTAATGTGGCTCAAACGGATTGTGCGGGGTTGTCAGGCTGAATACGCGTGCCACAAGGCTCCCCCTGAGTTAATGCCAGTAGTTGCTCCGGAGATTTCCAGGAACTGATAAACACGGACTTACCGGTCTGATTAGCGGTGGCCAATGCCGATTTGACTTTTACCACCATGCCGCCCTGAATTACGCCGCTGGCACAGTGTTCGGCAATACTATGACGATTCAGCGAGCTGAGCAGCACTTTGTCCGCATCCAGTACCCCCGGTACATCTGACAACAACACCAGCTCAGCCGCCAGTAATTGGGCAATGGTGGCGGCAGCGTCATCGGCATTCACATTTAGTAAGTTGCCTTGTGCGTCACTGGCAATGGATGAAATGACCGGCAAATAACCTTGGCTGCACAACAGTTTGAGCAGCACAGGATCACCCGGAATGACGTCTCCAACAGCGCCCAGTTCGACACTTTTTTGTTTGGCCTGGCAGGCGTTTCCGTCCAGCAGGGTTAATCCCACCGGCTTCAGATCACATACGCTCGCCGCCGCACAAATTTCGGTATTGACGGTACCGGCAAGGGCACCCACAACATAGGGTAAATGCGTCTTTGGCGTAACGCGTACACCATCCACTTTTTCACTGTTAAACGCCAGCTTCTCTAACAGCGCCTGCGTAGTATCGCCGCCGCCGTGTACCAGCACCGGAGCAAACTGCCCCTGTAGTTCGTGCAACACCTTGAGTACAGATTGCAGGGCAACATTGTCATTCAGCAATGCGCCCCCTACTTTAACGACAAGAAAGTTTTTCATATTCCGGCCCTCAGTTACCCTGGGTAAGTCCAAGTGAATCGGGCCAGCCCTGCATCAGATTGGCGCATTGCATCGCCTGAGAAGCGGCGCCCTTTAACAGGTTGTCTATTGCGCTGCTGATCACTATGTAGTGATTTTGCGCTGAATATTGCCAGTGCAGGTGACATTTCGGTGAATTAACCACCTGGTCCAACTTGGGCCAAACCGGTAGCATTTTCACGATATCAGACTGCCCGTAGGCTGACTGATAAGCGTCCTGAATGGCAGACTCAGTGACATTGGCCTGCAGTTTCAGGGTTATTGTGGCCAAAATTCCGCGCTTAAAATTGCCCAAATGCGGGGTGAAAATAACATCATTGTGCAAATAGCTACTGATTTCGGGTTGATGACGATGCGATAAAACACCGTAGGATTGCAAACTGACTTCACACAAACTGTTGGTCATACTGGCCTTTCTGCCTGCGCCACTCACTCCGGACGTCGCATTGATCACAGGCAACACTGTGTTGTCAATTAAACCGGCAGCCTGAAGTGGCTTTAACGCCAGTAGTGATGCCGTTGGGTAACATCCGGGAACCGCCACCAGATCTGCCTGCTTAATGTCTTCGGCGTACCATTCTGCTAAACCATAAACTGCCTGTTGCAACAGGGCATTTTGCTGGTGCTCAAATCCATAAAACTGAGAAAAAACCGCAGTATCTTTGATTCTGAATGCGCCAGATAAATCCAACAGTTTCGCACCCTGTTGCATTAATCTGGCGCTGATATCGTGGCTAAACTCGTGGGGGGTCGCTAAAAAAATCAGGTCGCTTTGTTCTGCAACCTGATCCAGTACCGCATCACTGAGTGCGGTTAAAGTCAATTTATCATCGGTAAACGGCACCTGATAAAACCGGCTATCCAGTTGCCAAAGGGCTTTTCCGGCATCCTGGCTATGTTCAGATACATACATTCCCTGAAGCTGCATTTTCGGGTGCTGCTCCACCAACAACGCCAGTTCCATTCCGGTGTAACCACTGGCTCCTAATAAGGATACGTTAATCATACTGATCTCTTGGTCAAATTTTTAAGAATAGGTGAAAAAAAGAAAGTGGCTGCTGAATATCAGTCAACCACAGTGCTCTATCGTCGGAATGTGAACAATTCCACCAGAGTAATGGCAGGAAGGAAACAAGATTGGCGTTGCATAAAGGCTTTCATGTTAGGTCTACAACAAATAAATTCGGGGTCAGCTTCTGTTGAGAGAGAATGTGCCACACAAAATATATTTATGCAACTTTTTTGCATTTTTATTTATTTTAAATTTTTATGACAATTCGTTTTTATCCATAATTTATTGCTATAGACTCCGTTTTTAAAGGGTTTCAACGACTATTATAACAACAATTGCAAATATGATTAATGAGTGAATATGTTTGTACCCGGGCAGCCCCCCCCTACTGGCGGGAAGACAACCCCCTGAGATAGCGCTACTGTAGGGAATATCTCATTCAAAAAATCACGTCTCTATGTTTTCAGGATACCGCATTACATTGCTTAGCATACTGCTGATCAATATTAAGAGCTTCGCCGCCACAATTCCCGACTTACCAAAACCGGTTAGCAATAACGCAACTGTGCTGGTTCAGAATGATGAGGCACGCTGGCTTATATCGTTTATGGGGCTGGGGGCAGGTAAAGACTGGCAGGATGTACACAACCAGGTGTGGTCTTTTAAATTCACCGAACAATATTGGCAACAACGTACAGCGGTACCCGCCTCATTACCGCTACAAGGCAGATTAGCCAGCGTCGCCGTGGGAGTTAATGGCATCGCCTACCTGTTTGGTGGCTACACGGTTGCCGCGGATCACAGCGAAATATCCAGCGCCGATAACTACGCTTATAACGTGCTTACTGATCAGTACACCAGACTGAAGAACATGCCGGTGCCGGTAGATGACAGCGTGGCTCTCGTTTACCAACAACGTTACGTTTATCTCATCAGTGGTTGGCACAATGATGGCAATGTCAATCTGGTGCAGATATACGATATCAAACGAGATTCATGGCAAATGGGCTCGCCATTTCCGGGAGCTGCGGTTTTCGGGCACGCGGGTGGCATTGTTAACAACAGAATGGTTGTTTGTGATGGCGTTAAAGTGCTGGCGCGCCAAAATGCGCGGCGCACGTTTGCGGCTGAACCCGCCTGTTATATTGGCCTCATTGATCCGCTCAACTATGCCAAAATAGATTGGCAAACCATTCCTCATCCAACCCACACAGCACGCTATCGCATGGCGGCAAGTGGAGTAAACACAGATTTTGGAGACGGCATTCTCTTTATCGGAGGCAGTGCAAATCCCTATAATTTTAATGGCGTTGGGTACAACGGCGAAGCGTCGGAACCGGACAATAAAATCTGGTTCTTTCATATTGATCAAAAACGTTGGATAATTGTTAATAATTCTGCACCAACTATGGACCACCGGGGCTTGTTACAGGACGATACTACGTTTTATATTCTCGGAGGTATGACGCACAGGCAGTCCGTATTAAATCGGGTTACTGACTTTAACAAGCAGGAATTGCTGTCTACTATTAACAACGCTATGCAGTAACCGGGGAAGAATAATTAAGGCAATGAAGCCCGAAACAGATGCAGACAAACTCAATCTGGACTTCCAGCGCCGGGCTGATTTTGATTTTATCAAAAGAGCCTTGCCGGGTGTTTACCTGTATCTGTTCGCCTGGCCACTAATCTTCCTTTCCACCGGCTTTTTTCGTCAGAACCCAATCGAAAGTAGCATGTTTGGTGCCCTGTTCACCATTGTCTGTGCGCTGAGACTCATACATGGCAGACTAACCGCCAAATATTATGACAGCCATTACAAGGCCTGGAATCTCTGGCTGACGAGTCTGTCCTTAATTCACGCTGCCACCTGGGGAGCATTGTTCTATCTGGTGAACTTGGTGCCTCGCTATGAAGAACTTTCGGTGCTGGTAAATCTGGTGATTGCCGGTATCGCCAGCGCCTCAGTGCAAAGCCTGATCCCCAAATTTGACCTGACTCGCTGGTATATTTCCATCTTGCTGCTGCCGGTTTGTTTCGCTACGGCGATAAGTGGTGAACAGTTACAACTGTGCATTATTGTATTGATGTTCTGGTTATATCTGATGTTTGTCGGCAAACGCTATCGCAGTGAATATGCCCGGGCCTTCAGAATTGAAAAAGCCCTGTCAGAAAAGCAGATAGAATTGCACAAACTCAACCGCACAGATCCCCTCACACAAAGCCACAACCGGCGCTGCTTTACAGAGCACTTTGAAAGTCTCTGGCAGCGCTGTATTTTAACGCAACAGCCGCTGAGTTTGCTGATGCTGGATATTGATCATTTTAAGAGCATCAACGACGACTTTGGTCACCCTACCGGAGACCAGTGCCTGGTGCATTTTGTTAAAACCATTTCCCCCATCACCGAACAGTATCAGGCGCAGCTGTACCGGTATGGCGGTGAGGAATTTGCCATCCTGGTACAGGGTAAAAACGAGGCGCAAACCGCCGAGCTGGCGGAACAGACCAGAACGGCCCTGGAGAGTACACCGCTTAACACCGGTGACAGCAGCATCAGGATGACCCTGAGTGCCGGTACTTGCTGTGTAGTGCCGACGGTCAGTAATTCCAAAATCCGCTTAATAGAGCTTGCGGATAAGGCCCTGTATAGTGCCAAAACTGCCGGCCGCAATCGTGTCGCCGCTAATCAGTATCCGTCAGCTAATGCAGAATGAGGTTAAAATGAACTCAGAAACGTCCCCTAAAACCATTGCTCTGGTGGCCCATGACCACAAAAAACCGGATTTACTGAAATGGGCGCAAAAACACCGTGAAGCACTGGCCATTCACAAATTGGTGGGCACAGGTACAACCGGTGGTCTGGTATCCGAGCAACTGAAATTACCAGTCACCCGGTTTAAAAGCGGGCCACTTGGTGGCGATCAACAGATTGGCGCGCTCATCGCGGAGCAGCAATTAGATCTGTTAATTTTCTTTTGGGATCCGCTCAACCCGGCCCCACATGATCCAGACGTCAAAGCATTGCTGAGATTGTGTTCTGTTTGGAATGTGCCCGTTGCCTGCAGTGAGGCCACAGCTGATTTGGTGATCACCTCGCCACTGTTTAATGACCCCGGCTATCAGCGCTATATTCCCACGTATAATAAATAGTGAAAGCTTTACACTCTGATTACATATATTTACCCCTTTCGGGGACACACTGAACTATAATTAAAGCGTGTTGTGATGTTTTAGTGATTACCTCGTTCTTATTCAATGAGGGAATAGGAGTGGCCGGACAATCGTTCTAAAGATAAGGTATTGTGCTGCCATATCCACTCAGATTAACAACAGGGCACAAAGTCAATCAGGAGAGTACAGATGAAAAAATTAACGCTGGCCGTTTTAATATCTACCTTTTGTTTTAGTGCGTCGATGCTTGCAGAAGAACAGGAAAGTGTCGACCGTGTTGACGAATCAGAACGCCTCACTGTCACCTGGGTGAACCCAAAAGAGTTTACAGACGTTAAGCCTTCTGGTGGCATCGCTTCCCGGTTCAGAGACCGGACTATGGAAAATCTGCATGAATATCTGGACGATTTGGCAAGTGATCTGCCGGCAGGGCAAAAGCTAACCATGAAAGTAACGGACCTTGATTTAGCCGGACGCGTTTGGCCCGGTGCCCGCGAGTATCGACTGATCAAGTCCATTGAAATTCCACGAATGGATTTCAGCTATCAGCTGGTTGATGCCGACGGCACCATTTTAAAGTCGGGCACTGAGGAATTGAAGGATATGTCATTCATGAGTAATGTCAGTCGAACCACCAGCAATGACTCGTTAAAATATGAAAAGACCATGCTTAAAGACTGGTTCAGAAAGGAATTTAAACAAGAACTACTGGCCAGTAACCACTAAGCAAGTACAAGTACCACAAAACGGGAGTTTAGCTCCCGTTTTTTATGCCTGGTTACAACAAACTCTGAATAGAACGATACACTTCAGCCGCTTTTTCAGCGGGAATGTTATTCTTTTGCGCACTACCTTCACTACTGGCAACACGCACGAACCCTGAATTATCGTTATCACTATCCTGTTCTTGCTGTTGAGAATCGTTGGCTTGTTCTTCACGGGCTTTGGCAAGCCGGTCGCTGAGTGCCTGTTGATTGGCTTCATTTTGCTGCAAAATGCGAGCCTGCGGCGATAGTTCCACTTCAGGCCGATTGGCCCTGCCAATACCAAATGCATTCACCGGCAAATTGCTATTGTTGTCTTGCTGAAACCCCGCGTTTAATGAGGTGGTTTGCGAAGTATTGATGGAAGGCACACGCGCGGCATTGCCGATACCAAATGTATCGGTATTCAGTAAATCACTGGCGGTCGCAGTGCGACGAAAACCAGCGTTTAAAATGTTGGTTGTAGTGGAAATTTCCATAACAACGCGTTTTACCTGTAACTACCCCTCACAGATAATTATGGTATTTTTTGCCTAAAAAACAAGCGATCCAACAACAATTAATTGCTAAGAACGTAATTATTCGGCCAAAACACCTTTAAATTGCGCCAAAGTTATAAACAACGCCTCCATTTTCTTTACCACGGCCGATAACGTTTGGTTGCGCTCTTCTTCGTCAGCGACTTGCTGCAGTGCTGCAATGTCCTCACTCAGCTCTGCGATGTAAGGAGCAAATCTTTCGCTGCTAGTGATAAATCCTGCTTCAGCCGGAAATATGGCTTTGTGCTTTGCCTTACCTTGCCCGCTCAGCTGGTCTAAGGCTTTATCTGCGTCCAACGCTTTGCGATATAACACCTGGAGATTTTCATTTAATTTGTCTAATACTGCGTCCACCCGAGCATCCCTATTTTTTTGAAAAAATAACTAAAGGAATATCAGCCTTAGCCGATAACCAAACGAAGGCGGGCAATTCTGCCTGCTTTTTAATCCGACGACAAGGCATACCAACGATTACCCCTCAACGGTAGCTGCGGCGTCACAACTTTAGGAACTTTGGTATGGAAATTTCAGGAAATTCTGGAAACTCCGGTGTGTCATCGTTAGAACTCAAGGGCTTGCAGCTGTCTAAAAACCAGCAAGAAGCAGAGGGCGCGCAGACACTTCAGCTGCTGGACTCAGCCGCTGGCGTACCGAGTGGCCCATCAGGTGATGTGGCAAAAGGCGGAAACATCAATACTTTCGCTTAATGTCCATTACGGATGAAGCCGTAAATCCATAGGCGTTTTGCCAGGCTGGCCACCAATCTCCCGGACGAGCTTGGGAACCAGATACCCTGGCTGGCGCTTTATCACCTCGGCCATAATGGCCCGCGCCTGGTCATCAGAAACCTCAAAATGACTGGCCCCCTCAACCTTGTCCAGCATGTGCAGATAATAAGGTAACACCCCTGCATCAAACAGAGTTTCATGCAGATGGATCAGTGCATCGGCACTATCATTGACGCTTTTTAGCAACACCGCCTGATTTAACAAAGTAACCCCTGCTTGTCGCAGTGTCAGTAATTTTTGTTTCAGCGGCGAATCGATTTCCTGGCCGTGATTTATGTGTACCACCATGACCGGTGTTAACCGGCTCTGCGTAAACCACCGCAAAAATTCGCTATTGATACGATTGGGGATCACCACCGGTAAACGGCTATGAATGCGCAACGTTTTTATATGAGCAATGGCCTCAATTTGTTGTGTCATCCACAATAAAAAGGCATCCGTGGCCATCAGAGGATCGCCCCCGGACAGGATAACCTCATTAATAGCCGTATCAGAGGCAATATAGTCAAACACCGGCAACCAATCTTGTTTACTCAGGGCATTGTCCTGATAGGGGAAATGGCGACGGAAGCAATATCGACAATTTACGGCACACCCACCTTTAACCACCAGCAGTACCCGGCTTTGGTATTTATGCAACAAGCCGGGCTGTTGATTGTCCTGCTCCTGCAGTGGATCTGCTGAATACCCAAGTTGACTGGTAAACTCTTCGGCCAGCGGAAACACCTGCCGCAGCAAGGGATCATGAGGATTTCCGGGCTGCATTCTGGAAACAAACGCTTTGGGCACCATCATGGGGAACAGGCTACGCGCACGAATATCGTCGGCATAGGTTTCCGGGTCCAGCGCCAGGTCCTGCAACAGGGCTTGCGGGGATTTATAAGCAGTGGCTAATTCTTTTTGCCAGTGACTCTCTACAGTGACAAGTTTTTCCGGTATTATCTGCGCCAATTATGTGCTACCCAATATAAATTAAAAGAATTTGAGAGGAATTTATGGCTAATTACAGCACGAATGAATTCAAATCGGGCCTAAAAATAATGCTCGACGGCGAACCTTGCAACATTTTAGAGAATGAATTTGTAAAACCAGGTAAGGGACAGGCCTTTAACCGCGTAAAAATTCGCAAACTGATCTCCGGCAAAGTACTGGAAAAAACCTTTCGCTCCGGTGAGTCGGTTGAAGGCGCGGATGTTATGGATCACGATCTGGCTTACCTGTACAGCGATGGTGAATTTTGGCACTTCATGAATAATGAAAGCTTTGAACAGCTGGCAGCAGACCAAAAAGCCGTGGGAGATTCAGTTAAGTGGTTAGTCGAAAATGACGTTTGCACACTTACCTTGTGGAATGGCTCACCGATTGCCGTTACGCCCCCCAATTTTGTTGAACTGGAAATCACTGAAACCGACCCAGGTCTGAAAGGCGATACAGCGGGCACCGGCGGTAAACCAGCGACACTGAGCACCGGCGCGGTGGTACGTGTACCTCTGTTTGTACAAACCGGCGAAGTGATCAAAGTAGACACCCGTACCGGTGAATATGTAAACCGCGTACAAAAATAAGCGATTTGTTTATTTACAAAGCCCACTGATAGTTATCAGTGGGCTTTTTTGTTAGTTATTACTGAGTAATACCCCATGAACTGGAAACCTGGCGCGGACTTAGCCACCTTACAGGCACGAGCTAAGTTACTTGCAGATATCCGTGCTTTTTTTGCCGAACGCAAGGTGCTGGAAGTGGAAACACCGCTGATGGCCTCCGCCGGTGTTACGGACCCACATCTGGTGAACTTTACCACACAACTGCATCAACCAGGGTCGCAGCAAGCACGTACTCTGTACCTGCAAACCTCGCCAGAATATGCCATGAAACGCCTTTTGTGCGCTGGTAGTGGTTGTATTTATCAGATTTGTAAAGCCTTCAGAAACGAAGAGCAAGGCCGCTTTCACAACCCCGAATTTACCATGCTGGAATGGTACCGGGTGGGTTTTGATCATTGGCAATTGATGCGGGAAATGCAGGATTTATTGCAACCCATATTGGCTTGCGATGAATTTGAGCAACTTTCCTATCAACAGGCATTTCAGCACTATCTGGGGTTTGACCCACTGTCGGACTCAGATGAACAACTCAGGGAGTTGTGCATCGAACAGGGCTATGAGAACTTTGCAGACAGCATGACATCTCGCGATACCCAGTTGCAGTTGCTGTTCAGTCACCTGATTGAGCCGCAAATTGGCCAAACCAGCCCCTGTTTTATTTATCACTTCCCGGCATCACAAGCAGCGCTGGCACAAATATCAGGCCAGGATCCCCGGGTAGCCGAGCGCTTTGAACTCTATTACAAAGGCATTGAGTTAGCCAATGGCTTCCATGAGTTGCAGTCGGCAGATGAGCAAGAAAAACGTTTTGCACAGGACAATCAGGAGCGCCTGGAGATGGGAATAGATGCCGCAAAAACTGACTCACATTTTCTTGCCGCGCTTAACTCCGGGTTGCCAGACTGTGCCGGTGTGGCATTGGGTCTGGATCGTTTGTTGATGCTCATTCAGGCGCATTCAGATATCGATAACGTACTGAGTTTTAGCCACAGCCGGGCCTGACTCCCGACGAAGTAAAGTGCACAGGCCGCCCTTAAACTTAAGTCGTAAACAGGCAAAAAAGCCGGGACGTTTTAGCAAAAATCCGCTATTAATTAAGGATACGCAAGCCAATTTAACGACAAATTAATGAGCTCATCAAACCAGCCAACTCTTGAGAGCCGATTGCAGAGGCGGTTGACCCGAGAGAAAAACGCCCGCAAAGAAGCAGAAAAGCTGCTGGAAGAAAAGAGCCTGCAGCTGTATGCCCTCAATAAAGAGTTAGAGCAATTTGCTGAAAAGCTGGAACAACAGGTCCTGGAGCGAACACAGGCGCTGGAAGTGGCAACACATAAAGCCGAGCAGGCCAACGAAGCTAAGTCGAAATTTCTTGCCAACATGAGCCACGAGCTTCGCACACCGCTCAATGGCATTTTAGGGATGATTTCCCTGACCCTGAAATCCACCCTCAACAACGAACAAAATAAATACCTGACTCTGGCACAATCCAGTGTCCATTCGCTGCTTGCAGTAATCAACGACATTCTGGATTTTTCCAAAATAGAGGCCGGTAAAATTGCTCTGGAAACTCACGAGTTTGATATTCGCACTCTGGTTGAAGAAATAGCCCTTATTCACAGTAAAGTAGCGGCTGAAAAAAACCTTGAATTACATTGCGACACCACAGAATTAAAGGGCACTTTAGTGATCGGTGATGCCCTCAGGTTTCGCCAGATCATTGATAACCTGGTAAATAATGCCATTAAGTTCACGGAACAAGGCGAGATCCAGATAATCCTGAGTTCAGACATCATCGCCGGGCACAATCACATTACCTGCAAAATAATCGATACCGGGCCAGGTATTCCACCAGACCAGCAACATTTACTGTTTAAATCCTTTACCCAACTGGATGGCACAACTACCCGAACCCACGGCGGTACAGGATTGGGCTTATCAATTGCGCAACGACTATGCCGACTAATGCAGGGCAAAGTGTCAGTGTCCAGTGAGCCCGGCAAAGGCAGCCAGTTCAGTGTCACATTAAGCCTGCCACTACCCACTGACTATCGTGAAACTGACCTTCTAAAACCTATCGCATCCGGCAAACGCGCACTCATTCTGGCCCTGGATAACACAGACAGGGCAATATTGCGCAAAATCCTGGAAAAACTGGGACTCAATGTCACCTGTAGCCAGGATATCGCCGACGCAGTGCAAATCCTGACGCAACAACCGGCCCAACCGCCGGACTTTCTATTTGTTGATGTCGGCTTTAAACAGTCATTAAAATCGCTGTGGCCCATACCTGAACAGGTCAGACCCGTGGTTGTCTGCCCGGTTGCCAGCGAGGTCAATACCACAGACTTAGGACTACCTGAAAACTACAGCAGCCTGGAAAAACCTTATAGCTTAAACGAGGTTATCGCCTGCCTTTGTGGTGCTTTAGACAGGGAAACCGGTCAGAATCAACAGCAAATTACGGAAAGCCGAAAAACGCAGTTTGAACATTTCACCGTGCTATTAGTGGAAGATGACATCATAAATCAACAGGTGGCAAAAGGACTGTTGGACCTGATCGGCGCAAAATCCATTCTGGCGGAAAGTGGTCAACTGGCTTTAGACCTGCTGAGTCAGTCAGGAGACAAGGTGGATATGATCCTGATGGATTGCCAGATGCCGCTTATGGATGGCTTTGAAACCACAGAAAGGATCCGCCAGGGTGAAGCGGGCGAACATTGCCGCAACCTGCCTGTTATAGCCCTGACAGCCAATGTAATGGAAAACGACAAACAAATGTGCCTACAGGCGGGTATGAACGCGCACTTAAGTAAACCTATCGCCTATGCGGATCTTAAAGCCACATTAAAGCACTGGTTATTGCAAGCTCCGTCAGCAAAATTAGCATCAGTGTCAGCTGTAAAACCCTTAACAACAGATATCGATAAAGGACAATTTGAAAACCTTACAAAACACCTGAATACCCTTCAGGCGCTGCTGGAAAGTTACGATACCCAATCCGGCGCATTGCTGGAGCAAATAATTCGATTGGTCAATGAACCCAGGATCAACAACACGCTGGCCCATATCAAAACACTGACCAACAAATACCAATATGAAGACGCCGCCAAACTGGTGGCAAATTTACGGCCAGAATTAACAGCGCTTGCCAAAAGTGCCGAAGGTGAATTATGACAACGGAATTCCCCAAACAAACCATTTTGATCGTGGATGATCATCAACAAAATATCGATGTACTCAGCAATATACTGGGCAACGAATATGCTCTAAAAGTGGCCACCAACGGTGAAACCGCGCTAAAAATCGCGCATCGATTTACCCCTAACCTGATTTTACTCGATGTCATGATGCCCAAAATGGATGGTTTCGAAGTCTGTAAACGCCTCAAAGCGCATTCGGATACTGCACACATTCCTATCATTTTTGTGACTGCGCTGTCCGATACCATCAATGAAGAAAGAGGTATCGCGTTAGGCGCTGTAGATTACATTTCTAAACCGGTGGTGCCCTCCATTGTACAAATCAGAGTGAAAACACATCTGCAACTGGCGGATCAATACAGAGCCGCCCAGGAATTGGTGGAAGCCAAAACAGCTGAGCTGGAAGCCAGCCAGAAAAGTGCCATCTTTATGCTCAGCAAAGCCGGACATTTTAATGACAATGATACCGGTTTACATATCTGGCGAATGGCGGCCTACGCCTGCGCCCTGGCAAAAAAAGTGAACTGGCATGTTGACGACGTAAAACTACTGGAACTGGCAGCGCCAATGCACGACACCGGAAAAATAGGTATCGCCGATGAAATTTTAAAAGCACCGCGCCGCCTCACCGATGAAGAAATGACTATCATGCGCACACATGCCGTTATCGGCCATCAAATCTTAAGTAAAAGCGACACACCGTTATTTCAGATGGCCGCTGAGATTGCATTGCGTCACCACGAAAAGTGGGACGGCAGCGGCTATCCCGATGGATTACGCGGGGACGAGATACCCCAGTCAGCCTTGATAGTCGCTATTGCCGATGTTTTTGACGCCCTTACCATGGTGCGCCCTTACAAAAAAGCCTGGCCTGACGATGAAGCCTTTGCCTTTATCCGCGAACAAAGCGGCAGCCACTTCTCTCCAGAACTAGTGGATGCCTTTTTCAGTATCAAAGAGGAAATTTTAGCACTTAAACAGTACTGGAATGACAAAGAGCAAAATGCAGGTTGATGTGTACTTTCAAGATTCTTAATTTTTACAAACTGATAATCGCCTGTAGTGTCGTCATCGAAAGAATGAACATGTACCAAAACCCATATACATATCCAGTTTCTACAATTTTGGTCATTTGCGAGAAACAGCACTTGTCTCATTGAAGCTTCTAACTTTCGTTTCGTAAACCGCCCAATACAGAGGCACCACAAAGCTCCTTTGGGTTGTAGACCAACACAATAGAGGAAAATTTGAAATGTAATTGGCCCCTATTCGTTCGCTTTTGTCTTTGACTGCGAGCGAGCAGTGACCTTACGGAATGTTCCAGATGCACCGCTGCGTTAACCGAAGGGAACGAGTTTGGCGTTTTGTCCATTAAAACGGAGTGTAATACGCCAGTTGCAATTTACTCTAACAGACCACATTCCCTTTCACTTTCCTTTGAGTTGATACAAGAAAAGACCTAGCACATTGCGCTCAGCCTACAGGTTATCGTAAAGCGCCAGCATGGCGTCTGTAACCTCGTTGGGCTTTTCAATAGCGGCGCTATGCCCGGCGTCTGGAATAATCGACAACCTGGCGCCAGGTATCACCTCTGCCATGCGTTTTGAGCAATTTAAAGGCGTCAGTGCGTCCTTTTCTCCCACGATAACCGCCACCGGCAAGGTCAGTTGCGATAACGACGACAACACATCATCCCGGTTAAAAATCGCCTTGCCAAAAGCCAGCATGGCTTTTTTATTTTGTGCCGTGACCACAGATTTCCAGTAGCCCACGGTCTTTTTGTTCGCAGGATTTTTAACGTATCGACGGTGAAACATCATGCACAACACCTGCCCGATAACCGGCCACCAGCCAAGATGCTGAACGGTTTTCAGTAGCAATTTATTTTTCTTCAGGGCTTTTTTGGGCTCACCTTCAGCAGAGGTACTCATTAATACCAAAGAGCGCAACAGATCCGGTCGCTGCAATGCCAGGCGCATCCCGACAAATCCGCCGGTAGACATTCCGACAAAATGCACCGGCCCCAGCTTGAGTTCATCCAGCAAGGCGATGGCATCTTTAACCAGATTATCCAACTCATAGCCTGCGGCAGTCACTTCGCTTTGTCCATGTCCACGGTGTTCGAAGGATATACAGCGAAAGCGTTCTTTTAGGCGCTCTACCTGTCCGTTAAACATCGAATGATTCATTAAATAACCATGGGAAAAAACCAGCGTTTCCTCCCCTTTCCCGGTGTCCGTGTAAAAAAGCTCTGCACCATTAACGATGAGTGTCGGCATAACAAGACCGTGATAAGTGGGTGAATAATGTTCAGAATAGCTAACATCCAGCGCTATGGATAGCCTGCTGTGGTTAAATTAAATACACTGAAAATAAAAAAGGCCATGATTGCGACAATCACAGCCCTGTTTCAGCACACTCGCAGATTAACGGATTAACCCGTTGAAGCCACCCGACTGAATGATGTCCTGCGCTTTGGCGATATCCGGCGAGAAATAGCGGTCGTGGTCGTAAAATGGCACCTGGGCCCGCACTATGGCGTAAGCCATTTCCAGTTTTTCTGAGGTTTTGTGAGGGCGTCGGAAGTCAATACCCTGCGCCGCCGCCAACAACTCCACAGCAACGATACCACGGCTGTTTTCTGCCATATCCATCAGACGACGGGCTGCAAAAGTAGCCATAGACACATGGTCCTCCTGATTGGCTGAAGTGGGTAAGCTATCCACAGAAGCCGGGTGCGCCAGGGTTTTGTTTTCAGAGGCCAGCGCTGCCGCTGTCACCTGCGCCAACATAAATCCGGAGTTAACGCCGCCGTTATTGACCAGAAACGGGGGCAAACCACTGAGGTTTTTATCAATCAACAATGCAGTACGACGTTCAGACAAAGCACCAATTTCAGCTATCACCAACGCCAGGTTATCCGCCGCGAACGCCACAGGCTCTGCGTGGAAGTTACCACCGGAGATAATATCTTCGTTAAATACCAGGGGGTTATCGGTAACGCCGTTGGCTTCGGTGGCCAGAATATTCGCAGCATGTTGCATCTGATCCCAGCAGGCACCCATCACTTGCGGCTGACAACGCAGAGAATAAGGATCCTGTACTTTGTCGCATTCCAGATGAGACTCACCGATTTCAGAAGTCTCTGTCAGCAACGCACGGAACATCTCAGCTACGCGGATCTGCCCTTTTTGACCACGCGCCTCGTGGATGCGGGCATCAAAAGGTACGCGACTCCCCACGGCAGCTTCGACGCTCATGGCACCGGCAACGATGGCAGCGTTAAACAGGTTCTCTGCATGGAATAAGCCTTCCAGCGCCAGCGCGGTAGAAGCCTGGGTACCGTTCAGTAAGGCCAGGCCTTCTTTAGGAGCCAGATTAACCGCTTCCAGGCCAGCAATTTTCAGTCCTTCTTCACCAGAGATGATTTCACCTTTGTAGCGCACATGACCTTCACCAATTAACGGCATACTCATATGGGCTAACGGCGCTAAGTCACCACTGGCACCTACAGAACCTTTTTTCGGTACACAGGGATAGACTTCAGCACTAACCAACGCCATTAGCATTTCAATCACTTTCAGGCGAATCCCCGAAAAGCCCCGAGCCAGGGCATTGATTTTCAGGGTCATCATCAGACGTACTGTGGAATCCTGCATTAACTCACCGGTACCTGCCGCATGGGACAAGACTATAGATTTTTGCAGAAGCTCCAGTTCCTCCGGTTTGATACGCGTGTTGGCTAGTAAACCAAACCCGGTATTAATACCGTACACCACCTGACCTGATGCCAGTACTTTGTTCACCTGATCGGAAGACGCTGTAATCGCCTCCTGTACCGAAGGCTCCAGACTCAGTTTAACAGGGTTGCGTACCACATCACGCAGTTGTGCCAATGACAAACTGCCGGGTTGAATCATTAATTCGTTCATGGCTATTCCTTATTTATTACCGGTGGACAACATAGGCAAATCCAGACCATTTTCTTTGGCACAATTGATGGCGATATCGTAGCCAGCGTCTGCATGGCGCATCACGCCCGTAGCTGGATCATTCCACAATACGCGGCGCACTCGCTCACCGGCTTCTTCGCTACCATCACAAACAATGACAACACCGGAATGTTGTGAAAAGCCCATGCCCACACCACCACCGTGGTGCAAACTCACCCATGTAGCACCACCAGCAGTGCTCAAAAGCGCATTGAGCAGAGGCCAATCGGACACAGCGTCTGAGCCATCCAGCATGGATTCGGTTTCGCGGTTAGGACTGGCCACTGAACCTGAGTCCAGATGGTCACGACCAATGACCACAGGCGCACTTAATTCACCGTTTTTCACCATTTCATTAAAGGCGTTTGCAATGCGGGCGCGATCTTTCAGGCCAATCCAGCAAATACGGGCCGGTAAGCCCTGGAACTGAATGCGCTCTCTGGCCATATCCAGCCAGTTGTGCAGATGCGGATTATCCGGGATAAGCTCTTTTACTTTGGCATCGGTTTTATAGATATCTTCTGGATCACCACTCAGTGCAGCCCAGCGGAAAGGCCCAATGCCTTCACAAAATAGCGGACGGATATAAGCCGGTACAAAGCCAGGGAAATCAAAGGCGTTTTCCACCCCTTCATCCAATGCCATTTGGCGGATGTTATTGCCGTAATCCAGAGTTGCTGCACCACGCTCCTGCAGGGTCAGCATGGCCTGTACCTGAACCGCCATGGATTGCTTGGCCGCTTTGACTACCGCCGCTTCGTCTTTCTGGCGCATTTCAGCGGCCTGTTCCATCGTCCAGTTTTGCGGCAAATAGCCGTTTAGCGGATCGTGAGCCGAAGTCTGGTCAGTGACCACATCCGGGGTAATACCTCTGTCCACCAGCTCTGCAAATACATCGGCCGCGTTACCTAATAACCCCACTGAAACCGGGGTATCAGCATTGTTGATAATGTCTAAGGCTTCATCCAGTGAGGTGGCCTTTTTGTCTACATAACGGGTACGCAAACGGAAATCGATTCGGGTTTCGTCACACTCTACCGCGATCATAGAAAACCCGGCCATAGTCGCGGCTAATGGCTGAGCGCCACCCATGCCACCTAAACCACCAGTAAGCACCCACTTACCTTTGGCTTCGCCGTTGAAGTGTTTACGGGCAACTGCACCAAAAGTTTCGTAGGTGCCCTGCACTATGCCCTGACTGCCGATGTAGATCCAACTGCCCGCTGTCATCTGGCCGTACATCATCAGACCTTCTTTATCCAACTGATTAAAATGTTCCCAGTTGGCCCAATGGGGTACCAGGTTAGAGTTGGCGATCAGTACACGCGGGGCATTACTGTGGGTTTTGAATACCCCTACAGGCTTACCTGATTGCACCACCAGGGATTCGTCGTCTTCCAGGCGCTGTAACACTTCTACGATTTTATCAAAGCATTCCCAGTTTCGCGCGGCACGACCAATGCCACCGTAAACCACCAGATCTTCAGGGCGTTCTGCCACCTCCGGATCCAGGTTGTTCATCAACATGCGCATTGCCGCTTCGGTTAACCAGCTTTTGCAGCTTAACTCTGTGCCTTTGGGGGCGCGGATCACTCTTGTAGGGTCATGACGATTGTTCATTTTAATCACCTTTGTTATGTCTGTTACCCGAATCAACCAAAGGTCAGGTGACTTCCTAACCGATAGCGGTCGCCGGGATGGGTCAATATGGCGTAGCTCACCGAGGCCTTTTTAGACCAGGTTCGACGAGTTACGCGTAAACAGGCGGTTCCTTCCTGAATAGCTAATAGTTTCTGTAACTCAGCATCCGGCACTATGGCTTCTACCAAATGCTCGGCCTCAGTCAGAGGTAAAATTTGGGTCAGATAATCGTGGGTGGTCTGATGTTCGAAGTCTTGCTGCAAATAATCCGGCGCTACTTTGGGATTCACGAAGCGCTCTTCCAGTTGCAAGATCTGTTGATTCTCCCAGTGCAACACCAGACTGCGATACACATCAGCACCGCTGGAAAGGCCAAGATTAGCGGCAACATTCGGTGTGGCCGGCACAGTGTGCAGCTGCAAACATTGCGCTTTGTGCTGATGTCCACGATCCAGAATCTCATCGGCAATATTGCGAATAGCCAGCATAGAAGACTGACTTTTTAAGCTGGCCACATAAGAAGCGGCACCCTGGTTACGCACGATAACGCCCTGATCAGACAACTCCTGCAAAGCGCGTCTGGCAGTCATTCGACTGACATTAAATTCTGCTGCCAGCATATTTTCTGAGGGCACAGGACTATACTCAGGCCAGTGGCCCGATTCGATATTGCGCAGCAGATGCTGCTTTATCTGTAGATATTTACTGACGGTCATCGTTTAATAAAGTGACACAGCAAACTTGTATATACAAGTAAAATTTCGCAAAATGTCACTCGAAAACTCAGCAACCTGGGGCAACCTGAATGAATTCAATAACTTCCGAAATCAATTCTGAGCAAGACAAGGTATTGCACAACCTTAATCTGGCCAGTTTGGAAAACGGTATTGCCGATGAGCAGCTCATTTATGAGGCTGCGGTAGTGATCAGCAGTGGCAAAATTTGCTGGCAAGGACCGATGAAGGAGTTGCCGAAGCCGTATCAACAACTGGAAAAAGTTGACTGTCACGGCCAATGGTTGCTGCCCGGACTGATAGACTGTCACACCCACCTGGTATTTGGTGGCGATCGCGCAGATGAATTTGAAAAACGCTTGCAGGGCGTCTCCTATGAGGAAATTGCCCGTGCCGGTGGTGGCATAATGAACACGGTGGGCGCTACCCGTGACGCTGATTTTGATCACCTCTACCAGCTTGCCCAAAAGCGCCTGCAGGCGATGCAGCAGCAGGGGGTTACCACCATTGAGATCAAATCGGGTTATGGTCTGAATACCGAAAGCGAATTAAAGATGCTACGAGTAGCCAGGAAACTAAAAGAAAACAGCCAGGCCAATATTCAGGCCACGTTTTTAGGGGCGCACGCCCTGCCCCCGGAGTTTAAAGACAACAGTGATGGTTACATTGATTTGGTGTGCAATGACATGTTACCCAAAGTAGCCCAGGAAAATCTGGCTGACGCCGCTGATGTGTTTTGTGAAGGTATTGGTTTTAATCTCGGTCAGAGCCACAAAGTGTTGTTTAAAGCTCAATCTCTGGGTTTGAAAGTGAAAGCCCATGTGGAGCAACTGAGTAATTTGGGTGGCAGTGAAATGGCTGCCGGTTTAAAGGCGCTTTCTGTGGATCACATTGAATATCTGGATGAACAAGGCGTTGCCGCCATTGCGCAAAGTGGTACGGTAGCCACACTGTTACCGGGTGCATTTTATTTCCTCAGAGAAACACAATGCCCGCCCATTGAATTATTGCGCCAACACAAGGTGCCAATAGCAATCGCTACCGATTTTAATCCTGGCTCATCCCCCATTGCGTCATTGCCGCTGATGCTGAATATGGCCTGTACTTTTTTCCGACTCACTCCGGAAGAAGCCTTGTTAGGCGTCACTAAACACGCCGCCGGCGCGCTGGGTCTGCAGGACAAAATTGGGACGATTAGTGTTGGTAAGCAGGCGGATCTGACCCTGTGGGATATTGGTCACCCAAGAGAACTGTGCTATTTCGCCGGATTGCACAAACCCAGCCAGGTTTGGTTTAAAGGTCAGCTATTGGGGCAAGTTTAAAGCGACAGCATCGACTGTCGCTTTTTGGCGGCGTACAGGCTTTTATCGGCACAGGCAATAATCTCATCCAGTCCCTGATTGGCCGTAACGTCACATATTCCATAGGATGCGCTGACAAATAAAGGGTAAGACAGGCCAGGCACGGGGGAAGCAGCACAGCGCTTATCAAAACGCTGCAAAAACTCCCGACACTGTTCCGGCTCACAATCCCACATCAGGATCACAAACTCATCACCGCCAATACGCCCGACAATATCGGATTTTCGGCAACTGGTGTTCAGCAAGTGGCTAAACCAGGTCAGTGCCCTGTCGCCAATGCTGTGGCCGTGTTTATCATTAATGGCTTTAAACTTATTTAAGTCCACCATCACCAGTACCAGTCCTTTGGTATCTACTCTGGCGGATTTTTCCAATGTAGTTTCATAGGCCTGCTCAAAGCCAAACCGGTTGTACAGACCTGTCAGATAATCGTGACGGGATTTTTCTGACAGCTCTTCGATCACATCCAGTAGCATCACCCCAAAAAAGCACACGCCTAACAGCACGTAAGCCAGCGGTGCCAAAAGCACCAGTAATTCAGCACTGCCGCCTGCGCCATTAAACAGACTGGTGGAAGGGTCGGTAATAAACACCGCCACGGTAACGAAATTGTGCAATGCGTAAACCAGAAATCCCAAAATAAGCAACCGGTCACCGTAGCGTGTTTTGCTGTAACGCAGAACACAGACTACGGTCATCATCGCCATGAGAGCACTAAAACCATGCATGGTGATGGAACGCAAACTGTAGTTATTGTCCACAAAAGTAAAACTGAATAAGAAAATTATCTGAATGGCAATCAGGGATAAAAACCATTGCCAGGCAAACGTCATGCGGTTGCGCAACCATACCCCAAAGGGCCACAGGTAAGTGGGCGCGCTGTAAATCAGGTTGTTGAAAAAGGTCAGATTTTTCCCTGGTAACTGACCATTGTATGCAAGGATAGCGGCCTGCAACCAGGCACTGCCGAGCAACAGGAATCCGGTGGCCCACCAGATAGCGGGTTGTTCATCGTAGATGTTATCGAACTTTTTTGCTGTCCGACTAATGAAATACAGCAATGACGCTGTAAAAAGAGCCATTATCGTGGGGACAACAAATAATATTCCGTCAATCAATATTCAATCCCTCGCTCACGGTACCAACAGGGGTTGGTATTACACTGTTAAATCTAGTTCAGGTGCCGGGGATTGCAAAAACAGAGCGGATTATCGTACCGCAGCGCTTATTGCAATCGATTGCATTTCATTGTAATTTAACGTTACGCAATGCTTTCGGATCGACCTATGGATTCACTCAGTCACATCACCGTGAGCGGTATGGTTAAGGCGCTGCAGATCAATCTGATGCGGTTAATATTCAGTAGTGGCTTATTGTTTTGCCTACCACTGCAGGCCCAGCAAAGCATAACCTACAGCATTACCGATAATCCTACGGAAGCACTCATTGTGGAACTGATGAAGTTAGGGTTTGAGCGAAGTCCACACACAGAAACACTGCAGTTCACAGCGAAACGTCTGAATATCAACGAAGCGCGCAAAATTCAGATGCTACATGACGGTCAGTTAGACGTTATCTGGACCGGCACCACCGCAGATTATGAACACAGTCTGTACCCCATCCGTATTCCGATTCTCAAAGGAATGTTGGGACATCGAATCTTTATTATTCGCACCGGAGAACAACAACGTTTTAGTCAGATAAGCAGTTTCGCACAGCTGCAACAAATTCCGCTGGGGCAAGGCAAGTTTTGGGGAGATACCAAAGTGTTAAAAAACGCCCGTATGACGGTGGTCGACCCGGTAAAGTACGAAAGTCTGTTTCATATGCTCGAGGGCGGGCGTTTTGACTTTTTCCCCAGAGCATTGCACGAGCCCTGGTCTGAAGTGAGCAGTCGCCAGGAACTCAATTTAACCGTTGAGCAAAAACACCTGTTGATATACCCCTTTGCGCTCTACTTTTTTGTTGCCAAAGACAATCAGGTCTTAGGCCTGCAATTGTATCAGGGACTGATGAACGCCATTGAAGATGGCAGCTATGATGCGCTGTTTTACAACCATCCGGTGATCAAAGAAACCCTGTCCCGTTCTGCATTGGGACAACGCATGGTGCATCGCCTCGCAAACCCCAATATGTCCCCCGACACTCCGGTTAACGATGCCAGACTCTGGCTGGATATCGACAACCTGTAATATCAGTCAGTAATAAAAAGTACGGTTTTTGCAGATAAAACTTGATCTACTTAAAAAGGTAACCTATAAGTTACCTATTAGTGAAAACAGGATGTAGTATGTCGCCCGAATCAATGGATGCGGTGTTTCAGGCTCTGGCCAATGAGAAACGTCGCAAGCTTCTGGATTTCATCAAGGAACATCCGGGTTGTCTGGTAAAAGATGTCTGTAAGGAATTTGATGTCACCCGGATCGCCGTGATGAAACATCTGACCGTGCTGGAAAAGGCGGATTTACTGATCACAGACAAACGCGGCAGAGACAAGCACCTGTATATCAACGTTGTGCCTATTCAGATGATACATAGCCGATGGACCACAGAATACAGCGCCCTCTGGGCTGGCAGAATGCTGGACATCAAATTTATGGCAGAGCAAAAGCAAGCCCAACCTGACAAAAAGCGAGAGCAAAAATGACCGATTCCACGCCCAAACCCGGTAAAATGCGTCAATCGATGTACAAAGTCTTTATCAACGCCAGTATAGACAAAGTGTGGTCTGAAATTGTCAATACCGACAGCCCCAGGTTATTTTTCTTTAACAGTCAGTGTGACACCCCGGGACTGGCGCCCGGTGCGCCTATGGCGATGCGCACACCGGATGGCAAATACACCAGTGTTATTGGCGAGGTTACCGAATTCGACCCGCCCTATCGCTATGCTCACACATTCAAATTTACCACTATGGATGATGCCTTCAGCAAGGTGACTTACGATCTCAAAGAGGTCAATGGCGGTACTGAATTTACCTTAATCTCAGAAAATCCCGATGTGGCAGAGGTTTCCAAAACCGAAAAAACCATGCAGGACGGCAACAAGTTCATTTGCGAAAACCTCAAATCTCTGGTGGAAACCGGAAAACCGACTTTCTCAGGCCGTATGATTCTGCTTATTATCAAGCTAACTCAAGGCTTTACCCCGAAAGTAGCACTCAGTGAAAACTGGAGTTTCGACAAGATTACCGAGCTACATAAAAAGGAGCAACACTAATGGCCAGCCCAGAACAACAATCACTGAGCATGTTGCAAAATCTGCCGGAAAAAACCGGTAAGCCGTTAGCTGAATGGTTAGGGATCATCGCCACACAACAACTGGACAAACACGGTAAGATTGTCGGCTACCTGAAAACCGAACATCAGATAACACATGGTTTTGCTAACCTGATCGCTCACGAATACCTCAATCAGGACAAAGCTGATGAGCCTGATCTGGTGGCGCAACAGTACAGCGGCGGTAAAGAAGGCTTATTGCCTATTTACGAGGCGCTCATTAGTGCCATTCAGAGCTTTGCTGCGGATTTGGAAATTGCGCCGAAAAAAGCCTATGTCAGCTTGCGACGGAATAAGCAGTTTGCCCTGATCCAGCCTTCCACTAAAACCCGACTGGATCTGGGAATAAATCTCAAAGGCACTGCAGCCACTGAGCGTCTGGAAAACGCCGGTAGTTTTAATGCCATGGTAAGCCACAGAGTCAGAATAACTGACAGCAAACAGATTGACGATGAGCTAATCAGATGGCTGAAAGCGGCCTGGCAGAGTGCCTGAAGCCGGGTATTTGAAGCTCAAAACGCAGGAAAAACTCACCTACGAGTGTTTCCTGCGTTTTACTTTACTCAGGCATAAGTATTGATGGGAGGCATTTTCTCGTTAAGAATTTGCCAGGGCTGCTGATCAGCCAAGCCATTACCATTTTGCACCTGTTCAATAGCGGCTTTGAGATCCTGATCTTCGTCACTATCAGTATCCAGAGAGTCCAGCAGATTTTGAAAAGCACTGTTTTGTTGGTAGCCCATCCCCGTTAACCCACTGCCTGCGCCCATTGACTGAAACTGCGCCAGGCGTTGTTGCATTTTTTCTTGTGCTGCCAGTTGCTCTTCCTGCGACAACTCACCATCTCCGTCGGCGTCCATGCGCTCAAACATCTTATCCATATTGGATGGTGTATGTCCCACTTCTTCCATTGACTCCGTTAATTCGGCCTTTGACAAAGCGCCATTATTATCGGTGTCAGCTTGCTGCAGTTTTTCCTGCATTTTTTGCATCATGGCTTGAGGATCAACCCCTGAAGCGCCTGTAATTGAAGTCATCATTTTTCTCCTAACTTGCGAGTATTCGCGTCAAAGATTTTGCAAATGACAGACCAATCATGAAATTAAAATATTTATAGAATTCAAAGAGATAGGTGTAAAGATAGGGTAAAGAAAACAATCGGGATAGAAACAGGCAAATGGCAGGTGTCAGTTGCCGGAAAACGGCAATGGTTTTCCGCAGCAACCGATGTTTTTAGTCTTCGACGATCATGGTAAATCCGCCGAATATCATGCGTTTTCCGTCAAAGGGCATAGCCTGCGGATCCCAGTCATTCATACGGGGATCTTCCATGGCCTTTTTCATGCCGCTGTCTCGCACTGCCTTTGACGGCCAGGTTACCCAGGAAAACACCACTGTTTCATCCTGCTGGCATTGCACAGCCATGGGAAACGAGGTGAGCTGTCCCTCGGGAACGTCATCACCCCAGCTTTCCACCACCTGAAGGGCGCCGTAATCTTTAAACACCCTGGCACTGAGCTGTGCCAATTCCATGTATGCCTGTTTGTTTTTGGTAGGCACAGCCAACACATAACCATCAACGTAACCCATTATTTTTCCTTTTTTAGTGTAAAAATTTCAAATCGGATAGTGACCATCATCGCAGGACCGAACATTTATTTAACGGGAATGCGCACTACCAGGCCAGACCGTTCCACCTCAGTCTATCAATAAACGCGCTAATGTTTGATACAAAACAGACATATCGATAGGTTTCCCTATATGTTCGGTAAACCCTTCCTGTTGATAACGCCTGAGGTCATCTTTCATGACATTTGCCGTCAGTGCCACGATTTTAGTATCTGGGTCCAGGCCTTTGATCCGTCTGCAGGCGGCAATGCCATCCAGATTAGGCATTTGTATATCCATGAGAATAAGATGGGGTGAACAGCGTTGAAAGGCTTCGATAGCTTCAACACCATCATTGGCAAACACCAACTCAGCCTGAGTTTCTTCAAGCATTCTGGCCACGATACTCTGATTGATTTCATTGTCCTCGGCGATGACAATGGTTTTTCCTTTCAGAATTGGTGCCTTTCCCTGATAGCGACCTGATGCTACTTTAATTTCATCGCCGCCTTGTTCCAGAGGCAGCATAACTCTGAATTCAGATCCTTTTCCCTGCTCACTGGTGACGTATATTTGCCCGCCCATTAAATCAATAAGATTCTTTGCGATCGCCATACCAAGTCCGGCGCCCCCAAAACTGCGCGTGGTGGTAGAATCGGCCTGTTCAAAGCGTTCAAACAGGGCTTTGATGCCATTTTGGTCCATGCCAATCCCGGTGTCTTTCACCATAAACTCCAGCACTGTACGAGGACCCATTTGCACCTGACTGGCGAGAATTTCCACTTTCCCTTTGCTCGTGAACTTAACCGCATTGGAGGCCAGGTTTAACAGAATTTGCCGGATGCGCACTGGATCACCCCGCCAGTTGTCGGTAAACCCCCCGGCAATTTTGATATGCAGTTCCAGCAGTTTACTTTGGGTAACGGGATACAAATCTGAGCTGATGGATTCCACAATTTGTTTTATAGAAATCGGCACGTTTTCCAGTTCCAGTTTACCGGCTTCTATCTTTGAATAATCCAGAATATCGTTAATGATGGTCAGCAAGGTTCGGGCTGAATACAGGGATTTATCGATCAGATCTCTGTCACTATCATCTGTAACATTGCGCTCCAGTAACTGTAAGGCACCCAGAACGCCATTCATGGGAGTGCGGATTTCGTGACTCATGTTCGCCAGAAAGGCGCTTTTGGAAATATTGGCCTGTTCGGCGCGTTTTTTAGCGGCATTGAGTTTCATTTCGTGCAATTTACTCAATGTTATATCTTGTACAATGGTCCAGATGCAGGCGGCTCCGGTAACTTCTACCGTTTTAACACCGTGCAATAACGCCGTTATGCCGGTGCCTCCCCGGGTTTTCAACCTCACTTCGACGGGTCCGAAAGTTTCTGAATTTTGCAACGCCTCAACAGTACGCGTCAGGGTTTCAGCACCAAAAGCAATAAAGTCGATCAGGCTGTATTCCGTCAGTTTATCTATGTCCAGCGCAACCAATTCAGTAAAAGCACTGTTTGCCAATACTATTCGCCCGGTGTTGGCATTACTTTTTGCGACACCTAAGGGTGCCACTGCAATAAAATCATTGAAGGAACTGGCCAATAACTCGTTTTGCCTGACCACCTTTTTGTTCATTTGACTGATTTTTTTATTCGCGATACCCAACTCAGCAATCATTTCTGCCAGGGTGGCTAAAAAAGTAAAATGACTTTCAATTTCTGTTTTTGAATAAACCGGTACCCGCGCAATCGCTTCGACGTAGCTGTCTTCATCAAACCCTACCTGTCTGGCCCGCTCTCTGAAAGTAGCTAAATCGGGTTTTTCGAAAAAAAACTGTCCGGTAAACAAATTGGCAACATGTTGATTTTCAATGACAACGGGGGTCGCCACATCCACCAGGCCATTTTTGCATTCGTACACATTGTATTTATGACCCTCTGCTAACTGGCCAGCAAGGGCAGTATCACTTTCCAGACAATTGGCGCAGGTACGGGTATTTTGACGGTGAAATTTGGTACAGGAGTCTTGCCAGTTGGTGGCGATTAGCACATTGCCATCGAGGTCTAACAACGCCGTCACCATCCCCGTCGCTGAAGAATATAACTCCAGTAACTTGGTGAGCCTTGGAATGTCGATTAAATCCGACACCAGGTACTCCGGAGAGATCAGGTGTGCCGGGTCGATTTTCATATCAGTCAGTTGTCAAATGTCACTCATTTAAGCGTAGTCCAAAATGACAAATAAAAAAGCCCCAAACTCAATAGAGACGGGGCAAAGGGGCATTTATACCAACTCCAATAAGCATTTGCCCTACTCAGTGGGAATTGAAACGCATTCAGACAAGGCGGATGTTCAAAGGTCTAGTGGGTTAAATCGAGAACATCCAACACCGTATGGATGCGTTTCAAACCCATCGAAGACGCTCCCTCAGCGGGTTACTTCTTTGTTGCGTGAAGTTTGTAAGACCACCAGTATTACTTCATTCACGCGCCGCGAATTAACCTCGCTGAGAAAGCGCTGAGCGAGCAAATGCTTATCGGAGCTGGTATCGAACATGAAACAAATCAATTTAACATTCGGGTTATAATTCAACTCTGAGCCCGGTAATTTTATTTCAGCAACAACAAGGCTGTGGAACAAAACACCCAAACCAGAGCAGAAACTAACCTGTAAATCTTGCGTACAACAATGAGGCCGGACTGATATCCGGCCTGGATAGCTTAATAGAACTCGTAGCTGACACTGAAGGTGGCAGATCTGGGCATAATATAACGCCCATTAGGTGCCGTCGGGTTACGCGGATCACCTTCGGTCAGGGCGTCCTCATCAGTGACATTTTGCATGGACAACTCAAACTTAAGCCCTTCCTCTGTGAGCAAGGTAAAGCCCAGATCCAGTTGCTCATAGCCTTCCAGTACAACGGTGTTTTCATTGTTGGCAAAACGGTCATCTACCAGAATCACGTTGGCATACACGGAAGCCATGTAGTTAGCGATTTCAAAATCGTAACTTGGCGTGGCGCGCAGTTGCCAACCGGGTTGACGTTGCGCTTCATTGCCCACCAGCTCCGGGTTGGAATCACTCTTAGTGATCTCAGTTTCCTGTAACGTTGCATTCAGGGTCACAGAAAAACCATTGTCGTTAAACCAAACCGCATCCAATTCAACACCATAAGCTTCGGTAAAAAAGCGTTGTGAAGGGGCGCTGGGGAAAGGCGTTTGCGATGATTCACTTTCGTTGAAGAACGCTGTTGCGTAGAAATTATAGTTATTTCTCGCCAACTTATACCCCAACTCGTACTGACTGACGTCAAATATCAAATTTGAGCCGGCTTCATAAGCACCATAGTTGTCACGAAAATCGTCAAAATAGGGCATTTTTGAACCTTCACTGGCTCGCAGGAAAACACCACTGCTGTTCTCAAACTGATAGTTAACCCCTAAAGTCCAGGCGGTATCTGACTCATCGTATTGCACCACTTTATCAATCGAACCATCCAGACCTTCGTCTACAGAATACTCAATTTCGTGATTTTCGCGGCGAATACCGACATCCGCGCTTAGCTGCTCGGTAAATTGATAATCCAATGCAGCGTAAAAGGCGGTTGTTTTACCATCACCGGTGCTGTTGATATCATAGTTCCAGCCACCGTTATCGACACAGCTGTCCTGCATATCATTACACACGATACCGGTCAGGTTTTCACCGCCCTGAGCAATCACATGATATGACTGATTTCCGATAGACCACCAGTCATTGGCAGAAAAGTCAGATGCGTACAAACCAAAAGACGCTTCGTAATTGTCGCCGACTTTGGTTAAAGCCAGATCATTGGTGAAGGCTTCGATTTCTTTGCGTACAACCCAACGGCCCACTTGTTGGATCAGGGTGCTGTCCGCATACTCAGTACCTGTGACCGCGCCGGTAACAGGCACCAGATTGCCATTCTCATCCTGATAACGCTCTGCGTTGTCTTCGCCTATCGCCACCAGTTCCGCAATGGTTTTAGGCGTACCATTGGGTACCAGTCCTAACGTATCGGCATCGCCTTTGGTGAAAGCAAAGCGGTCAACGAAGGTCCAGCCATTGCCCAATTCCAGGTTCACCGAGCCACCGGTGATGGAGCCATCCCAGCCACGGCCTTCGCCAAAATCAAACGCTTCGCTGGTGCCGTCAGGTCCGTACTGAATACTCGCCTGTCGGTTTAACGTACCCAGTTGGGTGTACTCGTTATCCACACCATCCACCAGCGGTGTAGGCAAATACCAGGCACCGTGATCGTCAGTAACGCGGGTAAAGAAGTTTAGTTTGCCGTTGTCCAGCTCTTTGGTCAGATTAATGGTGAACTGTTGGCCTTTTTCAGAGTTGAAACCGGCATCGCGGATACCGGAACTCTGTTGCACATAACCACCAATCATATAGTAGAAGTCGTCAGCTAACGAACCACTCAACACCCCATCAAGGCGTTGCAGATCGTAACTGGATGTCGTGTACTTGAGTAAGCCCTCAGTGGCATCGCTGCCTTCTTTTAACAAAAAGTTAGTGGTTAAACCTGGCTGACCATTGGAAACCACAGAGTTTGGACCACCGCGTAAGCCATCCATAAATGAAATGGTTTCATCCACACGGAACAGCGTGGAATTCTCTAAAAAGGACAGCGTGGGTGGCTGATACACGGGTACACCCTGCAACTGAACAGTCAGAAAGGGGGCATCACCGGTACTTGGAAAGCCACGTACAAACACATTAGCGCCTGATACACCGCCAGAGCTTTCCGCCCAGATACCTGGAATAGCCTTAAATACGTCAGCGGTGGACTTAGGCACCAGCTTTTTAATGTCTTCGGCACTTAGTGAAGTAGTTGCAAAGCTACTGTCTACCTTGCGCACGGCTTTACCGCTGGCAGTACCGGTTACGATGATCTGTTCATACAGATCCGGTTTTTGGGCACCGTCATCAGGGGTTTCGGCTTCCTGTGCTGATACTGTGCTAAACATCGCCAGTGAAACCGCAGCGGCCAGTGCCGACTGTTTTAAATTTAACAAATTATTGTGGGGTCGTGTGTTGCTCATTGTGTGTATATCCTCTGCTCCCAGATGTTACTTAATTGTTAATCTAGGATCTATTGCAATCGATTGCAAGTATTTTTTGCAAACGATTGCATTTTAAGATTTTAGCAGTACACTGCAATCAAGATGATATGATTTTAAAGGGGGATACGGGCGACCGGACCAAACGCCATGCAGATAAATGGCTGGTCACAAGTGCAAAAGGCGTCCAGAGTTGTTATGGAAATGTTAGAAAAAACAAATACATCCAACGCGTTTTTAAACAGTGAGTTGTTCACTGCGGTGCAGTCATCAGAATTGTTTCCTGACAGTAAAACGTTTGCCGATGCCATCCCCAAATTACCATTCGCTGAAATCGAAAATAACTGGGTTAAGCAATCCCGGTCGGCGCATTTCAAACTGGCGGATTTTGTTGCCGAGCATTTTATAGTGCCGCACGCCAATAACGAAACCCTGCGGCCCGATACACAGCAAGATGCCCTGAATTATATTCAGGCTATGTGGCCTAAATTGCACCGCCACCCGGATGCACAAACTCATAGTACCCTGATCCCATTGCCGCACTCTTATGTGATACCAGGCGGACGGTTTCAGGAGATTTACTACTGGGATTCCTATTTTACTGCTCTGGGTTTATGCCACGACGGGCATCATCAATGGGTACTGGATATGTTTCTTAATTTTCAGTATCTGTTACAGGACAATGGTTGTATCCCCAATGGCAATCGCGATTATTATCGGGGACGTACCCAGCCTCCAATAATGGCCTTGTTGCTGGATTTATTGTTAAGCAATAAAACACAGCTACCGGCAGTGCAACAAGCTGACTTCCTGACAAAAGCGGTGGACAGCCTGGAACAGGAATACCGGTACTGGATGCAGGGTGCAGATGCCCTTTCTCCACAGAACCGGCAAAATCACCGCTGCGTTTTAATGTCCGATGGTGCTGTGCTGAATCGCTATTGGGATGAGCACACCGGCCCCAGACCCGAATCCTGGCGGGAAGATTTAGAACTGGCATCGGCACTCCCCGAAACTGTCCGTAGCAGCTGCTACACCCACATTCGCGCGGCCTGTGAATCCGGATGGGACTTCAGTTCCCGATGGCTGGCAGAGCCGGATAAACTGGAAACAATTCGCACCGCAGACATAGTTCCGGTGGATTTGAACTGTTTGTTGTGGCAATTGGAAACCAGCCTGGCCCACTACAGCACGTTACTCGCCGAAGAACACAAAGCCAGCCAGTACAAACAAGCGGCACAACAACGCGCCAGAGCTATTCAGCGCTGGTTCTGGCAGGAAAGTCAGGGCTTCTATATGGATTATGCCATCGCAGAAGACAGGGCATCACAGGTGTTTTCACTGGCCGGTGTGCTGCCACTGTTTGTGGGTATTGCAACAACAGATCAGGCCCGGCAGGTAGCCAACAAACTGCGCGGCGAGTTTCTGAACTCTGGTGGCCTGGTCACCACCTTAACCAGTACTCCACAGCAATGGGACAGCCCCAATGGCTGGGCTCCGCTGCAGTGGTTTTCGGTGATTGCGATGGAAAATTACGGTGAGCAAACTCTCGCCAATGAAATCATGGACGCCTGGCTTGGCAATGTCGAACTCTGCCTGGCAACGCACGGCTGTATGCTGGAAAAATACGACGTAGTTCAACCGGGCACCGTTGCCGGAGGTGGCGAATATCAGGTGCAAACGGGGTTCGGCTGGACTAATGGTGTATCCCGTGCCTTTTATAAAAAGCGCCATCAGCGCTAATTGGCGGTTGGATTTTTGAGTGGATTGTTGTTACATATAGTCTTTTACAGTCCACAGGGCGCAAACAGGTTTGTGTCTTTAGTATTCACCAGGTCACCGGATTAATGACAAAAAAAGCCAGCACCCTCACGGATGTCGCCCGCATCGCCGGCGTTTCTGAATCTACCGTATCCAGAGCCCTAAATGACAGCCACCTGGTCAGCGAGAAAACCCGTAAGCGCATAAAGCAAATCGCGGCGGATATGGGTTTTAAAATTAACACGCTGGCCCGAAATTTACGTACTCAAAAATCCTATACCATCGCCGTTGTACTGGTTGTGAGTTCAGAAGAAGACCAGTCCGCCAGCGATCCTTTCTTACTCAGTCTGGTGGGTGTCATTGCCGATGAGCTTAGCAAGCGCAATTATGATTTGTTGCTCTCTTCCCATCCGGGAAAATCACTGGAAAAGGTGCCGGAGCTGGTCAGTCAGAAAAAAGCCGACGGCGTGATCTTATTTGGCCAGGGCGACGACATTGCCCACTTCACCGAAGTGGTCAAGCCTGAGTTACCGGCGATAGTCTGGGGGCAAGTGGCCCCCGATTCGGGTTACGTTACCGTGGGTACAGACAATTACCAGGGTGGCTTGCTGGCGACCCAACATTTGCTGCAAACCGGGCGCAAAAATATCTGCTTTGCCGGACACTTGTCCTATGAAACCGCACAGCGCTACCAGGGTTACCAGCAAGCGATCCGCGACGCCGGCAAACAATACAGTCACCATCTGGATGTGCACTTTAGTTTCTCAGATGCTTACGCCATCACTCAATCGCTGTTACAGGACGAGCAATTTCATTACGATGCCATCGTTGCGGCCAGTGACACCATTGCCCTGGGCATGATGAAAGCCCTGAGCGAAGCGGGCAAGCACATTCCGCAAGATGTGGCTTTTGTAGGCTATGACGATATCTCAGTATCGACTTATACGACCCCGTCCCTGTCTACCATTCGCCAGGACACCCGCAAAGGCGGCGAAAAATTAGTAGAGCTGTTATTTGAACGCCTTGAGGGTAAGTCGGCGGAATCTTTCCTGCTGGATACGCAATTGATAAAACGCAGTAGTAGCTGAACCGGGCAATTTTCAACGTTAACATCAAAATAACAATTGCAATCGATTGCAATTCAGAAATTCTCATGTAATGATTAAGCGGGATTTCTGGAGAAGCAACTATGGTAAAAGCCACCACCACTGAATCTAAACATCTGGTGTTTTTGAGTCTGATTTGTACCTACGTGGTGTTTGCCATTTTGCTCAACAGTGTGGGCACGGTTATCCTGCAGTCCATTGAATCCTTTAATGTCTCTAAAACTCAGGCCAGTACCCTTGAGGGCTTTAAAGATTTACCCATCGCAATCGTCTCCTTTTTACTGGCCTCCTGGTTGCCGCGTTTCGGATTTAAACGAGCCTTGCTTACCGGCCTGACTATTGTCACTCTCAGTTCAGTGCTCATGCCATTAGTGGGTAACTTTCTGATGACTAAGTTGTTGTTTTTGTCCGTCGGGGTCAGCTTCGCATTGGTGAAGGTTTCGGTTTATTCCAGTATCGGCCTGATCGCTGATGACGCCCGCCAACACGCCGCGAAAATGAACCTGCTGGAAGGCTGCTTTATGGTGGGTGTATTGTCCGGTTACTGGATATTCAGCTTTTTTATTAATCCTGATAACCCAGCGTCGCCGGAGTGGCTCAATGTCTACTGGCTGGTGGCAATACTCTGTGCCATTGCACTTTTTGTGGTTCTTATCTCGGACTTTCCGGCACCGGAGGTCACCACCACAGAATCCAGTTTTGACAGTTTTAAAGCCATGCTGTCGCTGGTGTGGTTACCCTTCGTCGTCATGTTTGTTTGCTGCGCCTTCTTCTATGTATTGATTGAACAAGGACTCGGCACCTGGTTGCCCACCTTCAACAAAGACGTGTTGGGACTGAGTAACAATATCAGTGTTCAGATCACCAGCATTTTTGCTGCCTCACTCGCTGTGGGACGCCTTTCAGCGGGCGTTATTCTGAATAAAGTTGACTGGTTTGTGTTTCTGCTGGTCTGCGTTATTGCCATGGCAGCACTATTATTACTGACCATTCCACTGACACTACAGGAACGCCCTGACGCCGCGATAACCAGCTGGCAGGCAGTACCTTTCGCCGCCTGGTTGCTGCCTCTCATCGGCCTGTTTATGGCCCCAATTTACCCGGCGATTAACTCAGTGGTACTTAGCGCTCTGCCCAAAGCACAACACGCCAGTATGACCGGCTTAATTGTGATCTTCTCCGCTCTGGGCGGTACCTTTGGCAGCCTGGTCACCGGTACTGTTTTCGATTTGTTCGACGGCCAAACCGCCTTTTACACTATGCTGGTGCCTATGGCGATTTTATTGCTGAGCCTGGTGTTTTATCGTCGCGCCCTGTCTAAAACTATGTATTGATCGCCATTGGCTGTTTTTCCAGGCTTCTTTTCAGCAAATAAGCAGCCAGTACAACATCAAATGAAATGCACGCCCAAGCGTACCAGGCAGGCGCAATGTGTGCTCCCGGGCCAAATAAATGCAGTGCAGCATCCCAGGCAGGATGCAGTAACCAGCCAATGGCCAGCCATACGAGTCCGCGCTGCAAAGCCAACCAGTAGAAAGCGCTATATAAAAGAACCCCAACAAACTCGGTTGCCAGCCACTTAGTATCCCCCCAGATAATTGCAAAACCGATATAAATAAGCGCAGCAATCACCAGGCTACTTCCCATAACATGAACTAACCTTTTACCACGCAGCTTTCGCGTAATAAAAATAAGTGGGCTTACCAGCAACAATCCCAGAAACAACCAAAGCAAAATCATCTTACTTTTCCTAAATTAAACTCAATAATACACCGGCCTATTGTCGTAGGATTCTGTGACAACCTGGTTACCAGTAAAACCGGGGGGATTGGAAATACACTGGCAGTCAGGCCTTTGCAAATGCTTGCTGTTTAGTGCTACCTGAGCGGGTTTTATTCAGTCCCGTTGGGATTGAAATGAAAGTTGAGCTTATTGCCATCCAGATCCCGAATATAAGCACAATAGAAACCACCGGAACGAATACCAGGTGCGCCTTCATCGGAGGCGCCAATTTCCAGGGCTTTGTAATACAGCGATTCAACCTGTGCTTGTGATGCTGCCTGAAACGCGATCATGGTGCCATTACCGGCTGTGGCCTGTTGACCATTTTCGGGGTTCAGCAAGGTAAATATGACAGACGCGTCGTCTTTTGCCCATGCAATGCAGTTTGCCTGGTCGTATACTCTTTTCGCACCTAAAATGGCAAATAGCTGATCGTAAAAGATGCCGCCGTTTAGGACATCATTTGTCCCTAACGTGATGTATCCAATCATAGTGTTGCTCCTGGTTTTCCTGACCTATTAATGGCTAGTAAAGATAATGCCTGAGGGCGGCCAGGCTTCCAACCAATCTTATACCATTCCAGGCACTGCGATAGCCAATATCCACACAAGCCAGCAACAACTGTTAATTAGTTTAATTTTGACTTACCGGGTTTCGTCTATACACCTGGCGTAATCATGTTTAGCCATAGGATCTGCAGAAAATCTGTTATTTTTTTTGATTCTGTCGCATATATCTTCATCGTAAGCAGCCTGGATAAATTGCCAAAAATCAAGGTCAGTCGGAGACCGTTCAATAGCACAGTTCTTCGACCCAATAGCCGACTGTAACCACATATACCTGACAACTTCACTGTTCGCCCTGTTGTAAGCACTAAAGCTATTTTCTGAATCAAGAATACGAGACTTGATTTCAATCTGATGTTCTTCGGTTTTCAGACACATCATATGCTCCACCATATTGGCAAAACTCTGTGCTCGCTTTATGCCTTTAGTTTCTATAAAACGCGACAGAAAAAATGCGTAATAACTCAAATGGGTCTGTTCTGTGATATCAGACGTCAAACTCGCTATTTCACGATCGACATCGTCTCTGATGCCATTTCCGTTTACGTCATTGATGTCTCTTTGATAGCTATCGGGTTGGGCCAGCGTAAATAGTGGAAGGGTTAGTAAGAGGATGAGGTACCGTAATCGGCTCATTGCATGATTCTCCTTTTGTCAACGTTCTGTCCTTGGTTAAGCCCCTGTCAATGCAGGTGCTTTTTTTAACCATTATAATCATCATATACGCTGAAGACAAGAAACGGACCATCTCCGTCTAACCGGGAAAAAAGAAGTAATGCAGCTCTACACTGTCACTTGTGGGGAACCTGATTACTCACTGATTACTGCACCTTATTTAGGGCCTGCGCCTGTTGCTGCTCGATAAATTGAAGGAAGTTTTCCCGATCAACAAACGGATTCTTCAAATCATTAGTGTTAATCGCCGTACGGGATTTAAATAAATGATTTTTATGGGGATGATTTGCAAGGTTGACGGTTACCACAGGACTTTCAGCGCTGAGTGTTTTTATGCGTGACATGCTGGCTATAAACAGTTTGGTCAGTTGTTTATTTTGAAGATTTGCGCTGTGCCCTCCGGTGACAAATACGCGGTACAATTGCCCTCGATGCCTTGCCATAAAATCAATCGACATATCCCCCTGTGTATGACCGGGGGTAAGGTAAAACTTAAACCTTGTATTAACAATAAGCAGGCTCATTTCATCCTTTACAAATGATGACACTTCAGGCGGCCTGAACTTCTTCTCACCGCGGCTTTGTTCAGCTTGCTGCAGAGCCAGTGCATAACCCTGCTCGGAAATAGTGACCTCAGCAGCGTATAACTCCTGTAAATAGCTGTCACCAGCCACATGATCTGAGTGACCATGGGTCACCAGAATGTGGCTCACCCGTGCACCTTGTAAGCCTAACTTTTTAAGGTTGAGAGGAAGCCATTGGCTATAGGGAAACTCCAGCGTATCAATGATGATCAGTCCGGTAGAGGTTGTCACCGCGTAGGAAGAAACCCATTTATCACCAATGTAATAGACATTATCGAACATCTGGAATGGTTCAATGTAGCCATTGTCCTCGTGCATATCCGGAATTTTTGCTGCGCCATAGCCGACCATAGTGAGCCACAACAGGACGATTATCCTTAACCTGAATATCACGGTAGCCATAGCTTTTACTTATTCCGCCTCAATGGCTCACCGAATTTGAAAATACATTCATCACAACCACACCGCTAATGATCAGTACAATCCCCACAATGGCCGCTAAATCCAGTTTCTGACCAAACAAAATCAATCCGGCGATGGAGATTAATACAATGCCAAGCCCTGACCAGATGGCGTAGGCGATGCCAATGGGGATAGTCTTCAATACCAGTGATAAACAATAAAATGCGATACCAAACCCGATAACCACTACAGCAGAGGGGATAGATTTAGAAAACCCTTCAGAGGCCTTCAGGGCGCTGGTAGCGATTACCTCAGCGACAATTGCAATTGCCAGATAAAAATAGGCCATTAACTACTCCGGAAAATCTATAAGAACTTATTCACACAAACAAAAACGGGCCATCCGGCCCGTTTTGAATCGCTTATAAAGGTTGCCTTAATGGCCGCCAATCCCCAGCTTTTTCTCCAGGTAATGAATGTTGGTACCACCGGCACCAAAGCTTTCATCTGCCATGATTTTTTTCTGAAGTGGAATGTTGGTTTTGATTCCTTCCACTACCAGTTCGTCCAGTGCATGACGCATTCTGGCGATGGCCACATCACGACTTTCGCCGTAGGTGATCAGTTTACCGATCATGGAGTCATAGTTAGGTGGTACTGAATAGCCCGCGTAAATGTGGGAATCCCAACGCACCCCTAAACCACCTGGCGAATGGAACATATCTATTGCGCCCGGAGAAGGAATAAAGGTATTCGGATCTTCAGCGTTGATACGACACTCAATGGCGTGACCTTTGATGTTGATTTGCGACTGGTCAATAGACAGCGGTAAACCACCGGCAATACGCAGTTGCTGTTTGATCAAATCAACCCCGGTGATCATTTCTGAAACCGGGTGCTCTACCTGAATACGGGTATTCATTTCGATGAAGTAGAACTCGCCGTTTTCGTACAGAAACTCAAAAGTACCGGCACCGCGATAGCCGATTTCCACACAGGCACGGCAACAACGCTCACCGATTTTGGCGCGCATTTCAGGGGTAATTCCTGGCGCAGGTGCTTCTTCCACGACTTTCTGGTGACGACGCTGCATAGAACAGTCCCGCTCACCTAAGTGGATCGCATTCCCCTGACCATCGGCCAGTACCTGAATCTCAACGTGACGTGGGTTTTCCAGGAATTTCTCCATGTAAACCACATCGTTGTTAAAGGCCGCTTTGGCTTCCGCCTTGGTAGTTGCAATGGCGTTGATCAGCTCACCTTCAGAGCGCACCACCCGCATACCGCGACCACCACCACCACCGGCAGCTTTAACAATAATGGGGTAACCGATGCGTCGGGCGTGAGCTTTGTTCGCATCCTGGTCGTCCGTTAATGGCCCATCAGAACCCGGTACACAGGGAACACCGGCCTTTTTCATGGCATTGATGGCTGACACTTTGTCACCCATCAGACGAATAGTGTCGCCTTTGGGACCAATGAAAATAAAGCCGCTTTGCTCAACCTGATCAGCAAAATCAGCGTTTTCCGCCAAAAAGCCGTATCCCGGGTGAATAGCAATTGAGTTAGTGACTTCTGCGGCGGCGATAATGGCAGGAATGTTCAGGTAGCTTTCCTGAGCTGCTGCCTTTCCGATACAGATAGACTCATCGGCCAGCAACACATGCTTTAAATTTCGGTCTACCGTCGAGTGTACGGCCACTGTTTTAATGCCCAGCTCTTTACAAGCCCGCAATACTCTCAGTGCAATCTCACCCCGGTTGGCGATAAGAACTTTATCCAACATGAGCTTGCCTCTTATTCGATGATAAACAGAGGCTGATCGAATTCTACAGGCTCTTCATTTTCCACCAGGATTTGCTTAACCACACCCGACTTATCGGCTTCGATTTGGTTCATCATCTTCATGGCTTCAACGATACACAAGGTATCACCCACAGATACGCTTTGCCCTACTTCAACAAACGCTGGCGTACCAGGTGAAGAAGAACGGTAGAAGGTACCCACCATTGGGGAGCGAACCGTATGGCCTGTTGGGGCTGCGGGTGCAGCTGGCTCACTGGCGGCAGGCGCAGCCGGTGCAGCAACTGGGGCATGGGCCATCGGTTGAGCCATAGGAGCCGCCATATAAGCGCCACCACTGTGACCGCGATTGATGCGTACAGATTCTTCACCTTCAGTAATTTCCAATTCAGCAATACCGGACTCTTCCACCAGCTCAATCAGTTTTTTAACTTTACGTATATCCATTGTTGACTCTCTATGTAATCAATTTAATTGTTTGTTATGAATGTTGCACATTGCCATGGCGCAATGCAGCTTGTAGGGCGAAGTGGTATCCCTGCTCACCCAAACCGCAGATCACGCCTTGTGCGACATCAGCCAGATAAGAATGATGACGAAAAGGCTCGCGGGCATGGACGTTAGACAGGTGTACTTCGATAAAAGGTACAGACACACTTAACAGCGCGTCGCGCAGCGCGACGCTGGTATGGGTAAAAGCACCAGGGTTGATAATGATAAAATCGGTTTTGCCGAAACCGGCGTGAATTTTGTCAATCAACTCATGCTCAGCATTGGATTGCAGGTGCGCTAAAATGGCACCGTTGTCGCTGGCAACCTGTTGTAAACCCTGCACAATATCAGACAAGGTGCGATGGCCGTAAACTTCCGGCTCGCGCTTACCTAACATGTTTAAATTGGGACCGTTAAGCAATAGTATGTTCAAAGTAATTTTTTCTTAGTTTGCTGCGAATACTGAATTTATAGACTAAAAATCATCAAACGTCGTCGAAAACACTTAATATTTAACAGTATGAAACAATTATGTCAGACGCAACATAAAAACAGGTTAAATAATGAGCGATCAGTTTCGCAATATCCTATAATTCGCTCCATTATAGGTAAAATTGCAGAAAAGGCAGCATTTTACTGGTCTAATCTGCGAAGATTAGCGCATTTTCTTAGCAAGTCATTTCTTTTTGAAGACAATTTAATGACATTTCAAAAGCAACAGAATCGGTTTAAAGTACACTTATAAAAATCCAGACAACGGAAAACAACACTATGCCAGTCCATTACATTAAACACCCCCTTATCGAGCATAAAATTGGTTTAATGCGAACCAAAGACATCAGCACCAAAAACTTTCGGGAACTGGCCGGAGAAATAGGCGGTTTGCTGACTTATGAAGCCACCCGTAATCTGCCCACAGAAAACGCCGAAATTACCGGCTGGAGTGGCGAACCAATCCAGGTACAACAAATTCACGGCAAGAAAATCACCCTGGTGCCGATTTTGCGGGCAGGTTTAGGTATGCTGGATGGGGTAATGAACCTGGTGCCCACGGCAAAAATCAGTGTGGTGGGTTTTTATCGTGACGAGGAAACCCTGCAACCGGTTCCCTACTTCGACAAAGTTATTGAAGATGTTGAGCAACGCACCGCACTTATTTTAGATCCCATGTTGGCCACCGGCGGTACTATGAATGCCACCATCGACCTGCTCAAAAATAAAGGCTGTACTTCTATCGCCTGTCTGGTGTTACTGGCAGCACCTGAGGGTATCTATAATGTTCGACAGATCCACGACGATGTTGACATTTATACCGCCGCCATAGACGAGCGTTTAAATGATAACGGCTATATTTTGCCAGGCCTTGGCGATGCCGGTGATAAGATATTTGGCACCAAGTAAACACAATCGGATAAGCGGATGAATAACGACAAGTTGCAACTGGAAATCGAAGGACAAAACGTCGCCGTATTGTCCTGCAGAGCTTATGAAGAGTTACTTAAACTCGAACTGCCCAACGATGCGATCAGCAGCGTATTTCATGTAAAGGACAGTCCACGCTACCAGATCAATATGGGAAACTCAGTGGCAGGCTATTATAAAATATTGTCTGCCCGTCCATTGGCAAACCAGAGCAGCACACTGTTGTCGCTGCACAAACAATAAATGACGACAGATTTATTCCTGCTGCCGGTTGCGGCCTCGGTTTGTCTGATTATGGCACTACTGGAGGCCTGGTTGTTGACTGCCGCCCGCTACCTGAAATGGCGCTGGGTAAAAAAGGTATTTCCTAATTACCGGGATCTGGTGCGTTCTCACATCGATTATCTGATCATGTCTGCCATTATCTTTGTGGTTTTTCTGGTGCTGCTGCAGTTGCAAATCAATCCTCCATCACTCATTTTATGGCTGACCCTGATTGGTGCCATTTACAACCCGTTTGGCTTTATTCTGCAGGCCATAAAACCGGATATTGTCGGTGAAGACACCTTATCTAAAGTCGGCGTAGTGATTGGTTTTCTGCCATTGAGTATCGGCTTGGGATGGTGTGTAGTAACCATACTGGTCGCCAGCGTTTACCGACTGACTTAAATTAATAGTGTCTCGGAAATAGCAAAGCGGGCAGAACAGCTTTATTTAAACAGGGTGGCGTGTCATACAGAGATTTGTGAATTGACCACTGGCGAGTCGCCCCGCCAGTATCTCCTGCAAGTCAAATAGTTATGAGCTACAGCGCATTGCGCACATGCGCTTCAAATTTATCGGCCTTCATAAAACCAGTAACTCTGGCGCTGTCCAGCTCATTGCCCTGCTCATCAAAAAATAAGATGGTGGGTAGCCCTAAAATGGCAAAGTTTTCCTGAAACTCCAGCGATTGCGGTGTATTGTCGGTCAAATCAATTTGCATCCACACGGTATTCGACAGGGCATCCTGTACTCCGGCATCGGTAAAGGTGTACTTCTCAAACTCTTTACAGGCCACACACCAGTCGGCGTATAAGTCGATCATCACAGATTTACCTTGCTGATTGGCTTGCGTCAGCTTGGCTTCGAAGTCGGCCAGGTCTTTCACAATCAGAAACTCGGGATGGGCTTTGGCTGCAGTCGCCGTCCCGTCGGAATGATTAACTAAGCCCGTTGCCAGCTGGATTTGTTGCCAGCCCCACAGCGCAGATGCAAACAAACCCAGGAAAATCACCACAATCCGCACACCTTTCCAGAAGCTTGCTGTACTGTTTTGATTCATCACATAAAAATAGCCAAACATGGCTAATCCCACCGCAGCCCAGGCCAGGTTGGTCCAGAGATTTTCTACCATGCGCTCCAGGAATAATAACGCGACGGCCAGCATCATAAAGCCAAAAGCGACTTTCACAATGTTCATCCAGTTGCCCGCTTTAGGCAGCAACTTACCACCGGTTACAGCGAAGATAATCAACGGGATGCCCATGCCAATGCTCAGAGCGTATAGCGCCGTAAAGCCCAGTAACAAATCACCACTTTGGGCAATAAACAGCAATATGCCGGTCAGCGGTGCAGTAGTACAGGGGGAAGCCACCAGCCCGGAAATTGCGCCCATAATAAACACGCCCACAAAGCTGCCGCCTTTTTGTTGAGCGCTCATGCTATTCAGTTTTACCTGCCAGCTTGAAGGCAGTTGCAGTTCATATGCACCAAACATCACCAGTGCCAATGCGGTAAAGATGACGGTGAAAGTTATTAAAATCCAGTCTGCCTGCAGTGCCGCCTGAAACTGCACACCGGCACTGGCTACCGCCAACCCGATCAGGGAATAAGTAATGGCCATACCCTGAACATAAAAGAATGATAATGTCAGCACCCTGGAAGTTTTAACCTGTTTTCCCTGCCCCACCACAATACTGGAAATAATGGGATACATAGGAAACACACAAGGGGTAAAGGCCAGCGCCGCACCCAGCAGCACAAAAAGCAGTAATGTCATTGCCAGTGGTTGCTCGCCGGATAACATGGCTTGCAGTTCAAATTGCTCAGATACGGAACCAGTTTCAGACTCCATAGCTTCAGAAGATTGAGCCGCTTTAGCCAGTTCGGCATCACCAGCAACCGCACTCAGATAAACCACTTTAGTGGTGGGTGGATAACACAAACCGGCTTCTGCACAGCCCTGATAGCGGACCTTGAACACCCCGTCCTGTTTGGCATATTGAATATCGTGTCGAATTTCTAACTGTTCAAAATACACATCGGATATGCCAAAGTACTCATCTTCGATTTGCTGATGTTCAGTAACAAACACGGCATCAGTTACGGTGACGTCCCTGGCAACGTATTTATATTGCTTTTTATACAGGTAGTAGCCCTCGGCAATCTGCCAGCTTAATATCAGCTGCTCATCTTGTTGATCAAACTCAAAGATAAAGGCTTCATCGACGGGCAAAAACTCGGGCTCTTCAGAGAATAAATCGTCTACCTGAGTATCAAATTGCAGGGCCTGGGAGGGTTGCAACCAGGACAGCTGCAACACCATTAAAATGACTGAAAAAATTAAAACAAACTGCTTGTTATTGCTCATTTAACCGTACTTTTTATCCACTTTTCATATTCATCACCTGCAGCATCGGCATTTAACACAATCCACTCAGGAACATCATAGGGATGCGTTTTAAAGACCAGTTTCTGCAAGGCAGCCACAGCCTCTTTATGAGTTTTAAGTACCAGTTGGCACTCAGAATTTTGCTGTACCTTACCCTGCCAACGATATACCGACAAAATCCCGGGCACAATGTTCACGCAGGCCGCCAGGTTCGCCTCAATGGCTTTGCAAGCAATGTCGCGTGCATGGGATTTATCAGGACAAGTACACAAAACAACACATAAATCTGACATAATAGCTCCTAAAGACCTGTACTCCTGAGATCATATTTCATGCTCAAGAAAAAACAGGGATACAAACTTGGTTACATAACATAGCATTGAGTTTTTATTCAGAGCCTCAATGTCTATAGGGATAAAGCGTAGGCCAAAAGAGACGAACGTGTTTGCAAAACTTTTCATATTATTCGCGATTTTACCCATTATTGAAATAGCCTTGCTGATCAATGTTGGAGAAATAATTGGTGGCTGGAATACCGTCGCCATAGTCATTATCACAGCCTTTTTGGGTGCCCACCTGGTGCGTCAGGAAGGAATACAAACCCTGACGAACGCTCAACTCAAAATGCGCAGTGGTGAAATGCCCGGCCAGGAAATGGCGGAAGGTTTGCTATTGTTAGTTGCGGGTGTGTTGCTGGTAACGCCAGGATTTATTACTGATGCCATCGGGTTTCTGTTTGCCACACCGTTCACCCGCCCGCTCATTGCAAGGTATCTGATGGCGAATCTGGGTCATCGGGTGGTCATGCACAGCGCCGGGGGTTTTCAGCAGGCGCAGTTTCAGCAACATCAACAAACTCAGTCCCGGTATCAGTCATCCAAACCGCAAGATCCAACGGTGATCGAAGGCGAATATCAGCGCAAAGACGATTAGAAACTCATGTGCCTTGTACTAAAGTACCAATGAAAAATCATTGAAACTGGTCTTTAATTAGCACTATGAAAAGACCAAATATTTTACCCTGACATGCGTCGCTATTTCGCACTGTTCTTTGTGCTGATGGTCAATAGTGCCATCGCCGAAGAACTTTTCCTTACCTATCCTCATCAGTCATTTTCTGACGGATACCCGCTGGCGTTGCTAAAAATGGCCCTCAAAAAGGGACAACCGGATAACCAATATCACCTCACTGAGTCCGGCATAAAGATTCAACAGGGGCGCGCACTGGTGCTGTTATCACAAGATATTGAACTGGATGTGGCCTGGAGCATGACTTCCATTGAACGAGAAAAAAAGCTTCGGGCCATCAAAATCCCCATTTATAAAGGCTTGTTTGGCTATCGCATATTTTTAATTTCTGCTCAAAACCAACATCGTTTCAGCAAAGACATGTCACTGTCAGGGTTACAACAAGAACGCCTGGCTGTGCAGGGTCACGACTGGCCAGATATCAAAGTGCTGCAACACAATGGATTCAGGGTAGAAGGCGTTGAGATCTACGACGCCATGTTTGAACTGGTGGAAAAAGGTCGGGCCGACTACTTCCCGCGCTCAATACTGGAAGTGTGGGGAGAGGCCCAACAGCACCAGCAACACGGCCTGGTAGTGGAACAACAGCTGGCATTTGCCTACCCTGCCTACATCTTCTTTTTCGTACACAAAAACAACCGGGCACTGGCCGAGACAATCGAAAAAGGCATTCTGGCCAGTATTGACGATGGTTCTTTTGATATTTTATTCGATACAATTGAAAACGGCGCCATCGAAAGAGCCAACCTCAATAACCGCAAGATTATCCCACTACACAATCGCACCGTGAACAGCAAAGGGGTTTACCCCTGGCCGTCATTGTCACAGCAATGAATTTTAATAATCTCTAGCTTTCATCTACGATTCCCAACACATCTTTGACGAAATGTATGGTATATGGGCTGAGCCTTTGGTAATCATTTAGCGGTTTCAGTAAGTTGTGAATATCCTGGCTTTCGGCAATTTTTGTCGGTTTGAGTCCTGATTTATGAAGCGATTTAACTTTTTCTACAAATAGTCCGTAGGTTGCCATCAACTCTCCCATATCCGCTTTGTTGCCAAACTCCTCTGCCGTCCAGTTCCCTGGGTAATAAATGGTTTCTTCGTCTCCCTGAGCCAGGATCAAATCTAACGCTGCGATATGCTCATCGGGACCGTTGGGGCCAGAATAGACAATCCAGTCAAAACTTAACGCGTCACCTGCGAAAATGACATTGCTATTTTCAAGTTTGACCATGACATGATCAGTAGTGTGAGCTTTGGTTGGAATAACCCAAAGTTTCTCTGTACCTACATCCAACCGATAGGGTTTATCCACTAATATCCTGTTTTCAAACACATTCGGGATAAGGTTTTTATGAGCGATGAATGTTGCGCCACGCTCTACAAAATATCTGCTGCCATAATATTGGTAGTAGTCGCCATCAATACTAATGACATGTCGGATGGGTTTATCAGTTACCTTTTTAATAAGCCCTTCAACGTGGGGAGAGAACTCTTTCATCATGGTAGTGATGAGTACAACACTGTGTTCTCCGACTACGGCAGCAAAATTGATTGATGCATCGCCATAGTCCTGAGTCATCACATACAAGCTTTCATTCACTTTTTTAGTCTTGAAGAGACTTAAATCCAGGTCCGAAGCAGAGACAGAAGATACAATGATATATAGAAATACCAGGACGGTTGTGGCGATTTTAAATTTGAGCTTCATTGTTAGTTAGTCCATTTTTTTGTTCTAAAAGCGGAACAAAAATGTACTACAAGAATGTCGAGCTTAGTATGAAGCCTGTCCCGTTTATTCGGTGATTGAACCAGAACAATATAAATACCGGTAGAACATTGCATTTTTTGCAATATTTCAGCCCCGATTTAACACGCCCGTTTGAGATAAGCAAAAATTTCAGATGAAATACAAGACGCGCTGACTAAATCAGTCGCGCCCAAAATCCATCCCGCAGTCCGCGCTATTGCGATGATACTCCATGTAGATTGCGGTTTTGTTGGCCACCTTTGCACTGGTAATGTCCTTAAGTAAATCCAGCGCGGCATCTATACCAGCCGATATACCGCCTGCAGACAGCAGTTTGCCAGCGCGCACGTAGCGCAAATGTGACTGAGGAAATGCATCGGGGGCCAGCGCCACTAGCTGTGGATATACTTCCTGATGTGTACAGAACTGTTTTCCTGACAACAACCCCATACCGGCTAACAACCGCGTACCGGAACACACGGTTAACACCTGTTCCGCCTGCTGATACCGCTGCTTTACCCAGCACTGATATTCGGGAAGCTGAAATATCGCTTTGGTGCCGTCGCCACCTGGTATCACAAGATAATGAATATCATCTGGACAACTGGCAAAACTGCAGTCTACACCCACTCTCAAACCATTCACTGCGCACACATCTTTGCCATCAATACTGACAGTGAGCACATTTAACAGCCCATAGTCATGTAATTCATTAGCTACTGAAAACACCTCAAAAGGGCCGGCAAAGTCCAGCACTTCCACCTGATCAAACATTAATATCGCAAGATTTTTCTTCATGGTTATTGATTCCTGAATATTGGCACTGCCCCTGATTATTCCGCTTTGACAGGGTGTTTTTCGGACTTTGATACGACGAATTGCGACAAATAAACAAAAATTTCACTTTTTTTAAAAAAAAGTCCTTGAGATCGATTCTGAGACCCCCATCTAGGCAGGCAGACATAAACAACATGCCACTTTGCCAATTGGCACAGTGGTTAAAATAACCGCCCATTTGGGTACTTATTTGACTTAAACAAGACTTATCAGGAGATCTTGAGATGGCAATTCGTCCTTTACACGATCGCGTTATCGTTAAGCGTCACGAGCAGGAAACTAAATCTGCTGGCGGCATCGTTTTAACTGGCTCTGCTGCAGAAAAATCCACTCGTGGTGAAGTTATCGCTGTTGGTAACGGTCGCCTTCTTGACAATGGTGAAGTTCGCGCACTTGACGTAAAAGTTGGCGACATCGTTGTTTTCAATGATGGATACGGCGTTAAAACTGAAAAACTGGATGGCGAAGAAGTGCTTATCATGAGCGAAAGCGACATCCTTGCAATCGTCGAATAATACAACCCCATCAACTAAGCATAATTAGAGGAAATTAAAATGGCAGCTAAAGAAGTTCGCTTCTCAGATGACGCTCGCGCAAAAATGTTGGCGGGTGTTAACGTTCTGGCAAACGCAGTAAGAGTTACTTTGGGTCCTAAGGGCCGCAACGTTGTTTTAGACAAGTCTTTCGGCGCACCTACCATCACTAAAGACGGTGTATCTGTAGCCAAAGAAATCGAACTGGAAGACAAGTTCGAGAACATGGGCGCACAGATGGTTAAAGAAGTTGCGTCTAAAGCTAACGACGAAGCGGGTGACGGTACTACTACTGCCACTGTTCTGGCGCAATCTATCGTAACTGAAGGTCTTAAGTCTGTTGCCGCGGGTATGAACCCAATGGATCTTAAGCGCGGTATCGACAAAGCTGTTGCTGCAGCGGTTGAAGAATTAAAATCCCTGTCTACAGATTGTAAAGACAGCAAGTCAATTGCTCAGGTAGGTACTATCTCTGCAAACTCTGACGAAGAAGTAGGTAACATCATTGCTGAAGCAATGGACCGTGTAGGTCAGGAAGGCGTTATCACTGTTGAAGAAGGTCAGGCGTTGCAAAACGAGCTGGACGTTGTTGAAGGTATGCAATTCGACCGCGGTTACCTGTCTCCTTACTTCATCAACAACCAGGACAACGGTACTGTTGAACTGGAAAACCCTTTCATTCTGTTGGTTGACAAAAAAGTATCCAGCATCCGTGAATTGCTGCCAGTATTAGAAGCTGTTGCTAAAGCCTCTAAGCCGCTGTTGGTTATCGCTGAAGACTTAGAAGGCGAAGCACTGGCCACTATGGTGGTTAACAACATGCGCGGTATCGTTAAAGTTGCTGCGGTTAAAGCACCTGGTTTCGGTGACCGTCGTAAAGCTATGTTACAAGACATCGCGACTCTGACTGGCGGTACTGTAATCTCTGAAGAAATCGGTCTTGAGCTGGAAAAAGCCACGCTGGAAGATTTAGGTACTGCTAAGCGTATCGTTATCAACAAAGACAACACAACTGTTGTTGACGGTGCTGGCGACGAAGAAGCCATCAAAGGTCGTTGCGCGCAAATCCGTGGTCAAATCGAAGAATCTACTTCTGACTACGACAAAGAAAAACTGCAAGAGCGTCTGGCTAAATTGTCTGGCGGTGTAGCAGTAATCAAAGTTGGCGCAGCCACTGAAGTTGAAATGAAAGAGAAGAAAGCTCGCGTAGAAGATGCACTGCACGCTACTCGCGCTGCCGTTGAAGAAGGTGTAGTACCTGGTGGTGGTGTTGCTCTGGTTCGTGTTGCTGCTAAATTAGCAGGCCTGACTGGTGACAACGAAGACCAGACTCACGGTGTAAACCTGGCACTGCGCGCGATGGAATCTCCTCTGCGTCAAATCGCTTCTAACGCCGGTGCAGAAGCTTCTGTTGTTACTAACGAAGTTAAGAACCACGAAGGTAACTACGGTTACAACGCGGGTAACGACACTTACGGTGACATGATCGAAATGGGTATCCTTGACCCAACTAAGGTTACGCGTTCAGCTCTGCAATTCGCAGCGTCTATCGCCAGCCTGATGATCACTACCGAGTGTATGATCACTGATGCACCTAAAGATGAAGCGCCTGCGCCAGATATGAGCGGCATGGGCGGCATGGGTGGCATGGGCGGCATGATGTAGTGCGACCCAGCTACTTAAGCTAACTATGAAAAACCCGGCGCCTGCCGGGTTTTTTGTGGGTGATACAATACGCTACTGTGGCTCAATAATAGTAAACAGCTTACCCGAGTTTTTTAAACTTCTGATTTGTTGGTAATGACCGGCAGTTCTAAAACCGACTCACTGCAGTGTCAGCTCCACCACGTCCTTGCGGGCTGCGACACGTAAGGTCAGTAACATCTGTTGCTCATTAATATCCGTGATGTAATCAACGGTATCCGGCAATTGGGCAATAATGCCTGAACTATTGTCTTGCAGATTATAAAACCACAGCTGATAGTCGCGATAGATGCTGTATATCTGCTCGCCACGAACCACAAAGTGTTTGTGCCGACCTGTGCCGTTTTCGATTGGGATAAGCTGATCCTCAGCGGGACCCGGTTGCCAAAAGCGGTCCAGGTTATCCAGATAAATGATTTTGCCATCGTCGGTTTTTTGTGCCCAAATCACCTTTTTATTATTCACTACACGTACACTAAGTTTATCCAGGTCTATTTCCACCAGCCGACTGATGCCCTGAATTTGGGCCATGGCCAGCACCGTTTGCCCGGCACTATCCCAGTGAAAAAGATCGGTCACCGGATAGGGAAGCTGGATCTCAGTTTCGCGACCATTAAGTTCAATGCGCTTTAATTCGTAGGACGCGCTGACTAACACACTTTGCCCGTCAGCCGCCCAGACAAAACTGGGGATAAAGGTATCTAACGGAAACTGGCTAAGCTGTGTTGTTCTTTCGCCATCGGTTAACCAGATCTGCGCCGCACCAGAGCGGTTGGAAACGTAGGCAATCCAATCCCCCTCAGGCTGAAATCTGGCCTGTTCATCCTCCAATGTAGAGCGGGCCAGCGTCTCATCAAGCATTTGTTGCCGGGTAATATTACCGGGTGTGTTGTCTGAGAACGGGCCAGGCAATAACACAATATCACTGTCGTAAAAGCCTTTAATGGCCAGCATATGTTTGCCATCCGGATGAAATACCGGTGTCCCCATAGCCTCATCCAGTGGCACAGTAATGCGCGCCACCTGGCCCTTATGAGACAGGCTAAAGAGTTGCCTGCCGGTGCTAAATAGCAATAACTCATCCAAAGCCGAAAAACGCGGATAAATCGGGCGATATTTTGCAATCTTATCCGGCAATTGGATCGCATGGCTGGACACCAATTCTCCGTCCGGATTGCGCATGTCGATATACGCCTTGCCATCACTATCGATACGCGACAGTGCCAACAAATTTAGTGCCGGTGAATAATCATAGGCAATCAGGTTGCCTGATTCAGGTGCAAACAAAGTGCTGCTTTTGTCTTCCTGGATGGAATAGCTAATAAGTTGCCAGCGGCCCTCATGTTTCTGCATTAAGGCAATGTCATCACTATTCAGCCAGCGGGCTGTGCGAATTTCAGTATTTTTACACTCCATCAGTGTTTCCGGACGCTGTGGCGACCTGAGGGCCTGTTCAAAATTTATGCTTTGCAGCTTAAAACAGCTGTTTTGCGTAATGGGTGTTCTGCAATCCACCTCTTTTACAAACGCCAGGGTTTTACCATCGGCTGAAAACGCCGCACTATCAAATGCCCCAACCTCCTGGGTCAGTTGAAACTCTTCCTGAGTTTCTCTGTTCTTTGCCCAAAGGTTGTTCACGCACAGCACTTCCGGATAACGTTTAAACACAATGTATTTGCCATCCGGTGAATAAACACTGGCCAGTTCCCGGTTGTCTGTTGAAGTCAGCGCGCGAATATTATCAATAGCAAACCGGGGCTCTGACTCAGTCCAGAAACGGTTTGTTAGCAACGTGCCCACAATCAGCAGTAAAGCCACCAGCGCGAATAGTGCGGTTCGTTTTTGACGTATGCTATGGGTTGAAGAAGGGGATGCAGGCTTGCCGGAAGAGGTTGAAGATTCATCATCGGTTGTAGCAGCCTGCGTGCCATTGACGACAACGTCTTCAGTCAGTGTATCACTGTGTTGGTCATGGCTGCTTTGTGGCGAAATCCCCGTTTGCCAACTAACGCTGCATTCCAGGCTGTAACCTTTTTTTGGCATGGGTTTTAATGATGTGCTGTTGTCTGCTGTCATCACCTAATGCCTTGCGCAGTTGGGCAATACAGCGTTGCAGCGTATTGGGAGACACCACGGTATCTTTCCAGATGTTGTCCAGCAGGTCGTCCTGACTTACCACTTTGCCCTGATGTTCCGCCAGATAGGTCAGCACCGCCAATACTTTCGGCGGCAGTGTCAGTGTTTCGTTATTGTGGGTGATCTGATTCCGGGAAAGATCAATAAAAAACCCGCCCAACCAATATTGTTCTGCCATAACCCCTCTGACGCCAGGCTCGTCCCAAAGATACCAACGTTACCACTATCACCGGCAGAGAAGAATATGATTTCCGCTTATCAGCAAAAAATCAGCGACAAGTCAGCGTTTTATCATGTTTTACGGGGTAATTACGACAGACTGGTGATGAGATCAATAACCACGACTCAGCACCTGGCTGAGGAGTCCGAATTTTAAAGGACAGACATGAAAACAAAAATCCGCCACTTATTCACAATCACCACTATCAGTATGATCTGCAACTTCGCACTTGCCGGTTCAGGGATAGATTCGTCAGGGGCCCCCAGAGCCACCGCAGAAGAAGCCTTAATCAAACACTGGCGAGAGCCAGAACTCAATCAGAGATTCATGGATATTCCGGAACTCGAAAAGGCCTACATCAGTGCCAGTCCGGAAAACCTTAATGATGGCATAGCCGTCGGCAACCTCAGCTCCCGCCTCGGCGATAACGCGGCCATTGTTAAACTGGCCAAAGAAATTGCAGAAGAAAAGCACGGTCAACTGGACAGTTTGCTAATTGCACATCAGGGAGAGTTGCTGTTTGAATCTTATTACCGGCGCGGCCGAATCGACTTATCGCACCCGCAATCTTCTGCCACCAAAAGTTACACCTCACTGGCCGTTGGTCGTGCAATACAATTGGGTTATTTGTCGATGGCGGATTTGGACAAACCGGTGATCAGTTTTCTCAAGGATTTGGATCACGCCCGGTTAGCAGATGGCGCAGGGAAAGTCACCCTTCGCCATGCCCTGACCATGACCACCGGGATCACTATTAGTGAAGAGCAATGGCAGCAAATCAATGACAATCCGGAGAAGCTCAAGGGGCAACAGGAAGTTCAGGTCATTCTGGAAACCAGCCAACCCATCAGCGACGACACTCAGGTGTTTAAATATGGTACCGGCCCGCAATTGATCATGCAGGTGCTGGATGCGGTTGTACCCGGCTCTGCTCAAAACTTTATTAAAACAGAATTGCTCGACAAACTCGGTATTCACAATTACAGCTGGAAAAACGCCGCCAGTGGCCTGCCGGAATCTGGCTGGAAAGCCAGTATCACCTCGCGGGATATGCTGAAATTTGGATTGCTGTTCAGTAACAAGGGTAAATGGCAGGAACAACAACTGATTTCAGCGGCTTACCTCAGCGACGCGACCCGCCGTCATATATTCACCGGCGATGATGATATATACGGCGGTGGTAAAGATGTGTCCAGACAGGGTTACGGGTATTACTTTTGGGGCACCGATTTACATCACAATGGAAAACATTACCCGTCAGCTTCAGCCCAGGGCGGCGGCGGTATGTATATATTGCACGTTAAAGAACTCAACCTGGTGGTAGTAGTAACAGCACATCATCGCGATCAGACAACACAACAAATGATCGCTGAGCGAATACTGCCAGCTTTTGTAGCGAGCTGACAGGGCAGTACTATCACTAAAGAACCCTGCTTTTTCCGGCGCCTGTCTTGGCATCAGGATAAAGCAGGGTTATTGCGTTTCTATCCAGCACATCAAACCGGAAATGAAGATACGCTAAACAGCCACGCGGCAGGTTAACTGAAGCAAAGTATTGCCCTGAACCTGACAGACCATATTAGCCTGTGAACTTAGCCGGTTCACAGCCTTAAACAGGGTGGCCTGAAGTTGCAACTGTTGCTGCAACTTTGCCATAGTCGCCGAAGGATCAGGCGCCGGAAAATTGATGGCAAACCCCTTGTCAAACTCGCTAAACTCAACATCGGCTATATCCCGACATAACCCAGCTTGCAACCTGCATGCAGCGACTAATTTACTGCCACGTTCGCGGAAAATAATAACATCGGGATCTGAGTTTTGCTGACTATCGGCAACGTGATTGTTGTTATCTTCTGTCCAATCTTTCCCGTTAGCATCGAACGAACTTTCCAAATCCTGAAGGTAGTTGTAATGCCCATCATTAAGCGCTGCTGTAGCAAATTCTTCTATGATTCTTTGTTCAGACAATTCTGTCCGGTTGTAAATTATCAATGACTTTACGCCATCTGTGACGCTATAAGAAACCCGAACTTCTTCCCCTGATGAAGCACTAAACCACAGCTCCTCAGTCAATGTATTTGCCAGCGTCTTAGCAGCCATCAAAGACAAAAAAGTGAAAAAAACACATGCGTACATTTTGCTCATAGTTTGTTCATTAATACCCTATCCATGTAATAACCGGCCCCCTAAACAACCAATAAGGACGGTTAATTAAGCTACCTGAAAGTTTAATTAAACCCTTTAAATGCTGCAATACCCGATCTGTCATTTAATAGCACAGTGGCTGCGAAGTCATCGCACTACAGGGATTTGTAAGGCGTTTGACAACACGGAGCCGCCACATTACATTGGTTCGAATATTTACCGGCTTTAACCTGAGCTGCCAGCAAACACATTTACCCCGGCAAGAGGACTGAGAAATGAAAGTATCAATGTACACTTTGCTTGTCGTAATTGCCGTGATTTGGGCCAACAAGGTTGATGCCGATGTAGCAAACTGTATTCCTGAGTGTCAGTTCTATTTGTCAGAGGGGCACGCAAACGCGGTTAAGGTGTCGGTGCCCAATACCTGGTTTCAACTGGATGCCAGTGATCCAGACAATAACCAGGCAACCATACATATTGACCTGAAAGATCCAGGTCAACCCCAATATAACAATGTCCCTCATACCTTCACACTGGGCCACAGTATCGAGTTTGTCTCTGATCCAAGGTTAAATGAAGCTTTTCGGTTTACCCTGGAAGCAATCGAAAGTACACAGGTCAAAATTTCCATCAAACAATTAGCTGAACAAAGCCCGGACAATGGTGCATGGCGCACAATACAATTCCTCGCTAAACAGGCCAACTATCTGGTGGGTGCTTTGGGTCTGTTATGTGTAATAATTCTGTTTATTAAAAAGCCGGAAAACTACATTGCTTTGTGTGGTGTCGTTTTTGGCGTGGCAACCCTCATCATCGGCATGATATAGGCCTTGTTGGCGTAGGCCCGTTATTGCACTGCGCTTAGTAAATTCAACAAAACGTTACATTTAATTGCGTCGTTTCTCGGGGAAATTGGCAATATCTTTACCCCGCACCTTTCCTAAATATGCAGTTATGGTAAATTTATATTCAGCGTCTTTATTATTCTTACATTATGTTGCCATCCTATCAGGTCATCGTTAAAAAGCAGTTAATCAAAGTAGACCTTGAGGGGGACTGGGATAATAAGTCTGACCTGGCTTACCTCAACGAACTGGCGCTCACCATGCGCAACATGCAATCCGCTCCCTGGGGATTGGTGGTAGATATGCGAGGCTGGGTTGTCAGTAAAGAGACCCTTGGTTTTAAACAAAAAACGGCATTTCATATGGACCGGCGCAATCAGGTAGTGGAGTGCTGGATAGTGGACAACCTGAATCAGGGTGCGCATCTTATTCACTTTATCGAAAAGGCGAAAATTCCCCTGAAGCGCTGCACCAGCGTTGACAGTGCGCAACTGTGGTTGAACCAATACGGCTTCAATCTTTGAACAGCATTGACATGTATCAGTCACGCCAGATTAATCATATCGTCACAAATCCGGCTTACACTGCGCAGTGTACTCTTTCTCACTCACCAACCATGAAAAGTCCAACCTATTCCATCACCACGCAACATAAAGTTATTCAGGTTATTTTGAAAGGCGAATGGAACCCGGTTATCGATTTGCGTTACATGTGTGAACTGGCAGATACGGTCAGAACGGTAAACAACAAAAAGTGGTCGCTCATGGTGGATATGAGCCAATGCCACATTCACGCCAATAATATCGCCGGACAGTACGCCAATAGTTTAAGTACCGATCGCCGTAATCAACTCTCCGAAGTCTGGGTAGTCAATCGTGCCGATCAGGGGGACTTCTTTCTTCAGTTTGGCAACACCTCGCAAATCAAAGTCCACAAGTGCTTTTCCCGCAAAGAAGGGCAGCTGTATCTGGAGAGACAAGGTTTTTTGCCTGCTCAGATAACAGAGGAACTTTGCTGCGGATAGGTTGTCTTCACTTTCTGACAAGCAATTTTAGGGTCGGTTTAAAAAAGGAGTGGTATCAATATGACGTTAGCTAAGAAGATCGTTTCCACCGTCGTCGTTGTGCCTGTACTGTTGCTCCTGTTAGCCGCACTATTTTGGGATCCAAACTGGTTTAAAGATGAAGCGACTCCCTACCTGAACGATGTCGAAAGTCACAGCATTGCATTCGAGGATATCGAACACAGCTTATTCAATCCGGGTAAAATTACCATCAAGCAATTGCGCGTGAACGGCCCGATTGTCAATGGCGATATTGGTACCCTGGTGGTAGACGCAAGTATTATGGATGCCATCAGCAAAAACATTATCCTTGACGAGGTTCGATTGATCGCTCCTGATCTGCAAATAAACATGCAGGCGCTGGATGACTGGTTAGCAACACGTCCGGCTCAGGCTGAGCCCGAAGCCGATAACGCCGCTAACACACTTCCGGTCAAGCGAGTGCTGTTACATAAGCTGAGTATCGAAAAGGCCAATCTGCAGGATGTCTCTGCACAGCAGCAATTTATAGTGAATAACCTGAACTTACAGCTTGAAGATGTGCATATTGCGGAACAATCCGAAATCATCATTTTAAAAGATCACTCCCCTATCCGCGCGAAACTGGATGTTGCGCAGTTGCAGGCTCAGGGTGCCAATTTGGGTAAGGTAGCTACCACAATAACTGCCACAGAAAACAATATCAGGCTCGACAACCTGAGCCTGAACACCGAGCGTACCCGGTTGCATTTATCCGGAACTCTGCAAAACCCGAAAGGCGACGCCAACCTGACATTAAACATTGCGGATAGTCAGCTGGCTTTGGCAGATTTCGCTGCCTTGCTACCGCAATTTCCGCTGCAAAACTTAGGCATGATGACACTTTCCGGCGAGGTGCAAACAAGCGGCAAACTGAGCCAGCCTGTGAACTTGCTCAATGACCTGATCAGCGATCTCCGACTGCAACTGGACACAGGTAAAAGTCAGCTGGATGTGGCGGGTAAAGTTACCAGTGACGCAGGCCATTCACGTATTCAACTGGACATCAACGAGAGTCAGGTCAACCTGGATGAATTTCACGCCTTTATGCCAAGCTCTCCGGTTAAACCCTCTGGCACCATGGCATTATCAGGACTCATTGATGCCCAGGGTCTGCTTCAGGACCCACAATCCTTTTTAAAAACACTGTCAGGCAATATCGAGTTGGGCTTAGACGGCGGCAAACTGCAGGGCGTAGATATCAACAAAATAGTAAAAGGCTTTAAAGATAGTAAAGAAAGTGACTGGAAAGACGTGGGCAGCTTTCTGATCACCGGGCCAGTAGGTATTCTGGCAGCGAACGTATTTGATTTGGGAAGTGGCGCGAATGCGTCTGGTGGCGAAACCCTGATCCCACAATTTAAGCTAAAGAGTAAAATGGATAACGGTGCCTTACTGCTCAAAGATACCGCCATCGCCACCGATAAATACCGGCTGGCATTTGAAGGTCAGCTGAACCCCACCGACAAAACCTTTAACGATTTTACCTTTGCCTTGCTGGATAAAGCCGGTTGCGCCGATATCAAACAGACTCTGAACGGCAGTATGTCCAATCCCAAAAGCGCCATCGCACAATCGCTACTGGATTCCGCCTTAGCGCCACTTTCTGGGTTACTCAAATCCGTGAAAAACAGCGCCTCAAAGTGCACACCATTTTATCAGGGTGACGTAGCGCACCCTGAAAACTGATACCACTATTTCTGTTAATATTTTAGCCTTTGGGGCATTGGTGCGAAGCGTTTGAATGAAAGAATACCGAATCCGGCAAGGCCAATGGCCTGCCCTTATTCAATTACATTGTTCACCGGCCTTTGAAGCATTAACCCTGCTCTCTTTAGCATTTCCAATGATATATACCATGAGGATAAAGCCTGAAAAAAGCACACTATTAAATGCGATGCTCGCCCAAGGCCACCACCACAAAACCTGATAAACGGCAAAAACAGATTCACTCAGCCCGCTACAGGCATTATTAACGTAAGTTGCCGCATTAATTGCTCTGTCGGCAATGCCTGTCAGGTTGACGATGTGGAATAACCACATAAAGGCTGAACCGAACAGCAGCGCTTTCCAAACCAGCTTGTGCTCGTTAATAAATTTCCTGGCCTCTGCTGAGGTCAGTACCCAGCCTATGGCCACTATCAAAGATGCAATCATGGAGTAAACAGTATTTATGTAATCCGACTTCGCCGCTTTCATTGCATCGAGGGCAATCTTGCAGATCTCAATCACATTTTCCGGGTTCGCTACGATATCCATATTATTCCCTCAGGTTGCTACACACTAAGCGGCAGATTAGCGAGCAATTATTTACCTTGGCGATTATTTTTGCAAATAAGCCGGTGGTGGAGAATGCCCCTGTTTTTTATTTTGATGTAACAAGTCATCCTTCAGGATTAGTTTTTGAATGCTTTGCAGACAGATTCTTGTCCGCTCTTACCGTGAAGTAATCAATCGTGCATCTGGAAATATGCTAAACAACAGGTTGTTCCCAACAACGATAATCACTATTCAAATACCCAAGTGTTAACAAGTTTCTCCCATAGTCAGGAAAACGACCCATTGGTTCATTTTTGTAGTGAACCCACTCGATGTATAAGTTTATTTCAGACCACTTCTGGTATTATCCGGGTAAATTTGTTATCAATTGAAAAAAGAATGAAAACGACCCCGCACCTGGTAGAAAAACGCCCCGTTGGGTCGATATTAAGTTGTTATAGAACAGGCGCATACGCGAATTTGTCAAGTTAAGTAGTTCTCATCTTAAGGGTAAGTAAGTGCAGATAGAAAAAGTAGAAATCACTAATTTCAGAAACTTTGAGTCCGCGATAATCGCTTTTAGAAAAAGCACTCTTGTTATAGGGGCAAATGACGTTGGCAAGACGAACCTAATGTTTGCCTTAAGGCTTCTGCTAGATAAATCCCTATCGGAAAGAGATATTGAGCCATCAGAAACAGACTTTAATATTAAACCTGATGGCTCACAGGCAAATGAATTTAGCATAGTGATTCATTTTTGTGATGTGAAAGAAGAAGCAGTTTTATCCGTTTTGCGTGAATATGTAAGTGATGATTCCAAAACAGTATTTAAGCTGGCAGCGTCTAGAGAAAACCTAGAACATAAGTTCTACGCAGGGGCTGATGAAACAGACCTAGAAGAAATAAGCAATCGATTCTACTTGAAGTATATAAATCTTAGGTATATTAAATCGCAGCGAGATTTACAGAAGTTTATAGATATTGAAAAAAAGCAACTTCTAAAACTATCTCAAACCGACAGGAACGATGCTGATGCAGCATCTGATAATAAACAACTCAACAAAATTGGAAAGAGCCTAAACATAGTTAATGAACGAGTAAGGCGCTTAAACTACGTAAAGAGCTCTACTAATTTAGTAAATGATGAGCTGAAAAAACTTGCTCATACCTTTGATGGTTATGGAGTGCATTTAGATTCCGGTGCAATCCAAGTTCAGCAATTTATTGACAGCCTACAGTTAAGCGCATCATCTAATGGATCAAAGATCATGCTTGGCGGTGATGGGCGAAACAACCAAATTCTTTTAGCGTTATGGAAGGCAAAAAGCCTAAGAGATCATGACCCTGATCATGAGGTCGTATTCTACTGTGTTGAAGAGCCAGAGGCTCATTTGCACCCGCACCAACAGAGGAAGCTAGCCGATTATCTAAACAATGAATTACCTGGCCAAACATTAATAACAAGCCATTCCCCCCAAATTACAGCTAGATACTCCCCAGACTCAATCGCCCATATTATAAATCGGGGAAATGGCAGCTACGCCGCAAATGATGGGTGCTCGGAATGTATCAGTGACACATGGGACGAACTTGGCTATAGAATGAGTATCCTCCCTGCTGAGGCATTCTTTTCAAGGGTTGTTTTATTGGTAGAAGGCCCATCTGAGCAACTTTTTTATACTGAATTGGCAAAAGAAAATGGCATAGATTTAGATTTCTATAATATATCAATTTTATCGGTAGACGGAGTTCAATTTAAAGTTTATGTAGATGTACTAAATGCAATGGAAATTCCATGGGTCTTAAGAACAGACAATGATGTTTCCAAAATTACAGTGGGCGGTGTAGAACTCCGGAATCTGGCTGGTATTAATAGGTGCCTAGACTTATTAGGTATGCAAAAGTATGACCATCGAGATGTAGATACAACAGCAGAATCAATAGTTCAGAATGGGATTTGGCAGAATGTATCCAATCAAATTAATCCGCATAATACGTTCCTTTCTAAAGTTGACTTGGAGCATGATTTGGCGAGTGAGCTGCCTGCACAAGTAATCGCTTATACAGAAAAAGCTAATACCGCTGACGCCATTAAGTATATGGCAGATAAAAAAGCAGTTCGTATGCGTGGGTTTTTGAATGCTTATAAGAATGAATTGAATAATCTAGGGGCTGGAGATCTAGTAAAACCTTTATTAAGAAGCTTAGAAATTGCTAAAGGGTTAGCTTAGAATGACTAATTCTTTTATCCCCACGCCTGATCAACAGGCAGCAATAGACTCCAATGCCAACATGGTTATTACAGCATGTCCTGGAAGCGGTAAAACATCGATAGTTGTTCATAAAATAAGAAAAGAGATTCCTGAAATAGGGAATCATAGAGGCGTGATAGGTATAACATTCACAGTTAAGGCCAGCAAGGAGCTAAAAAGAAAGTGCAAGAAAGATGGCTTCAACACGAAACGTAGTTTCTTCGGAACAATTGATCACTTTTGCTTAAGTGAAATTATATTCCCCTTCGCCAAAAGAATGTGGGGGCCAGCTGATAGTCGCCTTGAGTGTATAACTTATGATGAGCTGGATGAAGGATTAAAAACCAAGCTGCCGCCATTAAGTGATGCGGGTGTGGTGCTTTCAACTAATGACTATGATCAATATGAAGATGAATTTATTCAACAGTATAAAAACGGAATTGTTCTTCTTGAAGCAGTTGGAATATTAGCAAACCACATTTTAAATAATTCAATTGCATGCCAAAGGTATATATCGGCCAGATATACATCACTATATGTGGATGAATACCAGGATTCCTCACAAGCACAGCACAAGTTATTCCTTAGTTTATTGCAGTTGGGGCTAAGGGCAGTAGCTGTAGGGGACGTGCAGCAATCTATTTATGCTTGGCGAGGAAGTAGTCCCGAATATATCAATGAACTAATTTCCTTACCTGAAGTATTTGAACACCACATTGTTAATATTAATCATCGGTGTCACCCATCCATAACAAATTATGCAAATAGATTGTTTTCTGAAAGTGCAAATCTTTTGCCTGTCAACGAAATAAGAGTCTTCCGAAGAGTATTTAACGGAACACAAATTGATCTAGCTAATGAACTGAACACCTATCTACCTCAAACTGCTGCTTCATTTGGTGTTACCAATCTTTCAGAGATAGCAATTTTAGTAAGAAACAATAGAAGTTTGGACTATTTAATATCGGAGTTGAATATACCGCACCGCGTGTACAATGATGACCCCCTGGGCTTGATAAATACACGAGCCAGCAATCTTTTTTCTGACCTTCTTAGGTATAGATATGACAGTGCTTTTTTAAGTACTGACATTGATGCTGTCCGTGAATATGAAAGTAGATGTACACGAGCGGAGCTCGCTAGAGTAAGATCAGAAATCGTGTTAGTGCGGTCAATCGGAGAGCAATATTTAGAAGAGGCTATTCTTGGTATCTCAAGAGAACTTCTGGGAGGTGATGTGGCTTCTAGAGACATTGATGCGCTGAAGGTCGTCATTAATTCTACTGATGCACTAAGTCAATATGCTCCTAGTAATGACAGTGAAGTTCAAGTGATGACGCTTCACAAGTCTAAAGGGTTGGAGTTTGAGATAGTCTTTCATCTTGACCTGTATGATTGGGTTTTCCCATATAGAGAATATACGGGAGATTTTAATGATGAGATTTACCCTAGTTGGGATCAAGACCTAAACCTCCATTATGTAGGAATAACAAGAGCTAAAACTGCATGTATTTTAGCTCGAAGTACACGCCGTCTTAATAATCAGGGGCAAAATAGACAAGGTCAGAATTCTGCTTTCTTAGAATTAAATGGGCTTGGTGGACTATATGCATAATCGACATTATCAGTTGCTGAAGGGGTTCACAGCTTCGGTTATTGATATTTTTAAATATCGACCAGCCCTACGAGAGACTACAGATGCTCTATAATCGGGTAGCCGGAGGTCTCTAACCTCCAGCCCCCACAACACCCTGCATGCGGCTCCGCACAGGGCGTTTCATTCAGGATAGTGAAGCGCTATCCAACCATCTCGTAGCGAATAAAGC
>NZ_JAJEWQ010000006.1:278205-368621 GCF_020687805.1 Planctobacterium marinum | reverse complement strand
ACGGTCAAAGAATTTTGACAGGTCGACATCCACAGCAAAACGGCGTCCCGTTTTGATAATGTCTCGGACCTGTTTCACCGCCTGTTGCCCGTTTCGGTGTGGCCTGAACCCAAAGCTGTTGCCTGAGAAGGTGGAATCGAAAACGGGCGTTAACACCTGGGCAATGGCTTGCTGGATCACGCGGTCAACGATGGTCGGGATACCCAATTGGCGTTTACTATCATCGGGTTTATCAATCTCCACGCGTCGAACAGGTGATGGTTGGTATTGGCCTGAGCGAAGCTCAGACATTATACGTTTCCAGTTGCCATCCTTTGCCCAGGCCGGGAAGTCATCAATGGTCATCCCATCGATGCCAGCGGCTCCCTTATTGGCTCGAACTCGTTTCCATGCCGCTAAGATATTGGCTGGCTGGAGAGCGAGTTCAAGTAGATATGCCCTAAAGGCTGGCTGTTCATCAATACGCTGAGTCCCGTCACTACCGGTCGGCATTCGTGTATTCAGGTTCAATAAGGCTCCTCCTTTATTCTAAATGTTCGGGCCTTCACCGTGTCCCACCCATTACGATGGGCATTTGGCTACTATGCCGTCTGCTGACTTCTGCTTAATCATCGTCACAGTTACCTGTGGCGACGCTATCGATTTGCATCCGGTTTGCTCGCAGTGGCTGATGCAATTCCTCTGCGCCAAGGCACTTGTATACCAGAGCCTCACTGGTAAACTACCGATCGCCTGTTAAGCAGACCTCCCCAGATAAGAGCATGAACTGTCTTTGCACTGCTGCATCATTTACGGTGGCCGTAAAGTCACGTGGTTTCGCTGTCTTGTGCCAGCTCACCTCCAGCCTACGCCTCATATGATGTTCTTGTTCATCAGCTCGCAAATTTGCTAGCGGCTTCCTCCAGACTAAACTTCACAATTTAGCCCTTGCCATTCGCTAGTAGTTAGCGTTGAATAACCTGAGTTAAACAACGGTGACTTTCCTACAGAGGACTTTCACCTCATTAGTTCATGCCCATGCTGGGCGTACACAAGGTAAATCAAACATGGACAAATACTCGCTGACTCCGCTCGTGCCTCGCGTATTATAGCCAGCAAGCATTTGCCATTTATTTACGACGTTAGTAGCCATATGAAAATGGAGACAGCAGTGGAAATAGATGAAGATAAAATCGATGAAGCGGCACTTGCTCTGTTTTACCTTACTCTGCATGACAAGTTTGGTAGGGCTTGGAAGCAAATAGATTGGAGTATCACGGACCGACTTTATGAAAAAGGTTATATTCACGACCCTGTTGGCAAATCAAAGTCTGTTGTTTTAACTGAAGAAGGTCTCGCCAAATCAGAAGAGCTCTTCAAAAAGTTATTCGTCAAAAGTGAGTGAGTATTGTGCGCAAAGCTCAGCTTTTACTCTAGGATGTATCAGCGTGGCAACTAACAAGCCAATTATGGCATGGACGCAAAAAGCATGGCTTGCGCTCATTCTTCGCTAAGTATAGCCATGCATTTGTGCGCCCCATATTGAGGCGTTAGAGGTTATATGTTTCAAGCCATTGCATTGATTTTATTATTACTTTTGTCGGGTTGCGCATCAACAAACGATGAAAACAAGATTTACCAGAATATTTCGACCGATAATTCAGTTGAACTAATATTCGTGAATGCAAAGTTAAAATCTACAAATTTCGTTGTTTACGACAATAAAGAATGTATGAATCCCAAAGCAGTAAACTTTTCTGTTGGTGAAAGCGGAAAAGACTTAGCTCTCAGAGTAATGCCTAATCAACATTTCACGTTCATGTGGGAATATGGCTTAAGCGGCAACATTTTGGGTCACCATAACTGGTGCAGAGCCTATTACACTATTCTTCCTAATAAAGGCACGTATGTTATATCAACAAATAAGTTGGATAATAATTGTGGCATTAATGTTTATAAAAAGGTTAGTGGTAGCATCGTCTCAATGGATGCGAGTGAACAACTTAAGGAGAGAATCTTTACTCGCCCAATGTGGGACAATGCAGGCCCGTATTGCGAACCAACAACCTCTAACAATGATACGCAAGCGGAAATAAAATAGTTGGCTGGTTTCGCTTCGCTCACAGTATAGCCAACTATTTTGTTCCGCTTAGTGCGGCGTTATGTTTCTAAGGATAGATCTGTGAAACTTTGCTCAATGCTCTTGTATATATTTTTAATTTCAGGTTGTATAACCACTGAATATTTCGGCAGAAAAAGTAGTGTTGAATATGCAGGTTATGACTACAGAGGTGTTTATACCAACCCTGTAGTTAAGAGTTTTGGGCAAAATTCTAATGTTATACGAAATATTCGATTTTGTTCCAATTCAGATAATGTCTGCAAAAATATTTTTCCAACCAATGCGTACCACCTTCCAGATATTACTTTTATCGATAAGAGAAATGAAACAGGCAAACGTAAACGCGTTTTCTTCATAAAAGCCTATAAACAAGATACAAACTCTAGCGGTAGCATTACCAATGAGGATTTAAGCACTTTATATGCGTATGATCCGGTAGCAGAAAAGTTAGTAACATTGGCACAGGACGTTACTTTTATTGACATGGAGAGTGTAGTTACTTCGTTTACATTTTTCATAAAGTTTAAAAAGAAGGATAGAGTGTTCTTATCCCAAATCGACTTAGAATCTTTAGACGTCAGAAAAACCGTGGTGTGGGAAACATAACAAAAACAATTAATCCCGGACAAAAATAGCAGTCATTTATTAAGAGTTGAACGTCCGCCAACTTAAAAATGTAGTCAATCGTAACATTAACACCGGTTGTCCGCTCTGGTGTGTTAGCAGTCAGTGGAGAAGTACAAGGTGAGTGACAGCTATCTTAAACATTCGGTCATTAGCCGAATCACAGCACTAGTTGTTACTCTTCTTCAAACGCCCTACTGTTTCAAAGTTCGAAGTCCATACGTTTCCTGTCCCTGTGCGAGATAAGGCGAAAGTGAAGTAGAAACCTGAAAGAGGGGCATCAGGGATGATGCCTCAGGCAATGCTGGCGCAGGGACGTGCCATCATTGTCGGTCTTTCTGGTTCTTCACTTGCGACTTATGTTTTCTCGCGCCGGGGCAAGAGGGGGTTTTAGGGGATCTCCCCTAAGAAAAAATCACATCAGAGCACTTTTGTGTAAGTCCAGCGAATTATGAAAAGTCGCCAGATTCATGGGGTTCGCCATCAGAACGACAGGGTCAGATTCGCTTAAATAAATTATTTAAATTTAAGAAATTGAGTATCTGTTTTCTTAAACAAGCAACTATAGCAATCGCTGATCTGCTAACGGCCACGCCTCGCTCGTTACCGACCTACCAACTTTTGCACTAAACAGCTACGTAACCACTTAATAATTAAATCCAACCTCAGAATGCAAATAGCCAAAACAACAAATACTTGTAGTTTTGTGAGGTCAACGACCTCATTAACCTCACAAGCAGTGTTTGGGAATCCACCCTTAATCTTCAAGATTTTATTGCCTTGTCCAGGCACCGTCCAGATTTAGCTCAGGACCATCGGGTATCACCTGAGTGGGATTAATCATGGTGTGACTAAAATAATAGTGGCGTTTGATGTGCGCCATGTTAACTGTGTCTTTAATGCCCGGATACTGATACAACTCTCTGAGGTAATTCGACATATGGGGGTAATCTTCAATACGTCTCAAATTACATTTAAAGTGCCCTACGTAAACCGCGTCAAACCGCACCAAAGTGGTAAACAAGCGCCAGTCTGCTTCGGTAATGGAATCGCCGGTCAGATAGCGGCGTTCCGCCAGTATCGCTTCCACTTTATGCAACGCTGAAAACAGCGCTTGCACCGCTTCACTGTAGGCTTCCTGGGTTGTTGCAAAGCCGGCTTTGTACACGCCATTATTGATATTGTGATAAACAAACTCGTTGATATCATCAATATCAGCCTGAAGCCCTTGCGGGTAGTAGTCATCCTGATTGCCGGTTAAATCGTTAAATGCCGAATTTAAAATGCGTACAATTTGCGCAGATTCATTGTTGACGATTTGCTGTGTTTGCTTATCCCATAAAACTGGTACTGTAACCCGGGTTGTAATGTCAGGTTTTGCACGGGTATAAATTTGATGCATGTATTGTGAGCCATATAAATGATCTTCAGTGGCGGCAACGAAACCATTGTTTACCGTTGCAAATTGCCATCCCTGGTCCAGCATGTCCGGATGTACCACTGATACTGAAATATGCTCTTCTAACTGCTTGAGCTTACGCAAAATTAAGGTGCGGTGTGCCCAGGGACAAGCCAGGCTCACGTAGAGGTGATAACGGCCGCTTTCCGGCTTAAATTCGCTGTCGCCGCCAATTTTGTGGATGAACAGCGAATCCTGACGTTGAAACTTGCCTCCACTTTTTTTGGTGTCATACCATTGATCTTGCCACTTACCTTCTACTAATAAACCCATTGTCTTTCCTGTCCTGATTGTGTGACTTCATTCAAACACTTCATAAATGTTTTAAAAAGTGCAAGTTTTTCGCTATTTCGTTCTATTTTTTAGAAAATTGTCGCTGCTTGAATTGAGTAATTACTGCTACACTTAAAGAAAACAAAAACACCAATGCTGATTCATGAGCGATAAATGTAAATATCAATCACAATGTGGAGAGTCCTGCACCGAAAATGATTTAGGTTCTGGCTTTTGTTTTTGGCATGACCCTCACGTTGACAAAAGCGGCATGAATTTGGCGGAGCGACTGGAAGCACATATTCGACGTGGCGGTACCTCCAAGGGCCTGAAACTAAAACGTGTCAATCTTGCCGGCATCAACCTGGTAAACCGCAGTTCCAAACACGGATTCGACCTTTCCGAATGCGATCTTTATCGGGCTAACCTAAAAGGCGCACACTTGTTTAATTTAGCGCTGCGCAATGGCTCCCTGATGAAAGCCAATCTAAGCGAAGCTAACCTGCACTGCGCTGATTTAGAAGGCAGTAATTTGTTAGGCACCAAGCTGGAAGGTGCGCGCATAGACAATATTAATATTGGCGACAGATTGTTACAGGAGCGCATTGCGTTAAAAAAACGCAAAGAACACGATAAAGAAGCCGCAGAAGACAATTTTGAGCAATCAGAAGAAATCTATCGCAATCTGCGAAAACGGGCAGAAGATCAGGGTTTGTTCCAGCTTGCTGGTCAGTTTGGGTACAAAGAATTAATTATGCGCCGCTTCCAGCTCACGCCATGGTCGTTTAAATGGATATTCTCCATGCTGGTAGATAAGCTATGCGGTTATGGCGAAAAACCAGAAAATACCGTGGTGTTTTCTATGTTTTTGATTTTTATGAGCGCCATTATGTATTTTATCTTTGGCGTTAACCACGGCGAAGAACGGCTGCAACTGGACTTTTCCGCATCACTGAGCAGCAATATCACCACATTTTTTATGGCGCTGTATTACAGTGTAGTGACCTTTACCACACTGGGTTATGGTGACATAACCCCATTCGGCATAACGCGCTTTTTCGCTGCTCTGGAAGCCTTCATCGGCAGTTTTACCATTGCCTTGTTCGTAGTGGTTTTTGTTAAACGGATGACACGCTAAGCATTTATTGTGCGCTACAATTTATCGGCTAACTTACTGTAAATGGCATCCGCAATGGGTAACGCAGAGGTTGCCGCAGGTGAAGGGGCATTGCCTACGTGCAGGCTTCGGGCCGTTTCAGCAAAGCGAAAGTCATGAATCAGTTCACCGTTGTCAGAGACGGCCTGTGCCCGAATCCCGGCGGGATAAGGCAATAAATCCTGCAACTGAATTTGCGGACAATACTTTTGCACCAGTTTCAGGTAGCCACGCTTATTCAGCGAGTTCCTGAACTCTTCCATACCAGAGCGCCAGTTTTTCTTAACCACCTGTCTGAACCCGGAATAACACAACATATCAACGAACTGATGAAACTGTAATTCAGTCTTGCCGTAGGCTTCTTTCCCCAACGCCAATACAGCGTTCGGCCCAACCGTAACATATCCTCCAATCATCAGCGTCAGATGTACACCTAAAAACGGCAGTTGCGGATCGGGAACCGGATAAATGAGGTGTTCAACAATCCGGTTATATTTTTCCGGTAATCGAAAATACTCGCCTTTAAACGGGATTATGCGCCAGTCGATATCGGGTTTTAGCTGTCTAATCAGCTCGTCAGAATAAACACCGGCGCAATTTAATACCTGCGCTGCAGAAAATTGTTCTGACTTACAAACCACCCTCACCTTGTGCTCATTTTCTTCAAGTTGGTCAACCTGAGTGTTAAATCGCACTTTGCCGCCAAGCTGTTCAAATTGTGCTAAAAAGTGGGCGGTGAGCCGCTTATAATCGGTTATTCCGGTTTGTTGAATGAACATGGCAGCACTCCCGGAAATCGCCGGAGCTTTGGCGCGTAATTGCGCAGCGCTTAATAATTCAGGTTGCAACTGATTTTGCTGACAACGCAAATACAGTTGCTGCAGACGGGCTTCCTCTTGCTCGTCTGTTGCGACAATTAACTTGCCACATTGCTGATAGGGTAAATCATATTGTTGACACCAGGCGATAGTCCGCTGCAATCCTTCACGACAATATTTGGCTTTCAGGCTATCGGGCGCGTAATACACCCCGGCATGAATTACCCCCGAGTTGCGGCCCGTTTGATGTTGCGCGGCAGCGGCCTCTTTTTCCAATAACAGCACCGATAACCCCGGTTTTTCGCGTTTTATTTTTAAGGCACTGGCGGCACCTACAATTCCTCCACCAATTACTATAATGTCGTAATCGCTCAAGCTCTTTCCTTTATCTCTGCCATCAGGCGCTGTTATATCCACGATTATGCTAATTGCCAACAGTGATTTTTGCAAAACTGTAATAACTGGTTAGAATACCGCCTCTTTGTTTTCCGGTGCAGTAATCATGGATCTTTTTAGTCAGCGATTTGGCGGTATCGAACGCCTGTATGGCCAGCAACAACTGGCTTTTTTACGCCAGGCACATGTGTGTGTTGTAGGTATTGGCGGCGTGGGCAGCTGGACAGCAGAGGCGCTGGCCAGAAGCGGTATTGGCAAATTAACCCTGATTGACCTGGATGACATTTGCGTCACCAATACCAACCGGCAAATTCACGCATTGAGCACTACCGTCGGACAAAACAAAGTTGATGTGATGGCCCAGCGCATCAAACTGATCAATCCAGACTGTGAAGTACAGGCTGTGATGGATTTTGTCACTGATAAAAATGTAACTGAACACCTTAAAGATTTTGCCTACGTGGTGGATGCAACTGACAGTGTAAAAGCCAAAGCGGCGATGATTAATCATTGTAAACGTCAGAAGATGCCCATTATTACCGTAGGAGGCGCCGGTGGTCAGGTGGACCCAACGCAGATCACCGTTGGTGACCTGGCTAAAACCAAACAAGATCCCCTTGCCGCAAAACTGCGCGCCTTCCTGCGCCGCTACTACGGGTTTAGCCAAAATCCCAAACGACGTTTTTCAGTAGAATGTGTTTATTCCACTGAACAACTGCGCTATCCGGATGCGCAGGGCAATGTCAGCTATGCCAAACAGATGACTGGTGGGGTAAAGCTGGATTGTAGTGGCGGCTTTGGTGCTGCCGTTACCGTTACAGCCACTTTTGGTTTGATCACGGCTTCCCGGGTACTGAATAAACTCATTGAAAAGCATTTCCCACTGGTTAAATAACCATGGCAGAACAACAGCCTCTGATCCTTGGTTCGAGCAGCTCGCACAAAAACACAATCTTTTGATTGCTGAGCTGCCGATAATCAAAATAGGGACATATCACCACCGGCAACGTTGAATGCACGGCAAACTCGTGGTTCAGCCAGGTAAATCCGACATTTAATCCGCAATCACGGGCCCAGGTTTTGCCCATAACAATATGAATATGGGCAGGGTTGATGGTTCGCAGGTCTGGTGCAGAGAACAGCAAAACAGTGTCAGAGTGCGCTTGTAATAACTGTTTATCACGCCATGTTTGCCAGCTGTCAAAGTCATCCGAGAGAATGTGTTGCTGCATCCTGAGGGCATACACCAGCTTGGCATAGACGTTGAACACTTTTCGCCAGCCATTACCGCATTGATCACCAATGGCTTTTATCTCTCCCGGGTGCAATGCCCTGACAGTATCCAACATAGTGACATCCTGATAGTCGGGAATATTGCCGATATAAACCCTGAAAATGGCGTTAACATCGCCCAATCCATAATTTTTTACATTTATCTTGTTCATTGCGCTTGTTTAAACAAAAAAAGTTAGCATAATCAAAAACTGGTCGGACAAGTTGAAATAATAATGCATGAAAATCTCCCCAGGTAAACTCAAATTTTTGCTGAACTATTTGTTTGGTCCTTATATTGGTGCTGGTGTCAAAGTAGAAGAGTACAGCCAGGACTGGCGTTATTGTCGTGTTGTTATGCCACTGCGATGGTATAACCGCAATGCGGTTAACACACATTTTGGTGGCAGTTTGTTCTCCATGACAGATCCCCATTACATGCTCATGCTAATGAATATTCTGGGAAAAGAGTACACCGTTTGGGATAAAAGTACTGAAATAGATTTTGTCAAACCCGGTACCGGGAAAGTTATTGCCGAGTTTCACATTACTGATAAGATGCTTGAAGACATCCACCAAAACACGGCTGCAGGTGAGAAATATCTGCCCTGTTATGAAGTAAACGTGGTTGATGAACAACAAAACACGATCTGTACAATAAAAAAGACGCTGTATATAAAAAAACGTCTAAACGACAGAGCCCGCTTTTAATTTTTGGTGAGGAACAATATGCACAATAACGAGCAAATCATTCACAGTTTCTATCAATCTTTTCAAAAGCTGGATGCCGAGGGCATGGCCGCTTGTTACCATCCGGACATTGAGTTTAGTGATCCGGCCTTTCCTGACTTAAAAGGCGAAATGGCCGCAAATATGTGGCGCATGCTTTGCTCACAGGCCCAGAATTTTGAATTAACGTATTCAGATGTGACCGCTGATGGCATGTCGGGCTCCGCCAACTGGCAAGCCAGTTATGATTTCTCCCGAACCGGCAGACGTGTGCACAATAAAATTCAGGCCAGCTTTTTGTTCGAAGATGGCAAAATAATCCAGCATGTAGACAGTTTTAATTTCTGGCGCTGGAGCAAAATGGCCTTAGGACCGGTGGGTTTGGTGCTGGGCTGGACACCAATGTTGCGCCAAAAAGTCTCAACTATGGCTAACGCCAGCCTACACAAGTATTGCGAACAACAGAAATCCTGAAACAGGTTCACAGAGGATTTTTTAAGGTTTCCACCAGCTTTTCCATCACGTCTTTGCGGGCGGATGTTTTGCGCCAAACCAGACCAATTGCACGTTTAGGTACCGGGGGCGAAAATGGCACGTATTTAATGCCCGACTCGTTCTCCTGTACAGCAATTTTCGGCATAAAGGTGATACCGGTACCGGCTTTCACCATTTGCCGCAGTGTTTCTAATCCTGTCGCTCGAAAGTCCTGCTCTTCGGCAAGCCCCTGGCGTTCACAAATCTCCAGTGACTGGTCGCGTAAACAATGCCCTTCTTCCAGCAGCAACAACTTGTGCTTTTTCAGACATTTTTGGTCAACGGTTTCCCGGGTGGCTAATTTGTGATCCGGCGCCACTGCCAGACAAAATTCATCTTCAAACAATAATTCAGACGTCAGAAAATCATCGTGAACCGGCAGTGCCAACAAGGCCGCATCAATCTCACCGTGGCGTAACTTTTCCATTAAATACAGGGTTTTATCTTCTATCAAAATAAGCCGCAATTTCGGCATCGCGGCTTTTACTTTTGTCACGATTTCCGGAAAAACATAAGTGGCTAAGGTGGGAAAAGCCCCAAGGCGGAACTTGCCGGCCAGCGGATCTCTGGAACTTTCAGCAATTTCCTGAATAGATTCAATCTCACTCATTACGCGTCTGGCATAGGCAGCAATCTGCGCACCAGTTTCGGTCAGCATCACTCTGCGATTGGTACGTTCAAACAGCACCACCCCCAATTGCTCTTCCAGTTTTTTAATCTGTCCACTTAATGTTGGCTGACTGACGTAGCATTGTTCTGCAGCCTGACCAAAATGTTCCAGGTCAGCAACGGCTAAAAAATACTGCAGATCCTTAATATTCATAAGACTCCTATAATTAAAAGGTATTACCTATCATTTCCATAGAAACAAACGATTCTACGGAAGAATAATTAATTGATAGGCTTAAAACAATAGGAAATGCCTAATATTAATTTTGTTTTGTGGATCCTATCCCGAACAAAATCGGTATCAAAAACGACAATGTAATTTTTAGCTTTCTTATTCGAAAACAATTGTAATGACCCGACGAAATCTTGGTCGTCAAACCCACATGAGGAATAGTATATGAATACGTCCAGGTTGTTTAAAAATACCGCGTTGGCAACTGTCATCGCACTTTCTTTTTCGCAGGCGGCGCTAGCTGCCGAGTCCAGTAAACCCGGTGGAGCGGTTGGCATGGGCAAGGTTGCGCCAAATCAGGCGAAATCAAATCTGTTTTGGTGGCCTGACCAACTGGATTTGTCCGCCCTTAGGGACCACGACGCGCGCTCTAATCCATTGGGCGATAACTTCAATTACAAGGCGGCGTTCAGCAAGCTGGATATGGCGGCATTAAAAGCGGATATCGACGCGGTATTGACCGACTCACAAGACTGGTGGCCGGCAGACTGGGGCAACTATGGACCTTTCTTTATCCGCATGACATGGCACGCAGCAGGAACTTATCGTACTCACGATGGTCGCGGTGGTGCTGGCGGCGGTCAGCAGCGGTTTGACCCATTAAACAGTTGGCCAGACAACGGCAACCTGGATAAGGCCAGACGGTTATTGTGGCCAGTAAAACAGAAATACGGCGAGCACATTTCCTGGGGTGATTTAATCGTTCTGGCGGGCAATGTTGCTCTGGAGAACATGGGATTTAAAACCTACGGATTTGCCGCAGGTCGCGACGACGACTGGGAGCCAGACATGGTTTACTGGGGTCCGGAAGTTGAGATGCTGGCCAGTGACCGAAGAGACACAGATGGCAAGTTGAAAAAGCCTCTGGCCGCCGTTCATATGGGCCTTATTTACGTTAACCCGGAAGGTCCCGGTGGCAAACCCGATCCACTAGGTTCTGCGCAACATATCAGAGAATCATTTGGCCGCATGGCTATGAATGACGAAGAAACCCTGGCATTGATCGCCGGTGGTCACACCTTCGGTAAAATGCACGGTGCGCACAAGGCATCTGAGTGCGTAGGTGCTGAACCTGGCGCTGCCCCTGTTGAAGAACAAGGTTTCGGCTGGAAAAACAAATGTGGTAAAGGACATTCTGAAGATACAGTAACCAGTGGACTGGAAGGTGCGTGGACACAAGCCCCTACTCGTTGGACTTCATTGTATCTGGAAAACCTGTTGAAGTTTGAGTGGAAACAAACCCGCAGTCCTGCCGGTGCCATTCAGTGGGTACCCACCGACGAATCCTTACACAAATCAGTTCCTGATGCTCACATTAAGGGTAAGTTTAACCCACCGGTGATGACCACAGCAGACCTGGCCCTGAAATTCGATCCGGAGTATCGCAAAATTGCAGAACGTTTTCGTGCCAACCCGGAAGAATACCGACTGGCGTTTGCCAAAGCCTGGTACAAACTAACCCACCGTGACATGGGACCAAAAGCCAACTTCCTGGGTACGGAGATTCCGCAAGGAGAGCATCTCTGGATGGACCCCATCAGCGCACCGGATTACAAACTGGTTTCTGAGCGCGATGTGAAGAAACTGAAAAAAGAGATTCTCAACGCCGGGTTGTCGGTTTCAGAGTTAGTGAGAGTTGCCTGGGCATCGGCATCAACTTACCGGGATTCCGACATGCGTGGTGGTGCCAATGGTGCCAGAATCGCGCTGGCCCCTCAAAAAGACTGGGCCGCTAACAACCCGGCCGAAGTACAGAAAGTGCTGAGTAAATTACAGGAGATTCAACAAGAATTTAATGGCAGACGCACCAAGGTGTCACTGGCGGATCTGATTGTATTAGGCGGTGCCGCGGCAATCGAAAAAGCGGCAAATGACGCCGGATTTAAGGTGACTGTACCTTTTGTGCCCGGTCGTGGAGATGCCACTCAGGCGCAAACGGATGAGAATTCATTCTCGTTCCTTGAGCCTCATGCCGATGGATTCCGCAATTATTACGAGCCGGGTTACTACAAATCCCCCACTGAAGCACTCGTGGATAAAGCCGATCAGTTAGCCCTGACCGTGCCAGAGATGACAGTGCTGGTAGGTGGATTAAGAGCACTGGATGCCAATTCAGATGGCAGCCGACACGGCGTACTAACCGCTAATCCTGGCACTCTGAGCAATGACTTTTTTGTTAACTTGCTGGATATGTCCACGCAATGGCGAAAAGCAGACGAAGGTCATGTTTACGAAGGTGTGGATCGAAAATCAGGTGAAGTTAAATATACCGCTACTCCGGTTGACCTGATATTTGGTTCCAGTTCAGAACTGCGTGCTGTTGCAGAAGTGTACGCGTTTGACAACAGTAAAGAGCGTTTTGTGAATGACTTTGTTAAAGCCTGGGTCAAGGTCATGCAGGCAGATCGGTTTGATCTGAAGTAACACCAAATAGTAGAGTAAATACCACGGCAGATCACAGCAATGTGATCTGCTTTTTTATACAAACGCTATTTTAGTTTATCCCCCAACGGGCTTGGATTTGTTGCATTTGCCCAGATTCTCTTAATTGCAGAAGTGCTTCGCGATAACGCCCCACCAGTACCGGATTGCTATCCTTACTGAACGCCAACGATAACTCACTGTCCAGTTCGCGCGCCCGATGCACCCGAACTAAATAAGTCGCTGGCAGACGCAATTGTTTCAACGCTGGTAACATCGCCGTTTCCGCGGCAATAATGATATCTGCACGGTTTTTGATAAGCATGTTAATCCGGTTGGCTTCGCTAACATTACTTTCACTGCCGCCCATGATATACAGTTTTTCGAAACCACTGGCGCGCAATAGCTGGTGAGTTGTGGCTTCCTTAACGACGGCGATACGATATTGACGAAAATCACTGAGACTGTCGGACTCAATGACTCCAGACTGAGAAAGCGCCCAAAAATGCAAAGACTCAGTAGCAAGGCTACCAACCCAGGCAAACAATGCTTCCCGTTCGGGTGTTCTGCCAATGGAAAAAATCATGGTGTCAGGTGTTTCCAGCGCAACCTGATAAGCGACCGCCCAGGGTAAAATTTGAATATCCAGCGCATCGCCCGTCATTCTGGCTAACTGCTCAACCACTTCAACGCTGTACCCTTTCAGCTGATTATCTTCATCCACTTGCTGGTAAGGATAAAATAACTCTGTGACGACATTTATCTCAGCAGACTGTGCTTTTATATTAAGCATTGTCAGCAAAACTGCCAGCAACGCCAATACTTGTAATTTCACCTTCCTGATACCCACTTAACACCCTGTAATACGAACGACGCTCATTACAATCATAATACTGACATTAAAACTTGCCAGTAAAAAAGCGGAAAAACCGGAAATTGAACAGCATAACGCGAAGAAGAGGTGGAGGGGGAAAGGTGGAGACCCACCTTTCCAGGGAGACGCACTTTGTGCACGCAGGTTCACTACGCCTGCACAATCACTATACGTAATTGCGACAAACCATAAACCCGGTTTGTGACGTATGGCCTGAATCCTGACACCAACGGCGGTCTGGTGATGTAAGTTGCCGTAGCGTTGGACGTTTTACCTGGTTTATTGCAGATACAACATTTCATCTCGGGTTGGCGCCATTACCGCCAGTACCTTATTTTGCAGAGGATGCGGAATATCTGCCCTGGTCATCGCGGCAATAAACAAATCAACGCCGTGGTTAAAGTCACTTTCATTGAGATTCATGCCTGTGTGCACATCCACCATAGAATCACCGGTGTACTGACATCCGCCACCGGTCAGAAAACACAAGTGCTCATTGAGTTTTTCTCTGAAACGGCCAATGTCTGACCCCTTGAAGTAACTGAGCATAATTTCATCGCCTTCAATTTCTGCAATAAAATTGTCCACGATTTCCGCCACTTTAGGCGCCCCTCCCAGTTGCTGATACAGGCTTGTCGAAGTGCTGGCGCAACCGAAAATAGTCAGCAGTAACAAGGTACATAGTATTTTTTTCATGGCTATCACCAAAGTTGTCCGTTGATAGAGAGATACAGACCATTTTGGTCAGGAATTCCCGCAATACTGCCCAGTTTTGCGTAGGCTAAAGTTACATTCACCTGCTTTGACGGTATCCAGGCAATGAAGATATCTTTCCAGTCGTCCTCCCCTAACCCCAGGTTATCAGGCTTCTGCCGGTATTCCACGCCAATCGCCAAATGGCGGGAAAGCAGCACACCAAAGGAGCCTTCAAACATCAGGTCATAGTCATCGTCGTCTACATGTCCAAAACCCAGCAAACCGGTTTGGTTGGCTTTGGTTGCTCGTAGTGTGGTATTCCACACCATGTTGTAGCCCCAAAAAGCCCCCAGATGCACTTTAGTGGCCGCAACATAAAAGTCGGTGCCGCTTTCTGCATCCTCCGCACCCACCGCGGCCGCAATAGCGCCATCGTCCAGCTTTTTATATTGCACACCCACACTAATCTGCGGCCACTGGCTGTATACCACATCGCCATAAACCCGATATTTGACGCCATATATATCTTGTTTAATCTCAGTTGACAGAGGCTCAACGTCGAACCGGTGTTGAGCAACACTGAATTCAACCCTGTCGTACAGGGAGACACTGGCTCCCAGCACATCAAGGCGAAAATCATCGACATTCACTTGCGTGTAAAAAGCATTGGCTGAGGTCTGATCCTGGCTATCGTAACCTGCCAGTGTAGCCCAGGGAACGATGCCTCCACCACCACTTCCTTCAATCATATTAAGTCCGGCTGTACCAATGAGTTTACCGGTGGCAGCCATGCCAACGGGGCTTAATATCATTGCCGCGGCCATGACCACAGCGTTAACAATGATGGTTTTATTGCGTTTAGTCATCTTGTTGTCGCTCTTTAAACCAGTTAATAAAATCGGCCAAATCGACGGGTTTGCTGATGTAGTATCCCTGACACCAGCGACAACCCCAATCAGTCAGTAATTTCAGGGACGCCGCGTCTTCAATTCCTTCGGCCACAACATCCAGCCCGAGATTTTTTGCCAACAGCAATGTGGTTTGAACAATGCTTTGATCTTCTTCGTTGTCTGCCAGATGCAGAACAAAACTCTTATCAATTTTCAGAATATTGATCGGCAGATTTTTTAAATAGGACAGCGAAGAATACCCGGTGCCAAAATCATCAATGGCGACAGAAAAACCAGACTCTCTGAGCATTCTCAGGTTGCTGGTGGCCTTTTCCTGATTGCTGACTAAATCACTTTCTGTTACTTCTAAGGAAAAGGCCTCAACCGGCAGGTGTCGCTGAGCTAAAGCCGCTAATATCAGTTGATTAATTTCTTCCCGCATAATGTCACGGGTGGACAAATTGACGGCAACAGTAATAGGAATATCTGCCTGCCAGAGTGTTTTGCAGTCTTTTGCAACGCGCTTTACTACCCAATCAGTAATATCAAATATCAGTCCGGCCTGTTCAGCAATACCAATGAATTCATCCGGCGGCACAAAACCGAGTTCGGGGTTGATCCAGCGGATCAGTGCCTCCGCGCCTGTCACCGTTTGTGTTGTCGTTTCAAATTTCGGCTGATACACCATTTTGAATTCTTTATCTGGGTCCGCCAGGGCACGTTTTAACTGGGTAACAATTTGCAGTTTACGGCTGTATTGTTGTTCAACGTCTGGATGAAATATCAGGATGGGCACATCCGTTGCTCTTGCTTCATCCAACACCATATTTATGCGCTTGATGAGTGAGTTAAAATTTTGTGAGTCGTCCGGGCATCGCAAGTGCGCCATTGAAATCTTGATGGGGACAGTAACATCGTTATACACAGGCGCATCTTCCAGTGTCGACTTTAGTTCATCAAGGGCCGACATTGTTTGCGCATCAGGCGCTAACCACAGAAAGGTTCCACCGTCGAGACGGGCAACCTCGCCCTCAAATGCCATCATGCGTTCTGCCATCGTTTTAATGACATAGTCACCGACGTGGTAACCAAACACATCGTTAATTGAACGTAAATCGATCAGATTGACGGCGATAACACTAAAAACTTCACCGTTTTGAGCGCGACCTTCGTACAGCTCCGCTATTTTCATACGATTAAATGCATGGGTCAGATTGTCATGCTCAGCCTGATGCCGAATTTGCGCCTCACGTTTTTGTACTGCACTGATCATGTTATTAAATGACTGGTGCAGCTCTTCAACTTCTCTGGAATGTACTTGTTGTAATACCAGCTCGGAGTAATCCCCACCGGATACAATTTGTGCCTTATTTGCCAACACGCTAAGTGGCGCTGTGATTTTTCGGGTTAACCAGGCAGTTAAAAATAAAGACGCACCAATGGCCAATGCAATGGTCACTATAACCGACCATTGCAACTTAAAAAAATCAGCAAAAAGTTTGCTAAGTTGGTCATAAACAGACACCGTTATCTGAGTACCATGACTGTTGCTCAACTCAAAAGAAGTGGAAATGCAGGTAGCTCCGGCTGAATAAAACAAGGTGCTGCTTAGGGTAAGAGCTGCCTGCGAAATACAATCCTGCTGGTTCTGATCCGTCTGAAAATACAATTGCTGGTGAGTGTCACTCTGTACCGTCATGGACAACTGCAATTGCGCCAGAGTTTGTAATTCTTTCAGAAAACCCTGTTCCAATTTTACCCCAAACAGGGTGACTGCAACGGGTGTAGGCGCCATCACTGGCATCAAAAACGCCAGGTACAAGTTTTCCTCAAAAACGATATAGGCAGAGGCTCCTCTGTTAGCGATGGCTTCCTGTAATAACGACGGATTATTGAAACTACCGTCGCTCAGATGCTCCGTTTTTGAAGAGGCTAATAAAACACCGTCCAGTTGCATCAACAACGCCAAATCAGCATTAACCCGACTACCGTGGTTTTGCAAAACACTGGCAATCGTCGGGGCGTCTTTGGTGGCAACCGCACGTCTGAAGCCAAAATCTTTGGAAAGCACCGATGCCGAAGTAAATAGTGACTTTTGTTCCCGTTGCACAACCTGTTCGATGACAGACTGAACCAATTGTAAATCAGACTGCAATTGCTTTTTGGCGTGAGTACTGAGGGTCGACGCCAGCACGTACATAATCGCAATTGCTGTCAACAAGAGTACCGCAGTGATCACTTTCAGCAGGCTAAAGACCATCGGCCTTTGCTGCGATTTGGAATTAATTACTGCCAAAGGTAGCCGAACCAAAGGTTGCAGACTTTTCTTCTTCAGGAGCCGGAAGCAAGTCTAATACGATAATCATCGGATTTTCGTCAGACAGCTGCACGCTGTTCACCTGTGTAGCCGCAAGTGACATGCGCGGGTGCCAATATTGAACAGATTCAATCTCCGGAATAGTCGCGATACCATTTTCATCAGTCAGTACCGCCGTTTCATTGGGTGCAGCAACATAAATATAACCAATCATTTGGTCGTGGATGTTGCAGCCCAGTGCGACAATCCCGGAATTGGCGAACAAAATCGGCTCCACCGGACGGTTGCGATACAGTTTAATTTCAAAAGGGTTACTTTCGGAGAAGCTATAAACGTGGTGTCGTATGTTATCACTGTTGGGAAAGTCCACACTTTGTCCTGCGGTAATAACACTAATATGGGGGACAAAAGCCCGGTTAACCTGATCCACAATAACCGGCTCAGAGGACGGTGATGTATGGGAGGAGGATGACCAACTAATCACCACAGACGCCACAGGCTTACCCGCACCATCCATCACTTTGACATCTTTGGCCAGTAACTTGCCCGATAGTATTAAAAAAATCAGTAGTATCAGATTACGTAACTTCATAAACCCCCATGCTATCTGTGTTGTTGTAAAAGGCCCTGTTATAACCCTTGTTCATTTATGAAGCCGTAAGCCAAAACATCAGGCTCCGCCAGATAATCCGATTTGTTACAAATGCTAGGTTATTGTCAGTGCAATTACCAATATTTGTTCGCGATTATCACCGGCTTATGCGCTTACAGCACCTTGTAAGGGCTTGTTTAATTTAAATAAATGCACTATCCCAAACATCAAACAAAGCAACATATACCACATTATTTGCGTCCCCAGATAGGTATAAAGCACGCTCAACACGCCACCGCTCACCAGCAAAAAAACACCAACAAAGGTGTTTCCGGCACCGACAAACGCCAGGCGGTTGTCGTCGGTAGTGGCATTGAGCAATAAGGTTTTTCTGCCGATACGAACGCCATCGTAGCCCACTAACAACAAATAAAAGCCCCCCAGTAGCATCGACTGCGACAATGATTGCAAAAACACTGCAAAGATCCACAAAACCACCAGGCATAATGAAGCAGATAGCGCCAGCGTTTTGATCACCTCCCGGTCGGAAAAAACACCCCAGATATAAGACGCTGTCAGTGACGCTATGCCTGAAACCAAAATTAACCAGCCAATGTTAATGCCTTGCTCTGCGCCAAGGCTGGAGCCGATAAAGGGAATAGCTAACATGGCGTGTAGCAATAAACAGCGGCTTAGCACCATATGTGTTAATAGTGGGTTTTCCTGAAATTGTGCCAGCAAGGATGTGGGCTGCTGTTGTTCAATTTCTCTTTTGCAGGTAAGCGGAAAACTCAGCAGTAAGGTACAGGCGACAACACCACACAGAAAGACAAAACTCCAGGCCACCATAGAGCGATTCTCCATGAACAGACCAGTGATCAGTAACAATGCGAGGCCGATACTCAGTCCACCTGAGACTGTTGATACCAGTCCTGTAAACCGGCCGCGAACTCGTTTAGCAACATACTCAGCCTGAATGTCCTTGCTGAACACCGAGGTAAAGGCGCGCCCTGCACTTAATACTGCCAGCGACATTAAAAGTCCGGCCGCTACAAAGCTACCAGACGTGAAAAAAACGCTGAAGCAAAAACCCAAAAGACCAAGTAACTGAATGACCATACCCAGTCGCCAGCCATAGTCGCGGCGCTGGTGTGTACCAATCGCTGATCGCTTTATCCACCATTGCGGCAGCATCGAGCCTGACTCCCGTAGCGGTGCTAAAAATGGCAAAACCCAGCCTGCCCCGGGGACCGAATTCAGTAACCAGGGTAACGTCGTTTTCGGCGACACCAATAAATCAATCAATTTATTGTTTATCTGCGCCAAAAACAAAATGAACTGCGATTTTTTTGCCACGCTTATTAACCAAAGCCAGTCATGTGAAAAATTTTCAGTTTAGTGAAGTCTTTACATACGAGACCACCGTATTTTAGTTCATATTAAATATAAACCCATGATTTTTAATTATTTTTACATATGGTCTGAGAATTGCCTATTCTACTTCATCACGGAAAACCAGGATTAAACCCGTTTTATACAAAGCACCGTATAAGCATATTCACTGAGGAGGTACTGTGACCGAAATTGTCGTCATCATCACCATACTGAGCTTGTGGGCCCTGATTATACAGGGGCCTTCAGAAACCGTTAAAAAGCTGATTTGCTGCTTTTTACTGAGTGTCGTGGCGACCAGGATTGTGACACAGGCCACGACTTCGCTGGTGAACAGAATGCAAGCCAAACGTTATCAGGAGGAATAAGTGAAAACCCCAAAAAGCCGACCTTTTAGCCTTTACTATACCGCTGTCGCGCTGCTGCTGTGGCTATTAACCCTGTTAACAGAGCAGTGGCTGGCGAAAGCTCTGTTGTTGTGGTCAGCGACGTCGGTGTCTCTGGTGGCCAGTGCCTACCTGTTTAAGCAACCTCAGATTTTCAGAAAAAACCACGATGGACGCATTCCTGGTGTTATCGTGTGGCTTTTCTGGCCCTTTTTGACCGCCGCTAATTTGTACAATCGCTTTGTGAGGCTCCGCGATAAAACCCCTGCAGTCCAGGAAATCAAACCGGGCCTGTTTTTAGCACGGCGGCTAACGCCATCGGATCTTGAAACCTTAAAATCCCTGAAAATTAGCGCCATATTAGACGCCACCAGTGAGTTCGATGCCCTGCACTGGTCTGCGGAACAGGCCGATATGGCCTACCTCAATGTCCCGGTTTTGGATCATCAGTCTCCGAAACCAAACGACGTATTACATGCGGTCAACTGGATACACGGGCAACGGGCCAGTAATAAAAATGTGGTGATCCATTGTGCCCTGGGTCGGGGACGCTCAGTATTTCTGCTGGCAGCCTATTTACTGATGTTAGACAAAGACAAAACCGTCAGAGATGTTTTAAACGAGATCAATGCCATTCGCAAAACAGCCGGACTGAATATGGCGCAATTGCGGTCACTGGAAAACATTCATAGCAGCAAAAAAGTCACCCTTTATCCCAATGCATGGATTATCGCCAATCCGGTTTCCGGTGGCGGAAAGTGGCCAGAGCATCGCAAAGAAATTTGCGAAACCCTGGGAAAATACTATGCATTATCCGTGTTAACTACCAGTGAGGAATTGGATGGTCAACAACTGGCAAAGCACGCGATTGAATCCGGTGCCGACGTCATTATTGCCGCGGGTGGTGACGGTACCGTTAACGAGGTGGCTGCAGCGCTCAGACACACGAAAATCAAAATGGGGATAATCCCCCTGGGTACCACTAATGCTCTGAGTCACGCCCTTTGGGGAATAAAAGCAAAAGCTCTGCCGGTGAAAACCGCATGTGAAACCATTATCCAGGGTCATGCCGAAGCCTTTGATATTGGTTTGTGTAACGAAGAGTTGTTTACCCTGGTACTGGGTATCGGATTCGAGTCCCGAATGATTGAACTGGCAAATCGGGAAACTAAAAACCAGTCTGGACAACTGGCTTATCTGAACGGTTTATTCCATGCCGTAAGTGAAAATGAACTTCACAAGTTTCAGGCGAACTTTGACGGTCAGGGATGGCAGGAAATGGAAACCAATAGTCTGGTTATCGCCAATTCAGCACCGGTATTTACCCTGTTAGCTCAGGGCGGCGGAGAACCCGATGCCCGGGATGGCAAACTGGATATCACCTGGCTGGACAAGGAAAATAGCGATGACATTGTCACCGGCATGCTGCAGCTTCTGTTGTCTGAGTTTAACCAGCCGGATAACCGGAAATTCCAGCATCAACACGTTAAACGCTTACAAATCAAAAGCGAAAGTCCAATAACTTACAGCATTGACGGCGAGATCAGAAAGGCCGCAGAACTGGACATTTCTGTGCAGGAAAAGCAATTGAATATTCTGACTAATCCGTCGCCCCCGGTAAGCGTGGAATGACGGTTTGTCAAAGGGAATGACCGATGGTGCTAGTGGCCGTGAAAATTTTTCAGGGCAGCTATGTAAAATTCCCACAACAAATCAAAAACACCGGCTGCAAGGCTGCAAGGCTGCAAAATTAAACATTAAAACCAGTAATATCAACAACTTGGCCTTACATGACGAAATAGCATTGATTTTGCAAGCTATAATACATACTGAAATTTTGCGACTCAAAAAAGCAAGGTTTCAAGGGTAACCGCAGAGGAGAAATGATTATGTGTTTCAGAAGCGTATTAGTGCAACTTAGCAGTGACAACAGTTGCCTGCAGCGACTTGCATGGGCAGACAGCCTGGCACATCACGATAACAATCGGGTTCACGGCGTTTATTTCCAGTCAGAACTGGCAACGATGCCCGAAAATACCGCCGACCTGATTCTGGCCCCGGAAGGGGTGGCCTATGTGCCTGACGCCGCCAAAAATAGCAAATCACTGGTGAAAGAAGATTTGCAAAATCTGCGCAGTTTACTGAAAGAAAAAGCCGGTAAAGACGAAGAATTCCACTGGTTTACTGTGCCAGGTAATCTGCAAGAACAGCTGTCGATTGTGTCCCTAACACACGATCTGGTGATCCTGAGTCGCAGCTGGTTCGACGGGTTTGATCAGGTGAAACTCAAATCCTTGTTACCCGACTTCAAACAACCACTTAGCGCCCCCGTTATGGTGATGCCTGAACACGTTCCTGAAAACGCATTTTTCAATGCGCCAATTTTGGTGTGGGACAACAGTGTAGAAGCATCAAGAACCCTTAAGAGCGCCCTGCCACTGCTTAAACGTTCAGGCCAGGCTGGCATTCTTTGTGATTTTCAGGGCAGCGAAGAGTACGATATCGTTGCGTTGGAAGAAGTGGCCTCTTACCTGGAGTCTCATGACGTGAGAATCACTTCTGTGCACAGTGCTCCCGATGATAAATCTCTGCCAGCTGCTATCGAAAGCGTTGTACAGCAGGATAATTATGATCTTGTTATCTCCGGCGTAAAACAAGGGTCGGTGCTGCACAATATGGTGTATGGCAAACAACTGGAGCAATTGCTCAACAACCTCACGGTGCCGCTATTTGCCTGCAACTGATTGATCCTATTCTGCGATTCTACATAGAAGTGAAGGAACAGCAGCGAAGAGGTCAAAGTGAATAGTATCGACACCTTTATTGAACAACGTACCGGAGGCAGTAACCCGCAAACATCTTATGGGGCAGTGTTAAAACAAGAAGCCTCTGCGCTACGAGGTTTTCTTGGGCAAAACGACAGTTTTACACGGCACAAGGTGTTTGAGCGGCTGGCCTTACCGGAACGCATTATTGAATTCAACGTCAGCTGGCTGGATGATCAAGACGTAGTCCAGATAAACACCGGCTGGCGGGTTCAACACAGTAGTTTGATTGGTCCCTACAAAGGGGGCTTGCGGTTTCACCCGGATGTTAATCTTGATACTTTAAAAGCACTGGCTTTTGAGCAAAGTTTCAAAAATGCCCTTACCGGGCTGCCGATTGGCGGTGCCAAAGGTGGCGCGGACTTTTCCCCAAAAGGCAAGAGCGATACTGAAATCCTGCGCTTCTGTCAGGCATTTATGACGGAGTTGTACCGACACATTGGCCCAGCCCGGGACATACCGGCGGGCGACATTAATGTCGGTCTCAGAGAGATAGGCTATCTGTTTGGGCAATACAAACGCATCGTTAACCAGTTTGAAGGCGCGGTTACAGGTAAATCCCGTCACTTTGGCGGCAGTCATGTGCGTACCGAAGCCACAGGTTTTGGCGTTGTTTACTTTTTACAGAGTTTACTTAAAGAGCAAGAGCAGACACTGGAAGGCAAAACCGTCTGTATTTCGGGTGCGGGTAATGTGGCGCTGCATGCAGCACTTAAAGCAATTCAAGCGCAGGCCAAAGTCATCACCTTGTCTAACAGCCGAGGTTTACTCACCAACGAATCAGGCTTCACGGAAGAGCAAATCAACTGGTTACTGGAAAACCAATATAAACACGACAATCTGCTTGAAAGTGCGGAGCAAGAGTTTGATGTAAATTACCGCTCTGATTCCCCTGCCTGGCAAATGGCTTGCGATATCGCAATCCCATGTGCTACTCAAAATGAATTAACCCTCGAGCATTTGGAGAAACTGGTTGAATCTGGCTGTCAGGTTATCGTAGAGGGCAGTAATATGGCCCTGACTGACGAAGCACTGCAAGCGATAAAAGACAAAGACATCTATTTTGCTCCAGGCAAAGCAGCTAACGCCGGGGGCGTTGCCATATCCACACTTGAGATGTCGCAGAATGCCACGTTTTCACCACTAGATTACGATGCAATAGATGAACAACTGCAAGACATCATGCAAAACATCTATCGGCAATGCGCCGACAACGCTATTGAGAGAAACGGAAAACCAGATCTGCACAGCGGAGCCAGTATCGCGGCATTCAAAATCCTGGGTGAAGCCATGATAGCGCAGGGTGTTTAACCAGAGCCTGTTGATCTTTGCGGTACAATTTTATTGCAGTTCAACACGCTCTAAACAAACTGTCACTCGCGAAACAACCACTGTAGTGCTCCGGGCAAACGCTTTGACCAATCCAATTCACAGTGTCTGCCCAGCTTATCTTGCACCATATGCAACTGGGACGAATCAAACCCCGCAGATAACAAGGCGTTGTGCAAAGAATCCAGCAATATAAAAGAACCGTACTCCACTTCGCCCACATCGAAATAAAGCTTTAAACCCGGTGTTGGCGAAGCCTTTTTTGCCGCATTGATCAGATTGCTTTGTACGGGCATCAAAAACAATTGCCCTTCAGTGGTGGCAAAAGAAAAGGACGGTGAAAATGCGGCAACTTTGCCAAAGGTCTGACTGTGTTCTATAGCCCCATATAATGCCATTAATCCCCCCAACGAACTCCCCATCAGCGCAGTATGATCTACAGACGTTAACGTTCTGTATGTGCTGTCAATGTACGGCTTCAATGACTTTTCAATAAAGCCAATGGTATTTTCACCCTGCCCTTTTATCTTCTCTCCCCTGTAGTTAACAGCATCCCAGGGGTTATACTCTTTCCATCGCTCAGGACCATTAGCAATCCCCACCACTATGATGTCCATTTGAGCAGCAATGACGGTTTCATCCACCTGCCATTCATCACTGTAAGCTGCGGATTCCGAAAACAAGTTTTGTCCGTCCAGCATGTAAACCACTGGATAGCGTTTGTTAAAAGATTCCTGGTAAGATTCCGGTAAATGTATGTAGATATCACCACTGCGATTCAGTTCAGGCATGGGAAAATCCGTCAAGGTGATCAGTTTGCCCACGATGGTTTCTGGCGGCGTCTTCGATGGGTCTTTCGCCCAACCATAAAAATCAGGTTTGAATGAGGATTGAGTATCTGGTGGCAGAATAAACCCGCAGGTATTGGGTTTACCAAACCTGGTGGCCAATGGATTCTGAAAATCACCATTTTTATAGTAGTTGAAACTGATGTAACTTTGACCTTTTGGCACTGAGTACTGATAGCGCTTTTCTGATTCATCCCAGTTCATTTGAGAGGCTGTATTCATTTGCCACTCATTAAAACTACCCGCTACATTGATACGATAGTCTGCCGGTTGCTTATCAGGCGTATCAAAGATCAATTTAAGTCGTTCGCTATGCGCTTCGGCATGTGCCTGCAACGCCACCGCGCAAATTATCAGCGTCAGAAGCCTTGTTCCCCAGTGTGAATTCACTACTATTTTTTCTCAGTGTCAAAGGTAATGAACCCGAGTCTAGCCAGGGGAATAGATAAAATCAGATGAATTCGTATGCAGCTTTATCAGGGATACCTACTCCGCGTCACCCTGATATTTTTCGAGTTTGTTGTACAGGGTTTTGACACTCACCCCCAACTGCTCGGCGGTTTCCGTTTTATTGCCATCATTTTCCTTCAGGGTATTGAGAATTGCCTGCTTCTCCAGTTCTTCCAGTGGGACGCCGGTGGGTACGGTGTCGGTTTCTACAGGCTCAGGAGATTGCATTTGCTGTAACACAATATGCTCGGGCTCAATTGTATCGTTCGCCAGAATAAATGCCCGTTCAATAGTATGTTTTAATTCCCGCACATTCCCAGGCCACTGGTGCTGCGTAATTTTTTGTAGGGCATCCACTGAAATTTGTTTATCCGCGCCCTCGTGGCTGTTTCGATAGGCCAGAAAGTGCCTCGCCAATCCCACAAGATCAGAGTCCCTGTTGCGCAATGGCGGCACCTGCACAGGAAACTGAGCCAGCCGGTAATACAAATCCTCACGGAAAATTTCTTCTTCAACCGCTCTGGCAGGATCGCGGTTTGTCGCGGCAATAACTCTGACCCTGGCATGTTTCAGTGTGGTTGATCCAACCGGGCGAAACTCACCGGATTCCAATACCCTCAGCAGCTTAACCTGATGCTCCAACGGCATTTCAGTAACTTCATCCAAAAATAAAGTACCGTTTTCTGCCTGTTCAAAAACCCCTTTGTGGTCCTTAACTGCGCCGGTAAACGCACCTTTAACGTGGCCAAATAATTCACTGTCCACTAATTCAGGGCTAATCGCTCCGCAATTCACGGCCACAAAAGGTCCGTCACTTCGCTCACTAAATAAATGCACAGTATTAGCCACTAATTCTTTGCCTGAACCACTTTCGCCCATAACAAATACATTAATGTCAGTTTTGGCCACCTTGCGCAGCGTGCGATACAGCTTGCGCATAACTTTTGAGGAGCCGGCCAGCAGGCCAAATTGATCGATGTCACTGGTGCGGGTTTGTGAAATATTACTGGCCTGCTCTTCGAAATCTTCAGCGATATCAGCCAGACATTCGGTCACAGCGTCTAATTCGATAGGCTCACGGAAGTGATAACCGGCACCAAGGGCCATAAGTTCATCTATCACCGGATTGGGCAAACCATGACTCAGGAAGATAAATTCAGTATTTTCAAACAGTCTTTCCTGCAAACAGATTTTCAGTTCACGTTCCTGAACGTGCTGTGATTCAATATCCAAGATAACCAGTTGATATTCATCCAGCTTTAATTGCTCGATCCAATCCGAGCGAGACTCCACTTTAACCTGAATAAAGGATTTAAACTCTGATGACTGAACTAATTGTTCAGCGAACGCAGACTCGCCCACGTTATACATCAATTTGGGTCTTACAAACGCGTCTGAATTCATCTTTTCACCGATACCTGTCCGAGTTAGCTGCCCAGGCAAACTTTATTTCACTTTGGGCATAAGCTTTGCTTTATTTTCCTGAAAATTTAGCCGTCGTACTAAATTTTGTCCCCTTTGGCACATAGTACGTTGTTTTTAACAAAAAAGCTGATTGCAAAACGGTTTAATGGTGCCTGAAATGTAAAATTTACACAGTAATCAGTAAATATTTCCTGTGAACCAGTTCAAATTTTACAAAACCCGATAAAAATCGGGCAAATATTGAACATAAAAACTGGCGCGAAGTTTGAAAGCCTTCAGGTTAAGTTCAGAAAATTCAAGAGGAAGAGTGTGGATGACTGAAAATATAAAGAACAATACTGAATTTATATTCGTTAAACAGTTGCAAGATTCCTGCACGCTGATCAGAAACTTCTATCTCAAGGCAGCAAGCCGGGCTTCAGCACATGCGTTGAAGCATCAAATGCAGGCACTGGCAAAAGTGCTGTACCGCGCTTGCGAATCTATCACGCCCTTTGAAAGAAATCGCATCGCCATCAACAAACAACAAAACCAGCAGTTGCTAAAAATAGAGCACTGGTACCAAAGCAGCGCGAGCCGGCTGCCCACTCTCCCCACCACACAGTGGGTGATGGAGTCTAATAAATATCACCGACAATTCATCGCCTTGCTGCGCGCTCTCATTGCGCCGCAACAGGACAAACTTCTGCGTTACGTTTTATCTGACATGACCGCGCAACTGCAATTGGGTCACGATCAGTTAATAGACAGGTTAAATCGGCAGGAACATCTGATGCTGGATGAATCCTGAGCCTGGAAGACAGTCATTGAGATTTAAAAAATCGTTTCATTACTTTGCGATTTAACAAATCTGACACATTAAATAGTGTTATAGCATTTTTATGCACCTGTCAGGTAAATAAAACACCGTTAAAAATCAGTAATAACTTATGTAAAACGCACTATTAAGCCTCAATAGCACTTTAGGCATATATTTTGTATACTAACTATTAGAATTATACCTTTTAAATTTACAGATAACCGGAGAGAAAGGTCATGGACCCCTATCTTTTATTCGCGCTGGCATGTTATGCCGCTGTCATGTTGGGCATCGGCATATATGGCTTCAAAAATTCAACTGATGACGTTAAAGGCTATATCCTGGGTGGACGAAATGTCGGTCCCAAGGTAACGGCATTGTCCGCCGGGGCGTCAGATATGAGTGGTTGGATGCTGATGGGGCTGCCAGGTGCGATGTTTCTGTTGGGCTTCGAAACCATCTGGATAGCTATTGGTTTGTTGTCCGGCGCGTTATTAAACTACATGTTAGTCGCACCGAGATTGCGGGTTTATACCGAAGTCGCTGATGACGCCGTTACGCTGCCTGACTTTTTTGCCAAACGCTTTGGTGAGAAGAAGGGCGCACTGCGTCTGACAACCGCCCTGATAGCGATTATCTTCTTTACCTTGTACACCTCTGCTGGCCTGGTGGCGGGCGGTAAGTTATTCGAAAGTGTATTTGGTCTGCCGCATTATGCCGGTGTTATTACAACCATCAGCATTGTGGTGCTTTATACCTTATTAGGCGGCTTTCTGGCAGTCAGCATGACTGACTTTGTACAGGGCAGCATCATGTTTGTGGCACTGATTGCCGTGCCAATCGTAGCGGCCATGCAGTTTAGCGACTGGGGTACGATGGCGGACACCACAACCCAGTGGATTGCGGCTGAAAACGGACTGATTGAGGACGTGGGTAAACTTGCGCTGTTATCAAGCCTTGCCTGGGGTCTGGGTTATTTTGGTCAGCCTCATATTCTTGTGCGGTTTATGGCGATCCGCAATGTTGTGGATTTAGGCCAGGCAACACGCTTTGGTATCAGTTGGATGTTTGTATCACTGGTGGGTGCTGTTGCTACAGGGTTTGTTGGCATCGCCTACGTGCAAAAATTTGGACTGCAACTCGCGGACCCGGAAACCATTTTTATCCGGTTTTCGGAAGTGCTGTTCCACCCTTTAATTAGTGGCTTTTTACTATCCGCTATTTTGGCGGCCATTATGAGTACGATTTCTTCTCAGTTGCTGGTGTCGTCCAGCTCAGTAACAGAGGATGTGTACAAAATATTCCTGAACCAGTCACCCGATGAAAAGCAAGGTGTACTGTTCAGCCGTATTGCAGTATTTGCTGTTGCTGTCGTGGCAACGCTGCTGGCCCTTAATCCCGATAACAGCGTTTTAGGCCTGGTCGGGAACGCCTGGGCAGGCTTTGGGGCTGCATTTGGTCCATTAGTCATACTGTCACTTTACTGGCCCAAAATGACAAGAGCAGGTGCGTTAGCCGGCATAATCACCGGTGCGACTACGGTATTGCTGTGGATTTCCATTCCCGAGAGTTGGATTGGTATCAATCTGTCAGGCTGGCTATATGAAATAGTCCCGGGATTCATTGCATCCACCATTGCCATTATTACAGTTAGTAAAATGACATCAGCACCCAGAGCAGAATTAATCAACGATTTTCACACAACGGTTTCGTTGCTGGAAGCGCGAAATCACTAAGGAGTAAAAATGAGAATTTCCAACAAAAACAGAATTGTAATTAAAGTCGGTAGCTCCCTCATTGCTCCTGAAGGCAATGGCTGTAGTTCACGCTATTTACTATCTATAGCCAACTTCATTGTACGCTGTCACTTAATGGATACAAAAGTTGTACTGGTGTCTTCAGGCTCTGTTGCGGCAGGCCGTTCCTTATTTTCCGACACGCCAGACAAGTGCGGTAGCGTCACTCTGAAAAAGGCCATGGCGGCAGCCGGCCAAACTGAGATGATGGACGCTTGGAACAAGCTATTTGATTTTCCGACCGCTCAGTTGCTGCTGACGCAATACGACTTTCAGCAGCACGAACGGTTCCTGAGTATTCGGGAAACCATCGAAAACCTGCTGAACAACGATATTTTACCTATCGTTAACGAAAATGACGCGGTAACAACGGATGTTTCCAAGGTCGGTGACAACGACAACTTATCAGCCATGGTGGCTTCTGCTGTCGCGGCCGATGCGTTGATCATCTGTTCAGACGTCACGGGTTTATATGATGCTGACCCGCGCAATAACCCGGATGCCACGTTGATCAAAGATGTGAACAGCATCAGCCCTGAGCTTATGGCAATGGCCGGTGGCGCAGGTTCGGGTGTGGGAACCGGCGGCATGCGCACTAAACTGGAAGCGGCGCGCAAAGCCACGCAACGCGGTATCCCAACCGTCATCATGAATGGCTACGATGAGAATGGCTTTAACGAGCTATTGCAGGGGAATAACCCTGGCACCTTGTTCCACCCTGCCACGTCACCGCTGGATAAAAAACAGCATTGGTTAACCTATGGTGCCAAGGCGCGCGGCGAGCTGGTGATTTCGGAGCATGCCGCTGCTGAGGCTGAAGGTGGCAAGTTCCATCTGGACTACAAAGACATCGTGGATGTCAATGGTGAGTTCACAGCCGGTGACACCATCATTGTGAAAAATGAACAAGGTGAGCACATTGCCAAAGCCAAAGCCGAGCGAGGCAGTTGTTTGCTGCAGTTTCTGGTGAATAACGAAAACAACCAGGAATTGAAAGGCGCCAAATATAACGAGTTCAGACAGGTTCTGAACAAAAAGGAAATGACCTTACTGGAGGAGTAATATGAATATCAGAAAAGAATTGCAAGAAACCGCCAAAGCGGCAAAACATCTGGTGGCGCTGACCACCGAAGAAAAAAATAAAGTTCTGTTAATGATGGCATTTGCCGTTGAGCAAAACGAAGAAAAAATTCTGGAAGAAAACAAAAGAGATCTGGCTTTAGCCAAAGAGCAAGGCCTGTCAGATGCGATGATGGACCGTCTGGCCTTAGACAAAGAGCGCCTGAGTGCCATTGTTAAAAGTATTGAAGATGTGGCCAAACTGGATGATCCGGTAGGCAAAATGCGACCTTTGAACAAGCACGAAAATGGCCTTGAAATTAATAAAGTGCGGGTTCCGCTGGGTGTCATCGGGATGATTTACGAAGCACGTCCCAATGTCGCGGCCGAAGCATCGGCACTGTGCTTTAAATCGGGTAACGCCATCGTATTGCGCTGCGGTAAGGAAGCGATTAAAACCAGTTTTGCGATTGTTTCTGCCATGCAAAGTATGTTGATTTCCAACGGTTTACCCGCTGATGCCATTAAGCTGATCACCGATCCGGATCGCAAGTTAATGCTGGATTTGATTCAGCAAGACGATTTGTTAGATGTCATCATCCCTCGCGGTGGTGAGGGGCTGATCCGTTTTGTCACTGAAAACAGCAGAGTGCCGGTTATTCAGCACTACAAAGGGGTATGCCATCTGTTTGTCGATGAGTCCGCAGAAATCGAAAAGGCGGTGTCGCTGTTTTTGAATGGTAAAACCCAGCGACCCGGCGTGTGTAACGCATTAGAAGGGTTGCTTATCCACAAAGATATTGCTCAGGATATTCTGCCGCAAATACAACTTCATTGTGGGGTTAACGACATCAGGGTCCATGCCTGCGAGCGCAGTTATCCGTATTTCGAACATATGGAAGGCGTTGAAAAAATCGCGAATGATGAATTCGGCGAAGAATACCTGGCCAAAGAAATTGCGATTCGAATTGTTGATGATATTCATGATGCCATTGATCACATCGACCAATTCGGCAGTAAACACACTGAAGTAATTTGCACTGAAAACCCAAAAAACGCAGAACTTTTCCAGAAGATCGTCGATGCGTCGGTTGTGATGGTTAATGCCAGTTCGCGCTTTTCTGATGGTGGTCAGTTAGGCCTGGGGGCTGAAATTGGTATCGCCACCACCAAGTTACATGCCTACGGTCCAATGGGGCTGGAAGCACTGACAACCGAAAAATATCTGGTTAACGGCAACGGCCAAATCAGAGCCTAGGCAAAAAACCCCGTTTTTGCGCAAGGCAATTTCCCGAAGCCGGGACTGCGGTTATACAACCGCAGCCCCCAATTCCGTTTCCGTCCCCTGTCATCACTTGTTAATCACGGACCACCATGACCATTGATGAACTTCAGCAGCTCATAAGTTCTGATATCCTTTTTAAAAGTATTACTTCCCTGATACTCATCACCTTAATGGTGATTGTTCGAAAATTGGCCCTGAATAAATTACACAAAAAAGGGCAGAAAAAGGGCAAAGATTACCGTCACTCCATCAATATCGTAAAGCAGCTTAGCCATGGTGTGATGTTCGCATCATTGGTATTAGTTTGGTCCAGTGAAGTACAAAACCTGGCAATTTCGGTAGCGGCATTTATGGTTGCCATCGTGCTGGCCATCAGGGAGTTTTTACAATGCCTGTTAGGTTTTTTGTACTATATTTTCACCCGCCCCTTTCGAATTGGTGACTGGATAGAAATTCAGGGAGCGACCACGGGTGAGGTATATTCCATCGACTGGATCAAAGTCACCTTGCTGGAAGTGGATCCGGATGCCTTGGTTTATACCGGGAAAACCGTCTATGTGCCCAATAATCAGCTGATTTCCAAAACGCTTCGCAACCTGAACTTTATGCGTCGCTACAATATGCATAGCTTTACGCTCACCTTTGAGCCCCGGCAGCATGTACTGAGACAATTAGCTGAAATCAAACGCTTCGCCAGAGAGCTTTGTATCCCGTTTCGCGATGTAGCCTTGCGTTACAAGGACCTCATCGAAAGGCACCTGGAAAACGAATTTATCGAAATAGACCCCACGGTAAGCATAGAAACCGGCGAATTTGGCTATTTAGCACTGACAATCTCGTTGTTTTGCCCCACCGACAGAGCCCAGGGGTTACAGCAACAGATAACCGAGCACGTGCTCTACTACACCCTGCCATCGGACAATGAATCCCATCAGTGGGATACAAACCGACGAGAAATACGACCTGAAATGATGCGCTAAAAAAAATTAAAAAAAGCTATTGAATTAGTTGCGCGCAACACTATCTAAGTAGGAAGACAGGCATTTTGGCGCGACAAGTCGCCACAATCAGACGCTGAGAATAACGAGGAAATTCAATGGATATTATGGCATTAACGAATGATTCCAAGCAACTAAGTCAGGTTAGTAGTTACCAGACATTTGTTAATTATGCTCGCTCTATTCCTATGTTAAACGAAGAGCAAGAAACCGAGTTGTTAAAACGTTTTAAACTGGAAGATGATTTAGATGCAGCAAAACAGTTAATTCTGTCGCATCTGCGATTCGTGGTGCACATCGCCAACAGTTATCGTGGCTACGGTTTGCCTATGGAAGACATTGTCCAGGAAGGTAACGTTGGCCTGATGAAGTCAGTGAAACGCTTTGATATGTCTTATGGTGTACGTCTGGCTTCGTTTGCGGTGTACTGGATCAAATCCGAAATTCATGACTACGTGCTGAAAAACTGGCGCATGGTTAAGGTTGCTACCACCAAGGCGACCAAAAAATTATTTTTCGGCTTGCGCAAGTTCAAATCGAAACTGGCGTGGCTGACGGAAGATGAAGTGGCCAATGTTGCAAAGGAACTGGGTGTCAACGAAGCTGAAGTGCGTATGGTGGAAACCAACCTGCAACACAGTGACGTGTATTTTGAAAACACCACAGGTGAACAAAATCATGATGACTACGACCCATCAACCGTCACCAGTGCCCTGTTAGCGGATACGAGTCAGGCACCAGAAAAAGTGCATGTGGATAATGTGCAACAAAAACAACAGACTACGCAGTTGTCACTGGCATTAAAGCAACTGGACGAACGCAGTCGGGACATTATTGAGTCACGCTGGCTGCATCACGAAGATGCACAGTTAAAACTGGAAGACCTGGCGCAACGATACAACATCAGCGCTGAGCGAGTTCGTCAGATTGAATCTACCGCGATGGCCAAAATCAAACGCTTTATGGCATCCTCCAGTCTGGCCGCTTAAACGGCATCAAGATTTCACAAAAGCCGCCACCTCTTACATGGCGGCTTTTTTGTTTCAGGCTTTTTGCAACAAAAGCTCCCCTCGCCTTAATTTTCATTTAAGATTAATGTCACAAAATAGCTTTTGATTAACAGGCTCCCGGCTGCAGACAGGCACAACCAACATGAGAATATTAGTGGTAGAAGATGATGGTATCATCGGCGATGGTCTGGTGGCCGGCCTGCAACTGGATGAATATGCGGTTGACTGGCTGGAGACAAAATCCGCAGCTGAAGCCGCATTAAGCACTACCCCCTACGATCTCCTTATTTTGGATTTGGGTCTGCCCGATGGTTCCGGACTGGATATATTACGCGGTCTGCGAGCAAAGAAAAATCCAATACCAGTATTGATTTTAACCGCTTACGATGAGCTATCAGACAAGATTAAAGGGCTGGATACCGGTGCCGACGATTATCTGGTAAAGCCCTTTGACCTGGATGAATTGCGCGCCAGAGTAAGAGCATTGCAACGCAGAGCCATGGGGCGTAGTACACCGGTAATTGAAGTCGCTAATATCAGCATGGACCCGTCACGACTTAAAGTCAGTAAAGATGGCGAAAACATCAAATTAGGTCCACGTGAATTTGCCATTCTCAGAGTACTGATGGAAAACCAGGGGCGAATTCTGTCTAAATCGCAGATAGAAGACAAACTCTACGGCTGGAATATGGAAATTGAGAGTAATACCATTGAAGTGCACATGCATGGGCTGCGTAAAAAGCTGGGTAAATCCTTGATAACCACCATTCGCAACGTGGGCTATGTTATCGAATGAAGCGACTTAAATTCCTGCAATTTTGGCCAGTGGCAGCCGGAATACTGCTGATTACCGTTGTGCTGCTCAGTATCACCTTTTTGTCATCTTCGGCAACCACTACAATAACAATAGTATTCACCGGACTTTCCGGCATTTTAGCAGGCTTGTTTTTGCTAAACCGGTACTTAAAGTATCACCAACTATTGCATGAGCTGACAGCACTAACTACTCAATTTAGCAATATTAATCAAGGTCTTAGCACCCGGCTAGAGCTAAAAACCGAGCACCGACAGTTAACCGATTTAGTCACCCAACTGGACGCACATCTGGCCCTTGAAACGGAACGACTTGTGCAGGAGCAAAATTTTAGTGCCGACGCATCGCATGAGTTGCGTACCCCATTGGCAGGAATGCGTCTGCAAGCCCAGGTAGCTCAGCGCACCACAGATCCGCAACAGCGCGACAAAGCACTGAACAATATCATGCTCGCCATTGATCGCAGTACCAGACTGATAGAACAGCTTTTAGTCTTTTCGCGTTTAACCCGGCGACGCAATATCGCGGAAAACGCCAGTGAAGACCTGTTGGCGCTGTTTCACAAACAATTATTAAAACACTCGCAAGTTATCAAGCGCCAGTCCATCACCGTTATCACCAACCTGGATGAAGTGCACCTTCCCAAAATAACCATGCACCGCGATCAATTCACCGCCCTGCTGGATAACCTGATTATAAATAGTCTCAATCATTGTCCGGATAAAGGCCAGGTACGGTTTTTAATTGAAAACAACAACCGCAACCTGACGCTCAGTTTTGAAGACAGTGGCAAAGGCATTGACGACAAAGATCTGGCAAAAGTTTTGATTCCCTTTCAGAAATCCAGTGATGGAAAGCAAAAGAGCAGCGGATTAGGGTTAGCGATAGCGCACCGGGTTGCAACATTGCATTCGGGTCATTTATCATTATCCAGATCACAGTTAGGCGGGCTTAAGGTCACGGTAGTACTGGACCTGCAGCCTGATGCTTAACATTTTTGGCAAGGTTAAATCCACCTGTGTCTCGTTGACACGCTGACGATGTCCTGCAATCTAAGGTAAACATGCTCAATATTAGCCATTGGATACACCATTTCACCTATGCCAGAGACAGTAAAACGCTACTAGCGCTAGCTGTTGATGCCTTTAGCGACATTGGCAATACAGACCATGTAGATATTCAAATTACTGATACGTCTCAGTCGGATTTAATACAGCCACTAGCGGCACAGTTAGCAAGCCGCAACCTGATGGCTATAGACCAACACAGCGCTGAGTTACTTCAGATGCCGGGGTTTACCGCCAATCCCGGGGATACGTTTGTGGCTATCCTGCCACTCAGCAGGCATTCGTCTTCAGCTGGTTGGTTGTACTTCTATTTCAGCAAAAATAATGCTCCGGTTGCGTTTCCAACAGAACCACAAGAAGCTGCTCTTACAATAATTAGTGAAGCTTTCTTACTGGCCTGGCAAAGTATTTCCATTCAGGAAGCATTAACCCGACAGTTGACAGAGAAAACCGCGGAAGCACTGGAAATCCGGCTGCAATCTGAACAGGCGTTACGGGTAAAAAATCGTTTTCTATCTGCCACCAGTCACGATTTAAGACAACCCCTGCAACAAATCCAGAACCTGACGGGATTGCTAAAAAAGCAAATTCAACAACCCAACAGTCTGGCGCTATTATCCCGCATGACACACCTAATTGAAGATATGGATGAGGTGATGAAAACCTTGTTGAATCTGGACCGGTTAACCCAGGGTATTATTCAACCCGACATGACGAATTTTGCAGTTGCTGAGCTATTCAGCACGCTTGAAAACGACTTTCATGATCTGGCGGCCGGTAATCAGTTAACACTGACCATTGAAAAGCGTGAGATACAAATCTATTCAGACAAGAAGTTATTATTGCAGATTTTGAGAAACCTGTTGTCCAATGCCATTAAATATACCCAACATGGAAGCATCGGAATTCGATTACAACCCCAGGACAAGCACGTGCAATTGGTTGTGTTTGATACCGGTCCGGGAATTTTAGCCGAACAGCAAAAGATGATATTTGACCCTTTTTATCAACTGGAGTCTTCCTTGGAAAATGACGGTTTCGGACTGGGTTTGTCTATCGTTAAGGCGCTATGTGAAACCCTTCGGATCCCGGTAACGATCCACTCTGAGCCAGGTCAGGGCACTGAGTTTCAATTAACGTTGAGCAGAAGTCGCGCCGACTTTGAACCACAATTGCCTTCGTCAGTACCCTTGATACAAACGCAACCCACTGCCAAATTTAATATCCTCTATCTGGAAGACGACCCAATTTTACTGGAAAGCATGACCTTATTGCTCACAATGGCAGACTTTAACCCGCTGGGCAGCAGTCACCTGGAGCAGGCCTGTGCGGAGATGGAGCAACGTCATTTTCAACCAGATCTGATTCTTACCGATAAAAAACTGAGTTTTGAACAGGACGGCGTTCAGGTCGTTAAGCAGATTAGACGTAAATTCAACAAAGCAATTCCCGCCATACTGTTAACCGGCTACACAGAAAGTCGTATCACCCATCAGGCTTTGCAAGATGTACAGCGGGTGTTAACTAAGCCCATAGATATCGACCTGCTCACCTGCGAAATAAAACAAATACTCAATTCTCCTTAAGTTTCATTTAATATTGACACCTTAAGGTTTGCAGCAAATAAACACGATACTTTAAACCATGCAAACCTTTAGTGTGATAGAAAACAGTCAGGCAGTTTCTACAACTGCACAACCATTTAAACTGGTCAGAACCGATTTCTATTTATTAATCCAGGAGTTACGTCCCGCAATTTTGCGCTATTGTCAGCGCTACCTGCGCAATATTGACGATGCTGAAGAAGCCTGTCAGGAAACCATGCTGAAAGCCATTCAGGGCTTTTCTAAATTCGAAGGCCGTTCCAGCGTTAAAAGTTGGTTATACAGTATTGCCGCTAATGTCTGTGCAACGCACTACCAACAACGCGGCCGTATGGATTATCAGGATGACCTGGGTGACACCTTGGATGAGCCTGAATTTACGCCGGTCTTCAATGTAGCCGATGAATGTTTGTTTACTCAGTTGATCGACAAACTCTCGGTTCAGGAGCGCAACGTACTTAGTTTTCGCTTTATAGAAGATTTGCAGTTACCGGAGATCGCCAACTGTCTGGACCTGAATATCAGTACTGTTAAGATGTGTTACTATCGAGCATTGGACAAGTTTCAGTTGGCACAGGCCAGTTAAGGCCTTATCCCGACGGAACAATGATCACGATGGAATATTTTGAGAGTTTGGCGAGCGCCATGTTAGGGATGCCTGATGGCGACTTGATTGAACCAGAACCGTTCGTCATTGAAAGTATTGCCAATTACGTGGCGGAATTCGGTGGCTCCGGACCATTGATGATTATTTCTTTAACGATTATGTTCGCCTGTATTGGCTGTAATTTACTCACTTTAGCGTGACATTTAGTCTTTGCCCCTATCCTTTTATTTTGCTCAGTTTGGTATTATCTATGCTGGCGGCACTAAACAACCAGGTTGGCCTTAACCCCGACCTGTGATATTACTGAAAAAACCGGATAAACTTACCTTGAAGATGGACAACCTGCAGAGTAACTCAAAGAATGGATAATTTATTGGCTCGATTTTTAGACTGGAGTACTCTTTATTTCTCCAATCTGGTGTGGTCACTGGTGGTTCTGGTCAGTTACCTGGTGGTAACACGCCTGGCACTTCCCAGAATTAAATTTTTTGTGGATAAGAGCAAATTTAAAGCTGAGGCCACTAAGAAAGCCTTCCATACGGTTAAGCTATTGGTGGGTATCGTTACGGTAGCGGCTCTGTTGGTGGTTTGGGGCGTTGATTTCGGTGGTCTGCTGATACTGTCCACCTCAATTCTGACCTTAACCGGTGTGGCAATGTTTGCCAGTTGGTCCCTGTTAAGTAATATTACCGCCTATTTCGTTTTGCTTTTTCACAATGCCTTTCGACGCGGTAATTTTGTCAGGATCATGGATGCAGACAATTACATGGAAGGATATATTGCCGACGTAAACCTGTTTAACACCAAGATTGTTACCGATGATCGCGAAGTGATTATCTACCCCAACAATCTGATCCTGACCCGTCCCTGTATTATTAACCCCCGCAGCCGCTGGAAGGTCATTGGCAAGGTTACCGACAAGAACGACAAAACCGAACCTGAACCCTGCCCGGAAGAACCCGTTCAAAAAGAAGAACGCACAGCCTGATTAGGGGCTGCTGATCTTTGCGGTACAATTTTGCATAGATCAAGCCCCAGGTTATACCGCCTCTAGCGCAGCGCCTCGATGCGTTTTTCCAGTGGCGGATGGCTGGCTAACAATGAGTGCAACTTACCGGCGCTGATAGCAAAAGCCACCATTTCATCTGGCATACTGCTCTGGTGCTGGAATTGACGTAATCTTTCCAGTGCTGCAATCATCTTGCGGTTTCCGACGAGCCTGGCAGCACCGGCGTCGGCTCTGAATTCCCGATATCGGGAAAACCACATCACCAACATCGACGCTAAAAATCCAATGATGAGTTCAGCGATAATAGACACTATCCAGAATGCCGGACCGTGCCCTCGTTCAACTTTAAATACCAGTTTGTCAACGGTGTGGCCAACCACCCGGGAAATAAAGATCACAAAGGTATTCACTACGCCCTGCAATAGCGTCATGGTGACCATATCACCATTCGCAATATGGCTGACTTCATGAGCCAATACCGCATCGACTTCATCACTGTCCATGTGCTGTAATAGACCGGTGCTGACCGCTACCAGCGCACTGTTGCGATTCCACCCCGTTGCGAAGGCGTTAGGTGAGGCACTGTCGAAGATGCCCACATCGGGCGTCCTGATACCACACTGTGCTGAGTGTTCGGCCACTCTGGCCAATAACCAACGTTCGGTTTGATTGGCAGGCGTGGAAAATACCTCAACCCGCATGGTTTTAATCGCCATCCATTTGGACAAAAGTAATGAAATAATGGCGCCGCCAAATCCGATAATACCAGCATAAACCAATAATGCCTGCAGGTTCAGATCAATGCCATTTTGAGCCAGCAACCCTTCAAAACCAAGCAGTTGAAAAGTAACACTTATCACTGCTATCACAGCCATATTAACCGCTAAAAACAAAAAGATTCTGAGCATATCAACCTACATATAATCAACAGTGTTAGTGGCCTTCGTTGCTTCCGGATCAGAATTCGAAGGCGCATGTTCAGATGCATGTGTCCCTTTTAACAATCTACCCAGAATATCTGCACCAGTAATAATACGGGGTTTATTGGTCCAAACCAGCACCACATCTATTTCGATATTCCCGTCATGATCCGGGTCCAACGAATCGGCTGATTTTAGATGTAACAGAATATCGCCTAAATTGGTTTTTGGATCACGTACAATCAACGGGCGATAACAATAGTGATAGATATCAAATTCCTGTGATGTATCAAACACCGCGGCTCTTAACAGGCCATCAGCGTCAGCAACCAGCAAGGGTTCGCCTTGCTCATTGGCTAAAACCACCCATTTTTTACCACTGGCGTTAATCTGTCGCAGAATCTCATCGTCAGCGCTGCGAGTGATAGTCGGAAACTGCGGAAAGTCCACTTTAGTGGGTAAACGAATAATGGACCTGGGATCTAAAAACTCCCCTTCCTGGTTAACGCTGATATCATCGATGGTCAGAAAGTTAACAGCCCCGATTCCTTCCAGTCTGTCGACTTCGGCTTCTTCAGATTCCACGTGTTTGCGAATGACATTTTTTAAATCTCGTTCTCGCATGTAATCAATCCCTTCCTTGCCCAGCCAGGCGTCCAGCACTTTGGCAGAAGGTCGGGCAACCGGATAAAGTAAAAACTGATAAATTCGCAACACTGGAGAGAGGAACGACGCCATTTTCAGGGCATTTCGGGAAAAATAGGCTTGCGGGATAATCTCGCCAAACAGCGTGATAAAAATGGTTGAAAATGCGAACGCCACCACACCGGCCATAACCGAATCAGACAACAAGGTAAGTAATACATTGATACCCACGTTGCCCCACAAAATGGTGGAGAGCAGAAAATTGGAGTCTTCCCGCAATTGCAGAATACGTGCAGCCGCCTGATTGCCTTGCCCTACTTCCACTTCCAGTTGTAATCTGCTCAAACTGAAAAAAGCCAAATTCAAACCCGAAAACATGGCTGATTGCGACAAGCAGAAAAAAATACCACACCAGATCAGTGTATCCAGATTCGCCACAGTTTTTGCCTATAAAATCCTGATATTAAACTAAAGTGTAGACGATGCACGGCGTTCATAAGTCACATTACCGGTTAATTATTGCTGCCGGGGTATTTTTCCTCATCAGTTAATGGTGTTACCAGATTTTTTCTGGTCAGTGCTTTTCTCGCCCGAATATTGACAACTTCCACCAACAGCGAAAATACCACCGCGAAATACAGATAGCCTTTTGGAATGTCAAAGCCCAATCCGTCAGCCACCAGCGCAGTGCCAATCAACACCAGAAAGCTCAGGGCCAGCACCTTCAAAGTGGGATGTTGATGAATGATATCGCTGATGCTTTTTGCCGCTACCATCATAACCAACATGGCCACAATGACTGCAGCAATCATCACTTCTATATCTTTTACCATGCCGACCGCTGTAATCACTGAGTCCAGAGAAAATACGATGTCAATGATAGCAATTTGAGCGATGATGAAGCCGAAACTCACAGTTGCAATCCCCAGCTTCTGGTCACGGGTTTCCGTTTCAGCGTGTAATTCAATGGTAGCCTTGAGTAATAAAAACAAGCCACCACCGATCAAAATAAGATCCCGAATAGATATCTCATTGCCCAACAAGGTGAAGATGGGATCGTTAAGCCGCATAATCCAGGCAAGTGCAAATAGCAGTAACACGCGCAAAATCAGCGCCAGCGACAAACCAATAATGCGCGCTCTGGCTTGTTGCGAATGTGGCAGGCGTGCAACCAGCACAGAAATAAAAATAATATTGTCGATACCTAAAATGATCTCCAGAGCAGTCAGCGTTAAAAATGCCAACCACACGGTAGGATCTAAGAGCAATTCCAAAAGCACTCTCCCCGATTAATGCCCTGAGTACAGTTGTTGTCGCGCGGTTCTTATACCGTCGCGAAAGCATTTCAAAGGCGTTGATCAAAAGATAGCAACGGCTGGGTGATTTACCACTTTGGGTTACAATGACTTTTCAACAAGTTTGTACACCTCGGGTTACTCAGGCAACAGCAGCTACCAAATTGCTGTGGTGCAGTACTCGCGCTAAACTGTTCAAACTAAAGGGCTTTACTAAAAAGCCGCTGATTTCCATGGTGGAGGCCCATTTCACATTTTGAGGGGTTGCGTGACCGGAAAACACAATCACTTTGGCCAGAGGATAGCGCTCGTTAACCTGAGCAATTAAATCCAGGCCATTTCCGTCGCTCAGCTCAATGTCGATAAAAAAAACGTCACAAACACTGTCACCGTGCAGTTCGGTCGCTTCCCGAATAGAGTGGCTTTTTACTATCCGGTTAAATCCAAAATTTCGCAGCATCTGAGCCAATAAGTCGCAGATGGGATAATCGTCATCAATAATATGCGCTGAGATAGAAGCATATACCGAACTCATTGAGCCACCTCTTTGTTGTCATCACAAAACAAAAATCGGTTTTTACCGTCGCTTTTGGCACGATACAATGCCTGATCCGCCCGCCTGAACATGGATTCCGGCACTTCGCCTTTAACCGGATAATCCGTCACAATTCCGCAACTGACCGTAACCATATCTGACACTGTGGAATAAGGATGCGGAATTGCTGCATCCTGTAACTCCTTCATGATTTTTTCGATAATTTGTGTAGCGCCCTGTTCATCCGTATCCGGCAATAGTGCGACAAACTCTTCTCCGCCAACTCTGGCAGGCAAATCTGAATTGCGTTTACAGCAATAGCGCAGGATTTCACCAAACTGCACTAATACATCGTCTCCCTTACCGTGACCGAGATTATCGTTGTAGAGCTTAAAATCATCGATATCGATAACAATTAGTGACATAACACTTTTTGAGCGCATTGAACGACGCCACTCTTCAATCAGGGCTTCGTTGTACCGTCGGCGATTGGCGATTTTGGTTAAGGGGTCGGTGTGAGCAAGTGCTTTTAACGCCTGGGTTTTTCTGAGTAAGCGAACATGGTTGCGAACTCTGACGGACAGTACAGTTGAATTGATAGGTTTTGGCACAAAGTCTACGGCCCCCATGTCAAATCCGTAGGCGAAATCCACATCTTCATTGCGCCCGGAAACCAGTATGACCGGGATGTCCCGTGTTACATCAATATTTTTTAGAGCATTACAAACATCATACCCGGACATGTCCGGCAAATTAACGTCCAACAAAATGATATCAGGTTGGTGGTCAGATGAAGCAATAACCAGTGCATCAGCGGCACTTTCAGCACAAGTAAGTTTGTAATGTTCTTCAAGGATATTGCACATATACCCTAACACCGTCGGGTCATCGTCCACCAGCAATAAACTTGCATTTTTAACATTCATTCGAAGATATCACCAAGATTTACCCCTTGTTGTCTTGCAACGATACCAGAATGAATGAATTCGAAAATAAGACAAAGGTATAACACGACATCACTAAGTTATTGGCGTTGCCTGGCTATCATTCGATGAGTTTATCCTGAAGTTTCCGCAATTTTTCGCAGGCATCTGCAAATTGATAGCTTTCAATATTATTTCGCAATGCCTCAATTTCTTCCTCTGTAAAGTACGTGCTTAACACGTCTACATATCCGGTTAAGTCTGCGGATTTAATATGCTGATTTAGGCTGTAGCACTGCAAAAGTGTTTCCAAAACCTGTTGTACGGAATCAGAAGTAGCCGATAATACTGATTTTTGACCATCACGGCGCCTGGGGGCATTGTCCAAAATCTGATTAAGTGCTTTCAGATCCAGCGAAACTTCCGACATTAAATGTTCTAAATCATCAGGTAGCTGTCCCTGGATCATCTGCTCCTCAGCCTGATAGGCAAGCTCGGCCCCCTTGACAGCACCCACTATTTTTAAACCGCTGGCCAGTGTATGTATCAAACGTTTGAGCTCTGCTAACTCGCCGGATTCAAACAGCCTTTTTAGCGTCTCCGGGGCATCCACCTGTACCCGACAGGTAGAACGAATTAGATCCAACAGCAACTTTGGATCATTGCCGACACGCTCTAAGGCCTCGTCGATATTCAGACGCTCGGATTCATCAGAGAATGAGATATGTTGCTCTTTCGTGGCCTCGTTACTTTTTTTGATGTCAATGTTTCCTGAGGGCGGTAAGAATTGTGCCAATACAGACTCTAACCGGCCCAACTCAATAGGCTTTGGAATATGTGCATTTAATCCGGCGTTTTCGACCTTTTTGAGGTCTGCCTTCATGACCGCCGCAGACATCGCGACTATGGGCACACCCTCACCATATGGCAATTGCCGGATTTTTTGAGTCGCTGAATATCCGTCCAGTCGAGGCATTTGCAAATCCATCAGGATTAAATCGAAATGGGGATTTTGCGCGTAAAGATCCACCGCCTCCTGTCCGTCATTCGCCACAACCGGCCTGATACTGAACTTTTCAAGGAATTCTGTGGCCACCAATTGATTGGTCTCATTATCTTCAACCAACATAACTGCTGCGTTGACGTACTGTTGACGCAGAAAAGTGGCTTCATTTTGTTCTTTAGACGCCAAAGCCGGGTCATCAGAAAGTGATACGATCGTATCGTACAAGCGCGATGCAATAAATGGCTTTTCCACAACGGCATCAATGGCAACGGTGTCCAATATTGACTGGTGTAAATCTCGGGCAAATCCGGTGATCAGCAAGATAACCGCACCTTTCAGCGCTTCGCGATAATGCAAATCAGACTGGATTGTCTGGATAAAACTGATCCCGTCCGTATCAGGCATTTTCCAGTCCACCAGAATAAGATTATAGGGTTTCCCTTCGGCTATAGAGGCCTTTAACAGTGCCAGAGCATCTTGCGCAGAGGCCGCCTGGTCATTGTCAAACTGCCAACTGTCCAGGACCCGGGTTAACGCCAGGCGATTATCGCTGTTATCATCAACCACCAGGGTTTTATAGTGAGCTGAAAAAACCGGCAATTGTGGTTGCTCGGCTACGCCCAGCAGTAATGTAAAGCTGAAAGTACTGCCCACGCCTGGCTCACTGGCAACCGAAAGAGAACTGTCCATTAACTTCAGCAGACCAGCACAAATAGACAGTCCAAGGCCGGTACCACCAAATTTTCGGTTAATCGAGGTGTCTGCCTGAGTAAACGACTGAAAGAGTTCTTTGATGGCCGTTTCGCTGATACCAATGCCAGTATCTGTCACCTCAAATTGCACACTGGCGGTACCCGGTTTCTCAGCCACCTCTTTGATCACAATGCTTAACTTAACATGCCCTTGTTCTGTGAATTTAACAGCATTACCCAACAGGTTACTTAAAATTTGTGACAAGCGCATACTGTCACCAATAAACATGGGGTCGTGGGTATAGGGAAAATCCACAATCAATTCGACATCTTTTTGCTCTGCCGTGATGGTGAACAATCCGGTAACGTCCTCAATAATTTGTGTTAACCGAAATGGTTCCTGCACTATCTGCAATTTACCGGCTTCCATTTTGGAATAATCTAAAATGTCATTGAGAATATTGAGCAGCGAATAGGTTGAGCTTTTAATTTTGCGTACATATTCCAGATCTTTGACGGGTAAAGGGCGCTCTGCCAGTAGTTGAGACAGCCCCATGATGGCATTCATGGGGGTTCTGATTTCATGACTCATGTTGGCCAGAAACTCACTTTTGGCCTCGTTAGCTCGCTCGGCCTGTTCTTTCAGCTCCATCAACTTCATTTGATATTGTTTCATGTCGGTTATATCCAACACGCTGCCAATTATCTTACTTACTGTCCCATTGTGATCACGCTCAAACACTGTATTTTTTGATAACACATTGATTTGCTTGCCATCATCAAGCATCAGACTAAATTCACACTCTTTAGTCGTCGCAATGTCCGGTTCCGATGCACAGATCTGTTTAAGATGCTCAGTCAGCCGCTGACGATCTTCTGGCACGCACCACTGCAGCAATCGCGGTGTATCTGATGCACTAAGGACATTCGCATCATAGCCAGTCATTTCACTGAAACTACTGTTGACGAATTCAAACGAAAAATCAGAGGCATTAATGATGTATTTGCCGGTTAATGAAGCGTCAATCACCCTTGCCATAAATTCCTGATTGTCACGCAGTATTTGCTCTGCCTCCTTGCGTAACGAAGTATCCTGAATTGACACAAAAAGTGTTTTTTCATCCGTCTTATTATTCAAGGTAAAAGCCACTTCTACCGGTAATGACGGAACGTCTTTTATAGGCCGGGTATCGGCCTCCACCACAACACGTGACTTTGCACCACTAAAAAGCGCTTCTTTGAGGCTGTCAAAGTTAATATCAGTAGTGACAAATCGCTTCAGTTGCCCCCCTTCAATCTGCGTAATAGAAGCTCCCAAAATCCGTGATGCAGATTCATTTGCTAAAGAAATCATCCCTTCGGGTGTGACCACCATAACCCCAAAATTAGCCGCATTTGCCGCGTCCATCAACGCTTCGTCCTGTTGTTGCTGAAAGCGCAGCTCTACGTTTTTTAGTTTTTCTTCATGTGCCTGCTGATAAGCTTCATGCATCTGAGACTGAGTGGGAATACGCAACGCAACTGGTAAGCTCTTATACACGGTCACCGCAGTGAGACAGGATACAATGGCCGTCACTAATTTAGATAATCCGTGAATGCCATAAGCCCCGTTCCAGATCACCACAATGCTTATCAGGTGTGTGACTCCACAAAGTGCAATAAACATCGAAAACAGCACAAACACACCGCGAAATTCAAGGTCATTGCGTTTTATCACAAAATAATACAGTGCCCCCGGTATAGAAAAATAAGCCAAAGCAATGAGCACATCGGACACGACATTCAACCAAAGGATTTCTGGTTTCCATAGGTAACAATGTCCGTGTGGCATAAAATCGGTGCGAAAAATATTGTGTAATGCTGTATTCATAGTCACGTCTTTTTAATTTTTAGCTACGCTGTGCAGTTTTTCTGTCACTGTATTTGGGTATTGCTGGTCAGGGTTTCTTATTGGCACGGGCCTTTCACAACAAAGCCCGGCAACCCAGCTATTATTAATAGCACAAACATCAAATAAAAAGATGATTCCTGGATACCAACTCGCCACTTCTGTTGACGCACAATGCCCCAGAAAAGTCATTAACCCGGTTAATATTCGACACACTCTGGTCACACAAATCTGACAATTCCCCGTTCTTATTCCATACTTAGGGCATGGTTGATTGTGCCAGAACAACGCGGTTGAGCTCACTTTTAAACAAAACTACCGCGGGCATTTAAAAACTTGTGATCGCAACCGGCACAATCGGCGTAACAAAATCAGGGTAAGTCTAAAAAGGTCCAATATGGTAATAACAAAAAAGTCCTTTCTCATCACTATACTGGTAATAATAGCTATCGTTATCGCATGGTGGTTATCCAAAGAACCCGCCGTACCACCGGCTCCCCAATTCAAAGAATTTGCTGCTGGCCCTGAACGCAAGAAAGCCTTTTTTGATTACTTTCTGCCCATTATCAATGAGGAAAACAGAGAGATTCTGGCAATTCGGGAACATTTAATCAGCGTCCGACTCAATCAGGACTATTCCAGAAGCGATATCAGTGACATTCAGGAACTTGCCGAAAAATACTATGTGCAAGATTTTGACATCGACAATGATGACCACTGGCAAACACTGCTGCGGCGGGTAGATTATGTTCCCCCGTCGCTGGCCCTGGCGCAGGCTGCAAATGAAAGTGCCTGGGGTACCTCGCGATTTGCCACAGAAGGCAATAATTATTTCGGTCAGTGGTGCTTTTCAGAAGGTTGTGGATTGGTGCCCAACAACAGGACAGCGGGCAGTAAACATGAAGTAGCCGCTTTCGACGATGCCAGAGAGTCAGTTAACCGATATCTGCTAAACCTCAATCGCCATGATGCTTATTTCAAGCTGAGAAAAATACGCGAGTCCATCAGAGAGAACGACGACCCTTTGCGTGGTCCGGCCCTGCTTCCCGGATTGGAGCGCTACTCTGAAAGGGGTGAACATTACATGGAAGAACTTAACGATATGATCCAGTTTAACAAACTAAGCCGCTATGACGCTCAGTTTATCGTGCAATCCGCAGAGCCCGAAAAAGAGTGAATGTTCGGGGGTATCAAGCTTTTAAAACCCAATCAGGCCGCTACAAATAGCGGCCTGACGAACCGTTAACCAGAGCGTGAATAGCTCAACTCAGAGCTGCCTTAGCTCTCTACCTTTTGTTTCAGAGTTTGGGTTAATCCCGGCAAGCCTTTTTGTCTTAAAAGAGGAGCAAATTCAGAGCGTTTGCTTTGCACCAGGCTAATTCCCTCAACCACCAGATCATACGCTTTCCACTGACCTGATTTGTCCAGTCGCAACTTAAATTGCATCTGTACGTCTGGCTTTCCCTTTTCCTTAACATGAGCATTAATGCTGACTTTGTCCTTATTTTGGAAATCTCTGAGCGGCTCGAATAACACCTGTTGATCATTATAATAATTCAGGGAAGCGGCATAGGTGCTACTCAGGTACAATTTAAATATATCCAGATAGGCCTGAATATCACTTTTCTCAGAAGAATTCGCACTACTACCCAGCACCAGTAACCCGGTGTAAATATGATCAACATGAGGCAACAGATACTGCTCGATAATGTTTTCCAGGTCTTTTGGAGCAATCTCGCCTTTTTTCCTAAGCTGTTTAATTTGCTCAAAGGTATCATTCGCTACCTTTTCAATAAACGCCGTTGGATTTGGCGGAGATTGTTGTGATGATTGTTGTGCTGCGGCGTGACCGTGACTGAACAATCCGGTCACCATCAGGGTCAGGAAAAATGTCCATTTTAAATTTAATTTCATATTTAACTCCAAAAAACAACGCGTTGTCAGTTATAGCAACGCAATAGCGATATCACCAAAACCCCAGATCAGCGTACCCACCACCAGCAGAAAAAACTCCAGGGTGCCCGCCTGAACCTTAATGGAGGTTTGCAAACTTTCTTCAAGGTCATCGTACTGTTTAATAACGCGATTAATTTCTTCGTCAGCGAATTCGGGGGGTGCCTGCATCAATCTTAACTTGCGCCGGGTTTTCGCCAGGGCAATGCGCTCCTGCACCAGCAGACGGCTGCGCAACAGTTGCTCCTGAAAAATACCGCCAAATCCGGAGGCAACCCCCAACACCACTATCAGGCTGCCGGCGCGGGAGAACCACTCATATCCAAGCCACTGAAGGTGACTCAGCCAGATACCAGTGAGAGCCAGTATTAAGGCAATCAACAACACCACGACCTGATAAACAGCACCATGAATTTGCCCTTTCATGTGAATTAATGATTTATCTCCGGACAGATCAGCCAAGGCTATGCTCCCCTCGACAAGGCATTGATGTTGTACACAGACATTCAATCATCATTTTGTTTTACCTCACCCTCAGGTTTAGGATCATAATTAAACTCGTAAAAAATATCGAAAGCATTAGACAAGCCACTTACCGCTTCCAGATACAATTGTGGTAACAACTGATAACGCAAGGAAACCTCGGAAATCGCATCAAACACGCCAACGCCGTAGGCAATTTTAACATTGGGCGCAATCGTGCCACTCACTGCAACTTTTGAGCTATCACCTTGCCCTTCCATCGCCAGGCTGAGATCCTCGACACCAAAGCTTTTACCGATTTTAGAAACGGCGCCCTCAGATTTGTTTAATCCGTAACTAAGCAATACATTGGCAAACACCGATTCCTGCGACGCATTGCTTTTAGCCCCTAGCGCTTTACCTGATAACAAGTAGGATAGCGCTTGCGCCTGAGACATATCAGGATTGGAAAATACGGTCACTGTGGGCTGTCTGGCGGCACCTTCCACTCTTAACCCGGCAATGACATTGTCTGAGGTAACTTGTGGATCACGGATCGCTTCCAGCGATAAACTGGGGTATTCCAACGGACCATTAAACAACAAATCTCCCTGTCGAATGATGAGGTTTTGGCCATACGCTTTGTACGTGCCATTTAACAGCGACACTTCGCCGTTGGCGGTTAACGTTTCCCCGCCATTGAGTTGCAGGTTGCCGGTCAGGGACGTAGTCAGTCCAAACGCTTCCAGATTGACACTTTTTTGCTTTTTAGGATCAACAAACAATGCCAAATCCAGCACCAGCTTTGGCCCTGTGGTGGCGTTTTTGTCTGGACTATCTGCGAACACAATATCGGCAGATGGCCGTTGCGCGCCCTCTGGTAAGGTTTTAATTTTTACACTTGCTTGCGGTACATTAATTTTGCCAGACAGTTTTAGCATCGATTCAGACAGCGATAACTCGATATCAGGAGATACCTTCAGATTAACCATTAAATTATCATCGTACTCCAGCGCCTCACCTTTGAGTTGCATGTGAACATTCCAGTCCTCCTGCCAGGTGACATCGGCCTGAAGTGAACCAGCGCCGCTGCCCATTTTAAAGTCGCCGGATGAGGTTACCGTCTGACCGTCAAATATCAGGGTTTGTGACAGATCGTGAACATTGATACCTAACTCCCGGCTCAGTACCCGTCCTTCCAGTAATCTGGCGTCTCCGGTAAAGGCGAGATATTGGTTATTCAGTTTGGCGGAAATATCTGCATTGATGATACCTTCCAGTTGTTCCACCTGAGGTACCAGGTATCCAAACGGGGCTAATTTAAATTGCTCAATGCGGGTTGTCAGACTGGCTTCATCTACACCGATTTGAGAAAAGTCAGCAGCAAACGGCATTTGCCCGTTAAATCTAAAAGTGCCTAAGCCATCACTGAGTAATGTAGATTCAGCAATGATACGTTGGTCTTTTAATGCCGCCTTGAGATTCAGGGTCTGAATGAAAAACAGCTGTTCCTCATCGAACAATTGCCACTGTTCAGGAGTAAAATGTGCTTCATAATCCAGTGCCGTTAACTGATTATTTGACAACTGCGCCTGAAAATTAAAATTCAGCAAACTGTCACTTTTTAGCTTGCGCAACAATCGGTGATTGCCTTGCAACCAGTGAATAAGTGGCAATGCCTTTCCGTCAATATCAAGCTTTGCCGTATTCTCAAACCAGTTTAATTGCCTGATACAAACAGCGGCATCCTGTTTGTGTAGCCAGCAACCGGCACCCAGACGATATTGCTGATTTTGCCAGTCAAGTAATAACTCCGTCTTGTTTTCCAGAGCAAAAGTGATGGTATTGCGCGATACCCGACTGTTGAGAAACGCCCCCTGCCATTGAGTTTCAGATAGCCTTCCCTCCAGGTTCGCTGCCACCTGCAGCCAGTCAGAGTCCAGCGCAAACTCAATCTCGTGCCGGGCAGCATCACCGGTGGAATTCAGCTGTAAATCCAGTACCAGTTCGTCACTGAGTTTCAGTTGTTTTGCATCAAGTGTTAACTGGAAAGGGCTTGTCGGAGCCCAGGCAAGCGCCATTTCTGATGTAAAACTTTGCAGGCGATACTGCAGGTAGCGAAGCTGTTCTCCCTTTCCTGAAAGCGACAATTGTGGTCGTTGTAATGGTCCTTGCATCTGAACCTCAGCAACGACACTTCCCGCTATATCGGAATGAAAACTTTGCAGATGGATTAGATTAAGCTTTCCGCTGAGCTGAAGTTGTTTATCGGCACTCAATATCGCCTGCCCGTCAATGTGGTTTTCGCCCAACTGAAACGCCAGATTGTTGAGTTCCGTGTGGCCGTCGGAAGCATAGCGATATTCACCCGTCAGCCTTGCTATATCTCCTTGCCATGGCACAGCTAATTGTAATTGCTGGCCATCTACATCAAATTGGTTTCCGGTTACGTTTATCTGTAGCTGACTCTGTGCAGATAACGCTGTATCCGGTATCGGGAAAAAAGCACTCAACGCTATGTCGTTAGCCTCCATGGCCAAATTGATTTTTGGATTATTCGCCAGGTGAACGTGTCCGGTGGCCTGCACACGTCCTTCTGAGGCCAGCAATGCAATTTGATTGATCGCGATGTCACTGAGGTTGCCTGACAAATCTAAGTCCAGGGACACAGGTTCCAGTAAAGCCTGCTCCAGAGTACTGTTAGCCCGCACATAAAACTGCTGCAAATCACCTTGCAGCACCAGACTGGTATCGTGAAGCAGTGTATTTTCCGGTAATTTCAGGTTGGCGAAGTGGGCCTGTAATTGCAGCGGCAATTGCGCCGATGTTAATGAGGTTTGCAGCTCTACTTCACCATTGATTGCGATGTCTGACAGCTCTCCCTGGCCATTGAGCTTCAGGTTTAATTGCTGCGGTGCGCCGCTTATCGTTAATGCCAGCTTTCCGGCTGCGCCGGTTAACTTTAAATCGCCATCCACCTGCCAGTTATTACTGGTTTGCACTGTACCGGTCAGGGAATAACCGGCCGTGTTCAGGCGCAGCGCCTTTAGCAACAGTTGTTGCGGTGTGATGCTCAGTTGTGCCGCAACAGAAGTCAGCTGATATTGACTGACATCACCACGAAACAGCTGTACATCCTTGAAGGATAAGTCGTTCACTGTCGCCCTTACAGGAACAGATAACCCAGGCAATGTCAGCGGGGTATATTGCAGCTCAGCCAATTGCTCCAATTGCGCCTGTAGTGTCAACACGGTTTCAGGTTCAGATTCCGGCAAATACAACTTCAGATCCTCTGAGGTCATTTGGCGAACCACTAATTCCCGGTAAAAGCGAAATCCGGCTGCAACAGAGTGTACCTGTACTCTGGGCTGACCATCTAAACTAAGCGACAGCTCTTTTAAGCTGAATTGCTTTACTGAAACGGGCAGTGGTAACTGCAGTAGTGCTTGTGAAGATGATGGGTCTTCCTGAATCGGGGGTTGTGCACTGGCGGACCCGGTCGCAATCGCCACCTCAAGCTGTTGCAGCGCTAACTTGTCGATACACACCTCGAACCGCAACAGACAGGCGGGTTGCAAATCTAACCTCAGTTGCGCCAGCGCCAGCCTGTTGCCGGATTGTTCGAACTCAACACCATTAAGTGTCAGCTCGCCAAAAATACTGCCATTAATTTCCGACACCGTCACCTGCGGTACCTGTTGCAGCACTGTCCGGATGAGGAAATTAGCCCCGGCTGTGGTGTAAGTTAAAAAGCCAGTTAATGCCACGAGCATCAAACTGAGCAGCAGTACAATTCGCACACTTAGGTAGCTGTGTCTGAGGATAGATTGCCAGTTAATCATAGTGCTGGCCCTAAAGAAAAGTGCAATCGCCAGGTGGACTCTTGCTCATTGTTACCACGAGCAATGTAAACCCTTAACGGCCCCACGGGTGTTACCCAATGAACGCCCGCGCCCACCCCGGTAGCGACATTATCAAACCAGGACATACCGGCATTACCGGCGTCTGCAAACAGTGCCAGTCGCCATTCGGGTAACACATCAAACGTGTACTCTAGTGTTGAAGTGTACAGGTATCTTCCCCCTAACAACTGCCCTTCAGCATCGAGCGGTGCTAATGACTGATAACCAAAACCACGCACACTTTGGTCACCACCGGCAAAGAAACGCAATGACGAAGGCACTTCGTCAAAATTATTGGTGGATAAGGCACCCAATTCCATTCGCCAAAAAAAACGATGTTGCTGATAAGTTCTGAGCCAACGGGTTTGCGCTACAACCCGCACCAGGTCAAGGTCACTGGCAAGTGCCTTGCTGGCCCCTTCTACAGACAGGATCTGTCTGTCGCCCCAATAGGGGTCCAACTCCCCTTTATTGCGAAAACGACTCCAGGTATAGCCCGGCAACAACAAGGCCGTGGTAATTTCATCCGCGTCTGCCTGACGGAAGGTTTCCCTGTCGTAGCGCAGTTGCGCCACGCGTTGCCAGCCTGAATCCGGCTCCAGCCAATGGCGCTTTGCAGCCACCGATAAGGTGTTACTCTGCGTATCGTTGTCATCGGTATGTTTGAGTCCAAGCTGCAAACTGACAAAGTTTTTCGCCGGATCCTGCAGAGGAATGCGATAGTTCGCTTCTAAGGATTGCTCCACCATTGAGGCAAAGAGTTCTGTTTCGATGCTATGCCCGGCTGAGTTCAACCTTGAACGTTGCCAGCCAAACCTCACCCGTGGTCCGGTATCAGAGGATATACCTCCACCGACATTAAACTCGTGCAGCGGTTTGAACTCATAAACCACTTCCAATGGCACCTGGAAATCCTCCGACTGAGGCACCAATGGCCGCACGAATACACTTTCAAAATACCCGGATCGTTTCAGTTGCTGACTGAACAGGTTCAGCTTCAGCGCATCATATTCTTCACCTTTGATAATGGGATTTAACCCGGCGATGAGTGCCGCGTCGTTCTGATTAGCGATTGTCACTAAGTCGCCAAACCGGTATCGGGTTCCCATGTGCAGCTGCAAACGGATATCAGCCTCGATAAAATTACTGTCAACAATGACCTCATGCTTTTCAAAAGCAAAATCAAAAAAGCCTTTCAGTAACGCCGTACTGGTTACTTCTGACTTCCATTGCTCATAGCGTTTATGATCGAATCTGTCACCGGATTTAAACGGGAAGCGGGCTAAAATGTCCGTCAAAATGGCTGTTTGCTGTTGCACTTGTTGTGAATTGAGCTCAATGTGCCGCACTTTTAACGCCGGGCCTAACTCCAGGGTCAGTCGCCAGCGCCCACAATCCTGTTCACTGGCAGGCTGTAAATCCTGAATTTGCGCCAGGTAATAACTCTTGCTTTGCAATGCGCTGGTGATGGCTGCATAGACCTTTTTTCGATAGCGATTACTCAGCACGCATTTTTCCGGTGCCGGAAAGACACTCAGGTGAGCATTAATGTTGCTGAGTACATTATCAGGTAGCTTTTGCTCAGACGTTACTTCAATCGCGTTGCTATAACGGATCTGACAACAAACCAAAACCAAAAAGGCAAACAACACCGGCTTGCCCGAAAAATTCAATGACATATCGCTGAAAACGTCCTAATACTCAGTCGCTACAATAAAAATAATGTGCCCAATCCCAGGAAGGCCACAAAACCGACAATGTCAGTTACCGTGGTCAATATTACGGAGCCGGAAAGCGCCGGATCAATTTTAAGTTTATCAAGAATAATGGGTAACGACACACCCGCCAGCGCGGCAGCGATGATATTGAACAAAATAGCCAACGCAATAACCAAACCCAACAAGGGATCAGAAAACCAGAAAAAGGCCACAATTCCAATAACAACGGCCCAGATTACGCCATTTAAGCCACCGACCCGCAATTCTTTTTGTAGCAAAGCGTTTCGGTTGCCACGGGTTACCTGTCCAAGTGCCAGTCCTCGTACAATCAGAGTTAGTGTTTGACTACCGGCAATGCCGCCCATGCTGGCCACGACCGGCATCAGCACCGCCAGCGCGACAACCTGTTGTAAAGTCGCCTCAAACAGACCGATAAACCAGGAGGCCAAAAACGCCGTTATCAGATTAATACCCAACCATACAGCACGGCTTTTTGCGCTTTTTCGCACCGGCGCAAACAAATCTTCGTCCTCGTCCATACCCGCCGATGACATCACCTGCCGCTCATAGTTTTCATTAACCAGTTCACTGGCGGTGATCATGTCTACCCGGCCCTGCAGCACATTGTTACTGTCAACCGCCGGCAGTGCCATATAGCCAGCCCGCTGCACTAGCCGGGAGGCGTTTACACTGTCATCATCCACTTTTACGACATCAATATATTCTTCGGAAATTTCCACCAATGGCAGGTGTTCAGGCGCACCAAAAACACTGGTCAACCTTACGGCCTCGGTAAAATGACCGGCGCGATTCACTAAAAATATGCAATCGGTAAGATCGGGAACATTGCGTCGAATCAGGCGCAATGCGTCACGCACTTTGGCACTGATAGGCAACACTAAAACTTCGTGGCTTAACCAATGGCCTATCTGGTTGTCGGCGAATAAGCTGGCGTCCTGAAAATACTTGCGCTGCTGTTTATTCATCACCGCCAGCGCACTTTCTACTAACCTGTCAGGCAGGGAATCGGCCAGTTCCAACAGGATTTCAGCATCCATATCGGTAAACAACTGCTGCCACTCGTCATTCTCAGTGGCATCGATCAGTACTTCCCGCGGATCGCCACGCATGGCAACCAGCACATCTATTTTTTTGTGTCTCGGAACTTCATTCCAGACAGCCAGACGCTGTTCTACCGGTATTGATTCCAGTAGTAATGCGATATCCGATGCATCTTCCTCAAGCATGATATGGGCTACAGAGTCAGTTTCACCGGTCAGGGGTGCAGCCACCACTTCCTGGATTAAATTAGGTAGCGGATCTGTCATGCTTAGTCCTCTATAATGTCATTATTAATCAATATGATAACAATCGTACAGGGCACCACAACCAGAGATTCAGAACTGCGTGTTCACATTCTGCCAATTGCACTGCCTGAAAAACTCACTAAGCCCCTTCGGGCTGGAAATTCCCGTACCTCAGTGTTTTATGTAAGGACGAGAATTTTACAGTAAAAGTCACAAATTTCTCCTGCCAGATGTGACTTAGTGACCTGTATTTCAGTCTACAGGGTTAGATTTAATGTAATTCCCTGTTTGCCATTACATTAAAACTATAGGCTATCTGAGATTAATCCTGTCGACTAGCAGCGAACAAACTGAAAGCGTAGAAATAATTAAGATAGTAATCAAGAACTTAACTATTAGTAGCGTTGAGAGTTTGCAATGAATACAGAACAACACCAGGTCAGCACTAAACTGCTCGGCCACAATATTGATTTACAGGCTCTGAAAGCAAAATTGCACAAGAGTTTTGTTATCCACCAGTACCGTGATGCCTTGTACATCGCGTATCACGGCAGCACTGCCTTTGTATTTGACTACGGGGTGATCTGTGCCTGGAAAATGAAAGAAGAAGATAAAACTCAGTTGCTGGTCAAAGTCCTGAGTTGTACCCAGAACGGCACAGACGATCACGCCTGGGAAAACTTCCATTTCAAAGTGGAGCAGAACGCCAGTTTAATGGTAAGAGACGATGAGATCCGCCTACCCGACGACGACTTGCTGACCCTGCTTGCCGTCAGTCATGGGCTGGCACAATCTGAAAAGCTGGAACAATTTGAAGTGTTAGCGGAAAAAACCATCCGTGAACATTCTCACCTGTCTGAAACACTGGCTAAAACCGGCAAGATTCCGCTGTCCCGCAAGGCTCTTGCAAAAGCCAGAGGAAGTCTTTTCCAGACCCGCAACGATATCGTATTACGCTTTAACCTGTTGGATACGCCGGAGTTCTTTTGGGAATACCCTGAACAGGAAGCCAACTATCTGCAAATTTCACGCTATCTGGATCTGCAACCCAGAGTGGAGCTGCTGAACCTGAAACTCAGTACCATCAATGAACTGTTGGAAATGCTGGCATCAGAGCAGAATCACAAACACTCCGCTTTTCTGGAATGGATCATTATCTACCTGATCGCAGTAGATATTATTTTATATTTTGGTCATTAAGAACGAGAGCGTGTTGAATTTTGCGGTACAATTTTGCAGCAAAGAACAACACGCTCTGTTAAAAGAATAATCAAGGACAACCACTTGAAAATAGCAATTTTATCGCGCAATGAGCGACTGTACTCTACACAACGATTGAAAGAGGCCGCACTGGCGCGCGGCCATACTGTGGATATCATTGACACGTTACACTGTTACATGGATATCACATCCAGCCGCCCTAAAGTGCGCTACAAAGGGAAAAACCTGCCTCAATATGACGCCATTATTCCGCGTATTGGGGCATCCATCACCTTTTACGGTACCTCGGTGGTCAGACAGTTTGAAATGATGGGCAGCTTTTGTGTCAATGAATCAATTGCCATCAGTCGTTCCAGAGACAAATTACGTTCATTACAACTTTTATCCCGAAAAGGTGTAGGCTTACCGCGAACCGGTTTCGCACACTCGCCGGATAACATCAAAGATTTGATTAAAAATGTCGGTGGTGCGCCGGTGGTCATCAAAATCCTTGAAGGAACTCAGGGCATCGGTGTAGTACTCGCTGACTCGGAAAAAGCCGCAGAGAGTATCATTGAAGCTTTTATGGGTATTAAAGTTGATATCCTGGTACAGGAATTTATCAAGGAAGCAGGCGGTGCTGACGTTCGCTGTTTTGTAGTCGGAGGTAAAGTGGTTGCAGCCATGAAACGCCAGGGCAAAGAAGGCGAGTTTCGTTCCAATCTGCATCGCGGTGGCACGGCAGAGTTAACCAGATTAAGTAAAGAAGAGCGCGCTACCGCAGTTCAGGCTGCCCGGATCATGGGATTAAATGTCTGCGGTGTCGATTTGTTGCGCTCTTCTCACGGCCCTGTTGTAATGGAGGTAAACTCGTCACCGGGTCTGGAAGGTATTGAGACCTCTACCGGGAAAGATGTCGCAGGACTGGTTATTGAGTTTATTGAAAAAAACGCCAAACCACACAACAATAAAACAAGAGGTAAAGGCTAGCATGACAGAACCTTTAGAAATCGGTAAGACCCTGATTAAACCCGGCTCCAGAGTAAAACTGGAATTACCAGCTGCCAGGCTTTACACGGACACAGAAATTTCCATTCCGGTGGAAGTGATTAATGCCCGCAAACCCGGCCCCGCGGTGTTTATCAGCGCGGCAGTGCATGGCGATGAACTCAACGGCATAGAAATCATCCGGCGCCTGCTCACAATGAAGTCTTTCCGCTTGTCTAAAGGGACTATCATTGCCGTACCAATCGTAAATGTTTACGGCATGCTCAATCAAAGCCGTTACATGCCTGACAGACGTGACCTGAACCGGAGTTTTCCCGGTTCCGCCAAAGGGTCACTGACAGGGCGACTGGCGCATTTGTTTTTATCGGAGATTGTCAGCAAATGCCAGTATGGTATTGACTTACATACCGGGGCGATTCATCGCAGTAATTTTCCTCAGGTCAGGGCAAATCTGAATGATGATGAAACCATGCAATTGGCCCGCACCTTTGGTGTACCGGTTGTATTGAATGCTGACATTCGCGAAGGTTCATTGCGTGAGGCCGCGGCGTCAAAAGGTTGTAAGGTTCTGCTTTACGAAGCCGGACAGGCGTTGCGTTTTGACGAGTTGTCTATACGGGCCGGATTAAAAGGCGTGCTTAACGTATTGTCTCATCTGGGTATGATACGCAAACGCAAGCCGTCGAAAACGGTAGAACCATTTGTTTCCAACCACAGTTTTTGGGTCAGAGCCACCAGTAGTGGTACAGTAACAGACCGAAAACGCCTGGGTGATCATGTCAACAAAGGTGATGTACTTGCCGAAATCTGCAGTCCGATAGGATCTGCTGTCGATATTTTAAAAGCACCCAATAGTGGTGTTATCATCGGCAAGCAAAATATCCCGCTCGTACAAGAAGGTGACGCCATGTATCATATTGCAGACTTTGAAACGCCCAGTCAGGTAGCTGAACATATCGAGCAGTTGCAGGATGATTTATTACCACAATCTGATAACAACATAGTGAGTCAGGACCTATGAGCAATAGCGAACTCCCCCAACCTCTTACCGACAAAGTTGTGATTGGTGTCGCAGAAAAAATCGACTTGCCAGAACTTGGCCTAACTGCCATTGCGACCCGAATAGACACAGGCGCAAAGACGTCAGCATTGCACGTTGACCACATCGAAATCGATGAAACTGCCAAAAAAGTTAAATTTTGGTTTCATCCTGATTTTCACGACGTTGAAAAGACCATTAAATGCGCCGCACCGTTACATGACGTGCGCTGGATAAAATCCTCCAATGGTGAAAAAGAGCGCCGTTGCGTGATAAAAACACCGGCACAATTGGGTAATTTAACCTGGGATATCGAGTTAACACTTACCGATCGCTCTATTATGAAGCACCTGATGTTGTTGGGGCGGGAAGCCCTGGAGCAACATTTTGTCATCGATCCTTCCGATGATTATTTAGCCGCGAAATGAACGCAATCGCAGCTTACCTAACATCAATATCCGTCACTATTTTCAATTGCGAGTAAGGCTATGGAACAGACACCCTCCTCTTTAACCGCCAACATCATTTGGTTGGTGGATGGTAAGCATACAATTCATCCTGCCGTTGAAGACAAAGTTGTCAAACTGGCGAAACTGCATCATGCCACCATCAGCATTGTCTTTGATAATCGGTTACGGGCCCGGGAACGCCATTACTGGTTTATGTTTGATAAATCGGAACAGGCGGAACAGACCTGGATTAAAGAGCAGGAGGAAAAACAGCAGCGCATTCGGGAACGAATGAAACAGGAAAACCTGGCATTTAACTTTATCGTGTTGGACAAACCGAATTACATGGAGACGATCGAAGCCTGCACACAAGGAAAGAAAGACAACCTGTTACTTATCCAGGATGAGCAGATAACTGAGCGTCACCCGATTTTCCAGGACCTCGCGAATTTGCAGTGCCATGTTTTAGTCATGCAGCCCAAAGCGTGGAACAGCCAAACCAGGCTCATTGGCGCGGTAGACCCATTACACGAAAACTCCCGTCCCGACGATTTGGATTTTATTATCTCGAAGAAAACCCGCAACCTGGCCAAGTTACTCAAATCTGAGTGGGTTATTGCCCATGCCTGTCATGTGCCGGCATCCTTTATTCAGTACAAACACAAAATATCCACATTACATCGACAGGGACTGGATGATTTTATGGAGCGCATTGGGGCGACTCCGAAACACGCAGTACTACTAAATGGATTACCGGAAAAAGCCCTGACAGACTGGGTTAACAAACAAGACAGTGACATTTTGGTGATAGGCAATGTAACCCGAAACATGTTGCTATCGCACCTGGTTGGCAGCACCACTATGGCACTGTTAAATAATCCCCCCTGCGATATGTTGCTCATCAAGAGTCCCAGGCACAACTAACTTATCGCCTGCAACATAACCTCACAGCTTAACACCGGTGAGGTTTAGCCTGGTCCAGACATGAAAAACGCATGGCTTACTAAACTAACGAAGTGGCAAGAGTCAATGATGTCTTAAAAATTTCAATTTTGCTCTTTTGATGAAAATATTGTGTTTGCTTCAGCAACCAGTTCCCAGTTATCAGATTTATACACCCAGCCTTTCCATATGTTGGCCTCTTCGTGTCCCATAATGAAAAGAAAACCATCTGTATCAGCTAAATGTTGACTGATCCTGCTTGAAGAAATTATCGAATGTAATTTTTCCAACATACTGAATTCTGCTTTTTCACTGGGAGGGTAAGACACGACGACTTTTAGGTCACAATTTATTAGCAATAGATGTGATACTTCTTGAAAAAGACCACTATAAAAGTCATTTTCATGCTCAAAGGCAATACGAATATCTGTGAGATAGCATCCAGGGCTGTACTCTTGTATTAAGTCTTCTTCACGATAAAAAACTGAATCAATATTATGAAAATCGCCGTTAAAGCAAAGTAATCCTAACCGCTCGGAAATATCAACTACGATAGAATTTTCATTTTTAATTACCAAACTTGTGAGTTTTGTATTACTCCAATTTTGTTCGACTTCGTCATTTCGGTGCTGAATAGTATCGCACCATGTTAGGTAAAACTCTTTTGCTGTTATCATGATACCTCCTTGCAATATATCGTTGTTCCCATCTGACCATATCTATGGAATGGCTTAAACTATACATTAACGTTTTTCAAATTATAAAGCTCGGTTTAATCCGATATGCCAACCTACTAAAACACCCCACTTCCTTAAATTTTAAATTTCAGGCCCAGTTGCAGGCGTTTTTGTCCTTCGTTTAGTTCCAACTTGCTGAACCAATCCCAGCCCCATTGTGCTATCAATTCGCCTTCCAGTTCGAATGTCAGGGCATGGCCGAAGTCGACGAAGTCTTCAGTCAGTTCAGCTCTGGCCCCAAAACTTGCATCGACATAGCTGTAATACAGAAAATAATCCATTTGATAATTAGGGATTGGCATTGGACCTTCCAGGATCATTACGGCTTTAAGATGGTTATTGTCTGTGCGATCTACCAGCTCCATAGCCACAATATGCTCACCTGCAACCTGATAGCGCAACTCTGCCCGGAGGAAGTTTTCATTTAGCATACGTTCAAGCCCCAATTCATAACTCAGCTTGTCGGTTATTCTGGCGCTTAGCTCAAACTCCAGATAATCAATGCGGTTTATCGCGTGAAAGGCATCCGGGCTTTGGGTGTGGGCTAATTCGCCAACCACTATTTCGACTTTATTGTGAGCAGAGACATCCCTGACATGCCGAATTCCGGCAATCCATCCGTCTTTTGACAAACCGGTTGAAGAAACACGGCCTTTATAAGTTGGAATAGAGCCCAATTCAGTTTTGCCGTATTGGGACTGATGTCGCAGATAAAAGCGTCTCAGGTAAAAGCGGTGATTTTCATCGGCACCGAAGGTATTGTAACTGGACGAAAACTCATCGCCAGTTACCGCAAAAGCATTTACCGACCAGTTTTCATTGAAACTCAGTTGCGGATAAAAACGCACGCGGTATTGGTATCTGGGAACCTTGTCAGAACGGAAATCGGCACGAGTCGAAAAGTCTAAACGAGCGTTCAGGCCTTGCGGCGCCGCATCATCAGAGAATACCGAAAAAGACGTACCAATCCCTGTAACCAGCACCCATATCAAGCGTATGGCATGGCTTGTAATCATATTATCTTGAACCTGTTAACAATGAATCTTGTCATTCAGCCGGAGTATAATCGCACGAACTGACCCAGTTAATATGGCATTACTCCCCCAATTTTACATTCCGGCTAAATTCACCCTACATGCTATAGATGACAAAGAGTTTACCGCGAGAGGCAAAGCAAAAAGCAATGTTAATACCGAACAATTTATTCAGGCATAACGTTCTGTGAAGGAATATGAAGCAAAAATGATTCTCGATGGTAAAAAATAGAATCCATATTATCTGCACATTTTGTTGCGATAACAGCCCCATTAACTATCGGTACATAGGACACAACAATGGCGTCACTGGCAAGTTTTAATGTAGATGGCACTGAGTATCATATTTCCAATGAGAACATGGATATGGATCTGTTAAAAACTCTGCTTTAAAAAGTCATCAGTACTGACAACGCCCCGGTGCTGGAGCAACTTTGCCAACGTCAGAGTGTCAATGACGACTGGTTTGAAGCCTTACTGGCACAATACACCGCCGCGTTGAAACACAGCCACAGCGAAAGCCTGAGCGACAATGACGATGACGAGCTGTTAAATTCGCTGTAGCGCTATCTACTGTTCTTTTCTGATATGCAACGGCAATAGCGCGGATGAGCAACACATGCGCGTTTCATCTGGACGTTTTCATGTTGCGCCCTCATAATCATTACCACCTTTCGAATGCTAAGCTTAGAGCCTGTTGATCTTTGCTCAAAGTAGACTGAACTAATATCTATGTACGCCGTAATTTTTAAAGCCAAAACTGGCGCGCAAGACGCACAATATTCAGAAACCGTGGCGCTGATGCGTGACCTTGCGTTTGCGCATTATAATTGTCAGGACTTTATCGCCGTCACTGAAGGTCAACAGGAAATAGCAATCTCCTATTGGTTGTCAGAGCAGGACATCAAAGACTGGCACAAAGACAGTCAACACGCGGTAGCTCAAAAGCTGGGCCGGGAAAAATGGTACACAAGCTACATTGTTGAGGTGGTTGAAATCAAACGCCGATATCAATTTGGTGACGCTTAACTCGTGTAATTGTTCAATTATCAGCCAAACGACTTGATTATCGGCGCTTTTTTATTACTCACACTGCACATTTTCACCACAATTGATTACACTTTGTTACATCTATGTAAATCTGGCCTCCCTTTTTGAAGCGCACCGACTTTTTGTTTAGAAGTAGCAAACATCACAATTTGCCCAAAGATGTTGAGTGGCAGCTTACTCAGGATTTTTTCCGCAAGGCCAGTACCAATACGCGTCCTTTAATGCTGGGCGCTGTATTGTTTGCTTTAGCCGCCTATTTTCAACAGGCAACACCCTCTGGCATCTTGATTTGGTTAGCGGTGCAATTTCTATTGGGTATCGTGTTACACCTGCTGACGCGTCAATATCGTTCTCCTAAAATCAACAATCAGCAACTGCTTCGCTTCATCTTTGCCCGAATTATTATCGGTGTTTTAATTGCCGCCATGTTTGGCTGCTCATTGTTTTTGTTACCCGAGGAAGGCATGAGCAGTGGCGCTCCCATTTTTATTTTCATGTTAATGATGATCGCCATCATTACAGTGTTTCGTTATGCCATGCTGCCCATGTTTTCAAATGTATTTTTGATCAGCCTGGTATCGCCACAACTACTCTTTTTTGTACTCTACCCAAGCAGTTTACACCTGACCTTTTTGGTTTTAGTACCAACCAGCATTATTTTAGTGGTACATCTGGGCAACGTGCTCTCCCAGGCAAATCGCGAAACCATTTCCCTGAATGCCAAACTCAAACACGAAATTGAGGAACATGTAAAAACCAAAAAATCGCTGGAAGTCATTGCAATGCAAGACCCGTTGACTCACTTGGGAAATCGCCGGCAATTTGACAATGCATTGCAGGTGGAACTTCAGAGATTTAAACGCTACGAACGTAGTTTCAGCATTTTTTATGTGGATTTAGATAACTTTAAACCGGTTAATGATATGTATGGTCACGATGTGGGTGACCTATTGTTAACCGACCTGGCGCAACGCCTGAAAACCTCAATGCGGGTAACAGATACGGTGGCACGTATTGGAGGTGATGAATTCGCCATCATTGCGCCGGGTATCGCCGAACAAACTGACATAGACAACATGATCAAAAAACTGGAAAGCGCGATCACCGAACCATTTCAACTGGACACTGTTCACCTGGAAATCAACGCCAGTATTGGCTGGGCAAATTGCCCTCAAGATGGCTTAGATAAAGAAGCATTATTAAAGGTAGCTGACATCAGAATGTACAAGGTAAAAAACAACCGGTGACAGTGAGCATGACTGAGCATCACACACGCTGCCACCGATAGCCTGGATTGATTCTCAGACCAGTCTGTTTCCTATTGGCAGTTTGGTCACCGCTTTACCTGTCACACTGCGAATTGCATTGGCTACTGCCGGTCCAATAGGCGGCGTTCCAGGTTCACCCACTCCCGTGGGGGCAACATCAGATGGCATAATAAACACCTTGATATCCGGCATTTGATTAATGCGCAGCGGCGTATAGTCATAAAAATTGTTTTGCACTACTTTTCCACCATCCAGGGTAATTGCCTCACCCAGAATAGCGCTGAGCCCGTAGCCTATGCCGCCTTCCATCTGTGCAACGATCACATCCGGCGTTACTGCAACTCCACAATCCACTGCACACCACACCTTTTCGACCTGATACGACTTATCGTCATTCACTTTTACCTGCGCCACCTGAGCAACAAAGCTGGCAAAAGATTCGTGAACAGCAACCCCTAACCCCGTTCCCGCGGGAAGTGCGCTGCCCCAGTTGGACTCCGCCAGAACCTTATTTAACACCGCCAAATGCCTTGGATGCTCCTTGAGCAATTGCTGACGCAATGCCGCCGGATCCTGTCCTGCTGCATGTGCCACTTCATCGAAGAACACTTCAGTGGCATAGGCATTGTGACTGTGCCCTACTGAACGCCACCACAACACCGGCACGCCCGCTTTGGCTTCGTGCCCGTCAAATTTAAAATTGGGGATCTGGTAGGGTAAATTTGCCCCACCCTCGGCGATTGCAAAATCTAAGGGCCCGGTAATAAGCCCCTCAAACGGGGTACCCCGTAATATGGATTGCGACACAATCCGATGATGCCAACCACTTATCCCGTTTTGTTGGTCGATGGCAGCGCGAAACTTGTGGAAAGCCATAGGGCGATAACGGCCAGCTTTGATGTCATCTTCGCGTGACCACTGCATGCAGATTGGTGCAGCGCCATTGATGGCCTTGGCAATAACTACCGCGTCCATGACAAAATCAGAATCAGGAACCGCACGACGACCGAAACTACCTCCGGCAAACTGGGTGTGTACAAAGACTTTTTCAACCGGTAGCCCTGTTACCTGCGATGCCACATATTGATCAATACCTGGGATCTGCGAACCGGTGTAAATGTGACAGGCGTCTTTTTGCAAATCCACCACACAGTTCATGGGTTCCATGGTGGCGTGAGACAGATAGGGAAATTCAAATTCCAGCTCTACTGTTTGCGCTGCCTCAGCAATCGCCTTTGCAAAATCTCCGTCATTCCTGGCAACCGCACCGTCAGTTTCGGCCAATGCTTTAAAATCAGACCACAATTGAGTAGAACTGCGGGTCTCCGCCTGACTGTCATCCCATTCAATCGTCAAAGCCTGCTTGCCCTGTCTTGCTGCCCAGTGGTTTTTCGCGATAACAGCGACACCCCGAGGTGTGGTGATCACTGACTCAACCCCCGCTACAGCCCTGGCTTTGTCACTGTTAACACTTTTAAGCGTTGCACCAAATTTGTCAGGACGTGCAATAGCGGCTACCAACATACCCGGCAAACGCACATCAATAGTATAGTTGGCCTTGCCCGTACTTTTCTCTTTGCTGTCAATGCGGGGCACCGACTTGCCTACCAGCGTAAATTCTTCCGGTGTCTTAAGTGTTGGTTTTTCCGGTGGCGCAATTAACGCAGCGGCTTCAGCCATATCACCGTAGGTGGCCTTCCTGCCAGCCGCCGTTAGCTGACCATTTTCAGCTACCACTTCAGACTCTGCTACAGCCCATTGTTTTGCTGCAGCAGCGATTAACATTGCCTTCGCAGCAGCGCCCGCCTGTCGTAGTTGCATCCATGAATTTGCAATAGAGGTTGAACCGCCTGTGCCCTGATAGGGTCCCCAAAACAAATTGTTATAACGCTGAGCGTCGGCCGGAGCGAACTCCCAACGCATTTGTGCCCAGTCCGCGTTCATTTCCTCGGCGACAATTGCCGTTAATCCCGTTGTAACGCCCTGGCCTTTATCGAGATGCTTAATTACAACGGTAATACTGTTGTCTTTCGCAATCTTGATAAAATGCCCCATTGCAGATGGTTGCTGAGCTTCTGCGCTCGCCGCGTGACTAAAAGACAACCCAATACTAAATCCAACCCCTGAAATAGCAGAGACTTTAAGAAATTGGCGTCTGGATAATTCCGGTGTCGCAACAACACTGTTGTCATTTTGTGCTTGTGCCATTTTCATTATGAAACCTCCTTCGCCAGGGTATCTGAAGCTTCGTGGATAGCAGCCCGGATACGGTGATAAGTTGCACAGCGACAAATATTGCCTTGCATCGCCATATCAATATCTTGGTCATTGGGCTGTTTATTGTTTTCCAACAGCGCGGTCGCTGACATGACCTGCCCTGATTGGCAATAGCCACACTGCACTACGTCCAGTTTTTGCCATGCCTGCTGAATAGCTACAGCCGCTTCGGAGTTTAATCCCTCGATTGTGGTCACCCTGGCACCGTTCGCCGCAGCCATTGGCGTTGAGCAAGACCGCACTGGCTGTCCATTGAGATGCATCGTACAAGCGCCGCACATACCTACACCACAACCAAACTTACTGCCGGTCAGGTTTAATTCATCTCGGACATACCACAACAGTGGCATATTGGGATCACCCTCATAGGTGACCTTGTCACCATTTAATTCAAATGAAATCATGATAGCTCCGGAGCACAAGGCTCAGTGTTTTAACAATGAAGTAGCAAGGAGTTTTAAAAAGTATTGCAAAGGTGAGTTTTTTAGCAAGTATTGCCCCCCTTAAAACGCTGTAAATTCCACCGTTTTGTAGGATTGTGCATCAGGCAGATTTAATAAGGCATGCGCAGCAAAGACCGGTTATTGTCAGCAAACGGCGTCCACCATCAATACCCGCTTTACCCCGGCAAATTAACTGGCTTCTCAGAGACGGTTGCCTCTGCACGACAATGTTTAAGCAAAGTGTCTACACACTGTAATTAGTGTTTACTTTAAACAACAATGCGCTTTGCACACTTTTACGGCCAAATCTTCGAAAAAACACACCGGGCCAGCTATACCACAGGGCTTAACCCGGATTAATCGTGTTATTTAGGATTGAGACTGAGATTGCTGTGCAGCGATCATGCCGGACAAAAAGTAGTGTTCATTAACAGCATTGTGCACTTTGCTCAGTTCCAGTTGAATGTCATCGATAACGTCATGTAAAGCTTGCTGCCTTAAATTCTGCACTTCCTGTTCTGCGACACGTCGTTTTACCTTCATCAATTGCCTGAGCGGCATATCATTGCGGGGTAAATCCGCCAGTCGCTCACCAATGTCATTGATGCAAAACAGAATAGAGCGTGGGAACGTCTCGCTTTGCATCAGGAAACTCAGCACCTGTGCCCGCTTTACTTTCACGTTCATGTTTTGCCGGTACATCTGATAGGCATCCATCGACTTTAGTACACTCATCCACTGAATATTCTGAAAGGGTTCACTTTCTTCTTCATTCACCAGGTTCGCGGAGCGAACATCCACGATACGACTGGTCATTTCTGCCCGTTCCAAATCGCAGCCCATCCGGAAAAACAAATAGCTTTCATCGTGATTCAGAGAGCCTTCTATCAAGCCATAAAAAGACTGTATACGGAAAATCACTTCCTCGAGATAAGCGAAACGGCGTTTTTTGTTGACCCCTTCAGCGACATTTTCTTTGCCAAAATGGTACAGTGAATTCAGGCGCTCCCAGGCTTCTCTGGGCAATATATCTCTGACGGTGCGGGCATTTTCTCTGGCCGCCCACAGACAATAATTTAAGCTAACCTGACTGCTTTCATTGCGCTCCAGTAAAAACTTCATCACGGTGCGCTCATTAAAGTTACTGTGCACAGCACAATAGGCATCGCGCTCACCAACGATATCGATCAGCGGCTCCCAACCTAAACTAACCCCTTTGGGCAAGTCCAGTAACAGGTTGTTGTTGACGTTAATCAGACGCGCCATATTCTCAGCACGCTCCACATAGCGCGCCATCCAGTAAATGGTCTCTACAACTCTTGCTAACATGGCTTACTCCTCCTCCACAATCCAGGTATCTTTACTTCCACCGCCTTGCGAGGAATTCACTATCAATGAACCTTTGCGCATTGCTACGCGGGTCAGGCCACCCATGGTCACTTTGACGTCATCACTGGAGAGAATAAAGGGTCGCATATCCACATGTCGCGGTTCCGCATTGGTACCCACTAATGAAGGCACCGTGGATAAATTCAGCGTGGGCTGTGCAATGTAATTGCGTGGATCGGCCTTAATCAACGCCGCAAATTTATCCTGGTCTTTTTTGGTAGACATAGGTCCAATTAACATGCCATATCCACCGGATTCATTGGCCGGTTTCACCACCAGTTTGTCGAGGTTTTCCAGCACGTATTTTTGCTCAGACTCATTCATACAACGATAGGTTGGCACGTTGGGGATGGCCGCTTCTTCACCCAGATAATACTTGATGATTTCCGGCACCCAGGCATACACCACTTTATCATCGGCCACACCGGCTCCGGGCGCATTGGCTAATGCCACATTGCCCTTTTTCCAGGCGCGCATAATTCCCGGCACGCCCAGCATGGAGTCAGGATTAAAAGCTTCGGGATCTAAAAACAAGTCGTCAATGCGACGATAAATGACATCCACCCGCTGCAATCCTTCAACGGTGCGCATATAAACGCAATCGTCATCATTAACCACCAGATCGCGACCTTCCACCAGTTCGCAGCCCATTTGTTGCGCCAGGTAGGCATGTTCAAAATAGGCCGAGTTATAAATGCCCGGCGTAAGTACCACTACTTCAGGGTAATCCAATGGACGCGGTGAGATGGCCGCCAACATGTCAAACAGCTGTGAAGGGTAATCGTCCACCGGTAGGATAGACATTTGCTCAAACATATCCGGAAAGACGCGCTTCATGACTTCGCGGTTTTCCAGCAGATAGGATACCCCTGAAGGCACCCGCAAGTTATCTTCCAGCACGTACATGGTGCCGTCACTGTCTCGCACTAAATCAGATCCACAAATATGCGCCCAGATATTCAGCGGTGGCCGGATACCTACACACTGCTTGCGAAAATTCACAGATTTCGCCAGTAGTTCCGCCGGAAACACCTTGTCTTTGATGATTTTTTGCTCGTGATATATGTCATCAATAAACATATTCAGTGCTTTAACCCGCTGCTTGAGGCCGTATTCGATGTTTTGCCATTCTTTTTTAGGCATTACCCGCGGGATCACATCAAATGGCCAGGCGCGATCAATAGAGCCACCTTCGTGATAGACCGTAAAGGTGATACCCATTTCTTTGATGGCCAGATCCGTTGAATTTACCACCAGCGCCAACTCTTCGTCCGTTAATGACTCGAAATACTTAGTCACCTGTTTCGCACACTTTCGTGGCTTCCCCGCAGACTTCATGAGTTCATCATAGAAGTTCTGGGTGTCGTACTTATCCCAATTAATCGCCATCAAACCACCTATTACATTAATGTTTTTCTGTCAGGTACAATTTAAGTATTGCAGTAATCTCTCGCTTTGCCCAAATAATCATCCCGGCTAAACCCTTGCCACATCTACGGATACCGTCAGGACATTGCTACCACCGCCAAATAGCACGCCTTTGAGCGGTGTAACGTCGAAATAATCCCGTCCCATCGCCAGGCGAATATGTTGACTTCCCGGTACAATGTCATTGGTGGGATCAAACTCCATCCAGCCACTTCCCGGTAAATACACCGCAAACCAGGCGTGAGAGGCATCGGCGCCTTCCAGCTTTTCCTGACCTTCGGGCGGCAAAGTTTCAATGTAGCCGCTGACATAACGCGCCGCTAAACCGATGCTGCGCAAGCAACCAATGGCCAGATGAGCGAAGTCCTGGCAAACCCCGCGTTTGTGCTCTATCACCGTTTGCAGCGGTGTACTCAGGGTTGTAAACGCCGGATCATACTGAAATTCAGTGAATATACGGTGCATCAAGTGTCGGGTGGCATCTAATAAGGGGCGATTGGGCTTAAAGCTCAATAAGGCATATTCTTTCAGCGAAGGCAGTAACTCAATAAACTTGGAAGCATAGGTAAACTCTTTGGCAAACAACATATCTGCCGTGAGTCCCCGGGCAATTTCATCCCTTACCTGCTCCCAGGCTACATCAAAGCTAAACAACAAACTCTGCGGCTTTTCCAACACCAAAACTTCACTGGTAACACTGACTTCCAGTACTTTGTGTTGCTCCGGAATATCAAAACGGGTCACCAGGTTTCCGTAGTAATCTTTGTGCTCCCCCAGATAACTGGGGGCGGGTGATATCGTAAAACTACAGGATTGCCGGGTCTGATGTTCGTTGGTTAATGGTGTCAGGCGAGCCAAATTCTGGCACAAACTCACCGGTTCAGCGTATTCGTAGCGGGTAATGTGTTTGATGCGAAACTTCACGATTGCACCTGCCCTTGTAATAATTGTGCTGCACCTTCAGTATGCGAGAAATAAATCTGACTGATGGCCTCAGCCAAATCATTGAGATCCGAACTAACATCATCCAGCAGTGCCTGCAGATTATTGCGCTCCCCCTTTTTGTTCGCTATCACCAGGTCGCTGAGTTCACAGAGTTGTATTCTGGTCAGTGCTGACAGGATCATTTTCTCATGCCTTTCCAGACGAGAATCATTCTGCTCATTGGGCATTTCTGCCACCAGTTGTTTTAACCGTTTTAACTGATAGCACAGGGACCTGGGGTAATCGGCATTGAGCAATAACAACTCCACGACGGTTTCCATTCTTTGCTCTACCCGATAACGCCGGCGATGGGTAGCTAAACTTTCCTGCGAGTACAGCAAACTGTCCAGCACCAGAGACTCCATTTCGTTATCGACGGCGTTGCTCAACAGAATTTCCGATAAATTGATAATCTGATGTGCCCGCTCCAGACGCCGCCCCGCTTCCAGCATCAGCCAACCGCCATCGCGAGATAAACTCTCTGCCGCATGACCTAAAAAGGCACTCACCGAATCCAGCAATTCGTTGAGTAATTCCTGCATATCGCTGACACTGCGGGTAGGTTTACTGTATTTTATGCGTCGCGCCGCCTGATTAATCTCATCAATGATGCGCCAGGTATCACCAGACCAGTAATCTCTGACATTAAAGGCGCTGTTGAGAAAGAAGCCGAACGTGGCAGTCAATCCGCCGTTAAGGTCAGTACCAAACACAAATTGTCGCATCATCCACCAGTAAGCGCTGCGGCCTTTCTCCGCCATATCTTCCAGAGCATCTGCAATTTGCGGGTGATGTGGTAACAATCCGGTTATTAACTTCTCAATATGGGCCAGCGCATCTTCTTCGCGGTTAGGGGAATACTCGGTTAAACGCGACAATATCGCTCTGACCAAACGAACCTGACTTTCAGAGCGTTCGATGTTGCGGCCTACCCAAAATAAGCTTTCAGCGGTGCGGCTGGTGATCTGTTCATGACCCCGGTAAGCCGCCTGCTCTCCCACCAACTGCCACAAACTACTGTAGTTTTCTTCGTTTTCTCCCAGTACCCAGGTGTCTTTTAGCAGGCCGGTAAAGGGGTTTTCCTGTTGCTGATAATACACCAGCCGGGTCAATGCGCCGGGCAACACCCGATAGCTGCCCTGTTCAGTCAGAGCAAAACTGCGAATTTTGATGGGCTTGGCCTGAAACTTAGCATTGTTCCAGGCCGGCGCTCTGGAAAACTCCAAAAATTGCTGCCCGACATATTTTGCCGGTTGCTGCGTTATTTTGTGGCGCAATTGTTCCAGCTTAGTGTCATCCATACTGGCGGGATATTGATTTTTGGCATGATAATCCGCTCGTTTTATCACCATGTTTTGCAGGTTATCTAAAACAAAGTGGCGACGATTTTTATCACCACACCAAAAGGTATCAATCTGAGGTAACAACAGGGGTTCATCAAACAGGTGTTCGCAAACCGCTGGCAGATAAGACATTAGGCCCGGGCTTTCCAAAATACCGGCACCAATCGGATTAATTACGATGACATTACCTTGCCTGACAGCGTGCAGTAAGCCGGGCACGCCACAAACCGCATCTTCTTTTAATTCCAGTGAGTCACAGGCCTGGTCATCCACCCAACGCAGAATCACATCCACCTGTTCCAGCCCATCCAGGGTTTTCAGCCAGACCTTGCCTTCGCGGACCGTTAAGTCCGCCCCCAACACCAGGTTGTAACCCAGATAGGCCGCCAGATAAGCGTGTTCAAAGTAGGTTTCATCTGAAGCACCGGCTGACAGCATAACAATATTGGGAGTGCGATTGTGCGGTACCATTGCAGTAAAAGTACCATGCCAGGCCTTAAAGAAGCCGGACAGTCGCGCAATCTCGGCACTACTGAATTCGCTACTCATGACCCGCGACATAGCCACACGATTTTCTAAACAGTAACCTACGCCGGTAGGCATCTGGGTTTTATCGCGGATCACCACCAGTTGCCCATCAGGGTTACGGGTAATATCCGCAGAATAAAACATCAGGGGGGTTTCGATATGATTGTAAAGCCCGTGTGCAGGACGAATGTACTGTTCAGAATTAAGCACCACTTCTGCCGGGATAATGCCCGATGTCAACAGTTCACGACGGCCGTAGAGATCTTTAAACACCGCATTGAGTACTTTCGCCCGTTGCTGCATTCCCGCGTTGAGTTGCTGCCAGGAGTGTTGATCCAAAACATAAGGAATGGCATCCAGCTCCCAGGCACGACGAGATTTATCCTCTTTGCCAAAGCTGTAAGTAACACCAATTTCCTGCAACTGTCGGTGGATCAATTGCTGCCTGGCCCGGAAATCTGACTCCGGCAACTTCTCTAATTGCTGAACCAGATTTTGCCAGTGTGCTCTTGGCTGATTCGTCTCGGCATCCCAAAATTCATCATAACCTTTGGTATCGGCATGATAATCTTCCATGTGCCGGGATAACAAAGATTCCTCCGGGCGGGATTTACTGGTCATATCGCTTTCTCTTTATTCTGTTCCCGCCTTTATTTACCAGAGTTTTGCCCTATTGGTCTACGTAAATCCAGGGTAAATGGATATTCATCATTGGGGCTCTCTGCAACCGGTGCCTGCGCAGGTCGATTTTTATGATTTGCCGTAAACTGACCTTTCGAGTGCGTAGTTCCGCGCCAGTTTTGGCTGATCTGCGCCTGCGTTTGTGTATGACCTTCATCATCAAAACGCGCAATACGTCGCCCCTCGGCTTCAAAACTGTTCACCGGGAAGGCTTCAAAATTGCGCCCGCCAGGGTGCACAACATGATAGGTACAGCCACCTACAGAACAATTGTTCCAGGTATCGTAAATATCAAAAACCAACGGCGAATGTACGCCAATGGTGGGATGCAAAGCGGAAGGCGGCTGCCATGCCCGATAGCGCACGCCAGCCACATACTCACCATGAGTGGGACAACGATGCAAGGGTAATCGGCGACCGTTGCAGGAAATAATATAGCGGTCAGACGTTAAGCCTTTGACATGTACCTGCAAGCGTTCCAGCGACGAATCCACAAAGCGGGACGTACCACCACTGCCCATTTCCTCACCCAGCACATGCCAGGGTTCTATGGCGGTACGCAGCTCCAGTGCAATATCATTGATGTTGACCTTGCCAATCACCGGAAAGCGAAACTCGTGGAAGGCGTTCAGCCATTCTGTTTCAAACTGATAACCGTTTTGTTGCAAGGTGGCACAGACTTCCTGCATGTCACGGGCGACAAAATAGGGCAACAGGAATCGGTCGTGCAGCTCGGTGCCCCAACGCACCAGTTTGTGGTGATAAGGATTTTGCCAGAAGTTCACCAATAGAGTTCGAAGTAACAGGTTTTGAACCAGACTCATCTGATAATGCGGCGGCATTTCAAAACCGCGGAACTCTAATATTCCGAGACGTCCGGTTGCCGAATCAGGCGAATACATCTTATCAATACAGAACTCCGAGCGATGAGTGTTGCCGGAAATATCCACCAACAGATGTCTAAGCAATCTGTCCACCAACCAGGGTTGTTGCGTTTCGCCGTCCGGTAACTGAGAAAATGCAATTTCCAGTTCGTACAGATATTCATCCCGCCCTTCATCGACCCTTGGGGCCTGACTGGTGGGTCCGATAAACAAACCGGAAAACAAGTAGGACAATCCAGGGTGGTGTTGCCAGAAAGTCAGTAAACTGCGCAGCACACCTGGCTTGCGCAAAAACGGACTATCCAGCGGCGAACTGGCCCCCATGGTGACATGATTGCCGCCACCGGTACCGGTATGACGACCATCCAGCATAAACTTTTCTGTACCCAGACGGCTTTCCCGCGCCAGTTGATACAAGGTCTCGGTGTTGGAAACCAGTTCATGCCACGAGTTTGCCGGGTGGATATTGACTTCAATGACACCCGGGTCCGGCGTAACTGCAAACTTTTTCAGTCGCAAATCCGCCGGCGGTGAATAGCCTTCAAAGATAACCGGGATTTTTAACGACGCGGCCACCACTTCGATGTGTTGTACTAACAAAAGATAGTGTTCTAAATACACCATTGGCGGCATAAAGACATATAAACGTCCGTCTCTGACCTCCACACACAGTGCCGTTTTTGCAAAACGCTCCGTAGCGGCTTTGTCCCGCAGATTAAAATGGCCGATTAGATCTGCCGGCAATTCGTCATAGGGTTGAAAATAACTATGGGGTTGGTACTCATCGCCCTGATTAACCGGTTGCCAGGGAATAGAGTTCAATGGCAAGCGCAATCCAAGCGGAGAATCACCGGGCACCAGCGTCAGACGCTGAGTGCGAAAAGTCCACTGGCAGCTATGCCAGCGATTATTGGCATAATCCCAGCCCATAGGTAAGACATAGCCACTGGGGGAATCAGGATCACCGTTTAATACCGCCCGCAATTTGGCGCGCTCCGAATATTCCTTAAGCTTGATTTTGTTTAAATCAATATTGTCGGGTAATTGCCCTTCCTGCCAGATGAGATACAACGCATCTTCATATGCTGGCAATAAGTTTTTGGTGGCAATGCCCAGCTCCTGACTCAGCGCTTCGGCAAACTGTTTAGCGGCATCCGCCGACAACTTTGTATCGCTAACAGGATCACCTGCCAGACGATCATTTTTCCACACCGGATGACCATCTTCACGCCAGTAACTGGCGTATTGCCAGCGCGGCAGCGGCTCGCCGGGATACCATTTCCCCTGACCAAAATGACGCAATGCCCCTGGTGAAAAGATATGCTGCATCTTTTTAAACAACTCACAGGCCAGTTTGCGCTTCACCGGACTGTCGGCAGTGGTATTCCACTCCGGCCCTTCCATATCGTCAATGGATACAAAGGTGGGTTCCCCCCCCATGGTCAGGCGAATATCCTGGGTTTGCAGCTCTTCATCCACCTGCTCACCCAGCGCCTGAATTGCCTGCCATTGAGATTCTGAATAGGGCTTAGTCACCCGCGGAGCTTCGTGGATACGGGTGACGCTGTTACTGAACTCAAATTCTACTTCACACTTATCAGTCGCGCCGGTAATAGGGGCAGCACTGGCTGGCTCAGGACTCGCCGATAATGGAATATGACCTTCTCCGGCAAACAACCCTGAGGTAGCATCCAGACCTATCCAACCCGCTCCCGGCACGAAGACTTCAGCCCAGGCATGCAAATCGGTGAAGTCTTGTTCGGGTCCACTGGGGCCATCCAGGCTCTTCTGGTCGGGTGCCAGTTGCACCAGATAACCTGACACAAAACGCGCGGCCAGTCCCAGATGTCTGAGCAACTGCACCAGTAACCAGGCGAAATCCCGACAAGATCCAGACCCTTTTTCTAAGGTTTCCTCACAGGTCTGAACCCCAGGCTCCATGCGCACCAGATAGTCCAGATGCTGATACACTTCCTGATTTAAACCCACCAGAAAATCCACGGTGGCTTTTTTGCTCAGGTCCAGAGTATCTATCCATTTCTTGAACAGCGGCCCGTTCTCCGTCACCTTAAGGTAGGGAGAAAGTTCCTGTTGCAACTCTGCTGTGTAATCAAAAGGGGCTTTTTCTGCGTATTCTTCGATAAAGAAATCAAACGGATTGATCACCGTCATTTTGGCGATGACTTCTACTGTCACATCCAGATACTTGCTGCGCTCAGGAAACACCACTCTGGCCTGATAGTTACCAAACGGGTCCTGTTGCCAGTTGATAAAATGTTCTTCAGGATTAACTTTCAGCGAATAAGCCTGGATTGGCGTGCGACAATGCGGCGCCGGTTTTAATCTGAAGGTATGAGGTGCAATATTCACCAACCTGTCAAAGTTATAGCGGGTATGGTGCCTGATAGCTACAGTTATAGTCATGGATGCCTGGGTAAAATGGGTTGCAGTAGTTCTAGTGTATACCCTGACAAATTAACTACCAGTAAAGTCACACATTGTGCCTATAATTTTTTTGCAACGTACTGAAATTCAAGGACTATGTAGCTAAGCACATGAGGTTAATGTGACATTCAGATACAAAAAAGCGGGGCTCGCCCCGCTTAATCAATGCAATTTACTTGTGCCACTTAAACCATATTACGCAACAGCTGGCTGGTATTCAGTGACAACAGACGCCAGCAACTGATGGCACCCAGGATACCAACCACTGCAGCTCCCACCACCGGTGCAATAACCCAGTACTCGAAGTGTAAACTGCCTGGCATCTGGAATACCTGTGACTGTAATAAATACAGCGTGAGTTCATTGGCTAATGCCGCCATTATCCCAGCCACAACACCAATAATCACAAACTCGAACACCACACTGGCTCTGATCAACCAACCTTTGGCTCCCAGAGTTCTAAGTATGGCCAGTTCCTGCTGACGTTCATCCATACTGGCCTGAACCTGTGCAATTAATACCAGCGCTCCGGCGATCAGTACCAACACCAGAATAAATTCCACCGCCATCGACACCTGATCCACAATCTCCCGCAGTTGGTTAATTCGGGCATCAACATCGAACAGGGTTACCGTAGAAAACGGTGCCATCAACCGGGCAATCTCATCTTTTCGTTCAGTGTCCAGATTAAAACTGGTGATATAGGTGGGCAAAAAGCCTTGCATAACCTCGGGTTGCAGTACAAAGAAGAAATTTGGCTGCATAGTTTGCCAGTTGACCTCCCTCAGACTGGTGATGGTGACGTCTACCACCTCACTACCAATATTGAAGGTTACAACGTCGCCCAGTTTAAGTGCTAATCGCTCTGCAGTTTTGGACTCTACCGACATGCCGTAGGGTTCGCCTTCCTGGTAATCTGAAAACCACTGCCCGGCAACAATCTTGTTTTCTCGTTGCAGACGGTAACTCCAGGTTAAATTGGCTTCTCGGCCAAAGGCATCACGGCGGTTGGACTGAACTTCGTTCTCTTCATCTTCTTTGGTGATTTCGGTATTCACGCGCTCCCCGTTAACCGCAACAAAACGGGCACGAACCACAGGGTAAAACTCTTCGACCTGTACCCCACTTTCAGCAAAGTGCTGCTCCATTTGAGGTTTCTGAGTTTCAGTAATATTCGCCATGAAATAATTGGGAGTGCCTTGAGGCAGTTGATCGCGCCATTGCTGGATCATGTCGTTGCGCATCACCAGCACCACCAGTAACAACATTATGGTCACCGCAAAACTGATCAGTTGCACACTGTTGTCCATAGAACGGCGCTGAATTCTGGCCCAGGCAAGTTGCCATGCCCCCATCCGCCCTTTTCCTAAGCGGCGTCCCAGCCAGATAAGACCATAGGTAACTGCCAGTAAGGCCAGTACCAAAACAATCCCGGAACTAAATAATATAGCTGAGATTTTAAGATTTTTGCTGTAGGTCCACATCAACAGGAAAATAGCACCACCGGCCGCCAGAAACTGAATGATTCGCGAGCTCATCTTGGCTCCGAGGTCTTTGCGCAGCACCCGAAGCGGTGGAACCGAAAACAGTTTTAACAGTGGATACAGGGAAAACAAAATTGCACAGATCACGCCGGTAAAAACGGCAATGAGTACCGGTCCCCAGTACCAGGATTGCAGTGAAACAGCAACCCGTTCCTGTATTGCCGACGCCACAGCAGCCTGAATGCCATAACCCAGTGCGCCACCAATTGCTATCCCCAAAATGGTGATAAAGATAATCTGCAACAAAAACACCCTTTGCACCATCTTACGACTGGCCCCCAGGGTTTTCATAATTGCAACCGGATCATAATGACGTTGCGAATAACGCTGCGCCGCCACGGCAATAGCCACCGATGCCAACACAATTGCCAGCAAACTGGCCAGCAGGAAATACTGTTCCGCTCTGCGTACAGAATTCCCCACCCAGGAGTCGTCATCCTCTACAGACATGATAAAGTGAACATCGCTGTCCATCTGAGGGCGCAACCAGTCGGTATACTCTTCAAGGTCTGCGTGTTCCCCTGTCAGGAATAAATAATGCCCGGCTCTGCTTCCCGGGCCAACAATACCTGTTCCGGGTAAATCATCTTTGCGGATCAACACCTTGGGATTGGAGTTAAATATTGAAAAACCGGCATCGGGCACTTCGGACAAAACTCTTGTAATCACAAAGGGCTTGTCCCCCACTTCAATGGTATCTCCGACAGACAACCCAAGAGTCTGAAACATTTGAGATTCCACCCAGGTTTCCCCCGGCATCGGTATAGCGTCGATTGCCACACCGATGCCAAATGGCGTATCAGTAACCTTTATATCGCCCTTAAGCGGGTAATTCTCATTTACCGCCCTGATGTCCGCCAACATCATGGTATCGTTGGCAAACACCATTGAGCGCATATAAGTACTTTGTGCCGTATTGAAACCCGCTTCTTGTGCCTTTAACAGCCATTCTTCAGGCAACGGATTACGACCACCTATCAATCGATCCGATGCCATAAACTGTGAGGTACGTTCTGTAAGAGCAGACTGCAGGCGTTCGCTGAATAGCGACAGTGATAGCACCGCCGCCACCGACAGCACAATGGCTGCCAAAATTATGGTGAGCTCACCACGTCGCATTTCGTGGCGAAACAATCGCCAGGCTAAATTAAACCACATCAGTCGGCTCCCTTCAGATTGCTTTTAACTGCGGTTCATCACCTTTTGCCTGAGGCGAATCCGATTGTTTTTCGGTTAGTTCTCCGGCATGCATCAACAGTTGTCTTTCACATTTATCCGCCAGCTCTGTATCGTGAGTGACTAATACCAACGTCGTGTGCGCTGACTCATTAAGTTCGAACAAAAGTTTTTCCACCTTCTCGCCATTTGCCGCATCCAGATTACCGGTGGGTTCATCGGCGAATAAAATTTTCGGCTGGGTAATAAAAGCACGGGCAATGGCCACACGCTGTTGCTCACCACCAGACAACTGATTGGGGAAATGGCTTGCACGATGGCTAAGACCGACCTTTTCCAACAATTCGTTGGCCAGGGCCTCAGGATTGTACAGCCCGGCGATTTCTGCCGGCAACATGACATTTTCCAGCGCAGTCAGACTTTGCACTAACATAAACGACTGAAAGATAAAGCCCACTTTTTCACCCCGCAATCGGGCCCGCTGTTCTTCATCCATGGTGTGCAGTGCTGCACCATCCAGATGAATTTTACCTGAGCTGACTTCGTCCAGCCCGGCTAATAAACCCAGCAATGTGGACTTACCGGAACCCGATGCCCCCACGATTGCGATCGTTTCTCCTGCCTTGACATCAAAGCTAATTGGTTGAAGGATCTGCAAAGGTCCTTCAGAAGTTGTCACTTTTTTGGTGATACTGTCGGTAGAAATCATATATTCAGGAGCTGTATTCATCGTGCTATTTCGTCTCAAATTTCTTCTTTTGCTTATACCGTTATGGGTCTTTTCAGATCACTTGCAAGCCCGCGAGGTCAAGTTATTGGTATTAGGGGATAGCTTAAGCGCAGCCTATAACCTAAAACAAGAGGACGGCTGGGTTGCATTGTTACAAAAAAGCTGGACAGATAAAAACATCGAAATCGTTAATGCTGCTATCAGCGGCGAGACCTCAGACGGTGGTTTGCAACGGCTCAACCGGCTGTTGACACAACACCAACCCAGTCACCTTTACCTTGAGTTAGGGGCCAACGATGGGCTACGCGGCTACCCCATTAACAAAATGAAACAAAATTTAGCGAAAATAATTACTACCGCTCAGGAGCAGGACATTAAGGTTATTTTGCAGGAAATGCGTATTCCGACCAATTATGGCCCTCGCTATACCCGCATGTTCACTGAAAGCTACAGCGAACTGTCAGATGAATTTGAACTGCCACTAATCAGCTTTTTTCTGGAAGACATTGCCCTAAAGCCGGAATTGATGCAACGGGACGGACTACACCCCAACAAGGATGCACAGCCCCAGCTGGCCGACTGGATGGCACAACGCCTGGGGCCTTTGCTGTTTCAATAATACAGAGCCAACTTACTGTATCGGCCAGCAAGTTACATTTTTTACGGGAAATTGTTCTTTTTTTAAGCTAAACTCGTAAGAGTAGGTAAAACGAAACGAGGTATTATTATGGGTGCAATTTCAGGTGGTTCGCCTGCAACCTTTCAGGCCAGTATTCAGCAAACTGAACTACAAAACCAGGCAGAAGTCGAGCAACGCCGCGAAGCGCAGGAAACATTGCGTGCAGAGCGTCAGGAGCAATCCCAGGAAAGTAATGAAGCTCAGGAGGCCAGTTCACGCTCTGCTGAGCAGGCTCAAAACGAAGCCCGACAAGCAAACCCCAACCAGCGAGTTGGCGGTAATGTAGACGTCAGTGTCTGACCGCTAAGAATCACAAAAAAGGCGCTTCAATCATTGAAGCGCCTTTTTTAATTGCCATGTGTTTAAGGTTTTATATAGCGATAAGCCTTGTCGGATTGCATTTGCAGATAGCGGTCACGCAGTTTGGACTGTCTTGAAGTCATGGGGATTTGCTCACCATCAATCACAACCGTTTCCGCATAACTCATCACTTCCAGTGGATCGCCAGACCACACCACCACATCAGCACTCTTGCCTTTTTCCAGGCTACCGTGGCTGTCAGCAACGCCCAACACTTCTGCCGCAACAGAAGTAATAGACGCCAGGCCTTTTTCCCAGGGTAAGCCATTGGCCACAGCATTACCGGCATGTTGCATCACCAATCGCGCGTTATGGGTGTCCATGCCAATGGCCACTTTGACTCCAGCCGCATCCAGCCTCGCGGCATTACTCAGGGTAGCGCCCAATTCATCAAAATCGTAAGGCAGGTTGGATTCAGGTCTGAGAATAACTGCAATGTCATGGGCTGCTAACTCGTCTGCGACTCGCCACGCTTCCGTTGCGTGCACCAGCACAATTTTCAGGTCCTCAAATTTTTGCTTGATGTGGATAATATGACGAATATCCATTGTGCGGTTAACTGTAATCAGCAACGGCATATCACCTTTCATGACCGGCACCAACGCATTGACTTCAGTTTTAGTCAGATCGCCATCCCAGTCGTCCTTCTTGCGCAGCGTTTTGCCTTTTAAACTGGCTGCTTCCTGCAACACCGACAGGAGTTTTGGCCAGGCCACCGCTCGTGAGCCGGAACTACCGTCTATTTTCCCACCGGTCATATCCAGTAGCATAACCGCATTGCCTTTAACAATAGGATTAACCTTATCGCCAAGGCTGATAAATGCCCCCTGCCCCTGAAAAAAGGTATCGGTATCGGCCATGACACTGGCAGCGCTGGTGATACCTTCTATTCGGGCAATATTTATCAGGCTGGAGTCGGGATTAACCGCATATTTAGTCTCTATCTGGGTACCCAGATACCCTGAATCCTCCAGTTTTGCGGAATAATCTGCGATGCCAGCGGAGTATTCCACGTCCACCAGACCCAGTGACGTATAGGCACCAATAATACCCGGTGTTACCCATTTGCCTGCGGCATCAATGGTTTTATAACCCGAAGGCACTGAGCCGCCAGATTTTACGGATTTAATTACCTCATCTTCTATAAGAATGGTGGCATTTTCCACTTTGCCCTGTCCGGTCATGGTGAACGCCGTGCCCCCACGATAGCAATATTTTCGGCAATTGACTGAGCAGAAAAAATGACCGCCGAAGCGGCAATGGCCAGCGCGGTTTTGTTGAAATGTTTCATTATAGTTCTCCCTCGCCTGGTTGATCTAACTCGAAGTCTGTAACCGGCCACAGAGCATCATTGCCTTTTTCGTAAACCTTTACCCCGTCAATAAATACCTGCTCAGCTTGCGTGTAGGTGGAAAACGGGTCGCCACTCCACAACACTAAATCAGCATCTTTACCGGGTTCAACAGAACCAGTCTGATCAAATACGCCCAACGAACGAGCCGGATTGGCGGATAACCATTCCCAGGCCTGCGCTTTAGTAAATTCGATGCCCGCTTTTTTACCATTGGCCAGCGCTTTTGCGGCTTCCTGATTGAGTCGCTGAATCCCCAAATCGGAATCAGAGTGCACAATGGCACAGCCACCGGCATTAGCTACCAAAGGAATATTTTCCAGAATGCCGTCATAGGCTTCCATTTTAAAGCCCCACCAGTCGGCCCACATGGAGGCACAAACATTGTTCTCAGCCAGTTTATCAGCAATTTTGTAACCTTCGACTGCGTGGTGGAAGCTGGTAATTTGATAATCGAACTCTTTCATTACATCCATCATCACCGCCATCTCATCGGCGCGATAACAATGCATATGCACCAGAATTTCCCCTTCCAGCACGCCCATCAGGGTTTCCAGTTTTAAGTCGCGAGTGGGTGCGGCAGGATTCTTGCCTTCGGCATATTCTTTTTTGTATTTGTCCCATTTTTGTTTGTATTCTGTCGCGGCTATCCACTCCTTGCGATATCCGGCCACATTACCCATGCGAGTCATGGGGCCACCTTTGCCGCCATAAACCCGTTTTGGGTTTTCACCACAGGCCATCTTCATGCCATAAGGGGCATCGGGGAACTTCATATCCTGCACGGTGCGGTCGGGTACATTTTTGAGGGTTACTGCCCGCCCCCCAACCAAATTTGCGGAACCTGGCAGTATCTGCAAGGTGGTGACTCCCCCCGCCAGAGCGGCAGAAAATCCTGGGTCCTGCGGCCATACTGAATGTTCTGACCAGACTTCAGCGGTAACCGGCGTTGTCATTTCGTTACCATCGGCATGACTATCTACATCTGGTGTAGGATAAACCCCCAGGTGGCTGTGGTTATCGATAATCCCGGGCGTTAACCATTTTCCGGTGCCATCAATCACGGTCGCCTCAACCGCGCTGATGTTGCTGCCCACTTGTTTGATGTCACCGTTTTCAATCAGTACAGAGGCATTATCTAAACGCCCGCCTATACCATCCAGCAAGGTGACATTGGTGATTAGCACAGTGCCACTGTCTGCCGGTTGATAGGTGCTGGGAAATGGATTGGGGTTAACTTCTACGTAAGGGTCTTGTTGCTCGGTTTTCTCTTCATGGTCATCAGCAATAGCGTTACTTGCTAAACCCACAGACAGTGCAAGCACAGAGAGATGTCTCAGCCCGCCCTTAACGAGCCGGTTATTGTTGGGTATTTTCATCGGTTGCTCTACGTTTATTTTCAGATTAAACCTCAGTGAGTACACCGTCACAGCAGCGTTACCATTAACCCGCAACGGCCTTGTAACAGCGGTTTACTGAGATACTCCATTTATAATTTTTACGACTAATGACTTTCTCTTACGAGCGCATTTAACTCATTAGCAGAACCTAAAGATATAACGGATAAACGAATTTTGACAAATCAGATCACAAATTTATGGGCAAATCGGATCTGTCTGGGATGGCATGATTAGCGGTAAAATCAGATTGCGCTTTGAGTAGAGCCACGATGTCTTTTGCCGTTTGCAGGCGGCGCACCGCTTCAAATAATACGCGGGCTTCAGGAAACTGTATCTGCAGATAGCGCAACCATTGTTTGACGCGGTTGGGATAATATTTACCCTTAGCACCATACAGTTCATAGCCACTGTATTGGATGAGTAATTGCAGCATGGCCTGCCAATGCATTTCAGGTTGGCCTTGCCTGATACTCAGAGCCAGACCCGGATGGGCCAAAGCGCCGCGACCCAGCATGAGATCCTGACAACCTGATTGCTGTGCACAACGTTTCGCATCTGCCACGGTCCAGATCTCGCCATTCGCCACAATCGGAATATCAATCTTTTCTTTGATACGGGCAATCCAGTCCCAATAGGCCGGCGGATTGTAACCTTCCCGTTTGGTGCGGGCATGGATCACTAACATATCCGCTCCGCCTTCCTGCAGGGCCAGCGCATTGTCGACAGCTAAAGACTTATCATCAAAGCCCAGACGCATTTTTGCGCTGACGATCTGATGCGCCGGCACGGCCTGGCGCACCGCCTTTAATATCTGATATAAGGACTCAGTATCTTTCAGTAAAACCGCTCCGCCGCGGTGTTTATTGACGGTTTTAGCGGGACAGCCGAAATTCAAATCGACACCGTGGGATCCCAGCTCTACGGCACGGCAGGCATTGGCCGCCAGGGCTTCGGGATTTTGTCCTAATAACTGTACCCGCACAGGTGTGCCGGCGGGTGTTAAACCACCATTGTGCAGTTCCGGACAAAGTCGGGTAAAGACTTTGGCGGGTAACAAAGCATCTACGACCCTGACAAATTCAGTGACACAAATATCATAGCCACCGATTCGGGTTAACATGTCGCGCATTAAATGATCCACAACGCCTTCCATCGGAGCGAGATAGATTTTACCAACATGAGGTTCAGAATTCAGAGACAATGAGTTTGGCACCAGGGAGGAATATTAAAAGTGCAGCATGATACCAGTTTCATCCCAGGTCGCTACCCTTTTCCTGTCGTCGCTGGCAACAGTTAGACAGTATTTCACGCTTTCTTTGTGGTGTTGCTGCAGACCATTCCATTATCTCCTGAATAGAGCGTTTACAGCCGACACAGATGTCCTGCAAATCCAGACAACATTGTCTGTTACATGGGCTTTCTATGTCCTTTGGTTTACTCATAGTATGGTCTGTTAATCTCTGCTGTGGCTGGTTTCTTTCAACATATGAACTATATTTTTATGACACTAATTACAGACACCAAGCCCACATGGAAAACCTGAGTAGCACAGTAACCAGCAATCAATTGGATGATCAAGCCTTTATCGAACTGGTAAAGGAGTGTATTGGTTCCACCGCCATTTTGCCTATTATGACACTGTTACACGAAGGTAAAAACACCCGGGAAAAACTCGATAGTGCCCTGTCTCATTTGCCAGCGGCGACATTACATGAATGCCTGGATAAAATGATAAAATTTGCCATTGTGCAACCACTCAACAAAAGCAGTGTTAGTGCGGGGCCTGCGTGGTTTCTGACACCAGTTGGCCAGGAGTTCAGATTAATATTGCAAGATATTGAACGTCTCAAACTGAAGTATCGCGAATAGTCCGGTTATTGCGACTTGTAGCTCGCTGGCTTAGCTTGCTGTATCAACTGCACCGGCTCCAGACCATCAGTATTTGTTATTCACACGCCTGGAACCAGTGTTCCTGAAGCTGCGCTGAGAGAGAAAATATTTAATGCAGCGGGTATTTATCAGTAGTCCGTGACCTTTTTTCTCAGGATTTTGTTTTTACCCACTTGTTTTTTGGCATCCACCCGCCTTTTTTGTGAGGCTTTCGTGGGTTTAGTGGCTTTCCTGGTTTTGGGAATATGATTTGCCTTTTGGATCAGTTCCACCAGGCGTTCGATGGCATCCGCTTTGTTTTTTTCCTGGGTTCTGAATTGCTGCGCTTTAATCACCAGTACACCATCAGATGTGAGGCGGCTGTCGCTGCGTTGCAGTAAATTATCTTTGATACGTTGTGGTAAGGATGAGGCTAAAATATCAAACCTCAGATGGATAGCACTGGATACTTTGTTAACGTTTTGACCACCGCTACCCTGCGCGCGAATCGCGCTAATTTCTATCTCATCTAACACCAGATAAACGGTGTTGGATATTTTTATACTGTTGGTCGTATCTGTAATCAAAATCAGTAACCGTGCTCGCTTATCAGGTCGTGCATGATAGCCTGGAATTCGCCACTTTGCTTAAGTTGTGCAATTCCCTTACCCAGAAGAGATTTAACTTTTGCCCCTTGCGGACTGTTGCGCACCATAAAGCGAATGTCATAAAAGGCCCAGGTGTTTAAGCGGTGATCCACGAAATCAAGCTCTCTGATAACCTGTTTCACTTTGTGCTCTTCAAACAAGTAGCCGGACAACTCTCCTCTTTGTACCTTGGCAATACTTTCCTTCATGCTGTGGCTTCCCACAAACCGATTGCTGAAAAAAGCCACGTGCGAAATGTCAGTTTCTATGCTGTGTTGCGCGTAGTTTGAAGGGGTTATCTCGATTTCTTCACGAGAAACAATCACAAATCTGGCTCTGTAAATGTTCTCATCGGTGTACGCTAGATCACTGAGCTTAACCCCCATTTGCATCATATAATCAGTTGCGCCCAGTGCATCCTGAGGATCATAGAGAATCGGCAATTGCGCATCGACATGATCCCGGGCCAATTCCACAATTGAGCGGGCAAATGGCATTTTGATAATTTCGAAGCGAATGTCAGGCAATTGTTCATCGAGAGCCTGTAGTAGATTAATATGCAACTCTTCTTTTGGATGTTTGTCTACATCCGGCAATTCGGCAACAGATATGCGCAAAACCTCTTCTGCAGACACCATCAATGAGCCCGAAGTGAACCAGATGACAATGCAGAGCTTAGTGAAGATTTTAAGACAATTATGCATGAATGAGTTTAGCTTCTCCGCAGAATTCGGTAAGTAACTTAGCCACCTGATAATCAGCGATTTTCCTTTGCTCAGATAATAGCAAGCCTGACATTAAACGCCAGTTTAAGAAGCAACAAAACCAGGGTAAATTTGCCCTAACCTCGCTCAGGGCAAAGGAATATGCTCCACATCATCACCTGGAATTGTGGGAAACTTGCCTTCCTTCCAACGTTGTTCAGCCTGTTTAATCTTATCTTCTGAATAAGCCAAAAAATTCCAACGTAAAATAGGTTGTTTTGGCAGCTTTTTGCCCCCCAACAGAAAATAACGACTGTTAATAGGGCCTGTTGGCCTTTGTTGTATGTGTTTGCTGCAGTCTGTTTATCATTTAGGCACGGCGGATGTTTGAATGGTCTAGCGGGCTAAATCGAAAACATCCAACAAAGCATAAATGATAAACAGGCGCAGCCCTACGGGTTCGTCATAAACGCGTCTCACTCGTTGTCACAGCTCTTTGACGTAGGCCCACTATGCCTGTAGAGCTGTTTCTCGATTAAAACGCGTTTATTTAGAACAAAATCGATACACCAAAGGTCAACAGGCCCTGGGGTTTCAATGGACTCTTCATTTTCTAACATGACAAACTGACCGGCTTCAAATGCTTCATCGCCAATTTTGACTGTACCTGAAATGACGTAACAGGCGGTCTCTGACTCAGCACAAGGGCGTTCTACAACGGCGCCGACTTCGGTTATGGCATCCAGATAAAACATCGGAGAATAGGTTTTTACCGGCGAAGTATAGTTATAGGCTTCGCCTGCAATTAAACGCATCAATATATTTTCACGGTGAATATAGGGCAATGCAGAGCGATTGATATGTAAAAAGCTTGGCTCCATTTCTGTTTTATCTTCCGGTAAGGCTACCCAGCACTGTAATCCATTAAGTACGTGATCTTTACCCCGCGTTTCGATGGTTTCACGCTCGGAGATTAGAATACCCAAACACCACCAAGATGCTCGATTTCAGCGTGAGAGAAAAAGCGTTTAGACAAGCAAAAATGACGCGGGCATGGCTGTTCTCACGTCAAGGCATTTTAGCGCAGAATAAACGCTTTTTAGCCACGCCCTTCGGGAGCTTCACAGCACTTCCATTACTGCGTTGTATGTGTTTGAAAGGTGACCTACATTCCTTCACACATACGCCTTGTACTGAAAGTGCTGTGATAGCTCTGAAACAGTATCTTGGGGGTGCTTGGGTATTCAGCCCTTCCCCGCCGTCATCCAGTTAACATCACCGGGATGAATCTCCTGAATGCTACCCAGACTATCCCGGTGCAACATACTGCCCTCCATCAGATAACTGATGGTCGCCAGCCCGATATGAGGATGTGGCCGCACATTAATGCCTTGTCCTGCTGGGAATTCTGCGGGCCCCATGTGATCCACAAACACAAATGGCCCCACCGAACGCTGAAGATACCCAAACTACCCCAAGATGCTCGATTTCAGCGTGAGAGAAAAAGCGTTTAAACAAGCAAAAATGACACAGGCATGGTTGTTCTCACGTCAAGGCATTTTAGCGCAGAATAAACGCTTTTTAGCCACGCCCTTCGGGAGCTTCACAGCACTTCCATTACTGCGTTGTATGTGTTTGAAAGGTGACCTCATTCCTTTACACATACGCCTTGTACTGAAAGTGCTGTGAGAGCTCTGAAACGGCATCTTGGGGTAGCGTGGGTATACTATATAGGGATAATACGAGAAACCGAAAAGCCACCAAGGTCTTTACGGGCAGAATTAATGACAAATGCCATGGCTACTCTGATAGTCGTTTGGTTTGTTATAAAACCTAGCAGTATTTAGCTGATTTGCCAGCGATCAGTATTTCTTCTTCTGAATGAGCAATGTTTGATCAATTTCAATGTGGCTGTCTGCTGCCTGAATCAGATTATTTGCGGTGAGTTTTGCAACGGAAATGACCGTGACCGGCACCTGATAGTCATCCTGCAGTTTGCGAACCAGTAATTCAAAATCACCATCGCCGGTAAGCAAAAAAACTCTGTCGCAGGAACGCGCATGTTCCATCACATCAATGGTCATACCCACATCCCAGTCGCCTTTTGCCGAACCGTCAGCCCGGGTGATAAAGGGTTTCAGTTTAACCATAAAACCGATACCGCGAAGGATATTGTGAAATTGTTTTTGTTTGTCCTGATGGCTGGCTATCGCATAGGCATTGGCGATGACCACTTGCTTATCTGTCGTGATCAGCCGCCATAACTCGTTGTAATCAAAATGCTGATGAAAGGTTTGTCTGGTGGTGTAATAGATGTTTTGCACATCGACAAATATGCCAATTTTTTCTGACATTTAATCAACCTAATAAGGGGTGATCTTTAGGTAACTGGTTAGCAATCCACATTACTAACCGGTGCTTCATGTTGACCCCATTTTCTTTGTCTTCCGACAGCGGAATGATCAACTTATCATTAACCAGCAGTCGATATATCGCTTCAATTTTGGCATCTGCTGATGTGGTGTTGGTGAAGGTATTATAGCCTCTTTTTTTGGCATAGGTTTCACCAACGGCCACGGCTTTTTTTAGTAATTCTTTTTCGTTTTTGACTTTTTTCATAATGCTCAGCGCGCTTTTTTATTCACACTAAAATAATCCATCACATATTGCCAGTAAAATGACTCGCCATACACCTACCAAAAGCAGACCTTGATAGCTAGTCAGATACACCAATAACTGCAGATCACTGAACGCGGGTGACTGAGGATTCGAATAACGTGGTCTGTAACTTTGGCTCCAGCAGAATCAACTTGTTTCTGGCTGCA
>NZ_JAJEWQ010000006.1:121749-278109 GCF_020687805.1 Planctobacterium marinum | reverse complement strand
AAGCAGACCTTGATAGCTAGTCAGATACACCAATAACTGCAGATCACTGAACGCGGGTGACTGAGGATTCGAATAACGTGGTCTGTAACTTTGGCTCCAGCAGAATCAACTTGTTTCTGGCTGTATTAAATTCGGGTAAAAAACGCTGAAACCGCTGCATCATGTCCCTTTCAGCGTCACTATCTATTCGCTGCGTTTTCGCCAGCCACCTTGTATAGAAGCCATCAAAGTCGGCTTGCTCAACTTCCTGCAGTTCTTCAGAGACACTCCAGACTTCTTTAACACCTTCGATATTAATATTCAGCGCCAACGACAACCCGGACTGCAACAGGCTGATTAAGGTGCTTAACTCAACTAAAGAGGACAAGGTCAATGTCACCTGAATGTCTGAACGGGCCCGGGCGTCGTTGAGGGTCATCAGATCTGCGTCGCTGGCAGCAATAAATGAATAGTGATTCAAGATGTTGTTCTCTGTGCTGTTGAACTTGCCTGCACTATAACAACTAGCAGCATCGGGCTAAACCCTGAAGTGAACATTCGGAAGTAAAACGTTCGACGACATGAGTGAGTCCTGCACAAAGCACAAAGCAAAAAGCAAAAAAAAGCCCGGTTGCAAGCAGGAATATAGACTAATTTAAACTGAGAAAAACTGAGGCATCGGCGCAAGGGATTACGGAATACGTCCTGTATTCCGTCGCTTCGCGGCCGCGCTGAAGCGCGTTCCAGATTGCTCCCGGCAATCTGGTCGAACCCTGCGACTTCGGAATCCCAAAGAGTGCACAAAAAAAAAGCCCGACCATAAATGGTCGGGCTTTCTTGTTTGGCGTCCCCTAGGGGATTCGAACCCCTGTTACCGCCGTGAAAGGGCGGTGTCCTAGGCCTCTAGACGAAGGGGACAGTAAACTGCCACAAATCTTATTACCAGTAATTGCCTAGGTACATACTGGTAAGCCAGTTTAAATGGATAGCGCCATTTTGAAAGTGGATGATGAGCGGCCTAGTGCTCTTCAATTTCAATGTCCGCACTTACAAAGTAAGTGGCGTCCCCTAGGGGATTCGAACCCCTGTTACCGCCGTGAAAGGGCGGTGTCCTAGGCCTCTAGACGAAGGGGACACTTAGGACAATTTTCAGTTCTCAAGGAGAACTTGGTGGAGCCAGGCGGGATCGAACCGCCGACCTCTTGCATGCCATGCAAGCGCTCTCCCAGCTGAGCTATGGCCCCATTTGTAACCTTCACTTTAAGTAAGGATTACGGTCATTCCTTTGTGCTGGTCTGTCATTCCGTGACAGCGGGGCGCATAATAGAGACGTGACGTTTTTATGTCAAACCTTTTTTTAAGGTTTTTTTAGTTATTTTCTCTGTCTGCTATAAATTTCAGCGCTTTGTCGATTCGTTGCGCAATTTGCTGTTTATTTAACAGGTTTAATGTCACATCCAATGATGGCGAATTGCCAGACCCGGTTACTGCAACACGCAAAGGCATACCCACTTTACCCATACCTACGCCCAATTCTTCAGCAGTATTATTGATTGCCGCCTGAATGTTTTCCGGTTGCCAGTCTTCAACTGCTGCTAATTTAGTCGCGACCAACTCCAGAGCATCTTTTGCCACCGGACGTAAATGCTTTTTCGCAGCGCCCGCATCAAACTCGTCATATTCCTGGTAAAAGTACTGACTGATTTGCGCCAGCTCTTTCAGGGTTTTCACTCTCTCTGCCTGGATAGCGATAATGGCTTCCAGTGCCGGACCATTTTCAGTATTAACACCCAGTTGCTCAAAGTGCCATTTTAAATGTTCTGCCACCTCTGAAGCTGGCAAGGTTTTCATGTAATGTTGATTTAACCAGATCAACTTATCGGTATTAAAAGCAGAAGCCGAAGATGAGATCGCATCAAGGTTAAACAATTCGATCATTTCTTCTTTACTGAAAATTTCCTGATCGCCATGAGACCAGCCCAGACGCACCAGATAATTCAATAATGCTTGTGGCAAATAGCCATCATCGCGATATTGCATAACGCTGACAGCACCGTGACGCTTTGACAGCTTTTTACCATCGTCACCCAAAATCATGGAAACATGTGCATATTCAGGTAACGGAGCCCCCAGCGCTTGCAGGATATTAATTTGACGAGGCGTATTGTTAATGTGATCTTCACCACGCACTACGTGAGTAATACCCATATCCCAGTCATCAACCACCACACAAAAATTATAAGTGGGCGTACCGTCACTACGCTGAATAATCAAATCATCCAATTCACTATTCGCGATTTCTATTTTACCGCGAATGTGATCATTGATAACCACCTTGCCTTCCAGCGGGTTTTTGAAACGAATAGCATAAGGCTGCCCTTCCGGGTGATCAGTGCGCTCTCGCCAGGTGCCTGGATAACGGGGTTTTTCGCCTTTGGCCATTTGCTCTTCGCGAATCTTATCCAGTTCCGCAGCTGGCATAAAACACTTGTAGGCTTTACCTTCATCCAACAACTGTTGAATTAACTCTTTGTAGCGATCAAAACGCTTAGTTTGATAGTAAGGGCCGTCGTCCCAATCTAAACCAAGCCACTGCATTCCTTCTAAGATGGCATCTATCGCTTCCTGAGTGGAACGTTCGATATCGGTATCTTCGATTCTTAATACAAATTTGCCGCCTTTATTTTTGGTGTATAACCAGGAATATAATGCGGTTCTGGCACCACCAACGTGCAAATAACCGGTGGGACTGGGCGCAAAACGCGTCGCTACTGTCATGTTTATCCTAATGAAGAGTTTTAAAAAAGTGCGCGCATTTTAACAGCGAATACGATCAAAAAGAATGGTATCCGGCCTATCACTTCAGCAAAAATAGTCAATTTTGTACTATTCAGTCAGGCATTTTTCATGCACTCTGACTACCTGAAAAATCACAGAGCGCTAATTCGTGAGCCTGGCCCTGACTAAAGAGCAAGCTGAATACCGGTTTATTCCCGAACTGGACAACCTGCCCCTGCTCAACGCGCAATTTAAAAAGCAGTGTTTTTCCAGGCACGCTCACGAAGGTTATTGCATAGGCGTAATTGAGCAAGGTGCACAGCGCTTCTATCGCAGTGGTGGCAACCACATTGCCAGCGAAAACTGCATTATTCTGGTAAACGCCGACCAGATACACGATGGGCAAACCGCCACAGAACAAGGCTGGCGCTACCGGGCTATTTATCCGCTGGAAAGCATGTTCAATGAAGTCTTGTCGCAATTTGCCAACCAGACAGGTTCACCACTATTCAAAGATCCGGTTGTTTCTGACAGAGATTTAGCCCGGCAATTCAGAACGTTTTTCAGTCTGGCCAATACTGAGACTAACAGCCTGGAGATCCAGTCTATTTATTATCAGGTGATGAGCCAGTTGGTATTGAGGCATGCCTCTGGCATTGTCTCACCGTTGAAAGCCCAGAAAGATAAAAAGGCGGCGCGACAAATCTGTGATTACATCATGGCGAATTTGCACAATTCCATCACTACCGAAGAGTTGTCGCAATTAACCGGTTTAAACCCTTTTTATTTAATTCGTGTTTTCCAAAAGACCATGGGTTTACCGCCACATGCCTGGCAAAATCAAAAGCGCCTGTTAAAAGCCACTGATCTATTAAAATCCGGTTTAAGTGCCACAGAATCAGGTATTGCTGTTGGGTTTAATGACCAAAGTCACTTTAATCGACATTTTGTTCGCATGTGGGGCACCACACCTGGCCGTTTTCAGAAAGCCTGGATGGCACAAAATTAAATAATCTATTTCAGGTCAATTATGTACAAGCGCAACGTTATCCAACATTTTATTATCTGAAACAGAAATTCATCGCTGATTGCAGGAGTCTATAATCAATGAGCGAACAATTAATAAATGCAGACAATAGCCCTTTACCCTCCCCCACACCGGGTCAGACGTTTGCACAAGGCGCGTTAATCAGTTTACCTTTGATTATAGCGGCAATCCCGTTTGCAATCGTTTATGGCGCATTGGGCGAAGCACTGCAATTGAGTTTTTGGATAGTTATTGCCCTTTCCATGTTCGTTTTCGCTGGGGCCTCACAATTTATCGCCCTTAACCTGATGGCCATCGGCGCGCAATTTCCCATAATCGTATTTACCGTGTTTTTGGTAAACCTGCGACATACCCTGTACGCCATGACATTGACCCCGTTTTTAAAAACACAGAGCGTCTGGCAAAAGGTGGCCATGGCCTTTTCGCTGACAGATGAAACCTTTGCAGTGGTGGTAAATCGCGCAACTCAAAATAAACAGCATCTGGGTTGGTTTTACGCTGGCTCCTCACTGTTGATGTATATTAACTGGATATTCTGGAGCGCAATGGGTTTTGCCGTGGGTGCCCAGTTCCCTAAATTGCAACATTTTGGCCTGGATGTGGCTATGGTTGTGGCCTTTACCGGCATTGTGGTGGCGTCATTAAAAACCAGCAGTCACTGGTATTGTATGATTGCAGCGGCTATTGCAGCAGTACTGACTTATCACTGGCCCTATCAGCTGGGATTATTGTTCTCCGCCTTTTTCGCCATCGCTGTAGGTGTGTTTTCAGAGCGCTCCAGCAAAAAAACAAATAGTCAGTTGCAGGAGGAACAGGTATGAATGAAATTCTTTTGATTGCAGCCATGGCCATAGTTACCTTTATTCCCAGGTACCTGCCCTTTGCTTTGTCTGAGCGATTGCGTTTTCCAAAGCTGATTCAGGATGCTCTGCAATATGTACCTGTTGCAGTACTGACCGTCATCATAGTGCAATCCAGTTTCTTTCAGCAACGGGAGCTGCAACTGTCAGGAAGTAATCCTTATTTGTGGGCTGTGTTAAGTGCTTTTATTATCGCCCGGTTACAAAAGAACATGTTGATCACTATTTTGACGGGCATGGCAGTGTTTGTTTTAGCCCGGTGGTGGCTGATGTAAATCAGCCATATTGTGCAAATTACAGGCACAGTGTTTTTAAAATGAACATTCAATTACAACAACGTAGAATTAATAGCCAGTTAACTAACTTTTTTTAGATTAGGTGTTGACAGTTTTCGGCGCATCCCTATAATGGCGCTCCACTTACCGGAGACGGTAAGCGAAGCAAGAAACGGGCGCTTAGCTCAGTTGGGAGAGCATCGCCCTTACAAGGCGAGGGTCACTGGTTCAAGTCCAGTAGCGCCCACCACTTTAACCTCTAAAGTGATTTCGTTTCAGGCTTCAACAATCCACATTTTATGTGGGCGCTTAGCTCAGTTGGGAGAGCATCGCCCTTACAAGGCGAGGGTCACTGGTTCAAGTCCAGTAGCGCCCACCACTTTGGATCTACCCACTTAACGGGGGATCAGCATTCATCTCGTTCTGTTAATTCGTAAATTACCTTGATGTAATCAATAGCAGTTGATTTCCACCAACGAGGTTTAATCCTTCCATGGTGGCGGCTTCCAGCTCGACGTCCACTTGTCTCGCGTTCGGACCTGAAACAGGTCCAGGTATTCCCTGTTTCCGGGCGGTCCTCACCCATCCACAATGGGTCATCACTCTTATTCTATAATTTTCAAAATTTCTGAAGCCATAGGCGCGTCTGGATATCATTTCCATTTTGTTGTGGAAGCCTTCTGTAATGCCGTTGTTTCTTGTAAAACGACACATAGCCACAATCGGTTGCAGCCAGTTGCTGAGTTTTGTGTTAAGGGACGATCAAGGTTTGTGTATATTGAGGTGTTGTTGATTAAGAAGTGAGAAGAACAAAAGCAAACCCACCTCCCCCGGAGGTGAGTTTGCTGTCTTTAGTTAGAAAGAGTAAGTGATTCTGGCCCCAGCCTCTCGTGGAGCTCCTAAGGTGTATCCCTGGGTACCGTCTGCCGACGACAAGTTATTACTGATGTCGTATAGCTTATCAGTCAGGTTACGAACATAAACTTCAAACTTTAGGTTGTCCAATTCGTAGCCACCATTTACGTTCACCAGCGTATAGCTGTTAAGCTCACGGGTATTGGCAACATCTGAGTAGGTCGAGCCGGTATAAGTCACATTGGCACTGAGGAAAAAGCCACTGTCGTTGGCATAATTCAAACCGATAACCGCCGTCTCTTCCGGGGCAAAGGCAAACGAGTTACCACTGTAATCAGCTGAACCATCCGGTGACTCGAATGTGTCGTATTCAGTCTGGGATAGTGCAATACCGGTGAACAAATCCAACGTATCACTTAATTCATAGGTAAAGCTAAGCTCGGCACCAGACAAGGTGGATTCACCGGCATTAACCGTCATAGTGAAAGCAGAATTACTGGTACCAGGTTCCTGGATAGAAACCTGCTGTTTGGTCCAGTCGCTGTAGTAAATATTAGCGTTAAATACCCCTTTGCTGTCGAGCACCACTGCGCGCAGCGAAAATTCATAGTTCCATAGTTCTTCTGCGTCAAAATTATTGATGCCGTTAAGCAGCGTCAGTTCAGAACCCCCTGAGCGATAGCTTTTCTTGACAAAGAAGCTGGTTGAAACATCGTCGTTCCACCTATAGGTCACACCGGCATGAGGCAGAAAACTACTGAAATCTTCTTTCTGTTTAGTCTCAGGAATAGCGGTAATCAGGCCCTGTAACTGTGAATTGACCAGGAAAATAATCTGATCGATCGTGACGCCACCTAAGTCAACACCGCCAAATGGACCGCCCATCGAAGGTAGCACGTAATCAGACTGAGTATTAGTTGCTGTCAGATATTCCTGCTCTTCAATGTCGTAACGCAATCCCGCATTCAATACCCAATTGTCACCCAGATCGAGCTCCCATTCAGAAAACACCGCCCAGTTTGAGGTGTCCACGTTGGTTTTACCTGACTGTGCAATATCAAAGTACGGTTCATACAATGCAACGGGCAGCACAGCTGTAGTTGTTAAAACTGCACCAAGACCAGGCATGAAGTCATCAAACAGCACCGGCAGATTATAGTCAAGTACACTGGTTTGGCTCCGCTTTGCTTCTATTTCTGACACGTACAAACCCGAGCTTCCGCGAATACCGTCGCCTATGTAGTTAGCACGAAATTCCTGTGACCAGTTGTTATCTTCGCTGGTGCGATTAATCGTGCCACCACCGCTGCCCACCTGACTGGGGGTCTGGTCTGAATCACTCAATCTCACCCGCTCACCGCTTTGAAAAGCCGAGATGCTCTTTAAAGACCAGTTGTTATTAATGGCATAATCAATATTCAGTGAAAACAGGTCGGCGTCAGTGTCAAATTTGGCTTCCGAATCTGCTGTTGTAACGCGATCTTCTTTGTCATAACCGTCCACCAGGTATGAACTGGTTCCACCGTATTCACTTTCAATCCGTTGATAAGAAAACACAGATTTAACGTCTTCAGTTGGCTGATACAGCCACTTGAGGCGATAAACATTATTATTTGCGTGACCGTAATCGTCTTCGTTGCGGGTTACGTTAGTAACGTAGCCATCGGATTCGTTTTGCTCCACAGCCAGTCGAATAGCTGAGACGTCGTCGACCAGACTAAAGTTGGCTGCCCCTTTTATCTCCTGCCTGCCGTATTCTCCGGCCCCAAATCTAATTTTTCCGCCATTTTCAAAAGTTGGATCGGCAGTGTTAATAACAACTGCACCTGCCAAAGCATTCCGGCCAAGGTTAGTGGATTGTGGGCCTCGCAATACCTCAACCTGGCCTACATCCCAGAGCTTTCCGGCGGCTTCGTTTTTTACCCAGCCGGTCAGCGTTACGCCATCAATAACGATGGATGCCAAATCACCGCGATTAGGCAGAGAAGCACCATCACTGTTTCTGACACCGCGAATGCGAAAACTGAACTGATCGCCGGTTACACCCGGAGTTTGCAAAAACACATCTCCCAGATCTTCCAGGTTGCGTTGCTCCAGAGACTCTGCGGTAAATACGGCGACACTTTCTTTGGTTTCCTGGAGCGTATTGGCCAGCTTTTGACCGGTAACAATAATGCGCTCAACTTGCTTTTCTGAGACTTCATTTTGTTGTGCCGAAACCGAAAAGCAAGCGAGTCCGACGGCAATGGCTAAACTGCTTTTGGAGAAATTGTTCATTGTTTGTTTCCTTTAGTAAAACCGAAAATTGTTAATATCTTTGGAGTTTGTGTGAGACCAGATCAGGTTTAGTTGTTCATTGCGGTGTGGTTTTCTGCTGGTGAGGTTTGGTATTTCAGCACTTTAACTGCCGTTGCCAGCAGTATGATTGCGGTCAGCAATAAACCCGCACTAACGTAGCCAGGTATGTAGTACCCATTCGATATCAACCGTGTCATGGTCTGTCCTAAAACAAGCCACTCGAAGATGACTGTCAGGGCCAGCAACGCGCTACTGGCTATCAAATTCACACCGATAAATGGGCGTAGCTTTTTGGCAAAGAATCCGGCGATAGTGATAAGTAGCAGGGTTAATCCAAACGCATATTCAATCACGTGTTCCCGCTCGTGGGTGGCTTCTGGCAGTGTCCTTTCCAATAAAAAGGCAAACGCTGTCGCCGTAATCACGCCGATACAGGCACCCAGAGTGGCCCCCCGGGTAAAAGCCAGCGTCTTGGGGTAAGCGTTTTTTTGCTGACGTTTCACTACCCATAACACGTTCCCGGCTACGATCATGGCGCAGAATGCCATCGCAAGTACAAAGTAAATGAGTCGCATATCTGTGCCCGCAAAATTGGCAAAATGCATGGAATACAACATCAGTAATCCGGTTGAAAATGCGTTGTCTTCTGGCAGGTTCATATCATCGGGGTAACTATCGCTGACAACCTGATAATAGCGGGTAAATGCCTGGTTAAAACCCGTGTTGTAGATTCCAATGGCCTGGATAACTGCACTTTTGTCACCATACCCAAATAAGTTCAGGCCAGTCACTTCTGCATCGTTTTGTTGCGCCAGGCTCGCTGCAAAGTCACTTAAGTCTGGCATGGGGTAAGATTCACCTGATGCTTCACCCCTGTGATTGTAAAATCCTGCGTCTTGCGCAATAGCATCCGTATCACCATTGTAAAGCAACAGAGCACTGGGGATTTGTACCAGAATCAGAAGGTTGAGTATTACGCCGGTTAACGCATACATGATGGCGTAAGGCAGGCTGATAACACCGACAACGTTGTGCATGTCGTTCATCTGCGAGCGAGTATTCTGATCTTTGCGATACAGAAAAAAGTTTTTAACAAGGTTTTTCAGCTGAACAACGACGCCAGTGATGATAATGACAAAGAAAAATAAGGTGATCAGTCCAACGATATACAGACCTTGAGGAAGGCGTAAGTTGTAATGTAACTGGTATATAAAATTGGATAACTCAAAAGGGCTGTGCTCGGTAAAAACCTCACCGCTGTATGGATCAACAAGAATATCTTTGTATTCTTTTTTAATCTGTTGTTGTGCTTCTTTAACATCCGCACTTTCCGCTGCTGCCGCGGGCGCTATCGGCACCTGAAAATACATTCGCAAATACGGCATTTTGTCATTGGGGAATCGCACAGATATGCGTTCACCCGGTAAAATACTATGGGTGCGAATTTGCTCTTCTACGATGTGATTGTAGTTTATGCGATTTCCACTGGCTTTCGCTTTGGTATCAATGTCGTAGTATGGCAGTTTCGCCCACTGGTCGATTTCTGCATGAAAAAACGTAATCGCGCCAGCCCAAAATACAATGAATAGTGGCAATGAGATAATTAAGCCGACCCAGCCATGAGCATTGAGTGCATTTTTTAATGTTTCTGATTTCATAAACCACCCTGTGCGTAAAACCAGTAATTGAACAGCGCAGAAAGGAGAAAGCCTGCCAGGCAAATTAACACCGGCTTTTTAATTGACTTCACAGAGTAAAACCAACTAATCAAAATACTCCAAAGCGTAAACCCACCAATAACCGCGATTAACAGAAATACATCTCTGGGAATCGGTACGGCAAAGCCAATATTGATAAACAGACTCATGCTGAGTAAAAAGCCGAGCAAAAGGCCGATTAAGGATTTGGTCCATAGCGATTCAGACCACATAAAAGCCACCAATCAGAGCCGTAATGGTCGTTAGTACCGTGCCATGGATCAGAAGCCACCGCTGCTGAGGGAAATAAGGAGCAATCAACGCCAAAGCAATCCAAACAAGCATAATCATCACCAGAAGGATCAGCACTGCAGCTAGCCAGTTATGCAGATTTAGTAGCAACAAAAATGCCCCAGGCAAACTAAGGCTGAACAGAAACCAGCCCAATGGTTTGGCTAAAGGACGTGACAATACAGCCTGACGCTCCGACGCCAGATAGACCATCAGGATACCCAGCCAGCACAAGATCAACGCTGCGCTATTAATGACAAAAACCATAGATTTATTATCTGGAATAGGTGTTTTTACAGTAGCGGGAATATTAATCGAAATTCGCACCATTTAATACTATTAATACAAATTATAATCACTTGCATTATTATTTTTAACATTTGAAAATCCGGTTTCCTAATCCACATAATTCGGTGCGTGTATCTGGCTGTGTCACTTTTCTCAGTGTCTACCCCATTGCTCTGTTGTTGCCGACTGTACCCCTGACAGGTAAAAAATTTGGCGAAGCGTTCGATATCTCAATTGAGTGGCCAGGAAGAAGATAAAGCAGCAACAGAAAAGACCAGCAAACTTCCTGCATGCAAGTCCGAAAAGTCTGAATAAGATAAATAAAGTGGTTTTAATATGAAGTGCAGACCTGAAAATTGTAATCAATTTTTAGGCGTACCATGTAGGAAATAACTTGGGGTTATCTATACGACTACTAACGCGATTGAAGTCGTTTATCGTCATTATCTTAAAATAAGAGAGCATTTCCCAACCAGAACAGCTTGTTAAAGTAGCTGTATGCGGTCATACTCAAAGCCATTGAAAAGTGACCTATGCCAGTACAGAATTAAACTCAGTCGCTTTCACAGTTGGCTATCCTTTAAATGGACAGACTGGGTAATGTGCTTAACATTTAATCTACTGACACGGAATTTTAAACACCTTCTGAATGAATTTTCATACCATTAAATCCGTAACTTGCCTGCGAGCTGTCGGGGTTTTAGTAATCGTACTTGGACACTTAAAAGTTTCTTGGCTGGCCGGAGATCATCTTGCTGTAGATATGTTTTTCGTTATATCAGGTTACTTTCTCGCAATGATGATCGACAAAGGGAAAAAAAGGAAGGTTTTTCTTTTAGGCAGTACTTCCATCGTCGCATTATTCGGCTTTTTCCTTCACTTATTTTTGTTCTAATATTCACAACGATTGTTGCTTTTTGTCTTTTCTCTCCGAAGCTCCTACTGTCCTACGCTGAATCTTTATTTTTTTCAGCGATTCAGATGAGTAATTATTATTTCTACGCAAATGTAGATTATTTCGACATAGAGTCTTACCAGCGCCCTTTGTTACACACCTGGTCATTGTCAATTGAAGAGCAATTTTTTGTTATAGCACCATTTATAATGTTGTTTTTGAGAAGAAAGTTAGGTACTTGGAAAATAGTATTTGTGTTGTTTCTTGTAAGTATTACTAACTTAGTTTTAATCTACATGCTCAAAAATTACACACCCGATAAATCTGTTTGGATTCCTACTAGTGGTCAAATAGCCGCTAATGTTAATAATTCACTTTTTTATCTACCTCAATTCAGACTTTTTGAGTTTTGTATAGGAATGGGAGGTTATCTTATACAAAGATTTATACCTGATAAACAATCTCCTCAATTATTTTTATTTGCGTGGTTCCTAATAATTGGTTCTTGGATTCTTATAGATAAGACTCAGTTTCCGTCACCCTATATTTCACACCTACTACCTTGCATCTCAGTATTACTATTAATTTACTCTGGCAATCAAAAAATATATGCCAAGAATGCAATTAACAAATGGCTTATTCCTATAGGAGAAGCAAGTTATTCTATTTATTTAGTGCATTGGCCCATTGTTGTATTTGGATTTTATCTCGGCCTTAATTCTGAAAGATTTCTGGATACACTTTTTTTATTTTTTTTAATCATAGTATCTGGGCGTTTAGTGTATACAATGATTGAGAAGCCTCTAAGAGTTCTCGGTTATTCTGAAGACAGGGCAGGAAGAAATTTAGTTGTAACATGTATTTTTTTGTTACTAGTGTTGATTTTGGTGAGTATTAAGTTAATTCAGGATAGAGGTATTCATTTCGGTCACCCTCCAGCAATCAGCGATAAAGATTTAAAAAACTACAATGAACTTTCGCTCCCCCAAAAAGCCTATACTAATATAGCAATTATAGGTGACAGTCATGCAACACATTTGATACCTATGTTTAGGTCACACTTTTCAGAAATGAACATTGCGGTAGAAGGATATACGGGTTCAGGTTGTGTGCCTATCCCTGGAATATCGGCGTTCAGGTATTATAAAGGGCCGATCTCCTTTGTAGAGCCGGATATTATTAGTCCACATTGCAAAAAATATCATCGAAATCTTTTGACTAAAGCACTTGAACAGTTTGATGTTTTCATCATATCAGCAGGTTGGTCCTATTATTTTGGCGATGATTTTGACAGCAAAAGCGTATTAATAAAATATTGCGAAAATCAAGTCTGTACTGAACATGAAGAGCAAATAAAGCTCGCCTTTGAAAAATTTATTGATTTCTTATCTATAAACGGAAAGTTGATTGTTTTATTTAGTCAGGTTGCACTCACAGGAATTGATACATTTGATTGTATTCAGAGGCCATTTTCTGCCAGTAGTCATTGCGAAAGTGCGCTTACAGCAAGTCAGGCAGCATCAAAAAGCAAAGGTTTAGACAACTTCTTTAGTACATTGGCTAAAAAGTATGAAAACGTTCTGTGGATAGATCCAAAAAATAAAATGTGCGACCAAATAAAAGATCGATGCATAATACAGATTGACGAAGTTCCTATATATCGCGACAACAACCACCTTAGTGCAGTGGGCTCTCAAAAGTTAGGCACATTATTGTATGAAGATTTTATAAAAATTGAGAAGCTTGTCTTAACCAACGACAATTTCGGTCAACTTGAGGGTGTTCAATCTTCTGTTTCAGATGATTAAATATTGAATAAAAGGGGGCACCTACTAACCAACCGTTAAACTTCTGCCTTTTTCTTTAGTAAGAGGCTTTTACGATCAGCTGTGGCAGACTATGTTCTGCCAATGTTGTTTTTACCTCATATTTTGTAAGCGTCCGACTAATTACACCTGCTAATTGAGTTTCTGCCTCGATATTCTGTTGTCATCAAGCCAGGCATGTGGCAACCCGAAAAACTAAAACCCGCACTGCGCTTTAGGAGCTGCCAGTTTGATGTACCGACAGGTGCTGATCCACAGTGGCAGTGAACGGTCTATCTGGATTGCCTGGTCGTTCGCAGCCGTGACTCTGGAGCCGTTCAGAATAAGTCTGTTTACCTTGCGCTGGGTATCAAGTCGTTGCTCCTAACTTGTAGCTTTCAAAGTTACTAAAGCCATAGGTTCTGTGGGATAACATCTCCATTTTATTGTGAAACGCTTAAGTCATCCCATTAATTCTTTCTTATCTCTCATAGCATGTATCGGTTGCAATCAAAAAGTCAATGTCTTGGCCAGTCTTTATAGGGGGCTAACGATCACCTGCTTCAGTAATTTCAGAAAACCAGGTAGCAGTTGACTCATGTAACTTTCATTGACTGATTTACGTAGTATAAAATGATTCAGTGTTTGTTTTCCCTCATAAAGCCGTTTCAAAATGGCGAAGTTTTCAAAATTTAACATCGCGTTTTCAAACTGCTCATAGTGTAACTACGACTGATATTACCCCATTAGACTTCATTGATATGTATCGTCCTACAATTAATTTTAATTTCAAAAAGAAACAGTATATTAAAGCCCAAATGTGCAATACAAACAACAAAACATACACTTCCACATATTATACTTTAGTCTAAAATAAGTTGTTTAGCAGTGGTAATTTAAACACTTCGATGCTACTTTTCAAATTGAAAAAATTAAGATACTTACAAAATTAAAATAGGATCTATGTATTTACGAAACGCGATTAACTTAAGAAAATCTTACGCGGCATCAGGTAATAATACATTCTCAACCACACTTGTAGCTATGAAATGTTTTTCAATACAGTTTCACATCAACTAAAGGAAATTCAATTTCATGAAGAAACCTTGGCACATTTTTTAATTTTCCAACTGAAAATAAATAAAATATTTTTTGACAATGAAGAGTATTCGACGTCGACAGAAAAATTCAAAGCAGCTATTAAGTTAACAATAACTTTCCATATAACTCTACAACAAGAACGAAAAACATTCGGAAATTCGTGAGAATTACAATTTATGCTTAAAAATCTAAGAATTTACCAGAAAATCTACCTCCAAGGTTTCTTACAGTTCCTTACAATCTTTTTAATAGGGGTTGTAGCTATTTTTCAGATGAATAAACTTGGTGCTAAAATCACAGAAATAGCAAAAGAAGATATCCCGCTAACACGTCTATTGACAAAAGTCACAGAACATCAACTTGAACAAGCAATATTCCTGGAAAGAGTATTCTTCAAGGCAACTTTGGTCAACATGGGGTACCTGGGAGCCGAGGAAGAATTTAAAAAAAATGTGAAGCTGGTTACAGAATATCAAACAATAACTGAAAATGAGCTAAAAAAGGCAGCTTTATTTACTCAGGAGGCAATTAGTAATTTAAATAGTGAAGATACAACTAAGGAATACCAGATAATTTTTAGTAAACTCAAACTAATACAATTGAATTTTGAAAACCTGAAAATTGAAACTAAAAACGCACTCCAACTTGCCCATTCTGGTCAAATTAATGAAATGATAAAGCAGGCTTCAGTTGTCGAAAAAATTGAAGATAAAATAGACCATGAAGTTGTGATGTTATTAGATTCAATCCAAAGCTTTACGCAAGAGTCAGCGACACAAGCTGAATCCGTCGAACGTCTGGCTATTAAAATGATTGTAGGAATATTCATTGTTGCACTGTTAATTTCTGTTTTACTTCCATTTGTTGTAAGTCGCTCAATTGTCGTACCTATTAATAGTCTATTATCACGACTGAAAAACGTATCTGAAGGAGATGGCGATCTGCGACTCCGTTTAGACGAAAACGGAAAAGACGAAACTGGTGATGTCGCCAGAGCATTCAACAAGTTTATGATCTTGTTGAACAAAGTTATCAAAGGGGTATCAACTCAAGCTGATGAGCTAGGTCAGCTTGCCGAAGAAGGGCTTCGAGCCATGGATGCAACTTTAAAAAATGTTGAAACACAACACCTTGAAACTGAAATGGTTGCCACTGCGGTTGAAGAAATGAGTGCAAACACCCAAGAAGTGGCAAGAAGTACAAATGAAGCCAGTGTTGTGGCGGAAACTGTCAAAGAAAAAGTTGCATCTGGGCAGCAAACAGCCAGAGAAGCAAGAGTTATTATTGAACAACTAGCTGACCAAGTTCAAGACGCATCTAATGTCATCGCTAGTTTGGTAGCTGAGACAGATAGTATAGGTACGGTTACTGATACCATTCAAAGTATCGCAGAGCAAACCAATTTACTCGCACTCAATGCTGCAATTGAAGCAGCAAGAGCCGGAGAAAGTGGTCGCGGGTTTGCGGTAGTAGCTGATGAGGTCAGGTCTCTGGCACAACGAACAAGAGAATCAACAATCAATATACAAGAGCTTGTGCAGAGACTTCAAACAGAATCAGCAAATGCTGTAGAAAGTATGGCAAAAGGCAAAAGCAGTACAGCAATTTGTTTAACCAAAGGGGAAGATACCGCCAAGGCATTTGTTGAGGCCGCGAATGCTGTAAATCAAATTTCAGATCTTAATACCCAGGTTGCAGCTGCATCGGAACAGCAAGCCCAGGTTGCACAAGAAGTTAACAAAACACTAATGAACATCACACAAATAGCAGAAGAAACTGCTGTGGGCGCAAGGCAAACTTCAGTTGCTAATGAGAATATTGCGAAGCGATTGATAGAGCTACGTACCAATATTAATATTTTCAAGACATCCTGATTAGTTGTTAACCAAAATATAGAATGATATTGCTCTGCAACCAGAACTACTATAATTAGTTATATGATAATTATGATTTAAATACAGTTGCTACATGTATAAAAATAGGAAGACTAAAAATGACCTTAAGAAAATACTCACTCACGACATTGTGTGCACTTATAAGTATTAACGCTTTAGCGGCTGGTGATGCTAAGCATTTTCCGGGAGTTTTCCTAGGTTCCACCAATTTTGACGGGGAAACTGATTTTACATTCGGAGTAGAATACGAATATAAGTTTAATAAACAATTCGGGGTCGGAACAGTTTGGGAAAGGACAATAGATGGACATGAAGGTGATGGGGTTAATTTGTTTGCAAGCTCTCTATTCTACCACCCTTCTGACCAGTGGCGATTCGGCTTAGGCTTCGGAGAGGAGCAAATTAGGGGCTCTAAGCCAAAAGAAAAGGATTTATGGAGAATAAGCGCAACATTTGAGCATCCATTTGAATCTTTCATTATTGCACCAACAATTGCGATTGACTTTATTGACAGCGATAAGGCTATTGTTGCAGGAGTAGCTATAATATTACCTTTATAGACAAAAAGGTAAATTGGTGATAGCAGTCAACGGATCTGTCAAGGATTTCTTATAAATTGTTAATAAACGACACTTTCTTTCTAAATCCTTTACAAACTCGACCTGATAGCCCAATTCGCGATAAATTTTCCTGAGTACCGGAATGTGGTAATTTTCTGTTTCCTTGTGCTGGCGGTAAACCAGTACGATTGATTTGTCATTAGCCAGACTTATTCCCGGTTTAATAACCAGCAAACATCCCAGAATAAGACTCACCCATGTTAAACGGATTTTCATAATGGCTCCGATGCCAACCATCTCACAGTAAAAGCAGCTATAAAATCGATTGAGCTATCACTTTTTGTGCAGTACAGATTAAATTAAAGATTCAGGTTAAGAATTATGCAAGCACTTCAGACATCTTTATTAAATTGATTTGAATCCATCCTTATCTAGTTGAAAGTGTAATCATCATTTTTATCAGTTTACATAGAATCCAATCAGACCAGTAGATTGTGAAGCAAATACAACTTTTAGTCATATTTAAAAAATCGATGTCTTGCTTATACCTCATCTTTATATAAAAACAGTATAAACAATTTGCTACTATGAATGATAATCCTTATCATTCGCGACATCCTTATTCTTTATACACTCAAGCACACACTATCAATTTGGAATTTTTCAAAAATGTTATCATCCAACTCACGTAATTCAGTACTCCCAATGCGACAATCACTGATCGCAGTGGGTATTTTAGGCGCACTACATATGCCGCTTCAGACATTGGCGCAACAAGTTGAATCTGACGTAACACCGCAGGTGGCTGAACAACAAGAACAAAAGTCACTGGAGAGAATTCAGGTCACCAGCCGGGCACTTAATCTGTATCGCAACGGCGAATCCGATTCCGGGAAGTTGAGTGTCGACCCGCTCAATTCCACCCAAATGATCACGTCCATCAACGAAAACCTTATCAAAGACCAGGGAGCGCGTGATGCCAAAGATCTCTATCGCAATATCGCCGGTGTCAGCTTATTCAGTTATGCCGGCGTAACGGCACGCGGTTTTCGTCAGGAAGAAATCTACTTTGATGGCTTGCGTGGAGATCCCTATGTCGGGTTCAACGTTCCGCAACTGTTTAATGTCGAGCAGGTAGATTTTTTAAAAGGTCCGGCAGGTATGCTATATGGTGCAGGTGATCCGGGTGGTATATTCAACTATGTCACTAAAAAGCCCAAAACTGAAACACAGGCAAATGCCCGCCTGATCTTAGGCACTGACAAGCGTTTCGGTGGTTCGGTAGAAGCAACCGGAGAAACCTTTAACAACCAAAGTGGTCGCGTTGGCTTATTTTACGAAGAACAGGATGGATTTCGCGATAATACCGCCAGCGAAGTGACCATTGTCGACCTGGGCTATCGCTTTGAATTTGAAAATGCCCTACTCACCACCCAGTACACCCATTATGCACAGGATCTGGATGGCAACAGATTACGTGGTGTGCCCACCAATGATGAGGGTGAGTTCTACACCGATGTGAGCTGGAATCATAACGAAGCCAGCGACTTTTTAAACCTTCGCTCAGATGTTTTTCAGGTAAGCCTTGAAGGTGCTATCACCCGTAATCTTAGCTATGACGCGAAAGTACGGTTTATCGATAATGAACAAGATCAACAATATCACGAACCCAGAGTGTTGATTGACCTCGACATGGATGAGATCCCCGATTTAGTACTTCGGGAATTTAGAGATCAAATCCGCGAAGAGCAATCTACGTCCGTGGGTATTAACTTTGAATATCAGTCAACGGCATTCGGTGCACAACAACGTACCGCGTTTGGTATTGAGCATTTTGATGGCGATTTTGACGGCTACTTTGGTACCTATCGCCCTTACAGCGGTAATGATGATATCGCCGCGATAGTGTCCAGATACCTGTCGGGAACATCGCTGGCAACGGATATTGTTCCACTGAGACTCAATGATCCGGATTACGGATTAACTGACTCAGACAGCTATTTACCGAGTTACCGAGATTCGTCTTCCACGCAAAAGCGCCAGGGCGCCTATCTACTCAATGAACTGGCGTGGCAACAATTCACCCTGGTAGCAGGCATCAGAACCGACAAGTTTGAAGATGGCTCAGCAGGCAGTGACTTTGATGATACAGAACAAACGTTTCGCCTGGGAGCAATTTACAAACCATCAGAAAATGTCTCAATCTATACGCAGTGGGCAGACTCCTACCAACCGCAAAGCATCGGTAACCAGGCAACAGAAGTGGGCGGCTCTTTTGATCCGGTCACCGGAGAGATTATTGAATTAGGTATAAATGCCGAACTGTTTAATGAATCCACCCTGTTCCGCGCTGCAATTTACCAGATTAAACGTCAGAATATTCTGCAAAATACCGGTACAGATCCGGAGAATGATGGTCGTGACAACCTGGCTGCGTTAGGCGAAGTCACCAGTGACGGTCTGGAAATAGAAGTGTTGTCTGACTTAACCGAAAACTGGGTACTGAGTTTGGCCTATGCATACAATGACGCGGTTATCACAAAAGATAATGGCAGTGGTGGCTTTAGCAACAATGTCGGCGACCAATTTGCCAATGCCCCTCGCAATACCTTAGGTTTCTGGACACGTTACCAGTTACCGGAATACAACCTGGCGTTAGCCTTTGGCGGTGACTATGTAGATGAGCGTCTGAGCCTGTCTGGCCAAACCGTTAAGTCCTATTTTATTGCTGATGCTTCAATCATTTACGAAGTTGACAACTACAGTGTGTTGCTGCGCATAGACAATCTGTTTGACAAAGAATACGCTGAATCAGGATTCCTGGACAGAACCGGTCATTTCCCCGGCGAAACCCGCAGTGCCTTTGTCGAGGTTAACTACAACTTCTAAGGCTATAAACCAGCCTATTTTAAAAACGCTCCATATACGGAGCGTTTTTTTATTCAGGACAGGTCAAACAACCCTGAAAACATATAAAAAGTAAGTGCCAGACATACAGCAATAAACAACACAGAAAGCCACTTTCCCCAACTCATTGTAGTTGTTGCCGCTCGCCAGATAATCGCGTTGCTTCCCGCCTCCTCGCGCTGAATCGATTGCCGCAATAGCCGGTCGTTTTTAGCAATTCTGACACCGTATATAAAGGTGCCGCTAATGGCAAGTACACATAAAACGATACCGAAGACAAAGTAAATAAGTTTAGAAGTCAGGCCTGCGAAAGTCCCAAAATGCAGAGGATCTGCAGCCTCTGAAATGCGAACATGCAGGCTCATGTCCTGCCCCTGCAGAATTTGCAACGTTTCTCCGCTGACCGGATCAAAACTCATCGCGTTAACACGTGGGCGCACCAATAGCGCTTCTGCCTGTCCCTGAAAAGTGACCGTCTGACCGGCTTTTTGTGGCAACAAGATTCGCTCTATTTTTAGCTCGGGATATTCCACGGCCACCTGATGTAACAATGCTTCAAAGCGCTCAGGTGAAGGCAATACCGCCTCGCTGACAGCCTGTTGAGTAACCGCTTTAGCCCGTTGTGGATACTGTGCGTTAGCTCCCCATCTTTCTGCCAGATACCATACTCCCGTTACTGAAATAATCAGCACAAACCACATACTCCAGACACCGGTAAGACGGTGCATATCAGCCCAAAATAGCTGCCTGTTACGGGTTCTGGGCAGACGACTAAAGCCTTTCCACCAACCTTTATATACAACAAAGCTGGTAAGCAACGACAGCAACATAAAAACCCCTAAAATCCCGACAACCGTTATACCAATGACGGTGGGAAGCATCAGGTGACGGTGGGACATTCTGAAAAACCGTTGCCAATTATACCAACGTCCATCCCCCTGATAGGCCCCGCTGTCAGGATGAAAATAATGCCGATGCAAGCCTTGTGGATATTGGTAGATGGCTTCTGTTGCAAACCAGGGATCGATGGGAGCGTTGATGTACATTAAACGCCCTTGCTCAGAATGTGCATACGCCGCGCGGTAAACCGAATCAAAGCGCAACCGATTGACCGAGTCAGGCGAAACGCGCATCGCCTTGTTGGTGGCCCAATCTAATTCGTGAGATAGCACAGCGAGTGTGCCGGTAACTAAAATAAAAGACATCAAAATTGCCAGTTTAAAACCAACAAAACTGTGTATACGAAACCATAGGGCTCTGTTCATAGCAGACTGGATATCCGAATTGGTATTGTGCACATTGACTCCCCACACAAACACCTGCTGCATAGCAGTTTGGTATTCTGTTGTTTGGTGGTTTTCAACTAAGAGGGCGTGTGTATCAGCAACCGAAGCAGGGATTGCCACTCACCACACGTAAGAATAATGATTACACTTCTCATTTACAAGTATTAAACTTGTGCCCGCAAATTTCCAGTGCCCCCATAATCGTTAATGCCTGTTTAACCTACTTCTACCCTTTCCCGGGCCAGCAATTACCAGGGTATTAATAAACCAACTGAGCTTCCAGATGTTTTAAATAGTTATTTACAGCTTCTTCAATTTTCTGCTTGCAAAAGGGCTTCACAATAAAGCTGTTGGCTAAAGATTTAATTTCTACCCGACAATTTTATCACCCTCAATACCTTTAAACTTTGCACCGCTTAGGGGACACAAATGAACGGGAATGGCTCCCACACGCGGTGACTAGTCACCGTCAAGTGCATTAAATCCGATAGTAAGTTGCAGACTTTTGGTCATATCTTCAGCCAGCAGTTGTTGCAAGTTACTAATCTCTTCTTTGACCTTGAGTAGTTGCGCTCTTTCAGCGTCGTCGTCTAATAATGCCGTAAAAGATACAGGTAAGGACGCTGCAGCAGATGCAACAGCAAGCCATTGTTGCTTAATCTGCTGAGCTAATGCGGTTTTTCCGGCATTCTCCAGAATAGCAACAAGATTGTGTGCTTCGTTTTCATTGATCAATGCCGCGGAGGCAGCCAGATTTACCCGTAAATTTTGCATGCTGTGGTCAGCGAACGGCGACTCCGCCAGTTGCGGTATGCCCGGAGCACTTATGCCAAGTGGATAGGTCATTTTATTGTCTTTAAGCAGAATAAAATGTTCAAACCAGTTTGACAGCAGCTCTTCCATCGCATCTTTAGTACCGGAATACGGCTCTTGTCCTTGCATAAAAGCCGCAGCAAATCCATTTGGCTTTTGCCACTCTGCCACTACCTCTGTTGCCATTTGATTCAGGTTACTCACAATCGCCTGGACTACTTCACAGTACTTATCTGCCGGATTGGCCGAGTACACTGCGGGCTCAAATAACAACACTTCCAAAGCCGGAAGCCCCTGCGCACCGACATTCTGGTTGGCCAGCGAGTCAAGGACCGGGGTTTTGCTTAACAACAACTTTTCAACGCCTCGTTTAACTGCCTGGTTACCGTCCGGCCAATACTGGATTCGACTGTGACGACTCTCTGCCGCAACCGGCCCCATTTTAAACCAATTTACAGATTGCCAATGGTTCATGGCGGCTCGCCAATGGTCCTGCAACTGGGCCAATTCCTGAGTATTTAACGCCATATCAGCACAGCCCGATTGCACATTTGCAAGGGTATTGCTCAGCTCTGAATGGAAGTCTTGATAGCCGGGTAATAACTGTTTTTGTGCAACAAATTCCAGGAACTTGCTGTACGCCTGTTCATAATCTGGCGCACTTGCCTTTCCGTTTGCATTAGAGGCCTCAGTGTGTTGCTCAGCATGCTGATTTTCAGCTACCTTTTCTGCGTTACTGCAGGCAAAAACCAGATGCAGACTGATAGAACATACAATTAATTTCTTTAGCATAAGAGCCTACAAATTGTTGAGGAATGCCAGCACTTGCTGACGTTCTGTTTTAGAAAGTGATTTAAAGGCGGACAGCGAACCCGTCGCTTCACCACCATGCCAAAGGATCGCTTCTTCGATACTTCTGGCCCGCCCATCATGTAAAAAAGTCGCAGCGGGATTAACCGTTTGCACCAGGCCAATCCCCCACAGTGGAGGCGTTTTCCACTCAGTACCACCAGCGTCACCTTGTTTTAAACCATCAGCAAGACCGTTACAGCGTTGCACGTAATAACAATCTGCACCGGCTTCACAACGCCCGCCGCTCTCCAACTCACGGGAAACAGCACAGCTGCCACCCATATCGTGTAACAACAGATCGGTGTAGGGATAAATAGTCTGCCCGGACAATACCTCAATAGGTTCAGCGGCGGCGCTTAACCCCAGTGGACCAGGAAACCCCAAAACACTCCCTTTGGCCAGTCCGGTGGTGTGCATCGGCGTATGACAATTTGCACAGCCAATCTCCTGAAAGTGCGTTCGCCCTGCCACAACAGAGCTGTCCCAGCGTTGAGTTTCCCTGTCGAAGCCCCGGTTTGCCGGTACCGCCAGTGTGCGATTGTAAAACTCAACGAAAGCCAGCACGGTGTCAGACAAATCGGGGGTTGGCGGAACATGGTTTTCTTGCTGTGCAATTTCAAGGCAGGAGGCTTGTTTCGGGGTGCATGGCTCTTCAGGGAAAACACGACTCGTTAAGCCACTGTCTCCTCTGAAAGCCGCAGCAACCTGCTGCAATACACTGGGGTTTTGTGCCTTATACGCAAATTTACCGATTTTGCGTTCACCATCAATAGCATCAACTACCCAGGACACCTTACCTGAAATACCATCACCATTAGTATCGTCAGGATCGGCAAGCGCAATAATATCCTGCTGGGGTATTGCATCCAGTAATCCAGAACCAAAGATTTGCGGTGCCACCCGAACTGAAAATTGCACACCCTGAACAAAATCACCGAAAGACATCTCTTTAAATTTGTAAACGGGTTTACGCAATTCCCACGGCTCGCCATCGGGGTACTGACCAGCAATCGTTTCGTAAAAAACCAGCGTGTAGGCTTCACCCACAAGTTCATCAGCGAGGGAGCCATGATATTTAGGCATACCCGGAGTAAAGCCCGACTCAGCAAAACTGGCCACTGAAAAGGTCTGTATTTGATCGCCATAGACAGGATCCGGCGCACCCGATTCATCACCAATTTTCACCAGCATACTGGTAAAAGGCTGTTCATTGTTGACAGGGACAATACCCCGACCATCGTTTAAATGGCAGCCCTGACACGTGTTGTTGTTTAGTATTGGCCCTACACCCTGCAATGGCGTGCGGAACAAATGATCACCGGAAGTGAATGCGCCATCCAGTTTAAAGTTATTGGCGACAGACGGGGGACGATGACTGAATGCATCTCTTGTGGACGCAAAAACCGTCGCCGCACCACCAGACATATACTCGTGCTTGTGCGGCGTTGTATTGTTTAGCTCAGCCTCATCCGGCTTTGGTGTATCAGTTTGTGTTGCCGGACTACAGCCGATAACCAGGGCGCAGATTGAAAATAACACCAGGCGAATTGCCTTCTCCCTAAGATTCGTGCTTTTCAGCCACATGCAACTCGCCCTTTTTTATTTATTGACTTAAATCTTCTTCGGTATCCTGACGTAACTCGCCCGTGGATAAGCTCAGTGCCTGAATCGCCTGCTCAATAATATCAGTCTGTGCCACTAACCCGGTTATAACTGCTTTGATATCAGGCTGATTAACACCTTCCTGGATCAACACATCAAAAGGAATACCTGCTTTCGCTTTTTCATCAACGACGGCAGCTGCCTGCATCGTTTTACTCAAGGCATCGGTTAATGACGTTGCAAGGTCATTTTTCTCGACTGCATTGAGTAAGTCCGCGAAGGAGGGTCCCGTGACTTGCTCTCCGGAAATGCGAGTATATTGATTTAAATAGCTATTCTGAACCCCTAAAGCATTTAAATATATGTCGCGATGGGTATTGTCACTAAAACAGGAATGTTCATCTTCCTGAGAATCGGTGGATAACGCAATGTTAATGCGCTCCCCAGCTAATTCACCAAAACTCAAACGTCCCATCGACTCCAGGATTTTAGAGAGCGAGCTATTCGTATTCGCTGTAAATGTCTGATAATGGCTACCCGTTTCCGGATGCCAGGCGTCAACTACCAGCGTTAAATCATCAATGAGTAATTGGGTTGCAGCTAACAGGTAATCGCCTCTTCGCTGACAGACAACTTCAGACACGTTAACCTCACCGGAAGTACACTCACCGGCTTTAACCAAATAGTCACTGACCGGGCGTTGGCCTGGGGTATTGTCCCGGATGGCAGCGGCACTGCCATCTGCGTTAAGATCCTGCCCCCACAATAAAAACTCAATGGCGTGATATCCGGTAGTAACATTGCGTTCATCTTCGCCATGCTCAAAATACTGGCTGATGACCTCCTTATTAATCTCCGGATAGGCATCCACATTTGCAATTAAACTACCTTGCAGTTGTGTTGCTGGATTTTCAGGTCCGGCACTGCCATCAATTTCTACGGCGACATAGTCGATAATGGCTTCGCCTAGTGGCCAGGCGTTTAGCCTGCCTTCAGGTCCGTCGCCTTCCTCACCGTATGTGCCGTCGGAAGCTAACACGTCAATCGGCCCATTGCGGAAACGATACACTTCAGATTGCCCATAAGGCTCTCTGGATGCTAACCAGGCGGCCTTTGCTGCCTGCAAATTTGCTTCATCTGGTTGGGCGATAAACGCTTCAACCTTTTCCAGCAGAGCATTAGCACTTATCAACGCGTCTTCATACACAGCAAACGCGATATCGGCGTTTGTTTTGACGATTTGTTGTTGCAGTTGCGCAATTTCATTGCTGCCGGATTGTGCCGTGGTATCGGATTCCACCGGCGCCTGAGAACAGGAAACAAGTAGCAATGAAACAGACAGGCCTAATAAATTTTGGTTCTTCAATTTGGGACTCCGTTCTGAATGTCGAATTAGTTGAAAATATTGAGAAATACCCGGGTAAAAAAAACTGCCAGGTAGGAATATCATTTAAACATCACAGACTTAGCATATCTGATAATATCATTGTATTCAGAGCCTGCGATAACTGAAATACTGATCACAGGCTCCAGGTACAGAACTCTATTCCGGATACACAGGCATTAACGGGTTTACCTTGCCCACAGAATGCACAACCCTGCCACCAGAAAAATTAATGTCACTATGGTGTAAAAGCTATGAAAAATAACTGAAAAGCCTGGCACAGGTACCTTTTGGGTATAATCGGTGCCTATTTGCCACCCCGCTAAAATAGCATTGAGCATGACAATCACCAGCGTAACCGTCGAGTACAGTTTGAACCAGGTGGCCGAGTGTAAGGCCACCCAGGCGTCATAGGTCACTTCTCCCATGGAGAGTACATTAACGATGTAAAAAATCGCATAACAAAAGATCAGAACATTGCTGACTCGTTGGAAGATCCACTCGTTTACGCCATTACGTTTAAAGTTCACGCTATTACCCCCAAACCCACAAGCCAGACAGAACACTCAAGACCAATCCTGCGGCAATAGCAACCTGCGAAATAATGCGGCCACCCCTTAACGACTCACAATAACCAAATTCCTGGATGATGTGTTTAAGACCCGCCACAACATAATAGCCAAGCGCGGTCAAAAAGCCCCAGGTGAGAAACTGTACGATGAAGTGATTGCTCAGCATGTCTTTAACCTGAGTCAGACCATCCGAGGAGCTCAATGAAAGGTGTAAACCCGCCAGGAAAAAAGCAAATGCGAACCACACAATGACCGCACTGATCCGATGTAAGATCGATGCCAGTCCCATGACCGGTAATTGAATGGTGGTAAGGTCCATGTTTTTTGGACGATTTTTTTTCATTTAACGTTCTCCCGACGTTGCAAAACTGATGAAAAATCTTCGTTGCGCCTGGCGCTAGTGTACCCCTTAACAATAGTTGATGACAAGCTAAATAATAATGATTACCATTTACAAAATAGTGTTGATTGACAGGTGCTTGTAATGAACAATCTATTTGCACGGAGTTGCCCTTGCTGTGGGAAAAGTATCAGTTTTTCTGAACGTTTGATCATACTCAATCGCGAAGTACTGGCCTGTAAATTTTGCGCCCGATGTTTAAAACCAAACTTCAAAATTATGCTGTTTAATATGTTTTGGTTCAGCATGAGTGTCTCCTGGTTCATTAAATCCCACACCAGTTTAGGGTATGTCTGGGCGCTATGTGCCGCTGTTTTCGCGGCCACAGTAGTGCTCCCCGCGTTAGATTTGCTGTTTTCGCTGGAAGAAGAAACTTTTGACGAACTGAACTGATTTTTACAGCCCCGCAAAAGTAAAAGCGAAGCATTACCATTTAGATCTGGAACTCCAGGGGCATACACTTATATACTGACCGCCTAATTTGAACCAATTCGAACAAGGAACGTGCTTTTGTTCAGCTCCATCCCAATATTGGCAGATGCCAGCCTTTTCCCAATCTTAAAAATTATTGCTTTTCAGTTGGGTATGATTGCCGCGCTTGGGGCTTATTTAAGCTCAAAACAACAGGTATTGTTGCCAAAAGCCATTTCGAAATCGCTGGCGTGGGGCCAGTTCAGTGTTAATTTTCTCTTATCGGCGTTGTTGTTATGCACTCAGTATCATCCATTGGCGGCAGCAATCGTCACTCTGGTCATTGTCATGCTAAGTTGGGTAGTACTTGCGATATGCGCACCTTATGCCCCTGACTGGCGAGTGATTGTCCCCGCTTACAGTGCGGTCTTACTGGCTACAGCATTAATGGGAGGTGCTCATGTGGGCTAAAACCATCGTCGGCATTATTCTTAGCCTCGTATTAAGCATGAGCCTGTTCCTAAATATTGCATACCTTGTGCCTTTTCCCAGAGATGTGTATCTGTTCATCGGATTTGTAGGTGGTTTTTTGTTGTGGGGTGGCCTGTTTACTGTGTTTTATTGTTATTCATCAATTAAGCGCCCCCTACTCTATTGCCTGATAACACTGGCCATTTCGGCCACTATTAATGGATTGTTCTACACAGGAGTTTGGGCATGAAGGCAGAAACCCTCAGAAACGCGGTTAACGCACACGGCTGGATCGGCCTGATTATATCAATTCCACTGTTCATCGTTTTTTGGGCCGGAGCAATCACACTCTTTCATGGTGAACTGCAACGCTGGTCGGTATTACCTCAAATGCCCGTTAATCACTATGCCGGCGAAATAGACCTGAATAGTGTGGTGGAGGAACATTTTAGTCAGTATAACGCCGTAACCAGTCGTCGCTCTATTCTGAGGTTACCTTCTGATCACTCGCCTTACTTAGATTTGAGCTTTTCGGTCCCTGACGACGACGTGATACAACAGCGTTCAGATTCCTCATCTGTTGAACAAGCAACAACCGAAGACAGTAGCGATAAAGCAACACCATTGCCCACTAAATTTAAGTCTCTGGTGATTGATCCTAATAGCGGTGAATTATTAGCAGATGAAAGACAATTTGAACTGGCTGATTTTCTGTATGCTTTACACTACAACCTTAGCCTCCCGCAAGGATTGTATATTGTTGGTTTCATTACCCTGTTTTTTCTGGTGTTAATCTTTACAGGCATTATTGTTCAACTTAAAAACCTGATTAAACATTTCTTTTTGTATCGCAAAGACAAATCAACTCGCTATCAAATGCGGGATCTGCACAATGTCGTTGGAGTCATTACACTTCCCTATGGCCTGATGTTTGCTCTGACAGGTTTAATGTTAAACCTCAGTATTATCATGCAGATACCGACCGTACTGATACTGTATGGAGGTGATTTTAATGCTGTAGTAAAAGATGCCGGGTTTACCACTGTTACCAGTGAACCCGCGAACATTACCCATGACATGCCTGATCTGAACCAGCTAATGCAGCGGGTCAAAACCGAATATCAGGTAGACGTCAATGATTTCAATTTTTATAACTACGGCGATGAAAATGCGGTGATCCGTTTGCGCGGTGAAATTAACGGGACATTTGCTGAACGCTTTGAAATTTATTACCAGGTTAAAACCGATGACTTCCCTGAAGCGCTAAATCCACCAGCCGGCAATGTTTTCGAAGACGGTACCCGGCTCCTTTACAACATGCACTTTGCTAATTTTGCCGGTATGGATGTACGCTTCATTTACTTTTTACTGGCTATGGGCGTCTGCATGATGATTGTCGCCGGTAATGTCTTGTGGATCGCAAAACGCGTAAAACAGGGTAATCATCCCAAGGTCATAGCCACTATGCGCGGCCTCACCATCGGCGGCTGTACCGGTGTTATCGTAGCAACAGCCGTCGCACTACTACTGGAGCGTACGCTGGTCGCAGACCTTGCTGACAGAGGCACTGTGGTAGAAGCCAGCTTCGGCATTGTAATACTGCTTACCGTGTTACTGGCGGCCTTTTTCAAAAACCTGTTACCCTTTTTAAGTTGCGCAGCATTGCTAACCGGAGTGACCCTCGCGCTGACTGTGATATACGAATGGTTGGTATTGGGTGAAATTATCCTAAGCCTGCACCAACAGGGATTCAAAGATGTTTCGGGTATGAGCGTTGCATTGGCTATTTGTGCTGCCGGGTTTATCTGGTTAGGTATCAGGTTGAGAAAACAACCGCGCACAACAGTGGCTGCGGATTAACGCTCTGTCAAAAAAGTGCAAAAGGAGCCATGTAAAAGGAGTCAGGCTCGCTGAAACGGTTCCCTGACAGGAGCTCTGTTTAAAGCCAACCTGCACCGGCAGATGTGGGCTAACACAAGAGCGGATTTGAGGTGGAATCTGCAATCACAGTGACATCAACCGCTTGCCTTGAAAAATGGCATAGTTGGCCTCGCCAATCTCTTGTGTTTCCGCTCATTCAAAAAGGATGAGAAATCCATAACCCACGACTAAAGCGGGTATTGCAGAGTACAGTGTCGCAATTAACGCCGCTTTCGGTGCCAGTGCAATAGCAGGAAACAAGGCATCGCCGTCATTACTAATAGCATTGGCTAACTGCGCAGAGAAGGGAATCGCCTGTTGCAAGTAAAGACCGGTCACAAGGATCTGCGGACCGCATCCGGGTAACAACCCCACCAGCACCGCCATTAATACCACAGAAGGGCCTAAACTTTGAAATAAAGCGACCGGGTCAATATCAAACCAAAATACCGTCAGTTCAAACATCAAAAACGCCGCAACAACCCAACTGGTCACAAACTGCGTATCCTGCGCCACTTTTACCATCCAGTGCTGCGGCGCTTCAGCGCGGTCTTCACTGGTAACCGTTTCATAAGTGTCACCAATGGATGATAAAGACCACAATAAAACGGCGACAAACCCTAAAATTGCGCCCAGCTTTTCTACACTATTATCCGGTAATCCAAAAATAAGATTGACGTCCAACTGAAACGCCGCAATAGCGCCCAATGCCAGCGCGGGCAACAATAAAACACGCCAAAACTGCAAGGACGCATTGGCAACAACCTTCTGTACAGGCGAATCTGTTTTATTTACGCAGGTTTTAATTTCTGCCTGACTCATTGCTGGACGCATAAAATTTGGCGCATGAATCAAATTCACTAACCATCCGCTGACAATACCGGTCACTAATATGCTGCAAATGAGCAATAAACCATCCAATGGTTGTTGTGCTAACAATAAAAATGCAGCATCTCCCATAGTGGCAGTTAATACAGCCACTACTGCACCGAAGCTAATCTTACCTTGTGTGTACTGGGTAATCACAATGATGGCACCGCCACAACCGGGCAACGCACCAAGCAAAGCACATACACTTAATTCGAGAAAAGGATGTTTTTGCATCCATTGGGCTATGCGGTCCTGTCCGACTGAATGCAAAACGCCGTAATAAAGCGCCAGCGTGGCAGCAACAAATGCAGATACCTGAATAAAGGCATCAGCCAGCACGCCGGCAGTAACTTCACGTGTTGAAGGTTGAACAATCAGCAAAAGTATAAATCCAGGTAACAGCATACGGCGATACCTGAGCCGATAATGACGTGTTGCAGCCCTAAAATTTGAATATACGATCTCGAATGGAAACATGGGTTCTTGCCAAAGAATCTAAACGATAATCATTATTATTTGCAAATAAGAAGAATTCAACATTTTTATTTATCTAACTTAACTGTTCGCCCTATTTACTGTGCAATAAATAACAAAGCAATCAGTGAAAGGAGTACGTGCTTTTAGCGGTTTTGTACGAACTGAAGAAGAACATTTCTGAATAAATGTCAGTCAATCAGACGAGGCGGAGTCGCAATCTGTTTAAATAACGCAAGACAATCGGAGACAATTATTTACCATATTAAACAACAAGTTAGATAAATTTTGAATATTTTAAATTCACAATTGAGTCTATTAAATTCCACTGCTAAGATGACTTTCGCACTTTTCATGGAGTAGTTAAATGAAAATCGGAGTTGTACTTTTCGCTGTTGTTCTGGCGCTCTTCACTTCCTGTAATTCACTGGCCCACAATCAACCATTTCAGATCCCGGATCTAAAGGGATTTGAGCAGCGCCCTGAAATCGTTGTCACGGCTCTGGACAGTTTTATTGCAGTGCAACGCTATGACGATGGTCGGGGTGAAGTGGTTTTTTATCGCTCAGTTAAATCCGGACAAACCGTAAAAGTCCATCGCAACCTGAAACAGGAACTGGACTTTCAGATTAACTTCAAAGGTCAAAATCGATTTTTCAGCTTAAGTGCAGATGGTGCTTTATCAGAAAAACACCTGCATACCGAACAGGATAACTTTAATGATCATGTCCTTTCGCCCGGTCACAACAAACCGCTAAAACTCCCCCTGAAGCAAAAGTCTGTTGCGGGTTTGAAACAGACCCGGTCGGATATTATTGAAGACAATGTGGTATACACCAGTTTTGTGGTCACTCCTCAGTCTTTAAGTCAGGTACTGATCACGGCGCTGTCTAAAGACATGACTATTGAAGACGTATTCGCGCAGTTGATTGATTACAGCAATTTGATCCTGGTAAATTCTGAAGTTTACGATTTTCGCTTTGCCTTGGGAGACATCATTACTGTCTCTGATGAATGTGAAATCAGCAATCTGGTCGCCCTTTCCAATAATCCTACTTCCCCAATCAACAAAGCCATTTTGGAAGGAAAAGCAGAACGAATCGTTTATTTGTATCAGCCTGATATGCAGCCTGGCATTGGCGGTTTTGCACAACTGTGGCCTTTCACCGACGATGATTACAACCAGGGTGGCCTGACATCAGAGGCGAGTCGACACGTGTTTCTTTCCGACATCCACGTTGATATTGATGACATGGTGCTTACCCATGAAATTGGTCACTCAATGGGCCTGCAGCACGAAAGAGCTAACTTGCTGGTAAGTCACGATTATGCCATTCCCTACGGGTTCAGCACGACTATCGACAACAAAAATGTCGGCTCTGTGATGCAATCAGGAGGCGTTTCTTTTGACAAATTCAGTAATCCGAATTTATCAATCAATGAGCAGGTCATCGGGGTTGCTGAAACCGAACTCAATGCAGCGGATGCCAGTGAATTCCTGAGAAAAACCTGGCCACTGTCTACCCGTTCAGCACCGTTGAGTGATTTAATCTTCAACCAGGATGGTAATGGCCTGACAGTAAGTTGGTTAAACAACGGGGATTACTCTCAAAAACAGTTACTAGAGTTAAACAGTGAGTATTGTTCAGACTTTTTTGTTCGCAATTTAGACGACACCCATAGTGTAGATACAAATCAAAGCAACCTGACACTGGCTGACAATCCCACTCAAAAGTGTCTGGTATTGATAGGCTATTATGAAAATAACGGTGTATCACTACCCGATATTATTGCCTTACGTCAGACATCAGAATTTGAGTCCAGCATTGCTATCAGCAGCGAACAGCAAATCTATTTTGCATCTGAGAATGAGCCAGTCAGTATCATCCTAAGCCATCCTTCACTGCCTGCAGACAGTAATTTTTCAGTTACTGTGGAAGAAACAGTAAATGGCGCCAGCCAGTTTACCGATATAGCCAGTTCAGGCTTCAATGATGCTTTGACCGTTTCACTGAATAGCCAAACAACAGAAACCACTTTAAGTGTGGCCTTTACTGACGATCCGGTAAAACTTGCCCGCCTGCTTTCCGGGCTGAGTATTCGAGACATCAGATCCCGCGGTATTCGTTTCAGAGTGCGCTTATGTGAAGGTGATAGTGCCTGCTTTGATAGTTCGCGTTTTCTGTCGGAAACCTATGTCACCGTCAACCTTGAAGCACTGCTGACTTCAATGCCGCAAATCGTCCTGGATGAGTTGGCAACCATATTTGATAGCGAAACCGACAGCCAGTTGATAACAGGGGCGATTCACAATGTTGCGAATACTGACGATATTGAGATTCAGGTTAGTAATCAGTCCCAGGAAGGGTGGCAATTGTCAGGCAGCGAACTCACTTATGATGCAAGCATCAATGGCTATCGATTTAGCGTAGAAGTGCCCCGCCCCGACAGTTGGTTGTTTTCCCACCATGCTGTCGAAATCTCCGTAAAAGATACCGGCCTGGTGCAACTGGCTCCGGTTTACTGGTCCGCAATACCCACAGCTGACATGGATACTGCCAGTGAAATATCAGTCATTGATAACGAATATTTCACCATGGCGGGCACCATCAATAATGTGTGGAATGAAGTTTCGGATTTGTCCATTTCGTTCCCGGCCATTAGTCTGGAATACGCCGGTCAGGCCACGACGCCAAACAGTGTCTGGATTGAGAATGAAGATGGCAGCATCAGCTTCCGGCAAACCGGACTGGCCACCAGAGAAGGCCGTATACTCTACAATCTGAACGCCTATATTGAACAGGTAAATCGCTTTATACCGCTGGCTAATATTGTGGTTAATGTATTAGCAGATAACGACAACGATGGCATGGCTGATGAGTGGGAACTGGCGTACGGCTTAGATCCCAGCGCCGACGACAGTCAGCTAGACGCAGATAACGATGGCGTCTCAAATCTGATTGAATATCAAAACCGAACGTCACCACTTTTGGAAGACAGCGACAGCGATGGTATACCAGACAGCGAAGATGCCTACCCTAACGACGCGACACGCAGCGAGCCTGAGGCGGAACAGCCATCCAACGACATCGGTAAACTGGCGTGGAAAACTAACCTCAACACCAGCGTGACGGACAAACTGGTGGCAGGGTCTGATCAGTTATACCTGTTAACGGGCAGACAAGAACTGAGCGCTTATGATCGCTATGGTAACTGGTTGTGGAGCAATCGGACGGTATCAAACTACCCACAGATTGCGGTTATTGATGATGTGGTTTACCTGTCAGGTGAATACAGCTCTGTTGAGGCGATATCAGCCAATGGTGAGCAACTGTGGGAGCAGCGATTTGCCTCAAGTTGGCTGGAAAAAGGCCTGACGCCGGTGCGCTCCAATGGCGAAACCTTGCTGACGTCAGCCCATATTGATGGTAACTACTACCTGGTGGCAATGAACCTGCAGGGCGAACAGCTTTGGCAATTACAAACCGATGAGATTATCAGTTCCATAGGCAGCGTCAATCAGGTCTATTACGTGGTACTGGACAACGCCACAGTATTACAGGTAACCAATGACGGCGCGGTAAACTGGCAATACACGCCACAATCTCAATCGGCATACGCCGGAAACTACGGCACCATCGCCCTGGACAACAATGGTAACCTTTATTACGCCGTTTATGACAATGGCTCCTATTTAATTGCCCTTGATGCCTCCGGTAACGAATTGTGGCGCAACAGTAGTTGTTGCACTCATGCCGGGATGGTCATCGACGCAGATGGCACCCTGTGGGCTGGTGAAGGTGGATTGCTGACCGCCATTGATACCGTAACCGGAGAAGACCAGCGTCAGGTGCGCTCTGCCGGTGATATCACAGGCTTTGTCAGTGATGAAGCTGGCACCATTATCTCAGGTACCCGCAGTGGCTACGTCAGTGCGGTGTTACCTGAAGCGACGCGCTTGGGTGAGTTGCAATGGCAATACAATGTCAAACCTGAAAACGAACAACGCGATGTATACAGCGACATCGGCCAGGTCACTTCGCCCTTGGTACTGGTAGATAAAAAAGTCATTTTCATAACCGCGGACGGTGAACTCATCGCGTTAAACAACCCGGACAATCTGGCAGCGGATACCTGGGCAACAACCGGTGGTAACAACGGAAATGGCGGCAGTGTGAGTGTTGCGGTTGAGCTTACCCAGCCGGTTACTGCTTATGATTATGACGGAGATGGCAGGGCTGATATTGCGGTGAGAAGAGCTGACAGACAAATTCAGTACATTGCCAATTCCGGAAACGGTGAAACACAACGCCTGACATTCGGCACCCAGTCCGCAGACATTCCTGTCTCCGGTGACTTTGACGGAGATGGTATCACTGATATCGCAGTCAGACGCCCATCAACGCACTATTGGTATGTCCAAAACTCTTCAGGCGTGGACAGACTAACCGGATTTGCCGACGGTATTAGCCGATTGAGATTTGGCACGCAATCTGGCGACATTCCGATACCTGCTGACTACGACGGCGATGGTATTACTGACATCGCTGTAAGACGCCCCGCAAACCAGATGTGGTACATCAAAAACTCCTCAGGCGTTGACAGCCTGACAGGTTTCAGCGATGGCATAACCCGACTGAACTTTGGTAAACAAAGTGAGGATATTCCGGTACCGGCTGATTACGATGGCGACGGTAAAGCCGATATTGCGGTGCGACGTCCTTCCAACCAGATGTGGTATATCTACAATAGTTCCGATCAGGCCATTCAACGCATTAATTTTGGCAAACAGTCCGGCGATGTTCCGGTGGCAGCTGATTACGATGGCGATGGCAAGGCCGACGTCGCGGTCAGACGCCCCGCCACTCAGATGTGGTACATACTGAACAGTTCTGATGGCGAGATTCAACGTATCCATTTTGGCAAACAGGCAGACGATATTCCGGTGGTGGCTGACTACGATGGTGACGGCAAAGCCGATGTCGCCGTCAGACGCCCGTCGAATCAGATGTGGTATATACTGAACAGTTCTGATGGCGAAATTCAACGTGCCAATTTTGGTAAACAGGCAACGGATATTCCTTTGGCTGCGCCGGTTTCCACCAGAATGAACATGTTGCAGGGCAATACCGAATTACTGCGAAATCGCCCTGCTGACGTAAAAGCATCCTGGTTGTCCGGCTGGCTGTAAGCCAGGAGGGTGACAACAATCAACCGGTGGTGGAATTCAGTAGTATTGCCTGAAAACCACTACCGGTCAGGGGAAATGCGCGCAAGGCTACAAGGCGCCCTGTAGCTCTTTGCGTACAATAGCCGCTCCCTGACTCAGGGCCTGTAGCTTTCCTCTGGCTACCTGGCGCGACAACGGCGCCATACCGCAATTAGTACAGGGATAAAGCTTATCCGCATCGACATATTGCAAGGCTTTGCGCAAGGTTTCGGCCACCTCCTCAGGTGTTTCAATCTTATTACTGGCCACATCAATAGCTCCCACCATTACCTTTTTACCCCGCACCAGCTCCAGTAATTCGATAGGCACATGAGAGTTGTGACACTCCAACGAAATAATATCGATACCTGACTGCTGTAGCTTTGGAAACGCTTCTTCGTATTGTCGCCATTCAGATCCCAGCGTTTGTTTCCAGTCAGTATTGGCCTTGATACCATAGCCGTAGCAAATGTGTACTACGGTCTCGCAGTTGAGACCTTCAATCGCTCTTTCCAGTGTGGCTACGCCCCAGCTATTGACGTCATCAAAAAAGACATTAAATGCCGGCTCGTCAAACTGGATAATATCAACACCGGCGGCTTCTAACTCTTTGGCTTCCTGATTGAGGATCTTTGCGAATTCCCAGGCCAGTTTTTCGCGACTTTTGTAATGGGCATCGTAAAGGGTATCGATCATTGTCATGGGACCTGGCAGTGCCCATTTGATGGGTTTCTTCGTTTGCTGGCGCAAAAATTTTGCGTCCTCGACAAACACCGGCTTATTGCGGCTCACCGGCCCAACGACTGTCGGCACACTGGCGTCATAACGATCGCGAATTTTTACAGTTTTGCGGTTTTCAAAATCCACACCACTGAGATGTTCAATAAAGGTGGTCACAAAATGCTGCCGGGTTTGCTCGCCGTCACTAACAATGTCAATGCCCGCCTGTTGTTGTTCCTGCAAGGACACCCGCAGTGCATCTTGTTTACCGTCGATAAGCTCTTCGTCCTGCAATTTCCAGGGTGACCAAAGCTGTTCAGGTTGTGCCAACCAGGAGGGTTTAGGCAAGCTGCCCGCCGTAGATGTAGGTAAAAGTGTTTTCATAATATCGCTGATTCTGTTTCTCTGTAAGTTAAAGGGCATAGTTGGCAGACCACTGCTCCAGCAGCGGTTGATACTGTTTAATGAAGTACTGTTCAGCAAATTTACCCTGTTGAATAGCCAGTTTGCTGCGCTCTTCCCGGTCGCAAACAATCTGAGTAAGCGAGTGGTCCAGATTCTTCAAATTAGGTTGATAGCATTTGCCTGCTACCGCATTGGCATTGTAGATTTCCGGGCGGTAAATCTTTTGAAAGGTTTCCATAGTGCTGATAGTACTGATCAGTTCCAGGTTACTGTAATCACTGAGCAAGTCGCCAAAGAAATAAAAAGCCAGCGGTGCCACACTGTCAGGCGGCATAAAATAACGCACCTGCAATCCCATTTTTTTGAAGTATTGCTCGGTCAGTGAGGATTCGTTTGGCTGGTACTCAACCCCCAACACCGGATGCTGATTTTCAGTACGCTGATAAACTTTATTGTCAGACACACTGAGACAAATAACCGGCGGTTTTTCAAAGTGTTGTTGGTAAGCCGCTGAATTCACAAAGTGCTTAAACAGTTTTCCGTGCAGTTCACCAAAGCCGTCCGGAATACTAAATTTAGCCTGCCCTTTGTTGTGCTCTAACAGCACCACACTGAAATCATAATCCCGCACGTAAGACGAAAAATTATTGCCGACAATACCTTCTGTGCGCTTGTTGGTGTGCCGATCAAATATACTGGTTTTCAGAATCTCGATACTGGGGAATGCGTCGCTGCAGCCCTGAATTGCCATATCCACTGACACAATTTGCAGTTCAAGCGCATAGCGATCTGCGTTGGGGTTATCCCAATGGGCCAACGCATTAAAGCGGTTGTCTATCATTTTCAAAGCATTGTGCAGGTTCTCCCGACGACATTCGCCCCTGGCAAGGTTAGCAAAATTAGTGGTAATTCGGGTGTTATCCGCAGGATGATAATGTTCATCAAAACGCTGAGTTTTAATTGTAAAGGTAAAGTCGTTACTCATGATGCTGTGGGGTCCGGTTTTCCGACGCGTCAAACACTGCGGGGCAATGCCGTTATGCTGCGTACGTTGTTAGTGCATGGGGATATTTATACCTATTCACATACATGAATAAAAATGACTTTATTTCATCAAAACATGAAATACTTTCATGAGTTTCTTTGGGTCAGGACAGCTACATTGTTGCCCTGCCCAGCTGACACTCACAATACGGAAATGTGTTATGGTATTTTTTAGCCGCTATGCGGAGTCGATTCTCAGTAAGATACCCTCGAACCGGATGTTATCTCTGGATGTGTTCCGGGGGCTGACAATCACGGCCATGATTCTGGTGAATAATCCAGGTAGTTGGTCTTACGTCTATGCCCCGCTTAGCCACGCACAATGGCATGGCTGGACACCTACAGACCTGATTTTCCCGTTTTTTATTTTCATCGTTGGGGTATCCATCAGCCTGTCTGTCACTGTGATGCAAGCTAAGGGATTGAGCCAATCAGCCATCGTGCATTCATCAGCCATCCGCGCCGCTAAATTATTCGCTCTGGGACTGTTTCTGGCGCTGTTTTATTTTAATTTTATTGCTGACAATTACGACTGGTTAGAACAACGTCTTTATTCCATCCGGTTATTAGGTGTGCTGCAACGCATTGCTGTTGTTTATTTGTTTTGTGTGTTGAGCTATCTGTATCTGCCTAAGAAGTACTTCTACGCAATGGGCCCGCTATTGCTTGTTTTATATGCCGTTTTGATGCTTTGTGTGCCCTACAACGATACCCAGGGTAATGTCTATCAAGGCTTACTCATCAAAGGCAATAATCTGGCCGCCTGGGTAGATCATCTGCTTCTGACAACAAACCATGTATACGATAGTAGCACCCATCCCTTCAGCTTTGATCCGGAAGGGTTGTTAAGCACTCTACCGGCTGTGGCATCTTGTATTTCCGGTGTGGCAGTCGGCGATTATCTGCAACGGGCCACTCAAAACAGAACCCCGCTGTTACCTCAGGTAAAAATGCTGTTATTTTGGGGTTTGGTTTTAACCTCAGCAGGCTGGCTTCTGGACCCGGTCTTTCCGATAAACAAACAACTGTGGTCGCCTTCCTTTGTATTTTTGTCTTCAGGCATAGCAATCCTGTCTCTGGCATTGTGTATTTATGTAATTGATCACCGGGGTATCAAAGGCTGGTCTGCACCCTTTATCGTTTTTGGCGCGAACTCCATTGCTTTTTACCTGTTTGCCTGCATTGCGGAGCGGATCCTAATCATGGTGCCCGTACAGGGAATTTCGCTGAAAGCCTTTTTGTTTTCCCATGTTTATCAACCACTGTTGGGGAATTATAATGGCTCACTGGCCTGGTCATTGAGCTTCCTGATTGTGTCTTATGTGATATTTCACTACATGTACAAAAAGCGCATTATCTGGAAAGTATAATGCACATTAACCGTTGGAAAACGAGAAACGCTATTCGTCTATGATGAACCTCATTAATATCAGTCAGCTAATTGAAGATTGTCTGGTGGCACGCAACCTCAGAGGCATGAAAACGATGCAGTCGGCCTTGCGGCCTGGTTACTTTTTACGCGCCGCAAAAACACTATTCCACTGCCAGGGGAATGTACTGATTGGCACCGGATTTCCTGTAGATCATACGTTTGAGACTGACGGTCCGGTAGGCGCCATTTTACTCTATAATCTGTTGCAAACGCTGGGTAAGACACCCCACCTGGTTTGTGGTGTTCCACTTTATGCGCAACTCAAAGATGACTATCGGGTTATCCCCATCGCGGTTAATGATGTTCAGGGTGCCCCTCTGTACGCGCAGCAAATCGCAGCTCAATACCAACCGGCGGCCATTATTTCCATCGAACGGCCGGGCCTCAATAGCGAAGGCCAGTATTGTAATATGCGGGGGGAAGATATCTCTACCCGCTGCGCCAGTTTTGATTTTTTTATGAGCCAGGCAAACTGCCCTACTATCGCCATTGGCGATGGCGGCAACGAAATTGGCATGGGTAATATTGCACCAGAGCTGGCATCACTCAATATAATTCCTTCGGTGACCGAATGTGATGAGTTATTAGTGGCCGATGTCTCTAACTGGGGCGCGTACGGATTGATTGGTATCATGAGCCTCTGGCATCCCGCGGATTTACTGGAAAATCTCGATGTGGAAAGTCTCTTAAAATACCTGTCTGCCAAAGGCAGTGTCGATGGTGTTACCCGCAGAAACGAACTCACCGAAGACAGCCTGTGCTTTAGTGCAGGCTATGAAGTCCTCAACCAAATCCGGGTCATCATTGGCAATGCTAAAAATTAGCGCAATCGGAAAAACATGGCTTTGACGTCATGACTCAGTTTTTTTTAGTTCAGTCTATTCCCTGGTATTCCCATTTGCGGTTAAATCACCACAATTAAAGAAGAATCACAATCACTATGTTAACAGCACAATCGACACCACAAGAGATACGCCAGGCCATCCGAAAAGGTGATTACCGCACCCATACGTCCGGTTTGGCGAAAGGCTATGTTCAATGTAACCTGGTGATTTTACCTAACCAGCTGGCGGATGAATTTCGGCAATTCTGCCAACTAAATCCCAGACCCTGCCCCATCATTGCAACCAGTCAGTTTCCCGGCGACTTTCGGGTAGAGCAGGCTGGCAATGATATTGATATTCGCACTGACTTCCCTGCCTATCAGATATTTAAAAATGGTAAATTCAGTGAGCAGGTGCCGGATATTAGCAGTATCTGGCAAGAGGATTTTGTGGCTTTTCTGTTAGGTTGTTCGTTTTCCTTTGAAGAAGCTTTGCTCAGCGAAGGGATTGAAGTGCGAAACATCTCAGAACAGAAAAATGTCCCCATGTATAAAACCAACATCCCCTGCAAGTCCGCCGGGCGATTTAGCGGCAATATGGTGGTCAGCATGAGGCCTATGAAAGCAGCTGACGCTATCCGGGCCATCCAGATATGCAGCCGTTATCCGTCAGTACATGGTGCGCCGGTACACTTTGGCGATCCATCTTTAATTGGCATTAAAGATTTGAGCCAACCAGACTTTGGCGACGCGGTTACAATTCACGACGATGAAGTCCCCTTATTCTGGGCCTGCGGTGTAACACCTCAACTGGCCATCATGAATGCTAAACCTGAACTTTGCATTACCCATAGTCCAGGTTGTATGTTAGTAACTGACCTGAAAAATAGTGACTTTGCAATAGGCTGAAAATTCCCATGATTAAACTTAACTGCGACTTAGGCGAAAGCTTTGGCGCCTGGCAAATGGGCATGGATCACGCGGTGATCCCTCATATTGATATGGCCAATATTGCCTGTGGTTTTCACGCCGGGGACGCCAATGTGATGGCCTCGACACTAAAACACACAGGTGAATGCAAAACCGAAATTGGCGCTCATCCAGGCTATCCTGATTTAGCGGGATTTGGCCGCAGAACCATGCATATCGCTGCAAACGAATTGATTAATTTACTGCATTACCAGATTGCCGCACTGGAAGGCATGGCCAGAGCACAACAGCAACAGCTCAGTTATGTTAAACCCCATGGCGCCTTGTATAACCAAATGATGGCGGAACCACAAATACTCACCACCGTTATGGAGGCCGTGGCCAGATATCCAACGCCATTAAAGCTGATGCTGCTGGCGACTCAGCAAACCGGACTACATTCAACGCAAGCAAAGACAATGGGCATCGAACTGCTTTTCGAAGCCTTTGCCGACCGTCGTTATGACAATAACGGACACTTGCTAAGCCGCAGTCAGCCCGGTGCCGTGCTCAATGAACAACAAATCATCGAACAGGTTGAACAGCTGGTGCAAGAAGGCACAGTCACAACAAATACCGGTGACAATCTGGCAATTCAGGCCGATACGCTTTGCGTGCATGGGGATAACCCGGAATCGATAAACCTGATAAAACGCCTCAAACAGCTATGCAGTCAAAAATGACCAACCAGACTGACTACCCCAAAATTGTTGCAGCATCAGAAAACGCGCTGATAGTGTATTTTGCGTCAACACCCGATAAAGCGGTTTCCGCTCAGATCACTGCCGTACAACACATCATTAGCAAAGAGCTTGGGTGTGATATCCTGGACCTTGTACCATCTTTTAATTCCCTATTGGTCATTTACAACGCCCTGAACACCGATCATTTTGTTGTTGCCAGGGTAATTGAAAACGCCTGTTGCACTGCGCGGCAAACGCAGTTTCAACAGACTCAGGGTAAACTGGTGACCCTGCCGGTGTATTATGCAGAAGAATCAGGGCCGGACCTGCTTACGATTGCCAACGACAAAAATATCTCAGTGGATGAAGTGATTAAACGCCACAGTGCCAAAGAATACCAGGTGTACTCCATAGGTTTTGCGCCGGGTTTTGCTTACCTGGGTGAAGTGGACCCAATGATTGCTGCACCACGGTTACAAACCCCACGCAAAAAGGTACCGAAAGGCGCGGTAGCCATCGCCGATCAACAAACCGCAGTATATCCGTCACAAAGCCCTGGCGGCTGGAATATCATAGGTCTTTGCCCTACCCCTTTGTTTGATTTATCGCAGACCCCAGCCATGCCATTTAATGTCGGAGATAGGGTATGTTTTAAGCCGATAGACAAAGCCGAGTATTTAGCACAGGGAGGCGAACTGCATGACATCTGAAGCTCTTCAGGCTTTTAAAATTCTCGATGCCGGGATGCTGAGCTTAATTCAGGATGCAGGCCGTTTTGGGCAGGCAAAACTGGGCCTGAGCACAGGCGGTCCCGCCGATGAACACGCCTTTATGTGGGCCAATAAATTACTGGGAAATCCCGCCAATAGTGCCACCCTTGAAATAACCATGGGCGGACTACATCTGGAATCCTTGTCAGATTGCCAGATAAGTATTACCGGTGCTCACTGCAGTGTGAGTTTAAATAATGCAGAAATTTCCCAGTGGCGCAGTCACAATGTGGCCAGGGGCGATAAACTTAGCATCAACTTTGCCTCAGCCGGTTGTCGACTCTACCTGGCAGTGGGAGGCGGATTCAGTGTGACACCACAACTAAACAGCGCCGCCACAGTCGTACGCGAAGGTATTGGAGGCATTAACGGAAAACCGTTAAAAGCAAACCAGATATTGAACAGGTTTGCCACCCAAAATCAGCCACTGTTGGGACTTTACCGTGAAGATATCCCGGATTACTCAAAAAATTTGCAATTGCGATTAATAAAGGGCTATCAATACGACCGTTTTGACAGGCTGCAAAAGGCACGTTTTTTCGGTAATCGCTACACCGTAAGCCAACTGGCCGACAGAATGGGCTATCGATTGACAGGCCCGGCAATTGAGTTTCCTACCCGCACCATGTTATCGGAAGGTATCGCCCTGGGCGCGGTACAGATACCAGCCGACGGACAGCCCATAGTTCTGGGCAAAGATCGACAAACAATTGGGGGTTACCCCAAAATAGGCAGTGTATTATCATTAGACTTAAGCAAACTAATGCAAACCACGGCAGGTGCTACGGTTGAATTTACCCCCGTCACAATCGAAGAAGCGCACAATCAGCTTCATCTTGCCCGGGCCAAATTCAACAACACGACGATGCAACGCTACACTGAATGACCAACTGCAAAGACTGGCAATCAGTAGTGCAATAAAATCGAATTAACTTAATTTTCTTTTCCGGAAACAGAAAACCATGAATCAGGTGTACTTAAATGGGGAATTCCTACCTGCTGAGCAAGCAAAAATCTCCCCTATGGATCGCGGCTTTTTATTTGGCGATGGGGTATACGAAGTTATCCCATCCTACAATGGGAAAATGGTAGGGTTTGAACCTCATATCAATCGACTTAATAATGGCCTGAAAGAGCTGAAGATTCAGTTGTCCACCCAACTCCAGGATTGGCGTACATTGTGCGAAAAGCTGTTGTCATTAAATAGCTCAGGTAACCTGGGAATTTATATTCAGGTAAGTCGGGGAGCCGACACCAAACGCAGTCACGCTTATCCGCAGGGAATTAGCCCCACGGTGTTTGCCTTTACTTTTGAAATCCCCGCTGCGCCTGTGGCTGATATCAACAATGCCAGAACGGCGAAGGTTATCACCACCACGGACAGACGCTGGCAACGCTGTCATATTAAGTCAACGTCTCTACTGGGCAATGTAATGCATTATCAGCAGGGTGTTGAACACAGTGCCAATGAAACTCTGCTGTTTGACCAGTCTGACTATTTGACCGAAGCCAGTTCATCCAACGTATTTATTGTAAAAAATCGTCATATCGTCACTCCACCACTGAGTACGGCCCTGTTGCCCGGTATTACCCGGCAGCTGATTTTAGACATTTTAAGGATGCACAGCGAATATCGCGTCTCAGAGGCACAAATCAGTAAAACGGATGTATTAAATGCCGATGAAGTATGGCTTACCAGTTCTTCGAAAGAACTTATGCCGGTAATTCAGGTGGATGATACGTTGATTAACAGCGGCATTCCCGGAGAAATCTGGCAGCAGGCTCAGGCGCTGTACTCAAAACACAAATTTGACTATTAATTCAGTTACGCGGAAGTAGGAATACCTTGCTTCCGCCTGTTTCAGTCATGTCAGGCGCTGGTTAACAGTATGCTGGTTTCACTGTTCAGCACCCCATCAATTAACCTGACATCGCGCAATACGTGATCAAACTCAACCAGGTTTCCTGCCACGATTTCTGCCACCAAATCCCAGGCCCCGTTAGTGGTATGCAGCTTTTGCAATTGTGGTATTCCTTTTAATTTTTGGATCACCTGAGCAGTGGACTTGCCCACTACCTCAATCATCATTATCGCCCGCACCACATTGCTTTCAATTTCTTCATGAGCGCGAACCGTAAAACCTAAAATAACCCCACAGGACACCAGACGATCTAATCTGTTTTGAACAGTGCCTCTGGAAACGTTTAACTCACCCGCCAGTTTGGATATCGACGCCCGGCCGTCACCGCGTAAAATAGCCAGCAGTTGTCGATCGAGACTGTCATGTAAATAGGGCACGCCCTTTTGACTACTCAATTTCTCACCCACCTTTAAACAAAAATATCATTTTGACAGATTGCACCTGTCAAATTGCAAAAATAAATTGGATTTTATACAAATTTTTGACATTTATACTAATTCAGCTTCGTAGTAGGCTATTCGCCATAAAAATAAACACCCTAATAATCGTGGAGAATGATTGATGGCGATGAATCCGCAAGCTCCGGCATCTGTAGTAATGATCAGGCCGCATACATTTTGCCCTAACCCACAAACCCTGAGTGATAATAAGTTTCAACCTTCAGAGGTGCATCTACCGGCATCAGAAGTCACTCAGGTCGCTTTTAGCCAGGTCACTCAGGTAGCAAAGACACTGCAAGACCATGGCATTGATGTACATTTGTTTGAAGACACAGGCACTGAAACACCAGACTCAGTATTCCCTAACAATTGGTTTTCCACTCATACCGGTGGACAGGTAGCCATTTACCCTATGTATACCGAAAACCGTCGTAAAGAGCGCCGTACCGATATCATTGAAATGCTAAAGCGAGTATACCGGGTACAGGATGTGGTAGATTATTCCGGACTGGAGTATGACAACCTGTTTCTGGAAGGCACCGGCGCTATGGTACTGGACCATCTGGAGCGAGTCGCTTATGCGGCGCAATCGAACCGAACTGATTCCATTGCCCTGGAGCGGTTTTGCTCTCACTTCAATTTTGAACCTATGGTGTTTAAGGCTGCCGATAGCAGTGGTACCCCGATTTACCACACTAATGTACTGATGTGTATTGGGACAGATTTTGTGATGGCAGGGTTTGATATGATGCAGGACTTGCCGCGCCGTCAGGAAATTATTCATCGTTTCGAAAATAGCGGTCGACAAATCGTTGCCCTTACCGAGCAGCAAATCAATCTGTTTTGCGGTAATGCACTGGAGCTGCAAAGCAAAAAGGGTCGGTTATTGGCCCTGTCCCAAACCGCGTTTAAGGCACTGGATAAGGCGCAAATAAGGCAACTGGAACAACATGTCACCTTACTGCCATTAGATGTATCCATGCTGGAACTGGCAGGCGGCTCTGTACGCTGCATGTTAGCAGGGATTCATTTATCCAAACGCTAAATTGTCAGGGTCAGTTTATTGCCTGGCCCGGCTCTATATTTTTCAATCGCGCTAAAAACGCCGGCACTTCGTTTACGCCTTCTTCTGGCGCCCAGCTGGCAAAGCCCTTGTCATCCAGTGGGATATAAGGCCCCTGTTTTACCTCGAAAAAGGTGGCGGGTTGCTGTAAAGGCACCACGGTATGCCAGACACCTGGCGGGATTTCTAAGCCTTTGACATCACCATTGGCTGATAAATGATAACGCTCCTTGCATACCCCCTGCTCATCAAACAGTAAAAAAGCCACTTCGCCCGTTATCATTAAAAAGAACTCCCATTTATCCGACTGAAGGTGTTTATGAGGTCTAACGTAGGAATCGGGGTACAGGGTGATAAACAGCCGCTGGACAGCTGCATCCGGCTCTTGGTGAATGTTGTAATTACTGCGCCGGCGGGGGCTACTGGCGGCTTTCTCATCAAGTTCAGCAAATAACTGATTATCAAATAGTTTAATGGTCATATTTAAGTTTTTATACCCTGCCTCTTTTTGCTAGATTAATATCTGTAATTTATAAATTCAAAGTGAATGATGGCAATCCCTCAAACATCCAGAAATTTCACCCTTGCGGCAATAGCCAGTTTTATGATGGCAGCCATCTTCTATTTTCAGCTGGATGCTAAAAGCTCTACTTTCTCGGCTATGATGGCGGGGTTTACGCTTTTGTCTTTAGCCCTTTATCAGATACAGCAAACCCGTCACCTGATTTTCACCCTGTGGATATTCGCGGCGTTTGGTTTTGGGCTGCTCTTTCCTGACGCTATTATGCAGATAAAGAATTTCGATACCAAACAACTCATTATTCCACTTTTAATGCTGATCATGTTTGGCATGGGCTGTACCATCAGTTTTGCTGACTTCGTCCGGGTTTTGTCCATGCCCCAGAGTGTTATCATCGGCTTGTTGTGCCAGTTTACGCTGATGCCATTAATCGGTTTTGCACTGGCGATGTTGTCGCAATTACCGCCGGAAATAGCTGCTGGCATAATTTTAGTGGGTTGCTCACCCAGCGGCCTGGCCTCTAATGTGATGAGCTACATTGCTAATGCTAATGTCGCTTTATCATTAACGTTAACGGCTATCGCGACTCTGCTTTCGCCTTTTATTACACCGTTTTTAATGCAGTTACTGGCCGGTGAACTGATTGCGATCAACAGCACAGCCATGTTTTTTAATATGCTCGAAATTGTGATTTTGCCGGTGCTGGCGGGCTTACTGGTGAACCATTACTTCCGGCATAAAGTCGCGCTGTTACAAAAAGTACTGCCCCTGATTTCTATGTCGGGTATCGTGATCATTCTGGCGATTATTGGGGCGGCGGGTAGAGAGGCTATCCTGAGCATCGGACTATTGTTAATTGCTATTGTGCTGGTGCACAACTTACTGGGATTTGGCCTGGGTTATAGCCTGGCAAAACTGTTGAAACTGGAAGAGCAGGACGCCCGCACAGTTGCATTTGAGGTGGGTATGCAGAACTCCGGATTAGCGTCCGGCATCGCCTTATCCATGCAGAAACTGGCCACCATGGGTCTGGCGCCAGCTTTTTTCAGTCCGGCAATGAACATTACCGGTTCGCTGTTAGCTACCTGGTGGCGCAACAGCGCCAGTCAGGATAAAAATCAGCGCTGAATCAGGCGGCAGCCACCTGATTCAGATACACATCTTCACTGATAATGTCGCGATTATTTTGCACTGAATCAAGCCAGGCACGACCAATCAGATGATCATACTCATGCAAAAATATGCGGGCTAAAAAGCCGTCAAAACGTCTGCGCTGCATGGTACCCTGAGTATCCTGAAAAAACACCTCGACCCAATCGGCTCTTGGCACCTGGCCACGTATACCAGGAATACTCAGACAACCTTCCCAATCCGTCACTGTGTCTTTAGATTGCGCAATGATACGCGGATTAATGACCACTAAAGGTTCCATTTGAGGTGCATCCGGGTATCGCTTGTTGGGCTTGCTGGCCATGATTAAAATCTGTCTTGCGCAAAATACCTGGGGTGCAGCAATGCCCACACCACCCGCTTCGGTCATTTTGTCCTGTAATCGCGCGACAAACTTTTCTAAATCCTGAGTAAATTCGGTCACGGGAGCGGCCGCCTGTCGCAAAACCGGTTCACCCAGTTTTGCGATTTGCAACACATCAGGATAATTTTCAAATTCATTCATAATGACCTCCATCAGGATAAATTTGGCGCTAACCAGCGCTCAGCTTCTTCGATACTCATTGCTTTGCGCTGTGCATAATCTTGCAGTTGGTCCTGCTGGATTTGTGCAACCGCGAAATAGCGAGAATCAGGGTGTGAGAAATACCAGCCGGATACCGATGCACCGGGCCACATGGCATAGCTTTCCGTCAGCTTCATACCGGTGTGCTTCTCAGCCTCCAGCAGGTCCCAGATCACCTGTTTTTCGGTGTGTTCAGGACAAGCGGCATAACCCGGTGCCGGACGAATGCCCTGGTATTTTTCACGAATAAGGGCGTCGTTATCCAGCGCTTCATCTGGCGCATAACCCCAGTAAACCTTTCTGACCTGTTGATGCAGATATTCTGCAAAGGCCTCAGCCAGTCTGTCGGCCACCGCCTGAATCATAATGGCGTTGTAATCATCGCCTGCAGCTTTGTAGGCGTTGGCCAGTTCGTCTTCACCAATACCTGCGGTTACTGCAAAAGCCCCAACGTAATCGGCTTTGCCTGACTCTTTGGGTGCCACAAAGTCAGTTAAACAATAATTGGGGTTCTGGCCTTTATCCGTTTGCTGTCTGAGGTGACAACTGGTGGCCAGCAACTGTGAGCGACTCTCATCCGTGAATATCTGAACATCATCGGTTACCGCATTCGCAGGAAACAGGCCATAGACGCCTTTTGCCTGCAACTGACCTGACGACTGCAACTCATCTAACAGCGAATTTGCATCGGCAAATAACTTTTTAGCTTCCTCTCCCACCACTTCATCGTCAAAAATACGCGGATACTTTCCGGCCAATGACCAGGTCATGAAAAACGGGGTCCAGTCGATGTAGTGACGCAAGGTAGCAATATCGGCCTCAACCGCTTCTACTCCCAGCTTAAGCGGCACCGGTGGTTGGTAGTTGTCCCAATCGATAGCAACCGGATTACTGCGGGCTTGTTCCAGGGTTACGGGTTTGGAGCGCGGCTTTTTACGGGCGTGTTGCTCTCTTACCGTGTCATATTCTTTTTGCAGCTGTGCCACAAAATCAGGCTTGTGAGTGGCTGACAGCAGCTTCTGACAAACCCCCACTGCACGAGACGCGTTCGACACATAAGCAACAGGGTGACTGTAGTTTTGCTCAATTTTTACTGCGGTATGCGCCTTGGATGTGGTAGCACCGCCAATTAGCAGCGGGAGGTCAAAACCCAGACGCTCCATTTCTTTGGCCACAAACACCATTTCATCCAGTGATGGCGTGATCAGGCCAGACAGGCCGATGATATCCACATTGTGCTTTTTCGCTTCCTGCAAAATGGTGGCACAAGGCACCATGACACCCAGATCGATAATCTCATAGTTGTTGCATTGCAGTACAACGCCAACAATATTCTTACCAATGTCATGCACATCGCCCTTTACGGTAGCCAGCAATATTTTGCCATTGGTGCTGCCTGCTTCTTTTTCCGCTTCAATAAAGGGTTCCAGGTGAGCAACGGCTTTTTTCATAACTCGTGCTGATTTAACCACCTGCGGCAGAAACATTTTACCCTCGCCAAACAGATCACCCACTACGTTCATGCCATCCATTAACGGACCTTCAATCACGTGCAGCGGCCGCTCTGCATTTAGCCGGGCTTCTTCGGTGTCTTCGACAATGTAGTCAGTGATACCTTTTACCAGTGCATGTTCCAGACGCTTGTTAACCGGTTGTTCGCGCCAGCTCAGATCTTCTTTAACCGCTTCTTTACCATCGCCGTTGTATTTAGGCGCCAGGTTTACCAGCACTTCGGTGGCATCCGGATGACGATTCAAAATCACATCTTCCACGGCTTTGCGCAGTTCATCCGGAATTTCGTCATACACTTCCAACTGGCCAGCGTTAACAATGGCCATGTCCATACCCGCCTTTATAGCGTGATATAAAAATACCGAGTGCATGGCTTCCCGCACCGGGTTATTGCCGCGAAACGAGAAGGAGATATTCGACAGGCCACCAGAGATATGCGCGTGTGGCAGGTTCTGTTTTATGCGACGGGTAGCTTCGATAAAATCAAGCGCATAATTGTTGTGTTCTTCAATGCCGGTGGCAACAGCAAAAATGTTGGGATCAAAGATGATATCTTCGGGTGGAAACCCGATTTTCTCAGTGAGCAGTCGGTACGAGCGTTCACAGATCTCAAACTTGCGCGCCTCGGTATCCGCCTGCCCCACTTCATCAAATGCCATAACAACAGTCGCCGCGCCATAACGCTTGATTTTTTTGGCCTGAGCTAAAAAGGGTTCTTCGCCTTCTTTCAGGCTGATGGAGTTAACTATGGCTTTACCCTGAACACATTTCAGTCCGGCCTCGATGACTGTCCATTTCGAGGAGTCAATCATGATAGGAACCCTTGCAATATCGGGTTCGGAGGCAATCAGATTCAGGAACCGGGTCATGGCCGCTTCTGAATCCAACATGGCTTCATCCATGTTGATATCAATCACCTGTGCGCCGCTTTCAACCTGTTGACGTGCAACATCCAACGCAGTTTCGTAATCACCTTCCAGTATCAGTCGTTTGAAACGCGCAGAGCCGGTAACATTGGTACGCTCACCTATATTGACAAATGTCGATGATGCTTGATTCATAATCTCTGTCTCTCTTCGTGGGCGTATTAATGAATAAATGGCTCTAAGCCAGATAATCGCATTCTGACCTCAGGCGTAGGTAATTTGCGCGGTGCAATAGAGGATACTGCCGTTGCAATGGAGCTGATATGTTCCGGTGAAGAACCACAGCAACCACCAACAATATTCACCAAACCAGACTCAGCCCATTCTTTAATGTGCGCCGCCATTTCCGGCCCTTCCATGTCATATTCACCAAATTCATTAGGTAATCCGGCATTGGGGTGCGCGGAAATATGACACTCAGCCACATCAGAGATCTCTTTCACGTATTGTCTTAATAGATCCGGGCCCAGAGCGCAGTTAAGGCCAAAGGAGATGGGTTTAATATGACGCAAAGAATAATAGAAAGCTTCTGCGGTCTGACCTGACAAGGTGCGCCCTGACGCATCGGTAATAGTACCCGAAATCATCACAGGCAACTGACAGCCTAATTCGTCAAACACCTCATCCACTGCAAACGCAGCCGCTTTGGCGTTCAGGGTATCGAAAATGGTCTCGATCAAAATCAAATCAGAGCCCCCCTGAATCAGTGCATGAGTTGCCTCTTTATAGGCTTCTACCAGTTGCTCAAAACTAATATTGCGAAAAACGGGATCATTTACATCCGGTGAAATAGAGGCGGTTCTGTTAGTAGGCCCAAGAACCCCGGCGACAAAACGGGGTTTGTCGGGATTTTTAGCGGTGTATTCGTCAGCGGCCTGACGCGCAAGCCTGGCAGCTTCAATATTAATCTCCGTCACCAGTGATTCCATATTGTAGTCCGCCATGGAAATACTGGTGGCGTTAAAGGTATTGGTTTCTAATATATCCGCGCCTGCTTCAAGATACTGGCCATGAATTTCGCGAATAATGTCTGGCTGGGTTAATACCAGAAGATCATTATTGCCTTTAAGATCTGATGGCCAGTCAGCGAAACGCTCGCCGCGATAATCTTGCTCTTCCAACTTATGGCGTTGGATCATAGTTCCCATTGCGCCGTCCAGGATTAATATCCTGTCAGCCAGCAAGGCTAATAGTTGTTGGGTTTTGTTACTCATATGAAACTCATTCACTCGATTTCGCTCATCAGCAAGCTGTGTGTTGTTCACTGCGGCTGACATTCAGAAAACAGACAATGTCTATGTGCGGCTACTCAATTCGTTCAGGTCGTATGGCGTCACCTGATACACACAATAATTCAACCAGTTGGTATACAACAAGGTACCATGACTGCGCCAACTCATGACAGGCGTCGATTGCGGATTTTCTGGCTCCGCGAAGTAATTCAACGGGATTGCGGTGTCTAATCCAGCGCTGATATCGCGGGTGTATTCATCATTCAGGGTATGTAACTCATACTCCGGATGGCCAGTTAAAAACACCTGACGTTTGTCTTTTGAAGCCACGATATAGGCCCCAGCGTCATCCGAGCTGGCCAGCACATCTAATTCGGGAACAGATTCATACTGTTCAATCAGAATATTACCATAGCGGGAATGAGGTGCATAAAAACGACCGTCAAACCCCCGCACCAATTCATCCAGCGGCTGATTAACCTTGTGTTCGAACACCCCAAATAACTTGTCCTCACGGATATGGCGATTAATACCATAAAAATGGTACATGGCAGCATGTGCGGCCCAACACAAATAGAGGGTAGATTGCACATGCCGGCGTGCCCAATCCATCACCGTGGTGATCTTATCCCAGTAGGATATTTCTTCGTAGTCCACTAACGCCACGGGGGCTCCGGTGATAATCAGGCCGTCATAGCGCTTTTCAGCAATATCATCAAAGTTCTGATAGAAAGAGTCCATGTGCTCTGCCGGTGTGTGCTTTGAGACGTGGTTATCAATACGGATTAAATCCACGTTGATTTGTAGCGGCGTGTTGGACAATAACCGACAAAGTTGTGTTTCGGTTTGAATTTTATTGGGCATCAGGTTGAGAATTCCCACTTCCAGCGGTCGAATATCCTGCATAGCCGCGCGCTCACTATCCATAACAAAGATATTCTCTTTGTCTAAAATAGCTTGTGCAGGTAATTCAGCAGGTACTCGAATGGGCATGGTATTTGTCTCAACCTCTTAGTAAATCGACTTAGATTCCGGCATTGTGCCTTAATAGCTCATATTGTCAACATCTTTACGTCTAAACATCTGGACGTCCAAAACCGACGAATGTCTGAAAATGTCGCACATTAGACACTTAAGACATATTTAAACCTGCTATAGTCTTGGCACCGTCAGATATAAATCCTCGCTAAATGACAACTTCCTGCCCACATCGCATCGGCTTTTTGGCTTACGACGATATACAGCTGTTAGACCTCGTCGGGCCACTGGAATGCTTTGATCTCATCAAAGCTGACGCTGAACCACTTTATGAATCCTGTATTATTGCGCCCCGGAAAAAGATTAGAAGTGAAACCGGCATTCAGATTGAAGCCGACTATACTTTTGCCGACGCGCCCAGCATTGATACTCTGGTGATTCCCGGTGGAACAGGTGCAAGACAACAGGCCACAAAGGCATTACTTCAGCCTTATCTGCAGGAGCAATGTAACCAGAGGAAACGCATAGTGTGTATTTGTACCGGCGTGTTTTTAGCGGCAGATCTGCCCCGGTTACGAGGGTTAACCGTGACTACCCATTGGCACTTTGCCGAAGAGTTAAAACACCGTTATCCCCACTTAATCGTGGATGCCGACAGGTTGTTTATTCAACACGACAGGTTTTATTCATCCGCAGGCGTATTAAGTGGTATTGATTTGGCTTTACATATTATCGAACAAGATCACGGGGTACGTGTGGCCACATCGGCAGCTAAATATTTGGTCACTTACTTTAAACGCGCCGGGCACCAAAGTCAGTTTTCAGAATCATTAAAATTTCAAAGCATTGACAACGATCGCTTGCAAAAAGTGTACATGTGGTTGCAGGACAACCTGCATAAAACTGTCAGCGTCACTGATCTGGCAGCACAATGCGCCATGAGTGACAGGCACTTTAATCGCCTGGTACAACAACATTATCAAATGACGGCCAGAGCCTGGCTGGAACACATCAAACTGGAGCAGGCAAAAATTTTCCTGAGTGATGATTCTAAGAGTATAAAAAGTGTCGCGTTTCAGGTAGGTTACCAGTCCAGTGATAGTTTCGGGCGCGCTTTTAAACGCAAATACGGTATAGAGCCGGGCCTTTGGAGACAGTATTTTAGTCAGAGCCTGTAGCGCTGTTTTGCCATGTAAAACCCCTTTATTTTATTTATAACAATCATGCACTCATGGCCAAAAGGCCCTAAGGATATTTCAATGAACGCGAGCATTTCAGCCCTCTACATCTATCCGGTAAAATCCCTGGCCGGTATTAGCCTGTCTCAGGTTAATGTACTTCCGACCGGGCTGGAAGGCGACCGGCAATGGATGATCGTGGACAATTCAGGTAAGTTTGTTACACAGCGACAAATCCCGGCTATGGCCACGATAAAAACCCACTTCGTACATGGCCAGTTGAGTCTTAGTCATGAGTACCATGGCACGATTGAGGTAACACAAGACCCCAAGACTCCCACGGCGCTTTGGCAAATATGGAAAGATACCGTGGAAGGTATTGAAGAATCGCAGGCAGTAAGCGACTGGTTAACTCAGGTGTTAGGCGAATTTCGCGGTGGAAAGTTGCGACTGGTGAGATTTAATAATAACGCAGAGCGCCTGGTCGCCACTAGATATCTGGAGAATCAGGAATCAACGTTAAAACTGGCGGATGCCTGTCCATTCTTAATCACCTGCGAAGCGTCTTTGTCTGCTCTAAACCAACATCTGCCTCAACCCATGCCCATGGACCGCTTTCGCGCCAATATAATCCTTGCAGATACACAGCCCTGGCAGGAATATCAGTGGCAGAACCTGCGCGCCGACTCATTAGATTTTGCGATGATCGGCCCGTGCCAACGCTGCCCTATGACCTCGGTAGACCAGCAAAGAGGCGTGGTAGCCACGCCCGGGCAACCACTGCAAACTTTGATGGAACGCTTTAAGGTAGGTGATAAAAAGCTGCCCTACTTCGGGCAACATGCCCATTTGCCCAACAAAGACACTGGAACCCTGATTGTCGGTCAATCGTTGCAGATACTCACCGGTAATTAAAGCGCCGCAATATCACATCAAGTTCCGTATCAAGGACAGTTAGCGTATTGCTGTCCAGTTGCAATTTTGCTAATTCAGGATTGTGATAAATCCCGTTTCGATCAATACCTCGGGAAGAACGTCCGGTGCAGGCTACGCCATTTTGCGAGGGCTGCAGCATAGTCGATTGGAATTCGATGTTCAGGAAGTTGGCAATTTTATTCGCGGTATTTAGGCTGTTATTAATTAAATCTTCGTAACGCAGAATAAATACATTTTCAGCGTGTGAAGGTAGCAGATCATAACGCCCTTTTAGCCACTGACAAAACAGCGCTACCGGCAAAGGCTTTTGTCCGTATTTTGCAGCCGTCTTTAGCAAACTCAGATACTGCTCAAAAGGGTTTCGAATACACCACAAAAACCGCACACGAGATTGCAACATTCGTTGCCAGCTGAACATGTACAGCTCATTATTGAGCGAGTTTGAAACCAGTACTGGCTTGTTTGTCATCAGCACTTGTTGCTGCTGCCTGGCCCACGCCAATGCCAAAAAACAGGCAAAGTAACGCTGCTCAGCAGTATTTGCTTTGCCAAAATAGCTGACTATGGCGTCACTGAACAATTCAAAATTAAAACGAACATCTTCGCGCAACCAGGATCTGGAACCTCGATGTTCAGGGAAATCATCCAGGCTTGCCAAACAACTTAGAGGTTGCCGGATATGATAACTTTGCAGTAACTTCACCAGGGCATCGACATTGCGCATGTTTTGGCAACCCGCGTCCATAAAGCGTAACTCGTCGGGAAATACACTTAACTGGTTGTGATTATCCAGTAAATTCAGAAGTAAAGATGAGCCACATTTGGGTAAGCCACAGATAATCAGGTGCTGAAACGAATCACATTGCGCCAAATCTTGTTGCACACCTGCCAGGTTTAGAAAGCGGTTGTGCTCCGCGTTGCTTGTGTTTACTTGCCAGGCCGACTCATTCACCCGAAAATCCTGTTGTCTTAAACGCATAACAAACCTGGCACAGAATTGCGCAGACATTGTGCATTTAGCCAACAATTAAGAAGTTTTCATTTTTCTTCATTTTTAACCGGCCAGGTGTCAAAAAAACGCTAAACTTAATCTATCCAAACTGGAGTATTTAATGATGGCCGGTAAAACTAAATCTGCTCCATCAAAAGCCCTTCCTACCTGGCACAAGGAAGCCATTCTGGACGGGATCAATTATATCGTTCTCATTTATGAAAAGGCTGAGGGGTTTGCATTTTGCCCCATCAGCCTGGAGTTCCCTTTCCGGGTAGGAGGTGACTATGGTGGCAACTTACCGGTTTCCGCAAGCGGCGCACTCGAGCATTATCACAGATATCTCAACGAACACTTTAAAGACAGAATCAAATGGTTTTTCCCTTATCTGGAAATGGTCCACAACAAAAAAGACTTTTCGCTACAGGCACTGGATATCTCAGGGCGCGGACTCAATGTAATTCGTGGCGAGTGGCCCTGGTAATCACCAGGGCATATTAAGGCACTTTTCAACGCTTAAATTGCGCCAAATCAATCCACAAAGCCAGGCGTATTCGCAACGCGATACATCAACAGCGCTGCACGCTTCATGTTTTGTTCAAAGGTGCGCATATCCGCAACTTCATTGATGGTGTGACCACCGTCGCCCATCAGCCCCAGGCCATCAATTGCCATTTTTACGTGGCCCGAGGTAAAGGAAATATCAGCCGCACCGGCATTTCGGGGATTTACCGCCACCACTTCACCGTAGTCCAGTTCCTGACTAATTTGATTAAACAGACTTAACAGCTTTTTATTGCCCTGTGTGGGAGCCAATGGCGGATACCCGTCTTCGAATATCAGGGTTGCACTGGTCTCGGGGAGGTTTTGCTGCACAATAGCCAGCATGGTATTTTTAGCCATATCCACTTGCTCCGGACTTAATGCCCGCAAATCGCCTTTTGCCTGCACAGTTTGCGCAATGACATTACCCTTGCCAAATGCAGTAGCGTTAGCATCTTCGCCAATGTGACTTTCGGTGCCACCGACGATAATGCCAGGATTAAAGGTCAGATTGGGCATCACAGACAACCTTTCCCTAAAGGTGTTCAGGATTCTGGCGGCTTCATAAATCGCTCCATCGCCGTAACCTTCTCTGAATATTTGGGAAGAATGTGCCGGACGCCCCTTCACGTCCAGTGTCCAGCTTATCGCACCACGGCGCGAAATCACGGCGGTTGTGGGGTCACTGTCGCCGTCTTCAAACCCGATTGCCACATCAGCCCATTTGGCCGCAGCAATCAATTCTGCTCTGGCCGCGCTGAGCGGCTCTCCGCTTTTCTCTTCATCACCGGTCAGCACAACCCTGACCTGCATATTACTGAGTGCCCCACTGGCTTGTAACGCCTTTAAGATTTGCAGCATGATAATGTTGCCGCCCTTCATATCGGTGATACCGGGCCCTTTGTGATGATGTTCATCAATCACCTCATAGTGCTGAAACCCACTATTTTTCGCAAAAACAGTATCCAGGTGGCCAATGAGTAGGAACTTCACCCCCTGCGTTCCCATTTGCGCAGTCAGGTGTCCGGCCCGCCCAAAACCACTGCCATCTATCCAGCGGGTTTCGAAACCGGCTTCCGCATAGGCGGTTTGCAGGTGTTTGGCTACGTCCCGCACGCCTTCAAAATTCATAGTACCACTATTGATTAGCACCGATTCTTTCAATAGTTTTCGGGCTTCAGGTTGGTAAGATTCGATGAGTTGCAGTATCGATTGTTCCGTGCTTTCTTCTGTGGCAAAGGCAAGGCTACAACAGGAACAGGTCAGCAAGAATAGACTTAAAAATGAGGTTCGGATCATGGCAGTCAGTGTTTTTTTATTGTGCCATTAAGCCTATCAGCTGTCTGCCAAATAACAAGTTTAAGCCGCAGCCCTTCACTAGTCAGACAAACCCAGTCCTCTTCGTTTCCAGGTGTTTAAAGGGCGGTTAAACTGGATGGGCAACGACTGATACTGACCGTGGCTGCGTGCCTTGTAGACAGCAAAATGTAAATGTGGCAAAGACGAAAATCCGGTATTGCCCGAATAACCAATCAGTTGTCCCACAGACACCGATTCGCCAAGGGATACCGCTACACCATGTTGCTTCAGATGATAGTATTCACCGGTGGTGCCATCATCGTGCAATAGCACAATATAATTGGCATATTTAGCGAATCGTCGGGACGCTCCGCCCTGCCAGTTTCCAGACTCCAGGTCGATGACCACACCCGCACGCGCGGCATGAATCGGCGATCCTATTGGCATAGCAAAATCCAGTGCGTAGCGGGAGGCACCACGGTGGCTGTAATTACCGTTAAAGCCCTGCACGACTCTGTAATCCCGGTTGGGCGCAAAAGGCAAGGTATAACGATACTGCTCGTCATGTTGAGCATTCTTGTCACCGGGTATCCAGTCGAATTCGAACCGATCACGTGTCAGCTTGTCGTCCTGCACTTTGCGCAACTGCAAAACCTGCAGGCGTTCCTGCCCCGCAATCACTCTGGTTATTTCCCACTTTCTTTTCACTTCACCAGTGATGGACTTGAGATTGGAAGTTCTGACCGTCAGGGTCATTGTGATCGGATACGGCTTCTGGTTTTCCATCCAATAGTTGATTTCACCTGAGGCATTCTTTTCCGCGCCTGCGCAGGCCCAATCATCACTGCAAAATGATTTATAAGCCGCCGTAACCGGACAACTGCAGATAAGCAATAAACAGACTAAACTAACAAGGTTCTTCATTTTAACTATTCGACCAGGCACCTGATCAGAGTACCTGACACCCTGAATTATTGTTTCATTCAAAGTGTAACAAATATTTTTGCCGCAAACGAAAAAAGACCGCTTCACGAGAAGCGGCCCAGGGAACACACCTAATAGGAACACACATACAACGGTAAACTACCGTTACTTAAAGTATCGGCAACAAACTGCATATTTATTAGTCGATTTGTGTGAACCAGCTCTCATTACTGATATTCACAAAAGACATTGCAGTTACAATCTTCAGTTGCAATCATACCTTTTACTGTTAATTTCAAACTATAATGGCTGAATCAGGACGCCCGGCGTTTAATCGCTTTAGTAAAAGCCCCTGATATCGCAATTGTTCGCGCCCGATAAAAGATAGAAAGTTTAATTACCTACGCATAGACATGGCACTGAAGATAGATAAAACCAAATTACATCATTGGCTTGCCAGATGGATGATCAAATTGCGTCGAATCAAATCGGTCACCATGGAAGCCGACGAACTCAATCACCTCTTAAGTCAAAACCTGCCGGAAACCTTTGCTTTTCCGGTACCAGGGGCAAAAGGTGAGTTGCTTATTCAGCAAGCCAAAGTGGCCATGCCACAACTGGCCGATCACTTCATTATCAACCTGTTTTGTGCCCTGCATGTAGATTCAATGGCCAATCCGATTTATCGGGCTCATGTCGATATTGAAGGTGTAGCCTGGCCCGCCTATGACAAAGACAAAAAGCTCATATTCCTGAAAGATATTCAGGTGAACAAAATCACTCTGGTTCAGGATGAATACTCAGTACTGAAAGACACCCGGCAATTGATATCGGCATTGGTCCCCCACCCGATTCGTTCGGTTTTTGGGGCTACCATGAAAACCACTCTGAATATCCTCAGTAGTGGTACCTACACCGATGCCAGAGAATATTTGTCATTGTATATGCTGGGAAACAAACAAAAAATACTGGATTTCCACAAGCCAGAACTGGAAAAAGTAGTGGCCCGCCTGAATGACGATTCAGAGCTGCAATACCAGTTAAACGAACAGGATTTTGAAGAACGCCTTTTTGCTGAAATGGGCCAGGATGTTCAGATAAAGCGCGGCCAGTTGCATTTCATTTTCCATCGCGAGGCCTGATTCTCCTCCTGACTTTTCCCGGTACTTGTAATATTGGCCTTATCCTTGCTTTAGTCCCCAAAATTTAAATTGTGCAAGAATTAACGTCATTTTCATGACGTGTTTGACCTGATTACACCCGGAATGATGAATAGTAGAATGTTGCCCAAGACTCTGATGCCGTTGCTGGTACTAATCTCAGTACTGCATCTCCCTGTGGCAATGGCAGCAAATCAACATGAAAACAGCACCAGCATTGAAATGGGTGGCACCATTGAACCCACCTGCAAAGTCCGCAACAATGTTAAACAACGTGCCGTGAATCTTGATCTGAGTTCATCGCGAGCTCAAAGAACCAACAATGTATTCATCTGGTGTAACACCGGACAAAGCAATGCCCAGGCAACTTACAATTCGCTGAACGGGGGATACTTGCGCAGTGAAAACGGGGACAGCATTCCCTACCTTTTTACAGTTGCGAATACCGCCGCCAATCTTTCCCTCACCAGCCCCCAAACCGTAACCCAAAGAACAGGATCAGGTACTGCCGGCAAGGATAAAGGTCGTGTTATCAAAGTCACCCCTCAAATCAACGGTTTTGAGTATGCCGGTGTCTATCGCGATACCATAGAAGTCACCGTATCATTTAATTAAATCACATAAGCGCGCTGATCTTTGCTGTACAAAATTTGTTCTGCAGGCCTGATGGTTCTCGATAACTGCGCCTGGATTATTCTATTCACCTACCCGATTGTAGGGATAAGTGTAAGGACTGTGACAACGAGTAAAGCGCTTATATGACGAACCCTTCAGGCAGCGCCTGTTTGCAAAATTGTATCGCAAGGATCATCATGCTTTATTCAAAGACAAAAAGCAGGCTATACTCTGCGTCATGCATTACCTCATCGCCTGTTTTTTGTTGTTATCTTGCAGTTTAGTTTGGGCAAATTCGCCTGACGCAAGTGAAATACGGATCCCCGGTCCCCGTTCGTCTCTGGATATTTCTCACGACTATCACACCAAATTGCTGCGTCTGGCGTTGGCAGAAAGTAGCCAAGCTGACCATTTTACGCTGACAGAAATCCCCTTCAGCAGTGAAAAGCGCGTATTGGCGGAAATGAGTAAACACAATCTAATTGATGTCTACTGGTTTGGCGCTGACAAATCCTTGTCCCGACATGTGCTCCCTGTAACAGTACCCACCAGCAGAGGATTGATTGGGTTTCGCAAGTTCATTATCCACCAAAAAAATCGTTCGGTATTTGATGCCATAGAAAACCTGACACAATTGAGATCATTGACCGCCTGTCAGGGAACCTATTGGCCAGACACTAAAATCTTACAAAATGCCCGTCTCAAAGTTACGACGTCTACTGTTTACGAGGATCTGTTTAAAATGTTGGATGCCGAGCGCTGTGACTATTTTCCACGTGGCTACCACGATTACACGAAAGAAGTGCAAATGCGTTCCGCCCAATATCCTGATTTTCAAAGCTATGATCCACTACTACTGCACTATCCATTTGCCGTGTTTTTCTACGTGGCTAAATCCTCCTCTGAATTGGCGGAAAAGCTACAACAGGGCATGAAAAAGCTGGCGCAAAAAGGTGCCATCACTGCCCACATGCAGCAACACGAACTCACTCGTCACGTATTCCCGATGCAACACACTGACAATGTGCGCCTGTTGGAGATAGCAAACCCCTATTTACCGGATGGACTGGACACCAAAGATGAAACACTCTGGCTCCAGCCCGTCAACTTCACACGGAATACGGTATTACAGCAACAGATAAGCACTAAGGCTCTTCCTGAAATATCGACTCAATCGGCATTTGAAACAGTCTTGCAACCTTAAACGCCAGAGGCAAACTGGGATCAAACTTGCCTTTTTCTATGGCGTTAATGGTTTGCCTGGAGACATCCAATGCCTGCGCCAGATCAGCCTGAGTCCAGTCGCGCTCAGCCCTTAGAACTTTCAGTCGATTCTTCATGAATACTTCCTGTTATTCAGCACGACTGACACCAAATAACTAATCCCCATCACAAACAATATATTGCCGGGATTTGGCGTGTGATCCAGCAGACCGGCAGGCTCTAACAAGCCATACAACGAACCAAATATCATGGTCAGCCCCAAAGACACGGCCATGGCATTCATATGAATCTTGCGCTGTAACTCGTCCATTTGTGCCAGATGTTGTTTGTTAACCCACAACATGCGTATTCCGGCAATGATGTTAAGTGCGACAACACTCAGCGTAATGGGGATATTAAAATTCCAGATCAGCTTGGGCCCAAAAGCTAACAGTGCGGTACAAATTAACCACGCCAACGTCCAGAAAAAAATGGTTTTAGAACCCTGTTTTAAACGCTCATCCAGGCGTGAGCTCGCCGTTTTGCTTTGCTTCATAAGTCTACTCTCTTTGATAATATGTAAAACAAACTTTACCTCAAAAAGCATAAACCTTAGGAAACCACCATGTCAAGCTTATTTTACTTTTAGACAGGCGTAGCTAACAAATTTGCGATTTTGTGTGGTGTAAACAGGCAATGACTGCAACATCATTGCCTGAGATCCTTACCCGGTAGGTAACAACACGTCATTCAGCTGAAGAATAAGCAACCTCTACGCCGTTACTTACCTCTTCTGCAACCAGCAATATTGGCTCTGACACCAATACCGTTTCAGAAGATTGGTTAATTTGCTGTGCAACATGGTTGTCTATTTCAAACTCTGTTTCAATTAGGGTGCCATACAAATAATAGTCTGTGACATTATCCAGGGTAACAGTAGCACTTGCGCTTAAGGACGCTGCGACCAAAAAACACCCGGTGAAAACTGACAAAACGCTTTTTAAACCCTTTTTCATAACTTTTCTCCAACTGAGGACAAAACAAATTTGTGGTGAAACACACAGGCAACATATCGACAGAATGCCTGTTTCAGATGCTTAAATATTATCCAGAAAAAGAAGGGAAATCGCGGTAAATGCTACCAGTTAAAGGGTATCCTCGATGAATCGATAAACAGCACAAAATGCAGGATAATTGAACGTTTGTATTCGCTGATTCATCGCGCTGTTGATTTTCGACCGTTAACTGTATTCAAAAAAGCCACCCTTAGGTGGCTCTCTGTTGTCTGTAATCGGTTATCAGGCTGATTTTTCCAATTGAGGCCGGGTTTCATGATGCTCATCATCATCATCGTGCTTGTAAGGGTCATCGTCCACCAGAGTCCTGGGCATATCAACGATACGTTCACCGATGTCTTCAATTGTCAGGGTTGGATCATCAATGGCTTTCTCCAGCAGTTCAAACGCATCATTGAAGTACAGCGCCATGCTTTCCAGACTCTTGATATTGGTATCGCAGCAAACAATTCCCACATTGGCTATGTTGTTGTAGGTCAATAAGGTGATGTTCACACCGCCGCCGGGAACAATCGTAGAAATGGGGTAGACAGCCAACAATTTTGCATCACCAAAATAACGGGTTTCTGCCGGACCCGGGACGTTGGATATCAGAATATTGGCAATGGGCTTCACCAGTGACGACATGCGCAATACTTCAAACAGCAAGGCAAAGGTTTGAATCAACACCGTGTAATAACTGAATGCTCCTGAATGGGCACGCTTTGCAGCCAGCTTTACGACCCGATGGTTTTCAATAATTTGGCGCAGCCGCAATATCGGATCGGATTTTCCATGGGCCAGCTTCACCGGCACTATGGCTATCTTATTGCCACCGGTTTGTTCCCCGGGTTTGCGCAGGTTTATCGGCATATTCGTGTAAAGTGCTTTTTCAAATGTGTGGCCATGATCGGTTAAAAACTGATGCACACCAATATCAAAACAACACAACAAGACTTCATTTACTGTTGCTCTGAGACGTTTACCCACCGACTGAACACGGGCAAAGTCCATGTCGACCGTAGCCACCGTGCGCCCCCGTTTCACCTGCCCTGTTAACATGGTCTTGGTGCCGGAAAAAGGGATCGGCATATAAGTGGGATTGACCCGCAGTATCTTCATCAGTAACCGCAGCAGGATGATGAGAATATCTTTAAAGGCAATGATAAATTCCCATAATCCTTTAAAAAATCCTACAACTGGATTGATTTTAGGTCTGGGCCGACGTTTGCGTTCAACCGCCCAGACCGGGGTAAACTCATCTAATTGTGGGTCAGGTAAATAACCCGCCTGAAACCATTTGACCATAGTGGCACCATCGCCATACATATGATGAATTTTGGCATACATAGCAAACTGCTTACCGGACTTTCCTTTGATCACCGTGTATTGCCACAGTGGCCTGTTGCGCTCCAGGCGCGGCTCGTGTAACCGTGCCACCAGTTTGTGTAATTCCTGCTTATCAGCGACGTCTTCCACCTCTTTGACCTGAACATGGTACTCCATGTCCAGCTCTTCCATCGGTGCAAATTTGATAGGATATGGGCCGATGGATTTAACCCGATAGTTAAAGGGGGCTACGGCCTTATTATAACTCCGTAGTTTTGCCACCAGCTGCTCGATGTAATCATCAGGAGCACCTTCGGGCATTTCCAACAGTTGTAAACTGGCGACGTGTTTTGGATTGTCTTCGGATTCGGTTATCCAAAAAGTTTTATCCAGAAATGGAATGCTTGTGCTCATTTTGTAATCCCTGCTCACCTGGCCTGCGAGCGATAGCTTTCATGTGTGTTGTGCAAGTACGCTAGATAATTTTTAGAATTGTGCCTACCTGTACCATTGTAATCATAAGTCAAAATTCTTCACGTTCTATCATGGCATATAATGAGGTAATTTCTGCTTCATCAATATTCATGTAAGGCGTTAGTGCAAACAGGACATCTCCCAAACACTCATAAATATAGTGTTCACTCTCGATGTCTTCCCCTTTAAGCAAATAATAATTGGTGGCCTGAGTGAAAACCATCGAAATCAGCCGTACCAAATGATGTTGTTGACTGGCATTTAGCATCATATTGCCCTGCGTAACATAGCGCGACAACAACATATTAAAGCTCTTTTCCCGGCTCTGTATTAATCGTTTAAACCCTTTGCCAATAGACGGGTACTTAGCCATTAAATCTGCCGGGTTGTGGTACAGGAAGCGAAACATATGGCTGCTTTGCAATACCATCACCAGGAAGTAAAAAAATTCTTCAATCTTTAAATCGACATTCTGGGGTGAATTTAAGATTTTATCCATACGCTCTTTGTACATTTCAAACAGCGCTATCACCATCACTTCCTTCCCTTTGTAATGGTAATAAAGGTTACCCGGACTGATGTCTAATTCAAGTGCAATTTCCACGCAACTTACATTGTTTTCGCCACTGTCGTTAAAAAGTTCCAGAGCAGTTAGTAAAATTCGTTCAGCTGTCTTCATGATTATCCTTCGCGCTGTGCCGTATTAGTATCAGGAATCCATTGCGATTTTGTTTAAGGTTCCGTAAATTACGTAGACTTGATAGTAGCCTGCTAAAAACACAATCAGCAACTATTTCATGACTATGCTGATTATCATCATTATCAATGAGCTTAATTCTAGACAAGCGTCACAATGACCGAAAGTGAGTAACAGGAAATAACATGATAAGAGTCTTGTTTAATAAAAAAGGTGGCGTAGGAAAATCCAGTTTAACGGTAAATCTGGCTGCAATAGCCGCCAGTAAAGGGCTAAAAACCCTGATACTGGATTTAGACACTCAGTGCAATGCCAGCCGCTATCTGCAACAGGAAAATGCCAGTAAAGAAGACAGCATTTTTGAATTATTCGACCAGACAATCACCTTCCATATCCGCAAAAAACCAGCCATTGAATATTGTCAGCCGACGCAGTACGACAATTTGTTTATTATCCCTGGTTCACCTAACCTGGCAGACATTGAGAGCGAATTGGATAGTCGCCATAAAATTTATAAACTGCGTGAAGCGCTGCAGAAACTCAGCAAAGAATTTGATCGCATTTTTATTGATACACCTCCCGCTCTGAATTTTTACAGCTTATCGGCGTTAATTGGCGCAGATACCGTGCTAATCCCTATAGATTGTGACGATTTTGCGATTCAGGGGCTGCTCAGTTTGCACCATCAAATCGCGGAGATCACCGAAGATCACAATGAAGATTTGACTATCGAGGGGATCATTGCCAATCAATATATGACTAATGCGAAACTGCCCGGCAAAATCATTGATGATTTGCTGGAGCAAGGTTACCCGGTGATCCCCCAATACATCGCGCAGTCAGTGAAAATGCGGGAATCCCATCAGGTACAAAAACCCTTAGTCCACTACGCACCAAAACACAAACTGACCCAGTCTGTGGTGGCCGTTTTTGATGCCATAGAAGCTCAGTAACCTGGCCTGTTATCTGTTTCGTCCTGTCATTCAACATTCGCCATTGCCGGTGACAAGATATTTTTTAATGTCGAAAAACAAATTTAAAACAAAAGACAACATCTCTGACACTGCAGAGATTTTATCATCAAGAGGTTTAATTGCATGAAGTATACACCTAAGATTTTGTTTTCTTTAAGAAAGTGCCATCTCGCACTCATGAGCACCGTTCTGCTAAGCGGGTCTGTTATTGCACAATCCGACGAAGCCAGCGCAGCGATGCCCACGACCATCGAATACCAGGATCTGTTTCACCTGGAATATGCAGCTAATCCGGTTGTAATGCCGGGTGGCAAGCAGGTCCTGTATGAACGTCGAAGCATGGATATCATGAATGATACCCTGCGCAGAAATCTATGGACGGTGGCATTAGATGGTAGCCAACATTTACCACTATTATCTGACAGTAAGAATCACTTTGGTGCTGTTGTATCACCAGATAAATCGAAACTTGCCTACCTTTCCAGTAAGGAAGGCAAAATCCAGATTTACCTGCGGGATCTGGCCACGGGCAACACTGCGAGAGTCACCGATGTACAAATGAGTCCAGGTGGATTGCGCTTTTCACCGGATGGCAAAATGCTGGCATTCTCAATGTTTACACCGGACAAACCTAAGTCCGTATTTAATATTGGTTTCAAGCCAGAAGGTGCCAACTGGGCTGATGAAGCGCAATACATAGATCAAACCCTGTTTCAACGCGATGGTGCAGGAATGAATCGACCTGGCAATACCCACCTTTACGTTGTACCTGCATTGGGCGGTACGCCGCGCCAGATCACCTTTGGTCAACATGATTACGCCGGTACACTCGCCTGGACTCACGACAGCACACACATCATCGTATCGGCCAACACCCGGGAAGATGCCGATTTTGATATTTTCAACAGTGACCTTATCGCCGTAGAAATCCGTTCCGGAAAAACCACTAAACTCACCGATGGCACCGGACCGGAAAGTAATCCGGCCATCAGCCCTGATGGTAAAAAACTGGCGTTTACCGGGTTTGAAGACAATGGCAAATCCAGTCAAATAAACGAACTGTATGTAATGAATCCCCAAGGTGGCGATATCAGGCAACTCACTCCTAAGCTGGACAGGTCTGTGTCTGATGTACAATGGGCACAGGATAGTAAAGGGCTCTATTTCAGCTACGACAATAAGGGTAAAAAACACGTAGCCTATGTGGCGCTGGATGGCGAGATCACTGTAAAAACTGACGCGCTGGGAGGGCAAAGTATTGGCCGCCCCTATACCTCGGGCGACTATGCGGTAACCGACAATGGAGATGTAATTTATACCCAGTCTACCGGTGACCGGCCGGCCGATCTGGTGGCGATGAATCGAAAAGGCGCATTGACTACCCTAACCGATTTGAACGGTGATCTGTTCGATCACAAAACCTTAAACAAGCCGGAAGCATTAACCCTTAAGAGCAGTGTTGACGAGCGGGAATTACAAGCCTGGATAGTCACACCACCGGATTTTGACGCCAGCAAAAAATACCCCCTGATACTGGAAATTCACGGCGGACCACACACCGCTTATGGCCCGGAATTTTCTACTGAAGCTCAGATGTTCGCGGCTGCCGGCTATGTGGTGCTGTATGGCAACCCCAGAGGCTCCACGTCACAAGGCAGTGAATTTGCTAACCTGATTGATAAAAACTATCCATCAGAAGATTACAATGATTTGATGGACATGGTGGATGCCACCATCGCCAAAGGCTATATAGATGAAGATAAGCTCTTTGTTACTGGTGGTTCCGGTGGTGGTGTATTGACCGCCTGGATTATCGGCAATACAAATCGATTTAAAGCGGCGGTGGTAGCAAAGCCGGTGATCAACTGGACCAGTATGATAGGTACCTCCGACATCTACACCTTTATGACCCGCTATTGGTTTACCGATCGTCCCTGGAATGACTACCAGCAATATTGGAACCGTTCACCATTGTCACTGGTGGGCAATGTTACCACTCCTACTATGGTATTAACCGGTGAACTGGACGTGCGCACACCAATGAGTGAAAGCGAGCAATATTACGGTGCGCTGCGGCTGGAAGGTGTAGAAAGTTCCCTGGTGCGTATTCAGGGGGCCTATCACGGAATTGCGGTTAAACCCTCTAACCTGGCACGAAAAATTGGCTATATTCTGGCCTGGTTTGACAAGTACAAAGACGGTGACGAGAAACAAGAAGCCCCGTAACGGCTTGTAATCTGGTTGAACCAATCTTTGGGCGGCAACCCATACTTAGGTTGCCGCTTTACCTGCAATAAGGGTATCACTCCTGCAAACTTTGCAATAACCGTTTGGCCAACGAGTAATCCGGCGCTATCTGCAGTGCTTTTTCAAACATCTCCCTGGCATTTGTAGTTTCGCCTTGCTCCCGGAGCAACCAGCCCATCCCCACATAAGCCTTCTTATTTTCGGGGTAGAGTTGCAAAGCGTGCTGAAACAACTTTTCGGCTTCACTTAAATTTTCACTCCTCCCCAGCTCAACCCCCGCATCGAATAGCATAGCCAGCGGTGGAAGCATCTTATAACCATATCGGGTAGAGAGTTTAGCGAAGTGATGTTGGATTTGTGTCAGATTATCCAGATTTTCAGCTGGATTGTAATCCGGATACAAGTGCAGTAAAAAAGTGGTAAAGTCTGTCGCTGGTACGTGCCCCTGATTTGCCATGACGTCCGCCTTCCAGTTCAGCTGCGCCGGTTTCTGGCGGATTAACTTTTCGGTGAATTCAGGCACAAACTGAGTCACATTGTCAAAATCGTCATCGCTGTACACAATGTGCAACCAGCGCGTTTCAGAAAAAGCCTTAAGCGGTCCGTCATTTAACCGTTGCGTGAGTAGCTCAGGGGCGGCCCCAACACTGGGGCTGCTGGCAAAAAAACTGTTAAATAATGCCGGTTTTTGCAGCAAGGTATACAGGCTAAAAAAGCCACTATTTGAGGCACCAAATAGTGTGCGAAACGGTGCGCTACGGAAGCTTTGATTGATATAAGGCAGCAACTCACTTTCCATAAAAGCAATATAGCTGTCCGGAATCGTGGTGTCGGCTTTATCTCCTTTGGGCAGTAACACGCGATTACCTTCAGGTAAATCAATACCCACAAGTATCATGGCAGGGATCTGGGTATCAGCCATGTAATCCAGGGTCGCTGCAAGCATTGCAAACCGCGTCCGATAATCAGACCCCATCATCACCAGCACCGGATAAGACTGTTGCGCACTGTGATAGTTTTCAGGTAAATGCACGGATAAAGGGATCTTCTTGTTGAGCAAGGCAGAATCAATCGAATGTGGCTCTCCAAGGGTGACCACAGGGTCAGCATAACTTCGGCTCGAAGTCAGCACAATCCCCCAAAAAAGACCACATAAAAAGGCAGCCTGAACATACTTAACCATCACAAATCCTCAGCTATTAAAGTGAGAACAAGCTACCCTATCCACGTCACATAAAACTGACCTTCTTCTGATTTTTTGCTGATTTTCTGGGAACGTTACTCATTGCCCAACCATTTACTGCGCCCGCCAATAACATTGGGGGCTGTACCATCCCAAAAATCAGGTATGTCATTGATACGTCCTGACCAGGCACCAAAAGGCGGCAACTGGTGGGCTTTGTAAGAAACCTGCTCTTTGTCACTCACCGCATCAATCGCATAGGAGTGATAGTGATAACCATAGTCACCATGCTCGTGACCACCAAAATCATCCAGTGGTACATCAACCCCGTCGCTGCTGGTGTCGCCTTCCAGATAAATACCATAGCCCGCGATACCGTCAAACCCCAATGAAATAATAGGCGGATGGCGACGTCCATCGTAGTCTTCGATGTTGTACATGTTTAGTCCTTTGGCATAGGCACTAAACGCATCGGCATGGTAATGAGCGCCCAGTCCCCGGCCAGAGTGCATACCGTGAGCAGATAACTCAGCCTCATTTTGGGAAACATGCAAGCTGTTGTTGTAAGAGGGATAGATCAACACGCCATCAATGGCAACACCGGTTGATGACACAGAGGCATAAGTGTGATGATTTAGCAGCGCTGAACCTACATCACTGGCCAGGTCATTTTCCATATTGTTTTCGGTGAGACTGTCCACTTCACCGTAATCGCGAATTGGTACCTTGATTAAAAACAGTTCTTTGTGAATGCTGCGAGTCACCTGCTGCTCTTCGTAGGTAGCACCATCCCCTCCCCCTGGCGGTTTTGGTACATCCCATAATAAGGTCAGGCTATCCGGTAACCCGTAGCTGGCAATCACCATAAAGGGATGATGGTTACCATCGTCATCCATTTCGTTAGTAAAATACACGTAAGGAATCGTATTTTGTCCCAACTGGCCATCTGTTGAATCTGATGATTCATAAAGGCGGCTTAACATGCCTGTCCTGGTAGTCAGGTAGAACTCAGCGGCATATCGCATATTGGCGCCTTCGGACTCCAGTGTTGCCTGAATACTATTTAACATCGTCTCTGCAGCGGCCGCGGTTTCATCATCAACACCTGCCGTTGCCACCTGAGCCGCGTATTCCGTACTGATTTGTCGTTCCAAATCACTGAGATCACCGTCTTTGGTGATTGGCGTCAACTCGTCATTACTCACGCGGGCGATTTGCTCCGGATTAAAATCAAAGGGAATCGCAAAATCCAGCGGCGGTTCATAGAGATAAAACTCACTGCCGGTGTCAGCACTTAACTGCAAACTCGCATTTTGATAAACCAGATATTGTTCCGTCCAATCAGCATCAGACACAAATCCCGCGGATTCACTGTCATAGTAATAACGGGCAACTGCCTGTAACGTCAGAGGCGATGCGCCTGTCACACTAAAAGCCAGATAACCCGCCGTAGCATCGTCCCGACTACCACTGCGATAATCTCGTAATATCACGGCATCGGAATCATCCGCTTTGTCCAAAACAAAGTTGCTGTGTTTAGTAGACACAATGCGAAACGCATCGTTGTCCTCAGCAATCAACTTAAACATTGCTCTGAGCAACAGGTCATCAGTGCTACTGCTATTGGATGCCAACGAAGAAGTTACACTGAGCGCAGAACTGACTGTATTATTGTCATCACTGACAACGAAAACATCATCGCTGCTCGCCGGTCCAAAGGTAAAACGCATTAGATCTGAGGCTTCCTCACTGATAGCCACCCACTCTACCGCGCGATCATTGTCCAGAATGTCTACAATAGGGGCAGGTGTGTAAAAGTCCGGGCCAGTGTCGGTAACGGCACCCTCCGCGGTAATGGTAACGCTGTCCTGACTACTGCCATTATTACCATCACTAACCATCAAAACGACCTGGTATTCGCCTTCGATATCAGCGATAAACGTCGGCGAAAGACTGCCTGCATCTGACAAGCTGGCCTGACTGTTTTCCGGAATTGAGGTTATTGACCATAGGTAACTAACGCTATCGCCATCGGCATCAACTGTTCCGGAGCCATCCAATTGTACCGTATCCCCAACGGTAACAGTTTGATCTGAGCCCGCATTAGCGACAGGCGGTGTATTAATCGCAGTCGCAATAACAGTAACAGAATCGCTACTACTGCTGAGGGCGCCATCATGGACAGTCAGTGTAAAAACGTACTCACCGGCAACATCAGGGGAAAACATCGGCGTCGCGGCCGCACTGTCAGATAGCGATGCCACACTGCCATCAGGTGCTGTAGCCACAGCCCAGCTGTAAGTCAGGCTATCATTGTCCGCATCGGAGCTGGCGGTGCCATTTAACTGCACAGTATCCCCTACCGTCACAGTTTGATCAGCGCCGGCATTCGCAACCGGAGCGGTGTTGCTGTCAGTACCGGTATCGTTAATCCTGTTTAACTTATCAGTGATCTCCGTAACCGGTGCATTAGTGGGTATGTCGTCCGATTGTTTACCAAAATTGATGCGTTGGGTTTCACCGTCCGAACTGTTGCGAATGTAGAAGTACTGATTTGTGTCTCGCCTTACCGCAATATCAGCTTTGCCGTCACCGTCGTAATCCGCAGGTACCGGTATATCATCTTCATTTTTACCAAAGACAATACGTTGAATTTCACCATTTGAAGATTGCAGAATATACCAGGTGAATGTCGCTGGCCGTCTGACTGCAATATCAGTGATGCCATCACCGTCATAATCAGCCGGCACAGGAATGTCATTGCTGTCTTTGCCAAACACCACCCGCTGAATACCATCACCAACATCCGAATTGTAATTGCTGCCATCAGAGTTGCGGATGTACCAGGTATAATTTGATGCGCGGCGTACTGCTATATCGTCAACACCATCGCCATTAAAATCCCCTTTGACCGGAATATCGTCTTCATGTTTGCCAAAAACAATACGCTGGATACCATCCTGGTTGTCTGAATTAAAATTGCTGCCGCTGGAATTAAGAATATACCAGGTGTAGGTTGAGGCACGACGCACGGCAAAATCAGCTATGTTGTCACCATCATAATCGGCAGGCACCGGAATATCCGTGGCCTGTTTGCCAAACACCACCCGCTGAATACCATCCTCAAGCGAGGAGTTATAATTGCCGCCAGAGGAGTTTTTGACATACCAGGTAAAGGTTGAAGGTCGTCTTACCGCAATATCGGTAATGCCATCTCCGTCATAATCAGCGGCAACCGGAATGTCTGTCGCCTGTTTGCCAAACTGAATGCGTTGAATGCCATCCTGAGCATCAGAATTAAAGTTGTTATCACCACTATTTTGGATATACCAGTAGTAGTTTGAAGCTCTTCTGACAGAGATATCAGCCAGCCCGTCGCCATCATAATCATAGTCAGTCGAGGCATAGACCGCACTGCAACTTAACAAAGCGCCAAATAACAGGGTGAATGAGTAGCGAGGTAGTTTAATTTTCGCAGCCATGGGCGGTTCCAAAATCGTCAGGCAAATGTTATTGCCTAAACTTTGGCACCTGCACCGTTGATTAACAAGTAGCGATTTAGCTGTACGACAAAATTTGCGCTATTCACCCGAAAATTAGCTTAACTTCCGTGAAAAGTGCAAAGCAGATTGCGCATTCTACAGTAATTCCATGCTCCAAACTCAGCACGACGCTCAGCTACTCGCCAAAAGACAATCCGAGACTGGCCAGCTTTTTGGCCCGCTCATCCAGCGCACGCGACTCCACTTCCACCAGCTCAGCCTGTTCCAGATTTTGCATTGATGCCTCGTTGATATTCACGATATTGCGACTGATTTCCTGCGAAACGCTGCTTTGCTGCTCTGCCGCAGTGGAAATTTGTATCGCCAGATCGGAAATCGCGGTAATAGCATCATAAACTTTAAAGACGATTTCCTGAGTTTGCCTGGTTTCGGCCACACAAGAGTCGGCCGCCTGTTTACCCGTTTCCATGGTCGTAGCCCAGTTCAACAGTGTATTTTGAATTTCAGAAATTGATGTCTGGATCTGTTCGGTTGCACTGTGGGTTCGGCTGGAAAGGGCCCGAACTTCATCGGCAACCACCGAAAACCCCCGGCCATGCTCTCCGGCTCTGGCGGCTTCAATCGCGGCATTCAGTGCCAGTAAATTGGTTTGATCAGCAATGCCCTGAATTTCCTTCATCACCCCCCCTATTTTTTCTGCTTCCTGCGCCAGCTCTCCTGCAGAGCTGGCCGATTTCGCCACCTCATCTGCAAGCGAAGAAACTTCTTTCATGGTGTGATTCATGGCATCTGTGGCCTGCTGGCAAAAGTCATGCGCCGATTCCACCCGTGTTCGGGTTTCAACGGTATTTTGTGCAACTTCACTGATGGTTGCCACCATTTCTTCTACCGCCGTAGACACCTGATGTAGTTCATGCGTCTCTTTTTCAACGCCTTCTTTAGCAGCGTGAGCGGCAGTCATCAACGTTTTTGCGCCATCATCCAGAGAATGTGTACTGTCAATCACGCGTCCTAAAATCGTTCTGACTTTTGCTTTGAGAAAACCGATATGAAACAGGGCTTCGCTATTTTGCCCGGCATCGGTATAAACCAGCCTGGATACACTGTCATATTCCTGCGCTAACCCTTTGTTGAATTGCCCCTGAGCAATCATTTCAGGATAAAACAAAGACAACGCTAAAACAGGAATTAACAATGTTACCCAAAAGTAGGAGCTGCCCAACCACAACAGCAGTATAGAAAGCACAATAAACCCCGGCAGCCTGAGTGCCGCGAGCTTTTGCACCAGGTTAGGCCCGGAACTTCCGGTATTGATCTTTTTATAGAGCTGCTCTGCACGGTGACGATATTCTGGATTTAGTTTTCTGCGAACGGACTGATAACCCACTTTTTGTCCGTTTTCAAAGATTGGGGTAACAAAGGCGTCTACCCAATAATAGCGGCCATCTTTGCAGCGATTTTTCACCGCGCCACGCCACGCCTCTCCGTCTTTTAGTTTGCCCCACAGATCAGCAAATGCCATTTTCGGCATATCCGGATGGCGTACAACATTGTGATTTTTCCCCACCAACTCGGCCTGCTCATATCCCGCAACACGGCAAAACACCTCATTTGCATAGGTGATAACCCCACGCAAATCGGTAGTAGACACTAGTTCTTCACTGGCAGAGAATGACACTTCACTATCCACAATTTGCTGATTTCTACGACTCATGGCAATTCCTTTTATTACTACGTGTGATATTAGGATCTGTTAAGAACAAAGCGTGAACTGCAAAGCTCAACAGACCCCGGTGGGAATACTAGCATTATTATTCAAAACGAACATGTCAGCGTTTACCGCTTTAGCGAGTGTCGCGCTCCTGAACACCGTTTTGAACAATATCTGACATCATCCCAACATGCTTGCCATTTTTTTCGCCAGACAAAAGGCCTCTCGCAAATCGGACATATTTTAGCGGGTAAATGCGCTTTCTTTTTTGACATAGATCAAGTTTTTGCCAATAAGTTGATCTCATTGAAAAATGTTGTTGATTGCTGCTGAATTGCCTGCTTATCATCGCGACTTTTCTTTTCCAGGATACTGTAGATCATAGACATGCGAGGGTTCCGGGAGAAATGTTCGGCATTCTCAATCAGAAAATTCCAGTACAGATAATTGAATGGGCAGGCGGATGGTCCCAGCTTTTGCTTAACATCGTAGTGGCAGTGTTTGCAATAATCCGACATTTTGTTGATGTAACTGCCGCTCGCGGCATAAGGTTTACTGGCCAGAATGCCACCATCGGCAAACAATATCATACCGGTCACGTTAGGTAGCTCTACCCATTCAAATGCGTCAGCATAAACCAGCAAATACCATTGATTGACCTCATCGGGATCTATCCCTGCCAGCAAAGCAAAATTTCCCAATACCATTAACCGCTGAATATGATGAGCATAGGCATTCTGGCGAGTATTGCGGACACACTCTGAGACACAATTGAGCCGGGTTTTCGCGCCCCAAAAAAAATCAGGTAGTGGCCGGTTTGCCGACAGGTAGTTGCGCGCTTTATAGTCCGGCATCAGGTGCCAGTACAATCCCCTGACATATTCACGCCAACCTAAAATCTGACGAATAAAACCTTCTACTGCGTTGAGCGGAGCTGCATTGATATACCAGGCTTGCTCTGCGGCTTTGATTACTTCCCTGGGGGTTAACAACCCGACATTGAGGTAAAAACTCAGGTGACTGTGAAACAACCAATCCTGATCTTGTTTCATGGCATCCTGATAGGTGCCGAAATTCGGGAGTCGTTGCTCGATGAAGGCGTTTAAAACAACTAACGCCTGCTGCCGGTTAACCGCAAAAGAAAACGGTTTTAAATCCCCAAAATGTGACCCGAACTGCTCGTCTACCAGCGCCAGTACTTCTTCGGTTATAGCATCAGGCGTAAACTTATCGGGCTCGGGTACCTGCACCTCATCCGGCAACTTATTGCGGTTTTGTGTGTCATAATTCCATTTACCGCCCTCGGGCTGCTCCGCGTCCATTAAAATCCGGTGCTTTTTGCGCATTTCCCGGTAAAAATACTCCATGCGCAACTGTTTTTTGCCTTTCGCCCACTGAGTAAAAAACGCCTTATCAGCCAGAAAACGCGTATCTTCTTTAATCGTCACTCTGGTTTTAAGTTTTGCCTGCCATTGCTGCATATCGGCATACAGGCGATATTCTCCGGGAAAAGTCAGAATAACTTCGGCAAAATCCCTGGTTTTTAGCAAATGCGCCACCTCAGCAAAAAGACAGCCTTTGTTATTGGCATCATCATATTTGCGATATAAAACACTGAAACCCTTGCCGCTTAATTCGTAAGCGAAGTGACGCATTGCCGAAAAGATAAAGGCTATTTTCTTTTTGTGGTGTTTTACGTAGGTGGCTTCCTCTCTGACCTCGGCCATCAAAATGACATCAACACTTTTGTCCAGACCTTGTATAGCGGGCAAGTCGTGCGTAAGTTGGTCACCCAGCACTAAACACAGTTTAGCCCTGCGTCTGGCCCCCTGCTGAGTCATGCTTTATTGTGCCTCTTTCATATCTGCAAATGCATCCAGCGCCCGCTGCCGTGACGCTTTCAGATCGACGATTGGATTAGGGTAATTTTGCCCTAGTTTTACCCCACAGGCGCTCAACAGATTAGCATCCGCTTCCCAGATTTTATGCACCAGTTTGGGCGGTACTTTGCCTAACTCCGGGCACCAGGTTTTGACATAGTCTCCGTCGGGATCAAACTTTTCGCCCTGTGTCACCGGGTTAAAAATCCTGAAATAAGGTGCTGCATCAGCACCAGAACCCGCAACCCATTGCCAACTGGCAACGTTGCTGGCCAAATCGGCATCCATCAGACAGTCCCAAAACCAGGCTTCCCCCTGACGCCAGTCGAGCAACAGGTTTTTCACCAGAAACGACCCTACAATCATTCGCACCCGATTGTGCATATAACCTGTAGCCCATAGCTCACGCATTCCCGCGTCAACAATGGGAAAGCCAGTTTGCCCTTTTTGCCAGGCTTGCAGATGCTGTGGTGCTGCTCGCCAGGGAAATTTGTCGAATTTTTCGTTGAAGTTTTGCGTCACCATCTGCGGAAAATGAAACAGCAGATAAGCAGAAAACTCACGCCAGCCCAATTCCGACAGATAACAATCCACATCAGGGCTATCCAGTGCCACACCCTCAATGTTGCATTTATCCACTATCGCATACCACACCTGATTAGGTGACAATTCACCAAAGTGCAAATGCGGTGACAATCGCGAAGTCGCCCTCACGGCCGGCAAGTTGCGCTCATTCTTGTAGTTAAACAATGGACCGGCCAGAAAATCAGCCAGTAACTCTTTGGCTCCGGCTTCCCCAGGGTGCCAGTAAGACATCATTTTTTCATCCCAATTAACGGCTGGCAGCAGGTTTAATTCGCTGACAGATAGTCCGCCATCGGCTTGCAGCAGCTTTAACACCTCAGGTTTTGCCAGAGGAAAGCGAGGTTGCCCTGCAACCAGGCAACCTTTGCGATAATAGGGGGTAAAGACTTTGTAAGGGGTGCCATCTTTTTTAGCAATTTCGGTGGGTTGCCACAGATGATTTGCGTTAAAACTTCTGACCTGTACGCCTTGCTCAAGCAGTTGCTTTTTGATGTCACTGTCCCGGGCCACGGTTTCAGGCTCGTACAGGCGATTCCACACTACATTCTCGATGTCGTACTGATGTACAACATCCGGAATAAGAGTCTGGGGATCACCGGCAAGTATTAATAGTTTTCCCTGTAAATCTTTGTTTATACTCTCCAGCGAGTCATGTAGCCATCTCAGCGACGCCGCCCCCATTTGCCGGGATATACGCTTGTCCAGAATATAGACCGGGAGGACAGTACCTTGCTCAGCGGCATAGCTTAACGCCGGGTTATCCGACAGCCGCAGGTCATTACGTAGCCAATACAGTGTGGTCATCAAAAAACATCAGGTTATTGCGATTAACTCAATGGTACGCGATTCAGCCTGATCAGATCAGCCTGTATGGTTTGAATGTTGAAACATTAAGCAGTTGTTTTGACTTGTGGCTTTAGTTTTTAAATTAACAAAAATTTACGCTATTTCAGGGACACTAAGGCACCCCGTTAAAATTTGAAAGGGAGCAGAACGCCGCAATTTGCTTTTATTTACAGTTAGAAAAACGCTTGGAATACCTGACTTGCAGTGTCTGTCGATGGAGTTGAGGCAGGAGTGATAATTTAATTTCCGACTATGTAAACCCTGCTTTTTCAAGTTGCTGGCAATGGTTCTGGGCGTTACCTGCAATTATACTTAGTGTAAAAAAGACCGCGTACTTTTTTGTTGAATGTAGCCCCAAAAAAGCACACGCCGATATTAACAATATCTGATGTTACTCAGGAAAACTCGCATCATCATCAATAAACATTTCTCGATCAATCGACAGCAAAAAAGAAATTAAATCTTGTAACTGCTCTGAATTAAGTTCTCTTTGGTGTGTGCCAACTTCAAACACCGCTTCTAATGTTTGAGCACTTCCATCATGAAAATACGGAGCTGAGTCCCATAACTCAATGAGTGTTGGCGTTCTGATTTCGGAGATTCTTGAACCTAACCGGTTTCCGGAACGCTCTGTAATAGTCCCTACATCATGCATCCTACCATCGCGAAAAGCACTGCCAGTATGACAGCTGCCACAATTTTCCGACTGAAATATTATTTGCCCGCGCATTGCAGAATCCGTAAGTTCTCCGGTATAAGTGCGATATGGAGAATGTTTTACACTACTTTTCCCTAAGCTATGTACGTAGGCTGATAATGCATCTAAATCACTATTGAGCCCTGTTGTACGCAAAGACAAAGGAGTGTCTCCTTCTCTGAAGGTCGTGCCTTCAACCAATCCTTCACCCATATTTAGTTGCTCAATTTGCAGTTCAAAATCTTGTACTTCATCGAAGTTTCCACTCCAGTGCAGATTTCCAAAGCGTACACCTTTGGCGCCATTAAGAGACATTGTATTTCTCATCCCTTCTCCCAGATGCGCTACATCCCAGGTTCGTCCATCGTGTCCACCGTCATTGTGGCAAGAAGCGCATGATATGTAACCTTCATGCCCCATCTGCGGTTTAGAAGAGTGATAAAACACCTGTAATCCACGGAGTTCCTCATCATTTAATACCTCCTCTGTTACTGTAGAGATAGTATCTACCCTCGGATTAAGCCTTCCGGAGTAAAGGTAATGAGATATATCAATAGCGCTGACGGTTCTGTCTGCGAAATTTTTTACATAAAGCGTTCTCAAAGTAGAACACATGCCCTGAGGTGCCGCTCCGGTATTAAACTGCGTCCTTGAATTTGCGACCAAATCTTCAACAATCACCATGTTATTTCCCTGCATTGCAGTAACGCGAATGCCTGGGTTTGGTAAATAAGTTATGGCGGAAGGATCTGCACTGTTGTCCAGGTCAATCGTATTGTCTCTTGAAGTTGGGTCGATATTTGAATCAATATTGACACGAAATTGTGGTAAAGCTGCCGGTTCTTCATCCCCTGTCTCTCCGAGTCGAAGACTGATTATCATTGGCCTCACTGTATTATCATCATCAAGAGGAACCAGCGAAGCGATATTGGCGTCTTCGTTACGCGGGGTTAATCCGCGATCAGTATTCGCTTTGGTTGCTGAGATGTAAGCATGCGCTCCGCCTCTGTCTATAACGATGCCAGATAAATAATTTGGAACACCACTACCATGATCAATATCATCAGGAACAAGCACTTTATTCACCTGGATAACTCGACGTAAATACATGTCCCGCCCATCTACTTCTTCACTATTGACGTCAATATCATATACCTCTCCATAATCAGTCTCTGATATGAATCGGGTGACGAGAATCCTGTCACCTCGCATCGCCATAGCTTTGGGATAAGGACCAACGGATAATCGTTCTGCTATCTGCCCGGAAACTGAGTTGATCTTGATGACTTCGCCGCTGCCGTATAGGGAAACATACAAAATCCCGTCTCCGTTACTGACTGATGATACCGGCTGTGTGCCATGCCCGGTATCTACGGAAAACTGTGGCATACCAAGCCCATCGAAAAAGACAACTTTATCATCGTCTCTATAGGTTACTGCATAGAAATCAGCGACCTTCGTCACAGAAGTGGGTGATTCGTAATCCAGTTTGATTTCTCGAATCAGCTCCAGGTTTTTTTCAAACGTCAGTTCATCGGTGTTTTGAGCGATTATTGATACACTGTCATTGTTTTGATTAACAACCCAAACAGGGTCATAAATTGATGCATCAACAGGTTCAACCGGGCAGGTAATTTGACCTGAATGGTTGGGAAAATAAGGCTCAGATGCATAAGTAGGCGCTGGTCCCTGAACAATTTCAGGCTCATTGCTGGGAAAACCACCATCGTTAGTGGTAAAGGTGAACTGATAAGGTGTCATGGTGTTACCCATGAAGTCCTGAACTCCTGAAACTTCAACCCGATATGTCGTGTCTGGATTCAAATAGGTTAACTCATCCTCTAACCATCCTCGGCCCTTATCGATCCGGTTCACAGGCCAAATTGAAATAGTCCCTGTGTGACTCAACTGATGGCGGAAACTAACAACAGACTCGCTGCCATCCTCCTCAATCGCAATCAGTCTTATTGCCTCAGCCAGTGTTTCCGTTCTTAGCGTTTCCGGGATATGTAAGTGTATAAACCCATCAACAGGGAAATTTGTTTGACCAGGTAATGGACGATGCCCTGAAATATAGGGAGCCCGTGTATCTGGTTCATCATCCGTGACAAAGAAACACATACCTTGCTCGTTTGTATCAGGCGTAACCCAAAAATCATATCCCCCAAATACTCCTACCTGGCCCAGCGGTCTGAAATATTGACTGGCATCACAACCGTTTGCGAGATCTTCAAATTTGTACACGACTTCTTGAAATTCAGCGTTGGAAATAGAACCGTCCTCGTAGGCATCTTCGCAAGCGTGTATATCAACCTGAAAATGATCGACATACGCATACTGATCCTGAAAGAAGATATACATTGGATCACTCGAATAATCACCGTCTCGGGTATTGAGTTCAGAGTCTTCTTGATCGAAATAGATTTCACATGTTAGCGCCGGTTCACGAGGGTTCGTAAAATCAACGACAAACATCGCAGGATAATGTCTATTCAGTGCTCTGCGTTCTCGTGCCGCGTAAACGACTTTCTTTGAGCCATAAGGTTCGACCCAGTAACCTCCGATCCCTGCCTGATGACCATCAGGTTCAGTTAATACAGGTTGAAATCGACTTAAAAGTCTTGGCTTCACTCCTTCCCTGTAACCAGATAACTCGTAAACAGCCAGGCCTGTAGACTGCTGATCAGAGGCGACCACCAACAGCTCGCCCATCATAAAGCTAAATCCGGTCACGCCAGTCAAACCAAGGTGATCCCAGGAAACCAGTGGCGTGCCTAACCATGGAACGTTTTCAGAACGACCTAGCCACTCGGTTTCCCCTCCGGTATCTAAAAATTGCGAAGGATCACGAATAGAATACAAACCTGAGGTATCGAACCCGTATTCCCAATAGTTTCTCATGTGAAAAGGAGAAGTCATTGTAGAATAGGCAAGTGGATCAGGGCCCCATCCAAAATTCCAGGTCTCTGATTCAACAGCGACCTGTTCAGCGGCATTGCTAAAGCTCGGATCAAATGTCAAATACTCACTTGCTCCAAGGAATAGATAGTCAATACCATCCTGAAATCGAACAACGGTACCATGCGCATCTACAGGCATCGCATTGGTAGTTCTTCCGTCATTTGCCGCAGAAGTCAGGTCCACAATCAGGGTTGGGTTTGTTAGATTTGATAAATCCCATACCGTAGAGTGATATTGAACCCCGTTTTGTAAACCTACATGAGAACTTCCGGGAGCTTCAGGGATACTGGCCAGAACAGGCCCCAATGTTGTCAAATTAGCAGCGCGCCCATATTCGACAGCCCTTTTTGCAATAAAGGTACCTTTGTTCCCATAGTCAATATTGGGCGGGTACTCAGCAGAATAGGCACTTGTTGTAGTAAAAAATACCGCTAAAGTAATTTTCAAAAAACGTATCATGAAATAGTTACTCATATTTTTAATCTCTTGTGCTCGATTTATTGGGATATTTGAATAGCTTCACTAAAAACGCTATTGCCCAGGTCATCATAAGCTTCCACAATGAACCAGTAGCGACTTACAACATGTTCGACCGCAAAATCATTTATCGAGTAACTTGTTTCGCCGGTCAAAATAATGAAGGGTTTTTCATTGTCTCTCCAATACAGAATGCGGTAATCACCTCTTCCTTCCACGTGATCCCATTCTAAATCAATGCTATTGCCGTTTAAGTGTGCCGATAAGGTCGGCCTCACCAAAACAAGGGATTCACCCGGTTCTCCTGGTTCTCCCGGTTCTCTTGGTTCTCCCGGTTCTCCCGGTTCACCCGGTTCTCCCGGTTCTCCCGGTTCTCCCGGTTCACCCGGTTCTCCCGGTTCTCCTGGTTCGCCGGGCTCTCCTGGTTCTATGCCAGTGAAATTAGGTTCCTCTCCTAAAATTTCAGTTAAGGCCAATAAATCTCGCTGCGGCGCCTGCTCATCTAAAGTTAACTGAGCAATAGCCCACTGCATTGCCCCAGCGTTATCATGCCCACCATAAATAACTGAACCGGTAGCTCCGTTTGAATTCGCAGGCGGCACAAATACCAAAGTCTGGTACTCTTCAAAAAAGGACATCGACCCGATTGTCAAATCATCAAAATAATTCAGCCATATTTGGTCTCCCAAATTAGCGTCGGTGTCGTTCTCCAGGAACTCTGAGGCATGGATATATGAAATGTCACTACCAGATAAAATAAGATGATCATTTCTCAATACTGGTGGGGTGTTTTCTTCAACATGAATGGTAACCTGTCCCCAGGCCATACTTCCCAAGGGATCGGATATCCCGTAAACGAAGCTGGCCACTCCGGACATATTTTCCGCAGGCGTAAAAGTCACCGTTTCATCATTAGTATTCAGAACGACCGATCCCGAATTCTCGGTGACATGCTCTAATGGAATGCCGTTTTGTACCAAATCGTCGACATAGGTAACCTCGAGATAATCACCAATGTTAGGATCAGAATCGTTATTAAGCAGACTCTCAAAGCTGATTATTAGCGGTGTGTTTAACTGAGTACTAAATTCGTCATCCTGAACTATCGGTTCTTCATTTTCACTTATCGCTACCGTTACATGGGCCCACCCCAGCCCACCATATTGGTCTGTCACGCCATACGTAAACATTGCGCTTCCGGTGACGTTGTGACCGGGTGTGTACATTATCGACCCCGCAAGCATATCCAATGACACTGTGCCTGCATTTGGATCGCCATACTCCACAGGAATGCCATTTTCGATCAAGTCATCGATATAATTCACTGTCAGGATATCGCCAGTATTTGGATCAGAATCGTTCATCAAAAGTGATTGAACGCTAATCTCTATAGGGACATTTCTGGAAGTCACAAATTCATCATTAACGACAGTCGGCGCATTATTGCTATTGATGTTTATGGTTACTCTGGCGCTGACTGCACTGCTAAGACCGTAATTGTCAGTAATTCGATAGGTGAAACCAGCAGTACCGTAAAAGTCCTGAGATGGTGAAAAATGTATCTCACCTAAATCCTCTCTTCTTTGGATTTGTCCCCCGTTAACTTCGTTAATGTCAATGATTTCAATAATTTGTTCAGGATCATGCTCAATATCATTGTCGAGGAGCTCAATCACCGATATACGTAATTCAGTATTCCTAGGGGTTTCCAAAACATCGTCAACGGGCACTGGTGCTGAGTTGGGGGCAACATCGATGAGTACCATTCCTAATGCAGATTCCCCATTCATGCCAAACACTTCATATCGGAAAGTCGCCGTTCCGGTAAACCCTTCGTCAGGAGTAAAAACAATCGTACCCGACGCTTCGTTTTTGTTAACCAGCCCATGTTCAGCATCACCAACCCATTCGATGTTAAGCATTTCCTCATCAGAGCTTTTTTCATCATTAGTCAATAAATCCGAACTGTACAAAGTTAAAGGATAGTTAAACGTTGTACTGAAACTATCTTCATGAGCCACTGGTGGAGCAGCCAATGCGTCCCCCATTGACAATAGCCCCAGTATTGAAGCCCCCAACATCTGATTTCTGCGAGGCTGTTTTTTATTCATTAGCGTTATCTCCGAACATGAGGTGTCCTCTCGATTACAATTGAGTACCGTTAAATGACTGTTAAATATATTGAATTTTGAAGAATCGATATTCACCCGAGAGTATTAATCGACTTGCCGACATCGTGAGTGAATATCATTTCTGTATGCCTCACGCATTTTTAGACACATGTGTATAAATATATATAGGATTAGCTGACTGTCAACTGATAAATACCCGCAGCTTTGAATACCTGCGTATATAAATTCATGCTTACCATTACATTTATGTTAAATTCACAGGTTAGACGAACAATCCTACAGTTGAAGAAAGAAGGTTTAGTGAACAAACGCGGCAGACCAGTAACTTTTGACAGAGAAGAAATTTTAGAAATTGCATTAAATTTGTTTTGGGAAAAAAGCTTTATGTCTCTATCCCTCAAAGAGATAGCAAAAGAAACAGGCCTAACCAGAGCAAGTCTCTACAATACTTTCGGCAATAAAGACGTCTTGTTTTTAGAAGTGTTGCGACTTTACATACGTTCAAGTCCAGAGTACGCATTATTTGATATTAAGCAGGGCGAAAAAATAGGACCGCTACTACTCCGGGTTATGACAGAAGCGTCCTCCAGATACTCTTTTGAGGGTAAAAATCGGGGGTGTTTGGCTGCGACTTGTTTCAACGAACTACTCGACAGGAATGATACTCTTGGGCACGAAATGAAAAAGATCTTTGAAGATTTCAAAGTGCAGCTAACAAAGGTGATGCAACAGGCCATAGATCAAAAAGAACTGCCCCAGGACACCGATCCTAAAATTGCTGCCTATTTACTCTTTGTTTATATGAATGGCATTAGCATCTTTTCAAAATCAGATACAAACAACGAGCAGTTGCGAACTATGGCAGCAGGCTTTCTGACAAGGCTTGGCTTTGAGTTATAACTCAAACTGTATAATTGCAAGTGTATGTTCGCAGTTCAGTTGCGAAAAAAACAACTTTTTGTGAACCAGCCTCAATGATGCTGTTGGCTCCATCGCAGTAAAGGCAAGTCTACAGATCACGTTATTAATACGAGTATTCTTGATAACTGCACAGTCAGCGCTATTTGGAATTCAAATAACAAAACCCCGGATATTAACCCTGGTTAAAAATAAAGTAGATTTGGAAGAATCCGGCCGCCATACCCAGTACTGCGCCGGTCACAATTAGTTTCCATTCATCAGCCTGATAGGCAGGCCGTAATACGCCTTCAAACTCCTCCGGCGATAGCGCCTGCATTTTTTCACATAAATCATCGCCAATACGCAAAGCACCATGCGCATATTCATAGGCGTACAACATGTATTTGCCGGTATTATCGAACAGCCTGCGGGCCGCAAGTTGTTTCATCCGGTAATAGTTTGCGGAGCCCACGCCTAACGCAAAGTATGGTTGCGTAATAGAGACATAACGTTCAATTGCGTCGTTAACGTGTAATTCGATGAGTTCCAGAAGATTATCTGAACCCGAGCCATGTAATACGATGTCGGTGATGTTTTCCGAATTCATCACTTTTTTATCGACAATCTCAGCATACACTCTGGCAACTTCTTCCTGGCGTTTTAAAAACATGCCCTGAAGTGTAAACGGACCTATTTTGATGGGATTTTTAGGTTCAAATATGATTTTGATAGCGATCCAGTTAGTAGCATATCCCACAACCAGGCCTCCCAAGGGCAGGATCCACCACAAGGGATAGAAATGCCAAAAAATCATCGTTGGTATGCCAAATAAAAAGCCAAAGTAAAATCCCGACTTTTCAATAAATGGAAATTCTTTTTCTCCGGCACTGAGAAAAATTTCATTGATGAGTTTGGGGTTATTTACCAACTGCGTCACCACCAACTCTTTAATATCCAAAATCTCTGTGACATTGTGCTTAAAGTCGCTGATGATTTTGCGCACCACATTGGGAATGTCCATCTCTATGCGGGCATACACCAGGTTTTTACCTTGCGCCGGCAATCCTGCCCAGGCCGTGGGTGCAGCTTCCTGCATCACATCATTCACGATTTTTCGGATAACCTGCTTGAGACGTCGGTGAATGTTTTTACTGATTTCGTCGGGATCCAGACGATCGGCAATCTCCTGAACACTGAGCAACTTACCCAGCACCAGTTCCACCTCAATTTCCGCCATTTCACGGCGCTTCATAGGAATAAGCCCTTGCCAGCCAAATATAGGTTTAATGCCGATGAACTCTATCGGATAAAACATCATTTTTACCGCAAGAAAGTTTGTAAACCATCCAACAACTGCGCTGATAAGGGGGATCAGCAGAAGCATAAAGTGTTCCTGGACGAATTCCATCATGGGTATATGACTGTTTAATATTGTTTTTATTGAGCTTGAGCGACAGGCTAACGATTGGGATTAGAATGGTCAATCTAAAAACCATTTTTTGCCGTACAGAATGTAAAATAGACCTTATACAGCATTTAACGGTTAGCATTTTTACCGGATTTTAGAGGCACTTTCTGGCTTGTTAACCGATTTTTAACGAAATTTACGGATTTGGTAGCCTTTTCTAAAATTATTAGTTTATATTGGTGCAATATCGAAGTAGTAGATCGAGATTTATGCAAAGACCACTGACGCTGGGTAAAATTGAAGAAGCCATTGAGCATGCATCTTCTTATCAGGAGTACAAAGAGGCCTGCCTGGCACATGATGCGCTTTCGGGGGCTGATGAATGGAAAGCCAAAGACCGAGATCGCGGCTATGATTATCGCCTGATACGCAAACGCGTTGAACGACTTAAGTTCGCCCGCCAGCACGGCGATCCCGCCGGCCTGATGTCTATTTTACATGAAGGTATCCATGGCAATTTGGGGAATATCGCCAATCCCGAGTTAAATAATTACTGCAAGATCGGTACTAAAAACCTAATTCAGGAATTTCTCGACGAGGTCTGTGAAGCCCTGAGCATGATTTATCATGCCGATGAAAACGATATCGACTTCTACGAAAAACTGTCATTCTTCGAAGAAACTTATTATGCCTTTGGTAAATCCTGCCTAATGCTGAGCGGCGGTGCCGGACTAGGCTTTTTTCACTGCGGTGTAGTAAAAGCGTTGGTGGAAGAAGACTTAATGCCCAACATTATTAGTGGTGCCAGTGCCGGATCGATTATCACCGGGCTGGTAGGCACCCGTACCGACGACGAATTAAAAGACGTTCTTACTGCACAATCAATTTTTGAAAGGTTTCGCAGCTGGTCTGTGTGGCAAGGGCTTGGTAAGGACGGATTGCTGGACAGTACCAATCTGGAAAATGCGCTGATAGAACTGTTTGGTGATATGACCTTTGAAGAAGCTTTCAAAAAGACCGGACGCAAGATCACTATTACCGTGTCACCCGCTGATCTGCACCAATATTCTCGACTGCTGAATCAAAAAACATCGCCAAATGCCATTATCACGATGGCGGTCAGAGCTTCAACCGCTATACCGATGGTGTATTCCCCGGTGCAACTGCGGGCTAAAACAGCCAGTGGTCAAATCGTACCTTACATTCCAAACCGCAAGTTTTGCGATGGCTCTATCATGGCCGATATGCCGTTTCAGCGTCTGGCAAGACTTTATGGTGTAAACCACAGTATTGTTAGTCAAACAAATCCGATCGCCGTGCCCTTTTTATCCCGCAACAAAAAACATTCTCACGATTGGTACTCTATTACCAAGCGCCACCTGTTTAATCTGGCGAAAGTGAACAGCATTTACGCCTTTGATATGGTTGAAAACGCCATAGATAACCGAGCCTTAAAACTGGGAATTCACAAAGTAAGATCAATCATAGAACAGCAATACGTGGGCGATATCAACATCTTGCCGCAACGCAGTGTTCGCAATATCGCCAAGATTTTCTCCAATCCAACGGTTGGCGCAATTCAGGATCTCATAGACAGCGCGGAACGCGCAACCTGGCCACAAATGGACAACATCAGACGCAACACTCAGATAAGCAAAACCTTCAGAAAATACAACAAACTACTGAAAAAGCGCGAGCAGCAACTACTGTCTGGTCAATCCGGATTGCGGCTGGTAAAAGCGGGCTAATCGCGCTGTTCTGCGCGACAGATTTACGCCGCTTTTGCCCCGCAAAAGCGCTTTTTAAGCTCTTCAAAATGCCGTTCAGCGTGTGACTTTATCATGTGACTAACATGATGCCGTAACCAACATAAGCCACCGTCTTTTTCCTGACGTTTATGCCAATGGTTACAAAGTTGAGCCCCCTGAATTTCCACCGGCGTTTTAGTAACGGCCAGCTTACCGCTAAAAATAGCCTTTTCTAAAGCCGTTGGTGGCACCACCGAAATTAAATCGCTCTCGGCAATCAAATCGGCCACCGCTGAAAAGTGATTCACCGTCATAGCAATACGACGTTTCAGGCCATGCTGTGCTAATACCTGATCGGTATATCCGGTTACGTCACCGGATAAAGACACCAACAAATGCTCTGCAGCCGCAAATTCTTCAACGGTCAGGTTTGCCTTAGCCAGTGGATGTCCGGGGCGCATGATGCATACGTATTTAGGCGTATACAGATACTCGGTTCTGATAATGGAGGGGTCGCCACTGGTAATAGTGCCAATTACTAAGTCCACTTCAGCATCAACCAACACCTGTTCCCCGTTAACGATAGTATATGGAATAGCATGAATATTGATACCCGGCGCTTCGGTTTCAATAATTTTTCTCAGTGGTTTCCAGACTATATCCACCATGGCGTCAGCTACTGCCAGTCGGAATGTTCGATTCGAGGTGGCGGGATTAAAGTTTTCCGGGGCAACGGCGTTACCCAAAACCTGCAGGGGCTCGCGAATTTGTGACCAAAGATTGCGGGCGTACAAGGTCGGATTGATAGATCGCCCTTCCTTGATAAGCAATTCGTCTTTCCACACCACCCGCATTCTGGATACCGCATTTGATACCGCAGGCTGGGTCATCGACAAGCGTTCAGCTGCACGGGTTATCGAGCCTTCTGTCATAATGGCATCGAAAACCATCAATAAATTCAGTTCCTGATTTCGCATCACTGTTCTCCCGGCAATCGCCAAAAGCATCACAAAAATAAATGTATTGCATACAATCTTATAATTATTTTTATTTTAAGTATAGACCCATAATGCGCCGGTCAGAATTTGTTGAGGAGCATTATCATGACTGTTAGCAACTGGATAAAAGTCACTGTCGCATTAACCACCGCTGCTGTTGTCAGCGCCTGCGGCACTCACGCACAAGAAAACACCGCACCACCGGCACCCTCCGTTTCGGTGGCCGAGGTGATTGAACACCGTCTTACCGAGTGGGATGAATTTACCGGGCGACTGGAAGCACCGCAAAACGTAGAATTGCGACCTCGTGTTTCTGGTTATATTGACATTGTAGCCTTTGAAGAAGGCGATATTGTTACCGCCGGAGAGCCGTTGTTTTTTATCGAAAACAAACCCTTTAAAGCTGAAGTTCGCCGATTGGAAGCGGAGCTGATGAACGCTCATGCGCAAAAAGAGTTGGCGATTTCAGAAGCCAAACGCGCTGAAAATCTGTTGGCTAAAAACGCCATTTCTGAGGAAATTGCAGATTCACGCCGCGCGCAATTAAAACAAGCCACAGCGCGAGTCAGTTCAGTGGACGCCGCGCTGGAATTGGCGCGCCTGAATTTGAGCTATACACGCGTTGAAGCGCCAATTTCTGGCCGGGTTTCCCGTGCCACCTTTACCAAAGGAAACTACGTAACAGCTGGTCAGTCTGTCCTGACTAACCTGGCATCGACTGACAAAGTTTACGCTTACTTTGACGCCGATGAACAAACCTATTTGCATTATGTCAAATTGGCCAGAGAAGGTAGCAGACCCAGCTCCAGAGAGCATGAAAATCTGGTGTTAATGGGGCTGGCCTCCGACAAAGATTACCCTTACCAGGGGCACATCGACTTTCTGGACAACAGAGTGAATCCCAGCAGCGGAACAATCCGTGGCAGAGCCGTGTTCGACAATGATGGACAGTTTATTCCTGGACTATTTGCCAGACTCAAGCTGGTAGGAAGCGCCAGCTATAACGGTATTTTAATTGATGACAAAGCCATTGGAACCGACCTGAGCAACAAGTTTGTTTTGGTGTTAGACAATGACAATAAAGTCCAATACCGTGCCGTGACTCTGGGTGAGAAAGTCAATGGTTTGCGGATAATCAAATCGGGCCTGCAAGCGGGTGAACGTATTGTCGTTAATGGCCTGCAGCGAGTTCGCCCTGGTTCAGCGGTGACGCCTGAAGAAGTGCCAATGGCCGAACAAGCCAAACTGCAATCTTTGCAAGTTATGCAACAAATTATTGATGAAAACCGACAGCGCCCAACTCTGGCGCAACAGCAACAAGACACTGTTGTGATTGGGGGTTAACATGAATTTGTCACAATTTTTTATTCATCGGCCCATCTTCAGTGGCGTATTGTCACTGCTGATTTTTATCGCCGGTGCACTATCGGTGTGGCAGTTACCCATTACCGAATACCCTGACGTAGTGCCGCCAACCGTGGTGGTAACTGCCAATTACCCCGGCGCCAACCCGAAAGTTATTGCGGAAACGGTAGCCTCGCCGCTGGAACAGGAGATTAACGGCGTAGAAGACATGCTCTACATGTCTTCTCAGGCGACTGCCGATGGCAGAATGACGCTTACTGTTACCTTTGCCATAGGCACAGACCCCGACAGAGCGACGACCCTGGTGCAAAACCGTGTTGACCGCGCCCTGCCCCGGCTGCCTCAGGAAGTACAACGTCTGGGTGTGGTTACGGAAAAATCGTCACCCGACCTGACAATGGTGGTGCACTTAACCTCACCTGATGATCGCTATGACATGCTGTATTTGAGCAACTATGCACGGTTAAAAGTCAAAGACGAATTAGCCCGAATTGAAGGTGTGGGCAGTGTTCGCTTGTTTGGCGCAGGCGAATACAGTATGCGAGTGTGGCTGGACCCGGATAAAGTTGCAGCGCTGAACCTCAATCCCGGTGATATTGTGGCTGCAATTCGCGAACAAAACCAGCAAGCCGCCGCCGGAACATTAGGCTCACAACCTACCGGAGAAAATGAGTTCCAGTTGTTGATCAACTTAAAAGGCCGTCTGGCCAATGAGCAGGAATTCGAAGAGATTATTATCAAAACCAGTGAAACCGGGGCTATTACGCGTCTCAGCGACGTAGCGCGTATTGAGTTGGGTGCCAATAGTTACTCATTGCGTTCACTGCTGAACAATAAGCCAGCTGTGGCGTTACCTGTCTTTCAGGCTCCAGGCTCAAATGCTATTCAAATTTCTGATGACGTGCGTGCCCGTATGGCCGAGCTGAAGCAAAGCTTCCCTGACGGTGTGGATTACAGCATTGTTTATGATCCAACCGTTTTCGTCAGAGGCTCCATCAAAGCAGTAGTAAACACACTACTGGAAGCCGTGCTGCTGGTCGTATTAGTGGTTGTACTATTTTTGCAAACCTGGCGCGCGTCGATTATTCCTCTTGCTGCCGTGCCTGTGTCTTTGGTAGGTACTTTTGCCATGATGCAGATGCTCGGGTTTTCGTTAAATGCGCTCTCACTGTTTGGTTTGGTACTGGCGATAGGCATTGTAGTGGATGATGCCATCGTGGTGGTGGAAAATGTCGAACGAAACATTGAAGAAGGATTATCTCCTGTCGATGCCACCAAACAGGCCATGAAAGAGGTGACCGGTCCCATAGTAGCGACGACACTGGTTTTAATGGCGGTATTTATTCCAACAGCGTTTATGTCCGGTTTAACCGGCCAATTTTACAAACAGTTTGCCCTGACTATTACCATATCAACCATCATATCAGCGATTAATTCACTGACACTAAGCCCTGCCCTGTCGGCTTTATTGTTAAAGCCGCACAATGCCCCGAAAGACTGGTTAACCAGGGCGATGGATAAGTTATTGCAACGATTTGTGTTTGTACCTTTCAATCGTGTATTTGACCGTGGCTCTGCTGCATATACCAATGGTATTGGCAAACTGATCCGCTTGAGTAGTATCATCTTACTGTTGTACGGCGGCTTATTGGCACTGACCTGGCAACAATTCAACGACACTCCTACGGGTTATGTACCGGGTCAGGATAAGATGTATCTGGTGTCTTTTGCACAACTGCCCGATGCCGCATCCCTGGAGCGTACAGAAGCGGTTATTAAGGAGATGTCTGACATCGCTTTACAACACCCAGGTGTGGTTTCTGCGGTGGCCTTTCCGGGCCTCAACATTAACGGTTTTACCAATAGTTCCAGTAGCGGTATCGTTTTTGTTACCCTGGATGAGTTTGAAAACCGCCAAAGTGCAGAACTATCTGCGAATGCTATTGCAGGTTCACTCAACCAGAAGTTTGCGTCTATTCAGGAAGCGTTTATAGCGATTTTCCCACCGCCCCCTGTTCAGGGACTGGGCACCATTGGTGGCTTTAAACTGCAGATCGAAGACAGAGCAAACCTGGGTTACGAAGAGCTGTATCAGGTTACCCAACAGGTAATGCAAAAAGCCTGGGCGGCCCCTGAACTCACCGGTGTATTCAGTAGTTACCAGGTCAACGTACCGCAACTCGATGTAGACCTTGATCGCACCAAAGCTAAAAGCCAGGGTGTGAATATCGATGAAGTGTTTACTACGATGCAGGCTTACCTGGGCTCTCTTTATGTCAACGACTTTAATCAGTTTGGCCGAACCTATCAGGTAAATGTTCAGGCAGATGAAAACTTCCGCCAGGAACCGGAACAAATCAGACAAATAAAAGTGCGCAATGCTTTAGGCGAGATGATTCCATTGGGTTCTTTCATTGATGTCCAGCAAAGTGCCGGTCCTGACAGAGTCATGCGATACAACGGATTCACCAGTGCCGAAATTAATGGCGCCCCTGCACCGGGTTACAGCTCAGGTCAGGCACAGGCAAAAATTGAACAAATTCTGGCTGACACATTACCCCTGGGAATGGACTATGAGTGGACCGATCTCACCTACCAGCAAATACTGGCCGGTGATACCGCAATGCTGGTTTTCCCGCTAGTTGTACTGTTGGTGTTTCTGGTACTGGCTGCACAATATGAAAGCTTCAGTTTACCTATGGCGATCATACTAATTGTGCCCATGACACTGCTTTCAGCGATGACCGGTGTGATCATCTCCGGCGGTGACAATAATATTTTCACACAAATTGGCTTTATCGTACTGGTAGGTTTGGCGACGAAAAACGCCATTCTGATAGTGGAATTTGCCAAGGAATTAGAAGATCGCGGCATGACCACACTTCAGGCCATCAAAGAAGCCGGCAGATTGCGTCTGCGCCCAATCCTGATGACTTCCATCGCGTTTATTATGGGTGTCTTGCCAATGGTACTGTCTACCGGAGCGGGGGCAGAAATGCGTCAGGCGATGGGCGTAGCAGTATTCTCAGGCATGATCGGAGTGACCGTTTTTGGGCTGATTCTTACACCGGTATTTTACAAGCTGGTGCAACGGAAAAAGGCCGAATCAAACCCGGTAGCAGAACCAACAGAGCAGGTAAACCCCGCTTAACTCCTCACTTTTCGGAACCCCTGCTGTTCGCACCCCTATCTCCTCAACGGAGCAGCGGGTGGTTCCACCTCTAATCAATTAACGTAATTAATGGGACAGCCATCATAAATTGTCCTGACAGCCACCATAAATTGTCCTGACAGCCATCAATACTTCAGGCATCAAAACTGTACTTAGGTACAGTTTTCAAACTCAGCGAGTTGTGCAAAATAGAAGCAGTTCTTATCAGACTCAGGAGGAGTCCAGATGCCAAAAGCCAGGAAGGCGCAAATCAGCCTTGAAGATACCCCCTATTACCATTGTGTTTCCCGCTGTGTGCGCAGGGCCTATTTGTGTGGTCAGGACAAACTCACCGGTATCAGCTATGAACACCGCCGTCAGTGGGTTCAGGACCGGATTCATTTTTTATCTCAGACATTCGCCATTGATGTCTGTGCCTATGCCGTGATGAGCAACCACACTCACCTTGTTTTACACATCCATAAAGCCTTGTCAGACAGCTGGGATACTGAAGAAGTGATTCACCGCTGGCACCGGTTACACAAAGGTACATTGCTGAGTCATCAGTTCCTGAACCCTGTGCAGCGACAACACATGCCTGAATCTCAAATGGCTACCCTTGAGGAAACCATTGAAGTCTGGCGACAACGACTCACCGATATCAGCTGGTTTATGCGCTCGTTAAACGAATACATTGCCAGAGAGGCCAACAGGGAAGATGAGTGTACGGGTCGCTTCTGGGAGGGACGTTTTAAATCCCAGGCTTTACTGGATGAAGCGGCACTTGCTGCCTGCATGGCGTATGTGGATTTAAACCCAATCAGGGCCGGTATTGCCAAAACGCCGGAACAATCTGACCATACCAGTATTCAGTATCGCATCAATGCTGCCAGAGCAGGTAAAACGCCGCAATACCTGACACCTTTTGTCGGAAGTCACAACGATGACAGGCCCCACGGCCTGCCATTTCAATTAGCCGATTACCTGGCACTGGTGGATATCACCGGCAGAGCCATTGCGCCGGATAAAAGAGGGGCAATTGACGGTTCTGTACCCGCGATGCTGCAGCGCATCAACATTACACCGATGCAATGGCAGGAGCTCACCACCCAATTTGAGGATTGTTTTCACCACGCCGCGGGCAGTGAGTCTTATCTGGAGGCCTACCGGCATCGACACAAACTAAAACGGCTCAGAGATATAAACAGTGCGATAAAATTATTGGGCTAAACCAACATTAATTAATCGCTTTCAATAGATTGAGTCTCCACAATGGGCCCGGCTTTGCCTTAATTCTGATTTCGATATGCTTCAGCGAGCAATTTTCTGGGGCACAAATTCAAATTAGATAATCACCCGCCCAAAAACTTTAATCTCAGCAAAATAATCCACCAAAACCCCGAATGAACAGCAAAACGGATTAAAGCGTTATATCAAATTTGTTTGAGACAAATTAAGCTGGGTGTCTTGTAAAAAAGATGGGTGTCTTGGGGAGAAGAAACAAAAAACCCTCCGCGTAGGGAGGGTTGCAGGAATTATCCACAATGAGCTAATGGATAATCTACTACTCAGTGTCTGTTTTGCTGTTGGTTGTCTTCTTTGTCGTTGTACGACGAGCAGCCGGCTTTGCTGCAGCCTTTGAAGACGTAGCTCTGGCAGTAGTCGCTCTGGGTTTACGCGTTGTAGTTCGCTTTGCAGCAGGCTTAGATGTAGGTGCAGCTGCGCCCTGAGTGTCACTCGCTGGCTTCGTAGCTACTTTTTTTGCCTGTTCGGTTTTAACCGATAGCGTCGCTACGATCTCAGTCAAAGCATCAACCTTCGCGGCCAAACGTACAATCTTGTCCTGTTTGCTTTCCTTGTTTAGACCCAACTTTTCACGCAATTCGAGTATTTTCTCGTCTTGCTGAAAACCAGTCTGCAATTTAGTTTTAATATCACCTTCGATTGTCGCACCTTTGGCAAGCACGCCATTCACCAGGGAATTTGTTCCTTCGAACAACTCGTCCATTTTTTTAACTGCGTATTCTTTACCAACTAAACACGCCCCCAAACCCGCTAACCAAAACTGACGGCCAGCCTTTTCTACGTTCTTAACAGTACTCATGAAACACTCCCGTCTTTTTTGGGTAAGCAAAACAGATCTGGCGGAGACACTGTCTCCGCCAGGAGATTTAATTACTTAGCAGACAGCTTAGCAACTACGTCAGTCAAAGCATCAATTTTGGCAGACAATTCAGCAATCTTGTCTTCGTCAGACTGCTTGTCTAAACCCAACTTTTTGCGAACTTCAGCAACACGAGCTTCGATGTTAGCTTTTTCTTTGAACTTACCTTTAGCTTCGGTTTCTAAAGCTTCGCCTTTGTTTACCAGGTCTTCGAATACTTTAGTTGCTTCAGTATTCATTTTTTCAAAGTTGCTTTGAACTTCGTCCAGGCTCTTACCGTAAGCACCCAGACCCGCTAACCAGATCTTGCGCGCAAATTCTTCAGCATCGTTTACTTTTGATTTAATGTTTTCAAGTTTAGTCATTTGTTGAATCCTCAGTTTGTGGTTGATTCGTTATTTGATGTTGCACAGTTTAAGGACATATTTTAGAAATCGCATACTAAACCCCTGAAGATCCCTGAAGACACCCTAGCTATTTGTTTTAATTAAATTTTCAAAGAGAATACGCGAAAAAGTATAGAGGCAAAAAAGAGGATTTAGAAAGGTTTGCCTAAAACTCAATGCGAGTTTTAGGCATTATAGCAACTAGTCGACTAAACCAGCGGGCAAATCATTGCGAACTTCAGCCCACAACTTGCCGCTATCAATACCGTATTGACGCACTACTGCCGGAACACCTTCAAAGTCGGCATTTTTAGCCAATTCCAGAAGTTGTGAATAGTAATTAAGCGCGATCTCTCTGGCCTTTGGTCTGTCAAAGTAAAAGCCACCTATGCGGGAGTATAAACCTTTAAACCCATTCATCATAAGAACATACACTTTATTATCAGACGCTAACGCCAGGTCATGGGTTAACTGATAATCCAGAATAGCGAAAGACTTGCCATCACCAGCCATAATCTCTTCAGACCGGCGCAAATGAGGTTCAAGTAACGCCACAACCTTGTCACTGGCATTCTTAATCGCAGCGCGGATAAAGAGGTTGGTTACATTGGTTCTTGCCGCCAACAAATCATCCACCAATTTGGGGATGCCATCTTCATTTAGCCTTGCCAGCGCCTCCAATATGTTGAGTCCACAGGTTTCCCAAAAATCATTGACGCGCGTAGGTTTGCCGTGCTGAATCGTCAACCAACCGTCTCTGGCAAGACGTTGTAATACTTCTCTTAAGGTTGTGCGGGTTACGCCAATTAACTCTGATAATTCTCTCTCGGCCGGCAAAATTGTGCCGGGTGGAAAACGTCCACTCCATATTGATTCAACAATGTATTCTTCTGCGAACCCTGCCGGGCTTTGCGCTTTGTAAATCATTCAGCTCGCTCACTAATTATTATTATGGCGTTTATTACCAACCGGTTATCAGTTAACCGACCAAATCATGAATTAAATAATGTTGCTCATTTTAGATTCATTTGAACCGGAAGGCGTTGTTTTCCCTGGCGCCTGATACAGGTTATACCAGTTAATATGCTAAAGCTAACAATGAATGCACAGCGAATCAACATGCAATTTAAGTAAACCACCCAAAACCCCCATATTTCGCAGTGATTAGCCCTGCCCTGTAGAAAATTTGTGCGCTATTTACCGGGTTATACAGAAAGCGAAAATTCACACTTTTTGTTTAAAAACCAGCTAATTAAACATTAAACTGGGTGCTCAGAGGTTTTATCGCTTGCAATTTTGCGTGGCAACCTCTAAAACAGGTATCAACTTTTTAGTATGAAAAAAGGAACGGTTTCAATGCCCCAAAATCTGCTTCAGTCTCTGTACCAAAACTTCCTGGGTAACGCCCCGGACTGGTATAAAAAGGCCATTATTGCGTTTCTCGTTATCAATCCCTTTCTGTTTAGTATGAATCCATACATTGCTGGATGGGCACTGGTATTACAATTTATTTTTACTTTAGCGATGGCATTAAAATGCTATCCATTGCAACCCGGCGGCCTGTTGTTGCTGGAAGCCTTAGCCATAGGAATGACATCACCTGACATGATGCGCCATGAAATCATTCTCAACATCGAGGTGGTATTACTTTTGGTGTTTATGGTGGCAGGCATATACTTTATGAAAGACCTGCTATTGCACGTCTTCACTAAATTACTCATTAATCTGGAAAGTAAAGTCGCACTTTCAATGGCATTTTGTGCCTCTTCTGCGATTTTATCAGCCTTCCTCGATGCGCTAACCGTTGTCGCTGTAATCATTGCAGTGGCCACCGGGTTTTATTCTATCTATCACAAAGTCGCGTCTGGAAAATCCTTTCACCATGATCATGACCACACAGATGACGACGGACTGCATCATCCAACCCGTAATGATTTAGAAGACTTCAGAGCATTTTTACGCAACCTGATGATGCACGCCGCAGTTGGTACTGCTCTGGGAGGCGTTATGACTATGGTGGGTGAGCCACAAAACTTGATCATTGCTCAGCAAGCGAGCTGGGGCTTCCTGGAATTCTTTATCCGCATGAGCCCGGTCACTATCCCGGTGTTTATTTTTGGTCTGTTAACCACCGCAATTCTGGAAAAAACGAAAGTATTTAGCTACGGTGCACAGTTGTCACCTGCGGTCCGGGAAATCCTGGTCAGTTACAGTACTCACCTGGATGAACAACGTACAGATAAAGACCGGGCGAAACTGTTTATTCAATCCATTATTGCGGTGTGGCTAGTCATCGGTCTGGGTATGCACCTGGCAGCAGTAGGTCTGATTGGTTTGTCCATTATCGTGCTTGCTACCGCTTTTTGTGGTGTTATCGAAGAACACGCTATTGGCCATGCCTTTGAAGAAGCGCTGCCATTTACCGCCCTGCTTTGTGTGTTTTTCGGGATTGTAGCGGTCATTATCGACCAAAAACTATTTATCCCGGTTATTCAGTGGGTTTTGACCTTCGAAGGGAAAACTCAACTTCTGGTGTTTTATATGGCTAACGGGGTTCTCTCCATGGTCAGTGACAACGTATTCGTCGGTTCGGTATATATAACCGAAGTGGGCAACGCTCTTAAAGCAGGTGAAATTACCCGTGACCAATACGACATGCTGGCAGTGGCAATCAACACCGGTACCAACTTACCCAGTGTTGCGACGCCTAACGGCCAGGCCGCCTTCCTGTTTCTGCTAACATCAGCGCTGGCACCACTGCTGCGCCTTTCCTATGGTAAGATGGTGTATATGGCGTTGCCTTACACTGTTGTGTTAACGATTGTTGGCCTGTTAGCGGTTTACTTTAATTTGTACGATATGACCGACTGGTTTTATGAAATGGGTTGGATTAGCCATCACTCCGCTGAATTGGGTGAAGTGTCCGGACATTAGCACCAGTACATATTTTATTACTAAAAGCACCTTTTAACAGGTGCTTTTTTTTTACGTAGCCCCTTATAATACCGCAAAAAATAACGAGAAATGACCGTGCTGGAACTACTGAGCAAATTCCCCGATGAAAAAAGTGCCTGGGGTGCGTTATGGCTAAGCGCCCTGGGGTTTGAAATTACCGCGCTATTTTTTCAATATTCTATGGGATTAGCCCCCTGTATAATGTGCATCTATCAACGCACCGCCATGTTGGGTATTCTTATCGCAGGTTTGGTGCCGTTCATTTACAACCATTTCGCCACCCGACTGTTTGGCTTTATGCTTTGGGGGTTGTCGGCAATTTGGGGGTTACTAATCGCCATAGAGCATGTTGATATTCAGATGGACCCTAACCCCTTTTTCGCCTCCTGTGAGATTGTCCCTAACTTCCCATCGTTTTTGCCCCTGCACGAGTTGCTACCCGCGTTTTTTGCAGCCACCGGAGATTGTGGCAATATCGACTGGCAGTTCCTGCATTTTTCCATGCCGCAGTGGATGATAATCCTGTTTGGTTTGTACAGTCTGATGTTAATCGCGATGTTGATCCCACGCCTTATTGTGCAAAAGCGCTTTTAGTATGTATATCCCAAAACCGTTTAACGTAGAGCTCTCGCAAAGCCTGAATTTTATTCGGGCATATCCCTTTGCCAGCATAACAACCACTGAGCCATTGCAAGCCACCCACGTGCCGTTAACGCTGATAGAAAACCAGAATGGTACACTGCTGCTAGAGGGGCATGTCGCCCGGGCCAACCCTCACTACAAATGCTTTGATGGTCGTGAAGCTCTATGCATTTTTACCGGACCACACGCCTATATTTCCGGACTCGATTACGAAAAAGGCCCGGCTGTGCCCACCTGGAATTACACAACAGTGCATGTAACAGGCACAATCGCCCGACTACCGGAAGAGCAAAACCGACTGGTGGCATTGCGTATGCTGAGTCATTACGAACCTGACCATACAGAACACCAGTCAGTGTATAATGACGCCTATATCGATAGGCTCAGCAAGGCCATTGTGAGCTTTCATATTTCAGTGAGTAACCTGCAGGGTAAGTTTAAGCTTGGGCAACATCGCAGTGAAGCAGATCAAATTAAAACACGGGAAAGATTAGCCGCCAGTGACCACTATGAAGATAAGGCGCTGGCGCAATTCATCTCACAACATCAAAATTGATAGAGTAAACGCCCGTACCACAGCCCACCGTTAATACCCATAGGGGACGTTGAGGGATATAACGCCCCGGCTCTGCCTGACCAGGGATTGCTGTCAGGACGATTATCCAGCAAATTATTCGCTCCAGCCACCAACGACCAGGAGGGCGAAAACTGATAACCAAACTCAATATCCACTGTGACTTCAGAGCCAGCATAAATGTCAAACCCCGAGGAGGCATCAAGATGGTCTTCGTAGTAACCCGAGTAATAATTAAAACGCAGTAAGGTGTTAAAATCATCCCAGGTCTGGCTGATAGCCAGTGAGGCTCTGTGCCTGGGAATATTCTGCTCTATCATGCGAATGCGCTGCTCGGTCAGGTTGGCTTGCGTCACCAGATCGCCATTAATATCTGCTCTGGTATATAAAGATACGCGCTCCACATCCGTTTGGGTCCAGTTGTAGTTAAATGAAAACTGCGTCTGAACCCCTTCAATATCGGTGACATAATTCATGACCCAATCGACGCCACGCGTTTGAGTATCAAAATCATTGGTAAAAAACTTGATGGAAGAAAAACGGTCAGCGTCCTCAATGCCCTGACTGACCAACGCCGCCAAATCCTCATTGGTCAGAGCAATACCAGATGTGGTGCTGATACGTTCTTTCAGGTTGATCTGAAAATAGTCCAGGGTAATGAAAAACTGTTTCGCAAATTGTCCCACCAAACCAAAACTCACGTTAACTGACTCTTCAGGCTCAAGCGGAGTAGCTCCTACCTGTTGGCTGATGGGGTGTGTTGGCGGTAAGGTCGCCTGGTCCTGCAGTTGATTATTGTAAAATGCTGTCGTGACATTAATCACATTGCTTTGTCCCACTGTGGGGGCTTTAAAGCCACTGTTTATCGAGCCGCGCAACCCAAACGAACTATCCAGTTGTGCCAAAAAAGACAACTTCCCGTCAAGGGTATTTCCAAAGTCAGTGTAATCTTCATAGCGCACTGCCGTATTAATCAGCAAATTTTCATTGAGCCAGGATTCGAGTTCCAGATAAGCCGCCCAGTTTCCGCGAGACCAACTGCCCTGAGATTCCGGACGATAGCCAGGAAATCCATTGGAGCCAATAGTTAACCCGGTAGCTTGTCGTGTCTCGGCGGTCAATGCATAAGGTCCGGTCACCCATGACGCATAATCCCCGGCAACCTGACGGTAAGTTTCCCGACGCCATTCTAACCCCGTGGCAAGGTTGAGTTCATCAAACCAACCCACAACAAGGGATTTCTTTAGATCGAGGTTAACACTCCTTTCGATTTGTCTGGCCCCTCCAGGATTAAATGAGGTCGGAGAGTCGGGTCCCAGTGATGGGTTAACCGACTGACTGAGAAAATAATCCACTGACGAATAACCCAGTGCCGCACTCATATCGTATTCCCAACCACCTGACAAAGTTCCTGTGAAACCGGCAGCCCAAAACCCATCTTCCACAATGCCCCCAAACTGAGGAGTAAATCCCGCCGGGAACATTTCGTTGAACGCAAAACAATTCGGATCATCGAACACCTGCTGATACTCAGGTGTTAAGTGCAGTACCGTATCCCCCTGATAGGTCAGTTGCGGACAAGCCATACCATCATCCGGGGTTAAATCTAATACGATCCAGCGGTAGGCAGAAGGCGTTAAAAACTCGTTATTCGTGCCATCAGTAACGTCGCCATCATCAAAAATAGGAATCGCATTGACACCCGAACGGGTCTGCGGATTTCTGTAAAAAAAACCGCCTTCTATCTTCCGTTTAGCAATATTCGCAAAGCTGTAAAATTGATTTTCAGCATCGAGCTCAATACCCAAATTAGCCATTGCCTTAACGTCGTAATAAGTTTTCGGTGTGCCCCAAATTTGCGCGGGATCAGCTACTGGCAAACCGTTTTCAGCCAAAAAACCGGCGTCTTGCCTTTGTGTGCTTCGACTTGTGGGTTCTTTGTGAACTGACTCGGCACTTAAGTTTAAAAACCCATTTTCCCCCACAGAAAAGCCTCGACTGGCCAGTAATTGCAGTGCCTGGCCATCTCCTTCGTAATATTGCGCAACACGACTTTCAAACATGCCTCCTTCGCTGTCATCCTTAAGAGTGAAGTTCAAAACCCCGGCAATGGCATCTGAGCCATATTGTGCGGATGCTCCGTCCCGCAATACACCAACCTGTTTAATGCCGGATATGGGGATTGCAGCAATGTCAGGCCCTTGCGCGCCATCCGACAAGCCGCCTCCCAGAAACGTGATAACAGCAGAGCGATGGCGGCGTTTGCCATTAATCAATACCAGAGTGTGATCAGAAGCCATGCCCCGCAGATTTGCCGGACGGATAAGTGTTGAGGCGTCATTGATTGGCTGGTCATTGACGTTGAAAGACGGGATCAACTTAGACAACATTGACAACATATCGGTATTGCCCTGACGGCGCATATCAGCGGCAGATATCACATCCAGAGGCACAGACGATTCAATTGCATTACGCGGGCTGGTGCGCGTACCTACGATGGCGATTTTTTCAATGTAGGTTTCCTGCAACTCAACTTTGTAACTGGAGCGCTCGGTTTCAAGTTCGCTGTTTAACAAGGGTCTGGCGGTTGCGTACCTGGCCGGCACATGCCTGATTGGCCGTACACTGAGTTGCCCGTGAACATCGGTCACCGGATATAACCCGGTGCCTTCAAGGAGCTTCACTATGCCCAGCTCGATGGTGTATTCGCCTTGTAATGCATTGGTGCGCTCTTGCTCAGCAAGCTCATACGGAAAGAGTAATGTGGTGTTAGCTTGTAATGCGAATTCAGTTAACGCTTCATGTGCGGGTAATGCAGGAATATTAAATAAAATCTTATCTTCTGCCCCTGCGGCAGCGGATATTACAATCGTTAAGAGGAACCACAGCGAGTAAAGTACCACTCTTATCCGGGCGAAAGCCGCTATGAAGCCTGACACAATAGCTCCCGATACTTCATAACAGTTTTTATTTGCGTTCCCGGATACTGGCAATTTTAATTATTTTTTTCGTTTTTATGGCTGGCACATTACCAAAAAAACTTAGAAAACGCTTGCTAATTAATGCGATTGCGCCGCATTTAAATAGATAACACCCCCCACAACCTCATGCTCAATCGCAAAGTTGTTTTGCAGTGCGTGTAACAAGCCTTCCGTGTCTCCCACTTTAAAGTAACCTGCTACGCGCCGGGCTTTTATCACTTCGTCCTTAAGTACAAATTGTTTCGCAGTATAGCGATTCATTTCGGCAATGGCATATTCCAGACTTTCGCCCTGAAAGACCAGCATGCCCTGTTGCCAGGACAAGTTGCGCTGAACCTGATCCAGCGACAATCTGATCATAGGTTCAGAGAAAAACCCGTCGAATACCGCAGTATCACCAGACACCATGATGGTACCCAGTGCGCTAAAATCATCTGTTTTTAGTTTGTGAATATCATCCGGCATTGACTGATTAATTTCAGAAACCAATACCTTGCCTTCCGTTACCAACAACTCAAACCGTTTGTTTTCCAACAATTGAACATTAAACGCCGTACCAATAGCCGTTACTTTGTTTTGCCCCGCAGCAACCACAAAAGGCCGGTTCGCATCGGGTGCAACTTCAAAGTGAGCCTCTCCTGAGAGTATTTTAATGCTGCGCACTTTATCTCCCAGGTTTACTTCCACCGCACTGTTAGTATTCAGCGCTATTAATGAGCCATCTCCAAGAGCAATCGTTTTTTGTTCACCTACTGAGGTTTCATGTACCTGACTTTGCGCCTGTACTTGCTGTGGAATATCGGACTGGGGTTGCCACTGCATCCACATAAACATAATTGAGCATAGCAATGCAAAGCTGGCCGCGGTAGCCATAAAGGGCCGACTCAAGAATACCCGACTCTGTTGGGCGTCAGCATTCGATTTTTCAGCTAAGGGAAACAATCCACTGAGTTCATGCATAACACTGAGATCATCCCACAGAGCCGCCATTTCAAACAGCGAACTCTGATGATTATCACTTTGTTTAATCCAAAGCTGCAACTGATTGCGCTCCCGATCTTCTAAACCTCGATCTATCCGGCTAATCCATTCACAGGCTTGTTCCTGGATTTGCTCTTTAGAAATAAGTGGGGTCACTTTATTCATAACTTATTTACCACGTCCGAACAGGCTGGAAAGATTGTTTTTGGGGTCACTTCGCTTTCCTTTTTCAGACTTCTCATCTTTACGGCCACTGCCCGTGGCCTGGTTAGTTTTCAAATAATTCGCACATTGATGTAAACCTTTGGCAACGTGCTTTTCCACGGTACTTTCACTGATCTGCAAATAATCAGCAATTTCCCTTTGACTCAATTCATAGACCTTTTTCAATAAAAACACGCGTTTTACTTCTGGCGATAAATGGTCAGTAGCGCGACAAAAATGCAAAAAACGCTCTTTGCTTTCCACCTGCCGTTCCAGTTGCATGCCGGCGAAAATAGCATCCTGCTCGTCCAACTCTTCCATGGAAAAGTTGTGCTTTTCAGAAGCTTTAGAGACGTGATTGAGCGCAAGGTTCCGTGCAGTTTTCAGCATATAGGTTTTTTCAAACTGAATTTCCTGCTTCAATTCTGCTTCATAGCTACGCAGCCAGGTTTCCTGGACAATGTCATCCACTTCATCAGAACTTACAATCCCACTTACCGCTCGCTTTAATTGGGAGCGATACTTGAGAAATACGTCAGTAATGTTTGAGGGTTTGGCCATATCTTTAAATGTATCTTGCAACCTATTGCTATAACTCAAAACGCATTGTCATAGCAATAAACTGAAAATGGTTGTCAATAAAATGGGGGCACAGGCCCCCATTCATTTCAGTGTCAGGGAGGACACTATATTAGAAATTGTATAAGGCTCTCAAGTAGTAAAAACCACCGTTGATACCAATGGGCGAAGTAACTGGGTATTGTGCACCTGCCACTTCAGTATCCCACGCCAGGTTTTCATCTGGATACTCGTCAAACGCATTCTTGGCACCAAGAATCAGTGTCAGTGAATCGTTTACTGTATAACCCAACTCCAAATCAACGGTTACTTCAGAACCGATGTTGTCGATAGGTAGGCCAGAATCAAGGTGGTCTTCAAAGATGCTACCGAAATAGTTCAGGCGGCCCATCACTCTCCAGTCACCGTTAGTATGATTTGCTGTCAGGCTATAACGCACTGCTGGCAAGTTATCTTCTAACATGTGAATTCGATCAGCTGAAATGTTAACAGTTTCATCGTCACCAATGTTATCGATTTCACTTGGGCTTACTTCTCTCACACCACCGGTGGCCAGGTTGAACGCTTTCACCGAGTCAACTTCAGTTTTCGTCCAGTTGTAGGCCAAAGAAAATACTGTGTCACCACCCAGCATTTCCATGGTGTAGTTAGCCACTAAATCCACACCCTGAGTGGTAGTGGTAAAGTCATTCGTAAAGAAGCTAACCTCACTGAAGCTACTGGCGTCAGTTACACCGGCAGCAAGCAGAGCGGCAATATCAGCATCAGATAACTGCAAACCGGAAGTTGTACTTAGACGGTCTTCCAGTTCAATGTTGTAGTAATCCATTGTCACGAACAAACCGTTGTCCAGTTGACCAACAACACCGAAGCTAAAGCTGGTGCTTTCTTCTGGTTGTAGTTCTGTTGCACCTTTTTGCTGTGCAATTGGATCCGAAGGCGGCAATGTTGCACGGTCAACCAATCCAGCCGGTGAGAACGCTGTTGTTACGTTACGCACGTTACTTTGACCAATTGTTGGTGCTTTAAAGCCAGTCGCCACCGCACCACGTAATGCCCAGTCATCGGTCATCTGCCAGCGAGCAGACACTTTACCTTTCGTGGTATTACCAAAGTCAGAGAAGTCTTCAAAACGGATAGCAGCGCCAACCATGAAGTCTTCTGTCAGATACATTTCTGAATCCAGGTACATGGCAATACTGTTACGGCTTTCTTTACCCTGGAATCTGGCAGCCAGACCAGGGAAACCGTTGGAGCCGATACCAAAGCCCTGAGCAGCCAAAGGACCTACTTCATAAGACTTCGCATCACCGGCGATGGATTCGTATGATTCATTGCGATATTCAACACCACCGGCAAGAAACAGTGGCTCAGCCATACCAACATCAAACGATTTATTTAAGTCAATGTTGAAACTTTGCTCTGACTGAATATAACGGCCTGGGCTAAATTCGGTTGGCGTATCTGGACCCAAAGAAGGGTTAACAGTATTGCGAATAGAGAAATCAACTTCGTTCATGCCCACGTAAGCACTGATGTCATAGTTAATTTCATCGCCAAATTCACCCTTGGTACCAACGACCAAAGACGCATCCTGAATTTTACCACCAAAGCGCGGAGTGAAGCCGCCTGGGAAAAGTTCGTTAAATGCGAAACAATCAGGGTTATTGGCCACTTCGCTTTGATAACGCGGGTTATCCAAAACATTGTCACCCACTACGATATCAGTCGGACAGTTTCCTGACATATCACCTGTCAAATCAGCGACCAATAAAAGCTGTTCACCATCAGCGTTGGTGCCACCATCATATACACCGCCGCGATTATGTGGGTTACGATAATAGAAACCACCGTCCACTTCGCGCTCTGCATAGTTACCAAAGAAATAAGCTGAATCGGTATTGTTTAACTCGATACCCGCGTTAAAAATAAACTTAATATCACCACTAACTTCCGGGTTACCCCAGATTTGGGCAGGGTCGGCAACATTGGTGTTACCACCAGCAATCAAGCCTGCGGCATCATCACGCTGCACACTGCGCGACGTGTCATCAGCTTCACGGTATTCATAACTCATGTTTAAGAAGCCATCTTTGGTAAATGGCAGGCCAACGTTACCGGAGATCATCATCATGTCTCCGTCGCCTTCATAATAAGAGCCGTAACGCGCCTCAAGGCTACCGCCTTCGGAGTCTTCTTTCAGTGCGAAGTTGATAACACCCGCGATAGCATCAGAACCATATTGTGCTGCCGCACCATCACGCAATACTTCCACCTGCTTAAGGGCAATGGAAGGGATAACGGAAATATCCGGCCCCTGAGCACCATCAGATAAGCCACCACCCAGGAAGGTGATAACCGAAGAACGGTGACGACGCTTACCGTTTAACAAAACCAGGGTATGGTCAGAAGCCATACCACGTAAGTTAGCAGGACGAACCAGGGTTGACGCATCGTTAATAGGCTGTTCATTAACGTTGAAAGAAGGTACTGCCGCCTGCATCATGGAAACCATGTCTGTGGAGCCCTGATTACGGAATTCTTCTTCTGAAATAATATCTACGGGTACGGCTGACTCACCCACTGAGCGCGGTGCTGAACGTGTACCAACAACGGCGATTTTCTCAACGCTGGCGTCTGCGTTTTCACCTGATTCTTGAGCCATAACTGCAGGTACTGCAGTGATTGACGCTGCCAATGAAGACATTGTCACAAAACGAATGCATTTGCTTAGTTTTGATAGTTGACTGTTCATAGCTGTGTTCCAATTTATTCTAAGTGTTTAAGCTCTATGACAGAGCCATTGTGTATGTGATTTTTGTGGATTTATTTTCCTGCGCACAGGGGGAAACCCCATCCGCGCTATTTATTTATAGACAGATAAAAGGCGGAAAACAAACACTTTTTAGCAATTAAAAAAATATATTTTTTTTGATAGAGGATTTTGATTTTTGAGCTGTCTGTACCTTATGGAACACGCTAAAAACACACTTAAACACGCTTGTTATAAGGGATCAGGGATGATCCCGCACTTCTGACTATGAAGCAACACTAACACAGAAAAAGAAAAATCAATTGCGCTTAGGATACGCCTGGTAACATTTTTCGTATAACCGCAACAATTAAAAGTATGCGGTTTTTATCACCTGTTTATCAAAAAAAAATGCGCATTAATGGCAAAAACGGTTATTCAGGTATTAATCTGTGTCTTGCAATGGCCATAGTACGATATAGTCTTCGTACTTTTCTGCATCCACCTGATGTTCAAACACCGTCTTACCCCGCACCGACATTCCGGCCTTGTGCATCGCGGTTTTCTTATTGCGATTTAACAGAGGATGCCAGGCTGGTAAGCCACGGCCTTCATGCAGGCGTCGATAACTGCAACTGGTGGGCATATAAAAAATATCGCGCAAATTATCTTTCGTAAGTTGCACGCAATCAGGCACCAGTTCTGTTCTGTTATCATACTGCGTACAGGAACAGGTTTTGGTATTGAGGTAATCGCAGACAATATTGGTAAATTCAACCGACTCACCCTCTTCCAGCACATCCGTGGTTTCCGGGGTTTCAACGGCGTCATCATCAATAAACTTGTGCAGACAACATTTGCCACATCCGTCACAGAGAGATTCCCATTCCTGACGGGTCATTTCTGATAATGATTTCTCTTCCCAAAAGGCCGGCATTTTACAGTGTACTCCCCTGCTTCACTGTGGCTTCACAGGTTAACATGTTGTGCAGAGAAGCTTTAATCTGGTCACCAGACACCAGTGGACCAACCCCTTTAGGCGTGCCGGTTAGCACAATGTCACCGGGAAAAAGCGTAAAGGTTTGTGAAACATGGGCCAGCAATTCTGGCCACTGCCACAACATATTGGATGAATCTCCCTGCTGGCGACAATGTCCATTTACTTCAAGTTGGAACTGAAAAGCCGTGTTTAATGTATCCGCAGACACAGGCATGAATTCGCTCACAGGACAACTGCCATCGAATGCTTTTGCTCTTTCCCACGGATGACCATTGGCTTTGAGTTCGCTTTGTTTATCTCGTAACGTTAAATCCAGTGCCAGGCCCACGCCTGCAATGGCGTCATATACTTGCGAAACATCTGCATTGCGCAGCGGTTTTCCCAACAAAAAGGCCAATTCAAGTTCGTTGTGACACTCACCAGTTTCCGGAATGTGAATGACATCGTGAAATGACGTCAGACTATTATTTGCTTTGATAAACAATAATGGCTCTTTTGGTACCGCATTGCTTAGTTCAGCGATGTGATCGGCATAGTTGCGCCCTACACACACCACTTTTCCTGGTTGTAAAAGACAGGGTTTACCGTCTGTAAAACGATGTTGGTATTGTGTCACTGTCTCCATAGTTTCATCGTCCCAGCTTTATTCGATCTGCCAGGTGGCCGACAGAGGCACCAAAATACGTCGAGCGGTTCCAACCCATCAGTGTATGAAAGTTCTCGTACACCAGATAGATGCGCCCTTTTTCATCATCCGGCATAATCAACGATGCCATCAGTTCCCTTTCAGGTAAATCCCGTCCGTCCATGCGTCTGACCCCAAGGGTCTGCCACTCACGTAAGGGTTTCATTTTGTCTCGTTTCAGCCCCGTTAATTTGTAATTAAATCCAGCGGGTAATTTAACCTGACGCCCCCAGGTACTGGTATTATCCCAACCTTCAGTGGCCAAAAAATTAGCGATAGACGCAAACACATCCTGGGTGTTGTTCCAGATATCTTTCTTACCATCACCATCAAAATCCTGAGCATAATTTAAAAATGATGTAGGCATAAACTGACTCTGTCCCATCGCGCCGGCCCATGAGCCTTTAAAATCAGCTTTTTGGATATGGCCTTCATGTAAGATGGTCAGCGCCGCATATAACTGCTTTCTGAAAAGGGCCTCACGGCGGCCTTCATAGGCCAGCGTCGCTAAAGCGGACAATACCGGATATCCACCAGTTAATTTACCAAAGTTACTCTCTACTCCCCAAAGCGCCACAATAAAGCGCGACTGCACACCGTATTTTTCACTGACCTGCGCCAATAATTCCGCGTGTGTCTGGTGTAACTCAATCGCTTTGTTAACCTTCCAGGCTGGTAATCTTTTCGGTAAATAGGTATCCAGGGTTTGTTTAAATTCCGGCTGATTTTTATCCGAGGATACAGCCCGTTGATAAAACTGAATATCGTCGAAGCTGGCATCTAAAAATGAACGGCTAAAGCCTCTTTCCATAGCCTCTACTTTAAAATCCGATATGTACTGCTCAAAACTGACTTTGCCATCGCTGTTTTGCGCAAATACAGTTGGTTGTACCAACAATGACAGTGCCAGAAGTATTGACTGCAATGAAAGTAAAGTGGACGCCCTAATCATCCTGCTCACCTTTGACCATGGCTTTGTGTTGCACCAGGAGGCTTTCTGTTTTTGGGGGTAATTGCAAATAATAACCACTTTCTGTCAGTGCTTCGGAAACCTTGTCGTTACTGGTTCGAATCAAACTCTTTGATCCGGCAAGATTAAATAACATGACAAACTGCGGCTTTCCAAAAGTGTCCATTAATGGCTCCGGAACCCGACTAAAATCGTCACGCTTTTCAACATACAGATAAGTTTCTGTTTTCTTACTACTTTTATAAATGGCACAAAGCATACTGTGTTATTTCTGACTTCAATGAATAATTAATGATACTGGCTTAATACTTCTGCTAACAAATAGTGTCGCCATCCAAGACATAGATCAGGCTTAATGTCCTGGAGCTTGCACTCTTCGACATCAAACCACAACCATTTCAAAAACTGATTAATTTGCTTTTTAGAGGCTAAAACTTCGAGCGGAATATTTTGTTCTTCCGCCACATCAATGCAGGCACTGCGAATACTTTGACAAATCTTCTTGTAAGCTTTGATATCCACCAGGCGACGAATTTTTTCCGGGCGATTTTCTTCGTTGATCAGTGATGCAGTTAATATCAGGGATAATATCTCCTCCCCGTACAAACGCATTTCTTTTCCGGTAAGTACATTCAATGCAGCCAGTCGCGCAATAGATTTAGGTGCGCGTCGGGCAATTTCCAGCATTGCCGCTTCTTTAATCACAAAATTTGCCGCCAGATCTTGCTCCACCGCTTTATTATAGCGCCAGCCTGCAAGTTCCTGTAAAACGGCTAACTCCCCGGCATTTAATTGCCAGGCGTTTTTAACCAACAGATACCGGTATTGCGCTGCCAAATTAGCGGATTTTTTCAGGCTCAGTGTTGCCATTTCCTGCAGGACCCAATCAAAACGACCTAAGGCGTCGATTTTCGATTTTAACATTGGGTAAACCTGATGCAGATATAACACGTCATTGGCTGCGTACTGCAATTGTGTATCACTTAAAGGACGACGCAACCAGTCAGTTCTGGACTCGCCTTTATCCACTTCAATCCCAAGCAGGTCCTGAATGAGTTTGGCGTAGCCCAGGGTATTGCCCAACCCCGCCAGACAGGCGGCAAACTGAGTATCAAATATCGGTGCTGGATAAACTCCCAGCAACCGGGAAAACACCTCTAAATCTTCTGAACAAGAATGCAGTACCTTGACAATATCAGGTGCCACCAGAATGTCTTTTAGTGGTTGCCAGTCGGAAATAGTAAGCGGGTCCACCAACACAATGCGCTTGCCATTATTGATTTGGATTAAGCCACATTGCGGGTACCAGGTACGGGTTCGTACAAATTCGGTATCAAGGGAGATAAACTCTGCCCCTTTAGATTGCTGACAGTATTCTGCCAGGCTTCCGTTGTCGTTGATTATTTGGAATTCCATAAGTATCAAATGTTGGGGTAAAAAAAACCGGCTGGCGCCGGTTATTTTTATTAATCTCTGAGTTGCCTGCGCAGTATCTTACCAACATTTGATTTAGGAAGCTCGTCTCTAAACTCAACAATTTTTGGCACCTTATAACCTGTCAGGTGAGATTTACAATGCGCGATGATATCCTTATCAGTGAGCGCCTCGTCTTTTTTCACGATAAACAGTTTTACAATTTCACCGGAAACCTCATGTGGGACACCGATTGCAGCCGCTTCCAGAACGCCCGGATGCATCGTTGCCACATCTTCGACTTCGTTGGGGAAGACGTTAAATCCGGATACCAGAATCATGTCTTTTTTGCGATCGACGATATAGAAATAACCGTCTTCGTCACACTTAGCGATATCTCCGGTGGCTAACCAACCATCTTTTATGATTTCGTCAGTGGCTTCCGGACGATTCAGGTAGCCTTTCATAACCTGCGGTCCACGCACATACATTTCACCGGCTTCCCCCATAGGCACTTCATTGCCCTGTTCATCCAACAAACGGATATCCGTTGAAGGCACAGGCATGCCGATCGACCCTTTATATCGTTCCAGCTGTGGCGGATTTACGGTAACCACCGGGCTACATTCAGTTAAGCCATAACCTTCCAGTAAGACAGTACCGGTTACATCATGCCAGCGCTCAGCCACAGAGCTTTGCACCGCCATACCGCCACCTAAACCAAATTTAAAGCGGGAAAAGTCCAGTTCGCTGAATCCGGGGGTGTTTAGTAAACCGTTAAACAAGGTGTTTACCCCGGTAATAATGGAAAAGTCATATTTACTCAGTTCATTGACAAATCCCGGCATGTCACGCGGGTTCGTGATCAACAGATTTGGACAACCAAACTTCATAAAGGTCAGGCAGTTACCTTGTAACGCGAAAATGTGGTATAGCGGCAATGCGGTCACCACAATTTCCTCTCCCGGGGTAATAACGGGTTCGAGTATTCCGGATACCTGCTCCAGGTTGGCCACCATGTTGCGATGGGTCAGCATCCCCCCTTTAGATACCCCGGTCGTGCCGCCGGTATACTGCAAAAAGGCAATATCATCATTACTGATCTCAGGTTTGTTAAATGGCAGATTCTTGCCCCGGCTTAACGCATCCAAAAACGGCACAGCACCAGGCAAGCTGAAATCGGGGATCATCTTCTTAACGTGTTTCAGTACCGCGTTGACAATCCAACGTTTAGGGATGGGTAACATGTCTCCAATTTTCGTCAGCATTGTGAGTTTAACGGGAGTTTTATCGATAATCGCTGACAGGGTATTGGCAAAATTCTCAACGATGACAATGGCTTTTGCCTCAGAATCGTTGAGTTGATGTTGCAACTCGCGTTCGGTATACATCGGATTGACATTCACCACAGACATACCGGCTCTGAGTATGCCAAAAATACAAATCGGGTATTGGATCAGGTTGGGCATCATCACCGCAACCGCGTCACCTTTTTTAAGGCCCTGCCCTTGCAAATATGCGGCGAACTGTTTTGAATACTCGTCCAGCTCCCGAAACGTTATCTTGTGCCCCATGTTAATGTATGCATCTTTATCGGCATACTTAGCAACGGACTGTTCGTAGATATCAACTAATGAAGTGTATTTATCTGGGTCCACTTCGGGTTGTACGCTCTCGTGGTAATTCTGCAACCAAATCTTTTCCACTGTATTGGCTCCTGAGGGTGCTGGGGTCTGAATGTATTTATTGTTAGTGTTAACTCTGTTGTCACGCAAAACTAATAATTAGTCCTCGGACCAGAGCAATTGTTTAATACTAGCCAAACCTTTTGCAAAGTTAAACTTTTAATCACATCTCGTTAACAATAGTGATGAAACTTCATCATTCAGGAAAAAAATGTGCTTATTTTTTCTGCAACCGGTCTTGGGTTATCCATATGCAGATGATGCCCTCCCGGGCAGGTTTCCAGTTCGAGCTGCGCTACCTGCGCTTTTCGTTTGTCAACGTTTACCTTGAGTTTCTCAAACCCCTCCGACCCTAACAGAGTTAGCCATGGACAACTGACATTGACAATAAAAGCGTTTGCCTGAGCTTCGGTCAGTCGCAGAGAAGATATCGTTCTTAGCCTGGGATCTGTTCGCCAACGCAGTCCATCAGGTGTTTGCATCAGGTTGCGTTCCATAAGCAGCTGAGCAGAAGCCTTGTTCATATCGCCAGCCATTAACCTTGCTTTAACGGCAGTTTCCAGAGAGTCGGGATGGCGAGGGGCTTTTTGCTGCATCGCTAAGCGACTTTCAATGGACTTTTTAAGTTGTTCCGGACTGGTATCTGCTGCCATTGTCAGGGGACCAAAAGATTCTATTACGGCAAGCCGTTCAACATTTTCCGGGAAGCAACTGGCGTAAACAGAAGCAACAATACCTCCCATCGAATGCCCAAGGAGCAAGACCTTGTTCAGCTTGAGATACGTCACCAGTTCGTGCAAGTCCTGAACATTGTCCATAAGATGATAGTGGGCTCCGGGAACTCTGTGATCACTTTTGCCATGTCCGGCAAAATCAACAGCAAGAATGTGGTAACCGGATAAGCACGCCGCAAGTGGGATAAAACTGGCGGCATTGTCTAACCAACCATGCAATGCCAGAATCGTGGGTTGGCTACTGTCACCAAATTCAAGACCACGTAAGGTGATATTGGCAAGCGGAATCTCGATGTCTTTCATAAATACTACAAAGCGGCAATAATTTGCCGCTTTGTATCATTTTTTGCAGGGTAACAACAAGTCTTACGGCTCTCGATTGCCTCTTTGCTTATGCCAGTCATTTCCTCTGTCGTTACTGCGATTGTTAGAGTGATTGCCGTTAATCGCACCGCTGTCCCCCTGGTTGCCGCCATTGTTGTGGTGTTGATGTTTTCGCACTACAACGTGCCTTTGATAAAATGGCCAGTGGTTCCATCCGTAAATGCCACGGTAGCCGTAAGGATAGCCATAGCGGAAATGAGGCCAGACTGAAATGGTTTCGATTTCAATACGATCAATATCTTCCCACAGGTAATAGCCGGTTGCTTCCAGCGTAGGGTACTGATACACGTGCTCACCAACAAGACCTTCTTCAATGCCTTTAATCTTGCCGGCGAACGTTACGCTGCGTCCCTTTTTATAGACCATCGGATCTAAAAAGCCTTTAACATAAACGCGAAAGCGACCAATACTTTCCTTGCCCACAATCGGACGGCCGTAGCCTCTTAGCGGGTAAAATACCAGGTCTAACTGGGTTTTATCTTGCTTGTTCTCGATATTCGCAATGACCCCACCCCAACGTGCCATTTTGTCCTTTTGCACATCAGGTTCGGCTGCCGCCTGCTGATATGGGACCAACGGCGTATCTTCCGGCAATTGCACACTCTCGGGCACAGAAGCGCACCCTGCCATTAGCAACATCACGATTAGAGGTAACAGGTTTCGTTTGATTAAACTGCAATTCATGAGACTGCCCTCACTTTTCCTTTATGCAAAAATGCGTTTCTACCAGTGTATAAGTATAGCCAGGGAAAGTGAATATCTACTGAATTAAGCATGAGGCTCTGTGCACTGAAAGCAGCAAAACAGGCTAAGCGTATGTGTCTACGCCCATCATTTGTTTGATTTCCTCGCGGCGATAATCTAACGCCAGACTTTGATAGGCATCGACACCACTGCGTTTGCCAGACCCGGTGTAAGCGCCTTCCTGTTGTTCACGGTATTTATCCGCTTCGGCGTAAGTGTCTGAATTGCCGCGCTTTACGACCGTTTCGTATTGGAACGGCTGTTGTCCCGGAGCACTATCATCCTGGCGAGACTTAAGCGCAGCCGCCTGCTGCCCGGTCTCATTGACAGGCGGACTGATAATTAAAGTTCCCGGTCGGGTTAATACGGTAGATTCAAAGTTCACTGAACACTTCCAAACAGATTACACCTTCTGTATCGGGTCAATTTTGTAAATATTAAGCAAATATTTCGCCAAAATTAAATTTTTCAAGTACTTATCGTCCCGGCAGCTTTTTCCAGGTGACTTTATCTCGCAAGTAAGTCGGCTCAATATTGGCCGGCTCATAGTGTTGACCCGCCCGCCAAAGTTGCTTTGCCATGGGTAGCATAAATTCTGCGCTGGGGTACACTACAGCTACCTCAGTAGTAGTTAACGCAGACAACGCCTCATACGCTTGCCAACCTGTCCCGGCCTGAGCATAGTGATTTAATCCGGCCAATGGCCCGGCCAACAAGGCCTCTGGTGATATAACCAGTTCCTCGTTTTGTAGTTGCATTACGCCTGATTCGTCTGCCATGTAGTTGCCAAAATACACTTCCGACATTCGTGCATCAATTAAGGCAACAACCTCTGAGCACGAGTTTAGCCTGGCAGCCTGTTGTGCCATCGCCTGCAAGGTGCTGACTTTCACTATCGGTAATGAAGCGCCATAAGCAAGCCCCTGTATCATACCCATGGCAATACGCACACCAGTAAAACTGCCTGGACCGGCACCCACCGCCAACGCATTCAGGTCCTGTAAGTGGACAGAGGCTTCCTCCAGCACCGACTTAACCATGGGCAGCAATTTGCGGCTGTGCTCCTGGGGACAGACTTCAAATCGGGAAACGATGCCCGCTTCAGTTTCAAGGGCAACAGAACAGGCTTCTGTTGCGGTATCAATTGCCAGAATGTTCAAAACTAATTCCTATAATGCCTTTAAAAAATCAAGAGCCAGTTGCAGCGAGCGCGTGCGCTTCATATCGGGCAGACTCTTAACAAATGTTTTGCCATAATCTTTATTTACCAACCGGTCATCACAAATAACCAACACGCCCTTGTCCTGCACATCGCGGATAAGCCGCCCTGCCCCTTGTTTCAGTGAAATGACCGCCTGAGGAATTTGCATTGTAGCAAAAGGGTTCAGGCCTTTTTTTGCGACAATCTTCCACCTTTGCCTGAAGCAATGGGTCGTCCGGTGATGCAAAAGGTAGCTTGTCAATCATAACACAGGTGAGTTTATCGCCCCTGACATCAACACCTTCCCAAAATGCACCGGTGCCCAACAGAACCGCGTTGTCATTCGCAATAAATTGTTCCAGTAGCTCTCGTTTACTAGTGTCGCCCTGCACCAAGATTGGATTATTAATTTTATCTTCCAACAGAGCTGCCAGTTGTCTCATCATATTGTGACTGGTAAACAACAGAAAACATCGCCCGCCACTGGCTTCAATGATCTTAAGCGCAACCTGCAACAGCGCTTTTTTGCGGTCAAAATGATTGGCTTCTGACAAATAACGCGGCACACACAGCAGCGACTGTTTTTGATAATCAAAGGGACTATCCAGAATCAGTTCTTTGGCGGGTTTTAGCCCCAGTAATTTCTTAAAATGATTAAAATTGTCACCTACGGCCAGTGTTGCGGATGTAAATACCCAGGCACTGTCACTGTTATCCAGTATCGCCCCAAACTTTCCGGCTATGCTCAGTGGCGTGGCATGCAAAATAATGTGTTTTGGTGTGGTTTCATACCACAAACTGATATTGAGTTGCTGTTCGTCCTGCATAATAGCCAGCCGGCTTCTGACTTCCACCAGGCGTTCAAACAATGCATCAAATGCTTTATCCCGGTTAAGGTGCAGCTTGCTTACCTGGTACAGCACTTCGAATGCCTCGCCGAGACGGGTCATTTGTTCAATAACCTCTTCCCGACGCAATTGCTCAAACCAATTGCCTTTTTGCGGTTGTAGCGGATACAGCAAGCGCAATTCAGCCATGCAACCGCGCAACTGCTCCGCCGCCTGCGATAGCTGGCTGGCATCTTTTAACACTGTCTTTTGCAAAGCTTCAATGTCTTTACAGATATCATGTACCTGTCGGCCAGACAGCGCCTCGCCAAAATACTCAGTGGCAATATCTGGGATCTGGTGTGCTTCGTCAAAAATGATGGCCTCTGCTTCCGGAATTAGCTCTCCGAACCCGGTATCTTTTAACGCCAGATCGGCAAAGAACAAATGGTGATTAACCACAACCAACTCGGATTCCATGGCTTTTTTTCGGGCTTTCACCAAATAGCAATCTTCGTAGTCAGGACAGTCCCGTCCCAGACAATTATCTACCGTGGAGGTGACATAAGGTAAAACCCCGGAGTCTTCTTTGATGGCCGATATTTCGCCAATATCGCCAGATTCCGTGGTGACAGCCCAACTTTTAACCCGCGTCAGGTCTGCAAGTACCTCTGCACTCATCAGATTGGTGCCTCGACTGTGTTGCGCCAGCCTCGTCAAACATAAATAATTGGCCCGGCCTTTCAGCAAAGCGGTACTCTTGTGGCTTTTCAAGGCTTTTTTAATGAGCGGTAAATCCCTGAGGAAAAGTTGTTCCTGAAGGTTTTTTGTTCCGGTAGATACAATGGTCTTACGCTTACTCAATAAGGCTGGCACCAAATAGGCAAAGGTTTTCCCGGTGCCGGTTCCTGCTTCCACCACCAATTGCGACTGCGATTTTATTGACTGAGCTACAGCTTCAGCCATGCTGATTTGCGCTTCTCTTGGCTTAAAATTTTCGATACTGCTGGCCAGCTCGCCATCTGGCGCAAAAGCGCTCTTCACATCAGTCATAACATCATCTTGAACATCGAAGTTTCGGGAAAAAATGGAACAGTTTACAACGGCATGGATGCAATACCAATCAGCAATACCCAGGCGGCAAAGAACACCTTTAAGTGAGTAACTGAAAAATACAGTGCGAGATGCCGTGCCAGGGTACCGCCAACAGCAGCCCCAAGTCCGGCAAAAATCACGACAGACCAATAAACCGACTGCGTATCAAATACATGGTACAGCACGCCAAACCAAACCGAAAAGGCACTTAGAATAACGGCGCAGGCAATAGCAAAAGACACATTAAAGCGACGAAAGATCAAATAAATCGCAATCAACTCCCCGACCCCCACTGACAGCCAGGCGGTAATTCCACCACCTACCACTGATATCAGCGGTAAAAGCAGATAGTCAATTCTTGTCAAATGACTGTTAAAGCTCTGTTTTTTTAGCAGTGGAATTGATGCAAATATCGCGATAGCTAAAAACACGGAAAACGCCCCAAAGGTTGCATGCAAACTATTTGGCGATTCAAACCCTGTAATCTGAACAAAAACGATACCGGCAATGGAAAACGGGACTGTCCACCACAAAACCCGATGAACTGGTTGCCACTCAGGGTTGCTATTTTGGTGTTTCCTGAACCACAGATACCAGGAAATCGCACCCGCTGTCATGCCAAAACATTGGATTGCAAAACTGGTGGCAACAATTGTGATATTGTCCAATCCCAGTTGGCTGAAAAAGGGCACAAAGATAACCCCGCCTCCTGCGCCTGTAGCATTGGCAAAAACAGCCCCGGCAACCCCCAGCAAAGCAAACCCTGCATAATCCAGAAACAGCGCCACGGGTTCATCTGACATCAGATAAAAAGCGGTGCACCAGACAGTAAATAGAGAAAGTCGCACAAAGGTTGGATTAATACTGTTCATGAATAATATGTAAGAAATAACACCCTGATTAACGCCGATGGCTGTTAAAAGCCTAAACCGGCGCTCATTATCTGCAGATTTTAAGAATATGCAAAGAAAGTTAGTTGTCCCGGTTGTAAATACTACCCGCAGCACCTACATTTTTATTTCCGATGACAGAACAAGGAGTTTCCGCCTGTGAGCGACACCCCATTTGACTTTGTAATATTTGGCGCCAGCAGCTTCGTTGGCAAAATTTTGTGTCGTTATTTAGCGGAAAACTACCAGGATTCAGATATACGTTGGGCGATTGCCGGCCGCTCCGCGCAAAAACTGGAACAGTTAAAAAGTCAGTTAGGTGACAATGCCAAGACAATTCCTACCATTTTGGCAGACGCTGCAGATGAGGCGCAACTCAGCGCTATGGTCAGTCAAACCAGGTTAGTGGTTTCAACAGTAGGGCCCTACGCGCTTTATGGCGAACCACTGGTAAAAGTGTGCAGTGAATCGGGCACTGATTATTGCGACCTCACGGGTGAAACTCAGTGGATAGCACGCATGGTTGAAAAGTATCATGAAAAAGCAAAAGCTTCAAGCGCGCGCATTGTCCACTGTTGTGGCTTTGATTCTATTCCTTCCGATATGGGGGTATTGTTCTTACAGGAAGCCGCCAAACAGCAGTTTGGTCATTACTGCTATCGGGTAAAAATGCGGGTGAAAGCCATGAAAGGTGGTTTTTCAGGTGGCACGGTTGCCAGCCTGCTCAATGTGGCCAAGGAAGCAGCCAGCGATCCGGCATTGCGACGCACCCTCACAAACCCCTATGCACTTTGCCCCGCAGATCATCCGTTTTTTGCCCGACAGGCCAGTAACAACAAAGCAAAGTACGACAATGATTTTAAACAATGGACTGCTCCTTTTGTCATGGCGTCTATTAACACCCGAATTGTGCATCGTAGTAATGCATTACTGAACGCCCGGTACGGTAAAAACTTTCTCTATGACGAAGCGATGTTAAGCCCGTCCGCCTTTAAAGCAAAAGCCCTGACCTACGGGCTGGGCGCATTTATGGTTTCTGCAGCGATATCGCCTTTACGCGCGGCAATGGAATCCCTGTTTCTGCCGAAGCCTGGCGATGGGCCAACACCAGATGAACAGGAAAATGGCTATTTTAATATGCATTTTTTTGGTGAAACCGCCACAGGTAAGAGCATCAGATGTAAAGTTACCGGAGACAAAGATCCCGGCTACGGCTCTACCGCTAAAATGTTAGCGGAAACCGCAATTTTCTTTTCAGAACTCAATAAGGCCTCCGAAGATGCCTCAACGGGCGGATTTTGGACTCCCTCGACCCTATTCGGTATGCCATTGATTGAACGACTGAAGGAAAAAGCCGGACTGACATTTGAACAACTCAACGATTAGTGCATGACCACCCTAACAATGTATGCCAGTTGCAGGTTTTCAGGGACGAATTGGTGATTACCTTTTGGCTAAGCTAACCTATCATTAGCAGTTTTTGAAGAGCAGCAAGTTTAGCCGTGAAAATCCTCGTAGTTGATGATGAACAACTGGCCATTGATAATTTAGTTTCGTTGCTAAAAACTCAAGCTCCGTCCAATGACATCATAACCTCAGATAACGCCAGTAGTGCGGTGGATATCTTTTTTGCAGAAAAACCGGATGTGACTTATCTGGATATTAATATGCCGAGAATCTCCGGTATAGATCTGGCTAAAATCTTCACCGGGAAATCCGTCATTGTGTTTGTAACTGCTTACAGTGAATTTGCCATTGAAGCATTCGAGCTGAGTGCCATTGATTATTTACTTAAACCAATAGACGAAAAGCGCTTTGCCGAATCTTACGACAGAGTTTGTCATCGATTACTCAGCGCTGAACCGGACAACGAGCAAGTAAAGGAGGTATTTAGTCTTGTTTCCAGGCAGCTCAACAACCCCGTCAGTGAAGTCATCCCGGTCAAAGAGGTCGGTAAAATCAGAATTATTGAGATCCGCGATATAGACTACCTGCTGGGCAGCGGTAATTACGTCGAGATCTATCTGAAAAGTGGTCAAATGGTATTGCACCGTGAAACCATGCTAAACATGGAAAACCGCTTAAGCCGACAAGATTTTATCCGTATTCATCGTTCCTCGATAGTGCGGATCAGCGCCATATCAGAATTGCTTGCCAGTACCCGAGGTGATTACACGGCAAAACTCAAGTGCGGCAGAACACTACCAGTGTCGCGACAACTGAAAAACCAGGTATTAAACTTCTTTAGTTGAATCACTATAAAATGTCAGAAACTCAAAAAATCCGTTTTCCACAACGTCTTTTTACACCTGTTCTGTGGAAACTTTGCGCTATTTATTGGCTAATTACACTCTGTGGTTATTCTCTGCGACGAGTGCGTTACCACAATGACTGGACTTTCTCCAGCTTTTGGCACTATTTTGCAGAAGGCATGCAGTGGTGGACTGGTAACTTTCTGGTGATGCCAATGCTCATCGCCTCAGCCTGTTTTATTTGGCAGCAAAAATACAGCACGGTTGTCAGGCTGATTTGTGTACTGATAAGTATCTTACTGATTTTTTGCCTGCAAACCTCGATTGCAGTGCATGCCCTGTACTTTCTGAACAATTACCTGCCAGGTTTGAAGCCATTACACCTGGACACTATGGTGAGAGCATTTCAGCATTTCACCACTTACAACTGGTGGAATCTGGATTTTCAAATGTATGTGCTGTACATATTGATTGGCATCGGCTGGCAGTGGTATGAAACCGGTGTCTATGCGCAACTGCAACAGGAAAAACTCAACAGAAAGCTGGTTCAATCAGAACTCGCCACATTCAGGGCCCAGCTCAATCCACACTTTTTGTTTAATGTATTAAACAGTATCTCTGCATTAGTAAGAACAGAGCGCAAACCGGACGCACTGAACGCCCTCAATGAACTGTCTTTGTTACTCAGGGGGATCATTGATAACAGAATGAGTAATTTCAGTACACTGGAAGCCGAATTGTCCCTGTTGGACAATTTTATCTACATGCAAAAACTGCGCTTCGGTGACAAACTCTCCTATCACAAAGAGGTAACTAAAGACGCATTGTACCGAAGAGTGCCTGGCATGTTGTTATTACCCCTGATAGAAAACGCGGTTGTTCACGGCTCCAAAACCCATTGCAGTATCGTACTTAAAGCCGAAGTCATCGACGAAGTTCTGTACATTCGTATAAGCAACCCATTGGATGAAAACAGTAGCAACAAAGGTTTCGGTATGGGTATTGGCAACAATGAAGCTCGCCTTACGCTAATCTATGGCGAAGAGTGCCAATTCCGACAATTTATCGAAAATCACGATTTTGTGGTTGAAATGACCTTACCAGCCATCAGTGAAGAAGAAAGGCTTTAAGCCTGTATTGCTCAAAAAACAACATATACAAGCTATTCAACAATAACACTGCTTTTATCTTACAAACCGAGTAGGTAAACTCGATGCTGAGTAAAATTCACTGTATGTTCGCAATAGCACGTAGCGTGCGCAACCCAGTTTAATTTCTATGAAGACAACAACAAGAAAAAATAATGCTTATTGGCATTCAGAGGAAGCTGTCTTATGTTTGTTTCTTCTGTTCTATGGCGCTTGCCTTTGTTATTTAAAAATTACGGCGTTACATCATGGACTTGCCAATGCCGACCTTACTTTGTACCAGAATATATTGTGGAACACTAACCTCAACGGATTGTTTTTTTACTCTGATTTTTTGTTTTATGAATTTGGCTACCAGAGCTACCTTACCGAGCATTTTGCGTCAACTTTAGCGTTACTGGTGCCATTGTATAAGGCCTGGAGCTCTCCGTACATGTTGCTGTTGCTCCAGGGAGTTACCCCAGTATTTACGGCTTTGTTATTTTTTATTTACTCACAAAAAATCAACCTGCCTAAAACCATTGCGATACTGACAATTATTTCCTACTGTGTTCACCCAACGGTCGTTATGGCTACATTAGACATTGGAAACGGGTTTCATCACGACACATTAATTCCCCCATTACTTCTTGCTTCCCTGATTTTATTCAAAAGTCCTCGCTATTTAATGTATTACTTTATGCTTATTCTCACTTTGGGTCTGAAGGAAAACGTCCCCTTTATTGTGCTGATTGCATCAATAATTGCATTTATAACCACTAACGACAGGAAAAGAGCTGTTGTGACGGGCGGCTTGGCCATCGCATTTATCGTCTTTGCCCTTGTCATCATTCCCGATATCTATAATGTCAAACCTCAACATGCTTCCGACATTATTGAACGAGCAATTTCACAAAAAACATCGTTCAGCGCGATGCTATGTTCACTTTGGGCCAATAAAGAATTGTTCTGGTTTATATCGGCATTCTTGTCCCCCTTGCTTCTGCTTACCATCGTTCCGGAGCTGGCCATCTATCATTTCAGTAGCTATGAAACCTACATATTTGACTGGCACGGATTACCATCTGTCACAATCGTAGTCATTGCATCCATGTTAGGATTCACGCAATGGAAGAAAATCACAACGGGGTTAAATTCATCAGCGGCCACCAGGCTCTACACCTGGCATCTTATCGCCATTGTTTTGTTAGGCTCTTTTTATAGTCTCGCTAAATCACGAAATCTCATCTTCGAAACGACCTTGTCTGAAACTTCAAATTCCAGAGTGAACATAGCGTACTTTCGGGAGGTTGAATATATGCTTCCTGAACAGGCAAAACTGGGCAGCCAGTATGCATATTGGCCTTATGCCGCAAACCGTAAACATTTACTGCTATCAGAGCATTCCTATCATGCTGAATATCTGTTTATCGACACTGAGTTATTACATATCGAAAATGACATGTCTTTAATTCAATTAGTAATTAATTTATTAAAAGACAGCAAAATAACTACACTTGCGCATCATGATTCGCGGTTTTTCTTATTCAGGGTAGATGCCCAGTTTAATCATCAGCAACCTAAGAACTTTTTAAAACCACTGGATCAAAAACAGTTTTCAGAAGCTAAAAAAATCATTGCTACCGAAGGGTTGAATTTATATCTATTGAGAATTGCAAAAGAGTAATGCACAGGTTGGTAAGCGGTGTTTCAGCTGTTGTGTTGAGTGACCGGTACTGTGTAAGTCAATACAACCACGACTAATAGCGCTCTCGTGAGATATTTAGCGGCTCTATATCATTAACGGGAGATGTCCGCGGAATTCCTGGCCCATAGACAAAAAAACCGACGTAAGTCGGTTTTTTATTTTAATTGGTGCGGACGGAGGGACTTGAACCCTCACGAGCATTGCTCACCACCCCCTCAAGATGGCGTGTCTACCAATTCCACCACATCCGCGTATTATCAGGTATTAGGTACGTCGTTATCCGACTCTTGTTTTTCAGCTGCGGGAACATCACCAGAAGCAGGTTGTGTTTCAGTTTGTTCTACTGCCGGAACCTCAAGGTTTTCCCAAGTATCTTCAGTGCCACCCTGGTTGTTTGACATATTACCCAGTGCCAGGCTCACGATAAAAAAGATAGTTGCCAGTACCGCTGTGGTTCTGGTGAGAAAATTTCCGGAACCAGTAGAGCCGAAAACAGTGTTAGAACCACCGCCGCCGAAAGAGGCTCCCATGTCAGCGCCTTTGCCTTGCTGGATCAGAATCAAACCAATCAGCATAATCGCTACAATCAAATCTATGACTAAAAGTACTTCGTATAACATTTACTGTCTCTAATTAGTTCAGGCTGAACGACAAATTTGAATAAAGTCTTCAGCTTTAAGGCTGGCCCCACCAATAAGGCCGCCGTCTACGTCAGGTTGTGAAAATAATTCTGATGCATTATCAGCTTTTACACTACCACCGTACAAAATTCTCATTCCCTCCGCTACATCAGCAGAATGAGTGGCAATAAAGTCGCGCACTGATTTGTGCATATCCTGAGCCTGCTCAGGACTGGCAGTTTTGCCGGTGCCAATGGCCCATACAGGTTCGTAGGCTAATACGCATTGGGCAAAATTTTCAATACCCAGCACATCAATCACCGCAGCAAGCTGCGCGATACAATGGTCTGTGTAGGTCCCGTTATCACGTATCTCTTCTTCTTCGCCAAAACAAACAATGGGCGTTAAACCGGCTTTGATTGCCATGGCAGCTTTTTGCGCTACCTGACTGTCGGATTCAGCATGATAAGTACGTCTTTCAGAATGACCCACAATAACCCATTTTGCACCGCACTCCGCCAACATTTCAGCGCTGACTTCGCCAGTATAGGCTCCGGCGTCATGTTCACTGACATCCTGTGCGCCAATATCAAATCCACTGCTCTGGAATTTTGCCAAATAAGGTGCAGGGACACAAATAACAACATCAGAGGAGGATATCTCAGCCTTTTGCAACGCTGAACTCATTTCCTCAACCAAACTGTCAGAACCATTCAGTTTCCAGTTACCTGCTACCAATGGTTTTCTTTGTATCGCCATAGTTAATTTAGCTTTTTCTGCAATTTCGAGCGGTGCGAGATATTAACGAAGACGCACACAAGTTACAAGATTTCCGACTAAAATAATTGCTTACAGGGCCTCTTTTACAGCACTTGCAATATATTCTGCCCAATTATTCGCCAAAGGCGCATCGTGGGCTTCTACCATGACCCGAATCAGAGGTTCCGTACCACTTTTTCGAAGTAACACGCGGCCGGTATCGCCAAGTTCGGCTTCAGCCTCTTTTACGGCATCCTGAACAGAGGGTAATTGCAATGGATCGTTACCTTCTTTAAAACGCACGTTAATCAACTTTTGCGGATATTTTTCCATACCACGAGACAAATCATACAATGACATATTCGATTTCAACATCGAGGCAATCACCTGCAAACCCGAAACAATGCCATCCCCTGCGGATGCAACATTCAGATTTAAAACATGGCCGGAACTTTCACCACCAATGCACCAGCCTTTTTCCTGCAACAGCTCCAGCACATAGCGGTCGCCAACTTTACTCCGGGCAAAAGGGATACCCAGTTTTGTCAATGCTATTTCCAGTCCCAGATTACTCATTGCCGTGCCTACTACACCACCGCCATTTAATTTACCTGACTTCAGGTTATCCCGGGCAATGATGTATACAATCTGATCACCGTCCAAAATATTGCCTTTGTGATCGATCATCATGATGCGATCCCCATCACCATCCAGTGCAAACCCCAGGTCGGCTTTTTCTTCCAGTACTTTTTGTTGAATCAAATCTAACGAGGTGGCACCGACTTTATCATTAATGTTTAGGCCATTGGGATTGGTGCCAATCTCAACGACTTCAGCGCCTAATTCGATCAGTACATCAGGTGCTATGTGATAAGTGGCACCATGTGCGCAATCCACCACTATCTTTAACCCCTGCAATGACAACTCTGAAGGGAAGCAACCTTTGCAAAACTCAATATAACGGCCCGCAGCATCATTGATTCGGGTTGCTTTGCCCAGTTTATCCGAGCTGACACAGGTCATGGGTTTTTCCATTTCAGCTTCAATGGCCAACTCGATGTCGTCATCCAATTTGAAACCTGAGGAACCAAAGAACTTTATCCCATTGTCATAGTACGGATTGTGCGATGCACTGATAACGATTCCCGCCTCAGCCCGGAAGGTTTTAGTCAGGTAGGCAATTGCAGGTGTTGGCATGGGTCCCAATAAACCAATATTAATCCCTGCCGCTGACAGGCCCGCTTCCAGCGCAGACTCAAGCATATAACCTGAAATACGGGTGTCTTTACCAATCAGAACTTTATTCGTACCGTATCCGGCTAGTACTTTACCAGCCGCCCATCCCAGCTTAGTGACAAATTCAGGGTTGATCATATTCTCGCCAACGCGACCACGAATTCCATCTGTTCCAAAGTACTTTCTCATACTGTCTCTCAAATCAACTCTATTGTTTTTAGTAATACATTTAGTGTGTCAGATGTTGCTTTAACATCGTGTACCCGCACTATTCTGGCACCTTGCTGGACGGCAATTAAGGCGCCGGCAAGGCTTCCCGCCAGCCTTTTATCTACGGGTTGTTTTAATAAATTTCCAATCATAGATTTACGCGATAACCCCACCAATAAGGGTAAACCCAACGCTTCAAAATACGACAAATTTCCTAACAGGTGGTAATTATGCTCAAGACTTTTGCCAAAACCAAACCCCGGATCCAATATTAATCGGTTTCTTGAGATACCTAATTGCTCACAGGCGGCAATTCTCGATTCAAAGAACTGCGTAATCTCAGTTAACAGATGCTGATATTGCGGTGCAATTTGCATGGAGCTGGGTTGCCCTTGCATGTGCATCAGACAAATGTCGGCATTGGTTTTCGCTGCGGCTTCCAGCGCACCTGGTAATTGCAAAGCACGTACATCATTAATCAAACCGGCACCAGCATCGACCGCCGCCGAAATCACTTCGGGTTTACTGGTGTCGATAGAGAGTAATACATCAAACCTGGCTGCAATGGCGGCGATAACAGGGATAGTTCTGTCCAGTTCTTCCTGAACTGAAACTTCTGCAGCGCCTGGTCGGGTTGATTCACCACCGATATCAATGATAGCAGCGCCATCCGTAATCATCTGCCCGGCCTGAAATAATGCCGCGTCTAAATCTGAGTATTTACCACCATCAGAAAATGAATCAGGTGTCACGTTCAAAATCCCCATTATCTGGGGTTGCCCACTGATGTTATGTTGTAGTGCCATTGCCGGTAGAATTTCTAATCGCTTATAAAAAACGCCTCGAATGAGGCGTCAGTAACTTCATAATCTCAACAGTCTAGCGGATTTAACCAGGAAGGTCACCCGGCTTGCCAACCGTGTTTTTGGATGGATTCTTATCTTCAGCCTCAGGCTTAGGATCAGATTCGGCTCCCGCTCCCCCGGTGGGTTTATCAGACTTATCATTGTCTTTATCCCAATCAGCCGGTGGGCGAACCTCACGACGTTCCATCAAATCATCAATTTGTTTAGCATCAATGGTTTCGTACTTCATCAATGCGTCTTTCATGGCGTGCAAGATATCCATGTTTTCTTCAAGGATGTTTTTCGCACGGTCGTAATTTCTGTCGATAACACCTTTAATCTCTGCGTCAATCGCTCTGGCGGTATCATCAGACATGTGCTTTGCTTGCGCGACGCTTCTTCCCAGGAAGACTTCGCCTTCTTCTTCTGCGTACAGCATCGGCCCCATCTTATCTGACAGACCCCACTGTGTGACCATTTTACGGGCAATATCGGTGGCACGTTCAATGTCATTTGACGCACCTGTAGTAACCTTATCAGCACCGTAAATCAGCTCTTCAGCCAATCGACCACCAAACAAGCTGGACACCATACTTTCCAAATGTTGCTTGGTGTGACTCACACGATCCTGCTCCGGCAGGTACATAGTTACACCCAATGCACGTCCACGCGGAATAATAGACACCTTGTAAACAGGATCATGCTCAGGCACCAAACGGCCTACAATTGCATGACCCGCTTCGTGATAGGCTGTCATGGCTTTTTCTTCTTCAGACATTACCATGGAGCGGCGCTCGGTCCCCATCATGATCTTGTCTTTTGCTTTTTCAAACTCTTCCATGTTTACCAGGCGTTTATTGGCTCTGGCGGCAAATAACGCGGCTTCGTTAACCAGATTGGCCAGATCAGCACCGGAAAATCCGGGTGTACCACGCGCAATCACAGAGGCTTCAACGTTATCCGCAATTGGCACTTTACGCATGTGCACTTTAAGAATTTGTTCACGACCGCGGATATCAGGTAATCCCACGACGACCTGGCGGTCAAATCGACCTGGGCGCAGCAGCGCTGGATCTAAAACGTCAGGGCGGTTAGTTGCTGCGATTACAATGATGCCTTCGTGGCCTTCAAAGCCATCCATCTCGACCAGCATTTGGTTTAAGGTTTGTTCGCGTTCATCGTGTCCACCGCCTAACCCGGCTCCGCGTTGACGGCCCACGGCATCGATCTCGTCGATAAAAATGATGCAAGGCGCAGACTTTTTAGCTTGCTCAAACATATCTCGCACCCGAGACGCGCCGACACCGACAAACATTTCTACGAAGTCAGAACCTGAAATAGTGAAAAATGGAACTTTAGCTTCACCGGCAATGGCTTTTGCCAGAAGTGTTTTACCCGTTCCGGGAGGGCCAACCATCAGGACACCTTTAGGTATCTTGCCGCCCAGCTTCTGGAACTTGGAAGGGTCACGCAAGAAATCTACCAGCTCGACCACCTCTTCTTTGGCTTCATCACAACCAGCTACATCCTGGAATGTGGTTTTAATTTGGTCTTCACCCAATAACCGGGCCTTACTTTTACCAAAGGACATCGCACCTCGGCCACCGCCGCCTTGCATTTGTCGCATAAAGAATATCCAGACACCAATCAATAACAACATTGGGAACCAGGAAATAAATATATTTGCCAACATGGAGGGCTCTGCCGGTGGAATACCGACCACGCGCACGTTGTTATCCAGAAGATCAGCCATCAGGCCGTCGTCATAGTAAGGAATATTAGTATTAAAGCTCTCGCCGGTGCGCTTTAGTCCTCTGACTTCACCGGTTTCTTTATCGATGCTGATCTCGCGGATCATGCCCTGATTAACTTCTTTTATAAACTGGTCATAGCTGGTTTGCCGTTTGCCCGAATCACCAGGGGTAAAGCTCTGAAAAACAGACATCAATACCACAGCAATAACTAACCAAAGAATCAGGTTTTTAGCCATATCACTCAATGTAATAACCTCAATAAAAACTTAAATTGCGAAACAACATCACTAACCACGAAGGATACTATAGTTTCCAGCCGGTAGCTACAAGGTAGACTTCTCTTGAGCGCACTCTGGAGAAGTCTGGTTTGCGGGTTTTAATGACTTTGAAGGCCTGTTTAAGCACTTTAAAGTATTCATCAAAGCCTGCACCCTGAAATACGTTTATTACCAGTGCGCCATCCTTTTTTAGGGATTACTGGCACATATCAAAAGCCAATTCCACTAAGCACATCGCCCTGCTTAATCCACCGTAACATTATCATTCATGTTCGGTGCCATATCAGATGTAATAACATCTACGTTCTTTCCGTCGATCCTGTTCAGTAAGGTTTCAAGAACGCTCGCATCCCTGAAGCCCCTTGTAAAAAGTCAACAACCGTCATTCCCGGTTTTATTTGTTGATCTTTTTCCTGAATTTCTTAAATTTTAAATGCAGCTCGTAAGCGCAGACCTTGCTTATTGGTCTTGTTCACACAACCTTTTGCACATAATGGTCATCAAAATATTTTTAATCAGCGTTTATTGCTGGCTATGTGAGCTTTCCCTGGTCATTTAAATGAATCGATATTAAGGATACGAAGGAAATGGCGCTAGAATACAGCTTTTCAACCTATGGAATGAGATTTATTTGTAAATATAGTTTTCCTGAATAGCTTGATTTCAATAGCGCCTCATCGATTTTAGTAACATTATCACTAGTTTGCTTACATTGACGCGCAGCGAGGTGCTGCGGTTTCTTCTTCAGACTGCAAATATTTTTCGGTTAACTCTGCAAAAGAAATCGGTTTACTGTAAAAATATCCCTGTTGCTTTTCAGCCCGCAAGGCCCGGCAAAAATCTGCCTGCCATTGTTCCTCAATTCCTTCGATAACGACAACCGCTCCAATTGATTTACACATACTCACCAGGCTGCTCAGTAGGTTTTTGCGTTTACTGTCATCCTGTGACACTGGCACCACCGAACGGTCCATTTTTACCTGATTAATCGGAAAGTTAATCAGGTGGCTGATGGATGAGTAACCAGTACCAAAATCATCCAGAGAAATGGTAAATCCGGCAGTGGCCAATTCGGATATCATTCTTTTAGTCGCAAAATCATTGCTCAATAATGCCGTTTCTGTGATTTCCAATACCAAGTCGGACGGTGACACTCCCGCCTTACGGCACAAATCTACCAGTCGAACACTCAACTCCCATTGATTTAACTGTATTGGCGAAAAGTTAACAGACACGCGAATATCGTTATATCCCCTACTTTTCAGGCTGGCCAGGGTCTCAACCGCTTGTTTAAAAACAAATTCTCCCAGTTTATCAATAGTTTGGTTTTGCTCTGAAATAGGAATAAACTCATCTGGCCTGAAGTGTCCGAATGGGCTATTTTCAGGCCAGCGAACCAAAGCTTCCAATGACACCGTTTCACCAGATTCAGCAATAATAGGTTGGTACACTACATTAAATTCACCTCGATTCAGATGAAACTCCAGGCCTTCTTTCATCTTGCGCTGTTTTTCAATTTCTGCAGAAAGACTGGCATCGAATTCTGTCACGCTGTAGCCAGACTCGCCTTTCGCCTTGTGCAAGGCCAGATTAGCTTGCTTGATAATGTCTTTTTTAGATTTTTCATTGCCTAAAAACGTACAGCCAATACTGAAAGTACAATTGATCTCCACATCATCAAATGCAAAAGGAAAATCCAGCGCTTTTAGTAAACGGTTTAACAATCGACGTTTTTTAGTTTCAATGTCCTGGGCTTTGAACAGCACAGCAAATTCATTGGAGCCAACCCTGGCAACCTGGTCGTTCTTATCAACCACTTGTTTTATCCGTGCGGCGACTTGCTTCAGCAGTTCGTCACCCACTTCATGCCCGTAACACTCGTTAAAAAATTTAAAATTGTCCACATCCAAAAAAATAACCGCCCCTTCTTCGTACTCTGTATTGGAAGACAGCATTTTTTCCAATGCGGTCTCAAACGCAGTTCGATTGAACAATCGCGTCAGATTATCCATACGGGCAGCGATTTTACTGCGCTCCTGACTTTTGCGGACATGATATTCCAGCTCAAAACGCTTTCTCGCTAAATGAATTGTGCGTTGTAATCGTTGCTGGTTAATTTCGTTTTTCCCAAGGAAATCCTGAGCGCCTGCTTCAAGTGCTTTTTCTAACAATTCACTGTCATCATTGCCACTCATCAAAATGATGCCGCAAGGGTGCGAGAGATTGAGTGTTTTAATACCCGCCAAAACCTCTAACCCGTTTTTGTCAGGCAGTAAATAATCCAGAAGTACAATATCAAATTTAATATTGGTCAGCGCAGCCATTCCCTCCTGAGCTGTTGCGGTTTCAACGATTGAAGTGCCTGCCTGAGTTTGCAAAACCCTGACGATATCCTTGCGATCCACCATGTCATCATCAATTATAAGCACACGCATGATTGCCTCCTTTAGTAAGCGTTGGTAAATTCACCACTTGTCCAAAACCATCAATTAACTGCATCAGCCCTTCAAAGTCTTTACCTACGTTTTCTTTACAAATATATCCTGCAATGTTTCTGGCATAAGCTTTTTGAATATCCTCTCTACTGGATGAGGTAGACAGCATAAAAACGACCGTACGGCACAACGCGGTGTCATTCCTTAATTCCTCAAGAAATTCAAATCCATTCATCATCGGCATCTCAAGATCCAGGATAACGATAATGTCGCGATGTCTGGTGCGATTTCGCAAATACTTTAAACCTTCAACCGCATTGCTTTTACGCGTTAAGGTTTCCTGCAAATTCAGTTTAGTAAAGGCTCTTTTCACCGAAATGGCATCCACGTCATCATCATCAATTAACAATACTTCTAAGTCAGCGATACTATTTGCTCTCATCAATCAATCCCTCCCGACGTGCATAAACTGGCCATTGAATTTGGATTCGTGTCCCCCCAATTGGGCTATCTTCGATTTTCATATCGCCACCTGCAACGCTGAGCGTTTTAGTTACTATGGCTAATCCCATACCAGCCCCTTCCACTTCGTCTCTTGGGCGCAGTGTCTGAAATATTTTCACTACTTTTTCACGATACTCAGGGGCAATTCCGGGACCGTCATCATCTACACAAATCACGTAATTACGACTCTTGCGAGCCACTAAAACAGAAACAGTACCTTGTCCCTTGTGATGGTGCTTGACCGCATTTTGAATAAGATTGCGCAACACCAACTCAAAGGGTATAGACGGAAGCTGCACCACAACGTCATCAGCGGTAACCGTAAACTCCTGGCCAATATCTAAAAACTCCACAATACCTCTGGTCACATCAGCAACGGATATGTCATTGACTTTGTAGTTCATGCGTCCCAGTCGGGAATAATCTAACAGGTCATCCAGCAATCCACGCATCCTGTCGATGCGTCCACTTAATAGCTTAAAATACTCCTGGGCACTGGCATCCAGCTTTGACTGCAGGTCGTCCTTTATCCAGCCACAGATTTTTTCAACTGAATTTAACGGCGCTTTTAAATCATGTGATGCAATGTACGCAAAGTTTTCCAAATCTTCGTTGCTTTGCTTTAACTCAGATTTACTTTGCTCATGGCGTGTTACGTCTCGCGCTATGCCCAGAATATAGGCTCGACCATCATCTGCAATGTAGCGTTTCTTAATGGTCCACAGGATACAATTGCGGCCATCCGGCATGAGGATTTCTTCGAAAACCTCACTTTTTCCTTGCTCAAATGCGATTTTGTCCTGCTCGAGAAACGCTTCTGCATCTTCTGGCAAATAATCTTCCACAGTCGTCGTTCCAAGAATGTCCTGTGGGTTTTTTCCCGGATACAATTGCATAAACGAAGGATTCGCAAACACGATGCGAAACTGCTCGTCTTTTGCAAAAATCAGATCTTCATGAGCGGCGGTCAGCAGATGCGGAAACTCTAAACTCGACAAATAGTCAGGTCTGGCCGTTTGTTGCTGTAGGTACAGTTCAATACTTTTGGCTATCGCGGTAAAACCGCTCCATTCCGCACTTTGATCGGGCATATCGCCCTTACCAAAACCATAGAGCATGCCCACCGGATTATCGCTGCCAGACGTCAATAAAACGCCGACAAAGTACCCGGCGTGATCTGCAGATTTTAACAACCAACTGCCCTTAAAAGAGTCTTGCAAAGCGCGTTCATTGAAAAAGCACAGTGTTTTGGCTTCAATTACCTGACGATATATCAGATCCTCATCAGCCAGACCGTCTTCAAAATACCCCGTGCTTTGCGCTATTTTTTGAAAATGAACGTCTGTTAACGCGACCGCACAGGCACTGAGATTAAAAGTGGTTCTCAGGTAGTCGGTTAAATTTTCGATGTAGGATTTAAGGCTATCAGGTGCCAGCCCGACAGAGCTGGTAAACCGCAATATGTCCTCTGTATAAACGCCACAATCTGTCATCTTCAACACTGCAAAAACTTGATAATTGCTTTTAGCATAGTCATTAGTGTGGCTGTGCAAAATAGTACTTTAGTATATTTTTTATCCTCAATGTGCTTCCGGTTTTGCTCGTTTTCTTGTAAGAGATCGACAATTTTTTTATTGCTAAATAAGGAATGTGGTAATCTATAAGCAATATTAATCACATTTAAATCTCGCAAAATTTTTTGACGGGAATAGCTAATACAGAGAGTTTTATGCAACTGACAAACAAACAAAAACAACACCTGAAGGGATTGGCTCACAGTCTTAAGCCAGTGGTACTTTTAGGTGGGAATGGTCTGACCGAAGGGGTAATGGCTGAAATTGATGCAGCCCTGGCGCATCACGAACTAATTAAAGTCAGAGTTCCGTCTGAAGACCGGGAAGAAAAAAACCTGATAATGGACGCTATCGTTCGCGAATCTGGGGCAGTTAAAGTGCAAACCATCGGTCACATGTTGGTACTCTACAAGCAGTCGGAAGAGAAAAAGATCGAATTGCCGAAAGTAAAATAAAAGGATTCGCCCCATTCTGGGGCGAATTATTCTGCTTTTTGCTAGTTACCGTCGTCTTCAATTAGCCTGATGGTTACGTAACCAATGGATATTCCTCCAAACTCATCCTGAATCGTGTATCTAATGCTATCTAATCCGCCACAACATTCAGGGGCTGTATACCTAATTCCAAAGCCATTTTGTTGAACTTCTGCAATCCCTAATTTTGCGGAAGCACTAACCACTGAAATTGAATCACCATCTAAATCATAGTCATTATCCAATACCGGAAACAATGACTCGCTATTAAATCGCACTTCAAATTGTTCTGAGATTGCAACAGGTGCTTGATTCTCGCTAATAGTCAACGTTACAAAACCGCTATCCGAAGCCCCCATATCGTCAACAATTTTATAATTCAACCTGTCTGTACCACTGAATTTATTTGGGGAATGATATTGAACTGTTGTAGCGTCAATCAATCCGATTTCACCGTGTAAAGATGCAATTTCAAGTATTTGCAAAGGCATACCTTCGGGGTCGATATCATTTGCCAATAAGTCAAACAACGTGGTGACACCTTGCCGTATGACATAAGCATCATCATTCGCTACCGGAGGCATATTACTTCCTTTTGGTAAGCCAATATACCCCAAACTAGCGACAGCATAATTTTGTAGTCCATCCATATCATTACTCCCTCCATCTTGAATTGCCAACTTGAGACATTGGTACCCGCTCAACACTCCGGGTTTCCAACTGCTATCACGAACAGAAGGGCAAACCCCGTTAACCTGGTTAGCTGTATATATTTGATCATTTGCAGATAACAAAAAGTCATGCCAACCAACTGTCGAATTGAACTGTCGATACCAGGCACCAGTAGCAATCTCAGAATCAAGTGGTATTACAATTTCGGAGGTCCCTCCAAACCTTGCTATTTCATTGACCCGAAAGTCCACAGCAGAAGAAATAGCAGTAAAGTCTTGAGATTCTGTTGCTGAGGTAACTAATTCACTATTCAAAGCAATTCCGTCTGCTCCGTCTTCAATAGCATGCTCACCCAGAACTATGCACTCGCCAGTTAAAGTCTCAGCAAAGATGTATTCCTGAGCGTGGGAAGTTAGTTGAATCAGACTACAAGAATTTGTCGAATCCAGATAATCAGCAATCCCATCTGAGTCAGAATCCAGGAATCCTTCCATTAAATCCGGAATTGAATCGCCATCGCTATCTGCATGTGAAAGAGCAGGATATGATGTAACTAAATTTATAAATGTTTCAGTCTCGTTTTTCACAGAAGGGGCAACTGCAGATGTCACCACAACAGCAATTTTATTGACTCCCATTTCCATCTCCATGGGATTCAGCTCAAGAACAGAACTTGTTTCATCTTGAAGTACTGTTCCATTTAAAAACCATTGAATGCTTTCCCTGTCTCCAGAAATTACTGATGAAATTTTAGCGCTGACAACCAGGTTTTCTGCATTTTGTTCAACAATTGATTTCGGTACACCTTTTTGCGTTGCAATCAATGCTACTTTGGGTAGCATTTCATTTTCTGTGATTAACACAATAGATTCGTCATTACCTATATTTTGTGCATCACTTCTCAGTGTTACAACAATAGTCTCGTCGGCCTCTGCGACATCATCTTCAGCAATGTTAAAATCAATGAAAGCCACCATTCCACTTTCTATTATTAACTCACCTTCGGACAAGTCATGGTCGTCAATATCAGCTGTACCGGAAATTGAGTAGTTCAATATCACGGGATATTCTGGCGGCAGTCCATTTAGCTCCACTTTAATCGATACTGGATGCCCTTCCTGGACATAAACTTCATCCTCTATAGAAATAACTGGCCATACATTGATTTTCTGAAGAGCTGAAACTAAATCACCATTATCCAGTCTGGCCCGCCACTCTATTTGATGAGCTCCGCTGCTAAATAATAGGTCCTCACGATTTAAATGAACATCTAACTTATTGCCGAATGTGTCATGTGCGACCGCTTTTCCTGGTTCCACCCAAGTGAACTGGCCCTGAGCGTTTACTTCAATATCATCAGGGGGAGTAATAACAACCAGAGCATCCCCCGGTCCAGCGGAGACATTCACGGTTGCATTGGCTGAGCTCATTTCTCCTGCACTATCCACCAGTGTATATTGTAATGAAAGTGGCCCCTTAAATGCACTTCCAACATCTAGTTGCAACCTATCTTCTGCAACATATACACTGCCAAAACTAGTCGCTGCTGAGAACAATGTTAACTGGTCCTCTCCTGACAATAAGTCAACATCAGTATCATTAACTAACACATCAAGTAAGTACTGACCTGTCGACGACTTAATAAAGTTAAATGTATCGTCATTAGCTATAGGCGCGTCATTCACCGGTCGAATTTCAATATCAATTGTAACAGGCAAAGAATCCAAGTCGCCGTCATTTGCCATAACAGTAATCGAATCGGAGCCAAATACATCTGTGTAGGGTTGATAGTGAAGTGTTGCACCTGCAAAATGAGCATTGCCCAATTGCCCCTGGTTCACTACTCTTGCAGTAGTAGAATCACCATCGACATCGTTGATTTGTAAATTAAGCTGTGCCGGTTGGTCTTCCTCTAAAACAAGCGCTTCTGATACAATTATTGGTGCGACATTCACTCCAATAACTGTTAAATCAAAGCCATCCAAAGACTGAGAAAACTCATCGTCATAAACTGTTACCTGTATCCCCGGATAGAGTCCTTCTGCATCTTGTGGCACATTGCCTGATAACTCTCCCGTAATCTCATTTAACACCAGCCATTGTGGGTTATTCAACACCGAAAAACGAATGTCGTCGTTGTCCGGATCTTCTGCAGAAGGGGTAAATGAATAAAACTTCCCTTCATCAATGGATATTGTAGGTTGACCTCTTATCACCGGTGTATCATTTATGCCTAAAACTGACACCGAAAAGTTAGCAGCTTCTGAAGTTGCGATGCCATCAGAAACAGTTACGGTAAAATTATCCTCACCAAAGTAATCAGGATTAGGTGTATAGGTGATGCTTTCGTTATTGAGTGTAATGCTGCCATTGAAAGGATTTGAATCAATTTCGTAAGTTAACTCGTCACCATCACTATCTGTACCATTTAGGTCGATCACGATGGCGCTGTCTTCATCAACTTCAATCTGCTGCCCTAACAATTGTGGTTGAGCATTTGCGCGCGTTACATCGATATTAAATGCGGGTAGAGTGTTGTTCAAAACGCCATCACTAACCCCAATGACAATGTTAAGGTAGCGACCAATGTCGGCTTCGCTGGCCACCCCACTTAACAATCCCGTTGAAGTATTGAGGCTTAACCAGCCTGGAATATTCTGTCCGTAAAAAGTGAGATTTGTACTATCAATATCTTCTGCAAGTGCCGTAAACTGGTAGCTTTCTGACACCTGTATTTCAGCTATTGGTGAGCCAGAAATTACTGGTGCGTCATTTACAGAAACAACATTGTAGTCAATGATTACAGAATCACTATCCTTTCCATCCGTTACCACAACCGTGACACTGTCAGTACCAAAATAATCAGCATCAGGTGTATAGATTAAGGACGGCCTACCAGTACCAGAGAGTATGGCTACACCATTGATGGCCGGTGAGCTAATACTCCAATCGCGGCGATCGCCATCTTCATCAATGGCAGACAGGGATACCACCGATTGTGAGTCTTCATTTAAGGAAACAAAATGAGACTCTCCCAGGCTAATGACAGGAGGTGAATTTAAGTCTCTGACTTCAATACTAAACGCAGGTAGGGTCGCCGAGTATTCTCCATCAGAAACAGTTAAAATTATATCGCTGTAAATACCGGCGTCATTATTATCTGTTAGTCCAGAAATCGCTCCGGTTTCAGAATTCAATTGTGCCCAATAAGGTAAATTGCTCACTGAAAAAACTAAGTCAGTGCTATCTACATCGGTACTAATTGGAATAAATAAATAATCTTCACCTTCCAAAATACTGGTAACGGGTGACCCTGATATGGTTGGGGCATCATTGACCGCTTCAATTTCCAATTTACCAGCTGCTGTAACTGCAGAACCAATCTCAGATAAAGATATTTCGATAGGTAACTGGCCATTATCATTCTCATCGGGATTAAAAATGATCGCTTGTTGATCCTGCAAGTAGGCCTGAATAACATCAAATCTACCACCTATTTCAATTTTTCTCATGTCCTCAGATAAAGAGTAAGTTATGTCATAACTATCAGGACTACCACCAGTAATAACCCCACGCTCAACCTGGATTGTAAACACTGATTCCTCATAAGATTCATTTACCAAAACAAGTTGAGACAGATCAATGTTTCCGCTTACGTCTTCTTTTCCAGAAAAAGTGATAGTGTCGACAGAAAAAATATTGGGGTACATTGAGTCAAAAAAATACACAAGAACTTGCTGTTCAGTATCTTCTCTGAGCTTCAAAAGCTGACCATTCACAATACTAATGCTTAAGTTGTGGTTTTCAATTGACACAGGACTATACTGAATAGAGGAAAGTTCAAGACTGCCTATTGATTCACCAGCAGAAATAATAAGTGCATTGTTGGACAGTTGGTACTGCTCTCCTAAAACAGCGGTTCCAGAAAAGTCCAAAGGTATAGATACATCGCTATCCAGCGTTGCCGGGCTGCCATCTTCTCCTTTAATTTCAGCAACAATAGTAATTGTATCCACTTCCGCATTAGACATATAAGCTATATTCGAGGCTGAACCACTTAAAGAAAGTGATACTGTGGGTGTCGATTCAGCGAGTACAACTCTGATATTGGAGGAAGTGAGCTCTGTTAAATCCCCCTCTTCACCTGCAATAGTATCATTAGCCATAAACCGAATTGTAGAGCCATCGGGGAATGATGAACCCAAAGAAAGATTTGAAAACACCGCGACCCCATTTGCCGCAGTCACCGTAGTATTGCCCAAAAGTGTAACTGGATTGCCATTTTGATCTTCAGCATAAAGCGTTACCTGATCAACGAAGTCAACATCGGTCCGCCCGGCAGGATCCACAGCAGACACAGTTACACTCAGTTCATTTGATGTATTTTGAACAATTTGGGCGGGGATATCTGAGAAGTCCAATTTTGATGCGGCAATTTCCGCGACAAACGTGTCTCCGTAAAATGTTTCAGTGGCAGGGAACTCATTTGAAAGAATGTAAGCATCACTTGTATACAGATCAAGTATTTGAATATTTTCGTTTGGATCAATGGCTAACTGAAGCGTTTGTCCATCATTAAGCTCAAGCGCCGATGTTGACTTAGTTTTAAACGAAGCAAAAACCGAATATGTGAAATCAGCATAGTTATTGGCCCAAAACCAACAGCAATCAAAGACTACCTTACCATTTTCATATCGACCACTATATGACAATCTTTGTCCATGTGGACTAAAAGGCGCTTTAATATAGAAATTCAATAAATTGGGGTCGAGTGTGCCAAATGTTTGGAATTCAATTTTATTCATAGTCAGCGTAGGCAATTTTGTAGAAGATATGCCAATCTGAAATTCCAACAACTTCTTACCGGTATCAAATGAGGTTATTACTGTACTTGGAAATTCATTGCTACCAACTATTGAGACAGGGATAAATTCTACTTTTCGGTCTTTTAATTCGACATTTATTTCTAATTGCGCTGACGCAGGCGTACTATTACCATCAAAAAGTGAATAGTGGATGGTACGTGTGCCTGTAGTCGGATTATCATAATTGGCATTCCCATACTTAAGTGCTTCACTGAGCAATTCTGCAATATTCTCGGTCGTTGCATTTTCATTAAGTGCTACTTCTAAAGACTCGCCTGGGATAGCTATCGCGGCCGCAAGATGGCCAATAACAATATCATCGACGATAACACTGGCTCCGTTTTCACTACCATCAATATACTCCGAAAACAATGTTAGGTAGTCCTCATCTAAAACTACACCATCTCCAAAAGATATGGTGACTGAGCCATTATTGAAATTTGGACTGTCTACATCGCCGATACTGACTGAAGTAATTTTCTGAATAACCTCGCTATCGCCAAATACTGAGGGGACATCAGCATCATTCGGAAATGAAATAACTGGCGAAATTTGAGTGTTTGACGCAATTGCGGTTTGAACGGTGTAAGTGCCAGAAATACCTGTTGCACTGGCAACAAGACTTGCATTCTCAATTCCAACCGCTGCATTTGTAATGACCAGATTAGAAAATGTTGCTACGCCATTGACAGCATTGACTGTCGTTGTTCCAGATAAGGTACCTGGGTCTGATGAAGACAATGCGACGGTAACTTCTTCGTTGAAATCGGTATCCAGATTACCATATTGATCGGTAGCATGAATATTAATGGCAGGTTGAATTACTTCACCCGATACGGCGCTTGATGCAATTTGGATAAAATCTAATTCCGTCGCTTCCACTGAACTAATGAGGTTGCCTGAGATAACTGCTTCAGTAGCGGCAAAACCGGGAAACACATAATATGTTGCGTTTTCAGTTACGTAATTGATGTCCTGGTCGGCGTCAATGGTAAGAGTGAAAGATTCGTTATCAACAATACTTGCATCCTCTTTAAACCAAGCTTTCAGTTCAAATGTCTCTGTATTACCTTCACTAACATAAAAAAGAGTATTTTGAAGATACAGTTTCTCATTTTCGATCTTGTAATAAGATTCTCCCTCCTTCGAAAGCCATGGCCCTTCCAGAATAAATTCGAGATTGTCTAAGTCCAGATCCCCTTCAATATCAAATATCAATTCATTGAATAACAAATATGGAAAATCAGATTGAAATTTAGGTGGGGTGATATCAAATTCAACAAGAGTTACCGAACCAGCTTGACTTCGAGTTGTGGAATCCAATAAAACGTCACCAATTGGGTCAAATGTAAACAAAACGTTTTTTGGGGTAACGGAAATCTCCGTTGTAAAGCTGGCACTTTCTTCAACATTATTGGCGTCTGTCAGATTGACTTTTATTTCACGACTTCCGGTATAGTCAAAAGAGTTATCAAAAACTCCCCATAAAACTTGCTCAATCAAATACTCAATGTCATTGGCGTCAGCATTTTCATTTAGTAATATTAATACACGGTTACCAGGCTCTCTCAGGTTTTCAACAAGGGTGCCAACCTGCTGGTTGTCACCGTCGTAAACCTCACCACCTGCGGTTTCTTCATAGTTATAAGAGATGTGATTATAATATAACGTGAGGAACTCATTATCGCTATTTGAATGCTCAATAACCTCAATCGTAAGATACCCTCCACCTAACTCAATATCATCACTGATAGTAACGTTAACATTTGATAAAATAGATTGAGCAACTGCTGAGTCACTAAATAAATATGAACGAGGTGTGGCAGTGATATCAATTGTAGCTGCTGTAGATTTTGCGATAAAACCACAAAAAATAGTCATTACAATGATTAGCGAACAAACGCTTTTGGGCAGAATCCCAAACTGGGTTTTCATGCATCATTCCCTTGAAAATATCAGAAAAATAAAACAGCATTATACGCTGATAACTATGGATTAGAAACTACAAAAAAGCCGTTCATATTGAACGGCTTTTTAACTTACTTAACAAATAACTGCTTAGATATATTGTACTTCGATTATCTCGAATTCCTTTGCACCTGAAGGCGTCTGGATGGTTGCAACATCGTCCAGGCTCTTACCAATCAAACCACGAGCGATGGGTGAATTAACCGAAATCAGATTACTCTTGATATCGGCTTCATCATCACCCACGATGCGGTACGTGGTTTCGTCATCGGTATCCAGGTTTAACAGAGTAACAGTGGCTCCGAAAATGACTTTGCCATTGTTGGTCATCTTTTTAACATCAATAATCTGAGCATTACTCAGTTTACCTTCGATGTCCTGAATACGGCCTTCACAGAAGCTTTGTTGTTCACGGGCGGCGTGATACTCAGCATTCTCTTTCAAATCGCCATGCTCTCGCGCTTCGGCAATTGCATTCACAATTTGCGGACGCTTCACGGTTTTCAGTTCGTGCAACTCCGTCTTTAGCATTTCAGCCCCTTCGGCTGTCATCGGAATTTGATTCATTTAGTTATTCTCTTATGTAACTCCTGTACAGAATTAACATCATTGCGATCATCCGAAGCATGAGCGTTTATAGTGGCAAAAGCCCCGTTCATGGTGGTGGTATAAGCTACTTTATTCAGCAGTGCTTCTTTACGGATGTATACGGAGTCAGATATGGCCTGACGCCCTTCGGTCGTGTTAATTACGTAGCAGTATTCGCCGTTTTTGATGGCGTCAACAATATTTGGTCTGCCTTCAGACAGCTTGTTAACCACATCACAATCGACATTCGCGTTGTTCAATAACCGGGCGGTACCACTGGTGGCTTCCAGTGCGAAACCTTTTTGCAGCATAGCTTTACCCAGTTCTACAGCGCGATTTTTATCATTATCTCGCAAAGACAGCAAGACTTTACCTTTTTTCGGTAACGGCGTTCCTGCGCCCAGGTTGGCTTTAGCGTATGCCTGAACAAAGCTTTCGCCAACCCCCATAACTTCACCAGTAGAGCGCATTTCAGGGCCGATCAGCGGGTCCACGCCCTGGAATTTCGCAAAGGGGATCACCACTTCTTTGACTGAATAGTAAGGCGGGATCACTTCTTCCATCTCGTTTTGCTGCTGCAACGTCTGGCCCACCATGGTACGCGCGGCAATCTTAGCTAAAGGCTTGCCGGTTGCTTTGGACACAAAGGGAACAGTCCGGGCGGCACGAGGATTTACTTCAATCAGATAAACCTCACCATCTTTCACCGCAAACTGGGTATTCATCAAGCCGATGACACCCAGCTCCAGCGCCATGTCTTTAACCTGCTGACGCATCACATCCTGTACTTTTTTGGGCAAACTATAGGAAGGCAGTGAACAGGCAGAGTCGCCAGAATGAACACCGGCTTGCTCGATGTGTTCCATAATGCCACCAATTGTTACGTCTTTGCCGTCACAAATAGCATCCACGTCCACTTCAATGGCATCATCCAGGAATCGATCTAGTAGTACCGGAGAATCGTTAGATACACTCACGGCTTCATTCAGATAGCGTTTTAAATCCTGAATGTCGTACACGATTTCCATTGCGCGACCACCCAGTACATAAGAAGGGCGTACTACCAATGGGAATCCGATGTTTTCAGCTTCCGCCAGTGCCTGTTCCATATTGCTGACAGTCGCATTGGCGGGTTGTTTCAGTTGCAGCTTGTGCACCATCTGCTGGAAGCGCTCGCGATCTTCTGCGCGATCAATGGCATCTGGTGGCGTACCAATAATAGGCACTCCCGCTTCTTCCAAAGCTCTGGCCAGCTTAAGCGGTGTTTGACCACCATACTGAACAATAACGCCCTTAGGCTGTTCAACCCGGACGATTTCCAATACATCTTCCAGAGTCACCGGCTCAAAATATAAACGATCGGACGTATCATAGTCAGTAGAAACGGTTTCCGGATTACAGTTAACCATAATGGTTTCGTAACCGTCTTCACGCAACGCCAGTGAAGCGTGAACACAGCAATAATCGAATTCAATACCCTGACCGATGCGGTTTGGACCGCCACCTAAAACGACAATTTTATCCTTATCAGATGGATTGGACTCACACTCTTCATCATAGGTAGAGTACATGTAAGCAGTCGTAGTGGAAAACTCTGCCGCGCAGGTATCAACTCGCTTGTAAACGGGCAATACCTGGTTCTTAACCCGTAGGTCACGAACATCAGATTCAGCCAGTTTTGTTAAATCAGCAATGCGGGCATCGGCAAAACCTTTGCGCTTAATTTTTCTGAGAAAATCACCTGTTAAGGCAGCAACGCCTTGATGCTGCATGTGGTTTTCCAGATTCACGATGTCTTCAATTTGCACCAGGAACCATCGGTCGATATTGGTAAGATTGAACACTTCATCCACTGACATCCCAAAACGGAACGCGTCTGCAATGTAAAAAATGCGCTCGGCGCCAGCTTCAGTGAGTTCTCTCACTAACTGGTTTTTAGCATCTGCCGCTTCCAGGTCGAGGATTGGATCAAAGCCATTTACGCCGATTTCTAAACCGCGCAATGCTTTTTGCAATGATTCCTGCTGATTGCGGCCAATGGCCATCACCTCACCCACTGATTTCATCTGGGTAGTCAAGCGGTCATTTGCACCGGAGAACTTTTCAAAGTTAAAACGTGGAATTTTGGTAACCACATAATCAATCGCAGGTTCGAAAGATGCCGGGGTCAGCCCGCCGGTGATATCGTTAGCCAGCTCATCCAGGGTATATCCCACTGCCAGCTTGGCCGCTACTTTTGCAATCGGGAAACCCGTGGCTTTAGAGGCCAGTGCAGATGAACGTGAAACACGCGGGTTCATTTCGATGATAACCAAACGTCCGTCTTCAGGATTAACGCCAAACTGTACGTTTGACCCGCCGGTTTCAACGCCGATTTCACGTAATACCGCCATGGCGGCATTTCGCATAATCTGAAATTCTTTATCTGTTAAGGTTTGCGCAGGAGCAACGGTAATGGAGTCGCCGGTGTGAATACCCATAGGGTCAAAGTTTTCGATGGTACAGACAATGATGCAGTTGTCGTTTTTGTCACGCACCACTTCCATTTCGTACTCTTTCCAACCAATCAGTGATTCATCAATCAACAATTCGTTAGTGGGTGAAAGATCCAGACCGCGACGACAAATTTCTTCAAACTCGTCAACGTTATAAGCGATACCACCGCCTGTTCCACCCATTGTAAAAGATGGACGAATGATACAAGGGAAACCGATTCGGCTTAGTACGTCGTGGGCTTCTTCCAGCGTGTGAGCGATCTCTGCGCGAGGACACTCAAGGCCAATAGACTTCATGGCCTTGTCGAAGCGCTCGCGATCTTCAGCTTTATCTATGGCATCAGCTGTCGCACCAATCATTTCTACGTTGAATTCAGCCAGTACGCCGTGCTTTTCCAGATCCAGAGCACAGTTCAGTGCTGTCTGACCACCCATGGTGGGTAACACCGCATCAGGGCGTTCTTTGGCAATAATGTTTCTGACCACTTCCCAGTGAATTGGCTCGATGTAGGTTGCATCAGCCATTTCCGGATCTGTCATGATAGTGGCAGGATTGGAGTTAACCAGAATTACCCGATAGCCTTCTTCGCGAAGGGCTTTACACGCCTGAGCACCCGAATAATCGAATTCACAAGCCTGACCGATGACGATTGGGCCTGCGCCCAGAATCAAAATACTTTGTATGTCGTTACGTTTTGGCATTGTCAGATCCTGTTACTTACGTGCTTGCATGAGTTCAATAAAGTGGTCGAATAACGGCGCGGCGTCATGAGGTCCCGGGCTGGCTTCAGGGTGTCCCTGAAAACCAAAGGCAGCTTTGTCATTGCGATGAATACCCTGCATTGAGCCATCAAACAAAGAGGTATGAGTGACTTCCAGATTATCAGGCAAGTTACTTTCTGAAATGGCAAAACCGTGATTCTGGCTGGTGATCATGACCACACCACGTTTGTGGTCTTTTACCGGATGGTTTGCGCCGTGATGACCGAATTTCATTTTCTCAGTAGTCGCACCCGATGCTAAACCTAACAACTGATGCCCTAAACAAATACCGAACACCGGAATATCAGTCTCAAGAATTTGTTGAATTGCTTTGATGGCATAATCACAAGGCTCTGGGTCACCAGGACCGTTGGATAAAAATACGCCGTCTGGATTTAACGCTAATACTTCTTCAGCAGAAGTTTGCGCTGGCACTACCGTTAATTTACAACCTCGGGCTACCAACATACGCAAAATATTACGCTTTACACCGAAATCGTAGGCAACCACGTGAAAGTCTGGGTTTTCTTGTAACTCAGAATGCCCCTTCCCTAGCTCCCATACGCCTTCTTTCCACTCGTACTTTTCTTTAACTGAAACCACTTTCGCCAGGTCCATACCCTTCAGGCCAGGGAATTCCTGAGCCATTTTTAAGGCCTTCGCTTCATCCAGATCTGCTCCGGTGATAATACAGCCGTTTTGTGCGCCTTTATCACGCAGAATACGGGTCAGGCGTCGTGTATCAATATCCGCGATACCCAATACATTTCGCGCTTTTAAATAGTCAGATAATGATTGTTCGCTGCGGAAATTGCTGGTAACGAGTGGCAAGTCACGAATGATAAGCCCCTTAGCCCAGATTTGTTCAGATTCTTCGTCTTCTGAATTGACACCTGTGTTACCTATATGTGGATAGGTTAAAGTGACAATTTGTTCCGCGTAGGAGGGATCAGTAAGAATTTCCTGATATCCCGTCATCGAAGTGTTAAATACCACTTCTCCAACTGAAATACCTTCGGCTCCAAATGCAGTGCCTTTAAAGACAGAGCCGTCTGCAAGTACAAGTAGCGCTGAATGCGTCAAGATAACCTCCCAAATGCGGTAATATTAACGTAGCCAGTCTGCCAAACACCCATAAAAAACGGGCTGTTTCTAAGCTTATTACTAAACTTATTCACATCCCGTTTTTCTGGCTAAACTGATATTTTTTTGAGTACAACTTAGGTTCAACCTAAATTTATGGCAAATTCCGCGTATTGTAGAGCAACATCGCAAATTGGTCCATATTTAATTTGGTTTTTTATCCTTTTAAGGCCTTTAACACGTTTTCCTATCCAAACGGTCAAAAATTCCAGTTAACATTTCATAAACATGCTTGTTTTAGCCTTTTAAGCCTAAAACATCTTGCATGTCATAAAGCCCAACTGGCTGGTTTACAAGCCACTTAGCAGCCCTGACTGCACCTTTGGCGAAGGTTAAGCGACTAGACGCTCTGTGGGTCAACTCTATACGCTCACCCAACTCTGCAAACATGGCGGTATGCTCGCCGACGATATCGCCGGCACGGATGGTGGCAAAGCCAATAGTCTGTGGATCACGTTCACCTGTGTCGCCTTCACGGCCATAGACAGCGCACTCGTTTAAATCCCGCCCCAGTTCGTCTGCAATCACTTCACCAATCGCCACAGCGGTGCCTGAAGGTGCGTCTTTTTTAAAGCGATGATGAGCTTCCCAAATTTCGATATCAGCAGTCTGCCCCATTACCCTTGCGGTCTGGCGTACCAGATTAAATAACAGATTTACGCCAATACTCATATTCGCGGCAAATACCACTGGAACTGACTGCGCAGCTTCTGCAATCAACGTTTTTTGCTGTTCATCAAGTCCGGTAGTTCCGACTACAACCGGACGCTGCTGTGCCACACATAATTCCAGATTCGCTGCCAGCGCTTCTGGCAGCGTAAAGTCTATCATCACATCAACGGGTAATTGACTGCTATCAGAAGTCGTTAATATGCCCTGCTTAGCTGTGCCTGCCAACTCGCCAATATCAAATCCCTGCCATTTTGACGACGCTCTGACATGTGCATAATTGAGGTTGATATCTTGTTCCTGCAAATGGGCTTCAATCAACGCCCTGCCCATACGCCCATTGGCACCAAATATTCCACTGTTTACCAGACTCACCGGTTTACTCTCTGCTACATAATTTGCTGCCGATACTAGCGTTTTAGCGCTGTATTTTCCATAAATGCATGAGAACAAAAGGCTATAATATCAATCAAAATACCTGACATTAACCGAAGTTAAAAAACCACAGAAATACGTTAGACTTGGGCGCTGGGAGGAAGTAATACCAATCCCACTAAATATTTAATCACTCAGCGTTTGTCTCAGAGCCGCGAGGTCAAGGCGCGTGACTGAAGTAATACTGGTGGTCTTGCAAACGTCACGCAACAAAGAGATCGCGGCTCTGAGCAACGTCGAAGATGGGTTTGAAACGCATTTATGCTACGTTAGATGCTCTTGATTTAGAACCACTAAACCTGTAAACATCTGCCTTGCCTAAACGCGTTTCAATTCCCACTGAGTTGGTCAAATATTTAGTGGGATTGGTATATGGAAAGAGAATGAATCCAAATAATAAAAAATCGTTACTGGTTTGGGACCTGCCGGTTCGGCTGTTTCATTGGCTTTTGGTCTTAGCTTTAGCCGGTCTATGGTTTACCGGTGAGCAAGGGGATGATTGGCTCACCTGGCATTTTTATCTCGGTTATTTTGTACTGGGGTTAATTCTGTTTCGGATTTTGTGGGGTGTTTTCGGTACCCGTTACGCCCTGTTTAAACAGTTTATTGTTTCTCCAATTAAAGCGATTAGCTCAATCAGACAACAACAGGATAGTCCGGGACATACGCCACTAGGTGGTTATATGGCGTTATTGTTGATGTTGGCAGTGCTACTGCAAGCCATTAGTGGTTTGTTTACCAGCGACGAGATCTTTACCGATGGCCCCTGGCGAAGTGCTTTAAGTGCTGAGTATCAGGACTTAGCTGACTGGGCTCACCACAACCTGTTCACTTTGATTCAGATTGCGGCCGCCATTCACATTGCCGCCGCCTTCTACTATTTATTGTTCAGGAAAAATAATCTGATCATGGCCATGATCAATGGCAAGAAAATGATTGACGAAGAGCAAAGCATTGCGTCTTCAAAATTGTGGCTGGCACTGGTTATGCTGTTGATAGCAGCAGCAATTTTTTATGTTTTGATTACCCTTGCGCCTGAGGCGAGCCTCGATGACTATTATTGATTGCCAGTGTGAATCACCTAAGCAAAACGAGTAATGTGCAACAGATTGTCCTCTTTATTCTCTTTGTGAACTACCCGTCTCCTGTTTAAGATCAGGGCAGTATTAGCCGCATAAGTACATTCATGGCATTTCATGTGAGGGATTGTGAAACCTATCCGGCCACAATTCAACTCACCGAATGCCACAAACGTTCTCTTCAGAATTAATTAAACTTACGACTACCTCAATACCGTGACGAACAAAGGAGCCTCGTTTTCAGGTTGGTTTTACGGAATTTTTGCAATCACTTTAATTTCGAAGTCAAATCCTGATAACCAGGTCACCCCTACGGCAGTCCAGTTGGGATAAGGCTTAGAGTGGAATATCTCTTCCTTCACCTGCATAATGTCAGGAAATTGCTTTTCCGGATCGGTATGGAAAGTTGTAACATCAACGATGTCGTCAAACGTACATCCAGCCGAGGCTAAAACACTGTTTAAGTTTTCGAACGCCAACTCAACTTGTTTCTTAAAATCAGGCTCAGGGCTTCCGTCAACATGGCTGCCTACCTGTCCGGATACAAAAAGTAATTCCCCTGACTTTATTGCCGCTGAATAACCATGTGCATCATAAAGTGCATGGCGGTAAGATTCGGCAGGATAAATAGCATTGCGTTTTGACATTGCAAAATCTCCAAAATATTTATAAATCGATATAGGTTTGACTACAACAGAGTCTGTGGTCAGTGAGTAACTCTCAACCTCACATACGTAGCGTATGTGAATATAATTAACATACACGCCGTATGTCAATTTCACATACATATCGTATATGAATGGATTAGTAAAAAAATGAATAAACGATTAGAGAAAATGGTCGAAAATCGGGCCAAAATGATTTCAGCCGCCAGGGCGGCTTTTGCAGAAAAAGGGTTTGCCGCTGCATCTATGGACGAGTTAACGTCCAGCGTAGGGTTAACACGTGGAGCGCTATATCATAACTTTGGTGATAAAATCGGCCTACTCGCTGCAGTAGTTGAGCAAATTGATTCTGAAATGGCTGCGAAAGCCAAGGCTAAAGCCACTGTGGTTGATGGTGCATGGGAAGGCCTGATGGCGGAAGGTAAAGCCTACATTGAAATGGCTATGGTCCCTGAAGTTCAGCGAATCGTTCTGCTAGACGGCCCTGCATTTTTAGGTGATCCATCGCAATGGCCAAGCCAAAGTAGCTGTCTGCAATCAACGATTAACACCGTTAGTAATTTGGTTGATTCCGGCCATTTAAAACCGGTAGATGTAGAAGCAATCTCGAGGCTACTTAATGGCGCAGCACTCAATGCAGCGCTATGGGTGGCAGCCAGTGATAATCCTGAAGAAATTCTACCCAGAGCAATAGACGCCTTCGAAGTCTTGGCAAGCGGATTACTCAAATAAACTCAGATTACTGCTGACAACGCATACGCCATTTGGTCATTATTCACTGCTATTCAGAGCCGGTAAATTCAGGTTTGATTATCAATATGGCTGTCAAACTCAGGTATTTGGAAAAACCTGAGCTAATCAGCCTAGGTATAATTTGCTTACTCAGCCTTAAACACGTCGTGGCAGCCTTTACAGCTTTTACCAACACCACCGATGGCGGAGCGAAACTGGGATTCATCTCCGGCTTTTGCAACAGCCTGTAATCGTTGCGCAGCGGTAGTTAACGCCTGAATTTTTTCGTTGAAGTTGTCAGGCTCTTCCCAGATTTTGTCTAAAGCATCGGTTTCCAGTTTATGCTCTCTGGTATCTGTGGCCAGGTAGTCAGCAATCATTAAACTTAATTGCTCCAAGCGCATGCCGTTTTTTTCCATCACCGCCGCATCAAAAGGTTTAACCCCCTTCGCCATGGCGCCTAAATCTCCCATGTTGCTGCGAATCAGCTGAAATAAAGATTGTCTGAACTTAAGCGCGTTACGGGCTTCTTTAACAGAAGCCGCTTCCTCTTCGGCAATTGCCACTGAAGAAAGTAGCGAAAACGAGAGCATTAGCGCGATAATTTTTTTCATAGTTAACCTGTTGTATTAGTTTTTGGAAGGTATGCCTTATTAAAAACGTTAAAAGCCAGTTAATAAAGGCCTGAAAACAAAAAACCCTCCAAAAAAGAGGGTTTTCTCAACATTAATCCGGTTCGATTAGTCTTTAGCCTTTCAGATCATCAAAAAACTGTTTAACGCTGTCGAAAAAGCCTTTTTCCTTTGGACGATACTTTTCCTTTTCGGAATCCATCGTTGAATCAAATTCTTTTAACAGCTCGATTTGACGGCTATTCAGGTTTACCGGCGTTTCCACCAATACCTTACACATCAAATCACCCACAGCGCCACTACGTACTGATTTAACGCCTTTGCCACGCAACCGGAACATTTTACCAGTTTGAGTTTCCGCCGGTATCTTCAACTTAACCTGACCATCCAGAGTAGGTACTTCCAGTTCGCCACCTAAGGCTGCCATGGTAAAGCTCAGCGGAACTTCACAGTACAGGTTGTTTTCGTCGCGAACAAAGATTTCATGATCGCGCACATTTACCTGAACATATAAATCACCAGGAGGTGCACCCGCTTCTCCGGCTTCACCTTCACCGGAAAGACGAATTCTGTCACCCGTATCCACGCCTGCAGGAATCTTAACCGACAAGGTTTTGGTTTCTTCTACGCGACCATGTCCATGACACTTGCGGCAGGGATCTGAAATGATTTTGCCTTTACCGGAACAGGTAGGACAGGTTTGCTGAACCGCAAAAAAGCCCTGACGCATCTGTACCTGGCCGTTACCGTGACAGGTGGGACAGGTTGTCGGTGAAGTACCTTTTTTAGCCCCTGAACCGTCGCAAGAATCACAGGATACCAGGGTGGGTACCTTGATTTCGACTGATTTACCTCTGACGGCATCTTCTAACGACATTTCCAGGTTGTAGCGCAAATCAGCGCCCTGTCTGGCACGTCGACGACCGCCACCACGGCCACCACCGAAGATATCACCAAACACATCGCCAAAAATATCACCGAAGTCAGCCGCACCGGCTCCTGCCCCGCGATTAGGATCAACACCGGCATGACCAAACTGATCATAGGCAGCGCGTTTGTCTTTATCGCACAGGATTTCATAAGCTTCCTGGATTTCTTTGAACTTCTCTTCCAGTTCTTTATCGCCCGACGTACGGTCAGGGTGATATTTCATTGCCAGGCGCTTATATGCCTTCTTAATTTCGCGTTCTTCGGCGCTTTTACTGACACCGAGTACTTCGTAATAATCTCTTTTTGACATGGAGATAATATGTCCCGTCTTTAACCTTGCTTCAGAAATCTTGAACAGATTTCCGTTTCAGATAGTAAACCTGTTAACACAAACAAGGGCGCAGTCTGAGGTGCGCCCATGTTTCAAGTAACAGCATCACAATTCTGATGCTGTCTTTTTCTTACTTTTTGTCGTCTTTAACTTCTTCAAACTCAGCGTCAACAACATCGTCCTGAGGTTTACCAGATGACTTAGCACCTTCACCGGCAGCAGCTTCGGCCGCTTGCGCAGTCTGTGCGGCTTCCATCAGCTTGCCAGACGCCTGGATTAGCTCCTGAGTCTTGGCTTCGATTTCCGCTTTGTCTTCGCCTTTTGCCGCTGTTTCCAGCGCAGAAAGTGCGGTTTCAATCGCAGATTTGTCTTCTGCACTTAACGCGTCACCAGACTCTTCCAACTGCTTCTTGGTGCCGTGAATCATAGCGTCAGCCTGGTTACGTGCCGATACCAGTTCTTCGAACTTCTTATCTTCCGCCGCATTGTCTTCGGCGTCACGTACCATTTTTTCCACTTCTTCATCACTCAGACCAGAAGAAGCCTGGATAGTGATCTTCTGCTCTTTGCCAGTATCTTTATCTTTCGCAGATACGTGCAAGATACCGTCAGCATCGATATCGAAAGTAACTTCGATTTGTGGTTCACCACGACGTGCCGGACGAATACCTTCCAGGTTAAACTGACCCAGAGACTTATTACCAGAAGCTTGCTTACGCTCACCCTGCAGTACGTGTACCGTTACTGCTGCCTGGTTGTCATCAGCGGTTGAGAACGTTTGCGATTTCTTAGTAGGAATCGTGGTGTTTTTCTCAATCAGTGGCGTCATCACGCCGCCCATAGTTTCGATACCCAGAGATAGTGGCGTTACGTCAAGTAACAATACGTCTTTTACTTCACCGGCTAGTACGCCGCCCTGAATCGCTGCACCTACGGCTACCGCTTCATCCGGGTTCACGTCCTTACGTGCTTCTTTGCCGAAGAACTCAGTTACGTATTTCTGTACCAGAGGCATACGTGTCTGACCACCCACCAGTATGATGTCGTGAATCTCAGAAACTGACAGGTCAGCATCCGCAAGAGCTTGTTTAACCGGCTCAAGAGACTTCTTAACCATGTCTTCAACTAAAGACTCTAACTTGGCACGTGTTACCTTGATAACTAAGTGTTTAGGACCAGAGGCATCAGCTGTGATGTAAGGCAAGTTAACTTCTGTTTGTTGCGCAGAAGACAATTCAATCTTGGCTTTTTCACCCGCTTCTTTCAGACGCTGCATCGCTAATGGATCTTTGCGCAGATCGATACCCTGATCTTTCTTAAACTCGTCTACCAGGTAAGTGATAACACGGTTATCGAAATCTTCACCACCTAAGTGAGTATCACCGTTTGTGGCCAGTACTTCGAAAGTGTGCTCGCCTTCAACTTCATCAATCTCGATGATTGAAATATCGAAGGTACCACCACCTAAGTCATAAACAGCAACAATGTTGTCGCCTTTCTTCTTGTCCATACCATAAGCCAGTGCCGCAGCAGTTGGCTCGTTGATAATACGTTTAACTTCTAAACCTGCGATACGACCAGCATCTTTAGTGGCCTGACGCTGAGAATCGTTGAAGTAAGCAGGAACAGTGATTACCGCACCAGTTACTGGCTCACCCAGATAATCTTCTGCTGTTTTCTTCATTTTCTTCAGCACTTCAGCAGATACCTGAGGTGGTGCCATCTTTTCGCCTTTGGCTGCAACCCATGCATCACCGTTATCAGCCTTAACAATTTCATAAGGCATGATGTCGATGTCGCGCTGAACCTCAGCATCTTCGAAACGACGACCAATTAAACGCTTGATAGCGAATAAGGTATTTTTCGGGTTTGTCACCGCCTGACGTTTAGCTGGCTGACCAACTAAGGTTTCACCATCTTGTGTATAAGCGATGATGGAGGGAGTTGTGCGATCCCCTTCCGCATTTTCAATAACTTTTGCTTTGTCACCGTCCAGTACTGCAACACATGAGTTTGTAGTACCCAGGTCGATACCAATGATTTTACCCATCAGGATGTCTCCAACTTAAAATTCTTTAAAACTGTATTTTTAATAGGGTTGCTCAGCGTTTTTTCAACAAAGCCGAACCCAGTTTTTTGCATTTTTTTTACGCTTCGGTATTTACACCGTCGGAAGCAGCGCGAGAAACAGCTACCATAGCCGGTCTCACCAGACGACCATTTAACTGGTAGCCCTTCTGCATCACAGCGATTACTGTATTTGGTGCAACGTCCGCGGATTCCTGCATAGACATAGCCTGATGCAGTTCCGGATTAAAAGGTTGTCCTTGCGGATCGATAACTTCCAAACCAAATTTTTGCACTGTTGCCACAAATGATTTGTGGGTAAGTTCAACACCTTCCAAAATTGGCTTCATTTCGTCACTGGCATTATCAGAAGCCTGTAACGCGCGCTCCAGGTTGTCGATAACAGGTAACAACTCTCCGGCAAAACGCTCTAAAGCGAACTTCTTAGCTTTATCTACTTCGCCTTCTGCGCGGCGACGGGCATTTTCTGCTTCCGCTTTGGCGCGCAACACTGAATCCTGCTGTTCAACCACAGTTGCCTGTGCTTTAGCCAGCTCAACTTCCAA
>NZ_JAJEWQ010000006.1:0-121653 GCF_020687805.1 Planctobacterium marinum | reverse complement strand
CAGCTCTGCGATACGCTGCTGCTCTACGGTTTCTAATACCGCGTCAACGGTTTCACCTTGAGGTAACTCCTGAGATTCATTTTCAACCGCTTCTGGCTGCATCTCTTCAGGGTTTACTGCTTTGTCATTTTGAACGTCGTTACTCATGATTTTGCAATCCGAAAATGTATGAAAATTGAATTAGGGAGCTAGATGGGGATGGTTACAGATGATTCAAGTTACAATTTGTCATATTTTTAATATTGTTCAGAAATGCCCCGATAAAAGGCAATGATCTTGTGGTTTGAAATCTAATTGGTGTATAACAAGCTTGTTTGTTTTAACTTTTTCCTTGAGCCAACACTATGCCCCCAATGTTTGAAACCGTTGGTCTGATTGGTAAGCCTAATCATTCTGGCGCCAGCGAAAGTCTGCGAATTCTGTACAAATTCCTGAAAAAAGAGGGTTGCACAGTATTGGTGGAAGAGCGCGTTGCCAATGTCCTCGATGAAAATGATCTGCAAGTACGGGACATGGTGTCTATCGGTAAAAGTGCACAACTGGCTATTGTGGTGGGTGGTGATGGCAACATGCTGGGCGCAGCACGGGTTTTATCGCGTTTTGACGTAGCCGTAGTGGGTGTTAACCGAGGCAATCTTGGCTTTTTAACTGATATCGCACCCGACGAAATTGAACGTCAGATGACCGACATATTCGACGGCAAATTTAACAGTGAAGAGCGCTTTTTGCTGGAAGTAGAAGTTCATCGTCACGGCGAACTCAAAAGCAGCAACGCCGCTATCAACGAAGCGGTATTGCACCATACTAAAGTGGCGCACATGATGGAATTCGAGTTATACGTCGATGACATGTTCGTGTTCAGCCAACGCTCAGACGGCCTGATTGTCGCAACGCCAACGGGATCAACCGCATATTCACTATCGGGTGGTGGCCCAATCCTGACCCCAAACCTGGATGCCCTGGCGATAGTACCTATGTTTCCCCACACACTCAGCAGCCGCCCGATTGTAGTGGATGCCAATAGCGAGATAGTCTTAAAAGTATCAAACGACAACACCGAAAACCTGCAGGTAAGCTGTGACAGTCATGTCATGCTGGCTGTGGTACCAGGCGATGAAATCCTGATCCGCAAAAATCCCAGTTCACTGCATCTCATCCACCCCAAGGGATATAGCTACTTTAATGTATTGCGCACCAAACTTAACTGGGGCAGTAAACTTTACTGAGCAATATTACTCGTTTATGTAAATATTTTTTGCACAAACACTAGACAGTAATAAAAACATGTATATATTTACAGTTAACTGTATACCTATACATGGTTTTGGATATGCTTACACAACTTTCCGTTAAAAACTTTGCCATCGTAAAATCTCTGGATATTGAGTTTAAACAAGGGATGACTGCCATAACCGGCGAAACCGGTGCTGGTAAATCCATTGCAATTGATGCCCTGGGTCTGTGTTTAGGTGAACGGGCCGAAGGCAACAGCGTGCGTAAAGGGGCTAAAAAAGCCGAAATCACCGCCTGTTTTAATATCAAAAACAATCCTCGCTGTCTGACCTGGCTGCAGGAGCACGATTTAGACGATCATGACGACACCTGTATTCTGCGCAGGGTAATCTCCAGTGAAGGACGTTCAAGAGCCTACATCAATGGCAGCCCGGTGCCCTTGCAACAACTCAAAGAGCTTGGCCCAAGACTGGTAGCCATTCACGGTCAACACGCTCATCAGGCCTTATTAAAAAGTGAGGCACAACGGGCTTTACTGGACAGCGACGAAATCATTCAACAGCAACTGAGCGACCTAAAAAGCCTGGTAACCCGACACAACAAGGTACAACAGGAACTGGAACAGTTGAATCAGATGCGACAACGCAGCGAAGATCGTAAAAACCTGCTGTCATATCAGCTTACCGAACTAGATGAATTCGGCCTGTTGGACAACGAATTTGAATCGCTGGAAACCGAGTTTCGCAAAATGAGCCACAGCCAGTCATTGCTGGAAGACTCTCAGATCAGTTACCACGAATTGTGTGAGTCAGAACAGGGTAATGCCGCCAGCATCATTTCTCGCTGCCTGGAGCGCATCACTGATCTGGTGGAACACGATGAAAGCTTAAAACCATTGCAATTAATGCTACAGGAAGCGCAAATCAATATTGCTGAAGCCGGTGTTGAGCTGTCAAATTACGTGGAATGTCTGGAAATTGACCCGCTGAAAATGCAACAAACCGAACTGCGTTATTCCAAGGCGATAGAGTTAGCCAGAAAGCACCTGGTTCAGCCAGAAAGTCTGTACCAACATCATCAGGAATTAAAAGCAGAGTATCAGTCACTATTTGACAGCGAAAACAAGGGTGAAGCCCTGCAGGAAGAACTGCAGACATTGAAAAATGATTACCTGCTAGTGGCTGACAAACTACATACAACCCGTTGCAAAGTGGCTAAGCGATTGCAAAAAGCCGTAGCAACTGAAATTCGCCGTATGAACATGCCAGACGCGGAATTTGAAATTGCTGTTACCGACAGCCACAGAGATAAGATAAACAGCAAGGGGCACGATCATATTGAGTTCTTGTTGTGCAGTAATAAGGGTATGAACATGGAAAAACTGGAAAAGGCCGCATCAGGTGGTGAGCTTTCCAGAATTGGTCTGGCATTGCAGGTGTTGGGCAACAAAACTCACGCGGTGCCCACATTAATATTTGATGAAGTGGATACCGGGATCAGTGGCAGTACCGCTTCGGTGGTAGGCGACTTGCTGAAAACCCTGGGAGATAACGAAGCTCAGGTATTTTGTGTCACCCACCTACCACAAGTAGCTGCCAAGGCGCGCAACCAGATGTTGGTAACTAAGTTTTCTGATGGCAAAACCACAGAAACACATATGACTCCGCTGGACGAAGACAAACGCGTAGAAGAATTAGCAAGGTTATTAGCAGGCGATATTCTCACCGATACAGCCATTGCTAACGCCCGGGCCTTGCTACAAAACTAATACGGCTAAAACATTCTGTATATACAGGGCATATAGGTGCCCTGCCCGCTTTTGCTCCTTGGTAGTTATCAGTACCTTTGCAGTGAACCTCTTCAGTACCGAATACCGGTAAGTTAATTCGACCACACGGGTTGCAGGCACGCGAAATCCAATAAAAATAAAACCACCGGGAACAATTGAGTTGATGTCGTTGTCATTAAACAGTAGGATTCACAGCGGTTTTCCACTCAGGAACGAAAAGAGAAGCATGAAGTTAAAGTTGTTATTATCATTAATTCTGGCAGTTGCCATTTCCGGTTGTTCCAGTTGGATATACAGAATTGATGTCGGTCAGGGAAACTATGTTATTCAGGATGACGTGGACAAATTGCGCATTGGCATGACCAAAGAACAGGTACAATTTGTTCTGGGCGCACCAGTATTACGCGACAGCTTCGACGAAAACACCTATTACTACATCTACAAAATTAAACGCGGCATGAAATCCCGCGGTGAAGACTTCCGCAAAGATCTGGTGTTACATTTTGACGATGGCAAACTGGCTAAAATGACCGGCGACTTTGACGAACCGGAAGACTTTAATACGCCATTAGACATCTAAAACTCTATACTGATTGTCGAAGAGCTATTACCTTTTAGCTCTTCCTCCGGTAACTTTATCCGCCCGGCCTTCCTCTTTTGCTTTCTCTGCCCGTCTGCGCCTGGCCTCTTTGGGATCGGCAATCAAAGGGCGATAAATTTCTATGCGATCACCGTCTTTCACGGTATCAGATAACTTACAGGTGCGATTCCAGATACCCACCGCATTTTGGGTCAGGTCAATCTCAGGATAACGCTGTAACATCCCTGACTCCTGAATAACTTCTTCAACGGAACTGCCTGCAGCAACCACAACATCCAGGAGGGTTTGTTTATCGGGTAACGCAAATACCACTTCCACTTTTGCAGTCTTACTTTCAGCTTCCTGCGACTCAATAGCAGTATCTGGTGGTGTATTTTCAGCCACGGTAAATCTCCTTTGCCCGTTCAGTAAATGCTTTAACCATATTATTGGCCAGAGTACTAAACACCTTCCCAAATGCCAGTTGTGCCAGAGAGTTACTGAATTCAAATTCCAGTTCCAGCTCAATTTTGCAGGCGTTTTCGGCCAGTTCTGTAAATCGCCAGCCACCGGTCAATTGTTTAAAGGGACCATCCTGCAAATTCATACTAATCGCACTATCTTTGGTGAGTTCATTGCGGGTCGTGAACCACTGCTTTACACCGGCTTTAGATACTAACAAAGACGCTACCATTAACTGCTCTTCCTGCTCCAATATGCGGGCATCTTCACAACCAGGCAGAAACTGCGGATATTGCGTAACATCATTGACTAAGTCATACATTTTCGCAGCACTGTATGGTACAAGGGCGCTGCGATTAACCGCTGGCATGAGATCTTATTTCCTTATGGGTCTGATAACAAAAAACAGAAATAGTAACATGTAACTTACGATTTGATGCAACAAACTAGAAGACAATTATTTACGACTGCGTATAATACGCCGCCATGAAGAAAAAGCAGAATAAATCTAACACAAGCGGAACTATCGCACTGAATAAGCGTGCCCGTCACGACTTTTTCTTAGAAGAAAAGTTAGAAGCCGGGGTCGCTTTACAGGGCTGGGAAATAAAAAGTATCCGGGCCGGTAAAGTAAACCTGAGTGACGTGTATGTGCATGTCAAAGATGGGGAAGCGCATTTACTTAATTGCCGAATTACACCACTGGAATCAGCGTCATCTCACGTGATATGTGATCCGGTTCGCCCTAAGAAACTCCTTTTACACCGCCGCGAACTCAACCGCCTGGTAGGCAGTGTTGAACGTCAGAGTTATACCGTCGTGGCAACCGCCATGTACTGGAAAAAGTGCTGGGTAAAAGTAGAAATACACCTTGCCAAGGGTAAACAAACCCATGACAAACGCGATTCCATTAAGGACCGTGACTGGGCGCGACAAAAAGAACGCATGATGAAACACAAAGCCTGAGCCGGCTATTTGCAGCCTGTCAGTTTTGTGTTAACCTCCTTCCCCCTTTTTCACTGAGGGGTATGGCAACAGCCATAAAATCAGTGGACTCTGGGTTGAAAACCTCGAACAGCGTTGCTATGTATTTAAATACAAGCAAGTGTTCTACACCAGTTTTGACAACATAAGCCGATAAAGGGTTATGTGAAAAGAATTGGGGCAGATTAGGGTGAGCGCCGCTCGAAAATTGCGATAAAAATGTCTGGAACATTTTTAAACAGCTTTAGCTGGTTCCGGTAGGAACGAAGGACAGGAGTCCGGAGTAATACTTGGAGCAATTTTAGGGGCGAACGCCAGACAAAGGACGTCTGGCAGGAACAGCTCACCAGGGATGGTTTAAACAACCTTAGTCTCCCTTACAAGATTGGGGCAGATTAGGATTCGACGGGATACACGAAACCCAAGGTGCATGTCGAGGGGCGGTTGGCCTCGTAAAAAGCCGCAAATAAATAGTCGCAAACGACGAAAACTACGCACTAGCAGCTTAATAACCTGCATAGGCCCTCCCACTTCAGCCGTTGTCTTTTCGTGAAGGCTCGGGAGGTCATACTAAAAGACTAGCGAGGGAACCTCGTCTGAGGGTGAACCGCGAAACAGTATCAGACCAGCCACGAGAAATCCTGTTTGTCGGAGTTCAACTGGTTAAATAAAAGACAGACTACACATGTAGGACCGAGGATGTAGGTATTGCGGACGCGGGTTCAAGTCCCGCCTGCTCCACCACACTAAGATTTCAGGAAGTTTCCTGAAACACTATAAGCCCTTTAAATTCAAGGATTTAAAGGGCTTTTAAGTTTCTAAAGATATCTAATCATTCCTCTGCAACCCATCTTTATAGTAACATTTAAAGTAACACATATCCTGATGTTACTTATCTGGTGTTACTAAAATGGCTAAAGTTGTTAAACCTCTTACCAATACCGAAATTCAACAAGTAAAGCCCCGTGAGAAGGAGTTTAACCTTTCTGATGGAGATGGGCTGATTCTTAGAGTCAAACCCAGAGGCTCAAAGTTATGGTTATTCAACTATTACCACCCATTCACCAAAAAGAGAAAAAACCTTAGTTTAGGTGCTTACCCTGAAGTATCGCTTGCTCATGCAAGGCAAAAGAGGCTTCAATATAGAGAGCTGCTGGCCAGTGATATCGATCCTAAGGAGCACAAAGACCAAGCTTCTAAAGCATCTGAACGAGAACACTTAAATACACTAAAAAAAGTCGCTACCGATTGGTTCAATGTAAAGAAAACCAAGGTCACTTTCGATTACGGAGAAGACCTGTGGAATTCTCTTGAAAATCATATCTTCCCCAAATTAGGCAATTACCCCATAAGTAAAATAAGTGCGCCCAGCGCGATTGAAGTTCTCAATCCAATTGCAGCCAAGGGGAAATTAGAAACAGTAAAAAGGTTGTGCCAAAGATTAAATGAAATAATGACGTTTGCGGTGAATACCGGTGTTATTTTTAGTAATCCACTTTCGGGTATTAATCAGGCTTTTGAGTCACCAAAGAAGAAAAGCATGGCAACAATAAGACCGAACGAACTACCCGATTTTATGAAGAGGCTAAATTCCGCGAGTATCAAGTTGGTAACGCGCTGCCTTATTGAATGGCAACTACATACTATGGTTCGCCCTTCTGAGGCTGCTGGAGCCAAATGGTCAGAAATTGATTTTAAAAATAATCTCTGGATTATTCCCGCGGAAAGAATGAAGAAAAAACGGGAACATATCGTTCCATTATCAGAACATACATTGAGCTTGTTAGAAACGTTAAAGCCCATTAGTGGACACAGGCTATACCTTTTCCCATCAGATAGGAACCCAAAAACACACTCAAACGCACAAACAGCCAACATGGCGATAAAACGTATGGGATATGCTGGAAAACTCGTATCACACGGTTTGAGAGCGCTCGCGAGCACAATATTGAATGAACAACGATTCGCCCCTGACATTATTGAAGCTGCTTTAGCGCATGTGGATCAAAATGAAGTTAGGCGCACGTATAACCGCGCCGACTACTTAGAAAGAAGAAAAACACTAATGACCTGGTGGTCAAATCATATAGAGGAAGCTGCCATAGGGAATATGGGAATTGCTAACTCGAAAAGTGGTCTTAAATTAGTCAACACAAAATAAAGGTGAAAATTATGACTTCCAACAGCCAAAATAATTTATTGGGTGCCGATTCAGCTAACAGAGAAGAAAACATCATGCGACTACTTTCACAAACGAAAGCGGTCTTAGAAACACTGACGGTAAACGACCAATATTCATGTATTAGTCATGCAACATTGGGCAGTAATATTTGGCTAGTGGAAGATCAGATAAAACAAATTGAGAGTGAATTTACCGAGCTACTGAATGAGAAGAACAAGCTTAATGATTGAAAGATTACAGGATAGCTTCCCGTCGCTATCCTTTTTATAAATATTCAATGGAGTGAGGCAACGTTTTGAAAATCAATATTAAATCTCTGCAAAAGAAAGGTTGTGAAAACTCACCCGATACCGAGTCTGTTGAAGACAATGAGTGCGGTGAGTTTTACCAATATACCAGAGATGATGTGCTGCCAAATATCGACGAATATATAGAATTGATGGAGGATAGCGCAAAGCAAAATTCAGTTTGGCTTGGACAATTTGAATTTAGTCAAAAGTCCAAAACGGAACTCTTAAAAATAACGAGTAAATTTGAATTTGAGGACACCGATGCTTTTATTAAACGATTGATGTCTCATGCCCGAATGGAGCAGGCTCGACTATCTTTGTTGCGTATTAACAGGGATAAAACAAACCCTAGCCATGTTCAAAATCGTCAGTTGCAAAAATTTAAACAATCTATTACCTCTTCAATCAAAAAGTTCATCGAACTTGATTCAGATATAAGATCATTTGTGGCGTCTGATTTACGACTTGGACTACCACATATATTTAAAGGAAAATTGGAAAATCTGGATTCCTTTGATGTGCTGGAGTTTTTGCATTTGATCGAAACTGCTGCCGACCATCACCTCAAAGAAAACTTAATTGATTACAGTAGAACCAGAACACCAATCTTTTTTATTAAGCAAGTAGTAGACACATGGGACTACTTTTTAAATGGGAGGAAGCCAAGAGGAAGTGAAGCGGCATTACGTAAGCTGATAGAGATTTTATACGAATCTATGAATCAACCGACTCCAGACTTGGAGCATAGACTTAATCAAGTCAGAAGCCTCAATTATTAATACCCGAAAAAGTTTTCAAATCTAAAAGTTTTTTCCTGTATTTATTTGCCTTTAGATGTGAACAATAGAGTGTCAGTTAACCACTAGGAATACTGACATGTATCAAGAAACTCCATTTTTTAAAGTTATTCGCAAAAACGAGGTTATGGCTGTACTTGGCATCTCCTCAACATCTCTGTATCGATTGATTAATGACTCACTTATCCCTCCTCCATTTAGCCTAGGTTGTCGTGCTGTAGGATGGTATGAGCATGAAATTAATGCTGTTCTGAAAGCCAGAGCGGCGGGTAGGAATAATGATCAGATTCGCGAACTTATTGGGGAGCTACTTAATGCTCGCCAAAAAGCGGCTTAGGAGCATTGTTATGATCGTTTCATTAGTCCCACCTTCAAATAAAGAACCAGTAAAAATTGCAAGGATACTCCATTTTCTCTACGAAGGTGGTTCGCTCAATAGATTCGAAGCGGCTTCAATCCTCCATGATACCTGCCTAAACTCAACTATTTCTGGTATCAGAAATAATTTAGGTATCTTGGTTGCCGGTAAAACCGAGTCGGTCAAAGGGTACAAAGGAATTTCTACCATTTACAACCGCTACTGGTTGCATCGAGAGCAGCAGAACATCGATAAAGTCAGGGAACTTCTAATTAACTATTTCGGTTACGAAGAAATTACTATTCCAGCGGCTTAACACCTACCCCCAACTATTGATTTTAATCCCCCCGATATCGGGGGATCGGGATTTCTATGTCTAAAATTAATTATAAAGATATTAACCAAAAAGCTCTTTTAAATGCTGAACAAGTAGTAAGGCATTGGACTCCAGATGGTTCTCGGAATGGCCATGAGTGGGTTGCGTTGAACCCCACCAGAAAAGACCATTCAAAAGGTTCTTTTTCCATTAATTTAAACAACGGTGTGTGGAAGGACTTTTCCACAGACGATGGTGGTTCTGATCTAATTAGTCTTGTGGCATATGTAGAAAGGTGCAATCAAAGTGAAGCGGCAAAGTCTTTAGTCGCCTTTTTGGGGAACACCAATATTGATGTTTCACCGCAACCGGATACTGGCAAGACAACAACCAATCAAGCCTTTGCCCCAATTTACCCTCCCCCACTAGAATCAATCGCCTTATGTCCCAAGAACCACCCAAAACTAGGGGATCCTGTCACTCTATGGGATTACTTATCTGCTGAAGGTCAGCTTCTTATGCGGGTTATGCGTTTTGAATCAAAGCAAAATGGCCAAAGGAAAAAAGACTTTCGCCCTTTGACCTATGGGAAGCTTGGTAACCAAACCCCACGCTGGCACTGGAGACAACTCCCAAAAAACCGACCTTTGTACAGATTAGAAACATTTATAGGCCAAGAAACTGTTGTTATATGTGAAGGTGAAAAAGCTGCCGATGCCTGTTCTATGCTTTTTCCATCATGCTTTGTAACGAGCTGGTCAGGTGGCTCAAAGGCCATTGAAAAAACGGATTTTGAACCTCTGAAAAACAAGAAAGTTATTTTATGGCCTGATAATGATAGCGCTGGAGATCAAACGATTCCTCAATTGCATACACAGTTGACTAAAGTTAATGTTCAGCAAACATCTCAAATAAATTTGGAATTTTTTAAAAACAACCATCCAGTGAATGCTACAGATTGGGAGTCAACGGGACACTGGCCAGAAAAGGCTGACGCTTTCGAAGCTTTGGAAATGGGCTGGACAGCCAACCACCTGAAGCAGGCAAACGCACAAGGATTACTTCTTATAAATCCAACCCACCTCGTCCCAGAGTCTAAAGACAATGTTCCTTACGGTTTCAGGCTAGATGAGAGTGGTGTTTGGTTTACAGACTCCAATGATAACAGGCGTAAAATATGTGATCCCATTAACATTGTCGCTAGAAGTAGAAGTGGCAATGGAGATGGAAGAAATTGGGGCATCCTAATTAGGTTTAAAGATTTCGATTCTGAAGAGAAGCTTTGGAATATTTCGATGCAATCCTTCGCAACCGATGGAGGCGGTGAGGTAATTAGAGGCCTGATGGACCGAGGATTACCAATTAGCTCTCATAGGGAAGCCAAAAGAAAAATTCTGGAATACTTGCAGGAATATCAAACAGACCGGCGCGTTTCTTTGGTTTACAAAATGGGATGGTTTAAGGACTCTTTTGTATTTCCCAACTCTGTTGTCGGAGAATATCAAAATGCAATGTACTACAGCGAAAACCCATCTCTTTGCAAACTATCAACAAAAGGTAATGTGAGTGAATGGAAATCGAATATTGGTAAATACTGCAATGGAAATCCGCTAGCGCTCTTCGCTGTAAGCGCAGCCCTATCAGCGCCATTGGTCGAGCTCATGGGGTATGAATCAATGGGCTTTCATTATTACGGCGACAGCTCTTGGGGGAAATCAACTTTACTCGATTTAGCCTGCTCGGTTTATGGCAATCCTGATAGTTACAAATGTACATTTAGAGCCACTGATAACGCACTTGAAAGCTTGGCTTCAGCTCACTCTGATATGTTACTGGCCCTTGATGAAATAAACCAAGTAGACGCTCGTATCATTGGAGACATCATATACATGCTGGGGAACGGCCAAGGTAAACATCGAGCCAATGACCGAGGCCAAGCAAGGGACACACAACACAAATGGAAACTTACCTATTTAACCAACGGCGAAAAAACATTAGAGCAATACCTATTGGAAGGAGGAAAAAAAGTTACTGGTGGTATGGAGATGCGCTTTCTCGGAATACAAGCCACATTCCAGAATTCAGAAGCAGATAAAAAGCACAAAGGGGTTTTTAATCATTGCCATGAGTTTAGTGGTGGGGCCGAATTATCAAACCACTTAAAAAGAGAAATGCAAAAATACCATGGCTCTGCATTTCCAGCGTTCATACAACAGTTAGTAAAACAAAACTTCAGTACATTGACAGCTCATCTTGTTAAGCAAGTCGACTATTTTGTTAGCCAGAATTTATCTAACGAAGCTGGAGGTCAAGTTCAAAGGGCCGCAGCAAAATTTGCTTTAGTTGGTATGGCTGGCGAACTAGCAACCCAATGGGGCATTACAGGATGGGAAAAAGGACAAGCCTATGTTGCATCTAGAGAGTGCTTTTTTTCTTGGTTAAAAAATCGCGGTGGTGAAGGTAACATGGAAGATTCACAGATCCTCAATGACCTCAGATTACAGCTTGAAATGTATGGCGATTCAAAATTCAAACGCTGGGACAAAACAACAAAACCAGTTATAGAAAACGAAAGCACGATTATTGATACCCATGTACCCTCTCCTTCAGAAATGTGGGGATACAGACGTCACATTGATCACAAGAGCCAAATTGACGGTGATACCCAAGAAGTCGTTTATTATATTTTCCCAAATGCGTTCGAAAAAGTGATCTGTAAGGGCAATGATCATCTTCGTGTTGCTCGGCTTTTAAGAGATATAGGAGCACTTGAACTAAGAGACAGTGAGTTAAAAGAGAATCGACTTAAAACGAAAGAGCGTCTTCCCGGTTCTGGTAGAAAGTACCGTCAGATTTATAAAATCAAAGGAAGTATATTGTTTGAATCTTGTTGACAGTAAACCTAGTATTAAAATTTCACACCCAAAGCCAATAAAAATTACAAGGATAGCGTATGCAACTTTTCAGGAAAGATTTTCAATTTAGTATCGATAACTTAGTTTTGATTTTTATTCTCAGCTTTGGAGTTATTTTTCTTATTTGCATCACAGCATTTGAGCTCTCTGACCTTCCCGATCCATTAGCCGCGATTTACGGAGCTATTCCAATAATAATTTCAGGCTTAGCTGTGTACATTTCAGGTAAATCATATTTTTTATCCAGACATCAGTCGACACTAAACCAAAAGGCTGAGCTTTTAGCACTACTTGAAAAAATAACTTTTGATGAAACGAGAGGAAAATACTATGACCAGCATGGATTTCCTTGGTGGACTGAAACCATTGACGTCCTTTGTGGTTACTTTGTAGAAATCCGTAAACTCGGCTATTTCTTAAATCCTGAAAACAAGCTGTTAATAAAGTCACTCTGTCAGCAAGCTGAGTTGTACCTTTACTTCATTGAAACAAGAAAAGATGATATGGCTCTTCAGATCGATACAGGCTACTGTGAAAACTTCGAAGAATTGGAAAAAGTAGAATTGAGAAATGAAGCAATAGATAAATGGATAAACCTTAGAGGTAAATTGAACAGTATTTACAAAATACTTGTCGTAGAAGACATATCAAAAATCTAAATCCGCCGTTAATCGCAATCCATCAAAAATAATTCAACTTGATTTCAGCTAATTATTAATAATGAAACTGTTGACAATCAAATCTATCAGCTCGCACATAAGGCATTTATTGGTGTAAATGCTAGATTAGTTGCTACTCAAGATTGTGGCATTGCAGTCATCATTAGAAACAGTAGCTACAACAGATTCTACACTCATTCCTCCAAATCCATTTTTACCTCTATAGGTCATTTTTAAAAGATGGTTACCGTCTTCATCAACTGGTGTTATGACAGTCTCGATATGTTCAAAACTATCAGGATCACGCATATTCTTTTCAACATATGAAGCTACTTGTCGATGCGAGCCATCCCATGAACTCAAACAATGAAACCCCTTAAGTTTCTTTTCAGCATCTTCTTTGGCTTTTAATTTTTCCCTCTCGGCTTTTGCGACCTCTTCTTGTTCACGTTTGAGCCTCACTTGCTCGTCCCTAGCTGCCCTTTGCTCGGCTGTTAGACTTGATTCACCTATAAAAGCCCCGACAAATCCAATCACAATAAGTATCGTAACAAGCCAAGTAAGGAAAGAAGTTTGCTTAGGAGGTTTTGCACCACAGTTGGGACACGACTTTGCCTTTGAACTAACATCTTTACCGCATTCTTTGCATTTCAAGAGGGCCATTTACCAACTCCATATGTTAAATGATATTCACCACAGTAGTTTAGTCACACATTTAGAAATCTGTAAAGGTAAATATTAATAACCAAATATCGATTACGCCAAATTAAAGAACCGATTTAACTATACCCAAACGAGTACAGAGAACATGAATACAGAACTCTTTGCTATAAGTACCGATTTAAGTTGATTTAATTTATCGGCACAATTAAATTATAACATCTTAGACTTAAATCGGTACAGGTGGATAAAATGGCTAATGTTGGCTATAGCAGAGTAAGTACGGTTGAGCAAAACGCAGAAAGACAGTTATCTGGGTTTGCTCTAGATAAATCGTTTGAAGATAAATGCTCCGGGAAAGATACAAATAGGCCCGCACTAAAATCCATGCTCGATTATGTTCGCGAAGGCGATGTTATTCATGTCCACGATATAAGCAGGCTAGCTCGTAATCTTGAAGACTTATTAAACCTCGTCAAGCAAATTAACGGAATGGGTGTTTCAATAAAGTTCCACAAGGAGAATTTAACTTTCACTGGCGAGACTAACCCAATGCAGGAACTCATGTTAAGTATGTTAGGTGCTGTCTATCAATTTGAGCGCTCAATGATAAGAGAACGTCAGTTGGAAGGTATTCAACTTGCAAAGGCCCAAGGTAAGTATAAAGGCAGACCAACCAATACCGATTTGCACCAGCGAATTCAATTGTTGAAACAAGATGGATTATCTTTACGAAACATTGCCAAAGAGTGCGGTTGTGCTCTTTCGACTGTACAGAGGGTATTGGCAGCTTGAGGGAGCTCTGCATTTATATTTTTATTTTCGGGTCAATCTTCGAAAGCTTAAGCGTCTCCAAAACATTCTAGCTCCCCACTCCCCTTTTGGACGATCTTTGATTGCGCTCAGAAAGGGGATACTCACCAAACTATTCCCATTTCAGATCCAATGGGAAACTCAAATAACATTCTCTGTGAAGTGCCTACACATTAATTTTTCTGGGCCGTAGCCATGTGATTCACACGTTCCCACCATTCACGTTTATAACATTGAACACAGAAGTATTATGGCGGGTCCTTCTCTAGAAGTTCGATTTACGACTCAGTTCTCGCACGTCTTTTACAGCTGTACTCAATCAACTAGGGGGTTATATTTGAACTTTCATGACCAGAACTCAATAACTCTTGTCAGATTAAGAGTACTTATATTCTGAATAGTTATTCACCACTCTATGCCCGGGGGTAGTAAAAGTTGAAGACTGTATGATGGACACCGCACCTCTAACTTACTTTTCATAACTTGGTATTTTTTAGAGGGGGGGTTAAATGAATAAGTATTCAAATCGGGGGCACCCAAAATCCCTACTACTTTTCGATGTAGTACCGCCGCTACAGGGGATATCTGACAAATGCCAAAATTCAAAACATTTTTTTGATTCAGTTAGCCGCATATCGATAAACAAATATGCATTGAATATTGTTGTTTTGCCAACTGGTGGACGCATTCGAAAAACCGGAAATCGAGCGCGAGTTGCGCTTTGTCTAATACTCCTGCGAAATGTGGGAATCTGGGAAAGTTTGGCTCTTCCCTATGTACTGTCTGGGTTTTGATTTCCCATCGCGCCTCTAATTGCAACAACTCAAGAGCAAAAATGTGAATTTATGAAGGGATTTTTCTTGCATAACACGAAATGGTCGCTTGTCATTCAGAATACAATGAGGAACCAAACTCAACAAAAGGTATTCTAGATGATTTATTTCATTCGATTTTTCATTGCGGTGGCTATTTTTGTAACACTACTATTCGCTGAGACAGGATTAATCACACAGCTCGAAACTTTGAAGAGTTTATTTGGAACTCTTATGTTAAGCAGACTCGTTGACCTAAACGCAGGTTGAATGTTTTGTCTAATTAATGTAGATTATAAATATACCAGCGCGACTAGGAGCATCTCCAGTCACAAAGGCGCAGGTCACTACGGGCTATGATGAATGTTACCCTTGCACCATTGTTGATGTTAACTACCGTTATTAACACAACATGGTGTAAGCAAGTAACCCGGCCTTCAGTAAACTCCCAAGAGCTCCCTCTCCTAATCAAATACAGTCAACCTGACTAAAATAACCACAAATTAATATAATTGATTAATAAAGATCATCATTGTAACGTAGTTACGAGCCCGAATTGCTCATCCAACTAAAAACATAGGTGAGTCATTCGTGAGTCTCTATCGCTAATGGATCATAAGAATAGTAGTTGAGGGAGTCTATGGAGCACCTAAAAGTTGCCTGAAAAACGCCAATTCATAGAGGTATTTAGATCAACATTTCATGAAAAGATTTCTCAAGAAGAGTTGATAACACTTGAAACTGAAAATGAATACAAAATTTTTCAGCATAAAAGCAGGAAGACCTATGCGCCAACGCCAAAGTTAAAAAATATTCATAGATTCTTGAACAACACCGTTTTCGAATATGCGGATTATAATAAAGAAGTTGTCTTTTCTTACAGAAAAGGGAAAAGTGTTCGTGAAGCGGTAGAGCTACACGCCGGTAGCAAAATCTTCTTTCAAACTGATATATCAAATTTCTATGGGAGCATTACAAGAGAGAATGTTGAGCATTCGCTCAGAGAACAACTAAACAATGTCCCTATTTCTGATATAAAGGAATACATACCCTTAATTCTCAAACTAGTTGTTGTAGACAATCATATTCCAGCGGGATTCTCAACGTCTCCGGTTCTGAGTAATATCTGCCTGTATGAATTCGATAATGCTTTGCAAGTTCATTGCGAAAACAACGGGTTAATTTATTCTCGATATTCTGATGACATTATAATTTCTGGCGAATCAAGCGAATTTGTTGATCGAGTGACCAAAACTACAGAAGATCTACTCCACAAGTACATCAACACAAATGTAAGTCTCAATCCTGATAAAACCAAAGTCCACAAAAAAGGACGCTATTTTCGATTGTTAGGATTTACCATCCTACCAGATGGCAAAATTACAATACCTAGTCAAGATAAGAAAGAAATCGAAACATCTTTATATTTTTACCTCACTGACAGCTCTAAGTTCGTGGACCTCTTCACGAAGACGAATCAGGTAGCGTTAAATGAAGTGGACTCTGTTAGCATTCGCGAGCGTGCTATCGCATCGTTATCAGGAAAGCTAATTGGGGTTAATTCGATGGATAAAAATTACATATCAAAGTTGAGAGGGAAATATGGAAATACGGTAATAGACATGTTTATCAGAAAGGCGGCCAAGTAAATTGGAGATACTTATAAACGTCAATAACGTACAACACGTACACCACCAAGAAGTGCGATTTGACTTATCACGTAATGGAATAACCTGCATAACAGGTAAGAACAGCGTAGGTAAAACAACATTAATTCGTGCCATTAGAAATTTGGTAATCAATAGCACCTTCCAAGAAACGGCAGCGCCGCTAATATTCACTCCAGATAGTTCGATAAAATATTCCCTGAGTTGGCACAATGAAGAAATAGTTTTTAAATATAATCGCTTTTTAAAAGGAATCGATAGTAAGCAAAGAATCCCTGAGTCAATTAAGCAGATGATAAATATTGAGCTACCGCTGCCACATGGCGAGCGTTTTGATCACTTTAGAAAACTTGCTGATATTGACGAAGAATTAAGGGCGAAAATTGCAGTTGGGGATTATGAAACACCCACTGATCTGATTGAATTTTTACATAGCATTTACGAGAGCTATCGGTTTGCTCAGCTTAAGTCAGTTGAAATCAAGAAAACCATTTACTACTTCATCCTAAAAGATGAACAGGAACGGTTTTATATAAGAGAGGACTATTTCAGCTCAGGTGAATACTTTTTAGTCAACCTTTACAAGCAAATCAGTAAAAACAAAAAATTAATTGTAATCGATGAAATAGACATCTCATTGGATGCTCGAGCTCAAACCAAACTAGTTGAAAGGCTAAGATCCCTCTGCCTTGAATTCAGTACAAATATTGTTTTCACAACTCATTCACTGGCGTTGATGAAAACGCTCAATGACGATGAACTGTACTACATGGAAAAAATCCCTAACGAAGAAAAAACCACAATACATTTGAGGCCGTATAACTTTATAAAAAGCGTCATGTATGGATTCAAAGGGTATGACAAGTACATTCTAACAGAGGATAAGCAACTAAAACATTACATTGAATACTTAATATCCTCTTCCGGGCAACCTACTTTTTACGAATATCAAATAATATATGCGGGAGGAGGTGAGCAAGTAGTTGACTTGATGGAACGAAACGCTAGATTCAATTTTTTCGCGGCCTCCGAAAACGTTGTAACCCTACTGGATGGTGATAAAGCTGACAAAAGCTTTATCGAAGGTTTAGAGAATATTTTATTATTACCATTTCCTAGCATTGAAAAACAAATCCTACAAGACTACGAATTAGAGAACTCTTCTATTCCTAGAGTCGATAGTGTTGATGGGGGCTCAGAACGAACTCGTGCTCGAAACTTAGTTTGGAAATTAACTAAAACTCACCAAAGAGAACCGATCCCCTTGATGAGTTACGAGACTATTTATAAGTACCTCGAAAAGGCTAAACCAGAGGAAGTGGCAAATCTCAGGAGAGACATAGTCACTTTTTTAACTTTTAATTAATTACACTAACTTCAACTACAGCCATCACGCAAAGCAACACCAGAAGAAACATCAGAAAATACTAATAAATATTTATTAATTATTTTTCAAAAACTTAAGGCTCAATTTCAAATCCCCCCTGCTCCACCAATCAGAAACCCCATACCGAAAGGTATGGGGTTTTTTATTGGTGGAGCGGGACTGACCCGCGCAGAGGGTTCACAAAACGTCTGGAACGTTTTGTACCGCCGAAGGCGCCCGAAGGGATGAACACCGCCCGAAAATTGGGAATACCTGGAGCAATTTTAGGTGCGAACGCAAGACTAGTGGACGTCGAGCAGGAAGCCCTCACCATGGATGGTTTAAAGCTCCCGGCACAAAAATTCATATCTCTAAATTCAATCAGATTGCCTAATGGACGGACTTGAGGACAATCCCCCCGCACTCTGAATCTGACGTGCTCTCCAATTAACCCTAATATATTACTTTGTAAATTTCGCCTGCTTTACATTTTCCAGTCATTGACTTTATGTAACTTACGAATGACTTCAGCGAGCCTGTCAATATTGTTCTCTAAGTTACATTCACCATTCTGTTAATCCGTACTTTTCTAAAATAATGCGCAGTTTCCCCTGAGCTTTCAATTGGGCAACTCCAACATCCAACAATTTGGCAAGTTGCTTTGATTCAGGTCGGTTTGGAGAAAATGCAATATACACGGGGTCAATACTGACTCTTCCTGCGGGCTTAATTTCGTTTTTATTTGGATGGTAAAGTAAGTGATTCAACATCACAGCCCTTTCCTCCACTATCACATCTACCCGCCCCAAGATTAGTGATTGCAGGATCCGCTCCAGGGCATCTTGACCTGAGATAGAATGCAATGTTGCTTCGTTTAGTTTGTTGCTTTCAATGTATTTATCCAAGTCTTCGCCATAAGAGTAGCCCTGAATAACCCCCACCCGAATGGCTTGCAAATCGGTAATTGACTGGTAAGCAAAATTAGACGTATTTGGCACCCAAAAAAGATTTTCCGTCATTCCTAATGAGTTTTCTGGGAATACAAAACCGGGCGCATCGCCCTTAAGTGCTCCGATAATTCCATGCACCTTGCCTATGCGTGCATTCCGCACCGCCCGAGACCAATTGGTTTTTTCGTATATAACTCTATAGCCATGTGGAGAAAATACTTCTTTAGCAATTTCCACCATAAAACCCGGAAGTTCCGAATCAGGATGACAGTTGTACGGGCACCACTCATCTGCCAGGAGGAAAATTGTCTTACCTGGGGCCGGTGAGCTTTCTTGCGCCAAACAAGGAATCATCAGGAACAGAAAACACACTAATGTCGTGGGTAAACGCTTTAGGGGATTCATGGAAACTCAGTTCACTTGATTTCAGAATTTAATTATAGCCCATCCAGAAAAACGAGCATTCAATGATGAAACAAGAAAAAGTCATGGATAACGCGCAGAAAACCAGAAGATATAAGACATAGCTGAGTTCCCCTGCTCCACTAAATTAAAATAGAATTCAAAGCCTACAGGATGGTAACTTTCACAATTCTCATGTTAATTGGAGCAGTGGTAAGCCCTGCAATATGCCATGAAAAACAACTTACTGATATGCACCGAACAATACGAATAGCAAAACAGGTGTTTAAAAATAAAGATATTTAACCCTGGGATAAAATCGCGCAAACTCAACTCCCGGATACTTTCCCTCCCCCTTCTCGTTCACCTGTGGCAAACTAAGTTCCGAGAAAAACAAAAATTACAACCTATAAGGGAACATACTCATGTCAGAGTTTCGTGGCGACAGCATGAGCCGTATAGAAACTTTTGTTGCAGCGGCGTTTGCCTTTGCAGTTTCTATGCTGGTAATTTCAGTAGATTCGATCCCCAGCACATTTGCTGAGTTACAGGATGCAGCCAAACACATCCCTGCCTTTGCGGCCAGCTTTGCAATCCTGGCGTGGATTTGGCACGAGCATGCTACCTGGTGCCGCAAATATGGTCTGGAAGACAACAAAACCATCTTTCTAAGTTGCCTGTTGGTGTTCCTGGTGCTGGTGTATATCTACCCATTACGACTGATGATGCAAGGTTTAATGGGCTTTGTGTCGCAAGGATGGTTTCCCTTTAATATGGATTTTAAAGCTGTCTGGCAGGTGCGTTTTCTGTTTGGATTCTATGCCGTTGGATTTTTTATGTTAAGTCTGACCTTTGCCGGTCTATATGCACATGCCGCCAGCATGGCTAAAGAAATTCAATTGACCGAAGATGAAGGGTTTATCGCTAAAACAGAGGCGTGGTTATGGCTCAGTTCCGCCAGTATTTGTGTTTTAGCTTTAGTGTTGGCGATATTTGTGCCTACTAAATGGATTGGTTTTACAGGTTTTACCTACTTTTTGTTGTTCCCGCAAAACTACATTTTAAAAGATAAGCTGATTAAAAATGGTCTGAAAACAGCGTAGAGTTTTTAGGCTTAACAAGGTGCAAATCCGGTTGGAATTGCACCTTAGTTTTAGTGAAGATGAACAATCAGAGTTTGTTGCTTAAGCGCACCAGTGAGGACAGAAAATCATCTGCGGCACGTTCCATTTTTTGCACTGATTCAAGCGTATTATCGTTGACGCCGTGCGCTGCAGACGACACCACCTGTTTTGCCACGTCGTAGAATTTCTGCATAGTTTGCTGACTGGATTTAAACTCACTCAGTTTACCGTATTTATCCTGACCTTCGCGCTGCATCCAGCGTCCCAACTCAGAATCTTCTCTGCCCGGAACTGTGCCCCGGCCTCGCCCAGACAGACTTTCATAAACCAGCCCTTTGGCGTGAAACACCTCGACCTGGCCGACTGCCAGTAAACTCTTGTCCGAAGTAGATAAAATGGTGTCGCGCATAGTGCCAGACATACTCAGCACCTGCGACACCTTGCTTTTAACTTCACGGGTTTTTTCCACCAGCACCCGCGACTTTTCCGAAACGTCGTTAATATTCGATTCGATGTTACGCGTGCCTTCTTCAATTTTTTCTACCAGGTTATTGATTTCCTGAGTGGATTCAGAAGAGCGCATTGCGAGGTTTCTGACTTCTTCTGCTACCACGGCGAAACCGCGCCCGCTTTCACCGGCCCTGGCTGCCTCAATGGCGGCATTCAGTGCCAGCAGGTTAGTTTGTTCAGCGATAGAGTTAATCACACCAACAAAGTTGCTGATGCTGCTTGCCAGGCCGGAAAGCTCGCCCGCATGGGTAACGCCTTTGGCTGCGATACTGTCAATTTGACTGAGACCACCAACAGCCTCGTCTAACATTTCAGCGGAGCCACTGAATAAATCTTCGGTGTTCGCCAGACTGTCGGACTGTGATGCCAGTACATTGGCACTATCCTGTAACAAATCCCGCATATTGCTCAATTGAGCATTACCGCGTAACAGGCTTTCTGCCAGCTTGCTCTCGCCGGTATCTTTTTGTTGTGTTTCAGACAACAGCAGTTCGGTATCTGACAACTGTTTTTCCAGTGCCGAAAGGCGTTGATTTAGCGTTTGATTTTCATCGGTTAATTGTTTGATTTGACGCAGGTCGTCTTCGTTGCTTTTTTTTAACCACCACATAGGGCATTTTCTCTAGTTATTGAAACAATGTACGCGTGTTTTTACTTATCGTCTGAACTCGGGAAAGCATCAGACATTTTTTTAATAATTTCGTTCTTTTACTCGCAGGCTGGCACCGACAGGCGAGAACTTCCGCACGGGTTTCCAGGCCGGTTTTATTAAAGATAGTGGGTATTCTCGTTTTTTCCCGACAATCACATAAACAGAAGAGAAAAAAGATAAGTATTTTTCTGCATGTGTGTGCCACTGTCTGGTTTTATTGAGGTCTTTACTGTACAGCAACTCTGAAAACAAGAAACGCTTTTCCTGGGTCACCTGATACCCCATTAAGGAAAGCCAGTCTATAACCCGTGACCGACTGAAAAAACGCGCATCATGTAAAGCGCTGTCTTTTTTGATGGGTAGCCAACGCGCCACGCCCGCCATACTGTAAGGATTAAAGCCCACAATCACCAAATGTCCATTGGGAATTAGGCAATGATCCACCTCCCGCAGCACCTGATGTGGATCGCTGGCATAATCCAGCACGTGAGTCATCAGCACCGCATCAACACTTTTTTCCCGATAGGGTAAATGAGTGGGCAAAGAAACCACCCCACCCTCCGGGTTTTGCTGATAGGTATGTGACACCTGGTGCTTTATAGGACAACTCTTTAACGACAACGACTGGCTCAGGCCCCCAAGCTTGATCAGGTGATAGCCAAAGCACTGCTGCATAATGTCAGACAATTGCTGCTCATACACTGCGCGCAACGCCTCTGAGTGAGGCATAGCTTGCCAGGATTGCGGAGCAACCAGTTTTTTATTAGTAAATGCTGGCCTGAACAACGTTATTCCGAATAAATCAAATTAGCAGTCTGAACTCAAGAACGTTATATTATGGCAACTTTGCCAAGAACTATAGTATTTTTAAACAGTATATGATCAGCGTTTTCCCAATTCCGGCCTTTACCGACAACTACATTTGGTGCCTGCACAACGACACCCATGCTGTCGTTGTAGACCCGGGTGACGCTGCACCTGTCCAAGCTTTTTTACAACAACAGCAACTGACGCTTACTCATATTTTGATTACCCATCACCACCCGGACCATATTGGCGGTGTGGCTGAATTGAAAAAGGCCAATGTGACGGTTATTGGCCCGGTGTCCCAACGTATAGCACATATCGATAAAGCAGTGAGTGAAGCAGATACCATCCTGCTTGAACCGTTAAACATTGCATTTCAGGTAATGGAAGTTCCGGCACACACCAGAGAGCATATAGCATTTTATGGTGAACCTGGTTTGTTTTGTGGTGATACCTTGTTCTCTGCCGGATGCGGCCGACTGTTCGAAGGTACCCCACAACAAATGCATCAGGTTTTACAACGCTATGCCCACCTGCCGGAGCACACCAAAGTCTATTGCACCCACGAATACACTCAGGCAAACCTGCGATTTGCATTAGATTTATTGCCTGATGACGAAGCACTGTTGCAATATGCCACTCAGGTTAACCAGCTGAGGCAGCAAAATACCCCCACTTTACCGACAACCATTGCCCGTGAAAAAAAGGTAAACCCGTATCTGCGAGTTTCAGAACGGTTGTTGGCTGAGGCGGTGCAGAGAAAAACCGGAGCTTTGCCGGATAATGACACGGAAACCTTTGCCGCAGTCCGTCATCTAAAAGACCAGTTTTAATGAATATGCCACTAACCTACAGGATTATTGCGTGACCTACAGAATTCTACTTCCCTTACTATTACCTTTTGTTATTCAAGGTTGCCAGGTTACATCTCCGTTTGAAACCAGTGAGACTGACAACCCCAACTTCCTGGCGGCAGAATACACCGATGAATGCGACATTACCCCTGATGTAGCCGATCTGACCTTCGAATGTGATGAAAACAGTGAAGGTACGCACCCGATCATTCACCCGGTCACCGAGCTGGAAGAGCTGATTAGCTCTGTACCTCAGGTGGAAGAAGTGACAGAAGAAGATGTAATAGAACGCAATGACCTATGGCAACAGGTACGCGACCAGCTATCTATGGACATTCCCGATGACAGACGTATCTGGAATCAACAAGCCTGGTACCGCAAGCATCCCGAATATATGCAACGGGTTAACAAACGCGCCGCCCCTTTCTTTAAACACATTGTTGCCAAATTAGAAGCAGCAGACATGCCAATGGAATTGGCACTATTACCCATTGTCGAAAGCGCATTTGACCCCTTTGCCTACTCACATGGCCGGGCCGCGGGTACCTGGCAGTTTATCCCGGGAACAGCTAAACGTTTCGGCATTAAACAAACCTGGTGGTTTGATGGCCGCAGAGATGTCATCGCGGCCACCGATGGCGCCATTAAATACCTTACCTATTTGCACAAGTATTTTGATGGCGACTGGTTGCATGCCATTGCGGCCTACAACAGCGGCGAAGGCCGGGTAAGAAATGCCATCAGACGCAATAAAAAAGCGGGCAAACCCACAGACTTCTGGCATCTTGATCTACCGCGCGAAACCCGCGCCTATGTGCCTAAACTATTAGCCTTGTCTGATTTGTTGAATCGGGCAGATGAGTTGGAGTTTGCCTGGCCTACACTGAAAAACGAAGACGTGACGCAAATTGTTGATGTGGGCTCACAAATTGATCTTGCCATGGCGGCAGAATGGGCCGGTCTGACAGTAGAGCAATTACATTCGTTAAACCCGGGTTTTAACCGCTGGGCCACCGATCCAAATGGGCCACATCGGCTGTTATTACCCGTTGATAAAGTTGAACAGTTTGAAATTGCACTGGGAGAAAAGTCAGAGAGACAACGGCTCAACTGGGTCAGACACAAAATTAAATCCGGTGAGAGCCTGTTAAAACTGGCAAAGAAATATCACACGTCAGTTGATGTTATTCAGCAGGTCAACGAATTGCGCGGTAACGTGATACGGGCAGGTGACTTCCTGATGATACCGGTCGCGCTAAAATCACTGGATTATTACTCTCTGTCACAGGAACAGCGGTTGTTGGCCAAACAGTCCGAAAAGCGCGGTTCATATCAACTACAACACGAAGTCAAAAGCGGTGATACTTTGTGGGATATCAGTCGTGAATACAACGTTAATTTACGCAGTCTTGCCAGATGGAATGGTATGGCACCAACCGATCCCTTAAAACCGGGGAAAAAGCTGGTAATTTGGGTGAATAAAGTCAGTGAAATGCAAACCGATAATGCCGTAGTGCGCACCGTTACCTATACGGTGCGAAAAGGCGATTCACTGGCCCGTATTGCTGGCAAGTTTAATGTCGCTGTGAGTGATCTGACAAAGTGGAACCAGTTGAATAAGAACAAGTATTTGCAACCCGGTCAGAAATTGAAAATCTTTGTGGACGTTACCCGGACCTAGCCGGGCTCCACGCTAAATCACCCCACACCACCTGGCTGGCCGATTTTTGCGCCTGCAGAATCGGCTTTCACTGCATCATCACTCCTTACTATCCCGCGCCCGGTTTGAGGCGCTTCTCAGGCCACCATATCAAATTGCAACAGTGGTGTTACGTCCAAGTAATGTGCGGCTTCTTTAGGGCCTTTCACCAGAGGAACTTCCCCGAGAAAAGGCATGTCCAGATGCTCTTTTAACGCCTTAACATTTTCGGTTAAAAATGGCATACCCGCGTCAACATGATTGGCGACCCATCCGGCAATCTGTAAGCCGTCTTGATGGATGATTTCAGCGGTCATACAGGCATGATTGATACAACCTAAACGCACACCGACCACCATGACCACCGGAATGTCGTATTGCCGCACAAAATCAGACATAAACCGCTTTTCACCAATGGGTAATCGCCAGCCACCAGCGCCTTCGATAATGGTCAGATCCGCCTGTTTTTTTAACAGTTTTTCATAACTGTCAGCGATGGCTTTTAAACAAATTTTTCGCCCAGCGCTTTGCGCTGCAAGATGTGGGGCTACAGCCTCTCTGAAAGCGAAGGGATTCACTTCTTCGTACCTGAGATTAATGGTACTGGCGTCTTGTAAACACAGCGCATCTTCATTTCTCAGGCCTTGCGGTGTATCCACGCAGCCCGAAGCGACGGGCTTGAATCCCACGCAGGTTTTACGCTTTTGCTCGTAAATGTGCATTATCGTGCGTGAAATAAAGGTTTTTCCCACTTCGGTATCAGTACCGGTTACGAAAAAAGCGCTCAAGCTATATTCTCCGATTAAGGTTTGCAAAAACTAAGAAAAGCAATCTGCCAGGTTAACGGAAATCGTCCGTTTACAGCGAAGCTCTTCTGATATTGTTCATTCAGTGTGGTCAGCTTGCGTTTATTCAGGCGCCCCTGATTTTGGCTATTTAACACCACGCCGGCACCGATATCCTTTATAGAGTGCAGTACTTCGAAAATATTACTGTGCCATGAAGTAAACGCCTGTTGCTGAATTGTCACCTTAAAACCGGCGGCGGTAAACGCCTGATGCCAGACGTCAGCGGTCATAAAGTGATTGACCGGCGATGGCTGGGAAAGGCAATTCCAGCTGTCGTTTAATTCCATTAAGGAGCCATCCACCACCACGGCTATAACGCCCCCCCCCTGTTGCGACATCACCCGAAAACTTTCACCAGCCACCCTGACAGGGCTATTTAGCCACTGCAGCGCCATACTGCTGTAAAGTAAATCGACACAGTTGTCAGCAAGCGGTAACGCTTCGGCATCAGCTACCGCCCAACGGATCGCACTGTTGTCACTTTGTGCTTTGGCATATTTAATCATGCCTTCGGATAAATCCAGCCCCACTACCTGTTGTGCAAAAGGCACTAAACGACGTGTGTAAGTGCCGGTGGCACAGCCAATATCAATCGCCTGCGTACAGCCCCTGTTGCAGTGCTTGCCTGTCAGGGTCAGGGCATAGTCGGCAATCTCCCGTTGGATCAGTGCATGGCTGTCATATTGGGCAGCGGCCTCGCCAAATCGACAGGCAATGGCCTGTTTAACAGATGCTGACTCAGCATTGTTTACTGGCGTTGAAATCACCTCGTTTTCCTGAAAGGTTGCCTCTGCGCAACAGTCTGACTGCGTACCATTTGCCATTAACATTGCAATACAGCTCCATTCACTTCATGTAGGGCGTTTGCCAGGCAGGTAACCATTGCGCTGATTTGATTCTCATTGTGTAAAGCTGACAAGGTAATGCGCAAACGATCACTGTTTTTAGGTACGGTGGGATACCGAATCCCCGTTACCCAAAAGCCCTGCTGCTGCAAAATTTGACTGATGTGCATTGTCGCCCCGGGTGAACCAATAATCACCGGTTGAATCGCAGTATCTGAATCTGCCACAACAATGTCGTTTTGCTTACAAGCAGTTTTAAATGCCGCAATGTTTGATTGCAATTGCGCCAGTCGCTGTGGTTCTGCGTCCATCGTTTTTAAACTGGTAAGTGTGGCATGCGCATGCGCGGCCGAAAATGCGGTACTGTACACATAGTGGCGGGCAAAGTTTTGCAGGAAACTGATCAATGTTTTAGAGCCTGCAACAAAAGCGCCTCCGGTGCCAACCGCCTTGCCAAAGGTCGCCATAACGATTTGAGGTTTATGCCGCGAACCGTTCGCGGCGATAGAAAACTGCTCGGGCCCCAAAACACCAATACTGTGCGCATTGTCCAGCATCAACCAGCTATTATGGCTTTGTGTCAGATTCAGCAATGCCGACAAGGGAGCCTTGTCACCATCCATACTAAATACCCCTTCGGATACCACCAGGATATCCTTAACACCCTGACGGCTTGCCGAGCTTAACAGTTTTTGTAAATGAACCGTGTCGTTGTGTTTGAAGCGCTTCAGTGTCGCTTCTGCCGACATTGCCCCATCGATCAAAGAAGCATGACTGAGTTTATCCGCCAGAATTAAACTCTCAGGTTCCCCCATCAGGGTTTTACACACGGCATAGTTAGCGGCAAATCCCGAGCTGAACAACATTGCACTTTCTTGCCCGGTGAGTTGGCAAAGATAATCACACAGTGCCTGATGATGTTGGCTAAAGCCGGTAACCACAGGCGATGCGCCAGCCCCCGCAGGTAACGCCTGAGCAAACGCACTCATCACCTTTGGATGCTGGCTCATGCCCAGATAATCATTGCCGGAAAAATTCAGGTACCACTTACCCTGTATCTGTAGTGATGCCCCCTGCATGGCTTCAACAATCACCGTTTGTCGCAGCAAATCTTGCTGTTGACGTTCAGCAAGGGCTAACTGAATGCGCTCGAATGGCATTGAAGTTTACAATGCCGCGTCGTAAAACAATTTGTCTTGTTTTTGTTCCTGAACAGCCTCAAGCAGTACAGCTTCATGGGCTTCGTCTGAATAATCCCGACCTTTCTCCGCGTTAATACCCAGCTTTTTAAATAACAATAAATCTTTGTCTGTCTCGGGGTTAGGTGTGGTCAGTAACTTGCAACCGTAAAAGATAGAGTTCGCGCCTGCCATAAAACACATTGCCTGCATTTGTTCATTCATAGCTTCGCGCCCGGCAGACAGTCGAACATGTGACTTCGGCATCATGATTCTCGCCACAGCAATAGTGCGAATAAATTCAAAAGGCTCCAGATCTTCCTGATCCTGCAACGGTGTGCCCTCCACTTTCACCAACATATTGATAGGCACACTTTCAGGGTGTTGCTCAAGATTTGCCAACTGCATCAATAAGCCGGAACGGTCATTGGCGCCTTCGCCCATTCCAACGATACCACCGGAACATACATTCATACCGGCTTCCCGCACGTTACTCAGGGTGTCTAAACGCTCCTGATAGGTTCGGGTAGTAATGATTTCGCCGTAAAATTCAGGAGAGGTATCCAGGTTATGGTTGTAATAATCTAAACCGGCCTGCTTTAATGCCAGCGCCTGATCACGGTTTAACATGCCCAGGGTCATGCAGGTTTCCAACCCCAGCGCTTTCACCCCTTCGATCATTTGCACCAGATAAGGCATATCCCGTTCTTTCGGGTTACGCCAGGCCGCCCCCATACAGAATCGGGTTGAACCTGTGGCCTTGGCATGTCTGGCCGTTTCCAGTACTTTTTCAACTTCCAGCAACCGCTCTTTTTCCAGACCTGTATCATATCGGGCACTTTGCGGGCAGTATTTGCAGTCTTCCGGACAGGCACCGGTTTTAATCGACAACAGCGTGCTTACCTGAACCTGGTTGGGATCAAAATGCTGACGATGAACCGTTTGTGCCTGAAACAACAAATCGTTAAAAGGTAAATTAAATAGAGCATTCACTTCAGCCAGCGTCCAATTATGACGCAATTGAGAAGCAGATTCGTTTTGTCTGACCATGTGGTTTCCTGTAAACACGCTTTCTTTTTTGCCTGCTTAGTCTAAAATCGCCATTTAATTTGTCAACTTAAAGAATAGTCCAAAGTTTACCTTTGGTTGTTTTTTAATCAAACGGTGAGTATTTTGTCTTCTATTGATGTTCAGTTCGACACGCAACATATCTGGCACCCTTACACTTCGGCGATTTCCCCATTACCCTGCTACCCGGTCAAATCAGCGTCAGGGGTGCGCCTTACCCTGGAAAATGGCCATCAGGTTATTGATGGTATGGGCAGTTGGTGGGCGGCAGTGCACGGCTACAACCACCCGATTTTAAACGCCGCGGCACAAAACCAATTAGAAAAGATGGCCCACGTGATGTTTGGCGGCCTGACTCATGAACCAGCAATTGCACTGTGCAAGAAATTGGTGGAGATGACTCCGGAAGGATTAAATCGGGTATTTTTAGCGGACTCGGGGTCTGTCGCGGTAGAAGTGGCAATGAAAATGGCTGTGCAATATTGGGCCTGTCAGGGAAACCAAAATAAACACCGTTTTATCGCCCCACGCAATGGTTATCACGGTGATACTTTTGCCGCGATGTCAGTGAGCGATCCCACCAATGGTATGCATTCGCTATTTGAGCCGGTACTCAATCAGCAGTTGTTTGCACCGGCCCCTCAAACCCGTTTTGGTCAGCCCTGGAATGAAGATGAAATGGGGCCGCTTATCGACATGCTGGAACAACACCATCACGAAATTGCTGCCATGATTCTGGAGCCGGTTGTTCAGGGTGCTGGCGGTATGCGCATGTATCACCCTGAATACCTGCACCGCGTCAGGCAATTGTGTGATCAATTCGATATCCTGTTAATTTGCGATGAAATTGCCACCGGCTTTGGCCGTACCGGAAAACTATTCGCCTGTGAACATGCCGGTATCAGCCCTGATATTTTGTGTTTAGGCAAAGCGCTGACCGGCGGATATATGACGTTGTCAGCCACCTTATGCAACGATGATGTGGCCATGGGGGTGTGTCAGGGGCAACCCGGGGTATTTATGCACGGTCCGACTTATATGGGTAACCCGCTGGCCTGCGCAGTAGCAGATGCCAGTCTGGGTATCCTGCAACAAGGACATTGGCAAACACAAGTCAATCGCATTGAACAGCAACTATTGCATGAACTGGCTCCCTGCAAACACTCAGCAGCAGTGGCTGATGTCAGAGTGTTAGGTGCCATTAGTGTCATTGAAATGCGTTCAGCCGTGGATGTCGCCGCCGTTCAGCGCTTTTGTGTTGAACGCGGATTATGGGTAAGGCCATTTGGCAAACTGGTGTATATTATGCCGCCTTATATCATCTCCGAGGATGAATTGGGTCAGGTAACTCAGGTGTTAAATCAACTGGTGCATCAACTTACCGCCTGATACACACCAATCACAAACGCCGTTGCTATAACGACCAGGAATATTAAGCCGCTGGCCCAGTTTTCATTCTGGCGGCGGCTGCGATAGCGATGTAACAGCAACATGCCCAAACCAAACAGGATACACAAGGCAAACAGGGCGTACAGCCATGGCAGCAAGGCATCATTCCACTCTTCTCTGCCGGAGACCCCCCAATAGCGCTGAACACCGGAAACCCGCTCTGGCCGGGCATAGTGAAACACTACCAAACCACTGACAAACAAAATCCAAGATACAATGCTACCAACACGACTCAAGCGGAAAAAAAAGTCGTGCTTTTTAGAAGTAACTCTTCGGTTGATACCATCCCATTTGTCAGCCATAACTCTGCTCTAACTGCTATTACTATTGTAACGGCAACTTTCGGAAAATATTTACGCCTCTGCTATCGTCACAATACGCCGGACTATTCCGACAGCTGTTTATAAATATCCGGACAGTGAATTTCCATGTGCGTGTCCGGCTTCTGCAATGCTGCAAAACCAAATTTTTCATACAACCCTCTGGCATCACTCGAGGTCAGTGTCATTCTTCTGAGCCCCTGCAAATGCGGATGCGCCATAGTAAAGCGCATCAGTTCCCGGGCGATTCCGTTGCCGCGATAAGCCGGCACCACAAAGACATCTTTGATATTGGCGTAAGTGGCATAATCCGTAATAACCCGCACAAATCCCACCTGGTGATTACCTAAATAGGCACCAATACACAGGGAGTTTTCCAGCGACACCACTACGCGCTCCAGTGAAATATCTTTGGCCCAGTAACTTTGATTCGCTAAAAAGTCATGGATCAGTTCCACATCCAGTAACTGTTTATCGTCGCTTAATTCAAGTTTTTGCTGAGCATGGTTATCGGTCATCAGATTTACGCTGTATTCAGGGTTGTAAAACCTGATAATGCCATTGAGAACCTGTCTTTGTGAAGCATTCCCTGTAGTGTAATCGCGAGGCCTCAAAGCGCAACAGTTCAATTTGCTGTGGTATTACCCGATAGCCTCCCCAGTTTGCAGGTCGGGGAACCATCTTCTCCTGCCACTGAGCTTGTGCGTTTTTAAAGTTTTCCTGAATAGCCTGAAGCGAATCAGCAGGCAGGCTTTGCTGCATATGAGCCGAAATAATGCGGGCACTCTGATGACGAGATTGCCAATATTTATCGGCCAGTGAAGAATCAATCTTTTCCGCCACACCAAACAGGCGAACCTGATATTCCACCGGTTCCCACCAGGCTGTCATGGCGACTTTCGGGTTGCGCGCTATATCCCGGCCTTTTTGTGAGTCATAGCCGGAACAAAACAAAATGCCTGCCTGACTGATTTCTTTCAGGTCCACAAAACGCCCATCGGGGAAGCCCTCAGCATTTATGGTGGAGACACAAACCGCACTTTTTTGTTGTAGTAACGGGTTGTTTTTTGCCTGAGACCAAATCGTCTGTAAGCGTTCAATCGGATCGTACATTTTTACCTTCCATTGCTGCGAAAACGTCGTCGAAAATAGTACACTAGCATTTTTTATTTACTGTAACTTATTGTAAACATTTACTAATCGAGAATGCTGATGCTGCAAGAAATGCATATTATAGACGCCTTTACCAACCGCCTCTTTGCGGGCAATCCCGCTGCAGTAGTTATTCGCGATTCCTGGTTATCAGCGAATCTGATGCAACAGATAGCCAGTGAAAACAATCTTGCAGAGACGGCCTTTCTGGTTAAAAACTCAGAGTCAGAGTACAGCATTCGCTGGTTTTCTCCACTGACTGAAATCGATTTTTGTGGTCATGCTACCCTGGCGGCCTGTTGGGTATTATTTGATGCCACACCGGCGCTAAAAAGACTGCAAATACACACACAGACGGTGGGAACGTTAGATATTACTCAATCTGACGATGGCAAAATTAGCATGCGCTTTCCGGTGCGCAAATTGGAATCGGAGCCGGTCATTCCAATGGCGCTGGAAAACGCTCTGAAGCCAAAACCCACTCAAATATTCAGGAGTGTTCAGGCCTGGCACGCTATTTATGAATCGGAACAACAGGTCTTTGAATGCCAGCCAGATCTGGAATTGGTAAAACAACTGGCACCGCTGGATCTGGTAGTCACAGCTCCCGGGACGGAATACGACTTTGTATCCCGGTACTTTTGGCCCGCCAATGGCGGTGATGAAGATCCGGTAACCGGCTCCATTCACGCCAGTCTGGCCCCCTATTGGGCGAAGCGCCTGGGCAAATCACAATTAGTCGCTCATCAGGCGTCAAAACGAGGCGGTACATTATATTGCGATGTACAGGGGGAATGGGTTTATATTTCCGGGCAGGGCCAGCGCTACTTACGCGGTGTGATAAAGATACCGGACTAATGCCGACTGAAAGCGGCTATGTTCAGATCAATAGTTGCAGAGCCGTTTGCGGGTAACTGTTTGCCTGACGCAGCACTGCCACTGTGGCTTGCTGGATTATTTGGTTTCGGGTGAGTTCGGAGGTTTCTTTGGCATAATCCGCGTCCTGTATGCGACTCATAGATGATGCCAGATTGGATTGCACATTGGTAAGATTGCGAATGGTAGACTGAAATCGATTGGTCAACGCACCAATATCCGCCCTTTCCCTGCCAATGGCTGAAACCGCACTGTCCAGGGCAGTTAGCGCCGCAGAAGCACCTGCATTGGTGGTGATATCAACATTGCCAACACCAATGCCGGAAGGACCAAATCCGCCACTGCGGGACAGGTTTACCGATATCGTTTGGCCGGCAAACGTACCAATCTGAAAACGGGCAGAATAAGCACCGGACAAAATTGCATTGCCCGCGAAGTTGGTATCATTCACCACCCGGCTCATTTCCGATGTCAGTGCGGTAATTTCCTGTTGGATCGCTGTTCGCTCAGCAGAGCCATTAATACCACTTTGCGACTGTACTGCCAGTTGCCGAATGCGTTGCAAAGATGCTGTCACTTCCTTCAGAGAACCTTCCGCAACCTGAGTCATAGAAATCGCATCATTGGCGTTGCGCACACTTTGTTCCAGGCCATCACGCTGCGCTACAAATTTATTGATAATTTGTAGTCCTGCTGAATCATCAGCGGCTCTGTTAATACGCAATCCTGACGACAGCCTTTCAAACGAAACACTCAACGCGGCATTCGCGTCGAATAAGGTGTTTTGCGCAATCAAGGCTGACACGTTCGTGTTCACGAACAAGGCCACAAGGACCTCCCGTTATTTTTAATTATTTTAGACAGCGAAAAACCGACGCACTTTATAGCGGCCCATAGTCATCGCAATTAATAATGATGATCGGCACTTCGTCCTCACAACGCGTGCACTTGTCATTTTGGAGAAAACACTACCTTCCTCATTAAGAGTATCGGCGTGGATATTGAGGTATTTAGTTTAATACTTGATATTTTTCGGGGAACGAAGTCTGAGGGCCGTGAAACTATCTGAGCAAGCACATTGTTTCACGACCAGATCTATAGCTAATACTGCGCAAATAGCGCCAGCATTTCATCTTCTGTCATTACAGTAACCCCCAGCTCCTGCGCTTTAGTGAGTTTTGAGCCGGCTTTTTCGCCTGCAACCAGATAATCTGTTTTGGCACTAACACTACCAGACACTTTCGCGCCCAGGTTTTGCAAAACCACTTTGGCTTCATTACGGCCCATCGCGCTCAGGGTACCGGTTAACACAAAGGTTTTGTTCAGCAGGGGTTGTGCTGTACCGGACTTGTCTTCGATATCCGGCCAGTTGACTCCCAATTCCTGTAACTGCGCAATGACGGTTTGATTGTGCTCTTCAGCAAAAAAGTGTCGGACATGGGCCGCCACCACTTCCCCAACGTCGTTCACTTCCACCAGTTGTTCCAGAGTGGCATTCATCACCGCATCCAGAGTTTTAAAATGATTGGCCAGATTTGCCGCGGTGGCTTCACCCACTTCCCGAATCCCCAGAGAATACAAGAAGCGAGGCAAGGTGGTTTGTTTGGCTTTGTCCAGGGCATTAATGATATTGGTAGCAGACTTTTCGCCCATGCGCTCCATGGCGGCAATTGGTGCGACATCAAGACGGAAAAAATCAGCGGGGGTTTTAACCAGTCCCATATCCACCAGTTGCACCACCAACTTATCACCCAATCCATCAATATCCATGGCTTTACGGGACGCAAAGTGTTTCAGGGATTCCTTCAACTGGGCCGGACATATCAGGCCACCGGTACAGCGCAATACCGCTTCCTCATCCAGTCGTTCTACGTGAGAATCACATTCAGGACAGGCAACCGGAAATACCACGTCCCGGGCATCGTCCGGACGCTGCTCCTGGACAACGGATACCACCTGCGGGATCACATCACCAGCCCGACGTATTATCACCGTATCGCCAATTTTCACCTGTAACCGGGCAACTTCGTCCTGATTATGTAAGGTGGCATTAGATACGGTCACACCGCCCACAAACACCGGTTCCAGTCTTGCTACCGGGGTAATGGCACCGGTGCGCCCCACCTGGAATTCAACATCCAGTAGCTTTGTCATTTCTTCCTGAGCTGGGAATTTATGCGCAATAGCCCAGCGCGGCGCTCTGGCTACAAATCCCAACTCTTGTTGCAGCGCAATGTCGTTAACCTTGAACACAACACCGTCAATTTCATAAGGTAAAGCAGCCCGCTTTGTTGCCAAACCCTGATAATACGCATGACAACCTTTCGCTCCTTTGGCTACAGCAACTTCAGGACTGAGTGGCATGCCCCAGTGAGTAAGTTGATTAAGACGCTCTGCGTGTTTATCAGCCAATGCTTGTCTTTCGCCTTCCACAACGCCAACGGAATAGGCATAGAACATCAGAGGGCGAGACGCAGTGATACGCGAATCTAACTGGCGCAAACTGCCCGCGGCGGCGTTTCTTGGATTGGCAAACACCTTTTTTTCACTCGCTTTTTGCGCCGCATTCAATGCCGCAAATCCGGCAAGCGACATAAAGACTTCACCACGGACCTCTAAACGAGCCGGAAAGTCATCACCTCTAAGGCTCAGGGGCACATTTTTAATAGTACGCACATTGGCGGTAATGTCTTCGCCCACACGACCATCACCGCGTGTGGCTGCTCTTACAAACTGACCGTTTTCATACAGAATACTGACAGCCAGGCCGTCCAGTTTGGGTTCGCAGCTGTAATCTATCTCAACGTCACGCTTTAGCCGATCTTTGAGACGCTTCTCAAACGCGAATAGCTCGTCTTCATTAAAGGCGTTGTCCAGCGATAACATGGGTAATTCATGGGTGATCTGACGGAACGCATCCAGTGGCGCCCCGCCTACTTTTTGGCTGGGCGAGTCGGCAGTAATGAGTTCTGGATGGGCAGCTTCGATTTCCTGCAATCGACGTAATTGCCTGTCGTATTCACTGTCAGGAACGGTCGGTGTGTCCAGCACGTAATATTGATAATTGTATTCGTTTAGCTGAGTTTTCAGTAACTGTAACTCACTAATCAGGCTGTCATTGGCAGACATAATGGTAATTTACCTTAATCAATCTCTTGGGGAATTATAGCGTTTTTTCGGGCGGCTTTGCGCCGCCCGATGATAAAGTGTAGGTCAGGCGCGGCGAATCATACGGCGTCGCTCAAACTCTCGGATTTTTTCAACATACTGTTGCAAGCTTTGCTTGGTTAACACACTGCGTCGGCTATCCAGTACTTGAGCACCAAATTCATCAGCCAGCTTTCTGGCCGCATTGTGCATCATATTAAAGACCTGATGTGCATCTGCTTCGATAGGCAAGGTCATAAACAACGATAAACCCCGGGTATTGAAGTTTTCCATGTTATCGATATCAAAGGTACCCGGGTTGAACATGTTCGCCAGGGTAAACAGGCGCGGGCCTTTACCATTACTGGCCGCATGACGATGAAACATATTGTGTTCGCCAAATTTAAAGCCCAGGGTCAACAATGACGGCAATAATGCCGCCCCCTGGATGGCTTTACCTTCAGGCACACGTACATTCAGGATAAGCACTTCGTTTTGTTGCGTATCCTCAGAAGCAGCATCAGCAGACAGTTTATTGTCGGTGGGTGCTTCCCGCTCTGGTGAGGTTTCCAAATCCAGGCCGAACTGATCCCGGTCTTTTTCCGCGTTCCTGCTTTTCTTCGCTTTTGTGTCATTCTCTTCTGATTTTCGGCCCACCAGCTTTTTAGCTTTGGCAGCAATGGAATCTGCATTGCGTCCCAGTTTATTGCCCCCTACCACTTCGGTTCGGGTATGTTCACTTTTCAGGGCACTGCCTCGACGTGGCGCATCTTCAATTTCGATTGAAGTATCGATCATGGGAATGTCATCGGCAGACACTTTGCGGCTTAGCTGTACGTCCTTTTTTAATAAACTGGAAGGCGGTTCCGGCATATCATCAGACTCAGCGACATCCGGCTCCGATACTGCAACGTCAGGGGTTGCAGCCTTTGGCTCTGGTTTCTGTGCCGGGGCATCAGATACAACGCGAACGGCACCAATCCCGTCTTCGTCATAATTTTCGCGTTTCGTGGATTCAGCAGCGGCTGGCGCTGGCGCACTCTGTTTAACAGAAGATGATGCAATATCGCTATCCGTATACAAAGGCACATCGCCCACTAAAGGGTCGTACTCCGTGTCTTCGTCCTGCTCATACTGCAGGTCGTTTACTTTCTCATCGGCGGATAACAAAGGATCATCATCACTGATCACAATCCCCGGCTCGGCACGTTCTGCCTGGGAAAGACTGTCGGCTTCACTGTTTTTAGCCTTGTTATTTTTTCGTATAGTCCACATGCCATGAGCTAGTATGCCCACTATGGCAAATATACCGATACCAATTAGCGCAAGTCGGAATTCATCCATTTCTATGGTCACCCTTTGTTAAACAGCGCATATTTTATTATTGTTTGGCGCTTTCAAAATTATGCGTTTGCAATAGCAACAGCTTCTTCCACATCCACAGCAACGATACGGGACACGCCCGGCTCCGCCATGGTCACTCCGGTTAAGTGGTAAGCCATTTCCATCGCAATCTTATTATGGGTTATAAAAATAAACTGTACGGTTTTCGACATTTCGGAAACCAGTTTACAAAATCGGCCTACATTCGCATCATCTAATGGTGCGTCTACTTCATCAAGCAAACAAAATGGTGCCGGATTTAGCCTGAATATTGCAAAAACCAATGATAAAGCGGTCAGGGCTTTTTCTCCACCAGAAAGCAGGTGAATTGTACTGTTTTTCTTTCCGGGTGGTCTGGCCATGATTGTAACGCCCGTTTCCAGCAAATCTTCGCCGGTGAGTTCCAGCCAGGCGGCTCCACCACCAAACACCTTCGGGAACAGCATTTTAACGTCTTCATTGACTTTTTCGAAAGTTTCCTTGAAGCGTGTGCGGGTCTCTTTGTCTATTTTTCTGATGGCATTTTCTAATGTTTCCAGCGCCGCTTCCAGATCATCATTTTGTGTATCTAAATGTTGCTTTCGCTCTGACTGCACCTGGTATTCATCCACAGCGGCCAGGTTTACCGCGCCAAGTTTTTGCAGCGCCGACGTGGTTTTTTCCAGTTCCACACGCCACACTTCTTCGTCACAATCATCGGGCAGATGCTCCAATATCTGTTTCAGCGACTGTTGCATCTCTTGCAGCTGTTCTACAAAGGTATTGGCGCGGGTGCGATTTCGCTCAATTTCAAGCTGCAGTGACTGGGCTTCAGCGCGCATTTTTTCCACTTGTTGTTGCACACCTACCTGCCCTTTTTCCGCGTCTGCCAGTTGTTCTTCCAGGGTTTGTAACTGTTGGTTGAATTGCAGTTGTGCATCAGCTAAAGCCTGCTTTTGTGCCAGCAGTTCATCCAGTTTTCCTTGCTGACCTTCGCCCGGTTCAAGCAGTTCATTTAGCTCTTGTTTAAGACGGCTTAACTTTTCCTGGTTGCGCTGAGCCTCCACATTGCCAGTGTGCAATTTATTGTTATTGGCATCAGCCTGAAAACGCACATCCTGAAGCTTTAACGCCACACTGTGTTGCTGAGTTCGGGTGTTTTCCACTGCCATTCTGGCGTTTGCCAGTTTATCTTCGTACTGGTTGCGCTGCTGTTCTATATCGCCGTGCCCTTCTTCCAACTCAGCAATCTGCATTTCCAGCTCTTCTACTTCCATAGCCAGCTCTTCCAGTTGCATTTTTTCTTCTTCTAACTGTGCTTGCTGCTGGGCTAATTCTTCTTTGATTCTCCCTTGTTTATGAAGGTGTTGTTGTTGCTGGTTTTCCAGTAACCGGATTTGCTGCGTCAGGTGTTGCCTTTCTAATTTAGTTGACTGCAAAACAAGTTCCGCGTCTTTCAGCGCAATACTGATAGACTCCAATGCCGCTTCCTGCTCACTGAAGCTGCCGTCTGACTGCTGCGTTAAGTCCAGTTGTTGTAGCAATTGGGTGTCTAGCAAATCGATTTTTGACTTTTGCTGCAACGGGCTCTCATGACGATTATCTAAACCGGAAATGCGCCAGTCACTGCCAAACCATTCTCCCGCCTGAGTGATCACACTGTAACCGGGTTCCAGGGTTTCTCTGATTTGTATGGCCTGTTCGGAGTCATCCACCACAAAAATGTTATTCAGCCAGTGTGGCACGACCTTGTTAAGACACTTTTCAGCCAAACTTGCAGGCCTTTTTTCGGCACTCATGCGGTCAGAAAAAAACAGTGGCAACCCCTTTGGCAATGCGTTATCCGCTTCCTGGCTTAGCAGCCAGGCGGTGCGCCACTGTTGCCCTGCGGTTTCAACAGCATATTGCCAGCCATCTTCTACCTGTAATGTTTGCCACAGAGGCCGGGCATCTGGCTGCGCTTCGAGCCAGCGCTGCTCTTCACCGGCAGTTTCAAATTGCCGTTGATACTGTATGCGGGCGCTTTCCAGTTGACTTTCCAGACGACTGAGTTGTTTGTGCTGCGCTTCTCGTTCTGTGCGCAGGGTTTGCAGCTGCGCCTGGCTTTGTGCCTTGCGTGTCACCAGTGAATCACAAGATTGCTGCGCCAGGTGTTCGGTTTCGTCGAGTTGCTCGCTACGCAACAGCGCTTCTTCCAATTCAGACACCAACTGAGGGTCCAAATCCTGGTTCAATTCTGAGTGCAGTTCTTTTATGCGCTGCTCGGTACGCAACTGAACCTGTAACAAGCCCTGAATGCGGCTGTGCCGATTTTGCGCCTGTTGTTTTAAGTGTGTAAATTGTTGATCTGCGCTACGCCAGTTTTTTTGTTTTTCCAGCCATTCATCCTGCAGTCTTGCCAGTTGCTCTTCAGCATCCATCAGCGCTTCGTTGAGAATTTCCGCTTCCGGCTCTAAAGCATCTAGTTGCTCGGCCAGAATTAAAGATTTTTCCTGTGCCTGTTCCAGTCCCATTGACAGTTCTTCGGCCAATGATTCCGCCGTATTAATTTCTTCGTTGAGTTGGCTCTCACGCTGCAAACGAAAAATTTTGTTTTGTTCCAGACGTGTTATTTCGTTCCCCACCAGATAAAACTGATGTTGAATATCGGCGATTTGCTGTTTGACTTCCTGCTGTTGCTCTCGCAGTTCAGTGATTTCTTTTTCATCGCCACGCTGTTTGGCAATGTAAGCTTCGATGTTTGCTTCCTGTTGCTGCACCTGTTGCTCTAGATCGGCGATTTTTCCGCTGTGTTTTAACCACCGAATTGCGGCCAACTGACCTTTGTAGGCTCGTTCTTTGGCTTTGAGCTCAGTATAGCGTTTGGCAGCGGCGGCCTGCCTTTGCAGTTTGTCCAGTTGCTGTCCTAACTCGGTCCGCACATCGCCCAGGCGGTCCAGGTTGTCCCGGGTATGACGAATGCGGTTTTCGGTTTCGCGTCGTCTCTCTTTGTATTTGGATACACCGGCAGCCTCCTCAATGAACACCCGCAATTCCTGAGGTTTAGATTCAATCAGACGGGAAATCATTCCCTGCTCGATAATGGCGTAACTGCGGGGGCCTAATCCTGTTCCTAAAAACAAATCAGTGACATCCCGGCGACGACACCGGGCACCGTTGAGGTAATAGTTGGACTGCGCGTCCCGGGTCACCACCCGTTTAACGGAAATCTCATCGAACGCCGCATATTCACCCTGAATACGCTGACTGCTGTTGTCGAATACCAGCTCGACGCTGCATTGAGATACGGGTTTACGTGATGAGGAACCATTAAAGATAACGTCTGTCATGGCATCGCCACGCAGGTTTTTTGCAGAGCTTTCACCCAGCACCCAACGCACGGCGTCAATTACATTGGATTTACCGCAACCATTGGGTCCCACAATAGCGGTCATATCATCCGGAAATGGGATGTTTGTCGGGTCCACAAAGGACTTGAATCCAGCCAGGCGAATCTTATTGAGACGCATTTTATGATTGGCCTGTTTGAAGTAAAAGGAGTAGCACGCTAAATTGTTTTTGTTTTTCCGGGCTCAGTTTCAGTAATCTACCACTTCTCAATATCTGTAACAATTCCCTATAACGAACCGGTTTAATCCCATTCCGGCTTTCGTTATTATGGCGGCGATAGCATACACACAGGGAAACTATGAATAATAAATCCGGATTAGACTACTTCTTTCAAGGCTTTGACCTGATTTCCAGACCGGGCGTGCGCCTGTTTGTCATCGTACCTTTGGTGGTAAACGTGCTACTTTTTAGTGTGGCATTCTATTATTTATTCGGACAAATAAACCCACTGGTGGAAGAAGTCACCGCCTGGATACCCGACTGGCTGGATTGGCTGAAAGACAGCCTGGCCTATATTATCTGGCCTCTGGCCGTGTTGATTATATTGCTCTTTTCAGCATTTATTTTTGGCACTCTGGCAAACTGGATTGCCGCACCATTTAACGGATTATTAGCAGAGCGTATAGAACTCATTCTCACCGGGCAACCTGTCGCCGGTGGTGGATTTACTGATCTGTTAAAAGACATTCCCAGAACCCTGGGGCGGGAGGTGGTGAAACTGCTTTACTATATTCCACCGGCGGTAGGGTTTTTAATTCTGTTTTTCATTTTGCCGGTATTTGGTCAGGTTATCTGGTTTTTGTTCACCGCATGGATGATGGCCATTCAATACTGCGACTACCCATTTGACAACCATAAAGTGGCTTTTAAAAAAATGCGCGCCGAACTGGCTGCCAATAAAAAAGACGCCTTTTTGTTTGGTATTACAGTCACCTTTTTCTCAATGATCCCCATCGTTAACTTTATTGTGATGCCGGTCGCCATTTGTGGGGCAACAGCCATGTGGGTAGACAAGTATCGCGCCAGTTATGGCGTGAACTAAAACCATGCAGGTATAAATCAGGCGAAACTGTTTTGGGTGCCTGAAACCACACAGTTTCGGCCCCGATTTTTTGCCTGATACAGCGCTTTGTCGGCGATATCTAAAGCGGCTTCAAACGAGGAGTTTTGCGGGATCTCGTACAAACCAATACTCACCGTTTTGTGCAATGTGCCATCTGCCACATCAAACTCAGCTTCCTGAAACTGTGCCCTGATCCGCTCTGCAACTTTATGGGCCACCTCGTGATGACAGTTCAAAACCACCAAAAACTCCTCACCGCCATAGCGAAACGCATAATCCTGCTGACGAATTTCCCTTTTAATGACATTGGCAATCAACACAATCAACTTATCCCCCGTGCCGTGCCCATAGTTGTCATTAACGGATTTAAATCGGTCCAAATCCAGTAACAACAGGGTTCGCGGGTTTTGTGCCTGCGACCCCAGCATGTTCTGAATAAATTCGTTGTTCAGGAATCTGCGATTATATAGCTTGGTTAAGGGATCGGTGTTGCTGGCATCTATGAGGATCTCTTTTTGCCTGTTTAGCAATTGCAGTTGTTCTTTGTATCGGCCTGACCAATGAAAGATAGCCACGGCCACAAGCACGATACCAACATTGGTTGCCACATTTTCTAACAGCAGCGCTATCCAGTCGGGCCGAATATTCACAAATTCATCCATCAGATCGTGGGCGTCTCCTACCAACATGAAACAAAATCCGACGAACAACATCTTAGATTCACGGGTTTCTGACTCAAGACGCAAATTCACTCCCAACAGCAGTAGTACAAACGAAATTGAGAATATTTCGCTCACGACATCGTAATAATTGATTACCAAAATGGGCGAATCGGCGTTGAAGTGAAACAGCAGCATCAGCCAGACACAAAGGGATACAACCAATGTAACCAAAGAGGATAAGCGTATGGTCTCTGGCAATTTGATAGGGGTCATTGAAACAGTTTTAAGTCAAAAATTAAGGGATTAAATTCCTTTAAAAAAATAAGAGAATAAAATGACGATAATGTGTCATTTGTGCTGCTGTTTGATGAATTTCGCCCACACGATTAAAATTGGCACATTTTTTGAGCAACCCTGTGTTAATTCGTTTTCTCCAACAGGTTTTTTAATTTACCCATCCCGATTACAAATTTTCACACAAAAGTTTGGTGAACTCACATCAGCGAAAAATACTATGAGCCAGAGCGTACAAGGGATAGGTGTCATTTTGCATTAATAATTATTTAACAAAAATTGTGTTGCATTTTACCCTTAGCTGCATCAGACTGCGAGACGGGATTGGGTGAAGCATTGAGGCGGCACTCGCGGCATTAGGTGACTTTGATTGTTGGAGCCTTGTGGCGTATTACTACAACAGTCAAAGAGAAGAGATCATGAAATTATACGTTGGTAACTTGTCCTACCGGTTGACTGATGCCGAGTTGGAAGAAGCGTTTGCTCCTTTCGGTAATGTTTTATCTGCCAAGATCATTATGGAAAGAGAAACCAATCGCTCAAAGGGATTTGGATTTGTAGAGTTTGAATCTAAAGCAGATGGCGAAAGCGCAATTGAAGGCCTGAATGGCAAAGAAGTTGGCGGTCGAGCTGTTGTCGTGAATGAAGCTCGTCCACCGAAGCCACGCACTAACAATGGTGGTGGTCAGAGAAAACGTTACTAAACGTTTTTTTCCGGTTTAAGAAGAAACGCTCCTCCTGGAGCGTTTTTAGTATCTGCTGCTCTGCGTAGCAACTTCCTCCATAATGTCATAAGTTTAGATGGTTATGCGGTTTGCTGTCCTGAAATATGCCGCTTTGCATTTACAACTTCAAATATACGATTAAGCTTTTGCTTTTCCATTGCAGCGAAATCAAAGTTGCTGCTTATAAAAGAAATAACCTACGCTATAAAGCGACTAAGAACTGTTAAGGAAATCAATGCGACATTTTGTGGGGCTGTTGTGCCTGATATTTTCTGTTGGTGCCAGTGCTAACCCACCTAAAGTGCCTAAGGTTATAGATACGATTAAAATAGATGGCGTTTTGGAAGATTCGGCCTGGCAACATGCCGCAAAAATAAACTTAAACAACATCACCTGGCCACAGGAAAACACCCCGCCGTTAGTACAAACTGAGGTAAGTTATTTTGAAAATGGCGATACCCTGTTTGTGGCTTTTCAGGCTTATGATCCCAATCCCGAGGCGATCAGGGCCTTTTATAATGACCGCGACAAAGTCTGGCGCGACGACCTGGTTGGCATAAAGCTCGATCCCTATAATGATCATCGCCTGGTTTTCCAGTTTTTCGTTAATCCCCTGGGTGTCCAGTTAGACAGTATAGAAAACGTGATCAGAAATAGTGAAAGTGACGCCTGGGACGGTCTCTGGGATTCTGAAGGCAGAATACACGAAGAGGGCTTTACAGTTGAGATGGCCATTCCGCTTCGAAACTTTAACTTTAATCCAGGTCAGGGAGAACAAACCTGGGCCGTAGAATTTTTGCGTTTTTACCCCAGAAGTGAACGACAGCGAATTTCCAGCATGAAAATCGATCGAAACAACGATTGCTGGGCCTGTCAAATGGAAGAAATTCAGGGCTTTGAAGGGATGCAACAAGGAAACTCGTTGGCGATAGTGCCGACTTTGGCGCTGGGTTACCGGCAAACCCGGGAGCTGCAAGATAGCGAAGAGGCGCCCGGAAGTTATCAGTTCACCGACTGGCAGAGCAAGACGAATATAGAGCCGGGACTGGATATAAAATGGAGTATCAGTTCAGACATTTTTTTAAACGCCACCATCAATCCCGATCTTTCGCAGGTAGAGGCCGACTCTGCACAATTGGGGCTGAATAACAACTTCACGTTGTTTTTTCCCGAAAAGCGACCTTTTTTCCTGGAAAATCAGGATATGTTCAATAGCCAGTTTGACATGGTATATACCCGCAATATTGGCGCACCGGATGTCGGTGCCAAATTAACCGGTAAATCGGGTAAGCACACCTTTGGTCTGTTCGCGGCAGACGATAGCAATACCAGGTTTCTGGTGCCCGGTAATCTGCGCTCAGACATAGCCGAACTCAATCAGGACAGTAACAACGCTGCGGTCCGGTATCGCTATGATGCCAATGCCGATCTTTCTGTTGGTTTGCTGGGCACCTTCCGGAGTTCGGATGATTACCACAACTACACGGGCTCTGTAGATGTAACCTATAAGATAACCGCCCAGGATATTATCAAAGCGCAATTCGTTGTCAGTGATACTGAGTATCCCGAATGGCTTAGCAACGAATTTTGTGAACAGGAAGATTGTCGCCAGGCAAACATTGAATGCAGTTTTTCCAACTGTATTACCAATGAACAGGTGTTGCGAACCCAAAATTATACCGGGCTGAAAGATAACGCGTGGTATTTAGCCTACGACCATGAAGAAAGAGATTGGTTTATGTATGCGGATTTTCGCAGTATTGGCAGCGATCACAGAGCCGATTTAGGTTTTGAAAGCCGGACGGATTACAACAAAGCACTGTTGGGCGGAGGTTTGATCTGGTATGGCGAAGAGAGTGACTGGTGGACGCGCTCTGAATTAAGGTCCGACTGGGACATTACTCACAATGAAGCCGGTGATGTAATTGAACGAGAAGTGGAAGTCATTTTTAATTTTGATGGGCCTATGCAGTCTTTTGGTGAAATAGGTTGTATCGCAAATGAACACGTGGGAAAACGTCAGGATGCATCAAGCCTGGCCATCGCGGGAAATACCACACTGTTTAATCGCAACTTTTGTTTTGTATACGGCAATTTTCAGCCTGCTGCCGGTTTGTTTTTGGAAAATGAATTTGTATTTGGCAAGCAAATTGACTTTGCAAACAACCGTCTGGCAGACCGTTTTACCTGGCGTCCGGCATTTGAATACAGCATCAATGCGCACCTGAGAGCAGAAGTACGTTATTTGTATGAACAGCTGGACGCTGATGAAGCAGAAGTATTTACCGCGCATCAGGCAGATGTGCGGTTAAAGTATAATGTTGATGTCAGAAACTCCATCAAACTCAACCTGATCTATACACGTATTACTCACAATCTCGCCAACCAACCGGGTCGGGCTGCCGACGACTTGCCGGACGAATCCTATGCGGATATCGCAACGCAACTGATTTACAGTTACAAAATAAACCCTCAGACGGTATTTTTTGCCGGTTACGCAGACTACGCCTATGAGGATGACAGGTTAACGGATTTAGAAAAAGATGACCGCAGCCTGTTCGTTAAATTTAGCTACGCCTGGTTAATGTAAAGTCTGTTGATATTTGCAGTACACATTGTGTTCTAACCAGGCGCGATTTCTTCGTGAAACAGACCCTGATACCAGCTCCATTAACTATGGCCCGGGATCAGGAAAATAGCTGAATACTGGTCCGACCCCAGGTAAATAGTCATGCAGAGTCCAAAGCTGGCAACACAATTGCAAAATTCACACAGTAAACTGTTGCTTTCGCACCTTTTTAGTACTTTTATTACACAGTAACAGTGATAATATTAGTTTTGTGCGGTATAAATAAGCACTATATGTAATTTTATTACAATTTAACTTAGGATACACAGCATGGCACTCACTAAAAAATATTTAAAATCAAAACCCGTTTGCAAAGTTACATTCAAATTGACCCAGGAAGAGGCACAAAGCGCCGATTCGGTGCAACTGGTGGGAGAATTTAATGACTGGGACAGTCAGGCAGCCCCAATGAAGAAATTAAAAAATGGCGGCTTTACCCAAACGCTGGATCTGGAAGCAGGAAAAGAATTCCGATTCCGATACCTTCTGGACGGCGAAAGCTGGGAGAATGATTGGGCGGCCGACAAATATATTCCGTCACAATCGTCTTATGACGATGATTCTGTGGTGTCAACGCTGGGCTAACATAGCCGTGTTTGGGGAGGATTCCCCTCCCCTACATCATTGGCGTATTGTTTTATGCCAGGGCTTGTTCAAAGTCTGCAATAAGATCAGCGATATCTTCAATGCCAATGGAAAGACGGATCATATTGTCACTGATCCCCATTTCCGCTCTGACTTTCTCTCCCATTTCAAAATAAATGGTGTGCGCTACCGGAATGGCCAGCGTTCTGGTGTCTCCCAAATGCGTCGCGTTTAGCACCAGTTGCAGTTTATTCATAAAGGCAAAACAATCTACTGAATCAACCAGATCAAAACTGAGTATTCCACCAAATTGCGCAAAATATTGTGCCGCTTTGGCATGTTGTGGGTGCTCTTCCAGGCCCGGGTAATACACATTGGCAACCTTAGGGTGACTTTGCAGGTATTTTGCAAGTTGCATCGCATTGTCACAGGTTTTATCCATGCGTAATGCCAGGGTTTCCATACCGATCGAAATAGCATGTGCAGATTCAGAGGTTAAACATCCCCCCATATCCCGCAAGCCTTTCTTCTTAATTTGCATCAACCCCTGCATGGCGACTGGCAGTGATCTGAAACTGTCCTGGATTCCGGCATATTGTGCCCAGTCAAACAAGCCGGTGTCGACGACAACACCGCCGAGAACCTGGCCATGGCCAGCGTAATATTTGGTCAGTGAACCCATTAGTAAAGATGCTTTCACTGACTTCGCATCAAAGATGTACGCCGGCGTCATGGTATTGTCTACCATGTATAACAGCCCGTGCTGCTCACACAACTCGCCAATGGGTAATAAATCCGCAACCTGGGTGACCGGATTGGCTATGGTTTCTACGTAAACAGCGCGAGTGTTGGGACGTATTGCCTGTGCAACTTCGTTAACATCAGTCACATCCACCACGCTAATCTCAATGCCATAGCGTCGCATTGTGCCAATGAAGCTGCTGGTATTGCCAAATACGAACTGGCTCATAATTAAATGATCACCTTGTTGTAACAAGGCTAAAAACGCCGTGGTAATTGCCGCCATTCCGGAAGCAAAAGTCAGCGAGCCAACGCCGCCTTCCAGTTGCGAGATCATGTTCTGTAGCGCATCAATGGATGCGGAGGACTGTCTTGAATAGGCATGGCCGGCCACCTTACCTTGAAAAATATCCACCAGATCCTGAATATCGGGGTAATTAAATAATACTGAATTATTGGTTGCCTGGTGCACAGCACCATCCTGAGGGTCGTTCAGTAATCTGTCGGCGTGCACTAAGCGGGTGTTAAACCCTTTTTGTTTAAGAATATCGGACATGGTAACGTCAAAAAGTTGAATAAATACTGAGCTTTGTGGCTCTGATAATGAGAATCATCAGAAGCTACCATAAAAACGTTTAAAATACTGTTAAGAGTTGCTATTACATATACTCAAAGCACCTCAGACTCTCTGATATTGGCCAGGTAAAATAAAGGTGCTGACAGAGTGCCATAAACCGGTAAATCCAAAACGTACAATACGCCCTAATAGCATAAATGACAATTTGTAAACTGAACCGGGCTCAATACAATAGGTGAAATGCTTGTGATTTTTACCCTGTCTATCAGGACATTGTCGACGTTTGTTTAGGTTATCCACCACTTATGTGTATTTTATTCATTGCAGTTAAACAGCACCCTAACTATCCACTGATCATCGCGGCAAACCGCGATGAGTTTTATCAACGTCCAACCAGTGAAAGTCACTTTTGGGAAAAGTGTCCGGATTTACTGGCCGGTCAGGATTTAGAAGCGGGCGGTACCTGGATGGGCGTTACCAAAGGTGGTTTTATCAGCGCGCTGACCAACATTCGGGCTCCTCACTTAAACCGGGACGATGCCGATAGCCGGGGGCGATTGGTACTGGATTATCTGAGTCAACCTCAGCTCAGACCCGACTATGTGCAACGCCTGCATCAGCAGCGCCATCATTACAACGGCTACAACCTGCTGTTTGGACGTTGGAATGATCTGGCGGTGTATAATAACCATGAAGATTCGCTACAGTTTTTAAGTCCGGGGTTTTACGGCTTATCCAATGCCAATCTCAACAGCCCATGGCCCAAAATTAACAAAGGTGTACAGGCATTGAAAACCTATTGTCAGCAACAACAGTACGTCGATTCGGAAAGTTTACTGGCATTGCTGCGCAACGAAGAAAAAGCCGCAGACCACCTGCTCCCCCAAACGGGAATTCCGGAGCAGTGGGAAAAACAATTGTCGTCGATCTTCATTCAATCTGAGGGCTACGGCACCCGAACATCAACGCTTTTTTGGGTCGATACACAGGGTGACGCCATGTGGCACGAACGCACATTCAACCCACAGGGACAAATAACTGGCAACAAAACAGAACACTTATTACAGTTTGTTCAATGATAGTCTTATTTTTACAGTCTGATCAGCGCAACAGTACTCGTAAATAAATAACAAAGTGTCATAATATCGCCCTTATTCATGCTTTCATTGGTCCGGTACCGAAATTCACAGAGGAATATTATGTTCGAAGTATTACCGCCCTTGCCTGCGGACCCAATTTTGGGACTATCAGCTGCTTACAAAGAAGACCAAAACCCGAAGAAAATTGATTTGGGTGTTGGTGTCTATAAAGATGAACAGGGCAACACGCCCATTCTAAAATCCGTCGCTAAAGCGCAACAAATACTTCTGGACACAGAAACCACTAAAACCTATATCGCTCCTCAGGGCGTTTCAGGTTTTCTTTCCGGCATGAAAGAATTGCTTTTTGGTGCAAACCACCCAGCTATTTTAGAAGACAGAATTACCGCGGTGCAGTCACCCGGTGGAACCGGCGCGTTGCGCCTGTTGGCAGAGTTAATCGCCAGAGGTAATCCCGAGGCGACTGTTTGGGTGAGCGATCCTACCTGGGCAAACCACATCCCTATTTTTGAAACTGCCGGATTGAAAATCGAAAAATACCCTTACTTTGACAAAGAAAGTCGCGGTATTCGCTTTGATGCCATGATGGAAACCCTGTTAAAAGTCAATAAAGGCGACATCGTGTTGCTACATGGCTGCTGCCACAATCCTACCGGTCAGGACTTAAATCAAGCTCAGTGGCAGGCTGTGTTAGAAGCGGCTCAAAAGACCGGGTTTGTGCCCTTTATTGACGTGGCGTATCAGGGGTTTGGCGACGGCCTGGACGAAGATGCTTACGGCATACGTTTGTTATCTGAAAACCTGCCGGAAATGATCTTGTCAGCGTCTTGTTCAAAGAATTTTGGCTTATATCGTGAACGCACGGGTATGGCGTGTGTGGTTACTGCCTCAAATGAAATTCGTCGCAACCTGCAAACACAAATTCAGTCAGTGGCCCGTGCCAACTATTCTATGCCACCGTCCTGGGGTGCTGCCCTGGTTGATATTATTTTGAATGACCCAGAGTTAAAAGCGCTGTGGCAATCCGAAGTATCTGAAATGCGTAACCGCATGCAGGATCTGCGCGCTTTGTTAGTGAAAAAACTCCAGGAAAAAGGCGCAGCAATGGATTTTGGCTTTGTCACACAACAAAAAGGCATGTTTTCCTTCCTGTGTATTTCACCGGAACAGGTACAGCAAATGCGTGCAGAAAGTGCCGTTTACTTTGTCGACTCCAGCCGGGTCAACATTGCCGGTATTTCACTGAGCAATGTGGACGATTTGGCAGAAGCCCTGGTGAAAGTCCTTTAAACGCAACGAAAGCCCGGATTTATCCGGGCTTTTTACATTAGGTAGCCGGTAATCATGAACACCATAATTGCAGAGTCATGGGCACACTTACATGAATTACTGTTCGCGGGTTCATGGAATGATGAAATAGCCAGATACCGCTCTCCTTTTGCGTTCAGAGGGCAACCTTCGGAAAAGTTTGATTTAAAAACTTCTCTGATGCGCCTGGGCGGCCAATATCAAACTCTGGAGAAACACCTGCTTCGCAATTTTCGCAAGTATGGACACGACAGTTTCGATACCACAGATGCTATCTGGCACTGGTTGACTATTGCTCAGCATCACGGTTTGCCCACCCGGATGTTGGACTGGACGTATTCACCGCTTGTTGCCCTGCACTTTGCCACTGCCGATATTGATTACGCCGAACAGGATGGCATTATCTGGAAGGTTAATTACCACGACTCCTACAAGCAATTCCCCAGGAAAATGCGTGACTGCCTGGACAATGAAGGCGGTAATGTATTCACTTTGGAAATGCTTGAAAGCCTGGTCAAAGACCTGGAAGAATTTGACTTGATGAGCAAAGAGGAGTTCTTCATATTTTACGAACCGCCTTCAACGGATGCCCGTATCGTTAATCAACATGCTTTGTTTTCGGTTGCTTCAGGTGCCCATTTACTACTGGATGATCTGCTGGAAAAACATCAAATCGACAACATGGCCATTGTTATCCCCAGAGAAATTAAATGGGAAGTCAGAGATAAATTAGATCAGTCAAATATCACTGAACGAGTATTATTTCCCGGTTTAGATGGATTGAGTGCCTGGTTAAAACGTCATTACAGTCCCAGAACGCCTGAATAGCATTGCTTACAACACAGTGCTATGATAACCCAAAGTTGGAGAGCAATATGGCAAATGGCAGAAACGGGTTACCAAACAACCTAAGAACAAGTATTGAACATTTAGCAGGTACTGATCTGTCAAATGTCAGAATACGAACACATTCTGCACAAGCTGCCAGTGTTCAGGCTCATGCTTATGCGCAAGGCAACGCAGTGCACACTGCGCGGGGCGGCGAACGGCATTTGCCCCATGAAACAGCGCATGTTACTCAGCAAAAGCAAGGACGTTTGCAACCTACGACCATGGTTAACCCTCCCATTCAAAACACTGGCAGAAAATAAGTCAGATCGCCATTACACTGTGCTGCAAAGGTCTCAATCCGTGCCTTTGGGTATTACAAATCCGGCCTTACCCAAACTGCAACCAGGTTTATTTATCAGACAAAAGTAGCATTGCTTTCAATGTCTCATCCTTCATAATTTCCCTTATGGTCTGACAAGTAGTCTGAATTAAACATTAATGCAATCGATTACAAAAAGATGAAGTTACTTCAATTTTCATCGCGTCAAATGCGGTGTATTTTCCTCTTGCTCCTTTGGCTCATTCCAGGCCAGGGTTATTCCCTGAGCTCATTTCCAGTAGTAAACAGCCCCACAGACGCCACTGCCCTGCGTTATGACATATCTGGTTCAAACGCCTGGTATCCTTATTTTATCCCGGATGCAAAACAGCCCGGTATCGTTGCAGAGCTAATTGACAAAATACTCAAACATGCAGACATCAAAGGTTTACCAGTGTCACTGCCCCCTAAAAGAACTCTGTTGGCATTATCCAACGGCGAGCTGGATTTTGATGTGGTTAGCCCGAGCTGGTTTCCAGGCCAGCAGGTTTCTCAGGAATTTGTGCTCAGTGATGGCTTGATTGTAATAAAGGAATACATTGTAACTTTGCCCGAAAACCAACACCGTTACCCGACGTTATCAGCCACCTTTGGCCAGAAGATAGGAACTATTCGCGGCTACCTGTACAACAATGATCATTTATTCGAACGGGTTGATTTTAATTCCGAAATTCAACTCATCCAGGCATTGCGCAAAGGCAGAATACAGGCAGCAATATTAGGCGACCTGCCGGCTGCCTATTGGGCGGAACAATCGCGAACCAAAATCGCTTTTGCCACCCTGCATTCCGCCGGAGATTTACACATCAGGCTGAGAAAAGAACATCGCTACCTCCTGAATCGAATTAACCGAGCCATCGCTACCTTAAAAGACACTGGTGAACTGACACAAATTGTGGCGCATTATATAGGCCGCTCTGAGCATACTCTTTTGCAAAAAACCTCCGATTAACGCAATTACCCAACAATTCCATAAAAAATGTCACTTTTTCCTATGATTGTGCTTGTTTAACAGGAAACAAAAAGTAACATACGGTATCCAGACGCATTACAGCCTAAAACTGTACTGCAGCATCATTAACCAATTAAGTCGCACTCGCGACCTACATGATTCATAAGTGGAGATTTGAATGGCACACGCCGCCGTCGCAGAGGTACTGTCAGGTAAGTACCAAGCAGGAGACAAAATCGTAGTAAAAGGCTGGGTTCGCACGCGTCGCGATTCCAAAGCAGGTTTATCCTTTGTTGCAGTGCATGATGGCAGCTGCTTTGACCCGGTACAGGTCATCGCCTTAAATAGTTTAAATAATTACGCTGATATTCAAAAACTAACCACAGGATGTTCAGTATCTGTATCAGGATTACTGAAAGAATCAGAAGGTGCAGGTCAGGCTCTGGAAATTGAAGCCGAACAGGTTGAAATTTTGGGCTGGGTAGAAAATCCGGATACCTACCCTATGGCGGCTAAACGCCACAGTATCGAATTTTTAAGAGAGCATGCTCACCTTCGCGCCAGAACCAATGTTATTGGTGCCGTCACCCGTATCAGAAACTGTCTTTCTCAGGCGATTCACCGCTTCTTTCACGAACGCGGCTATTATTGGATCAGCACGCCAATTATTACAGCAAGTGATACCGAAGGTGCTGGTGAGATGTTCAGAGTGTCTACGCTGGATGCACTAAATTTGCCTAAAAATGACAAGGGTGACGTGGATTACTCGAAAGATTTTTTTGGTAAAGAAGCGTTTTTAACCGTTTCAGGCCAACTTAACGTTGAAACCTACTGCTGTGCCTTGTCCAAAGTATATACATTCGGGCCAACATTCAGAGCGGAAAATTCCAATACCAGTCGCCACCTTGCAGAATTCTGGATGATCGAGCCTGAAGTCGCATTTGCTGATCTGGCTGATATCGCACAACTATCAGAAGATATGTTGAAATACGTGTTTAAAGCCGTGTTAGAAGAACGAGCTGACGACATGGCTTTCTTTGCGCAACGCATCAACAAAGAAGCGATATCACGTCTGGAAAAAGTCATCGGGCAAGACTTTGTTCGTATGGATTACACCGATGCCATCGACATCCTGCAAAAATCCGGAAAACAATTCGAATTCCCTGTGGAATGGGGCATTGACCTGGCATCGGAACACGAACGTTATCTTGCAGAAGAACATGTGGGTGCGCCTATTATCATGCAAAACTACCCCAAAGACATTAAAGCGTTTTATATGCGCATGAACCCGGATGGTAAAACGGTGGCCGCCATGGATGTTCTGGCTCCTGGAATTGGTGAAATTATTGGTGGTTCACAGCGTGAAGAGCGTCTGGATGTTCTGGATCAACGTATGGAAGAAATGGATCTGGACAAAGAAGATTACGGCTGGTACCGCGATTTAAGACGCTACGGTACTGTACCTCACGCAGGCTTTGGATTGGGTTTTGAACGACTGGTCGCCTACGTGACCGGAATGCAGAACGTGCGGGATGTGATCCCCTTCCCAAGAACACCAGGTACTGCTGAGTATTAATATCCGGCCATGTACAACTGAGGCACCGATTCCGGTGCCTTTTTTTCAGCCATTTAAGATAACAAGCACGCTGCGACTTTGCTAACCTGTTCCGGGTAAGTCTGCGATTCATACTAACGGCCGTAAAATCGATAATACGGCTCCAAAGCTCCCCAACCAAAACTTCTCAAGTAACCCTACCAATCGCACGCTATCGAGCACGCTTAATTGTCTGCTAAAAACCGGACAACTAACCGACCTGTTGGTGCATGACTTCCCCTCATTACTGCTACCCGAATATGTGGGACAAAAGCGCCGAAGTTTGTAAGACATAGCCGAATTATATTGTACTCAGTTAACCCGAACCATGGGATAAAATCCACTCAATGCAAATAATAAAAATTAATTAGAATTTCGTTAATATACATATAAAGTATAATTTACATTGGCTACTTTTTAATCTCCACCCAGGCGTAAAAGGTCAATTAATCTCACCAATGAAACGAATGAGAGAAATTATCATTCCTAACAACACGATATTCGGTTACAGGCACAGGGCTTCAGAGGCCAGTAAAAACCCTAACACTGAACTTTTTTTAAACTATTTTTCACTATATTTCAGTCACTTAACAATTTTACGCTGTTTTTTTTAGGCATGTTAATCTCGTCCCACAAAATATTTTTTACCATTACAGTGCTGAGAAGAAATAATCGGTAATTCAAATTACACTTTATCGAAAGAGGATCGTTATTATGATTATCACTGGTACTGATTTGCGCATCATGCGCTTAAGAGCAGGTAAAACAACCGTTCAAATGGCCGAGTTTGCCAGCGTTAAAACGCGTAAAACTTATGAAAACTGGGAAAAGAATGTGGGTTCACCAAGCATGAACCAGTTTTTAGCGATGTCGATGGCGTGTGGCTTCAAACCAGCTGAGCTGATCAAAATGTATATTGAGAGAGATAACAGCGATGCAGAGATTGATTTAATGTCTGCGTCTGAGGGTGCATAACTCTTTCTTTGAATAGCGATCTGGGGCAGGTTCCCTGCCCCGATACGTTATCGCTTCGGTTTACGCCTGGGCGCAGCACCGGCTTTATCTTTTTCATCCCGCGCTAACCACTCCTTTATCAAAACCGCAATTCGCTCCAAATCCTGCTCTGCATATTCAGATAACACATTTGCAACCGGCTTTTTAGGATTGACCTTTTTTTGGTGGCGAAGGAAGAAACCACTAAAACCACGCTGTTGATTTTGTTTTTTCATAATATTCATTGTTTTCGGGATCAGCTCAATATTTGCAGACTCAGGTAAATCACCCGATATTTAAACCACGTTGGGGGGACACACCGTTCCCGTTGCATATTTAATCAGATCAGCATTACTTCTCTTAACAGAATAGTCTTAGCCATTGAAAATCGTCAAATGATTCGCTATAAAGCAGCCATTACTGGTCCCAAATACATGGGAGGAATCCTTACAATGGACGCTATTGAACTACTCACTACCCGACAGTCTCAGCCAAGGCTAAAAGAGCCGGCTCCTGCTGGTGAAGCACTGGAAAACATTAAAAAAGCCGCACTGAGAGCACCGGATCATGCCTCATTAAAGCCCTGGAAATTTATCATTTGCGAAGGCAATGGCCGTAAAAAGCTGGGGGATTTGTTAGAGCAGGCGGCGATTGCCAGTGATATGAGTGAACGGGATATTGAACGGGCGCCGGAATTACCACTCAGAGCGCCAATGGTGATCATCGCTATTATGCAGTTCAAAGAGCACCCTAAAGTGCCTTGGGTAGAACAGGTGGCAGCCACAGCAAGTGCCATAAACTCAATGCAAATGGCGGCTGTCGCTCAGGGTTTTCAGGGCATCTGGCGTACCGGTGCTTACGCACAGGACGAAAACCTGAAAAGCGCTTTATTTCTGGAAGAACAGGACGAGATTGTCGGTTTTCTTTATCTGGGGACACCCGGGGCGGACAATATCGAAAAAGACAATGAAGTTGGCGAGGAGTTTTTCGAACACTGGTGCTAATCACACAACACTTTTCAGGCAAAGGACAATGGCTTGTCCCTGCCTGATTCGCTCGTTTTATTCTGGCTCTACCGCGATAAGATCCATATCCCACCACTCAACCTGCTCTTTTTCCACCTGCTCGCTTACAGCGTTGGCTTCTGTCACCATTTGCATTCGTTGTAATACCGGTGCGGCCAGTGGCACATCCGTTGCCTGACGCCCGAACTGAATGCGCTCAATCAGGGAATCAGAACTGCGCAGTACATACTGAAATTGTGTTGACGGCCTGCGCACAGCCACATCGGCTTTTCCATCGCCATCGTAATCAGCCACGATTGGCACGTCTTCCGCCTGTTTACCAAAATTGATGCGCTGTAATTCACCGTCTGAACTATTCAGAATATAGAAAAATTGATTAGATGCTCTGCGAACCGCCACATCGGCTTTGCCGTCGCCATCGTAATCCGCGGGAACCGGGATATCAGCCTCATCTTTGCCGAATACCACACTTTCTAACTCACCGTCACTGGAACGCAAAATATACCAGGTAAAGTTAGAAGGTCTGCGCACTGCAATATCATCAATACCATCACCGTCGTAATCCGCCGGAACAGGAATATCTTCGGCCTGTTTACCAAAATTTACTCGTTGAATTTCACCGTCGCCAGAATTCAGGATATACCACATCTGATTGGAAGCCCGGCGAACCGCGACATCCGTAATACCATCGCCGTCATAATCCGCCGGAACAGGAATATCTGCTTCATCTTTGCCAAACTGAATGCGTTGCAGGGCATCATCTGAGCTATTCTGAATGTACCAAAAATAGTTTGACGGTCTTCTAACGGCAACATCTGCAATGCCGTCACCATCAAAATCGCCGGAAACCGGGATATCTTCCGATTGCTTACCGAAATGATGGCGCTGTGTATCGCCGTCAGATGAATTACTAATATACTGAAATTGGGTAGAGGGCCTTCTGACTCCCACATCCGCCAGGCCATCACCATCATAATCGTAGGGGACAAAATCACCGGGTTCTCCTGGCTCCTGAGGGGATTCGTCCGCCACAGTTAAAACCTGCTCAATACAGGCCGGAGAAGCATCATCACCGGTCTGGAAAAAATCATTGTTGGCTGGTTGAGAGCAGGCATACAGTGTCACACTGCCAGGCACTTCAGGTGCCTGCCATTGGAAACTAAATGTTGCGCTATTTCCGGATGTAAACTGAGGTGAAGAATGGGTCAGGCGGCCCAGTGTATCATTCTTTTGCAATTCCCCCGGCACCAGGGAAGCATCACTGTCGGACAACTCAGCCTGAAATCCTGCAACGGGCGTCGACACTCCCGAGGGCGGACGAAAACTTAAAATCAGACTGATATCGTTTAAGCTGCCGGGTAAAACCGTTGTTTCACCACTGAAAGCCAGTGAAGAACGATAATCCTGGCCCGAAATATGACATCCTGATTGCGCGCATGTCATGCCGGTTCTGCCGGTTGCATTATCGCCACTGCCCAATCCAAAACGATTGGCCTGAGCTTGTGTTGCTAACAATCCTGCCAGTAAAGTCGCCGCGACCACTGCTCGTGATTTACATAGGTAACCTGTTTTTGAAACTGTGAATGATGTCATCTTCGCCTGCTCGGTTACCCCTACCTGGCGTAGGGAAATATTCATAATCTCAGTTTGGCAAGTGAAGTTATTTTATTCAAAGATATTTGGTTATTTTGTGAAGGAGTTCCGGAATATGATAGCAATCAGAGGGCAATCGCCCTCTGTGTTCTGCCCGGTTTATATCACAGCGGCCAATTCTGCGCCTTGTCGTATAGCGCGCTTGGCATCCAGTTCTGCTGCGACATCAGCACCGCCAATAATATGGACTTTCACGTCAGAAAGCTCCGTCAGTTCCCGATGGAATGCTTTAAAGGGCTCCTGTCCGGCACAAACAATCACATTATCCACTTCCAGCAATTGCGGCTGTTCATTAACCACGATATGCAGTCCCTGCTCATCAATGCGCTCATAGGTGACACCAGGCATCATTTTCACGCCTTTTTGCTGCAACGTAGCGCGGTGTATCCAGCCGGTGGTTTTACCCAGCCCTTTGCCCACTTTACTGGCTTTGCGCTGCAGCAGATAAATTTCCCGCTCACTGGCTGTGTGAGTAGGTTCAGCGAGTGCACCACGTTCCTTATAGTCTTTATCTATTCCCCAGTTCTTAAGCCACTTCTCCGGGTCCACCGTTAAAGAGTGCTCTTCGGCAATAAATTCTGCTACGTCAAACCCAATGCCACCAGCACCAATAATAGCTACTTTACGGCCAACGGGTTTATTGTCCCGCAAGACATCCAGATAGGTCATGACTTTTTCATCTTCTATGCCTGGTATATCCAGTTGCCGAGGCATAATCCCGGTTGCCAACACCACTTCATTAAAGCCCCCCTGGGCTATACTTTGCGCAGTTTGCAAACTATTGAGATGCACATTGACACCGGCGTCTTGCAGGCGATGCTTAAAATAACGCAACGTTTCGTAGAATTCCTCTTTGCCGGGAATGCGTTTGGCATAATTAAACTGGCCACCGATATCCCCGGCCTTGTCAAACAGGTGTACTTCATGTCCTCGCTCGGCGGCATAACATGAAAATGCCAGTCCGGCAGGCCCTGCGCCCACTACGGCTATCTTTTTCTTGTGATTGGTTAATGGGAAATTTAACTCGGTTTCATAACCGGCGCGTGGGTTCACCAGACAGGAGGCGCGTTTGCGCTGAAATACGTGATCCAGGCAGGCCTGATTGCAGGCTATACAGGTGTTAATGCGATCCGCCAAACCTTTTTCGGCTTTATTCACAAAATCAGAATCCGCCAGAAAGGGGCGTGCCATGGACACCATATCAGCCTGACCGCTGGCCAGAATCTGCTCTGCGACTTCCGGGGTGTTGATTCGATTGGTGGTAATAAGCGGAATACTTACCTCCCCTTTTAAGCGCTCAGTTACCCAGGTAAATGCGGCTCTGGGTACTGAGGTGGAAATCGTCGGTACCCGGGCTTCGTGCCAACCAATTCCGGTATTTATTATGGTGGCCCCGGCAGCCTCAATCATTTTTGCCAGTGCGACAACTTCCTGCCAGTTGCTACCGCCTTCCACCAAATCCAACATTGATAACCGGAAGATAATAATAAAATCGGTACCCACTCTTTCCCGAACAGCTTTTACTGTTTCCACGGCAAACCGCGCCCTGTTCTCGAAGCTACCTCCCCATTCATCCTCGCGATGGTTGGTTCTGGGACATAAAAACTGATTGATCAGATAACCCTCAGAGCCCATGACTTCCACACCGTCATATCCGGCTTCTTTAGCCATCAGTGCACTTTGGCCGTAATCCTTAATAGTTTGCCTGACGCCCCGTGAGGACAAAGCTTTGGGCTTGAACTGATTTATCGGCGCTTTCAGGGCCGAGGGAGCCACGGCAAAGGGATGATAGGCATATCTGCCGGTATGCAAAATTTGCATACATATCTTACCACCGTGGTCATGCACAGCCTGCGTAATAACTTTGTGTTTTTTGGCGTGGCTTTTTTTCGTCATGCGTGCCGCAAACGGCATCACCCATCCCTGATAATTAGGCGCAATACCACCGGTAACGATTAAACCGGCACCACCAGCCGCCCTTTCAGCGTAAAACGCCGCCATTTTTTCATGGCCGCCTTTTTCTTCTTCCAGGCCAATGTGCATCGATCCCATCAGGGTTCGGTTTTTAAGTGTGGTGAACCCCAAATCAAGCGGTTCAAACAAATGAGGGTAATGAGGATTTTTATTCATAACTAACTGGTCTTACCTGTATTTCAAAACAGTGTATCTAATCTGACAAGGTTCACAACATAAAAAATTACATTTCACATTGTGTTATTGTTTTGACATTAGGTACGATTATAGACAGTTGTTTAAATTAGAGAGAATTATGTCTAGAGATAGAAGTTGGACTCAATCTTTTTTTACCGGCATATGGACACTATTAAATTTCTTTAGAAATTTGGTATTTAATATTGTGTTTTTAGGGATTGTTGGTTTTATCGTTTACGCACTGATGTCAGGTGAGGAACAAATCAGTGTTCCCAAAAATTCCGCATTAGTGATGAATTTGTACGGTGATGTGGTTATTCAAAAACAAACCGTTGATCCTTTTGATGAGTTTATGCGGGAAGCCTTTGATCAACGGGAAGAAAACCCGGAAGTATTGCTCAGAGATGTATTGTGGACCATTGAAAATGCTAAACAGGATAATCGCATCAAAGCGATGGTACTGGATCTGCACGGCCTGGGTAACGCCGGTATGGACAAGTTAAAACAAATCGCCATGGCCATCGAAGACTTTAAGCAGGCTGATAAGCCCGTCTACGCCATTGGGGATTTTTATTCTCAAGGGCAATACTACCTGGCAAGCCATGCCGATCACCTTTACCTCAATCCGATGGGATTCATGTTCCTGGACGGATTTGGTCGATATCAGGCCTATTTCAAATCAGCACTGGAAAAATTAAAAGCCAAGACTCACGTATTCCGGGTTGGTACCTTTAAATCGGCAGTTGAACCAGTATTACGGGATGACATGTCAGAAGAAGCTAAACAAGCCAACGAAGCCTGGTTAAATAGTCTCTGGTCACAATACAAACAAGACATCGCCCAGGCACGGGGTTTTACCGTGGAAAATTTTGATGAGCAGATCAATGATTTTATGCTCAAGTTTGAAAACGCCGGGGGTGATTTTGCGCAATACGCATTGCAAAACAATTGGGTTGATGCCTTAAAAACCCGCGAAGAAGTGCGCCTCGAGTTAGTGGAATTAGTCGGTAAAGACAGTTCTAAAAAAGGGTTTTCCAATATCGACTTTGAAAAGTACTTACAGGTTGTAAAACCTTTACCGCTGCTTAAAAACGATACCGATAAGGTCGGCATTGTGGTGGCAAAAGGCACCATTTTAAACGGCAATCAAAAAGCGGGTACGATCGGCGGAGACAGCACCGCCCGGTTATTGCGGCAAGCCCGTCTGGACGACAATATCAAGGCAGTAGTATTGCAGGTTGATTCGCCGGGAGGTAGTGCATTTGCGTCAGAAATTATTCGCCAGGAAGTCAAACTGCTGCAAGAAGCCGGCAAACCTGTCGTAGCCTCAATGAGTTCCATGGCCGCATCCGGAGGTTACTGGATATCTGCCAACGCGGATGAGATTTGGGCTGCGCCATCGACTATCACCGGCTCCATCGGCATATTTGGTATGTTTCTGACTTACGAAGATACTTTAGGCTGGCTGGGCATCCATACCGACGGTGTGGGTACGACTGAGTTTTCAGGCGCCTTTTCACCGGCCAGAACATTAAATCCGGCGATTGGCAATATATTTCAGCGCAGTATCGAGCATGGTTACGAGCAATTTATTGAGCTGGTATCCACCGCCAGAGATATGCCTGTAGAGCGGGTAGATGAAATCGCTCAGGGTCGCGTTTGGATTGGTGAAACAGCAAAGTCCCTGGGGCTGGTTGACAATCTGGGTTATCTGAACGATGCCGTGCAATCCGCAGCCAACCTCGCCAGCATGGAACGTTACGACATTCAATACGTTGAACGCCCACTTTCCGCGTCTGAACAATTTTGGAAAGAGTTTTTTGGCGGTGCATCCGCACTGGTGGGCAAAGCAATTACCGTTGACAGTGATCACCGCTTAATGAATATGGTTCAACAATTGGTCAGTGACTATGACAAACTGGGCAGTCTGAATGATCCCAGAGGCATGTATGCGCTTTGTTTTATGTGTGAGTATTAACACTTAACCCTTTATCAGGATAAAGACCAGGGAAAGGTTTTATCCTTATTGTGAAAAATCTCACGCTGTATAAAAAAAGAGCTTTAAACTTGAGGTGAATTGGTGATAATATCACCACTGGTTAACGTATTATCAATTCTCTTTTACCGGGCAGTGAAGCCCGGATTTTTCTGTCTGGTTCTGCAGTTTTTACCTCTAAACACTTTTATCCCCTTGCCTTCTTTATCCGCCTTGCCTTCAATGGCATAATTTGCGCGCCTCGTCCCTAAACATAAGATTGCAAAAATGCAGAAGAATAGAATATATGTAGCCTATACCGGTGGCACCATTGGTATGCAACCTTCAAACAAGGGATACGTCCCGGTTAAGGGCTTTTTGGCAGATACGGTTCGAAAGATGCCGGAATTCTATCGCAGTGAGATGCCGGAATTTGTCATCCATGAATACGATGCACTGATCGATTCTTCAGATATGGACCCTTCACACTGGATGCAAATCGCCCAGGACATCCAGCAAAATTATCAACAGTTTGATGGTTTTATTATCTTACATGGCACCGACACTATGGCCTATACCGCCTCTGCGCTGTCTTTTATGCTGGATAACCTGGATAAACCTATCATCGTAACCGGTTCACAGATCCCACTGGCAGAGCTGCGCTCTGACGGTCAAACCAATCTGTTAAACGCACTGTATATCGCTGCCAACTACCCTATTCCTGAAGTATCTCTGTTCTTCAACAATAAACTGCTCAGAGGTAACCGCAGCCGCAAGACAGACGCCGATGGCTTTGATGCATTTACTTCGCCAAACTTTCCGGTGTTATTACAGGCGGGTATCAATATTGAGGTAGTTGCTGGAAAAGTGTCTCTGGCGAAGGGCAATGAACTAAAAGTACAGCCTGTGGCGCCTCAACCGGTTGGGGTTATCACTCTGTATCCGGGTATCAGCGACAAGGTTATTCACAATACGCTAATGCAACCGGTAAAAGCCTTAATTTTATTGAGCTACGGCGTCGGTAATGCCCCGCAAAATGAAGGCATATTGCAGGAACTCAAACGGGCCCATGACAAACAGATCATGGTTGTTAATTGCACTCAATGTATGCATGGCAAAGTGAATATGGAAGGTTACGCAACAGGCAAAGCGCTACAACAAGTCGGCGTGGTGTCAGGTATGGATATGACCCCTGAAGCCGCGTTGGCGAAGTTGCATTTCCTGCTGAGTACTGGCCTGGACTTCGAATTATCAAGAAAGAAGATGAGCAGCAATATCAAAGGTGAATTAAGCGAATAATTTGCACAGAGCAGCAAATCCAGACGAAGGTGTCACCAGAACAACCTCTGGTGACACAGTGTACAGAGGGGTTGTCAGATCCCAAACAAGGTTTTTAGCCGGGGTAATAACTGTACGTCAGACCCGGACAGCGGCCCCAGTGAAATCCAGACTTTCAATATTTCATCCGTATCCAGATTGATGCCTTCCTGCAGCTTTAATGTCATGAGTTGCAATTGCACCTGTTTGCGCTCGGCTTCATCGTTGTCAGGTGAGGTTTTATCCTGCAAAAGCTCCAATAAAATCACCAACTGATGGCGATTAAAATCGCTGAGCTCATGTTCCACCAGTGTGGCCGTATGAAACGCCTGACGCCAGTAGTTAGGCAATTCAGTGGCAGACTCTGGTACCTGAGATTGTTGCCATGCAGCCAGTACTTCAAATACAGCCTGATACTGAGCCGTGCGTTGACTGTCTCCTAAATAAAGTAATTTTTCCTGCAATTCGGATTTTATCTGCTGAGATAACCTGAAGACATCCGCATTTAATTTACGAGGCAGAGACTGAATTTCCTGAGACAACACCTGCCACTGGTCATTCAAAAACTGCTCTATTTCTGCTTTGTTACTACTGTCATTCAGGGTCTTTTGAGCGTCTTGCAAAATTCGCTCTATTTCTGTCAAACGCGCCTGGGCAGCGTCATTTTGCTCATTAACAGCGCTCTCCCGTTTAGCAAAGATTTTATCGTTGATAGCTCTGAAATCTGACCATAATTTGTTTTCGAGCCGTTGCCCGGCAAATTCAATTTGCTTCCACTGCTGCTGGATTTTCTTTGCGGCTTCAGTGGCTTCTTTCCAGTCCTCCAGCGATAACAGCGCCTCAGCCTTTTGCAACAGGTTTTGTTTTAATTGTGCATTGTCCTGATAGAACTGATTCACTTTATCTTTTAGCGGATTAACCACCTGCTGATAGCGCGCATTCAGGGGTTCCAGATCCTTGTAATCTACTGCACCAACTTGCTTCCACTGGGTTTGCATTTGACGCAATGCTTTACTGAGTTCAACAACGTCATCCGTAGGCTTTTGCTGTAACTCTGCCAACAGTTTTTGCTTCGCCTCTAGATTTTCAAGTCGTTGTTTCTCCTGCTCGGCGTAAAACTCACGGCAGGGTTTAAATGCCTCTTCACAAGCCAGATTGAATGCATTGTTCAGCACATCATCGGTTTCATTGGCCACGACACCCAGGGCATTCCATTCCTTTCTGAGCTCTTTTACCCGCTCAGCCTGAGTTTCCGGGTCCAAAGGATTGAGTACCAGTTGCTCAATCTCTTTTAATAACTCAGGTTTGCGGGGAGTGGCAATATAAGCCTGCCAGTCTTGCAGGTTTTCAATTTGCTCTTTGACTTTATCAAACTGTCTGGACAGCCTGACTTGCTGCCCTTCCGGCAAGCTCAGATAATCTTGTTTAATCTGTTCATAATTGCGCATGGCATTTTTAAACCGGCCCTGTGCGATAGCTTTTTCAATACCATTCAAGCGGCCTCGCACCCTGGAAACTTGCTCCTGCAGTTCTTTGCGCAATTGCTGCAATGCCTTTTTCCATTCTTTCTGACTCTCAGACCACCTTTGCTGCAAAGCTTTTGGCCAGATAGATTTAAAACCGGTGGTTATATCTTGCCACCGTTCAGCCGTCTCATTGAGGTACATCTGAGCCGCGTCAATCTGGCTGACATCATCAGGCAGGCTGAGTTTTTGAATCTGTTGCAGCACCTCTTCACCTTGTGTCAGGGCTTGTTGCAATGCCGGTAGTGAGTCCAGACTGGTTCTGCTGGTCATCAGTTTATTGATTAAATCCTCGATGCCACGTCGCTCTGCATCTGTCAGCGGTAATGACAGCATATCATTCAGGTCCTGCTCCGCCTGGCTGATTTGTTCGTTAAAGGATTCCAGCTCGCCCAGAGTTATATCCGCTGCATGACTGGACAGCGCACTTTCCACCTGAGATAAGACGTTTTCACATCGTTGTGATGCGGATTTCAGTGCCGCACTGGTGCGAGCGAGTTCCTGTTGAACATCCCAGTCACCACGTAATCGACCAGACTTATTCTTTAACTTGTGTTCTATTTCCTGATATTTGCCAAGCAGTGATTGCGCCTGTTCCGTTGCCAACAGGTTAAACTGTGCCTGTTGCGCCTGAAACTCGCTTTGCAGTGCCTGCCAGACATCCTGAAACTTTTGAAAATCGGACTCTTCGGCTAGCGCCAGTAATTTTGACAGCGTTAACTTAACCTCTTTTTCCAACTGAATGGGCTTTAGTTTATCTGTCTGAATACGCTCCAGGCGCTGTCGCGCTTGTTCAACCAACGCGCTGTCCTTTGCCTTTTTTACGATCCTGGCCAATTCAGCTTCATCATACACCTTGTCAAATAAGGCTTCCTGCAACGCCTTATTTGGCGTGTTTAGCAAAGTACGAAGAGTTAACTGCGCTTTATTCAGGCGATTCAGCACACTCAAAAATATATCGGTGTCACTTTCCTCAATAGCGTGTTTTTGCAACAGGGTTTCCAGCAGCGAATTATTCTTACACTCTTTGATAAAAGCATTGCGCGCCTTCGGTGAAATGGCGATGTCATTTTTACCCAATAACGCGTCTTCTACTTTGCTTCTGGCGTGCCTGGCCAGGCGCTCGTCTTTGGAGATTTCCATCATTTTCCACCAAAGATCAAAGTTGTTGAGCTTATTTAGCGCCGCAACACTAACGCGGTTGTCACTGTCGTTGAAGGCCAGCTCATGTAACACCGATTTGTGCTGTGACTCTTCTGCAGAGAGCGTACCAATAGCCTGAATACGAACTAATGGGTCCTTGTGCTTGTACTTGGGTTGAAAAAGTTTGCTAAAAATCATCTTGCTTAAACCGGGCAATATCGCGCTGCGAGTTAAATTGTTTTTTAAATTCCTGTTTTGACAGGTGAACGATTTCGCCGTTTTCGTCAACTGTCATGTGTTCTTTACTGGCCAGCACCTTTGATTGGTAAATCATGATGGCCTGCATACAGGTGTTTTTTTGTTCTTCAGACAATGGTTTCCCATCCAACCATTTTCCGGTTTCAACAGACTGTCGAAGCCGCTCATATATGTCGGGGGTCATAGCCCTGAGAAGTGTTTCGGGAGTCATGGCGTGGTTACTATCTCTTAGAACGTTTCACGATCACCATTCGAATCCGATTGATGATATACCAAAAAAATCCAATGCCAGAAACACTCATTGCAATATACCACTCTTTTTCACTGGGGCTAACACCGCCCCAATACATGTAGGCAAAACCGGCAACAAAGAGCAGTACCGCTAACGCAGCCTGATTATTAATGGATTGCACTTTCAGAAAATGTTTGTGTCGCTTTTTACGTTCCTCATCATCCTGAGTCATACCGCTTGTGGAAAAGCCACAATGTGGGCAAGACTCAGCACGACTGGAAATTTTTTTGTTGCAGGACACACAGTTTACGATCGACATTAAAAAATAATACTCCGAATTTGGTTCAGATAAGTTAACTATACGGTAAAAACTGTCTCAGTATTAAAGCAAAAGCGCGGCTGTGGCCGCGCTATCTGTTATTTTGAGTTTTGCTCTTTCTCAAAGTCTTGCCAGTATTGATCCACAGTTTCACGCATCTCTTTACGTAACATAAGGATGCCGAACAGGTTAGGCAAGGTCATAACCACAATCGCGACGTATGACAAATACCAGATTAACGTTGTATCTGAAAACGAAGCCCAAAAGAATCCGGCTATATAAAATACGCGGTATGGCATTATCGCCCGGGGACCAATCAGGTAAGTCATTGCCCGGTCGCCATAATAAGACCATGAAATTGCCGTTGAAAAGGCGAACAATAAGAGACCAATTGATACGATGTATTGCCCTGACTCACCAAAGAATCCCCGTGTAAAGGCTTTCGTTGTCAGTGTTGCCGAATGGATCAATGACTTGCCGGTGACAACGATATTTTCTTTCACCAACTTACCATCCACGACATTCAGAGTTCCCGTGAATGGGTCATCGTTGCTGCTCAGGCTAAAGCTGATATTTTCCGCGATAGAACGGGCATTGATAATGGTGAAATCGTTGCCCAGAGCTTTGCCGGCAACCACTTCAATTTTGCCGTTAAACGGTTCAACGGTGTGCGCACCATCGTCATTTAAGAATTTGTACAGTTCAACTTTATTGGCATCATCGTCTTGTTTGTATTCGCCTGCCACAATAAGCATGTCAGTGCGATCAAACTGATTCTCGAACTTTTCATTCCAGACACCGGACGACAAAATAACCAAACCGGTTAACGTACAGATCAGGATGGTATCAATGAAAGGTTCAAGGATGGATACCATACCCTCAGAAACAGGCTCGTGTGCTTTGGCTGATGCGTGAGCAATCGGCGCTGAACCCTGACCAGCTTCGTTAGAAAACAAGCCGCGATTAACACCGCGATTGAAAGCATAAGCAAAGCTGGCACCTAAGAATCCACCTACCGCGGCAGAGCCGGTAAATGCGTATTCAAAAATCGAAACAAATGAAGGACCAATATTTTCAATATTGTAGAAAATAACCGCCAACGCACCAATGATGTACAGGCCAGCCATAAAAGGTACGATTTTGGATGTTACCGCAGCAATACGGGTAATGCCGCCCAGAATAACTAAGGCCAGTAAAATCGATAATACCCCACCGGTTAAAATAGGTTCGATGCCAAAGGTGGCTTCCATACTGGTTGAAATGCCATTAATTTGGGGTAATGAGCCGGTACCAAATGAGCTGACGACGGTAGCAATGGCAAAACCCACTGCCAACCATTTCATGTTCAGGCGCTTATCCATGAAATACATGGGGCCCCCAGCCATGGTGCCATCTTCGGTTTTTTCACGGTATTTATGAGACAAGGTGACTTCCACAAACTTAGTGGTCATCCCCAAAAATGCCGTAACCCACATCCACAACAGTGCCGCAGGGCCACCTAAAAAGATAGCTAATGCCACACCACTGATATTACCGGTACCGACAGTACCGGAGAGCGCCGTGGCCAGTGCCTGAAAGTGAGAGGTATCACCTTCGTCGGTTTTCTTGTCATACTTACCGGAGACAATGCGCAGAGCGTGTCTGAAATAGCGTATCTGAGGAAACTTCAGATACAACGTAAAGTACAGACCGGTGCCTAACAAGACATATGGGAACCACCATGAACTCCCAAGATAACTGTCCAGCAATAATAAAAAATTTCCTAATGCTTCCAAAGCTTTACCCTCTTACTTGTTATTCCGTTCTTATTTTAATTGTTCTTTGATATTGAAAATGGCGGTGAGCATATCTTCGCCAAAACGTTTACTACGCTCAGGGCTCCAGCCGTAGGCAGGATCTGGCAGTTTATCATTGTCTTTAAATGGCATTTCAACCGTAAGCGCCAGGCAGTCAAAATAATTACATACTGCGTTTGAAGCGACGGTCATATTCGCTTTGCCAGGAGCATCTTTAGCATAACCGTGCGTGGTTTGGAATTCCGGTGTTACGCTAAGCAGAATTTTACTAAAGTTTGCCTCGAGTTGGGCAAGGCGCTCGCTATAGTCCGGATTCCCCTCACACCCTGCCACAAAATTGTAGGGGATGGCTTCATCACCGTGTATGTCCAGGTACAGGTCTACACCGGTTTGATGCATTTTTTGTAGCACGTGAAAGACTTCCGGTTCGGTCGCTTCTTTGGGATCGTGCCATACGCGGTTGAGGTTTACACCGTTAGCGTTGGTGCGCAAATGACCGCGAACAGAGCCATCAGGGTTCATGTTCGGCACTATGTAGAATACACATTCCTGCAGCAACGCCTGACTCATCGGATCGTCTTCGTTGAGCAACCGCTCCAGTAATCCTTCGATAAACCACTCGGCCATGGATTCACCCGGGTGTTGCCTGGCCGTCAACCAAACCCGTTTTTTGCCCTCGCCTTCACTGCCAACCGTCAGCAATGTCATGTCCCGGCCATCAAGCGTGTAACCGAGAAATTCAGCACGACAGGCGGTCTGAGCCTGAGACCAGGCGATTAAGTCCAGGTGGCGGTCATAACTGTAAGGCGCGAAGTAGGCAAACCAGGTACATTCATTTTCCGGCGTAAATTCAATGGTTAAGGTGCCATCAGAAAAACTGCTATCGACGCGAAACCAGGTTTCGCGATCATATGAAGCGACGGCCTGATAACCTTCCCAGGCATCGGGGTAAGCAGAGTTTTTAAGATTGGTGATTCGAATAACATGGGACTGTAAAGCCGTGGACTCCAGACAAAAATGGAACCACTGGAAAAAATCGGAATTATTATCTTTGTGAATTTGCAGCTCGATATCATCGGCTGCCTGCTGTTTCAGCACGTTAATGTTGCCACTGTCGAAGTTGGCGCTTATTCTCATTATTATTATTCCCGGAATTTAAACGCGGAATAATCTAGCACCAAAGCCCACCAAGCCCAAACAAAACAGGGCTTATCAGGGTTTTTCTGCACTTTCCCGGAGTTGTGCAAGCCAGTTGTTCATTTTTATGCCCACAGAAGTATTTAAGCCATAACTTTTGGCGACAATCTTGCGTTGTTCGTTTACAAGGTAATAACTGGGATATCCCAGAATTTGCAGGTCCTGTTTAATTGCTTGCGTACCCAATAACACCGTATTTTGTACATCGTGCTCTGCAACAAATGCTGCCACTGATTCAACAGAATCATAATCCATTGCCACAGTAACTACATGCAAATCTTGTTGTTCGATATTTTGTAAACTGCCAATACTGAGCGCGCAAATCTGACACCATGGCGCCCAAAAATAAATCAGGGTACGTTTACCCCGCTCTGCGAGCGGCAGTACCTCACCGCTCAGGCTCACAAGGCGGGCTTCAGGGACAGTGCTGCTACCATCAGCAGACAGCATATCCTTGCTTTGCCAGGTAATGACTGCACCGACAATGAGTACTAACAGCGATAGCTCACATCCCCAGCGGAGTAACTTTTTTTTATTTAGCGGCACAGTGTCACCTGTTTTGAAAATGCAGAAGCTCAGATAGCAAAAAACCCGGCGAACCGGGTTTTTATTTCAACTTTCGCGCATTTTAACGCAGACCCGTTTTAACGCCTACCACTTTGGCACGTGTTCAAATGTCAGACCAGCCATTTTCTGAGCAACTCTGACTACCTGACAGGTATAACCAAACTCATTGTCGTACCAAACGTAGAGGGTAACGCGATCATCGGAAGTGATTGTCGCCTGAGAATCCACTACAGATGCAGCGCGAGACCCTACCAGGTCGGTAGAGACAATCTCGGTTGATGCGGTGTAATCAATCTGATCCTGCAGTTCAGAGTTCAATGAGACTTCTTTCAGGTATTCATTGATTTCTTCTCTTGATGTGGCTTTGTCCAGGTTCAGGTTCAGGATCGCCAACGAAACGTTCGGCGTTGGTACCCGTATTGCGTTGCCAGTCAATTTACCCGCCAACTTAGGATAGGCCTTAGCCACGGCTTTAGCTGCACCGGTTTCAGTAATAACCATATTCAGAGAAGCACTGCGACCGCGGCGTTCTGCCTTGTGGAAATTATCAATCAGGTTTTGGTCGTTGGTGTATGAGTGTACCGTTTCAACGTGGCCGTTGCGGATCCCGTACTTTTCATCCAGCGCCTTTAATACCGGCGTAATTGCATTTGTGGTACAGGACGCAGCAGACATTATTTGATCAGAGGCAACGATATCGTCCTGGTTAACCCCATACACGATATTTTTGATATCGCCTTTACCTGGGGCTGTTAACAGTACTTTTGCCACACCTTTAGAGGCCAGGTGCTTTGACAGTCCGTCGCGGTCGCGCCAAACACCGGTGTTGTCTACCACCAGCGCATTTTTAATTCCATATTGCTCATAATCCACTTCTTCAGGACTATTGGCATATATCACCTGAATGTATGAGCCATTCGCCTTTAACGCATTTCTTTCGTGATCCACCGTTATACTGCCGTTAAACGGACCATGTACCGAGTCACGACGCAACAGACTGGCACGTTTTTCCAGATCGCCGTCTTTACCGCCTCTGACTACGATAGCGCGCAATCTCAGTTTATTATTCTCGCCCTGTCTTTCGATTAGCAAACGCGCCATGATACGTCCGATACGACCAAATCCGTAAAGCACGACGTCTTGTGGTGCGTGATTGTCCACACATCCGGCCACACCTTCCAGTTCCCGGGCCAGGTAGGCTTCCATATCCAGACCGTTAGCGCGATCCTCGTGATAGAAGCCATAAGCCAGCTTTCCGATATCCACTTTCGCCGGAGACAGCGTCATTTTTGATAAAGCTTCTAACACGGCAAAGCTATATCTGACTTTTAATTTTTCTTCTTTGTGCAACCGAACGCTACGATGCGCTTTGATAATATCAATGACACTCGCGCCCATTAACGGCTTCCCAAAAACGGTCACTTCAACAGCGAAATTACGGTATAGCTTGCCCAGCAAGGGAAGCATTTGCTCCGCGTATTCCTGACGTTCCTGCCAACTATTTAATAACGCCTGTTCTAACTGCTGATTCATGTTTGTTGTTTACCTCATGGTCATGAAAGAATCGTAAAAGCTGATTTCTTCCGGTTTTTACATTGCTAATCACTTGAAGGGCGGCTATTTTATGGGAAGCTATGCTTTGCACAAAATTGTGCTAAATTTTCACGTTTGACCAATAACCAGGGTTAAACCAGCTTTATGTTTGTAAGTTTTCTCCAAAGGGTGCCTGCTCAATGCGTTTACTTTGTCTTCTGACTATTTGTTTTTTTCTGACTGCTTGTGAAAACGCATTTTTTGGTGAAAAGACCATTTCGCAAATCTGCCGCGATTATCCGCAGATGTGTCAGGATCTTAATACTGACGCTCATTGCAGAAAGGAAAAAGCAGAGATCATTCGCACCCGCTATGCCAATCTACAGGCCCCCTCTGACCCACTTAAGTACCAATTGTTGTTGCAATTTGAAGATTACAAAGTGTGTATCGGCAAAGCTGCACAGATAGAGCACATTAAGCGCAAAGAAAAGAAAACCGACCGGGTTAAAGGGGTGATCACTGCCAGACGTCAGTTAGCACAGTTAGCAAGAGATACTAAAGATTCTAAATACCCTTATCTGCTGCACTACCATTGGTCACGCTTTGGCAAAGAAGAATCAATGACGCAGTTTTTGGCGCTGGAAAACACTGGCGAGTTAGAGAAACCGGATCTGCAGGTCAAATTAGCAGAATACTATGTTAAAAAGGATTTAGACAAAACCGTGAATCTTCTCTACCACGCCCTGGAGCTCTATGAATCCGGCGATACCATTGAACCCGAGATATTCTACAGTCTGTCTACCATTTTCTTAAAGCAGGAACGCTTTCCCAGAGCATATGTATGGGCTTATATCGCCAAGGAATATGGAGTTAAAGATTTAGATCTGGCACAAATCGAAGCCCTGGTGCGGCAAGTTGGAAAGCGTCCCAACCGCCTGGAAGACATCGCTGATGACTATATCAGCGACATTCGCTCCGGGAAATTTGTTGCACCAGAACACAAGCCGTTTGTCTATTAAATGCCATACGGGCAATGCATTTTGACACTGAGTTACCGGTAATTTTGAAAGAGAATTACAAAAATTAATTTTCTTCTAAATTATAACCACAATGTATAAATATCTGTACAGATGGCAGGCTACTCTTTGGCGTTGAATGCCATGGATACAGAATTCACGCAATAACGCTTTCCGGTGGGTTGTGGACCATCCGGAAACACATGCCCAAGGTGGGCGTCGCAGCTGTTACACACAATCTCGATTCGGTGCATACCATGGCTGTGGTCTTCGTGATAACCCACATTGCCCTGCTGCGCTTCTTCAAAAAATGATGGCCAACCACAGCCGGCATCAAATTTATGCTCTGAACTGAACAACAGCGCGCCACAACACTTACAACAATAATCGCCCTGCTCGGTGACATTGAGCAGTTCACCGGTAAAAGGTCGCTCTGTGCCCTTTTCCCGACAAACGCGATACTCCTCGTTGGTCAGCTTATCTCGCCATTGTTGCTCAGTCAGTTTCATAATACCTCAGCTTAGCGTTTAATCTTTATTTGCGGTTGCCCTGTCATATTCCATTCTGTGTGATACTTTTTACCAGGCGTACAATCCACGCGTTCATAGGTGTGCGCGCCAAAATAATCCCGTTGTCCCTGCAGTAAATTAGCCGGTAGGGTTTCCCGACGATAGGAATCGAAATAATTTAATGCCGAAGACATCGCTGCACAGGGGATCCCCATGAGTGTGGCATCAGCAATGGTTTTTCGCCAGTGCCCCTGTAAGTTGATAAGCTGCTCAGCGAAAAAAGGATCTAAAAGCAGATTGGCTAAGTCGTCATCGCGCTCATAGGCGTTGGTAATCGACTGCAGAAAAACAGCACGAATAATGCAACCTGCTCGCCAAATTTTAGCGATTTCAGCGAATTCCAGCTTCCAGCCGTGCTCTTTCGCTGCCATGGCCATCAACTGAAAACCCTGAGCATAAGAGCAGATTTTGGAGCAATACAGGGCATCGCGTAATGCCTCAATCGCCGCCGATTTGGCGTCATTTGACAAGCGAGCCGGTTCCGGGCCGGTCAATACCGATGCGGCCTGTGTTCTCTCAGCTTTTAGGCTGGATAAACTTCTGGCAAATACCGCCTGAGTAATGGTTTGCGTGGGTGCACCAACCTGCAGAGCACTAACTGCCGTCCATAAGCCAGTGCCTTTTTGTCCCGCTTTATCCATGATCAGCTCCACCAGAGGCTGTCCGGTTTCGTCGTCGATCTTAGATAAAACTTCGGCACTGATTTCCATCAGGTAACTGTTGAGAATGCCTTTGTTCCATTCTCTGAATATTTCGGCAATTTCCAGGCTGGTCATACCCAGTCCGGTTTTCATTAAATCGTATGCTTCGCAAATCAACTGCATATCGGCATATTCAATGCCATTGTGTACCATTTTGACATAGTGACCAGCGCCAATCGGACCAATATAAGTCGCACATGGCTCGCCACCCTGAATCGGTTGACCTGGCACATGGGATTCCATTGGCTTACCGGTTTCGGGGTCCACTTTTGCGGCAATCGCGGTGAAAACCGGTTCGATTCGGGTCCAGGCGTAAGGGTCGCCAGAGGGCATCAGCGAAGGCCCAAAACGCGCCCCTACTTCGCCACCGGAAACGGCTGTCGAGAAGAAGATAAATTTACCTTTGTATTTCTTTTCCCGCTCAACGGAATCCGTCCACAAGCTGTTGCCAGTGTCAATGACAATGTCATCCGCCTCAATACCAGCATCTATCAGATGGTGACAAACGTGATCAACGGGTTCACCAGCCGGTACCGACAAAATAATAAGGTGTGGTGCAGTGAGTTTTTGCAATAATTCAGTATAGGAGTAACAACCCACTATACGGGATTCACCTTGCGGATTTTCATATTTATCGGTGGCAATAAGATCGTCTATCTTACTGCTGTCCAGATCAAAACAGGCGATTTTAAAACCGTGGTCAGCCAGATTAAGCGTGAGGTTCTTACCCATAACCCCCAAACCGATAAAGCCGATATTACAAAGTGAATCAGACATGTACTGAGAAATCCTTAGTAGGAGTACCGGTTACCCGAAGACAGGCAAGGTACTAATAATGTGCAGTGTTATGGCGTTGTATTATAACCATTACTGATGTCTTTTGCAGCCAGTGATAGCGATTTGAACTGTAAACAATCCCTGTCAGTGAGTTTAATTCACCGAAAGCTTACTTCTTTCGTTTACGAAATACGCTGATGCTTTTTTCAGACTGCAGAAAATGTCCGGTTACCGAGATTTCCGGTAGATCACGTAATTTGTTGTAGCGGGTATCCAGTTTGAGTCGCCAGGCGATATCTGCAGATAGCTCTGGCAAGCTAAACCTGACATCGTGATCACTGGCATTAAACAGCAATAACCAGTGTTCATCTGACTGGTCATCCCCTTGTAATTCCACCGCAAACGCCTGGTTGTCAGCGTCGTGCCAATCATCCTCAACTTTGCGACGACCATCAGGACGATACCAACCCACACTGACCACATTGTGCCGGTTGCAAAAACTATCATCTTCCAAATTTAAATTGCGCAACAATACGCTGTTCTTACGCAATGCCACGACCGCCTGACAAAAGTGTAAAAAGTCTTGTTTCCGCTCGTTCAGCTTCCAGTGATACCAGCTGATTTCGTTATCCTGGCAATAGGCATTGTTGTTGCCCAACTGTGTACGGCTTAGTTCGTCGCCACCGAGTAAATGTGGAATGCCCTGAGACAACAATAAAGTGGTAAACAAATTGCGTTTTTGTCGCTCGCGAATTGCGATGATTGCAGGCTTGCGGGTTTCCCCTTCGACACCATAGTTTTCCGATACATTGTGGCCGTGACCATCCCGGTTTTGTTCCCTGTTGGCTTCGTTGTGTTTCTCGCGAAAAGTAACCAGATCATGCAAGGTAAAGCCATCGTGGTAACTAATAAAATTGACGGAAGAATGTATAGAGCGATGTCCCTTTTTAAAGACGTCGCGGGAACCCAGTAAACGGGTGGCGAATTCGCTGGTGAGGCCTTTGTCACCGCGCCAGAACGCGCGTACATTGTCACGGTATTTGTCATTGCACTCGTGCCAGTTGCTGGGGAAATGACCGAGGCGATAACCACCATGACCAATATCCCAAGGTTCAGCAATTAACTTGGCCTGTTGCAGCACGGGATCTTGTCGCAGGGCTTTAAAAAATCCCGAAGATGCCGAAAACTCATGAGGATCTCTGCCCAAACTGGCCGCCAGGTCGAATCGAAAGCCATCCACGCCCATTTCTTCCACCCAATAGCGCAACGAATCCAGTACCAGGCGCATAGTATAAGGATGAGAGATATCGACACTGTTGCCACAACCTGAATTATTGCTGTATTGCAGAAAATCCACTGCGCCATGCTCGTTCATTTCAAAGAGGTAGAACGCAGAATTATCGATACCTTTAAAGGACAAGGTAGGCCCCTGATCTCCGCTTTCAGCTGTGTGGTTGTAAACCACATCCAGAATCACTTCAATGCCAGCCTGATGAAGTGTTTTAACCATAGTTTTGAATTCATTGACCGGGTCTTCAATGGCAAAACGACTATCAGGAGAAAAATAATTAATGGTGTTGTAACCCCAGTAATTAGTCAGCCCTTTTTCGGTGATAAAGGGTTCAGGCATGGCAGCCATAACCGGTAGTAGTTGCACAGCCGTTACCCCTAAGGCCTGCAAGTGCTTGATCACCGGTGCACTGGCAACGCCCAGATACGTACCCCGCAATTTTTTGGGAACCTCAGGGTGTTGCTGTGTTAAGCCTTTGACGTGAGTTTCATACAGAATGATTTCGTCGGGGCCATACAGGGGTTTTTCTACACCATCCCAGTTGAAGTCGTTGTCACACACGACAGCTTTGGGAATCATCTCAGCACTGTCCCCTTCGTACTGAGCTTTGTTCCAGACCAGTGGTCTGGTCAACCTTTTGGCATAGGGATCAATCAGCAGTTTTTGCGGATCGAAGCGCAACCCCAGTTGCGGCATATTCGCACCATGAACCCGATAGCCATAACGTTGCCCGGGTTTTATGCCTTTTACCAATCCATGCCATACCTTACCGGTCTTTTTAGGTAAGGGTAATTCAGCAATGGACTGTTCAGCCTGGTTGTACAAACACAAATGGACAGCTTCTGCGTCAGGTGCATGTAATGAAAAATTACACCCTTCGCTACTCAGTGTCGCGCCCATCGGCAGCGGCGAACCGGTTTCAAGTATCCATTTTTCGTCCATAGCTATTTTTCTTTATGTAAAATGTATAAGGTGGCCAACGGCGGTATATTAATACAAATTGACTGCTCGCGGTCATTCCAGGCGACGCTTTCAGACTTGACGTTGTCTTTACAGTTAAAGCCGCTGCCCCAATAGTCTTTATCATCAGAAGTCAGCAATAACTGATAGTTGCCCTTGTCCAACACCCCTAATCGGAATTGTTCGCGAGGAATCGGCGTAAAGTTACTGACTATATACACCTTTTCTTTGCCATCTTTTGATTTTCGGACAAATGAAAGAATACTTTGCTCAGAATTGTGATGGTCTATCCATTCAAAGCCCTCATGATGGCAGTCTTGTTCATGCAATGCAGGTTGTTGCTGATACAAGTGATTCAGATCACGGTACAGGCTTTGAATTCCTTTGTGTTTATCAAATTCTAACAGGTGCCAGTTTATCGAGCTGTCGTGATTCCACTCAGCAGACTGCGCAATCTCGTTCCCCATGAAGTTTAACTTCTTACCCGGATGGGCATACATAAACGCGGCATACAGGCGCATATTCGCCGCCTGTTGCCACTCATCACCGGGCATCTTGCGCAGCAATGAGCCTTTACCATGCACAACTTCATCGTGAGAAATCGGCAATACAAAATTCTCGTCAAAGGCATAAACCATAGAGAAGGTAATTTCATTGTGATGGTAGCGTCGATAAGCGGGATCTTTAGCAATATAATGCAAGGTATCGTGCATCCAGCCCATATTCCACTTAAAGCCAAAGCCAAGGCCTCCGTCATATATTGGACGAGATACTTTGGGGAATGAAGTGGACTCTTCTGCGATGGTAATGGCATGAGGGTGTTTCTGGTAAACTTCCCGGTTCATCCATTGCAACAGACTGATGGCCTCGTAGTTTTTATTGCCGCCATCAACATTGGGGATCCACTCACCGTCGTTACGGGAATAATCCAAATATAACATTGACGCTACCGCATCGACTCTGAGTCCGTCGATATGAAACTTATCAACCCAATACAATGCGTTGGCCACCAGAAATTGACGCACCGTATCTTTACCAAAATCATAGATGCAGGAATTCCAGTCGGGATGCCAGCCCTTGCGCGGGTCTTCGTATTCATAAACGTGCGTACCATCAAACCTTGCTAAGCCGTGACCGTCTTCCGGAAAGTGTGCTGGCACCCAGTCAATGATGACTGAAATATCGTTCTGATGGCACTGATCGACAAAATATTTGAAGTCGTCAGGATCGCCAAAACGACTGGTTGGAGCAAACAAACCAACCGGTTGATACCCCCAGGACCCATCAAAAGGATGTTCGTGAACCGGCAGCACCTCAAGGTGCGTGTAACCCATGTCTTTTAGATAAGGGATCAATTCGGCCGCCAGTTCTTTGTAGGAGAGATAGGCAAGCTGGCCGTTCTCGTCAGTCTTTTTGCGCCAGGACCCCAGATGCACTTCATAGACACTCATGGGCTTTTCGTAAACACTGCCCTGCTCTCGCTGCATCCATTTTGCATCTTGCCATTGATAGGATTGGTGATCGTACACCACTGAGGCATGAGAGGGATATTGTTCTGCCTGAAACCCGATCGGATCGGCCTTGTGTGGCAATCCGTTTCCATGGCTGTCTTTGACGTGGTATTTATACTTCACGCCCGCCTGCACTCCCGGCACAAACAAAACCCAATACCCCATGCTGGTTTTTTGCATGGGGTGCGTGGCTCCGTTCCACCAGTTAAAGTCGCCCACCAAGGCCACCGAAGAAGCATTGGGCGCATACACCGCAAACCGCGTACCGGGCACAGGCTTTTCCAGACCGATGTCTAAAGACAACACCTGAGCACCTAACTGGTTGTAGACGTTCTCCGGCTGGTGATCAACAAAATGCACCGCGTGATAGGCCTGCTCCTGAAACTGGTAAGGATCTATTTGATTAAACCCGCCTTCTTCATTTTCGACATCCAGCGAATAGTAAAAATCGTCTTGCTGCGCAAATTCTGCAACGAACAGCCCGGTTTTGTTGGCCGGGGTCATGTCAGCCAGCATTTTGCCCGTGCTTAAATCCTTCACCTTGATAGATTTCGCACCTGGCTTCCATACTGTTAATGTTCGGCCTTTTTCAGATTCTTTTAAACCCAACATTTCAAAAGGCGAACCACAATTGGCGACTTCTAACTTTTCTACTATTTGCATTAATCTACCCATTTTTGCTCATTGTGGATGATGTTTGCCGGAGGCAGTTTAGCGACACACTACTTTTGTTCTGACGCCTTCTTTCTGGTTTCGGTCAACCCTAAGGCTAGACTATTTAATACCGGATCTGAAAAAATTTGCTCCAGATTGCGAGTTAATTTGCGCTTCCAGTTTGGATACTCTTTGAATGTTCCCGGTATGTTCACCGGCTTATCCATTTCCAGCCAATCTTCCAGCTGCAAACTCAGCAATGCACTGCTGCCTTTAGCCATGTGATACTGCATGCCATGATTGAGCTCTTTGACCATACCCACCTGCTCTACCTGACGTCCCATCCAGTCAGGGATAGAGAAGTGACCGTGCAGCGTATCTAATATCTGCTGTTTATTATCGTGTCGACTGCTGTAGAGCTCTTGTAATATTTCTTCACTTGGGTAAAGCCCCAGCTCCTGGCCCTTTTCCAGATCCAGGCAATGCCAGAAACCGGTCAGCGTCGGCATATCGTGGGTTGTCAGTGTCGACATTGATTGCACCGGGTAATGATGCGGAGAGTAAAAACCACCGTCTTTTGCCTGTTCAAAGAAAAATACCCGATAGGAATGCACGCCATTTTCCGCCAGTTTAATACGGATTTCATCCGGAACCGTGCCCAGGTCTTCACCGATCACCAGGTTTTCATTGCGGTGGCTTTCCAACGCCAAAATACCGAGAAGGTCATCAACCGGGTAATAAACATAGCCGCCCGCTTTCGCATTTTCACCTTTGGGAACCCACCACAAGCGCAATAACGCCATAACGTGATCAATTCTTAATGCCCCGGCTGACTTCATGTTAGAACTAAACAAGTCGATAATTGGCTGGTATTTTTGCTGATACAGGGTTTCCGGATCCATAGGCGGTAAGCCCCAGTTTTGTCCCAGTGGACCCAGCACATCGGGTGGCGCACCAACACTGGCTTCTGTGATGTACAGATCTCTGTTTCCCCAGATTTCAGCACTGCCCTCACTGACGCCTACGGCCAGGTCTCGGTAGATGCCGATACTCATGCCCGACTGATACGCGGCGTTTTGTGCAGCATCTAATTGCAGCGCAGCCTGCCACTGTAAAAACATATAAAACTTAACCGTTTTACTGTTGGCTTTAAAAAACTTTTCAACACCCGGTTTATGAAACTCACTCAATTCCTTAGGAAAAACCGGCCAACCCCACGATGCCTTACCTTCAGACGCTAACTTTTCCTGAATAGCATCGTACGTTGCCAACATTTCAAGACTTTCACCGCCTTCTTCAATAAAGCCCTTAAAGGCCTTGTTGAGTTTGGTATTTTTGCTCAGTGACTTTTTCCACTGTACTTCAAATACGGCTTTCAGCACCTGCAGCTTTAATTTCACTACCGCGTCATAGTCTACGTAATCCACATTTCTTACGTGTTCCAGTGCGGCCTGAAATTCAGGCGCTTTCACTATCGCCTGGACACTTTCATCGCTGTATCCATCCAGTCTGGTGACATCAATATAGATAAAATTAAGCCAACGACGAGACGAAGGACCATAAGGACTGCAGGCTTCGGGATCAGCGGGATACAAGGCGTGAATTGGGTTCAGGCCGACAAATTGCGCTCCCTGACGACCGCTTTCCTGAATCAGATAGGTCAGATCAGTGAAATCTCCGATCCCCCAGTTTTTCTCACTGCGTAAACAATATAATTGAACACTTAGCCCCCACACTTTATTGCCATCGGCAATATTGTCGGGCTTGTAACATGATTTGGGCGCAATGATTTGGCGCATGTCGGCAATTTTATCGCCATCATCACCCAGCAAGTGTACATCGTGATAGCCCAGTGGTAATACGTGCTGAATATCAATGATGTATTCCTGAAACTCAATATCGTCGATGTGTGCCACATTGATCAACTCACCATCAGAAGGGATAAGTTTCTGATGCAGTTCCGTGCCGTCTTCTAACACAAAGCGCAGATCATAACTGTCGTTGACCAATTCAATTGGCAAACGGAGGGCGCAAACAACTTGCTCACCTTCGCGATTTACCTGCACCGGATTTAACGGTTGCATCCAGTTGTTAGCGACAAACTCTTTTAACTCCGTTTGCAGAGCCGTCTCATCAGAAACGGTATATCCCATGGTTTCCAGTAGTCTGGCTTTACTGGTTTCACTGACCGTAGCGGGTTTCCCCCAGGCGTCGACGTAATTCGACTCAATGCCACGAATTTCTACCAATTTTTCAATCACAGATGGGGTCATGCTGGCTTAGCTTCCTATTCATTGCTAACACTGGACATTGTGGTCTCAGCGGTACTTACGACAACGATATCTATCAGATGTCACAAAACCATGGTCCAAACGTTTAAACGTTAGCTTGTATCAAAATCGTTTAAGTGGGCTATTCTATCAACACCCGCTAGCGATCCGAAACAGCTGCGGCTGTGACTGCAAACGTATTCAGACAACAAATTTTAAATAATAGACCAATTTAACCAGTCTAAAATAAAACAGTTGGAAGAAATTTGCATTACGAAAAACTGTAATTAAACAACATTTATTGAAATTATTTTGCTATATTGTCGGTATTAAGACATAATTTCCGTAATTTATTTTCATTTTATACCGAGATCGCGAGGAATACTCATGGCAATTAACGTAGGTATCAATGGCTTTGGCCGCATCGGTCGATTTGTTTTTAGAGCGGCATGTGAAAGAGATGATATAGAGATTGTTGGTATTAACGATCTGTTAGACGCTGAATACATGGCGTACATGCTGAAATACGACTCCACACATGGCCGTTTCAAAGGCACAGTTGAAGTCGAAGGCGGGCAATTAATCGTCAATGGCAAACCCATTCGCATTACTGCTGAACGTGATCCGGCCAATCTGGCCTGGGGCGATTTAGATACAGATGTCGTTGTTGAGTCTACCGGTTTGTTCCTGACTGACGAAACAGCCCGTGCCCACATCAAAGCCGGTGCTAAAAAAGTCGTACTGTCAGCACCTTCAAAAGATGCCACGCCGATGTTCGTCATGGGTGTTAATCACAAAGAATACGAAGGCCAGGACATTGTTTCCAATGCCTCCTGTACGACAAACTGCCTGGCACCACTGGCAAAAGTTATCAATGATAAGTTTGGTATTGTAGATGGCCTGATGACGACAGTTCACGCCGCCACTGCAACGCAAAAAACCGTCGATGGCCCGTCAATGAAAGACTGGCGTGGTGGTCGTGGTGCGTATCAAAACATCATTCCATCATCGACAGGTGCCGCCAAAGCAGTCGGTAAAGTTATCCCTGCGTTAAATGGTAAGTTAACCGGCATGGCATTCAGAGTACCTACACCGGATGTATCTGTGGTTGATCTGACAGTAAACCTGGCAAAACCTGCCAGTTATGAACAAATCTGTGCAGCGATTAAAGAAGCATCCGAAGGAGAGCTGGCCGGTATTTTGGGTTACACCGAAGACGAAGTGGTTTCTCAGGATTTTATCGGAGATGTTCGCACTTCCATATTTGATGCTAAAGCAGGTATCGCACTAACAGATACTTTCGTTAAATTAGTCTCCTGGTACGACAACGAAATTGGCTACTCAAACAAGGTTCTTGACCTGGCGGCACACATCGCGAAGTAATCAGCACTAATCTGCTGTACTATAGAGGCAGTTGGTCTCTGTAGTACAAACTTTGCAGAGAACAATACGCTCTGAGGCGACATATGTCGCCTTTTTTATTGGTACGCAAGTTACCCGTCAACCGCTTTACTAAAACCAGAAATACTATGCAGACTATCTCAATCGATACGCTTTCCCACAATCAAGTCATCCATATCGAAAATCAATTCGCAAAAGCCAGTATTTCTCTGGTGGGCGCTCATGTGTTTTCTTTTATTCCGAAGCAGGACAACAAAGAACGCTTATGGCTCAGTCCTCTGGCTAACCTCGAAGGCAACGAAGCAATCCGCGGTGGCACTCCCGTATGTTGGCCATGGTTCTCCAATCAGTTTCCCGACAATGCAGCAGACCTACCTGCTCATGGTTTTGCCCGCACCAGCCAGTGGGCGATTGCTCATATTAATAGCCTGCCATCCGGTGAAACAGAGATACAATTGCAGTTCAGCTGTAACCATCAGCCAGGTTTTCCCTATTCAGCTACACTGGTGTACAACATCGTTATTGGTAACAAACTAACAATGTCACTAACCACACACAACACCGACACGCAAACCTTTGCTGTTACCAGCGCACTGCACACCTATTTTCGTGTCGACAACTTAAATGATGTGATCCTGACCGGCTTAACAGGACCATACCGGGACAAGACAAAAAACTTTGAAACATTTGAAACACCGGCACATTACAATTTTGATGGCGAAGTGGATCGGATCCACGAAACCCAGATAAACCAGGTCACCATTAAAGATAAAGAAGCTCACACCGTCACAGACAATGCTGGCCATGACAGTCTGGTAGTTTGGAATCCCGGTGCCACGTTAGTGACAACGATCAATAACATTCCGGATGAATCAATACAGCATTTTGTCTGTGTTGAAGCGGCAATAACATCACCTCTTTCCATCGCACCAGGCCAAAGCCACACGCTAACGCAGTCGATCTCATGATCGACTGCGCCTGAACTCTATCCGTCCCTTCGCCTCCGGCAACAGTAAAAGCGGCAAAATCACGCCGTCAAAAAATTGAAATCCCACTCTTAATATTAGGCTTCGAAACCTGCCGCCAACTTGACCAACCAACCTGGACAAAAGTATTAGACACCCATTTTTATCCAGTAATTTCATACAGTTAAATATCACAACCGAAGTTTCAACACACCGATTTAGGTGTCAATTTAAAAGTTGGCACACCACCTGCTAAGGAAGACCCGAACGCTTTAAACCTGCCAAACTTATCGCGAGGTAAGGACGGAAATCCACGGGTCTCTCAGTTTTTAGGAGAACGAGCAAGAGACAGCCGGGCTGCAATTTCAACCTTTAGGAATAAAACAATGAAAAAATTTATTAAAACCGTTGCTTTACTTTCTGTGACTGCAGCTTTAAACACCAATGCCGCGATATCGGTTGACGATACCGCAGAAACGTCATTCGAAATTGGCGGAACCATTTTACCCGAGTGTAAAGTCAACAACACTTCCTCTTCTGGCGCCATGTCATTGAACCTGGCATCGACAGAAGCTCAGGGCGTTGCCACTGTTGAAATCTGGTGTAACACCGGGCAAAGCACTGCTAATACCACCTATGAATCGCTTAACGGTGGTGTACTGAAAAATGGTACTCACTCCGGAGAAGATATCGCCTACCTGTTAGATATTTCTGATACGCAAACCGGCATTGACCTTTCTACCGCGCAAACTGTATCCCAGGGTTCTGGCGCAGATATCGAAGGCGCATCAATCGCACGTACGGTGTCAATCAGACCGCAGGTTAACGGATTTGAATACGAAGGTAGCTATTCCGATACCATCAGCATTACCGTTTCTTACGAGTAATTCTGCAAGGCCTCTGACGAGGCCTTTGTTATTTCAATGTTGGCTGCAACCTAAGCCGATATTGAAATAACAAATGTTACAGAGAACAAACAAGATGAGGAGTGTACCCGGAACTAAAGTTAGGAAATTTGCAAAATTGTGACTTGAGAACCAGAATTTTTGCCGATATAGTCTTTAAGGTGTGAAGGTATCAGGCAATGGTCGCGTTTATCGTGATTTGTTGCTCAGCGTCCCGTTTATATTGTTTGACAACAATATAAATGCGGTGCGATTTTAGAGACAAGTCAATGAAGAAACCAGGAGTGTTTGCTGCTGTGCTGTGTTTATCCGGTTTAGCGATAAACGCATCAGCCCAAATGTCGCTCGACGCAACAGAGCAAACGTCGTTTGATATTGGTGGCTCTATTGCAGCAGAGTGTAAAGTAGCCAACACCACAACGGAACAGGCTGCGAGTTTAGACTTAAGCAATGCTTCTGCGCAAAGTGCCGCCACCATTTCAGTCTGGTGTAACACCGGACAAAACTCAGCGGATACCACTTATTCTTCAGCAAACAATGGTTATCTCGTCAACGAGTCTGGCAACCAAATCGCTTACAATATTAATGTCGGTGACAATGCCAGCGCACTGTCGTTGAGCTCTCCACAGACGGTACAGCAAGCCAGCGGTACCGGTGTGCAAGGTGGAGTTCAATCCAGCAATGTTGCAATTATTCCTCAGGTTAGTGGATTTGAAAACAGCGGTTCGTACAGCGATACAATAGCCGTTACCGTATCCTATAACTAAACAGTTCTGCTTCTGCTCCCCCAATCTTGTTTGGTTGCGTCCGAATCAAACAAGGAAACTGCCTATCGGTAATTTTAAAATATAGGGTGCCCTGCGCCGGGTTATAAACATACGACGATACAAACGACAGTCAAATTTGTGTATGCCAATGGCAATGCGATAGCAGTGTCATGTTTTTGACTGCCAAAAATATGACAGCTGGAATATTGTCTGTTGTGCCGGTAAATGTGCGTCAAATTTTTGCTCGCCAAGTCGAGCCGATCTGCGCTTCGCACCACAAATTTAGAGCCATTCAAAATAATTTCAAAAAATTACGTTATAAATTTAACAGTTAACGTATTGTTTTTTATATGTTTTATTTCGCAGCGAATTAATTTTCGAGAAATTCACAGCATCATTTGAAAAAGTTGGCACCACTCCTGCATTGAGTTAATCAAACGGGGAAATCCCCAAAAACAAAATTAACCGAATGCTTGAGAGGCCATACAATGAAAACTATCAACAAAACACTTATCGCTATCGCTGCTTTTACTGCTTTAAATGCCAATGCCACAATTTCCGTAGATGATACCGAGCAAACCTCATTTGATATCGGTGGCGAGATTTTACCTGAATGTAAAGTCACTAATAATGCAGCGACCACAGCAACCGCGCTGGACCTGTCATCAGCCGAAGCGCAAAGAACAGCTTCTATTTCCTTGTGGTGTAATACCGGACAAGGAACAGCCAAAACGACTTATTCTTCGATCAATGGTGGCTACATGGTCAGCCAGGAAGGAAAGAAAATCGCCTACTCTATTGATATCTCCGGCACCGCCAATGATTTATCGCTAACCAGAGACCAAACCGTCAATCAGGTTTCGGGTAAAGGTGTGGACGGTGCAGAAGCAACCCGTTCGGTTTCAGTAAAACCTTTAGTTACCGGATTTGAATACGCCGGAACATACACTGACACCATCGAAGTTACCGTTTCTTACGAATAAACCAACAGAATTAAAACAAAATTAGTTAACAGAATTTTAGGGGAATACAAATGAACACTTTTATTAAAACAATTGCTTTTTCCACACTGGCTACATCACTGAACGTTGCTGCCACCATTTCAGTAGACGACACTGAACAAACCTCGTTTGATATCGGTGGAGAAATTCTCCCGGAATGTAAGGTGAACAGAACTCAGGCAAATGGTGCTACCAGTCTGGATCTGGCCTCCACGAATTCACAGGATGTTGCCAGCGTCGAAATCTGGTGTAACACCGGGCAAGGTACCGCCAATACTACCTATTCATCGGCGAATGGTGGTGTACTAAAAAATGATACCCACAGCGGCAAAGACATTGGCTACCTGTTAGATATTTCCGATACGGCGACTGGTTTAAGCCTGACTTCCGACCAGGAAGTTAATCAAAGCTCGGGGAGTGATGTCAAAGGTGACTCTGTCGCTAAAACAGTGTCAATCAGACCACAGGTATCCGGTTTCGAATACGAGGGTTCATATTCAGATACCATCACGGTCACCGTATCCTACAACTAAGGTAGCAGGTGACTCAATCCCCATTTTGAGTTATAAATGTGCATACCAATTTAAGCAAAAGTCGGCGCCCTGCCGACTTTTGCTTTCCTGTATAAAAATAAAAAAAACGGAGTGCACACATGCTTCACTTACGCCATGTTATATGGGTAATTTCTTTTCTGTTATCAGGCCTCTCCGTCAGCGCGTTCGCCTATCAGGTGCAGCCTATGGTGGCAGAGCTTCACACCAGCGGGAATCGTTCCGCAGTCACCTATCGCGTTATCAACCCCAGTGACACTCCGGTCCCCATTGAAGTCGTCGTTTACAAGCGCAGTTTTGATGAAAACCAAAAGGAAATACTCACCGAAACTGAAGAAGACTTTATTGTGCTGCCTCCCCAGGTTGATGTGCCTGCCAATGGCTATCAGGTATTCAGAGCACAATTTCTGGGAGATCCGGATTTTGAAAAAACCCAGTCTTACCGCATTGTTTTTAAACAGCTCCCTATCGAACAACAAGGCCAGGCTTCTCAGGTTAATATGATTTTTAACTTTGCGACGCTGGTATTTGTCTCTCAACCTGACACTGTTGGACAGTTACTCCAGACGCTGGACTGTACAGACAAAGAGCACTGTTACCTGAACATAGTCAATACCGGTGATGCAGTGGTGAATCTGGTACAAAGCACTATTCACATCAATGGTGAAATGACCGGGAACTGGCAGTGGTTACAACAAAATATGCCGGTGACCTTCCTAATGCCGGAACATAAGTTATCTATCAATATTAAAGAACTCATTGCTGAATCTCCTCTACCCGCGCAAGTCAATTTGGTGACTGCCGACAATGCGCAGTAATGCATTACTCATACTGCTTTTTTTGACCCTAAATGCCCATGCTGCCATGTACAGCATGGGCTTGCCTGTTCAATGGCAGGAACGGAAAATCGGTGAAGTCACCTTTGTATTAGATAACTTTAGCCTGCACAGTGTTGAAGGGGATGCACTTGCCCTGCCACTGGCGGAGTTAATCAATGACGACCTGAAACGGTTTTTGAATAACTACCAGGGTGAAATTCCTATTACAGAATTAGCGGAGCGCGGCATCAGCCTGGCGCTGAACACCAAAGATCTGGTAGTACAATTGACCTTAACGCCGGAAGCTATGGCGGTGGATCAGTTAACTTACGGCAACCGCAATTATTTAGCCAAACCCAGTCCGGCGGCCCGCTGGTCGGTGCTTAACAATTTTAATCTGCGCATAGACAAATCCAATCAGGAAAACGATGCCCTGGCATTTGACTGGATTGCACAAAGTAATTTCGGCGGGCACGATGGCTATAACCTGGACTGGTCCGCATTTTTTGAAAAAGATGATAACAACAGCGAAGTATATCGCGGCGAGATAACACTGTTTAAAGATGACTTTGTCAAACCCAGGCGCATCGAAGTGGGTGACATTTCCAGTTTTAACAAAGGCCACCTGCCTGCCCTCAATGCCGGCGGACTGAGCATTTCTACGCCATATCAACAACTACAACCATTGAAACGAATCAGCCCCACAAATTCTCAAGAGTTTTATATGAAACAGGCCGGTGAAGTGCAGGTCATCGTCAATAACAACATAGTTGCCAAGGTCAGACTAAACCCGGGCCGCTATGATTTAAACGACCTGCCGCTAAGCACAGGGCAAAATGACGTAGAAGTGGTGGCAACATATGCGAACGGCGAACGCGAATCTTTTACCTTTAACACTTTTTTTAACTCCCAATTGTTGGAAGAAGGGCTATCCGTTTGGGCATTCAAAATGGGATATCCCAGTCAATTTCGCGATTTCAGCTATGATTATCTCGATCCTTTAGTCATGACAGGGTTTTATGAGGCAGGACTTAGTAATACGCTGACCGCCGGTATTAACGCGCTATACAGCGAAGGTAACTTCCTGATTGGCAGTTCAGTTACCACCGGGACGCAATACGGCAACCTGACTCTGCGCATGACAACCAGTGAATACCAGGATACACCGGGTTCAGCGATTTCTCTGGATTCAGAACACACGGTATTTGGCAGTTCCAGTTTCGGCGTGCCCAATCTCAGATTGAGCTATCAAAAGCGCAAGAACTTTGTCCAATCGCCCTGGCTGGAATCGCCCACCTCACTGAACGATGAAAGCTGGTCACTAAATTACAGTTGGTTTATCACCGAAAAGATGGATTTTAACATCAATGCCAGACGGGCTAAGAACAATCAAAACCGCACTTCGGAAAACATTTCGGCGCAGTTGAACTGGCGGTATCAAAACATGCGAGTCAGTATCCAGTATCAACGACAAAACAATGATAGTCTGGTCACTCAGGATGAAGACAGCCTGTTTATCAATTTTAACTGGTCAGCGTTTGACAACCGCAGCCTCACGCGAAAAAGGATTGATTACCGCAGTCAGAATAATAATTTGCGAGCCAGTTATGCAAAAATAAACCGAAACTATCAGGACGACTGGGGGTATAGTCTGGAGGGTAATAAATCCGATGACCTGGAATCAGTTAACCTGGCAGGAAGCTATACTCACAACAGATTTAGACTGGATGTGAGCGCCAGAACCCAGCAACGCAGCAATTTATCCCGCAGCAACGATTATCGGGTTAACCTTTCCAGTTCGTTGGGTATAGCGGATGGTAAAGTGGGCGTTGGCAGCAATATCAGAACACCTTTTGCCGTAATCGAAACCCATAAAACGCTGCAAAAAGCAGACATTAAAATCAACCCATCCCCCACCGGATTGAGTTTAGGCGCTTCCAGTTCAGCACTTGGCGGTTTGGTAAATGTGGGCTCAGGTTATACCGAAGGGATTATTAATATTAACGCCCTCAATGTGCCGTTTGGTTACGACTGGGGGCCTGGTACCTATAATATCGTTGGTGGCGCAAATACCGGTCATGTGTTAACAATTGGCTCGGATCTTTCATATACGGTATTAGGCTACGTCAAAGATCCGGACAACAACCCGTTATCATTGCAACGAGGTACCATTACCGGCGAGAATTATTCCGCAACCTTGTTTACCAACCGAAAAGGCCGGTTTGTTGTTGAAGGTATCGGGGTGGGTGAATACATCATTAAGTTTGGTCAGCGGCAGGCCAACATAACAGTAACCGCAGGAGAAATCAGCCTGATTAGACTGGGAATAGTGAAACTAAAAGACAGCGAGAAAGTATCAGAATGAGCGTTAACACTGGCAGATTCCCCTTAAAACAAGCAATGCTGGTTGGCACAGTATTGCTCTGGTTATTTGCACTCAGCATTAAACCCGGCCTGGCGGATTCGTACTACTATGACTTCTGCCCGACGGACTTTACTGTCAGTACCGATCCACTGTCATGGCGAGCCAACAGACGAAACCAACAAACGATCCCAATCACAGTCAGATTCTCAGACAGAACCGATGATTGTGTAACCCACATTCTTTTCTACACAGATAACAACACGTCACTGGTATTAAGTTCAGGTCAGGACAACATGGAAACAGACCTGGTAGACAGACACCGCAATCATTTTGCGCAGTATTCAATAAACGGGCGTATTGCCTGGGCAGTGCCGGTATATCGGGTAAAAAACCTGAAAGTCTGGGCACAACTGCGCAGTACTGATGCACAAATCGCCGGAAATTACACAGGTATCACCAGTATTGTCGCCACCTATTACGGCTATCACATTTCGCCGGAAGTGTGGGCGACGGTGTCAGCTGAAGTTCCTTCTGTATTGGATGTCAGTGTGCCCACCAACTCGAAGGTATCAGGCTCAGGCAGTTACTATTATGTGGAATTGGGAAACCTGTATAACGGCTCCAGCGCCAGTTGGAATGTTGATATCTACTCCAATGTTCATTACACCGTCTCTGTTGCTTCGGAAAACAGAGGCCTGAAACATCAAAATAGCTCAGCCCTGATCCCCTATCAGGTAACGATGGATGGCAGTACCTTTGATGCCGCCGGCGGATTTTCAAGAGGCTATACCAATTACAACCCACTCTCCACCAGCTCAATTCCGTTTAAAGTTAAGGTTACTGATGTAGACTTTAAACCCGCCGGGCGCTATATCGATAACCTGATAGTCACGGTCAGTGCCCGTTGACAAATGGGCAACCTGCAGATACAAAAAAACCAGCAAAACTGCTGGTTTTCTGATCTCTGTTTCCAGACGCCAATTAGTTTTGGCTGACTGTCTTTGCACCCGCAACGGCTTCTGCTGCCAGTTCAGTGATGCGCTGCCAGTTACCTGACTCCATGGCATCTTCCGGTGCCAACCAGGAGCCACCAACACACTTGATGTTAGATAACGCCAGATAGTCCAGATAGTTATTGGGGCTAATGCCACCGGTAGGACAAAATGTCACATCCGGGAAGGGTCCACTGATGGATTTGATGGCTTTGATGCCGCCCGATGCTTCTGCCGGGAAAAATTTGAAATGATCATAGCCGTGATCCAGGCCCACCATTAACTCAGAAATAGAGGCTATTCCTGGGATCAAGGCAATAGACCCCTCCTGACCTGCTTTCAGCAAATCAGGGGTTAACCCGGGACTGATAGCAAACTGCGCACCTGCTTCGGTAACAGCCTTTAACTGCTCACGATTAGTTACTGTGCCAGCACCAATGACAGCTTCAGGCACTTCCTGAGCAATTTTTGCGATGACATCGATAGCAACCGGTGTGCGCAATGTCACTTCAAGCACCTTAATGCCGCCAGCGATCAGCGCTTTTGCCAATGGCACTGCGTACTCCAGTTCTTTGATTACCAATACCGGAACAACCGGACCTTGGGCGAAAACATCCGCAGAGCTGCGGAGCCAATTATTACTCATAGTGTTAACCCTTAAAATTCTGTTCCAGATATGCAGCAGTGCCGATCAAACCGTGATCAGGCTCTGTGATAACAAAGGTTGGAATATCTGCCACGTATTGCTGAAACCGACCTTTGGCTTCAAAACGTGTTCTAAAATCACTGGATTTAAGAAAATCCACAAATCGTTGTGCAATGCCACCGGCAATGTAAACTCCGCCATGTGCAGCAACATTTAATGCCAGATTACCGGCAAATGTCCCCATGAGTTCACAAAAACGGTTCAATGCAGACAAACACACATTGCAACTGCCATCCAGTGCATTTGCGGTGATTTCTTTTGGTTCTGTAAAACGAACCGCCAGTTTGCGATTCAGGGCAATGGCTTCATAAATTTGCACCAGTCCTCGCCCTGATAAGGCTTCCTCTGCAGAGGCATAACCGTATTTGTCCCGCAGAAATTCCCAAACCACCAAATCGTCTTTGTTATAGATTGGCAGGTCTACGTGACCACCTTCACCATCAAGGCACTGCCAACCTTCGGAAACCGGCACCAGGTGACCAACACCCAGTCCAGTACCTGGCCCAAATACCGCAATATTTTCTCTGGCTTTAACTTCACCCGGACCAATCTGAACTTTTTGACTGGCGTCCAACACCGGTAAAGACATCGCTACAGCCGTGTAATCATTGATCACATGCAACCAGTCTAATTCCAGTTGCTGCTGCAACTCCTTAACGGAAAAGCGCCAGGTGTGATTAGTCATGATGATCAAATCACTGTTAACCGGACAGGCGATACCAATACAACCGGCAACGAATTTCTGCCCCGGAAACTCAGCCATGTACGCTTTTATCACGTCGGCAATCGTTTCGTAGTCGTTACACAGGTATTTTTTGATGGATGTCAGCTTACCGTTTTGGCTCTGAGCCAGACGGATATTAGTGCCGCCGACATCGGCTACAAAACTCGCAGTCATTCCCCCTGCTCCTGCTCAATAAACAAGGAACAGGCACCTTCTTCAGCCTTACTCATGTGGGTTCTCATACCGCCGAACAGCTCGCGCCCCATACCAATCTGGTGATGTGCAATGTCGGCTGTTTTGGCCTCACGCTGAGCCAACTCGTCTTCTGAGACATGTAAGGTTAACTCACCGGTATCAATATTAAGTTCAACCACATCGTCATTTTGCACTTTGGCGATTAAACCTCCGTCCCAGGCTTCCGGTGTCACGTGAATGGCGGCCGGTACTTTTCCGGACGCACCCGACATACGGCCATCGGTGACCAGAGCTACGCGGAAGCCCTTGTCTTGCAACACGCCCAGCGGTGGTGTCAGACGGTGTAATTCCGGCATACCAATCGCCTTCGGTCCCTGGAATCTCACCACAACCACACAATCTTTATTCAGTTCACCGGCTTTAAAGGCGGCATCTAATTCAAACTGATCTTCAAACACCACAGCGGGTGCTTTGATATGTTCAGAACCGGCTCTCATGGCCGAGTTTTTAATGACTGCACGGCCCAGGTTACCGTTAAGTACCGTTAAACCACCATCAGGCTTAAAGGGCACAGCCACCGAAGCAACAACCTCTTTGTCCATGGACTGTGTCGGACCTTCCACCCAGGTCAGTTCACCATCCAGGATTCTGGGTTCCATTCGATACTTGTCTAAACTGTTACCACAGATAGTCTTAACATCATTATGCAGTAAACCGGCGTCTAATAATTCTTTAAACAACAACGACATACCGCCGGCAGCAGTAAAGTGGTTGATATCGGCAGAACCGTTGGGATAAATGCGAGTCAACAATGGCACCGCATTGGAAATATCAGAGAAGTCATCCCAGTTAATGATATAACCCGCCGCTCTGGCTACCGCCACCAGGTGCATGGTGTGGTTTGTTGAACCGCCCGTTGACAACAGGCCCACCAGACCATTAACAATAGATTTGGCGTCAACAATCTCGCCGATCGGCAGGTAGTTATCCCCCAGATCGGTGAGTCGGGTTACCTGCACTGCTGCAGCTTCGGTCAGGGCATCGCGTAACTCAGTACCCGGATTAACAAACGAAGAACCCGGTAAGTGCAAGCCCATCATTTCCACCACCAACTGATTACTATTGGCCGTGCCGTAAAAGGTACAGGTTCCCGCAGAATGATAGGACTCAGATTCGGCTTTTAACAGTTCATCGCGCCCGACTTTACCTTCGGCAAACAACTGGCGAATTCGCGCTTTTTCTTTATTTGGTAAACCAGAAGGCATAGGTCCGGCAGGCACAAATACTGTGGGTAGGTGCCCAAATGCCAATGAACCGATAAGCAATCCCGGGACAATTTTGTCACATATACCCAGCATTAATGCGCCGTCGAACATGTTGTGCGAAAGCGAAATGGCGGTTGACTGAGCAATGACGTCACGGCTCATCAAACTCAAATCCATGCCCGGCGTCCCCTGGGTTACCCCATCGCACATGGCCGGTACGCCACCAGCAAACTGAGCAACACTGCCCACTTTGCGCACGGCTTCTTTAATTCTTTGAGGGTATTCTTCATACGGCTGATGGGCAGACAACATGTCATTGTATGAAGATACAATAGCGATGTTGGCCTTCAACATGCTGGTTAAGTCGGCTTTTTCTTCTTTGCTACAGGCCGCAAAACCATGCGCCAGGTTACCACAGGACAACACGCCACGGTGAGGGCCTTGCTCTCTGGCATCAGAAATTTTCTTCAAATAAGCAGCGCGCGTTTTTTTGCTACGCTCTTCGATTCTCTGAGTTACTTCCTGAATAAGGGTATTCATGAATTCCTCCTATGGAGCCCATACTAATTCGATGTCGGAATTTTGAATTACCGCTCGAATGGGCATTTCTAGTGCATTATCACCAGCCAGAGCCTGCTCAATTACAGCTTTTTTGCTCTCGCCAGTCAGGTGTAAAAAGATATTTTCACTCTGCAACAGAGCGCTGAGTGAAAAAGACATGCGTTGATGTGGTGCTGTAGTGGGTTGCACCGCCAGCAATTTCGCTTCGGTTTTAAGCCCTTCCTGAATTTGCTCAGAACAAGGGAATAATGACGCAGTATGACCATCCTCCCCCATTCCCAGGATAAGAACGTCTACCGGCCAACTCATTGCTGCATAGCGCGATTCCAGTTCAACAACGGCGTCGGCAGCATCTTCGTGGGCAGTTTTCATACTGATAAAGGTGGCTGATGCAGCCTTGTCCTGCAATAGATTGGCTCTGACCAGTTTTTCGTTGCTGGCATCATCCTCCGCAGCAACCCAACGCTCATCCGCCAGACTGATCACTACTTTAGACCAGTCAATGTCCGATTGTGACAACGCTTTGAACAAAGGTAATGGCGTGCGGCCACCGGAAACCAGTATGCTCGCTTGCCCCTTACGCTGAATCGCATCATCTAAAATTGCGGTGATTTTACCGGCAAAATGGGCCGTTAATTCTTCAGCGTTTCTGTAAAGTGTTTGTTTCATATATCCCTCGTCACCAACCGGTCTACTTCTTGGTTATCTTGCTCTCGTACCAGGCGCGGTCCTCACGCGCCAACAACGCGATAGACGCCACCGGTCCCCATGTTCCGGCCTGGTAAGGCTCTGGTTTTTCATTGCTCTTATTCCAGGCTTCCAGAATGCTGTCTACCCATTTCCAGGCTTCTTCCACTTCGTCCCGGCGCACAAACAGTGACTGGTCACCCAGTAAGACTTCCAGCAACAGCTTTTCGTAAGCGTCAGGAATGCGCTTGGTATCAAACGCTTCAGAGAAGCTCAGGTTGAGTTTAGACTTTTGCAGATTCATCGAGCCTGAACTGGTTAAGCCAGGCACTTTGTTCATTACGGTGATTTCAACCCCTTCATCGGGTTGCAGACGAATTGTCAGCTTGTTTGGCGGCAGTTGATTAAAACTGTCTTTAAACAAGTTGTGAGGCTGAGGCTTAAAGTAGATCACAATTTCACTGACTTTGCGCGGCATGCGTTTACCGGTACGCAGATAAAAAGGAACGCCTGCCCAGCGCCAGTTGTCCAGTTCGACTTTTAAGGCCACAAAGGACTCTGTTTCGCTTTCGGTGTTAGCACCCTCTTCTTCCAGATAACCAGGGACTTCTTCGCCACGGACAAAGCCGCTGGTGTACTGGCCGCGCACTGTGTTTTCGCGAATATTAGAGGCATTAATCGGACGCAAAGACTTTAAGACTTTTAGCTTTTCATCCCGTACGCTGTTGGCGTCAAGACTGGCGGGCGGCTCCATTGCGATCAACGTCAGAATCTGCAGAAGATGGTTTTGTACCATGTCCCGCATTTGTCCTGCATCGTCGAAATAGCCCCAGCGGCCTTCAATACCCACCGATTCAGCCACCGTGATCTGTACGTGATCAACACAATTGTGATCCCAGTTGGTTGCAAAAATCGAATTGGCAAAACGCAGCGCCATCAGGTTCAGTACAGTTTCTTTGCCCAGGTAATGGTCGATGCGATAGATCTGACTTTCTTTAAAGAACTCAGCCACCTGATTGTTGATCACCTTGGAGGTTTCCAGGTCATGACCAATGGGTTTTTCCAGCACCACTCTGACACTGGGATCAATAAGACCTGCGGCGTTCATGCCTTTACAGATATCACCGTAAATTGAAGGCGGCGTAGCCAGGTAACAGACCATAGTGCGGGAAGCATCGATACAGCCCTGCAACAGGGAATAGCTTTCGTAGTCCTGCATGTCGATTTGTACATACTCTAATTTTGCACTAAATCTTTTCCAGGTATCATTGCAAAGGGTATTACCGGTAAATTTTTCAATATTGGCTTTTACCAGTTCAACATATTCGTCTTGGGAAACTTCGTAGCGAGCCACACCGATGATCTTGGTGTGCTCGTGAATCAAATTGGCCTTTTCAAGCTCATATAAGGAAGGCAGTAATTTTCGACGAGCCAAATCACCTTTGGTTCCAAACAATACAAAATCACAAGGCTCAATTACTTTATTAGGCGCCATAGAATTAACCTTTTGTAGTAAAATCAGTTAGGTACAGATACGTGCTGTAATTTTACTATATTTTAACACGTTTACCCTAGCCACATGGCGACAGTAAACTATATTTGTAGTAAATTTACAACTAAATGCATATAATTTTGACGAAGCGTTCATTTAATGTCAGCCTTAGTTTGTAATTATGTGACATTTTCATGTCAAAGAATTACAGCCGAAAAACGCAGTAAACAACAAGTATAATTAATTATTTCGAGAGCGCATGAATATTCTAGAAAAGATTGCTCAACAAAAAGGGGCTTTCAGCAAGTCTGAACGCAAGGTAGCTGAAATCATCCTGGCTAATCCACAAACCGCGATTCACTCCAGTATTGCTACGCTGGCCAAGATGTCAGACGTGAGCGAACCCACGGTGAACCGCTTTTGTCGCAGGTTAGATACCAAGGGCTATCCGGACTTTAAGCTGCACCTGGCACAAAGCCTGGCGAACGGCACGCCGTATGTCAACCGGCATGTGGAAGAGCATGACACTCCCGAAGAATATTCCAAAAAGATTTTCGAATCTACGATGGCAGCGTTAGAAGTTGCGCGCCAGTCTGTCGATATACAGGCAATCAATCGCGTTGTTGATCTGTTAACCCAGGCCAAGAAAATCTCGTTTTTTGGGTTGGGCGCCTCTGCGTCTGTTGCCCACGATGCACTTAACAAATTCTTCCGTTTTAATGTCCCGGTTATTTATTTTGAAGATATTTTAATGCAACGCATGAGCTGCATGAACTGCAGTGAAGGTGATGTGGTTGTTCTTATCTCTCACACCGGTCGCACCAAAAGCCTGGTTGAACTGGCGCAGTTGGCCAAAGCCAATGACGCCACGGTTGTGGGCGTTACCGCCGTCAATAGCCCACTGGCCAATGAGTGCAGCCTGGTGTTGTCTCTGGAAGTCCCGGAAGATACTGATATGTACATGCCAATGGCATCGCGTATTGCGCAGTTAACGCTTATTGATATTCTGGCCACGGGCTTTACCCTGCGTCGCGGTTCAAAATTCAGAGAAAATCTGAAACGGGTCAAAGACTCATTGCGCGACTCGCGTTATGACAAGCGATAGCTGAATAAGACAGCATTTCGCGTGACAACTCATCCGATGACTTGCGGAAAAATCTCAATTTATTTCAGATGAGTTTCACAAACCCTTCATTTTAGACTAGTATTTTGTAATAAAATTACAAAACTGGATACTCAGGTGCTTTTTTTAGGCTCCTGACCTTCTTCATATCCACCTAAGCGAGCAGAAAAAGATGTTAAGACGAACCAAAATTGTGGCTACTCTCGGTCCCGCCACCGATACTGACGAACGTATTGAAGCGGTTATTGCCGCGGGCGCAAATGTTGTCCGGATGAACTTCTCTCACGGCACAGCGGAAGATCACATCAAGCGCGCTCAGAAAGTCAGAAATGCCGCGAAACGCTTAGGAAAATACGTGGCAATCCTGGGAGATCTGCAAGGTCCCAAAATTCGCGTGGCAAAATTCAAAGACGGGCCGATTCAATTGGCCGTTGGTGATGCCTTTACACTGGATGCTGAATTAGATCGGGAATCCGGCACACAAACAGAAGTTGGTATTGATTACAAAGAGTTGCCTAACGATGTTGGTCCCGGTGATATTTTGCTACTGGATGACGGCAGAATTCAGCTAAAAGTCACCGCTGTTGAAGGCGCTAAAGTACGCACTGAAGTAACGGTTGGCGGCAAACTATCTAACAATAAAGGGATTAATCGCCAGGGCGGAGGATTATCGGCTGACGCGTTAACCGATAAAGATAAGGAAGACATCAAAACCGCCGCGAAGATGAATGTTGATTATCTAGCCGTGTCTTTTCCGCGGTCAGGTGCCGATTTGAATTACGCCAGAGAACTGGCAGTGGCAGCAGGCTGTCACGCTAAAATTTGCTCCAAGGTTGAGCGCGCCGAGGCCGTTGCAACCGACGAGGCTATGGATGACATTATTGCGGCCAGTGACGCAGTTATGGTGGCACGCGGCGATTTAGGGGTTGAAATTGGCGATGCCGAATTAGTCGGTGTACAGAAAAAGCTGATCTCCCGTTCGCGTCAGCTAAACAAAGTGGTGATCACCGCGACGCAAATGATGGAGTCAATGATCACCAGCCCTATGCCAACACGGGCAGAAGTCATGGATGTTGCCAATGCGGTATTGGACGGCACAGATGCGGTAATGCTGTCTGCAGAAACAGCAGCGGGCGATTATCCAATTGAAACCGTTCAGGCCATGGCTCGCGTCTGTGAAGGTGCAGAAACCCATCCCAGCGTTAAAATCTCCAAGCATCGTGTTACTGAAGAGTTTACCACCATCAGCGAAACCACGGCGTTGTCCGCAGTATATGCTGCCAATCACCTGAAGAGTATTAAAGCCATCGTGGCACTGACAGAAAGTGGCAATACTGCCAAATTGATGTCACGTATTACCAGCTACCTGCCAATTTACGGGTTATCACGTCACGAGCACTCACTCAATGAAATGGCGTTATTCCGGGGTGTCAAGCCTGTGTATTTTGATTCCAGTCACAGTGCACCGGGTGAATTGAAGAATGACGTAATTGCCTGCCTGCTGGAGAAAGGTCTGGTGGAGTCAGGTGATCAATTCATCATGACCTATGGCGATGCGATGGAAACGGTCGGTGCCACCAATGGCTGCAAGATTGTAACTGTTCCCTAACCGTGTGATACCAATGTGAAAAAGCCGACCCAGTGTCGGCTTTTTTGTTGCAGGTCAGATATTTGCAGTTTGCAGGCGCGGGAGATTTAATGCACACTCAGGATAAAGCTTCAATCATCCGGCGCAATGGACAACCAAGCTCACACTATTCATTGTCACGAATGTGCAGCCAATGTTCGCATTGAAATGCTGCCGCCAAAGCACAGGGTTATCTGTCCTCAGTGCCGCTATTTGTTGACCGCTAAACGTACTAATGCGGTGCAGAAAGTCGCTCTGTTCTCCCTGACCTCACTGCTGTTTCTGTTGCTTAGCCTCCCTTTTGAATTCATTTCATTTTCCGCGGCCGGGAAAACACAATCCATTTCTATTCCGTCCGGTTTAGCTGTGTTGGTCAGCAACCAATATTTGATTTTGGCCATCATTGAATCATTTTTTATTTTGTTTATCCCGGCCATTGTGTTGGGCACGGTGTTTTATTTGTCGATGTCTGTGCTGCTCAATAAACGACAACCCTATCATCGCCGCCTGACTCACATGGTGTTTCAGCTACTCCCCTGGAGCATGGCAGAAATATTCTTGATCAGCGTATTGGTCAGCTTGGTAAAAATAATATCATTGGCGGATGTCTCTTTTGGTCCTTCCTTTTTCACGTTTTGTGCTTTTGTGGGCTTCAGCACCCTTACGGTGGTTCATCTCGATGAACATGAGTTTCGCGCCATCACTCAGGCCTTGATAAAACCCCGCCACAAAAGCCGTCAGAAAAGCATCAACCAAACCTGGGGCCTGCTCATTGTCGCCTGCCTGTTGTACATTCCGGCCAACCTGTGGCCGATAATGAAAACACAATTTTTAGGACAATCAGAATTATCTACGATCCTGGGAGGCGTTTATTTATTGTGGGAGTCAGGCTCTTACCCGGTTGCAATTATCATTTTCACCGCCAGTGTAGTCGTGCCGGTGGTCAAGTTACTTATATTATGCTGGCTAAATGCGACGGTGCAGCACGGCATCATCAAAAAACCTGAGCAGAAAATGAGTTGGTACAGACTGACAGAGTTAATTGGCAAATGGTCTATGGTGGACGTTTTTGTGGTGGCAATTCTGGTTAGCCTGGTCCAGTTAGGAGGTACCATGTCCATTTATCCCGGGCCTGCGGCCCTCGCCTTTTCAGGTGTTGTCATAGTGACTATGTTCGCAGCACACAGTTTTGACTCTAAGTTATTATGGAAAACAGACTCACGATGACAGATAACGACAAACAAGAAGTCATTCACGAAGCCCACGCTGAAGAGCTGCACAATATTTCCAAATTATGGTTACTGCCTATTGTCGCAATATTTATCGGGGCCTGGCTGGTTTATTATCAGATCAGCAACCGCGGACAAGAGATCACCATTTACTTTAGCTCCGCTGAAGGGCTTGAGCCTGGTAAAACCAGAATAAAAACCCGGCATGTCGATATTGGTACCGTAACAGCCATTCAGTTGCGAAAAAACAGCCCCGGCGTAGTGGTTACCGCCCGAATCAATCAGGATGAAACGCACCTGTTAAGGGAAGATACCAATCTTTGGATAGTTACGCCGCGAATAACATTGTCCGGCGTATCCGGATTGAGCACCATATTATCGGGGCCATTTATAGAGTTAACGCCAGGTATGTCGGGCAAAGAGCAATTTACCTTTGAAGGCCTTGAAGATCCTCCGGTGACACCAGCAGGCACGCCCGGGCTTCATGTAACTCTAAACAGTGATGATGAATTTGCCTATAAAGAAGGCGATCCCATTATCTACAAAGGTCTGCAGGTGGGGCAGATAGAAGATATTTATTTCAATCTGGAGGAGCGTGTTGTCTATTACAATGCCTTTATAGAGGCCCCCTACAATCAACTCATCACTTCCAACACCCGATTTTGGGATACCAGTGGGGTCAGATTAGAGCTGGGCGCCGAAGGGCTGATGATTCACACAGGTACAGTAGAAACCTTACTAACCAACGGTGTCACCTTTGGTATCCCTGAAGGCTTGTCTCAGGGTGACACTATCCAGCAACGGGCTTATTTTGACATTCATGCCAGTCAGACAGATGCCAATGCCCGCCGCTACAAACACAAAGCGCGATTTGCATTAATGATAGAAGATTCTGTAAGAGGGCTGAAAGTCGGTGCGCCAGTTGAATACCGGGGGCTCCCCATCGGTGAGGTGGAGCAAATCAACGTTGTCACCGAACAAAAACCAGGACTGCTGGAAGAAGGTTACAAAATCCCTATCATTATTGCCATATTTCCGGGAATGGCGTCCTTCGAAGATTCTCCCGAAGGCGTGCAATGGGTTAACGAACAAATCACCCTTTGGATTCAAAAAGGACTCCGGGCCACCCTGGAGACAGGGAATATCATTACCGGTGGGCAATACGTAGATTTGCAAAACTATGAAAACCTCGAATCAATCGAAATCACTAAATCATCCGGTTTGCCGGTTATTCCAACCATCTCGAATGAATTTGCCCAGCTTACTCAAAAAATTTCTTCAATTCTGAACAAGGTCAACGAATTGCCATTTGAAAGTCTGGCACAAAATCTCAATCAAACCCTGCAGCAACTTCATACTACAGCGAAGACGTTTGAACAATCGGGACAAGAGATAAATCAGCTACTACAACAAACTCAGGAACAAGCGCTGATTTCCCAATTAAACGATGCTCTGCACGCCCTGGAGGTGCTGGCAAATACCTATTCGGGTCACTCTCAAACCAATGCCGGAATTAATGAACTCCTGTTGGAATTCCAGGCACTGATGTTGGAATTAAAGCCGGTATTACAGCGTCTTAACGAAACCCCCAGCAGCCTGGTATTTCCCATAGAAACCGGACAATCCGACACCTTACCCAGAGCTAAGAGGAATTAACCCAGCCATGAAACAACTCTTCATAGTAATTCTGTTAATCATGATCAATGCCTGTGCAACTCAGCCCGGCAATTTTAACTACTATCAGCTGGGTCCGGACACTGCGCACAACCTCCCGGCCAAGACCAGCGATTTAAGCAGCAAACATTCTGTACTATTAACTGTAAAAGTACCGGACTATCTGAAGCAAAATAAGATGGTGGTACAAACAGGACAACATCAGCTGCATTTTGCCCAATTACACCTTTGGGCCCAGATACCTTTGAAGAGTATAAGGGCTGCGTTGGTGAATGAAATCAGCCCTCATGATGCCCCCTGGTATATGGTGGAACACTATAAAAATGCGCCGGCTCAACCCCATTATCAGTTGGACATTAACATTCAACAGTTTTACCCCACAGACTCCGGCAAAGCCATATTACAGGGAACCTGGTTGTTTTTTGTGGATGGTAAAGCACACACCAAACAACACTTTAATTACACTGAAACGCTGGCAACCGATGGATTTTCCCATGCAGTCAGCCAGCAATATCAATTATTGCAACAATTAAGTGCTGATCTGAACTCATACTTTGGTCAAAAAATGCAGTCAGCGCCAAGACACCTAAACCAATAATTACTATACTGCAACAATGTGAATAAATTTCCGCTCCGGTAAGCATTGATTAAAATGATCAAACAACTTCTATCTCGATACCTGCACACAGGTATGCAAGATAGGTACGACTTCGAATCAAACCGCAAGATTTTCACTGTTAATCTGTTCGGATTAGTAGGGTTAAGTATCACCGCAATAATGTCGGTGTCGGCGTTTCTTAACCAGCAATGGCTGTTAGCTGTTGTGTTGCTGCTCGCCAGCAGTGTTTATTTGTTAGCGCACCTTTATCAAAAGTTCACCGGCAACTTTCGGCTGGCATCAAACGTAATTTTATACAGTTTGTTTGCGTTGATGATCTACCTCGTTTATTCAGGTGGAAAAGACAATACCGGGCCACTGTGGATATTTATGGTTTCACCGGTTGCGCTGTTTTTTGGTGGATTAAAAAAGGGGTTATTTTCCATTTCTCTGTTCGTCGTAATTATCAGTGTCATTATGTTTTTCCCCAATGAGCAATTACTGGCGACGTCATATAGTATTGAATTTAAAACACGACTACTTTATTCGTTTCTCACCATTACCTTTTTGTCGGCGTTTTACGAACATTCCCGGCAACAGTCTTTTGATTTTATGCAGGAAATGAGCAACAAATATGAGCAGATGGCAAAACTGGACCCATTGACGCAACTGTCAAACCGACGGGATGCTATGGATAAACTCCACTATGAATTACGACGGGTGGAACGCAACAGTACCCCACTTGCGATTATTTTGTGTGATGTCGACCACTTTAAACTGGTGAATGATAATTACGGGCACGATGCCGGTGACAAGACCCTGGTGTTATTGTCTAAATTGTTTCAGGAAACGTTGCGCAAACAGGATATCGTGGCACGTTGGGGTGGCGAAGAATTTCTGTTTGTATTGCCCCAAACCACCAGCTTGCAGGCGCAAATCGTGGCAAACAAGATTCGGGACAAAATAAAATCAACCGCTATCGAACATGAAGGCGCGATTTTTGAAATTACGGTCAGCATGGGGATCAGCGAAATTACCCACAATAAAAGCGATATCGAAAACGCAATCGCCAAAGCTGATGAAAATCTCTACAAAGCCAAATCAAACGGCAGAGATCAGTTTCAGCCAGCCGCGCCAGATTCAACCAACGCCCCAATATCACTGGACGCCTCAGCCTGATCCCGGACGGTGATTTTATCGCCACAAATCGCGTAAATTCTGTGTTTTTATCGCTTAATAGGTTGCCTAATACACTGAACCGTTTAGTATGTGCTCCTGATTTTTTAAAGTTCAATGAGTTGGAGTGGCAATGGCCAAGATAGAACAACTAAACAATAAACTACATCAAAACCTGCGCGTTAAACCTAATACAGATGTCAGTGACCTGAAAGAGCAAAACCTGTTACCTTTGGTCATTGCTGAATTTGCTAGTGCCGCAGTTGAATTTCCAATTTGCTTCGTACAAAACCCAAACAATCAACGTTACCAGGTCGTTGCGCTGATGGGCATCGAACGCGGCGAAAACCTGTTTGTTAAAGAAGACAAGTGGGACGCGTCCTATATGCCTGCCAGATACACTCACGCCCCCTTCGGTCTGTTGAGAAATCCTGATGATGATACACAATATGGCATTGCTATTGATGTTGAGCACACCCAGGTTTCTGAGACAGAAGGTCAGGCATTATTCACTGAAGATGGTGAAGAGACTGAGTTTCTGAAAAAGCAAAAAGAAGCAATGGCTAAGTATTTAGAGCAGGAACACATCACCACTTTATTTGCTAAAGAGCTGGCTGAAAAAGAGATGCTGGTAACCCGCAATATCTCCGTTAACATTGGTGAAAAGCGCATGTCTGTTGACGGTGTTGCTATGGTAGATGAAGAAAAACTCAACAACATGTCCGATGAAGACTTCCTTGAGTTGCGTAAAAAAGGCATGTTGCCTTCGATTTATATGCATCTTAACTCTATGCGCCAGGTGAACAACCTGATGAAAAGAAAAGCAGCGGTTTTAAACAACGCTTAATTTTCACTGCGAAAGAAGATTCTAAAGCACTTCATCTTTGAAGTGCTTTTTTGTTTTTTGGGTTACCAGAAAATAACCTTCATCAACTTGAAAACACTCCCCCCTGGTGACACGACAATACAGCCGTTACAAGGTCCTCGCCGACAGTAAAGTTGTTAGCTCTTTCTCACTATATCTTGCTGTAAACAGCTAAGTTTCGGACAGTTAAACCAAAATCAATCCGGTTCTTCGGTTAACATTACAGGTAGTCATTCACCTAAGCTCAGTTGCCGGGCACGCACTCTGTCAGCCGACGATTCATGTCCTCAATAACACGCACCTTGAATGCCTTTTGTCGTTCAATAAAGTTGTCTGCGGAGTTTAACAACTGCTGTTTGTAATCTCTGATATTAACCAACTCCATGTTGGCTTTTAACGTTTTAAACAGATTGGGCCATTTGTCGCCCGGGGCCTGAATGTGATGCAAACCACCGGAGTAAACAAACAGAATTTTCCCCTCATCCAGACATTCTAAAATATCGGCCACCCCACCCCGGACACTCATGGGTTTACCAAACTTATCCAGACCATTGCGCCGCTTCATCCTGCCCTCGGGCAGGATTGCTGTGACTTTTTGGTCATTGACCTGACTCAAAAAATACAGCCATGAATGATCATTTTTTCGGGTAATTGGCACACATCCGGGCATCAGTGCTTTTAAAATTCGTCCGGTCATTGGTCGTTGCAGGGTAATATCCGCTCCGGGCACTACCAACTTATGCGACAAAGTCCACAACCACGACCAGGGGGCAAAACGTATGAAAAGCGGTTCAAACAAACTGGTGTGATTTAAAAACACCAGTAGTTTCACCTGCTGCATCGCCTCCTCTTTTTCGGCACTTAACCAAACCGGCCTGCCCCGGTAAAAAACACTGGCAAATACCTTTATAAAGGCCAGACACATAAAACTGAAAAACCGAAAAACCCTTTGCATACCAATCTGTTTAAAAATTTCTATGTAAACAACATAGTGTTTAAGACCCACTTTCTCCAGAAATTATCCCTCAAAGCATATAACAAATAACACGAAATAACCGCCTGGATATTTCTCGTTAATATAAATATTCGCTTCAGAGTTTTCCCTAATGGCCGATAGAAAAGCACTATGAAAGACTTCAGAGCAGTAAAATGACCATAGTAACGGCTTCCACTAATAAAACACTGAAATGGGTTTTCGCCATATTGACAGTTGCCGCCAGTTTGACGCTGTCAGGCTGTATGCAAAGCAATGCTGCAACACAAATCAGCTTTGATTCTGAAGGAACCGTAACCGAGCCCATGCTCAGAAGCGTCAATGCCGCTTTTCGAACCACAATATTGGGTGGTAACTGGTATTATCAGGGGGCACAGGCGGTTAACGGAACAATCAACGCCTACATCCAAATTCCGGATAAACTCAATATGAGTCGCAGTGATCAAGAAAAATACCTGCAGATGTCACTCTGCCCTTCGTCCAGCAAACACGCTATGTGGCAGCAAATTAAGGATATTCCGCTGTCAGTACACGTTTATACCTACAACAAGAAACACACCGTTTACGCCCATTGTGAAAACCCCATGAGCAAAGCCTGAACCGGGCTCCGACTCGCAATACCGAATTATCTTAAGTCCCTGTAGACGCAGATATCTGCGCCTGCGAGTTTTCTGCGTGGTGCCTGATGGTTTAATAAAAGTTCAGCAGTTATTCAGCAACACTGACCTACAGTATAAACATACCCAGAGTACTTAAAGATGCTCGAATTCGGCGCAATATAACGCGTTCAGGCAAACAACAGTGAGCTGACCATGCTGGTTGTCGAGTATTGTTTTATGCGTTTTTGGCAAAAGGCGCAGCGATCACTCAGACATAAAATCTTGCGGTAATTTGGGTCCATATACTGAGGAGAGTCACTATGAAACGCATATTGCCAGCTTTAACATCACTGCTGTTAATCATCAGTACAACAGCGTTCGCAGGCCACCACAGCCGTTATTATGATTATGGGCGAGTGATTAAGGTTACGCCCGTTTATCACGGTGGTCATGGATACCATTCACATTCTCACTATCAATGCCGTAAGAAATACCGAAGAACCCAACACCACTACCAGGGTCATCGCTCTGATGCTTCCACTATCACCGGCGCGGTGTTGGGTGGTGTGGTAGGCAACACATTGGGCAAAAACAGTAAAAACAGAGGTATTGCTACGGTTGCCGGTGCCCTGGTTGGTGGCGTCATTGGGCACGAAGTGGGTCGGGATAGCGATCCGCATGTTCGCCATTACAATGACGGGTATTCAGACGACTATTACTACGTCAACAGCCATGATTCTCATGTCAGGGAGTACGACGAGCGTTGTTACGACAATGTGCATAATTCTCGCTACAGTAAAAAACTGAAAGGGTATGAGGTAACCTACCGCTATAAGGGGGAGCGTTTTACCACGTTTACCCGACAACATCCTGGCAATCGGATTCGACTGGAGGTGAACTTATCTCCGACCATGTACAAAAGAAAATAAGCAGTTACACTAGAGGTTGCCAAACAGGTGAATCACATAAGTTAACGCGCCCGATGGCGAGTTTAATTCACCAGGTAACCTGAATTTTTCGGACAAATTAATGCAGTTTTTGAGGTATATAACGCTTTTCACAATGTTGTTTTTCGGCTTTCAGAGCATGGCGTCTGAATCTGCCGGCAGCAAAGCGGAAGCGGCTAAATTGGCGCAGCGCCAGGTATCTGGACGGGTGCTGAAAGTAGAAAAGTACGGTGATAAATACCGGGTTAAAATATTGCAAAGCTCGGGCCGCGTCATTTTTATTGAAATCAACAGACGCGCCGAAGAAGGACAAGAAGGACGTAGCACATGAGAATATTAATTGTTGAGGACGACGCCCGACTACTGACTCAGTTAGACCAACTGATGCAAAAGCAAGGATACAGTGTTGATTTGGCTGACGACGGCAAAAAAGCGCAATTTTTATTTGAAGAATACCCCTACGACGCTGCCATTGTTGACGTTGGCTTACCAGAAATCGATGGTTTTGAGCTGTTAAAACGCATTCGTCAAAAGCAAATCAGTTGCCCGGTACTGATTCTCACAGCCCGGGATCGCTGGCAGGAAAAGGTAGAAGGCCTGGATGCCGGCGCCGATGACTACCTGACTAAACCCTTCCAGGAAGAGGAACTACTGGCCAGAGTTAACGCCCTGATAAGACGTTCGTCTGGCCAATCCAGTCCGAAAGTGGAAATTGGCCCAATTACCCTGGACACTGTCACTCAGGAGGTCCTGGTTGGTGGTGAGTCTTTAGATCTGACGGCTTACGAGTATAAAGTCATAGAATACCTGATGATGAACCCGAAAAAGATCATCTCAAAAACAGAGCTAACAGAGCACATTTACGACCAGGATTTTGATTTAGACAGTAATGTTATCGAAGTGTTTGTGGGTCGTTTACGGAAAAAACTGGATCCGGACAATAGTTACAAGCCCATCGAAACACTGCGCGGCCGGGGATATCGCATTAATCGCCAACTATGAAACCCATCTCGTTAAAGGTACGTACTTTCACAGCAGCGCTTATAGCGCTGCTGTTTTTTATCCCACTGATGAACTACGCCTTGCAACAGGCCTACTCTGCCAGTATTCACCAGGCCACCTTTGAACGCCTGCGATTATTGAGTTTAACCCTGATTTCTGAGTTCGAAATCGAAGGCAAAGAAGTGTATATGCCTGAGTTAATGATCCATGGCGAATTTAACCTGCCCGACTCCGGTATCTACGCGATCATCCACAACTACGATAACCTGGTGTGGAAATCCATGTCGGCGATAAATTGGCGCTGGCCCAAAATCCAAACCTTTCCGCTACCCGGAAAGTCGCAGTTTGTGGTGATACCCGATGACGAAAACAAAATAACCTACTTTCGCTACAGCTACACTGCCGAGTTTGAAACTGACCTGGGGCTTTCCCCGGTAGCTTTTCATGTGTTTATGGATAAGGCCACCTACGATGAAGAAATCGCACGCTTTGAATCGACCTTGTTAAACTGGTTGGGCATTATTGCTGCACTCTTGCTACTGTTATTGCTCTTCACCCTGAATACCGCGTTGCGGCCTATCAATAAACTGGTTAATGAAATCGCCAGTATCAAAAAAGGCAGCCACACTCGCATCACCCACCAATATCCTCCGGAACTGGAAACCTTAAAAAACAATCTGAACCATTTACTCAGCACCGAGGAAAATCAAAGAGAGCGCTATAAAAACAGTTTAGGTGATTTGGCCCACAGTCTGAAAACCCCGCTGGCCGTGTTGTCCGGACTTCGGAATTTGCCGGACGAAGGCAGAGAGCCGGTCACCCAAATCGATCAGATCATTCAACGCCAGTTAAAACGTGCTGTCGCCGGTGCCGGTAGCCGTTGGAACCAGAGCACCCCAGTGAACACTGTGATTGAAAAACTCACTGTTGCTATGGAAAAAGTATACGCAGATAAATTCATTCTTATCGAGCACGACATCGCCCCCAATACCGAGTTTTGCGGTGATGCCACGGATCTGATGGAATTGCTGGGGAACCTGATGGATAACGCCTGTAAAGCCGCGAAACAAAGGGTACTGATAGAAGTCCGGCAAACGGATAAGTACCTTGAGCTATCTGTCAGTGATGACGGTCCGGGTATCCCCGAAGACAAACAACACCTGTTGTTAGAACGGGGCAAACGCCTGGATAGTTACGAATCCGGTCAGGGCATTGGTATGGCCATCGTTTCTGACCTGGTGTCAGCCTACGAGGGCCAGTTAGCCATGGGCACATCAGAATTTCAGGGTGCCAGGATTACAGTAACATTCCCGCGCTGATGCAATACCATGCATCAGCCCAAATTACTCACTAATTTTATTCGCAGTCACGATAAATCTCATGTCAGTACCTGCCTGCACAGAATTAAAGGGATAGCAGGTGATTAGTGTCAGAGTACTCGACAAGGTTTCTTCGACAACATCCGCCTGAGATTCATGGGCAATTCGAACCGCATCGACGCGATACAAAGTTTTACCGTATCGGGTTTCCACTTCAATCAATTCGCCGGGTTGTATTGCTTCCAATATGGCGAAATGGGTATCGCGATGACCCACAAATACGCTGTTGCCCGGTTACCCAGGAAACGCTGATTGCACCAGATGACCGGGGCCAAAGGCGATAATCGCAGGAGAGCTTCCCGCCAGGCCATACAGTGGTTTGCCATGTGCCGGAATACTCAGTTTGGCTACCGGCCAGGTGTCCGCCCAGGGCCAGGGCGGAATGGGTTGTTCAGTGCGCAGTGTTTCCTGCCACGCTCTGGAAATCAGTAGTTGCGCCACTGATGCTTTCGCCTGTATCCACATACCTTGTCCGAATTGCCACGCAGCAGCGGCAATCAACAATAAGATCAACGCCTTACGCCAGGTCACAAAAGGCCTTCGGGTCTCATAATAGGTTTCACTGCTAAACATGAGTAGCTCCCGATTGCCTGAGACTTTGTTCTGACCGCCAGTGCCAAACAGATAGGCACAATCCCATGAGCAATAAAATTCCAGCCAGCATAAATCGTCTGGGTGAGTCCAGCGCGGTTGAAGGCATTTGAGCCAACAAAGGAGTATTGTTGGGGCGACCGTTTTCAGCCAGATCTACCGCAATTAAACTGGTGTAAGGGCTGACCAGATTGTGTTGCAACGCCACTTGCAGAATCTTTTGCTGGTATGGCGCCGTATCGCTGCTGGCATCGAAAGCCATGAACCGCTGCTTCGCCAACAGATCCTGAATTTTTTGTTGTGCCCAGTACTTTGCCACACCGGGTCGGTCCGGCAAATAATCCAGGGTCAACGTCTGTTGCCAGGCGGCTTCACCCAGCACACCGGTAAAATGCACATCGGTTACCGCTGTCGGCGATTGATAGGCAATAACGATGGGCTCACCATAATACAGATCAGGTATACGTTCAGGATAAAACGCCATTGCCACGTCAGATTGCAAGTTGATGTCGGTCAACGCCGGCTGTGCTAACTTTTTAAGTAGCTCCCGCATCCGCTGCTCGATTTGTTGTGGCGAGGAGATGTAGGTATAGGTTCCCCTGCCAGCCTGTGCTGCCTGCACCATAAAATAACTGTTTGGCGCGGCGCCAATACCCACGGTAAACAGCCGGGTCTCACCAAGCCGGGACTGAATCTCGGTAAGAATACTGTTTTCGTAACCGATAGCACCGTCTGTGATAAACACGATTTGCTGTAAAGCTTGCGTAGCATGTTGGGTCAGCAGTGCCAGATCAATCGCCTCGTATATGTTCGTCCCGCCATCCGCTTTTAAGCGGGTGACAAAATCTTTAGCGGCCTGCTTACTGGTCGCATTTACAGCGCGCGGTGAACCCCACAACGAAGTTGCCGCTGAGTTGAATTCAATAATGTTAAAAGCATCGAGTTCAGTTAACTCATCAATCGCCAATAACAATGCCTTTTTAGCCTGTTCTATGGCCTGTCCGCCCATGGACGAAGAGGTATCAACAACCAGCGTGATTTCTCGTGACAAGGGCATACGCGCGGATTCCTGACCCGGTAACAGCATCAGTAATCCATACTCGCCATCTGGCAAAGCTTCCCGGTAATGCAAAACTGTCGGCTGCTGATTTTGGTAGCGCCAGAGCAATTCAAAATCCCGATCAGCAATACTGGCTTGTGCGAGGTTGATTGCATAGCGATACCCGCCGCTTTGTTCTGTCCGAATTGGAAAGTGAGGACTGTTCAGGTAGGCCAGTTCAGCCTGTGCATCCAGGGTCAGGCGAATATCGATATCAGGTCTGTTCCGGGGTGCAAATACCGACTCATGCTCCGAATCAGAGCCAAAGCGAGGAATAAAAGTGGTCGGCAGACGCAACCGGAATTCACCATCAACAATACGCACCTTTTGTTGAAACTGAATTTCTATCTCGATGTCTTCAAACGGGCCAATATTGGCCAGTTGCGTGGTGAATAAGTTTGGTCGTTGCTGGCTCACCAAAGAAGCGCGTTGTCCATTTTGCTGCGCCTGTTTAAAAGCGGCTTGTGCCGCGCGCTTTTCTTTGATGACGCCCTTGATTTCCCGTTGACCTATGCGCATGGTCAGGCTGTCTACTGCCGCGTCTTCAGGCAGCGGAAATTGATAACGCCCTTGCAGCCAATCTTCACCAGGATTTTTGAACCGCTGCACCAGTGTAGAACGGGCCACCATCCCGGAAACCACAGTGTTGTATTGGCTGTGCTGCGACACCAGCACCATGGGTTCATTCTGTTGTTCAGCTGTGCGATTTTGCTGTTTAGCAGCGTCCTCGCTTCCGGGTTTAATATCAGCGCCAGTATCGGTTGTGGTTTCCTGTTTAAAAACCAACAGCCCATTAATGACAGACAACTCCCATTGCGTTTGACGCCGCTCGCTCTGGCTGGCTTCAGCAGATGAAGCCAGCCACACAGCCAATAACAATAAGCCCAGAAATGCTATACCTTGTAGCATAGCGGCAGAGAAAACTAATCTGGCAAAAGCCACTGAAAACCACCGGGAAATGGTGGGCGTTTGCCCACGTTCCCATTCTGAATGATTGCTGCGCACTACAATTCCCCTATTGTTTCGCTGTCATCACAGAATCATCGGAGGTCAAACGCACCACCACCCGGCGATCAAAAAAGTCATCTTCCCAGGTTTGCTCAACCGTTACCGGTTGGGCCTCACCATAGCCTGCGGTCTCAATTTGGGCTGCATTAACGCCTACCGATAACAGGTAGCGTTTAACCTGGTCGGCCCGTTTTTCAGACAACTGCAGATTGTAATCTTCATCGCCGCGACGATCGGCATAGCCAAACAACTGAACCATGAGTTTTGGGTCACTTTTCAGTTGCGCTGCAACCTTATCCAGTTGTTCGACATAGTGTTGCTCTAGCTGCCAGGAGGCGGTTTTAAACTGGATATTGGCCTTGGCTGCCAGCAGATCGTCGAGGGCCACAGGTGAACGGCTCTTTTCCATCGCGGCCACCTGCACCTGACCTTGCTGCTTCTGCAGTTGTTGGTAAGCAAACAGGGTTGCCTCGTAGTCTTTTTGCATTGCCAGCAGGGCCGTTTCTGAGTGTTTTAGTCGTACCTGTAAATCTTGATTTTGCTCTGTTTTACTGACGTCATCCCCAATGAACATTCCCAGAACACCGCCAATGATGCCGCCCACCGGTCCGGCAACCCCGGCCCCGATCAAAGCACCGCTGCCCATGCCCACCAAAATATTCTTCTCTTCCTGCTCCTGATAGGATGTCTGCGGCACAGCGTGGGCAATGCCCGACAGGCTCACGGCAGAGATAACAGATACGGCCAATAGTGTTTTTTTAACGTTGATGTTTTTCATAATGCACCTCAGTGGTTTTTGCTTTGTGTGCCTATCATTAAAAACCTCACAAATGGCCGCTGTATGGATAAAAAATGGCAATGTGGCGAGCAATTGTGGCGAGAATATGCCCCCGGCTGCGGCCTGTTAAAAGTGTCAATGAAAGGCCAAATTGTGGCGAAAAAATGGAAATTGTGACGGTTCGTCATTTAACTCTGGTTCAGGCCGAATTTTTTATTATGCTTACGGTCATATAGATGTCACTTTGACAGCAACCTGAAAAACGAGAAGAAACATGAGCAGCAAACGTCATAAAGGATTACTCTTGATGAGCTTCGTGATTGCTATCGCATTTTTGTTTTATTTAAACCTTGAGGATTATCAGGAGCAAAGACTGCATTTGTTAATCAACGATATTTTATTGTCCTGGTAACCTGAGTACGTATCACTATGTCAAAAAGAATCGCCCTGGTAGAAGATGATTTCGCCATCAGGGACAACTATCACGCGGCGCTGAGTAAACAAGGCTACGACGTACTTTGCTATGAAGACCGACTCAGCGCATCAGATGCCTTTCAACAACGATTGCCGGATTTGGCCATCATTGATATTGGTCTGAAAGAAGAAATCGACGGCGGCTTCACCTTGTGCCAACAATTGCGGGGTCTGTCCCCTTCCCTGCCCATTATTTTCTTTACCGCCAGAGACAATGACTATGACACCATTTGTGGATTGAGGATGGGGGCGGATGACTACCTGACCAAAGACATTAGTTTGCCTCACTTACTGGCCAGAATTGCCGCCTTGTTTCGCCGCACCGAACTGCTAAAAATGCCGGTAAATCAGGAAGATATCCTGGAATCGGGCGATCTGAGTATGAACACAAATCGCATGACCATCTGCTGGAAGCAACAGCCTGTTGAACTGACTGTTACCGAGTTTTGGATGTTGTTTGCCATTGCCCGCCATGCCGGTCATGTGAAAAGTCGACAACAGCTAATGGATGAATCCCGCATGGTGGTGGATGACACCACCATTACCTCCCATATCAAGCGTATTCGACGCAAATTCCAGCAATCAGATGCCAGTTTTGACCGCATAGAAACGGTTTACGGTATGGGCTATCGCTGGAAAAGTCACTAGCCTGTGAGTCGGGATACTCTGTAATGTGGCACTTTCGCGTTGGTATTCGCTTTAAACTACTCGTGCTTTCGTCATTCCTGTTTACTATTCCCTGGCTGGGATACAAGTACATGTGGGAGCTGGAAAATTACCTGTTGCTGGGACAGGAACAAACCCTGATGGGAACAGCCCGCGCAGTTGCTACGGCGCTGCACGAGCGACCTACCTTATTCGATACCCAGGCCAGCTATCAACAAGATGTATTCCCAGGACGGGATCTGTACGCTCATCGTATTGTTGATCCCATACGCCTGGATGGCGGACTCGCGGACTGGCTGGACTACAAACATCTGGCCATCAATTATGGTGAATCCTATGTGTTGGGTGAATCTGAAAATTATCAGCGCGAAGATTTGCACTTTACCCATATGGTGGGCATTTACGATGCCTATCTTTACGCGTTTTTCGAGGTCACTGACGACCACACCGTAATGCGGGACAAAAACAGTTTACGTGTGGACCGCAATGACTTTTTGCATATCGCTCTGACTGACAGGGAAAAACGCTTTCACCGCTATCTTATTTCAAATTACAGCTCAGGCTGGGTAAATGCCTGGGAGTTACCGCCCGTTAACGATTCGTTTCGCCCGTTGGGTATTGAGTCGCGTATACAGGGTCATTGGGAAACAACGGAGCAGGGATACAACATTGAATTGCGTATCCCACTGGCGATGCTATCCGATAAAATTGCGTTTGAAATTAACGATGTTGACGATACTGAGGCTCCTCAGGTTAAACTCAAAATTGGCACCGCTAACCCAGCACAACCGGATTCGCTGGGCACAGTGCTGGTCCCCTCACCGGAAATTGAACGCATCGTGAAAGGACTTCAACACTCCGGTGCCAGGGTATGGGTGGTGGACAAACACAAACGGGTAATGGCGCGTTCCGGCGATATTTTTTCCTCCGTGGGATTGGAAGCACGCCTGGCTAAACCGCTGCCGCCGGAAAACCTCTGGGAAGAATTTGAACAGGAATACCTGTTTCCGCTGTATTACCACATTCTCACCCGGCCACCGGATGACTTTGTAGATGAACTCACAGATGCTTACGCACTGGAAGGCCAGGACATTGACAATGCGCTGGCAGGTGCCGCAGACAGCTTGTGGCGGCTGACGCCCGACAACAAGGCCGTCATACTGTCGGCAGCACACCCGGTCTATCTGGATGACAAGGTACTGGGGGCGGTTGTTGTTGAGCAAACCACAAATGGCATCCGTAGTCTGAAAAATAAAGCCCTGGAAGACCTATTCAATATCATTTTACTGGTGATGATATTAGGCACACTGGCGCTGTTTTTGTTTGCTTCACGTATCTCCTCCCGGATCAGAAAACTGCGCAACGAAACAGAGCAAGCGATAGACGGCAATGGCAAAATCCTGTCGAATATTCCGGTGTCCGGTACCCGTGATGAAATCGGCGATCTGTCCAGAACCTTTCACAGTGTCCTGGATAAACTACAGCAATATCACAATTACCTGGAAAAGATGGCGTCACGCCTGTCTCATGAACTACGCACTCCCGTCGCCATTGTTAAGTCCTCAATGGAAAATTTAAGCCTTGAATCTCCCACGCCACAACAACAACCCTACATCGACAGAGCACAGGAAGGCCTGCAAAGGCTCAGCAAAATTCTCACTAACATGAGTGAGGCTTCGCGCCTGGAAAATGCGCTACAGGCCACAGAGCCGGAAGAGTTTGATCTGGTGGCATTGCTACATAGTTGTTCTCACGGTTATCAGTTGGCGTATCCGGAACGGACCTTTTATTGTGATATCCAGTACAAGGAATTGAAACTTTGGGGCGCACCGGATTTGTTTGTGCAGATGTTGGACAAAATCACCGCGAATGCGGTTGACTTCAGCCCCCCTGGTGGCCGCATTGATATTTCTCTTATGACCGAAAATCAAAAACCCGTTTTGCGGGTGAGTAATCAGGGCAAATTACTGCCTGAAGATATGCAGGAACAGTTATTCGACTCGATGATTTCGGTCCGCCATGAAGAATCGCAGGAAACTCCGCATTTAGGGCTGGGATTGTTCATCGCCAGGATAGTGGCTGAATATCACAAGGCGAAAATTCGCATCCGTAACCTGGCTGACCAGTCCGGTGTGGAAGTGATTTTGCAATTTTAAGCATTGCAACGTCATTGCCGGGAATCACTTGCGAAATTCGGCAAATGACAAATACTTAATGCGATAGCAGATGATCGGCAAACAATATGCAAGTGCTCAGGGTTTTATTATTTTTATCGGGTTTATGGCTGGTTTCAGTGGGTCAATGCCAGGAACCTGTTCAGGTTTACGCCGGTATCACCTATGGGCTGCAACATATTCATGAGGAACAACCTGCCGGCAGAGCAACAGATGCGGTAAAAATGTTGTTAGATGCCACCGGGCAACCTTATGAAATACTGATGATGAACTGGGCACAGGCGCAGCGACAATGTCAGGACAATGGCAACTCATTGATCTATGCGATAGCCAGAACACCTGAACGCGAAGCCCACTACAAATGGTTAATACCCATTGCCAGATTGCAGTTGCAAATTGCCAGGCTCAGCAGTCGCCCTGAGCTTAGCATCAATAGATTCGAACAGCTAAAGCACTATAAAGTGGCAGCTGTGCGGGCACTATCTACCCACCATATGCTGAAGGAAGCCGGTTTTCTGGAATCTGAACAACTGCTTCTGGTTGATTCATCATCGCGACTGTTAAAGATGATCACCGCGCAATTGGTGGACTTTGTATTTTATGAACCTTCCATCACACCGCAAATTCTGGCTCACTATGGCTATCAACAGGACCTGCTTACCGTAACAGACATACCAGTACCTGTGCCTAATCCAGTGTTGTACTTAGCAGCCAACCCGGCAATCCGGGCTGATATCAGTGAGCGAATCGTCGAAACGCACCAACAGTTATTGCTGAATGAACAGTATCAGGCGTTACTCAGACAAGTGCTACCTGACTCTCAAAAGCGCCACTTTTAAGCTTGCTCCTCAGGCGCTTCGGCAACCTGATTACTGATATCTCCACCGGCCAACAGTAGTGCAATCCAACGGGTATCCTGATTGGATTCCAGCACAATTTTGCCAATCATAGTGAGCGGTACCGACAATAACATGCCTACGGTCCCCAATAGCCACCCCCAGAAGATCAGTGATAAAAATACCACTAACGTAGACAATCCCAGCCCTTTACCCATGTACCTTGGCTCTATAACGTTACCCATCACAGTATTAATAATTATGTATCCGATAGCCACTATGCCGGCGGATGCCGACCCCAACTGAATCAGAGCCAGTAGTACCGCAGGGACTGCGGCAATCGCGGAGCCAATATTAGGTACATAGTTGAGTAAGAAGGCCAGTACGCCCCACAGGAAATAATGATCCAGGCCGAGGAAATACAAAAATGTGCCCGCCAGTAAACCAGTCCCCAGGCTTACTACCGTTTTGATCACCAGATAATTTTTGACTGACGCCAGTACCTTATCGACCTGATTCATGCGCATAGCCGGATCATCCAGCGCAATATGGACCTTGTGTGGAACGCTGTCAGCTTCCATCAACATAAAAATAACCGTCAGTAAAATCAGTAAAAAGTTACCCAGCACACCAGACAGACCGGACAACAGATTGGTGGCCACGTTCATGGCCATACCGGGATCGAGATAGGAGAGCAATTGCTCTTTGTTGATCTGGATGTTGAAATTCTGAAGCTGTGTCACCACCCAGACAAACTCATTTTCCAGTTGCAATTTATACTGCGGCATTTTCTCGGAAAAATCATTCATGGATTGCCCGACTAATCCCGCCAGCATAAATCCAAAAACCACAATGGTGAGTATAACCAATAATACCGATATACCTTTTGGGATGTGGTATCGGCTCATCCACTTAATAATCGGATGGCTGGCCATGGCGATGAATATCGACAACAAAAAGGGCACAACAATACTGCTCGCCGCTTTGACCCCGGCAAGTATTATCACCAGTGCAGCACAAACTAATAGTACCTTAATTGTTGTAGGTAGACGGTTTTCCATGTAGCTTTCCCAGAAATTGTTAGCACGGGCGCGATTACCCGGGGCCTGTTCATTTTTTTGCAAAAAGTAGCAGATAACCTTTGTGTTAACCAGTGATATTCAGATTTTATGGTTTAAAATGTCATAGAAAAAGCAGGAAGTTGATTACCAGAATGAATTTAAATCAAGCAGTTATAAGAATTAAAAATTTACGCCTACGAACCTACATTGGCATCAAAGATGATGAGATCAACAACAAACAGGATGTTGTTGTAAATGTCATTATTCACTATCCCGCGGACAACGCCACCGATTCAGATAAAATGAATGACGCGCTGAACTACCGGACCATCACCAAAAAAATTATTGCGCACGTTGAAAATAACCGTTTTTCACTTCTGGAAAAACTGACTTCAGACGTACTGGAGATTGCCAGCGAACACGAATGGGTAACCTATGCTTCAGTCGAGATAGACAAGCCCCACGCCCTGCGTTTTGCCGACTCCGTTTCATTAACATTGAGTTGCTATCGAGAATAACCATGAAAATATTGCTGACTGGCGCATCAGGCCTGATAGGCCGGGAAATCATAAAACATGCCGTGATTGAAAAGCATGAAGTTGTGGGAGTCAGCAGAGATGTCAGTGCCGCGAAAAAACGATTAAAAAAGTACTACGGGCCTCAGGTTGCCGCTAAAGCAGAATGGACCAGCAACCTGGACAGTTTCAAAGATTTGAATGAGTTTGATGCCGTTATAAATCTGGCGGGTGAGCCCATAGTCAACAAGCGTTGGACGGACGAGCAAAAACGCCTTCTGGAAAACAGTCGCTGGTTGATCACCAAACGCCTGGCTGATCTGATAAACGCCAGTGATATTCCGCCCAGAGTGTTTATCAGTGGTTCTGCAGTGGGGTATTACGGACGTCAGGGTGACGCTGCAATCTCAGAAGATTATGAGCACATTCACGATGAATTTAGCCACCGGCTTTGTAAAAAGTGGGAAACACTGGCGCTGTCGGCCTCAGCACATAGCCGGGTATGTTTGCTCCGTACCGGTATAGTATTGAGCAATAAAGGCGGGGCGCTGGACAAAATGCTACTGCCCTTCAAATTTGGTCTGGGGGGCCCAATCGGTGATGGCAGCCATTATATGCCCTGGATTCATCTGGAAGACATGGCCAGAGCCGTACTGTTTTTGATAAAAACCGTCGATTGCCAAGGTGCTTTTAATTTAACGGCCCCCACTCCGGTTACCAATAAGGAGTTCAGTAAAACGCTGGCCGGGGTAATTAGCCGACCCGCTTTTCTGCCGATGCCTGAAAAAATATTGCAGGTGCTGATGGGAGAGATGGCCGATTTGCTCATCACGGGACAAAACGCAATCCCTACCAAACTCAGCGAAGCAGGATTTTCCTTTATGTATCCTCAGCTTAAAGACGCGCTACAGGATCTGAATTTATAGCTCACTACGGGGTCACGGATCACTCCAGGTGGTACTCCATCCAGCGGCGTAGTTTCGCTTTTGACTGGTTCAGTTCTTCTATTCGCAGTTCAATTTCAGTTAATTTGTCTTCTATTGCCTGACGTAACCTGGGACAGCCCGGCTGTGGATTGTTCACAAAAGCAATGGCAGGTTTAATTTCATTTAAAGTGAAACCGACGGATTGTGCCAGTTTGATAAATTTCAATTCGTTCAGATTTTCTTTGGAATAGCGCCGGTAGCCGTTGGCCCCTCTTGGTGGCGGCGTTAACAAACCGATTTTTTCATAATATCTGAGCGTATCTTTGCCCACGTTGGCTATTTCAGCTAATTGTTCGGAGCGCATCAGGCTTTTCCCATTTTATCTCTTGACTACGGAGTATACTCCATAGTTTATCATGCAGCTAAGTATTTAATGGGAGAGCCATAATGGCCACAGTAACAGAGCTGACGATTACCACTGACGATTGCGTGCAACTGGGTGCCCTACACTACCATCCTGCGACCACATCAGCGCATGCCCCTCAACTTCCTTTGATTGTTCTGGCAGGAGCAACAGGCACCCCTCAGGGTTTTTACAAACGCTTCGCCCTTGCTGCCGTTTCCCGAGGTTGCCAGGTAATAACCTTTGATTATCGCGGAATTGGCCGTTCTAAACCGGAGTCATTAAAAGGCTATAAAATGAATTATCTGGATTGGGCGAGAAAAGATCTGGCAGCGGTAATACAATTTTGCGCCCGATTTGAATCTCCGCTTTATATTGTTGGTCACTCCTATGGCGGTCATGCCATTGGGTTGCTTCCCGATTTAACCCCGGTTCGTGGCGTTTGGACATTCGGTACCGGCGCGGGTTGGCATGGTTGGATGCCAAAGTCAGAGCAAATAAAAGTGCGCTTTATGTGGCATGTTGTTGCCCCGCTAATCACTCGCTTGTACGGTTTTTTAGCCTGGAGTCGCCTGGGAATGGGGGAAGATCTCCCGCTAAATGTTTATAAACAGTGGAAACACTGGTGCAGTTTTCCCAATTACTTTTTTGATGATCCGGAAATGTCGGAACTCAAACAGCACTTTGCCCGGGTAAAGTTTCCTGTCACTGCGATTAATGCCACTGACGATAAATGGGCACCACCCCGTTCCCGGGATGCCTTTATGCGCCATTATCAGAATGCCCAACTTTATATGGAAACCGTCGATTCACGCCAGTTTGACAAACAAATTGGTCATATGGGTTACTTTCGCAGTCATTGTGAATCGTTGTGGAACAACATCTTTTGTGCCATTACCGCCGACCAGTCACAGCCATAAAAAAGGCCGCAATAGCGGCCCCTGATAAATTACCCGATTAGTCGCTGGCTGCGGCGGCCATCGACATTCGGGTGAGTACCGGACCAGCCAGTGGAATATCCGCTGCATCTTTGCCAAACCACACTCGCTCTGTGACCCCATCGCTACTGCGCAGAATATACTGATACTGGGTGGACGGTCGCCTTACCGCGACATCTGCTTTACCGT
>NZ_JAJEWQ010000005.1:285365-368798 GCF_020687805.1 Planctobacterium marinum | reverse complement strand
GCGTTCAATCTGAGCCATGATCAAACTCTTCAATTAAAATCGAATATATAAATTTTTTGGGTCGACATCAAAATCAATCGATGCCCACACAGATTGTCTTATTGCTGATTGTTAAAGAACGTTTGCCTGAGTCTCTCCTCAAGCGGGATGCGCATTCTACACTTCCCGTTCGGCTTGTCAACATGTTATTTGAATTTATTTTTTCAGGTAACTTGTTGTAGCCCGCTTACTTAAAGGCCTGTAGAGTTTTCACTCAATTCAGTTTTACACCTTAAGAAGCCGCTTCAGAATCCAACTCTTTCCTTAAAAAGAATGTTTCCCCCTGAAGCGAGCGCGCATTCTACAGACATGATTTACACCGTCAACACTTTATTTCAAATAATTGACAATTTTGTTTCGAATGCCGAATTAATAATCAATATAGCCAGGAAAGCCGCATTTACTAGCTAATATCTGCTAAAGTCCTGGAACATTTAACCATATAAAATGAGTTATTCATGCCAGTCAGATCTTATAAAGGCATTACGCCCGTTATTCCGTCCAGCGTATATATAGATGAATCATCTGTGTTGGTTGGGGACATTACTATTGGAGAGCATGCCAGTATTTGGCCTTTGGTGGCTGCCAGAGGCGACGTTAATACAATGACTATTGGTAAAGCCACTAATATTCAGGACGGCACTATTTTGCATGTCACCCGTAAAACGGCGTCCAACCCTGATGGTTATCCTCTGGTTATTGGTGATGATGTAACGGTTGGACACCATTGTATGTTACATGGATGCACGTTAGGCAATCGTATCCTGGTGGGTATGGGGGCAATAATAATGGACGGTGCCGTTGTAGAAGATGATGTGTTTATCGGCGCGGGTGCATTGGTACCGCCCAACAAAGTACTCAAATCAGGGTATTTATACGTGGGACAACCGTGTAAACAGGCCCGGCCTTTAAACCAGGATGAAATCGCGTTCCTGAAAATATCTGCAGATAATTACGTCAAACTGAAAGACGATTACCTGCAAGAGAAGGGGCTATAATCACTAAGGTTGTCGTAGATAACGGGTTACTTTGTTTATATCGGGCTGCACACCATGCCAAATTCTGAAGCTTTCTGCGGCCTGTCCTACCAGCATCCCCAAACCATCTTTCAGTGTAATGTGGTCATTATTAGCCTGAGCAAAATTAAGAAAGCTGGTTAATTCATCCTGATAAAACATGTCATAAGCCAGTTCAGCGGCGGAAAATACCTCTGAACAAATATCCGGGATTACGCCACTCACGCTGGACGCTGTTGAGTTGACTATAATCTCTGGTTGTAAACCGAACAGTTGCTCTGCGGTCACCGCAGTAATATCACCCAATGAATGTAGCTGCTTCGCCAACTGTTGTGCCTTTTCGTGACTGCGATTCCAAATACTGATTTTACTGACACCAGCCTGAAACAGGGGATAAATACAGCCTTTTGCTGCCCCACCGGCACCGAGTAATAAGATATGTCGCCCTTTTAACGATATAGTCAATGCGAGATCCCCCACCAACCCCTGCCCGTCGGTGTTGTCGGCAACGATTTTATCAGGGTATAAACTCAAGGTGTTTACAGCCCCGGCAATTTTAGCTCTTTCTGATAATTCATCGGCTAGTTGAAAAGCCTGTAGTTTAAAAGGCATAGTAACGTTGCAACCACTGAAACCCGACTGTTGCAGAGTGCGGACATCAGCTTCAAAGTCAGATTCAACAGACAATTGCGCTTGATAATCTATCTGAAGGCCAAATTGCTCCGCGAACAAACGGTGAATTAAGGGCGATTTACTGTGGGCGATTGGGTTGCCGAACACCACGAACTTTTTCAAGTGCGCAACTCCTGTTCTGAAATAGCCAGCCAATTCTGCGGCGTTAAGTAATAGTCATATAACTCTGATTCTTTGGAACCCGGTTTAGGCTTATACGCGTATTCCCAACGAGCTAGTGGTGGCATTGACATTAAAATGGATTCAGTTCGGCCACCGCTCTGGATACCAAATAAGGTGCCTCTGTCGAACAGTAAATTAAACTCGGTATAGCGTCCCCGCCGATACAACTGAAATTGCCTTTCCGACTCACCAAAGCGCAAGGTTTTGCGTTTTTCTACGATAGGAATATAGGCGGACAAATAGCCTTCTCCGACATTGCGCATAAACTCAAAACACTTTTCAAAGCCCCATTGGTTCAGATCATCAAAGAATAAGCCACCCACTCCACGGGTTTCCTCCCGGTGTTTCAGATAGAAATATTTGTCGCACCAGTCTTTATACTGCTGGTATACATCCTCTCCAAAGGGGCTACAGATTTGTTGCGCGGTTTTATGCCAGTGTTTTACATCATCGAAAAAAGGATAAAAAGGCGTCAGGTCAAATCCCCCCCCAAACCACCATACCGGATCGTGGCCGGGTTTTTCGGCAATAAAAAAACGCACGTTCGCATGCGAAGTAGGGATATAGGGGTTATTGGGGTGCACCACCAATGACACGCCCAAAGCCTGAAAACTCCTGCCTGCCAGCTCGGGTCGAGCCGCTGTAGCAGATGGCGGAAGTTCGCCGCCATAAACATGAGAAAAGTTAACACCGGCCTGTTCAAATACATCGCCACCGGTTAACACCCGGGTGCGTCCACCGCCACCCTGCTCCCTGTCCCAATTGTCTTCTTTAAATACGCCTTTACCATCGCTTAACTGCAAGGTCTGACATATATCATCCTGCAACTTCAGCAAAAATCGCTTAACGTCTTCTATTTGTGTTTCTTGTATAGTCACCATCAGCCTCGAATAATTTGACCAGTAACACCATCCCGGATAACACTGGGGCTGGCGTTTCCATCGGTTTCGCCTTCTATAAATATAACACTGTCACCAAACACGGCTTTGGCTTCTTCAATAGTACGGCAAGGATCTTCGCCAGCCAGATTGGCACTGGTTGACACCAGCGCACTGTTCAGGCGTTGGCATAATGCTTTAACCCCCTGATGTGCCGTAACCCGCACAGCAATCGAATCATGCTCACCGGTTAACCATTCAGGCGCAGTTTTGGATTTTGGCAATAGCCAGGTGTTAGCTCCGGGCCAGCTGGAAAATATTTCCGTGCGTTTATCCATAGGGATGGCCTGGTCATCAACATACTTTAGTAATTGCGAATAATTATCTGCGATAAGAATTACACCTTTGTGCAAAGGCCTGTTTTTAAGCTGACAGATATGTTTTACCGCTGCTTCATTATCCGGATCACAGCCGATACCCATTACGGCTTCTGTAGGATAAACGAAAACGCGTCCAGACTTGAAGGCGTCCAACAAGGGATCGACCTGTTCATTACTTGCAGACAGATGAGACATAACTGGCCTGTAAATTCTATGATGTGATGGCTGATGTATAGCCGTAAGTTACAAAAACAATGTACCGTCTGGCAAATTAAACGATGAATTTATAGCGACGTTTTAAATTGGCAGGTCTTTTGTGGACATTGCAGTGTGGAATCTGATTTAGCCACCATCACCGGCCAGCGACATTCCGGGCAGGCCTGTTGAACCGGTCGCTCATTTAAAATGTACTTACATTCAGGGTACTGATTACAAGAATAAAATGGACGGCCACTTTTGCTGGCTCTTTGGACTAGTTGGCCTTTTTGACATTTTGGGCACGTCACCTTTGCGTCTGTCTTTTTTGCCGGTTCATCCTGTTGAATAAAATGGCATTCAGGAAAATTAGTACAACCGATAAACATGCCAAAGCGGCCTTTCTTAACCGCCAACTGCGACTGACACTCCGGACAGGAAGAATTTTCCATAACTTTGAGCGTCTCCACCCCCTGATGTTTACTCAAAGGCTGTGCGTAATCGCAGTCAGGGTAAGCAGAGCAACCCAAAAACTTGCCACTTTTGCCATTTCGAATACGCAACTCAGACTGACACTTGGGGCAATCGCCAAATGCGTGTTTGATGGATTCTTTATTTTTGTCGAATAAGGAATTGTCTATCATTGCCATAGTTCGCGATCGAGAACATTGTCAGAAAGCGTGCTGCAATTAATGCAAAGGACCTTCCGGTTCATCGAACAGCAAGTCTTCCATCTGAGCATAGGCATTCTCTTTGCCTGGTACATTGAACAGTACCATCAACACTACCCATTTCAGATCTTCCAGACAAAAATCATTGACGTCGATTTCCATCACCCGATCAATCACCATCTCCCGGGTACTGGCGTCTAACACATTGATTTGTTCCAGAAACATCAAAAACCCGCGGCATTCTACATCCAGGCGTACCTCCTCTTCGGCAGTAAACACCCGGGCAACAGCATGACTGTTAACCGTAGAAAGATAGGGATTATTATCAGTTTCCTGCAGGGCGGCTAACTTTTCCAACCAGGCCAACGCTTTGTATATTTCGTCGTGATGGAAACCCGCTCTGATAAGCTCTTCGGTAAGTTCGTCCTGGTCAACGCGGAATTCAGACTCGCTATGTACCAGATTTTCAAAAAGATACATGAGGATATCGAACATTTTTATTATTCCCCCAATCTAATGTAACCACCAGGGACAGTGGCTACCAAACCACGTAGCTCATATTCTAATAATTCTGACATCACCGCCGTCACTGGCAGTCCGCTACGTTGCGCTACAACATCAATTGGTGTTGCTTCAAAACCAACACTAGCTAACAATCCCTCTGTTGCCAAGGGCAATTTGCACTTTTTTTCGCAGTTTATTGTTACAGGATTTACCCCGGTTTGTCGGATGTTTGGGAATTCTTCATTAATGTCAGACACTTGCTCAACCAGTTTAGCCCCTTGCTTGATCAGGTAGTGACACCCCTGACTGCTTAAATTATAAACACTGCCCGGCACGGCAAACACCTCACGATTCTGCTCCAATGCATATCTTGCCGTAATCAGAGAGCCGCTTTTCAGGGCCGCTTCCACCACTAATACTCCATTAGACAAGCCGCTGATTATCCGGTTCCGCCTCGGAAAGTGTTCTTTTTTCGGTTGACTTCGCAGCGGAAACTCACTGACTAAACAGCCTCCTGCGGCCACGATATCCATCGCTAACTGTTGGTTGCGGCGGGGATAAATGCTGTCGACACCAGTCGCCATCACAGCTATGGTTATTCCGCTTTTATCCAGTGCCCCCAAATGGGCCTGGGTATCAATGCCCAATGCCAGCCCACTGGTTATGTGCCAGCCACTTTCTATCAAATCTGACGCCAGTTGACGGCCTATTTTACTGCCTGCCGGTGTCATTCTGCGGGACCCAACTATTGCCAGTTGATATTCCTGTAACACCGCCGGATCGCCAATGCCAAAAAGCAGCAATGGCGGCGCGCTGATTTCACGGAGTTGGTCCGGGTAATCCGGATGGTTAAGCGGCAGAACAAAGTGTGTAGCAGATTCTGCCAGCCACTGTTTTACTTCATCAAGGTACTTTGCGTATTGATTTTGTATGCTGGAAAAATGCTTAAATGACAGACCAGCAGCCTTAAACTGGCTACCGGATAACAGGGGAATATTCTGCAGGTTGTATTCTGCAACGGCATACAATTTTTGTAATTTTCGCACCCCCAAACCAGGCATGCAGTGCAGCAACAGCCACAAATCAAGTTGCCCGGACTCATTCCAGGAGGGATCATATTTAACTTCCATGTACATTTCCTCAATACGGACACCCTGTCCTTGTTACTCGTTAATTAGGGCCTGGCTACAATAGCCCCCTTGCGGATGACACTGGTTGATGCAGTAATCAGCGCATAGCTTACCTTGTTAAAGGTTTTAAATACGACCAGTTCGCCTACCTTGATGGCCGGTTGACGAATTCGATCCGAATCACCGTGAATGCTCAATAGTGACAGCTCAGATTCATCATAACGCAGCGGCTCATCATCAATGATATCAGGCCCCTGCAAGTAGATCCCCATCACCATTCCAGGACTAACCTGTTCGAAACCCACATCAATGACGACGGTATCATATTTTCCCAGTAATGAGCGGTCTTGTAAACTGGCAATAATATTTCCCGATTGTGTGGTGGCTGGCACCATATCTACATTGGCGGAAATAGGCCGCTGTTCCAGCGGAATTAAACGGTCTCCGCGCTTTACTTCCTGACTGGCTCCTTTTATCTGCACCAGCATTTCCGTTTCAAGTTCGGTGTTTATGGGTTCTGCAATTGCGACGTGTTTAACTAAATAGCCCAGCGCTTCACCCTGCATCGAGGTTAATTCACTGTGCTCCCTCACCACCTGATACTGTTCAGGCTGAAATCCTCCCTTTTTCCCCAGTACCACATCGGTATGGGCAAATCTCACAGCCCCTTCCTGATCTCCCAACAGATATGGTTGCGCCTCGTATAAAGCTTTTTCCATTACCAGATCATTGCGAATATGGGTTTCAATAATTGACCAGGGGATGGTTGGAATAGGGTCGGGATTTTTCAGTTCACGGATCGCTTTCGGAGACAGCTGAATCTGGCGTTTTTCGTTGCGCACCATAGATAACACGGTGTCGCCATTGGCATTGCGCTCCAGTAATAGTCGGTCGCCAGGATAAATCAGATGTGGATTTTCAATCTGGGTATTTTGTTGCCACAGTAAAGGCCAGTTCCAGGGCTTATCCAGATACATACCCGCAATTTGCCAAAGCGTATCGCCTTTTTTAACCACATATACATCTGGCGCCGACGCTTTAATTTCGACAGCACTGCCGCTCACACTGACCATTAAAGCCAGAATCAAACTGAAAATCCGGTATTTCAATCTTATCTCCAACGGTGATTAGTTACATGTGCTACTGTCATTAACCTGACGTTATCAGTTAGAATAGCGGGTTAAAAGGTTTTGGTCGTGTTTTTAATCAATTAATTGTATGTGTGCCGATACCCGACAACGGCAAGAGTAGAAGAAGAGTTATGGCAGTTTTAGAAGTTTTACGGTTCCCGGATGAAAGGCTCAGAACAGTAGCTGAAGCAGTGACAGAAGTAGATGATTCAATCAGAGATCTGGTCAGTAACATGTTCGAGACCATGCGCGAAGAAAAAGGTATAGGACTTGCGGCCACGCAGGTTAACGTTCACAAGCGCGTTGTGGTGATGGACGTTTCTGAAGAACAAAATGAGCCACTTGTGTTTATCAACCCCGAAATCATTGAGCAGCAAGGCAAGATGATCAATGAAGAAGGCTGTTTGTCAGTGCCAAATAACTACGCCAAGGTAGAACGCGCTGAAGCCATCACGGTGAAAGCCCTGAATGAAAAAGGTGATGAGTTCACCCTGAATGCAGAAGGATTATTGGCAGTGTGCATACAGCACGAGATGGATCATTTGCTGGGTAAATTATTTATCGACTACTTGTCTCCGCTAAAAAGGCAGCGCATTAAAGCCAAGCTGGAAAAAGAAGCCCGACTGGCAGCAAAAGGATAAACAATACTGTGTCTTTAGCCTCTTCTACTGCATTAAAAGTAGTCTTTGCCGGTACGCCGGATTTTGCTGCGCAACATTTACAGGCATTGTTAGCCTCCCGTCACAAGGTCGTGGCAGTTTACACCCAACCGGATCGTCCGGCGGGCCGGGGGAAAAAGCTGCAGGCCAGTCCGGTGAAACAACTGGCATTAGACGCCAACATTGCAGTTTATCAACCGGAATCACTCAAGGACGCCGACGCACAACAGGCACTAGCCAGTATTGATTTCGATATTATGGTAGTGGTGGCTTACGGCTTGCTGTTACCCAAAGCGGTGCTGGATATTCCGCCACGTGGTTGCGTGAATGTACACGGCTCGCTATTACCTCAATGGCGCGGCGCCGCCCCCATTCAACGGGCCATCTGGGCAGGAGATAAAACCACCGGTGTCACCATCATGAATATGGATATCGGGCTGGATACCGGTGATATGCTGTTGAAATCGGAAATCGCAATCACAGCTGACGATACCAGTGCCAGTCTCTATGAGAAGTTGGCAAACGTTGGACCTCAAGCCCTCATAGAGGCTTTGGATAAATTCGATTCTCTGGTACCAGAAAAACAAAATGATGAACTAGCCAGTTATGCTAAAAAACTGGATAAAGCCGAAGGTTTGATTGACTGGCAACAAGACGGACAACAAATTGAGCGCAATATCAGAGCCTTTAATCCCTGGCCCGGTACCTGGTTTGAATTAGACGACAAGAATATCAAAGTGTGGCAGGCGAAGTGGCAAACCAACAGCAATCAAGCCGCTCCGGGAACCATTATCAGTGTCGCCAGAGATGGCATTGAAGTTCAGACCGGTAATGGCAGTATTACACTATTGCAGCTTCAAATACCCGGCAAAAAAGCGCAACCGGTGAGTGACATCATCAATGCCCGCCCTGACTGGTTTAAACCTGGTCAAAAACCGGGAGCCAATCATTAAAGCGCAATCCGGTTACAATATACGAGCCATTGCTGCAAAAGCTATATTTGCCGTTTTGGAACAACGCAAATCATTGCAGGAGGTGTTACCTGAAGCCTTGCTTAAGGTAAAAGAACAGGACAAAGCCTGGCTGCATGAGATGGTTTATGGCGTATTAAGACAATTACCCACCCTGCAATTTTGGTTGCGGCAGCTGTTACAGTCTCCCATTAAAAATGACGCCCGAATTATTGAACACCTGCTGTATTTGGGTCTGTATCAACTGCATTTTTCCCGAGTGAGCCAGTATGCCGCGGTGTCTGAAACCGTATCCGCATGCCAACCCCTGAAACAGGCGCATCTAAAGAACCTGGTCAACGCCGTGCTGCGCAATTTTGAGCGCCAGTCCATTGCGGACAAGCCACCAGAGGAAGAGCGCGTCAGCCTCAATTTGCCTAAGTGGTATTACAAAAAATTAAAAGCCGCCTATCCGGATAACTACCAGGACATCGCAGTGCAGCAAGCCTGCAAGCCCCCTATCTGGCTAAGGGTTAATGTTCGCAATATTTCAGCCACAGACTTTGCTGCCGCATTGTCATCAGCGCAAATCCAGTTTGAGCAAGATGCGCAAATGCCATCAACCTTTAAATTACTGGATAACAGCCGCATCAATCAGTTACCCGGTTATGAGGATGGCTGGTTTAGTGTCCAGGACAAAGCCGCTCAACATGCTGCCCATTACCTGGCACCACAGCCTCAGGAGACGATCCTGGATGCGTGTGCAGCCCCCGGTGGTAAGTATTGTCACATTCTGGAGCTGCAGCCGGCACTGCAACAGTGTATTGCGCTGGAAGTTGATGAAATCAGAAGCAAAAGCATCCTTGAAAACACCACCAGGCTGGGATTAGCTGCACCGGACGTGCGAATCGCAGACGCCAATGACATAGCCCGCTGGAACAGCGAACAACGACTATTCGACAAAATATTGCTGGATGCTCCCTGTTCGGCTACCGGGATCATTCGCCGCCATCCGGATATTCTTTGGTTGCGCAAAAATCAGGACATCAGCAATCTGGTTAGCTTGCAGGCGCAAATTTTGGATAGCCTGTGGTCACAACTTAAACCCGGCGGCACATTACTGTACGCTACCTGCTCCATTTTGCCGGAAGAAAACACCCAACAGGTTGCGGCATTCCTGGCAAGAACGGAGGATGCCATAGCCATTCCTTTAGATCCCACCCATTCGGGAGATGGATCAGAAAGGCAAATCCTGCCTGGCGAATCTGGTATGGATGGCTTTTATTACGCTAAACTGCAAAAGCGGTACCCTTAAAAACAATAAAATAAGCTTAACCATATGAAAATCATAATTTTGGGAGCAGGTCAGGTTGGCGCCACATTGGCAGAAAACCTGGTAGGTGAGAAAAACGACATCACCGTGATTGACTATGACTCCGAAAAAATCCGGGCATTGCAGGACCGCCTGGATTTACAAGTGGTACAGGGTATCGGCTCCCATCCGGAAGTATTGCAAAAAGCCGGCGCAGAAGATGCCGATATGTTGGTGGCCGTTACTAACAGTGATGAAAGCAATATGATGGCCTGCCAGGTGGCCTACAGCTTATTTAAAACCCCCACTAAAATCGCCCGGGTTCGCTCAGAACAATACATTGTTTATCAAAAGCAGCTTTTTAAACACCAGGATGTCCCGGTTGATCATCTTATCGCACCTGAGCAATTGGTAACGCAATCCATTAAACGGTTAATTGACTATCCTGGCGCATTACAGGTTGTGGAATTCGCCGAAGGTCGTGCCAGCCTGGTCGCTGTAAAGGCCTACTACGGTGGTTTGTTGGTGGGCCATGCACTGTCAGCACTGAAAGAACACATGCCCAACGTAGAAACCCGGGTGGCCGCCATTTATCGTCGCGGTAAGCCTATCAGACCCCTGGGCACAACGGTGATAGAAGCAGACGATGAAGTGTTTTTTATTGCCGCCACCAAACACATTCGGGCGGTAATGAGCGAGCTGCAAAAGCTGGAAGGTAGCTATAAACGCATCATGATTGCCGGAGGCGGCCTAATTGGTGCCGGACTGGCGCGACAACTGGAACATGATCACCACGTCAAACTCATCGAATACAGTTATGACCGGGCCAAATACCTCTCCACAACCTTAGACAAAACCATTGTGTTTGTGGGAGATGCGTCAGATCAGGAATTATTGCAGGAAGAACACGTTGAGCAGGTTGACGCGTTTATTGCGGTGACCAATGATGATGAAGCCAATATTATGTCAGCGATGCTGGCCAAGCGCCTGGGCGCCAAAAAAGCCATGGTGCTGATCCAACGTGGTGCCTATGTTGATTTGGTTCAGGGCGGCGAAATAGATATTGCGTTCTCTCCTCAGCAAGCCACAATTTCGGCGTTACTAACCCATATCAGACGAGGCGATATCGTCAACGTTTACTCGCTGCGTCGCGGTGCGGCAGAGGCCATTGAAGCCATTGCTCACGGCGATGAAAATACCTCTAAAGTGGTAGGTAAGATGATTTCAGAAATTCGCCTGCCCCCGGGTACAACTATCGGTGCCATTGTACGCAAAGAAGAAGTGATTATTGCTCACAGCGATACTGTTATCGAGCCGGATGATCACGTTATCATGTTTTTAGTGGACAAAAAGTTTATTTCCGATGTAGAGAAACTGTTCCAGCCCAGCGCCTTTTTCTTTTAGGAGCAACCATCAACTTAACTACGCCAAAAGGTGGGCGAAAACAAAACCAGCAGCGAAAATACCTCAAGACGCCCGAAGAGCATGGCTAAGATCAAAAACCACTTGCCGGCATCTGATACAGATGAGTAGGTGCCTGCAACCTCGCCCAAGCCCGGTCCAAGATTGTTCAACATGGCCGCAGTTGCGGAAAACGCGGTGAGATTATCCAACCCGGTTGCAATTAAACAAATCATAATAATGACAAATACCAATGCGTAGGCGGAGAAAAATCCCCATACTGCATCCACCACCCTGTCGGGCAACGCTCTGTCACCCAGTTTGACGGAATACACTGCTTTGGGGTGGATAAGTCGGTCGACTTCCCGTTTGCCCTGCAAATAAAGCAGCAGAACCCTGACCACTTTCAATCCGCCACCGGTGGAGCTGGCACACCCGCCAATAAAGCTGGCAAAGATTAACACAATAGGTAAAAACACCGGCCACTCAGAGAAATTGGTGGTGGTAAAACCGGCAGTTGTACTCAGTGACACCGCCTGAATCAAAGCCTGATCAAAGGCCATTTCGGCATTGTCATATAACTCGTAATACACCAGAACCAAAAAGGTCAGCAGTACCAGGGTAACCTGGATACTGAAAAAGGCGCGTAATTCCGGGTCAGTGAAATAGGTTTTCAAAGAGCGGCCTGTTGCAGCGGCATAGTGCAAGGCAAAATTCAATGCGGCAATCCACAGAAATACCACACAAACCAAGTTGATCATCGTGGAATCAAAGTGACCTAAACTGGCGTCATAGGTGGAAAACCCACCAATGGCAATAGTAGAGAACGCATGACATATCGCGTCAAACCAGTTCATACCGGCCAACCAATAGGCCACCGTGCAGGCAATAGTGAGCGACAGGTAAATGTACCAAAGGTGCTTGGCAGTATCAGCGATACGGGGCGTCATTTTAGAATCTTTTACCGGACCAGGTATTTCTGCCCGGTACAGCTGCATGCCACCTACGCCAAGTATTGGTAGTATCGCCACGGCCAATACAATGATCCCCATGCCGCCCAACCATTGCAATTGCTGGCGGTAAAACTGTACGGCTTTGGGCAGGAACTCAATGCCTTCTATTACTGTGGCACCCGTGGTTGTAAGCCCGGAAAATGATTCAAAAAAGGCATCGGTTACTGACATCTCAGGTTGTTCCATCAATACCAGAGGTAGCGCACCAAAACTGGCCAGTACGGCCCAGAACAGCGCCACAATCAGAAAGCCTTCTTTCGCGCGCAAATCATCGCGGGCATTTTTATTGGGATACCAGATTGCCACTCCTGTCACTAAACACAGGAAAAATGCCATCAAAAAAGGTAGGCCTCCGCCATCCTGAAAGATCAGTGAAACCAATGCTGGCGGCACCATAGTGACGCTAAACAAAGCCACCAATAAACCAAGAATACGGACGATCGAGCGATATTGCATGAATTAGGGAAACAAAGAAAATTAAGTTCTCAAGAGATATGGCACTTTAAAAGCAAAGCGTCTGATACTCAAGGAGAAAAGTACCTGTGCTGCAGAATTGCGCCGTGCTGACCTTCACTGTGCCATTGGGCGTTTGTGAACCATTAGGGTTCGCGTTAGCAACATATAAAAGATAGTGCCTTGACGACCTCATCGGCATTGTGAGCCACCGCAACTGACACCGAATCAATGTCTTTTAGCGCGTGATTCAACGATTCGTCATGCCAGGAAATCAATGGTTTTCCCTGAGCCACAGCAAACCCGGCTTCGAAGGCAGAATTGAATTGTCGGTATTGTTCTGTAAAGCGCACGATAACGATATCAGCTTTCTCTAACAGCACCTTATTGCGGGCCTGGTTTAAACGGGCAAACTTATAGTCGTTCCACACCTGGCGGGCTTCGCTGCCCGATAGCTGACTACCAATCGCATCGCTGACTTTCAAATCGGTGATTGGGCTGCTGTATTCCACACGCACCCCAGAGCCTCGCTTAGCCCTGTAATTTCCGTTCTCCACCGTGAGTGGATCTCACCTGCCAAATATACTTGCCACACCACTGCCGTATACTTTCTCCTGATATAGATAGTAAAATATGGACCGGAGCAGAAGAAAAAGCAAATTATAGTTTATTTTTTAACCAGCCACAGAACAGTCCTCGTCATCTGCGACTAATGAATTATGTGTAATCCCAAAATTCCATTCTATAATTACCCCAAATTATCTGATCAATGAAAGCAATCGATTTGGCATTAATGCAATCTCCCCTAAACATCATCAAAAAAAGCATTCCGTTTATATTGATATTGGCTCCGGAGTTGACCGCGCAACCCATGGTAGGGGAAATTGATGAGGAAGACATTGAACAGGTTCACGTTATTGGCACCCGAAACTTTGGGCGTAGCAGCGCCGAGTTACCGGTCGCTGTAGATGCGATAGATGCCGAAAGGTTGCGCAACAGTGGCCATCTGGAAGTGGGTCGAATGCTGCAAAATACCGCACCATCTTTTAATTTTTCCAGTTCTGCAATCAGCGATGGTACCGACGCAATACGACCGGCAACGCTGCGAGGTCTGGGACCCGACCAAACCCTGGTTTTGATCAACAACAAACGACGCCATAGCGCAGCTTTATTGCACATCAACACCTCTGTTGGGCGTGGCACATCAGGAACGGATTTAAATGCTATCCCGGTGGCCGCCATTAAGCGCATTGAGATTCTCAGAGACGGTGCCGCGGCACAATACGGCTCAGACGCAATAGCCGGCGTAATTAACATTATTCTGAAGGATGACGAAGAGTATTCGTCAATCTATGGCAGTTATGGTGTTCATCAGGCAGGGGATGGCAACACCGCAGTATTAGCCGCAAACCACAGCTTTGAGTTCGACACCGGCAGCATCAATGCCACTTTGGAAGTGCGTGACCGGGGTGATACCAACCGGGCCGGGTTAACCGGAGTTTGTCAGTACTTATTTACCTGTTCGGATATTGACGCCGATGGGATACCGGAAACAGATGACTCAAGGGAGTTAACGTTTCCCCGGCAGAACTTTCACATTGGGGATGCGCAGGTACGGCAAGTATCCGGAGTAATTAATGGTTACAAGGAGACCTTTGGTGGTGAATATTACGGCTTTATCACGTTGTCTCACAAAAACACGCTGTCCAGTGGCTTTTTCCGGCGCGCTAATGAAACCGAAAAGAACCCGGTAATTGATGGTACACAGAGCTTCTATCCTGATGGCTTTCTACCTGAAATCGCAGCAAGCTTACTGGATTACTCGGTAAGCGCAGGGTATTCCACATTACTGCAAAGTAACATCAATCTGGATGTTTCTGCGACTTTCGGTGGCAACACAATGCAATTTGATGTGAATAATTCGGTTAACGCCTCATTTGTACAACACCTGGTGAATAGCGGTACATCTGCCGCTGAGATTCTGGCAGTGACGCCAACCAGTGCCGACTCGGGAAAACTGTCTTCCTCTCTGGCCACCCTCAATATCGACTTTGTCAGTGAGCGCATCCGTAAAAATTATGCCTGGGGGGCGGAATTGCGTCTGGACAGCTATCAAATTGACGCCGGCAGTGAATACTCCTGGCAGGATTTTGATGGTATCGAAGGCGGTGGCGATGCCGGCATTCAGGTATTCCCGGGATTCTCTCCTATGAACAGCGTCGATGAAACCCGTTTTGTTTATTCTGCTTATTTTGATGCCGAATGGGATCTGAGCAGCAGAAGCCTGCTGAATGGCGCATTGAGGTTTGACCATTATGAAGGGTTTGGCAACACCCTTAACCTCAAACTCGCCGGTCGCCATGATTTTGATAATCGATGGGGGATCAGAACTTCGTTTAATACCGGCTTCAGAGCCCCTTCAATGCAACAACTGTATTTCAACAATATCAGTACCCAATTTAATAACGGTGTTGCAGCCCAGGTAGGTACTTTCAGAAACGACAGCCAGTTGGCCAAAGAACTGGGTATCCCCCAATTAGAGGAAGAAAAGTCCATCAGTGTTAACGCCGGCCTGCTCTATACCGGGCAAAGCCTCACTGCCACGTTAGATTTTTACCTGATTAAAATTGATGATCGCATTGTCATCAGTGAACAACTAACCCGGGGGTTAGGCAGCGCAATATTAGACGACGTGCTGCAAAACAATGGCGTTCAAAGTGCACAATTCTTTCTCAACGCGGCAGAAACAGAAACTAAAGGCGTAGATCTGGTGATCAGTTGGTTCCCGGATGTACCACAAGGCGCGTTAGATTTTACTTTTGCGGTCAATGCCACCGATACTCAGGTTGTTGCCGTGAAACCCAGTGGCGGATTAAATGATATCGACGAGCAGGATTTGTTCGGCGAACAAGCGCGTTCAATCATTGAAGAATGGCAACCTGCATCACATGCAATTGTCAGCGCCAATTATCAAATACACGACTGGGTATTTACCGCTTCCACTAACCGCTACGGACGATATCGGGTCATAGATGCCGATCAGAGTCAGCGATATTCAGCTAAGTGGCTGGCTGACGTCCGGGCCAGTTATCAATTGTCAGAAAACACTCTGTTGCACGCTGGCATTAACAATCTGACTAACACTTACCCCGATAAAAACCGGATAGGTCAAAGCCGGGCAGGCCGTATTGAAACCATAGATGGAAACGTACTGGTGGACTCACCCGGCGTATTCACCTATTCCAGGCGGGCTGCTCCGTTTGGTTTCAATGGTCGATTTTATTATGTGGGTATGGAAAGTCGCTTCTGATTTGAGGGGCGAACGCCGCAAATTTACACCCGGAATATCGGGTAGCTTTCACCTGAATTTTTGTCAAATTTTGTTTTAGTACAATTAGCTGTTTGCTAATAGTTATTGCATCTAACGAATTATTAATTTAAGCCTTCTCTTTTATTCCAGATATGGTACATTCTTCGACCCTTGACGCAAAACAGTGTTCAAAAAACAAACGTTCAGGAAGGCTGTTAACAAGGTTATCCACATTAAAACTAAAATAAGAATAAAACCAAGTTCCATTTATCTTATTCTAAGTTATTGAAATAAAAGTTAATTAATACAGACAAAAGCCGTTTTATTACGGTTGTTCGTGTTGTCTCTAAAAAACTCACAAAGTTATCCACAGCACATGCTTTATTTTAACGCGAATAACTTCCGCTTTTTTCTGTCAATTCGCTATCATGAAAAACAACTATTACATATCGCTTAATCAATTCATTCGGACACTCACCAATGACAACAAATGACAACGCCCCTTTCATCCTGGTGGATGGTTCATCTTATCTGTTCAGAGCTTTTCACGGATTGCCGCCATTAACCAACTCCAAAGGTATGGCTACCGGTGCAATTTACGGCGTTATTAACATGCTGAAGAGCCTGATTAAACAATACAATCCCCAACTCATGGCCGTGGTTTTTGACGCCAAAGGTAAAACCTTCAGAGACGATATTTATCAGGAATATAAGGCGAATCGCCCACCTATGCCCGATGAACTCAGGGAGCAAATTCAGCCTTTGCATGAGATTGTAGCGGCGATGGGTTTGCCTTTACTGGTCATTGAAGGTGTCGAAGCTGATGATGTGATAGGCACATTAGCCAAACAGGCTTCTGAAGCAGGTATGAAAACCGTTATCAGCACCGGCGATAAAGATATGGCGCAACTGGTCAACGAACACGTCGAACTAATCAATACCATGACCAATACTGTGATGGACATTGATGGTGTCCACAAAAAGTTTGGTGTCGGACCGGAACTCATTATTGATTATCTGGCGTTAAAAGGCGACAAAGTAGACAATATCCCGGGCGTACCGGGAGTTGGAGATAAAAGTGCGGTTAGCCTGTTAAACGGTATTGGTGGTGTCAGCGAGATCTATGCCCGCCTTGATGAAATTGCGGGCCTGGAATTTCGGGGCGCCAGGAACTTTGCCAATAAAATTAAAGACTTCGAGCAACAGGCCAAATTATCCTACGAACTGGCAACCATTAAACTGGATGTTGAGTTGCAAGTAGAACCTGCAGACCTGCATATCAAACCCGCAGACAATGAAAAGCTGACTACGTTTTTTGGCGACCTCGAATTTAAACGCTGGCATCAGGAACTACTCAACGCTTCAGATAAATTCAACACCGATAGTCAGGTTGCCAATGCCGATGTGGCAGACACAGAAAAACCTGAAATCAGCGTGGAATACGAAACCATACTCACCGAGCAACAATTGCAAAGCTGGTTGGATAAATTGCAAAAGGCAGATGTGGTGGCTGTGGATACCGAAACAACCAGCCTCAATTACATGCAGGCAGAACTGGTGGGATTGTCCTTCGCAACAGAAGCGCATAAAGCCGCTTATCTGCCACTGCAACATGATTATCCCGGGGCCCCGGAACAACTGCCCTTTCAGGCTACGTTAGATAAACTAAAGCCCATCCTGGAAGATCCGGCGATCAAAAAAGTGGGACAACACCTCAAATATGACCAGAACGTTTTGAGTCATTATGGCATCAGGATAAATGGCATAGTTAACGATACTATGCTGGCTTCTTATATATTAAACAGTGTCGCCGGCAAACATGATATGGACAGCCTGGCACTGCGTTATCTCAATTGTTCTACGGTTTCGTTCGAAGACATCGCCGGCAAAGGTGCAAAGCAACTTACCTTTAATCAGATAGAGCTGGAAAAGGCCGCTCACTACGCTGCCGAAGATGCCGATATAACCCTGCGACTACACCAGGTGCTGAGTGAAAAACTTGCTGAACAACCGGGTCTGTTACAGGTACTCAGTGATATTGAGTTGCCGTTAGCCAGGGTACTGGCTCAGATTGAACAAAACGGCGTGTTAATCGATGTGCATCAACTCAACCAGTTGAGCAACACGTTTGCACTAAGGGCTGCAGAATTAGAAAAAGCCGTACATGAAGAAGCCGGTGAAGTATTTAATTTAGGCTCCACCAAACAGTTGCAGGACATTCTGTTTAACAAAATGTCATTGCCGGTACTAAAAAAGACCCCAAAAGGCGCCCCCTCTACCTCAGAAGAGGTATTGCAGGAACTTGCCATGGATTACCCCCTGCCGGCACAGATCATGGAGTATCGAGGGCTGACTAAGCTGCGTAACACCTATACTGATAAATTGCCAAAAATGGTGGACAGTAAAACGGGACGTGTACACACCAGTTATCATCAGGCTGTAGCAGTAACTGGTCGCCTGTCTTCTACTGAGCCCAATCTGCAGAACATTCCAATCAGAAACGAAGCTGGTCGCAGCATCAGGAAAGCGTTTATTGCCCCCAAAGACTATAAAATAGTCGCGGCTGACTATTCTCAAATTGAGCTGCGTATCATGGCACACCTTTCCGGCGATGCAGGTTTGATCAACGCCTTTCAAAAAGGCCTCGACATTCACAAATCAACAGCAGCAGAAGTGTTCTCTGTCAGTCTTGATGACGTGACCGCTGATCAAAGACGCAGCGCAAAAGCCATTAACTTTGGTTTGATTTACGGTATGTCCGCCTTTGGCCTGGCAAAACAACTCAATATCCCCCGCCACGAAGCGCAAAATTACATGGATTTGTACTTCCAGCGCTACCCCGGTGTACTGCAATATATGGAGGATACCCGTGCTAAAGCAGCAGAACAGGGATACGTTGAAACCGTCTACGGCCGACGCCTGTACCTGCCAGAAATTAACGCCAAAAATGGCGCTCGCAGAAAAGCCGCAGAACGCGCCGCCATTAACGCCCCGATGCAGGGTACTGCTGCGGATATTATTAAACGCGCAATGCTACGGGTGCATGACTGGCTGCAAACCCAGGACCCGGAACAGGCAAAAATGATCATGCAAGTACATGACGAACTTGTTTTTGAAATAAAAGAACAATCGATTGAAGAATATACAAAGCAAATTCAGTCATTGATGGAAGCAGAAAATACCTTAAAAATACCACTTATAGCGGAAGTAGGCATAGGTAAAAACTGGGAAGAGGCCCATTAGGCCCGACAAAGCAATGTAATTAAATTACATTATTGTTATTGACTTTCAAAATCAATGCCTCTATATTCGCACTTGTAGGGTACAGAGGTAAGATGTTCTATCTTTCAAACCTTTGCTTTAACCCCGGTAGTTTTACCGGGGTTTTTTTATGTCTGCCGCTTTTTCACTCTTCCGGAATTTCCAGGGCAAATGGCCACATATTGATCTTTGATTGCTGCCGCCAGGGCAAAGAAAGGCATATTTTTGAAAAAAATTAAAAAAATTTTAATTTATTTTGAACTAATAGAAATCAGGCTGGTCTGTATTAATAGTTGTGTGTGTTTTCTCTAGTTATATACCCCTCCTCTGGAGGGGTTTCTTTTATCTGCACTATTCATTTTCCTGACTTGCGGGCTGATCAAAGCCAAACCAACCATTGAGTTTACTTTCTAACTGAGTCAGTCCCAGTTTCGTCATCGAGGAAAATGCCGCCACTTCTACATCGCCACAAAATGCCATTGCGGCTTCCTGCGCCATACTTACCTGCGCTTTACGCTTGCCGGACTTGAGTTTGTCGGCCTTAGTTAACAGGGCCAGCACCGGGATATCACTGGCTACTGCCCAGTGGATCAACTGCTGATCCAGATCTTTAAACGGATGCCTGATGTCCATCATAACCACCAGGCCTTTTAAACTTTCGCGTTTTTCCAGATATTCCCCCAGCGCCCTTTGCCATTTTTCTTTTAATGCCTGGGGTACCTGCGCAAAACCATAGCCAGGTAAATCAATAAGGCGGTTATCTTCATCTATATTGAAAACATTAATTTGTTGTGTACGACCTGGTGTTTTACTGGTTCTGGCCAGACTTTTTTGTCGCGTTAAGGCATTCAGTGCACTGGACTTGCCCGCATTGGAGCGCCCGGCAAAAGCAATTTCTATCCCGGTGTCCGGCATCAGATGTTTAATATCAGGGGCACTGATAGTGAAAGCGGCTTTAGAATATATACTCACGTTTAATTATTTCTCTGTTTTTCTGCTAAAGTTTTTGCATCAGAATCACAAAAACTCAAGAAGATAATTGCTTAGAAAACCTCTTATCCTGTTTTCCTGTGTTTTAAAGTGTGTAAAATAACTGATTACAAAACGATTTTAACAAGAAATTACTTGAGAACCACTATGAAAAAATGGCTTTTATTGCTTACGTTGACTGCCGGTTTCAGTCAAATGGCTTTTGCGCAAGGTGATGCAGAAGCAGGTAAATCTAAATCTGCTACCTGTGCAGCCTGCCATGGTAACGATGGGAACAGCATGATTCCAATGAATCCCAAAATAGCAGGTCAACACGAAGCATATCTGATCAAACAATTACAAGAGTTTCGTTTGGCGTCACAGACAGGTGGTTCTGAAGGACGTAACAATGCCGTGATGAATGGCATGGCTGCAGGGTTATCTGATCAGGATATTGCTGATTTGGCCGCCTGGTTTGCCAGTCAGACTATGACCAAGGGTGAAACACCTGAAGACGTTATCGCCGCTGGTGAAGCACTCTACACGGGCGGAGACCTCGAGCGCGGAATTACCGCCTGTATCGCCTGTCACGGTCCTCGTGGTAACGGTATGGCGCTGGCTAAATTTCCAGATATCAGCGGGCAGCACAGCGACTACACAAAATCGCAACTGGAACAGTTCCGCAGCGGGCAACGCGCAAACGACCCCAATGGCATGATGCGTGATATCGCCAAAAAACTCACCGATGAAGACATTCGCATACTGTCACTATATGTTTCCGGTTTGCATTAAATTTTGTTTTTGTAAAAAAGTTGTAAATTTTTTAACATCGTGTATTCTTACGCACCAAGGTCAAGCGCTGACTGATTTTCAATTGGCTAGCGCCCCCTGACTTCTTGGGAACAAGGAAGAAATAACAAGTGTCACGATGACATAAAATATAAAAAGGCCTCGAACAAAAATAATAAATGCGAGGTTACAACAAGATTGGTTACTGAAGGGATCATGGTTTCTCTATAACCTGCTTTTAGAAACAACGGCGTTTAATCGCCGTTTCTTGTTTTTGTCACCCCTGAAATATTTTATAATCCTCCATTATTCATTTAACTGCTCTTATCAGGAGTCAGTAGACTATGCCACGTGTAAAGAAATCCAGAAAAGTAACGCAATCCTTGCCCAGAGCAAAACCAAAGCTGCCGAAAGGGGAGATTGTTAAAAAGACCAAAAAGGGCAATGGTAAAGCACCAGGAAGCCGCAACAGTCTTGTTGAAGAAAAAGCAAAAAAACAACAAGGCGGTGTTCATGGCACAAACGCCGATAAGCGTCACGGCAGCAAAAAGAAAATTTCGCTGTTTGCCGCTGGCCCGTCTAGAGAAGACAATACCCGGCTTATTCCCAAGTTTAAGAGTCCACTTGAAGAGCTCAATTTTATCGAAAACGACAAACGACTGCAGTCTCTAATCGACAAATTAGACTCGGGTAAAAAGGTGGACTCACAGGATCAGCATTACGTTGAACACCTGCTGAAACGACACAAAACACTGTGTGAATTGTTAGGGATCGAGGATGACGAAGAAGCCGATCTCGACGACGACAGCCCCGACTTGCTCGACAAGCTGGAACAGCCCTTTAGTGATCGCTTTTAATGACCTTTGTTGCTGAACATTTTTATTTACTGGTAACGCTCGCCTTTATAGTGGTTGCAGGGCTAAGTGGTTATGCCGTTTATTTGCTTATGGCCTTGCGGCGTCAGACTCGCGAAAAACAACGCAAGATTGAACAACGCGAACAGGACATCATTACCAGCATAATCACTATTATTCAGGCAACACTGCAGCAACAGTGCGGTATTAGTGAAGCGGTATTAAGAGTCATTAATTTATGTGACTTACTGGATAACGAGAAATACCCACTGGATGGGCAACTACCGGAAACCCGCGGATTTTTTGAAAAAATCCGTCACCACCCTATTCTCGACGCACGCAAACAACTTCCTAAAAAGACACTGCAGCAATTAGATATTGAGCGGGAAGAACTGGAAGCCCAGTTTGAAAGTAAAATAGTGAAAGAGTTGCAACTTCTGGTGACCCTGTTGCAGCCCAAATGAGCACCCGAGTCTTTCCCCTGATAGCATCGGCTTTCCACTCACTTTCTACTGACACCAGACAAAAATCACAGCGATTTCACCGTTACTGACAATGCTGCCGGCGGATAATTCAGGTGTGGATTACTGCTAATCGGGCATTACTACACCGCCACAACGCTTAAATATGCTCATTCATTTGATTTGGGCTACATAATGACCATTACAACAGGTATACTTCGGCCATTTTCGTTGAATTGACACAGATATGGCAAATTTTGATTTAAATACCTTTCAGGGGTTAATCCTGAGCCTCCAGGATTACTGGGCACGTCAGGGTTGCGTCATCGTACAACCCTTAGATTTAGAAGTCGGTGCCGGCACCTTTCACCCCATGACATTTTTACGTGCTATCGGCCCTGAGCCAATCAGTAGTGCTTATGTACAACCCTGTCGCAGACCCACTGATGGCCGATACGGTGAAAACCCTAACAGACTGCAGCACTATTACCAGTTTCAGGTCATGCTTAAGCCGTCACCCGAGAATATTCAGGATTTGTATCTGGGCTCGTTGAAAGAAATGGGCTTTGACCCGCTAGAACACGACATTCGCTTTGTCGAAGACAACTGGGAGTCCCCTACACTCGGTGCCTGGGGTCTGGGCTGGGAAGTCTGGTTAAATGGTATGGAAGTCACTCAGTTTACCTATTTCCAGCAGGTGGGCGGCCTGGAGTGTAAACCCGTCACCGGCGAAATTACCTACGGACTGGAACGACTGGCCATGTACGTACAAGGGGTTGATTCGATTTATGATCTGGTATGGGCAGACGGACCTTTCGGAAAAGTGACCTATGGCGATATTTTTCATCAAAACGAAGTAGAACAATCAAAGTACAACTTTGAAATTGCCAACGTTGAAAATATGTTCAGGTACTTTGATGAAGCGGAAAAACAAAGCCAGTTACTGATCGAACAATCGCTCCCTTTACCGGCGTACGAACAGGTAATGAAAGCATCCCATTATTTTAATCTTTTAGACGCTCGCCAGGCCATCTCAGTCACAGAAAGACAGAGATATATACTCAGAGTGCGAACACTCGCTAAAGCCTGCGCAGAGGCCTACTACAACGCCAGAGAATCACTTGGGTTCCCCATGTGTAATTCCAGTGATAAAGCGTAAAGGAATTAAAGACAGTGACAAATAACTTATTAATAGAACTGGCCTGTGAAGAATTACCACCAAAAGCGTTAAAGACCTTAGGGCAGGCTTTTCTGGACAATGTCGTAAAGGGTTTAGAGCAAAATCGGTTTAGTTTTGAAAATGCCCGTTGGTTTGCAACTCCGCGCAGACTGGCATTACACATTTCTGCGCTTGCGGATAAACAAACAGACGTTGAAATCGTTAAAAAAGGGCCACCGGTAGCCAATGCATATGACGCCAGCGGCGCTCCGACTCGTGCAGCATTAGGCTGGGCAAAATCAAACAATATTGCCCTGGAAGACGCAAGCGTAGTAGAAACCCCTAAAGGCCAATGGCTTCAGGTCACGGTCCAGGAAAAAGGTAAGAATATTGATTCTTGTCTTCAAATCATCATAACAGACGCACTGGCTAAGTTACCCGTTCCCAAAGTAATGCGTTGGGGAAATACCGATCACCAGTTTGTTCGGCCAGTGCACAATTTATGTTGTCTTTATGGCGACAAAGTCTTACCGCTGCAGGCCTATGGAAAACAGGCTAATGATCAGGTGCTCGGGCATCGGTTCCATTCTCCAGGACTGCATTCCATTGCCAACGCCGACGTATACGAGTCGCACCTTGAAAGTTTGTTCGTCATTGTTAATTTTGAACAGCGTAAACAGGCCATAGTTCAGGGACTGACAGCACAGGCAGACGCCCTCAATGCACAAGTGGTTCAGGACGACGATTTGGTTGACGAAGTCACCAGCTTAGTTGAATTTCCGGTGGTGTTAGGGGCAGAGTTCGATGATGCCTTTTTAGAGGTCCCCAAAGAACCCCTAATCTATACGATGAAGGATGACCAGCGCTACTTCCCGTTGCTCAGCAAATCTGATGGCAAATTGCTGAATCAGTTCTTGTTTGTCACCAACATTCAAAGCGTGAATCCTCAATCAGTGATCTCTGGTAATCAAAAAGTTGTCAGACCAAGACTGGCCGACGCGCAGTTCTTTTACAAACACGATCTGTCTGTTAAGACAGAAACAAGACTGAATAGTCTTAAATCAATTGTCTATCAAAAACAGTTGGGTACTTTGTATGATAAATCTGAACGAGTAGCTAAGCTCAGTGAGTTTTTATCAGAGGCCCTGCAATTAGGCGACCCACAGCTTTGTTTTAGGGCCGGATTGCTGGCTAAATCTGATCTCACTTCCAAGGTGGTCTACGAATTTCCGGATGTACAAGGTTATATGGGGCGTTATTACGCCATCAAAGAAGGCGAAAATGAACTTGTGGCCAATGCGATTGCCGACCACTATAAACCTCGTTCCGCCAGCGACACTTTACCGCAATGTCAGATAGCACAGGTAGTGTCAATTGCAGAGCGACTAGACACTTTAGTCGGTATTTTTGGGATCGGGTTGCTACCCAAGGGTGATAAAGATCCATTTGCCTTAAGACGAGCCACGTTAGGCATCATCAAGATAGTGTTAGACAATGATATTGCCTTCGATCTGGATCGTTTTGCTCAGTTATCATCTTCATTATTTCAGGATGATATGCTCACCAACAATGACTGGGCAGAGCAATTGAATCAGTTTTTTATGGCGCGTTTGGAAAACTATTTTATAGAACAAGGTGCACCGGTAAACAGAGTACGCTCGGTTATCAAAGCAAGCAATAGCGCTATTGAAACGATAAAGTACAGATTAGAAGCACTTACTAACTTTATTGATAACAATACAGAGACCTTGGCTGTGTTAACAGAGTCCAACAAGCGGATTGCCAATATACTTGCCAAGAACCCGATAGACGATACAACTGTCGATACAGCCTTGTTTGCAGACAAAGAAGAAGGGCTTCTGTGGGATGTGTATTCACAAGTAAGGGAAACCACAGAAAATGATGCTTCGGATGCAGACTACTACACTACCCGACTTTCTCAATTGGCAAAATTACGACAACCAATCGCGGATTTCTTTGAAAATGTCATGGTAAACGCTGATGACGATGCTGTCCGGGCAAATAGGTTTGCTATCATATCAGCTATACGCAATGAGTTTTTGGCAATAGCCGACTTCTCGATTTTGCAGGGTTAAGTTTTTGAAAACGTTATTTAACATTTCCCGGATTGCTGCCCTCAGTTTACTAATGTTTGGCTGTACCAGCACCAAGACATTTGTTGACAATTTGTCAGGCGATAAGCCAGATTATAGTCAGCTCTACTTGCGGGGCAGTTTTACCTGGTGGGAAGCTGATGAAGCCTATCGTGTCACTGAAGTGCAGGAGCATGTTTACCGGGTCATAGTAGATTTGGTAGCCGATGGTCAGCCTTATGACTTTAAATTTGCAGACAAAAATTGGACGTCTGGATTAAGTTGTGGTTACAAGAACAAGAACAGTGATGAAAATCTGAAGGTGAATTTGACGGTTAGCGCCAATTGCGATACACCCGTTGATAACTTTGTATTTACTCCCGAGGAATCAGGAAAGTATATTTTTCAAATCGATTTTAATAGCTGGCTGGATCCAAAAGTCACTGTTTTAAAGTTATAAAAAAAGCTCCGAAAGGAGCTTTTTTTTGGTCTTTAATCACTACACATCAAGATTAGTAACCCTGAGCGCATTCTCCTGAATAAACAGTTTTCTGGGCTCAACATTATCTCCCATCAAAGTGGTAAACAGTTGATCCGCGCCTATCGCATCTTCAATTGATACCTGCAACATTCGTCTCGTTTCAGGGTCCATGGTAGTTTCCCACAGTTGCTCCGGGTTCATTTCACCCAGTCCTTTATAGCGCTGAATATATTGGCCCTTTTTAGATTCTGCCATCAACCATTCAAAGGCTTCTGCAAATCGGGTACAGGGAAATACTTTTTCACCGCGCTTCACATGACCATTCTCTTCAAAGAGGTTATTAATGGCGTTATTCAGGGCATTAATCTGAATCAGTTCACCTGATTTAACGAAATCGGAATTAAAGTTAAAAGTAGTATCAACACCATGCTGTCGCACCACTACGACAATTTTTGAAATGTTGTGCTCTTCATCATGCTCAGCTGTTACAGTATATAGGGCACCATCTTTTTCACTTTCAGTTAACTGAGCCTGAAATTTTTCTGCAAAAGCATTTGCCTTAGTGCTGTCTTCCAAAACTTCCATATTCAAAACATCAGAATAGACAAGATTATTCAGGATATGAATAGGATAAATTCGAGACATACGCTTAATCAGTTTACTGGTACTGGTGAACTGCTTGACTAAGGTTTCCAGTCCGGCACCCTGAATGGGCGGAGCATCGTCATTAACGTGGAGTGAAGCGCCATCTAACGCAATATTAGTCAGAAAACCTTCCAGTGCTTCGTCATCTTTTAGATATTGTTCTTGCTTACCCTTTTTGGTTTTATAAAGCGGCGGCTGAGCGATGTAAATGTGGCCTCTTTCGATAATTTCCGGCATTTGACGATAGAAAAACGTTAACAATAAGGTCCGGATATGCGAGCCGTCCACGTCAGCATCGGTCATGATGATAATATTGTGATAACGGAGCTTTTCCGGGTTGTATTCGTCCCGGCCAATGCCACAACCTAAAGCCGTGATAAGTGTTGCAACTTCTTGTGATGACAACATCTTGTCAAAGCGCGCTTTTTCAACATTAAGAATCTTACCTTTCAAAGGTAAAATAGCCTGGTTTTTACGGTTACGACCTTGCTTAGCTGAACCACCTGCAGAGTCACCCTCCACTATGTAGAGTTCAGAGAGAGCCGGATCCTTTTCCTGACAATCTGCGAGTTTCCCGGGTAAGCCGGCCAGATCAAGCGCTCCTTTCCTTCTGGTCATTTCTCGCGCTTTCCGTGCTGCTTCACGGGCACGTGCTGCATCGATAATTTTAGTGGCGACGGTTTTCGCATCACCTGGATTCTCTAACAAGAACTCACTGAGTTTTTCACCCATGGTAGTTTCAACGGCTGTCTTAACTTCTGAAGAAACCAGTTTGTCTTTTGTTTGAGATGAAAACTTTGGATCCGGTACTTTTACTGAAACAACAGCAGTTAATCCTTCTCGGGCATCATCACCCGTGGTACTCGCTTTGGCTTTTTTGTTCAGACCCTCAGTTTCCATATAGTTATTCAGGGTACGAGTTAATGCACCACGGAAACCAGCGAGGTGAGTACCACCATCCCGCTGAGGGATATTATTGGTAAAACAAAAGATGCTTTCCTGGAATGAATCATTCCATTGCATGGCGACTTCGACAGTTACGCCATCATCTCGTTCGGAAACAAAATGGAATACATTAGGATGAATCTGTGTTTTGTTTTGATTCAGGTATTCAATAAAGGCTTTAATACCACCTTCATACATGAAGTGATCTTCTTTGCCGTCACGCTCATCAATTAGACGAATTGATACACCGGAGTTTAGGAAAGAGAGCTCTCTGAGTCGTTTTGCTAAGATATCGTAATGAAATTCAGTATTAGAAAAGGTGTTTTCACTTGGCCAGAAATGAATCGTGGTTCCAGTATCTTTACAATTACCTACGGGCTTTAACGGGTAGTTTGGATCGCCATGGGTGTATTCTTGTTCGAATATTTCACCCTGACGTCTGATTCTGAGCATCAGTTTTTTAGATAGTGCATTAACAACCGAAACACCTACTCCGTGCAAACCACCTGATACTTTATAAGAATTATCGTCAAACTTTCCGCCGGCATGGAGGACTGTCAGGATAACTTCTGCAGCTGACACACCCTCTTCCGGGTGTATTTCAGTAGGAATACCTCTGCCATCATCCTGAACCGATACAGAGCCATCAAGGTGAATCTTGACAATAATATCGGAACAATGACCAGCAAGCGCCTCATCAATTGAGTTATCAACTACCTCGAACACCATGTGATGTAAGCCGGTACCATCATCTGTATCACCAATATACATACCGGGTCTTTTTCTTACAGCATCAAGACCTTTCAGTACTTTGATACTCGACGAATCATAATTATTGTTTTCTTCAGACATTGTATTCCTCGATGACATCACCTTGTTTCACGTGAAACAATCTAAAATTTGAAAACTGTTTTTCAATTGTTGAAAGCAGTGAGTCTTTAGTTAAAGTCGTTATAAAGAGTTGTAGAGGTAAACTCGATAACTTTTGAATCAGCATTGATGTAAATTTTTGGTCCAGTTCGGCCATCAAGTCATCAATCAATACCAAAATATTCTTGTTTGTTTTGCTGGCAATTATCTTTAACACTGAAATTATTAAAGTCAATGTAATGGACTTTTCCTCGCCCCGGCTAAAACTTTTCTTTCCCTGACTAGTCCCAATTTTGAGATCACACTTGTGATAGCCCAATGTGGTGTAACCCAGTTTAAATTCCATTTCTCTTTTACTGGCTAAATCACTCTCTAAGTCCTCATCCACCTTCCATGGATAATGAATATCTAAACCGTTCAGTTTGTCAAAAAGACTTAACTCAGCTCCCTGCTGTTCTTTATCAGAGAGAAGGCATTCTTTTTTAAACTGGTCATGTAAATCCCTGACCTGGTTTTCAGAAATGCGCTTTAATTCAATCGAATATCTGGAAATTTCTTTTTCCCAAAATACCAACTCGTCTTGCCTGACAACGGCTTTCAGAAGTTTGTTCCTGGAGCTAAGCGCTTTTTGCAGATACTGGTAATTTTCATTAAATTTAGGTTCCACGTGGAACAAGTACCAAAAAAGTAAATTTCTTCTGTTCCCAGGTGAACCAGAAAGAATTGCATCACTCTGTGGAGAAAAATAATAAACGGGTAACATTGCAGCCAGTTGAGAACTGCGCCTGACTTTCTCACCGTTAAACTTTGCAATTCTTTCCTTTTCTCTACCGGCATAACTCAGGCCGAAAGGAAAATCAGATTCAGTGTCTGACACTTTACCATGAATCAAAAAGTCGTTGTGTTGGTGCGCCACTATCTCACTCAACCGGGCAGTTCTGAAAGAACGACTATTCCAGAAAAGATACACAGCTTCCAGTAATGACGTTTTACCAGAACCATTGTCACCATAAAAAACATTGCACCGCTCTGATAGCGAAATATCGCAAGATTTAATATTTCTGAAATCAGAAAGTACCAGCTGAGACAGCACCATACTGTTTAGTTTACAGTCTCATTGGCATAACTACATACAAACACTGATCTGTCGATTCTGCTTCGATCAGCGCACTGCTATTGGAATCGGCCAACGTTAACTTGATGGTGTCGTCGTCGATTGCCCCCAAAACATCAATCAAATAGGCAACATTAAAACCAATTTCCAAACTATCTCCTTGATAGTCAACATCAATGATCTCAACGGCTTCTTCTTGTTCCGGGTTGTTAGCAGTAATTTGTACTTCGTTATTGCTCAGGTCCAGGCGAATACCCCGAAACTTTTCATTCGATAAAATAGAGGCTCTGGTTAATGCCTCTTTTAACAGTACTTTGTCTGCCTTGATGTGTTTATCGCCGTCTCTGGGTAACACTCTGCGATAATCAGGAAAACGTCCGTCTACCAGTTTACTGGTGAAGATAAAATCAGAAGAATATAGGCGTATATGATTAGAGCCAATCTGAATTTTCAGCGAAGCATCTTCATCTCCAATCAGGCGAAGTATTTCCATCACGCCCTTTCTCGGGATAATCACCTGGTTAGTAGGAAATGCAGCGCCTTCCAAAGTGTGCTTGCTCAGAGCCAGACGATGTCCGTCTGTTGCCACAGAACGAATCAAGTCCCCTTCCAGCTCCAGCGACAAACCATTGAGGTAATAACGGACATCCTGCTGAGCCATACTGAAGTGCGTTTTTTCAATTAAAGAACGTAAGTTCTTCTGTGACATTTCAAATTCAATTTCACCTTCCCAGTCTTCCAGGTTGGGATAATCGTCTGCGGGCAGCGTAGACAAGGTGTAGCGGCTTCTGCCACTTTTAACCAATACCTTGTTTCCGTCTACGGTGAATTCTATGGAGGCTTCTGAAGATAAGCTTCGACAGATGTCGAATAACTTTCTGGCTGGTACAGTCACTTCACCGTCAACAAAATCACCGCCAAGTGCCGTACTGGAAATGAGCTCCACTTCAAGGTCGGTACCCGTTAACCACAGTGAGCCATTTTCGACTTTGATCAGGACATTGGACAAAATTGGTAGTGTATGTCTTTTTTCTACCGCACCGGATACCAGTTGCAATGGAGTTAAAAAGTCTTCGCGCGCTATCGAAAATCTCATTTTTATTCTCTTTTTATGACGACAAGGTTCGAATTAAATTCTGAAAGTCTTCTTTCACATTGTGATTTTCGTCTTTCAGTTCTTTCACTTTACGGCAAGCATGCAACACTGTTGTATGATCTCTACCACCAAACGCGTCTCCAATCTCCGGCAGGCTATGATTAGTTAATTCCTTAGCCAGTGCCATGGCGATCTGTCTGGGTCTGGCCACACTGCGACTTCGACGCTTAGACAACAGATCAGAGACTTTAATTTTATAGTATTCAGCTGTGGTTTTCTGAATATTGTCTATTGTTACAAGTTTATCTTGAAGTGCAAGTAAATCTCTTAATGCATCCCGGACAAATTCAATCGTAATAGGCTTTCCGGTAAAATTGGCGTTTGCAATAACACGATTCAATGCACCTTCCAGTTCACGGACATTAGTACGCAAACGCTTGGCAATAAAAAACGCCACTTCATTTGGCAGGTTCACCCGGTTTTCCGCTGCCTTTTTCATTAAAATTGCCACCCGTGTTTCTAATTCGGGTGGCTCAATAATAATGGTCAGTCCCCAACCAAAACGCGATTTCAACCTGTCATCAACTCCGTCGATCTCCTTAGGATAACGATCTGATGTTAATATAACCTGTTGATTTTCCTCAAGTAAGGCATTAAAGGTGTGAAAAAATTCTTCCTGAGATCGCTCTTTATTGGCGAAAAACTGAATGTCATCTATTAATAACGCGTCTACTGACCGGTAATAACGTTTAAATTCTTCGATGGCGTTGTTCTGCAATGCTTTTACCATATCCTGAACAAAACGCTCAGAATGCATATAAACCACATTGGCATTGCTTTTCTTTTTAAGAATACCGTTACCTACAGCATGTAACAGGTGAGTCTTACCCAGACCTGTGCCCCCATAAATAAACAATGGGTTGTAGGAACCGCCCGGATTATCCGCCACCTGCTGTGCAGCAGCTCTGGCCAACTGGTTGCTCTTACCTTCTACAAAGTTGTCGAACTGATAGTTTAAATTGATATTACTCTTGTGGGTGGCTGGTTTTACTTCAGGCTCAGGCGCTTTGGTTAAATGCTGGTTATTACTATTAGGACGTGAATCTACGAATTGCGGCGCTTTGCTTGGGGTGGCGAATTGCACCGGCGCTGCCGCCAATTGAGGCGCTGGAGTTTGCTGCCTGCGATTAGTGATTACGTCAAAACGCAGCGTCAGCTGACTGTTATCCGAAAACTCTGCAATCAGATCGCTAATCTGACCCAAATACTTATCCCTGACCCAATCCAAAACAAACCGATTCGGCGCAAATAATGTTAAACAATTACCTTCGACTTCAGGTTCCAACGGCCTGAGCCACATACTATATTGTTGAGCAGGTAAATCTTCCTGAAGTCTTTTTAGACAACTTTGCCAAATTTGCATGTATCTTTTATTTTATTTTCGGGGATTTTAAGCAGACTGTGAATTATCGTATAACCAGAGTTAAAAGTACATTCGATTTCAGAAAATTGTCTGTTTACCCCGCTAATTGATTGAATTTACGCACTTTTGATATTTTAAACTGGCCCCGTGCACAATCCGCAAATTACCCGATTCAGAGCGGTAACCTGGGTATATTTAGTAGTACATTTGGGCTGTCTGTGGATAAACTGTGCATATCAGGTTCAAAACTTGTCCAAAGTTTGTTGAAGAATAGGATTATCACCAGTTATTAAAAGAAAAGCCGTTATTCTGTTGATCTTTACAATTAAAGTCTTTAGAATTGCGCGTCCTTAAATCGGGGGTAACCCTATTTATTTCAACCAACTGCGGCAGATATTAAGATGAAAAGAACTTTTCAACCCAGCAATCTGAAGCGTAAGCGCAGTCATGGATTCCGTGCACGTATGGCTACTAAAAATGGACGTAAAGTTCTTGCCGCACGTCGTGCTAAAGGCCGTGCCCGCTTATCAGCTTAAGTGTTTGATATGATCTCAAAGTGAGTTCTCAGGATTTTTCCAAAGAGTTTAGGTTGTTAAAACCAGCTCACTTTGAGCATGTCTTTCAAGACGCTACCCCAGCAGTCTCTCCTCAAATTACCGCTCTTGCCAGATTAAACAATCTGACTAATCCCAGATTAGGTATCACTATACCTAAGAAAAGAGTTAAAAAAGCCGTCGACAGAAACCGACTCAAACGCCTGATCAGAGAAAGTTTTCGTCAACAAGCCCACCGTTTTCCGAACATAGATATTGTTATTATTGCAAAGTCTGGCGTTGGGGAACTGGAAAATAAAGAAGTAACCCTGTTACTGGAAAAACTATGGAAAAAGTTGATAAAGCGTTGCGCCGGGCATTAATCATGTTCATACAACTTTATCAAAGGCTGATGTCGCCCATACTTGGGCAAAATTGCCGCTTTCATCCAACCTGTTCTCAGTATAGCATTATGGCTATTGAAGAACATGGAGCCCTGAAAGGTTCCTGGTTAACAATTCGTAGAATTATCCGGTGTCATCCATTGAATCCCGGTGGTTTCGACCCCATTCCGCAAAAAACTAAAAAGAACTGATATTATTATGGAATCTCAACGCAGCTTTCTCGTCATCGGACTGGCTCTGGTCTCCTTTTTATTATGGAATCAGTGGCAAGTAGACTATGGCCCAAAACCCGTAGCATCAACTGAAGTTGTCCAGGCAACAGATGCTGTTCCTGCCGCTCAAAGCGGTACTGCCTCGGCGGACGTCCCTGCCGGACAAAGTTCGGTATCTCCTGCCATTACAGCAACCGGCAGTAACAAAATAATCACCGTCACTACCGACAGTTTCGAAGTGCTGATTGACACCAAGGGTGGCGATGTTATTTCCGCCAAATTATTAAAATTCCCACTGGAAATTGAAAAGTCCGATCCTATCCAGATTTTAAGCCCGACAAGTGATTTACTTTATGTGGCACAAAGTGGTCTGGTGGGTAAACAAGGGCCGGATTCCAATCCTCAGGGCAGACCCATTTATAACGCGGTGGCTGATAGTTACAGCATGACGGAAGACACCTTACGCGTGCCACTGACATTTGTCTCTGCTGAGGGTATCAGCTACACCAAAACTTTTATTTTTACCCGTGACAGCCATGCTATCAATGTGGAATACCAAGTAACCAATAGTACTGACAGCAATATCACGTTCCAGCAATATGCCCAGTTAAAACAGGTTACCGGTCGCAAAGGCGGCAGCATGTTTATGCCCACCTACCGTGGCGCGGCCTACTCCACTGAAGAAGAGCGCTACAAAAAATACGACTTTTCCGATATTGAGGATGAAAACCTGAAGGAATCCACCCTGGGTGGTTGGGTTGCCATGTTGGAACACTATTTTGTTTCATCCTGGGTACCACCTCAGGAAAACACCATTAATCTTTACTCCCGTGTAGTAAATCAAAATCAGGCAGTGATTGGTTATACCGGCTCACCGGTAACTGTCGCACCACGTGATTCAACTACCGTTAACAGTACCCTGTATATCGGGCCAAAAGACCAGGAAACCCTGGCAAACCTGGCGCGTGGACTGGATCTAACGGTAGATTATGGCTTTTTGTGGTGGCTGGCACAGCCGCTATTCAGCTTACTGAGCTTTATACAAGGCATCGTTATCAATTGGGGAGCGGCTATCGTCATTATTACGGTTATCGTCAAAGGTTTGATGTACCCGCTGACCAAAGCTCAGTATGAATCCATGGCGAAAATGCGCGCTTTGGCACCCAAAATTCAGGCTTTAAAAGAACGCTACGGTGATGACCGCCAGAAAATGTCACAGGGCATGATGGAGTTGTACAAAAAAGAGAAAACTAACCCCATGGGCGGCTGTTTTCCATTATTACTGCAAATGCCGATATTCCTGGCCTTATATTGGGTACTTTTGGAATCCGTAGAATTACGCCACGCCGGTTTCATTTTCTGGATTGAAGATCTATCGGTAATGGATCCCTATTTCGTACTACCAGTGCTCACCGGTGCCAGCATGTATTTGCTGCAAAAACTTAACCCGGTCACAGTGCAAGATCCGATGCAACAGAAAATCATGCAGTGGATGCCCGTCGCCATGAGTATTTTCTTTTTATGGTTCCCGGCGGGACTGGTATTGTATTGGTTGATCAGTAACGTTATTACCCTGGTTCAGGCGAAATTAATATACGCCGCCATGGAGAAAAAAGGTATCAAAGTAAGTTAACAAAAGCCCTGCAGATGCGGGGCTTTTCAGATACCTCAAACACATTAAGGAGTACGCAACATGCCATCATTTGACATTGTTTCGGAAATCGAATTATCCGAATTGCAAAATGCGGTTGATAACGCAAATCGTGAAATTTCTACCCGCTTTGATTTTCGCGGCGTCGATGCCAGTTTCAACCGTAACGAAAATATCGTTAACATGACAGCCGAAGGTGATTTTCAGCTGCAGCAAATGCAAAGTATTCTCAGAGACAAATGTGTCAAACGCAACATTGATACACGCTCTCTGGACATGAAAGATGTCAGCAAAACCGGTAAAACCTGTAAGCAGGACATCGAGTTTAAGCAAGGCATTGATAAAGAAACTGCCAAGAAGCTGGTAAAACTGATCAAAGATTCCAAAATCAAAGTTCAGACTGCTATCCAGGGCGAAGAATTGCGGGTCACGGGTAAAAAACGTGATGATCTGCAACAGGTAATCGCACTGATCAAAGGGGCCGAATTAGAACAAGCCTTTCAGTACAAAAACTTCCGCGACTAATCACGACTATGTTGGCCAGTGACCAGGATACCATTATTGCGCAAGCTACCGCGCCGGGAAAAGGCGGTGTGGGTATCATCCGTGTATCCGGCAAACTGGCCAGTGAAGTAGCCAACCGGTTACTGGGCAAAGTACCGAAAGTCAGAATGGCAGAATACCTGCCATTTTACGACAGTAATCAGCAGGTACTGGATCAGGGCATTGCGCTATTTTTCAAAGCCCCCCACTCTTTTACCGGTGAAGATGTATTAGAACTGCAGGGTCACGGTGGTCAGGTACTGTTGTCCATGTTGCTGGATGAAATCGTTAAAATGGACGGTGTGCGATTTGCCAATCCAGGCGAATTCAGCCAACGAGCCTTTTTAAATGACAAACTGGATCTCACCCAGGCAGAAGCCATCGCAGATATAATTGATGCTTCTTCTGCTCAGGCCGTAGAAAGTGCAATGCGCTCCCTGCAGGGCGAGTTCTCCAAACACATTCACGAACTGGTGGAACAGGTTATTCATTTGCGCATGTACGTTGAAGCTGCCATTGATTTCCCGGAAGAAGAAATCGATTTTCTGGCAGACAGCACAGTGACTGAAGGCGTGAATGCCCTGAAAACCAAAATGCAACAAACCCTGGAGCAGGCCAAACAGGGCAGCATTTTAAGAGACGGCATGAAGGTGGTGATCGCCGGTCGTCCCAATGCCGGTAAATCCAGTCTGCTTAACCAGCTGGCCGGCAAAGAATCTGCTATCGTCACGGATATTGCCGGTACCACCCGTGATGTACTACGAGAACATATCCACATTGATGGCATGCCGCTGCACATCATCGATACCGCCGGACTCAGAGAAAGTCCCGACAAAGTGGAACAAATTGGAATAGAACGAGCCTGGCAGGAAATAAAAGAAGCCGACCGCATTTTGCTTCTGGTGGACAGCACCGAATCGGATGCCAGTGATCCGGCCTTGCTCTGGCCAGAGTTTCACGCTCAGCTGCCGGATAGTAACAAGATCACTTTGGTCAGAAACAAGGTGGACTTAAGTGGCGAAACACCGGGGTTTCACCAGGGCGAATATCCGATAGTCTCTCTGTCTGCCAACAACGGCGACGGCATTGAACAATTAAAGCAACACCTGAAGCAATGCATGGGCTACAACCAGACCACCGAAGGCCAGTTCAGTGCCCGCTCCCGACACGTAAAAGCGCTGCAGGCAGCTCAGGAGCATATTAACAATGGCTACGAGCAGCTGACCGAGTTTCGGGCCGGTGAACTGTTAGCCGAAGAGTTGCGTGTCGCACAGCAGTTTCTCAATGAAATCACCGGCGAATTCAGCTCCGATGATTTGCTGGGCCGTATTTTCTCTTCTTTTTGTATTGGTAAATAATGCAATCTCAAATTCAGATCATTACCGGCTCCATGTTAGGCGCAACCGAATATGTGGCAGAGCAGATTCAGTCATTACTGGAGCAGCAGTCTCTGCCCAGTGAATTACATCTGCAACCTGATATAAACAATATCCCTTTGCAGGGGACCTGGATCATCTGCAGTTCTACCCATGGCGCCGGTGATTTACCGGATAATATCCAGGCCTTTGCCAAAGCCCTGCCCGATTTGGATCTGCACCAGGTCCGGTTTATCGTGATAGCTCTGGGAGATTCCAGCTACGACACTTTTTGTGTTGCCGGCAAAACCTTGTATGATTTAATGCAGCGCAGCAATGCAAACCCCTTAGCCGAGATATTTTGTATCGATGTCCTGGAGCACCCCATTCCCGAAGAAGTGGCCGGTGACTGGTTTGCGACTTTATTAAAGGACGGTTTACTTGAATCAAACTGAACTGCAGTACCTCACCAAACCACTGCACAATTATTCAAGAATTCTGTATTTGCTCTACTTCCGTCCATCGGTCAATATACACACGGGTATTTGTGCCGCACTCAGCTATAAAGCCATCCAGGAATTATTGAATAACGGCGGCGCTGACATCTCACTTGGCCGGGAAATCAACGAATTTATCGTTGAGCTGATTGCCGAGGGCCTGCTACAGCCCTTAACTGACATCGACGACAGTGGCTCCTTAAGCGGTGTGCAGTTCAGACTGCCTTTAATTCTGCAAGACAGCCCGCAGGAAACTCAGACGCGTTTCAGACTCGGCAAAGACTGGCAACCTAAACAAAAAACCTTTAATGAAATCGCACAATTGGTGGGTATAATTCAGAAAGAATACTCAGACACCGAATTGGGCGAGTTTGTGGCCTACTGGCTTGGCAGACCCGAACAGCAGTATTCAGAGTGGCAATGGACCCAAAAGTTCGTGCTGCATATCCGGAAAACACGCCAACTCAAAGGCTACAATCCGGATGCAATCGTCGGCTATCAGCAAGTTAAAAAACAACCTGAAGTCGTCATAGATGAAAATACCAAGAAGCTTATAGACAAATATCATGGAAAATCTTAACGACAAATTAAGAAAATTTTCGCAAACCCTGGGCAAAAATCTGGAGTCGACACCGGCCATGGATTATCAATCCATGCGCAAGGTCTATGAGTTGCAAGCAAATCAGGAAGTACAACAGGCCCAGCAACAGGCGCGTTTGCAAAGAGTCACCACCTTGCAGGGTAAATCTGATCTCAATCCCAAATGGATTTTCGACAATCTGGCATTAGACAGCCAGGACGTCGTGGAAGCCGTCAGTATTGCCAAAAGCTTTATTGCCGCTCACCAGGATGTCAGCTGGCGTGAAAGCGGCTCCCATTTGATGCTGTTTTACGGCGATTACGGTCGCGGCAAATCCCATATTGCCGGCGCTATCGCCCATGAACTGATCACTGAACATGAGATCACCGTGTTGTATCGCCAGTTATCCAGTTTACTGGAACTGCGCTTTTTCTCCTGGGATTACAAAGCGCAGGACAATGTGGCGGAAAAATTCCGGGAAATTAACCGGGATTTGATTGAAGTGGATTTGCTGATCCTGGATGAAGTCTGCGTTAACGAAACCCAGCTCAACAAAAATGCTCAAAGCTGGTTAGGCAATCTGTTAAGGCAGCGTCTGGCCAACAAAAAGAACTGCATTTTGATCACTAACCACGATCTGCCCCAACTGCAAAACGCTCTGGGTCAGTACTGCTTTGAATCCATCAAAGAATACGATACCTACAAGGTTAAATTCAGCGGCCCCAGCCGCCGTGATGAACTGCTGGACGACCCTTCTGGCGGATACACGCCAAATTCAGGCTACAGCCCTAATCAGGTGAAATAAAGCACTAACGTGACTGGCTGTTCAACTGCCGAAACCAATATTCGGCAGTTGCTTATCGAATGTAGGTCGGAATTGAGCACCATGGATGGCGTGAATGTCTTTTTCGCAGGGCTCAAAAAAAGAAAAGTTCCATGAGGTTGCATAACTAACATTCCCAGTTTGGAGTTGAACTATTTCTTTAGGTTATGCCGCGTCCTCACCTTCTACTTCCCAGCCTGGAAAAACAAGCACAGCTGGATGGCATTTTAAAGCTCTCGCCAGAGACTTTGCGCGCTCTACTCCTAAATTGACACGATCGTTTTCTATAGCCGATATCGTTGATTGTGGAATATCCGCCAATTTCGCTAAATCATTTTGACTTAGTTCCTGAAGCTCGCGCATGATGCGGACTGATTCGCCGCTCGATATTGAAACTCGCTTCTTAGCTTTTTGAAAATCTACCATTATGACCTCCTGCGATAATCATGAGGTGTAACCTCTACCACCTGGACATACATTTCTCCGTTTTCAACGGGATAAATCATCGTTCAATGCTTTTAATACTATCTTAGCAAACCGTAATCCTTCAATATCTGTGATCTGATGTGATTCTTCTAAGGGGCGATCCCCTTAAACCCCCATTCGCCCATGGCGCGAGAAAACATAAGCTGCAAGGACAGAACCTGAAGACCATCAATGAAAGTATGTCCCTATACTTGCATTGATTTGAGCAACATCCCTGTTGCCCATCTTCAGGTTTTACCTGTCCTTTTCGCTTATCTCGCGAATGGGCCTGATACCAACGCACTTCGAACTTTACAATAGAGGATTATGTCATGAATCAGAAAAAAGATGATGCACTTAACTTGTTAAGATGACCGATTGTTTAAGATATCTGTCACTCACCTTGTACTTCTCGACTGACTGCTAACACACCATAGCTGCCAGTCACTAACACCCGTATAAAAGGCAACAAAACGAAGCTGAATTTGGCTTAAATTGGGCAACGCACAAAACTAAATGCCGCGCAATTTTGGTGCTCCAGCCCCCGCTTTTCACCGGCCGACTTGATGCGATTGTTAGGGCACTTTTGTCTACTTCCATAGTGCTTTTTTATATTTAAAGTGTTCCGCAGCACTATCAAGCGAAGGCATAATAGTTAGCTCTGATATGTCGATTTTATAGAGTAACTTTAACAGCGAGCCAGCTTCAGAAACAGGTAGGGATAAACGAATAGCACTAGGCTTTACATACTCTAAGTTAGGCTTTTCTTCAGCAATAATGTCTTCTAAAGAAGGCCATTTTCCATGCTCTTTGAAAAAAATGTTTGCGGAGTTTATTAATGTAAACAATCCTCGCTGAGCTCTCAAAAATCTATTACCCGCTTTGGGCGCCGATACCAACTCAACACTGTCAATTGCATTCAGCATATGGACATTCAAGCAGACTACAGAAAAGTACGAGTCAACTGGTTGTAATAAAGCTGATTTTGCCGCGAAGTAAGCTGCAACAAATAGCGATTCGGTCCAATCTAGCAACCTTGTGGGCACCCCATGATGCTGTGCGAGGGCAATGCAGGGTAATAGTGAGGGATTAAAAATATCATCTGAGCCATCAACTATTTCTTTGAACAGGCTATAATCGAGAGGAGTTGTGATTCCAATATGATCTGCGGCCTCTAAAAATAGATAAACAGACCGAAGCTCTGCATGGGTTTGTGATTTAATAAAATCACTATGAATACTAGATCTATCTTTAGAAGGAGGTTGAGGTGTATACCCTTCTAACCCGTTATTTTCTCGATGTGCCGTTGGCAAAAGGCTCCACTCTTTTTGAGCATGACCGCGAAAAATATAGCTACTAGTGACTTTATCACTGACATCAAAAACAGTTTTTGGCTCAAAGGTATTTTCTCCAAGCATTCCATTAAAAAAATCGCGAGCGGTTTCATATGATTCATCAACATCATACATAGGTAGAATTTACTCCTTGTGCCCTAGACACAATGACTCCTTTTGAAAGTGCTAGCCTCCGCATTTTCGTGGGTTAGCTTTCACCAGAGCCATAATTAGTTTGTTCAAGACTAAATCATTTGGAGGCTAGCATAAACAAACATAGCATAATTTTTTTGGCACTGGTTACCCATAAAGAATTCCATGAGGTCGCATATTGCGAAGAATAGCGTGGGGCAAGTCCCGTGCATTATGGGCGAATCCCTTCCTCAAAATTGAGTGTTAAACGAATACCTACGGGGTCAGGTTTGTTGAAAACAGTTGTTAAATCATCGTGATCTCAATAACCAACTGCCCATGGCCAGAAAATTAATAACCTACCGAAACTGGCTCAGTTTAGTCAGAAGGAGTATTGAATATCAGTTTCAGTGAACCCGACCCTTTTGGTCCCCTAACCAGAATAATTAATGGCTGTCTTCTTTGGAAGATCAGTAGGCAGTCAGCCTAAAAAGTCTCGACAGACTGGTATACGGAATGAACTGACATTCGAGTTACAACGACACCCATTTCAATTTTATTAAAACCCCAACAATGTATAGTTCGAAGTCTGTTGGTATCTGGCCCTTTCGCGAGATAAGCCAAAATAGCAGAAATAGTTAGCATGAGTGACAACAGGGATGTTGTCGCAGCCAATGCCAGCGCAGGGACGCGCTGTCATTGGCGGTCATGCTGACTCTGCTATTTTGGATTATGCTTCTCGCGCCAAGGGCAAATGGGGGTTTTAGGGGAGCTCCCCTAAGAAAAGCAATATCAAAACTCGGAGCTTACAAGTTCGCAATCAATTTAATCTGGCGGCATCAATTTCAATTTTGTTAAAGCCCCGCTGATGTATATTCGAAGCCCGCTGGTATCAGGCCCTTTCGCGAGATAATACTAAATAGCAGAAATAGTCAGCATGAGTGACAACAGGGATGTTGTCGCAGCCAATGCCAGCGCAGGGATGCGCTGTCATTGGCGGTCATGCTGACTCTGCTATTTTGGATTATGTTTCTCGCGCCAAGGGCAAATGGGGGTGCTCCCCTAAGAAAAACGCAATCAAGTCACTTCAGTTTAAAATTTCGAAGATGGTTAAAAGACATCTGATCTAATCAGATTTGGCCTCAAGGAAAACTATAGAAAATGGTTAAAACAGCACTGAAAAACTGAATCTCGACCTACCGATTTCGATACAAAAGCACTAAAAAGCTTCTTTTCCACATAATTAACACTGTGAATAACCCACTATTACCTGCCAGCAAACTAAGAAAATCATCAGCTCCCTAATAAAAAAGCACAAAATAACCGCTACTTTTGCCTGGTTTATAAACGCCTGAATCTTAAAACGATTTATTTTGCACTTAACTGCAATTTATTGATCAAAAGTTATGCACACAGAAGATTTCGCGATAAATAACGCAGATCACAAGTTATACACATGAAAAACAAAAATTATGAACACCTGTGGATAAATACGGGAATAAAGGGTGAGATCATGGTTCGAAGATCGTTGAACAACGTTTGATCACTTTTGCCTATGTGGATAACTATACCACTTATCACCGTAATACACCCGTAATATACAGCTTTAAATGACAACTTATTAAACTCGTAAGACATTGTTTTTATTAAATTATATTGACTTTTCCACAGACTTTCTGGTGCTTAATAATAAAAATAATAAAAGATCTATACAGATCTTTATTTTTTATAAGGTTTGGAGAAAACCGCTAACATTTGCAAACTGACTAAAATATAATCAGTTTACAAATACAAATTTGTGTATAGAATAAGCGCCCCATTTTTAACAGAGGCTATTGATGATTTACGCACAAGATTACGATGTGATCATTGTCGGTGGTGGACATGCCGGCACTGAGGCTGCATTAGCAGCAGCCAGAATAGGTGTACGCACGCTTCTGTTAACCCAAAATATGGAAACTCTGGGTCAGATGTCTTGTAATCCCGCAATAGGCGGTATAGGTAAAGGACACTTAGTTAAAGAAATTGATGCCTTAGGGGGTGAAATGGCGGTGGCCATCGATCACGCCGGTATTCAGTTTCGCACCTTAAATGCCAGTAAAGGACCCGCGGTTCGGGCTACCCGTGCCCAGGCAGACAGAGCGCTGTATCGCAGTCACATTCGTCATAAACTGGAACATCAGGAAAATCTCACTATTTTCCAGCAATCCTGCGATGACTTTATTATCGAAAACGATCAGATCGTGGGTGTTGTTACTCAGATGGGCGTGCGCTTTAAAGCCAAAGCAGTCGTGCTTACAGCTGGTACGTTCCTCGGTGGCGTGATCCATATTGGGCTGGAAAATCATCAAGGGGGGCGTGCAGGTGATGCCCCTTCCAATGCCCTGGCAAAACGTTTGCGGGCATTGCCGTTCAGAGTCGACAGATTAAAAACCGGTACCCCTGCCCGACTGGATGCCCGCAGTCTGGATTATTCTGTGATGCAGGAACAACCGGGCGATACACCGTTACCGGTGTTTTCCTATCTGGGAAACAGAGAGCAACATCCGCGGCAGATTTCCTGTTACATCACCCACACCAATAGCCGGACCCACGATATTATCCGCTCCGGACTGGACCGTTCTCCTATGTACACCGGTGTGATTGAAGGCATAGGTCCACGTTATTGTCCTTCCATCGAAGACAAAATCATGCGTTTTGCCGATAAGGAAACGCATCAGATTTTTGTCGAGCCCGAAGGTCTGAATTCCATTGAAGTCTACCCCAATGGGATCTCCACCAGTTTACCGTTCGATGTCCAGATGGCATTGATCCACAGTATTCGCGGTTTCGAAAACGCCCATGTCATTCGCCCCGGATATGCCATCGAATATGACTTTTTTGATCCCAGAGATCTGAAACAAACCCTGGAAACCAAATTTGTGAATGGCCTGTTTTTCGCCGGTCAAATCAACGGTACTACAGGCTATGAAGAAGCCGGTGCTCAGGGGTTGATGGCGGGCGCTAATGCCGCGCTGCAGGTACTGGGCAAAGATCCTCTGATCTTAGGTCGCGAACAGGCTTATCTTGGGGTATTGATTGACGATTTGGCTACCCTGGGTACCAAAGAGCCGTACCGCATGTTTACCAGTCGCGCCGAATATCGCCTGTTGCTGCGGGAAGACAACGCTGATATTCGCTTAACCGAATTAGGCTACAAAGCCGGTTTGGTGGATGAACATCGCTGGCAGGCGTTTAATGCCAAAGTGGAAGCGGTAGAGCAGGAAAAACAGCGTTTGCGCTCTACCTGGGTGCATCCAAAACACCCGGTAGTACCAGAGCTGAACAGTATTTTGAAAAACCCGGTTACCCGCGAACACTCACTGGAAGAGCTGATCCGCAGACCGGAAATGACTTACGCCACACTGATGTCATTGCCAGCACTGGATTCCGGTTTACTGGATGCCAATGAGCAAGCAGCGGAACAGGTGGAAATTCAAATCAAGTACGCGGGATACATTGCTCGTCAGATGGATGAGATTGAACGCACCAAGCGCAATGAGCATACCAAGATCCCTGCGGATATGGATTTTTCTGTTATTTCCGGGTTGTCTAACGAAGTGGTGGCAAAATTATCGGATGCCAGACCCGAAACTATCGGTCAGGCTTCCCGAATTTCTGGTATCACGCCAGCGGCGATTTCGTTATTATTGGTTTATCTGAAAAAACACGGTTTATTGCGTAAATCCGCCTGATGAATTTTCCCTTTGAAAAAATTGCACTGGATTTTGATAATGCAGTGCAACAACTTGGCTTGTCTGTTTCCGCGGAGCAAAAACAAAAACTGCTGAGTTTTTTGCAATTGCTGCACAAATGGAACAAGGCCTATAATCTCACCTCGGTCAGAGATCCGGAGCAAATGCTTTATGTCCATATTCTGGACTCCATTGCTATTGCTCCTTTCCTGTCAGCACAACGCTATGTCGACGTAGGAACCGGACCGGGATTACCCGGCATTCCACTGGCCATTATGAATCCTGATAAACATTTTACGTTGTTAGACAGCTTAGGAAAGCGCATCAGGTTCATTAAACAGGTTGCATATGAATTATCTCTTACTAATATAGAGCCTGTGCAATCCAGGGTTGAGGATTTTCAACCCGACTCTGCCTTTGATGGTGTTATCAGTCGAGCCTTTGCGTCAATTGCCGATATGTTACAGTGGTGTCATCACCTGACTAACCAAAACGGTGCATTTTTGGCGCTCAAAGGACAATATCCTGAGCAGGAATTGCAGGCTTTGCCGGCGCAGTTTTCTGTGCTTAAGGCAGAGCAAATTGTAGTACCGGGACTGGACGCAGATCGTTATCTGATAACCATGAAAAAAACAGAATTGGAAGAATAGTTTTGGGCAAGGTAATCGCAATAGCAAATCAAAAAGGTGGTGTGGGTAAAACCACTACCGCGGTCAATGTGGCTGCCTCTATGGCGGCAACGAAGCGCAAAGTGTTGTTGATAGATCTCGATCCCCAGGGCAATGCAACTATGGGTAGTGGCATTGATAAATACGAGGTGGAATCAACAGCTTACGAGTTATTGATTGAAGAAAAACCGATTCAGGATGTGATTGTTGAAGCCACCACAGGTAAATATCATCTGGTGGCAGCCAACGGCGACGTTACTGCCGCTGAAATCAAACTGATGGAAGTCTTTGCCCGCGAATTGCGACTGCGCAATGCCATTCAGCCGGTACGCGAGCACTACGATTTTATTTTTATTGACTGCCCCCCTTCCCTCAGTCAGTTAACGGTAAATGCCATGGCAGCAGCCGATTCCGTATTAGTGCCTATGCAGTGTGAGTATTACGCGCTGGAAGGTTTAACGGCACTGCTGGATACCATTCAGAAGTTGGCGTCAGTGGTTAACCCACAGCTGAAAATCGAAGGCGTGTTACGCACCATGTACGACCCGCGCAACCGACTGGCCAACGATGTATCTGAACAACTAAAGCGGCATTTTGGGGAGCAGGTATATCGCACCGTTATCCCCCGTAATGTGCGTCTGGCAGAAGCGCCCAGTTTTGGTGCGCCTGCCATGTATTACGAAAAATCATCCACAGGTGCCAAGGCCTACCTGGCGCTGGCCGGTGAAATTTTGCGTCGGGGTAAAAAGTAAATCAAACCTGTAGTTCGGGCTTTGGTCCGACAATACCAGGTCGTTTTGACAAAGCGGTCGGACTGACGTCCGGCCTGTAAAATCCGATTACCTTCAGGTAATTGCCAGTATTGTCCAAGAGATTATTATGTCAGCGAAGAAAAGAGGATTAGGACGGGGCTTAGATGCCTTGCTAGCAACCAGCCAGACACAGCGCGAAGTGAAAATCGATGATGTGCCTGAGATAGCGGAAAACAAAGGCGAATTACAAAAACTGCCGGTGGAATTTTTACAGCCTGGTCGCTATCAACCTCGTAAAGACATGTCTCCGGAAGCACTGGAAGAACTGGCCTCCTCCATTCGTTCGCAAGGAATTATCCAGCCTATCGTGGTTCGCCAGATGGCTGAAAACAAATATGAAATTATTGCCGGTGAACGTCGTTGGCGTGCAGCGCAGCTTGCTGAACTGGACGTAGTGCCTTGCCTGATTAAAGACGTGCCGGATGAAGTGGCTGTTGCCATTGCCCTGATTGAGAACATTCAGCGCGAAGATCTCAATGCCATGGAAGAAGCCCAGGCACTGGAAAGATTAATTTTGGAATTTGAGTTGACCCACCAGGAAGTGGCCGAAGCGGTAGGCAAATCCCGCACCACCGTAACGAATCTTTTACGTCTGAATAATCTCAATGAGGATGTTAAAACCTTACTGGAACACGGTGATATTGAGATGGGGCACGCCAGAGCCTTGTTAACCCTGGAAGGTGAAAAACAAAGTGAAGCAGCACAAACGGTGGCCAACAAAGGGTTAACCGTCAGAGATACCGAGTCACTGGTGCGCAAAATTATGCAACCTAAGCCGGAAAAAGCAGAACCGGTAGAAGACCCGGATGTAAAAAGTCTGGAAAATCGTCTGGGTGAAAATCTCGGCACCACTGTTGCCATCTCTCATAATGCCAAAGGCAAAGGCAAGCTGGTGATCAACTTTGGCACCCTGGAACAATTAGACGGGATTTTGTCCCATATTGAAAAGAATTCATAAAAACGTCGCGGTAAAGTAATTCTGTGATGATAATGTAACCGGATCTTTCAGACTTAGAGCGGTTTGGCTTGAAAACTGGTTTTAAAGCAGTATACTTTTCGCGCTTTAAGTTTCTGTGTGACCCTATGAGGAACTCTTAGCTTATGGATTTGGCAAAAGCCGGTAAAAGGTTGGCCAAACAGATGCTAGTCTTGCAATTTGCGATAGTCATCCTGTCAGGTATGGTATTTTTTCTGATGGATGGCCTCTCCTCCGCAATCTCCGTAGTCACTGGTGGAACATTGAGCGTATTGACCAATGCTGTTTTCGCGTTTTATGTGTTCCGCTTTTCCGGCGCCAGTAAAACCAGAGAAGTCGTAAACAGCATGAAAAAAGGGAACAAATTAAAATTGTTGCTGGTGTTGTTGGCTTTCATGGCCATTTACCAAATTCCCTTTTTGGATAAAGCGAAAGTGATTTTAGGGTTTTGCAGCATGTTGTTACTGCAGTACCCAATACTGATTATTTTGCACCGTGTGAATAACAAACACGTTGCCTGAAAAGATTTTTAAACTTAAACATTTAGGATAGAAAATGGCTGCATCTGGTGGTGAACTGACAGGTTCACAATATATTTTGCACCACTTAACCAATGCAAAGATGTGCTCGACCGATACGGGTCTGGCCTTCAATAAAGCATGTGCGGATAGTGGATTTTGGGTTTGGCATATTGATACCCTGGGTTGGTCAATTGCGTTAGGTATTTTGTTTTTAGCCATTTTTAGAAGTGCGGCTAAAAAAGCGGATACCGGTGTACCAGGTAAGTTTCAGTGCTTCATCGAGATGATCGTGGAATTTGTTAACGATACCGTTAACAGTACTTTCCATGGCAGAAACCCGGTTATTGCACCTCTGGCATTAACGATATTCATGTGGGTATTGTTGATGAACATCATGGATATCATTCCGATTGACTGGTTACCGGCTACGGCAGGTTTAATCGGCGCGTCTTTCTTCGGCATGGATTCGCATGATGTGTACATGAAGGTGGTACCTACTACAGATCTTAACCTGACCTTTGCCCTGTCTATCGGCGTGTTTGTGTTAATGATTTACTACTCATTTAAAGTGAAAGGATTTGGCTTTGTTAAGGAGCTGTCTATGAATCCTTTTAATCACTGGGCATTTATCCCGGTAAACCTGGTTCTGGAACTGGTTACTCTGTTCGCTAAGCCGCTATCGCTGGCACTGCGTTTGTTCGGTAACCTGTACGCAGCAGAACTGATCTTCATTTTGATCGCGATGGTGGGCTTGTTCCAGCTACCACTGCATTTCATTTGGGCTACGTTCCATATTCTGGTAATTCCGTTACAGGCATTTATTTTTATGATGCTGAGTATCGTTTATCTGAGCATGGCGCACGAAAAACACTAGATTCAACGGCATCGTATTTCCAGTTTGGAAATGCGCTGCTGAAGATTTTTTAAACTTCAACTTTAAACTTTAACTAAAAGGTAAATTAAACATGGAAATCTTAGGTAATTTGTATATTGCTGTTGGCATCCTGATCGGTCTTTGCGCTTTAGGTCCGGCGATCGGTTTCGGTATTTTGGGTGGTAAATTCCTTGAGTCTTCTGCTCGTCAGCCTGAATTGGCGCCTGCTCTGCAAACTCGTATGTTCATCGTAGCTGGTCTTATCGATGCGATCGCGATGATCGGTGTTGCTATTGCACTTTACATTCTGTTCGTTGAAGGTCCGAAATTCGTATAAACACACGGCTTAGATTTTAACGAACAGAGGAGATGGGGTTGTGAATATCAACGCTACTCTAATTGGACAATCAATTGCTTTCATCGTATTCGTACTTTTCTGTATGAAATACGTATGGCCCCACCTGTTGGGTGCAATTGAAGAGCGCCAAAAGAAAATTGCTGATGGTCTTGCTGCGTCTGATCGCGCAGAGAAAGATCTCGAATTAGCTCAGAAAAAAGCAACTGAGCAAATGAAAGAAGCAAAAGCACAGGCGGCTGACATCATTGAACAAGCGAAAAAGCGCGCGACACAAATCGTTGATGAGGAAACTCAACGCGGTCACGAAGAGCGTGCCAAAATCATTGATCAAGGTAAAGCCGAAGTCGAAGCTGAACGTAATCGTGTTAAAGAAGAACTTCGCAAACAGGTTGCAACTCTGGCAGTTGTGGGCGCGGAGCGTATCTTAGCTCGTGAAATTGATTCAGCAGCACACAGTGACATTGTTGAAAAACTTGTCACCGAGCTATAAGGGAGACTGAGCTATGTCTGAATTGACAACCGTTGCTCGTCCCTATGCGAATGCTGCATTTGATTACGCAGTAGAAAATCAGGCCGTCACTGACTGGCTGGATATGCTGCATTTTGCTGCAGAAGTTGCCAAAAACGAAACTGTTAAAGAAATGCTCAGCGGCGCTGTCGCAGCAGAAACCTTAGCGGATTTGTTTATCAATCTTTGCGGTGAACAATTGAATGAGAATGGCCAAAACTTTATTAAAGTTTTGGCTGAAAACAAGCGCTTACAGGCCTTACCAGAGATTTTGGTACTGTTTACTGAGTTGAAAGCGGAATACGAGAAAGAGATTGACGTTGATGTTACATCAGCGACGGACCTTTCCGATGCGCAACAACAGGAAATCAGTCAGTCTTTGGAAAAACGCCTTGCACGAAAAGTTAAGCTGAATTGTAACGTGGATCCTAAATTGATTGCCGGCTTTGTAATCCAGGCTGGTGACATGGTTATCGACGGCTCCATTAAGAGTAAACTCAACCGTCTTACGGACGCGTTACAAGCATAACGAGGAAAAAGGGCATGCAACTTAATTCCACTGAAATTGCAGAACTGATCAAAAAACGTATTGAACAGTTTGAAGTAGTAAGTGAAGCTCGCAACGAAGGTACTATTGTTAGTGTTACTGACGGTATCATTCGTGTACACGGTCTTGCAGATGTAATGCAAGGTGAAATGATTGAGCTTCCTGGCAATCGCTACGCGATTGCATTGAACCTGGAACGTGACTCTGTTGGTGCAGTTGTCATGGGTCCATACGCAGACTTAAAAGAAGGCACAAAAGTTAACTCTACCGGCCGTATCCTTGAGGTACCAGTAGGTCGTGCACTTTTAGGCCGTGTTGTTAACACTTTGGGTGAGCCAATTGATGGTAAAGGTTCAATCGACGCTGAAGGTTTTGAACCTGTTGAAAAAATCGCACCTGGTGTTATCGACCGTCAATCAGTAGATCAACCAGTACAAACTGGTTACAAATCTGTTGACTCTATGATTCCAATCGGTCGTGGCCAGCGTGAGCTGGTTATCGGTGACCGTCAGACGGGTAAAACAGCTCTGGCTGTTGATGCCATCATTAACCAGAAAGGTACCGGCATTAAGTGTATCTACGTAGCGGTAGGCCAGAAGGCTTCTACTATTGCTAACGTAGTGCGCAAGCTGGAAGAGCACGGTGCAATGGATCACACCATTGTCGTTGCAGCTTCTGCTTCTGAATCAGCAGCACTGCAATACCTGGCACCTTACTCTGGTTGTACTATGGGTGAATTCTTCCGTGACCGCGGTGAAGATGCGTTGATCATCTATGATGATTTGTCTAAGCAGGCTGTTGCTTATCGTCAAATCTCATTGTTGTTACGTCGTCCGCCAGGTCGTGAAGCTTACCCAGGTGACGTTTTCTATTTGCACTCCCGTTTGTTAGAACGTGCTGCACGTGTAAACCCGGTTTACGTAGAGCGTTACACTAACGGTGAAGTTAAAGGCAAAACGGGTTCACTGACTGCGTTACCTATCATTGAAACGCAAGCCGGTGACGTATCTGCTTTCGTACCTACCAACGTAATCTCCATCACAGATGGTCAGATCTTCCTGGAAACTAACCTGTTTAACGCTGGTATTCGTCCTGCTGTTAACGCCGGTATCTCAGTTTCTCGTGTTGGTGGTGCAGCTCAGACTAAAATCATCAAAAAGCTGGGTGGTGGTATCCGTTTGGCATTGGCTCAGTACCGTGAATTGGCGGCTTTCTCGCAGTTCGCATCTGACCTTGATGAAGCCACTCGTGCTCAGTTAGAGCATGGTGAGCGCGTAACCGAGCTGATGAAGCAGAAGCAGTATGCGCCTCTGTCCATTGCTGATATGGCGGTTTCTCTGTTCGCAGTAGAAAAAGGCTTTTTGAAAGACATCGAACTGAACAAGGTTCTGGATTTTGAATCGGCTTTACACTCTTACATGAACAGTGAAGAAGCTGAGCTGATGGGCAACATCAACGCTTCTGGTGATTACAACAAAGACATTGAAGGTGCTTTGGCTGCGGCCTTAGAGAAATTCAAGTCAACACAAACGTGGTGATGAACCCGAAGGAATGAAGCGTCAGCTTCATTCCTTGTAATCACAGGAGAGTATGATGGCAATCGGTAAAGAGATAAAAGGCAAAATCGGCAGCATCAAGAATACGCAAAAAATCACCAGCGCGATGGAGATGGTTGCGGCTTCGAAGATGAAAAAAGCGCAAGATCGCATGCTTGCCAGTCGTCCTTATGCAGTCAGTATGCGTAAGGTTATCGGCCACATTGCTCATGGTAACCTGGAATACAAACATCCCTATCTGGAAGAGCGTGAAGTTAAACGCGTTGGTTTTATTGTTATTTCTACTGACCGCGGTTTGTGCGGTGGTTTGAATACCAACGAGTTTAAGCTTGTCACTAAAGCGGTAAAGGAATGGCAAAGCAAAGGCGTGGAAGTTGATTTCGCGGCCCTTGGTGCCAAGGCTTGCGGCTTTTTTAATCGTTTCGGCGGCAAAGTATTAGCTGCTGAATCCGGTTTAGGTGAAGCACCTTCAGCCAGTGATGTTATAGGTTTGGTTCAGGTGATGTTGGAACAATTCAACGAAGGTAAACTGGATAAGATTTTCCTGGTGAACAATCGTTTTGAAAATACCATGTCACAAGTACCTGAAATTGAGCAATTGCTGCCTTTGCCAAAATCTGATGATGATGATTTAAAACATCGCTGGGATTACATCTACGAACCGGATCCAAAACCGATTTTGGATACATTGTTGGTTCGCTACATTGAATCTCAGGTATATCAGGGCGTCGTTGAAAACGCAGCATCAGAACAAGCTGCACGCATGGTAGCCATGAAAGCGGCTACGGATAACGCCGGTAACCTTATTGATGAGTTACAACTGGTATACAACAAAGCACGTCAGGCCGCAATCACACAAGAAATCAGTGAGATTGTTGGTGGTGCTGCTGCGGTGTAGGCAAAGGTTTATAAATTAACGGAGACTAAATATGAGTCTGGGTAAAGTCGTCCAAATTATCGGTGCTGTTGTGGATATTGAATTTCCACAAGACGCAGTACCAGCAGTGTACGACGCACTTAAAGTCACTGGTGGTGATCTCGAGGGTTTGACTCTTGAAGTTCAGCAGCAGCTGGGTGGCGGTGTTGTACGTGCCATTGCATTGGGTACTACTGACGGTCTACGTCGTGGTATCAAAGTTGAAAATACAAACAGTCCAATTCAGGTGCCGGTTGGTACAGCCACACTTGGTCGTATCATGGACGTTTTGGGTAATCCAATTGATGAAGCAGGTCCTATCGGTGAAGAAGAGCGTATGTCTATTCACCGTGAAGCGCCCTCTTATGAAGATCAGTCCAGCTCCATTGAGCTACTGGAAACAGGCATCAAGGTAATCGACCTGGTATGTCCGTTCGCTAAGGGGGGTAAGGTTGGTCTGTTCGGTGGTGCCGGTGTAGGTAAAACCGTAAACATGATGGAACTGATTCGTAACATCGCCATCGAGCACAGCGGCTACTCAGTATTCGCCGGTGTGGGTGAGCGTACTCGTGAGGGTAATGACTTCTATCACGAAATGAACGAGTCAAACGTACTGGATAAAGTATCTCTGGTATATGGTCAGATGAACGAGCCACCGGGCAACCGTTTGCGCGTAGCACTGACAGGTCTGACGATGGCAGAAAAATTCCGTGACGAAGGTCGTGACGTTCTGTTTTTCGTGGATAACATCTACCGTTATACACTGGCAGGTACTGAGGTATCAGCACTTCTGGGTCGTATGCCTTCTGCGGTAGGTTATCAGCCTACTCTGGCAGAAGAGATGGGTGTACTACAGGAGCGTATCGCTTCTACTAAAACAGGTTCAATCACGTCAATTCAGGCGGTATACGTACCAGCCGATGACTTGACTGACCCTTCACCTGCTACAACGTTCGCTCACCTGGATGCAACAGTCGTACTGTCTCGTGATATCGCTTCTTTGGGTATCTACCCTGCAGTTGACCCGCTTGACTCTACTTCGCGTCAGTTGGATCCACTGGTAATCGGTCAGGAACACTACGAAACTGCTCGTGGCGTTCAGACTGTACTGCAGCGTTATAAAGAGCTGAAAGACATCATTGCAATTTTGGGTATGGACGAACTGTCTGATGAAGACAAGCAGGTCGTAACTCGTGCTCGTAAAATTCAGCGTTTCTTGTCTCAGCCTTTCTTCGTAGCCGAAGTCTTCACTGGTTCACCGGGTAAGTACGTATCTTTGAAAGATACTATCGCAGGATTCAAAGGAATTCTGTCTGGTGAATACGACAGCCTTCCTGAGCAAGCCTTCTACATGGTTGGCTCAATCGAAGAAGCTGTAGAAAAAGCGAAGAATATGTAATTGGTCAGGCGTATTGAGTTAATCAATGCGCCTGAGTCCGGGTCCACCGTAGGAGGGGGATATGGCAGCTATGACAACACATCTGGATGTAGTGAGTGCCGAGCAGAGTTTGTTCTCTGGTCGCGTTGAACATCTTCAGGTGACTGGTAGTGAAGGTGAACTGGGTATTCATCCAGGTCACGCTCCATTGCTGACTACCTTACAGCCCGGCATGGTTCGTTTAGTGAAGCAACATGGCGAAGAAGCCCACATATACATCAACGGCGGTGTTCTGGAAATTCAACCAGGCACAGTAACTGTTCTTGCTGATGTGGCGATTCGCGGTGAAGAGCTTGACGAACAATCAGCCCTGGAAGCCAAGCGTCGTGCTGAAGAGCACATTGCTAACCCAGGCTCTGACTTTGACTATGCCGAAGCGGCACACGAATTAGCGCAAGCTATCGCACAGTTGCGGGTTATCCGCTCTATGCGCAAGTAAGCTGATTTTAGAGATTAAAAAACCCGGCCTGTGCCGGGTTTTTTGTTTCAGGGATAATCTTCTCGTTTCACTGGGGGAAACGCCCAGTTAGAAGGCGTAGGCTTTTCCCTGTTGGCATATAAGTCCTGGTAAAACTCTGAGGGTAGTTCTTTGACATGGGAATCATCTTTCATATCTGAATCGTTCATTCTTATGGCCTTGGCATGCAGCAGTGCCATCCAACGCTTTCTCAAATTTACCCAGTTTTCGCTTTGTGAACCTGTCGCCAGTATTTCTTTGGCAGGTCGAAATTCGACATAAATTGTTCGTCTGGAACCCGGGCTGACTTTAGATGTTGAGCCGTGCAATGTCATAACGTCGTGAAATAACACATCCCCCGCTGTAACTGGCACTTGTTGGTGCTGTGGTATATTCCAACCATGCTGCGATGCCAGCTGATGAACATCTTGTTTTTGTTTATGAGAGCCGGGTAGATAGCGCAAACAGCCATCATTTTCATCAGCGTCATCCAGATACACACCCATGGCAAAATAAGGGGCTGTGCCATCGTGAATTGAATCTTGATGCCATGGCACTACGGCCGCAACATGCGAACTTTTAAAATTGATATCAACACCAAGAGGGATGATGTCGCCACCGCCAAGAGATACTATGGCTTTATAGACTTGGGGTGAGCTTAATAATTGGTTTACCAGGGCAGCTTCAGTGCGATAAACATGATTTATCCTGAATACCGTTGTGGGTACCTCAAGGCTGTCCACTGCCGCTTGCTCTAAATCCAGTTCACTGGATAGCGCCAAGGCCTTATTTTCCAGGGCTTTGGCCATGTTATCCAGCCGGGTTAATAAAGCAGAAGGTACGGCGTTTTTAACCACACAATACCCTTCATTTTGATACTTGTTTTTAAGACACATATATCTACCAGTCCAGCATATCCTCTGGTACCGGGTAATCTTTTGATTCCACCGGAAAGGTTCCCCAGACCGCAGGTTGAGGCGGTTCCCTTCTCTCTAATATTTCGTTAACTAATAGCTGCACTTCTGGCGCATCAGGATAATCCTCCCGCCATTGTTGTGGCCATATAGCGGCAGCATCTTTTTGCAAAACTAAACTCATCCATTGCTTTCTGAGTTCAGCCCAATGGTCAGATTGAGATTTTGATTCAACAATAGATTGCCACGGCCGCAACTCAATGTAGATGGTGCGCCTGACACCTGGAGAGCGTTTCGGTTGTGAGCCGTGTAAGATCATCATATCCTGAACTAAAATATCCCCGGCTTTTGCCGGTTGCTCAACAACGCCCGGGATTTCCCAGCCGTGCTCTTTTGATAAGCCCTCGATATCGTAGAGTTTGTGTTGTGTGCCTGGTACATAACGCAAACAGCCATCACCACGCGGCGCATCATCCAGGTAAATACCGACATTCAGGTAAGGATAATCGCGACTGTGCTGTGCGCCCTGATGCCATTTAATTACCGGGTGAGGGTGTTGTTGTTTATAGAGTATATCCATTTGTACCGGTACACTGCCTTTACCGCACAGGGTTTTAGTCAGGTCCAACATTGCCGGTGTGGCCAGGGTCTCCAATACCAGTTCGGCATCTATGGCAAAAATATCATCGTAGCGCATGAGTCTGGGACCGGCTTTGTCCTGTACGATGGCGGCACCGTGAGGTTGCTGATTGTTTTTATGGCTGTTAACAGCCTGCTCTTCCAGTTGTTGGGCCAGATGTTGCCAACGGGAAAGTAGTGATTGTGGAAGGCCATTTTCGACTAAACAATAACCCTCGTCGTGAAACTGTTGAATTTGATTTTTTTCCATTGCTACACCCTGTACCTGTTATCCAGTTCAGGAGTGTAGCTAAGGATACAAAATTAGCCAGAAAAAATACGCTAATCTTTCACTTTGGATCTGCTGTAGAAGCCCAGAAACGCATCCTGCCAGGTTTTTCCATCATCCTGGCTATATTGCCAATGTTGCTTTACCTGACCGTCTTCCAGCGGTGTATAGCTAATCTTATGTAGTACCGGGATACCATCGCTGCCCGGGCGGGTTCCTATTAAAATCATGGAATTTCCCTGTAATCCGCCGTCCAGATAAAGTGCACCTCCGGTGGCATCTATCCAGGTTTGATGCCACTTTTGGGTTTGACGGTCGTAAAAATTAACGCTTTTACCGCTGCTGCCTTTGGCGCCTTGCCAGTTTTCCTGCAGGGTACAGTCGTTAAGCAGTAACTGGATGTTATTGTAGCCCTGAAGGTTACCGTCTTTGTCTTTTACTACCCAGTTGCCTACCCAGAAATCAAACTGTCGGTGCGCTTTTGAGGTGCAATCAGGTACTGACTGCTGGGCACCGGCAGACATGGAAATGAAAACCAGGAATAGGACGTTAAATAACACTTTCATGTTGTGGCTACCTGTTTTTGTCTAATAGCTGCTATCTTAGTCTGTAACATAAATAAAAACTTCCAAATTATTGCTCAAAAATGACGTCAGAGGCGCAGTGTTCGGGTTACAGTCAGTTGCTATTGGATCATCCGAAAATGAAAATCGGGCGATTCAGTTGTCCTGCTGCAAGTCCGGACTTTACTATTGCCGGTGCAATCTCTTTGCCCACTTTAGTGTTTCCTGTGACACCCACTTACATTGAAAAAGCCTATGCTAAGCCGTTTTTATCGGATGCCACCCGGGTCAATATTTATGATGGTGTGCAACCTTATCAACGCCAGGCACTGGACCCCAGAGGTGATCAATGTCACTGGTTTGAATTTACAACAAAGGATTTTTATCAGGCATTGCAGTTGAGTGATTTTCGGGATTTTCAGGTGTCCGAAAACGCAGTGAACCTGGATCAGATAACCATACAACCCAAGCTTTTTCTGACGCAGCTTAAGCTACTTAGCGCCTTACGAAACGGGGAATTAAGTGCGGAGGCGGGTTATGAACAAGGACTGCTATTGTTGGACTGTGTATTAACCCTGCAAACAGACAGTAATATTGCCTGTCTGTCAGCGAAAAAGCGCAATGCCTGGCAGGCGCTGGCTAATGGCGCGCAACAGATGATAGCAACATGTCCGGAAGATAATATTTCAGTGGATTGGATAGCAAAGCAATTAAACAGTTCAGCGTTTCATCTGTGCCGGGTATTTAAAGCGGTTTTTGGCATGAGTTTGCACCAGTATCGCTTAATGCTGCGGTTGAGTTTAGGCCTGGTCCGGTTAATGGATAATCAATCAATAACCGATATTGCCATGAACATGGGTTTTGCATCGCTGGCTCATTTTAGTACAGCGATGCAAAAGGCGGTGGGATGCAACCCGCGAGAAATTCGACGCCAGTTACAAAGTTAACCTAATCGTTCAGCCAACTCCCAGGGTTCAATCACCAAACCTTCGTCGTTTTCATCCGGCATTACCAAAACAGATACTTCGTCGTCTTCCAGACCTGGCGTCCAGTCTTGTAGCCACTTTTCTACAGAAATCGGCATAGGGTTACAATGGGCCCAGTCATCGGTACACCATAATTTTGCCATCGCTTCTTCTGGCCAGACACCGATACAGTCTTCCTGTTCACTGTTAAACATCACCGCACCCACATCATCTGCCAAAATCCACAACTGTTGATGCTTCTTGACCTGATTGATCAGATAGTTATAGCGCTGCTCAGCGGGTTGATTGAGCAGATCTTGTAGGTTTTTATCCATGGTTATCGTTTTTAATCTTTGAGAGTTATCGTCAGTATAACAGTAAAGGACATTTTAAGAGATACCTGGCGCTTATTGCTTCCCTAACTATTTCAATGACATTAACCCAGATTTAAGAAGCCGCAATAATCTTCTTGCGTCTTGAAGGCTTAATCTGCGCCCATTTCGTCATATCAAATCGCGAGCCCTGCACTAAAAACGACGTGGCGATGTTATCCACATCCACCAGTTCGTTTTCTTTAATATCGTGAAAGTTGGAGTAGCGCATTTGGTCGGCGTTAAACATGACCACAATGCCGGCACCAAACACTTCCAGCTTGTCATCCGGGGTAATAAAGGCTGCGGTATTCTCGCCAACACCGATGCCGCGTTTGCTGTGTCCGGAGGCCAGAAAGGCGCAAATTCGCGGGATTCGGCCACGCTCCATAAAGTGGGTGTCCACGGTAATACTGGCGGTGACACCAAATCCCGGTTCAAAAAACACTGCGCCTTTTTGAAAGTCTTTGTCGTCGCCGTCGTAGATCAATGGATCACTCATGATCATAGCGCCGGCACTGGTACCCGCCAGGTGCAGACCGGACTGAAAATACCGATCTTTGATCACTTGTAAAAACCCTGTGTGTAAAAATACATGAGCCAGTTTCACCTGATCACCACCGGTAAAGAAGATCAGGTCAGCTGTCCGGGCAATGTCCAAATAACGTGCTTCTTCGGTATCCCGACGCTCTTTGATATCTAATATCTCTATGTTGTCCACACCCAGACGACGGAAACAGGCTCTGTATTCATCGCCTAACTCATAGCCATACATGGACGCCGTTGGAATAACAGCGATCGTTTTAGGTTGGGTTTTTTCCAGCAGTTTTTGTAAAACTCCGGTGTTACTTTGTCTGTCTTCAGCGCCTCCGATTAAAGTGAGTGTGCCTTTATTGTTGTGCATTAATTTAAACATCCAATTTGCTAATTAAACTGCTTTTAGCCTAGCTTCCCAACAAGGGAGCCGGTTGTAGAATCATTTTTTTGCCAAAATGCGCTTTGATTTCATGCAGGATTAGGGAATGAAACTCGTCTTCAAATTCCACCTGCATCTTTTCTGGTTCTTTGTCACCGCGTCTTACTTCAACGTCATTGCCAATCCGGATCATCACGATAGCGCCGGGCTCCATGTCTTCAGCAAGAATCATTTCGGTTTCGTTGGGATCTTCCAGTACCAATAGATCTGAGCTGTTGTAATACATCCCCTCGGTTTCGTATACCGCCAGCGGCATTTCGGCCAGCAACATTTCCACCCGCGGATTTCTGAGTACATTACGCATATTAGCGTTGTAATCCGGGTTCACCGGAAACTCGTGTTTTTTCAGGAACATGCCTTCCGTACACACGCCGGCAGGGTAGCGGCAGATGTCATGATGCATAACATAATCGATAATGCGTTTCATGCCAGGTTTGCTGAGTTTATTAAAGGTCAGAATGGGGATGCGGGCGTCGAGACTCTCATCAAAGAAGGTTTCGATAATACGAGTGGGTACATCGATTGAGCGACCGTAAGCAGGCTTGAGGTGCATGTAAATGCCGGGAGCGGCATTGATTTCAATGATGCCAAAATTGGCGCGCTTTTGGCCTTGTCTGGGTTTCCAGTCATTGGCTATGTCGTCGGTGATCACATCCAGCGCAAATACCGTGAGTTTGAAATGCTGGGAAATAGCGCGACTCATGGCGATGATTTCAGGGTGCACGATATCGGTTACATCCTCACTGACACCGCCTAACGATAAGTTGGCTACTTTGCGCAAAAAGACTTTTTCACCGCGCTCGACCACTGAGTCCCGATGCAGGCCCGCGTCCTCCAGAGTGTTGTCCATTACATCATCTGTGAGGATTTTACCCAGTGGCGAGGTGGCGGTATCGGCGCGTATTTCTTTGCCGTTTTCGATGTTGATCAGCTCCATCACTGTGGATTCACCGTCACCAACAATATAGGCCGGTTCGCGTTTAACCGCCGCAACAAATTCACCGTCTACGCACAATATGCGGTGATCGCTGCCCTGAATAAAGGTTTCAATAATAATTGATTGTGGCTCGCCTTCCGGTACAGCGGCAATCGCATTGAGGAAGGCTTTGCGCAATTGATCTTCGTTTTCAATGTTGGCGGTTACACCAATGCCTTTGTGACCCACAACCGGCTTGCAAACGACCGGATAGCCGATATCTTCTGCCACTTCGATGGCTTCTTCCAGTTCAAACACCACTTCGCCCTCGGGCACCGGGAAACCGTATTCCGCCAAAAAGGCTTTGCAATCGTCTTTGCGGCAGGTGAAGTCGGAGTCCACGTGGCTGTCCACATCAAAGGTGGTGGCGATACCTCTGACCATGTTTTTGCCATAACCATATTGGAATAAGCCTTCATCCCAGAGATAGGTAACAGGGATGTGTTTTTTGGCCGCCGCTTTGAGCAAACTGTATGAGGTAGGGCCGCCAAATACCGAGCGGTTAAAGGAATCCTGTAATTCTGAAAATTGCGCATCATAGTCAAAGTCATTGTTATCCGGATCGCAGATATACTCAAACCAGTCCCAGACAAAATAGACCACTTTCCAGGAGGTGGTTTTGTGAACCACCTGAAAGGCGATTCTTGCGCCCTGTTCCTTTTCCTGAATTTCCAGTTTGTTCATATGAAGATTCAGATCCAGGCGATTAATGGCAGAAACGGTTTGCCCAAACAATTGTTGATAGCTTTGAAATTCCTGGGTTGCCAGCTCCGGAAGTCGTTCCGCGATGACGGAGTGTAAATCGTTTAACGGAATGGGTTTGGGGTGACCGGTGAAGGCAAAGTCAAAGGCCAGGGCTTCACAGGACAGATCGGGATTTGGGCCTACATAATGACGAAGATTGAAGATATCAAAGGCATCTGAATCTTTTGCATTGGTACGTGAAGTTTGTTCCGGCACTGACTTAGTCATAAATGTGTCCTGTTGAATTGATTGGCGTTAGGCCTGAGGTAGCGACCGAATGCCATGATTTCACCACGCTACCAAATGTCTAAAAGCATAGCAATAATGCACGATATGCCCACTTTTTCAGAAAAAAATAGACATGCAGGCACAATGAAATTTTATACCGGTTTGTCCACCAGAGAGCTGAAAACCCTCGTCTGACGAAGATAAAATGAATATCTATGCAAACTAAAAAAAACATAAATTTTGCTACCGTCTTTCAGGCTGACTGCATGTAAATTTAGTTGAGTCTGTCGGGGCTACGCGGTTAGTATCAGAAACAGACTGATTCTACCCAACAGCAGGACAATAAAAATGATAAAAAAAATCGCACTGGGCATTGCTGCTGCAATGTCTCTTCAGGTGAGCGCGGATGTTGCTCAGGTGGCCGATGAGATTGAACCCAAGGTTATCGAATGGCGACATCACTTTCATCAGCATCCGGAACTGTCTAACGGGGAGTTCGAAACCGCCAAATATATTGCCGACTATATGCGAGAGTTGGGCTTTGAGGTGCAAACCGGGGTGGCGAAAACCGGCGTTGTGGCCATTTTAGACAGCGGGAAACCCGGACCTGTGATTGGCTTGCGGGCTGATATGGACGGTCTGCCGGTACTGGAAAGCAACGATTTAGCGTGGAAATCCACCGCCAAAGGAGAGTACAACGGCAACGAAGTGCCGGTCAGTCATGCCTGTGGCCATGATACGCATATGGCGATGTTAATGGGCGCTGCCACGATACTGGCCAGTAAAAAATCGGAACTCAAAGGCCAGGTGAAGTTTATTTTTCAACCTGCCGAAGAAGGCGCACCTGCCGGAGAGCGCGGTGGGGCTGAGGTGATGGTAGAAGAAGGAGTGCTGAAAAACCCGGATGTAGATGTGATCTTTGGACTGCACATCTGGGCCGGTTTAGATGTCAACACGGTGGCATACCGCGCTGGGGGGATTATGGCTGCGGTGGACCCTTTTAAAGTGGTAGTTAAAGGCAAGCAGGCTCATGGTGCCTATCCCTGGTTGAGTGTCGATCCGGTGGTGACTTCGGCTCAGATTATTATGGGGCTGCAGACTATCGTAAGTCGGGAGCTGGAACTGGTGGAAGATGGCGCTGTAGTCACCATTGGGAAAATTCAGGGGGGCGTGCGCTCGAATATTATTCCCAATGAAGTGGAAATGGTAGGGACTATTCGTACCCTCAATGATGCGGCGCGCGAACACATTTATGAGTCTTTACCGCGCAAAGTGAAAGCGATAGCTGAAAGTATGGGGGCGACGGCGGAAGTGACACTACCACTGGATTACAATTATCCGGTGACGTACAACGATCCCGAGCTGATGGCAGATATGGTAGATACCCTGGTGCGGACTGCCGGTAAAGACCATGTCACCAGTCGCAAACCGACGACCGGCGCTGAAGACTTTTCTTTCTTCCAGAAGGAGATCCCAGGGCTTTACCTGTTTGTAGGTGGTAAACCGCTGGATGTCCCGGTGAAAGAGGCTCCGGCACACCATACCCCGGAATTTTATGTGGATGACTCAGGTATGAAACTGGGCGTAAAACTACTGACAAACCTGACCATGGATTATATGGCTAAGCACTAGAGTGTGTTGAACTTTTCGGTACAATTTTGCAGCAGTCTGTGTGTAATTTATTTGCTAATTCCTTGTAGCTCACCTGCTTCGCAGGCCAGCTAAAGCTGTTCTATGCTGTTCCAACAGCATTTGGTAGACAAGGTGAATGCTTGAAGGTCTGGTGGCTCTTGATAACTGCTCCTGCGTTATTCTAATCACCGACATCCATGTAGGGATAAATCAAAAGCATTTAACGCAGATAATTACACACAGGCGCTGCCCGCAAGGTTCGTCATATAAGCGCTTTACTCTTTGTCACAGCCCTTTGACTTAGAACCACCAGGCCTGTAGGCCTGTTCCGCGATTAAAGCGCTTATATCTGGAACAAATTTCGTGCAGCAAAGGTCAACGCGCTCTGGTCAGTATTATCCGGGCCAGGGAGGGGATTATTACATTGACGGCATCTCATCGCTGTCAACATTTACCATCCAGCTGACGCCATATTTATCTTCTACCATACCGAAAATTTTCGCCCAAAATGTCGGCGCCAACGCCATAGTGACCTTGCCTTCTTCTGCCAGAGCAAAAAAGTATTTTTCTGCCAACTCAACACTGTCTGCGGCTATTGATAGTGAAAATCCTTTAAACTCTGCGGCGCCGGATTCCGGGCTATCAGACATCATGACCCGGGTTTCACCAAACTGCAGTTCAGCATGCATGATCTTCTCGTCCAATCCCGGCGGCATCTGACACGCTTCGCTTTCTTCGGGTGGCATATCCTGAAAGCGCATCAGCATAATCACTTCTGCACCTAAGCTTTTTTGGTAAAAGTTAATTGCGTCTTCGCATTGTCCTTTAAAATTCAGATAGTTTAATAGCTGCATAATTGCTCCATGTATTCACAAGTGGGAGATCCAGGTATAGCAGTTGATTGCTATCCGGCAACTGTGTCCGGGTAAAATTCTGCTTTTCATGGTTAAATCAGTCAGCTATGGGTTAGACAGATCCGAGCTTTCATGTGTACTTATCCAGGTTATACTTTGCCGCAAAGTCGCACGTAAATATGAAGGTATAAATGCAGGACATTCAGTTACTACTCGATAACAATGCCAAATGGGCGGAAGAAATCGACAGAGAAAACCCCGAGTTTTTTGACAAGTTATCCAAACAACAAAAACCCAAATATCTGTGGATTGGCTGTGCCGACAGTCGCGTACCTGCTAATCAGATCGTGGGCCTGTTACCGGGAGAGTTATTTGTACATCGCAATGTGGCCAATATGGTGGTTCACACTGATCTGAATTGTTTGTCAGTATTGCAGTTTGCCGTTGATGTGCTCAAAGTACAGCATATTATTGTTTGTGGGCACTACGGTTGCGGCGGGATCACCGCGGCGCTGAAAGGCGAACCGCTGGGACTTATCGACAACTGGTTAGGGCACATTCAGGATGTTGCGGGTAAGTACGCCCAAGAACTAGACGGTCTGGAAGGCGAAGCCAGAGATGATCGCATGTGCGAAATCAATGTTATCGAGCAGGCAAATAACGTTTTGAGAACCTCAGTGGTTAAATCGGCCAAAGCTGCCGGACAGGAGCTGAACGTGCACAGTTTTATCTATGGCATTAAAAACGGTCGCCTGAAAAAGCTGGGCGAAAACATGTCATTGTCCGCCTGATTATCTTTTCAGAGCTACCTTGTCGGTAGCTCTTATGCCTCTTTTTCGCCAATTCAGGGTGCAAAATTAGCCCAATATGGCTTGCTGACTAGGCTCAAAAACGCCTCCAGGCAGCAATTTCTAAAGTCCCTCTTAAAGCACTAAAAACAATTGTAAATCAGTTGTTTATTACAGGCGCTTAGCGCGGCTTTTTGCTTAAAAATAATACAATTTTTTGAATTATTTGTTAAAAAACTTTGATCCAAAAATCATTTTCTATCATAATCATTTCAACTGGTCGGATGTCAGATGAGTGAATATTATGAGTATACGTACAACGTTTAAGAAGGTTTTACCCCCAATTTCAGTTACTGAGCAAGAGGCGCTGGACGCCGGTGATGTGTGGCTGGAAGCTTCTGTCTATCGTGGCGTTCCCGATATGGCGGCACTGAGAAACGTGCCTCAGGCAAAATTAACAGCAGATGAGCAGGCATTTATTGATGGTCCTCTGCGTGAACTAATCGAAATGGTTGATGATTATCGTCTGCAGGAAGACGGTGTTCATGTTCCGCAAGATATTCTGGACTTTTTAGGCAAGAATAAATTCTTCGCCCTGATCATTCCAAAAGCCTACGGTGGTCTGGAGTTCAGTCCTTATGCTAACTCGACCATTGTGTCGAAAATTGCTTCTCGCAGCTGTGCTGTTGCGGTAACTGTGATGGTGCCTAACTCCTTAGGTCCGGGCGAGTTACTCATGCACTATGGTACTAAAGCACAGCAAGATTACTGGTTACCCAAACTGGCCATTGGTCAGGATATGCCCTGTTTTGCATTAACAGGTCCTGATGCGGGCTCTGATGCCGGTGCGATCCCCGATATTGGTGTTGTGACTAAAGGTATGTGGGAAGGCAAAGAAGTACTGGGTCTGTCTGTGACCTGGGACAAGCGCTATATCACCCTGGCGCCAATCGCCACTGTGTTAGGTTTGGCGTTCAAATGTCTGGATCCCAATGGACTGTTGGGAGACAAAGTCGAATTGGGTATCACCTGTGCCTTGATCCCTAAATCTCACCCTGGTGTGCAGTTAGGTAATCGCCATGATCCAATGGGGATGCGTTTCTACAACGGTACCACTCGTGGTAAAGATGTGTTTATTCCAATGGACTTCATCATTGGTGGTCAAAACAACATCGGTCGCGGTTGGCAGATGCTGGTTGCCTGTCTGGGTGCAGGTCGTGGTATTTCCTTACCAGCACTGGGTACATCGTCGGCTCAGTCGGCGTTCAAAGCGGCTACCGAATATTCTTTTGTTCGTGAACAGTTTGGCGTACCAATTGGTCGTTTCGAAGGTATTCAGGAAAAGCTGGCCGACATGGCGGGTAAAACTTTCCTGTTAGAAGCGATGCGTCAATTGACAACTGAAGGTCTGGGCTTAGGTCTGAAACCCTCAGTGGTGACCGCGATGGCTAAATACCACATGACGGAGCTGGGTCGTGAAGTACTGCAGCACGGCATGGATATCACCGCCGGTAAGGCCATTCAGCAGGGTCCACAAAACACCATGGCCAATGGCTACAAAGCACAGCCTATTGCTATCACGGTAGAAGGGGCTAACATTCTGACCCGCAGTCTGATGATTTTTGGTCAGGGTACAATGCGTTGTCATCCGTACATGAAAGAGCTGGTGGAGCAGATTCACAGTAATGAGAAAGACGCAGATGCGAAATTTAACAAATTACTGAGAAAAACCATCGGATTCAGTGTGGCGAATGCTTTCCGTAGTATGGGTAAGAGCTATTTGCCATTCCTGCGTGGCAGCACGGCTAAATTGCCTGAAGTGGCTAAATACGAGAAGCGCCTGAACAAGGTAGCCTCTAACCTGGCGACGATGGCTGACCTGGCATTGTTGGTGTTAGGTGGTGATCTGAAGAAAGCGGAAATGTTGTCTGCGCGTTTGGGTGACATGATGAGCTATGGTTACATGTCGATGGCGGCGATTCGTTTTTACGAAGCTAAAGTCAGCGAAGCTAATCGTGCCGATGCTAAGCCTTATTTTGAATACGGCATTCAGTGGGCCTTACAACAGGCAGAGCAAGCGCAAAAAGCGTTTGTGGCTAACTTCCCGAACACTGCAGTACGTGGCCTGATGCGTTTGTTAACGGCAACTTACAGCAACAGTACGCATGCCATTTCTGATGATTTGGTGCGTGAGTTGTCAGAAGTCAGTCTGCAGAACAACGCGTTCCGCAACGAAATTACCCATCTGGTAGAAACCAAAGCGGGTGATGGTTATGACATTAACTATCAGGCATTTATCGCCAAACACGCCGTAATGCCGATTTTGCGCAATATCCAAAAAGCGTTGCGCAAAGAGCCAGTGGCTCCGGGTTCTGATTTCGTCACCATAGTTGCGGAAATGCAAAAACGCGGTGTACTGAACCAGGCTGATGCTGACGCCGTATTAGATTATGATGCTAAACGACGTGTGGCAGTCAGAGTCGACGAATACGACTTTGATTTGAACTTACTGAGCGATGAAGTTCCGGTAGCGGTTGAGCACAAACCCGCTGCGTAAATACCGAATAGCTTTAAAAGTTTGAAAGGGCGACATTGAGTCGCCCTTTTTTGTACAGGCGAAAACATGCTGGATAAAAGCCGATTAACCTTTGTAGAAAAAGACAACACAAACACTGCTGAAATTGCCCGGTTCGATAAACTGGCGGCGTCGTGGTGGGATCCCAACGGGCAGTACCAACAGGTTTTGGCCTTTAATGCCTGTCGCTGGAAGCTGATTGAACAGCAAATAACACACTATTTTTCAGGGTGCGATTTGTCAAAGTTAAATGCGCTGGATGTCGGTTGTGGTGGTGGCTTACTGTGTGAACCGTTAGCCAGGCTTGGCATGACGGTAACCGGTGTTGATGCCAGTGCCATGAGCATTGCAGTAGCCCAACGACATGCACAGCAAGGCGGGTTGGCAATTGAGTATCGTCACTGTCTGGCTGATGCGCTATTAAAGGATAATCGTCAGTTCGATATTGTGATTAATACCGAAGTGATTGAGCATGTGCCTGATCAACAAGCCCTTTTGGATGATTGTTGCAGTTTGCTAAAACCGGGAGGCTTACTGGTACTGGCGACGCTGAACCGCACAATTAAATCCTATATCGTAGCCATTGTCGGTGCTGAGTATGTGATGCGCATGTTGCCCGTAGGCACACATAGCTGGAAAGCCTTTGTTAAGCCCCTGGAGCTGCAGGCGATGTTGCAACCAGGTCAATGTGATGTTTTTTCTGAGGTGGGATTAAAATATAACCCGTTGACCAAAGTATGGCGAAAAAGTAACGATGTTTCGGTAAATTATCTTCAGTTCGCCGCCAAAAAAGCCTGATATCGCGACTTTTACGGTATTTTTTAGTGCATTGAAATGAGGGATTGAGTTAGTCTTGGTGGCTGGAATGATAAGTACAGAGGATGTGTCACCGATTCTAATTTATGAGGTTTTGCTTGGTCATTTTTGCGGGTGCCCGTCACGCTTTACTGGTTTGTTTTTCGTTATTGCCAGCATTGGTTTTTGCTCAGACTACCCCGGCTGAATTCGCTGAAATGAGCCTGCAAGAATTGTTGACCCTGTCCACTGAAGAAACTCCCCAAACTCACAAACGCTGGTCCTGGTCTTTGCGTTATCAACAGGCGCAATTTGAAGGTTATCTGGACGGTTCAGAGACATTAAGCCTGGACGAGGTGTTGTTTGTGCCTGGTGGCGAAGTACGTAGCGCGAAGAACTTTCCCGTAGTGCCCACTGTGATAAAACAACGCGCCACTATATTTGGCATCAATTATCAATGGCGGGAGCGTTGGCGGGTAAGTCTGGCTTTGCCGTATGTGCAGCAGGAAACCGCTCACATCTCAATTGTGCCAGGGTATCAGCAATTTTTGTTGAAAACCCATGGCATCGGGGATATTACCCTGGCCACCAGATTCAGATTGTACGCCGATCCCGATGAGAGCTTACACGCCAATCTGGGGCTTAGTTTGCCGGTGGGTTCCATAGATGAACAGGGGGATACACCCAGAGCCCCGGGTGAGCAGCAATTGCCCTACACCATGCAACTGGGTTCAGGTACCTGGGATTTCCCCATTGCCTTGAGTTACCGGCTCACCGGCGCCCATGATGTCAGGGTCGATGTTGCGGCGAATATTCGCACCGGACAAAACGACCGCCACTATCGGCTGGGAAATCGATACAGTGTTAAAGCTAAATATCAGCGGCCCATTAGTGACAGTGTCAATGTGGCATTGGGGGTTGAGTTAAGCCATACTGATCGTATCCATGGGGCCGATGAATCACTTCTGGTGGCAACGGCCTTTCCCTATCCGGCAGGCATTACGAATCCGGATATGTATGGTGGGCGTAAGGCGTTAGCCAGTGTTGGTTTTGCCTGGCAGTACAGTGCGGATATGAATCTGTCTGTGGAATTTGCCAAGCCCCTATATCAGCACCTCAATGGCCCTCAGCCACAGGAGCGTTGGCGCGGTGCTGTTATGCTCTCCAGAACCCTGTAAGGCTGGCTCATGCTAACGTCGCGCTTTTGCACACACCTACGTCGTTCCATTCTCGTGATGGCTGCGGGTTTGCTGACTTTGCCAGCGGTTGCGCAACAAGATCAATACGATGCATTGTCCCGACTGGACAAGCTTAAAGCGGCTTATGTGTTTAATTTTACCAAGTTCATTGACTGGCCTGAATTCGATCGCCGATCCTCGCGAAAAATCGTTGTCATATGTCTGAACAAACATAATCCATTGCTCCTTTTTTTGCGGGAAATGGTGCAGGGACAGACGATAGGCAAACAGCAATGGGCTGTTGAGGTACTGCCGTATGATGTGGGCACACGCTGTGATTTAGCTTATTTCGGGGAGCAGGCCAGGCCAGATCCTGAATTGCTGAAAGAGATCCTGGTGGTGTCTTCTGACATCCGATTTCATCAGAATATCGCGACTTTTTCTTTTTATGAGGAAGGAAAACGGCTACGCTTTGAAGTAGACCTGCAACAATTACAACAATTAGAGTTAGAAGCCAGTTCGGAGTTGTTAAAACTGGCCCGGATAAAGCGTTGATGAATAAGTTATTTTCCTGGTACAAACAATTGTCTTTTTTCAAAAAGCAATTATTGGTCGCCACTATTGTGACAAGTATCACCCTGATACTGGCCTCCATTCTGTTGTACGGAAAATTCATCGCAGATCACAAAAACACCTTGCTGGAAAATCTGCGAGGCAAGGCACAGCTAATCGCTGAAACTTCCCGCTCTGCGCTGTTATTTGGCGATCATGAAACCGCCAATAACCTGTTAGGCTCGCTACGTGCATTTCCGGCTACTCAATACGCACTGTTACTGGACAGCGAACAGCAGACCTTTGCCTCCTATCAGCGCAGCCCGGACATGAAACTACCCGGATTTGAATCGTTACAGGAACGGGCACAGGTGCTGGATTCGCTGCTGCATGTGTATCAACCGGTCAGAATGGATAATGAGGTAATAGGTTATGTACTGATTGTCTCAGAAAGCAATGCGCTGTCTGATCAGCGGCTCAATTATTTACTGATCTTATTCCTGGTGTTTGTGGTCAGTATTGCGGTGTCTTTCTTTTTGCACTGGCGCTTGCAGTCTTTTATTGCCGCTCCCATGAACAAGCTGGTGGAACTGGTGGGTTATGTGGCCCGTAATCGTCGCTACAACCGCCGGGTAAGAGCGAAAGGCAGTGATGAATTGGGGACCCTGATCACCGGGGTAAACAGTATGCTGGATACCATAGAACAGCACGAAAAGCAGTTACACGCGCACAGTGAACGTCTCGAGTCGCTGGTGGCACTGCGCACCGAACAGTTATTCAATCGCGCTAATTACGATGCATTAACGCAATTGCCGAACCGACACCTGCTGGTGGACCGGCTCAATCACGGCATTGATAACGCCAGCCGTGAAAATTCCCAGATGGCCTTGATGTTTTTAGATCTGGACAGGTTTAAATACATTAACGACAACCTGGGGCATTCCGTCGGTGATGAATTGCTGGTCAAGGTAGCAGAAAAGATTTCTTCGGTGGTGCGCAAAGCAGATTCGGTATGTCGCTGGGGAGGCGATGAGTTTATTGTCCTGTTGGAACACCTGCACAACAAAGAAGATATTATCCCACTGGCAGAGCAAATCATTTTTACCCTGAGCGAACCTATTGAGTTATCCGGCAACCAACTGCACATCACCACCAGTATCGGTATCGCCCGCTTTCCCGAGGATGGTCAGGATTCCTCTACCTTGCTGCGACACGCTGATGTCGCCATGTACCGCGCGAAAGAGAAAGGCCTGAGTCAGTACTGCTTTTTTGAACACGACATGATTGACGGCTCGATGGAACGTCTGACGTTGGAACACAAGCTGCGTCTGGCACTGGAAAACAAGAGCTTTCACCTGGTGTATCAACCTCAAATTTGCACCGAAACAGGCCGCGTTTGTGGCATAGAGGCACTGATCCGCTGGCAGGATGAGGAATTGGGTTTATTGAATCCGGTACAGTTTTTACCGGTGGCTGAAGATGTTGGTCTGATGCATTCATTGAGCTTGTGGGTACTGGAAGAAGCCTGTACGCAAAATGCAGTGTGGCAAGAGCAGGGCTGTGAACGCACGCGGGTAGCGGTTAATCTGCCGGCGTCCTTCATTATGCATCCCAGCGCCGTTGAGCAAATCACCCAGATCCTGGACAGAACGCAACTTTCTCCCCGTTGTCTGGAGATTGAGATCACTGAAAACACTTTTATATCCAATACTGAACACGCCATAAAAGTCCTGGAACAGTTAAGGCAAATGGGCATTAACATTGCTGTGGATGACTTTGGCACGGGTTATTCCAGTATGAGTTACTTGCGGGATTTACCGGTCGGCACCCTGAAGATTGACGGCAGCTTTGTGCGCCAGATGGGGGTTGATACCATCAACGACGGGATTATTCAGTCGATTATTACATTGGGTAAAAGTCTGGGTTTGAGTCTCATAGCTGAGTGTGTCGAAAACAAGGAGCAGGCAACACAACTGAAAAGCATGGGATGCGATATGATTCAGGGATACTACTTTAGCCGACCTTTGTCAGCCGACGACACCACAGCGTTTTTACTGGCCAGAAAATCAGCCTAATCTATTAAAAATTGAAAGCATTTTTATTGGAAATACTACCTTGTAAGATTAAATCGTGTTAGAACAAAAGGAGTTGAAAGTTATCCGCAATTGGCTAGCTATGGAAAGTCATGAATAAAAAGAACGTTAACAAAGCTTATAGTAATCTCTATAAAGCAATAAGCCCTGAAAGCATCCCTGAATTTATTAAATTACTTAAGTTGCTGTCGCAAGCTCCTCAGTTAATGATAGATAACTCTGCGGCAGTATTTGAAGATTCACCTCATGCAGCATCCTTAAAAAGCACTCTGAGGAATAAACTTACTCAGTTGTTTAATGAAGAAAAGAAATTTAGCGCGTCAGTAATCATTATTGAATCGTATAAACTGGCTCAGAATATCGAAGAGATTGAAAAAGTACTAAGATTTGAGGGAGTGAGTATCAAGGGATGTTTGCATGAACTAAAATCCTTTATTTCATCGTTTTCCGAATTGTATGAAATTCATACTAGAAAGTACTCCCTATCCAGTGGCTATGAATTAAGTGTATCCGCACAAAAATTGTTATCAGTTATTGAGGTTCTGAATAGTTTACTGGAGTCGTATTTTGTTCATTCGAGTGTTTCAAGCATTTCTGAAGAAATTAAGATTATTGATTTGTATTTACCCGATGTAAGAGATTTAAAAAGATTCGGGAGCAAACTGCTTGCTTTAAATGAGATATATATCGAAATTTTAAAACTATTGGGTAAAAGTGAGGTAGATCATCCAATAGAAATTATAACGATAGAAAGTGGAAGTTTGTGGACAAAAATTACAGGTCAAGCAGAGGCCATTAAAATCTTAATACATGTTTTAATGGCTGCATCAGCCTTTTTTATATCTGAGTTTTCAAATAATGGAGAAATTGCCAAAATTCCAATCACAGTAAAGGCTGCGGAAGATATTTTAAACTTATCTAAGCAACTTGAAGATGAAGGTGCAGATATGGAAGAAGTTAAAGAATATCTTGTATCTGCTACCAAGAATATTGCAAGAAATTTAGATAAGCTTCTCAGTGATCAATCTAAAATTGAAATTAATGACGAGTCTAAATCATTGTGTGATTCAATGTCTGAAAAAATGTTGGAGCAGAGTAAAGCTCCACTACTAGAAATATATGACCAAAAAACTTAGGTTTAGCTGCCTGTAAAGTGCTATAGCTACCAGGGCAAGTTCGCGGACGATTTTTGATAGACACTCAGACATAGTATAACCCTAGCCAAAGCCTAATTATTTTTGGCTCCGCGGCCTAATTCAATCATTATCATTTGATTGAAATCCTTGTCGGGGCGCCGACTGCGCCTTAAGGGGACCGGGCTGCGCCCCCCTTAAGAATCCCCCGCAGCCCCTGACGCGCAAAAGCATAAACTTCGCCATCAGAACAACGACGACCATCAATGACAGCACGTCCCTGTGCTCGGCATTGATTGAGATATCATCCCTGATATCTCTCATCGTTGTTTTAACTGATGTCGCAGTTTATTGCGCGTAAAGGGTGATTAGGTTCAGTACTCCGAACAAATTTTGCCGGAACCGACGCCGCAAACGAATCAGTTTTGGTTTATCTCCAAATGAACATTATTAGTTTCTGGACACTAAAAGAGCACTCATACTCTCGCCCTGTATATAACTGAGTGAATGTTTTTTACACAATCACCCGGGGAGCATTTTAAAGTGACGCCAATTTGTCTTTGATGAGCTGCTCGTGATTGGCTTGCCACTGCTCCAGGCTCAGAGCGGCATCTTTGTCCCGGCGTTTTTTGCCGATTTCATAAACTTCCGCGGCCAGTGCTTTGGGCAATACTGCAATGCCTTCTTCATCGGCTACCACTATATCACCAGGATGCACGGTGACACCGCCACACTGGATAGTCTGGTTCAGTGGTTCTTTGACTTTTTTAGCACCGGGTTTAGGGCAAACTCCGCGGGCGAAAATGGGGAATTGAATGTCTCTGACCTCTTCAATGTCTCTGACCACGCCGTCAATAACAAACCCGGCAATACCGCGTTTTTGGGCGATGGCACAAACATTTCCGCCAGATACTGCAAATTTCTCATCAGCCTGGCAAACAATAATATCGCCCGGTTTGGCTTCGTATATCGCAGCGTGCAGCATCAGATGATCACCCGGGGCGCATTTTACGGTGAAGGCCGGACCGGCGATGCGGGGTATTTTGTGCCACAGCGGTTTGATGTGGTAATGCATAAACTGCTCGCGGGGCAGTCCGTCAGCATAATCACAGGGGGAGACGGCGGCAAATTCCAGTTCATTCATTTTCGAGATCCTTGCAGGGAAACTGTTCTGAGTCTTCTAATTTACTGAAAATTTCATAGTTGTACCACACTGCCATGGCACCATTAAATAATTCCGGTCCAAATTAAGAAGCGTAGATTCAACAAAAAACGGCCCTGATTTGCAGAGCCGTTGCCTATTTTAACTGGTGGTTTTCAGGTAGGTGTAACCTTCAAGGCAAGCTTCGTAAAAGTCGATTAACTTTACCCCGTCCCGTGGTTTTAATTCACCATCTGAGATCTTCTTATCGATCACCCGTTTGACATCCTGAGCCATGGTCTTGGGATGGTACTGCATGATGTTAAGCACATGCTCCACCGAGGAGCCACGCACGATCTCTTCGATGTAAAAATCTTCCGGATCATCGTCATAACTAAAGATGTGAACCTCGTTAAGGCGACCAAACAAATTGTGCATATCGCCCATAACGTCCTGATAGGCGCCGGTCAGGAATAAACCAATGTAATAGTGTTCATCCGGCTTGAGCTCGTGCATTTTGATGGTAGGTGCGACGCCATCTTCACCGATGAAATTGTCAATTTTACCGTCACTGTCACAGGTAATATCGGCAATGGAACAGGTCACCGTGGGTTCTTCATTCATACGGGTAATTGGCACTACCGGTAAGATCTGATCTATCGCCCAGGTATCAGCAGCAGACTGGAACACGGAAAAGTTACCCAGATACTGAGACGCCATTTGTACTTCCAGCTCTTTTAGCTCTTCCGGAATAAACTCTTCCTGCTTCAGGCGCAGTTGAATAACCTGCATGATCTGCCAGTAGAGGGTTTCGACGGTAGCTAATTGCTCCAGATTTAATACCCCTAACTTAAACGCGTTCAGCGCCTGTTCTTTCCAGTCACCGGCATCGTTGTAAATTTCCTGGGAGTTGGGATAACGATCCAGGTTTTCCGACAGATCGCGAATGTTACTGACGATAAAGTGTTCTTTTGGATCGCAGGCCAATACCGACTGACTACCTGTTGGCTTAATTTCGCTGACAATTTCGGTCACAACACAACTGTGATGGGCGGTTAAGGCTCTGCCACTTTCACTGACCAGATTCGGATGAGGTACGCCTTCTGCGTCGCATATCTCCTGCATCCCGTAAACAATATCACCCACATATTCTTTGATGCTGTAATTGCGGGAGGACTCGTTAGTGGAAGCACTGCCATCGTAGTCAATGCCCAGACCGCCGCCGACATCGACAAATTCCAGATTGGCTCCCAGATGGCGCAATTCTGCATATATACGGGCGCCTTCGGTTACGGCGTCTTTGATGGCACGGATATCGGTTAACTGGCTACCAATATGAAAATGCAATAGTTTCAGGCGATCATCCAGACCCTGATCTTTCAGATAGCGAACCGCCGTCACCAGTTCAGAGGTGGATAGGCCAAATTTGGCTCTGTCACCGGCTGAGCCTGCCCATTTACCGCGACCGCGCACCGACATCTTGGCCCGCAGACCAATCTCCGGAGTGATTTTTAGCTCTTTCGCCAGTTTAGCAATGGTGTACAACTCACTGAATTTTTCGACGACGATGATGATGCGGCGACCCATTAACAGGCCCATAAAGGCCAGACGCATAAACTCTTCATCTTTATAACCATTTAAAATGGTCAGCGCGCCTGGATTGGTGTTGTAAGCCAGTACCGTTAACAGTTCGGCTTTTGAGCCTGCTTCCAGACCAAACTGGAAGGGTTCACCGGCGTCCACTACCTCTTCCACCACTTCCCGCATCTGATTAACTTTTACCGGGTAAACTCCCATGTAATGCCCCTGATATTCAGCATTACTGATGGTGTCGCGAAATACCTGATTCAGTTTCGCTACCTGAGCCCGCAAAATGTCATGGAAGCGCACAACCACCGGAAATTGGACGCCTTCTGCGCGGATCTCGTCGATAACGGATTTGAAGTCGATGCGTAAGCTTTCATTGTTTTGTGACGGTGTTATTTTAAGATTGCCGTTTTCGCCTATCTCAAAATAACCCGCGCCCCATCGCTTTACACGATAAAGCTCCTCCGCATCTTCAATGGTCCAGTTGTTCAAATTCTTGGTCTCTCAATGTGAAAGTGCCCCGTTGTGGAGCACCTCATAAATTTGTTGCCAGTATAGTTTTGTTGTTGCCTAAATCCAACATCAGGGAACGAGTCTTTTTGCAATATCCTGCAATAACCACTGCACCCGCTCATGATCGTCAGATTGCACTACCAGGCTGTTGTAACCATCGGTGCTGTAGCGATACCTGATTTCCTGCTCGTGAAAACTGTGTATATCCACCGGTTGCGACCCCTGAGGGCAGGCGATCAGACCGGCGTAGTCGTACCGCAGCGCTGGCAGGCTGTAGTGTTCATTGTGAAAATCTGCCAGTTCCATTTTGGCTGCCTCCTGCCAAATCCGGATATTGGAAGCGCATTCTATAGTGCGTTCGATATTGCCGCCGGCCACTCTGGCTGAGGTCTCTAAAAAGCGAAACTGGCCGTCTTCACCTTTGATAAATTCACTGTGACTGGGGCCATAATTGCGCCCAAAGGCTGCCAGCAATTGCCTGTTTAACTCTGTCAGTTGCCTGACATCCTCGCTGTCTCTGGGCAAAACCCGGGTGGAGAAAATGCCCTGCCCCTGCAACATGGTTAAAGGTGGTGCACCATACTGGCTTGCCTGGCTAAAGATCACTTCGTCTTTCCAGCACAGTGAATCCACGTGAAACACCTCGCCTGCGACAAACTCTTCCAATAAAAACCAGGATTGTTGATCGCCTAAGTTTTCCAGTTTTTGCCACAGATCGTCTTGCTGAAAAAATTTTTCAATACCTTCGGAGCCCGCCAGTGTTCTGGGCTTTAAAATCCAGGGGGCCGGTACGGTTTCCATAAATTCATACACCTGGTGATGATTCATTATGCCGGTGAAGCGGGGTTGTGGGATTTGCTGTGCGGCCGCGGCACTGCGCATGGCCAGCTTGTCACGAAACAATCGTGCCGTGGAGTGCTGCATGCCGGGAAGCCGGGTGTGTTCCCGCAGGTCAGCGCTGTGTTCTACATCATAATCGTCCAGCGCCACTATGCGGTCGATCGGATGATGGCGCATCATATAGGCCACCGTATAGGTCAGATCAGGCTGAATGCGCAAATCTCGCATGGTGTGAAATCTGTCGATACAGTCCCAGGGCCAGGGGTGATCCTTAAACCTTTCATTGGCGATGACGAATACTTCGCAGCCCTGGTGTTTGCACTCGCGAATAAAATCCGCGCCTTTAAATTCGCTGGCGAGGGCCAGTATCGTTGGCGTTTGCTTCATAGTTCAGGCTCGCTCAGATCCCGTATTCATGGCAATGTCATTTGCTATTGATCGGGTTTTTAAGGTAGAAAGTAAATAGTTAGACGAATCAAAATAATAAGATCCAAACCGACATTCACAAGCAGTGCGTGTTGCACTTTATAGCAAAACTGCGTAGCAAAGCACTACACGCTCTAAGCATATAGTGGCATATAGCAGAAAGCGACAGATATTATTTCGGCCTTTAAATGCACTTCAATTCAGTAATTCTTGTAATTTAATTACAAAATGAGGTAAGTTTAGGGGCTTTCTGTGGTCAAAAACCACAAAAACTGTAATTTTATTAAATTCGGAGAGCCTATGTCAGACGCTATGGAAAACCAGCTAAGAGATACTGTTCGTCAACTCGGCAGTACTTTAGGTACCACCATTAAAGATCAGTTGGGTGAAGAATGGTTGCAACGCATCGAAACGATTCGAAAGTCTGGGCGCAAGTCAAATCAGGGTGATCAGGAAGCCACTCAGCAATTACAGGCCTTGTTTTCCGAACTGGAAAATGAGCAACTGTTGACCATTGCCAGAGCGTTTACCCAGTTTTTGAACCTGGCCAATATTGTCGAGCAGGAACACAACAGCAACGCACACATTGAAGATCCAATGGAAAAGCTATTGGCGCGTTTGCAGGACATGGATTTTTCTCAGGAATCGTTTGCTGAAACCCTGGCAAAACTGGATATCGATCTGGTATTGACTGCTCACCCGACAGAAGTGTATCGCCGTACTTTTATTCATAAATATTCTGAACTCACCCAATGTGTTAAGCAGCTCAGAGATGACAACCTCAGTGCAGTGCAACGCAAGTCGGTAGAATTGCGTATCGCCGATCTCATTACTCAGGCCTGGCACTCAGAAGAAGTTCGGGCAGTAAGGCCCACGCCAGTTGATGAAGCACAATGGGGTTTCGCCGTTATTGAAAACTCACTGTGGGAAGCGGTGCCGGATTTCATTCGGGAACTGGATGGCAAACTGGCTGCTCAGTTTGGTCAGCGATTACCGCTGGATGCTACACCGGTACATTTCAGCTCCTGGATGGGCGGAGATCGCGACGGTAATCCCAATGTTACCGCTAAAGTCACCCAAAAAGTCTTATTGTTAGCCAGAAAGCGCGCAGCGCGATTATTTGCTGATGACATAGAGCGTCTGGTGGTGGAGTTATCCATGACCGACTGTGACGATTACATCCGGGGTATTGTCGGAGAAGAAGCGTTGGAGCCGTATCGCGCGCTGTTGCGCCCGGTTTGGGACCAACTAATCCTCACCCGTGACGGCATTGCCAGTCATCTGGATGGTTTCCCGGTGGATCAGGAAGACTGGATCCAGTCTGATGAAGAGATATTAGCACCACTGATGGCCTGTTATAACTCGTTGCACGCCTGTGGCATGAGTAATGTGGCTGACAGTTTGTTGCTGGATACCATTCGTCGTGCCCATTGTTTCGGTGTGCATCTGTTGCGCCTGGATGTGCGGCAGGACTCAGAGCGCCATGCCAATGTGTTTGGCGAGCTGACCCGTCATCTGGGTATTGGTGATTACAACCAGTGGACAGAAGCTGACAAACAGGCTTTTTTACTGCATGAATTAAACTCCAAGCGTCCGCTTTTTCCCACCAACTGGCAACCCAGTGACGAGGTGAAAGAGGTGATTGATACCTGCAAGGTGATTGCCCAGAACAATCGCGAAGCCTTTGGTATTTATATTATTTCTATGGCCAGCCTGCCTTCAGATGTGATGGCGGTGCAGTTACTGCTGCAGGAAATGAATGTCAGCTGGCCGATGCCGGTGGCGCCGCTGTTTGAAACCCTGGACGACCTGAACAACGCACCAAAAGTCATGACCGACCTGCTGGCTATTGACTGGTATCGCGGTTATATCAAAGGCCAGCAATATGTCATGATTGGTTATTCTGACTCGGCAAAAGACGCCGGGGCGCTGGCCGCAGGGTGGGCGCAGTATGAATCCCAGGAAGCGTTGGTGGCAATTGCGGCGAAAAGCGATATCAAACTAACCTTATTCCATGGCCGGGGCGGTACTATTGGTCGTGGTGGCTTACCGGCTCATTCAGCAATACTATCGCAGCCTCCCGGTTCACTGGATGGCGGCTTCCGGGTGACGGAGCAGGGCGAAACGATTCGCTATAAATTTGGTATGCCGGCACTGGCCAAGCGCAGCCTGAATTTATATGCCAGTGCCATACTGGAAGCCTTTATTCTGCCACCGCCTGCACCTAAGCCAGAGTGGCGTCAGGCCATTATCGATATGGCTGCCGATGCCCGTGACAACTACCGTAAAGTGGTGCGTCATGATCCGGATTTTGTGCCTTACTTTCGCGTTGCGACACCGGAGCAGGAGTTGGGCAAATTACCACTGGGTAGCCGTCCTGCCAAGCGTAAACCCACCGGCGGAATTGAAAGCTTGCGGGCCATTCCCTGGATCTTCGCCTGGGCGCAAACCCGTATGGTGTTGCCGTCCTGGCTAGGAGTTATGCCTGCAGTGCAAAGCGCGCTGGATAAAGGGCAGGGAGAATTACTTCAGGATATGTTAGCCAGCTGGCCGTTTTTCCGTTCGCGATTATCCATGCTGGATATGGTGTTCTACAAGGCGGATACCAGAGTCGGGCAGGCGTACGATGAAAAACTGGTACCTCAGGAGCTGCGCCACTTTGGTGAAAAACTCAGAACCGAACTGACCCAGAGCATCGAGTTACTATTAACCCTGTTGCAACAGCAAGAAGTGATGGAGTCCGATCCCAAAGGCAAACAGTCTATGTCTATTCGGGCGGATTACCTGCAGCCTCTGCACTATTTGCAGATGGAGTTGTTACAGCGCATCCGGGCGTTAGGTGATACCACCGAAGACCGCACGCTGGAAAAGGCCATGATGGTGACCATTACCGGGATTGCAGTAGGGATGCGCAACACAGGTTAGTGTTAACGTGATATCAGAAACAAAAAAAGAGTCGCAATCGCGACTCTTCTTGTTTTATTAATTAGTTCTTTGCTCTCAGCTTTTCCCAGACTTTGCGGGGAAACTGAAACTGTGCTTCCAGTTGCGGTTGCGCTTCTTTTAGCTTAGACAGCTTAGGCTGACACTGATAATGCTCCAGAAGCTCTTTCGTCAATGCCTCCCTGGTGGCTGGACGATTGGTATCAGGGCTTGTCATTTTTCGAACTCTTATAATTATTTAATCGTACGAATCATGTCATTTTACTGATGTTACATATCATTTTGTGGTCTGATAAACACCGGGCAGACCAACAACAACCACTTAATACTCAGCATTACCACCCGGCTTCAGTGAACTGAAGCCTAACCTTAGGTCAGCAAAATTACCGTTCGTTTTTTACGCGGGTAACTCTGACAGATAATTGACGGGAAGACAACTCATTTTTGACGCTCCGGAATCTATCGCTGCCTGAGCAACAGCGGTTGCTACACGGCGACACAGGCGGGTATCCATTGGCTTCGGAATAATATACTCCTTGCCAAATTCCAGATGATTGACATGAGCAGCCGCCAACACTTCGTGGGGGACATCTTCTTTAGCCAGTGCTCTTATCGCTTCCACCGCGGCTACTTTCATTTCATCATTGATAACCGTCGCTCTGACATCCAGTGCACCGCGGAAGATAAAGGGAAAGCACAATACGTTGTTGACCTGATTGGGGTAATCAGAACGGCCGGTGGCGATAATTAAATCGTCTCGTTCCGCCATGGCCAGTTCGGGTTTAATTTCCGGGTCGGGGTTAGCGCAGGCAAAAATGACCGGATTGGGGGCCATTTTGCGCAGGGCTTCAACACTTAACAGGTTGGCACCCGATACACCTAAAAAGGCATCTGCCCCTTCAATCGCATCTTCCAGCGTGCGTTTGTCGGTTTCATTGGCAAACTTTTGCTTGTGAGGTTGCAGGTTGTCACGCTCACTGTGGATAACGCCCTTGCTGTCCAACATAAAAATGTTGTGTCGTTGCGCCCCACATTTAACCAGCATATCCATACAGGCAACGGCGGCAGCACCTGCCCCTAAACAGACAATTTTGGCATCAGACAGATTTTTACCCTGGATTTCTAACGCATTCATCATACCGGCGGCAGTAACGATGGCTGTACCGTGCTGATCATCGTGGAAAACCGGTATATCACAGCGTTCAATCAGGGCCTGTTCAATCTCAAAACACTCGGGGGCTTTGATATCTTCCAGGTTAATACCGCCAAACGAGATGGAAATATTGGCGACGGTATCGATAAATTCCTGCACCGTATCGTGCTGCACTTCAATATCGATGGAGTCAATACCGGCAAAGCGTTTAAACAACAGCGCTTTACCTTCCATTACCGGTTTGGACGCCAGTGGCCCGAGATTCCCTAAACCTAAAATGGCACTGCCATTGGAAATTACTGCGACCAGGTTGCCTTTAATGGTGTATTTATAGGCGTTCTCAGGATCGGCTGCGATTTCTTTCACAGGTTCTGCTACACCCGGGCTGTACGCCAGTGCCAGATGTTCAACAGTTTCAGCTTGCGTTGTTAATTCAACGCTGATTTTTCCGGGTTTAGGAAAGGCGTGATAATCCAGCGCCTTTTGACGTAATTCAGACATAAAGATGTAGGGCCTCAGTAAGTAGTGGGTTATGTCGTCGTCGGTACTTGAAAAATTCTGTTTTAGAGTGTGCTCTAATTACTTATAGTTATAAATATGCGCTGGGCGCTTTGTTTTTATTATTACGCACCAGACTCAAGATTGCTATAACAATTCTTTTTGTAACGGCAACTGTAACATAACAGGCGCACTTACAGCTATGCATAAATTGGCTAGTCGGAGCAGGGGTGGAAGTTTGAGCACTGACTCTGTGAGCGTTTTTAGAGATACAAAAAACCCGGCGTCAGCCGGGTTTTGAGCGATAAATCGGTAAGGGGCAATCTTATTTTTTGCCCAGTACTGAAAAGCGCTTTTTAAAGCGGTCAACACGACCACCAGTATCAACGATTTTTTGCTTACCTGTGTAGAACGGGTGACAAGCTGAACATACGTCCAGAGCCAGATCGTTTTTCAGAGTAGTACGGATCTTGAAGCTGTTACCACAAGAGCAGTTTGCGTTGACTTCGTTGTATTCCGGGTGAATACCTTGTTGCATGGGGCACCTCAATATTAAGGCCGTATCGCTAACCAACCCGAAGCTGGCCACCATACGATGTTAATTACAAAAATTCTTTCTCATTTTGCCCTTGAGGCAAAGAGGCGCGCATATTAATGTATCGTCTTTCGGGGATCAAGCGAAAATGCCTAAAAATTGAGCGTCAGCCCCACAAAAGCCAGATTCTTTACAGATTTATCCAAAACACATGAGCCAATTGTTTGCAGAAGTAGCTCTGTCGATCCCTAAACGACAGGCCTTCGACTATCTGATACCCGAAAGCCTGCAGGGCACAACGTTGATCGGTAAGCGGGTCAGAGTGCCTTATGGTCATGGCGAAAAGATTGGCATTGTAATTAACAGCAAGTCAGAGTCACAGTGGCAGGCCAATAAGCTGAAAGAGCTTGCCCAGGTGCTTGATGATCAGCCCGTGTTAAAGCCAGACATGATGGCCTTGTTAAATTGGGCGGCCGGTTATTATTGTTATCCCATCGGTGATGTGTTGCTCACGGCTATCCCTGCCAAACTGCGCAAGGGAGAGCCGAATAGCCGGGCTACAGAAAAGTTCTGGCGCATTAAACCCGACCTAACACAGAAACAGTGGCAAAGTCTGAGCAAGGCACCAAAGCAACTGGCGTTACTGCAGTTACTGAAAGAGCAGCCAGTCCGGGAAGTGGAGTTATTACAACAGTTTAACAAGCCGATTTTGTCAGCCCTGTATAAGCAAATGCTGATTGAATATGAAGAGCGGGAAGTTAAACAGGACCTGAGTTGGACCAAATCCTTACAGGTGAACGCCCGACCTTTTGCGTCCACCGAGCAGGCACTGGCCATCAGCGCCATAAACAGCCACAAGGACTTTCAGCCCTTTTTAATTGAAGGGGTTACCGGCAGTGGAAAAACCGAAGTTTATCTGCAAATCATTGAGAACCAACTGCAACAACAGCGTCAGGTGATTGTGCTGGTACCGGAAATCAGCCTGACGCCACAAACCCTGGCGCGCTTTCAACAGCGTTTTGGTGTCCAGATAGGTGTCTGGCATTCGGGATTGACCGATAACGAACGACTGGCGGTCTGGCAAAAAGCCGGGGATGGCGAGCTGGGTATCATTATCGGCACCCGCTCTGCGGTATTTCTACCGCTAAAGTGGCCGGGCATGATAGTGATAGATGAAGAGCACGACAGTTCCTTTAAACAACAGGATGGCTTTCGCTATCACGCCAGGGATCTGGCACTGATGCGCGCCCGACGGCTTAATATTCCGGTAGTGATGGGCTCAGCCACACCGTCACTGGAAACCTTAAACAATGCACTGACTTCCAGATATCGACATCTGCATCTGAGGGATAAGGTGGTCAAAGGCAGTCGGGTGATACAACAACTGCTGGATATCAGAGAGCAGCATCTGGATGCCGGACTCAGTCCCTATCTGGTGGAGCGTATCTATGCCCATTTAAGGCAACAACAACAGGTGATGATTTTTATTAATCGTCGTGGCTATTCACCGGCCATCATGTGTAACGAATGTGGTTATGTGGAAACCTGTCAGCATTGTGACAAGCCATACACCTTTCACAAATCCACTCAGCAATTGCACTGT
>NZ_JAJEWQ010000005.1:0-285270 GCF_020687805.1 Planctobacterium marinum | reverse complement strand
ATGATTTTTATTAATCGTCGTGGCTATTCACCGGCCATCATGTGTAACGAATGTGGTTATGTGGAAACCTGTCAGCATTGTGACAAGCCATACACCTTTCACAAATCCACTCAGCAATTGCACTGTCATCATTGTGGGTCGGTGCGCAAACGCCAGTTTAGTTGTCAGTCTTGCGGCAGTCACAATCTGTCTGCCGATGGGGTGGGAACAGAGCAATTAGAGGAAGCCCTGGCCCGCATTTTTCCGGAATACCAGGTGGCGAGAATTGACAGCGACACCATGGCCAGTAAACGCGCGCTTAATCAGACATTGGAGGATATCAACCAGCGTAAATACCAGATTCTGGTGGGCACCCAGATACTGGCAAAGGGGCATCACTTTGCACATTTGTCTATGGTGGCGATACTGGACGTGGATGCGGCATTGTACAGTGCCGATTTCAGGGCTACGGAACAACTGGCTCAGTTGGTAACGCAGGTGGCTGGCCGCACCGGCAGGGCAGGTAAAGAAGGCGAAATGTGGCTGCAAACCTGTCACCCTGACAATGGCTTGTTGCTGGATCTGTTGCACAATGGCTATGGGCATTTTGCCCGAACCACCTTAAAAGAGCGACAGGCAGCGCAACTACCGCCCTTTGAATTTCAGATACTGCTCAAGGCCGAGGCCATTAAACTGTCAGACTGTCAGCAGTTTTTATTACAGGTGGCGAAAATGTTCCATATGGAACAATCACTTAATGAACCAGCCTTAAAAGTCATAGGACCCTTTCCGTCATTGATGGAAAAACGCCAGGGCCGCTACCGGGTGCAATTGTTATTATCCCATCTGCAACGCTTGCCATTGCACCGCGCTGTGAATAAATATCTGGCGAATATTGAAGGGCTTGCAACAAAACAGAAAGTACGCTGGTCTGTGGATGTGGATCCCACTGATTTTTATTAGTTTTTTAATATTCCTGCGAGACGCGCAAAGAATTTAACTTTGAAGTGGTTTCCACCATAGTTCAGACACGGTAAGATCTGCCGCGCGCTAAATATCACAACACAACTATAAAATTAATTTATGGCACCAAAAGATTACGTCGCCAGGGACAGAGTTCCTCCAAAGAAAGGCACAGGAGCGGCTGCAAAAAAGCGGCCCAACAACAAATCACCCGGTAATTCCGGCAGAAGCCGGGGCAATCAATCCGCCCAAAAACCGGTGGAATCACAGGGGCAGGCTACGCCCTGGTTAAGAATCGTGTTTACCCTGGCGGTGATCATCGGCTTTGGGGTGTTTCTGTGGAGTATTAAAGACGCATCCGAATCAAACAAGCCGGTTGCCCAAAAACAGGAAACCGTGAAAAAAACAGAGGATAGTTTACCCGAAGCACCAAAGGAAGAATGGGAGTTTATGAAAACCCTGACGGATCCTGATTACGAAATTGAAGTAGAAAAACCGGATACCAGTCAAACATCCGATACCACTTATGTACTTCAATGTGGCTCGTTCAGACAAAAAGACCAGGCTGAAAGTATGCGGGCCCGTATCGCATTTCAGGGGCTGGAATCCAATATCAAAGAAAGTAATGGTAACAACGGTCGTTGGTTCAGAGTGGTGATGGGGCCTTACGATCGCAAGCGCATGGCGGAAAAAGATCGCCACACCCTGCAACGGGCGGGCTTTACCACGTGTCGCATCTGGTAAAGGTATTTTTTACATCTCTGGGGGGCTGATAGGTACATTTTTTTCGGAACCGAAGTCTAACTCAGTCATTATCATTTGATTGAAATCATTGGCGGGGCGCCGACTGCGCCTTCAGGTGACCGGGCTGCGCTTCGAACAAATACTTGCTTTATCTCTAAATGAGCATCCATGTTCTCGCCCCGGCAAACATGCCAGTAAAGCAAGCAACCCAAGTGTTGCGCCAGACATTCACTTACAACTTGTGAAATCGTCAGCGACGCAAAAACCTTGAAATCACACTAATCACCCCCACAAATTGCTCATAGTCTGAAAGTGCGCACTATGGCGCCAAATTAAGCAGGAACAAAAATGACAACGATAGTGTCTGTCCGCCGCGGAAATCAGGTGGTAATGGCTGGCGATGGTCAGGTTTCATTGGGCAATACCGTGATGAAGGGTAATGCCAAAAAAGTCCGTCGTTTGTATCACGACAAAGTTTTAGCCGGATTTGCCGGTGGCACCGCGGATGCTTTTACCTTGTTTGAGCGTTTTGAGTCAAAACTGGAAAAGCATCAGGGGCATTTAACCAAAGCCGCTGTAGAGCTGGCTAAAGACTGGCGAACTGATCGCATGTTACGTCGACTGGAAGCGCTGCTTGCGGTGGCTGATGAAACCGCCTCCCTTATCATTACCGGCAACGGTGACGTGATTCAGCCGGAAATGGATCTGATCGCGATAGGTTCCGGTGGCAATTACGCTCAGGCGTCTGCGACCGCTTTGCTGGAAAATACCGAACTGTCCGCCAAAGATATTGCCGAAAAGAGTTTATTTATCGCCGGAAGTATTTGCGTCTTCACCAATCACAGCCAAACTGTGGAAACACTGGATTACTAATCAGGATCAAGCATGTCTGAAATGACCCCTCGTGAAATCGTCCATGAGTTGGACAACCATATTATTGGTCAACAAAATGCCAAGCGTGCGGTAGCTATTGCACTGCGCAATCGCTGGCGTCGCATGCAGTTGGATACTGAATTGCGTCAGGAAGTGACCCCTAAGAACATTCTGATGATAGGCCCCACCGGTGTCGGTAAAACCGAAATCGCCCGACGTCTTGCCAAACTGGCCAATGCCCCGTTTATCAAAGTGGAAGCCACTAAATTTACCGAAGTGGGTTATGTGGGTAAAGAAGTGGAGTCCATCATTCGGGATCTGGCGGATATCGCCGTCAAGATGACTAAAGAACAGGAGCTGGCCAAAGTGCGTTATCGCGCTGAGGAATCCGCGGAAGAACGTATTCTGGATGCCTTGTTGCCGCCAGCAGAAAATGTCTGGGGTGAAAAAGAACAGACCGAAGACAAGGGTTCCCGTCAGGTGTTCCGCAAAAAACTGCGGGAAGGACAACTGGACGACAAAGAAATCGAAATTGATGTTGCGCTACCGCAGGTTGGCGTTGAAATCATGGCACCGCCAGGCATGGAAGAAATGACCAATCAGCTTCAGGGTATGTTCCAGAACCTTTCTGGTACCCAAAAGAAAAAAAAGAAGCTGAAAGTTAAAGACGCGCTGAAATTGCTGGTGGAAGAAGAAGCCGCCAAACTGGTGAATCAGGAAGAACTGAAAGAAAAAGCGCTGGAAGCCGTAGAGCAAAATGGCATTGTGTTTATAGATGAAATCGACAAAATCTGCAAGCGGGAAAATGTCAGCAGCGCCGATGTCTCCCGTGAAGGTGTGCAGCGTGACCTGTTGCCTTTAGTGGAAGGTTCAACCGTTAGCACCAAACACGGTATGGTCAAAACTGACCACATACTATTTATTGCCTCTGGCGCCTTCCAGATGGCGAAACCCAGTGATCTGATCCCGGAATTGCAGGGCCGTTTACCTATCCGCGTGGAGCTGTCGGCCTTAACTACCGACGACTTCAAACGCATTCTCACTGAGCCCAGCGCTTCGTTAACCGAGCAGTATCAAGCCCTGATGGCCACCGAAGGCGTCAATTTATCCTTCTCTGAAGACGGTATTGATCGCATTGCCCACGCCGCCTGGCAGGTGAACGAAACCACCGAGAACATCGGTGCCCGTCGTTTACACACGGTACTGGAACGTCTGATGGAAGATATCTCTTATGACGCCTCAGAAATGGACGGTGAACAGGTCATCATCGATGCGAAATACGTAAATGAGCATCTCGAATCCCTGGTAGAAAATGAAGATCTGAGTCGCTTTATTTTATAACTCAACTCTGATGTTAAAAGAAGCCCGCTGTCATTGCGGGCTTTGTTGTTTTTGCGACAACACAAATGTGTCTCCAATGTACTAACGCATCCATTTTTACCCGAAAAATGACGCTCAGAGTTTATTTATACCCGAAATTTCCGGTGTTATTTTTACTCATTCTTATAAATAAACTTATTTTTAAACGCTAAGCCCCTGATTTTATTACTTTGTTAACAAGCTATTATGATTTTTGTTAAAGCCTTCCTGTCTTAACCGAAACCGGCAAAGTAGTTGTTGTGAATTGACGCTGATTTCTGTGTCTCAGGCACAGAAATAATAACAACAACAGACCCTAATACAGGAACCCTATCCATGTTGACAAAACTCTCTGTGATTTCCGCCGCTGTAATGGCGGCAACCACTGCCCTGGCCGATGATATTTACATTTCTGAATATATCGAAGGCAGCAGTTATAACAAAGCTATCGAATTGCATAATCCCACCGGGGCCGCCATTGATCTCTCGGCCTACAGCCTGGATTTTTACTTTAATGGCAACACCTCGGTGGGATACAGCATCGCACTGGAAGGTTCTCTGGCCTCTGATGCTGCCTATGTGGTGGCTCATGGCAGTGCTGCTCAGGCAATTTTAGATAAAGCCAATCAACTGAAAAGTGGTAGTTGGTTTAATGGTGACGATGCTGTGGTACTGAGTAAAGAAGGTGTCGTGGTTGATGCTATCGGACAGGTGGGCGTTGATCCGGGTTCCAGTTGGGACAGCAATGGTGCCAGCACTAAAGATAAAACCTTACGGCGTATCAGTGGCATTGTCAGCGGTGACAGTGATGCGTTTGATGCTTTCTACCCTGATGTTGAATGGCAGGTTTTTGATAAAGACAGTTTTGATGATCTGGGCAGTCATGGCGGAAGTGACGGTGGTAGCGACGGAGACAACGGCGACAATAACGTCGATTTAGGGCTTTGCTCAGAGGCTGCCACGCTGATCAGTGCAGTGCAGGGAACCGCTGCCGAGAGTCCGTTAAAAGGCACTAGTATGGTAGTGGAAGCCATAGTGGTGGCGGATTTACAGCAAAATAATCAGCTCAATGGCTATTTTATTCAGGAAGAAGATAGCGATACCGACAATGATACGGCCAGTTCTGAAGGGGTGTTTGTGTACGACAGTACTACCGAGGTCAATGTGGGTGACAAAGTTCGCCTGGTGGCTGAAGTTCAGGAATACTATGGGGCAACGCAATTGGGTAACGTGGCCGCCGCAGAAGTGTGTGGCACAGGCTTTAGCGTTACCGCTGCGAGTATCAGCCTGCCGGTGGCAAATAACGAGGCATTGGAAAGTGTAGAAGGTATGTTGGTGAACATACCACAGACCTTAACGGTGGCCGATAACTACAGCCTCAGCCGTTACGGTGAAATCGTGGTGTCATCAGGGCGGTTGTACAACCCGACTCAGATTGCCTTACCTGGTGACGCGGCCAATGCCGTTGCAGCAGCTAACGCCTTAAATCAAATCACCATTGATGACGGCAGTACGCAACAAAACCCTGATGCGGTTCCCTATCCTGCTCCGGAGCTAAGCGCTGCCAATACCCTGCGCGCAGGCACCGAAATTCAGGGGGTTACGGGGGTTGTTACTTATGGCTTCAGCAAATACCGGATTCATCCTACACAATCGTTGAATTTTGTAGACGCCAATCCCAGAACGGTTGCGCCTGAATATAGCTATGAGGGAGAATTGCGGGTGGCCAGTTATAACGTATTAAACTACTTCAATGGCGATGGCCAGGGTGCCGGATTCCCTACTTCTCGTGGTGCCGATTCAATGGAAGAGTTTGTGCGACAGCGGGATAAAACCATCGCAGCCATTCTGACCATGGATGCGCATATCGTCGGCCTGTTGGAAGTGGAAAACGATGGCTTTGGCGAATTTAGCGCCATTCAGGATCTGGTCAATGGCCTGAATGATAATGCCACTGAAGGTGAGTGGGATTTTGTGAATTTTAATGCTGATAATATCGGAACTGATCAAATTACGTCTGCAATCATTTATCGCAAAGACATGGTGGCAGAAGTAGGCACCGCTGCTCATACCACCGCCGTGCCCTTTGATTATGGTAACCGCGCACCGGTGGCTCAGACCTTTAAAGACCTGTCCAATAACGATGAGTTAACCTTTGTGGTGACTCACCTGCGCTCTAAAGGCAGCTGTAGCAGCGCCGAAGGTGACGATCAGGATCTAGGTGACGGTCAGGGTTGCTGGAATGCCACCCGTGTGTTGGCCGCCAATGAGTTAATGTCCTGGCTGACCACTAACCCCACCGGAATAGCCGAGTCAGACATTATGATTCTGGGTGACATGAATGCCTATGGCATGGAAGATCCCATCACCACCTTTAAAAGTCATGGCTTAACGGATTTAAAAGCAGCGTACCTGGGTAGCTATAATTACTCCTATATTTATCAGGGCGAGTCAGGCAGTCTGGATCACGCATTTGCATCAGCCAGCCTGAGCAACAAGATAAAAAGCGTAACGGATTGGCATATCAATGCGGATGAACCCATCGCCTTAGATTACAACACCGAGTACAAGTCAGCCTATCAGCAGGCCAACCTGTATGCCCCTGACGCGTACCGCGCCTCGGATCACGATCCGGTGATCATCGAAATTGATACTTACCAGGAATCTGAGCTGGAGTGGGCAGATTTATCCGGCAAACGCGGATGGCGTACCTATCAATTTGAGTTGCCAGAAGACGCAAAATACCTGGAAGTGACCACCAGTGGCGGTCAGGGTGAACTGTCATTGTGGCTGAATCACGATAAAAGGCCCAACAAACGCCGTTATCAGTGTCGTTCAGATGATCAGGGCACCGCACAGCGCTGCGTCATTGAGTCACCAGAATCCGGCAAATGGTACATCCGACTGCGCGGCGAAAAACGCTATTCTGGTGTGTCTATGAAAGTCTATAGCCACAACTAACGGCTACTTTTTTTGCCGTATAAATGAAAGCCGGATTACCTGACGTGATCCGGCTTTTTTGTGATGCTGTGTTGCTACTCACTTGATTTTCTGCGTCTCCAGGGTTCAATGGGCTGCGCAAAATACCGCCACCAAACGTACTTCCAGGGAATCAAAATGAGTAATATAGTAATTCCGATAATTGAAGCTTTTGCATTGACGATGCCCGGTATCTCCTGGCCAGCCAGCCATGGCGGAAGGGCAACGACAGACAACCAGACAAGCTTCCAGGCGATTTCATAGAGCATAACAGGCAGAAATGCTAAAGGACGAAACACGCCACCGATCGCCAAGATGGCAAGGGTAAACAACATTGAATGCCCAAGTCCCCGCCAGTTAGTCCATTCAGACGCTCCCTCTAAAATATAATTCAGCTGCTTTGAACCCAGCACCATTACCATGGCAGCAAAAATGATTCTAAGCCCCCATGTTTTCCATAGTGGCACGGGTGGAGCACTGCTGGTTATTGCTTCATTCTCGTTCATATTACTTCTCCTTTTGAGACTCTTATTGATTGCTGCTTCGGTATTAAGTGCGACGCTCAGGATGCCTGCTTTTAGTCTTTCAGCGCATCTTCTCAGGTCGCTCTGATAGCCCTATTTACACAGTGCCTTCAGGCTTTTTGGGATAGTGGTTTTTGATTGTCCAAAACCATCCCTCGTTTTCTGAGTTCGCTGCAATGCTGCCATGGGTAAGGGCTTCAGGAGCATCGAATTTGAAAATCGATACACGAAAAACACAAAAATAAGAAAAATTTCGAAAATGAACACAGTTCACGTAATATCAATGTTGGCAAAAGAGAGAGCAAAAATTGGAACTAAACTGGGACTTGCTGAAATTGGCTCAACTATGCATAGTTTTGCTGAGTCTGACGCTGGCTATCATTCATTTTCGTCGAAGAGAAACGCATATTTTACATGTCGCTTTCGCCGTTTTTTGTGCCTCATCGTCAATGTATATTGCCGGTAAATTATTAGACGACTATTGGTCCCCTTATCACCATTTGCTCGGTACTTTGGGTTTTGCCACTTGTAGCGGCTATTGGCTGTTTGCGCGGGCGTTTTTTCGAAAAGCTAATCCTATAAATCGCCATCACCTGCTTTTCGTCGGTTTTCTTGGGGCATGTCTTATATTGCGACACCTTTTAAGGTTTACGGAAAAAATGTGGCTTGTTAGCACTGACTGGATCCCTGTATTGACAACCATTTTATCCGAAACCATTGCGTTGTTATCTTCAGGTATGCTCATTCTCGCGTTTTGGGAGGGATATCGAGGGCTGCAGAGTGCCAGAGCGCTGCAACGTAAAATAATTATTATTTACCTGGCTTCACTTGTTATCTCTATTATTAGTGTAATGTTGATTGCCACAGTACTGCCCAAAGATGTATTGGCTGGTGCAGGTCGAGACTGGCTCGTTGTTTTCGCTTACCTGTTGATACTGATCAACACTCATGGCCTGATTGAATTTCGTCAACATCAGCTTGAAATAAAATATAAAGTCGTTGATTCAACCGTTCATGAAGAAAATACACTCGCACAACAGCTCCGAGAGTTATTGATTGAAGAAAAACGCTTTTTGGATTCGAATTTACGGGTCGTAGATATTGCTCGTGAACTGGACGTTCCTGAATATCGGATCCGAGCCATTATGCTCAATCATTTTAATGCCAAAAACTTTAATCACTACGTTAATCAGTTGCGCATTGAATATGCAAAAACCTTATTGCAAGCACCTGATAAACTGGACTGGCCGGTACTTGTTGTGGGAATTGAAAGTGGCTTTGCATCTGCCGCTCCATTTACGCGGGCGTTCAAAGAGTTTGCCGGTTGCACTCCAGGGCAGTATCGCAAGCAACAACTGGCAAACGAATAGCTCTGGATAACAACAGCAGGTATGGCGCATTTCACGTTGATGATCCAATGTGTAATCAGTAACATCGACCTCTCCGCTATTGTCGTTATTTATCAGTCGTTTATGCTTTACTGATAGATTAAGAGTGTAACGATCAACATTTACCTGACGAGAATCTTAAAGCGCATGTCAATCATGTGGGAATTTCTTCCAGCGGCACATAGTCAAAATCAAAACCAAAGCAGCGAGGGCTGACGGCAGCTAGTGCTTTTTCGCTGCGAAAAAAAGCAGGGCAAGCCACGGCAAATACGGCCACTCTTTGCCCGTAGCGCAGTCGTTCAGCGTTGATGGGTTGAACTGTTTCGTAATCTACGATCACAATCAAATCAGGAACAGAGGCCAACACTTTGTCACCTTCTCTGGCCAACAGGTACTCGTTCTTGATGCTGATTTTTATTTCGCGATTGGTGTCTGAAAAATCCATGATGCTGGCTTGTCCCAAATCATAACCGCCAACAATCTGGGTGCTTTTGTCAATAATTTTACCGCAACTAAGTAGTCGGCACGTTCCGTACAGGGATGTCTCAAATAACTCCTGAAGCGCGGGCAGAATTTGCTCGGCGTTACCTTTGTGTTGCTTCAGCAATTGCCCTAACTGAATGGCGAAGCTTAGGGTGCCAGGAATAATGGCCCTTTTAAGCTGTTTTCCTGTCATGGGGTGCTCTGCCGTGGTGAGCATTCCGCCAGATGCCACAGTTAAGGCCCGAATGTGGCGCTCATAGGTGGCAGTATCCTTAGTGGAAAAGCTGGTGACATTGCCCTGATAATCATAGGCGACCGCTGGAGAGGGGGATACACCTTCTATGGCGTAGCTCATCATCTGCGCTTCGGGCAATGCCCGTCCCATTCCGTCTCCATCCACTATGGCCGTGCCAGAGGTGGCTGCGGCAATCAGAGGCAGCAAGGAGTTGGCTCCGCCAATCTCAAAAGCGGCAACAGCATCCACAGTTTCTCCTGTGTGTTTTTGCCATGCTTGCAAGGTTGCAGATGCTTCGGTCAATGAAGGTAATAGCTCCAGACTAACGGTAGGTGCACCAACACCGCCAAGAGTGATAACGCGAGCATCATCTTGTAAGTTTTCCGGGTTAAGCAGAGTTACATCCCCATAAGTCCGCAGCGCTTGTTTGGCTAATTGCAGCGGCACATAAGGATCACCTCCGCCACCTGTTGCTAAAAATACTGCACCCAGTGCCAGGTCATCCAGTTGTTGTACAGAAATCTTCATGCTTAAGCCCCCTTATCGCTTGCAAATACGATGTCACCAATGACTTTCACCCGCACTTTAATGTTTCCGTCATCCATATAAGGAATGTTGGTTTCTTCGATGTCTGCCAATTTCAGACTATCTGCATTGGCACCTGCCGCTACGGCGTTGTTTATTGCCTGACTTTCTACCTGTGCAATGGCGGCTTCTCTGGACATTTGGCGATAGTTGAGCATCGCCTCTGCTTCTCCACCGACCTGGGCTATAGAAGCGCCAATGGCATTGGCCACGGCGGCATTTTCCGGGCGGATAATTTGTGATGCCGAAGGCAAATCATCCTGCACCAGGATCGCACCCCCACCCACCAGAATAACGGGTACTGGTTTGCTGCTGGGCTTCATCATATCTATGTGTTGATCTAATAGTGCGTGCATGGTGTTGCGAGCATTTTTAATTGTGTTTTGCGACAGATGTTGGAGAAAGCGAGCATTGCCGATATCCGCTTTGCCTGATGCCACGATAATGTCTGTTGCCGTCAAGGTTGAACCGCCAAATATCAACGCCTCCTTTACCAGGTTGTGTCCTGTAGATTGTGGGCCGATGCGTAGGCCATCATCCTGCACAATACTGCCTCCGCCTAACCCCACTGCTTGAATATCAGGCATGCGAAAGTTAGTACGTACTCCGCCTACTGAAATGACGATATTTGACTCTCTGGGAAAACCATCCTGTAAAATCCCGATATCAGAGGTAGTGCCTCCTATATCCACCACTATGGCATCTTTGAGTCCTGTGAGTTTACTTGCTCCTCTGAGTGAATTGGTGGGTCCTGAGGAAAAGGTTAACGCTGGATATTGAGTGATAAATTGCGCGTTCATCAGCGTGCCGTCGTTTTGACTGATAAACATAGGGCAATTCAGGCCCTCATTGTGGATTGCTTGTAGCATGGCGCTGACCACTTTATGGGCGAACGGCAGTAATGCCACATTCAATGCAGCGGCATTTTCCCGTTCTAAAATTCCCAATTTACCCATTTTATGAGACAGAGTGATATTGGCATCCGGGATCTGTGTCTTGAGTAATTTTTCTACCTGAAATTCAGGCTCTGGATTCATGGGAGAGAAAGCCGACGCCACAGCGATATTTTTAATACCACTAACGCGAATATCGGCTATGACTTTGTGAATTTCTTCCTGATTGAGTGGACTTAACGGCCAGCCATCATAGAGATATCCACCATTGACCTGATAGGTTTTCAGTTGCATAGCGCCAACCAGATCTGTTGGCCAGTCACAACCCGGTGGCAAACCTTCTCCTGAGGGAGAGCTCATGCGAATGATGGCCGTCGGTGCCAATTCCCGGCGTTCCACGACGGCGTTGGTAAATTGTGTGGTGCCAATCATCACTGATTGAATTTGTGTAGCGGATATCGCTGCATCCTGAATAACCTGCCTCAGTGCTTGGATAATACCGGACAGCACATCCTGACTGGTAAGGGCTTTGGTGGCCGCCAGCAGTTGCTCTCCCTGCATTAACACAGCGTCGGTGTGTGTACCGCCGACATCGATACCTATTCGCATTGTCTGACTCCTGAATCGGGTAGATTCGATACTGATAAAGGGTTTAAATAATTAATTTGCAGTGTTGCCCGGTGGTGGCTTTACTGCTAAAAATCGTTTGCTGGTGACCCAGTAAACTAGTGCGCAGAGTAAAATGGCATCCAGCACATTGATACCTGTGACAGTGGGTAGTGTGATGAACATCTCAGTTATCGCCAGGCCGGCACCGGTAAGCCAGGCAATAGCCGCAGCGGGAGAAAATGGGATTTTTTGCGCCAATGTGAGCGCCTGGTAATCACCGCGATACAGCAAAAAGTAATCAACCATGATTACACCTGCCACCGGCACAAAGATGGCGGACAAAATCACCAGAAATTGAATGAATACTTCCAGAATGTTGAAGGACGCAGCAACAATTCCGGTAATGCCAAGCAGTGCCGTATTTAAATTATTTTGTGCTTTTGGCCAGGTTGCCGCAACGCTTAAACAAGTGCTGTAAAGGTTCAGAGAATTTAAGATCCAACTGCCGCAGATAACAATCGCAAATGCCATAACCCCTAAACCAATAGCCAACATTAATTGCAGAATTTCATGGCTGTTAGTCGCTGCACCTGCCCAGGCGGCAACGATCATCACCAACAACTGCACCACCAAATAAGACCAAAAAGCAGTATGCCATGCGCCGTGTTGGTGTCGGCTGAAACGGGTAATATCAGGTAAAATAATAGCGCCTATAATAATGGCGCCGACGATAGCGCTGACACCCTGACTAATAGCAATCTTGTTCTCGCCTGGTACATTGAGAAAGTCAGCCAGGGGTAAAAGTTGCAGCGCGCTGTACAGCATATATAGAGTCACAAGCGCAATAACCGGCACCATCCAGGAGGCAATGCGGTTGATGGCTGAGAAGCCGATTACCGTGGTAACAGTCATCAGAGTACCGGCTATAAGTTCGATTGCGAAACCCGGTAGCACATCCATTTGATATTGTTGAAACAGGACGTTGACCGCCCCGGAAAACAGATCGATATTGACCCCAAACCAACCCAATAACGACAGGGCAAATGCCAGATTAATCGCAGCAGCACCTTTATCACCAAATGCAATACGTACCAGTTGATAGGAGCTCATGCGGGTCTGAACCCCGATAGTGCCCATGGCACCGCCAATCAGGGTTAATATCAGGCAGCCAATTAGCATGGCCAGCAATGCGTCCGGTATAGACAGGGAATGTGCTACCTCTAGCCCTGTGATAAAGGTAGGTAGAGAAAAGGCAACCATAGCGGAGGTGGCTGCAATACGAGGCCAGGCAATCAACTGGTTTTGGTGGGGCAGCGTGTTCCTATGCTCTTGCGGGATCATGTCATTGTGCATTGTCTGAGCCTTTCACTGAAGTTGCTCTGATGGATGACTTAAGTCTATAACATGGCAGAAAAATATTAGTTTGAAGTGATGGGTGAGAAAAACAGATTGTTTTTTATTTCCCTGCAAATCAAAATCTTATTTTTTTCTAAGCGGAAAGTCTGATGACAAAAAAGAATATTAAGCTGGATGCAATCAATAAACGCATTTTGGCTACCATCCACAAACAGGCTGATTTGTCCAATCAGGAATTGGCGGATCTGGTGGGGTTGTCACCCAGTGCCTGCTTTCAGCGCACCAAAGCACTAAAAGAGGCCGGTTATTTCTTTAACTTTCACACCGAAATGGATTTAGACCGTATCTGTGAACACGTGCTGGCCTACGTGGAAGTTAAGCTCGAATCCAATACCCCTCAGGCCCGTAAACCCTTTGAACAGGCCATTCAGGATATCCCGGAGTTTATGGATTGTTTGAGAGTAGAAGGAGAATTTCACTACATGATGTTCAGTTGCTTTCCCAATATGCAGGCGTTGAACAAAGTTTGTGATGACGTGGCCGGAAATCCAAAACTAGGTATCAGGGAAATGCGTATCAGAACCATTTTAGAGCGATCTAAGTGGTATCTGGGTTATCCTTTGGAAAAACTCAACTGGTTAGAGTGAGACTTTAACGTCCGGCAGATAATTGCAGGTTGTTGCCGACCTTGTGCGTTTGTTGGGCAAGATAACCGGACCAGAAATCGGCACCTAATTCGTTCATCAGGTTGGCCTCGGCGTTCATCAGCATGGCAACTCCAATACCCAGCTCGCTGCTAAACGAGACTTCGGCGCGATAGCCTTTAACCCAGCCACTGTGATAAGCCACCTGCAGGCCGTCGATTTCATAAACTCGCCAGCCCAGGCCGTAGTGAGCATTGTCCAGTAAGTTTCGCCATGCGCGGCGTCTTAATTCGCGGGAGGTACGGATGTGAGGTTGGGTGATCTCGGTAATGATTTCCGGCTCGATAACATCCGGATATTCCCCCAACATGGCCTGTAACCAGATGCCCATATCGTGACTGTTAGTATTAATCCCTGCGGCCGGGGAAACCCGATAATAGGATTCGTTGAGTCGGGTTTTGGTCCAGTTTCTGGCACGGGTAAGTACATGGGGCTTAGCCCAGTCGGCGGCCTGCATCAGCGGCTCACGACCAACACTGGTGTGATACATGTTCAGCGGTGTCAGCAGCTCCTGCTCCAGCACCCGGCCGTAAGAGGTGTTTTGTTGCTGAAAGTGGTATTCCAGTACGCCAAACAGGGCATTCTGATAGGTGTAACATTTGCCGGGCTGGCACAAAGGGTCCAGATCTTTGAGTTGATCGATAATCTTTGGCAAGGGATATTCGGCTTCAATCAGGTTGTCGTAGGCATTGCGCATTAAGCCACTGCTTTGACTGAGCAGGTGCTCCAGAGTAATGGTGCGATTGTTATCGCTAAAGGAAAAATCAGGGGCCAGCTCCTGCAACGGTTGTTGCCAGTTCAGTTGCCCTTTGTGCACCAGTTTTGCTGTCAGCCCTCCGGTGAATGTTTTTGATACCGACGCCAGTCGAAACAGGGTTTGTTCGTTAACTGGCTGACCGCCCTTTTCGGTTAATCCGGTATTAAAATAACGCGGTGCATGGTCCTTTTCGATAAATACCATGCTAAACCCGGGGATCTTTTGGCCGCGAATTTTGGAACGGGTGTCCTGCCAAAATTCATCAATAAAATGTTCATCGGCTAATGCAGAAAAGCACATAGCAGACAGCAGGGCAACAATAGACAGACGCAAAAAAATCAACCAAAACTCCGGTAAAAATAACAACTTATTATTGCACACCTGAACCTGTTGGCAGCGTACAACCGCGCTATTATCGCGATTAAGGGCTGTGCTTGCAATGCCACACCGCTCAACAATTAGTCTGATAGTCAGAAATTAACGCAACATTCAGTTCCGGTTTCATCGCATCCGCTACAAAAAATAACGTAAACTGGCGTTAATTCCTTGCTCAAACCCGGAGCCAAATAATGAATTCACAGCAATGGCAACAAGCCAGAATGAGTCGTGATCGGCGCTTTGACGGTCGATTTTTTGTGGCTGTGAAAACCACCGGTATTTTTTGTCGCAATATTTGTCCGGCCAATCTGCCCAAAGAAGAAAATGTCGAATACTACCCCCATGCGGCGCAGGCGTTGCATCAGGGTTACCGGCCCTGTTTGCGTTGTCGACCCGACAGTGCCCCCAGCTCCTTTGCCTGGATGGGCGTTGAAACCACCGTGGCACGTGCAATGCGCCTGCTACGGGAAAACCCGGAATCCGATTTACAACATATAGCGCACAGGCTGGGCATCTCCGATGGCTATCTGCGCAAGCTGTTTCGCCAGCATTTAGGGGTATCACCAAAACAATTCCAGCTGACCGAACAATTGCTGTTCGCTAAAAAGTTGCTGCACGAAACCAACTTAACCGTTGAGCAGGTAGCCGCCACGGCGGGCTTTCAGTCAGCCAGACGATTGCAACAGAATATGAAACAGGCTATGCAACTGACGCCTTCGCAAATTCGCCTGAAACAAGCTGAGTCGGGTGGGCAATTGCAACTGTATCTCGCTTACACCCCGGAGTATTGCTGGCGTCAGGTACGGGATTTTTGGCAGGTGCGGGCCGTGCCCGGTATGGAAGAGGTTACCGAAACCAGCTATGCCCGAAGCTTCAACTGGCAAGGTCAGAAGGGCTATTTCAAAGCCGAGATAGAACCTGAGCGGTTTCGTTTTCGGGTTACCCTGAATATGGCCAGTTACGGTGAGTTGCGGGGTATTTTGCAAAATATTAAGCGCATTCTGGACCTGGAAGCGGATCACAGCCTGGTGCAGCAGGCATTACTCAATACCGGTTTAGCTGAGCAGCAATTAACTGTGGGTATACGTATTCCGGGAGTCTGGTCCCTATTTGAAGCAGGATGCCGGGCAGTGTTAGGTCAACAAGTGTCAGTTAAAGCGGCAGTGAATAAAGTGGCGCAGCTCACCGAAGTATTGGGCGAAGCTATTAACGTTGATGCGGATTCCGATGACGTTAGGGTTAGTCGCCTATTCCCTACGCCGGAGGCGGTTGCCAACAGTGACCTGGAATTTTTCAGGATGCCACAGGCCCGAAAAAATGCACTCAAGTCGCTGGCGCAGTTTGTGTATGAGCAAGGCGAACACACTTCACCCGATGAGTGGTTGAATATTAAAGGGATTGGACCCTGGACCATCGCCTACGCCAAAATGCGCGGACTGTCTGAGCCGGATATCTGGCTGGGCACCGATCTGGTGATAAAAAATCAGATTAAACAGTATTCCCTGAATACCGATGCCGCTGCTCCCTGGCGCAGTTATCTCACTTTCCAGTTATGGGACAAAGCCTGATGAACAATACCAGGACTCGCATTTTTGACTATCTGACAACGCCTTTGGGCTGGCTGGAAATTGCCGCCAGTCAGGGGCATTTGCAACATATACTGTTTGTGGATGAACCCGTGCATGGTGCATCGTCTGATTCCTTATTAACAGAAGCAAAACAACAGCTTGAGCAGTATTTTACCGGTAAACGCACAACGTTTGAGCTGCCACTGGCGCCCAAAGGCACTGAATTTCAGAGCAAGGTTTGGCAGGCGCTGTTGACCGTGCCCTATGGCGAAACCTGCAGTTATCTGGATATCGCACAAACCCTGGGGGATCACAAAGCGGTGCGGGCTGTCGGGGCTGCCAATGGTAAAAATCCGCTGAGTATTGTGGTGCCCTGTCACCGGGTTATCGGTAAAAACGGTAAATTGACCGGTTATGCAGGGGGATTGTCCAGAAAAGCATGGTTGCTGCAACTAGAATCAGGGCAAAATAGCGCAAAGCAAACCTCTTTCTGGGATGAGTAAAAGGACAGTGATATGCAGGCTAAATCTTATCTGGAACTTTTGATACTCGGTGCGCTGTGGGGCGCGTCATTTTTGTTTATGCGCACCGCTTCGCCGGAGTTTGGTGCCTTTTCTTTAATCCTGTTTCGGGCGTCGATTGCGGCGGTGTTTTTACTGGTGCTGATGGCCTTTATTCGCCGTCAGGAAATGCAGCAAATTCGCACTCACTGGCGACACCTGGTGGTGCTGGGATTAACCAATACCGCCATGCCTTTTACCTTGTTCGCCTGGGCCACCTTGTCGCTGGAAGCCGGGTTGACCGCTACCCTGAATTCCACCGCGCCCATGTTCGGCGCGCTGGTGGCCTGGCTGTGGTTAAAAGACAAAATAGCGCCAGCCACCATCTTTGGTTTGGTGGTGGGCTTTACCGGGGTGTTTATCCTGATGTCAGAGAAGATTTCCGATGACGCGATGTTGCTGCTGCCCATTATGGGGGCCCTGTTTGCTTCTACCTGCTATGGCTTTGCCGCCTGCTATTCCAAGCTCTATGCGGCGGGCATGAAACCGCTGGCCGTGGCTACCGGTAGTCAGGTTTACGCCGCTTTGCTGTTGATTGTTCCGGGCGTTATCACCTGGCCAGAGGCGATGCCGTCGGTCAGTGCCTGGCGGGATGTGATTTGCCTGGGCATTGCCTGTACCGGTGTGGCCTATATTCTGTATTTTCGCATTTTATCCCGCGAAGGTGTCAGCAAGGCCTTATCGGTAACCTATCTGGTGCCGCTGTTTGCCTTTATCTGGGGCTGGTGGTTCCTCGATGAGCAGGTTACCCAGAGCATCTTACTGGGTGCAGCGACAATTTTATTGGGTGTGGCACTTACCACCGGTGTGTTTAAGCTGCCGTCGAAATTCTGGTTTGCCAAGCCGGAAACCAAATAATAATCCGTGTGTAACCAAAACTTCTGAAAATCCATATTGACACAGCGCCTGGCGCTACAGTAATTTAAAAGGGAAATTGATACTTCTTGTCGGAGTGCCAGATTCTTCGGTGGTGGGTGATACCCACCGTTGAATTATTCTGGCTGAGATCGCAGTTGCGGGATCCGTGAACCTGACCAAGTTAATACTTGCGTAGGAAACAAGAAAGCAAGCTTCAAAAGCCAGGGATAATCCAGTTCAGGCACTTTCCAGGGCATTTGTGGCGGCTTCCTGTCCAGCTTCTTCTTATTTCTGACAAGACCGATTTAACACAAAGAGGTCTTATCATGACAACCAATACAAAAAATGCGCGTCAGCGCCGCGCTGAAGCCGAAGAGTTTATTCAACAACTACGCGGCTATGATTATCCCAATTCCAAAAAGGTTTATGTAACCGGTACCCAACCTGATGTGCGCGTGGGTATGCGGGAAATTCATCTGGCCGACAGCCTGATTGGCGGCAGCGAAGAAAATCCACAATATGAGTCGAATGCACCAGTGCGGGTTTACGATACTTCCGGTGCCTACGGTGAACCTGATGTCGAAATTGATGTGCGCCTCGGCTTGCCAAGGCTCAGGGAAGGCTGGATTGCCCAGCGTCAGGACTGCGAAACTTTACCTGCACCCAGCGCCGGATTCTCTCAGCAAAGGCTTGCGGATGAAGGGCTGGATCACATTCGTTTCGAGCATTTACCCGCGATTCGCAGAGCCAGAACCGGGGCGAATGTCACTCAGATGCACTATGCCAGAAAGGGCATCATTACCCCGGAAATGGAATACGTAGCGATTCGGGAAAACATGGGCAGAGCCAAACTGGCCGATGAGATACGCGCCGCTCAGCAAAAAGGCGAGTCTTTTGGTGCCAGTATTCCCGAACAGATCACCCCGGAGTTTGTGCGACAGGAAATCGCCCGCGGGCGGGCCGTACTGCCCTGTAATATCAATCACCCGGAAAGCGAGCCGATGATCATTGGCCGGAACTTTCTGGTAAAGGTGAACGCCAATATTGGAAATTCCTCGGTGACCTCTTCTATCGAAGAAGAAGTGGAAAAACTGGTGTGGTCAACCCGTTGGGGGGCAGATACCGTGATGGATTTGTCCACCGGTCGTTATATTCACGAAACCCGCGAGTGGATTATTCGCAACAGCCCGGTACCTATTGGCACAGTTCCCTTGTATCAGGCACTAGAAAAAGTGAATGGTGTTGCTGAGGATCTCACCTGGGAAATCTATCGGGATACCCTGATTGAGCAGGCCGAGCAAGGGGTTGATTATTTTACTATTCACGCCGGTGTTTTGCTCAGATACGTGCCCTTAACGGCAAAAAGGGTGACCGGCATAGTATCCCGGGGTGGCTCTATTATGGCGAAATGGTGCCTGGCCCATCACAAAGAAAACTTTCTCTACACCCATTTTGAAGACATTTGTCAGATCATGCAGCAGTACGACGTGAGTTTCTCACTGGGTGACGGCTTGCGTCCTGGCTCCATTGCCGATGCCAATGATGCAGCCCAAATGGGGGAATTATCCACGTTAGGTGAACTGACTAAAATTGCCTGGCAATAAGATGTGCAGACGATTGTGGAAGGGCCGGGGCATGTACCCATGCAATTGATTAAGCACAATATGGAAGAACAACTTAATCTGTGTCACGAAGCGCCGTTTTACACCCTTGGCCCACTCACCACTGATATTGCGCCCGGCTACGATCATATCACCTCTGCTATCGGTGCAGCGCAAATTGGTTGGTATGGCACCGCCATGCTGTGTTACGTGACACCCAAGGAGCATCTGGGCTTACCCGATAAACAGGACGTAAAAGAAGGGCTGATCACCTACAAGATTGCTGCTCATGCCGCCGATCTGGCGAAAGGCCACCCCGGAGCGCAGGTTCGCGATGATGCCTTGTCTAAAGCGCGTTTTGAGTTTCGCTGGCACGATCAATTTAATCTCAGTTTAGATCCGGAACGGGCACGGGAATACCACGATCAGACCTTGCCGCAGGAGTCTGGCAAGGTAGCGCACTTTTGCTCTATGTGTGGCCCTAAATTCTGTTCCATGAAGATCTCGCAGGATGTACGTGATTATGCCGCCGGATTGGGTGATGAAGTGATAGAGATCCAGATGCTGGATATTGAGGCTGAAATGCAACAAAAATCCGCTGAATTTAAATCCTCAGGCAGTGAGCTTTATCACCCGGTGAAATAAACCATGCAGATTGCAATATTAGGGTTTGGCTTGTTGGGGCGTTTGTGTGCTCTGCAACTCATGGGGCGGGCCAATCTGACCGTGTTCAGTGCTGATGATCCGGACATGCCGCAAGGGGCAGGTGCGGTAGCGGCGGCCATGTTGGCACCACTGGCTGAAGCGGTGCATTGTGCCGAGCCGCAATTGTTATCCCTGGGAAGGGAGTCGATGGTGCTCTGGCCGATGTTGCTGGCCAATCTGCCCAAACCGGTGTGGCTGCAACAGTCTGGTACGCTGGTGGTGTCCCATCATGCTGATGATGCACTGTTGGCGGAGTTTCAGCAGCGTACATCCCGGTATCAGGACCAGGCCAACCCCTGGCTGAATCGGCCGGAAATTGCGCAGCTGGAACCTGACCTGCCGGGGCATTTCCGACGCGCCTTGTGGTTGTCGGGAGAGGGACAGTTAGACAATCGCAGCTTTTATCGCGCCAGTTTGCAGGCCTGTCAGCAAGCCGGGGTCACTCTGTATTGGCAAACCGCGATGGATAATTTGTCCGCTCAGCAGTGGGCTTCGGAATGGACCAGGGGGCGTCTGGCCGGTCAGGCTTTTGATGCGGTGCTGGATTGTCGTGGTCTGGGGGCGCGCAAGACACTGGCCTTAAGGCCGGCAGTGGCCATGGCGCATCAGCGCGAGTCACCACAGGTGCAACGAAATTTGCGAGGTGTGCGTGGCGAGATCATTCGCGTTTCTGCGCCAGATGTACAGCTTACCCGTCCGGTGCGTTTTATGCACCCGCGTTACCCGTTGTACATTGCCCCAAAGCCAGAGCAGCAGTTTGTGATTGGTGCCACGGAAATCGACAGTCAGGATGACTCGCCCATCAGTTTGCAATCCAGTATGGCGTTGTTATCAGCGGCCTATGCTTTGCACCCGGGCTTTGCCGAAGCCCGCATTCTCAACGCCCGCACAGGGTTGCGCCCGGCATTTAGCCATCATTTGCCGGCCATTTATCGCCATGGCCGGTACTTTAGTCTCAATGGCTTATTTCGACATGGTTATCTGCTGGGGCCGCTGTTCAGTAAGGCGTTAACTGCCATGGTTCTCGGTCATGCCATACCGGAATCCGTGGCACCATTTATCACCGATTGCAATCAGGAGTCATGATGCAAATTCGATTTAACGGTGAACTAATTCACACTGAGCATCACAGTCTTGATGCGTTTTTAGTCTCTATGGTAGACACCAAACAGGCCTTTGCCGTGTCAGTAAACGGCGATTTTGTGGCGAAACAAAACTATCAGCACACTACTCTGCATGAGGGGAGCCAGATCGATGTGCTGTCACCCATGCAAGGCGGATAACAATGCTAAATGGCCACAATGACACCATCAAAAATAAGATTGAATCGTCAGAAATGTCTTACCCGCAATCACTTTTTAAGAACAGTCGCCTGCTTTTAGGCACGGCACAATATCCGTCTCCGAAACTGATGCAACAGGCAATCAATACGGCGCAACCTGCCATGGTGACAGTGTCTTTACGTCGTCAGGGCAGTATTGCCGGCGGGGCTGAGTTTTGGGATTTGGTAAAACAAACCGGGGTTCCGGTATTGCCTAATACGGCGGGCTGTCGCACCGTCAAAGAAGCCATTACGGTGGCGCAAATGAGTCGCGAGGTGTTTGCCACAGAACTGGTTAAGCTGGAGGTCACCGGCGATGATTACAATCTGCAACCGGACCCTTTTGCTTTGCTGGAAGCGACAACAGAGCTTATCAACCAGGGATTTAAGGTATTGCCCTACAGCACTGATGACCTGGTGTTGTGCCAGCGTCTGGTTGAGGCAGGGTGTCAGGTTGTGATGCCCTGGGGAGCGCCCATCGGCAGCGGCAAAGGTTTACTCAATCCCTATGCACTTAAAACCCTGCGGGCCCGATTGCCGGATGTGCATCTGATTGTCGATGCCGGCATAGGGAGTCCGTCGCATGCCTGTCAGGCTATGGAGCTGGGGTTTGATGCGGTGTTGTTAAATACCGCTGTGTCTCAGGCAGCTGATCCGGTGCGGATGGCGGGTGCATTTCGACAGGCAGTACAAGCCGGGCGAGACGCTTATCTGGCAGGACAAATGCAATCCCGGGAAACTGCCAGTCCATCCACTCCGGTATTGGGTACACCCTTTTGGCAACAATCATGAAAAGTGACAACAAACAGGCTTTTATCTGGGCTATTGGTGGTTCTGATTGTAACGCGGGCGCCGGTATTCAGGCGGACATCAAGGCGGCGCAGAAACTGGCAGTGTACTGCAGTACGGTTGTCACGGCGGTAACGGTACAAAACAGTCAGGGGGTGTCGACCATTAATCCGGTGGCGCTGGAGATATTCAGCGGCCAGATACTGGCGTTGGCACAGGATGGTTTGCCACAGGTTATCAAGATTGGTTTGTTGGCCAGCACAGAGCAGGTGTTGTGGTTGAGTGACTGGCTGCAGAGGCTTGAGCAGCAAAATAAAAAACCGCAGGTGATATTCGATCCCGTGGTGGTGGCCGGTGGCGGTGAACGTCTTACTCAACAGGATACCCGCCAGGCGTTGACTCAATTCCTGTTGCTCCGCGTGGATGTATTAACCGCCAACTGGCACGAAGCACTTTGGCTGACGGATAGCCAGGGCAACCCGGATAGTGAAACCCTGTTAGCCAGGTTGCAGCAACTACCGGTAAACCGGGTGTTGTTAAAAGGCGGCCATGGGCCGAATTCTGGGCAAAGCATCGACTGGTTGCTGGACAAAAGCGACGTGTTGGCATTGAGCACTAAGCGCATAACAGGCGTCGATGCTCACGGCACGGGATGCACTATGGCCAGTGCACTGGCGGCTGCCTTGGTAAAAGGACTCCCGCTAAAAGAGGCGTTTGTGCTGGCCAAAGCACTGGTTTTTCAGGGGATACAAAACCATTTGTCCATAGGGGACGGCGCGCCAAAGTTGGGCCTGCAAGCGCTGCGTTTTTCTGCTGAAAGCTTTCCGCAATATTATCCAGTACAAGAGGCGATACTACCAACCGCCGCTTTTGCCCGTTGCAACACAAAACAATTGGGGCTGTATCCTGTGGTGGATTCGCTGGTATGGGTCGAACGACTGCTAAACTATGGCGTTAAAACTTTGCAGCTGCGCATCAAAACCGGGGATATGCAATTTATCTCTGAGCAAATCCGCAAGGCCAATCAACTGGCCCGTGCTCACCAGGCCAGATTGTTTATCAATGACTACTGGCAGCTTGCCATTGAACATCATTGTTACGGCGTACATCTGGGTCAGGAAGACCTGGACTCGGCTGATTTAACCGCTATTCAAAAGGCGGGGTTGCGTCTGGGTATATCTACTCACGGCTATTATGAGTTATTGCGGGCCATGTCGTTACGGCCCAGCTATATCGCTATCGGCGCGATATTTGCCACAAACACCAAAGATATGTCGGGACAGATTCAGGGGACAGAAAAACTGCATCATCTGGTGCAATTAGCGAAAGATTATCCGCTGGTGGCAATAGGGGGCATTAATCTGGCAAGAGCGCCTGAAGTATTGTCTACGGGAGTTGGCTCTGTCGCCGTGGTCAGCGCCATTACTCAGGCGCACGATCCGCAAGAAAGCGTTCGCCAGTTCCGGTCACTGTTGCAACAACAGGGTATCGCAAATGAGCCAGAGCAGTACTGATAAACGTTACGTGCGGCAAATGGTGCTGCCGCAAATTGAGCCGGAGGGACAGGCATTGATTGCAGCCAGTCATGTGCTGGTGGTAGGCGCAGGTGGCCTGGGGTGTGCGGCATTGAGTTATCTGGTGGCTGCCGGAGTGGGGCAGATCTCCATCTGGGATGCGGATACTGTCAGTGCAACCAATCTGCCCAGACAACTCTTGTATCGCGCCGAAGATATTGGCCGTTTTAAGGTGGAGGCGGCAAAAACCCAATTACAGGGAATCAACCCCGATTGTCTGATTCAGGTGCAAAACCGGGCTTTTACGCCAGACGCTGACATAGTCGTCAAACCTCAGTTAGTACTGGATTGCTCGGACAACTTTAAAGCCCGCTTTGACATTAACCAATGGTGTTTCCGAAATCAGGTAAACCTGGTAGGGGCGGCAGCATCGCAGCTGAGCGGGCAGCTGTGGCTGTGCCATCACGCTCAGCAACAATCCCGACAGGGATGTTATCAATGCTTGTTTGGCGAGGGTGAATTGCCGGTCGAAAATTGCCTCAACCAGGGAATTTTAGGGCCCGTTGTGGGTACGATGGGCACAATGCAGGCCACGCAGGCGTTGTTAATCCTGGCCGGAAATAAATCAGAAAACCAATTTGTGCAGGTAAACTGGCAAACTCTGCAATGGCAAAACATGCATATTCATCAAAATACGCAGTGCTCCCTCTGTGCTTAGTTCTCCGGATTCATCAGCACTTACACGGGGTAACATAAAACTGTGGTTTCGGGAATGGCGGTTTGCTTCTAAAATCAGTATAGACCCAACACCTGAGGATTCTGTCGCGGCAGAACTGTTTTCTGACGCACTATTACATGAGCAACCAGCTTTATCAGAAGTTTACTATTGCCAGTGAACGCGCCTGGATCGTGGGGGATATCCACGGCCAGTACGAACTGCTGATTAAGCGTCTCGCACAATTGGGGTTTGATCCACAACAGGGGGATCGCTTGTTTAGTGTTGGCGATCTTATCGATCGTGGACCTGACTCACTGAAAACCCTGCAGCTTCTGAACAAACCCTGGTTTTATGCGGTAATGGGCAATCACGAACAAATGTTGCTCAAAGGACTGGATGCCATGGCAGGCAAAGGCAATATTGCTGATATTCTCAACTGGCAAACCTTCAATGGTGGCGACTGGTACCATCCTAAATCCGATATGGCACTCAAAGTGGCTGCCATGTTGGAGAAAGTAAAATCCCTGCCCATGGCTATTGAGCTGGAAACCGAGTCAGGACGCATTGGTATCGTGCATGCGGCTGTGCCGGGAAATCAGTGGCTCAGACAGGAATGTTTAGCCGCTGCAGATATTCAAAAGCACCTGCTATGGTACCGCGACAATGCGTTACTGGCACGCCAGTATCAGCAGCCGGAAGTGACTTCCAGTCCGCAGCAACGGGAAACTCATCAGGTGTCCGGTATCGACAAAGTGGTGGTGGGGCACACTATTATGACCGGCGGCAATCCGGTGTATCTGGGCAATACCCTGTATCTGGATGTGGGGGCCGCCAATGGCACTACACCGGCGGTGATATCAGCCCAAAAAGTGCTGCAAATCCACACTCAGGGTTCGTTTACACTTTCCTGAAAAGTAAGCGAAGGCCGCAAATCATACCTTATCTGCCAAATTGGCGACGGCTTTTCATTGCAGGGTGAGTTGCATTCGTTACAATAAGCACAATTTTTTGCAAAGGATGAGTTATGTCAGTTTCTGCCGTTGTTTTGGCTGCCGGTAAAGGCACCCGTATGAAGTCAGAGTTACCCAAAGTGTTACATCCCATCGCGGGCAAGCCCATGGTGCAACACATTATTGATACTCTGGGCGAAGTGGGCGCAGCACAAATCAACCTCATTTATGGTCATGGCGCAGAGCAACTGCAATCCGCATTAGCGCATAACAGCCTAAACTGGTGTTTACAGACAGAACAATTGGGTACGGGCCACGCAGTTATGCAGGCTGTCCCGCATATTCAGGATGACGACGATGTCTTGATTCTGGTGGGCGATGCGCCCCTGATCAAAGCCGAGACCTTGCAGTCGTTGATAGCCACTAAAGCAGAAGCGGATTTGGTGCTGTTAACCGTGGTGCTGGATGACCCGTCCGGCATGGGGCGCATTGTGCGTGATGGTGATCAGGTAAAAGCCATTGTTGAGCACAAAGATGCCAGTGCAGCACAACGACAAATTCAGGAAATTAACACCGGTATCATGATCATGGGTGGTGCTGATCTGAAGTGCTGGCTGGGCCAACTGGAAAACAACAACGCGCAGCAGGAATATTACCTCACTGACGTCATTGCTATGGCCGCAGAAGAAAACAAGGTGATAAAAGCCACGCAGGCCAGCTCGGCTGTAGAAGTAGAAGGCATTAACAATCGGGTGCAACTGGCCAAAATTGAGCGGGCTTATCAATGGCAACAGGCACAAACACTGATGCTTAACGGTGTTAGCCTGGCCGATCCTAACCGCATCGACATTCGCGGTGACGTGAGTACCGGCACAGATGTCAGCATCGACGTGAACGTAGTGTTGGAAGGCAAGGTTGTCTTAGGAAGCAAAGTAAAAATCGGTGCGAATTGTATTCTCAAAGACTGTGAAATTGCTGATGGTACGGTAATCGAGGCCTTTTCCAGTATTGAACAGGCAGTGGTTGGTACTGACTGCAATGTCGGACCATACGCACGCCTGCGCCCCGGTTCAGTGATGAAGGCCAAAGCCAAAGTGGGCAACTTTGTAGAGATGAAAAAAACCGAGTTGGGTGAGGGCGCCAAGGCCAATCACCTGACTTATTTAGGCGATGCCACTGTGGGCGCGGGCGCGAATATCGGGGCCGGCACCATTACCTGCAACTATGACGGCGTTAATAAATTCAAAACCGACATTGGCGAAGGGGCTTTTATCGGCTCCAACAGTTCGCTGGTGGCCCCGGTGACTATTGGCAAAGATGCGACAGTAGGTGCCGGTTCGGTGATCACCAAGACCGTCGAAAGTGAACAACTGGCCATTGCCCGCGGTAAGCAGCGCAATGTCACTGGCTGGGCGCGCCCGGTCAAAAAATAAGTTCTACAGCTTTCAGGTATCAGGCCGGGCTTTTTCAGTCCGGCCTTTTTTAGTGCTTTTCTCACCAGGATGAGAGCATGAATACTTGTTTTATGACCACAAAGTCCAGAAACTAAATATTCCTTTTTTAAAGTAAAGCCAAAGTGACTCTTATATGGATTCAGTAAGGTCAGCGTTTGTTCGAAGTACAAAACCCTATTCCCCTTTACGCGTAGTCGGCGCCCCGACAATGATATTAATTAAATGGTAGTGCTTTAAATTAGACGCCGGCGTCGAAAAAAGCCTATATACCATTAAACTCAACTAAGAAATCTTAGGGCTGGTTGGTAGTCCCGCCTCAAAATTTCTGGGCAAATCCAAATTAATTAGCTTTTGGCTCTGATTAGAGCTGGCCATGTTCGAATGTTGCTCAAAAAAGTTTTCCAATTAACCTCTGTTTTACCTGCCAGTTCGGCTATTTTTGCTTGCATTAAGTTTCGTTTTGAATAATATGTTTCGAAACGAAACTTAAGGTGCTTGTTTTGAAACGTAATACCCAGCAACGTCGTCGCCAGATTGTCTCTGCATTGGAGCAGCGAGGTGAACTCAGCGTTGAACAAATGGCCAGAGAATTTGCCACTTCAGAAGTAACCATTCGAAAGGATTTAGCAGCTCTGGAGCAAAGTGGTTTGGTATTGCGTCGTCACGGCGGCGCGATCCTTTCTCCGGGTGAAAGCAAAGAAGTAATTGAAGAAGTTTCAAAGCGAAAGATAGCGATTGCTAAAGCTGCGGCTGAGTTGATTCAGGATCACGATCGCATATTGATTGATTCCGGTACCACCACTCATGCCCTTGTGCCTTTTTTAAAGAACAAACGCGGCCTGGTGGTGATGACCAACTCCATGAATACCGCACAGGAAGTACTGGAGCTGGAGCCGGAGCCTACCCTATTGATGACAGGCGGTACCTGGGATGTGCAAAGCCAGTCGTTTCAGGGCGCGATGGCAGAACAAATGGTGACCTCCTACAACTTTGATGTGGCGTTTGTGGGGGCTTCGGGTGTGGATCTGGCCAGAGGCACCACCACCTTTAACGAGTTTACGCAACTGACCCTCGCCATGACGCGGGTAGCAAAAACCGTGGTGGTGTTAGCGGAATCAGAAAAGTTTGAGCGCAAGATGCCTAATTTAGAGTTGCCGTGGCAGCAAATCTCGCAACTTATAACCGACGATCAACTGGGCGATGATGCGGTGAGTCAGCTACAAAGCAATCATGTAGCGGTAACCCGCGTCGCCGTTTAACGAACAAAATTAACAACGAGAGAAATACTATGTGTGGAATAGTGGGGGCAATTGCAGAACGGAATGTCGTGCCTATTTTGGTGGAAGGTCTGCGCAGGCTGGAATATCGCGGTTATGATTCCGCCGGTGTCGCGGTCATTACCGAAAACAACAGCCTGCAACGGGTACGCCGGGTGGGTAAGGTAAAAGCCCTACAGGATGCCATCAAAGAGTCTCCGGTAAAAGGTGCGATTGGTATTGCCCATACCCGTTGGGCTACTCATGGCGGTGTGACGGAAAGCAACGCCCACCCTCATTTTTCAACTGACCGAATTGCTGTAGTACACAACGGTATTATCGAAAACTACGAGCCACTCAGTAGCAGGCTAAGCAGTGAGGGTTACACCTACGAAAGCCAGACCGATACCGAAACTATTGCGCACACTATTCACCACAAAATGCAAACCAGCAGCGATTTGCTCAAAGCCGTGCAGGAGAGTGTAGACGGTTTTCACGGTGCTTACGGTACCGTGGTTATGGACCTGGAAGATCCTGAAAAGCTGGTGGTTGCGCGCTCCGGTAGTCCACTGGTTATTGGCCTGGGTATTGGCGAAAACTTTATCGCCTCCGATCAGTTGGCGTTGTTGCCGGTAACCCGCCGTTTTATCTTTTTAGAAGAAGGCGATGTGGCCGAAGTAACCCGTACCGAAGTACGTATCTTTGATAAAGGTGGCGAAGCTGTTACCCGCGAAATCCACGATTCTGAAGTGGAGCACGACGCCGGTGATAAAGCGGGCTACCGCCACTACATGATGAAAGAGATCTACGAACAACCCATTGTTACACGCAATGCTTTGGAAGGTCGTTTGTCAGACAATGATTTATCTACCGATTTATTCGGGCGGCATTCGGAAGAACTGCTGAGTCAGGTACAACACGTGCAAATCGTCGCCTGTGGTACCAGTTACCACGCTGGCCTGGTGGCGCGTTACTGGCTGGAAGAACTGGCTAATGTCTCCTGTAACGTGGAAATTGCCTCCGAGTTTCGCTACCGCAAATCCCATGTACACAGTAACAGTCTGCTGCTGACCATTTCTCAGTCCGGTGAAACCGCTGATACCCTTGCGGCATTGCGCTTGTCTAAAGAATTGGGTTATCTCACCAGCTTAACCATCTGTAACGTACCGGGTTCTTCCATGGTACGTGAATCGGATCTGGCCTACATGACCAAAGCCGGTGCGGAAATTGGTGTTGCCTCCACCAAAGCCTTTACCACTCAGCTCACAGCCTTGTTGTTGTTTACTCTGAAACTGGGTCAACTGAACGGTTTGGCTAAAGAGAAACAACAAAAGATTATTCATGCCCTGCACACCCTGCCCAGCAAGTTAGAAGAAGTGTTAAACCTGAATAGCACCATCGAAAAACTGGCACCGGAATTTGCTAATAAGCATCACTCACTGTTTCTCGGCCGTGGCGAGCACTATCCTATTGCAATGGAAGGGGCGTTAAAGCTTAAAGAAATCTCTTACATCCACGCAGAAGCCTATGCCTCTGGCGAATTAAAACACGGCCCGCTGGCTCTGATCGACGATGAAATGCCGGTTATTGTAGTGGCTCCCAACGACCAGTTACTGGAAAAACTGAAATCCAATGTGGCTGAAGTACGCGCCCGTGGCGGCATCATGTATGTGTTTGCCGACAAAGACGCCAACTTCCAGAGCGACGACACTATGCGGGTGATTAACGTCCCTCACGTTGACGACATCATTGCTCCCATGGTGTACACCGTACCGCTGCAACTGTTGTCCTACCATGTCGCCATCATTAAAGGCACCGACGTAGATCAACCTCGCAATCTCGCCAAGAGCGTCACGGTGGAGTAGAAAAAAGGCCGAAAGGCCTTTTCTATGTGGGAGAGGAATAAAGATGCATACTAAGTATTAAAGTACCATACTAAGTAATATAGTTTCATACCAAAAAATAGATTGCACATAGAGCAATCAAATTGATTGTGATTAAATAGAAACCTAAGCTGTCATATTTTGATGATTAAAGCTAAGAATTCTTAATGATTCTTGAAACTTGTGACTGAGTTAGTCCAAAAGTCTTAGCTATTTTGGACTGGCTATCACCTCTTCCATCGTTATAAAGCTTATTAATCATTGCGTTTCGTTCTGTTTGAGACATCTCATTGGGATTAAAGTTAGTCAATTGACTGAAACCCTTACCAGATATAGTTTGTGTGATCGTTTCTACTTTTCCTGACCTTCTTTTAACAGATGCTTCCAATAATCCATCTTTATAGGTGATTGTAAATTCATCACATGTTTTGACTGATGGCATACCTAAACGCTCAAATAATGCTGGAACTGGGTGCTTGGATTTACTATTCATATTGTACTCTCTTACTGACGCATGCAATGCATAATAAGTTATGTATTTAATGCGTGTCAATGCAATTTTCGATTTTTTGGAGCACTTGATAAACTGAGAGCCGAATATCTAAATTGTATTAATGTTTGTTTAGACAATATTATTTTAATGGGGCATTAAAAGATGTTTACCCCTCTAGTTTGATAGTGCCTTTTCTAGTCGAGTTAGAGAAACTGCACTTGTTGATATGAGCTCCGTAGAAATCCCATTTTTCATAACAATTACATCTTTTGGGTTGTTTACAATAAAGTTTAAGTCATGCGTTATTACAATTGTCACACATTTTCTTTGCTCTGTTATTTCTTCGAGATCGCGCCATATTAACTCTTTAATACTATGATCCATTGAGCGCAGTGCCTCATCAACTAGAAGAATATTTCCTTTGTTTCCTAATGTAGCTGCCCACAAAATAAGTTGTCTTTGTCCACCAGATAATTGACTCAACATTCGATTGTGAATTTTTTCTACAGAGCGAAGCTCTCTATACGTTTCTCTCGAAAAGATATGTTCTAAGTGATCTCCTGAAATTCCAAAAGCTAAAAAAAGCTCTGAGACGGTCACGTCAAATGGGGTTATAGAGTCAATATCTTGAGGATAACAAAAAGCGATTTCTTTAATAAAAGAGTTTGCTTTCTGCCCATTCCAAAAAAAATCACCATTGAATAATAGTTCACCTGTTATTGCTTTAAATAATGTTGATTTCCCTGACCCATTTCTACCAAGAAGATATGTAATGCTTGGGGCTTGAAGTGTCTGATTAAACCCACTTAGTGCGGATACTTTTCCTTCCGCAGAATCGTAATACACTCGCAAGTCTGATATTTTGAATCCTCTTTTTGTCACCATTGTGCTCCAGTGATTCTGGTGTTGGCTCTTTTTCTAAAAAATAAGAGCACTAGGAGTAGTAAGCCTATCAAAGCACTTTTATCAGTATCTAACAGTACCTGATTAAAATCTTCTTGAAGTTTCAAAGAGAGTTCTTCAGAAACAACTAAAACAAAACTAAGAATGCCCGCTCCAACAGGGACACACCAAAATGTAGGTCTAGAGGTAAGTCGAAGAAAGTAGAGAACTCTTTCACCTGCAAGAGAGGCAAATAAGGCCTTTACTAGAAGTCCAATTCCGTTAGCATTCATGGCTGTTCCATAGAAAATGGAGTAAACCGCCCCTCCTAAGCCGAGAAATGCACCTGAAATCAAAATTCCTATGAAATAATAGTTTCTATCTTTGCGCTTCAGAATTGAGGAGGCTCCACCATTAGTTTCCCCCATGATTCTTAAAATAATACCGTGTTTTGATTTTTCCCAAAAAGCTAATAGTATTAAACACATGCAACTGACAATACTAATCCATAGAGCTGATGCTATCCGGGTATCTGAAAATCCAAATGAGTTTGCACCAAATTCCGCGTATATCATTGCGCTGCCGTCTAATAAACGGTATCCAATTGCCATTACAAGAAAGTAAGCAATCATTCCAGATAAAAGCTTTTGTTTGCCAGTACACCAGAAGATAAAACAGGTAACTGAACTTATTAGTATTCCAATCATTGGCGAAATGGCAATTAAAGATATTGAAGAATTAAATATCTCAGTACCATTAAATAATTGAAGTGTGACGATGCCTGAAACAGCCCATGTAGTTTCAAGCGATAAATCAGCCATTCTCAGTTTTAAGTAAGTGATATAACCAGCAGCAACTAAAGGGAGAAATATAATAGTATTGATAAAAAGATCAGCAATCATAGAGTTTATTTTTACCTAATGACTTCATCTGCACTTGATATTAAATTCTGAGGTAAGCGGATACCAAATGCTCTCATCGCCTGCAAGTTAACAATCAATTTATCTCCTGAGATTGTTTTTCTTCTTATGTTTCTTGGCTCTGTTCCTTTTAGGACTTCTATCACGACCTCCGAACTACTTTTACCAAATTTTTCATAGTCAACCGAATAACCTGCAACAGCACCTGCTCTTACGCTTCCACTGTCACTAGCAAAAACAGGTATATTGTTTTCCAATGCTATTTTGCGAATAATTTGAAAGGAGCCCACAGTTAAGTTATCGCCACCTACATAAATGACATCAACTGTTTTAGCTAAACTTGATACCGCTTGCGGAAGATCTGACTCGGTCATCACTGCTACTTTTGAGAGGGATAGTGATTTTGTATCAATTACTTTTTCAATGCTCTCTAAACCGGATACAGAATTCGGTTCATTTGGATTGTATAAAAAACCTATTTTTGTGGATTTGCCTAACACCTCTTCAATTAGTCTAATATTCGAGGAATAATTAACAGCATCGCTTAATCCTGTGCTATTTGTTCTGCTTAAGTCTGCACCTAAATCCTGAGGGTTGGTTACGAACGTGTAAACGATCTTCTGATTTCCATCCAGCTCTTTCATCACACCTTTTGAAACTGGTGTAGATATCGTGACTATTACATCAGGAGAGCGACTGGTGACCGTTCTGGCTAGCTGTGGAATTTCTTCGACTCTTCCTTGAGAAGATAAGATTGAAATATCCACTTCATGCTCACTGTACTTACTTCTGATCCCTGCTACTAATTCAGATTCAATTGTGTTTAAAACTGGATGGTCAATAAAATTGATTATTGTTAACTTCTTTTGATTTAAATCCGTCTTTTTCGATGGGATAGTTATATAAATTGTAGCTGCAGCTAGCACTACGGCTAATGTGAACCCAATTATTCTTTTCATTCAATTTGCTCTCTATGTTCTTGACTACATCTGCTTTCTCGCCATGCGAAGTCGCCAGGATGAGAATAGCTTTTAAGTATAACCTCTAGTTCGAGTTCTTTATGTGTACCAAAGCCGACTTCTCCCACAAGTATTCCCAATTTTTTCAGTTTTCTTTTGATATCATTAATTACAATTTTAGCTTCTTTTGGTTTCTTCAGGTCTCTAGCAAAATGTGCGAATGGGACAATCACTACCCCTTTTCCAATTTGATTAGAGTATTTGACGATTTCAGAAACCATAAAATCTTGATCTAATGTGCTGTCTCGTTCTTCAACGCATACTGCTGCAATTGCTACACTTTCAAATGATTTAAATCCCAAGAACTCTGATTCCAATTCAATTCCCTTTGGCCTCGTAGAGCATGCTGTGTCGTTAAAACTTGCGTATCTTGTGTTTATTAATAAAGTTCTCACTAAAACATCCTATAAGTCTGAATTCAGAGTGAATCCTGAGCTATCGTCCAAAGGTGTATAAATAAAGCTCTCGAAGCGTCAACTGGATCTCTTTTAACCGTTAAACGAGATCCTGATATTTCCTTTTTCTGATTATGCGTAACAAATAAAGTGGAAGTAGTGTCGAATAGTACGAAATCTATAGAGCCACCTAATTGAGATTTGAGATTGAGATACTTATCAGAATTTTCAATCTGACTTTTTTTGATGACCCTAATTAAAACTCCTAATTGTCTTTGCTCATAAATAAGCTTCCCCAACAGCTCTTTATTGGTTTGATCATCAATTATGAAAATTCTTCTTATTGCGATTCCTCTACTAGTGGCATCAATATGTGCTGATTTTTGGATACTGTTAAACGCTGTATCTTCTCTCCAAAAACTCTCAGATATATAATTTGTTGCATCAATACTAGTGTTGGTTCCATCAAACATTGTCTTCCATATGTTGACTGTTTCTTCTTTTCCAGGGTAGTAAACCTCTCCTAAAATCCCCTTCCTGATATCGCTCTTCATGCGCTTATCTAAATCCCTTAATGCGTCTTTAAATCCAGATTCTTCATATTTTGATAATACGATTGCCAACTCGTCTAACTCATTTTTATCTTCAAGTTGTGTCAACTTGTTAAGGACGGTGATGTTTTGTGTTTGGGTTTGAAAAAGACAAACTACAATCAGTCCGATAACTCCAGCATGGATTGAACTATTGAACTTTTCTCTCTTGGTCTTTCCGCTTGATAAGAAAAGAGCGCATGTTGCGGGAATTAATAAACCGGCAACATTTATAATTATGTATGTAAACACTGATTAATTTGCTCCATGTCTATATATCGACTTATCAAGAGAGTACAGCTGTCACAACACTTGACTAAACATTGTAAGAATATATCCGTTGAGTAAAAAAGCAACCATGTTTATAAATCGATAGTTGTTGACTTGTTGATATCTAAATTTAAGTAATAAAGTTGCATACCGATACGGCTCGACTTTAAGCCTTATACAGATCTGAGGTTAATTAAAATCGGACTAAGTTTAAGTTTTGTAAGGAGACACGTATGAACATGAAAGAACTAACCGACGGCGAATTTTAGCTGATCAAAGAGAGTCTGACTTACTACAAACGCAATATTGCGGAGTATAAGGATTATCCGAGCTACGAGTTCAAACAAGATCAGTTGCAGCGAGTGGACGAATTACTGGCAAAGCTAAAATCATAGTATGAAACTTTATTACTTAAAATAGGCTCCATTTTGGAGCTTAATTTCATTTCGGTATGATACTTTATTTTTTCGGTGGTGAAGTTGCCTAACGAAAAACAATATTTGCAGAGCATCTCAGTATGATACTTTATTACTAAACCACATTCTATTGTGGTAGAGGAATAAAGTATTCTGTCAGGAATACAAACAAGCCGTCTAAATTTGACGGCTTGTTTGTTTCGTAAGCGATAAAATTTTCATGCTAATTTAACTATTACCCCGGCAACCGCAATGGATTACTCGGGTTATGTAAAAAAGGACCATATATATTCCACCCCAAATCGGCCACTGTTCCATTCAAAATGCGCCAGCTTTCAACAAATCAGTAAGCCACGCCAATAAATTACGGCTTTTGTCTCTAAACGTTGAATAAGTGGCAGTATCTTGAGCGGCTTGTTTCATACCTGAAAACCACGGTTTTCGATATAACCTTCACATTTTGGCGACATTTTAGTCACATTGGCTTTGCTACTCTTTTTTCCGTTTCATCAAATTGTATTCATTCAACTCTCGAAAGCATCGACGTGAGCAGGCTATCGAGATTGATATCACAAACACTTAGAAGGAAAACGTTATGAGTTGGCAATTCAGACAGGTTTCATGGTTGACTATATGGGCGCTCTTGATTGGTTTACCACTTTTGGTTCACGCTGCGGAAGCGCCAGGAGTGTTGACCATTATAGTTAAGGATCAGGTCACTGAGCGGCCAGTGCCGGGTGTGCAAATATTGATCAGAGAACGGGAAACCGGTGACACCCAAGAATTAGTTACTGACTCACAAGGGCGCGTGGTTACAGAACAGCTTGATCCGGGTCTTTATTCTGTCAATCTGGCAAAGGTTGGTTTCGCGTCTTTATTTGAGCCTGGTGTCCGGGTGATTACCCGCAAAAATATCAAGTTAGATTTTGAACTTCGAATAGAAGATATTGAGGTAGTGGAGGTACGGGCGCAGCAATCTGATTTGTCCACTTCCGCCTCCGGAACTTATCTCAACCGAGAAGCCTTGCGCAGTGCGGTGGGTGGAGGAGCAGATCCTCTGCTCTCTTTAGATGGATTGCCAGGGCTGGCGTCAGCCAGTGAATTTGCAAGTTTTAGTGTACGTGGCCGTGGCCCAAGAGATAATTTGATATTCGTGGATGACTTTCCCTTCGATAAAGCTGTGCACTTTGATGCAACACTAGGTGAAGAAGAGGATGTGGGCGGGGGTGGTCGTTTCTCAATTTTTGCGCCCAATGTTATCAGCGGTGCTGAGTTCTCACCCGGCGGATGGGGGCCTGCTTATGGTGGGCGCGCCGCATCACTACTCAACCTGGAAGTTGCCGATGGTAACCCCAGCCCTTCAGCAAGCTTTCGCTATGATTTGGCAGGCTTTGAGGTAGGTTACGACGGTCCTGCCGGAATTATTGATGATTCCACAATACTTTTTTCAGCTCGTCGACTGGATTTTGGTTCATTGTTTGAAACTATTGACGAACTTGATATTGGCGAGCCAGTTTTAAGAGATGTGATCATTAAATCGGTCATTCCCATAAACACGAATAACACTTTTGAAGTGTTACTGATGGATACTCATGAGGAGTACACCCGTGGTGTTACTCACGTTTTTGCGTCACCTGATTTTGAAGATGCTGCGCTTCAGGATGCTGAACAAGATAGTGATTTATTTGGTGTGACATTGCGCACTTTAATCGGTGAAGAAGCGGTTTGGAACAACAAGGTTTACTACCGCAAAAGTGACAAGCTGAGTTCCGAGGGCGAGGCATTTCCCGATCTCGTCCCGGCCGGGTCGCCTGCGTCCAGTTTCCCGGTAAGAGAGAACATTATTACTATTGGCGAAAATGAAAGCGAAATCGGTTGGCGAAGTGATTTTGAAACAATGAATCATTGGGGCAAGCTGAGTGCCGGAGTCCGGGTAACGCAAATTGAACTGGATTACTATACCGAGTTAGATGGTGAGTGGATCCGATTTGTCTACGACGATGATGATTTCAGAGCCAATCCTGAGCAGCGCTATATCGTGTTGACATCAGAGAGCATGAACTCTTCAACTCGTCGGCAGGAAACAAATTACGCTGGCTACATAGATCAAGTTTTTGAATTCGGCGACTGGGATTTTGGTGCTGGTATGCGATTTGAACGGGATGGCTTTGCCGAAGAAAGCTTTGCCTCTCCGAGGTTTAACATTAACTGGCAACAGAGCAAAGCGGTTAAATATTTTGCGACAGCAGGGCTCTATCATCAATCTCCACGGTATTTGGAGCTTGCTGCCAACGAATCAAACAATCTGAAAACCGAAAAAATAGCCCATACCAGTATCGGTGTTAAATATTTTCCCAACAAGAACTGGTCAGTATTGACGGAGGCCTATTATCAGAACCTTAATAACTTGGTAGTGGACCTTGATCGGGCAAGTGGAACGTATGCTAACTCAGGCGAAGGTTCATCTTATGGCGTTGATATTGTGCTCAATGGAACAATTTTTGAAGGTCTTTACGCTACAGCAACCTATTCTTACAATGACGCAGTTGTGGATCGACAAGATGGTCGTGGTGATGTTGCCGCTGAATTTAGTAGAAAACATGTTGCGACATTGGGCCTGACCTGGGAAATTAATGATCGCTGGAAGGTTGCGGGGCGCTACAAATACCTGTCTGGCAGACCAGACGACCTGTTCATTATTCACACTGATGTATTGGGAGCGGGTCAACCTTTGAGATATTCGAAAGAAATCGTACAACGCAATGTCGGGCGCAAAAGTGGCTCTGGATTGTTAAACATTCGCGTCGATTATCGTCGCGCTTTTGGGCCTTTAGATGTGACAGCCTTTCTTGATGTCATCAACGTAACTGCAGCATCTTCAGGCGACGAGAGTGAGTTTGATTACCGTCGAGGCGTTATAGTAAAAGACGAAAGTGAAGCCGAACCCTTGATTGGCTTGCGACTGGATTATGCCTGGTAGAGGAGAGCTGCATATGGTTCACGCGCTTGGTACCGCGCCTATCAAAGTCTTGATTGTGGAAGATAACCGCGATATTTGTGAAAACATCGCCGCTTATCTCGAAAAACACAATTATCTACTGGATTTCGCTTATGATGGGATAAGCGCAATGCACCTGGTTTTAACCAATCCTTTTGATGTTATCGTGCTGGATTTAATGCTTCCAGGCATGGATGGATTAAGTTTTTGTCAAAAGTTGCGGACTGATGCCAAAGTGCAAACTCCCGTACTAATGTTAACGGCACGAGACAAGCTTGACGATAAGCTGAAAGGGTTCGAAGCGGGAGCCGACGACTATTTGGTTAAACCATTTGCATTACAGGAGTTGCATGCGCGACTTCAGGCATTATTCAAACGCAGTCACGGTAAAACCGATAATCTGCTAGCCGTTGGCAATTTGACTTTGAATAGTTCCACGTTGCAGGTACATCGCGCTGGGCGGCATATTGATCTCAACCCTTCTTGCATGAAACTGCTACAACGATTAATGGAGGAGGCGCCTTCGGTCGTGACGCGCGAAGCTCTCGAAACCTTGTTATGGGCTGATGAGCACCCCGATGGCGATGCCCTTCGTTCTCATATGTACAAGCTAAGACAGGCTGTCGATAAACCATTTGATACGCCGCTAATTCACACAGTTCATCGCATCGGATATCGCATAGCAGGGGGAACTGATTAATGTATCGTCGCAGTCTTCGCAAGCGTGTCGCCATTGCGTTTGCACTGTGCGTTGCGGTACTCAGTGTGGTTTGGGGGCTAGCCTTTTTCGCGGCGATCAGGTTGAGCGAAGATCGAGTGCTGTCACAACAGCTTGAGGTTGCTGCCGCAAGCTATCCTGACCTAACAACGAATCTTCGCGGATACACTGAAATTGCGAGCTTGCCTCAATCACTCAGCGAGTGGGCCAGTACCGATCCCGAAACAGGACTATACGAGTTTAGTGATAAAGAATTGCATGTTGCTGTAATACCTGTCGACAATGAACAAAAACGGGCTTATGTGGTTTTCGATGTTGCCGGAATTGAAGCAGCTTCCACAGAAGATTGGTGGTTGCTTCTGATGATTACCGGAGTTGTTGGTACACTCGGATTTCTTGGTTTTGGTTTAGGTATATTCGTCATGCGCAAGGCGGTTGCGCCGGTAATGGAACTGGCTGAAGTCGTCGCGGGTATCGACCCCAGGCAACTATCTGCAGAAGATTATAAGCGCATTGAATCTGACCGTTTTGGCGATGATGAGGTAGGCCTACTTGCCGGAACGATTGAGCAGACATTTGAGCGTATTAGTGCTTTTGTTGAGAGGGAACGCAACTTTACAGATTCAGCCAGTCATGAACTGCGGACACCGATCACCGTGATATCAGGAGCATTAGAGATCCTGGAACAAAGCGACTTATCTGAAAAAGATGTAAAAACACTGGAAAGAGTGAAGCGTGCAACGCTCGATATGAAAACTATGATAGAGATGTTTTTGTGTCTTGCCCGCGAAGTAGACGATGGCTTGTATGAAGAGCAGTTTTTACTATTGCCTCTGGTGCGCAGTGCAATAGAGCAGCAACGTCACCTGCTGCGTAGTAAGCTTGTCGATGTTGAAATTGATGCTCTCGCTAATCCAAATATTTACGGACATCCACAAGCTTTTTCTATAGCGGTCAATAATTTAGTACGCAATGCATTCGAACACACACTTGAAGGACAAGGGCCAATCACGATTCGCATCAAAGAACAGGAACTATTCATCAGTAACAAAGTTAGCAATGGTGTTGACGAACAGCATTCAGTGTCTTGCGTTTCGTCACCTCAAGGCTACGGTTTGGGTCTGGGAATCGTGCAGCGACTTTGTGAGCGCAACGGTTGGTCATTCTCTTTAATTGTTGATGAGAAGCGTGTAATCGCTCGATTGTCGTGGTAAATGCAGTTTATTAGTAACGCCAAAACCTCAAACCCGATACCAGTTTGAGAATGGCGAAATCACTGAAACCTATATGGATGGCAAAAAGACGTTTGCTGAGTCCATGGAGGCAGGTAAGCGATAGTTAACGCCCTGAAAAAACCAGTCGTCCTCCCATCACTGTACTGAAGATTATCTTGAATTCAGGGATAGCAACGCCAAAAAGGCATTTATCCGCTAAGTATCTATTTGGGTGAGCAAAAACCCGTGTTAACACTGTCGTGCAAGTTATCCTGAAAATCAGGCTTTTTAACTTATTTGGGAAAATTTTTCTGATTGTTTGGTCGCTGTTGCCTGCGTCAGGTGATATGCTGTTGCACGTTATTTCAACGTCAATTGTGTTTTATTTTCTGTGCGCCCATTAGTGATTAGTTTGTTGATCTTGTCTGTATTGTGTCAGTCGCTGTTGGCGGTGGCACAGTCGGTGGATTTGCATACCTATGATGCAGAACACGTGCAAACCTCTCATGATCACAGCCAGGATACCAAGCCATCTGTTGATCAGTATGGTGCTGAAGATAGTGAACACAATGTGGCGGATTGTCATCATTGTGGGCATTGTTCCGGCACTCACCTGAACTGGTTATCCGGCACCCTGGATACGCCATTGATCTGTTTTTCTGCCTCTCAGGCAACGGAAATCCCACTTCATAATCTGCCCCTGCGATGGCAGGAGTTTTTGCGCCCTCCTATCTCTTAAACCGTCCTTCAAAACACATACGCAGCGTAACAGTCGCTGCACAACGGTTTTTATTAAGAGAGTTAAATTATGACATTTTCCATTAAAACGATGGCGATCACGCTATGTGCTGCCTGTTTTAGTCTTCAGGCTTTGGCCAACCAGGCGCATCATCATCAGGACGCTGAGTCAGAACATAATCCCGAGGTTTTACCGGCAGATACCCATGACAATCATGGCGATCATCAAACCGATACCCAAAGTATTCAACTAACCGCGCAACAGATGGCAATGGCGCAGATTAGTGTCAATGCAATTTACCCACAGGTGTACGCCTTTGAGGTGTATGCTCCCGCTGAAATCCGGGCCAATGGTTACAGTTCATATCTGATTTCCCCGAGAGTGGACTCGGTGGTGATGAAACGCCATGTTTCGCTGGGTGAACAGGTAGAAAAACAACAGCCGTTAGTGACCCTGTTCAGTGAAACCGTGGCTCAGGCGCAGGCCGACTATCGTTTAGATTATGCTGAGTGGCAACGGGTTCGTCATATGCAATCGGCCACGGTAAGCCAAAAACAGCTCAGCGAAGCGCAAACCCGATTTGTGGCGGCCCGGGCTAAATTACTGGCGTTTGGTTTAGACGAACAAGCCCTGACGGAGTTAACCAAAGACAACGCTTCGCCGCTGGGGGAATATACCCTTTATGCCGCTCAGGCCGGTTCGGTTTTAAACGATGATTTTCAACAGGGGCAGCGGGTTCAGGCTGGTGAAGCGCTGCTGACCTTGGCAGATGAAAGCAATTTGTGGGTGGAAGCCCGGTTATCTGCGAATTCCAGATTAGACATTCCGCCGGGAGCCCACGCCAGGATCAGCATTCAGGGAAAATCCTATGCCGCAAATGTCATTCAGGAAGCCCATACCGTTGACCAGGTAACGCGCACCCGCGTTGTTCGTTTGCTGGTTAACAATGAAGCACATGAACTGCATTCCGGGATGTTTGCTGATTGCTTTTTTCAGTTTGCAACGCAGCAGGCCGTTATGGCCGTGCCCGATTCGGCACTGTGGCGCAATGCAGAGGGACACTGGGCGTTGTTCCTGCAAGAAGCGCCCGGCGAGTTTGTGGCCACGGAAGTAAAACCGGGGCGGCGTTTTGGTGAATACCGGGAAGTCTCAGGCCTGGCAGAAGGTACAAAGGTGGTGACTGAAGGGGCCTTTTTTGTGGCCTCTGAGCAAGCTAAATCGGGTTTCGATCCGCACAATCACTAACGGCAAAGGGAGTTTGTTATGTTACGTACATTGATAATCAGTGCGGTGAAATTCCGGCTGCTGGTGGTACTGGGGTTACTGGTGGTTATTCTGATGGCCGCTAAATTACTGCCCAAGATCAATCTGGATGCGTTTCCGGATGTGACCAACGTACAGGTCACCATCAATACTGAAGCCCCCGGACTGGCGTCTGAAGAAGTTGAACAGTTAATTACCTATCCAATAGAGGCCGTTATGTACGCGCTGCCGGATGTGGTGGAAGTTCGCTCGGTATCAAAAACCGGGCTTTCCGGGATCACGGTGGTGTTTGCCGATGATGTCGATATTTATTTCGCCCGGCAATTGGTGTTTGAGCGGCTGCAAACGGCACAAACCCTGATCCCGGAGGGAGTAGGTGTGCCACAAATGGGGCCCAATACCTCGGGGCTGGGGCAGGTGTTTCAGTATTTATTGTTAGCCGAACCGGAAGTCGAAATCAGCAGTGCGCAATTGCGCAGTTTAAATGATTGGGTGGTAAAGCTATTGCTGATGCCGGTAGATGGCATTACGGATGTGTTGTCTTTTGGCGGAGCCGTGCAGCAATATCAGGTCAACCTTAACCCTACCCGGTTGTTGTCATATGGATTGCAGCAAAGCGATGTGGTGGCGGCACTGTCTCGAAATAATAGCCAGACAGGGGGCTGGTACATGAACCGCGGTCAGGAGCAACTGGTCATTCGCGGCACGGGATGGCTTAGCCATGGCGCCGAGGGTTTGGCGCAAATTGCTCAGATCCCGGTAGCCACCATTGAAGGCGTGGTGATCAGGGTTGCCGATGTCGCTGCTGTACAAATGGGCAGTGAAATCCGCCAGGGCGCAGTGTCCATGACACGCCGAACTGCCGACGGCCAATCACAGCCGTTAGGGGAGGTGGTTTCGGGTATCGTGCTAAAACGCATGGGAGCCAATACCAAAACAACCATAGATGCTATCGAGCAGCGCCTGGCACTGATTCAACGCGCATTGCCGGAGGGCGTCACTATCCAGCCGTTTTACGACCAACGTTCGCTCATTGAAGCGGCGGTCAACACCGTGGTTGAAGCCCTGGCCATGGCATTCGTGTTGATATTAGTGGTGCTGTTTTTGTTTCTGTTAAACCTCAGCGCTACGCTGCTGGTGATTATATCAATTCCGTTGGCATTGGCGATTGCACTGATGTTGATGAGTTATTATGGCATCTCAGCCAACTTAATGTCGCTAGGCGGGCTGGCTGTTGCGATTGGCATGCTGGTGGATAGCTCGGTGGTGGTGGTGGAAAATATTTTCAGGCGATTGCAACACCAGGAAACGCCCTCGATACAACAGCAGGGGGTGATCAGTCAGCGGGTAAGCGACGCTGTGGTTGAGGTGGCTAAGCCGGTACTGTTTGCCACCAGTATTATCATTTTGGTTTTTATGCCGCTGTTTAGTTTTGAGGGCGTGGAAGCGAAATTGTTCGAGCCGATGGCGGTGAGTATTATTTTGGCGCTGTTGGCCGCAGTATTTATCGCTTTGTTGGTGTTACCGGCGCTGGCAACCTTGCTATTCAGACAAGGCGTGAGTGCAAGGCCGACTCCGTTATTGTCTGCGCTGGAGCTGGGGTACCGCAGGGCGGTACAACAGGTTATGCGCGTTCGCGGCTGGTTGTTGGCTGCCGTGCTAATGCTGGTTGTGCTGTCAGCGGGATTACTGACTCAAATTGGCAGCGAGTTTGCTCCGGAGCTGGAAGAAGGCACGATAAACCTGCGGGTGACTCTGGCACCTTCAGCAAATCTGGAAACGGCGTTGGATGTGGCAGCGAAATTGGAGGCACAGTTGCTGACATTTCCTGAGGTCAGTTATGCGCTAAGTCGCATAGGGAGGGCTGAACTGGGCGGCGATCCGGAACCGGTCAACAATATCGAAATTTACATCGGTTTGTTACCTGTCGCGCAGTGGACTTCTGCCCGGACGCGCTCCGAATTACAAGTATTGATGGCCCAAAAACTCAGTGTATTTCCCGGCTTGCTACTGAATTTTTCGCAACCCATCGCTACCAGAGTGGATGAATTGCTGTCGGGGGTAAAAGCACAACTGGCGGTTAAACTTATGGGCCCGGACTTATCCCTGTTGGCAACTAAAGGGCAACAAATGGAACAATTGGTATCCGCCATTCCCGGTACCTCGGATGTGGCGCTGGAACAAATTCAGGGGGAAGCGCAACTGGTGGTGCAGCCAGACAGGCGTCAGTTGTCCCGTTACGGTATTGCTGTGGCTGATCTGATGGCGGTGGTCAGAGATGGGTTAGGCGGGCAGGTGGCCGGACAGATCATCAAAGCGAACGAGCGCTACGATATTTATGTGCGCATCGATGCCCGCTACCGGCAATCTCCGGAAGATATCGAAGCGTTGCGACTGCTTTCACCGGGTGGCGCCTGGGTGCAGGTGGGGGATGTTGCATCCGTGCAGATTCAGTCGGGGCCACCGCAAATTCGTCGTGATGATGTACAACGGCGAGTGGTCGTGCAGGCGAATGTCAAAGGCCGGGACATGGGCAGCGTTGTTCAGGATATTCAGTATACCCTGACAACCGGGTTGTCATTACCGCCGGGTTATTCATTCTCCATCGGTGGTCAGTTTGAAAACCAGCAACGGGCTCAGGCAAAACTGTTGCAGATTATCCCCATTTCGTTGTTGCTCATTACCTTGTTGTTGTATTTTGCCTTCAATTCAATGCGCCTGGCGGGCATCATTCTGCTGAATGTCCCGTTGGCAGCAATAGGGGGGATTTGGGCCCTGTACCTGAGTGGTCAGTATTTATCTGTGCCCGCCAGCGTTGGATTTATCACCCTATTTGGCCTGGCAGTACTCAACGGCGTGATGATGGTGGACAGGATCCAGCGGTTTATAGGAGATGGTCAACCCCTGAATGAGGCAATATTAAATGGCGCGGTGTCGCGATTAAGGCCGGTGTTAATGACAGCCCTGACCTCTACATTGGGATTGATACCCATTGTGCTGAGCCAGGGGGTGGGGGCTGAAATTCAGCGGCCGCTGGCAACGGTGATCTTAGGCGGTATGTTTAGCGCAACCCTACTGACATTGTTTATCTTGCCGGTAGTTTACGCCATGCTGCCCGGGCGAGGTGGTAAGCTATCATCCTGATAACGTCAGGGAACGGAGCCTTTTGGGCTCCACTTTTTTGAAGTGGCCTGTCCCCGGTGTTTTATAATCGGGTTTACAGCGCTTATTTTTTGGTGAAAACTGCCATATTGTCATCGCTAATTTTAAAGGAACACCATGAAAACAGAATGGAAAATTGCCATTGGGCTAATGAGTTTTTACGCGCTGTTTGTGTCAGCGACACCAGCCCCTCTGTTGGCGTCAGCTCAGCATCAGGCCTTCTGGCAGAAGGTGTCTGCGTTATGCGGACAGGCGTATGAAGGTAAAATAGTCAAAGATACCGATGGTGATACCTTCGTTGGCAAAAAATTGATAATGCATGTGCGCAAATGTTCCGGACGGGAAATTCAGATCCCGTTTCACATTGGCGAAGATGCTTCCCGTACCTGGATTCTCACCAACACCGGGGCCGGTATTATGTTGAAGCATGATCACCGCAATCCCGATGGCAGCTATCATCCCACCACGATGTACGGTGGTCATACCGTTGCTGCTGGTTGGCCGCAAATGCAGTCGTTTCCGGCGGACCCTTATTCACAGCAGCTCTTTATGACACAGGGACTGCCCGGTTCCGTGGACAATGTCTGGCAGATGCTGATTTACCCCACCGTTTTTAGTTATCGTCTGGTCAGAGCAGCCCGTGAATTTCAGGTAGACTTTGACCTCAGCCAGCCGGTAAGCCCACCCGAAGCGCCCTGGGGCTATGAAAACTAAAGAATACTGTCGTATTCTGTCAGTGTGATTCGTTACTATAGTTAACACAATGGTAACACCAGGTTACAGAATGCTTTTCACTTCGCTACAGTGGCGGCGTAGAATTCGCTTTCTGACAACAGCTGTCACCTGAACAAGACTCAATTTCGCAACGCACTTACAAGGAGAATCAGCGTGAGGAAGTCGATTGCCAATGCTATGGCCAGCGTCGCCATAGCCAGCACCCTCATAGTAACCAGTATGGTTTCATACGCACAATTTGGCCCCACGCCGGTAAATGTGGAGGCAGCACAAATGCGTATGTTGGCCCCGGTAAGTTCCGTATCCGGGGCGATAGTCAGCCAGAACGATTCACAGGTGGCGGCACGGGTGTCAGGGCAACTGGTGCAGGTGGCTAAGGTGGGCACAAGGGTGCAGGCGGGCGAAACTTTTGCCGTTATTCGCGATCCCTCTTTGGTGTTTCGTCACGCTGAACAACTGGCCCGTATGAAATCCTCCGAATCCAATCTCACATTCCAGAACAGTGAAGTGAACCGGTTGCGCTCACTGGCCGAGAGAGATTTAAGCTCAAAAACCGAATTGGACAGAACTTTAGCCGCGCGAGATCAGGCGCAGGCTGAAGTGCAAGAGAATAAGGCGTTGCTGGATCAGATTGAACTGAGCCAGTCCTACCAAAATATGCAGGCGCCTTTCGACGGCGTCATTATGGAGCGGCTGGCAGACGTGGGCGAGCTGGTGGCGCCTGGTACAGCGGTGGTGCGTCTGGTGCAAACCACTGATCTGGAAGTCAGCGCTCGTGTTCCGGTGGCGTCTTTAGCCTATGTTACGCCAGGTAAAACCATCAGTTTCAGTTCTTCTGTGGGCAATGGTCAGGCGGTGGTACGCACCACAGTGCCTGTGGCCGATAATCGTTCCCGACTGGTGGAAGTGCGGGCCGATGTTACTGACGATAAATGGCCCGTTGGCCTGGACATCACTGCCAAAGTGCCTTCCGGCGCGGAAAAACAGGTGCTGGCAGTACACAGAGATGCGTTGGTTTTACGTCGTGACGGGGCCCGGGTGTTTCGTATCAATGGTGAAAACAAAGCTGAGCAGGTGATGGTAGAAACCGGAATTGCCACCGAGCGGTGGATTGAAGTCAGTGGTGATATTCAGGAAGGCGATAAAATCGTCATTCGTGGGGCGGAACGTCTGCAACCGGGTCAGCAGGTGATGATCCGCGAAAACAATGAGAGTCTGATAAGTCAATGAAACTAACGGCAGCCTCTTTAAATAATCCAACGGCGGTAGTGGTTGGGATTTTACTGATATTGTTATTCGGGGTATTGAGTTTAACCCGTTTACCAGTGCAACTTACGCCAGATGTGGAACAGCCACAAATTGTCATCAGTACCAGTTGGCGGGCGTCAGCGCCGGAGGAAATTGAATCGGAAATCATCGAGCCTCAGGAAGATGTATTAAAGAGTCTTCAGGGAGTTGTGACCATGGAGTCCAGTGCCTCCCAGGGCAGTGGCAGCATCGTTTTGCGCTACAAGACGGGCACTGATCTTAACCGCGCTCTGATTGATGTGATGAACGCCCTGAATCAGGTGCCTTTTTATCCACCAGATGCCAATGAGCCGATACTGGCCGTGGGTGGCGATTCGGTATTTGATGCCATTGCCTGGTTCGGTTTGCATACCTTGCCCGGGAATGACAAACTCATCGAAAGCTACCAGGATTTTGTGGAAGACGTTATTCAGTCCCGACTGGAACGGGTGCCGGGTGTCTCACAAACCAATGCCTTTGGCGGACTACCCACAGAAGTACGGGTTACCTTCGACCCTTACAAAGTTGCCGCGCTGGGTTTAAACATTCCGGAAATTGCCGCCAAAGTGGGGGGTAATACCGACTCGTCCGGTGGCTTTAAAAATATTGGGCGACGCAAGTATACGCTGCGCTTTGACGGTAAATATGACATTCCGGATCTGGAAGGTATGATCCTCGAATGGCGGGACGATACGCCCATTTTACTGCGTGATGTGGCCCGTGTAGAAGCGGTTTTAGGCGAACGCTTTGGGGTACTGACCCTGGACGGCGTGCCGGCCATAGCCATGAATGCTCAGGCGGAAGTGGGGGTTAACGTCATGGATGTTGACGAAGGTCTGAAGCAGGTGGTTAAAGAGCTGAACGAAGGGCCGCTGGCTCGCGCCGGACTTGAAATAATTCAAATGTACGACCAGACCATCTACATTGAAGATTCGATGGCGCTGGTGCGCAATAATCTGCTGCTGGGTTTTATCCTGGCGGTCTCTATTTTGTGGTGGTTTTTACGCAAGTTTAAGGCCACGCTGGCGGTGGCCTTGTCCATTCCGATTTCCCTGACGGTAACGTTTGTGGCGCTGGATTTAATGGGGCGCAGCCTTAATATTATTTCCATGGCAGGCCTGGCGTTTGCTGTTGGTATGGTGCTGGATGCGGCGATTGTGGTGCTGGAAAACATCGTGCGAATGCGGGAGCACGGTGCCAAAACCGGTGATGCTGCATTCCGGGGTACAACCCAGGTGTGGGGCGCGTTACTGGCGTCCACTACGACCACAGTCGCGATATTCCTGCCGATTGCTTTTTTAGAAGATGTGGCCGGGCAACTGTTTGCTGATTTGGCCATAGCCATCTCTGTGGCCGTGGTGGCATCGCTGCTAGTGGCTGTGTCGGTGATCCCGGCGGCATCTACGCGGCTGTTAAAAACCATTAATTCGGAAGATCCTCACGATCACTGGTGGGACAATATCACACGCGGCATTATGCGGATCACCGGCAGCAATAAAAAGCGCTTCGCCTGGGTGTTCGGCTTGTTTGGTTTTGCCGTGTTCGCCAGTTATTTGTTGTTTCCGCAAAAGGATTATCTGCCCAAGGGGAACGAAAACCAGTTTGGCGCCTTTATGTTGCCACCGCCAGGACTGAGTATTGACGCCGGCAGACACGAAATGATTGATGTCATTAATCAGCGCATGGAGCCTTACCTCAGCGGTGAAAAGCAACCAAAAGTGGCGCACGACTGGCTGGGCATTTTTGGTACCTTTGGCTTTATGGGTGGCCGCGCGGAAGACGCCGATGATATTCAGGCGCTGCTGGGTATTTTGAATTCGGAAATTTTATCCGGTTTTCCGGATACCATCGCATTTGCACAACAATCTCAAATTTTTCAGGGATTAGGCGGTGGTCGCCGCATTGATATTGATATTCAGGCCAATGATGAAGAACAGTTACTCAATGCCGCACGCGTGGGGTTTGGCGCTGTTATGGAAGCGTTGCCAAACGCACAAACCCAGCCGGTGCCCGGACTGAATCTGGCGGAACCTGAATTGCGCTTAATTCCCTACGAGCGCAAACTTGCCGAATCCGGCTGGACCCGCAAGGAAATGTCTCAAATCAGTCGGGCGCTGGGCAATGGTTTGTATGTGGGGGATTATTTCGACGGGCAAAAGCGTTTAGACGTGATTTTGCGCTCAGAGGAATGGCGCACACCTGAAGAGCTGGAGTCTACACCCTTATATACACCTGACGGCGGAGTACAACCGGTCAGTGCCCTGGCAGAAGTCAGTCGCACTTCCGGACCCGGAGAAATTCGCCGGGTAGACCGCAAGCGTACCATCACATTGCAGGTTACCCCGCCCGATAACCTCTCGCTGGAAGCGGCCATAGCGACCCTGAAAGAATCAGTGGATGACAAAGTCCTGGCGTTGTTGGGGGATGAAGGTGCCGTTACCTACCGGGGGACGGCCGAAGCCCTCACAGAAGCCATCACTAATATGAGTCAGAGTTTCATACTGGCGCTGATCATATTGTATTTGCTGATGTCGGCGCTGTTCCGCTCCTTCAAAGACAGTTTGCTGGTGGTGGCCACGATCCCGCTGGCTACCGTCGGAGGCATCGCCTCATTGCGCTTAACGGATCTGCTTACCGGCTTCCAGCCGTTGGATCTGTTGACCATGATTGGCTTTATCATTTTGCTGGGGCTGGTGGTAAACAACGCGATTTTGCTGGTGTATCAGACCCGTATGGCTGAACGCGAAGGCATGGCCCGGGTGGACGCGGTGGAACAGGCGGTCAGATTGCGTTTGCGACCCATTCTGATGAGTACACTAACCAGCTTATTTGGGATGTTGCCTTTGCTACTTATCCCCGGCGCCGGTGCAGAGCTGTATCGCGGCATCGCCGCTGTTATCGTGGGTGGCATGAGTGTCAGTACCTTCTTCACCCTGATTTTCCTGCCCAGTTTGTTGCAGTTAGGACAAAGCAAAGCCGAACAGCAGCAGGATGTGTCTGACGGCGAACCGGTAACGGTATCCTGATATCTGTAATGACTCACCGGCTTCCTGCCGGTGAGTCATCATTCCCGGTTTAATAATTCTGTTTAAAATTCAGTACTTTTTCCAGGTAACGGCGGCTTTCGGCGCGGGGATGTCTGGTTGTCAGGCTATCGTAAACTTGCTTAGCTGAGAGTCGATTAATGTTACTAATGGCCCGTTCGCGGTTGCTGTTGAAGGTTTTAAACACATTGCCCGCGCCGCCGTTGTACGCTGAAATGGTGGCATATTCCCGGCTTTGCGCCTGTTTGATGTTCTTCAGATAAACATCATCCAGCAGATGTAAATAGGCCGTGCCGATATCAATGTTGTCCTGTGGCCGGAATAACACCGATTGCGTGGGCTGATCGCTGCGGCCTTTAATGCGTTGGTACACGTCCTTACCCGCTGAGGCCGGGATTATCTGCATCAAGCCGTAGGCATTTGAAGTACTTACCGCGAAGGGGTTGAAGCTACTTTCGGTTTCGATAATGGCGTAGATCAGGCTGGCCGACACCTGATAGCGAGCAGAAGAAGCCAGTACGTATTGCGCGTACTGCTTTTTACGCAGTTCGTGATGATTGCTCACCAGCGGAAAGTTCACAGAATGGCGGGTACCGGCTTCGATGCTATGGATTTTGAGTTGGGTTGCCATCAGGTATTCAGCAAAGCGACCTGCACGCCACTGGAACCGCACCGCAACACCATCCTGATCCCGAACCTGTCCGTACAGAAAGGGTTCGCCATTAAACTGCGGAGTGTCGGCATTAAAAATGTCAGTCGCGGTTGGATCGGCGGTCGTCAGTAAGGTGGTGACAATGGCTTCTCTGAGCTGAGTTTTATAATCTTCGGCATTGATGGTTTCGACCCTTACCTGCCCCAGTGAAAAATCCACAATGGCTCTGGCCCGATAATCCTGGGTGTATTTTACATAGGTATCGTTGTCAGGTAGCTCGGTTTGTTGTTCTCCCCATTGGTCTGCCGCGTTTTCTTTCAGTGTCTCCAGCAGCTCCTTGAGGTTTTTTAAGTCGTATATTAAAGCGCCGGGATTGTTTTGATACTGAACCGCTTTTTGTTTGGCAAAGGATTCCAGTATTTGCCCGGCATCACCGGATTTAGCGGCCTGCGCCAACATGACGCGGTCGGTATGTGTACAGGAACCAATAAGCAGGGACAAACAAAAACAGAACAGCGGACGAATGAGTTGCGGCATGAAATTCAGGCATTGTGTTTTTCTGCTATTAGAGCAATAAAAAAGGCGTCAGATCAAATGCGAAAATCTGACGCCTCTTTGCTTCCTCATACCCAACATGAGAAACCTTTAAAATTCAGTAAGTCATGACCTGACAGATAACATGAACGATACTGAGTCATTGCTGTGCTGAACCCGGTGTAGCCGTGAGGCCACGGAACAGCTCAATCAATGACTGTGCAAATAATGTTATAACATCACAAAAAGATCAAGTGATTTTTTTATCTGCAAAGTCGCAGCGCCGGGCGGCGCTTGCACAGACCATATTGAATAGACGAAAAGGTGAATATATGTGATAGTTCATCACACTTTTGACACATAAGAAAAACGACATTGTCTTCTACCTCTCAGGCGCAACTCAGCGATATTGCACTCATCAGTAAATTACTGGAAATCTACGATCAAAAACAACTGGCTGGCTATCTCAACCAGTATTCTCCGGGCAAGTGGGCCAGAGAAACCATCAATCGGTGGTTGAAGGGCAAAGCCACGCCCACATTGACCCATCATGAATATCTGCATTTACAGGCATTATTACCGCAATCCAAAGTCACCTCAGAGAATGCCCAATTTCGCTTTATCGATTTGTTTGCCGGTATCGGGGGTATCCGAAAAGGCTTTGAGGATATTGGTGGATTGTGTGTGTTTACCAGCGAGTGGAACAAGTTTGCACAACGAACTTACAAAGCAAATCATCACTGCGATCCAGACAATCACGTTTTCAATGACGATATTCGCTCAGTGACTTTATCCCGGCGGGATGATGTTAGTGAGCAGGATGCTTACCGGCACATCGATGAGCAGATCCCGCAACACGATGTGTTGTTGGCGGGATTCCCCTGCCAGCCCTTTTCACTGGCGGGTGTTTCCAAGAAAAATGCCCTGGGCAAGGCTCATGGTTTTGAGTGTCAGACTCAGGGGACTTTGTTTTTCGATGTAGCCAGAATCATCGCGGCAAAACAACCGGCGGCTTTTGTGCTGGAAAATGTGAAAAACCTGAAAAGTCACGATAAAGGCAAGACCTTTAAAATTATCCTGCAAACGCTGGATGAACTGGGCTATGAAGTGGCGGATAAGGCGTTTTCCGGCAAAGATCCGAAAATCATCGACGCCAGACACTTTCTGCCGCAACACCGGGAACGGATCGTATTGGTGGGTTTTCGCCGCGACCTTAATTTGCATCAGGACTTTAGCCTGGCAGGCATAAACCAGTTTTTCCCGGACACCCAGATTAGCCTTGGGCAGTTACTGGATAAAGATGTTGATAGTAAATACATACTCACTCCAAAGCTATGGGAATACTTGTACCAATATGCACAAAAACACAAAGCCAAAGGCAATGGTTTTGGCTTTGGTCTGGTGAATGAGCACAGTGTGGCCAGAACCCTTTCAGCCCGTTATTATAAGGACGGCTCTGAGATCCTGGTGGACCGAGGTTGGGATCTAAATGGGTCTTTTGAAGCACAACTCATGGGAAATACTCGCCCTCGCAGATTAACCCCGGTAGAATGCGCCCGCCTGATGGGATTTTCTGCTCTCGGTAAAGATGAGTTCAGAATCCCGGTTTCTGATACTCAGGCATATAAACAGTTTGGCAATTCTGTGGTGGTTCCGGTTTTTGCTGCGGTAGCAAAGCTGATGGCGTCGCGCATTAAACTCGCCGCTGCCCGCCAGAATATTCAATCAGTGGCATAATTTTTAGGAACCATAGGAATATTAATGGACTGGAAAATCTTCTTCACGATTTTTGCTTCGGTGTTTATTGCGGAGCTGGGGGATAAAACCCAGTTGGCGACTATGTTGTTTGCCGCAGACAAGGCCGTGAGTAAATACACAGTGTTTCTGGCAGCTTCAGCGGCGTTGATTGTGGCTTCCGCCATAGGTGTTTTGGCCGGTACACTGTTGAGTGAATACCTCAATCCCAAATATCTGCAATATATCGCGGGTGTAGGTTTTATATTAATTGGTCTGTACACCCTTTACACTGCCTGAAGGTTATTGCCCGGCGGTTGAGGTAAAGGGGTACTCTGAGCGCACCCCATGCTTGTGATACAGGGCTTCCAACTGACCGTTTTGCTTCAGATCACGCAGTGCTTCGTCCCAAATCGTCATCAGTTGGGCAAAATGTATGTTTTGCTTACTAAAGGCAGGATACAGCGGAAGATCCCCGAACTTTTGCCAACTAAAGCCGGTATTTTGAATGTTTTCTGCGGCCATGAGTTGCTGCATTTCAGAGCTATCCCCCAAAATAAAGCGCACCTTTTCGGCTTTTAACAACCGGAATGCGGTAGTCGCGTCATTCACTTCATAACCCTGCAATCGATATTGTGGGAAGTAGCGGTCGTATAAATAATCGGTTAACCAGGCGGCGGGGGCGTCAAAAAAATCCGGTCCCCGGGCCTGGTACCTGGCGCTGAGGTAGATAGCGTAGATAAAGTCGGCATCCATGGCTTCTTGCGGTGTACTGATGTACTGCTCTTCGTTTTTATAGGCACCCAGCCAGATATCGGCACTGCCATTGACGACCATGGCTTTGGTGCGGGCGTAATCGGCATACACAAAACGCATCTCGAAGTCCGGAAAGACCCGCCTGAGCAATTCCTCATATAAGCCATCACTTTGCTCGGAGGTATATTTGGGCCAGATATCGGTAGCCACGATGAGCTGCTGCGCATGGCAAAACAGCGAAAATGGCAAGATTAAAAGCAGTAACTTTCTCACGGATAACTCCCGACGGTCTGACTACAGTGTCGTACAGCGCGATAAAAATGCCAGTTTTATTATCCGGATTTTTCCCTGCTATTGATTCAGACCAGAGTGTAGTGCCCGCCGGTAAGCCCCGATAGCCGGAATACAGGCCACGATACTGGTGGCGATTACAACCATAAGAGCGATAAGCATTGCGTCCTGAGTTAATAAGTCGGTGCTGATGAATAAACCGTAATAGGTACTCAGCCATTCGTTGCTGACCACCAGGGTGAGCCACACCAATAAAAACGACAGCAGTGTGGCAACTGCGGACACCAACAGAGCTTCAGCCTGAATAAGCACAAACAGCAAGCCAGGTCCCGCGCCTATGGCCCGAAGTACGGCAATTTCCCGGTGACGCTCACGCATTGAGGCTAATAACATCGTCGCTAAGCCGAACAAAGAGGAAATTAAAATTAACACCGAGATAACCCGCAGCAGGTTTTCCACCGTTCCCAGCATTTGCCACAATTCAGCCAGGGCAACACCGGGTAAAATTGCCAGTAAAGGTTCACCGCGATAGTTATTGATGCTGCGTTGCACACCAAAGGTGGCAAATTTTGAGTTTAAGCCCAAAAAGAAGGCCGTAATGGTTTTAGGTTGCAACGGATTTTGGTTCAGTGCGGCTTGTGGATCGCTGACATACCTGGCGATATGAGCGGCGGGCAAATGCACCAGTTCCAGCGATTCCAGACTGACGTGTACCGTTTGATCTACCGGTGTTCCGGTGGCTTTTAGTATTCCGGTAACCACAAACGGGGCTTCATCGTGATTACTAAAACTGACGCCGCCCACACCATGAGACAGGGTGATGCTATCGCCAACCTGATATCCCAGCTTTTGCGCCACTTCCGCGCCTATCACCGTTTGCAGAATATCACCGAAGGCTTCACCCTGCTGAAAGTCCAGCAGCTGCTTTTGACCATAACGGAAATGCTTAAAATAATCGCTACTGGTACCCATCACCCGGTAACCTTTGTGGGAATCCCCCAGCGAAACCGGAATGGCCCATTTTACCAGCTCGTCAGCCTGTATTTTTTCAAAGGTGGCCCAGTCTATATTGTTGGTGGCATTGCCCACCCGAAACACCGAATAGAGCAACAAATTAAGTTGCCCGGTTCTCGCGCCCACGATTAAGTCTACCCCCGATACCGTGCGCCCAAAGCTGTCTTTTGCTTCGCTGCGGATGTGCTCCACACTCAGCAGCAGGCTGATACTCACCACCAGGGAGATTATGGTCAGAATGACGGAGCTTTTTCGGCTTTTCAGGCTTCCGCTTGCAATACTCAGGATCATTGTTCCGCCTTGGCTGGTATGGCCTGATTGAGACTGGCCAGTGATACCCGCTCGTCAAAATACTGACTGAGGCTTTGGTCATGGCTGACAAAAACCAACGTGCTGTTTGCCTGCTCGCAAACCTGCAGTAACAGCTGCATAAAACTGTCTCTGGCATCTGAATCCAGTGCCGATGTGGGTTCATCCACGATCATTAATCTGGGGTTGTTGATCAATGCACGGGCTATCGCTACCCGCTGTTGTTGCCCGACACTCAGCTGCGAAGCCTGTTGTGCCAGTATGGTTGTCGGCAGTTGTAACTGCCTGATGGTTTGGGCAATCCGGTGGCTGAGATCGGCGCGGGTATTGCCCGCCAACCAGGCGGCTGCCTCGATGTTTTGTGCCACACTCAGATAAGGAATAAGGTTAAATTGCTGAAAAACCACGCCGATATTTTGAGCTCTGAATTTGTCCCGTTTGCGCGCTGACAACAAGGCGATGTCCTGGTTTAATATCCGGATACTGCCCTGTTGCGGCTTTAACGTACCTGCCAACAGATTGAGCAGGGTACTTTTACCGCTGCCTGAGGGGCCGTATAAAAATACTTTTTGTCCAACGCGCAGATCCCACTGCGCAATTGCCAGCAAGTCCGCCTCGGAAGTGGCCTGATAACGAAAGGTCACATCGCGCATTTGTAACAGGTAGTCGGTGTTGTGTTGTGTCATTAACGCCTAGCTTAAACGAGTTCTTATTGCTTTATTGATGTCCAGGGCAGAGTGCCACACTGAGCTGGCCTTGTCATCTGTATCGGTCCCGCTCTCAGAGGATGCCGGGTAGATAATCTCCAGGCGTGAATCGTCACTTTCACTGAGCTCAATGCAACTTAAAATGCCATCGGTTTTGTTAAAACCAAAAATACCGCGTTCTGTGATAAATACCCCTTTGAGCCGTTCCGGATTGATGCCATTGAGGAGTGTAAATATCTGAGTAAAATCAAAGATGTGACTTTTGTCGTAGATCCAGCCTTCGGTGATAAAACCGGAGCGGGTTTGTTGGGTATAGGCACAACCATCCTGTTCCAGTTGGGTTTGCCAGGCTGGTGTCGCCGGCGCGTCTGCGTGATGGTGATGATGGGCTTCTTCGTTAGCCGGTGCGCTATTGCGACGGGTCTCCAGTAGCGCAACTGGCAAGTTGCCCTGTACTGAAAAGTGCCGGGGTTTGTCCTGCAGCCCCAACTTTTCCAGGGTGTGTAGCATGTCGACTTTATCTTGCTCTGTGTATAAATCCGCCTTAGCGGCTACCAGTATGTCGGCGATTTCCAGTTGTTCGCGAAAGATGTGATGGTCATGGTAACGGGGTTGCACCAGCTTGCGGGCATCAAACATCGTCATTACGGCTTTGAGGTCAATGACTTCGCGGTTGTGGGGCTTCTGCAGTTCGCTGATTACTTCGTTTGGATGACCTAATCCGGTGGGTTCGATGAACAGGCGATCCGGTTTACTTTGGCTGATGAGCATAGCCAGCGCAATTTGCATGGGTAAGCCCGAAGTGCAGCACATACACCCGCCGGGTACCTCTTTGATAAAAATACCCTTTTGCTGGTCTTGTGGGCCGCTGAGTAATTGCCCGTCTATCCCTATTTCGCCAAACTCATTGACCAGTATGGCCCATTTTTCATTCCTGGGTTTGTGTTCCAAAAGATGCTTAATTAAGGTGGTTTTGCCGACACCTAAAAAGCCGGTAATGAGATGGGTGGGAATGGGTGATGAAATTCTGGCAGTCACGGTTCTGGGCGTTTGTGAAATTTGCAGTAATGTTATATTGTAACTGTACATTAAACAATAGTTGTGCCTCCGCGGCGTCGGACGGTTGTCAGGTGCGTTTATCAGTAACCTTTGTTGGCAACATTCATCAGAAATATATATCAGAAATATTGATCAGGTTTTTTCAATAAACACAGCATTATGTCTTTAAATCTAACCTCCCTGAAAAGGGCTAAATTCAGCCGCTACATCACACTGCTGGTGGTGATCGCGTGTTTCGCTGCGACGGGTTATGGGTTATCAGGCATGGTATTCAGGTTGTGGTTTCACCATGATGCTGTTCTGTATCATGTAGAGAATTCCTTGCAACCCAACGCTATCGGCTGGCAGGACCTGATGGGCGAAGATGATAAATTCTTGCTGCAGCAGCTACAACGCAATACCGCGGCTTTGTTAACGCCGGGTCAAACCGAATCTTCCGGCATCAGCGAAGAGCAGCGCCTGCTGGCATCGGTACTTAAAGCACAAACCTGGCAGGGACTGGATGGCTATCAAATCAATCGGGCAATGGCGCAACAGAATGTGAGTATTCCGGGTTTTATGGTGCCGCTGGAAGTCGACGGGCAGCAAGTCAGGAGCTTTTTTGTGGTGCCTTACTTTGGTGCCTGTCTGCACTTTCCACCACCGCCACCCAACCAGATGTTTTATGTTCAACTGCCCAACGCTATTGCGTTACCGGCGTTGGATAAGCCCTATTTATTCTCAGGCACCCTGAACGCCGAGTTGTTTGAAGATCCACTGGGAACTTCTGCCTGGAGTATGGAAGTTATGACTATTAATCAGTATGCTGAACAGGCCGACGATGCCAGAGAGCATCGTTTTTGACACACCTGAGCCGATCTCAGCGAAGCACAGAGAGCAGATAAGAACCACTTTATGCATATTCAATATGAAATTAACGAAAACGTTAAGCCGGAAGATTTTCGCCAATTACTGCATGACTCTACGCTGGCGGAACGCCGTCCGGTGGAAGATTATGCCTGCCTGAAAGGGATGCTGGAAAACAGCAATCTGATCATCAGCGCCTGGCATGAGCAAAAACTGGTTGGTATTGCCCGCTCTGTGACTGATTTTCACTATTGTTGTTATTTGTCGGATTTAGCGGTGCACAAATCATTTCAGGGTGAAGGCATAGGACTGAAGTTGCAACAGTTGACGCAGCAACGCCTGGGACCCAAATGCAAAATCATTCTGCTGGCCGCACCGGCGGCCAAAGACTATTACCAGCACATAGGTTATCAACACAACGAACGCTGCTGGGTACTGGATAGGGAGCAGCATTTAGGGGCTGACTAAACGCTGATGTGCTCCAGTTTGTACTGCAGGATGGGGCGGTACAGGTCGACACATTCTTCCCCGATTTTTATCAGGGCTTCAGCCTTGTCAAAATCCATAATGCCGTAGTCAGACAGCTTTGGTTGGATCACCAGATCCGGGGGATCGCCCGCCAATTGTGAGCGGGTGATGCGATCCTGCATAATATCGATACACCCCGACATCACAGCGAATACATCGGGGGTACGGGCTTTTACCTGTTTGCGTTCTTTCAGTTGTTGCAGGTAGTTTTTGCCCGACAACAACAGTTTGTCAAAGTGATTTCTGTCCGAACCCGGCTTGGCCACGTAATCCAGCGGTTTTTCCGGTTCGCTGGGCAACTCTTCGGCTTCGGCCTGAGGGAGTACTTTTTCCTGATTTTTCGCTCCCAGATTGGACTTGTCTGAATTTAAATCTACCGCTATTACAAAATCCGCACCCATGGCTTTACACAGCGAAACGGGTACCGGATTAACCGTGGCACCATCGACCATCCAGCGCCCCTCATATTCGTACGGTGCCAGGATACCCGGAATGGCGCAGGAGCAGCGCAGGGCATGTTTTAGCGAACCCTGAGTTAACCAGGTTTCCCGCCCGGTAAATAAGTCAGTCGCTACCGCGCCAAAAGGCAAGTTTAAATCCTCGAAGTTTACGTCGCCGATGGTTTCTGTAACCTTTTCGAATACCTTTTCGCCACTGATCAGGCCGCCCTGACCAAGACCCCAGTCCAGCAGGCTGAATACCTGCCAGTTATCCAGACTTTTAACCCATTCCTGCAGCTCTGCCAGCTTTCCGCTGGCCAGTGCTGCGCCAACCAGTGCGCCAATGGAACTGCCGGTTACAATGTGAGGCTCAAAACCAATTTCTTTCAGGCGGTTGATTATGCCGATATGTGCCCAGCCTCTGGCTGCACCACTACCTAAAACTAAGCCTAACTTCATTGCACTACTCCCGATTTAACACTACTCATCATTGCGGTTTTTGTGGCGATTTTAAAGGGTTTTTTACGAAATTTTGTTGTACCCGGACCCGCTTTGACGCAGTATGTAGCCTGCTTTTATTAGGTCCATTTAGCTTGAGGATTAACGATGAAAAAACAAGCACTTATTTCGCTATTTATGTTGTTGGCTCTGGCCTCCTGCAGCAAAAATGATGAAACTGCAGCGACCAGGGAAACTCCCGTAACCACTGAACAGCCGTTGCTCAAAAAAGCGGCGCCTGACGGTATAAAAGTAGGTAAGGATTATCACTCCCTGGCCAACCCCGAAGAGATCAAAGTCACGCATATTTCACTGGATTTAACCGTCGACTTTGAACGAAAAGTACTGGCCGGTACCGCTGAGCTGGAAATCACACGGGTTAATCCGGAAAAGAAACGATTAATTTTAGATACCCGCGATCTCACCATATTGTCAGTGACTGCAGATGGCAAAGACGTGCCCTATATCCTGATGGAACCCGATCCTCATCTGGGTACCGGGTTATTGATCACCGTCCCGAAAAAAGCCCGGAAGATTACCGTAGCTTATGAAACCTCACCAGACGCCTCAGGCGTGCAATGGTTAACGCCGCAGCAAACCGCCGGTAAACAACAGCCATTTTTGTTCACCCAGGCACAGGCGATTCATGCGCGTAGCTTTATTCCGTTACAGGACACGCCCAAAGCCAGAGTGACCTACGATGCAATTATTCGCACCCCCAAAGAGTTGTTGGCTGTTATGAGTGCTGCCAATGATCCGAATACTGAAAGGGACGGCGTGTATGAATTCACTATGCCGCAACCTATCCCCTCTTATCTGATAGCACTGGCGGTGGGTGATTTACAGTTTAAAGCCATGGGAGAGCGCACCGGCGTTTATGCCGAGGCCAGTTGGCTGGAGCGTGCGGCAAACGAGTTTGAAGACACCGAAAACATGCTGATAGAGACGGAAAAACGCTATGGCGACTATAGCTGGGGGCGATATGACCTGCTGATCCTGCCTCCGTCTTTCCCGTTTGGTGGCATGGAAAATCCCAGATTGTCATTCATTACCCCGACGGTGATTGCAGGTGATAAATCCCTGGTGGCGCTGATTGCCCATGAGTTAGCCCATTCCTGGTCGGGTAATACCATTACCAATGCCACCTGGCGGGACCTCTGGTTAAACGAAGGTTTTACCACCTATCTAACCTACCGCATTATGGAATTTATATACGGCACTGACCGCTACAACATGGAACTGGTGTTAGGCGCGCAGGATTTAGCCGCTGACATCGCCAGTTTACCGGAGAAAGATCAAATTTTAGCAATCGACTTACGCGGTCGTGACGCCGATGATGTGTTTAGCAACATTCCCTATGAAAAGGGCGCTTTGTTCCTCAGGGAACTGGAGACTAAAATCGGCCGTGAGAACTTTGATGCTTTTCTGCTGGGCTATTTCGAACACTTTGCTTTCCAGAGCATCACCACAGAGCAGTTTATTGATTATCTGGATGACACTCTGTTAGCTCAGTATCCGCAGGAACTCAATAAAGAGCGTATTCTGCAATGGATTTTCCAGCCTGGTATTCCAGAAGGCGCACCCGGTGCCAGCTCTGATGCCTTTGCCATTGTGGATGAAGCCCGCGATGCCTGGTTGCAGGGCGCGTTGAGAGCCGGAGACATCGACACCAAAAACTGGAACTACCATCAGTGGAAGTATTTTGTAGATAAGCTGCCCGCCATGAGCATAGAACAAATGTCGGAACTGGATGCGGCGTTCAATTTTACCGGCCATCAGAACAACGAAATCGCCCACAGTTGGTTGCTGCACGCGATCAACAACGATTACAAAGTGGCCTGGGACAGATTATACGATTACCTCACCAGCATCGGGCGCAATAAGTTGGTAAAGCCCCTTTACAAAGCCTTGGCAGAAACACCGGAAGGTAAAGCCTTTGCGAAAAAGGCCTTTGATGTGGCCAAAGCGGGCTACCACCCGCTCACCGTAAAAGCCAACGAAGCTTACGTGCAGTAAGTTTCAGGAAATAATTTCAGGGGCGGAGTTGCTGAAACGCTTTCAGGCACTCTGACCCTTTGAAATTATGCCCCTTTGAAATGACTACCCCTTGATATCAGGTGTTTCTCATGTGGCGAGCTAGTTGCGTGATGGGTTGGCGGATGGCTTCCCGCACCTGGCCGTCACTGACTACCTCATTTAGCGCTTTGTTGAAGCAGTACAACCATTGTTCAATCATTTGCTCTGTGACGGCAAATGGCAAATGTCTGGCGCGAAGTCGCGGATGACCATATTGAGACTCGTACAGTGGCGGTCCACCCAGCCAGCCGGCTAAATATTCAAAAAACTTTTGCCGAAGTTTGTCCATTGGCTTAGGGTGCAATGCCAGTAACTCGGCGGCGACGGGATCTGACTCCATAATATCGTAAAACCGGTTTGCAAGTTGCCGTGTGCCCTGTTCTCCGCCTATGGCTTGATAAGCGCTGACAGGCTTTTTTTTGAATAATTTGTTGAGCAAATTTAAGCTCCTGAGGCTGAAACTGGCGGCATTATAGCGCCGAATTAAACTGACGCGGAAATAAACAGGGGATGGGCACTGTCAGAGTTTGGGGTATTGGGGTTGTCTGCAGAACGTAACTCAACTGACAGGCAATCCTAAAGATGACCAGTCGTAAAGGGTTTCCACCGCAGGAGTATCGGGAAAATCCCGGTAAAACTGGGTAATGGCCTGGCGTTCATGGGCGTATAGGGCATTACGCGACGGTTCAGTGATCACTGTTTCTGAAGGTTTGCAGATGATGTCGATGTGAGGACTAAAATGTCGAAGCCATAAAAAGCCTCGCTGGATGTGGAAATCAGAAGTCACCAGGTACACTTTTTTGACGTTAAACAGGCGTATCGCCTGAGCGCAGAGTTTACCGTCTTCGTAGGTGTTTCGACTGGCGGCATAAGGCAGAAACTGTGTAGCCGGGGCACCTTGTTGCTGCATCCAGCGTTGCACATGGCTGGCGTGAGCGCAGGGGTGCTGATTGAACTTTTCTCCCCAACCACCGGTACACAGGATGGGAGTGTTAAATTGCTGTGCAATTCGCAGAGCCTGTTTGGCTCGTTGTTGCATAACAGGCAGTAGCTCACCCTGGGCTGTGTTTTTGTAACCTAATACCAGGGTGATAACATCGCTCTGAAAATGGTGCAATTCAGGTTGAGGCCGGGTCATTGCCATTAATTCGCAGGGTGAGTTTTGGCCATTGTGTTAACCAGGCTTTGGCGGCAACACGGTCTTTAAACAGTGACAGAGGGCGTTTGTCATTCCAGGTGATACAGGCGTCAAATAACAATGCCAGACCCCAGGGAGCCACAAACTCAGGCTGCTGATTTTTATTCAGTCGCACCGCAATGGCGGTTTCTTTTTCCGGCCAGTTGGACATCGCCTCAGCACATCCTGAATAGGGAGCGTGGCCGTGTTTTTTATGCATTCTGGCCTGATTTTTTACATCCCACTCCATCTGCACAAACTGCTTTTGTAAATGCATTTTCGCCTGACTCTCACTGAAACTGTGGTCAGTATCAAAATAAATAATGTCAATATCATTAAGGGCTGAAAAACTTTTTTGATGCAACCGATCCCAAACCAGATTGCGCAAGAACCCCGCAGCAATATAAGCCTGTGGTAGCGCTAATTCCCGCACAGCCTCAAGCACCTGCATTCTGAATTTGTCCTGCAATAGCCAGCGGCTGATTGTCTCCTGCGCTTCAGTTTCCGTCATACTCTATGCGGTGCTTTTGAGTAGTGCATTCACCAGTGCGAAACTGGCCGACAGAGAACACAAGGTCAACAGAATCGGCCTGAAACTGTTATCTACAAAGCGCTGCAGGTGTTTGCCCGTCCAGAAACCCAGTAACGCAAAGGGCACCATAGTGAGGCTGATTAGCCAGGTTGTTGTCGTCATTAGGCCGGTAACCTGATAACCCACCAGGCTGATCACACAGCTGTAGACAAAGAAGATCGATAAATTTGCCCTAATGGTTCTGGCATCACCGTGTTGCATTACCAGCGCCATGGGTGGACCGCCAATGCTGGTGGTGGTACCTGCCACACCCGATACAAAACCCGCAATCCCCAAATTTCTGGCATTGGCGGGAAAGGGTTTCAACCACAGGGATACAACCACAGTCAGTAACACCATAGTAGCTACCGTAATTTGCAGTGTCGCGACAGACATTACTATTAACAACCAGGTACCCAATACCGTACCTGGGATCCGGCTGATAAACGGTGCTGTCATAGTACGCCATTGAATGGCGTTTCTCTGTTGCCAGGCATTACTGGCACTGACAACCAGCGCGGTTACGGTCAGAATGTAGGGCACCCATTGGGGTTGCATGACCACCAGTATAGGTGCCGCAACAATGGCCATGCCAAAGCCAATAGCGGCCTGAACAACACAACCTAAAAACAGTGCCAGCGCACAAATCAGCCAGATGTAATCGAATTCCAGGGGCATAAGTTATTCTTTAGAAGGGAAGCGGAGAATGCATTGATCTTACGCTTTTTCAGTTACATTATGGATACCTGTCTCAAAATTTTTTCGTTTATGTTAAACACTCAGGCCGAAGATTTAGCCATCTCAGCAGCATTGCCAACCCCGGCGGAGTTTAATGCCCTGCGACAGTTGATGGGGTGGCGATGTATGACGGAACAGCAAACCGGGAACGCGCTTAACCATTCTCTTTTTGCTATTTGCGCACGCCAGCAAAGGCGTTTGGTAGGTTTTGCCCGCGTTATAGGTGACGGTGTTATGTATTTTTATGTTCAGGACGTCATGGTACATCCTGGTTTTCAAAATCAGGGTATAGGGCAGCGAATGATGCAGCAAATAGAAAGCTGGCTGGACAAAAACACACAACCAGGTAGCACCGTCGGTTTACTATCCGCAGAGGGCAAAGAGGGCTTTTATCAACCTTTTGGTTATCAGTGCCGACCTGCCAAAGGGATCGGCGCTGGTATGTCGCGATTTGTATCTTCAGGCAGGCGGGACAAACCATGAATGACTCAATAAGTAACCGGTTTAATGGTTTGGTACTGGCTGGTGGACGCTCGTCCCGTATGGGCCAGGATAAAGCGCAGTTAACTCTCCCCGGAAGAATCTCTTTGCTGGAACATGCCCGACAGCAGTTGTTGTCCGCTGGTGCAGGTGAGGTTTACCTCAACCACAGTTCGGTGTCCGGAGCGCAGAAACTGGTCGAACCCTTTCCGGATCGTGGGCCGTTATCGGGTATTCACGCCGCGTTGTGTAATAACAGCCATTTACCACTGTTGATCCTGCCGGTGGATATGCCCCTGATGACGCCTGTATATCTTCGGCAACTGGTGCAACACGGCCAGCATAAACAACATAGTTGTTATTTTCATGAACAATGCCTGCCTTTATTTGTATTCCAAAGTGACCAGGCAAAGCAGCTAATCTCTGCATGGTTAAGTGCTGGCGAATCGCCTTCAATATGGCGGCTCCTAAAGGCTTTGCAGGCTCTACCGCAGAATATAGAGGATGCCAATGCCTGTAAAAATGCCAATAATCCTGAGCAATGGCGCGAATGTTTAAAATCGCTTGGCGCAAACTGATGGGCTGACCTGTGACAGCTTTTTTGCTCCATATTGGTGCATTCAATGCCAAAGTCAGGTGGGCGGTCTATTGCTAACCTTATGATATCTATTGAAAAAACTATCTGGCGTGGGAGTTGCTAATAATCACCTTAGTGCAATTAACCCGTAGCAAGTACCCATTTTTCCATGGCTCAAGACGATCATTCACAACCTCTATGTGTGTTGCTTATTGATGACGACCCGCAGCGGGCAACGGAGCTCTCTGCTGCGCTGGACAAGTCCCGTTATCAGGTCAAACACATGCTCGGTGCTGAGGTATCCTTGTTAAAGCAGGTGGATACCCTGCAACCGGATGTCATTATCATTGATATCGAATCCCCCAGTCGGGATATCCTGGATTCATTACATACTCTGAATAGTTTTAATCCTAAGCCCATTGTGATGTTTTCCGAGCAGGAAGATACCAACACCATCAACCAGTCGGTACATAGTGGTGTCAGTGCTTATGTGGCACGAGATGTCAGTACGACAAGGGTACGGGCCATTATGGATGCAGCGGTGGCGCGTTTTCAGCAAATGCAGTCGTTGCGCAATCAATTGCAGGAAACCCAACAGGAATTAGCATCCCGAAAAATCATCGAAAAAGCCAAAGGCTTGTTAATGGAGAATCGTAATTTGAGTGAGAAAGAGGCCTACCAGGTTATACGCAAAATGGCCATGGACAATGGTTTACGTATGGACCAGGTCGCGAAAAACATGATTGATATCATTACGACGTTGTCGGTATAAGGCGGGGATATGTTCACACCAGAAAAAACAGATATCAGCATTGGTTTTATGCCGTTAAGCGATTGTGCCCCCCTGGTGGTGGCAGAAAAACTGGGATTTTTTCAACAAAATAATCTCAATGTGCAGTTAGTCAGACAAAATTCCTGGGCAACCCTGCGGGACAAACTCCTGGCCGGTTATCTGGATATGGCGCAAATGCTGGCACCTATGCCGCTGGCTATGCATCTTGGTTTGGGGAGCAGCGCTCAGGACATGACAGTACCGATGATCCTGAGTTACAACGGCAACGGGATCACCTTGTCCAATGCCTTATTTGCTGAAGTACAGCAAGCCGGAGATGAGAGTGCGGCGCAATTGTTATCGGAACCTCTGAGCGCCCAACGGCTTAGCATTATCGCCAAAGAACGGCGTAGTCAGGGGCAGAAAAAACTCTGTTTCGCGGCCGTTTTCCCATACAGCTGTCATTACTATCAACTGGTTTCCTGGTTGCAGCAGGGCGGATTATCCGCTGACGATGTGGATATTCGCATTATCCCGCCTTCGGGGATGGTGCAGGCCTTAGCAGAAAATGAAATTGACGGATTTTGTGTGGGTAGTCCCTGGAATGCGGCGGCAGTCAGGGCGGGCATAGGGGCAACGGTAATCGCATCCTGTGAAATATGGCACAACACACCGGAAAAAGTACTGGGGCTTACCAGAGCATGGCAGGCACAGCATCCGCAAAGCCTGTTCGCGGTGATTGATGCACTGAAAAAGGCCTGTCAGTGGTTAGCCTCGAAACCTAATCGCTTTGAAGCCGCCCGTTGGTTGGCTGAACCCGAATACGTAGGTAGCAGTCTGGACAGTGTTGCACCGGCATTGCTGGACAGCTGTCTGACCACCGAGGGCGTGGATTGCCGTGAAATCAAGGGCCACACCTTGTTTCAGGTGCCGCAAAAACTCAATCAACCCACACCGGAACAAGGAATATGGTTATTGCAGCAAATGCAGCGCAGCCAGCATTTACCCAGGGATACGGATCTGCACCAGGTGATCCGTCAGGTGTATACCACTGAACGTTATGATGATGCACCGAGGTAGTGCCAAAATGCACTAAAAGGATCTCTGAATAACGCAGCTGAATGAATCGAAAAAATGTAAGTGATTGAAATATAACAGTTATAAATTTTGGCATTAAGAATGCAGTGCTAAAGTCAGAGTGATAAGAATAATAACAATCCACTCCTAAAATATCGCAAACAGCTATTCCAGGTGTGAATCGCTGTTTGCCAGGCAAAGTAGCCCGCAGAACGAATTTCTTTGAGAAATTCGCGCTGTGGGTTTTTTTTTGGCTAAAAAAAGAGGACACGAGATGTTAAGCACACATTGGATAAAGAAATTTAAACGCTCGATATGCGTTGCAATGTCTTCCGTAACATTGCTGTCGACTGCTGTTTTTGCAGATGGGGATTGGCCGGAAAAAGAAGAGTTGAAGTTTGGCTTTATCAAATTGACCGATATGGCACCGCTGGCCATTGCCTATGAAAAGGGTTATTTCGAAGATGAAGGTCTTTACGTCACCCTGGAAGCGCAGGCCAACTGGAAAGTGTTACTGGACCGGGTGATAGACGGTCAGCTGGACGGCGCGCATATGCTGGCCGGTCAGCCGTTAGGTGCCACCATTGGTTTTGGTACCCAGTCTCATATAGTGACGGCCTTCAGCATGGATCTCAATGGCAACGGTATTACGGTGTCTAACGATATCTGGGCGCAGATGAAGCCGCACATTCCCCATGAGAATGGCAAACCTGTGCACCCCATTAAAGCCGATGCCCTGAAACCTGTGGTGGATTCTTATATTGCCAAAGGTAAGCCTTTCAATATGGGCATGGTATTTCCGGTCTCTACTCACAATTACGAGCTGAGATACTGGCTGGCAGCCGGCAATATTCATCCGGGTTTTTATGCGCCCCATAAAGGCGATATCAGTGGTCAGATCGATGCTCAGGCGTTGTTGTCAGTGACACCACCGCCGCAAATGCCCGCCACCATGGAAGCCGGCACCATTTATGGTTACTGCGTTGGCGAACCCTGGAACCAGCAGGCGGTATTTAAAGGTATCGGCGTACCGGTGATCACCGATTATCAAATCTGGAAAGACAACCCGGAAAAAGTGTTTGGCGTCAGTAAAGAATGGGCTGAACAAAACCCCAATACCCATAAGCGTGTGGTAAAAGCGTTGATCCGTGCCGCAATGTGGCTGGATGAAAACAACAACGCCAACCGTCCGGAAGCGGTAAAAATACTGGCGAAACCGCAATACGTAGGCGCTGATGCCGACGTCATTGCCAACAGTATGACCGGCACCTTTGAATTTGAGAAAGGCGACAAGCGCGAGATCCCGGATTTCAATGTGTTCTTCCGCTATCACGCGACTTACCCCTATTACTCAGATGCCATCTGGTATCTCACGCAAATGCGCCGCTGGGGCCAGATCAGTGAGCAAAAACCGGATCAGTGGTACTTCGATATCGCCGAGCAGGTCTATCGTCCTGACATTTATGAAGCCGCGGCCAAAGATCTGATCAAGGAAGGATATGCCACACCGGCAGGATTCCCAGACTTTGCAACCGAAGATGGTTTCCGCGACCCGCAAACTCACTTTATCGACAACATTACATACGACGGTAAAGCGCCCAATGCCTACCTACAGAAGTTTGCCATTGGCCTGAAAGCGGACGACAAAATTTGACCCCGACTTCGTGTCTCGAAAAAGAGCATGTGGTTGTTTTTGGACCTTAAGTACAGGGAAGTACATTTTTTACAGAACTACTGAGAACGACTAGTAACCCGGACAGATATGGATTCTGTTTTTTGATTAACCCGTAAACTTACACCCCGGAGTATTGTCATGAACCGAACTGCAGCATTGCAAAAAGTGACATTCCTGAAATTACCTGCGCCACTGGCCAATAGTGCCTGGCTGGCCGCTTTAAGAAGCGCGATGTTGCCGTTGATCGGCCTGACCTTGTTTCTGGTTTTCTGGAACATCGCCGCTAAAAATATTGATACCTCACTGGGCCAGTTTCCCGGCCCGGTGCAGGTTTACCAACAGAGCGTGAATCTCTGGCAAGAGCATCAGGCCGAACAGCAAAAAGCGGAAGCCTTTTATGAGCGCCAGGAAGAACGCAACGCCCGGCGTGTCGCGGCAGACCCTGATTATCAGCCCAAAATCAGACCTTATACCGGTGCCCCGACTTTTTTCGAGCAAATCTGGACCAGCTTATACACTGTGTCTGTGGGCTTTTTTATCGCTTCGTTGGTAGCGGTTCCGGTGGGTATCTTATGCGGTTTAAGTAAATCCGCTTATGCCGCCATCAACCCGTTAATTCAGCTGTTTAAACCGGTATCACCACTGGCCTGGTTGCCGCTGGTGACGATGGTGGTGAGCGCGGTGTACGTTAGCGATGACCCGCTGTTTTCAAAGTCTTTTTTAACCTCCGCTTTCACGGTCGCCCTGTGCTGTTTGTGGCCCACCCTGATCAACACCGCGGTAGGTGTATCGGGTATTCCTGGTGATCTGGTAAACGTCAGCAAAGTGTTGCGTCTGAACGCCTTGTCGCATGTCGTGAAAATTGTTTTACCTGCTTCTATTCCTATGATTTTTACCGGTTTACGCCTGTCTCTGGGCATTGGCTGGATGGTGTTGATTGCCGCCGAAATGCTGGCGCAAAACCCGGGTCTTGGCAAGTTCGTCTGGGATGAGTTCCAAAACGGCAGCTCTGATTCACTGGCCCGCATTATGGTGGCTGTGCTGGTTATCGGGGCCATTGGCTTCTTCCTGGATCGACTGATGCTGATGTTGCAGCGCAAGGTCAGCTGGGACAAGTCCATCAATTTGAGATAACACCTGGGCAGCGCCGCAGCCTGAATAACAAACGCTGCTGCCTGCAAATTTTAACGCTAAACAGCGGAGCAAAATCATGAGAAAGCATTTAGAACTAACCCAGGTGGGCATCGAGTTTCCAACACCAAAAGGGCCATTTGTGGCACTGCAGGATGTCAACCTGACTATTGGAAAAGGCGAATTTATCTCCCTCATCGGCCATTCCGGTTGTGGTAAATCCACGGTACTGAATATTGTGGCAGGCCTGTATCAGGCCACTACCGGTGGCGCGATTTTAGAAGGCAAAGAAGTCAATGAACCCGGCCCGGAAAGAGCGGTGGTATTTCAGAACCATTCTCTGTTGCCCTGGCTGACGGCTTATCAAAATGTGGAGCTGGCAGTGAAGCAAACCTGCAAGCACATGGATAAGGCGCAAAAGCACGAATGGATTTTACACAATCTGGAACTGGTGCACATGACCCACGCCAAGGACAAACTTCCCGGCGAAATCTCCGGTGGTATGAAGCAGCGTGTGGGTATTGCCCGCGCCCTGTCTATGGAGCCGCAGGTGCTGTTGATGGATGAACCTTTCGGTGCCCTGGATGCCCTGACACGGGCCCACTTGCAGGATTCCTTGATGGAGATCCACGCCGAATTAGGCAATACCGTGATCATGATCACCCATGATGTGGATGAAGCGGTACTGCTCTCAGATCGCATCGTCATGATGACCAACGGTCCGGAAGCCACTATCGGTGAGATTCTGGATATTTCATTAGAGCGACCACGCAACCGCATTGAGTTAGCGGATGACAAACAGTACAACCACTATCGCCATGAAGTGCTGAGCTTCCTGTACGAAAAACAACGCAAGGTTGAACCTGTGGCGGTGAAAAAGTCGCAACAGCAAGCCGCAGCAAAGCCCGATGCGGCCTGATTGGGGGAGAACAGTATGACTAAGCAAATGACAACAGCACAATCGCGCATTGTCGTGGTGGGTAACGGAATGGTGGGCCATCATTTTGTAGAACAAATGGTGGAGGCCTTGCCACAAGCACATATCACAGTGTTAAGCGGTGAGCCGCGACTGGCTTATGATCGGGTGCATTTATCAGAATATTTCACCGGAAAAACGGCCGCTGAGTTGGCTTTAACCGATGAAGCCCGTTATCAGTCTTTGGGAGTGGAGTTCCACGTTAACGCCAAAGTGGTGGATATCAATAAATCGGATAAAACCGTGACCACCGAAAGTGGTGCTACCTACAGCTGGGACAAACTGGTGCTGGCCACCGGCTCTTTTCCTTTTGTACCGCCCATTCCCGGTCACGACCAGGAACACTGCCTGGTGTATCGCACCATCGAAGATCTGGAGGCCATCCAGCATTCTGCCAGTCAAAGCAAAGTTGGTGTCGTCGTAGGCGGTGGCCTGTTGGGTCTTGAAGCGGCTAACGCGCTAAAACAAGCCGGCCTGGAAACCCATGTGGTGGAGTTTGCCCCACAACTGATGGGTGTGCAACTGGACGAAGGTGGCGGTGCGCTGCTTAAGCGCAAAATTGAAGAGTTGGGCGTGCAGGTGCATACCAGCAAAGCCACAGAAATTATTGAAGCGGGTGATAACAATCGCTATCAACTGCGCTTTAAAGACGGAGCCGTACTGGGTACAGACATGGTGTTGTTCTCTGCTGGTATTCGTCCGCAGGATGCACTGGCCAGAGAATTTGATATCGAAATTGGTCCGCGCGGTGGCATCGTGGTGAATAACCAGTGTCAGACTTCAGCACAAGATATTTACGCCATCGGCGAATGTGCGCTGTGGAATAACTTTATATTTGGTTTAGTGGCACCCGGTTATCAAATGGCTCGGGTAGCAGCAAGTCATATCGCAGGAGGCGATTTGGCGTTTACTGGTGCAGATATGAGTACCAAACTTAAACTCCTGGGTGTGGAGGTTGGGTCTATTGGCGACGCTCATGCCAGAACACCGGGTGCCCTTACCTACATATTTGAAAATCAGCCGAAGCAGGTTTACAAGAAAATCGTGGTGGATGCCAAGCAGGAACTGTTGTTGGGTGCTGTGCTGGTGGGTGATACCGGCGAATACGATACCTTGCTGCAATTTGCCCTGAACGGCATGGCTTTACCGGAAAATCCGGAATCCCTGATTTTGCCTGCTTCTGACGGTGCCGCTCCGGCCATTGGCGCAGGCGCTTTGCCGGATACTGCGACGGTGTGTTCCTGTCACAACGTTTCAAAGGGCGACATCATTTCTGCGATGGACGGCGGTGCTTGCGATTTAGGCAGTGTTAAAAGTTGCACCAAAGCCAGCACTGGCTGTGGTGGCTGTACTGCCTTGCTGAAAACCGTCGTAGAGACCGAGCTGGAAGCGCGCGGTGTGGAAGTGAAAAAAGACATCTGCGAACACTTTGCTTACAGCCGCCAAGAGCTGTACCACATGATTCGGGTAGAGCAAATTCACTCCTTCGATGAATTACTGGACAAACATGGCTCCGGCCATGGCTGTGACGTGTGCAAACCCACGGTGGCTTCAATTCTCGCCACTGCCTGGAATGACTATGTGCTGAAGAAGCCCCACATTGGTTTGCAGGATACTAATGATCGCTACCTGGGCAACATGCAAAAAGATGGCACCTATTCCGTGGTGCCGCGCATTGCTGGTGGTGAAGTGACCCCTGATAAATTGATTGTTCTGGGTGAAGTGGCCAAAGAATACAACCTGTACTGCAAAATCACCGGGGGGCAACGCATCGATTTATTTGGTGCCCGACTGGAAGAGTTACCGGCTATCTGGCGCAAGCTTATTGATGCCGGATTTGAAACCGGTCACGCCTATGGCAAATCTTTGCGTACCGTTAAATCCTGTGTGGGCAGCACCTGGTGCCGCTATGGCGTGCAGGATAGCGTTGGCACCGCCATCAATATCGAAGATCGCTATAAAGGATTGCGCTCACCGCACAAAATCAAAATGGCGGTCTCCGGTTGTACCCGTGAGTGCGCCGAAGCACAGAGTAAAGATGTGGGTGTCATCGCCACTGAAAATGGCTGGAACCTCTACGTCTGTGGTAATGGCGGAATGAAGCCTCGTCATGCCGACCTGTTTGCTACCGACCTGGATACCGAAACCCTGGTGAAGTACATCGACCGCTTTTTGATGTTCTACTGTAAAACCGCAGACCGTCTGCAGCGCACGTCCGTGTGGTTAGAGAATCTGGAAGGTGGCCTGGAGTATCTCAAGCAGGTAGTGATTGAAGACAGCCTTGGCATCGCTGAGGAACTGGAAGCACAAATGGCAGCAGTAGTGGGCACTTACCAGTGTGAGTGGAAAACCACGGTGGAAGATCCCGAAGCCCTGAAACGCTTCCGTCAGTTTGTGAACAGCCCGGAACAGGATGAAAACGTCGTGTTTGTGCAGGAGCGTACCCAAATTCGCCCGGCCACCAGTGAGGAAAAACAAGCCTACTGGTCACAACAGAAAATCGCGGTGCTGGATGCCACGCATTCCGAAACGACACCTCACACCGAACCGGCTTAACAGGAGCAAGATCATGAACTGGCAACCCGTATGTCAACTGGATGATTTGATTGATAACGCTGGCGTGTGCGCCAAACTGAATCAACTACAAATCGCGCTGTTTAAATTTATTGTGCAGGGCGAAGCGCAATACTTCGCTACCGGAAACTGGGATCCCATTGGCGAGGCCAATGTCATGAGCCGGGGCATTCTCGGCTCTGTGCAGGACGAGCTGGTGGTGGCATCACCACTGTACAAGCAGCATTATTCGCTGACCTCAGGCAAATGTCTGGAAGATGATTCCAGATCAATCCCGGTGTATCCGGTGCGCCTGGTGGGTGAACAACTGGAAATCCAGGCCTGAATTCAGGCCTAAAGTGAGTAACAGCAATGAACCTACCGGCCAATAACAAACATATGCTGGAGGCGTTTCCCAGCCTTCGACGCACGACTTGCCCCTATTGTGGGGTGGGGTGTGGCGTTGATGCCAAAATGGCTTTTGCGACGGATGATGCCGGTAAAATGTGCAGTCAGCTGGTGGCTGTCAGCGGTACACCCGAGCATCCGGCCAATCACGGTCGTCTGTGTGTTAAAGGCAGCAAATTGGTGGAGAGTAACGGTCCGGATAATCGCCTGTTGCAACCGCAGATCAATGGCCAGGCCAGTGACTGGCAAACGGCCATCAGTAAGGTCGCCACAGGTTTCAGTGATATTATTGCCAAACACGGCCCTGACGCCGTGGCGTTTTACGTTTCAGGGCAATTGCTGACCGAAGATTATTACGTTGCCAATAAGCTGATGAAAGGCTATATCGGCAGCGCCAACATAGATACCAATTCCCGACTGTGTATGTCTTCGGCCGTGGCCGGATACAAGCGGGCGTTTGGTGCGGATGCTGTACCCTGCTGCTACGAAGATTTGGAACAAACCCAATTGCTGGTGTTTGTGGGCAGCAACGCCGCCTGGACACACCCGGTGTTGTATCAACGTATAGAGCGGGCGAAACAACTGAACCCCGCCATCAAGGTGGTGGTGATTGATCCCCGAAAAACCGCCACCTGTGATCTGGCGGATTTACATCTGGCCATCAAGCCAGGCTCCGATGCCGCTATTTTCAACGGCTTGCTGAATTACCTTAATCGTCATGATGCTTTGGATAAGCAGTATATTCAGCGCCATACCGAAGGTTTTGAAACCTGCCTGGAAGCCGCCGCCAAATGGTGTGTTGAATGTGTCAGTGAATTTGCTGATGTTCCGGTGAATCAGCTGCGTCAGTTTTATCAACTGTATATGCAAACCCGTCGCAGCGTGACTTTTTATTCCATGGGGGTGAATCAGTCCTCCAGCGGAGTAGATAAATCCAATGCTATTATTAACTGCCATCTGGCTACCGGAAAAATAGGTAAAACCGGATGTGGCCCTTTTTCTATTACCGGACAACCGAATGCGATGGGGGGACGGGAAGTGGGCGGTCTGGCCAACATGCTGGCAGCCCATATGGATATCGACAATACCGCCCATCGCGAGTTAGTGAAAAGCTTCTGGCAATCCCCTACCATTGCCAACAAACCGGGCTTAAAAGCGGTGGATCTGTTTCAGCAAATCAAACAGGGTAAGGTGAAAGCCGTTTGGATCATGGCCACCAATCCGGTGGTGAGTATGCCGGACAAAGATGCCGTGGCAGAAGCACTGCAAGCCTGTGAACTGGTGGTGGTTTCCGATTGCGTGGCCAGCAACGATACCCTGGCCTTTGCTGATGTTTGTCTGCCCGCCAGCGGCTGGTCAGAGAAAAACGGCACGGTAACCAATTCTGAACGGCGTATCTCCCGTCAACGAGGGCTGTTGCCACCGGCTGGTGAGGCCCGACACGACTGGCAAATCATCTGTGATGTGGCCAAACACATGGGCTATGCCGGTTTCGATTTTCAGAACAGTTGCGATATTTTTAACGAACATATCGCCTTGTCCGGGTTTGAAAACCTGGGGCGCAGAGATTTTGATTTATCGGGGCTGGGTCATCTGAGCCTGAGTCAGTACGATAACCTGGCACCCATACAATGGCCAGTTACAGCGGATAAACCCCAAGGTACCCAGCGCCTGTTCAGTGATGGCCGATTTTATACCGCTTCGGGTAAAGCACAATTTGTGGCTATTACGCCGAGGTTGCCGGAGCAACAAACCAATGATGTCTTCCCGTTTGTGTTGAATACCGGGCGTATCCGCGATCAGTGGCACACTATGACCCGCACCGGCAAGGTGGCTGAATTGAACCAACATACCGAAAAGCCTGCCATTCATCTGCATCCGGCGGATGCCCATCGTCTCAGTATTGCTGACGGAGACCTGGTGAAAATCACTGCGCGGCATCGTCAAGGCGCGTCTGACACGGAATTTTGTCTGATGACGGCGGTTCTGGACAAACAGCAGCGGCGCAAAGACGTGTTTGTGCCGATGCACTGGAATCGCGAATACGCCTCACACGCCAACATCAATCGCCTGGTGGCACCGGTGGCAGACCCTATTTCCGGTCAGCCAGAATTGAAAGCCGCGGCGGTAGCCATTGAACCCTGGTCAGTAGAGCGCTGGGCGACCCTGGTGACCCGCCAGCCCCTGACCACAGAGAAACTGTCGGGGACATCGGGCTTTTGGTTAAAGCAGGTGTTGCAGCAAGGGTTCTGTTACCAGTTTGCATTCGATAAATTCGATGAAGATACGCTTCAATGGTTAAAAACATTGATTCACGTGGAACATAGCCTGATCCGGCTGGAGCAACCCGGGTTGTCTGGCTGGATGGCCAGTGCAACAAAGGCTGAATCTGATTCTCAGACATTGACTGCCATGCTCTGGTGTTCACAACAGCCATTACAGAACAATCTGGCCTGGTTTAACCATTTACTGGCATCTGATGATTTACCCGAAGACGACATTGTCAGCACACTGAAACATCAGGCATCGCTGGCGTTTCAGCAGGGAAAATTGGTGTGTAGTTGTTTCCAGGTGCGAGAGAAAACCATTCAACAAGCCATAGCTGACGGAGTTATTTCTGTGGCCGGGCTGGGTGAGAAACTGCAGTGTGGTACTAATTGCGGCTCCTGTAAGTCGGAATTAGGTAGCATGATCAAACAATTCGCTGACAATTCACGGTCAGAGGATGCCGAATATCATTTGGCTCAGGAGGTCTTATGAACCTGACTACTTCTATAAATAATCTGTTCGGACTGCTGAATTTCAGACGGTCCGGCCCGGCACAATCTTTCAAAGGCTTTTTTGACCTGTACTTTAAAAAGTACAGCGACGATCAGCGAGTTACAGGTGGTCGCGGCGAAGTCTTTATTGTCGGCGCAGGTCCCGGCGATCCGGAATTATTAACCTTAAAAGCCCATCGTTTAATTCAAAGCGCTGATGTGGTGCTGTTTGACTGGTTGGTGTCAGAGGATTTATTACGCCTGATACCGGCGTCGGCTACCCGACAGTTTGTGGGTAAGCGCTGTGGTCAACATTCTTTTGAGCAGCAAACCATCTGCAATCTGATGGTGGAGCACGCCCGTCTGGGACGCAAAGTGGTACGCCTGAAAGGCGGTGATCCTTCTGTTTTTGGCCGAGTCAGTGAGGAGTGCGATGCGCTGCAAAACGCCAATATTCCTTATGCCATCGTGCCCGGAATTACTGCGGCCTCCGGTATGGCGGCGTATTCCGGTATGCCACTGACCGACCGTCGTTATGCCCAAAGCGTGCGTTTTATCACTGCCACCTTGAAAAATCCAGAGGATGAGCCCGACTGGTCAGGCATGGTGACGCAATCCGGTAAGTCGCAGGACACCCTGGTGTTTTATATGGGGCTGAAGCGCATTGGTACTATCGCTCAGCGCTTAATATCCCACGGTATGAAAGCGGATATGGCCTGTGCTGTGGTGGATCAGGCCACGCAACAACAACAACAGATTATCACCGGAAATCTGCGCAATATCGCCGATTTAGTGGCCGCAAAGGTAATTGAAGGACCGGCTTTATTGGTGGTGGGCGAAGTGACTCAGCAACCCTGGTCGGTGGATTTGGCTTTGCTGCACAAGGAGCACATTACCTTTTAACAACACGCTACGGTTTAACTATTAACGCAAAATTTGTTCCCAACAAAACACCCATGTTTGCCGACAGCCCGGATTGTTGTCAGCCAAACAAAACTGATTTGTAACACACAACATGAGCAAAAAGCTCAACACTAAGAGGAACACACAATGCGTACTCAAAAAACAATATTGTCTATGGTAGTTGGGCTGGCTTGTACTCCGGCGATGGCGCAGGCTCAAGGCTCAGCAGCAAACTCAGTAGCCGAAGCAATTCAGGAGGCCAGTGTCAGCACCCTGTTTCGCTATCGCTATGAGGGCGTGGATCAGGATGGCCTGAGTGAAGATGCCAGCGCCAATACCCTGTTAGGCCGAATTACTGCTACCACCGCCAGCTACAACAACTGGCAGGCTGTAGTAGAGTTTGACTATGTTACCGAATTACTGGACAAGGATTACAACGACACCATCAATGGCAATACGGATTATCCGGTGGTGGCGGACCCCAGTGGTGCTGATCTGAATCAGTCCTATCTGAAATACAGCTCACAGGGTGGCACAGCCGTAACCTTTGGCCGGCAACGTATCAACCACAATAATCAGCGTTTTGTGGGCGGTGTGGCCTGGCGTCAAAACGAGCAAACCTTTGACGGGGTTCGCATTGAATCAAAGGTGGCTGAAAATTTTACCTTAGATTATGCCTGGTCATCCCGGGTGAACCGGATTTTTGGTTCGAAAAGTCCCAATGGCGATCTGGATGCCAGTCTGCATTTGTTTAATGCCGTCTATAGCCCGGCAAAAGGCCATAAACTGGCGGGTTTCATTTATCACATGGATTTTGATGATGCCCTGGCCCTGTCAAACAGCACGGCCGGTATCGACTATAACTACAGCGGAGCCGCTGGCGATATTGGGTATCAGGTGCACCTGAGTTATGCCAGCCAGAAAGACACCGGCGATAATCCGGTGGATTATTCTGCTGATTATTACGCGGTGGATGCCAGTGTTAAGGTGTCTGGCATTACCTTAGCTGCGGGCTTTGAGTCACTGGGTGCTGATAATGGCAAGGGCTTTGTCACGCCGCTGGCCACTCTGCATAAGTTTCAGGGCTGGACTGATAAATTCTTAGGAACGCCGGGAGTGGGTATTGAAGATACCTGGTTTAAGCTGGCCACTAATCTGGGAGGCGTGGCCGTTGCCGCCGTCTATCATCAGTTTGATGCTGAGCAAGGCAGTGCTGATTTGGGCAGTGAACTGGGCTTAGTGGCCAATTATGGCTTTGCTAAGCATTATAAGCTGACCGCCAAATACGCCAGTTACGATGCTGACAGCCATGCTACCGACACCGACAAAGTCTGGGTGCAACTGGTGGCTAAGTTTTAACAACTTTTGGCAATAAATAAAGCGGGCAGCGATACAGGCTGCCCGTTTATGATTGGCATTTGTGTCGGTTTAACTTTGCAATAGCACAAAGTTAAACCGGTTTTAGTTACTTTTTATCATAACCCGAATACTGCCCCGGTTATCCTTAAGACCTGCACCATATAAGCCTTGCAGATCATCATTGATGCATAAGAAGAGTTTCCCGGTTTCATCTTTCGGGGTTTGGCTTAGCGCATTCCCCACCAGAAACGGTTGCCCCTGTTCACCAATTTTGCCAATTAAGGCGCCCATGGCTACCTGCGTTAAGGGGTAACCCGGCTGGGTTGCGATAACATTCGGGCAACCATCGGCGTCGTACAGTTGACCGTTGTGAGTATCCGGGTCGGCAGTCCATAAACCGCTAACCCTGGAGATGGCAACTGTGCTGCCTTGTTTAACCTGGATACCGGTATCAAACCAGGGCTGACTGGCCTGAATACCTGTAAAGGGTGAGTCTCCAACAATCACTTCCAGCAATACCGGATAAGATTGGGTCGGGTTAGCCGGGGGCGGGTTGTAATCCAGTAAAATGTTGGATTCAAAACGATCGGTAAAGGCAAAGTTATAGGCATCAACATTGGGCACCTTATAGAGTTTCCAGGCCCAGGTATTCCAGAAGTTAGTGACGGGCTTTTTATTGAATTTCACGTTCTGCCAGGCTTTCTCTCCCCAACAGCCTGCTGTATAGGGGTTATTACCGGAGGTAAACCAGTCCTGAGGAGAGCCTCCAATGGTAGTACCTTTAGTATTGCCCACTGGCCAGGAGGCCGGACATCCCACCAGACCGGCGTTTAATGCCGCGAGTAAATCGGCCACCACCCAACCAAACAGGTCATTGTTCAGGGAGGGGACATCGCCATTCAACAATGTGTTGTCCCCGGTCAGACCCGCAATGGTATAGCCCGCATTTGCACCGTATATGCCTGCTGGCATGCTCAGTGTGGTCCAGCTACTGTCCTGACCACTGCCGGTGAATGCTGATGAGTTCAGCGTTGCTGAAAATGCAGCAAACTTGTTGCTGCTTGCCGCTATCGTCAGGCTGGCGGGTTTGGTTTTCCAGACCGCACTGGCCTGTATGAAGATATTGCGCAATTCTGGTGCGTGTTTGACCGTCACCGTAATGGCCACATTGTTATTTAAGTTGCTATTACCGGCCGGGATAGTCCAGCTGGTGCCCAGCGCCACACCGGGATCTGCCTGATAATCAGAAATGGTGGCCGAGTAAATGTCGCCCTTATCGTTTGTCAGTAGCGTCAAGTTAGTGCCTGTATGGTTGGGCAACTGCACAACACAGGTTTTATTGGCGCTGCAAGTCAGATTGCCCGACGAAGAAACACTCACAGTGCCATTGGTCAGTAAGTTATCCAGTGAGGTCCCCGTTGGGTCAGTATTCAGGCTATACACCAGATGCAGCAATACTTTTTGTCCTGTCGTAGGAGTGAGCGCTTCGCCCTGGGCGTTTAATGCTGTGGCTTCTACCGGAGCATATATCCCGCTGGCACCTGTATTATGGGTACTGCTCAGGGTTAACCAGCCTTCTTTAACGGCATCGTGGGCGTTGTTAAATTGGGAGACGGTTTTTAGTGAGGTATCTGGTGAGGATTTATACCAGGGTACGCTGATGGTAAAGGGGCTTGCTTTGCTCCCCAGCAGAGGGGTTTTCGTTGGATCGTCGGTGGTGGTGAAACCAGAAAACAGAATGTAGCTGTCCTGACTGATCTGAGTGACCTTACCGCTGGGATAGGTATTGTTCTCAGACTTAATATGGCTGAAGTCCACCGTAAAATTAAACTGTTGTTTTTGATCCGGAATTGCACTCTTACCGGTACCGGAAAAAACGCCAGTCAGTGTTAATGCGGCGGCGTTTTCGCTCAGATACAGTAAGTAATCGGTAAAATCGTGATAGGGGAAAGGGTTGTTTGCCGGATCAGTGTAATAGCTGGCTGGCGCGGCTGCCATTGTCGGGCCTGTGAGTCGGCTTGCGACCATATTGTTTGATGAATTTGTATTCACCGTGGTATCTGGAAACTGCTGACACGGATAAGCGTTGCTGGCCTGGCCAGGGGTTTTGGGTTGCAACAAGGCCTCATAAATGGCCTGACCACTGCCGCCCTGTTTGCTGTTGGTTTCGCTCAGTCGGCCGTTATCACTGGCAAAATCGTAACTCCAAACCTTTAGCGTTATAGGAAAACTAAACCAGTCGATGTCTGTGATATCGGCGTTGTTTCCCGGGATGTCGGTGGTGTTAATGGCTGCTGCGATATAAGGTTCAAAAAAGTCATACAGACTGGAATAGGTACGGCTGGTGGTATCGGAGGGATCGGGTTCACCCCCCGCTTCTTTGTGCAAATCAGCATTGCTGAGGTAAATGCGTCCCCCGGTGTAATGATCCAGAAACACATTAGCATAGTCATTCAAACCGGCGGATGCCGCCTGAGAAGAGGCCCAAAACGTTAATGCCTCATCAAAATGGGCGGCCCCTGTTGCATTGGTGGCTTTTAATCCGGTAATCCCGGATAGGGTTTGCGTTAATGGATAGCTTGTGCCGGTAGTAAGGGTTTTTTGATTGCTGCCGCCATAACCATAATATTGCTTCTGACCTAACTGCACTCCGTTCCCGGCAGGCAGGGTAAGATAGAATTGCTCAAGGAATTCATTGTAGGTGAGATCATTGCCGCCATAAGTGAAAACAATGGGGATATAGCCATTTGGATTTTTACTGGTACTCATTAAGGTCCCTCTAATTCAGGTTAAGAAAAGTGACATGACCTGAAGAGTATTAACCTAAATGCTGAAAAATCCACACCGAGCGTAAAAAAGCGTCTGGATTTACATTCCGAAACCTGATTTGGCTGGGTATTACCGGGCTTTGTTTTGCGCCAGTATCCGGTCTAACTGGTTGGCAAAAGCCTGTTTGTCTTTTTGCGAGTAGGCTGCGGTTTTCCCGGTTTGCTCGCCACTGGCGCGCATGGTGTCCATAAAATCCCGTATGTTAAGACGTTGTCGGATATTTTCCGGGGTGTAAAGTTCGCCTCTGGGGTTCAGCGCCTGGGCCTTTTTATCAATGACTTCCGATGCCAGCGGGATATCGGAGGTGATGATTAGATCGCCGGCCTGACAATCATTAACGATCCGGTGGTCGGCAATATCAAAGCCTTTTTCTACCACCACTGAGTGCAGAAAATCCGACCCCGGTAGTTGCGTGTAGCGGTTTGCCACAAAGTAACAGTGTGTTTGTGTGCGGTGCGCCGCCTTACTCAGAATCTCTTTTACCACCACCGGACAGGCGTCGGCATCTACCCATATTTTCATAAATTATTGAATTACCAGGTCTGTGTCCTGAATTTCCTTGCCACGCGGTAATGCATGTCCGGCAATCAGCACTTCTTCGTTATTAAATGATTCTATTGCATTTTTGTTGATGAGGTAAGAACGATGTAAGCGCAAAAACTGCTCCGGCAGTTGCGACTGAGTATCTTTCAGCGAGCTGTACACGACCCTTTTTTCACCGTCTCGCAGGTGGTAAGTCACATAATTGCCCAATCCTTCAACAAACAAAATATCCGCCAACTGTATTTTGCAGGTGCGCCGCTCGGATTTAACCAGAATAAACTCCGGGGGCTGCGTTGTACTGATGGCCTGTTTTTCCAGCAAGCCGATGTACAACATGAATATTTTTACCGTACCTAAAAGCAGCACTGTAGTATTGATTAAAATGCAATTGCGTACCCAGCCGGACAGGGTCAGGGCGAAACCTTGTTCTGTCGCTAACAACAGCTTTTCGTAAAAGAAATAGCCGAACAGCATTTGCAGTAAACCAGACACCGCGATAAGCAGGGCGTAACCACAGAAAAACCACCGGTATTGGCGCGCCACCAGAAAATGGGGGATCAGCAGGTACAGCATGGCATAGGCTGCCATAATGCGCACCGGCATCAGAATAAACTCCAGATAAAATGAGGCGAAATAGCCCAGCTCCGGGCGCATCCAGATATAACTGAACAGCAGGTAGTAACCCAACCAAAAGATCAGATGGGTCAAAAATCGCGAGCCAAACAGATAGAGTCCACTGTAGGTGGGTGCCCAGCGCCAGATGCCAGTCATTTATTTTTATCCTTACACATCAAAAAATCCTGCGTTGGCATAAAAGGCCAAAAAGCATCGCATTCTGATCCTAGTATGAAGGGCCGAATACCGGTGAACAAGCGAATACGATTATTTGCGGAAAAGGAAAGTTAAATGACATTACATCTACTGCTCAAACCCCTTGCTTTGTTTTTGCTGTTGTTAGCGCTACCCCCCGTCAGTGCCGACATTAATCCTCAGGAACGGCGCGCAAAATGGCATGCCACCTTTAAAGCGGCTCAACCCGTTGGGCGGGAAATAGTCACAATTGACCCGCAGTCAGTATTGAATGAGGCGGCGTTGCAAGTGGGTGATGTGCTGCTGTCAGTGAATGATGAAGTGATTCGCGATGGTGACCAGTGGTGGGACATTATTTACGGTCTGCGAGCTGCGACAGAAACCAAACTGACCTATCGCCGGGCGCAACAAGTGCATTCGGTCAGTGTGGTTTTTGAGCCGGTACCGTTGGAGCAATACGATAGTTTACGCACTGAATATGGCTTTGTTACCTCTGATTATAATATCCGGCAACGCACTATTGTGACCCTGCCGGAAAGTGAAGCGCTACTACCTGCCATTTTTGTGGTGGGCGGGCTTAGCTGTTCCAGTATGGAGTATACGCCCGGTCGACAATCCAACTTTATTCGCTCGTTGCGTTACCTGGTGGAACATTCTGACATGATGGTGATGCGAGTGGAAAAACCCGGTGTCGGTGACAGTGAAGGTCGCTGCTCGCAAACTGATTTTTTAACGGAACTCAATGGCTATGAAGTGGCATTAAAAACCTTGCTGGCGGATGCGCGTGTCGACAGAGAAAAGGTAATTGTTTACGGCAGTAGTATGGGCAGTGCACTGGCACCTTATCTGGCCAACAAATATCAACTCAATGGGGTAATCTCTGACGGTACTTTTTATCGCAGTTGGTTTGAACACATGCTGGAAATAGAACGACGTATTCTCACCATGAAAGGCGACGATCAGGCGACAGTAAACGACAAGATAAATCGCGCTTATATCCCTCTGTACTACGGCATGTTAATCGAGAAAAAGAGCTATCAGCAAGTGATTGCACAGTCACCGTTATTGGCTGAACACAACTACCACAGCCCGGCGCATATGTATGGCCGTCCGGTCAGCTTTTATCATCAGATGCAGGACTTTAACTTTGCCGGAGAGTGGGCAAAGTTGGATGCCCCTGCGCGCATCCGTTGGGGTCGCAATGACTGGATCATGTCGGAATACGACATTGATATGCTTGCTCAGGTGCTGGCAGCAAAAGGCCACAATGACTACGAAGTTCTGAAGGTGCCCGGACTGGATCACTGGGATACCCTGCATGACAGTGCGCTGAATTCATTTCAGGGAAAACCCGGTCAATGGAATGAAGCGTTACCACAGCAATTAGTAGATTGGGCCAGGTACATGCAGGACTAAAAAATCTCGCCATAGGCTGGAATTTGGCGGTGTAATCTGCATTAATAATAGCTGGTTAATTTAATCTGCCTTTAAGAGTGCATCATGTCTAAGGTTACACCGTTTTCCCCCTGGCACAGGCTTATGCCAATGCTGATTTTCGCCATGATTCTGTTACCGCAAGCATCCGGCGCGGTATCACTGGAAGTTAAACAAAAAAACGGTGATCCGGCAGTTGGTGTCGTGGTGTTATTAAACAATGAGGCGGCGACGGGCGCGAATACCAGCAAAGCTGAAATGGGACAGCGTGAGCGTCAGTTTGATCCGCATGTGTTGGTGGTGCAGAAAGGCTCGACGGTGAGCTTTCCTAATTATGACGATATTAAACACCATATTTACTCCTTTTCATCAGTAAAAACCTTCGAACAGGAATTGTACGAAGGCACCGAGAGTACCCCCGTCACCTTTGAAAAAGCCGGGATCGTTGAATTAGGTTGCAACGTACACGACTGGATGTTGGGTTACATTTACATTGCGGAAACCCCGTTTTTTGGCATGACAGACGAACAGGGGCAGGTCAATATAGGCAATGCCCCGGCAGGCGATTACGAGGTGACTGTCTGGCATCCCCGTATGGAAAACGTCAGCCATCGTTTTACTGCACACACCCGAATTGCACAGACGGCGCTGATCACGTTAGATAGCAACGTGGCTGAAGCGGCAGAAACCGATTTTGATCTGGATTTTGACGACTACTAATCTTCTGTAGGGTTAATCATCTTGTTGGCAAATTCAAACAGGTGTAGTGCCGCCGGGTGTTTGAGTTTGCGCTCTGGTGAGATCAGATAAAAGTCTTCCCGAATATCATTAGTACTGCCGACTATTTCCACCTGAAATTGTTTGGTAACGTGTTCGGCAATGGGGGATGGCGCACAAAATACACCGTAACCTCCCTGACCAAACAGCTTCATCAATGCGCTGTCTTCAAATTCAGCGGCAATGTCTGGCACGATACCTAATCGATCAAACCAGGCGATTAACTCTACCCTCAGTGTTGATTTTTCTCCGGGCAACAGCATGGGTGCCTGGTGCAAAGATAAGGGGAATCCCGCTTGTAAGTTCTCTGCCAGTGACTTTTCCGCAAAAAAAGTCATGCCGGTTTCGCCCACAAAGTGATTGTAAGCTTTAATGTTCCCACCCGGCGGCAGTGGTTGGTCTGAAAAAATCAGATCCACTTTATTCAGCGCCAGATCGCCCAGTAAACTTTCTAAATCGCCTTCTTTGCAAACTAATTTCAGGTTTTCATCGTAATCAATGCAGGTGCGGAATAAATCGAATGCCAACACCTTAGGAATGATATCCGTCACACCAATGGTAAATTGCAGCTGGTGCAGGGATTCTTTTTGTTTCAGATTTTGTAACAGCTCAGAGCCAAGACTGAAGATATCTTCTGCATAGCTGTAAACGAACTGACCCTGCTGATTCAGGATTAATCGCTTGCCCTTTCGATCAAACAGTTTTTTACCCAGATAGTCTTCAAAGGTTGCTATCTGACCACTGACAGTTTGTGGTGTCAGGTGTAGTAAGCTGGCGGCGCGCATAATGCTACCTTCACGAGCGGTAACGTAAAAATAGTATAAGTGGTGGTAATTCAGTTGTTGCATCGGAGTCTCGCCAGGCTAATTTGTAATCAGAGAATATCTGAATAAAAATTAAAAAGATACGAATATTACGATTCTAAGTTGTATCTGATAATGTCCGCCTGTTTCATCAATAGCGGAGGTTTTATGACTGACGCGGTAAAACGTTTCTTCCAACATGATGCGGCTGGCGGCATCTTGTTGGTCGCGGCGGCTTTCCTGGCCATGGTGATGGCTAACAGCCCTTTGCTGGGTGTCTACAAAGGCTTTTTAGAAGTGCCGGTGGTTTTCAAATTTGGCGCCTTTGAAATTGCTAAGCCATTAATTTTGTGGATCAACGACGGTCTGATGGCGATATTTTTCTTCCTGATAGGTCTGGAAATAAAACGCGAAGTGCTGGACGGACAATTAAAGTCAGTCGAGCAAATTACGTTACCAGGTGTGGCGGCTATTGCGGGGATACTGTTTCCTGCTCTGATTTATGTTTGGTTTAATTCTGGTGATCCGGTTGCGATGAATGGTTGGGCCATTCCGTCCGCCACAGATATCGCCTTCGCATTGGGTATTTTTGTGTTATTCGGTAAGGGGTTACCTTTGTCCCTTAAGCTGTTCCTTTTGAGTGTGGCCATCTTTGATGATATCGGCGCCATTGTCATTATTGCCCTGTTTTATTCTGAAAATCTGTCCACTACCTCATTGCTGGTAGCGCTAACCGGACTGGCCGTATTGTTCCTGCTGAATCGCAAAAAAGTGCGTTATCAGGCGGCTTATATCTTGGTGGGGGGGGCGTGGTCTGGGCGGCAGTACTAAAATCTGGCGTGCACGCCACTTTGGCCGGCTTTGCACTGGCCTGGTTTATCCCATTGAAGGTTAAAAATGCCGATGGTCACCAAATGCTGCCACACCTGGAGCATGCACTGCATCCCTGGGTGTCATTTCTGGTGCTGCCCATTTTTGCCTTTGCCAACGCCGGCGTGAAGGTCCTGGGGGCGACCACCGAAGATCTGCTTAACCCCATAACGTTAGGCATCGCTGCAGGCTTATTTCTGGGTAAGCAAATAGGCATTTTTGGCACCTGTTGGCTGGTGATCAAATTGGGCTGGGCGAAACTGCCCAAAGACGCTAACTGGGCGCAGTTGTATGGCGTGAGTTTGCTGTGCGGTATCGGATTTACCATGAGCTTGTTTATCGGCACCCTGGCGTTTGCCGATCAGGGCCTGGATTACCAACTGAGCGTTAAAGTTGGGGTATTGATGGGCTCATTATTGTCAGCGGTTGTAGGGGCTACCGTGTTGCTGGCTTCAAAACCGCAAGAAGATTATCAACTTTCTGGAGCAAAAGTATGACTAAAGGTTTGAAAAGGGGGATGGCCTGTGCAGCCGTTTTGTTGATGAGCAGTGCCAATGCGAAACCCGCGAGCGAGTTTTACGATGACATGAATCGCATGTGCGCTGATACCAACACCCAATCCAGCACCGTATTTATTACCAGTTGTTATCAGTACATTCGGGGCTTTTTGCAAGGTGCCATTTTAACGGATACCGCCATTATGGATGAAATGCAAAATGCCGGGTTTGATACCGGGTTTGCCAACCGGGCCTATCGAACCCGGGTTGGCATCGATAGAAAAAGCGTGCCAGCAACCCTTTATGCCGGCTTTTGTTTACCGGATGATTTGGTGACCCACGAAGTGGTGGTGAATTTGCTGGAAGATGTGCAAAAACGCTTTCAACAGGCGCAAGAGGGGATTCCCAATAACCCACTTTCTGAGCACTTGTATGAACTGCTGAAGCGCCGCCATCCTTGCGCTCAGGAGCCGCACCCGGTAACGCAGTAACACCAATATGGAGCAGGGTGAGTGCGGTCTCTTGGGGGCCGCCTTCACCAGGGCTTTGCAATTTCTCTCTGTAAATGCAGGTCTATCACTACAGACATTTTTATTGCGCTAATTAGCAGGAATACCCGATTTTGGTTTCGAGACTAAACTTAGGCGTATCCAATACCGCAAAATACTAAAGAGAGAACTATGACCTCACTGCTTAAACAAGGCCAAAACATCCTTAATACAACTCAGGCTGCTGATTTCATTGCGCCGTTATTATTGCGTTTATACCTTGCACCGGTACTTATGCAGGCAGGCTGGAACAAGATGAATCACTGGCAGGATACCGTGGCATGGTTCGGTAATGCCGATTGGGGTTTGGGTTTGCCAATGCCCGCTGTAATGGCTGCGCTGGCTGTGGGGGCTGAGTTTTTTGGTGCCATTCTTTTACTTATTGGTCTGGCAACCAGACTGGTGGCAATACCGTTAATGGTAACCATGGTGGTGGCGGCCATTACAGTGCATGGACAAAACGGTTGGTTGGCAATAGCTGACGCCAGCAGTTGGTTTGCTGATGGTACGATTATGAGCAATCCGGCCATTATGGAAGCCCCCGAAAAGCTGGCCGCCGCTAAATCCCTGTTACAGGAGCACGGTAATTATGAATGGCTTACTTCCAGCGGTAATTTTGTGATCCTCAACAACGGCATAGAGTTCGCAGCCACCTATTTCATCATGCTGCTAACCCTGTTTTTTATTGGCGGTGGCAGATATATCAGTGCAGATTATTGGTTGAACAAACATCTGACAAAGGTATAAGTCGCCTGAACGTATTTTAAAAAGCGGACTCAAAATCCGGTTTGATACACCTGATTGTATAGCTGAGTCAGCTCCTTGTGCGTGTCTGCTGTGTACCAGTCTAAATGCAACTGCAGGTAATCCCTTTGCTGACTGGCCTGGGCAATGGCCTGATTGAGTCGGGCTGCTAACTTTTCCCCTTGTGGGCCAGGTGAACACATAATGTAGCCGGTTTGGTAGTTATTCAGTTCGGCTACCGAAAAGGAGTAAAGCGGCGTGTCGGCACGCAAACTGGTGCTTTGGTAATGGTGTAACACGTTAGGGTATTCAATAATAAAGTCCACCCGACCGGCCAGCAACATATCCACCATGCCCCGCGCGGTGCCCTGGTCATTACGACGGTAAATGCGGCGGGATGTTTCAGCCTGACTGATGATGGTATCCACTATATCACCGTAACTTCTGCCCTCCTGGATGCCAAAAACCAACTCATCAGGCAACTGCAACAGTTTCTCAATTTGTACCTGGTGTTGTGCGTTTTGGGTTGTGGCTATTGCATCTTTAATCGCCGGATTTGAAGAGTACAGTCGCTGACCTAAAAACAGCGTTTGCGGTAACCTGGTCATTGGAAAAGTTTCCGTGCGTTGCCGGGTTTTGAGCTTGTTACCGGTACAGGCATTGTTGTGACTGAGCAAGATAGACTCGGCTCTCAGGTTATTGGCCTGCTGATACTGATAAGGCAGATTGGCTTCTTCGCTGAGCAGATCAAATAAGCGGTTTTCCAGGTTGACCCCGGAAGATGGCTTCGCATTGGGTGCGCTCATTTCGCTGACCCAGATAAGTGTTTGTGCAGCCAGTGCTTTATTGAACAGAAACAGGCATACAATTAAGGTCAGTCTAATTCTTGAATAGGTGATCACAGTACACAGCCAGACGCTTATCCTGGTCATCATAGTGGTCAGTTTTTGGGTTTATCTCAAGTCTTCATCGCATTTTTGTGCAATAACCAAAAAATTACCACTGCAAAGTGGAGGACAGTTCACTGGTGGAACCAAAGTATAATATTTAATCTATGGTGCAGCGTGTAAGCTCTTATTATCTAAGAGGGTTTAATCATGCTGTCAGGTAGCGCATTAGCGCAAAAAACATCGATACTTCCAAAAATATTAGTGGTAGACGATCAACCTAGTGAATCACTGTTGGTGGCTGACGTGTTAAGTCCGCTGGCCAGTATTATTACTGCCAGTGATGGTGACGAAGCCTTTGAGTTATGCCTGACGGGAAAACCCGATCTGGTGGTGATGGACATTGAGATGCCCAGAGTGGATGGAATTTCTGCCTGTCGCAACATTAAACACCACGAAGCTACAGCAGAAACGCCGGTGATGTTTCTGAGCGCCAGCAATGACATTAAGATTGAGCGCCAGTGCTGGGAAGTCGGTTGTACCGATTATTTGTGCAAACCCGTTGAGCGAGACATAGTGCAATACCGGGTGAAATTGCAATTGTCGTTAAAACAGCACTTGCAGGAACTTCGGCGCATAACCTGCTTTAATACCCACTCAATGTTAAAGAACATGTCCTGGTTTGATTGTCTGCTGGAAAATCAATTGCAGATTTCCGCTCGCAGAGAACTCCCGCTCTCGCTGTTATGCATAGAAATCGACAATGTTGAGGACATTATCAATCAACTTGGCTATCGCCAATATGATATCTGGGTAACTGGGTTGAACCGGCTACTCGAATCTCTCTCTGTAAGCCGCAATCACGTGGTGATCAGAGCGACCCGTAATCGCTTTTATTGTCTGTATCCTGAATCTGCAGAAGAGTCCGCCCGACATATGGCCTTTATGCTGTTTCAACAAGTGTACAACAAAGATGCGCTGCAGTTGTCGTGCTTTTCTCAAAACATTGAACTCAAAGTTTGCGCCTTAACTAACTATGCGGTAAAAACCCGTGCTATAGAGTTATTGTCGACCATCAACAAGGTCTTGCAAGACATGGCGGACAGAGATATTGTCCGGGGGATGTGTAGTCGCTTAAAGCGCCGGGATGCCCCCCTGTTTGAACCGCTCTTTCAGGCGATATTGTAACCGGCCCGTTGGTAATTTTTTTACAGACAGTGCTGACAAATATCTATTCTGCAGCTAGCTTTATGAGACAAAGAAGAATTATTCAGACTGTGCTAAGCCCCTGTTGCTGCTCCAAAAGACCAGAATGAGATGAGCCCTTTTTATGGTTTCCAATAAAAAATACAATATCTTGGTTATTGATGATGATCCTGCCGTTACGGATCTCATTTGTGAGTCCTTAGGTGATGATTACAACATGTTTGTGGCTTTAGCCGGCGCTGAAGGCATAGTGTTGGCCACGCAAAAAATACCGCCGGATTTGATCATACTGGATATCAATTTGCCAGGTAAGGATGGGCACATGGTGGCCCAGCAGTTGTGCCAAAATGAATGTACCAAAGGCGTACCTATAGTTTTTGTCACCGGGCTACGCGATGACAACGAAGTGGTCAAATCCTACGAGGTCGGCGGTGTTGATTTGGTGTTTAAGCCGCTCAATATTCGGGTGTTAAAAGAAAAAGTCAAAGCACACCTGCGCGATCATATCACCCGTAAGGAGTTGGCACAGCGTTGTGTCACCGATCCCATTACCCATCTACAGAATACCCGGGGCTTTAATAGCCACTTCAATAATCTTTGGTTAACCGCCAGGGTGCTAAATCAGGTAGTTTCACTGACCTTCATTAGCCTGGACAACGTGGATTTTTTACCCAGGTACCAAGGTATAAATAACCGTGAGGATTTTCTGCACGTATTCGCCAAAAAGCTGGCATTTGCCTTTGAAGGGGTACACTGCGAAATAGCCCGGTACTTTGGCTACACCTTTGCTGTGTCTGCGTTGGATAAATCGCCGGAGCAACTACAGCACATTTTACAGACATTAATGCACACCATTACCCGTGGCACACCTGATGTGGGTCACTGTCAGGATGCTGAACTGATTGCCAGTATTGGCATTGCAGCAGGATTAGTGTCTGATTATTCAAGCTCAGAAGGCTTAAAGCTGGCGGCTGACAAAGCCTGGTTGCAATCCAGGCAGGAGAATATTGAAAAACGCGGGATCGTGTTGACGATTGGCACCTGATCCCGGAACAGGTATTAGTTTTCTGTTATTTCTGTCTGATTTAAAAACCAGCACTCGAAATCTGCCTTGGGCAAAGGCTTAGCGCTAAAATAGCCCTGAAAGGAAGAAATCCCCAGGTCACTGCATTGTTGCAATGCCCCTGAAGTTTCAACATTAGTGGCTATCAGCTGAATGCCTCTCTCAGACATTGCCCGCAGGGTTTCCAGCCAGTGTTGATTATTGCTATTGTCTGACAGCCAACTGGCCGGGATCTTACAACTTGAAAATCCATAGCCTTTGTCTGCGATGGCACTTTCGTCCATATGCGCGAGATTCAGGGTAAACCTGATTCCAAGCTCCACCAGTACCGAGATATTTGCCAGGCAATCCGGATTGGCCAGATAGCGCGCATCTATTTCAAGGTTTACATTTTCAGAATAAACAATGTGTTGCAGCAGCGTATATTGCAGGAAACCCGGAAAGTCAGCCCTGGCTAAGGTCGCTTCTGACAGATTGATGTTTAAATAAAGCGGCTGGTGATAATTTTCTGCCCATTCTGAAAAGGTATTTATACTCTCTTCGATAACCCAGCGATCCAGCTGTTCTATATCATTCGAACTGGCTGCAGAATGTAAGTATTGTTGGGTGGGCAGCATCTCGTTTTCAGAAATAACCCGTAGCAGGGCCTCAAAGCCCACCAAATTTAAGCTGTTGGTTTCCAATATCGGTTGGAAAGCCACTTCAAGGGAAGTATCAATACTCATAGCGTTATTCTGGATGTTGATTGCGGGAGTACCATTTAGTTGCATTATCAGAGGCCTTATTTAACCTGATTGGGGAAATACGTGAGTGTAAATTAACTGGCTTCAGCATAGCTGACAAACACTCAAACACTAAATTAGACTTAAGTTGAATTTGTTTAATACTTTAGTCTTAGAATATGTGATAGTGGTGTTCTGGCTGTGGCAATAGCAATAAGTAAAAAGGGTCTAAAACAGTTAAAAAGTCAGACATTGAGCAGGCAAGGACAGGAGATAAAGCGGTATGGCGTTAATGCGAATCTATAAAACCAAGGTGTTGTTGGTGCTGATAACCACAGTGATTGTCAGCATGATGATGGCGATTGCCGCTTTTGTCTGGGTGGAGACTAAGCGATTCACTGACGATGTGGTGCAACAAGAATTTGATACCTTATTGCAACAGGTCGATACCGAGTTGCAATCTATCGCGAACGACGCCGTCAACCTTGCCGCCTCGGCTTCCTCAAGTGACTTAATCATAGCCGCAGAAGATGATCAACATGCCTTGCAGACATTGCAGTCTCACTGGCAGGCGCTGTTTCGCGTATACCCTACTTTGCAGCAGGCGCGATTTATTGCTGCCAATGGCGATGAGATCTATCGCGCGGAACGTGCTGAGCAGGGGGTGGCCTGGCGCAATACTGACGAATTGCAAAACAAAGCCGGTCGTCATTATTTCCTGGAAGCACTGGCGCTGGATGCCGGGATTTACGTGTCGCCTTTGGATTTGAATAAAGAAAATAACGTTGTGGAAATGCCGCTGCGTCCGACTATTCGAAGCTCTGCTAAATATTTCAAGGAAGGTGAACTACAAGGGGTGGTGGTCTTTAATTTTGATCTCAGCGCCACCTTCGCACGACTGGCCGATTTACAAAGTAAAAATAACCACTGGCTGGTAAACGACAAGGGGTTTTTCCTGAGTGCGCCGGACAACTCTGCCTGGGGATGGTTGCTGGACAGGCCGGAAAACCAGGTGCGCAATCGCTTCCCCGAGCTGCAAGATTATAAAGTGACTCAGGTGCTGCCTGAGTCATTTTCCGATGAATTTGTGATGGATAAAATCAGCCTGCCTACCCACAAGGTGATTTCGGTGGCGCTGGATGACCCTGAGTTTTGGCTCATCATGAAAAAACCGCAAAGCACCATGTTGTATCAGGAGCGCTCGGCTTATTTGATACTGGCGGGGTTAGTATTTGGGATCTTCATTGCGGTGGTTATCAATGTTTTCTTGTTCAGGCTAATCAGACAATTGCACGAAGAGAAAGACAATGCGGATAAGGCCTCGCAACAAGCCAGAGAAGCCGAAAAAGCCAAAGCGGAATTTCTGGCCCGGATGTCCCATGAAATTCGCACTCCCATGAATGGCGTATATGGCCTATTGCAAATTACCCAGGGAGAGCGCAACTACAAAAAAATTCATGATAACCTGGAGCAGGCCATCACCAGCTTTTCGTTGCTGAGCCGAATTATCGACGACATTCTTGATTTTTCTAAGATAGAAGCCGGCAAACTGGAGATAGTGATTGCGCCATTTCGACTGGATAATCTGTTAAAGCAAACCGGACAAATGATGGGGCGTGCTGCCTATGGTAAACCGATTGATTTGTGGATAGATATTGATCCTAGTTGCCCCAAAACTGTGATTGGTGATTCGGTGCGATTAAATCAGATCATCAGTAACCTGGTCAGCAATGCCATCAAGTTTACCAGTAAAGGCGAAATTAACGTGCGCGTCGCCGTGTTATCAGAAGATGAAAAACAACTGCAACTGGGATTTGAGGTGCAGGACACCGGTATTGGCATGACAGATGAACAAGCGACGAAAGTGTTTAGTGCCTTTACGCAGGCATCCGGGGAAACCAGCAGTAAATTTGGGGGTACGGGCCTGGGCTTAAGTATCGCCCGACAGTTAGTGGAACTGATGCACGGCACTATCGGGGTCAGCAGTAAAGAAGGGGCTGGCAGTACTTTCCAGTTCAATATTCAACTGCAAAAAGCCGAGGAGTCTCAGGAAGATAAACGCCTCTTTCAGGGCATTGATATTTGTCAGGTCATGGTACTCACCAAAAACGTCAATGCTCAGGCGATTATTCAACGTCAATGTTCTATCTTAGGTTGGCCTTCCAACTGTGTGCGAAGCCTGGATGATTTGCGAAATTCGCAACTGGCAGAAGGTGCCCAACGGGTCCTGCTGATTGACGAAGCCATTCTGGACACCATAGACAAGCAGGTCCTGGCTGAGTGGCAGCAGTCGCAGGTTGATATTGTGCATCTGATCATTGTGTCGCACAACCGCAAAGACTATGGTGAAAATAGCCTGGTGATTTGTGATGATGTTTTATTAAAACCCTTTACGCCGTCCACCCTTTACGATTCCGTGTTAAGCACCACCATCCCGTTTGCCGATGACGAAACTCCGGAAAAAGCACAACCACAGGACAGCCCGTTGGCGCGTCGCCTGGTGTTAGTGGTAGAAGATAATCCGATTAATCAGCAGGTGGCGGGAGCCATGTTAAAAAACGCGGGTGCGGTCACCAAATTTGCAGAAAACGGTCAGGAATGTCTGGATCTGTTAAACAAAGGGTTCAGGCCACACATTATTCTGATGGACATGCAAATGCCCATCATGGACGGTGTCGAAGCGGCGGAGGCGATCCGCAAAAACCCGGAATGGGACAATATCCCCATTTTAGCCACCACGGCGAATGCCATGGCTGCAGACCGAAAACGCTGTTTGCAGGCGGGAATGCAGGGTCACATTGCAAAGCCAGTGGTTAAAGACGAGTTATTGAATGCCATTTTAGCCCAGTTGAATAAATAACGACTCTACCGGTTTTTTGTTAGTCGTCTTCGTGGGCAATGACCCGATTTCGGCCCTGGTCCTTGGCGCGGTACAGAGCGGCATCGGCCAGATCAAACAACAGCGCCGGCGCTTCATCCTGTTGAGGGATATGAGTAGCGACACCAACGCTTATCGTTATATGTTTGTGAATGGGCGATTTGGCATGTGGCAACTGCTTTTTACGCAGATGCACCAGTAAGTTGTTCGCAACCCGCCAGGCACCTTCTCGTTCCGTATTGGGCAGAATAACGGCAAATTCTTCGCCCCCAACCCGCGCGACCAGATCGCCTGGGCGGCTGGCTGTTTTAAACAGACTGGCAGCCACCTGTTGCAGACAGGTATCACCCTGACCATGTCCATAGTGGTCATTGTATTTCTTAAAAAAATCGATATCGCACATCACCAGGCTGATAGCTTGCTGATCCCTTTGGGCGCGTTTCCATTCACTGGCTAATACCTGATTGTAGCTGCGCTTGTTGTCTAAACCGGTGAGTGGATCTTTGGTGGCTAATTCTTCCAGCATATCCCTTTGTAACTTCATCATCAGGTGGTTTTTTATCTTCGCCAGCAGCAACGGCATCTGCACGGGTTTACTGATAAAATCGACGGCACCCAGATCAAAACATCGGGTAATTTCAGATATTTGTTCCAGTGACGAGACAAACACCACCGGGATGTTAAAGGTTTTCATATTCTGCTTAAGTTCGCGGCAGATCTGATACCCGGATAAACCGGGAATAATTACATCTAATATAATCAGGTCAGGAGTGGGTTCAGCCAGTGCTCTTTTTAACCCTTTTTGCGCATTGGACTCGGTGAGCACGTCACACATTTCAGACAAGGCGTTATTGGCCATTTCTAAAAAGTAGCGATCATCATCAATGATTAGTATTTTGGCTTTGCTATCGGGGGAGTGAATACTCAATGTTGCCCCTCTGGTAACCGGTTTAGAAAGTCATTAAGTAAATCATGCCCTAGTGTAATTCAATAACGTGAGTACAGCCAAAAAAGATGCTTGCTCTGAAGAGTTGCGTAATTTTTTACAATAATTTCGTTTATCCAACATTAATTGACTATGCTATTAGAAAGCCTTTTCTCAAATTCTAATAGCAAACATGGATTGCCGTATGAATGAACTAACTCCCCGCAATGCAACCGCGTTTTCCGGAATAGTGAGTCCTTGCAGAAATATGAGCGTTATCGTTATGGAAAACGTGATGAACATGTGGGTAGCGATTTCAGGCATGCTCAATAATGCCGGTTTCACCAAAGTGTTTCATGCTGACAATGGCTTTGAAGCCCTCGAGGTAATGGCATCTGAAGAAATAGATATCATCTTTGCTGAGCATTACCTTCCTAAACAGGACGGACTCACTTTATTACAGAAAAGTCATAACAATTAGGTTCTAGGATTTAGATGGTTGGGTTTGCTTTTTTGTGGATCTTTTGCTTGTCATTCATACTTTTTAATAAGTATTCGAATCTCTGCTAATACCTCCATAACGGATTCTTTCAGATGTGATATTGCAGTATTAAATTCATGCCCCTCTGGGTTCTTCGACGTTTTCTCTATTTCTGTCAAAACTAAATTCAGTCGCATAGCCCCAACTCCCGAAGAAGATGTTTTTAAATAGTGAGCACCTTGTCTTATAGCTTCAGCATCCTTCTTGTGCACAGCATTAACTAACTTAGGGCACCCCTGTTTTAAATCTTCTACGAAGTCGGCATAGATGCTACGTAGTTCTTCGCTATCTTCTCCTACCAACCCAATCAGTATTTGTTCATCAATAACCGGGAGATTACTTTTCATATTTAAACCACTTCGAAAGAGTTTGTTGTAACTGTTCCATTTGAATTGGTTTTAACAATATTTCGTCCATTCCTGCTTTTAGGCAAACTTCTTGATCTTCTTTCATTCCTGCTCCGGTTATCGCAAGAATTGGAGTACGTTGTTTATGAGCCAATTTATTCTCTAACTTTCGAATACGCTCGGTCATTTCATAACCACTCAAGTTTGGCATGTGACAGTCTGAAAGAATAACTTTTGGATTATATTTCTTCCAATATTCAATACCTTCATTTCCGTCACAAGCAAGGTGAAACGAATAATTTAGTTTTTGTAGCTGGCGACCTATTATTCTTCGGTTAACAGGATTATCTTCCACAACCAACACATCAAAATTAACAACATCAGGCGAGCTTTTTTATCTACCTTTGGTGCAGCAGAGATTTCCCTTTCTTTAGGTATTGAAGAGTTGGACCTTTGGGACTCTTCAATTAGATCACTATTTAAAATGTCTCTTACCAGCTCCAACATTTTATGAAAGGTTAGTGTGTTGAGGTCAAGTAATCTCGCATGAATCGGAATAGCGACTAAAGACGTGTCCCGACAAACTACCAGGATTGGTTTTTTATACGACTCTAGTGTAAAAAGGGTTTTAATATACTTTTCATTTTCCCCATCACAAAAACAGAACAAAATGTCATATTTATCTATGTTGTCTGGCTGAAGATCCATACATACAACGTTGTTTAATGAAAGAAATTGCAGTATTTGGTCAACCTTTTCATCACGTTCAGAAGGCAGAATAACCCCCAATGTTTTACTCTGAATATCAGTTGATATGGGGTTTTCGGATAACCAAAATGGTACACTGAGTTTAAATGTTGCACCGTTATTGGGTTCGCTAACTACCCTAATTCTCCCTCCCATCAGGTTGCATAGGTTTCCACAAATAGCTAGCCCTAACCCTGTACCACCATAAAATCTATGGGTAGACTTTTCAGCTTGATAGAACGGTGAAAAAAGCTTTTTAATTGTATCTTTCTCCATTCCAATTCCATTGTCTGTAACAGTAAACTGTATATCTGCTACAGAATCATTGACTTCTAATACCCTCACATCCAGTGAAACATGAGCCTGCTCTTCTGAGTTTTGCTTTATAGAAAATTTAATTGCGTTACTAATTAAGTTAAACAATATTTGTCGTAATCTGTTTGGATCTCCCTCGACCCATTTTGGTAAACTTATATCTTCCAGAACTCGAAAATGGACCCGGTTACTTTGGGCTGTAGGTATAAAGATATCTACAACATTTGCTATTATCTCTGTAACGGAAAAAGGAATTGATTCCAGCTCAATCTTTCCAGCCTCCCCCTTACTAAAGTCCAAAATGTCATTCAGAATATTTACCATGTTGACTGCGGCAGATTTCGTTGTATTGACTAAATCTCGTTGTTCCGGGTCCATTGAGTGGATGTTTAACAGATCTAAACTTCCAATGATCGCATTCATTGGGGTCCGAAGTTCATGACTCATCATAGCGAGGAAATTACTTTTGGCGCTGTTTGCTTGCTCCGCTAACAATTTGGCTTGTTCTAACTCACTTGTTCGTTCATTTACTTTTGTAGTCAAAGATTTGTTTAACTTTTCGAGTCCATATGTAGTGACTTTTTGAAAAGTTTGATCTTTTATCACACCATGAATCCGCGTTCCTGATTTTTGATCTAGCGTTATACTTTCACCTATCCACTTGAGATAGGTCGTACGCCCTAGTTTGTTCTGAAACTTTAAATCAAGATCCATACGTTTATTACATTTAAGACAGTTTTTAAGCGCTTCTATCGTGGTGTTGCGTAAATCTTCATCCAGAGATTCAAACCATTGACCTATAGAGCTGTTGTCTTCTCCATCAAGCTCCATTAATGCATGGCAACGTGAATCCAGAGTCCATTGCAAATTATGGTGTTCACCTTCAGCGGCAACTTGACAGCTCCATACTCCAATTTCGGCTGCTTCAAGAGCCAGTTCATATATAGCAGGGTCTTGTTGCAGCATAGAGAATAGTTTGTTTTTAACACCTTTACTTTCTATGATTCCTATATAAAAAAGTCCACTTGGGTGAAAACTTAGGCGATATGTTTTGTCGTTGTCGAAATTACTTTTTAAAAAATAGACGTTTTCATTTGTTTTTTTTATAAAGTCTTCTGTAGTTCCTGCAGCCAATGGGATGTTAATCTTAAAAAATTCAAAAAAGTGTTTGTGATTTATGATCTTTGACTCAATGGAGAACCATTGTTGAACTCTCGGGGATAGGTGCCATTCTTGTTTTGCAATATCCAATACTAATGACGCAAAATCAGAGTGCTGTTCAGCTAAATGGAGACAGCCTTCACTCTGTGTATTATCTGAAAATACAGTCTCGTTATTTTCTATGTTCACGCTTTTGGCTCTCCTCAACTACTGCCGATGTCGATGTAATTCATGGTAAAAATAAGGTAGACCAAAAGTTAACATTATAAAAAATTATAGAACAAAAAATCAGTTATAGTGAAAGTTCAAGGATATTAATAATTTTTATAAAATATAGCTTTATTTTAGTTATTTGTAATAAGCGAATGATTGCCAGTCTCGCTCAATCAACCAAAGGAAAAGTTATGTCTGATAAAGTTTGTAATTTGTTTAATCCAAAAAATTCAACTAAAGTATTAAAGACAAATATATGAGTTTATGCTTTTCTGGTTATTTTATTGGTAGTATTTTTTCAGCAAATATGCTGTGCCAATTAAAATGATTTAATGTAAGCGATTAGTAGGCTGGTAAAGTGCCAAGAAAGTGTAGTTATAGTCAGTATGCAATTGATATGAAATTAGACTATAAAGGAAACTTAATCTTAGTACTTCACCGGGAGTAAGTAATGGTCTAATTGTTTTGATAATCGTTGTTGAAAAGGAAAATGTAAGCGTTCTTTCCCCTTACAACAGATGACTTTTTTATTTTATAATTATGTGAATTGAAAGTCACGATGATGGCCACACCACATCACAATAGTGCAACCACTTGATAATTAACCATGGTCAGACAGTATAGAGTCTAAAAAGAACTCTATGTATCATTGATCAAATCGGATGGAGTTATGAGCAAGTTACATCAAAATGAAACTATTGATATTTTGCTGATTTGTAATGTCGTGGACGAAATTTTAGGTGTGAGTAATAAGTTGTCTGAGGTATACGATAGCTATAAGTGTGTACTTTACAATGACCCTGACTTGAAAGCTTTAATTGCCAAAAAGCCTAATATTATCCTTCTTGGCTTTTCAAAAACCAGTGAATCAATAGAGTTTTACTCAGACTGTATTGCACAGCAAACGATAAACTTCCCACATTTTTCAATTTTGTTATGTGAGAACCGGCAAACAAAGGCAGCGTTTAACAATTGTATTAAAGGGTTGTTTGATGACTTTATAGTGTTTAAACCGCTATATGAAACCTATTCACTGAGCTTTAGTGTTTTTCGAGGATTAGAAACTGAGCTATCTAGCGCCCGCGAGCAATTTCGCTCCTCATTACTGGAATATCAGGATGTGGAGCTTGATAAATGTATTGATAAAGCAATCCATTTGCGTCGCAGGTATGTTGATAAATTTGTTGAGGAACGCGAAAAAGCGAGAAAACCAAAGGGGCAGAGTAGGGAGCAAAATGAAGCAAATTCTGAAGACTCATGTAAAACTATTAGGGCTATAGAGTCTATTGAAGAAACAGTAATACCAGGATTGGATGATCTCATAAATACACTAGAGGGAAATCGTAGTCATTCACCGCTAAGCCCTGGCATACATAGCGACGCTCAAAATGAATCTAAGAAACCAGTAAATTTGTATCCGGAAGTGTCGGCGGAAATCAAAAAAAGCGATTCAATTCAAGCACCTGTAAACCTTTATCCTGAACCTGAATCAGATAAAGTGTCATTTCACCATGGTATCGAGCCGAAAAATCTGTACCCAGAAACTCCGGAACCGTCAAAAGTAGAAGTAATTCAAAAGCCACCACAAAATCTATACCCTGGAAAGGAGGAGCATGAAAGTGTCCCCCCGGAACCAGTCAACATGTATCCACAATCTGAAAAGAAAACATCTTCCGAGACGGCCGGAGAAGCTCAAAGGCTTGATGAAGAAAGTGTAAGTGTCGAGGACGCAATAATTAGAGAATTTGAAGGATTTAATATCTTGATCGCTGAAGATAATGCAACATATAGGAAAATATTAAATCGTTCACTACAAAGACTCGGATTTACAGTACATGAAGCTGAGAACGGCCGTGAAGCTTTGGAAATGGTACAAACAATGAAATTTGACATTGCGCTTTTAGATCTTTTCATGCCTGAGTTGAACGGTATTGAGACTACCAGAGACATTCGCGCAATGATTCATGGAAAAAATTTGAAAATTATCGCTTTATCAGGAAATAAAGACAAAAATGTTGCAAGGGAGTGGGCACGTTCTGGCTTAAATGATTATCTGTTAAAGCCTGTAAATGCAGAAAAGTTATATCAGAAGTTAAAAAAGCATTTAAATATTAAGTGAAATAAAAGAGTTTGTGACTAAACCTAAATGACAGCCTCTCAAATTATGTTTCCGGGATTTAAGACAGGTTGCTTTGCTAAACCAACAGAACCTCTTATTCTCTTAAAGAGAGTACTCAACGGGTTCCGTTAAATTTATGTGGTTTACATTAACTTTCCAAATGTATATAGGCGTGACCACCAGTATCACGCCTTTTGTCACATACTTTGCGGATTAACGCATCGTCACATATTCCTCGCCAGACGTGGGGTGGATTGCCACACAGGCGTCAAAGTCCGCTTTGGTTGCGCCCATTTTTATGGCCACCCCAAAACCTTGCAGGATTTCATCCATGGCGTAACCAATACCGTGCAAGCCCACCACTTTTTCCTCAGGGCCTGCGCACACCAGTTTCATTTTGGTTTGCTGGCGGTTGCGGGTTACCGCAGTGTACATAGCGGCAAAACTGCTGTTGTATACCTTGATATTGTCTTCGCCGTATTTGGCTTTAGCGTCTTCTTCTGACAAGCCGATTGTGCCAATGGGCGGATGACTAAATACCACGGTGGGGATGGTGTCGTAGTCCATTTTGGCGTTAGTCTGACCATTGAACAGACGCTCCGACAGGGTGCGCCCGGCTTTGACCGCCACCGGGGTGAGATCCACTTTACCGATGTTATCACCAACCGCATAAATGTTTTCGGCCGTGGTGTTTTGGTACTCGTCAACGATGATATGACCCTGTTGATTAAGTTCAACACCGGCGTTTTCCAGACCCAGATTGTCGGTAGCAGGCACGCGACCTACGGCCCAGATAACCTGCTCAACGTCCAGGCTCTTACCATCGCTAAAGGTGAGCCTGAGCAGCCCATTATCTTGTTTTACTACACTTTCCGGAATGGAGTGTGTGTGTAGCGTTGGGCCATCTTCTGCCATGAGCTCCATCAGGGTGTCACTTAACATGCCGTCAAAGTTGCGCAGTGGTGCGTGTTTTCGCACTGCCAGGTGAGTTTCAGCCCCGAGTGCATGTAATACGCCGGCCAGTTCAACAGCGATGTATCCGGCTCCGATGACCGCGGCACTTTTTGGCATGTGCTGCAGTTCGAAAAAGCCATCAGAATCAATACCCAGTTCAGCACCAGGGATTGCCGGACGCCAGGGACGCCCCCCTGTCGCGATAAGAATGTGATTGGCGGTGTAGCGCTTACCGTCCACTTCTACGGTGTTCTTGTCTACCAGTTTGCCATAGCCATTAAGCACGGTGATTTTGTTGTTGCCCAACACCCGGTCGTAGGAGCCATGAATGCGCTCAATGTAGGCCTGGCGGTTTTTTACCAGGGTCTGCCAGTCGAATTTATTGACGGTTACGTCAAACCCATAATCCGGCGCGTAGCGATGGATCGCTTCTGCTACCTGGGCACCATACCACATGGCTTTTTTGGGTACGCAACCCACGTTGACGCAGGTGCCGCCAATGTGACGCCCTTCAACCAGTGCCACTTTCTGGCCGTGCATTGCCGCACGATTTGCCGAGGCAATACCACCACTGCCACCACCGATACAAATATAATCAAAATCTGCCATTGTTATCTTCCGGATAATTTACTTGTGCTATAGGTTATGGCTTCACAGTATAGAATTGCAAACCAGCTTTAGCGATTGAATGATTCAAGTTATTCCATTAGAAATGGAAAGCGGCCATTTTATTACCAGCGAATGCGTTTCTTTAAACCGATCATCCTTGATTACAGTTAATTTTGGTGAAAATTTCAAAGGGCGTCTACTATAAAGGATATAGAAGGAATTAATTCCAACTTGGGGTTATGACGATGACCTTTCAGGAGTGAAACTATGCGGGTGCTGGTGATTGATGATAGTGCATTGACCCGAAAAATGATCATTCGCACGATTGAACAGGCGTTTGCGAAAGCGACATTTGATGAGGCCGGGGATGGTGATGAAGCATTAACGCTGCTGAATGCCAATGATTACGATATTTTCACCATTGATTACAACATGCCGGGTGCCAACGGCGAAATTGTGGCTATTGCGGCCAAAACCACGAGTCCCAATGCGCGTATTTGCATGTTAACCTCGCAGGAAGAACCCGATGTGCAGCAAAGAGTGGAGCGCATTGGCGTTCGTTTTCTGCGTAAACCCGATTTTCAGGATGAGCTTCTGGACTTTGTGCAGGCTTCGTAAGAATTGTCCGGCTCACCTTGATTATTCTCTGACAATCCCTACTTCTTTGATAATTATTTTTAAGACGGGTTAAGTATGTCTTTTACGCAATTTGAGTCTGAATTAGGCCTGCCCTTATTCTCGAAGTTCGAACCAGAAACTATTCAGGAAAATGTCAAAAGTGCCATTGCTCAGTGCAAGCAGGTCATTGACGAGTGTCTGCAACAGACTGAATATCGGTGGGACAATCTGGTGTTACCTATCGACGAGGTTAGTGATCAGTTAAGCAAATACTGGTCACCGGTATCTCATATGAACAGCGTAGTGAGCAACGATGCGCTCAGAGAGGCGCACGACGGTTGTTTGCCGTTACTGTCGGAATACTATACCTGGATGGGGCAGCACAAGGGGTTGTACAAGGCTTACAAACAAATTGCTGAGTCAGCGCATTTTAAAACTCTGAACAGCGCACAACAAAAAGTGATTAATGACGCGTTGCTGGATTTCACACTGTCCGGTGTTGCCCTGGAAAATCAGCAAAAACAGCGTTACGCCGAGATTCAGGCGCGTTTATCAGATTTGTCCTCCAATTTTAGTAACCATGTGATGGATGCCACTTTGGCATTTACCAGACACATTACTGACCAGGCAGAACTGGCCGGATTGCCCCAATCGGCGCTGGATGCCGCCGCGCAGGCAGCCAAAGAAAAGGAACTGCCAGGCTGGTTGTTTACGCTGGACTTTCCCAGTTATTTGCCCGTGATGACCTATTGTGAAAATCGTCAGTTGCGCGAAGAAATGTATCGCGCCTTTGCCACCCGCGCCTCTGAAACCGGACCCAATGGCGGGCAATTCGACAATACCGGCATTATTGAAGAAACCTTAAGCTTGCGTCAGGAACTGGCTAAATTACTCGACTTTGACAATTATGCTGAATATTCACTGGCCACTAAAATGGCCGAGTCTGCAGATCAGGTGAAGGGTTTTTTAACGGATTTGGCTGAAAAGTCCAGGCCTCAGGCTGAAGCCGAGTTGCAAGAAATCCGGGATTTTGCGGCAGAACATTATGGTGCCACGGATATTCAGGCCTGGGATATCGGCTTTTACGCGGAAAAGCTCAAACAACAGAAATACGCCATTTCTGATGAAATGCTTCGTCCTTATTTTCCGGAAGACAAAGTGGTATCCGGACTCTTTGAGGTGGTCAGACGCCTCTATGGTATTAAGGTGTCAGAAAGACATGACGTGGAAACCTGGCACAAAGATGTGCGCTTTTTTGAAATCACCGATGAGCAGGGAGAGCTAAGAGGCCGGTTTTACCTGGATCTCTACGCCAGAGCGAAAAAACGCGGCGGAGCCTGGATGGATGAATGCCGCTCCCGTTGGGTCAATGTTGAGGGCAGGTTGCAGTATCCGGTGGCCTATCTGGTGTGTAACTTTAATGGCCCGGTAGGTGATAAACCTGCCTTATTTACTCACGATGAAGTGATCACGCTGTTTCACGAGTTCGGACACGGCATTCACCATATGCTGACCAAAGTCGATGAATCCGGTGTATCGGGCATTCGCGGTGTCGCCTGGGATGCGGTGGAATTACCCAGTCAGTTCCTGGAAAACTGGTGTTGGGAAGCAGAAGCTCTGGCCTTTATCTCCGGTCACTATGAAACCGGCGAGCCATTACCGCAGGAAATGTTGGATAAATTGCTGGCTGCCCGAAACTTCCAGTCTGCAATGCAAATGATCAGACAACTGGAGTTTTCGTTGTTTGATTTTGGTTTGCACGAGCAGTATCAGCCAGGCATGAATGTGCAGGACTACCTCAACGGCGTCAGAGACAAGGTGGCGGTAGTAAAACCACCTGAGTTTAACCGATTCCAAAATAGCTTTAGTCACATTTTCGCCGGGGGCTATGCCGCCGGTTATTACAGTTATAAATGGGCCGAAGTGTTGTCGTCGGACGCTTATTCGCGCTTTGAGGAAGAAGGGATTTTCAACGCCACAACCGGTGCCTCCTTTTTGCAAAACATTCTGGAAATGGGCGGCAGTAAAGAGCCCATGGAATTGTTTAAAGCGTTTCGTGGGCGGGAGCCCGACATTGCTGCACTGCTTCGCCATAGTGGCATCGCCGCCTGAGAAGTAACCGCCTACCGTGAGGAACCATCGTGAGCGTTGAATTATTTGCCGATATTTATGCCCGTGCAGCCGAGCGCAAGGGCGGTGAGCAGGCGTTAGAAAATTTGCTGGCCAAGCCTTTGCCCAGGGCGCAACTGGCTGCATTGGGCGAAGATCGGTTCCTCGCTGAGTTTACTAAAAAAGTGTTTCAGTCGGGTTTTGTGTGGCGGGTTGTCGAACAAAAGTGGCCGGCATTTGAGCAGTGTTTCTTTGGTTTTGATATTGCCAAAGTGCTGCTCATGCCCGATGAGATGCTGGAGCAAAAAGCCAGTAATCCCGACATTATCCGCAACTACAACAAGGTGAAAACCATTCGTGATAACGCCTTAATGATTGACGCGGTACACAGTGAAAAGGGGTCATTTGCGCAATTTATCGCTGACTGGCCGGAAGATAATATCATCGGGCTATGGGAAGTTTTGAAAAAGCAGGGGGCACGCCTTGGTGGCAATACCGGCCCGTATGCCTTGCGCGCGCTGGGTAAAGACACGTTTTTACTGAGTCGTGATGTGGAAGGCTATTTTAAGAGCCATGATTTGATCAGCGGCTCGGCAACGTCAAAGCGCAGCCTGGCCTGCCTGCAGGCGACATTTAATCAGTGGCAACAAGAGTCCGGCCGCTCCTTGCAGGAAATAAGCCGGGCCTTGTCTATGAGTGTTGGCGACAATCACGTGGGTATTGAGTAAGCGGAACGCGGGCTCTATCCTTGTGCTAAACTCGGCAGCTTGTCTGACTACAACCGATGATTTTCACAAATCTTCAGCGACGTGTGGCAAGATTTTGCTACTCTGTCCTGACGCTATTCTGATCCTGTAATTATGCTGCAATTTACTTTTTTCAAACACGGCCTTGTATTGCTCATAGGGTGCTTTCTGTGCTTTAGCTCAGTGGCGCGCAGTGAGCAGGTTTATCAGTACTTTGGCGCCAGCGGTAAGTACGCATTCAAGAATGATTACTTTGTAAGCTTGTTGCGCCAGGCACTGGACGCGACCAGTACCCAGTTTGGCGCGTACCAACTGACGCAATACCCGATGCGGATGAATCAAAGCCGGGCCATTGAAAACATGAATAAAACCTGCGATTTCGATGTGCAATGGCATATGACCACTGCCCTCAGAGAGCGCAAAATGCGGGCTATTAAAATTCCATTGTTCAAAGGTTTATACGGGTACCGGGCCCTGATGATTCACCAGGACAACGAGGCAAAATTTGCCGCAATTGATGATCGTCACCAGTTGCAAATGCTCACCGCCGGACAAGGTGCCGACTGGCCTGACACCGGCATTCTCAAAGCGAATCATTTTAATGTGTACGGGGTGGCCAATTATCATGCCTTGTTTGACTTACTGGCACAAAAACGCATCGACTACTTTCCGCGTAGTGTCACTGAAATCCAGGACGAACTGACTTTGCACGCAGAAAAGCCCCTGATGCGGGAGACACACATCCTGCTGTATTACCCTGCCCCGATTTATTTTTTTGTGTGTCCTGATGACCAAGAATTGGCCAATCGCCTGGAACAGGGATTGCGGCACCTGATAAGTAGCGGGGCTTTTGCGACACATTTTCGTGCCAGCAATGAGTTTCAGGGGTTTACCCGGCAAGGGGGTTTTGCTGATAAAACCCTGTTCAAACTCAGCAACCCACTGATCGCAGAACAGAGTTTACCTGCCGATGAGAGTTTGTGGTTGTTTCCCTGAACAACTGGCGCGAATACACCGAAGGAAAAAGGACCTATGTCAGACATTAAATTCACAAAACACGAAAAAGCGGCAATGGTGGATAAATTGCAGGCCTATTTTGAACGTGAACTGGATCAAGAGTTAGGTCAGTTTGATGCGGAGTTTTTGCTGGACTTCGTTTCCAAAGAGCTTGGCGCTTATTATTACAATCGAGGATTACATGATGCCAGAGGGATTTTCGAGGCCAGAGTTCAAACGATTGATGACGATATCTATGCCATTGAACAGGATATCAGCTAACCATGAACACCTGGCCTAGTGAATGCCACGCCTCGTTTACCAGACCCTAATGGGTTTTAAGCTTACTTAACAGGCCGTAAAGCTGCTGAATAGCTTCGTCAATGGCCTGCGAGCTTTGCTCTGATGCTTGTGACAGTGCCGAAACCTCACGGGTGGCGTCACCAATGATCACCATATTGCGGTTCAGTTCTTCACTGACCACACTTTGTTCTTCGGCTGCCGTGGCCATCTGCATCATGCGCTCACTGATTTCTGAGATCTGTTCAGCGGTTTCCTGCATACGGGAGAAGGCTTCCTGTGAACGCATTGAGGCCTGACCGGCCTGCTCGTTGCCTTTTTCAATAATATGCACGGTTGAATTGACCTCACCTTGCAGTGCATCAATAACCGTGGCAATTTCGCTGACCGAATCCGCGGTTTTGGAAGCCAGTGCCCTTACTTCGTCGGCGACTACGCTGAAGCCTCTGCCGTGTTCACCGGCGCGGGCTGCCTCAATGGCAGCATTTAAGGCTAACAAATTGGTTTGTTCGGCAATCGCGCCAATAACATCCAGTATCTTTTTAATATCCAGACTGCGGGTGGAGACGGCCTTAACCGCCTCTGAAGCGCTGGCCATTTCACTGGACAACTCGCTGGCACTTTGGGTTGATAATGACACCTGTTTTTCAGTTTGTTTCACATTGTCATTAGCTTTATCTGCATTGTCTGCTGCCTCAGCCGCTGTGCGGGCCACTTCTTTTGCTGCCTCTGACATTTGCGTAATCGCGGTAACCACGCTGTCTACTTCGGTCAATTGCACCTGAATCTGAGTATTGGTTTGTTGCGCCTGACTGCGGGTGGTTTTGCTGCCTTCCAGCACCTGTTCACAGACGTTTTTAGCCTGGTCTAACAGTTCCCTGACTTTTTCTCTGAACAGGTTGAAGGCGTTCGATAGCTGAGTCAGCTCAGCGTGTGATTGTACCGAGATGTCCTGAGTGAGATCGCCACCCTGGCCGGCCAGCTCAGTCATTTTATCGGCGATGAGTTTTACCGGGCTGACAATACTGCGGGTGAACAGGTGAACCATCACCAGGGCGATACCAGTGAGTACAATAGCAACGGTGATCAGGGAGCCCATCAGGGCGTTGATGTTCGAGGCAATGGTGTCGCTGACCCTTCGGGCAGGGCTGAGAGCCGTGGCTACATCCACACCAATGATCATTTTCCAGTGGGTACCAGGTGTGGTGAGCGGGATATCCCGGAGCACATACATCATATTGTCAATGGTGACTGAGCCGCCACTGCTGCTGAGTGATAGAATCTTTGCACTGGCCTGTTTGTTTTTGAACAGTTCATCAAATTTGCGGGCCAGTTTATCCGGTGCTTCGGTAGCGGCTGCGACGATTTCATGTTGGCTGATAACGTACACCGCAGACTTGCCCTGGTAGAGAGACTGTTTGAGGGCTTCAGCGGATTGCTGCAATATGGGTAGGTTCAGATCCACGCCAACCACTCCCCGAAAGCGTCCTTCAGCTAACACCGGATAGGTCAGACTGGTCATCAACTCTTCATAGCCCGGACGGATTTCATAATTGTAGGGGCTGATAATGCAGGGTTTATGGGTTTCTTTGGCGCATAAAAACCATTCTGCTGCGCGAAAGCCGAATTCATCCAGCGTGGTGTCGAATTTTTCCTGCGCGTCTTCGATCACCTCCTGAGTAATGGAATTATCAGGATTGCGCACAAAGTAAACTTCGAAACTGCCGTGACCGGCCACTGAGTGTTCAAATCCGGAAAGGTATTGCTCGCTGTTTCCGTCGAACTGGTCCTTTTCAAATTGTGCATAAATGGATGAGGTGGGACTCACCCGTAATAAGCTGGCCGTTATGCTTTGCACCTGGTTGCGACTTAGTTTTAAGTCGCTGTTATTGGATTCAATGCTTTGGGCGATTTGTTCTGCCAGAATTCGCGGAAAGGCATAGGCCTTTTCAATGGCCATGGCAATTTCGGCCGCCTGCTGCGACGCCTTCGCGGCCACCGTGCTTTCAATTTGTTGCGCTAACTCCTCGTTAACCTGGGTCACGATTTTGCCTTCTGTGGCGGTGAGTGAGAAATAGCTGACCACCATCAGTATCGCAGACAGCGCAATCAGCAAGGCGCCAACAACTGCAACCAGTTTAACGGCGAGACTCTGACTTTTAGATCTCATAGGTACCTCTTGCGGTTGGTGCTAACCGGGCTCAGAAGCTTACGGTTTTACTGATTGTTGCGAGTAAACGCGTGTCGCCATAAGTGTCCAGATCTGTGCCTTCCAGGCTCAGGCTGGCATCAAAGGCGTCAAAACTAAACTCAGAACCGATGCGCCAATGCAGGTAGTTGTCATCGCCAGGCTCCCATTCAAAGTCATCACTGTCCAGACTTTGTGAACGGTCAACGGTGGCCACCAGGGTGGTTTGTTCAGAGAAGGGGTAACTGTAGGAAATGGCCGTGATGATATGCCCTGCGCCGGTTCCGGCGTAATCAGGCGCGTACCAGAATTTCAGTTCCAGGTTGTCTTTGCCGATGGCGGCGGCGACTTCCAGATAATTGGCGTCGTTGCTGTCATCACCACCGTGATAGCTGTAGTAAAGTAGCGAGATGTCATACCAAATACCGTCTTGTAACTCATTGTAGTAGCCGGTATACAAATCTACTTCCAGATTGGTGTCGTCACCAAAGTCGACATTGGAGGCCCAGGCGCCGAAATAAAACCCCGAGTCAGCGGCAAAGTCCAGACTGCCCTGAAGTGCCGGCTTTTCATCCGTTTGGGTGACCCCGTTAAACAAATAATCCGATGCCAGGGTAATCGTTGCAGAACGCTCTGCGGCGATATTCTGGAACGACATAAGCAGTAAACACAGTGTGAATAAGCGGCCGTTCATAGGTCACCAATTGGTTGTTATTTGCTCTAATTATAGCAACCTTTGATTTTTTGCCTCTTTTTTAGCGGTTTTTTTCACGCTTTCCGGGCGGGTGTTTTCAGCGGCGTAAAGAAAGTGCTGCTTATTGCATATTTTTGAGTTTGGACATGACTTTATTAAAAATTAAACCGGTTTGTTCGGTTTTTTGCAGTGAGTGATTGTAATCGTCAAAGGCGGTATCAATGATATGGTGTATGCGTTCTTCCTGGTCTTCTTCCAGTCCCAGACTGGGTAGCAGCATTTCCAGATCACTCATCATATTGCGAATGGTTTTGGTACTGCCATCGATACTGTGTTGCAAATCCTGTGACGCGATATTGAGTAGCTGAGTAACCTCTTTGACGGAATGTTGCCAGTCTCGGGCAAGGGTCAGTGCCTGTTGTTGATTCAGGGCATCGACTTTGACTTCGAAGGTTTCCATTAAAAAGCAGAGGTTGTCCCGAAGCCGTCCGGTTTTTTCCTCATCATCGGGCATATTAAGCACCAGCAAGCTGGTATCACCGAAGGTAAAAATACAGCGGGAACCTCGGGTCCAGATGCGCTCGGACCGCCTGACAACGGTGATAATCTCCTGTTCCATAGATGTGCTGTTGCGTCCGGCAGAGGCTTCAAACCGGGGCTTGCTCTGCACTTCATAATAAAGTGTGGACTTTAACGAGAGTTCCGCCAGGCAGGAAAACATTGCCTGAGAAAGCTCCCCAAAATGGGTTGCTTTATTGGCATCCTGGACGCCACGCATAATGATACCCATTTCACTTTGTGCTGACATTGCCTGAAACGCGGTGTGACTGGCGTAATCCAGCTGTTTTTTCAGACCTGACGTAGAGCAAAGCATTTCCATGGCAGCGTGAACCTTTCTGGCGACTTCCACCACGTCATAGGGTTTGTTGATATAGTCATCTGCACCGGCTTCCATGCCGCGAATGCGTTCTTCTACAGAGGTTTTCGCTGACAGGAAAATGGTATAGGTGAAACAATGACTAAAGTCTTTTTCCACGATGCGACAAATCTCGTAACCCGTCGGGCCGGGTAACAGGGTTTCCAGAATAATGAGTGTCGGCTGATCAGGGGTCAGTGTTGTGAGCATCTCCTCGCCACTGGAAAACACACAAACCTGGTAGTCATCTTCCAGCATGCCCTGAAGCAATTCCTGTTCAATATCATCCGGCTCTACAATGCATATTCTGGGCTGAGACATAACCACTCCCTGTTTTGGGTGCACGCAAAATTTCCATTGTGAACCTTAATCAGCGCGGAGCAATTAGACAAAGGTCTAAAATTTTGAGTTATTTTAATCAATGCGCTGTTGCGTTAATCTCTGGTAAAATGTTCTCCGGCAGACAAAGCAGCAAAATTTTAAGGTAAACAAGTGACACAACACACTGAAGAAAAGCATCCATCAGCACAAGATAAAACCCACTTCGGCTACAAGCAGGTAGAAAAAAATGAAAAGGTCAATATGGTGGCTGATGTGTTTCATTCTGTTGCGGCTAAATACGACATGATGAATGATTTTATGTCGATGGGCATTCATCGCTTGTGGAAACGCTTTACCATAGATTGCAGTGGCGTGCGCAGTGGACAGAAGGTGCTGGATCTGGCCGGTGGCACCGGCGACCTGACGGCCAAGTTTTCCCGCCTGGTGGGTGAATCCGGCAAGGTGGTATTAGCCGATATCAATGGCTCGATGCTTAAAGTTGGCCGGGATAAACTGCGGGATAAAGGCATTGTGGGCAATGTGGAAACGGTGCAGGCAAATGCGGAATGTTTACCTTTTCCTGATAATTACTTTGATATAGTGACAATTGCTTTTGGTCTGCGCAACGTCACTGATAAAGACGCTGCCCTGGCTTCTATTTTCCGGGTGCTAAAGCCGGGTGGACGCCTGCTGGTACTGGAATTTTCCAAACCGGAAAATCCGCAGTTTGGCAAACTCTATGACTGGTACTCGTTTAATATTTTGCCCAAAATGGGGCAACTGGTGGCCAATGATGCTGACAGTTACCAGTATCTGGCGGAGTCTATCCGGATGCATCCGGACCAGGAAACCCTGAAAGGCATGATGCAAAACGTGGGCTTTGAGCAGGTGACTTATCACAATCTCACCGGAGGCATTGTGGCCTTGCACCGCGGGTTCAAGTTCTGATGCCAGCGCCGCAGTTAGTGTCAGCGCTGTTGGAGCAGGGGCTGAATGGCTTGTTGTCTCTGGATGATGCCAGTGCGCAACGCATTGCTAAGCTAAAAGGTAAACGCCTGGTGGTTTCCTTAGCAGAGCTTCCCGGCGATTTATTGTTTGTGTTTTCTACCTCGGTTGATGTATTGGTGTTAGAGCGACAACCGACTGAAGCTGACAGGCACACCCGTTCCGAATCCGATTGCTATCTCGAGACCAGCTTGTTTACCCTGCCGGAACTGCAAAATATCAGTAATATTACCCAGTTGATCAAGCAGGATAAGCTGTTACTGGAAGGCGACATTCAGATTGCGCAGCAGTTTAGTTACCTGCTGAAAGCGCTGGATATTGACTGGGAAGAACAGGTATCCCGTCATACAGGTGATGTCCTGGCCCATGAGATATTTCAGTTTGCAGATCGGGTCAGGCAGGGTTTGCAAGGCTTTAAACGACGTCTTGACAGCACCGTTAAAGATGCGGCGATTGAAGAAAAGAGGCTGGTGGCACCGGCACCGTTGGTGGATGAATTCAGTAGTCAGGTAAGTGAGTTGCAGCAACGCACGCAACAACTGCAGCGGCGTCTGGAGCAATTACAGCGAAAAGAACAGGGCAGTTAAGTGCGAATATTTCGAATTTACACCATTTTAAGTGTGTTGCTCAGGCACGGACTGGACAAACTCATACCTCAGCAGTTTCGCCCCTGGTATTTTTCCGTGGTTCGAATGTCGCTGTTTTGGGTGCAAAATCAATATCCCCGCAAAAGTGAAGGTGAGCGGGTTCGGCTGGCGCTGGAGTCGCTGGGCCCGGTTTTTATCAAATTTGGCCAGATGCTTTCCACCCGACGAGACTTGCTGGATCAGGAACTGGCGGATGAATTGGCACTGTTGCAGGATAAAGTAACCCCATTTGACGGCGCTATCGCGCAACAACTCATTGAGAAAGCCTTAAAGTTAGGTTCCATAGACGAACTGTTTGATGAATTCGATATCCGACCTCTGGCTTCTGCGTCTATTGCGCAGGTACACACGGCCCGCTTAAAAACCGACGGGCAACAGGTGATCATCAAAGTAACCCGGCCTGACATCAAAAAAACTATCGAAGCGGATATCGAATTGATGCGGGTGCTGGCAAAAATCGCTCAGCGGGCCTTACCGGATGGCCGACGCCTGCGGCCAGTGGAGGTAGTAGAAGAGTATCGCAAAACCATCATTGATGAACTGGACTTGTCCCGTGAAGCTGCCAACGGCAATCGTTTGCGCACCAATTTTGAACAGTCTGATGAGTTGTATGTACCGAAAATCTACCTGGATTACTGCCGGGTGAATGTGCTGGTGATGGAGCGTATCTCCGGTATTCCTGTGGCCAATGTGCAGCAGTTGCAAGCCAATAATACGGATCTGAAGTTGCTGGCAGAACGGGGCGTAAACATCTTTTTTACTCAGGTGTTCCGCGACAGTTTTTTTCATGCCGATATGCATCCTGGCAATATTTTTGTGTCCAGAGAAAACCCGGCTTCACCACAATACATTGCCATTGATTTTGGCATAGTCGGCACGCTGAACCGCGAAGACAAACGCTACCTGGCGGAGAACTTTGTGGCGTTTTTTAACTCGGATTACCGCAAAGTGGCAGAGTTGCACGTGGACTCTGGCTGGGTGCCGGCGACCACGAATATTGATGATTTTGAAATGGCGATCCGTTCCGTTTGTGAGCCTATCTTTCACAAACCTCTGGCGGAAATCTCCTTTGGTCAGGTGTTGTTGCAACTGTTCAGCACGGCACGCCGTTTTGACATGGTGGTACAACCGCAACTGGTGTTGTTGCAAAAAACCTTGCTGTATGTGGAAGGCCTGGGTCGACAACTCTACCCACAATTGGATCTGTGGCAAACCGCTAAGCCCTTTTTAGAAAACTGGATGAAGCAACAAATGGGCTGGTCGGCAATGTTGGGCAAAGTCAAAACCAACCTGCCATACTGGAGCGAAAAGTTACCTGAAATGCCGGAACTGGTGTTTGACAGTTTGCAGCAAGTGAAGCGGTTTCCGCAGAAACAGCAACACTGGCATGAACAACAGATTGTGCAGCAGCGGGAAAATACCAAGAGTATTGTGTATGCCATTTTAGGGGGCACCTTCATCGTGCTGGCGGCGTTACTCCCCGGCACAACATTACCGCTGTGGAGTGCGATGCTGTGCGGTGCGCTGGGTGCGGGCTGCTGGCTAAAAACCTTCTTTAAACTGTATCGGCTTTAACCTCAAACCGGCTCTTCGCCAAAGTGTGCCTGGTATATTTTCAGCATGGTTTGGGAATTCTTAAAACCACAACGCCGGGTGACTTCCTGTAACAGGCAGCCGCGCCCGAGCAGGTGACGGGCCAGATCCAGGCGCTTTTGAATGAGATACTGTTTCGGGGTACAGCGAGTCAGGTTGTTAACCCGCCGAAAAAACTGCCGTTTGGACAGGGCAAACTGCTCAAAATAATCTTCAAAACGAAAATCCGCATTGCTGATATGAGTCTCAATCAAACGGTTGAGTTGGGCCAGAAAGATAGCGTCCCGGGATTGCTGAAAAGGCACATGCTCTTTGATTTCCTGAAATTGTTGGCGTTTGGCCTGATGGCCCTGCAGCCTGATGGCACTCTCAAGCAACAGTTCTTTGTTAAAGGGTTTACCGAAAAACAGATGGGTGTTCAGATCCAGCGCCTTTAAGCGATTCGCTGTGGTATCCCGGGAAGTGATGAAGATCACCGGCGCACCGGGTTCTGCCGAACTGCTGTACAGTTCCTGTAGCAGCTCAAAGCCGTTACCACTGCTTTGGATGGGCTCCATTAATATGATGTCGGGTTGCCATTCACGGATCTTGTTCAGTCCGGCTTGCAGGTTAAAGATGCCTTTGCAGTTAAAATGCTGGCTCATTAGCTGTGCCAGACACATCTGAATTTCGGGACAGGGATCTAAAATCAGGCATTTAGGGCTTTCAGTGTTTGGCCCTGGCTTGTTTAACACCGGCTCCTGATAGGCCTCAAAAAATATCTGTGGCGGGCAAGGATCACAGGCACCACCGTTGTCTGCTGATTGGGTGATGTATGCCGGAAAGTGAATTCGCAGCAGGCTGGGGCCTGTTGCACTGTCAAACAGGGTAGTGCTGACTTCCAGCTGTTTACCCATGCTGGCAATCAAAAAGTAGCCAGATTCGCTCTCAGGATCGGGTATGGGGTTGATGGTGTCAGCTGGCATATCGGAACTGACCACCAAATCCAGTTGTTCCTGATGCGCTTCTAAATGGATCTGTAACCCGTATCTGGCCGGAATGTGTTTGACTAACAGATGCAGGTAAAAAGAGATGTAAATCAACAGTACCTGATCTTTTACCGGCAAAATATAGTGAATCTGTTCAGGCGCATCAAACCGGATAGTGTGTTGTGTCTCTGTGTCGGGAAAATGCTGCAACAGGCTGGTCAGGGCCCGATTCAGATTGCAACTGTTGTCGACGTTGGGGTGCAGATCGCCGGCCGTGCTTTTTACATAGCTGGTTGCCACCTGGGCGTGCTGAATGAGTTGTTCGATTTTTGCTATGCTGGATTCTGTCGCCAGGGCTTTTTCCAGTGCGTCCTGATCAAAACGGGCCTGCTGGAACCAGTCAAGGTAGTTGCTTTTAATCACAGAAAGCGGGTTGCTCAAATCATCAGACAGGGCATACAAAAAAGCATCGCGAGTTTCCATGAGCAATTGGTTACTGGCGGTCAGTTTTTGTATCACCACCTCTTGCTCTGCCATGTCTTGTTGTTGCTTATCCTGCTTCGCGTGAAATCGCATCAACCTGAATTTGTTTTTGCGTATTTTGAATCTGGCCCGCAACAAGGCAAATATCAAGAGCAGACAGCCTGTGGCCAGCAAACTCAGAAGCCCATAAAGCCATGCCACATTTTGCGGGTAAGCAGACTCCTGATGGATGAGGTCGGGGGTTTTAGCTAAGGCGAATTCCGCTGTGTTAGTGCTGTCGTTGTATACCCTGTGCCACTGGTTTGGCAGACCCGTGCTAAATGTCTTCGACCAGGGTATTTCTGTGATACGGTCAGGCAGATTGTTTTTGCCCTGCTCCAGGATACCCGACGCAAGTTGCAGGTAAAGCGCGATGTTTAACAGCACACTGAGCATTATCGAATACAACATACGCGAAACGTTAATTGAAACGCCTGGTGGTGGCTATTGGCTTCTGATGGCATTGTTGCAAACTCTTATTGTTATTTTTATCTGTATCTATTGAATCTGATTAAGGCTCCTTCCTGTTTTTCAATCCTGCGCCCAGGTACAACGGAAAGGTAAAAAATATAACCTTTTCCAGATAAGACAATAATCTGCCCAAGATTTCAAGTTACAAATTTTGACGAATTTGTAATCTATGATTTACAAACACTTTTTGCGAGGGACGCTTCGCCCAGTAAACCCATTTTCCGGTTTCGACATTAAGTGACACTAATTAAATCATTATTTATCAATGGTATACCTGATATTTCCGGATTGTCTGGTTGTGGTCGTACCAGATGCGAGGGGTGGCTATTGTCATTCAAAATTGCTGCACATGGGGTAAGAAATGTACTCGTTTTTTTGTTTCCCAAAAATTTAGCCTCCGACACTCGCGGTTTACCGTGGGATGCAACAGAGAGGTCTCAGGGGAATAAAACGGCGACCTGCTAGTACCTGATGCCGTTACGCCGTTTCAGTAATGACTGTCAGGGGTTACAGGAAATAAATCCAAATAATATCAATGACAGGAACAATAAAAGATGTCTCTTAAACTAAATAAAATATTGCTAGGTTTAGGTATTTCTTCGCTCTCGCTTATTGCCAGTTCCACACTGGCACAAGATCTTGATGCTGCGAAAGGACCGATGAAAAGCGCCGCTGAAAAAAGTGCTATAGCACTAAACAGTGCCCCTGACCTTGCTGAAATGCAGCAGCGTTACATCGTGGTATTTAAAGACAATGCCGTAATTGGTAGCGCTGAGTCGATTAAAGGCGGTGATGGTGTTTCATTGTTTGACAGAGAAGGTAAGCTGGATGCCCGCTTAGCCTCTGACTTTTTACGCGGTCTGGGTGCAACGCCAATAAAATCCATCGAAGGCCATAAGATGATGGTTGTTAACATGGACAAGGAAACCTTCAATACTGTATCCAACCATCACAGTGTTGCGACCGCTGAAGTGGATCCAAAGCGTTATCTGCAAGCGCAAACCACCCCTTATGGTATCCCCATGGTTCAGGCTGATCAGCTGTTTCAGAATAACCTGAGCGCGCGTAAAGTCTGTGTTATCGATACCGGTTACAATCTGGGTCACCCGGATCTGCCTGATCAAAACAACGGTGCCTCTGGTACTGCCAACAATGGCAGCGTGGGTAACTGGTACAACGATGGCAATGGTCACGGTACTCACGTAGCCGGTACTATTGCAGCACTGTCTAACAACGAAGGGGTTATCGGTGTATACCCAGGTGTTGATATTCACGCGGTTAAGATTTTCAATGATTCAGGTAACTGGACATTTGCTTCTGATCTGATTGCCGGTATTCAGCAGTGTGCGGATGCAGGTGCCAATGTTGTTAACATGAGCTTAGGTGGTGGAAGTTCTTCAACTTCTGAATCGAATGCGATGCAAGGTTTTAATGATCAGGGCATCATGTTAGTTGCCGCAGCGGGTAACGATGGTAACAGCACGTTCTCCTATCCGGCGTCTTATGATGCGGTTATTTCGGTGGCGGCTGTTAGCTCCAGCGAAAATCACGCCAGTTATTCGCAGTACAATAGTCAGGTAGAGTTGGCGGGACCAGGTTCGTCTGTTTACTCCACTTACCCCACGAACACCTATGCAACGTTGAGCGGCACGTCTATGGCAACGCCACACGTTGTAGGTGTTGCAGCGTTGGTATGGAGTTTCTTCCCTCAGTGTAGCGACGATCAGATTCGTTCAGCTCTGCAGGCAACCTCTAAGGACAAAGGTGCTTCTGGCCGTGATAACTATTACGGTTACGGTATTGTGCAGTCGGAAGATGCCTACAACTACCTGAACACCTATGGCTGTGACGGTGACGGCTCTGGTGGTGGCGGTGGCGGCGGCGGTGACGTCGATCCGGTAAATGGCTCATTGTCTGACCTGAGCGGTGCACGCCGCGCCTGGGATCGTTACACCTGGGAAATCCCTGCTGGTGTTACCACCATGACAGTGAGTATTTCAGGTGGCACAGGTGATGCCGATTTGTACATGCGATTCGGTGCGCAGCCTTCTACCAGCACCTTTGATTGTCGTCCTTACACTGCGGGCAACAACGAAACCTGTACCTTCAACAATCCTGCTGCGGGTACCTGGCACATCGGCATTCGGGGCTACTCAGCCTATAGCGGTGTTACCCTGAACTACAGCTATCAATAAAACCGTTTAAGGTCTGACGGGCTTCTTTTATGTGTTGGGAAGCCTTCAGTAGCAGAACACCGGGGCATGTTTGCTCCGGTGTTTTATTTTTTGGGGTATTCCAAATACACAGTGGTGCCCGCCTCAGCTGTACTGTCGAAGCGAATGACACCGCCCTGCGCTTCGGTCAGCAGTTTGGCCACATAGGTGCCAAGGCCTGTCCCACCGGGTTTGTTCCAGGTGGCATACTTTTCAAAAAAGCGCTCCTGCATCGGCGTTGCGACAACCGCAGGATTATTAACTAAACACACCACACTTTTGGGGGGGTTCTGAAAACTGATATTTATTGTTGCGCCCGCATCGGAGGCTTCAATCGCATTTTTAATAATGTTCATCAGTGTCATGCGCACCATGGCGTCTTCTGCCTGAATTATCAGTAAGGCATCATCATCAATTTGCCATTTTTGGCTTTTAGACCTGAGTAGCTCACTCAGTTGTTCCGTTATTTGTTTTACCATGTCCACTAAATTAAGGTTCATAGCATTGAGTTGATGCGCTTTATTTTCCAACCGGGTGACGATATTCAGGTTGTCCACATACGCATTGGCGGTGGAGCAAATTGCCCTTAAATGCTGAGTGGTCTCTTTGACTTTTTTGGGCTCATCATAATAGACATCCAGTTTTCTGAGATTGTCTGATATTTCCTGAAATGGCCGTTTCATGTCTTTTTGTAATGCCCGGTCGAACTCTGCCCGCAATTGGGTGTAATCCACCATGAGATCCACCTGCTCTCTGAGGTTTTTTGCCGCACGTGCAATTCGGACGTGGTTTTTCACCCGGGCGGCCAGTATCTTCGGGTTGATGGGTTTAGTGATATAGTCCACGGCACCTAATTCTAAGCCTCTGACTACATCATCAGTCTGATCCATCGCTGAAATAAAGATGACGGTAATATGTTGAGTTGCAGGGTGAGACTTGAGTTTCTTACAAACGGTCAGGCCGTCCATGTCTGGCATCATTATATCCAGAAGTACCACATCAGGAGGGCTGTCAGATAGGCAAATTTTTAATGCCTTTTCGCCACTGGTGGCGGCTTTAACCTGATAATCATGTCGTATTACTTCGGTGACAACTTTTATGTTATCCGGCACGTCATCCACCACTAAAATACTGGTGGTTTCCAGGTTTTCCGGTTCCGTTTGAGTGTGGTGAGCTGTTTTTACCGCGGCATTTTGGTGTTTTATCGGTAAGGCGATCGCGCGTTGCAGACGCTCACTGAAGGTTTTCAGTGAAAAAGGCTTAACGATAAACTCTGATATGCCAGATTTTACGGCGTTAACAACGGTAGATTGATCTAACGACGCGGAAATCATCACAAATGCACAATTGGCCATGTTGTCACTGTTGCGGACTCTTCTGAGTAATCCCAATCCGTCCACTTCAGGGGGGTGTTGTTCACATATGATGATATCCACTGGTTTCTTTCCGAGGATTTCATTGGCATGGCTCAACTTGGCGGCCTGCTGGATATGAACAAACCCCAATTGTTTGAGCATCGATGCGATGGTGGCACGAATATTATCGGCCGGATCCACAATTAAAACTGATTTCGCAGAAAAGCTGGCCTGCGGCTTACCTGAGAGCATTGATGATTCCTTTTAAACAACGACATGGGGTGTTTTCTTACTATTGGCGCATCGCCACTGTGAATCAAGGTTTTTTTGCACCTTGCATTTATTTAATTTGTTTAGCATTGTTAATACCGCATACCTTTTCCCCGGGCCGGATAACAGCATCTGACACCAGTGTTTTCAGGTCAGAATTTCTCTGCCGGGATCGATCGTGGACCGTTTTAGTGAGAAAAACCGTGAAAGGACTTAGGCCGTTATCGCTATTCATCGTTGCTGTAGAGCAAATTAAGGCAATACGCTGGCAGCGCAATATGTTCCTTCTGCTCATTGCGCTACCTGCTTTTGCGCAGCACAAAGTGGAAACCCTGTCTGTGTTCAATGGCTTAGCCAACCCGCAAATTTATGCTATCGCTAAAGACCGTCAGGGATTTATGTGGTTTGGTAGTGCCGATGGTGTCAAGCGTTTCAATGGCTACGAGTTTCATACCTTTCGACACGATCCGGACGATGCTCATTCACTGTCAAATAACAGTGTGGGAGTGATGCTGATCGATTCCTCCGATCAACTCTGGGTCGGTACCTGGGGAGGGGGGGTTAACCGGTTTGAGCGGGATGCGCAGTCTTTTGTCCGGTATCAGAATGACAGCACCCAGGCCAACTCATTGAGCGCTGACCGGGTTCAGGCGCTGTTTGAAAGTGCGGCCGGTGAAATATGGGTTGGTACCAACGGCGGTGGGTTAAATCGTTACAATGCCTCAAAGGATAGTTTTACGGCATGGCAGCACGATCCGGACAACCGCAATTCACTGGCCCATGATCGCGTCTGGAGTATTGCCGAAGATCACAGCAATACATTGTGGATTGGCACCTCCAATGGCCTGAATCAGTTTGACCCGGTGGCACAGACGTTTAATCATTTTGCGCCATCTGAGCAGGGATTGGACCACCCTGAAGTCAGAACCGTACACCTGGACAATGAACAGCGCATTTGGGTGGCAACGCGACTCAGTTTTGGCCAGTTTGAGCCTGCCAGTGGCGAGTACACGACGTATAATCTGCCGGCCGGGAACCTGCCAAGCATTACCAGTATCACTCAGGTTGAAGGTTCTTTGTTATTGGCGACGTTTGCTGGTGTGTACACATTTGATCTGCAACAAAAACGTTTTGTACCGGCGGGAGAAGAGCAACAATGGGGCTTACTGGAGAATCGTGACGTACGTCAGGTGATGCAGGACTCTACCGGTATCTTGTGGGCAGCGACCCGCTATTCCGGCGTCATCAAGGTTTATCAAAATGCCACACCCTTTGAAGGCTGGCGCAACATCTTAGCAGAATACCCCTTGTCCGGCTTGTTCAACCAGGTGGTGTCACTGCATCAGGAAAACACCGGGGAAATCTGGCTGGGCACCGGCCGCAGCCTGGTAAAGTTTGATGGCGCAGGTCAGTTTGCACCCCACATGAATACAGCAAGTCTGAACAAACTCAATCGGCTCAGGGTGTTAAACTTTGCTCAAAGTCAGTCGGGTGAAACCTATCTGGCCACTGATAATGGGCTATACCAGTGGCAGGGTGATATGTCGCGCATTCAACGCATCGTCATCCCGCAGTTGCAACCAGGGCGGCAGTCACTTGACTGGGTTACAGTGTCTTCAGGCACCCTGTCTTCCGATAATGAATTCTGGTTGCTGCTTTCAGGTGATAATCGCATTGTTCGCTGGTCTCCTGTAAACAACAGCTTGCGTTACTACCTGGACAATGTCGATCCGGCGTTTATATTTCAGACCCAACCGGATGAAATATGGGTGGGCACTGTGGGAGACGGCCTGTTTAACATCAAAACTACAAGTCATGCGGTTAAGCAATTTCATCAGGGGGACGGCAGTGGATTATCTGACAACACCATTAATGCGGCGCTGAAGGGAAAAAAGGGCGAGTTTTGGGTAGCGACACGGAAAGGCGTTGACCGTTACAACCCGGCTACGCAGCAATTTGAGCATTTCGCCATTCAACGTGAAAATCAGGATATCGCGGTGCAGAGTTTGGTGATGGACAGGCAAGACTACCTGTGGTTGGCCACCAATCAGGGCATTTTTAAGTTGGAACCCGCGGATGGCACATTGCATCATTTCACGGTCAATGACGGCTTGCACAGCAATAATTTTCTGGCCCGTTCTGCCCTGATGGCAAAGGATGGCAGTATTTATTTTGGCAGCATTGATGGCTTAACGCGTTTCCAGCCTGAAGAGGTATATGTAAATCGGGTACCACCGCCTGTGGTGATCACCGGTTTGACACTGGACGGTCGGGTTATTAGCCCGGTGCCTGAAACCCTGGAAGTTTCTCATCATTTTAAGCAGATTCAGATTCATTACGCAGCACTGGATTATCAGGCGCCGGAGGACAATCGCTATCGCACCCGGGTAACAGGGTACTCTGATGACTGGAGCCCTGTCTCTCCGGCCACTACGCTGTCGCTGGGTCGCCTGCAACCTGGCGAATATCAGCTGCAAATTCAGGGCAGTAACAATCATGGTGTATGGAGTGACACGCCGGCGACGTTGCACATTGTTGTGCATCCTGCCTGGTATCAGAGCCTCTGGTTTCTGACGCTTTTTCCACTGACTCTGATTATCATTATGTTGCTGGCTTGCCGCTATAAAATGCAACAGCACGCCAGGGTGCAACGTTACCTCTCGGCCCAGATTGAAGAGCGAACTCAGGACATACTGGTTTTGGGGGATGTTGGCCGGGATCTCGCCAGGACCTTTGATGCCAGCACAATCGCCCAAACGATTTTTGAGAAACTGCGCAGTGGCATCGATTGCAATACCTTTGCCTTGGGCATGGTCAACCGGGAAGCCGGTTTTCTGGAATTTATCTATGCTCAGTGCAATGGTCAGGACAGTTCGGGAACGCGGTTTTCATTGCAGGAAAAAGATCTGGCCTCTGTCTGGAGTGCAAATCACGGCCAGTCGCTCGCACTGCAAAACGACAGGCAATGGCAAGCGCAGAGCCTGGACCGCAGCAAATGCCTGAATGGACATGCCACTCAATCGGTCATTTGTGAACCCTTGTTAACTCACGATGGTGTACTTGGCGTAATCACTTTGCAAAGTGAGGTTTGCGATGCATTTAGCCATGCCCATCTAAGTATGTTGCGGGTAGTGGCCAGTCACGCATCGGTAGCATTGCAAAACACCATTGCCTTTGGCGAATTAGAAGCAGCGCAAAAGCGCCTGGCATTGGCAATGGAAGGCGCGAATGCAGGCATGTGGGAACTGGATTTAAGCAACAACAAACTGATAGTGAGTGAAATCTGGGCGCGGATGTTGGGTTATGAGCCAGACGAACTGAACAGTCGCTTTGGCAGTAGCCCGGAAAAGTTTATGGAACTTCTGCATCCGGACGATAAGCAGCGGGCTACCGCCAGCATTGCTGAGCACCTTGAAGGTAAAAGCGACACTTACCGGGCGGAATTCAGATTGTTAAACAAGCACAATGAATGGCAATGGACCCTCAGTATCGGGCAGGCTGTTCGGGATGCGAAAAGCGGTAAAGCGCTGCACATGTTTGGTATTCACCTGGACGTGTCTGATGCCAGACAACTGCAGGCGGCACTGGAAGAGGCCAGAGATAAAGCAGAGCAGGCCACTCAGGCTAAATCTGACTTTTTATCTAATATGTCTCACGAAATTCGCACCCCGATGAACGCTATTATTGGCATGAGTCATCTCGCCTTGCAGACAGAATTAAACCGCAAACAACACAATTACATCAGTAAGGTTCACAGCAGTGCAGAATCATTGCTGCGAATCATCAATGATATTCTCGACTTTTCCAAAATAGAAGCCGGCAAAATGGATATCGAGCACCTGCCTTTCGACCTGGAAGACGTTTTGCACAATTTGGCGAATGTGATGGGGTTTAAGGCGGCGGAAAAACAAATCGACTTCTATTTCTCCATCGCGCTGGGCACACCCACCATGCTCATTGGAGATGCTTTCAGACTGGGGCAGGTGTTGCTCAACCTGGGAAACAATGCCGTGAAGTTTACCGAACTGCATGGCGAAATTGTCATTCGGGTGGCAGTACAACAAGATCGTGACGATGCGGTGCTACTGCGCTTTGATGTGCAGGACAATGGCATAGGTATGACGGACGAGCAAAAACAGCGCCTGTTCCAGTCATTTAGTCAGGCAGACAGTACCATTACCCGTAAATACGGAGGAACCGGCCTGGGACTGGCAATATGTAAAGACCTGGTTACCCTGATGGGCGGTGAAATTTGGGTGGAGAGTGCGCCGGGAGTGGGCAGTACCTTCAGTTGCACAGTGCACTGTGGCAAAGATCTCAACGCCACCGTAGCTGTGCAGCACCCCTTGCAGCAATGTCACATTTTATTACTGGATGCCAGCACCGCTTCTTTGCAGGTGATGATGGATATGTTGTTGCCCATGGGCGCGCAAGTCACCGCCATTAAGGATGTGACTGAGCTGGACAGGGTTCTGGCTGAATCCGCTGCTTTGCCTGAGTTGGTGATTATGAAAACTGACAACCACGGAGAAGTGGTAAACCAGTGGCTGCAGTGCACAGCGGCGCTGCATCACCGAGACTGGCAGCCCAAAGTTATCCTGTTGTTGCCATTCGCTCAGGACGATGCGCAAAATACCGGCGATTTAGTGATTTCCGCCGTCCTTAACAAACCCCTGACTCCCAGTGTGTTGTTCAATACCTTGCAGGAAGTCATGCAACAGGGAGTCAGAGAGTTTGCCCGTCATCAACAAAACAGTGATAAAGATGTCGACTGGCGCAAGCTTAAGGGTGCCCGGATATTGCTGGTGGAGGATAACGCCCTTAATCAGGAATTGGCCACCGAGCTACTGACTCAAAAAGGCGTGGTGGTTACGCTGGCTGAAGAAGGACAGTCTGCCATAGACCTGTTAGCGGTACAGAGCTTCGATGTGGTGTTGATGGATTGTCAGATGCCGGTGTTAGACGGCTATAGTGCCACCCGATTGATTCGACAGAACATTTCTGAAGGTTTACCTGTGATCGCCATGACGGCCAACGCAATGGCGGGAGACCGGGAAAAGGCTTTGGCTGCGGGAATGAATGATCATATCGCCAAGCCCATTGAGCCGAATCAGATGTACAGCACTATTGCCAAATGGCTGCCCGCTGCTGTTGCAACTGACGGGGATAGCAAGGTTTTATCTCCAGAAGTGAACACAGTATCCGCCCCGCTGAATAACGAAATTGCCTTGTCGCATCTGGATCTGCAAAAAGGCCTGAATACCTGTGCCAACAACCCCAGCTTGTATATCAAATTGCTTCAGGGGTTTAGCGAGCAGCAACCGGTATTTCAGGCTGCGTGGGCCACCGCGCAGGAGAGTCAGCAACAGGAGGAAATGGTACGTCTGGCACATACCCTCAAGGGTAATGCCGGCAATATCGGTGCCATGAAGCTGTATGCTATTGCTGGCCAGCTGGAACAGCTTTGCAGTCATCATCCCGAACAGGTTATGGATGCGCTGTCCCGGTTACAACAGGCATTGGCTGATCTAAATCAGGAAATTCCGCAGGCTATCACTGAGTTGATGGCGAATTTACCTGATGATGTGGCTGAGCCCCCGCCGTCGGATGCTGACATTTCCTCCGAGGCTTCCGGCCCATTACTGGAATTGTTGGAAACTCAGGTCAAAGAGTCTGATACGGCGGCTGAAGATACGCTGGAACAGTTGCTTCCGCTATTGCCCGAACATCGAACTCTGCTGGAAAGTGCCTTACAGGCCCTGGATGAATTTGATTTTGACCGGGTGGAAAGCCTGCTGGAACAACTGAAAAGTAGCCAGTAACGCGCCTGATTTTCCCGGTCTGGTGAAATTTTTCATTGCAATGCACTTTCAATCAATAACAAGAGCCCGGTCTGGTGAGCGCCACAGGCACGCTTAAATGCGTTGTCGGATGTAGGTGGTTAACGTCCTGTCTGGCCTTGATATCACGCTGACTTTACCACTGACTATTGGCACCGAATGATGATTATACGCAAAATACAAGACACTGACTGGCCTGCAATTCTGGCGGTTCAGGAGCGCGTTTATATTGATGTGCCACCCGAACCCCTGAACGTTTTGCAGGATAAAGTACGGCACTCCAAAGGCACCTGCTTTGTGTGTCTGGCTGGTAGTCGTCTGGTGGGATATTTGCTGTCTCATCCATGGGGTGAGGAAAAACCCCCAACATTGCATCAGACTCTGGCTCCGGCTTATTGCGATGACTATATATTTCTCCATGATCTGGCGATTGATTCAGCACAAAAAGGCATGGGATATGGAAAGGCCCTGCTGGCCGCATTTTGGGACTCCATTAAGGCAAAAAAGGTCAACGCGGTACGCCTGGTTGCAGTGCAGGACTCCGAAGGGTTCTGGCAACGACAAGGGTTTCAGGTTAAAAAAGGGCTGTCGGTGGCCGCCGGATATGGCGACAGTGCGACTCTAATGGAAAGGCTACACAAAAGCGGGTAGGGCTAATAATTGCCAAAGAAGCCTTCAACCCGCAATGCCAGGCCGTAAGAAGCGCTAAAGTGTTCGTCTCTGCGCCATAAAATGAAGGGTTCAACTTCAAAATACAACCATTCCCGTACGGCATTTTTACGCCAACGGCTGCTCACCAGGTATTCTTCTACGCGGTAATCCGGTTGGCTTAAACCTTCTACGTAAAATCCGGTGATCAAGGCGGATTTTTCATCCAGCCGGTGCATACTGTAAAGGTTGTGCTGCCACAGCCAGTCGTTACTTTCGTCGCGATAAAAAAAGTTGTTGTCCAGGCGCAGCACCGCGCTGTTAAACAAATCTTGTTCCAGTTGCAGTCCCAGGTGACTGCCAAAGCCATCGTGACTGTAGAAATAGGCTGCGGCTTCCCAGCGATAGCGTTGGGTCTCGGTCAGTTCGCCCCGGGCGGCATAGCGTGAGCGGGCATAGGGCTGCGCCTTGCGACCAATGCCGATGCGATGCGACCACTGACTATCTTCGGTTTGTTTCTGGGTCCACTTCAATGCCAGGTTAAAGCGATTTTGCCGTGATAACACATCGTTTTGGGCGGCCTTAACCGGGGCTCTTTCCAGGTCTTCATCGTAATCACTGAATACCAGATCCACCTGATTTTTCAGGTTGGGCAATTTAAATTTGAGCCTGATTTTGGTTTCAAATTCGGCGATATCCCGGCTGCGGGGTTCCCAGCCAAGGCTTATCCGGGCACCACCTTTGGGCTCCTCATTGACGACAAAGTTCTCGTCTGCAAAAAAATCATCCAGCCAAACGGCGGTGTCATTAACGGACCCCGTGACACTTTTATGTAGTGAGTCCCACCATTGCTGTTCCGGGTCCGCATAGGCTAACGGCATATACAACAGGGCACTTACCAGGGCGATATTTACTTTTTGCAACAATCTGCTCAACCTTCCACTGTCTTTTTGCTATCTAAATAGTTGATAATGGGTTCATTAAACAATAATGAAAAATTACCTCAATACACTAAGTGTGGTCTATAACTGCCTGCAACGGCAACTATCAAACACAAAGATATTTGAGAAACCGTCATAAAAACCCGTCTGACTCTCTGCATTTGTGGGTTGATTGGGTATAATGCTTAAAAAATTTCAGGAGACATCTCATGGGTGGCATCAGTTGGGTACAGTTGCTGATTATATTAGCGATTGTGGTATTGCTTTTCGGAACTAAGAAACTGAGAAGTTTGGGCTCGGATTTGGGCTCTGCGGTAAAAGGTTTTAAAAGTGCTGTCACTGACGAAAATAAACCCGATGCGGACTTCAAAGAGCCGGAAGGTGTCCAGGATCAGTCAAATAAACAGCAAACGACGCAATCCAAAGAAAAGCAGAACGCTGAATAATCAGGCCATAAGTCATGTTTGATATCGGATTTTGGGAGCTGCTGGTAATTGGCGTGATCGCGCTCCTGGTGCTGGGCCCGGAGCGGTTGCCCGGTGCTATTCGCTCCACCAGTCGCACTATCCGTAATATTAAGAATGTCGCCAATGGCTTTCGCCAGGAAATTGAACAGCAGGTTCGCATTCAGGAACTGCATGAAAACCTGAAAAAAGCCGAAGAACAGCAACTCAAAAACCTGTCGCCGGAACTGCAGGAGAGTGTTGACGAGCTAAAAGCGGCGGCACAATCCGTTAACAAGCCCTATCAAAAAGAATCGAATCAATAGATGTCCGAAGCCACCACATTAATTGACCACCTGGTGGAGCTGCGCAACCGACTGTTAAAAGCGGTTTTTAGTGTGCTGCTGGTGTTTATCTGCCTTGCTTATTTTGCGCAGGATCTGTATTCCCTGATGTCTGAGCCTTTACTCAGCGTTATGCCTGAAGGGGCGCAAATGATTGCTACAGATGTGGCCAGTCCCTTTTTTGCCCCCTTTAAACTCACCCTGGTGTTGTCTTTTTTTATTGCCATTCCCTATGTGCTTTACCAGATGTGGGCGTTTGTGGCGCCGGGTTTATATCAAAATGAAAAAAAGCTGGTGGCACCTTTGATGTTGTCCAGTACGCTGTTGTTTTACGCGGGTATCGCCTTTGCCTTTTTTGTAATTTTTCCGCTGGCATTTCCATTTTTTATCGGGGTTGCGCCTGAAGGGGTGGTGATCAGCACCGATATCAACAGCTACTTAAATTTTATTCTGAAACTGTTTTTCGCCTTTGGCGTCTCGTTTCAGATCCCAATCGCCATTATATTACTCTGTTGGACCGGGTTTACTACCGCAGAAAGCCTCAGAGAAAAGCGGCCTTATGTGATTGTCGGGGTCTTTGTCGTGGGCATGTTAATGACACCTCCCGATCCCATCTCGCAAACCCTGTTAGCATTACCTATGTGGCTTTTATTTGAACTTGGTGTCATGATCGGTGGTCTATACGCAAACGCCAGAGAAAGCTCTGAACTTGACGAAGAAGAAAAAAGGATAGCGAAATAATATGAAATTAACTCGATTCGCGCTGGTTGCCATCGCACTGCAACTGATGAGTTTTAATTTACAAGCAGAAACATTAGCCGAGGCCGTGGACAAATGCCGGGTTATCAGTAATTCCCTGAAAAGACTGGTGTGTTATGACCAGCTGGCACAACGGGCCAACAATCTGGAAGATTCAGAACTGGCGGAGTTTTATGCCAAACGCCCGGTTGCAGCTCCGGTACAGGGGCAAACATACGCCCCGGTAGCCAGTGATAATTCTGCCATGCCAGAAAATACCTTTGGTCTGGAACTGGAAGTATTGAAGGAGAAAAAAGCCGAGGCATCAGAACAAACATCTATCGTCGGCAAGGTAGATGAAGATCCTTATGGCAAGCTGATAATCACCCTGTCTGACGGACAGGTCTGGAAGCAAATGGATTCGGAACAGTTCCGTCTGTCGGCAGGTGATACTGTGGTGATCAGCCGTGGCTTTATGGGCTCGTTTTATCTGAAGAAAAACGGTCAGAATAAGACCTTGTTAGTCAAGCGTCTAAGTTAACGAGGGGAACCTGTGTCCCCTTTGTTTGATATTGGCGTTAATCTTACTAACAACCGCTTTAACGATGATCTGCAGCAGGTCCTTGCGCGTTCAAAAGAGGCGGGAGTGCAGGGCCTTCTGCTTACCGGCACCTCGGAGGCCGAAAGCGCTGCAGCGCTGAACATCTGCCACAACTATCCCGATTGTTGGTCGACAGCCGGAGTGCATCCCCACGATGCCGCCAATGTCTCCGAAAATTTTATTGCGCAACTGCGCCACTTAGCCCGTGACGACAAAGTGCTTGCCATCGGAGAATGCGGCCTGGACTTCAACCGTAATTTTTCGCCCAGGGAAGCACAGCTAAGCGTGTTTCAGCAACAGATAGAATTAGCGACCGAGTTAAACCTGCCCCTGTTTTTGCATGAGCGCGACGCATTCGATGAACAGATTAAGATGCTGTCTGCGGTGAACCGTTTGCGCGGTGTGGCCCATTGTTTCACCGGTACCCCTGCCCAGATGCAAGCATATCTGGCACTGGGTTTGTATATCGGGATCACCGGTTGGGTGTGTGACCCCCGGCGCGGACAAGACTTGCAGGAAGCGGTAAAACACCTGCCATTAGAACGACTGCTGCTGGAAACCGATGCGCCCTTTCTTACCCCGAAAACCTTGCCAGGTAAAATCAGACGCAATGAACCCTGTTATCTGCCCCATATCGCAGAAACTGTCGCTGATCTAAAACAAATTTCTGTAGAAGAAGTTGCCCGTGCTGCTACGCACAATGCACAAACACTTTTGGGTTTCGCCTTAAATTAGTACCTGTCATTAACCAGGAGAGCTTATGCCATTTTCCCATTCTGAATTTCCTGCGACGCGATTGCGCAGAGTACGCCGCCAGGCATTTAGCCGAGATTTGGTACGTGAACACCAACTCAGTGTTAAGGATTTGATTTACCCGGTGTTTGTACTGGAAGGCGAGCAGCAAAAAGAAGCTGTACCTTCTATGCCGGGTATTGAACGATTATCCATTGATTTGTTACTGGAAGAGTGTGCCACATTGGTGGAATTGGGTATCCCGGCGATTGCGCTTTTTCCGGTGACGCCACAATCGGTCAAAAGCGACGGCGCTGAAGCCGCCTGGGACCCGCAAGGTTTAGCGCAACGCACAGTGCGGGCGGTAAAAACTGCCTTTCCCGAGCTTGGGGTAATTACTGATGTTGCCCTGGACCCTTTCACCAGCCACGGGCAGGACGGCTTAATCGACGCCTCCGGTTACGTGTTAAACGATGAAACCGTAGAGGCACTGGTGCGCCAGGCTTTGTCGCATGCAGAGGCGGGCGCAGACATTGTTGCGCCTTCTGACATGATGGATGGGCGAATTGGTGCCATCAGGCAGGCACTGGAATCGGCGGGTCACATTAATACCTGCATCATGGCTTATTCAGCGAAATATGCCTCACATTATTATGGACCCTTTCGTGATGCGGTGGGTTCGGCGGCCAATCTAAAAGGGGCGGACAAAAAGAGTTATCAGATGGACCCGGCCAATTCAGATGAAGCTATCCGGGAGATTGCGCTGGATATTCAAGAAGGGGCCGACATGGTGATGGTCAAACCCGGTATGCCCTATCTGGATATCGTGCGTCGTTGCAAGGCAGAGCTGGCGGTGCCAACTTTCGCCTATCAGGTCAGTGGTGAATACGCTATGCACCAGGCGGCATTTGCCAACGGCTGGTTAGCCAGGGATGCCACGATACTGGAATCCTTGCTGGCGTTTAAGCGGGCCGGTGCCGATGGTATTTTAACCTATTTTGCCAAAGAGGCGGCCAGCTTACTCAAAGCCTAACTGCCAGTTAACGGCCTTTATGCTGCTTTGCTCTTCTTTCAGTAAATGTTCCAGCAACGGATTGCTGGCCAGATAGCCACGGTTAAACTGCAGTTGCCAGTGACTGTCGTTTATCTTGATATCCGGCACCATAAAGCGATTGTCGAGGCGTTGACTGCACAGGATGGTGGCCAGTCTCAAGGTGCGGATCAGCAGGTTTATCTGGTGCTCGTTGCTTTTAATACTTAGCCCGTCGCTGTGGGTCGCATTGGGATTAGAGCTGACCACCCTGGCAATCAATTGTTTTTCTTCAAAGTTTAGCCAGGCCATGTTGGTATGCTGGATAAGGTAGCGACTGTGTTGCTGGTGATTTTTAAAACTCACCATTTGCCCGGCTTCATGCAGTAAACAGGCATTTTGCAATACTTTTTGCTGCATCTTGCTCAGGCCTGGCTCAGGCTGACAGTTGGCCAGAATTTGCTGGCAACAGCGGTAGACCCGGTGCGCCTGACTTTCATCAATGCGAAACAGGGCCAGCACTTTTTCCTGAGTGCGGTTAAAGGGCGTGGGCAGGATAGTGGCCAGTACCCCTTCCCGCAGTGCCCCCTGTGCCAGGTGCATTTCTTTGATATTCAGGGATTCAAATAAGGCGATTAAAATTGCCAGTCCGGCCGGAAAGATCGCTCTGCGACTTTCCTGCAACCCGTTAATTTTCAGGTTGTCCAGATGCCAGGCGGAACAACAGGCTTGTGCTAATTGGTGTAAAAAGGGCAATGTGATGATGGCGGGCAGGTTTTGGGCACTGAGAATTTCTACGATAGCCTGAGGCGTACCTGAAGCGCCGAGACAATCATCCACCTTGAGATCGCGAAACTCATCCTGCACCGGCGCTATCACCTGTTTGGCCGCAGCAACTGCCTGCTTAAAGCCTTCGGCGTTGAGTTGATTGTTGGCAAACCATTTGTTGGTCCATGTGACGCAGCCCATGTTCAGGCTTTGCAATGCTTTGGCCTGATTGCCTTTGCCCCAGCCCAGCTCAGTACTGGCGCCGCCAATATCGATTACCAGCGAAGTCTGATTGGGCTTTTGATCACTGGTAACACCGTTGAATATCAGTCTGGCTTCTTCTTCGCCGCTGATCACCTGTATTTTGTGGCCCAGGATTTTTTCACCCTGGTGCAGAAAGTCCTGACGATTTTGCGCCAGACGCAATGTGGCTGTGGCAACAACCACAATGTTGGCGGCGGGAATGTGCTGTAGTTGCTGGGCAAAGATCGCGAGGCAATCCCAGCCCCGTTGCATACTGATTTGATCTAATTCTTGTTGCTCATTAAGCCCTGAGGCCAAACGGACTTTTTGTTTTACCCGGTTCCTGATGCGAATCCCGTTTTTGGTGTTTTCTACGACCAACAGGTGAAAACTGTTGGAACCAAGGTCGACGGCGGCATAGGTGTTTTCGAGCATGTCGTTTGGCATCGGGCTAAGGCAATTTACCTGTTGTTATGGCGCTTTTGGTTGTGACGTTTATCACGATGAGCGCGCTTGCGGTGATGCCTTTTCGGAGCATTGACGTCTTCCAGCAACGCATCGTGGAAGTAGTCTGTTACCGGTATTGTATGGCCGATATAAGTCTCAATCGCCGGCAAGTTCAAGGCGTACTTTTCACAGGCGAAACTGATAGCGTGACCACTTTTCCCCGCCCGACCAGTACGGCCAATACGGTGTACGTAATCTTCCGCATCATCCGGCAAGTCGTAGTTGTAAACGTGGGAAACCTTATCGATGTGTAAACCACGGGCTGCGACATCGGTGGCCACCAGAATATCCAGCTGACCTTTGTCGAAATCCTGCAGTATATTCAGGCGTTTCTTCTGCGGTACATCACCGCTTAACAAACCCACCCGATGCTTATCGGCATTTAGCCAGTCTGTAACCAGTTCACAGGTGTGTTTGGTGTTGGCAAACACGATGGCTTTTTCTGGCCAGTCTTCTTCCAACAGCGTTAACAGCAACAACATTTTGTCGTTGTCTGAGGGATAAAACAGCTCTTCTACAATGCGACTGGCGGTCTTTTGCTCAGGTTCAACCTGTACATGTACCGGGTTATCCATGTGCTCATAGGCCAGTTCCTGAACGCGGAAAGACAGCGTTGCTGAAAACAACATACTCAGACGGTTAACGGCCGGTGGCATACGGCGGAACAAAAAGCGGATGTCTTTGATAAAGCCCAAATCAAACATGCGATCAGCTTCGTCCAGTACGGCGACCTGAATGTGTTGCAGGCTGAAGACCTGTTGTTTGTAATAATCGATGATGCGGCCAGTCGTACCAATGACTATGTCTACGCCTTTTTGCAGGGTTTCCAGTTGACTTTGATAGCCTTCACCACCATATATCAAACCAAGCGATAAATCCGTGTGTTTGGCCAGAATTTCTGCATCTTTGTGGATCTGCACGGCCAGTTCGCGGGTGGGTGCCATAATGATAGCACGGGGCTGACCGGTATTGTCTTGCTCATGAGTGAGCAGGTGATTAAAGGTTGCAACCAGAAACGCAATGGTTTTGCCTGTACCTGTTTGTGCTTGTCCGGCGACATCCTGACCATTCAGGGATTGCGGTAAGGCCAGAGCCTGAATCGGCGTGCAATGTTCAAAACTGGCCGCCTGAAGTGCCTTTAAAATTTTCGGATGAATGTTTAGATCCGAAAAGTGGGTCTCTGTTAAATGTGTTGTTTGCATAGCTTATTGCTTATCAACCCTTGCATATTAATCCAGTTGCTATAAGAATAGCGCAACATTGGTTTCGTCTCACTTGATGAAACCCAAGCCTAACGTGGAGAGTTTAATGAGTGATAAAATAGTCACCTTGTCTGATAGTAGTTTTGAAAGCGATGTCATCAAATCAGAAAAACCTGTTTTGGTAGACTTCTGGGCTCCATGGTGTGGCCCATGTAAAATGATCGCGCCAATCTTAAATGCTATCGCGGAAGACGACAATTTCGCCAGCAAGATAACAGTTGGCAAGCTGAATGTCGATGATAATGTTGAAACTGCCGGTAAATACGGTGTTCGTGGCATTCCGACCTTGTTGATTTTCAAAAATGGCGAAGTCATCGGCACTAAAGTCGGTGCATTGTCTCGTGCTCAGCTGGAGCAATTTATCAGCGAGTCAGTTGCATAAATCCGGGCTGGTCAGTAAGTGTTGTTGCAACACTTACTGACAGCTATTAACGCCTGCCTATTCGCTGATTTTCTTCTGATTATCGGTTTTTATAAAAGCACACACCAATTCTGACAGGATTTGACCTGCGGCGCGCATTTCTTGCGGCGAGTTGATATCTGGCGCGGCTTCAGCCAGATGCAGGTATTTGACTCTGGGCAGCATGGCCATCTCCGTCACGTAATACAGCGCATCCTCATAGGGCATCCCGGTTGCTGTGATGGCACTGGCTGGCATATTGGAAAGACAATCTACATCCAGCTCCACCCCAATGGGTAATCCGGAGTGCATCAGATAGCGGGCGCAATCTTCCAGGCATTGATCAAAGTTGAGTTTCCTGCTCCAGTGACTATCCTGAATGCTTATCCAGCGAAAGTCGTGCTGGCGCATTGCCGCTAACGCATCTTCATTGTTTTTTTGTTCGTGCAGACCCAGCACCATGTAACGCGACAGCAGTTGCTCTGTTGCGGCGTATCGGAATGGGTTACCACTATGACGTCCTTCCTGAGCCCGAAAATCACTGTGGGGGTCCAGATTAGCCACTGCCAGCGGCAGTTCTTCTGAGGTGCTGCAGGCTTTGATTATCGGATAAGCATTGTTATGCCCACCGCCAATGATGATGGGGATCAACTGCGCATCAAAGATGGACTGCAATAATGCGCTTACTCGCTCGTCTATCTCACAACATAAATTGCGCAGTGTTTCCAGATCAGTATCTGACTGATCCGCCTGTTTCAGTAAGTCGGAAAAGTCCAGCTCCCCTAACAAGGCGATTTTTTCAGTGGGAATAAAATCGTTGTGTTGCAGGTTAATAAAGCTTTTTAAAAACGCCTGCCAACCATAGCGGGCACCGCCTTTGCCCAGATTAGCGCGGGGGCCGATATCTTCCACAAGGCCCACCAATACGTATTCGATACCGGCGCGTTTTAAGGCATGGAAATCAGTGTGTTGTGCGAAACACAACACCTCGCCGATTTTGGTTTCACCGGCGCGTTGATTTAACAACGAGGCGATGTCATCCAGACAATAGAAATTGAGTTCGGTACTCATCTGTCAACGCGACCTGTTAATCTATATCCAGTGGTTCCGGCGACAGCACAATGCCCGTGCTGTCAGCATAGATGTGGTCTTCCGGTAAGAAGGTCACTCCCGCAAAATTCACGGCAATGTTGATTTCGCCAATATCATCGGAGTCGGCGCCTACCGGTATGGAAGCCACGGCGTGAATACCGATGTCTGAATCTTCCAACACATCAACGTCCCGGACACTGCCATAACAGATGATGCCTTCCCATTGGTTTTCCACCGCGGTCTGAACATTCATGGCATCCAGCAATGCTCTGCGGGTGGAGCCGCCGCCGTCGATTAACAACACTTTACCGGCGCCATTTTCATTGACCACTTTATCGATCAGACCTTTGTCTTCGAAACACTTAACTGTGGTTACTTCACCACCAAAGGAGTTCCGGCCTCCAAAGCTGATGAAGATCGGATCCAGTACATCAATGCTGTCAGCAAATAAGTCACAAAGTTCAGATGTGTTGTATTCCATGTCAGACCTCAAAAGGGCAATTTTTTCTTAGTCTACGCCAAGTTAAGCGCTTTGTCAGGCCTATTAAATCAGAGTTTTTGGCTTTCTCTCCGGTTGGCGAAAAGATTGTCATATTAGTGTCTTTTTAGTGTAACCACAGGTTAATAAATCGTCGCTAGACTGCCTGTAATGAGATTACCGCGATTGCATGATTGACAGAAACTGACTGGTAAAACAAAACGATGAACCTGATTACACGCGTCGATTTACAGTTGTTCCAATGGTTGTTTAGTAAGAGTACTGGACGGGATTGTACTGTGTTTCGCTACATCTCGAAAAGCGGCGATGGTCATGTTTATCTGATTCTGGCATTGGTGTTATGGCTGTTTGAACCTCGCCATGGAGCGCTGTTTTTATACACCGGATTGTTAGCCTACGCGATGGAATTGCCCCTGTACGTTATGTTGAAGAAAATGTTCAAACGGGCGCGTCCATGTGATTTCCGCTGTGACATTATGGCTCATGTACAACCTTCCGATAAATTCAGTCTTCCGTCCGGTCACACGGCGGCGGGCTTTTTAATGGCGACATTACTGGCCAACTTTTATCCGTCTTTCGCTGTACTGGCCTATAGTTGGGCCAGTCTGATTGCGTTGTCTCGCATTATGTTAGGGGTTCATTATCCCGGTGACATTCTGGCGGGTGCAACACTTGGCGTCGCCATCTCTACTATCAGTATCAATCTTCTTGCCTAATTTAACCGGGTTCTACAGACAAGCATAACAACATGACATTAAAAATATTGTACGGTGTCCAGGGCACCGGAAACGGCCATACTACGCGTGCCAGAGTGATGGCCAAAGCCTTTGAAGAACGACGGGATGTCGAGGTGGATTTTCTGTTTAGCGGGCGCGCCAAAGAAAAGTACTTTGATATGGAGGTTTTTGGGGACTTTCAAACCCGCAAGGGGTTGACCTTTATTCACTCAGAAGGTTCGGTAAACCCCTTTAAAACCGTTACTCAGGCAAGGCCAATACAACTGTGGAAGGATGTTAAAGCGTTAGACTTGTCCGGATATGATCTGGTGCTGAACGATTTTGAGCCGGTCAGTGCCTGGGCTGCTAAACAACAAAAAGTCCCTTCTATTTCTATCAGTCATCAGGCGGCTTTTGCACATGATGTACCGAAAGCCGGGCAAAGTGTGATTGACCGGTTGATTATGAACAATTTTGCGCCAACGCAAATGAGTTTAGGGGTGCACTGGTATCACTTTGGTCACGCTATCATGCCGCCGTTTATCGAAGACCAGCTTTCTGATGTCACCATAGGCAGTCATTATCTGGTTTATCTGCCCTTTGAAAGTCTGGAAGAGATTTCTACCTTGCTGGAAAGCCTCAGTGAATACAACTTTATGTGTTTTCATCCCGACGTTGAACAGGAGCGGGATGAGGGTCATATCTCCTGGTGTAAAACCAGCAAAGCGGGCTTTCACAAGGCGTTACATAGTTGCGCCGGGGTTATTGCCAACGGTGGATTTGAGCTGTCCAGTGAATGTCTGCAATTGGGTAAAAAATTGTTAATCAAGCCGCTGCACGGGCAATTTGAGCAACTGTCTAATGCCAAAACGCTGGATGCGTTGGGACTGTGTCAGATCATGATGAGTTTGGATCAGGAAAAGCTGGAGCAATGGTTGGATCTGCCTCCCGGCGAGGCCATCGAATTTCCCAGTGATCCGTGTGCATTAATTGACTGGTTGGTGAAAGGTGAGTGGCAGGATACCGCGTCAGTAGTTAAGGCATTGTGGCAACAGGTGAAATTTCCTGACAACGTGCAGCGCAAACTGGATAGTATGGTGAAAGCCTAAGCCGCAGAACAGCGGCGTTGGTATTAAAAAGGCAGGCGTGGTAAAACAGATCAAAGCAACCCCGTCTACCTGAGTTACATGACTAAATCATCGGTACATACCAAGGTTAGTGGCTTTAGTGCCTGCCTGCGCACTCACTATGATGGCCCGTTAAACGCTGACGCGCTGGAACAGCAGGTGCGCAAAATAAGCCTGCCAGCAAATCACACCCTATGGCGGGCTCATGAGCAACAGCAATATCTGTATCTGCTTGAGTCAGGTTTGCTCTATGCTTTTTTTGAAACGACCCAGGGCAAAACGTTTTGTAAGGAAGTGTATTGGGAACAGGATTTGATATTTGGTTTTCGCAGTTTACTGTCGAATGTACCCTATCCCTATAGTGTCAGAACGCTTGAACCTTCGGTGCTGTATCAAATTCCGCGTCAGCAGTATCTGCAACTGACAAAGCGATGCCCAAAATGGCAGGCGTTTCATTTAAGTGTGGTCAGCGAATATTACATGCACAAAGAAGGTAAAGAAGAGTTTTTATTGCTGAACTCTCCGCAGCAGCGAGTGGCTTTATTTTACGATACCTATCCGGATTTAGTGGCCCGTTTGCCGCAACATATCATTGCGTCTTACCTTGGGATAACCCCGATAAGCTTTAGCCGCATTAAAAAAAGATTGGGTCAGTTAACAATTGTTAATGCGCGCAGGGCAACGACACTCTAAGCTTGCCGCCATCTATTCCCAGCAATGCTATGAGTCATGCAAATTACTGTTAAAACCTTTGAAAACCTGTCAGTCCATGAATTACACGACATTTACCAACTGCGCATCGCGGTGTTTGTGGTGGAGCAAACCTGTTATTACCAGGACGTCGATGATCTGGATAAACACCCACTTACCCAACATCTGATGATCCGGGACGGTAATGTACTGGCGGCCTACGCCAGAGTGCTGGCACCAGACACCGCTTATCCTGAATACGCCAGTCTGGGCCGTATCGCTAATGCGAAGAGTCATCGCGGCATGGGACTAGGTCATACTCTGGTGGCAAAATCGCTGGAGGTTTCCCATCAGCACTGGCCGGAACATGGCATTAAAATCAGTGCCCAGGCACATCTACAGGGGTTTTATGGCAAGCACCAGTTTGCAGCGGTATCTGATGTCTATCTTGAAGACGATATTCCCCACATTGCCATGCTAAGAAAACCTGATCATAACGGGTAGCTGATAGTCGTGGATAAGCGTCTTTTTTATATCTGGCGGCGACCGGTGGTCTCTGCGCTGTTGCTGGCCATTGGTTTTTTGTTGATCGGAAACCTGTTTGCCACCGGGGCCGACGTATTTGTAAAGGCCTTTGCCAGTTCCAGTGGCATATACCAGTACCTGTTTTTACGTCAATGCTTGCTGGCACTTTGTCTGTTGCCGTTTTTCCTGCAATTACCCAAAGATGCCAGAATATTGCGGCGTGCCAGAGTGCAAACCTTCAGGGCAAATCTGACGGCGATAGGTGGTGCCTGTGTCTTTCTGGCATTGACGGAGCTGTCGCTGGCGACTGCGAATGTGTTGTTTTACGCCAGCCCGGTACTCACTTTGTTGCTGGCGGCCTGGTGGTTTAAGGAGCCGCTGCACAAATACCGAATCTTCAATATTGTGTTTTGTTTTTCCGGCGTGATCATTGCTTTGCAGCCCGACAGTGGCGGCATCGGGATTTTTGCCGGACTCGCAGCGGCCCTTTGCATTGCCTGTCACAATTTATTGGTGCGTTTTATCCCGGCCAGCACACCGACACTGGCAATTATGTTTTGGGGAACCACGTTATCGATACCACTGATGGGGGCGCTGGCCTTGCTGGACTGGCGACCTCTGAATCTTTCAATGCTGGTGCTGGTGGTGGGATCTGCCATTTGTGTTTGTGGTTACCAGTTGTGCTGCATTGTGGCCTATCGAAGGGCGGAAGCAGGCGCGATTGCTCTGGCGGAATACTCCGGATTGATCTTTGCCGCACTGGTGGGCTGGTGGATCTTTAAAGAAGCGATCGATATCTGGATTTCTGTTGGTATGCTGATGATCATTGCGCCGATTCTGTGGCAAACAATACACGAGCAGAAAAAGGCGAAAGCGCTGGTTAATGAAGAGTGCATTTCCTCTGAAAAACCTTAAAACACTTTCGGTGAAGATTATTTCCTGACAAACTGGCAAACGGAATCTTTCATTAACGTATTTTTCAATAGGAGTCTGTTTTGAAATCGTTAGTTAAAAAAACGCTTGTGTTGTCCGCTATGGCTGCTTTGTCTTTACCTGCATTGGCAAAAATGACACTGTTTAGTGAAGACATGTCTCATGGCGCTTTTCTTAAAAACGCTCAGGTATTTAATGGCTTTGGATGTTCCGGCGAAAATAAGTCGCCACAGCTGACCTGGTCAGGTGCACCGGAAGGGACTAAGTTTTTCGCTGTTTTCGCCTATGACCCGGATGCGCCCACCGGCAGCGGTTGGTGGCACTGGCAGCTGGTTAATATTCCGGCTGAGGTCACTTCCTTAGCAAGCGGAGCCGGTGCCGTAGGTGATGAACATCTTCCCAAGGGGGCAATGCAACTGCGCAATGATTACGGCAGCGCTGGCTTTGGTGGCGCCTGTCCGCCGGTGAACGACGGTGCGCATCGCTACCTGTTTACCGTTTATGCCTTGCCTGGCAAGCTGGATTTATCGCCGGATGCCTCGGCGGCCCTAACCGGTTATATGGTGCAGGCTAACGCTCTGGATTCAGTGACGATGCAGGCCCTGTACAAACGCTGATACCGCAACTGAGTTGCCCGGTTGTTGAACCGGGCAGCGCCTGGTGTCATGTGCTGTATTGCCCGGACGGGAATACAATTGTACAAATATCCAGTGCTTTTGATTATAATGCCCCAACTTCTTTTCCTCAGGCAATAAAAACAGGGGTGCCATGGACGTCTCGCGACTACTGGATAACTTAAACGACAAACAGCGTAGTGCCGTAGCTGCACAGGCCCAGGACATGTTGGTGCTGGCGGGTGCCGGTAGTGGTAAAACGCGGGTTTTGGTGCACCGAATTGCCTGGCTGATGGATGTTGAGGGGCTGGCTCCGCACAACATTCTGGCCGTGACCTTTACCAACAAAGCTGCCCGCGAGATGCGTGGTCGGGTGGAAGAGTTAATGGGGCGCTCTTTGCATACCATGTGGATGGGCACCTTTCACGGTCTGGCCCATCGCCTGCTGCGTGCTCACTATGCAGATGTAAATCTGCCTGACAGCTTTCAGATCCTGGACTCGGATGATCAGTATCGGTTGATCCGTCGGATTTTGAAATCCATGAATCTGGATGAAAAACACTGGGCCCCGAAACAGGTGCAATGGTATATCAATGGCAACAAAGACGAGGGCTTAAGGCCACATCAGATTGATACCCGGGATGACTACACGCAGCAAAAAATGGCTGAGATTTACAAAGTGTATCAGGAAACCTGTGATCGCTCCGGGCTGGTGGATTTTGCCGAGCTTCTGTTGCGGGCTCATGAGCTGTGGGTGAACAACCCCGAGATTCTGGCCCATTATCAACGTCGTTTTCGCGCCATCTTGGTGGACGAGTTCCAGGATACTAACAATATTCAGTACGCCTGGCTGCGTTTGCTCAGTGGCGAAGGCAACAACACCATGATTGTCGGCGATGACGATCAGTCAATTTACGGTTGGCGCGGTGCCAACATCGAAAATATCCATCATTTTCTGCGGGATTATCCCGGTGCTGAAACCATACGGCTGGAACAAAATTACCGCTCCACCGGTGTGATTCTGAAAGCAGCCAATGCGGTAATAGACAATAACCAGGGGCGCCTGGGCAAAGAGCTCTGGACCGAGCAGGGCGAAGGTGAGCTGATAAAAGTCTATGCCGGTTTCAACGAAATGGACGAAGCGCGATTTATCATTTCTAAAATCAAATCCTGGTTTGAACAGGGCAACGCCCTGCAGGATTGTGCCATTTTATACCGCAACAATGCCCAGTCCCGTATTCTGGAAGAAGCCCTCCTGCACGAATCTATCGCCTATCGCATTTATGGTGGAATGCGCTTTTTCGAGCGGCAGGAAATCAAAGACGCACTGGCCTATATGCGTATGATGAATCATCCCCTGGATGACGCCGCATTTGAACGGGTGGTGAATGTACCCGCACGTGGCGTGGGTGAAAAAACTCTGGGTCAGATCCGGGAGCTGGCACGTGAAAATCAGCAGTCATTGTGGCAAACCGCGATGTTGATGATCGCCGAAAAGCGCCTCGCTTCGCGGGCCAGCAACGCCATCAAGAGCTTTATTGATATGGTGCTCACCATGCAGGAAGATTTTGCTGACATGGGGCTGGAACAGCAATGTGATGCCGTTATTCGCCATTCCGGATTGTATGCCATGTATCAGGCGGAAAAGGGAGAGAAAGCCCGGGCCAGAATTGAAAACCTGGAAGAACTGGTAACCGCCTGCAAACAATTTGTGGTACCCGAGGAAGCGGATGAAATGACGCCTGTGGCTGCATTTTTGGCGCATGCCTCGCTGGAGGCCGGTGAGACTCAGGCGGATAAGCACCAGGATGCGGTACAAATGATGACCATTCACAGCGCCAAAGGACTGGAGTTTCCTCTGGTGTTTTTGGCCGGTGTTGAAGAAGGCATGTTTCCCAGCCAAATGAGCCAGGAAGAGCCGGGACGGCTGGAAGAGGAACGAAGGCTTTGTTATGTGGGTATGACCCGTGCAATGGAGCAACTTTATCTGACCTGGGCGGAAAGTCGGCGTTTATACGGGCAGGATAAATTTCACACTAAGTCACGCTTTATCAAAGAGATGCCATCGGAGTGTCTGGAAGAGGTGCGTCTGCGCACAACAATATCCCGGCCAGTCTACAACCGCTATGAGCACGCTGCTTCCCACCAGGCGTTTGAAGATTCCGGTATGCAGTTGGGGCAACGGGTACAGCATCCCAAATTTCAGGAAGGCACGGTCATCAATATGGAAGGTCAGGGCGAACATGCACGAATTCAGGTCAATTTTGATGAATTTGGCAGCAAATGGCTGGTCATGAGCTATGCACGTTTGACTAAAGTATAATAACATTTAACAGGTATTTAATTGCATACTTAGACGCTAAACCGCCGAGCAGAAAATGACCCTGATGCAGCACAAAGTACTCGTTATCGAAGACAGCCCCACCAGTATGCGAGTACTGAGCCATCTGGTGTCTAAAGCCGGACTGGAACCCGTGACAGCTGCGAATCTGGCGCAGGCGAAACAGATCTTTGCCTCCAGCTATCCCGAGGAGTACCTCTGTGCGCTGGTGGATTACAACTTACCCGATGCCGAAGACGGCGAAGCCATCGACTATGCCATTCAGGCCTTTATTCCCACCGTTGTCATTACCGGCCGGCTGGATGAGCGCACCCGTGATAGGGTGTTGTCCAAAGATGTGGTGGATTACATACCCAAAGAAAATGCCCAGGTTTACGATTACCTCAGCCGGTTGTTATTGCGGCTGGAAAAAAATAAAAAAATCGGTGTGCTGGTGGTAGATGATTCCCGCCTGAGCCGTTCGATGGTGACATCTTTGTTGCGCCGCCACAATTTCGTGACCTATGAAGCGGAAGATGGCCAGGAAGGTCTCACTGTGTTGCGGCAACACAATAATATCAGGCTGGTGATCACCGATGAAAACATGCCAAATAAAACCGGTGTGGAAATGGTGGCCGAGTTGCGCAACACCTTCAGCAAAGATGAAGTGGCGGTAATTGGTGTTTCGGGTAAAGGCAGTTCTGCATTGTCTGCGCGGTTTATCAAAAGTGGTGCAAACGACTACATCAGCAAGCCCTACTGTCACGAAGAGTTCTTTTGCCGGGTAATTCAGAATATTGAACACATTGAAAACGTTGCGGCGATTAAACATGCCGCCAATACGGATTACCTGACCGACTTACCGAATCGTCGTCACTTTTTTGCCCGCATTAAGGCCAATCTGAGAATGGCGCCGGGCTTTGTGTGTTTTGCCATTTTTGATATGGATAACTTTAAGGCGATAAACGACAATTATGGTCACGATGCCGGAGATCACGTACTCAAGGTGGTAGCGCAAATACTCAATAAACACTGTGAGTATCATTATGTAGCGCGCTTTGGTGGCGAGGAATTTTGTGCCTACTTGTCAAACCTGGATATGGCGTCTGCCAGCCAATTGCTCGATGCCGTGCGTGAGGAAATTGCTTCTACCGCAATCCGTTATAAAACTCATAAGATCAATGTATCCGTGAGCATCGGCGCTTCCGCCAGATTTAACGGCAACACCGATGAGACACTCAAACTGGCGGACGAAAACTTGTATCAGGCCAAACAAAACGGGCGCAATCAGTTAGTCTTTGACTAGTTCCCGATGAACAGGCCGGTTTTTTATCTGGTAAGCGCGCCAGGAATCAAAGCTAAACAGGATCAGGGCAGACCAGACAAAACCAAAGGTGATTAAACGGTTTTCATCTAACGGTTCTCCATAAAGGAATACAGCCAGCAAAAACATGATACTGGGGCCGATATACTGGAAGAAGCCCAGCGTCGAATATTGAATGCGTCTGGCCGCTGCCGTAAAGCACAATAAGGGCGCTGTGGTAACAACCCCGGCCGCGATCAGGATCAGGTTCATTTCACTGTTATTATTTAACATGTTGCTGGCCGGAGACGCCATCGCCCACCAAAACCAGATGGCAAATGGCAACATCATCAGGCTTTCCACATACAGGCCTGGGATGGATTCTACTGCGACCTTTTTGCGCATCAGTCCATACACACCAAAACTGCCCGCCAATACCAGCGCTATCCAGGGCAGCCTGCCGACGGATATCACCAGAAACGCTACACCAATCGTGGCCATAACGACAGCCACCTGTTGCAGTTTACGCAATCTTTCTCCGAGAAACAGATAACCCAACAGAACATTTAACAAGGGGTTAATGTAGTAACCCAAACTGGCGTCCAGTAAGTGATCATTGTTAACCGCCCAGATAAACAGCAGCCAATTTCCGGCCAGTAATAAACCGGACAACAACAAAGTTGTTACCACTTTTTTGTTTTTCAGGGCGCTGAGCACTTTGTGATGGTGGCGCAAGACTAAAATCAACGCGAACAACACCACCACTGACCAAACGATGCGATGCAGCAGTATTTCCAGCGCGGGCATGGATTGCAGAAGTTTGAAGTACATGGGGGCAAATCCCCACATGCTGTAGGCACTAATAGCGAGCAATACGCCGGCCTTAGTTTGATCGCGTTGCATGGGTATTTTCTTAAACGTTTACGAGACAGACAATATATAGTCTATTCAGCGATTTGGAAGCGTTGAATTGATCTTTGTGATAGCGAAATAAACTAAATTAAGCTGTCAGCTTTACTGCACACTTGGAGATAAAAAATATCTCTGATTAAGAATTGTGCAGTGCATTATTCACATTCATTTTTTGTCATTTTAATTGACGGCTTGTTCACTGCTCAACCTATATGCTGATGACATCAAAACAAATGGTGTGGTTGACGGATATGACGACGGATTTGCAAAATACAACAGGCCTTAAGCATAAGGATGTTAAACTGTCAGTGAATACAATGGACGTTTTGTTCTGGATGCTGGATGAGTCAAAACTCATGAATTTAAAAGAAAAAAGCGAAAAAGTACTGCTTACCGCTTTTGGTTCAATCGCTGCCGCTCGCGAATATCGTTCCGCCGTAGAGGCACAGCAATTTACGTTGTCGTATATTTCTGCCAATCTGGCCGCCAATGAAGGTGCGTCTCAAACTCTCTAAATCGCGCGTAATTACTACACTGGCGGGTGCTTAACAGCACTGGCGGTTAAGGCCATTCTCAGCCCCACAAAAACAAACACTATACTTTTTTACAGAGTACTGCCCTTTACCCCTGGTGATCTGCTCTGTCATCTCCTGCGTAGCTAGCCTTGTTATTCGCCTAATTTTTTATTCGAAAATAAACAGTAACAAGAGGATATTGCCATGAGGAGCATGACCAAACTACTACTCACTGCTATTTGTACTTCAGTATTATTTGCCTGTTCAGACAATGATAATAAGTTGCCTGAAGTGACACCGCCCCCACCGGCACCGGAGCCTGAAACCAGCGACCCCTTTGTCAGGGTCACACACGCCTCACCTGACGCTCCTTTGGTGAATGTGATGGCCAATCGCGCCATACTCGCTGACCTCGAAGCCGTGGATTATCAGACTTCGTCCGGGTGGATTTCAGTACCTGCTGACACCTACAGTGTTCAGGTTGATGCCCTGTTACCGGCAAACGCCAGCAGCACTGTGATTGATGCTTCGTTAATCTTGCAGAATGATAAAACCTACGATGTGGTCGCCATCGGTGCGACTGCAAACATTGCCCCGCTGGTCATTGAAAATGACCTCAGCGAAGTGACGCCAGGTAATGTGCGTTTGCAGGTGGTTCATGCTGCACCCGCAGCGCCTTTAGTGGACGTATACGTTACTGCCCCGGGGGATGATTTAAGCGCAGCGCAACCCGTTGCGACAGCCGCTTTTATGGAGTATACCGGGCAGGTGGAAGTGCCCGCCGGTGACTATCAGATCAGAATCACCACTGCCGGTACCAACACCCTGGTGTATGACTCCGGCACGCTGAGCCTGACGGCGGGAGCTGATCTTATGGTGTTTGCCACTGAAAACGTGGGGGCCGGTGACTCGCCTGTCACCTTATTGGTAGCCGATGGAAGTGCGTCATCTTTGCTATGGGATGAAGCCACCGGAGCCAACTTACGGGTGGTACACGGGGTTGCCAACGGGCCTTCTGTGGATGTGATTGCCAACAACGAGGTGGTACTGGTTGAAGCCGTACCTTTTACCGCGGCTACTGATTATTTGTCTGTCACCGAAGGGGACTACCTGATTGACGTGGCGGCAAACAACAACGGCGTTGTGGTGGTAGACGATGCTTCGGCCAGCCTTGCCATTGGCCAGAGTTACACGGCGATAGCTAATAATGTGTTGTCGGATGTTGGGCTGGACATCGTAATGGACAATCCGCGTCGGATCGCCACTGCAGCTCAGGTGCGTATCTTCCACGCCTCGCCGGGTGCGGGTGATGTTGATATCTATGTGACGACAGATGGCGACATCGACAATGCCGATCCTGCTTTTAGCAGTGTGCCTTTTACTACCCCGATGTTGACGGAAACCGGTTATGTGCAGCTGGCTGCGGGTGATTATTTTGTCACTGTGACTGCGGCAGGTACCAAAGATGCCGCCATTGAAACCGGTCAGCTATCCTTGCAGGCGGGCAGCATATATACCGCCATTGCAGTTGATGCCGAACGCGGCGGATTGCCTCCGCAACTGATATTAATGGATGATTATAATTAGGCTGGCTATTGCGCTTATACACAAGATTATTTGCAAAAAAGTTTGACCGCAAAAAGGCTTGTCATAAAAAAGGCCGTCGCTGTTACAGCGACGGCCTTTTGCACAGCAGAATAAATCAGATTAGTCGTGGTTGTGCTCTTCTGCTTCTTCAGCAATACCCAACCAGGTGATTTTGGATGGTGCGAAGTCCAGTTCAATATCACCTTCTATTTCCATGTCTTCCAGGTGAATCTGTAACACATGCTGAGCGATAGGGTCTGAAACATACGCATAGTGACCGTTTTGCGCGACCGTCAGGCTGAAGTTCATGCCTTCTGGCATGTTGGCAACATCCTCTTCAGTGATGTCTAACTGGGTTTCCAGCTCCCAGTGCATATGGCCATCATGCTCATGTCCACTCAAAATGTTCAGGAATCCGGCGCTGTCCAGTACCAGGAATTGCTCACCACCGTGAGAAAACGCATAGGCTACCGGGCTGGCTTCAGGTTGCCATTCCAGCAATTCCATTTCGTTTTCTTCAGGGTTGATAGCGGTCAGGATTGCGTGGCTGCCGCCGTGTGCAGAGGCAATACCGATAAAGGTTTCACTGTCTTCATGACCATAGATAGTGCCGATACGCAGGCCTTCCAGACCGTCGATATTGGCAATCTTTTCCGCTTCGTACTCGTCGTCGTGTTGATGCGCAACCAACACGCCATCACTACAACCAAAGACCACAAACTCGTGGTTTTGTGCCGCGCCATGCAGGTCAGGACAGGTCAGTTCCAGAGTCTGCTCCAGCTCATACTCACCATCGTGCAGGTGATAAACCCCAACCTGGTCTGGCAGAATTTTGGCACCAGAGGTGCTTTCAGCATCGTCGCGACGAATAGTGGATAACAGGTGCTCACCCCGAGGCTCAGCAACACCATGCATATTGATTGTGTAATTTAACGTCGGTAAATCGCTGTTTTCGTTACTGATGTCCAGATCCGTTAGCACCTGCACTGCTGCGGGTGTACCGGAATCTGCGTCACCGTCATAAAAGACCGCCATTTGGCCATCGTGATTGACGAGGTGTGTGGGACGACTGCCGGATGATTCAAAATCACTCATAGCCGGTGCCTGCTCGTAGTCATGCAGATGATCACCGTGATCTTCACGCCAGAGGCCACTGTCGATGAAACCCAGGTAATCCTGACCCCGGCTGGCGATTACCGCATAACGCAGATCCGCAGAAGCTGCCAGAGAATTAGATTCATGGATCAGGGCGAAGCTGTCCAGCGCTTCACTGTGCTCGATATCCAAAATGGTGACACTGGCACTTTCACCGGACAATACCGCCAGACGACCCATGGACTCAATGGTATGTTCACCGTGGTCATGATCGTCGTCATCGCTGTGATCATCATCAGGTACTTCGATAGGATCTTGCTCAATAATCGTTGTTTCGGCGTCACCACAACCCGTTAGCAAGATGGTTCCGATCGCTGCCGCCAGCAATTTAAGTTGGAATGAATTAGTCATAAATTGTTCCCTATTTTGTATTTTTAGCAAAGATTTAGAAATAACCTCGGATACCCACAGCAATGCTGCGGCCCGGGCGTGGTGCAATATCTTTTAAAAACGAAGAGTGAACTCTCGCTTCGGTATCGGTCAGGTTGGTACCCTTCAGGTAGAGATCGATATCCTGACCCATCGCTGACAGTGTGTAAGTGATGTTGGCATCCACCAGGGTGTAGCCGTCGGTCACGGTTTCTTCGTCAGCAATGCGGTCCTGTTCCTGATAACGGGTAACATCCAGGTGAGCACTTATATTTTGATGTTCATAACTAAACTGCGCACCAAATCGCAGGGGCGGAGTGCGCGGCAGATCGCCGCCGTCTTCCAGTCGGGCTCTGACATAGTCTGAAAAGAAAGTCGCTTTGAAGGTATCCGTGGCCTGCCAGGCTACCTGCGCTTCAAATCCGTGCAGGATAACGTCGTCAGTCTGGAAGATATACACCGGTAATTCGCCAGAATGTTCATCATGGCCTTCGTCTCCGTGATCGTGTTCATGATCGTGATCATGGCCGTCTTCCGCGAATAATCCGGTATTGATTTGATAGTAGTAGTTATCTACCCGGTTGTAGAAGGCGTTGAGAACAAAGCCCACTTCCCCCTGGGTTTTCCTCAGTGTCAGGTCAATGTTGTTGGCTGTTTCCAGATCAATAACATCCTCGGTTAACTCGATATGGGTTTCGTCACCGTCCTGATGCAAGGCAAATAACGCACCAACTTCATAAGACTGGGTACCGATATGAGGGCCAAAAGACAATAGTTCTGATGCCGATGGGGCACGCTCAGAGCGAGAAACCGATAAACCCAGGTTGTAGCCGGGGGTAAAGTCCCAGACTAAACCGGCAGACAGGCTGACAGGCGTAAATTCATGGTCTGCTTCAAAGACACGGATATAAGAAACTTCGTCGCCGTGGTCGTGCTCGTGATCATGTTCATCTTCGTGATCATGCTCGTCTTCATGACCGTGAGCTTCAATCTCTGGCAGAAGCACATTGTCCGCCGTCAAAGTAACACGCTCGACACGGGCACCCAACTGCACCAGCACATTGCCAAAATGGCGTTCTTCCATAACGGCCAGCGCCAGGGTTTCAGATTCTGAAGGTGGTGTGAACGCCTCTGAACCCTGGGCAGCGACTTCACTGTTTTTGTAGTGAAAGCTGATGCCGCCATTCCACTCACCAAACGAGGCATGCATCACATCTAAACGCAATTCCTGGGTTTCATTTTCGAAAGTGGTGCCAGTGACATTTTCTTCAATTTCTGCGTGTTCATAGTCGGTATAGCCGGCTCTGAGCTGTACTTGCGAGATCCAGTCGCCATCCAGGTTGTACTCACCCTGCAATTGCACCCGGGTTTGTTCCAGATCAGCAAAAACATCCACTTCTTCGTCACCGTGACTGTGGCCAGGAATACCGTATTCACGATTAAATTGCTCTACCGCAACTCCGATGTAACCCTGTTCGAACAGATAACTGGTGCCCAGAGTAAAGCCATTGGATTCTTCACCACTGTTGGCAACCACATTGCCATGCTCTTCGTGGTGTTCATCATGTTCATCGTGTTCCAACTCCGGCGCTACCGGCGTTTCATAGTCGTTGGATTCGCGCCAGTAACCATCCAGGTATAGGCCGAAGGATTCCGTGCCGGTAGTGGCGTTAAACGATGCCAGTTTTTGGTCGTCCGCCGAGTTGGCTTCCAGCAACCATTCACCACGGGTACTGGAATCAGTGGGAACGCGTTGGTCTACCACGTTGACCACACCACCGATAGCACCACTGCCATAAAACAGGGTGGCCGGCCCGCGTAATACTTCAATTTGTTGTGCGGTTGATGCTTCAGAAGCCACAGAGTGATCCGGACCAACGCGAGACACATCACTGCTGTCTAATCCGTTTTGTGCGATAAGTACCCGTGGGCCACTTAAACCGCGAATTATTGGCGTACTGGCAACTTTGGCGTGAAAATTAGTGTGCACACCGGCGACTTTTTCCAGACTGTCGCCTAACGATGCTGCCTGTTGTCGGCGCAACGTGTCGCCACCCAGTACACTGACCGGCGCGGCGGATTCCATAACCGACATATGCACAGGGGTAGCCACAACATCAATAACTTCTATCGGTGAGCGTATCAATGTCAGCGCGAGTTGCTGCGTCGCATTATCGCTCAGCGTAATATCCTGATGCAGGTGGGCAAAGCCTTTCGCTGAAATGTGTATTTCGTTCACACCGACTGAAAGATTTTGTAACACAAAGCGTCCCTGTGCATCCGTTTTAGTGGTGATCCCTGCGCCTTCAACCTCTACGTTGGCACCCACAACGGCATTGCCTTTGTCATTTGTTACCACACCTTCAATCGTTTGTGCCATCACACTGGCAGGTAACAAAGCGCCAATAAGGGCGGCAACTTTGGTAATTCTGTGCATTCCAAACCTCTAAGTAATGTTATATTGTATCATACTGTGGGCGATGTTATATTGTCTCAAAACGGAAAGCAAATTGACTTTTTAAAAACGGCGTGAGCATTGCGAATACCCGGGGCATTTATGACCCCAAAATTGGCCGGTAACAGATAGTCAGAACTGCTTGCTGTCAGGTCAGATTCGACAGCATTGCCAATAGAAGAGGACCGCGTGAGCCGGAAGTTATCAGACCATGTTATTTTGGCCGACAAGCGTGCCTGCCAGCACACTGGCCGGAAGCTCACTGAAAAGCGGCAACGGATTCTGACATTATTACTCAAAGCCGGATGTCCGCTGTCTGCCTATGAGCTGACTCACGCTTACAACAAGGTTAACAAGCCAGCCATTATGGCGATGTCGGTATACCGAATTCTGGAGTTTTTGGAGTCCATCCAACTGGTCCATCGCTTGCAATCGGCAAACAAGTATGTGGCCTGCTCCAGTCTGTTAACCTGTCAGCACCATCCGTTTTCCATGTTTGTGATATGCCAGTCTTGCCAGCAGGTTGAAGAAATTCCGGTGGCGGAAAATCTGGTACATCAACTGACCAGCACCATCGAAAACACCGGGTTTTTGATGACTGATACCCAATTAGAAATCACCGGAATTTGCCGTCGCTGTCAGTGACAGGCGACGAATACAATATAAGGAAAACAGTAAAATGCAGTTACAGCAAATTGGCGATAAGGCAGCCGTCGGACTTTCATTTCTGTGTCTGCTGCACTGTTTGTTTTTACCCCTGTTGTTATTGATCCTGCCACCACTAACCGGCCTGCTAGCACTGAATGATGAGATTTTTCACATCGGATTGCTTTACCTCATTGTGCCGCTGAGCTTGATTACGTTGATTGTCGGCTACCGTAGACACAGTCAGACTGCGGTGCTGACCGTTGGGGTAACAGGGCTTGGATTGTTGCTGGCGGCTGTTCTGTTTGGGCACGATTATTTGGGGGAAACCGGCGAAGTTCTGTTGACCGTGCTGGGCTCTGTGGCAATAGCCTGGGGGCATCTGCGCAACTATCGATTACGCCAGTGTCAGCAGCCAGAAGCGCCATAGGCTGGCTTCTTAAACCCGCAATGAGCGGATGCTAACATGGGCAACTGCTTATCGATAAATTGGGTTTTGCGCTTTTTTCTCAGAGGCAAGATGGGGTATTGGTGACGGGATCATTTAGGTTGTGTTGACCTAACAATTCTTCATAATGAAGGTTGCTTAGTTAAGTAAAGGATTAAAAAAGGCCAATGTTTATGAATACAATGCGTTTGTTCGGCTTAGCTTCTCTGCTGGCACTCACCGTTGGATGCACCAGCAATAATGCACTCGCCATGCCGGAAAAAGCAGACGATGTGGTGCAAGCCACTGACGTTACCATGCCGGTGAGGATAGCGACCTGGAATATTGAACATCTGGCGTATCCCCAGGACACAGGGTGCAGACCGCGTACTGAACAGGAGATTGTTGCACTCAGGCACTATGCCGAAAGTCTTGATGCCGATGTTATCGCGCTGCAGGAAGTCGCTTCGGCAACAGCCATGGCGCAAATTTTTCCTGACAGTGACTGGCGGATCATCGTATCGCAAAGACCGGACAGCGAGTCCTATGAGTGCCGGGGCAGTGGCTTTACCTCTACCCAGCAAAAAGTGGCCTTTGCCGTCAAAAAATCCGTAGCTGTACTGGCAACAGACAATGTTGAAGAGCTGGCGCTGGATATGCCCGGCTTGCGCTACGGACTAGTCATCCAGGTGGCTTCGCCTAACGGACCACTGGACATTTTAAACGTACATATGAAAAGCGGCTGCTTTGTAGATGATTACCTGAGCAGTGATTCTGAGTCTTGCCAAATCTACGCGAGGCAAGCGCCTATTCTCGATAACTGGATTGCACAGCGCGAAGCGCAGGGCACGGCCTATGCGGTTTTAGGCGATTTTAATCATCGCATGTCGGCGCCGTACAATCGCCTGTCAAGGTTGCTGTTCAGCGAAAACCGCTCGACCCGGTTGGCAACCCGCGATGTTATTGGGTGTCACCCGCGTTACCCGGCGCCTATCGATCATATTCTGGTGGGGGGCATGAATACCCAGGTGGCCAGTAATTCAATACAGGTGCATCAGTTTGACAACATGGAAGCCGAGGCCATGCTTAGTGATCACTGTGCAATTTCCACCGCCCTGTTTGCAGAAAAACCTGCTTATTCGACAGCGGTAACCTGGCTCACCCGCAGCAAAGAATATCAACTGTTAACCGAAGACATGTACCGCCAGGCCACAGAAGCCATCAAATCGGTATCGTCTGAAACCAGCAACTGGGTGGTGGTGATGGATGTGGATGAAACCATTCTGGACAATTCCGCTTACCAACGCCAAACAGAGACACTGGGAACCGGATTTGCTCCTGATACCTGGAATGCCTGGGTAGAAAGCGAAAACGCTGTATTAGTGCCTGGCGCCAAAGCCTTTATGGAAGCGGTGTATCAACAGGGGGGTAAAGTGGCGCTTATCACCAATCGGCCGCGTACGCTGGACGCCCACACCTGGCGTAACTTGCAGGCGCTTGAGGTTCCGGTGACTAATGATAACACCTGTTTGATGGGCCGGGTGGCGGCGGATAAGGAGGTGATTGGCCAACCAGGCATACACAACGATAAAGATCTGCGTCGCCAGCAAGTACGCCAGGGCAAAGCCGGGTGCTTTTCCTTAACCCGGGAGATTAATCGCAGTTGGGCTCAACCTCATCAGATTTTGTTCCAGGTGGGCGATAACATTGAAGACTTTGCAGGTGTTACCCAGGAACACGCAGATATTGGCGCTTTGCTGCCAGAGCATGGCCGCAGCCTGTTCCTGTTGCCCAACCCCATGTACGGCTCCTGGCGTTAACACGGCTAAACCGCAAATCGTCGCCACTTACAGCATGTAGGTGGCGGTGCCAAAGGCGATATGAGTGCCTTTTTCATTGTGTAATTCCATACGGCACACCGCCACCTTATTGCCTTTGCGGATCATCTCAGCGGTTGCCGTGAATTCTTCACCTTTGCCTGGTCTGAGATAATCTACCCGCATGTCGATGGTGCCAATTCTGGCAATGCGCTGCCTGAACTCATCGGCAGTGAGATCGTTCAGGTCTTTTGCTACGTAGAGCATCGCCATTAAACCACCTACGGTATCCAGGATGGCTGCGGTGACACCCCCGTGCAGGATTTTTTGATAGGGGTTGCCCATCAGGTTGTCTTGCCAGTTTAACCGGATGGTGGCTTTATCAAAATTGGTACGCTCGATTTGCAATCCCAGGAAACGGTTAAAGGGCAGTTGTTGATCAAATACATCCATGACCAAATCCAACATGGCTTTTTGGGTTAATTTTGTCTCTTGCATGCTAATTCCTGTGAAGTTTTTAATGAAGCCAGGGCTAAAAACTCATACACTTAGTGGTGCGCCATTTTGCCATTTTTAATGGCTGTCTTGTTAACTTATTAAATAATCATTCTGAAGCCCTTTGAAATCGAATACTGCCACCGTTCCTGTTCAGGTTGAAAGCCTCCGGACCCCCAAACAAATACTTTCGGAAGTGTTTGGTTATCGCGAATTCCGGGAGGGGCAAGGTGACATCATCGAGCATACCTTAAATGGACTGAATACCCTGGTGTTAATGCCTACCGGGGGGGGCAAATCACTCTGTTACCAGATCCCGGCTTTGCTGTTACCCGGCATGACAATTGTCGTTTCCCCGCTGTTGTCTTTAGTGCGGGACCAGATTGATTCGCTGGCGGCGATGGGGATTACCGCTGAGTGTCTGAATTCAACACAAACTCCTCAGCAACAAATGCAGGCGGTGCAAAACCTGTCGTCCGGGCATAGTAAATTACTGTATGTCTCACCGGAAAAGCTAATGCAGGTGCAGTTTTTACATTCATTGGCGCAACTGCCGGTGAGTTTGATCGCCATTGATGAAGCCCACTGTGTTTCTCACTGGGGGCATGATTTCAGGCCCGAATATCGACAACTGGGGCAACTTAAACAGTTTCTGCCCAACACCCCGGTGATGGCACTGACCGCAACAGCAGACATCGCCACCCGTTCGGATATTTTGCTGCAGTTGGGTATTCAGGATGCCTTTGTCTGGCGCGGCAGCTTTGACAGACCCAATATCCGCTATCTGCTGACGCAAAAATTTAAGCCCCTGCAACAATTGCTGAAGTATCTGGAACAACAGGATGGCAGCGGTATTGTCTATTGCAACAGCCGCAACAAGGTAGACACACTGACAGAACAATTGTGCCGACACGGCATTAAAGCCGCCGCCTATCACGCCGGTAAATCCACAGAAGAACGGGAGTGGGCCCAGTCCCAATTTTTACAGGACAAAGTGGATGTGGTGGTGGCAACTGTGGCGTTTGGGATGGGGATTAATAAACCCAATGTGCGCTTTGTGGTGCATTATGACCTGCCACGCAGCGTTGAGTCGTATTATCAGGAAACGGGCCGGGCCGGGCGTGATGGTATGCCTGCTGAGGCGCTGTTGTTGTTTGATGAAAAAGAAGTGGCCCGCAATAAAGACTGGATTGCCCAATCGGAAAATGCACAGCGCCGGGAAGTAGAACTAAACAAATTTCAGGCACTGGTGGCTTTTGCTGAGGCCCAAACCTGCCGGCGTCAGGTGCTGCTGAATTACTTTTCGGAATTCAGCGATAAAGCCTGTGGCAATTGCGATATTTGTCTGGATCCACCCAAGCGCTTTGACGCCACTGAAGAAGCGCAAAAAGTGCTGTCCTGCATTTTGCGCCTGCAACAGGCCGTGCCGGTAAAATCGGTGATTGAAGTCCTACGGGGTAAAAAACTAAAAGACATGCCACCAGAGTGGTTTGAGTTGTCAGTTTATGGCATCGGACAAAAGCAAACTGACGCCTGGTGGTGGAATGTTATTTATCAGCTTATTCATCAGGGGATTATGCGTCAGGACGTGACCCAAAACTTAGCATTGAAACTGACCGAGGCTGCCCGGCCGGTGCTCAAAGCGGAATATCCCCTGACCCTGGCGGTCCCTCGTCTGAACCTGTCTTTTAGCAAAGACAAATCGGTGGATGCGAAACACTATGACCGCAAATTGTTTGCCCTGCTGAAGAATCTGCGCAAACGGCTTGCCGAGCAGGAAGACGTGCCACCTTATGTGGTGTTTAACGATGCGACGCTGGCTGAAATGGCACAGTGGCAACCATCCACCCAGCAAGAGTTGTTGCAAATCAACGGCGTCGGTCAGACGAAACTGAAAAAGTATGGTGAAGAATTTATTCGCTTACTCAGAGATTACAGCCATTAGTGGCGAATTAACTGGTTTGTCAGGCAAAGTCATAGTCCCCCCCTTTGGTCAACGCTCTTTTATAGGCGTCTCTGGCCTGGATTTTCTCTACCCACTGAGTAATTGACGGGTAGTTTTTACACAGGCCGCGATGCACAGCAGCCTCAAGCGGAAAACTCATCTGGAAATCTGCACCGGTCAGCCGGTTCGTCGCAAACCACTCGTTGAGCTTTAAATGGGTTTCGATAAAGGCCAGTTGCCGGGTAATGTTGGGCATTATGAAGTTCTTATTCACCTTGTTGGCAATCGCCCCTGCAATGGGCTTCACGAAAAAAGGTTGGGCATTGTCTTTCACTTTTTGCATAACCAGCTTGAGCAATAATTGCGGCATCAGACTGCCCTCGGCGAAATGCAACCAGTAAACATAGTGCTGGTGCTGATCACTGCTTTCCGGTGGACGAAAAGCGTCATTGCTGTAGGTTCTGGCGAGGTAGTCAATAATGGCTCCCGACTCGGCAATGGTATGCTCCTTGTCGGTCAGCACCGGTGATTTTCCTAACGGGTGGACTTCTTTCAGTGATGCGGGTGCCAACATGGTTTTCTTGTCACGTTGATAAAACTCAATCTGGTAGTCCAGGTTAAGCTCTTCCAGCATCCACAACACCCTTTGTGAGCGAGAATTATTGAGGTGGTGTACGGTCAGCATGGTTTTTTCCAAAAAAAATTTATTGTGGTTATACGCCATTAACCACTAAAAAGACCATATTAATTTTGCATCAAAATTTGCTTTACCGCTTCAGAAAAACCCGGTAACGCCTGCATCGAAAAACACAGGTGGTAATTTAAATTTCCTTCCCGGATAAACGAACAGGGTTCATTTATATTACTGAACAAGGGTTGGTAAAAAATCCTAAGGGTTTCAGGGGGAATAAGGTGGCGTAACTGAGGTAGCAGACTGTGATTTGCGATAAGGGCGTGCAGTCCGCTTTGCAGTTTTTCCCTGGGTACAGACGTTAACGGGATAACACCAAAACCACCCGTAGTGACCAGATTAAGATACAGGGCCTGGTGCAGGGACTTATCGGTTTCGATCAGAGTCAGTGGTACAGCCAATCCCATGAAAGCCTCTGAGGTTCAGTGAGATTGGCGGACAGGCATGGTGGCGGCGTTTTTATCCGCCTGCAGGCAGACTGGAAAAATAGGCGGCTAAATTGGCAATGTCATCGTCTGACAGTGCCGCTGCCATTGGTGTCATCACCGGATTTTTACGGGTGCCATCGCGATAGGCTTTTATGGCATCCACCAGATAAAGTTCTTTCTGGCCTGCGAGATTGGGGTAATTAGGAATCATGGAGATACCATTGGCGCCGTGACATGCCTGGCAGGTTACGGATTTAGCTTTGCCTTTGGCTGCATCCCCGGCAGCTGTCGCTGACGTCGAGGCCATTCCAAGGGCAAGCGCTAGCATTAAAAAGTTTCGGGTCTTTTTCATGGTGTTAGCTCTCTGCTTGTGAGTGTTTTTAACCGGAGTTGTTCAACAACAGTAACCTTGATCAATACTCCGGCGGATTATTTTGGATCAGTGTGCTTATGGCTGATTGCTATTGTTCCCCCAGACTAAAATAATTCAGCTTGGATGTCATGTTAACTGCCAACTGTTTCAGTGTATCACTGGCTGCCGTGGCTTCTTCCACCATGGCCGCATTTTGTTGGGTCATATTATCCATCTGGCTGACAGCACTATTGATTTCGCTGATACCGGTAGACTGTTCTTTAGAAGACAGGGCAATTTTATTCATCATTTCGGTGACTTTAACCACAGAATGAATAATTTCTTCCAGTGTATCACCTGAGTTGTTTACCAGTTGTTTGCCTTCGTCTACTTTTTTCACACTGTCCTGAATCAGTTCTTTGATCTGTTTAGCGGCACCGGCAGAACGCTGTGCCAGATTGCGAACTTCGGTTGCCACAACGGCAAAGCCCCGGCCTTCTTCGCCCGCCCGGGCAGCTTCCACGGCGGCATTCAGTGCCAACAGGTTAGTTTGAAAGGCAATTTCATCAATAACATTAATAATATCCACCACCTTTTTACTGGACTGACTAATTAACTCCATGCTGGCGATAGCCTCTGACACGATTTGCCCGCCCTGATGGGCTTTTTCTTTGGTCTGATTGGCTATCTCATGCGCTTCCTGACTGTTTCTGGCGTTCTCCTGCACTGTGGTTGTTAACTCTTCCATGCTGGCGGCGGTTTCTTCCAGCGAAGAAGCCTGTTGTTCGGTGCGGTTACTGAGTTCCTGATTACCCTGGGCAATCTCATTGGCACCTACCATCACCTCTGAGGCGCAGTGATTGATATCTAAAACGGTTTCACGCAATTTATCGACGGTGCTGTTGATGGCCCCTTTCAAACTTTCAAACTCGGGAATAAACGTCTGTTGAATGGTGGTATTCAGATTCCCCTGAGACAGGTTTTCCAGAGCCATTCTGACGGCGTTGACGGCGTTGACCCGGCCGGTTACCTCAATGGCAAATTTAACCACTTTATACACCTCGCCATTGAGATCGAAGATCGGGTTATACGTGGCGTGGATCCAGACCTCAGAGCCGTCTTTCGCAATGCGTTTAAATTCGCCCGCCTGAAATTCACCTTTGCGCAGATTTTCCCAAAATGCCTGATAATCCTGACTGTCCCGGTAGTCCTGGGTGACAAAAATGCCGTGCTTTTTACCCTGAATCTCAGCCAGCTGATAGCCCATGGTGTTGAGGAAGTTATCATTGGCTTTGAGAATGGTAGCATCAGGGCTGAACTCAATAATGGCCTGTGATTTGTCTATCGCATTGAGTTGCCCCTGATTATCGGCATCAATCATTTTTTGCTGGGTGATATCGGTGGCGTATTTCACTATTTTGGCCACTTCGCCATTCAGTCCCAGTATGGGATTGTATGAGGCCTGAATCCAGATATCGTCCCCTGATTTGGTGATCCGCTTAAATTCTCCTGATTGATATTCACCGGCGCGCAACGCGTCCCAAAAATCCCGGTATTGTTGGTTGTTTTTGATGGCGTCGGGCACAAATATCTGGTGTTTTTTGCCCTGAATCTCCTGCAGTTGGTAACCCATAGCCTGCAGAAAATTAACGTTAGCTGTGAGAATGCTGCTATCCAGGTTAAATTCAATCACGGCTTGTGATTTACCGATAGCGGCGATTTGCCCCGCGTAATCGGCATTCTGTACTTTTTGCGCTGTAACATCGGTGGCGTATTTCACCACTTTGAATGGTCGCTGTGCGGCATCCAGGATGGGATTATAAGAAGCCTGTATCCAGACATCCTGGCCATTTTTTGCAATCCGTTGATACTCACCGGTAGTGAATTTTCCGTCATTCAGGTCCTGCCAAAAGCGCGCATACTCGGCAGACGCGCTGACCTCTGGTGCCACGAACATGCGGTGGTGCTTGCCCTGTATCTCATCCAGTTCGTAACCCATGGTGGCCAGAAAATTGTGGTTGGCGGTTAATATGTTGCCATCCATATCGAATTCAATGACCGCCTGAGATTTGCCAATGGCGGAAATTTGCCCCTGGAAATTGGCATAATCTTGTTTTTGTTGGGTAATGTCTGTGGCGTATTTGACGATTTTCAGCACTTCGCCGTTAACATCAAATATCGGTGTGTAGGCGGCCTGTATCCAGACCTCTTTACCTCCCTTGGCGAAGCGCTGATACTCCCCGCTCTGATGCTTACCCTGGCGCAATTGCTGCCAGAAGTCCTGGTAATCCGGACTGTTGGCATAGGCGCCATCCACAAACATGCGGTGATGTTTGCCTTGAATCTCAGCCAGCTGATAACCCATGGTGGCCAGGAAATTTTCATTGGCATTCAGTATCTTACCGTCAGTGTTAAACTCAATCACGGCCTGGGTTTTGCTGATGGCGGCTATCTGGCCTTCAAAATCTGTATTTTTCAGCTTTTGCTCAGTAATATCACTGGCGTATTTAATAATCTTTTTTAGTTGACCTGTACTGTCATAGATGGGGTTGTAAGACGCCTGAATCCAGACGCTTTGGCCATTTTTAGCGACGCGATGAAACTCACCAGACTGGAACTCGCCGTTGTTAAGTTGTTGCCAGAATGTGCGGTAACTGTCTGCGCTTTTTTCTTCCTCAGAAACAAATATTCTGTGGTGCTGCGCAACCACTTCGTCCAGCGCGTAGCCCATTGTCTGCAAAAAGTTCTCGTTGGCCCACAATATCCGCCCATCTAAATCAAAGTGTATCACTGCCAGGGATTTACTGATGGCATTGATTTGACCTTCGTATTCGGCGCTTTGGGCTTTTTGGCGGGTGATCTCGGAGGCAAACTTGATGACCTTATAGACGTTTCCTTGCTGATCTAAAATGGGGTTATAGGTGGCCTGAATCCAGACATCGTCGCCATTTTTATTGATTCGCAGGTATTCTCCGCTTTGAAATTGGCCATCGCGCAGATCATTCCAAAAAGCCTGATAATCGGCATGTTGGCTGTCTCCCGGGCGCAAAAACATACTGTGATGTTTGTGTTGAATTTCATTCAGGGCATAGCCCATAGTGGCCAGAAAATTATCGTTAGCCGATAAAATATTACCCTGGGGATCAAATTCAATGACTGCAAAGGAGCGTTGCAGGGCCTGGGTGGTATTTCTGAGTTCCTGCAGTTCGACGCCGGTATCCGGCTCTGTGGTAATCTTTAACTTTCCAAAACCTAGTTTCATAATGATTCTGCCTTCCTGGTGATAGAAAATTCAGCGCTCTGATCACGGGCTAAGAGCGATTTTCTCAAAATCTTATTGCGTGCCAGATTAATACTAAACCACATCTGTATTTTTGCCATTTCAGGCATAGCAAACAGGGTAAAATCTCTGCACCAACGGTAATCTGTTAATATAGAGGGCAGGCAGCATATTGCTATTAGCCATTAGTCGGATTTTTTGGCATCAATCGGCTACAATTCCGGCTAACCTGAGTACAACGAATGTTACACAACCGTTATGCAATTATTCATGTTGGATTATGGCTGGGCCAGCGATACACAGGGGTTGGCGTTGCAACTGACCCAACTGCAGGCGCACCAGCAGTGGCAAATCAAGCAGCACGAACAGGGGGCCGACCGCGAACAATGGTTCATTGACATGAACGGCGCACAGTTTCTGATCTTTGTTGAGCATCTGTCTGAAAGCGCCTGGGTTGAATCGGCGGGCGCACAGGACGCAGGGCAATTGCAGAATTTTTGTGCGATCTTGTTATCAGATACAGCAGTCTGATCGTATTATGCTATCCTGTGTGAATTTACTGTAATCTTGGAAACGTTCTGAAGCAGCTCGCAATCATATTGTTGTGTCATTGGTGCAGTTTGATATTTGCTGTCGCAAATGCCGATGTGCTGATACTGGATGACCGCAATCCGCATGTTGATCTGAGTGCTCATTTGAGTTTTCAAACGACGGATGATCAGGTGCAACTGTCAGATATTAAGAATCGCCAGTTGCAATGGTCAGTTGCTGATCTGCCAAAAGTATTGTCACCCGAACAGAGTTTGTGGGGCAAAGCCAGTTTGCGCTATGAGTCACTGGAAAAATCGCGCTATACCCTGATCATTAATAATCCCAATCTCAACTATGTCGATATCTTTATCCTGGATGATTTAGGCCGTATTTTGCATTCCGCGAATATTGGCGCCAATCGCCCCTTTGCGAACCGGCCTTTTAACTATCGTGAATTTGCGTTGCCCTTTGAGCTGGACTTCGGGCAAAAGTTTGACATTGTGTTTCGAATCAAAGACGACGGTCCCCTGGTCTTCAATGTCAACTTCTGGAAAAGCACCGCGCTCATCAAACAGGAGACCCGAAATCTGGCATTGATCGGGGTGTTTACCGGTGCACTGCTGATTTTGGGCACTTATTTTCTGCTCACCTATCTGATGTTGGGGAGTCCGGTGCGTTTTTGGTTTGCCATCGCCAACCTGGTATTTCTGGTATTGTTTTTAAACAATGAAGGGGTACTGGGGCAGGCGACCGGGTTTACCGCTTATATCGTGCCCTTTTCGCTGGGGCTGGTGGCACTGTCAGTGTATTGTGCAGTGAAAGTGTCCTATGCCATGTTGATTGGTATGCCGGGGTACTGGCGACTGGTGAACTATCTGTGCGCCATCGCCTTTATTGTCATTGCTTTTTGGCCGGATGCTTACTGGCAAATTGTATTGGCGGCCGGATTAGGTGCAGCGGTGATCCTGCTGCAATTGTTTTTGGCCATTGTGTATCGCAACCCGTTTAACAGCTTACCCAATAAGCTTTATATCGCGGGCTGGCTGGCTATCAGTTTGACCACGCTGACGCATACGGTGTTGTTTATTGACGGACAGGTACTGAATACAGGTTCCAATCTCGGATTTAACCTGCTGATATTGTTAGGCGTTATCTGTATTGCTGTTGCTGTAGAGGCACATGAAAAGGTGATCATTCACCGTCAATACGAGCAGCAAAAGAGCACCATCGCCGATCTGCAACGCTTCTACGACTTTTTCCGCAATTCTGCAGAAGGCTTGTTCAGTACCACGCAGGATGGTCAGCTAATCTCGGTTAATCCGGCGATGTGTCACCTGTTTGGCTATCAGAATGAACGACAACTTTTACAGGAAGTGCGTCATGCCACGCAATTTTATGCCAATGAAGAAGATCGGGACATCCTGATCGGGCAACTCATTAAAGAAGGCAGCTGTATCGAAAAAGAAGTCAAAGGGGTCCGCCGGGATGGCACGGAGTTTTGGTTTTCGATTTCGGTACAAATGCGCGAAGAAAATGATATCAAACTGCTGTTTGGTTCCATTGTGGACATTACCGAGCGCAAACAATCGGATATTAGTTTACGTTATATGGCCACCCATGATTCGTTGACCGGTATCTATAATCGTCGCCATTTTGAAGGCCAGTTGACCGAGGCGTTATCCGCCATGAAAAACCAGGAACAGGAGCTCACCTTGCTCTATCTGGACCTGGATCAGTTTAAAATTGTCAATGATTCCTGTGGTCACAAGGCCGGTGATGTACTGATCAAACAACTGGCGCAAAAGCTCAACGATATTGTTATGAATCGCGGTATTTTAGGGCGTATGGGAGGCGATGAGTTTTCGGTCTTGCTCAAAGGCGATGAAGCCGTGTCTGGTTATACCGTGGCTAAAAAACTGTTAAATGTGGTCCAGGAATATCGTTTTATCTGGGACAATCGCATGTTTACCCTGGGGGTCAGCATTGGTTTGGTGGAATACCGCAAGGGCATTAACAGTGCCGAGCAACTGATGAGTATGGCGGACTCAGCCTGTTACCTGGCCAAGCAACAAGGCCGGAATCAAATCCATGTCTATTCCAGTGAAGACGCTAAAATGCAGCGTTACGAGGCTGATCTGGAGTCCATCACGCTAATTAATCAGGCGCTGGATGAAGATAAGTTTATTCTCTATTTTCAGCACTATCAGTCTTTGCAGAAAAGCCGCGCAGGACACCAATACGAAATATTGCTGAGAATTCAGGGTGATGATGGCAACATTATTCCTCCGGCTGCCTTTTTACCGGCAGCGGAGCGCTATAACCTCAGTACCAAAATCGACAAATGGGTGGTGGATCGCTACCTGCAATGGTTATCCGGCCACCCGGAACATCTCCATGAGCTCAGTCAGGCCAATATTAATCTGTGCGGGCTGTCGATGGGGGATAAAGATATTAAACTGTATTTCCTCAATGCCTTTGAGAAATACAACATTCCCTATGAAAAAATCTGTTTTGAGATCACGGAAAGCACCGCTATCGTAAAGATGGATGAGACCCTGGATTTTATCAATACCTTCAGAAAACTGGGTTGTAAGTTTGCCCTGGATGATTTTGGCATTGGCTTTTCATCGTATGAGCATTTGAAAAAACTGCCGGTAGATTTTGTAAAAATCGATGGCAGCTTTGTCAAAGACATTCTGGTGGACCCCATCGATATGGCGATGGTGTGTTCCATGAAAGACGTGGCCAAGGCCATGGGCATCGGCACGGTAGCAGAGTACGTGGAGTCCACAGAGATCATGGTGGAGCTGGGTAAAATCGGCGTAGATTTTGCGCAGGGCTATGGCGTGGCAAAACCTGAAGCACTAAATAGTTTTAAAAGTTATAATCAGATAACTTGAAATTGACCCCATTTGTTATCATATCGGGTCTACTCCGAAACTGAAGTTAATACCTATGTCACAGCTGCTTCCTAAGTATCAATTTGTAAGTTCTGCAAAATTACCTACCCGGTTTGGCTCGTTCATGATCCACGGTTTTGTAGATACTGCCAGTCATCAGGAGCATGTGGCCTTATCGTATGGCGAATGGCAGGAAGAAGATGTGGTGCCTATTCGTATCCACTCTGAATGTCTTACCGGAGATTCCCTGTTCTCTACCCGCTGTGATTGTGGGTTTCAGTTAGAAAAAGCACTGGAAAATATTGTCAAAGAAGGCCGGGGCGTGCTGTTGTATTTGCGTCAGGAAGGTCGTGGTATCGGATTGCTCAACAAGATCAAGGCCTATAACCTGCAGGATCAGGGGCTGGATACCGTGGAGGCAAACGAGCATCTGGGCTTTGATGCGGATCTGCGGGAATACGATATCTGTAAGGTGATGCTGGACACGCTGAAAGTGAAAAAAGTTCGGCTTATGACCAACAATCCCAAAAAAATTGCCGCCTTAAAAGACCTGGGCATCAAAATAATCAAACGTGTGCCAATCGATCACGGTATCACCGAAGACAACAAACACTACCTGAAAACTAAGACCAAAAAACTGGGCCATGCCTTTGACCCACATTTGTTAAAGTAATCCCCTTCCAGCAAAGAATTCCCGCCATTGGGGCGGCAACAGTGTTGCAACACACCGTCTCCGCCTGAATCAATGAACCGGATGCGCCTATTCCTCAATTGTCAGGGTGGCTTCAATACGGCGATTCAGCTTTTCAGCAAAGATGGTTTTTTGGCTGGATAATAAATCGGTTTCGCCATAGGCAACGACGGTAATGCGATCCGCGGCAACACCGTAATGCTCTATCAGCAGAGATTTAATCGCTTCAGCGCGGCGTTTGGACAAATCAAAATTGTATTCGTTGGTGCCGGGACGGGAAGCGTGCCCTTCGATGCGCAACGTCGCTTTGGGGTTAAATCGGGCTCTGGCAGCGAATGCCTTGAGTTGCTCACTGTCCTGCTTTTGCACCACAGCACTGTCGTGTTCAAAAAAAGCGGTAAAGGTAACGGTGTTAATTGCATCTTCAGGTTCCGCTATCTGACAGCCATCAGCGTTGACCGCCGCTGTTTCTGAATAGGGGCAGTTATCGCGGTAATCGGCGACACCATCCTGGTCATCGTCTTTGTGTTTTGCCGCGGGTGCGCTATGCCCAAACTTATAGGCTATCCCCAACCTGGCCCCTAAATTATTGTGGTTATCTCCCAATTCCCGATACCAGGTTGCCTCGGATATCAAGGCCCAACTGTCATTGATACGCCAGTGTTTACCCAGACCCAGATTTAACAGGTTGGGTTCATCACCCAATGTTTCCCGTTTCAGACCGGTAAATACGTAGGTATCGCGACTATTGAGGTAGTACAAAACGTCAGCGCCGTAGCGCATGCCTGCATCATTGACAGGATCGCCGGTTTGCAGACGTTCGCGCTCGAGATCGGCATTGAGACCGGTAAGCTCGATACGGCCTGCCCAGTCAGCGTTGAACCGGTAACCAAATTCTTCACCGAACCCCCAACCTGAACCCAGTGCGCCGGGTCGGTCTTCATCGGGACTATACATTTCGCCGCTCAAGCCAAACCACCAATATTCCTGATCGGTGTCATTGTTTGCTGCAACGTAAGGGGTGATACTGGTGCTGATTATAAGTGCCATTAGCGTTTTTTTCATGGTGCTCTCCTGAGTGTCTTTGTCCTCAACAAACCCGGAAGCGGTGTCCGGGTTTTCGTGTCGATGCCTGAATGCTTATGCTTTGAGTTCTTCGAAGGCTTTTTGGGCTTGTTCTTTGGTCATGCCGTACTTTTCCTGCATGACACCGTGAAAGTTCTCGAATTTTCCTTCGATTTGTTTGACTTCATCGTCGGTCAGCTTGCCCCAATGTTGTTTCGCCTTACCGGTCAGTTGATCCCATTTACCTTTTGCAATATCAATGTTCATAGTGACTCCTGGTGTTGCGTGATGAGTTTCGTCAGGGTTAATTCAACTATCTTGCCAATATTTAAGTTATTGATATTTAACAGTATGTTTTTATCTTATGGGTGAGGTTGAAGACCGGCCGGAATATTTTACAAGGCCAGATTGTGAAATTTACAGGCTGCGGGAATGCTCTGTTGCTGGCACAGCAGACAACAAAATTGTCAATAAAACCGGATCGACAGCTGGTTATTGTTGATTAACGCTTCATTAGTGACTTCTCGATATGCTGTCTCTGTTTCAGCATTGTTTTGGCTTGTAAAAGACAAAGCGGCAAAAGTATCGGTACTCATGTGCTTATTAGTCGAAACGTATTATTTTTATAGATGCTGCGGTAACCGCTTAGCTCTGCTAACTTTTTACCTTCAGGTAATAAATTTTGTAAAAACTGACGAACCGGACGATGATTCAACTTCCCGCCCGTCGACACCAGGTCAGCAAATACCCTAAAGCAATCAATCGTGTATCTGGAAGTATGCTGAATAGAAGGTTGTTCAAACCAACAAGCAATACTGTTCAAATTTTACAGCCACCCTACTTTTGTCAAATTTCTTTTGATAGACGACATTTGTCGTTTTTCTCCAACCTGAAAAAACGCCCGAACCTAAGCTGTTGAGTTTACAGGGGGGAAAATTGCGCTTAAATTGTGTCAATGTGAAAAAACGACAAATGTCTCGATATTATTGGACATTTGTCGTCGATAAAAATGTTATATGCTAATGGGATTCAGAAATATTGAAGTTGTTTGTTAAGCACTGCGGCAAATATACCATTCCGAAAATTAACTTTTGGATCTCCAAAATTGATGCAGTTGGATTCTTGATATTAAGTATTCTTCTCACCGGACCTGTTTGGTTTGCATCTTACCTTGTAGAGAACTCCATCTTCCTTGCATATTTAATAGCCTTCATAACGATCTTCGTGGCTTACTCGGAAAAGCAGAATAAAGTAGTAGTGATTTTAGTCGCCGAGTTGCTGATAGATATGGCTCTTATTAACAGTGGTTTTTATACAATCGGTCTTATGGTTGTGACCGCATTCGTACTCACTTTCGTAAGAATAGGTAAAAAGGTTTATGGATTCTTTTTCATGTGTGTCAATTACCAACTAAAAGCCAACTACACATGTAAAGTTTGCAATAAAGACTTATTTGTTTTGGAATTGCCAAGTGAGCATGAGCGAACTAATCAATAGCGCATATAACAAAGGCAATTAATCCCGGACAAAAATCCATTGGCTGCTCCTCGTTCCTCGGGCATTATAGCCAATAAATTTTCGCCGTTTATTGCGGCAGTTATAAGGCAAAGGAATCCCGTGCAAAAATTTAGACTTGATTTAGAAAATGGACTTATCCTCTCATCAGATCTATCTGAATCTAAAGTTGCAGTGATTCCCGATGTCAATAAACAAGACATGGAAAATGGGTATATTTGGTATGCACTACCGCTTATTGAAATAAATGGGGAGAAAATAGTTTTGAACCTCTGTTTCTTTCAGTCAAAGCTTCAAAGCGTAAATATTTCAATAAGCAACCCTGAACTATATGGAACCAGCTGGAGTGACTTCAGCGAAGACAAAGAAAAATTGCGAGCGAAAAATACGGAGAAGTGGCTTTCTGACATTGGCTACAGCACCGGAAAATATTCATGGGGTGAAATCTGGGCGGGCTATGATTCAAAAGGCGGTTCCGGCCATGCGGTTGTGCACTATGCCTTAGAACAAGAAAATTTAAACGTGGACAAATACCCGTTGGCTGGCCTTCGTTCCTCAGGCAGTATAGCCAACAAGTATTTGCCCTTTAATTTAGTAGTTAGGTTGCACTATGTTTAACGACCCTTGGAACCCAAGCAGTTATGAAGTCAAAGAATGGGCATATACGATAGGCGCAATCGAACCATGCCAAGATTGGGATTTGAGCTTAGCTTGGGTAGGATTCGAAGACGATTTTATTGGCTATGCTTCAGATGCTAGTTGTCCAAATGCTGACTATTTTCTTCACATACTCTATTTCATGGTAGGTGATTCAGTTCGAAGTAAATTTAATTCCACACATGAGTCCTCTGTTAGAGAATTCATTAAATTAGGTTATGCTTCTAAAAACCATAAGGTTCGTTTGTGGGCACAAAGAGCGACAAATTTAATCAATCACCCAGAGGCTTTTGATTATGAAAGTTGGTGTGGTGGGCAATTGGCGAAAAGCGCAACCTAACAAAAAACTAAAGGCGCTCGCGCTGCTCGCTGGGACGCTAACACATGGGCTGCGTCACTTCGTTCCTAATTTTAGCCCATGTGTTATAACTAATCAAGACAGCCATCCTAAGGGTGGTGTGATCCAGTTTTCATGATTTTGTTTTTGGTTTTCTGAGAACCGAGCCGGACGGCTAAAAAATCAACTTTTTGAGTCGCGTATTGCTTTATGTTGGCATTAAGGGAGTGATTGTCAGCCAAATAATCGATTAGCGGTGTTTTTATCCCTGAGTCGTTTTAGTTTGTGTCGATGTCGATAGGCTTCAAGATAAGATTCACTGCCTGCAGCATGATGAAAACAGTCTTCAAATTGAGTGGTGAGTTCCTGCCATTGCTCAGGTTTGAGGTTAAGACGTTCCAATATCGCAGGCGTTGATTCTTCAATTGCGCCGCGTTTATTGGGTAAGATAGCTCTGCCCGTGATATCGACCAGTTCCATGTAGTCAGATAAATGAAAAGGTAAGGCATGGGGCATGTCCTCCACCGGACTCGCTAACGCTCTCTTTTTGCGGTGTCTATGTTCCTTACCGTACACATAATGAGAACTTATACGTTTACAACTTGTAGCTACAATTTAAGTGTTCCGGTATATCCGGCTAGAGAGACTACTGTAAAGGTAGCTGACCTAGGGTACGGCGATGACAAGCTTCCCAGGTCTTGGTCTGGTGAATCCAGCAAGTGTCAAGCTCACAAGCCCGGAGAACATTGTTCTTTGGGCTTTTTCTTATCCCGGAAAAAATTAATCACTTGATTGTTCAGCGACAGCCTGACTATTTCACAGTGACAAAGCGCTTCAGTAACACCGGTAGTAATGTCAGGTCGATAACAAAGGCCAGCAGCATGGCGACGGCGGTTAATAGCCCAAACAAGACGCTGGGGACAAAATCCGAAAAGCTCAACAGAGAAAATCCTGCTGCGATAACCACTGTGGTGCAAAACAGCGCAAAGCCGGTGCTGTGAAAGGTGTCTTTTAAAGCATCAGACGCCGAGTTTGCCTTTTGACCTTGCAGGTAGCGATGCACGAAATGGATGGTGTCGTCTACCGCGATCCCCATGGCAATGGCAGCAATAGTAATGGTCATGATATCCAGTGGAATGTTTAACCAGCCCATGACACCTAACACACCGGCGGTGGTTAAAATGTTAGGAATCACAGCAATCAGGGCAACCTTAATCGAACCAAACACCAGTAGCAATACCAGCGTCAGTGCCACAAAAACTAAACCCAGAGTCAGGATTTGTGACTGGTACAACTGCTTTAGAATATCCTGATATAAAACAAATAAGTTAGTAATGTAAAACTGCTGTTCATCAATGCCTTGCGCCTCAATATCTTGCTGCAACGAGGCCAGGAATTTTGTACGGGTGAAGTTTTCGGTTGTATCCTGAATGCGGGCACTGATCCGCAATTGCTGGTGTTCTTCAGAAAAGTAGCTCTGCACCAGTTTGTCTTTCAGGGAGTCATCCAGCAGCATATACAAAGCCGATAATTCGTATTCGGTCAGGGGTTTATTGTTGTTAATTTGTTTGGCTAATTGGGTAAAGTTCACCACCGATGAGGTGTTACCCATTGCGGGATATTGACGTAATACAGCCTGTATAACCTGCAAATTCTGGATATCCTTTGCGGTTAAAATCAGGTCCTTATTGGCATTCTCCGCTGGCTGGATCTGGTAAATTACATCCAGCGGAGTGGAACCGCCAAACTCTTTATCAATAAACGACAGTTCCTGGTGAACCCTGGTGGACTTGGCAAAATAATTGATAAAGCTGTTTTCGACGTTCAAACGCATAAAGCCACTGCCGGCAAACAGGGCTAACAGCAAGCCCGCCAGCAAAATGAGTTTGGGAAATCGCACTACGAAACCATAACAACCTTGCATCAGATTGCTGATAATCGTGTGTTCGGGTTGGCGTTTCGATACACCGAAGAGCATTAACAGGGCCGGAAACAGCAGCAAACTGACACAAATGGAAATACCCATCGCCACTATCATCATCCAGCCAAAACTGATCACCGGTTGAATTCCACTAAATATCAGCGAGCCAAAGCCGACAGAGGTGGTTAATCCGGCAAATAAACAGGGTTTGAACTTATTGCCAATGGTCTGACTGACCAGTTCACTGTGCTGTTCGGTTTTGTTGTCAGCGTTTAATTGCAAATATTCGACGCTCAGGTGGATCACGATAGCCAGGGTCAGGATTATTTGTAGTGCGATAAAATTAGCGGATATTACCGTGGTGCGTAAATCGAAAAAGCCGAACACGCCGATGGCCAACAGGACACTGATGCCACAGCACGCTACCGGCAGTGCAACCCAGCGCAGCTGGCGAAACAGAACTAACAACAAGGCGGCGATGGTGGCCGCGATAATACCACTAAATAACTGCAGATCCTGGCTGATGATTTCCACTAACTGTTGCCCTAATACATGAGAGCCACCAATGAAAAACTCTGCTTCGTGCTGATAGGAAGCCACTACATCGTACAGGCTTTGCAGTTCTGCCTGGCGTTGTTTATTCAGTTGTTGGGTTATGACATCTGCCTGCGCCTCTAATTGTGCGATTTGGGCATTTTCCTGGTCTGACAATGTCCGGGTTAACGCGTGTTTTTCAATGGCTAAAATTTCTGCGTCCAGTTTGGCCAGCGCCGGGTTATCCTGAAACACGATTTGAATAGCGGTGGCTGTTTGTGATTTGTTGACCAGCAAATCGGTGAACAAGGGATGATTATCAAAAATGGTGGCCATTTTTTCCGGGGCGTAACGCTGCTGTTGCCAGGTCCAGTCGTCGGGATTAATGTTGGCATTCAGCTCGGAAATTTGTGACAGCAGCGGCACATTCAAAATGGAGGTGGTGCTACTCACTCTGTCCATCTCAGCAAACTGCTGGCTGAGCTGGGTGATCAGATTAAAAGTGGGTTCGCTAAAAACCCCCTGCTCTTTAGGTTTTATGGCAACCAGAACAAATTCCACCGGGTTAAACCGGTTTGCCACTATTTTGGTCTGAATATAGTTTTTGTTGTTTTTCATCAGCAAGGTATTGGCTGACGCATCAATTTTGAATTGGGGCGCAAAATAGCCTGCTGCCAGCGCAGCCGCTAAAAACAGACTGATTATCAGCCAGGGTTTGGCAATGACAAAACGATTAAACTGGCGCATTGCTTAGTCCTTTTTGGGTTGTTTGGTGGCGTCATCACGCATCTGTGATTGCAGGTACAGCTCTCTGAAAAAGACATAAGGATCTTGCGCCTGTTCGGTGAGCTTCTGATAGGTTTCAGATTGCTGGCTAAAATCGTGGACGCCCTGCGTAATCAGCAAAAGCGTGGTTTCCGGATCGTCACTCACGTAGTGCAGGGGATTGGCCAAACCTTCAACTGCCACTGACACACCGTCGCGCACATCTGATGAGCCCAGCACAGGCAACACCAGATAACTTCCCGGTTCAGCACCATAAAAATCCAGGGTGTCGGCGAAGGTCTGTTTTTGCTGCGGCAGATCCAGCCAGTGGTTGGCGGGGTCAAACAAACCCAAAATACCCAGGGTGGAATTTACTGCAAAGCGGGCCAAAGTGGTTATGGCTGCTTCGCCGTCGCCTTGCAGACTGTGGTTGATCAGGTTTAGCGGCTCCCGGATATTACTGAAAAAGTTGCCCACTGAATTGCGCACGGGCTCGGGAAAAACTGCAACATAGCCATCAGCAACCGGGATCAGAACCCAACGGTACAGACTGTCGTTGAAGCTGAACATTGCACGGTTAAAGCCCTCAAACCGGTCTTCGTAATACAGGCAGGCCGGATCTGCCGATTCAGGCTCCCGGTATCCCACCACGGTGGGTTCTACTTCTGTGGTGCCCTGAGAGGTAGTCACCACAATGTTGTCGTCGTTTAGCTCACGCGGGGCAGGGTCCGGACAGTGCTGAGCCGTCGAAGGCTGGCTGGCACAGCCAGTCAACCCCGCCGTCAGGGTGAATAACAGCAGGACAATTGCCCTGAAATGGGTGGAACCTGAGAGTCCTTGTTTCATTGTTACCTGCCGTATTTACTGCGTGTTTAATTATTAGATCAAAACGCTTTAGATTGTCGAGCGAATGTTTTTTGCCAGTGCCTTGGCATCATAAACCCGGTTGGGGTCTGTGGGTTCACCTTTACCCATAGACACAGTCATTACGTTCACATGGTCTTTTGTGATCTCTTCCGATTCAATGATTGCGCCGGTGTAATGCGGGTGATGCACTGTGGTACAGCCCAGTAACCCACATCGCGTGCTGGTGGCGGTTGTGGTGGCACCCACATTGGTACCGGTTTGAACGCGTTTTTTATTGGTTTCCATATCTTGATTGTCGATGTAGAACCAGTCGTAACCCTGCTCCAGAGTCAGATCTGCGGCGTGCAGCAAGGTGTAATCTCTGATGGTTTCCTTGTCGGTAACGCGATTGCCGCGGAACGTGATCCGGTATTTGGTGTCAGTAAGCTTGGTGTGCGTGTAACCAAAGTCGCCTTTTTCGGGCGCCATCGTGTAGGGGGTTGGCTGCATTGAGGCACAAGAAGCCAGCAACAGAATGAGCGAACTAAAAAAGAGTGATTTAAATATCGTCATGGTTTTTCCTCCGGAAAAATAAGTATCACATCGGGAGACTGTTAAACTCCCGTTTCCGTTGATTGCAGATATCACACCAACTCAGGAAAAATCTTACAACTCCCAATAATTCAACGGTTTAACGGGATTTTTATTCCTTCGTTGAGTGTCTTGTAGACGTGGTTTTTGAAATATTTAACCTGGCTTGTGAAATTTTTTCACAGCAGTTATAGAGACTCAGCTAGGGAAAACGCGAAGAGATCGGTGTTCGACAAACAAAGCGGGTGAGCAGGGCGCTCACCCGGAATTATTTATAAGGATTGCAGCTTCTTGATGTAAGCATCGGGGCTGAATTCGCGGCCCAGGAAATCCGCCACGAAATCTGCAGCAGGTTTGCTTCCGGCTGCGCCTAACACCATGTTGCGATAGTCGGCAGCGACTTTTTTGTTGCGCATCCCTTCTTTTTCAAAGCGGGAGAACAAATCCGTGGCAATGGCCAGAGACCATTGATAAGTATAGTAGTTGGAGCTATACCCATTCAGATGACCAAAATTGGCGTAAAAATGCGTGCCTTCTACATACGGGTAGGCGGCAAATTTATTCTGAATATCTAACATCAGCGGATCTAACTCAAAAGAATCAGGCTCACGGTTATAGTAATTCAGCGACAAGTTAGCATAAAAGATTTGCGTGGCTGTGCCGGTTGCCAGACCAAAATCACGGGCGCGATTCATTTTCGCCACCAGTTCTTTAGGAATAGTTTCGCCTTTTTCGTTAGAAGCAAAGGTTTTCAGCGTATCGTAATCCCAAATCCACTCTTCCAGCATCTGTGATGGCGCTTCAACAAAGTCGCGTTCCATGCTCATACCTGTGATGGCGTACCAATTTTGCGTGCCGGAAAACATGTTGTGGATCAGGTGGCCAAATTCATGCAGAAAGGTTTCTACCTGGCCGTGCTCCATTAAGCCCCGCGGGAAGTTTTGCGCCAGGCCTGACAGGGGGATTTGCTTGTCTTTGATACCCGGGCGCAACGTCCAGTGGGCTGCGTGTTTGTATTTGTCGGCGCGAGGATGGTTATCCATGTAGAATCGTCCCAGCAATTTGCCATTTTCCATAATCTGGTAGGTTTCGACATCCTCATGCCAGGTGGCGGTTTCCCAGGGTTGAATATCCACACCAAACAAATCTTCAGTCAGACCGAAAATGCCGTCCCGTACTTTCTCATAATGAAAGTATTCCCGTACTTCTTTGGAGTCCAGGGCGTAATCTTCCTGACGGATCAGGTTCTGCAGATAACTGGCCTGCCAGACCTGAACCTCTTTAGCGTCGGGGTTAATCTTTTGCAGGCGCTTAAGTAACATCGCCAGTTCTTTTTCTACCGGCTCCTGCAGTGCGCCACCAACCCGGTTTAAAAAGGCCTGGGCATTCTCGGGGGTAGCAATCATTTTGTCGTCCATGGATTGCTCTGCGTGATTTTTAAAGCCCAGGATATTGGCCAGTTCGTGGCGTTTCTCAATGAGCTTTTTCAGCACCGCTTCATTTTGCGGATAACCTCTGGAACGGGCGGCCACTCTGAGTTTATGGCGCAATTCGTCGCTGGTGGAGTAAGTCATTACCGGGCTTAAATCCGGATAATCGGTGGAGATTTTGATGATGCCGTTTTCGTCGGCAGGATGGTTGTCGATGTAATCTTGCGGTAAGCCATCCAGTTGCTCTACTGTGGCTTCGACATAGCGCACATCACTGCGGATATTTTTGTTAAATTCGTTGCCGATTTCGGTAATTTCCTGCTGCAGGGCACGGATTTTATTGCGGGTGGCTTCGTCTTTATCCACCCCGGCACGCCTGAAATCGGAAAGTGCGGATTCCACCATAAAGCGCTCAGTGTTATCCAGTTTGCTTAAATCGATGGCCGCTACGCGGTCATAGTAGCCTTTGGATAATCCGGTTTGCGTGAAGAAGTCAGATTGCTTTTCGCTACAGGCATTGGCCGCATCGCGAATAGACTCCTCAGGGTGTACTGCGCGAATATGCCAAACGTGTCTCACCGGCATCATATTGTCGATGATCTGGTCGTAGGCACCCACCACGTTTTTCAGTGTCGCCGGGCCGCTGCTGTTTTCTAATGCCTGAAAACTGGTTTGGGCCTGAGCCAAAATGTCGTCACAGAGTTTAGTGATCTGTTCACTAGTGAGATTGGGATCGATGCCTTCAGTGAGCATTTTGTTTTGACTATGATGTTCAGCGTGGGCGGCAAAGCCCAGCAGTGAGCCGGCCACAGCCAATGATAAGAGTGCAGATTTCATTAAGGTGTTCCTTATTATCGTTGTAATCGAAAATTTAAGCACAATGGCTAAGGGCTGTCTAATTACACAGGTGCGGTTGTAACATTCTGAGACAAAAAGAGTACAATGAGCGCCACATCATCAGTCACAGTTACCATGGCAACATCAGATTTCCCCAACTCAAAGCCGCAGGTCGCGTCGCCTGCAAACCATCCGGTGGTCATTCAGGGAGTGGCATATCAATATTCAGAAACACTGCAGCCTTTGTGGAGTGGTTTTGGTGAGATCGCTCGTTATCGCAACTGTGACGGGCACAGCATTATCGTGAAAAGAGTTGCGCCACCTACAGTGATGCAACACCCGCGAGGCTGGAACAGCAGCCTGAGCGAGCAGCGAAAACTGCAGTCCTACCGGATTGAACAGCACTTCTATCAGCATTACGCCGCCTTGTGTGATGCACACTGCCGGGTGCCGCAATGGCGCCCGGCGGACCCTGAAACCGCGAGTGCAGCGACCATGATATTAGAAGATCTCGACGCTGCCGGGTATCCCCGCCGACACACTCAGGATGATGGTTCAGTACTGTATGCTTGTTTGCGCTGGCTGGCGTATTTTCATGCACGCTTTATGCAACATACCAGTAGCGATCTTTGGCCTGTCGGCGGCTACTGGCACCTGGGCACCCGGCCTGATGAGTTAGCTAACATGCAGGCAGGCTTGCTAAAAAGTCGTGCAAATGAAATTGATGCAAAGCTCAACAATGCCCGATTTACAACCCTGATCCATGGCGATGCCAAGCTGGCTAACTTTTGTTTTGGTGAACCCACTCGGGTGGCCGCACTGGATTTTCAGTACGTGGGAGGTGGTGTTGGGGTGAAAGATTTGGCACTGCTTTTGGCCAGCAGTCTGGACAACGAAGCACTGCAGCGACAGTCTAAAGAGTATGAAGATTTTTACTTTGAACAGCTGAAAGCAGCGTTAAATCACTATCAACAGTCAATTGATTTTACTGCTTTGGAGGCGGAATGGCGTCGCTTGTTGGCATTTGCCTGGGCTGACTATCAGCGATTTTTAATGGGCTGGAAACCGGACCATAGTCGCATAACCCGGTATATGTGCGCCAAATCCGAACAGGCTATGGCGCACTTAGAAAGGCTGGATTAGTCTTCTTTATTCTGAGCGATAAAGTCTTTTACCGCTTGTAGTGTAGGAAAAGAAGCATAACCAGAGGCGTCTAACTCTTCGTTAACGCAACCCAAAATGGTTTTGTCAGTTACTTCTTCACCTTCGTAATACTCGACGCAATAATCGAGTGTGTCTTGCAAAAAGCCAGCATCCGGCATCTCTTGAGCATTAACGCCAGCAGACAGAGTTGCAAGTAAGAACAACCATTTGAATTTCATTTCGTATCTCAGTTAACAGGTGTTTCAGACCATCTGAAACACTTTTAATGTGCGCAAAAAATTAACTGTTTATGGTCAAAATGAAAAACGAATATTTTTTATGCTGACGATAAAATTATCTGTTTGCCGCTAAAATGTATGATTCGCCAGTACGTAATCCAGGGCACCATTGACCGCAGCAGCCTGGGCTTCAATACAATTTTGCGGGTCGGTTTTCGGGCTGTCGGGATACACTTCGGTAATGGTGACATACGGCGCGTCTGTCATACCGGTGCTTAATCCGGCTTTCTTACATTGGTACTCAATTACCCCAAACTGAGTGATTTTCGCGCCAATAATGCAGCCATTTTTATCGGCAGGTGCGATATGGGTTACCTTAGCCACATTGTCGATAACGGCTTTTTGAAATGCGTTTTCCGGACGTTCTGTATCACCCACCAGGTAAAATCCATCAGGAATATCCCAGTTGTCATGTGTCACGCCATCTCTGGCTGCCAGTGCCGGGCGAAATTCAGAGTTGTCGGTATCTGTGGTTTCGTGTAAATCCACGTGAACCAAAGGTTTAATATTGTTTTTATTCAGGTAGTCCATGATGGCCTGAGTTTCTTCGGAAGGTGCGCCGGGGGTAAAAGAGCGATTGGGATCCACCGCGGCCGGGTTCCAGCGGTTGATGGTTTCATAACCCCAGGGACTGATACAGGGCGCGACAATCAGATTAAAACTGTCTGTGTAATTTTGAGCACAATGTTCCAGAAAATACAAAGCCCCGTGGACCCCGCTGGTTTCATAACCGTGGACTCCGCCGGTAACCAAAGCTGTCGGTTTGGATGCTTGCCACGACGCAGATGTCAGTACAAACAGCGGGTAGCGCGCCAGGTCGTAGCTCAACGCACCATATTGCTCCACATGCCATTGAGACGACAAAGACCTTATTTTATCCAGCACTTCTTGCTGGTAGCTGCGCTTTATATTTTGTAATGCCAGCCATTGTGCTTTTTCAGACTTTCCCCACGGGATTCCGGGGGTGCCGACAGGGTAAGTACTTGCTTTATTTGTCATATATGATTTCTACTCCATTATCCTTGTGCCAGGACAAGATTTAAGAGAGCAGTTTAAAGCAATTTTTGCGCAGTTTCTTCTCTGAATATTGCCCTTTAAGCAGAATCTATTACGCTTTACTAATGACCCGTATGATCCCGATAATACTCTGTCTGTCGTTACATTGGATTGCGCAATCCTTGCAGGCTGCGCAAGCGGAAAACTATTTGGTTTACGGTATCCCCAATTACCCGCCTTTTTCAGTTTATGAGGAGCAAGGCTTTAGTGGCCGCGACGTTGAACTGGTGCTGCATCTGGCAGATAAACTCAATTTGCAAATCCGTTTTTCACCTTGTGAGTGGATACGTTGTCTGGAGTTGGCCAGAGCCGGACGGGTGGATATTCTGACTTCGGTTAGCCATGCTCAGGAACGCGAGGCCTTTTTACACTTCATTCAACCCGCTTATAGCCGGAGTAACATCGCTTTTTGGGTTCGTTCCGGCGAAGCTGAACGCATTCGCACCTTTGCTGATCTGGACAATAAAATTGTCGGCAAAGAAAAAGGCGCCCGGCTATTTGCGCAAGTGGATAACGCGCTGAATATTCAGCGTTATGAATCTGCGCAATTTAATATACTGTTCAAAATGTTGGTGTCAGGCCGGCTGGATACCGTGATGGGGGGCGACCAGGCCATTGCTATCGCTGTCGAGCGCAGCGGTTATGCCGAACTGCTGGAGCCTGCGGTATATAAAGTTCAGGTGCCATCAGCGTTCCTGGCGATGGCCCGCCAATCTGCGAAAGCCACTGTATTCCTGATACCGTTTCAGGATGAAATGCAGCGCATGTATAACAGTGGGGAGCTCAACTATTACCTGGACTGGCAGGAACCCAAAAAGGACGATAACTAAGACTTCATTTAACTGGTCGGACGTGTTAATGTCGCAGCAATTAATCTGGAGATATTAGCCATGTCTGATAATTATTTAATGCGTTTGTATAAGCGTTTGCAAAAGTATCCCATGGGAAACCGGTTGTTTTCTTTTGTTGCCTGCCGCAAAGCGCCCTACTTTGCCACGATCAAACCGCTGATCACTCAACTGGCTCCCGGTGAATGTCATTGCTTTATTAAGAAGCGCCGTTCGGTGGAAAACCACATAAAAACCGTGCACGTTATCGCAATTTGTAATGGTCTGGAAATGGCGATGGGCTTCATGGCTGAAGCTTCAATACCCAAACACCTGCGCTGGATACCCAAAGGCATGACAGTAGACTATACTGCCAAAGCGGGTTCTGATATTCGCTGCGAAGCCGTTTTGCCCAACAACCACTGGCAGGTGGGAGATTTACCGGTAGCGGTAACGGCCTACGATGAAAATGATGTAGTGGTAGTCAAAGGCACAATTAACCTGTGGGTGTCAGAAAAGAAGAAGTAATGCCTGTTAAAGCCTCTGTTTAAATGGAGTTTAGTTGTGGATTTGGCGCATGGAAAAACTGAGATGATAGACGAACAGAAAGCGGTAGCTTTTCTGCAACGACAAATAGAGGTTTACTTCAACAAATCTAATGGTGATCTTCGGGACTGTTTATACTCACGTGCGCTTTCTGATGCTGTTGGCTTGGGAATGCAGGTTTATATGAACATGCTACATTCCTGTAACGCAAATGCGGAAAAGCTCTGGCGAGAACTCAAACAACAGAAAAGCTTTTCAGCAAACCGGTATTGTTCATTACTTGGCAGTTGGTTAGCGTCGTCAGAAAACCTGCAAAAGAACTCACACCAATCGCTTCCCGGACCTTTGTCTTCTTCTGATTTAGAACATTGGCAAGAGTATGGCTATGTCATTGTCAAAAATATTATAGCTCGGGAAACTGCGCTGGATATTGCAAATAGTCTCGCGCAACGCAAAGGATTCGCTTTAGACGATAGTGAATCCTGGCACAATCTTCCTAAGGGGCCCATCTGGCAAAGACAATTTGATTTGCCTGAGCTGGAAATCGCTCGACAATCGAAAATCGCCTTAAACGCATTCCAACAGGTTTGGCAATGTCAGGATCTGGTGATTACCCGAGACCAATACAGTATTAATTTTCCGGAAAGCCACAAACACTGCTTTCAAGGACCGAAGCTGCATCTGGATGTCGACTTTAACTTCCCTATGCACTTTAAAACACAGGGGATCGTTTATCTCAACGACGTAGCTGCAGATCAAGGTGCGTTTACTGTATGCCCCGGGTTTCATCTTAACTATCAAAATTGGATCAACAGTTTGCCTTCTGGCACAGATCCAAATGAGGTGGACTTTTACCAATTTCCCCATAAGTCGATTGCGGCCGAAGCGGGGGACTTGATTATCTGGCACCATTGGTTACCCCATGGTGCATCACCAAATCACCATCAATCTCCGAGAGTGGCACAATACCTGGATATGTATTCGTTGACCCCACGGTATGTTGCTCCCGGAAATGCGTTCTAACTATAATCATTGCGCTGCGCCATCAGGTCGCTGTGATATTCTACAAACTCAATCTCGAAGCCGTCCGGGTCCCTGAAATACAGGTTGCTGCGATGCTCTGTAGGGTTACCTGGATTGCTGACTTCAAATCCTGCCTCAACCAGCCTTTTACGCACGGCATCGATATTACTGACGACAAAAGCAAAATGTGACAATCCGGGCTGCGCCCCCTGATGCTTCCGAATCTGACCTTCCCCGTGGTCAGATAAGGCAAGGTATTGTTTATCATCGCCAAAATGCAACCAGTTGCGGGGTTTGCCATACCAGTCATCTGAACCGCCGCCTCGTACCTTCCACTCCGGAAAGGCTGCGCGGTAAAAGTTTAAGCTTTGCTGCATGTCGGTCACTACCATATTTAAATGCTCTAAATACATTGTCCTTCTCCTTTCTGATGAAAATTATTTGCGCGCTGACACCTGGTGAAATGTAGGATTCTGCCAGGCCAACAGCAATGACTGGATTAAAACGCTTGCGGCAAGTCGCCAGACGGGCTTTTTACTGTTCATTTTTAGGTTCCTCGTGTTAAGTTGGGTGTCATGCTAAAACCTCAAGTTAAGTTGAGGTAAAGGTTTTTTTTAATTTTTTTAACTTTTCTGAGGACAAGCCAATGGCGGAAGTTTTGTTAGTGCCAGGAAAAGTGGCCAAGCGCTGTGGCGTTGCGGTATCTGCTTTGCACTTTTACGAACAAAAAGGACTGATCCACAGTTCCCGCAATGCCGGCAATCAACGTCGCTATCACAAAGATGTAATGCGTCGAATCGCGTTAATTAAAGCAGCGCAAAATCTGGGAATTAGTCTGGAAGAAATAAAACAAACCCTGGCAACCTTACCGGATATGCGTACGCCCACGCAGGAAGACTGGCAACAGCTGGCTCAACAGTGGCGGGAGAGATTGGATCAACGCATCAGAGCCATGACAGCCCTTCGGGATTCACTCACCGGTTGTATCGGTTGCGGCTGTTTATCCATGAAAAACTGCCCTATGTACAACAAAGACGATGAACTGGCCGCTGCGGGACCAGGGGCCGTGCTGCTGAATCGAAGAATGACGTGATCAGGGGGCTGAGTACCTTAAATGCCTTCAGTCTGAAAAAGGAAATTAATCTTGCTTTTTGGGTAATTTAAACTACCTTTGTGTTTTTGCTGATTCACATTTTGGCATATTCAAAAGGAGAAAAGGATGAAAGTCAGAAAGAATGTGTATGAGTTATCTGCATCGGATATGACGCTGCATTGGTATTCCAAAGCCGTAGAGGTGATGAAGCAGCGCAGTATTAACGATCCAACCAGTTGGTGGTATTGGGGGGCTGTCCACGGCTATGTAATAAACACCAGTACCAAACAATTTTGGGAAGTGGCTACAGACTACCCACCTAAACAATCCACTATCGACAGCGGCTTTTGGAATAATTGCCAGCACGGCACCTGGTTTTTCTTACCCTGGCACCGCATGTATCTGTACTACTTTGAAGCTACGGTGGCAAAAGCGGTAGTGGAAGCCGGTGGTCCTGTCGGATGGACGCTTCCCTTCTGGAATTATTGTGAAGCGTTCAGGCCCGGGATCAGCATAGCTGAACAACAACAGGCGATGACCATACCTCCTGCGTTTGGTGACAGCCAGGGCAAAAACGCCGATTATCCGGGGTTGTGGCTGGAGGGTCGGGTAAACTATGTATTGCAAAAAAGGTACGTAAACCCCTGGCCAGCCCTTGATGAAACCGTATTTACCAATACTTCTGAAGATGTAAATTTTGGCGGAGGTATTACCGGGTTTGCCGTCTCAGGCGGTAAAAAAGGCCAGTTGGAGCAGTTACCACACGACGTTGTGCACGGTTATATCAACGGGGCAATGGGCAATACCAAAACAGCAGCGCTGGATCCCATATTTTGGTTACATCATGCCAATATCGACAGAATGTGGCAGGTGTGGGTGGAGTCGGCGGGGCACAGCAACCCGGCAAGTTCAGATTGGCTGAACTTTGAATTTGATTTTCATGATGAAAATGGTGAGGTGCAGACTTTAAAAGTCAAAGATGTGCGCACCACAGAGCAGCTCAATTACACCTACAGCCCTGGCTACCCGGAGATGGATGCCGAGAGTCCAAACCCACCGGGCCGGGCTGCTGAAAATGTGATGGATGTGGTTGGAGCCAGCAACATCAACACCGATCTGAGTCATGATTTATCTGCTCTGGCATTGAATATGGTGCCACAGGGGCGACGCAAATCCAGGGTTTCCATGGCGGCAAGAGCCTCTGTTAATCAAAGTAAAACACCAAAACGAGTACTGCATGTCAACAACGTCACCGGAACCGGTAACCCCTGCCCGGTTGATATCTTTATCAGTGGTGACGGAAGTGCCGCGCTGGATGATGAACACTTTGTGGGCAGTCTCGGGTTGTTTGGTCTTGAAGACGCATCAACACCCGGTTTGGATCATGATGGTAGCGGCTTGAGTTTCGCCTTTGATGTGACTCAGGTCATCGAGCGGCTCAGCAAGCAAAAGGGCTGGAGTGAAGACAAGATATCGTTTCAGTTTAAACCACAACTGCCGCGTCAGGGTGAGAAAGTGAAAGTCGGGCGGGTGAGTCTGCACAGTGAACTACGCTAAAACACAAAGGCAAGTACCGGGAGCCGGCTTAAGTGGTGTATATACCCTTAAGCCCCACTGGTATTTGCTCGCTGTGTCTATATTGTGTTGGTTGTATTACTTCTATGTCTGGTTGCAGCCCATGGATAGTCATCACCATCATCACCATGCTCATCAGGTCAGTTTTACTGAACAGCAAATTACCTGGTTGATGATGGTGTATGCCATGATGTTGCCCATGCTTAGCGGTGCTGTTAACTTTATCAGGGAAATGCTGCCGCGATATGTGCATCCTTATGCCTGGCTGGCGGTTTTTATCGGCTATTCCGCGCTTTGGTGGTTGGTTGGAGCACTATTGATTGCGGTTGGTGTCCTGCTGTCATCGGCGGTGTGGATTGCAGAATACTGGCCAGCCTGGATAAAAGAAACCACTCCTTTTTCGGGTTTGATCTGGCTGGGGGCGGCACTGTATTGTCAGTCGGGAATGCGTAAGTCGGCGGTATATGCCTGTACCGCAGGACAACCACTGGCGATAGACTTTTGGGGTGCAATGCGGGGATCGGTTAAATTTGGCTGGTATAAAGCGCAGCGCTGTTTCGCAAGTTGTGGGGTTATTATGCTGGCTATGATGCTGACCGGACATAGTTTGGGGTTAATGCTGGCAGTTACCTGTTTATTGTTGTATGAACGCATTAAACTGCCCAAACGCACCTCTCTGGTAAGCGCAATGTGCTATACTCTGGCCCTGTTCTATACCGGAATGTGGCTCATTTAAGTAATGTCAGATACTGTTAAAGACACCTGGATTGCCAGTTCGTCTCAGCCACTCATTCTTCGGGGGAAAGACACTCTTTTCCCTGTCAGCTTACAATTACAGCAACCGCTTGCAGCAGCAATTCCAAAATACGTGTGTTTGCAAGGATTACACAATGTTGAACAACTCGGTGTGCTGGACATTCATATCAGTCCGTTGGACTCGGTTTTGTCCGAGCAAAGCTATCTGGCGACAGCCGCCTTTTATGGCATGGATACCCAATCTGATACAGGACAAGAATTGCATGTGAAACTGGCTCAGCAGGAGCAGCAGACTTTGCAAACACATCTCAAAAATAAACAATTCATCACCCTGGTAGTTGCCCTGCAACCCAGGCTAAGTTTGCCTGAGCCAGTCACCATAGAACGAATCGTTTTGTTGTAAAATATCAAGGAGTAAACCGGAGGTGCATATTAGAGTTCCAATTTTTCTCGCCTTGTCGGTGCTTTTCCTGGCTCAAACAGTGGTTGCATTGGCTCGCGCACAATCAACAACACCTCCACAAGACTATGTTAATGAAATCATGGGCTTACTGCGCCAACATGCGATAACCAGAGAGCGTGTAGATTGGTCGGAACTCAGGCAGAAAGTCGATAGTTTGGCCAAAGACGCGCATACCATTGAAGCAACCTATCCCGCAATTAAGCGGGCTTTCGAGCTTTTAGATACAAACCATACCTCCTTGCGAACGGCAAAAGGACAGTTGGTTGCTTATCATAGTGATTTGCAATGTGGCGAACACATCGACAGAACAATCCCAAAGTTGGAAAAGGTGGGCTATATCAGAGTAAATGGCTTTACTTCCCCTGATCCATGGGAAAAGGAACTATTTGCCTTCGCTTTGCAAAGGAAGATATCCGAGCAAGATAGTGCTGATCTGCATGGATGGATTATTGATTTAAGGTGGAATACTGGAGGCAATATGTGGCCAATGATCGCGGGAATAGGCCCACTGCTTGGCAATGGAGATTACGGATACTTTATCAACAAACATGAAAGTCGTTGGGGTTATCTGGATGGCGCATCGGTTTTAAATGGCAAGCCCATAGTAACGGTGGCATCGCCATATAAATTAGCTTATGCCACGCCCAAAATTGCCGTTTTGAGCAGCAATAATACAGCCAGTTCCGGAGAAGCTACTCTCATTTCCTTTAAACAACGTGATAATGTCAGAGTTTTTGGCAAAAATTCCTGTGGTCAGGCAACTGCAAACAGAACATTTAGACTCAGCAACGGCAGTCAGTTGCATTTAACTGTCTCTGAAATGGCAGACAAGGATAAAAACACCTACAGCCATGGCGTAAACGTGGATGAGGAAGTCCCGCAGGACAAAATTATTGCAGTGGCAGTACAGTGGCTTAAACAATCAGGTGAATAGTTCAAGGGAGACAGAGGTGAGCAAACGTGTAAACCCGTAGTGTCAGGTTCTGCTCCTGTATTCCCGATCCAGTGATCCCCTGATACATTGCAGTTCGCTACTACCGGGTATATGCTCATATTGAACAACAATAACTGAACTATTTGATGCCTGTATTTAAACCTCTGCACTTTACTCAGACTTTGCCTTTTTCCCGCACCATGCGTATTGAGGTGGAAGGGAACCGCGATGTGCACATGCACTACAAGAGTTTGTTTAAAAGTCAGTCGCAAACTTTTCCGTTGGATCTAATCAATCCCCGACCAGGGCTTAATAAGAGCATTAATCTGGCGGCGGGTATCGCCGCGCTCTTTCTGTTGTTGATTATTGGCTTTTGTTTGCTGGGTTATGCCCAAAACCCGGCGCGTTTCAGTCAACCGCTAATGGTACTGACTATTCTGTTTTTACCGCCGGCGCTGGTGGCTCTGTGGTTTTTTAATGCCAGCTTTACGCCTTCTGTGGTGTTTTTCCGGGTGGATGACGGCGATGAAATGTTTAAGATCCCGCAATACCCGCACAATAAGTCCCAACTGGAACAGTTTGCCAAAGACCTGAGCGAGCGCATCGAATCTATTCGTTATCCGGGCAACTTATCCCACGCAGAACAAGTGGAGCTGTATCAAAAACATCTGGATTTCTTGCTCAATGAGCAGGTGTTAAGTCAGGCCGAGTATGATGCCGCTTTGCAACGACTGGAAAAGCGAGGCGGTAGCGGTAATGTCTTTAAATTAATCTGAGCAGCATTAAAATTCGGCTTCATTAATCCAAAACAGGTGACTTGCGTAGCATTATATTTACGCTGATGTTTAAATGGGTATTCAAAAACTATTTTGGGTTTTAGCCAGTTGCCGCTATGCTCCCCCCGCTTTGCAATCCCGCCCTAAAATAGGGATTGAAAAGCAGTTGGATTCAGGAGAATTTCGGTAACGCCTTTCTCCCGCGTCACGGTTAAATGCAACGCAATTTTTGGGGGTATAATGTTAGTCAAAGACGATCTCACGACAAGCTGTCAGCTCAGACAAACCATCAGAGATTTTTACCGTATCGATGAAGAGCAGGTCATCGAACATATATTACCATTGGCCGAAGTAGGTGTGACTGCGCGAAGTCGCGCCTGGGAACGCGCCCGTCAGATGGTATTAAATATTCGTAAAGCAGAAGATGGTAAAGGCGGTGTCGATGCGTTGCTGAATGAATACTCCCTGTCTTCTGAAGAAGGTGTGGTACTGATGTGTCTGGCCGAAGCGCTGCTGCGTGTACCAGACCGCAAAACCCAGGACTCGCTTATCCGTGACAAGCTGTCTAAAGGGGAATGGAGTCAGCATCTGGGCAACAGTGATTCACTATTCGTGAATGCCTCCAGTTGGGGATTGTTAGTCACCGGCAAAATGGTGAACTACTCTGACAAAACGAAAACCCAGCAATTTGGCGTATTAAAGCGCACTATTGGCCGTTTAGGTGAGCCGGTTATTCGCTCTTCTGTACATTACGCCATGAAAATCATGGGTAAGCAGTTTGTCATGGGCACCAATATTGATGAAGCCATTGAGCGCGCCAAAGATACCGAAACCAAAGGCTATGTGTATTCCTACGATATGCTGGGTGAAGGTGCCCGCACCATGGCCGATGCTCAACGTTACTATGATGCTTATCTCAAGGCCATACACGCGTTAGGTAAAGCCGCGCAGGGTAAAGGCCCGGTGAAAAGTGCTGGTATCTCGGTAAAATTATCCGCTATTCATCCCCGCTATGAGTTTACCCACAGCGAGCGGGTTAAATCTGAACTGGTACCGCGCCTGAAAGCCCTGGCGCTGGCAGCGAAAGAATACGATATCGGTTTTACTGTGGATGCCGAAGAAGCCGACCGTCTGGATATTTCACTGGATATTATAGAAACCGTATTTTCCGCCCCGGAACTGGGTGACTGGCAGGGTTTTGGTCTGGCTGTTCAGGCTTATCAAAAACGCGCGATATTCGTCATCGAATGGCTGGAAGCACTGGCCCGCCGCGTAGGCCGCAAGATGATGGTGCGCCTGGTCAAAGGGGCTTACTGGGATACCGAAATTAAAACTACCCAGGTAGATGGACTGGACGATTTTCCGGTGTTTACCCGTAAAGCCACGACAGACGTGTGTTACAAGGCCTGTGCTATCAAATTGATGGCCGCCAGAGATGTGATTTTCCCGCAGTTTGCTACGCATAACGCCTATACCGTGGCGACGATTTTAGAACTAGCTAAAGAAAACAATCAGGGCTATGAATTCCAGCGCCTGCACGGCATGGGCGAGTCTTTGTACGACCAGGTAGTGTTGAACGACAAGGTACAGTGTCGGGTATATGCGCCGGTAGGGCAGCACGAAGATCTGCTGGCCTATCTGGTACGTCGCTTATTGGAAAACGGTGCTAATTCCTCGTTCGTTAATGCCATTGTTGATGACACCAAACCGGTGGAAGAATTACTGCCGGACCCGGTGGAAAAATTGCAGGACCTGCGCAACAAGCGAAACATGAATATCACCATGCCTATCGCCATTTATGGTGAAGAACGCGAGAACTCCAAAGGCATGGATCTCACCGACATCAATCATCTGATGCCGCTGAAAGAAAACCTGGATGCCTGGGTAAAAGACAACATCAAGAGCGCCAACGCGGCACAGGCGGAATTAGTGGCAGTGCTGAACCCGGTAAATCACAGTGAGTTGGTGGGTCACCTTAAATATCACAGCGCAGAGGATATGAAAGACATTGTCAGCCGCGCTGAAATGGCGTTTGCCGACTGGTCTGAAACGCCGGTGACTGAGCGGGCGAATTTACTGCGCAGAACCGCTGATATTTTAGAACGTCACCGCGACGAATTGATCGCTATCTGTATTAAAGAGGCCGGTAAACTGACTCAGGACAGTATCGACGAAGTGCGCGAAGCCGTTGACTTCTGTCGTTATTACGCGGCCCGTGCCGAAGAACTGGCAAAAGATGAGCGTATGGAGCCTCGTGGCCCCATCCTGTGTATCAGTCCCTGGAACTTCCCGTTAGCCATCTTCCTGGGCCAGGTGGCCGCAGCGATTGTGACCGGCAATACGGTGGTAGCAAAACCGGCTGAGCAAACCAGTCTGATTGCGCTGCGAACCATCGAACTGATGAAGATAGTGGGCATGCCGGATGATGTGGTGCAGTTGCTGATTGCCCAGGGTAAAGAAGTGGGTGAAAACGTGGTAAATGACGAACGCATTCAGGCGGTCATGTTTACCGGTTCGACCGCCACTGGCACCCTGATCTCAAAAATTCTGGCGGAGCGCGGTGGTCAACAGGTACCGCTAATTGCCGAAACCGGTGGCCAAAACTGTATGGTGGTAGATTCCACTGCCTTGCCAGAGCGGGTGTGCGACGATGTTATTAAGTCGGGTTTTCAAAGCGCCGGTCAGCGCTGTTCAGCGTTGCGGGTGTTGTTCTTACAGGAAGACATTGCCGATACCGTACTGAAAATGATCACCGGTGCCATGAAAGAGCTGACGGTAGGTGATCCTCAGTATCTGTGCACCGATGTTGGGCCTGTCATTGATGCCAAAGCCTTAAAAGCCCTGAACGATCATGTGGAATACATGAAAGATAAAGGCCAGCTGTTGTATGAATGTCCGTTGCCGGAAATGGCACATGGCAACAATTTGTTTGCACCGCGTCTGTATCAGATAGACAACCTGTCAGTACTGAAAAAAGAAGTATTTGGGCCGGTTGTGCACGTGATCCGCTTTAAAGAGTCACAACTGGATGAGGTGATTGAGCAAATCAATACCACCGGCTTTGGTTTAACTATGGGAATTCACACCCGTATTGAAGATCGCGCTGAAGATTTGGCGGCCCGGGTACGTGCCGGAAACATTTATGTTAACCGCAACATGATTGGTGCCATCGTTGGCGTACAACCATTCGGTGGACGCGGCCTGTCTGGTACTGGTCCTAAAGCGGGTGGCCCTAACTATCTGACGCGTCTGGTAAGAGAAAAGCACACGCCTGACGAAGAGGATATGAACTACGAAACCAAGGCCAATATTGACATGGTGGAACTGGGCGCAGCCCAGGAACACGTTGACAACATTATGGAACTGGCCCTGAAAGCGGAACGTATCTGGCGTACCACAGCTCTGAATGACCGTATTTCGGTGATGCGTCAGTTGCTGGCCAAAATCGCCACGGTAGATATCGTCGAGGAGCTGGCTGACGACCTGGCGAAATCCCTGTCGGATTCCCGCTCGCAGTTAACCCGCATCGAGAAAATGCTGAAAAAGCCCAAGGTTTTACCTGGCCCAACAGGCGAATCCAACCTGTTATATCTGGAGCCTCGTGGTTGCGTGGTGTGTTACGCCGATAAAGACACGGTATTCAGCTTCTGGTTGATGTCTATCGTGTCAGCACTGGCGGTAGGTAATACGGTAATCACGGCAGTATCAGACTTGTTTTTTGAAGAGGCCAAAGCCATTCAGGACAAACTGATACAGTGCGGTGGTGCCGAAGGCGTGTTGCAGGTGGTTAAACACGATAAGCTGAATGCGCTGTTGCATCATGCAGATATCGCAGGTGCTGTGGTTGACAGTAACAGTGCCCGAATGGGGTATTTCAGCAAGCAGCTGGCAGAGCGTGAAGGCGCGATTTTACCGGTGATCAGTGCCGAGTATAACGATACCCTGATCCAACGTCTGGTGACTGAAAAAACCATCAGTATCGATACCACGGCATCGGGTGGTAACACCTCACTGATGACCTTAGCCGAAGATGACGAGTAAAATCGTCAGGTTTTAATCACTTTGATTCAAAAGGCCCGTCAGGGCCTTTTTGCTGTTCCCCAAAGAGCCAGGGCAAAGTGTCGCACTGTTAGTTTGAGATGCTTTAAATTTGTCCGGGGATTATGTGAATAAAAGTGGTATATTTTCTCTAAACCATTAATCCTGTTCATGTTTATGTTAGAGCGCAGCGACCTGATGCTGATCGACGCCATTGATCGCCTGGGGACAGTAACCAAAGCGGCCGACGAGTTGTATTTGTCGCAGTCGGCCATCAGTCACGCCATCAAAAGACTGGAAACCACCATGGGAGTGAAATTCTGGAAAAAGTCCGGACGCAACCTGGTGCTGACACCGGCAGGCAAACGCCTGCTGACTCATGCCCGGCGGTTACTGCCACAGTTTGAGCACATTGAGCAGGAAATCAGTGGTTTTAAATCCGGTGTGCAGGGTAAGTTGCGCATTGGCATGGAGTGTTACCCCTGTTTTCAATGGCTGTTAAAAATCGTGGCCCCGTTTTTAAAGGCTTATCCGCAGGTGGATGTGGATGTCTTAAAAGAATTCCAGTTTGCGGGCCTGGCGGGGTTATTCAATTATGATATTGATATTTTGGTGACCCCTGACCCGGTGTTTCGCCCTGGCCTGGAATTCATTCCGGTGTTTGCTTATGAGCAGGTACTGGTGGTGAACTCGCAACATGCACTGTTGCAAAAGCCGTTTGCCGAACCGCGGGATTTATTACAGGAAACCTTGCTCAGCTATCCCATTGAAGACAGCCGCCTGGATATTTATACGCAGTTTCTGTTGCCGGTGGGTGGCAGCGTGCGCAAACACAAAAAAATAGAGAATACCGAGATTATTTTACAGATGGTGGCGGCCAACCGTGGCGTAACCGTATTACCTCGCTGGTTGATAGAGGAACATCGCGAACAGTTCGACATCAGTGCTTTACCTTTGGGCAATACCGGTATTCACAAACAAATCTATCTGGGCGTGCGGGAAGATAGCGACCCGCCAAAATTTCAGCGGGACTTCGTGTCGCTTGCGCTGGAAGGCAAGTTACTGCAGCCCTGATTTTTAGCGATGCCGGTTAACCGGTATGGCCATCAGATACACACTGATACATTCAGACACCAGCCGTTACGACCCGGCCGGACAAATTTACGTAAGATTGACCCACTTTAAAATAACTTGTGAATAACACATGGACTACAAACACACATTTAATCTATTGATATTGGGGCTGCTATTGCTGCTGCCTGCCTCGTTACTCCAGGCTGACGAAGTCAGCGAAAGCGGTGATAGTGAACTGGAAAGCTTTTTCGCTATCAGTTTGATTGGCGGAGTCAGTGAAACCAATCAACTGGATCAGAACTTTAACCGGGTTAATACCACCGAGAGTTTTTTAGCGGTTAACCTGGAAATGCAGCTGCGCTGGAAAGGCTTTTTTTACGAAAACCCAGGTAACAGCCAGGAAAATGTTGACGGCCTGTTTTCCGGCGATGCCATTGGTTACAACTTTTACAACACCCGCAACTGGGCAGTGGATCTCTACGCGGTACATGCACATGGCGGCGGTGAATTCGTCTTTGATGGCATCGAGCAGTTGTACGATGAAGAGGGTGAGCCGGCGGGCATAAATGTACACAGGTTAACACTGCCACGCGACAGCAATTATCGCCTGGGTGTGCGAGCTACGGGTTATTTCTCCGATTATCTGATGCAGTTTATTGCTACGCCTGTCAGTTTCGAGGATGAAATTGGTGGCTTTGGATTGTCTGCATCAATACGCCGCACCTGGCTGTATAAAAACTGGAATTTCTATGGCACGGTGGGGCTGAATTATCAAAGCAGCGACATTATTGATTATTACTGGGGGTTATCAGATAGCGAGTCGGCGCAAATCGAAGACCACATGCGCAGAACGGATACGCCATATAAACCCTACGAAGCTGACGGCGGTGTGATGGCTGTAGGACAAGTCGGCTTTGAATACCCGCTTACTGAACACCTGGTGTTTGGTGGTTTTATTACCAGTGTTTTGCGACCCGACGCAGTCACAGACAGTCCCCTCAGTTCTGAAGGGCGCTTAGTCTCTACTGCTGGTTTGTCTGTGACTTATGTGTTTTAAGGAGCAGAGCATGAACCAGAAATTCCTTAAAACCGATAATTTCAGTTACCTTGTTGGCTTATGTCTGAGTCTGTTTCTGGGCTTATTGCCATGGCAAAGTCAGGCACAACAGGAGGCACTGTACACACTGACATTAAGCCCTGAAAAGTGTGTGGCATTGCGGCAGGGGCAAACCTGCTATGTGGACATTAGCTTAAACTGGAAAGCGCAGGAAAAAGCCAACTATTGCCTGTTTGCTGCCAGCCAGGAGACACCGTTACAGTGCTGGCAGGAAGCCGCCGAAGGTGAGCTCAACATGGAGTTTTCCAGTAGCGAAAACACCTGGTTTTACCTGAAACGTCAACAGGCAGTGCTGGCGCAGGTGGAATTGAAAATGGCCTGGGTGTATAAAAGCAAACGATCTTCAGTGACCTGGCGAGTGTTTTAATCCTGTGAGCGCAAGTGTACAAAATACCATTTTACTGGTGGAAGACGATGAAGAACTGGCCCACTGGACTCAGGAATACCTGAGTAACAAGGGGTTCAATGTGCAGGTGACGGCCTCCGGTGTGGATGCCGTTGCCAGAATAAACAGCAGTCCACCGGACCTGGTATTGCTCGATGGAATGTTGCCGGATCTGGATGGGTTGGATGTGTGCCGACAGGTACGCCCTACGTTTGCTAATCCCATCATTATGCTAACCGCCAGAGATGAGGAAATTGACGAGGTCCTCGGTCTGGAGGTGGGAGCCGATGATTACATTACCAAACCGGTGCGGGCCAGAGCTTTGCTGGCGCGTATACGGGGTCATCTCAGGCGCAATCAAAGCCAGGTACAGCACAATCAGCAAGCCGGGCCTGTTTCACAAATCCGGTTAAATGAACTGCTGATTGATAAGCAAAACCTCTCGGTGACATTGCGCGGGCAGGCGGTTTCCATTACCTCTGCGGAATTTGATGTTCTCTGGTTACTGGCTGAAAAGGCCGGTGAGGTGGTATCACGACAGGAGCTGGTGAATCAGTTGCGGGGTTTTGATTATGATGGATTCGATCGATCTATTGACCTGCGCGTTTCCCGCATCAGAAAAAAGCTGGGGGATGATCCCAATGAGCCTTATCTGATCAAAACCATTTGGGGCAAAGGTTACCTGTTTGCCAGGGAAAGCTGGTAAGTGCGCTGGCTCAGTATCTCATTGGTGACCATGGTGTTGGTGGCCACCATTGGCCTGGGGTGGGTTTTCGATTTGGCCTATCAGCATTATGCGGACACGGACGCCGATGAGTCACAGGAGGAAATTCAACAGGCTGAGACCCTGACCCGGCAATTGGCACACACCCTGTCCCGCACCGGGGATATCGCCGGATTTATTGCGCACTGGCAATCCGATGAGGGTTATCAGTTGCGCCATGTTTCGCTGCAGGAATTGGTGTTACCCGAATCTCTTGAGCATTATCTGCAAACCGGAAACTCTCTGAACCTGGAATCTGATACGGATATCAGCATTCACTACCTTATCCCGCACTCTGACCAGGTTTTAATATTGCAATTACCTGTTGTGGAGAACCCGGTTAGTCACCTGTCAGGCCGGTATTGGTTTACTTCGGTTTTTTATCTGTTGCTGATTGCCCTGTTTCTGCTTTGGGCAAAGCCGCTGGTGGATCGGCTGCTGCAATTGCGTAAAACTGCCCGGGCCTTTGGCAAAGGTGAACTGAGCCAGCGAATCGACGTAGGTAAGGTGTCTTATATCAGTGATCTGGAAATCGAGTTCAATCACATGGCACAACGCATCGAAGACCTGGTATCGGATGTAAAACTCCTGAGCTCAGCGGTATCACATGATTTGCGAACACCGCTGGCGCGCATTCGCATGGGGCTGGACACCTTGAGCGAAGAATCCGATCCGCTGAAGCGTCAGCAATATGAAGAGCGCATTAACGAACACATTGACGATATGGTGGAGTTGATTGAAACTTTGCTGGGCTACGCCAGGCTCGATCAGGCCATGCTACATCTGGAAAAGCGGGAAGTCGATCTGGCAGCGTTGCTGGAAAAATCATTGGCTAAAAAAGCGCAACCCCGCAAATCTCTGACACTACAGATTGCAGAAACTACCGGTTCAATGGGAGTTGATGGCGACCCTACCTATCTGAAAATGCTGTTGACGAACCTGTTGCAAAATGCCGCTCAACACGCCACTGAACAGGTTTTGGTGCAGCTGGCGCGTGACACCAGCCAGGTTACCTTGCGTATCAGTGACGACGGGCCGGGGATACCACCAGAGCTGCGCAGCGATATCTTTAAACCCTTTGTACGTAGTCGCCACAACACCCATAAAGGTCACGGTGTAGGTTTAGCCATTTGTAAAAGAGTGGTGGACTGGCATCAGGGCAGTATTGAGGTACAGCAAAGCGAATCCCTTCAGGGGGCCGAGTTTGTGGTGAAATTACCCGCGAACCGTCAGTAAACTAAGTGCCACTCACGGCACAACCGAACCGACTCTGCTAGTTGTATCTCATCGATACATTTTGAAAAAGTCCGGTACAAGCCCATACAGCATTCCGGGTTCGGCGCTTTTACACTGTGTGCAGTTAAAAGATTTAACACTACACAGGAAGCAATATAATGTTAAAACGTATTTCTCTTATTTCATTGGCGGTGCTGGGTTTAGCCGCTTGTGGTGGCTCTTCAGGCTCCAATGTAACACCTGTTACACCGACACCCTCACCTACGCCTGATCCCGACCCGGTTTTTGCAGCGGTAACCAGTGCCGCTCAAGCCGAGATGCAAAGCAATGAATCTGCAGCGGTTTCTGTTGCCATCTACAAAGACGGTGAAGTGGTTTATGCCGAAGCTTTTGGTAACAATCAATGGAACAATGGCCAGCCGGTGTCCAAAGACACATTGTTCCAGCTGGGATCTACCACCAAGATGTTTACCAGTCTGGCGACGATGCAAATGGTGGAGCAGGGGGTTTTTACCACGCAGGATACCTTGACCAGCACTCTGCCTGGTATTCAGTATGCCCCTGAGCAAACGCTGGGTTGGAACGATATCAACATCGCTCATCTGATGAGCCACATGGGCGGATTTTCTGATGATTATCAGGCCATGACAGACAACAGCGAATTACTGAGCTACATGCTTGAGCAATATGCTGAGGCCAATCCGCAAATGGTGGAACCGGGGCAGTTTTTTAATTACAACAATCCGGGCTACTCCTACCTGGGTGCCATTCTGGAGTATGTTAGTCAGCAGGATTTTCGCGATCTGATGGCACAATCTGTTTTTGAGCCTCTGGGCATGAACCGCACCACCATGCACAAATCAGAGGTGATCAGTGATGGCAATTTTGCGTTGGGGGTTTATCAAAACAACGCCGGCAATGCCCAGGGGTACAGCAGCCTGAATCAGTTGCAGGACTGGCTGCCGGTAATTCCTGCAGGCGTTTACAGCTGGTCTACACCCAGCGAGTTGTTAAAAATGGCTGAATTTTTGATGTCGGGGAACAGCGATGTGTTGGCCGATGAATACCGACAGGAAATGACGAAAGCGCAGGTACCCATGGAGCAAGCCGGGCTACCACTCAGTTATGGCTACGGCATTTTTGTAGACCAGGGATTTGCTTACAACAATCGCTGGTATCCCGCCACCGTCTGGCAACATGGCGGTAATACTAGGGGTTACACCTCAATGTTTTGGATGTTGCCGGAAGAGAATATCGCAGTGTCCATCATGAGTAGTGGTGACAGTGATTATTATATCGAAACCATGATCGCCGCGCTTAAGAGTGTTATGACACTTCCGGAATCACAGCCCATGCCCTACGGAGAGGTGGATGCCAGTACTTTTGATCGTCATGTAGGTACCTATGATGCCGGAGTCGTCACTATTAAGATCAGTAACAACAACGGCGTTTTACGGGTCAACGTACCTGAAATGGATGCTGAAGGCATTAATTACAGCCCAATATTGCAGGCAATTGGTGAAAATACCTTTTTGGCTAATGCCGATGGCGAAATGATGGATCTCACTTTCTTTCCCGCAACGCCAGACGGAGAATCTGTTTATATCCGCAATCGCAGTTTTGTGGCGATACGGGTGGGTAGCGAGCTATCCGAACGCCCGGCGCAAGCTCGCCAGTTAAAAACCAGCTCACCGGCCAGTAAAATCATCTTGGACTAGGGGCATTCAATAATACCCGGTCGGACTCAGGTTCGACCGGATTGCTAAAATTTTTCTGTGATATTCAATTTAACTGAAAACTACAACCTTCTGTTTTATCTACATTTCTCAAAAAAGTACAAAAAACCTTCAAGGAAATTTTTGCCGGTACGATAACCCTAAGTGAGAGAGCCAGTGACAATCACTTAATAAAACCAATAAACGGGTGATTGTTGAATATTAACGATTTGACTGTACGACGACAGTCACCGGTAAAGCCCAAATACCTCACAAGCTGATCCGGATCGAGAGTGTAGGAGAGAGACAAATGTCTTTATTTGTAAATACTAACGTATCTTCATTGAACGCCCAGCGTCAATTATTCGATTCAGGCAACGCCCTTTCAACTTCGTTTGAGCGTTTGTCTTCCGGTTTCCGTATCAATCGCGCTGCAGACGATGCCGCCGGTTTACAGATCACCGACCGTTTTACCTCACAAATTCAGGGCCTTGACCAGTCAGTGCGTAACGCCAATGATGCGATTTCAATGGTGCAAACGGCGGAAGGTGCTTTGCAGGAAACCACCACGGCATTGCAACGTATTCGTACTTTGGCTATTCAGTCTCAAAACGGTATCAATTCATCTGCTGACAGAACCGCTTTACAACAGGAAGTTACCGCATTAGTTGCAGAATTATCAAGAATTGGTACAGATACCCAATTTGCCGGTAATGCCATCTTAAGCGGTAGTTTCTCCGCAGCGTTCCAGGTGGGTGCCAATGCTGGTCAAACGATTTCTGTTAACTTGTCGTCTTCAAACGGTGCCAGCTTTGGTGCATCAGGCTTAGGTGTCGGCACAGTTGATATCTCAACAGCTACGGGTGCTTCAGGTGCATTGACTGCGATTGATACTGCCATTTCATCCATTGGTGCTCAACGGGCTGAGCTGGGTGCTTTGCAAAACCGTTTCCAGTCTACAATCCGTAACCTGAGCAACGTATCAGAGAACCTGTCCGGTGCCCGTTCACGTATCAAAGATACGGACTTCGCCACTGAAACAGCGAACCTGACGCGTAATCAGATTATCCAGCAGGCCAGTACCACGGTACTTGCACAGGCTAATCAGCGTCCGCAATCAGCGCTGTCACTGTTGGGTTAATCATCCTGGGTGGGGTAAAGGCCCCACCAATAATTCTATTTTTAATCAGTGTGTCGGACAAACATCCGGCCCGTGGGAAATGTTAACCGCCAGGAGGTAGTGTGAGAACCCTTTAAGGCAGGAGAACATTTCCGAGAGTTTCGCTCACTCTCTCCTAACGTCGGAGCGTTTAGCCGGAATAGTGTATTCCGGCTTTTTTAGTTTCGCTTTTCGATGATCAGGGTGATTTCCCCCACCTCTATGCCAAACTTGTTGATGCTGGTACGATTGAGCAACCGGTCTTCGCTGATCAAATAGAGCCAGTCATCCAGGTGTACGTTTAAGGTGTCGCCGTCGTAGGGGATAGTCAGCTCGTATTGCCAGCGAAAAACGGCTCCACGGGTTTGCCCTTGCGCCACACCCACCACATCACCGGCCGTACCTGTATAGCGCCCATTGCCTAGATCGTTCAGGGTCCAGATGCGGGTTTGTTGTTCGCCATCATCAAAGTAAAACACTTCGTCAAGGGTACCGGTATTACCTTGCCAGGAGGCTTTAATGTCGGCGCTGAAGCGACGGGTCATCTTGCCGGACATATCCTGCACCATTCCGTAGACTTTCAAATCGCCATTGAAAAACGTCTTCAGATCCAGTCGGGGTTCCGTAGCGGCATAGTCGCTAACGTCAACTGCACTGCAGGCAGATAAAATCAATGACAAACCGAGTATGAAATACCTGAATAGTTTATTTTGCATAGGAGACTCCTGTTTTGGGAGGATTAGTTTTGGCCAATGAGTTGTTTTCTGACATCCGGCGCGCTGGTGTTGGGGGATAACCAGATAGCCAGAAATGCCCGGGCAAACTGTTGATCACTCAGTGTCCCCAGTTGTTCATCATTGAAATAAAAGTAGCTGATTTGTGCTTCGTCTATGTACAGGGTTAACGATTGTTGACGTTTGACATCCGGCCAGAGCTGTTGCAGTTCTGCAGTCCAGGCAAGGACTTTTTGTTCATCATAAAAGCCCAGTTTCTGCCACTGTTTTACGGTTTCTTCGATCAGTTGTTGTTTTGAAAAGTCCCTGAGATAGGTGAGCTTCAAAGCCACCGGAAACTGATCCGACTGATAGATACCATTAGCAGAATACAATCGGGCTTCGTAAATATCCCAAAACAGCACACTTAATTTTCCCTCACCCACCAGTTGCATTGAAGGCCAGGGCGGGGACTGCGGTGACGCCGCCAGATGGCCGCTGATTAAAAACATTCCGGCAGCTAACAACAGACTACGCCAGGTTTTCATGCCCTGTGCCTCTTTCGACCAGTTTGTAAAAAACCGGCAGCAGGGTCCCCCACGCCAGTACCAGTATCAGGACCGTAATCCAAAGACCCTGGGCCAGTTCAACAGCGCCAAAGCGTGATCCTGATAAATAACTGAGCGTACCGCCGATGGCACCCAGTGGCACCTGCCAATACAGGGGTTTGTTTGCCAGCCATGCCATGCTGTAGCGCAGTGTCAGAACAAAGCCTATCCAGAGGCAGATCAACCAGAAGGGAAATTGGTTTTCGTCAAAGACATAAATGCCTGCCTGCATCAGGGTGAAGTCCAAAGCGATCCCCGCCAGAATCGCTTTATAGGTATGTGATAAATCGGTTTTGCGGTTGGGGCTGAGAATAAAATGCAACAGTAACAGGCAGGCACACACCCAGTTGTTCTGGAATATGACCGCGGCTATCCACAACAACTGGAACAGCACAAAGTTGGCAATGTTAAACTGTTTTGCCGAAAGCATTGGCAACTACCCTGAAAACTGAGGTTTGCGGCTTACCAGATGCACTGTGCTGATGGCTCTTTGCAAAAAGCCTCCTTCGCAATAACACAGGTAATAGGTCCAGAGTCGCTTAAACTGCTGATCAAACCCTTCCTGGGCCAGTTGTGGCCAGGCGGCAAGGAACTTCTCCCGCCAGTCGGCAAGGGTCCTCGCATAGTGCAGCCCGATATCGTGCAATTCGTGGATCACCATGTCGGTGTTGTTGGTTAAACACTGGCTCATACGTTGCACTGAGGGCAGACACCCCCCGGGAAAAATGTAAGTCTGAATAAAATCCACTTCTTTGCGATAGTGTTCGTAGCGTTGGTCGGCGATGGTGATGGCCTGAATTAACAGCAACCCCTCTGGCTTTAACAGATCGCTGCACTGTTTGAAAAAGCCATCCAGGTATTCGTGACCCACAGCTTCAATCATCTCAATACTCACCAGTTTGTCGAACTGCCCGGATAACTTGCGGTAGTCCTGTTTCAGCAGGGTAATTTTGTCCTGTAAACCGGCTTTTGCAATGCGTTGCTGCGCGTAGTCGTGCTGCGCATCAGAAATGGTGGTAGTGGTCACATTCACAGCGTAATGCTTTGCCATATATACCGCCAGTCCGCCCCAACCGGTGCCGATTTCCAGTACGGATTCGCCAGGTTGCAATTGCAGCCGCTGACAGATGGTTTCCATTTTGTGGATTTGAGCACTTTCCAGATCTGTCATAGTTTCCGGGTAGATGGCACTGGAATACTGCATTTGGCTATCTAAAAAGCGTTTATAGAGATGATTACCCAGATCGTAATGGGCAAGAATATTCTTTTTTGCCTGGGTCTCATTATTGCGATTTTTGAACTTCTTCAGGAAGTAACCAAGCCGTACCAGCGCACCGAATTTCTTTTCCACTGCATCCAGGGCGTTTTGGTTGGCCACAAAAAATTCAATGACCCGGGTCAGGTCAGGAGAGTTCCACTTTCCGGCGACATAATCTTCGGCAATACCAATGCTGCCTTTGAACATCAGTGTCTTGAATATCTGGCGGTCATAAACCTGTACTTCAGCTTTGAGCTGTGCGTCTTTATCGCCAAACTGAAAAACTTCTTCACCCAGCTTCATGGTTAGCAGCCCGGCTGTGGCTCTGGCCAGTAGTTTAAAGACCATGTTCTGGAAAAAATCACTACTGCGAGTGGCGGTCAGACGTGTTTTTGTTTGAATTTGTTGCACAGGATTCTCCGTTAAGGCTGAGACTGAGTACTGGTCTGCATTTTTTGCGCTATCGCTCGCCAGATTGGAGCGGGTAATGCAGCCAGTAGTTTTAAAATCATAGTAAAGAAATAGGGAAAATGGATTTCACTCCGCCGTTTTGCCAACCCTGCTATGATGGCGTTAGAGGCATATTCAGTGCTGACCTGCATCGGCATGTCAAAGTCATTTTTGTCGGTCAGCGGGGTTTTCACAAAACCCGGGCTGATCAAACTCACCGCAATATTGTGAGGCTTGAGTTCGATGGCAAGGGTTTTGGCCAGGTAGCTTACCCCGGCTTTAGCTGAACCATAGGCAGTGGCTCTGGGAAAGGGTAAATAAGCGGCGCTGGAGCTGACGATGCCGAGTTGGCCACCCGATTTGATTTTGGGTAACAGGGCTTCAAGGCAATAACCAATGGCAACCAGGTTAACTTTGATGATGCGCTCAAACAGCGCTGCGTCGAATTGCATCGGGTTATCAATGTATTCGCAGTTACCGGCGTTTAACAACAGCAGATCCAGTTGTCCTGTTATCTCGCTTGCTGCCTGATGCACCTGTTGAGTGTCAGTGACATCAAAAACCAGTGGCACAATATTATCCTGTGCTTTGTGCAATGCCTGCAGTTTGTCGCTATTGCGGCCACAGGCATAAACTTGCCAACCTTGTCTGGCGTAGTCACCAGCCAGTTGTTCACCAATGCCTGAAGAAGCCCCTGTAATCAGTACCTGTTTCATATCCGAACAATAGAATTGCGAATTTGATAAGGTTTACGCTGCAGGGGTTCAAATGGGTCACTTTCGCCTGAAAATTTTTAACGTGCTTTTAACTGTTCTGTGATGGCGACCAGTTTGTCCACCATGCCAGGTTCTGTGGGGATATGGGCGCCACCCTCCACTATGTGCAGCTGGCTATCTGGCATACTTTGATGGATATCCCAGGCGCTGCGCAGGGGGCAAATCACATCGTAGCGCCCATGTACTATGTGAGTAGGGATATGACTAATTTTGTCTGCGTTTTGCAACACATAGTTATCATCTTCCAGAAAGAATTTGTGGTGGGCAAAATGACATTCAGTGCGGGCCAGCGACAGCATCTTATCGCTGGCGGTAATATCACGACTGGACTCAGAACCGGGTATCAAAGTCATGGTATTTGCACCGTAACTTGCCCAGGTCAATGCAGCTGCACGGGCAATCTGAGGGTCCTGATGGGTAAGCAATTGGTAGTAGGCGGCAACAATTTCAGCATCATCATTACCGTTCACCGGGGCTTTAAATTCCGCCCACTTATCGGGAAATAGTTGCGCTGTGCCGGTACCACCATAAACCCAGTCCAAATCTGTTTGGCGACCTAGAAATACCCCTCTGAGTACCAGTGACGACACGGAATCTGGGTATTTTATCGCGTAACACAGAGCCAATAAGCTACCCCAACTGCCACCCATTACCAGCCATTTGTCGATCGCCAGATGTTTGCGTAGCTTTTCCAGATCTTCGACAATTTGCCTGGTATCGTTCTCTTTGAGTTCCGCATAGGGCTTACTGCGCCCAGCGCCGCGTTGGTCAGGCAACACTATCCGGTAGTGGGAAGCATCAAAAAAGTGACGGTAAATGGGCAGTATGCCGAGTCCTGGACCACCGTGCAGAAACAGCGCTGCCTGGCCCTCGGGATTACCGACCTGTTCATAGTGGATTTCATGTAAATCGGAGACCTGAAGTTTACCTTCACTGTATGGCTCAATAGCAGGAAAAAGGGTTTTCAAAATGACTATCTCGTGAAATCAAAAAACAAGATAGTAACCTATTTTTACCTGTTGCTTATCTAATCTTTGCTAAAGGTGAGTTCTTCCGGCCAGCTATCGGGCTTGGCATAGGTTAGTCGGGTTAGCTTTTTTGTGGTGTGGTAACGATCCAACCCGGAAATGGCGACACTACCTAACTTCTCAATATCGATACTGCCATCGGGCTCTATGGCCATTTCGTCGGTTTGAACTAACACCACTTTACCGATAATCAGTTCGGTTTGGTTGATTTCCAGCAACTGGATTTCCTCTACCTGTAATCCTATTTTCAGGCAACTCTGTGCCACAAATGGGGCACTGAAGCCGCTTACATAGCTGGGAGTCAGCCCGGTTTCCGCGAATTCACTAACTTCGGCATCATAACGGGCTGAGCACTGGTGAGCGGCATGTACCATCTGTTCAGAAACCTGATTGAGGGTGTAAAATCCTGAATGCTTAATATTGTTCACCGTGTCTCTGCGCACTGTTTGGGGCCGGGTGATCATGCCCATCAATGCCGGATCGGCGCCAATGTGAAACACCGAACTCACAATGGCTAAGTTTTCCACACCGTCTGAGTTTACTGTGCCCACCAGGTTGGCGCTTTTAAAGCCTGATAAGGAGTTGATGAACATAGCGCGGTAGCGTTGCTGCATGGACTGTATGTCCGCATGGTGCCAGGTTTTCAAGATTTTGCCCTTTGGTTGGATAGGGATAGTGGCATTGTAAACGCGCGGACTCGCGCTAAGATCAGTCTAAAAGAAAATTCATCGCAGTGCTGCAGTCTGCAAAGATTTCCGCCTGCCAGTCTGAGCCGGTCAGGCCTTCGATATAAATTCTGGAAAATCGGATGATGTTTTCGTCTTCTACGACAATCGCGATTTTCAAAGGCCCCTGAATAAATGACTCGTTTTTATCCAGCAGGGCGATTCTTCTGATTTCTTCTTCACTGAAGGAAGCACTCTGCACATCCAGGTAATTGTACAAATGACCAATACAGTTTAGGTCGGTCCATTGCTCATAGATCTCTTTGTCCAGTGCAACCAGGTCTTCAGTCCCGATATGGCCATTAAACACAACGTTGATGACCTGATTTTCCAGAGACAATTGATAGGGCATGTACGCTCTGCATTATTTTTTCGTCAAACTATACACAAAGAGTAGTATGAATTGATCGCCTTGTAATCAATTAAATTTAACGATTAGTTAACAATGTCATTCAGGAAAGCCCGGAAAAAACTGGAAATTTAGGTTGCGAATTCTCTGAAATGTTATATTATCACCCACCCAGATTAATCAGGTTGAACATCCGTGCGCGATATTATTGGTACAGTTTTGTCAAGTTTATGCATTGTACATTGTGTGTTAAGCGCAGTGTTATTAGTGCTTGGTGGAACCGGTGTCATTTCTGCCACCTGGCATACGTCTGAGATCCATTTGGTCTTTTTCCTGCCGGTATTGTTGTTCGCAACCCTGAGTTTCCCGCACGCCCGTCGTCAACATGGCGATAAGCAACCGCTGCTTTTAGGTGTGATTGGGTTAGTGTTATTAACCATTTCCTTGATGCTGGAAATGATCTGGCACCTGCACGTTTTAGAAACCATCTTGACGGTTATCGGCGGTGGCATTTTGATCTATGCCCATCAGATGAATCGTCGCCTGTCGGCACTGCAACCCTCCTGATAATGACAACAAAAGCGAGTCGTACTATGCGTACCGCACTGATTTGCACTCTATTTGCGTTGAATACAATGGCAGCCCATGGTCAGTCTGCTCATACCCATGGCGAAGTTGAACTTCAGATTGTTGGTGAAAACCATCAGGTATCTGTTTCACTCAGTAGTCCATTAGCTAATATCGTGGGGTTTGAATACCGCCCGGAAATGCCGGAAGATAAATGGCTGCTCAATAGTGCTGTTGCAGACCTGAAAGGAGCTGAGTGGATGGTGTTAAGCGGTACAGAGTGTGCGTTAACCTCTACAGAAGTGCGATACTCATGGCAGGATAGTGAGGCTGAGCATGGCCATCCGCCAAAGCACGAGCACCACGATAAGCACGAGCACCATGATAAGCACGAGCACCATGATAAGCACGAGCACCATGATAAGCACGAGCACCATGATAAGCACGAGCACCATGATAAGCATGAGCATCATGATAAGCACGAACATCACGATAAGCACGAGCATCATGATAAGCACGAGCATCATGATGAGCATGAACACCCTGAAGACGAACATGCGGAAATCACCGTTAACTACTTATATCAATGTGCGTCCCAGTCACCTGAATCTGTGCAGGTAACGCTTCAGACGCTGTTTCCGGGGATTGAGCAGGTACGTTTACAATGGATTACTGAGGCCGGCCAGGGGGCAGCCGTCATTAATTCTGCACAACAGGTTATTGAATTTTAGTGACGTTGGGACCCGAAGGTCCCGATTTTGTCACTGTGACAAGGCTAATCTTTCCAGTCGCGGCCCAGTTGATCCAGGATGGACAATACTTTCTCGCTGGCACTTTCCATTTTGATTAAATATTTGATGGCGGCATCCTGATTGCCATTTTGCGCTTCTTTCATGGCTGCGACACCACTGCGATGCACTTCCGCGTGAGGCGCGTCGAGGTCGCTGAAAGCTTTGTTGCGACTAAATATTTCTCTGCCAGATCCCTGATACCATTGGCCTAGACGGCAACTGCTGTGATCGGAAAAGTCATTGATGTCCTTGCTACTTTGTCCCTGCAACACGGCATAAACATCAGCCTTCCAGACAATGTGATCCAGTTTTACCGTCTGAATAAAAGTGCGATGTGTGGTATCGGAAATCGCCTCTTTCATTGAGCTGCAGCAATCCACAATAGCGGAGTAATGCTCATTAAGCTGACCGACCCCGTCGGACAGGCTTTCGTTGTTGCCTTTAAGCTCATCAACGGCACTGACGGCGTATTTGGTGGAACTGATAATATTTGTGACCAGGTCGGCTACTTCACTGGCGGACTTGTTTGTTTCCGTCGCCAGGCTTCGGACCTCATCGGCAACCACGCTGAACCCTCGCCCAGCGTCACCGGCTCGCGCGGCTTCGATGGCGGCGTTGAGGGCCAGTAAGTTGGTTTGATCAGAAATACTGGTGATAGTGGAGACAAATTTGTTGATGCTGTCGGCTTTTTCCGACAACCCGTTGATACTGCTGGTCATGCCGCCCATCTTGTTCCCCATCTCTTCCATAGAGGCAACAATGCTGGCTAATGAGCTGGAGGAAGTATCGAATAATTCGGCTACCTGACGCACCGACTGCGATTCTTCGTCAATGCGCTGAAAAGAGCTGAGTACCGTTTCGCGAACGCCTTCTACCTGGCGCAGCGAGCCTGACATACATTTAACTAACTCCGTTTCATAGTCATTGCTGATTTCTTTTTTGGCGTACAGTTCTTCTTTCAGGGCGCGGTTTTCTTTTTCCAGATGAGCTAACGAATCTTCCAGCTCTCGTAACTGAGAGCGCAGGCTCGCGCTTTCATCAAGCGCACTTTGGTGGGTTGTGGCAAGTACAAACATAGGTGCTCTAAACTTTATTGCTTTAATAGTCTATCCAATCTAACGGATTGCGGAGCGAATGCAATGCAATTAGGTCATTTTCATCCGGTTTCATACCAAAGTTGGATGGTGATGTGGGCCTCAGGCGTCGGTGGCGGGTAACTCAATGAAAAATTGCGAGCCTTGCCCTTCTTTTGATTCAAACCAAACCCGTCCCCGGTGTTGCTCCACCAGCTTTTTCACAATGTACAGCCCCAGTCCGGTAGATTTTTCATTGTGTGTACCGCTGCGGCCACTGTTGGTAAAGGCGGAAAACAATTGTGTGCTGATATCCTCGGGTATCCCTATGCCCTGGTCTGCAACGGTGATCCTGACCTTACCGCTTGCGCTAGTCACCGTCACCGATACTCGCTGTTGTTCCGAAGAAAACTTGATGGCGTTGCTCAGTAAGTTTTCAATAATTCTGGCAAACTTAGCCTGGTGTATATCGCAGAAGATCACGTCTTTCTGGAATTCAAAAAGCAACGGGATTTTTTTAGCCAATGCTTTGGGCTGGTGGGCTTCTACCAGTCTTGCCAATATTTTAACCACGTTATTGGTTTTCAGGGTGACTTCGTTACTTTCGTTGCTGAGTTTGCCGTAGTCCCGCAACTCTTCCACCAACTCAGAACAGCTTTTTCCGGCGTTAATGGCCTGATCAAGATAGTTGTGTAGCTCCGATGTTGGGCTCACCTGTTTGGTTAGTTTAATTAAATCCAGATAACCCAGACCGATTGAGATCTTATTGTTAATGTCATGGGCAAGAATCGACATAATGCGATCTTTGTCATTGTTCACCTGAATTAGTTCCTGGGTTTTTTGGTAAATCTGCTGATCCAGTTTTTTCTTCTGCCGCACCAGATGATGTGTGCGTATCACAAACAAATACCAGATGCCGGTTAACAGCCCCAGCAATACGGCCAGGTAAAACCACCAGGTCTCGTACCAGGCGGGTAAGCTCAGCAACTCGATTGCAATCTGGTTAGACATCCAGGTACCGGCGCTGTTGGTGCTTTCCACTTCCAGGCGATATTTGCCCGGAGACAAATTCGTGTAAGTTGCCCGGCGATTATCGGCATTGCCGTATTGCCATTGTTCATTAAATCCGGATAGCCGCCATCGGTACAATATCTTTTGCGGCCCGGTATAGTCCAGCGCCGAAAACTCAAATGAAATCCCTTTTGTATCGGGTGCTAAAGGAACCGGCTGATTCAGATCAAGCTGAACAGGCTGACCGTTAATTTCCGCTGAACTGATCACCAGCGGCGGGTTGTACCACCAGTTGCCAAATTTTTCTGGGGCAACCAGCAACAACCCTTCATTGCCACCGAACAGAATAATCCCATCCTGAGTAACAACCTGAGAGCCCAACCAGATGGTGCCAATATCCCATTTGTTATTGTGGCTTAAATCAATGGATTGCTGATTTTCAATGTCGTACACGCCTTTGTAATGCCATATGCGACCCAGGTGATCAGATAGAATATTGGCAGTGTAGGTTTGTTCGATTTGCAACTGTTGATTTACAGAAACAAAGGTAGCGGTTTTGCCGTCCCAACTGTCCAGTTTGTCCAGGCCACTCTCTGTTGCAACCCAAAGTTGGTTGTTTCTGTCTACGTGCAAACTGTTTATGGCATTGTCTGACAACTCGCCCGGCAGTTCTGTCGAGCTGTTGATTTCGGTGACATGCTGCGTGTCGGAGTCAATGTGAAATAGTCCATCGTCTGTACCTACCCAGAGACTGGCGGGAGGTTGCCATGCCAGGGCATAGGTGATTCTTCCCCGAATGGGTTCGTAATGGGCATAATCATCTAACAGCCTGAAAGACTGGTCGCTTAGGTCAATATAGGCCACGCCTTTGGTGGAACCCAGCCAAACCCGTTGCTTGTTATCCGCCACCATGGTGGTAATGGTGTTAAATCCCTGCTGCGCGGCTACCGGGTAGGCCTGAAAAACTTGCTGTTGCGGGTTGTAACTGAATAGCCCTTTGCGTCGGGTTCCTACCCAAATTTCACCGTTTTGGGTATGCAACAACGACAAAATATCATTTTCCGGCAACGTTGCCGACGCATTGCCGGATTCATCAAAATGTTGAATTGTGCCGAGCTGGTTGTCGATTCGGGTTAACCCGGCCTGACTATAGCCGAGCCAGATATCACCCTTGTCGGTTTCCGCAATAGCCCGAATTCTTGCGTTTTTGATGCTGTCCGGGCGATAGGGGCTGTGCCTTAGTGTTCTGATGCTGTCATTGTGGGGCGCAAACAGGTTTAATCCGGCACCCCAGGTACCAATCCACATCAGTCCGGCATTGTCCCTGAATATCGCGCCAATATTATTCTGATTGATACTGCTGTTTATACTGCGGTCGTGCCTGATTTGTTTGACGATCTGCAACGAGTCGATATCAATGATACTAATACCGCCGTCCAGGGTGCCAATCCAGGCCTGTCCTGGTTCTGATTCAACAATGGAGACCACCCAGGGATGCCCCAGTTTGTCCGGACCACTGTCTAACCAGCTTAGTTCCAGCGTTTTAGGATCGAATTTAGCCAATCCCTGTTGTAAGGTGCCAACCAGCATCAGACCTGAGTGGGACTGAGTCAGGGTGTGTATCTGAATACCATCAAATGCCGCAAAACTGCGACCAGACAATACATTTCCATTGAAACTTTGAGAGGGTAAATTAATGCGGCATAGCCCGTTCTGAGTGCCCAACCATAATCCCTGGCTGGTATCCATAAACAGACTGCGCGGTCCTTTGTCCTGATACACAGTTTCGCAGCCGTTAATGGCTGTTATAGCGACGGTTTCTTTGCTGTAAGGATTGAGATAATTCAGCCCCTGATTCGTGGCAACCCAGACCCGCTGACTGGCTTCTCCCACGATGGCCCGGATAGAATTACCGTTGCGGCTATCACTGTCCTGACTCAGGTCGAAATGCTCGAAACGGTTAGTGGCGGGGTTGAGTACAGAAATGCCGTCACTGAAGGTGCCAAACCAGATTTTTCCGTCAGGTGCGTTCCAGATGGTTCTGATGTAATTACCGGCCAACGAATTGCGGTCGCCGGGTGTGTGTCTGAAGGGGGTAAACTGATAGCCGTCGTAACGCACTGCGCCTTGTTGGGTGCCTATCCAGATGAAACCCTGGCTATCCTGGACCAGTGAAGTAACGATGCCATCGGGGATGTCGCGGTGATCTGCCACCGATTCAAAATACAAATCACCCTGTGCAAAAATGCTGGCAGCAATCGCGTGTTTTCCCATTGCCAACAGGGCGATTATCAGAATCACAAGGGTGCGCATCCTAAGCTATTTCCTCCAATTTGATTCGCTCTTCTATACTTTATTCTTTTTTATTGGAAATTTCTTGATTTTAAAACCTGTCATTCATATAAAGTTTTATACTGAACAGTATTTTATCATCCCGGAGAACATTTTATGACCAACACCTATCAACCGCCACAGATTTGGCAATGGCAACCAGGCAACGGTGGCGCCTTTGCCAATATCAATCGCCCTGTGTCTGGAGCTACCCATGAAAAAGACCTGCCACAAGGCAAACACCCTTTGCAATTGTATTCGTTGGCGACTCCAAATGGCGCCAAAGTCACCATCATGCTGGAAGAACTACTGGCCCTGGGACACGCCGGAGCCGAATATGATGCCTGGCTGATTAATATTGGTGAGGGCGATCAGTTTAGCAGTGGCTTTGTCGACATTAACCCTAACTCAAAAATTCCGGCGTTACTGGACCTGTCCTCTGACCATCCTCTTCGGGTGTTTGAATCGGGTGCCATTTTATTACATCTGGCGGAAAAGTTTGGCGAGTTTTTGCCTTCGGGGGCAGCCCGTACAGAAACCCTGAATTGGTTGTTCTGGCAGATGGGTAGCGCACCCAGCGTCGGTGGTGGCTTTGGTCACTTTTACAATTATGCCCCGGAAAAATTTGAATATCCTATCAATCGCTTTTCCATGGAAACTAAGCGTTTACTGGATGTACTGGACAAGCAACTGGCCAACAACACCTATGTCGCCGGTGAAACCTACAGTATTGCTGATATCGCCATCTGGCCCTGGATGGGCAATCTGGTACTGGGCCGCTTGTACAACGCTGCTGAGTTTCTGCAGGTGCAGGAATACCAACATGTTATGCGCTGGGCGCATTTGCTGGATGAACGACCTGCAGTGCAACGTGGCCGAATGGTAAATCGCTCCTGGGGGGAACTGCACGAGCAATTGCATGAGCGCCACGACGCCGACGACTTTCAACACAAAACGCAGGATAAGCTGGAAACATCCTCCTGATCTCAGGGGAAATGCAACAATAGTTGCAATTCCACATCCAGCAAGTCAGTGCCACTGGTGTCGGATAAAAATACCATTCTGGCGCGGCCATTGAGCTGGTGTTGTTCTGCAATGGCCTGCTGGATAAATTGCGCCCATTGTTGATTGATATCCACCGCCGGGCCATTGTATTTCCAGCTAAGGGCCTGATGCTCTGGTTCAGGCACAATGCGGTTAACACCGCGATTTGCAGGCGCGCCAGAAAAGGGAAAAGCAATGGTTAAGGTCAGAGAGGATTCGGTGGGAATATCATCCAGTAACAGGTGCATATTACCGGCAATGCCACCGCCGGATTTCATCAGGCTTTTGATCAGGGCAAAGGTGCGTCTTTTAATGGTTTGAGGTAGCTCTTGCGGGGTCGTAGTGACCCGGGTGCCATAAAATCGCGTGGCCGGTAATGTTTTTATTTCCAGCGGCGGCGCGTCATTTTTTGAAGTCGGTTTTGTTTTGTCAGTTTCCGCACTTGCTCGTGGTTTATCAGTGCGGGAGGATTCCGGCAGTTTAATACGGGTTTCCTCCGGCAAACAAAGTCCTTTTAATTCTGACATTTCTGCTTCGTTGGCGGGGGAGGCTTCAATAAACGCCAACCACTCTCTGGCTTTGGCTTTTTCACCACTGACTAATGAGGCGTTAATAAAGGCCCGGCGGGCTTCATCCGCTTGCCCCAGTTTGTGATAAGCAATCCCCAACAACAGGTTGGCTTTGCCAGTAAAACGATCTGGCAACACTTGCTGGCAAGTGAAGGTCAGGGTGTCCAACAGGTTTTGCCATTGTTCTGCTTTGTGCTGCAAGTCAGCTAACAATAGCCCTTGCTGGATATCTGAAGAGAGCCGCAGGCTGTTGTTCAGACTGGTCATCGCGGCGTCAGTTTCCCTGGCCTGATACCAGAGTTCAAATAATCTGTACCAATGACGGACCGTTGCGTTAACTGTGCTGCTTTGTAAAGCGTTATCCAAAATTCGGGCGGCTTTATCCGGCATAGTTTGCCGTTGATAAAGCTCCACCAATAACAACCAGTCTTGCTCATCCACAAAGCGACTTTGATTGCTGGCTAATGACCACAAATCCAGTGCAGCATTGAATTTTTGCGTCTTGATATACAAACCTGTGAGTTGCCGGATCAGTGTCATATCCTCAGGATGGCGCAAAAGCAATGCCTTGATAGCGTCTATCGCCATTGCAAAGGCACTGGCCTGATAGGCCAATTCTGCAACCTGTTGCAATTGCTCATCCGGCAGCGCTGCACTGTTTTCAGTGATCTGGGTGAGAATTGCCACTACCTCGTGGAAACGCTGTAAGCCCAGCGCAGCTCTGGCCACTAATAGTCGTTCCTCATTATCCATGGATGAGTGGGAGAACAAAGGGCCAACCTGAGCAAAGCGCTTTAATTGCAGTAGTACATAGGCCAATTCTTTGGTCATTACTCGGGCCACCGGTTCTGCCAGCACATTGGTGCTCAGCGCTTTTTGATAGGCCTGCGCGGCTTTTTCAAATTGCCCGTTTTGTGCGTACTGACGCGCCAGATGTTGACCATTAACCGCAATTTCCCAAGGATCGGTAGCTGTTGCCAGACGCGCCTCCAGGCTACTGAGTGCCTGACTTTCCGCCGCTCCCAGGTTGTGGTCACTGTTGTTAAACAGTTTGCTTTTGTACTGCCTTGCCTCAGTTTGTGTTGCGAACACAGTCAGCAGTAACGCCAAACCAAAGGCTTTTACTGGTGTCACAGAGATTAAACTGGCAGGCCGACGGTACAAGCTCAATTACTCCGGGTAGGGTGAGTTTTGGGGATAATGCTGCCATTGCAGCGCTATTTTTTGGGTCAGCACTACGTCCTGACCGTCTTTTACAATGTCACTGACATCGTAGCGCCATAATTTAATGGCCCGAATCACTTCGGCTTCAAACACGCCTTTGGGATGAGCGTCCAGTACCCGAATGTGGCGGGTCTGGCCCTGTGGTGACACATTAAACGCCACCAACACCCAGCCATTGAGTTGGTGTCGCCAAGCCAGTTCCGGGATATTGGGGCGACGCGTGGCAAAGGGGGTAATTTCGATAAAGCCTTCCCGCGTATCCTCACCAAACTGCGATAAAAGTTCTCCGGCAGTCTGGATAGCTTCTGAGGCCGAGCCAAGGCCGAACTTCAAGCCAGGAGTAACAGGGCCTGGCAGAAAGTCCTCAGATATTGGCAGCGATGAATCTGTGGCCGGACTGAGATTTAATGCTGTCTCGGCCATTTGTGGCTCGGTGTTTTGTTGCGGGGGAGGCGGTGGTTCACTGTCGGGCGGTTGCTCCTGTTCCTGAATTTGAAACAGCGCCACCATACCGGAAAACTGGATATCCGGTAGTGCCGGCAAAGGTTGATTCACCAAACGCTGCATAAATAAGAACAGCGCCATAGTAACCACCAGAGCGGCCAGTAAACTGCCAGAATATTTGAGCAATGGATTGAGCATTATTGGGTCGCAGTAATATCAGCGGCAATGGCGACTTTCTCGACGCCTGCCAGTCGCACCTGATCCATCACGCCTATTAACTCTTTAGTGCGGGTTTGCTGATCCGACTGGATCACCACTGTACTTTCAGGGCTTTCAGCGTGGAGCCTGGCTACAATGCTGCGCACCGAGCGGATATCCACCAAACGATTGTCTATCCAGATATCCCCTTCTGCGGTAATGGCGACAAAAATATTGGCGTTTTGTGGTTGTGCTGATTGGGCCTGAGGAGCGTTGACATCCACGCCAGACTCTTTCACAAAAGAGGTGGTAACAATAAAAAAGATCAGCATGATAAAAACGATATCCAGCATGGGCGTCATGTCCAGTTCGGCCTGCTGGGTTTGTCGATTGTGGCGGTGATAACTCATAGCCGTTTATCCTCTTAAGCGTTGCCAGAAAGTTGTTCGGTCAGCAGCAATTCCAGGCGTTGCGCTTTTTGAGCAAAGCGCATTGCAAAATAATATCCGGAAAGGCCGGTCACCAGACCTGCCAGGGTGGGTAAAATGGCCCGATAAATCCCCGATGAAATGGCCTTGATATCGCCGTTGCCGCTAAAGGCGATAACGTCGAACAGGTGGATCATGCCGGTAACTGTGCCCAGCAAACCCATCAGGGGGCAAATCATGATCATGGCGGCAATAAACTTCAGGCGGGCGTTCAGCAAAATCGACAGCTCTGAAATCAACAATCGCCTGAAGGCCCGCAATTCACTGCTGCCTTGCGGAGTTCTGTGTTGCCAGCGGCTCAGAGTCCGGCGACGCAGCGCGGGAAACTCAAAGCGATAAAAATAACTGCGTTCAAAAATCAGCAGCCACAACAATAAACTGGTGGCAAACACCGCCCACAGCACAGGGCCGCCCTGAGACATAAACGCCAGTAAGCTGTTTAACAGTGTCACGCCTTTCTCCGGCTTTTATTTGGAGCTTTATTTTGAACCAGATTGAACACCGCTTTTTCCGCTATTCAGATATTGAGTTAGCAATCCTGCGCTTTGTTCGTCGAGGCGGCGGATCAGGTTATCCGCCAGACTGCTGACAAAACTATGGCCGAATAACAGCGGGATGGCCACAAGCAGGCCCAACACGGTAGTGACCAATGCCTGTGATATGCCGCTGGCCATCAATTTGGGATCGCCGCTGCCAAAAAAGCTGATACTTTGGAAAGTCACAATCATGCCGGTAACTGTGCCCAATAAGCCCAGCAGTGGTGCAGTGGCGGCTAACAGTTTGATCAGATTGTGGCCTTTTTCCAGTTGGTTGACTTCCGTCAGCACCGCTTCGTCCAGATGCACCTGAGCCATGCCCAATATGTCATTATTATCAGTGGTGCTTGCTTTCGGTAGCTCAGCCACTCGCAGGATAACCCGACCCAGCGCGTTATCCGGTCTGGCCGGGCTTAATGACTGACACTGTCGTTTCAGTGTGTGTTGTTGCCACAGTAAGGCAATAGCGCGCCAGCACACCAGCAGCAAACCCAAAGCGCCTAAAGCTAAAATGATTTTGCCAATCACGCCGCCTTGTTCAATGCGTTGTCGCCAGTCTGGCGTCCAGGCCATGATAGCGAGCAAAGTGCCGTCGGTTGGGTCCAGATAAAGGGTGTCCAGGGCATTATCTGCCGCAAACCAACGCTGGTTTTGCTGGGTTTCTGCTGATTGTTGCGTAGTGAGCAGGTATTCCTGGGTTTCAGGAATAAAACGCAGGAACTGACCATCCACATAGCTGGAGAAATTGCCTGCTCGGGTAACGGTTTGCGTGATTATCTGGCCATCCGGTTGGATCACCGGGGCGCTAAAACTGGCAATCTCACCGCTTAAGGTGATCTCTTCCTGCATCAGTAGCCATAAAGCTTCCATCTGTTCGATATTAGCGGTTCGTTCACCCTGCAACAGCGCGTTAAGCTGCTCCTGTCGTGTCGGTAACTGCATGCTGATGGATGAGGCGGTTAAACGCTCTGCTAATTCCTGTGACATTTGTCGAAAAACGCTATCCAGATCGCCGGTTTCATCCTTGCGTTTTTGGATTTGTGCCTGCAGTTCTTCGATGCGTTCCTGATTGCGCAATGTTTCTTGTTTTAACGGGTTGTTTTGCCGCTGAAAGCGCTCAAAATCAGCCTTAGCCTGTGCCAGCAAGTTGGCTTGTTGTTCTTTGGCGGACAGAAAGCGGGCTTCCCGTTCCTGAATGCGCTGTCTTTCCTGAGCGCGCTCGTGTTTAACCTTTTCTAATAAAGATTGGGTTTCAGAGGGCGTATTGGCCTGAGCCGTCATTGCAAAGAGCGCTACCAGCAAACAGCAAAGGCGAGCATTGAAAGATAATGGCTTCATTATTCAGCACCTCCGGTGGGCAGAGGCAGTGCCAGTAACTCCGGTGCGATGCGCTCCGATGCAACCCGCATGGCATGCTGAATTGATTGACTGAATTGTTGCGGTAGCCTCTGCCAGGATTTTGTTTCGTTGTCCCAACGACCTTGCTGTTTCGAGTCGGGCGTCTGGTAATAAAGAGCGATACGACCAATGCGCAAAAAATCTACAGCTAATGGATTCTGGTTTTCGTCTTCCAGTACACCGCGCCAGGTTTCTATACTGCGGCCATAGTCCTGCTCTATTTGCCAGGCTTCCATCATCAGGCGATATTTATCCGGTAATGTCTGCTGTGTGGAATTAATGCGCTGTCGCAAGCGCTGCAGCCCATCGAGGCGTTCCTGCTGTTTGAAGGGCAGATCCAGTGCGATAAACTCTTCTAAGGCCAGCAACATACTTTGCATTAAGGGCATCAGCGCCAGTTCTATATAGGCCAGTTCCTGCAGTTGGCTTTCCAGTCGGGCTATGTCAGCACTTTGTTCCTGCTTAAGTTGTTGTAACTGAAACTGATAATACTGCTGATAATCTTTGCGCTGCATAATGTCCTGATATTCCTGCAGCATTTTGCGGGTGGCATTATCCAGTTGTTCCACTTGTTGTTGCGACTGGCTGATTTGCGCATGGGTGTCCTGAACGATTTCCAGTTCCTGCGATTGGGCCAGCCCCTGACTAACCGGCAGTAAGCTGAAAATAGCTGAAGCCACCAAAGCCTTTATGGGCAAGGGGATGAAGAGTTTAGCGAAGTTCCTGGCTATCATTATTGTTCTTGTGCGTGCTGTGGGTACTTTAAATGTTGGCCAATTGTTAAACAAATTGCACCGGGATTACCAGTAAAATTTAGGGATCTTGTCCGACCAGATATCGGGGCAGTATTTTGCTGTTGATACGATGAGTAAAGCGGTTCCTCGTTGAAATTGCTATTATCCGGTCAAAACGGCACTTCAGCAGGCTTGAAACTCATTAAAAAGATCACCATTTATGGCTGATCAGCGTTTCACAGAAAGCGCCTTTTCTGCCTATCTTTTCTTAGGATGTCTATGCCAGGTTTACAACGAATTATTCTGATCGATACCCACCTTCCTGGTCGGGTAGAACTCAAACTCCAGGGCCACACCAATATCTGTGGTACCAATGCCTCTGGAAAAACCACGCTGCAGCGGTTGATTCCGGTATTTTACGGAGAATCTCCCAGTCGGGTGGTGCCCGCCACGCGAGACAGCTTCGAGCGCTGGTATTTGCCTCGTGAATCCAGCTTTATCATTTACGAATATGTACAGCACGAAGACAATGTCTGCCAGTTGGTGCTCTCTTCCAATGGCACCGGTGTGCAATATCGACTGGTGGCGAAACCTTTTGTGCTGGAAGACTATGTGTTTGAAAGCAAGCCGGGTGAGTTCACCTCATTAACCATGTCAGAACTGGGCAGGCAGTTTAAAAAGCAAAATATCCTGGTATCTAATCTGATGAATAACAAGGCGTTCCGCGGCGTGATTCAAAACGATCGCACCCTGATGAACAGCTGTCCTGATTCTCGCGATTTAATTGGCTATGCCCGCATGTTTAGCCTGTGTGCCTCCAGCCAGCATATGCGTCATATCGAAAAGCTGGCGCGCGCCGTACACTCCAAAGAAGGCAAAATGGAAACCATCAAAACCATGATTGGGGCCATTTTGGAAGAAGACGGTGTACAACCCCCGGTATCCAGCCTGAAACCCGGCCATGTGGAAAACTGGATCCGTGAGTGTCGTCTGATTCAGGAATTTGATGCTATTCGTCCGGAGTTCGGCAAATTACAGGAAACCGAGCAGCAGTTACAGCAAACCGAGTTGCGACTTGGGGCCATTCAGGTGCAAATCGATCAGGACGTGGCCATTCTGGCTGCCAATCTGGTGAAACTCAAAGATAAGCTGGAAGGCCTTATCGCCGAAAATAAAGTGGCAGATGCTCAATGGCAACAGTTGCGGGATGAGCTGAATCAGCAATTATCCGAAGCCAAAGCCGATACCCAAAAGTTTGAGCGGGATCTGCAACAAATCGAAGACGAATACGATAACTGGCAAGAGCAGGACATTGAAACCCTGCAACAAAACTTGCAACAGCTTCCGCAATGGTTGGACGAACAATCTACCTTAAGTGGGCGTTATGCACTGTTGACGGAAAAGCACCAGGATATTGAAGCCACCTATAATCGTCGCATCGCCGAAATGAGCGAAAAGCTCAGTGCGCAACTGGATGAGCTGGGCGAAGCACAACTTGTGCAAAGTGAGCATAAAGCGCAGTTAAAATCCGATCAGCAATTGGCGTTGCAAAATATTCAGTCCCAGTGTCGCGATGAAATTCACGACCTGAAAGACAGCTACGCTGCGCAAAAAGCCATCCTGAAAATTCAGGAAACCGAGGCCAATACCCGTCTGCAAAGTGCTGGTTTTAGTGAGTTTGAACAAAACCAACTGGAATTGCAGGACGCGGCGATTAAAGAAGCCTCAGAGGCAGAAGATACGGTCCGACATAAACTGTCGGGTATCGAGCAACAACTGGAAAGCCAGCAAAAATCCCGCAATTCGATTGATGCTGAGTTGCAGGAAGTACGCAAGCAATATCAAAACAAAGAGCAGGAGCTGAAGCGCATCGAAGGCTTGCTCTATCCGGGTAATCACTCCCTGTTGGAATACCTGCGCGCAGAAATGCCCGATTGGCAGGAAAAGCTGGGTAAGGTGATCCAGCCGGAATTATTAAACCGCACCGATCTGAAGCCCCACTTCAGTCAAAGCAGTGATGAATTGTTCGGACTTAAGCTGGATTTGAGCAGCCTGGCATTACCGGAATACGCACAATCAGAAGTGGCCTTAAGAGAAACTCTGGAAACCATTCAGTCTGCCTTGTCACAATTGTCTGAACAGCAAAGTGAAGTGGAGCAGCGCCTGTCAAAAGCCAGCGAAGCGATCCGCGAACTGGAACTGGACAAAGCCAAACTCAAAGCACAGCTCAATACTGCCCAATCCAATCGGCAACGAGCCCAGCAGGATAAAGAACACCTGTTAGCGGAGTATCGCCAGGCCTTGTCTGAGCGCAAGCTCAACAGTAAAAAGGCCCTGAAGCAGGTACAGGACAAGCTCAATAAACTGAATCAGGCTGAAGCCGAAGCCATTGATGAGTTAAAAGAGCGTCAGGCACAGCAGGAGTTGGAGCACAAATTCCACTGGCAGCAACTGATTGATGCCAGTGAAGAAAAAATTCAGCAACTGAAGCAACAAATGGCTTCAGCCAAGCGCCAGGCAGAAGAAGATAAAAAAGCCTGTCAGCAGTTTCTGGAAGACGAAATGGCGAAGCGCGGGGTGGATGTGGATGAAATCGGCAGTCTGAAGAAGCAACTGGAACAACTGAAAAAGGATATTCAGCACACCCAAAATAACAAACACAAAATCGAAGAATATCAGCGCTGGTACAAAAACGTCTTTACCGGCCAAAAGGTACAGTGGCAGCAGAAACTGACTCAGGCGAAAAAACAACAGGCCGATGCGCAACGCCACCTGGAGCAGGAACAACAAAGCTATCAGGCCGCCCGTCAGGCCCGCAAAGAAAGCCAGACAGATACCGAACAGCAATTGCGTACTCAGCAAGAACAACACGACAACGCCAAACGGATCCACAAAGCACTGGTGAAGCTGCCGTTACCAAAAGTTAACGACAGCGAAGCACTGGGCATGGCGGGTAGCGTGGCGCAGCGCATCAGCGAAAGCGATGAGTTGTTGGCGGCTTTCAGCAGTTTGTCGGATGCGGTGAAACACCATGTTGAGCACTTCGATCACCTGATTGCTGCCCAGTCTGGCACCGGATTGTCGGATATCTGGGAACATGCCCGCGAAGCCTGTACTTATCGGGCTGAGCAGGGCGCACCTGTGGTGGAATATCGCAAGCTGGTCACTCATCTGGATCAGCTGTTAAACGAAGTGGTGCCGCAAAAGCTCAATGGTCTGAAAGAGCAGGGCCGTATCTTTGGGGCCGATCTGACACAGTACTTCCATGTATTAGCGGATATCGATAAACGCATTTTGGGCCAGAGCAAGCGTATCAGCCGCGAAGTGGATGAAGAGCTGTTCCTGGATGGGGTTTCTGATTCTGCGGTGAAGATCCGCTCCCGTATTACCGAACTGGAATTCTGGCCAGAGCTGACCCGTTTCAACGAGTTACATCAGCAATGGATGAGCACCGGTGCCGACAAATTACCTGACGAAGTGTATGGTGCCAGTATGCGTCAGGTTCTGGATATTCTGGGTCGCGCGGCGTTGTCCGGAGGGATCAGTCGTCTGTTGGATATTGAATTGCGGCTGCGGGAAGGCAACAGCGACCTGGTGATCCGCACCGATCGCCAGCTAAACGAATCTTCCAGTCACGGTATGGCTTACCTGATCTTGTGTAAGTTCCTGCTGGCCTTTACCCGATTATTGCGGGGTCATTCGCAGGCCACAGTGCATTGGCCCATTGATGAATTGGGTACATTGCATCACAACAACGTGAAGAAGATCTTTGATGCCTGTGAGAAAAACAACATTCACGTATTGGGCGCCTTCCCTAATCCAGATTCAGATGTGTTGGCGCTGTTTGAAAATCGCTACATTATCGATAAGGCTAAGCGCCGCTTGCAGGTTGTACAACCGAAGGTCAGCGCTATCAGTCAGAAATTGCATGAAAAAGCGAAAAACGCACTGCGCATGACTGAGCAGACTATGGCAGGTACAGATAATCAGACTAATGCGGGGCAAGCTACTGAGGAGACACAGGCATGATGACACAACAAGGTTTGGTATTAGAGCAATTGTTATCCGGTCAGTTTATCTGTGAAGTCAGTGACGAAGAGGCTTGGCGCTACTTGCAAGGCGAAAGCAACGCACAAAAAATTGAAACGCAACTGAACCTGCTCAACCGCACTCTGGCCACTGCTGCCGAAGGTGAAGTCTTTTATGCCGCTTATCAGGATCTGGCGGACAAAGAACGCAAGGTGCTCACCAGTCAGTTTCAGGACATTGCCAATAACCTGTTGCCGCTGGTGGAGTGGTTATTACTGGTGCAGGAAGCGGCAGGCAGTGACATGCCGGTGAGCCGCGGTTTGCCCATTCGCCTCAATGAATTACAAACTGTGATCGAAGATACCCCGGCCTTTGCTGAACAAATCGAAAAAATCTCTCGTTACCGCCTGTTTGGCTCCACCAGTACCACGTTGGACGGCCAGATAAAACAGGTCTTTAAGCGTCTGGTGGATTTGGGGTATCTGTTAAAGCCCAACCCGGAAAAGCAGTTGTTTATCGCCACCGGCAAAATCGATTATCTGTTCGAAGTGCTGCGCTTTATTGACGACGCTGAAAACTTGTCTCTGTCGCAGCAAGCGGAAATGGCCGCGAAGCAGGAGAGCTTACTGTGAGTCGCAATCTGCAACAGGCGGGCGTCAGGCTGCTCAACGCCTTGAGCCGTCACTCTGATATTATTATGCAGGCCTATCTCACCGGTGGCGTGGATGAGTCACAGGTGTCGCCGAAGGTGCTGGAGCAGCTGAAAAACCTGAACATTCTGTGGCGGCCGGAGCCAGATTCGGATCTGCGCTTAAAAAGTGCCGTGCGCAACTTACTGGAAGCTGGCCTTAATGATGAGCGCAACCGCCATATCAACGCCAATATTGGCAGTGCTATTGCCGCCCTCACTACCTTGTCGCAACACTATAAAGAAGCCCTGTACAATCAGCGCTTTGAACAGGCACAGGCCCATCTGAACAACCTTACTGAACAGGTGTATGTGCTCACTGACATGCTCAGTAACGGCGTGCGCGCCTTGTTCGGGCGAATCAATAATGAGTTTGGTTATGTAGATAGCCTGGATGCAAAAATTCGCGAAAACGAACTGGCCCAATCCCAGGTAAGTGACCTGCTTAATCAGCTGGAAATGATCCGCTTTGATGAGCTGGTACAAGTGGCTGGTAGTGATAGGGATTTGCGTCATTTACTGGTGGTGGTGCTGCAAAACAGCTTTGCCCGCTGTACCCAGGAATTAGCCATAGTGCAGGCCAAATTGCTGGAGTTGCTGGGTCGCTTCCGGGAATACCGGGGCCGTACCCGTTTGCTGAAAGGCTTTTTGTTGCACAACGAACAACAACCGGATTTTGTGCCATCTGACTACACCAAGATGAGCAACGTACCTCTGCTGTTTAATGTGGCACCGGGTTTACTGCAACCGGCAGCAGTGGATGTACAAAACAGTGAGCACGAGCTGGACCTGCAAGCGATTGTCAGCAGCATCCGGGATTTCCGCCACCTCAAAAAAGCGCAACCGGAACGCTCGGCTCGCAATATTCAAATCGAAGAGCAACAGGAAGTGGCACTGGAAGATGATCAACTCAGCCAGGCCGTAGATAATTATTTCTGCGAAGTGATAGAAAGCGGCGCATACATCACCGCACTGGATTATCACCACAAGCAGCAACTGGAATTCGACCCGGAAGCCTGGCTTTATCAGGTGATTGGCGGCTACGAAGGCCTGCCAGAAGAAGAACAGCGCTATTTCGCCATCGACGCCTTAGGTGAACCTCACCCCATATACAACGGCAACTATGTGATTTCCGATGTGGTGTTGGGATTGAGGTAACAGTGCGAGGCTTAGTTTGTGGCTAAGCTTTGCCTTTTCCTTCAGGACTTTTATATTGCTTTTTCTTAGGGGCACTCCTTAAAAGCCACTTTCTGCCCTTTCGCATGATCTCGCGAAAGGGCCAGATCCAAACGAACTTCGAACCAAGCTGCAACGGGTTGTATAACACAATTAAAGTGGGTTTCATGTTTAGATTGATGTTTAGATTGGGGTGTCATGTTTAGATTATTGGCACCGCCTTGTCTGAGTGGTCATTTTTTATGGGCTTAGTGAGTAACAATTTGTTAAAGCGCTCAGCTTTCAAAGCGTCTGAGCCATTAAAGTTCTGCTGCTTTTTCTTAGGGGCGCTCCCCTAAAACCCCCTTTTAGCCCTGGCGCGAGACAACATAAGTCACAAGGACAGAACCAGAAGACCGTCGATGATAGTGCGTCCCTGCACTTCCATCGACTTGGGCAACATCCGTGTTGCCAATCTTCAGGTTTTTTCTGCCCTTTCGCCTTATCTCGCGAAAGGGCCTGATAGGAACGGACTTCGAACCCAGCGACAATGCCCCTTAAAAGACTATCAAAATGTGATTCTCGCATGTGAAATAGCTGGCATTATAAGGGTGATTTTACTATCAATCCGAATTGGAGTGGAATAGAGTCAATGCTGGGGCGAAAAGTGGTCCGTCGAGTCGATATTGAATTGTTATGTAGCTGAGAATCAGTAGGTCATGAGTGATGAAAGAAGAATCAAAAACTAAAAGAAAGCTGAAGGCTGAACTGATCAAAAAACTTCCCTTTTTCCCTGATGATCGAGATACCTTACAACAGCTCGAGAGCGAGAGACTAGGTAACGTCATGTTCTATTATTTGCATTGGTCGACTCGGCAAGTACCGAGGAGGATTAGAAAAGTACAAATATACCCGGAGCTGACAGCAGACAAGAGATATAAATCGTTAAAAGAGCAAATTAAATTGTTTAGAGATAAAGTTTCAAATGGTGACGACCTATCTCCGTACTTATCGCTTAGGGCTCACAAAAAAGGATATACACCAAGACAAAGAATAGTTAATGGTGAGGTGGATTCATGGGAAGACAAAGATCAAATCCTAAATACAAAGGGCTTTCACCATTTTCATTTAGATATGACAGTTCAACATACCGGTTTATCCGTTCGTACAAATGAAGTCTTATTTGCAAAGATCACTCGAACAGAGTTTCATGCGGTAGCCATTTTTGATCATTCGGTATTCGAGCCGATGGATGGAAATGGAAAGTTTGAGCTTGAAAGAAAGCGATTGTGGGCTTTACATGAAAAATATACCACTATGGGCATGGCTCCTGGCACAGTTTATATGACTAGCCCGATTGCTAGCTCAGGTCACCCTGTCGGCTTAAGGCTAATGGCCGATCACTATATGCATATAGTAAAACAATATGATCCAAAGCTATCCGATCGAACTTTTGTAAATCAGTTATACCAAGAAGGAAATTTGCCACCACCAGCACGACATAAATTAGAGTGGCGAATAGACGCATTGGATTTAGTCATATTCGACAAAAAGAACAATGTTAAATTTACCGTTTTTCAGGGGGATTTGTAGTGAAAATGTTGCCCATCTTCAGCTTTCATCCACTCTTGCGGCTTATCTCGCGAAAAGGCCAGATATGGACGGACTGCGAAAATGAGATCCGTTGCCCTTGTAGGTTCATCAAAATGTGTACCTCTTATTTGTAATGACTAGTATTGTTTAGGTAAATTTGTTATTAATTATATCTTATTTGAAAGAGACGTTTAGGTTGGAATGAAGGCGACCATTTTGGCCCGCATAGTATTGCTATAATTTTTTAAGAGATTTTCAATATGGAAAATAATGAGACGGAAAATCCAAAAGAAATAATTAAGATTTTAACTGAAGACATTCAAAGTCATAGAGAGTATATCCATCGACTTTATCGTTCAGCATTTGCGGTAGGTGCTGTCTTAGTTACTATTGGTATTGGTTTAGGGTATTGGATTCTCGGCAAGCAACTTGACGCAAAGGTCTTTGAATATAGGATTGTTGAGTCTTTGAAACAAAGAGCAAATGACATATCAAAAGAAATAATCGAAGATTCAAAGAGGGAAGCGCAAGGTCAAGTTTCTGATTTTATAGATGAAAATATAGAAAAAGAGGCTAATAAAATATTGAGGCAAAAATTATCCGAATTAAATTTAAATAGCGCTGAAGAGGTTTATTCAAAACTTATAGTGCCATCAGGTGCTGTTATATCATTTGATACAAATACTGGTTGTCCAAAAGGTTGGGAGGAATATTCACCTGCTTATGGGAGGTTCATCAGAGGCATAGATAAATCTGAACAGAATATAGATCCGGATGGTGAGAGAAACTCAGGAAATCTGCAATCATATCAATTAGGTCAACATCGACATATAGCTTCACAAGGGAATGGGATGACTGTTAGCCCACACAATATTAATTTTCTACATGACTCAGTAGGTGAGGTAACAGATATATCAACTGAGAGTAGGCCTGTGAATGTTGCTTTGCTTTTTTGTAAAAAAATACACTAAGGTATTTCTAAACAGTACATCCACCTTAAGTATGGTGTGCTCCGGTATTCGTGATTTTGTTTTTGGTTTGCTGAGAACTGAGCCAAACGGCTAAAAAATTATCTTTTGAGACGGGTATTGCGTTTGATGAAGGGATTTTAATATTCTGGAAGAGCAGACCATTAGGGCTAGCAATTGTTGCTGAATGGCACACCTCTAGAAAAGTTCGCTGTGTGTTCCGATCCTTGCCAATTGAAGCAGACCGTCTTGAACACGATAAATTAAAACCAAATCTGGCTTTATGTGGCAATCTCGAAATCCGTTCCAATTGCCTGCTAAAGGGTGATCTACATACTTGGCATCTGGCAAATCACCTTGCTGAATAGTTGAGATGACTTTCCCCACTTCCACAATATCTGGAATAGGTAATTTGGTAATTTTTTTGAAGTCCTTCTTAAACTGGGAGGAGTATTCGAGTGTGAGCATTAGGAATGCTTGCCCTCGGATAATTCACTAATGAGATCAGTGACATTGTTTGCCTTTGTACCCAATCCATTTTGCAATTCTTGCATTGCGGCCTCAGTCGCTTTATTTGGCTGCTTAACTCTTAACTCAAATGGAATACCACCGTGGTTGATTACAGCGCGAGCGAAGAGTTTAATTGCCTGGGAAGGACTTAGCCCTACTTCATCACAAATTTGAGTGAAGGCTAACTTGGTATCATGATCGATACGCGTTGAAAGCATTTCAGTTTTCATAATCACACCTTTTGCTGCATTTGTAATACATAGTATAGCAATTGCTTGTCATTGCATATAATGAAAAAGGTTATGAAAGGCACTCACTTTAAATTTTTTCAGTTTCCTTTTCCTATATTTGGGCATGTTCACTCTTCCTGAGTCTGCAGAATTGCGTATTGATTTTTGGATTAATAATTTAATAACAGGCCAGCTGTACGCATATAAATACAGGTTTGAAGCAAGTAAAAATGCCAAATTTTTAATCCATTGGAGTGTTTGCCTGATTGGTGTTATTTTTAACCTGAAATGACCTTTAAACAATTGATGGAACAGCTTAATAACTATCAGGAGATCAGCATTGAATTATAACATCGTTAAAGATTCTAAGAAGTTGACCGTAGCGCGTTTGCTTACACTGTGCCTGCTATTGTTTATGCCTCTGGCATCGGTTACAGCCAATGAATCTCATGATATTTTCATGCCTGTCAGCGAAAATGCCTTTAGCAATGTGTTTCGTCATTCCATTGATTCGAAAAACCTGAATGCGAAAAGAACCGTTGATGTATCGCTACCTGTCAACTATGCAGAAACCGCAGAAAATATTACCTACCCTCTGATAGTCGTACTTGATGGTGAATTGTTATTCAATAGCGCCGCCAGTTTTGCACAACTACAGGCGATGAACAGCCAAATGCCTGAAGCCATTGTCGTCGGTATTCCAAACGCTCCTGATGCCAGAAGGGATATGACGCCAAAACCTCTGGGTAAAAATGGCGAGCCTCTTTGGTTTGGCGGGCAAGAAGACAGCTATTTGTCATTTATTCAGCATGAAGTTTTGCCCCTGATTGAGAAAAACTATCGAGTAGCGAACTTTAAAATACTCATCGGATTGTCACCATCAGCTAACTTTAGTTTGCATAGCTTCTGGAAGCAGCCCAATCTTTTCTCGGGCTATATCGCGGTCAACGGTGCTGACTTCAATGCTGCAGGGTACGAAGGTGAGAGTGTTTTCGAGAAAGTTGTAAAATCCGTTAAGCAACAAGAGCAAAACAAACGCTATTTGTATATTTCTATGCCGAAAGGTGGAGTTACCCGAAACCCACATATTTTAGAAAAATATAATGAGCTTTCAGATGAATTAACTCCCCACCTGAATAAACAAATAGAGTTCAAATGGGAAGTGATAGACAAAAAATCCTACGCCGCAGTGCTGCCCGCCATTATGTCGGGACTGAAACTGATATTTCCTGCTGAGGAATGGGACCCGTCTTACAATAATTTTATCGCCAAAGAACCCGGTCAGACACTTGCTAATATCAAAACCTATTATGCCACGCTCAGTGATAAGTATGGCTTTACGGCGCTTCCTAAAGGTGAACGATTTTACAATCGAAACCGTTTAAAACGCATTGTTTATGTGCTCATTAACGAACAACGCTATACAGAAGCCGAAGCGGTACTCAACTACTGGTTATCTCTCTACCCACAATCCGCGAATGCGTACGACACTTATGCGGATCTTTATCGGGCACAAGATAACGCAGGCGCTGAATTGGAGTACCGTGCAAAGGCTGTGAAAGTTGCGCAGAAAAATCAGGACTTAAGGGTAGCGTTATTTGAAAGTTCTTTACGCGAATTACAAGAAAGAAAACCTGCGCCTTAAAGTTCAGGTATTCATCTGACGGTTTTTCAGACTTAATTCTGCATAACATTGATAAAATAGCAGCGCGAAGATAGCGAACAAATATGGTTTAACCTCAGCGCATAAAAAGGCGCGACTACAGAAAACTTACGCGCTGGCGCTCTTAAATTTTTGCAGAGTGCGGCGTCAGGTGAATTATGGACAATCAAGTAAAGGCATTGGCTGCAATAAAACAAGCTTCCGGTACTGAAGTTGGTGAATACAGTATCGATGAATTCGTCTCTCACCACTGAGAAGAATTACCTTGTGCGTTTTGGGAAAGACATCTGGGAACATCTACCCCTGAGGCTGCTGGTGTAATTGATTTGCTCATTTTGAGCAGTAAAGGGGACGATTCAGAAGTGTATGATTTTACGTTGCCAGATGAAGTCACAAACTATGTAGTTAGTGTATCTCTCGATGATGATGGTGAAATAGAAGATATTACAATGGAGAGTTAAATTTACCTAAAGACATGATCAAGAAAACCTATGTCTGAAGATTGGCTCGATGTTCGTTGCCCACAAACTTTCATATCTCCCAGTGGATTTTCACACGGCTGCTATACTCAGCTACAAACATCAAAGGGAAGATGACTTTGGAACCTGTGATCATCCTGGTATTGATTGGCTTTTTTTCAATAATCAGCCAGTTAGTTGCCCATCAATTAAAATTACCCGCCATCTTATTTCTGCTGCTTACAGGCATCGCACTGGGGCCGGTTACCGGGGTTTTGCAACCTGATATCCTGTTTGGGGAGCTGTTATTTCCGATTGTTTCCCTGTCTGTGGCCATCATTCTGTTTGAAGGCGCACTGTCACTGAATTTTACCGAGCTGGGCGAGCACAGGCGCACTGTGTCGAGGCTTTGTACGATAGGTGCCATTGTGGGCTGGCTGGTAGTGGCACCCGCTGCCCACTACATTATGGGGCTGTCCTGGGAAATGGCCTTTTTGTTTAGCGCTATCGTCACTGTCACAGGTCCAACCGTGGTGATCCCCATGATCCGTGCTGTGCGTCCCACCAAAAATGTCGCACAAATTCTGAAGTGGGAAGGCATCATTATTGACCCTATCGGTGCGCTCCTGGCGGTGTTGGTGTTCGAGTACATAGTGGCCAGTCAGGACGCGATGGCCAATACCTTTTTGGTGTTTATCAAAACCGTATCGATTGGTGCGATAATTGGTTTGATAGCGGGCTATTTGCTGGGGCTGGCTATTAAAAAAGGTGTGATCCCGGAATATCTGATCAACACCACGGTACTCATTTCAGTGTTATTCAGCTTTGAGGTGGCCAACCTGATGTCTCATGAAGGTGGTTTGCTGACTGTCACTGTGATGGGGATTTACCTGGGGAATAAGCGTGACATTAAAGTGGATAACATCCTGGAGTTTAAGGAAACCCTTTCGGTGCTGCTTATTTCCGGGCTGTTTATTATTCTGGCGGCGCGAATTGAATTAGAAAAACTCGCCGCTATTGCGGTACCTGCAACCCTGATCCTGTGTGTGATGATTTTGGTGGCTCGGCCACTCAATATTTATCTATCGACTTTTAAATCCAGGTTGTCCTGGCAGGAAAAAGGCCTGATTTCCTGGATGGCGCCAAGGGGTATCGTGGCCGCTGCGGTTTCTGCTTTATTCGAGTTAAAACTCAATATGATTGGCTTTGAAGATTCAGGTGTATTGGTGACCCTGGTGTTTTTTGTGATTGTGTTCACCGTCACGCTGCAGAGTTTGACCACCACGCCACTGGCAACCTTATTGAAACAAAGAGAAAAGGAGCCGAAGGGCTTTTTGATTTTTGGGGGGATTGGCTTTGCCCGTATGATAGCCAAAGAGCTGATCTCTTTGGGGTACACAGTAAGATACGCCGATACCAATTGGGAGTCTATTTCTGCGGCGCGAATGGATGGTATTCCCACCTACTTTGGCAACCCGAGTTCAGAGCATGCGACGCGCACTATGGATCTGACCGGAATTGGTAATGTGCTGGTGATGTCGGCCAATAAGCAGCTAAACCCCATTGTTACTCAGCACTTTCAATATCTGTTTGGTGATAAACACGTGATGGGCATCAGCCTTAGTGCGCAAAAAGGCTACGAAGGACACCTGCCCAGTGAGCATTATATGCAATCGTTGGGGTTATTTAGTGACACCACTTACGCAAAACTGGCCAGTCAAACGGCAAAAGGAGCCGTGATAAAACGCACAACGTTAACCGCCTGGTTTACATTTGAAGATTACAAAAATAAATATAAGGAACAGTTCACGCCGCTGTTTTTTATTGATCCCAAAGGTAATCTGGTTGCGTTTCGCAGCGGTGAAGAGAAGCAGCCCGGCGAGGGTTGCCAGATTATCAGTCTGGTAACGCCTCAGGCGAGCGATGGGTAAGGCTGCGTTGTTGCCGGTTTGAAACCAGCTGTTGGCTACGGCTATTTGGCGTGGCGCTTTATCACAAAGAACACGCTGGTTAATACCACTGCCGCAATCAGCGTGGTGGCGGCCATACCGGAGGGTTCCTTCACCATTTCCAGTGCGCCGCGACCGAAAAATACCGCGCTTAATCCCAGCGGCATAATACCTAGCACCGAACCCACAATATATTTAGGGTAATCCACCTTTAACATGCCGCTGAGCATACTGGTGATGGTAAAAGGTGGCGTTGGCGCAATACGCAGCGCCATCACGGCGTATATCACCTGGTTTTCAAGCTTACTTTTTATTTTGTCGATGTGTTTGGTGACCGATTCTCCCCACAATGAATCATCCACAAACTGTCCCAGCAAATAGCCGCCGGTTGCGGCCAGCGCAAACCCAGGCAGTACTATCAAAACACTGAGCCAGGTGGGAAAAATCAGACTGACCGCCAGAGACATGAGTGGAATGGGAATTAGCAGGGCGCCACCGAAGAAAAACAGGAGTAAAAACGCCAGTGCGGTCACCCAACTGACGGGTACTTCTTCGGTTAAATGCACCACCTTATCTATGGTTAAAAACGATTTAAGTGGTGTCAGAAAATACACAGCAAGCAGAGTTGCTGCGATAGTAACGGCTATGGTCAGGTTAATCCATTTGCGATTTTTCATGATCTTGCTTCCTCAATTAGCCAGGCAAAAATATTACGTTGGGTTTGCAGGTAAAACAGGTATTCCGGGTGCCATTGCACACCCAGTACTTTGTCGTTATCGCAAAGTTCGATAGCCTGTACGATTTGGGCCTTTTCACGGGCGGAGACCTGCAACTGCTTACCGGGTTTGGCCACGGCCTGAGAGTGAATGGCATTCACCTTAATGGGCTCATCACCCACTATCTCTTCCAGCAGTGAATCTTCTTTGGCGTAAACCACTGTTTTTCTGGGAAACGGGCTGCGAATTCTGGGTTTATCACCCAATAGCGGTAAGGTAGAGGTATACATGGTGCCGCCTAAAACGGCGTTAAGCAGTTGATGACCGCGACAGATCCCCAAAATAGGGATTTGCTCATTTAAGGCATATTGAATGCAGTCTTTTTCCATTTCATCACGGGCCTTGTCATAGCTGCCCTTGGTAAAGCGCACCATAGCCTCCATCGGAAACAGCAGAGCTTCTTTGATGCGGGTGGCCAGACTGCGTTTTACTCTGGGAAGCGGCGCGCGGGTGCGATTGTCGGGATGAATATCTGAACCACCGCCAATAATGAGGCCGTCACAATGGGGCTTACTCTTGTATCGGGCCGGTGTCATGCGCACTGCTTTGCCGCCTGCCAGCCATACCCCAAGTGCGGTGAACCACCACGCCATCAGGCCACCACTATCTGGGCCGGTGACAATAATTATTGGTTTGCTATTCGCCATTTTTCCCTCCGATTTTCAGGCGCCTGGCTGAAAATAAGGATGATCAGCTGTTCCGGGAGCCCTTTTGAGTTTGTAACTAGCAATGACTAATAGGAAATTCGTGCCAGAGTTTTAAGAACATGTAACCCATTGACCAATAAGGATAAATTGGTTTTTCATAATGGTCTTTGGGGGGATTTCTGTGGGCGGTGTCGGGTAACGTGAAAATATTACAGGAAAGTCGTTGTAGGAATTATAAGGCCCGCAATTGTGCTGAGACATTGCGGGCACTACATGACAATTGTTGTGATGGCGATTGCAGCGGTGTTAATCGTTGGCTGCATCTTGTACCGCTTCGCCGGCTTTTTCCACATCCTTGCCGATACCTTCAATGGTGGCACAGGCCGACAGCGCGCTGATTGCGCAAACCATTAGCAGCCACTTTGTCATAGATTTCATTGTATTTTTCATGGTGATACTCCTGAAAGAACAAAGGGGCCAGACGGCCCCTGAAGTACAGTTCTGCGCTGCTATGAAGCTTCTGATGTGACGGTCAGATTACTCACAACTTTTTTCACATCATCGGTTTTTTGCGCAATGAGTACTGCGAGTTGTTCCTCGGCTTCTGAGGCGACTTCACCGTTCAGCGTCACCACGCCCTTTTCGGTGTCCACATCAATGCTGGTACCGGAAACGTCTGATTCAACCAACAAACGGGTTTTTACTACCGTGGTGATTTTCTTGTCGGTGAATTCTGAGTAGCTCTTTTCAGAGGGCTGTTTTTCCTGCTTTTGAACCACCACTAACTGGTTGTCCACCGACTTAACTCCCTCGATACTCAATGTCAGTTCTTCTGCCAGTGAGCTTTCTACTTCCCGGTCCACACTACCGGTGAGTATCACTTTGCCTTCTTTAACATCAGTGTTGATATCAAAGGAATTCAGTTCAGTGTTGAGCAGCAGGGTTGTTTCCACTTTGCCGTCAATCCAGGCGTCTTTTGCATCATCCTGCCAGTCCGCCGCGCTCACCTGAGCGACTAATAACGTTGAAAATGCAGTTGCAGTCAGGGTCTTTCTGAAAATAGTCATAATAGATCTCCTCTGTATGACGTTGGTTTATTCAGTAACAGTGTGTTTTAAAAGGTATGAGTCCGGATTATCAGCAATCCGTGTCTTCAGCTTTCACGCCTTCCTTAACTTCTTCACAGGCATCTTCGATAGCGTTACTTGCATCAGTGATGGCTTCATCGATTTCTTCACCGGCTTCTTCGGCGTTGTTGTCAGCGCAGCCTGCTGTGATCAGGGCCACAAAGAACAGGGATGCCAGTAGTTTGAATAACGTTGTTAACTTCATTGTTGATCTCCTTGTTAAAATCCAGTTCGGCGCATTTACGCCTTAGGGGACTTACCACGTAGTGCGTTGGAAAGCAGCGAAATGGCAAGTAATACCACGAACACGAAAAAGATAATTTTAGCGATACCGGCTGCAGCACCGGCAATGCCGGTAAAACCAAACAGGGCGGCAATAATGGCTACGATAAAAAAGGTTAATGCCCAACTTAACATGTGAACTCCTTACGGTGTTTGAACACAGTTGAGCTAAAGCCAGATCGGTGCCAACTTTTAAGTTGTTGTTAAATAAAGAAAAAATATTTTCAGGAGGACTGGGGCAGACAAGAATGGGTAAATTTTATCCGGCAGTGGGTAAATTTTACAATGTACTCCGTCTAGCCGGACTTTAATTGGCTGGGGGTCATACCGGTCCAGCGTTTTATGGCCCGGCGAAAGTTAGGCAGGTTGTTAAATCTGGAACTGCTTGCAGCCTGTTCGTTGCTCAGTTGTCTGACTTTTAAATCAAATAATGCGGTTTGAGACTTCACGCTGTCGTGAATTTGCTGAAAACTACAGCCGTGCTGTTTTAATTTGCGCTTAAGTGTTGCCTGGCTTATCGCCAGCGCATCAGCCAGTTCTTCCAGGTTGTTGATATTTTCGCGGGTCAGCAATTGTCGGGTGTATTGCAGTAATCCGATACGCTGCGGGGTTTTATGCAGTTGTGCGGAACACTGCAGGCGATGATGTTGTCTTGCCAGTGCACTGCTGTTGAGCAGTTTTTTGTTTAACCACTGGTTGTCTACCGCAATCATGTTTAACGGATAATTGAAGGTCAGACGGTGACCCAGGTTTTCTTCGTATTGATAGATATTGCGTGGTCGCTTTTGTCGGAAATAAAAATGCAGTGGTATCTGATGACCAATGTGCCATTTACAGGTGGCGTTGACAGCGGTGTAAAGCATTTCGTAAAAGAACAGTTGCTGCGCAGACTCTGCAATTGCATTGTCGACGATCAGCCATGTTTTGTCCTGATGTTGTCGTACTGTGATAAACAACCAGGGGAACATCAGATATTGATAACAGCGGCACAAGCGCAACAAGTCAGCTAATGATGTGGCATTGTAGATGAGTTCGCTAACATCGGGATTCTGATTGGGGAACAGGCGACGGCCCAACAGAAAGCTGAGATCGCTGCTGTTTACCTGTTTTTGTGCATTGCTTAACAGGGTTTCAATTTGAGCAAAGCTCAGGTAGTTCTGGCGACGATATAGATCTTCGTAAAAAATGCCTGTGCCGCGCAATAAAGGCTCGATATCCGCGCCGCGATTGCGACAAAGATCGATCAATTTGACCACCATGCTCTGGCAATCAAATTGTTTGTCTTTGTTCTCGAACCAGGCGCGTGTCATGCGGCTTGTGCTGCTCTTTTACTTAATTTTAGCGCTTCCATCTGGCTATTGAGTTGGCCGAGTAACTGATCGGCCTGGGTGGCCTGGCGCGCTTCGCTGACACAAATGCTGACCTGACAGTGAAATTCATTGTCTTCAGCCAAAGGATTAAAGTTGCGTTTGTGCAAGGCCTGCTCCAGTTGTCTGGCAATGGCTGTGGCGTCAGACTGACTGGTTTGCGGCAACATAATAATAAACCGATCACCGGCGTAACGACTGGCCAGATCCGTGGCGCGCAACTCTAACATGATGAATTCAGCTATTTCGCGTAAAAACTGATCACCGCGGGCATCGCCAAAACGGCGGTTAAATGCGTCAAAGTGGTCAATATCCAGCAGCAACAGGCTAAATGGTGCCGCACCGTTGTTCAGTGCGTTTAGCTCCTGCTCTATCTGATGCTTCATATATTCAGCGCTATACAGGCCGGTGATAAAATCCATCAGACCGTGTTCCCGGTAAATCCGCTCACGTCGGCGCAACTGTTCATTCACGGTAAGTTGTTCTTTGTGCCAGTGATACAGGCCTACGGTCATTAATATCATGCCGATAGGAGCCGGAATGGATTCATAGGCGGTCAGCCAGGCATGGTTATCCGGATACTGAAAAAACTCATCCAGTAAATCCAGTAACATACTGACATGCATAAACAGCAAGCCCACAATGAGTAACACTGTGACCTTTCCGGCGGGGCGACTAATAAGGGTGAAAAAAATCCAGGCCAGGGTCATCAGGGTGATACCCCCTTCACCCAGGGTATCCGTCCACTCGAATTCGGCGGCGGGTTTCAGGTCACCGATATTTGCTGCAAAGACCACGGTTACGCTGATAAATAACAATACCAATGCGATGAGTTTGCTGTGCAGCTTTAACAGTTTGAAGTTCATGGTTTGTGTTCCTGAATGAATTCGCGCGTATTTTAATCTAAGGCGGGGCGCGGCAATAGGGTCAAATTAGCTCACTGATTTGTGGTGGGGAATATTCGCCGCGCTGAAGTTAGCCGGGCAGGAGCTGTCTCAGGGCCGGATAAACGCCTGTTGAAATAACTTAACACTATGAAAATTAAAGATAATTATTAAAGAATCAAATCAGCTCAAAACGGTTGTCTGCACCCGGCTAAAGCCTGTTGAAGAGGCCCGGTTCCTGCAATTTGTCATAAATATGCAGCCTAAGTGTCATATTGCCTCATTACTTTGCGCCCAGTTTTTATCGTAAACACAACACATCATAGGCAATACGATGCAACACACAACATTTCGTAAAAGTATTCTTGGGCTGGCCTGTGGGCTGGTGCTGTCGGGCGCACCTGCACACGCCGAGGGCGATTTGTCCGGCAAGGTGACCAGTGCCGATACCAGCATTGTACTGGAAGGTGCATTAGTGGAAATTCCGGCGTTGAATCTCAAAGAGGTAACCTCGCGCGATGGTCGTTTTCGATTCCACAACCTGAAAGATGGCCTGTATCAGGTTCGCATTACCTACCTGGGTGCGGAAACCAAAACCTTTCCCATTGAAATCAAAAATGGTGAGAACCTCAATACCCAACTCGCCATGGGCGGGACTGAGGCAGCATTAGAAGAGTTATTGGTGGTGGGGCAACGCGCTTCTCAGGCCAGTGCGTTAAACCGGCAAAAAAATGCTAAGCGCGTAACGTCGATTGTTTCTGCTGATGCAATTGGTCAGTTTCCCGATCAAAATGTCGCGGAATCTTTGCAGCGTCTGCCGGGTATGTTTATTCAGCGCGATCAGGGTGAAGGCCGCTTTGTAGGTATTCGCGGCATCGATCCCAATCTGAATAACCTGACGATTAATGGGGTAAACATTCCGTCACCGGAAAGCGGCGTGCGCAGTGTTGCCATGGACGTGATCCCATCGGAATTGGTGGACAGCCTGGAAGTCAGCAAAACCGTGACACCTGATATGGATGCTGATGCCGTGGGTGGCTCGATTGAAGTAAAAAGCCTGAGCGGTTTAGACCGCCCGGCAAACTCCTTTAGTTTTACCGGGCAGTTGAGCCAAAGTCAGTTGCGTGATGAAACCAGTCCCAAATTGTCGGGCAGTTACAGTACCGCCTGGGATTTACAAGGTGGTAACCGCTTTGCGCTTGCCACTGCGGTTAGCTGGGCAGAACGCAAATTCGGCTCAGACAATATGGAAGTTGATGGTGGCTGGGGACACTACGATATCGAAGATGACACCAGCGGTGAAGAGGTTGAGATATTTTCTGCCGAAGAAATTGAACAGCGAGCCTACTGGATCAAGCGTGAGCGCACGGGACTGGCATTAAACCTGGATTATCAAACCGCTGACAGTGACTATTACCTGAGAACGCTGTACAGCGTGTTCTCTGATGATGAGTATCGTCTGCGCAACGAATACAAGCTGTCTGATGGCAATCTGCTGAGCTACAGTGACAATGCTGCCCAGTTTATTGATGCTGAGATGGATCGCGATACCAAAGATCGCTTCGAAGAACAGAAAATCTGGTCCAGTGTGCTAGGTGGCGAAACCCGGGTGGATAGCTGGACGCTGGAATACAGTGTCAGTTACGCTAAATCCAGCGAAGATGAGCCTGGAGCGGTTGAAGCGGACTTTAAAGGCGAAGAACTGCAACTGGGCTACACCGCACTGGGACAAACCCCAACCCTGACTCAGTCAGCTAATGCCCATGATCTGGCAAACTTTGAACTGGATGAAATTATCTGGACTAACAACCTCACCGAAGACGATGAAGTGAGCTTTAAGTTTGATGCCAGCCATGACTTTGTCTGGAACAACCACAATGCCACCTTTAAAACCGGGATGAAGTACCGCAGTCGCGAGAAGTTTCTGGAAGCCAATGTGACGGTGTTTGATGGCGGCTTTAATGATGCCACCGGCGCTGATTTTGCGTTAGCTGAGGTGGACTGGGGATTAGGCAGTTTTGGCCCGGGTATCAACCGGACGCCACTGCGCAACTTTTTCAACAGCAATCTGTCCGGATTTGAAATCAATGATCTGGATACCACTATCGAATCCAGTGGGGCATCTTATGAGTCTGGTGAGGATATCTTTGCGGCTTATGCCATGTTGGATCTGGACCTGGACAAATGGAACATCATTGTTGGTTTGCGTTACGAAGACACCCAGTTTACTACCTCGGGCAATCGGGTTGAATTAATCGTAGACGACGTAGCGGATATTGAGGAAGTGGTGGTGACGCCCTGGAATGTGGAAAAGGATTACGATCACCTGTTGCCCAGCCTGAATGTGCGCTACGACTTCAACGACAAGCTATTAGCCCGCTTTGCCTATACGCAAACCATTGCCCGGCCCAGCTTTGAAGATTCCGCGGCATTTCAGTTGATTGCCAACGAAACGGAAGAAGACGATGGCGAAATCGAAACCGTTGTTGAGGCCGAAGTGGGCAATCCGCACCTGGACCCGTATGAGTCGCAAAACCTGGATCTCTCAATTGAGTATTATCCCGGTCACATCGGTATTTTGTCTGCCGGTTTGTTTTACAAAGACATCGACAACTTTATCGTGCTGACCGAAGTTCAGGACAACGGTCAATGGGACGGATTTGACGAAGTTCTGCAGCCGGTGAATGGCGGCAGCGCCAGTATCACAGGTATTGAACTGGCCTGGGCAAAAACCTTTCAAAATGGCCTGTTATTCAGTGCCAATGCGACCTTTACCGATTCTGATGACGCCTTACCCAATCAGGCCGACAGGGTAGGGAACCTGGCGATAGGTTATGAAAACAATCAGCTCAGCGCCCGGCTGACCTGGAGTCATAAGAGTGAGTCTTTTCAGTTTGATGACCAGGACGCCCCCGTGTATGAGGATGTGCACAATCAGCTGGATTTAAACGTCAAATATTACATCAACGACAACATGCATCTGTATGTAAATGGCGTCAATCTCAATGATGAGCCGCTGTATCTGTATCACAACAACAGCCGTTATGCCTATCAGTATGAAACCTACGGCAGAACCTTTGAAATTGGGTTCAGCTGGAACAGTTTCTGAGTGGCATTGGGGGCTTTCAGGCCCCCAGGTTGAGCTTTTAGTTATCTCGTATTAAGTGGATTATCATGTTAATTAACAATTTAAATATCAAGCAAATTTTGTTGTGTCTGTCTTTGCTGGTGCTGTCTTTACAGAGTCTGGCGGTGGAGTTTTTATCAGGCTTACCGCAACAATACTGGCTTGTCAGCACAGCCCAGAACGGCCTGCAGGTTTTGGATACTGAACTTCGGATGGTGGCCCGGTTGCCGGGGCGATATGGGCAAACTGACGCCATCACCACCGCGGATGGCAAAGTTATTATTGCGGCACTAAACCAGAACGAAAACAGCCTGGATATTTTGCACTGGACAGGTACGCAATTAACCCTGTTGCAACGACAGCCTGAAACGCTGCTGGCGCTGGAAGGTGTGTGTCTGTATCAGCAAAATCAGAGCGCTGATGTGCATGCGTTTTTGTTGCTGGAGCACACCGAAATTGAGCAGCGAATTATCTATCATGCCGGTCAACAGCAGGTACTCAATCAGCCGGTCAGACATTTGCCTGTGCCCGACGCCGTGACGGCGTGCGCGGTGGATAGTCAACGGGACAGATTGTACTACGTAGAAGAAGGGGTTGGGGTCTGGCATATGAGTGCTCACCCGGAAAGCGATAAGGGACGGGAGGCAGTCGCCATGCAACAGCCTTTCGGGCATCTGAATGAATCAGTGGAAAGACTGCAACTGCTTGCAGACGGCAGCCTGGTACTGCCGCAAATTGAGGGTGGTAGTTTGCAAATCTACTCGCCTCAGGGGGAATGGCAAACACAATCAGTGGGTTTTTTGGCAGAAGCCCTTGCCCTGCAAATTGTGGCTGACAATTCCCTGCAATTGCTCACCGGTGACAATCTCAATGAGCTGGTGTTGAACAATATTGCTATGCGTCAAAACGAAATTCCGGTAGTGAGGGGGTTTCCACAAATAATGCCCTCTGCAGAAACCGATACGATGCAAAAATACGGTGATGCAGCGGATGATCCGGCTATCTGGTTTAACCCAAAAAATCCACAGGAAAGTCGGATACTGGGCACCGACAAAAAACGCGGTTTAGCCGTATTTGATCTAGCGGGCAATGAGTTACAGTTTCTGGAAGTTGGCCGTATCAATAATGTTGATTTACGTGCCGGCTTCGAATATCAGGGCATAACTCAGACGTTGGCGGCAGCCAGTCAGCGGGATAATAACAGTATCAGCCTGTTTTTTATTGATGCCGGCGGTCATGTCACCTCAGCCGGGGAAGTGATGACCAGTCTGGATGAAGTCTACGGTCTGTGTATGTATCAGGGCGAAGGACAACATTATGTGTTTATCAATGATAAGGACGGCCGTTATCAGCAGTATCAAATCAACCCGGATTTAGGCGGGAAACTGGTGCGCGAATTTAAACTGGACGGCCAGCCTGAAGGCTGTGTTGCCAACGATGCCAGCCACGAGTTGTTTGTGGGCATTGAAGACAGGGGGATTTGGTACAGTTCAGCCAGGGCTGATACCCGTCAGGCGCCACAGAACATCGTACAGGTGGGTGGACCCCTGCAGGACGATGTGGAAGGCATGGCTCTGTACCTGACCGAAAAGGCACACTATCTGGTGGTGTCCAGCCAGGGGAACAACAGTTATGCGCTGTATCATGCGCAGGCACCGTTTGATTATGTCGGTTCGTTTCAAATCGCAGCCAATGTCCTCGCGGGTATTGATGGTGCTTCAGAAACGGATGGACTGGATGTGTCCAGCGCCAACTTTGGCGGCGCCTATCAGGATGGCTTGCTGGTGGTACAGGATGGGCGCAATGTGATGCCTACTCAGCCGCAGAATTTTAAACTTGTGGCATTCAGTGACATTGTCGCTGGCCTGAAACTTCAGTAAATTGCAGGGAACCACGATGAAACCAGGTAGTCATGATAGCAGTCAAAATTTTCAGACTGTGTTGCAGGCGCGCTTTCCCCGGCGGACGTTTTTGCAATATGCCGCAGGAGCCGGTACCGCGACGTTGTGGGGAGCCCTGCCGGGGTGTTCTTCTGAGTTACAGCCGCATACTCATGACACCCTGTCAGGCGCTGCGCCTGCCTGGCAGTTCGACACTGTACCCCAGGGACTGGATACCCGGCTGACATTGCCTGATGGTTATGACTACCAGGTGTTGTTGCGCTGGGGCGATCCCTTGTTCCCTGACAGTGCCAAATTTGATCCCTTGCAACAAACCGGTGAAAAACAGGCGCGTCAGTTTGGTTTTAACAATGATTATGTGGGATTTTTACCCCTGCCACTGGGGTCTGACAACAGTGAACATGGGTTGCTGACCATTAATCATGAACATACCAAAGCCCGCCTGATGCATCCGGGAATTCGCAGTGAAGGTCAATTAGATCAGGAGCAAACCCGGGTAGATATCGCTGCCCATGGGTTGTCAGTCATTGAAGTTAAAAAGCAGCAATCCGGTTGGCAGGTGGTGAAAGGTTCGGACTACACCCGGCGCATAACCCCTGACACACCAATGCAGTTAACAGGCGCGGCAGCAGGACACCCCTGGTTGCAAACGCAACACTCCGAGGATGGCATTGCCACCCTGGGTACCTATGGCAACTGTGCGGGTGGGATAACGCCCTGGGGTACCATTCTCACCGCAGAGGAGAACTTTGATAAGTATTTCAGCGGAGATGTCGACAAATTAGCGCAAAAAGACAACTTCCGGCGCTACGGGTTTAGCGGCGAGCAGGAAAAAAACTGGAGCCAGTATGAGGAACGCTGGGATCTCAATAAACACCCAGGTGAAGCTTTTCACATGGGCTGGATTGTAGAGATAGATCCCTACGATCCCAACAGTGTACCGAAAAAACGCACCGGGTTAGGGCGTTTTAAACACGAAGGTGCGAATGTCACGATTGCCCCTGATGGTCGCGCTGTTGCATATAGCGGAGACGATGAAAAGTTTGAGTATGTGTATCGATTTGTCAGTCGGGATACCTATAAACCCGGCAACGACAATGCCAGCAGAGCCCACAATATGCAACTGCTGGAAAACGGGGTGTTGTCGGTAGCGAGGTTTTCTGAGAATGGCACCTTATCCTGGTTGCCACTGGTGCATGGCAAAGGCCCGTTAACGGTTAAAAACGGCTTCAACAACCAGGCCGAAGTACTCCTGAATACCCGAAAGGCAGCGGATTTACTGGGGGCAACGCCAATGGACAGGCCGGAAGATGTGGATATTAATCCGGTTAGCGGCAAGGTGTATGTGATGCTCACCAAAAACGACAGCCGCCAGCCGGATGCGCTTAACGGCCCAAATCCGCGGGCCTACAATCGCGGGGGACAAATTATTGAATTGTTGCCCCCTGAGAGTTCAGCCCAACAACGGGACCATTGTGCCGATGAATTTCGCTGGGAAGTGCTACTGCTGGCCGGGAAACCCGAGCCCCATAACGCACAAAACGTGACGTTTTATCATCCCGATACCGATGAAAACGGTTGGCTGGCCTGCCCGGATAATTGTGCGTTTGATACCCAGGGCAATATTTGGGTTACAACCGATGGCGCAGAGGATTTTGGCGTCGCTGACGGTGTGTGGTGGGTGGTGGCAGAAGGTGAAAAAAGAGGTTATGCCCAGCGATTTATGCGGGCGCCGGTTGGCGCTGAAGTGTGTGGCCCCTGCTTTACCCCGGATAACCGGAGTTTTTTCTGCGCTATCCAACACCCGGGTGGTGACTCCAATTTTGATCAGCCCGATACCCGTTGGCCCGATTATGCTGCGGAACTGCCGCCAAGACCGGCGCTGATCGTTGTTACCCAAACGCGATAACATCACAGTGAGGGGATTGCTGAGTCAGCTTGCTGGTCATCGCCGATGCTGGCGTTGACATGTTCAAACAGGTATTTGTGCAGTGCCTGCACCGGTGGAGTGGCAGACCGGCGGGAGGGGGTAATTAAACTCAGTTGTGCCTGACCGGTTTTCCAGTCGGGTAACACCCTGACCAGACTGCCTTCAGTGAAGGCCTGACGACAGGTATAAGCAGGCAAACTGACGATTCCCAATCCCTCTTGCGCCGCCTGAATCAGCGTATTCATATCATCACTGTAAAATTGCGGTTTAATGGGGATATTTATATTGCTCCCCTGATGATGGGTGAGTTGCCACTGATTGCGGGTAGGTTGCCAGCCCAGTTTCAGACTTTGATGTTGCTGCAAATCCAGCGGAACCCTGGGCATGCCATGCATTGCCAGATAGTCGGGGCTGGCCACCAGACACCAGGAAACCCTGGCCAGTTTGCGCTGAATATTGCTGGAGTCCGGCAGGGTTTCCATATGGCCCCGAATGGCCAGGTCAACGCCCGCTGCCACCAGATCGATGTTCTGGTTTGTTACCTGCTGCACCACTTCGATGCCGGGGTGTGCTTTCAGGAATTGCAGTAACAGATTTTTTATCGCGTATTGTGCCACACCAATAGAGCAACTCAGTACCACGCGACCGGTAAACAGTTGCTTCTTTCTGAGCATGGCAAATTCAGTGCTTTCGACTTTTTCTACGACAGATAAGGCGTGACGATAAAACTCCTCACCGGCGTCGGTAACACGAAATTGCCGGGAAGTTCGCTCTATGAGCTTGATGTCCAGCCGTTCTTCCAGTTTCGCCACATGACGACTCAGACGTGATTTGGGCATATTTAGTGCCAATGCCGCGGCACTAAATCCCTGTTTTTCCACCACATGCACAAAATAAAAGTAGTCATTGATATCGATCATCGGGCAAAACCATCCAGCCTATCGTTCTATAAATGAAACATAGTTTTCAGATTTTGGCTATAGAAGAATTTTTTGTTCTATTTATAGTGTTATTAACAAGGCCATCGGCAAGGAGATTTTATGATTTTACAAGCAGCCAATACCCTTAATACAGACCGCAGCCCACAACCAGCGCTGTCCACAACAGGCGTGAAAAATGGTAATCCTTTTGCCATTGGGGATGGATTCAGCGCACTGTCTTTCAGGGAGAAAGACTTTTCCAGGATGATGGACCCGTTAGTGATGGTGGACCACTATCGCATGACAGAATCGACATTCGGCATTCACCCTCATGCCGGATTATGCGCTTTGTCTATATTATTTGAAGACACACAGGGGGGGGTTCACAACCGGGACTCACTGGGCAACGATTTCGATTTGCTACCCGGTGATGTTTACTGGCTGAATTCAGGCTCAGGTGCCCTGCACGACGAAGCGCCAAGACCAGGCTCGGCCATTCATGGATTACAGGTTTTTGTAAATCTTCCGCAGTCCCGCAGAAGTGAACAACCCGCTTCTTTTTTGCTCAGAGCCGGAGATATTCCTGTTATCGAAGATGCTAACGCCCGGATAAGACTGCTCCAGGGGCAATATCAGGCAGTGCAGAATCCGGTAACGCCGGTGTTACCCATGACCATTTTAGAGGGAAAAGTGAATCCCTTACGGCACATTGATATTGATGTTGCCGCGGGCCAGAACGGCTGGTTGTATGTGGTATCCGGTGAGTTGCAACTGCAATCAGAACAGCACAATGGCGTTTTGCAGCAGGGGCAGGCAATGGCCATCAGTCTCAGTGATACAAGTGCAGAGTCGGCCATTCAACTGCACAACCTCGCTGACGAGAAATCCCATTTTGTGTTTTTTTCGGCCAGCCCCATCAACGAGCCCTTTGTTCAGAAAGGCCCCATCATTATGCAAACCCACGAACAAATTCTGCGCAAGGAGCAGGAATATGCTGCGGGTAAATTTGGCTCAGTTGGTTGATATCACACTGAGATTACTATGGTTTTAATCAGGAGAAAACAATGAAGGTATTAGCGTTTGCAGCAAGCAATAGTCGCAACTCAATCAATAAAGCGTTAATCAGTTACGCTGTGACACTGCTCCCTGAGCATGAAGTAGAAGTGCTGGATATTAATGATTACCCCTTACCCATCTTCAGCGTGGATCTGGAGCAGGAGCAGGGCATACCGGAAGTCGTTGGTGATTTCCTGGATAAAATAGCCGGTGCGGATGCGCTGTTGATATCCTTTGCAGAGCACAATGCAAACTATACAGTGGCCTACAAAAACCTGTTTGACTGGGCGACCCGAAAGCAATTAAAGGTGTACCAGGGCAAACCCATAATCATGCTGTCAACATCGCCGGGTAAAGGTGGGGCAGGAAATGTGCTGGCCATGGCCCGCACATCCGCGCCTTATTTTGGTGGTACTGTGGCCGGTGCTTTAGCGATCCCGGCTTTTTTCGATAACTTTGATACAAAGACCAATCGTTTGACGAATACCGAGCTGGATAAACAACTCAGGCAGACACTGCAACTGCCTGAACCTCAGTAACCTCTTGGGTTTGTTGAGCCAGTTGTTGGGCCAGTGTTGTCGCCGTTGCCAGTGCATTGTTAAGGGATGCGATGTGCCTCTCATCATTGAATTCCTGATATTCGGAGGCAATTTCGTGGATCTCTTCTACGCCGAGGTATTTGCTCAGGGTGCGTAAATGGGGGGTGAGATGGCTTTGAGCCTCTCTGATGCCGCCCTGTTCAAATCCAAATTCTCCGCTGGAGGTGATAATGATCAGGGTTTTACCCTGTAACAGAGGCTGTAACGGGAAGTCTCCTCTGGCCAAATCAAAATCAAAGGTTTTATTGATGCGCACTACCTGATCAAACCAGGCTTTTAGTTGTGCAGGCATACCGTAGTTGTACATAGGTGAAGAAATAACAATCACATCAGCCTGTGCCACTTCCTGAATTAACTGATCTGATAAAGCCAGCAACTGCTTTTGCTCCGGGCTTTTATCTTCATCCGCTGTAAACACTGCGGCAATCCATTCCTGAGTGATAAAGGCGGGCGGATTTACACCCACATCGCGATATGTATACTCATCTATGTGGCGAGTTTTTTGCCAGCTGTCAATGAATTGATGGGCGATCCTTTTGGATATGGAACTGTGTCGGTTTTGGTTCTGATCAAAACATCTTACGCTGGCATCGATATGCAGTAACTGGGTCATGGTGTTATCTCCCGGTGTTGATTTGTACCTGAACTATAAAATCAGCACCATTGGGCGACAAACGAATAAAATAAGATTATAGATGAGTTTAAATCATCTATAATAATGGCTTTGCGGAACCACAAACAGGCAGGTTGTGATGCAGGTATCGTTACAGGCGCTGAAAGCATTCGAAGCAGCGGCACGACACGGCAGTTTTAAAGCGGCGGCCGAAGAACTGTCACTGTCGCCTACAGCTATTTCTCACCATGTTCAGAACCTTGAAAGCAGGTTGAGTCTCTCGCTGTTTCATCGCAGTGTCAGAAAGATCCAACTGACACAGGCCGGAAAAAGGTTAGCTGACGCTGCCAGCCGGGGCTTCAGAACGATTGAACAGGCGCTGGAAGAGATCAGCCTGGCAGGCAGAAAGATTCAGGTTGCCACAACCACTTCTTTTGCCTCTTTGGTATTGATCCCCGCACTGGATGACTTCCAGCGACAATTCCCCAGTATTGCTGTGAAGGTCTCCAGCGGAGAAAGCATTGAAAATCAGCTCTACTCGTTGCCGATCCGTTTTGGCAATACTGAGAGCGTGGCTGCTGAGGATATTCTGTGTCGCGAAACATTTGATGTTTTTGGCGCACCATCGGCTGTGCCGGCATTGATGAGTAACAACGCGCTGCGAATTGCGTTAACCAGATGGAAAAACCCGGCACTGCAGGCGCCACCAATCGACAGCTGGTTGGCTAATAACTTCAACCTGAAACCCGATATTGAGTTTATCAGCCATGATCAGGAGCTGATCGGGATCCAGCAGGCCGTCATGGGCAAGTGCCTGGTGTTTTGCTCCGCAACACTGAGTAAACCTTTTGTGCAAGGCGGCCTGTTAACACCGGTCGGCAGCCATTCTGTAGACACAGGTTATTGTTATTATTGCCCCGACAAGTCGCACTACGACAGTAACAACAACCAACTTTTTTTGCATTGGCTACAGGCCCTGCTGGTGGCATAGCGTTGGCGTTGCAGCCTATCTGGTTTATCTCAGTGATTGTGAATGCCAAACCAGGTTGGGGGCTTCGGCTTTGGCAAAGCGGATAAAATGCCGATCAAGGGTATCGACTATTTCGGCCAGTTCCTGTTCGGAATCGGCCCGGCACACCATCTTCAAAGACCGGGCATCAGACCATAAGGTGCAGGTTCCCTCGGCAAAATTAACATTGCCCTGATGCTCGCTCCATTTGGCAGTGACCCTGTGGGCGAAATGTTTGCACAATCGCTGCAAATATTTACTGCCGTTGTGGGTTTGTACCTCGGCAGCGCGATGAAATTGAGATTGTTGTTCAGACATATATGGTTCCTGAATATTGGCATACAACGCAGACGGAAAAGCCATACGGGCTATAACAGGCCGGTGTTGCAGGTTGAACACTTAAATGATAATAATTATTATTTACGATGCATTATGGGAATTGAGGCCTCAAAGGAAATAAAAGTTACAACTGTTACATTTGTCTCCGGGAATTCTTCTGTCAGCGACTGGGGGCAGGAGTAGATATCGCGAACCTGTTTCGCCAAATGTCACAATTGTAACCTTGATTGCTGAACGCTCAGTGGCCGCGTAGCATCCCAAATCCTCAATAAATTTGTCGCCATCTGATACAGGGAAGTACCTCATTTATGAAATCACACCACACCAATCCTGCCCTTGATGGCCCGATTTTGCGCACCTTTTTTTATTATGTTGTGCCTTCGATGGTGGGTCTGGTGGCCCTGACTACGGCGAATCTGGTGGACGGTATCTTTGTGGGTAACTATGTGGGAGCCGAAGCGTTGGCGGTCATTAGTTTGCTGTTACCCTATTTTAGTCTGTTGATTGCTATTGCCCTGATGCTGGCCATCGGAGGGGCCGTAACGGTCGGAAAATACCTGGGACAGGGCGATGTGGCAATGGCTTGCGGGGTGTTCAGTAAAGTGCTGATAGTGACCGTACTGCTGAACAGTGTGTTTGCCATTGCCAGTTTTGTCGCTGAACCCTGGTTGTTGTGGCTGCTTAATGCGCCGGTTGATGTTCAGCCTCTGATGCGGGAATACCTGGCGGTGATCCGCTGGGTATTTATCGGACAGTTAACCACTATGGTCCTGTATTATTTTGTGCGTATGGACGGCCACCAGGTGTTAGGCACCTGGGCGCTGGTGGTGGGGGCCCTGACGAACATCGTTTGTGACGCCCTGTTGGTGGTGCATTGGCAAATGGGCCTGGCCGGGGCCGCTTATGCCACGGCAATTGCTCAGTTGTTGCAATTCGCGGTACTGTCAGGTTGGTTTTTCAGTCAGCGTCGAAGCCTGCGCTTTTCTCTTTTCCAGCAACAGTGGCGAACGCTGTGGCGCACCGCGTACAATGGTTTTTCTGAGTTCATTAATGAGATCTCAGTCGGGGTGTTGTTTCTGTTACTCAACTGGTTATTGGTCAGGCAATTAGGGACCTCGGGGGTAGCGGCCTTCAGTGTCGTGAACTACCTCATCTTCCTCAGTATTATGCTGAGCTACGGTGTGGCGGATGCGCTGCACCTGTTGGTCAGTCAAAATTTTGGTGCCGGTCATCGGCAGCGTATCGGTCAGTTTTTGACCTTGTCGTTGGCCACGGCCTGTGCCATTGGTGGTGCCCTGGTGTTAGCCGTGGTTTTCGCTCAGAGCACAGTTATCAGTTGGTTTTTGGATGCGGAAGCGGTGGCCGTGGCATCGTTATCCGGGAATATTATGCTACTGCTGTGGCCGTTGTTTCTGGTCAATGGTTGTAATATTTTGCTCAGTTGTTATCTGACCGCAGTGCATCAACCCGGGGTATCCGCGACGCTGGCTTCTTGTCGCAGCATCCTGTTGCCCGCCATGATGTTGTTGCTGTTTTATGGGGTTTTTTATCACACCAATTTATTCGGACCGACACCGTCAGATTGGCTATTTCTGCTGGGACTGCCGGTGGCAGAATGGTTAACCTTCTTGTTGGCATTGAGCTTTGCCTGGCGCTTTCGACCTGCACGCCTGTTCTGAGATGTAACAATTGTAAATTCAATTGAAGATGATAATGGTTATCATTAACCTGTTGGGCAGTTTAATAACCGGCGCAAGCTTCAGGAGTTATGCATGGCATTTCAGGCCAGGCAAGTGGCAGACGATGCTTCCTTTCAGGCGTTCGCAAACGCTTATCTCAGAGAAATTCAGCCAGGTGTCTGGCATCCTGCCGACCGATGGCAGCGGTGTTCGGGTCTGGAACCAGAGCAACAAACACAATTTATCAATGAACTACAGTTGGTCAAAACCGGACAGAGTCTGGCCATTGCCGTAACTTACCGTTCATTGGTGGGACGACACAAACTGGCTCAGTGCTATCAACTGCAACCCGGTAGTATGGACTGGCATCCCATTGATTCAATATCCGCCATTATGTTGTTGATTCAGGAGATTTATGCCCAACCGGACGGTGCGACACCAGTCAGTGATCAGCAACTGGAATTGACCTCCCGCACCCTGGAAAGCCATCAGATTATGGCGCACTATCTGCAAGCCAGACATGATGATGCGGCGTTGCAAAGTGGCCGGTTTATCGATACTGAGCAATCTATTTTATTTGGCCATTGGTTGCATCCCACCCCTAAGTCACGACAGGGTATGCACCAGTGGCAGCACGCCCGTTATGCCCCGGAACTCAAAGGGCGTTTTAAACTGCACTTTTTCGCAGTGGAAGCGGATTTAGTGATACAGAATTCGGTATTAGCGCACAGCGCTGAACACATAGTGGCAGATATCGCTAATCGCGAAGCGGATGAGGCACTGCGACAGTGTGCAGAACAGCAACGCGATCAGGGCAGAGTGTTGCTGGCTGTACACCCATTGCAGGCAGCCTGGTTGCTCAATCAGGATTACATTCAGCAACTTATTCACCAGCACAGATTGTTTGAAGTGGGTCCACTCGGCCCTTACTTTACTGCCACGTCGTCTGTACGGACCTTATATTGCGACGAACTGGACTATATGGTGAAGGTGTCGATACCGGTTAAAATCACCAATTCAATGCGTATTAACATGCGTCACGAACTGGCGGCCGGGGTTACGTTGGCCCGCCTAATGACTGACAATGGCTTCAGTCAGAGCCACCCTGATTTTAGTTTGATCCGCGACCCGGCTTATCTATCTCTGGATTTACCGCAGCGGCAGGAGAGTGGTTTTGAATTTATTATTCGCGATAACCCCTTTGCAGCACAGGCGGGTGATACCGGGCTGGCAGGTGTGCAATCACTGGCAGCTTTGCTGCAGGAGCCCATTCATCCCGGTGGGCTCTCCAGGCTGGCACAAATCATCACCAAACTGAGTTTGCAGCAAGGTAAATCACTGGCGCAAACCAGTATGGATTGGTTTAGCCGTTACTGGCAGTGCGCTATTGAGCCCGCCATTCAGTTGTTTGATCAGTTGGGGATCGCGCTGGAAGCACACCAGCAAAATTCAATATTGGCACTCAGCCGCGGCTACCCGGAACGCTATTATTATCGGGACAACCAGGGGTTTTACCTGGCTGAATCTCAGCGCGAAATCTTACTGGATATCGAACCCGGTCTTGAGCAATGCCCGGAGTTATTTTATGCCGACAGTATGATCTTCGACCGCTTCAGCTATTACCTGGTTATCAATCAGTTGTTTGCGGTTATCAATCGCTTCGGGTTGGATCAACTGCTCCCCGAATCGGTGCTGCTGGAAGAAACACGTAACCGGTTATTGCGTTTGTTGCCGCGTATGTCGGGCCGGGGTAGCGCGCTGATTGAGTCGATTTTGTATCGAAAAACAATTCCGTGCAAAGGCAACCTGCTGACCAGGGTGGAAGATGTTGATGAACTGCAGGCAGATAACGAACTGGCAGTTTACACTCAGATATACAACCCGTTGTATACCCGCACCAGCCTGCCCCACAATGCCGCTAATATTCTGACCGAAGCTGAGGTTGCGCTTGAGTCTGTCTGAGGCCGGTTTATCAGCGCCATTGAGCAGCACAGCACAAAGCGAAATGGTTTGCCGTCATCGGGCACGGGTGATACGACAATTGCTGGAAGCAGCATTGTTCGAAGGCCTGTTGCCTTATCACTTTGATGGCAACTGGTTTAGGTTTAACGGCAAAACGCTGAGCTATTGTGCCCGCGGCAACCTGTCCGGTTTTGGCCGGGTACGCCTGATACAGGAACAGATTTGGCAATGCCACGCCAGCGAGCTACATCCGGTGGATTTGGCTGAGTTGGTGGCAGCACTACCTGGGCAGGCAAAGGCGCGCCAACGCTTACTACAGGAATTGCAACAAACCATCGCGTTTTGTCGCTGGAACCAGGACAACCTCGTCAGCGCAGAGGATCGTCGAGGTCTGGATTACGTGGCGCTGGAATCCGCTATTCTCGAGGGACACCCCTACCATCCTTGTTTTAAAGCGCGCACCGGCTTTAGCTTTAATGATCATGCTCAATATGGCCCCGAAGCTGCTAACCGCTTTCAGCTTTGTTGGTTGGCGGTAAGGAGGTCGCTTCTGGCTATGCGTCTGGATTGTCATGACGAAGAGGCGTTTTGGCAGCGGGAACTGGGCAGCGAATGCTGGCAGCAACTTTGCGATGCGATGGATACTCAGGGTATCGGATCGGAGGAGTACACCTGGTTACCTATTCATCCCTGGCAACTTGCCAGGTTGCATACGTCGCTGGCACCCGCCATAGCAGAGCGCCATGTGCTTCTGCTGGGCAAGGCCGGTGATGAATATCAGGCCAGTATTTCGTTGCGTACTTTGTTGAATGTCAGTCACCCTGAAAAGGCCAACATCAAGGTGCCGCTTAATGTGGTGAACAGCTCATCGTTGCGCACCATTGAACCTCATTCGGTGTGCACCGCTCCGCTGTTAAGTCAGTGGTTGCACACAGTGATTGCGCAAGATCCCTGGTTTGCTGAGCACAGTGCGTTGCTGATTCAGCGTGAATACGCCGCGATGGTGCTGCAAGACGACAACAGAGTAAATCCGGATGCCAATACTGACCACCCGTGGCTGAAAATGCTTGCCCCCTCGTTGAGTGTCATCTTTCGCGACAGTATTGCCACGGTGGCGGATGGTTTTACTGCGACGCCTTTTGTGGCCTTGTCCCTGACAGAAGCCGATGGCGATGCCTTTATCGCCCCCTGGCTGCATCAGTACGGGATTGAAACATGGCTACGGCGTTTGTTGGAGGTGGTTGTCTGGCCAGTCTGGCATTTGCTGGTACGCCATGGCATTGCGCTGGAAACGCATGGGCAAAATATGACCTTACTGCACCACAATGGCTGGCCGCAGAAACTGGTGCTACGGGATTTTCATGAGAGCCTGGAATTTGTCAGTGAGTTTTTGGCGGCACCAGAGCTGCAACCGGATTTTGCCACATTGCACCCGGATTATGAGCATGCCGAAGCGGATCGCTTTTACTGGATGTCTTCGGTGGAGGCCCTGCGTGAGCTGCTGGTTGATGCCCTGTTTGTGTACAACCTGAGCGAGCTGGCGCAGTTGTTAGAGCTGCAATTTGATTATCCGGAAACGCAGTTTTGGCAGCAGGTTGATGCAGCGTTGCAGGGTTATGCCGCAACGGCACACAACTGGTCAGAGCGTCTGGCCCGGATTGATGTTTCCCGGCCGAAGATCCGGACTGAATCGTTGTTGCGCAAAAAGCTGAGTGGTCAATCAGACCGTGAATTTCACCATACCATACCTAACCCCGTTCAGCCGATTCGGGGTGGAGTCTAACATGCTATATATTGATGATACCTTCTACGCCCGTCAGGCGCTGGAGCAACAATTTGCAGAGTTTGCCGACCTGGCGCCGTTACAGGAGCCGGGTGGGCACATAGCTATCTGTGTACCTGATACCTTTTTGGGCCTGGCGATGTGCCTTTATGCCAGAGAACACAAGCTGTCTGTGTTGCCTATTCACGGCAATACTCCCGAAGCACTCGCAAAAAACTATGCCGTAAAGGCGGGTTGTGGATGGTTGTTTTATGGCGATATCAATAATCCGTTGAGCCTTACCGTGGCCGCCAGTGAACCCTCAGAAGCCGGGTTGATTCAGATGAGTTCCGGCACCACGGGTGCGTCAAAATGTATCAAGCGCAGTTGGTCGGATATCACCACAGAAATTGACAGTTACTGTCAGCATTTTCCCGAAGCCCGGCAGATGAATCCTGTGGTGGCCTGCCCGGTTACTCACTCTTATGGTTTGATTTGCGGTGTGCTGGTGGCGCTGGCCCGTGGTCAGATGCCCAGAGTCGTTACCAATATCAACCCTAAATTTTTGCTGAAGCTGCTTTTGGCCACCGACAAACCCTTGTTATATACCTCGCCCGCCATGCTCAGTACCCTCATTCAGTTTTGGCCGAAAGGCAGTCACCTGCATGCCGCGATGATTTCGGGCACGTTAATGTCAGAACCGGTGTTTAAGCGGGTGCGTTTGCAGGTGGCGAACCTGTTCCAGCAATATGGTTGCTCTGAAGTGGGCTGCATCAGCCTTAACCGGGATACCCAAAGTGCGAATGCGGTAGGCAGCATTTTACCTCACCTGCAAGCCAGCGCAGGAAACGAGCCGGGTGAGCCTCAGGAGATATGCGTCAGTCAACGTATGTCCGCCGATACCGCACCGGTACGCACTCAGGATTTGGGCTATTTTGCACCGGCGCTGAATGGCGAGTCACTACTGCATTTTGTCGCCCGACAGGACGACACCATCATTGTGGCGGGTATGAATATCTATCCGCAAGATGTTGAAGATGTGGTGTTGTCGCATCCGCAGGTGCGAGATGCCGTGTTATTCAAAATACCGGATGCACAGGCCGGTCAGCGGGCATGTTTGCAATTTTGCACAGACAACACGTTGCAGGTTGATGAGTTGCGCCGCTGGTGCGGCCAGCGACTGGCCGACTGGCAGGTGCCCCATCTGGTGGTGGCCGTGCCTGAAATCGGGCGCCTGGCGAACGGCAAGGTCAATCGCAAGCAACTGGCAGCAAGTTGGCTGGCTTCACAAGGCACTTCATCCGAAGGTCAGCCATGCCAGGAGAATGACCCCAGGTTGACAGCAGGCTAGTACAGGAATTCCAGCATGAACAAAGATAAAATTATTGCGGCGATCAGACAGGTGTTGCAGCAAGAATTGCAATGCCAGTACCTGGATCGCTTCAGTGCCAGTGCCCGTCTCAACGAAGATTTGTATCTGGACTCGGTGTTGCTAATGCAGTTGCTGTTGCACCTGGAATTATCACTCGGTGTCCCGGTGCCTGACAGTGCCCTGAATAAAGAGGATTTTGCCACGGTTGACAGTCTGGCGCAGTTTTTACTTCGTCAGTCCGCCGAAACAATGCCCTCAGGCACTGACTCAGCTGCGCCTCAGGAGGAATTCGAAGACATCAAGGTACACTGCTTTGTCAGTTGCCTGTGTGAGATCATTAAAGCCGATGAGCGGGTTGATCACCGGCCGTTTTACTTCGGGGTTTGGGATGCTGAGGTGCTGATTGATGAGCAGTGCCGCCTTGCGTATCACGCCCCCACGCTCAATCACGACTTCTTTCGCACCTGGTTCCAGCGTATTTACGGTGTGGCGGTGAATCCCTGGTATCGCCCTGACCTGAGTAAAACACAGAACCTGGAGATCATGCAGTCGCTGTTGCGGCAAAAAAGTGCCACTCAGCAACTGATGGTGATGCTGGATATGTATCTGCTACCGGAACGGGAAAATAAGTTTAATCAGAACCCCTTTCCCCATTATGTGATGTTGGCAGAAACGGACGATCCCTTGCAGTGGTTTATGTATGACCCTGATTTTCGGTGGGAAGGCGTTCAGGCCAAACAGCAGGTTCTTCAGGCGGTGGCGTCAGAAGCGGTAGCTGGTGGTTATATTTTTGATAGTAAGCAAATTAAACCTGCGCACAATCAGGTTATTGCGGACTATTTTCTGGCCTGTATCCGGCGCGACACCAATCCAATGACTGACCGGGTGCGACAGATTGTTAAGCGTCACGAAGCGCAGGCTACTGATGGGCCCGCGTTAAGTCACCTGGGCACGGCGTTGCAACAATTGCCGGTTCTGGCAATTCGCAAGTATGCCTATGAGCATGGATTCGCTTTTTTCTGGCTGGATATTGGGTTTCCTGAACCGGAGTTTGAATTTTGGTGTGAGGTCATCGAAGACCTGGTCAGTAGCTACAAAAAGATTCAATACCGGGCCATGAAACTGGCCAGCGGACAACTGTCTGTTACTCAACAGGCGCAATTGTTTGCCGAAATTCATCAGTTGCTGAATGAACAGGACGACAGGGAGTTTCGCATTAAAACGCGATTGTGGGAAGTGTTTGAACAGTGGCGACTCAAGCACCAATTGAGCTCGGTTGAGCCATTGGCCGATGCCCGGGAGGTGAACCTGTGAACTTATCAGTTTGTACTATTACCTTTCGTCATCAATTAATTTCTATTGCTGAGATCGCCAGTTGGGCGCAGCGCAATCATTTTCAGGGTATCGAATTATGGGGCGCTCATGCTAAAAACCTCGTGGAGCAGGCGCAGTATGATCAGCACTGGTTAGCGGATTTTGGTCTGAAAACCAGTATGTTGAGTGATTACTTGCCGTTACTGGCGGAGGAGCGTGTGCTGTATCACAAGGTACAGTTGCTGGCGCGTCTGGCACGTCACTGGGGCAGTCGAAAATTACGCACCTTTGCCGGTTCTGACGGTAGTGCTGATCTGAATGAACAACAGCGGGATCAACTCTTTGCGCGCCTGCAGTTGGTGTGTGACTGGCTGGAACCTCATGGTATTAATCTGGTGATAGAAACGCACCCGAAAACCTATGCAGACTCGGTCGCGGCGACTCAGGAATTATTCGCCGGTGTAGACCGAAACAATATGCAACTGAATTTTGATGTACTGCATGTATGGGAGTCGGGGGCGGAGATAATACCGGCACTGGAAGCCCTGCTGCCGCTGATCAATCACTTTCATTTTAAAAATATCAGTGACGCCGCCCACCTGAGTGTCTTTGCCCCAGATAATGTTTATGCGGCAGCCGGTACCAGAGAGGGCATGGTACCCATCTTTGAAGGAGCAGTTGACTACGCCGGCTTTATTGATTACCTGCAGCAACACCCCAATCCCAGATTGCACCATATGGACGCTTCTCTGGAATGGTTTGGCAATCATTGTAAAAAGGTACTGGGACGAGATCGCTACCTGCTGCAATTGCAACAGCAAAATGCGCTGTCAAACCGAGGCATAGCTGGCTGAGCCTCAGCCGGATAACACAACGAGGAGTCGTTATGTCTACGTTTATTCAACAGCAACCGAACCGGGTTTTACCCGCCGCCAGACGTATCGCCGCTTTTGATGTGGCAAAAGGGGTGGCAGTTGTTTTAATGATCATGATCCATGTACTGGATTTTTACGGATTGCCGGAAGTGCGTTTCGGGGTGTTTGGTTCTACCCTGAAATTTGCCGTGGGCTGGCCGGCCGCCTCGATGTTTGTATTTGTGATGGGGCTGTTTGTCACCTATACCGGCAATCACAGTTTGCGTCAGGACCTGATGCGGGCTGCGGGGTTGTTTGCACTAGGGTACTTACTGAATCTGACCCGCAGCACCATCCCTATGTGGCTGTCCATTGAAATCGGCCTGGTGACGGCTGCCGATGTTGCTCCGCATACACCGTTGTCGGAATTTTTGATTGTTGATGTATTTCAGTTTGCCGGGTTGGCATTGCTGATATGTGCTTTGTTGAAACACTATTTGCCGCATCCGGGATACTGGTTACTGGCCGCTCTTGCTGTGGCTTTTGTATCACCGCTGCTATGGGATATCAGCAGTAACAACGTCGTATTGAACGAAGTGTTAAAACTACTGGTTGGCAACGAAGCCCAGGGAGCGATGTTCCCACTGTTTCCCTGGTTGGCTTATCCGCTGGCGGGTATGGCGCTGGGATACGGTTTGCGCCGCACCGGTGATATTGATAAGGGGCTGCAAGGATATATGTGGCTGGGGTGGGTATTAATGGCCGGAGCGGCGGTGTTAATGTACAGCAATACCGGATATCACATAGCAGACAACCTGCGCAGTGGACCCGGTCTGATAGTGTTTTTTAGTGGTCTTATTCTGGTGTTTTTATGGGGTTGCCACACCCTGACAAAGCACGCCTCAAAGCACAATTCTGTGTTGTCGTTGATACGTTTTTGGGGAGAACGGGTAACGGCGATGTACGTGGTGCAGTGGTTACTGATTGGATGGGGATTGATGTTGTTTGGCCTGCAACAAATGAACCTGATACAAAACGTGCTGGCCATGGTTGGGGTATTACTGTTGTCTGATATGTTGGTCAGAGCCTGGTGCAGTTTACGCAAGGTTCGCCGTATTAGTGCCGGGGCAAGCGTATCCTGATTTGCAGACCGGAGGTCTCTCCGGCATTATTGCGTTGATTACTGGCGTTGATGGTGCCACCAACGGCCTGCACCTGTCGTTGTGCCAAGGCCAGGCCAAGGCCAAACCCACCGCGTTTACCGGTCTGGATAACTGCCCCTGACGTTGCTCCCGGGGTCGCCAACGTATTGTGATTACTGCGAGCAGCATCTACCCGAAAAAAGGGCTTAAAAATATCCAGTAATAGCGGTTCCGGTACTCCTGGCCCCTGATCACTGATAACAAGCTCGAACTGTGCTGCTGACTCGCTAAGGGTCACATCCACAGTGCCTGTTTTTGGAGTATGGCGCAGTGCATTTCGCAAGATATTTTCTATGGCCTGACCCAATGCCTGTTGATTGCTGTGGCTCAGCAGGGCTTCTTTGGGCAGCTGCATGTGCAGTCCCTGATCCGGAAATTCAAAACGGGCATCGTCGGCAATCACCTGGAGCAATTCCACCAGATCGAAACTATCGCCGTTAAGTTGCGGTGATTCGGTATTCAGCCACGCCAGGGTCAGGGTATCTTCTGCCAGTTCCCGCATCGTTTGTGCTTCGTAACGCAGTCGCTGCAATGCCTGTTCAGCATTGGGTTGCGCCTGTAACAGGTCAATGGCCATATCGATTCGGGTTAGTGGAGTACGTAGTTCATGGGACAGATCTGATAACATCTGTCGCTGATTATAGATGAGCTGGCTGGTGCGCTGGGCCATTTGATCGAATGTCAGGGCGAGTCGAGCCAGTTCATCTTCCCGATCCTGCACGGCACTGTATACCCGCACTTCCATATTGCCCATACTGAATTCCCGGGTTGCCGTTTCCAGTTTTCGCAAGGGAACCATCACGTGCTGATAAAGAATATAACTCAAAGCACAAAGTACCAGTAAGGGAAGGGCGAACTGCAGTAACAGCTCCATTTGCAAAAGCCAATTGCCGGGGCGCATTCGCTGCGGTAAGCGGATCAGTAAGTGTGTATCAGCATCCAGAAAGGGAACTTCCATGACCGGGTTATAATTAAAATCCAGATGCACTTTCCATTCGACACTGCGCCCTATCTGATAACGTTCCTTGTATTGCGCTGGAATAACACTGTCAGCCAGTGGCACAATACGGGATGAAACCACCGCAGCCCAGGTATCTTCTTTGGCCTGCAGTGCTTTGAGCCATTGTGCCAGTGCTGCTTCCCCCTGGGTTAGCCAGGCTTGCTCTGCCTGTCGCCCGTAATCCAATAATTGCTGTTGGTGCTCCTGAGCGAGATAACTCATTTTGGTTTGGGTTTGTTCGGTCAGCCAACTAATTGCCCAAAACAACAGTACTGTGCCCACACCGATAGTTGCCAGCAGCTTCCATAGCAAGCTATTTTTCATGCAAATCGATACCCTTTGCCATGTACTGTAGCCAGCCTGTGCGACGCCATGCCTGCATCTTCCAGCTTTTTGCGCACCCGGCTCATGTGCATGTCGAGGCTGCGATCGTAGCGACTAAATGGACGGTTAAGCACGGTCTGGTAGAGCAGAGGTTTGCTCAGTACCTGTTCCCGATTTTCTAACAACACCCAAAGCAATTTAAACTGCAACGGCGTAAGGCTAACATCTTTGCCGCTAAACGCCGTTTGCTGCGTACTGCGGTTGAGCTGCAGTTGATCTATGGTGAGGCTATTACCCGGTACAGAGGCTTTGTGATACCCAAATGAACGGCGCAACAGCGCTTCAATGCGAACCAGCATCTCGGTAAAGTTAAAGGGTTTAGGCAGGTAGTCATCAGCCCCACTACTGTAGCCCTGAATGCGTTCTTGCTCGGCTCCGCATGCGGTCACCATCATTACCGGGGTGTGTTTGACTTTGCGCAACTGTTCGAGAATCGAAAACCCGTTCATGCCGGGCAGCAACACATCCAGTAAGATTAAGTCAAAACGTTGTTGCAATGCGGCCAACAAACCTTGTTCGCCATCCTGACATTGTTGGGTCTTAAATCCTCTGCCTTGCAACAGTTCTGCAACCTGTGCACTGAGGGTCACATCATCTTCGATAATTAAAATTCGGCGGGCATTCATGGTATATAAATTACGCGAAATGAATTTACGCTATATTATTGGTAATGATTCTCATTTGCAAGTTTGTTTGGGGAAATATACAGATCACGGTTCCGTCTGTCGGCGACAATGCACTCCATCCAAAGGTGCGTTATGTTGCAATTGAATGTTGGAAAGCAGTGAGCCGCAAATAACAGGCACTTCTGGGCATTTGGGGATATCTGGTCGTTAAGGGCGATTACTGATGCAATGCAAAGAAACTTTAGTTACTGGACAACAGTGAAGATTTGGCTGTCCACTTCCCTGTAATGGCACAGCTAAAAATCTGAGTTTTTAGTTTCGCACTGTATGGCAACGAAGGCAGATTCCCGAGACTTTCATGTGGTCTTTTGTTAGGGCGTTGTTATGAATTTTTTGGTAAGAAGTGTAGTACTTTTGAATATTGAGCTCACATTTCAATCTAATTCAACGAGCCAAAGAATTAACTTGGTCATATCTTCCATAGTCATACCTCGTGAGAACAATACTTTGTACTTATCGTTAACGATAAAGGTTGGCACGGAGTTAAAATGTGCTCTGTATTTTTGAACTTGTTGTTTGTTTTTTTCGCTCAAGTCGTTGAAATCAATACTATTGGTTGCTTTTTCGAACATCTCAATAGTGATACCTAATTCAGCGAGCAAATGTTGTGCGTCTTGCAGGGAATCAAGTCTGTTACGTTTTTCGTGAATGGATTCGAAAATGGCCGATGTAATCTCGTCTTCCTTCGCTTTCATTCTGCCGTATAACATCAGATTCGTCATGTTTTTCTGATTTTCCTGATTGGTAAATGGCATAAAATCAACGTGAATTTTTTCCAATTTAACGTTTTCGGGTAATTGTCTTTTGAGGTCTTTAACAAACAATGATTCAACTCTGTAACAATGGGCGCACCAATATGAGAAGAATTCCTTTACCACGGGCACTTTACTACTGTGTTGCGACACAACTTTGTAATGTATGTTCTCCTCGTATTGCTCCTGGGCAAAAACATTTGGTGAATTTACTAATAAGAATAGAAAAGTGAATATTTTATAGTTCATAGGGCATAAGTCCTCTAAATAGATTAGTTTCTAAGTTTTATCCGGAGAGTGTTTTTGTTAAACGTTTTAAAACTCGCCAATTCAGCGCAAATCTTTGCTTCTGTTTATGTCGGTTTGCTACAGCATTAAGCGTTTTCTTTTTACCGGGTTCTCTTCGAGCACCATAAATTCAATGGCGCCATTGCTTGAATTGATGACACCATTTTGGGAGTCTGTTAATTCTGCCCTGAGAAAGGCACCGGAATAGGCACTATCTATATCGAAAACTCCCCAAACTGGTTTGGTGGGGAGCAGCTTGCCATCCGCATCTAAACAAAGGAATTCATCCGATTCACAATATTGCTGGACAATCCAGTCGTGCCCTTGCAATGCTTTCTCTATCGCTTCATTCCATTTGCCTGGGGAGCAATAACGTCCCACATATACGTCCTTACCTTGTTGCGAGCGAGCCTTCTTTACTACCAATTGCTCTTTTTTGTCCTGCAAAAACGAAAGTAATGAGTGGGGTGTGCCTTGCCATAATATTTCCTTATCCTCAACTTTACTTGTCCAAGGGATATGGCTTTGAATGAAGGACACATCCTCTTGGTTTAATGATGCAAGAAACTTAGTTTCGTGGACAAGTGCTAGTACAGACTTGTTGCCAACAATAGTAATGGCTGGATTATCTGGAAAGACCAGGTTATTGCGCATTGAACAGGTGAGGAGTTTCAACATGATTTCGTTTGGCACAAAAATGCCTTCAGCCATCGTTAGCAAGATGGCGTCGATTTTTTCACCCTCGAAGTGTAACTCCCCTTGGTTTGTGAAAACTAAATCATCGAAGTTGTCAAAGAAGTATAGTTGTCCGCGCAGACTCTGTTGGGTGTTAGCCCATACTTTTCGGTATTCTGCTTTGAAGCTTTCCGTCTGGAAGTCAGTTTGTTCTGAAGTGAAAATCAGTACGTTTGCACTTGTTCTTGAAGCATCCTTGCTGATTTCCTTGTACAACGAAGAAAACATAGCTTTGGTAACATTGTGATGAGAAACGTTTGAGCGATCTACGTCCGTGGCATTGTGCAGGTTTTCAATAGTTACCGGGCTCAACCAATCGTGTTGCCATCCTCCAACCGTACTTCCTACATTTATCTCCAGTACTTTGAATTCATTGTCTGAAAATAACGCATCGTAGCGTATGAAAAACTTACCCGGTTCATATGGTGTATTTAAAATGAGAGGCAACAAAAATTCGGGTTCATTCAAATAACGTGAGAATAAACTTTCGTCACCTTTGAAATACACATCCAGGGCTCTATAAATCAGTGGAATAATTCTTTCTATAAAACGGTTGTGCTTTTTAATATCTTTCTGAGAGATAATGACAGGTACTGCTGACACCGGATACTCATAATGCTTCATGAAATCCGGTATTTTCTCATCAGCATAGTCAAATGACATGCTCATTACTTTGTTTTTATTGGCCAGAGAGTCTGCTAAATTGCGGTATGTCTCAGAGTAGTTAGAAAGCGTCTTGAGTCTGGTGTATGCGTCTTCTGTTTTCATATAATTGCCGTGTATTCAGGTTACCCTTTAGGTAAATTCTTATTATTAAAATGCTAAAGGAAAGGTCATTATCACTGTGATAAGTCGCTAAATTGTTTCGCCCCAGACATGCCTACTAACACTTTTCTGTTGCCTTGATATGGCTCTCGCCCATGGGTGTACCTGAGGTTATCAAGGATCATTAAATCACCGCGTTGCCAGTCGAATAGGATTTTGTTTTCCTGGTACAGATTTCGAATTAAGGTCAGGTCTGCTTCATCAATCGAGGAACCATCACCGTAATAGGTATTTCGCGGGAGATTCTCTTCACCTAGATTTTGTAGCTGAGATCTGACGTCGTTATTGAGAGCTGAAACGTGAAACAAATGCGCTTGGTTGAACCAGATAGTTTCACCTGTATCGGGGTGAACAATTGTTGCCGGTAAGATCTGCTTAGTACGCAAACAATTGTCGGGTAGCCATTGCCATGAAATGTCATTCATTTGGCAATATTTCTCGACATCATCTTTGCTATTGGTTTGAAATACTTCTTCCCACGGCAAATCAAAATTAGAATAATTGCGTACGTATAAAATGCCTTTCTTTTCAAAGTTGTCTCGTATCGCTTCTGGAATTTGATGATATATTTTCCTGCTATCACAAATCGGTGTTTGGCCGCCATGTTGAGCCGGTGTCATACAATAAAAGCCAAGGTCGCTGGGAAACGTATTAGAGTAGGCATTTTCATTGTGCTGCAAAATGGTTTCATCAGCGTAGTATTCAGTAGCGGTATACACTCCGCCTTTTAATCCTTTTCTGGGCGTAGACCTGTAGGTGTATTCCAATAACTCAGCACCAATAATTTGCGACAGCGCTTTGCCAAATTGATTACTGCTGTGCAAAGGTAATTTGCGAAGCAGTAAACAGCCGTGTTCTTTAAACTGGCTTCTAATGTGGGTGATATTGTCATCAATCCACTGTGCGACTGTTCCACTATTGGTATCCTTGGTGATGAATATAACACCGCTTTCTAGCCTCGATACTTGCTCTACTGAAGCTAATCCAGACATCATCTACTCCCCCTTAGTTTGCATGAACGATTACTATCGTTGTCTACTCGTGATTTATTTTTTAGATAACCAGCTTATTCTTGCTCGAATGCTTCGTTTTAATTTCCTTGAGCTCAATTAGACACTCGATATGTTTTGCGACCTCTCTTATCGAGCTGTTGTGATACAGAGTTTGGAAATCGATATTAACGTTAAACCTGTCATTAATTCGGGACACTAATTTGGTCACTAGCAGCGAATGTCCGCCTAAGCTAAAAAAGTCTTCCTGAACACAAAGTTCGTCATTTTTTAGTACCGAAGACCATAATTCATGGAGTTGTTTTTCCATTTCTGTTGCTGGCTTCTGAATATTTTTGGGCGTGTTTTGCGCATGTCTGGCAAGTGCATATTCGTCAATTTTTTGATTTGCAGTCAGAGGCAATTCATCCAATACAACAAAATGCGATGGCATTTGGTTAGTGTCGAGGTAGTCTTGTAAATGCCGTTTTAAATTGGCGATGGAGAAATACTCGTTTGCTGTTTTCGCCAAGGTCAGATAAGCGACAAATTGCCAATTCCCGTTGACAGGCTTGTATCGAACAGCACACTTGTCAACATATTCGCAGGTTTCGAGTGCTTGCTCTATTTCACTTGTTTCAATTCTGAAGCCTCTTACTTTTACCTGGGAATCTTTTCTTCCTAAGTGATGTACGCTGCCATCTTTGAGATAGAGACCTAAATCACCGGTGAGGTAAATTTTGTCAGACTTGTCGTTTTCATTTTTTGAGAGTGGATTGATGATATAGCGTTTTGTTGTTTGCTCAGTATTATTCACATACCCATCAGTTAGATATCGACTACGAATCCCTATTTCACCAACCTCGCCTACGGCACATTGTTGGTTATTATCATTGAGCAGAATTAACTGGCAATCATCGATGCCTTTTCCAATTGAGACAGAATCAGATAAGTCTTGTTGTTCGGATGAGTCTGATACATCAAAATAACTGAGTGCTCTGCAGGATTCCGTTGAGCCATAAAGGTTGATAATCTTAAGAGCGGCGTTGTTTTGCTGTAAGTTATTAACAACATAACGAGGCAGTGGCTCTCCGCAGAAACAAACCAGACGCAGGGCAGAGATCTTCGGCTTCTGACTTCCCCAGAGGAATTTAGCCATGCTTGCAGTAATGTTCAACGTACTAATGTTATTATTGATTAACCAATCCCCAAGAGCTTTTGGGTCTGTAATTGATTCGGGAATGCTCAGTTGTGCACCTGTACTCAATGCAGTAAATACATCTCTTTGCGTTGGGTCATGCGAGAGGCCTGACAACATTCCGTAGTTGTCTTTACTCGATAAAGAAAATGTCTTGATTGTCCAGGGCAGGAATTGGGATAGTGCTCGTTGGTTTCCAATTACACCTTTAGGCTCGCCCACTGTACCAGATGTAAACGCTATGTATGCGGTTTGCTCTGCTGAAATTACAGGGCCATCAAATGTTTCAGGGTAGGCTTCTGTGCTTTCTATCACTGCAGAAACATCGATACCGGGTATTTTACTTGCGACTGAATACTCAGTTACGGTTTGGCTGACAGTGATGTTTCCATCGGTAAATAGAATAGCATCCGGTTGGGCTACGTGTAGTTGCTGACTGAGTTTTTTGGGTGGGGTAATGTCCGTTAACATAACAAAACGTGCCCCGAACTTTAAGCAACTCATCAACGCAATTACGGTGATGTCATTGCGATTGGCCATGATGGCTATCGAATCGCCTGTTTTAACACCGCAGTCAGTGAGGTAATGGCAAACGCGATTGATAGTGATGCTTAGCTCATGGTATCGCCAGGTTTTCTGTTTGTAGGAAATGGCAATATTATCAGGAAATTGAGACACGGCTTGTTCAAAGCACTCACTGACGGGGCCAATCCAACTTTCAGATTTGTATGTATTTAACTTCGCGTCGGGAATAAGCACTGTATCCTGTTGCAACAGCGGCAAACTGATGACTGGCTTTTCATGGTATTCAACGATGTTTTCCAAACAGTTAGCAATTTGATTTAGCATTAATTGCATGTAGTCAGAGCAAAACTTTTGAGCGGAATAGTTTATTCGCAGCTCCAGTTCTGTTGCTGTGTTGGATACGTATACGGTGACGTCGAATTTGTTGGCGATTGTGGGAGGCGCGTCCAGGGACATTTGCAAATCGTCATGCCCGGTCTGCATTTCAGGTAGATTTAGATAATTGAGCATGACGTTGAACAATGAATCTGATGCCTCTTCTCCTGATTCAATTAGCGCTTCTTGCACCAATTCATAGGGTAGCTCCTGATGCAGTAACACCTGATTCATACTTGTTGTCAACTGCGTTAAGAGTTCAGAGAAAGTCGTGTTTTGCTGAAACTGGCTACGCACAGGTAAATTATTGACAAAAGGTCCCAGAATATTTTCACTGCCCGATAACATGCGATTGGCAATAGGGATGCCTAACACAAAATCATAGCGATTTGTGAGTCTCGCTAAAACCACTGACAACGCACAATGAACAATATTAAACAAGGTTGAATTATTGACTTGGGCGTATTCTTGAAGAGTCTGTTTTAGTCTTGCGTCAATAACCAAATTGCAATCACTGTAGCTCGAGTTAGGCTTTGGTTTAGGAAATGGTAATTGCAGTTTGGTTGGCAACTGTTTGAGGTGAGTCTGCCAGAATGCGCGCTGTTTTTCTGCGGCCGAAGAGGCCAAAAATGCTTTTTGCCAGACGACGTAGTCGAAATAATTGGGCTGCTTAGCACTAGCGTCGTTCGTTGTGTTGCCATTCAGGTAACGTTGAAAAAACTCGTTGAACAGCAATGATAAGGACCAACCATCAATGACGATATGGTGGACATTCAGGATGATCTTAAAGTGATCTTCGGAATACTTAATTAACATCATCTTGATCAATGACGGCCGTGTAAGATCGAAAGTTGTTTTAGTAAACGCATCAACATGAGCGTCCAGATTGATATTCGTCAAATCAACCGATACATCTACATATTCATAACCGGGGTCAGGTATTTCAGAGGCTTGTTGAAGAACCTCGCCATTTTCTGAGTTGCCAAAGCAAACTTTCAATATAGGGTGCGCATTTACCAGTGCGACAAACGCGGCTTTTATTTTCTCTGATGACAGCGCACCTCGTACAGACATACTGCCGACAATATTGTGTTTGTTGGATGCTCCCTCTATTTGCTCTACAAGCCAGATGCGTTGTTGTGTGTAGGATAAGGGCTGAGGGGTTTTTAAATTAATACCTGATGATTTTCTAAGTAACAGATCGGCGAAACTTTCCTTCTCCTTGTCTTCAATGCAATGAGCTAAATCTTTAATACACTGGTGCTCAAATAACTCTTTTAACGATATAGAGATGCCCTGTTGCGCATTGAGTCTGTGTATCAGGGATGCCGATTGCAGAGAGTTACCGCCAACGGAGAAAAAACTGTCGTAGATACTGAGGGTTTCCGGGGCAATACCAAGCAGATCACACCAGAGTTTATGCAACAGGCTCTCCATCTTAGTGACCGGAGGGATGATACTTCTCGACGCCACTGGAAGTGCAATAGACATGAGCTTTTTGCGATCTATCTTGGCATTTGGGGTCAGTGGTAGTTCAGCCATCTGTATATATGCATTTGGTAACATATAGGGGGGCAATACGTTGCCAATGAACCCTTCTATCTGTTCTTGCAACTCTTTGCTGAGTAATTGCAAAGGACTATCGAGACTTTCACATGTACGCTCTGTCTGTAAAAATGCGACTAATTGCTTTTGGTTGTTACTTGTGGCTCTGACCAGAACGACGGCATTTTTGACAACCGGAGAGCTGATCAGTTGATGCTCTATTTCACCCAGCTCAATCCTGAAGCCACGTAGCTTCACTTGATGGTCTATTCGCCCTACATATTCAATATCCCCTTCATGATTGTATCGAACTAAGTCTCCCGTTCGGTAAACTCGTTGCGCCAGCAAATCAGGTGCATAATGAACAAAGGGATTCGCTGTAAAGCGCTCTTCGGTTAAGTCAGGCTTATTAAAATAGCCCAGTGACAATCCAGAACCACCTATCAATAGCTCTCCTATGGCTCCTTTGGGTACGAGTGTGTTTGCCCCATTAACGATGAAAAACTGGGTATTGTCGATAGGACGACCAATTGCTGGCTTTTTCCCGGATTCGCGCAACTTATAGCTGGAATAAGTCGTATCTTCACTGGGGCCATATAAGTCATAAACTTTGCCAACACCGGCTTCGTAAAGCTTGTTCACCAGAGATGTAGATAAGGGTTCGCCAGCACAATTCACCACTTTTACTGATGCCGGCAACGCGTCATTGCTCAACAGGTTTTCAAGCGCAGAGGGCACGCTATTGATCAGGCTTAGCGGTTTGCCGTCAGGAAATTGCGATCTGTTTAGAATGTTGCTGACAACAGCAATTTGTCCTCCACAGGTAAGGGGTACAAACATCTCATAGATGGACAGATCAAAACACACTGATGTTGAAAAGAGTACAGATGCCAGTTCTTCTTCACTGTAAGTGTTATGTGACCAGTTAATGAGTGTTGCCACATTTTTTTGACTGATCATTACCCCCTTGGGGTTACCGGTAGAGCCGGATGTATAGATGATGTAACACAAGCTATCATCAGCACTATCTCGTAGTTTATCTGCCACAGGATGAGTACTAATATTTCTGCCTGAAATATCCAGGTTATCCAGACAAATCGTTTCTACAGTCTCGATTGAAATCTGCGCTCGGATGCTTTGGGTAGTAAGCAATTGGGAAATCTGACTGTCTTTAACTATGTATTGTTGGCGAGACTTCGGATAGTTGGGATCGATAGGCACATAGGCGGCGCCTGTTTTGAGTACTGCCAAAATGGCGACAATTAAATCTATAGAACGGTCAAGGCAAACACCGATGGTGGGGGTTTCGCGGTTGCCGTTGTTGGCGTATAGAATTTGAGCTAAACACTCTGCTCTTTCATTGAGCTTGCTGTAACTAATCGTTTGGTGCTCGAAGGTGACAGCAGTCGCTTCCGGAGTTTTTCTAACTTGACGTTCAAAAAGGTCAATTATGGTGGGTAATTGGTCATCGCTTATTGCGGGGTTCAATTCAGTCAGTAGATGTTGCTTCTGGCGTTTCGACAAGAAATCCAAAGCCAATACTGGTTGCTCAGGTGCCTGGCAAACGCATTGTGCTAAACGCTCGTAATGATCCGCAAATTTTTTGATAAAGTCTAATGAAAACAGTGTTTTATTGAATTCCCATTCCAGTTTCAAAGCACCATTTTGTTGTGGGTGAACAATTAGCGACAAGTCGAACTTTGCATAGGGGCTTGGCGAGTCTAACTCTTCAATTTCAATGCCGGGCAAAGCCAATTCTGTATGAGTATTGGATTGAAAAACCAACATCACTTGAATTATTGGGTTATAACTGAGGCTCCTTTGAGGGATTACTGAATCTACTATTTTGTCGAAAGGCACTTGTTGATGTTTAAAAGCATCCAGAACTACGGTTCTATTTTGTTTCAGTAGTTGTTTAAACCCCGGATTTGTACTCAGATCACAACGCAATACCAGGTTGTTAACAAAGAAACCAATCAGAGATTGCAACTCTGATTGTTGTCTGTTGGCACTTGGCGCTCCAATGACGATATCTGTTTCGTTGCTGTAGTGGCCCATGAGAACCGACAGCAAGCTGTACAAACCCATAAAAAGGGTCGCGTCTTGTTGTTCACACAAATGTTGTAAAGACTGGCGTTCACTCGGCTGGATAACAGTGAATACTCTATCGCCTGCAAATGTTTGCGTTGCAGGGCGCGGATAAGAGAGAGGCAAAGCATGCACCGGAGGTATATCCTGGAGTTGTTTTTGCCAATACTTGAGTTGCTGTTGGTAGTGTTCACCGTTCAGCCAGTCTTTCTCCCAATAAATATAATCAGAGTACTGAATATCTAATGGCGGTAGCTGTTGTGATTGAGTGTTGCTCGTTGCCTGATAAAAGTGATTGAATTCTTTGATAAGAATAGCGATTGAGTACCCATCGGAAACAATATGGTGCATATTGCAATACAAGATGCCTTCTTCGTCACCTGTTTCGTTGCTCAGTGCAATGTAGCCCATCCGCAACAAAGGTTCTTGTTCTAGTTGAAAAACATATCTGTGATTCTTGTCCAGTAATTCGTTAGCTGCCTCTGTTCTGATGGGGGCTGGCAAACTGGTCAAGTCGTGGAAGTCGAGCGCGAAGTCACGGCTATTGGCTATGCACTGGCGTGGCTTACCATCAAGTGAAGTCAAACGGGTATTCAGTATTTTGTGGCGACGCTGAATCTGGGTTAGCGCTTGCTCTGCTGCAGATACATTAAACACCCCTTTAACCAGAAAAGCCTTGGCCATATTGTATTCTGCGCTAGCGCCATTTATTTGATGGAAAAGCCAAAGCCGCTGTTGTGCAAAAGATAAATCGAAGTCAGTAGTTTCTTCTGGCCTTTGTCGAATTTGAAGTGCTGTTTCGCAGGGAGCATCGCTTATAAATTCGCTGATCTGCCCGACAGTGGGGAACTCAAATATTTTTTGAAACGGGAAATCAATGCCAAAAGTATTGCGAATTTTGTTAGACAGCTCAACGGCTAATAGCGAGTGTCCGCCTATGGTGAAAAAGTTATCATCGACGCCAATGGACTCAGGTGGCGCGTTCAACACGTCACCCCATAACTGTGTCAAAGTGCGCTCTGTATCATTACTTGGTTTCGCGATCGAGGAGCTGCGTTGTGTCGAGGTCGGAAGAGGTAATGCTTTTTTGTCAACCTTTCCATTGGGTAACAGCGGTAGTTCTTCTAATTCTATAATAACCGACGGAACCATATACTCAGGAAGCTTGCTGGACAGCGCCTGCTTGATGCTTGTACCCGCTTTATCATGAAGTGTGATATAGCTGGTAAGAGCGTCTGCCATCACGACGGTGACAGCATCTTTAACGACTTCTATGTCGCGTAGATGAAAGTCGATATCGCCCAATTCAATTCTATGGCCTCTGATTTTAACCTGGCTATCATTTCGTCCTATGTAATCCAGCGTTCCGTCATGATTCCATTTGACCAGGTCCCCGGTTCTGTAGGCAAGTCCTTCACAATAATCGAGCGGTAAAAATCGCTCAGCAGTCAATGCAGGTTGATTGAGGTAGCCCTGACTTACACCTCGCCCGGCCAGGTATAGTTCGCCACAAATGCCGATTGGAGTCGGCTTTAAGTGTTTATCGAGTACGAAAGCTTGCGTGTTGTCTATTGGCTTACCGATATGGGGTTTTGTGCTGATTTTTTTTGTAAAAAGCGCGTTAGTGGAGTACGTTGTATCCTCTGAAGGCCCATACAAATTATGTACACTCTGACAGCTTGTTGTCATCAATAAATCGTTGACTGCTTGTTTTGGAAGGGGTTCACCTGCCAGATTGACGGTGTTCACCGTTTGAGGAATAACCTGCATCTCAGTCAACGTCTTTATAGCCGACGGTACGGTATTGATGAGAGAAACATCATATGATGTGTGCAACAAACTCAGCGCGTTTTCTACAACGACTGTAGTGAACCCGTAGCTCAACGGAACAAATATCTCGAACGCTGATAGGTCAAAATTTATCGACGTTGATGCTAATACCGATCTGAGTTGATCGTCGCTGTAGGTTTGTCGAGCCCAACAAACTAAAGACATAAGATTGTCGTGGCTGATTAATACTCCCTTCGGTTTTCCCGTAGAGCCTGATGTGTAAATGACGTAGGCAACCGGATTCTTAGGAAATTCAATACGTGGGTTTGCGGTAGATTGGTTGTTTACGCAGTCACCAGTCATGGCAATTATTGTGGTTGAATCATTCACCTCAAATTCAGAGTTTGAAATTATCCAGCTCAAATGACTGTCGGTTACAATAGCCATTATGCGCGATTTGGGATACTTTGGATCCAGAGGAATATAGCTGCCGCCGATCTTTAACACTGCGAGCAAAGCTACAACCAAAGACTCCCCTCTTTCAAGGTGGATGCCTATGTAGTCACCAGGTTGGCATCCCATTACCAGTAGATAGTGGGCAAACTGATTAACCTTTTGGTTCAATTCTTTGTATGTAAGGGGTCCTTGGTCGCTAATCATAGCCAGGTTGTCAGGGGATTCTCCGGCTTGCGTTTCAAATAATTGAGTAATGGGAACACCGAGCGGGTAGTCGGCAACAGGACCTTGCGAAAAAGACCTGAGCAGTTCGAACTCGACGGGAGGCAATATTTCAAGATCGGTACCTAAGGTGCAGGAGTCACTATATACCACCTGATTAATCATATGTTCAAGACGGCTGGCCATCAGGGTAATATCTTGAGACGAAAAGTAGGATAAATTGTGATCTATTTGCAGTTCGACCTTACCACTATCTCCATATTCCCAAATGGTAAACATTATGGGGGTTTGCTCATAGTTGTGACTGGTATAAACCAAATCACACGCATCTTGATTGAAGTTGAGAAAACTATTCAGGCTGAGATAGTTGAAGCCGATTTGATAGAGCTCCTGATTGGCCGCAAAATCTCTAATCGTATGGCCGATGGGATATTTTTGGTGTTTGAATCCACGGCGCATGGCGTTTTTTATGCTGTGATAAAGCGATGCTAATGAAGAGGATTTATCTATATTCAGTACCATTGGACTAATGCCGGTAAATACGCCAACAGTGTTTTTTTCCAATGCATTATTTCGATTATGGAGCGGGCAACCTACCACAAAATTATCTGTGTCGTAGTTTCGGGCAAAATAGGACAGAATCAAACCGAGATATACTTGTCCAACTGCGACATCGTTGGTTTTGGCTACCGTATGTAATTTATGGTGTATATCTTCCGGGATGGTGGTGCAATGTCGCCTACTTGGTGTTGGTTTTTTGTCGGGAAAAAGATGCTTGTATTGGGGATGTAAAAAGGGTTTCGGTGCAGACTGCATCGTTTCTTGCCAATAGCGTTTATCGCTTTCTCTGCGGCGGCTTTGTTGATACTTCAGATCTTTTTCGATAACACTTTGCCAAGATAATGCAGGTGGGGCGGGTTGGTAGTTGTATGCTTCACTTAGCTTTTTAGCCCAATTGGCAAAGCCAAAACCGTCGATCATTAGATGGTGAGCCAATCCAACATAGTAATAGCTATGTTCAGAGAGTTTTAACAGGTAACTATTATACAGGCTGCAGTTTTCGATAGGTAAGATGGTGGCGAACAAATCTGCTATCCAATTTTCAGCTGCAACTTGTGGGGTGACCACGTCACTCAAATCAATCACAGATAGTTCTGTATCGCGTTCTTCAACAATACACTGATAAACCTCATCATCATCAATAATAATTCGCAGACCGAAAACATCGTTTTCCATGATTAACTTTCGGTGAGCCTGAAAAAGCCGTTGAGCATCAATAGCGGGTAGTTTTATGTAGCCACCTATGTTGTATAAGGGACAGTCCAGATTGTGCAACTGATCAAAATAAATATCTTGCTGGGCTTCGGTCAAAGGCAATAAATGGGTTTTAGACTGTAAGTGTTGCATTCCTACCTACCTGTAATAATTGTTTTTTTTCTGAGGTGTTTTTGACAAGTAGCTGCCCTTGCTCCATGACCCATATTTTGTCTCCGACATCAAAATATCTCTCGTCGTGGCTGATAATAAGCAGTGTCTTACCGCGACGCTGCAAATCCTGAAGGATACGGGTGTAGAAAACCTTCTTGAAGACAGGATCTTGATCAGCGGCCCATTCATCGAATAAGTAAATGGACTTATCTTCCAGAAATGCTACCAGTAACGCCAGGCGCTTTCGTTGGCCATCTGATAGTGATGTGGTAGAAAACTTGCCATCAACTATGGAAACTTTTTTATCCAGCTCCAACAGTTTAAGGTAATCGTCAATGAACGCTTTTTGGGTGCTAGATATATCAGTGAATAACTTGTCGAATAAGTAGTAGTCAGTATATATGGCAAAAATTTGTTGCCGATAACTAGCAATATTCTCCTTTGTTACCGGATTTCCATCGAATTTTTGTTCTCCAGAGGTCGGACGATAGTGCATGGTGAGCAACTTACTTAAGGTGGACTTGCCTGAACCATTGGCTCCAATAATGAAGTAAATGCCGCCCTTTTCTATGGTCAGGTTTATAGGACCAACTTTGAAACCTTCTTCATCTGCACTGTCGGGGTATTGATAATAAACATTCTCAAAACTAAATGAAGTCCAGTCCCCCTGTTCAGTAATTTCGGTATTGACTTTTTCATCTGCAATTGAGGACAGTACCTCGTTTAATTTACGCTGAGAGACCGAAGACATCACTAGCTGTGGCATGGAGTTGATCACGATGGAAATGGGAGTTGTGATGTAAAGCAAGGCCATAACAACACCCACTAATTCTTGTTGGGCTATGGCGTGGTAGTTTACGAATACGTAGCATACAAAACCGATCACAAAGAAACTAATCAAATCACCAATACTGACAGTGGCACGCATAATTGTTTGTGCCTGCTTTTCTGTTGAGACCACTTGGCTCTCAAGATTTGACAACTGTTGTTTAAGGTAGTTTTCTCTTTTAATTCCGTCGAGTTTTAGTTCTTTGGCACCGTAAACCAGCCCTCGAATCGACTCTTGTAATTCATCCGTCAGGTATCGGTTTACTTTGAATATGCGTTGACCAATCATCATCGGCAACTGATAGAAGACGATACCGATGGCTATGGCATACATGACAAACTTGAATACTTCAGTATTTAAGTAAATCAAAAATCCAAGCATTCCAAGTAGCGTGACAATATTTATAAAAATCGCAGGTAATAACCTTGCACCGCCCACGATTCTTGGAATATCGATATTTATTGCTGCAATTAGCTTAGCATGACCTATCTGCTCGATTGAATAAAGTGGTGCTGTACTGATCTGACGATAGAATCGGGTCCTGATGTCACGTGCCACATCTGAACCTATGTTCATTAACATTATTTCTGATACAGTCCGGGTAACAAGTACCAGTAAACAAGCGAAGAAGTAAACTAAGGCAAGTTTATAGTTGGCGATTTCAAATCCAAATATTGTATCTAGTTCGCTGGAAACTTGCTCAATCCCGGTATCACTGGTGGTGATGGATTCCATGACTAAAGGAATAAGCAGTGAGTAACATATTCCTGCCGCGGCCCCAAACACAATGGATATAAATACACGATTTGGTGCGATGTTGGAAAAATAATTTAGTATTTTCATTTGGTTACGCTTTTTATTGTGTGGAGAGTTCCAAAAACTGGTTGTTGTGAAACAGTTCGAACATGTCACTGTAATGAGGGCTTGAAACCTGTCCTGATTGGCCCGTGGAGTTGATGTATTGATGGCGCCGGTCATCTGGATGCATATTTATTATTTGCCTGAATCCAGCACCAAAAGTGCTTTCTAAACCCACAGATGGTACAAATCTTCCAACCGAAACATTGACTGTGTGAGTGGCTCCACCAGATTCATACTGACGCTCGAAGTATGTATCAAGAACTTTGAAATTACTGAATGGTAAATGGCTATAAATGGTGGATTGTAGGCTTCCGAGTTCCCAAGATTCTATGTCATTTCCAAGAATTTTTGTGAGCTCTCTAATCGCGCTATCCAGCGAAGTTGATAATGTATCATCGCATGTCTCAACAACTGATGTGTTAGCGTCGTCACACCATTTTTCTTCTGCAGTTATGATACTTGCAATCTGATCGGCGGAAATGTTACCTGTCAGGTTAGCGAGTAAGTTAGCTTGATTTGGTTTATTCCATACACCTGATAATTCATCGGAAAACATCGACTTTCGAATATGCCTTAGCCAGTTATAGTAAAGCGTTGCGCCAACTTCGGATGACGCTGCATTTCCTTGCCACTTTGCCAGCAATTCAATTACTTCTCGTTGTTCAGGAGAGCGTGCTTTAAAATCACTTAACTTTTTCAGAAGAGCTAACGCGGACAAGTCAAGGACGTCAGTCTGCATGACTTGCACATCTGATATTTTTAACTTCTGTTGTTGATGGGTTCTTGCCTCTATCATTTGTTCTATTCGATTAGCGCGATGTGGGGCAGCAAAGTCACTACTTATATAGTATGGGTATTCGTCTGATGCCATGTTATTGTTGGCGTTTATTATGTAGCCTGAGGGGGGATTGCTGATACGCGGCATCTCGTCAAAGGGGATAAAACCACTCCATGAGTTGCTTTTTCTTAAGGGAATTCTCCCAACTGCTTGAAATCCAATATTATTGTCGGTATCTGCGTATAGTAAATTCAAAGGTGGAGCAACAAACTGCTTAGCTGCGGCTCTAAACTCATCCCAATTACTCGCTTTATTAATGCGATATAACGATTCGTAGGTGGTGTCATTAGATGAATGTGCCGTCCATTTCAGGCTGAGTACCGAATCAGAACCAGGAATTGCATCACTGACAACAGGCCCGTTGCGTGTCTCGCGAATCAGAATTTTTACCGGCTTTAACTCGGCTCTAAAGCTTGCTGGAAAATCTGGCTTGACCTTAATATATTCAACTCTTTCGTTCATTTCCAGCCACTTTCCCTGGTATCTATACTGGCCGTAAACCCTGGGATTGGTTTCTTCCACAATAAGGTCTTGTACATCAGCCATCATATTGGCACCACCCCAGGCGATATTGTTGTTTTGCCCAAAAACAACGAGAGGTAGCCCCACGAGGCTCATACCTTTTACCTGAAAACTATCAGCTTGCTGAGCAACTGCGTACCATAGAGATGGAATTTGCAAACCTAAATGAGGATCGTTTGCGAGAATCGGGAAGCCATTGTCGGTGTGTTGCCCACCGATCACCCAGACATTGCTTCCGACATTTTTGCCGCCAATTTTAAGGTCTTCAATTAATGATGACTGAGTCCGGGCGAGTTCCTCGAAACTACTTATGGTAGATGACCGAGCGAGTTGTTGAGTAGATGGGTGATTCGGAAATAAAACTTGCATCAGATCATCTGAGACGTATTGCGCTGCAACCTGGACATCCAACTCCGTTTTTAGGTTTCCGGATAGATTCAGCGCAAATACCTTTGACCAGGCTAGCGAATCAACAGGAGTCCAGGGTTCAGGTGTAATATTAAGTAACCTGAATTCAACAGGTAGATCATGATTTTCTTCAAGCCATTGATTAATCCCTGCACTGTACGCTTGCAACGAATTCAATGCTTCTTCGCTTAGGATTTTTGTAACTTTGTCGGCCGCTTTGTAGAGATTCAGTGTACGCATCCAAATATCTTGATTTACTGATTGTGCGCCAAAAACTTCGCTAAGAGTACCTTTTGCTATTCTCTTCTGTATTTCGAGTTGCCAAAGTCTGTCTTGAGCGTGGACATATCCCATCGAAAAATAAATATCTTTTTCGTGTTTAGCCAAAATCACAGGAACGCCTTTGTCATCTCTTTTTATAGTGGCAATACCTTCCATTGCTCTCATAGAAATGGGGTTCTCAAGATCTGGTAACGGTTTCCAAAGATAGGCGTAGACCAGAAAACATACTAGTGCACACATCGGCAACACCAATAGAAAGGTGATCCTTGTCAACAGTCTCATAAAAACTTCTCACTAAATTGTACTAAATAGATTGCTTGTAAGAATTACTCAACATACCTGAGAAAATGATCATACGGGATGCGTCATTATTGCTGGTATCAACTCGGTATTTTTAGCAGTTACAGGCTTTTACTTCGAGCGTTTCGCTCGGGCAAATTGATAAAGATTATGTTGCCGTATCTTCACAGAATTGTCGACAACATTTTTATTTACGCCAGTTAATAATAAATGATACTTGCGGATTGAGGGCTGTATTTTCATTTTTCGATTGCCCACTGATGACGTTGAGGATTTGACCTTCGCAGTTTAGGTGTATGATTAAGAATCCCGCTGTGACCATGGCTTGGTTCAGATCTTCGAAGTGGGAATGTATTGTGTATACGCTTAAGACATGGCGCTCCAGAGAGAAGGTTAACAGTCAGAATAAAAAAATTACCCTTTCGCTATATACTTCAATTAATTTATTTGGTAAGTTTTTGTCTCCTTAAATGCATAATAATAAGAACGGTATGGGCAGAGAAAAAAGGATGGAATTGAGGTTTGACAGGGAAAACATCGAGCAACTTGAAAAGGCGGAACTTCTAAAGTTATCGTTTATGGAGGGGTACAAATATGGAAGTCAAGATGCCCTCAATGGGGTGTTTTTGGACCACAAGTCCTTAGCTGAAGACTTCGTAAGTTCTGTATTAGAAGATCGCTATTCTCATTATGGACGAAAGCCCAGATTGGTAAAATAACGAGCAGTCAACGAAATTCGTCTCACACGTGAGACGAAATCTCTACATGCAGTTTTTTCTCTTTTACAATCACAGAATCGTCTGTCGATTTGGATAAGTCCCAGTACTAAATTTGTTCAAAAATATCGCTGATTGCAGACTTCTGGTCCCTCAAAAACAGCAATGTCTATGTCATTTGAAGCGGTTTAAACTCGCTCAGGTCTTTAGCAGGAATTCCTACTACAGTAGTATTAGCTTTGATGTCATTGAGTACTATACTCCCGGCTAATATCGTGACATTTCTGCCGACTGTGATATTTCCTAAAACTTTTGAACCTGCCCCTATTGTAACCTCGTCACGGATTTTCGGGTGACGATCACCCACATCGTTTCCGGTACCGCCCAAAGTAACCGATTGCATAATTGTTACATTGTCACCAACTACCGCTGTTTCTCCTACTACTATGCCGGTTGCATGGTCAAGCATAACTCCCTGGCCGAATTGTGCTGCAGGATGGATATCAACAAGGAAAATTTCGGAACATCGACTTTGCATAAAGAGTGCTAATTCTTTTCTGTCGTTCTTCCATAGGTGATTTGCAATTCTGTGTATTTGTAAGGCCTGGAATCCACTCAGGTTGAGTAATACCGACATCAATGACTTTACAGCCGGATCGCGCTTAAACACGGCTTGGGCATCAGTTATTGCAGCATCAACTATCCACGGAGCTGTGGCATAGTTTTGTTGAAAAATTTCTCTTAATGGCATGGCTCCCAGGTGATTGTTTGCTATTTTTTTTCGCAAGAATGAAACTCAGTGCCGCTTCAAAGCTGTGTTGTGACAGGACACATGAATAAACAGATGTGCACAAAAATGCCTCTGTATCTATCAGTTTTCGTGCGTCATTGGTGACCTGTGTCCAGAAATCAATATCCATTGTTCTCCTGCTATTGTAAGTTTTTATTACAGAATTCAACAAACACTTAGTTGTTGGAAGATTTATTTTGGCAGTGCCCAGGCAACACGTCAGTATTTTTAATGAATCCAAGGTAGCAGGCGTAATTAGCCTGTATTACGCTTGACACTAAACATGAAACCGATGATTCAAGAAGAGCTCATTTAAGGCTCATATAACGAATTTTCGAAGCATAATACGTCTATTTATGGCGCAATATTTGAAACTGTCGCATTTTTTTAAAAGGCAAAGTTAGCTATACTATGTCACAGTATTAAATAGTTTGTGAATTGTTTTGCAAAAAAATATGATTAAACAGCAGTTTGTCGCCGCATTAAACTCTGGGGATGGAGCACTTCCTGGATCAGAAACTTTCGATTATGTCGCACTTTTTTTAAATAAAATTGTACCTGATGAAGAGAATGCCAGATTTTTTCCTACGGTAATCATTGATGATGAATTGGCAAAACAGTTTTCTACCAGAAAGATAACGAAACCTACACTCGTCCGTATTGCAAATGCCGAGAAAAAAGTAATTGTCGGAAAAGGGGTATTTGTCAATTGCATGGAATATGGGAAACCCGAGTGGAGTGAGATTAATCGAACTATACAGACAATAGTAACTCTTGCTCAGAGCATAGAGTTATCAGAGCTCATTCAGCCTCCTACTGTTTACCCTATTGAGGATGGACGATACAAAATTCTTACCGGGCATCGACGTTTTTTTGCCATGGTTTATTCTCAGGGTATCAGTCAGGCGGCCAAGATAAAGGTATACAACAAGCCTCCTTTACTGAAGAGAATTAAGCAGTTTCAGGAAAATGCCAACCGAGAAGAATTGTCACAAAGCGGCAAATTGGAAGCGTTCATTGCAGCAACAAGAGAATTGGAGACGCTCGAGGATGCGCAAAAATTAGTTGGTCGTACTAAGATGTCCGTCAGGGAATCTGTTGGTGTATTAGGAATTTCGGCTGGTGCCTACGATAACTATAATGTTCTTACGAGATATCAGGAAGTGATTAAAGCTTACAAGTCGGGTGCAATGATCCCATTTGTAAAAATGAAAAAGTTGGTGCTGGATGTCGAAAAAAACTATCGGACAGAGACCAACAAGACACGCTTTAATATTGACGATAAAAGAGCTATAGGGAAGCGCATTGAGAGCCTGATAAACGGTAAACAAAAAAGAAAAGAATCAACTGGCGCAGTAAATTATGTAATCAAGAACATAACGCGCCAGGAAACGATGAAAAAACTATTGACCACCAACTTTACAGAAATGGATATCGGGATTGATTGGGATAATGTTGATTGGTCTAGTAAGCCCCAGGTAGAAGAAATATTGGTCAAAGTCATCGATCATCTTGAAAGTGATTAACAACCAATCCTCCCTTAATAGATTCGGCAGAGGAGTGGCTTTGTGAAAGAAGCGTCATCGCAACTCTGCTGCTAAACAGCATCAATAAAAGGATTGATGCTTGCAATCTTTTTCAATGAGAAATAGGTCACATGCAAGCCCCTATTTAGTAGGGTATCTAAGCACATCATCCAGAGACAAAAAATATTTTGCGTTCAATATGATGGAAGTATTTGTGTAAAAATTTGCACCAACATATTTCACTGCTCCCAAGACTGTGTTACTTTTCTTCGTACGTGAGTTGAACGAGCGATGCCTCTGTTGCATCGATTGACTATTGGATGTTTTTATCAGCCAATGTCTGTTTGTCGATTCCTTTAAAAAGCGAATTCATTCACATAACGTGACTACGACTGAAGTTGAATTTGGGTCATCCATAAACGCAATGAAAGAGGTGCTGTAGAAAACTGCAATGTGGTTTTCACTCGCACATCACTTGTTGCAGGTATTGCTCATGACACCAAACGCTTGATACAGGTTGTGAATGCGCAATCATACTTACTTTTTTTTGACTAGTTTAAGTTGGTCAAAAATTCAGGTTGTTATCATGATTTAGTCCTGATGACTATGGGGCGATCTGAATAAAAAATATAATCGTTAGAATTAATGAGGTTCTTCTACAAATGGAAACTGTTCTCCAAATACTTCGTGAGTGTAAAGCTCAGGATATTGAGTTGTCTGCGAATGGTGGTGATCTGGAAGTCGTCTTCGATGATGCTCCCTCGGATGAACTTGTTGCTCTGCTAAGAACACATAAAGCTGATGTTCTGGAATTCCTAATTCAATCTGAAACTGCTGAGCAAAAAGAAGTGCCACTGCAAAAACTTAAACACTCCTGTGCCCCCTTATCTCTTGGTCAACAGAGGCTTTGGTTTTTGGATAAACTAGAAACCAGTAGTGCTCACTACAATATCACTAAAGCTCTGCGGCTATCAGGTGAACTAAACACAGTTCACCTCAAGACGAGCCTGGAAGCCATAATCCGACGCCACGAAATTTTGCGTACTATTTACGTTGAAGACTCAGAAGTTAAGCAATTAGTGCAGGAGAATCAGACCTTAGACTTCGCAGAAGTCGACCTGTCGGATGTTGGCAACATAGACCAGGCTCTTGAAGACTTAATCAACGCTGAGCAATTAAGAAATTTTGATCTGAGCAAGGATAGTATCTTAAGAGCGACGTTGATAAAGACGGACAATTCAGAATGGGTTTTGGTAATTTCTATTCACCATATAGCCTGTGATGGGTGGTCTCTCAATATTGTCGTTAACGAACTTCTCAAGTCCTACCGTGATCTTGCGACGGGCCAAACTATTGAATTACCGGAATTGCCATATCAGTACACCGATGTAGCCATGTGGCAGCAAAAAAACATGGACAAGTGGAGAGTGAATAGTGATTTTTGGGTGGGTTACCTGAAAGATGCACCAAAAATTCATGAATTGCCTACCGATTATGCTCGACCTAAAGAGTTAAGCTTTCATGGTGCAAGTATAGAAACTCTCATTGAAAAAAGCGTTAATCAATCAGTTACTGAAATATGTAACAAACTGGGGGTGACACCATTCTTATTCTACTACTCAGTGTTTGCCCTTATTGTCAGCCGCTGGAGTGGTCAGGAAGATGTTGTTATTGGAACACCAGTAGCGAATCGTGAAGTGTTGGGAGTTGAATCACTTATTGGCTATTTCTCAAACACAATGGTGTTGCGAACCAGGGTAGAGACTGAAGACTGTTTTGATGCTTTACTGACTAAGAACAAAGCAAACTTCCTTGATGTTTTTGCCAAACAGCATGTGCCGTTCGAGCTAATTGTCGATGCGCTGGAATTACCCAGAAACTTGAGTCACTCTCCCATCTTTCAGATTTTCTTTTCATACCATTCTCAAGCAGACTCTCAGCAAACACTAAGTCTTCCAAATCTTGAATTGGAAAATGTAGGGCTAAAATCAGCTTTGTCTAAATTTGATTTGGAGCTGTCAATAACGAACGCTGATAGTTGTCCCAAGTTGAATTGGATTTATTCTACAGAGTTGTTTGATGAATCAACGATTACCAGACTGGCGGATAGCTACATCAAAGCGGTAAACACATTAGCGGACAATGTGTCAGCCAAAATTGGTGCGATAGACATCATACCAACAGTGGACCTCAATTGTTTGAGCAGGCACTTTCAAGCTGTTCCTCCATCAAGTGAAGCGTCAGATTTATCTTTGGGTATTGAGCGATTTAACGCTGAAAACCATACCGCGTTAATATGTGGAGATAACACTTTGAGTTACCAGCAACTTGATCAACTGGCTAATCAGGTTGCTCACTGGTTGCGCGCAAAAAAGGTTGCCCAAAACTCTGTGGTTGGTGTCAAGTTACCGCGTTCCGTAGAGTTGGTGGCGGTCATGCTAGGCATATTACGTGCCGGAGCCGCCTATCTTCCTTTGGAGGCAGGATATCCGGAACAACGACTGAATTTGATGGCTGAGCAATGCAAACCTTTGTTAGTCATCGATAATATTGATGAGTTATACCGGTCGATTGAATCACAGCCGTTGAATAGCCTCAGTGATGTGGAGATTTCTCCAGAATCTTTGGCGTACGTCATCTTTACCTCTGGCTCAACCGGGACCCCTAAAGGAGTCACTATTTCCCGTAAAAATATGGCGACCTTCCTGGCTTCGTTTAGGGAAAGGTATCCATTAAAATCGGGTGTCTGGCTGGCAGTAACAGGAATTGCTTTTGACATATCCGTGCTGGAAATCTTTGGGGCACTTTCGTTTGGTCACACCATCATAATGACACCTGATGGCAATGTGGAGGACAAAACGACCCTGAATATTCCCGCTTTGATTCAACAATATCAGGTGACAGAATTACAGTGCACTCCCAGTTTTGCGGCGATGCATTTGTCACAGGCAGACAATGAACAATTGCAGACTTTGAACAATATATTCTTTGGTGGAGAAGCATTGTCTGCCAGTCTGGTACAAGAGATGAGCGGCTTAACTACAGCCTCAATACACAATATGTATGGGCCTACAGAAGCAACAGTGTGGAGTACCAGTAGCAAAGTTACTCCCTCTGATGGAGAGCCGATGATCGGTAAGCCATTAGTGGGATATCAATGTTTTGTATTGGATCGCAACAAGAATCGTGTTCCAGCGGGAACTCCCGCAGAACTGTTTATTGCAGGAAACGCCGTATCGGCTGGTTATATTAACAACAGCGAGGAAACCTCCAGGCGATTTTTCGACGGAACTGGTATTACTCAACAGAAGTTATATGCCACGGGGGACATCGTCAGCTGGACATTGGATGGGAACCTGAAATACAAGGGCAGGTCAGATAATCAAGTCAAATTGCGTGGTTATAGAATTGAATTGAGTGAGATTGAGCATGTTATTAATCTGCACGAATCGGTTCAATCTTCCATTGTTGCCGTAGTTGGTGAAAATGAAAACGTTAATTTGGTTGCTTATATACAGCTCATGGACGCCACGATAAACCAACAAGCTATTGAAGATGATATCAAACAATCAGTGGCAGCGGTGTTACCGCATTTCATGATTCCATCTCAAATGATGTTCCTCGACAAGATGCCACAAACACTAAATGGCAAGATCGACCGAAAGGCCATGCCAGAATTCAAAGCCGCAATCTCTGGAGAGACAGAAATTGTTACTAAAACGGAGAAAGCGCTAGCGGTTATGTGGGCTGAGCTATTACAGATCCCTCAGAATCAAATCTTCCAGGAATCTAACTTTTTCTCGTTGGGAGGTCATTCTCTTTTACTGACCAAACTGGTGACAGTGTTGAATGAACGCATGAGCTGTGAAGTAACGGTTCGGGATGTTTTCCAATATCCCGTTCTTAAGCAGTTGGCAGAGCGATTGGAACAGTTACAGGAGGTTGAAAATAGTGCTGAATTGGAGTTGATCATATGAGTATCAAAACCTTCATTGCGGCATGTGAGGCTCAAAATGTTAAATTTTCATTGCACGATGACGAGCAACTTAAGATTTCAGCTGGAAAGAGTATCAGCCCGGAATTGTTAGCCGAAATCAAACAAAATAAATTAATGATAATGGACTTCCTGAAGAAAAAGTCCATCACCTCACAGCATAGAAAAAATGAGTCCGGAGACATTATTCCTCTCTCCTTTCAACAGCAACGACTGTGGCTTTTAGACAGAATTGAAGGGGCCAGTGTCCATTACAATATGCCTGTCTCAATGCGGCTTGAAGGACAGTTAAATGTAGCAGCTTTATGTGATGCGTTTAATACCATACGAGAGCGTCATGAAGTGTTGCGCACACATTTTAAAGAAGGTGAGATGGGTGAACCTTATCAGGTAATTTCCCTTTATAAACCGGCTCAATTTCCCGTCATTGATCTGTCTGGCGAAACTGAAGAGTCAAAAGCTGAAAAGACAAGAAAAGCGATTGATTTCGAAGCTATTAAACCTTTTGATTTGTCATTCGATGACATGATTCGAGTGAGTATAATTAAGGAAAGTGAAACCAAACACTTAGTATTAATTACCATGCATCACATCGCATCAGATGGTTGGTCCATTGGTGTTTTAGTTAAAGAGTTAACTACGCTTTACATGGCTTACTCATCAAATGAGTCACTTACTCTGCCGCGATTGAATATTCAATATGCTGACTATGCCTTATGGCAACGTGAAAATTTTTCAGACACTTCTGCTGACAGTCAAATTAAGTATTGGCAAAGTCAGCTTGATGGGATACCCGATAGTCATAATTTGCCCACTGACTATTTACGGCCCTCACAGCAAAGCCATGAAGGGAAAGTACTGTTCTCCAGCTTGGATAAGACTATATCGGAACAGCTTCGTGAACTTTGTCTGGAAAGGGACGCCACATTATTTATGGGCGTCCATGCTGTTTATGCGTCGCTGCTTGCGCGTTACAGCAATGAAAAAGATATTGTTGTTGGAACACCGGTAGCAAACAGGCCACAGAAAGAAACCGAAGAGCTAATTGGATTTTTTACTAATAATCTGGTCTTGCGAACGCGTCTGCAAGAAACGCAGTCATTTGACGAATTGTTAAAGCAAAACAAGCAAATGTTTAGTGAAGCTTATGCCAATCAGGACGTACCTTTTGAACATCTGGTGGAACATCTAAAACCAGCCAGAAGCCAAAGTTTTCATCCAATTTTTCAGCTTGTAATTGTGATGCATAACTACGGAAGCACAAAATTATCGCTACCAGGTGTTTCTATTAAAACAGTAGAACAAACAGACATCCTGGTGAAATATGACATTTTATTGAACGTATATGAAAAGCCCGACGGAATAGAGTTAGGTTGGGAATACAACAGTGATCTGTTTAAGGCGCAAACGATTGAAACCATGGCGCGTCATTTCAATGCGTTGTTGACGTCGATGGTACGCTCACC
>NZ_JAJEWQ010000004.1:617428-638905 GCF_020687805.1 Planctobacterium marinum | reverse complement strand
TGGCGTGAGATCGCGGAAACCAACAGAACTAAAAAGGTTTGATAAGCTTGTACCATTGCTATTTCCGTCATTACTGAAATTAGCAAGACTGATTAATCCGGTGGCCATAATTCTTAGTTATCCTTATTTAATAGCACTTTCACATACAGGCTGCCTTAATGGTAAACATGTGAATGGCAGACCTTGAATGAACTCTAATTCATTTAAGTCATAGCAGTCCAAAAAGTCAACAAAAGAATAATAGCATCCACATACAGGCAAGTAACGTATTCATTTTTTGATACCTATTTAATATCACACACGATCCATAGTCACAGATAGAGAAGATGACATCTACACAACAGACCTAGGCCAACTGCATTTATACGTGATAAGCGCCACTGTATTGTGTTAAGTAGATTTCGCATACAATTTGGCTATAATAATTCCCAAGTGACGTATAGATGCATCAAGGCTAGCCAATAGCGCCTGCAACCAACAGGGAAGACGTAAGGGTTTAATAATGGATTCATCGAGCAATTTCGAATTTCTCAAGCAACACCATGAATGGTTGTTCAAATTGGCGGAAAGCGCCGAACGCAATTTCTCACCAGATCCCAATACTTCATTAATAAAAATTCGTCAGCTTGGCGAGGGAATAGCTCAAACTATTGCCTCTCGGATAGGTATTGAGGCTGGGAGCAATGTTAAACAAATCGATTTGCTCAGAGACCTGGACTACAACCTCCGCCTAGATGACAACGTTAGAGATGCATTTCACACTATCAGAAAACTCGGCAATACAGCCACACACGAATTTAACAGTTCAAGCCACAGGGATGCGTTAAAAGCGCTAATGGTTGGTCACGCCTTATCAATGTGGTTTCATATCACATTTGGAGGTGAGGCGGCGAAAGGTTTTAAAGTCAAAAAATTCGTCAAGCCAAGCGACCCGTCTGAGTACGTTAGACAACTTGAAGAACAGGTAGCTCGTTTAAATGCAGAATCACAGCGTACGGATGAAAGAATTAAAGTCGCTGAAGAGCTAAGAAGAGCGGAGGAAGCAAAGGCCAAAGCAGAGAGAGAACGCGCTGAAAGGATGGCAGAAGATCGTGCCATTTGGGAACAAATTGCGGAAGAACATGAAGAAAAATTAGCAGAATACAGGGCAAAAATGGATGCTGCTAACGTCATATATTTCCAGAGCTTCCAGGCAAAGCCGAAAGAAGAACAAGCAGCCGAACTCAAACGAATTGAGAAATCAGCTTTTGAAATGGATGAGGCTGAAACACGAGTTGTTATTGACCAGCAACTGGTAGATGCTGGTTGGGAGGCTGATACCGAAAATTTGCGTTACTCCAAAGGCACTCGTCCTGAACCAAATAAAAACAAGGCTATTGCAGAATGGCCTACGACCTCAGGTCCTGCTGACTATGTGTTGTTTATTGGAATGACTCTAGTTGGTACCATCGAAGCAAAAAAGAATGCAAAGAATGTTTACGGCGCAATCGACCAGGCAAAACGCTATGCAAGTGGCATCAGTAACCTTCCTGATGGGGTCGAGGTTACACAGTATAATGAATTTAAATGCCCTCTTACCTTTGCAACAAACGGACGAGCTTACTTAAAGCAGCTTGAGCAAGAAAGTGGCATTTGGTTTCTCGACGTCAGAGACAATACAAACCGACGAAAAGCGCTCAAGGGCTGGTATTCACCTCAGGAAATCAAGTCCTATCTGCGTCAAACCCCACAGCAGGCAAACGCTGAATTAGACGAAATGGGGTTTGACTATGAACTAAAACTCCGAGACTACCAAAAGAAAGCCATTCTTAGTGTGGAACAGGCAATAAAGGATGGAAAGGACAGGGCTATGGTTGCTATGGCAACCGGTACGGGAAAAACCAAAACCTGCATAGCACTGGTTTACCGTTTGCTAAAAGCTGAACGATTCAGACGTATTTTGTTTCTCGTTGACAGAAGTGCACTTGGAGCACAAGCAACGGTTGATTTTGGTGAAGTCAGGATGGAAAACCTCAATACATTTGCTGACACCTTTGAAGTGCTTGGCATAGAGCCTGAAAAAGCACCAAAACCTAATCCGGACGAGGATACCAAAGTACATGTTGCTACTGTACAAGGGTTGGTAAAACGCATCATGTACCCATCTGATGATGGAGTTAAACCGGGTGTTGGACAGTATGACTGTATTGTGGTCGATGAATGTCACCGGGGATACCTGTTAGACAGAGAACTCAGCGAAACAGAAGTTAAATTCCGCGATCAGAAAGATTATATGTCGAAATACAGAGCTGTCATTGAATACTTCGACGCATTTAAAGTGGGCCTTACAGCCACTCCAGCTCTGCACACAAAAGACATCTTCGGTGATCCCGTATTTATCTACAGCTATACCGAGGCGGTTATTGATGGTCACTTAGTCGACCACCTTCCACCTACACGCATCCATACCAAGCTCAATACAGAAGGCATAAAATACGCCGTCAACGAGGAAGTTCAGGTATACGATCCTCAAACACAAAATATCGATTTAGTGAACACGCCTGATGAACTCAACTTCGATGTGGCACAGTTTAACAGGAAAGTGATAGCGCCCGAGTTTACAAAGGAAGTGTGTAAATGGTTGATCGAGAGCGACTCCTTAAACCCTTACTCACAAGAAAAGTCGCTAATATTTTGTGTAACCGATAAACATGCAGATGATGTGGTTGAGGCGTTAAAAGAAGCCTGTGAAAACTATCACGGTGAAGTTGAAGACGACGCAATTCAGAAAATCACCGGTGCATCAGACAAGCCACTAGAGAAAATTCGTCTCTACAAAAATGACCGGTTACCCAACATTGCCGTCACTGTAGATCTGCTCACCACCGGTGTGGACGTTCCATCAATTTGCAACTTAGTGTTTTTACGCAGAGTAAACAGCCGCATCTTGTTTGAACAAATGTTAGGTAGAGCAACAAGACGGTGTGATGAGATAGGAAAAGAGCGATTCAGAATATTCGATGCTGTAGATATATATAAGCAACTGGAAAAAGTGAACACTATGAAGCCAGTTGTAACTAAGGTAGACATTACTTTTAGTGAGCTTGAGACTGAGATTAAAGATGGACCGGACCCTAGGTTGCAGCAATTGGCCAAAGATCAGTTCCTCGCCAAGCTACAAAGCAAAAAAAAACTATTTGTCAGAAAAGCAGAGCATAGATTTTGAACGAATTGTGGGCAAACCTCCCAAAGATTTTGCTCAGGAACTCAAAGAAATGAAGCTTACTGATGTCGCCAACTGGTTTGTAAATCATCCCGGCCTGGGCGAGTTACTTGATATGAAAATATCAAGCTCAGGGGGCGGCACGAAAGTGGTCATATCCGAGCATGCTGATCAAATCACCGGAACCTCAACCGGATATGGCAGCGGACAAAAACCTGAAGATTACCTTTCAGCATTCAATAAATATGTAAATGCAAACAGCAACCGTTTAATGGCAATACAAACAGTGATACAAAGACCATGGGAACTATCACGGGACAGTTTGAAGCAGTTAGCAGTAGAGTTGGAGCGAAACGAATTCCGTGAAGAAGACCTAAAAATGGCCTGGAAAGAAGTCAAAAACGAAGATATCGCAGCTCGTATTATTGGTTTTATTCGGCAGGCGGCAATTGGCGAGGCGCTTGTACCCTATGATCAACGTGTCGATAATGCGTTAGCTAAAATTCTGGCAAGCCAGCCGTGGAAAACTCCTCAAAGAGAATGGCTGGAAACAATAGCGAGTCAAATGAAAGCAAATATCATTGTTGATGAAAGTAACCTAAACGAAGGTATATTCAAACAGCGATTAGGCGGTATCAAACGGGCAACCAAATTATTTGAGCAACCCATTACTGATATACTTGGCGAATTCAACAAAGCCATTTGGTCAGGAGATGACCAACAAAAATCAGCCTGATTAGATACAATCAACTATTAGAAAAATTTAGATGGTTTGGAGCGCGGCACAAACCCCAAAAATACAGTCAAGGAACATCAATGAGCACTCAAGACTTAATCAATAAGCTCTGGAATTTATGTAATCTGTTAAGAGATGATGGGGTCACTTACCACGAATACCTGAACGAACTAACCTATCTTATCTTCCTTAAGATGGTGGAAGAAACAGGCCAGGATGAGCTAATTCCGGAAGGTTATCGCTGGACAGATATTGAAAACTTTAATGCCGCAACCCGACTGGAAGAATACAAAAAGCTACTCATTCATTTAGGCTCCCATGGCTCTCTTATTACTAAAGCCATATTTGCAGATGCGTCTACCTGCATTCGTAAGCCAGCCACTCTCAATAAACTCGTTACTGAAATCGATAATATGGACTGGTACTCGGCTAAGCAGGAAGGCTTAGGCGACATGTATGAAGGTCTGTTGGAAATCAACGCCAGTGAGAAAAAATCTGGTGCTGGACAATATTTCACACCAAGAGTTTTAATTGAGGTTATGGTTGAGTTGATGAAACCCAACCTCGATGATGTGATTGTAGATCCGACGGCTGGAACAGGTGGCTTTCTAATTGCCGCCCATCATGAAATTGAGAAGAACAACGATATCCGTGCATTAGACGAAGCCGCCTACAACAAATATCAACACGGCACATTTTTTGGAATGGAGCTGGTACCAGACACTCGCCGTTTGGCCATGATGAATCTGATGCTTCATGATTTAGCGGTTGATGACAACAACGCGGGTGTTTTATACGGCGATACTTTGTCAAACGAAGGTAAGGTATTGCCAAAAGCAACCCTCATTTTGGCTAACCCGCCGTTTGGCACCAAGCAAGGCGGAGGTGTGCCGACTCGTGACGATTTGGTTCATTACACATCTAATAAACAGCTCGCGTTTTTGCATACCATGTATCACGCCATGCTCAAGCCCGGAGGCAGAGCCGCTGTAGTCTTGCCAGACAACGTGTTATTCGAAGGCTCCACAGGTCGCAAAATCCGCAACGATTTAATGGAAAAATGTAACCTGCACACCATTTTGAGGCTGCCAACCGGTATCTTTTACGCCGCTGGCGTAAAGACCAATGTCCTGTTTTTTGAAAAGCCTGAAAACATCACCAAAGACAAAGGCAATACGCAAAAAGTATGGGTTTACGACCTCAGAGCGAACATGCCGCAATTCGGCAAGCGCACAGTATTAACCAAAGCCCATTTCGACGAATTCTACGAGGCCGTAGGAGGCGATTTAACTAAGGTTGACGAAGCCAAAAGACAAGCCTTTATTGATAATCACAAAAACGGCAGCGATGTGGGTGATGTGGATACCTGTCGTCTGCGTTGTTTTACGCGCGATGAAATTAAGTCTAAAGACGATTCGCTGGACTTGGCCTGGATACGAGACGACAGTCTTGAAGATACTGCGAAATTACCAGAGCCTGATGTACTTATTAATGAAGCCATTGAAGAACTGGCGGGTGCCATTAACGATTTGCAATCAATATTAGTTGAGCTGGATGCAGCAGAAGAACCTGACGAGGTTGTTGCATGAGCAAATTGCCGAAAGGTTGGATAGAAAAAGAATTAAAGGATTGTGTTGAGATTCTAGACTCGAAAAGAAAACCAGTTAACAACAAAGAGAGACAACAAAGAATTGAGGGCAAAGAACAATCTGATTTGTACCCTTATTTTGGTGCAACTGGCCAAGTAGGATATATAGACAACTATTTATTTGACGGTAATTACGTTGCTCTTGGTGAAGATGGTGTTCCGTTTTTTGATCCAAAGAAACATAAAGCCTATCTATTAAATGGTAAAACATGGGTGAACAACCACGCACATGTCTTAAATGGGATTGAGGTTGAAAATAGGTATCTATGTTATTACTTAAACCAATTTGATTATCACGGATATGTAAACGGTGCGACAAGACTAAAGCTGACACAAGCGAACATGCGCAAAATTCCATTACACTTAGCTCCGAAGTATGACCAAAAGCGCATTGCAGACAAACTGGATTCAGTATTAGCCAAAGTAGAAGCAGCACAAGCACGCCTTGACAAAATCCCAACCATCCTAAAACGCTTCCGCCAATCCGTCCTCGCCGCAGCTACCTCAGGCGAACTCACTAAAGACTGGCGACAGGAGAACAACCTTGAGATTGATGATTGGAAACGGCCTGTTTTATCGGAAATAGCAAAATGCTTAGATCCAAACCCCTCGCACCGATACCCAAAACCGGATACATCTGGAGTACCCATACTATCCACCCAGCAGTTCGTTGGATTAGATTCTTGGACTACTGACAAGGCGAAATTAGTAAACAGGGAGTTTTTTCTAGAAAGGAAAGAAAAAACTAAATTTTTGGAAAATGACATAGTCTTTGCCCGAAAAGGGAGGCTTGGTTTAGCAAGAATGGCTCCCAGAGGCTTTGATTTTGTCTATAGCCATACAGTATTCATTGTAAGAGCAAATGGAGTTAACACAGAGTTCTTATTGTGGATGTTGAGACGAGAAGAAACAATAAACTGGCTCACAAAAGAAATGAATTCAAATACGGGAGTCCCGACGTTAGGCAAGGCCGTATTTGAAAAGCTTCCAGTACCTTTGCCATGCGAAAAGGAGCAGCTTGTAATTGTAAATAAAATCAATGAACTATTTGAGCACGCCAACACGATAGAAAAACAATATATAACAGCCAAAACCCGCATAGACAAACTCACGCAATCTATTTTGACTAAAGCCTTCCGGGGAGAATTACTGTCCAGAGACGTAGCAAACGCAGAAAAACAGATAAATCATGGCAATGTTGAGGTGGCACTATGAGCGAAACTTACAACGTGTATTGTGATGAATCATGCCACCTTGAAAATGATGGTCAAAAAGCCATGGTATTAGGGGCAGTATGGTGTCCGGTGGACAAACGCTTAGAAATAGCAAAACGTATCCGTGAGATAAAACAAAAGCATGGGCTTAAAACTGATTTTGAAATTAAGTGGACCAAAGTCAGCCAATCAAAATTAAGCTTTTATTTGGAAGTTATCGATTACTTCTTTGATGATGATGACTTTCATTTCAGAGGGATTATAGCACCAGACAAGAACAACTTGGACCATGAAAGGTTTGGGCAGACCCATGATGATTGGTACTACAAAATGTATTTCACCATGTTGAAGGTAATATTTGAGCCACAGTCTCATTATCGGGTCTATATTGATATCAAAGACACGCTGGGCGCTACCAAAGTGGAGACTTTGCATAATGTGCTATGCAATAACGCCTACGATTTCTCACGCAACATAGTTGAAAAAGTGCAACAAATTCACTCCGAAGAGTCTGAGCAACTACAGGTGGCGGATTTGTTAATTGGAGCACTAGCTTATTTGCACCGTGGGCTTAATGCCAATGCCGCTAAATCAGCATTAATTAGTCGTATCCGTGATAGGAGTGGCTATAAGCTGACTCACAGTACACTTCAGCGTGAAAGCAAGTTTAACTTATTAGTTTGGCAGCCATACTCATGACGGATTATGCATTACCACAATGGTTACCTGAAATGATTAGGTTAGAGAGTTTTGGTGGTAATTGGGATGCATTCTTTGAAGAAGTTTATAATAGCTTTCAAAGAGACTTCGTAGACAACAACCCCGTTTTCAGAGGCAAACGACTGGGCCTTAAACGCCATCCAGAATATGACGGAAAGTCAGCAACATTCTGGCATATGATAAGCGAAGGAAAAGACGAAGAATCCAGAATGCCGGACATCAGACGCTGTGAGCGCATTCGCTGGCCAAAAGCTATTATCGAAAATGATGCCGACTCTGTGCTAAAGGTCTGGGCAGAGAAAAAACAGGGCGACAAAAGAATCTACTTGTGGTTTGAGATGGAAGGTTATCTTGTCGTCTTAAATGTGAGAAAAGGCTATATTCTCCCATGGACCGCATTTTATATAGAGCGCGAACACCAGAGGCAGAAATACAATAAAAGATATAAAAGGAATAACGGAAATAAGATATAAAATTAAGGCTGGCCTCGCCCTCTTTCGAGGACGGAGCCGTAACTCCTTCCACTCTGACACCAATGGATGGTGGATGAGATGACGATATAATAGTGACAATATATAGAATAAACAAGTTTTCAAACTCATAACATATATCGACTTCGGATTAAAAAGTATTAGATTCGTAGTTATTTCATTACGAGCTCTTTGCATATCACGAATTTATAAAATAACGGCTGAAAAGAATACATGCATATAGAAATGACGTTCAAACTCTTTAAAAAAGAAAAGCGAGAGGCCTCGTGACAGCCCCATACTTGGTCGAACTGCAAGAAAAAATTAGAGAGCTTGACCTTCTACAACGCGATAAGAGCTTCAAAACACCAAATAGACAATCGCGAATATTTCTGGCACTTGCATACCGAGTTAATGAAATTTGCTGGAGCAGCGCCAACCTGATCCAACAGGGGCGTATTGCCGTCGGCGTTTCTCTAATGAGGATTTATTGGGATTATTTTGTCAGAGCCCTATGGTTTCAACACTGTGCAACTGATGAAGAAACTGAACATTTCATTCAAACCGATAAGATACAGCGTACCAGCAAAAACGGGAATATCTACTATGTAGATCATCACACTATGTGCCAAGAAGTCGACCGTATAAAACCTGTGCCATTTGAATTAGAGAGAGTGAAAAGAGCTAGGTATGAGGTTTTCAACAGCTTTGCACATGGCGGTACGGATTTGCTTTATCGAACAATGTCCGATGACAATACGATAACGGATCAATTCACCGACGAAGAAATAAAGTACTGTGCAGAATTTGCTTTTGTTGTTGCTTTGATGATGGCTTTTGCCGTAGCAGACTTTGCCGAACACGAAGAAGAGATGGCCCAAATCGGGGAAATGTTACAGAGTTTTCTTCCACCTGAGTAGCACACGCCCTGTACCTTTTCGGTTTGCGATTTCTCGAGGCGTATCTATGTTTATTTACCGGCTTCAAACGCAAAATGGTGACATATACGGTGACATTACTCACCAATAAAAACCATAAACCAATGATAAATATGTAATTTAATAAAAATATACATATACAGATCCAGAATATTGAATAAAGCTCATTAACACTCAACAACATTCATAACCCACTGAAAAACCTCGACTTATATCGGGGTTTTGTTTTTTATTGTTTCGTATTTTTTCATTCTGTTTCATCCAACTGGTGAGTATTTTTCACTGCTAGTCTCAAACTACTGGTGAGTACAAGAGGTGAAAAATGCCAAATTTAACAGTCAAACAAGTCAACATACTTGCTAAAGGCGAGCCAGGTAAAACATCCGATGGAAACGGTTCGTCGCTCCCAAGCGTGGACAACCTTATTGGTCACTAAGGTATTCACTTAACGGAAAGAGGAGGGAAAAATCTATTGGAAAAGCCCTACAGTTATCGCTGGCAGAGGCACGAGGTTTAGCAGAACAAGAGCGTTCCAAGCTTCGAGAAGGATTAGACCCTTTGACTAAGTTTGCGGATAGCATTCTCAGCATAGACGAGTTATTCAATGATTATTTCCAAAATAAACTATTACGTTTGGTTTACTACCTAATTTTGGGGTGCACGGAGAAGTGTATGAATAACAACCTAATGGGTCGGAAAAACGTATGATTGCTATGGATTTTTCCCTGAGCGCATCGACTCTCTGAATCGACTGGCTGAGTTGGTAATGCCGCTTATTCAATATAAGCCAATGACATGCCATGTATCAGAGCCAGGCCTGTAGGCATAATGATGCCCAGCCGAGCCAATATTAACCGTTAACGGTGATTTATATGAGATTAATGGTTTTGCTTAAGTATATTCACCGATAAAGGTGAATATATTTGTGATTTATTAATAACCATCTATAATCACCGATACTAATGAATATTTATATCGATGTTGGTACGCAACGATGGCGAAGAAAGTGACTTCCTCAAAAATGCCTCAAACACAGTTTATAAATGACGCGCATGTGTTGGGACAACTTATTAAAGCGAAGCGCACGGCGATGGGCATGAAGCTCGCTGATTGTGCTGCGCTGTGTAACGTGGGGATCAATACCTTGTCGCGCATTGAAAATGGCAATGATAACTGCACCCTGGCCGCCGTGTTTGCGGTGCTACGTGGGCTGGGTATCAAGCTTACCTCACCATCGCTTTCGCCTGACTCTCTTAAAAAGCGGGACGACTTAAGTGTCAGTGATGACGAGTGGGTATAAAAAAAGTGCCAGCAGATAACATCAACCAACCCTCAGCATATACCATGCTCATCCATTTAGCAGAGCAACGTATTGGCACGTTAACCTTGGATAAAGGCACTAACCTACTCAAGCTTGAATATGAGCAGGATTGGCAGCAAACAGGCTTCCCATTGTCACCCGTACTGACGTTGGATAACCTTCATTCTCCCGAAGTCGCCTACAACTATCTCGACAACGCACTTCCCGAAGGGGAAGCGCGGAAACTCCTATCAGAGCACCTTGGAGTCTCAGAAAAAAATGTCTATTCCCAAGTCAGGGCCATCGGCAATGATCTGGCGGGGGCTATTACGTTTAAAGCGAGTGAACAAGGTGCTGACGTTTCACCAGAGGCAAGTAAGCCACAATTTAGAGTGATCGAACCCGATGAGCTAACCAGGCGGCTTGCCAAAAAGGAAGATATTGGCCTGTTAACATGGGACGACAAACCACGACTGAGTGTGGCGGGAGTACAAGACAAGCTTAACATATTCATTGATGAGCAAGGGCAAATTGGGTTTGGCGATGGGACTTTATGCTCAACACATATTCTCAAGTTTGAGAGGCACAATTGTCCCAACCTCGTACTCAACGAATACTTCTGTATGAAGCTGTCAAAGGCAGTGGGACTGCCTGCCGCAGAAGTGCGATTCACGCGATTCGAACAATACCCGGCACTGGTTGTGGAACGGTTTGATCGTAAGCATGCACCTGATCAGTTCAAGGTCTTTCGCAGGCATGTGATTGATGGCTGCCAAGCTCTGAACCTGCCACGCGACTATAAATATGAGCGAAACCTGGGTGATGGCAGGGATGTGCAGCATATTCGCGATGGCGCAAGCTTACCCCGGCTTTTTGAACTGGCAAAGACTATGGCGTCGCCTGTTGAGAGTCTTCAATGGCTCATCAACTGGCAGCTATTTAATTTGATGATCAGCAACTACGACAGTCATGGTAAAAACGTCTCGCTGTTTTTTGATAAGCGTAATAATCGATTCACGCCTGCTTATGATTTAGTGAATGTAGCCATGTTCCCACAGTTCAAGCATGTACTGGCGATGGCGATGGGTGATGAGTTTGAACCCGAATGCATTAACGCCTACCAAATGGCTGATTTCGCAGAAACCTGCGGGGTGAATAAAAAGCTCTTGTCTCGCCAGTTAATCGATTTGGCGGATAAAGTCATCAACACGCTAACGCATCAGCAGTTCATCGAGACCATGACTCAGGAGCCGTATTTTACAAACGACGACCGAAGTTACATGGTCGAGGTAAAAGAGCATATATTGACCCGAACACAACACTTGCGCTCACAGGCACCTGACATACCAAAGATCGAAGTTTGATCTTTGCGGAAGACTGATGGAATATCCCCAAACGACCTTCATTCCTAAATCTTCCATATTTCTAACGAGTCGGTTTAACTCTGCTTTGGACCAAAGCGTCCAACCATGTTCACCGACTCGCTGACCGGAAGAACTTAAAAGACTTGAATTGAGTTTCTGACATGCTGAGAACGTTCATTAAATAGCACCCGCTAATTTAGATTTCACGTGCGCCTCGTCGTACGGCTTGTGGCGGAACACCAAATCCACGCAGAAAAGCTTCACGCATGTGTCGGCGGTCCCGAAAGCCTGTTTCGCGGGCAATAATCTCCAGAGGATGATGACTATCTTCTATCATAAAACGAGCGGCTTCCAGGCGCAGATTCTCAATTGCTTTTGCAGGTGACTGGCCAGTTTCAGCGGTGAACACTCGTGTAAACTGCCTCGGACTGAGATTGACCTGCTCCGCGAGATCTTCCACATTAATGGTCTTTTTAAGGTTTTTGCGTGCAAACTCTAATGCGCTCTGAATACGATCCGACTTAGGGGACATATCCAGCAACTCTGAATGTTGCGACTGTCCACCTGACCGGCGTTGATACATCACCAGCTTGTGAGCGACCGAGCGAGCAACGTCAGTGCCGAGGTCCTTTTCCACCATAGCCAGTGCCATATCCAACCCTGCAGTCATTCCGGCAGACGTCCAGACCGGGCCGTCCACAATGTAGATCCTGTCTTCTTCAACATTAATATCGGGATGTCTTGCCTGCATTTCTCGTGCAAAAGCCCAGTGCGTTGTAGCGCGACGCCCTGCAAGTAATCCTGACTCGGCTAATACAAATGCCCCCGTGCAAATGGCCGCTACCCGGCGCGCCCGCATTGCGCCTTCACCAGCAAACTGAATAACTTCAGCAGGTGTCGGTATATCCAAAGGGGTGCCTATCCCACTAAACAACCAGGTATCTATCTCACATCGCCTGTTCACAGGGAGAGTTTCCACTGCCATACCAAGAGACGAATGCAATTGTCCGCCTTGAACTGAGTAATTGCGAACTTCGTAGAATGGTTTGTCGATAACAACGTTAGCATATTCAAAGACACTCTGTGTCGCCAGTGACATAACCTGAAACCCGTCCGTTAACAGATATCCAATTCTGTGCATTTTAACTCCCCCAATAAAATGTCTCAAATCAGTATCATATACGTCATTTAGGTCAATCTCAATTGGTCATAGAATGCAATTGTTGCTTTACAACAAATACATTGTTCAGGAGAAATGAAAATGACTTTACAGAAGAACTTAGGTACAGCCCTGATTACAGGCGCATCATCCGGAATTGGAGCTGTCTATGCGGACCGCCTGGCTCGCCGCGGCTACGATGTCATTCTGGTTGCACGCAATCGCGTAAAACTAAATGCTTTGGCCAAAAAGATCACAACCCAAAGTGGCCGATCTGTTGAAGTACTGGAAGCAGACCTCAACAATCGCGCAGCTCTGACCCGGGTGGAGGAAAAGCTAAAACAGGACGAAACCATCACATTGTTGGTTAACAATGCAGGGACAGGAACCCATACGCCGTTGTTAGAGAGCCAAATTGATAGCATGGAGCGTATGATCGAACTCAATGTCACCGCACTAACGCGTCTGACTTACGCGGCTGTCCCCAAATTTGTCGCCCGTCGCCAGGGCGCTGTCATTAATATTTCTTCTATTGTGAGTATTGCTCCGGAAATCCTGAATGGCGTTTATGGTGGCAGTAAAGCCTACGTACACGCCTTTAGCCAGTCTCTGCATCACGAGCTGTCGGATAAAGGGATTAAAGTCCAGGCTGTACTGCCCGGTGCAACCGCGACAGATTTTTGGGCCTCCGGAGGATTACCGCTGGAAAATCTCGATCAGCAAATCGTCATGAGCGCTGAAAACCTGGTGGACGCTGCATTGGTTGGATTCGACCGGGGTGAGCTGATCACCATCCCATCCTTACATAATCACACGGCATGGGAGAGTTACGAAAAATCCAGACAGCTCATGTCTGCCAATCTTTCCAGTAATTCACCAGCGCCTCGCTATACAGAGACACACTAAAACACATTCACGATTTAACACAACGCTTTAATAACAATGAGGACAATGACAATGAAAACTACTGACAACACTATTTTTATCACTGGCGGTACTTCCGGTATCGGTCGAGGTCTGGCAGAATCTTTTCACAAGTTGGGTAACCAGGTGATTATCGCTGGCCGTCGCCAGGAATTGCTCGACGAAGTTGTGGCAGCGAATCCGGGTATGGATTCGATACGCCTGGATGTGAGTAATCCAGCTGAGATACAAACAGTCGCCGAAGTACTTATTGCGCGCTACCCTTCACTGAATGTGATAATCAATAACGCGGGCATTATGCCTTTTGATAATGCAGCCGGAATACTGGATGACAGCCAGGCAGCTCGTACTATTGATACCAACCTACTCGGTCCAGTTCGGGTCAGCTCGGCCTTTGTTGAACATCTCAAAAAACAGCCTGACGCTTATATTATCAATAATAGTTCGGTACTGGCCTTTGTGCCGCTTGCAGCTACTGCGCTTTACTCCGCCACCAAGGCAGCCATCCACTCTTACACATTGTCACAGCGATTTATGCTGCGCGATACTTCGGTCAAAGTAATTGAAATTGCCCCTCCCTGGGTGGACACCGATTTGATCCACAAAAGTGGTGATCCCCGTGCAATGCCTCTTGATGCTTTCCTCGAGGAAACGATGGAAAAATTAGCGCAGGAAAATGTCGAGGCTCTGGTGGATGTGGTGGTACCTTTGCGCGATAACCCGGGCAGCAAGGAACATGCGCTCGTCAGGGATTTCAATCTGTCACTGGTCAACAATCCAATTCCCGTTGCCTGATCCAGATACCGACAGTACCTTCTGGTACTGTCGGGCTTTTGTTCTGTTCGCAACGGTACTATTCAGCGAAATTATACGGCATAAGGAATCTTGGCTGCTCACAGCTAAAATCAAAGTGCTGCTTGACTGTTTTTACCCGAAACAAACACTTCTAAGAGACTAGCGGGTTGGTGCAGGTAGAGCCTCAATCTCAATACGGAAAAGACTGTAGGGCCTGTCTCGTAAGTCGTTACCACCATGAAAAACTGGCTGACGATGAAGTTGATTAACAATAAAGTAAAGGTAGCCATCAGTTCCAATCGACAAGGTATCAGGCCAAAGAACCCGAGGGTCGTGTACCAGTGTTTGCCATTGACCATCCGGAAGTCGCTTGCGAATGCCATTGTGCTCATAATCTGATGCGTAGATAGCGCCATTGGCATCAGCCTCCAAACCATCGGATGCACCTTTTTCACCGATATCCATTACCGCCCGGGACAACTGCTCTTCACTGATGTTCGGATCCCGAAGTAGCGCAGTAGGCACAGCATAAAGCCTGCGACTTGATAGCGCACTGAAATAGAGTGTGTCGCCATCCGGAGACAACGCAATACCATCAGAAGCGACCCGAAACGGACTAATCTTTCCATCTGCCCCTCGACTTACCATGTTTACCCCCTCAACCACAGGTATGAAGTTCGGATCAGGAGCGGTAGAACTATCACCACTGAGGCGTCGCAATGCTGTTCCGGTTGCCAGGTCCATGACGATAATGGCACCCGGTCCCGATAAAGATGAGTCAGTTACATACACGACACCGGCCTTACCGACCCGAAAATCAAAACGCATGTCATTCACATAGGTCGTTGGGAGAATAACGTCAGGTGGGAATACATGGTTAGCAATCACCTTATTCGTTGCCAGATCTATCTCTACGAGTTTAGCCCCACCCTGTATCGGAGGTTGAAAACCAGGTGCAGCGGTATCCAATACCCAAAGGTGATTTTGACCATCAGCTATCACGCTTTGAACGCTGATAAATCCTGAATGGGGCTTTTCTATCTCAAATGTGTTTGTTGCCATATCGGGATAAGGCACCAGTTTGCCGTCTGTCAGTTCCACAACCGCGTAGTTGGGTTCGTCGCCCCATTGAGGAAAGTTAACAAATATGCGTCCGCTGCGACTAACAGTAACGCCCGTCGGCATAGGACCATTGAATGTGTGCACCAATTCGATATCGCCGTAGTAACGGACATGAGGAAGGCCTTCGGTGGTCGCAGCCAGTACCGGATCGGGAAATACCCCTTCCAACACTGAAAAGGCTGCCAACACAAAGTAAAATATTCCTGAATTTAAGGTTTTCATAATCATCATCTCCAGAGTTCAGTCAGTTTCGAAGTACCAGGCATAAAAGTGCTTTAAAAGCCTTCCAGCACAACTTTTCCTTTCGCCTGGTTACTCTCAATCAATGCATGGGCCCGTCTCAAATTCGCCGCGTTGATCGTGCCAAAATGCGCTCCGAGCGTTGTCTTTATATGTCCCTGGTCGACAAGCTCACTAATGCGCTCGAGCAACTGATGCTGTTGGATCATGTCTGATGTTTCAAAAATAGGACGGGTAAACATAAATTCCCAATGCAGTGACAGGCTTTTGCCCTTCATGGGTAATACGTTCAGTGACTCAGGGTCATCAATAAGTGCCAGCTGTCCCTGAGGTGCAAGTACAGCAATAAGTTGCTCAAAGTAACTGGCTGTGTGTGTCAGGCTGGCAACATGGTGCACCTCGGTGATACCCACATCGAGAAGCTGCTCTTTAAGCGGGGCGTAATGGTTGATGACATGATGGGCGCCCAACGCTTTAACCCAGTCAACGGTTTCCGGGCGCGATGCAGTACCTATTACCGTCATCGAAGTTAATTGACGAGCCAGCTGGATTAACATCGACCCCACACCACCTGCTGCGCCAACTACCAGCAAGGTTTCGCCTTTGCCTTGTCCCTCGCTAATTTTCAGTCTGTCAAAAAGTAGTTCCCAGGCTGTGATAGAGGTTAGCGGTAATGCTGCCGATTGAGCGAAGTCGAGTGAAGACGGCTTGTGGCCTGCGATGCGCTCGTCCACTAAATGGAATTCACTGTTGCTACCTGGCCGTGTTATTGAGCCCGCATAGAAAACCTCATCTCCGGGTTGGAACAAAGTCACCGCTTCGCCCGTTGCCCGCACAACACCAGCAGCGTCCCAACCCAAAATACGAGGAGCAACTGTTTCTGAATTCTGTCGTACTTTAGTATCAACAGGGTTCACAGATACCGCGCGAACTTCTATTAATAAATCTCTGGGTCCGGGAACGGGTTGGTCAATCTCGACATCGATTAGCGACTGTTCATCGTCAATCGGTAAACCATGTTGAGAGTAAGCTATTGCTTTCATATTTATTTCCTCAATTAATGAAAAGTGATATTTGTTAGTCACTTGAAATAGGGTCAAACTTTCCGTCATATTAGCCAGCAGTAGAGATGGGAAAAACGCGTCTAATACAACAACACTTGTTCTCGAGGTGAATAAATGGTTCGACTGGAAGATCTTACGCTGTTTGTCAGAGCTGCTGCCTTAGGTAGCTTTTCTAATGTGGCGCGAGAAGTTGATATATTGCCGGCACAAGTCAGCGTTGCCATCAAACGTCTGGAAAAGACCCTTGGCATACGCCTTTTTGCACGTTCTACCCGGAGCTTGCGGCTCACGGCTGAAGGCGAGGAATATCTGACTTATGCTCAGAAGGCACTGGAAACCCTGCAAGAGGGGCACGAAAGGATCAATCATCAGGATTCTGAACTGAGCGGTACCTTACAGGTGGCGGCACCCTCTGATCTTGGGCGAAATATGCTGGTAGATTGGTTCAGTGAGTTTCGAGTCCGGCACCCGAACATAAATCTGAAATTGCATTTGTCCGATCAGGTCACCAATGTGTTTAGAGAGCCTGTGGATGTCGCTATCCGGTATGGTGTTATGAATGACGCCAGCTTTGTGGCCCTGCCCCTGGCACCAGAAAATCGTCGGGTGCTGGTCGCCTCCCCAGAATACATTAAACGTCATGGCAGACCTGAATATCCGGATGAGCTGCAACAGCACAACTGCCTGACATATTTACTAAAAGGACGAATACACAATCGCTGGCGCTTCGGGATTTCAGGCCATGACCAAACCATAGAAGTTTCAGGTGATTTACAGTGTGACGATGCGGATGTAATCAGACGCTGGGCTATCGCTGGTGAAGGCTTAGCTTACAAATCCTGGCTTGACGTCAGTGGCGATATCTTAGCGGGTCGGTTAGAGATATTGTTACCTCAACTCCAGGGCGAACCTGCTCCATTACATTTGATTTGTCCTCATCGGAAACAGTTTTCACCCGCAATTCGCCAGGTCCATCATTTGTTACGTGAACACTGTACCAAGCTGATGCAAGACTTCCCCAGGGTTGAGCCGGGCACCAAAGTGTAAAAAACAAATAGTCAGCCGGGTTTCAGGTGTATAAATGAATCTGTCAGGCCCTGGCGAACAGAGCAATACCCCACCTTATTTATCTAAATCCCAGTTTTTTTGCCTTTTTAAGCCCGTTATTTTTGCGGCTTCCCAGCCCACTTGTTAAAAATTAGTAAATTAAATTAGCGGAAAATTAACGTCGTTTCGTCTTTATCCCTGACGTGAATAACCGCGCTGATGTGTTGCAGTGTCAGCGCGAGTTTTGAGTTATTCACTGCATTGTGTTGCTCCATTACATGTTGTGTTTTTGCCAGCTTTACCCTGTGAAGCTGGCCTTTTTCCGGCTCCTGGTCGGTAACTGGCCCAAAGCGCAGATTCGGTGACTGGAGAGCAATACAAAAACCAACGCTTTTTTCAGGACACACATCATCATGTTAAAAAGAACGAAACTCTCCGCGGCCGTTGTGGCGGCGATGGCATCACTGAGTAGCGCACCGCTGGTGTCGGCTCAGGAAGAGACAAGTGCCGACAATTTTGAACTTATTCAGGTGCGCGGTATTCGCGGCAGTATGGCGCGGGCTATGGATGTAAAACGCGAATCTGGTGGCGTGGTAGACGCCATCTCCGCTGAAGACATAGGTAAATTCCCCGATACTAACGTAGCGGAGTCTCTGCAACGTATCACAGGTGTATCGGTGGACCGCTCTGGCGGTGAAGGTCAGTTGATTACCGTGCGGGGATTTGGCCCGGAGTTCAATACCGTTCTGGTGAATGGCCGCCAGATCGCTTCAGAAAACAATTCCCGTGCCTTTAGTTTCGATACCATTGCTTCGGAGCTGGTGCGTAGCCTGGATGTCCATAAAACCAGTACTGCCACCATGCAGTCAGGCGGCATTGGTGCCACCATCAACATTGAAACCGCCAAACCCTTCAACATGAATGGCTTTAAAGTGGCGGGCAGCGTTAAAGGGGTTTACGATGAAAACAGCGAAGAAGCCACACCCCAGGTTTCCGGTCTTATCTCCAATACCTTCAACGACGACACCTTTGGCGTATTACTGGCGGTATCTCATCAGGAAAGGGAAACCCGACTCAATCAGGCTCAGATGGATGGCTGGCTGGAAAACGTGGGTGTCCCGAATCCGGTTTCCCGCGATGGCACCCCCTGGACCGGTACTATCTTTTCGCCGCGCAATTACGATAACAAGGTAACCTTCGAAGAGCGCACCCGTACCAATGCCAACCTGGTATTCCAGTATGCCGCCAGCGATGACATAGTGGTCACCGCTGATTTATTGTACTCCGACTTTGATGTCAAAACCGACGCCACCTCTTATGGCCACTGGTTTACTGCTCCCAATATTCAGGGTGTGGGTGATGATGGCAGCCTGTTTGATGCCGACGGCAATCGTCGTTCCGCTATTGTTGACGAAAACGGTACCGTGGTGGATCTGTACCAGGAAATCGGAATGGCCACCGATATGCACGCCAAAAAGTTTGATCGCTTAACCGAAACCATGGATGTGGGTCTGAACCTGGCCTGGGATGTTAACGACAATCTGAAACTGAACTTCGATCTGCACCATTCCAGTGCTGAAAGAGAATCCAACAATGGCGGTGAAAACCAGTTATCACTGATTGGCTATTCCAACCGGGTACGCTTTCAGGTTGATAACAATATTCTGCCCCTGGCCAGCATGTTTGCCTCCCCCAACGGTAATATCTACAGTGGCCAGCAGGAAATCGACGTGCAGGCTGGCGGTCAGCCATTAACCGTAGCTGACCCCAACAACCCGGGATTTGTGATGTATAACCCGATGATTGGCGGTGCTGCGGGCCCGGCGGGTGTGAGCAATCACCTGGATGAAGCCAACAGTCGCGCCCACGTTATGTTGCGTCGTGGCTGGGCGGTGGAAGACGATGTCACTCAGTTTCGACTGGATGGTGAGTGGGATGAAGGTCAGGACAGCGGCCTCACCAAAGCCAAATTCGGTCTGCAATATTCCACTGAAGAAAAGTCACTGACCCGTTGGGATAACGAAACCGGCGTACATTGTTTGTACTGTGGTTATCCGGATGCCCCCGTGGTACCGGCGGATCTGCAATACGTATTTGATGCCGGGAATGATTTCCTCGGCGATGTCAGCGGCAGTGGCCGTATGCCGACGCAGTGGTTGGCTCATAACGGCGAAACCATGTTTGCGTACCTGGAACAGTTATCAGGTCAGAGCTTTGATGCCGTTCAGAAAGACAACTCTTTCGATGTAGAAGAAACCATTTTGTCTGCCTATCTGGAAATGAATTTTGTCGGAGACCTGGCAAAGCGTCCCATTTATATTACCGGTGGCGTGCGAATTGAACAAACCGATGTAGACGTTACGGGTACTCAGGCGGTATTGCAAAGCCTGACGGTACTGGATGCTACGGAACTAAATCAAAACTACGGTACCCCCGCCGCCATCTCTGAAAGCTCCAGTTACGATGCGGTGTTACCCAATGTCGCCATTAAGTGGGACTTCACTGATGATCTGATTTTCCGTGCAGCGGCATCGCGCAGCCTGACGCGTCCGACACTGGAAAGTATGTCTCCGGCGGTAGTGATCACCACCACCCGTCAGGGCGGCGATCTGCGCTCCTTCTCCGGGAATCCGGCGTTGCAGCCTTTCACCTCTGATAACTTCGATTTGTCTGCTGAATGGTATTACGGCGATGCCAGCTATGCCTCTGCCGGTTACTTCCGAAAAGAAGTATCTAACTTTATCGTCAACGGCCAGAGCGAACTGACCTTTGACGCACCGGGCGGCGGCTTAGTGCAGGATCCTTCTTCAGGCAGCGATGCGGTATTTACCAATACCCTGCCCAGCAACGGAGAAAACGCCTCAGTGGATGGTCTGGAACTGGCATGGCAGCACACCTTTGACAGCGGTTTTGGCTTTATCGCCAACGCCACCTTTGCCGACAGCAATGCCGAACTGGACCCCACAGATACCACACAGATCTTTGCACTGACCGGACTCAGTGATTCCATGAACCTGGTGGGATTTTATGAAGACGGTCCTTTCCAGGTCAGACTGGCCTGGAACTGGCGTGATGAGTTTGTACAATCCCTCACCCAGGTGCAGGGCAATGGCCCCACCATCGTGGAGGATTATCGGCAGCTGGACATGAGTGGTAGCTACGATATCACCGAAAATATCACCCTGTTCTTTGAAGGTATTAACCTCACCGAAGAATATGTGCATAAACGCGGTCGCTTTGATAACCACCTGCTTCTGGTGGAAGACAGCGGCAGACGTTTTGCCCTGGGTGTGCGGGGCAGTTTCTAAGCCTCACCGTACGTCGCTACCTATGGGTAGCGGCGTTGTTGTTTTCACCTCAGTAAAAAATGTTAACCCTATGAACAAGCACAATATCAGGCAGGTGGTGGTGGTCGGTGGCGGCACAGCCGGTTGGATAACCGCAGGGCGAATCGCGGCTCAGCACAACAGCCAACAAGAGGGCGCGTTGCAGGTAACTCTTATCGAATCGCCTAATATTCCCACCATTGGCGTG
>NZ_JAJEWQ010000004.1:604934-617330 GCF_020687805.1 Planctobacterium marinum | reverse complement strand
GGGTGAAGGTACCTGGCCCACCATGCGCGACACCCTGATCAAACTGGGGATCAGTGAAACCCAGTTTATTCGCGAATGCGACGCCAGTTTTAAACAAGGTGCTAAATTTTGTGGCTGGGTAACCGGCGCAAAAAACGATTTTTATTATCACCCGTTAGTGCTACCACAAGGTTTTAATCAATGTGACCTGGTGCCCCACTGGCAGCAAATCAGTACTGAGCATTCCTTTTCTGAAGCTGTGTGTTTTCAGGAGAGCATCTGCGAACAAGGCCTGGCCCCGAAAACCATTCAGACACCGGAATATGCCGCCGTTGCTAATTATGCTTATCATCTGGATGCCGGAAAATTCACTAAATTATTGACCGAACATTGCACTAAAAAACTGGGAGTGAAGCACATCAAAGCCGATGTCTGTCAGGTAATTAATCATGACAATGGCTATGTGAAATCAGTGCTTACCCGGCAAGCTGGCGAAATAACCGGCGATTTATTTGTAGATTGCAGTGGCTTTCAGTCTTTGTTGTTAGGGCAACATTGCAACATCCCTTTTACAGATCGCAGCGACGTGTTGTTTTCAGATACTGCATTAGCGGTACAGGTGCCTTACGAAACAGAAGATACCCCTATTGCTTCCCATACAATCTCCACCGCACAAGCAGCCGGCTGGATTTGGGACATTGGCCTGCAACATCGCCGCGGTGTAGGCTATGTGTATTCCAGTCAGCACAGTGATGAAAATCAGGCAATGCAGGCGCTGAAAGCCTATGTGGGACCGCAAATAGACACGCTGTCAGTGCGTAAAATCCCCATCCAATGTGGCCATCGCCAAAAGTTCTGGCACAACAATGTAGTGGCTGTCGGGTTAGCCGCAGGCTTTCTGGAACCACTGGAAGCGTCCGCTTTGGTACTGGTGGAAATGTCTGCCACTATGATTGCCCAGCAAATGCCAGCCAATCATGATGTCATGCCGGTGATTGCCAATCGCTTCAACGATACCTTTTTGTATCGCTGGGAGCGCATTGTGGATTTTCTGAAGTTGCATTACTTGTTATCGCAACGCAACGACAACGCATTCTGGCGGGATCACAGAGACCCAGCCAGTATCCCGGAATCGCTGCAACAGTTGCTGCAGTTGTGGCGTTATCACCCGCCCCAGGATCATGATTTCACCAGCAACAATGAAGTATTTCCTGCTGCCAGCTATCAATATGTGTTGTATGGTATGGGCTTTAAAAGTGATTTAAGCCATGTGCACATCAGCCCTAAACAGCAACAAATGGCACAACAGCAGTTCGATATTAATCGGCGCAATATCCAGCAAGTTTTGTCACGATTACCGCAAAATCGCGACATTTTGAATAAGATAAAAGAATACGGCTTTCAAACCTTATGAGGATCAAACCATGTCGCAACTAGTGGCTTTAAATCGCCGGACTCACAAATCACTTCGCGTAGATACCCAAAAGGTAGAACAGCAGGCGGCCGAATTACACATGGTGCCCGTGGTGCTACCTGAATTTCGCAAATTGCTGGTGCACTACCCCATCGTATTTTCTAAAAACAGTGAAACCGGACAATTTATGTGCTCCGCGTTACTGGGTTTTGAACAGGGTGAAAACCTGTTTTGGCAGCAAGGTAGTTGGCAGGGCATTTATGTGCCATTGCAGGTTAGTCGCCAGCCATTTTTCTTAGGTCAACAGGATACGAATCAACAACCAGACGCAGCGCAGCAGGACCCAGTGCTCTGTATCAACGAAGCCCACCCGGCGACAGGCGACCTCGGCGAAGCCCTGTTTGATGCCGATGGTCAGGCAACGGCTTATTTGCAGAACCAGCAACGGGATCTCATGACCCTTTTACATGGCGAGCAGCTGACGCAACAATTTATTGCAACCTTACTGGAATTGCAGTTGCTAACCGCCATGTCACTGGAAATAAAATTTGTGGATGACAGCAGCACCAAAATTAATGGCCTGTACACCATTGACGAGGATAAGCTGGACGAGCTGTCGCCCAACATTTTACAGCAGTTGCAGCAGCAGGGTTACCTTGCGGCCATTTACGCCATGGTGCACTCTACCGGTCAGATATATCATTTAATTGAGCGAAAAAACCAGCGTCTGCAACAGGCGCAAAACTGGTTTAAATCGGCGGCACAATCTTAGTACTATGACGACATTACCGGTGGCAGATATGCAAGGACAGCCAATGCAATTTAACCCTTCCGCCAGAATCAGTGTGCACTTTATCGGGCCTGAAAATACTGCGGATGCCAAAGCCCCGTTACTGATCATTGACGATTGTTTGTTAATGCCACACGCGCTGGTTGAAGCCGCAAAAACTGCGCAGTTCAGCAACAATGATGGTGATTTTTACCCAGGAATCCGCGCGCCTTTACCGCCACAATATTGTCACACAATGGCACAGGCCCTAACGCCTCTTCTCGCGCCTTATAGGGATTTCAATAGCGCGTCGCTGGACTATAGTTTTTCAGCGTTTTCCCTGACCACGCAGGCCAGCCAAACACTCAAACCCATTCAGTGTATCCCCCATTACGATGACACCCATACCAGCAAGTTTGCACTGGTGCATTATTTGTTTCAGCAAGACCTGGGAGGTACGGGCTTTTTTCAGCATAAAAAAACCGGTTACTGGCAGATTAACCCACAGAATCAAAACCATTACATGAAAACCCTGGGTACCCAGGCCACCACCGAAGGCTTACCGGAAGCCGCCTATATTCAGGGCAGCACCCCGCTGTTCGAGGAATACTTTAGGGTGACACCCATGTTTAATCGGGCCATTGTTTATCCCTGCAACTTGTTGCACTCGGGACTGATCAACGCACAAACGGGGTTGTCACCGACCCCCACCGAGGGAAGACTCACCGCCAATCTGGCACTGCAGGCAGGTTAATAGAGTGCGGCTTAGAGTTTGCCGCGAATACCAAAAGAATAGCGGGTTCCGGTATCCTGAATTAGCAACAATTGATTGGCATAACGGCCATGCTTGTGCACCACTTCATTACTGAGGTTAATGCCTTCCAGAAAAATCGACAGATTGGGATTAATGTCGAAACTGACACTCATGTCCAGTTGTTTGTATGGGGCAACAAAGGTCGGCTCGGAGCTTTGCCGCTGCACCAGCGACTGCAAAAAGCCTTCCCGGCGATTCCAGGCCAGGCGCCACTGCCATTTATCCTTATCGTAAAACAACACCAGATTGGCGGAATCGCTGAGTCCCGTCAGGGCAAACTTGTTGCTGATATCGTCCCGTTTTAATTGTGCGTTGCTGTCCACCAGCGTCATATTCCCCAGCACACTAAATCCCGTATCCCCAAACTGGTGACTAATACTGAGTTCCACGCCCTGCACTTTGGCCTGCTCACCGTTTTGCGGTTGTACCAAATCAAATTCCGCCAGGGCATCGTCAGCATCCGGTGCGGTAGGATCACTCCCGGTACTGGGGTCGGTAACCTCACCAAACACCACCGGTGAGGTTTGAGTAGTGATAAAGTTGCTAACGCGTTTCACAAAATAACCCGCTGATAAATAGCTGTTGCGGGCGTAATAATATTCCAGAAACACATCCAGATTTTCCGATTCAAAGGGTTGTAGCTGAGTATTTCCGGAACTGGCCCGCAAGTCGCCGCCTTGCCGGGTCGTGTTCAGCGTCACGCCGGGTGATAACTGAGAAATGGTGGGCCGGGTCAGAGAACGCGACCAGGCCAGCCGCGCGGTCAGTTGGTCGCTCAGCTCCCATTTTACATTCAGTGAAGGCAGCCAGTTGTGGTACTGATTGCGAAACGCCACCGGCTGCAAAGCGCCGGTTACCGGTCCCAGCTCGGTTTGATCCAGGATGTCCAGTCGCTGCAACTGTTCAATAAAGCCGGAGATATGCACCCGGGTATGCTCGTAGCGCAAGCCGCTGTGCAGGGTAACGGGGTTATCCAGTAAGGTGTGATTGAGTACAAAATCAATGTATGCCCCCTGTACCTGTTCGGTAACCGTAAACGAACTGCCGCGCTTGGTGGCACCTAAATCGGTTTCGCCAAACGACTCCAGATATGCAAACAACTGCTGACTATCATGGCGCAGCCATTGTTTGGGTATCCACTGATGGCCGGGAACGCTGCTGAGGAAATCATCACCGGCACTGAACACCTGTTGAAACTCATCCGGAAGGTCCGGCTCATCAAAGTAACCACAATACTGACAATGCCGGGCGTTATCTTCATTGTCGTAGCGCGTGTTACTTTTCACCTGCTCAGTGTACTGATAACCAAAATCCAGATAAAAGGGCTGCTGAAAAGCATCGTCCCAATTGCCATCAATACGAAATTGCCGCACTTCATCACGTATATGCCAGCCCCGGCGCAACATCACATGAGCGCGTCCGTTGGCCGGGTCCAGATAATGGCTAACACCGACATTATTTCCATTGGCATCAGACACATTATCACTGGCCGTCTCAAAACCATAAATACGCGGCAATAGTGCATTTTCCACCAGTTCAAACCGGGAGCGATTGAGATAACCAATCAGCGACAAGGCATTGGCCGCGCCACTGGTATCGTCAATTTCTGCCTGTGAATAAGACCAGTCCACTTCCCAGCTGAATGCGCTGTCTGGCCGCCACTCCATATTCAGTCCAATGGCATCAATTTTCGCCGGTCTGTCGAAGGTTCGCGCGTGAAAATCGGTGGCATGACCAATGTTCTGTTCAAAAGACACGACGGTACCGTGGCTGTCTGTGCTTACCTGTTCCAGATTGCTGGAAGTGAACCAGTGCCCCATCGACGTCGCGTTAGTACTGACATCCAGCCGGGTGTGCAGGGCATCCGCTACAAATTCCAGATTGTCATCAGGGCGGTATTGCAACACCAGCGTACTGCCGGTGCGTTTGCGTTCATCAAAACGCACCTGGTGATCATAATTACGGGGCACGAATATGTTATCGGTTTCGCTGAGCACTTCGCTGTGCGGAATATTGGTATTTACCAACCAGCCGTCCATTTGCGCTTCGTCAATGCGCGCGTCCCGTTGCTGCTGGTTGTAAGCCAGCAATGCACCAAACCGGTTGTTCTGCCAGGTGTTGGAGATCAGGGCAGAATACTGAGGTGATAGATCCCGGCTATTGCGGTCATACAAGCCTTTAACACTGCCCACAAACTGAAAATGCGGTATCGACAGGGGTCTGGCGGTTTGCACATCAATGGTTGCTCCAATGCTGCCGGATTGCTGTCTGGCATTCTGAGTTTTATAAACGTTGACGCCACTGACGATTTCCGATGCCAGGGTATCAAAACTAAACTCGCGGCCTAAATTATCGGTAGCCATTTGTCGGCCATTCAGCAGCACCCGGTTAAACTCCGGCCCAAATCCCCGCACCGTCACAAACTGTCCTTCACCTTCCGCCCGGTCGATAGAGACACCGGCAATACGCTGTAACGACTCCGCCAGATTCTGATCCGGCAATTTACCAATTTCCACGGCCTGAATGTTATCCATCACTACATCAGATTCCCGCTTGATGCTTTGCGACTCCCGGATACTGGCGCGATACCCCCGCACCATAATGTGTTCATAGGGGCTGATATCCTTGGCAGGTTCTATGGTGATCAGGTTGTCATCACCACGAATAAAATCAATAAATTGCGCAAACAGTGATTTTACTTCAGGCGGTTCCTGCGGCTTTTCTGAGATGATGATCTGATTGTTGTCAGCAATTCTGGCCTGCAATCGGGTGTCTGCCAGCAACCGGTGAATGGCGTCCGGTGCCGGAAAGTAACCGCGCACCGCATTGGCCTGCACGTCTTTCACCAATGAGTAGGGAAACACCACGGTCAGATTGCCCTGTGATGCAAACTCGATAAGCGCTTCGTCAGCGGGTTTACTTTCTATCTGAAATCGCCTGAGAGGGTTATCTTCTGCAGCCATCACACCCGACATTGCCAACATCAATGCTGTCGCTACGGCGCTGCGCCGTAAACGTTTAATGTCTGATTTGCGAGAAGATAACGCCATAGTAAGCTTAGTAATTCAGTGTCCTGCAAAGATTAATAATGATGATGCCTGCGCCGAATTTCGGATTAGCTCTACACAGCATAGCCAAAAACCCTAACGCCCCCTATTTTTGCTCTGCCATTTCATCGGTTGCTGAGTCTCAACTGTTCAATATTCAGCCATAAGCGTTCGTCTTCCAGAGGCGTTTGGTCACTCATGTTGGGGTTTTCCAGGCGAATCACCACCCGCTCCTGCAGCCGCGCTAAGGTTATCGCATCTTTGATCATGGGGTGAGCGAAAAATAACTGATCGTAGGAGCCATCTTCGATAGCCTGGTTAAAACCACGCTCTATTGCCTGCGCAAGCGTTTGATTGTCCGGGGCCACAAAAAAATACATGGCAAAGGGATAAATCAACAGTAACCGAGGCTCGATACTCAGATTTAACGCAGTTCGCGCACTGACTTCACTCCAGGGTTCATGGATAGCCCGGGGAAACAAATCAAACCGGCCCCCCTCCAGCATAGGAAACAAGCTTTCATACTTCACCGGAGTAACCACATTCAGACCTGCGTGCTTTAGCACCACAGTATCTCCCCAAAAGCGTCCCTGCCCTACGGAAAATCGCTGCAAATCGACTAAGTTGTTAACCTTCGAATAGCGGCTTTCCTCTCCCTGTCGAATGATAAAAATACGGTGTCCTAACATGCCTTTTAACACCGGAATGCGAATCGGCAGCAGCGACTGCTCATAGTGTTTTTGCGTGCCCGCCCACATCACGCTCATGCCGCCTTCTTTTAACATTTCCATGGAACGCCCTTCTGTCTGGGCATTGGGCAACGGCTGAAACTGATAACGGGCGCTGTCTTTGGTTTTACTCAGGGCCAGTTTTAAAATTTCTGCGATCAGGTTTTCTTTTGGGTCATTGGACTTGGGATGCACAATCAGGTACTCATTGGCCTGCGTGTTAAAGCAAATAACCAATAACAACCAACCTGTAGTGCAAATGCCAATCAGGAATAATTTATCAATACGCAGCATGGCTTACCTGTTCTGAAAATAAGGCTTAAAATGTTATAAATATGTTAAATTAAGAGTTCGACGAGCCAGCTTTAAAAATCCCCCAGTCGTGTTTTAAAATTTTTTTTAATATCGGCTGGCGGATTTTTGCGTGTGGCTCGTTTTGATGAATGATTGCAATCAATAACAGAACAATATGCCTTTAGACTCTACAATCCATGACGCTTACATGGCAGCCAGAAACGGACTGTCACGTATGGTGTCGCGTCTGGTGCCACCGAAAGAGGTGGAAGATATTGTACAGGAAACTTACGTTCGACTTTGTCAGGTAGAGCAACCCAGGTCGATCTCTGAGCCCCGATCTTTTTTGTACCGTACCGCCAAAAACCTCGCTCTGGATCATTTAAAAAGAGCGGAAACCCGTCTGACTGATTCACCAGAAGACAGTCTTGACAGTATGATGTTGGAACAAACGGTCGATAACACCTTGCAAAGCGTAGTCAGTGACCAGGAATTTGGTCACTTTTGTGAAGCGGTGCGGCAACTGCCGGTTGTCTGCCGCAAAGTATTTGTCCTTAAAAAGGTGTACGGCTATTCCCAAAAGGAAATAGCAAAAATGATGAATATTAGTGAAAGTACCATTGAAAAACATATCGCTCAGGGAATGAAGCGCAGCATGCTCTATGTCATGCAAAAAGAGCAAGGCGCGCCTGTACCTGCTGACAAGGCTTCTGTTACAGGTAAATCGCTATGAACAATAATGTTGTACCTATCCGTACTACCGCCAAAGCCGCAAACAACAGTGCGCTGGATTCTGCAGCAGAATGGATAGCCAAAATGGACCGGGGGCTGAGTCTCGAGGAAGAGCAGCAACTGAAAACCTGGCTGCAGTCTTCAGAAGAGCACCGTGAGATGTTGTTTAAAATGGCGAAACTGTGGGACAACATGGCCGCGCTGGAGCGATTAAAATCGCTGTTCCCGGAACCACCGGTTAAACAGTCTCGCCGCGCGCCTTTAGCCATGGCCGCATCGGTGGCGTTTATTGCCATGTTATTTACCTTTTTGTGGCTAAGTGCGGGGGACTCCTGGCTGTCTGACAGTGAACTTGTGGTTTTGTCAGAGCAGCGCTTTGAGACAGGTACCGGCGACTCGAAAAAAGTAACCTTGTCTGACGGCAGCCTGTTGTCGGTCAATACCAACACCTCCGTTAAAGTGACCTTTATGGAACAACAGCGGGTAATAGAATTGTTTGAAGGTGAAATTCACATACAGGTGGCCCATAACACCGAAAGACCACTGAGCGTATACGCCGCCGGACAAATCATTCAGGCGGTAGGCACAGCATTCAATGTTGAACTCCTTGAAGATCAGGTGGAGTTGATCGTCACAGAAGGCAAAGTCAGAGTGGCCAGACAGGCCGAAGATCAGCCGGATCCACTGCGCCCCATGCAAAATCGATTGGACGACAGCCTGCCATCATTGGTGCAGGGGCAAAAGTCGCTGCTGACCGTAGCTGCCCCAACCATAGAAACCGTAGAAACGGCAGATATTAATGCAGCATTATCCTGGCAGCAGGGCAATCTGGTGTTCAGAGGGGAACCATTGCAACAGGTATTGGCTGAGGTCAGCCGCTACAATGCAGTGACTTTCGAACTCCCGCAGAATGAACTGAACCACATTCAGGTAGCAGGATTATTTAAAACCAATGACCTGAATGGTTTTCTCAGCGCGCTGCAACAGAACTTTGCCATTGAAAACCAACGCACTTCGGATAACCGCATTGTTTTGCGCCGGGGCAGTTAAGAGTTGCAACAGGATGCCACAGCCAATGCTGTGGCCTCTGTCTGCAAGAATGTGTTAAAACCTGTGCTACTGTCCATCTATCATCCATTCTATGACCCCATAATGAGACCATAATCATGTCAGAAACTATTGAACAGCCAAACCAGGGCGGCATCAGCGCTGCCCAGGTAGAACAAATCACCGCCGCCGAAGATCAGGCGGTCTCGGTGGCCTATGTGATATTTATCTCAGCGGTAGCGGCCATTGGCGGTTTTTTATTCGGCTTTGACTCAGGTGTCATCAATGGCACAGTGGGCGCACTGGAAAAAGCCTTTAATGCCACTGATGTCGCCACGGGTTTTAATGTGGCATCTGTCTTACTGGGTTGTGCCTTAGGTGCATTAATGGCCGGGCCAGTGGCCGATAAATTAGGGCGCAAACCGGTGATGATAGTCACAGCAATCGTATTTGCCATCAGCGCTTATGGCTCCGGTATTGCTGACAGTTCTATGGCGTTCATCTTTTATCGGTTACTGGGCGGATTAGGCGTAGGTGCAGCGTCAGTACTGGCACCGGCTTATATTTCTGAAGTTGCTCCCGCCAGCCTGCGAGGCCGACTGGCCACCTTGCAGCAAATGGCCATAGTGTTGGGCTTATTTGCCGCTTTTATGAGTAACTTTACCATCGCTTCTTACACCGGCGGAGCCAGTGAGCCTGGCTGGTTTGGGATCGCAGCCTGGCGCTGGATGTTCTGGATGGAAATCATTCCCGCCAGCTTGTTTTTCATCGGTGTCATCTTGATCCCTGAATCGCCACGCTTTTTGGTGGCACAGGGCCGCGAATCTGACGCAAAGAGCGTATTTGAGCGCATCGCACCCGGCGTGGCGAACGCCCAGGTTAGTGAAATTAAACGCTCGTTGCAAAGCAGCCATAAACCCGCCCTGCGGGACCTGTTTATCAGCGGCACCCGCAAAATTCATCCCATTATCTGGGTAGGCGTTGCGCTGTCAGTGTTCCAGCAATTTGTGGGCATCAATGTAGTATTTTATTATGGTGCTGAGCTTTGGCAGGCGGCCGGATTTGATGAATCGCAATCTTTGTTTATCAACGTTTTGGGCGGTGTTACCAATGTAGTGTCTACCTTTATTGCCATCGCGTTAATAGACAAAATTGGCCGCAAACCGCTGCTGATTATCGGCAGTTCAGGTATGGCGGTGATGTTGGCTACACTGACCTGGTTATTCAGCACGGCAGGTTTAGATGAGGCCGGCAAACTGGCGCTCACCGAAGGCATGGGAACTTTAGCACTGGTTGCAGCCAATCTGTATATCGTATTTTTTGGCATGAGTTGGGGACCGGTTGTCTGGGTACTGCTAGGCGAAATGTTTAACAACCGAATTCGCGGTGCCGCTTTGGCGTTAGCCGCCAGTGCACAATGGCTGGCAAACTTCGTGGTAACCATGACTTTCCCCATCCTGTTAACACAAACCGGACTGGGCGGCGCTTACGGATTATATGCCTCCAGTGCCCTGATCAGCCTGTTTTTTGTATTGCGTTACGTCAAAGAAACACGTGGCCGAAGACTGGAAGAAATGTAGTTCTGCCTTAACTGAACGTCATAATACCTTTGAAAAGCGCTGAGCCGTCTGATGCTGGGGCAAATATTGGTCAAATACCATGCAGATATTTCGCACCAGCAATCTGGCACACTCATGAACCAGGATTTGCTTTTCCTGGATACTCAGTAACCCGTCGTCAGCAAAGGTGCTCAGTGTCTGCAATTCCTGCGCAAAGTGCGACTTAAAGTCAATTTCGAATAGCTCTTCGACCTCGCTGAAACTCACATAAAGATTGGTCATCAATGCCCGGATAACAAAACCCCGAAGTTGATCCTCCTCTGATTGCACCAGGCCGCGTTCAATCGCATGTTGCTGTTCATCCAGTTGGCGGTAATAGTCAGCGGTATGCTTCAGGTTTTGGCTATAGATATGACACACGGAACTGATCGCGCTGACACCAAAGCCCAGCAGATCTGCATGTTGAATACTGCTGTACCCCTGAAAATTTCGTCCGAGCCGCCGTGCTTTGAGGGCCAGTGCCAGTTCATCATCGGGTTTGGCAAAATGATCAATGCCAATCATCACATAACCAGCCCGGGTCAATGTCGTAACCGCCAGGCGCATCAAAGCCAGTTTGTGCTCACCAGTCGGTAACCAATGGTCTTTTATCTTGCGCTGCGCCGGAAATTTCTGTGGCAGGTGGGCATAGTTAAACAGAGAAATCCGTTGCGGATCTATCGCCAGCACATCCTCAAGGGTTTGCTCAAAAGTCGCTAAATTTTGGAACGGCAGGCCATAAATCAGATCCAGATTCACCGAACCTACGCCGCTGGCGCGGGATACACGGCAAAGACGCTTCACCATATCCGTATCCTGAACCCGGTTGATGGCTATCTGCACCTGCGGATTCGTATCCTGGACACCCATGCTAATTCGGTTAACACCAAGTTCAGCCAACCCCTGTATATAGGCTTCTGAAGTTTCTCTGGGATCAATCTCGATACTGATTTCAGGATTGCAACGCACCTTGTAGTCATTGCAAATCCCCCACAAGATATCTTTGATTTCGGTAAGCGACAGCATACCCGGCGTACCACCACCAAAATGGATCTGCACTATCTGATGATTTTTGAACAGTGCAGCCCGTAAACTGATTTCTTTCCGCAGATAATGAACATACTTGCTGATCTTGTCGCGGTTGCGGGTGATCACCTTGTTGCAGCCACAGTAATAACAAAGGCTGTGACAAAATGGCACATGAATATAAATGGCCAGATCAGGGTTTACCGCTAACAGAGCGGCCTTTCGAAACTGTCGGTCGGTGAAGCTGTCTTTAAACTCCAGCGCCGTGGGGTAAGAGGTATAACGTGGTCCGGAAGTGGCATATTTTTCCAGTATTTTGCTGTTAAATAAAGCGCTGTTATCAGAGTGCATGTACCGCCCAAGCCTGTTGTTAAATGGGTACTCAGCTTAACTTCTGGCAATTTCTAAACCTTAATCTGTATCAAGTTTTTGTGTGATCCTGGCCTGCATTTCTGCACAATCGTGCAAGCGAGCGCAGAATTCTCGTTTAAGGCAACAAAATCGTATAAAAAAGCACCACGGACAGGAAAAATTTTCTAAAAAAATAAGATGATTTCCTGACGCGTTCCGCTACAATCTGCGGTCCAATAATCAGGCTCTGCAACTGTTTCCAGCCAGACTTCGCCAAAGAGCCTGAACCTGATTTAGCAGTTTACACAGGAGATAAAACGAAATGGCGGCAGCTGTTTTTAATTTATCTGATATTAATAACCTGATGCGGGAGCTTCAGGGCGACGTGGTACTTTACCCCACCATTGAACACATATTTATGGAAAGCCTGTATCCGGATGGCATTATTCTGGATGCTCATGGTCGAACCAAAGCGCAGGCGGAGGCCGCTGAAGAAAAGTTTTGGCCAGATTCCAGCCGCATTATCAGCAGCAAAATCCCCAGAGCGTTGCTCATGAAAAATGACAAAGGCTTGTACATTTGCAATAACCTGAAGGA
>NZ_JAJEWQ010000004.1:567118-604835 GCF_020687805.1 Planctobacterium marinum | reverse complement strand
CAGGCGGAGGCCGCTGAAGAAAAGTTTTGGCCAGATTCCAGCCGCATTATCAGCAGCAAAATCCCCAGAGCGTTGCTCATGAAAAATGACAAAGGCTTGTACATTTGCAATAACCTGAAGGACGAACTGACCCCTTTCAGACGCGGTGCTATTGCCTTTGCGAAAGGCTGCAATCCTATATCTGATGACAACTGGGCCAAATACACCCGCCAAATTGCACCGGGTGAAGTGATTCAGATGGTGCCGATTGCGGATGTTGTAGCCGCTATCCGCGCAAAATCTGACACCCTGGTGGTGGAAATTGGTCAACCCAATCAATCAGCGGCATAATCAAATGCCGGCAGTGTGAACAGCACGGCCGGCATTTAAGCTGATTTCACATTTAATGCCCTTTTTCCGCTTCCCAAAAAAACGCAATCAGGCTCACCGCAAATCTGCTCTCAGGTGGCAGAGTCATGAGGTTCAGATCACCCGCAAAACCATGAAGTCCATCCGGCTCCGGGTAAGAGATAACGGCGAGTTGGCACTGAGTTGCCCACATGGCATCACAGATCACGAGATTATTCGCTTTCTCGATGCCAGATCCGGATGGGTAGAGCAACAGCTGCAGCGTGTAATGGCAGCTAATCACAGCAAGGCAGAACAAAACAACGCCAGACAAGTCAGCCTGTGGGGTAAAGCCTTTTGTATTGAGGTGCGCCCGGCAATCAAAACGCCATTTGAAATAGACCAGCAAAACGCGACTATCTTTATCAGAACCCCAATTCAGCATCAGCAAGAAATTGCGCTATTGCACCAGAAAATCTGGCGCGGGGCGTTACAGAAGTATATGGAACAAGCGTTGCCACGTTGGCAAGATAAGATGGGTGTCCATACAAAGTTTAGTGGTATCAGAAACATGAAAACCAAATGGGGCAGTTGCAACGTTACCCGGCACCGCATCTGGCTCAATGTGCAACTGGCTCAGTACCCGCGAAGCTGTGCTGAAATGGTTCTGGTGCATGAACTGGTGCATTTACTGGAAGCATCCCACAACAAACGCTTTTATCAGTTGATGGATCACTTCCTGCCTGACTGGCGCCATGCCGATCAGATACTGAAAACTCAGGTGATGTCAGTTTAGAGCCCGGGCCTCCTGAGGTACAACGCCACAGCGAATAAGATCTCAAGTCCTCCCCCGATAAAGGCGGCAGCAAAAAACGGCCATTGCAAAATGGCAGCTAAAAACCCTGACGCCATTAGCAAACCACCTAACAGCCAATACAGGGTTAAACCGTATAAGGTCTGAAACATTAGATATCTGGCCCCTAAGGCTACCAGCATAACGGGAAAGAACAGATCCGGATTGTACTGTGCCGCGACAAAAGCAACGAACAAGCCCCCAAATAACACGCCTAAACTCTCTATTGCCAATGTGCCCAGTTTGTTCTGCGCTGAATGTTTACCCGTTGCTCCTAAAAGTTTGGCTAACGCAACAGAAAGGGGAAAAATAAACAGACCTCCCAGAAACAGGGCCAACATGCTGCTGTGGGCGTTGCTATAAATACCCACGCTTCCCGCCAGACACCATATCAATCCGGAAACCAGCACGCCGGTTGCTCCGTTTACGTAAACGACACGCATTTCTGCCTGTGACTCTACCAATTCCATTTCCAGCCCCCTGATCATTGAAGTGCAGATAACCGGCCTGCCACTCAGACCCTGATATTTATCGACACTAAAATCTATCATGTTGTGAAGCAGCCCACATTATTGTTCTGATAGAAAACTTTCCATTGCCGATAAACAAAACACATGGGTATTATGACAAATACATGCTTATTTGTTTCGATAACAGGTCGTATTACAGCAGACGCCGGCCACTTTAAACTTCATGCGATTAATGTTCGGGTTTAAAAGTCGGTTTTAAGTGTTTCAGGCAAAATCCCGGATTTACGCCATACTTATAAAAAATTTCTGCTATCGGCTCGTGTGCTTTGTACCTGACGGTGGCACTTAACCTTATAAACTGGTTATGGGTAACAACAAGTGTCAGATTTAAATAATCAATATGATGTGAAAGACGTGGAATTTCTGGATAACTTTTTAACACACTGCACGATTAAAGAATATCGCCGCCATGCGGTGATTGTCAGACAAGGCGAACACACCCAAAAACTGTACTTTTTATTAAAAGGATCAGTGTCGGTTACCCGTCAGCACGAAGGCGATAAAGATATTGTGTTAGCCTATCTCAATCAGGGCTCGTTTTTCGGTGAAATGGGGCTGTTTGACGAAAAATCTGAGCGCAGTGCTACCATTCGCACCCGTACAGTTTGTCAGGTGGCCGAAATCGCCTACGACAAATTTGAGATTCTGGCGCGCAGCCGTCCCGACATTTTAATGGCAATTTCCAAACAATTAACCGCACGTTTGCGTAAAACGTCTAAAAAAGTAACAGATCTGGCCTTTCTCGATGTTACCGGACGCGTTGCGGGTTGCTTACTGGATCTGATCAATCAACCCGATGCCATTACACACCCGGATGGCATAATGCTGAAAATCACCCGCCAGGAGTTGAGTCGTCATGTAGGCTGTACCCGGGAAATGGTGGGCAAGGTTTTAAAAAGCCTTGAAGATCAGGGATTAGTGGCCTTTGAAGGTCACAGTATTGTGGTTTTACAATAAATTTAAAAGGGGTTGTAGAAATCTACCAGGCTTGTTCGTCAGGGTATTGAAAACTCATAAAACTGGAGATACTTCATGAGCAATAACCTGACTTCTAACCACTTTTCCTGGTCTGAATTAATGACCTCAGCCCCAAAACAGGCGGTTGAGTTTTACGGACAATTATTTGGCTGGCAATTTGAAACCATGGATATGCAGGGGCAGGACTATTTCGTCGCCCTGTGCGACAAGGAAAAAATAGCCGGAATCATGGCTTGTCCAACGCCGGAACAACCACCTTGCTGGGGCCAATATGTTACCGTCTCAGACATTCAGGCCACCGCCGACAAAGTGCAATCACTAAATGGCAAATTGTTAACGCCGCCAACTGCAATTGACGGTGTGGGATACTTTATTGTGTTTCAGGATCCCCAGGGTGCCCTGCTATCTGCTATACAATATGAACCTCAATCCGGAGCCTGAACCAATGAAATACCTTTTAATGATTTACGCCAACGAAGCCTGGGAGCAACAGCAAGGCGAAAGCTGGGATGACGCACTGGTGGCAAGATACAACCAGGTGGTGGAACAACTACAGCAGCAAAACGTCTTCCTGGATGGAAAAAGACTAACGCCGACTGAGACAGCCACCACAGTGAAGGTGCGCGAAGGTCAGACATTGGTATCAGATGGCCCCTTTGCGGAAACCAAAGAACAGTTGGGCGGGTTTTTCCTGGTGGAGTGCCGGGATTTGGATCAGGCGACAGAAGTTGCGGCCATGATACCCAGTGCCGAATATGGCAGCATTGAAATCCGCCCATTGTGGTATCAGGAATAGCGTGTCAGTCACCCTGCTGGAAAGCACGTACCGCCAGTATTCGCAACCGATGCTGGCGTATTTATTGCGCCTCACCGAAGATTTAGATCAGGCTCAGGAAATTTGGCACGAAACCTTTCTGCTGGCATTGCAACAATGGCCTCAAAAGCCCCCTGAAAATCCACCAGCCTGGTTAAAAATCACCGCTAAAAATAAATTCATAGACAAATATCGCCATCACAAAATGACCCGGGAAAAAGTCCAACAGTTGGTTTCTGAACAACAGGAAGCCACTGACGAACTGACAGATACACAATTTGGTGATGAGCAACTAAAGCTGATATTTACCTGTTGTCACCCGGCACTGGAATTCGACAAACAAGTGGCATTGACCCTGAACACGGTAGCCGGCTTAACCACCGCGGAAGTGGCACAAGCATTACTGTTGTCACAAAAGACACTGGAACAACGTCTCACCCGAGCCAAACGCAAGATAAAGCAGGCGGCAATCCCCTTTGTGATCCCTGAGCCAAAGCATCTGCTGGGAAGACTTAACGCGGTATTAAAAACCCTTTACCTGATGTTCAACAGCGGCGCAAATCAAAGAGAAGATACACTGGAATTGCAAAAAAATGCCTGTTTTTTGGTGCGGCGATTGTCCCGGTTAATCCCACATCAGGCTGAAACAGAAGGTATGTTAGCCCTGATGTTATTCCATCAGGCTCGACAACCAGCGAGATTTGATACAAGCGGAGAAATTATCCCGCTGTCAGAACAAAACCGGGCGTTATGGCACCCGGATTACATCACAGAGGCCCATGAAATACTGAAGACAGCCATGCAAAGACAAGCTTTAGGGGTTTATCAAATTCAGGCTGCAATTCAGGGAGTGCACTGTCATACAAAGCAATGGTCAGATACCGACTGGGCTGAAATAGAAGCTCTGTACAGAGTGCATTTGAACCTTGATACGTCACCCGTTGTAGAGTTAAATGCCATCTATGCAATGAGTATGTCTCGTGGTCCTGAGTGTGCGATAGCGCAACTTAAACAATTGGAAGCTTCTGCAGCGCTGGCACAATACGCGCCATTTTATGCCGTTAAGGCTGATATTTCCCTGCGATTGAAAAATATACCGGCCGCCATAGAAAATTTTACTCTGGCAGAAATGTTCAGCAGCTCGAGTCATGAAAAGAATCACTTTGCCAGGCAAGCAGACGCTTTGCGACAGGCCTGACAGAATAAAATAAATACGCCTTCCTGAAGTTGGCATACACCATGCTTTCAATAATACTGAACTTTAAGAGCTGTCAAAAATATCTTGTTATAGGTGAATATTTGCTGGCAGATAATCGTTAAAGTTGGAAACAGATAAAGCCGATAACCTGTGTATACCGACCGGATAAATTGGGTTATGGGCGAGCACGCCCGGAAATAACAAGGTCAATTTCCGCGCGAGTCGACGTAAGGTAATTCAGGAGGCTGTATGTCTTGTTTAACCAGAAGTATGCAGAAACAGTTAGGCAAATACATTAAACGCAATGCACAATCAGATTGGCTGCAAAAACCAGACAAAGTCCATACAGAGCTGGTAAATAAAGGGGTATGCCCCTCTGATGTGACAGTAGATCAGTTAGCCATCATTATTAAAGATGTGCAAACCGGCTGACCTGCATAAAGCGCGTCATTTACAACAGGCGCCGCTGATTTTGCAGTAACAGATTGCCTGAATGTAACATTCAATCCGAGAAACATATTTTGTTTTTGTCTAAATCACGGACATAAGCGGAAAAGCGAGGCCCTCTCTGATTTGGTTGGCCTTCGCAGATACCTCCCAGATTAATAGCCTTGTTGTACAGCTTTACAACCTGATCCCCCGTTCCCACATTGAAGCCCAACATAGTCCCATTGCCATTTGTTGCTGGTTGTTCGTTAAATGGCAACGCAACAGCAAATGCAAAATCCTCTCCCAACCAGTAGGTCATCCTGTCAGAAGCCTTCAGCTTTTGTAAATTTTCACCCTCAAACAGCGCATCGTAAAACCTGGTAGCAGCATCCATATTGTTTGTGCCCACAACAAAATAATTCATTTTCATCGTCTGATATCCCCCGAAATAGAAAAACCACACCCTAACGCCTCCCACTACCAGTATCTGTCAGCAGTCCCTAACATGACACCCATCAAAATTACCTGGACAAAATTAAGTAGACAGCCATCAAAACTGTACTTAGGTACAGTTTTCAAACTCTCTGATTTGTGCAAAATAGAAGCAGTTCTTATCAGACTCAGGAGGAGTCCAGATGCCAAAAGCCAGGAAGGCGCAAATCAGCCTTGAAGATACCCCCTATTACCATTGTGTTTCCCGCTGTGTGCGCAGGGCCTATTTGTGTGGTCAGGACAAACTCACCGGCATCAGCTATGAACACCGCCGTCAGTGGGTTCAGGACCGGATTCATTTTTTATCTCAGATATTCGCCATTGATGTCTGTGCCTATGCCGTGATGAGCAACCACACTCACCTTGTTTTACACATCCATAAAGCCTTGTCAGACAGCTGGGATACTGAAGAAGTGATTCACCGCTGGCACCGGTTACACAAAGGTACACTGCTGAGTCATCAGTTCCTGAATCCTGTGCAGCGACAACACATACCTGAATTTCAAATGGCTACCCTTGCGGAAACTGTTGAAGTCTGGCGACAACGACTCAGCGATATCAGCTGGTTTATGCGCTCATTAAACGAATACATTGCCAGAGAGGCCAACAGGGAAGATGAGTGTACGGGTCGCTTCTGGGAGGGACGTTTTAAATCTCAGGCCTTACTGGATGAAGCAGCACTTGCTGCCTGCATGGCCTATGTGGATTTAAACCCAATCAGGGCCGGCATTGCCAAAACGCCGGAACAATCTGACCATACCAGTATTCAGTATCGCATCAATGCTGCCAGAACAGGTAAAACACCGCGATATCTGACACCTTTTGTCGGAAGTTACAACGATGACAGGCCCCACGGCTTGCCTTTTCATTTAGCCGATTACCTGGCACTGGTGGATATCACCGGCAGAGCCATTGTGCCGGATAAAAAAGGGGCAATTGACGGCTCTGTACCCGCGATGCTGCAGCGCATCAACATTACACCGATGCAGTGGCAGGAGCTTACCACCCAATTTGAGGATTGTTTTCACCACGCTGCGGGCAGTGAGTCTTATCTTGAGGCCTACCGGCATCGACACAAACTAAAACGGCTCAGAGATAAAAATAGCGCGATACGGTTGTTTGGATAACATCCCCCACTCCTTACGCAAATTAAGCTCGATTACTGTCAAGGTAAGGTCTGCCCGTACATGTAGAAGCAACAAATGGTTGCTGTTGCACGCGAAATTCAAAAAACTGCCCGCAAAAAACTAAGAAACCCCCGGTAAACTGCTGCTCACGCCTTGTTCATTAACAATTCTTGTCCATTAAAAGGAAGTTGGACCTGGAATTTAACATGGCTGTCTTGATAAAAACTTTGATAAAAATCAATGCTGTAGTTTAAACAATAATTCCGCCAGATCCGGTTGCCACTGAAACATCTTTAATTTCACCCGGTTGTTTAGCACTACGACATTTTCTTCCTGCAATAGTCCGGTTTGAAGCAAGGCGTGTTCGCTACCCGGTGAAAATGCGATCCGGCCATCTGAACGTAACACACGATACCAGGGTACCTGCAGCGCTTTGGGCGCGTATCCCAACGCTTTACCCACCATACGGGCTCGTCCCGGCAGACCGGACAAATCCGCAATTTGTCCATAACTTGCCACCTTTCCCGACGGAATTTGTAATGTGGTTTGCCAGATTCTCGCGTAAGATGGGTGTCCTGTATTTTTTGTATTTTGATTGTTTTCCTGCACGATTAAAGACTCCTCGTATGGCCAGACGTTATTGTTCAAATTGCCTTTTTCCGGAAAAAACCTGCATATGTGCCCTGGTAGCGCAATTTCAGACGATTTCTTATTCGGGGGCCATACATGTTCTGCAGCATCCGGACGAAATTCAGCATAGCAAAAACACCTTGCGCCTGGTAAAACAATTGCTGCCTTCAATACAGATCTGGTGCGGTGAGGCCGCGACTGACTTTAGCGCTTTAACACAACTCACTGAAAAACAGCCTCACCAATGGGGCTGCTTTTTCCCCACGGCAAATAGCCACCCGCAATCAGTTGCGCAGCCTGATTTGCCATCTTGCAATTTGATCTACATTGATGCCACCTGGCGCAAGGCCAGAAAAATCTGGCATTTAAATCCCTGGTTATGGGACATCCCCTGTTACAGGCTGACCGAAGCGCCAGTTGGTCAATACCGCATCAGGAAAAATCACGCTCCGGGGCAACTATCAACCTTAGAAGCCATTGCCTATAGTCTGGAAAACGTCATCAACACCCAGGATTTATTAACCTTATTTGAGCAATTTCAGCAACGCACTGAATCCTTTTCTGCAACCGGACCGGATAACCCCTCTTTACAAGAGTAATTTTTTACCGTAAACCTGAACCATCAGCGAAAAGTACTCAAATTACGTCAGGCGGATTTTTAAAATTTCTCTATACTAGAGTTGGCGTATTTATCATCTCGTTAAAGGACTGAGCTTTTTACCACTATGAAAAGTCGGATTGTTAAAGGATTAATCACTTTCTGGATACTGGCGGTCAGCCACTGCTGGCAACTGACCAATGCAGAAACGAGCAGATTAGAACTCACAGAAGCTGCCCACTTTGTTCCCGTCGCGCAGAGTCAACAGCTGTACAGCAAATCAGCCCCCCCCTCCCGCAGCCGCATCAGAGCTATCCCAGTGGTTGGCACAATTAACTCCCATCGGACAGGATTCCGACTCTCAGGGTCAATTGGTGGTTGTCAGCAAACTGCTTAACACCACGCAACAAACGCGTTGGTTCGTGAACCCCATCAGCCCCATTGCTGAAACTGTACACCTGTACTTTTATGAAGATCAGGCACAACAGTCAGGAACAAGTGGATTGCATCACATGGGCGATATCAATCTGCAACAAGGCAATTACATTGACATTCCCACCGGTGTCACCGGAACCCTGTTGCTGATTTTCGAAAGCCAGTTCAACCTGGTGGCGCCTAAAATAAAACTCATCGCCGAACATGCAGTTAATGACCAGGTAAACAGCAAATCCATTCTGATGTTGTTAGCGCTTGGTATGTTGTTGGCCCTGAGTATCTACAATGTATTTTTATTTTACGCCAGTAAAGAACTGACCTATTTGTATTTCACTTTTTGCTCGGCCTTTTTGGCGTTTGGCTGGGCCAATATCATCGGCCTATTAAAGCTATTTTTTAATCCATTGCCAGACCTGTTTTTAATTCCACCGTTTTTATTGAGCGCCGCTTTTTCTATTTTATTTACCCGCGCCTTCCTCAATCTCAAAACCATATCCGGGCTATTGGACAGCGTCTTAATGGCTTCCTTCTGGATATGCATTGTGGTGACCCCCATCACCGCCTTTTTGCCTCTGATAGGCATTTTTGTCGCATACGCCTCAGTTTCACTGGTGATTGTAACCAGCCTGATTGCCGGTGCTATCGCCTGGCGTCGACAGTATAAGCCAGCCCGCTTTTTTATTTTTGCTTACTCGGCGTTTGCCCTGCAATCCATTCTCTGGAGCGCAGCATTTCTGCATCCGGCCATCGATACCTCCGTCAGTATTATTTTTATCGGTCTGCTATCCAGCACCACCGGCTGTATTCTGCTGTCTTTATCACTTGCCGCTAAGGTCAGTTTGATCACCATGGAAAACAGGCAGTTTGCCAACAACCTGGAACAAAAAGTTTATGAACGCACCGAAGCCCTGGCTGAAGCCAATGTTGCTTTAGAACACCTGATCAGCGAACTTCAGGAAGCCAGTAGTGCCAAAAGCCACTTTCTGGCCAATATGAGCCACGAGATACGAACGCCACTTACAGCGATTATTGGTTATGCAGACGGGATATTGGAAGGTGATATCAATCGCGAAGAACAGGATCGGGTGTTACGCGTCATTTCCCAGAACGGAAACCACCTGCTGCACATTATCAGCGACATCCTGGATATCAGTAAAATCGAAGCCGATAAGCTGGAATACGAAATGTTGCCCTGCTCTATCGTGGAAGTGCTGAGTCAGGTGGAATCGGTGATAGCTCACCGGGCCAGAGACAAGGGCCTGGGGTTCAGTTTAAATTATCATTTTCCTATCCCATCTGAGGTCACCACCGATCCCTATCGCTTTAAACAGATCCTGTTGAACCTGACCAATAATGCGGTGAAATTTACCGAACAAGGCCAGGTGGATATTGATATCAATTTTACCGACCCTGACCTGGTAGTGACCGTCAAAGACACCGGTATTGGCATGTCGCAGGAAAAACTCAATGCCATCTTTGATCCCTTCGAGCAGGGCGGCGCATCAGTGTCCCGACAATTCGGCGGCACGGGATTGGGCCTGAGTATTTCCCGGCGTCTCGCCATAGGCCTGGGAGGAGACATCTCTGCGCACAGTTCGCCGCAGCTTGGCGCCTGCTTTGAAGTGCGCATCAAGGCTTGCCCGACTCCCCAATCAACTATGTTACACTCTGTATCAGAATTTATGGAAAGCCGTAATGATGCTGCGGAACCATCGGCAGAAATGCCCGACTTCTCCGGCAACAAAATTCTCCTGGTAGACGACCACCCAAATAACCGGGATCTGATAAAAATCATTCTCAAACGTATGAATGTTGAAGTCTCAGAAGCCGAGGATGGTGACTCTGCATTACAGATGGTATTTGAAAACGAATACGATTTGATACTTATGGATATACAGATGCCCAGAATGCGGGGAGATGAAGCCACTGAAACCTTGCGCAAGTACGGCTATACTTTACCTGTAATCGCGTTGACCGCAAACAATATGAAACATGAGATCGAGGAGTACATGCGCAAAGGCTTCACCGGTCATTTAGCCAAGCCCATTGTGAGACAGGATTTCATCGCCACACTCACTAAACACCTGAGATCTCAGGGGAGTACCGACAGTTTGTTTAGCAATGATGAGATGTTGCCTTTGGTGATCGACTATCACCGTGACCTGATCAAACAACTGGATAGTTTTGAACATCACTGGGCACAACAAGAACTACAGGAAGCAGGTGAAATAGCCCACCGTATCAAAGGTGCCGCCGGATCCTTTGGGTTTGCTCTGGTGGGCCAAAAGTTTGCCGATATAGAACAGTTACTGAAAGCCGGTGAACAGGAAAAGCTCAACGCGGCAGTGCCACCGTCGCTCAAACTGGCCCGACTCTGTTGTGAGTTACCGGGTATTGAGATACCCCAGGCAGTAGCACGTCATGATATGGACGTGGAACTGTTACTCACAGAATTGCAGGCTTTTGTATTGAGAATAGACGACGAAATTGCCCAACTCTGGGCATGTCTGACACGGGGCGAATTCAATATTGCCAAACTTTACCTGAACAGAATTACCCCCAGAGCCAAAAAGTTCGCCTGGCAACCGTTGTGGCAATTAGCCACCGAGATGGAAGCGACGATACAAGCTGGTCAATCCGACGTTAGCCAGGTCCAGGCGTGGCAATTCCAATTCGAAACCCTGATTGATTCTGTCAAAAATCGATTTGTTGAAGCTGAATTTTAGCGCCTGCTGAACTTTCAACAAAGAAATCGGGGAATTGTGATTTTTTGGGCTATGCTTTGAACCATATAGCAAGTTGATTTGGAGCGGCCAGTTGCGTACGGTACTTTTTTGCACTGTCATACTGATATCCATGGCACTATTGTGCGCCAGCCTTGCCGCGCAAAACAACAAAGCAGAGCAAAACAACACTAACAGCCACCAAATCACACTAAAACTCTGCTACGAAGAGCAAGAGTTAGCCCCCTACTTTTTAGGCACAGGCCCGGCCCCCCCAAAAGAAAATCCGGGCATTTTTGTGGAACTGATGAAAATTATGGAATCCAGAATTCCCGGTCTGACGATTGAGTTTCACCGGGTTCCCTGGAAACGTTGTCTCAATGAACTCAAACACAATCAGTCTGATGTGCTGATTGCCGGATTCAGACCCGCCAGAGACAATATCGGACTGTACCCAAAATTCAATGGTATGCCCGACAGCAAGCAAGCGTTGCTCACCTCACAATACTGTTTGTTCACCCACGCCGACAGTCAATTCAGCTGGAACGGCCAGGAGTTTAAATACATACCAGACAAACCCATCAGTGTGCCTCAGGGCTACAGTATTGTGGAATTTCTGGAGCGCCATGATGTGCCTCTGGTATTAACCAATTCTTCGCATTCCGCGATGGAATTATTAGCCAAATCAGTGACCGCCGGCGCTGTAACTTATTGTGAGTCTGGGGGCAGCTTTTTGTGGCAAAATGCCGGGCGCTCAATGAACATTATTGCCCATTCACCGGTACTGGTCACAAAACACGGATATCTGGTGTTCAGCAAAGCATTTGCCCATACACATCCGGATCTGGTCAATACTATCTGGCAAACAGCCAGCCAGATACGGCAGCAGCATTTCAGTGAACTACTGGGAAAATACGAGGCCTTAAAAAGCCAATAACGCCTGATGTCGGCCCTACAGGATCACGCCCTGGGTTTTCAATATTTGCAGTTCCGTCTCGTCCATACCCAGTAACTCAGCAAATACCTGATGATTGTGGCTACCGACTTTATCTCCCGGCCAGTCGGTTTTTCCCGGAGTATCGGTCAGCCTGGGTAAAATTGCCGGAATTTGTAACGGTTTACCGTCGATTTCAACGGATTCAAACAAGGCTCGGGCATTAAAGTGAGGGTCTTCCATCATGTCTTTGGCATTGTAGATGGGGCCGGCCGGTACCCGGTATTCAGCCAACACATTCAGCACACTTTCCGCACTTTGTCCGGCGCACCAATGTTTTAACACAGCGTCAATTTCAGCTTCGTGCACCACCCGGCCACTGTTGTTTGCTAAGCGCGGATCCTCTGCTAAATCTTCCCGATGCGCCGCCTGCATTAACCGTTTGAAAATGGAGTCGCCGTTACCGCCTATCACCACATATTTGCCGTCTTCGCAACAATAGGTATTGGTGGGTACGATGCCGGTAACCGTTGTTCCGGATGCCTCTCGCACTACCCCGGCCCCGGAATATTCGGGGATCACGGCTTCCAGTAAATTAAACATGGATTCATACAACGCCACGTCTACCACCTGTCCCTGATGCTGCTCGTCTTTTTGGCGCTGAATCAGGGCTAAAGCGATACCCAAAGCCGCATGAATACCTGAAATCGTATCGCCGAGACTCAGATTAGGTCGCACCGGCACGTCGCCCGGATAACCGTTCAGATGCCTGAAACCGCTTATACCCTCACAAACAGAGGCAAATCCGGGCTTTTGCGAATAGGGCCCGGTTTGACCAAACCCGGAAATGCGCGCATACACCAGTCCGGGATTGAGTGCCTTTACTTGTTCCGGACCCAGGCCCCAATTCTCCATGACACCTGGACGAAAATTTTCAATCAGTACATCGGCTTTTGCCAGTAACTTTTTGGCCACGTCACGCCCGGCCTGTTGTTTCAGATCCAGGGTAACGGATTTTTTATTACGACCAATGCTACGCCACCACAATGAAGTGCCATCCTGCACTTCTCGCCAGCCGCGAATAGGATCACCGCCCGGCGGTTCGACTTTGATCACTTCGGCGCCGAAATAACCCAAAATACAACCGGCAAAAGGTCCCGCCAACAATTGTCCAAATTCGATAACTCTGATGCCATCAAGCGGTCTGCCGGGATTGGCTTGTGATCCGTTTTTCATTGATATTTTCCTGAATAAAGCGTCAGCTTATAAAAAATACTACAGTGAAACCGCAGGAGAAAGTCTGGCATAGCGCAACAACGCAAGACTGATCAGTGCCACAGTGGTAAAACAAATCACAACCGGATAGGCCGTTGCGTTGTATAATTGGCCCACCAGCACGGCCACCGTCACTGACATCAGGCTGGACAACGACCCTACCACCGAATTGCCGATGCCCGCCATTCCGCCCAGCCACTCCATAGACATGGCATTGATATTGCCGAAGATAAAACCCATAAAAAACAGGATAAACATAAAACAACTCAGAAATAACCACATCGGCGGCACCCCAAAATTAAACCAGGTACCCAGCAAAAGCAACAGCCCCACAGCCGTCATGCCCAACAGCGCCCACACCGAAACCCGGTGCATTCCGTAACGCACTACAATACGACTATTGATAAATGCTGAGGCCCCGACACCGGCGGCCAGCAACGCAAAATACAGAGGAAATTCATCCACCACCTGATAAAAGTCACTGAACATCGCTTGTGAGGTACTCAGATACACTAACATTGCCCCAAATGTCAGGCCGGTGACTGAGCAATACGCCATCACTCGTCGGTGCCCCAGGATTAATTTGAGACAGTGAAACAAGTTGCTGAACGACAGGGGAATGCGTCTTTCAGGTAACAAGGTTTCTGGCTGACGCAATAAAAACCAGCTGAGTACCAATACGGAAAATATCAGAAAGGCAACAAATATGGCGCGCCAGCCAAATTGTAGCATGATCACCTGGCCCAACAACGGCGCCATCATAGGCACCAGTATAAATATCACCATGATCACTGACATGATCTGCGCCATTTGCTCACCGCGGTACAAATCTCTGATCAATGCTCTTGCCCCAATCCGACTACCGGAAATGCCAAAGCCCTGTAAGACCCTGCCCAGCAATAAGAGGGTTAAGCTTTGCGAGAAAATGGCGATTAAAGTCCCCACAAGATAACAGGCAACGCCGGCCACAACCGTCTTGCGCCGCCCGTAAGCATCGGAAAGTGCACCAAACAACATTTCCCCGAAGACTGAGCCCAGGATAAACATGCTGATCACCAGTTGCGTATCGTTGCTGTCAGTGATCAGCAAATCCCGGGCAATCAGAGGCAACGCCGGTAACATGGCGTCAATAGTTAGTGCCGTCAACGACATAAGCAGGGCAAACAGAGCTATAAACTCTGTTTTCCCCATCGGTGTATCTTTCAAGGTGTTTTTCTCAGCGAGATATTGTTCAGTCAGCTAAGTGCCGGGCGTGGAACAACATGTGTTTTTCAATAAAGGTAGCAATGAAATAATAGCTATGGTCGTAGGATTTATGAGCGTGATACTCTACCGCTACGTCCTTTTCTTCCGCTACCTGCCATAGATTTTCCGGTTTGAGTTGTTCCTGCAAAAACTCATCATCGAGCCCCTGCTCAATCAAAATTGGTAGGTGGCATTCGATGTTCCCCAGTAAATAGGTCGCATCATATTCGCACCAGTCACCAGGGTCTTCTCCCAGATAACCGGTAAAGGCTTTAATACCCCAGGGACAATCCATCGGATTTGCAATAGGGCTAAAGGCCGAAATACTTTTAAACTGATGCTGATTGCGCAGCCCAATGACCAGTGCCCCATGCCCGCCCATTGAATGACCCATGATACTTTGCTGGCCATTGCTCGGAAACTGACTGTGGATCAGTTCCGGCAACTCTTTAGCAATGTAATCATACATCTTGTAATGGGTGTCCCAGGGAGGCTGAGTGGCATTGACATAAAACCCCGCCCCCTTACCAAAATCGTAATAATCCACATCCGGTACAGACTCGCCCCGGGGCGAGGTATCCGGGGCCACCAGAATCACGCCCAATTCCGCAGCAACCCGCTGGGCTCCGGCTTTTTGCATAAAATTTTCTTCGTTGCAGGTCAGCCCCGACAACCAGAAAATCACCGGACATTTGGCCCCTTTCAGCGCCTGTGGGGGCTGGTAGATGGCAAAGCGCATCTTGCAGTGAGTCGAGACGGCAACGTGTTCATAACGGGCTAATTGCCCTCCAAAAACACGGGTATTCGATAGCTGTTTCATGCGCAAAACCTCCTCTGAACCTGGTTAAATTAAAAGTGAATAACAGAACGGATACTCTTGCCTTCGTGCATCAGGTCAAAAGCGTCGTTGATCTCATCCAGTGGCAAGGTGTGAGTGATAAACTCCTGAAGTGGAATATCACCTGCCAGATACTGCTCTACGATGCCTGGTAATTCAGAGCGGCCTTTGACACCACCAAACGCCGTGCCACGCCAGACTCTTCCGGTGACCAGCTGGAAAGGCCGTGTGGAAATCTCCTGACCGGCACCAGCCACACCAATAATAACGGATTCACCCCAGCCTTTGTGGCAGCATTCCAGGGCGCTGCGCATCACGTCAACATTCCCGATACATTCAAATGAAAAGTCCACGCCACCATCGGTTAACTCGACAATAACTTCCTGAATAGGTTTATCGTAATTTTTCGGATTGACACACTCCGTGGCCCCTAACTTTTTGGCCAGCTCAAATTTGGATTCATTGATGTCGATGGCAATAATACGGCTGGCCCTGGCCATAGCCGCGCCAATTACCGCGGATAATCCGATGCCGCCCAGACCAAATATCGCTACCGTGTCGCCGGCTTTAACCTTCGCGGTATTGAGTACCGCACCCATGCCGGTTGTAACACCACATCCCAGCAAACACACTTCCTCCAACGGAGCGGCTTTATTGACTTTTGCCAGTGAAATTTCAGGTAAAACGGTGTACTCAGAAAACGTAGAGCAGCCCATGTAGTGATATATGGGTTGGCCATTTATAGAAAATCGCGTGGTACCGTCGGGCATCAATCCTTGTCCCTGGGTGACCCGGATCTTCTGGCACAGGTTAGTTTTACCGGATAAACAGAACTTACATTCGCCACATTCCGGGGTATACAATGGGATCACGTGATCTCCCGGCACCAGGCCGGTGACACCTTCGCCCACCTGTTCCACAATACCACCACCTTCGTGACCTAAAATGGCCGGGAAGATCCCCTCAGGATCGTCACCCGACAAGGTAAAAGCATCAGTGTGACACACGCCACTGGCGACAATGCGAATGAGCACTTCACCCGCCTGTGGCGGCATAACATCAACTTCTTCAATTTTCAAAGGCTCACCTGGTCCCCAGGCAACGGCGGCGCGAGATTTGATAGTTTGTACTGTCATGCTTGTTCCTTTTTTATAATGTGATGCGATACGTGGCCTTCATAGTAGCTGAAGACCATGTCGATACGATGAACATCGAATGTTTGCTCTGGTCATTGCTAAAGCACACCAGAGCCACAGGTAAAAATAGATTTATACCGATTAGTAGTAAATAAGGAGTCTATCAGATCAGTAGCCACAAAAGATAAAAAATTGCGAAACCGGTTAAACAAAACAAACAGCATTTTGTAAACAAATAATACCCCGGGCTGACCCGACAATCTTCCGGCACATGTCCCAGTTTCAGCGCCTTCATATTCAGCCAGGCAAACCAGGGGGCAGCCAAAAAAGACACCGTTGTAGCAAAATCCACCAGCGACTTGAGTTGACCGGAAAACAACAGGATGATCGCCAGGCCACCAGCCGCAATCACCGGTATGGACAGATGATAGCTAAGCTGGTGTTGCTCATCACTGAGATGCAGTTGCTTCTCTGCAATACGGGTAATCACCTGACTAAAACCATCGGCAACCGCAATACAGGTGGAAAACATTGCGATAAAAATCAGAATTGCCACCACCGGGCGACTCCAGTCACCCAGCACCTGGGTAAAGATGTCGATCAGTTGCGCCGAAAAGCCGATGGCACTGTTGCTAAGCTCGATACCTCTGCCATATAAAATCTGGGCTCCCAAAGACAAAAACAACAGCGCCAGTAAACAGCAAAATAGATAGCCCATATTAAAGTCTAACAACCTATTTTTCAGTCTCTGCAAGCTTGCCACCTGAGTGCCTTGCTGTGATTCGGGGGTTTGCTGTTCCAGTTTTTGTTGTTCAACCACCCAAAATGAATGCCACACCGACACCTCAATCGCCGTAGGCATCCAGCCCACCAGGGCCACCATAAAGGCAATACTGGCGGCATCCAATAACGGCGCTGCAACCGGTGCTCCGGCAGGTAAAGGCGGCATATCGGTAAAGACCGTGGCGACCAGAGTGATAACGCACAACACCATAAACACCAGCATCATGATTTTCATCAGTTTATTTAACAGCGCGTAGCCACCGGTGATCAGCAATATCATGCTGGCAAATAACACCAGTGCTGACCACACCCCGATGCTCCAGCCAAAGGGCAGAATATTGGCGATGACCCCTGCAGCCACGATGGTAACGGCCGCCTGAATAATAAACATGGTACTGAAGGTGATCAGTACTACCGGGATATAAAACCTGCGGCCCATTCGGTGATAGGCATCCAACAGGTTTTCTCCGGTGGCCGCTGCGTATCGTGGCCCTGCCTGGAAAAATGGCAGTTTTACCAGATGTGCCAGGATGATCAGCCCCACCAGCCAGTAACCAAAGTCAGCACCGGCCCGGGTTGACTGAACCACGTGAGACACGCCAATACTGGTGGCGGCAAATACCAGGCCCGGGCCCAGTAACATTAACAGGTTGCGCATTGTCATTATTGTAATTTCTGCTAAGCGTTTTTTGGGATTCTGTCACATTATACCGTTCCCATTAAATAATTAATGCGTTCGGTATCGCCACCTACCTGCCTCAGATGCGATAGTCCGTGGACATTTCCACGCCGTTAGGGGAGAATCTGGCGGTCAAAATCGTTTAAGTTATGCCATGTCTGCCAGTAATAAGCCGCTCAATTTAAAAGAAGTCTCCCGATTATTAGGGGTCTCCACCGCAACGGTATCTAATGCCTTTAACCGCCCTGACCAACTGTCAGAAGCATTGCGACAGCGGATCCTCAAAGAAAGTGCGGAATTAGGCTACCATGGCCCTAACCTCGCAGCTCGCTCGTTGCGCAAAGGCAAATCCGATGTGGTCGCCGTGGTACTGGCAGATACCCTGAGTTACTCCTTTTCCGATCCGGTGGCCAGCCAGTTTTTACAGGGCGTCTCCGAAGTGTTGTCGCACAAGAAAAAACAACTGTTGTTGTTGTCCAGCAGACTGGCCTCTAAAGAACAAAGCAGTGCAGAGTCCCTGCCCGATGGTTTCATTTTTTATGGCGCCCCCAAAGGCGATGCCTTTGAGCGTATCAGTCGCAGCGGTAAACCCATCATCGCGGTGGACTTCGAGCAAGGCAAAGTGCCTTCGCTGAACATCAATAATCAGGCCGCCGCCAGGGCGGTTGCTTTACACGTCATAAGGGAATCCGAAGAGCGTGTTGCGGTCGTCAGTTTAAGGTTGATCGCCTCAGACAGAGTCTGCCGTCTGGAAAAAGCGGATTTACAGGCTGAATGCAAAGAGGTGATTGCCTACAACCGCCTGCAGGGTTATTTGCAAGCCTGTCAGGAAAAAGGCGTTGATCTGCCCCCCCATATGATTTGGCATACCCCAATGAATACGCCGGAAATGGCGGAAAAAGCGGCTTATGAGGCACTGACGATTACCCCCCGACCCACTGTTATTCTGTGCATGAGTGATGTATTGGCGCTGGGGGTTTTGCGGGTTGCACAATCCTTACACATTCGTGTACCCGAGGATCTTCGCATCGTGGGATTCGATGACATTCCCGAGGCCAACCGCTGCACTCCCTCACTCACCACTGTATGTCAGCAAAGTATTGAAAAAGGTCGTATTGCGGCCCGCTGTTTATTTGATAGTGATAACCCGCAAGCACAGCTGATGGAAACCCGCCTGGTGGTACGTCGCAGTTCCGGCGACACGCACTAGCATAGCTTACAAATCAGGGTTGCCAACCAGCCACAGCACCTGCAACGGCGACAGGCGCAGTTGCCCATTTTGCACCTGAGGTTTGCTGCGGGTGATTAAGTCTGTGCCCTGGGCCAACCAATTCCGCCCGAGATTCGCTACGCTAACGGTTTGCTCATAGTCACTAAAATTCACCAACGCCAGCAGCTCCCTGTTGTCTTGCCCCTGCCTGACATAAGCAAAAATATGCTGATTGCCCGCATCAAGAATTAGGGTGTCCGATTCTCCAAACAATGGATTAGACTGGCGTATTTTGATCATGTGCTGTAACCCCTGTGCGATGCGATTGCTGACCGTGCCGGTTTCGCTTGCTTTCGCCATGGCTTCATCAGTGACGGCAATCCGGTGCACCCAACGGGCGTCGTGTACCTGAGTGGGCTCCTGTTCATAGCCATAATCATTGAGCAGACCCAGTTCATCACCGGAATACAACAGCGGAACGCCACCAATACTCAGGATCACGCTGTGTAACAACAAAATTCGGTCGATAGCCTCATTGATTGCCGCATCATCACCGCTTGTCAGGGCTTTTTCCAGTCCCGCCAGACTGGCCAGTGAACCACACACCCGACAATCACCGTTTGTCGGGCTTTCCTGGAAGGCCACTCCCTTAGCAAAACTGCCTTCAAAACGGTCTACGTAAAACTGATTCAAAAAATAACGGTGATCATGACCATTGATCCCCAGTTGCCCGGCGACGGCATCATCAAACGTCCAGCCGATATCATCGTGACAGCGCACATAGTTTACCCAGGCGCAACGGGGATTTATGGCAAAACTCTTGCGCATCGACTGGGTTAACAGCCGGGTTTTACGGGTGGCCAGACTGTTCCACAACAGAGCCATCAGCAACGGGTTGTAAGACAACTGACACTCTTGCGGAGCAATATACTTATTCACTTCATCAGGGTGAACTATGGCTTCTGATTTAAACACCACGGAAGGGGCCACCACCTGTAAACAGGCATTAAATGCCTGGATCAGGGAATGGGCTTTTGGTTGATTTTCACAATTCGTGCCCAGTTGTTTCCAGATAAACGCCAGTGCATCCAGGCGCAATGCTTCGCAGCCCATATTCGCCAGATACAACATTTCTTCAGTAATGGCGTTAAACACCGCAGGATTACCGTAGTTGAGATCCCACTGAAAACTGTTGAAGGTGGTCCACACCCATTTACCTGCCACCTCATGCCAGGTGAAGTTACCCCGGCGCACCTGTGGAAAAATTTCTCTTAAGTTTTGCTCGTAAGCATCGGGTAAACGGCGATCGTCAAACAGGTAATAATACTGCTGATACTCTTCGTTGCCCTGCTGCGCTTGCCTGGCCCATTCGTGTTCGTCGGAAGTGTGGTTAAACACAAAATCCAGTACCAGGCTGATACCGGCTTTTGACAATGCGTCCGCCAGGTTTTTCAGATCCTGATTGCTCCCCAGGTTGGGACTGACAGTGCGATAGTCGGACACTGCATAACCACCATCATTGTCTCCTTCCGGCGATAAATACAGTGGCATCAAATGCAGGTAGGTGATCCCCAGATTTTGCAGATAAGGAATGCGTTGCTGTAACTTTTGTAAATCACCGGCAAACAAATCCACATAACAGGCCATTCCCAGCATGTTCTCCTGGCGATACCAGTTGGGTTGTTGCAGGCGCTGTTTGTCTTTGCGTTTTAAGCTGGCGGATCGGGATTTATACCCTGCTGCCAAATTTTTTATCAGGGTCTGTAAATGGTAGTGAAAATCATATCTGTGGCCATAAAGCTCCAAATATAATGCAAACAGGGTTTCAAACTGATCTTCCAGACGCTGGCGAAAGGCGTTTTTTTCAGGTGCTTTTACACCACTTAAAAAAGACTCCACATCCAGTCTGGAAAGTGTCAATTTCGCTTCTTTTGCAATATTCATAGGTACACCAACTTAATCGTTTTAGCTAAATTTATTATATAACTTTTGCACCAGGCCACCATCAGACAAAAGTTTTAATTAACATGTGTTTTACATTTGTTAATTGTTCTGTTAACTTTATCTTAATCGTTTAAGTTAAAAGGTCAAGTGTTGTGTTTTGGCCGCAATAACTTAAGCAATTCCCAAAACACACACTATGCTATTTTTTGTAGGAGAATAAGATGAGCAAGCAACGCAACCCCATTGCCATGGCTGTCGCATTCGCATTAACTGCCAGCCCTATACTGGTTAACGGTCAGGAAGCGGAGTCGCAAGACAGCACTGCTGATGTATTGGACTTTGAGAAAATTATGGTTACCGGCTCTGCCCGCGCCACATCCCGTATGGACTCCAGTGTCTCGTCCAGTACGCTAAGCCCGGGTGATTTCGCCGTGGCCACCCCCAGAGCGACCGCAGAGATATTCCGCTCTATTCCGGGTATTCGCTCTGAATCCACCGGCGGGGAAGGCAACGCCAATATCGCCGTGCGCGGTTTACCGGTGGCCGCCGGCGGTGCAAAATTTCTGGTACTGCAGGAAGATGGGTTGCCGGTAATGCAGTTTGGTGATGTTGCGTTTGGGAATGCCGATATTTTCATTCGCGCTGATTCGACTATCTCCGGCATTGAAGCCATTCGCGGTGGTTCATCTTCCACTATGGTGAGTAACTCACCGGGCGGTGTAATCAACTTTATCAGTAAAACCGGGGATTTTGGAGGCGGTAGCGTGGCTACCACCTTTGGCCTGGATTACGACAGTTTCCGCACCGATTTTGAATACGGCGATTACATCAATGATTCTACCCGTTTCCACATCGGTGGTTTCTTCCGGGAAGGCGAAGGTCCAAGAGAAACCGGCTATAACGGCAACTCCGGAAGTCAGATTAAGGCCAACTTCACCAAAGACTTTGAAGCCGGGTTCGTCCGGGTTTATGTCAAACATCTGGATGATAAGAGCACCGGCTATTTACCCATGCCCATGTATGCCAATGGCGACTCCATAGAGGGTTTCGATGCTCAGGCTGACACGCCCCACTCTGTGTACTTACAGGATACGCTGCGCATAAACGGCGACGGCCAAATCAGTCGTGGCGACCTGCGCAACGGCATGCATCCGGTGGTGAACAGTATCGGATTTGAAGCCAATTTTGACCTGGGTGAAGACTGGCAAATGATTAACCGCTTCCGCAAATCCAGCGTTTCCGGCGAGTTTATCGCCCCGTTTCCGGCGGAAGTCGGTGGAGCCAGCAGCATCGCGCAAAGTATTGCCGGTGAAGGGGCCGGATTAGTTTATGCCAATGGCCCTTCAGCCGGGCAGACATTCTCGGATACCACCGGCAATGGTTTGGTGATGCGGGTACACACTTTTGATGTCGAAATGGAAGACTTCGACTCCTACGCCAACGACCTGAAACTATCCCGCGATTTTGACAACATCTCGCTCACCCTGGGTTACTACAAAGCCCGCCAGAACCTGAAAATGTCCTGGTTGTGGAATTCCTATCTGATGGAAGTCAAAGGCGATAATGCCGCCTTGTTAGATGTGGTGGCACAGGATGGTACCGCCTATTCAGACAATGGACTTTATGCTTATGGTGTGCCGTTTTGGGGTAATTGTTGTCAGCGCAATTACGACACCCAGTATAACCTCGACGCCCCTTATATTGAGGTTGCGGGTGAGTTTGGTAACTGGAGTTTAGAGGCCAGTTACCGCCATGACGCCGGAGATGCCACAGGCTCTTATGCCGGGGCGGTCACCAGTAGCATTGATATGAATGGCGATGGTGTTATTTCTGTTCCGGAACAAAATGTCGCTTCAGCGGACCAGGCCAACGTTTCGCCGGTCAATTACAGTTGGAGTTACAATTCCTATTCGATTGGTGCCAACTATCGCATTGATGATGACATGGCGGTTTTTGGGCGCATCAGCCAGGGTGGTCGCGCTAATGCTGACCGTCTGTTGTTCGGCAAAGTACGTCCTGACGGCTCTGTTGCCAAAGAAGACGCCGTTGATATGGTGGATCAGTACGAATTAGGTCTGAAGTATCGTCAGGACGGTTTAGGTTTATTCGTAACCGGTTTTTATGCCGAAACCGAAGAACAAAACTTCGAAGCCACCACCCAGAACTTCTTTGACCGGGTATATGAAGCCCTGGGAGTTGAAGTGGAAGCGGCCTATGTAGTCAACGACTGGACCTTTAAAGGCGGCTTTACCTGGACCGATGCAGAAATTGTTGAAGATGCGCTTAATCCGGCAGTTGAAGGCAATACGCCGCGCCGTCAGGCTGATGTGATCTATCAGTTAACCGGTACCTATCAGTTTGACAGTGGCAGTGCCGGACTTAACCTAATCGGTACCACTGACGCCTATGCCCAGGACAACAATGATCTGAAATTCGATGGTTACACTCAGGTGAACGCCTTTCTGGACTACAGTATTACAGATAGCCTGACTGTGGCATTGAACGTCAATAATCTGTTTGATGAAGTCGGTATTACCGAAGCCGAGGAAGGCAGTGCAGCAGCATCGGATATCATCCGTGCCAGAGCAATCAACGGCCGTACTACGTCGGTAACGTTGAAATACCAATTCTGATAAAACGCTGGCCGCGGCGGATTACCCAAAGCGGCCAATAAGGTAAAAACGCAATACGAACTAGCCGATTTTGCTCCGGAGGATTAATCCCATGTCTGATCTGCAGGCACAACATCAACGCAATTTACAATTGATCCGTTGGCTGACCTACCTGATGTTCATGATGTTTGCCATGACCTCAGATTCGGTGGGTGAAATCATCAAAGAATTAAAACGGGAATTTGATGTCAATAACACCCAGGCCAGTCTGATGCACTCATTGTTTATGGTGGGTGTCGCCTTTTCAGGTTTGTTTCTGGGCTTTTTGGCCGATAAGTTTGGGCGCAAAAAAACCATCATTCTGGGGCTGGCACTGTTCGCGGCGTCCTGTTACCTGTTTTTGTTAGGCACCTCATTTACCTTCATTTTGGGCCTGATCACCATTTCAGGTTTGGCAGTTGGCATATTTAAAACTGCCGCACTGGCGCTGATTGGCGACATTTCTACCTCCACAAAAGAGCACACCGGAACCATGAATGGCGCCGAAGCCTTTTTTGGTGTTGGCGCCATTATCGGGCCACTAATCGTTGCCTGGTTAATTCGCGAAGGGGTGGACTGGAAGTGGCTTTATGTTCTGGCCGGAGCCTTGTGTACCTTGCTGATTATTATGGCCTGGAAAGCCGATTATCCCGACCACAGCCAGGGATTAAAACCAGACCAACCTATTGATGTTAAACGCAGTCTGCTGCTGTTAACCAACCCTTATGCAATGGGCTTTTCGGTTGCAGCCTTTTTATATGTCGCTGCCGAAAGTGCCATTTACGTCTGGATGCCCAGCTACCTGGTGTGTAGCGCCTCAGATCTTACTACCACTTTTGACTGTTACACCGAAGGCCCGGAAAAAATGTTGGCCATGTACGCAGTATCGGCGTTTTTCTCCCTCCGGGCGCTGGGACGTTTTGTGGGTATCTGGATGATGCAACACTTTAACTGGGCGGTTGTCATGCTGATGTTCAGTTTGGCCATCTTAGTCTGTTTTCTCGGCGGATTATGGGGTGGGCCACCACTGGCAGTGTTTCTGTTTCCCTTGTCCGGCATTTTTATGTCGGTTATCTACCCCACCATTAACTCCAAGGGCATCAGTTGTTTTCCAAAACACGAACATGGCACCGTCGCGGGCGTCATTTTGTTTTTCACTGCCGCCGGTGCAGCGGCCGGTCCGCTCATTATGGGTATTGTCAGTGATGCCAACGGCGGCGACGCCAGATACGGCTTTATGGTGGCCGCGGGATTCACCGCCCTGCTGTTTTTTGGGTTTTTATACAATTATTTACGTAATCCCACAGAAGAGCGACTCGCGGAAATCGAACGCACTGAATACCAACACTAGTTTAGCAACTGCCTGAGAACGCGTTTCCGGCAATTTACAGGATCTGATTTAATGACTGAATACTTCGCCGTTATCGAGGCCGGTGGTACCAAATTTAACTGTGCCATCATCGACAAACACCGGGACATCGCGGCGTCCATCCGCATCCCCACTACCACACCAGAGCAGACCCTGTCTGCTTGTGTGGACTTTTTTAATGAGCAAAAGCAAGCTGGCCTGTCATTTTCCCGAATGGGAATAGCAGCCTTTGGTCCTTTGGATCTCAAACCCGACTCGCCCACTTTTGGCTATATCACGGCCACGCCAAAACCCCACTGGAGCAATACGCCGCTGAGTCAGGTATTGTCGGAGGCACTTAACTGTAAAGTTACACTGGATACCGATGTCAACGCTGCCGCCCTGGCGGAATATCGCTGGGGTGCCGCACAGGATTGCGAAGTGGTGGTGTATGTCACCATAGGTACCGGAATCGGTTCAGGTATTGTGATCAATGGCAAACCAATCCACGGCCTGATCCACGCAGAAGCCGGTCATATGATTATTGGTGAGATAGACGGTATTAAAGGAGTATGTCCGTTTCACGGCAGTTGCGTTAGTGGCTTAGCATCAGGCTATGCCATGTCACAAATCTGGCAACAGCCGGCTGAAACCTTGCCTGACGATCACCGGGCCTGGCAGATTCAGGCCCAGGTGCTGGGCACTTTTTGTCACAATCTTTTGTTGAATTACAGTCCGCATAAGATTGTGTTGGGCGGGGGTGTTATGCATAAGCCGGGGCTGCTGGAAGACGTACGCAAATACACCGAAAGCAGCCTTAATCAGTACCTGACACTGCCCCATGGTGTGCAATTTGGGGATCTCATCTGCCAGCCCGGTCTTGGAGACAAATCCGGATTGTATGGTGCCCTGGCATTGCTACAACAGTGATGACCGGATTTTGCCAACCGGTACGTTCAGGGAAATGAAGTTAGCGGCTAAAACGCCGCTTTGAGCTTTTCCACCATGGCCATATCAGAATCAAGACTGGCCGCCAGATAAAGACTGGTACTCAACCCTTGTGGTTGGTACCAGGCCCGGATGCGGTCAGGGTCATAGCCTTTTTGCGCCGCGATAATCTTAATAATCTCTTTGTTAACCAACAATCCATCGATCAACCCTTTGTACAGCAACTCTGCCAGTTCGTGTAAATCGCTGCGGATCACAAAGTGCTCGTCTTCTGTGAATCCCTGTTGATTCAGCCAGTCGTGGATTACGTCGTTGCGCACCGTTCCCAGTACCCACTGTTTAGTATCTTCTTTGGAATTAATCTGGATTTCTTCGCGATCAGCAAGGGCCACGAAACTAAATTGAATTTGCCCGAGTGGACCAATCCAGTGAAACATCTGCTCTCTGGATTGATAACGGGCCATGGAAAAAATAAGGGTATTTTTGCGGGACTGAGCCAGATCGTAAGCTCTCGCCCAGGGGAACACCTCGATAGGCGCATCAATGCCGGTACTTTCCAGTAATGCCCTGACTTTGTCGATTGCGGGCCCGGCCAGCAAGCCCTGCTCCTTCACCTGCAGTGGCGGCAATATCTCGGTGACCACGCGCCAGGAATGAGATTCTGCGCCGGCAAACCCAATGCTGACGCTTAAGGTGAACATCACCCCAATCAGGCCCCTGACGATTCCTGGTATTCTTCTGAACCCATCTCCGCTAACCCGAAATGCTGTCACCAAACCTCCAGAGAATGTAAAAAATTGGCTCCCCAGTAAAGGTAGTCGAAAAGTCAATTTATACCAACCGGTCAGGATTTTATCTGAACAAACCGGTGCCGTTTAAATTTCCTTTGGCAATGAAAGTAGTTATTGACTAAGCTGGTCCATGACGCTAATGCCAAACAATAACTAAAGCGCGATATAATGATAGCCAGTCAACTTGAAATCATTGAACAGGGTAAGTATTACCTGAAAAAGTTAAGCGACGAGCAGTACAATCACGTCTCCAAACCACTGTTTAACAGCAGTGCCGGAGCGCATATGCGCCATGTTATCGACCACTATCTCGCGTTGATACAGGCAACGGACAAAGTGATTAACTACAATAAACGGCACAGGTTTGGCGAATCGGAAAACCACACCGAGGCCGCGCTACAACAGCTGAGTTACATTGCCGACTGGTTAAACCAACTCACCGAAACAGATTTACAGCAAACGGTCAGTGTTATTTCAGAAATATCGGTCAGTACTCAACAAGATTACGCCGGCGAATCAACCCTGGGCAGAGAGCTGGTATTCGTATCCAGCCATGCAGTGCATCACTATTTTTCACTGAAGCTCATTGCCCGCTCTCAGGGCATAACCTTGAGTGATAGCTTTGGTGTTGCCCCGGCCACCGCCAGCTTTCAGCGCAGCGGTTTAGCCGGTTAAAGATGATACGCTTTGAACGCGTCCCAGCCATCAGCCAAATACTGCCTGCCGGCTTTGTCCGGCATATTGAGCAAGTCCACGCATAACAACAAACCCGGTGTACCGGCAAAGTTATCATCCAGGCCCAGGCAGTAAAACTGAGCACCCAGTTTTTTGTAGTGTTTCACCAATACCGGGACGTCTTTGGCGTCTGGCTCCAGGGTTTTTAAGAAGGCTGACAGGTGCTCCTGTAACGAATACTGCTGCGCAAACTGCGCCAGATCCGGGTGTAAGGGTTTATCCCAGGGAGTCCTGGCTTTTACCGAAGTCAGTGGCGTAACCAGAGCCTTTTCCATCAGCGAAATACTGCGCTTGTCATACAATTTGCTTAATGAAACCGTTCCGTATAGGCGGCGATATTGTGGGAACTTGCTGGCAAAAGCACCGATACCACGCCACAACAAATAGAGGCCATAATAACTGCGCTGATATTCCGGGATCAGAAACGACCGGCCCATTTCCAGACAGGGCGCTTGCCGGTTACAGAAGTCAGGCGCAAATTCAAACATCTGTGACAAATACAATCCGTCGACACCACTGTCTGCCAGCAATTTATCGGTTTGGCCCATGCGGTAGGCACCAATAATGCGCCCTTCTTCACGATTAACAATAAACAATTGAGTATAAGTTGCGTCAAATTTGTCGGTGTCCTGCGGCTCTCCGCTACCTTCATTGTGCGCTCTGAATACCCACTCCCGCAAGCGTGCGATCTCCTGCACTACGGCGGGGATTTGCGCCTGAAAACCGTAATACACGTCAAACTCTTTGTACGCCACCAGGTGTTGTTCCGCTGGCAAGTTGGCAATTTGGGCCAGAATTTCTTCAGCGCAGGTAGCTGTCGCCAGGGGTTTAAATTGAGCGCTATCAGTTTCAGGCCAGGCCTGATACCAGGATTTGGAGCAGGCAATACTCAGACAACGGGCCAGATCAGCCTGCTCCTGAGGCCCCTTGTTAGCCGCCAGCTCAGCCGCTTTAAGTGGATTTCCCGCGCGCAACTGCACCTGACTTCGGGTTTTATTGAGCAGCTCCCTGCCCAGAAACAACATGCGCAATGGATAATAAATAGCTTCAATACGGTAAAACAGGTCACTGTTTTGCCCTTCCACCCAGACAGGTAAAAATTGCGCCTGGGCACTGTGTACCAGCTTTCCAACCAGGCGGTTCCAGGGATGTTCTACCACGCGATTTTGTTGCCGGTCTTTATAGCTGACTTTACCGGAAGGAAATAACAGCAAGGCACCACCAGACTTTACATGGGCCATACTGCTGCGCAGCGATGGCCCATTGCGGGGGTCACGCTCCGACAGCGGATTTGTGAAGATAAAATAGTCCTGAATTTCTGCAAATATTTGCAGGCCGATATTCGCCAGTACCTTTAAATCGGGCCGAACCTGACTGATCAGGCGCGCTAATATGACCCCTTCCAGTCCACCAAATGGATGATTACTGGCAATCACCAGGGGACCAGAAGGCGGAATTTTGGACAACAATTCAGTGTCCCCTTCAAGCACAATATCCAGCACTGACAATAACTTATCAGCAAACTCCTGCTTTGACAGGCCCTGCATTTGATTGTCTTCGTACAGGCGCTGCATTTTGGCTAAGCCCATAATCTTATCAATCAAACGAATCGGTAGAATAATGTGCGGTTTTTGCTTTTCGGCAGGCAGCAAAGAGGCCAGACTGATTTGGGCGGTCATGTTATGAGTGAGCTAACGCGTAAAATTGCATATAATGACGGGTAAGACCAACATTGGCACACTTTTCTGTCAGAAACCATAGCGTCAGGACAAAATCCCGGTATCAGGATGTCCGGCAAGTGGCAATTTGGTTTATACAACCGATAATAAAACCAACAGGTAGCTTTAGATATACTATCAGGACTTTACATGACCCATCTCACAATCACGACCCCAGACGACTGGCATTTACATTTCAGAGACAACGATATGCTGGCAGAAACGGTGCCTGCAACTTCCCGTTGTTTCAGCCGCGCCATTGTTATGCCGAATCTGGCTCCCCCGGTAACCGATCTGAATTCTGCCAATGCTTATCGCGAACGCATTGAATGTGCGATCCCATCGGGACAGGCATTTACGCCATTGATGACCTTGTATCTGACCAACAGCACAACTCCGGAAATCATCCAGGAGGCAAAAGCTGGCGGTATCCTGGCCTCTAAACTCTATCCGGCCGGCGCCACTACCAATTCTGAGGACGGTGTTTCTTCGTTGCAAACCCTGTATCCGGTTTTTCAGGCAATGTCGGACTGTGGCATGTTGTTGCTGGTACACGGTGAAGTAACCGAATCCCATATCGACATATTTGACCGCGAAAAAGAATTTATCGGGCAGCACCTGTCACAGATTGTCAGAGACTTTCCTAAACTGAAAATCGTGTTAGAGCACATCACCACCGCTGATGCGGCTGAGTTTGTGGCCAATGCCGGCGACAATATTGCCGCCACTATTACGCCACAACATTTGTTGCTCAACCGCAACGATTTGCTGGTAGGTGGGATTAAGCCACACAATTATTGCCTGCCGGTGTTAAAGCGCAATACTCATCAGCAAGCGCTGCGGGCCATGGTGCAATCCGGAAATTCCAAATTCTTTTTGGGAACCGATTCGGCTCCTCATGAAAAGAGCAAAAAAGAAAGTGATTGCGGTTGTGCCGGTTGCTACAGCGCCTGGAGCGCCATAGAGCTATACGCGCAGATATTCGAAGACCTGGACGCACTGGATAAACTGGAAGGCTTCGCCAGCCTCTATGGTCCGGATTTTTACGGGTTACCCAGAAACAAGAGCAGTATTACCCTGGTACAGGAAAACTGGACCGTACCGGAATCCATTATCCTGCCCAATGGCAACCCCATCGTGCCCTTCTTTGCCGGGCAGGAACTGCGCTGGAAACTACAAACAGCTTAAAACAAACGACATTGCAGCCCCTTTGGCAGTTAAATCGCTTTTGGGGCTAGTTGGTTAGCAAGATTGCCGAAAGCGGCAAAACAAAGAACAATCCTAAAATATAAGCCAGGCCCCATGCCTTTCTGTCTGCGACTTTTAAAGACAACTGATGGGAAAACAAAATCGGCAATTCTCGTAAGTATTTGACGCCATAAATAAGCAATACGCCCAGCACATTGTAGAGCAAATGCACCAGGGCTATTTGCAACGCAAATCCCGCGTTGGCTCCGGTAACCGCCAGCGCTGCGATCAGCGCGGTGATGCAGGTGCCGATGTTCGCCCCCAAAACAAACGGATAAATATCCCGATGGGTCAGCACATTGGTACCCACTAAAGGTACAATTAACGAGGTTGTTGTGGAGGAGGATTGCACCAGCACCGTAATAAACGTGCCGGATGCGATACCACTAACCGGCCCTTTGCCGATACTGCTGTGCAATATATCTTTTGCTTTGCCGACCATCAGCGCTTTCATGGTTTTACCCATAAAAGTAATCGACAGGATAATTAAACCAACGCCCAATATCGCCATAATGGCCCCGGCCCATAGATCCGGTAAAAAAGCTAAAGTGTTTTTTAACGCTTCTGCCACGGGTTTGGTAATGGCTTTCAGCGGATTAAAACCTCCCAGTGAAAATCCCCCTCCGACATACAACAAATCCATCAGCAATCCACTTAACCGTTCCAGCAGATTAAAGGCGATTTCCAGTGGTAAGAAGATGACCACACTTAACAGGTTGAAAAAATCGTGAATGGTGGCCGAAGCGAACGCCCGTTGAAATTCTTTTTTGTCGGCAATGTGCCCCAGACTCACCAGAGTACTGGTAATACTGGTGCCGATATTCGCCCCCATAATCATCGGGATAGCAATGGTGATGGGCAATCCGCCGGCGACCATGGCAACAATGATCGATGACACAGTACTGGAGGACTGAATTAAAGCTGTACACACCATCCCAATGATCAAGCCCAAAACCGGATTAGATGCGAACTCAAACAATTCTCTGGCATGATCTCCGGTGGCTAACTTAAAACCCGTGCCGATCACGGTAACCGCAACTAAAATGCCATAGACCAAAAGTAGCAACAGTGCCCAGTTTTTAGCATTTTTAGAAGACTTGCCCAGCAGCGCCTGGGTATTTTTGTGCGGCTCGTGAGCCGTAGAGTGCATCATCAAATAATCCAACCAAACGTCAGTTAATTTTTGCCAATGGGTGAGCAGATAAAATTGCTGGTGGCCAGTTCTGCACCCCTGATGGTTTTCACCGCCGACAGCGGCCTGGGTGAAACTCCCACATTTGTGTTGCATTCTTATGAAAGTTGCTAACTTTTGATAATTTGGCCGCCCTGGCAGCAAATATTTGTTCAGATTGCTAGTTTCGGAGGGAGGAAGTGCGCTATCATTCGCATTTTTTCCACAGCGTAAAACCGAGGTATACATGGCAAAAGTTGCGATCGTAATGGGCTCTAAATCTGACTGGCCCACTATGCAAAAGGCGGCGTTAATGTTACGGGACCTTGAAGTCGAATACGAAGCTCAGGTAGTGTCAGCGCATCGCACCCCCAATTTACTCACCGAGTTTGCAGAAACTGCAGCCGACAATGGCATTGAAGTCATCATTGCCGGTGCAGGTGGTGCCGCACACTTACCGGGCATGATTGCTGCCCACACCCATTTGCCCGTATTGGGTGTACCGGTGCGCTCCTCGCAGTTAAGTGGCCTGGACTCATTATTGTCTATTGTACAAATGCCCAAAGGCGTTGCGGTAGGCACCCTGGCAATTGGCGAAGCAGGTGCAGCCAACGCTGGATTATTTGCTGCGCAAATGCTGGCCAATAACGATGCCAATCTGCGAGACAGAATCAAAGCTTTCCGCGAAAACCAAACAAAAACCGTACTGGAACAAGGTAAACTGGAGTTATCCGAATGAAGGTGCTTGTTTACGGCGGCGGGCAGCTGGCCCGCATGATGTATTTGGCCGGGTGTCCTCTGGGCATTCACGTCAGAGCCGTCGACGTGAACAAAGATCAGGTAATCAACCCTATCAGTAAAGCGCCCAGCACAGTTTCGTTGCAGGAAGCCATCGACGATGCCGATGTGGTCACGGCGGAATTTGAACACGTGCCGGAACACCTGTTAAAACTGGCTGATGAATCTGGCAAACTAAAACCCAGTATCGCCGCCATCCGCACCGGTGCTGACCGGGTTAAAGAAAAAGGCTTGCTCAGCGAACTGGGGATCGCTACCAGCGAATATCAGGTCATGCGCAACGTCAGTGAGCTACCGGATATAGTGCAAAAGCTCAACACACCGCTGGTACTCAAAGCCAGTCGTGATGGCTACGATGGCTATGGTCAGTGGCGGTTAAAACAGCCTGATGACATCGCGGCCTTAGCGCAAACACTGAGCAAACTGGATTTGCAAAATGTGCCTATTATCGTTGAAAAGATGATTAATTTTTCCCGCGAAGTGTCACTGGTTGGGGTGCGTTCAGAAAAAGGCGAATTTGCCTTCTATCCACTGGTGGAAAATCACCACCACGAAGGACAATTACACCTGACCCTGGCACCCGCTCCTGAAGTATCCGAAGCGCTACAGGCTCAGGCCCAGGAGATCTTCGTAAAACTGGCTGAAAAGCTGAATTATATCGGGGTGTTGGCGGTTGAATTTTTCCAGGTTGGCGAACAACTGCTGGTAAACGAGATTGCTCCCAGAGTACACAACTCTGGTCACTGGACCATGCAAGGCGCGGACACCTGCCAGTTTGAAAATCACCTGCGCGCAGTGTGCGGGTTACCACTGGGTTCAACAGAGGTACGCTCAGCGACAGCAATGGTCAATATCATCGGTTGCGGTAGTTTTAGCCGGGATATGCTGGCCATACCCGGGTGTCATATCCACTGGTATGGCAAATCCGCCAGAGCCAAACGCAAGTTAGGACATTTCAACATCAGCGCCAAAAACAATCAGGATTTGGCGGCGCGTTTACTGGACCTGGCAAAGCACCTGCCACAAGAAAGTTTCCCGCTACTGGAAGCCGAAGCACAAAAACTACAAAAATATTAAACGCTTTATTCTGTTTCTGCTTGACAAAAAAAAGGGCACCGCTAAAATGGCGCCCGCTTTGTTGCTCAGCAACATCGCAATAAGGTTTTAGTGTGCCGACTTAGCTCAGTTGGTAGAGCAACTGACTTGTAATCAGTAGGTCGCCAGTTCGACTCCGGCAGTCGGCACCATTCCTTCCCTTTTTTAAACCTCGAATCTACTTCCCGTATTTTTCAACAAAGCCATTCAGTTGTGATACTGAACGTATTACATGCAACGTCTTGTTCGCTGATTGTTGTCTGATTCTTTGTAAAAAAACCTCGTTCCAAAACCCGGGACAACGCTTTAGTACTTTAAAACTTTCCAGCGTTCCCTTTAATACTGAACTCCTCTGTGGCCAGCCTTCTGGTTTAACAAACAAACCTTTCAGACATCGCTTAGTTACCAACCAATAGGTCACCGAATAGGGTAAATCGATATAAATTAAGGTATCCGCCGCTTCCAGACGCCGGTAAAAAGAGTTCGGGGAATTCATAGGTGCAAATCCCTCAATGATCCAGGAGCCGGAATCCAGAATAGCTTCATGGCGTTGTTCGTATTGGTCCCGGCAGACTTCTTCGCCATCAGCCTGGTACAAAATAGAATCCAGCGCATACAAAGGAATGCCTGTTGCCACCGCCAACTTTTTACTCAAGGTTGATTTACCGTTAGCGGGTTTACCGAATACTGCGACTTTTTTCATCCTGACTCCTCTCTCTAGAATATGACCCTGGAGGCAGAAACAACAAACCCGCCTCCTGGGCGGGTTTGTTAAATTATGAAGACATCACAAATCCCACCATTCCTAAGGAATGATGATAATAATGCTCACTGTGTGTTGCGAAAGATTTGCGTTCATTGGGTTATCCTGCTGCACCAGGCGTTTTAAGTCAACGCCGTTATTTGTAAATGATTAATTCAGTTCCATACACTCACATTTCCACACCGTAGCAGGACACCCACTTTAAAATGATAACACACCATAGCAGGACACCCACTTTAAAATGATAAAACACCTCGTCGCGGTTGTGTTCAAAGTCCGGACGAATCCGCCCCTTTCGAGAGATAAGCTGATTGGGCAGACAAAACCTGAGGATTGGCATCAGGGATGATGCCAAAGTCAATGCCAGTGCAGGGACGCACTATCATTGACGTTCCTCAGGTTCTGCCCATGACGCACCATAGCAGGACACTTTAACACCGTAGCAGGACACCCACTTTAAAATGATAAAACACCTCGTCGCGGTTGTATTCGAAGTCCGGACGAATCCGCCCCTTTCGCGAGATAAGCTGATTGGGCAGACAAAACCTGAGGATTGGCATCAGGGATGATGCCAAAGTCAATGCCAGTGCAGGGACGCACTATCATTGACGTTCCTCAGGTTCTGCCCTTGAGGCTTATGTTGTCTCGCGTCAGGGGCAATGGGGGTTGAAGGGGAGCTCCCCTTCGAAGAAGCAACGTCAGAGTACTGGACTGTCAATCTGACACCGTTGTAAGAAACAACCAATGTTGCTCTGTTTAATATCATTGTGAGGACACCAACTGCGCCTTGATGTGAATGGCAAAACTTAGCAGGACACACACTTTAAAATTGTTAAACACCATCACCACCATAGCAGGACACCCACTTTAAAATGATAAAACACCCCGTCGCGGTTGTGTTCGAAGTCCGGACGAATCCGCCCCTTTCGCGAGATAAGCTGATTGAGCAGACAAAACCTGAGGATTGGCATCAGGGATGATGCCAAAGTCAATGCCAGTGCAGGGACGCACTATCATTGACGGTTTTCAGGTTCTGCCCATGAGGCTTATGTTGTCTCGCGTCAGGGGCAATGGGGGTTGAAGGGGAGCTCCCCTTCGAAGAAGCAACGTCAAAGCACTGAACTGTATACCTGGCACCGTGGTAAGAAACAACCAATATTACTCTATTTGATATTATTGTCGGGGCGCTCACCATAGCAGGACACCCACTTTAAAATGATAAAACACCCCGTCGCGGTTGTATCCGAAGTCCACACGAATCCGCCCCTTTCTCGAGATAAGCTGATAGGGCAGACAAAACCTGAGGATTGGCATCAGGGATGATGCCAAAGTCAATGCCAGTGCAGGGACGCACTATCATTGACGTTCCTCAGGTTCTGCCCTTGAGGCTTATGTTGTCTCGCGTCAGGGGCAATGGGGGTTGAAGGGGAGCTCCCCTTCGTAGAAGCAACGTCAAAGCACTGAACTGTCAACCTGACACCGTGGTAAGAAACAACCACCAGGGGTTTCTATGGGTGTCACCCTAATTTTCCTCGCCACAACCGAAACCATGTTGTTATGGGTGTCTGCTTAATTTTCTGCGTAATTTAGGTTAATTTAGTGATGGGTGTCCCTCTAGTTCCCTCTAGTTCCCTGATACTTGCATTTCACACAAAATGATTAAGAATGTCTGGCACATCACTGCAATTAGAATATTCCAATGAAAAAACTGTCTGTACTCTTTTTGTTCAGCCTTGTGCTGTTTGGTTGCAACCGCAATGAAGTGGGCGATATCTCCCTGGGTGTCTTTACCACCAAGGACATCAAACTGGATGCTTTTCGTGACCCGGTAGTGACGGGGGTTACCTGTCATGTTTCCAGCATTGAAGCGGATCTCAGTTTCGCTGACCCGTCAGACAGCTCAATCGCCTGTCGGCAAACCGGTCCGATTACAACAGCCATGATTGCCAAAATAGACAAAAGCGAATCCGGTGAAGTGCTGTTTCGTAAGTCCAAAAGCATCTTCTTTAAAACCATGAAAATCCGCCGTGTTTACGATGCTGAAAATCAAACCTTACTGTATGTGGCCTACTCCACCAAAGAAACTTCCGGCAGCTTTAAACACAGCCTGTCAACCGTGCCGCTATACGCAACTGACGCGTATCAGGTAATAGCGTCACAGCCTGCCGACTAAACACTTTTTGTGATTAAAATCAGAGCGGGACTGATTTGAAGCTTACAGACTTCCGGAACAAATCTGGCGGGTTACCTGTATTCAATATCACTGTTAAAACTTAATTTTCCCGATCAGAATATCCTTAAACATTACCCAGTCACCCGCCAGGCTATACAACGGATAGGTAAAAGTAGCAGGGCGGTTTTTCTCAAAAAAGAAATGGCCCACCCAGGCAAACCCATAACCGATGACCGGCAGCAACCAAAGCAGCATCCAGTTACCGGTAACAATGGCACTGACCAGGCACAGCAACACCAGGCAGGAACCGACAAAATGCAGGCGACGACAGGTGATATCTGCATGTTCAGCCAGATAGAATGGATAAAATTCCGCAAAGGTCTGATATTTTTTTTCCGTGGCGGTGTCTGACATAAGGCTATCTCAACAGTGAATCCCATAATCAATGTAGCACAGCTATACTAAAACTCTGTCACTGATACGACATTCTGGTTGTATTGTGACTGACAGCCCATACATAGAAAGCAACTTAAGCTCGTTAAAGGAAACCCTGTGGAACAAGTAGCCAGCAATATCGTGCATATGACACCAGAAAACTTCCAGCAAATTGTTCTGGAAGAGTCACAACAACGCCTGGTCATGGTGGACTTCTGGGCCGACTGGTGTGAACCCTGTAAATCCTTGATGCCCATACTGGAAAAGATTGCCAGCGAATATCCCAACGACCTGCTGCTGGCCAAAGTGAATTGTGATCAGGAACAGGCCATCTCCATGCAGTTTGGGGTTCGTAACTTACCCACGGTTATCCTGGTCAAAGATGGTCAGCCCGTCGACGGCTTTACCGGAGCCCAACCCGAAGGTGAGATCAGAAGCCTGCTGGAAAAGCACCTGCCAAAAGTCGAAGATGGTTTGTTGATTCAGGCCGGTGAGTTACTGGCTGAAGGCAAATATGACGAAGCGTTTCCCCTGCTGAAAACCGCGTACGAAGCCGCGCCAGATAGAGTCGATATCAAGTTTGCCCTGATTGATACCTATCTGGAATTGGGTCGTTTGAATCAGGCCAAAGAATTGCTGGATAGCGTCTTAATGGTGGATCAGGG
>NZ_JAJEWQ010000004.1:561230-567019 GCF_020687805.1 Planctobacterium marinum | reverse complement strand
TGCCAATTATCAAACGCTGCGCGGCAAACTGGAACTGGCAGAAAAGGCCTCTCAGTCGCCTGAAATCATTGCCCTGGAAGAGGTCGTGGAGAAAAACCCCGACGATTTACAAGCCAAAATAGACCTGGCAGTGCAGTACCAGCAAAATAATCGCCAGGAAGAAGGTCTGGCGTTACTTCTCAAAGTACTGCAAAAAGACCTGAATTTTGGCGAAGCCCGCAAACTGTTGATTGATGCCATCAATGCCCTGCCCGAGGGCGACAGTCTGGCTGGTACCTACCGCCGTAAACTATACGCTATGTTGTATTAGCGAGGCCTTCAATGTTTAGCTAACAGCCCCTACCGGGGCTGTAATGCACCAAACCCTGACGTTTCCTGAACATATCGTGAGTAACTTAGAAGGAATTTGTCATACTTCCGTGATACTTTTGCGATAACTGTTTTTCATACTTTTCCCGTTGTTTGATTAAAACCAATCCGAGGAAAATTATGAAACTGCGTAACCTGATATTGTCCACTGCCTTGCTGTCTGGCGCTGCTGCCAATGCCGCGGAACTCAACATCGAATTTCAAAATCTGACCCAGGGGATTTACTTCACCCCGATTCTGGTCGCCGCACACCCTGCTGAGTCGTCGTTGTTCGAAACCGGTGAAAGTGCCTCCGATGAACTGCAAATGATGGCAGAAGGCGGTGATATCAGCGGCTTAGCGAATATCATTGCCGGTGTTAACGGCAATGCCGCCGAAGTGCAGGCTGAGCTTACAGCACCAGGGATGAGCCGCTCCTTTGCGCTGAGTACCGATGCCAATAACACGGTGCTCTCACTGACTTCCATGTTACTGCCCACCAATGATGCCTTTGTGGGCCTGGATAACTGGACCATCCCCACCGAAGCGGGTACTTACACACTGTATCTCAATGCCTACGATGCCGGTACTGAAGCCAATGATGAAATTCGCGGCAGCGGTGCACCGGGACAAGCTGGAATGCCTGTACCGCCCCCGCTGGAAGCGTTAGTTGGGACAGGGGGTAGTGGCGTCACCGCAGAGGAAACCAATACAACCGTGCATATCCACCGGGGTAATGTCGGTGACAGCATGAATGATGGTGGTATCAGTGATATCAACAGCAGTGTGCAGCGTTGGTTAAACCCCATCGCCAAACTGACTGTTACCGTGCAGTAGGAGTCCGTCATGACAAACCTGAAACTAACACATTACAAAAAACAACTGCTGCCGCTCAGTGCCCTGTTTATGCTGTCAGCCTGCGGCAGTGATAACAACGACACCACCGAAGTCCCCCCGGCCGAAGATCCGGCTCCGGTTATCAGTAGCTATGAGATCACTGTGACTAATCTCAGCCATGCCCAGCCGCTGTCCCCGGTAGCAGTGGTACTGCACAGTACCGGTCAATTCTGGACTATCGGCGAGTCCGCATCAGAAGAACTGGAGTATCTGGCAGAAGGCGGTGACAACAGCTTTATCCTGGGTCATTCCATGGTGGAATCAGGGGAGAGCGGCGCTGCTCCTATAGCACCTGGTGCATCGGAAACAATTTCTATCAGTATTGAAGACAATGACATGCCGCTGTTGTCGGTAATCACGATGCTGGTCAACACCAATGATGCCTTTACCGGACTCAATGCACACAATCTGGCAGAGCTGGCACCCGGTGACAGTTGGAGTACTACGGCGCATGTGTACGATTCAGGTACGGAAAAAAACTCGGAAGCAAGCGGCACTATTCCCGGTCCTGTAGATGGTGGAACCGGTTTCGATGCACTGCGTGACGATGTGGATTTTGTCAGTATGCATCCAGGCATAGTTGCTACCGAAGATGGATTAACCAGTTCAGTGCTCAACAAAGTTCACGCCTTTGACAATCCCGTGGCAAAAATTAGCGTAAGCCGAACTGAATAATCTCCCTGATACCAGGCTCAAACTGTCCCGCCGGTCAGTTTGAGCCCGTTGACTTAAACATTGCGAATAAGCATGAGCCATAAAATACTAATTGTTGAAGACGATCTTGATATTGCAGACCTGATCCGGGTAAATCTCGCTGAATTAGGTATCGACATAGAGCACTGCATTGATGGACAGCAGGCACTGGACAAAGCCAGGGCCGAACACTTTGATCTTTTGCTGCTGGATATCATGTTACCTTCACTCAGTGGTTTAGACATATGCCGCATCATCCGCCAGGAAAGGCCCGCTCAGGCGATATTAATGCTCACCGCTAAAAACTCCGAAACCGATCGTGTATTGGGACTGGAATTGGGTGCCGACGACTACATGTCAAAGCCTTTCAGTGTCAGAGAATTACAGGCCCGGGTGCGTTCACAATTGCGCAAGGTGACATTGGTTCGTCAGTTAGCGGAGCAGCCACCTAAGAACCTCGATGAGACACTGCAAACCGGAATATTACACATTGAGCACAAAGCCCGACTTGCCAGCTTAAACGGTTATACTTTGGAACTCACCGCCACCGAGTTTGATTTACTGTGGTATCTGGCTAAACATCCCAATCAGGTGTTCAGTCGTGCACAGTTACTGGAATCGGTCTGGGGATACTCGCACAATGGCTATGAACATACGGTTAATTCTCACATCAATCGCTTACGGGCCAAAATTGAAAAGGATGCCGCATCACCCAATATAGTGCAGACCGTCTGGGGCGTGGGCTATAAGTTTAACCCCGAAGGTGTGCAGCTACCGTGAAGCTGTGTTTTTATCAACGCTTATCTCTGGCCACCATCAGTATATTTTTGTTGATCACCAGCAGTTTCCTGTGGTGGTCAAACGCAATGCAGGAACGCACTCAACATCAGGCAGAGCAACAACTGCATCTCAATCTGGCGCAACATTTAGTGGATGACAACCCGCTGTTGAAAGAAGGCGTTTTTGATTACCAGGCGCTGGGTAATTTGTTTCATACCCTGATGGTGATGGGGCCCAACTTTGAGTTTTACTATCTGGATATCGAAGGTCACATTCTGACCTTTAATGCCCAACCTGGCAAAGTCAAAACCCGGCAGGTGGCCCTGCCACCCATTGAGCGTTTGTTACAACACCCGGACCAGTTGCCCATTTATGGCAGCAACCCCAAAGATCCGAAAAAAGACAAAATCTTCTCTGTTGCTCCGGTTTACAAAGCGCAGCAGAAACAGGGCTATTTGTACGTTATTCTGGGCGGTGAACAGTACGATACCATTATCAAAAAACTCACCCATGACCAGAACTTCGCGCAATTTACCTTACTGGGTGTTACCACTCTGGTGTTATTTTTAGTGCTGATGGTGTGTTTGTTCGCGTGGCTGACCAAGCCCATGAAAAAACTGACACTGGCAATGGATTCAGTACGAGCCGCAGACTATGATCTCAGCCGCTCCGGGTATTCACCTATGCAGTGGGATCGCAACAGCATAGATGAAGTGCAAAAACTGGGCTGTGCCTTCAATGACATGGTGGCCCATATTCAGGGGCAATTCGAAGCCTTGCAGGCACTGGATAGCCGCCGCCGTTCATTGTTGGCGGATTTATCTCATGATTTGCGAACTCCGCTGGCCAACCTGCAAGGTTATATAGAAACTCTGGCGCTAAACCATCAGAATTTAAACCCGGAAGACACTGAACGCTTTATTCAGATATCGCTGAAAAACGCCAGGAACCTGAAGCATCTCATCGACCAGATTTTTGAGCTGGCCTACATTGAAGCCGGTCAGATAACCCTGCACAAAGAACCCTTCCCCATTGTGGAATTGATCCATGATATAGCCGCCAAATTTACCCTGAACGCCCGGGAAAAGAATATCGAAATAGCGGTGCAGGCAGCACAGTCAGATGCCATCGTCTATGCCGACATTGGAAAATTAGAACGGGTGCTCACCAACCTGATAGAAAATGCTATCAGACACACACCGGAAAACGGCAAAGTTACACTTAGCATTGTAAGCCAGTGTAATGGAGTTGCAGTTTCTGTGGAGGACAATGGCGTTGGTATTCCGGCCAATGAAATACAGCATATTTTTGAAGCCAGATATCAGGCCAGTAACAGTGAAAAAGACCATCATATTCACGCCGGATTAGGATTGGCTATCTGTAAAAAACTCATCGAGCTCAATGACAGTTCATTGTCCGTCATAAGTGAAAAAGGCCGGGGAACCTGCTTCAGCTTTGTTTTGCCAACACCTGCAGAGTAATTGTGTAAATTTTATAGTCCCAATTAGTGAACCACTTCACATTCAATTTATGTGAAATTAAATTAATTAGACTAAACTAGAGCGTAATGACCGTTGCTGTACGAAATTTGTTCTAAATATAAGCGTTTTAATCGCGGAACAGTCCTGCAGGCCTAGTGGTACTAAGTCAAAGGACTGTGACAAAGAGTAAAGCGCTTATATGACGAACCCTTCGGGCGGCACCTGTGTGCAACTTATACCGCGTTGAATGCTTTTGATTTAGAACCACTAGACCTTCAAGCATTCGCCTTGTCTAAATTGCACACAGACTGCTGCAAAATTGTACCGCAAAGGTCAATACGCTCTACATGACGTTTTAGAAAAATTAGACACTGTTGAAAAATTGGACTTTGAGTTTTACACAAAGTAGGTTTGCTGTTTCCGAATTGTTGTGACAACTGGAGCAGGTATGCCAGAAATTTCCGCCGAGCAGCGCATCGATATCAAAAATCTGGATGTTGATCTGAACAGCGATAAATTTTTCCGGCAAATGATCCGAACGATAGCGGGCACGTTAGAAGACAACGTGGGTATCGACGAAGCATCCGGGTTTATCGCCATCGTGGGCCAGGAACTGGGGCGCAGAATTGAAATAGAATACGAGAAGTCTCTGAATACCGGACAATTTAACAAGGAAACTATTGCAGACATTTTAGTGGATTTAAAGCGTCGTATTGGTGGAGATTTTAGTGTTGCGTCGGTTAACAACCGGCAAATAGTTTTAACCAATAGCTGTTGTCCATTCGGTGATGAAGTATTGAGGCGGGATTCACTGTGTATGATGACCTCCAATGTGTTTGGCTTCATCGTGTCAAATCACAACGGCTATGCCGCGATAAAGTTACCGGAAACCATCGCGCGGGGCCACGGCAAATGCCGGGTCGTCATTGAGTTAAAAATGTCTGACGAATTCACAGAAAGTGAGGGGTATCGTGAGTATTTTAATCAATCAGCAGGAAAAAACAGGGCCTAGATTCTCTATTCAGAGCTTGTTAAATGGCTTCTCTGAGCCCGCCTACTTGTGCGATCACAAAGGCAATATCATCAATCTCAACAACACGGCCAAAACCCTGTTGCAACATTGTGATCAAGACACCACCCAGCCACACAACCTGCCTCAGGTGCTGGGTATTGATCAGCTCAAGTTCTCCAGAGTAGCCAGGGGCACCTTGCGCACCACAGCTAACATTCCATCGCGTTTTGAAGCAGCTCACCCGATTTCCAACGAGCAGTCTGTTATCGCCATGACCCTGTCCTCAGTAAGAACCGAAGGCAACAGACAACCCACTCACCTGCTGATCAGGTTAACCGACAATAACTCCTTGCTGGAGAGAAAATTCCGCCGCCTGAAAGATCAGGTAGATCAGGTTCAGGAAGAATTGAAAAAACAGGTTAAGCAATCCATCACCGACCCGCTGACAGGCTTGTTAAATCGCAGAGCCATCAGCAATGAATTTAGCGATCATCAATCGCCCTTTAACTGTGAAGATCACACCCACTCCATCGCGATTGTGGATATTGATGATTTTAAGGCCATCAATGATTCGTTTG
>NZ_JAJEWQ010000004.1:523140-561131 GCF_020687805.1 Planctobacterium marinum | reverse complement strand
AAATCGCAGAGCCATCAGCAATGAATTTAGCGATCATCAATCGCCCTTTAACTGTGAAGATCACACCCACTCCATCGCGATTGTGGATATTGATGATTTTAAGGCCATCAATGATTCGTTTGACCATCGGGTAGGAGACGAAGTGCTTCGTGGCCTGGCCGCCCTGATGCGTGAGCAATGTCGGGAAGAGGATATCTGCTGTCGCTGGGGAGGTGAGGAGTTTGTCATCGCGTTACTGGACACCGATCAGGTTCAGGCCCTGGAAGCCATGCAACGCCTGCGCATCGCAGTGGAAAAGCACAACTTCGGCACAGAAGCACGGCTGGTTAAAATTACAGTAACCATTGGGATCAGCGAATTTTCCTGTCAGGACAGCATAATCGAAGTTATTGAGTCTGCCGATGCCGCCATGTACAAAGCTAAAAAATCGGGTAAAAACAGTGTATTACTTAGCAGCCACAAACATCTGACGCTAGATTAGTTGCAATAATTCCGACAGCGAATCGAGTGCAATGTGGGGCAACAAATGTGCCTGTTCACGGTTCAGGTTCATCGTTCTGTTTTCGGCATACCAGGCGGCCTGAAAACCCGCCATAACAGCACCGGCAACGTCTTTTTCCAGATTATCGCCCACGTGCAAAATAGACTGCGCCGGTACCTTCAGGTCACGGCACGCCAGTTCAAACATATCCGGAAAGGGTTTACTGCGCATTGTTGAACTGGCGTGATAAACCCGCTCAAAACACCCATCAAGACCAATTCTGGCGATATCAACGTTGCCATTGGTAATAGCCATCAATGGCACTTTATGCGCTAACTGTTTGAGCACGGTGACATACTCATCAGGTACTTTGAAATGGCTGCGGTGAAAGTAAAAGGTGTCATAACTGCGACTGATGGCATCCGCCAGTGCATCTCCGGTCAGCCCGATTGCGCCAAACATCTTAGCCAATACTGCCCGTCGCAAGGCAATCATGTCGTGCCGGCAGGCCGGCGTTTCACGGACCACTTCCCGTCGAAACTGACGCCAGGCAGGTTTACCCAACGATGCCGTTTCCGGCCAGTGTTGCTGCATGAAGGCGAACATCTGCTGTTCCGCTTCCACAATATAAGGGTGATTGGCATAAAAGGTATCGTCCAGGTCAAAGGTCATGGCCTGAATCGGATTGAGACGACGGTAATACTTCATCGGTTTCGCTCTAAGGTTTTCGCTTTCTGGCTCTGGGATGAGCCGTATCATAGATTTTGCTCAGGTGCTGAAAATCCAGGTGGGTGTACACCTGGGTGGTAGACAAGTTTGCATGCCCCAATAACTCCTGAACTGCCCGTAAATCGCCGCTGGATTCCAGCATATGAGTGGCGAAGGAATGGCGTAACTTGTGCGGATGTACCTGTTGATCCAACGACTGTTTTTGCGCCCAGAGTTTCATGCGCTTGGCAATTTGCCGGGATGATATGCGCTTGTTTTGCATACTGACAAACACCGCAGGTTCGTCTTCGCCGATCAGTTGTCCACGCACTTTCAACCAGGCTTTAAGCGCTTGCCGGGCCACTTTGCCCACGGGTAAAATGCGTTCTTTACTGCCTTTACCACGCACCCGAAGTTGCTGCATGCCCTCTTCAATATGATTCAGATTGAGATCGGTTAATTCTGCAAGTCGCAATCCACACCCATAGGATAGCTCCATCATGGCTTTGTCCCGCACGGCCAGTACCGATTCTTCATCAATATTGAGCAATTGCGACATTTCATCGACGTTCAGTTGTTTGGGTAAAGGACGCCCCTGCTTGGGTGCCGTCACCGCCTTGGCGGGATTCTGTGTCAACACCCCCCGGGTAACCAGATAGCGGCAAAAGCTACGCAAAGCAGATAAGCGCAGGGCAATACTCTTAGGTGACAAATCCTGACGCCTTGCCTGAGCCAGGACTCGCTTCACATGAGCCACGGTCAGCAGATGCCAGGCTTCAATGCTGATACCTTCAGCTATCACCAGTAGCTGCCTTTGGTAATTCTCTATGGTTTTTGCAGATAAGTTGCGTTCAAACTTCAGGTAATCCAGAAAGTCAGTAATGGGTGTCAGCATCGCATCTGATACTGACACAACTCAATCCTGTACGGTGGGGATAATAAGGCTGAGGAATTGCTGCAACTGAGTGATCAGCAAGGTATCCATTTGCGGATTAAAGTGACCATCGTTGTCACTGCCTATCACCAGCAGACCCAGTTCATCTTCATGGCGCAAACGCATAATCACCACAGACTGCGGCTGACTGGCAGAGAATAAAATCTGATTTTCCTGCTGGGTTAAACGGCCAAAGAAAAAGTCCGACTTACTCAGGCGTTTGTCCAGAATAAGTTGTCTGTCTTTGTCTGTCAGGCCACTTTTGTCAGTCACCAGATGTAATACCACATCGCTTAACTTGAGTTGCTGACACACGGTGTCTTGTAAGGCATTGCGAATATCGGCTATCTGTTTGCAATTAAACAAACGCAAATTCAGATCGGCGTAGATACGGTAAATAGCTTCATTCTGACGGGCCACAGACATCAGATCGGTGAGCTTTTTTTGCAACTCTGTGACTTTGTCACGCAGCTGTTCTGCCTGTAACTCCACCAGAGAAACAGAGCCTTTTTTCTGATGGGGGATTGTCAGTTCTTCAGCCAGTAGCGGATAACGAATAAAGAATTCCGGATTATTCAGCAAGTAGTCTTTCACCAACTCCGGTGTTAACCAGTCAGCAGAAGGCGTGTTGATTTCGGCGGTATTATTTGGAGTGTCAGTCATATTTCTATACTGCCGTCAAAAACGTGTTCTGCGGCACCTGTCATTTTTATCATTGTATCGTTACCCTGCCAACGTATTTTAAGGGAACCACCCGGTAAGTCCACCCTGACATTGTCATCCAGTTTACCTTGCAGATGTCCGATGACCGCCGCAGCACATGCGCCGCTGCCACAGGCCAATGTCTCACCGACACCCCGTTCAAATACGCGAAGGCGAATATGCTTGCGGTTAACAATCTGCATAAAGCCCACATTAACCCCTTCCGGAAAGCGTTCATGAGTCTCCAGTAAGGGGCCGAGGGATTCTACCGGTGCGCTGTCAACATTATCCACCTCCATCACACAATGGGGATTACCCATGGAAACAGCGCCGGCCATCACCGTATGCTCCTCCGCCCGGATCAGGTAGATATTTTCCTGTTTGTTGGCTTTGATAGGTACCGCCGCCGGTTCAAAATTGGGTCGCCCCATATTGACCGTCACCATGCCATCGTTCTCCAGATACAATACCATACGACCGTTTTTGGTACTGACCGAGATTTTGTTGCGATTAATTAAGCCTTTCATTTTGACAAACCGGGCAAAACAACGGGCGCCATTACCGCATTGTGTTACCTCGGAGCCATCCGCATTAAAAATGCGGTAATGAAAATCCTGATCCGGATCGTAGGGCGGCTCCACCAGCAACATCTGATCAAAGCCCACACCGAAATTCCGGTCGGCCAATTGTGCGATCTTCTCTTTTGAGAAGAATACGTTCTGGGTGAGGTTATCAACAACCATAAAATCATTACCCAGACCGTGCATTTTAGAAAACTGCACTAACATGTGATTAATTCGAAAACTTCTATTAGGTCTATATTACGGGAGTTTACGTTCCAGTTTCCACAACTCTTGTAAAGTTTCCCGCTCGCGCACCAAATGCAGTGTATCCCCATCCACCATAAGCTCCGGTGGACGAGCGCGGGTGTTGTAGTTGGAAGCCATCACAAAGCCATAGGCTCCGGCACTTCTGACCGCCAATAAATCGTCTGCTGCAATAGCCAGTTCCCGCTCTTTACCCAGAAAGTCACCGGTTTCGCAAATCGGACCGACCACGTCGTATACTGCCTTTTCCCGCTGCAAACCGCTATCCACCGGAATGATATTCATCCAGGCAGAGTACAGCGCCGGTCGGATCAGATCATTCATGGCAGCATCTACGATCGCAAAATTCTTCTCTGCGCCGGATTTCAGAAATTCTACTTTCGTCACCAGAATGCCGGCATTTGCCATAATGGCGCGACCGGGTTCAAATACCAGGGTTAGCTCTTCCCTGCCCTGCAAGCGCTGCGCTAATGCCGCGGCGTATTCGTTAGGGTGCGGCGGTGTTTCATTCTGATAAGGTACACCGAGACCGCCACCAACATCCAGATGACTGATGTGAATGCCTTTTTCTTTAAGTTCGTCGATTAATGCCAGTAACCGGTCCAGAGCATCCACAAAGGGCGCCAGATCAGTTAACTGAGAGCCAATGTGACAATCAATACCTTTGACTTCCAGGTGGCTCATTGCAGCCGCCTGCTGGTAAATAGCAATGGCTTGTTCGCGCTCAATGCCGAATTTATTGGCTTTCAGTCCGGTGGAAATATAAGGGTGAGTTTTGGCGTCTACATCCGGGTTAACGCGAATGGATATCGGAGCTTTAACATCCAGCTCTGCCGCGACTTTATTAATGCGCGACAATTCCGCAGGTGATTCTACGTTGAAACAATAAATATTGTGCCTGAGGGCCAACAGAATTTCTTCTTCCGTTTTCCCCACACCGGAAAACACCACGTTTTTCGGATCGCCGCCCGCGGCAATGACTCTTTGCAATTCACCACCGGACACAATGTCAAAGCCGGAACCCAGTTTTGCCATCACCGACAACACCCCCAGATTGGAATTGGCTTTTACCGCGTAACAGATCAAATGGGGTTGTTTGCCTGCCGCCTTATCAAACGCCTGCCAGTGGCGCTCTATGGTGGCGCGGGAATAAATATAACAGGGCGTACCATATTGCGCAGCGATGTCTGCAACAGACAACTCTTCAGCAAACAATTGCTCATTCTGATATTGAAAAAAATCCATAATAATCCCTGTTGTTACTCTTTGGGTTGATCCGACTCAGCGGCTTCACTTGCAGCAGCAGGAACAGGCGGATTGGCATTGTCGCTCTGATTCTGGGTGGCTTCTTCTGGTAAAAATAGCGGGCCACGTTGGCCACAGGCGGTCAACAGGCAGAGCATGAGGAGGATAAAAGAACACTTTCGCATGTGATTTTTGAGTCTGGAAATCATAATTAGGGCCATATTCTCATTGCCCTGGCCGATTTCCAAATAAAACTTTATATCCAACTCGCATAAATAAAAAAATTTTCTGACACTGTATAAAAATGGCCCCTGGGGTGCCGATTAAAAACTAATCCGGAACAAAACTTCACTGTATCGAAAAATCTTATGCAAGTGCAAAGTGCCCAAATCCAGTTCGCTCATCAGCATGAACGCAGTGAACGTTACACTAAAAGCGAAACACTGCTGGCGGAGCGCGCAGCACAACAGCAAGGTGACCCGGCAACCCGCACCGTTTTACTTTCTGAGCGGACAGATATTCAGCGTTCTGAACAAGCTTTAGGTATTTCGGCAAATGACAAGCCGCAATCGCCTGTCACTGATTTATCGCAAAGAGGAAGAGCTTTGGCGGCGCAGATAGAACAAGCCGGTAATCGCGCGCAGGGGTTCACAGCCTTCTTGCGTCCTGAGGAAGATGAGCTCAGCGACAGTCATTTGGACGCCAAAATCTGGCAATTAAAATCCGTTGTGGAAAGTTTTATCGGACGGGAAATTCATCTGCACCATTTGCAGGAAGAGCAAGAAAGTCCGGATCAGTCTGTAAGTAATGGTCGCAACAACCAACGGCCGCCAACAAGCTCCACCGCAGAGTTGATTTATCAATATCAGGAAAGCTATCAGGAAGACGAGTCGTCCTTGTTTATTGCCAGCGGCGAAGTCACGCTGCAATCCGGTGAGACCATTCAACTGGAATTACAACAATTTACGCAACGCAGCTTTTATCAGGCCAACAGTCTGGAAATGAAAATAGGTGAAATTGAACTGACTGATCCTCTGGTTATCAATCTTCAGGGCGCATCCGTTTCACTAAGCCAGCGAACTCACCAGTTCGATCTGGATCAGGATGGTCAGCAAGATACTATTCATTTTGCCACCGGTCAGTCTGGGTTTCTGGCCCTGGATCGTAACAACAACAGCCTGATCGATGATGGCAGTGAGTTGTTTGGTGCAAAAACCGGTAATGGCTTCGCTGAACTGGCGCAGTATGATGAAGATCAAAATGGTTTTATTGACGCCGGTGACAGTGTATTTTCCCGACTTCAGTTTTATCAAAAAAATGCCCTGGGCGAAGATCAACTCAGCAATATCAGCGAACTGGGTATTGGTGCCCTGTACTTAGGTCAACAAGCCAGTCCATTTGATATCAAAGACGCAGACAATCAACTACAGGCCAAAGTGCGTTCCAGCGGTTTGTTCATCAACAATAACGGCACCGTGGGTAGCCTGCAGCAGATTGATTTAGTGGTGTGACTATACCGGGTGCTGGATTCACTCAGTGAGCTGGTGCCCCTTTATGCAGTGACCAAAGTGCGTTGAATAACCTGATACAGGGTATTTGCGTCTATGGGTTTTGCCACATGAGAGTTCATGCCATGGGCAATATAGTGGTCTACGTCATCTTTCATCACGTTGGCCGTTAGCGCAATAATTGGTAGCTGTGCGATAGCGGGATTGTTATCTGCACGTATTTTCTGGGTTGCAGCCACACCATCCAGTACCGGCATCTGAATATCCATGAGAATTAAATCAAATTCGCTATCGCGTTTTAAGGTTTCAAGGCACTCAACCCCATCAGAAACTATTTGGCATTTTGCCCCGGCGTTCTGCAGCATATTTTCGATCACCACCTGATTGATGGCATTATCTTCTGCCACCAGAATTCGCAAATTGTGCAGCTCTGTAGAGACCGGTTTCGCAGGTAACTCATCACCGCCTGAGGTTGTTGTGATGGCGTCAAACAGCTGGCTGGCCGGACAAGGTTTTTGCAGTACAGTACTGATCTTAAGACCGTCACTTTTTTGTTTTACTACCGCAACATCATACGCGGTAATCACTATAATTTTTGGCGTCCAGCCCTGCGCCAGTACCGCTTTGAGAAATCCTTCGCCATCCATCTCCGGCATACACCAGTCGGTAATGACGATATCAATTTCGCTCTTTTTAAAATGCGCTAATCCCTGTTTGCCACTTTTGGCAATCAGCACTCTGGCGCCACCTTTGGTAAGGGTGGCAGCCACTTCTTTCAGCGCCAGAACATTGTCATCCACCACCAGTATCGTTTTGGGTTCTGCCATGCTGTAGTCGCGCTCATCCGCTAACACTACCCGATTATTTCTGAGTAACTGCACACTGGCCACAAAGCGGCTGCCCTGATTTATCTGGCTGGTTACTGTTACATCCCCTCCCATCAGTCGACACAATTGCTGACTGATCACCAGCCCCAATCCGGTTCCGCCATACTTTCTGGTGGTAGAGGTATCAGCCTGAGAAAACTCGGTAAACAGCCCGCTAATGGTTTCCTGACTCATGCCAATACCGGTATCTGCCACGACAAATTGCAGTTCGACCGCCTCACTCAGGGTTGGATTGGTTGCTGCCTGCGCGGTAACTGTCACTCTGACACCGCCTTGACTGGTAAATTTAATGGCATTGGAGCAAAGGTTGAGTAGCACCTGATTTAATCTGACCAGATCCCCTATTAAATCCAGTGGCACATCCGGATCGATATCAAGACAAAAGTCGATCCCTTTATCCAGAGCAGTTTGTTCAAAATTAGTCTGCAAAAAGTCGTGCACGCTCATCAAAGAAAACGGGATCTGCTCCAGCTCAATTGAATTGGCACTAATTTTCGAATAATCCAGAATATCGTTGATAACAATCAGCAAATGCCTGGCGGCCGACTCCATTTTGCTTAAGAAGCCCGTTTGTTGCGCATCCAGGTGGGTATTTTGCAGTAACTGGGTCAGCCCAATTACCCCGTTTAAAGGAGTCCGAATCTCATGGCTCATATTGGCCAGAAAACTGGACTTAGCCCGTGCGGCCTCCTGGGCATCATGGACCGCCTGTTCAAGTTGTTCGTTCTGTTGATGCAGTTGCTGTCGCTGTTTACGCAGGGTTTCAACGGCATCATTGAGATCTCGCGTTTTTTCGTCCACCTTTTTCTCCAGACGAACGCGCAGCGTCAGATTCAGGTATACGATGCTCGCAAGCAAAATTGCCAGGCAGGTGCCGGTTAACAAGATAATGCCTTGTTGCCACAATTGTTGCTGCGGACTTTCATTGGGGATCACGTAAAGGGTCCAGTGGCGGTCAAAAACCTGCAGACTGAATTCACTGTAATAGTCCGATGACAACAAAACCGGCGCAGCCTGTTGTTCAATGCTGTCCTCAGGGAAATAATATACCTTACCCTGAGCATCAGCCAGCGCGTAACGAAAGGCGGTTTGTCCGATATTCATTTCCGTGGTTTCAAACACATCGTTCAGATACTGACTGGAAGTCACCAGGCCAGCCACCTGTTGTTCATGGTCCGTTTGTTTACTCATTATTGGCGAAATATGCACGAAAAACGGACTTTGGGTGATGGCCTGCAATGGCTCAAAAAAACCAATCACGGTATTGTGTCGGTTGCGAATAGCGCGGAAAATCGAAGGCCCAAGAGGCAGGTTTTCGGTCATCTGGCGGCCGACAAAGTCATCCCGCGCAATGGCCGGGTATGTGTACTGAATAAACGTAATGCTGCTGTTTGCGGTTTCCACGAGCGGGGCTTTCTGTCCGCCTTGCAAACTAAACGGCTGAAAATCGCGAAACTCCGCCGTTTCGTTACTCCTGAGCTTTTGCAGCAATGGCGGTAGCTGCTCGTCAGTGACGTTTGCCAGAATGGAAACCCGGCGTCCCTGTGGAAATTCCGGATAAATTTGCTCAACAAATCCGGCAAATTCGCTAAAACTCACCCATTCTGAACTGGCAAAAAAGTTAGCGATGGACTCCACCTGATACAGGGCGCGTTTTAGGCTGGCTTCGATGTCGGCAGCACGCAACTCAGCGCGTCTCTGCAACTGTGTGATATTTTTCTCGGTAATCGCTTGCTGCTCATTAATCGCGTAACCCAGGGTCAACAGCAAGCCAACAACAAACACCAATATTGCCGCAACAAGCGGCTGTATCCGGGTGGCATTGTCAGGTGTAAACAGGCTCATTCAAAAACCACTTCGATGCCAAGACCCAATTCGCGAAATGCGCCCTGGGCGCAAAGCCGGTTGGTATCCACATTGGTGCCAGGAATAGTGGCGCGCTCGCTGCAATATTGCTCATCCGTCAGGTTGCGCCCCCAGACAGACAAATTCACCCTGGGATAACTGGCAGGCGTAAAACTGATCCCACCGTGCAGTAAATGCACTGCTGATTCAGAAAAGTTGTGCTGCCAAACCTCAGAATGATTACCCGCCAACGCGTGAATGTAGGCGTCTGTAAAATTGTAGTGCAGATGCCAGTTCATCGTGCCGTATTCTCCGGTCAGGCTCTGTTGCAGCAGGATGCTGGCAGTCCAGGGGGGCGTGTTGGGTAGCGCATTCCCTACCACTACTGAGTTTTGAAAACCGCTTTGCAGATGTTCTGCAATCGCGCGGGTATCCAGTTCGGCTTCTGTGACTTTGGCATCGACGTACGCCAGTCCGGCTTTGAGGGTAATATCTGAGGGTAACAAAGCGCTCAGCTCTGCCTCAAAGCCACGCGTTCTGGCCCCGGGCAAATTCACCAGCGAAGCAAACAAATCAGCAGGATTACCGGGGTTGTAAACCAGAAAAAACTGATAATCTTGCCAGTCGTTGTTAAACAAAGACAGGTTAAAGCGCAATCGGTCATTGAGCCATTCAGATTTGAGACCCAGCTCTGCGGTGACAACCCGTTCCGGTGAGACCACACTGTCCAGCAAAGCGGTATAGGCGGCTGTTGTAGGATTTGAGTTAACCGCACCCATTTTATAACCTTTGGCCAGATAACCATAGAAGCGCAGGTTTTCGCAGTAATCGTGCATCAGTGACAGCTTTCCACCCCACTCGCGAAATGTGCGATTGATATCCGCGTTCGCGGGTATGCCCTGGTTGGCCTGATAAAAATTATCAATCACGGCAAATCCCGCATAATCCCGTTGCACTTCAAACGACGGATTCCCCAGGCTATACCAACCAAAAGAGCCCAGGGGAAAAGGCATGTCTTCGGCATCCATCAACATCCCGGCGCTGTTCACTGTGGGTGTCAGGCGCTGCAGGGTCCAACGACCACTGATGCCAAGCAGGGTTTGTTCCGCAATAGCCTGCTCCAGGTGACCATACCCTGACAATGACACAATATCATTGTTCACCAGCGCGCCGCGATCAAACAAGGGCCCCTGCCCTGCGTCATCAATAGCATCATCCGGGCGTCCAGGACCTACCGGGTCGATGAACGCAGTTTGTAAAATATCGCCCTGCTCCAGCGTAGAGAGCACGCCCAGTAACCAATGTCCTGTTGCACTTAGCGGTGACAGCCACTGAAATTCTTGTGAAAAAGAACGGGTGTCTGTGGAGTTATAGGTAATCACCTGCGCTACCCCGGATGGTGCCCCCTGTGCTCCCCAGTCATCCATGCGCTCACTGTCAGCAATCTCAAAGGACGTCGTGGACTTAAATTCAACCCCCGGAAATTGCTGGCGATAAAGCAGGTAGCCGCCATAGGCTTCGATATTGTCTCTGGGGTTGATCAGCTGACTGGTCACTTTCTGTAAATCGTATGCGTCCAGGTCAATCAGGCCACTTTCATCGCTGGCGGTGATAAAGGTTTTTACCGCACTAATTTGCTGTTGCCGCCCACCATACAAGGCCACCTGAAAATGGCTGTCCTCGGTGACATCAAACCGCACCTGTGCTTTAAAACCTTGCCGATCGGTATTGTGAAACTGCGTGTCATTGCCCACATGGCTGGCATCAAGCCTGCCGTCCTGACGCAGTGTATCTGCCGTTAAACGAAACCCGATATCGTCATCCGGGGATGCTGCCAGGGTCGAAGTCAGTTGCCGCAGTGCGTCACTGCCCAGATTCACCCGGAGTTTGCCTTGCAGGTTGTCTCCGGCCTGCGGGCGGGCTGAAATGTACTTGATAGCGCCACCGGTAGTGTTTTTGCCATAGAGCGCCACTTGTGGTCCCCGAAGCACTTCAACCTGCTCTATGTCCAACAGGCTAAAGTTTGCCAGAACCGGATTTTGAATTGCGACATCGTCGATATAAAGCCCAACGGCGGGAATAGAAGAGAGGTTAAAGTCATCGGTGCCGACCCCCCGAATAAAATAATTGTAAACACCGGATATGGAGCGATTGGCATTGAGGTTAACAATTTGTCCGGCAATCTCGCTGGCCTGATCGATCTTAAAGGCGTTTAAGGTGCGATTATTCACAGCAGAAACAGACAAGGGCACTTGCTGGACCGACTGAATGCGTTTTTGCGCAGTCACTTCAATGCGTTCCAACTCTGCATCCTGAGCAATGCCGTCAGCCCCGCTCAGTACAACCATGCAACCGATAACATAAGTTATGTTTTTGAACACAATAACCCCGTCTCCCAACGCACGATTACCCGAATCCCCGCAACTCCCTAAGGCAGTCGTTCCCTAAGCAGATTCTCCTGTTACCTGTATATCATTGCACAAGGTAAATAAATGCACCAATTTCAATTTTCAGCTTATTTCATTAATAAACTGGCCATAGCTTTGTTAAACACCGCCATCCAACGCTGACTGTATTGGCCTTCTGGCATGTTGTTCATTTCGATAACGGCGCGTTTTTTCGGGCGTTTGCGATGGGTGTCATGGGCCCGTTGATGGGTTAGTGCATCAAAAGTATCTAAAATGGCCAACAATTTCGCGCCTTCACAAATATCCTTTTCCATAAGTCCCAGAGGATAGCCGGAGCCGTCACAACGCTCGTGATGTTGCATCACAATTTTACGTGCCTCGTTCCACTGATCTAAGTGTTCCAGCAATCTGGAACTTTTATAGACGTGCGAGCGCAACAGATTGAACTCGACAATTTCCAGCCTGTCGCGTTTGTGTAAAATGTGCAGAGGCATAAAGGCCATGCCAAAATCGTGAACATAACAGGCCACCAGCAGTTGATCCGCGTCAATGGGGCTGCCTTCCATCTTATTCATGAGTAACGCCAGTTTGGCAATTCTGTCGCCTCGTCCGGCCCAATACATAGACCGGGCTTCAATGGGCTCCATTAGCGCCCGGAAAAACACGATATCGGTTTGACGTTCCTTACTGAGTACTTTTATGGTGCTGTCGGAGTCCAGCGGGTTGGACTCTTTGTTGATTGCTGAATCATCATCGGTGTCCAGATCTTCATTCACCGACTGGGCTATCTCAGCCGGAGGATCATTTTCCGGCTTGGCATCCAAAGTGGGGTCCAGCAAGAGTACTGATTCGGCTAACAGCTTTTCGTGATGCGGGCCATTGTCGGGTTTTATCCGACTGATGTGCTGTACCAGGTGTTTAAATAATTGATCGTCATATTGTGCTGTGCCACTGCTGATACAACTTTCTACAAATAACTTTACCCGGTCCAGCGTAAGCAATACCAAATCACTCATGGTACTGGTGTAATTGATCTGCCCGTTTCTCAGGAAGTCCAGTAAGTCTTCAACATGCTGCAGCAGCGGGATCAGGGGTGAAAAATTCACCATCCCTAAATCCCCTTTGATGGTGTGGATCGAGCGAAACAGGGCGCGCTGCAATTCGTTGTCTTTGGGCTTTAATTCCAGCTCGATTAAGGTTTGTTCACTGGCTTCGTAAAGCTCATTAATCTCTTCAAGGAGATCGCCTAAAATCTCTGCGTCCAAATCGTCATGGGTAAAGGTTTGCATTAATCAGACAGCCCTGTTTTTGTTGTTTCTTTATTGCGTCGCTTGTTGTACAAAATAGTTCAAATGTGATCCTGTGCACTTAACCACAGGTCCTGCAACGAGTATAGGTTAAATCGTCAATCTTTGCATGACCAGAATAAGCGCGCAAAGTTGCGCTGTAAATTTACTGCTCATCTGACATGATTTAGCAAAAAAAACGCTATACTATGCAGCCTTTTGACGACACTGGAAATCATTTTGTTAGCCATCTTGCGCATTATTGCTTTGTTTATCAGCTTTCTCCTTATTAACGGGATCCTCATTATTTTTTGCCTTTTGCGTCCCATGCATCGCAACAATGTGTATTCCTGCAGTATGGTTTACGGCATTATGTCCCGTATTTTGGGCCTTAAAGTGGTGGTGCAGGGCAAAGAAAATGTCCCCAATGAACCTGTGGTTTATATCGCCAATCACCAGAACAGTTATGACTTAATCACTATCTGCAAGGCCGTCATGCCGGGTACGGTTTCAGTCGGTAAGAAAAGTCTGGTATTTATTCCGGTATTTGGCTGGTTGTACTGGCTCTCTGGCAATGTCCTCATAGATCGTAAAAACGCAACACGGGCAGCAGACACTCTCAGCTCTACGGTGGCAAAAATAAAAAAGCGCGGTATTTCGGTGTGGTTTTTCCCGGAGGGTACCCGCAGCTATGGGCGCGGCATTTTGCCGTTTAAAACCGGTGCCTTTCGCATCGCAGATGCCGTAAACATGCCGGTGGTAAGAGTCTGCGCCAGCAACCTGATTGACAAAGTTGATTTAAATCGCTGGGACAATGGCACCCTGATTATCCAAATCAGCGAGCCGATATATATGGATGACAGCCGCGGCATCAAAGAATGGTCAGTACTGTTGCGGGAAAAAATGATCGAAGACTTTGATCAGGTCAATAACGAAGTCGCACAGCTGACAAAAGCGCGTTAAACTTACGCAAAAATATACTCAAGAGATCGCTATGCCACACTCAAATAGCCTGCAAGACTGGTATCAATTTAACCAGGAAACCCTCGAAGCGCTGATTAATGACGGCAGTGCTGCCGATAAACCCCATACCATAGAGCACCACATTGCCAGCAAGGATTTCGCATTGCTGGAAAAGGCGGCAGTCGACGCTTACAAAGCAGGGTTTGAAGTTACTGACGCCGAAGAGTTGATTTTAGACGACGGTGATGAACTCTTTAGCTTTGATGCAATCGCAGAAAGATCACTGGACCTGGAGCAAATTAACGCCGATACCAGTAAATTGGTGAGCATCGCGGAAAAGCACAAAGTGTTTTACGACGGTTGGGGCACCTATTTTGTGGAGTAGTTGTGCGCTGAACACGCACAAGCGATAGCAGAGCAAACTGTGCTGAATCTCATCTGGTTAGCCTTCTTTTTTATTGCCGCTTTCTGCGGTTTTTACCAATGGCTGGTGCTGGGTAATCAGGCCATTTTTACTGAACTGGTTAGTGCCATGTTCGACATGGCCAAGGTCACAGTAGAAATTGCCCTGGGACTGGTGGGTGCTTTATGCCTTTGGTTGGGCATTTTTAAAATTGCCGAGCACAATGGCTGGATAGCCAGGTTGTCCCGGTTACTGACCCCCCTGTTTCAACGTTTAATGCCTGAAGTCCCCGCTAATCATCCGGCCGTTGGGTCAATCACCATGAACCTGTCTGCCAATGCATTGGGACTGGATAATGCTGCGACACCGCTGGGCATTAAAGCCATGCAGGATTTGCAAACCCTGAATCCCAACAAAACCACCGCCAGTAACGCGCAAATTTTGTTTCTGGTACTCAATACCTCCTCTGTTACCCTGTTTCCGGTGTTTGTGTTCGTGTACCGGGCGCAACAGGGTGCAGCAATCCCCACCGATGTATTTTTACCGATACTAATCACCACCAGTTGCTCCTCAATTGCGGGGCTGATCGCGGTGGCTTTGGTGCAGCGCATTAATCTTCTGCAGCAAACGGTGCTTCTTTATGGCGCGCTGTTTTTTGCCCTGATGGGCGGCTTGCTGGTGTATTTTGTGAGTTTGCCTGCGGCCCTGGTTGGCCCGCAATCTTCGCTGTTGGCAAACCTACTGATTTTCTGTTTTGTGGTGGGTGTCCTGTTTAGCGCCTGGCGACAAAAACTGGACACCTATGATTTGTTTATCGAAGGCGCCAAAGAAGGTTTTCAACAGGCCATCAATCTGATCCCCTATTTACTGGCGATGTTAGTGGCGATCGGCTTATTGCGCGCCAGTGGTGCAATTCAACTGGTGGTGGATGCAATTGCCTGGCTGGTGTCGCTGGCAGGCTTGTCTACCGCGTTTGTGGATGCACTGCCTACCGCTCTGATGAAGCCGCTGAGCGGCAGCGGTGCGCGCGCCATGATGATTGAAACCATGCAGGTGCATGGCGCAGATTCCTTCGCCGGAAGATTGTCAGGAATTTTTCAGGGCTCAACCGAAACCACCTTTTATGTGCTGGCGGTTTATTTTGGCGCTGTGGGCATAAAACACAGCCGCCATGCTATTCCCTGCGCCTTAATTGCCGACGCCACCGCCATCATCGTGGGTATTGTGGTAGCCAGCGTATTTTTTGCATAGTACCAACAGGAATGATTATGCGTATTTTGTTACTTGTATGCCTTTTACCTTTACTGTGTAGCACCGGTTTCGCCACAGAACTACCTAAAGCAGGAAGCTGGCACACAGTTGAGCAGCCACTGACCATACCGGTGTTACAGCGCGACCGCACTGTGCGCATTTACCTGCCGCCCGGTTATTACCAGCCAGAACGGCGTTTTCGGGTGCTATACATGCACGATGCCCAAAATTTGTTTGACGACAGCACGGCATTCGCCGGTGAATGGCAAGTTGACGAACATCTCAATGCGTTGGCAAAAGAATCAGATTTACAGCTGATTGTGGTAGGCATAGACAATGGCGGTGAACATCGCACAACAGAGCTAAGTGCCTGGTCGCACGAGCGATATGGCGAGGGAGAAGGACAACACTACACTGACTTTATCGTTAACCTGGTTAAACCCTATGTCGACCGGCATTACAAAACCATGCCGGATGCCGAAAACACCGCCATCATGGGTAGCTCGATGGGAGGCCTGGCCAGTCACTATGCGCTATTCTCCCATGCTGAAGTTTTCAGCAAAGCCGGGATTTTCTCGCCCTCCTATTGGTACGCCCCGCAGGTTTTTCAGTTTACCCGGGAGCACACTCTGCCCAAAAGCCACCGTTTGTATTTTATCGTCGGTGAGCTGGAAGGTGAGGATATGGTGCAGCCGATGCACAAGATGACCCAACTTTTATCAGAAGAAGGGCACCCAAACCAGCATATCCAGGCTAAAGTCATTGCGCAGGGGAAACACAACGAAGCCTTTTGGCGAGCACACTTTTCAGATGCGATAACATGGCTGTTCAGGCCACTGTGAATCTTCTACACTGAAACATAGGTAACACTGTGAGGTCATTGTGAGCGCCACTGATAACCACAACCCGGAAATGGAATGGAGCACAGCCTCAGCACAGGTGCACATTATTACGCCGGACTTTTTTATACCGGGTCTGAACCGGGATCGCACGGTACGGGTTTATCTGCCCCCCGACTACCAGCAATCAGACAAGCATTATCCGGTGTTGTACATGCACGACGGGCAAAATTTATTTGATGAGGCCAGCGCCTACTCCGGAGAGTGGCGGGTGGATAAAAGCCTGAACCTGATGGCCCATCAGCAGCAACTGGAATTAATTGTGGTGGGCATAGACAATGGTAAACAGCACCGCATTACAGAGCTGAGTGCCTGGGATAACACCACCTACGGTAAAGCTGAAGGGCAGCACTATCTGGATTTTATCGTACAACAGCTGATGCCTCATATTAACCAGCATTACCGGACACGCCCTGACCGCAACAACACCGGTATTATGGGCAGCTCCATGGGCGGATTAATGTCTCATTTTGCCATTCATCGTTACCCGGATATCTTTTCCAAAGCTGGTATTTTGTCGCCATCATTCTGGTATGCCAGTCCGGTTTTTGAATTCACCCGACAACGGCCGCTACCGGCGGACAGCCGCCTGTATTTTCTGATGGGCAACGAAGAAGATAAAACCATGGTGGATGACATGCACAATATGGTGAATCAAATCGTAGACTGCGGGCATCCCACCCCGCATATTTTCAGTAAAACCGTGCCGGGCCGGGGCCATTCGGAGTCGTTCTGGGCAGAGGAGTTCCCGCAGGCCGTAAAATGGTTGTTTGGCTAGCCGCACAAGCTATTGCGCAGCCGCCAACATCTTAAATAACCACTAGGGGGTCAACGTCAAGTGCACCTCGGTGTAATACATGTCGGTCAGTCCTTCGTAACCTGAGTCAGTCCCTATCATGATCCACAGCTCGCCGCTGGCGGAAGACTGAACTTCAAATCCATCTTCGAGTGCCACTTCCAGGGTTTTCTCACCAAAGGCCGTGCCTTCACAATTTGCACCTTCAGCCACGATATTGCCAATCACAATCGCATCGTTACCCGGTTGCGACTGGTTGCCTTTGTCTATGTTCATGTAAAAGTCCAGTTGCTCAGGCTCAATTTCCGTGGCCCCCATCTTCACATACACAGACTCGCCAGGTGCACCACCGATACCAATGCAATCAGCGCCGGCATTAGAAAAGAATGAGACGCTGCCGTGCAAGGTATAGTCAGTGTTTGGATGCAGACCCACTACACGCCCCTTCAGGTACATGAACAGATCATCGCTGCGATTCATGCCTTTCAGACGAAATCCCTGGTCGCCTGATTCATCCGGCAAATCGGCAATTTCGGCCTCCAGCTCATAGATCTCCTCATCATCCACCGGATAATCTGAAAAGCCGGCTTCCCAACCCTGTTTGCCATCATTAAATTCTGTGGTGATCACCACAGGTTCAGGAACCGTTGGTTCATCATTGTCATCCGAGCCACAGGCGGCTAACAACAATGCCGCAGAAAAGGTTAAATAGTGTTTCATTGATACTCTCCTTTGATTAGCTGCGGCTATGATAAAAAGAGCGTCGCATGAATGTCGTAATAGATTGTTGTCTAATTGGATTAAATTGTTACCGATAGCGGGATTTTTGAGCAAACCGAAGGCGCTGCCCTGCTGCGCATTCCGCACCTTAGCAAAGCCACCCCATAATCACAGCTCAAAGTACTGCGTAAAACACTTGTACAATTGCGTTCCACCCAACACGCTGGCGGACGGAAAATGCAAAATAGGGATCAAATCACAAGGTGCCTTTATCTCGCTGACAGCGCGTTTATCTTCCAGCTCATCGATATTCAGCACCCTGGCCATGACTTCTCCACGCTTTACCCGCTGACCGGGTTTAGCCAGATACTCCACGATTCCGCCAACCTGACTAAACAAGATTTTATAGTCTTTGAGATACACCGTGTGACGTTGCATGTTTTGCGGAGTGTAAAGAGGCTCAGCAAAACACCCTTTGGCCGATAAATAGCTCAAAATACTCTGCGCATCCTGTTGTCCGGCCTGAAAGTCAATCACTTCCTGGGAGCCCATTTCCACGGTAAAGGCTTCAACACCGAACTGCCAGTCCCGTTGCGGATATTTATCGGTCAGTTGTTGTTGCAAGGTCCACCAGGGACAAAACGTCGCTTCGTCCAGGGCTCCGGCGAACAGGTTAGGTATCAGGATGACATGCGGTATATTAAAAAACCTGGCGGATTCGCGGGCGTACTCAGGAACATAAATATGGCGGGTCGATACCGGACCGTTGTGTAAATCCAAAACAATATCGGCGTCAAACGCAAAGCGCTGTAGTTTCAGGTTTAATTGTTGCGCCAGGCCGACGCCCCATTCCCTCGCTAATACCTCGTCAATGCCCTGTTTTACATGTTCTCTGAAGCGCGCTTTCAGCAGCTTAATGTCAGCATTTTCATCAACCTGTTGGATAAACTGATCTAATGATGCCTGATCAAAATGGTAGGCCCGATTCCAGTTTTGGCCATTTACCGGGTCAAAACGCCCCAGTGTATACTCACCGGATTTGAGATTACTGCCCACCGGATTGCAGTTCGGGATCAGGATCACCTCACCTTTTAACGGCGCAGACTGCAACGCCTGAATCAAATGATAAATAACGACATTGCCCTGTACTTCTGCCCCGTGAATAGAGCTTTGAATGTAAACTTTTGGTCCAGCAACATTACTTTTAAAGCGGTACACTGGCACGTTGAGATTGCGACCGGACACATTCTGCGCCACCACCAAATATTCTTTTTTAAAGGTAACCTGAGATTTCAGCATTTCTGATCAATACGTCCTGATTTTTCGTACCCACCCTAAATAGCAAGTGAGAACAATTAGAGCAAGTTGAAATTATAAAACGAGTGGTGATGATTTTATCTAACCGGAGGCAATTAATCCTTAAGTATGATACACATAGCGAATTTTATCGGGTATGGTTTCAACTATCGGTTGCCCGGAGTATTGAAGGAGTTGCAACATGATTAAACCCGACGTTCCGCACAATGAAGCAAAACGGATGGCACTGGTGAATCAGTTACAAATATTGGATACCCGGCCAGACCAGGTTTTGGACGATATCACTGCGGCGGCCCATGCCTATTTCGACGTGCCTATATGCCTGGTAACTATCGTCGATAAGAAGCGCCAGTGGTTTAAATCAAATGTAGGTCTGAATGCCTGCGAAACGACACGCGATGTTTCTTTCTGCGGCCATGCCATTAATCACGACGAGACCTTGTACGTTCCCGATGCCGAAGATGACTATCGCTTCAGATCGAACCCTTTAGTGCTCGGTGAGCCTCATATTCGTTTTTATGCCGGTGCCCCCCTTATTTTACAGCCCGATTTACGCGTCGGCACCTTGTGTATCATCGACCGGGTACCAAGAGAGCTCAGCGATGAACAACTGGCGGTTTTGCGCGATTTTGCCGACCAGGTGCAATCCTTTATGCTTTCTCTGTCAGAACATCAGGAAACCCGCTAACTGAGAAAAATTTTACTACCTGAAATACTCGACGATAATGAAAACAGCGACTCAGGAAATTGAGTAATGACTAAAGTACGAGGACACCGGATTGGATTTTAACAGGCGCTCGATAATTCCGTTTTTATTTACGATTACACTGGTTTTTACCAGTTTTTTCGTGTTGGAATACCACAATCTGAACCGCGCTGCTAACCTGGCCTTTCAGACGATATGGTTCTCACCGGATGACAACCTGACTGCTTCGTTTGTGATCGCCACTGATTCACCGACCATGTCCGTTCAGCCCGGCGACGACGACGCACCAGAGCAGCAACTCAAGCAATTGATAAATAGTCCGGCATCGAGAATATTTTGGTTGCTGCCAGATAGTCCATTGGCGGAATCCAGTGCACGTTTACTGGAACATCCCAAAGTCTATTCGGTTAAGATCCCGCAACGCAGTTTTTCCACAGACGGACAACGCATATATGTGCAAAACAGTGACTGGACACCCAGTGCAGGCTACCTTATATCTCCGTATCAAACCAACGGCACAGCCATCACTATTCCCCGCAGAATAAACCAGTTTAACTCCCCCACGGCGGCGCTTTATCCGGCGTTTTCAGATGCAACCGAAGATCTGTTGATAGATTTTGCCAGGGTAGCCTTAAACTCTGCCATTGTCACTCCTGAACTGTTTGCGCAACCCGAACTGCTGGACCGTATGCTGGCAGGCAAAGACGTCTATTATATAGCTGATTTTAATCTGATGGATGCAACCATTTGGGTGCCCTACAACAACTCATCCCTTGGCTGGCATCCGGTGCAGTATCAGGCTGCCGCTTTACATGCCTACGAAAACCAACTGTACAAAACAGAACTGACTATCCGTGACCGTCTGGTGTTGATTGCCGTCGTCATACTGTTAATGGCGCTAGTTTATCTTGCCAGCCCAACTCATCTGAAACGCAGCACTACGGTATTGTATTGTTTGTTACTGCCAGGCATCAGTATACCAATAGCTCAGCTAAGTGGATTGATTGCACCTGTCATGGAGCTTCTAAATTCGTGCCTTATCCTGCTGTTTGCCCTGGAGTGGCGACTCAGACGTTATCGACAGAGTGCCCTCAATAGCTTACAGGAACAGGTGAAAAATGAATTCCGATTGGCCGCATCCGGCGAAGATACAAGCGCGGCGTTTTGGCACAACATAGCCAACATGGTATCCCAGAACCTGCAATTACATCGTTGCATTTTTTTAGAATTGCAAAAAGGAGACTTCAGATTAACAGAGATCTCTGCCATCAATTGCAACCTGGCTGCAATCAATGAAATGCGCAGAGATATACGCCGCGAGCCCTATGAACAGGCAGTCAAAGACAAACAGGCCATCGTCATTGACCGTCCGTTTTTCAAACAAAAACAGGCGGATGAGCAGGAAATTCTGGTGCCGTTTTACAAGGGCACCCATATTTTAGGCTTTTGGGCGCTCACCACTTTTGAACAGGACAATGACCGGCTGAAAATATTGCTGGAACAGGTGAATCAGTTTGCCATCCACATCAGCACACTGCTCAATCTGCAACAACAAGCTAAATCCAGCAGGCAAACCGGACTGATAAGCCGTCGCCGATTCAGCAACAGTGAAAACCAAAGTATTAACTTTATCGCCAAAGGTACGTCTTACTTATTTGAGCAACTGGAATATCAGCGCGGTTTACAGGCCAACCTGGCAACACCGCTGATGGTTTTTGATATTTTTGGCCGCATCACGCTAGAAAACAGTGCAATGCTAAAACTGGCTGAAGAACACCAGTTAAAACCGGAGAATTGCAACGCCTATGAATTTCTCAAAACCCTGCTGCCCATCAGTGACGACAGTGTTAAAAACCTGATCCGCCAAACTACGCTGGAGCAAACGCGCAAAAGAACCCGCTATTTCACTACGATAGGCGAAGGCAAATATGTCGTTGTCGTCTCGTCCTGTCAGTTTGACAGCAGCTCCTTAATGCAAGCGGATTTACATTTGAATCTGAATGGACTGATGGTAGAAATCCTGGATCTGAAAGAAGTTCAGGCATACCTGGACGTTGAGCGCGGCCTGCATGATCACTATATGGTGCACATTAAAAATCACCTGTCGACTCTGCAAATGGGGCTGTTGCAAATTGAACGAAAAGCCAATATGCCGCTGGTGAATGAAATAGCCACCTTTATGAACATCGAATTAAAAACCGCCGCGGACCTGACCCGACGTACGCATTACTTTATGAGCCGCATGTCAGCTAAGAAAGACAGCCACGCTATCCCATTTAATCCGTTGGATATTCTGGAACGACAGATCGCCCATTGCCAGTCACCACAGCAAAACAGCAGCATCTGGCGAGATGTGACATTCGTCAACCGCCTCCCCGCATTTGCCACCATGGGGCTGGGCTCTCCGGAAAACTTTGAACATTTGCTGATACAAGGATTCAGGCTGTTGGCGGATGATGCGATCGCACCAAAGAAAATCCGCATCATCGGCAAACAGCTGGTTAAAAATGATGCTGACATTTTGTATCTGAAAATTGAAAGCGACGGTTATGGTTTACCCAATGAACAACTGGAAAAAATGTACCAACAAAATGCCATCATTGGCGAACAAACCCTGCTGTCAGAATTATTAATGGCGCTGAAATCAGCCAAAGATGCGGGCATTGATTGCCGGTTAAAATCCCGTGTTGGCAGAGGCTATCGGCTTTCTATCCTGATTGAAGGAATTAACCTGAATGACTGATAACAACAAAACGGTATTACTGGTTGAAGACCAACCTATGTTAGCCATGATGACGCAGATGTGGCTCAGCGATCTGGGGCTCACGGTGGTGGTCTCAAACGACGGGCTGATGGCAAAGCGCCTGTTGGAAAGTCAGTCTTTTGATTACATGGTCACTGACCTGGTGATGCCAAACCTGGACGGCGCGGGCCTGCTGGAATGGATGCAGGAAGCGGGTCTGGCAATCCCGACCATCGTCATTTCCGGTATCAACGATGCCCAGGAGCTGGCAAAAATTCGCGCCTATCCTTTTGTTCGCGAAGTGTTGGAAAAGCCGCTGACACCGGAACAACTGCTTGACGCACAAGTGCTGTTAAATGCCTGATTTTCTGCAACTAACCCTGTTCCCGCCCGGTGCGCTGCAAAGCTCTGTGATTACCACGGTGTGGGTGGGTGTTTGTGTGGTGGTTTTTCTCAATGCCCGTTTCGGCACCACATTGGCAGGGTTGGTGGTGCCGGGTTACTTGGTACCTTTGTTTTTTGTTAAACCTGCCAGTGCCATGGTGGTACTGGTTGAGGCCTATATCACTTACGGCCTCGCCTGGCTGCTGGCAAATAAGCTCATGGTCCGCTTTGGCTACTCAGAGATGTTTGGCCGGGATCGCTTTTTCGCACTGATTTTATTATCGGTTTTAGTGCGAATTTGTCTGGATTTTTTCGCCATTCCACTGGCCATCGAGTTCACCGGAGACTGGTTTGGTGAATACGATCTCCGCAATAACCTGCAAAGCTTTGGGTTGATCATCGTCGCACTGATTGCCAATCAAATGTGGATGGGCGGTATCGTCAAGGGCAGCAAATCCCTGTTTCTGTATCTGGGCCTGACCTTCCTGATTATTCAATGGCTGCTAATTCCGTTAACGAATTTCAATATCGGTGGCCTGAATTATATGTATGAAGATCTGGCCACCTCATTATTGTCCAGTCCAAAAGCCTACATCATCCTGTTAACCACCGCCTTTATTGCGTCCCGTATGAACCTGCAATTTGGTTGGGAGTTCAACGGTATTCTTATTCCGGCCCTCCTGGCTTTGCAGTGGTATCAACCCGAAAAATTACTGTTTACCTTTGTTGAAGCGGGTGTCATTTTGTTGTTGGGGTTATTGGCCTTGCGCACACCTTTGTTGCGGGGCATTACATTCGAAGGCGGGCGTCTGCTACTGTTGTTTTTCAACATCGGATTTTTCTACAAAATACTGCTGGGATTTGCCTTAATAGAACTGTTGCCTACGGCCAAAATTTCCGATTATTTTGGCTTTGGCTACATAGTATCTACCTTGCTTGCCATTAAAATCTATCAGAAAAAAATCGCAGTAAAAATGGCGGTCAGCACGCTTTTCATTTCATTTGTGGGTATTGCCCTGGCGACGATTATCGGCTTTGCTCTGACCTTGTGGAGCAATGACGCCGCCCTGCCCCCGGATGCAGAACAGCGTCGCCACCTGAAATACAGTCAACAACAGGTGCGGGATGTTTACGCTGAAATCAGGCCAGTGTCCTTTTTCTCCACTGTGCGCCCAACCGATCCTGGTACTGAACAGGTTCAGGCATTTAACGTATTAATGCAGCTAAGCGCCACACTGTCGCCAGTGCAACTGGATGACCAGCTAAAACAATTGGAAGATTTGGCTAATCAGATTGATGCTGAACTCTGGGTACTTGAAAGCAAGGTACTGCTGCTGCACAAAGAGGGGATTGGGTTTTACGCCATTAGACTTAAACCGGAATCTCAACTGGTGGTTGAAGTCACTCAGGCCAGAGCCGATTTGGGTTCCGCTACCCTGGGCCTGGCATTGTTCGAAAAGCTGCAAAGCCGGGCATTGTTTATCGACCTGTCCTACCAATTGCAAAGTTCCGGGGAATATGTGTTTGATTCCGGTCTGCAAGAGGGGTTTTTCCAGGCTGCACATGAAGCATTCAGCCAACACAATGTGCTGCAAATCCGCGGCGATCTGAAACTCACAGAAAAACGCAAACAACTCAACCGGGCGAGCAGCGAGGCACAAAATAGCCTGCAGGTGCTGCGCTCACTACCCCAGGATATACCACTGGCATTGCTAAACAGCGTTGTCTCAGAGCTGGAAATAACCTGGCTGGACAACAAGGCGTCACCACAATGGCAACATGATCAGTTTGGCATTGCGCAATTAACCCTGAACAACCGGGAAATGCGCAGTGCCCTGGCCCGTATTGAAGTGTACCAAACCGATGCGCGGGAAAACCAGGTGAATAACGTGGAAGGTTATCTCATCTCCTGGTTACTGGAACGCAAAGAATACATCGCTAAAAAAGGCAGTAATGCCTTTCAGATCCCGACGGAAAACGAACTGCTATTCTGGCACCAGGACATACTTTTGCCTTTAATGTCCTGGTTGAAACAATTCAATCAGCAAGGCTGGACGCAGCAAAGCCGTGATGAATTACAACGACTCAACTGGCAGGCCGCCAGTGTCGGTTACGAATTTCGGGTACTGCAACAACCACTGACCGGCAAAGAGTTTTTAATTGTAGAAGAGCAACCCCTGTGGGCAGAATCCAATCAAAGAAAAAACTGGGCTACGTTAGTTATCAATCTGACAGCACAAACCAATTATCTGGTACAGGTGCCCAATCCCTTTTACGATCGCACCAGTTTTGAGTTTGGTGCCGCCCTGTTTAACAAATTACAAAATCGTTTTTTACTACTCTCCGGGACTCACCCCTGGGCAAACCCGGACGGCAGCAGCAACGTGGCCCTGGCCGGGAACCGGCACACTTTGTATCACACAATGTTTATGGCCATTACCAAAGAATTTGAACATCAGGCGCCCACGCCGGTGTTATTGCGCAGTTTTTCCTTTCAGGAATCCCGGCCGTTTCCTCAGGAAATGGCAATGCTCAGCCTGTGGCGCAATATCAACCAATATAGTCCGGGCCAACAAACTCAATTCTTGTTACAGGAACTGCAGGATCTGGGGCTGAGCTATCGTTTCGTCAATGGCGACTTTATCACCTCACCCTATTACCAAAGCACCAGTCAGCAAATCGACTACCTCAATTACTTGGCGTTAGATCAGTATGTCACCATCTGGTTGAGCCCACTGATCAGAGACAGCTTTAAGGCGACCGAAGCCATTAAAATAGAAGAACAACACGCGAGATTACTGGGTCTACCGGTGTTCAGACGGGATATCCGCAGTTTTGGTATCAACCCGAATCCCGACACCTACAATCAGGGTATTCACCCGGCGCTACTCAGCTATGCCAAATCCCGCAATATTCACAGTTTCTATGACGCCTTTGAACAGTTGCACAACGCCCGCCTGGGATACCTGTTAGACAGTTCCACCTTGCAGCAATTTATTTTAATTCTGGACAGCGAAGAGAACATTATTTCCGCCATCAACCTCAATAGCCTGAATCAAAAAACACTGGCCTCCTCATCCCCCGATGCGTTAAGCCGTTTTGTTGAATCCCGCTATCTGTGGTTGACACCCGGTGAGGTACAGCCGCAATGATGAGACTGATAAAGCACCTGATAATGCTGGCAATGGCCATCGCTGCGCTGTGGGTTATTGTGCAAACACTGCTGTCCGACAGCGGATTACAGCGGGTATCGCAACCCATTCCCGACAGTGTAAAACTGGATATCTCCAGAAGCTATATCTTACCGCCGGATACGCACCTGGATTACCGGCTTACCCAGTCACCACAAAAGTTGTGGATTTCCTCTGCGGCCATCCTGTCAGGCGCAGACAATAAAACCGCGCGTTATCCCTATCACCTGAAGGTTCAGGTACTGGACAGTCGTGGCAATATTCTGTTTGAAAACCAGTTCCATCACCATGCGCTGGCCACCCGAAAAGTGGAACTAAAAGCAAACCAACAACTGGTACCAGAGGCATTTTTAAATGATTCCAACGCCCGCCTGGCGGCAATGGAAAATCTGCATATCACCCTGCCTGAAGGTGCGTCCCGGTTGGTCATTTCGCAAATTGTGAAAAGCGACAATATCAAAGAGGTGGCAGTGCGTGCCTATCAGCATGTACAGCGCAGCAGCCGCGTTAAGCCGATAGATTTATGGCAACGATTATCAGTGAAACAAAAAGACAATCTGTTGCAGTACTATCCATTTGACACTGCTTTTTTGAGCGATACCGAGAAAGCCAATCTCGCAGAATATCGCTGGCAACCCTTAGTGCCCAGTGGCGATGAGGATCAGGATTATCAGTCTGTATTAATTTACCGGGTGCCCCTGACGGATATCGCCACCAAAAAGCACCTGCTGAGCCAGTATGAACACCATGCGGATGCCTACAAACAGGTTTCGTTCCCAATAGAGGTTGCCGGACAATATCGCATTGCAGGCGAACACGCGTTTACAGACCGTGCCTTTAAACTACACATGAGTTGGTTTAACCTGGAAGACAGTCTGGAACAAAAACGCAGTTTCACCTATACCGGCAAGCAATTTTCACAGCGCATTGCGTTAAAACCCGGACTGGTGAGCTTTACCTCTTCGGTTCCCCTGTCTCTGGCGTTATTTGCTGAATCCGGTTATGTGCAGGAACACGACCATTTTGCCAATACCGTTATTTTATCCCCGGGCAAACCATTGCGCTTTTCACTGTCTCAGGGTGACAGTGAGCTGACCCCATACAAGGTTCAGGTTCGTGCCTTTGCCGAACAATCACTGTCCACTGGCCCGAATGCCCTTGTTGACGTGCGTGTGCTGACCGACTCACAACAGTTACAACAGCATTCAATACATCCGGAGTTCGTACCGGAGAAAAACAATCAGCTGGCCAATGAAGAATTTTTTAACTGGCTGGGGCAAAAGCAAGAATTGTATTTGCAGGTGAGCAAAGCCGCACAGTTTCTGGAACTGTCCAGCAGCCAACCAGTTTTGGTTTCGGTGTTCACCCGGCTCAGTAATATGCCTTCAATGCGTACTCTTCCGGAAGAAAAAAGAGACTGGTTTGATTATCCGGCAGGTGTCCCTGACTGGTTTGCCATGCGTCCTGATAGTTGGGAGCAGGAAGTTAATCTGGGCAACATCCGACTGCTAAAAAATTATCACGACAGTCTGCTGGACGAACGACCAGAGGTAGATCCCGATGAAACCTATCAGACACTGCTCGATGACTTTAGTACCCTGACACTCAGCGACATCATGGTTGAAAACCCCTACCCGGGACAACCCGTTGCGTTGGAAGAAAATAGTGCATTAAATTTCGCTTCATTGACGACTTTTCCTCACTTTGCATCAGCGGAAAAATTAAGCAAACCCGTTGCCGGGCGACTGTTTTTCAATCGCGACAGTGCCCGACCAGTGCAAATCACCTGGCGCAAAAATGATGTGCCGCAACCCCCTTTCTGGATCGCCGGGCAATGGGGATTAGTGGATGAATCCGTTATGGGCGGCAGCTTAACCGGCACCATAGCGCTGGATGCCCCGGATGTACAATGGTGGCGAAATGGATTACCGCGACAGGCCAGCCAATGGCAACAACGCAGGGCCTTGCTGGTGACAAGTGGCGACACCGTACAACTGAACAACACCAAGCAATCTACCCAGGAAATGTTGTCCTTTGTACTATATCAAACCACACCGGAGCCGGTGATACTGGATATTGAAATACAGGATGCCAGTCGAAATCCGAACATCAACACAGCGCATACTCTGCTAAAACGCCGATATCAGATAAATGCCACTGAGCGCTACAACGGTTATCAGTTATCAGGGAAACGTACCATAATCGGTCGACAAACCTTTTCTCTGTTGCTGGATGAGGATATCAGCAACAGTGCACACCGCATTCAATTGTCCCATCAGCAGGGTGATGAAGTTTATGTTTCGATCGTCAAGCGGGTAATTCAGCCTACGCCTATCATCGAACGTTACCGCAACGAGTTGGAGCACTAATGTACAAAATATTGTTAGTCATTTTATGCTGCTCAATGTTCCCGGTTCACGCTGTCGAACTGAGTGAAGAAGCCTTTACGCAAGTCAAAAACGATATCATGGCGCTGTACACCGGTACGCCGGCATCCGGACTGACATACCTGCAAAGCCAGCAAACCGAAGGCAAACTGCATCTTCACACCCGCAATGCACGGCAAGGCGAACTCTGGATACACCTGCCCTTAAAGCAGGAAGATATTCGCCTGTTGCAGATACCCCATGCGTTTTTTGATCTGCACACGAAAACCATCGGTGAAACCTGGTTTGCTCTGCCGGCGTACCACAGTCACCGGCCCGATATCATGATGCAAAACACAGAACACCGTCACGAAACTGAAAACAGCGACATGTCACGAATACAACACTCTTTATTCACTGCGGTTGTTGCGGCCTTTATGGACCTGGATAAATCCGTTGCCGTTATTCAGTTACACGGCTTTAATCCGGCAACCCGCAAATCCGACAGCGGTGCCGCCAGTGATTTTATCATCAGCAATGGGACTGATGTCCCGTCGCCAGGCTTTCTGACCATGCAAAGCTGTTTACGCGATAATATGGGGCTGTTGGCACGGGTCTATGGCCGGGATGTATTCGAATTAGGTGCCACTATCAATCCCGTGGGAAAACTCATCCGCAGTGTCTCCCCCAACAAGGTAAGCTTTTTGCATATTGAGATGTCAACGCCCCTACGTCAGGCTTTTGTCGCCAATGAACTACCGGAAGAAATCATTTCGTGTTTATTAAATTAAAGACAATGTTAATTCTGTGTGCATCACTATTGCTGGTGCGGCCCGCGCTCGCGCAAAATTTGCCAGAGCAACAGGTAGTCAACTGGGAAAAAATAACGCTCCGGGACGGTCTGTTTACTGAAGCGCAACAACATATTCCTTTTAGTAGCCCAACATTCACGCTGGAAACGCAACATAGCGTTAAGGTGCTGTTGCCCGCCGAACGCCACTTTTACCTGCAGTTTCATGACGATGAAAACCAAAAAATTACGCCTGAGCGCTTCCGTACAGAAGCTGAGCTAGAGATAAATCAGGTCTCGCTGTTACTGTCTGACACTCCAGGTATCAGCCAGCAAATTACCTTAACGCCGGTCAGCGCGCTGTTACCTGCGGTCAGTTATGACCGTGTTTTACAGATAACCAATGCCCAAAACAGCGATCTGAATATCGCGGTTTTCAGCGGTCAGCAAAAAGCCCTGAGGGACTTTGCTCCTTTGTCCTGGCTCTCTCCAACGGAGGCAGACAGTAAACGCTTTAAACGCACCGATAATCGCAGCGATGACTTTTTTCAGAGTCAACAGGCCGGGACCGTAGCCGTTGCAGCCGAGCAGGAGTACTGGCTGGAGTCTCTGCAACCCACCAGTCAGCAATGGCAAAACAGCGCCGTTGAGTTTTTGCAAATTCAGCCTCACCTGGGCCAGGCTCAGATAGCACCGATATTTAGCAACCACTCTGCGAAAACCGCATTTGTACCGGAAACAGAAACAGTTAAAGTCATGACAAGCACTCAGTTTAGTGCCACCGAAGATGACGAGGTAAGCCTCAAATCCACCGCTCCCACCTGGATGCGGGTTCAGTCGATGCAGGCAGACTGGTTATTCGATGCCAATTATCAGACTCTGAGCGTCCCGGCTGTAACCCGTAAAAAACAGGAAAGCGCCCTGCATGCAGACTGGCACAAACAGTCCTCCCCGGCGTTAAGCGATACCCTTATACTGAACAGCATGGCTCATCAGGCAACGAATCGCTGGTTGGCCGAAAAGACCCTGACCGCTTCTGCTTCCGGGGGATTCAGGGAACAACAAATCCAGGCTGAAACACGCCGCTGGGATTTTGCCGGTGAAACCCGACAACACCCAGATTTAGCCGCATCCCAAATCCATATCGCACAGCACAAGACCCCGAACAGCTTTTCCCTGCTGAGTCAGCAAAGCCCCTTGTCCTTCTCGGTAGCACACGACCAGGCCAGCAATCGCATAGCCATAGAAATGCTGACCCAAGACCACCAGGACGCCATTATCAAAGTACTGCTGGATAATCAGCATTACACTACACTGAATACGTTTACCGATCCTGAACTGCAAGCCTATGTGCGCAATACCACATGGCAAACTCAGCAAGCCAGGGCAACTGACACAGCCTATATAGCCAGGCAAACCCTGTATCTGCCAGCGGGTTGGAAAACCCTGACGTTAGTCACTGAACACAACGATGTGCCGGTGCGCATTCGGTATCAAATTCGGCGCACGCCCGAACTGGACCGCCCCCAGTGGCAAGCCCTGTTAGCACTGCCCGCCGCAGAGCAGGTAACACAACTGGCCCATCATCCCCTATGGCAGGAATATCAACACTATCAAGCGGTGAAAGGGCTTGAATTTAACGGTGATGATGTGCCGGACATGTGGCAAGCCTGGCTGCAACAGCAACGCATAACCAGCGCCATATTAGATCACCCGGTGATCAACTCCATGCCAGAAAGCAGGCGCATTCAAAAAGCGCTGCTTTACCCCCGCATGCAGGACTGGTCATTTTGGTCACAGTTGTTCAGTGATCTGCAGTTAGCGGGCTGGCAAACTTATGCTGAAAACCTGCTCACCGCACTGGTGTTGTATCATCCGGACAACGAGGTTCAGGGCTTCGCTATTGCCCGTTTATTAGCCCATTACCAAAGCATAGATAACCTGGCAGAACAAACCAATCTGCTCATCAACGTAATGCAGGGCGCACAGTTTCAGACCGCACTCAGGGAAAGTGCGCGGTTGGCCTTAGCCAGACTTTATTTAACCCTGAACAAACCCGACTACACGCTGTTTACCCTGCTCAGTGCCAAAGACAGCGACAGGAAACAACTGTTGACAGACACTGCCCTGTTTCGACTCCATCCGACAACAGACAAAAAGGCCACAGTCGACGCCCCAACGAACATACCAGGCGACAGGCACATCCGGTCAGCGGCGCAAGATTTTATCTCCCATATACGCAGCCAGGCAGTGATTCAACTGCATAATGTTGAACTGAATGTGCCCCAAAAAAATTACCTGGTTACCCCGGATAATCCCTTAGAAATCAGCCTTTCTGCGGCAACCAAATTACATTTTACTGCCCGGCAATGGTTTGCTGAATTCCACGGTAATGATGACTGGTTAAGTATTTCCCAACATCAGCAGCACTACAAATTGCCCCTAAACAACAGCGACTATCGCAGCAGCACCTTGCGCCACCCCGAAGCCAGCGTAGGTGCCGGCCACAAATTTGCCGTTGCAGTGGCCAAAGCCGGAGTACTGACGATTCGTCCGCTACAGCACCCTGTTGTGATCAATATCCAGCAATCACTCTCTGAAACCCAAACCACCTTTCACACCGACAGCTGTGTCAGAGACAATACCCGGTCACAAAACCAGCATTGGTGGTATACGGTCGACGAGCCGAAATTTGAATGTGCCTATTGGCAGTCTGTACCGGCCGAAATTGCAGAGTTTGCCGTCACGGCCAGTTATCTGCCCAGTCTGACGGAGCAACACCGCAAGTTGCTGAATCAGCTGTACCAGTTTGAACGCGAAGCAACACAAAACCAGTTAAATCAGATTAACCAGCAGGCAGCACAACTGAGTGATTCCGCCTTTGTACACATGCTTCTCAGACGCGCCAACAAATATGCCAGTTGGGTAGCATTAAACTTTCCAACCCAGACTAAAAAGTTCACGTTCTACAGCACCAGCACCAATGAACCTCTGTCGCCGGAAGCAATCCGGGGTCGTCTGTTATATACCCCGTATCAGCCGGACTGGGAAAAGCTGGCCACCCAAAGCACCCTGAATTACGAATTGCTCACCAAACCGGGTGAAGAATACCGATTATTGGTTCAGTCGCAGCAACACCTGTTTCAACGGGATGCAACCAGTCGCGTGCTGATCACCTTGAATGGGCAAGCACACAGCACGCTGCAACTGCGCACCGGTGAGTTAAAAACTCAGTTGCTACCACTGACGCCAGGCAAACATACCCTGTCACTGTCTGCCGATTACCTTTCCGGACAAAATGCTATCATCGCAAAACTGCAATTCAGAAACGCTCAAGGCGACTGGCAGGAACAGCCTCAAGATCTGCGGTTACGTCTTTTTCAGGCAGATCAACGCGAACCCTTTCAGATTTTCTTGCCCGAGGCAAGCTGGTTGAGAATCGACAGCTTTGATCAGAATGGCCTGGCCAGACATCAATTTGTACAGGCGCAGCAGGGCATGTTTAGCTGGTTTGATGAAGACCCGGCGTACCTGGGCCATCGGGTTTTACAGTTGAAACTGCAAAATGCCGCTGACAACGGGTTGACCTCTGAAGTGCTGCCATTGGATCTATATCCATCGCCGGAATTACGCGGTGTGCAGATTATTGCCAGTAATAAACTGCGCAGCACAGATACCCGTAAAGACTACACCTGGGGGCTGGAAGGTGCGATCACACAGCAACGCTCTCCCAGTGAAGATGATGCACAAAATAACCGTTATCAACAACTTCGCCTGTTCTTTCGCGACCAGGATGTTACCGGCCGATATTTTTATGGCAGTGAACTGGCGGTACGTCGCTATCAGTCTGACCTGCAGGAAAGTCTGCACGCCAGATTTGACTGGTGGGATACCCAATGGTTAGACAATATCGCGCTGCAGTTGGGATTGTCGGTCAATGCACAACAAGGTTATCAGGACAACGACTGGGGTTGGTCTGCCAGAGTATCGACCGATGCTCACTGGCAATATGTGCTCAACCGGCGCTTATACAATCGTGTAAGCCTGGGCGTGTTTGCTAATATTCTGGATACTGACCGGCTGCCGGAGCAATATGCCAGCGCGGTTTACAGCCAATATAAACTGGACCACAAATACGGATTTACCCTGGCGGAAAATCTACGCTATAAGTGGTATCACGATGTTGAAAGTTGGGCAGATCTGAAAGCCACCAGCAATGAACTGTCAGACAGTCAGCTAATCGATAATATTGCCCTGACTCTGGGCTCGCGGATCTACTATCAGGGGGTCGCTGTGGACATTGGCTGGCGCTGGCAAAAGTATTTCGACGATTCAGATCGCAACGACAAAGAACTCAATCAACGTCTGGGAGCCGGTCTTGAATGGTTTAGCTGGCAATCAGACAACCACTTGCGGCTGCGTCTGGGGTATGAGCGCAACCTGAGCGACAAGGAAAACTACTGGTCGCTACAACTCAGCTATATCGAGTCAGGACACCGGGGAGTGTCTGATTACCTGCCGCAATCGCTGGCCTTTTCCAGTCTGCGTGAACAAGAAGGTCTGCTTCATGCGCTGGACAGGCAGGCTAACGAACAAGAGCAACAATGATCATGAGCGCCAAAGCCAGACTGTCTGAATTCAATGGCATTTTAGAAACCGGACTAAGCCCGTTCTGGCAGAAAATTTACGCCAGGTATATCGGGCAACTCAGCCAGCTTTGGTATCAACAGGCTGACGCTGGCAATGCCGCCGATTCAGCTGAAAACCTAAAGTTGGCAATAGGTATCCTGACGCAGACACTACAGGACATCGAACAACGCCTGAACTCGCTGCGCAATCGCTATCGTATTTTTAACACCGAAATCAGTCAGGAAGCGGTAAAAGCCAATCGCGATGAATTGCTGCTGGAATTTTGCCGCTACCTGGGAGACAGCAATTTATCCGGTGATCGCCGAGCGCTTTCTCGCTGGCTGGATGAAGACGCCATAAGCGAGCGCTGGCAAAGTCGTATTAAAGATCAGGAATTTTATGCCAGCTTTATCATGGGCAGAATTGCCGCGTTGTTTGATTTATTAGCATTTTCAGACAGTGATATTGATCTGCTGGCCTACTGGCAACGCTTAAAAATAGAAAATCTGCTTACGCCCTGGATACGATACGGTTTTGAGCCGAAAGTGCAGTTAGCAGCGTTTAAATACCTGAGCAGTATTCTGGTGTCAATTCACGCCCAGGACTCACACCTACTCAGTTCTGAGTTATTGCGCTACACCTACCGGTTTTCGCTGGATGCCAAACAGCAACCAGAATTACAGGTTGAGGCGCTGAATCTGCTGGCCGTAGCTGACCTGAACAAGGCCATCAACCTGATCCAAACCCGGCTGAACCGCGAAGAAGAGCGGGACCAAATTTTCTTTCGGGAAGCTATCGCAGATATTATTTCGCTGCACTACCTCAACAAACCTGAAATATTTCAGTTAAACCAGCAGCTAATTGTCGACCCCAGCCCAACCGTGCGTCAAAGCGTGATCCGAACCCTGACCTTGTGTGACGACGAGAAACAGGTGATGACTATCGTCGCCAGACTACTTCAGGACAAAAGCGACGCCGTATACTGTTACCTGGTAACCCAGTTGCCTTTTATTCAACACCTGCGTATTAGTCTGGCGTTGTTAACCCGGGAACTGCACAAAGACCACAGTGAATTGCGCATTCAGGCGCTGTTGCGGGCCATAGTCAGTTGGCACCATCAATACGCCACCAACGCATCGGATAAACAAACCGTCGCCCTGCGCGGTATGGAGGAATTATCACAGTTAGCGCAACGCCATAGTTCCCCACGTATTCAGTATCTGGCTATCGAGGCCAGAGAAAAAGTCTGGGCCAGCCTGCAAACAGACTTAGGAAAATTATTGCGGCCTCTACTGAACAAGAACGCGGAACAACGTATTGCCCTGGACAAATCCCAGCAAGCAGCGCTGGCCAGTGAGCAGGGTAAACGCTGGTTAGCTGCGCATATCGGCCACGGTTTCAACATTCAGATCAAAGACCGGCATTTGCAAATTGGCGAAGCCATGCGCTTCCGGTTTTGGCGTTTCTGGCACGAATTATTTCATCCGGCCACCGATAAACGTCAACATCACAGTCACCTCAAAGGTCGACATTACGACAGCCGGCACATTATCCCGTCCGCCAGACTGGCAGAAGTCAGCCAGACCACCGTGCCAGGTGAACCACTGCACATGGACAAAGAAGGCCACTGGCGGCCGTTTCTGCCACTTGTCGATCAATTGATTTCAGCCTTGCAAAATGGCGGCAGAGGCAAGAGCACCTTGCTCTATCACGCCGCCGGTAAAACGGAGATTTTTCCGCCCAAAGGGTTGCTCAACAACCTGAAAGCGAGATTCATGCTGAGTTTTCGTTTCAGCTACTACGCCCGCTTGCGCAACGTCGATTACGATGCGGATGCTCCCGGCGTCTATATCCGGGCATTAGAAAAGCTGGGCTTTAATATTCATTGCAATGGTCATTTGGCAGAAGGTTCCGACACCCCTCTGCCTCCTGCCCCGGCAGTGGCTCGATTTTTTGATCTGGCAGTCCCCCTCACGGTGGTGCAGTTCTATCAGGATTTCCAACGTTATTTTGTCTCTGTGTACCAGAACACCATTCAACATATCCTGATCTTTTGCCTGGTAATGATGGCAATTTTCTGGGGCAGTCACAGTTGGTTAAGCCAACGGGTAAAACAAGCCCGCAAGCAGATCCCAATGACAATTGGCGGTTGGGGAACGCGTGGAAAGTCCGGGACTGAGCGGCTGAAGGCGGCGCTGGTTAATTCGGTTGGCCTGGCAACGGTATCAAAAACCACAGGCTGTGAAGCCATGTTTTTGTACGCCACCCGCTATGGCAAACTGCAGGAAATGTTTTTGTTTCGCCCCTATGATAAAGCCACCATCTGGGAGCAGACTTTTGTCACCCGCTTAGCGGCAAAATTAAAATCCGATGTAATGTGCTGGGAATGTATGGGTCTGACGCCCCGCTATATCGATATTCTGCAGGGACAATGGATGCAAGACGATATGGTCACAATCACCAATTGTTTCCCCGACCATGAAGATCTGCAGGGCCCCGCCGGCATCGACGTGCCGCAGGTTATCGCCAGGTTCATTGCGCCAAAATCCAAAGTCTGGACCACCGAAGAAAACATGCTGGCCTATCTGGAGCGGGAAGCACAGCAAAAGCAGGCGAAACTCACACAGGTGGACTGGCTGGATATTGCCACCATACCCGAGGATCTGTTGGCCCGCTTTCCCTATGAGGAGCATCCCGCCAACATAGCCCTGGTGGCAAAAATGGCGGCAGACATGCAATTAACCCGCACGATGGCCATCAAGGAGATGGCCGATCGCGTTGTGCCTGATATCGGTGTCCTGCAGGTATTCCCTTATACCAGGGTAATGGGTCGAAATATGCGTTTTATCAATGGCATGTCTGCCAATGAACGCTACGGTGCGGTGACCAACTGGAAACGGCTGGGCTACGACAATATTGAGCGCCAGTTAAACGGTGATTTTAATCTGGTTACCGTCATCAACAACCGGGCCGACCGGGCGCCCCGCTCCAAAGTATTCGCGCGCCTGATTGCCCGTGAGTTCCCGGCTCACCGACACTTTGTTATTGGCAATAACCTGAATGGTTTTCATATGTTCGCCATGGAAGCCTGGCAGGAACGCTTAGACGAAGCACTAACCAGTGAACTCAGTCGCAGTGAATTTCGTGCTCACTGCGAGGCATTAATGCACTTTTTGTTACTGCCTCAAACCGAGCAGCAACTGCGCCAGTACATAGACAAACTATGGCAGGGTACAGTGCAGCTGCCGGAGGATTTCAAAGAGCTAAAAGCCGTGATTGAAAAGGCATTGCCGGAGCAATTAGATGCTTACAGCCAAACCTATCTGGTGACGCTACTGACGCAGTTCCAGCAAGGCCAGCAGCTATTGCAGGAAGACAGTAAAAAGGTAAATGACGACACCATCGAAAACGCCCATCAATTTTTTAACCTGATGTTTCAACACAAGCTCTGTTTGCTGGAGGATTACTATATTACCGGGGATCAGTTAAATAAAACGATCGCCAGTTCGGTTCCTGCGGGCATCAATACCGATATTTTAGGGCTGCAGAACATCAAAGGACCAGGCCTGGATTTTGTGTATAGTTGGCAGCAGTGGCAGAAGGTTTCCACCTTGCTGAACAAACTCAATGATGAATTTGGCGAGGAGTTTGAGCAGGCAATAACTGACCTGGCAGCCATGCCGGTTTTTACCTGCCTGGACCAACAAGGGGTCGAATCCAGCCTTGAAACAATCAGCGTGGAAAGTCGTAGCCTGCAGGAAGAGGCGCGCTTTGCCATTGACAAAATTAACGCCAACCTGGATAAACTGGCGGCGAAACAACAAAACCAGAACTCATCCGGTCGCCTACTGAAGCCCCTGTATGCCATTGCAGAGGAGGTGATAGACGTATTTGACGCCATTCGCCGCGGCAGAAAGGCGAAACAAATATTGAAAGATCTGGCTACTCAGCGAATAAGCCTGAATAAGGCCGCCTGGTTGCTGATGACTATCAATAAACGTC
>NZ_JAJEWQ010000004.1:0-523044 GCF_020687805.1 Planctobacterium marinum | reverse complement strand
GGTGATAGACGTATTTGACGCCATTCGCCGCGGCAGAAAGGCGAAACAAATATTGAAAGATCTGGCTACTCAGCGAATAAGCCTGAATAAGGCCGCCTGGTTGCTGATGACTATCAATAAACGTCAAAAAGGAGGGTGGTTAAGCTCAGGTAACAGCAACCCGGGAAAATAAACCAGGTCGGACACACTGCTTTTTTAAAACGATTCGCGTTATCATTAGTGCCACCCTGTTTAGATTAATATTTGAGCACCGATGCCTGTTCCCCGTTTTTTTAAAACCGCGCTCGTTTTACTGACTGTGGCCCTGCCCCCCTTCAGGGTTGCCGCCGACAACGACGCTTTAGCGGCGCTGCAATCGCAATTAGCCACGTTTGCACAGGACGCACCGGCATCACTGCCCATTCGTGTTGATATCGTTAAAACCTGTTGGCGGGCCTGCCCCGATGAGGCCAAAAAGCAAGGGTTAGCCGCGCTGTCATTGCTGGACAGTCATCCGGAGCCGGAACTGGAAGCGCAATTGCTAATCTATTTGCCAAGATTGTACATCCGCGAAGGGGATTACCCTCAGGCACAGGCTCTGGTAACCCGCGGGCTGGATGCGGCGAACCTCGCCGGAAACACCCGAAAACTCGCCAATATTCAGTTTAATCAGGCCATCATCTACTCTGATAACAACAAATTCATTCTGGCTGAAAACGCCTATCAGCGGTTGTATCAAACCTACCAGACATTACAACATGGCAATGGCATGGCCAGCGCTTTGAACAACATGGGCCGTATTAATCATCGCCTGCACAATTACGGCAAGGCACTGCAGCAATATCAGGAAGCGTTGGCCATTTTCGAGGCGGAAAACATCACGCACAATTATGCCAATACACTGGCCAATATCGGTGAAATTTATCGCTTTATCGGTGAATTTGACAGCGCAGAAGCATCAATGCACCAGGCGCTGGAGGCAGTAGACAAGGATCAGTTTCCGGATGTCCATACTTCGGCTTTATCGAAGCTTGCCGATGTTTATATTGATACCTACCGCTTCGACGAAGCCGAAGCCGCCCTGTTAACCTGCGTAGAACTTGCACAGCAGAACAATCTGCAATTTGTCTTATTGCCTTTCTATTCAAAACTCACCCTGGTTGCGATTGAACAACAGGATTTGCCAAAAGCGCAGCGCTACTTTGACAGTGCGAAGGCCATCATCCCAACGGGCGATACGCTGCAAGACTACAGTGATGTCACCCTGGCGGCAGCTTCGCTGGCCATTGCACAACAAGATTATCAGCAAGCGGCCAGTTTGTTATCTCCGGTAATTGAGGCGGTTAGTAGCGGGGATATCTCCGACAGCAATCTGAGCTTACTGAACAAACTGATCGAGGTGACAAAACTACAACAACATTGGCAGGAAGCCAGCGCACTGCAATCACTGTATCTCAGTACCTATGAAGAACAGGTGCAGCTCAACCGGGACAATCGACTGGAAGAATATGATGCCCTGTACAAAGCCAGTGAAAAAGAGCGCCAAATCGCCCAGTTACAGGCAGATAATCAGCAACAATCCATTGCTGTGCTGACGGAGCGCGCCGCCAGAAACAAGGTGATTTTTATAGCAACCATTATTTGCCTTACGCTATTTGTATTTATTTACTGGGGTACGCAAAAACGGCGAGTTCTCAGTATGAAAACGGCATTGATGGCTGCCGATGCCGAGAAGAAAAAACAATTGTTCTCGGACATTTCTCATGAATTACGCACCCCCTTGTCGGTATTAAAACTGCAAATAGAAGGGCTGGAGCATGATTTGGTGGACGATCCGAAACAGACCTACCAGATATTGCACAACAAGATCTCCAGCATTAACCACCTGATCAGCGATATCTCACATCTCGCACAGGCGGATGCCGGAGATCTGAACCTGTTGTTCGAGTCCGTGGAGTTAAAACCATTCTTCCAACAGTGGTGTGACAGTGTAAAACGCTTGCCGGAAACGGAAGGTCTGGATTTCAGCTATAAACTCAATGTCCAGGACCAGGAGGTCGCCTGGTTAGATCCGGAACGTATCAGACAAGTATTAAACAATCTGTTTTCCAACAGTCTGCGCTATACCCAATCGCCCGGCAAAATCGAATTCAAGGTCAGAATTCAGCAACAGCAATTGCAGTGGTACATTCAGGATAGCGCCCCCGGGCTGCAAGACGAGCAGTTGACTCAGGTTTTTGAACGCCTGTATCGGGCTGATCCATCCCGCAGCCGCCAAACCGGTGGCAGTGGTCTGGGACTGACCATTTGCAAGAGCTTTATCGAAGCCCATCGCGGCAAAATTAGCGCATCCCACAGCGTACTGGGCGGAGTGCGCATTGAAGTCACTATTCCCATTGATACAGGAGCGCCGGAACATGCCCAGGCACATACTGATCGTTGAAGATGAGCCGGATATGGCCAGCATGATAGTCAAATTTCTGGAAAAGGCCGGCTATCAGGCCAGCCACATCGACGATGGTTTAGCGGTACTGCCTTTTATAAAAAATCAGCAACCTGACATGCTGTTACTGGATCTGATGTTACCGGGCAAAGATGGCATCAGTATCTGTCGGGAATTGCGTCAGTTTTCAGATATTCCGGTACTGATGGTGACCGCCAAAACCAGTGAGGCAGAACGCCTGATTGGTCTGGATATTGGCGCCGATGATTACATCTGCAAACCCTTCAGTGCTAACGAATTAGTGATGCGGGTCAATGTTTACTTTCGCCGTGTTGATGGTCGCCTGGCAAACAAGGGATTAACCCTCAATGAGGACACGCTGCGCATCAGTTACGAGGGAAACAGCATTGAATTAACCGCCATCGAATTTGCGTTGCTCAAATTTCTGCACAGCAAACCAGGCACCATTTATTCCAGAAATTACATTATGGATAATATTTACCGGGACTACCGCATTGTGTCCGATCGCACGGTAGACAGCCATATCCGCAACTTGCGCAAAAAGCTGAAACAACTGGCACCGGAGCAGGAGTTTGTGCACTCGGTGTACGGCGCCGGATACCGCTACAGTGAGGCGGAATAAAGGAGGACGGTGCCAGTACTCACCAAAACGCAAACATGGTAAAGAAGAACAGTAAGCCCCCCAATACCGGCCAGTATAGTAATTTTGGAATATTGTTGTCCTGATATTGGATCAGCGTGATATTAAATCCCCAGCTAAACAGGATGGAATTCACCGACACGATCAGGATCATGATATAGGCGATAATGAAAAAATACTCCATATATATCAGTTCATTCGCGCCAATATGGGAGCGCAGTTCGACATGCGCCAGCAACGCCACAAAAAACAGTGCCGAGGCAGATGCCAACACCTCCAGTGCGTTAAAACCGATTAAGCCGATGCGATGTTCATCTTTGGAATTGGTCAGCAACACAGCGTACAACATCAATAACACAATAATGACCGGGAACAGATAGGACACAAAGGGATCGATAAAGTTACGACTGATGGCAATGTTGAAATGCAGCTCCGGAGCTTCGTTTTTATTCGCCCGATTGGCAATGCCCATGTTGGAGTTGAAACTGTTTTCGCGAATGTCAAAAAAACTGCGTTCCACTCGCCAACCGCCCACACTGAAGTCTTGTTCCAGACCCGGCCGGTTGCTGGTATTCATATTGTCGTAAGAGTCTATATCCGGCAGTAACACCACGTGTTTCAGGTATTCCTTGGGCCAGATCCGCAACCACACCAGTTGCTTGTCAAAGGGATAGGTTTCGTATTCAAAATGCTCAGGGATCACGGTTTCAAAGGCCCAGCCCAGGGTCTGGTAACCATTGGCAACTTCGTCATAAACCAGACGAATCTGGGTTTCACTGGACTCCGGGAATACCACGCCTTTTTCAATTTCGAAATTGTTGGCTAACATAAATCGCTGCCAGATATAGCCGGTTAATTTCAGGTTGTTTTCGCTGTCCATTTTCATGGATTGCAACGCCACACCGGTGGGTACAAAGATCGGCGGTTCTTTGTGTGCCCGCAGCGTATTTTTGCTGTAACTTTTAACAAAACTGCGCAAGTCTGCCTGATTGGTGACCACTTCACTGCCATAAATTCCATCCAGATCAGTGAGTTGCTGTTCCACCCAGATATAGACAATGCCCCCCACAAATGACAAGGTAATAAACAGTGCTGACCACCAAACCCGACCGTGAAAGCCTTCCTGCAGCAGCGAACTCCCCAGCGCGGTCCAGCAAATAATGGTAAAGACCACCATAAAGGTCAGAATATGATGATTGTCTTCAATCAACGAAGCTACCGGCGACACATCCGCCTGCAACTCATGATGCGCAAAGAACTCCCGTTCGATCACCACGGCAATGGTCCACTGGGTATTGTCTACAATGGCCAGATCCAGAAAAGATGGCACGTCAGTTACTTCATTGGGCACAATGATTTGCTCTTCAACACTCAGGGCGTGAAGATCTTCCGGTTTTAATTGCGGAAAAACTTGTGAAAACAGGATTTCAGAGGCATCGCGGGTGTTGGGATGTAACGAGTGATAGATTTGACGTTGCTGGTTATCAAAGATAATCACATAACCTTCATCACCGGTGTCTAACTTGTGAATGAGCCGGTCAATATCTTTAATATTCAGACTCAAATTGACATAGCCGATCAGCTGCCCGTCGACTTTTAACGCGCGAACATGTTGCACAATCCAGGCATTGCTTATCTCATCAAAACGCAAAGGCAGCCAACGTTGTTCTGAGGTTCTGGCACACTGATACCAGTTATTGGAAGTACATTTATTATCCGCCTGCTGGGCATAATAGTCGTACCAGGCATCAAGTCGTTCGGTGCGATACCCCCCTTCATAATGAACAATGTACGGGGCAAAGAGGCGTAAACTGTCATCCAACGCATAGGGTTCAAAGGCTGCACCAATGGCCACAAATCCGTCGTAAATCGCACCGGTATTTTCCAGAATCGCACGAATTTCTTCCGGCTCTAAGGAGGAATTAACGATGTTATCTGCCAGCTCCTGTGCAATGGCTTCAATGCCATTCAGATGCTGCAAAATAGAACTTTTTATGACCCGCGTGTTGTTATCCAGATACAGCCGGGTTTCCTGATGCATGGTTTTGCGCAAGCCGGAATAGGAATGAATTAACACCACACTGATCAGAGTGGTGAGCAAGGTTGCGGTAATTATAAAGCGAAACCACTTTTTCTTGGCACTTTGACTGGCAAGCCCGGGGGGAAACAGTTCGCTATTCATCCGATGCTCCTGACACTTTTTTAGTAAATCCTTGCCCTTGCTGATATTGCAGTAACCAAACCTGATTGCTGGCCTGATGGTCATAGGCCGAAAAACGCAGTGGCACACCGAATCCAATTTCTATTTCGCTCGTTTGCTCTAACGCGTCTCGGATCCCCTTGCGATCCAGCGCCGTTTTTTGCTGGCGTAAACTCTCCACCAGTAAACGCGCCGCAATATAGCCTTCAAAACTGATTTCATTGATCTGACCATCCGGCACAAACGTGGCCATGTCCTGGCGAAAATCGTGGGACAACGCCAGTCCATTGCCCAGATAAGGCACAACCTGCGAAACAAAGACCCGGTTGCTGGCGATATTCAGACTCGCCCCCAGAGCAGACGCCCCGGTAAAGGACAAGTTAAAATAGAGGGTTTCCGGAAACAGGTTATGACTGTAATTAATGAACTTGGCCGAGGCCGCATAGGCACCTACAATTATCACGGCTTTCGGTGGTTTGGGCATATCCAACATGTTTAAAATGGCATCTTCTACCTGCAAGGAATTCCGTGGATAGCGCGTCACCAGGAGTTCTTCAACGCGCGTGTAGCCCTTTTGTTGCAATACACTGCTGGCGGCCATAAACCCGGCCGTCCCGTAGGCATCATCCTGTAAAAAGAAGGCAATGCGCCCCGGTTTAATTCCGGAGTGAATAATGAAATTGACGATGGCCTGCAGTTCCTGTTCATAGCTGGCCCGAAAATTAAAGATGTGACTTTGAGGTGGTGATTCCCGCAGAATATCGGCCCCTGTGTAGGGCGCGAACAAGACGGTTTTGTGTTCCTGCAGGTACGGGGCCACCAGTTTTGCCGTTGGTGTACCCACATTGCCCACCACCGCCATCACCTGATCCTGTTGCACCAACTTTTTAACGTTGTTTAAGGCGCTTTCCGGTTGATAACCATCATCTCTGACCACCAACTCAATACGGTGCCCGCGCAAACCACCGGCACAATTAACTTTAGCGAAATAGGCCAACATGCCGTCGCGCATCGACTGCCCGAGGTACTGGGCGGGCCCACTGAGTGCGGTACTCATACCTAACTTTAGATCAGGTTGAACCGGCACGGCATCGGTACATTCACTACGCGCTGTGACAGGGAGAGTTATGATCAGCAAGATACTGAAAAGCATCAGCTTCGGAATACGTGGAAAGTCCATATTGCCCGGTAAAAATTATTCAGATACCCGAAGCATAACTCTGGGGGAATTCACTGTCTAACATCAAGCAGGGGATTTCCTAATTTTTTATTCAACCCCGCTGATTTAGCACTGATTTACTGCATATTCCGGCCTGCCTGTTGCGCTTGCGACTTAATTGCCACAAACCGCGCAGGTCGGATTTTTGGGCACAGTAAAAGTACGCCAGTCACAGGATTTAAAGTCAAACAACAACATTTTTCCCAGTGGAGACTGTCCTAATCCTAACAACATTTTCAGGGTTTCCATTGCCTGCATCGCACCGATAATAGCAACCACCGGAGGCAACACCCCGGCCTCAGCACAAGACAAAGACTGCTCCGGAAAAAGCGCACTGAAACATTCGTAACAAGGCAACTCCGGGCCATTTTGAAAGCAACAAACCTGCCCTTCCAGGCGGATCGCAGCACCGGATACCAGCGGTGTCTTTTGCTGCCAGCACACTTTATTGATTAGGTTTCGGGTATTCAGGTTGTCGCAGCAATCCAGCACGATATCCGCTTTTTTAACTTCAGCGCAAAGCTGTTGCTCTGACAACCGGAAGTGAATGCTATGAATCCGACACTGACCGTTTATCTGCAATAAGGTTTCCCTGGCAGAATCCACCTTGTGCCTGCCAACATCCGGTTCGTAATGCAGTACCTGACGATGCAGGTTGGAAAGTTCCACTACATCATCATCCACCAACGTCAGTTCACCGATACCTGCGCCCACTAAACTCTGCGCCGCACTGCATCCTAACCCGCCAACGCCGATAAGCAGTACCCTGGCATTCAACCAGCGCTCCTGCCCTTCCAGATCAACGTCTTTTAGCGAAATCTGGCGGTTGTAACGCATCGCCTGCTGATGAGTAAGTTGTTGCATAATGTTTTGCCTGAAATCGTTGCCTGAAACCGTCGCCTGAAAAACGCCACCGGGAAGATTCAATATGGACGCTGCCCGGGGAAAATCAATATTTATTTGCCTTGCGATGCCCTCAGAGTGCCGCACCCCGGGGTTGTTCACTTAAAGTTCACTCCCGATTCATGCTCATCCGCCCAAACTCAACATAACCTTCTAAGGTAACCATCAGGAGAATGCCATGAATCGCTTAACCGTTGTGTCACTGTTCGTTTTATTACCCGGATTGAGTTTTGCTGAACCAGAATCTCAGCCGACGCCAGCATCAGGTGGTGCGGCCCCGGTCAGTAAAACGTTCTGGCAAACCAGAAACACTGAAAAACAGGCCGACAGCAACAACCTTAAAGTCGTGAAATCCTCACAACCCCAGGAAAAGAATCAAAATCTGAGTGCCAGACAAGCTCAACCGGCGCAAAGCAAACCGGTGCAAGATCATTCACCGGTTGCACAGGACCATGAAATTTGGGTATACGACGCCTGGGTGGTGTTGAAAGGCGACTATGATCACGACAGTTACTACAGCGAATTTGAACTGGGTTTTGATGTGGACACCCGATATTCTTACGCTGAAGTCTATGCCCGCATTTTTTTGGGTGACGGGCACCTCTTCAGAGAAATCCATACCACCTCGGTTTTCCATGTACATGGCGATAATAGTCAGGATGAATTTGTCATCAACTCTGAGTTACTGGAGGGCTTCGCCAGTAATGACTACGACCTGCTGATTGAAATATACGATGCCGACACCGACGAACTGCACGACAGTTATGATCACCTCAACGATAACGATTTATATCTGCTGCCACTGGAAAGCAATGAGTATGAACACAGCGGCTCACATGGTGGCCAGGTAGTCATTACCACCGAGCACGGTGGCAGTGCCGGCTTGTTTTCATTACTGGGCTTAGCCTGCATATTCCTGATGAGAAGAAAAATGCCATTTTAGTTTTGTCGCCAGCAGGTGTATATTTTCCGAAGCAAACTATTATTCAGGCAGCTTTGGAGGCGCGTTTTGGCTTACAGGATCGTTATTTTAGCCACGGCTTTGTTTTTGACTCTATCCTGTGCTTCTGGTCCACAACGTGCCAAGAGTATTACCAATGAGTCTTTCCTTACCGATATCAAAGAAAATGGTGCAAAACTCTTTGTTTATATCGCTAATTTCCGGGGCCAGGCCCCTGCGGTTCATCGCGGCGGCAATAACAATCCGGCACCGCCAGTCAGCATGAGTCAACTGCGCAGTGAGATGGCCCTGCGCCAGGAAGAAATGGCAATTGAAGCCCTGGAATACAAGCTGCTGACCAGTGGTTACTGTCGCGATGGCTACTTTATCTTAGGCAATTACAATCAATTTGGCTCAGTGGAGATCCGGGGCGAATGCCAGGAAAGCGCCACAGATAGCGACAAGCGTTTATTTGGTAGTTAGTAGGGTCTGTTGACCTTTGCAAAACAGGTTTTGCTTAAAACAGGCGTGTTTTAGTCGTGAAACAGACCCTGATACTTAGTCGCAGATTAGTGGCTCTGTACTTTCCCGTAGTTGCATAATTTTGCCGTCTGCCGCTAACAACACATCAAAAGGTTTATCGGGACTGACAGCCAGCGGAACCCGTTTATATTCCTGCAACATTGCCACCAGTTCTTTGGATAACAACATGTCGTTGTGTTCGCAGGAGCGCAGTTGCCAGGCACCATCGGGTTGTATGGCCAGTCTGACGTGCTTTCGGTTATCAGCCAATAAAGTGCTGTTTTGTACGGCCAGGTCACTGAGTGAGCCATAACTCAGCGCGCCGGCATTCGCTGTCGCCTGTTCCGATTCCAGAATATGGTACTCCAGCATCGCCATGTCTGGTTGTGAAGAAGGAGCATCACCGGGCCACCAGAATATCCACCCAAAAACAAACAACGACGCCAAAACGGCGACGGCCTGAAAGTTAACCAGTGAAAATACCGGTTGACGGCTGCCTGCATTGCGCCGGGCTTTAGCCAACAGGTTGCGTTTTATTGCATCCGGGGCCTTCACCCGCTTTTTTTGATGTTGAAACTGTTGCTGCAAGGCGCGTTCAAAATCATCATGAGATTCAGACATGCTCTACCCTCCAGATTTTTTTAAGCTTTGACTTACCATAGCGGAGTCGACTCTTGATGGTTTCTGTTTCTTCACCGGCAATTGCCGCAATTTCCTGCAGACTAAAGCCTTCCTGCTGCAACACTATCGCTTCTCTTTGATGAAAGGGCAGTCGCTGCAACGCCTCAGTCAGTGATCTTGTACCGGCATTGAGGTCGCCGGTTTCAGGCTGAACCAGTTGTGCGTCATCCTCGTATTGCCAGCGCTGCAATCGCCGTAATTCGTCGATCAGTAAATTACGTGCGATGGCAAACAACCAGCCTTTAAACTTGCCGCTACTGCGATAACTATTGCGTCTTTCTATCACCCTTAACCAGGTCAGTTGGCAGACTTCCTGTGCCAACTGGCGGTCTGTTTGCGACAAGATATAGTGATAGAGATCATCACCACACTCCGTGTAGAGCAATTCGATATACCGGGCTTCCTGCGTCAGCCGATATTGCTCCATCAGCCATTCATTGTCCGCTTTGGCGGGAAACAAATTTTTAAGTGCCAGAACAAGGCTCATAGGCAGACTTCCTATTGCTCTAATTTAAAGTCCAGTTGTACAGTGATCTGCGTTTGTTTTACCAGTTTACCATCCACCACCTTGGGACGGTATTTCCATTTTCTCAAGGCCCTGATGGCTTCGCGATTAAACACCCGTTTCGGCTCGGCATCCAGTATTTCCACATCCTCAACCCCACCAGTCTGATTGATAGAAAAGGATAAGACAACCCATCCCTCAATGCCATCCCGCGCCGCTGTTGCGGGATATTGTGGTGATATTCTGACCACAGGGCGCGCTTCACCGCCACTGACATCCAGGCTGGTATTGGCATCCGTGTTAATGTTGGGACCCGTCAGCGCAATATCTAACGGAAAGCCATTGAGGTCATCACCGCCACTGTCCGGCTCCAGCTGGCTTGGCAGGACTTTAGGCGGCTCCAGCGTTTCAGGTTTTTCCGGTAGTGTTTGTCGCTCGGTGATCTTCTCATCTGGCTCGCGAAAAGCCGGATCAATGGTGATCAACGGGGGTAATTCAGTGGGGCGAATATTTTGCTGCGCTATCAGCTGGGCCATGGCGTAAAACAACGCCAGGGTAATACCCGATGCCAAGCAAAGTAACAAAGCAAACTTAGCCACTTTACTGGCCTGTTGAGCTGAAACAGCGGTTGCTGTTGCTTGTGAATAAGTTATCTCAGTCATGCTTTCTCTCCTGCGTTTTGCACATAACGCCGGAGCTTCCATAAAGGGGTCAACTGATTTGTGAATTAATTGAACTGTTTAAAAAGCAAACACCAGGCTATCGTAAAGCGGAATTACCATGACACTCACTTTAAGAAGTTACCATGACACCCATTTTAAAATTGCCCACTTTAAAATTGTAAAACAATCCGCCGGTGCAGGTGCCAAGTCCGTGGGTATCAGGCCCTTCGAAGCAGCAACATCAAAGTACCGGGCCGTCCAACTAACACTGCTGAAAGCTACAAAAACTGCACCTCTGTCCAGAAATCAACGTAGCTGTTGCGCTATCCAATTATGAATAGTCGCGGCCTTATTCTTCAATCCTTTTCCTAAAACACCTTTACCGCGATCTGGGATGTGATCGAATTTCGTTGAGTCATCATTAAAAACGAAGTGTTTCATAAAGCTATGCCATGCAGCCTTTTCGCCCGGGTTCATGTTGTTAAATGCCTGAAATGCATGAATCAAAGCCGGGAACGGTAGCTCTGTTGATGTCTGATTGTCACTCCACCAATAGTTAACCAGCAAATTAAAGTTCGAAAGGGATTCCACGTGGTGCCACCATGGTGATGGAATATAAATGGCATCACCTGGATTAAGTACTACTGACATGGCATGTTGATAAGCGATTGCGTAACGGGGGTGCACTTCCAGGTTAGGGTTATGTAAGTCTACCAGACTGATAGGTTGTCCCGCCGGTGTGTGCTCAAGGGGACCTATGTATAAATTCTCAATTTGTTCCGGGGGAAACAAAGTGAACCTTCTTTTTCCCGCCGCGACGATGGCAATATTTTGCGCTTCGTCAAAATGAGGCGCCACTTTAAACTCTGACCCGAACCAGACAAAGGCACTGCCTCGCTCTTTGAGAACAGGATTAACAAGTTGCGGTACCAATCCAGGGAAAGCTTTTTTTAAAGGAAGGCATTGAAAACAAAGGCTCGCTGAATCGCTGCCGCTTAACCTTTGTTGCATCAGCTCAAGGCCATGCTGAATACTGACGTTTTCGTACTGAAAATTGAATTGTGTTAAATCCTCATTGCCGTAAAACATTCTGCCATCATGTTTTTTGTCAAGCGACACCAGGTTGTGTTTTTCGCTGCTTGCGTATTTTTTCAAATAGCTCAACGCATGTTGGTCTGATATCAATGCTTCGCCAACCAACGGCCAATCGCAGACAAATTCTCTTAAAACAACCGGAGAGTGCAAACTTGCCACTTTCTCCTGAAAATTATCATCATTTACTCCCCACATTTCAGAGGGGGGAGGCAATTTATCGATAGGCAATGCCATTACTTTTCGAATCCCTGCTTTCATTTTCTTACTGTAGGGGAACAGGGTAAACATAATGTGGAATGACAGCAAATGGTAAACAACAGCTCACTTGCACGGCATACGCACAAAAATGGAAGACAGGTAAGCCATAGAAACAATAATTATTCGTTTTTTTGCCCTCCACAACTGAGATTTTTTACTATACTGAAATCTCCTGGCTATCGGTGGCACAGACCCGCAATTGTAATTTGGTGTTATGGATCATTTATTTAAGCTCAATACAGTACTCACCAACCCTAATTTATCCCAGCAAGAGAAACTGCATTGTGTTTGCGCTGTCACTCAGGCGTTAGTGCCGGGGGCAGACAGAGTAAGCCTATGGCTATTCGATAACAACCAAACCCAAATTACCTCTCTGATATGTTTTGATGCTCTGCAACAGCAATATTCCTCAGGCACGGTTTTAACCCGACAGGACTTTGGCTCGTATTTTGATGCCATTCTGGACCGGGAAATTGTCAATGCACCGGATGCCGCGCTGGACCCGGTAACCAGTTGTTTTGCTGAATCCTATTTCAGACCACTCAACATCCAGTCTCTGTTGGATTATGTTCTGCACAGAGATTTTGAACCCAGAGGCATTATTTGTTGTGAAAGCGTTGCACGCACGGTGGACTGGACAAAGGAAGATGAAGTCACTCTGCGCAAAATTGCCAGGGCCTGCTCTTTCTTTTTCAATCTGTGCGAAAAATCACTGTAGCGGCTGCCAGACAGTTTAACTGACCATGATTCATTAATATATTTCTTCACTGTCGTCCTTTTGTCGTAAGGATTGTCTGGCCTATAGTCACTATGCGGCTAACATTTGTCCGGCGATACAAAAGGAAATCCCGATGCGACTCAGTAAAGATACCAGTTCCAGTATATATTTGCCCTCTCAGCGCAGCCTCAGGGACATTAGTTCGAGGCGTGCGAATGAAAGAATACTGGTGGTCTTGTGAACTTCGCACAACAAAGAAATAATGTTCCTGAGGCGCGTCTACGATGGGGCTGAAAAGCATTTATGCTGTGTTGGATGTTTTTGATTTAGACCCGCTAAACCTGTAAACATCCGCCTTGCCTAAATGCTTTTCATCTCCCACTGAGGTGGGTAAATATATAATGGAACTGGTATGAAAACTAAAAAATCTTCGAATGCAGAAAAACTGGTCTCAGGAAGTGCTTGCCACCGCCAGTGGTCTTTCGTTAAGAACCATTCAACGCATCGAAAAAACCGGCAATGCCTCTAATGAGTCCTGCCTGTCTTTGCTGAGTGCTCTGGATGTGCCTTTATCCGCACTAAAATCTGAATCCACGGAAGTGGAGGCCAACTGGACAGGAGATATGATCATGAAAGCCTTAGCCGCCATTATAATTTTAAAGCTCATCATTGTAGGAATGATGGCAATGAACGGTGATTTTACCGATTTTTTTAACTTGCCTAACGTACTCTTTGTCGTGTTTTTTACCCTGGCAATGACCCTACTGACCTACGACCTGGACAGGCTGATATCTGCCTTAAAAGGCATAAAATACCTGTTCAGCCAGGACATCATCGGTGGCTCAGGGGCCAAACAACTGGCCGGTACTTACCAAAGTCAGATCCAGTTTTGCTATGGCGCAGGCGTTATTTTGTTTTTGATTGGCTGCGTCGCCATTTTGGATGTGGCCGCTGACCAGGCCGCCGGTTTTGAACAAGGGGCGATAGCAGGACTTGGCGTTAATTTGCTGCCCCTGCTGTACGCCACCATGATTGCGGAAGGGTTGCTACGACCGTTAAAAATCAAACTGCTCGCAGCAGATCACAGTGATACTCCCGCCGCCGGTTAACAGGTCTGGCGGGACGTTTCCGGCAACACTTCGGTTGGCTTTACCGGGTGCGGTACACCCAACACCGGATGCAGGAAGCGCAGTGGCAACACAAGGAAGTGATGTATTGCCAGGCACAACACAACCGTACCAATGAGTACCAGAGCAGATTCGGTCAGACCGCCAAATTGATAAGCTGAAAGCATGCCCCCCAGAATAACGATGACAGTCTGATGTAATATATACCAGCTAAACACGGCCTGATTGCAATAACGCAACCACCCGAATGGTTTGTTAAGCCAGGTATAACCAAAAGCCAGAATAACCAGTATCCAGCTTACCCGGTTCAGATAGATAAACAGCATCTGGGTAAAACTCAGCAAAAAGTGGCTGTCCTCTTCCACCAAGGCATTCATGGTTTTAAAACCCACAAAAGCCACCATCGCCAGCGCCAGTAACCACCAACGCTTTGCTTTCAAGGAAGGCCAAACCGCAGCGCTGCGAATTAACAGATAACCAAACACAAAAAAGCTGAAAAACAGACTGTGGGTATACCAGTCATCCGTTAATGCGTGGGTGCGGTTAGGAAACAGCGGAAAGATAAAATAGCCACACAGCATCAGCACCGTTACCATGCCGGCAATCCAGTACAGCAGATTGCTCGTGGCGATGCTGCCGACTGGCTTGACAGAGAATGCCTTGAGCACTGCGCGAAGCGCCACCAGCGCTAGGGTATAAAACATAATGTAAGGCAAATACCAAAGATGATTCCAGGTGTATCCGGGATCACTGCCTGAAAACGCATTATCAGGCCAGGGTTGCAACGTCAGATAGGCCCACCAAAACGCCACATAATTGCCCGTCTCAATGCCGTTCGCCTTTGCTTCAAAGTAGGCCTGGGGAACCACAATCACCAGCATCCCAAATACCAGGGGTAATCCCAGACGCCGCATTCGCCCCCCCCAAAAATCCCCGATCTGATTTGTGCACCAGAATGGCCGTGGCCATACCGGAAATCAGGAACAATAACGCCATGCGCCATTGATTAAAGAACCCCATGACGGGTTGCAACCAGGCATACTGATACTCGCTTTTTATATGCCATCCCCATTCCAGTACATAAAACATTCCCACGTGATATAAAATTAATAAGCCAAAAGCCAAAACCCGGATGGCATCAATATCGTAACGACGCCCGGACAAAAAATGAGTTTGCTCATTTGTAGTAATTTGCATTGCGGTCTTCCCAAAACGATTTCGGTTACAATGTGCGCAACCCGACTCTCAGAAAATAGTGCAAAAGGCTAAATCGTTCCCCGTCAGTGATTAACGGTGGTATGCTGGGATGAGGGGATTACAACTGAACATGGGTCAGCTGCATTATTAAATCGTCATGAATATTCAACATTACCTGAAATACAAAACCCGCTATGAAGTCTTGCTCTGGACCCTGTTCATCGTCTGGCAAATGACGGCCAATATATACGTGGCGGTGATTGACACCGAATCGGCCAACGTCCATGTCTGGGAGCCGGTGTTGTGGGAAAGTTCCAGCACCCTGATGTTTGCAGTGCTGGTGCCTCTTTTACTCTGGTTTGATAATCGTGTTCCCCTTAGTATTGCTGCACTAAAGCGCGGCCTACCACTGCACCTGTTATTTACCCTGCCCTTTGCCGCGTTGCATGTTTTGGGGATGGTGGCCATTCGGGAAGTGGGTTACTGGTGGATGGGCAGTGATTATTCGTTCGGAGATTGGGGCCGGGAGTTTTTGTACGAATACACCAAGGATTTTCGCACTTATTTTTACCTGTTGGGTATCCTGTATTTGTATCGCCTTATCCTGTTTCGCATCCAGGGGGAAGCTTCGGTGCCCGCCACGTCTGAGGATGAAGTCCCGGATAGCAACCCGGTTGCCGTTAAACAGCATTTGCTGGTGAAAAAGCTGGGCAAGGAGTTCCTGGTTAAAATTCAGGATATCGAATGGCTGGAAGCCTGCGGCAACTACGTTAACCTGCATGTCGCCGGTCGAACCTATCCCTATCGCGGCACCATGAAATCCTTACAGGCGCAACTGGATGAACAACAATTCCTGCGGGTGCACCGCTCTTTCATGGTGAACTATAATCAGATCCAGTCGATTCAACCGCTGGAAAGCGGCGATGCCAGCCTGCAACTACTTTCTGGTCAGGAACTCCCCTTCAGCCGTCGCTACCGTGCTGATTTTAAGCAGGTGGGCTAACAACTCAGTCATAGCAAAACGCCAGCATGTTGCTGGCGTTTTCAATCCATTTAACCGAATTATAACGACTCAATCGTCGCTTTTTGCTCTTTCAGTTTTTCCATGGCCAAACGGAATTCTTCCAGTTTTTCCCGCTCTTTATTGATAACCGCTTCCGGTGCGTTGCTGACGAACTTCTCGTTAGACAACTTACCTTGTGTGCGGGCAAAGTCTTTTTCAGCTTTATCCAGCGCTTTGGTAATACGGGCCAGTTCTGCATCCTTATCAATCAGCCCCGCCATAGGTACAAGAATTTCCATGTCGCCTACCAGCGCAGTCGAAGACGCCGGCCCTTTTTCACCTGCGGCTAATACCGTAATTTCGTCCAGTTTCGCCATCGCTTGCAGGAAGGTCAGGTTTTCGTCCATGCGACGCTGATGTTCACCACTGGCGTTTTTCACCAATACCGATAACGGCTTGCTGGGAGAAATATCCATTTCACCGCGAATGTTACGAATACCGACAACAAACTGCTTAAGCCATTCCAGGTCATCGATGGCTTGCTGATTCACCAGGCTTTCATCAAACGCGGGATAGCTTTGCAGCATGATGCTGTCGCCATCTATGTTGGCCAGCGGTGCCACATTGCGCCAGATGGTTTCCGTGATGTAAGGCATCAGCGGGTGCATCAAACGCAATAAGGTTTCCAGGGTGCTGACCAGGGTTTTACGGGTCGCGCGCTGCTGCGCTTCGTTGCCTTTGAACAATACCGGTTTGGTCAGTTCCAGATACCAGTCACAGAACTGATTCCAGGTAAACTCATACAGGGTATTAGCGGCTAAGTCGAAACGGTAGGCATCCAGGTGTTGTCGAACCTGCTTGATGGTTTTGTGCAGTTGTCCCTGAATCCAGCGATCCGCCAGCGAGAACTGCATATCACCGCCATTGGCACCACAATCGTGCTCTTCGGTATTCATCAGCACGTAACGGCTGGCATTCCACAGCTTATTACAGAAGTTGCGGTAACCTTCCAGGCGATTCATATCCCAGTTGATGTCCCGTCCGGTGGACGCCATTGCCGCCAGAGTAAAACGCAGAGCGTCGGTTCCGTGGGCTTCAATACCGCCGGGGAAGGTTTTCCGGGTGTTCTTTTCAATCTTTTGCGCCAGTTGTGGCTGCATCAGATTTCCGGTGCGTTTTTGCACCAGCGTTTCCAGGTCGATACCGTCGATCATGTCGATAGGATCTAAAACATTACCCTTCGACTTCGACATTTTATCGCCGTGTTCATCGCGGATCAGTCCGGTGACGTAAACCGTTTTAAAAGGCACCTGAGATTTGCCATTTTCATCTTTGATAAAGTGCATGGTCATCATGATCATGCGGGCTACCCAGAAGAAAATAATATCAAAACCGGTTACCAGGGTATTACTGGGGTGAAACACCTGCATATCTTCGGTATTTTCCGGCCAGCCCAGGGTAGAGAATGTCCACAGCGCGGATGAAAACCAGGTATCCAGAACGTCTTCATCCTGAGACAGGCTGACATCATCTGCCAGATTGTTTTCGCGACGCACTTCCGCTTCGTCGCGGCCAACATAGACGTTACCCTCAGCATCATACCAGGCCGGGATGCGGTGTCCCCACCACAACTGACGGGAAATACACCAATCCTGAATGTCGTTCATCCAGGAGAAATACATGTTTTCGTATTGCTTAGGTACGAACTGGATTTCACCGTCTTCAACGGCTTTTTTGGCAGGCTCTGCCAAGGGTGCAACGCGCACATACCATTGGTCGGTTAACAGTGGTTCAATCACCACACCAGAGCGGTCACCATAAGGCACGGTCATGGCGTTATCTTCAATACCTTCCAACAGACCAGCAGCTTCAAAACTGGCCACTATCGCCTTACGGGCTTCAAAGCGATCCAGATTATGCAGGTCTGCCGGAATCGGTGCATCCAGACTCAACTCTTTACCGTCAAAGGTATAGCCTTCGCCGTTGGGCAGAATAGCGGCATCTTTGCTGAAGATGTTGATCATGGGTAACTGATGACGTTTACCCACTTCGTTATCGTTAAAATCGTGGGCTGGCGTGATCTTCACACAACCTGTACCCTTTTCCATATCGGCGTGTTCATCAGCAACAATCGGAATACGGCGATTCACCAGCGGCAGAATAACCTCTTTGCCTATCAAATCCTGATAGCGCTCATCATCCGGGTTAACCGCCACCCCCGTATCACCCAGCATAGTCTCAGGACGTGTCGTTGCCACCACCAGATAATCTTTACCGTCTTTGGTGGTAACGCCATCCGCCAGCGGATAACGCAGGTGCCACATGTTGCCTTTTTTGTCTTTATTCTCTACTTCCAGATCGGAAATAGCCGTGTGTAATTTCGGGTCCCAGTTCACCAGGCGTTTGCCGCGATAAATCAGATCATCCTGATACAGGCGTACAAATACCTCTTTTACGGCTTCGGACAAACCATCATCCATGGTAAAGCGCTCACGGTCCCAATCCACAGAGGCGCCCAGGCGGCGTAACTGCTTAGTGATGGTGCCACCGGATTCCGCTTTCCAGTCCCAGATGCGCTTGATAAATTCATCACGACCTAGTTCGTGGCGAGTCTTGCCTTCTTCATTGGCAAGCTTGCGCTCTACCACCATTTGTGTTGCGATGCCGGCGTGGTCGGTTCCCACCTGCCACAAGGTGTTATTGCCATCCATACGCTTGTAGCGGATCAGGGTATCCATGATGGTATCCTGGAAGGCGTGGCCCATGTGCAGACTACCAGTCACATTGGGTGGCGGGATCATGATGGAATAGGCTTCTCCTTTTCCGGAGGGCTTAAAATAGCCTTTTTCTTCCCATTCCTGATACAGCTGGGTTTCAATATTTTGTGGGTTGAAAGTTTTATCCATTCGGGGTCTCATTCAATTTTTCTGCGGGCCGGGTATCCAAAGCAAACCCCGCCGCGCGGTAATGTTTATAGCGTTCTCGAGCCAGTTGCTTCCTGGCATCATCAAAGGGCACAAAGTCGATGACTGTGCGGAATTGTCCGGCGAATTCTGGCATTGTGGTCTGCAAATTAATGCATACCTGACGATTCATCCGGGCTGGTTTTTGCCAGTTTATTTCCACCGGGGTGCCGTTTTCCGGGCCTTCACCCGGTAAATTATGGGGCACAAAAGCATCTGCGGGCAATTGCCACAGCAGTTCGTCCATTTTTTCGGCCTGCGCTTTATCCTGACAGTAAATAAACAGCTTTTGTTTTTGTCGGTAATAATGGGCCGCTACCTGACAGGCAAAAGCCTCCAGCGGGTCATGTTGAAGGCTTTCATTGTGCTCAGACAGCAGATAAAAAATAACGCCTGGCATAGCCGCGCTTAATCTTCCATCTCAATACCGGCCCGGTTCATCACAAACTGGGTCAGCATCGGCACCGGACGTCCGGTTGAGCCTTTATTTTTACCACTGTTCCAGGCCGTACCCGCCACGTCTAAGTGGGCCCAGTGATATTTCTTGGTGAAGCGCGATAAGAAGCAGGCAGCAGTGATAGTCCCCGCCGGACGACCACCGATATTGGCCATATCGGCAAACGGACTTTCGATCTGCTCCTGATAATCATCCCACAAAGGCAGACGCCAGGCGCGATCACCACTTTGCTCGGAGGCATTGATCAGTTCGTGCGCCAGAGGATTATGACTACTCATTAAACCGGTGGCGTGTTTACCTAAGGCAATCACACAGGCGCCGGTTAAGGTGGCCACATCAATCACCGTATCCGGATCAAAACGCTCCACATAGGTCAGGGCATCACACAATACCAGGCGACCTTCAGCGTCAGTGTTGAGTACTTCAACGGTTTGACCCGACATAGTAGTCAGTATATCGCCTGGACGATAAGCATTGGCGTCTGGCATGTTTTCACACCCCGCCAAAATGCCGATGACATTGACTGAAGGTTGCAGTTCTAAAATTGCGTGCATTGCACCAAGAACACCTGCCGCGCCGCCCATGTCGTATTTCATTTCATCCATGCCTTCGCCTGGTTTTAGAGAAATACCACCGGAATCAAAAGTCAGGCCTTTACCCACCAACACGATTGGATCGTGACTGGCAGCGCCACCGCGATAGTTGATGATGGTCATCACTGACTCATTATGGGAGCCTCTGCCCACTGCCAGGTAGGAGTTCATGCCCAGGTTTTCCATTTCCTTTTCGCCAACCCGCTCAATGCTGACGTTCTGGTATTGCTTTTCCAGCTCCACAGCTTGCTGATACAGGTATTCAGGATTACAGATATTGGGCGGCATGTTGGCCACATCTTTACAGGTATTCATACCTTTGGAGATCGCCAGACCGTGCTCCACAGCGCGCTCCCCCACAGGTAACTCGCGACGGGTTGGTACATTAAATACGATTTTACGCAGTGGACGACGTGCTTCGTCTTTTTTGGACTTCATTTGCGTGAAGCGGTACAAGGCATCATTGGTACTTTCAACCGCCTGACGCACTTTCCAGTAAGTATCGCGACCTTTAACATGCAGTTCCGTTAAGAAGCAAACTGCTTCCATAGAACCGGTTTCGTTCAGGGTAGAAATGGTTTTGGCGATGATTTGCTTGTACTGGCGCTCGTCCAGCTCTCGCTCTTTACCGCAGCCCACCAGCAAAATGCGCTCGCTTAAGACATTGGGAACATGATGCAGCAACAGCATTTGACCCGGCTTGCCTTCCAAATCTCCGCGACGCAGCAAATTACTGATGTAACCCTCGCTGATCACATCTAATTGTTCGGCCACAGCAGTCAAACGGCGAGGTTCGAAAACGCCCACCACAATACAGGCGCTACGTTGTTTTTCCGGGCTACCGCTTTTTACGTGAAATTCCATCATTATTCCTCTCTCAAACCAGCAACAAAATGTCCGAAATAATGCTATTTCGAACTCGCGTTACTTACGACTGAACAAAAAAAGTCTTACGTTGTCGAACATGGCAGGTTTACAAGCCCCTGATTCAACGTTCATAATAATAAGGTTGGCTTTTTTATTCAGGCAGGGTGCAGTTTTTATTTTTTAAACTTATAAAAATACTTAGTTTACTTAAAATTCCTGTGCTTGCCAGTAAAAATACATCTTTTCGACCGGATAAATCGTGCTCATATTCAGATATCTGTTGAAGGAAACCTTCAAATCCCAACTCGCCGTTTTTCTGGTTTTAATGGCGATCTTTGTTACTCAAAAATTTGTCCGGGTGCTGGCCGAAGCCTCTAATGGTGATATCCCAGCCGGACTGGTATTGAATTTTCTGGCATTGAAGATGCCGGTGCTGGCCGCCCTGATCCTGCCGTTAAGTGTTTTTCTTGGCATTATGCTGGCCCATGGCCGCCTGCACGTAGACAGTGAAATGGCGGTAATGCGGGCCTGTGGTATTAGCGAATGGTATGTGGCGCGAGTGATGTTGGTGCTCGCTGTTATCATGTCACTACTCAGTGCTTCCCTGACTTTATGGCTGGCACCACTGGCCACTGAAATCGAATATCAGCTGGAAGAACAGCTCTCTGCCGAATCCGGCTTATCCGCCTTATTACCCGGCCGCTTTGAAGAAACCGCCAATAAAAAGGCGGTGCTGTTTGTACAAGAGATCGACAGCGACAATAAGCTTAAGAATGTGTTTGTGGCACAGCACGATCCGGAAAAAGCCGGCGAACTGGTGCACATAGTGCATTCTGAAGGCGGTTATATTTCTGAAAGCCCGGATGGCTCGCAAAAGCTGATCCTGACATCTGGCAATCAGTACGAAGGCAAATTGGGACTGCGCGACTATCGTGTGGTGGAGTTTGAAGAGTATCAGGTACAGATCGCATTGGGCGAAGAGCAGGCCGTTCAAAAACGACGCAAACTCAGCGCCTTCCCCACAGAAGCCTTGATGGAAGAAGAAAGCCTGGCGGCCATTGCCGAGTTTCAGTGGCGCATCGCCATTCCGCTGTCGATCCCGTTTTTAGTGATCATCGCCGTACCGCTCAGTTCAGTAGACCCTCGTCAGGGGCGCTTTGGTAAGTTATTCCCGGCAATCCTGCTCTATCTGGGCTATTTTCTGTTGCTGATGATGGGCCGGGAAGTGCTGGAAGATGGCAAGATCCCCACCACTCTGGGGCTCTGGTGGGTGCACCTGGTGATGCTGCTTGTCGGTATGATGTTGATTTTAAAAGGTCGCACCTTCGGGGTAAAAGTACGCGCCCGCTTCCGGGGGTTACGCCATGTTTAAGATTATCGACTGGTATCTGGCCCGCACCCTGTTAGGCACCACCTTTTTAAGCCTGTCGGTGCTGGTAGGTTTGAGCACCCTGATCAGCTTTATCGAACAGTTGAAGAAAGTAGGCACCGGAAACTATGACCTTATCGTAGCCGGGATCTACGTGCTGTTATCCATGCCGCGCGAAATAGAACAATTCTTTCCCATGGCAACCCTGATTGGTGGTTTAACCGGTATGGGCATGTTAGCCAGCAGCAGTGAATTAACGGTGATGCAGGCCGCCGGACTAAGCCGCTGGAATATCATCATGTCTGCCATGAAATCTGCACTGGTCATGGTGTTATTTGTGATGGCGCTGGGTGAATGGGTGGCGCCTAATGCCGAAGCCAAAGCTAAAGAAATCCGTGCCCAGGCTATATCAGGGGGTAGCCTGTTTGCCACCGACCGACTTACCTGGGCAAAAGATGGCGACAAGTTTGTCAGTATTGGCGAAGTTGTCGATAAAGATACCTTGCGCGATATCACCATTTACGTGTTTAACGAGCAGCGCAAGCTTACCGAAATCACGGTGGCTAAAGAAGCTCATTTTACTCAACAGGCCTGGCGCCTGGAGCGAGTCAGACGCACTAAACTCAATGGCCGGGTGACTACCTCGTCATTCTATGAAGTGCAATGGGAGTCCACATTAACCCCCGACAAATTGGGCGTGGTGACGGTCAAACCCGAAGCCTTGTCTATTTCCGGACTGCGGGATTATATTCAGTACCTGGACAACAATAGTCAGGACGCATCCCGTTATGACCTGGCCTTCTGGCGCAAGGTATTGCAACCGGTTTCAGTAGGTGTGATGTTACTGATGGCACTATCGTTCGTGTTTGGACCGCTGCGCAGTGTGACTATGGGTGCCAGAATCATTATGGGTGTGCTGACGGGCTTTGGTTTTTTCATCAGCAACGAAGTGTTTGGGCCGCTAAGTATTGTTTACCAGGTGCCACCCTTTTTAGGCGCACTGTTACCCAGTGTGGTGTTTGCTTTTGTGGCGATGCAACTGCTGAAAAGGCAATAGTGGCGCAGCTGACTCCATCACTGCTGCGCCCGTGCAGATTACACCCGTGACAATTTAAAAAAGGCGACATTGCCTTTTAGTTCAGTGGACAATCCATTCAATGCCTGTGTTGCCATGCGGTTTTGCTCCAAAGCCACTATCGCATTCTCCGACATACGGGAGATCTCCCGCATAGCCTCAGAGGCCTCATTGATGGCTGATTTTTGCTCAGCTGTCATTGCCACTACATCTTTCACTCTGTCCAGAGAGTCGCTGGCCTGCTCGTTAATTTGTAATAACAACTGAGCGGCTTCCTGGATCAGGGTTGTTCCGCTTTCCACCTGAGGTTGCGTTTTTTCCATTGCGGCCACCGATGCGGCTGTTTCTTCCTGTACCTGCCCCAGCATGACTTCGATTTCTGCTGTTGCTTCACCGGTGCGTTTTGCCAAATTTCTTACTTCGTCCGCCACTACAGCAAAGCCCCGTCCAGATTCACCGGCTCTGGCAGCCTCTATGGCAGCATTGAGCGCCAGTAAGTTGGTTTGTTCAGAGATACCACTAATCACACTGGTTATGCCACCAATCTGTTTGGTGCGTTCCTCAAGCTGTCGAATTTGCGTCACTGTTTCATTCACCGTTTTCGACACAGATTCCATCGCCGCAAAAGACTCCGCAATGGCTGTTCGCCCCTGATTGGCGTAGTTTACCGTTTGCGAAGAGTTTTCTTCTGTTCGCGCGGCAATATCAGTGACTTTCAACGTTACCTGTTGTAACGCATCAAGACGGTTGTGGGTTTGCTGGGTCAGGGTTGCCTGAGATTGCGCAGCGTTGTAAATTTCTCCAGAGCCGATAGCCAGTTGCCCGGCCTGATTGGTGAGCTCTGCTGCAGCTGAAACTATATTGGCAACAATGCCAGAAAGGGTTAGGCGCATTTTTTGAATAGACCCCAACATGCTTTGCGGATAGGCCGTTGTGACTTCTTCGGCCAAATTCCCCTGAGCGATTTCGGTCAATACGCCTGCCGCCCGGAATGGCTCCCCTCCAAGCGAGTGGCGCAAGCTTTTTTCAATTAAAACACCTACGGCAACGCTAATAACCACCGCTCCCAGCGTTAACCAAAACATCAGATATTCGAAATTACCAGCCACATCTCGGGCTTTCGGTGTGGCTTGTTGATTAGCAGCTTCCTGATAATCGATAAATTCATTGATACTGGCCAACCATGCCGTAAAGGCCGGCCGGGCATGATCCAGAATTTCATCATTCAGGGTTTCACCGCGACGTTTTCTATCTAACACTTCCTGCACAATCGGCAGTGTTTGTTGTTGCTTGTTACGGATATCTGACAGGATGCGCTGCTCCGCCGGGGTAAAGGTTACTCCCCTATCCATCATCGCTTGCATGCTTTGCTCTGATTCAGCATAAAAGGCCTGGAGCCTGATAATATCCGCTTCTATCGCTCTGACTTCATTTTGAGAACGCGCCAGCGCAACGTCTCTGATGGCAATGGCGCGATCATGAACACTGCCCCGATAGTTTATCGCAAAGCGCTGTTTCACCGAGTTCACATCGGTAATGTCAGCCAAAGTATGATCGATGAAATTGACCTTCTGGATACCCATAACGGTGAGTACAATCATCAATAATAATATTACGCCAAATCCATAAGCCAATCGCTTTCTGATGGTCAGGCTTTCCAAAAAAGTCATCGGGTTCTCCGTGTCTAAAGTTACTGCACAATTCCCATAGACCGGAGCATAGACGATTAGTTTCAGAGATTTTAATCAGTAATTTAAATTATACTGATTGAATAAAGATGTTGAGGGTAGGCTGCATATCGACGCTTAGGCTTACCACTGCTTGTGATCATTGGCTTCTTTGGTGAGTACGCGCATTTCAGTTTTTGCCAGTCGGTCTTGCAGCGATTGTTTATTTTTAACATCCAGCAATACCAGCAACGTTCCCAGTCCGCCTAAAGAAAACACCATGCGCAAAAAGGCACGGCCATAACCCATTGGTTTATCGTTGGTGCTGAACAACCTCATACGCCAGGCACGCATGCCAATGGTTTGCCCACCGTTGCGCCAGAACCAGACAAAAAAGCCTGTCACCCAGAGAAACACCCAGCCCTGAACAATGCTTTTGTACAGCACAGAATGTTGAATAATGTCGCTGACATGCTCATAGCCTTGTTTATCCAGCACGCCATTTTCAAACAACAAGATCAGCGTAACCGTCATTACCATAGCGGCAACCATACCTACCGCGACGGCAACTAAGATATCGTAAACCATGGCCGCTAAACGGCGCAAAAATCCCGCGCGCGGGAATCCGACTAGCAATTGCTCTTTAGGCACACATAATACTCCGAGAAATTTGCGCAAAGTCTACCAGTATCCAGGTTGTTTTTCTGCGCTTTTTAACCCGAGGCTCTCCCTCTGTAACCCCTTGACAAGGAGAACCCGAAAAATCCGGGTATTATTTCACCACACTGACCAAAAAGCGTAATAAAACACTTGCATGTAAAATCTCACTGCATATAATTCTCGCCTCCTGACCGGCTAATGGTCAGAAGAAATTGGTAGACATTACCTGACTAACAGGTAACTAAGAAATCAAAACACAATATGATGTGCCAGAGTGGCGACAAATTTGTAGGGAACAAATTTGAACATGCGAAGCATGGCCCGAAGGGCGAGCACCATGGACGGTAGCGAGTAAATTGGTAGACATTACCTGACTAACAGGTAACCATGAAACCAAAAAACAATATAATGTGCCAGAGTGGCGAAATTGGTAGACGCAGCGGATTCAAAATTGCCTGTGTCTAGCGGCATCAAGATGGCAAGTCATTGAAAGGTAAGCACCTTTAGACTTTAAAAAGCAAAAAATTGCTTGCAAAGATTTGCAAAGTTTTAGTACTTTGCAGACATCAAAATTTGATGCCAGAGTGGCGAAATTGGTAGACGCAGCGGATTCAAAATCCGCCGGTGGCAACACTGTGCCGGTTCAAGTCCGGCCTCTGGTACCATTCTTTGCAAGAGATTTTAGCTTATTAAAACCGACCTTCGAGTCGGTTTTTTTGTGCTTGTAAATAATGAAAGCACATATACTAAACATAATACACAATGGAGTTCGCAAAGCTTTCATTCATTCAAAAGGTATTTAACGAGTTTTTATGCGCTCCACTATATCTTCGTATTGTTTTACATTGATTCCTAGAAGCTTGAAAACTAATGTTCTGATAATAGACCTAACGACACTTTTAATCTTTGCGATATTGTTTGTTAGCAAAAAACCGGTAGACGCAAGAAGGAAAATTACTACTTTATCCATCATATAGGCTAGTGGTTCTAATGTGTCCCAGTTTGACATAATCTGCTGAGCTATGCCGGGGGCTATTTTTATACAAACGAAGAATAGTGCAAGGTAAAACCCTACCAGGAAAAATGTTTCGATTCTTTTAATCGCTTTAATACCAAAAGAATAAAACGTTTCATATTCTTGCTGTTTGTTTTCAAATGAAAAATCCAAGTTAAACTTTGTAATGCCCTTTTCTAAAATATAGTATTCATACAGGTCAGATACTTCATTTATGCAACATTGGATGTCCTGTAATTCAATTCTTTCATTGAGCATAAGCTTGTTTGCCAGCTTTTCTATTTCACTATTTGGTGACGTTAAAACTCGAAAGTTTTTCGTTAAGGCACTGTTTATTATAAAGCATTCTTTAGATGTACGTTTCAGGAGATACTTTTCTATATTTTCTTCTTCACTACCGGCTTCTATTAAGCTTGCAGCCACTAGAAGTTCGAGGTTGTTGGTATAGTGAAGACCTTTAAATGGCTTGATTTTTCTGAGATTTCTTAAATCATTTTCTCCTTGACCTTCCATAAAAGCTTTAACACAAACTGAAGTCTGCAAATCATTATCTTTTACTTTTACAGTGTGTTTCTGACCCTTTAAAAATCGGTATAGCATCAACTCTTTATCTGATGCCTTACTTAATAGACTAGACTCCAAGTCTTTTAGATGAACCATAATTTATCTTTCATTCCATGCAGCATGTCTGGATCCCAGTGGTTAATTTTCAACAAATCACTGGTTAGTTGTGCAAGTTTGTGTGGGTAAGTAGTGGTCACTGGCTTCATTGCTGGCATGAATGATTTGTGAGAGAGATGAGAAAAATACAAAACTTGTTTAGTTAGTTCATAGATGTCTTGATAAGTTGAACGTGAATCCAATTTTATTTGAAGAGGTTTGCTTCCTCGGCCTCCCATACAAAGAAGCGCTCTATTTGATGTCAATTTGACAAATGTTCCTCTTTCTAGCTGCTGATTTTCATCTACAAAAAACTTGTATGGATGGTCAAAACTTACACTTAAAATTGCATATTCAATTTCATATTCAACAAACTCTTCAAGACACTGCTTTATTGCTGATATTTCGTATTTCCGACTGGCATCTTTAAATATGTGGAAAATTAATCGGATCTTAGCGCCTTTTGTGATACCTCTTGAACCAATAATTTCATTCAACGTGCTTGTTAGATAAGTACGCAAATTATCTCTGTAATCATCCAACTTGCACAGTGGACTACAACTTCCGACCATATAAGCACCATGATGGTCGAATACACTTGCGAAACCTATATTTCTCGTTTTTTTATCGTCTATTGTTGATCCTACGCCAATCACAAACTCATGATACTCAAAGCCGTCTTTTTCTATCGCCCAGGGTGTCCCCCCTATTTTTGAATAAATATTGAGCGCTAAGTTTCTAACATGGTAATCATTGTTCTTTCTGGCATTTTCAACCAACATGGACTGTGATGGGATTTGTTTACTTATTAATTTAGCTTTAAGCCTATTGTAAGCTGATTTTTCCGCTGACTGCGTTTTGTCTTTTTGAAATAGAAAAAACAATGCAAGGTCATATTGCTTATTTTCAAACTTAGAAATGTGCTCAATATGCTCTCGGCGATCTTTTCCAACATACAGATTGGTGATTTCTATATGAACTAAATGGAAAATATCAGACAGATTTTTTTTAAGGTTAGCAATTAGCCTTTCGCATTGTTTTGCTTCAGTATTAGGAATAAATGTGCATATTGTTATCTTTTGGCCACTAAAAACGTCATAACTCAACGGTTTCAGTTGCTGTATGGCTGTGTTTATAAAGCCTCTTGTTGTTCTGTGATTGTAATAAAAATTTGTTGGCTTTCTAATCTTACTTTGTTCAAAAAGTGTGTTAGGGAGTGTTAAATAATTAAACTTCTTGAAAATTTTAAAATCGGAAGAAATCTCATCAATATTATTGTTTAAGTACTTAATCGTTTTGGTAATGAACTCAAGCTCTTTACTCTTGTCCCGGAGCCTCTCCTCTATAGAGTCATACTTTGTCTGGAGTCTTGAACGATCAAGATATTTTTTTATGTTTGCTCTCGAAGCGATTATAGATTCATTCTTAAACTGCCAATCTCTGGTATCAATTCCATTTTTCTTATATACCTCGACAGACTGCTCAAATCTAGGCTTATATTCTTTTGATAAGGTCATTACAAACGTTATGTTATCTTCGCTAATCAACGGATTAATTGAATACTTACATACTGGAACCAAGCTCAATAAGCCTATCTCTGACGGCTCTTCAGAACTAATATCAAATGTTGATTCCGAAGAGTATTTCAGATGGTATACATCTCTACCTTTACCCTCAAAAAATATTTTGAATAAGTTTGATATAAGTTTTGCGATCAAGTGAGGATTTTTCTTCACTTCAACATTTTGTAAGTTGAACCCTACAGGGCGATTTAGTCCAGATTTACTAGGGAGTGCATACAAATAACTTCCATTCCTGTAATAGAAATATCCATCCTGTTCTTTAACGCATTCTTTGAATAACTCATCACTATATTCACACGAATATAAATCTACTGCTTCTCTCGATAATTCTAATTCGAAAAAGTTAGGCTGAATCTTTGCCACTGAATTAAAGTTTTCCAAATATCACCCCTATAGTACCCAAGTCAAAAATCCTATTAGAAAGGTAAAATATTACATTCCCTAACATAAATGTAAGTGCAAAAATCAAGTCAAATATAAGACGTAATTAGTATGCCGCTGGTGCTGGATTAATGGGGTCCGATAGATATGCTACCCTCCACTTTTCACCAGCTAAATCTAATGGGCCATTTTTATCATTAACAATCCTGATCGAAATAACTTGTCCTTTATTAGGTATTTCAAGGCCTAGATCTTGGCATATTCTTGGATGATCATTTTGATGCCCTAAGATAATGATGCCCTCCTTGCTAAGATAGGATCTAGCACCACCATTAGCCCTTACACGTTTCATGGGATCGTCCTTGGCTTCAGCAACTGTTGCTATAGTTTGTCTATCGATCAACTCACCTTGTTTCAGGCGAAATAATTCATTCAAGCGTTGCTGGCCTGACTCCTTAGACCATATCTGCTCAATTACATCTTGTGACCAAATAAAAAGTTGGTTAATTGACATCTTACCGTCGTCAATTAGCCATAAAATTTCACCTCGACCAGCTTTACTTATCGTCCTTTTACCGTCTTGGTTTTTCCCTTTATTTAGAACTTCTTCGCTGATCCTTATAAGGCCAACACTAGCTGTACCTTTCTCATCATCAGCTCGAACAAGCAAGCATATGTGACCCATAGCTTCTCTTGGAATTGACCATCCCCAAGTATGACCGGTGTATTTACAATCCACTTCGATACCATTGACCTGGTAGTCCATGTCCTCACCTTTGGAAAGCCCAAACTCTGCACGGAGCAAGATTTCTACTTTTGTACCTAAATACGTTTTTTCTGTTTTCTCCAACTGTTTATAAGTGAAGCGTCCTGTTCTTGGACCATCGATCACTTCATCTATTGCCTTTCTAATGGCATCAATCAAGCGGCTTTCATAGTTGGTTTGGCTTATAAACCATTTATAAACTGAGTCTAACTCTTTGTCTTTGATGATATTGTTGTTCGAATCCATGACACTGACATCAATAATTTTAAATTGCTGCCAGTGTCAGGTTTTATCGTCGATATGTCAAAATAAGGGAGGAAAATCAGGCATTATTATATGAAGCTAGTAACGCCAGAAAAGAATTTACTATGCCATCTCAAATTGCTTTGAGGTCTCTGCAACTTTTGACTCTTGCATATACATATCAGGATTAAAGCTTAATGCTCTAAAAATTTCCTTTCCTACAGCGTGTGCAACCGGTGGTGGAAAAGCATTACCAATCTGTCTATATGAATGAGTTTTCTTACCAAAAAACTCCCAACTGTCTGGAAAGCCTTGGATACGTGCAGCCATTCTTAGAGATAGATAAGGCATATGTTCGAAACCTTCTTTACCAATAAAGTCTTGAGTAGGAGAATCATACTGGACTAAATGCCCATTCACATTTAGCTCTTTCCAAGCCTTTTTGGCACGAGTAGGTCCTAAATCTGGACCACCGTGTTTCTTAGATCCTCCAACTAATGTAGGAGCTATTTTATTTGCTTTTAGCATCCATTTTTTAGCATGAGGCCAACCATTCTTAGCCACGAGGTCGTATAGAGCTTCTCCGACAGTAGGAGCTGAATTTGGCTCTTCTTCCGGCCAGCTAAAATGCGGAAAATACTCTGTTTTCATTGCAACTAAAATTACTCTTGGGCGCAATTGAGGTACACCAAAGTCAGATGCATTTAATAGTTTCCACTCGGAGCTATAACCAAGTTCTTCTAATTTGAGAGTTATCGAATTCCTGTATTCAGTAAACTTGTCATCTAAGAGGCCCCGGACATTTTCTAACATCACGGCTTTAGGTGATGCTTCTTCAACTATTCTAAGAGCTTCATCGAAAAGGTTTCTTTCGTCCTGAGCACCAAGTTGTTTGCCTGCGGCTGAGAATGGAGGACAAGGAACGCCCCCGGCTACAAGATCAACTCCTCTAAATTCTCTTGCATCAAATTTCCTGAGATCTTCTTCAAGCACCAGCCAGTGCTTTCTATTCAAGCGCAATGTTTCGCATGCATGGTGGTCGTTTTCCACTAGGCACAAGTGCTCAAATCCTGCTTTTTCGAGACCAAGTGCTTGACCACCAGCCCCGGCGCAAAGTTCAATTGATGTGAACATGATTTTTATTCTCCCAATACATGATCAAATATACAGCATTTATCCATATTCTAAAAGAACTAAGGGCTAATCTGTTCATATTGACAGGACAACTAGATAAGGATCAAGTTCTTGCCAGTAGTGCAAGAAGTTACCTTCCCATATCTGGTACATCTCTCTACCTTGCTCAATAGGAAAGACACCAAACAAGGTCTGAAAGATGCCAGCCTGAAAGTCGAAGTCCAAATCCTTAGCCAGTTCGGCATACGGGCCGATGCCGACATAGGTAAAGTCGGTGATGTAGCAGAAGTGCCAATCGTCACCTCGTTGTTCAAGCCTGATCTCGACAGGATGAAAACCACCCTCTTCGGCTGAGTAGTTTGGATCACGAAAGTTGATGGTGACGCTATCACCCGTTACTTCGTGTTGGGTTAACAGTTCTGTGATGGCATCAGCCAATCGTTTGGATACGGGCCAAGCAAGCCCATCATATTGAATACGCATCTTGTTGGCCTTTATATAGTTGGATAGGTGAAAGGCCTGTAAGTACCAGTTGCTACGAATACTAATTTAACGGTATACACAATCAGGAGCCATATGTATGTCGCTTCAACTCGATTTCTCAAAAATCATCGTGCCGCTGGATAGCAAATTGACAGATTTGCTCTCAGCGGTGTTCCGGCAAGAAGCCGATGAACATGCCACGCAGAACAAACTGGTAATGCAGTTTCCAGACGCTAATTTCAGAGCCAAGGACATCTTTTTACTCCACACCCGTGCTATTGATTCATCAACACACCTGATTGAAAAGGTGTACTGCATCAAAGAGTCAAAGCATGAGCGGTATGTATGGGCACTTATCGCCAGTGATGGTGAATTTGGTACACCATTACAATTGCAGTTCTGCCAAGCGTCATGGTCACTAATCGATGTACTTCAATACTGGCAGCGCAAGGTGCTGGCTGATATCGCTCAGTATGAGATTGATATCAACTATGACCATGCGAGGATTGAAGACATCAATGATGCCGCGTTACAACGTGTTGGTTGAATGGTACTTACAGGTCATTAATGGCAGGTCTGTGGTCATGGAGGGTACCAACCCACAGACCTGTTTTCTTATGCCTTTTTACTGGCATCGGGCTTTGCTGGTGTCTTCTTTACCTGTTGAGGTGGTTGCAAAAACGCATCCAGCTCACCTTTTTCTGTGGCCTTGATGATGGTTTCTATGACCTCTGGTAGCTTGGACTTGTCACCCACATCAATCGCCGGTTTGTCCTTTTGCAGATCAATCGGCTTGTTGTTGACCTTCACTTCCAGATAGTAATGACCGTCACTGTCGTAGTACCAAGGCCGGACGTTGATTTGTCGTCGTTGTTTGGTGCGTTCGCCGGTTTGTGGATCTTTTACCGTCTTTTCGCGGTAAGCTTCGAACGGACGCTTTTCTATCATGCAGGTGGCCATCTCTTGCTGTTGTTCCAGCTTTTCGATGAGCTTTAAACGCTTACCAATGATAGGTGGTTTTGGCTCGATTTTTGGGCGAGCGATAACCTTGAGCGAACTCAATACTGATGGTGTCATAATGTTTACCTCTTTGGGTTAGTGAGGGCGTATAAAGCCCATAGTGGTTTGTGGTTGTTTACGTTGGTTTTCTTCTACCAACAGGGTGATGGCAGAAAGTCGATGATTTTGTTTTGGCCTGAACTGTTTGCGTCTGGCCAATATGGCAAAGTCACCCGGTGTCAGATGGTGAAGCCGTGTCAGTGTATGTTGTTCATCTGCGGTTAGCCGGTTGATACCCAGTACCTGCTTATAGAGTTGAATTACCTGTTCCGGCTTCAGGTAGGTACATTCCAGTTTGAAATCAAAACGGCGAAGCACGGCCTTGTCTAACCGGCTATCGAAGTTGGTCGCAGCAAACAGTGGTTGGGTAAAGCACTCTATTTGGGTCAGAAACTCGTTCACCAACTGGAGTTCGTGGTGTGCGGTCAGTGCTTCACGGCTAACCAACAGACTGTCTACCTCATCAAGCAGAATGACCTTTTCTTCGGTATGCGCACGGTGGAATAGCTCGGCAACATTCTGCTCGCTTTCGCCAACCCACTTGCTTAAGACATCCGAACATTTAACGCGAATGAGGTCGCGTTGATTGATATCAGTCAGGTAATGGGCAAAGGCGGTTTTACCGGTTCCAGGTGGACCAGACAACAAGACCCGAGCAGGTTTATTGTGCTTTAGTGCATAGCCCACTTCATCAAGGTAGCTACTGGGCTGCTTTAGATTGAGCAGCGATACATCAAAGTCCAGTTCACCCTGATACTGTGCTTTGCTGTCCCATAGCCCTGCGGCTTGCAATGTGCTTTCAACCACCTCATGCATCGTACTTTGTGCGCCTGTACGCTTGGCACCAACAGTTCTAGCAACATGCGTAGCGTTAGCAATAATGGCAGGTGATACGTTGTTTATGCGCGTTACGTTGCGCTTAAACGATGCTGACAGGCCAAGCCCTTTAAAATAGCGTTTGCACACGTGCTGTATGTCTTCTGGCCTTGGAGGTGGTACCTCGCTTACCAACTTAAAGCGCCGGATAAAACTTGGCTCCAAACATTGCACATGGTTGGTGATCCAAATGCAGGGTATGGCATTGTCTTCGATAAACCGTTGTAAATGCTCTTTGCTGTAGTGCATATCAGCCAGTTCAAACAGGCTTTCACACTCATCAATCAGCAACATGGCATTGGATTGATTGGTCAATAAACTGGTCAACAGTGACAGGTAGCGTAACCTCTCTTTGCCCGGATAACGACTGTGAAACTCATCTTCGCCGTGACGTTTAGACAATCCCGTTGAGCGAACTTCATATAGTACGAGGTCGCAATATTCGGCCAGTGCTCTAGCCAATTCCGTTTTACCTGTACCTGACTCGCCATAGAGCAAAATACTGGTGCCACGTTGTTGGTTGAAAGTGGCCGCGTCCAGATAGTCGGATAACAACGCTGTATTGACCTGCGGAAAGTCATCTAGCTGAAACTGGGCAGAAGCACTTGGCATCAACATCGGTTCAATCAAGTCTTCACGGTTTTTAATCGTCTCGGTAACCAACTTGTTGAGTATTGGTTTGGGTATTTCGAAGCTATCAATCGCGACATATTCTTTGTCGTTGATAAGACCGAATTGAATTAATTTGTCGGTAGCGTCATTGAATGCGGCGCTGCTAAGGCCGGTAATATCCAGCAATATGCTGTTTAGCCCGATTTCACTGGTTCGCATATGCACCATAGTCGCCACGTTTTGGAACCATTGGTTTGACTGGCTGAGTAGTACAAATTGAATAAGCTTCTCGGCCGCTTTGGGCAGGTTAAGCAATTGCCGGATGAACTGGCAATTACTCAAAAATACCTTGGTGGTTTGTGGATACCTATCTTTGATTGTCAGTACGGGAGCAAAGTCTTTGAGCCGACCATAACTATATGGCTCAGTGGCCGGTACTTTCTGACCACGAAGATAGGTAATGGTCTCACCATCAATCAAGTCAGCATCAATGTGACCGGCGTAGTGCAACAACCGTTTGGTCCACTTGCAGGCCATGTAGTGCAGTAAATGTGGATTGTTTAACTGGCGCTTTAACATGACTGGCTCCCTTTACTCTGATAGCTCAGTTGTGCAGCGGCCTTTTGCATGACCTGTTGGTCACGTTTGTCATACATGATGGTGGTCGCAATGTCGGCATGACCGGCCATCTGTCGGACGGTATTTAAATCAACGTTCTGCTCAAGTAGACGAGTGATAAAGGTTCGCCGTAGGTCGTGAGGTGACACACCATCTATACCAATAGCTGACAACGTTTTACGAATAAGTGAATAGATAAAGCTGGATGATAGCTGGCTACCTTGTTGAAGGTGACCACCTCGCGCGATGCGCAAGAACAGGTAGCCATCATCTGTACCTCGTAGACTGAGCCAGTCAATCAATACCTCGAATGCCCAATCAGGCAAATATACCGTGCGGCTCTTGTTACCTTTACCTTTTTCGATATGCAGGGTCTTGTGCTCTTGCGAGTAGTTTGAAACTTTAAGCGCAATCAGCTCACTACGCCGAAGGCCAGTGCCTAGCAGTAGTGCGAAGATGGCATGGTCACGAATGCCAGTAACAGACTGGTTTTTACCAAGTTGACCAAAGAGCTTTTCAACCTGCTTGGCATTAAGTGGTGTGCCTTTATGGGCACCGTGTTTGACCTTGGTGATGGCCTGTAACTGCACGGCCTGCATTTCTGGTGCAATGCCAGACATCACGGCCACTTTGACGATATTACGTATTGCCGTTATGGCACGGTTGATTGACCTGGCTGACCAACCGGCACTCATTAACATTGCCTTGATATGACTGGCCTGTTGATAATCAATTTTATGAAACATTGCTTTACGATCCTGCTCAGGCCAATCAAGCAGGTCTGCGATGCTGTTTAGCTGTGAAGCAATGGAACGCTGACTATTAGACGCAAGGCGGCCTAAATACAGCGTGTAAGGACATGCTGTATCCATTAAATGCTCCGATAATGGGTTAAAAATGCTTAAAAAGTGGGGTATATGCTTGGATAAGCTGATAACAAACTAACAGAGGATTTAAGACAGGAATACGACTGTTTTGTACCGAGATAGAAAGGTTAAGCAGTCGCGAATTCGCGACCAAAGCGATTACTTTATGCTATACGCTTGCCATGTGAATTAGGGGCTATGAGTAAAGCACTCTGAACAGACTTTCGATACTTTTCTTGATTTACTGTTCTTCTATATTCAAGCAGCAAAGAAAATAGTTTGCTTTTATCGTCTCTGAGAATTTTCGCGTTTATAAAATTCGCGATTTCTTTTTTTCGTTTATGACTAAGCCATTCGAAAAGTTCTTGCTGCAATTTATTAAATTCTTCATCAGAAAAATCATCACAACTTTTAGTTGAAAAAATCCCGAGGTCAATAGGTGGTTTCATGGGTGGGTAATTATTTGATGCTTCCTTATTTTTACTTTCTGCTGGAGTTTTTGAGACAGGAGATTTTATATTGGTTTTGGATTTTGGGTTTGCATTTTTAGTGGTGCGACGAGAACTGTTAATGGGTACTTTCTTTTCAGTATTGTCTGCTTTGTTCACAGCAAGACCCAAATAAACTTTAACTTCATCAATGAAGTCGTCTTTTTTAAACTTCTTAGAATTGTAGGCTTGTCTCGAATTTAGTCTTTCCCAAATGGTGTTGTAACAGGCTCTAAGTTCTTCAATGGAGCTGAACTTTCCCCTTGTGAAAGAGATTAATTCATCTAAATGGTAAGCTCTTACAGTACCTATTTTTTCCAAGTCACCTTTGAAAAACACCAACTCGACTCTTGCACGTGCATGCTCCTTATACGCCTCTTGCTTACATATTGGAAACACTGCTTCGATGAACTGAGCTACTGTATCGTAACCGAGGCGCTCGTGGTAACCGAACGATAAAAGGATGTATATAAGCCTTCTCTTTTCACTTGATAGTTCCCCTAATCTCTTAATTTTGAGTAACACTGCTTTTTTGTCCATTGCTTGATAGGTTTCAAGCACGTCTGCGCGGACAAGATGGAACTCTAAATGTGAATCAGGTGGAAAATTAAAATCGCTCATGACTATTCCTGCTCACTTACGCTTTTGAACTGACGTAAAGAAGGATCTCTTGCGGTTTCTGTTCCTTCTAAAATTGTTGCATTGAATCGTGCAAGATGACCTTGCATGATTTCTACATAGTCCACAAACCACCTTAGTTCATTAGGGAATTCATAATCTAAGAAATGCTCATAATACTTCTGAAAGAATTTAAACTTATCCGACATCGGTAACTCCTCAAAGTAGTACTCAGCTCTACTTCTGTATTTCGCTATGTGTTCATGTGCTTTTTGTCGTTCAGTAGCATCTCGAGCACTTAGCGTATCAGCAAAAAGTTGCCAAGCTTTATTGGTAATTGTGTGTGGTAAAACCTTTTTAATTCGATTAATGCCACCAAGAGCGTCAACTAGTTGATATAACTGAGAATGGGTAGAGACGACACCGAGCGCTAAACAATTCTCAAGTGACCACTCCCCAATACGATCCTCGCCAATTAATTGAAGTTGTATGAGTCTAGCGATATTGAGCTCTTCAAAATCCTGCTTTCTGCCTCTAAAGAACTTCTTTCTAAATGCTTCTAAGCTTTTACAACCGGTATCCTCATAGTGTGCTCCTTTTAGAATCTCATTTAATGCGATTATGTTTTCGGGATATCCCATTGAGGACGCCGCTTTTGCCAGTCTCATATAGTATTTCACGTAAAATCTCGTCATTGAAATTATTATTATGTTGATTATAATGATGTGATATATTTTGTAAAAGTCAAGTGTAAAATGGTTTGTGTTGGTTTTTGTGTTAATTTTAAGGTTTTTAATATGAAAACATGTTGTTGTTCTTGGTTTTTATTATGAGAACATTTTGGGGTTGTTCATGATGTTGGAGGGGGAGAATGCTAGACGGTAAAAAGAAAGCAGGCCGTAGGTTTGTAGATCTTGAAAGAGGGCGATTGATTTGCAGAGTCATAAGGTTAAGCAATAGCAATGATATCAAGCTCTCAAAATTGGCTGTGGATATATGCATGTACCTGATTTCTCTAGGAAATAGGAAAATAGTTCAATCAGTGTTTTACAAAGATTTGCATTCATTGGCTAAAAAGGTGGCTGAATACTCTGGTAGGGAGACTGTACCTACAAAAGGAGCGATGAGTTCTGCGCTGTCTAAGATATCTGCTGCTGGGCTGTATCGCTATTCAATCGATGTACCTAACAAGAAGGCTAAGTTCGGTGAACATAGAGGGATAAAGCTAACGCTTTGTGATGACACAGAAAAAGATAGTTAATGTAAAAAAATAGCGAAATAGTAAACATTTAGTAATTTCATTATTAACGCTGTACTAATTTAATAGTGAGATTGTTATGAAGAAAACAGTTAATAACAGACATGTAGAAGCTAGTTCATTTATCTTATCAAAGATGTTAGATAAGCCTGATATACACTCAAAATTATCTATTGATATGATCTCTGTAACTATACCTGTACCAAAGGAACATGCTAGGAAAGTGCTTAGTTTGCAAAGGTATAGGACGGCAGACTATCAGTTTAAGTTAACCTTGTTAGAAGGCAAGGAAGCTGGTCAACAAAAGTATAAGCGAAGATTGGACGCCCACTTTTCTGATGGTTCTACCCTGAGTATATTTTTATTTGGATTGAATGAATTTCAAAATCCAGTAAAGATATTCTTTAATCCGAATAATGTTAGCGCACAGAATGTTGCAACGGTTCTACTACTTATTCAGGAACTGTTAGGTCATAGCAATTATCGACTCTCAATGCTAAGAGGCAATGTAACCCGAGTTGATTACTCGTTTGATCTTCCGAATGTTCCATTTGAACATGTAATTACAGACTATTCTTATTCTCCTCCTTACGAGCCATTTTTTGAGGAAGATTCAAGAACTGGCTTTCGATATGGTGATAAAACAGGGTGCCCAATCACTGCGTACGACAAGGCGAAAGAACAGGGTGGTGAATACCTCGGCTATTCAAAATACACTCGAATAGAAAAGCAACATAAACCGAGAGCACGAGGAGCAAAGTCTATGTTCAAAGTTGGGGACATGGATAAGCAAAAATACTCCTTTCAAGGCCTTATCTTTTACGATCCAATGATCTTAATTAATATGCCAAGTCGAGTGACTACGCTCATTGAACAATATGGTATTGGCAAGGCTCTGTCGTTACTTGATGAACCTGACCAAAGAAAGCTGCACAAACGCATGGAAAAATATCGTCTTGTCAGAGGGACTGTGTTCAAAAAATCGCTGGAGCAGGTTTATCAGAATAAAATGGAAGAACTGAAACTTCTTCTTGTAGAACCTCAACGATTTGCTGATTGAAATGTATCAGTCGCGAATTCGCGACTGACTAAATTGAACAACTCGGAACTAAGACAACAACGATAGAGCTGCCTGAGGTCTGTTATTGGCCTGCGCTAATACACTGACCGAAGCCTGTTGAATGATCTGGTTTCTGGTCAGGTTGGCCGTTTCCAGAGCATAGTCAGTATCCCGGATTTGGCTTCGTGCAGCACTGACGTTTTCACTGATGTTGCTCAGGTTGCGGAGTGTTGATTGGAAGCGATTTTGTAGCGCCCCTAAATCAGCGCGATATCCATTAATTGTTGATATAGCGGAATCAATAACGGCTAAATTGTATATAGATGCTCTTTCTTCATCTTCAGGTGGAATTATTGGATAACCTTGCAGGCCTACTTGTTCAGGACTAAGGCCGGTTAAACTGGCAGCGAGTATCTGGTTGGCTTTTGCGGTTTCTAAATTGTTAACTTCACCAGCTAATCGAAAGCTAAGAGACTCTACATTTGTTGTTGTGAAGGAGTTGTTGACGTTGTCGATACTTGCCTGAAATGAATTGTCGACTAAGCGTATTGAAAGTCCGAGCATTATCATATTTATACTAGTATCAGCCCCAAATGTTATTTGCCCCGGTGTATGGCCTATTGAATAGGGATTCGAAAAAGGTTCATTGATGTACCGATATTCGCCACCATTGAGACTAAACTGTAATCCTGTGATGGTGCCTAATTGAGGAGGGTTAGGTAACGTAAACGTCGTGCCTAGGGAGTTTTGAATACCTTCAACTGAATCTTCACTAATACTTTTACTGCCATCTAATACCAGTTTGGAAAGGCCCAGTGCATCTGCAGTAAATCCGCTTTCTCTTGTTATATCTACATTAATTGTTTGCCCAGAATTTGCACCGACTAGAAAGTTTTCGTTGTAAGTACCATCTAATAGATTCTGCCCAGCAAATTCGGAAGTATTGGATATGCGAGTTATTTCTTTATTTAGCTCATCTACTTCTTCTTGGAGTGCATTCTTGTCAGGTTTTGAATTAGTGCCATCTCTGGATTGGATGACTAACGTTCTCATACGTTGTGCAATCGTAACTATTTCTTCCAGTGCGCCATCTGCGGTTTGAACGACAGAAATACCGTCATTGGCGTTTCTTACCGCTTGGTCTAGTCCGGCTATCTGACTGCTCATTCTGTCGGATATTTGTAGCCCGGCAGCATCGTCGGCAGCACTGTTAATACGAAACCCTGACGATAGACGCTCAAAGGAAGTAGACAGGCTATTACCAATATTTGTGATGTTCCGTTGGGCGGTCAGTGAAGATATATTGGAGTTAACGAACAAGCTCATAACCGACTTACCCCAACAAACTCAGGGCAAGTTGTGGTTGGTTATTAGCTTGAGCCAGAATACTGGTCGAAGCTTGCTGGACGATTTGATTTTGGGTTAGTTCAGCGGTTTCGCTGGCATAGTCGGTGTCTCGGATGCGACTTCTGGCAGCGGATACATTTTCTTGTTGAGTCTGAATATTACGCAGTGTCGATTGCATTTCATTGACGTTGGCACCGTAGCTACCTCTGTAGCTGCCAACAGTCTCGATTGCATTATCGATAAGCGCCAAAGACTTTTCTGCGTTCTCGGCACTGCTGATATCCAATGTGGCAAGCCCCAAGGCTGCAGTAGTGGCTGGCGTATCATTGATACCAATAAATTCCAAATCAGTATCGGCAGTATTGGTGGCGGTTATCCTGACATTTCCAGCCAGGGTAGAGTATTTACCTTGGCCATTACCTAAAGCGTCCCAAGAGGCTGTGATATTGAAAACGCCCTGTCCTGTGGCCATCAGGATGAGGTTTTCGCCGACAGTGTCTATATGTAAGGTTTCGATGTTAGTGGTTTCGCCAGCACCTGCATCGGGTGTAGAGCCATTATTATTCAGGTCATTTTCCCCCGAATAAGTAAAGTTCCCGTAACCGCTGACCGCTTGAACGCCGCCGGTATTTAACAGCGTGTCGTTATAGCTTGCATGGTCGGCGAAACCATTTTCAGAGGTGAAGACTTTATCTTTGAAATCGCTACTATTCGCTACGCCATTTGATGTCCAACTGTGGTTACCCAGCTCAGTTCCGACCAAATGTGTTCCGTTAACGGTGAATATTTGAATATCATCCTCTGCACCTGGCAGGCCATCAATCTCAATATTCACATTGGTTGAGCCTGCCGGAATGTACCCAAATGGCGTAAGCCCTGATGGTAACCCTGTATTCTCAACACCATTAGCAAGTACGTCACCAATACTTTGGATAGGCGGCACATTATTAATGCTTTCACCCAGTAACGGATAACGGCCAAATGCTTGGGTGGTATTGGCGATGCGATCCATTTCTGTTTTTAATTGCAGCACCTCTTTATTTAGTGCTTCCCTATCAGCTTCGGTCATGATGCCGTTCTGAGCCTGTACTGCGAGTTGTCGCATACGCTGTAATATTTGCGTAGTCTCGGCCAAACCACCTTCCGCAATTTGCGCGTAACTTATACCATCATTGAGATTCCGCACGACCTGCCCATCACCTAAAACTGACGATGTCATTCGATTAGATATTTGCAAACCCGCCGCATCATCGGCTGCGCTGTCAATACGAAAGCCTGAAGATAATCGCTGGAATGACACATCCAATGCGGCACTTGAATTAAACAGTTGCCGGTTTGCCTGTAGGGCGGACACATTGGTGTTTACAAATAAGCTCATGCCATTCCTGCGTAGTAGCGTTGTGAGTAAAAGGTCAATGGAATACGCCATGACCAGACACTTGAGCTATCGACGCAGATACGGCGTTACAGGATAGGAAATTTTCTTATCGAGAAATTAGTATGCATGAATTGAGAAGGTGGCTAATTGTGCAACGATTCGGCTTCTAATAGGCCGTTACGTAACGCCATCTTAGTCAGTTCAAACGAGTTGAAGGCACCCAGCTTATTGAGCAAGCGAGTGCGGTGTACATGCACGGTTTTTACGGCAATATCTAACTCTCTGGCAATATGCTTGATTTCCATGCCTTTGGCCAAACAGTCGAATATTTGCCGCTCACGCTCGGTTAGCTGATTGATGGAGTCCAGTTCATTAACGTCACTGTTATCTAACGCTTGGTGGACGCATTCATCAATAAAAGTTTGGCCTTGATGCACGGCGTGAATGGCATCGATTAACGCTTCCGGTGCTGATGCCTTTGACAGGTAACCCTGAGCGCCAATATCCAGCGCCTTGCGAGCATAAGGCGCAGAGTCATGCATACTCAGGACGATGGATTTTGGTGGATTATCAATGCCAGCAATATGCTCTAACAAGGTAAAGCCATTGTCAGATTGCAGTGAAATGTCAGTTACCACGATGTCTACCGGGTGCTGGCATAACAGTGTTATTGCATCGGCTACGGTTGAGGTGTGAAACACAACGGCGATATCTGCTTCTTGCTCAAGCAGTTGTACGAATCCAGTGCGGACAAGTTCATGGTCATCTAATAATGCTACGCGGATCAAAGTACTCTGCCTTCTAAGCCGATTTCCTATATGCTCTTAAAGTATAAAGTTGGATACTCATAAAAAACAACCGGTTAAGGCATGTATACAAAAAGGGAATGGATTAGATTTAGCGCACTGGGGCTATTTTATGCGGCTGGCTTTCATCTGCTTTGGCTTGCCAGTACGCAATTGGAAACTCTACCCAATACCATCAGTTGGTACTTACCTGCCGGGTTCAGGCTCGCCGTTTACTTACTCACGCCGTTTCGTAGTTGGCCTTTTGTCTATGTGATTGACCGTGCATTTTATATTTGGATGTTCGGTGACAGCGGACTGCTGAACAACCCTAACTACGTTGCAGATTCGCTATTGTGGTATTTAGGCCACTTAATCCTTGTGCCGGGCATAACCATGTTACTGGTTTGGTACTACCGTAAGTACTTTCAAGTACCTTATCTTGATACGGTTCGCAGTACCGTTGCATTACTGGTTTTGTCGGTTTTGATGAGTTTTGGTCTTGGCACCATCTTTCTCGGCAGAAAGGCCATTGATAACCCTGAGTTTACAACAGACTTTGGCAGCCAGTTGTTCAGCTTTTTCCTTGGTGACTTGGTTGGCATTCTGGCGTTGTTACCTATTGTACTGGTCATTTGTGAGCTTTATCAGAATCGACGCAAAGAACACGCTGTAGAGCTAGGCCAAACGGCAATAGTATGGATTGGACTCATCGCGGCAGTTGTTTATTTCTCGGGCTTTACGCTGAACCTAGACTATTACACCAAGGTACTAACCATTCTGCCTGCTATTTACTTTTCTTACCGATTTGGCTGGCGAGGTGCTGCAACATCGGCATTCTTTATCTGCCTGATGACTTACACCTCTGCCTTATACAGTGATGGTGCGACAGTTGAGAATCAGTTTTACATTATATCCATGAGCATGTGTTGTCTGTTTCTGGGCGCAGCAATTAGCGAACAAACCGTACTGCATCGAAGCATTACGTCCGCTAATTCAGAGCTGGCCAGTACGAACCAGAAACTGTCGAATATGGTCACAACCAACCGGCAACTATCCAGTCGATTGATACAGGCACAAGAACACGAGCGGTATCGCCTTTCACGTGAGCTGCATGATGACTTTGGGCAGCGTATTACCGAAATAAAATTAAAGTCATCCATCGGCCGACGAGACACCAACAAAGCCACAGTACTGTTTACCGAAATCATCGCAAAAGCGGATGAATTGTACCAATCACTGAAAAGCAGTTTGGGTACCTTAAGGCCAGCAGAGCTTGATGAAACAGGCCTTATCGAAACGTTAAAACAAGGTGATTTAGCAAAATTGGCTAAAGCTTCTGGTCTTACATGGTCAGTTCAATTGATAGGTAGTGAGCCTGACTTAACACATGAGCAAGCCATTGGTTTATACCGCATCTGCCAGGAATCTGTTAACAACACCATTAAACATGCCCATGCCAGTAGTATCCGTATTGTAATGGATTCGACTTCTGACAAGCTGCAATTGACCATTTCCGACGATGGCCGTGGTTTTGATATGGAAGCTGCTACAGATGGGTTCGGGCTTGTAGGGATGAAAGAGCGAGCCTTGGCTACAGGTGGTGAACTTGTACTTCGCAGTGAACCAAAAGGAACCGTCGTGTCTGTATTTTTCTCGTAAGAAAATTTCCTACATTAACAGCGTTCCTTATTAGTTATAACCCTTAAGTATTGCTAATGAAAAGAGCTGTTATGGGTACATATAAAATTGTTTTTAAAGGCCAGATTAAGGATGGCCACAATAAGGAGAAACTGAAAGCTCCACTATGTAAATTCTTAAAAGTGTCTATAGAAAAGGCGGATATCTTATTTTCTGGTAAAGCGTTTTTATTGAAAAAAGGTTTGTCAGAAGAAACCGCACAAAAACTTCATGCTTCACTCGACAAAATCGGCTTGGTATCCCATTTAATATATGAAGAAGCAGTAACCGAAGGCATTACGACACAGCATGAAGAAGCTAAGTCGTCGAGTGCTCAGCGGCAGGCTATTTCACATTGTCCTCACTGTGGTGGAGATTTGCTGAAGGCGCCTTCTATGAATGAGCAACCTAATACCACGTCAACAAATGTGGAAGTAAAGCTTTCTTGGAGGACTGTATTTGATCTCTTTGATCGTATGGGTGGCCCGTCAGCTGATCTGACTCAAATGAAAAAGAGTGAGACATACCAAAACTTTACCTTTAGTCAAAAAATGAAAGTAAATTTCAGCATTTGGGGGTTTGTATTTGTCCAGTTTTATTATTTCTATAGAGGTATGTGGGCAAAGTCATTTTTACTGATATCTTGCACTCTAATTATTATGGGGATATTAAACTTACTACATGGAACGATTAGCGCAACTCTATACAATACTGCTAACGTATTAATAGCCCCTGTGCTCTTCGGCACACTAGCTAAATACGATTACTACAGGTTAAAGGTGGTAAATGAAAAAATGTATAAAGGGCTTCCAGAAGTTTTTAGCAACGGTTTTGTTATTTTCTTGCTCTTTGTTGCCTCGGTGATATGGGTTATTGGCACGGATCCGGCGTTAACGGAATACATTCAATAATTGAATTTTCTGTAGCGCCTATTGGTTCATTATCTACTGCTCCAAATAAGTCACGTTAACAATTATTTCCATCACTTATTTTTTGAGACAACGGCGAATCTTGGACTTTTAATAGGTACGAGGTAATCTAAACGGCAAGGAAGTCCGACTTCCTTGCCCGCTTCAATTCACTTTTAGCTGTCAAATGGAGTTCAAGGCTTGGGTAAGTTTTCAACGCATTGCTATAGAGGCTTCAAGAAATTCATAGGTGAGTTAACTGCGACATCAGCTGGTATTTATGTCGCTATAAAGTACATGGATGACGTTGGGTTAGACATGGATAATGACGATCCGTGGGCTGAAGCAGCCAAACGATATAATGTTAAGGTGGGCGGTTTGAAGTCAACACGTGTGCTGAGTAGTGCTGCGCGTCTTAATATTGTCAACATTTATAGCGGATTCGATCTATACCTAAGCTCCTATAGGAGAGTCTTTTTTGAGCTTCAGGGAAAAGAATGGTCTTCGGAAAGAAAAGATACTCCCTTTGACGAATTTCAGAGAAATATTTCGCTAAATGATATTAAAAAGCTAAGTGAGATTGTACAGCATCAAATTAATTTGATTGATTACTATCGATTGGCTAGAAATGTCATCGTCCATCCGTCAAAAGAGAATGAAAAAACAGTTTGTATTTATTTTCAAGAGCACAAGAACAGTATGTTCGAAGTCAAGTCTTACTACGGGATGACTGGCGCACCAAATAGCTATGAAGAGCTAGATTTTCATGATGTTAAGCTTTTTGCGAGAACCCTTTTAGATCTTCTTCCCGAATTTGATGCTACTTTAGATCCGGGTGACAAAAAGCTTAAGTCATTAATTCCTTTTGAAAATTGGCCGAACTACAATGAATCAAGGAAACAAAATGCTGCATTAGGTTTTCTTAAGAATGAATATGGAATTGATCATAGCAGAGCGTTGAAAGTACTGGCTCATTAGCTTAACGGTAGAGCATCCCCCTTCAAGAGGGCTTTTGAACAATGAGTTTTCTTGAAGGGGAGGGTTCCAGTTCAACTCTGGAATGAGCCACCACACCTAACACCACTCATATATTGTATTGATCAAGGAGCTGAATGAAGTCGTCAATGACCCCCTGATGTATGTGGAGAGGATTGTACTCATTTATAGCGTAGACCATCCCAATAGCATCATCTCTGGAAATATGGCTGTGTTCGGCTAGTTCAAGTAATAACCTCAATCCTCTCTTTGTTGGTATGTTGTCTTCCTCGCAAAATTTTAAGAGTGCTTTTTCATTCGTTATACAAGTGACACCGCCGATGCTTTTGGCCAAGTATAAGCAAACTTTGTCTTGGAAGGATAATGGACCATGTTGAGCGTTTGAAGCTTCTGATAGGATCTCAAGTTCCTCATCAATTATTTCAAAACCATATTGTAAACAGTCATCATGGGTAAGTTGGTCTACCTCATCCAGAATAACCGAAGGTATAATCACCCTTTCAATTTTTTCTGAATACAATGCCAGCATCGTTATATCAGCGTCGGCATAGTCTATTAGGACGTTTGCATCTGTTATTACTGGCACGGTTTAATCCTGAATCAACCAACCCAAGAAGACGCCAACTGACGCATTTCTTTGTTTTGCAATCTTAATATTTCTGCTCCGCGAGATAGTGAAATATTCCCATTCTCGACTGCCTTTCTGACAAGGAATGGTAAACGATCTTCCCTAAAATCAAATACATCAAGATTGAAGGGCTCACTTGCAGTGGTATACCTATGGTTAATTCTATAATTGTCGCTTTCAATGCCGACCGGTTCAGTATGCTTCTGAAGAGATTTCCCGTAACGGGTTTTAAACTCGATATTGAAATTCATCCAAAGCTTATTTTTCTTATCTGATGGCATATTTTCAGCATACCGGTAAAGAACAGTCCTCCAACTGACTTTAAAAACTTTTTTGACCTTCAATACTCGATCAACAAAGCTCAAACCCGCCGCTTCATTCCATTCTCTTTCAAAAGCTTCTTGTGGCATAAGAAAGTGTGATGCAAACTGATCAGCCTCTGATTCTTGCTCATCAATTTCGGTAGTTTGGTCAATATCATATGCATTGAGATGCATTAGAAGGTGACCAAGTTCATGAGCGGCACTAAATATCCAAGTTTCCACCGGCAGCCTTTTCCAGGTATTGACTATTACGGCTGGTCCCCCTTCCTCTTGTTCGCTAACTGATAAACCTAAAAAAGAGTCGGTTTCCACTTCAATGGAACGAACTTTAATTCCTCTTGCCTCAAGTAGTCCGCAGATGTCCAAAACCGGCTCTTTGGAACCTAATCCAAACTTGTCTCTACAGTAGCTTGCAAGGTCAGGAATACTGACGGAGTTACTTCCTTTGTAGGCATAAAATTCATGTAAGTCTGCTACCTGTTTGTCCTCAGTTAGCTCTTCGAGAGAATTAAAGTCATACAACCAAGTAACCACATCGGAGATGATCTGCTCTCTAGTTTTAAGCCTTTTAAGTGATCTAAATCGAATGTGCTTTAGGGGCTTAACTTCTGCCAAAATTTCTTGAATTGGTACTCGTAATGCAATTGCTAGAGAACGGATTGAGTCAGCTCTTGGAGTAGCTTTGCCTCGTTCTAGCTTTTGATAACCACTGAGAGACATTCCAGCTTTTTCAGCTAGATCTGACTGATTGTATCGCGCATTGGAGCGCAATCGCTTTAGATTGTGAGCAATAGCTTGATTGTTCATAGTGGTCTCCTTTAAGTAATCATAATAGCAAATTACATAAAAATAGCTACTTTTGGTTGGAGGTGATTTATACAAGAGCCGAGTAGGTAGTGTTAATAGTTATTAACGTGATTTATTCTCTCCAAACTTTCGATTGCTACTGCCAGCTATTCGCGTAACATGCAAGTAGGCACGTTATTTTTCTTTGCATGGTAGTAGGCGCTAATGACAACGCAGCTTGAGCGACACGATATAGACGATACTTTATATGTTTTTTTACAGGACAATAGTTTGCGCTGGTATGCCCGATTCCAGCTGTTCGGTAAATGGTACTGCAAATCAACCAAGCAAAAGGACTTAGAAGAAGCTAAGGCAACTGCCCGTTACTTACGTACCGAATACAAAATCAAAATAGAAACTGGAACGCTATCGACGAGCAAGCGGTTCCGTGATGTTGCTGAGAAAGCTATCAAGAATATGGAACATGAACTTGAAATGGGGACAGGAAAGGTCGCTTACAAGGATTACATAAGCGCACTTACCAAATACCACATACCGATTTTTGATCGAACCTATATCACTTCAATCGACCAAGATAAACTTAGAGACTTTAATGTCAGGCGTAAGGAAATAGCAAAGAAAGATTTATCTAAATCCACCATCCTCAATCACAATGCTGCATTAAATATGGTCTTCAAGATTGCTTTAGACAATCAGTGGATGGCACCGATACAAGTTCCCAACTTAAACAACGTCGGTAAAGCAGGAACGAGACGAGCTTCGTTTACACCAGAAGAATACGAGCGTATCTGTGACAAGCTTTTGGAGATGGAAAAGAATGCCAGAAAGGAAGTGACAGCTCAGATCCGGCGATGTCTTTTCTTCTACATAGAGTTCGCCATCAATACTGGTCTACGGCCCGGGTCTGAATTAGACCAATTAACATGGGGTGATCTTCACATCCAAACCCAAGAGCATATGGCTCGTTTCTATATCACCGTAAGAAAAGGTAAAACCACTAAATTTACGGGCACTCGTGAAGTGGTGTGCAATGCAAATATCTATGATGCTATATGGCTGTTAACTCAAGATTTTCCTAAACGCAAACCAACTGATCTTATCTTCCGTTTGAAAAATGGTCAGACAACCAAAGAGCTTGGAAGGACATTCACGGCAGTCCTCGATGAACTGGGGATTAAGGAATCGCCACATGGTACTCGTACAATGTACTCACTCCGTCATAGTTACATTACATGGGAGCTAATGGCTCAACGTGTAAGTATGGAAATACTAGCTAAGCAGTGTGGTACATCAATATCAATGATAGAGCAGCACTACAGCCATGTTATCCCGAAGATGTTTGGTAACCAATTGTCAGGCATTGAGATGGACGAGATCAAACAGGTCAAAAATAGGTTCGCATTGTCGAATGAGAGAGCAGTAGCCACTTACACCAAACGAGCAAAAGAGTGGAGTTCAAACTATAAACGTAGAGGATGCATTTAAACTTCAAGTCTTCCCAAATCCCTTGAAATGAGGCGTAATTTGGTACATCGTGACAGTTAGTGCGCCAAAATCAACACGTAGTGTACTCAATTAGGGATGATTATGTTTGACCAGTCTTTTTCAGAACAAAACTTATTTAAAATATATTCATCAGAAAATAATAAGGGCAATAATCTTGCTGACAGATTTTTCCAAAATGTAAGCGTTGAATATGGATATATCAACCGGGTCAGAAAGCTAATACGACGAACTTATACTAGAAAACGTTTCTATTCGAGAAGCTTCTTTGAGAATAGGATTTTGTTTCTATATCGATTGCTACGTCATTTTAAAGAACGCAAAAAACATGCGGTTAGACAATATTTAAAGATAATTTCTAATAATATCTCTAATAGAAGCTTCAACTTTGTTATTTCAAAATCACCCAATAAAGTAAATGGAAAAGATGTTTATGTCACCGGCTCGTCTGCTGATTCGTTCTTTTCCGAAAAGCAAATACAAAGAAATATTAAGTACACTTACGGTGTGAAACAAGCTGATAGAGATCTAATTATTCCGCAGCTTCGTTCAGTTTTGGATGATTCTTTTCCAAAGATCATTATTAAGACAGATATTAAATCATTTTATGAAAGTATTGATAGGGATGTTCTTTTAAAAAAATTGAATGAAAGTCCTATATTAAGTCTTACAACAAGAAAACTTATTGCTAGGCTCTTCAAGTCATATGAATCAGTCTCAGGAGCCGCTCAAGGTATACCGAGAGGCGTAGGTGTAAGTGCATACTTGTCAGAGCTATATTTAAAACGGTTTGATTTAGAGATGGGAAGCCTACCAAACCTCATTTACTACGCTAGATATGTTGACGATATAGTTCTGGTGCTAACTCCTCAAGCTGGAAGTGTGGCTCAAGATTTTTTGACTAATATTGAGTCACAATTGAGAAAGGAGTGCCTGGAAATTAATCAAGATGGAGATAAAACTAAAGTTATTGATTTGAGCAATGGGTATGCAAATTATTCATTTGATTATTTGGGCTATAGGTTTAACTACTCAGGCGGCAGAATCAGGCTAGAACTTTCGAGTAAGAAAATAACTAAATACCAAAAAAGAATCTTAGACGTGATAAATGCATACAAACGGAATTTTCGCAAGCAACCTAAAAAGGCAAGAAGAGAGTTGTTGTTGCGTCTAAAGTTTTTAACTTACAACACCAAGCTTTCGAATAACAAAGGCAATGCAGTTGTAGGGATCTACAACTCAAATCAATGGATAACGAACTCAGATTGTTTAGAAGTATTAGATCAAAAGCTAATAGGTCTTTCGCGTTCTTTAGCTAGCCCAAGCTTGAAAGCAAGAATTTCTAAATATTCATTTAAAAAGGGATTTGATCAGCGATTGTTTGCAAACTTTACTGCTGCCGATTTCTCTACAATTACAAAGGTGTGGTCGTAGTGAAAAAGGTACTGCGAATAAAACTAAAAAAAGAAAGAGCAATACTTTCTGACACACTTCCTTATGAAACTCCTATTACTTTTTCAAACCGCTTTTTTTATGATTTTATTGTTGGTAATAGTCTGGGCTGCATAAATGGAAAAGTTGCTTGGAAAAAGTTGGATGATGCTAATGATGCGGTAATTCATCTACTATTTGGACTCAGTGAAGAGGAAAAAAATGACATTGCAGAAGATGGTGAATTTAGAAGCTTTGAAATAAAAAATGGAACACCAATAACTGTGCCGTTCCAGTATGGAATCAGTCACAAAGAAGATAGTTATAGAAAGCTTTCTGTTCCGCACCCTCGGAACCAACTTCAAGTCATAGAATTCTATGATAAATTCAAAGAGCTAATCTTGTACTACTCGATTAGATCCAACTTTAGTCTGAGACACCCCTCTAGAATAGCTAACACAAGACTATTCGATGATGAGAGAAAGAGTGCATCTGTAATTCTGTCAAATCAATTCGATAAAAGTATTGCCTATAAGAATAAACATATTAAGTCATTTTTTGGGTATCAAAAAATACGAAATATCCACGAGTTTTTTGAGTCATCAACTTACCATCAGTGCGAAAAACGTTATAACTCAATGGCTCAACTTGATGTTTCAAAGTGTTTTGACTCAATTTACACTCACTCAATAGCATGGGCAACACTAGGTAAAGTTGTTGTTAAAGATGAATTGGCCAATTCAGGTATTAAGTCTTTGAATAATAGTTTTGCAAGCGAGTTTGATTTATTGATGCAAAAGCAAAACTATAATGAGACGAATGGAATATTAATTGGACCAGAGATTTCTAGGATTTTTGCAGAGTTGATTCTTCAGAAAGTTGATTTCAATCTTGAGGGAACTTTAGGAAAATCATCAATCTATAGAGATGTACATTATTCTATTTTTAGGTATGTTGACGATTACTTTGTCTTCTTCAATGATAAAAAGGTCTACAAGGTCATTGTTGATTCACTTGTGGATTGTCTTTCAAGTTATAAGTTGGGTCTTAACACAGAAAAGGAACTAATATATTCGAAACCAATCATCACAGAGATAACTATTGCAAAGAGAAAAATTTCTGAATTGCTAAATGACAAGATAAAGATTGAAGTTGAGACAGTTGACGATCGTTTCGATGACCAAGGTAGACCAATTAAGACTGGTAAGATTTTTATTCACGGGAAAACTCTTATTACGTCATACAAATCAATACTATCTGAAAGCGGAACCGAATATAAAAGTGTCATTAACTATACATTGACGATTGTTGAGTCAAAGTTAAAATCAATTTTCAAAAAATATTCAGAAATAGAATATGAATACAAAACTCAGAGAGACTTATTAGATGCAATTGATGCTTGCATAGAGTTTTGCTTCTTCATATACAACGTCGCCCCAAGAGCTAACACAACAATTAAACTGAGCCGTGTACTTAAACAGATTATTGAGTTCTGCAAGAGTAGACTTGTTGAGATCGATGAGATGCATCACGTATTTAAAAGCATCTCAGATAACGTATCATTTGTGATTCACAAATACGAAACACAAAACTATACGCAAGTTGAAACGCTTTACTTGTTGACAGTCATATCCGAACTCGGAAAAGACTATTGGCTAACAGAGCCTACCTTAGTGAAGTATTTTGGTGGCAGGTATGAGACAAAGAGAACAATATCATTTGATGGTAGCCTCAATTACTTCTCAATAACAGTTATCCTCTTTTATATGAAGAATAAGAAAAGATATGACAGGGCCAGAAAGGGGATAAAGAGAATCATCAAAACGAAGTTGACCGCACCTGGTATCTCAATACGAAAAGACACCGAGGCGTTTCTTCTTCTAATGGATTGTATTAGTTGTCCGTACTTGGAAGATAACTTCAAACGCACATTACTTAAGCATTTTGGAATAGGAAAAAGAAAACTACAAAGCGAGATTATGGCTTTGAGGGACAATTGGTTTACGAAATGGAAAGACTTCAGCTTCGCTGAGGAACTTGACTCAAAACAAAGCGACGAAGTATATTAGTTCTACTTCGCATCGACCCACCGTTAATGACTGTAGGCAGTTACACACACTCGCGAAGCGCAATGTCAGGTCCTATGAATGGACGGCATTGTTAAGGCAGTCCGGTGTCGAGCTGCTTCTAATTTTCATGATTTTAGCAATTGAAAATCTAAGATCTTTTTGCAAAGTTTTTGCAAAGTGGCTAGCGCACAGCTACAGGTACTGTAAATAAAAGCCCAAAGTAAACACAAACTTTTCAAAATCCGCCGGTAGCAATACTGTGCCGGTTCAAGTCCGGCCTCTGGTACCATACTTCAAACCTGCTTTTTAGCGGGTTTTGTTGTATCTGGGCCTTAGTAATTTTAGCTGACCTAAAGAACCGTATTTAGCCGTGTTTTGGGCTTCAAATAGTCAAGCTTTATTAATTTCGTAGCCTAACGCCAAATACCCTTTTTCTCTCTTTTGATACATACGATTTAACATTGGCTCGTTGATTTCTGCATAATCATAAATGCGAACTTCTTCTTTATCATCAAAAGTACGATGAATACGACCAGCGTATTGAGCAAGTGTGCCTTTCCACGAAATCGGTAATGTAATAAAAAGAGTGTCCAGTCGGGGAAAATCAAAACCTTCACCTATGTATTTTCCGGTTGCAACCAACACTTGTGAGTTGGGCAGTCTTTCATTTGCTTCCTTTCTTTGCCTGGCGCTCATGCCACCTGTTAATAAAACACACCTCAAACCCTGTTCAACCAACATATTCAACAGTTTTTCTGCATGACCACGCCTTTCGCTTAACAGAAGACAATAGCGGCCTTCATTTGCTGAGGCAATAACATCATCAATAATCATGACATTGCGCTGTTCATCCTCACTCAGCCATTGGTAAATTTCGCTGATATGCAGCTTCGAATCGTCCTCGTTTGACCTAGCAAACTCAGCACTTCTAGTTTTGACAAACACTGTCTGTGTGAAGCTTTTATCAGCTTCATCTAAAACGCGATGCCTCACTTTGCCCGCTAACATAAACATGATTTTCTGCAAGCCATCTTGCCTGTTGGGCGTTGCGGTTAGTCCAACAATGTACCTTGCAGAAGTTTCAGAAAGAACCAGCTCGAAACTTGCCGCTGGAACATGGTGGCATTCGTCTATGATGATTTGTCCATAGTTATGTAGTATTGAATTTACCTTGTTGTCTTTCCGATTTATCAAGCTCTGGTAGGTCGCGATATCCACTTCATTCGATAAAGACTTCTTAGTGCCCATATGCACTCCACATTGAATGCCATTAGTAAAGGTGGTTATACGCTCCCGCCATTGATCGATTAATTGTTTGTTGTGGACAAGAACCAAGGTATTGGTTTTTCGCTTTTCGATGATACCTATAGCAGTGACCGTTTTGCCAAAAGCTGTAGGAGCATGCAAGATACCAATGTCGTGCTTTAAAATCTTATTAACGGCTTTGGCTTGCTCCTTCCTCAACCTGCAAGTCATCTTGATTTTGGTTAGCCTGTTCCCCTTTACTGTTTTTGTATCGAAATGTGGCTTAATGTTTTGGGACCGTAGCAAATCAATCAAGTCATCCTCGCAGCCGCGAGGTATTGAAAGGTAGTCTCCTTCTATTCGGGCCAGACTGATAAATCTTGGTGTGTCGTAAGTAGAAAACCGTAACGCCTGTTTTTTGAAAAATTCAGGATTGGAGAAACTGGCTATTCTTCGAATGCAACTAACCAACTTGGAAGGTAAACTCGCTACTGAAATAAACAACCGATTTGCTCTCACAATCGTTAATTCCTGAGGGCAGTCTGGAATTATTACTGTTGATACCGATTGCCTTTCCCACGGCAGCTCATCCATGTGTTTATCATCAGATTCTGATTTGACCATCTGAGCAACTTCTAAATGGCTCATTCTCGGCAAATGTTTTAAGAACTGCCATTGATCTTCTATTTGAGCCAAATTGGCTGTAACAAATTCAGTGAAGCCACTTTTTCTGCGCTTTTGTTGTAAAGGCAAACCAATCAAATTCCCAAATCCGCCTTCTGGCAATAAATCTTGGTTGGGGAACAGGCGATCATAAGAATCAAACGTTAAGCTTGAACACAATTCCATTGCTTTATCTAAGAGCAAGAAACCAAGGCGACGGGCAAGCTTTGCTGGAACATTTTCGCTGAAGAATACCCATAGGTGGGCACCGTTACCGGATTGTGAGATTTCGACAGCATGCGGAATTTCCAGGGTAATTGCAGCCTGAGCTGTCGATTTAACCGCGAGTTGCCAATCGGATTTATCAAAATCAATTGCCAAAAACCTACACGCACCTGAATGTCCGAGAGCATAGGTTCCAATCACCTGCATTCCGGTGAGATGTTTATAGATTTCCTGCTCGTTTAGCTCTTTAAAGTTTTGATTTTTGCAATCTGTACATTTGGTATAGGGCTTGTTACAAATCCCTTGTATCCACTCATTATGACACGCTGGAGAATAACCAGACTTTCCACTTTTCAGGTTCTCCCACTTTAAAGCAAAAACATCACTCCTTCCCGTGAACAGATCCGTAAATATAGATATTCTTTCTTCAGCAGATATTTTGTCGGTGCTTGAAGGATTCTGTGATTGGTAGGTTTTCTCAAGGCTAGCTTTACGCACTATTAAAACTTGCTTTCGACTCTCAAGGTCAGCGAGTTCTTCCTCTATAGCTTGTAATTGTTCGCTAATTGAACTCATTCGAAAGCTGAAAGTGGGTCCATTCTTTGGTGCAAAATCCTCGCAACTTCTATCCCTACATCAGACTTCCAATAATAGACAATATGTTTTTGCGCAGGAAAACTCTTCGCCTCAGGAAATATTTCAGGCCTGTTTTTACCAATAGAAGGAGTATTGGCGATTTTTGTCATTGCTTCATGAAGAAGCAACACATATTTTTCTGCCTGGGGTCTACCCCAATCTTCAATGGTTCTTGCAGAGATGAGTCGCAAGTCTTCTTCTGCAAACTCAGAAAGTTTATAGCTTGCCATCGAGTTCCTTGCTCACATCAGCAAAAATATCCAGTGCAGACTTATCGGAAGTTTGCCCGTTAGACAACTGCTGAAAGCCTTTGCCAACTTCTTCACGTAATATTTCTAGTTGTTGTTGCTTTGATACATCTTTTTCAAAAAGCAATCTCAAACCATCTCTGATTACTTCGCTGGCAGATGTATAAAGGCCAGAGGCAACCTTCTCATTTATGCGTTTTTCAAATTCTGAACCAAGAGTAACATTCATAAACACCTCCACATTATATGCTTATATTATGCGCACATTATGACAATTTTTCTAATTTAAAATTATGATGTGAACATCGCACTTTTATTAAGCTTGTTGACTAAGAGACCGAGTTGAATACTTTGCTGGCCACGCAAAGAAATTGCAAAGTGTCTTTCTCGATTTTTAAACTATTGATTTATATAAATTAAAATAGACACAAACTTTTCAAAATCCGCCGGTAGCAATACTGTGCCGGTTCAAGTTCGGCCTCTGGTACCATTCTTTGTAAGCGTCCGGTGAATTACGCCTAAACGGGTTTAGTTTCGTTTGGTAAGATCTCCCACGGTAGGAGATCTGCCAGATCGTTGCCTGATTTTCTTTTCGGTAACTCTTTAAATAGCAGATCCAGATAATCGAACGGTACCAGACCGTTGGCTTTGGCAGTTTCGATTATGCTGTAGAGTGTAGCACTGGCTCTGGCACCACTGGCGGTGTTGCTGAACAACCAGTCTTTCCGCCCGATGACGAAGGGTTTAATTGCTCTTTCTGCGCGGTTGTTGTCAATGCTGAGTCGGCCATCCTCAGTGTAACGGAGAAGCTTCTCCCACTGGTTCAGGCTGTAACTTACGGCTTCCCCCATTTTGGATTTGAGGGGCAGCTGCAATGATGACTTCTACAGCCAGGTGCGGAATTTATTCAGCAGCGGCACGGCCTTTTCCATCCGTATTGACTGCTTTTCCTCCGGGATTTTGTCTTTGATGCGTCTTTCAATGGCATAAAGCTGTTGTATCTGATTCAAGGGCCATATCAGCCTTGCCAGATTTCCCTTTTACCTGTGACTGTTTTGCTTCCATGAACTTACGTCTGGCATGAGCCATGCAGCCCACAAGGGTTGCCTGAGTCTGTTCATATCCCTGTTTTTCAATCCAAGCTGGTCACTGGCAACCAAAAGGTGAACTCACTGCCTTTACCTGATTCGCTTTTTACCGTTAGAGCTCCGTTATGAGCCAGTGCGATCCGCTTGCATAAGAACAACCCCAAACCAATACCTTGGTTTCCTCTGTTATTGATATCATCTGACTGAGAAAAAGGCTCGAAGATCTTTGACAAAAAGTTGGCATCGATCCCGGAACCAAAGTCTCGTACGACAATGAAAAGTTTGGCCTGTTCTCGTCTACACCTAATTAATACCGGACTTGCAGTGTCTGAATGTTTGAGCGCATTTTCAATCAAATTCCGGATCAAAAACTTAAAACGACCAATGTCAATATCTATGGTTATTTCAGGGATTGAACCTTCCAAACTAATGTTCTCGGCATTATCAAAGCTCCCAATGATGTCCATTAAAACATTGGGAAAGAAGTAGGTTTCCAGATTTAGAAGTTTTTGGGAGTCTCGCAGGCGTTCACTCTCAAGTAATTGCTCTACAATGTCATCCATTTTATTAATTTCACGATTGAGCTTTGAAACAGTCTCATCTTTGCTCAGTAATGCAAGCAACACTTTCATTCTGGCCATAGGTGATCTCAATTCGTGGCTTACGGAGAGCAATAATTCATTCTTGGAAGCAAAAAGCTCCTCTAGATTTTCCGCCATTTTATTTAAGCCGTGCGTCAGTTTACCTAAATCATTTCGAGGATGACGAACAATACGATACTTGAGATTACCGCGACTGATGTGTGTCGCACTGTCGATGGCACTTTTTATTGGACTCAATTGAGCATTCAACATCTTGTAGCTGACCACCAGCACGCACAGGACTCCTAACCAGGGCCAGAATACCAGCCAGTTGGGATAAATAATTAAATTCGCTATCTGTGAAGTTACGGCAATTGTTGTTTCGTTTGATGATGTAAATATGAAGTATTTCGAGCCAACTTTTGAAAAAAACAATTTACCCAGAGGTATGGCGTTTTCCATCAATTCAGATGGCTCCGGAAGAGACTCGCCTGTTTTCCAGACCTCATTTCCGCGATGTATTTGTATGGCAACGCGATTACTTTTTGCTTCTATTTTGAGGTACTCGATATCAATTGGACCAGAGACCAGTTTTGCCATCATTTCATGCAGCGTTTCATTGCGATCTTCAACAATTTTTTGTGCCTCTTCTTCAGATAAAGCAAAACAACCAAGCACCACTAACATGACCAACAAAATAGTTGTGAAAGTGAATAGTAAGAAAAATCTGGTGTACAGGTTTAGGTTGGGTAGGGTCATATGGGAGTCGCGATAAAGGTGTATCCAATACCCCTGATGGTCTTAATAAATCTAGGGGATGATGCGGAGTCTTCTAGCTTCTGCCTGAGTCGACTAAGTAGGATGTCGACGGCACGTCCGAAAAGATCTACCTCCACACCTTTGAGAGCGCCCGTAATTTGTTCTCGATTAAATACTTTTCCTGGATTTGTTGCCAGAGTATGAAGCAAAAGAAATTCCATTCCAGAAAGTGATATCTCGGCACCATCTACTTTCACCAACTGCTGTGCTGGATAAATGTCCAAGCCAGAAAACTGAATGTGTTCATTTACATTAGATTCTGCCTTTTCTTCACTCTCGGTTCGGCGCAGTAAGGCCTGAACTCTCGCTAATAATTCCAGGGGCTCAAATGGCTTTGGTAAATAGTCGTCTACTCCTATTTCAAAGCCGTGGACTTTGTCTTCCAACCTACCTCTTGCAGTAAGCATAATGATGGGCAAAGAGTATTTTTCTCTGATTTGTTTGCATAAAGAAAAGCCATCTACTTTTGGCATCATGACGTCCAGCAGCAGGAGTCGAGGCTCCTCCTTTTCTAACTTCGCAAGACCTTCAAGAGGATCATTGGCAAAACAAAGTTCGAAATGATGATTTTTGAAGAACACGCGTAAGTTGGCTGTAAGTTCTTCGTCGTCATCAATCATAAATATCTTAGTCATACAAAACGATTAATACATTTGCTTGATGTAATACTCCATCATCAAAAAAGTAAAAACAAACCATTACAGCTGATTGTTACACTATGTTACCCAACAAGGTAGGAGAAGAAAGTATGATCGATTTGAAATTAATTGATTGGAGCTTTCTATGTCAACTACAAACTACTTTTCAGATAATCGCGCAGCAAAAATATTAGCCAGCCTAATGCTGATTCAAATGGCCATGGGCCTGATTTTGAACTTTCACTTTCTTAAACCAATATTGCGTTTTGACGGTTCAGCTACTTCTGAAGAACTAAATTTCATTTTGGGTTGTGCGACGTTAGTAGCTTTACTTATAAGCTCAATTAATTTGATTTTCGCTCTGCTGCTGCCAAAAGAGAGGGTGATTGAACATACTGAGATATTTGTCCCTATCATTGTTTTTGCTACCGCTGGGATTACACTTTGTGCCGTTGAGTACGCCAGGCTCGCAGAATATGTAACCTTCTTAACATCTACCGATTTTATCAATGACGCATCAAATGATCCGACGTTAACGCCCTTAAAAGAAATGCTTGCCACGGGGCGAAATGAAGCGCACTTCATTTCCATATTTATCTCTAGCTTCAGTTTGATTTTTTTCTATGGCTTGATGCTGAGAGCCAAAATGCTTCCATCTCTTCTGGCCGGCTTTGCTTTGATGGCAGTAGTGTTGCAGCTTATTGCGGTAAGCCACACTTTCTTTGCATTATCGATTCCCAATATTATTCAGGCTCCCCTTGCTCTTACTCAGCTTATTGTTCCTATTTACTTAATCCTTTTCGGATTTCGAAGTATTCAAGTAAGTAGCACAAACAATACCGAACAATTTAGCTAGGACGAAAGGTCTCAATTTATGTTTTCCTCGCTACTCATATTTCATATATTTTCGGGGGCCGTAGCTCTTTTAGCTGGGTATTCAGTGATTGTAATTAAGAAAGGAGGAACCGCTCACAAATACCTAGGCAGGAGCTATGTGATCGCAATGCTTGCACTTGGTTTGACCGGTACATTCATCGCAGTTTCGAGAGAAGTACCTCTATCAATTCTGAATGGATTGGTACTTTGTTACTTCGTGTTGTCCGCCCTAAATCTCATGTGGCAACCTCCAGGAAACACCAATGTTTGGGATAAAATACTATTCGCTTTTGTTCTTCTGATAACGTCGGGGTTTGCTTGGTTTGCCTATCAGGCAAGTGAGGTAGAAGGAGGGCAGTTGGGCGGATTTGGTATTCAAGCTTATCTGGTTTTCGGCAGCGTCATGCTCTTTTGTTGTATTGGTGATGCTGGCTATTTGAAGCGTGGTGGACTAAATGGAAAGAGTCGATTAGTCAGACATTTTTGGCGTATGTTTTTCCCTTTATTAATGTCCACTGCCGCTTTTTTCCTAGGCCAGGCACGACATCTTCCTGAGGTATTACAGAACATTGGATATTTACTGGCACCCGTGGTTTTTGTGCTCGGTACAATGATTTATTGGATTATTAAATTAAGGACAAATGCGTTGGCACATGAGTCTGTTAGTCATCATCATGCAGAGCAGTAAAGCGGAAAATGGAATTTTAGATGTGCAAAGAATTTGCAAAGTCTCTTTTCGCATTTATAACCTGTTGATTTAATTAAACTAACAAAGACACAAGTTTTTCAAAATCCGCCGGTAGCAATACTGTGCCGGTTCAGGTATCAAATACATCCAGCTATTTCACCCTTCGGACCATGCTATGCATGTTGACGATTGTTCCAGACAATCGTGCTCCGGCCTCTGGTGCCATCTCTTTACAAGAGCATATTAGACCGACGCTATGTCGTTTTATTTGTGCCTGGAAATTAAAAAAGCGCGGGTTTTGTTCGTATCGTCCTTGATACTCACTTGCTTCGCAAGCCAGCTAAAGCGGTCCTATTTTGTCCCAGACAAAATAGTGTTGTATCTGGGCCTTGGTAATTTTTAAGGTGCCGGACTAAAGAACCGAACCTTGGTATTACGCCCCAACCCAATATTACTGCTTACCAACTGCTTGATTGTTGGGTAGATAGTTGCTCAAATAAGCTCAGGCCTTTTAGTTGTCACTCAAAATTGAAGCCAGTAAATACCGCAATTAATCAGCAGCTATCTCAGCTATACAAAGAGCAATCTGGTAAAGTACTTGCCACGTTAGTGCGCTTGCTCGGTGATTTTGAGCTAGCCGAAGAAGCCATGCACGAAGCGTTTTCAGTCGCCCTCGATTCTTGGGGTAATAAGGGAATACCGGCCAACCCTACCCCCTGGTTAATCTCAACTGCTCGTTTTAAAGCCATAGATACCTTCAGACGCAACAAACGTTTTAGTGAACTAGAAGCTGACGTGCAACGATTAATCAACGAGCTTGAAGAATACAATCACGAAGTCAGCACACAAGAGATTGAAGACGATCAATTGCGTATGATCTTTACATGTTGTCATCCGGCTATAGATCCGAAAATTCAAATCCCTTTGACCTTACGTGAAGTGTGCGGCTTATCTACAGAAGAAATTGCCAGCGCATACCTGGTATCGCCTTCTACAATGGCACAACGTATTGTCAGAGGGAAAAATAAAATTCAGAAAGCGAAAATACCTTTTGTTATTCCGGAGATTACTGAATTGCCAGAGCGACTCGAAGGGGTTTTATTGGTGATCTATTTAGTCTTTAACGAAGGCTATGCAGCGTCAAATGGCGACTCGCTGTTACGTGTCGACCTGTCTAATGAAGCTATTCGCCTTGCCCGCTTAGTTTTATCGTTATTGCCCGACTCAGAAGTTATGGGGCTGTTAGCCTTAATGTTGCTGCATGAATCCAGACGGTATGCCCGTACCGATGCCGACGGTAATATTATCTTGTTAGAAGACCAGGATCGAAGCCTATGGCTGCAAACCTATATTGATGAAGGCATGGCCCTAGTCCAGCAAGCATTTACCAACGGTCAGGTTGGCAGCTACACACTACAAGCCGCTATTGCCGCGGAATACGCTAAATCAACGGGTATCACAGACTGGAACCAGGTCATTAGGCTGTATTCCCTTTTACTCCAAGTAGAACCATCTCCCGTCGTTGAGCTTAATCGAGCTGTGGCGATTGCTATGCGTGATGGTGAAGAAGCCGGGCTCAAAATAATAGATAGCATACTAGCCAGTGGAGCATTGCAAGACTATCACAAACTCCATTCGACTCGTGGCGAATTACTTGTCCGCTCAGGTCAAATCTCTTCTGCCATTGCAGCCTTTGAGCAAGCATTAGTGCTAGTCAAACAAGCCCCGGAAAAACGTTTTTTAGTACAAAAATTAGCGCAACTAAAAAGCCAGTAATTCACGTTTATAATTTTTTTAAAAATATTTTCATTTCTTGTCGATTAGCTTTTGGTTCATTCGATTAATCAATACAAACACAATCATTAACTACAACAGGAAAAATTTATGAAAGTCATGGTAATAGTCAAAGCAACGGATAGCTCAGAAGCAGGGGTTCCGCCTACTCAAGAACTCATGAATGCCATGGGTGAGTTCAACGAAACGCTGGTAAAAGCGGGGATCATGGAATCCGGTGACGGTTTAAAACCCAGTAATCAAGGCTTTAGAGTGCGCTTTAGTGGTAACAAACGTGAAGTAGTCCAGGGGCCTTTTATTGAAACTAATGAACTGATAGCTGGTTATTGGATATGGAATGTCGATTCCATCGAACAAGCCATCGAGTGGGTGAAAAAGTGCCCTAACCCCATGTTAGAAGATTCGGATATAGAAATTCGTCCTTTCTATTCCATGGAAGATTATGCCGACTGGGATACTACTGGCGAAATTGCCGAAAAAGAACAATGCCTGCGCGACACTGTCACGATGCAAAACAGTATGCAACAAGCCACTATGAACAGTTATCTGTTTTTTTCTGGTCGCTGCGAAGAAGCGCTCAACTATTACCAGGAGCACTTAGGTGCCAGTATTAGTATGTTAATGCGCTTTAGTGACAGCCCCGAACCGCTGCCAGAAGATGCATTAACGCCAGGCTTTGAAGATAAAGTCATGCACTGCGAATTTAATATCGCTAACATCAAATTATTCGCCTCGGACGGCTGTGGTGATGGCACCGAGATAAGTGGTTTTAGTCTGGCGTTAACCCTAAATGATCCAGACGAAGCTCATAGAGTCTTTAATGCGCTGGCAAAAAATGGCCAAATCAATATGCCTTTAACAGAAACCTTTTGGTCACCACTTTATGGCCAAGTTACTGACCAATTTGGCGTCGCCTGGATGGTAATGTTACCGGGTGAAGCGCCCGATACCGCAGATAATTAAGGAGTACAAAATGCAATATATGTTATTGATTTACAGTGACGAAAATTGTTGGACGGAAGAAGAAATGCAATCCTGCTTCCAAAAATCTATGAGGATAAGTGAAGAACTCGCTGCGCAAGGAAAATTAGTCTCTGCCGCCCCTTTGGACTCAATTACCACAGCCACCAGCTTACGAGTTCGTGATGGTAAGCGACAAATCACGGACGGCCCCTTTGCTGAAACCACAGAGCAACTCGGTGGCTATTATATTGTGGATGTAGAAAATTTAGATGAAGCATTAGAAATAGCAGCCCGTTTACCCCCAGCGGAAAAAGGCACAGTAGAGGTGAGGCCATTGTTTCCACTTCCTGAGAAGGTTGAAGGTTAGTGCATGATTGAATGTGGCGAATATCAATACCCCTAAAGTAGGATAATTATGACAGAACTAGTAACTTGTGTATGGTTTGATCATGGTGAAGCCAGTAAAGCCGCGGCGTTTTACGCCGCTACGTTTCCCGATAGCCATGTTGAGCGAATAAATACCGCGCCTTGTGATATTCCAGGTGGTGGACAAACAGGTAGTGAGCTAACCGTTGAGTTCACTATATTGGGACGTAAGTTCATTGGCTTAAATGGTGGGGAATACTTCAAACCTAATGAAGCGGTAAGCTTTATGCTGGTGACCAATGACCAGCAGGAGACAGATCATTATTGGCATAGGATTATTGACAATGGTGGCAGCGAAAGCGCATGTGGTTGGTGCAAAGACCGCTGGGGATTTTCGTGGCAAATCATTCCGAAAAGACTACTCGATTTAACAACCAGTAAAGATCTGGTGAAAGCCAAACAAGCTTTCGAAGCTATGATGAACATGAAAAAGATCGATATAGCAGCATTAAATTCTGCGCTTAAGTAAGACGAAATTGTAAATAATATGACAAAGATTGTTTCAACACCCAATTGTGGTAACTCACCTAAAATGGCTCTTTTAACGCAATTCAATATTGCCTTTGCAAAGGCTGATATCGAGTTTTTAACAGAACATGTAACAGATGATATCGAATGGAATATCATGGGTGACAGACACCTGGTAGGAAAAAGCCAATTTATTGAACAACTTGAAAAGTTAAAGTGTGAAAACGTAGCTGAATTAACCCTCTGCCAGGTTTTGTCACATGGTAAAGAAGGGGCTGCAAATGGTATTTTAAAAATGCCAGATGGCCAGCAATACTCATTCGCCGACTTTTATCGTTTTCATGGAGCAAAAAACGTGAAGATAAAGGCGATTACCTCTTACTGTATCAAAACTTAAAGGAAGTATTGACCAGAATAAAGCTTTGGTCAGATCCTGAAACCGGACGTTATCAAAGCGTTACTGTAAGACCTGCACTCAGGGAGTCAGTTTCCCACACAAGCTGGCAGGCCATCATGAATCAACTAACAACGGATGCCGGCCAGTTTGCCGCATATTTAGTGGAGGAAGATAACGTAAACTGCACCCAAACAGCATATTCTTCCCGAAGTGAAGACAAGCCGTTTCTTGCCGGTTTCATCGGACAATGGCATGTTTTAGAATACACCAAAAAACTTTTCGTCGATTATGAGCGAAAAAATAATGCGTAAGGGTTACCTCCCATGAATGGTAAATTCAATTTTCAGCCTCATTTGAAGGGAGATACCTTCTCCATTCGCCCGTTGCGAGTAAACGACTTTGACGAACTTTATCAATGCGCATCGGATAAAAAGATCTGGGAAGGACACCCAAGCAAAGATCGCCACGAAAAATCGGTATTTCAACGCTGGTTCGACAAAGCCATCGCTTCCAATGCCACAATAGTTATCACCGACAATACGAATGACGATGAAATAATCGGCACATCCAGGTACTATTTCTATGAAGATGATGACGACATCTCCATCGGATTTACCTTTATTGTTCGAAAGCATTGGGGCGGCAATACCAACTTCAAAGTCAAACAGTTGATGATGTCTTATGCCTATCAATTCTTTGATGTTGTATGGTTTCATATTGCACCACTCAACATCCGCTCACAAAAGGCCACCGAAAAACTCGGCGCTACCTATAGCCATGAAGTGATATCCAATATTACCGGCAAACCAGAGCCATGGTATTGCTATCGTTTCGACAAAAAGCAGTTCAACAAATTGATAGGACCGACCCAATACAAGTCTATGTAACTTGATTAATTTACAATACACCCCACATTGGGTATCTTGCACCCATTGAGCTGAATCTATTGTTTAACCCAGAGCAGACTTGCTTTTGAGAAGCGCTAATTCCTTAAACAGGTTAACTTCGCACGCGCCACAATTTTTGGTGTGGGTATTGTTGTGCATGGTGTTTAGCGCCAGTTTTCAGACCGGTCAGGTGGCTAATCAGGCCGAGGTTACCGAAGATTCACCCTATGCTCAATTCAGTTACTCTGGCAATCAGTACACATTACGCTTAAATAGCACCAGGCTTGATAGCAATGACGGTGACGACGACTCCAAGGTCGCATTGCCCAACAATTCCCCGGTAATTTCTGAAAGGTTTAGTGTCCATGACGCACTTTTGCAGGTCACGGCCCTCAATGTTGCCCCACTCTATCGCCACAACCCAAGAGGCCCTCCCCTCATCCTGACCTAAACAGATTCAAACGGTGATTCGGCGAATTAAAGCGCCCTTTGCCTTGTATTTTATTTATTTCAGGAATTTAAAAATGACACGATTTTCAGTTCGTGGCTTAGTGTATTTGCTGATCGTATTGCTGGGATTACTCAGTGCAGCACCGAACCTATTGCCACACAACATAAAACAGCAATTACCCGAATGGTATAGCACCAATACGCTTTCCCTTGGTCTGGATTTACAAGGTGGCTCGCACCTGTTACTTGTGGCGGATACCGAGGCTCTTTTTGAAAAGCAGCTGAGCAGCTTTAGCGAAGATTTAATGGGCGAACTACGTCAGCAAAATATCCGATATACCCGTAAACCGGCTTCTGGCAAAGGCGAAATGAGTTTTGTACTACGCCATAAGGAAGATGCGCGCAAAGTAAGAGAAATAGCCTTTTCGGTTTCTGCGCAACCCTCGGGAAGCAGCGCTTTGCAAATTGATATAGAGCAGGCGAAAGTTACTGTTCAGCTCAGTGAACTGTACACCAGCAAGCTGTTAAAAGATGCACTGGGCCGCAGTGTCGAAGTGGTGCGAAAGCGCCTCAACGAAACAGGACTCAATGAACCCAATGTCACCCTGCAGGGCAGTGATGCTATTTTAGTCCAAATGCCCGGGGTATCAGACCCAACCCAGGTCAAAGAACTGCTGGGTACTACTGCACAAATGAGTTTTCATTGGGTCGTTAACAATCAATCCGGGCAGACGATGGTAAAGCCTGATGACAGTGGTCACCTCTATCAGCTGGAACAAAAAATCGCCCTGGAAGGCGAACACATCGTTGATGCCGCCGGGACCTTGAGCAGCGAAACCGGGCAACCGGTTGTTACTTTCCGCCTGGATAGTGCGGGGGCAAAGCAATTCGCTATGATGACGCGCGACAACATTGGCCGGGCACTGGCCATTGTATTGGATGATAAAGTGGTCACCGCCCCGGTGATCAATAGTCCAATCCCCGGAGGCAGAGGCGAAATTACCGGAAACTTCACGTTACCGGAAGCATCTAACGTTGCGCTGATGCTGCGAACCGGAGCATTACCTGTACCACTTACCGTCATTGAGGAGCGCACTGTAGGTCCCGATCTCGGTAGTGATGCCATTCAGGCCGGTATTGAAACCGGTGTGGCAGGCGCGCTGCTGGTGCTGGTTTTTATGGTGGCGATATACGGCCGTTGGGGCGCGATTGCCAGTTTTGCCTTGTGTATTAATATCGCATTGGTGTTTGGGGCCCTCACCTTATTCGGTGCCACATTAACCCTGCCGGGTATTGCGGGATTAATTCTGACTATGGGTATGGCAGTAGATGCTAACATTCTGATCAATGAACGGATCAGGGAAGAAAGCCGAAACGGACGGCCTGCCACAAGCGCCATTGAAGTAGGATTCAACAAAGCGTTTGCAACCATTGTAGATTCTAACTTTACTACCCTGATTGCTGTAAGTTTGCTATTTATGTTTGGCAGCGGACCGGTAAAGGGCTTTGCCATCACCATTGCATTAGGCTTGATTACCTCGGTATTTACGGCAGTTGCGCTTACAAAAATGATGATGTTGCGTGCAGTGCAATTCAGAAGAGTTGACCAGCGGGACCGTTCATCCCTGACCTTTTCGTCACCGTTGTTAAGGCTAAGTGACAAACTGCGCGGTATTAACTTTTTGGCGGAGCGCAAAATGGCGCTGCTGGTGTCGCTGCTGTTAACTTTGCTGTCAGTGGGTTTGTTTGCCAGACCGGGGTTGCATTACGGCGTTGATTTTACTGGTGGCACTATGATCGAACTGACGTCACCACAATTATCAACGGAAGCTTTGCGAGACGTGATTCGCAGTAATGGCTTTGAACAGGTGGCCATTCAGGAATATGGCAGCGCGCACCATTACCTGCTCAGGGCTCCGGTTATAAGCTCCACCGATGCCGACAATCCTGCAAGCCACAACAGCAATCACATCGAGCAGTTAAAAAGTGCCATCGCCCAGGCTGACAGCCAGGTGCGCTTTGATAAGGTGGATATGGTGGGCCCAAAAGTCAGCGGTAATTTTGCTGAGCTTTCCATTCTGGCATTGCTGATCGCCGGTGCAGGTATGCTAGTATACCTCTGGGCCCGATTCGAAGCGCACTTTGCCACAGCGGCACTTTTGACTGTGATGTTAGATTTAACGAAAACCATTGGTTTTTTCGCCCTGACAGGGATTGAATTTAACCTGACGGCAGTTGCCGCGTTATTGGCGCTGATCGGTTACTCGATAAATGACAAAGTTGTGGTACTTGACCGTATCCGGGAGCTTCTGAGAATAGATGCAACCAAACCGTTAAACAATATCATCAACAATGCCATTAACAGCACATTGAGCAGAACCCTATTTACCTCAATGACCACACTATTAGTGTTGCTTCCCATGGCCTTTTTTGGTGGTGATGCCGTCGAGAGTTTTGCCGTGCCTATGGCATTTGCGGTAGTGATTGGAACGTCCTCAACATTATTCATCACCTCAGGATTACTTTACTGGCTGGGAACAAGACGAGAACAACAAGGTAAAGCGCAGTTGAAGCCCACAGCCGAAGAAATCAAGGCTTCGTTGGCACACATGCCTTAATCTGAAAAAGGACCCCAAAATGTTCGCAGTTGATCACATTATTTTACTCAGTGCCGTACTCGCTATTATTGGTGTGTTGGCAAGTAAATTATCACCGCGCTTTGGGGTCCCGGTTTTAGTATTATTTCTCGGCGTCGGCATGCTGGCAGGCGAAGATGGGATCGGTCGTATTCTTTTTGACAATGCCGATGCAGCTCACGCCATTGGTACGTTAGCCCTTATTCTGATCCTGTTTGATGGTGGCTTACAGACCTCAAAAAAATCGATTGAACAGGCCTGGAAACCAGCCGCATTGCTGGCGACGATAGGGGTGATTGGCACTGCGGCCCTCACCGGGTTGGCAGCCACCTATATCCTGGATTTACCGCTATACAAAGGCTTGCTGCTCGGTGCCATTGTGGGCTCTACTGACGCAGCCGCGGTTTTTTCGGTATTGCGCAATGCCGGGATCAGCATCCCCTCTAAACTCAAATCCACTTTGGAGCTGGAAAGCGCTTCAAACGATCCGATGGCAATATTTCTCACGATTGGGCTGATTACGCTTATTCAGGACACCACAACCCAGCCAGAAGATCTGTTGCTGTTGTTCAGCAGTCAGATGGGTGTGGGAGCGTTGGTGGGGCTTGCTGTAGGAGGTATTGCCGTGTGGTTATGTCGACGAGTTACCCTGATGGCCACCGGTTTGTATCCGGTATTTGTTATGCTGTTTGGGTTACTGGCCTTTGGTGTCGCGGCCAACCTGAATGGCAGCGGCTTTTTAGCGACCTTTATTACCGGTGTCATTGTAGGTAACAGTCGCTTTGCCTATCAACGCAACACTTTTGTCTTTCTGGACGGCCTGGCCTGGTTAGGGCAAATCGCCATGTTCGTTATTCTCGGTTTACTGGTCACACCCACAGAACTATTTATTCACTGGAAAGAAGGGCTACTGATCGCCTGTGTCCTGATTTTTATTGCACGACCACTGGTGGTGATGCCGATACTGTTACTTACCCGTTTCTCGTTCAAGGCGTCCCTGCTAATTTCCTGGGTAGGATTGCGCGGCTCAGTACCTATCATTCTGGCCATTTTCCCGCTAATTTTCGGAATGCCTTACGCCGAACTGATCTTCAATGTGGTATTTTTTATCGTTCTGATATCCACCCTACTGCAAGGTTCTACCTTGCCTTTTGCCGCACGAAAATTAGGCCTGGTGCTGGAAAATGAAACCCGTTCTTCGAATACCTTAGAAATTGTTAATATTGCAAAAAGTCAAAGAGAGCTCATTGAAATTGAGCTGTCAGCACGTTCTATAGCGGTTAACAAAACCATCCGTGAACTGGACCTACCGGACTACGCCGTAGTGGCCATCATTGCCCGCAAAAAAACCACCTTAATTCCCAAAGGCAGTACCAAACTGAAAAAGGGCGACCACCTGTTTATCATCAGCAAACTGTCTGACACCGAAGCGGTGGAGCGTTGTTTTTACCCTGAGGAAGATTAGTGTTTCTGGGCTTGCAATCTTTCCGGTGAAAAGACACTCATAATGGCGCTGGTTTGATTGCCACTGGCTTGCAAAGCACCAGCAATCACATAAATATCACCAGCGACACTCAGTGCACCAAGGCCGTGCCGGGGTTTCGGCATAGTACCAGCGGCGTGCCATTTATCGGTTGCAATGTTGTATTGCCAAACCTCGGCATAAACACCGCCACCATTGTCAAAATACTCGCCACCAAACACATAGATATGTTGTTGGTGTGCGGCACAGGCTAACCCACCTTGAGCTTGCGGTAATGGCGCCAGTGTTTGCCACTTTTTAGTAGCAAAATTATACACTTCGTGACTACTCAGATTTCCACCTGCCACAGTTCGGCCAGCAATCGTATGCCAGTTGCCGTTCGCCTGAACACTACAGGCACTGTTTCGGGCGGTGGGTACTGCTGCGCCTTGATACCATGTCAGGGTTTGCAGGTCAAAGATATAGTGAGTATTCACGTCGGTTTGCTCAATCCACTGACTGTTCTTTTCGGCATTAATAGGGGTTCGTCCTGTGGCAAGATGCACCTTACCCTCATGCACCGCACTTAAGGTTTCGGCTAAAGGTGCTGGTAACTGAGCAACTTTCTGCCAGTGTCCGTGTTGCAAAATCGGCTTTTCGGGCATGTCCGGATTGGCCTGTAATTCATAAACATCAACACTGTTGTGCCATACTCCCTGAGCATCAATAGTAAATCCCCCCATTGCCAACAGGCGATTATCTACCGCCACCAGCATGGGATGATGACGCGGCTCAGGCAGTCTGGGCGCTTCTATCCAGATCAGCTCTTTAAGGCTATAGGCCACCACGCGATCGGATACCCCAATCCGGTTTTCATCCACATCAGGCGACAGACCGCCCGCGACAACGATATGGTCGTTATAAACCGTCGGATAAATCTCCTGTACGCGATAGGGCAAATCTGGCGCCGATTGCCAGGCATGGGCAGATTTATCTTCTGCGTGAACAACGGCTATTGCGAATGTCAGAATCAGCCCCGGGATAAACTGACGATACAAAGCCAACGGACGAAGAATCGTCGGTAGATGACTTCCAAAAAGTGATTTAAGCATTGAATTAGATGGCTCTGTTAAGGCTGAGTTTGAAAAAATTAGCAGCTTAATCAGTCACCTGCAACAGCTATTCCACCATGAAGCAGCCTAATCATTACCATTGCAATAACCACTCTGTTACCCATTCCTGACGGACAGCTACTGTTGCGCGGGTGCTTATACAGCAGCAATACAGTAGAATACACGCAAGAGTGATTTAAAGAGAAGTCGACGTGGCGTTACAGTGGTTTCCGGGGCATATGCACAAAGCCCTGAAAGAAATAAAAGAGTCGTTAAGTCAGGTAGATATCCTGATTGAAGTGTTGGATGCGCGCATTCCCTACTCCAGTGAAAACCCTGAAATTGCTAAAATTCGGGGCGAAAAGCCCTGTATTAAAATTCTCAACAAGTTTGATCTCGCAGATCCAGACATAACCCGCCGATGGCAGGAAGATTTAGAACGCCAGCGCGGGGTCATGACTATTACTACGTCCAATGACAAACCTGCAGGCAGCAAGCAAATACTGGGGTTGATTCGCAAGCAATTTCCGCAAAAAGACTCCTCAGTAAAACACATTAATGCCATGATCACCGGCATTCCCAATGTCGGCAAATCCACCCTGATCAATATTCTTGCGGATCGCATCATTGCCAGGACGGGTAACGAACCTGCGGTCACCAAAAGCCAACAGCGCATTAATCTTGGTGATGGCATCGTGCTGTATGACACTCCCGGTGTGCTTTGGCCAAAGCAGGAAAATCCCAACTCTATCTATCGCCTGGCGGCATCTGGTGCTGTCAAAAATACCGCGATGGAATTTGATGATGTTGGTTTTTTTGCCGCCGATTATCTGATTAAGGCCTACCCGGAATTGATGAAAGCACACTATAAACTTGAAGAGCTGCCAGATACCGAATTAGCGTTTCTGGAAGCAGCGGCCAGGCAGCGGGGGGCAATCATGACGGGTGGCCGGGTTAACCTGCATAAAATCTGTGAGGTATTGATAACTGAACTGCAAGCCGGAAAGCTGGGCAGGATCAGCCTTGAAACCCCCGAGATGCTGACCAGAGAAAAAGCCGAAATGGTCGCTGCCGCTGAGAAAAAGGCCGCAGACAAAGCAAGGCGTAAACAACGATTCAAAGAAGGTTCATTGACACCCGATAAACGCGATCGCAAGGAAAAGCGCACCGAAAAGCGAGCAGCTCAAAGTCAACGTATGAAAAAAGGGCGTGGTTAAAAGATGTTGCCGGTTCCGGTTACCGGCTATTAGCCTTTAAAGCCCTTACCTACCAGATAAACTTCCCGGGAACGGGGGCGAGAGGCTGCGGGTTTACGCACGATGACCTTGTCAAAGGAGCTACGCACATCTTTTGCGTATTCTTCGTAGCCCACTCCCTGAAACACTTTTGCACAAAAACTGCCTCCGGGTTTTAACACGTTGCGTGCCATATCCAGAGCCAGTTCCACCAGGTACATCGCAGCATATTGATCGGTGTTTTTAACACCGCTTAAGTTGGGTGCCATATCAGAGATTACCGTATCGGCCTGGGCGCCACCCAGTGCCTGTAAAATAGCGTCGTAAACGGATTCTTCGGTAAAATCCCCCTGAATAAAATCGACGCCAATAATCGAATCCATGTGCAGAATATCGGATGCGATCACGCGCCCGCGCTCACCCACCACAGGCGCTACTATCTGTGACCAACCACCAGGCGCGGAACCAAGATCCACCACCACACTGCCTGGTCGGTACAGATCGTCTTTTTCATTGATTTCAATCAACTTATAACTGGCGCGAGAGCGATAGCCATCCATTTGCGCTTTTTTCACATAGGGATCGTTAACATGTTCATCCAACCACTTTTTACTGGTTTTTGATCGCGCCATTAAGTTTGCCTGCTCCGGTATCGCAAAAAAGGCGAATATTGTAAACTCACCGGCCTGAATTGCAAAACGCTTCCCTCGACAGCAGGCCCATAAAAATGAAACTAGACGATGTTAAAAAACTGCATCAAAAAAAATACCGTGCGGAGTTTGGTCATTATTTGGTGGAGGGTGAGCATCTCATCATGGAACTGCAAAAAGCCTGCAAAGATGTCGCAGATGAACGGCGCATCACGTTATATGCCACTCAATCCAGACTTGATTGGGCACAAACTCTGTCGGCTGATTTTCAACTGGAAGTGGTCAGCGATAAACACATGGCCAAACTCAGCGATACCAAAACACCCCAGGGTGTCGTGGCCTGTGTACCTTTGCCCACGCCAGATAAAAAACCGAACGCAGTAACACCAAACGAGCGCTGTATTTATCTTTACGAAGTTCAGGACCCCGGCAATCTCGGCACCATTATCCGTAATCTGGTCTGGTTTGGTGGCTTTCGTTTATTGCTCAGCCCAAATAGCGTTGACCCTTTTAACTCAAAAGTAGTGCGTGCCAGCATGGGTGCTATCTTTCATCTGCCGCTGGAAACCGATGTCCCACTTGAAGCGCTGTCACAACGATTCCAAAAATTTGCCTTTCTGGATTTACAGGGAACGAAAATTAACCAGCCTGAATTTAGCCACTACGACTGCTATTTGTTTGGCAACGAAGCCCGAGGTGTGCCTCTGCAGGATCTGAATTCACTGAACGCCGACGCTTTTACCATTGCCGGCAGTGGTCGCATTGACTCACTAAACCTGGCCAATTCGGTAGGCATCTGCGCCTATCAGTTGTCAGTGTAAAAAGCTACATTTGCCGCGCGTGTTCTGTCGCATATCTTGCACCGACAATACGGTGCTATGCGGTTTTCCTGGAGTGTTTTACCGCGTCTTTTAATTGCTGTAGTTCCTGATTTGTCAGGTTGCGCCACTTACCCGGCGGCAATTTGCCCAGTTGCAGGTGCATAATACGAGTGCGCTTTAGTTTGGTTACTTCATAGCCCAAAAATTCGCACATGCGACGGATTTGTCGGTTCAGCCCTTGCGTCAGAATAATACTGAACTGGAATTTGCCTCGTGCACTGACTTTACAAGGTTTGGTCACGGTGCCCAGAATCGGTACTCCCTTTGCCATTTTCGTTAAGAAGCGCTCACTAATCGGCTGATTAACCGTCACGATATATTCTTTATCGTGGGCATTTTCTGCACGCAGGACTTTGTTAACGATGTCGCCATCACTCGTCAGCAAAATCAATCCTTCAGAGGGCTTATCCAGTCGGCCAATGGGAAAAATACGCTCTTTGTGGCCAATCGCATCGATGATGTTGCCTTTGACATGCCGCTCCGTAGTGCAGGTAATCCCTATCGGTTTATGATAGGCAATATAAATGCGATCAGACTTATCTTTGGCAACACTACCGACCGTTTTGCCATCCAATTTAACCGTATCACCTGACTGAACTTTGGTCCCCAGTTCAGGCAACTTACCGTTGATAGTGACACGCTTTTGTTCAATCAGTTTATCGGCCTCCCGACGCGAGCAAACGCCGGTATCGCTCAAGAATTTATTTAGTCGCTTAGGTGCTTCAGTCGTCATATTAACAAGTCTATGTCACGGCTTAGGTGCCTTAAAGGCGGGTGGTAATTTTGACAAAGTATATCGAAATTTCCTCATCCAGGCAGTGGTTTAAACACAAATGGCTAATGTCATTTATCGCGATTTCAATTCTTACTGACATTACTGACTGGCATTACTGGCCTGAAACTCATCATAAGTGCCATCGAAGTAGTTCAGTTTTTGATTTTTGATTTCTATTACCTGGGTTGCCAGTGAAGAGATAAACTCATGGTCGTGACTGACAAAAATAATGGTGCCATCAAAGCGCAACAAGGCGTCATTCAAGGCTTCGATTGATTCCATATCCAGGTGGTTAGTGGGTTCATCAAGCACCAGAACATTAATATCTTGCAGCATCAATTTACCGAAGAGCAGACGGTTTTTCTCGCCACCTGAGCACACCTTAACTTTCTTATTAAAATCATCGGCGCTAAATAACAAGCGTCCTAGCATGGCTTTCACCTGAATGTCGTCGTGCTTTTCGCCGCGCCATAAAGACATCCACTCATACAGGGTCCAGTCCCCATCAAAATCACGGCTGCTGTCCTGTGCAACATAGCCAATGGCAGCATTTTCGGCCCACTTAATTCGCCCTTCGTTAACGCTTAATTCACTGATCAGACATTTTAATAAGGTGGTTTTGCCGGCACCATTTTCACCGATTACCGCCAATCGAGAGCCTGCTTCAAGTAATAAGTTTCCGTCATTAAACAGCGGTAAATCCGGATAACCATGGCCAATGCCATCCAGTGTAATGGCTAGGCGATGCAGTTTTTTATGTTGCTTAAACTGAATATAAGGACGACGTCGACTGGAGGCTTTTATCTCCGCCAGTTCAATTTTTTCCAGGCGTTTGGCCCGTGAAGTGGCCTGCTTGGCTTTGGAAGCATTGGCGGAAAACCTGGCCACGAAGGCTTGTAAATCCTCAATTTCAGCAGATTTTTTGGCATTTTCGTGCTGAAGTTGTTCCTGAATTAAGGCGGCGGCAGCGACAAAGTCATCATAATTGCCAGGGAAGATGCGCAAATCCTGGTAGTCGATATCCGCCATATGGGTGCAAACCGAGTTAAGAAAATGGCGATCGTGCGAAATGATCAGCATGGTGGATTTACGCTTGTTCAACTCTTCTGCCAACCAATGGATGGTATAAATATCCAGGTTGTTGGTAGGCTCGTCTAACAACAACACATCGGGTTCAGCAAACAGGGCTTGCGCTAATAGCACCCTCACTTTACGTCCCGGAGCCACCTCTTTCATCAATCCAAAATGATAGCTTTCCTCAATGCCTGCTGCAGCCAAGATGTCACCGGCTCGCGCCTCGGCGGTATAACCATCCATCTCAGCAAATTGCACTTCCAGATCCGCAACCCGCATGCCCTCTTCTTCGGTCATATCCGATTTGGCATAAATGGCATCGCGCTCTTGCTTCACTTGCCAAAGCGCGGTATCGCCCATGATCACAGTATCTACCACCGACATCTCTTCGTACGCAAACTGGTCCTGATTCAGTACCCCAAGCTTGGTGCCCGGTGCTAAAGAAACATTTCCGGCTGTAGGAGCTTGCTTGCCGCTAAGAATACGCATAAACGTAGACTTTCCACAGCCATTGGCCCCAATCAGGCCATAGCGATTGCCATTGGAAAATTTAGCGGAGATGTTTTCAAACAGCGGTTTAGAGCCAAACTGCATGGTGATATTGGCGGCACTTATCAAAGGGGGATACTCAAAAATTAAGGTTGTCAGAATAGCCGTTAGGCTGGCTGGCGCGCAGTATAGCAGACAACCACTTAATGTGGGTCAGTTCCCGCCAACTTTTTAAGACTGGATTATCCATCTGCGCAATGGCTCTGTGATTGCGTTGCCAATCAAATTAGAGCCGCAATAACAGATATCATATTGACCTTATTGTCGGGGCGTCCGACTGCACATAAAGGTAGTGAGGTTCAGTACTTCGAATAAACTCTGAGCAAAACCAAAAGCAAAAGCAAAAGCAAAAGCAAAAGCAAAAGCAAAAGCAAAAGCAAAAGCAAAAGCAAAAGCAAAAGCAAAAGCAAGGTAGTCTTGCTGTGTTATAAAACAACGACACTAAGTTTCCTGACATCATGGTCGCAAAATGAGCATTCATGCGCTCACCCGGTATAACGGCGCCCTTAAACGGCGTATACTATCAATCAAGGGAATGCTAATTCAAAAGTTACAAATTGATACACGAAAACAGTTTTGACACCTTTGTAGTTTCCTTACCATTAGCCCCAATTTTTTAACCACTCAGAATAAGAATCTAATCGTGCTAAAAACAATACTCGCTTTTATTTCAGTCGCCCTGCTAAGTTGTCAGGCTGCGGCAACCGTCGTGGAAATTCGCACCAATATGGGCACCATCAGCGTGAACCTGTTCGATGAGGACACACCTGAAACTGTTGAAAACTTCCTTGAATATGTCAATTCCGGTGCCTATGCCAACAATGTGGTTCACCGTCTTGAAACTGACTTCGTTATTCAGGCTGGAGGCTTTCAGTACAACAACGAATTACCGCTGGATAATGTCGCAACCGGCGTACCGGTAGTGAATGAGCCTGAGCTGTCGAATGTGCGTGGCACTATAGCTATGGCAAAACTGGCTGGAGATCCAAATAGCGCCACCTCACAGTGGTATATCAATCTCGCCGACAACAGCCAAAATCTGGATGTACAAAATGGCGGTTTTACCGTTTTTGGCCAGGTTATTGGCGACGGCATGAATATTGTTGATCAAATCAGCGAGTTGCCCCGTTTTAATCTGGGCGGTGCGGCTACATCGATCCCGCTGAATAATTACAGTGAAGATGACGCAGCCAATGGCGTAGACCCGGATGAAGAGAATTTTGTCCTGATCACTGATATCGTGGTCACAGACTCGGCTACTGTCACTAACCCGGACCTGAATCCCACGCCAAATACCCTGATCAACAGCGGTAATGGTGGCGGTTCAGACAACCCTTCCGACGGTGGTTCTTCAGGCGGTGCTCTTAACCCCCTGCTATTGATAATGCTGTCGCTGCCAGCACTATTATTACGTCGCAGACAAAAATCCTGACCTTGACAGAAGGTACCAGTTGATCACAACGAAAAGGCGAAGCGAACAAACTTCGCCTATTTTTCGTTAAATAATTTTGCATTCAAAAAATCGTAATTGCTTTTCTTTTGCGCATCTTCAGAATCAATGTAAGAAGCGATTTGAACCAACCTCCTAATCGCTGCATAACAACTTAAATTATATTTTACTTTTTCCAAGTTATTGACTTCAGTAAACCAATCTCGGATGTCACTCAATGCTGCAAGTTTTTTCGTTGAGAATCTTTCCACTGAAACTGACTTCGATACCTCGTCACGATCTCCTTCTATCTCATCATAGGTTTTATTCAGCTTCGTTACTCCAACAAATTCAGGCTTTCCACAGCGGTTCACCCAGCGAAAGAAACCTGTCACCCAGGTAGTGGCAGCGACTGACTTGATCTCTTTTATTTGTGAAGCTGATAGCTGAACATGAGGTTTTCTTTTAATAGCACCGGTTTCCTCGCATAACTCTCTTGCCATAGAGAATTTAATAACCTCTATAAACTCACGTATTGAACCACTATCGACCTTATCATTGTAATCCATGGATCCAGATCCGGAAGCCACGTATGTATTGGCACCAATAATATTGTTCTTGTTCTGTTTAAAAATAACCACTCGATTATCTTTGGTTATCGCAATTGTAGATATCCCTATATGCTGTGACACATCAGAACTTGGCAGTGCACCCAGCCGCCATGCCCCACTTTCAAACTCGGCTGGATAATATCTTGTTAAATCCAGCTCACTATCTGGTAATGGTTCATCATCTTTTGGTAATGTCTCAAATAATATGGAGCGGAAAGCCTCATTGGTAACGAGCCCATCAAAATAAGTAACTTTTTCAATATTTACTTCTCCTTTTCCATTAATCGCTTTGATGAACTGTGCAATTGAGCTTCCTAAACGAAGCTTTACTTCATTTATAGATTTCTTTTTGTCTTTGATTCTGGCTGATAAGAACTTAATCTGGCGTGTTTTCAACTCTGCCTTACCAGAAAGATAATATTTCTTAATTTCTATCTGTCCCATTGGAACAGCAATTGCTCTGAGCAATAGATTGTCCAGATCTTCAGAAACAAACGCGTGCTCTTGACAGTTTTTTATCTCAGGTAATTTATCAAACCCAGCATTTTGCTCTTCGCTACTTGGCAAAATATCAGATAAAGCAACCTCTGATGGCTGGCCTGCTCTTTTGATTTGGTCAACACTTTTGCTTTGCAACCAATAGCCTTCGGTTGGTGGATGTACATTGTGAGGGTCTCGAGAGCCAACAAAGTCATTAAAAGTAAAGTAAAGACCGCACACCGCTATAATTAAGAAAAAAACCAATTGTGCTGTATCAAAATTGATTCCAATATCCGTGGCTGCGAAGAAAGAATAAATGGAACCAAATGTGCCCAGAATCGCCAACGATACCGTTAAATTCTGTTTTTGTCTGAATTTGCGATATTCACCGCTACTTCGCTTGAGATACATATCAAAATCACTTTCTTCAATTTTTGCAGCTTTTACTTCCATTTGAGTTTCCCGATCTTTATCACTGACAACCACAAAGCACGGCGTCATCCGATATCCGCAATAATACAGTAAACCATCCGCTTTACCTGTTTTCAATTGTGCAGGAATGTTAATCTATCAGGTATTAAACCCTGCTATTGACAGTTTATGAGCAGCTTACCATCCAATAAAAGTCAGGCCCCGGTAAAGACACTAGACGATCTTGCCGAATTGGCAGATTACTCTTTTCTGGATAACCTGACACCGGACCCGGCAGCCGTGGCATCCGGCGAAGATTATCGTCCGAGACAGGTCTTTTCAGGCCACTATGTCACCGTGAAGCCCACGCCGATAAAAGCCCCCAGATATATCGCTCACAGTAAAAAACTGTTTGAAGAACTCGGCTTTACCGATGAACTGGCACACACAGACGGTTTTCGGCAACTGTTCTCTGGCGATATGTCGCAACTTCCTGAGACAATGCGCCGGGTTGGCTGGGCCACGGGTTATGCGCTGTCAATTTACGGCACTGAATACATTCAACAATGTCCTTTTCAAACCGGCAATGGCTATGGTGATGGTCGGGCAATTTCAGTGCTGGAAGGCGTTTTTAATGGCCAGCGTATGGAGATGCAGCTAAAAGGTGCCGGACGCACGCCCTATTGTCGCGGCGCAGATGGTCGCGCGGTTTTGCGCTCCAGTGTCAGAGAGTTTCTCGCCCAGGAACACATGCACGCGCTGGGCATTGCCACCTCACGTTCGTTGAGCCTTTTTGTTTCCTATGCTGAAACGGTAGAGCGCCCCTGGTATCTGGAAGGCTCTGATTCACAAGACCCGGAAATTCTGGTAGATAATCCGGTGGCCATTTCCACCCGCGTTGCACCATCCTTTTTGCGAGTCGGTCAACTGGAACTGTTTGGCCGAAGAGCCCGCAGCCAACAGCATCCTGACGCAATGCAGGAGCTGGAGCAAATCGTGCAACATTTAATCGCCCGGGAATATCAGGAAGAAATAGATACAAGCCAGCCGCTATCTGAACAAATTCTGCAACTGGCTGTGGCGTTTCGGGGACGATTAACCACTCTGGTAGCGAACTGGATTCGGGTGGGATACTGCCAGGGTAACTTTAACAGTGATAACTGTGCCGGTGGTGGCTTTACCCTGGATTATGGACCCTTTGGCTTCTGCGAGTTGTTTGATCCTGCGTATCAGCCCTGGACCGGAGGAGGCAGGCATTTTTCCTTTCTCAATCAGCCCGCAGCAGCAGAGAAGAACTTTGCCATGTTTTGCCGGGCTGTTATGCCGTTACTGGCGCAGACACCAGATAAATTACCGGCTTTGGACGAGATTCAAAGCGGTTTTTCTGACCTAATGGAAAGCAAAATGCAGGCTATGTGGGCCGCCAAGCTTGGACTGGAACACTATCACGCCGATCTCACCATGCAATTACTGCAACTAATGGCCCACTCATACGTGGATTACACCATGCTGTTCCGTGAACTGTCGGCACTACCCACTGACGCAACAGCACTCAGTAAGGCGTTTTACACGCCATTGTCAGAAAAGCTTCAAACACAATGGCAACAGTGGCTGGACAGCTGGCAGCTCAAAATAGCTGAAACAGGCGATTCACAAACAATTGCTGAGAACATGAAAAAAGTAAACCCCAAATACACCTGGCGTGAATGGTTGGTGGTACCCGCCTATCAGCAGGCTGAGCTGGGTAACTATGAACTGATTGAAGAATTACAAGCAATCTTGAATAACCCCTATGACGAGCAATCCCCTGAGGCCGAAGCCAGATATTATCAGCTAAGACCTGTAGCCCTGTTTAATGTTGGCGGTGTCTCTCACTACAGTTGTTCATCTTAACTCGCTGATGACTATTCCATGTAAGCGAAAAAACCCGGAGACGCCTGTCTGCGGGTTTACCAGGGACTAATCACCAACGTTGCATTTTCATCGTTGCGATTTTAATTGCTAATTACTGACCGTCCTGTAGATATCCCCCTCCATGGCATTCAGCTCGCTAACGATAAATCCTGAATTCGCCACATCAAAACCACAACTGCAGCGGGTTTCATAGCTCTGCCTTTTCGGTCCTTCATCACCAGAAAGCGACATGATTTCAATGTGATAATCAAATCCTTTGGCATGGTTGTTATCCGTCAAAACCTGGTAGTACAGGTTGCCATTGTGCACTTTCAGATTGCGGTAGCCCTGGGGTAAGTAGACTTGCATTGCCTGAAGGGCATGGTCTGGGATCACCACCGTTTGTTCCGCAGCAAGATCCAGTTGACTGACAGCCAGGTAATGTAAGCGATTGTCTTTGCCGTCTACCAGATATAAATACTCGGGAGATTGATGGTCTGTCACCATATTGGCCCAGCGCGCTGTCAAAGACACCACTGAATCCGTATTTTTGCGGTACAAATAGCCACGATTTTTGCCGTATTCTTCGACTCTGAAATAAATCAGATCGTCATTTAGCCACTCGGCATGGCGCAACAAACCTTTAGCCGTAACCAAAGCCGCCTCAGGAGACAGATCCAGCAAGCTATTACTCTCAGACTGTAAGCTCACATCCACCAGCCAGATATGACTCCTGTCGCCGACTAAAAGAGTGCTATCGTCCGGAGAAAAAGACAAAAGCCGCAACCCGCGATCTTTTTTAAGCCTGGCAAACAGACGTTGCGTACCGTTAGTCAGGTCGCCGATATACAATTCCCGCTGGCCAGTTCGGGTTGAAATGAACGCAGTGCTAAAACTGTTGTGGGCCAATGTGGGTCGGGTGTCGTAGACAGTATATCCGGGCTATTTGGGATGCGGGAAAATCCCGCCTCAAGATATTCGGACATGGTCAGCACAACCTGTTGATTCGACCCCGACTCATCATTGCGCAGAATTTGTCGGGAAGGAAACGGAGCAAAATACAGTATATGCTGTGAATCTTTGTCCCAGCTGGCCTGAGCAATATTGTGCGGCACAAAAAAACGCGCTTTTAAATCATTGCTCGGCAAATTCAGCACATATAACTGACTATTGTATTCTTTATCCAGTTGCACAATCAGCAACTTCTCTTCATCGGGCGAAAGGTCAATGCCGCGGTTTCCCTTGCCCTGGATTTCTGGCTGAGTAATAAGGGTGCTGGTATTGCTGTCCTTGCTGTTGAGATCTAACCGATAGACACGCGCCTGCAAGCCATGTTCAGCCTTAGCCGAATAGTAAAGACTGTTGCGTTTTTTAGAAAAGCTGACATCGAAAATTTCTAAGCCTGTGCAATCCAGCAGCAATGCATCACTGACAACAGATAATTCCGCGTTAATTTCCAGTTTAGACAGGCGACAACTGTCGTTCTCCTGAGCCAGATAAAACAATTGCCAGGCTGTGTTTTCTTGGGTTAATGCAACCAGACGGCTGGCGAAAGGCGTCAGGCCCGGTATCTTTTGGGTTTGCTCATTGCTCAGATTCTTGTACCACAAGCTGCGATGCCCAGTCTGGATATTTTCCCGTAAATACAGGATAAATTGTTGATCTTCGCTGATTATCGGCGAACGTTCCAGGCCTGACATTTTGGTTAGGGCTTTTACCCTTACCTCCTGGGAGTCGCCTGAGGTTAGTTTTTCGGACTCATCCGTGTTGAAATAACTCACTCCCCAGAACGCAAGCAACGCTACAAAAAACAAAGCGAAGACAGTCGCGATGCTCGTTTTCGGCCAAAACGGCCGCGCTGGACTATCAGTGCCTGGCCTAAGTTCAGACTCGGTATTCCGGTTCAGCGATTTAACCGCCACCAGACGGTAACCCCGTTTGGGCACGGTCTGAATATATTGGGGGTTGGCAGGATTATCTTTTAGCTGCTTGCGCAGGCTGGCAACCAACTTGCTCACTGCATTATCGGTAACGATAGTCCCCTGCCAGATGTTATCCAGGATATGATCTCGGGTGACAATCTCCTCTGACTTTTCACAAAACAACAGCAACAGCTCATACTGTCGTGGCTCCAGTCGGATTTCCTCACCCTGCAGCATCACGATCTGCGAATCTGTATTGATGGTTAGCTCACCTAAGCGAATCAAACTCATGTGCTTGTAGTTAGTCCCTGTTAATTTGCTGCCTACCATAGCATTTATTGTCAGAAAAACGATGTTTTCAGGTTTTTCTGATAGCTTATGACCACCGCTAAGTTGCTGAATTTAATGAATTCATCTTTTCGTCACTTTTTTTCCTGTGTCCGTCATGCTTTTTTTCACAATAGCACTAACACTGAGCGCGACTGTTTTGACAACAAAAGCAACTAAAGGAAAAATAATGAGAATACATCTGCTGTGGTTTTGCACATTAAGCTACTGTCTGTCACTTTCTGCCGCACCGCTAAACTATTCCGGTATATCGGAAACCCTCCCAACAGGTTCAGGCGCTATCTCAGAGTCAGGGCTGGTAGCCGCCTGGGACTTTGAAAGTTATACCGAAGAAGGTTTGCTACGGGATTTCGGACCAAATCAGTTACACGGAAGATTAAATCACCAAAGTAACTCATCTGGTGTCTTTGGCCTGGCACTGAGTTTCTCAGACAAAGACGACGTTGTCATTTTACCAGACAGCGAGCAATTCAACCTCACCGGCCCTATTACCATTGCGACTAAGCTGAAAATCACCTCGCCCGGTCTACACCAACACATTCTGGCCTGCAATGATCTGTTTGTACTTTGGCTCACCACAAACGACAAATACCGGTTCGCTGATACGTTGGGCCAGGGTGCCACCACCAGCTCAGGTGTTTCCCAGGTTGACGAAGGTGTATGGCATAGTGTGGTGGCAGTATTATCAGCGGAAAAAGGAGAATCCCTGACCCATGAAAATATTCAGATATATGTCGATGGCAACAAAGCCGAAATCAGCCATGAAGCGTCATGGGCGCCCACCAGCCTTGCCAGTGAAAACGCGTGTGTCATTGGCGGAACACGCACCGGTGCGCAAAAGCATCAGGATCTGCCGTTTGTCGGGGTCATTGATGAGATGTTATTGTTTTCCAGAGCATTGAGTGCTGACGAGATAAACGCGTTTTCTGAATAATACCAGTGTAAACCCATATTATTTTAGCAAACCCTGTAACCAACTGGTTTTATTCTCCCCCGCTTCTGTTCAACAGCAGCGGGATTCTGCTATATTCCAATGCTGAAAAAGTGTTGAGGTGTTTTCCAGGCTTTGGGCTTCGAAAACGTAACTGGGAATCTGGTGAAATACCAGAACTGTACCCGCAACTGTAAAGATGACGGCAAGTCATTAAAGTCAGATACCAACCTCTGCACAGCGCCATTAACTCGTGCGGGAATACGCGAACGCAAGTCAGCCAAAATTCTGGGCCACCGGGCACAGGATGCCACTTGCCTGTTTATTCTCGCCTGCCATGCAGGTGGAATCTTTGTCCGACCATAATAACTTACTGGTAAACCAGGTATCGCTGAATATCGCGGATAAAGTCATTCTCGATAACGTCAGTTTTGCGCTTAATCGCGGCCAGGTACTTGGCGTTCTGGGGCCTAACGGCGCAGGCAAAACCAGTCTGCTTAAGGTGTTATCCGGGCAACGGGAATATCAGGGCTCCGTTACCTGGCAACAACAAGCCATTTGCGACTATTCAATTCAGGCCTTAAGTCAGCAGGTAGCGGTAGTTAATCAGCTCAATGACATGGTGTTTTCACTGTCTCTGCAACATGTAGTGAGGATGGGCTTACTGCCGCATAAGCAGTTGTTATCGCGCCACACCAAAGCAGATGATCAGCGTATTCAGCAGGCCATTCAGGCGGTGGGGCTCACCGACAAAGTACATCAGGAGTTCAGCAAACTTTCCGGTGGTGAGCAGCAGCGGGCATTAATAGCCAGGGCTTTAGTGCAGGGCGCGCCTTTGTTAATCCTGGACGAACCGGTAAATCACCTGGACGTGTATTACCAGCACCAGACGCTGCAGCTGTTACGCGATCTGGCGCAACAGCTGAATGTCACAGTTGTGATGAGTTTGCATGACATCAACCTCGCGGCCCATTATTGCCATCAGTTAGTGATTTTAGACAATGGAAAATTGGTAGCCAGTGGTGAGCCGAATTCGGTACTGCAACCAGAACTGCTGACCCGGGTATTTGACCTGCCCTGTCAGGTAGAGCTGCAGCACAGTATCCCGAAAGTTACCTTCTCGCCTGAAGGTAAAACCTTACTGGATTTAAGCAGGTGGTCCCTTTGAGCATGCACATTAAATGGGCACTACTGATTGCGCTGGCCATACTCACGTCAGTTACCTCTTTGTTTTTTGGTGCCGCAGAGCTGTCTGCGAGCAGCATCACCCAATGCCTTTTTCAGCAATGTGAAACCGCCACCGAAGAGCTGATTTTCTGGCAAATACGTGCACCCAGAGTGGCCGTGGGATTTTTGGTAGGTGTGGGTCTGGCCATTGCCGGGGCTACGTTGCAAAACGTCACCCGAAACAGTCTGACCGACCCTTATTTGTTTGGCGTTGTTGCCGGTGCCGGACTGGGTGCCAGTATCGCCACCCTATTGTTTAACGATGCCACAGCTCAAAAGCTCCCCTTTAACATTCTGACCTCTGAAGCCGCGTTTTCTGTGGCACTACCCGCCGCGGCATTTTTGGGGGCGTTGTTTGCTGTTGCTCTGGTGCAGGTGCTGGTGGCCAGCGCCCTGGGAAGGCGCACTGAGCATCTGTTGCTGGCGGGTGTTGCCGTGTCTTTTATGTTAGGAGCGGTTTCGCATTTTATCCTGTTTCTGGCGGAACCATTTGCCGCCAATAAAGTGGTGTTCTGGTTGATGGGTAGCTTAGCCAGAGTGGAAGCCTGGTACGCCTGGGTCATGTTGCCAATCATTGCGGTCAGTCTGGTGCTGCTGCTGTTGTACGGACGCCAGTTAGATGCGCTGTTGCTGGGTGACGAAAGTGCCCGCTCACTGGGTGTTAACGCGCAACGCTTACGTATGATCCTGCTGGCCATTTGCGCCGCGTTAACGGCCTGTATTGTGTCTTATTGCGGCGGAATTGGCTTTGTGGGGCTGATGATCCCCCATATTGTCCGCAACTGGCTGGGTGTGACCAGTCGCACTCTGATCCTGGGCTGTGTCTTGCTGGGCGGCTCTTTTATGGTCATTGTAGACATACTTGCGCGTGTTGCCCTTACCGGTCAGGAGATTCCTATCGGTATCATCACCTCTGCCATAGGCAGTCTGTTTTTCTTTTTAGCGATTCGTCAACGAGGCACCTGATTTCATGTCCACTCTGCCAAACTGGTCCATTCCCGCTATCAGCCATGACCTGGATCACCATTTTAACGGGTTGATAGATAATAAAACCAAGCCCCCTGGCTCACTGGGAAAACTGGAGACGCTGGCCCTGCAACTGGCCCGTATGCAGTTAACTGAAACACCCCACGCAGAGCTGCAAATTAACCAGCCCACCATGTTAATTTTTGCTGCAGATCACGGTATCGCCAGGCACCCTGTCAGTATTGCGCTGCCTGAAGTGACCCGGCAAATGGTACTGAATTTCCTGGCCGGAGGAGCGGCCATTAATTGTTTTTGTCGATTGCACGACATCGCCCTGAATGTCATAGATGCCGGAATGCTTGAACCATTATCTCAAACTCAAAGCAATTATTTTACCCAACGCCTCGGGGCAGGAACCGCAGACATCAGTGTTGAACCGGCCATGTCCGCCGCTGTTGTTGAGCGCGGTTTGATAGCCGGAGCAACACTGGCCAAACAAGCGATATTGAGCGACAGTAATGTTGTCTGTTTCGGTGAAATGGGCATTGGTAACACCAGTTCAGCAGCCGCGTTATTGTGTGCCTATACCAGTAAAAAGGCCCGGGAAGTAGTGGGACGCGGTACGGGTATCAACGATGCACAGCTAGACGCCAAAATAGCGCTGGTGGACAAAGCCCTGCGCCGAACCGAACAAATGCCAGAAGCTGAGACTAAAAATCCCCTTCTGTGGCTGGCCTCACTGGGCGGATTCGAAATTGTGCAAATCATTGGCGCCATGCTGGCCACTGCCGAGCAGGGAAAGCTCATCGTTGTAGACGGATTTATTGTCACCGTCGCGGCACTTTACGCCTGTGCAATTGCTCCGGGAGCCAGACAGTACATGGTGTTTGCCCACATGGGCACAGAACGCAGCCATCAACTTGCGTTAACAGCCTTACATGCAGACCCCCTGCTGGATTTAGGCCTGCGCCTGGGTGAAGGTACCGGTGCTGCACTGGCAGTGCCGTTATTGCGCACCGCAGCCGCGTTTTTTAATGACATGGCCACGTTTGAGAGCGCCAACGTCAATGTCTGAACAAGCAGAAAAATCCTCATTCTGGCGCGCTGAAGTCAATTATTTTCGACTGGCGCTGGGCTTTTTTACCCGTATCCCGATGGGCCGGACGGTACAATACCAACCGGAATTTATGCATACCTGCACCCGTTATTTTGCCCTGATTGGCTGGTTACTGGCGCTACTACTGGTTGCCCTGGTTCACCTGGCTACGCCCATATGGGGTAGTACGGTGGCCATTGCCCTCATGATGGTCGCCAGCGTGCTACTCACCGGCGCTTTACACGAAGATGGCCTGGCCGATACCTGTGACGGCTTCTGGGGTGGCCTAACAGCAGAACGTAAAATTGATATCATGAAAGACAGTCGCATTGGCACTTATGGTAGCTGCAGTCTGATACTGGCGCTGACATTAAAGTTTGTGCTGTTGCAATCGCTGGCACAATCAGAAATGTTGTATCTGGCCATTGTCCTGGCCTACCCGCTTTCCCGGGCGATGGCGCTGACTCATGTTCAGGATTTACCCTATGTCTCGGGTCTGGGCACGGTCAAAAAGAATAAAAGCGATCCCCTGGCAAGGCCCGTTTCCCACAAACACCTGCTGTTTGTCATCGCCACTGGCGGAATTGCGGCACTGGCTTTGCCGGTCAGCACGATTCTGATTTTGGCTCTCGGCGTGCTACTGGTGCGCTATCTGTTGCGCTTTATTATGCAAAAAAACATCGGCGGTTTTACCGGCGATGTATTAGGAGCGGCGCAACAGGTACAGGAGCTCAGCATTTATTTAATTCTGCTGGCGATGGTGGGAAGTAATTCATGATTCATCTGGTTTTGGGGGCCGCGCGCTCCGGCAAATCCCGTTTTGCCCAGCAACAGGCAATGCAATGTGATAAACCTGTGATACATGTGGCCACCGCCACCATTACGGATGATGAAATGGCCTTGCGCATCGAACGCCACAAAGCTGACCGCCCTGCTCACTGGCAAGTATTGGAACATCCCGACAACTTGCCTGCCGTCCTGGAAAACCTGAATACCGCTGATGATGCCGTCATCATAGTGGATTGTTTAACCTTATGGCTAAACAACGAGATGTACCTCAATCCTGAGTGTCACATCGACATGCTGCAATCAGACCTGGTGCAGATACTTAAAACCAGCCGCCAAGATATCATTCTGGTGAGTAATGAAGTGGGTATGGGTATCGTGCCAGCTTCGGCATCTGCGCGAAAATTTGCCGACTGGCAGGGCTGGCTCAATCAGGCGGTAGCCGGAGCGGCTGACAAGGTCACACTGGTGGTGGCTGGTTTACCCATGCAAATTAAGGGCTGAACTCTTGGCAAAAATAGCGCACCAGATTTATCTTTTACGCCACGGAGAAGTAGCTGCTCCGTCAGCCCTGTATGGTAAAACCGATGTACCGCTGAGCCCCCGGGGATGGCAAAACATGGAGGCGCAGTGCGCTCGCCTGTCACAGCTTACTCAGGTGGTTAGCTCTCCGCTGCAGCGCTGTCAGCACTTTGCCAGACAACTCAGTGAACAACGCAATCTGACATTGCAGGTATTGGACGAAATGCAGGAATGTGATTTCGGAAAATGGGACGGTGTCGCTTTTGATGATATACCTCAAAGTGCCTGGGCCGAACTACACGCATTCTGGCAGGCCCCGGCCAGTAACCCGCTGACCGATGCTGAACCCCTGACGGTCATGTATCAACGGGTTTCAACCGGCTGGCAAAAACTGGCAAAGCAACTGGCCAGCACACAGACGCCGCAAACTCTTTTGCTTATTTGCCATGGCGGCGTGATCCGACTGTTGCTTGCCCATCTGTTAAATCTGGATTGGCGCAACCCGGCGCTATATAGTCAATGGCAAATCGGTTACGCCAGTCTCAGTAAATTCACCCTGCCTGCGACAAATCACGCCCAAGCCATTATTCACTATGTGGGGATGCCCGCAGAGCATGAGATTTAACCCGATATGTTAACGAATACACTGATGATACAGGGAACCTCTTCTGACGCCGGTAAGAGCATGTTAGTGGCCGCTCTGTGTCGCTGCCTGTATCAACGGGGGCTCAGGGTAGCCCCTTTCAAACCACAGAATATGGCGCTGAACAGTGCCGTTACCGCTGATGGCGGAGAAATTGGCCGTGCCCAGGCACTGCAGGCACAGGCAGCCGGAATTGCCCCACATGTAGACATGAATCCTATTTTACTCAAACCCAGTTCTGATACCGGTGCTCAGGTGATTATTCAGGGCAAAGCTATTACCGATATGCAGGCTGCGGCTTACCACGACTACAAAAAAGTCGCCATGTGCGCGGTACTGGAATCCCACCAACGACTGGCAGCGCAGTATGATTGCATCATTGTTGAGGGTGCAGGCAGTCCTGCCGAAGTCAACCTGCGTGAAGGTGACATTGCCAACATGGGCTTTGCTGAAGCCGTAGACTGCCCGGTTATTCTCATCGCTGATATTGATCGCGGCGGTGTATTTGCGCAACTGGTGGGCACGCTGGAATTACTCTCGCCGTCAGAGCAGCAACGGGTGGTGGGATTTGTGATCAATAAATTTCGCGGCGACATTGGTCTGCTGGAATCAGGACTGGACTGGTTAGCAGCGCGCACCGGAAAGTCGGTGTTGGGCGTTCTGCCTTTCTTACCAAACCTGCAATTAGCCGCCGAAGATGCCATTGAGACATCCCAGGCCAGCACGGCAACCGGTCCAAAATTGATTGTGGCCGTGCCTGTATTCAGTCGCATCAGCAATCACACTGATTTTGATATGTTGCGGGCTCACCCGGAAGTGAAACTGATTTATGTCCCCCCTCATTCGCGTATTCCGGCCTGTGATCTGATCATTTTACCCGGCAGCAAAAATGTACGGGCAGATTTAGCACAACTGCGCGCTATGCAGTGGGATCAGGATATTCTTCGGCACCTGAGATACGGCGGAAAAGTACTGGGCATTTGTGGTGGTTATCAGATGTTGGGAGAATGTATTGCTGATCCCGATGGTATAGAAGGTCCGGCCGGTGAATCAAAGGGACTGGCTTTGTTAAAGCTAAGCACCCGACTGCAAGGTGAAAAACAACTGACCCAAAATCAGGGAGTCTTATGCTTAACACCAGAGGGTGACGAAGCAGCAATCCCCGTCAGCGGATACCAAATTCATGTGGGCGTCACCCAAACAAAAGAAAAGCGCTGTTTTGCCTTGCTGGAAAACAATCTTCCGGATGGCGCTGTCAGCACCGATAATCAGGTGGCCGGTACTTATTTGCATGGTCTGTTTGATCAGCCCGAAGCAACCCGGGGCATATTGGCGTGGGCAGGTGCAGATATAGAAGTCACTCAACATTACGAAATGCTGCAGGAAGCGGCAATTAACCGTCTGGCCGAGATGTGCGATAAACATCTGGACTGGACAAAAATAACGCCTTTGATAGGTAAACTTACAGGCAGAGGAAGTTAAACAATGAGACACATGATTTTTATCCTGACGCTGTTCGCATCAGGTCTTCAGGCGCAGGAAAGCAAACCGCAGAAAGACGAACTACAGGACAAACGAATAGTAGCACTGGCCCCCCATATTGTAGAGTCTCTTTACGACATTGGTGCCGGTGACCAGATTATTGCCACCACAGAACATTCTGATTATCCGGAAGCGGCCAAAAACATCCCCAGAATTGGCAATTACGCTCGTCTGCAAATAGAGCGTATTGTGCAATTGGCACCGGATGTCATTATCGCCTGGCAAACCGGTAATCCACAGGACGATCTGGACAGGTTAAAAAACTACGGTCTGAATATTGTCTATTCGAATCCCACAACCCTTGCCAGTGTTGCAGATGAACTGCTGATGCTGGGAGAAATCACCGGACGTACTACAGCCGCACAGCAAATAGCCCGGCAATTCTCACAACGTCTCGAGGCACTTGAGTCCAAATACAGCAACGCCCGGCCCGTAACCGGATTTTACGAAATGTGGGCCAGACCATTGCGCACCGTAGCCAACAAAGCCTGGTTGCAGCAGCAGCTAGTTGTGTGCGGTGTTAAAAACCCTTTCGCGTCACTTTCTGAAGACTACCCGCTGATTGGTCTGGAACAGGTCTTGGCCAGCAAGCCTCAAATCGTATTGCAACCTACGCCTCACTCTCCACAAAACACCGATGCCCTGAACTGGCAACAATGGCCAGAAATCCCGGCCTCAAAACACGGATTTATCTTTCACCCGGACGCTGATAAAACCCATCGCATGACATTGCGCATGCTGGATGAAGTGGAAACCCTGTGCAGGCAGGTGGATAAGGCACGGGATTTTTATCTCGCCCACTAAGTAACTGACAGTAGACGGTTGACCTGACTTTACCCTTTAATTCGGCAATTGCTGGGCTAATTAATCCCTGTTTTTATCCGATAAGTTTGCTATAAACTGTATTTCACTTCTCAGCGCCGGTAGCACTGGATCTGAGAAGTGATTTACAAGAACCGTTTTTCCAAAAGGAATGCAGTAACAGTGTCGGGGGTTGCAAATGGCCAAATATAGCCTGCTGTTTAAAGGACAATTAAAACAAGGTGCAGACAAAAGTAAAGTCACCGCCTCGCTGTTAAGAACGCTTAAACTGCAGGACGAATCCCGGCTGTATTCCGGTGACGCCTTTACCCTGCGAACCGGCACGGATAAAGCCCAGTTACTGGCATTTCAGGTAAAGCTGGAAAAGCACGGTATCCTGACCGAATTTCAGGAGCCGCAAGGGCCTGCAACCGGGTCCGACAATGCCCCGCCTTCGCCCAAAAAAGCAAAAGACAAACCGCCCACTCTGGAACACGCAGACTTGTCTGCGCCGACAGTGAACCCGGTAGACCAGGCAGAGCTGCAATCTGGTCCGGTGTTGCGCAGTGGCAGGACCTCACGATTGCCTCTGTTGTTGTCACTGACACTGAATCTGCTGTTGTTAGGTTACATTGGTGTCAACCACATTATGGCGGATAGCGAGCTCAATATCGGAGAGTTATTTCAGCAGGAAATGGCTACCATTTCCGGGCTGTTTTCCGAAGATACGCAGCAAATTACAGAAAATACTGACACCACATCAGAACCACACACACCGCAACCTGCGCCCAAAGCGAATCCGCGAATCAGCAATCCCCAACTGCAGCAACTGAGCGAGGAAAACACCCGCTTCGCCGAATTTTTCAACCTCATACAGAACAATAGTGACGGTCAATGGCGACTGGAAGATAACTTCAATATCAACAATAGCTCCCGGATCGTGTATTTCACGGCGGCAATGACCGAAGCCATGGCACGGCGCTGGACTATGAATCTGTCGAACGCCGTGTTTGAGAGCGCCTATCAACAACACTGGCAAAATCGCGAGATATTCGGTACCCACCCCGATGAGGAGTGGCAAAACCACGGTTGCGCGACGCAATCCGGTGAGCTCAGTGCCGAATCCGACAGCCCGATTTTTTCCACGCTGCAATGTGACGATCCATTAAGGGCTACCCTGCATTTTTATCACTCGATATTGTCTGATGACAAGGTGGCAGGACTGACGAAAGTGGATGACCCAATCGAATTCGAATTTGCTGTGGGTAAAAACAATGATGTGGCTATCCGACGTGTCGACTGTGTCGGTTGCGATAAACAGGGTAAAGATTTGATGTTTTATATTCTGACCGGGGAAAGCAGACCATGAGACTATTCCTTTATTTGAACCTGCTGATGGCAGGTCTGAGTGTGTGTTGCGGCACAGCCATGGCGCAAACCCCCTCGACTCAGAACGAGCTGCCGCAAGCCTCTGTTTCCCACACCATTCCCTCTATGACTCATTTTCAGGTGAACACCAGTATGCAGCAGGCCTGTAAACAAATTATGTTAACCCCGGCGCTGAAGAAAACCCTGTTGTTCTCGCCGTTTTACAGCGACTGCTCAGAGTCAGGGCTGGTGGATACGCTGGCTATGGCGGTATTAAAAAACAAAAAAGTACAGAATATCCGGCCAGGGGGTTACGAGGTTCGTATCAAAGATGGCGAGCTGCATGTGGTGGATAAAACCCTGCGGGAAATTTACAAAGAAGATTTGCCACTGCGCATCACCATGGAAGACCACCTCAGCCATAACTCATCGCTGCAATGGGAGCTGATTTTTGATGAAGCGCCGGACACTGAAAACAGCGACGCTGTCCCCCTCAGCTTGTATGGCTACACCCTGGTTTCCAAACAACCTGATCCGTCCCTGTTACTGGCGCTCAAGGGCCGTTTTACCCGAATCCTGGATGACCTGAACACACTCCCTGACGACAGTGTGGTGATTGGTATTGATGCCACATCCAACCTGCAGGGAGCCGGAGACTTTTACGCTGCAGCGGGTCTGCAACGCACTCACAGCAATGGCGCAAGCTATCTGTATCAGGGCATGGGGCTGGATATTGATGGCAATGGTTTATATCTGGTTCACTGGGGTATGTCAGAGGAGGTGTTCAATGAAATTTGGTAATGCATGGTTTGCGTTGTTGCTAATGAGCCCGGTGTTGTCAGCAAACTCCTGGCTGGACCTGATCGCCTCCGCGCCGGATCTGGAAGAAAACCTGGTGATCTGTGGTGAAATTTGCGCTACAGATATATCCGACTCCGGCACCATAATGGCATTAGCCAGTTTTAAACGCGGTAAACCACCTTTGATACGCTACCGCTACGGCGGAAATTCCGGGCCGCCGGGGATCGGGCCTGAAGAACGGCAACTGTATCGCGCTTTCTTTAATTTCAATGCCGCGTTTGTGCAACAGGTAGAGGCGGAATCGCAAATTTGCCTGAGCGCCTATGAAAGCGAAGGAATTGCAGCCTTTGACCAACCAGCCTGTATTAATCATTTGTCTTATCGTTACTTATTTAGCCACAACGGCAATCACGACAGGTATAACCCTGCTTTAGCAGCTACAGATTACCGCATGATGTTGCCCTTAAGCCCTCCTTACCTGCCGGGCATGGCTTTCAATGGTATGACTGACACAGCCTGGTGTCATAGCAGTGTTAGTCTGTTAGAACACTGGGCCGGTGAAATTCTGGAAACCGTAGACTGGTGGCAGCCCCATTTTGGCAAAGAAAACGTCGATCCCTGGACAGAAGAAGAACTGGCATTTTTTGACTATGCCAATCAAATGCGCGCCGGATTCCGGCAATACTGTGAGGAGCTGCCCGGTCATCTGCCAGGTTATTTCGAGCTGTATTATAAAACCCGAAAAATCAACAGCACCCGTTTTGATTCGCTAAATCCGGTGGGGGCGGTGCCACGCACCCTGAAACCCAGGCGCCTCACTATTCCCACCTTAAATCAGAGTCGCAGAAAGGTCAAAATCTGACAGTGAATGCCACCTGCAGGCACGGGGACAGAAATTAAAAAGGCAGCCTTAGCGGGCTGCCTTTTTATTTACATCAACTATGCCGGCCTTTGTCGTAACGTTAAAGGCCGTATACTCTTGCAACAGCGTTGCTTAGTTACCCGGTTTAATTACGACCAGGCGCGCACCATTGGCATCATAGTTTGTGGTCATGGCTACGCGAATGCCATCAGGCGACAGTGCTGCGCCGAAAAACTGGGCGCTCACCGACGGGCTGCTCAGTTCAATAATGCCGTCACCGAATACGCCAGTATCTGGCTGACCATCTACAGTCAACACATAAGCCGCAGGCACGCCACCAAAACGACCCACAATCACAGTACGTCCATCTGGCAATACCACCAGGTGACGCGCGCGATCTTCACTGGAAGGGAAACCTTTGCCTTCACTTTGGATCACTGCCGCACCAGATACGCCATCACCAAAGGTCAGATCCTGACTGGTAGAGACACCAGTAGAGGTTCTGAATGCCACCATATCCTGGGCAACATACGACTGATGACCGAAGGAAGATTCAAAGCCTGAACCTGTTGCACCGCCGTAACCGGCCAGAACGTATGAATTTGTGCTTTCCTGCAGACCAACTGCATAGGCTTCGGCAAAGCCACCATCGACCTGGAAGGGGTTAAACACTGCTAAACCTGGTGTTGCCGCTACCAGATTCTCTTCATCGCTGTAACCAGCAAAGGTGTCATCCATTGAACCGTCTTCGTTAAGACGAATCGCCATCACATGGTGACGAATGCCATCACCCAGGTTGTTGTAACCTGAAGCAACGATTTTACCATCAGCTTCGACGATACCACGACGTTGGTTGTCGCCGAGTCCTAAACCACCCGCATCAAAGGAAAATGCCACGCCGCCATTGAATGTTGCGTCCGTTTCAATACCAGTGTCGGTAACAACAACACGGGTAATGTAGCGATCGGTATCGGTACGGGTACCGTCATTGGCAGATCCGTTTCCGAATACCACCACGCGATCAGTGGCGACACTGCGGTCAACCTGTAAGTCCCAGATAAAGTCCTGTACTGAGTCACCAGGGAAATCGGCGTTGTCAGCATCGGCATAGCCAAATACCACTTCCGCTTTGCCATCTGCATCACCCCAGCCTGTGGCCAGTTCGCCTTCTGGCGTTACGCGGAAAAGAAAAATTGAACGTCCGCCCGTGGCTTCAGCGGCATTTACCGCAAATACCACATCACCGCTTTGTAGCTCAGCGACACCCAAAGATTGCTCGTCACTGCTGCTCAGTTCAGTTGTTGCCTGAACTTCAACAAAACCGTCGCCGCCAAACGCCGTATCCGGTGTCCCGTCAGCGAACAGACGACCGACTACGGCCATTCTCGTCGCATCATCCGTGCCCACAAAACCAGACACGTAAATTTTACCCGCCTGGTCGCCAACACGCGCGTAGGTCAGGCCGCGAAAATCGTTGGCTTCCGGATACACCCGGTCAACAACGATCTGAAGAGAAGCACCGTCTACGCCATCTGTACCATCAGTACCGTTTGTGCCATCTGCACCAGGAGCACCAGCGGCGCCATCGACACCATCGTCTCCGTCACAGCCGGCGAGACCCAGAAATGCGACACTTAGCAGGGTCAACATAAACTTTTTGTTCATCTTGTATGTTTCCTATCAGTTTTGAAATTTTGTTCTTATCGCTGAAATAAGCGCGGAGTTGAATCCACACTAACGTCGAGATTTTAGTAACAATAAAAATCTCCTCAAAAACGATAATCGGAAGTATTATCATTAAGGGGAAATAAGTCAACCTTAGCAATGCCTGTTAGCCACCTGCGAGCTGGTCACACTAACTCCACACAATCGCCGCATTAGCGCTTACAGACTTACCCGACAACCATTTTTTTAGCTAATGTAGCGTTCATTTGACAAAAAAGATAAAAATGAAAACAATCCGCATTTATAAAAGTTACGTATGATTGTCGCAATTACCCTAATTAGATGCGAGAATTCAAATGATAGCTGTTAGCAATACTGTTTTTATACACCCACGGGGGTGATTGACAGGGCGAATTTAGCAATATTTACAACACGTTGGTGACACGACCAGGCGAGTCGGGATGCCAGCCTTAATAACTCAGCACAACCTCAACTATGCGCAAAATTCACTTTCAATACGTTGTAGGCACAATCAGTGCTTTTGAAGGCTGCGAAAATTTTGACAATAACCTGAGTTGTAGATTGTAAAACATGCCACCAAACAACCCGAGCACAACGTTGAAAACAAGGTTTAAACACATGAAAACTCGTTTTATTTCCGCAAGCAAGCACAAGCAGCGAGCCGCTTTTCCCGTGGCGATTGCCAGCCTTTTGACCCTGTTGGCAATCCCGCAATTATCACTGGCTCAGCCTGACCAAAACTCAGCAATGCTGGATTATGATGGTGACGGTGTGGATGATATCGCGTTCAGAAGAGCATCCACCTTTGAGACCATAGTGTATCGCTCTTCTGATGGCCAAACCCACCAGGTTGAGTTTGGCAAACGTGCCGGGGATGTCCCGGTTGTCGGAGATTTTGACGGAGATGGGATTACCGATGTCGCTGTTCGCAGAGCATCGGGGCAGATCTGGTATGTCCAGAATTCCAGTGGCACCGATCGCATCAGTGGCAATAGTGATGGTGTGACTCGTATGCGCTTTGGTTTGCGCAGTGACGATATTCCGGTGCCCGCCGACTACGACGGTGACGGTATTACTGATTTAGCGGTTCGCCGCCCTTCTACCCAAACCTGGTATATTCTGAATTCCTCAGGCGTTGATACCCTGACAGGTAATAGCGACGGCATAACTCGTCGCCAATTTGGTACACAGAGCGACGACATCCCGGTACCCGCAGATTATGATGGCGACGGCAAGGCCGACCTGGCAGTGAGACGGCCCGGCACACAGTTTTGGTATATTCTGAATTCCTCCGGCGTTGACCCTTTAACCAGCCATACAGACGGTATCAGCCGGATACGTTTTGGCACCCAACAAGCGGATATCCCGGTTCCTGCTGATTATGACGGTGATGGCAAAGCGGATTTAGCCGTCAGACGACCTGGCACCCAGTTCTGGTATATTATGAATTCTTCAGGTGTTGACGGCATAACCGGTCACGCAGACGGTATTACCCGTCGCCAATTCGGCTTGCAGGAAAATGATGTTCCTGTACCAGCCGACTATGACGGAGACGGAAAAGTTGATTTAGCCGTGCGCCGCGCGGCGACAAGCCAATGGTTTGTACTGAACAGTTCCGGCAATGATACTCTCACCAATCACAGCGACGGTATTTCTCGCCTTTCATTTGGCAGTTTGTTTACCGATTTACCGCTGGCGCAACCTATTTACAGCCTCTGGAATAACAGCGATATTGATGAGGACGGTCTCAGCAAGCTGGAAGAAGAGACACTGGGCACCGACTATACCGCCGCGGATTCCGATGGCGATGGTCTGACTGACGGCGACGAAGTCAATCTGCACAATACCAACGCGACTGTTGCCGACTCCGATGGTGACGGTCTCAGTGATGGTGACGAAATTAATATCTACAACACTGACCCAGGCAATGCGGACAGTGACGGTGATGGCGTTAACGACGGCGATGAAATAACTGCCGGTACTGATCCCAATGTTGCGCCTGTTGCAGAAGAGTTCACCCAAAGCGCCTTAATCGCTTCGATTGTAGACAATATCTATGTACCTACTTTCGAATTGTTTGCCCAAAAAGCCCTGACGTTAAACACCTCGGTAAGCGCCTATTGCGCCTCACTCCCGGCGGACAACAATAACAATCGCGGCGCCGCTCAGGAGCAATGGAAAACCACCATGGACACCTGGCAAATGGCTGAGTTGATGCAGGTAGGCCCGCTGTTTTTCAACAACAATGAATTGCGAGACGAAGTTTATTCCTGGCCAAATAACCGTGCCTGCTTTGTGGATCAGGATGTTGTCTTAGCTGAACAGGCGGGCTACAACATTGCCACCCGTAATGTCTCGCGTAAGGGACTGGATGCCCTGGAGTACTTGCTGTTTGACGAAGATTTGGATCACAAATGTACGACACCGGGCACAGAACCGGCGGGTTGGAATGAACGCAGCGATGCAGACCGAACTGCAGCACGTTGTAGTTTTGCCAGCCTGGTATCATCCGATGTGCTGAGCACAGCGAATGACATTGTGACTCAGTGGACAGGTACCAACGGCTACGCCAGTGTTTTGAAAGACGCCGGCAACCCAGGCTCCGACTTTTCTACCACACTGGATGCCATCAATGATATATCTGATGGCCTGTTTTATTTCACCGGCCCGGTAAAGGATGGCAAAATTGCTGCACCAGTGGGTATCCGGGTGAACAATTGCGGTCTGGTGCCCTGTGCTCAGGATGCAGAATCACCTTACTCGGATTACTCACTGCAAAACATTATCAATAACATGCGGGCGTTGAGAACTTTGCTAACAGGTAGCAATGAAAGTGATGCCAGCTTTGTTGACTTTCTCACTGACGTTGGCGATCAGGATACCGCCACAAACATCATCGCCCAACTGGACGAAGCTATCGCACTTGCAGAGCAAATGACCGGCACATATAGCGATGTACTAACACAAACCCCGGAAAGCGTTGAGCAGCTTCACAGCGAAGTAAACGATGTTGATGATATTCTCAAAGGCGACTTTATTCAGAGCCTTTCGCTGCAGCTTCCAAGCACGTCTGCCGGAGATAATGACTAAAACATGAAAAATATCAGGCAAATTACTGCAGCAGTTGGGGCTGCCTCCTGCTGCCTTTTGGCGCACCCGGTGAGCGCTGATGAGGAAACCAATACTCAGTCTATCGAACGTATCAGTATTATCGGCAATCAGCGCAGTATGGAGCTTTCTGCCGGCTCTGTGGCACTGGTTGATGAGGTGGAACTGGAACAGTTCGAATACGATGATATCGCCCGTATCCTGGCCACGGTGCCCGGTGTCAATGTTCGTCTGGAAGATGGATTCGGGTTGCGCCCCAACATTGGTTTTCGCGGTGTTACCCCGGAGCGCAGTAAGAAAATAAATATCATGGAAGACGGTCTGTTGATTGGCCCTGCCCCCTATTCAGCGCCTTCTGCCTATTTTTTCCCTCTCACCAGCAAAATGGTGGGAGTAGAAGTCACCAAAGGGCCTGCCGCGATCAAATACGGCCCCAATACCGTAGCGGGTGCCCTTAATATGCTAACCCGAAGCGTCCCTGAGCTGGACGAGGGTCAGATTGATGTGGCCCTGGGCACTGACGGCTATCAGAAACTGCATGGCTATTATGGCAAAAATATCAGTGATCGCTTTGGCCTGCTGGTCGAAGGGGTAACATTGCGTTCAGACGGCTTTCAGGAGCTGGATAATGGCGGTGATGTAGGTTTTGAAAAGAACGACTACAACCTGAAGTTGCGTTACGACCTGTCCTCAGGATCGCTGTCTCAGGAACTCATTTTTAAAGCAAATTACGCCGATGAAGTGTCGAACTTTACCTATACCGGCCTGACTGACGAAGACTTCCGGGACAACCCCTACCAGCGTTACGCCGGTGGACAACAGGATAAAATGGATTGGGAGCACAGTGCGTTTACCCTGTCGCATTTTGTTGAAGGCAGCAACTGGAATCTGGCCACTCAGGCCTATCGCACCGATCTTGACCGGGCATGGAACAAACTCAATCGCTTTGTCAGTTCTTTCGGAGAAACCTTACCCAGCCTGCTGGATATAGTTTCAGATTCCGACGAACCGCGACACTTTGAGTTATTAAGCGTATTGCGCGGTGATATCGACGGTTCCGCCAGAGAGCTGCTGGAATTGGGTAACAATGATCGCTCACTCTACTCTCAGGGTATTCAAATCGACGGTGATCTTAGCTTAGCAATGAGTGGCATTGAACATCTCGTCGAATTTGGGGTGCGTTTTCATCAGGACGAAATCCAGCGCAACCACACCATCGAAAACTACTTTATGAGAAGTGGTGCCCTGGTCGCCACCGGAGAAGGCTCCAAAGCCAGCACCACCAATACAGAACAGACGGATGCTATATCGGTATACATTCAGGATACTCTCTCTTGGGGTAATTTCGTCATTACTGCGGGACTCAGATACGAAAATATCGATGGTGATTTTCAGAATCGGGCACCCGGCAGCGAAGACGATGCCTTGCAAAAAAGCAATGATATCTTTTTGCCCAGATTCAGTATCCTGTATCAACTGACTGAGCAATCAGTGCTGTTTACCGGTGTACACCGTGGGTTTGTACCTACCAGCCCGGCACAGGACGAATCCATTGAGTTTGAAAAAAGCGTCAACTATGAGCTGGGTTATCGCTTCAGCGGTAAAGACAGTCATTTTGAGTCAGTGGCGTTTTTTAACGATTATTCCAACCTGATCGAATCTTGCTCTTTTTCAGCGGGCTGTGATACTGATCTTGCCTTTAGTGGTGGCAGCGTTGATGTGTACGGTCTCGAAATGGCAGCAGGTACTGTGTTTTCGGTGGGATCGCGACTGGAGGTGCCGGTTGATGTCATGTACACCTTTACCGACTCTGAGTTTAAAGAGAGTTTTTACTCACCCTTTTCTTTGTGGAATTTTGTTGACGAAGGTAACCCTTTGCCATATCTCGCCAGACATCAGGCTACTTTAAGTGTCGGCCTGGAAGGCGAAAATTGGAGCATCAAGGGCAATATTGTGTATACCGACGCCATGCCGGAAAGTGGTCAGGCGGCCCTGACAGATAGCCCCCTGGATAACCCTCTGGCCGGAAAGTTAAGTGACAGCTTTACCGTTATCGATATTGCTGCCTACTATCGTTTTTCATCGGCTGTCAGGGTCTATGCCAAGGTGGACAACTTGCTGGATGACGCCAGCATTGTTAGTCGCCGTCCTTATGGTGCCAGACCAAACCGTCCACAACAATTACAGGTAGGGGTTAAATACAATTTTTAATCAGGCTTTATGCTAGAGCAATTTAAATCCGAACTTATCGAACTTGGCCGTTACCTGCTGGATCCCAACAAGCGCCTGTTTTTGGGATACATCGCAGGGGCGCTGATATTCGCTTTGTGGGTGTACATTGCTCAGCAGCGCAAGGTTAAAAACGATAAGGGCTTTTTTTACTACCTGTTCAACCCTAAAGTCTGGCTGCATAAAAGCGCCGTACTGGACTATCAACTGTTTATTGTGAATCGCCTGGTCCGCGCGTTTTTGTGGGCGCCCCTCATTCTTACTATGGTGCCTATTGCCATGGGTCTGAGCGATGCGCTGGAATGGACTTTCGGCCAAAAGCAATTGCTGACCGGTATCGAAAACGATGCCATCGTCATATTTGTTTTCACCCTGGTGCTGTTTCTGTTTGACGATTTCACCCGATTTTTACTGCACTATTTATTACACAAAGTCCCGTTTCTTTGGGAGTTTCACAAGGTGCACCACTCAGCACTGGTACTGACTCCCATGACAGTGTACCGCTCACATCCGCTGGAGAGCTTCCTGTACGCCTGCCGCATGGGTCTGGCGCAAGGCTGCGCTGTAGGAGTCTGCTATTTCCTGTTTGGTCCGACCCTGTCCATGGCGGATATTTTAGGGGCAAATGTATTTATATTTTTGTTCAATGTGATGGGCTCTAACCTGCGTCACTCTCATGTTAAATGGCGTTGGGGCGACACCCTTGAAAAGTGGTTTATCAGCCCGGTACAACATCAAATTCATCACAGCCGTCAGGTGCAGTTTCACGATAAAAACTTCGGTACAGCACTGGCCATCTGGGACCGATTATTTGGCACATTAGTGCTGTCCGGCAAAACGCGCTTTTTGTTGTTCGGGCTGGATAAAAAGGAGCCGTCACACAAGTCGTTACTGGATGCGTACGCCAGACCATTTATCGCTTGTAAAAACCGCTTACTGAGCCGAAAAACCAGACTGCCGTTGTCCGCTAAAATCCCGGAATGAGTGCCGCCATCGCGGTGAACAAAAGCAAGTCAATAGAGCGTGCTGATCTTTGCGCTACAATTTTGCAGCCGGTCAACACGCTCTAGTTTTCTGTCCCGACTTTTTCATCGGAAAATTGTGCCAATGCCCTGGCAGCCTGTTCAAAATTCTCACGATTGCGTTCGGTTTTTAAAATCTGATTCAGTTTCTGGCTAACCAGTTGCTGATGCTTTTTCTGTTTTGACAGCGCTTCTATCGCGCGTTTACGGGTGCCATCCCGCTGGCTGTTTTGCGCCAATTCAGACACCACCTGAAGATCCTTTTCATCCAGCTCAAACTGAGCAATCGCGCCCAGCACTTCCCCCTGTACAAAGCCATCCGTTTCCCGGTGCAACATAAAATTCAATGCCTGCTTAGCTTTTTCAGACCCTATCTGACCTAAGGCATAGGCTGCATTGGCCCTGACAGAGGCGGAATTATCGGCGATATGATTGGTTACCGTATCCGTGACACTTTCGTCATAAGTATTACCCAGTGCTGCCAGATAAGAAGCTTTGTCCCGTTCGTTCTCAGCCAAGAGTAATCTGTCCATCATCTCCACTGTCAGAAGCTGCGAAAACTCATTGTTTTCACGGCGATTAAGCATCGCGCCAAATGCCATCAGCGACGCACCACGCATATCGGGCCTGTCCGGAAAACTGTTTTCCTCAATGCTGTTTAGCAGGCTTTCTGTCAGCGCTTTAGTCAATGGTCGGGTTCCCTGAGTTAATGCCTGAATAGCGCGGAACCGCGTCGCATATTGCAACTCCTGTTCATTCATCAAGGCCACCAGCAACAGATTGCTGCCAGGACTGTCCATCAGTCCAAGCGCGTGAAACAAGGTCATCTGTTGCGCTTCACTCAAGGTATTTTCACGAAAAAATTGCTGTAAAACTGGCAATACAATGTCAAAATTTTTCAGCACACTGAGTAATTCATCAACGCTTATAGCTTCAAGGTCAATTTCAGCTAATGTCGCCAGTAAGACTTCGCGCATTGCAGCGAGTTCCGCTTCTGTCAGATTAGCCGGTTGTTCGGTTTTTTCTGCCCAGTGATGAATATCAGCCGGCATTTGCCACAATACAGTATTGGCTAATTTGGAGTTAGTCTCGAAGCTAAAATACTGTTCGGTTTTCGCCGTGTATTCTCCGCTAAAAACGTCTATTTGCAGCTTTTCCTTTCCCAGGGTACGTTTTAGCCAACATGCTGATGGGTGAATTGTCTGTGTAGATTCCAGGATGTTTATCTTGTCTAACCTGGCTAACCGGTTGGGTTGCTTTTTGACAGGTTGCTCGGTGAGATAGCGGGCTTTTTGTTTTAACAGGGCATTGTCCTGCTTTTGATAACTCACTTCGTACAAACCGGAATTGTCGCGCTCCTTGTGTATCCAGGGGCCAGCAATGTCAGCGTGATTAAACTGTAGCGTATAGGCCAGGCCTTTGAGTTTCTTTTGTTGTTGCTCTGTTAAAGGCTCAAAAAATTTAAATGGCCCGAGTAATCCATCGTTTTGGCGATATACCGCGAATGGCCGAGCAAATACCGGATCTACCTGAGGCATCCCATCCGCTTTTTCCAGGACATTGGTAAAATGTAGCCCCCACCAACGGCCCGATTCATCCCGATTTAGTGCTTTAATGGACAGATAACCGGAAAGGTGATGATGGTTATTAACGACTTGTCCCATGTTAATTTCAGCGTGCGTCCGGGTACTGAAAGAATAACTGGTACGGCAGTCTGTGTTGGGTCCGGACCCACCAAAGCAGGCAGGTCCGAACCCCAACAGCCCCAGGATAATTAAGGTTCGGTTATTCATTACAGCGAAAAGGTGCCACTGTGGTTCAGAATATCAAACTCTGTGGAATAAATTCCGGGCGTTTCGTAAATCCAAAAATACTTAGCCGTAAAGTCGATAAACCAGGGGGTAATTTTAGGCCAGGGGCCCTCTGCGTAAACACCAATTCGACCACGGATCACGTCAATCTGATCGTGTAATTTAAAACCATAACCGATTTGCTCATCAGTCAGCATTTTGGAAATATCAGCATAGCCATCCAGCTTAAGGGTGTTTTCGATCGCTTTAAGGTTCACTGCGACACCTGCGTTAAACTTAGGGACTCCCAGACCACCGCGGGCAATAGCGCCGACATCTACTTTCGCCACATTGCTCTTAAACGACAGTCGTTGCTCGCTACTGTTGTTGCTGTATTTGATCTCAGTCAACTGAAAACCGAAACTGCCGCTAATACCGGCCGCCACAGTAATAGGAATAAACTTGATCCAAAAGTTAGCTTCTGCCAGCATTTGCTCTTTGGGAAACGTCAACGCTGGCAGGGAGATACTGATTTCTTCTTTCTTCTCGAAATTCTCGTAAACCTTGTAACCCAAAACATCGACGCCAAGGTAAAACTCCGACTCCTTACCGTTTTCCAGGTAGCCGGTTAATTCCGCCCGGGCGCTGGTGATATCCACGTCATTTTCAAATATAGTAACGCTGATTTTGCCACTTGCCTCGATAGATGCTGATTTTTCAGGAAAATTACCCTTCACTCCCCCGCCAAAAGCAACACCGGCTTTAACTTTCTTGGGATCACCATATCCGGCTCCGAATGAACCCGTTAACGAAGGATATAATTCCTGTTGGGCGCGGGCAGCGAACCTGTCACCGGTTTGTGCCTCCGGTGTAAATACAAAATAAGGGACGCTCAATAATCTGATGTTGTTGCTGAGATCTTCATCACTGTCTCCCGTGGTATCATTGATGGTGAGCCTCAGGGAGATCTGGCTCAACTCAGTATCGTTGTCGGCCTGTTCCAGCAAATACGATTCCGTCAATGTGGCTAATTGCTGATCAGTGAAAGCTATCTGAAAAGCGACGTGTTCGGTGGCTTCTTCTTCAGAAGACTCTTCAGGCAAGCTTTCATCGATGCTGTCCTGAATAGAATCGCCGTGCTCGTAATCCACCTCAAACAATAACGGTGAATCACTGCCTAAAACAAACTGATCATTCGCATCGTCCCAGTGCAGAACTTCTTCGTATACACCATTGATCATGACCTCAATGGTTAACTCAGCCTGATCGGCGCTGAGATCGCTGCCCATATATCTGGCATCCATATAACCGGACAGGTCAATGCGATTTTCACCGGCTAAGTCATCATTTGCGACGTTATCCAGCACGACTACATCGGAGCTGATCTCGGCATAAACAATTTCAAAATCGTTGGCAGCATTGCCAATTGCTATCAGCTCGTAAGGAGCATCTGAACTCAACAGCGCGTCAAAGTAAGCTTCCACTGAGGTGTTGAGCGTTTCGTCTCTTTGTGTTTCTAACTCCGAGGCATCCACTACGGTGTAGATACGATAATCCCCACCTTTTTGAACATTGGGCACAATAAATGTGGCGCTGGCAATGTTACTACCTACCTCAGGTGCTTCAAGCCAGGCCATACCTAAAAAGTGGCTGTCATAGGTACCGTCATCCATGGGTGTTTCGCTAACCAGATGAAAACTCAGGTCGATACCATTTTCAGCAATATCATCTTCATCCAGACTTCGCACTTCATAGGCAAAATCCAGTTGCAGGGTATCCAACTCCGCATATTGAACCAGTGAATTTGTATCCAGGTCCGTAATAACGACGTTTTCTTCAACAGTCGGTAATAAAATGGGTTCCGGTGTTTCTTCAACAACCTCAGGGGCAGGATCATCGGAACCACCGCATCCACTCAGGCAGACAAGCAACATACCGACAGGTAAGGTTTTAAATAAGTAATGATTAAGCGACATATCAGGTTAGCTCCAGAAAATACGCATGTTCAATGCAAGTAACCTGAGTATATCAACGCCTAATCGGGGTAAATTGTAGCTACGTACTTAATAATTGTCTCTCTGTCCTTTTTTACGCTGAAAGCGATTTCATCCAGTCAACGAAACGGGTATTTTCATCAGGCACCACAAAGTTTTGAGGCACATTAGAATCATTGGCAGACATTTTCACTTCCGTCGGTAAAATACCAAAATGCGCTTTAAAGCTTCTGGAAAATAGTTGGTTACTGGAAAATCCCGATAAATACGCAATTTCCTGAATCTGAGATTGAGGGCGACTTTTTAATAAATTAAATGCCAGTTTTAGACGTCGACATTTCACTAAATTCATAACCCCACCCCAGGATTCGCAGAGCCGATACAAATAAGTGCGTGACACTCCAACGGCAGCAGCAATAAAATCCGGTGTAAGCTGGCTATCAATATGTTTGTCTATCACTTTAATCACCTGAATCACCTTTGCAGAATCTGCGCCCTGGCGATGCATTTCATTCAGGTGCTGATTGCACACCAGCAGTGATGCGATTAGCTCAATTGTCGGCTGCGTTACTGCCTGCGCTTCTTCAGTCGACATGCCAGCGGCATTGCCAAACAGGGTCAGCATGTAGCTTTTTATGACTTCATTGATGGCAGTACCGGATCTGAACACCCGATTGTGTAACTGCTCTGCATTGGGGATCAGGGCTTCAAGTTGATACCGGGGAATAAACAGATTCAGGTTTTCAAACTGATAACTGGCGTTGCAACCATCACTGGCAATTTGTGCTTTGTGAACCTGCAATAAATCCAGTACCTGAATATCCCCTGGGTAGACATTCAAACAACGATCATCGAGCAAAATTTGATTGGTACCGCGAACGTACAATTGCACCAAAAAGTGATCCATGCCACTTTGCACTATCTCTTTGGTTCCCCGACTAAAAGACTGTCTGAAGGAGTGGCAATTCGACATCATTAAGCCACCAATGAGATAGCTATCCACCTTGGTATCACTGTCGAAAAACATCACTTCGGGAGGCAAATCTATTGAAAATAGCGCGGAAATAGCCTCCTGCCAGAGCGGTATTTTATCCTGAATATCGATGGTGCTGGTGGAAAAAATGGTTTTTGGTATTGTTCTGTTCATGCTCAACTTCCCGGACAGCTTAATCAAAAGAATAAACTGCTTATAATTCGCCTTCCCTGCAGTCCCTTGTAAATACACATTGTGTTTTTACACTCTCCACAATATATATAGAACACTATGACATTTTCGCTATATTAAAAATTACAATTGATAAACATAAATAGCAACACCGGTTTAACACCAATAATAATTTTCTAAAAACCCATCAATTCCGTGGAAATAATAACTCATGTATAGAACAGATAAATTGCTCCACACTGGCCAGTAAAATAATATCTGAAGCCATAAATATCATTTTCACAGATATCTAAGTAACTAGCGGGTGCGTAAGCGAAACTCACCTTAGCCGTTGCCAAAACGATGAGACACAGTTCCCGGGGACTCAGTGATATGAGCATCTATTGCTCAGCCTGGCCCCTGGCACACACGGTCACTCCGTCTAAACAAACATCGGGCGTTGCACGGCCGACTCAATTCAATGCTTCCATTTTCGCGTCTACAGCAAATTAGCATACGATGCAGGGAAGCCATTTCTGGACAATTCCGGAATAACTTCCGCTGGTATAAGCTTATGTATTCGTGTTTGGATGTTATCAGGTGGTGAGATTCATTTAGTATTGGCTTAGGTCTGATCTACCACATTTCAGCTGATGGTCACTTTATCCTTACCGGTATTTTTTGATTCATAAAGAGCGATATCAGCGTCTTTGATTTCTTTTTCGAAGTCGATGTCGGCATCATGAGCGCACACTTTCATCCCTATGCTGGCGGTTATATTCAGGCTCTGTTGTTCATTGATTGCCACTTCAAGGTCACGGATCGCACTGATCAACCGGTTGGAAAACCCGTCAAGTTCGCTGTTTTTGCCAATCGTTAACACAAAAGCGAATTCTTCTCCGCCGTAACGACAGAAGGCATCATCAGCGCGAAATAACGCCTGTAATACTTGTGCCAGTTCAATGAGCACTTTGTCACCAACATCATGGCCATAGTTGTCATTGAGCAACTTAAAATCATCAATATCAAGCATGCCGAAAGCCAGCGCCTCGTGTCTGCGCTGACTGGATTTCACCAGGCGATTGACGTGATCAATGAAGTAACGACGATTAGGAACATTGGTCAGTGGATCATAAAAGGCTAACTTTTCTAATCTGGCTTTCGCCATTTGCAATTCAGAAGTGCGTTTTTCAATGGATTTCTCCAAATCACGTTTCAGTACTTTCAGATCCTCATTGCGTTTTTCCAGTTGCTCCAGGTGAAATTTTTGTTTGGAGATGTCCCGCTCAATAGCGGCAAAATGGGTAATATCGCCATATTTATTTTTCAGCGGAATGATGTTCATTTCAACCCAGTAAGGACGCCCATCCGAATCGTAATTCAGTAGGGTTTCATAGATTGGTTGGTGTTTTTCAAGCGCAGCGTGAATACGGGTTTTTGCATCCTGATCGGTTAACGCTCCCTGTAATAGTCTGGGGGTTTCACCCAGTATCTCTCGCTGGCTGTATCCGGTCAGTTTTTCGAAGGCCTTGTTCACATAAACAATTTTGGGGCCGGTGGGATACTCAATATTTTCTGCTTCGGTAACAATCACCATATCCTGGGTATTTTCGACAATATCCTGAAAGGAAAATAATTGCTTGGTGTCAGAAATATCGTTGAAGGTCACCACAATAAAACCGCTTTCTTCTCCTGGCTCACCTTCATGGTAGGCGTTAACTAAAAACCAGCTAATGTGGTCGCTACTGCTGTCTACCACACCAACAATTTCATTTTGCAGGCGATCACCGCGCATTTTAACTTTGTTAACCGGGTAATCTTCAACCAGCAACTTTCGCCCGCCTTCGTCCAAAAAGCTCCATTGTGGGTCATAAGCATCTATACCTATCATCTGCTCATAGCTCAATCGCATCAATCGCAACGCAGTGGGATTCGCATATACAATCGACGTATCCCAGCGATGAATGACCACGCCGATATGGGCATGTTCTAACAACTTCTTTAAGTTTAAGGCATCGATATCAGACATCAGTAAATATGTTTAGCAATTCTTAATACAGTGTAGACCAGCATCAGCAAGAGGGGAAAACGCGTATTATCCGGGTTTGGGTTAGTGTTTTTACCGAAGTGCTTGTTTTTTAGATTATTTATCGAATTCCACTTGTCTAAATGTTCATTATTTGTACTATACTAACGCTATTATTGGAGATTTGGGCAGGATGGCCATTGGTTAGATTAATCATTCAGATAATTTATTTATCATTACTCACAGCGCTGGTTACCGGTAGTGTAAACAGTTATGCCAGGCAACCCATCATCAATCTAACTTATTGTGTCGATACCGATTGGTTACCCTATGAAGGCTTGCGGGATGGTCGCCACACAGGCATGTCCAGAAACTATCTGGACCTGATTTCGGCACACTCAGGGATAAACTTCTCACTGCTTAAAACCGCATCCTGGCTAGACTCATTGCAACTGCTCAAAAGTGGTCGATGCGACGCGACTCCGTTTTTAAACGTTACCCCCAATCGCTCGGAATTTCTGACTTTCAGCGACATCATATTCAAAGCGCCTAACGTCATCATTACCCATAGCGAGGGCACGCCCATCCCTAACCTGGCCATGATAGAAAACGAAAAAGTTGGTGTTGTTAAAGGCTATCGACAGCATGAATACATCACCACCCGCTTTCCCGATGTGCCTATCTATGAAGTCCCCAGTGAACTCGCCGGGATCAGACTGTTAGCCGCTGGGGATATTGACGTCATGGTGGGCTCGATGCACACCATTTTGGAGCACATTCAAACCAATGGTTTACACGATTTGAGGATCACAGGCTGGATGGGCCTGGACGACGAATTACGGCTGGGACTCAGCAAAAGTAAATCCGTCCATTTACCGGCCATCAACGCCGCGATAAAGCAGATCACTGCCCAGCAACACAATGAAATCTATCGTCGCTGGAACAATGTTAAAATTATTCGCGAAGTCGACTTTTGGTTGATGGCAAAAATCATTCTGCCCATTGTTGTGCTGCTGATTATTTTAGGGATACGTCATTCGATTGTGGTGCGCTACCGGGACAGAATTCAGCAAAAAAATAACGCCCTGGAAAGCCTGCAATCGGCACTGAAAAAAAAGAACGACAAACTACACTATTTATCCACTCATGACCCGCTCACCGATCTGTTCAATCGGGTACAAATTACCATTGAAGCCGAAGAGCATATCAAGCGCAAAAAACGCGGTATCAACGATTGTGCTTTGGTATTTATTGATATTGATGACTTTAAACATCTGAATGACCATTATGGGCATAACATTGGCGATGCCGTATTGGAACAATTTGCCAATATATTGAAAAAGTGTGCCCGGGAAACTGACATCATTGGCCGCTGGGGTGGCGACGAATTCGTTGTACTATGTCCAGGTGCACTAAAAACTGAAGCAGAGAATTTTGCTCAGCGATTACAAAAGGAGCTGGAAGACACCATTTTTAGCCAGGGAGTCAGCGTGAGTTGTAGTATCGGCTTAAGCGAAGTGTTGAAAAGCGATACCATTGACAACTGGTTAGAAAGGGCAGACAACGCCATGTATCAGGCTAAATCTTCCGGTAAATGCTGCATTAAGGCCGTTTGAGGGGTTTTCAGCATTAAGCCGTGCTTACAGCTTATTTCGGATCAGTTCTGTAACGGGGAAACCAGGAAGTGCGTTGCAATACGGCCACAAGCACTTCCGCCTTTAACGCTCAAACAGCGCGGTTACGCCGCCGGCACCATGCAAAACGCGTTGAGTTTGTTGCCATCCAGATCCCGAAAGTACCCGGCGTAAAAGCCCGCGCTGGCATCTTCTGGTCTGAAACCAGGTTTGCCTTCACAACTGCCTCCCAGTTCTAATGCCTTGTGATAAAACGCATCGACCTGTTCCGGCGACTCAAGTACCACCGCCACCATAGTGCCATTGCCTGCAGTTGCCGCTTCTTTGTTAAACGGCAGTGTTACTGATATTGCCGGTTCATTTTCGCCCTTTGACCAGGCAATAAAATAGTTGTCTTCCTCCATAAAACGCGCAGCACCGATGGTTGCCAGCAATGCATCGTAATATGCGCCAGATTTCTGTAGATCCGCTGTACCTAATGTCACATAACCAATCATAAATTTCTCCTTTCAGATGATGATGAATTCGGGTTCATCATACTCCTGGTGCTGTGACAGAAAGTGTCAGTAGTCATTTGAATTTGCAGCTCGAGCAATCGGCCCCTCACAACATTGCCGCCGCGGTATAGCCGACACTATATTGTCGACGCTGAGTTGCCCTAGCTAATCTGCAAAGCGCCGCTGTTTTTCTGGCTGACAGAGTGTCCCCTTTAAAGCCGTTCTGACTTCTCTGACCGCACAGATTTCAAAGTGTTGGCGACTTCCTGAAGGTAGTCAGTATCATTGAGAGAGTCGCCATGGTATTCGGGCAAGTTTTTAATATTGCCGTCACTGAGACTGGTTTTGAGTGCCTGGTCCGCCCAACTGATTTCTTCTATTTGTTCAGGTAGCATGAAGACCTTGCGCCCGCCGGGAAACCAATCCCGGGTATCCAACACTAAATAGGCAATCGACCAATTGTCAGTGTTCAGAACAAAGTCATGCACATGGCATTCGGCATCATCAGTACCACAAATGAGGTAATGCTGTATCTCTTTGACCGAACGCAGATGATTGGCATTGTCATATTTCGCCCGCTTCTGTTCTGCCTTTCTGGCATTGGCTGATGGGGGTTTGACAAGATCAGTGGGGTAGGCATATTCTCCCCAGGCTCCCGGCCCTACCCAGTAATGACCAAATCCAAAATAATTAAAATATTCTCGCTCGAATTCTCGGGATACCGGCTCATTGGTATCTGTTGAGGGCGCAGATTTAACCTGCTCTTTAGTCAGATCCACATGGATTTTTTCATCATCCTGAACAACATTGTTTATCGAAACGGGGCTGATCAGTACCTTGTGACTCAGTGGCAACCAGGGATGCGTATCCACGGTTAAGAAGCGGCAGGTCCAAAACCTGTCGTCAAATAATAAATCATGGCACTCGCCAATGGCACCATCAGAAGCCTGAATAGCATAGTGGCGTAACGAATTAACACTGAGTAGCATAACCTGCCTCCTGACCCGATTGGTCGTTTCTACATGCTCCCGAAGAGGTGTATCCGGGACCGGTTGACCTGGGTTGCCTGTTCATGCAGTAAAGCTCACCAGGCCCTGTGTACAACTGGTTGCTTCTTAAAATTATAATAGCCAACAGACGTGAAAACTCAAATCCTGAGCCGTTTTCAGCGTCGTCAGGTTGCCCCCTGTAAGAAAAGAAAACAGCCTAGGGAAAGTCAGCGATGCCTTCCCTAAACTGATGGCTAAAAAGCACGCCAATCAGAAAATATTTAAGCCAAAGATGTCTTTGACATCAAACAGGATTTTTTCGGTTTTATCTCTGGAGCGCTGGCTACCTTTCACTAAAATGTCAATCAGTTGAGCCTTATCATTTAAAAACTCCGCTCTTCTCGCTCTTATGGGTCGAAGGATGTCCTGCAAACAGGCTTCCAGTATTTTCTTCGTGGTACCATCGCCCAGACCTCCACGCTGATAGTGTGCTTTTAGTTGGCTGATATAACCTTCATCTGGGTGAAAAGCATCGAGATAGGTAAACACGACATTTCCTTCTATTTTGCCGGGATCTTCGACTCGCAGGTGATTAGGATCGGTATACATGGATTTTACCGCTGCCGAGATTTCTTTTTCGGTAGCCCCGAGATTAATGGCGTTGCCCATCGACTTCGACATTTTATTTTTCCCATCCGTACCAGGCAAACGTGGGGCGTTACTTAACAAAGGGGCACATTCATTAAGTACAGTGCGCCCGGCGAGCGCGTTAATTTTTCTCACTATTTCATTTGACTGTTCGAGCATTGGCAATTGGTCATCCCCGACAGGAACCAATGTGGCGTTGAAGCCAGTAATATCGGCCGCCTGAGATACTGGATAGGTTAAAAAGCCCGCCGGAATGGAGCGTTCAAATCCTTTGTTGTGTATCTCACTTTTGACCGTTGGATTTCGCTCCAATCGACTGATTGTGACAAGATTGCTGTAATACATAGTCAACTCAGCCAGCGCGGGGAGTTGTGATTGAAGACAAATCGTTGTTTCAGAGGGATTTATACCAACAGCCAGATAGTCAGCCACCACATTGAGAATATTAGATGATACTTTTTTCGGATTGTGGGCATTATCAGTAAGGCCTTGCATATCGGCCACAAGAATCGTTTGCTCATGAATAGCCTGCAATGCAACACGCTGTTTTAAAGAACCGACATAATGGCCTAAATGCAATGGCCCGGTGGCTCTGTCGCCAGTTAAAATAATTTCTGATTTTGCAGTAGCTTGCTTTGTGTTCATGGGGGATCTCCAGGTTAGAACAGATCACTACTGGAGATACAAAAGAAATTACAGTCTCAGCTACCTTCCAGCAGCTTAAGAATGTAAAAATTCAGCGCCGCTCTAATTAGAGCGCCACCAGGAAAATAATGATAAAGGCATTAAAATGTATTTCATTTAACCAATATTGCCAGAATTATTTCGAAATTCAATCGACTCGGGGTTAATTTATAGCAGTTACATTTTAAATGCGAAACAGAACAAGGCTTACAGGAAGTAGTCAGGGCACTAATTTATCCAGGCAATTTTCGTTTCAGGATTGGCAATTCCGGGTAACACACAACCGTTTCAGATTTTCACGTTATTGCTGGCCTGCCCCCGCGATGATGTCCGGTGTCGCTCAACTCACAATTTGCTTCTGTACCTCAATGCCCAGTCGTTTTGCCATACGCACCAGATTTGAACGATCCGTGTTTAGCTGTCTGGCAGTGGCCGCCCAGTTCCCGTCGCATTGCAACAAGGTTTGCCTGATAAGATTGCGTTGAAACAGGTCGGTTTGCACCTTAATGTCCATTGGCAGCTGCGCAGCGTCCGGTGTTGTTTCTGATGAAGAGGCAACTTCGGGGGCATCAGCTATTTTATGACTGCTTAAATCGCCACAATGTTCGGGGTTGATGGTCACAAACGGCAGATTGTGCTGATCATAAGCGGCCTTTAAAGCGGCCCGCGAGATAACATGTTCCAGTTCCCTGACATTACCCGGCCATTGATACTGATTGAGATAGGCGATACAACGGCTGCCCAAATTTAGCTGCTTCAGACCCAATTTACGACGAGACTGTTCCACAAAAAACCCGGCGAGCAGCGCAATATCATCGATGCGCTGTCTGAGCGGCGGCACCTGAATAGGGTAAACACTAAGACGATGGTACAAATCAGCACGAAAGCGCCCCTCACCCACCTCTGAGGCTAAATCCCGGTTGGTGGCCGCCAGTACCCGCACATTCACATGCTGAATAGTATCCTGTCCCACGGGTTGAATCTCATTAGATTGCAATGCTCTCAATAGTTTGCTTTGTGCGCTTAGCGGCATCTCTCCAATTTCATCCAGAAACAGGGTTCCGCCATCAGCCAACAGAAATTTACCGGCTCTGTCTTTGTCCGCACCGGTAAATGCCCCTTTCACATGGCCAAACAGTTCACTTTCAATCAGGTTCTCAGGTAGCGCCGCGCAATTGACATACACCAATGGTTCGTTCGCCCGGGAGGATTGCAGGTGCAGATGCTTAGCGATCAACTCTTTACCCACCCCGGTTTCGCCGAGGATAAGAACACTAAAGGGTGAAGCAGCCACCAGACTGATTTCTTTTTTCAGCTTTTTCATAACCGGACTTTCACCGATTATTTCATGCCCTTCGCGGGCCAGGCTCTCATGATTGAGTTCAGCCACCAGCAAATGAGAGCGAGCATTTCTGAATTCCAGTTCATCCAGCATCAGGGCGATTTTTAAGGTTGAAGCGGCAATCGCTGAGATGATTTGTAGCTTGTTTTCGGGCAAATCATCAAAAGCCGATGGCGTTAAACTATCAAAGGTGAGCACCCCAATCAGAGATTTGGCAAAAAACAGCGGGATACCCATACAGGCATGGATAGGCAAATTGCCTTTGTGGCCGGTTAACAAGCCATCATAGGGATCAGGCAACGGACTATCAGCTGCAAAGCGAACCGGACATTGAGACTCCACAATCGCGGTGAACCTGGGGTGAGCTGCAATACTAAAGCGCCGCCCCAGCGTGTCATGAGTTAGCCCTTTCTGCGCCAGAGGTTTTAGGGTTTCACCTTGTATTGCCAGTAGCACAATGGCGTCACAAACAATTAATCCCGCCAGAGTGTCCAATAATTGCTCAAAACGATCGTGATTGGTTAATCCGGCGACCTGTGCTGTAGCAAAGTCTAACAGCGTTTCTGAAGTAAGTTCCATACTGAATCCATTTGACCCTTTCAGGTCATTATAACCTATTCATACTCAGGTCTAAATGACCTTTTTTAAGCAAATTGAAAACAGCCTGACACGCTATCTATTTGTTTTTTATACCCTTTTAAATGTGGCACAAGAATTGGTATAGCAAAACCAGTTATTACTGCATACAAGAGGATTTACACCTATGGCAACCTCACTCGCAAACCCGATTACCACTGTGCCCATTGCCACAACTGAGCAACAAGACCCATTGAAAAACTTCAGGCTTTGTTTGCGTATCGGTAATGGACTCATGATCGCTTCTCTGGTGGCATTTATTGCGGCGATATTACTCGGATATCAGTTTAACCACCTGATACCAATGCAAGTTGAAATTGCGGCTCATATAGCCTCTATGATCTTACCCGGGTTATTTAAAATAGGGTATGTATTGCGCTGTATCGGACGCAAGCATCTCGGCAAGGTGGTGTAGCTTTATGACCTCCCTGGCTAAACTTTTGATGCACATTCCGGGTATCCAAAATCACATTACCCATTGGCCTGTGTGGCAACTGGCCTTTCGCTCCTGTTTTTTGTTGGCCACAGTGGCTTCATCCCTGTCGTTAATCTACTGGCTGGGCATGCTAAGCGGTTGGTGGAGTCTGCCCGGCAATGGTATGTCAGCTATTGTCTGGCATTTACACGAAATGATTTTTGGTTTCGCGGCGACAGTAGCCATTGGCTTCTCACTCACAGCTGTACAGACCTGGACCGGATTACCCAGTTTGCAGGGCAGATCGGTAATGCTGTTAGCCGGTCTTTGGCTGTTGGCCAGAATTGGTTTTTGGCTTAATAACCCCGACAGCTTGCTGATGGCCACTATCGCTCAATGCCTATGGTGGTACTGTTCTATCTACGCCTTTACCAGGTTGTTATTTTTGTCAGGCAACCGACGCAACTACTTGCTGATCCCAATTTTCTGCGCGATGGCTCTCGTTAATCTGATTGTTATTCTGGCGGACTTTAACGGATTTACCGGGATGGCCTTGCATCTGGGCCGAACTATGGTGCTGATGTTTACCTTACTCATCGCCATTATTGCCGGTCGCGTAATTCCGTTTTTTACCGAACGCGGCATTGGTTTAATCAAAATCACTAAAACCCAAACCCTGGATCGCTTCCTGATGAGCGTGTCGTGCGCCGGGATTGTGGTTTTTACATCCGGGTATTTTTACCCGCTGCCAATTTCACCGGCACCACTATTGATTGCTGCCGGCACCTTGCACCTGGTTCGATTAGCCTTCTGGTTCAGGCGGGGCATTTTATCACGTCCGTTACTGTGGTCATTGCATCTTTCCTACCTGTTTTTAGCGGTTGGTCTTATTGCAACGGGTCTAAGTTTTCTCATAATCCAACTTTCACTCAGCGCCGCATTACACCTGATCACGGTCGGTGCCATTGGTTTAATGATACTTGCCATGATGAGTCGGGTTTCACTGGGTCATACCGGCAGACCGTTAACTCCCACGCCCTGGATAAGTGTCGCTTTCATTCTGTTAGCGACAGCAGCAGTGATCCGCAGCGCCTTGCCTGCACTGGGCTATCCGCTGTTAGCCTGGCAACTAAGCATTGCGTTGTGGGTATCGAGTATGTGCCTGTTTTTAAGGTTCTATTCACCCATTTTATTTTCGCCAAAACAATCCAATTAAGAGGTAAATCATGCTCACGCAAAAGCACATTGATATCGTAAAAAGTCTGGCTCCATTACTGGATGAAACCGGAGCGGCATTAACCGACCATTTTTATAATCGGATGTTTCTTGAACACCCGGATCTAAAAAATATTTTTAATATGAGCCACCAGGTCTCCGGGACTCAAAAACTGGCCCTGTTTAACATCCTGGCCGCCTACGCCAGGAATATAGAAACGCCGCAGGTACTGCAAAGAGACGTTGAACGAATCGCCCATAAACACACCAGCTTTAACATAAAGCCTGAAATGTACCAGATTGTAGGCCACCACCTGACTGAAACTCTCAGAGAACTCACCGGCGAATTGTTTACTGCCGAGGTTGAGGAAGCCTGGCGTGAAGCCTATTTGTTTCTGTCAGAATCCTTTATCAACCGCGAGCGTCATTTATACGCTGACAAAGGCGGCCAGATCGGCGGCTGGCAGGACGCCCGCCGATTTGTTGTAAAAGCAATTCAGCAGGAATCTGAACTGGTGAAAAGCTTTACGTTTGTTCCGCAAGATACTGGACCAGTAATTGATTACAAAGTAGGCCAATATTTGGGCATTAAAGCGCAACCACCCGCCCATCCCTATACAGAAATCAGGCAGTATTCCTTGTCCGATAAGCCCAATGGTCGCAGTTACCGCATTTCGGTAAAAAGAGAATGCAACGGCGTACCAGGGGTCGTTTCAAATTATCTGCATGACGAAGTCCAGGTCGGTGACACCATTGAGCTCCATGCCCCTGCCGGAGACTTCTTTTTTGAAGATCGAAAGACGCCGGTAGTGCTGATATCTGCAGGGGTTGGTGTCACTCCCATGCAGGCTATTTTGGAACAATTGTCGGCCGACAATTATGCGCAAGAAGTCTATTACTTACACGCGTGTGAAAACCAGCATCAACACAGTTTTTCAGATCGCACTGAACAAATTGCACAGCAGCATGATTGGCAGGCGTATACCTGGTACGCAAAGGAAGCATCGGCTAAAGCGTTTTATGGCATGATGAATTTTGAACAGGTCAGGCTTCCCTACGGCCAGGCCCACTTTTACCTGTGTGGGCCTGTGGGTTTTATGGGGTTTGTCAAAAAACAGTTGCTAAATCAGGGAGTCGCCAGCAACCGTATTCACTATGAAGTCTTTGGTCCCCATCAGGATCTCTAAATTAACCCCCTCCACCTTTGGTGGCTTTGTCACTGACAGAGCCTCCTGAGCGTGGGGTAAGCACTCATATTATGCCAAAGTATAACTGCAGAATTTTCCGAACCAGGCGATAAATAGATATCACATGATGGTTTTTTAGTCGTATTGTGGGAGGCAGTCATGGGTAATATACAAAATGATTCCAATGAGAATCGCGAAGAACAGGCCATTGTCGACACACTGGAGAGCGACCCGGTTTCACCAGGTAACTCAGAGGTGGATGGATTATTTTTAATGCACCTGGATATTCCGGATGACATTCGGCAGAAGATGAAACCGCACTGATTCGCTTGTTTCCAAAAGGTAAAAGAATTAGTCTTTAGCTCATTGCTCATCTAAGGAAACGCTCATCATGTCACGATACTCACTTGTTGCCGGGCTAACAATCTTGTTCTTCACTGCCTGTCCGGCACTGGCGCATGGATTTAAAACCCCGGAAGAGGCGGTAAATAGCTACATCAAAGCGGTAAAAACCGGTTCCGGCAAACATGTGGAAATGGCGTTTTCAGAAACCGCTTCTATTCAGTATTACAATGATAAAGGGGTTTACCAAAGCTACACCCGCGATGCTTTCGCAGCGTTAGTGAATACAGGCAACCAGTGGGACGCCAACATTCACATCACAGACCTGAAAACCACCGGGTATGCGGCCAATGCTACAGTGGCGTTTAGTTGGGGCGAAGAACAGAAAAAAGGCTATATTGACTACCTCAATCTGATCTATGACGGTAAAAGCTGGCATATTACCGACAAAGTTGCACAGTATATTGACCGGAACTAAAGCCGGTTTAATCTGGCTCTGGCCAGTTTTCTGGATAGTGTGTAAACCAGGTAGGTGAGCGCAATGAAGATGGCAATCTGCAGGATACTGTAACGACCAAGATAGTGAGCCGGCCAGCTGATAGCCTGAACAAAGTTCATGATTTGTTCAATAAACAGGCTAATCAGTGTACTGATACCTAATCCCTGTAAAAAATCATCAAGTCCCGTCCAGCCAAGGATAAATGCCTGTATTTCTTCAATTTCGATAAAAATCAATTGAATAAAGGCAATAATACCGTAGTAGCCACCCCCAAAATCCAGCCACTTATCCAACAACCCATTGCCGGTTTTGTAATCCCTTTTTTTGCCGTCAGCCCCCTTTTTTAACGCTTCCGTTTTTACTTTATCAAACTGATCAGCAATGCCGCGCTTAAAGGCGTAATAATGCAGTACAAAGCCCAAAGCAAAAACAAAAGCACACATATAGGTGGTATGCCAGACAAGCCCTAACATGATGTTTTCCCGGATTGGTTATTTTTATCTCAAACAAGTTATGCCTGCGATCCTGGGAAATGTCAAAAACCCGCCGAGGAAACTGAAGCAATCAGGTGTTGAACACTGCGTAATTTGTGTTCTAAAGTCGGCACTAAAAAGGCCTGAGCCACGCAGTATTTACGTTGCTGCAGGGAACAGGCCTTTTTGGGAGCTTACGCCTAAGTCTGTTGATTTATACGGCTACTGCGCAAAACGCACATTATCGATATAGGCAGCGTCATCATAGGTGTCTACACTGCCATCTTTGCGGTAACGCCACTCAATAACATTTTCCCCATTACTCAATGAAATCTCGTAAGTTTCCCAACCTGAATTGGAAATGACTATTTGCTGTACATCATTGAGATAGATATATAACTTATCACAACAAGATTCAGCTGAAACACGTGCACTAAACGTCAGCGTGCCGTCAGTAAACAAGCCTTCAATCTGTACCGCACTATACTGACTATGTGAAATATTCCCCGACTTCAGACTCATACTGCCATCAGCAGCGTGCGCAGAAGTAACAGCCCAGCCAGCATTACTGTCAGTAACCGTTCGCCAGAAAGGTGTTACGCCATCTTCAAAAGATTCAGTCAGAGATGAAATGGCGTCAGGTAGCGATTCTGCATCATTGGGGTCCGTTTCATAAATGAAGATTTCATCCGAATCACTGAATCCGTCTTCGTCAGTATCGTGACTTAATGGATTTGTACCGTGCTGATTAATTTCAGCGCCATCATTGATACCGTCAGCATCTGTATCCTCAGCGAGCGGCGAAGTATTGTGGGTGTTCACTTCATCAAAATCGCTCAAATCATCAGCATCACTGTCAGTGTTGTCTGGATAGGTTCCAAGCAAATATTCCTGTAGATTACTCAGGCCATCCGAATCAAGATCTAAGTCAGCGTCTTCTGCGTCAGAGTCCGATAAGCCGTAGCTAATTTCCCACCAGGCCGGAAGCATATCGCCGTCATTGTCTCCCAATGGAATGTGGGAATAAACCAATTCAACTCCGTTGTGTTGCACGACAGTCAGGTCATCTTCGTGTAGCGCTAATGACAGTATTGAATATTCCAGTTGGAAACTGGTCAAAACGGCGTAGTCGTCATAAGACAGGATATCCACAAACCAGGCGCCATCAGATTCTCTGGCGGTCAAAAGCATGCCCGCGTAATCTAATGCATCTACAAGGGTAGTTTCCAAATTATGCATTATTTCCAGATTGTCGGCGTTGTAAATTGCGCCACTGCCTAAAATCACTTGTGAATCTTGATTGATAACCCGAACCGGTCCCGTCATATTAGTCGATGAATGATAGGGCGAATCACCAGAACCATTAAGCGCCCCGGTAGTCTGATCAATACTTTGATAATGCAAATCAACTGGACTATAGCCTCTGCGCAAGTAGTAAAACTTGCTGGTAGCGCTGCTCCAGGCATATTGATCGGATGAGTATGTACTGGAACTACTGGCCACCAGGGTACCATCAGCGCTGAATACATTGCGTCGGTTTCTACCTGTAGTCCGCTCTTGCACCATCAGATAATTGCCCGCGGCAACCATGCTACCAAAGGCGCTTAACCGATTAAAATACTGCTCCTGATTACTACCGTCCAGCGCGACATAAGTGAGATTGCCTGACTCATAGCCAAAATAAAGCCGGTTATGACTTTCTGAATAAACCATCGCTGTCGGTGCTGCTGAGCTAAATTCGGTGGACTCACCGACAAAAATCGGATTTCGATATTGCTGAGCCTGGACCGACCAAACAAATACTTTACTGTTAGACTGACTGAGCATATATATATTGCCATCAGCATCTGTAATAATATCATCGGGCACAAAATCCGGGACGGTAGCCGCAAAATCACAACTTCCCGAGCCATCATCATGATTCTCTGACCAACACGCAGCATCTTCCGGGAATACATCCAGAATCAGGCCAGTAGTAGAGTCCGATTCGCTATAACCTTCATTCCAGCTATCCGGATAGCCGTCATTATCACTGTCAACGGATGCGGCTATATCCATTGGGAACGCATCAAGCAAGTTTTCTACACCGTCCCCATCTGAATCATTATTAGGTTCGTACAGGGTAAACGAAAGGGCATTATCCACCAGTGCGACAATAACTTTATAGTCACCGGCATGGACGGCTCTTAATAACGCTCCATTTAGCGACAGAGTCTCACTAGTTTGATACTGAGAATTCAGACGTTGCACCGTTATCCCTGAATCTTGTTGGCTCAGCAGCAATAGTTCGTCATTGTCCAGCCATAGGGCATCGTCCAGGCTTCCTAAGCTATTTTGCCAACTGCGATCTGCCGCGGAATAAATTTCACCATTGCCCAACAGTATTTTGCTGCCATCCGGTGACACTCGAATAGGACCATAGGTACTGGAGTTATTAAAATCACCACTGGAAAGAATATCACCCGTTACTGGATCAATTTCCTCATATTGCAGCTCATTGGAGCCGAAATAATAGACTCTGTTATATGCCGGGTTCCACGCATACTCGTTCGAGTAATAATTCCAGTCACGACTATCTGTTAATGTGCCATCTGCATTTATAATGTAGTGAGTTGCCCAAGCTCCACTTTCGTCCTGAGCCAACATAAAGTCGCCCACAGACGCTAACCCGTTAACAGATAAAGAGAGTTGAAAGTAGAACTGTTCCTGGCGTTCACCACTAAGTTCAATAAAGGTGATGAGTCCTGAATCGTAACCAAAATACAACCGGTTATGTGCTTCAGAATAACTCATCAAATCCGGCGACCCATTAGTCAAACTGGTCGTACCAACAATATAGGGATTTTGGTATTGTTGCAGGGCAGCTGACCAGGTATAAACCTTGCTATTTTCAGTACTTAACAGGAACAGGTTCCCATCATTATCCGCCACCACTTTATCAGGGATGAAATTTGGAATCGTTGCCATGTAATCACACGTCCCCGAACCATCGTCATGCTCAGCAGTCCAACACGCTGCATCCTCCGGAAAAACATCCAGTACAAGACCAGTTGTAGAGTCGGCTTCAGTGTAACCTTCATTCCAGCTATCCGGGTAACCATCATTATCACTGTCAATGGATGCGGCTATATCCTGCGGAAAGGCATCTTCCGTATTGTCTACTCCATCACCGTCACTGTCATTGTTAGCAACAAACAACTCAAACACTAACTCGTTATTTAGCTGACTAACAATGACATTGTGTTCCCCGGCCCTTACCAGGCTGATCAATTGGCCGCTGAGAGTTGATACCTCAATGGTGCTGTATTGATCGTTTTTGCGGCGCAATGCTATTTCCGAATCCAGCTGCGTCAGTTGCAACAACTCACTATTTTCCAACCACAGTGCATTGTCCAAACTACCGACATTGCCTAACCATGTCAGATCATCTTGCGCATATATATCACCGGAACCTAATAATACTTTACTGCCATCTTGAGAAATGCGGATCGGTCCATAGACACTATAGTCACCATGGTATGGCGAGTCATCGCCAGCACCAAACTCTCCAGTGATTGGATTAAATTCCCGGTAATAAATATCCCTTGGACTTATACCATCTCGCAAATGATATATGCGATTGTAAACCCCATTCCAAGCCGTAGCCTGGGAAAAATATGAGCTACTAAGGCTATCCACAAGCTCACCATCAGCAGCGAACGAATACAGGACACCGGAGCTATATGCGACAAGAAAGTTATCGGCCGCAATAATACTGCTCACAGAATGTGGTAACTGATAGAAGTACTGCTCTTGCGGACCACTATTCAGATCAATATAAGTCAGTAGTCCGGAGGCATAACCAAAGTAGAGTCTGTGGTGATCTTCTAAATACACTACTCGTTGTGGCGCTTCCCCACCAGAGTTAAATCTATCACCCACAGCAAACGGGTTCTGATACTGCTGAGTTGTCGCAGACCAGGTGAATACTTTGCCATATTGCTGGCTAAACAAATAAACATTGCCTTGCCCATCCGCCACAACTTCATCAGGAACAAATTGAGGTATTGTAGCACTGTAATCACATCCGCCATTGCCATTGTCATGGTCATCTAGCCAACAGGCCGCATCACCGGGAAAGACATCAAGTGTTAACCCTGTGGTGGAACTATCTTCACTGTACCCGTCATTCCAACTATCGGGATAGCCATCGTTATCACTGTCTACAGAGGCAGCAACATCCGTAGGAAAGGCGTCCAGGACATTATCAACACCGTCACCATCAATATCGTTGTTGGGTTGATATAGTGTAAATGCAAGCTCTGAGCCCGACTGAGTGACGATCAGGTTTTGTTCTCCGACAGGCAATGCGTCAATTAGCTGGCCGCTCAGACTAACGGTTTCCACGGTACGATTTTGACCGTTTTTGCGTTGCAATACTACTTCTGCACCACTTTGCTCCAACAAAAGCAGTTCATCATTGTCCAACCACAACGCGTTGTCTGGGTATGGAACCTGGCTCAGATGACTCAGATCCTCTGCGTTATAAACATCACCAGAGGATAGCAGTACTTTACTGCCGTCTTTAGCAATGTGAATTCCGGTAGCGCCACCATAGTAATCGTTGTTATACGAGCGATTACGCTCGCCAATTTCACCGGTATCCTGATTAACTTCACGCTTGTAAAGATAGTAACTCCGGTAGTAATAAATAGCGTCGGTAAACTCATTCCACGCGTTGTATCGGCTGAAATTGCTGCTACTTATTACATCGGTTTGCAGGCCATTTACATCGAACGAACGTAACGTCGAATTGGAACCATATACTACAAGGAAATTACCTGCCGCGACCAGGCTTTGCACTTCCTGAGGAAAATGATTAAAAAACTGCTCTTTTGGACTATTATTGATATCAATAAACGTCACCAGTCCGGAAGCGTATCCCAGATAGAGCCGCTCTTGTGCTGCCGAAAAGGTCATTCTGACGGGAGATTCATTGGTCAACCCACTACTGCTTCCCACACTGAAGGGGTTTTGGTATTGCTCTGTAGTAGTTGACCAACTGAATACCTTTCCATGAGCTTCACTCAGAAGATAAACATCTCCCGAGGCATTGGCCTGTATTTCATTTGGCACAAATTCCGGGACAGTGGCACTGTAATCACAATTCCCCTGACCGTCGCTATGCTCCGCCAACCAACAGGCTGAATCTTGCGGAAACTCATCAATCACCAGACCTGTTGTGGAGTCTTGTGCATCATAGCCGGTATTCCAACTATCCGGATATCCATCGTTGTCAGTGTCCAGAGCTGCGGCAATATCATTGGGGAAGGCATCCGCCGTATTTGAAACACCATCGCCATCTGTATCATTGTTAGCGACATAGGGTATAAAGCTCAATCCGCTATCCGTCAGCGTCACAATGATGTCGCTCTCGCCAGCCCTGGCCAGTCCAACCAGGTCACCGCTCAAATTAAAAGTCTCTAACGTGAGCCCCTGGGTATTTTTGCGTTGCAATGCAATAGTGTTGGACAGTTGCGATAGCAATAACAATTCATCATTTTGCAACCACATGCCGTCATCAAACCCTCCCAAAAAGCCAGCAGAAGTAAGATCATCAGTGTTAAAAATGTGCCCCGAGCCCATCAGTATTTTGCTGCTATCTGCGGATAAGTGCAGCGGACCGCTGAGCGAGTTACCTGCCGCATAGCTCGTGCTGCCAAACTCACCCGTGGTCTGGGCCAGTTCAATGTAGTAAAGCTCTGAGTATCGGAAATAAAACAACCGGTTATGACTTTCATCCCAGGCATTGACACCACTAAAATAGCTGCTCGAAGCGGTATCAATCAGAATCCCATTTACATCCAGGGAATGGAGCCGTGAATCGTAACTGCTGCCACTTGTTGCCACCAGAAAGTTACCCGTTGAGATTAAATACCTCACCGGACCGGTTGTCTGATAGAAAGGTATTTCGGTTTCATTGCTATCGGGAGTAATAAAAGTAATTTGTCCAGATAAATACCCTAAATAAAGTCGGTTGTGCGCTTCAGAATAGGCGACAGAAATGGGGGTATTGCTGCTAAAGAGGTTGCTTTCACCCACACTCAGTGGCGACAAATAACGCTGTGTCTGCGATGACCAACGATAAATTAAATCACTCGATGCATTAAACAGGTACAGGGTGCCATTGTCATCGGCGATAATTTGTTCAGGAATAAAATCAGGCATGGTGGCGCCGTAATTACAGTCTCCGAAACCATCATCATGGCTGACATCCCAACATACTGCATCTTCAGGAAATACATCCAGGGTTAAACCGGTGGATGAATCCAGCTCGTTTAGGCCGATATTCCAACTATCCGGATAACCATCTTGATCCGAATCCACCGAGGCGGCGATATCTGCCGGGAAATCATCAATGTCGTTTTGGATACCATCGCCATCAATATCATCCAATAATTCATGCACATGCAATCTGAGACTGTGAAGTTCTTTGGTCAGAACCACTACAGCGTCGGCATATTGTGCCATTTCAGTCGGGAAACCATCAAATTGCGGCGCTTCCAACAGACTTAAAGCACCGTCGTACCGATTTAAAATGGACTTGCCTGCCTGGTAGGCCAGGGTCAGAATTTCATTGCTTCCGGAGACGGACTCAAAGTCAGATACCGACAGCGCATTCCATTCGCCAAGGTAAGACAAGGAATCGCGCGAGAACACTGACGAGCCAATCATAATTACATCGGGTTCATTTTCCACCTGGAACATAGGGCCCTGGTAGCTATCTCCGGAATAAAAATACTCCTGTTTTTCCAGTGACAGCTCACCCGTTTCGACGTTAAATAAAAATTGACTCAGGTAAAAATAGTAACTGCTCCCTACTGCGGTAAAGAGCTGGCCTGCCTCCGAATCCCAGTAGATACTCCTGGGGTCAGAACCAATGTTAACGGAACTCGTTAGAACACCACTTTCATCGTACACATAAAGATTGCCGTTGTTACCAATTAGCACATAATTGTCCAGTGACTGTACAAATGAAGCATTGCTAATGGTGTCGACAAAGCTGTGATACTCCTGGTTGTCTTCAAAATAACCAACTTCACCATCGTCTAACACAACGTAAATTCGGTTGCTCTGTGGAGCGTGGTGAATAGCAATAGCCGTTCTGGTATCCGGCATTTCAATCAATGCAAGAAATTGTCGGGTCGCCAGATCAAAAGGGTAAATCTTGTCTGCTGCAGGTGAATAGATCAGTAAGTACTGAGCTGAAGACGTTGTGAGCAAATTATTTTTATCACCATTTAACAATCTCAGGTAGCAACTTTCACCATCTCCATCTGACAGCGCAGAGCATAAATTATCATCCGGATAAGCATCCGAATTATCCCCGACACCGTCGGCGTCGGTATCGGTGGTTTCATTGGGGTCGAGAGGAAACGCATCGGCATTGCCGCCTACCCCGTCATTATCGCTATCAGCAGATTCGGCAGGGTCATTGGGATAAAGGTCAGAATTATCGCCAACACCATCGTTATCCGCGTCCGACGATTCGTTCGGATCTAATGGAAAAGCATCCTGGCTATCAGCGACATTGTCTCCGTCAGTATCTGCAGCGATGGGGCTCGACCCCCTGGCGACTTCCTCGCCATTGTTGAGACCGTCACCATCAAGATCTAATTGGTAAAAAATGCTATAAGCAGGCTGAACCAAAGGAATGTCTGTCGCTCTCAACCCAAATCTGAGGCGACTAACCCCATCATTGTGCCCACTCAACAGATCGGAGCCACTGGAGTTAAGGACATACCAAAGCTGGGTTCCGGGGCGTCTTACCGCGATATCGCTGCGGCCATCGCCGTCATAGTCAGCCACCACGGGAATATCACTACTACGCATGCCAAACTGACGACGGGTGATACCGTCTGCATATCCGGTATTGGAGTCAGTTCCCGAAGAATTGAGAATATACCAGGTTTGCGTGGAAGGGCGTCTCACCGCCAAATCCGCTTTACCGTCACCATCATAGTCTGCAGGCACAGGAAGATCTTCAGCGCGCTTGCCAAACTGATGTCGTGTTATCCCATCAGAATTGCCGGTTACAGGATCAACGCCTGATGAGTTTCTAATTAACCAGTATTGAGTATCTGCCTGACGAATAGCGATATCCGCCTTTCCGTCACCATCGTAATCGGCCGGAACAGGAAAATCAGAAGCCTGCTCGCCAAACGGAATTCTGGAAATACCGTCTTTGTTGTTAGTTTGACGGTCCACTCCGGAAGAATTGAGAATATACCAGGTTAGGTTTTCACTGCGATAAACAGCGATATCCGTGATACCGTCACCGTCATAGTCTGCGGGCACAGGCACATCCGTAACACGACGTCCAAATTCACGGGTGACAACTTCTCCGGTTGAACTATGCTGGATAATCCATTCGGCGGTCGATAAACGTCGCAATCCAAAATCACGAATGCCGTCGCCATCAAAATCACCTGTTATCGGAACGTCATAGTCCGTGCGTTCGAAAAAGTGCCTTTGTATGCCATCACCGCGCGTAGAATTGAAGTCTTGCCCTGAGGAGTTGCGAATATAAAACGCCCCGTTTGACAGACGACTGACCGCAATATCGGCCAGCGTATCATTGTCAAAACTGAAATTTGACGCCTGTATTGAAGTGAAAAATGAAAGACATGCGCCTGCAATAGCGAGTTTTTTGTACACTCTGAGTCCCTTCTGAACGTGATATTTATTCCAAGCCTGAATATAAAGTAACCGGGTGTGTTTTGCAATCCTCAAAGGAGCAGTATCGGTGTGCTAAAAAGAAGCGCTTCGTCCAAAAACAAGGAACTAAACAAGCGCCGGATTCCGGGTATGTGGAGATCATTTGGCAGTCAGCTTAGGAAAAAACTTTTAGTCGATTATTGTTATCCCTGCTGCGTTTTAAAAAATCCAGACTGCGATCAAATTGTGATTTTGCTAAACGATCGTACAGCACCACATTGACCGTTGCAGCCAAGTTCATGCTGCCATGTGTGGGTATGTATATCACCTCATCAGACTGGGCCAGCAACTGTGGATCTACCGAACCATCTTCCGGACCAAATACATAATAGGCATTGTCCGGGTGCTGAAAATCCGGCAATGGAATGGCCCCTTCCACCAATTCTACCACCACGCGTTTTGCGCCTTTTGGTGTCATTGCAAACAAATCCTCAACGCCAATAGTGGGAATTTTCAGATGCATGTTTTTGGTATCTGCATTGAATTCTTTGGCATAGCGATAGCGATTGCCGGTATAAAATACCGAACTGGCCCCATAACAACCCGCTGCCCTCAAAATAGAAGCAACATTGCTGGCTGACTTGGGATTTTGTAAACCAATGGAGATTAACTGAGTGTGCATGGATTTTCTCTTGCCTGACAGTGGCAAATTGTATTACACCGTCAGGCAAGCGAACAACTGCGAATCTGCGCTTTAACTCAGGTGTTCCTGCTTCTCTTCCTCAAAGTCATCAGCGAGATCGCGCTTTTCCACCCCGCTAAGTACATGGCCAGCCTGTTGGAACACTTCCTTTTCCTCTTCTTCCAGGTGATGCAGTACTTTTTCGCGCAACTGTTTCATATAGTGCAACCAGGCCGGAGAACTCATTTCGGTTTCGTCCAATACCGCAATGAGTTCGTCGATTTCATGATGTTCATGAATACCATGACGTGACTGTTCTAACGTTCTGTCAGAACGCATCAAGGTTTTGTAAAAATGACGCTCTTCTGCTGCCGCGTGAGCTTGCAGCTCTTCTTTCAGCTCCGCAAAATATTGACGACGCGACTCAGAATCTCCCGACGTACTGATCAGGATTTTCATTAACAGGCGCTGCTTTTCATGATCGCGTCGAATCGTTTCAAAAATTTCCATCGTTCACTCCTTTTGTTGTTCAGCATATCTGGAGCGAGGATTGTGCCAATCTCGAAAGATTCTTAAGCAGTTGTTTTTATTTGTTTTTATATGACAGTCAAAAACAAGCCGATGGGCACTCTGTAAAAATTTCACAGCGGAACAGGTAAGATTTATCAGTACCGGTGCGCTGACCTGTCAGAGACCGGACTGATAGTAGGCCAGAAACATCGCGGCAGTGGATTCAGCAATTTCCAGTTTTTCTGCTTCAGTGGGCGCAGCCTCGGCACACATGAGTTGCGGCCAAAAACAACTGCCTTTAACCAGGCTGTGGATTTGCTTATTTGCCTTTTCAATATCCAGTGGCTTTAAGCGCTTATCCTGCAGGGCGCGTTTTAGCCAGCGCTGCAACACGGTTTCATAATCCCTGAAAACCGCCGACTCCTGTTTCAGATCCTCCGGAGAATACATAAAATGTCCAAAGGCAACTCGCGTCAGATTGAGATACTCTGCAGACGAGATGACATCAATTTCAGACTTGATCAGCGCCACTAATTGCGGTTTGAGGGGTTGACCGGATTGATAATTGTCATCACTGTCCACCATAGAACTCTTCCATATTGAAGACAAAATGTGGATCACCAGATTTTCTTTAGCTTTAAAATGATTGTAGACCGTGCGTTTGGATACCTGCGCTTCTTCTGCAATTTTATCCATACTGGTACCTTGCACACCATCACGCTGAAAAGCCCTTTTTGCGGCACTGACGATGGCCTCGCGTTTTAATTCTGAGCGCGTTTTTTTTACTTCAACCATAGAATTGTTGCCACCTGTTGTGTAATGCCAAATCTGATACTTTGCAAAATTTACACTAATCAGTTTACTTTTTCCAATCTTTAAGTAAACTACACTGTGTCGTTTACTTTGTTCCACTACCTATTCCGGTGCTCACTCATGCGCTTAAAAGTCATATTATTTCTCAGTATTTTGTTGCTGACTCTGGGCTGCAGCACAACGCATCATCGCGCTCCATTACACCTGTCCGGGCAATACTACAATTATCTGCAGCCGGATTTTGCGTCCTATTTACAAGCAACCGAGACTTACCTGACCGGAGCGCGGGATTTTCTGACTGATGACCACGTCCTGGAACTTAGCATGAATATGCCTTTTGAGCGCACACCCGAACAGCCTGCAGAGAAGGCTATTTTATTGGTTCATGGACTCAGTGATTCTCCATTCTCCTTTGTAGATATTAGTCGCTCCTTAGAAAAACAGGGGTTTTATGTACAAACGCTGTTGTTACCTGGCCATGGCACCAGGCCAGCGGATATGAAATTAGCCCGCTATGAAGACTGGCAAAAGATCGTGGATCACTATGCCGCACTGTTGAAGCAAGACTACCAGGAAGTGTGGTTAGGCGGATACTCTACCGGTGGAAACTTAGTCACTATTCATGCTTTACAGCAACCTGACATCGCCGGCCTGCTACTGTTTTCACCGGGTTTTGAATCCAAAGCGGTACGCCTGGAGCCGCTGACACCCTTGCTGGCCAGCGTATTACCAGTAACCTGGCAATCCGATGATATCAATCTGGCCCGCTATTCTGGTGGTCCATTGCACGGTGCCGCCGCTTATGCGAAAAGTGCAGAGATAGTACGCAACCTGCTGCAACAAAAACCAGTAAACATTCCCACGTTTGTCACCATTAGTGAAGCTGACAGTGTTATTAACGCCCAGGCGATTAAAGATCTTTTTAGCCGCAGTTTTACCCATTCTGCCAGCGAGCTGCTATGGTTTGGAGAGCAACAGTTTGCCGAAAACAACATCCGGAGCAAGTCTATGCAGTTACCGCTGTTTAATATCAGTTCCGGCTCACACATGAGTTTACTGTTTGCTCCCTGCAATCACTATTACGGATTGTCTGGCAGTAAACGCATGTGCAACAACGGCTTAAACAGCAAAGAGAAAGCGATTTGTGAATCGGACAATGATGTCTGGTTTGCTGCCTGGGGCCACGAACATGAAGACAGAATTCATGCCCGCCTCACCTGGAACCCCTATTTCGGCACCATGATGGAACGTATTCAGACCGTTCAGAATTGGACACAACTCACAAATCAGCAACTTGTATCAAAAGAGTAAAGTCGCCAGGCAATAATACCGTAACCACCACGCCATTACCCAGAGGATAATATTATGGCTATCGCAAGCAACACCCAACGTTTCGCCGCATCGGCGTTACTGTTATTAATGACAATCGGACTGTCAGCCTGTCAACAACAGGAAACAGCCCAGCAACAGCAGGCACCACAAGCGATGCCAGTTAAAGTACTGAATCTGGCCACCGAAAACGTAACCGAGTGGGATGAATTCACAGGCCGCTTTCAGGCAGCAAAACGCGTTGATGTAAAGGCCCGGGTCAGTGGTTTTATCGAATCGGTAACCTTTAATGATGGCCAGTTGATTACCAAAGGCCAGGTGCTTTACGAACTGGATAAACGCCCTTTTCAGATAGCACTGGACAGCGCCGAGGCTCAGTTGAAACTGGCCCGCAAAGAGTTGGATCGCGGGCAAAACCTGGTAAAAAACAATTCTATCTCGCAGGAACAGTTGGATGAACGGCTGCAACAATTACAGGTGGCACAGGCAAACTATGACCAGGCTCGCCTGAATTTAGAATTTGCCTCTGTCACAGCGCCAATCACCGGGCGTATTGATCGCACCTATGTTAACGAAGGCAATCTGGTGGTGGGTGGTAATGCCAGCGGCGAGCCATTAACCACGATTGTGACCACTAACCCCATTCACTTTTATTTCTCAGCTAGTGAAACCACCGTGCTCAACTATATACGTCGTCAGATTGCTCAGCCCGATGCCATCAAGCGTGAAGACGCCTGGCCGGTATTCGTGAAATTACAAGACGAAGACCGTTTTGCTCACGATGGCACTATGGATTTCACCTCAAATTCACTGGATTTTGCTACCGGAACTATCGAGGTGCGAGCCGTGTTTGATAACCCCGATAATCTGCTGCAACCTGGCATGTTTGGCCGCTTAAGGCTATCCCCCCTGCCGCCTTATGACGCCATCACAATCGAAGACAAGTGGGTAATGTCGGAGCAAAACAAAAAGTATGTGTACATCGTTAACGGTGAAAACAAAGCGGAAAAACGCTATGTCATCCTGGGTGGTACAACGGAAGCCGGACTGCGCATTATCAAACAAGGCTTAACCTCAGGCGAACAGTTGGTCATTGGCAACCTGCAAATGATTCAGCCGGGTGCATTATTGCAACCTGTGCCGGCCAAAACCGGAGCCTAAGTTATGCAGTTAACCCATTATTTTGTCGACCGGCCGCGCCTGGCCACTGTGGTTTCATTGATGATTGTGATTTTTGGATTTTTAGGGCTGGCCTCTTTGCCGGTGGCTCAATATCCGGAAATCGCGCCGCCGCAGATTCAGGTAAATGCCTCCTATCCGGGTGCCAGTTCGGAAATTATTGCATCCACCGTGGCCGCCCCGCTTGAGCAGGAAATAAACGGTGTCGAACGCATGTTATATGTGTCTTCACAATCTACCAATGATGGCCGCTTAACCATCAGTATCACCTTCGCCCCCGGAACCGACCTGGATACAGCACAAGTACTGGTACAAAACCGGGTATCAGCGGCATTACCACGTCTGCCTGAGCCGGTGCGTCGGTTGGGTGTCACTACAGTGAAAAACTCCCCGGATATGCTGATGGTGATCAACCTGTTTTCGCCGGACAACAGTTTTAACCAAACTGAAATTGGCAATTATGCGGTACTGAATATCGTCGACCGGTTGTCCCGCCTGGATGGTGTGGGTAATGTGCAGGTATTTGGTGCCAGTGAATACGCTATGCGGATCTGGTTAGATCCAGGTCGGATGGCCGAATTTGGTATTACTGCAGAAGATGTCATGAGCGTTGTGCGTGCCGAAAACCAACAGGTATCCAGCGGCATACTGAATCAGTCTCCCATGCCGGAACAGAACGCCTTTGAGATCAGCGTGCAAACCCAGGGCAGGCTAAAAACAGTCGAAGAATTTGAAAACATTATCATTCGCCGGGGCGGTCAAACCGGTCTGCTGTTACTCAAAGACGTTGCCCGGGTGGAAATTGGCGCACAGCACTATGCCACGCGAGGGTATCTGGGTAACAACCCTTCGGTTGCCATTCCCATAACAATGCGTCCCGGTGCCAATGCGTTGGCAACAGCGGAAGGTATAAAAACCTTAATCGCTGAGATGCAGCTTAACTACCCCAGTGGTATGCAGAGCACCATTATTTACAACCCTACTGAATACATCGAACAATCCATGCAGGAAGTGTATATCACCCTGGCGGAGACCATTGCCCTGGTGGTGTTTGTTATCGTGGTGTTCCTGCAAAGCTGGCGCACGGCCATGATCCCGGTAATTGCCATACCGGTATCACTGATTGGTACATTTGCCCTGATGTCGGTATTTGGCTTCTCTTTAAATATGATCTCACTGTTCGGCCTGGTATTAGCTATCGGTATCGTTGTGGATGATGCCATTGTGGTAGTGGAAAATGTCGAACGCAAATTGCGTGAAGGACTATCCCGTGTCGAGGCCGCCAAAGAAACCATGACTGAAGTTGGCGGGGCATTGATTGCCACCAGCCTGGTTTTGGTGGCGGTGTTTTTACCCACCATGTTGATGGAAGGGATCAGCGGCGCTTTTTACCAACAATTTGGCGTAACAATTGCGTCCGCGACCATGCTTTCAACGGTTGTATCCCTAACCTTAAGTCCGGCCATGGCCGCGATTTTTATGCGTAAATCGGATCCAAAACCTCACTCCAAACGGTTTCGGGCCGGTGCCAGATTTAATGCGGCTATCGACAAGGTTTCCGGAAAATATGCCAGTCTGATCCGTCGCTTATTACGCATCACCGCCCTGGTTTTGGTGGTGTATGCGGGCCTGATCAGCTTTACCGGCTGGCAGCTCAATAAGATCCCTACCGGGTTTATTCCCGAACAGGATCAGGGTTATGCCATAGTGGCAATTCAGTTGCCCTCTGGCGCCGCTCTGGACCGCACCGATGCCGTCATTCAGGAAGTGGTGCGCAAATTACTGGCAATTGATGGGGTTGAAAATACCGTTGCCTTTGCCGGTTTTTCCGGGGCCACCTTCACCAATGCCAGTAATGCAGGGGCGATATTTGTGGTACTGGAAGATTACGAAACGCGACGCAGCGCCGAGGCCATAGTTCAGGAGATTCGCCAAAAAGTGGGCTTTAATGAAGAAGCTTACGTAGTGGCAGTAACCCCCCCACCAGTCAGTGGCATCGGTAATGCCGGTGGCTTTAAAATGATGATTCAAGATGTAGCCGGTCATGGCCCACAGGCACTGGAAGGCGCCGCCTGGACAGTGGCGATGGCTGCCAACCAGGCCGCTGAAACAACGGCCGTATTCACCTTTTTTGAAACCAGTACGCCTCGCGTATACCTGAATATCGACCGCGACAAAGTGCGTCAGATGGATGTTCCGCTGGAAAATGTCTTTACCGCGCTGGAAAGCTTTATTGGCTCCAGTTATATCAATGACTTTAACTATCAGGGTCGCACTTTCAGAGTGGTGTTGCAGGCGGACTCACCTTATCGCGTCGACACCCAGGACTTACTGGACCTGAGAGTCAGAAGTGCCACCGGCGCTCTGGTACCCATTGGCTCGATTGCCACAGTGGAGAATACATCCGGCCCTTCGCGCTTGCCCAGATACAACCTGTTTAACGCCGCTGCGGTAACCGGTAATGCTGCCCCCGGATTTAGCTCCGGAGAAGCACTGGCAAAAATGGAGCAAATCGCGGAGCAGGTATTACCAGCGGGTTTCAGCTATGAATGGACTGAACTGGCCTATCAGGAAAAGAATACCGGTAATACCGCCATTATTGCCTTTGCACTGGCGGTGCTGTTTGTATTCCTGCTACTGACGGCACAATATGAGAGCTGGACATTGCCTCTGTCCATCATACTCATTGTACCTATGTGTTTGTTGTCCGCCTCTGTTGGTCTGATGATCATGCACATGGATAACAACGTCCTGACGCAAATAGGTCTGGTGGTGTTGGTCGGACTGGCAGCCAAAAATGCCATTTTGATCGTAGAATTTGCCAAACAAAATGAAGAGCAAGGCAGCTCCATTATCGAGGCAGCGGCTGAAGCGGGTCGCCTGCGACTGCGGCCTATTTTGATGACGGCATTTTCCTTCATTTTCGGTGTCATTCCGTTGTTAGTAGCAACCGGTCCGGGCTCTGAAATGCGTCAGGCCATTGGTCTGACCATGTTTAGCGGTATGCTGGGTGTCACGCTGTTTGGCCTGCTGTTCACCCCGGTATTTTATTTTGTTTGCCGTAAAATGACCCTGATGTTCAGAGACACAAAATAGGCTGACTGCTTTAATGTTCAGATAAAGGCAACTGCGGTTGCCTTTTTGTTATCCTCTTCTCTACCCCAACGACACCGGCCCACCAAATAATTTCGGGAAAATCCCCTGATCAATGGTGGTGGCATAAAATTGTTCATAGGCTTCCGGAATTTCTTCAAATACCACTAATTGTCCATTGGCTATTTCATCTTTAACTACCACCGGGGGTAATACCGCACAGGCGTCGGTATCCCGGGTTAACAAACGCAACATAGCCATGTCATCCACCTCGGCCATAATGTTGGGTTTGTAATTGTTTCGCAAACAAAAAGCTTCAAATGCCGAACGGATAGCGGTGCCTTTGGCGGGCAACAACCAGTTGACTTGCTCATAGCCCAGAGGAAAAGTGGTCGCTGGTTTTTGAGGGGGGTGGCCGATAATGGCCACCGGCTGTTGTGCCACCAGATGCTGTTGCAAGCTGCTTTCCTGCTGCTGCTCGGTAATTGAACAGTTCGTCAGAACAATATCGAAATCGCGACGATTCAGGCCCGCCACTAAATTAGACAGGATGCGGGTGTGCAATGAAAAGCTGATTTTCTTTTCCAGCAACAAGGGTTTGATATATTCCACCACAAAATTGCGCGACAGGTTGGTTAATACGCCAATTGATAAATGTTGTTCAGAATGAATGCCCTTGCTCAACAATAATTCCAGTTCTTGCCCTTTGGCAAAGATATCCTGAGCATAAGTAAAGACTCGCTTACCCGGATCGGTCAGTACTAACCTGCGGCCATCGCGCAGAAACAGCTGTTCATCGATCTGGTGTTCCAGTTGTTTGATCTGCGCTGAAAGCGCCGACTGAGACACGTGCAACTCCTTCGCCACATCGGTGAGTTTGCCATTTTTAGCCACCTGCCAGAAATAATACAAATGATGATAATTCAGTCGTTTCGCCATTGATTCAAAACTCACTCACAAAGTTTGTTCTTTAAAACAGAACGTTTAATCAATTTATATCTATTTTAATTAACTTTATTAGTTTGGCAAACTTGCGTCTCACTAAAACAGGCGATAGGTGGGAACGTTGTGCAAAGTTGGGTAGTGGCAAGTACGTTGTTAATGATTCCGGGTTTATTGGCTCTGATGGGCTGGATGGGCGGCAGAACCCGAACAGACAAATCGGCAGAGCGGATATATCGCGCCACCTTGTGGCTGGCAATGGGTTCAGTACTAATGTCTGGTGTGGGCGTATATCAGTTTTACAGCCAGACATCGTCAACCGCCAGCGGTCAACTGTTTGGTTTTAATCAGATCAATAGCATCGTACTGCCACTGGTGCTGTTTATTGCCACCATCATTATTCGCTTTTCCCACAATTACATGGCCGGCGAAGCGTGTTATCCGCGTTATTTCCGCTGGATGACGTTAACCATCACAGCGGTACTGGTTACCTTACTGAGCAATCATCTGGTCATCTTCTGGCTGGGCTGGTTTACTATCAGTCTGACATTGCATAAATTACTGACCCTTTACCCTGAACGACCAAGAGCCATTCTGGCTGCCCACAAAAAGTTTATACTGGCACGCAGTGCGGAACTCTGTTTGCTGGTGGCGTTTAGCCTCTTGTACCTGCAACATCAAACCCTGTACATCGATCAATTACTACTGACTATCGGCGCCATTGCCAGCACAGCAGAGCAGGTAGCTGCGCTATTAATTGCACTGGCGGCACTGATTAAGTGTGCGCAATTGCCGGTACACGGTTGGCTGATTAAAGTGGTAGAAGCACCCACTCCTGTCAGCGCTCTGCTGCACGCCGGTATTATCAACCTGGGAGGATTCTTACTGCTGACCTTTGCGCCCTTATTGCAAATTTCAGACTGGGGGCGCTGGACGGTACTGCTGGTGGCCGGTATCAGTACCTTACTGGCGTCTTTGATTTTACTCACCAGGGTCAGTGTTAAAGTGCGTTTGGCCTGGTCAACGTCGGCGCAAATGGGCCTGATGCTGATTGAAATTGCTTTGGGTTTGTACGAACTGGCAATTTTGCACCTGATTGCCCACTCACTGTACAAAGCATTCTCTTTCCTCAATAGCGGTAATGCGGTTTATGAGCAATTGCAGCAAGAGTTGACCGGCAAAATTCACGCCCCCACTGGCCACTGGTTGGCATCTTCCCTATTTAGTTTATTACTGGTATCCCCGGCAGTGGTTTTGCTTTCTGGTCCGATTGCCCCCTGGGTATTACTGTGGATGGGATTTACCATACTGTTAGCCACCAGCAGTCAAAAACTTTATGCAAGTTTAATGGCCATCAGTCTGATAGCCATTTATCTCGCGCTGAAATTCGGATTAGGACACGTGTTTCCAGGCAATGCAGTGGTGCCTTTCAGCGCTGAAGACTGGTTTATCACAATACTGATCATCAACATGTTTATTTTCGGTATGCATTTGCGCTTTAACAATCAAAAGCCCTGGGTACAGCGCCTATCAGCGGCCTTGTTTGCTGGCCTGTACCTGGATGAATGGTTTACCCGCATCACACTTAAATTCTGGCCGGTCAGAACCCACGCCAACGCAGTTAAGGAAATACCATGAATCAGCTAATGTTATCAGGCAACCCTCAGCGCAATTTAATGCTTCATGAGACAGTGCTGCAGGTTTGTCAGCGTATCGCACCCAACTGGCCTTTAGACAAAGCCATCGCCGTAAACCCATACTGGGAGTTAAAACATCAGCCTTTTACAAAAGTGGCGGCTAAATTGTCAGCCCTGGGTAACATGCAAAGTCAGATGCCCCTGACTTTCTGGCAGGATCTGTACAACCAGCGGCAAATCAGTGATTCCGCTCTGCAACAAGCCTGTCGCCAGTTTAATTACGACAAAGGCTTATCGGCACTAGCCACACGGGAAGCCCCCCAAAATGCAGCCAAACTGCGATGGCACAATCTGTCGATGCTGGTTGATAACTATCGCTCCAGGCATCAGGTGTCCTGGCATGATGAAATTATTCATCAGCTCAGTCAGTTTTGTGCCGCGTTTTTTCAAAGCAGTCCTGTCCTGGAGCAGGTGAACAGCCCGCAAAACAGCCCCTGCTTTTATGCCAGTTGGCGCAAAAACATCACCAAAGACAGTGGCATTGCGATATTGATGGGTGAACCCAGACTGGCGCAGGATATTCGGTCTTTACCTCATGATCCCGAGACAGTATTTGAACTGGCCAGCGCAGAATTAGCGCTATCTGAAACAGCGACTGAACATTATCTGCATGCCTTACTTTTGGACGTTAATGGCTGGGCGGCCTATATCGCGTACCGCCGCTGGCAGGGGCTGGATGACAATATGTCACAGCTACTGGCCGCCCGTCTGGCATGGGAGCTGATTATCTGGCGTCATGTGGCCCAGTCACATCCCGATTTACACGCCAACATTCAGGCTCGTTGGCAAGAAGAACAGACCCGTATTGCTGACAAGATCCAGCGACAAGAGCAACAGCAACTCAAATCCTGGATTTGGCAAACTGCCTATGAATTAACTCAACAGCAAAAATTGCAACAACAACTGGCAACAGCTCCCGTTGTTACAGCATCTGCGGTAAAAATGCAGGCGATATTTTGCATTGATGTCCGCTCAGAGATTATTCGCCGGGCACTTGAACAACAGGACGCGGGCATTGCAACCTATGGCTTTGCTGGATTCTTCGGTATGCCCATCGCGTTCTCACCTAAGGGCACCACGTTGCATCGCCCACAGTTGCCCGGGTTATTATCACCGCAAATTTCAGCCTCGTTGCAGTCCGACAAAATCACCCGACTACGCCCCATTAAAAACAAGGCCAACTGGCAACGCTGGAGTCACAGTCCCACCGGATCATTTTCCATGGTGGAGTCCTCCGGTTGGTGGTATGGCTTTAAGCTGCTGAAAAACATGTGGTTTCCGGAAAAACAGGAAAATCCGGTCAGTAGTCTGAGCCATGACGCTAAATGGCAGCTATCAAAAAACGGACAGCCTCTGTCTGGCGATGAATGTGTGGAATTAGCCAAAGGGGTCCTCACTGCAATGGGACTCAAATCCTTTGCTCCAGAGGTTTTATTGGTAGGACACGGTAGCCAGTGCAGCAACAACCTGCACGCGGCCGCGTTGGATTGTGGCGCTTGTGGCGGGCAATCAGGTGAAGTCAATGTGCGGGTGTTGGCACAATTGCTCAACGACAAAGCAGTCAGAGAGGGTCTGCAAACGCAAGGCATTACCATTCCGCAAACCACCCGCTTTATTGCGGCGCTGCATAATACCACCACAGATGACATCCAGTGTTTTGCTGAACAGCTCAATGAACAGCAACAGCGTTGGTTGCATGAGGCAACTGCGTTAGCTCAGTCTGAACGCGCCACTAGTGTGGATTCAGAATTGTCATTCTTATCGCAAAAGCAGCGCAATAAGGCCTATCAAAAGCGCAGCAAAGACTGGTCACAGGTACGACCGGAATGGGGTTTAGCGGGCAATCACAGTTTTATTATTGCCCCACGGTCATTAACCCGATCTTTGAATCTGGCTGGCAAGGTATTTTTACACGATTATGACTGGCAACAGGATAACGCATTTGCTGTACTGGAATTATTGCTTACTGCGCCCATGATAGTCACCCACTGGATAAATATGCAATACAACGCGTCTGTGACTGACAATCAAAATTTTGGTTGTGGCAACAAGGTACTGCACAACGCCGTAGCAGGAAATATTGGGGTATTTGAAGGCAATGGCGGTGATTTGCGGATTGGTCTGTCAATGCAGGCAGTACACAACGGAAAGCGATGGATGCATACCCCGCAAAGGCTCAGTGTCTATGTTGATGCGCCACAACAGGCCATCGCGGATATAGTGCAAAAGCATGAGCACATCCAACATCTGGTGGACAACCAGTGGTTGTATTTGTTCTGCTGCCAGCAGCGGAACAATATCTCTCGCCTGTATCAGGGAAACTGGCAGCGTTGGTAATATCTTCGCCCCGAAGTTACTTTGTTGTCGCTTCGGGGAAATACTGAGAGAACTCCTGCAACTCACCGTATAAAAAAGACATTTCTTTGGACTGAATCAAGGATCTGGCCTGTTCAAACACCCGTCTGGCCAAATCGGTTTGTCCGGTTTCCAGATGCAACAAGCTCAATCGGAGTTTCAGCCCCGCCGCATTGACAGGAGCATTGATCTCATCATAAAACGACTGGGCTTTCAGGTAGCTGCGCATGGCTTCTACGGGCTTAGCCTGGGCGCGATAAACATCGCCCTGTAACTCTTCCAGTTTAGCGCGAGTCAGCCAGTTGGTTTCAGCGTGAGTCAGCTGTAATCCACTGGCGATAATTGATAAAGCCTGTTCAGGTGCACTTTGCCATTGCGATAAAGCTTTTAAATACAACAGGCGAGCCCGTTGATGTTCACTGATTTGCGTCGCCTGCAATGCTTCGTTAACTATCGCTTTCGCTTCAGGCTCACGGGATTTCCAGATCAATAGTCTGGCCAGCATAATCACCCCCTCAGTATCTGACTGAGGGTCCACAATCAGACGCTGCAACACCGGAATCGCCAGTGCCCAGTCGGTTTCATAGGCCTGAACCATTTGCGCCAAACGTGTTTGTTCTGGCTCGCTGTCGATTTCATTGCGACCAAGCATCCCGTCTACGTTTTCCGCCAGGGTGGAAAATGCCAGTTCAATATCATGGCTGAACAGCACAAATTGCTGAGCCTGTTGTTGATTGGACAGGCTGTAAATCAACTTATAGTCATACACATCGCCATATGTCTTTACCGCCAGTGACCAGCTATCAGACCCGGCAGCAAGTTCTGCCTCACTGAACAACCGTATTTTCCGTGTACTTTGCTTTTTACTCAGTATTTCCCTGAGCATTGCTGCACCGGAATCTGCTAACCACTGATGGTCATTGCGATCAATGCGGCTCTGAACCGACTCTATCAGCAACAGTTTTTGGTTTTCATTGTTAAACCAGAAATATGACGCTGCGCCAGACAGCAGTATAAAGCTGATAGCTATCATCGCTCTGAACAACAGGATATTCTTTACTTTAAAAGAATTTGGAGTAGGTGAATACTCACTTTCATCATGTAATTCAGGTATTGGCGTTGTCGTAATTAACCATTCATAACCTTTACGGGGATGATTCTGAATAACCGTAATGTCAGAAAACAGTTGTCTGATCTCACGGACTGATTGAAAAATAACCCCTTCATTCACCTGCACATCATCCCAGACTTCATCCAGCAGTTGTGATTTGCTGATGATCTGTTCCGGGTGGGTAATCAGGTAACGCAACAGAGCCAGAGTTTTTGGCCGCACCACCTGTACCTTATCACCGTACACCAGTTCACGGGTGTGGGTATTGAGCACATAGTGGCGGATCTTAATTTTCATTCATCGAAGTAAGTAGCGGAGCTTGTCCGCTATACTAACGGGAAGTTTAGGGAGTGGCTACCAGGTCCATAATCCTGGCCGCCATTGCGGGGTTGATTTCGTAGTGTTTGCGCACAAAGTCCAGCATGTGTTGTGCGCAAAGTGGCAAATCTTCTATGCCTGAGAGCATAACCTTAAAATCCGACAAATAGGCCGGGTGACGCAATTCCACCCGCCGGTCTACACAAAACCCGTCCCGGGTGGTTAAGCGTTCCTCAGACAGAGATAAATCCAGCAGTGAAATGAGTCGGTCCAGCGCGTAAACCTGAACAAAACGCATCGCTGAACACCACTCACCGCGGCGATAACGGCAAAGGCCCACATACAGATTGGTGAGCAGTTCACCTAATAAAAAGTCTTCGTCTATGCTGGCCGTTGGCAACGCCTGAGCGGGTGCCGCCAGAGATTCGGGCAGACTGTCATCTCGCCAGATAAACTGCCCAGTTTCGTAAGGAATATGCCCCAGCTCTTGCGGCTCAAACACCGCAAACTCACAAAACACACCGTCAGTAAACAGCAATTTGTAGCCATCGCGGCTATTGCGAAAAGCATAGGCAATGTCGCAAATCTCCGATAACCAGTTTAAATTCTCGATAAACTGCCACTTACAGCCAGGTGCCACAATGGCAAAAAAGTCGAGGTCAGAGAAGCAATCCATTCTGCCCTGATCACCGGCAGAGCCCAGAGCTAACAGCCCTAATCCATGACGGTGATGCTTCAGTGTTTCCGCAATGTCTGTCAGTCGCCCAATGAGTAATTCAATGGTAGCTCCCGGTGTTTGCTGCACCATGTTTTTACTCCCCTAACAACACCCAGGACCAGGGGCTATCTATGAATACCTGACCTTCCTTTACCCTGACTTGCTGCCCAGAGTAATGGTCCTGCAACAGGGTTCCTTCGGTAAAGACATCTGCAACCGGAAGCGCCTTGTTGCCTGGCTTCAAATCCGCCCCGACCACAACGGCTTTGTGATTTGCCAGGGTTCGGCTAAACACATAAGGTTGAGCTGTAATAATTTGATGTTGTCCCGCACCCACCGCAGGAAAACGCTGACGAAACTGTCCCAGCCTTTGCCAATGGCGCAACAACGCCTGGGTATCAGGCTGTGTAAGATCCTGCCAGTTCATATTCGCGCGCAAACCGGCGTCTCCAAAGGCATCTTCGACAAGCATAGGTCGCGCTAACTCATCCCCGTAATAAATTTGTACACCACCGGGTGCCATCATTAATTTAAACGCACTGTCCCAGATCTGTGCGCGGGATCTATCCCAGGAGTCCTGATCATCATGGGAGCCGATGTAGTTCAGTATCCCTTTCCCCTTAAAAGCGGGCGCCTGCAACCAGGCAGAGTATTGACTAAACAAAGACTCAGTGTCCTGGCTGATGTGGCTAACAAAACCCATATTGATCAAGGCATCAAAACCAAAATCAAAAAACTGGACCTGTTTATCGCCATAATTGTATTGATTGTTTTCAGGGTTAGCGCTTTTAAAACCAGCGACGCCCCAGTTAAACACTTCACCCACCATGTAAAACGGCAAATCTCCCAATGCGTCATCTGGGTGCTCAGTTCGCCATTGAGCAAGCGCTAACTCACTTTCTTTTTTCAAAATCGCCCATATTTCCGGCTCTACGTGTTTCGCGGTATCCACCCGAAAGCCATCAATACCGTATTCCCGTACCCAATCGGTTAGCCACTTGACCAGGTAATATTTGGGCGCTTTGGGATAACCGGTGCGCTGAAAAAAGTCGCTGAGTTCCGCCAGTTCAGTATCCAGGCGACCTTCCTGACGCCACTTTTCCAGCAGAAACTCTGGCAGTTCAACCTCCTGTTCAGATTCGGTTTTAATGTCGGTCAGGGATGTGGCTAACGCGCAACTGACATTTTGTTGATAGCTGGTCCAGTTGCACAAAGGCTCTGTTCTGACCCAGTTCGCTGGCCAGAGTTGATCCTGCTCGGTTTTGGGGCCGGTATGGTTAATGATGACATCCACCAGTACCCGAATCCCCTGTTTGTGGGCGGCCTTGATCATAGCGGCTAAATCCGCTTCGCTACCAAAATTGGCATCCACAGCCGTCCAGTCTTTGGGCCAGTAGCCATGGTAGGCGTAAGTCAGGCGGTCGGACACATCAAACCCGTGTATCTGTTCAATCACCGGCGTAGTCCAGATAGCATCTACACCAAGACGGTTAAAATAACCGGCTTCGATTTGTTGCGTAATCCCTTTGATGTCCCCGCCTTCAAAGCCTCTTAAGAGTGCAGCCTGCTGATGACGTTGATAACTGGCATCATTCCCCGGGTCCCCGTTACTAAAGCGGTCGGTTAACAAAAAATACACGGTGGCATTGCGCCAAAAGTCAGGGGTCTCTGCCCAGCTTTTATTGATGGTCGCCAGCAGCAAGATAATACTGCTGAGTAACAAACAGGTGGCTACCGGGCTTGATTGGGTTGGTGTGGAATTCATGGTTCAGACTCCAAACAATTAAGATTCGTTTGAAGTCTTCGACAATTTAGCGGTTTATGACACTGAAACCTTCTTAAAAACACTTAAATGCTTTTTAACATGAGCCATTATGGTATGTGAGTACTTACATTTAAAATTAAATAAATGCCATTCAGTTAGCTCTTCAGTCTGGTGAAGCGGACAACACAGAGTCCCGCAATACCATTTCTGCATCATACAAGTGTTGCAGTTGGTGCTTTTGACCATACACCTTATTCAGAATATGTTTTGCCGCCATCTCACCCATTTCATAAATCGGGTTACTGACGGTGGTCAGTTTCGGATAGACGTGATGGGCAATTACCACGTCATCGAATCCGACAATGGATAAATCTTCCGGCAGTTGTAGCCCCATGTCGCGGGCGCAACTCATGGCGCCGGAGGCCATCCAGTCGTTGGCGCACACCAAGGCACTAAACTTGATGTCTTTGGCCAACAGTGCCTTTAATCCATTAATGCCGTCTTCTTCTTTAAAGCGACCTTCATACAGGCTTTCCGGAGAGAAAGGTATGCCGGCTTCCTGAAGCGCCCGCTTATGTCCGGCCAGACGCAACATGGCATCAGCCTTGTTGCCAGGACCGGAGATATAAGCTATGTCCTTGTGACCCTGCTCTATCAGATGCCGCGTGGCGCTGTAGCCACCGGATTCGTTGTCCAGACAGAAACAAGCTTCATCCAGTTCTTTGACGTGACGGTTGATAATGGACACCGGCAAGCGCGATTGCAGCGCCACCAGATCCTGATCAGACATGGCCTCAGAATGCAGAATAAGCGCGTCACAATTGCGGCTGATCAAAAATTCAACGGCATCCAGCTCTTTGGCTAAATCATTGTGACCAACACTGATGATGACATGTTTGTCCTGTGCTCTGAGTGTCATTTCGATGGCCTGCATCATTTCCCCGAAAAAGGGAGTATGTAACTCGGCCACCAGCACCCCGATGCTGTCAGTACGACTGTTCGCCAGTGAGCGGGCCACTGAGCTGGGACGATAATTCAGTTCCTGAACTGCCTTTTCTACTTTTTCACGGAGCAGTGGATTCACCGTTTTACGGCCATTCAACACTCGCGACACCGTCGATAAAGATACACCGGCTCGTTCTGCCACCTGATAAATTGTCGCCACTCATCCTCCAGAGAAAGGGTTTTTAAGCAGTCTGGGTTTGCCGTTTCATTGACAGTGCCAGGGTAATTTCAGACTGCTTGTTGTCATCCAGAGGATAAAACCACATTAACAGCGCGCCCGCAACGGCAAATCCCGCAGGGATCCAACTCATCAACAATAAAATACCGGGTAATGCCTGTTGTGCGGTTGATTTATCGAGGCCATCGTAACCGTACCAGGCCAACACTAAGAGTACTAATGCGCCGGCAAACCCGCCTCCGGTTTTTTGCACGAAGGTACCGGCAGAATAAACCAGTCCTGTAGCCCTTCTTCCTGTGCGCCATTCCGAATAATCGGCCGCATCGCCTAACATGGCAAAAAATAGCGTAGGCATCATAGCGGCAAAAAACTCTGCAACACAACCCAGGATAAATATCCAGGTCAGTTGCTCAGAAGGTAGCCAAAACATCAACCCGGTAAACAGGCTGCTGAGCAGCAGTACCCAGATAAACAGCCATTTGCGTCCCAACCAGGCAGACAATTTTGGCGTCAGTAAAGCGCCCAGCACCGACACGACCAACAGCGCAATAAAATACTGACCCGCATACAGTTCCAGACCGACATAATACTTGAAGTAATAAGCTATCGCGGCATATTTTACGCCATTGAACATCATGGTGAGAAAACCAATCCCCAGCAGAATCAACCAGGGTTTGTTGTCGAGTAGATCCAGCAAATCCCGCTGAGTTCGGCTGATATTGTCGTTCGCCGAAGACTTTAACCGGCGCACTGCCCATCCTATACCCACCAGCACAAGCACAAAAAACAACCCGGTAGACCAGTTGCGGAAATAAAAGAATAAGGTCATGGCCAGAAGCGGCACAATCAACCAGGGAAGTTGTTTACTCAGATCCAGCAATTCCCTGCCCAGCGAGCCGGTAAACTGCTGGCTGGTAACCACCCTTTCACGGGTAAATCCGACGGTAACAAGCATTAATAAAACCAATAAAACGGCATAAAAATACATGGCATACTGATAACCCTGTGCGCTGCTTCCATCGCCCAACGCTTCAACCATCATGGGTAAAAAGCCCATCACAAACATACCGCCGATAAAGGCACCGGCAAAACGAAATCCCGATAAACTGGTGCGTTCATTGTGGTCATGGGTCATCACCCCCATTAACGCCGAATAAGGCACGTTGCTCATGGTATAGGCCAGCGTCAGGCCGATATAGGTAATGTAAGCATAAACTAACTTGCCGGAATCGCTGAGATTTGGGGTACTGAAACACAGCACCATAAACACCCCAAGTATGGGGGCAGACCAGAGAATCCAGGGGCGGAACTTACCCATTTTGCTTTGGGTTCGGTCGGCGATCATCCCCATTAAAATATCGGTAATGCCATCAGATAAGCGCACGACCAAAAATAACATCGCCGCAGCGGCCGCCGAAATGCCAAAGGTATCCGTGTAAAAAACCGCCATATAGGCCAAGGCACCACGCCAAACCAGGTTTGCGGCGGCGTCACCGGCACCATAACTGAGCTTTTCCGCCAGACTTAATTGCGCCATAATTCGCCGCTCTCCTTCCCCTCAAAACCACTGTTCACTGATTTAGTTCTCGTTTTTGTTGCAATAACGCCTGCCAGGCAAGCGCACTTTGTTTTAATGTGCGCTGCTGGCTCTGAAAATCCACGTAAACCAAACCAAAGCGCTGAGTATAACCCTCGGCCCACTCAAAATTATCCATCAGGCTCCAGGCAAAATACCCCTTAACTTCGACACCTGCCAGCATCGCCGCTTCCAACGCCTCAAGATGAGACTGAAAATACGCTACCCGATCGGTATCCATCACCTGCCCACCTTCGAGTTGATCCGCCATCGCCGCACCATTTTCAGTGATGTAAATAGGTGGCAGATCAAAACGTTGCGCTAATCTGATAAACAATTCCCGCAACGCGTCCGGGTAAATTTCCCAGCCGATGGCGGTTTTAGGTCCCTGGTGCTCGTGCTCGGTATACAAGCTATTGCTGTCGGTTGCTGCTGAATAGTGTAGACGGGTATAGAAGTTTACGCCCAGATAATCCAGCGGTTGTTGGATTATCGCCATATCACCTTCATAGATAACCGGCTTGTCGGATTCCGGGAGACGTTCAAACACATCAGGATAAGTGCCTTCCAGCAAAGGCTGTAAATACCATAGGTTAATGTACTCATCGGCCAGAGTAGTCGCCTGCACATCTTCAGGATTATCGGATTTCGGATAACAGGGCGTAAAATTCAATACAATTCCGGCTTGCACATTCGGACAGTTTTTGCGAATAATGGGCATCGCCAAACCATGGGCCAACAAGATATGATGTGCTGCCTGGCGTCCTGATGCCCGACCGGTTTTACCCGGCGCATGTACACCAATTTCATACCCCAGGTAGGCAGAGCAAAAGGGTTCGTTAAACGTCGCATAAGCCGCGACTTTATCGCCCAGCCGCTCGGTCACTTTAGCCGCATAGTTTGCAAAGGCATAGGCAGTATCGCGATTCAACCAACCACCCTGCTCTTCCAGGTATTGTGGCAGATCCCAATGATACAAGGTGACAAATACCTGAATATTCAGACGGTTTAATTGTGCAATTAATTGCTGATAAAAGTGCAAACCGGACTCGTTGATCTCCCCTTCCTGGGTCATCACCCTGGGCCAGGAAATGGACAGGCGATAGGCGCTGACATTCAACTGTTGTAATAACTCAACATCCTGCTCCCATCTGGCGACGTGCTCACAGGCAACTTCGCCATTGCTGGCATCTTCGATTGCCCCGGGACGCTGGCAAAATGTATCCCAAATGCAGGGCAAACGGCCGTCAATATCGCCCTCAATCTGAAAGGAGGAAGTGGCCACACCGAAGATAAAATCTCGCTGCATTAAGGGGGAAGAAGGGCTTAACTGAAGGTTTTTCATATCACTGAGTCATTGTTAATTTGTAAACTGAAATTGTCACAGCAGCACACTGCTGCCACCGTAAACTTATTGTTAATTTGCTGTTGTATTTATGTTTATAACATGCAATTCTAATTTTGAGAAAGCGCTTTCTTAATATTTTTATCAGATTTAGAAAGCGCTTTCCATAAAAACAATTTGAATATCTGACATTCCGCTCCTGTGGCATTGTCAGGTAACTGATTAGAGAACCATGATGAAACGAGCAATAAACAGACTTTTAATTCCACTGGGTTTGATACTGAGCAGTGCGCAAATATCAGCACAGGTTTCACTTTGGCCGGCACAGATCTCCGGAATGCCGGAATCCGCCGAAATGGAACAGCGCATAACCACCATGCTTGAAGACATGACGCTGGAACAGAAAGTCGCCCAAATGATTCAGCCCGAGATCCGTGATATTAGCGTGGCAGATATGCGCAAATTCGGATTTGGCTCTTATCTGAATGGCGGTGGCTCGTTTCCCTACGGCAATAAGCAGGCAACCATTTCTGACTGGGTGCAATTGGCCGATGATTTGTATCGGGCCAGTATTGATGCCAGTGAAGATGGTTCAACTATCCCGACCATGTGGGGTACGGACGCGGTTCACGGTCACAACAATGTTATCGGCGCTACTCTTTTCCCTCACAACATTGGTTTAGGCGCAGCAAACAACCCACAATTGATTGCCGATATTGCGCGGGCCACAGCCCTGGAAGTACAGGCTACGGGAATCGAATGGATCTTTGCGCCAACCGTTGCCACTGTCCGGGATGACCGCTGGGGTCGCACCTATGAAGGCTATTCGGAAGATCCGGAAATTGTGAAAGCCTATTCAGCGGCAATTGTGCAAGGATTACAGGGCAGCGATGCGGATTTTATGCAGCCAGATCGGGTTATCAGTACCATCAAGCACTTTTTAGGTGATGGTGGCACTATAGGTGGCGATGATCAGGGTGACAATATCGATACCGAATCCCAGCTGGTAAAAATTCATGCACAGGGGTATGTCAGTGGTATTCAGGCCGGAGCCCTGACCGTCATGGCATCATTCAATAGCTGGCATGGCAAGAAGATCCACGGCAGCAAGTATTTACTCACTGATGTGTTAAAAACCCGCATGGGTTTTCAGGGCCTGGTGGTAGGCGACTGGGCCGGTCATGGTCAGGTGGCAGGGTGTAGTAATGAAAGTTGCCCCCAGGCCATTAACGCCGGGCTGGATATATTTATGGCACCTACCGCTGCCTGGCGTCCTCTGTATCACAATACCGTACAACAGGTCCGTGATGGCATTATCCCAATGACGCGGGTAGATGACGCAGTACGCCGTATATTACGCGTAAAACTCCTGGCTGGTGTATTTGAACGCCCGGCCCCTGCTGAAAGGTTATATGCTAACAAAGAAGCGCTTATTGGCGCCCCGGCACACCGGGAAATAGCCCGTAAAGCCGTACGTGAATCGTTGGTGTTGCTAAAAAACAAAGGCGGGCTTTTGCCATTGTCGCCCAAACAACACATTCTGGTGGCAGGAGATGGGGCTGACAATATCGGTAAACAATCCGGCGGCTGGACTATTACCTGGCAGGGCACCGGTAATCAAAACAGTGATTTTCCCGGTGCCACTTCCATCTACCAGGGGATAGCAGAACAGGTGCGCAATGCCGGAGGCAGCACGGAACTCAGTGTCACCGGTGAGTTTGAGCAGGTGCCCGATGTAGCCATCGTAGTGTTTGGAGAATCACCCTATGCAGAAGGTCATGGGGATCGCAACGATCTGCATTTTCAGGCCGGCGATAAGCAGGATCTGGCGCTATTGCAAAAGCTTAAAGCCAAAGGGATTCCGGTGGTGGCCATTTTTCTCAGTGGCCGACCCATGTGGGTAAATGCCGAGCTGAATGCATCCGACGCTTTTGTAGCAGCATGGTTGCCCGGCAGCGAAGGTCAGGGAATTGCCGATGTCATCCTGCGTGACAAAAATGACAAGATTGCGTATCCGGTCAGCGGCAAACTCAGCTTTTCCTGGCCCAAAACAGCCCACCAGAAAGTCAATCGTTTTGACCCAGACTACCATCCCTTGCTGCCCTATGGTTTTGGCTTGCAGTATGGCGAATCCGGGCCACTGGATAATGTGACGTTAGACGAGCAGGTCAGCAGCAGTACACAGAGCACCTTGCCAAGAGTGATTTTCAATGGTCAAACCCAAAAACCCTGGATCTTGTGGTTGCGGGAAGGTGAGCAGCGCTTGCAGGTGAATAGCAATACCCACCAAATGCAACAGCTCAGCTTTCGCACCATCGATAAGGCCATTCAGGAAGACGCGCTGCAGGTGACGTTTTCAGCGCAGGGAGACAGCAGCCTTTACTTTGCCAGTAAAAGTCATTTCCGAGAAGATTTGCGTGCTGACCTGCTGGCAAAAGCGGCCTTAAGCTTTGCTCTTCGCAGTGCAGACAAATCTGACGCACCGATCTGGTTACAGCAGGGTTGCGACAATCCCGACAAACAACATTGCGGGGCTCAATTGGATCTGCGTCCTTATCTGACCACAGACAACCGTTGGCAAACCCTGACAGTTCCGCTGACCTGTCTGCAAGCGCTGGGAATGGAATTCCAAAACAGTGTAGTGCCCTTTGAAATCAGCAGTAATCAGGCCATTACCCTTGAAGTGGCAGAAGTGCAAATAGTGGCACCACAGCAAGAATCCAGTGTGGATTGTGCCGACTTCGCTCAATAACAGGACCCGACAGAACATGAACAACAATATGATGCTGCCCATCAGAGAAAAGGTGGGATATGCCATGGGTGATGTAGCATCCAATTTTTACTGGCGGGTGCTGGATCTATTTCTATTGATTTTTTATACCGATGTATTTGGTATATCAGCGGCCGCCGTCGGCACCATGATGCTGGTAACCCGCCTGATTGATGCCTTTTCCGACCCTATCATGGGCGCCCTGGCTGACCGCACCCGCACCCGATGGGGACAATTTCGCCCTTATCTGCTTTGGGGGGCGATTCCACTGGCCGCAGCAGGGGTTTTAACCTTTACCGTACCGGACCTGGATCAGAACGGTAAACTTGTCTGGGCTTATGGTACCTATATCTTTCTGATGCTGGCTTACACCTTTATTAATGTTCCTTATGGCGCGTTGATGGGCATCATGACATCTGATACGCAGCAACGCACGCAGCTGACCTCTTTCCGGTTTATTGGTGCATTCAGTGGTGGCACTTTGGTGGCCTGGTGTACCCCGGAGCTGGTAGCATTACTGGGCCAGGGCAATGATACCCGGGGCTGGCAGCTCACCATGATGGTCTACGGCGTGATAACCAGCCTGCTTTTCATTACCACCTTTTTCAGTGCCAGGGAGCGTATTCAGGTACCCAGTCAGCAACATAGCAGTACCTGGACTGATATTCAGGATCTGTTGCACAACAAACCCTGGTTAATCTTATTTTCTCTGGCCCTGATTATCATGCTCACTATCAGCTTGCGCGGCAGTTCAGGCACCTTTTACCTGAAATATTATGTCGGTCGCGAAGATCTGATTGGCCTGTTTGGCATGGTATATATGCTGTCACTGGCCACAGGAGCGGCAATTACGCCGTTGTTGTGCCGCTTCATTGATAAGCGTCGCTTACTGATGGTGCTGATGTCAGCGGTTACTTTATTTTCGGTGTTGTTTTACTTCATCCCCAAAGACAACCTGCTGTTAATATTTTCTTTGCAGTGCCTGATTGGCTTGTGTCTGGGACCAAAATCGCCACTGGTATTTTCAATGTATGCCGATACCGCCGATTTCGGCGAATGGAAAAACGGCAGACGCGCAACCGCTATGGTATTTTCAGCGGCAGCCTTTTCCCAAAAACTTGGCGGTGCATTGGCCGGAGCCACTATTGGCTGGGGTCTGGCCTCGCTGGGTTACACCCCCAATCAGGTACAAAACGATGCCTCGGAACAGGGCATTTTACTGCTAATGAGCTTGCTTCCGGGACTGTTTGCCCTGATTTCAGTGGTGATCATTCACTTTTACTCACTCAGTGAACAACGACTGGAACACATTCAGCAGGACTTGCAGCAAAGAAGGGAAACATTGTCATGAACCACAGTAAATCAGCGCCATTTGAGTTTGATCAGCACACAGGTGCCATCCACCTTTATAATCCCGATGACATTCCCAATGCCAGTGGCTATCTGTGGAACAAAAAAATGTTGCTCAACATGACCTGTCGCGGCTTCGCCAGTTGTCACTTTATGCAGCCTGAGCCCGCTACCTACTCCTGCGGTCCGGCACTGGAGGCGAAGACCTTTCTTCAGCCAGAGCATTATTATTATCAGGGCCACCCGGGACGATTTTTTTATGTCAGGGATCATCAAACACAGGAACTGTTTTCCCTGCCGTTTGAACCCATGAGCAAACCACTACAGCAGTTTCGATTCACGCTGGAAAACGACGCAATCTGTTGGCATATTCGCCATCTGGACTGGTGTTTCGATATCCGGGTTAGTCTGTCCTGTGATGACGTCGTCGAGATTTGGCAACTTAAGATCAGCAATCGCAGCGACACGTCTCGCAGCCTGAGCATCTATCCTTGTTTTAATATTGGCTATCAGTCCTGGATGAATCAGGGCGCGAATTATTCTCCCGTCAGTAACAGTATTATTGGTACCAAAATCACGCCCTACCAAAAACTACCAGATTACTACCGCCAAAAAGATTATCTGGAACTGAGTTTTTTTAGTGCCGATCAGCAGCCCGACAGTTACGCCGCTAATCTGGCGCAATTTCTCGGCAGTGATGGCTGGAGCCACCCCGCAGCGCTGAACAATCGTTCTCTGGGCGACACCCAGGCGGTTTACGAAACACCTGTCGCTGTGATGCACTTTGATAAGCACATCAAGGCACAGGACAGCCAGCAACTTGGTTTTATATTTGGTGCCGCACGAGATGAAGCGCAAATTCAGCGTTTGCGGGCACGCTATTTAACGGCGCAACAACAGGACGACACCCGTTTTCAGTACCGGCAATACCTGAACGCACATTCAGCCTGTATCCAGGCACATACTCCGGATGCGGAACTTAACCAGATTATCAACCACTGGTTGCCACGGCAGGTTTATTATCACGGTGATGTCAACCGACTGACCACAGATCCACAAACCCGAAACTATCTGCAGGACGCCATGGGGATGTGCTATCTGGCACCAGACTATTACAAACAGGCATTGCTCAGATCACTGGCTCAGCAGGCCAGTTCCGGAGCGATGCCGGATGGTATTCTGTTGCATGACAAAGCCAGCTTAAAATACATCAATCAGGTGCCCCATGCCGATCCCTGTGTCTGGCTGCCAATCACCTTGCAGGCTTATCTGGATGAAACCGATGATTTTGCTGTGCTGAATGATACTGTGCCTTTTGCGGATACTGAACAAAAAGCAACGGTTTTGCAGCATATCGATTTGGCGATGAAATGGCTGCAGGCACAGTTAGATGAGCGCGGCCTGAGTCTTATTGAACAAGGCGACTGGTGCGATCCCATGAATATGGTTGGTCATCAGGGCAAAGGGGTTTCCAGCTGGTTATCCATGGCCAGCAGTTGGGCCTTCCAGATTTGGGCAAACCTGTTAATGCGGGTCAATCAGACTGAAACCAGCAACTACTGGCAAGAGCAAGCGCTTACTATCAACAACAATGTGAATCAGCACTTTTGGCACCAGCAGTGGTATGGTCGGGGCATTACCGATGCAGGCCGCTTGTTTGGCACTGAAAACGATCAGCAGGGTAAAATCTACCTGAACCCGCAGAGTTGGGCGATGTTGTGTCAATGTGCCTCGCCAGAGCAGGAGCAGCAGATGTTGGCCGCGGTACAATCCCACCTCAGCACCCCTTTTGGCGTGGCTATGTTAGCGCCGGCCTATACCGCGATGGTAGAAGATATCGGACGCTTAACTCAAAAATTCCCCGGGGTGGCCGAAAATGGCTCGCTATACAACCACGCCGCGGCTTTTTTTGTTTATGCTTTGTATCAGCAAGGCCACAGCAAGACCGGCTATGCCACTTTGCAGCAAATATTGTGTCGTTCCGATCAGGCGTTGCAAAAGCAACAACTCCCTAATTTTGTGCCGAATTATTATCGGGGCGCCAGCCCGCAACACCCGGAATACTGTGGACTGTCCAGCAGGTTGTTCAATACCGGTACTATCGCCTGGATTATGCGTACTATTACGGAGCAAATCTTTGGCCTGAAAGGCACAGAAAACGGTTTACTGGTGCAACCGCAACTGCCTCCGGAATGGCCGGAGGCTCGGGTATTGCGCACGTTTCGCGGTCACAAACTCCAGGTGCGATATCGTCGTAATCCGGACCTTAGCCAGCAAACGCTGGTGTTAAATGACACACCGGTACAGGGCAACATCATCGCTACAGAGCAGTTAACAGCCGACAACGATTTGCTGGTATTGCTACCGACGGAAACTGACCAGTGAATCGGCTGTATGTGGTAATGGGGGTCAGCGGTTGCGGTAAATCCACCCTGGCGCAGCAAATAGCGCAGCACCTGAATGTTAGATTTCTCGATGCCGATGACTATCATAGCCCGCAAGCTGTCGCGCAAATGCAGACCGGAATTGGCCTGACGGATGCCCAGCGCGCGCCCTGGTTTGACCGTATCGGACAGGCCATTCAAGGCCAGCGCGAAACCACCGGCGTACTGGCCTGCTCTGCGTTAAAAGCGGCATATCGACAGCGCATCAGAAAGATGGCCAGGCAGGTCATCTTTTTGTGGTTGAAGGTAGATCAAGACACCCTGCTACAACGCCTTGCCGGGCGTCAGCAGCACTTTGCCGGCACGACCCTGTTGCAAAGCCAACTGGCGACACTGGAGCCACCGGAGAATGAACCTGACGTTTTACACTTTGATGGAAGTCTAAATTCAGGGATACTATTTAACCAGGTTCTGTCACAACTGGAAAATATCCATGACCATTAAACGCACTATCTTTTCTCTGCTAATGATCAACCTGATTGGCACAACATCTGCCGCAGAACGGATTGGGATCAGGCACACTGCCCAAGCCCCGGTCATTGATGGGCAAGTGGATGAACTTTGGCAACAGGCCCCCTGGTGGCCTCTGGATAATCACATTCTCGGTGACATTCCGGACAAAGCTGACTTTTCCGGTCGCTTTAAACTGCTTTGGGATGAAGGCAAACTCTACCTGTTAGCAGAAATCCAGGATGACGTGTTAGCGGATCACTACCCCAATCCGAAAACCCAATATTGGGATGACGACTGTCTGGAGATCTTTATCGACTCAGACGCATCCGGTGGTAACCACCTCTATACCCACAACGCTTTCGCCTATCATATTGCTCTGGACAACCAGGTAGCCGATATTGGCGAGAACCGGGGCGCGGGAGAAAACTCGGTGGTGTTACTGAACCATCACCTGAAAAGCCGCTGGCAACGCACTGACAGCGAACCCTATCCGGTAATCTGGGAAGTTGCAATGAACCTCTATCCTGATGCCTACAGCGATGCTCACCCGCTACCCCCGTTAGCCCTTAAAAGTCACCAGGACATCGGCTTTATGCTGGCCTATTGTGACGCTGACGGGCAGGGTTATCGTGAGCATTTTTATGGTTCCACGGCTATCCAACCTGTGGATGGTGATAAAAACCTGGGTTATATCAACGCTGACGTGTTTGGACAATATCAATTGCAGCCCACAACAACTACACAAAAATAACAAATAGAAATTTTTTACTTACCTAATTTCAGTAACTTACATAATTTTTGTTAATTGATTGTTAATTTATTATTGACTGACGGAATCACTTGAACTAAATTGAGAAAGCGCTTTCTCGGAAGCATGGAAGCATATCGGCGCCTCGAGAAAGCCCTTTCTCAGATTGAGATAAAAGTGACTAAAACTTAAAGAGAGCAACACAGTGAAAAACGCAAAACTAAGCAAAACTAAATTAGCCACCAGCGTATCCCTGATACTCGCTGGCGGTATGACAATGCCAGCACTGGCGCAAGAAAGCAGCGAGCTGAATGACGTTGAAGTTATTCAGGTCAGCGGTATTCGCGGCAGTATGCAGGAATCCATGGGTGTAAAGCGGGAATCATCAGGCGTCGTCGATGCAATTTCTGCTGAAGATATCGGTAAGTTTCCGGATACCAACCTGGCAGAATCGTTACAGCGCATCACCGGTATTTCCATCAATCGGAACAACGGTGAAGGTAACCAGGTTACTGCACGTGGCTTTGGTCCGGATTACAACATGGTGACCTTAAATGGCCGTACTATGCCTGGCTCAGCATTACCTGCAAATGGCGGCACGCCCAACTCCCGCGCTTATGACTTTTCAGACCTGGCATCAGAAAGTGTGCGTGCGGTTGAGGTGTATAAAACCGGAAGGGCCAGCATCGCGACCGGCGGTATTGGTGCCACTATCAACATCAGAACAGCACGCCCGTTTGATGCCTACGAAACAGGATTCAGCGCCAATGTCGGTGCTAAGGCACTGCACGATACCACCAATCGGGTTAATGACGATGTTACCCCCGAAATCTCCGGGTTTGCGAATTACGTCAACGAAGACAAAACCTTTGGTGTTACCCTCACCGGTTCCATTCAGGAAAGAGACAGTGCTGCGGTAGGTGCTTTCGTTAACGAATGGCGTGTTAACCCTTTTAATGGCACGGTGCCGCAATCACCAGATCCGGCAACCAACCCGGCCAGCGGCCCGGCCGTGGTACTAAATAACGCACCGGATATTGGCCAGTTGTTTGCCATCCCGGCCGATTTGCGTTACTACGTGTCAGACCGTGAGCGCAAGCGTACCAATGCCCAGTTAACCGTACAATTCGCCCCATCAGATAAGCTAACTGCTACTCTGGATTACACTTATTCCAAACAGGATCTGTACGAAGCCCGCGCTGAACAGTCAATCTGGATGGACGATCGCTATTTTGCCGAGCTGACCTTTGATGATGAAGTAGTTGCTACCCCCATTCACATCACTCAGGAGCGTCGTGATCTGTTGCCTCGGGATTTGGGTTTGGCATTACAGGAGCTTAATCAGGTCAATGAAAACAAGTCTCTGGGTATCAATCTTGAGTACATGGTCAACGAAGACTTTTCACTGGTATTCGATGCCCATCACTCTTCGGCTGAAGGCAGACCTGATGCACCCTATGGCACCTGGACCAACCTTGGTCTTGGCGCGAATGTGGTACGCGGTCAGGGCGCGGATTTCTCTGTAGACTTCCCGATCATGACGGTGGATTTTGACGATCTCAGTCGCAGCAACCTGAATGGCAACGGTGTCCTGGATCAGGACGACGTAGGTACCTCCATTCTGGATATGAATTTCAGCTCTCAGGACACTGAAGTCACCCAGGCACGTTTAGATGGTCAGTATCACTTTGACGAAGGCAGTATCAAGTTTGGTATTGAATCTCGTGCTATGGAAAGTACTTCGCTGCAATCCTTAACGCGACATACCATGGGTAACTGGGGTATTGAAAACCCAGGTGAGTTACCGGCAGGCGTATTAACACCTCTTAACCTGGCGGAAGAATTCACTGATTTCAATACCAATGGTATTTTTTCTCAAGGCTTTACCGGTAGTGTGGCTGAGATAGGTGCATTTGCTGCAAGCACCTATGGATTTAATTTACTGGCCGACAACCCATACGCCACTAACCGCACCATTGAAGAAGACATTGTCGCACTGTATTTTGAATACGATTTATCCGGCGAACTGGGCGGAATGCCTTACAATTTGCTGATGGGTCTGCGCTATGAAGATACTGAGACTACGTCCATCGCCAATATTAGTTTGCCCAGCGCTGTTGCCTGGGAAAACAACAATGACTTCAATATCCGTTTCGGTAGCGCTATGGAAGATGTCGCGTATAAATCAGACTATGACCATCTGTTACCGGCTCTGGACTTTGATATTGAAGTGGCAGAAAACGTCATTACCCGATTCTCTTACAGCAAGACTATTGCCCGTCCTACCTATAACCATTTGAGCGCTGCATCGGATCTTAATCAGCCCAGCAGTGCCACCCCGTTTTCGGACAGACCCACTGCGTCAGCGGAGTCCGGCAACCCTTATCTGAAGCCGCTGGAGTCGGATAACGTGGATATCTCGGTAGAATACTATTTCGACGAGACCAGCTATGTGTCAGTCGGCTTCTATGACAAACGGGTACGCAACTTTATCGGTAATGAACAGGTAGAAGAAACCATTTATGACCTGAGAGATGCCACGGCCGGTCCCAGAGCACAAGCGGCTATCGCCGAGCTTGAGCGCTTAGGTGTACCACTCAGTGACAGCACCTTATTCAGTATGGTGGCGGCCATGGAAAATGGCGTTGACTTCTTCTCCATGACCGATGAAGAGTTTGAAGCAACCTATGATATTCTGCCCAATGGCGATGATCCCTTGTTAACCTTTATCAACAGTAAGCCGGTTAATAACAAAAGCGCAAATATCTATGGTTTTGAGATTGCAGCACAACACTTCTTTGGCGATACCGGATTTGGTGTAGCGGCCAACTACACCACAGTTAACGGTGATATCGCCTTCGATATCAATGCCGATCCTTCAGAGACGCAATTTGCACTGGTGGGACTCAGTGACACCGCTAACCTGATTCTGATGTATGAGAAAGACGGCCTGCAGGCGCGTATTGCCTATAACTGGCGGGACAAGTTCCTGAACAATGCCGCCTTTTACGTGAATGAGCCCAGCTTTACCGAATCATTATCTCAGATTGACTTCAACGTGTCTTATGACGTCACTGAGGATCTGACGGTATTCCTGGAAGGTATCAATATTACGGAAGAAGACAGCCGCACTCATGGCAGAACCAGTGCGCAATTGTGGCGCATGGAAGACCTTGGCGCCAGATATGCGTTAGGTGCGCGATACAAGTTTTAAGTGTGTCCATGTGGTACCGTTTTCCAGTGTCCTTCGGGGCACTGGTTTTTTCGCATTTTAAGTTGAATAAATTATGCTTACAGCAGGTTTGCATAAAGGTACAACATGGATAACCCATTAAAACATATTGTCATTTTAGGTGGCGGCTCAGCCGGTTGGTTGACCGCTGGTCGACTCGCCGCACAAATGCAGCAGCGGGAACAGCAACTGCAGATCAGTCTGATTGAGTCTCCCACCTTAAGTACCATAGGTGTTGGTGAAGGTAGCTGGCCTTCCCTGCGCCACACGCTTCGCCAAATCGGCATTTCTGAACTGACTTTTTTAGTGCGCTGTCAGGCTTCGTTTAAACAAGGTTCAAAATTTATTGGCTGGCGCAATGAAACTGCTACCGGGCACTATTACCACCCCTTCACAAACCCGGTAGGCTATACCGAAATTAACGGCTATCAACATTGGCAAAGCAGCGCCCAAGCAATGCCCTTTGCCGATGTGTTTTGTCCACAACCGGCAGTGTGCGAGGCAGGCCGTGCCCCTAAGCAACTGGCCACGCCCGAATACGCCCAGGTCGTTAACTATGGATACCACTTTGATGCCGATAAACTGGCAGAACTGCTAACCGAGCACTGCACCCAACAATTGGGGGTCAACCATATTCGCGACCACATAGAGCAAGTAGAGTGCCATCCTAATGGCGATATCAGGGCACTGATTGGGCAACAAAATGGGCCAATAACAGCAGACTTTTTTATCGATTGCAGTGGTATGGCTTCCCGTCTGATCGGCCAGCATTACGCCATCCCATGGCAGGCGGTAACCCAGGTACTACCCAGCGACTCGGCAATCGCGGTGCAGGTTCCCTATGCGCAGAACGATAGCCCCATTCAGTCCACCACCAATGCCAGCGCTAAACCAAACGGCTGGATTTGGGACATCGGCCTTTATCACCGCCGGGGGGTAGGCTTTGCCTACGCCTCTGGATTTTGTGACAAAGCACAAGCGGAGCACACTTTGCTCGACCATCTTCGCCAACAACTCAGCGAGGAGCAGGTAGCCACACTGACTCCCAGACACCTGAAATTCACCCCCGGCTATCGCAAAAAATGCTGGCAAAACAACTGCCTTGCCATCGGTATGTCAGCCGGATTTATTGAACCCCTGGAAGCCTCAGCCATCGCCATGGTGGAACTGAGCATTAACATGTTGTGCGAGGAATTCCCACAAACCAGACGTCACATGGACATACTGTCGCAGCGTTTTAACAAACGCTTTGATTATCGCTGGCAGCGGGTGATTGACTTTGTCAAATTGCACTATGTATTGAATAAACGACAAGACTCCGAATTCTGGAGCTGGCAGCGCCAACCCGAATCAATACCTGACTCACTGCAAACCCTGTTAGCACTGTGGCAATTTCAGACGCCTTCCCGTCTGGATTTCATCGAAAACGAGGAAGTATTCACCTCAGCCAGTTATCAATATGTACTATATGGCATGGGCGCACACAGTCAGCAAATCAAAGACAACAATTTTTATCAAAGCCAACCTCGGGCAAACACACTGATGCAACAAACGCAAAACATGAAACAACAACTTTTGCAGGGACTACCGGAAAACCGCAGCCTGCTGAGCGCTATCCGACAAAAAATGACAACGGAGGTAGTATCGTGAACAGCATTTCTGATGTGGTTATTGCCGGTGGCGGAACAGCCGGGTGGATGGCGGCCGCGTCCCTGTCAAAACTGCTGGGAAAAAGTTTGAATATCACCCTGGTAGAATCAGATGAAATCGGCACAGTGGGGGTCGGCGAAGCCACCATTCCGCCCATCAGAACTCTGCACAAATTGTTAGACATAGACGAACGTGCGTTTATGAAAGCCACCCAGGCCACCTTTAAACTGGGTATTCAGTTTGAAAACTGGGGACAACAGGGCGATAGCTATATTCACTCTTTCGGGATCACAGGTCGCGAATGCTGGGCTGGCGAATTTCATCACTTTTGGCTCAGGGCGCAACAGGAAGGCATGACCACCCCGTTTGGGGCCTTTTGTCTGGAGCATGAAGCGGCACTGGAAAACAAATTTGCATTGCACCAGCAAGTACCACTGAATTTTGCCTATCATCTGGATGCCACCCGCTACGGGCAGTTTTTACGGGAAATGGCCCAACGGCAGGGTGTTACCCGTACCGAAGGAAAAATCGCAAAGGTCATGCAATGTCCCGACTCAGGCTATATCAGTGCCTTGCAATTGCAAAATGGTGACACCGTCCGTGGCGATTTGTTTATCGACTGCACCGGTTTTCGGGGCCTGTTGATCGAACAAACGCTGCATACCGGATACGATAACTGGAGCCACTATTTACCCTGCGATAGTGCCCTGGCAGTGCAGTGTAGCAACCCTGATGCTCCCAAACCTTATACCCGTTCCATTGCTCATCAGGCTGGCTGGCAATGGCAAATTCCATTGCAAACCCGGGTAGGGAATGGTCTGGTTTATAGCAGTCAGTACCAGGATGACAGCGACGCGCAAACCCTGCTGATGCAAAACATCCCGGGAGAGCCGTTAACTGACCCCAGAGTGATCCGCTTTACCCCCGGCAAACGTCGCAAGGGTTGGCACAAAAACTGTGTCGCATTGGGGTTAGCATCAGGCTTTATCGAGCCTCTGGAATCCACCAGCATACATCTGATCATGACCGGCCTGGTCAGGCTGATGCGCCTGTTCCCGTTCAATGGCATCACCGATGCCGCCATCAATGAATACAACAACAAATTCGACAGTGAAATGCAGTGTATTCTGGACTTTATTGTCATGCACTATGCCGCAACAGAACGCCGCGACAGCGAATTCTGGCGTCATTGTGCCAGCATGGAACTCCCCCCGTCGCTGCAACACAAAATCGCATTGTTTAAAGAGACAGGTCGGGTATTTTTAGATGACGGTGATATATTCAGGGTAGATTCCTGGACACAGGTGATGCTGGGACAGCGTCTGAAGCCGCAACAATATCACCCCATCGTTAATGAAATGAGCCAGCCTGAATTCCAGCGCTTCATGCACGGCTTGCAAATGCAGGTAAAGCAGCAGTGTAATGCTCTGCCTGAACACGGCGCCTTTATTAAACAATACCTGGGCTGAGTGCAGGTCCCTTTTGGTAAATATTTATGTAAGACATCAGTTTGTGGTTGCGTCATGTGCAAAAGCCTTCTAACTTTTACTGCAATCACAATAAATTTACCGGAACTTTGCATGAAACAGCCACTGAACTTTAAAAACAAAAAACCCGTCACCTCGATATTAGGGGCAGCGTTGCTTCTGGCATTGAGCCACAATGCCCTGGCAAAAGTGGAAAGCCATAAAACCCTGAAAGCGGTTGTGGCAGAGCGCTCCGAAGAAGCCCGGGCCCGCGATCAGCAACGTCACCCGGTAGAGACCCTCAGCTTTTTCCAGTTAAAACCTGGTATGACTGTTGCCGAAGCGTTACCCGGCGGTGGCTGGTATTCCGGTATCATTGCCAATTACCTGGGTAAAGACGGCGCGCTTTATGGCATCAATTATGTGGACAGCATGTGGCCCAGATTTGGTTTTTTCAGTGAAGAACGCATCAAGGATATGATTGCCTCCACCGCTGCCTTTCCAGGCATGGTGGCTGAGTTAAGCGACAATGATATCAGTGCTGACGGCTTTACCTTTGAAACTATCCCAACCGCAATTCATGGCACGGTAGATCGGGTATTATTTATTCGGGCGCTGCACAACCTGAACCGCTTTGAAAAAGAGGCTGGCACCCTAACCCAGGCCTTAACAGCTGCACACCAGTTGCTGAAACCCGATGGCATGGTAGGCGTGGTACAACACGAAATTGCCGAGTCAGATGCCGATACCGATGGTAGCCGGGGTTATCTGAAAGCGTCGCAGGTCATCGCCAGTTTTGAAGCCGCCGGTTTTGAACTGGTTAGTCGCTCAGACATCAATAAAAACCCCAATGACAAGCCGTCTGAAAGTGACATGGTGTGGCGCTTGCCCCCCACCTATTACGGTGCGCAGGACGACGAAGCCCGTAAACAGGCGTTGGATAAAATTGGAGAATCCAATCGCATGACCCTGTTATTCCGCAAAGCCAAATAAGTTTTTAACAGGCTGATAAGGGCGAACATAAGTGTTCGCCCTTTCTTTACGTTTTTCCAATATTAATTAACTTACAGTTTCTGCTGCTGCGCCTGGTCAAGCAGTGCTTTGTCCTGAGGCAATTTACTTTGCTGCCAATTAATTTTTGCCCAATGCAGCGCTCTTTCAGGTTGATGATTAAAATGCAGCAAATAGCGGGCAACCTCACCAGCATGATGGGTATCATGACTCGCCAGGCGGTGCTGCATTACAGCATCAAGTTTTTGCCTCCATGGCCCATCCTGAACCTCCCGTTCAGCAAGAGCCAGACGTAATATCAACGCATCGGCAATATGCTCATACTCTGCAACAATAGCTGACAACCGTGATAGCAAAGTGGCATAGTTTCCAAGTGCCAACTGCACATCAGACCACAACACCAAATAACTAACTGGCACCGTGTTTAACTCAACACCAGATAACCATTTTGCAGCTTCTTCATAAGCACCTTTACGATATGCCATTTCTGCCGCTACCTGGCTCATCCAATGGCCGGTTACGCCATCTGGCATAGGAAACTTTTGCAGTGCAATTTCAAGCTTTTGATAAGCTAAATCAGTGCCATTGGTATAACTTTCCACTTCAAGCCTGCAGGTAGCTACAATTAGCGCCATCGTTTTACCTAATAACGAAGCACAAGCTCTTTGTGCCTGATCATATTGCGCCAAAGTTAAATGCAAAGCCGATTTTAACAACCATGCCGAAGGAAACTCAGCATTTAGTTTTATGGCTTCATCTGTGGCCTCTAAGGCCAACTCAAATTGATGATCGTGCTGTAACACTCGTGCCCATTGATACCACAACAAGCCATTTCTTGGCTGCGCTTTTAATTCTTGTCTGATAAGCGTTGTTGCTTGATCATAACTGTCGTGACTATGCCCAGCGGTCTCACTGGTTTTCAGGAGCGTTGCAATCTTATCTGGTACACTGGTTTCTGGTTCTGGGTGAGAATGATTTCCATGGCTGAATGTAGGTTGTGCAGATAGCCCCAACATCAACAATGACATCACAAGTAAAGTCTTCTTCATCATAACTTTCTCCATTAAAAGCGCCATCCCTGGCTGCAAACACCTTTAGTCCACTAACAAATCAGCAAAGTCATCGTCTTGATTATCAAGTAACAACCGGCCATTGACCGATAGCGGCGTATCTGATTCAGACTGCTGAAACGCCTGACGGCTATACTGCGCGCTGTCCACTTCAAGTGTCTCTATTTGGATGATGACAGTGCCACTGGCCTCACCGTTATTGCCATCATTGACGGTGAAGGTAAAACTATCTGTACCTGTGACTTCAAACGGCGGCGTATAGACAAATTCACCATTCGCCATTAGCTCAATGGAACCCAACCTTGGCAACATATCGATGCTAAATGTTAGTGTGTCGCCATCTGCATCGGAGGCACTCAGCGTGCCAGACAGGTTTTGGTCGGTCTGAGTCACCAGCTCAACATCCGCTGTAGTTGGCGCTGTATTCACAGGCGCTGGTGTAACCATGTCATCATCTGAACCACAAGCCGTAAGGACAAAGACCAGCAATGCCGGAATCAATGTAATATGTTTGTATCTCATAACTTGCTCCTATTCTGAGCCAGGTAGGGGATTGGCCAGGTAAGGGAAATGATCCAGCATCATACTGGCACTGGAAGGCGCACCATCGGTAAAAGGTACATTGCCCACTGACGCATCCTCCGGCGCGCAAAGTCCCAGATTAGTGGCTTCACCGTTGACTGGTATAGGATGACACAATGCCCCCATTACTACGCGCAATGCGATATCCACTACATCATCACCAGGTCTGCGACCGTTAGGAAATCCTGCCAGATCATCCCCAGCGACACCAAAGGCAGATTGTTCATGCAAAGGCGTTGCCGCTATTGCGGTATTCAGACGCAACATTTCTGACGGCGTAACCGTAGCCATCTGATTAACCCCCGGAAAACCGGTTAAAAACGCAGTAACCAGGTCATTGCGAGGAAAATTGGTAGGTGCCAGAGTCTCAATATCAGTACCCAAGGTACTGTTTACCGCATCTCTAAACAGAATATTAAGAAGTTCAGGCAGGCTCGGATGAGTAACATAATCTAAAAATTGACCATCGTCGCTGGGGTGAGAAGAAGAAAATCGGTCTTTGTCATTCAATCCAATAACTACTTCATTCACCAGTGGACTACCAAGTCGTGATACCTGAGTTAAGGCACCACCAGACACCGACGGCTTAGCAAAGGTCGCATTCGGATTTAAAATCGTGGCCTGCGGTAAACTGGCAGTTGTCCACGCACCTATGGTGCCATTACCTTCACCCACGACGCAGGCTTTAGGCACTTCAATACTCAACGCCGTTACATTTTTCATAGCCAGGTCGTCATTAGCTGTATCCTGAGTTATCCCTCCCGGAAAGCCGTCACCATCACCCGCGCCGGGCGCACTATCACCTTCAACCGGTACAAAATTAACTAAATCGAAAATTTGTCCCAGATTAACAGTAAAAGGATCTTTGCGCTGGCCCACAAAAACGCGACCGTCATGTTCGCAGCCAGGTAAGGCAAAATTATAGTTGAACTGGGCAGCATATTCGCTGTAACCATTCATATTGGAAAAGGTTTTATTGCCAATATAATCAATAGGTTTGGCGAAACTATCAGTGCCTGTGCTGGTATTACTCAATACCGTTTCCATGCCGCTATTCATCGCCCCTGTAACTAAACTTAATTGATAAGATTCAAAAAAGTTCAGTGCAGATTGATCCATGGCACTGACACCACCGATATTCTTCAGCGGCACCGTTACCATTTTCTGGTCTCCTTCCGGACCTATTGGCAAGGCAATGCCCATATTATTGTTGCCTAACTGATTGCTGAAGCGAAACTGGAAGGTCATATCTTCCATAGCATCGCCATCATTGTCGATATGAATGCTGTAGACGGCGTCCGGGTTTAAAGCAAAATAGTTGGGACCGCCGTAAGCATCCTGCAATGGCAAGTAGTTGGCCACTATTGTGACGTAATCTTCGCGCCCTTCCTCATAACTGTTAAACACATAAAAATCGGTAGAATCCAGCGCCGGGAATCCAGCAATGTTTGGGGCTTCTCGGTGACTTGATGCGTTAGCAAGACTGCAAAAAGCAGCACCTGCAATAAGTAAAAGTTGTTTTGTTTGCATGGGTTGTTCCATTTTGTAATGAATTCACCAAGCCAAACGCCCCAGATTGACTATTGGATGCAAAAAAATTAGAAAATATTTTTGGATGCTGTAAACAATCCATTTTACGAAGAAGTTAGCTTTATATTCGCGCTTTGAAAAAAAGCTATTGAAAATCAATGGAATGTTAAGTCTGACGTTCTATGTGGGGATCCCTTTACACGCAGTAAGCTGCTTATTCAGTAGAAACAACCATGAGAGGTATCAGGGACGGACAACATTAGAGATCACTGAACTACTGTACTTCGACCAGAGCTCTATTCTGTACAACGATCACCTTCGACAGTCGCTGATTGTGGAATGAGATTTAAAAGGGTCCAAAAGACCCTTTTAAAAATACCTATACGATCATAGGGTAACCGGTTGCGTTGTGTACAACACTTCTGTTGGCAAGCCATTCGGTGAGCCACCTAAAGGCTCCAGACTCACTGCCAGTGCGGCAATACTAATCTGGTCATATATAGGCAGTTTGTCCAGGCTAATACGACCACCTTGCGGCAACAGTCCCAGCGAAATAGGGGCGCGACCGTCTTGCACCACTATCCACAGTTGATAATCATTTTCTGCACGCTGTTGCAATGAAGCCGTGGCACGCACAATAATTTCTGTTTCAGAAATTTCCAGCAACCACACAGGTTCAGCTTCAGCGTTATTAAAAATGGCAATTTGCTGATATTGCGGTTGTGGCACTTCTGGATCGTAACGCACAGCCAATACCGCCAACAACAATAACGCGGCGGATGCCAACATGGGCCAAATCTTCGAACCAGGATTTGGTTTCAGTGGCACGACTTCTGTTACTTCATCAGTCAATCCCAGTTGGCTTTGGATACGCCGCCATACATGTTTCGGAGGGGCCACCGGCGCTAGTTGTTCCGCCATCTCATTCAAATGTTGCTCCTATAACCAGGTTTGTTCCCGTAAGGCTTGTGACTGCATCACCAAAGTCTGAAAACGCTGTCTGGCTTTGCCCCGTAAGGTACCCAACACATATTCTGCAGACAGGGCATTTTTTGTATCTTGATTTAACTTCATAACGCCAGACACCTTTGTAAACTCAACAAACCACGACGTATCCAACTTTTGATAGTACCCAAGGGTTTTTCGAGGTAGTGAGTAACTTCATGATGAGAAAACCCGTTAAAGTAAGCCAGATGAATAGCCTGTTTTTGCTGCGCATCCAGGTCCTCCAAACAACGCTCGAGATTGAGCTTTTGTTCGCTTTTTAGAGCAAGGTTATCTGTTTCATTGTCAAATCCGTTGTATAAATCACTTTTGTCTAATAGTTCTTCTTTTCGGATTTTGTGATAACGGATCAGGTCAAGGGCCCGATAGCGCGCAATAGATACCATCCAGGTCAGCACTGTACCTTTTCCAACCTGATAGTCTCCCGCATTGTGCCATATTCGCACATAAGCTTCTTGCATGGCTTCTTCGGCCAATTCTTTGCGTACAAGTATTTTTAAACATACAGCGTAAAGCTGACCACTCGTGGCATTATATAGTTGTTCAAAGGATTTTCGGTCACCTTGTGACACAGCCCCCAACAACCGTAACATTTGTTCGTGTTCCATTACTGCTCCATTCGTCGCGTTCGTTTAATAACATCAACGACTGAGATTCAATAACGGATGCACCGCCATACAAAAATTGTTGAAGTTACACAGAGTTAAACGCGAATGCCCAGCGATGGATCAATACAACCATACTACTCAATTATTAAATAAGCGAAATGATCGCCTTTACCAGTTGCTCATCATTGTAGTACTCCGCTGTATCTTTACACACCATGGGTATATCAATTATCTGAATTCCCATAGCAGAAAACCGAGCCACATCGACATGCTGCTCAGACGGTAAATTGCGACTGTCGTATAGGATAAAATTAAGCAGACTGGTTACTGGTACGGTTTGCTCCAGTTGTCCTTGTAAACGCTCTAAAATGGTATCCACCTGGTCATTGATAGTCATCCCCAATTGCTCAGGGTCCTTACCACGATTAGGAATGTAGATCTTAGGACAAGGGTTATTGGCAATGCACTCAGCAACCCCGTAAGGCAATAAATTGGCCACCAGGCTGGAATAAAAACTGCCGGGTGGGTAGCAAATTAACTCTGCACTTTGGATCAGGTTGCGGTTGCGCTTTTTCAACTTGGTAGTGACCCGGCGCAAACTGTTCAGATCCTTGCTCAGGCGTAGCTTTTTTATGGCACAGTTGATCGGTGGTTGTTCTTTTCCGGTCAGGCAGTGTTGACCGATCACCTGAGAACCATCCGCCAGTTCTGCCGCCAGGTGATAATTGTCTTCGGTTATTGAGCGCACCACCCCTTTTACTTTAACCAATTCAGAAAACAAAAAGATAATAGGGTCCAGTTGACGATGCTGATTGATATAACCGCCCACTAAAATCAAATTGCCGATACTGGCACCGCGCAGGTTAAATGCGGCGGGCATCACCTTTAAAAAGTAGCCTAAATGGTTGCAAATCAGGCTCCGCATGGGGTTGAGGATATCGCGGGTCAGGTCATCTTCCCCTGCCACCATCGACTCCAGACGCGCTCTTAATGTGTCATTGTCTGTGGTTTTGTCAAAGCGGTAGTTAAACAGGCGGAGTATTTCAGGGTTCCCCAATACCGATTCATCGGCCAGCGCCATCATACGGCTGCGCAGATCACCCACCGCAGGCATATCAAAAAACTCCCGGATCACCGCTGAGCTGCCACCGGAGTCAAATGGGGTAACCAGGTGAATTGAATTATGGGTGAATTCTTTCAGTTTGCGCGCTACGCCATTCAGGGCACTGCCACCACTGAAAAACAAAATACGCGGGCCGAGTTCCGGAATTTTTTTATAGCGACTACTGCGCATAGGATCAGGGATTGTGCCTCCCCTGGTAACCAAAAAACGAGTCATCGGTTATCTAAGCCTTGTTGTTATTTTCATTTTTTCAACGTTTGTTGTTGCAGATCTATTCCGCTTTCGCCAGCCACCCGTGGTTTCATACGGGTGACATATTCCGATGTCAGTATAGACTAACAGCATAACAGTTATTTTACAGCAGAGGGCGCTTGAGCAAACTTAACAACAGCACTATCGAGCATCTGCATTTCTTGTTGTTAGAGATTGAGCAACAATTGCTGCAAACGGAAGCCTTTTTTGTTGCCCCGGAAGCCAGCGTCGCCAATCGCATTTTGGGTCGCGCCGGCTATGCTGAAAACCTGCGTACCCGCGCCAGGCGCAGTTTGCTGAGTCAATTACAGCGTCACCCAAGATCACCCTTACAGTTTAGACTACAGGCCGCAGAAAATCTGGTGGCCGAATTATTCCAGTTTAGTCATTTCGGACGTCAGGCCATCAGCGATAGCTTGCGACTCAAGCCCCGACGCCTTAGCGAGCTGCCTCATAAAGAATGCGCCAAACTGGTCAAACGTATGCGTCTGGCGCTGGGGCAGGTGGAAAGCGCCCTCGTCGATACTAACTCCAGGGTGGCTATAGATATCGATAATGAACGGCGCAAATTAACCCGTAGATTGTCTAAAATCATGAACAAAGCGGTTTTAGAGCTAGGCGAGGAACAGCGCTTGCAGGAAGCCGCTGAAATGATGTTTCCCATCTATGCTCTGCGCCAAATGATCGCCTTAATGGGCGCCATTGCCGAATCGGTACTGTCGGCTAATTTGGGCCAGCAAATGAATCTCAGTCGTTATACCTCCCTGACGGATATTGCCGAAGACGTGGCAACAGAACCGGAAAACCTGACCCTGAATACCATTGCAGAAACCCGTTCCGGCAGCGCGATTTCTGCAGTATCCAGAAAAGACAACAGCAATGACGACCCGCTGGCCATTTTCAAAGAAGGTGACAAAGGAAAAGTAAAAGAGGAGCGAGCCAGTGTAAAAAGCTGGCATGATATCTACCCGGGACTGGCCCCAAAAATTCTGTCCTATCACAAACGCGGTGATACCGCTTCGATACTGATTGAACACCTGCCGGGTTTTACCCTGGAGCGTATTGTCACAGAACACACAGAGTTGGTTCAGCCAGCGTTAAAAAGCCTGTTAAAGACGCTGCAAAATATCTGGCAGGAAACCCGCACACCCCGACCTGCGCAGGCCCAACATATGCTGCAGTTGGAAAAGCGCCTGCCCGCAGTCTTTCAGGTTCACCCTGAATTCGCCACTCAGAAGCAAATGCTCTGTGGTGAGACCACCGCCTCGCTGCAAACTCTGATGAAGCGCGCAGCAGAGCTGGAAAAGAAGCTGCACGCACCATTTTCCGTGTACATACACGGTGACTTTAATCTTGACAACATTATTTATGATCCGATTGATAAGCGGATCAATTTTATTGATTTACATCGCTCCAGATACATGGACTATGTGCAGGATGTCGCGGTTTTTATGGTGTCCATTTACCGTCTCGGCATTCTGGAGACCCAGCAACGCAGCAGATTACTGACGATCGCTAAGCAGTTTCTCGCCCCGGTCAGACGTTTCGCCAAAAAAGAACAGGACAACAGTTTTGAACTCAGACTGACACTGGGACTGATCCGTTCCTATATCACCTCTACCCGCTTTATCCTGGACCCTACCTTGTCCCGACGTATGTTTTTGCGGGCCATGTATTTACTGAACCAGATCACCACCTGTAAAGCTGATAAACTGGCGAGATATCGCCTGCCACTGGAGGAGCTTTTCTTTGAATAAACGCATTGCCGTTGTGGGCATACCGGGAAAATGGTCCACAGAAGTTCTGGCAGACCGGATTGAACAACAAACCGGGTTCAGACTGGTTATCAGTATGCAGGATGTCCGGCTGGATACTGCCAGCAACGCGCTGTGGTTTCAGGATGTGAACCTGTGTCAGTTAGACGCCATCGTCGTGAAAAAGATCACTCAGGATTATGATCGGCATATGTGGGATCGCATCGAACTACTGCGTTTTGCGGAAATGGCCGGAGTCAGAGTGTTCAGTTCCTGTCAGGCCATGCTGCAATTGGTCAATCGTCTCGGATGCAGTGTCACTCTGGCTGCCCAACACTTACCTTTGCCGGAAACCTGCGTGACTGAAAATTTACAGGACGCGGAGATGGCGGTTCAGCGTTTCGGTACCGCCGTGCTGAAACCCATGTTTTCCACCAAAGCCAGAGGCATGACGCTGGTCAGTGCAGCACAATCGGATTTAACCCAAAGGTTAGGCACTTTTCAGCAACACAACCCTATGCTTTATATCCAAAAGAAAGCCACCCTGCAGGGCTGGGATTTGGGCATGGTATTTGTTGGAGGCAACTATTTGTGTACCTATGCCAGGGTTGCGCAGAATGATTCCTGGAATACCACCATCCACAGTGGCGGTAAATACCAGGCCTATCATCCTGACAGTGCTCTGGTGGAATTAGGCCGGCAGGCACAGGCGCCTTTTGGTCTGGATTTTACCACCGTCGATATTGCGCTCACTGACCAGGGACCAATTATCTTTGAAGTATCGGCATTTGGCGGCTTTAAAGGCGCAGCAGAAGGTTGCCAGACAGATGCAGCTCAGGCCTATTGCCAACATATCATTCGCACCTTAACAGAAGACTAAAATGCACACCGGATTCAACACACTTTCACTGACAACTCAGGACTTTTACTGTTCACTACAACTGACTTTTGACCGCCAGAATTACCAGGTAAAGAGTAATTCTCCCGAGTTATTACAGGCATTAGGTCAGTATTTTTCCGGTTATGAGACCAGGGTGACAAGCAGCGCTGTGAGTATTTATCTGTATGATGACGAAGTACAGCAACCCGCTATCCAGTGGCAAAAGTGGACTGCCGAAGCCGGGAAAACTCGTCAAAAAGAACAGTATTGCGATGTTGAAGACGGTCGCTGGATACATAAACTAAAAACCGGCATGGTATTATTCCAGCACCTTAGTGCACCTTTGGCGATTGGCCCCTGCGAACAATTTCTCAGCCAGACGGTAAATTTCATCATTAATCAGCACATCAATTATTTGCAACAACAAGGCGGCTTGATTTGTCACGCCGCCTGTTTGCAGGTACAGCAGCAGGGTATCGCGATTGCCGCATTATCGGGCGGTGGTAAATCCACTACGATGCTAAAACTGATGGACTTGCCAGATAGCCAGTTTATTTCCAATGACCGTCTGTTTTTATTTGCTGAAAGTTCAGGCATTGTGGCCCGTGGCGTGGCTAAACAGCCCAGAGTTAATCCCGGTACTTTACTCAACAACCCCAAATTAGTCGATATCCTTTCAGTGAAGCGACAACAAGAGCTGGCCAGCATGCCCGGTAACGCACTCTGGCAGTTAGAGGAAAAGTACGACGTCATGGTAGAGCAGGTATATGGTAAGGCCAGCCTGGGGCACAGTTGCCCGTTACAACAGGTTGTATTACTCAACTGGCAGCCAGGTCACAACGCCCCCGTTAGCATGCAGTCAGTGAGCCTGGATTCGCGTCCGGATTTAATCAAAGCTATCGCTAAATCTCCAGGCTCTTTTTATCAGGATGCCAGGGGAGCCTTTTTAAATGCAGCGATTATTCCGCCAAATCAGGTCTATCAGGACAGGCTACGCTCAGTCCAGGTGTGGGAGGTCACTGGTGGTGCAGATTTTGATCAGCTTACTGACCTACTCAGCCAAAAAATATCACTACAAACGATGTCATCATAGGAGTTGCGAAAATGGCACAGACGCGGATTGCATTGATTCGACATGGCGCCTACCACCAGAAAGTCGATACCCCCAGCGCGCTGCAACCTTTTCCTTTAACAGTCCAAGGCATAAGCGAAATACGACAACAAGCACAACAATTTTCCAGATTGCTGACAGACAAAGGCTGGCGTCTGGCGTCACACGTGCACTCCTCTCCCCTATTGCGCGCCTGGCAAACTGCGCAGATTTACATACAGGAACTCAACGACTTTTTTATTGAGCCACCAGTGCATCTGCAATTTCCAGCGTTAGTTGAACGCTCGGTGGGAAACGTAGCGAACCTGACTACGCGGGAAATAGAGCAGTTGTTGGTTGAGGATCCGCGTTATGATCCCGCGCCGTCCGGGTGGAAGTCCGACAGTGAGTATTGTCTGCCCTTTCTGGGGGCAGAATCTCTGATGGCGGCCGGTGCACGCGTAGCCCGGCATATCGAGTCACAATGCGCTGAGACGACATCAAACACCGTGCAATTAATTGTCGGCCATGGCGCAGCCATGCGTCATGCTGCATGTCATCTAAATGTCATGCAGTTTTGCGATATTAAAAAATTAAGTATGCATCACGCTCATCCTGTCGTTTTGGAAAAAACAGATACAGAGTGGCAACACATTGCAGGCCAGTGGAAGATTCGTAAAGCGGGAAGTGAGGCAAAAGATTAATCAGCGCGACAAGCCGACAGCCATTGAGTCAAACCATGTCCTATAATTCACTGCAAACTTTTCCTATCGATCTCGCCGGATACACCACCATTGGCCAACACTGGTCTCAGTTTCGACATGTAGCAAATGATGAGCAACTGCCTGCAAGAGAACAGCCTTCACCGGAATCCTTGTCAACCGAACACTGGCGTTGGCCAGACAAAGCGGTTATTTTTATCTCAGATCCCCATGCTGATGCGGAAGCGTTTATTGCTTCATTGCTGGCTTCCGGTGGCGTAACCCGCAACAGCAAGGGTAACTTAAAGTTAACCGCATTAGGTAAAAAATCCACCTTTGTGATAGGCGGTGATTGCCTGGACAAAGGGCCAAGTAATCTGGATTTATTAAAAAGCCTGAAACAATTTATTGCCACTAAAGCCAAAGTAAAATTGCTGGCCGGAAACCATGATTTACGTCTGTTAACCGGACTTTCAGCCATCAGCCGGGAAAAACACGTCAGCTATGAGCACATGTTTGTGCGCATGGGGACCAAAGTTATCCCGCTGTTTAAAGAGGTCTTTGAGCGCTATCTGGCTAACAGCGACTGGCAACAGAAAACACCTGATGCGCAAACCTGCAAACAATATCTTTACCCCAGAGACAGTTGGTTTGACGCTTTTCCGGTGTTTGCGAAAGAATCGTTGAGTGCCAAAGCCATTGAAAAGGAAGTGAAACGATTGCGTAAAAAGGCGGGCAGGTTCGAACAGGATTGCCAGGCTCAGGGGATGGATATTCGCATGGTGTACGCTGCCGCGCAGCACTGCCAGCAGCTGTTTTTCAGTAAAAAAGGTAAATTCCGCTGGTTCTTTAAAAATATGCAGCTGGCCTATAAAAAAGGCAGCTTCTTGTTTGTACACGCCGGATTGGACGACAACGTTAGTCAGCTGATCAAACGACATGGCATCAAAAAACTCAACCGACAGTTTAAAACAACGTTGCGCGACGATCTGTTTGCCTTTTATTTCAGCTCTCTGGCAACGCCGTTTCGCACTAAATATCGCGATTCCGATCCCATCTTTTCAGCGAAAGGTGCAGAGGCAGTTAAACAGCGCGATATTCACTGCGTAGTACATGGCCATGTAAACCATGGCGACGGGCAACAGATATCATTGCAAAAGGGACTGTTGCATGTAGAAGGCGACATCACCTTAGATCGCAACTCTCGTCGTAAGGAAGGTTTATCCGGAATCGGCTTTGGGGCCACCCTAATCCACCCTAAGAAAATGATAATAGGCATCAGTTCTGATCACCCGGTGGCCAAGGTATTAACACCCCGCTGGCACAACATCTGGCCAGTTCAACAATGAGGTAGCGCAATGGAACACAAAAGTGAATTCAGGCACGAGTCTTTACAGGACGGTAAGTCCATTCAAAAACTGCTGGAAGCTATTTCTAAAGGGCTGGGCAAAGGAAAACTGGAATTCAGTGACGAAGATGGCAAGTTAGCACTTACCCCCAAGGGACTGTTAGACCTTAAAATCACGGTTAAAGAAGACGAATCCCGCCACAAGCTCGATATCCGGGTCAGCTGGAACAAGCAAAATCAACATCTGTCAGAGTCAATTCTGAAAGTAAAATAATCGCCTTAAATCTCAGCACGATAGTCAGGTGTTGCTATCAATAAAGGTATCCCAATCCCTGGCCATGTCAGATCAGAAGTTGTTGTTGCTTTTATAACCAGATCTCATCAATTAGTCTATAAACCGCACATTCTATTTGGGATACAGGCAAAGCATTGCTAGTATTTAGGCGAAAGAATTAATCCCAGCGCTAAACAGGAGTATCTCTTCAGAGATCAGCAGATGCCTGAAACATCCAATCACCAAACTAAACTTCGAATCAAATTAAAGTTTCTGGCCGCTGCCGCAGTGTCTGCGCTTTTGCTGCTTTTGGCTTTAGGTCTGTTTGAATTAATCAGTAATGAGCGCCATCGCCAAACGCAGAGTAACGAAGTCACCTCCGAGCTCACCGAGATTAGAGCCTCACTTGAATACACCATCAATCGCAACCTCAGTTTAACCCACGGTCTTGCAACCTACATCTCCCTGAATCCGGAAATGGACCAATCAGAGTTTTCCAGGTTTACTCAACAACTGCTCTCCTCTGCCAATCAAATACGGCACATTGGTGCCGCAAAAGATCTGGTAATTAGCCATGTCTACCCAATGGAAGGCAACGAACAAGCGCTTGGTGCCGATTACCGGAAGATTCCTGACCAATACGAAGCAGCAATACGAGCTATTGAGCTGAATCGAACAATTCTGGCTGGTCCGTTAAATTTGATCCAGGGAGATACAGCGCTGATAGCCAGAACGCCGATAATTAACGCCCGTTCAGGGGATGTTTGGGGGTTACTGTCTGTTGTCTTGCGCTACGAGGAAATTTTACAGGCCAGCGGTGTTTCCTTGCAGACAAAACTGGACCTCGCCATTCGGGGTAAAGACGCCAGCGGGTCTGCCGGTGACTTTTTTTACGGGAACAGCCAGATTTTAGCGCAGGAGCCAATAGGGCTCCTGATCAGTTTACCTCAGGGGAATTGGCAATTGTTAGCGACCCCCAAAATGGGTTGGCAGGATCTACGCATAAATATTCCGGTATGGATTGGAGCCCTGCTGCTTTTTTGCTTGTGGTTGCTGGTTTTAAAGCACAGATACAGCACTGAAATGCTGTACCTTGACTCAATTCACAATGTCTTTCGCTCGGAACGCAAGTTTCGGAATATATTCCACAATCACAATGCCGTGATGTTGCTTATTGAGAAGTCCACCGGACAGATAGTAGACGCTAACGCCGCAGCACTGGCATTTTACGGCTTTAGTCACCGGGAACTGATCAGCAAGCGCATTCAGGACATCAATATTATGTCGGCTGAAGAAGTGGAGCAGGAAATGACTAATGCCGCACTTCACAACCAGAACTATTTCACCTTCCAACATCAGTTGGCCAGTGGAGAAATCCGCAATGTTGAAGTGCATTCCACCCCGATAGAAGATGCCAACAAAACCATGTTGTTTTCCATCATTCACGACATAACTGAACGCGTCGAGAATGAACAAAAATTAAAGCTCAATGCAAAAGTGTTTGAGCACTCACAGGAAGGCGTACTGGTAACAGACGCTCAAAACAAAATCATCACCGTTAACCGGGCATTTACCGATATCACTGGTTATTCACAGGACGACGTCACCGGGCGGTTTCCCTCAATATTGAAGTCTGGCCGTCATGATGCACAGTTTTATGTGGATATGTATGAAGAAATCGACCGCCAGGGTTATTGGAAAGGCGAAATATGGAATCGCAAAAAAGACGGTACCATCTACCCGCAATTGCTCTCTATCAGCAAAGTGGAAAATGATGCAGCACAGGTCACGCATCACGTAGCAGTATTTTCAGACATTACCCGCCTGAAACAATCAGAAGCTCGCATGGAGCAGTTGGCCCACTATGATGCCCTGACGGGGTTACCCAACAGATTGCTGCTTAAATCACGCATTGAACATGCACTGGAGAGAGCAAAACGCCACCCGGAAGATAAGGTAGCCATTCTGTTTTTGGATTTGGACCATTTTAAAGTGGTCAACGATAGTCTGGGCCATATGATGGGTGATGAACTGCTGAGGCAGGTAGCCAGGCGTTTAAAATGCTCCCTGCGGGAAGAAGATACCATTGCCCGTTTAGGCGGGGACGAATTCGTAATCCTGCTGGAGGGGATCACTCAGATCAGTACATTAAATAGCATAGCGCAGAATATCATCGAGGAAGTAAAAACCCCCTATTTGCTGGATGCAAATCAGGAAACCACAATTGGCACCAGTATTGGTATATCCGTTTATCCCAATGATGCAGAGGATCTGGAAAAATTACTCACTTATGCCGACTCAGCAATGTATAAGGCAAAGCAAAACGGCAGGAATACCTACGCCTTTTACACTGAATCCATCACAGCTGAAGTGGATAAACGGTTCAAACTCAACAATCAATTGAGTAAAGCCATTGACCGTCAGGAGCTGGAGCTGTTTTACCAACCGCAGATAGACATGCGCTCCGGCGACATCACCGGAGCAGAAGCCCTGATCCGTTGGAATCACCCTGAGGAGGGATTATTAACTCCCTGGGCATTCATTGAAATCGCGGAAGAGACCGGGTTAATCCACGAAATATCCAAGTGGGTCATTGCGCAAGGTTGCAAACAGTTAAAACAGTGGCAGGAAGATACTCACGATATCACCCTGGCGCTGAATATATCGCCCCGGGATTTTCGCTACGATAATTTTATTGATGAAGTGGGTAAACACATTAAACAATCCGGAGTACGCCCTCAGCGATTGGAACTGGAACTCACCGAAAACAGCCTGATGGAAACCTCCGGCAACGTGATGGAACTGCTACACGATCTGAAAAAGCTGGGGGTATCTCTGGCTGTTGATGACTTTGGGACAGGACACTCCTCAATTGCCTATCTGAAGCATTTTCCGGTGGATAAGTTAAAGATTGACCGCAGTTTTATCAAGGATATTGACGTTGATCCCGCCGATAAAATGATCACTGAAACCATCATAGATATGGCCAAGAACTTTAACCTGAAAGTGGTGGCAGAAGGCGTAGAAACCCGTGAACAACTGGAGCTGCTGAACAGTATCCACTGCGACATTGCACAGGGTTTTTATTTCAGCAAACCCGTACCTTTGGCCCAGTTTAACGCGCTGCTGGCCGACAACCGGGTGCCGGCTCAGGAAACTTGTTCAGGCTGAGTTTATTCATCCTGCCAGCGGGCTTTGATATCCAGAAACTCAGCTAAACATTGATCCAGTAGTTCCACTAACCTGGGATCAAAGTGTTTGCCACTTTCAGAATGAATAAGATCCAGCGTTCTCTCCACTGTCCAGGCTTCTTTATAGGGACGTTTACTGGTCAGCGCATCAAAGACATCAGCAATGGCAACGATACGCCCTTCCAGAGGAATATCTTCACCTTTCAGGCCATTGGGATAGCCTGTGCCATCCCACTTTTCGTGGTGAGTTAAGGCCACCGACTTTGCCAGTCGCAGTAACTCAGAGTCTGCCTCACCAATGATATCAGCACCTATCAGGGGGTGTGTGCGCATTACGTCGAACTCTTCTTCAGTCAGTCGACCGGGTTTGAGTAAGATACTGTCTGCAATACCGATTTTCCCGATATCGTGCATTGGCGCCGCGTGCAGAATATCATCCGCGGCTTTGTCAGATAAGCCATAAGCTTTTGCCAAAATACGCGAGTAATGACTCATACGCAGTACGTGGGTGCCGGTTTCATTATCCTTATATTCCGCCGCCCGACCCAGACGTTGAATCACCTGCAATCGGGTAAGCCGCAGTTCATCTGCCTGCACTAAAGACAAATGAGTTTTCACCCTGGCTTTAACGATAGCCGGTGACACCGGCTTAGTAATATAATCCACGCCACCAGCTTCAAACCCCGCCGCTTCATCACTTTCATCAGCCAGCGCAGTGACAAAAAGCACCGGAACATGTTTGGTTGAAGGCGCCTGTTTTAATGCTTTGCAGGCTTCCAGACCGGTCATCTCCGGCATCATCACATCCATCAGGATCAGTGCCGGTGGCTCCTTTAATGCCACATTGATGGCTTCCTGACCACTTTTGGCAAAAGCCAAATCATAGTGCTCAGCCAGAATATTTTTGAGTACTCGCAGATTAACGGGCTCGTCATCTACCAGGAGTATTCTGGGACGATTAACTTCTTTTTCAATCATGATTTCTCCTGCGCTGATTTGAGTTCTTTCAGCAATAACGCGCATAGATTCGCGGCTTTTTCAAAATCAAAATCGTCAAGCGCTGCTTCGATCTGCTCCACCGTTTCCTGGAACAGTGTTGCTTTTAACACCATTAGCGCCTGTACATCGTTTTCATCGAAGGTGTTTTCAGCACAATCTGCCAATAAACGTTCGCTGTGTAAAACCATTTGCGCCATATCCACCTCTGCCGGTGACTCAGGCGCATCATTGATACAGGCTTCGCCGAGTAGTTCGCGCACCTGCAACAATGTTTGCTGTAACTGTGCTAATAACTCTCCGGTGCTTTCGCTGTCTTGTTCCTGCACCTGCTTTTCCAACTCATTGAGTTGCTGTACTGTGGTTTTCAGTGCCACGTTACCGGCAACACCTTTCATTTTATGACACACCAGTGAGAGTTGTTGCCAATCGGCTAACTTAAATGCATCACGCAACTCCTGTTCATAAACAACACAATTTTTCAGGAAGGTCTGCAACTCTTTCTCGTGCTTTTGTTTATTACCCCACAAGGCCTCACCTTGCTGGTAATCAATCAGTTGCGTACCTTCCTGAGATTCTGGCAAAGTGTTATCTGTTGCTTCTATGCCCAATACCCGGGCAATTTCATTATTCAGTTGTATCAGGTCAACAGGCTTATTGGCAAACCCCTCCATTCCGGCTTCTTCTGCCGCAGATTTGTCCTGTTCCAGCACACTGGCGGTCAAGGCAATAATAGGAATGGGGGGCAGCCCCTGCTGTTTTTCCTGCTGCCTTCGTTCTCTGGCGGCGCTCAGCCCATCCATAACCGGCATCTGTAAATCCATCAGCACCAAATCCGGTTGTGAGCCTGCCATACGCACCAATGCTTGTTGACCATCGCGCGCAGTGATCACCTGATGGCCTTCACGGGTTAGCAAAACCAGTAATAAATCTATGTTTTGCTGAATATCATCCACCACCAAAATAGTTAATGGTGGCAATTGTAGCTTCACGCCGGAACTTGTACTTTCACTGACCTCAGCAACCTGTAAGGGCAAATCAAAAGTAAAACAGGTCCCCTTATCTGGCTCACTTTGGACACTGATGGTTCCTCCCATCAACTCAATCAGTTGTTTACTGATCGTGGTACCTAATCCGGTGCCACCAAATTTGCGGCTCATTGATGCATCAGCCTGGGCAAAGGCATCAAAAACCCTTTCCAGTTGTTCCTCAGACATACCAATCCCGGTATCTTCTACCTGAAACCGAAGTTTGTTTCCGGATTTTATCGTCACAGAAATTTTCACTTCACCGGTGTCTGTAAATTTAATAGCGTTGCCCACCAGATTCGTTAATACCTGACGAATTCGCTCGGGAGAGCCCAGGTAACCGGTGGCAATATTCTCATCAACTGAAACATGCAATTTCAGCCCCTTTGCATCCGCCTGTAACCACAATGTTGATACCACAGCATCGATTTCATCCGTCAGGCAAAATGGCCTTTGCTCCAGTTCTAATTTACCTTTATCTAACTTGGCGCTGTCCAGAATGTCATTGAGCAAATGTAACAGTGACTTTGCAGAGCGATTTATGGTGGTCAGATGTTTGTATTGCTCTGTGGTAAGACGGGCGTCCATCAGAATATCGCTAAAACCAATGATGGCATTCATCGGGGTGCGAATCTCGTGACTCATGTTGGCCAAAAATGCCGCTCTGGCGGCGGCGGCTTGTTCCGCTTTTTCTTTTGCCAGCAGCATGTCCTGTTCCATGGTTTTGCGATCGGTAATGTCCATGATGAAACCGTCCAGCCAGGGCTCTTCGCGATCTTCTACCTGCACCATATTGCCATGTTCAAATAACCAACGAATTTGTCCGTCCTTGCGAATAATCCGGTATTCCAGCGCAAATGAGCTTTGCTCTGCTACTTCAGCATAAATGCGTTCTCTGTCGTCCGGATGATAGAGGTCGGCAAAACTGCGCTTTGGATTGGGCAGAGTAAACTCACTGGCATTGTAGCCCGTGATGTTTTCCACAGCTTCGCTGATGAACACCATGGGCCAGTCTTTTTCCAGTAGGCAGCGGTACGCAATCCCGGGAATGTTGGAGATGAGTGAACGAAACTTGGCTTCGTTTTCTTTTAGCGCTCGCTCCATTTCGATGCGGTGACGAATATCTGATAAAAACGCTACGAAATAATCTTCGCTTTTTTGCACCACATGGCCTATCCCCAAACGCACGGCAACCAGTTCGCCATTTTTGTGCACTGCGTCCACCTCACGGCCAACACCAATAATATTGGCTTTGCCCGTTTTCAGATAATTTTCCAGGTAGCCATCGTGTTCACCACTGAATGGTTGAGGCATGATTTTGCTGACATTTTCTCCCAACAATTCATCAGCTGACCAGCCTAAAATCTGACTAACAGCTTTGTTAACGCTCACCACGGTTCCGTTGCTACTGATAGTGATAATGCCATCTACCGCGGTATCCATCATGGCGCGCATACGACTGGCACTCAGGCTGGCCGCTTCTCCGGCGTCTTTATAGCGAAACACCAGACTGGTGCCCAGAACCATGCTGATAATTAAAATAGTAAACGCGGTAACGCCCGCCGCCAGAAACAAGGAGATCCCCTCAGGTTGCGCGGATAACTCCAAACCTGGCGGTAAAACAAAACGGGCAGCTGCCATCCCGGTATAATGTATACCAGAAATTGCCGCCCCCATCACAATGGCCGCAAGCAGATTGGCCTTTCGTGCAGAAAGTCGGGTTTGCCCAAAATATGCGATACCAAAACGCACCCACAAAGACAGCATGGCCAGCGCCACAGCCACCAGGATGGATACCAAAAACATTACCAGGTCATAGCGCAACAACGTTGCCATTTGCATTGAAGCCATACCGACATAATGCATAGCGCCGATGCCGGCACCCACCAATACACCACCGAGAAAAATCTGCTTTATTGTAATGCTTTTTTGAATAATCAGATTTAGCGCCACCAGCGAGGCAGCAATGCTGGGAATAACGGACAGTAAGGTGAGCTGCCAGCCGTAATCTACCGATGTGCAAAGTTCAAAGGCTAACATGCCAATAAAGTGCATTGGCCACACCCCGCCCCCCAGCGCAACACTACCGGTGCCGAGCAATACCTGACGCCTGCTGGCGCGACTTTCCGCGGCCTGAGTAGCAACCTCAAACCCCATAAAGGCGGCAAAAATGGCAATAAGCACGGATACAACCACTAACCCGGGGTCATGAGAACCGTAGGTCAGCAGACTTTCATTGGGAAAATAAAAAAACTGTTCTAAGAGATTTTGCATGCAGAAACAGCGGTGTTATTGGGATGCATGTGATGACTATTACATTGTTGGCCGCAATGCACAAGCCTGTAATCAATACGAAACGATTCGTCTTTAATATACTTTGATTTCTAAATAATTAATACGTATTCTGCACTTAACATGTTTTTGAACGATTCGCATTCAATCTACTTTAGTGAATTTTAGCGCATCAACTCAAATGCTTTTGTATCCACCTAATAATAACGTGACCGCTATGCTTTTTAAATCTAAGTCATCGGGTATCTTTGAGCGTAAAACCGCTGAAGCCATTTCTGAAGCCCTGAACCGTTCTCAGGCAGTTATCGAGTTTACACCGCAAGGCACGATAGTAAGTGCCAACCAAAATTTTTTACAGGCAATGGGGTATCAACTCAGTGAAATCCAGGGAAAGCATCACCGCATGTTTGTGGATGACGCCGAACGTCAGTCGGCGAGTTATAAAGCATTCTGGGATGAATTATCACGAGGAAAGTTCAAACAATCTGAATTTAAACGCATCAGGAAAGGTGGCGAGATTATCTGGTTGCAGGCTACTTATAATCCGATTATGAACAAACAAGGCGTCGTAGAAAAAGTGGTAAAGTTTGCCTCTGATATCACTGTGCAGAAGCTCAAAAACATAGATTACGAGGGTAAACTGGCGGCCATCAGTAAATCGCAGGCCATGATAGAATTTGACCCACAGGGCAATATTCTCGACGCCAATGACAATTTTCTTGCGGCGATGGGCTATCGCAAAGAAGAAATCCTTGGCAAGCATCATTCTATGTTTGTAGACCGCGGGGAATCTGCCGGGAGTGACTACAAACGGTTCTGGGACAAATTGCGCCACGGAGAATTTCAGTCTGCGCGCTACAAACGCCTGGGCAAAGGCGGCCGGGAAGTCTGGATTGCTGCCACTTACAATCCGATTGTGGATCCCAATGGTGATGTCATCAAAATAGTAAAATTTGCCACTGATATCACCAAACGCGTTAAACAAGAAAAACAATTTGCGATGCTCTCACTGGTGGCCAATGAAACCGATAACTCAGTGATCATTACTAATGCTCAGGGTCTGATTGAATACGTAAACCCCGGATTTTCCAAATTATCCGGCTATAGCATAGAAGAAGCGCTGGGGAAAAAACCCGGAGCATTGTTACAGGGCGAGCACACCAATCCTGAAACCGTCAAACGGGTACGGGCCAATATCGCTGCGAAAAAATCGTTTCACGAAGAAATACTGAACTACAACAAACAAGGTGATTCCTACTGGATAAACCTTGCCATTAATCCGATATTTAATGAGCAGGGAGAGGTTGAAAAGTTTGTCTCTATACAGAGTAATATCGATGCAACCAAAAGACAGGGCCTGGAAAACGGAATCCGTCTTAACGCCATTGCCAGCAGCAATATTGTTCTGGAATTTTCGGCTCAGGGAGCCTTGTTGGAAGCGAACCATCTCGGTTTACAAGCCCTGTGCGCCAGCAGCGTTAAGGAACTGGCAGATAAACTTAAAAACCTGAAAAGCTGCCTGTCTGAAGAAAATTGGCAACGCCTGTTCAAGCAGGACTCGGTTTCCTGCGATGTGACAATTCCAACCATAAAGGAACAATCTCCCGCCATTATTGCGTCGACTATTTCGCTGGTCAGAACCGTTGAGGGTAACATCAGCAAGATCATTCTGTACGGCACAGACGTCTCGGAGAGAAATCAGGTAATTGCTGAAACGCATGACGCCATGTCGCAGGTATTAGACCGTATCAGTAGTATCATACAAACAATTAACGGGATATCGAACCAGACCAATCTGTTGGCCCTGAATGCCGCTATCGAATCGGCCCGGGCAGGTGAAGCCGGTCGTGGTTTTGCTGTGGTTGCTGACGAAGTTCGCAATCTGGCGCAAAGTACCACAGAATCAGCGCTGGAAATTACCTCATTGATCAGTGAAACCAAGGAGCATGTAGATAAGCTCTCCAACTACATGGCAGAAAGTTAATTTTATTGCTTAAAATACCCTTGTCAGTACCCTGATACAGGCACCTTTGCATGGTGCCTGCTGTCAACATATGGCACTTTCGGTCAATACTTAGTCAGTCATCAGTGCCATACTCAATACCTGTAGAGTCAATGTGGGCCTGATTGTGGAATTGATACTGATTGCGATACCTTTTTTCTTTTTACTGATTGCCACAGAAATTTATGTGGACCGAAAAAGAAAAACCGGATTTTATCAATGGGATGATACCATCAGCTCACTGAATCTTGGGGTGATGAGCCGCCTGGTAGGTGTCTTTAAGTTAATTTTACCTTTCTCTGCTTATGTCTGGTTATATCAGCAGACGGCGTTGCTCAGCATTGCGCTGGATTCCGTGCTGTGGTGGACGGTGGCCTTTGTGGTTTATGACCTGGGCTACTATTGGGTACACAGGCTTAGTCACCGCATCCACGTCATGTGGGGATCTCATGTGGTGCATCACTCCAGCGAAGAGTACAACCTGACCACGGCCTTGCGCCAAACCGGTACGCCTGCCTTGTTCGCCTGGATTGTTTTTCTGCCCATGGCCTTGCTGGGAGTCCCCCCGGAAATGCTGTTGGCTTGTGGGTCGCTCAATTTAATCTACCAGTTCTGGGTACATACTCAGCATATTGATAAAATGCCTCCCTGGTTCGAAGCCGTTTTTGTCACGCCCAGTCACCATCGGGTGCATCACGCATTGAACAAAGACTATATCGATAAAAATTATGCCGGCGTGTTTATCCTGTGGGACAAACTATTTAACTCCTTTCAGGCGGAAAAAAATAACGTAGAAATTGTCTACGGCGTCAGTCACCAACTCAATAGCTGGAATCCCCTGTGGGCCAATTTCCAGGTGTATCGCAACCTGCTACAGGATGCGTTATATACCCGCCACTGGCGCGACAAAATCAAAACCTTTTTGATGCCTCCGGGCTGGCGTGCGGCCGATGCCAAACAAGGCCTGCCAAGAAAATATGCCAACAGTAAATCACTGCAGAAATACGCAGTAGCCCAATGTAAAAACCAAAAAATTTATGTACTCACTCAGTTTCTGTTGCTGATACCCATGGTATTTTGGTTCTTACTGCAACTCCCCTATTTTGCGCCGTTAATAAGTGTGGGGCTGGGACTTTTTGGCATTTACCACTGTTGGGTTATCAGTGTTTTGCAGGAACATAAAACCTGGCAAAGCCTGGCAGAACCACTGCGCTTACTCGGCACCGGTTTTATCGCTTATGCACTGTTGCAGCCACAAGTTCAACATCCTGTTTTTGTACTTATCCTCGCCTGGATAATCGCCTCATTGTTCAGCTTTACCTGGCTACTGAAACAGGCAAAGCCAGCGGCTGTATACGATAATCCCCAGGCGTCACACCAAAGTGACGTTTAAATGCGCGTTGAAAAGCACTTTGCTCGGAATATCCTAAAATCTGTGCAATGTATAACAGTTTGTGGTCGGTTTGAGTCAGGTAGGATACCGCCAGACTGAGCCGGATACTCTCCACAAACTGCGTTAAACTGGTGCCAGCCCGTTGGAACTGACGTTGAACTTGTCGCGGGCTTAATTCCAGAAATCCCGCAATTTCGGGTAAGTCTGGTACATGATCCGGCAGCACTTCAATGATGTACTGACGTACGATATCTAATGAGGCGTTTTTGCGTTTTACCAGCAAGCGCTGCTCAGCATGGGCACAGAGTACATTGAGAACTTCTGAGTTCGAAGTGCGAAGCGGCAGGGCCAGCAGTTCGGTGTGCACTTTGATACCGTTAAACTCAGCATTAAAGTACACCGGGCAACGAAAAAATGCCTGATACTCCGCCGGGTCCACCAGTGCTTCATGGGTAAAATGGACACTCAGGGGCGTGGCGTCAGATTGCGTATACTGAAACGCAAACGCCAGCCAGGCGGTAATCACCTGCTCGGTGCTATGGGCACTGTGACAGCACTCAGACAACCAACGCATAATGGTGACTTCTTCCTGAGTCTCATGATAGGCCAGTCCGGAATTGCCCAGTAAACATTGATAACGCTTTTGCAAGGCCAAAGCCTGTCGCAAATCCGGTGCGGCCGCCACAATAAAGCCCAACAGTCCCCAGATACTCAGCTCAAACGCCCGGCCAAAACGAAAGCCTATATTGGCACTATCAAGCGTATCAGCCGCATTATGCAGCATGGTCTCGTAGTGTTGCACCGCAAAGCAGGCTTCCGGATCATTGAGTTGCGCATCATTGCAGTTTAACTGGCTTAACAACTGCGCTCTGGGCAGCCCCTGAGCATCCAGATAATTGAGCAATGAACGCACCGTATAAGCAGGCAGTGTTGCGTCTGGCATCGCCATATTATCTATTCACATCCATCAGCAGGCTTAGGACTTGTCTGTCTGACTGAATTCATCAAAGGCTTTTAACGCGTCCGCCGCGTACATCAGTGACGGTCCACCGCCCATGTAAACAGACATACCGCACACCTCTTCGATCTCTTCTCGAGTTGCCCCCAGCTTAACTAAGGCCTTGGCATGAAATCCGATACAGCCATCACATCGCACTGCTACCCCGATAGCTAAGGCAATCAACTCTTTGGTCTTTTTATTCAGTACACCGTCTGCCGTTGCAGCTTTGGCCATTTCCGAAAAGCCTTTCATGACATCCGGCACCCCTTTTCGCACCTGAGGCAAGTACTCATTTAAATCAGCGGTAATATCGAGATAGGATTTTTTCATAGTGTTTAACGCGTTGAGAAAATGTTAAACACTATTGTGGCTTTTTGGTCGACAGAACGCCAGCTTCAAATCGCGAAAACGAAAAGATGGCGCCTGCAATACTAAAGTGTGTTCGCAGAAGGCGAGCCTGTTCTCACGGCGCCGGCGCGGCGTTCAATGTCCTGTTTGAGGGATGGATACAGGCCCAGTAAAAACAGTAATTCTGCCAACACAAACAAAGGACCAATCAGCAAGCCCATTAAGTCATCCACAAAGGCGGGCTTTTTACCCTCAAAATAATGACCGATGAATTGCACAATCCAGCCCAGTACAAATAAACCTACCCCGGTACTCAACCACAGCAGGGTTGATGCGGCGGCGATGTCCATCGCATAGTAAATGCCGGTAGCCATAAGCACAGCCATCAACGTTGCAAACACCAGATTTAGTCTGAGGTAGTACAAGGATGCCGCTAAACAGCAGGCCATCGCCGGAGTGACCGCATAGCCAGCAAGGTCAAATACAGGTCGGGACAACAACACTATTACGGCAAACACAATGACAGGCACACCCACTAAATGGGTTAATATATTACGGGAGTCCCGATGGTACTCCGCGTAAGTGGCCAGTTGTTCAACAAAACTCTTCATGATCAATTCCGAAATAACCAAAACAAGCTGATTGTATCCGGTTACTTTTTCGGCAAATGTCATCCCGGTGACAATTCCGGACATTTTTAGCCTGGTTACAGAAACACCCGTTCAATAAACCAGTAAGCCCCCACAGTGGCAATCAATAGCGACAAGGGGATCTGTACCCGACTGCGATACCAATGGCGATTTCTGAACAGATAGGTGCCCACAAATGCCAACAACAGTACGGCAATTTGCCCCAGCTCTACCCCCAGGTTAAAGGCCAATAGGGACGGGACCAGATCGTTTTTAGGCAGTCCGTAATCACTTAACACCGAGGCAAAGCCTAAACCGTGTAACAAGCCAAACCCAAAAACGATGGCTGGACGCCACTTTGACGCCTGTTTAAACACACAATTTTCAACGGCAACCCACACAATCGACAAGGCTATCAACGGCTCAACAATACTGCCCGGCACCAGGACAATGCCCAACGCAGCCAGGCCAAGCGTAACAGAATGAGCCAGGGTGAAGGCCGTTACCTGCCAAAGCAACGCGCCCAGCATCAGACTGGAAAAGAACAGCCCCAGGACAAACAAAATATGATCCAGTCCCTTGGGAATAATGTGTTCAAATCCAGCCTTTGTATACAACCAGAACTTTTCTGACCAGCTCATGGCGGCCAATTTGCGCATTCTTTGGCGTTTTAAGGCCGCCAGATATTCTTCATCCAGGGTTTCACCGTCAATCAATAACTGTCCCTGTTCAATATCCAAAATAATGTCCTCGTCCTGAGGATGTGCCGCCACCGGTGTCGCGTGAATACCAACAAACACGAGAATCAGTGTTAACAGGCAATGATAAATTTTCATGAGTTACAAGCCACAAAAAAACTGGCCCGGTAAACCGGGCCATGATGAGTCAATATCAAACTGAGCAGGGTTTAATCGGTTGAGCCGTCTAAACCACGTACTTTTAACAGTGCGTCAATTTCCGGCTCCCGGCCACGGAACTTTTTATAGAGTGTCATGGCTTCTTCGGTTGAACCTTTTTCCAGTACATGGGTACGGAATTTTTGCGCTAAATCCTGATTAAAGATATCGCCGGTTTCCTTGAAGGCCGCAAAGCCATCCGAATCCAGTACCGCTGAATGCACATAGCTGTAGTATCCGGCGGCATAACCTCCGGCAAAGATATGGGAAAAATAGGTAGAGCGATAACGCGGTGCAATTTCGTCAATCAGACCAATGCGTTGCATCGAGGATTTTTCAAACTCGTCGGCGTCCTGCATGTCATCTTCAGCAGACAGCGTATGCCAGTCCATGTCCAGCAACGATGCTGCCAGATATTCGGTGTTGGCGAAACCCTGATTAAATTTCGCAGACTTGAGCAGTTTATCAATCAGTTCGTCCGGCATAGGCTCACCCGTCTGATAGTGAGTGGCATAGGTTTTTAACACCTGCGGCTCACTGGCCCAGTGCTCCATGATTTGCGCCGGAAATTCAGTGAAATCACGGGGACCGGAAGTGCCTGACATGCTGCCATAGGTGGTATTTGTCACTAACCCATGCAGAGCGTGTCCAAACTCATGGAACAAAGTGGTTACATTGTCAAAACTGAGCAACGCCGGGGCATCTCCCACAGGCGGCGAGAAGTTACAGACATTGACCACCACCGGACGCTCTCGTAAATCCAGATTCGACTGGCCTTTAAAGCTGCTCATCCAGGCGCCACCGCGTTTGTTGGAACGGGTGTAATAGTCACCCATGAAGATCCCCAAATGACTGCCGTCTTTGTCCTTCACTTCCCAGACCCGAACATCCGGATGATAGACATCGATATCGTGTAATTCGGTAAAGGTCAGTCCCCACAGTTTGTTGGCGGTATCAAATGCGCCTTTTAACACGTTATCCAAAGTCAGATAAGGTTTCAGGCTGGCCTCGTCCAGGTCGTATTTGGCTTTGCGCACTTTTTCTGCATATTGCCACCAGTCCCAGGCAGCAAATTTGAAGTCGTGACCTTCGGCCTCAATCATGGCCTGCATATCGGCTACTTCGGCTTTTGCCCGGGCCAGCGCCGGACGCCACAACTGCATCAACAGATCGTATACGCCTTGTGGCGTGTTCACCATGCGCTCTTCCAGCACATAAGCGGCATAATTTTCGTAGCCCATAATCTGCGCCCACTCAGCCCGCAGTTTGGCCAATTGTGCAGCAACCCCTTTGTTATCCGTCTCGTTGTCATTGTCACCGCGATAAATATAGGAATTGTACAGTTGTTCCCGCAAATCCCGGCGGGTGGATTCCGTCAGGAAAGGATACATACTGCTGCGATGTGGGGTAAATACGTACTTGTCCTGATATTTCGCTTTGTCTTCTTCAGTTTCCGCGGCAGCCATTTTTTGCTGTGCGGTTTCATACGCCGCCTGAACTACTCCATCAGACAGACCATCCAGATCGGATTTCGCCAGAATCAATTCAAAACCATTCGTTTCCGCCAACAGGTTTTGCCCGTATTCGGTGGTTAACTCTGAAATTTTACCGTTTATTTCGGTCAGTTTGGCTTTTTGTTGCGCATCTAACAGCGCGCCACTGCGCACAAAACTACGATGCGTATCTTCCAGAAATTTGCGTTTTTCCGCTGTCAGTTCGATGCTGTCCCGGGCCTGCCACACCGCATCAACGCGTTTAAACAGGCCTTCGTTCAGACTGATTTTGTCGTAATGGGCAGACACCAATGGACTCAGCTCTCGCTGCAACTTCTGCAGCTCCGGATTGGTGTTGGAACCCGCCAGATTATAAAATACTCGCTGTACTTTACTCAGCAGTTTTCCGGTGCGCTCCAGCTCTTCGATGGTGTTCTCAAAGGTAGCCGCTTCAGGGTTATTTACGATAGCGTCGATTTCTGCCAGATGCACTTCCATCCCCTGCTCAAATGCAGGCATAAAGTGCTCATTTTTAATGTCCTGGAAAGGCGGGATTTGAAACTGTGTCTGATAGGTACTGAAAAACGGGTTGTTTTGGTCTATTGCCGTTTCGCTGCTTTGCACCTGCGCTGTGCTATCTGCGGCAGCAACATTATTTACCTGTTCGTCGCTGGCCTGCTGCGAGCAAGCCCCTAAAGCCAATGCGATAGCGAGTGCCAGCGCAGATTTCGCCAATCTGGAAGTATGCATATTCATATCCTTGTTTGTTTATGATTATTTTTTAGGGTATGAGGATGATATGCCTTTCATATCACTGCACTATTCAATCACGAGCCGCGACATTTTTCTACGCAAAATGAAGACACCCTGAACAAAAAAACACGACGCGATGCTCCTGCATAGCATTGCACCCAATCCGGATAAACTCAGAAGTCTATTCTTATTTCTTAAATATTTATTCAAGTTATTGAATTACTTGATATTAATGGTTTTAATCACAACTAAATTCCATTAGACGCCTGGCGGTTAAGTGGCTATTCTTAGCCTGTTCCTCAATATCAAAGGTTTGTAAGAATGTTTGTCAAAACCGGTACAGCACTTCTGTTTTTATTGTTTTCCAGTGCGACGTGGGCCCAAAGTCAGCTATTTTTAGTGGGCGGAAGCTGGAAAACCTGTGGTTCCTACGGCACCAGTGCCTGTACAGACGAAACCAACTGGCCAGACAGCGCCAAGCAACAAAATAGCTACCGGGTGTCGGCTGCAGCGCTGCAACAATTACAGTCTCTGAGCTTGTGGAAAGACAGTGATACTGTGCTCAAAGCCGCACTGCTGAACGTCTTACAAAACTTTGCCAAACATTATCCCAATCAAATATTTGCGAAAGAGCAATTTCACGACAAGTTAAAAGGCTTTGCAATCAATGTCGGAGATCAGTCCACTAACGCCAGTAAGTTACTGAAAACCTTGCCAGATCACCTGTATTACCCCATCAATGATCTGTTAGAGGCGCCGTCTGTTGATGCCAGCGGCAACTTTATCCGTGAACAGGCATCCATAGAGCATACCCGCCATGAAAGCAGTAAGTTAATTTACGCGGGTTTTATGGCAGCACTGAAAAAAGTAACACCAGAAGGACAACAGCCGGTTGTTCTGATATCAACTGCATCCGGATATGACGTCTTTGCGGCCACGGATTATTATCTTAATATCTTCACGCAATTGGGAGCGAAAGCCATCTGGTTACCCGTTGAGGCCACCCTGGCAAAATTGCTGGATGAGGGAAAATGTGCGGATTTAGCACAGGCCAGGGCGGATTATGTGGGCGTCTATAACCGGCAAGCTGTGTATCCCTATCTGGCAGAATATCAGCAACAGTTTTGTGATGCTCCGGAGCAGCTGGTGAGTTTGGCACAACAGGCAAACGGGGTGTTCTTTAATGGTGGCGATCAAAGCCTGACCTGGCAGTCCTTTGTAACGGCGCAAGACAAAGACCGCCCATGGTTGGCAGCATTGCGCGACAAATTTAACGCCGGACAACTGGTGATCTCCGGCACTTCAGCAGGCACGGCAGTGCAAAGTGGTAAACCCGGCACGGGCGAGGCAGGCATGATCACCGGCGGTACCAGTGACGGTGCGTTGCTGGCTGGTACAGAAGAAAAAGCGCCCTGGATTGAACGGGTTGATCCTCATGCCACTGTGCGGCCCGTTAGCTACCACAGTAAAGGTGGCTTAAAGTTCTTTCCTTATGGCGTGTTAGACACACATTTTTCGGAGCGTGGGCGTCAACTACGCCTGGCAAAACTGGTATTAGCGTCGGATGCCAGGTTTGGTTTTGGCGTAGATGAAACCACCGCACTGGTAGCAACCCCCATTGATGATAACAATGCGCTGTTTGAAGTGGTGGGTCAAAATGGGGTTTATATTGTTGAGCAAACTGCGCAAAGTGAAAATAGTGCAGATAAAATCAGTTACACCAGCCATTACCTGGTGTCGGGTCAAAAGTTTGAGTTAAAACAGGGCAAACTGCAATTTCCTCAGGGCGCCTTTCAGCCATTTAAACCGGAACTGGATGAAATTGTCAGCGACAGCGATCTCACTCAAAAAACCGAATACCGTGATTTAGTGGAGGCGCAAATTGCAGTGGCAGCTCAGCGCAGCCTGTCGGTTTTCAGCAATAATCAGCGTCAGTTTGCCATTGCCTTGTCTTTCACAGAACAATCCGCTATCGCAACCTCACTCTCTATGGATAATATCAGTGGCTACATCAACGCACACGTAGAAGCCAGGGTCAGCCAGGCTAAAGAATAACGGATGGAGTCCGGGAAACCGGACTCAGAGATGCACCTCAGGGAATGGGTAAGCTAATCTTTTTAGCCATCGACATGGCTAAATTATTGTCGTAATAGGCGGCTTCATTGATAAAGTGTGGGTAGGCCTCATAATCCCCATGCCAGCAAATTTCGCCACCATCAAACAGAGCAATTATGGGCTCTCCGGGTTGCACCGGTTGAAAGTCCCGGTCCTGGACATTCCGATGTACCATACCTAACCGTTCACCATGCTCATCTTCTGGTAACTTCAGGGTTTCAGTATAGGTAAAGGCTTCAATAACATCGGGCAGGTCAGGCAGCGAGTGGGTGTTATAAAGCTCTACATAGTCCAGCAGGTGCATCGTCATGGTCTGCATCCAGTCCAGTACATCATGGCGCAACACCGATTGTGGTTGAGGTCCAATCTCGACAATAACTCCCTGCTGCGCGATGGCACACAAATAGGGTTGTTTCTCCAGCGGTACATCAACCTCCATCACAATCACGGCTTCAGGCATCTGCATCTTCAGATAGCCGGCCATCCGTAAATTAAACTCGTCTGATTGCAACAGGATCAATGAAGGCCCCATGTTGGAGGTGGTATTGTGTAAATCAATTATCAGATCGGTGCTGGCCTGTCCTCGTGGCCCCAGTTGTTGATTGATCTGCTTCGCCAGGCGCTGCTCAGTGTTGTTAAGCCCTTCATCCTGCAACAAATGTAATAAAAACTGTCTGTTCAAATCACTATCGACATAACGGGTGTTGTTCTCATAGGCATGAGGGTTTGCCATCAACAAGGTTGTATCAAAGCTCGGCCTGTTTACCGATTCAGCGTGCTTTTGCCATTGCCGTAATAAATAAATACCGGAGTATTCATTGCCGTGAGTACCGCCAACAATCGCCACTTTATTGATGTTCGCCATCCTTATCCCCATATATGCGAAAAGTAGCACAGCATACAAAAGTTAACGCCGTTATCGCAATACTTGTCAGGGCTATTTTGCTGCACCAAAATAACCTAAAATATGCCGTTTTTAATCCTGAGGAATCACTCTGCTTATTGTACGTTTATTATGTTGCCTATTGCTGCTGTTGCCCGCATCCGCAAGTGTGGCAGAAACAACTATAAAGCTGGCTGTCGCATCGAACTTTGCCGCGCCGGTAAAAGCGATTGTTGCCAGTTATCCGCACACCACTGACAACATAAGGGTGTCGCTGGGGTCTTCCGGCAAATTCTATGCACAAATCAGGCAAGGCGCTCCTTTTGATATTTTCCTGTCGGCAGACACAGATAAACCCGAAAAGCTGGTCGCTGAAGGGTTTGCAATAGAATCCAGCCGCTTTACCTACGGGATCGGAAAACTGGTACTCTGGTCTGGCAATCCGCGGTTATTGCAAACAACGCCTCCCGACTGGCAACAGCTGCAATTTGATAAGATTGCGATTGCCAATCCCAGAACCGCACCATACGGACTGGCGGCTCAGCACTATTTACAACAGCAATACCCGGAAATACTGACCTCCAGGCAACGGGTGACTGGCGAAAACATTGCACAGGCCTTTGCTTACGTGCGTTCCGGAAATGCGCAACTGGGTTTTGTTGCCCTGTCGCAAGTTTTAACTCTGGCGGAACAAAACAAAGGCTCCTGGTGGATTATTCCCGAAACCTATTACGCCCCTATTCTGCAAGATGCGGTGTTGTTAACAGAGGCGCAGCACAATGCTGCGGCGCTGCAGTTTTACCAGTACTTGCAATCTGCCGAAGTGGCCGCCATGATCCGGGCATTCGGCTACGATACACCTGAGGGGAATTAACGTTGCTCTCTGAAGCAGATATCACCACCCTATGGCTCACCTTAAAACTTGCCAGTGTCGTTACTGTGCTGTTGTTGCTCATAGGTACGCCCGTTGCCTGGTGGCTGGCACGGACGCACTCCCCTGCTAAAGGCATCATTGGGGCGATTGTGGCACTGCCCCTGATCTTACCGCCCACGGTGCTGGGCTTTTACCTGTTATTATTTATGGGCCCTAACGGCGCATTTGGACAATTTACCACAGCCCTGGGGCTGGGGACGTTACCCTTTACTTTTTGGGGGTTGGTGGTGGCCTCATTGTTTTATTCACTGCCCTTTGTGGTTCAGCCGATTCAAAATGCGTTTGCTGCCATAGACGAACGTCACTTCGAAGTGGCAGCGACCCTGGGAGCAACACCCGTTGATCGGTTTTTGAGTATTGCCCTGCCGATGGCGCGGCCGGGATTTATCAGTGCTGCGATTCTGGGTTTTGCCCATACCGTCGGTGAATTTGGCGTTATTTTAATGATTGGTGGCAATATTCCAGGCGAAACCAAGGTCGTGTCGGTACAAATATACGATCACGTCGAAGCACTGGATTACGCCAGTGCCCACAACCTTTCGCAGTTAATGTTAATTTTTTCCTTCACGGTGCTGTTGTTTCTCTACAGCTTTCAGAAAAAATGGCGACTGACGGGCATGAATTATGGTAATTAACCCGGTCGAGACAGACATGGAAATCAGTTTGAAACTGTCCCGCAACTCAGGGGCAGCACAACACTTTGAGCTCGATGTGGATTTGCACATTCCCGGCACCGGCATTACCGCCATTTATGGCGCATCCGGTTCCGGGAAAACCACGCTATTGCGTTGTATAGCCGGGCTGGAGACGCAGGCTCAGGGCAGAGTTCGCATCGCCGCAGACACCTATCAGGACAGCCATATTTTTGTACCTGCCCATCAGCGCAAAATTGGTTACGTGTTTCAGGAACCCAGCCTGTTTCCTCACTTGTCGGCGGAGCAAAACCTGCAATATGCGCAGCGCAGAACCCGAACACCGCTGGCAGAGAAACAGCTGCAGGAGTTGCTGGAGGTGTTAGCCATCAGCCCCTTGCTATCCCATCGCCCTGATCAGCTGTCAGGGGGAGAGAAGCAACGTTTCGCCATTGCCCGTGCGGTGCTAAGTAATCCGGACATATTGTTGCTCGATGAGCCTTTATCCGCACTGGACACAGACAGAAAGCGGGAAATCCTTAGTTATATCGAGTCTTTACAACAGTTTCTCGCCATCCCGATGCTCTATGTCAGCCACGCAGAACTGGAAGTGGCGCGCCTTGCTGAGCAGGTGATCATTATGGATAAAGGACACGTTAAAACCGTTGGCGCGGTGAATACAATCTTTAGGCAACCGCTATCTGACTTGTCCGGTGATTGCACTGCGTTACTGCAGGGTCAGGTGGAATCTGTTGAGCAAGACTACCACTTAGCGAAGGTCAAAGTGGATTCCAGCGACATCTGGGTGGCCAGTCACAACCTGTCACCCGGTGCTACAGTGCGGCTTTGTGTGTGTGCCAGGGATGTCAGCATCAGCCGGATTCAGGAAACACAATCCAGTATATTAAACAAAATAGCATCCGAGATTAGCCAGATTCAGACGGGAGATGAACCCGGAACCTGCCTGCTTACCCTGGCCTGTGGTGAGCAAAGATTGTTTGCCAAAATCACCCGAAAATCTCTGGATACACTGGGACTGGCAACAGGTCAAAAAGTATGGGCACAGGTAAAATCGGTGGGGATTGTGCAATGACAATAACCGCGAACAACTTACCCGGGTTGCCCCCTGTTACGCGCCTTGACTGGCAAATAGCCGGGCAGCCGGTGCCGTTGTTCTTTGCGGAAATTCCCTCCGCAGAGGACACCCGAACTGATTATATACAACAGTATAAAGCCTGGTTACCATCGCCCCTGGTTTCGGCAAACGCCTCCCGACAGGCAGAATTTATCACTGGCCGATTGTGCAGCGCTGCGGCTTTAGCCGTGCAGGGTATCGAGCATCATGTTGTGGGCAGCAATACCGACCGCTCTCCCATCTGGCCAGGGGGGGTTCGTGGCGCAATTTCCCATAAAAACCACCTTGCTGTGGCCGTTGCCAGTAATAACGCGCAATTCGTAGGGGTTGATTTGGAAGTCGAACTTTCTGCTTCCCGAATAGCACGCATCAAGTCAAAAATTATCGACCAACAGGAAATGGCCGTTTTAGAGGCTGCAGACATAGACTTTGTAGCCGGTTTTACCCTGGTATTTTCCGCCAAAGAAACCCTGTACAAGGCTATCTACCCCTTTGTAAAACGTTATCTGGGTTTCAGCACCAGCAAATTAACAGGCTTTACTGACGATACTTTGACCCTGGAGCTGCGCCCGGATATTGCGCAGTTTGTGCCGCACCCCGCGAGTTTCAGCATAAAACACCGACACTTCAGGGATTTCAGGCTAACGTTACTGATCTCCAATCCACCTGTCTGAGCTGACAACCTGGGTTCAGTTAATGAAACTGAATCAATTTGTAAATTATTGTGAACAAGCGTGAACTAATTGCGTAAATCAGTATTGCATTTTTGTGCAACTGCGGGGTAAAGTGCTAACCGCTCATCGAGATTTTCACTCTTGCGACAGAACAAAATTGGCGGAAAAAGCCTTTGGAGAGTGGACGTTATTAATCGGGAGCAAATCCAAAAACATATCCAAACATGAAGGAATAACAATGAACAAGCTTCGTCCCTCAACTGTGGCGTTGCTGGTATCCGCAGCACTCTCTTCGACTGCGGCAAGTGCCAGTTTAAACCACGCTCATTCTCATACGCTTTCTAATTTTGACCACGCTGCGGCAAGCCAATTCAAGGCGAACAGTTTATCAGTAGCAGCACGTGAACAGGCATTGGCCGAGCGTGCCACCACTACCGGATTAAAAAGTCACTTTGATGCCAAAATGGGTAAAGCCACTTTCCTTTGGGCACCAAAAGGCCAAAGCAAACCCAACTTAAGCATGATTGCGCCAGAGCATAAAAATGCCTATGCGGCCTCCTATTACCTGAACTCCCTAACAGGGTTTAGCTCTGAAGAAAATGCCGTAAACCGCGCACAGCTTGCTTACATTCACGATACTAACAAGGGTCCGTTAGTTGCGAAATATCGTCAGCAACTAAATGGCGTTGCGGTTTTCAATAAAGAATACAACATCGTTATGGACCGTGAACACAACCTGGTTGCCGGTTCTGGCTACCTGGGCAATAAAGTAACAGCGGCCCAGGCACTGCAACTTTTCGGTAGTTTCAGCACCCCTGAAGCAGCGGTTCTGAAAGCGATCGCGGATCTGAGTGGCGGTAAAACTCAGGCGACCTTAAACATCGCTGAGAAAAAAGGCGACTATATCCTGTTTGACGCTACAACGACCGCAGGCCAGCAGGTGGTAGGTCAACCGCGTGCCAAGCAGGTGTTTTATGATATCAACGGTGAACTGGTGGCAGCTCACTACGTCGAAGTGAAATTAGCCCATATCGAAAACCCACTGGACAGTGTTGATTATGGCTTTGTTGTTGGTAATACCGGCAAAGTTCTGTTCCGCAACAACCTGATTTCTCACGCCAGTGAAAGCAATAACGCGGAATTCACTTATCGCGTCTGGGCAGAAGCTGATGGCTTCCCTTATGAAGGCCCACATGGCGATGTTATTCCAGCGTTAGTGCAGGGTAACGATACCACTGAATATGCAGAGCAGCCGCTGGTGACAGTGGGTAACTACAGCAAAATCAGTACTGACGATCCCTGGTTGACTGCCGATGATATGTATACCTATGGTAACAACGTGCTGGCTTACGCTGACGTAGTGGCACCACAAGGTTACAACGCAGGTGATATCATAGTGTCAACCACTTCGGATATGACTTTTGACTACCCATTTGATGAAACACAGCGTGCTAACAGCTTTGTTAATCGTCAGTCTGCGGTTGTTAACATGTTCGTAGTGAACAACTTCATGCATGACTGGTGGTACGACCATGGCTTCGATGAAGCTGCAGGTAACGCTCAGTTAGACAACTACGGTCGCGGTGGTGTTGAAGGTGACCCACTGGAAGTGCAGGCACAGGATTATTCTGGCCTGAATAATGCTAACATGTCTACACCAGCCGACGGTGGCAGCCCGCGCATGCAGCAATATCTGTATACCTCGAAAGATGCAGTAAATGGTGTTGATCAGGGCATTAATATCGTTTCTCACCCAGGCTCTCTAGGTGTGATGCAATCAACGCAATTATCTTCTTTTGGTCCGCAACAATACACCGGCGTTAGTGCTAACCTGAGACGTTTGCACGATGACAACGCAGTAGACAGCGGTTCAGAATTTGATGGCTGTGAAGCAGCGGTCAATGGTTATGCGCTGGAAGGCCGCATCGCCATTATTGACCGTGGTAGTTGTGCATTTACCCAGAAAGTGCTCAACGCTCAGGCGGCAGGTGCCATTGGCGCAATCGTTGTAAACAACGTTGACGATGGTACGCCAGCGCCAATGGGTGGTACTGATACATCAGTTACCATTCCTAATTTAGGTTTGAATTATGAAGAAGGTCAGGCCCTGTACGCCCGTATGGCAGCAGGCCAGCAGGTAACCGCTGAAATCTTCAGCAAATTCCCGTTGAAAGATTCTTCCTTTGACAACGGTATTATTGCTCACGAATGGGGTCATTATATTTCAAATCGTTTGGTGGGTAACGCCAGTGGTTTAATTAACTTCCAGGGCCGCTCAATGGGTGAAGGTTGGGGTGATTTCCACAGCCTGATGCTGATTGTTAAAGCTGAAGATGGCAATATCGAAGGCAACGAAGAATGGCAACTGCCATTTGCTACCGGTACTTATGTAGAAGATTTCTACACGGGTATCCGCCGTGCACCATATTCAACGAATATGGACATCAACCCACTGACCTTTGAGCACATTACTGCAGGTGCAGAAGTGCCCGGATTGTCGCCAACTAATGGCGATTCACCGCACGGTGCCGGTGAAATGTGGGCCGCTGTATTATGGGACGTATACGCAAGCTTACTGAACATGTATGAGTTTGATGAAGCACAATCGCGCATGGCTGATTACCTGGTAGCCGGCTATAAAGCCACGCCGATTGCACCTACCTATACAGAAGCACGTGATGCAATCTTATCGGTTATGCTGGCTAATAGTGCCGATGATTTCAACGCAGCAGTGACAGCATTTGCACGCCGTGGCATGGGCTTTGGCGCAGTATCTCCGGAGCGTTTCAGCGATGATAACTCAGGTGTCACTGAATCTTATGCAACTCAAATTGCTTCATATAGCGCCAGTGACCTGGCCCTGTCTCAGGACGGACTGGCTGTTTGTACAGCCGATGACGTTCTGGATGCGGGTGAAACTGCCAATGTATCTTTCTCTATCATGAATAATGGTAGTGAAGTACTGAGCGGCATCACTGCACAAGTTCAGGTTCTTAGTGACCATGATGTTACCCTCGCTAATGATGGTATGGTGACATTTGGTGAAGTCGGTTTATTTGAAGAAGTTAGCAGCGGTGATATCGCCTTTACGCTTAATTCTGCCGGCACAGGTGACACTATTGAATTCGGTGTAACCTTCCCTGAATTGGTTGAAGGTGATGAAATTGTAGAACCTGCGGACTTATCCGCTTCTGTAACCGTCAACTATGACTTCGTCAAGTTAGCGCTTGATGGAAGCTCAGCCGTCGACAATATGGAAACCCTGGCGACGCTGGATAACTTCAAAGAAAACGTCATGTATGGTGGTGACGCTGCCATTGGTACGCAAGGCTTTGACACCGTAAACATCGGTTTCTTCCAGGCGTTTAACCCTGACGTAGATTTAGGTACGCAAGCCATGTACCTGAATAACAACGCCTTCCAGTCTGACGTTGCCGTAGAAACCGACATGGTTGAAGTTGCCTATGGTCAGGACTTCTCCATCAACTTCTGGCACTTCTACTGGTTAGAAGAAGCATGGGATGGTGGTGTTGTTGAGATCAGCATCAACGGCGGCGCCTGGATGGATGTTCTGGAAGCTGGCGGTACCTTCGCAGTAGGTTACAACTACGACGAACTGATCGAAAACTCCTCGCAAGCTCTGCAAGGACGTCCGGTATTCACCGGCATCAATGGCGACCTGGCGACCTTCAACGGTAACATGGAATCTATCAGCTTCGGCGATGCTCTGAACGGACAAACAGTACAGTTCCGCTTCAGAATTTCTTCTGACTTTACGGCCAATGAGTTTGGCTGGGTAATCGATAATGTTGAATTCACCAATATCGAAACCTCGGTCTTCTCTGAAGTAGTTGCAGGTGACGCAGTTTCCTGTGACTAATTAGTCAGTAGTATACGAAATACAAGGCGCTCTTTGCTAAGAGCGCCTTTTTTGTTTGCCGCAACCGGTTATTATAGTCTGTGTATCAATTTGTAATCCTTCAAAAAAGCCGTTGACTTAATCGCATTATCAGGTCAAGCTCTGCCTACTACTTTCACCGGAGCAGTCCAATGAACAATGTAATCCACTTCATTTGCGCTGATATTGTGCCCGCACAACCGGTCTGTAGTGTCCTTTCCAAAGTCAGCTAACCTGACGCAATAAAAGACACATTCACCAACCTCAGAGCAAACCATCAGTCCCGAAAAGGTACTGTGCATTACTGACTATTTTTTAAATCAGCTGCAGAAATACGCCTGCATGCTATTCGCTTAGTGGATTAAGCAATGACAAAACAAACGAATAAACCTGGACTTTGGCACCTGTTTCAACAAGCGGTCAAAGGCAATGTGCAATACGACTTTACTCAAGGCTCTATCGGCGTCGCTGCCTTTTTGTTAGCGGTTCCCATGGTGCTGGAAATGGCGATGGAATCCATTTTCGCTGTCGTCGATATCTTTTTTGTATCCTCTCTTGGCCATGAGGCGGTCGCCGTGGTAGGTCTCACTGAAGCGGTTTTAACCCTGATTTATGCCATCGCCATCGGGTTAAGTATGGGGGTAACGGCATTGGTCGCCAGACGCATTGGTGAAAAGCAACCAGAAAAAGCCACACTACTGGCCGGACAGGCACTATGGCTGGGCTTATTGGTTGCCCTGTTGGTGGCCTTAAGTGGCGCCTTCTTTGCTGCAGATATTTTACGCCTGATGGGAGCAGACAGCGCCGTGGTGGCCATGGGAGAGAACTACACCACCATTATGTTATGTAGTGCGATTACCATTCTGTACCTGTTTATCATCAATGCTATATTTCGCGGGGCCGGTGATGCATCGATTGCCATGCGGTCGTTATGGCTGGCAAACGGTATCAATATCCTGCTGGACCCTATCCTGATATTTGGCTTGGGACCTGCACCGGAAATGGGGGTAACCGGTGCGGCTGTAGCAACCTGTATTGGCCGGGGTGTGGGCGTAATATATCAATTGTGGCATCTGTTTAATGCCGGCAGTCGAATACACATTGGCTGGCAACATCTCAGACTAAAAACCGCCGTACTAATAGACCTTATCAAGGTATCAACCGGCGGGATCTTGCAGTTTTTGATTGCCACTGCCAGTTGGGTGGTGTTAGTCCGCATCGTTTCTGACTTCGGCAGTGCAGCGGTAGCAGGTTATACCATCGCCATCCGGGTTGTGATGTTTACCATACTTCCCGCCTGGGGTCTCAGTAATGCCGTCGCCACGTTAGTGGGTCAGAACCTGGGAGCAGGTTTGCCGGAAAGAGCTGAAAGATCAGTCTGGACAATCGCCAAATTTAACCTGATTTTTATGTTAACTGTCGCGGTTGTTTTTATTGTTTTTGCGTCACCAATCATTGCCTTGTTTACCCAGGATCCGGCGGTACTCGCCAGCGGTGTTTCCTGTTTGAGAATGGTGGCCTACGGCTACGGTTTCTTTAGTATAGGTATGATATTGGTACAGGCATTTAATGGTGCGGGAGATACAATGACCCCTACCAGAATTAACTTCTTCTGTTACTGGCTAACACAGATCCCACTTGCCTGGGTATTGGCCACGCAATGGCATTTTCAGGCAGAAGGTGTCTATATGGCCATTCTCGTCGCTGAGTCTATGATTGCCATCGTAGGCTTTGTCATTTTTCGTACCGGGAAATGGAAAGAAGTCATGGTATAGCAGTTACAGAAAATGACAGGTTGCGAAGCTCGCAGCCTGTCATTGCTCCTGTCGCAAAAATTATCACTTTGCCTCTCAAAAATAGCTCTGTCATTTACCAAACCTGAGTCAGTTATTTAATTGAACGCGGTTCATTAATAATGAATTCTGCACTCAGGGCGCAGGAGTCGAACAGTGCCAATGTGTAATCAAGTTAATTTACCACCGTTCAACGCTTTTCAGCACATTTAGCATCTTTGGACAGATTGTTCGGGCATGGTTCCATTCGACGTCAATTTCAGTAAAAATACCGACCTACTTTCGCCATGAAATTTTTCTATGACACAACACCTGCTAACCGGTCTGGCGTTTGCCATGCTGTTTTCGCCTTTAATTCATGCTCAGCAACCGGATGAAAGTCTGGAATCCATCGTTGTTACCGGCACACGCACTAACACCACATTAAGCGCGTTGTCAGGCAATATTACCCGGGTTTCACAACAGGACATCAACCAGACCCAAAGCACCCATTTCAGCGAAATTATGCATCAGGTAGCGGGTGTCTGGATTAGCCGTGGCAATGGTCAGGAACACCTCACCGCAATACGCTCTCCGGTGTTAACCGGTGCCGGAAGCTGTGGCGCATTTTTGGTTGCACAGGATGGCATCAGTGTCCGGGCGCCAGGGTTTTGCAACGCCAATCAGTTATTTGATGTCAATGCTAACCAAGCGCAAGCTATTGATGTTGTCAGAGGACCGGCAAGCGTGATCTATGGCAGTAATGCAGTACACGGCGTGATCAATGTTGTTTCTCCCGATCCTGCTTCATTGCCCCGTTTTTCCGCCGATATGGAAGCTGGTCCCAATGAATTTGGTCGCCTTTCGCTGCGCATGGCTGAACAATTTCAACAGCACCAGTTTGCGCTGTACGGTTCGGTAACCGACGACGGAGGCTATAAAGTTGACAGTGGCTATCGTCAGGACAAACTCAATGTCCTGCATCAAACAGAACATTCACAATTTAACATCAAAAATGTATTTTCTTATAGTGATCTGAACCAGCAAACTGCCGGTTTCATTCAGGGCTTTGAAGCGTATAAAGATGACGCATTAAAACGCCTTAACCCCAACCCGGAAGCCTACCGGAACAGTCGCTCGATGCAGGGGTACAGTCAAATTGAGTTTGCCTTTAACGCATTCGACCTGGTGTTAAAACCCTATTTTCGTGCCCACGATATGCAGTTTCTGCAACACTTTGTGCCATGGCAGGCAACCGAGGAGAATGGCCATAACAGTGTTGGTTTGTTAACCGCGGCAACACTTAAAAAGACCACTTACCAGTTGACCTTTGGTCTGGATCTGGACGCCACCCATGGCTGGCTTCGTGAATTTCAGAGTGAAGAATTCAGTGCCTCCATTCCACAGGGCGAACACTACCATTACGACGTCAATGCACGGGTAATTTCTCCCTATATTGACAGCCGATGGTATTTAACCGATTCGCTGACACTCAATGCCGGTATTCGCTATGACCATACGCGATACGACTACACGAACAAGCTGGCGGACGGTATAGCCTGTGCATCCGATGTGGAAGATTGCCGCTTTATCCGCCCCGCCGATCAACAACGTGATTTTAGTAATTTTTCCGGGAGACTGGGTATCAACTACGCCATTTCCGGGTCACATATGCTCTACAGTCAACTGAGTCATGGCTTCAGAGCGCCTCAGGCCACGGAGTTATTCAGATTGCAAAACAACCAGCGCAATGCGCAGCTGGATGCGGAAAAAATGTTGAGCATTGAACTGGGGTTTCGTGGGCACCTCCTGGAAAATGCAGCCTTATTTTATGATATCAGTGCCTATGCTATGGGTAAGTCTGATCACATATTTCAGGACACCGAGCGACAGAATGTCAGTGCCGGCAAGACCTCTCATCAGGGTCTGGAAGTTGCGGTCAACTGGCAACTCTCCGCTCACTGGAGGGTTAATGTAGCGCTGGATGCCAGTCGACATCGCTATGAAAATAATGTCGCCATTGCCCGCGGTGTAGACATCAGACACAACCACATCGACACGGCTCCGGAGAAAAACGCCAGTGTCAGTCTGCAATGGCAGGCAGACTATGGCAATGCCGAGCTGGAGTGGGTTTATCTGGATGACTATTATCTGGACCCGGAAAACAGCGCCCGCTATGAGGGCCACCAACTGGTGAATCTGCGTACCAGCGTGCCAGTCAGTGACAATTTCAAATTATCCTTGCGCATCAAGAACCTGTTCAATCAGGATTATGCTGAAAGAGCCGACTATGCGTTCGGTAATTATCGTTATTTTGTTGGTGAACCACGCGCTTTGTATTTACAGGCCCATTATTCGCTTTAGCTGGCGGGAATCCTGTCAGCCCGGAACCTTGCTTCAAGTTCGCTGACCCCCAGGCCGTTTTTCTTCAGTACTTTTATTTGTACCGGAATACGGTCTTTCATAGCCTCAATATGGCTTATTACGCCTATGGTTTTACCTGATGCATTGAGGTTGTCCAGGGTATCCAGCGCCAGATCTAAGGTTTCAGCATCCAGGGTGCCGAATCCTTCGTCCAGAAACAGAGAATCAATACTGGTTTTATGGCTCACCAGATCTGATAAGCCCAGCGCCAGGGCCAGACTGACTAAGAAACTCTCTCCCCCCGACAATGTCTTGGTATCCCTCTGGCTGTCTGCCTGCCAGGTATCCACGACTTTTATGCCTAAACCATCTACCTGTTCCCGGGTTAACAAATAGCGACCGTGCAACTGCTGCAGACGACGATTCGCCAGATGGATCAGGTTATCCAGGGTTAAACCCTGTGCAAACTTGCGGAATTTCTCACCTTTTGCATGGCCGATAAGATCATACAGATATTGAATATCGTCATAACTAACGCGAAATTCGGCAATCTCCTGAGCCAGCGCCGACTGGCTGCTCCGGGTTTGATCATCTCTGCTCAACTGATTGCGCAATTCCCCCAGTTGTTCAGCACACTGTTGCAACGCACTGGCCAGTCGCTGTTTTTCCGCCAGGTAAAAACTGACGGCCTGTTCAGCCCCGGTAAAATCCTGTTTCTGTGGATCTGCACTCTGCTTCTGATGCGCCGCCAGTTTCTGCTCGACGGCATCATACAAGGTCGCAGCATTCTGGACAGCCGTCAGTAATCGCTGTTTTTCGGCCTGCATCTTTTGCAGCTCTTCCGTTGAACACAGCGCATCCATAAACTGCTGCTCATCAACAAACTGACTCTGGCTCAATGCCTCCTGAAAAAGCTGCTCTGCCTTGCTGAGTTTTTCACTGAGTTCCTGAATCTGTTGCGACAGGTTTTCCAGGCGATTTGTAATACTGATATCGCGATGCTCAGCATCCCGCAAAGCAATGCGTTGTAGTTCCAGGTCTTCACGACATTGAGTCACCCTGGTTTGCGCCTGTTGCACAATTTGCTCACTGGATTGTGAACCCGCCAGTACCTCCTGCCTGCTGCGCAATTGTTGCGCCTGCACACGCAGGTCGTGCAGATCTTGCGACAAGGTTTTATTTTGAGACTGTTGCGCAACGCATTGACTCTGATGATAGCTAAGCTCTGACCCCAGCTTGTCGAGCTGACCGGATAATTGCTGCTGCTCCAATTGACGGCTGTGATACCGTGCCTGTTGTGTGGCAACCTCCTCAAACCATTCAGGGTCGGGTACTTGCTCGATGGGGACAGGTAATGGCAATTGCCCTAATTCCGCTAACAACTGCTGCGATTGCTGTTGCTGCTCTGTGTTTGATTGCGCCAACTCTTGCAATAACTGTTCATTTTGTTCCTGATACACCTGCCATTGATGTTGTTTAGCCTGCAATTGATTATCGGCCTCTGACAATTGCCCCTGGATACTGGCCAGTTGTTTTTCCATTTCCAGCGCAGCATCCTGCAGTCGGCTGTAACCCTCCAGTTGGGTTTGCAATGTCGACAACCGGCCCTCAGTTTGACTGCAAAGGATACTCAGTGCCTGCTGGTCTGAAACCTCCACCTCAAGGGTAAAGTCCTGTTTTGCCAGCAAATCTTGCCATTGCTGTGTAACAAGCTCGCTTTGCTGCTGAGCCTGTTGTGCGGCTTTCTCCGCCTGACGACACTGTTCACTTAGCGCTTCCAATGCTTCCCGGGCGGCGGTTCCCTGCGCTTTTGTCTCTTCAAGCTCCCGCTCAGCGTCGCGCTTTTCTGCAAAAATCGTGGTGTCATCAACACCGGCCAGTTCCAGATGATGTTTTTCCGAGCCACATAGTGGACAAGGCTCCCCAGCCCTGAGCAGGTCCCGGTACTGAGCAATCTGAGCGCTTAAATCCAGTTGTCGGGTAAGACTTTTCAGCAACTTATCTTGTTGCTGGTAGGTTTGTCGCAGTTGCTCAACCTGCTGTTCTGACTGAGTTAATTCTGTTTTTCGGGTGTCTGCTAAGTCACGCTGTTGCCGGTATTCCTGTTGCTGAGTCTGCCATTGTCGTTGCAGCTCCTGCAAGCGCATAAGTATCGGCAATTGCCGGGCTAAACGTTGATTTTCTGCCACCAGCTCTGTTCGGCGCGCCGCTGTCATGATGTCGTCACGCTGTTGTTGCAATAGCAGCAATTGCTCCTGCCTGGCAGTATGGCTGGCGGATATTTGCTGCAGGTGCATTTCAGCCTGTTGAATGGCCACACCCAGCGTTGCTATTTGTTGCTTTACCGCCTGCTGCCGCTGTTGTTTATGCTGTTTTTGCTGTGCAGTTTTTTGCAGCTGTGCCGCCTTTTCCCGCCAGCCAGAAAGCAGATTACCGATGTGCCCTAACCAGGCTTTGTCCGAGAGCCAGTCATTGAGCTCCTGTAATGCAGCCTCTTGTCGGGCTTGCTGTTGTTGCAGTTGTACTTTTTGCGTCTGCAATGCCTCAAGTGCGGACTCGCCTTGTTGCTGTTGTCGCTGCCCTTCCTGAATTTGCAACGCTACGGCACTGATATCTTTTTCCAGCGGGATCAGTTCCTGTCTGACCATTTTTTCGGTTTCGGCTAATCGTTTGCTGGCCTCGGTAAAGGCACTTTGTTTATCTTGCAGGGTCTGCTCTGCGTTGATTTTTAGGGACTGACACTGCTCTTTTTCTTGCCCGGCACTGGTACTTTCCAGACGCTTTTGCTGCAATTGTGATTTACAGTCAACGATGACCTGCCAGTCCGGTTTGAGCGTTAATGCCGCTTCGGCTTTGTCCAGACGCAGGAAGCTGTCAGCCTGATTTTCCAGTTGAACCTGAGCCTCATTGAGTTGTTGCTTGCTATGCTGAAACTGCTGTTCCAGATCCTGTCGTTGTTGCCACCAGTGCAACTGACTTTCTGTACTGAGTAGTTGTGATTTCAACGCCTGGTGATGGCTATCGGTATTATCCAGCTCCTGGGTTAATGCTTCACGGGCTTCTGTTGATAACAGCTCTGCACTGGCCAACCGGGTTTCCATGTGTTCCAGTTGCCGCCGGGCCTCAGAACGCTGTTCAGCGGCACGTTCAGAGATTTTGCCATATATTTCAGTACCGGTGAGTTCTTCCAGCAAAGCAGCCCGCTCTTCTTCCCTGGCATTTAAAAACGCGGCGAATTGCCCCTGTGACAACATCATGGAACGCGTGAACCGGGCAAAGTCCAGTCCGGTGATCTGTTCAATCAGTTCCGCTTTTTGCTTGATTTGCGACGCCAGGATCTGACCAGAATGCACTTCAGCCAGTTCCACATCTGCGGGTTGCAACTTACCGTCGGCTTTGCCCCGGGCACGGCGCATCGACCAACTGGCGCGATAGGCTTTGCCCTTAACATCAAATTCCACCTCGGCACGAGATTCGGCGCATCCGCGGGTCATAATTTCGTTGCTGGACTGACTCAATGCCCCAAGGCGCGGTGTTTGATGATAAAGCGCGACACAGATAGCGTCCAGAAGTGTAGTTTTACCGGCTCCGGTGGGGCCGGTAATGGCAAACAGGCTGTTATCACTAAACTCAGAAGCAGTAAAATCGATAAACCAGTTGCCACGCAATGAATTTAAATTGGAAAAGGCCAGTGACAGAATTTTCATGGTGCGCTTCCTCCGTCTGGCTCACTATCCTGCTCCAACGTCGTTTCAATCTGGCTAAACAAGGTTTTTAATCGGGCAATCCGTGCTTTTTCATCCTGCTCAGAAAACGCTTCCAGAGCCAGACGCCGCTCAAATACGTCCATTGGAGTCAGTTCATTCAGCGTTTCTACATAGTCATCCGCTAGCACCTCTCGGCGATGTTTTCTGGCCCGGGTGATCTGCAGTATTTCGATTGCGGTGTTTTCTGTCATTTGCTGAAAGCGCTGCTGAAGATCCGACAGAAAGTCTTGCTCTGTCACTTCCAGGCTCAGCCAGATGGAAGTCTCTTTGTCCAATCCGGAAATTTGTGCTTCCAGTTCATTGAGATTACCTTTGAGCTTTTTCATGGCCTGAAAACAGGGCACAGCGACAGGCTCAACGGAATGTAGCTTGTCCTTTTCAAAACACACCAGATTAATGCTTTTGGGCTGATTGAGTTCGTCGAAGCTCAGCGGAATGGGGGCACCGGAATAACAAATATGCGCATTGCCGGCCACCTGTTGCGCTTTGTGAATATGCCCCAGTGCAATGTAATCAGCATTGGGAAAATCACTGGCAGGAAATCCGTCCAGACTACCGATATAAATGTCGCGTACTGATTCAGTTTGTGAAACCCCTAACGCGGAAAGATGCCCGGTCATCAGCACCGGCAGAGTTAAACCCTGTGCTTGTTGCAATTGCCTGGCCTGCTCAATCAACTGTTGATAATGCGCCTTTATTGCCTCCCCCAGTTGGTGTCTTTTCTCCAGTCCAGATTGTGCGGCACTGCTGAGCAGTACATCCCGGGGACGAATAAAGGGCACCGGCGTAACGACAAGACCGGGCGTGCCCGAGTCGTCTTGCAGCAGCAACAGTGCGTCTTCGGTTTTTTCGCTAACCTGACTAATGACATGGGTATTGAGGTGTTTGAGCAGATCTTTGGATTCATTCAGAACCGCTACAGAATCGTGATTTCCGGCCACAAAAATCAAGGTACAGTTTAAATCTTGCGCCCCAATAATAAATTGGTTGTATAGTTCCCGGGCATAACTCGGCGGAGTGCTGGTATCAAAAATATCGCCGGCCACCACCAGAGCATTCACCTGTTCCCGCGCAATAACTTGCAGTAACCAATCCAAAAACTGTTGATGTTCGTTTTTGCGATGACGGGTATAAAAATGCTGACCTAAATGCCAGTCAGAAGTGTGAATGACTTTAAACATATTCAGTGGAATTATCTGTGGTGAAAATCAGAAGCTATCGGGCTACTAAAATATACCGTAAGTTGCCCTGGGATTAATCCCTTTTTTTAAACTATTCGTAGCGAATACGGTGACAATTTTTTCTGGCAGGTCTATCTTTGACCATGCTGTCTGGGCCTGTCAAACTTTGCGCTACATTCCTGCAGCAACAATATGCAGGCTCCAATAATAACCGGAAAATCGCAATAAAAATGAGGAACCTAATGATTAAAAGCCTATTGAAAACCACCGCGCTGGTATTGAGCATCGCCAGCTTTAGCACGCTGGCAGACGATTTTGATGCCACCAAATCGAAATTACAGCAAGCTTTGCAGTCGGAATTGCGCAGTGACGCTGATAAAGAGCGCGATGCGAATCGCTTGCCAATTGAAACCCTGGCATTTTTTGGGTTGCGGGATGACATGAAGATAGTAGAACTGATCCCAGGCGGAGGTTGGTATACCCGTCTGTTGGCACCCACCGTGGCCGAAAAAGGACAGTACTATGGCGCTCTGGGAACCGGACGAATTAAAGACTGGGTAAACACCCCCGGCTTTGAAAAAATGACGATTGTCGCTGAGGATGCCAAAATTTATCGCGCTGAAGGCGACAAATTTTATACCTTAGAGCTGCCCGAAACAGGACTCGGGGTCAGTGATGTTGATATGGTGCTGACCTTCAGAAACTATCACAATTTCTCGGAAGAAGGACGACGCGCCATGAATGAAGCAGCATTTGACGCCCTAAAATCAGGGGGCATCTATGCTGTGGTGGATCACACTGCGCGCCATATGGAAGAGCCAAATCGTGAAAATCGACGTCGCGTTGACCCGGTGTTGGCGATCAAAGAAATTCTGGAAGCCGGCTTTGAATTTGTAGACTATTCAGATTTGCATTACCGCAAAGATGATGAGCTGATTTACGAAGTGGGCCGCAAAACAGTCACAGGCAACACAGACCGTTGGACCTTTAAGTTCCGCAAGCCATAGGCTAAATTGCCGCTGGTTTTTCAGCATCGCAAAGAGTAGGTGAATGCGCCGACGCTTTGCCGCTAAAAGAAGACCCGGGCTCCCACTTTAACCACAGGGTCTTCGTCTCCTGCGGTGACAGTGCGTAGCTCGTTTAAGTCCTGCCAGTCCGGTACGGCATAATCATCAGACAATACATTTTCCACTGCCAGATAGGCCTGCCAGTCGTCCTGATTATATTGATATTGCAGATTCAGCAAGGCGCTTTCATCGACCGCGGCTCTTTCACTGGAATAACGCAGACTGAACCCCAGACTGTGTCTGATATTAAAGCCCCAGACAGCACCGAGCTTTGCCATCCAGCGGGGTACAAACTGACGACCAATGTCCATTTCTGAACGATTATTGCCTTCGTGCTGATAACTCAGATTCGAAAACCATTTCATGTTTTTAGTGACAAACTGGTAATCCAGCTCTAAACCATAACGCTCAAAGTCATCTGTGTTTTCAAACCGCACCTCAAATTCATTACTGCGCCGTTGGATAAAATCATCTGCATGGGTCCAGTATAAATTGGCGATAAACAAAGTGTTGTCTTTGGTGTAGGTATACGCAATATCAAGGGTATCCACTGTTTCAGCCTTGAGATCACTATTTCCTACAATCACACCGGGGGGAATATCAATGCCTTTTTGAAAAAAGTTCGGCGCATTAAAGCCGGAAGAATACAGCACCTTAATCGAACTATAGTCGTCTAAGGACTGAATCAAACTAATTCTGGGCAATACATTCGAACCAGACATCTGATTGTCTACAAAGCGCATTCCCAAAGAAACCCGCAAATCGTCGAAATCCCGCAACCACTGGCCGTAAACGGCCCACTCAGTGGTATCATTTTTATCCATGGTCTTTACCCGAACCACGCCATCGCTGTCGGTATTCAGGTAATCACCGGTTTCCCGATGCTCGACTTCCAGTCCGGCAACCAACTCGGTTTTTGCATCCCATTGCACTATATACTGGCCGCCCAGGCGAAACCGGTTGTTATCTTCCCCATCACCAAAGTTTTGCACGCCAAACTCCGTGCCGTTAAACAAGCGTTCCGTGGGGATCCGTAAATAAAAGTTGTTGTAATCTGCGAACAGTCGAAATTGTTGTGTATCTCCTCGCCAGTGTTTATCCGCTTTCAGCAAGCGCCCCCGTTGTTGCATTTCGCCCAGGTTTAACATGGATGCTGCCGCGGCCAGGCCCTGAATCGCAGAGCTGAACTCCTGATACTGTAGCGATAAATCCTCTGAATGCCACCCTAACATTAAGGACTTGTCGTCAGGTTGCTTGGTCACCAGACCACTATCGGGAACCTGTTCCGGAATAAAGGCTGGGATGGGACGATTGTTATAAAAAGCCTGATAATCATGACTCTTGTGCCAGTGGCCCGCTACGGTAAAAGTGCCGCCCTGAAATTCAGTACCATAATTTAGTGCGGCAGATTTGCCACCTTCGACATTGAGCATGGCCACGGCACTGCCACCGGATGTTTTTTTAGTGACCACATTAATGACTCCGGCAGAGGCATTAGTACCGTGGAAAACCGTGCCCGGACCGCGAATTACCTCTATGTGGCTGATCGCTTCCAGCGGTATACCGGCTACCGGTATATCACTGTGAGAAGATTGCCAGTAAGGTACACCATCTAACTGAAACAGCACTTTTTGATTGAAGGCTTCAAAAAAACCTCGCAACATCACAGATTGCGTACCAATTGCCGTATGGTGTACATCTGCGCCAGGTAACATGGCAATCAGATCCGCCAAGGTGTGAATACCCATTTTTTGAAAAACCGAAACCTCAATACGCGAAACGACAGCCGGTGCTTTGAGGATGTTTTCGGATTGCGTGGAGGCGACACTGACTTCCAGTTCCAGCAATTGCTCAAATGAAAGCAGTCCCAACTGTTGAGCATCGGATGTCTCATCCGATTGCGCCTGCAATGGCATGCAAAACCATACTGCAAACGCACAAAGATGTACTTTTGTTGACCAATTTCGGGTGCGCATTCATTACCTGTTGTAATTTTAAACCGCCTGTAAGCAACCTGCGTCAGACAGCAGCTTTAACCAATCCGGCACATCTTGGCCGAACTCTGATAGGTCTTAACTTACAGTGTGGCTTAAAAAAAAAGATTTACCACTACCAATTAGTCTTATTATTCTCAGGGGGTAAAACTAAGGTATCAACAAAGCGTTCTACCAACAAATTAGACCAGGGGGTATCCTTTGCATGACTGATCACCTGGTTAAAGTGTTCTGCATTTTGAGTGTATTGTGCCCGAAATACCGACAGTCTTTCGATCAAAATGTCCTTGTCGACTTCCGGGTGAAATTGAAACGCCCAGAAAGGCCGTTGATGCACTTTAAACGCATGAGGACATTGTTCTGTGTAAGCCAGTAATTCACAGTTAGATGGCAATTGTGGGGCGCGTTCGCGATGCACACTAACGGCGTAAAATGGATTGGGAAAGCCGGAGAACAGCGGGTCCTGATAACCTGCTTCAGTAATCTGGATAGGCAGTGTGCCGATTTCGAAATCGGCTGTATCACGCACGATTTCACCGCCCATCGCCAGTACAGCCAACTGAAATCCAAAGCAGGAAGCAAACACCGGTTTTGCGTTTTCCTTGCAGTATTGCAACAGTTGCACACAATCAGGCACAAAAGGATAAACTTCCGGCTCCAGAACACTGGCTTCGCTGGCACCACCGACTAACACCGCATCAAAATTATCTACCAGTTGCGGTGAAAAACGCGGCTGATCAAACACATTGAGTACCGACAGTTGGTCAGAATTGATACCAGCAAAGCGTACAAAACTGTCAAACTCCTCTTCCCGCACCTGGGGTTTATCGCGAATCTGCACCAAAAGTAATTTTAGCTGCGCACGAGTTTTCATAGATACCTGCACCACATTTTTGCCATTTGAGACCACATTCCATAACTACTTTAATACCCCAGCTTCCGGTTGACAGCAACCGGAATCACACCTTTCTCAACATAATCGGTTATGTTTTCGGCAACGACCTTACTGGCAGTAAAAGGGTTGGTGGGTGCCGAGATATGAGGCAAAACCGTAACTCTGGGGTGATGCCAGTAGGCATGCTCCGGCGGCAAAGGTTCGGTGGCAAATACATCGAGTATCGCGTGACGAATAGCCCCACAGGATAAGTGTTTTAACAAAGCTTCATCATGAATAATTTTACCACGCGAAAAATTGATGAGATAACTGTCAGGCGCCATCCAGCTCAATGTTTCCTCATTGAGCAACCCTTTGGTTTCGTCTGTCAGCGGCAACAACAAAATAGTAATATCCGCAATGCCCAACAGATTCCGCAACGAAGTGCGTCCGGAGGAGGCATAAATGTCGCCGACCACCTGACCAGAGCGACGCGCCCAACAGTGCACCTGATAGCCAAAGGAAGATAACAATTGAGCACTGTGTTGCGCCATGTTACCAGCCCCAAGCAGAACAACATTCAGATCTTCATTGGCCGTTACCGGGTGAGGCTGCCACAACGATTGTGCCTGTTGCTGACGATAGATGGGATTGTGTCGCTGGCAATTCATTACCCAGCACAACACACTGTGTGCCATGGTGGTGGCTAGTGCCGGGTCCTGCATTCTGACCACCGGCACATTGCCTAACGTCGGGTTGGTGAGCAGGTTTTCCACACCCGCCCAGGTACTTTGTATCCACTTCAGATTGGGCATCTGGTTAAAATCAATCGCATCAGCGTTAGCTACAATAGCCACCTGCGCCGCTTTTTTTTCGGCATCTGTCAGTTCGTCCAGTAACTTAAACTGGTGTTCAGACATCTGAAGTTCGAAAGCCTGTAACCATTTTTTCGCGGCACTGGACTTTTTATTAGGAACAAACGGAATAAGCATTTTCATCACCTTGTTTATTGCGCGCAACTGTTGAATAATTCGATAAACTCATTCACGCACTACACTATGCTGCAATTCGCGCTGGAAGGTACCTTCAATAACAACGTCAGTAACATTTTTGCTGCCTGGCATGAACCTGACAAACTGATCAATTGGTTTAATTTGAATGACCTGGTTATTGGTCAAATCATGTCAGATTTTCGCGTCGGTGGAAAATTTCGCTTTCATTTATACGACGTTACCGGCGCATCACATATTTTGATGGGAGAATACAAAGATATTCAACCCAATGTGCGCCTGCAATTTAGCTGGCAGTGGGTGGGCGAACCCCACCTGAGCGAAGTGGAAGTATTATTTGACGACGTAGATGACAAGACCACCAATATCCAGCTGACGCATTCCGGCTTTGACGACGAAGAAGATCAGACGCTGCATCACGAGGCCTGGGTAGGTTGCTTAGACAGGCTGGTACTGGCCAGCAGATAATCCCTCTCACAGCTGAAGTATGACGGGGGAGCAGCCTGGCCTTTGAGCAAGGCTCTTAAAATGGGTAAATGATCGATACGCCGGCAACTGTTGCCTTCTCGCCATCAATAAAATCCACCGCCATTTCGGGCGCTAAGATGTAGCCGCTGCCAAAAAATTCATAGGAAGCACTCAAACGCATTAGTTCTTTGTGCTTTGTTTTCTTGCCCCCGATGCGTTCCTCACCGAAACCCAGCCCGAGACGCCAGTGATCGGAGGGATGATAGAAGAAAGAACCCACCCATACGTTTACACCATCACCGTGATGGCCTTCCCGGGTGCGTTCCCACACGCCACCTACGCCAAACTGCGACGACAATTTGTATTCGTAACCAAATCCTATCGTGGTGTCTGTCTCACTTTCAAAGTTTGTGGCACCAATAAAAATGGCCGGATAGTGTTTTGCATCTCCGGCGGCCTGTATTCCAAATGCACTGAGAGAAAGCAAGGTCATAGCGGTGAGTTTCGCAATGGAATTCATAGCGGGTTCCTGATTGTGTGTGTTTTAAAAAATTAGCTGTTAACTTCCGCCTGGTCAATTTTCAGCACTTTAGAGAAATGCGACAGCTTGTTTTTGGTGTCGGCTTCAGGGTCATTGGCTGCAACAATAGCCACGCATTCTGCCGCCAGTGCAACCTGCTGCTCATCCAGTGTTTCCTTTTCCCGTTCTACCATGGCAGTCAGCAGGCGCAACAAGCTCATGGCCAGTTGCGGATTATTAGGCGATAACTTAAATGCCTGAGTCAAGTTAGCGTAGGCCGGTTTAAAGCGCTTCTCTTTAAAGTGAACCTTGGCCATCTCACCCAGCTCTTTTGCGGTGAAGTGAATCTCCTTGCGCTCGATCTGCTCCTGCTCGACGTACTCTGTAACCACTCGTCCTGACCAGGTATCCCCGCCGATCTGTTTTTTCACCTCTTCCAGTAATTTCAGGCTTTCTTCCCGGTGGCCCAACTCGTGAAAGGCCTTGACCTTTTCCAGGTTTTCATCGATGGACCCGGTGGCCTCTTTCGACACACTTTCCTTGAGTAACTTGTCCGCTTCCTTCTTGTTTTGCCTGACGCACAGCAAGCGTACTTTAATTACCGTCAAAGGCTCCGCTAATTGTCGGCCAAATTCCATTTCCAGCTCACGCATCATGCGCTCAATTTTAACGAACAAACTCCTGGCTTCTACATCGGATAAAGTTGTGGCCAGATCCAATGCCGTACGCAATACGTTGAGCCGCAGTTCCGGGCTATCGTGAATAGAGTTTCTGGCATACCTGGCAACATTTTGCGCTGCCATATATTGCCCCATGCGATCGTGATTCAGACGAGCCAGATCACAGGACTTGCGATTGCGTTCAATATTTCGGGGCGCCAGTTGCGTGGCGGTTTTTATTTCTTCGTAGGCGTTTTTATAGTCTTCGTGCTCAATGTAATACTGAGCTAACACGTCGTAAACCAGAAACCGGGTATCTTCTCTTTCTTTCAACTCGGTAATTTTAGGCTCCGCCTCTTCCAGCTTATTTTGCGCCAACATGGCCCTCAGCAATCCAATACTCACCCATCCATACTTGTATTCGTGCTGTAATTCCTGGTAGTAGTTTTGCGCTTCTTCATACTCAAACAGTTTGAATAAGCATTCGCCTTTAATGCGTTTGATGTTGGGGAAATAGTGGGCCAGCTCATTGCGCTTCAGTAACTCATCGGCCAGATAAATCGCAGAACTGTAATTTTCGGTATCGACACAATAATAAAGCCGGTGCAGTTTATTGCGAACTTCAAAAATATGCCGCAACCGGTTTTCCACGCGACTTCTGTCCAGTGGTTTTACCCAAAAATCATTGGGTTGCATTTCCACCACGCAATGCACCAGCTCAGGCGCGGTCTCGGCGCTCAGGAAGATCACCGTGGTACCCTTGGTAACATGGCCTTTAAATTTGAGTTCTTCCAGCAGGTGAAAGCCGTCTTTATCGCTTTGCACATTAAATGAAATCAGTACGATATCAAATCGGGTTTGTTCACATCGCCGCACCGCATAATACGCATTTTGCGCTGTCGCCAGTTTGGTAATTCCAATCTCAAACATCGCGCTTTTGATTAGCTCATGTACCAATGGATCTTCATCTATGATCAGTGCTGTCAATTCGCTCACTCTGCGAGCCGGTGGAATATCTATCAATTCCCAAATCCTTACCTAAAAGCCACTACCTGGAGCAATTTCCTGAAAACCGGAATACCCTCACCAGAACGTGTTGACCTTTGCCAAAGATGGACACAACAAAGGTCAACAGGCTCAATTTCAAGTATATAGCAAAATGCGATAACGAAAAGAAATGCCTGGGGCAAATTTTAGAGGAAAAGTGATATTGCTGACTTTAGGGGCAGATTTTCGCCCCTGAGTGCTAAAAAATCAGTTATTTCAGGCTTTGCAACAGGTGCATCGCGTCATTTTCTGTCAAAGGCGTTAAGCCTTCCTGCGCGATGTATTGCTCAACACCGTCATAGTGACTGCTGGCCGTAACATAATATTTGTCGCTGTCATTGCCTTTTATTGCAAAGACTTGTTTTTGCCATTGACCCTGTTGATAACAGGTTAATCCATGCTCGACGTTTTCAGCTTCACGGGCATAGTACTCCCGGCACAAAGATTGATTTTCATCGAGAAAACTTTGCACAACAACAACTTCAGTACCATTTTCCGACAACCAGTTTTCGTCATCAGCCAGCTTGCTTAACATGCTGCCTTTTAAATTGATCCCTGTTGGCGAAGGTTGACCCAGTAATAAATATCCCATCACACAAACCACCGCCACCGAAGCGGCCAATGGCAAAATGCGACGCCAGTTCGAATCCGAACGCGTACTTGTTGTGCATTCAGTCTTCAGCAAAGCCTCGAGTTCTGCGCTGACCGGCTCGTTTTTAAAATCCGGGATCGCCGTTTTTACATTGTCACTGAGCGCCTTTAGTTGCTGATACAAATGATTAAATTCAGGCTCTGCCAACAAACGACGCTTGACAATAAGGGTTCTCTCGGAGTCCAGCTCATCGTCAATAAATTGAGATAATAAATCGTAATCGTCTTGTTTCATCGTTCTACTCACAGTTTACTTTCGATCAACTCCAGCATTTTCTTCCTTGCTCTGGATAATCGGCTCATGACTGTTCCTTGCGGTATCTCCAATACCTCAGCCGTTTCGGCGTAACTGTACCCCTCGATAATGACCAAACTGATGATCATTCTTTGTTCATCATTCATTTGATCAAGGACCACCAGCACCTGCTCCAGTGTGTAGGCACTTTCCTGATTACCTTCTGCGGTATCCTGATCCATGTTGGGGATTTTATTTTCTATCACCGCTTTAACCCTGACATCACGAGAGCGGATCTCGTCAAGCCAGATATTTTTACACACCCGCAGTATCCAGGGCACTGCAGAAACATCTTTCGGCAACCCCTTTTGCAACAGTTTTAGCACCAGGCTTTGCACCAGGTCATCGGCATCCGCCTTTTGGCCTGTCAGTGAAAAAGCAAAGCGCCTTACTCTGGGCAACTCCTCCACTAATATCCTTTTTAAATCATCTTGAGAGTGATTCATCCTTACCTTCTGAGTGTAGAACGTGACACGATTACAATTTATTCCAAAATTTTTTCATTTAGGGATTTAGATACGGTATTAATCAAGCAATAATGCGCTATAAAGTGAAATAAATCACAGATCTCACCCGTTATATCATACTAAGTTAGTGTAAAATATTGGGTAAGTCATGAAATTCTTGAAAGGTGTGACCGTGGACAACTTATTCAACAGTAAGCATACACACATCGTTTTGCGCGTGTACCAGGTGCTATTTGCACTGGCGGTTTTCTGCGTCACCCTGTTCAGTATCTCGCTGGCTCAGGCCACCGACAGAAACGCCGAAAGACGCGCCGAAATAGCACTGGAAAGAATGGCTGAACAGCACGCTGAAAGAGCATTGCGCCGGGCAGAACAGCTGGCAGAAATGCAGGTTCAGCGCAGCAGCGAAGAGCAGAGCATCAACTCCGGCGTCAGAGCAACTGAGCAGGCTGTTGAGCGGCAACTGGAAGCTCGTCTGTTGTTGCGCATGGCAGAAAAGCAATTTGACCGCATGGCCGCCAATCCACATGTTACCCGGGCTTACCTTGCAGCCGCCGAACGGGAACCTCACCTTCCGACTCGCCCGGATCTTCCCGAAGAACCCGAGTTTCCAGACGATCCCCTTGATGATGGGCTGGGTAGTTTTGATCCTGACGAGCAGGACGAACCTGGTGAAAAGGGCAACGATGAAATAGAAGAAGTGGAAGACGTGGTGGAAGACCAGGTTGAAGACACGTTGCAGAACAACAGTATCGACAGTGAATTTTCTGATTTGCAATTTGAACAGGCACTGACCTCTATCCACAGTGATTCCAGTTTACTGCGAGAAATCGATGAACAGCAGGTATGGACCACGGAGTGGGTCATTATGGCCGATATGGACGCAAAACAAGCGCTTGAGCAGGAAGGTTACGAATTCAGCAATGAAGAATTGTTGGAGTCGTTTGGCAGCATTATTGCGAGTGTAAAAGCCCCCGCGTCTTACGATTTACACGATGATTATCAGCAGGTCATGGAGCGACTGGAAAAACACGATGCGGTTCTGGATTTTAATCATATCTATACCAATATATACACCAATGCCACTGACTCTGCACCTGAGGTTACACAGGGTATTTCTCCCGGCGAGTTAATGCGACTGAACCAGCAAGGCATACGTATCGGAATGGTGGATACTGCGATTGATATGCAACACCGTCTGTTACAGGGTGTGCAGATTTCACAGCAGCACTTTACCCAGGATAACCAAAAGCCGGTATTTACACACGGTACGGCAGTTGCGTCGGTATTTTCCGGAAAAAGTCCGCACTTTCAGGGCATTTTTGATGACATTGCCCTGTTTAACGCATCGGTGTTTGTGGAATCAGCTGACACCGGCTCTATCACTACTGCCCTGAGTTTGTTGCGGGGGCTGAACTGGCTGGTGCAGCAAAATATTAAAGTCATCAACATGAGCCTTGCCGGACCACCCAACAGATTATTGCAAAAAGGCATTGAGCAACTATGCCAGCAAGGCATCGTCATTGTTGCCGCCGCCGGCAATGAAGGTCCATTTTCGGAGCCCATGTATCCGGCGGGCTACAGCTGTGCTGTTGCGGTTACCGCAGTCGACATGAAAAACAAACTCTACAAAAAAGCGGTGCGCGGCAACCACATTGACGTCGCGGCTTACGGTGTGGATATTCTGGCGGCCAGTGATAATAACAGCACCAGTGCTCAGTCAGGTACGTCTATCGCTGCACCGTTTGTAACCGCCTGGATTGCCAGCCAGCTACCCCAACAAAGCGATGCAAATAATTGGGTCGAAGTGGCCCTGAATCGCTGTATTGATCTCGGTGATGAAGGTGTTGATCCACTGTATGGCCGGGGATTATTACCGCAAATATCACACCCGCTGACGGCACAAACCGGCATCAACACCGCTAAAAGTGATATTGCAAAACAACGCTACTGATTTTCTGATCATAACTGGCTGACGATAACCTGGAATCCTGTTCGTTAAGGCGGAAACTGGCTGCCAGGATAAAGTTATCCGTTAACTCTGTTTCCCACTCAATATCCCACTGTCTGCGATTATCCACTCTGAATTCATCCAGCTTTGGATGTAACTGCTGATTGTAATTACGGCGCAAATAACGCCAGTTGACTCTCACCTTGTGAGCTTTGTCTAACCACTTTAATTTTTTAACCCAGCCCACGCGAAACTGGCCAGAGGTAAAGCTGTATAGTGAGTTTTCAGCCTCTTCCTTGCCACTGCGCACAGAAAATAACAAATAGTGGTTAATGCCCTGTAAAAAGTGATATCCGTCCAGGGTAAACTCCCTGCCGTCCGCGGAGCGCTCCCGGTCTGTTTTAATGGTTTTATCTGTAATGTTTAAGGCCAGGTTTAAAAACCATTGTTTGCCGACAAAAAAAGAAAAGTAGGGTGAATACTGCTGCATAGACAAAAAACCTTCACCGTCCAGATCCGAGGTAATGGCCTGGCTGCGCAGGCCCGCGGTCAATTTCTCGAAATCCCGGCTATATCCTGCCGAATAAATTTGTAACGATGAATCAAAAGTATTGCTTTCTCTAAAGTTTTTGCGAATTGCATTAGCGGAAAAAAGCCATTCGTTGGTGTCGTCCGGGGTGTAGCGATAATTCACATGCAGCCGCAATAGCCTGCTGGAACTGCTGTCATCCACCACTGAGTCTAACTCATCAATAATCACCGTCGAATCGTTTTCAATCCCGGCTTCGAGACGACCTTCCCAGCGGTGTTTTTCCTCGGTAGTGGCAGATGCCGATTGCAGTAACAGCAACGACACAACCCACCAGCACAAGCTCAATTTAAAGATGTAATGCATTTAATTTCTCAAATTTTTAAATTACTGGAATAAATATCAATGCCTGCCCGTCTCTAGTATAACCAGGCGATTTAATCTCCTGGGAAACTTACCTAGAGGTTCTGAATCGCCTGACAAGGATCAGGTCGGGCTATTCAGCGATTTAATGTTCAACGGCAGCCTCCCCTCCTTTATTCCTGACAAAGTCAAAAAAGTCCTGTAAACCCAACTGACTTTACTGTATTTATTACCAGTGTATGCCATGCTGGTCAAAGTTAAGCGCAATTTATCCAAAGAATGAATCAGGAATTAGTCGAAGGTTTTATCCTGTCCCGAAAACAAACAGAGTTAGCAGGTATTACCTATCTGGACTTTTGGTTGGCTACGGATCAAGGCCCCCGTAATATTCGTACGCCAGGCGCCCAGTTTGTGTTATTTGTCAGTACCGCAGAGCTAAGCAACAGCAGCACAGAACTACAACACCATCACCCAAACATCAGCCGCACAGAATTAGCCTTAACCTTGTTTAGTGGTGAGCACTGCAGCGCGCTTTACGCCAATAGTCAGGCGGATTTTTTCGCCCTGCGGGACTGGCTCAAGCACCAGGGTATTACCTGTTATGAGGATGATATACGACTCGCTGATCGCTACCTGATGGAACGATTTGTCTACGGCAGTACCCAGGCGCTGGGCAACACGGATAAACATGGCCGACTGCTCAACGCCAAACTCAGGCCCAGTCAGTACACGCCTCACTTTACCCCTTTGTCTCTGGATATTGAATGCAGCGAAAAAGGTGAACTTTATTCCATTGGACTTGCCACTGCAAGCCGACAATGTGTATTGATGATAGGTGAAGCACAGCAAAACGCGCCGGACTGGATCCGCTGGGTGCCAGACGAAAAGGCCCTGCTCCAGCATTTTGTGCATGAATTTATTGCATTCGACCCGGATATTATTGTGGGCTGGAGTGTTATCAGTTTTGATTTTCGTTTGCTGATCAAACGGGCGCAGCGGCACAACATCCCTTTAAATCTGGGCAGAGACGGCTCGCTAATGACCTGGCGTGATGCCAAAACCGGCAGTCAGCCGGGGTTTTTAAACCTGGCAGGTCGCCTGGTGCTGGATGGCATAGATGCACTGAAGGCCGCTACCTATCAGTTCGACAGTTTCAGTCTCGAATCAGTGTCACAGGAGTTATTGGGAAAGGGTAAAAAAGTGGAAGATGTGGGCAACCGCATGGCCCACATTAATCATGACTTTATGCACAATAAGGTGAAACTGGCAGAGTATAATCTTCAGGACTGTCTGTTGGTGTTAGAGATATTCGACACCACCCGTCTGATGGAATACCTGGTATTACGCAGCCAGATTACCGGGCTGGAACTGGACAGAGCTGGCGGTTCAGTGGCGGCCTTTACCAACCTGTATCTGCCTAAATTACATCGGGCTGGCTATATCGCCCCCAATCTTCCAAAAGATGGCGGACTGGCCAGCCCCGGCGGTTATGTGATGAATTCCAAACCGGGACTCTACAAGGACGTTCTGGTGCTGGACTTTAAAAGCCTGTATCCCTCAATTATTCGCACCTTTAAAATCGATCCATTGGGTTTAGTGGAAGGATTAAAACACCCGGAACAGGCCATTCCCGGCTTCAAAGGCGGCAGCTTTTCCAGAGAGAAGCACTTTTTACCGGACATTATTACCCAGCTCTGGCAACAGCGGGATGTGGCCAAACGGGAGCGGGACAGTGCCCGCTCTCAGGCCATTAAAATCCTGATGAATTCCTTTTATGGTGTACTGGGTTCAGGGGGCTGCCGCTTTTACGATACCCGCCTGGCCAGTTCTATCACGATGCGGGGTCATGACATTATGCAAACCACCGCTCGCTGGATTGAAGAGCAAGGACACGAAGTGATCTACGGCGACACTGACTCCACCTTTGTCTGGTTAAGCCAGTGCCAGGATGCCCAGCATGCTAGCGAGATCGGCAACCAGCTGGCCTGCATGATCAATCAACGCTGGCAGGAGAAACTGCGCCAGGAGTTTGATCTTGATTGTTACCTGGAACTGGAATTTGAAACTCATTTCAGTCAATTTCTGATGCCCACGATTCGCGGCTCAGAACAAGGTAGCAAAAAACGTTATGCCGGATTAAAAAAAACCGATACCGGTGAAGAACTGGTATTTAAAGGACTGGAAACCGTGCGTTCTGACTGGACAGCACTGGCCAAAGAATTCCAGACCCGGCTGTATAGCATGGTGTTTGCCGGCGAAGATGTCAGCCAGTACATTACCGACATGGTTAATCACACCGAACAAGGGCATTTCGACGCCAAACTGGTGTACAGGAAGCGATTACGTCAGGGCACTGACAAATATGTCAAAAACGTCCCACCCCATGTAAAAGCCGCACGACTGGCAGATCAGCAGCTTCAGGCCCAGGGCAAGCCACGTAAATACCAGCGCAAGGGCTGGATCAAATATGTCCAAACCATCAATGGCCCGGAGCCACTGGAATTTCTCACCAGTACTATTGACTATCATCACTATGTTGAAAAGCAACTACGCCCTATTGCAGAAGGTATTTTGCCGTTTATTGGCCAGAACTTTGACACCATCAGTTCCCGCCAGATGGGTTTATTCTGAACAATTACGATCATTAAAAAATGCCAGAAACTCCGCATAGCTGGCAAACTGCCAGGTGGCATCATGCGCCCAGTCAGGTGGTCCCTGCAGGGTCATTAATACGCTGCGCATTCCGGCATTTATGGCGGCATTAATATCATGTAAATAATCCCCAACGTATATGGTTTGTTGCGGTGTCAGTGACCAGCTTTTGGCTATTTGCAACAATGCGGTTGGGTCTGGTTTTGCAGGAGCACATTCCCGGGTTAATACCTGTTCAAAGCGCAGGCCGGCTTTTTGCAATTTAATATCGGTGGCAGCGCGACAATTGCGGGTTACAACCGCCGTTCGAATATCCTGTTGCTGCAAACAGGCCAGCGCTTCAGCTACACCGTCGATAATCTCACTTTGATGAGCGTCTTCCAGCTCCATCGATTCAATTTGTGCGATCGCCTGATGGCGGTGTTGGTCATCGGCAATATCATCGATATATGTCAGGATATCCTGCTCAGCAGGACAACCTACCGCCTTGCGCATTGCAACAAAATCCAGTTGCGACGTCACCAACGTGCCGTCCATATCAAATATCACACCATTCACAGGTGTATTGAACAAAGGATTAATAATACATTCTCCGCTGGTTATCTATCGCTGCGACATTTTGTCACAGGGTAATTATTTTACGACAGGTTAAAATCAGATTTTTGCTTTTATTGTTGTCATCATGCCCTATACAAAAATTAACACCTTGATTGCTTTACTGTTTGTTTCCTCAGCCAGCCTCGCCGACAGCAAAATTGCCGGCAACACCAGTACCCCGGATAGCCACGCTCCCATAGGTGTGATGGGAGATCATACTCATAAAGCCGGAGAATGGATGATTTCTTATCGCTTTATGCATATGGCCATGGCGGATAACCTGCAAGGCAGTCGCGATATTTCTGCACAAGATATTGTTACAAGTATTCCCAACCGCTTTGCCGGAAACATGATGCAACCGCCTACTCTCAGAGTGGTACCGGTGGAAATGACCACCGACATGCACATGCTCGGAGCCATGTATGCGCCCAGTGATGATATCACCCTGATGTTAATGCTGAATCACTTATCTAAAGACATGTCGCACATTACCTTTCAGGGGGGAATGGGAACCAATCAACTGGGCAGTTTTGAGACTAAAACCAGTGGTCTGGGGGATACCAAAGTGGCCATGCTGTGGAACCTCAAAAAAACCGCTGATTACCAGTTTATCTTAAATCTGGGACTCAGTGTCCCCACCGGCGACATAGACGAAAGTGACCATATCCTGACACCAATGAACATGACCCCGGAAGTCAAACTGCCCTATCCGATGCAGCTGGGGTCCGGTACCTGGGATATTGAACCGGGCTTAACCTTCACCGGACATGCACACAACTGGGGCTGGGGCGGTCAGCTGAAAGCCACCTTCAGGCTGAACGACAATGACAACGATTATTCGCTGGGTGACAAATTACTTGCCAGTGGCTGGATCAGTCACCGCGTTAACGAACAGCTCAGCCTGTCAGCCCGACTGAGTTATCTGGATCAGGGACGCATTGACGGCATAGATGCCGAAGTCATGTTACCGGTGCAAACTGCAGATCCGAGCAACTCCGGCGGTTCGATGTTAAACCTGGGCATTGGTGCTAATGTGTTACTGCCAGACGGTCACCGACTGGCAGTGGAATATGAAACCACCCTGGATCAAAAAGTAAATGGCGTGCAAATGGCTATGGACGATATGCTGACCCTGGGCTATCAGTACGCGTTTTAGCTATTAAAAACCGGGCGTTTCAGCAATTTGCGCTGCAGTGTGCGGCGGTGCAGTTTTAACTCTCTGGCTGTCGCGGAAATATTGCCATCATTGCGCAGCAGGGTTTGTTGAATGTGCTCCCACTCCAGTTGGGCGGGGGTCATGGCAGCAGTAGGGACTTCCTCAGCTGTGGAGACTCCGGATTCAGCTCCCAAAGCAGATAATAATTCCTTAAAGTTCAGGGGTTTGGTCAGGTAATCATCGGCACCGCGCTTTAACGCTGCCACTGTGGTGGCGATACTGCCGTAGCCGGTCAGGATAACCAGTTTAGCCTCCGGCCAGCGATCACGGCAATCCTGCAAATAGGTTAACACCGACTCAGTCCCCAAATTCAGATCCAACACCAGGTGACTGAAGGTTTTATCGCTGTTGAGTAAATCCATCGCCTGGTGAAATGCCGCCACCTTAAAACCATACTGTTGCAACCGCCGCTGTAGCGTCGCCACAAACACCTGATCGTCATCCAGTAGCGCAATGTCATGTTGTGTATCTTGTGGCATGGTCAGATGTGCATGTTTCCGTGAGCAACCCTCAATTTGCCGGTAATGTTATCACGATTTCATGAGGCACGGCATCCGATGAAGACCAGTTGTAAACCATACTACCGGATAGATGCTCAACAGCTGACTGGGCAAGAAGCGCTCCCAGCCCCAACCCTTCAGAGTCTGGAACAAAAGCCTTGCCCAGTATTTCGATGACATCGTTACCGGGTTTTTTACCGCGGTGATAAATTTTGATGGTGAGCCGCTTGTCACGGCATGCTGCGGTAAACTTCAACAACTCAGCACCCGCCTGAATATTGGCCTGATAACAGTTGTCCAGAACATTGTTCAGCGCAAATCGCAACCCTTCATTCACCTTGACCAGAATATGCTGACAGCTATCTGAAAAATCCGATGCTACCGGCATATCAGGATGCGTAGTGGTCCACTCTGCCAATACGCTATTCAGCCAGACCATAACCTCAGCGGACTCGATGTGATACTGCACACTGGTGCGGGACTTTGCCACCATGGATTTGAGTATTTCAGTGCAGCGTTCCAGTTGTTGCTGTGCCTGAATGACATTGTGTTGAATATCATCTGCTTGCAGCGACTGCTCCTGAATTTCATCCAGTAACATTCTGGCAGATGAAATCGGTGTCCCCAGTTGATGACTGGTGTTGGCGGTCAAATTAGCAAACGCCAACAATCGTTGATTGTTGTGAAAGCGCTCCTGATAACTCAGGTTTTGTTGTTGAAACTGATTAATGCGATGTCGCTGCTGGGAGATGAACCCGGTTAACACCGCCAGAGAGAAGGCAAAGGTCAACCACATACTCTGGATGTGGCTGGCCATTTCCTGTGGCCCATGCGCTGCGCTATGGTGCATCCCGTGCGCCTTATCCGATGAGGCCATCTGCGCCAATTCGACGACGGATAAACCCGATAAAACGCTATGACATACCAGCACCAAAACGGTTAACAGCCAGGCCTGCGCCCGATTCAACAGCAGACTGGCTATCAATGGTGGCAACATTAAAATTGCCCCCCAGCCGGACATAATGCCCTGATTAAAATACAGGAAAACGCTGATTGCTAATACATCCACCATCAGACTAAGCAGAATCTGTGTGGCATCAGGTTGATTTTTGACAAAGGCCCAGGCCCCCATCAAGGCGTAAAACGCCATCACTGTCACAAACCAGATGGAAGACTCACTGGCACTATACCAATAAATATTGAGGGCCAGGATAAACAAACGCAACAAGCCCAGTTGTATCCTGGAGGTCTGTACAGCAGAAAACATGGATTGCCACATCAGGCTCATAAATTGCGCGCAGGGAAGTGAATTTGCTCTACATTTCCATGTTTTTGCTGAAAATACCAGTCCGATTATTTTACTTCGGTTCGATACTGCCTGCGATATCGACGGGTAAGCTTTGCCGCCCGCAACTGGTCGCTCAGCAACGAAAACACGGGCGACAATGAAGCTTTAACCGATTTACCCGCCCCCAGTCGATGTAATTGCCGTTTCACCATCGCCATAGTGGCCAGGCCACTCAGGGTTTTATCTTTCCAGCACACCAGCGGAATAGTGCCTTCAAACGTGTTATCCGACTGCCATCTGTTGGGTAAATCTGGCGTGTAAGCCATTGCACTGGCCATACCCACCAGCGCTACATCACTATTTATTACTTCTTCTGCTACCGCTAAACGACGAATGCCGCCAGTGGTCATTAAAGGAACTTTGGACACCGCAGCAATCTGTTGTGCGAAACTCAAAAAGTAGGCTTCCCGCGCCAGGGTTCGGCCATCAGCAGTGCGCCCCTGCATAGCCGGCGCTTCGTAACTGCCACCGGAAAGCTCAATAAAATCCACGGCCAACTCAGACAACATGTTCACCACATTGGTGGCATCATCAATATCAAAACCACCCCGCTGAAAATCAGCCGAGTTGAGCTTAACACTAACCGCAAAAGACGGTGACACCACAGCCCGGATGGCTTTGATGACCTGCAACAATGCCCTTGCCCTGTTCTCAAGCGTTCCCCCCCACTGATCCTGGCGCTTGTTGGTGAGCGGCGACAAAAACTGCGCCAGGAGATAACCATGAGCAGCATGAATTTGCACCCCATCGAATCCGGCCTGTTCAGCGCGGCTGGCAGTAGTAGCAAAACGCGCAATCAGATCCTGAATTTCAGCTTCGCTCATGGCTTTAGGTTGAGTAAATAGTCCGGAATGCGCGCCCATGTCCAGCGCCACATCCGACGGCGACAACACTTTGCCGCCCATCTTCTTAAAAACCTGACGCCCCGGATGATTGATCTGCATCAGGATTTTGCAACCGTCCTGTTGGCTGGCAGCTGCCAGTTGTTCAAAAGGCTCAAGCGGGGTATCAGCTTCCAGTGCGACGCCTCCGGGTCCGGTCATCGCCAGGTGGTCCACCATCACATTGCCGGTGATGATGAGTCCGGCTCCGCCATTCGCCCAGGCGCGATACAGCCGCTGTAAAGGCGCTCCCGGCAATTGCCCGGCACCTGCCATATTTTCTTCCATGGCAGCCTTGGCAATTCGATTTTTTAATTTCAGGCCACAGGGCAGTTGTAACTCAGAAAATACCGGTGATACTGGCGATGTCATGCAATACCTCGTTCGATTTCGCGTAAATCAAGATTGAAATTGGGAAATCCAGACTCTAACCTTAAAGCAAGGTTTAAGGTCAAGTAACAAATCATGAAAATTGGCGAACTGGCAGCTCAGACAGGTATTGCAGCGTCCACCATTCGGTTTTACGAAAAACAGGGCTTGCTGCCGAAAGTTCCCCGCAATGACGGCGGCTATCGGGTGTACGATGACACTATAAAAGCCAGACTGGATTGTATTCGTCTGGGCCAAAAATTGGGTTTCAGTTTGCAGGAGTTGCCGAAACTGCTCAGCCATGACAACAATCTGGATCACGCATTGATCATGCGACGACTTACCGAAAAGCAACAGGAAATCACGATAATGATGCAACAGCTGACTGTTCAGACACAGCAGATAGCCGCCCTGCGTCAGCATTTACAATCCGTCTGGGACAGCGGTGCCTGCGTCCCTCCTCATGAAATCGCCGCGCTATTAGCAAAAGCCGGGACATAGATCGAAAAAATATTAAAAAACCGGGAATGGGTAAATATGTCAATGTCAAAACCCACCGGGATTTACCCTGCTGACGGGAAACCAGTCATGGAGTTCAATGCACGGCCGTACGATAAAAAAGCGCTTAATCACTGAAAAACACAAGAAATTCTCAGATTTGCAGATACACTTAAGAGACGACACTAAGCATAACTATGCCAAATAACGCATAGTTACCCTGAATTCTGGCACACTGAGGTCCAACGTCCACATTTTACGGTGGACAAGCCAACCTCAACTGTAATAAATAGTACACAAAGCGGACGCAAAGCAGCCAAACGATGAACTTTATTACCCACAGCATAAAAAATAAGATTACCTACTCGGTACTGGCCATCATTATATTGTTAACCGTGGTTCTGGCCAGTATATCTACCTACAACAGCTCAAGCGTCAACGAAGAAGTAGAAAAAGTAACACGGGAAGCATTGCGTCGCGGTGGTATGGCCTTAATTGAAGCAGAATCTCAGGTTCAGGCCGCAAAAATCGCCAAGAACGTAGAAAATGCCGCTTTGGTGGCCGAAACCTTTGCCGCAGAAATCAGCCTGCTACACCGAACCTGGCAAGAGCAGGGGTTCAGCGCAGAGCAATCGCGGGCCATGGTATTAAGTAAACTGCGCAATCTGCTGGAGGCGCACACCGGTTACATGGGGATTATGTCACCGCTTAACCCGAATGTGTTTGGTATCGACAGTGATTTTCAGAATAGTAACGAGCAGAATAAAGCGCTGGGTATGTTAGACAACGGCCGGGTATCGCCCTATTGGTACCGAGAAGCCGGAGCCATCAGCCTTGACTGGGTAAGCTCTGTCGAAGACGAAACCAAAAATAACTATTTTAGCTGCCCCAGAAGCCGTCGCAGTCGCTGCCTGATTGATCCCGATGTGTTTGATTTAAGTGGCGTCAGCTATTTGCTGACCACTATTTCTGTGCCCATCCTCTCGCGGGGTGAATTTATCGGTGTTGTTGGTGTCGACTTTGATGCCAATTTCGTAAAAGCCCTGATGACCAAAAGTGATGCTGCCCTGTTTGACGGCAAAGGCGAAGTGATGTTGCTGAGCGAAACCGGCAATATTATCGGCTACAGCGAAGACGCCGGTGCCTCCGGTAAATCGGTGTCTGAACTGGGGGGAAGTTTTGAACGGGAACTGGACGCTGCGGTTTCGGCCAGCGGCAATGTCTATTCCAGTAATCATCAGGGGCGCATTAACGTGGTTACGCGCACCGAAATTGGCGGGGTAGACAAACAGTGGTATCTGCTGGTGAGTGTGCCTGAGGATGTCATGCTGGACACCTCAAATCGCCTGCGGGATGAAATCTCTGCCCGCAGTGATGCGGCCCTTTCACAATTGATTATCGCCGCGGTTATCCTGGCGGCAGTGGGTTTCTTTGGCATCACCTTGATATCCAACCAGATAGTTAAACCCATCGAGAAAATCCGCGACCTGATGAAAGATATCGCTGAAGGTGAAGGTGATCTGACCCGCCACATCCGGGTGTATGTCAATGATGAAACCGGCGAGCTGGCCACCTGGATCAATAAATTTATCGATAACCTGGCCAACATAGTACGCACCATCGACAGCAACGCCAGTTCGGTAAACGCCGGCTGTGAAGAAAGTCAGCAGGTTGCCAGTTTATGTGGCCAGGAGCTGGCAAAGAGCCGCGATTCGGTGGACCGCATCGTATCTGAAGCGGAGCAAATGTCACTGGCCTCACTGGAAGTCACTAAAAACATTCAGCACGTAGCAGAAGTCACCGATGGTACTAACCAGCAGGTACTAGAAAGCAGTGCCGCCATGGATGATCTGGTGAGCACCATGGGTCAGGTCAATAACGAAGTGAATAAAGCCACCAATGTCATTGGTCAGCTAAACGACGATATCGAACAAATCACCCACATTTTGACCACCATTCAGAACATCGCCAATCAAACCAATTTATTGGCGCTGAATGCCGCTATTGAAGCCGCCCGTGCCGGTGAACAAGGTCGCGGTTTTGCGGTGGTAGCAGATGAAGTCCGCACTCTGGCCAGCAGTACCCAAAGCGCAGTAGAAGAAACACAAAATATCATTCAGAGTATTCAAACCGGCTCAACCCAGGCGGTGGATGCCATGGCGCACGGCAATCAGATCACCACCGCAGCCACCTCCCTGGTGGAAGAAACCGGTAATCATTTAAACGGTATTCGCCAATCCATGGAGCAAATCACCGGTATGACCTCGGTAATTGCTGCCGCGGCTGAAGAACAGAATCAGCTGGCGCATAATATGTCGAACGATATCAACAAGGTGGGCAGCGATGTCAGCGGTGTGGCACAACGCGCCATCGATCTGGCAGACAAATCAAAAGTACTGGCAATGAGCAGTCACAACCTGATTGAGATTGTGCACAAGTTTAAAGTGTAGCGAGACTGCCAATGAGTGTGAGCCAATGCTCACACTCCCCCTGATTTACTTAACGTGTTTGCCGCCGGTCCAGCCACCTTTTTCTAACACGGCCTTACCCAGGGCTTTTGGCGCCTCTTCCAGGTCGGTGGCCATGGAATCATTCCAGCGATTGAGAAAGCCATACAGGCAAATCGCCCCCAGAATTTCCACAATTTCGTCTTCCGACCAATGTTGCTTCATGCGCACCATCAGTGGTTCATCTACCGCATTGGGCACACTGCCTGCTGCCAGCGCATAGTCCAGCGCCACCCGCTCTGCCTCGGTATACAAGGGGCTGGTTTGATACTCCCATACCGCGGCTACTTTTTCCTCGGAAATACCGTGAATTTTAGCAGCAATCAAACTATGAGCTTCACAGTACTGACAGCCTGCTGCGCGACTGGCGAAGTGGGCTAACAGGCGTTTAAATCCCAAATCAACAACGCCGTCTTTGGCCATTACAGCCTGGGTCAACACGCCGAATCCCTTCACGATTTCAGGACGTCTTTGCATGGTGAGCAACGAGTTGGGAACAAAACCCAGAATATCCACAAAAATATCGAAATGCTCGGCCAATTCCGGCGTTGTTTCTGGGGGTAGCGGGGCTAAATGTGCCATGAATTTTCCTCTGTCAGTAATTGTTGGAATAATGAGAATAATTTGAATAGTGAAGATAACAGACCTACCATAGAGCGCACCTGTTGCAAACGAATTACCTGGTCAGGGGTTGTAATCTTTGGCGAACAAAATGTGATTCGTTACGGGTTGAATAAATCAAAAACAGCGCAATATTAAAGCCTTCAGATTTTTGCTGTGAAACTTGTATTCTCTGTCAGACTACAGAGGTAACAGCGTTGCTAATATCTGGTCACTCTGGACTCATTCTGAACACGGGAACTTACTATGCATGCACTCTCCATCAAAGGCCTGAAAAAAACCTACAAGGGCGGCACACAGGCATTAAAAGGCATAGACCTGACCGTGCAGGCTGGTGACTTTTTCGCATTGCTGGGCCCCAATGGCGCTGGCAAGTCTACAACCATTGGCATTATCAGCTCACTGGTCAACAAATCCGAGGGACAGGTGGAAGTGTTTGGCCATTCCATCGACACTGAACTGGAAGCGGCCAAAGCCTGTATTGGTTTAGTGCCTCAGGAGTTTAATTTCAATCAGTTCGAAACCCTGTTGCAAATCGTCTGCAATCAGGCCGGCTTTTATGGCGTACCCCGCCCACTTGCACTACAACGGGCTGAAAAGTACCTGAAGCAACTGGACCTGTGGGAAAAACGCAATCAACCAGCCCGCACTTTATCCGGTGGTATGAAACGCCGCCTGATGATTGCCAGAGCCTTAATGCATGAACCTAAAATGCTGATTCTGGATGAGCCCACTGCCGGTGTCGACATCGAAATCCGTCGTGCAATGTGGGGATTTTTAAAAGAAATAAACCAACAGGGCATTACTATCATCCTGACCACCCATTATCTGGAAGAAGCCGAAATGCTGTGCCGCAATATCGCCATCATCGACAAAGGCGTTATTGTGGAGAATACCAGTATCAAAGGATTGCTCAGCCAGCTGAATATGGAAACCTTTATACTGGACCTGCCCGGCTGTAGCGCCGATCCAAAACTGGAGGGCTTTATCTACCGCATGCCGGATGTGCATACCCTGGAAGTAGACATTCCCAGAGACAATAGCCTCAACAAATTGTTTCAACAGTTGACCGACAAAGGCATTGAAATCATGAGTATGCGCAACAAAGCCAATCGACTGGAAGAGTTATTTGTCAACCTGGTAGAAAATGGCCGCAAAGCACAACAACAGGAGGCCAAATAATGACTCATTACAACTGGGTAGCCTTAAAAACCATCTGGCGTAAAGAGATCACCCGCTTTACCCGCATTTGGGTACAAACCCTGGTTCCCCCGGCGATTACTATGACCCTGTACTTCGTGATTTTTGGCAGCCTCATCGGTAGCCGTATTGGCGAGATGGGTGGCTTCTCCTACATGGAGTTTATCGTACCCGGTCTGATCATGATGTCAGTTATCACCAACTCCTACGCCAATGTGTCGTCGTCGTTTTTTAGCTCTAAATTTCAGCGCAATATCGAGGAACTCATTGTGTCACCAGTGAGCACCTGGGTGATTATTGCCGGTTATGTGGGCGGTGGCTTAAGTCGCGCCGTGTTAACCGGTATCATTGTCACAGCGATATCCCTGCTATTCGTAGATATCAGCCTGCATAGCCTGCCCGTTATCATCGTCACCCTGATCCTCACTTCCACCCTGTTTTCACTGGCCGGGTTGATTAATGCCGTTTTTGCCAAAACCTTTGACGACATCAGTATCATTCCGACGTTTGTGTTAACGCCGATGACCTATCTGGGTGGGGTGTTTTACAGTCTGAGTTTATTACCGGAATTTTGGCAATGGGTAAGCAAAATTAATCCTATTGTGTATATGGTCAGCGGCTTCCGTTTTGGCTTCCTCGGGCAGTCTGATTTTACCGTCATGACATCATTGCTGGTGCTGGTGATTTTTAACCTGGTTTTCTCGGCAATCGCCTGGCGCCTGATTTCCACCGGCACCGGAATTCGCTCCTAAAATGCAAGGTAACTCCCGCTCAATCAGCACTAATCAGCAGGACATCCATGACAAATTGCCGGAGATTGTTCTGCGCCACCAACGCAGTGTGAATCAAAAACCGATTCAGCCTCATACAGAAGCGGCTTTTCAGCAGATATCGGCCTGGCTGGCGACGTTTGAACAGCGTCCAGTCATTCTGGACTCCTGTTGCGGCATCGGAGAAAGTACCTGGCGACTGGCAGAGCAGTACCCCGATGCTCTGGTGATTGGTATTGATAAATCCGCCGTACGCATCAACAAACACGGCAAACAGGATGAATATCAAGGCACCGAAAAGGGCCAGCACGCTGATGATTCTGAAGTGATTTCTGGTGGCAGTAACTATCGGGTGATACGCGCTGATGTCATTGATTTTTGGCGTCTGGTAAGGGCAGCCAACTGGCCGGTGACAAAGCACTTTTTACTGTATCCCAATCCCTATCCCAAGTCTGCTCAGGTACAAAAGCGCTGGCATGCCAGTGCCTCACTGCAGGATGTACTGGCGATTGGGGGAGAACTGACGGTGCGCAGCAACTGGCAAATATACATCGAGGAATTTGCCACAGCGTTAACCCTTTGTGCTAAATCCCCGCGTGTTTCACAGGTAGAACAAGGCGTTGCCATCACGCCCTTTGAACGCAAATACTGGAACAGCGGGCAACAAAGCTGGCAGGTCAACTGTTCGCTCTGAGCCAGGCACAGTAATCAACGCACAGCAGGCATCGCCTGACTGAAGTAAAACCCCTGGCCGTATTCAATATTGAGTTTTTGCATCGCCGTCAGGGTTGCATGGCTTTCGATGTGTTCCGCAATAACTGCGACGTCATTCAGTCGGGCTTTTTGCAACACCTTGCGCAGCGCTTCCGGCTCCTTAGCGGTTAACGATTTTAGCGCATGACTTTCCACCTTCACGCCATCTATCGGATAGGACAAAACGCTTTCCAGTTGCTCACAGGGTGCACTGAATCGGTCCACCACAATCTGAATATCCAGGGTTTCTCCCAGCAGCAAAAAGGTTTTAAATTGTTCCGGATAACTGAACAGAGTGTGAGCACAAATCTCTAAGGTTATGCGGTGAGCGTTGGGATAATCCCGCAAGCTGCGTTCAATGAATACCGCCGTCTGAGGATCAAGCACGTCCTGTTCTGTAATGTTGATGCTCCAGTTCACCTGTTTATCCCTGAAATACTGCGCACTTTGGTGAAACACCTTCTGGGTCAGTTCTCCGTGGCAACTGTTTTTCTCCACCAGATACAAAAAGTCACTGGGCAGGAAAATCTGCTCCCCAGGGTATATCAACCTGGCGAGACACTCATAACCCCACACGGAATTATCAGAAAGATCCATGATTGGCTGGAAAAACGGAACAACATTTTCGAGGTTGAAATCCCGACTGATTTCACGCACTTGCATATTATTACTCTGCCTGTTGAATCGCAGGGCGGTAAAAATACTTAACAGTCTTAACACACCTGCTATTTTTGAATATAGCAGTTAACCGGATCTTGTCGAATTCTTGCTGATTAGACCTGTGATTGCAGAGTATTCGATAAAAAAGTAAACTAGCCCGTTAGCTGTTCCGGGCCGCCGCTGAATGGGTATTTCAGGGCTTTTTGTGGCGGGTTCAGCCAGAATTAAATGCAACTGTTGGTTCGGCAAACCAGCGCGAAGTGAGAGAGAGTTTTGAAAAAAGCGGAAGCAAGCCTGGAGCACCTGTATCGGGTGTTTACCGTTCCCGAGCAAGGGGACTCCAAACTGGCAGAAATAGAACAACAGTTGTCGGCCAACTTGTCAGAATTTTTGGGCCAGCACGTGGTCACACAGGCCCGTTCATTAGAAGATCTGGAACGCGATTTTGCCGATTTTCGGGTACCCGAAGAGCCCGAATTTGTTTCCGCACACGCTGAACATTTGCTGGACAAACTGGTAGCCAATTCAGTCAACACCTACTCGCCGACGTTTATCGGTCACATGACGTCTGCACTGCCCTATTTCCATTTACCTCTTTCCAAGCTGCTGGTCGGTCTGAACCAAAACCCGGTGAAAATAGAAACGTCCAAAGCCTTTACACCACTGGAGCGTCAGGTCCTGGGTATGCTGCACAAGCTGGTTTACGACAATGACGACAGCTTCTACCAGGCTCATTTGCACAGTGCTCAGCGCGCCTTAGGCGCGTTTTGCTCTGGCGGTACCATTGCCAACATTACGGCGCTGTGGGTGGCACGCAACAATTTGCTGCGCGAATCAGGCGATTTTCGCGGCGTAGCCAAAGAAGGTGTTGCCGCCGCTATGCAGCATTACGGCTATAAGAAACTCGGGGTAATTTGTTCTCGCCGTGGTCATTACTCATTGTCTAAGGCAGTGGATTTACTGGGTCTTGGACGGGAACAACTGCTCACCGTTGACTGCCCGGGACAAACATTATCGGCTGAAAAAGCCCTGCAAACTGCACAGGAATTTGAAGCTCAGGGCAATAAGGTCATTGCCATCGTAGGTATAGCAGGCACCACCGAAACCGGGCACATAGACCCGCTTAATGAACTTGCCGACGTGGCCCAACAACTGGGTTGCCATTTTCATGTAGACGCCGCCTGGGGCGGTCCTACCTTGTTTTCAAAAACCCATTCGACCCTGTTGGCGGGAATAGAGAAAGCCGATTCCGTCACCATTGATGCTCACAAACAAATGTATGTGCCTATGGGGGCAGGCATGGTGCTGTTTAAAAATCCGGAGCACTCTAATGCCGTGCGCCACCATGCCAACTACATACTCAGGGCCGGTTCCAAAGATTTAGGGGCTACCACCCTGGAAGGCTCCCGCAATGGCATGGCCATGCTGGTGTATTCAGCATTACATATTTTTGGTCGCAGTGGTTATGAATTACTGGTGGACCAAAGCATTGAGAAAGCCAGATTGTTCGCGCAGCTCATTACTGATGATCCGGACTTTGAACTGATCACAGAACCCACCTTGTGCATTCTTACTTACCGCGTTTGCCCGCGAGTAGTACAGGCCCAGTTAACACAAGCCACAGACAGTGAAAAACAAAAAATCAATCAGCGTCTGGATGACTTAACCGTTCGGGTACAAAAACAACAGCGGGAGTCAGGCAAGTCTTTTGTTTCCAGAACCCGTCTGGAAGTCGCCAAATACCAGGGGCAAACTATCACTGTATTCCGGGTGATCCTGGCCAACCCACTCACCACAAAACAAGATTTGTTGGATATTCTGGCTGAGCAAAAGGCCATTTCCAGCACCACTCAGGTGTTTCAAAAACTCATCGCCCCGGCAGCCTGATCGGCAAACAAAAAAGCCACCTTTGCAGAGGTGGCTGTTTCAGTTCAGCGAGTAACTCCCGGTTAAGAATCTAATCCAGACTTACCGGCAGGTTGTCTATCAGGCGGGTTTTGCCTAAAAAGGCCGCCGCCAGGATCACCAACTCGGTATCTTCGTGACTGGGATGCATCAGGGTTTCAACACAGCGAATTTCGATGTAGTCGGTTTTAAAACCGGCGTTATTCAGAAACAATGAATGCTCTTTCACCAGTTGCCGGAAGTCTCTGCGACCGGAAATGATCTGTTCCGACAGAGTCATCAGGGTGGCATATAACTTAGGGGCGATAGCTCGCTCTTTATCGTTCAGATAACCATTGCGACTGCTCATCGCCAGACCGTCAGATTCGCGTACAGTTGGCACGCCGTGAATAGTCAGGTTCATGGACAAATCCTGAACCATGGCCCGAATGACCTGCAACTGTTGGAAGTCTTTCTCACCAAAAAAGGCGTGATTGGGCTGCACCATATTAAACAGCTTGCAGACAATAGTCGCCACACCACGGAAGTGACCTGGTCGGCTGGCGCCACAGATCATGTAGGACAAACCTGGTACTTCCACAAAGGTTTGTTGCTCAAGCCCGCGGGCATAAATGGCCTCAGCATCGGGGATAAACAAACAATCAACACCCAATGCTTCGAGATACTCACAGTCCCGTTCCATGGTTCTCGGATAGGCATCCAGATCCTCATTAGGCCCAAATTGCATTGGGTTAACAAAAATTGACACTACCACCACATCACACACTTTTTTGGCTTCTTTCACCAGTTGTAAATGACCGTCGTGTAAATTGCCCATGGTAGGTACAAAGCCAATAACTTTGCCGTCGATTTGCCAGCTGCGTCGCATTTCCCGCAACTTAAGAATGTCAGAAACTTTCTGCATGAATTTGCCTCTAAAAAACCTGAGAGAATCGTCGTCAGCTTACGCGCATTGCGTTCTCAGCCTAGTCGACAAAACTGTGAGCCTCGTCCGGAAACTGCCCGTTTTGCACTTCTTCAATAAATTTCGCCACGGCACTGCGGATATCGCCGGTTTCCGCCAGATAGTTTTTGGAAAATTTTGGCATGTAGTTGGCGCTGATACCAAACATATCGTGCATTACCAGTACCTGGCCATCGGTTTCAGGCCCGGCACCGATGCCAATAACCGGGATGGACACCGCGTTAGTGATCTGCTCTGCCAAACCGTTGGGAACACACTCCAGCACCAGCATTTGAATGCCTGCCTGCTCCAACTGTTGCGCATCCGCAATCATTTTTTGTGCTTTTTGTTGATCACGGCCCTGCACTTTGAAACCGCCGAAAACATTCACCGACTGAGGCGTTAATCCCAGATGGCCACAAACCGGAATACCACGGGTAACCAAACCTTCAATGGTTTCCAGTAACCATTCGCCACCTTCCAGTTTTACCATCTGTGCCCCGGCGGCCATGAGTTTTGCTGCATTTTCATAAGCCTGCGCAGGAGTGGCGTAGGACATAAATGGCATATCCGCCACCACAAGGGCCCGTTCAGTGCCATTTTTTACAGACTGGGTATGATAGGCAATATTGTCCACCGTGACCGGTAAGGTGGAATCTTCCCCTCGCAGTACCATGCCCAATGAATCACCAATTAACAACACATCTATACCGGCCTGATCAAACAACTTGGCAAAGCTGGCATCGTAGGCAGTTAATACGCTTATCTTCTGCTTTTCCTGCTTCATTTTCAGCAAGACGGAAGTGGTCACTTTTTTCATAAAACTACTGCCTTATTCTCAAGGTTACGGGTAATCAGTATCAACCGGCGTCTTTTCAAACGCGCGTTTAATGCTGCACTATACGAAGAAACCATCTGATTTCAAGCGATCTGAATATTCTTTGCCGCCAGCAATTCGGTCAGTCCGTTTTTCGGGACTGCCTGCAACCGTTGCCTGACGGTGCTGCCATCCGGCAAGCTGAGCTGGGGTGCGATTTCATAAAGTGGGTATAAGACAAATTCGCGGTGCTGAAAGTGATAATGGGGCACAGTGAGATGTTCGGTATTGATGACGCGTTGTCCGAACAAAATAATATCCAGATCCAGGGTTCTTGGCCCCCAGCGTTCCGCTTTTCGTGTTCTGCCCTGCTCAAGCTCAATGTTTTGCAGCGCTTTTAACAAAGCTTCCGGCGTCAGCAAACTGCTAATAGCTGCGACCGCATTGACATATTCCGGCTGGTCACTGGGCCCCAGTGGCGTGCTACTGTAAAAACCGGAATGCTTTAACAGCTGGGTATCAGGAAGACGTTTAATTGCCGACAAGGCATTGTGAAGTTGCCGCACCGGGTTATTCAGGTTGGCGCCCAGTCCGATGTAGACGATTTCCCGGGTCACGACTTTTTATTGTGAAAGTGACGTTTTCTGCGCGCCGGTTTACCATCTCTGCCTCGCAGATTGGCCAACATCTTTTTGCGCTGTGGTGCCCCGGCATCCTGAAATTCAGTCCACCACTGTCCTACTTCGGCGATCTCACCGCCTTCCACTTCACCACGCAAAACTAAAAAGTCATATGCGGCTCTAAATCTGGCGTGTTCAAGGGTAACCCAGGCCCGCTTGCCAAAGCGTTTGGGTAAACGATGCTGTAGTAACCAGATATCGCGGATCACGGCCGTAAAGCGTTTGGGGATCATAATGCGCTGCATTTGGCGATGTAATACATCATTCATGGCCATAATAAAGGCATCGTGGCGGTTAAATCCCCCTTCGCTCATGTGTTGCTCCTGCCGCTCTTCAACGGCATACCACATCACAGCGGCATAAAAGAACGCGGGCGTCACCCTTAACCCGGAGTTGATGCGGTTGTCGGTATTAGCCAGCACCTTTAGTAAAAACTGATACTCTTTGCCTTCGGGGTTTTCCAGCAAGGGCTGAATCTGCGGGAACAGTTGACCAAACAAATGATATTGGTGCATCAATTTAAAGGTAGCCACGCCGGCCCCATTGATAAACAGTTTGATCACTTCTTCAAACAATCTGGCGGGTGCCACATTGCTCAGTAAATCAGCCAGTTCTGGAATAGGATCACTGGCTCTGGCGGTGATGGTAAAATCCAGTTTGGCCGCGAATCGCACCGCTCTGAGCATTCTGACCGGATCTTCACGGTAACGGGTTTCAGGATCGCCAATCAGTTCCAGTTGTTTTTTAGCAATGGCGTCACGTCCATTGGCAAAATCGCGGATACTGTAATCTGCGATATTGTAGTACATCGCATTAACGGTAAAATCCCGGCGCTCCGCGTCTTCTTCAATCGAGCCAAACACATTGTCTCTGAGTAATTGTCCGGCTTCACTTTGCTGGCTGGTTTGGGCTCTGTCGTTGTCTTCCACCTGGTGGTGACCGCGAAACGTTGCCACTTCGATAATTTCCCGACCAAAAACAATATGCGCTAACCGGAAACGACGACCAATCAATCGACAATTGCGAAACAGACCTTTAATTTGCTCAGGGGTGGCGTCGGTGACCACATCAAAATCTTTGGGATGATGGCCCAGTAACAGATCGCGCACACAGCCGCCTACCAGATAGGCCTGATGACCGCTGCCATGCAGTCGATACAGTACTTTTAAGGCATTAGGGCTGATGTCATCACGGGAAATCGAATGCTGACTGCGAGGCACCACAACATCGCCAGAGAGTTGTTCGGCAACGATTTCGGGTTCACCTTTTCCAGTGAATGCGTTCCTTACTTTGTCAAATACCCTGGAAATAATATGCCTGACTCCGATCTTGCTGGGTTTAGGTAAGAATACCTGAAAATTAGATAAGCTGAGAAAATATATCCTGAAAAATAAGCGATTCGCCAGCTTTTTCGGGCGCGGATTTTAAACTAATCGGTCACTAATTTGAATAACTTTTCGTCAACACCAGCGCCCGGTTACCTTTTTTTCCAGTGTTGAGGGTAAATTGTCCGGGTTCCAATGTTGCACGGCCCAGTTCAACAGCCGGTCTTTATCAGTGCGGAGTAATTCTGGCGGAATATCTGCCCCTAAAAAATCGAGTGCAGAGCACAGGTTTTGCTGCACCTGAGTCTCGTCCAGTTCCGGACTGTGATTTTGTTTACTTAATTTTTTACCCGGCGAAGAAACAGCTAATGGAATGTGTAAAAACGAGGGGGTGGGATGATGCAGCAAATTGTAAAGCACCAACTGACAAGCACTGGGCAGCAACAAATCCGCACCGCGCACCACCTGGGTAACATTCTGCTGTATATCATCCAGCACGGCCACCAGGTGATAACCAAAAATTCCGTCCCGGCGTTGGAGCACAAAATCTTCGTTTATAACCTCATCCGGTACCTGAATCTGGCCCAGTCTGGCGTCATTTAACGCCAGGCTTTGCCCCGGATTTTTGATGCGTACGGCACAACCCGGCTGAGATAATTTTCGCGCCCTGCAGAAACCGTCATACAGAGTTCCCCTGGCCTTTATGGCTTGCCGGGTACAATCACAATAGTAACAATAACCCTGCTGTTGCCACCGGGTCAGGGTCTCCCGGTAGTAGTCCAGATGCTGACTTTGATAATACACTGGCTCATCCCAGTACAAGCCGTGGGCTTCCAGCGTTTTTAAAATGCTGTCCGTCGCCCCGGGTTTCACTCTGGGTTGGTCAATATCATCAATGCGCAGTAGCCATGTACCCTGCTGTTTTTTGGCTATCAGGTAACTGGCCAGGGCAGTGACTAATGAGCCAAAGTGCAGGTTACCACTGGGCGAAGGTGCAAAGCGCCCACGGTACCTTTCGGTCCCGGGCTCGCCCTCTGCGGCGGGTGTATTCTGAACCATGGAAAAGCTCACTTTTCGGACATAAAAAAAGCTGCAATTTGCAGCTCTTCTTATTTAACCTAGCAGTTGCTTTTCTTTAATTTCAGCCATGGTTTTGCAATCGATACACATATCAGCGGTAGGTCTGGCTTCCAGACGTTTTACGCCAATTTCTATACCGCAAGAATCGCAAAAACCAAAATCATCTTCTTCAATGCGCTTCAGAGTCTTTTCAATTTTCTTGATCAACTTACGTTCACGGTCACGGGTGCGCAGTTCTAAACTAAACTCTTCTTCCTGCGCGGCACGGTCAACCGGGTCCGGGAAGTTGGCAGCTTCGTCCTGCATATGATGCACTGTGCGATCCACTTCTTCACGAAGTTGATCACGCCATGCCAACAGAATCAACCGGAAATGATCCAGTTGCTTGCTGTTCATATATTCTTCGCCGTCTTTCTCCTGGTAAGGCTCCAGGCCAGCCAGCGCCAAAAGCCCTAACGTTTTACCATCTTTACCTGTCGGCATAGGTCAACTCTCCTAAACGACTATGAGACCTGCTAAAAAGGGTCGCTATCTTATACAAAAATCTACAAAAAGAGCAATATTTGATATTTGCTCACCTACAATACTTGCTAAACGCGGGTTGTTGGCGGGCTAACAAACCACTGATCACCCGGCAGATTGACACAATTTTTATCGCTGGGCAAATATGGTGTTCATTTATCGCTTTTCAAGCAAAAAATTTTAATAACTGGCTAACAACTGCTTGTTTTTTCGCCTAAACATCGTAAACAAACGGGATTTTCTTGTTTAATACGATTTCTTTTTCACTGATATCGCAGCCATAAGCAAAGACTTTGACGCCTGCCTTGATGGCCTGACGCATTAAATCGAAGTATTCAGGGTCCAGTTTTTTGGCGATAGCCACACGTTTAATGCCGGTGTGCTGCACACAAAATAAAATACCGGCATTGTTGCCCTGCAATGCCATGTAGGTGAGCTCTCTAAGGTGCTTTTGGCCCCGCTCTGTTACAGTATCCGGGAACAAACCTAAGCCTTTTTCCGCCAGTGTGACGGATTTTACTTCCAGGTACATTTGCGCGTGGTCACTGTTGGAAAGCAGAAAATCCACTTTACTGTTTTCGTTGCCAAACTTAACTTCCCGTCGGTATTGTCCGAAGGCACGAAACTCTGCCAGACGACGTTTATTCAGAGCCTCAAACACTAACTTATTGGCATTGTGAGTGTTAATACCTATCTTGTTGTAATCGTGATCAACGGCAATTTCCCAGGTGTACTTAAGTTTTCGCTTCGGATCATTATTACTGCTCAACCACACCTTAAAACCGGGCTCAGCACACCCGGTCATGGCACCGGTATTGGGACAATGCGCCGTGACAATGCTGCCGTCTTCCAGGGCGACATCCGCTAAAAAGCGCTTATATCTTTTGACCAACGTGCCGCAAATAAGTGTTTTCGGAAATTGCATAGTGAAGCAGAACCTGTCGGGACATTTAAAGTGGGCAGTGATTGTGTCAAAATTCCCGGCGATAACCAAATACATTCTAAGGATGCCACATGTCAGAAAACCCTACCCAAGGCCAATTATCCGTTGTGCTAAGCACATCACCAACGCCGGCCCCGTGGAACCCCAATGGGCCACTTTCCATCACATCAGAAGGGGCAAGTATTCACCTGCCAGGCGATACCGCAACGCAACTGCAACAGATTAAGGTGGCCGCCAGAAAACTGGCCACTCTCACCCAGCGCGTCAGCCTGCAGGGAAACTGGAATGACGATCAGTGTATTGCCTTTTGTACCAGTTTTAACGACGCCAGACTTCGCTACGAGGTGACGTTTGCTGAGCAGCAAAATACGCCGGCCGTGAGCAATGCCTTAAGAGCGCACGCATTTACCGTCGCGCTGGTGAACGATACTCCGCAAAATGTCTCGCCCGAAGCGTTAGCAGAACGCGCCGTAAACTGGCTGACCGAACTGGCACCTGACGCCATTTCCCACAAGATGATTGTCGGCGAAGAACTGAAAAAAGCCGGATGGAACGGAATTTACGAAGTGGGCCGCGGCAGTGATCGGCCACCTGTGCTGTTGGATCTGGATTTTAATCCAGGTGGTGATCAGGACGCCCCGGTTCACTCTGTTTTAGTGGGTAAAGGCATTACCTTTGACAGTGGTGGATACAGCATTAAGCCCAGTGAAGGCATGTTGTCGATGAAATGTGACATGGCCGGTGCTGCCACCGTTACCGGCGCACTGGGATTGGCCATCATGAACGGTCTGCAACAGCGCACCCGTCTGATTTTGTGTTGCGCTGAAAATCTGATCAGTGGTCATGCTTACAAACTGGGCGACATCATCACTTATAAAAATGGCCTGACGGTTGAAGTGGTTAACACGGATGCAGAAGGTCGGCTGGTACTTGCGGATGGTTTGTTACTGGCCAGCGAATACCAACCTCGCAGGATCATTGACGCCGCCACGCTTACCGGGGCCGCCATGGTGGCCGTAGGTAGTCATTACAACGCCCTGTTTAGCCGGGACGATGCACTCAGGGCGCTGGCACTGCAGATTGCACAAGAAGTGCATGAACCCGCATGGCCCTTACCTTTGGAAGCCTTTCACCAGGACAACTGCCCATCACCCTATGCTGATACCGCCAATAGTCGCCCACAAAAAGGCGGCGGCGCCGGAGGTGCCAGTAACGCAGCAGGATTTTTGAGTCGATTTGTGCCCAACGACGGACAGGGCTGGCTGCATGTAGACCTGGCAGCGGCATTTAACAGCAGCGGCACAGACACCCAACCCGCCGGAGCTACAGCTCAGGGCATTCGCATGCTGGCGAATTTACTCAACTGACAGGGAATACCAGTCAGCGATGATAAGTGACGGGTAAAAAACCGGATTAAAGGATCGTGTCCGAAGCACGCTCCTTTAATCCGGACTCTGAATGAATGGCTTATATTCCGCCCAGACGTTCTGCCAGTTCCTTGTATTTTTCCACATCTGTGCGATCAAATAGCGGATCACCGGCAGCGTCTTTTTCCTTGGCATTTAACAAATGTTCTCGTTCCAGTCGTTGCACCCGAACGTCTTGTATTCCCAGATACTCTGCAACTTCAGCGACCGTCATTAAACTCATTGATTTTCTCCTCCCGATTTATTTTTCTTTGCTTATCAGGGATTTATTGGTTAACAAAATAGGCCAGATAGCTTGCTAAAAAAGCCCCCGGCAGCCAGAGTAGTCTCTGGTGGTAAACTTAATAGATAGCACAGAATTGGCAAATAGGTAAACAAAGCACATTTTTTGTATTGGGTGAAAACGTTGTACGCAACGTTAAATCAGGGCAAACTAGCGCGTAAAACACTGACAGAGTTTCCACTTGGCCAAACTAACGATTTTTCAACAGGTAAGAGAATTTAACGACTGGCGTGCCAGTGCATTTGCGTTAACCTTACTGGAAAGAATGTATCCCAATTACCACCTTTTTTGTGAACTCACCGGTTTTTACGACGCTGAACAATTGCGTCACACACTCAATAGTCTCTGGGACTGGTTAGGATCACCGAAAACCAAAATCAATTTTGAATCGCAACGCTTAAAACTGGATGAAGCCACGCCGGACATTAACAACTTTGACAATTACGGCGTGTATCCGGCATTGGATTTCGCCGTGTCATTGGACTCGGTGTTAAACCTGATTTCCGGTGAAGACGCACAGGGCGCCGTGGTTGTAAGCAAAGTATCTCAGGGCTGTGTAGAAGCCTACATAGAGGCATCTGAAGGTGAGCAGGAAGACATTAAACAACATCCTCTGATGAGTTGGGAAATAGCCTTTCAGGCGGAATTGATTGCCCTGTTGCAGGGGAAGATCAAACGCAATAACGATCTGGTCAAGCGCTTAAAAGCACTCGCTGTTGAGGAAGGGATCAGTAATATCGGGCTGGAGATTGTTTAAAGTACAAAATTATTCAACAAAATCAGCCCCCAGGTCAGGGTCAGCAGCAGCAACACAAAAAATACCGCGGCTGAACCAATATCCTTGGCCTGTTTTGATAGCGGATGCAATGATGTGCTGATGCGGTCCACAGTCGCCTCAATCGCACTGTTCAACAACTCGACGATCACCAGTAAAAATACCGGCATCAGCAAAAGTACCAGCTGTTCGACGGACGTGCTGAGCAAAAAAGCCAGCGGACACATCACCGCCGCTAATGTCAGTTCCTGACGAAACGCCGATTCATGTTGCCAGGCCAGGCGAATGACGTCCATTGAGCATTTTGTGGCCTTAAACAACCGGGCCAGCCCGGTGCCATTGGGTTTGTTGTGCATTAATTAACAGCCTTTCAGGGTTGATATTGCAATAACAGCGAAGACACTTGTCGTGTGTTCTTCCGTTTTATTTCCTGCAGTGATGCTGGTATTGACCATGCCAATTCGATTTCATGCTCAATATAAATTAAGGCGTTATCTTGCAGTAAATTGTGATTCAGTAAAGCCTCAACCACAGGTTGTAACAAATTCTTCTTAAACGGCGGGTCGATAAACACAATATCAAACTTCCGATCACAGGTACCTAACCAGGTCAGCGCATCCTGATTGACAATCTGCAGTGCCTGCTCATCGGCATTCAGTAATGTGCGTATATTGCGCAGTGAGCCGGCAATGTCTTTTTGCTTTTCCACCAGCGTGACCTGCCGAGCATGGCGGGACAATGCTTCCAGCCCTAACGATCCTGAACCGGCAAAAACATCGAGACAGGTTGCATTTGCCACATCCTGCATCAGCCAGTTGAACAGAGTTTCTTTGGTGCGGTCGGTGGTGGGACGCAAGCCTTCACTGTTAATCACCGGTAACTTTCGTCCACGCCATTTTCCGGAAATGATGCGAATGAAACCTGCTGATTTCGATGAAGCTGATTGTTTAGCGCGCATTGAAGCCTGGCTCCCCTGTGATATGATGCCGTTCCAAAAAATAACGGGAAATTTGTGTCGGGCACAAGTTTACCAAACTCCCCCTCCGGGATCTGCAAGACAATGCTCTGTATAGTTCATGATATGAATAGATAATGATCGATACAGATAGTGTGCGGATGACCTGGATTGCTGAAACATCAGGAATTACACGTACGATGTCAAAATTTTTTGATTGGTTTAACAAAGATAAAAACCCAAAAGATGCCCCGGCTACTGATCAGCCTGGCCAGGAAGACACGCAGGAGCAGGTCACCGGGCAGACTGCACAGGAGGTCCAGCCAACAGAAGAGCCGGTAACCGAAACAGCTGAAACTATCGCTCAGGACAGCCATGAAAAAGCCGACACAACGACAAAAGAAGAAAACTTCTTTTCCCGTCTGAAACGCGGTCTGGCGAAAACCGGTGACAATATTGGGTCTGGCATGGCCAACCTGTTTCTGGGTAAAAGCATTGATGATGATTTGTTTGAAGACCTGGAAACGCAACTGTTGACGGCCGATATTGGTGTTGAAACCACGACCCGGATCATTGATGAACTCACCGAGCAGGCCAGTCGTAGCCAACTAAAAAATGCCGATGAGCTGTACCCGGTACTCAAGAATCAGATGAGTAACATGCTAACCGCCATCAGCGCCCCACTGGTTATTGATGACAGCAAAACCCCCTTTGTTATATTAATGGTGGGGGTTAACGGTGTGGGCAAAACCACCACCATAGGTAAGCTGGCTAAGCAATTGAAAAACCAGGGTAAGTCGATCATGTTAGCCGCCGGGGATACCTTTCGGGCAGCCGCCGTTGAACAGTTACAGGTATGGGGTGAACGCAATGATATTCCGGTGATTGCACAACACACCGGAGCGGACAGCGCCTCCGTATTGTTTGACGCCCTGCAGTCTGCCAAAGCGCGCAATGCCGACGTGTTGATTGCCGACACCGCAGGCCGTCTGCAAAACAAAGACAACCTGATGGAAGAGCTGAAAAAAGTCGTGCGGGTCATGAAAAAACTGGACCCCGAAGCACCACACGAAATCATGCTGACCTTAGACGCCGGCACCGGACAAAACGCCATCAGTCAGATGAAATTGTTCAGCGACGCCGTTGGCATTACCGGCCTGACACTCACCAAGTTAGATGGCACCGCTAAAGGCGGCGTGATCTTCGCGCTGGCTGATAAATTTAATATCCCGGTGCGTTTTATCGGTGTTGGTGAAGGCATCGATGATTTGCAGACATTTGACGGCAAGACATTTATTGACGCATTATTTGAAAAAACCAAACATTAACCATCGTCGGATGCGAATCAGGCCACAATGATCAAGTTTGAAGAAGTCAGCAAAACCTATCCAGGCGGGCATTTGGCCTTAAGCAAGGTCAACTTCCACGTTGCCCCCGGAGAAATGGTCTTTCTTACTGGCCATTCCGGGGCCGGTAAAAGCACCTTATTAAAACTGATCAGCCTGATGGAACGCCCCAGCGTCGGCCGGGTATACATCAACGGCCATGATTTGAGCCGCATTACCCGACGCGACGTCGCTTACGTGCGCCGCGATATCGGTATGATTTTTCAGAACCATCAATTGCTGATGGACAAAACCGTGTTCGACAATGTCGCCCTGCCTCTGGTGATCGAAGGTTATTCCCGCAAACAGATCTATGCCAGAGTGCACGCAGCGCTGGACCGGGTTGGCCTGCTACACAAGCAAAACAATCCACCGGCAACCCTTTCCGGTGGTGAGCAGCAGCGGGTTGGAATTGCCCGGGCGGTGGTCAATCGTCCGCCCATTATATTAGCCGACGAACCCACAGGTAACCTGGACCCGGCCCTATCCCTGGAAATTATTCGCCTGTTTGAAGCCTTCAACAAAGCCGGGGCATCGGTATTTATCGCCACCCATGATTTGGGACTGATTGCGCGCATGCACTACCGCACACTGACCCTGAAAGGGGGCCAGATGATCAACGACGGCCTCACTGAAACACCAGGAGTGCAGGCATGAGCCTGTTATTTAAGAGCCGTCAAAGCGGGGCACAGCAACATCAGATCGGCTTGTTGCAAAAACTGCTGATGTTTTTTACCAGTCATTTTCGCCAGTGCATTGCCAGTTTTGGCGAAATCATCAGAACACCACTGGCCTCAGTAATGACGATTGCGGTGTTGGGCCTGAGCATTACCCTGCCCGGCACCCTCTATGTGCTGGTGAAAAACCTGAATAATATCAGTGCCGATACCCAACAGGCGGCGGAGATCTCGGTGTTCCTGAAACAACAGGCCAGCGACGCTGACATTCAGCAACTGATAAAACGCATACGCACCTGGCCGGAAATCGAAAGCCTGACCTTTGTGTCTGCTGATGATGCCCTGGAGGAATTTCGCAGACTGTCCGGTTTTGGTGATGCCGTTGATTACCTGGACAGCAATCCTCTCCCCAACGTATTGCTGGTGTATCCCAGTGACAAATTCGGCACCCCAGCCACTGCCAAAACCTTGCTGGATAAACTCATTCAGGAGCGCGAAGTGGAATCGGGCAAACTGGATATCGAATGGCTGGAACGGCTACATGCCATACTTGCCATTGCCAACGAGCTGGTTACCATGATCGCGTTATTGCTGTTTATCGCGGTAATACTGATTGTCGGTAACACCATCCGACTCAATATCTTCAACAAACGCAGCGAAATATTAGTCATGAAACTGGTAGGTGCCACCGACAGCTTTATTCAGCGTCCGTTTCTCTATACTGGTTTTTGGTATGGGTTTCTGGGCGGGATTATGGCCTGGATCACCATTGCCATTTTGCTCTGGTGGATGTCCTCTAACATTGAAGATATTTTAGCCCTGTATAATCAGGACTTTGACCTTGCAGGTATGAGCTTTTCAACCCTGATGTCAATGCTGGGTATATCCATTTTCATGGGTTTGGCAGGTTCAGCGATTTCCGTGTCCCGCTATGTCAGTCAGATTGAACCCAGGTAAATAGTTAATGGACCGGGTATTAGGCAATGCTCATACGCATCGCGTTACTCCAGACCACAGCCTGGTTGTAATACCCGTGCAATGCCTTTTGCTCCACCTTGAGCGCCTGAGACAGCTTACGGGTTTTTTGCCAGTTCGCAGTTTCAAAGGTTTTTGCCAGCTCCAGATAAAACAATAAATTATTCTTTTCGCCGCACAAGGCCCCTTTTAAATCATCGGATAATGGCAGGTTTTCCATCAGATTGTTCATATTGCGATCCAGCATGGCATCGATCAGGGAAAACAGACCCACCAGAAAGCCTTTAGGCGGATTTTCCGGATCGTTTCGGGCGGCCGCTAAGAGTTCGCAAAACTTGGCCCGAATTAACGACACCTGGAGCAATTCCATCGGCTTGGCATCGCCCAGATTGGCCAGCGCCAGCAGCGCAATAAACTTCTTCAATTCCAGCGCCCCCATATAATTTAAGGCATGGCGCAATGAGGTAATTTTGTTGCGTTTATTCACCGTGGGATTGTTGATAAAACGCAAGAGCATGTACGACAAAGCCACATCCCGCTCAATAATGTCGTTAATGCGATCAAAGTTCATTTCTAATTTGGAGCTTTCGCTGATGAGTTCCAGCAAGGACAATTTGGAATTGGGAATGTTCTTTTGCTTCATCACCTCAGGCCGGGCGTAGAAGTAGCCCTGAAAGTAATGACAGCCCATCTCCTTATACAGCTCAAACTCTTCATGGGTTTCCACTTTTTCAGCCACGATTTTCACCTTGGCATCGAGAAACTTAGGCACGTGTTTTTTAATGGTTTCGTAATCGCTCTCGCGAATATCCACCTTCACAATATCAATATAGGGCAGAAACACATCCCATTTGGGATCAAAATCGTGATCGTCCAGTGCCAGTTTGTAACCCAGTTGCTTAATGTGTTTACAGGCAGCCAGCAATTCTTTGCTGATGGGGGCAGTTTCAACGATTTCGATAACCACGGCCATCGGATCAAGTGAAGTGGGAAAACGGTATAGCAGCGTGTCTTCATAAAAATTGATGAACGACACTTTGCCACCGGTGATTTCATCCAGGCCCAGTGTTAAATGGTTACTGGCCAGAATCTTAGAAGTCGCTTCGTCGGGGGCGACATTGGGAAAACAGTTTTGTTTGCCATCCCGAAACAATAACTCGTAACCAAACACATTCTTATCGCGGTCCAATATGGCCTGACGTGCAACGTATGCAAACATTCTTCTACCTCTTGGGTAAACAAGACTGACTTGTTAACCCTCTACCAATAAGTAATCGAAATCCCGGTGCATAAAACTCTGTTACATTTCATAGGTGATATTCATCCCTGTGACACGAAACAAAATTAAACTTTAGCAGGTCTGACAACGTAACAACAAATATAAATCCGTCGATGTCGCTTAAATTTACAGCAAACAGGCGATGCATTTTCGTTTTAAGGCACCGACTCTGGTGATCTTCAGCCCACTGTGCTAGCATGCCAGCGGCAAAAAATAAAGAGGTAATTATGAGCACAAAAATACAGTCCATGGCCTTAAGCATTCCACAAAGCGGAAGCCTGGATTCGTACATTCAGTATGTGAGTGGCATCAACATGCTATCCGCTGAAGAGGAACGTGCATTGGCGACCCGTCTGAGAGAAGACGAAGACCTGGAATCAGCCAGAAAGCTGATCATGTCGCACCTGCGTTTCGTGGTGCATATCGCCAAATCATACTCAGGCTATGGCCTGCCCCAGGCAGACTTAATTCAGGAAGGCAATATCGGCCTGATGAAGGCGGTAAAACGATTCGACCCCACCATGGGCGTGCGCCTCGTTTCATTTGCCGTACACTGGATCAAGGCAGAAATTCACGAATACGTACTGCGCAACTGGCGCATCGTAAAAGTTGCCACCACTAAAGCGCAACGCAAATTGTTTTTCAATCTGCGCAAAGCCAAAAAACGCCTTGGCTGGTTCACCCATGAAGAGGTGCAAACCGTTGCTAAGGAATTAGGTGTCAGCACCAAAGAAGTATTGCAAATGGAAGCGCGGATGAGCAGTCAGGACCAGGCGTTTGACCTGTCGGCTGACGACGACGAATCCGGCAGTTTTGCACCAGTTCAATATCTGGAAGACAAAAGCGAAGACGTAGAAACGTCAGTGATCAATGCCGACTGGGATCTAAACGCTTCTGCCCGCTTGTACTCCGCCATTAAAACGCTGGACGAGCGCAGCCAACACATACTGCAAACCCGCTGGTTATCTGATGAAAAGACCACATTGCAGGACCTGGCAGACAAATACAATGTCTCTGCTGAGCGCGTACGTCAGATTGAAAAGAACGCCATGAAAAAGCTGCAAAACGCCATGAGCTAAACGCTAACTGGCATAGAAAAAAACGAAAGCCGCATGTTTGCGGCTTTTTTATTGCGTGTAACTTACCCAAGGTTCACACCAGCCAGCCTGTTTTTTGACCGGATTTAATGTATTTTGTGTATGACAGAAAACGGAAACTGACTTGATACGAACCGGCAATGAAATTGCCCCATTTTAGTCAGTGAACTTTTAATATTTCTTAACGGGACAGCCATCACCATTGCACATCAGTACTTATTATGTAGCTTTTCAATGACCTTCATGTACTGTTTCAAAAGCCACTCTAACCCTTCCCATATTTTAATCCAGTCTTCTTCTGAAATTGATAAGTCAAACTCATTTTTTGGATGGGCTATAGCATCTCTTTTTTTCAGGGCAAATTTAGCATCTTCCCAGGAGTTGTTTCCAAAATCCGGTACACCTTCCAATTCAAACATTTTATGCATTGCAGTCAGAGTGCATTTAGCTCTATCACTCAGTGAACTACCCGATTCATTGCGAATAACTTTGATCTGATTCTTGGTTAAATCACTTACCATATCTAAACCAATTGCAAGTATCTCACGAAAACAATGCCCATAACCTTCAATGAGAGAGCAAGCTGCACGAATAAAATTTCGCTTAGCTGAGTCGTGAGTCATATCTCTTTTGACCAGTTCCTTCAAATCATCAGTTAGGATACTAGACACACGGAAATAGTTATCAAATGCTGTTTCCATTCTTACTTGGTAGTCCAACACGCCCTCCTTTACAGCTAATCACTTACTATTTTTTATCAGGATATCCATCACAACTGTACATCAATACATTTTCCAAACCCTACCCTGCGGCGGGAGAACCGCGACGATGCTGGCGCTAAATCATTTTTCTTTAATCAGTTCCAGGGCCGAAGTAAAGTCCATATCTGAACGTTCTTTAAAATCAGCAGACAGGCGATCCCGGTAGGAGCCATCCGGCGACAGTAGATATTTGTTGGGGGCGGGTGTGACATCCATTAAATCAAAACGCAAAGCCTCCAGTGCTTCAAACCCATCGCTGCAATACAGCTCTCCCCAACTGGTGAAATAAATCACTTTCAGCTCTTCGGTTTCGGGTTTGTGGCGACGACTTTCAAAATTGATCACCGTCAGACAGTTAATAATGCGATAAGGTACCAGTAAGGCATTGCGCTTTATTTCCGAGATGCGTACCGGCGGGAATAGCGTCTGAAATACTTTGGTGAGTTCCAGTAGATCTCGTTCCAACACGGGTTCGGCATGATAAGACAACATAATCCTGGTCTCGCTGTCCATGATGCCATTAAAAACGCCCCACAAGATAAGTTCTACCGGATTCCAGGCACTTTTCATCAACACCTTACCCAGCGCCGAGTCATTCCAGTCTATCTGATTGCCGCGATACAGGCTCCAGCGCCGGCGATTATTACTTTGCGGTTCGGCTTTAACAGTGACAATTTTGCAGTAGGTACCATCTTCGAAGGCACTGCGCAGATAATCGATTTTATGCTCTTTTTTAGAGTAGAAGGAGTCAATTTTACGGCCGATAACAGTAACATCTTCTTTGCTTACCAATTGCTTTTGGTGAGAAATTTTCACCGAGATACGGCGATAGCAACCAATCAGAAATGCGTGAATGCGCTTGCCAATTTGTGAAAGATCTTTGAAATCCCAGTATTTGATGCGATCAATTTTTTTGATTTTCTCCCGTGACCAACCCCATTGCTCCACGTAGGCCATGATGATTTTGCGTTTAAAATGAAAGGCGTTTTCATCTGCTGGCAAACTTAAGCCACAGTCACTTTTGATATACAAGCACAACTGCAACAGTTCAACGGTATCCTGCTCGCCAAGCTCCTGATAGTAACGAATAACCTGTTCAAACATCAGGCCATAGGGATCGATGTGTTCCTGCTCGCCCGGAGCACGGGTGCCATTGTGTACAGCACTGCGCAACTGGCTACACAAGGGTTGCTGACTATCAATATTAGCCAGAAACACTTCCAGTTTGGCCATTTTCAGCACCGATTTAAACGGCGAGTCCATGGCTTTACTGATTTGCCAGATGGCAGCGCCAAACAATTCTGCGGTATCCATCTTTTCTATATTGCCCAGGTCCATAAACCACTTAGGCTCGGGCGAAACACCGTCCTTTAAGGAACTCAATAACTGCTGATATTGTTTGTCGGTTGCCCCCTCGTGCAATAACCACCAAAAAGGCGCTTTCCCTGCTACCACGATATTGGTGGTGTAAAATTCGGCCTTCAGGAATATCGCCTGAGCACTGCCCGAACTCTCACCATCTGCCACACCAAAATCGTTGTTGCGCACTTTTTCAATATCCGACAAAAAGAAGTGTACTTCCATGCCAAAGTGTTTTTCGGCCCATTGTTCAATCTTGTGCAACTTACTCTGCAACAGGCGAAAATGGGCATTTTTATAGCGTGTGCCATCGACGCACACCCAGTAGTCAAAATCCGATTGTGACGACTGAGCAATGGTGCCGATACTGCCCATTAAGACCAACGATTCAATCATCCGGCGCTTGGGCCAGATAGGTTTTAAATCCTCTATCAGGGCTTTTTGGTCGGGGAATATACGGTGTAGCGCATCTTTCAGCTCTTCCCTTAGCGAGTAATTGACAAGGCCCAGCGGGGTTTGGGGATCTTCAATATAACCCGGAAAGGCCGGGTGATTAATATGCAATAAAAACGGAATGATATGAAATGCATCGCGTTTTTCTGACGGCATGAGTTCCAAAGCCCGTTCCGTTCGGGCTTTGTTATACCTGAGTACCCGCAATAACCGGATCGTCAGGTTTTGTTGAAGATTGGTGCTCATATCCGTCGTTCAGCAAACGCCTGTAAAGTGGGCAAGATTTTGATTTTAAAAAGCAAATCAACTTTTGCTACAAAAATCAACTAAATATGACCAATATTAGGCCAACTTTGGCCCGTATGCGAACTCAGCCTTGTATTGTCGGAGGATGAAACGGCCTGAATATCCGGATTGTGAGGCCGTTTTGTCAGTCTTTGAGCGGCAACACCCAATAAACACCGTGAAATTCCGCCACCGCTTTATCACCATCCTGAATATTGACCTGCAATTCCAGCCGGCACTTTTTCTTGCGTTCAACGTAATTAAACTTGCCGCTCAGGGTTTCAATATTACAAATGGCTCTGGGTTCAGCGGTTACCGGCTTGTGATAATGAATATTGGCATCCCCCAGCACAATATCACCAGTAAGGCCGCGTTCTTTTAACTGTAAAAAGATCATGCCCCAACCGGTGAGTGTCGCCAGTGAATAAATACTGCCGGCGAACATGGTGCCATGCAGATTGATGTTTTTGTTCAGCGACGCTCTGGCTTCCAGAGTTTTGCCGCTGTATTGATGCAGCACGATGCCCATTTGCTCAGAGATGGGAATGGTTTCATACCAGGTTTTCTGCAGCTCACTACACCATTTGGGATGCAACCTGACGATAGACTGCATGTCCAGTTTTTTTACCATGTGTTGGCGTTTTTGTTTGCCTAAGGCTTCCGGTGAGTCTTCAATTTTATACCCTGCTGCCGCAAAAAAGGCCACCGAGGTATCCAGGCTGTTGGTGACCGCCCTGGTCGCGCCCTGGCGTTTGGCTTCTTCTTCCAGGGCACTTAATATCAGACTACCCAAGCCTTTTTTGCGATGCTCGGCAGAGACTGCGATATGCCTGATTTGAGCTTCTTCCTGAACATTCAGATGAACCCGCCCAACGGCGACTATATCCCCTTTAGGCGACAACAACATGCGATGTTCCGCTACGCTCTCGTATTCGTCTTTTTCAGACCCCGGAGGAAAGTTAAAAGGCTCCCGTAACACTTGCCAGCGAAAAGAAAAATAAGCATCCAATTGCTCTGGCGTTTCTGGCGTACTAATTCGATACATTCACTTTGGCCTTATTTCGTGGTTACATAGACAAACCAGCACAGCACCACCCCGTTTTTTGGGAGCCTGAACTCTGTTTCATCTGAACGATTTACAAAACAACCCACGTATTTTGCATTTTGAGCGTCCCGGGTCAACTGCTCTGACAATATCAGAAAATACAGAATACCGTTGGCTTTCTATTAATGATGCTGTGCAAACGGTGATGTCTTTGCACTCGCCACACCAACCGGTATTGCCTCACCTTAGTGCATTGTTGCTGTGCTTTTATTACCGCCAGCGCCCTCAAAAAGTCACCGAATTAGGATTGGGCGGCGGCAGTTTACAGCGCTTTTTCCGTTACCACTTTCCTTTGTGTGAAATACGCTCAATCGAATATTCAGCCCGGGTAATCCGGCTGTTTGAGCAGTGGTTTTGGCCGGCCGGTTCACCTTGTCAGATTGTACAACAGGACGCACAGCAAGCCATTAAAGATGTAGCAGCGCAGGATCTGTTGTTTATTGATTTATTTGCTGAACAGGGCAGCCCGGATTTTGTGTTTAGTCAGGCCTTTTATCAGGATTGTTGCAATGCGCTGAATCCCGATGGTTTGATGGTGATTAACCTGCTCAGCGCCAGCTGGTTGCAATCGGAGCAATTACTGGAAATTCTCAGTGAGTTGCAACTGCAGTTTCGCATCCTTGCGGTACCAGGTTACCAAAACAAAGTCATTTTTGCCGCCCGTCAGGCGCTTCCTGTCTTGGACTTTGATTCGCAACTGCAACAGGTCGCCCGGCAATATCAGTTAGACCTGAACGCCGTGGTGTTTATGCGTTAAATGTGCAACCAAAAGGTTGTCGGACCTTCGTTTACCAGAGCAACCTGCATGTCTGCCGCGTATTGTCCGGTTTCACAGGGCACGCCGTTGTTGCGCACCGATTCATAAAAGTGCTGATACAGCTGTTTACCCAGTTCCGGATCGCCGGCGCTTGAAAAACTGGGACGATTGCCCTTTTTAGTATCCGCCAGCAAGGTAAACTGCGACACCACCAGCACCGATCCTTCCGTTTGTTGTACATTGAGATTCATTTTGCCCTGCTCATCAGGGAATATACGGTAATTACACACGCGCTGTGCCAGTCGCTCCGCTTTTTCCCTGGTATCACCATTCTCTACCCCTAACAACACCAGTAAACCCTGGTCTATTTCGCCCACACACTGGCCCTCAACAGTCACTGAGGCCGAGCTGACGCGTTGTAATAATGCTATCAATGTTGCTCCTTTTTCATTCAGTTATTACCGATATTTACCACACCCGATTCGAAATCGCTTACAAATATCAACTGGTAAGTTTAAAAACTTTGTTTTATTTTAAGCACATACCGAACACCGTTAACAGCTAAACAGAAGGAAACGCGTATGTCAGGTCAAGGTTCAGGCGGCAATGTAATCGCTGCATTATGTAATATTTTCATTCCCGGATTGGGACAGTTAATTCAGGGCCGTATCATGATGGCGTTGCTGTTCTTTCTGGTATGTACTGTCAGCTATGGTTTGGCGGCAACTGTGATCTTTATTTTTATGTGGCCGGTAGGCGCAATCTTCCATTTATGGGCCATTATTGACGCCGCAAAGTTTAAGGCCAGCTGATGAAACACCTACTAGCGGCTTGTCTGGTGCTACTGCTCAGTGCCTGTCAGTCCACCTATTATTCCATCTGGGAATCGATGGGTGTTGAGAAACGCGACATTCTGGTGGACAGAGTAGAGTCAGTTAATGAGGCTCAGGAGGAAGCACAGCAGCAATTCTCCTCGGCACTGGAAGAACTGTCCGCCTTAATCAACTTCGACGGCGGTGAGTTGCAGGACGCCTACGAGCAAATTAAGGATCAATACGATGCCAGTAACGACAGTGCAGAACGCCTCATCAGTCGTATTGACAAAGTAGAGTCGGTAGCAGAGGCCTTGTTTGATGAATGGCAAGATGAATTGCAACAATACAGCAATGAAAGTCTACGACGCGATAGTGAGCGCAAACTAAAAGAAACTCAACGACGCTACAACAGTTTGCTCAAAGCCATGCATCGTTCTGCGGACAAAATGCAGCCGGTGCTTACCGCACTCAATGACAATGTGCTGTACCTGAAACACAACCTGAATGCCTCTGCGATTGGAGCATTGCAGGGAGAATTTGACAAAATCAGACAGGATATTCAGGTGCTGATAAACGAAATGAACAGCGCCATTGCGCAATCTTCAGAGTTTATCAATAGTATTAAAGCCCCTTGATCCGATCAGCCTGATACCTGTATCAGGCCGATTCTTCCGGTTCGTTGGTATAGGAGCTTGTTGCAACCTGCTCGTCTTCTGGTTTGGGCCGAATATTCAGGATACGCCATTTTTCCACCTGTACCGTTAACACAGCGCCTAACAATACAATAACCCACGACAAATAAACCCAGACAAACAAAATAGGCACAGCCGCCAGCGCGCCATAAATAACTTTGTAAGACGGAAAGCTGGTAACATAAAGCGCAAAGACTTTTTTCCCTAACTCAAACAATACAGCAGCAAACACCGCCCCGGCTGCGGCATCTTTTGCCCGTACCATCTGATTGGGCACCACCATGTACAGAATAAAATACACACCGAAAGAGATAAGAAACGGCAGAACCCGCAGAACAAAGGTGGTTATGCCTGGCGTGTATTCTTCTGCAAAGGTGGTCAGAGAAATTAGATAGGAAGTCATGGCCAGACTACTGCCCACCAGTAACGGGCCCAATGTCAGTACCATCCAGTAAATCGCAAAGGTGAATATCTTGCGCCGCTCGATGTTGGTGCGCCAGATATGGTTAAGGGTCTTGTCTACATTGGAGATCAGCAGCAGCGCCACCACCACCAAAAAGCCGATACCGATAATGCCCATTTCCGATGCATTGTTGGCAAACTCAAACACGTAGCGCCTGATGGTATCTCCGGCGGCGGGCACAAAATTGTGAAAGATAAAGTCTTCGACTTTAACCCGAATGCTTTGAAACGCCGGAAACGCCTGCAAAATGGCAAAAAACATCATGATAAAAGGCACCAGCGACAACAACGTCACATAGGCCAGGTGACCGGCGGTCACTGCAACCCGATCTTCTTTGCACTGGGTTAAAAAAGACCGGGTAAACTGAATCGCTTTGGGGCGAAGTCGCCGAAACAGTCGTTTAAGTTTTTGCAAAATACACTCAAAAATCGGAAATTTTTGACAGTGTAGCCTGGTTAACCGCGCACGCCCAGCATATGACAGATGGCGTAACTCAATTCACTGCGGTTCAGGGTATAAAAGTGAAAATCTTTCACACCTTCTTTTGCCAGCACTTTTACCGTATCCATGGCAATGCTGGCGCCTAGCAGGTTGCGGGTAGTCTGATCATCATCGTCCAGACCTTCAAACATGTGATGCAGCCAGTTGGGCACATGTACATTGGTAAAACCGGCGAAGCGTAACAAGGTTTTATAGTTGGTAACTGGCAGGATACCCGGCACGATATCGATATCAATACCGGCGGCTGCGGCGCGATCTCTGAAACGCAAAAACACCTCGGCGTCGAAGAAAAACTGAGTGATAGCCTGAGTTGCACCGGCTTCAGCCTTGCGTTTCAGATTAAGCAAATCAAATTGCGAATTAGGGGCATCGGGATGGGTTTCCGGATAGGCTGCCACAGAAATGTCAAAGTCAGCCACTTCCTTGAGTAATTTCACCAAATCAACCGCGTAGGAGCGGTGCTCAGTTGAACCTTCGGGTAAATCGCCTCGCAGTGCTACAATCCGACGAATGCCCGACTCCCAGTAATCCTGCGCAATTTGCACCAGTTCTTCCCGTGAAGCGTCCACACAGGTTAAATGCGGGGCTGCATTGATACCCTTTTCGTTTTGAATGCGCTTAACCACTTCGTGAGTGCGATCCCGCTCACCACTGTTAGCACCATAGGTAACTGACATAAATTTGGGATTAAGCGGCGCTAAGCGCTCTACAGAATTCCAGAGAGTTTGTTGCATGGCTTCAGTTTTAGGTGGGAAAAACTCAAAAGACACCTGAATATTTTTGATTTCAGACAAAGTCTGATTAAGAGCATCTATGCCCTGCGCGTACGAAACCATGTTAACCTTAACCAATTTAGACGTTTAGATGGCTAAATGTAATTAAACACCGTCTGGACGTCAAGCAGTTTAGCCATCTAATATTGATTAGTTTCCCAGAGTCATTAGAATTAAAGCTTCTGACTCATAATCATTAACAGGGTTTCCCACCATGGCAGAATGGAATGGTAACTATATAGATCCGTACGCAGAACACGGAAAAAAGAGTGAACAAGTTAAAAAAATAACGGTTTCTATACCGCTCAAGGTATTGCAAGTACTCACTGACGAGCGTACCCGACGCCAGGTTAACAACCTGAAACACGCCACTAATTCGGAATTATTGTGTGAAGCCTTTTTGCATGCGTTTACCGGGCAGCCTTTGCCCAACGACAATGATTTAACCAAAGAAAACGCCCATAAGATTCCGGAAGAAGCCAGACGCATCATGGCAGAAAAAGGCATTGAAATTGAAGAGGATGAAGATTAAGCCGGTAAATTGAAGGAGCCGCGTAGCGACTCCTTGCGCTAACTCATAACGTTTAGTTCAATCCCCCTTCACGGGTCATGTTTTCATTTCTGTCAGCGTGGACAATCACATTATCTTCAATGCGAATTCCGCCGTAAGGTTTGAATTCTGCCACTTTATCCCAGTTGATATATTTAGACTCCGGGGTGCTCCGTAAATCCGCCAGCAGACTATCAATAAAGTACAGGCCGGGCTCAACCGTAAACACCTGATCGGCTTCAACTGTGCGTGTGCAACGCAAAAACGGATGTGACTCAGGTGAAGGTTTAGCCGTGCCGCGATCATCCGCCATGTGCCCACCTACATCGTGCACCTGCAATCCCAAAAAGTGACCTATCCCATGCGGGAAAAAGGTGGAAACGATGCCTTGCTCCAGGGTATCGGCGCCACTCAGGTTAACGATGCCAAAATCTGACAACAACTGCGCTACCTTTTCGTGGGCTTTAAATTGCAGATCCGCATATTCAATACCGGGTTTGAGCATATCAATCAGATCCAGATTTACCTGATCCATGTGCCGGATCAGATCAGCAAACTCCCCATCCTGCTGAACATAGGTACGGGTGATATCTGCCGCATAGCCGTGATATTGCGCACCAGCATCAATTAAAAAAGTACGGCTCTGTTGCGGTGCGTCGATATCCCGCACGCTGTTGTGCAGGATGGCGGCATTTTCATTCAGGGCAATAATACTGGGATAGGGCAATTGCTCATCGGTATGGCGAGTCGCTGCCAGGTAGGCGAGATGAATATCCAGCTCGCTTTTGCCCGCTCTGAACGCCTGTTCTGCGGCCCGGTGGCCCTGGATAGCGATCTTGTTCGCCTCACGCATACAGTACTTTTCATAATCGGTTTTGTAAGCGCGATGATAGTGCAGATAATGTAAGACCCGATCCGGATTAACATTGCTAAATCCCAGTGCACTGGCCACTTCCAGATATTCGCCGAGATAGGCGTGTTTTGCTTTGTCGTAGGGCAGGTACTTTTCCACCGCATTGGGTTTCGCCAGCAAATGGATATCGAATTCGTCAGTCCAGAAGTCGTTCGGCTCTTTAGGCACTTTGTGCCAGAAGTCCACCGGCAAATAAAACACCAGCTTCGGCTTTGATTCGCCATCCAGAATTAACCAACAGTTGGGGTTATCAACCACCGGCAGCCAGGCTTTAAACAGGGGAGAAACGGCGAACGGATAATAATTGTCGTCCAGAAACTTGATTTTGCCCTGTCCGGAATGAATCACAATGCCATCAAGCCCTTCGCGCTGCAAAGCCTCGCGGGTACGTGCCTGCATCACGGCGATGTGTTGTTGAAATTGGGCTTTGAGTTCTGACATAAAAGGCGGCTCCTTCTTATAGGGTAGCTTCTGCTACGAAACGAATGAGGAATAATAAATGATGGTATCTCGCCATCTCCGGAGTGTAAATGTTACAGCCCAAAGTCATTGCCATTAAATATGGTTAACTGTCAGGTTCCGGCTCCACCTATTGTCATCTGGGCATAATCTTTAAAGTAATTATATTCATTGCCCAATAGCAGGTGATAAATCTGTTTATAAGCCAGCACTGCCTTTACGTAATTGCGGGTTTCCCGGTATGGGATGTTCTCAATCCAGATGTCTGCTGCCATAGACTGACCTTCCGGCACCCAGGTTTTCACCCGGTGCCAGCCGGCATTATAAGACGCTGTCGCCAGTACAATATTTTTATCCATGCGCTGCATCAGGTAATTCATATATTGAGTGCCCATATCCAGATTGAACTGCGCATCGTAAAGTTGTCGGGCGCGAATTTTGCGCTTTTCCATATATTGTACGGTACTGGGAAGCACCTGCATCAACCCGTAAGCACCAGCTCCCGAACGAGCATCCGGTTTAAATGAACTCTCTCTTCTGGCAATGGCAAAGGCCCAGGCCGGGCTGATGTCATTGCGCTCTGCGCTGGCCATCAGATCCGATTTATAGGCCAACGGAAAACGTTTTTCTACGTCATCGAGATAACCGGAGTTGGAAAAGGCGTGAATCGCCTGATCGTGCCAGTCCCACTGACTGGCGAGCGCAGCTGCCAGTTGCTGAAGCTCAGTAGGCAACGTCGGGATCAACATATTCCATTCACGACGAGCTGAGGTTTTGCGCTCCAGTTGAATAAACTCAACTATGCGCTGCATAGCAGGTTTAGCCATCAGTTGCCTGAACTGAGTTTCCTGTTGTTGGTAGGGGCGGTTTTGTAAATTCACTTCCATGCCCAACTTACCGCTGGCCATAAAACCATAATAATGACGATTCTGCGCCAGCTGGGTGAACATTCTGTTTGCAGCGTCCTGATTGCCGAGTAACTCCAGGGAGCGCGCTTCCCAATACTGAAAAATCAGGTCCTGGGTCATGCCATCCGGGATAGCCCTCAGTACTTCCAGCGCATGGTGCCAGTTTTGCTCCCGCAAAACGTGAGTTAAATGCCAGAGGTACACGTCTTCTTCCTGCAAGCCACTGGCTTTTTCCAGCCAGCCTTCTGCCTGCGGGTGATTTTTTGAGGCCAAAGCGATAGCAAAACGCTCAGTAATCGCTTGCTTTTGCTCTGCACTGAAAGAGAACTTACGGGCATAATCCCGCCATGTCTCCAGTGCCAGTTCCGGGTCGCGCCAGATCAAACGGCGTAATCCATAGGTAATAATGCGCGTTTCAATAGCTGGGCGTACGCCGGTAAACTTCGACTGTCGCGATAACATGCTGGGCGAACGGCGCACCGACAACCACAAATCCGCCAGATATTTTTCTGACTCCGGCAACAAACGCTTTAAATAGGGAATCAGGGTACTGTTGCCGCCATCAGCGGCCAGCTCGATGCGCTGTAATACAATGTCTTTACTTCTTCTGCCGGCATCCCGCCATTGGTCAAACAAAGGATCACATTCGTTGGGTTGTGATTTTCCCACCAACCACAGCGACTGAATTTCTTCCAGATAGGTGTCCAGCCCCTGTCTGGCAATATCGAAAGCGATGCGTTGACACAGGAGCGCAGTATCACCCACCTCGGCGTAATACTTTAAATACAGATCGTCGCGGTTTTGACGAGCGAGGTGTTGCAACCATTTCTTGCGCAAAGGACGTTCCATTGGCGTGTCTACGTATTCTGCCAGGAACTCCGCGATGGCGTTTTCGTTGGAAATATAGGGGAAACGCAACAGCGTTTTGTAGGTAACGTAGGGCCACAGCGGATAATCTTTGAGGTTTTGTTTTAGTAGTTTGTACTCACTACTATTTGGCCGGTGTGCGATTTGTTCAGCACGTTCAAACCACTCCCGCAACTGCTCAGGCGCAACCGGCTGCGCTGCACCTTTGACAGAGACCAGTAAAAACATCGATACAGAAAGTAAAAAAACGCCCTGTTTTATTGCACGCATTGACTACCTTTTTTGTCGTATTCTCTCTATCTTTAGCCTACAGACTGCGAGCAAATTCGCGGCCTCAGGTAACGGCTTTTATACCGTTCGAAACAAAATGAAATTAAAAATTCAAACAATTGTTTGAATTTAGGTTGAAATTTAACATTTCTTCAACAACAATGTTGCCACCCTACATCAGACCGTGCCAGTGATTTTTTGTTTCAATCTGGTTAAAGGCTCTGAAAAAGCACAGGAGAAACCAATGTTATTTGAAGGCCAATGCCTACAAGCCAGCCTGAATGAAAATGGTATCGCAGATATTGTTTTCAATGCGCAAGGCTCCGTCAACAAATTTGACCAGCAAACTGTATCAGAATTAAATGAATTGTGTGCTGCCATAGAATCTAACGCTGATATCAAAGCCGCCGTGGTGCGTTCCGCCAAGTCCACCTTTATTGTCGGTGCCGATATTACCGAGTTCACCGGTTTATTTGCAGAGCCCGAAGAAACGCTGCTGCAATGGGTAGCCAATACCTCCAAAGTATTTGACCGTTTTGAAGATCTGCCCTTCCCTACTGTTGCCGCCATTAATGGCTTCGCGCTGGGCGGTGGCTGTGAAATGACGCTGGCCTGTGATCTGCGGGTTGCAGACAGCACTGCCGCCATCGGCTTGCCAGAAGTAAAACTAGGCCTGATGCCTGGCTTTGGTGGTACTGTGCGTTTGCCACGGGTTATCGGTGCCGATAACGCCATGGAGTGGATGACCACAGGTAAAGACCGCAATGCGGGAAAAGCCCTGAATGAAGGTGCGATTGATGCCGCGACCGCACCAGAGCTATTGGTGGCGGTTGCCAATCAGATGGCCGCCGATGCAGCCGCCGGAAAGATTGACTGGCAGGCGCGTCGCGCAGCGAAAAAATCGCCTCTGAAACTGAATCGCAATGAAATGATGATGAGTTTCGCCACTGCCAAAGGCATGGTATTTGCGCAGGCAGGTAAACATTACCCGGCACCGCACATGGTGGTAGAAACCCTGGAGAAAGCCGCTACTTTGGATCGCGAAGGCGCGTTGAAGCTGGAAAACGAAGGCTTTGTAAAACTAGCCAAATCTGAGGCCGCTACGGCCCAGGTAGGTATTTTCCTGGCAGACCAGGTAGTAAAAGGCAAAGGTAAAAAGCAGGCCAAACAAGCCACTAAAACCTTTGAACAGGCAGGTGTGCTGGGCGCTGGTATCATGGGCGGTGGTATTGCCTATCAGTCCGCCGTTAAAGGCACCAAGACCATCATGAAAGATATTGCAGAGCCAGCATTAAAACTGGGTCTGGACGAAGCCAGCAAGATTCTCGACAAGGGTATGCAGCGAGGCAAAGTCAGCAGCAAGAAAATGGCGGCCACTCTGAACAATATCGTGCCAACCCTGGATTACAAGGCGTTGGAAAACGTTGATATCGTTATCGAAGCTGTTGTGGAAAACCCCAAAGTTAAAGGGATCGTATTAAAAGAAACCGAACAAACTGTAGCAAAAGACGCCATCATTTGTTCTAACACCTCTACGATTTCAATCAATGCCCTGGCAGAGAACCTGGAAAACCCAGAACGTTTCTGCGGTATGCACTTTTTCAATCCGGTACACAGAATGCCGTTGGTGGAAATCATTCGCGGTGAAAAAACCTCAGATGAAACCATCGCCAATGTGGTAGCAATGACCCTGAAGATGGGTAAAACCCCAATCGTGGTCAACGACTGCCCTGGCTTCTTAGTGAATCGCGTGTTATTCCCTTATTTTGCAGGTTTCAGCAAGTTGTTGTTGGACGGTGCTGACTTCGTAGCAGTAGACAAGGTAATGGAAAAAATCTTCGGCTGGCCAATGGGCCCGGCTTACCTGCTTGACGTTGTGGGTATCGACACCGCTGATCACGCCGCAGATGTTATGGCCGACGGTTTCCCTGAGCGCATGAAGAAAGTGGATAACGACCCAGTGACCCTGCTGTATAAAGCGGAGCGCTATGGTCAGAAGAACCAGAAAGGCTTCTACAACCACGGTCTGGATAAGCGCGGTAAGCCGCAAAAAACACCAGCAGAAGAAGCTTATGAGTTGATGAGCGCGCATGTGGCTGACAAGAAAGACTTTGAAGCTGACGAAATCATTGGACGTCTGATGATCCCAATGGCCAATGAAGCCATTCGCTGCCTGGAAGAAGGCATTGTAGATTCCGCCGCTGAGGCCGACATGGCACTGCTATACGGTCTGGGCTTCCCGCCGTTCAGAGGCGGTATTTTCCGCTACATTGATACCATGGGTGTTGCCAACTTTGTGGCACTGGCAGACAAGTTTGCCCACCTGGGTGAAGTGTATCAGGTAACTGAAGGCACTCGCGAAATGGCCAAAAACAACCAGAAATACTGCGGATAAGGGGGAACTATCATGAAAGAAGTAGTAATAGTAGATTGCATTCGTACCCCTATGGGGCGCTCTAAAGGCGGTGTATTCAGAAACGTCCGTGCTGAAACCTTATCAGCTCATCTGATGAATTCACTGTTAGCCAGAAATCCGGCCTTAGATCCGGCTGATATCGAAGACATTATCTGGGGTTGCGTACAGCAAACCAAAGAACAGGGCTTTAACGTCGCCCGTAACGCACAATTATTAACTGACATTCCGCGTCATGTGGCAGCAGTCACGGTTAACCGTCTGTGCGGTTCTTCCATGCAGGCACTGCACGATGCAACACGCGGTATCATGACAGGTGCTGGCGATGTGTACCTGATTGGTGGTGTTGAACACATGGGCCACGTGCCTATGAACTTTAACGTAGACTTCCACCCTGGCCTGGCAAAATACACTGCCAAGGCTTCAGGTAGCATGGGCTTAACTGCCGAGCTGTTAGGCAAACAAAATGGTATTTCTCGTGAACAACAAGATGCCTTTGGTGCCCGCTCTCATCAGAAAGCCCACGCCGCAGCGTTAGAAGGCCGCTGGGACAACGAAATCGTTGCCACTGAAGGCCACGATGCCAATGGCGCTCTGGTAAGCGTCACCCACGATGAAGTTATTCGTCCGGAAACCACAGTGGAAACACTCGGAGGCCTGCGCCCGGTATTTGATCCAGCTAATGGTACGGTAACCGCCGGTACCTCTTCTGCGATCTCAGACGGTGCCTCAGCCATGTTGGTAATGTCTGCTGATAAAGCCAAAGCATTGGGCCTAACACCCAGAGTGAAAATCCGCTCTATGGGTGTGGCGGGTTGTGATGCGGCAATCATGGGTTACGGCCCGGTACCTGCCACTCAAAAAGCACTTAAACGCGCCGGTATGGATATCAAAGATATTGAACTGGCAGAGTTTAACGAAGCGTTCGCAGCACAAGCCCTGTCTTGTATCAAGGCACTGGGCCTGATGGATAACTACGACGAGATGGTTAACCTCAATGGTGGTGCTATTGCACTAGGTCACCCACTGGGTTGTTCCGGTGCGCGTATCAGCACTACCTTAATCAATCTGATGGAAGCCAATGACAAATCTGTCGGCCTGGCCACCATGTGTATTGGTTTAGGGCAAGGTATCGCCACTATCTTCGAACGCGTTTAAATAAACTATTCGCATTATCAAAGGGCAACTTAGGTTGCCCTTTTTTATGCCGGCTGAAAAACTGTACTTTAGTACAGGTGAATTATTTTCTCGGTAAGTTATAGTTAATCCGTCTCTTATTGTTGAGAGACGTTAAAACTTTAATGAATGGAGAATATTATGAAGGAACTTAATGAATTTGAATTAGAAGTAGTTAGCGCTGGAAATCTTGGCGCAGCTATCGGTATCGGATTAGGCTTTGTTGGTGCTTTTGATTCACTGACCTCTTTTGGGTCTGCACTGGGTGCGGGCATTTATGACGGCATCCACAATCGACGCAACTAAAACTTAATTTTAAGAAGGAATTTGAAATGAACGACTTAACAGAACAAGAACTAAATCTGGTGGGCGCTGGTTACAGTGTCGGAAACCTGGGTTATGACATTGGCTATGGCATCGGATATGTTGTAGGCGGCGGTGCCGGGCATGACTTCGGTATCTGGCTATACAATTGTTTAAACTAAAAGACTAAATGCAAAAAAAGGTTAAAAGCTGATGCTTTTAACCTTCATTTGGAGAACTTAAAATGAATTTTGAAATGAACAAGCACGGTAAAAAAGTCATTATTCTGGTTTTGGTATTGTTACTATTTGCTACCTTCAATGACCTCAGCGCTTTCACATCAGGCTTTATTGAGGGCTTTAATGAAGCGACAGGTTAGGTCTTGATAATTTCAGGTATCAATCACATCACCTTTTCAGTAAAGTGCCTGAATATTTCCCTGCAATTTTACAGCGATGTACTTGGGTTTAAACCTGAAGTCAGATGGGATAAGGGTGCATATCTTTCATCACCCGGAATTTGGTTGTGCTTATCTCTGGGACAAGCCAAACCCTCACGAGATTACTCACATCTGGCCTTCTCGGTTAACGAGGGACAATTTGATCACCTGAAACAGCAAATCGTAGCGGCAGGATATGGTATCTGGCAAGATAACAGTAGCGAAGGTGACTCCCTATATTTTTTAGACCCGGATGGCCACAAGTTAGAGATACACTGTGGTGATCTGCAACAACGCCTGGATTCTTTAAAACATAATCCCTACAAAGGCTTAACCTGGTACGAATAATCGCGCCAAATTCGTTAAATAATTAAGTGGCAAACAAATAGGCCTGGTCTTTAAACGATTTAAACTCCAGGCGATTGCCGGAGGGGTCTTTAATAAAAAAAGTGCCTTGTTCGCCTGGTTTTCCGGCAAAGCGGATGTAGGGTTCCAGAACAAATGGTACCTGCTTAGTCTTAAGGCGAGTCTGCAGTGCCTGCCAGTCGTCCCAATCCAGCACTAATCCAAAATGCGGGACGCCAATGTCCTTGCCGTCCACCAGATTAATGGTTTCGTTGAGTTGCATACTTCTGTCTAAGTGAGTCACCAACTGGTGGCCCCAAAAGTTCCAGTCTATCCAGTTGCTGGAAGAGCGTCCTTTTTCACAGCCCAGAATCTCCCCATAGAAGCTCTCAGCGGCCTCTAAATCGTGGACAGGAATGGCAAGATGAAACGGGTTCAGCATAGTTTTACCTTTACTACTCAGGACAGCATTTTTAACATTTTAAGCTTTTTAACGTTATAGGGTGGATAACGAACATCTACATCCAGGGCGAAGCTACGCTCCATCACCGCTTTTAAATGACTGAAGGTGTCAAAACCCGCCTGACCACAATAACTGCCCATGCCGCTGGTACCGACTCCGCCAAACGGCAGGTCCTGGTTGGTCATAAACATCATGCCGTCATTCACACAAACGCTACCGGCACTGGTTTGTTGCAGTACGCTTTGAGATACGAATTTATCTTTACTAAATATGTACATGGCCAGAGGTTTAGGCCGCTGATTGATAAAATGCACGGCTTCATCGAGCTTGCGATAAGTCAAAATGGGTAGGATCGGACCAAAAATTTCCTGCTGCATGAGCGGTGACTCCGGATCCGGTTCAGCGACCAGGGTTGGTGCAATAAAACGACTTTCCTGGTCACCTACGCCGCCCGACAACACCGTCTGCCCATCCAGCAAGCCCATGATCCTGGACCAGTGACGCTGATTGATTATACGCGCATAATCAGCACTTTTACTGGCATCTTCGCCATAAAATTCCTGCATTTTTTGCTGCAACTTAGCGATAAACGTCTCTTTTACACTCTCATCCACAAGCACATAATCAGGTGCGACACAGGTTTGCCCGGCATTCATCCACTTACACCAGGCAATGCGGGCAACAGATACATCCAGATTGGCGCTTTTATCCACGATGCAGGGACTTTTTCCTCCCAGCTCTAACGTCACCGGTGTGAGATGCTCAGCCGCCGCTCGCATAACCACTTTACCGACAGCTTCGCCACCAGTATACAGGATGTGATCAAAGCGCTGTTGCAACAGCGCTGTAGATTCTTCTACCCCCCCTTCGACCACCGCTACTGCGTCGCCGTCCAGATATCTGGGTACCAGTTCCGCCATGAGCTTTGACGTATTCGCTGCCAATTCAGAAGGCTTTAAAATGGCACAGTTACCGGCAGACAGCGCAGCGACATAAGGGGCAATTACCAGTTGCCAGGGATAATTCCAGGCACCAATAATCAAAGCCACACCCAGAGGTTCTGGTTGAATGTAGCTCTTACCGGGCATAGCCACTAAGGGCGTTTTGACTTTGCGCGGTTTCATCCATTTTTTCAGGTGCTTAATGGTATGGTCCACTTCCGTAGCAATATAGGAAATTTCAGCACTCCAGGCTTCAAGCTGACACTTGCCCAGATCGGCCAGTAAGGCGTCACGAATTTTATCTTCGTTATCCAGTGTCATCTTCTTCACTTGCTGCAGTTGCTGAATACGCCATTGCAACGAGCGTGTCTTACCTGTGGCATAGGTATTGCGCAGGCGATTTACTATATCGGGAATGGTATTTAACGTTTTCGCGTCCATCGTAGCTCCTGAAAAACCAACTTAGAGCAAAAAGCCGCTAACAAGCGGCTTTTTTAATTAGGCATCATAAGGATGAGTTAAAATGATGGTTTCATTTCTGTCAGGTCCGGTAGAGACGATATGTACCGGCACACCTGTCACTTCTTCAATGCGTTTAATGTAATCTTTCGCCGCCTGGGGTAGTGCGTCAATTGTTTTTGCACCGAAAGTATTGTCTGACCAGCCCGGCATGGATTCATACACAGGAGTAACGGCTTCATAGCCATCGGCCGCCATCGGAGGCACATCTTTGATATTGCCGTCAGCATCTTTATAACCGACACAAATCTTCAGCTCTTCCAGGCCATCCAATACATCTAACTTAGTCAGACAGAAACCAGATATAGAGTTAATTTGCACTGCACGCTTCATGGCTACGGCATCAAACCAACCCGTGCGGCGTTTACGGCCTGTGGTGGCCCCGAATTCGTGACCTTTAACGCCCAGATGTTCACCCACGGCATCGTCTAACTCAGTAGGAAACGGACCAGAGCCCACGCGAGTGGTGTAGGCTTTAACGATACCCAGCACATAATCCAGATGTAACGGACCAAAACCGGCACCTGTGGCAACACCACCTACCGTAGTATTGGATGAGGTAACATAAGGATAAGTACCGTGGTCGATGTCCAGCAACGTGCCCTGGGCACCTTCAAACATGATTTTCTTACCTTCCAGACGCGCTTTGTCCAGCAGGTCGGTAACGTCTACCACCATGGATTTTAATATATCCGCAATGGCTAACACTTCCTGTAAAACTTTGTCGTAACTGACAGGCTCAGCTTTGTAATAATGCTGCAGCGCAAAATTGTGATATTCCATCACTTCTTTGAGTTTAGCTGCGAAGCTCTCCACGCAGAACAAGTCACCAACACGCAATCCACGACGTGATACTTTGTCTTCGTAGGCTGGACCAATACCACGTCCCGTGGTACCGATAGCTTTATTGCCACGAGCTTGCTCACGCGCCTGATCCAAAGCGATGTGATAAGGTAAAATCAACGGACAAGCTTCACTGATAACCAAACGCTCTTCTACCGGCACACCACGCTCTTTCAGCATGCCAATTTCTTTCATCAGCGCTTCCGGGCTTAATACCACGCCATTACCAATTACACAGGTAACATTGTCGCGTAAAATACCGGATGGAATAAGATGTAAAACGGTTTTTTCACCGTCGATTACTAAGGTGTGACCAGCGTTATGCCCACCCTGATAACGCACTACGTATGAAGCTTTGTCTGTTAAAAGGTCGACAACCTTACCCTTGCCTTCGTCACCCCATTGGGTACCAAGGACCACTACATTATTTGCCATTGACTTCGCTTTGGTTGAAAGTTAAGCGGGGATTCTACCAAGTTGAGTGCCCTGATTCACCTTTTTTGTCCCAAAAAAAGCGGAAAATGGCATTATTTGGCACGGTTATTCCTAAACCAGTAATAACCACAGCAGGATAGCGCCACCCAGCACCATTGCAGCCCCGACTTTTTGCAACTGAGCAGCCGGCAGCTGAGACAGGCTGTGCAAATATTTTTGCCAGCGATTGGGGAAAAGCAGGGGCCCAACCCCTTCCAGAATCAACAACAGCGCCAATGCCAGCCAGAGACTATCCACCGTAGTTTTCCAGACAACTTAAATCAATATCTGCAATAGCATGATAAGGGGCAAACCCAAACCGCAACCGGTTGCCCCGATAGTCGGTTTCAATCTTGTGGGCTTTCAGATAATCGTGCAAAGTTGCGGTGATACTGGCGTCCGGCAGTTCAAAGGTCAAAAAGTGCCCGTGGTTTTCTGGATTTACCATCATCAAGCGTGATTCGGTAAGAACTGATTGCTTAAGACCAAAAACATGGTTTAAAAATGCCTGCTGTAATTGCTGCACATGCTGATGAATAACCGCTACGGTAACCTTTTCCTTTTGCCACAGATCGAATACGGCCAGTTGTCGGTAAATACCTGAATAATCCATGGTAGAGCCCGCATAATGGAAACCATTGGTGGCATAGTCTACCTTGCGGGACTTAAATTTTTGTAACTCACCAAATTCAGCATACCAGCCGGTGTACAGAGGCCGATTCAGGTAGCCTTTGGGCACATGCATAAAACAAACACCTTCGCCTCCCTGCGCGTACTTATAGCCTCCGGCAAGGTAAAAAATGCGATTTCGATGCTTTTCAATGTCTACCGGTAACGCACAAAACGCGTGATAACCGTCGATCATAATCAGGGTATCGGGATTTTTTACCGCTGACACCAGAGCATCCAGATCCTTTAATACCAGACCCGAATTGAAAAACACCTGACTGCAAAACACCAGATTAGGATCATTGTATTCGATAGCATCCATAAATCGTGACTGAAAGGATTTCACCGGCTGCACCGGCACCTTAATCACGTGGATATTATTAAACTCATCGAGGCGATTTACCTGTCGGGTAAAGCTGTGGAATTCACTGTCGGTGGTAACAATCGTAAGCTCCGATTGCAAATCCATGCCACTGATCACCCGAAACAGGAGTTCATGCGTATTGGGAGCAAAAACCAATTGCTCAGGCAAATTGGTGTTGAGCAATTTGGCAATGTGGCTCTGCAGGCGCGGTACTTTTTCAGCAAAAAAATAGCCCCACTTATCATCGACGAACCGTGCTGAGTCATCCCAGTAATCCAACATGGCCTGACGGCTGACATCGGGCCAGTAGTGATGACTGTGACAGGCATAGTGCTGCACACCCTGATTGGCGTTCAGAAAATGGGTGTAGTGGTGCTTTAACATGCCTGTCTCCGTAAACTCGTTTGAGCGGAACTATACAAGTAATCGCGTAAGATTACTGCGCCTGACAATGAAAAAACCCGCTAAAAAGCGGGTTTTTATGTAACACTAATCGCGATGCTGATTAGTTTTGCTTTTTCATGTATTTGAAAAAGTCGTTGTTGGGCTCTACTACCAATACGTCTTGTTTGCTGTTAAAGCTGTTGCGGTAAGCATCCATACTTCTTAAGAACGCATAAAACTCAGGGCTCTTATTGTAGGCATCTGCATAGATTTTGGCAGCAGTGGCATCACCTTCACCACGCAGTTGTCTGGCGTTACGCTCTGCATCAGCCAACATAACAGTGACTCTGCGGTCGATATCGGCGCGAATGATTTCTGCCTGTTCCTGACCTTCAGAGCGATGCTCTTTGGCCACCGCAGTACGCTCGGCACGCATCCGGTCAAAGATTGAATTACTGACTTCCAGTGGCAGGTTAATCTGCTTAACCCGCACGTCAACGATTTCAATTCCCAATTCGTCAGAGCTTTGCGAGGATTGCTTTAATGCTTCGTCCATCAGTTCAGAACGTTCACCAGAAACAATCTGTGAAATGGTGCGTGTACCAAACTCGGTACGCAAGCCGTTGTTTACCTTTTGCTTTAACAGCGCTTCCGCCTGTTCTTTGATACCGCCACGTGTTGCCAGGTAGTACTTGGCAAAATCGCTGATACGCCACTTAACGTACAAATCCACGATCAGGTCTTTCTTTTCAGATGTCACGAAACGACCCGGTGAATCGTCTAACGTCTGCACCCGCGCGTCCAGTATTTTGACTCTGTCAAAGAAAGGCACTTTAAAGTGTAAACCAGGTGCAAATACGGTGGTTTCATTCGTATCGGCATCCCGTTTGACTTTACCAAACTGGATTACGATACCACGTGTACCTTCCTGCACCACAAAGAGTGAATTAAAACCCAAGAAGGCAATAATCACAGCAATAATCAATGTTAAGTTTTTCATAGCTTAGCCTCTCCCTGAACGAAAGCGATCACCGCGAGAAGAACTCGGCGCGGTATTCGTCGATGTACCAGACGCATCATTGTTATCACGTAAACCTTCTATCGTGCTACGACTGGCAGGGGTTTGCGAGTTTTGCTGTCTTTCTAAAATTTTGTCCAGAGGCAGATACATCATGTTTCCGCCGCCCTGCGTATCCACCACAATTTTGCTGGTATTACTGTATACCTGCTCCATCGTTTCAAGATACAGGCGCTGACGGGTTACTTCCGGTGCCGCAGCGTATTGGGGCAGCAACTCTTCAAAGCGGGCCACTTCACCACGGGATTCCAGAATAACACGCTCTTTATAGGCCTGTGCTTCTTCTTCCATTCTGCGCACCTGGCCACGGGCGCGAGGCTCGATTTCTCTGGCATAGGCTTCAGCTTCACGGATAAAGCGTTGTTCATCCTCCTGAGCCGCAATCGCGTCATCAAAGGCCGCTTTAACTTCCTCTGGTGGTCTGGCATCTTTAAAGTTAACGTCTGTGATGGCGATCCCCATGTTGTAAGGGTTGATCACACTTTCCAGTTCTTCCCAGACTTGTTGGCGAACCACTTCACGGCCGCTGGTTAGTACGTCATCCATTCGTGAATGCCCCACCACATAACGCAAGGATGCGTCCAGCGCCTGCAGTAAGCTCTCATCAGGTTCAGTTACCGCGAAAGTATACTGATAGGGTTCAACAACCCGATACTGTACTTCCATTTCGACTCTGACCACGTTTTCGTCTTCTGTCAGAATGAAGCCGGACGCCGGAATATAGCGAATGGTTTGCACATCAACCGGGATCACCTCGTCAACAAATGTCGGACGCCACTGCAGGCCCGGCTCCACCAATGAGTGGAACTGGCCAAAACGCAACACAACGCCGCGCTCAGCTTCTTTTACGGTGTAAAAACCACTGACCACCCAGATGGCCACCAGAACACCGATTATCACACCGGCCCCCAAGCCACTCAGGCCTTTTCCAAAGGAAGGTCCATTGCCTGAACCTCCTTTAGAACCACCAAATTTTTTAAAAATATTTTTAAAAATATCGTCTAAATCTGGTGGGCCCTGATCGTTGTTTTTACGATTTTTCCAGGGATCATTGTTGTTCCCACCCGGCTCATTCCAGGCCATGTTGTTCTCCACAATTAATCAAAATTCATGATTTGGATACGTAACTTACTGGAAGTTCCAAAAAACTACCAGCACTGATCCAATGTAATCTTAATGCTCGATAATGGTATTAATATCCGCATCGAAGCGCTTAGCTAACCGATGCCAGTCTTTGGCTGGCATGCGGATATCCACAAGCCAGTCTCCGTCGTCGGCGTATTCTTCCGCTGATATACAATTCATCGCATATAAAGCGCCTTTTAAGCGGCCTAAAGCCGGCGGCACCCGAAGCCGATATTGCACCATCTTTTCTGATAAACACTCAGTGAGGGCATTTAGTAATAAATCAATCCCCAGCCCTTGTTGTGCCGACAACCAGACGCGGATTGGTCGCCCTTCGTCATCCCGGTCTATTCGGGGCTCAATCCCCTCCATCCGGTCTATTTTATTGCAAATTATCAACTGTGGTACGTCATTGGCTTCAATTTCGTTCAAAACCGCATTTACCTGGTCGGTGTTTTCTCTGAAACGTTCATCGGAATAATCGACAACGTGCAGTAATAAATCCGCCGACTGTGTTTCCTGCAACGTCGCCTTAAATGCGGCCACCAGATCGTGCGGCAGATGACGAATAAAGCCTACCGTATCAGCCAATATTGCCGCACCCACATCTTGTAACTGAATTTTTCTGAGGGTGGGATCCAGGGTGGCGAACAACTGGTCAGCGGCATATACCCCGGACTCTGTAATGGTATTAAACAGCGTAGATTTACCTGCGTTGGTATAGCCCACCAGCGATACAGTGGGTAATTCGGCGCGTTCCCGTGAACGTCGACCTTGCTCCCGCTGCTTTTGTACTTTCGCCAGACGCTTCAATATGCTTTTGATGCGTTCCCGCAGTAACCGCCGGTCAGTTTCTAGCTGAGTTTCACCCGGACCGCGCAAACCAATACCGCCTTTTTGGCGCTCAAGGTGCGTCCAGCCCCGAATCAGGCGGGTGGAAATATGTTTAAGCTGAGCAAGCTCTACCTGCAACTTACCCTCGTGAGTTCTGGCCCGTTGCGCAAAAATATCCAGGATCAGACTGGTACGGTCCAGCACCCGGCACTTACAGAGTTGCTCCAGATTGCGTTCCTGGGAAGGGGAAAGACTGTGGTTAAAGATCACCACATCAGCATCATTGGCGCGTACGGCGTTAGCGATCTCTTCCGCTTTACCGCTGCCCACGAAATATTTTGGGGCCGGATTTTGACGAGACCCCGTGACTATATCAACTGCATTGACACCTGCCGATGACACCAGCATTTGCAATTCCTGCAAATCTTCTTTGCTCTGTTCATCGGAGAAGTATATATGTACTAATACAGCCTGTTCACCAGCTTCATAACGGTCAAACAAGCTTCATTTCCTTGATTGGGTAATTATTCAGACTGAATATTATCTCCATCTCCTTGATCGTTCGCAACCATTGGAATCGCTCTGGCCGGTACGACAGTAGAAATTGCATGCTTGTAAACCATCTGGCTTACCGTATTTTTTAACAAAATGACGAATTGATCGAAGGACTCAATTTGTCCCTGCAGCTTGATGCCATTTACAAGATATATCGACACGGGAACACGTTCGCGACGCAAAGCGTTCAAAAACGGGTCTTGTAGTGATTGTCCCTTAGCCATTTTCAGCCTCTTGTTCTTCTTATCTTTTTTGTTGTTCTGGTTGTGTGTGCTGCCCACAATTGGGCAAGTCAAATACAGTATACAGGATTTACCTGGACTGTATACACTCCTGATATTTGGGTCTTACCACAGCAAATTCAAGTTACAACTTTGAGAATAAGTCTTTGACCCTGTTAACGTTATTATCGGCAAACGTATCCAGCCAATGTAACTCCGGCCAACCTCTCAGCCAGGTTAATTGACGCTTGGCCAATTGCCTTGTAGCGACGATACCACGGTATCGCATTTCGTCAAAATCATACTTTCCTACAAGATATAACCACATTTGACGATAACCAACGCACCGCATAGACGGCAAATCCAGATGCAAATCCGTGCGCTGCATCAACCGCTCAACTTCATCCTGAAAGCCATTTTCCAGCATAATATCAAAGCGGCGCTCAATACGTTGGTGTAATACACTTCGATCCTCGGGGGCGATCCCAAGTTGAAGTATATTATAGGGTATAGATGACGACCGTGTTGCCGTCAATTCTGTCATGGATTTTCCCGATATCCGATATACTTCAATAGCGCGCATTAATCGTTGTGGATCATTGGGATGGATACGGGCTGCAGATACCGGATCGATGCGCTGCAATTCCTGATGCAATGCCTGCCAGCCATGAGTTTCAACGTCTGCACTGATCTGCTGACGCACAGTATCGTCTGCTTCCGGTAACGTGGAAATGCCATCGGTCAGGGCTTTGTAATACATCATAGTACCGCCCACCAGCAAGGGAATACGCCCGGTTTGCGTAATATCCTGCATTTCACGCAGCGCGTCATCTCGAAACTGGGCGACGGAATAGGATTCAGCCGGGTCCAGAATATCAATCAGGCGGTGAGGCGCTTTTTGTTGTTCCTGCTCAGTGGGTTTTGCAGTACCGATATCCATGCCCTGATAAATCAGCGCGGAATCAACACTGATAATTTCGCACAACCCACTTTGCACCAACTCAATCGCCAGATCCGTTTTTCCTGAGGCGGTGGGTCCCATCAGGAAAATGGCTTTAGGTAGCCCTTGTTTATCAGTTGCCATGAAATTCTTGTAGCCATGTGTGAAGTGGCACGGGAACAATGCCCTGTTCCGCAAAGTTTTCCAATGCCACGCTTTGCGTATATTGCTCGAATAATTGCTGTGTATCCACCAGCCCGTCAAGTTGCCAGTACCGCGCCAGACAGTGCAAGAGTGAAGCTAATGTGCATTCGTCAGCGTCACTCAGGGCCGTTACAATATCCTGCCAACGCTGATTTCTGGCGCCCACCGGCACCTGCTTCAGTATCAACTTATTGTGATAAGGTTCCAGCTTCATGCCTATTCGGGCGGCGTTGTGACACAGGGTTTCAGTGTCAATCTGACTGTTTTTAACGACAGAGACCGGCAACAACAAAGGTTGAGATACCGGGCTTTCAGTCAGATAGCGACCTTGCAAATAATGCACAATTAAATTTTGCATCGGTACAAAATAAACCTGCTCTTGCTTGTGTAACAGCCAGCCCATTCCCGGTACTTCAAACCCCCTGCTGTACTTTGCCTGAGCAGACTCCTTATATTCTGGTTGCGGAACATCGGTCTGCGACACTGGTGGGCGCATAAGTTGCGTATAATTACCCGCGGCTTCCTCAATGGTGGTTGCGGATTGAGATTTATAGCTTCCCTGATACCGTCCGGTTTGCGGCGTGTAACTTTGCAGCGGTTTTATATAGTCGCGGTCCGGCTGATAATTGTGTCTTTGGGAAGCCGGTTTTGCCGTCAAAGCAGACCCGGAATCCGCGTTTGCCTCAGGCCCGGCCGGCTCAACAGCGCAAGCACCACCGCTATTCAGAGCATCATTCACCGCGGAATAGATAAAGTCATGCACCAGACGCGCCTGATGAAAACGCACTTCGTGTTCCGCCGGGTGTACATTCACGTCGACTTCGTGATGAGGCAAGGTCAGATACAAGACAAAAAATGGAAATTTATCCGGCGGTAACTGCCCTTCAAATGCCTGCCGGATAGCATGCAGAATTAATTTATCGCGCATCATACGGTTATTAACAAATACATACTGAGTATCGTTCACCGATCGAAAAGCACCGGGCCTGGACACCCATCCCAGCAGTCGAAATTGCTGATACTGGCTGTCCAGATACAAAAAATCCTGACTAACGCTGGTGCCGCATATCTGCTGGATGCGTTTTATCTGCTCGTCATCTGAGGTTATCGCAGGCAAAGATTTAACTAACTTGCCGTTGTGTAGTAGTTTCATTCCCACGTCAAATCGGCTCAACGCAATACGCGTGAACAGCGTTTCGATATGATTGAATTCGGTTTTTTCGGTGCGCAGAAACTTTCGACGGGCAGGCGTATTGAAAAACAAATCCAGCACTTCCACACTGGTGCCCTGTGGGTGAGCCGCAGGCTCAACAAGCACCTGCATATCGCGGCCTTCGCTTCGGGCTTGCCAGGCTTCGGTTTGTTGTTCAGGACGAGACGTCAGAGTCAATCGCGACACCGAACTGATACTGGCCAAGGCCTCACCGCGAAATCCCAGGGTGGCAATGTGCTCCAAATCTTCCAGTTCAGCAACCTTACTGGTGGCATGACGACTCAGCGCCAGCATTAATTCATCTTTGACAATGCCCGACCCATTATCGGTTACTTTGATTTTCTTATGTCCGCCCTTTTCCACATCGATAGTTATTTGTGTGGCGCCCGAATCTATGCTGTTCTCCAGCAGTTCTTTCAGCACGGAAGCGGGACGTTCAACCACTTCCCCGGCAGCAATTTGGTTCGCCAACCTGGCGGGTAACACTTTTATCGGCAAGAGACTTCGACTCGTTGTTTAACTTTGCGGAATATTTAAAACCTGGCCTATTCTGACAATATCAGTATTGAGATTGTTGGCCTTTTTTAAATTGTTAACGCTGACATTATAACGCAAAGCCAGTTCGCTGAGGGAATCTCCGCGTTCCACCCGGTGGGTGCGATTTTTAGGTCTTTGCTTTGCCCATAACGTTCCATCAGGTGGGCTGTTTAAAAAGTGTGAGCGTATCCCTTTGAAGATAGACTGAGCCAGATTTTGCTGATGTTTACGCCAGTTCAGGTTTTTCTCTTCCTTGGGATTGGAAATAAACCCCACTTCCACCAGCACCGAAGGGATATCCGGCGATGTTAACACCGCCAGACTGGCTGCCTGCGGGCTTTTCTTGTGCAGTTTCATCATGCCTTTAAGTTCAGATAATATATTACGGCTGACGTCATAACTGGTGGCAATGGAATGGTCCATGGACATATCCAGCAGTGCCTGCGTTAAATAGCGCTCGTTGTTGGTATCCTGGATCACCTCAGCAGCACCGCCTAACAGCTCGGAATGCTGTTCGGTGTTTTCCAGCCAGCGACCTAACTCACTGTTGGCCCGGCCAGTGGATAAAACCCATACCGATGAGCCATTGGGTTGTGGTTGCGTAAAGGCATCAGCGTGTACTGACACAAATAAATCGGCTTTCTTTTCCCGCGCAATTTCAGGCCGGCGATTGGGTGTCAGATAATAATCGCCGGTGCGGATCAACACAGAGCGCATCCCCGGCTCGCCATCCACCAGTTTTGCCAGCTCCCGTGCCACTTTCAGGGTGACATTTTTTTCAAAAGTACCACCACGGCCTATTGAGCCGGGATCTTCTCCACCGTGCCCGGCATCTATCGCGATAATAATGTCCTGATGACGTTTGTTCACCGGCTGCTCGATCATATTGCGCTGCGAATCCCGCTCGTCAGGCAAATCTACCACTAAACGGTTGCCATATGGTGCAGTGGGTTGCAGGGAGAATATTTGCGGGGTGACCTTCTTGTCCAGTTCCAGCACTATGCGCACATCGCCATTCGCCTTTGGCCGGCTGTAACGGATTTTTTTAACCAATTCACTGCTGTTATCAATTTTTGCGAAATCCAAATCGCCTTTGGTGTCGGCTAAATCGATGACCAGTCGGTGTGGGTTCTGCAGGATAAACCAGCTGTATTTAGGTTGCTGCTGTAAGTCCAGCACAACGCGGGTATTGGTGGGCGAAGGCCAGATGCGAACACTGTTGATGGAATTATTGCTGGCATGAGCTTCAGGCGCGACAAGCCCTCCGCTAACCGGATAGCACAAAAAAACCAGCAGGCAGTAGCGCAACAATATCTTCATTGATACATATTATTTTAATTGTTGTATCAGTTCCCTTGCCTTGGGAGACCTTCCTAGAAGTTCTATACTACGCCCTTGGTCGGTAAACTCAATAGTTATCTCCAGATCCGGGGCTGGCAGCCAACCGGCACCTTTTTCCGGCCATTCGATCAGATTAATCGTGTCCTGTTGCTGATAATCCCGAATCCCCATAAATTCCAGTTCTTCCGGATCAGCCAGCCGATACAGATCGAAGTGAAACACTTTAAAGCTACCTAAATCATAGGGCTCTACCAGGGTGTAGGTAGGACTTTTTACACTGCCCTGATGGCCAAGTCCGGCGATAAATCCCCGACTAAAACAGGTTTTCCCGGCGCCCAAATCGCCATTCAGGTGAATTGTCCAGGCCTCGGGGTTTTGCAGGCAAAACCGGGCGAGGTTTTGTGCGAGTTGTTCCGTATCCTGTTCGGAACGACTCTGAATCGTTTGTTTCATGTGAACGCACTCCGGATCAATCGCGTTTTTCGGTGTTAATAAGTCGACGTATATATGGGAACAAATCACTGGCTAACAAGCCAATCTGACCATTTTCTTGTGCTGCCAGGTCAGCCGCGCAACTGTGCAGACAAACACCGTACAGGGCACTCAGGCGGTTACTCATTCCCTGGGCCAGCAGGGCCCCCAGAATACCGGTTAACACATCCCCCATACCTCCGGTGGCCATACCCGGATTGCCATTGTTGCACACCCAGGTGTTTTCCTGGGATGCGATCAGCGTGCCCGCGCCTTTCAACACAGCCACAGCCTCAAAATGTTGAGTCAGGGTAGCCGCTGCCTGATAGCGATCAGATTCAATGGCATTGGGGGTGGATTTTAACAAACGCGAAGCCTCAGCGGAATGAGGTGTAATAATTGCCAGATTTTTCGGGATCGCCAGGCGATAGTGCTCAGCAATCAGGTTCAGGGCATCAGCATCAATCACCAGGTGTTTGTGAAACTGCAGGCAATGCTGCAACGTGGCCTCCAGTAAAGTCACAGACCACAGATCTTTTCCAAGACCTGGCCCAATGGCAATGGCATTGGCCCAGGACAAGGTATCAGCCAGTTGTTCGGTACGGGTTTCTACCATAATTTCCGGACGAGTACCGTTTATAGTAGAACGCGAGCCCGGATGACAAAACACTTTAACCAGTCCGGCTCCGGTGCGCAACGCACCTTCAGCGGTGAGTCGGATTGCGCCGGCATAACTTTCATTGCCGCCAATACAGAGTAATTTTCCCATCGCGCCTTTGTGGGCGTTGATGCGTCTTTTGGGTAAGGGCGGCAGCATCTGAAAGTCAATGATTTTACCTACCTGCACTGCAATACGTTGAAACTCACGACCAATTCCCAGGTCAAAAAAGTGCAGATGGCCGCAATACTGTTTGCCTTCACCGGTTTTTAGGCCGCTTTTAATGCCCACAAAGGTGCAAGTATCATCGGCCTGCACTGCAACGCCTGAAGCATAGCCTGTATCGGCGTTCATGCCGGAGGGAATATCGATGCTGACTACGGTAATAACACTGTCGTTGAGGCGCGAAATCACTTCGGCATAAGGAGCTTTAACGGCGCCTTTAATACCTGTGCCCAGCATCCCATCGACACAAAGATCATACTGATTGAAATCCAGGTTGTGGGCTGTGCGGGTTCCACCTTTTTGGCTCAGCCATTTACTGCGCGCCAGTCTGGCATCGGCAGACAGCTTTTGCGGATTGCCCAATTCGCACACATCACACATCAACCCCGCTTCCAGTGCCAGTCGTGCCACCACATAGGCATCACCACCATTGTTTCCGTGTCCTGCCAGCACAATCAGTTTTTTAACATGGCTATATTGTTTAATTATCAGTTCGTAAACAGCCGCACCGGCGTTTTCCATCAATTGGTAGAGACTGATCCCCGCCAGCTCAGCGGCGCGCGGCTCCACCAGACGAACCTGGTCTGCGGTATAAATATTGTGTGTTAAACTCTCTCGTTGAAATAGGTTTTTAAAGGTTTTCAATGTCTGCCCTTCCCGACGATACTTATACTGAGCTCAGCAAAAAAATTAAAATCTGGGGCCAGGAACTTGGGTTCCAGCAAGTAGGTATCGCTGATATTAACCTGGAAAGTCATAAAATAACGTTACAGAATTGGTTAGACAATGGATATTACGGCGATATGCATTGGATAACCGAGAATACCGACAAACGCCTGGACCCGGCTAAACTGGTGCCGGGCACCCTGCGCGTTGTCAGTGTTTGCATGGCTTACCTGCCCGATGATGCGCAATTTGCTAAAAACCTGAAAGATGATCAACGGGCCTATATCAGTCGCTACGCCACAGGCAGAGACTATCACAAAGTGATGCGTAACCGGCTAAAAAAGCTGGGGGAGAAAATATCAGAGCTGGTACCGTCAGCGCAGTGGCGGCCCTTTGTGGATTCGGCTCCGGTGCTGGAACACGCACTGGCAGAAAAAGCGGGGATCGGCTGGACCGGTAAACACAGCCTGACCCTGAACAGCCATGCCGGCTCGCTATTTTTTCTGGGGGAGCTTTTTATCAACCTGCCCTTGCCAACAGATACCCCAACTGAAGAGAAGTGTGGTAGTTGTGTAGCTTGCATTACTGTGTGCCCCACCAAGGCCATTGTGGCCCCGTATGTGGTAGACGGCAGGCGCTGTATCAGTTACCTGACAATCGAAAACAAAGGTGACATTCCCGAAGAATTTCGTCGCGCCATCGGCAATCGTATCTATGGATGCGATGACTGCCAGTTGATTTGTCCGTGGAATCGCTATGCTCAGATCAGTGACGAACCGGATTTTAAGATCCGCCACAATTTATCGCAGGCCACGTTACTCGAACTGTTTGCATGGGATGAGTCAACCTTTCTGAACAAGATGCAGGGTTCTGCCATCAGACGCATTGGCTTTCAGTCCTGGCAACGCAACATCAGTATTGCGCTGGGCAACGCCCAATACAGTGAGGCAGTTTTGCAGGCCTTACAGCAAAAACAGCATGACGCTTCAGCGCTGGTGCAGCGTCACATTGACTGGGCAATTGCCGAACAATTACAGAAAAAAGCAAAACAGGCGAAAGAATCCACCGGGCGACTGACCCTGAGGTTAATTCGCACTATCGAAAAGGGCATGCCAGACAGCGCCTGACAGGCATGTGATTTAGTTGCGCAGCATATATCCTTCACCGCGAATGGTCTGGATGATGCGGAACGGCTTCTCATTGTCGTTTAATTTTTTACGTAAACGGCTGATACTGATATCCACAGCGCGGTTATTTTCCGGAATATCCAGATCAGAAACCTGTTCTACGATTTCTTCACGGGGCACCACTTCGTTGTATCTGCGCGCCAAAGTGGCCAGTACTTTAAACTCGTGCTGAGTCAGTTCGATGCGATTGCCATCCACGTCAAACAGTGCCCGACGTTTTTGGCTCAACACGTATTCGTGGAAGGTTAAATCTTCATCCTGAGTTTCCACTACCAGCGGTAGTCCCAGCACGTTTTTGATCCGTATCAGTAATTCTTTGAGGGAAAAGGGTTTGCCGAGGTAATCTTTGGCACCTAACTCCAGGCCCGCCACTTTGTCATCATCGGTTTTGCGGCCTGAAATGATCATAATCGGCGTCGCTGTGCGCTTCACTAACTTGCGCAAAATAACCAGACCGTCTTCATCCGGCAAAGTCAGATCCAAAATAATGAGGTCGAAATTACTTTTCGCCACCTGCGAAAAACAGTCTTTGGCGGTTTCCACCGGTGTGATGGTAAAGCCATTTCCCGACAGAAACACATCCACCAAACTGCTCATTTCCTTGTCGTCCTCAACTAACAGTACGCTGGACATTTAGCTACACCCTACAATTTTTGTGGAAATTATATAGACATCTCCACATCATAGTCCATTTTGGATCTATCACGCAAAGTTTCTTTACTGCTTGAATTATATGAATTATTTCATTCACAAAATGTAACAATTGCGGCTGCCTGATAGCCGTGTTCAGGCAGCGCAATGATAAAAGACCGGATGTTCTGTCAATTAAAGCCGCGCCGCGGCACCTGTTTATCTGTGGTACTGGCCGCTCAGTTTATGGACCGCGTGAATAAACGCACCGGCTTTATCCGGATCGATATCAGGATGAATTCCATGGCCCAAATTAAACACATGACCAGTGCCTTCACCAAATCCGGCCAAAATTGAGGCGACTTCCGATTCGATGCGCTCGACCGGGGCATGCAGCATACAAGGGTCCATATTCCCCTGAATCGCCACCTTGTCGCCCACCCGAGCACGGGCATCAGCAATATCAGTAGTCCAGTCCAGTCCAACCGCATCACAACCTGTCGCGGCAATGGCTTCCAGCCACTGTCCCCCATTTTTGGTGAACAGGGTTACCGGTACTTTGCGGCCTTCGTTTTCACGGATCAGACCAGCCACGATTTTTTCCATATACTGCAAGGAAAATTCTTTATAGGCCTGCGGCGACAACACGCCACCCCAGGTATCAAATACCATCAGCGATTGTGCCCCCGCTTTAACCTGGGCATTCAGGTATAACACCACTGAATCGGCTAATTTATCCAGCAACAGGTGTAGGGCGGCGGGATCGGAAAACGCCATTTTCTTGATTTTCCCAAAGGTTTTCGTTGAGCCACCCTCTACCATGTAGGTGGCCAGAGTCCAGGGACTACCGGAAAACCCTATCAGTGGCACACTGCCTTGCAACGCACTGCGAATGGCTCTGACGGCATCCATCACATAACCAAGTTCCGATTCCGGATCGGGAATCGGTAACTTTTCAACGTCAGCCATATTACTCAAGGGGCGTTCAAACTTGGGTCCTTCACCGGTTTCAAAGTACAGCCCCAGTCCCATCGCATCCGGGATGGTCAAAATATCGGAAAATAAAATAGCAGCATCTAAGGGATAACGACGCAAAGGCTGTAGCGTAACTTCGCAGGCCAGCTCGGTATTTTTGCACAATGACATAAAATCACCGGCCTGAGCGCGGGTGGCTTTGTATTCTGGCAAATAGCGACCAGCCTGACGCATCATCCATACCGGCGTAACGTCGACAGGTTCTCGTAATAATGCTCTGAGATAACGATCATTCTTTAGGGGATTCGGATTGCTTTGCTGGGTCATAATACCTTACGCCATGGGCAGTTGAGAGAATTTTAGAAACCGCGCTATTCTACACAAAAACAAGCCAGGAAAGAGAACTTTTGCGACTATTGATATTTTTTTAAACAAAAAAACTTGTCATTCTTTTTAATTATCTGCTATAACTTATTGCAGTTAACGACTTCCAAACAATTAAGAAGCCTGAATTAACAGGACCAAGACGCTAACAGAAATTAGGGCCCTTTCTCCGGAAAGGGCCTTTTTATTTTGTTCGGCGACGCATTTCTGAGGTAATTAGTTACCCCAAATTACCCGTTTCTGATTTTCTGTTCTGTGGCTGAGATCAACCGACCAGCAATAGAAAATTTGGGTGGAATATTGGGCAGTGCATCGAAATCGTAAAACTGTGCGGCGATAATTTCTTCCCCGTCGACATTAATATCACCCGAGTCGTACTCAGCTAAAAACCCACACATTAACGAATGCGGGAATGGCCAGGGCTGACTGGCAAAGTACTCCAGATTCTTCACCTTAACCCCCACTTCTTCAAACACTTCACGGTGTACAGCCTGCTCCAGTGTTTCACCACTTTCTACAAAACCCGCCAGTGTAGAATACATATCGTTTTTATGATGGGCGCCTTTGGCCAGTAATATTTGATTGCCTTTGCGTATGGCCACAATAATACAAGGCGAAATGCGTGGATAACAACGGTGATGACAAGTGTGACACTGGGTTGCCAATTCCCAGTCTACCCGACTCATCTTGTTGCCGCAGCAACCACAAAAACGGTGGGTACGCAGAAACAACGCTACCTGCCAGGCCCTGGATACCACAGAAAACAATTCACCCGGTAACTGCATCAACATGGCGCGCAGACTGAGGCTGTCTAATTCATCTGTTGCTACAAACTGTGATTCCAGATCCAGCATGTAACAGGGCAAAGAATCCACTTCACCCACCTGAATAACATCGTCCTGCCAGGCGTGAAACTCGGTCAAAGTTTGCCAACTGCCCCGGATCAACCCTGGCTGCTCTGAATACTGCAAAATATTCTCTTTGCTCACCACAATCCACCAGGCGTCTGCCACGTCGTGAAATACCGGATTTTGTTGAATCAAACTGCACTGCTCCTGTCTGTTGCCACCCCGCACCGGGAAATGTTATCAGCAGGTAGACAAACAACACTTTTGGTGGCTGAAGTTTTTGTTATACTGAAATCAGAATCAAATGGGTGCGTTAGTTGGAAATTCTATTGTCTCTGACAAGGCATCTATCATAACTCAGAAGGTATAAATCATGTTAACCCGAATTGAACAAGCGCAAGAAAAATGGGGTGGCATCCATAAACTTATCGATACCTGGCTGGAAGAGCGTAAAACCTTGCTGGTGCAATACTGTAAATTAGCGGCTTTACCGCCGTTTGAGCGAACGAGCAATGCGTTACCTGGGTACGAAGATATTGAAGCCTTCTGTGAAACATTAATGGATTATGCCTCCACCGGCCATTTTGAGCTGTACGATAAAATTCTGGGCGAGTGTGAGCAAAACGCCGATAACGAACAGTGGATCAGCGAGGTCACGGAAAAGATCAAGGCGACAACGGATACCGCTTTGTCTTTCAATGACAGCTATGCCGAGCTAAACGATGAACAGGAAATGCAGGATTTTGTGAAGAATCTGACGTTGCTGGGAGAAAAACTGGAAGAGCGTTTTGAGCTGGAAGATATGCTGCTGGATCGCATCAAAAAACCAGTGAACTAAAGCTTACTAAAAGCATAAAAAAAGGCGCTAAAACAGCGCCTTTTTTGGTATTTCTGCCGTTTATCAGCTCTTTTGACGCTTCATGGCATCAAAGAACTCATCATTGGTTTTAGTCATAGACAGCTTGCCAATGAGGAATTCCATCGCATCAATCTCTGACATTTCGTGCACGATTTTTCTCAGGATCCACATTTTCTGCAGCTCATCCTGTGAAGTCAGTAGCTCCTCGCGACGGGTACCAGAGCGGTTAAAGTCGATAGCCGGGAATACGCGTTTTTCCGCAATCTTGCGGTTCAGGTGCAATTCCATGTTACCGGTACCTTTAAACTCTTCGTAGATAACTTCATCCATTTTAGAGCCGGTATCGATCAATGCCGTTGCGATGATAGTCAGGCTGCCACCTTCTTCTACATTTCGAGCCGCACCAAAGAAACGCTTAGGCTTGTGTAGCGCGTTAGCATCAACACCACCAGTCAGTACCTTACCGGAACTTGGAATAACGGTGTTGTAGGCACGTGCCAGACGAGCAATTGAATCCAATAAAATAACCACGTCTTTCTTGTGCTCTACCAGACGCTTGGCTTTCTCAATCACCATTTCAGCCACCTGCACGTGACGGCTGGCTGGCTCATCAAAGGTAGAGGCAACCACTTCGCCCTGCACCAGGCGCTGCATTTCGGTTACTTCTTCCGGACGTTCATCAATCAGCAATACCATTAACTGGCAATCCGGGTGATTGGCAGCAATTGACTGGGCGATGTTCTGTAATAACAATGTTTTACCGGCTTTTGGCGGGGCTACAATCAGACCACGCTGACCATTACCGATAGGAGAAGCAAGATCTAACACTCGCGCGGTAATGTCTTCGGTACTACCGTTGCCACGTTCCATTCTCAGGCGTTGTTCTGCATGCAGTGGCGTCAGGTTTTCGAATAAAATTTTGTTTCTGGAATTTTCAGGTTTATCAAAGTTAACCTGGTTTATCTTCAACAGTGCAAAGTAGCGCTCACTATCCTTTGGCGGTCTGATTTTTCCTGAAATGGTATCACCAGTGCGAAGGTTAAAGCGTCTGATTTGGCTGGGAGATACATAGATATCGTCCGGTCCGGCCAAATAAGATGAGTCAGCAGAGCGCAGAAAGCCAAAACCATCTTGTAAAATTTCAAGGACACCGTCGCCAAAAATATCTTCGCCGCTTTTTGCGTGAGTTTTAAGGATCGCGAAGATGATGTCTTGTTTACGGGCGCGGGCCATGTTTTCAATGCCCATTTCTTCCGCTAAAGAGACGAGTTCATTGATGGGTTTCTTTTTCAGTTCAGTCAGGTTCATATGGAAGGATCTTTATAATTGATGTGATACGCCTCTGGCGTGTTTGCTGTTGTCTGGGTCAATTATTTTGTTTATTCTCGGATAGAAATCGTGAGTAACAAGGATGTTCAGGTGTGAACAAGATTAAAACTAGCACCAAAAATTTAATTGAACAAGTAAAAAATGCGAATTACCGAAATTAGCCACCCATCAGGCCGGATTAGCGCTAAAACAGGGGATACCAGCGGCTACAACAGGAATTAACAGGGAACACAGACATGACGTTTAACCTTATCGAAGTAGATTACAACAACCCTCATCAGGCCAGTGATTTAGTTGCTATGCTCAATCATTATGCTCAGGACCCTATGGGTGGTGGCGAACCACTGAGCGAATTTGTTCAGCAAAATCTGGCTAAATCCCTGGCACAGACTCCGGGTGCATTCTCCTTTATCATTTATATAGAAGGCAAACCCGCTGCCATGTGTAACTGCTTTACAGGGTTTTCCACCTTTGCCTGCAAACCGCTTATCAATATCCATGACTTTGTGGTGCACAGCGATTTCAGAGGGCAAGGATTAAGTAAGCATTTACTATCTGCGGTTGCAGAAAAGGCCAAAAAAGACGGCTGCTGCAAAGTGACTCTGGAAGTGTTATCCAATAACAAAGCCGCCATTCAGGCTTACAACAAATTTGGTTTTAAATTATATCAACTGGATGAAGCCGCTGGCACCGCCCAGTTTATGGAGTTGAAATTGGTTTAGCCTGCTAGTAAATGTCCCTTATTTGAAAAAAAAGCCATTTACTCTGATTGGAGAAACCTGATTTTGTAAAATTAAGACCCCAAGGTATTGCATATCATCGTTGAGACTCCACTGCTTCCAGAGCACATGAATGGTTTCTCCTCTGCGAAGAATACCCAACAACTCTTTTTGTTCACTTAAAGAAGTTAAAAAAGGGACGTGCTTCCATTGCTCTTCTACATCCCTTTTAAGCTCCGGCGTTTTTAGTTCTTCCGGAGCGTATTTGGTGAATACATCCCAATTTCTGGTATTTGAACCTTCAACAAGCTCACGATAAATGGGTTCTGCAATTTGATGTATTTCCGCATCCGATTTTGAGGTTAGATCCAAAATAGCACTCCTTAAATCACGTTTTTTAAATGGAGCAACAAAATCAGATATTCAGTCAGCTCACATGATTTTTCATACTAAGGAGCATAGCAGACTGAGGAAAATTCGAGGAAAAGTATGCCTAGCCAGTTTTTAGTCACTTATTAAGTACTCAAAAACTGGTCCAATAATCGGCATTGCTTACCTACTCATTGACACTATTAGCGACAATGACTTTTGCCATTCCGGTCAACATGTGTTCCATCCAGTCAACGCCGTACTCTAATATTGAATCGACACTCAACGCCATGTAATGCTGTCCAGCTTCTGACGCCAGGAACTCACTATAGGCCTCTAATGACGGGTCAGAAGCATCGCGAAACATATAGCTAAATGTAGCAACCATTTGCATTTCCAACATAGGCCCCAGTTGATCACGCATCATGGTAATTTGCTTGCGAAAGGTCCGTTCAAACTCCACCGGATCGCTGATGCGATTTTGGCCCAGCGCCTTATCAATTTCCACCACGCCCTTCATCATGGCAGGCATGAACTTTTCCATCATCTTGAACATCATTTCGTTCATTTCAGAAGCAGCAACCAAATCGCTAAACAACGCCATTTTACGTCGCCCTAACGCTTCTGGAGTAAAAGCCATAATATATTGCTGCATTGCCAGTGGGTCGATTTGTTGCGCCAGGATTTCCACCTGTGTGATCTCCCGACCTTCCGGACTATTTAACCAATTCAGGACTAAACGCAATTTATCGCTGTCACCCTGCTGTACAAAATGCTGTTTAACGGCGTTGAATACTTCAACTTCGTTAAAGTCATTCATAATCGTTGCCACAACATCATCCATCAGAACTTGTTTTTGCTGTGCCTCCATTGGCATCATGGCTGGCAGTTGAGACAACTGTGCAGGCATATTCATGATGGAAATTTCGATGCTGGATTGCTTCAGTACGGCATCCACCAGTGCAGCCTTATCCTGCGTAGCATTGGCGGTAGAAACGAAAAACAGTATTAGGGGTATCAGTACCTTTTTCATGTGAGCTTCCTTGATTCTTTCCGTTAGGTCAAAAAATTTTCGTCAGACTACCTGTATGACGTTCAGAAGCAAAGGCTAAAAAAATTCAGTTGCTGTAAGACATTGCCTTACGGTTTTGTCAGTCGGGGAATTTTTGCCGAACCACATAAAAAAAGCCCGGCGAAATTCACCGGGCTAACAGGGCTTTTAAAGCACCTAACGACAGAAATTGTCAACGTGGGAGACAAATCTGTTTGGGAACTTAGTTACTGGCTGCCACAATTGTTTTCATGTCAGTCATGTAACCGCGTAAGTCTGTACCAATGGTTTCAACAGGGTGATTGCGCAATGCATGGTTCGCCAGAACTAATGCTTTGTTATCAACACTGTTGGATGCACCGGAACTTTTACCGATCAGGTCGGTACCAATTTCAGGCATCAACTTCTCTCTCAGAAGTGGTACAGCTACATTCGCAAACAGATAGTTTCCATACTCTGCAGTATCCGAAATAACCACATTCATTTCGTATAAACGCTTACGGGCAATAGTGTTTGCTATTAACGGTGTCTCGTGCAGAGATTCGTAGTAAGCTGACTCTGGCAGAATTCCCGCCTCAACCATAACGTCGAAGGCCAGTTCTACACCCGTTTTGATCATGGCCACCATAAAGATGCCGTTATCAAAAAATTCTTGCTCATTGATGGTGCCATCGTATTTGGGTGCCTGCTCAAACCCGGTAGAGTTTGTTTCTTCACGCCATTTCAATAAGTTGGCATCACCATTGGCCCAGTCTTCCATCATCGTTTTGGAAAACTCACCGCACATGATGTCGTCCATGTGCTTTTCAAACAGAGGACGCAATAAACTATTTAGTTCATCGGACAAAGCTACCGCTTTCAATTTGTCGGCATTCGACAAACGGTCCAACATGTTGGTAACTCCACCGATTTTCAGTGCTTCAGTGATTGCTTCAAGGCCATACTGAACCAATGCTCCGGCATAGCCGGCATCGATGCCTTCGGCTACCATTTTATCGTAAGCCAGAATCGCAGCAGTTTGCTGCATACCGCACAGAATGGTTTGTTCACCCATCAGGTCGGATTTTACTTCCGCAACGAAAGAGGACTCCAACACGCCGGCTCTGTCTCCGCCTGTTGCAGAGGCCAGGGCTTTCGCGATATCCCAACCTTCACCTTTGGGGTCATTTTCTGGGTGAACCGCAATCAATGTCGGCACACCGAAACCACGCTTGTATTCTTCACGCACTTCTGTGCCTGGGCACTTAGGTGCACACATCACAACCGTGATGTCAGGGCGGATCTGTTGACCTTCTTCAACGATATTAAAACCGTGCGAATAGCCCAATGCTGCGCCGTCTTTCATCAGCGGCATTACGGCTTCAACCACGCTGGCGTGTTGCTTATCCGGCGTCAGGTTGTAGACCAAATCAGCCTGAGGGATCAGATCCTGATAGTTACCTACCGTAAAGCCGTTTTCAGTGGCTCTTTGATAAGATGCGCGCTTTTCGTCAATCGCTGACTGACGTAATGCATAACTCACATCCAGGCCGGAATCTCTCATATTCAGGCCCTGATTCAGACCCTGAGCACCACAACCTACGATGACGATTTTTTTACCTTTCATAAAATCACAGCCATCTGCAAATTCAGAACGGCTCATGAAACGACAACGACCTAACTGGTCTAACTGCTTACGCAAAGGCAATGAATTAAAATAATTTCCCATAACTCTTAATAATCTGTGACGATTAATCCGGGAACAACAATACGACTTTTTAGTCGTTGTGAAAAATGATATATTCGCAACATCACGTTTCATTTTTTGCAATATGGATAAGTAATGGACTTCCGGTCACTGCAAATATTCAAACATCTGGCGCAGTCCCTGCACTTTGGGAAAACCGCTGAAGCTATGTATATCAGCCCTTCCACATTATCCCGTGTGATCCAACGGCTGGAAGATGAAGTGGGTTCCAGTCTCCTTGTGCGGGATAACAGAACCGCCAAGCTCACCCCGGCGGGACAGCGTTTTTTAGTGTTTGCCGAAGAAATCACGCGCCAATGGCAAACGTTGCAAGGGGATATCAACGAACAAATGCAGGCTTTGCAGGGCGAACTCAGTCTGTTTTGTACCGTAACGGCCAGTGTCAGTCACCTGCCACCGCTGCTGGAAGGCTTTCGCGATAGTCACCCCAGAGTTGAAATCAAACTGGCCACAGGTAACCCGGGCGAGTCGGTGCAACGGGTCATGGAGCAAAGTTCCGACCTGGCCATTGCCATTCACACCCCTAACTTTCCGCAGGAACTGTATTTTCAGCACCTGGATCAGGTGCCACTGGTGATGATCACCCCCAAAAAACACCCGGCGCGCAAAATATCAGACCTGGTCTGGACTGACGAACAAATGATTTTACCGGATATCGGCCCGTCAAAACGCATAGTACATCACTGGCTCAGCGAGCAGGGTATACGACCCAGAGTATATGCCAGCGTTGGCGGTAACGAGGCCATTTTGAGTATGGTGGCACTGGGCTGTGGTATTGCCATAGTGCCGGAAATTGTGGTCCACTACTCCACCATCGCCGACAAGGTAAATATCATAGAAATCAATAACATAGAATCTTATCGCCTGGGATTATGTTGTCTGGAAAAACGCCGTGATGAGCCGGTGATAAAAGCGTTTTTTGAGCAAATTTAAGGTTCAGCGCAACAGATTGGCGATGATGCGATCCAGAGCGCGATAACCCAGCGCTTCGCTCAAATGCTGACGCTTAATGTCTTCCTGCCCCGCCAGATCGGCGATGGTTCGGGCAACTTTTAACAGGCGCTGATAGGTGCGAATAGAAAGCCGCAGTTTTTCCAGTACCATATCCAGAAATTGCTGATCGGACTCGGATAAAATGCAAAACTGTTTCACCTCGGCATTACTCAGTTCAGCATTGAGTTTTCCGGCTCTTTCATACTGCACCGCCATTGCCGTCAACACCTGTTGCCGTACCTGTTGGCTGTTTTCAACCGGTTGTGTTCGCGCCAGTTGCAGATCCTGTTTTGACAATCTCGGGACGTCTACCTGCAAATCTATGCGGTCTAAAAACGGGCCTGACACCCGGTTCAGATACTTCAATATTTGGTCAGGCGTGTGCCTGCCGTCATTCACATCGCCGGAGGGGCTGGGATTTAAGGCCGCAATCAGTTGAAAACGGGCCGGGAACACCGCTTTTTGTGCAGCTCTGGATATGGTGATTTCCCCGGCTTCCAGCGGCTCCCGCAGCACATCCAGCACCTTGCGCGGGAATTCAGTTAGTTCATCCAGGAACAAAATACCATTGTGCGCCAGACTGATCTCTCCTGGTACTGACAGTTACAACAATAAACACTAATGCACATGAATAAATTGTAATAACAGAATTAACGTGTAATAGCGGAGTCAAAAAAAGGAATCATTCGAACTTTCTAGCAGTTCGGTTCAAGAACAAATAAAGCAAGTACCTACTAATAAACAATAAATTCAAAAAAGTATTTTTGGGTAGTGATGTCTGACTGTGCGGCAGGAAAAGGAGGGATTGGGTTAAAAACAGTCTAATAGCTTGCATCAACTTTACATTTCTGGCTCTATTAACTTGTCATGACAAAATTAAAAATCCCTTATGGACTCGATAATGACAGTGGCTCTGTTCGATGGATAACCGAATTTAACCGAAATTCGAATGGACTAAAGTGTAATTGTGTTTGCCCCTCATGTAATACTGATTTAGTTGCCAATATTGGCACTAAAAAACGTTGGTATTTTTCTTACAAGCACTCGACTGAAAGACGCTGTAACGAAACCGCACTTCATAAAATTGGAAAACTGATACTGAGTCAGCTAGTAACATTTTCGTCAACATTGACACTACCGATTAAAAAACAATCTTTCGAAGACATGTTGGCAAATCCATGTCATCCGGTCGATACAATTACCCCTTTCAAACACCTTTCTTTCATCAACGCCAAATTAGAGAGCCGAATGATGGGAGACAATACAGTGCAACCAGATATTCTCGTTGATGCGAGTATAAATGGAAGCGTTCATCAGATAGCTTTCGAGATCAAGGTGCACAACGCTGTAGATAAGGATAAACACCTAAAGCTTGCAAATATTGACTTAACCACCCTGGAGTTGGACCTTTCACATTTGTTAAAAGAAGAAAGCTACACGGAATCAGCAGTAACACAAGCTCTGCTTGATCCAAAAAATCATCAGTGTGTTCATATTTCTCGTGAATGGAAGCGCGAGTTAATCAATCAAAATAACATCAACACCTCCCTCAACTTGAATGAAATCAACTCGAAAATTCTCAGAAGCTTAGAAAAAATAAATGCCAATTATAAAAACAAGCTCCTTCAACTACCGCCAGTAAAGTATGAAAAACCAGACTGTCATTGGGTGCATAGACGAATAGCAATGACGATACCCAATGACGTTATAAAAACCTCAATCGACGAATTACCCACGCCAAAAAACGACCACAACGTTGTTATTAAATCATTAAGGTGGAAACGAAATGGTAGATTTGAGTTAAGCTTCACACATAAATCGCAACTGAAAACTATACCTTTACTGGTATATCAAGTGGCACCACCAAAAAAGCAAAGAACTTTTAGTTACCTGGTTGCCGCGCCCCATTATTTCAATGATGAAATGTCATTTTTCGAAAAACTTAAATGGGGGCACAATGTTAGAACAACCAAATACAGAGCCCAATGTATTCAAAGTCTCAAAAAAACGTTTTACCGGCATACTCAAGATGCCAAAAAGTGTTTAAATCAACTGATTTATTCAAGACAGAATATAGGAGACAACATCAGAAAATCTCTGCCCGGAGATTCAATAGATTGCTTTGAGAAGTCTATAGCGTGGGCTTCAAGAATTCTTCGAAGTAGAAAATATGATTGGGACTTTTTTGTCCCTCAAATTGATCCTCTGTATGCATTTTCTGTCTCACCCAGGGCCTGGCAGTATGTGCTTTTGCGAGAAATTGCATCACATGGAATTCGTTTGGTTTACATTGAGAATTTAGACAGGACTCTCACAAATCTCGGTCTAGAAATTGCCCCCGAAATAAAAATGCATTCGGACTCATTGATTTTACTGGGTCAAAGTTATCTTTTGAATGTTCGCTATTATATCGAGCATTATATTCAAGCTTTGGTTGAAAATAATTTTCTCTATAAACAAGGGGCTGGGTATTGGGCCGCTCCGCTTAAGGAACTTAACCAGTTTTAATGGTTAATGCACATGCCTGGACTGTCTTTGCGTACATAAAACACCAAAAATACCATAGCAATTCCCCGGTGAAGCGTTTCTCTGTTTTTAGCATGTCCATAGAAGAACTCTATACTTTCGTTAAATTGTCCAGTCTTCTTCGACAAAAGCTATTCTATCTGTCAATTATGCTGTCCAAATTATAGATAGTACTATGAGAGGCTTAAGCTTTTATATAGCAGCTTTGCTGCAACAAAGGCCTCTCGCGTATCTTCCAAATCCCATTGAATAAATGTAGCGATTTTTTGAATGTGAGTATCGTCAGGAAACCTTCCTGTCTTTCGCCAATTTGACCAGTCTTGGAGTTCCTCAACTTCAACTTGTAGGCGCTCGGCCGCACTGGTAAGAGTTTCACCTTCCCCTGCCATTTTTACGTAGTTGAATATGCAATCCACATACATTTTGGTCTCTGACGATGTTGATTCTTTTTGAGAACGGGTCTATTTTTAACCTAATTTGGTTTTAAAGTACAGGGAACATGGATATGAAAAAGTTATTTTTGGCTGTTCTGATATTGCCAACCCTCTCCTTTGCGCAAAGCTGGCCCACCAGTTTTAGTCAAGCCAAAAGTAGAGCAGAAAGCGAAGTCTATTTTGACAGGCTAACCACTTTTTATTGTGGTTGCGATTTTGTCTTTGATGATACAGAAGACAGGGATGGTGACGGTAATATCAAGGAAACGATGATATACCCTCAAAATTGTGGTTATGTACCCAGAAAACCGATAACGAGTTCGGGAAAACCTAATGCAAGAGCATCCCGTATTGAATGGGAGCATATAATGCCTGCCTCTCACTTTGGTGGACAGTTGGACCAATGGCAAAATCATCAGAATTATGAAGAGTGCGAAACTAGTAGTGGAAAATCAATCGGAGGGCGTCAATGTGCAGAAAAGCTCGTACCGTGGTTCAAGAAAGCGCATGATGATATGCATAATCTGACTCCCGCAATCGGTGAGCTGAATGGTGACCGTTCGAATTATTCTTTTGGAGAAATTTCCGGAGAAAAAAGAAATTATGGAGCTTGCGATTTTGAAATTGATTTCGATAAAGACTTAGCTGAGCCTCCTGATAGCGTAAAAGGGAACATCGCAAGGGTTTATCTTTACATGTCGCAACAACACAATGAAGTTGAACTTGAACCTGACGTCTTTCAAATGATGATGTTTTGGGATCATCATGACCCCGTTGATGCCTGGGAGTGCGAGAGAGACAAAAGGATTGAAGCAAGTCAGGGAAACAGTAATCCTTTCGTTAAGAACAACTGCACTCACTAGTATTAGCCCCAATTTAACTGTAGAGATATTCTTAGCGTTGGTGTTAGGTTGTATGAGCGACTCTTGCTCCTCAACTGTGTCTGCGTGAACTGATAGCAGAAATGAAACAAAAACCCGGTGGTTAACAACGGCGTAAGTTATGTTAGAAGTGAAACTGGATACTTCCCGATTACGATTGTTTCAGGTATGTTGAAAGCCTACATCAATAGGCTGACGGAGACATCTGATGTCACAAAAGGAATTAGATAATAACGCAGATCACCAGCACAATCGGCTTAACCAGGGAGGTCCATTTAAGACTATCACACTTTTTCTGTTAGGAAGGTTAGATAGCCGAACAAAGAAAATTAGGGCTCTTAATGTTGCTGGTTTTTGGGTGGGAATTATTGGTCTTGCTTTCGCTGTTTTTACTCATTTTGATGGACAAAAAACTGCTGAAGAATCCAGTCATGATAATACGGTGATCAAGGAAGGACAGATTGCCAATGATGTTAATGCGCAGGCAAGGTCGGATGAAACGAAAATACGAGACCTACAGCACCATGAAGAAGTACTGGCATCGGACAGACTCAGTCGAGAAAAAACAGAAGAATACGGGAAGAGTACTCAGAATTCTTTGAACGAGTTGCTGGAAGATGTGGACAATATCGCCAGCAAGCTTGCGTCCAGGACTTTAGAGAGCGAGCCTGAAATTCCCGCATTATCCCTTGCGATGGATGCCATTAAAAGAAGGGATTATCCAACAGCACTGATCCGGTTGGAAGAGGCGCGCAGCAATATTACAATGGATCAAACAAAGCACTATTACCGGGCGATGGGGTTGGCATCTTCCGGAAACCTGGACAGCCATGCAGCGGTAAAATACTTTACAGCGGCGGCAGAAACGCCCGAAGGGGATTTAGTATCTGAAATACTCGCATTAGCCATAGGCTTTCAGGTAGCCCCTTTTTCCCGACTCTCTGAAATGTGGCTCAATGACGCAAAACGGATACTTAATGAGCTTCTGTCTCACATTAAAGAAAATCCTGAAGATGAAAAAGAGCTGCACCAACTATCTGTGGTATTCTCCGCAAAAATTCTCGCCCAGCTGACTGAGCCGGAAGAAGCAATCAGATACATTGAAGTTATTCAAAGAAATACGGCGATATTTGCCAATAGACATGTTGCGGGTATTGAAGGCACTCGGGCAATGCTCGCATACCAAAAGGTGCGTCTTGAAAACATCATAAATCAACGTGGAAAACCCAGCGAAGCGCAATGGAATGAGCTTCATGAAGAACACAGTTCATTTTACGCCCGGATGCAACTTGATGAAATTGAGCGTATGTGGCTGGATATTAAAAAGGATTTGCAGCGATACGCGGAGCTGACCGAAAGAAATATTCGCTATTGCGAATCACAGGCCAACAGTAATCTTGTCGTCCCGTCAGTGTCTTTTAGCACGCTTATTTCGGAAATCGTTCTCTTTGATTCATCATTAAGTGATAGTTGCCGGCGCGCGTTGCCAGACTTATATTACTCTAAGGTACGCGTTCACTGGGAAAGGGAGGAATGGGAAAAGGCCGAGGGATTATTGCAAAAAATAATCTCAATGGCAGTGCAACCCGACCATCAAGAGCGCAAGGCATGGTCACACTTTTATCTGTACAAAATCTATGGTTTGCGAGGTGATTTCGAGCAGGCAAGAGAGCAGCTGGCACTGATGAAAGATGTTTATACCAACAAGGTCACCCATTTGCTTGCACTGAATAGAATGGCCATTGAACATTTAATAGCATCATTTGACCTTTGGCGGTTAGAACAGTCTGAAGACACACCTGAAGACCTACTCATAAAAGTTGCCAATTTTATTGATGATAAATTCTTTCAGGCTTTCTTTAAAGAAAAGCGTTCGGTAATGTACTTAATGGCCTACTACCTGACCAAATCAGTCGCTTCGAACCCTGAAAATGGCCTCCTCATCGACACCAATCAACTGGAAGCATTACTGAAAGAAGCCGAAGCGGGATTGATTTACACTGAAGATGAGGTTAAAGAAAATCTGACATTTCAAACCAAAACAGCGATGCAGGATTTGGCCTTTTTCCGGGAGGTGCTATCAGGAAGACGGACAGTCAACAGTGACTCATAAATACGTCCGGATGATTTTGGGAAAATGACGCCTCAAAAATGCGATAACGTCCATCAATTGTACTGACTCATACACGATCTGACACCTATAGTCTAAAGCGAAACCTAGTCGAACAGGTTGTCCCTTATGCCACCAAAATCGCTTCTGGACATTTTCGAGTTAAAGACTTAACTCTAACTCGTCAGTTTCGAATAAATATTTCTATGGGTTAACGCCGCGCTCTGCGGAAATTTGAGAGCACCAGCGAGTAAATTTTCCGTAACAGCGCTTTGTTAGGCACTACTCTGATTCCGGAAATTCCACAGGAAATCTATCGTCAAACCCCATTTGCATAGTCATGATTTCACCCTTTCGCACTTCGCTATCCATCCAATCCAAAACAGTAGTTCTAGGCTGGCCATAACGACCTTGATCGGGATGGCCGGGCACAGGAAAAGGGGGAATCGAAACAGACTTCCCATTCATTTGATTGTCATTCTTTTCAGACGGCAAGACAACTTGAAATACTTCATTTCCATAACCAAGAACAAGGAATGCATACGGGTAGCCAGTAACCGTACTTTTACGCCGCAAGATCAAAGCTGTGATTAAATCGTTTGGCATGGGGCCCGGCTGAAAGGCGTAAATAACGGGGCATTTGTTTATGTAGGCCTTGGAATGATCAGGTTCCTTTACCCATCGCATCAAGCCCGAAAAGTTCGGAATTTCACTATCCGGCAATAGAGTAATCCCGATTTTCATAAACGCTTTTAGCACAGCTACCGGTGTATAAGAATCTCGCCTTAGTTTGAAGGTAACCGTTTTGTTTTCTTCATCAACTTCGAAAATTGGGTCATTTTCATACGCAGTGATATTAAGCCTAGATTGGTCGTATTCGATTCTCCAACCGGGTTTGTCTCCGCCTTTTTTTAGCGTTGGCACGCCGCTCTTCCCTCTGATGCGAACGAGAGTGCGCATTGCTTTTGACCAATTCCCAAGGTCATTCTCTATCCCTTGCCCAAATCCTTTATTGCAGGTATCGCACTCATAGGCACTTTCGATACTCTTATTTCCTAGTAGCTCAGGGATTGCGTGAGCTACTTTTTTGAAAGTTACCTCCGGCGTCGTTTTTCCGCAGAAACGGCAGCTACGGTTATCTCTGTCACCCAAAACTACTTTATCGCCAGGCCGAACCAGCCATTGACCAATTATATCGTAGTGAGCATTGTAGAAATCTAAGTTTGAATCCTGCCCCTTCATAGTCTTCTCCATTCTATGGAAACTCCCTAACATATTATTTGTGCGCATGCGCGTTTACCTCGTTGGACCTGTGAAAACGCGCACAGTTAACTATCTTTATGTAAAGAAGTTATCAGATTTTTTAAAAATACACCATCCGGAAAAACGCGCACGGATGTTGCTCTCGAAACCCTCAAAAACTATCGCAATACGATATGACTGTATATCTAATCAGGATTCCGCTGTTATAGAGAAGCACTAAATTGGAGGGCTAATAGATGAGATTTTGTAGGGTAACTCTTTCGTAAAGTCCAGAACGAACAAACGTGTGCTAACAAGCTTTGGGGCAAAAGTGAGCTAGAGTAACCTGTCAGATCTGATTACATCGCTGTTAGAGAACTGGCAGATTACGTCCTGATTAATTCACACAATGACGGTATGTGCCGCTCTTAAGGTGTCGATTGTGTAGTGGTCAACTAATTCCGGACAGTTTGTTAAGTTGATTTTCTGCCAATGACAAAGGGCTTGATGGCTCGTTCGGCGCGTTTGTTATCGATGGCAAGGTTGCCATCATCGACATAGCGAACCAGTTTGTGCCATTTATTCAGGCTGTAGCCAAGCGCTTTACCCAATGCCGTTTTAGGTGGCACCTTCAATGCCGATTTATACAGCTAGGCTTTGTATTGGGTTAGCAAAGGAAGTGATTCGGTTTGCCTTATCTGATATTTCTGCAGTGCTGACTGGCCTTTGATGCGGGTTTCAATCCGGTATAGCTTCTGAATGAGGTTCAGTACCCAGTTCGCTTTACCGTTTTTGCCCTTTTCTTGTACCACTTCGGCCTCTTTAAACTTTCGTCTGGCATGTGCCCAGCAACCCGCTAATGAGGCCAACGTTTGGTTAAAATTTTATACTGGCGACAAAATTCCGAAATGGTTAAACCGCTTCTCTGCTGATCTTCCAGGATTTGTCGCCACTGGTCCGGGCTTCGAAACTTTCTCATTGCTCCCTCCGTTTTTAACTTTAGAGACAGCTTACTGAGATTTCATCACCCCTAGAATGTGCTGTTTGCCGCACGCTTACCCTCAACTATTACATTATGCACACTTAAATAGATGGCATCGAGGTCGTCATTGAGCGCAGTTGTATCTGTACCAATTTTGACATTTTGAGTTAGAGTTAGTATGCAAAAAGAAGATGGTCCCCTTTAATTTGCTCTTTTACGTAGTCCGATAGAAATGCTTAACTTCTTGGTAAAGCACTGCTTAGACCGAGAAATCCCTTCTAAATCATTCATTTCCATTTTCTTTTTCTTCGTATAATTTTTGAATCTCAACATCTATACGAGTTGTATCCAAAAAATGTCCGCGAACGAACTGACGGAAAAACATTAGACTGAGATTGAAGGCTCGCTTTAAAAGTCCGGTCCGATATAACACCTCAAAAATTAGTTGGGCCAATCTTTCCTCACTCGATTCTCCTTGCAGTTGTGTCATCGATAATATGCAACAACGGTTTATGATATTTTCAGTGTGTTTCCATTCAGATAAACTCAAGTATGAAAAAGGAGTTGTATATGCCATGCAAATAGACTGGACACAGTACATCGACAGAACAGCCAAAGATTCCTCCGTCGACTTAAAACTGACAGGAACATTTGTGAGTAATTGCGCAGCCAGGTATTGTCCTTCTTCATCTTCGGAACAAAATTGGCGTACGTCCTGAACTAATAATGGTACAGGTAGACCATACCAGATCAGGCAACGCGCTAGTCGATGGGACTCAATCTGGTCCGTATTTCGTATTCGGTGCATTAATTCAGCAATATTGACTACAGGTACATCAATGGATTTATATAGTGCGCAAAAACTGCTATCGAGACACAGCACTGGCATAGAGTGAGATAAAGCAGTTTTAACAGAACTGAAGTGGGTAATACTGATAGAGTCTCTAAGCTCTACCAACACTTCTGGCATATCAAATGAATCCGGATAAAGTATTGTGCTATGATCCAGTAAATGTCGTAAATTCCTTAAGTTTACATCTTGGGCAATATCGTCAGCAGTTACCCTTATAACGTGCTCCCCATCTTTTCGTAACGCTAAATATTCGGGCCTCCCCATTTCATTAAGCCAGGTAGAGGCTACTTCATGAGTTTCAGGCGTGACGTAGATGTTGAATTCAGATTCAATTAAAACGCTTCCCAGCCCAGTTAGACTAAAGTACGTTAAGGATAAAGCATCTAAAACAAGGCTATCGCTGCCTTCAATTCCATCGTTATTTAGTTTCAAATACTGATTACTATTTTTGTCCATTAAGTAAATAAAGGCACCCTTTACTTCCTCGTGGTCATGTGTATTGCGGAGCCGCATCAATAGAGGGATGTGGACACCATTTATTTCGGGTTCAGAAAGACTGTCACTTTCAGGAACCATATCCAGTGCCTGCTTAAATCCCTCCACAGGAGAATGCTTATTAACAGTGAAGGAATAGAAACAATCATCTCCAGAATTAACGTGGATTCGTATTTCCGATGCAATTCGAAACGCCCCTACCACAGGCGATAAAACTTCTTTTAACTCAACCTTACCGACTCCATCCCCTGACACATCTCCAACATTCATTTCAGCAAGACTTTCCCCCAAGGGACTATCTTTGCTTATAAAGTACTCATTTGATGCCCCGTCTTCTAAGAGCATCTTCGTGTATACTTTTCCAAGGTGAACATACACGACAGCAACAGAACACCGCTCAGATGTGATTAGCGAGGGATCAGAGTCCGCAACACTTTTCATCCTATCCATACTAAAATTGGTGATGTGTTTGGACATACCTACCGGATCATCCAGAAACCACTCCAACAAAACAGATTCGCATAGTATAAGATTGGTCCTTGAGATGAGTCTGATCAAGGTCATACCATGCCCACTAAATTGCGAAAAAACGGTCATGGGAATGCCTGTGATTTCCCGATTAATTTCTTCAACACTCGATTCAGTAATATGGTTTAGACGCAATATCAATAACCATAGATATGGGCTGTCGCTAAAATATTCCGACGCATCTTTCGCACAGGTGAAAGCCTCCTGGTTGTTACCCAAAGACATCAACACTTCAACCTGGAGTGTCGTCAATCTGAAGCTTTCCTCTTTGCGCTCTATTGCAACCAGGAGTCGGCTTAATTCTTTGACCTGTTCTGAAGCGAATAAGGCTTCTGCATAGGCGGTGATTATTGGAGATGGCCATGGACTTTCAGGAATCAAAGGCTGAAGTAATTTAATAACTGAAAGCGGAAGTTCCAGTTGCAATAACACTGCAGACAGTCTGCTAAGAACCTCCAAATTTATTTCGCTCAATTTGTCTGAATGTACCTTCACCAGAGACTCGATTGCGTCGCAGATTTTGTTTTTGAGTTCCGTATTTCGCGAATCGCATACTGTACAATTTAAGAATACGGAGGTTAAGTCAGAAACCACCTGTTCGGTCGTAGATACCGCACCTCCTTTATCCAACCACTTCTTAACGAGCCGATTTGGAATTGCCCCATTAGCGATAGCTGAAGTAACCTGCACAAACTCCAGCTCGCTTAAGAGCTGGTTTTTCTCGTTAAGTAACTCTCTGGTTTTCTTTTCACTTTCTCCATTTGTGGATTTGAGTTCAATAAACTCTTCAATCTGGGGAACAGATTTCTTTGCTTCTTCAACGTTCGCAATACAGTAATCAAATAATTTAGAATGCCTAAACCAGGTCGTTGCAAGGAGTACAGCGGCACTCTGCACCACCCGATAATCCTTTACTCTCTCGGAGAGGGCCAACACTGTTTGAGTTTGTGACTCCAGTTCAACCAGTAAACTACTGTCAATAACCCAGAAATGGAGTCCATTGACCGCTTTATGTAGACAATATGCACTAGAAAGAGAAAATAGGATTTCACTATTTAGAGACGGATAGTTAACTTTTAAGTATTCGCATAACTCCCGTGCAAGTTCAAATTGTTCAAGTCGACTTGCGGCGCTAACAAACGCACACAACTCGTGCTCATAGAAGCCATCGAAACCATTAGTGAGTTGCTCTCTGAGCTCAGATTCGCTAGCAAGATTACCGAAGAATACAGCTTTGCAATATGAGTCTCTAAAGCCAGAATTCATAAAACGGTTCCTGGCTCTTTCCTCTGATGTTTGTGAAAGGTGCCCTATGTAGACCGATTCAACTGCATCTTTTATCACGGCACCCGAACGTTCACTCCTCAACAATGTCGTAAAATCATCTGGGCTAATGGAATAATCTTGTTTTAGCAGTAGCGCTTTTTTGCACTCAAGCACTTTTAATAGTGTTTGGCATTCATCGTCAAGGGAATTGGTAACTCTTAAACACTCCAGTGAAACTGATGCCTTTTCCTGTTCATTGTGAAACAAATAAGTAAGGTATTGTTTCGTGAATATAGTTAAGTTTGGAGACGACAAATTGTTGATCGTCAGATTACCAATATTCACTATTGAGTCAGGTTGAGCATTAACATTAATGCCAATGCCAGCACTCTGATTGACCGGGCCGTTATTCATTCTTATTTATTATCCCTCTTGTTAACTGTGATGCCGCCAACCGTCACATTTCCATTTCCCTGGATATATACATTATTGCCTATTTCTGATGACTGACTTACCTTTATTTCAGTTGTTGAAGCCGGTATTGATCTCAGTAAGTTTAGCAAGTCTTCACTTTGATTTATTTTTCTCTCAATGGCGTGTTCACCGAGGTCGCCGTTTATGCCAGCCTCTTTCAATCTCTTTAGCATTTCCGTGATCTGTTCGTCTGAAACCAACCAGTTTTTCAATTTTGTTTTTAAGAAATCACCGCTCAGGGTGGCCCCTGCCTTTATACCGTCATAGATGATTCCTGACAGTACTGCCGCTGTTAAAAATTCCATATGTACCCTTCAATTTTATAGCTTGAACTTTGCACTATCATTTATTCGACAGCTTAACTCTTATTTTTACTTCTGAAACACTCACTCATTTTCCACAGGGCTACTGTAGTTTTTCTCGCTGAAATCGGCCTTCTTCTCTAGCGCTGAAAATACTTAATGTATCAGATGATTCACCATTAGGTCGTAAATATGCACATCGCTAGTTGAATTTAAACAATAACACCGCACTTTGTACTGTTACCACATGTTTATAATGTAATGGATAGGTTTTGCATTATTAAACCATAAGGGCAGGAAAGAACGGCCAATGTCTGAAAGAGCGGAGTTTAGTTTTAGAAAGTTAACGAACGGTGATGACGGCTATTGGCGCGTGTGTTGGTTTGGTTACATGGACTATGCCAATGGGTTTGGAGATAGATTCTCGGAGCCCTTTATAGATGTCACAATGGCACGACTAAAAGACTCCCTTGGTTCATCAAACATATGGAACATGAAACGTTCATATGAACCAGTGCTAAGTAAAGTGAAAGTTCCCATAGAATATCTGTGTGCATTGCGACTTGGAGATATATGGCACAACGGAAGCCTGTTACCTGAATATAACGCGCACTATCGAGAAAAAGTATTTGAGAATATTGAAATACCAAAGGATTCAATTGGTCCGATTGTTACCAGTGCGAAAGATAAAGAAGGGAACTTTTATCTACCTTTTTCTGAGCACTCTTTTCACTCACATTGTCCACGCATTAACTGTGAACTAATTGATTTTTCACATAACACAGTAATTCTCATCCCGCATTACGTCATCCTTCAAGCGTATTTCTCTAAATGCTCTTATGTTTTTCGCAAACTTTTTCAGTTTGGCATGGTTCTGGATGAAATCTTTGATCCTTCCAAGAGCCACATCGATGCATCTGGCAAAGCATATGTCCATTTAAAAACAAAAACGCACGATGTGGCTGCGGCCGAGGTTGCCCGAATCGCATTTGACCCTGCAGCAAATGCGGCAGCCAAAAAAGTCAGTGAGAGCCTCGCATTACAATCTTCTCAATTTGAAAAACAATTTTTATCACCAAAAACATGTTTTCCTTTCAAAGCAAAAACGGATTTAAATCTGCGAGGTCAGTGGATTAAGCGCGGCGAAAGCCTATGGACATTCCTTGCATTTGAAATATTGTCCTGTTCAGCTCCATTGCCTTTCAGTGAGTTAGAGTATTTCAGGGATAATCCCGGTGACAAAAGACCAGGAAAGCCATCTCGAGGACAAATACCTAATAAAGCCGGGACACCACCAAGAAAAAAGAGACCAAACCTTGTCCAGGAGCCAGAACTCGCTCCTGATGAAGAAAATAATAACTCAGTCGAAGATACATTATTCCAGGCGAGAGAAGGTGCTGACCTGGACGATTTACATCGTGTCAAAATTACAAAACAACGCCAAGTGGAACATAAAGAAAACAACGATTTCTATACGCCTCCCGGTGATACACAAGATATAACAAACATAAACACCGGGGGAGGCCATTCTACTGGAAATACAGGCCCCGGAATCTTCGCAGATGGCGGCGAATTTGACTCTACCGAACGAAAAAACGAACCATTCCTGTTCTCCCGAAAAGTTGACAGACTGAGGTTGTTTTATAATGCCGCCAGTCTGCTTCATCAACACCCCCATGTGCTCACTGTCAAACTTATTAAACTGAATGAAAGGCTAAAATCCTCTAATTCCGCAAGATCATGTTATCCCGCAGTAAAAATTTCCGATGAGCGTTGGTCTACATGGCATCAGGTAGATAGACATGATGTATCAACCACTATTAGCCGAAAATCCAACCGAGAAGCAATTGTGATTCGTGTGGTGACCCCTTCAGCTGAATACGTGTTTATTGAACAGGAACGCAGAATTACCAAGGAAAATGATAAATGGAAAGAAGAAAATCAACTGTCAGGTATAAGGATAACTAACCATTCATCCAACTCAATAACCAAATGGCAGTTAGAAGCACTCATGCGTGAACTTGTCCGGTCTAGAGGCATCCTTAAAAAAGACGAAGCGAGTCGATATTTTGAGGGTTCGGAATTAAAAGCGTTTAAACATCCTGTTAATGATCACATAGAGCAAGGCACATACACAGACGCAATGTACGATAAGCTACTTCAACTAATGGACCTGAATTAATGAATCAAAAGACTGACAAAGCCTCTGAAACTAAAAAAGATTCAGTCTTGCCTGACCAATTAATTCAAGATGCCATTCCTCGCTCTGGAATGATTCGTACTATCCTTGGGAGCCTGACAGGCCTCTTAAGCAAAACCTATTTTGACAAATTTAAACACAATGCCATAACTGTGCTTATTACCCAACAGAACAAGCATAACGAGGAAATTGAGGAACTAAAAAAGGAATATGATCGAGAAATAAAAACATTGAAAGAGGACCATATTGAAACACTGGAGAAAAAGAAAGCTGAATGGACTGACAAACTATTTCGGATGCTAAATAAAATTAACTATAAACATACCGATATAGGCCGAACAAGGGATCCTAATCCAGTATTGCATCAGGAGTTTATGAATTTCGATGATTCGGAAGCCGCTGAATTTCTTCGCTGGATGAAAAAGAGTAAAATCAAACTAAACAGGCGACAGAGAAAAGTCCTTTTCTGTAAACACACTGCTGTAAATGTGCTGGCCGGCGCCGGAGCAGGAAAAAGTACAACTCTATGTTGCCGCGTTTTGTTCCTTAATCAAGTTGTTCACATTCCTCTTGAAAAGATCTCAGTGATGACTTTCACCAACGAATCGAAACTAGACTTTATAGACAAACTTAAAGAGCTATATCTCAAAAGAAATCCAGCCATGCCACTTGATGAAGAGGTTGCTCGTTCCATCGTTCGGACCTTTCATTCTGTTGCGTATGAAGTGAACAGACAAATATCACAGGGTTCACGACAATTACTGTTCCCCGATGGAATGCCCACTATTGATCCGGAAGACCAATACGGTTCAGATATAGAGAATCCAATGGCTATGGAAAAAGGACAAAAAAAAAGAAAGACGGATAATGATTCATCCCTAAGCTATCAACTTAACGTGGCATACAAGAAGCTGTATGGTAAATCTGACAAGTTCAGAGGTTATATAACCTCTCTACATATTGCGAGTTTAAGAAATTGCAAGAACCCACCATCAGAATACAAAGATTACAAATACGTTGGATTTTATGAAAATCAATTGATTCCGATGTTTAACCAATGGTGGAAAGATAATCTCGAAGTCAGATACGATGAAATCATATCGAAATACGGTAAAGCAGTACGAAAAGAAATCGATGGAGTCGGTATCCAATTCCAGCTGTTTCTGCCAAACCTGAATGCCAATGTGTCCTTGGGTGCCCCTGGTGAAGATTTTGGAGGCATGTTTTTTGATGAAAAAATGAAACAAAAAGTGTCACCAATCATCTTCAATCGCGCTAAATTACTCTGGCTGAAGGCACCGGAAAGTTTTGTTTATGTTGACAATATTCGCGATCTCAATCGATTAATAAGACTTGAAGAGCTGGAGAGTGAAGCGTTAAACAACATGCAAATTAATCACCCGTTTGATTATACCTGCGCAGGCGACCTGCCAGCCAAAGAGCCAGTCCCTATTTTCGCCAAGTTTAAAGAATACAGTGACTTCCTGTACTCTTTGGGAAAACGATTGGCTGACCTACCAGAACATCAGGTATCAACACTATTCAAAGAGTGCACGCCAAACGATATTGTTTTCATGAAAGCAGCCAGAGAGTTTCAGGAGTTCTTTGAAGAATATTGCGAAGAGGCAAACTCTGTAACATTCGAACGAATCTTCTATGAACTACGGAACATCGATACTGAAGTGGCAATGAAGCTGCGCAAAGAAAATTTCCGCCTGGATAAAATTTCACATTTGCTCATAGATGAGTTTCAGGACATATCGAAAAATATTATCGACTTCATCACCACTTTAAAGCAACTCAACACAATGAACGATACTGCCAGAGAAAAACAAATCTCCGAAATTATGGAGTTCAGGGAAAACACTGGCTCTCTAATGTGTGTTGGTGATGAAAAGCAAGCAATATACAGTTGGCGCGGCAGTTCTCCGTGTTTTATTAATCATTTTAATTTGTTTTTCCCGGGTACAGACAAATTCAGGAAACTCTCTATTATTGAGAATTACCGCAGTCACCGAAAAATTCTGCAAGCCGCAGATAAATGCCTCGTAGGACTTACAGCGTGTAAATCCAGGGATTATTTGGCCAAGGGGGAAGCAAATTCGTCCACCGACAGTGAGTTCAAGATATACCGACAGATAGATGACCCAAATGCAGGCGATAACTCAAATAAAACAAGTATCAATTACGAACAATTGGTCGCAGCGGTGGACAATGAAATTGAGCTGGCGAGAAAAACCGGTAATCTCCCCGTGTTATTACTCACCAAATCACGCAGATTAGTCAATGAAAGTGGAAATGATTTGTTTAATTCACGCCTGGCAGAATGGAAGAAGGTTGATGAGTATGGTCATTCAGACGTAAAAGTGCTGACGATTCATGCAAGTAAAGGCCTTGAGAGCTCAACAGTGTTCATTATTGGAGACATCGCGCCACCTGACAGTCACCCTATCAAAGATGCCTGTTATGCTTATTCTGGTATCAGAAAACTAGAGAAAACATACAAAAGAGCGCAAAATGACGAGGCAATCAGGCTTTGTTATGTAGCGATTACTAGAGCAAAAAAACGTTGTTTTTGGTTTCTCAATAGAACGGGAACGGATTCTGTGTCGCGTTACTATGATCAGAAATTTTACGCCTAAATAAATTAAGATTTATAGAACTTGATTTTGCTCAAAAGGTAGCAGCGAAGATGATGATTCTTTTAAAACACAGATAAATTGAGCCGTACTGAGTTGAACTTAGTTGGGAGGCTTAATTTTGATTAAAACTTCTACACTACCATCTTGTGGTTTATTGGAAATTTATGTAATACTCAGGTGAGTTGCTAAAAAAAATATATAATGGAGTATCACATGTCATCTGCAACACTTAAGATTGAAGAGTCGACCGAATCAGAGATTCGCCAAGGATTAACAAAAGGGAAAAGTTCCAACCCTGCAATTCAGCGTCTGCGTTTTCGTGTAATAGCAGAATCAGATGCCAGCCAAGTTATCACCAGTTACGACCGCATGCACCATCGCCATAATCGCTCTTAGATGAGTATAGTGGGCGTTACTAAGTTTTCATCATTTTTGGTGAAAGTCGCTTCACGATGTAACCTTGATTGCGATTACTGTTATGTCTATCACCACGCCGATCAGAGTTGGCGTTCTATGCCAAAACTCCTTTCGGCGGAGCATCGTGAATTATTTGTTTATCGTCTTCAAGAATATGTTTTACAAAGTGGTCTGACTCGTTGTGCGGTTATTTTTCACGGCGGAGAACCCCTATTGGCTGGAACGCAAACAATAGTTGATTTCGCCACCATGCTTCGCAAATCATGTAACATACCTGTAGATGTTAGCATCCAAACCAATGGAGTACTGCTTACTGAGGAAGCTCTGAGACTTTTTGAGAAAAATGATATTGGTATATCACTCAGCTTAGATGGACCGAAATCAGCTAACGATAAACATCGATTAACCCGCAAAGGGCGGTCTAGTTTTGTTGAGACTGAACAAGCGTTGCTCAAGCTTCAAAAATATCCATCAATCTTTGCTGGAGTAATCGCTGTTATTGACGCATACACAAGTTCTAAGGAACTTTTTGAGTATTTTGATCAATTTGAAATACCTCAGTTAGATTTTTTACTACCAGATGCCCATTGGCTTCGACCACCTCCAAACAGAGGGCAAGCTCCAACTGTTTATCAGGAGTGGTTAGTTGATGCTTTTGATTTATGGTTGGACAAGTACCCTCATATTAAGTTGAGAACGTTTGAATCATTGTTAGATGTTTGTGCGGGGTTGCCTTCTGGGACAGATGCATTCGGTTTTGGAGATGTTAGTCTTTTATCAATAGAAACGGATGGTAGCTATCACGATTTGGATGTTTTGAAAGTTACTCAAGATGGTGCTACAAAGCTTACAGGTAGCCTATCTGATACTGCGATTTCAGAAGTAGCATTATCACCTTCAATAGAGCAGCACCGACGTTATTTACGTAAAGAAGGGCTAGCTGAGGTTTGCCAGTCGTGTGATATTGTTGATATTTGTGGCGGTGGGGCTTTACCTCACCGATTTAATAAAGATGGTTTTATCAATCCGACAGTCTACTGCGAAGAGATGAAACGACTAATAAACCACATTAAGAGTCGATTGAAGGAACTCTTGTCTTCTGAGAGAGGCGAAGTCGTATCATGCTCTTTACCCGAAGAGTTTTCTCTTAAGAGCTTTGAACTGGCCGAGACAGCAAAGCCTTCGCTTGATTCACTGCGCGACGGTGCATTCGCCGAGTCATTTAAGGATTTGGAGATTGCTTTAGAGCTTATTAATAAGTCGATAACACCAAGCAAATTAGAATTGTTGGCAAGTCGTCCAGGTGCGATTGCTTGGTCTAAGGCCGTAAACGCTAAGAAACAAGGGTTGAGACTGTACTCGTTAGATGGTCATGAAATTAATGTCTCACCTGATTATTTCGATTTTTTACAATCAGTCTTGGACAAAGGCAGTGTGAAAGACACTTGGGATGTAGGTCGAAACGACTATTGGCTTCGAACTCCTTTCGGTAAAACTATTACATTTGAAGGAAGTGAACTTACGAAGGCTGGCCAAGGACTAGTTAAGCAGGCTATGGATATTGTAAAAAAGTGGCGTCCAGCACTTGCAACTGAAATGATAGAAACATGCCGCGCTGTGCAATTTATTAGGGATCCAATGGCTGATCCACGAAAGATTGTCTCGTTCAGTGATAACTCAGTTCCTGGAACCCTATATGTTTCAATATTTCAGGGTGAGGGATTGATTGACCCTTACGACCTAGCAGATTCCCTAATTCATGAGCATCGTCACCAGAAGTTGTACTTGTTCGAACGCTATGCTCAGACTATTGAGCCAACTGATAAACTAGTGATTTCCCCATGGCGCGAAGATCTTAGACCTCCTTCAGGGTTATATCATGCTGTCTTTGTATTCGTTGAGCTGAGACGCTTTTGGATATATGTTCGTGACTGTGGTCCTAACAGGCTTCGTACTCGAGCTCTAAATCAGATTGCTGATTCAGACTGTCGTCTTAAGCAAGCATTTGATACTTTGGAGCAATGTCCTTTAACACAAACTGGGCAGAAGTTAGCGGATATACTCAAGCTCGCATCTAAGGAAAATAGTTCAAATGGACTCGTTGATTTACATTCCACTGACTCGATTATCGCCTGACAAATTGCGCAGGCATGCGCAGCTCCGGGATTATTTTTGTGACAAAGATGCGATCGCAACTCAAATAGGGGATGAGTGGCAACTTGAATTAGAGTGGTCAAATGATCCTTATAGGTATGTTGACCCTTGTTTAAATGAAGGTCTTTCGTGGTGGGGAAATGAGCTTCAATTTAAAGATATGGCTGTGGCACGCAAGCGTAAAGGTCGTGTGCTTCTATCTTTAAATGACACATGGACTTTAGAAAGTTGGAGTGAATGGTTTAATCGGGATACCGAAAAAAATAACGTTGTAGTGCTTCATGTAGACGACCACAAAGATCTTGGTTCACCCAGAGTATTCATAAGCCCCAATGGTTGGATAGACCCTATAACAGGTCGAGTTGTAGATTTTGAAAACCCTAATTCAGTTTCAGATGCAATTGAAAGTGGTGCGTTTGGAATGGGAAGCTTTCTTACTCCCTTTTTACATCTTGTCCCACATTCCGATGTCCGTCATCTTTGTCAACCTCCTAAATGTAAGGATACATCTGATTTTATTATTAGATTAGATACAACCCCTGATATATTGCTCAATTTAGATGCTCGTCGACCATCTGTTACCTTAGAGGAAACAACAGCTTTAAACTCAAAGTCCAACGGAGTAGTACATGGCCGCTATCGTTTCACAAACGACCTCGATGTATGGCTCGAAGGTCTAGACCTTCAAGTGGAGGAAAATGATACAGCATTTCTTCTCCATATTGATATGGATTATTTTTGCAACCGTTATGATGGAGATAGTGATGCAGTGCTTCACCCTTGCCCACTAGATCTTTCATTACCTCAAGTATTAGAACAGATCGATAATCTAACAGAGACTTTACGGAGTCACTCAATACTAACAAGTCTCGATGATATTGTGATTGCCTTATCTCCCGGTTTCTTTCCGTCAGAGTTCTGGGCCCCAAGTTGTGAGAGGCTCCTTGAGGGATTAGGTGAACTTTAATGGTTCGGCCCGCGAAAACTAAACGCATCAGGCGAGTAAAGCACACAAATCAAAAACATCCTTCAGTAAAGGCTAAATCAAACCTTGGGCCAGTTAGCACTGACAATGTAGAGCTAATTGGCACCGCAGGTACTCGAAATAAAGGAGGGGGAAGTGGTGGCGAAGCTTGGCTTGTAATGGTTGATGGAAAAAGAGCCGGAAAGGCATATATAAACATGTTAGATGATCCGATACGAGGTCTTCACCCATCATTTCATGTATTTTTAAATCGTCCGAGCCAAGGGCGACATATTGGACGTATTGTTTATAAGAGCTGCTGTTCTCGGAGCAAATATGATGTCATTTATGCTCACATGCGCAAGTCAAATATTGCATCTCGAAAGGCAGCGGAATATGCAGGGTTTGTAGATGTAACTTCCCAAGAGGATATGCAACTCGTAATGGTTTGGCGTAAACCCAATTAGACAAAAAATCTAAGTCTGACTGAGTGCCTAAATATAGCACATACATAATATAGAACTATTCTAGAAGTGTATTGCTACAGTAAGCAGATTTTAAAGAACCTCGAAGTGAAGAATGCCCCATGACTAACATTCAGCTTGAATTTGAGAAAAAGACCAATGATATATTGATATGGAAAGGGCAGGTTGTAATGTCTAGATCTGAAGAACCATATTTCAAAGCCATTTTTTCTCGTCTTGCTGACCTACAGCCCAAAAAAGTACTCGAGATTGGCTTTGGGTTAGGGATTTCTGCGGAATTGATTCAAAAGCATCTGAATCCACAGTTGCATGATATTTATGAGATTGAAAGTTCTATTTACAGGGATCTGGAAGAGTTTTCAGTAGGGCGACCTTCAGTGCGAACGCACTTGGGAGATTGGCGGAGACAGCTAATTAAGCAGAAATATGATTTTATATTTTTTGATCCGTTTGATTATACAGAAGCTGGAGGGGGCAATTATGAAAAGTGGATTAAATCTCGTGCTCAAATGGCTGAACTAATGAAAAAGTTATTAACTGAGGAGGGAGTTCTGTGTCATCCCCACTTTGGAGATGGTGACGTCCCTGGCCTTTCAGGCTTTACCACAATCATTGTTGAGCGATTAAAAGTTTCACCTATCCTAATGTCTGACGAGACAATTTGTGAGGAGGCTGCCGTGATACTCCACAAACCAAACAAATAAAAGAACTGAACCGATAAACCAAAGATAAATAGGATACGGCAAATTAGGTTGAATATTCTGGGAGAGTTTAGTTGACGGTCGCTAGTCAACTTTTTTACTAAAAGTTTTCGCAACCGCTTTGACTTACTGTCGGTTAGCAAAAATCTTACACATCTTAATTTAAATCCGTGTACTTGTTGTACATGGCTTGGTACAAGCCACTACAATAGCTAGCCACCTGAAACTATTCAATTTACAGTCATTCCAGATTGTGAACCGTCTATTCAGTTAACTTACAGGCTGACTCGGATGTTTTAATAATTGCTTAATCCTTCAAGCAGTTTTCTAAAACCCTACAATTCAGAATCGTGTGCAGCCGAAATAAAGTAACAACAGTCAGACCAAGTCTAAACCTTCTATAAAAAGTATCAAGGCAGATATGAGTCACTACAATTGATATATGCAGGGCAAAATCTAATCTTCACGTTTTTTCGTCACAAGTGTCTATCAAGCTATTCAATCAATGCTTAATAATGCCAACTTGATGTCTGATAATGAACCATAGAAATTGCGATTATCGTTTGAAGTATTCATACCTATTTTGCGTGCAAACTGACTACTGGCAGTGTTAGCAGCCTCAATACCAATGTATTGCATTCCTATCTGCTCCAGCGTTGGTAAAATGGAACGGATTAAAGCCGTAAAATGTCCTTTTCGGCGCTCCTGGAATGCAATTCTCGCAATAATGAAAATGTTATCTAATCCGTTCCAACTATATTGATTTATATTAACCCTGAGAAACAATTCAAACTTACTCATTCTCCCCTGTAGTCTCGACTCGGAAATACAATCAAATCTCAATCGTTTATATCCAAACCGTTCCTTCAGAAACGTTGATATGGCGCCGTACAATGCCAATTGTTGTGGGCTTATATCTTTCGGTAAGTAAATCATAAGTTCCGGTCGCCTAATTTCGCTACAATAAGTCAAAGAACATTGAAATAGGCTGTGCTGTTAAAGTGTAAATTGGTAATGACCTTAATATCTTGCCACTCAGGCCCACTCTTCAACAAGCAAGAGAATGGCGGCCGCAGTTGCATTGATGGTGTAATTTGCCACCTGTTTAGAAACTTGCTTTTCCTGAGTGCCAGCTCCATGTGAAGAGCTTAATCGATTTCTAATCGTTGCGATTAATATCAGTGGTTGCTCCCAAAACGAATCCAAATCCGATTTTTCAATCAATGATTTTAAGAGCGGAGATGCTGAGTCGGTTTGTTTAAAAGCAATGCTATTAATTGAGCATAATACTTTCATAGTGCTCTCAAAGGCACTGCAACATTTGGTCAAACAATCTCTGTAATCAGAGTTTCGGAAATCCTCTAGTGCATTAAGAAATTCATCATTGGCTTGTTGAAATCTGATGTCACTAGACAATAGATTTAGCGTGGGCTCTATACACCGGTGATGAATTACATCATTGTTTTTCATTATGATTTGAGGTGTACCCGTGATTTTCATTGTCTTGGATTCTCGGCCCCAATGCTCTGTAACACCTTCAACGACGACATAATCGGTAAGATGATAGGGGAGTTCATCCAGTTGCAAAAATTGGTTTATAGCCTTAATTAGAGGGCTATCCGGGTAGGTGATACCACTAACTCTGGAATGGAACAGCAATTCCAATATATCGAAAAACTTATCGTCTTCACATTCAAACATGTATTGAATAAGGTCTTCACATGTACTCTGCGGCTTACCAGTGTGAGACAATCTATGCAGGCCTAATGACATCGCGACTTCCCTATGAAGACTGCTCATAGAGTCCTCAAAGCCCATACCTAAATGATCTTGAAGAACCATAATAACTCTGTTTTTGAACGTCACCGTCAATGGCTTGCATTCATTCAGTGTCTTTTTATCGTTCCTTCTGGAAAATAGCCCAAATAATCGCTCAAACATAATGCCTTAATATTTCACCAAAACCCTAGTATTGCGATTAATAGTGTTAACTCAAGTCATTTTATTTGGCGGATTTAAGAGGGTTGTCGTCGGACTCTCAAATAGTTTTAGGCATCCTTTAGTTGAAGTCATAAACAGGTTAGAGATATATGAACTCACAACCGTACCTTGCCGCACTTTTTATTATGGTAGTGACAAAAAGAGCAATAACATGTGACATCGCACAACGGTATAAAATGAAGCAATTTAAAACACTACCTCAAACGCGAATACTATCGTTAAGGTACGTCCGAGAGGGTTACTCCTTCAGTTAGTTTCGATTAGATACTTATGAGATCCCAACGACATTATTCTCAATTTATTTGTGACGATGAACCCAGACTCAATCGTTGGTAGAAAGCATGCTCGCACACATGTCTACATTGAGTAAATTGAAATATTAGAAACGTGACATTGCATATTTTGCAACACATTACTGAAAATAGTCGCCCAGGAACTTTCTGCCCCCCATGAAAATGTGTCGAGCCTCTTGTATTTTATTGAACGTTTCTCTATCACTGCATTGCAGGTGATTCATAACACTAGATTCTATTTTAACCAGTTCATAGCACATATCGAATATGATCATAATTCGTCTAAGTCGAGCCAAAATCCGGTCATCATAATACTTGTGCGTTGAATTAACTGGTAACTCGAAATAACCTTCCAGCTCCTTAATCTTCATGTCCGGATAGTTCTGGAGCAATTCTTCGAGCCGGAAATGAAGTTCAGCTTGTTTGACCGCACTTTCTCTTAGTCCAGACTCAGGCATCCCCTCAATATGCCCCTTAATTAATGCAAGCACATCATTAAAATTTAAAATGGCATCAGCATCATCTTGATCGTTAGCAATGTAATTCAATATAAAGTTGTACTTTTCCATTTATTTTTCCTGGTCAAATATTTGGTCTATAACAAAAGAGTTGCAAACCCCGAGTAACCTACTAATGCTATATTTATTCACTTTCTTACCGTTTGCTTTTAAATAAGCACATGCGCATTTAACGTGGTCAGATTCAGGCGCAACTTTTGGAAAGTGTCTGTGCTCTTTAAGTGGTTCTACAAGCCAAAATGGTAATACGGGATTCGTTTTATACATTGAATAAAAGTCGTATAAGAAAAGACCATGAGACTCAGCAAACCTGATAAAATTATCTGGCCATAAATCGAATATTTGGTTCATTTCGGAAAAGGCCCAATACCGCATATCTACATCGATTGAATCTACTTGAACTTTCGAATACGGCTTTCGCTCTTTGTATATCACAAGGCGCATCAAGTGCTTCAATACAGAAAAGAAAGAAAACGAGTAAATCCATTCCCCATTGCCAAGGTCCCAATATCCTTTTTTAAGAATCGAATTAATAAGCTTTGTGGACCTGACAACCTCTCTTTCTGCACGGAGAATTGGCGCATATTTGACGTCAAAACCGCACTTGAAGCATTCAGACCATTGGCCCTCAAAAGGGATAGATTGATTTTTGGTGTCGTTTTTAAAGGGTACTACCGGCGCCTGACATTGAGGGCACCTATCCTGCAGCCTTATTTCGTGTTTCACACATGCAGTTATAAAGGTGATCCGCCATGATTTCCTAAAAAACGGGTTGCTATCCCTGAGACAAAGCGGGCAAAACTGTTGCAAATACCTCAGTTCTGCATACCTTTCAATTCCCGCCATCAAAATGCCGGAGAAGTGGTGATGTTTCTGAAGTCCTGGAACCAAAAAACCGATAAAACTATCCAGAGTCGTATTCATGACACGCCGCTCTGTTAGACCCGTTAAATATGCAAGACGATGAATAAAAGGCCGCGGCACCCCTATATCAAGCTTCCTCCCTATATTTTTGTTAGATTTTTGAATCCAACGACATAGCGAATAAAACTTAGTCCCGTTTGCTCTTGCAAGACGCATCAACCACGAGCTTAGGGTCTCATCCTCAAAAGGAGGGGGGTGCATAGGAAGTACTGCATTGTGAGCTAATTCAGCCATTCTCTCGCCTGCGCTTTGATGGAGGTTCCCAGTCTAAGTTCTTTAATCCTTGCAAGGTTATACATTCACTTCCATCGTTAAGGGCATCTATAGCAGCCTCAGAAAGGATTTCAGCCAATTCACCCAATAACCCTTCACTCATGGCATAAAGTTGCTTAGAGAGTGTTTGAGACTTCAAATCAGAAGCTTTTCGCAGAGGTAGCATCCTCTCGAAACTCAGCAATAATCTCTTGAACTCAATATTCTGCTCCCATCTCGGTAGGAATGAGGCTTTGAACCGATTATCTAGTTGTGGATCCGTTTTTATAGCCCGCAGGGCATCTTTCGTACCTAATGCAACAATTGGGATACGAAGGGCATTTCCCAGGCTCCGTATTGCACTTAAATAAATTCTTTGCTTATCTAGAGGCCCTGCCAACATAGAATGGAATTCATCAATGATAAGCATTCTGACATCACAGGCTTCCATTAGCTTCTTTACCTGAAATAACTTCTTATCAGGAGAGTCTGATGGTCTATATGGTGCAAATAGCTTGTCTAGGATATGAGAATACAGGCGAGATTCATTAGGAACTGGCGGCGATTGAACGAATAGTGCAGGAATAACGATACCATCATTGGTTTCCTTCTCGTATGAAGGATTGAGAGAAATAAACCTTTCTGCAATCATGGTTTTCCCGGAATTACTGTCTCCGACAATCAGCAAATTTGGCATTCGATGTTTTTTCGGATATGCCAGCAGATCTTCCATTTTGTTTAGGACTGTTTTGGCTCTTGTATAACCAATCCACCGTGCTGAACGGATATATTTTTTGCGTTCAGTATTCGACAGTGCCAGCGCTTCCCTTGCGACTTCATTGAGATGCTCATGAGCGTTTTTCACCATATCATCCATGGCTTTGCACCTCTTCCATCTCATCAAACGGTAATATGTCTTCGTCTTCTAAGACATCCTCTTTGTGCGATGAACTGTTAGCTAAATAGTCCTCTGATGGTTTCTCAATATATCCTCCAGATTTCTTCTCTGCAGCTTTTTTCCTTGCCAGGCTCCGTCTACTTTTCTTTGTTTTTTCACTAGATTGTTCAACAATCTCACGCATTTTCTTGACTGCGCCGAAGATTTTATCTTCATCGATATCGACTTCCCCTTCTTTTTTGAGCAAATCTCTCGCGGCCTGGACTTCCCATTTGGTAATGGCCGGATGAGAAAGGTTGCGATACGGAATTGGGAAATAAGAATTTATTTGAGGATCGAAAAACCATATTACACTGACATCTCTGGGGTCGTAGCGACAGATAAACTTACGCTTCAGTTTGCTTCGACTATCTACGGTACTGTTTATCCAGACGCGCAACACATCGTGGTAATAGAAAATATCATTAATACGAATTCCATAATCCTGAACCGTTCTTTCTTCAAAAGGAAGGAAGTCAATTTTAAGCGTTTCCTCATCCTCGATTTTCCTTGGCAGTCCTACTCCTTTCGTTCGTTTAGTGCCAAGAATACCTTGTTCATACTTGCGGATTGGCGGCATTCCAATACCGGAATGTTTTTTGTAGTGATACTTTTCAGCGATAAGTGTCGCAAGCCATTGTTCAAATTCTGCCATGGTCATTACTGATTCTTTATCAGAATCGTAGTCACCACGTTGTTCGATATTAGAAAACGTCGTTCCCGGAATTTGATGAATTTCTGAAGAGAAGCTCCCAAGCAACCTCTCTATATGAGCACCATATTTAGGCCTGGCTACAGGTCTCCATTCAAGCGTAATCTGATATTGGTCACATGCTTTTTTCAGCATGTTTCCACGAAACTCACCTGCATTATCGGCATGCAATGTTTTGGGAAGCCCCCAACATGGCCATTCTCCATCAATGTCGTGGTCAATTAACCACTTATCTTTTGGCAAAATAGCGTGAGATACTGCAACGCCAACACTAATTGCGCTTGGCGGATCCAAAGAAATGTAAAATCCCGTCACCATGCGACTGAATACATCTATTGCCATCGTGATCCAAGCTCTTCCTATGGGTAACCTATACTCTTCGTCCACAAGGATCACGTCAGTTGGTGTATGATCTATCTGCACAACGGCTAAAGGATAGTCAGCTCCCGGAAACTGATCTGGAGACGGTTCATACATCTCCTGTGCCTTTTTGGCACCGTATCTTTTACTCACTTTTACATAGTCAGAAAGTTGCTTAATTCTGTTCCTGACAGTATTCACATGAGGTGCAGGAATTCCTTCTTCTCGGCATAACATTTTAATCGTTTCATGAACTGAACTGACTGATTTTTTTAGTTTGTTCAGGTATTCGGTCTCGATGGACTCTTTGATAATTTCATCTACACGTTGGCTTAATCTGGAGTCACCTTTATCACTTCGTTTTTTCGGTGCTAAGCTGGTGAGTAGACAGTTTTGTTCGTAAAGTCTGAGCCATTTATATAGCGTATTGATGTGTAACCCGTGCTCATCTGCAACACGTTCCATGTCTGTTTTTGTTCTTCCGGGTTTATGTAGAACTGGTTGGATAATTTCTAAACGTTGTTGAGCTACGTTCCAGTCCTCATCGGTCAATGCCTCAATGCCAATTGATGCAGGATTTTGCTGCGCAACTACAGCGATTTTTCCAATTGGGATACGACTAACCTCATGTGTAGAGAGGTGTTCTGCCAGCACATACTTAAGGTCAAGGATCTGCTTAATTACATATTCTTCACGCTCGAAGGTAACAACTTTTCCGGGTTGCAAAGAAAATACTTTTTGACTTTTACTCATATGGCAGCCCCATCCAAATTTTGGAGTCCATAGTAATGGGTAAGTTAAGGTCAGTCCCGATCCTGCGACTTCCTACAAGGTGCCAGACAGATGGTATGAGTTCCGCTCTCAACCACTTGTCATGAAATATTGCAACCAACAAATCTTCTACTGAGCACTCGCGCATTTGAGCCAACTTTTCAAGGATCATAACCTCGTGAGTTTCATCAAGCTCTTTGTTTAAAAACGGTAACAAGAAGCGAGCATTTTCCATCCTGTTAGTACGAATTTCTACTTCGGTGACCAGTTTAAAACGCATCTGATTTTTTGCTGCGTATCTTATGGCAGCTTTAAATTTGGGCCTATATTCTGACCAATTTTCTCGGAGGTCATCCCTATATTTTATTTCATAAATAATATTGGTGAAATTGCATGAAACTGGAATTTGTGGGGCATATTGAACCAACACATCTGGCGTGTAAGTTCGTCTATTATCTAGACTATCAAACCATAAAATCTCAACAGGTTGTGTATCGTAGTTAATTACAGATGAGTCAAATTCAAGGAGAGTAAAAAAGTCTCTTTCCAGAGTAGATTCATATAAAACATTGGATGATTTTTTCGACGCCATTTGACCTGTTACGTTGCGATAACTCTTAGGAATTGTTCTGACTGGCACAGTTCTAGATCCATTATGCACTAATTATGTATTTATCAACGCATTACAACATATCGATGTACCTATTACATCATAATGCTGTGGTCTGAGTGTGTTTTTGAGGTTATATTACATTTCAATTTTGTAAGTGTCAGGTACAGGTTTACTGCCGCCACCCACCAGCGCCACAGCAGAAGAGGTATGATGGGGATTGCGAAATGGCCTGAGACGCCAGTTTTTGGCATTGAAAGGCAAATTGGCGACAGATTTTACAGTAGCCGTTTGCAAGGACTCCTGTTCCGACATAGGTGGTAACAATCCTGCCAGGCGCGTAGCCAGCATGGTTTTTCCGGTACCCGGCGGACCACAAAACAACAGGTTGTGCCGACCTGCCGCCGCTATCGTCAGGGCTCGCTTGGCCTGTTGCTGGCCGATGATTTCAGCCAGATCCGGGTTTTCGGTTTGCGCTTCCTGAGAGTCTTTCACCAGCGAAGGTGCAATTTTTCGGCTTCCCGACAGGTGCAAAAAAACCTCTTTAAAACTCAAGGCTGCATAAACCCGGGCATCCGATACCAGCATGGCTTCGTCCTGATTGGCAGCCGGTAAAATCAGCTGTTTTCCTGCATTTCGGGCCGCCACGGAGACGGGCAGAATGCCGCTAACCGATCGCAATTCACCGGACAATGCCAACTCGCCAATAAACTCATAGTGCGCAATATCCATCTCCGGTGTCACCCCTGAAGCAGCAATGATGCCGATGGCAATCGCCAGATCAAAGCGCCCGCCTTCCTTGGGAAGATCTGCCGGTGCCAGGTTAACGGTGATTTTTTTGCCGGGGAATTCAAAATGAGAGTTGAGTAAGGCACTTCGTACTCTATCGCGGGCTTCTCTGACAGAGGCTTCGGGCAAGCCCACGATATTAAAGCCCGGCAGACCATTTGAGAGATGCACTTCCACCGTAACCAAAGGTGCATCCACCCCCAAAACAGCGCGTGTTTTCACCACAGCCAGTGCCATATGCAATTCCTTTGCAAAATCCAAACTGCGCTCAAGTTTAGAGCAAACGTCACTGTGAACAAGGGCTAAAAAGTACAGTTTTTAGTACCTGTTCCTCATGCTCCGGGATTCAGGCACTATTTATCGGCGTCACGCATCATGGGATGGTCGCCGGCTTTAAACACCCAGAAATGCCAGTGCCAGTGAATAGCGGCAACGCGCAGCAGCAAAGTACTTACAACACAGAGCAGCATGGCTAGGTGGATATTGTGGAAAAAAGTTTCAGTGGCAATGTACACCAGACCACCTGCGACACAGGTCATGGCATAGAGTTCACCGCGTAGCACCAGCGGGATTTCCCGGCAAATCACATCGCGAATCAACCCACCGAATACGCCGGTCATCACGCCCATAAACACCGCCACAAAAGGCGTGGTACCATAAGCGAGTGCCTTTTGCAGGCCCATCATGTTGAAAAATGCCAGTCCGATGGCATCAGCCAGCAACAGGTAGCGCATGGGAAACCAGTGGGTAAAGCGCAACAGCATCATGGTGGACAGCGCGGCGGCGAGGATCACAAGAAAGAAATTCTTGTCCGTTAACCAGTAAACCGGCACGTTCAGGATCATGTCCCGCAAAGTTCCACCACCAATGGCGGTTACCGCTGCCAGTACTAAAACGCCAAAGCCATCCATGCTTTTTCTGAAGGCCATTAAGGTGCCGGATATGGCAAATACCGCTACTCCGGCCAGGTCCACCCAATATAACCAGCTATTCAATTTCTGCTCTCGTTATTCATTTATGCCCACAGACTAATGCAAAAATTATAAAAATAAAGCTTGCGATAAAATCTACCGCTATGGTAATTGTATAAAAAGTGACGAAAACCGATGCCCCGGCATCCCAAAAACAGAAGACTAATGATCCCAACTCTTACCATTAACCCAGGCAAAATGCAGACTGTTCTTAACAGCCTCGTTGTCGTGGTCGTGGTGATTATTAGCTCGCTGCGGGGTCGGCTATAGGTTTTCGAAAATACCGAATTTAGCAAAACCCCCGCACGAAAGTCCGGGGGTTTTTTCGTTTTAGGGCCACTGAAAAAGTAAATGTTATGAATGGTGCAGAATACATATTGGCGTTTTTAGAGAAACAAGCTTGTCAACGGGTTTTTGGTTACCCCGGTGGAGCGGTTATGCCGCTTTACGATGCCATGCTGGATTCTCCGGTGAGCCATTACCTTACCCGGCATGAACAGGGTGCGGCTTTCGCCGCCATCGGCCAGGCCCGCAGCAGTAACCAGACCGCTGTTTGCATCGGCACATCTGGCCCCGGTGCCACCAACCTGTTAACGGCAGTCGCAGACGCCAAGTTAGATTCTGTGCCGCTGCTGGTATTAACCGGCCAGGTACCCACCAGCGCCATGGGCAGCGATGCCTTTCAGGAAGTGGATGTTCTGGGTTTATCCCTGAGCATCACCAAACACAGCTTTGTAGTCGAACGCATTGAGCAATTACCGGAAATTTTGCAATCCGCCTGGGATCTGACCATCGAAGGCAGACCGGGTCCGGTATTAGTGGATATACCCAAAGACGTTTTTCTGGCTGAACTAAATGCGCAGCCAGAAACAGTATCCAAACCAGGTAAAGAGAATTTTAATTCTTCTATAAACGAGCTGGATAACAACAACTTACAATCTATCGCCATTGCCAATCAATTGTTGAAATCCAGTCAAAAACCGGTGCTTTATGTGGGAGGTGGCGTAGTAATGGGTCACGCTCAGCAGGCCCTGAATGAATTTTTGCAAGACACAGGTATGCCAGCCGTTTCCACCTTAAAAGGCCTGGGTACGGTGGACAAAGATTATGCACTGAATCTGGGCATGTTAGGAATGCACGGCTTGCCGCCTGCTAATTATGCGGTTCAGGAAGCCGATTTATTGCTGGTCGCAGGAGCGCGTCTGGATGACAGAGCCACCGGCAAGCTCAACGAATTCGCCCCCAACGCCAAACTGATCCATATCGATATTGATGCCGCGGAAATAGGTAAGCGCCGCGCGGCTGATGCAGCCATCAAAGCGGATATCAAACAGGTACTGCCAAAGTTATGCCGTGAGATACAGTTCGCCGACTGGCAAGCCAGATGTGCAAACCTGCAACAACAATACCAGCAAAATTATGTGTTTTCGCCGCAGGAGCAACAGATTTCCGGCCCTAAATTACTGCGTATGTTAAGTAATAAACTAAACCACAGTGATATCGTGTGCTGTGACGTAGGCCAACATCAGATGTGGGTGGCGCAACATATTCAGTTTTCCTCTCCCACCAGTCATCTGAGCAGCGGCGGCCTGGGCACTATGGGATTTGGTTTACCGGCCGCCATTGGAGCGCAACTGGAAAACCCGCAGAAAAATGTGGTGGCTGTGTGTGGTGATGGCTCTTTTATGATGAATATCCAGGAGTTAGCTACGCTTAACCGCTACCGTATCCCGGTAAAAATTCTGGTAATGGATAATCAGCGCTTAGGCATGGTGAAACAGTGGCAGGAATTGTTTAACGAGGAACGCTACAGCGAAACCAATCTGTCGGACAACCCGGAGTTTTCCAAAGTCGCCCAAGCCTTTGGATTAGAGGCCGATGTGCTGGAGTCTGTTGCCGATGTCGAAGCGAAACTGGACTGGTTTTTACAGTCTGATTCACCCAGTTTATTACACGTCAGATTAAGCTCTCAGGAAAATGTCTGGCCAATCGTGCCACCCAATACAGCAAACCACAACATGATGGAGGAACACCATGCAATATCAAATTGAACTGCAATTACACAATCAACCCGCAGTATTAGAACGCGTCCTTCAGGTGGTGCGCTATCGACAATTTCATCTCGAAGGTATGCAAATGCAGCCGGAAGGACAGGATAAGTTGACAGTTCAGTTAAAAGTTTCTGGGCAACATTCCATCAACATACTAACCAGCCAACTGAATAAGTTGTATGATCTGGCTCGCTTAACTATTCAACATGAGATGCCGCTCAAGGCGACGGCATAAACTAGGAAATAACAATGTCTAAAAAACTTGCAGATCACATCTGGTTCAACGGTGAAATCATTCCCTGGGAAAAAGCCACGGTTCACGTATTAACTCACGCCATTCACTACGGCTCTTCAGTCTTTGAAGGTGTGCGCGCTTATGATACGCCAGATAAAGGACCTTGTGTGTTCCGAATGCAGGAGCATACCCGCCGTTTGTTCGATTCTGCCAAAGTATATCGCATGACTATCCCCCACACTCAGGATGACATCAATGAAGCAACCTTAGCCATTCTGAGAAAAAATGAATTGAAATCCGCCTACATTCGTCCTATCGCCTTTTATGGTGATATCGGTATGGGCCTGCAGGTACCCTTCGGTACGGAAGTGGATCTGGCGATTGCGGCATTCCCCTGGGGTGCATACCTGGGTGATGAAGCCCTGAAAAACGGGGTTGACGCCGGTGTTTCTTCCTGGAACCGTCTGGCAGCCAATACCATGCCCACGGGTGCCAAAGCCGGTGGTAACTATATGTCTTCGCAGCTGATCTCGATGGAAGCCCGTCGTCACGGCTACGGCGAAGGTATTGCACTGGACGTAAACGGCTACGTCAGTGAAGGTGCCGGTGAAAATCTGTTTGTGATCCGCAACGGCGTGGTAGCCACCACACCTAAAACTGCGGCGATCTTGCCAGGCATCACCCGTGACACGGTTATGACTTTATTGCGCGAAATGGGCTATGAAGTACGCGAAGAAAACATTCCACGTGAATCTCTATACCTGGCTGATGAAGTGCTGATGTGTGGTACCGCCGCCGAAGTTACGCCAGTGCGCAGTGTTGACGGCATTCCGGTCGGTAACGGTGGCCGTGGCCCAATAACCGAAAAAGTACAGGACGCTTTCTTTGGTCTTTTCAATGGAAAAACTGAAGACAAGTGGGGCTGGTTAACACCAGTAGAATAAACATTCTTAAATTAACATATTGATATAGGTAGTAAAAATGCCAAAACGACTGCGTTCAGCAACCACCACTCACGGTAGAAACATGGCCGGCGCCAGAGCACTCTGGCGTGCAACAGGGATGAAGGATAATGATTTCGGCAAACCCATTATTGCGATTGCCAACTCCTTCACCCAGTTTGTGCCGGGCCATGTGCACCTCAAAGATTTGGGGCAACTGGTTGCCAGAGCAGTCGAAGAAGCCGGCGGTGTTGCCAAAGAGTTCAACACTATCGCGGTGGACGATGGCATTGCGATGGGACACGGTGGCATGCTGTATAGCCTGCCTTCCCGTGACCTGATCTCAGACTCAGTGGAATACATGGTGAACGCCCATTGTGCCGACGCCATTGTGTGTATCTCCAACTGCGACAAAATCACACCCGGGATGCTGAACGCGGCTATGCGTTTAAATATCCCCACAATTTTTGTTTCCGGTGGTCCAATGGAAGCCGGAAAAACCAAACTTTCTGACCAGATCATCAAGCTAGACCTGGTGGATGCCATGGTAGCAGCGGCAGACGATAAGGTATCTGACGAAGACACTGCGCAAATTGAGCGCTCTGCCTGCCCCACCTGTGGTTCCTGCTCAGGTATGTTTACCGCCAACTCCATGAACTGTCTGACCGAAGCTCTGGGGCTATCCCTACCGGGCAATGGCTCGTTACTGGCCACACATGCTGATCGTGAAAAACTGTTTATTCAGGCAGGGCAGCAAATTGTAGCTATGTGTAAAGCCTACTATGAGCAGGACAATGACAGCATGTTACCGCGTAACATTGCCAACTTTAACGCCTTTGAAAATGCCATGAGTCTGGATATTGCCATGGGCGGTTCCACCAACACGATATTGCATTTATTGGCAGCGGCCCAGGAAGGTGAAATTCCCTTTACCATGGCTGATATCGACCGGTTGTCCCGTAAAGTTCCCCATTTATCTAAAGTGGCACCGGCAACTAATAAGTACCATATGGAAGACGTACACCGGGCCGGTGGTGTACTGGCTATTTTAGCAGAGCTGGAGCGCGGCGGTTTACTGCATTCCGACTCTCCACACGTTCTGGGAAGCACCATTAGTGAAGTAATCGCTAACTGGGATATAACCAATAATCAAAACAAGCAAGCGCTTACTTTCTATTCTGCAGGCCCAGCAGGGATACGTACCACTCAGGCTTTTAGTCAGAGTTGTCGCTACCCGGCACCAGACACAGATCGTGAGAACGGCTGTATCCGAAGCATCGAACACGCTTACAGCCAGGAAGGTGGACTTGCGGTGTTATTCGGTAACATTGCTGAAAATGGCTGTATTGTGAAAACCGCCGGTGTGGATGAGTCTATCTGGAAGTTTACCGGTCGGGCGCGCATTTATGAAAGTCAGGATGCGGCAGTAGAAGCCATCTTAAATGACGAAGTGGTGGCCGGTGACGCCGTTATTATTCGTTACGAAGGCCCTAAAGGTGGCCCTGGTATGCAGGAAATGCTGTACCCCACCTCTTATCTGAAATCAAAAGGCTTAGGCAAGTCGTGCGCCCTGATCACTGATGGCCGTTTTTCCGGTGGTACTTCCGGACTGTCGATCGGGCATTGTTCACCTGAAGCAGCCAGCGGTGGTGGCATTGGTCTGGTGGAAGAAGGGGATACCATCATTATCGATATTCCCAACAGAACCATTAACGTGGATTTGAGTCAGGACATATTAGAACAACGGCGTAACAGCATGGAGAGTTCTGCCAACCCCTGGCGTCCGGTTAATAGAGAACGCGCAGTCTCAAACGCACTGAAAGTCTTTGCAATGCTGGCCACCAGTGCCGACAAAGGTGCGGTAAGAGATATCGCTAAATTAAAGGACTAAGGGTATGAGTGATACTGAAGTTGTGGTATCTGACAGTGAATACCTGAAAAAAGTCCTGTTATCACCGGTTTATGATGTTGCCAGGAACACTGAACTGCAATACATGCAGCGTTTGTCCCAGGCAATGGGCAATGAAGTCTGGTTGAAACGTGAAGACCAGCAACCGGTTAAATCTTTCAAACTCCGGGGGGCGTACAATTGCATCACCCACCTGAGCGACGAAGCATTGCAAAAAGGCGTCATTGCTGCCTCTGCCGGTAATCATGCCCAGGGCGTTGCCTATTCCGCTTTTAAGAAGAAAATACGGGCTACCATCGTTATGCCGGAAACCACGCCCGACATAAAAATTGACGCTGTGCGCTCATTTGGTGGTGACTGGGTAAACATTATCCTGCATGGCACCAGCTTTGATGCTGCCAGTGACGAAGCCAGACGCCTGGCGGCAGAGCATGGTTACACCATGATCCCACCTTTTGACACACCGGACGTAATCGCTGGTCAGGGCACTATTGCCCGTGAGTTACTGGAACAAAACCCTCATCTGAATACGTTGTTTATCGCCGTTGGCGGGGGTGGTTTGGCTGCCGGAATCGCGGTATTTGTTAAACAGCTCAAGCCCGATGTTAAAATTGTTGCCGTCGAGGCGGAAGACTCCGCCTGCTTGAAAGCGGCACTGGCTGCAGGCAAGCCGGTAACATTACCTTCTGTGGGGATTTTTGCCGATGGTGTAGCCGTAAAAACCATGGGCACGGAAACCTTTCGTTTGTGTCAACGTCTGGTGGACGAAATTATCACGGTTAACAGCGACGAAATCTGTGCGGCTATTAAAGAGATTTTTGAAGACACCCGGGTTATCGCTGAACCGGCTGGAGCTTTGTCTGTTGCGGGTATAAGAAAGTACGTTCTTGAAAACAATATTAAAGATCAGAAGCTTGCCGGTATCTTGTGTGGTGCCAATATTAATTTTCACACACTGCGCTATGTTTCAGAACGTTGCGAACTGGGTGAACAAAAAGAAGCGGTATTTGCGGTGCGAATCCCTGAACGCAAAGGTGCCTTCAAAGAGTTTTGCGATATTCTGGGTAAACAGGCCATAACCGAATTTAACTACCGTTATTCCTCCGGTGACACTGCTCATATCTTTGTGGGCATTAAATTGCGTCGTGGCAAAGAAGAATACCGGGAAATCACCAGCAAATTAGATAACCGGGGTTACAAATGGTTTGATATGTCTGACAATGAAATTGCCAAATTGCATGTCAGATATATGGTGGGTGGCAGACCCCCTACTTTGCTGACCGAAAAGCTGTACTCCTTTGAGTTTCCTGAACACCCCGGCGCCTTGCTTAACTTTTTAACTACGCTGGGCGAACAATGGAATATTACCCTGTTTCATTATCGCAACCATGGCGCCGCTGAAGGCCTGGTGCTGGCGGGTTTTGATATTCCGGACGGTGAAGCCCCCTTGTTTAATCAACACCTGGAAAAGCTGGGTTACCACTATGAAGATCAAAGTGAAAACCCGGCCTACAAATTTTTTCTGTCTGATTTAAATGGCGTGTTCTGACAAACGGGAATAGCCTTTGGCTTATTCAAGCCAAAGGCTGCCTGCTCCAAACCTATACCAGTCATCAGTCACTGCTTCCGTCAGATTCCTGCGCAGCTAATACCGCTAAAAAACCCATCACTAACATCATAAAGGGCATACCAATCAGATTAAAGCTGGTTTCCAGATGCTGAGTCCACTGCATCCAGATCATCAACCCCCAACCAATCAATAGTGTCACAATAACCACGGGTAACCTGAACATGCGTTTCATTTTGCTTCTCCTCATTAAGTTGAGGTAATTTTAGCCACTTGCAATAATGCGCAGAAGTGGCAATAATGACAATTAAAGTGCCTTTATTGCCATCGGTAGACGATTTTGGCGTTTTAACAGTCTGTACGGAGAATCCCATGAAGACCATCAACATTATTGCCACGCCTAACTGCGTGTTTTCCAGCCTGACCGGCATTGTGGACTTTATGGAGTTTTGCAACATATTTTGGCGCTATCTGCATCCGGACTGTGATGAAAAACTGTTTCGCTGTCAGATATACAGCACCGAAGGCGAAGAGTTAAAAAGCGCGGCAGGTATTTCGATTAAAGCAAAAAATATCATGGACTACACACCGGGCGATGCGGTCTTTCTGGTGTCTATTTTTGCTCACAACCGTGCTCACATGGAGGCCTATCTCAATAGCTGCCATTGTGTAACAGAGGTTATTCGACAGGAACACCAACAAGGAAAGCTCATTGCCAGCTATTGCACCGGCACTTTTGGCCTTGCAAGAACAGGAGTTCTTAATGATATTCCCGCCACCACGGTCTGGTGGATGAAGAACCTGTTTAGCGAACACTTTCCCGATGTGCAATTAAAAATGGATGAACTGGTGGTTGTTCATGGCAACATCATTACCGGTGGCGCCACCACGTCTTACTTTAGTGTTTGCATGGCGCTGCTGGAAAAACTCACCAACGATATCTTCGCCACGCAAATGTCAAAATTACTGTTACTGGACAAACAACGATTGTCGCAGCAACCTTTTATTGATACCGCGTTTATCATCAATAAACACGACGCATTGGTAGAAAGCATTCAGGCCTGGATGATGAAACATTACGCTGAGCCGTTTTCTCTGGATGCAATCTGTGAACAGTTTGCCGTGACTAAGCGCACTTTAATCCGGCGCTTTAAAAATGCCTGCAACGAAACACCGCTGAATTACCTGCAGAAGATCAGAGTAGAAAAGGCCAAACACTATTTGGAATCCACGAATCTGCCTGTAGAACAGATTGTGTTTAAGGTGGGTTATGAGGATGTGGCTTCGTTTCGTAAATTATTTAACAACCACACACAGCTATCGCCGAAGAATTATCGCGAGCGCTTCGGCTTTGCGCATACCGAAGCGCAACAGGCCTAATCGGTGCTGTTTTCGATTTTTGCCGTGGCTGAGTTGGCTTTTTCCAGCTCTTCCATACGCGTTTCCAGCGCAATGAGTTTCTCACGGGTACGCTGCAAAACAGAGGTTTGCACATCAAACTCTTCTCTGGATACAAAATCCAGTCGACTCAGCTGATGCTGCAGCGCCTGTTTTACCTTGGCATCCACCCCTTCGGCCATTTGTTTCACACCGGGCGGAATGCTGTCTACCACTTTATTGGCAATTTCTTCCAGTTTCTTTGGATCAAGTACCATACTTACTGAGTCCTGCATCTTTTTTATGATTAACCACAGTGTGGAGGCTTTTTCTATGTATCTCAACTTTTTGTGTGGCATTGCACAGATTATTTTTGCCGACTCGTGTAAAATCAGCCGCCCTGATTTTCCCAGTTGACAGTCTGAGAAGCGAAACCCATGAGACTCAATCCGCAGCAAGATGATGCAGTTAAATATATTTCCGGTCCCTGCCTGGTATTGGCGGGCGCAGGCAGTGGTAAAACGCGGGTTATCACCAATAAAATTGCCTATCTGGTGCGGGAATGTGACGTACCGGCGCGCTATATCGCAGCCGTAACCTTTACCAATAAAGCGGCTCGTGAAATGAAAGAACGGGTCAGCCAGACACTGGGCAAAGCAGAAGCCCGGGGTTTAAAAGTATCGACGTTTCACACTCTCGGTCTGAATATCATCAAATCAGAAACCAGGGCTTTGAACATCAAGCCTGGTTTTTCTTTGTTTGATGATAAAGATACCCTGGCATTGCTTAAGGATCTCACTGAAGACACCATTGACGGTGACAAGGAACAGTTGTCCTTGCTGCAAAGCTGCATTTCCAACTGGAAAAACGATCTCATCACGCCACAACAATTGTTAAACCAGGTCAGCTCCACCGGAGAAAAAGAGTTTGCCCATGTTTATTTGCGGTATCAGGAACATCTGCAAGCCTACAATGCCCTGGATTTTGACGACCTGATCCTGTTGCCAACCTTATTGTTACAGCAAAACCAACAAGTCCGACAAAAGTGGCAGAACAAAATCCGCTATATGTTAGTGGATGAGTATCAGGATACTAATACCAGTCAATATGAACTGGTGCGACTACTGGTAGGTGAGCGGGCCAGATTTACCGTGGTGGGAGATGATGATCAGTCTATTTATTCCTGGCGTGGTGCCAAGCCGCAAAACCTGATCCTACTGAAAGAACATTACCCTAACCTGAGAGTGATCATGCTGGAGCAAAACTATCGCTCCTCTGGTCGTATTCTGCATTGTGCCAATATTCTGATCCAGAATAATCCCCATGAGTTTGAGAAACGCTTATTCTCGGAACTCAGTTACGGTGCAGAATTACGCGTTATCCAGTGTAAAAACGAGGATCACGAAGTAGAGCGGGTGGTGGCAGAACTGATGTCCCACAAGTTTATGAATGGCACCAGTTATAAAGACTATGCCATATTATATCGCGGTAACCACCAGTCCCGGCCTTTTGAAAAATCCCTGATGCTCAATCGCATTCCCTACAAAATCAGTGGTGGAATGTCGTTTTTTGGACGGGCAGAAATCAAAGACATCATGGCCTACCTGCGATTGCTGGTGAATCACGACGACGATACCGCGATGTTACGCGTAATCAACACACCCACCCGTGGCATTGGCCGGGCTACACTGGAAAAGCTGGGTAATCTGGCCAATCAACTGAAAATATCGCTATTTGAAGCGTCACTGTCATCGCAATTACCACAGGTACTCAGCGGCAAATCACTGGCCGCCGTACAGGGTTTTGGTCGCTGGATAGTAGAGCTGGCAGATAATGCCCAGCGCGGAGATACCCATGCTGCGTTGCGGGATCTGATCAAAGGTGCCAAATACGAAGAATGGGTCTATGAAACCAGTGCGTCACCCAAAGCTGCGGAAATGACCCTGGCCAATATCAGTACTTTATACGGCTGGGTACAGGGTATGCTGGAAGGCACGGATACCGATCCTCCCATGAGTCTGGTGGAAGTGGTTAACCGCCTTATTCTGCGGGACATGATGGAAAAGAACGAGGAAGAAGACGCCAGTGACGCCGTACAATTAATGACCTTACATGCCTCGAAAGGCCTGGAGTTTCCTTACGTATTTATGGTGGGTATGGAAGAAGGTTTGTTGCCCCATCAAAGCAGCATCGACGAGGACAATGTCGAGGAAGAACGACGTCTGGCCTATGTGGGAATTACCCGCGCGCAACGAGAACTCATATTCTCATTAGCAAAAGAGCGTCGACAGTTTGGAGAGATAAACTTTCCGGAACCCAGCCGCTTTCTGGATGAACTTCCGGTTGATGATGTCGTTTGGGAAACCAAAAAGCCGTCGGCCAGTAAAGAAGAAAAACAGAAAAAGGGCGAAGTCGGAATTGCCAATTTACGCAATATGCTGCGTTAAACCTGGCTCAGGCAGTCAATGGAATGACTTTTTCTTCATTTTCGACTTTTTTTTGATCCTGTTCGGCCTTCGGCTTGTCGATGGATTTATTCTGAAATTCGGTCAGAAACGAGCCCTACCCTAACTCACAGCCAATTCCCACCAATGCCTCACATTGTGCGGCATTCTCGATACCCTCTGCTATTAACTGGAAGCCAAAGTGTTGCGAAATCTGCTGCACTGACTGGATCAGCTTCAGGTTTTGTTCTGACCCGGGCAGCGAACGAATAAATTTGCGATCAAACTTCACGTAATCAAAGGGGTAAGAACACAGGTAGTTCAGGGATGCCAGGCCATTACCAAAGTTATCAAGCACCAGGGTAACCCCGGCTTTTTTGAGCATTTTAATAGACTGTAACACCTGCTGAGACTTGCGGTTTAATAAGGTTTCGTCGATTTCAATCACCAGTCTTTCCGGAGAAATACCCGACGACATGACATTCTCAATCAACTGATTGACCAGCGAAGCCTGCATCAGGTGATTACCTGAGAGGTTGATAGCAACCTTGTCGGTCCTGGAAATAAAAGGTACATCTTCCTGCTCAGACAAAATCTGACAGGCCTTTTCCAGCATGAAATTATCCATTTCCATCGTCATGCCACTGTGTTCGATAATGCGCACAAACTGATCTTTCTTTACACTGCCGATAGTCGGGTGCACCCAACGCACATAACATTCATGGTAAATGGTCTCATCACTGCCCAGGTGGATCACCGGCTGATAATTGCAATCGAATGCTTTTAACTTTAACGTGCGGCGGAAGTCATTTTCCAGCTCCAGCTCTTCCAGCAGTTTTTCACGCATACTCTGGTCGAACATCACATAGCGACCACGCCCCAGTGATTTGGCCTGGTACATTGCGGAATCGGCGTCACGAATAATTTCATCGGCACTTTGATACCAGCTTTCAACGTAAGCAATACCGATACTGCCGCCTGAGTACATTTCTGAACCATCCAGACAGAAAGGTTTGCTCAGGGTTTCCAGAATGCGCTGTGAAACCTCTTCAACATCTTCATCGTCGTCAAAGTTGTCCAGCAGGATCACAAATTCGTCTCCGCCCAGTCGGGCTAACAAATCGTGCCCCCGGATGCACTGATCAACCCGCAAGCTCACTTCAATTAAAAAGCTGTCGCCCGCGTGGTGACCCAAGGTGTCGTTGATTAATTTGAAACGGTCCAGGTCGATAAACAACAGCGCAAATTTGTTCTCAGGGAAACGCTGTTTGTTGGCCAATGCCAACTCCAGTCGATTGAGGAACATAGCGCGGTTAGGTAATCCAGTTAACGCATCGTGATGCGCATCGTGGATCAGCTTTAATTCGATTTGCTTACGCTCTTCGATTTGTTTTTTCAGGTGGGCATTGGTTTCATCCAATTCCTGAGTGCGCTCTTTGACCCGGGAAGACAGTTCGTTGTTGTAAGCGTAAATCGCTTCAGCTGCCTTTTTACGCTCCAGTGCTACCGCAATATGGTGAGAAACAAAGCGCAATAATTCCAGATCTTTAAAACCATAGGTGTAATCTTCGTTATAGGCCTGAATCCCTATAACGCCCGACACTTCGCCATCGACAATCAGAGGTGCGCCAATCCAGGAGTTTTTACTGGCCAACATGCGCCCAGCAATATCCGGGCATAACAAACCTTCTTCGGCAAGTTCCTGCGCACGTTTTGCATCTATCAGTTCGGCATGGCCATGTTTGAGTACATATTCCGTCAGCCCCAGGCCCAACGGTCGGGGGGTGGCCGCCTTACTCTTTTGATCACTGAAATAGGGAAAGCGTAAGAACTGGCGTTCTTTATCCAAAGTGGCAATATAAAGGTTAGGAGCATGAATAAGACGAGCCAGGATATCGTGCAGATTGGCATAAAAATCAGGGATATCACCTTCCATCGTGGCGGAAAGCTCTGATATTTCAAATAAAGCCTGTTGCAGAGATTCTATTTTCTGGCGTTCTTTGATTTCTTCCTGCAACTCGTTGTTAATGTCGCGCAATTGTTTAGTACGCTGTCTGATCGTCTTTTCGGTTAACTCACGGTTTTTAACCCGATCCACTGTGGTTACTATGTGCTGCGACACAAACAGTAAAATATCCAGATCGTCTTCGGTGTAGCGAACCGCATCGTCATAGCTTTGTACCGCCATCACACCAATAATGCGTTGACCTCGCTTCAGCGGCACACCAATCCAGTCAACGGGCCGGGTACCCAGCTTGCTGATACCGATCTCTTCAACTTTCTGATCGTAGTTCTCTTTGGTGAGGAACAGATGATTACCGGTTTCTAATACATAGCCGGTGAAACCATCTTTTAACTTTTCCGCGGGCATTTCGTTCATAGTGAGTTCGTCGAATTCATCAACGAAGTAAACGAAATCTACCATGCTCTCGCTGTCATCGTAGAAAGCGACATAGAAATTACGAGCATGCATAAAACTGGCGATAATGTCATGGACAGCAGAATACAGGCGTGACAATTCGCTAACTGAACTGGAGAGTTCAGAAATATCGAATAACGCTTTTTGAATGGCTTCGGCGCGCTTGTACTTCTCTGTCACCTTTTGAAGCTGCGGGACCAACTCTCGCAATTCGTCCTCAGACAGTACGCCAGCCTGATTATTTTGTTCCATCACACATTGTTGTCAAAATTTAATTATAATTATTCGCCAGAATAGACGTTGCTAAAAATAACGTAACATTAACAAAAAGGCCACCTTTGAGGTGACCTTTTCTTAGAATATTTGGAATGAAATTAATGCAAAATTGTGACTTTTTACTCAAAGCTGTTTTGTATTACATTCGCCTGGAGAAATTAATTACACCAATTTAACAAAGGCTATCGGGTGTCTGTTATTCCATCATAAATTCGATGGCAGCCTTGATGTCATCATCAGAGCAATCGCCACAGGTTCCTCTGGGAGGCATACCTCCGATACCGTTCAGGGCGTTTTGCCAAACCGTTTCAAAACCTTTCTCATCTACCCGCGCCTGCCATGCAGCCGCATCACCTTTTTTAGGGGCACCTAAAACCCCACTGGCATGACACGCAACACAAGAGGCATTATAAATATCTGCGCCAGAACGCGGCCCTGCCGCTGCAGCAGATTCAGCAGCTGCACCAGCCACATGAACGCTACCTACCGGCTTGATACGCTCTTTTATCTCTTCATCAGTATCTTTCTTTGCTCCGTGTGCCACAGAAACAAACATGCAGGTAGTTAAAATCAGGGTAAGCAGTTTTTTCATATCTTTTATTCCGCGATGACTTTCGTAAACCATAGTTAATAAACTGTAACGATTATAGCCAGTTAAAACCTGCCGACAACCGGAAACTGGAATATCAGGCCTGCTAATTAGTTTTTATTTTAGGAAAGCCCACAAAGCGGTTGCCTGAATGGCCCGACATCCGTATTATTAGCGCCCGGTTACGCACCCGTAGCTCAGCTGGATAGAGCGCTGCCCTCCGGAGGCAGAGGTCAGAGGTTCGAATCCTCTCGGGTGCGCCATCCTTCCAGAAATTCATTCATAGCTTCCTGCTACGTAAAATCTAACGTTTAATTTTTTTGAATCAGTGCCAGTACCTTTTTCTACCAGGCGTACAGGGTACGTCGTATCAATCTTTAAATAAGCAAACTGTGCGGAAATCATAATACAGCAAATTTATAGGCCATTTCGTACAGGGATGATTGTGTTGGCGAGTTCCTGTTGGTTGTATCGTTGATTCATGCTCTGCCAAACGAGTAGAGCAGCATTACAGCGACTATTGTCGCCAGTCTCAGATTATTTTTATGGCTGCAGCAGCGGATGAATTTTTTCACAATTTGTTCAAGTAAATTTAGTCATTGGAAGGCTTTACTGGTATTATTCTTTCAAAAGGTGCCTTTTTTAGTCATGAAAATTGCTGACACAAGTGTTTTGTCGCGTTGAAATTGATGGCCGTTGATTGAAGGACCTTAATAATGATTATTGTTCCCAAGGAAACGTGCACTATATGCTTGAAAAACAAAGACACCATTTATTGTTGGAGTTGCTGGCCGAAAGTGGTTTTGCGTCCGTGCCTACGCTGTCCTCACAACTGAGAGCATCTGAGGCTACCATACGACGTGATTTGACCAAGCTTGCGAAACGCAACCTGCTGACCAAGATCCGCGGTGGCGCTCAGTCAAACAACCCGGTAGGGTCAACAAAAGGACGAACCCATTTAAAAGGCTCCGTTTTTTTGGTGGATGCCGAAACACATCAGGACAAAAAGCAAGCCATTGCCGCCAAGGCAGTGTCATTGTGTGAAGACGGCGAGTCCATCATTATCAATGGCGGTAGCAGTACCTATATGATGAAGGACGCGCTGTATAGTCGCCATCTGAATATACTGACGAACTCGTTTGCTTTAGCCACCGAACTGGCAGAAAACAGTGATTGTCAGATTACGTTACCGGGTGGAGAGATTTACCGCAAACAAAGCATCATATTAAGCTCATTTGACAATGACTGTATCCCCAATTACCACGGCTCCAAAATGTTTATGGGCACTCCCGGCATTAGCGAGTTCGGCCTGATGGAAACAGATCCTTTGCTGATCCTTTCTGAGCGCAAATTGTTGAAACAAGCCGATCAACTTATTGTTTTGGCCGACAGTTCTAAAATTGGAAAGCGCAGTAGTTTGATCTTGTGCGAGCTGGAAGAAGTAGACGTGCTAATCACCGATGATGGCGTCACTGAAGAACAGCTGGATATGCTGAAAAAGCACAACGTGGAAGTTATTCTCGCACCAGTGGCTCGCAGCAATTAAGCAAAGTAGCAGCCCTGATGCACTGCCGATAAGGCATCAGGGTGTGAAAGGTTGCGCCATAAACCCTTCAATCAGGGTGGCAATCTCCTGGTGAGACTTTTCTCCTGACGTAAACCCAATAATGGCGACATGTCGGTTGCCCTGCATCCCTTTAACCGTATAACCCTGTTCCGGTCCGGTGCGACCAAAACTGTACAGATCCATATTGTGAACATTGCCATCCAGAATCTGACGATGATTCTCGTTAGGGGCATCATCTTCCGGTGTCTTCGCAAAAAACATCACATCCCTGACCTTGGGATCGCCAATGTATATCCACTCCGGAGTGAAATCATCCAGCTCCCCCGCTACGGTAGGAATGTGCCTGACACCATCAGCAGTGACGAAAAAATCTTCAGCATCTGCACTCCCTCCGGCGACCGTTTCAAGAATAAAGGGATAGGCTTTACCCGAAGACTCCAGAACTTCAACAGCGATGCGATCTGCAAAAAAGTGATACCGAAAGGTGAAATACGGATTGCTGGACTCCAGTATAACCACATCGCCCTGGATAATATTATTGACAACCCTGGTCACCGAGCCGCTATCGCGACCCGCGTGACCAAAGCCCCCCACGCTATTTGGAAATCCACGGTATTCGCCTTTGGGGCCCGGAGGCAGGTACGAAGCAATCCAGTCGTTGCCTTGAGAATCAATGAAACTCTTAAACCCTGATATGCCATTGCCCTTTTCAAAATACACGGTTCCCATCGGCATAGTAATTTTATAGGTGTCACTTCCGTGCCAGTCTGTTTCACTGAGCGTGACCGGTTGAGCAACACTGAGGCTGGAAGCCAACAAAACCAAAAGACCCAACACCATAAACAACAAAACTTGCATAAAAATTTCCTAAAATTAACTGTGCTTCGGGCACCACATCCGCAAAAACCAACCTTTCAACAGCATGACATTGCCGGCTACAGTTCAGCCAGTGCACGCCATTGAGTGCGATACGACGTCAGTCCTGAAAGAGTCGATTTGTGTACTTCTCGTAATCCGAGTTCACATTGAGCATTATCCCAATGAGTTAAACAGGCAGCACCTTGCACGGTTCCGGTGCTGTCGCGGGACAAAAATACCGGCTGCTCAGTGCGTAACTGAGCCACAAGTTCGCATAACAACGGGTTTTTCAAAAAAGCACCTTCAATGAATACCGATCCCTGTGTGCCCAGCATATCCAGCTGATAGTCAATCATCAGCGCACAGTAGAGCGTTGCCAATGCAATGCCGCTTATCTGATTAATATCACCGACAAAGCGCCCTTTTTTTCCGCCAAAAGGTCCACTGCCCTCACTGAAATCCGGCAATGCAAACACCGATTGTTGGATAATGTGCGCTACATCCTGATTGCTGAACTGCTCACCAAGCCAGGAGCCGGCTTGCTCGCAAATAACTTCAAACTCTCGCCCGCCCATAAACCGGGCGCAGGCTACCGGCTGACCAGTCACATCAATGTTGGCGAGCATATCCTTGTCGGCATTCAACTTGTCCAATGGTGTTCGGGAAGCCATTAATATGGTCCAGGTACCCGTTGAAATTACCGTAAAAGGAGCATCGCCCTGTGTCAGGCGGTAACGTAAAAAACTGGCATTGCTGTCGTGAACGCCATTAAAAAAACGACAATCAGCGCTAAGGCCCAGCTGTTGAGACAACGCCGGTAACAGCTGACCACATTCATGCCAGGCGGGTTTCACGGGCGGCATTAGTTGGCGCAGACCTAACTTGTCTACCAGTGCTGAATAGTCCCATCGCGAAAATGACCACAGATCGGTGTGGCAACCCAACGATGTGATTTCAGAATATCTCTGGCCGGTAAAGCGCCACACCCAATATTGGGGATACATGAGAATGTCGGTTACCTGAGAAAATTGTTCCGGAAAACTTTGCTTTAACCAGTGCAGTTGTCGGCCCAGATTCAGTCCCGCCGGCAAATCCGGAGAGTAAGCTTCACTAAAATTTGGTCGCAAGGCACTGTAATCCGACGTGTCGCTTTGAACCCCCGGAAATTCATAATCCAGTATCGGAAAAACTAACCCACCATCAGCGTCGTTTTCGCGATTTATCAAGGCAGCGGTGGCGCCGTGAGTGGTCACCGTCAGCGCCGCAATGTGATATTCCTGCGCAACAGCTTTGATACCATCCATCAACCATTGCCAAATGACTTCAGTATTGAAACCTGGATAGTCCCCATAATTTACAACGCTGTTTTTCATCTGCCTGGAGAACACAGATTGAAAATCGCGATTTAACAGGTGCAGCTTGATATGGGTTTTGCCGATATCAATGACTACGGTATGTTGCGACGAGTTGTCTGGCATGCTTACCTTCTTAATTCCTGCTTAGCAACTGAGACTTTGCAATACTGCTTGGGCACGTTGTACGCCAAGTTCGGGGCTGGAAAATACGGGTGCAGTTAAGGCATCATCCGGTAAAGTACTCAGTACCCGTGCCATTGAAGCCTGCGCCAATACAATCGCATCGACACTTTTCATCCCCTCGGTTAACCCCTGAGCAACGATGCGATCATGAGTTTCGCCGTCTCCGGCCATGACCGCTTCAAATGCACCTTCGCAAAGGTACTCAACAATCTCTACCTCTTTGCCCTGCTGCGCTGCAACATTGCGCACCAGATCCGAAGTCGGCTTTAAGGTAGTAGGTAAAGTTGCAATAACTCCTACACGACGACCGGCATCAAGCGCTTTTTCCGCCATCGGACGGTCCACCCGCAACACCGGCTTATCGTAGAGCTGTGCAGCGATATCAACCGCCGGACCAATAGATGAACAGGTGACAAGAACAGCATCAGCACCGGCATCAAAACCGGAGCCTACCATAGTGATCAGGCGTCTCATGGAAGACTTTTCCAGAAAACCTTTGGCGATGGTATTTTTGATCAGACTTTCATCGACAAAATGCAGAATGCGTACATCCGGCATGATGCGCGCAGTCAACTCGTTAAACAATGGACTGAGTGTCGGTGAGGTATGAACTAAAGCTAACGTTTTCACAATAATTATCCTTCTAAAGTGTGCATGGCTGCGCATCGTCGGTATCGAATTCGCCGGCCAACCGGGCACAAAAATTTATCGGCCGTGATGATCTGCGCGATGTACCGGAAGCAATTGCCAGGTTACACATAATAAACCTATGATTATTCTGCCAGTTGACGACCACAACGCACAGATTCGAAAAAATTGGGCTGGCCCATCTGACCGCCTTTCAGCACCATTTCCAGACCATCGATGCTGGTATCCAGAGAGTGAATCTTCACCAGTGGTGCCCCCACTTCAATGGGCGCTTGCCAGGTCATGGCATCCGCGTTAAGTTGCGCAACACCATGACTGGAAGTGTCACCTCCGGCAAACAGGATGCGCTTAAGCCCGGTTTCCTGCACGACCTTTTTGGCTATTCGGCCCAGCGTCGCACCCAGCACTTCCCCGGCTGCTTCAGGTTGGCCGGACAGTGGCCCTTGAGCAGAATAAATAATGCAGCTTTTTTTCGCTGCCAGAGAAGCCAGTGCAGCGGCGACTAAACGGCGCTCTTCTGCGTCGTCCCGGGTCAATGCCGTCATATCCACCGGTATGGCGTCATAGCCTTTGGATTTTGCGACTGCGATTTGCTCTCCGGTCACCGGTGAGCAACTACCACTCAATACCAGTAATTGTTCAACTGCCGAAGCAGGTGCCTGAATTTTATCTTCTTCGGTCAGCGACCTGTTGCGCCACTGAGACACGAGCGCTCTGGTAAGGCCCGAACTACCAACGGCAAAATGCATGTTGTTATTGGCAATCAGGGCTCCTGTCGCTGCCAGATCATCGGCGGATACACCATCAAAGAGGATTGCATCGACGTTGTTGCCAGCGCTTTCAAACTGGGTTTGCTGATTTTCTGCGTGCAAATCCGGCAGAGGCAGTAAGGATATCTTGCGCCCGGTTTGCTCAGCCAGATGCAATCTGAGATCAGCTTCCGCCATAGGTGTAACCGGATGGCAGGACATAGTCGGGTGCCGGTCGATGCGATACAAAGTGTCATTGGCCTTAGCAAACAGATTGCCAAATGCCACATAGCGCCCCAGATGAGGAGCCGCCACAACAATTGCCGCCGGGCCACCCAGCAAATCGACACCGATTTCCAGTGCCTTGCCGATAGAGCCCACCGTCGGGCTGCTGTCAAATGTCGAGCAGGTTTTGTAGTGCACCACTTCAGCGTGCTGTAACACGCTAAACATTTGTGGCAGCTTGTCTTGCATCCAACTCACAGAACGACTTCTGCTGTCACCGGCAATACCGATGGCTTTCACCCCTTCAAATCGTTGGTACAGCGCCTTGTCCGGAACCCGAAGAAACAATACTGCACTCACTCCCCCCTCAGCTAATTGTTCAAGCACATCAGTGGAGCCAGTAAAATCATCTGCGTAATAACCGTACAGTAATGCCACGTTATACTCCCAAAGCAGCCGCCAGTTCAGCATGATCTTTGGCAGCCTGAATCGCCGGGATACCTGAAATTGCCGCATCCCAGGCTTGTCTGAGTGCTGTAACACCCGCGGCAGGTCCCATTGGATGGGCCATTATGCCACCACCCGCAGCATACATAACATCAGTGGTACGCATTGCCTGAAAGGTCTTTTCCACCTGATGAACTGACTGGCCGGAAGAAAAAACCGGCATGATCTCACAGCCTTTGGCCGGAGCATCAAACATGGGTGTCAGGCACTCTCTGGCCGATGCGATAACACTGTCGTTGGATTCGCAGAATTTATTGTCGATGCCATTGACATGAGTGTGATCAATACCCGCCAGGCGCCAAAGTTTCTGGTAAGCGATGAAACTCATACCTATGGCTGGCGAGCGTGCCAGCATTCCCCAGCCATTGCGATGGCCGTGTATCGGCAATTGTGAATGTGCCCGAAGTACCTTCATGGCCGGCAGGCCAATGGAATTCAGGCTCGCCATGATACAGGTTCCCTCTTCAGCAAGTACTACATCGTGACGGGACAGCATTTCGTCTATCTCGCCGGTGAGGTTTGCAGCATACATCACCATTTTACCGGTTTTGTCGCGGTGTTCGCGGATCACGTTCATAACCGCCTTAACGCGCGCCTCAAAAGGACAGTGTGGCCCGTTTGCCTGTAACTCGTCATCTTTAATAAAATCGACACCGGAATCTAACAGCAGCTTTACCTGCTGCGCCGTCGCCTCAGGAGAAAATCCCACACTGGGTTTAATAATAGTACCGATGATGGGGCGGTCATAAACCCCCGCCAGTTTTCGCGTTCCGGCAACACCAAATTGCGGCCCCTGATAATTTTCGAGAAAAGCATCAGGTAATTTAATATCCAGCAGCTTCAGGCCGGAAAACGCTTTTAGTTCAGATAAATTGCCGGCGATGGTGGTTAAAAGATTTGGTAAAGAGAGCCCCATATTGGCAACGGGCCAGGACAATGTCACCCTGGCGGCCCGCCGTGTGGCATTGCGGTTTTTAGGTAAACCGGAGCCAGGCAAAGAGGCAGATTGCACCTCGCCCAGGTCGGTAATTTCTTCCACGCGTGCGGCATGTGCATCACGTAATTCGTCGGTTTCGCCAGGAACCCGAACAAAGGTGCCCGTTGATTGCTCTCCAGCCATTGTGTCTGCTGCCTCTTGCAGCGGGTAAGCAGTTTCGATCCAATAAGATGCTAAAATACGATCTGTTGTCATGGCATTGTAACGTACGCTAAGTACTCCTCGCTGATAACGTTGTAGTGAGAGTGAAAGTTTCGCGATCTAAACGAATACAGGCATGTTGCGTGATGTTCGTCACACAACATGCCTTTTTTACTATAGTTTGTGCTTAAAAGCTGACGCGTAGACCGGCGTAGAAGCTGCGTCCGATAGCATCGTAAACGCCCGCTGCTGTGCCTGTATCTGCGCTGCCACCTGGTAAACCTCCAATGATGGGCGGTGGAGTGGTGTCAAACAGGTTTTTAATCCCGAATGTCACTGTATAGTTCTCATCAAAGAAGTAATTAACCTGAGCATCTGCATAGACTTTTGCGTCAATCTTGAAGTTGTCTTTGCCTGCGTCTGCACCGTAGCGGTCCATCCAGTAAGTATCGTCAAGATATGACTCGCCGATATAGCGCGTGATCAGGTTCATATTCCAGGCGCCTTGCTGGTAACCGATGGCAATAAACGCCTTGTTTTCCGCATCACCCACCTCGCCGTCTGAACGGTCTGCTGCTTCGCCCTCAAGCGGGATAAGACCTTTTTCCAGCAGGTGCGTCCAGCTGAAATCAAGCGAAACATCACCGGAAAACATCTCGGTCGTGTAGCGCGCGGTGACATCAAAGCCTTTGGTCCACTGACCACCACTGTTTACCAAACCAACCGTTACCTGTTCAACAGAGCCGGCACTCCAGGGCGTGGCCGCCGCCGGACGACGGTCAACAAATTCACAGAAGCTGGCAATGCCATCGTTGTAACATTTATCAAGAATCACCGATGGATTCACACGGGAAATCGCATCTTCAATCTCAATGTCGTAATAGTCGAGAGAGAATGAAAGGTCACTGGTGGGTGTATACACGGCACCAATGGTATAGCTTTTCGCCGTTTCTTCTTTAATGCCCGGGTTGTTGGTCGACAAGAGTCCGACACCCTGTACATCAGATTGATTGAGGGTTAACGAACCGTTCTCATCAATGTTTTGCTGTACACCCGCTGCGGCGCGACAGTTCTCTGCCAGCGCACCGGTGTCGGCGTTGGTAATCCCTTCGCATGGATCGGTAATGGATGTTGTGGATACAGACTCCGCAGCAAACAACTCGCCAATGTTTGGCGCGCGAACCGCGTGAGCATAAACAGCGCGGAAGCGCAGTTCTTCAGTAGCAGACCATTCAATACCCGCGTTGTAGGCAGACACAGCACCCACCGTGGAATAATCTGACAGGCGGTACGCCGCGTTAAGGGTTACACCGTCAATCACCGGCGCTACGGCTTCGATATACACTTCAGAAACATCCAGCTCCCCGGCGGTATCAGTGTGCTGAATGTAACCGTTCATATTGCTATTCGTCAGCGGGTCAAAATAGTGCTCGCTTGATTCTTCGCGGTATTCAATGCCTGCCGCGATGGCCAGGGCACCGGCCGGTAATTCGAACACTTCACCGGTGACGTTCGCAGAGATGACCTGCATATCCTGCACAGCATTCTGATACAGGCTGCCCTCAACATAAGCAAGCATTTCCGGTGTCATGGTGCCTTCGCCGTAGAAGTTAACCGGTACACATCCGCGACCGCGTGCGTCGGCATCGACACAGATTGCATCAGTTGTGCTGCCGTCACCGTCCAGGTCATAGACGTCCTGGGCCACCGTGAGTGCGGCTTTCAGATTCGGGCCGTGGAAAAGCCCATCCATTCGACCGTCTAGCGTGGTGCGTCCATAAGAATAATGCAGATCGTATTCCCAGTTGTCGTTCAGATAACCTTCCGAACCAAGTACCACCCGGAACAATTCACGTTCGGTAGGCGTATCCCGCAGGCCATTTGGGCCAAACTGAGTCAGACGACGGTTAAGACCAACGTCCCGCAAGCCATCGTTATTTGAGTCAGTGGCGTTATCAATAATGATCTGTGGCAAAAACGGGTTTTGCGTCAGTGTGGTTTCGCCCGTCGCCGGGTTTAGAATATAGTTTTCCACATTGATGTTTTCACCGATACCCAGCACATCGTTGTTTGCAACAAAAGGCGATGGCTCAGCATAGCCTGACGTGGTTACCAAACCATAGTTGGATTCAATAAACAGTGTATGGTCTTCACTGACGTCATAACTACTGCGCAGTGCCACGGTAAAGCGGTCTACCGGCGATACAATCGTTTTGTAAGGTCTGCGATTAAAACGCTCTTCCTGGGTACCATTCCACACCACGGCATTACCGGCACTGTCAAAGGTATAGTTAACACCACCTGAGTTAACCACCCCACCCGCGATAACACCTGAGCGGCTAATGGTAGGCTCAAATACCGTGGCAGGATCCCGGTTGTTATGACCGAGGCTGGTGTAGTCTTCTGAAGTGCGATCGCGATCACTTGATCTCACTTCACCTTGTCTGCTCCAGCCAACATTGATCATAAAATTACCGCGGTCATTATCAAAGTTGTGACCCGCAGTCAGATCAAATTTGTACTGTTCGTCATCACCTTCTTCAGAAATGCCCGCCTGGCTGTTGAAGACAAGCCCTTCAAAATCTTTTTTGTATATGATGTTCACCACACCGGCAACGGCGTCAGAGCCATAAACCGCCGATGCACCACCGGTAAGTACTTCCACCCGGTCGATAAATTCTGTGGGTACCATGGACAAATCAACCTGGGTAGTTCCCGGAGAAGAGGCCACCATCCGCTTGCCATTGACCAGTACCAATGTTCTGTCTGCGCCCAGATTGCGCAGGTTCACGGTCGCAGAACCCACCGTGGTAATATCATCATTGGAAGTGCTTCTGCTGGCGCCGGCAATACCAAACGCCGGATTGTATTGCAGTGCTTCCTGAACATTGATTACAGCCTGGTCTTGCAACGACTCAGCATCAATAGTTTGTAGTGGTGTTGCCGCCGTCACATCGGCACTGCGAATACGCGAACCGGTAACAGCGATTTTCTCAACATCCCTGAGGTTTTCACCAGAGTTGCTTTCATTCTGCTCCTGGGCGAACGCCTGTCCGGTAAAAAACAAGGACGACGATAAACCGACTACAATTGCTGTCCGCAGCGGACATTTGTTGAATTTTTTCATAATAATATGTGCCCCATATTTTGATCGACTCAGCACGCTGAGTATGTATAGCTCTCTGCGACTGAAGCTATAGTAAAAACGAATCATCCAGAGGGTCTCCAGGACGTGCGCTTTACTACTGCTGAGCTCCCTGTTGCACAAACCAGGCAGCTAATCAGTTGTTGCATGGTTTCTCATTTAAAAATGCGCATGTCTAATCGCGCAAAAAGCCATTAACATAAAATTTACCTCATTAACAATCATGTTGCAACACCTAAATAATCATTTATAATCGTTACCCATCATTTAAGGTCATTTAAATAGCCTGAACGCCCGGATTTACCCTATTTCCAATCGGGTAACAGCGGATTCATTGGGCTTATATCATGCTGACTCAGGCAAAAGTCAGCCACTTATCTGAGCGATTAATGTCCAGAAACCCCATTTAAAGGCAGGATTCTGACAACAACAATAGATTATCACAGCAACCTATTTGAGTATTTATGAGTGTTTATGATTGTTATTTTAACAAATTCGATTGCGAAATGCTTAGAGCAAAAACAGTAATGTTAATTTTCTGTAGCGTTTTTGTTCACAAAAGACGGAGAATGCGATGCAAGTTTTAAACAGGAGGCAACTGTTAATTCAGGGCGGATTACTGCTGGGAGTGTCGCTTACCCCTTTGAGCAAATTGGCGCTTGCTGCTATTGAAGATAGCCAGTCCGGTTCCGGACACACTTTTCTGTCCGGTTCTCTCAAAACCACGCTTGCGATCATCACTGACATAATTATTCCCGCCACCGACACACCGGGTGCGGTTGCCGCAGGTGTTCCGGATTTTATAGAACAGATGTTGTCCCGTTGCGTGCACAGCATGGAGGCACAAGAGTGGCTTGCCGAATTCAGGAAGTTCCAGCTGGAATCCGGTTTTAATGCCTTGTCGAAGGAACAGCAACTGGCAGCGGTAAAGAGTCTGGATGAGCAATTGGGCCAGGTTCCCTTCTACAGCACCATCAAAGAGCTGACCCTGGTGGGCTATTACACCTCAGAAATTGGCGGCAGTGTTGAATTGCAGCACGATCCGGTACCCGGCCCCTATAACGAAATTCCACTGAAAAACATTGCACGCGCCTGGTCATAAGGAGAACCCATGAATACAGATTATGACATTATAGTAGTCGGTTCCGGCATGTCCGGGGGGTACGCCGCCAAAGAGTTTTGCGAAAAAGGCTATAAAACTCTGGTACTCGATCGGGGCGAGCCACTGGAGCACGGCCAGTACAAAACCGAATTTCTGCCGCCCTGGTCGATGGAATATCGGGGAAGAGTGCCGGAGGATGAGCTCGCCACGGAACAGCCCATACAAAGAAAAAGTTATGCCCTCACCGATTTTACCAAACATCATTTTATCAATGACAAAGATAACCCCTACCAGCAAGACCAACCTTTTACCTGGATAAGAAGCGCTAAGGTTGGCGGAAAATCACTGCTTTGGGCACGTCAGTCTTATCGATGGAATGCGCTGGACTTTGCTGCCAATGCTCAGGATGGCCACGGCATTGACTGGCCCATTCGCTATAACGACATTGCGCCCTGGTATGATTACGTCGAGCCGTTTATCGGCATTGCCGGTAGCGAAGAAGGGCTTGAAGTGCTACCGGACGGGAAGTTCCTTCCGCCCCTGCCAATGAATACTGTTGAGCGGGAAATAAAAGCGAAACTGGAACGCGCATTTCCCGGACGCAAACTGATCCCTGCCCGGGTTGCCCATCTGACGCAACCGCAACCCGAGCATCTCGCATTAGGTCGCGGTATGTGTATGGCTCGCAATGAATGCCAGCGCGGATGCTCCTGGGGCGGATATTATTCGTCACTGTCCGGCGCCCTGGCGGCAGCGAAAAAAACCAACAATATGACACTGCGGGCCAACGCCCAGGTACAACAAGTGTTATATGGTGAGCAATCAGGCAGAGCGACAGGCGTCGCCTATGTGGATACCAAAACCGGTAAGCGGATAGAGGTATCGGCACGTATCATTTTTATGTGCGCTTCAACCCTGGCCAGTGTGCAAATTTTACTTAACTCACGATCTGCGGCCTTCCCTAACGGCATAGGTAACCGCAGTACGGTGCTTGGCCATTATATTATGGATCACGTTGGTGCCGTGGGTGCCCGTGGCGATGTGCCTGGTCACCTGGACATGTATTACAAGGGCAGACGCCCGGGCGGGGTCTACCTGCCGAGATTTCGCAATCTGGAAACGCCGCGCAATGACTATTTGCGGGGATTTGGTTTTCAGGGCAGTGCAGAGCGACGCGACTGGCGGCGCGGCATTAACCAGCAAGGTATAGGGGCAGAACTGAAACAGCAACTGCGCTCACCGGGTGGCTGGAAATTTATTTTAGCCGGTTACGGTGAAGTATTGCCGGACTACAACAACAAAGTGTATTTGCATGAAACCCTGAAAGATAAATGGGGCATGCCACAGCTGGTGACCGATGTCGCCTACGGCGAAAACGCCATAAAAATGAAAAAAGACATTCAACACTCTGCCGCAGAAATGCTCACCGCCGCAGGCCTGAACAATGTTGAGAGCTTTGATTACAATGTTTCACCTGGCGGATTTGTCCACGAAATGGGAGGTGCCTGTATGGGCAAAGATCCCAAAACCTCTTACCTCAACCAATGGAATCAAAGTCATGAGGTCAGTAACTTGTTTGTCACTGACGGCGCGGCGTTTTCTTCAATATCTTGCGTGAACCCTTCAATTACGTTTATGGCGCTGACAGCAAGAGCGGCGGATTATGCTGTAAAACAAATGAAAACAGGAAACCTATAAATGTTGCGATACTATCTTACTGCTGCTATCTCAGTTTTACCCTGCATTGGTTGCGCTGCAGACGCGGAAATTGAACACTGGCAGTCCATATTCAACGGCAAAAACCTCGACGGCTGGACCCCCAAGATCAGCGGCTATCCGCTGAATGAAGATCCGTTAAACACCTTTGTAGTACAGGATGGCTTACTCACCGTTTCTTACCGGCACTACCAGGATTTTAACGAGCAATTTGGTCACCTCTTTTATCAGACAAAACTGTCACATTATAAGCTGCGTTTCAGCTACCGGTTTATCGGTGAGCAGCTTCCCGATGGTCCAAAATGGGCCTACAAGAACAGTGGTGCCATGTTGCACAGTCAGGCACCGGAAACCATGTCCCTCAGACAAGCTTTTCCGGATTCCATTGAAGCGCAATTGCTGGGCGCTGACCAGGGCGATACCCGACCCACAGCGAATGTCTGTACGCCCAACACCAATGTTACTTTTGAAGGTAAACCAGCCACTAACCACTGCACTGACTCCCGCTCAAACACCTACCCCACAGAGCAATGGGTACAGGTGGAATTTGAAGTCATAGGCCACCAGCAGATTACCCATTGGGTAAATGGCGAACAGGTTATGCAGTATAGCGACCTGGTCATGGATGATCCCGACAACGAGTTTCCCGTTGCCCCGAAACTCAGCAGTGGCTACATAGCGCTGCAATCAGAAAGTCATCCGGTGCAGTTTAAGGACATTGAGTTGTTAGATTTGTCTGGCAAACAGCACACCCGGCCCTAGTGCGAAAATAACGCCCCGGACCAAGTGCTGTAGGTGAGTTTTACTGTCTTAGATTTTTACTGTTGTGGCATAAATGGCTTGCTGACCGGTAATGACCAGCAAGCCACTGAATGTCAGGTGATCCGCTCGACACTGGCCAGAATTTCCTCCCGCTCGAATACCTGTTTCCAGTCATCCCGCATCAATGCAGGGATACCGAATTCGATTGCCTTATTGCAGGCATCAGAGAAGGCGCCCTCGATTTCATTAAAGATAACGGCACTCAGAATATTCATGTGTCCCAGTAAAAAATCCCGGGCACACTCTTCTGAAACGCCCTTTTTCACCACCTCGTCCATCGCCTGGCGCATCACCATCAGCAAGGAGGCACAAACGGTTTCAGATAAACCGGGCTCCAGGTACGCCATCTGCTCAACAGTGCAGCGATGGGTACGGGAAACCGGCGCATAAATGACCCTGGCTATTTCATCCCCCAGGGCATAATGCTCCTCGGGGCCCTGCATCAAGGCGTTTACAACAGCCTGTTTCGCTGCAATTCCACCGAAATAATCCTTGCGACCCGCCTCTGTAGTTTCATCATTAAAGATGGGGGGATGACAAGGGTGCGAAATAAAATAGGTAATGTCTTCACGCTCTGGCAGGTGACCGGCAAACGGCGCCGCACCATCCAGAATCACGACCAAAGTACCCGTCTCCAGTTTAGGTACCAGCACCTGTGTAACCTTGCCAATCACGGTATCGGGGATGGCCAGAATGACCACCTCCGCATCCTTGATGGCATCATCAAGGGCCACCGGGGTAGCGCCCACTTCAGCGTTTAAACGGGCAACCCCCGGTTCAGCCACCTCAACATGACGTACATCAAAATCCGTTTTCGCCAGGTTTTTGCTCAGGCGGATCCCCATTTTCCCACCTGCGCCCAATATTGCTACTTTCTTCATTTTCATCTCCAAAGGCGAATGCCCAATACGCGATATCTTTGCAGCTTACGCCTTGCTCTGCCTGCTCACTAACCTCAAAGATATCGATAAGTTATCCCGCACTGCCCACCATCACAATTGCATGGGGGCAGCCGGGTCAGATAAGGTCAGGACTGAGGTCGTTTGCGAATTGCCAATGCCCAGTCGGTCTTAGTATCAGGAGGCGTAAAACTCACAGCCCGGGGCCATTCTTCACGGTTGTTGTTTCCCTTAGCGCTGATGTCCAGGGCACCGTAACCGGTAACCGGTTTCACCGGTTGGGTTTCCCCTGTTTTTGCGTTGATCCAGATGTTATTGTCATAGCTCCCTTCGGCTAAAAACAACGAGAAAGGCTCGCCGTGCATGGAAAACACCAGGTACTGTTCGCCTTCTTCCACCAGCGCGAACACCCGGAAAGGATCGTGGCCGGTGAGTTGATCACTTTGTGGGGTCATTGTGTGAAACCGCACTTCGTTATTCATTACATGCGCGATGATATCCACGTACTGTGACGATAAATAAAAGGGATTTTCTTCAAAAACCGGCAGGCCATAGCGACCACGGGCATACAAGCCTTTTTCCGATTCAGCACCATTCCAGTTAAAGGATGCGCCCGCCATTGTGGTGGCCCAGGCCGCCTGACGCAGATCGTCCTGACTGGCGCCGGAACGCGGATGCCAGTAACGCTGCCACAAGGCATTTCCTTCCATCATGTACACAGGTTTACCCTTATAGCCGACCAATGCGGCCATGTAGTGAGTCCAGGCGGTGCGCCAATAGTTGTAACGCTCCATGGTTTTATCCGGCGCCACGATTAAATGGTTTTCTACCGCAGCAAAGTTGTAGGCATCTTTTTCAAAATGATTTTCCCGTGGCATTTCATCCTGATAGGTGCGCAGATGATTGAAAATGTCGTATTTTTGCATCAGCTTTGCCCACCCCAGTTCGTGGGTTTCTCGCCCGCCGTCTACTTCCCAGACAAAATTCCAGCCAGCGATATTGGCAAAGGCACCCAGCCTGGCCACGGTATATTTAACATAGAACTCTTGCTCATCCTGGCTCAGGCTTTCCCAGCGCGGCCCGTCATTGCGGCTGCCGTCGAAGCCGATAAACATATATAGCCCGACATTGCGATCATTTAACCAGTCGACACGTTGCTCCATCATTTTCCAGACATTGAGCTTCATGGTGCTTGATGCTTTGCCTTCCTCGTAGAGTGTCAGGTCAAGCGTGTCGGGTTTGGGACCGTCAAGGTAATATTGTTTATAACAACACAGTGACATCAACCAGTTGACCTGTAAGTGGTTGTAGCCTTTATCGATCAGAGGCTGAAACACATTGTCGCTCATCCAGTCAAAGTCCTGAGCAATGCCCCCGTGCCCCGTTTCATAATAGGACTTCAACCAGACCGGCTCCGTCCCATTGTAGGCAAACCAACGGGGGTTTTTCTCATACGGTTGAAGCATACCTTTGCCGGCATTTTCGGCCGTGCTCAAAAAGCTGCCTTCGCCCCCTTTGGTGCCATCACTCCAGCGATAGCTGTAAGTCCAGCGCCCGGTTTCATTGGGCATAAAACGCATCTTCCAGACATTGCCGGTTTGTTTATCACCGCCACCCTGGCCGTCACCGTCATAAAACCCCCAAAATGGCCATTTCTTGCCTGAAGGGGCGACATAGTCAACCAGTAACTGCACATCGTTAAACTTATTCTCGTATGAATTATTGTTTATGATCTCAGCTTCAAAAACGCGGTGATTGCCTACCGATGGTTCAGCAGCCATTACGCCGCAACCGGTTAGCCAAATCAGCAGCAAAGACACCAGATAATATCGAATAGGCTTGCATCGCATAGACTGTTTCCTCTTGTAGATTGGGTTGACGTTTAATTTCATTGCAGGAAAAAACAACAGGCAGTTGCCTCCACAAAAGCGGCTATTTGCCTGCTAAAGCGTTGATGTTTATTCACTGTGACTGCCACTTCCGTTTGATGGGATTGCATTCCCTTTGTTTTTGGTGGTGGCTTTATCCACCAAATATAAAATCGACTGGTAATCAATACCGGCATGGTGAGATAAACCGATTTCACAGGTTCGGCTATTGCTATACCCTGCGCTACAGCCTTGCGGCACTTGTTCCCGCAGACCAGACAAGGCGCTGGCGTTTAACTCCGGTGTGGTAAAACCCTTATCACCGGCAAAGCCGCAGCAGTAAATATGTTCCGGTACAACCACGTTGCGGCTGCACTGCCTTGCCAGGCTATGCATCTGCTCAGCCAGGCCCATTTTTCGGCTTGAACAGGTAACATGCAGCATGACAGTGTCATCTACCGGCGTGAAATTAAGATGCGCTGACAATATCTCTGAGACAAATGCCACCGGTTCATAGATAGCTAAATGCCTGCTGGCATCGCCCTGCAACATAGCCCTGCAGGGGCTGGTATCCATTAAAATAGGATAGCGGCCCTGTTGGCTTAGCGTCTCCAGGCGTGCCAGCAATGATTGCTGTTTCTGTGCTGCGGCCTGGGCCATGCCTTTACTTTGGAATGGCATGCCACAACACTCCCCGTCAAAGTTAGGGCTGATAACGTTAAACCCGGCTTTTTGCAGCAGGCTCAGGGTAACCTCGGTGAGTGAGCGCTGCTCCTTCGCACCGATTGCCTGGCCCATCGTCCGGCTGGCACAACTGGGCATGTAAACCACCGTTTTCGCTGCCGGGGGATTGCCTGTCGTTTCTGATATCCAGCGATACCGGGCCTTTTGTGGGGTAAATTTGTTCCATTTTGGTAACTGATTAAACGACAGCGTTCTTGCAGCGCCGGTCAGGCAACTCATTGCGCGATCGCCCAGCACCTTGTGCAAAGCTGATACCACCGACAGCGCGAAGCGGGAAACCCCTTCAACCCTGGCAAAATGTCTGGCTAACAAGCTGGCTGTGCGCTGGTGTTTGTGATTTCGCTGTTGCCGACGCTCCCTGACAAAATCCCCGGTGTTTATTCCCACCGGACACCGGTCTGCACACAACCCCGTCGCTGCACAGGTATCAATTCCGGCATAGTCGAAGGCCTGTCCCAGTTCAGCGAGCAATGCTTTATTCTCTTTGGAGCGTTCTAAACGGCTGATCTCACGGAACAGGGTAATGCGTTGCCGCGGCGTAAAACTCAAATCTTTAGAAGGACAGACGGGTTCGCAAAAACCGCATTCAATACATTTATCTATGATGCTGTTGGCGGCAGGCAACGCTTTTAAATGCGTGATATGTGCCAGCGGATTGTCATTGATAATCACCCCGGGATTAAGCAAATTTTGCGGATCAAACAAATGCTTTATTTTTTGCATGATGGCCAAACCCTTCGGTCCCCATTCAAGCTCCACAAAAGGCGCCATGTTCCTGCCGGTGCCATGCTCGGCTTTCAGGGAGCCACCAAAATCCACCGCAACCAACTGACATACGCTGTCCATGAACGATTTGTAGCGATCTACCTCAACCTGAGTACCGAAGTCCTGGGTAAACACAAAATGCAGGTTGCCTTCCAGTGCGTGACCAAAAATGATGGCTTCGTGATACCGGTATTGCTCAAACAGCGCCTGTAACGCAGCCACCCCCTCAGCCAGGCGCTCAAGGGGGAAGGCCACATCTTCAATAACCACAGTGGTGCCATTTTCTCTGACTGCACCCACCGCCGGAAACGTGCCTTTGCGTATAGCCCACAACTGAGCACAGCGTTCGCTGTCGTCAGTAAAGGCAATACAGTTGGTTTGTTTAAAGGTGGACAGCAACGCCTGCAACGCCTGCACCTGTGTTGCCAGTTTGTCGGCATTTGCGGCACGGGTTTCAATCAGTAACGCGGCAACGTTATTATCAAGATCATGGATAAACGCCGGCAATCCAGGCATGTCACTGACCGATGCCAAAGCGCGCCGATCCAGTAATTCGACAGCGGCGACGTTCGCCTCAGCGAGTGCATTCACCGCCAGGCAGGTTGTATGAATATCCGGAAAAAACACCATGGATGATGCGCGGTACTTATCTTCCCGCACGGTGTGATAGGTAATGGATGAGATAAAGCCCAGCGTGCCCTCAGAGCCAATCATCAAATGTGCCAAAATATCAATGGGATCAACAAAATCAATCAGTGAATTGATGGCATATCCGGTGGTATTTTTGAGCCTGTATTTATGTTTTATCAGGGCATGCAAAGCAGTGTCGTTGCGCACCTCCTCCGCCAGGTTTGCAATGCTTTGCAACAATACCGCGTGCGATGTCCGAAAGGCAGTAATACTGCTCTGGTCTGCCGTATCCAGCACCGCACCGTCGTAAAGTACCACGCGAATACTGGCCAGGGTGTGATAGCTGTTTTGCGCGACGCCACAGCACATGCCACTGGCGTTGTTCGCCGCAATGCCGCCAATCTTACAGCTGTTAATCGACGCGGGGTCTGGCCCCAGCTTTCTGCCATACGGCAGCAGGTACTTGTTGGCATCAGCCCCAATGACTCCAGGCCCCAGTTTAATTTTCAGCCCCAAATCCTGGATGTCATGGTTGCGCCAGCGATTCGTCAGGGTAATCAGAATGGAATCGGACTGGGCCTGACCAGATAAACTGGTGCCAGCAGCCCGAAATGTAACAGCCAGGCCAATGTCAGCTGCTGCTTTTACCACCCGTACGACTTCCTCTTCCGTATCCAGTATAAGTACCAGTTCGGGAACTAACCGGTAAAAGCTGGCATCAACTCCCATCGCCAGGCGCTGAGCATAATCACTGATAATTCGCTCAGCCGGTAGAAACCTCGATAACCTGGCGGACAGTATTTGGTATGCCGACTTGTTCATTGTGTTTTCAGTCCGCCTGACCTGGCAGCTTACAGACAAATGAGTAACAGCCCGACAAAAGTTGTAAACTCACGCCCTGAGGGTGTTTTTCTACACGGGAAATACCATCGCACTCATCTAACGCCCTGCCGCTTTCGGTAACCATTTCAGTATCCTGCACGGGCAGAACTAATGTGGCGCTGGTATTCGCCGGAACCCTGGCCTGATAACGCAGTTGTCCGGCTTCGGTTTGCCAGCTGCTTTGGATTTTGCCATAGGGCGAGTCATAGTAAGCATCTACCTGTGTGATGCTCCGCTGATTATCAATACCGGGTTTCAGCAAAAAATGCTTAAAGCCCGGTTTGTCTCGTTGAATGCCCGCCGAATGACAAATCATCCATTGTGCGACTGCGCCAAAAGAATAATGATTGAATGAATTCATGCCGTTATTACCGGCAAACCCATGTTCAACGGTATAGCCATTCAGGCGTTCCCAGATAGTGGTTGCCCCCTGAACAACTGAATAAAGCCAGGACGGATAGGTTTCGCTTTGGATCAACCGGTAGGCAGTATCGCTGTAACCATTTTCAGTGAGTGCATCAGCCACCCAGGCAGTGCCAATAAACCCGGTCATCAAAGAATATTCAGGGCGCTCTATGCCGCTATCATCTTTGTTTTTAGACTTTACTGTCCGGTCCAAATGGGCCGCCATGGTCGCTGTCAAAGAGTCGTCAAATGCCCCCAATGCCAGCCCTACTGCATAGGCGGTTTGCACATCCGCTTCCTTAAATTCAGGGGTGCAATCCGATGGCTCCCAAATATTGCCGTAAGTCAGCCAGCCAAGCGCCTTTTTATCCGGAGACACAAAGGTATCGTTGAAGAACGCTTTGCGGTTCAGGTGTTGGCGATGAAACCTTGCAGCCTGCTTTTCGTCGCCAAGAATGCGGGCGACCTGCTGCATGATATTCAAAATATAAACCTGATAGGCGGTTGCCAGAAATGCGGAACCAACCTGCTGATGTTGCGGCCCAAGCCAGTCGCCTAAACCGTCATCGGTAATAAATCCGGTGTTTTCATCCGTGACGCTGTCCAGAAAGTCCATATAGGCCTGCATTGACGCGTAATGCTCCGCCAGTAAGCCAAAATCGTTGAATTGCAGGTATGCTTCCCAGGCCAAAGTAATACCAGCACTGCCCCACAATATACCGCCAAAACCACCTCCTATCGGGGCAATGTCGGGGTATCGGCCTGCAGGGCTTTGAGTGTCCCGCATTGCTTTGAGATAGCGCCGGATAAACTGCGAAGAGTCACTGATAAAAGTGGCACTGCGTCCAAACACATTAATATCGCCGGTCCAGCCCATACGCTCATTGCGCTGCGGGCAATCGGTGGGCACCGACAGAAAATTATCAATATTGGACCAGACGATATTCGACCAGAGCTGATTGACGTTTTTATTTGAGCTTGTGTAATTGGCGGTCAATCGGGACACGGAACTAATAACAATGCCTTTAACTGCAGATAACGGCAAAGGCTCGTCAATGCCGGTAATTTCAATGTACTGAAAACCATGAGAAGTAAAACGCGGCTGAAAACGTTGCGGCCCCGCCTTCATGATATAAATATCCTGACTCAGTGCTGAGCGATAATTTTCAGTCAGAATCATGCCTACATTGGGGCCGGATTCAGGTAAATCCGGATACAACATTTCGGCAAAGCGCAGGGTGATTTGCTGACCTTCGTTGCCATTCTCAAAATCAAGTTGTGGCACACCCACGATATTCTGACCTATATCATAGACGAACACCCCGGGCCGGACTTCCTCAACACTTTGCGCATTCAGCGTCTTAAATACCCTGGCTGGCTCACCAACCTGCCCCTCCAGGGCCATGTTTTCATAGCTCAGATGCTGAGCTTCAATCATCATGCTGGGCCGACTGCCAGAGGTAGCAGAGTTTTCCAACGGCACCTGCCGGGCAGGTACCCAACCATCCGCGTTAAATCCCGCCTGACTCCAGTTGCTTATTTCAGCTTCTTTGCGGGCGTCATAGACTTCCCCCATCGTCAGACTGCTGTAGGTAATGGGTCCCTGATTAAAGAACTGCCAGTTCTGGGTATCAGTGTTAAACACCAATTCGGTACCGTCAGCTAAGGTGACCACCAGCATCGCCAGCAGCGATTGCTGATCACCAAAGCAATGCCAGGTATTACCGTAACTTAACAGCCCGCTCCACCAGCCTTCTGCCAGCATGGCACCCATGGCATTATTGCCCGATGAAATATAGGACGACACATCATAGGTCTGGTACAGATGGGTTTCATTGTATTGTGTCAGGCCCGGATTATAGTAGTCGTTTCCAATCCGATGGCCGTTGATATAAAACTCGTAGATGCCGCGGGCAGTAACGTAAAGACGCGCCCTGGCGATTGTCTTGCCTTGCAGATCGAACTCAGAGCGCAACATCGGCATACCATTTTGGCTGGGATCTGCCACGATGAAGGTGCCTTTAGTGCCACCTGAAATCTGGTAGCGCTGGTTTTCAACCCGGAAATGAGGGGATGCTTGATGTGCCGCAAATATGCCGCTGTAAGGCAAGTTCAGGGATTCGGAAAACACATTGTTGTTGGGCGCATGGATATTGCTGACCCGCAGATTACTAAAGCTGGCGTGTTGCTCTGGCTCCACCCTAAATCCGATTGCGTTCAGCATCCCGTAGGGTAACGTATCGTGATCGCCGCCTTCCTCATTTAAGCAAACCCTGGCACCGTGCATCATGGGGGCACGGGCTTTTTCTGAAAACAGTACCGGCGTTTTGGGTCGTTGTGCCCCAAGATAAAAATCGCTATTGCCGTCAAGCTGTATGGTCAGGGTGCCATATTCATTATGGATAAACAGATGGTGTAGCGCGTAACGGTTGTCCTGGTTAATCACCTGGTGTTTAATTCTGAACTGCGCCACAGGCACTGCCGGGTTATCTTCGGGTAGATAACCGGCGCGATAAATGTTCAGCCGGGCATGACCCTGCACCTCATCCAGCCCGGCAATATCCAACTCAACACGGAAATAACTTTCATTGAGAGCACTTTCCTGCTGATAGATGTTTTTATACTTGTCCAGAAAACGAGGGTCATTGGCTGCGAATATAATACTGGCACACTGGCTCCCCGGCGCAATTTCAACATCCACAGACAAGTCATACAGTGGCAAGTAGTCGGCATACAAAGGCTTGTCATTTTCACCGCCGCCAATCCACTGTGCCCCTTGCCAGGCGCTGATATCCGAATTCATCAGACCGGTTTCAAACCAGGATTCAGTTTCGCTGACTTGCGAATCCTGATCCCAAACCGCCACCCGCCATTGGTAGCGGCTGCGGGGCTGAAGAGATTTGCCCTGATAAAGGATATGCACCGACTGATCACTGCTTACTTCACCGCTGTCCCAAAACAGCACACCAGCAACATTACACACTGTAATACGGTAACCCAGTTGTTTCTGGCCGCGGCGTCCTGGTTGATGACGCATCTGCCAACTGAAGCGTGGCTGCAGTACATCAATACCTAACGGGTTCGCCTGGTACTCAACTTTTAAATTATCGGGCTGCATACTACTCAACGTCCAGTTTGCGCCAGAAAACACTTCCGCTAAGCTCTTATATTGGGTATCAGCCTGCGTGAATCAGAAAATGTATCCGGACCTGTTATCTTTGCAAGGGCACTCAACCTGCAACATTTTATCAACATATTGCACCTGTTGCCGAAGCACCATGCTCCGGATATTACAACAAATGACTTAAATAGCAACATTTTGATTACATGCGATTGAAAAAAGTTCAACAAGAATAATTCAGACTTATGGCTGCTCACAAGGTACCTAAAAACCTGCCAGAAACAGCCTGAACACCCCGACATAAAAGCCGCCAGCCCATTGCTACAGATTTTTATCTTGCGCCACATTAGCGCCACCTTCGATAAAAACAGTGATTTAACTGACAGTTAAGAAAATGAAACAACAAAACCAAATGACACCTTATGAGCGATATTGATTATTGTTATTGATTTTAACATTCTGACTCGCTAGTCTGATATCTATGATAGCAGACGAAACCTTCAAAAAAGCCACAGGGGGTCGTCACAGAATAATGAGATAACATGAAAACCAGTCAAGGCTCGTTGCACCGCTTGCAGGTTGAATACCGTCAAACCCCCTTGGGTATTGACGTCACTCAGCCGCGCTTCAGTTGGCAAATGGCTAATGCCAGGGGGATACGCGGCCAATATCAGCAGGCCTATCGCATCCTGGTAAAAAACAGCAATGACGAAGTCGCATGGGATTCCGGCAGGGTGTTCTCATCTGACTCTTTACACATTGTTTATCAGGGCTGGCCCCTGCAGGCTTGCACAACCTACAACTGGGCGGTCACGGTTTGGGATCAAAATGCAGACACTCTTGAAGCCGAATCGTGGTTTGAAACCGGCCTGATGAATTCGGACATCAGCGCGTGGGAAGGTGCAAAGTGGATTGGTGGTGACGACAGCGATTTGTGTTTATACGCTGATTATCTGCCGCTGTATAATCTGTCGGCAGATTTGCATATTGACCCCGGCAGCACACGGGCTTCAATACTGCTGGCCGCCAATGATCCGCGACTGTGTCACAAAGACAAAAACATCTATCAACTGCACAATGGCGTAAATCAAAGCTATTTCAGGGTAGAGCTTGATGTGGGTGAGATATCCCGTCGGGGTGGTTTTGCGCATTTGCGCTTTTATCGGGCCGGTTACAGTGCCGATGATGTGCCCGACAAACCGCTATTTGATTATGTTGTAAAACCCTCGGTTATTAATCACCATAACCAACATCAGTTTCATCATCTTTTGATCCATAACGCCTATGGTACCTTGACGGTGCAGCTAAATAATCAGGCAGATTTCTTCCTCAACACTGTCGTACAGCCACCGGCCGATCCCAGATTTCCACCACTCAGGCCACTGCTTCAGGGTGCCAGAGCACCGTTGAATCCCGCCGGGAACGATCATCGGGTAATAACCTACGGCATGCTCAATCATATAGGCTTTTTAGTAGAGCCGGGCCAGCAGGCCCAGGTTAAAAACCTTGCAATAAACAACGTCCACGCACCGCGCAATACCCTGTTCAGAGAACATCCGACGCCACACCAAAGCATCTTTTCCGATCAGATAGTGACGGGATCTTTTGTTATTGAAAACGGGCACTATGCGCTGACTGGTGGAGTTGACGGGCTTTGTATACTGGCGAATCCCAGCCGCAACAGTATGCCTATGCTACGCCGGGAGTTTGCACTAAAAGCGCAGACAATCACCAAAGCTCGTTTGTATGTTACGGCCAGAGGTATCTATGAGTTTTTCATTAATGGCCAGCGAATAAGCAACGATTATTACAACCCGGGGCTGACCCAGTACAACCGCACGCATCTGTACCAAAGCTATGATGTCACCGATCTTCTCCGCGCCGGTAGCAATGCAATGGGGGCTCAGTTGGCCGAGGGATGGTGGAGCGGGATGCTGGGCTTTGGCAACACCTGGCATGGCTTTGGCGACCGGCAATCATTGTTGGTAAAACTGGTTGTCGAGTATCAGGATGGCAGCCGCGATGTGCAGGTTTCAGATGATCAGCACTGGCAATTTTTTAACCAAGGTCCGGTAGTGTACGGCAGCCTGATACAGGGTGAAGTGTATGACGCAAACAAAGCGCACTCAGTCGCCGGCTGGAGCGAGCCGGGTTTTAATACCTCACGCTGGACACGCGCCCACGAAGTTCCGCTAACAGGCACAGTGACGCAGGGGACACATCCGAATCTCAGGAAAAAGCCACAACATTTAGACTTCACTCAACAGGCACTGATTGGGCAAATAGGGGAGCCGGCCCGTGAGTTCAAAGTAATCAGCGCCCGGGAAGTCCGGCAGGTGCGCCCCGGGGTATTTGTTTACGACCTTGGGCAGAATATTGTCGGAGTGCCGCGTATTGACTTTAACCAAGGCCAAGCTGGGCAGGTTGTAACCCTGCGTTACGCAGAAATGTGTTATCCGGACCGCCCGGAATCAGGCGCCAATGCCGGTATGATTCTGACCGAGAATTACCGCGCAGCCCTCAGTCAGGATATATACATAATGAAGGCGGGCAAACAGTGTTATCAGCCCCGATTTACCTTCCACGGGTTTCAGTACATCGAAATAACCGGCATCGAAACTGCGCTGCCACTGACAGCTGTGCAGGGGGTTGTGATCAGCTCCATTGCCGAATTAACCGCCGGATATCAAAGCTCTGACACCGGGTTGAACAAACTATGGTCAAACATTGTGTGGTCAAATATTGATAACTTCTTATCTGTGCCCACCGATTGCCCGCAACGCAATGAACGAATGGGCTGGTCGGGAGATATCAGCGTGTTTAGCCGCACGGCGTCTTACATCAGTGATTGTTCTCAGTTCTTGCGCCGACATTTGATAAGTATGCGCGATACCCAGTCTGACAACGGGCGCTATGCGGATATTGCGCCGATTGATGGCGGTTTTGGCGGCCTGTTATGGGGCTGTGCCGGTATCGTATTGCCATGGGAAATCTACTGGCAATTTAATGATATTGGGATACTGGCAGAAAACTATACCGCCATGTTGAACTACCTGAATTACCTGGATACCACACTCGACCCGGCCACCGGACTAAGCCGCGATCAGGAGCTGGGCGACTGGCTGGGACCGCAAAACCAACAATTAGGAGCGGCCTTTCCGGCGACGGCTTATCATGTGTATGCTTTGGGCATCGTCGCCAAAACTGCTGCTTTGCTGGGCCACGAAGAGGATGCAGCTTCCCTGAAAGGGCGTTACCACAAGCGCAAAGCATTTCTCAATACCCTGTTGGCAGATACTGCCGACACACAGAGTTTTTATGCCATTGGATTAGCCCTTGGCGTTTTTGAAGACCAGGATACCGCCCGTTTTGCGGCCAGGCTCAATAACTGCGTAACGCGACAAGCCAGTGACGACAACGGCATAGTGCGACCGGAATATTCCCTGATGACCGGGTTTATCGGCACGGCATGGATAGGAGATGCGTTGAGCGCCCATGGCTACGGTGATACTGCCTACCGGTTATTCCTGAACGATCAATACCCGTCATTACTGTATTCAGTGCGTCAGGGAGCATCAACAATTTGGGAGCGCCTGAACGGCTATACCACTGAACATGGTTTTGCCGGAAACAACAGCATGAATTCTTTCAATCATTACTCCTTTGGCGCCGTCGGACAATGGCTGATGAGTCACTCAGCAGGCATTCAGCGGGCAACACCAGGATTTAAAACCTTTGCGCTTCGGCCCGAAATCGACGGCAACGGTCAAATCTCAGCGGTAGACGCCTGGTACCAGTCACCCTATGGCAAAATTACCAGTCACTGGTGGATAGAGGACAACGCATTGCACTATAAAACAAAAGTGCCGGCCAACACGACAGCCACCCTGCATCTGCCGGTAACAGACATAAAGACAATCACCGAAAGCGGCACTGTATTACAAGACAGCGCGGGCATTTCTGCTATTCAACACTGTAATGGTTTTATCAGTATGCAATTGCAATCAGGTGAGTATCACTTTAACTGTCAACACACTACAAAACCCTAACAGCGCAAAAACCCCCGACATTCGCCCTGCTAAAACCCACAATTCAACTTGTGGTAAAGGATTTGTTACCATTTTGTGAGCTATTTTGAAAACTTATGAGTTACTTTGTCTATTTTTGAGTTGAATGAGCGGCGAGTGAATGATAATGTTAAATCTGATGTTAATAAAATGTGACCCTGTTGTACGACAGTAATCACTCAGAGTTACAAGTCAGCAACATTAAACAAAGTAACAGGTTGGTTTTTCCGGCCTTGCTCCAATGCAAAAAGGCACAGCACGAAAGCGACTGGCGTTACCCGTGCTCAGGCGAACCAGTTACAGTATAAATCTGAATTTAAGGTGGTATGTAATGAATGCTCTTTTACCAAAAGGCGAAATTAGTAGCGAATGGACCGGTGGTTTCTGGGAAGAAAGATGGAATTTTTGTCGGGACAAAATGGTCCCGCATATGTGGAGCATTCTGGACAACAGGGAAGTCAGCCACTGCTGGGAAAACTTCCAGCTGGCGGTGGGTGAATCAGACAATGAAGGCGGACACTCTGGCCCTCCTTTCTGGGATGGTGATCTGTTCAAATGGCTGGAAGCGGCGATCAGGGTCTATGCCAATTCAGACAATGAAGAATGGCTGAAGCGCCTCGACTACATTATCGATACCATCGCCAAAGTACAGCGCGACGATGGCTATATCTTTACCATGGAAGCCATTGAACGCGCCAGAACCGGGGAAACCAATCCGCTGGAAGATATCAATAACTTTGAAGTGTTTAACATGGGGCATTTAATGAGTGCCGGGGTTATACACTACAGAATGACCGGCCAGACTAAACTGCTGGACCTTGCCAAAAAGGCGGCTGGCTGGCTGAAGACCCAATTTGACAACCTTGAAGAAGCGACTCCGCGTACAGCGGTTTGTCCGTCTCATTACATGGGCCTTGCAGAGCTATATCAGGCAACCGCCGACGAGCAGTATCTCAACCTGCTGGAAAAACTGATTTTGTTAAGAGATATGGTGCCTGACGGTACCGATGATAATCAGGACAGGCACCCGCTCAAAGAACATCGTGAAATCTTGGGTCATGGCGTGCGCGCCACGTATCTTTATGCCGGACTGACCGACCTGTATTTGGGCAAAGGCGACGAAGATTATCGCGCCGTTTTGGAGGCAGTGTGGCAGGACATGGTGTCCAAAAAAACCTATATCACCGGGGGTTGCGCACCACTATATGATGGTGTGTCGCCGTACGGCGGTGATGACTATGACGCTATCCAGCGCACCCATCAGTCTTTTGGTCGGGCGTATGAGCTGCCAAACATCAACGGTTACAACGAAACCTGTGCCAGTATTGGTAGTTATTTATGGGCCTATCGTATGGTGAATGCGTTTCAGCACGGCAAATACGCAGATCAGATGGAACGGGCACTGTACAACAGTACCATCTCCGGAATTAATCTGGATGGCGACAAGTATTTCTATACCAATGCCCTGCGTTGTGTTCACGACCACGATTTGCCCTATGATCTGAAATGGAGCCGTCATCGCGAGGACTTCCTGTCGTCTTTTTGCTGTCCCCCGAACGTTGTGCGCACCATTGCGGAAACACAAGATAAGGCCGCGGTAGTGTGGGAAAATGGCATTGCATTTCTGATGTACGGTGACAGCAGAACGGCGGTGACCCTGGCTGATGGCGGCAAAGTTACAATGAAAGTCAGCAGCGATTACCCCTGGCAAGGCGATATCGCATTTGAAATTGAATCCATTGACGCTGACGCTCCCTTTTCTGTGTACCTGCGTATCCCGGGCTGGGCAGAGTCCTATCAGGTGCAGATTAATGGACAACAAGCCACGCACCTGGAACAGGCTCACAATGGCTTTATCGAAATTAACCGACAATGGCAGACGGGTGATAAAATAGCACTGTCTTTGCCAATGGAGGTGATACTCAACGAATGCCATAACCTGGTAGAAGAGAACCGCAACCACCTCGCGATAACGCGCGGACCACTTGTCTATTGTCTGGAAAGTGCTGACATTCCTGAAGGTTGCAGCGTTGCCGACCTGCATATTGATCCCAATTCAGCATTCAGTTTCGAAAAGTCCCGCATCAGCGGTGTCGATTTAGGGGTGTTGAAAGGCACACTCTATACCCGTAACCCCAGAAACGACTCGCCAGAGGTGCTTTATAAAAAGTACCAGGCACCAACGTTTAAACAGGTAGATGTTACCCTTGTGCCCTATTTTGCGTGGGATAACAGAGACAAGGGCGAAATGACCGTGTGGCTGCCAATCTTGCCGGTGCAAAACTGAGCACCGGGCTGAACAAGTCAGAACAGCGTTGTTAGTACTATGACTAAATTACAGGTACCAAGATGAAAACTGAATGGGTAAATGGCTGGCGTGTTGTGTTAGCCGGATCAGTGGGCATGGGTACGGGCCTCGGCCTGTACTCGATGCTGAACAGTATTTTTATTATTCCACTGCAGGCGGAATTTGGCTGGGAGCGCGCCGACATGGCGCTGAGCAATATCATTGGCGTGCTTTCATTGTTCACCTTGCCAATACTCGGCATGATCGTTGACAAGTATGACAGTCGGCGGGTGGCCTGCATTGGTATGGGCTTCCTGGGGTTAAGTTATATCGCCCTAAGTCTGCAGCCCGGCTCAATATGGGTTTATTACGCCACGCTACTGGCAATGACCTTCCTGGGCCAGACCACCGGACCAATGATTTTTAGTAAAGTCGTAAACACCTGGTTTAACTCCTCCAGAGGATTGGCGCTGGGGGTAACTATGTCGGGTATCACCCTGTTTAGCATGGTGCTGTTCCCCCTGCTCAATTATGTTAACGAGACCTGGGGATGGCGTGTCGGCTTCATGTGTTTTGCCCTGGTTCCTTTGGTAATTGGTTTACCGATTGTGGCCTGGGCACTTAAACCGGCACCTGCTGGGTACCTGTCCAGCATCTCGCAAGACACCAGCGGCAATGATATTCAGACCGGTGGAATGGCCATGAAAGCCGCGTTGCGCAGTGCCAAATTCTGGCTATTGGCCGCCGCTTTAGTGACCTCAAATGTGGCAGTCGGCGGAATGATGCATCAATTGCAACCCCTGCTAATCGATCAGGGATTCACCTCCACTGAAGGCGCCAGTCTTGCGGTGTTCTTTTTTGTCGGCATTTTTGTTGGCCGACTGAGTTCCGGCTGGCTGCTGGATCGCTTCTGGCCTGCGGCAGTCGCGGCCCTGTTTCTGCTTACCCCTTTAGTGGGCATATTCATTTTCCTGTCTGATGCACCGGCAGTCTTTTGGTTAGGTGTGCCGGCAGTGTTTTGTTTCGGCCTGGCTCAGGGTGCAGAGGTGGACTTTATGGCTTATCTGGTACCCAAGTACTTTGGTCTGGTTAACTATGGAAAACTGTTCGGCATTTTGCTGTTCATTCTTGCAGCATCGCTGGCTTCCGGTAGTTATATCTACGGCTATATTTTTGATTACTTTGGCAATTATCACTTTGCGTTATTGCTGGGTGCAGCCTGCTTTATCAGTAGTTCGGGGCTTTTCCTGATTGGTGGCATCATAGGTGAGGATTTTGATCACACTAAAGTTGCCACTGCCGCCTGACTGGCGTTTAATGTCTGCACAGTTGATTCCGGCAAGCGGGAAACGGCTGATAACCCTTTAATGGCCCCTGCCCGTCATTGTTCTGATGGGTGGGGTTGGCACTAACAGGCTGACAGTAGCCACATCGAGATTGATATGAAACCGATATCCCTGAGTCTGGTGCTTTTCACGCTGCTGCTGAGCAGTTGTCAATCGCACTCACCCCGTTCATCCCTGCCCAAAGTCAGTGTCCAGCTGTGGTCTGTCAGAACACCACTGACAGAAGATTTTGACAACACCATAGCTCAGTTGGCAAAGCTGGGGTTTCAGGGGGTGGAACTGGCGGGGTACTTCGGTCCTTATGAAGATGATCCGTCGGGTTTTTTGGCCTTACTGGCGAAACACAAGCTGGTTATCAGTTCGGCACACGTCAGCACCACCGATCTCAGTACACAAAACATAAACGCCACGATCGAAAAATATCGGCGCTTAGGTGTAGATACCCTCATTTTGCCATCTGACAAGCGTTCTGACGATGCAGAGAATATAACGCGCTTTATCGATGAACTTAACCGAATTCACGGTCAGCTAACAGATGCCGGTATGCGCTTTGGCTTTCACAATCACGACCGGGAATTTACCCAATATAAGCAACACACCTTTTGGGATGAGATCGCACAAAATACCGACCCCGCGTTTATCCTGCAACTGGATATCGGCTGGGTCAATCGCGCCGGATTGCAACCCTCAGAGATGATCAAAAAATATTCCGGGCGTATGCAACTGGCGCATTTTAAGGCAAAACTCAATGCCCCCTCAAGTGACAAGCGCCCCATTATCGGGGAAGACGATCTCAACTGGAATTCGATCCTGCGGGATAGTATTCGCTACGGCGGCATAGAATGGCTCGTTGTTGAGCAGGAAGAATATCCGGACAATTTAACGCCGCTGGCGAGTGTGGCCCTGTCAAAGCGCGGCGTGGATAACGCAATAGCGGCAATTCGCCAGAACGGGCACCATAGTAGAGATTAAGCGCCCGTGTCGGTGTTTTTTCTGGCTATTTTGCTGTGCAGGGATCGCCGTGAGGAATAAATTCAACCACTTCCAACCCGAATCCCGACAGCGCCATAAAACGCACCGGCGCACTGAGCAGGCGCAGCTTGTTAACCCTCAGATCCCGCAAAATTTGCGAACCGGTACCCACCAGTTTGTAGCCTGCTTCCTGATTTGGTCGGCGTTTTTGGCCACTCACTAACCGCTCTATTTCACCTTCCAGATCAGAGCTGGTTTGGGCATGATCTATGTAAACCAGTACACCCGAACCTTCTTCACTGATGCGGGCCAGGGCCGCCCGGCAATCCCAGGCCGTGCCATCGTCATCAACGCCTTGCAGCGCGAAAATATCCCGGGTTGCATTGCTGACATGCACCCGCACTAACGTCACGTCCTGTGCACTGATGTCACCTTTTACAAAGGCAAAATGGCGTTCATTGGTGGCGTTATTCAGGTAGGTTTTCAGTAAAAACTCCCCATACGCCGTCTGCACTGTTCGCTCGCGCACACATTCTATCGTGCGCTCCGTATGTATACGGTGTTGAATAAGATCTGCGATAGTGCCGATTTTGATATCATGGGTTTTAGCGAACACTTCAAGGTCGGCGCGGCGGGCCATGGAGCCATCATCGTTCATCACTTCAACAATTACCGCTGCCGGTTCAAGGCCGGCAAGTTGTGCCAGGTCGCAACCCGCTTCCGTGTGACCAGCCCGGCTAAGTACGCCCCCTGCACGGGCCATAACAGGAAAGATATGCCCGGGTTGCACAAGGTCTTGCGCCGTTGCATCCGGTGCAATGGCGGCCTGAACAGTGCGGGCCCGATCCGCGGCGGAAATCCCGGTATCAATGCCCTCTGCCGCCTCAATGCTGACGGTAAAATTTGTGCTGTGCTGACTTTTGTTATTTTGCACCATTAACGGCAATGCCAGATGGCGACAACGCGCTTCAGTCAAGGTTAAACAGATCAAGCCACGGCCATATTTTGCCATAAAATTAATCTGTTCGGCTGTGACAAAAGAAGCGGCGACTAATATATCGCCTTCGTTTTCACGGTCTTCATCGTCCATCAGTATGACCATCTTTCCCTGGCGAAAGTCATCAATGATTTCGGCATAACTATTGAGTTGCATAAGTATCCTGTTGAGAAATAATACCCGTTACCAGAAGCCCAAACGCAAAACGACTTCGGTGCACACACCGGAGTCGTTTCTATTCGCTTTGTTGCTGAGTCGATAAACTGTGGTTACTATTAGTAAGAACGAAACAGAGCGTCTCTGGCAATATTGGTAGCAGTAACGGCGTCCTGGCGCTTTTGTGCGTCCTTCATGGCTTCGAAATCCAGGTTGTCGAGTGCCTGCTCGATGTGTTTTAAGAAGCTGATGGCACTGTTTGCAGTCGCAACCGGGTCTTCGCGAAACGGGAATTGATCCAATTGCCAGACACCTTCCCAATTGTTCTTTCTCAGGGTGTAGAAAAACTCAAACAATTCCATCGGATGCACAGAACCGGCAATCATATCATCGTCCCAGGCACGGAAATTATCGTTCACGTCCATACCAAACAGGCGACCGTGATCAATGGCCAACTGGGCTGCATCTGCAGGTGACTCACCACCGTATAAGGAATGACCGAAATCCAGCAAGATACCCACGTTCGGCAAGCCCATTTTCTCAATGCCCAACAATGTTCTGGCAACACTGTCATAGCTCATATGCGCGCGCGGTTCACGCGGCTTATACTCAATGACAAACTTGAGATCCGGGTTGTCACTGGCAACGGCAGCGATGCCCTCGACACTGAGCTGCCAAATTTCTTTGTGATCCACCTGAAAAGGATAATCCCAGCCGTCCTGTCCCGGCCAGAGTTTGACATAATCAGCGCCAAAACGTCTGACCACATCCGCGGCCTCGTTAACCATGTCATTTGCCAGACGACGGATGCCTGCATCAGGGTTGGTAAAAGCCCCTTTGGCAAACTGGCGGGTGTATATTTCCGGGGTAATGCCCACCACTGATAAGTGGTTTTTCTTTAAAGCCGCTTCAACCTTGTCTAAGGACAAAGACTTATCAACAAACGGGAAATTGATATCCACAACGGATAAATCATCCACCTGCCCCGCCAAATCAATCATTTCAAGCAGGCCCCGTGCCGGGCCATAGCCATCAGTTGCATAGCGGTCAACATAGGTTGCAAAGTGCCAGATACCGGCACCGAATTTTTGCTTCGTCTTCATTTTTGTATCCTTATACATATCAAGTTGTAACCGGGTCAGGATGCAATAATGACTTCCACCCCGATGTCTTCAATTTGTTGTTGCTGCTCCCGGGTAATGCCGCTGTCAGTTACCAGCATGTCGACCTGTTCCAGCCCCCCGAGTACGCAAAATGAACGCAAACCGATTTTGCTTGAATCCGCCACCAGACAAATGGATTCAGCGGATTTCATCATGGCCTGTTTCACCGCAATATCCGACAACGAGGGATACGACAGACCGTGTTTTATATCCAGCGCGGCCGTGGCCAAAAATAAACGCCTGGCATACAAGCCATTAAAATAATCAGCCGAGCGTTCACCACTTAACGACAAGGTAGGCGCTTTAAAATGCCCGCCTGTCATGTGCACATCAAAGTTGCGGTCGCCACCCAACATCAGAGCAATATTGAGTGCATTAGTGATCACCGTGATCTCTTTTCGTCCAAATAAATTTGCCGCAACTTCCGTTGTGGTTGAGCCGGAGTCCAGAATGATGGTTTCACCATCCTGCACTAACGCTGCGGCAGCCAGGCCAATTTTGTGTTTGGCTTCGCGGTTTTCCTGGTGTTCCAGGGTCATCGCCCGCACCTGTTCAGGAACTGATTTCAGGTAAGCGCCACCGTGTTCCCGCACCACGTGGTTTTCCGCTTCCAGCTTTTCTAGGTCCTGCCTGATGGTTACCTCTGAAACCCCGAAGGCTTTCGCCAGTACCTGCACCCGACCACTGCCCTCTTCCCGCAGCCATTCCAGCATTTTCTTGCGCCGGGTTTCGCCTAAACCCCTGCTCTTTGTTTTTTTATCTTTCATGAACGTCAGTTCCCATTTTTTAACTCGCTCTTATTACATCGCTTCCGAAGCATTCAACGCCGCTTCAGCAGAGCACAGCCCTGACAGCGCGTATTGATTTTGGTTTGGATAATCCTGCGAGCCTAAATGTAAACCTGTTTACGCGTCATGCCTACATCTAAACACCCATTTGCGAAAAACGCAAGTATTCGAAAGTTATTTATTTACGATACATCTGGATCAAAGGTTATTTTCGGAATATATTGAATATAGAACAGTAACTGTAAATCAAAGTTTGAAAGGGTATTTTATGTACACAAACGAACAGCTAACCCTTAAGTCACTGCAGTATCGGCACAATATTTTGCGCTGGATTAAAAGTGCGGGTGCCGGGCATACAGGGGGGAGTCTTTCCTGCATAGACATATTAAACGTCTTGTATAACCGCATTCTCAATGTGTCACCGGACACCTTCACATCACCGGATCGCGACCGATTTGTGCAAAGTAAAGGACATTCGGTTGAGGCACTATTTGTGGTACTTGCAGACCAGGGTTTTTACGATGAGAAAGAACTCGAAAGCTTGTGCGCCTATCAGTCGCATTTTGTCGGCCATCCCACCAGAAAGGTACCAGGTGTAGAGCAAAACACCGGCGCCCTGGGTCATGGATTGCCCATTGCAACGGGAATGGCCATAGGAGCGCGCAAAGACAATCGTAACTTTCGGGTATTTACGCTATTGGGAGATGGCGAAATGGCGGAAGGCTCTAATTGGGAAGCCGCCATGGCAGCGTCTCACTATCAGCTTGATAATTTAACCGCCATTATTGACTGCAATAGTCTGCAGATCTCCGGTCGCACCTCTGAGGTGATGAACAACGAGCCACTGGCCGAAAAGTTTGCCGCCTTCGGATGGGCGGTCAGCACAGTCGATGGTCATAACTTAACGCAACTCAGTGCAGCATTGGCCGCACCACTACAGGCCGGTAAGCCCAGCATGATTATTGCGAAGACAATCAAAGGAAAAGGTGTGAGCTTTATGGAAGACATTCCCAAGTGGCACCATGGCGTGCCATCGGACGAAGAACAAATCATGGCACTGAAAGAAATTGAAACCGCGATAGCAAAACTCACGGAGGGTTCTTTATGAGTGCACCAGCGCCGTCAATGTATTCCCCAAAAGCGAAACAAACCGCCGAAAATCTCGGCCTGTCGATGGGCAAAGCCAACCTGGAAATCTTTGCCGCCACACTACAGGATCTGGCTACACAGGACAGGCATATCCTGGCCGTCACCAGTGACTCCCGGGGCTCAGGTAAACTGGCTCCTTACGGGCAGGCACTACCAGAACAAATTGTGGAAGTGGGCATTGCCGAGCAAAATCTGGTGGGTGTGTCTGCCGGTCTTGCATCAGTAGGCAAAAACGTCTTTGCCGTCTCTCCTGCCTGCTTTTTAACCGCGCGCTCATTTGAACAGGTTAAAAATGATATTGCCTACTCAGATAATCCGGTTACTCTGGTGGGTATCAGTGCCGGCGTCAGCTATGGTGCGTTGGGCTCAACGCATCATTCGCTACACGACATTGCAGCATTGCGGGCAGTTAACAATATAACCATTATGTCGCCTGCAGATAACTATGAAATGCAGGAAGCCGTTAAAGCGGCGGCGCAACTGGCATCCCCGGTGTATATCCGGGCAGGAAAAGCACCGTTGTTTAATTTGCCCGGAAATGACCCCTTTGTGCCTGGTCGCTGTCGGGTGGTGAAAGACGGCCAGGACGCTGCATTTATCGCTACAGGAGAAACTGTCATTCACGCTTTACTGGCAGCTGAGCATTTACAACAAACCGCAGGCATATCATGCCGGGTGATCAGCGTACCGACGATAAAACCGCTGGACTCAGCCGCTATTCTGCGTTGTGCCCAGGAGTGTGGCGCGATACTCACAGTTGAAGAGCATATGGTCAATGGTGGATTGGGCGAAGCCTGCGCCGCAATCATTGCCCAGTCCAGCTATAAGCCGCGCTTTAAAATCATGGGTATTCCGGATGAATACACGGTAACAGGAAGCCAGGCTGATATTTTTCGCCACTATGGCATGTCGATGGAAGGCCTTGCCGAATCCATGCTAAGACTCGTGAACAATTAACTATGTCGATGATAATTACACTGGACCAAAGCACCTCTGCCACCAAAGCACTGCTGTTTGACAGTTCAGGCGCGGTGTTAGATAAAGCGGTACGGGAGCACAAACAGCACTACCCGCAACCGGGTTGGGTTGAGCATGATGCCGAAGAAATTTGGATAAATACCCTGGCCACCGTAAAACAGTTGCTGCAGCGCCATCACAACAGCCTCGACCAACTTGTTGGCGTGAGTATCACCAATCAACGTGAGACGGTGGTGATATTTGAGCGCAGCTCCGGCAAGCCACTATACCCAGCCATTGTTTGGCAATGCAGACGCAGTGAGCCGGTTTGTGAATCTCTAAGCGCCGCCGGGCATGACAGGCTGATCCACGAGCGCAGTGGCCTGAAGCTGGATCCTTACTTTTCCGGCTCGAAACTCTTGTGGATGATGGACAATCATCCGCAGCTCAGGTCCAGACTTGAGAGCGGTGAAGCCTTGATTGGCACCATTGATAGTTACCTGATTTACCGGCTTACGCAGGGTCAGGTGTTTGCCACAGATCCAACCAATGCCAGCAGAACGCTGCTGTACAACATTCATGATCTTCAGTGGGATGAAGCACTGTGCTCGCTTTGGCAGGTTCCCATGAACGCCCTGCCGGAAGTCAGAGAGAGCAGCGCCTTTTTCGGCGAAACTGATTTTGCCGGCATCATCGACAAACCACTGCCTGTGGCGGGTGTTATGGGTGATTCTCAGGCTGCGCTGTTCGCACAACAGTGTTTTGCTCCCGGTGATGCAAAAGCAACATTGGGTACGGGCTCGTCAGTATTGCTGAATATCGGCAACAAGCCACGTTTTTCAGACCAGGGCGTGCTCACTGCTTTGGCCTGGGTCCAGGATAATGAACCTGTGTACGCGTTTGAAGGCATCATTATCAATTCAGCGTCAACCCTGAGCTGGCTACAGACACAACTGGGATTGGCGCAAGACGTTGCGGAAATTGCAGAGCTTGCTGCGCAGGTGTCAGATAGCGGCGGTGTATATCTGGTCCCGGCATTTTCGGGGCTGGGACTGCCCCACTGGGAGCCCGGTGCGCGGGCCGCTATTGTCGGCTTGTCCAGTCACTCAGATCGGCGCCATGTCTCAAAAGCCGCACTTGATTCTATCGCTTATCAGTTGCGGGACGTACTTGATGTGATGCAGGCCGAAAGTGGCATTGCCATGCAGACCCTAAAAGTGGATGGCGGCCCAACGGCCAACCAGCAACTCATGCAATTTACTGCAGATATGATTGGCACAGACCTGCAGGTATCAGCCACTCCCGAATGCTCTGCGTTGGGAGCGACCATGATGGGATTGCTGGCACTGAAAATATACCCGTCAGTAACGGCGTTTTCAGATACCGGGTTTAACAAGCCCGTGCTTCAACCCCGCATGTCTGAAACCGACGTCAACCGCATGCTGGCCGGCTGGCGCGCGGCTGTTGCTCAGGTGTTAACCGGTAAAAAATCAGTTTAACTGCCTACCGCTGCCATTCACTATCGCTTGGCAGTGGTACCCACTCTGGCCGGTCAGGCCTCAACTCCCTGCCCGGTTCAGCGCCCCGGTTAACAGAATAAGCAGATATCAGCAGCAGTTAAATGGCTTTTCGCTCAAATTTAATCATATGACCACACCTTGACTGAATATGAGTTGATTTTTCCGCTTTTTCACAGGGTTATTTATCGGATTAACCTCAGTACATTGTGTTTTAACCTGCCTATTTATCATGCAATACACCACCAGCCAGATTGCTTTTCCTTCTTGTTAAAAAAAGTCGCGGCGATACGGAGATCAGTTGCCAGACCGGAAAATCAGTGCAATACCCCTGTTGTTTTGCGCTACATCCTGTTTCGATAGACACAATCCCTGAATCACAGCCCGTGAAATTGTAAAATATTTGGGAATGTAATGTAAATTTTTGCCACCTTTATGATTGAATATGATTGACAAAGACCGATTTGGATGTATATTGAGTCACAAATGAACTGTAGTTCTCACAATTTTCCAGTTCCAATTATTTAACATCACAGGGTGCTCATACATGCCTTATCAGCCAGATGAATACAAACACGTAAAATACCTATGGGAAGACGAGGTGGCCGATCAACTCAGCCCCGTTGAAAACCTGGTATATCGCTCCAACAAGCTGGGGGAAGATCAGCGAATTACGAATACCGGCGGAGGCAATACGTCAGCAAAGTTAACTGAAGTTGATCCACTGACCGGAAAAGAAGTGGAAGTACTTTGGGTAAAAGGCTCGGGCGGCGATCTGCGCACCTCAGAAAAAGAGAACTTCTCTTCTTTATATCAGGACAAACTGAATGCACTGGATGATGTTTATCAGAATTACCCGGATAAAGGTTATAAATCAGCGGGTGAAGACCGCATGGTGGGCATGTTTAAGCACTGCAATTTTTGCTTAAATCCAAGGGCATCTTCAATCGATACACCGCTTCACTCCATGATTGATGAAAAACATGTTGATCACCTGCATCCCAACGCGGTGATTTCAGTTGCATCATGCAAGGCACAAAAAGAACTCACAGAAGTCATCTGGGGAGGCAAACTGGCTTATGTTCCCTGGATGCGTCCGGGTTGGGAAGCGGCCAAACTCTGTGAAGACACTTATGCTGCCAATCCCGACATCTGGGGGATCCTGTTGGGTCAGCATGGTCACACCAACTGGTCTTCTGAAAGTAAAAGCTGTTATGAAACGTCGCTTTGGGTAATTGAAACAGCCGCCCGATTCATCGATGAACAGGACAAAGGTGAACTGACATTTGGCGGTCAAAAATATCAGTCACTGGACGAAAACGCGCGCACCGCACTACTCACAGAATTCCTGCCGGTTGCGCGGGGCCTAATCTCCAACAAAGTAAAATTTATTGGCACGGTGCAAACCGATGATGCGACACTTCGTTTTGTAAACAGCGCAGACGCGCCGCGCCTGGCTGAGCTTGGAACCTCGTGTCCTGACCACTTTTTGCGCACAAAAATCAAACCTTTGCTGGTTGACTTTGATCCCCAGCAAGATGACGTTGCAGCGCTGATTTCAAAATTCAAAACGGGACTGAAAAAATACCGCGAAGACTACACGGCTTATTACGAAGCCTGCAAGCGCCCGGATTCTCCGCCTATGCGTGACCCCAGCCCCACAGTAGTACTCATCCCTGGTATCGGAATGATTGCATGGGGTAAAAACAAGAGTGAATCACGTGTTACCGCAGAATTTTACAATTGTGCAATTGAAGTTATGCGGGGTGCCGAAGCCATATCTGAGTATACCGCTTTACCTCCCCAGGAGGCGTTCGACATTGAGTATTGGGCGCTGGAGGAAGCAAAATTGCAACGTATGCCACCGGAAAAACCATTAGCCAGAGATGTGGTGGTTATTATCGGCGCAGGCGATGGCATTGGTAAAGCAACGGCGCATCGCGTAGCAAAAGAAGGGGCTCATGTCGTGTGTGCTGACCTGAACATGGAAAATGCACAACGCACCGCGAAAGAACTGACTGATATCTATGGGCAGGGCATTGGTGTTGCAGGGAGCGGAATTTCAGCTTGCGGTCCGGCAATTGCGTTAGAAATTGATATAACTAAACGACAAACCGTCGAGCAGATGTTTACTCAGGTGTTATTGGCCTATGGCGGAATAGACAAGCTGATTGTCACAGCGGGTGTATTTATTGCTGAGGGGCCGGATCTGGCGAAAAACGATGAAATATTCGACTTGAGCTTCAGCGTTAACGTTAAGGGTGGCTATGTCGTAGGTTCTACAGCACAGAAAATATGGGAAGCACAAGGGCTAAAAGGCTCAATGGTACTAACCACGAGTGTCAATGGTGCCGTATCCAAAAAAGGGTCACTGGCTTACGATACCAGTAAAGCGGCAGCCAACCACCTGGTACGTGAGCTGGCGGTAACGCTGTCACCACTGGTCAATGTCAATGCGCTGGCGCCGGCAACCGTTGTTCAGGGTAGTAACATGTTCCCTCGGGACCGGGTGATTTCATCGCTAAGGAAGTACAATATCAGTCATAATACCGATGAGAGTACTGAAGCCTTGCGGAATAAATTAGCAGAATTCTATGCTCAGCGTACCTTGACCAAACAACCTATTACACCAGATGATCAAGCCGAAGCGGCGTTTCTTTTGGTCTCCGGTCAGCTGAGCAAAACAACCGGGCAAGTGCTGAGTGTAGACGGTGGTCTGCATGAAGCATTCCTGAGATAAGAGGTAAGTTATGTTACGAAGAATTGATGCAGTCATAATCAGCGATGACAATAACAAGCAGAAAGCGGCACTGGATGCAGATTATGCCGCACTGGGGGATAAGCTTGCCCGGAACAATATCGATATTGATGCGATTACTGCGTTGGCAGGCAAATTTCAGGTTGCAGTGCCCTCCTGGGGCACCGGCACAGGTGGTACCCGCTTCGCCCGTTTTCCGGGTGAAGGTGAGCCGCGAAATATCTGGGAAAAGCTGGAAGACTGCGCGGTGATCAATGAGTTGTCGGGCTGTACCGATAGTGTCTCACCACATTTTCCCTGGGATAACGTTGAGGATTTCTCAGCGCTTAAACAAAAAGCGGATGAATACGGCATAAAATGGGTGTCGGTAAATTCAAATACCTTTCAGGACCAGCCAGGACAGGCAGTGTCGTACAAGTACGGCAGCCTGAGCAATACCCAACAAGCGGCCCGTGAACTTGCCATTCAGCACAACCTGGATTGTATTGAATACGGGAAACAGCTTGGCGCTAAAAGCCTGACAGTGTGGGTGGGTGATGGCTCAAATCACCCTGGTCAGCAACATTTCCAACGGGCCTTTGAACGCTACCTCGCCAGCATGGAGGAGATATACAAAGGCCTGCCGGATGACTGGGAAATGCACATCGAGCACAAAATGTTCGAGCCGGCTTTTTATTCCACGATTATTCAGGACTGGGGCTCTAACATTTTGGCCGCGATGCACCTGGGACCTAAATGCAAATCCCTGGTGGATCTGGGTCACCATGCGCCCAATACCAACATTGAAATGATCGTGTCGCGATTAATTCAGTTTAAAAAACTGGGCGGATTTCATTTTAACGACAGTAAATACGGCGATGACGATTTGGATAGTGGCTCATTGCACCCGTACCAGCAATTTTTGATTTTCAATGAACTGGTGGATGCTGAGCACCGTCAGCAAGCTGAGTTCAATCCCGCTTACATGCTGGACCAGTCACACAATGTCACCGACCCGGCAGAAAGCTTGATAAATTCAGCGATTGAAGTGCAACGTTCCTATGTCAAAGCTTTACTGGTAAACCGCGAAGCACTGTACGGTTATCAGCAAGAAAACGATGCCTTGATGGCCTCATTGGAGCTAAAAAATGCGTTTAACCTGGACGTATCACCGATACTGGCAATGGCCCGCTACCAAAAAGGGGCCGCGATCAATCCATTAGGTGTGTATCGCAGCGCCGGGTATCGCGCGGCCATGGCGGAGTTGCGACCCCGTGACCCGAATGCCACCGGCTCTGGTATTGTGTAATCTGAAATTGTTTATGACAGGCGGTATGTACCGCAGGTTTCCTTGCAGGCAGCTTCCTTTTGGCGGCAGCCTGGTGAAACACAAAAACGGAAAACAACCATGCGATTAAGCCAGTGTTATAACTTCCATGATTTTCGCAATCTGGCACGTAAACGCTTGCCCGGCCCGATTTTCAACTATATTGATGGCGGGGCGGATGATGAAACCACACTGCGCCGCAATACAGACGCATTTCAAAGTTGTGATCTCATTCCCCGGGTACTCACTGGTGTCAAAGATATTGATTTGGGTGTGAACGTCATGGGGCAGGAATTAAAACTGCCGGTTTATCTGTCACCAACCGCCCTGCAACGCTTGTTCCATCATCAGGGTGAGCGCGCTGTGGCTGCTGTCGCAGAACAGTTTGGCACCCTGTTTGGCGTGTCATCGCTGGGCACCGTCAGCATGGAAGAAATAGCCAGACAATACGCCACACCACAGGTATATCAGTTCTATTTTCACAAAGATCGCGGCCTCAACAAGGCCATGATGGAGCGCGCCAAAGAGTCAGGCATTCAGGTTATGATGCTGACCGTGGACTCCATTACCGGCGGTAATCGGGAACGGGATTTACGCACCGGATTTTCCATTCCGTTTCGACTTAACCTGGCCGGATTGTGGCAATTTGCCAGTAAGCCTGCGTGGGGAATAAACTACCTGACTCATGAGAAATTCGCCCTGCCTCAGTTGGATGCGCACATTAAAATGAAAGGCGCCACCAGCTCAATAGGGGATTATTTTACCAACATGCTGGACCCGTCAATGAACTGGCAGGACGTGGCCGAGATGGTGAAATTCTGGGATGGTCAGTTTTGCTTAAAAGGCATTATGAGCGCCGACGATGCCCGGCGCGCTGTGGATATTGGCTGTACCGGCATTGTGATCTCCAACCACGGTGGACGTCAACTGGATGGCTCCCGCAGTTCTTTTGATCATTTAGCGGAAATAGTTGATGCCGTGGGTGATCAAATTGACGTGCTGTTCGACAGTGGCGTTCAGCGCGGCACTCATGTTTTAAAAGCACTGGCCCTGGGCGCAAAAGCCGTGGGTTTGGGCCGCTATTACCTCTATGCCCTGGCAGCCGCCGGTCAAAAAGGTGTGGAGCGTGCCATGAGCCAGATGGTGGCAGAAATTGAAAGAGACATGCGCTTAATGGGTTGCAGTAAAATTAGTGACTTAAATCGCGACCATGTGCGCTTTCGCTAATTCGCGTTAACCATTTCCCGCCAAAACTTATTGCACAACAGTGGCCCACTGCTGGGTAAGATGCTGAAAGCGGGATTGCAGACGGGGCGTTATAAAATCAATAAAACTGCGCTGTTTTAAGGGTAAAACCGGTTGCTGAATATAGAGTAAACTCACCGGCCATACTGACGGGGCGTAAGTTTGCAGAACCAATTTTAGCTCCCCGCTAAGTAACCAGGGCAACGCCTGATATGACAACACCCGGGCAATGCCCAACCCCTCACGGGCAGCCTGCAAAGACACATCAATAGAATTGGCCCTGACTCTTGAGGACACGGGAACCAGAACTTCCTTTGCCCCGACATTGAAGCGCCACTGATTGGCCAGATCTAATCCTTCAAATGAGATACATTGGTGTGATGACAATGCTTCAGGGGAAGCAGGCGTGCCATGAGCAGCCAAATATTCGGGGCTGGCACACAGTATTTTCTGCACACTCCCCAGAGATCTTGCGACCAATTCACTGTCGGGTAACTCACCAACCCGAAATGCAATATCCACCACATCCTCATACATGTGCAGGTTTTGATCAGTGAGTATGAGTTTAACACTGACGTCAGCATAGAGTTTCAGGTATTCCGTAATCAACGGAAAAATATGCATTCGCCCCAGAATATTGGGCGCGGTTACTGTCAGACACCCTTTGGGGTCCTGATACTCCCCCTTCGCATCCCGTTCAATATCCGACACCATGGACAACACGTCACGACAGGATTGTAAATAAGTTCGCCCGGCGTCGGTGAGCACTAAATTTCGGGTTGAACGACGCACCAACTGGACACCGAGATAGTCTTCCAACTCTTTGACTTGTCTGCTTACTGTGGTTTGCGGTTTGCCCAGTTTTCTGGCTGCCGCGGAAAAGCTGCCGCATTCCATCACCGTCACGAACAAGTCCATTGCATTAAGCCTGTCCATCAATTCCCCCAAAAAATGACTAGGTGCTAAACGTTTTTGACCACTACACGAAGGTATCTGTCGAGCATACAGTTTAGCGGCGTGAAAAACACTTACTGAGGAAAAATTTATGTCACGACTCATTACCCCGGCAACAATAGAATCTGCCCCGGAACAATCTCAGCCATTACTTAAAGCCGTAGAACAACAACTTGGCGTTGTTCCTAACCTGTTTAAATTGGTCGCCGTCAACCCGGCAGCACTGGAAGGTTATCTCGGCTTGTCAGGCGCATTGAACAAGGGCTTGCTGTCAGTTGCGTTGAAAGAAGGTATTGCACTTGTCATAGCTGAAGCGAATGGCTGTGAGTATTGCCTGTCGGCTCATACCTATTTAGGCAAAGGGCTGGCAAAACTGGAAGACGCAGAAATTATCGCTAACCGCAAAGCACTGTCAAAAGACGTTAAAACCCAACAGGCCCTGGAATTTGCCGTAGAGGTGATGCAGCAGCGGGGGCAGGTTTCAGATGAATCGGTGCAACAGGTAAAAGCAGCTGGATTTAGTGACGCTGAGATTATCGAAATTATCCTTCATGTAGCGTTAAATGTTTGGACGAATAGCATTAACAATGTGGCGAAAACTGAGGTTGATTTCCCATTAGTACAACCCTTTTAACTGCCCACATTAACGCCTTACACAAGGAAATTAACCATGCATGCTATCGAAGAATACCGGCCTCCGGTGCCACCTTTCACCCGCGAAAGCGCAGAAAAGAAAGTCCGTCTCGCTGAAGATGGGTGGAACTCCAGAAACCCGGATGTTGTAGCACAGGCTTACAGCGTTGGCACCCGATGGAGAAACCGCAGCGAGTTTATTCAGGGACGCGAACAAGCCCGTCAGTTCCTGCAAAGAAAATGGCACAAGGAGCTGGAATACCGACTTATCAAAGAATTGTGGGCGTACACAGACAACCGCATTGCCGTGCGATACGCCTACGAATGGCGGGACGACTCAGGCAACTGGTTTCGTTCCTACGGTAACGAAAATTGGGAGTTTGATGACCAGGGTTTAATGATAAATCGCTTTGCCTGCCTCAATGATTTACCCATACAGGAAGCGGAACGTCTGTTTAGGTGGCCGCAGGGACGTCGCCCTGATGACCATCCATCGCTGTCCGACCTGGGACTCTAACGCAACCGCACCTTGACTGCCGCAGGCAGAAAAGGTGCCGGCTTTCTCTCTCATGCTTTTTCTTATATGACTGAACTAAAGGTGACAACATGGTAAATATCAACAATATCTTACGGCGAATTTCCATCAAAGCTGAAGTGTTTTTCAGTGGAAAATTGTGCGGTATTCAAACCTTTGATTCTAAGGATAAAGGCCACCTGCACCTGCTGCGCGAAGGTACATTAACCATTCTGATGAGCAATGGCCAAAAAGTTGTGGCCAGTGAGCCTACGCTAATATTCATCCCAACCCCAAGTGAGCACAGAATTTTGGCGGATCAATCTTCCACCGCACAACTGGTGTGCGCCACTGTCACGATTGACACCATTCACCGGGGTTTACTGCTTGAAGCACTGCCCAACATCTTTTGTCTGCCACTGGGGAAATTGCCTGATTTTAGTCGAACTGCACAATGGTTGTTTGAAGAAGCCTTTAGTCATTCCATTGCCCGTCAGGTGATCATCGACAAACTCAGTGAGATTTTTTTACTCCAGTTGCTCAGGTATTCTCTGGAGCGAAATTTGGTCAAAAGCGGTACCCTCGCCGCATTGACTCATCCCATGCTGGCCAAAGTCATCAGTGCCATGCATGAACAACCCGAAGTTAACTGGACTGTTGAAAGCCTCGCTGATGTAGCGGCAATGTCACGCTCCCGGTTTGCTGCTACCTTTAAAAGTGTGATTGGTATCACCCCCAATGACTACCTCACTGACATTCGAATTTCTCTGGCTCAGGATTTACTGCTTCAGGAAAAACCAATAAACCTCATTGCCAATTTAGTGGGCTACGAACACGGTTCTGCACTTGCCCGAATATTCCGAAAAAAGCTTGGCCAGGCTCCCAGAGACTGGCTCAAATCCAGTAAGAATAAAGAATCGCTATTTGATGCAAAGAACCATGCCTTGAGCTTGCCGGAAAACGAAAGGTTGTAAACAAAAGACATATGGGTTCATTACCGGTATGTCAAAAAGCTACATTGATTGCATCGCTATTGAATAGTTAAACCCCAAAAAACTGCTACTGAGGTATAGATCAAATGAAATGTTTAATTAGCACTACACTCAAATCCCTGGAATCGATGTCATCGCTACTAACACCGGTGCAACCCGTTTTGTCCTTGTTTGCCCGATTTTATGTGGCCTGGGTATTCTTCGCATCCGGCTTAACTAAAATTGATGACTGGGAGTCAACCCTGTTTTTGTTTGAATACGAATACCAGGTTCCCCTGCTGAATTTTGTTCTGGCCGCATACCTGGCAACAATCGCCGAACTGATAGCACCGGTTTTATTGTCATTGGGGATCGCCAGTCGCTTTAACGCAATCGTTTTGAGTGTGGTGAATGTGGTCGCCGTGCTCAGTCTTGAAGACATGGCTCCGGCGGCCTTCAACGGTCATGTAATCTGGGGAATGCTATTATTGCAGGTTGCCTTCTGGGGTGCAGGCAAGTTGTCGGTTGACCATATAGTTCGCTCGAAAATGTCCCGTTCTTCGTCTTCTTGCGCATTGGCTTAAGCGCTATCAGTTGTCATGATTAATGCAATGAATGATGGTGAATCCCCAATCCCACATGCTCCCCTTGTTCCACTGGGACAAGGGGATTATTGTATTCCACAGCACTATTTGCGCTACACCCACTCCAAATCCTCCATTGAAAAAATCGTCGCGGAATGTAGTTTTGACAAGAATTACCTATTCTTCGTGGGCGAAGATGAAACTACGGGTCTTTACCTACAGGTGGGGATCGTAGGTTACGATACCTACAAACGCGGCAATAAAAAGATCGTATATGGCCGTAAATGGCGCGTCGATTCGCAAACCCCCACATCGGAAATTATTCAGACCCTGTTTTTAGCTGTCAAAAAAGCGCGCGAACACGAAATCCGGGAACTATTAAAACTGCAGGTAAACGGCAAGTGGAGCGCGCCGTTTAGTACCCATCAGGATCTCCCCCTGATCGCAAAACACGCAGCCCAGTTAAGCCACCGTGATGAAGACTGTTCGTTTTCAGCCTTCAAACAGCATTTAACAATACTGACAAAAAATCTGACCTTTGATGGCAAGCCAATCCAAATGGTGAATATTGAAAAACGGCGCAACACGCAAATCCTGTTAGACCTGCGGCTCCCGGAGCAAGAGGATATCCACCTGTCACTACACACGTCACAAATTCTGACACTTATCCTGCCATCAGCCAGCCCTAATGTGTTTTTACACTTACTTGTGGATGCATTGATCGCAGCAAGCGACGCGTATGTTGCTGAGCATTTTCGCTTTCAAAAGGTCAATCGATTTAGTACCGGGATATCAATATTAGCCCTTGCATCACTCTCGCTTCGCACCCGCGCCGCACAAGGCAATCCGGAGTTAGCACAAAGTTTGGCGCAACTAAATGCCCAGGTTGATCAGTCTCGCGTTCCCACCGTTTCCGGTAGTCAGGCCCGTAAGGTTCAGACAAAACTATATGAATTTGGCACACTGGATGGATTCTATCCGACGTTGTTAACGGATTGACCGCTGTGGATTGATATACATCAACAGCGGCCCTGATTAACGTGACGATGTGGCGTGAGTACCGTAAAGAAAAACCAGAAAGGGCACACAATATCCCAAAATGGCTTTTACCGGCTGGATGCTTGCCTGCCCCAATAAAACTTCATATTGATTAATACACAACAAAACCGTACCCACCACCAGTGCAGTTTTAATACCTTGCCACATTCTCGAGGACAACATTTTTCTCATTTCCTTCTGATTACTGCTGTGCGGGAGGTGAAAGTGCGTCTTCTATTCCCGCAGGATAGCGATGGCTGCGATACATGATTTCACCGCTATCAGAAACAATGACAAAAACAGGGGTACCGAACACATGAAACTGCTGACTGATTTCGCTGTCCTTATCAAACATCACCGGAAAGTCCATTTGATATGAATGCACATATTCTGCCATTCGCTCCGGCGAATCATTGATCCCAACGTTAATAGCCAGGACATCAATGGCCTGTGAAAAGTGCTGATGTAATGCCACAACTTTTGGTGTTGCTTTTCGGCAATAGGGACACCATGTCGCCCAAAAATACACCAGAGTTGGTTTCTTCTGAGTCTGCAGGCGATCATAAAAGTTAAACACTTCGCCTGATCCTGACTGAAACACAAAATCCGGTGCCAAAAAAGATTTCTCAACGTCAGACTGTGCGGTTGCAGTATCCACAGTCAACAACAAAGAAAAGATAAAACCCTTGAGTAATAGGGCATAAAAAGGTCGTACTCGCATAGGCATTGTTCTCACTATTCAATGTAATAGCAGTAATGATAGTGAGTTGATACCGCAGAAAAGCGCAGATACTCTTTTTTATTGAACCGAAACCTTGAAATGTTCACACACTCAGCGTTTGTTTCAATGCTCTAAGGTCGAAGTGCGTATACCCCGCAGAGAGCCTCGTTATAAAGTGGAATAGTTATAGGGAAATGGGATGTGAGATGAAATGATTGTTGATGCCGATGCTTCGAACACTTAACAGAAACGCAACAGCCAGTGTTTTTCAATAGCGATTGAAAGCCACTTTACAAAGTCAACGCCGGGGTAAGTATCAAGTAACGCCGAAACACTTAAACCTGCTGTGATTCCCCTCAACCACTGAAACTCCGCAGCATCCAGACTGTGGATGTCAGGCCGGACAGGTGTTTGAACTACAACACAATAATTGTTTTGCCTCCCCATCTCAGCAATGGCAGCGAGAGCACTCCCCGGTAACTCCTGTCCTTTGGCCAGATTTTGATGAGCCTGCCACATGGGTAAGACGGGATATTCACTTTCCAGCAATGACAGTGAGGGAGAAAGCTGCATAAATACCTGACTTAAATCTGGCTGCTCCAACTGCGACAGTGATTCAGCCACAAACGGGGTCGCCGGACTGCGGGACGCCTGGCTCACCAGCCATTCCAGTCGCGCAATGTCTTGCAAATAGGGGTATTCACTCCGTAACTCGCTCTGTTCCAGTAAGCTATGCAATTGACTTCCCCAGTCTGCCCAATCCCCGGAATCCGGTAGCTCAGTCTTTAACAACCGTCGGCTTAACACCAAAAGCGCGTCGCTACCTATCATTTTATCCAGTACCGGATAGGTGAGTGATAAACTTCGGGCAGCCGTCAACAACACATTGTCCTGATAGATTTGCAGCGCACGTGGCTCTATTGATGCCGTATTCTCGACGCCAAAGATATCCTGCAGCAACTGTGTCTGATAGTCGCTGACCGAAGACGTCAGATTCGTCATATTGCCTCGACTTCCACCAGGTTATCGATAATCCGGCGCGCTTTATTGGCTTCACCCAATAACACGCCCCACTGTGGAATATCATTGTCCCATTCCACCAGCACTGCCGCTTGTGGAAAACGATAATTGGCATACTGAAAGAGTTCCCAGCACTGCGCAGAAACCGGCTGACTATGATCATCTATCAATAAGTTCCCCTGCAACACCGGGCTGGCGCCAGCCAGATGAATTTCTCCCACGCTATTTTGCGGAATGATATCTAACCAGTTTCTGGCTTTTTCAGCCAAATTTCCCGAATCATGATTGTGCAAATTAATTAAAATATTGTTGAGATCCAGTAGTAATCCACACCCCGACTGCTCAGCGACCTGAGTAAGAAACTCGGCTTCACTGTATTCCTGATGTTTAAAACGATGATAAGACACAATATTTTCAATCAGAATTTGTCTGCCCAGTATTTGCTGTACCCGATCAATATTCGACACCAAAGTTTGCAGCGTGCTTTTGTCAAAGCGCAAGGGCAGTAAATCCCCGGCATGAACCAGAGAATTATTGATACGCCCCCAGGTAAAACAGGCGTGCTCAGAGACATAAATTGGATTCACTTTGTTAACAAGGTTGGCAAACTTCTTCAGATACTGACCGTCAACCCCGGCGGCAGAACCCAGCCCCATTGATGTACCATGAATACTCAAAGGCGTTTTGGCGATAACCTGCTCTAAAAACTCAGTTATCGCCGGACTTTCTGCAAAAAAATTTTCTGCATGAATTTCTAAGAAATCCACAGAGAGCGATGCTTGCTGCAAAACATCCTGGTAATGCTCAAACCGCAACCCTACACCCACAGCCGGTTGCCCGGCGACAGGTGGTTTTGCCAGATTTTCTACAAACATCGACTTTCTCCTGGTCATATTAATCAGCTTTTTCCAGCTTTACTTTCGTTGTAGCGTTTTTTAGCCTCAGCTTTGAGCATGCCACCCATGGTTTCACAGGTGCCTTTAGCGACTAATTTCCATTCACCAGGGTCCTTGTCTACCGTTGACTGACCGGCACAAGAATGCGTGCCAGCCAGATTCCCACAGTCATTTTGTCCTGCTGCGGCAATGCCGTAACATTTTTCTTTGCCACCAGCCTGTGCCGGTGCAGCAAGTGTAGTTAACGCAACCGCCAGAGCAGCAGCTGCAATTGCATGTTTGCGATTCATAAATATTTCCTCAATTAAATAGCGGGGGTTAGGTTGGATTCCAACCATTGACTGATTTCCAGATAACTGGATAACCCCACCTGTGTGCCCAGCGTTTGGTCGTGACTGAGCAAAACTAAGGTGGGGATGGCTCGCACACCAAATCGCTGGGATAGTGCCTGTTCTCTGTCAGCATCCACTTTCACCACCCTTACAGCGCCTGCAAACGTTTGTGAAAGCATACTGATGACGGGCTCCAGCTGTCTGCAGGGGCCACACCACTCAGCACTAAACCACAACATTAATAATGGCTCCGGGTAACCGTGGCCATTACTTAGCAACTCCAGAGCATTGGTTTGCATCAACCATTACTCCTCAGCATTGGCTTCGGCAACGGTCAACCCTTCAATTCCGTCCCATACCCGATAGGCGGTTTTCAGGTTTCCAGGTACATCTTCCATCCACTTTTTCTGAACGGTTTTGTTCAGATTCAAATACAACTTGTCGTTTTTGATATAAAAAGCATCCGGGTCAACGTCCAACTTCTTGTTTAACGCCACGCCCATCGCACAATAGCCGCCAAATTGAGGCGCATATTTATCAGCATTTGCCTTGAACAGATCGCGGTTCTTAGCACTGGAAAAGCGGTAAATGGCACCATCATGAGTTGCAGTGTATTTTGCATTGCCTTCAACCGCTTTGTGCTGAGTGAAATATGAAACCGGATCATAACCATGAATGGCCACATCGTTTTCACCCAGATTGATTGAAGACGCGAAACTCAGACTGCTCATCAATAAAGACGCAGCGACACCTGCAAATTTTAACGTTTTTGAGATTTTCATAATTTTTCCTAAGAGGGTTATTCAAGTTAATTTAAAACCGTTGGGAAGTTGTACTCTCAAACTTCCTGTCACTTAAGGTATGAAATTTCAGGGAGCGCCAGGCAACAGATGCGACACATATTGATGCCATTCGTCCAGGCAAGCTGATTGCGGGTAACTGGCTATTATTCCTGACCGGTTATTACCTGCTTTGCCAATCAATAGCGGCGAATTCGCCGGTTTAATAACAATTCGTAACGCTACCAGGCACCTGTACCTGAATAAAAGGATGAGGTTCTATTCAGTGTTTCACCGGATTGCAAATCTACTACAGTAAAGGCAATAGTCTGCTTAGTACTTTGCGGCGTTCCCTGGTAAGAAACGGGTAAAGCGGTAAGCTGATACTCACCAGGTTTGACACTAAAAACCTGGCTGCTCCTGATGCTGAAGTTCGGGTTGTTATCTACAGACACCTTGTAGTTGCGCACTTGCTGACTCTTATTCAGCGTTTTCAGCAGATAGGTGTTTTCGACTTTTCCGGCGGTATTGATGCGATACAGAGCCTGACGGTCTCGCAGTAAATTAACCTCAAACGTATTGCGGCTTATGCCCCAATACACCATTGCTGACAAGGTCAACAATATGGTAAGCGCGTAGCCGAGGTTTAGTCTGTTGGCTTTGACAGGCGTGGCCTGCCTGGCGTATCTGATTAAGCCTTTGGGGTAGTTAAAACGGGCCATAGTGGCATCACAGGCGTCTACGCATAAACCACAATTGATGCAGTCGTATTGCAAACCATCGCGAATATCAATGCCCACCGGACAAACCTGAACACACAACTTGCAATCTACGCAGTCACCCAGCCCTGTGGCTTTCGGGGTATTGCGCTTTCTCGGCCCACGACTCTCACCACGAATGGCATCATAGGCAACCAGTTTGGTAGAAGCATCGAACAGCGCTGCCTGAAAACGGGAATAAGGACAAGCGTGTGTACACATTTTCTCCCGCAGAAAACCGGCATTGAGATAAGTACACAAGGTAAAAAAGGCAACCCAGCCCGTGATCAATGGAGACAATTCGAACCCAACAACCCCCTGATATAAGGCGTCGGATGGCACAAAATAAGCCATAAAGGCCAGTGCTGTAAGTAAAGAAAGCATTGCCCACAGCAGATGCTTTAAGAGTTTTCGGGTGACTTTTTGGTGGCTCCAGGTTTGTCTGTCCAACACCTGGCTTTGATGATGCGTTCCCTCAACCCGTCTTTCTATCCAGTTAAACATCAGTGTCCAGATGGTTTGCGGACAGGTATAACCGCACCACACCCGGCCATATCGTTTTGACACAAAAAACAATACGAAGGCCGCCAACATAAATAGCAATGCCAGTATCAGTAAATCCTGAGGAAACAGCGACAAGCCAAAAATGTCCATGCGCTGGCGGGCGACATCAATCAATATTGCCTGCTGGCCCTGATAACGCAGTAACGGCAATAACACGAAAGCGGCCAGGAGCAGGCTATTCAGTCGACGCCGCAGTCTCTGAAACTGACCAAACTGTTCGCGAATATAAATCTTGCCAGCTGCAACCTTGCTATCGGAAACAGCTGTCCGAATGATAACATTCTGCTCTGCCACCCAGGAATTCTTCACCACACTCTCCACACTTAAGACATGGTGTAACAGTGTATGCAGCCACTCTGTCATTAGTAGATACAGTTTATTAACTTAAATTAGGTACAGTTTGTTATACTGAACGGTATGAGCGAATTTAAATACCAGCAGCTTGCCAGACTATTGAGCAAGCGCATCGAACAACACATCTTGCAGGCAGGCGACAAGTTGCCTTCCATTCGGCAGCTCAGCCAGGAATTCAGTCTGGCCAAAGTGTCTGTGCAACATGCCCTGCACTACCTGGAGGCACAAGGTCTGGTGGAAGCGCGACCACGCTCAGGTTATTACGTCAAAGCTGCCGAAAAAGAACAGCAAGTCGTACCGGGAATGGCATATGAAAGCCCTCCTGAGTTAGTAGATGTGCCTCATATTTTTCAACAAATAATGGCACGCGGTGCAGCATTTGATGTGTTTCCATCGGCACCTCTGCACGATCATCCGCCCCACATTGAAATATTACATCGCGACATCAGCCGGGCACAGCGACAGCGGGCTCAGGAAAACGCCTTGTATTACGGTCCGCCTGAAGGTGACAGATCCTTACGGGCTCAAATTCAAAAACAATATAAGGCCCGCAACTGTGCCCTGGATGTAGACGAAATCTGTATTACCTCTGGCTGCCAGAACAGCTTGTTTATCGCGTTAACAGCCTGTTGTCAGCCTGGTGACACCATAGCAATTGAAAGTCCGGCGTTTTATGGGGTGTTACAAATCGCCCAACAACTGGGCTTAAAAGTACTCGAGATCCCTTGTTCCAGCAGTTCCGGGATGAGTGTCGAGGCACTGTGTAAAGTGATCACCCGTTGGCCTGTGAAAGCCTGTGTCGTTACCCCCAGTTACAGCACACCTACCGGTGCCTGCATGCCTTATCATGAAAAACAAAAACTGGTGGCATTGGCACAACAACACCAGTTTTTCCTCATAGAAGACGATATTTATGGAGAATTGGGGTTTAGCCTGCAGCCAGAGCCACTGAAACATTTTGATCAACTGGGGCAGGTGATTTTATGCAGTTCTTTCTCCAAATCACTGTCACGGGATTTGCGTATCGGTTGGTTTAGTGGTGGCAAACTGCATGAAAAAATGACTTACCTGAAACTGGTTAATCAACTGTCTGGCAGTCAGTCGGTACAATCCGGAGTCGCTAAGTTTCTGGCTGAAGGCCATTACCGACGCCTTCTGAACCGATATCGCCAACGCCTGAAACAGCGGCGTGACAACCTGATTACTGCCCTGAACAACAACTGGTGTAACCATCAGGGTTTTAGCGTACCCGACGGAGGTCTGACACTATGGGTAAAGTTGCCAGATCATATTGATACGCACAAAATGTACCAGCCTCTGTTGCAGCAAGGTATTACAATTACGCCCGGTGTACTGTTTTCCAGTCAGACAGGGTTCCGTAATTATCTGCGATTGAGTTTTGCTCATACCCTGGATAAACCACGAATGAAAGCACTGCGCACCGTGGGACAATTTATCCAAAATTGCTAACAGCCCATGCCACCGAATTGCCAAAATAAGCCGCTGCCTGATGCTTGTTTTTTAAATAATATTATGAAATAACAGTCACCTGCATCAAACAAAGGAATGTGCCATTGAGCAAACCTGTCTATATCATCGGTACCGGTCTCTCTCACAATGGCTCCTGCGTGCTATTAAAAGATGGCTATGTACACACCGCCATTGAAAAAGAGCGCTTAAGTCGAAAAAAAACACGATGGTGGCAATGACACCTTAGCCATCCAATATTGTTTAAAGGCGGCAGGTATAACACTCAAAGATATTGATTTGGTGGTGCAATGCGAAAATTTTGTCTATCCGGATCGAAACAATTTTGGTGGCCCCAGGTTATTCGCACAGTATCAGGCGCTTCCGGTTATCAATATTTCTCATCATTTGGCACATGCCTACAGTGCAGCCGGAACCTGCCCGTTTGAGGAGTCCCACATTCTGGTCGTAGACGGATGTGGCAGTCCTTTTGAGCAGGTCATCGACAAACCTGAAAATGCCATTATTACGCCGAATATCAATGATCTGGCACGTTCAAACCTGGTCTGTGAAAAAGACAGTTTTTATTACTTTGATGGCAGCAAAGTCACTCCTCTTTGTAAGGATTTTAGTGCAACAGGCCTTGCCGCCCCAATGCCGACAACACAGCATTCCATCGGGGGGTTTTATGCCGCGGTTAGTCACCACATCTTTGGCGATATGAGTGATGTTGGGAAATTAATGGGGTTAGCGCCTTTTGGCGACCCCACCCAAATTACCCAAACCGCATTCCAGTTCGAAGGTGACCGACTGCTGATGCATCCGCAATGGTCAAGACCTTTGGTCAGACCTGCCAGCGACCACCATGACATGCGACAGCACTTTGAGTACTACGCCAATATCGCCGCATGGGCCCAGGCAAATGTAACAGACGCGGTACTGACATTAGTGAAAAAGCGCATGAGAGGGCGCAAAAATAAAACGCTCTGTTACAGCGGTGGAGTCGCCCTGAATATTGTGGCGAACAGTAAGCTGCTAACCAATCGCGTGGTAGACTCGCTGTATGTGGAACCCGCTGCCGGTGACAACGGCCTGGCACTGGGCTGTGCGTTTTATGGCTGGTTAGAATACTTTAACAAACCCGCCATACCGCATAACAAGGGCACCTGTTTTGGACGAAAATACCAGCAAACAGACATTATCGCGGCGCTCACCAATCCGGCAGTGGCAGACGCAATTAAATACACCTTAAAAAGTGAACCGGAAATGCTCAGCGAATGTGCCGGCATGCTCAGCGAGGGCCAGGTGGTGGGCTGGTTTCAGGGTGGTTCCGAATTTGGTCCCAGAGCGCTTGGTCACAGAAGTATTCTGGCCCATCCGGGCATTCCATCTTTACACCGCCATATTAATAATAATATTAAAAAACGAGAAGACTTTCGTCCATTTGCACCGTCGGTATTAGAAACTGATGTAAGCACTTACTTTGAGAATGGCTCCGTTAACCCTTACATGTTGTCAGTTGATTTCACCAGACCTCAGTACAAAGATAAACTGCATAATGTTACCCATAGGGATAACTCTGCGCGCATTCAAACGGTAAACCACCAGCAGGATCCCAAATTTGCACAGCTGCTGCAGGCATTTAAAAACATCACCGGTTTTAGCGTGTTACTCAATACCAGTTTAAACCAACGAGGCCAACCTATTGTAGAAACGCCCGAAGAAGCTATTGGATTATTACTGAACAGTGCACTTGACGCACTGGTGATGGAGAACTATATCATCAGGAAACAATCAACAGGCCAGAACTAAGCTCGCCTCCCTGCCCGCCCAAATTGACAATAACTCTCTTAAATCGTCACGATAAATTCTATTTGTTGTACTCAAAAAACATCACAGCTCATACTCCGCAAGTAACCAATTTCGGTTTGATTTAAGGTGATCTAACATGCAACTAGAACAAGGTTTCGTCGTAGCAGAACCCTTTAGGGATCAAGTTAACTTTCCGTACGGCTTTGGTAAAAGTGGTGACTTTTCGATTAACGAAGCGCGTTTACTGGCTAGTTTAGGTTCCCGCCTGTCTAAACTGGAACAAGGCATTGTAGAGCCACAGAATCAGGTAGAAGAAGCCTTTGTTGAAATGTGCTTATCCTTCCGTGAGCCAACAACGAATGTTGAACGCTTATGGCGCAAATATCTGAGACTCACCACCACCCGTCGTTTTCACACGCTACACGGTTGTAGCCGCATTCATGGAAAAGATGTCGGCCCGGTAGAATTGGGCGACGAACTGTAATAATCAGACTGGGCAGGCCGGGCCTGATAGTCCGGCCACAATGCTGTCCTGACTCAAAGCAGATTATCAAAGTCCATCTGAGTGCGTTCTTTGAATTCTTCAAAGATACGAGACTTGTGGGGGCTTTCGTGGGTTTTCACGTAAATTTCAGGCTTTCTTCGGGTGTGAAACAAATCCCGTCTTAAATCTTCCAGGGCCTCAAAACCGGCCACACTGTACAACTCTCCCCAACTGGTTTGATAGGCGGTTCTGACGGTCTGAACTTCTGCAATATTTGGCCAACTTTCAAAATTGATCACCGTTAAGCACTTGATAATACGCGCCGGTGCCAGCAATTTATTTCTGGGAATATCGGAAATACGAATAGGCGGAAACATTTCCTGCAATTGGGTAACAAACTGCAACAGGGACTCGGCCGTGATAGGCTCACAATTTCGGGTAACCAGAATATTAGTGCGGGCATCTATGATGCGATTGAATACACACCACAACACCAGATCCATTGGGTCATTACTCTCTTTTAAAAAGCAAGATTCAATGTCTTTGTCATCCCAGTGATGTATTTCCCCACGGTACACAGTCCAGCGCTTTTTACCGGGGGAACTTAAATCCAGTTCGGAACGAATGGTGATATCAGACAGCAGTAAGCCTTCATCAAAGGCGCGTTTCAGATAAACGATCTTACCTTCTTTTTTGGTGTAGAAGGAATCCAGCTTTCGGCCAATGACGGTGGAATCTTCAATCTTAACCAACTGTTCCTGCTGCTGGATCTTGGCTGACAGGCGTCGATAGCAACCAATGAGAAAGTTGTGAATCTGCTGCCCCAGCGATGAAACTTCAGAAAAGTCCCAGTGTTTTAAATTGTCCAGATGTTGCAAACGGGGACTATTCCAATTCCAGCGAGTCACATACCCTTCGATAATTTGCCGTTTAAAATTGACTTCCCTGGCTAAAGTTGGCTCTGATAGTTTGCACTCACTTTTAATATAAAGACACTTTTTAAGCAGCTCGACCACATCTTCTCGCCCGGCTTTGGAATAGTATTCGATCAACTGATCAAACATCATGGCGTAGGGATCCACCAGCCGTGGATCGTCACTAAAGCGTTCGAAGAAGTGCACCCGCTTTTTCAAAATATTGCACAGTGGCCGTTCCTGCTCAATATTTTCCAGAAATACTTCTAACTTGGCCATTTTCAGTACGGACTTAAAGGGCGAATCCATCGCTTTACTGATTTGCCAGATGGCAGCGCCAAAAATTTCCGCTTTAACCAGTCGCTCCACATTGCCCAAATCCATGAACCATTTGGGATCAGGTTCAGAGCCTGCCTGCAAAATGCCCCACAATTTGCCATATTGCACATCTGTGGTTGACTCAGGCACCAGCCACCAAAAAGGTACTTTGCCGGCAATCATAATATTAGTGGCGTAAAACTCCGACTTTAAAAACACCGCCTGAGCTGAGCCTGCGCTCTCACCACTGGCCTCACCAAAATCGTTGTTTTTCACCATTTCGATTTCAGACAAAAAGAAGTGCACTTCAATATCGTGTACTTCATCTGCCCACTGTTCAACCAGGATGAGTTTTTGCTGCAGCAGCTTTTTTTCACGGGCACTAAACCGGGCACCATCAATACAGACCCAGTAATCAAAATCAGACTTTGCCGATTGTCCAATCGAGCCAATACTGCCCATTAACAAAATCGAATCGATAGCCCGTTTTTTAGGCCAGATGTCGCGTACCTGTTCAATCACTTCCCGGCTTTCCGGGAACAGTGTCAGCAACGCCTCCTTTAACTTATCTTTAAAGTTAAAGTTGGTCAGCCCGTAAGGCACATTTTCGGTTTCAATAAAGCCGGGAAAGTTTTTGTGATTAATGTGTAACAGAAAGGGGAGAACGTGAAACAACGGCTGCTTGCTCTCGGGTAACAGGGCTATCGCTCTGTCGGTGCGAAGCTTGTTGTACTTTAAAACTGACTTAAGTCGAATTTTAAGATTTTGTTGTACATTCACCATTGCTCAGGGACTCAGTCACTTTCTCTGTCATCAGGCAAAATGCCCGAGATAATTTAATTACATGCAGTGTGTTAAACGTAAAGCAGGCATTGTATTGAGTGCAGCTTTGAATGCCAATAAAATTAACGTTTAGTGTTTTAAATCGCTATGGATGTTGTGATTCCGTTACCTGTTTATATAGCTGTAGCGCCTGGTCCTTATCATTTACCGCTTCTTTTACCCTGGCCAACAACTGAATATCGTGGGCATTATTGTTGAGCCTGATGACCTTTTGCAGAACCTTCTCAGCCAGCGGAATATCTCCACAATTGTAGGATAATTCCCCTAATGTCGAAAGCAAATCCACATTATTTTCATCTTGCTTTAACCAAAACTCCAGTTTCTTTTTACTCTCTATCGGCTGTTTTAACTTTAATTTTCTGAAATAGGGCAATAATTCTGGTACCGGCGCTTTAGGTTGAAATCTGACCAGATAAGTTTCGGCTTTTTGATGGTAATTTTGTGCAATCAATTGCGCAATTAAGGCACTTTGTAAACTGCTGTCTTTTTTCGCTCTTCCCGGCTGTTGCTCCCAATATTCAAGCAGTGCTTCTGCACCTTCTTTACTGGCAACCTCACTAAAAATGCCTATCGCAAGTTTGCGTTTCCAGTCATTGAAATCCTGTTTGCTCAACTGCCGTTTGCTGGCTTCCAGTAACGTCATGGCTTCGCGCCATTTGCCACCACCAGACAAGGCATTGAGTTTAATGTGCAGCGCCATTTTATGAGAAGAGTCTGTTAACAGCGCAGCGGCTTCGTCGGGATTGTTATGAGACTGGTAAAAATCCGCCAATTGCAAGGTTGCGGATTGCTGTGTTTTTTCAAACTTTTGCGCCTGCAACAAGGCCTTTTTCTGCCCGTCAAAATCAGCCTTGCTGGCGGCAATTTTTGCCTGCATCAACAACACCAGGCCATCCTGGTAACTGATATTTACTTTGTTCAGGTGTTTTTCTGCTGTATCAAAGTCCTCGGCAATCCAGGCCAACAGTGCTTTGTCGTAATTGGCCTTTTGCCGGTTACTGCCAAAATCAGTAAACCAATGCCAGGAGTAAGCTCCCATAGACGTAAAGGTGCGAATCATTTTTAGGCCTATCCAGCTAACCAGCGCCGTACCCAGCAGCAGGATCAAGGCCGATACCACTGTCATTTCAATTTTATAGGTGCCTATGCTGATCAAAACATAGCCGGTGTCTTCGGCAATCGCTGAACTGTAAAACAAGCCCAGCGCTATCAAAGCAATCAAACACAATATCAGAATAATGGTTTTGCTCATTATCTTTCCCCGACCAGGTGTTCATTCACGTACCTTACCGACATAAATGACATAGTAACCACCTTAGGGAACGGTTGCCTGGCCAGTTCTGCCAGATCCTGTTGCAGGGTATTAAACACCTGTCCCTGATGGTCAAACTCCATCAGGGTTGATTGTGCCTGTTGCAGGGCCTGTTGATACAGGGCCTCATCGCGTTGCAGCACCGCATGGCGCATGGTTAACATCTGATAATTTAACGAAGCTCTGGTAAGCGCCTGTTGTTGTACGGACAGATAGGGCGTAAGCGGCTGTTCCAGTTTTTCTATCGTTAAAAAGTCATCCACCAGATTTTGCCACAGTATTTTAAGATTGCTCCACCATTGCGCGGTATCATCAGAAGGCTGCAGTGGTTCCGCTGAAAAGTGCGCTTCCGGCGTGGGGAAAGTCAGCTCTGGCACCCGTTGCAACATCGCCCCAATGACAAAGGCCATGGTTTCAGGTTTGTCCTGTTCCAGTTCCCTCAAAGCGCGGATATCTGCTGCCAGCATTTCCCGCAACGGCAGCAGATTTTGATCGGCCTTGCGCAATAGTACGGCTTCCACTTCCCGCAACAACGCCAGTGCTGAAGCAATATCCTTCTCGACATTCGCCTTGCGGGCCGCCATGCGGATCAGATAACTGATTTCAGACAAATCCAGATCCTGTTCCGCGCCTGCCAGTTGTTCTGCGACATCGGCTTTTAACGTAGTGACAGTATTGCTGACCTGTTGTTCCAGTGCCGACAGGGCTTGGCGGGTTTGGGCCAGTTCAGCCTCAGTTGCCTGTTGAACAGAGCGTGTCTTGTCGCTGAACTCGGTTTCTAATTGTTGCCTGAAAACACTGCGCTGCTGTGCCTGTTCGTCTTGCACAGATTGTAGCTGCTGCCACTGAGTCCACCCCCACCAGGCACCACCGGATAACGCGGCAATCAACAAGGTATTGAGCAACACTAAAAACCAGATAGCAGGATTAGTGCGCCGCGCAGGCCTGGCGACTTCGGTTTTTTGAGGGCGGGTAATTTTGCGTTGTGATTTGCGACTATTGGCAGGACTGGGCTTATATTGACTGGTTTGTTCTGCCGTTGCCGGGCTCGCTGAGGGGATTTGTGCCGTCTCAGCACTTTGTTCCTTGTTGTCCGGTTGAACAGACGTTGCGCCATTGGTGTTTTTTTCTGAATTCGTCATGCACCTTTCCTGTCCCGCAGCACCTCAAGCCAGGCTTTTGGTGTCGCGCCATTAGCAATTAATGTGTTATTACAACCCTGTCGCTTAGCCGCCAGGGCGACCCGTTCACTGGGCACTATCAGCGTCATTTGCGTTAATTTTTTCGGCCAATTTGCATAGGCCGCCTGAAATAAATCTTCACTACCGATGATAGCAGTATTCACAGCACAATCATCAATAGCTTGTGCAATTTCTTGTGAGTTAATGGCGTTTACCTGTCGGCGATACAGATTCAGGTAACGCACTTCGGCACCTGCTGCTGATAAATGAGAAGACAGATAATCCCGCCCTCCTACGCCTTTCACAATGGTGACCCGTTTTCCTGCTGCGATCATGGGCTTTATGGCCTGCCACAGCCCTTCACTGGATTCTACCCCGGGAGATGCCACTGTGCCGGTATACCGGGATAACCTGTCGGCTGTTTTGCGCCCTACTGCCCACACTGCGCCGCGGTGGTGCAACTGCCCCTGATAAAAATGCAATTGTTTTACCGCATTTTTGCTCAGGCAAATAATAAGGTCACTGTCGCGAAACCGGTTGGCAATCAATTGCGGACTCACCGCCAGCGCAGATATTTTAAGCACTGGCGCCAGCAGTGTGCCATAACCTGAAGACGCCAGCTGCGCATTGAGTTCGGCGGAGCCCTCCCGGGTTTTAACAATGAGCAGAGTTTCGGTCATAAACTAGTTATACAACGCCGTTAATAGTTCGGCGGCACCCCTGGATAATAACTGTTCAGCCACCTTTATGCCTAGTGCCTGCGCATCGGTTCCGGACGCTTCTGCCTGTAGCAAAGTGCCACCGTCCGGGCTGCCCACTAAACCGCGCAGATAAATCCCCTTTTCCGTCAGTTGAGCGAACCCTGCAATCGGTACCTGACAGCCCCCCTCCAGACGCTTATTCATTGCTCTCTCAGCCTGAACTCTGCGGGCCGTATCTGCGTCATTCAATGGCGCTAACAGAGCAATCAGTTGTGCATCATCGGTGCGGCATTCAATGCCCACTGCGCCTTGTCCAACCGCTGGTAAACTCAGTTTATAGGGCAACGTTTGTCTGATGCGTTCTTCCATGCCCAGCCTGATCAAGCCGGCGCTGGCTAAAATAATGGCGTCGTAATGACCATCATCTAACTTTTGCAAACGGGTATTCACATTGCCCCTGAGGTCTTTAATTACCAGGTCCGGACGATAGTGTTTTATCTGACATTGTCTGCGCAGGCTGGAAGTCCCTAATACGGCACCCTCAGGCAATGCTTCAAGCGAAGTGTAATTATTGCTGACAAAAGCGTCTCCCGGGTTTTCCCGTTCGCAAATCGCAAAAATATCGAATCCCTGGGGAAACTCCATGGGCACGTCTTTCATTGAGTGCACTGCAATATCCGCCCGCCCTTCCATCATGGCGATTTCAAGTTCTTTGATAAACAGCCCTTTCCCACCGACTTTAGACAAGGGGGAATCCAGGATCTGATCGCCTTTGGTCACCATAGGAACCAGTTCCACCTGTATACCCGGATGGGCTTGCTCCAACCTGGCTTTCACATCTTCTGCCTGCCAAAGCGCCAGGGCACTTTTGCGGGTCGCTATTTTTATTACTCTTTCTACCGTCATGATTACTTACTGGTTAACCCCGATTTGGCTAGTCTATCACTCCTGGTTTTATCAGTCGCCTGTTTGAATTTTCCGGTACTCACACCCTCCGGAAATAATACACAATCCCATGCGCGCGGGGTGTCTCTCTGATATACTGCGCCCCGGTATTTTTTACTTCGAGAGGCTTAGCCGTGTACGCAACTAGCAAAACATTTTACATCGCTAAGCCCACTGACTTGAAAACTGGTTTTTAAACAACTCCTTATTAGAGCAACAGGACAACTATGATGAAGATACTGGTAATTGGCGGTGGCGGAAGAGAACACGCTTTAGCCTATAAAGTGGCACAATCTCCCGATGTGGAAACGGTATTCGTTGCACCGGGCAATGCCGGCACTGCTGAAGAACACAAATGTCAAAACATCGATATCGCGGCGGAAGATATTCAGGGATTACTGACATTTGCCCAATCTAATCAGGTTGAACTAACCATTGTTGGCCCTGAAGCGCCTTTAGTATTAGGGATTTCAGATCTGTTTGAACAACATGGGTTAAAGATATTTGGTCCAAGTAAAGCGGCAGCCCAGTTGGAAGGTTCAAAATCGTTCAGCAAAGACTTTCTGGCCAGGCATCAAATCCCTACCGCAGCGTACGCGGTATTTGACGCAATTGAACCGGCCATTGCTTATGTCAAAGCCCAGGGAGTACCTATTGTTGTTAAAGCCGACGGACTGGCGGCAGGTAAAGGCGTAATAGTGGCGGAAACCGAACAACAAGCGATCAACGCAATTCAGGACATGCTGGCAGACAATAAGTTTGGTGTTGCCGGTTCCAGAGTGGTAATCGAGGAATTTCTGGAAGGTGAAGAGGCCAGTTTTATTGTGATGGCCGATGGCAAAACCGCACTGCCTTTTGCCACCAGCCAGGATCACAAACGCGTTGGCGAAGGTGATTCCGGCCTCAATACCGGCGGCATGGGCGCCTATTCACCAGCCCCCGTGGTAACACCTGAGATCCACCAGCGCATTATGGATGAAGTGATCAACCCTACCATTAACGGCATGATTCAGGACGGCATGCCCTACACCGGCTTTTTGTATGCGGGTTTAATGATCACGAAGGAGGGTACCCCGAAAGTAATCGAATTTAACTGTCGGTTTGGCGATCCGGAGACGCAGCCAATCATGATGCGCCTGGAATCTGATCTGGTGGAATTAGTATTGGCCGCGTTAGATAAATCACTACACACCACCCGCATTTCCTTTTCAGAGCAGGCAGCGGTTGGCGTCGTTTTGGCGGCAGGTGGCTATCCTGAAGCCTATGCAAAAGGGCAAAAAATCAACGGATTAGACGCAGCAAAACAACATCCGGGTAAAGTTTTTCATGCCGGCACTAAAACCGAAGGTGAGTTTGTACTTACTAACGGTGGGCGCGTATTATGCGCAACTGCACTGGGAAATTCCGTTACTGAAGCACAAAAATCAGCCTATGAACTGGTGAAGTATATAAATTGGGAAGAAATGTACTTCAGAAACGATATCGCGTGGCGTGCCATTGCCCGTGAAGCTTAACTAAACAGCATTTTGCAAACCTGTTCGATTAATTTAGCTGCTTAATCAGAAATTTTAGCTGCATTTTATCCGATCGTTTGTTGCTATATTAAAAATCCAGGCAAATGCCTGGATTTTTTTGTATTTGGCTCATTGGTTTTCCCTAACTGTATGAAAAATAGCGACTTTATAGTACAAAATCAGCGAAATAAGCTACGTTGAACCCCACATCAGTCCGTTTTTACCGGGTGCAAAAAATCCAGGAAATATTTGTGAGTACCCACCAACCTAAAAAATCGCTCATTTTTCACTCATCTCCTACAAATATGACAGAGCAATTGCTTATCAGCTTCTGATGAGCGCTGCAATAAATCAGAGTTTCAGGTAGTTGGTAGCGATTTCAGGGTAAAACCTGACTTTTTAAGAAAATCACATTAACCGAACGACGTCCTGAAAAGACTAACCAACACTTTGTCAGCACTTTCGACACTTTTAACACCACATAGACGACAAATTAGCACCTTAAAATTTTTCAGAAAACCACATGACTTTTTCTTCTTTTACATTTATCTAACCGTTTAAGGCATACGAAAAAACACTAAAAAACCCCACCCAGCAAGCACTCACTTTCAATAAAAAGCCCTACATTAATGCGTTCATTCGACTTTAAACAGGCTAAAAAGCTGAAAAAACAAAAAAGCTCCTTTTCAGGAGCTTCATTTTTGGCTAAAAAATACCACCGACCTGTCAGACGCCGATGTCTTCGTTCCAAAGTTCCGGCCTGGCAGAGATAAAATCCTGCATCATGTTAACGCAGCGTTCGTCATCTACAACGACGACGTCAACACCCCGGCTCTTAAGCAAGGCTTCTTCTCCCATGAAAGTGCGGTTCTCACCTACAATAACCTTGGGTATACCATAGAGTAAGATGGCACCGGAACACATAGAGCAGGGCGACAAGGTGGTATACAAAACGCTATTCTGGTAAACGCTGGCAGGTTGTCGCCCGGCATTTTCCAGGGCGTCCATTTCACCGTGCAAAGTGCAACTACCCTTTTGTACCCGCTGATTGTGGCCGCGGCCAATCACTTTTCCATCATGCACAATAACAGAACCGATGGGGATGCCCCCTTTTTCTAACCCGGCTTTTGCTTCAAGAATGGCTTCATCTAAAAACCTGTCCATTTATTCTCCTCTCATCTCAAGAATGTCTGCAATGTCTAAACGCTTGTCATTTAGTAACGTCTGCAGCAGCACTAATATATTCTTCACATCAAACAAGGCATTGTGTTTGTGCCCCGATAATGGTTTACCCACAAATGCGGCCAACTCACCGCTAATACAATCTTTAAAATCCAGATTTAATGTCAACAACTGACTTTTCAGATCAACAAAATGCGGCTTTTGATGGTCCCAGGTCAAATGATTAATTCTGAAATTTTCCATCAGCACCTGCTGATCTGGTCCCCAGGAAAAGCAAGGCAAACTGGCATTTTCGGTAAATTCATAAAACAGTTCGGCACAGGAAACAAAATCGACACCATGATCATCCAGCACACTTTGTTGGATCCCCGTTAACTGCTGAATATAGTCACTCAGCTGTGGATTTTTTAGTGGCTTAACCAGCACGTTGAAGGAGGCCACTGTCTTCAGTTGTTGGTTATCGATGGTCACTTTGATGGCAGCCAACTGGATAATCTCACGCGCCTCCCCCTCACCTGACCATTGCCGCTGTTTTGAACCGGGCCATGCTGTGAATTCAGTATCGTAAATGATTAACGCTGCCATGTGCTGAGCCTGTTATCTTTGATCCAGGCTCTATTAATAGCAAATCTTTACCCCAGAAGCAGGCATAATTATTTACAGCGCTGCTTGACCTTAGATCCACAAATGCCTATAACAGTGTTTCGCAATCAGATACGAGCCTATTGCTCATTGCCTGAACAGAGTAAATGTAGATTACCAAAACTCACTGGATCAGGCCGGTGGCAACGCCACCCGTAATTTACATGTTTCGCCCAACAGGCCCATGTAACTCATTCATCTAAGCAAAGGTCGATATACGCAAATTAATTATGTCAGTTAAACACCCAATTATTGCCATTACCGGTTCATCCGGCGCCGGCACCACGACCACCACCAATGCCGTGAGACACATCTTTCGGAATCTGAATATAAATGCGGCAATGGTATCTGGCGACAGCTACCACCGTTTTACACGCCCGGAAATGGAAGTGGAAATCAGAAAGACCCAGGAACAAGGTCGTCATATCAGCTATTTTGGTCCCAGAACCAACGACTTTGAAATGTTAGAAAAAACGTTCAAAGAATACGGTGAAACGGGCCAGGGCAAAAGTCGCCAGTATCTGCATACCTTTGACGAAGCGGTTCCTTTCAATCAGATGCCGGGTACCTTTACCCCCTGGCAGGATTTGCCAGAAAACACAGATTGTCTGTTTTATGAAGGATTGCATGGCGGTGTCGTAACCGAAGAGATCAATGTTGCCCGTCAGGTGGACCTATTGGTTGGCATGGTCCCCATAGTCAACCTGGAGTGGATCCAGAAGATTGTACGTGACACCTCAGAACGAGGCCACAGCCGCGAAGCTGTGATGGGCAGTATCGTGCGCAGCATGGAAGATTACTTTCGCTTTATCACCCCGCAATTTAGTCAGACTCACATAAATTTTCAACGGGTGCCCACAGTGGATACTTCCAACCCCTTTAGCCACAGAACGATTCCTTCTTCTGACGAGAGCTTTGTGGTGGTGCGTTTCCGACGGGAAATGAAGAATGTAGACTTTCCATTCTTGTTACAAATGATTGATGGCGCTTTTATGTCTCGTATCAATACCCTGGTGGTGCCCGGTGGTAAAATGGGTTTAGCCATGGAATTAATTCTCACGCCGCTTATCGAAGAAATTATGGACAAAAAGCGTCGTTCCAGTTTTCAGATGGACTGGGTTGCCGACAATTAGCGCAATTAACGTACACCGGGCCTGTTACAATTTAAATGACCGCAGGTCATTAAGCCTCTACTGTAACAATTAGAAACACTTTCAGCCCTCTGCTTACAATCCCAACGGTTTATTTTTAGCCCAGTTCACCTATATTGTTGATAAGTGCAAACAACAATTGGAAGCATCATGGGACAAGAAACCCCGAAAATTTTGGTGGTAGATGATGACATGCGGTTACGCAGTCTTTTAGAGCGCTACCTGGTGGAGCAAGGCTATCAGGTAAGAAGTGCAGCTAATTCTGAGCAAATGGATCGTTTTCTGGAAAGAGAAAATTTCCACCTGATGGTGCTGGACCTGATGCTACCTGGCGAAGATGGCCTGTCGATTTGTCGTCGACTTCGTCAAAAAGAGAACAAACTGCCAATCGTCATGCTCACCGCAAAAGGCGATGAAGTAGACCGCATTATCGGGCTGGAAATGGGCGCCGATGATTATCTACCCAAGCCCTTTAACCCCAGAGAGTTGCTGGCCCGCATTAAAGCCGTGCTAAGACGCAATGCCAGTGAGGCACCCGGAGCGCCTTCCAGAGAAGAACAGGTGGTATCGTTTGGTCAATACAGTCTGAACTTAGGCACGCGGGAAATGCTGGCAAATGGCGAAGCCATCACGCTGACCAGCGGTGAGTTTGCGGTATTAAAAGCGCTGGTAACACACCCCCGCGAACCACTTTCTCGCGACAAGTTAATGAATCTAGCCCGTGGCCGTGACTACAGTGCTCTGGAGCGTAGTATCGACGTGCAGGTATCCAGACTAAGACGCATGCTTGAGGAAGACCCGGCCAATCCACGTTATATTCAAACGGTTTGGGGATTGGGTTATGTATTTGTGCCCGATGGTGACAGTGCTCCGGCGGCTGCGAATCAATAAGTTAACCGGGTTCTGCTGAACCCGGTCCGCAAAGAAGTTCTCATGCGCATAAAACCACAAAGTGCTTTTGGTCAAACAGTGTTGCTCATAGGCGTACTGCTGTTGATCAACCAGGTCGTGTCTTATTTATCAGTCACTTATTACTTTATCGGTCCCAGTTTTAAGCAAATCAACAGTCTGCTGGCCACTCAGATCAAAGTGTTATTTATTGATGGTATGGACCATCGCGATCCCATTTTTCATCAGCGCTTTTTTGAAGCCACCGGCATTCGCATTTACAGTGAAGAGCGCGCACTGGAAAACGGCCTGAACGACGCCACTTACTATCAGTTCTTTACCCGTGAAATGTCTCAGGAGTTGGGCGGACCAGCCGAAGTGCGGGTCAGAGTTACTGAGGAAGGACAAAACATTTTTTGGATCCAGCCGCCACAGGCACCCAATTTCTGGATCACCGTGCCCCTGAGCAGTGTTAATGATCCCAACATTTCACCACTGACCTTCTTTTTAATGGTTATTGGGGTACTGAGTGTGGCCGGGGGTTGGCTGTTTGTGCGGCGTCTGAACCGGCCCTTACTGGCATTACAAAAAGCCGCGATAAAAGTGGGTAAAGGCGACATCCCTCCACCGTTAGCGGAGGAAGGATCAACGGAAATCATCGCCGTTACCCAGGCGTTTAACCAGATGGCCAAGGGCATTAAACAACTGGAAGACGACAGAGCACTACTAACCGCCGGTATCTCCCACGACCTGCGTACCCCGCTCACCCGCATTCGCATCGCCACAGAGATGTTGCCACAGGACCAGGACTGGATATCAGAAGGCATCATCCATGATATTGAAGACATGAACGATATTATTGATCAGTTTATTGATTACGTGCGCCAGGACAAATCGGAAAAACGCGAACCGACCGATATCAACGAATTGATTAATGATGCGGTGCTGGCCAGAAATATTGAAGAGCATCACAATATTGAGCTTCAGCTATCTGAACTACCGCTAATTTTGGTGCGTAAAGTGGCCATCAAGCGGGTACTGGATAACCTGATTGAAAACGCCTTTCGCTATGGCAGCGATAATATTTTGATCAGTTCAGAGTTCAGTAAGAAAACGCAAACCGTCACGTTTTGCGTCAGAGACTTTGGTAAAGGTATCCCCGATGCCGACATTGAGGATCTGTTCCAACCTTTCAAGCAAGGTGACAAAGCCCGGGGCTCTCTGGGTTCGGGGTTGGGACTGGCCATTATCAAGCGCATCGTGGATATGCATGGCGGCAAGGTGCGCCTGGAAAATCATCCGCAGGGTGGCTTGCAGGCCATTGTAACCCTGTCCACAAAAAAATAAGCCCGGTAGATACCGGGCCTTGTCTGTTGTACAGTCTGTTATAGTTTTGGACCGGCATTTCTGATGGCGTCTGACACCTCATACTTGTCAAAGTTTGCAGTGAATTCAGCAATCAGTTTTTCCAGATACTTTTGATACTCAGCCTGATCCTGCCAGGTTTGCTGCGGATCCAGCAACTTGCTGTCAACACCGGGCACCGCGACAGGAATGTCCAGACCCAGTTGCGACAGACGACGGGTTTCAACACCGTCTAACTGACCTTCGACAATTGCCGTAATAATGGCCCGTGTGGTGGGAATATCGAAACGTTGACCTACGCCATATGGACCACCTGTCCAACCGGTATTGACCAGGTACACCTTACTGTTAAATTCCCGTACCCGCTTCATCAACAGCTCAGCATACACGCTTGCCGGACGGGGGAAGAACGGCGCACCAAAACAGGTGGAAAATGTGGATTCGATGGCTGCCGTTGAGCCGATTTCGGTAGAACCGACTTTGGCGGTATAACCACTCAAAAAGTGATAAGCCGCTGCCTCATCAGAAAGCACAGACACAGGCGGTAACACACCACTGACATCACAAGTTAAAAACACCACAGAGCGCGGTTCACCGGCACGGTTTTCCGGCTTGCGCTTTTCGATGTGTTGTAACGGATAGGCAGCACGGGAGTTCTGGGTTAAGTCAGTGTTGGCATAATCAGGTACGCGGTTTTTATCCAGGTGGACATTTTCTAAAATGGTGCCGAACTTAATGGCATTCCAGATCACCGGCTCTTTTTCTTTAGACAAATCAATACACTTGGCATAACAACCCCCTTCAAGGTTGAATACACTGCCTTTCGCCCAACCGTGTTCATCATCACCGATGAGGAATCTGGCCGGATCGGCGGAAAGGGTTGTTTTACCAGTTCCTGACAAACCAAAGAACAAGGTTACACTGTCATCCGTTCCGACGTTTGCAGAACAGTGCATGGGTAAAATATCGTGCTCCGGCAGCAGGTAGTTTTGCACCGAGAACATGGCTTTTTTCATTTCACCGGCATAGCGCATCCCCGCCAACAACACTTTTTGTTGTTTGAAATTGATCATTACCGCACCGTCACTATTGGTGCCATCAACAGCCGGATCACACTTAAGGCCAGGAACATTGATGATTTGCCACGGTGTTTTCGCGTGTATATTCCACTGCTCTGGTACTATAAATAAATTGCGGGCGAATAGCTGTTGCCAGGCGGTTTCTGTGCGCACCACTACCGGTAAACTAAATTGTTGGTCTGCACCAACTTCCAGATGCGAAGCGTAATAGTGCTTCTGTTGTAACAAATACTGCTCTGCCTTGTCCCATAAGGCATCAAAAACGGCCTCATCTACCGGTTTATTGACTTTACCCCAATCAATGTTTTGTTCAGTGCTGGACTCTTTTACCAAAAAGCGATCGTTAGGAGAGCGACCAGTGCGTTCCCCGGTTTTTACGACAAAGGCGCCGTTTGCTGCAAACTGACCTTCGCCCGCCAGCATGGCGCGCTCCAGAAGTTCAGATGGAGTTAAGTCGATAAGTTGATTTTTCGGGGATGCCGTCATTTTTTGTTTGCCTCTGAGTAAACTTTCAGGATGAACTACACTTTAAAAACCGGCGCAATTCTACTCAATTCAGGCGCTTAAACAAGTCGCCAGCCCATAGAAGTACCACAGAGCTGACTAAACTTTCATATTTACTGTATTTATATTTCAAATAAGCCTACAAAATAAACCAACTGAAAAACCGTAGATTATTGTTTTAAAAGGAGTTAGCGGAACTGTAACCTGAGCTGAAAGTCTGAATGGCAAATTTCAGAAAAATGGAATGAATAAGTATTTTTTTTAAGGATGTTTGAAAAATTGTGAGATGTTGGGGCGGGTTATGTCAACTTTATGCTACAAACCGCCCAAAACCCGACGTTCTTGATGAATATAGGAACTTACTGAATGGCCTGCGACTGTTCAAAAGTGCCGGCGTGAATAGCCTCCACATCCATCGCATCATAAAGATACACGGAGTGACAAAACTGGCAATTCATCTTTATCTGGCCCTGCTCTTCAATCAGGCTCAGTAGTTCTTGCTTATCCACGCTTTTCAGGGCAAGTGCACTTTTCAACTTACTACAGGTACATTTGAATTGTACCGGTTGAGGCTCAAACAGGCGTACCGCTTCTTCGTGGAACAAGCGATGCAATACCTGCTCAAAAGGTAACCCGGTCAGTTCTTCTGTTTTCAGGGTTTCCGCCAGTTTAGTCAGATGTTCAAACTCTGCGTTATCTTTATTCACTGAGCTTTCCGCCGAGTCAGGGATCACCTGTAAAAATAAACCAGCAGCTTGTCGGCTGTTGCTATCTACTCTGAGTTCAATATGGGTGGGCAGCTGTTCCGACTGCACAAAATACGCCTCCAGGCATTGCGCTAATGTGGGTTTATCAATGGCCACTATTCCCTGATAACGCTGACCATTTTCCGGCGTTATAGTGATGGTAAAAATACCCCCTTTGAAAATATCCACAAAACCAGGTTGCAGGGGTTCTTCCTGCCAGCGCGCAATGCCACGCATTTCCTGCCGGTCACTGGCGGTTACCAGCGCATATTTTACGGCGCCATTACCCTGCACCTGCAAACTCACTTCACCTTTGATTTTCAGGGTCGCCACCAACATGGAAGCTGCCACCGCCATTTCTCCTAACACAACCTGCACCGATTCCGGGTACGGCTGTGCGGACAATAAGGCGTCAAAGGTGTCAGATAATCTGACTATCTCACCGCGCACATTGATGTTGTCAAATAAAAATCGTTGTATTTGGTCCATGAAGGGCTCCAATAGCAAACACGTTAGGGCTTTAGTTTAGCTGTGTTTCAGTTTAATAATGTCGCGCCGCTGCTTTTTGTCAGGGCGATGATCCGGTCGCGGACTATGGAACGCGTTGAGTTTTCTGGCTGCAGCATTTTGTGCACGCTTCTCAGCACTCAGTTGGGTTTCCTCGTAAAGTCGTTGCGCCAGTGGTGCCGATAGCCGTTGTTCTGAGACGCGTAAAACAGTAATGATCTTTTCGTCGTAGCCCTGTGGTACTTTGATCAAAGCCCCTGGCTCCACGATTTTGCCCGGCTTCGCTTTGGCCCCGTTATAATGAACCTTCCCGGCATTGATATTGTCTCTGGCAATGCTTCGGGTCTTAAAGAAACGGGCTGCCCATAACCATTTATCCAACCTGACGGCGGCTTCCTGATTGTCCTGATGCTGGGTTTTGTTACTGTTTTTTTGCATAGCTTCCTAATTTAGGGCCTGAGGGTATGAATTCAAGTAAAATATAGGGGTTTATTCAGTCTGTATTTAGACAAGTTGCATAAACTGCTACAAACACATCATTTTCGGATGACCCGGGTATTAATTTTTTTGTAATTAATCGCAATTAGAGTTGTACGGCTTTAAGCGACTGACTATGATGGTCCCCCGAAATAAAAGCTCAATAAGAATTAAACGCCCTATAAAGAGCCTAAAGCAACGAAATTTTTAAATGGCAACAGCACAGATAACGACAGACCAGCTATGGTCAATTTGGCAAAAGCATCAAAAAACCATTAATTTATTGGTAGTGATCCTGCTCAGTATTTATTTGCTTGCCTATGCGGCTGAGCTTTTCTGGCGTCTGTTTCCTGAACCAGAATCAGATCATTCTCAGGTTGCCGTCACACAGCTCAATAGCAGCAACAGCAAAAAACAACAAACCAACATTGATGCCATTAAACGTCTTAAATTGTTTGGAGACCCAGGCGCAGTAAAAGAAGAAGTTAAACAGGTGGTACAGGATGCCCCTGAAACACAGCTGAATCTGACCCTGACTGGCCTGGTAGCCAGTACCGAAGAACAAGACGGTGCAGCCATTATTGAAAATCGCGGTGAACAAAACACCTATGGTATCGGTGAGAAAGTCGATGGCACCCGGGCGGTAGTCAAAGAAGTGATGCCGGATCGCATCATCATAGACAACGGTGGTCGCATGGAGACCCTGATGCTGGATGGCCATGATTTTAAACAGGCCTCTGCCACAGTGAAATCCGCCGGCCAGATACGTCAGGGGCCGGTGAACGCGCCACAAGACAGACTGAGAAAGCCAGCAATACAAACCTTTGACAAAAGTACCGCTGATGCGGCAAGAGCCTTGCGCGAATCTCCCACTAAATTTACTGATTTCATTGCTATCCAGCCTCACCGGGAAGAAGGCAAAATTGCCGGATATAAGGTGAACCCAGGAAAAGATCCGGCGTTGTTTGAAGCTGCCGGTTTACAAGCAAATGATATCCTGACTGAAATTAATGGCCTGGACCTCACCGACATACAACAGTCGATGGAAGCAATGAAAATGCTGCGTTCTGCCGAGTTTTTACAAATTAAGCTGTCCAGAGACGGGGCAGTCACCACACTTGATCTTGAACTACCCGCCTCTGCCGGAAACTAAAAAAGGAAAGACTTATGAGGAAATTTCGTCCGCTGATAAAAGGCCTGCTGGCTGCTTCTATCGCGTCTATGATAGCCCTCAATTCTCCGGCGTTTGCCGCAGAATATTCGCCAAACTTTAAAGGTACAGAAATTACCGAGTTTATTAATATTGTCGGTAAAAATCTGCAAAAGACCATCATAGTCGATCCTAACGTGCGGGGTAAAATCACCGTTCGCAGTTACGATCTGTTAAGCGAAGATCAGTATTATCAGTTTTTCCTGAACGTGCTACAGGTCTACGGTTTTGCGGTGGTGGAAATGCCCAGCGGCGTACTAAAAGTAGTACGGGATAAAGATGCCAAGTCCTCTAACATTCCGGTTGTTGATGGTCAGTTGTTCGACGGCGACGAAATGATCACCCGGGTTGTGCCGGTTTACAGCGTACCGGTAAGAGAATTAGCGCCCATTTTACGACAACTCAACGACCAGGCAGGTGGCGGTAACGTCATCAGTCACGACCCATCAAACGTGATGATGATCACCGGTCGTGCGGCGGTGGTGAATCGCCTCACTGAGATTATTGAACGGGTAGACAAAGCCGGTGACCGGGAAGTTGAAATCGTTAAATTACGCTTCGCCTCCGCCAGTGAAATGGTGCGCATTTTAGAAAGCATCAACAATTCCCAGGGCAAAGGCACAACGCCGGATAACCTGGAGCCGAAAGTAGTTGCCGATGACCGCACCAACAGCGTTATCGTCAGCGGTGACATTAAAGCCAGAAAGCGCATTATTACTCTTATTAACCGGCTGGATAAAGAACTGGAATCCAACGGTAATACCCGCGTTATTTTCCTCAAGTATGCCAAAGCGGAAGACCTGGTTAACGTATTACAGGGTGTCAGTGCCAGTATTGCTCAGGAAGAACAGGGCACACAAAACAATCGCAACGCCCGTCGCAACTCCTCAAGAGACGTCAGCATCGATGCTCACATGGATTCGAACTCACTGGTTATCACTGCTGAACCAGACATGATGTCATCACTGGAAGAAGTGATTCGCCAGTTGGATGTGCGTCGTGCTCAGGTACAGGTAGAAGCCATTATCGTAGAAGTCTTTGAAGGCGACGGCACAACTCTGGGTATTCAGTGGGCCACAGAAGCCGGCGGCGGTCAGCAATTTACCAATGGGGTTGTCCCCATCGGTTCGTTGGCTGTGGGTTACGATCAGGCTCAGGATCGTACTACCACGACCACAACCACCAATACCAATGTCACCGACGGAACACCGATTGTGGTTAACAGCACCTCAACTGAGCAGGGCGACCCTTCGTTGTTAGCGAATCTGTTAGGCACAGTAAACGGCTTTTTAGTGGGGGCAGTAGAAGACGACTGGGGCGCAGTACTTCAGGCTGTCAGCACTGATACCAACTCAAACATTCTGGCCACGCCACACCTGACCACCATGGACAATGAAGAAGCCTTCTTTATCGTGGGTCAGGAAGTGCCCATCATTACCGGTTCTTCCACCGGTTCTAATAATGCCAACCCATTCCAGACAGTAGAACGAAAGGAAGTGGGTATTAAACTCAAGGTGACACCGCAAATTAACGAAGGTAACGCCGTGCAGTTAGTCATTGAACAGGAAGTATCCAGCGTCAGTGGTGCCACGTCGGTAGATATCTCTATCAACAAACGTGAGATCAAGACCACCGTGATGGCCGATGATGGCGGCACGATTGTTCTGGGTGGCCTGATTGACGAAGACGTGCAGGAGAGTATTTCGAAAGTGCCACTGCTGGGTGATATCCCTTACCTGGGTAATATTTTTAAATCCACCACCACCAGCAAGCGCAAGCGCAACCTGATGGTGTTTATTCGTCCCACCATCATTCGCGATGGTATTACCATGAATAAGATCAGTCACAAGAAATACAACTTCATTCGCGCAGAACAAATCAAGCGCGAAGAAGAAGGCGTTGCTTTGATGCCATTTACCGATACGCCAACGCTACCGGAATGGAATGACGAACTGGCTCTGCCACCTTCTTTTGAAGAATATTTAAAAGAAAAGAACAAGAAAGATTAATCCATGAGTGAAGAGCTTATTGCGGAACAATTAGAAGCGGAAGAGCAGGCTCTTTCGCCGGAGGAACAGGCGCAACTTCCTTCGCAACTGAGTTTTGGCTTTTCCAAGCGACATCGGGTACTGTTGGACAGCATTGCTGTACCCGCTCAGCTGTACCACACCGCTGACACTGCACTGAGTGCATTTCAGGAAGTACGTCGCTTTTTAGGTGCCCCCTTCGAATTGCAGGAAGTGGATAACGATCGCTTTGAAAAACTGCTTACCGATGCATTCCAGCGCGACACTTCCGCAGCCAAACAACTGATGGAAGACATCGGCAATGAAAGCGACCTGTTTTCGTTGGCCGAAGAGCTACCTGAAACCGAAGATTTGCTGGAAAGCGAAGATGATGCGCCCATTATCAAACTGATTAATGCCATGCTGGGTGAAGCTATCAAAGAAGGTGCGTCCGATATCCACGTCGAAACCTTTGAAACTCAGTTAACGGTGCGCTTTCGGGTGGATGGCGTATTGCGGGAGATTCTCAAACCCAACCGTAAACTGGCTTCTATGCTGGTGTCCCGTATAAAGGTTATGGCCAAGCTGGATATCGCCGAAAAACGGGTACCGCAAGACGGTCGTATTACCTTGCGCATTGCCGGGCGTGCCGTGGATGTGCGGGTCAGTACTATGCCCACCGGACACGGTGAACGCGTGGTACTGCGTTTGTTAGACAAGAACAACGCCCGCCTGAATCTGGAAGATCTGGGTATGACCCAGGCCAACCGGGATAAGTTTTCCGATCTTATTCGCAAACCTCACGGCATCATCCTGGTTACAGGCCCAACAGGTTCCGGTAAGAGTACCACCTTGTATGCCGGTCTTAGCGAAATTAACTCCAAAGATCGCAACATACTGACGGTAGAAGACCCCATCGAATTTGATTTACCCGGGATCGGCCAGACCCAGGTAAACAGCAAAGTAGACATGACCTTCGCCCGTGGCCTGAGAGCGATTTTGCGCCAGGACCCTGATGTGGTGATGGTAGGTGAGATACGGGACCTGGAAACCGCACAAATTGGTGTACAGGCCAGTTTAACCGGCCACCTGGTGATGTCGACCTTGCACACCAATACAGCCGCAGGTGCCATTACTCGTCTGGAAGATATGGGCATAGAGCCGTTTCTGTTGTCTTCCAGTTTATTGGCGGTACTGTCGCAACGCCTGGTGAGAACCTTGTGTGAAGATTGCCGGGTACCACACCATCCTACCAGTCAGGAATTGCACATTTTGGGCATTTCTGAAGAACAGTTAGAACAACATAATGTTTATGCCGCTGGCGGCTGTGTGGCCTGTAATCATACCGGTTACAAAGGAAGAACAGGTATTCATGAATTGTTGCTGGTAGACGAAAACATCCGTGAACTGGTACACAATGGTCACGGTGAACAGGCCATCGAAAAATACATTCGCAAATCCACCCCCAGCATCAGAGAAGATGGTTGCCGCAAAGTATTACAGGGCGCAACGACACTGGAAGAAGTGTTACGCGTAACAAGGGAAGAATAAATGGCGGCCTATTCCTACAAAGCCATTGATGCCAACGGGCGCAATAAAAGCGGTATTCTGGAAGGTGACAACGCCCGCCAGATTCGCTCACAATTGCGGGAAAAAGGGTTAATTCCACTGGAAGTGGGACAAGCCGCAGAAAAGGAACAGAAGCTGTCCAAAGGACTGCAACTGTTTCAGCCCAAAATATCCCCCAGCGATCTCGCTTTGCTAACCCGCCAGTTGGCCACCCTGGTTGAATCGGCGTTACCCCTGGAAGAAGCGTTACTGGCGGTAGCGGAACAATGCGAAAAGCCGCGTCAGAAAAACATGATGATGGCGGTGCGCAGCAAAGTGGTAGAAGGTCACTCACTGGCAGACGCCATGGCTGAATTTCCCTATGTATTCGACCAACTTTTTCGGGCTATGGTGGCAGCAGGGGAAAAATCCGGCCACCTGGATACCGTCCTGAATCGTCTGGCTGACTATACCGAGAAAAAACAACATACCCGCAGCATCATTATTCAGGCCATGGTTTATCCCACTATCATGGTGGTGGTGGCACTGGTGATCGTCACCCTGTTGCTGACCTACGTAGTACCGAAAATTGTCGGTCAGTTTGACACCATGGGTCAGGATCTGCCCGGTGTAACCCAGTTTTTGATCAACCTGAGTGACTGGGTTAAAGCCTATATATTCCACACCATAGGGCTTATTCTGGTGAGCATTATACTGTTTAAGCACCTGATGAAAAAAGACGCCTTCAGGCTGCAGGTTCACCGACGCATGTTGTCTTTTCCGGTGTTTGGCAAGGTGATCAAAGGACTGAATACCAGCCGCTTTGCCAGTACCCTAAGTATTTTAACTGCCAGTGCTGTGCCCATTCTGGAGGGCATGCGTATTTCCGGTCAGGTACTGCTCAACGATTATATTAAAAAGCTGATTTTAGAAGCCGCGGAAATGGTGCAGGAAGGTTCCAGCCTGAAAGTGGCTCTGGGCAAAACCAAAGTATTCCCCCCTATGATGATGCACATGATTGCATCAGGCGAAAAAAGTGGTGAATTACAACAAATGCTTGGCAGAGCCGCCAACAATCAGGACAGGGAGTTTGAAATGCAGGTGAGTGCCGCCCTCAGTATTTTAAGTCCCATGTTGATACTGGTGATGGCGGGCATTGTATTTTTTATCGTAATTGCAATTTTGCTACCTATAGTGTCGCTAAATTCGATTGTGTAACAGGAGTAAGAACATTGAAAAACAAAGGTTTTAGTTTAATCGAAGTTATGGTGGTCATTCTGATCATCGGTATTATGACTGCCATTATTGCCCCGAATATTCTGGGTAATACCGAAGAGGCCAAACTGAAAAAGGCCGCCATTGATATCCAGCAACTGGAAAGTGCACTGGAGATGTATAAATTACGCAATAATGTTTTCCCATCTACAGAGCAAGGGCTGGAAGCCCTGGTCACGGCCTCAAACATTGAGCCGGTACCGCGCAACTTCCCCACTGATGGATTTATCAAACGTTTACCGCAGGACCCCTGGGGCAATGATTACCAGTTACTGAATCCCGGTGAAATGGGCACCATTGATATTTTCAGCAATGGTCCTGACGGCCAACCAGGCAGCGACGACGATATCGGCAACTGGAACATCAACGATTTCCTGAACTAAGCAACTTATGCAGGCTGCAATCACCTCAATGCGAAAAAACACTAACGGCTTTAGCCTGATTGAAGTGATGGTGGTGCTGTTTATGATTGGCCTGTCAGTCGCGGTTGTGGTGTTGAATTATTCCGGCAACGACCTAGACAAAGAGCTACAAAAGAAAGCCAGGCGCTTTCAAATAGTATTCGATATGGCCTCTGATTACGCGGTACTCAATCAGGTGCAACTGGGTTTGCGAATAGAGCCGGAAAAGAATCAGTATTTTTTCATGTTCCTCAATGACGAAGATAAGTGGCGTCCGATTCAGGGAGAAGACCTCTTCGCAGTGCAGGAATTTGAGCAGGAGTATTCGCTGGAGCTGGAACTGGACGACCTCCCCTGGGTACAGGAAGACAGTCTGTTCGATGCCGGTATTTTTGATGAAGAATTATCAGTCTCAGATGAAAGTACTGAAATTGGCAAAGAAGAAGAGCAGGAACCTGAGCCACCTCAGGTATTTATTTTCTCCAGCGGTGACTTTACGCCCTTTAGCCTGATATTTAAATTTGAACCTCAGTTTGGCGATGCCTTTCCGGTGTATTTCCGGGTAAACGGTGAAGAGTACACGCCACTGATTGTTGAAGGCCCGTTGGACTCACTATGAACAACAAAGGCTTAACACTGCTGGAAGTGATGGTGGCACTGTTTATTTTTGCCCTAACCGCGACTTCAATCATGAAAGCGGCCAGTGAACACATTCGCGGCATCAGTACCCTGGAAGATATAACCATGGCCACCTGGGTTGCCAATAACGAACTCAACAAGTTAGTCACCGAACGTCGCTGGCCGCCAGAGAACAACCTCAAAGGCAACACCGAACTGGCTGGCAGAACCTGGTATTATCAATACCTGGTGTCCGAAACCCAGGATAAAGAGTTTCGTCAGGTAGAAGTCGTGGTGGCCCAGGACCAGCAAATGGAATCGGTGATCACCTCAGTTATTACCTATATTGCCAACCCCTCACCGGCACCTGTGGGGTAGCCCGGTGCGTATTCACTCTGGTTTTACCTTACTGGAAATCCTCATCGCCTTGTTTGTATTTACACTCATTGGGCTGGCCTCCCACAGCGTGTTGAACACAGTGCTGGACACCGACCAGTTATCCGGCGAGCGGTTTGATAAATTGCGGGATTTGCAGCGGGCAATGACCATTATTGAACGCGATCTGCAACAAGCGGTTGAGCGGAAAATCAGAATTGAAGGTGAATCCAGCGATATCGTTATAAGTGGTGGACTCAATGCCTTTGAAAGTGATGCTGACGGCCTGGCATTTGTCAGAGCCGGTTGGGCAAACCCAAAGCTGGTGCTACCAAGAAGCACGCTGCAAACCGTCGGGTATCGCCTGCAGGGTGACGAATTACAGCGGGTGTACAGCAACTATGTGGATAATGTCATAGGTGCAGAGCCCAAAGTACGGGTACTACTGCAAGACATAGAAGATCTGCAGTTCCAGTTTCGGATATCCAGAGAAAAAGCCAGTGACGATAACAATAATCAATGGCAGGACACCTATACCGGCTCACAACTCCCCTACGCCATCACGATCGAAATTGTCAGCACCGAGTTTGGTTTAATCCGCCGGGAATTTTCACTGGCCACCGGACTGGGGGTCCCTTAATGAATCAGCAAAAAGGCGTCGCTTTAATCGTGGTTTTACTGGTGGTAGCCCTGGTTTCTATCAGCGCCGCTGATATGGGCTCACGCCTGCAGTTACAGGTTAAGCGCAGCATCAGCCTGAAGGACAATAACCAGGCCTTTTGGTACGCCGTCGCAGCAGAGCAGTTTGCACAAAAAACTCTGGCTCAACTGATTCTGGAAGGCAATGATACTATTCATATTAATGAACCCTGGGCACAACAGGATATTCAGTTCCCTGTAGAAGGTGGCATGATTGAAGCCACACTGGAAGATCTGCAATCCTGCTTTAACCTCAACGCGCTGCAGGACCAGTCCGGTAACAGCTCAGGTAATAACAATCAAACAGAAATTCGCAATGCCTTTTTAAACCTGCTCAATACCCAGGCGTTTAATATCCCGTCGCTGAACCAGGAAACCCTGCGGGACTCTCTGGTGGACTGGCTGGACGATGACAGTATATTGAGCGGGAATTACGGCGCAGAGGATTCAGATTACGAATCTTTGCTGCATCCCTATCTGGCAGCCAATAGCCTGATGGCCTCCAAGTCTGAACTGCGCCTGGTAAAAGGGGTGGAAATGGCCTGGTTACACAAAATTATGCCGCTGGTGTGCGTGATCCCGGGAGAGACCGCCCTGAAGCTTAATGTCAATACGCTGACGGCTGAAAAAGCACCACTGTTGGCCGCTATGACCGGTTTAGATGTGTCCACTGCAGAAAGCGTTATTAGCGGTATCCCTTTTGCCGACAAAAACGCTTTTTTAGCGGATCCGGCAGTGAATAACATGAACCTGACGGACCAACAAAAAGAGCTGTTTGACGTGACAACGCGATTTTTTATACTGCACGTTAAAACTACGTATAATAACGCCACATTTAAAATGTCATCAGTTTTCAAAGTGGCATCAGATAACAGTGTACACCTAGTCAGACGCGAGTTTGGAGGAAAACTTTAATGGAAAAACTGGTCATTCGCCTGCCGGGCATGCCAGACAGTCAGATCAACTGGTTAGTCTGGTCTGCCGACGAACAAGAGATCATCGCCTCGGGTGTGCTGGATAACCTGGAACAGATTTCCTCTTTGCCAGAGCGCACCGGTAAAGATGAAGCCATTCTGATTGTGCCAGGTAGTGAGATCACCCTGAAAACCGTTACTTTACCGGGTAAAGCCAGCCGCAAATTACTCAGCGCAGTTCCCTTTATGCTGGAAGATGAGTTGTCACAGGACGTTGAAAAGCTGTTTTTCGCCTGGCATAAACAAACCGAAAAAGCCCAACAGGTGGCCATAGTCAGCAAAGCCAAAATGCAATTCTGGCTGGATACTTTGCAAGATGCCGGATTACACTGCGACAAAATCGTACCGGATACCCTGTGCCTGCCAGTTCCCGAAGAAAACTGGCATGCCTTATCGCTGGGAGATGAGGTGATCATTCGTCAGGCCGAGTGGCAAGGTATCACAGGAGAAGCTCACTGGTTGTCAGCAGCCATTGAACTATTTGCCAAAAAACAAGAACAGAAAGTCTCAATAGAATTCAGTAGTGACCCCACCCTGCACAACCTGGCTAATATCGAGATAACCTATCAGGCGGGTCCGTTGCCTATGCAAACCTTGGCACAGCAGGCGGTTGCCAGCTCGTTCAATTTACGGCAGGAACAGTACAAAGCCAAAAAACGCGGCAAAAAAACCACCAGCCAATGGCGCCTGGCGGCCGTATTGGCCGGCGTTGCCATACTAACCACCTTTGTAGACAAAGGCATTCAGGCCACCCAACTGAGCAATCAAAATGACGCCCTGAAGGAGCAAATAGAGGCCGAATTTAAGCGCGCATTTCCAGAAACCCGTCGCATTGTGAATGTCAGAAGCCAGATGAAACAAAAAATGGACGCGTTGGATCAAAATAGCAGCGGAGTTTCCATGTTGGCGATGATGTCGGTGCTGGAGCAGGCCTTTGCCAGTAGTCAAATCAAGCCACAAACAATGCGCTTTGATCGCAGTCGCTCTGAGATCCGCATGCAGGCTGTCGCCGACGGTTACGAATCATTAGAAACCTTCAAACGTCTGGCCGAACAGCAGGGATTTACCGTGGAACAAGGTGCCATAAACAACCGTGATGATCAGGTTGTTGGTTCTTTGGCCATCAGAAGTTAACGGGCCAGAAAATATGAAATATCTCAATGAACTCAAACAGCGCTTTCAGCAACTGACTGAACGCGAGCAAAAAATGGTACTAATCTCAGCGGTTGTGGTATTGGTGGGTGGCATCTACTTTTTTATCTATGCCCCCATGCAGGCCAGTATTGAAAAGAACAGCGCTTCGCTGAACGCCCAAAAAGAACTGCTGACCTGGGTAAGTCATAATGCCAATCGCGCTATTCAGCTCAGACAATCCGGGGGAGAAGGCGAGCAGTTCAATGGCTCCTTGCCTCAGGCCGTTAATCAGACGGCGAATAACAGCAACATCAGTATTTCCAGGATGCAACCGCAGGGCGACGATATTCAGGTATGGATCGACAATGCTCGCTTTGAGGATGTACTCAATTGGCTACAATCACTGGAACACATGGGTGTCCAAATCATTGAGGCGGATATTGCAGAAGGCGACAGTGTCGGCAATGTCAAAATACGCCGCCTCAGACTCAGCAAAGTATAATCGTAAAGGGCTATGAAAAAACAACTCAGTATTACGCTCGCCGCTATTGGTCTTTTTCTCTTTTTTTTAGTGGCTAATCTGCCCGCCAGTCAGGTGATAGCCAGGGTGACACTCCCCAAAGAAGTCAGTGTCATTGGGGTCAGTGGCACCTTGTGGGCAGGCCATGCCGATCAGGTGATAGTGCAAGGGCTGGCCCTGTCCAACGTAAACTGGGATTTGGCCTTTTTGCCATTGCTGCTGGGTAAAGCAACAGTGCACATAGATGCAGGCAGTGCCCGTGACAGTGATCAAATTTCGCTGCAGGGTGATATCACACTTACGCCTTCAGGAATAAGCGCCCAGAACACCACATTATTTGCCCCGACACCTCTGTTAATGGCTCAGGTACAGTTACCTATCGCCGTCGATGCGGCCGGTCGGGCGCGGGTGCAAGTTGAAACCTTCAGCTACCACAAGGAAACCGGTTGCCAGTCTCTCAAAGGCACAGGCAGTTGGTTAAACGCGGGGGTTGCTGGTTTTAATGGTCAGGTTAATCTGGGGAACTTTGAGGCAACACTGGAATGTGATCAGGGGCCGATTAAAATCACCACCAGGCCCGATAATTCGCTGAATCTTGCAGCCGCAACACTGATTCATCACAATGGTAAGTTCAGTGTCGAAGGACAATTTAAGGTATCCGACGCCCTTCCCAGAGAAGTGCACGATGCCGCTAAATTTTTCGGAGCACCGGACGAACAAGGGTTTTATCAGATAAAATTGTAACCTAATTCAAAGTGGCGGCCTGAATATCCGCAATGATGTCCCGGTAGTCGCTGATGGATTCAAAATCCGTGACTTTCACAGCTGGCTTTTTACTATCCGGGTTTGCAACGGCAAGTAAGTGCTTAATACCAAACCTTTTGGCCGTTGCCAGAATCCCCAGGCTGTCATCCACAAATAAGGTTCTGTCGCTGTCGAATCCAATTTCCGACTGCAGTTTTTGCCACAAGCTCAGAGATTCTTTTGTGACACCAAATTGATGGGTGGAATACAAAACATCAATGTGTTTATCCAGCTGAGTTTTTTCAATTTTCAGGGACAGAGAATCCGGATGTGCGTTGGTCACCAGAAAGACTTTTCGTCCGGTATTTTTCAGGGCATCCAGAAAGGGAATTGCATCGGGACGCATTGAGATCAGATGCTCAATTTCCCGTTTTGCCTCCACAATATTCATATCCAGTTTTCTTGCCCACACATCCAGGCAATACCAGTCCAGCGTACCGAATACTTTTTGATATTCATCGCTCAGAAACTGCTGTGCCTGCTCATAGGAAATGCCGCGTTTTTGTGACAATCGCAGGGGCAAATGATGCAACCAAAACTGATTGTCATAGTGCAAATCCAGTAATGTACCGTCCATGTCTAATAAAACGGTGTCGATTTCCTTCCAATGTAACGTAGGCATTTGAATTTATAAGCGTTATAGTATGGTTTTGACATATTGTAACGCGGCACCAGAGTGAGTAAACCAGATTCTGAGAAACAACTACCTGTCATCCATGATCGGGAAATCGTAGCTCGGAGTCGGCTATTCCGGCTCGAACAAGTTCACCTGGAATTCTCCAACGGCGAAAAACGCGTATTTGAACGCATGGCAGGCTCAGGCAAAGGAGCTGTCATGATTGTGCCCATGATAGATGACAAACGCTTCCTGTTGGTCAGAGAATACGCTGCCGGACTCCACGAATATCAACTGGGCTTTCCGAAAGGACTGATCGACCCCGGAGAAACGCCTGTACAGGCCGCAAACAGAGAGCTAAAAGAAGAAGTCGGCTATGGTGCTGATCGGCTCGAATCACTCTCTACGGTTACCATGGCCCCGACCTTTTTCAGTGCCCACATGCATATCATGCTGGGCAGTGGTCTTTATCCTGAAAAACTACCTGGTGATGAACCAGAACCCTTAGAAGTTGTAGAGTGGTCATTTGATGACATGGACGCCTTACTGGCCCGCTCTGATTTTACCGAAGCCCGATGTATCGCAGCCCTGATGCTGGCTCACAGGAGGTTATTGCAAAACAGATGAATCCCTATCAAGAATTACTCAATATCGCTAAAGCCGCGGCACTCGAGGCCGGCGCTGAAATTATGCAAATTTACGACAGCGGTGACTTCACCAGCTACAGTAAATCCGACGACTCGCCGGTGACCACCGCAGACTATAAAGCCAATGAGATCATTACCCGCTACCTGGATCAGCATGCACCGGATATTCCCATTATGTCGGAAGAGAGTAAGCATGAATCGCTGGAAGTACGCAAGCGCTGGCAACGGTACTGGCTCATCGACCCTATCGATGGTACCCAGGAATTTATCGCCCGAAGCGGTGACTTTGCCATTAACATTGCGCTGATCGAAAACAACGAGCCTGCCATTGGCGTAATTTACTGGCCCGTAGGTGAAACCCTGTATTTTGCCAGCAAGGGCCATGGCGCATTTAAAGAAAGTCCGAACGAAGACAAGCAGATTTGGGTCCGTCAGTTAGACGATCCTCAAAATGGTGAAGTACTGGTGGCCATCAGCCGCAGACAACCCCGTGACAGGGTTATGTCCCGTATGACCAAAGACAGAATCTACAGCACTATCCCCCTGGGTAGCTGCTCACTGAAGTCCTGTTTTATTGCCGAAGGCAAAGCGGATGTGTTTTTGCGCATCGGCATTACCGGTGAATGGGATACCGGTGCCCCACAATGTATTGTTACCGAAGCAGGCGGCAAAGTATTAGCTGCAGATTTTGAACCATTAACCTACAATCAACGAACAAGTCTTATCAACCCGGATTTTGTGGTACTAGGCGACCAACGGGTAGATTGGGAACAAATAGTCTTGTATCAACTGGTGAGTAAAAATGATGAATAAACTACTGATTACCCTCTTATTTTTTAGCAGCACAAGTTTCGCTGGCTGGCAATTAGACCGCGACAATTCCAACATCAATTTCGTATCCACGAAACAAACTCACATCCAGGAAATTCACCAGATAACCGAATTTGAAGTTGAACTGAAAAGTAACTCAAAACTGGTACTCAACATGGATTTAAGTTCGGTAGAAACCGCCATTCCAATTCGTAATGAGCGAATGAAAGCCATGTTGTTTGATGTCGCCAATTTTCGATATGCTACCTTAACAGTGGCATTACCACAGGGAATTGATGACTTCACCAGCACTACAGTAGTAAACGCAGAAGGCACCTTAAGCCTGCATGGCAAATCCCAACCTGTGCAGTTGTCGCTGTTGTTAACCCCTACTGACACCAGTATTACAGGCACATTGCTGCAACCGCTGATTATTAATGCTGCGGACTATGACTTAGTGCCCGGCATTGAAGCATTGCGTGAAGTGGCGGGGTTAAAATCTATTGCCAATGCCATTCCTGTGTCCGGCAATATCGTATTACACAAGAAATAGAACAGGATAAGCAAGCAAGGCCTTCAGGAACCCTGTCAGCAATGGAGCTGAATCAGATAACCTTGCCGGTAAATGACATGGCAAAAGCGGTGGACTTTTACCGGTTATTGGGTTGTCAGCTTATCGTAGATACGCCCCACTACGCACGTTTCGCGGCTCCTGATGGCGACAGCAGCTTTTCCCTGTCCCTGGAAGAAGAAACATTCTCAAATGGCGCAATAATGTATTTTGAGCATGAGCAACTGGACACACTCTATGCTGAACTTTGCCAACGTGGTCTTACCTTTGACCAACCTCCGACAGAGCAGCGTTATTTGTGGAAAGAAGCGGTACTCCATGACCCTTCGGGCAACAAGATCAAGTTGTATTGGGCGGGTGAAAATCGTCTGAATCCGCCCTGGCGGGTAAGTGCTCAGGGTTAGCAGTCTTGCCGGTATTGCGCTTCCATCAGAGACAAACTATCACGACTCACAATATCGAAACTCTCTTCCAGTTCAGAATAAACAATCACAGCTTCCCCGGATTTTAAGCGAGCCAGTACCTGCTCAACTTTAGCCTGCAGTGAAACCTCCTGCTCTCCGTAATCCGTACCTTCCCTTAATACAAAACCTGAAACCAGGTTACGCAGACTTTCTTCCGGTATTTCATTGAGCGGCACTACGACAGACATTACTAATTCCAACTATCTTAAAAAATATAAAGGTGCAAGCACTAACTTACTTAAATTTTAACCTTTTGACAGGCTGCTGAGCAAGACTGCAATGCGCTCATTAACCCAGAATCTGGGCCGCCAAACCGGACCGTGTAAAAAGCCAACATGCCCTCCTTTTTCGCTCAATTCTATGGTAACCGCTGGCGAGATTTGCTCGGCAGTGGGGACAATATCTGGCGACATAAAGGGATCGTCTTTAGCGTGTAGCACCAGAGTCGGAACGCGAATATTGTGCATATAACGGTTAGCACTACAGCGGGTATAATAGTCCTGTGCATCACTGAAGCCATGCAAGGGTCCGGTGATGCGGTCATCAAACTCATAGAAACTGCGCAATCCCTGTAACTCATCAAGCGGCAAACCCAACAGTTTTGCATAATCGTAACGTACATATTTTTGCCGGAACTTACGACGCATACTGTTGAGTAAATGTTTTTGGTAGATCCGGGAAAACCCCAGTGCAATCGATGCTGAACAACGGGCCAGATCAAAAGGTGGTGAGACAACTACGGCTTGCTGCAACAAAGCGTTGTTATCTGCTTCGCCCAATAATTTCAATAACATATTACCACCCAACGAGTACCCAATGGCGATCAGAGGTATACCCGGATGACGTTGCTTGAGCGCCTCCAGCACCAGGCGATTGTCATCTGTCTCTCCGCTGTGATAAGAGCGTGCCGTCTGGTTTTGAGAAGGGCCACAGCCGCGAAAATGCACCAACACGTAACGCCAGCCCATGGATTCCAGCATAGCCATTAAATGTGCCGCATAATGTGATTCTGCGGAACCTTCCAGTCCATGGAATATCACAACCAGCCCATTTTGAGAAGGTTCATTCTTACTCCAGGCCAGCTCCACAAAGTCTCCGTCAGGCGTATCAAACTTTTCCCAGCTTAAGACGGGTTTCGGTTTTCTGACAAAAAACCGCGGCCAGATCGTCTGCACATGGCGATTTCTGGCCCAGAAAGGAGGATTAAACGAAGATTTTACAATCATAGAAACTCAATAATGTGGCACCGCTCAACGGTGGCTAAAGCAGTTCAGGAGGTTATTCATCCAGTCTGCTGCTGTTACCTTTTCTGCGGCCAGATAGTGTGGCAGGCTATGTCTGTCGGCAAGGGTAACCGTTTGTTCGTTCAGCGCCTTAATAATGTCCTGCTGCAGCTGTTTTTCCAGTACCAGTTCACGGGCCAGACACAGTTTGTACTCCGGCGTTGCTTTTGCCAACCCCTGTCGTTTGCGTCGCTGGCTAATCACCTGCTCCCCGGTGACCCTGATCGCATCTTTTATGTTATTAAAACCCTCTGTCTCCAGGGTGCATTGTTGTTGGTACAGCCAGTGGCACAATAACACCAGGTTGACGTTTAGCCCAAAGCGCTCCTGTCCTTCTAAGCACAACGCTTTAACCCCGGGTTGCGCATACAATTCACAGGAATATTGCCAAAAGGTACTGGCATCAAAGCATTTGTCTAAACTCATGATCGGCCTCTTCCAATGCTTCCTGTGCTTCCAACCAACTTTGCTCTGCTTCCTCTAAACGACCGGTGAGCTGGGCCTGTTCTGCCAGCAACGTTTTCAGTTGCTCTTTGTTATGCGCTTCATACAAGGAAGTGTCGGCCAGTGTCTCCTGCAACTCTGTAAGACGTGCCTGACACTGCTCCATTTGTTTTTCACCAGCACTGATTTGCTTTTTCAGCGGTTGCACCGTTTTGCGAAACTCCGCTTCCAGTCGCTTTGTTTCTTTACGGGATACATTACTGCTAGCGGATTCAGAGGATTTTGGTTCAGTACCAGGTTTGTTCAACACCCACTTTTCATAATCATGGATATCACCATCAAACCGACTCACCTGCCCTTCATCCACCAGGTAATAATCATCCGATACTGCCGAAATTAAAAAGCGGTCGTGAGAAACAATCACCATAGCCCCTTCAAAAGACTGCAGAGCCAGGGTCAAACCCAGCCGGGTTTGCATATCCAGGTGGTTAGTGGGCTCATCCAGCAGCAACAAATTCGGTTTTTGATACACAATCAACGCCAGAGACAATCGGGCTTTTTCACCACCGGACATGGGGGCTACCGGTGATAAAGCATCATCACCGTGAAAACCAAAACTGCCCAGGTAATTGCGCAAAGCCTGTTCTGTTGCCTTAGGGTCCAGCACCTGAAAATGTTGCAGAGCCGACATATCAGGTTGCAGTTTATCCATTTGATGCTGGGAAAAATAACCTACTTTTAAACCGGCGCTGGTGCTGTATTCGCCACTCAGGGGGGCAAGATCGCCCGCCAGTAATTTGATTAAGGTAGACTTACCCGCGCCATTGCGACCCAACAGACCAATTCGACTACCTGGCACCAGGTTGAGTTGAATGTTCTTAAGAATACTTATATCGCCGTAACCGGCTTCGGTTTTTTCCATGTGAACCAGGGGGTTCGGCAGCTTTTCTGGCTCAAAGAAATCAAAAGAGAATGAAGATTCTTGGGTTTCAGGAATAATCTGCACCAGCTTATCCAGCTGTTTTTTGCGGCTTTGTGCTTGCTTGGCTTTAGAAGCCTTGGCACCAAAGCGGTCAATAAACTTTTGCAGGTGCGCGGCTTTTTCCTGTTGCTTGCGGGCAGTGGCTTCCTGCAATCTCAGGCGTTCCGCTTTTTGCTTTTCAAAGGCACTGTAATTACCTGCATAGTGGCGCAGTACTTTACTTTCAAAGCTGGCAATATTGTTTACTACGGCGTCCAGAAAATCCCGATCATGGGAAATTAGCATCAGGCAGCCTTCATAACTGCGCAACCAGGATTCCAGCCAAATCACGGCATCCAAATCCAGGTGGTTGGTAGGTTCATCCAGCAGCAGTAAATCAGAACGCTTGAGCAGCGCCTGTGCCAGATTCAAGCGCATACGCCAACCGCCGGAAAAACGACTTACGGGCAAGGCGTGTTGCTGCTGAGCAAAACCCAAACCATTTAAAATAATGCCTGCCCGGGCTTCCAGCGTGTCTGCGCCGATATCCTGTAACTGACCATGAAGTTCAGCGATTTTTATTCCGTCATTGGCCTGATTGGCGGCATCGAGTTGTGCTTCCAACTCCCGATAGCGCACTTCACCGTCCAGTACATATTCCAGCGCGGTTCGTTGCACAGATGGGGTTTCCTGAGCAACGTGGGCAATTTGCCACTCCACAGGCACTGACAGTTCACCTTCTTCAATCGGGAATTGTTGCAAAATAGCCTTGAATAACGTGGACTTACCGCAACCATTGCGCCCGATGATGCCAATCTTTTGCCCGGTGTTGAATTGCAGGCTGACATCACGTAATAAGTATTCCCCACCCTGCATTAACGCAAGCTGTTTAAGTAAAATCATAATTTCCGTTTTATTTTTGCTACCCAGGCCGGATAAAATGGTGCTTATTGTAGCCCATTGACCTTTGATAACCTGATGACTAAAAAAATTAAAAAGCGCTTTATCGCAGGCGCCGTTTGTCCACATTGTAAGGCCAGCGACAGTCTGATGCTATACATGGAAAACAATGTAGAAAAAGTTGAATGTGTTTATTGCGATTATCACAAAACCCAGTTGGATGACCAGACAGAAAAAAGCACCCGAAGCAATGAAAACGTAATTGGTATCTTTAAACCCTCTAACTAGTGCGCACAAACCTCTGCGGTTAATAATGTGGCGGGGGTGTCTCTTCATCCAGGGAGGCTATATTACTGGAAGACATCTCTTTCAACTTATTGGTGACATGCTGCATTTTGAACTGCAGCTCATCAATGAGACGTTGTTGCTTTATCAATGCCTGATTCAGTGCTTCTATGGTGTCTTCCTGATAAGCGACTTTAATCTGTAGCTGTTCAATCTCGTTCAATTGTGTTGCCTGTTTGCAAATAAACCGGCGCCTATTGTACGTCCCAAACCTCAGCCCAACCACTACTACTTTCAGAAATCACCTGATTTTCATTGTAGAAGCCAACCCCATACACAATGGCACTGTTGCCCACCGCTTTTTCATTGGGTCTGACCCGCCAACCTTCTATCTGATTGCCACTTTGCACTTCCCACAGTGCCAACAACCGATTTGGGGAGCCCGTCAGTAATCGGCTGCCATCGTCAGAAAACACCACTGAGGAGAAGATCATTTGCCTTTGTATAAACTGCAAACGGGAGACCTCTTCCCCGGTCTGGGCATCCCAGATACGGGCTGTTTTCTGACTGTCGGCGGTAAACAAATAGCGTCCTTTAGGATCGATCAACACTTTGGTCACCCGGCTGGGATGATCAAAACGATGTACCACCTGCCCGGTCCGGGTATCCCATAAATAAGCCACGTAATCATTACCGCCCGTCAGTGCATAATAACCATTGGGAGAAATATCCACGCTGTTAATGCGTTCAGTGTGGCCTAAAAACTCCAATCGTCTGCCGGTAAACGGCTCTAACATCATCACTTTACCGTTACTTCTGCCAACAAGAACAGTTGTTCCTTGATCAGCTATCGCCACGTCGCGAATAGTGGATTCATCGATACGCCAGAAGCCATCCGGTTCGCCGGTGTTCAGACTCCAGATTGCAAAAGCGTCGCGATCAGCGCTTACCACATAAGAGTTGTCATTGGCGATGCGCACCATGGATACCAGATTAATTGTCTCGCCATCACCCTTGTAGGCCCACTGGTATATTTTCTGATTGTATTCCAGGTCCCAAACCAATAAGCCCAAATCGATACTGGAAACCACACTGATTTTAGCGTCCCGGGAAATATCAGCAGCCATGGCGCCATCTTCAGCATGCTGAAACTCTAAGGCCGGCTCTTTGTGATAAGTACCGCAGGAAAGAAGTGCGAAAATACCGGATAAGTACAGGAAAAAACGAACGAGTTGGTTACTTTTTAGTCTGATCATCCTTTTATTTCTTGGTTATGGTTTCGAAATAGTAAAACTCTGTTTAGTATATGCGCTTTGCGTGGAAACTGCCCGCCACAATTTCTGGCTTTTTTCAAACAAATTCCAAAACCAATAAATCGGAGCAATTCATGAGAAACAGATCACTTTTGATAGCACTTGCTAGTGTGATTGGGTTGAGCGCATGTCAACAGGAACAATCTTCTAACAACGCCAATACTGATAAGGCAGCAGCAATGACAATGACTATTGAACAGGTAAATCAGTTACCTGAAGCAGAAAAACAAGCCTACGCCCTGGGTGAGAACATGGGTAAATATGTAACAGCACAGGCAGAGCAATACGCTGAGTTTGGTATGACCTTCAGTGCTGAACATGTAAAACAAGGTTTTATGGCCGCCATCGACGGTAACGCCATTTTAACCGACGAAGAATCCACTAAATTAATCCAGGCCCTGCAAGCCGCTGCACAGCAAAAGCAGACGGAAATGGCCGCAGTGGAAGGTCAAAAAACACTGGAAGAAGGCCAGGCATACCTGGCTGAAAACAAACAGCGTGAAGGCGTAATGGAAACTGAATCAGGTATCCAATACGAAGTCCTGACAGAAGGTGAAGGCGAAAAACCTTCTGCTGAAGATACCGTTAAGGTGCATTACCACGGTACCTTGATTGACGGCACTGTGTTTGATTCCTCGTATGATCGCGGCGAACCTGCGGTATTCCCGCTCAATCGCGTTATCAAAGGCTGGACCGAAGGTGTGCAACTGATGAATGTGGGTTCTAAGTACCGTTTCCACATTCCCAGCGAACTGGCCTACGGCTCGCGCGCTACTGGCAAAATTAAGCCAAACTCTACCTTAGTATTTGATGTGGAATTGCTTTCTATCGAATCTAAGTAATTTTAGACTTTGAATAGCAAAAGCCGGGCAACAGCCCGGCTTTTTTAGTTTTTTATTGTTCGACTTTCCTTGCCGATCCACGTCCTCATCGGAATTTTCGAATGGTATTGCGCCTGGCAATATTAATAAGTCTGCATTAGCAGAATCTGATTTAAAACGTTGCAGGACTGTCGTTGTTGTTCAATCCTGTAGAGAGATAAAAAATGTTATACCTCCGTTTTCAGCGTTTTTGTTAATATAACTTTAGCTCAAAAGCGTTTTTTTTCCTGGAAAAAAAGCACTTTTGTGGGACAAAAAACACAACTTATTGAACTTACGAACAATTTAATTTTACGAACTATTTATCATCATGCGCACACCTTTGATCACCCGCCCCGGATACATCAAGCTCAAAGCCGAACTGGACTACCTGTGGCGAACTGAAAGACCTGAAATTACCGCGAAAGTTACCTGGGCCGCCAGTCTGGGGGACAGAAGCGAAAACGCAGATTACAAAGAAAACAAACGCAAACTACGGGAAATAGATCGCCGGGTACGCTACCTGAGCAAACGCCTGGAAGCATTAAAGATTGTCGACTATGCACCTCAGCAAGAAGGCAAAGTATTCTTCGGCGCCAGGGTGAGTGTAGAAAACGACGATGGTGATGAACGCCAGTTTCAGATTGTTGGCTATGATGAAATATTCGCCCGAAAAGATGTGATATCCATAGACAGTCCCATGGCCAGAGCCTTGCCCAAACACAGTGTTGATGATGAGATTGTGGTTGCGACACCGGAAGGTAAAAAGCACTGGTATATCACTGAAATTGACTACCCGGACAAGCAATCGACAGCCGAATAACAGGAAAACCGACGAATAACATTGTAAAGTTGCGCTCAGGCCTCATATTGCCTGGAATATATCTAACGAATTAATGTCACTCCCTGATGGAAGCAAGCATGGCTAATCAAATTATATTTTCTCAACTCAGTCAGGAACTGAACATCTCTGCAACGCAAATCTCCTCAGCGGTAGAGTTAATGGATGGCGGCGCAACCGTGCCGTTTATCGCCCGATATCGAAAAGAAGCCACACAAGGGCTGGATGACACACAACTGCGTAACCTGTCGCAAAGATTAACCTACTTGCGGGAACTGTGGGAACGCAAAGAAGCCATCATTAAATCCATCAGTGAACAGGACAAACTCACCGATACCCTGAACGATAAAATCAATGCCTGTGTTTCAAAAGCTGAGCTGGAAGAGCTGTATTTACCCTATAAACCCAAGCGACGTACCAAGGGCCAGATCGCCATCGAAAACGGCCTGGAACCTTTAGCCGACGCACTGTTTAACGATGCCTCGTTAGACCCGGAAGCACAGGCTGAACAATTCCTCAATGACGCAGTAGCCACCACCAAAGACGCCCTGGACGGCGCCAAATTCATTTTGATGGAACGCTTTGCCGAAGATGCCGATTTGCTGCAGAAAATACGCAGACACCTGCAAAAAAATGCCTTTATCAAAAGTGTTTTGGTACCTGGAAAAGAAAAAGAGGCCGCTAAGTTCAGTGATTATTTCGAGCACCGTGAAAAGCTGACCACGACCCCATCGCACCGCGCTTTGGCGATGTTCCGGGGCCGCAATGAAGGCTTTCTCCAGGTTTCTCTGGAACCCGACCCGGAAAAAGAAGAATCCGACAAAACCTCTTATTGCGAATCCATTATTGCTGACCATACCGGCCTGGCCAGTCAGCACCTGTCGCAAAAAGCAGCCGGTAAATGGTTAACCGGCGTAATCCAGTGGACCTGGCGCATCAAAATTCTGATGTACATGGAAAATGAACTGTTCAGCCAATTGCGCGAATCAGCCGAACTGGAAGCGATTAATGTATTTGCCTCCAATCTGAAAGACTTACTGATGGCGGCGCCTGCCGGGCCGCGAGTTACCATGGGTCTGGATCCAGGTTTGCGAACTGGGGTAAAAGTAGCAATAGTGGATCAGACCGGCAAAGTGTTGGCTACGCAGGTTATTTACCCGCACGCGCCCCAAAACCATTGGGACAAGTCCTTGCGGACTCTGGCCAATATCTGCCGACAGCACAAGGTAGAACTGATCAGCATTGGCAATGGTACCGGTTCCCGGGAAACGGATAAGTTAGTGGCCGAGCTGATGAAAAGCGAGCCTGATTTAACACTCACCAAACTGATCGTCAGTGAAGCAGGAGCCTCAGTATATTCCGCTTCTGAACTGGCCTCTCTGGAATTACCCGACATGGATGTGTCCTTGCGCGGTGCGGTTTCCATTGCCCGACGTTTACAGGACCCGCTGGCAGAACTGGTGAAAATCGAACCCAAGGCCATTGGTGTTGGCCAGTATCAACACGATGTCAGTCAGAGTCAGTTGGGGCAATCACTGGAAGCGGTTATCGAAGACTGTGTAAATGCCGTTGGTGTAGATTTAAATACGGCCTCACCGGCAATTCTGGCCAATATTTCCGGATTAAATAAAACCCTGGCGCAGAACATTGTGGAATATCGCAATCAAAATGGTGCCTTCAACAGCCGCAAAGAGCTCACTAAAGTGGCGCGCCTGGGACCGAAAGCATTTGAACAATGTGCCGGATTCCTGCGTATTAACAATGGCAGTGAGCCGCTGGACAGCTCAGCGGTGCACCCTGAGGCTTATCCCGTTGTAGAACAAATGCAACAGGAAGCAGGTTGTGACGTGCGACAAATGATCGGAAATGCCGACGTTATCAAAAAGATCATGCCGGAAAGCTTCGTCAATGAGCATTTTGGTTTACCCACCATCAAAGACATTTTGGCAGAGCTGCTGAAACCGGGGCGCGATCCGCGTCCGGAATTTAAAACGGCCCAGTTTAAGGAAGGGGTTGATACCATTAATGACCTCAAGCCCGGTATGATTCTGGAAGGCGTCATCAGCAACGTGGCGAACTTCGGGGCCTTTGTGGACATCGGAGTGCACCAGGACGGTCTGGTACACATTTCCTGCATCACTGATAAATTTATTTCTGACCCGAGGGAAGTGGTAAAAGCCGGTGATATCGTCAAGGTGAAAGTAACTGAAGTGGATGTGGCACGTAAGCGTATTTCGCTGACCATGCGCCTGGACGACAAAGCACCGGTACAAAGCCAGGGCGCAGGTAAGCCTCAGAAACGCCATGAACAGCGCACCAATAAACCGACGCGCGCACCACGTCAGGACAACAAAGCAGGCAACAGCGCTATGGGCAATGCGTTTGCAGAAGCCTTTGCTAAAGCGAAGAAATAGTCTGTAATATCAGATGCAGTATCAGGTCGGGCAATTTGCCTGGCCATCTGCAATAGAGCCATCAGGCGAATTGCTGAAAGCCTTCGGTACGTGGGGTAGAAGTTTGTTGGTAGAAGTTGGCGATTCTCAACGCGCGCTGAGTAATCTCTTCGTCCCGTTGTGAGTTGATTTCGGTTTCCTCACCATTTTGCTGAGATAAAAAGGCATTCAGGGCATTGTCGACAAATTGTTCTGGCCGCTCAAGAGAACGGGTGGGAGCGCCCACATCACCTGGGTCGACGATTTCATCCAGTTCAGGAATAGTCTCTTCAATTGCCTCTGCGGCACTGTTGTCTTGTCTACCAAAGACCCGATCAATACTTTCCTGCTGGGCGTCTTTTTGCTGCTCTATCTCGTCCTGTGCTATTTCAACACGGGCTTCAGCCGCAATACGTGTCGCTTCACTGGCTACCCGAAAATCCTGTGGTGAAGGTTCAGCGGGTGCCAGCGCAGCCGCTTTAACCTGCTGCATTTTATTCAGCGTATCTTCGGGCTCGGACTCTTTTGAAATATCGATAGAGACTTCACCGCCCACCGCATATTGCTGCCCATCAGGTCCAGTTTCAAATTCGTAGCTGGGTGAACCGGCATACTGACCCCCAACAGCCGCATGGGCCTGTTCGTGTGCCCGAACTTCCTGATCCCGCGTTTTCAGACGCTCCAGTTCCTGCTTATCGGCTGCTTCTTTTTGCTGCTTCTGGCGTTCTTCAGCGTCTTCTTTACCGGCACTTTCCTGCTTAGCATTATCCGGTGTATCACCTGCGGTATTGTTTAAGCCACTGGTGTCTGCATTGGGGTTTTGTTGTACAACCGGACGTTCATAAGTGGGTGCCTGGGCGGGTTGAGCTGATTTTGCCGATTGTTTAAGACGATCTGATTCTGAACCCAAACCGGCTTCTGCCGATGAGTTTTCCGGTTGTGATAATTGCGGTATCACTTCCCGCTGCACATTATCACGGCGCGCAGATTCCGTGTTCACATTGGATGTAGTGAACGGGATAGCTGTTGGCACCGGCGTAACGATATTCATACTCAGCTCAAATATGAATTATCAGGCGATTTCGTTGATGATTCGACCAACGGTCTCGTTGGCAACATCCAACACCTTGGTGGAAGCCTGCGCATTATTCAGGTTGTTCACCAAAGACAGTAAATCACCGGTCATTGAGTCGCCACCCGAGGGCAATAACCTCGACACGCCACCCAGTTGTTGCGTTGCCACATCAGACAATAAATCACTGGTGGTGCGCAAAGACGCCTGTTTTTGCGCCAAACTAATCGATGTCCCGGCGATATTGTCTGAGGCACGTTGTACCCCCAACACACCAGACAAGATAGCGGAATTGACGCTATTTCTTACATCAAAAGACATACACTACTCCTATTACCTCATGTTTAATTATTATACAAATCAGTAAAGAAATAAATCCTTTGATTAGGCTATGTTTAGATTAGCTGCAGCGCGGTTATAATATTTTTGACTAAAAATCGGCCATAAATTGATTAAAGATTTCCAAAAACTGCCGGGGATGGGAGATAAAAGGCGCATGCGATGCTTTATCGATGATGTGGACGATTGCATCAGGGTCCAGCCTCTGAATTTGTGCCGCGCTGGCTTTGGGCACTAAGCTGTCCTGACTGCCGAATATACGCAAGGTTTTGGGCAACTTCGATGGCAGTAACGGGCGCAAATCTACATTGTGCAGGTAATCTAACCCTTGTGCCAGGGCACCATGATTGGCCATGCCACCAGCGTGTACCTGTTGCCGGATGGTTTTAAGGTCTTGTTTGGCGGTTTCACTACCCATGGCTTGAATAGCTAAAAACCGATCCAGGGTTTTCTCAAAGTTTTGCAATAGTTGCACCTGAAATCCCTCCAGCACGTGCGGTTTAATTCCCGGCCACTGATTTTCCTGCATAAAACTGGGGGTACTACAAATCGCAACCAGGCGCTGCACGTGGCATTCGGGATGAGATGCCAGATACTGTGCGACAAGCCCCCCCATCGACCAACCAGCCAGCGCTGCACCTTTCGGAATACAGGGGATAAGCATCCTGCAGTAATGCTCAAAACTCAGCTCCTGCACCTCTATGTGGTTATTGCTACCAAACCCCGGCAGATCGATAAATCTCACGGCATAATGCGCGCTTAACTGGGGCAGTAATCCCCTGAAAACACCGCTGTTCACCCCCCATCCATGCAAAAAAACCAGTCGCGGTTGAGGGTGAAAATCCTGTACTTTTAACTGCAAAATAGCGCCTGCTGATAGTGTAATATTGAACCCTGAGCCTATTCAGGGACTGACATTTTATGCTGACCAAAATAATAACGCGAATGCGTGAACACACCAACCATTGCTACTTATGCCAACAACCGGGCAGCGATGCGGTTTGTCAGGTTTGTCGGCAAACAATTGCGGCATTTGGAAGCCCTGAAGAAGACCTTGATTTTCTCAATGTACAACCCAGGTTTTCCCGGTATCTCCCCAAATTAAGCCACCTGGATACCCTGTGTATTGGTCCACATCATGGGGTATTACAAAGACTGATCAGTTTGCTGAAATACCAATATAAAATGGAGATTGCCAACTGCCTGAGTCAGTTGCTGCTCACCAGGATTCAGCGCTGCTATGCCAACCTGCCGCTCCCGGAAGCCTTAATACCTGTGCCACTGCACCCTTTAAAAAGGGGGCGCCGGGGATTCAATCAAACAGAACTCATTGCACAGCATCTGAGTTCGTCGCTGTCTGTACCGGTATTAACGCGGCTCATACAGAAACGCTTTGTGGGCAAAGCACAGGCCGGGCTGGATGGCAGACAACGCCGTCTGGTATCCACCAGACAGTACCGGGTGGTTCAGGCACAAACGCTACGCCAGCTGAACCACGTTGCCATCCTTGATGATGTGATTACTACGGGAACCACCATGCGCCGACTCTGTGACCGACTCACCGAGGTCAATCCCGGGATTAAGATTGACCTGTGGAGTTTATCGGTCAGCCTTCCACATCAATGAAGTGGCTCAGGTATATCGCATTGCTCAACAATCTGCGGGTACCTAGCCAGTAACCTCTGAAACTGACATTGTCAGAAAACGCGATCACCCGGCCATCACCTTTAGTGTGGGCAATAAGCATCGATGAATCCGCAATCAGACTTTCAATTTCATCGGAGGCATAACCCGCCAACAATGGTGCCTTTTGATAGATAACCGGACTTACAAAGGGCTCCGAGGCTTTGCGCATGATCACGGTACTATTGCGAAAAACCGGCAGAGTCGTCTTATCAAAGCCAAATAATAAGGGGTGGCTCAAGTCTACATTGGTATTAAACACGGCTCCGGCTACGCGCTTTTTCCCCGACAAGGCTTCCTGATCGGCAAACCCCAGCTTGCTGGTATCAAAAGCGGCATCAATGGCGTCATCGTCTTTAAATTTGGCTTTTAACCAGTCTTGCTCTGCGGCCCACTCTGCAGCGCGCTTTTGCGTGATCAACACGCCACCTTGCTCCAGCCAGACTTTGATTTTTTCATTGCTCTTGTCGGTGATGCTTCGGTAGTTGCCATCAACCGCAATAATGTGGCTGTAACGACTCAGGTCGGTGCCTGAAAGACGCTGTATGTCAATAATACTAGGAGCAACGCCGACATATTGATCCAGATAGTGCCACACTTCGCCAGCCTCATATTGAGACACGCCAGCACCACCCAGCAACAGAATTTCCGGCTTGTTGACTACGGCAACGTGACGACTGCCCAGATCAACACCTTGTGGTGTCATGCCGGACATCAAACCATGCAACTTCACATTAAGCTGCGCCGCTCTGGCGATCAGCTCCTGTGCAATATTGTCCGGTTGCTGCAATCCCATGGGTAACAACACTGCACCGGGTTGGAAGATAAACTCGCCGTCCTGCGTTACACCGGTGAAGGCTTTGACCGACTGTTTCACCAAAGCCCCTTTTTTCAGCAGAAACTGCAATAATGCCGGCGCATCAGAATCCTGCCAGTTAAACGCCCAGGCCACAGCATCAGCATTATAGTCTGGTGATTTTACCTGCAACTGTGTAACAGGCTGGGCAATAAATGGAATTTTACGCCAGCGACTTTTCTCAATGGGCGTGAAATCGTAGTTGAATGCCAGTGCAATATTCCAGTTAGATACGTCGTAGAAGGTATTGTCTTTAAAGCGCTTTTGCGTTGAGAACAGTGATTTAATCAGGCGGTACTGGGCTTGTCTGCCCGGCACAAAAAAGCTCTCGCCGGCCACAAAGGTGGTATCGTCAATTTTGACGTTTTTCGACAGTGGATAGATATTCACCTGATGCCGTTGCAAAACATCCAGAAAATAACTAAACCGGCTGGCATCTTCACCCGGAGTTACCATAAAGCCTGCCACATCATCGTCCAGAGCTTCTTCGGCCGTATCACGTCCGTAGCTATCCTGAAAATCCAACATGGCATGTTTGTTTGCCATGGCACCCGCAAAAGTGGACAGTGACAAATTAAACTGATTCTGAATTGCCTGTGAAAAGGCCAACGGACCGTTTTCAGACTCCTGCAAATGTCCACGGGCGCTGGCCTGTTCAAACAGGATTCCGACACTTCCGTGAGCATCCGGATAGGTAGACCCTTTGCCGTAGTAAAAGTCGTCAAAGGCTTCCTGAGTAAAATACAGGCGCTTGTCGGAATCCATTTGTTTGGCGTGAAATCCGGCCAGGGCATTGGTCAGTTCAATATTTTTTAGTGGTGTGTGCGGATTGGTCCGGGAGGGAATTCCCGGCTGAAAAAAGTAAGTACTGTTGGTGCCCATCTCATGAAAGTCGGTTAAGACATGGGGCCGCCACTGGTGAAACTGCTCAATGCGGGCCTTTGACTCCGGGTGAGTAAGTAATAACCAATCGCGATTCAAATCGAACCAGTAGTGATTGGTTCTGGCACTCGGCCACCCCTGGCGGTGTTCCCGGTTTTGCGGATCAGACACCAGATTCAGACTTTTGTGAGAGTTCGCCCAGTGTGCGAATCTGGCCAGCCCATCCGGGTTTAATGACGGGTCAAGAATAACCACACTTTGGTCCAACAGCTGGTCGATTTTCTCGCCCTGCGCGGCCGCCAGATAATAGGCCAACAACAGTGCAGCATTGGAACCACTGGGTTCGTCACCATGAATGCTGTAACCCATCCATAGTACCAGTGGATAACCACTGAGATCCCTTTTTTCCTCGTGGGATTGCCAGTTTTTCAGGTGGGTGGTTCTCAGGCTCTCAATGTCAGCCAGGTTTTTCGCATTACTGATATGTAAATGAATTAATTTACGCCCTTCATAGGTGCGACCGATTTCCTGCAATTGCACCCGCTCCGACTTTTCAGCCAACAATGTCATATAAGCCAGTAACTGGTCATGCCTGACATGCCACTCTCCTACTGTGTGTCCCAGTACCTCCTGAGGTAAAGGGATAGCCGGATCATAACTGACATCTTTGGGCAGATATTCCAAATCATGGCTGTAGATACGAGACATATCGGCACTTGCGGCACCGGTCACCAGAAGTAAAAAGAAACAGGATAAAAAACGTATTGTCATTGAATATTAAGCCTTTAAGTCATTGCCTTAACCATAAGGGAAACTTTGCCGATAGGCAAAAATTGTCTAAAAGAGTCGATTACTTGAGTGTTTTACTCAAGTATTTTTTGTTAGAATTCTCATCAGTTTATATTTTGGTTCCCGTTATGATAAATATTTCCGAGTCTGCACAAGCTCATTTTCGCAAATTACTGGAAACTCAACCGGAAAACACCAACATCCGGGTATTTGTAATCAACCCAGGTACTGCCTCGGCTGAATGCGGCGTTTCTTATTGCCCGGCGGATGCTGTAGAAGATTCCGACCAACATTTGCCCTTTGACGGTTTTGAAGCCATTGTCGATTTAGAAAGTGCCCCGTACCTGGAAGAAGCCGAAATCGACTTTGTCACCGACCAAATGGGTTCGCAGCTTACCTTAAAAGCGCCCAATGCAAAAGCCCGAAAAGTCGCTGAAAACGCTCCCCTTAAAGAGCGCATTGAGTATATGCTGGTATCAGAAATCAACCCGCAATTGGCCAGTCATGGTGGTCAGGTAATGTTGATGGACATTACTGATGACGGTATTGCCCTATTGCAATTCGGCGGTGGTTGTAATGGTTGCTCCATGGTGGATGTCACCCTGAAAGAAGGCATTGAAAAACAAATGCTGCAACAATTTCCCGAGCTGAAAGGGGTTAAAGATGCCACTGAACACGAATCCGGAGAGCACTCTTACTACTGAGTTATCGGTGGCATGTCGTTAACAGCTGAGCAACGCATTGCACTGCACCAGTACTGGACCCGGTTTATTCAGGGGTTGATGCAATTTGTAGCTGGTAGCCTGTTGCTCTTTGCCGGTTACTTATGGTGGATTTGGTTACAGGTCCCCGCAGCGCTACTGATGTTGTCTGGTGCGGCTTTTGCCATCTATGGCTATACCGGCATATTGCGTTTCCGATTGATAGCTTCCTTTTCTCTTCGCAGCAAATCAAAAACCGACGACTCTCCATAATCGTTTCAAGCGCGATCAGTCAGCCTCAAGTTGCGCTTTTAATGACAGAATAACGGCTGCCAGCTCATTGGCGTGCTCACTGTCCGCGATAGTATCCATTGCCAGACGTTCAATTTCAGCAGTCACCCTGGTGATCGCATCCAGCTGGAAGGAACGTGCGGTTGAACTCAGACTGTGGGCCAACAATGCCACATGGCGCCAGTCCTGACTAAAGAACGCATTTTCCATCACCTCCAGTCGCTCCGGCAGATCGCGTTTGAACTGCTCAATAAAACGCGCTTTTTCACTCTGATGTGAGGACCTGCCAGCTGAAGGCGGTGTCAGCTCCGGTAAATACATAGCCAGCTTTCGACTAAACTCTTCGCGCTGAATAGGTTTGCTGAGATGATCCGTAAATCCTTTACTTATGTATTGCTCCACTTCATGTTTCATCGCATTAGCTGTTAATGCAATGGTTGGGATGTCAATGTGGGCTTCCTGCAACCGGGTAACCGCTTCTTCCCCGCCCATCTCGGGCATGTGTATGTCAGTTAAGATAAGATCAAACGAATTCGCTGTTGCTTCGTCCAGTAATTGCAAACCATTTTCCACAGCCACTACCTCAAGTCCCAATTTGTGCAGCATCATGGTGATCAACAGACGCAATTCTTTCTGATCTTCCGCCAGCAACACTTTGCCCGTCAGTACCGGTTGCACCGGCTTTTGGGCTTTTTGACAGTGAATGACGTTTGCATAGCAAAGCTCGTCGCTGACCGGCTCAGCATTTTCTCCGGTGCGCAACGCGATACTGGCGCAAAAGTCACTGCCAATACCGCTGACACTGCTGACTACCAGGTCACCACCTAATTTTTGGGCCAGGTATTTGGAAATATTAAGGCCCAATCCGGTGCCGCCAAATCGCCGTGTCACTGACACATCTGCCTGCTCAAAAGCACTAAAAATGCGTGTTTGTTGTTCTTTACTGATACCCACGCCAGTATCAATCACGTTGAACTTTAACGCACCATCGCTTTCTGCCACCAGCAACCGAATCACGCCTTCTTCAGTAAACTTAACGGCGTTGTTTAGCAGATTCAGTAACACCTGTTTCAGGCGGGTAGGATCGCTGACAATGTGGGAAGGCAAAGGAAATTGCAGGCCCAACTCAAAGGCAAGATTGTGCTGCTCTATTTTAGGTTTAATGAGGGAAATGAGCTCTTCCAGCAGTAAAGGTAAGCAAAACTCAACACACTCTACCTGGAGTTTTTTAGCTTCGATTTTAGATAAGTCTAGAATATCATTGATTAAATTAAGTAAGTGCTTACCACTGTTAGATATGATATCTATTGCCTGGTCATTATCCATGCCGGACAATTCGTCATTTTGCAACAGCTCGGTATAGCCAATAATTGCCGTAAGCGGCGTGCGAATTTCGTGACTCATGTTCGCTAAAAACCGGCTTTTCGCCTGATCCGCCTCTCTGAGTTTAACCGACAATGCCCGCAGTTCCTTCGTTTGACGAATTAATTTCAGATGCGTAGCAATGCGGGTTTTTACTACTGCGCCGTTAAAAGGTTTGCGGATGTAATCCAGCGCACCGAGATCCAGGCCGTACTTTTCGTTGTCTACGGTATCCAGACCGGTAATAAAGATAACTGAGGTGTCTTTTAACTGTTCATCCTGCTTAAGCTGTTTCAGCGTCTCAAAACCATCCATCTCCGGCATCACGATATCCAGCAAGATTAAATCTGGTTTTAGTTTGCTGGCTTTCCACAAACCCTGTGTACCGCTTTTGGCCACGGCAACCTCAGCTTCCGAGCTAAGTAAATCAGACAAAATTTTAAGATTGGACTTTTCGTCATCTATGATGAGGATTCTGGGTCTTTCCAAAGGCTCAGTGATTGACATAAGCGTTACTCAACCTGTTCCCAGCACACGGCAGTATCTGCCGCTTGCTGTGCCTGATTTAGTTTTTGCCGAACTTTCAACATAACCTCATCCAGAGTAAGTGACATGCTGGCCCGCGCGGTAACTCCTCCCACGGAGACCGTTACACCAGCGACTCTGCCCGTCCCGCCCGGCATTTTTAGGCCGCTAATGGCGCTGAGGCATTTTTCTGCAGCTGTTTGCGCTCCCTGGCGCTCTGTACCCGGCATTAACAATACAAATTCCTGTCCACTGAAACGCGCGACCAGGTCTTTGGCACGGCGTATTTGTTGCGCCAATTGGCTGGCAACTTGTATCAGTAGCTCGTCTCCCGTGGCATAACCGTGCATTTCATTAAACGCCTTAAATCCATCCAGATTTAACAACGCCACTGAGAAGTCACCGCCATAACGCACCGCAGCTCGCCATTCAATATTGGACACATCTTCATACTTTCTTCGGTTGCATAAGCCCGTCAACGGATCAATTAAGGCCACCTGCTCTAACAACCTTTGTTGTTTCACTAACTGCAGATGCAGTTTTACTCTTGCTCTGACCAACTGCTCGTGTATCGGCTTGATAATATAGTCACTGGCACCCAGCGCCAGGCCTTTTTCTTCAAACGTTACATCGGTTAATCCTGTTATAAAAATAACCGGGATCAGTCGGGTGCCGGGCGCGGCTTTTAGCTGTTTCAGGACTTCAAAACCATCCATATCCGGCATTACCACATCCAACAATATGATGTCAGGTAACGCCCTGGCAGCCTTTTCCAGCGCCTGCTTTCCACTTTTGGCCAGCATGATTTGCCCATCACCACCAAGAAACTCGGACAGGATCTTCAGATTCGACTTTTCATCATCGACGATGAGTATTTTTGGCTTATCGGACAACATATATTTTCTGGCTCTACAGTCCGTTAACGTTTATTTTCCCGCAGCCACACTTGTAAAAAGTCAGCCGCTTCCTCAAATTCCATTTCAGCAATCAGTGCATCAATGTTATGCAACATTTGACGCTCTGCTTCAGTACTGCATTGCTGGTGTAGTTGCTTAATTTTAGCCTCGACAGAAAAGTCCGATGCTTTTAATAAGGGTAGCATTGACTCGGGATAAAAACTGCCCTCTTTGTTATTTTCACTGTAAAAGTTCGCGGCATGCAAGTCTACCTGCTGAAGCTTTTCTGCTAACCCCTTGTGCAGCTCCATCACTTCTGCCATCACCCTTTCAAGTTCCAGAATAAAATCGTCCCCTTCCCGAATTCGCGGCTCGATCATAGCCAATCGGTGAGACAGCCTGAATCCCCCAATGTAGGCTATGTTGGATTTCAGGGAGTGGACAATGCGATAAATTTTCTGTCGCTCGGAGGCGGCGAAGTGTGCCATCAGTTGCTCATCGACGCCGTCATAATCCCGGACAAAATCCTGCACCAGGTTACAATACAGTTTGCTGCGCCCCTGAATACGCTCTAACGCAGTGTCCAGGTCCAGCGCAGTAATTTCTCTGAACAGCGCCAACGCATACTTTTCGTTTTCCGACTGACCCGTATCCTGGTGCTCCAGGGGCGCGCTCGCACGCACGGTTTTTATGTCACTACCGGTGATAAACTCACTCATCACTGAGTACAGCTCCACCGGGTTGATAGGTTTTGCGATGTGCGCATTCATGCCTGCCGCCAGACTGCGCTCTTTGTCTCCTGCCATTGCATGGGCGGTCATGGCTAAAATTGGGATGTCCGAATTAAATTGCCGGATCCGTTTTGTGGCTTCCAGACCATCGATTTCCGGCATCTGAATATCCATCAAAATCAGGTCATACTGCTTTTGTTTAACGGCATTGATTGCCTGCTGACCATCCTGAACTAAATCCACCTGAATGCCGGTTTCCTGTAAAAACTCCAAAGCAACCTGTTGATTCAGCTCATTGTCTTCGGCTAATAACACGCTGGCGTGACTGAAGTCAGGTATCTGCTCACTGGCGGACAGAGCCGCGTCATCACGACTATTGGCACCCAATGACTGTTGAATGGCGTCGATTAGATCCGTCGGATTCACCGGTTTTTCAATGTATCGGTCGATAATGTTATCAACATCAATTGCTTTCAATGCTTCCTTATCATAGGAGGTGATCATCAGGATATGAGGTATTTTTCCGCTGATATGCTCCCTGATTTTCCTGGATGCTGTGATACCGTCCATACCGGGCATTTTCCAATCCATCAGGATGATGTCGTAGGGTTGCTGTCTTTTTTCTGCTTTGCTGACCAGTTGCAGTGCTTCTTCACCACTGGAGACAGTATCAGACTTTATGCCCAGGGCATCCAGGGCATCGCTCATGACTGCGCGTGCAACTTCCATATCATCCACCACCAGCGCATGTAAATCCGACACATCCGTGTGACTGGCCGGGGCCAAATCTCCGGCTGCCACCTGCAACTGGATGGTAAACGTAAACTCTGACCCCATACCCGGTTCACTTTTTACCGCAATAAAGCCGTGCATCAGTTCACAGAGCTGCTTACAGATCGCCAGACCAAGCCCCGTTCCCCCATATTGACGGGTAACGCTGTTGTCTGCCTGACTAAAGGATTTAAACAGGCGTCGGGTTTGCTCTTCACTCATGCCGATGCCACTGTCCTTGACACTAAACTCCAGAACCAAAGTCTCACCCTGTTGCGACACCCTGGCGACGTTTAAATGCACATACCCCTGTCGGGTAAACTTGATTGCGTTGCTCACCAGATTAATAATAATTTGCTCAATGCGCAGCGGATCACCGATTAAACTGTCCGGGATTCGGCTATCCACCGACAAAACAAACTCCAGGTGCTGTTCGTGCATTTTGTGATTATTGAGATTAACCACCCGCCGAAGCGATTTTTCCAGACTAAAAGGTATGGTTTCCAGGGTGAGTTTTTGCGCTTCAATTTTTGAAAAATCCAGAATGTCGTTGATCAACGTCAGAAGCGACTCAGAAGAACTTTGTATTTTTTCCAGATAATCTCGTTGCTCCGGATTTATCTGTTTTCTGAGCGCTAACTTCGACAGGCCGATTACCGCATTCATTGGGGTGCGAATTTCGTGGCTCATATTCGCCAAAAAGTTAGATTTGGCGGCCGTGGCTTCTTCAGCTTTTAATTTTGCATCAGCCAGTTCAATGGTGCGCTCATCAACTTTGCGCTCCAGGTCGCGATTATTGATAAGCAGTTGTTGATTTAGGCTGGCATTGTCAAACAGGATAGCGGTCTGATTGGCCAGTAATTGCAGTACATCAATTCTGTCAGAGGTGAAAAACCCGGTAAAATCGCTGTGCTCCAAATAGAGCACGCCGCGTAATTTACCCGCTACAATAAGCGGAATAAACAACATGGAGCGCGGCAAAAGACGTAAACTGCGATTCGCTGCCGTTAGCTTAGGCTCTGTAGCACTATCATCCACCACATAAGGTAATTTTGTTCTGGCCACGTAGTTGAGCAAGGTTTGTGGTACCTGTTCCAGCGTCAGAGGTTTAGGGTACGCTCCCTGAACCTGGAAACTGTCGTCTTCCTGAAACAATATACAGCCCTGCTGTGCGCCGGCATTTTCCACAATAATGGTCATCATTCGGATCAGAAACGCGTTCAAATCGATGGAGCCACTCAGGGTTTCTGACGCCTTCAGCACCGACATTAAATCGAGGTTTTTTTCGGACTTTGCTGCAGGAAGCGGCTGCCCGGTGGGGAGTTCCGGCTGATCACTGAGTTGCGGATATTCGCCTGATAGTTGTGCCACTCTGCCATGAGCTTGCCACTGCCGGTAGCAGGACAATGCAGCCTGGAGTTGGCCAAACCCCTGTACCTCATCATCCATAGCCAGCCAGTAACTGGCATAAGCTTCTCTGGCCAGGCCTAACCAAAGACACTGTCCTTGCCGCTGTGCCTGTTGAATCGCCTGACGATAATGCCACCAGGCGTCTTTTTCACCTTGACTGGCCCGCCATTCTGCGCAAAACAACTGATACTGAGTCAGAAAATTATCGGGATTCAGGGCTGACCAGGTGGCTAATTGCTTTTCGATACTTTGCAGCTCAGTTTCGGTTGTTCTCTTTGTGGGCTGTCGCAGCAATACCAGTCCCGACAACGCGATATAATCCACCAACCAGGGCACACACAGTAAATCCTCACTCACCTCTCGCCAGTGAGTTGCATAGTTGACTGCTGCCACCGCATCATTATCCCAATAGGCCTGCAATAGCCGGGTAAAATGCCAGCCAAGGGTAACCATGTGGGTTTGCAGGTTAGCGGTATTACCTATTTTCTCGTCAGTCGACTTTACGTCCGGGCTATCCGGTGATGGATCTTTCAGGTATCGCAACAATTCCAGCCAGGGTGCCGCTCCCGTGGATACAGCGTCCAGATTTTGCTCCTGTAGCAAAGCCGCGAGCGATTCAAACAACTGCGCTGGTTTATCTAACGCGCTGTCAGTGAATATTGAGTAAACCGCATTACACAGCATACTCTGCGAAATAACACTCCCCTGGTCCTGCTCAAAGCTATCAGCGCCCAACTCCTGCAACGCCTCGCGACAGTGAAGTAGCGGTAAGCTCCAGGGAGCAACAAAGGCATAATTTAAATAGCTGATTTCTGCTTGCCTGCGGTTATTTTCCGTATTTTTTTGTGCCAGCGTTTGTGCCACGTTCACAAAGGCAAATGCTGACTCATACTGCTGATAAACCCTGGCTAAAATAAGTGCATGCTGTGCAAAAAATTGTGCCGCATAGGTCGAATTTCCCCGGAGTAATGACAGTTTAATGGCAACCGCCAGCACCTGCATCAATGGCACAATTGACAATTCCTTCGCCGCGTTTATCAACAGCGACAATAGCTGGCAATGGTGTAAATGCAGCGATTCATCGCAAAAGGGGCGATGTGCTAGGTCAATGATAGCCGAGGTTGGATAGTCTGCTTCACATTGCAAATACGTCTGTTTTATATTGTCTAAATCAACCTCCGGGAATATCGCCCCGACAACCGTCAATCCAGTGTTGAATGCCTGTTGATACTGTGCCTGCAACGTGAGGTTGTGCACCTGCCAGAGTACCGCTTTTAACTTGTCAGCCGAATTCAGACGGAACTGTGTTAACAGGTTAAGCAAATGCGCCACCTGCGTACTGTCCTCTTTTAACAGCAGGTGTGTTATCGCCTCGTCAAACAAACCAAAACAGCGTGTATATTGTTTGTGCCAGATGTCAGGGTTCAGCGCATTTATACCCTGTAACTGATATCCCAAACGACGCTCGTCATCTGTTACCTGACTGGCTGCCTGCCAGCAATAATCGATAAATTCAGCACCATCTGCCAGGCCCTCGTTAACCGGATTATCGGGGACAAGGTCAATCCAGTTTAATACGTTGTCACGCAGCCACGCTTTGGACTTTATCCTGAGGTAGGTTTTGGTCAGCAAATTTCGGAACATTGCTTCGTCATGCTCCGTTTCCAGTTGTCGGGCGGCCATCTGAATTTTGAAATGGGAGAATTGATATTGAACTGTACCATCGTCGCTTTCAGTGTTACGCCAGATACCCTGGGCAATCAGTTCCTCAGTAAAGGCTCCAATTGCCCGGTTACTCAACTCGCTGATGGCGAGCAGGATGTCCATGTCAATCTGACCCGAGAAAAAAGAAGCGGCTTTAAGAATAAAACACTGCTGCGGTGACCACTGTGACAATCCGGTGATCGCAATATCCGCAACATTCTCGGTAATATGAGACGCGTTGATCTTGTCCAGGTCCCAATTCCAGATGTGCTCTTCGTCCTCAAAAATAGCGCCATCGTCGACCAGCTGCTGCAAAAACACTTTAACGAAATAGGGGTTTCCCTGTGTTTTTTGAAATACCCTGTCGGCCAGCTCTTCGAGACTAAAATTGGTCTCCCAGAATGTGTCTTCAACCAGGTTTTTAGCTGCTTCCGCAGTTAAGGGATGTAACGGAACCTGTAGTAATTCAGAATCAGGCTTCTGCAGTTCAGTACAAAAGGGGGTGGCCGAAGCGCAGCTCGTCTCTGGTTCTCTGTACAACAACAGCACCCCAAAACGTCCTTTGCGTGCCGCTCGCAGGACGTCAGTCAGGAGGTCTTCACTGATACTGTCCAGCCATTGTGCATCTTCAAAAATGAGCATCATGCCGTGCATCACCTCAGACAGGCAAAACAACAGTTCCATGACTTTTTTATCAAACTGGCCAGCAACCTCGGTCAGCGGTTCAGCGTCCTGCATTAAAATGACCTGCAAACTGGGAAACAGAGTCAAAAGTGGTTGAAGTGTGTCGTCGGGTAAGGTTGACAGTTGTTGGCGCAGCAGGGACAAATGCTCGTCACCGAGCAAGAGGGATTTTTCCAGTAGGTTATTTGTCACCCGATGAATTGCCGACTGTTGCCAGGCGCTGGTGACTTTTTCTGCGGCTGCCAGCCCATAGGCACTGCCCGCGTCGGTGATCCGGGAGATAAACTCCTCCACCAGTGCTGATTTGCCCACGCCCTCTTTGCCACTCACCACAACACAGCGTATCTGCTGGCTTTTTAACAGCGCCCCATACCAATCATTGAGCCGTTCCAGCTCAGACTCTCTGCCGTACAGGAACTGTGGGAACAACAACGCCGTACTTTTGTCAGAGCGGGCAATGGTAAAAGGCGCAATATCGCCATTTTCCCGCCATTGATTTAAACACTCCTGCAGATCCTGTTGCAATGTCCGGGCATCACGGTAACGGCTCTCCGGTGCCTTGTTTAGCAATTTGCTGATAATAGTTAATATCATTTCAGGTATCGCAAACACCTTGCCCGGGTCAAACTCAACAGGCCGGGCAATGTGGGCATGGATCATAGTCAGCGGATCAGAATACTGGTAAGGGTATTCCCCCAAAAAAATGCGATAGAAAATTGTGCCCAGAGAGTACAAGTCTGACGAAACATCCGGGAGCCTTTCAGTACGCCCGGTGATTTCAGGAGATACCGTCAACAGGTTGGCATGGTTTTTCAACGTCTCCAAAATAGTATTATTCAGGGCCGCTGCATTGAGCAGGTGCCAGCTACTGATTGTTGTCACCCCCCATGTTGTTTCATCCACGATCAGCGTATCCGGGTCGACGTAACCGCAAATCAGGTTATGGTGATGGAGACTGGTTAAAAACTCAGTCAGGGCAAGACTTAATCTTAGCTTGTCTTCAGTATTCCAGGTGTGTTGCTCCAGAAGCTGTGCAAAGGTCACACTACCTGACACTGCGGGGTAAAGCGCGAAAACATCCTCTCCCTCAGTAAATCGTCTGGCCGGCGCGATGGCCTCATCAGGTAAAGCGTGTGACTGTGTGGTTTCGATTTCTATAGGATGATGGGTAACAGACACTGCTCCTTTGGCCTGTTTTAGCCAATACAGATTTTGTTGCGCATCCCTGACCTGGGTGAGAAACAGATCACCACTTAGCTTTGTAAATTCTTCCAGTTGTTCAAGCTCTGATAGCACAGTGATATCCTCTGGTCCTTGCTGTCCTGTTATGAAGTAAAGAACAGTACTTACATTCTTGCAACGTCGCCGACACCTGTGTGTCTGGCAAAGGCTTAGTTCAGCTCAACACAGGCACCTGACTGTTACGATGGGCGATAAATCCGGTAGTAAAAATGCGTCCCTAACAACAGTCCTCGTGCCAGTAAAAAAATCATGAAACTTTGCCATAGCACGGTGGCGCTCATCGCGTCCAGGTGCAGTAGCTGCCAACAGATGGCCAACACTACGCTGATCACCATAGTAACAAACATTGGTTTTGCCCTGGTCATACCCACGTATAAGCCATCCAACAAAAAACTCCAGTGCGCGATAAGAGGCAACAATACAATATAGACTTTAAATGCCTGAAGGTTCTGAATTACTGTTGTTAAATTGGTGAGTAATTGGCTGATTTCATAGAAAAATCCCCAAAAAATGCCGGTGTAAAGCACCGCAAACGCGGTAGAAACCAACAAGCTGATATGCGTCCATTGCCTTGCCCTGTGGCGTTGCTGTTTTCCGATCGCTTCGCCAAACAGCGCTTCGGCAGCATAAGCTACGCCATCCAGACCCAGCGCAATCAAAACAAAAAACTGCATGAGCAAAGCATTGGTAGCCGCGGTTAACTCGCCCAACTGTAAACCCATAAAGGTAAATATCGCCAGGAAGAGTTGCAGAAACACATTTCTGAGAAACACATCGCGATTTAACGACAAAAACGCCTTAACTTTATTCTGACAAAGACAGATATGGTGACGCCACTGTGGAAATATTTTCGCTATCCACAACAGAGACAACACCAGTATCACGCATTCACTGATCACAGTGGCCAGAGCCACACCAGTGACATGCATAGACAAACCGATGGCCAACAGCAAACTCAAAACAATATTCAGCAGATTGGCGATCAACTGAATCCACATCACTTTACTATGCTGTTTACGCCCCAACAGCCATCCCATCAGTACCAGATTTGCCAATGACACGGGAGCGGCAAAAACCCGTATGTAAAAATACGCTTGCGCCACCGACACCACCTGAGGGTTGCTGCCGGAAAAATACTCGCCCAGTTGAAACAGTACCGGGCTTAACAACCAGATTAAAACCCCCAGCAGCAACGCCAGCAAAATACCGTTATTCAGTATCGAAGCGGCTTCTTCGCTGTTATCACGACCTGATGCCTGAGCGCTTAATCCGGTGGAAGACATTCTCAAAAAGCCGCATACCCAAATGAGTTGGGTTATGATGATGCCGCCCAGCGCAACGCCTGCCAGAAAGTGAGTACCCGGTAAATGGCCCACTATCGCGGTATCAACCAACCCCACTAACGGCGTGAAAATGTTGCTGATAATCATCGGCACCGCCAATGCGGTGAAATAACGTATTGCGTAATAAAAAGTCAAACTGTTACTCTTATTTTTCTGAGCAGGAATATTAAGGGGCGAAACAACAAATGACCATAAAACGTAAAATAGCAATGCTTTTACTCTGTGTATTTCAATGGACCGGCCTGTCCGCCAATGAGAACGCCAGTATATTGCTTTATCATCACGTCAGCCATGATACCCCACCTTCCACTACGATTACCCCGGAAAAGTTCTCACAGCACATGGCCTATCTGCACGAAAACCACAAGGTGATCAGCTTAGACGAGCTGGTGAACAACCTGATAAAACGCCAGCCATTTCCGGACAATGCCGTTGCAATTACCTTTGATGATGGCTTTCGCAATATCAAAGAAAACGCCCACCCGATACTGAAAAAGTACGGCTTCCCCTACACGATTTTTATTAACCCTTCGGAAGTGGGTGTCGGCCCCAGTCATCTGGATTGGGAGGAGCTCAAACAGTTATCCGCAGACGGAGTACTCATAGCCAACCATTACTGGGATCACCGCCACCTGCTGCAAAATGCCAGGCAACCCGGTTGGCTGGCCGAAACCAGGCAACATATTCTGGATACCGAAGCGGCAATAAAACAGCACATAGGCCATAGCCCGGGGTTTCTGGCCTACCCTTTTGGCGAATTTAACGCCGACGTGAAAGGTCTTCTGAAAGAATTAGATATCATTGGCTTTGCACAACACTCCGGTGCAGCAGGATTTGTTTCGGATCTGCAGGAGATCCCGCGCTATCCGGCGGCTGGTATTTACAGTAATCTGGCAACGCTGAAAACCAAACTGAAGTCTCTTGCCATGCCGGTAACCTCAATATCCATCAACGACCCGGTATTTTATCAGCCACCTGGCTTAACATATCAGATGCAAATCGATACCTCTGACTTCAATCCCGCGCTGTTTAGTTGTTATTTCAATGGCGATAAAATCGCCACTGAGTGGCAGGGTAATCAGGTCAGCATTTCAGCCGACAAGATACTTAAGCCAGGCCGTTCCAGAGTCAATTGCACTGCGCCCAGTAAAACGCATTCAGGAAGATACTACTGGCATTCGCAGCCCTGGTTTGTGGCCACAGCAGAAGGTAATTGGCTGGATTAATCCCTGGCCTGGTAACGGGCCATAATCAGCGGCATATCTGCCAGAATTTGCTGAGCATCACTGATGGCCAACTGGCCGGGCTTATGGTCCGGCTTGAATCGCCCAATTACGTGTCCATCCGGATTGACAATCACCATAGAGGCACTGTGATCCACCAGGTAATCGGGTTTATCCGTGCTTTCTGCAATAGCGTAAGCCATGCCCATGCTGCGAATAAATGGGAATAGTTGCTTGTGCTCCGCCGTGGCGGCATAAAAATCAGGATTAAAAAATTCAATGTACTGCTTCAACCTGGCCGTATCATCCCTGCCCGGGTCGACAGAGATAAACAAGACCTTGACCGGAGGGTGTTCGCTTAACTTAGTCAGCTGAGGGTAAATGCGCTTGAGTTCAGCCAGGGTGGTGGGACAAATATCGGGACACCAGGTATAGCCCACAAACACCAGAGTCCACTGGTCTTTAAACCAATCCGGCGTAATTGTGGAACCGTCGTGACCGTTCAGTTCGCCGTCATTCAGCATTCTGGGTGCCGGATACATCTGAGCATAGGCAGGTTCAGATACTGAAGGCGGCGCGATGTTCAGCGCTAACCAGACACCAGCGACTAACGCGATTACCGCGATGCTTCCCAAAAAGACAGGTTGTTTCATAATACAAACTTGAAGTAGTGATCCACCAGTAAAACAATGAACAACAGCATCAGATGCAGAATAGAAAACTTGAAGGTGTTCATGGCGGTTTCGTCTTTGGCGGCGTATTTCAGTTTCCAGGCATAAACCAAAAATGCAACGTTGAGCAATGTCGCCCCTACCAGATAGATCAATCCGGTCATGCCCACCAGGTACGGCATCAGACATATCAGTCCCAGCAGCACCGTGTAACCCAACACTGACGTTTTGGTAAACTCAATACCGTGAGTTACCGGTAACATGGGAATTTCGGCTTTGGCATAGTCTTTTTCGCGATGAATGGCCAATGCCCAGAAGTGCGGCGGTGTCCAGGTAAAGACGATCAGCACCAACAACAGCGCGTTACCGTGAATTTCGCCTGTCATGGCGGTCCAACCCAACAGGGGTGGTGCCGCTCCGGCAAGTCCACCAATCACGATATTTTGTGGAGTAGCACGCTTTAGGTACATGGTATAAATACAGGCATAACCCACCAGACTGGCAAACGTCAGCACCGCTGTCAGCCGATTAACAAACACTTCCAGTATGCCGTACCCGACAAGGCACAATAACAGGGCAAAGATCAGCGCTCTTTGCGGGGTTACTTTGCCTTTCGGTACAGGGCGATTGTAGGTACGGGCCATCTTGGCATCGATTTTCCGGTCCACAACGTGGTTGATTACCGCTGCGGATGAGGACAACATCCCAATCCCCAACAGACCCGCCACTAACGGCACGATAGGCAACGCCCCCTCTACGGCCAGGCACATCCCAACCAATGCAGTCAGTAACAACAACAAAACCACTTTGGGTTTTGTCATTTCATAATAATCTCGCCAACCTGCGCCCTGCCAGGCATTTGCAGGAGACCCATTTTTCGCTACTTTTTCCATAAACTCAGGTCTTTCTGTAGAGTGTGTAATTCAATAAAATCAGTGTCAGTAGTAATAACGCCGCAACGGCATTGTGGGCCACGGCCACCACTATGGGCAGACTAAACACCACATTAGAGACACCCAGGCCAATCTGCAAGACCAGTACTGAAATCATCACCACTGATTGATTTTTAATACGGTCAGAAATAGCGGCAGTGTACAAGCGTACGCCCAGCCAACATAAATAAATGAAAGTCACCAGGGCACCAAAGCGATGTACGATATGCATAGTCATGCGTTCGTCATAAGGGTGCGCACCAAATTCGTAATTGTCTGCTTCCGGCACACTAAACGCACCGGAAAAGTTCAGTTTTTCGTACCAGGCCCCTTCGCAGACGGGTAATTCAGTGCAGGCTAACGCCGCATAGTTCGCCGAGGTCCAGCCCCCCAATGCAATCTGAATCACCAGAATAGCTAAACCCAGCAACGCATATTTACCAAAACGTCGTACCCTGGGATCTCCCCCTGGGATGCGGTAGGGTTTCAGCCTGAGATGCAAAAGAAAGAGTAAGGACAACAGGGTAAAACCGCCTAACAGATGCCCCATTACCACCACCGGCAATAAGTTCATGGTCACTGTCCACATCCCCAGGGCCGCCTGAAAAATTACCAGCAACAGGATTAAAAAAGGGAGTTTGACGGGGGTATGTTGGCGGCGATTTTTAATTGCCAGAATAGCAATCGCCAAAATCAATAAGCCTAGTGTACCGGCAAAATAGCGGTGTACCATCTCTATCCAGGCCTTGCGGGCTTCCAGAGGCCGGTCGGGAAAGGCAGATTCAGCCCTGGCAATCGCATCATCGGCCTTGGGCACAACCATGTGACCGTAACAGCCTGGCCAGTCTGGACAGCCCAGTCCGGAATCTGACAACCGGGTATAAGCCCCAAGCACGATGACCACCAGGGCGAGAAAAATACTAACTTTGACGAGATTTCTCATAAAATTGGCTCTACCCGATTCGGGAAAGTTTCAGTAACTTCCTCAAGTCGGCAAGTATATCGCGGCTATTTAATACCGCTTGTTGTTGTTCGGAGCTAAGAGGGTAACGAAGAATTACGTTTCCTAGCGTATCAGCAATAAAAATACCACTAACGGTTTGCTTTTTAAACACCTTATCCAAATAGTCAGATTGCGTGTTCAGCAGCACAAAGTGTGACTCAGCGGAAAGCGACTCCACCGCGTTTGTATCACTGTCTGGCATAATCAGGACAGTAGGAACAATGCGGTCCTGCTCTTTTCCTGCGGCTATCCACACCTGATTAAGACTGTAAATCGCATTTTTACAGCGGGCATCACAATTGGCGGGTAAGACGTACACTAAGCGCCAAAATGGCTTTTCTCCGCGCAATAACTCCGGCATTTCGATAGCGGGATTGAGCAATTCACCTTTGTTGGTCGCCCCCTTGTTAAACCAGTCGCCTTGCAATGCAAACCAGGCCAGTACAACCGGTACTAAAAAAACTAAAACAAAGATAATTAATGTTTTGCGATTATTCGATTTGTTGTTGTCGCTCATCTTTCCACTTTTTCCTCAATGCCAGGATGAATACCAGAATGCAGGCAATCGCCAGCAATAACCATTGTATAGCGTATGCAATATGTTTTTCCGGAGACAAAGTTACCGGACGGTAATTGTTCTCCAGTGCAAACTGTTCTGTCGGCTCAACATACCCCATTACGGGAACGAAATCACGACTGAGCCACTGCCCCATTAACCGAATATCCGGTTGTTGAATCAAAGCTGGCCAGTTGCCCTGAGATTCGCTTTGCTGAATCAGATTGTTCAGGCCAGGCAAATACAGAACAACCCGCAATTGCTGCACCCTTTCAGGCAGATTTATTTGCGGCAATGTCCGGCGAAAATCGGTATCGGCATGCCATCCAAAGTTAACCAATATATCACCTGCTGCGGTTTTCACGGGAGCGATGATTTCATATCCCACTCGGCCTTCCAGTACCCGGTTGTCCCAATAGAACAGGTGCTCACTATCAACAACTCCGGAAAGCATAAGCCGCTTAAAGTTGTTGTTACCAGGTGCTGCCAGCGCGGTCAGCAGGTCGCCATAAACCTGTTGAGTTGAAGCGAGATCCTGCTCCATCAACGTTTGTTTTTCCTGTGCCCGTGCAAACTGCCAGGCGCTAAGTTTCAATAAGATGACAAGCGCTATAAAAGTGATTAAGGTAGGGATAAGGGGTAACTTTCTCATTAAATATTTACAGTAAAAGAGGCACTGAATGACCGTTAAAATTATTGTAGCACTGCTCTTACTTTTTATGATTTACAATCTGTTCAGAGCCATGATGATAATGTTAAAAAATGAGCCCGGACAAGGCTCTATGACGAAATTTATCGGTAGAAGAGTGATGACCTCTGCAATTATCATCATCTTGCTGATTATCGCAGTGGCGACGGGGATCATTACGCCTAATCCCCGCCCTTATTAAACAGAGCCTGTTAACCGGTGTTGTGTATACCTGTAACCAGGAGCAGCAAGCCTTATTTAAAGAATATAAACGAACACAAACAAACACACCCAGACGACATCAACAAAGTGCCAATACCAACTTGTGGCCTGGAAAGCGAATTGATTATCGGGTGAGAAGTGCCCCTTCAATACCCGACCAAACATGATGATCAGCATCAGGGTTCCCAGAGTTACGTGCAATCCATGGAATCCGGTCAACATAAAAAAGGTGTTGCCGTAAATGCCTGAATCCAGTTTTAACCCCATATCCTGGTAAGCGTGAATATATTCCACTACCTGAAGATACAGGAACGTACAACCCAGTAAGATGGTGATTCCGAGGAACAACTTAAGCTTACCTCTTTCGCCTTTTTCAAGGGCAACATGTGCGATGTGAGCTGTAACTGATGAAACCAACAAGATAATAGTGTTGTAAAGGGGTAATCCGGTCCAGGGCATGGCTTCCGTGGTTGTGCCACCCGGGGTTTCCACCAGCGGCCAGATTGCTTCAAAAGTGGGCCACAAGACTTCGTTGGTCATGGCGTTGTTTGAAGCACCTCCTAACCAGGGAACAGCAATGACTCTGGCGTAAAAGAGCGCGCCAAAAAATGCAAAGAAAAACATCACTTCGGAAAAAATAAACCAGGACATCCCCTGCCGGTATGAACGTCCCAACTGGGCACTGTGCATACCTGACATGGATTCATCGATCTGATTCTTAAACCAGCCGACCAGCATAACCAGCAAGACTACAAATCCCGCCAGCAACATCAAAGCGCCGTTGCCGTCAGTGCCTTTTTTCATTTCAATGACGAAGTTACCCGCGCCAAGCGCCATTAAAAATAGGGCAACAGCGCCCACAAATGGCCAGGGGCTTTGATCAGGAACATAGTATTTTTCGTATTGTTGTTCACTCATTTTAATCTCCTTTAACCACGGTTCATGGCAATTTCTTGCGCATCCGAAGTTACGTCATACAAAGTATATTGCACTGTAAAAAAGTTAATGTTTTTTGGAAGCTCCGGGTCCACATAAAACCGCATTGGCATCACTGTTTCGGCCCCCGATTTAAGGGGTTGTTGCTCGAAACAAAAACACTCTGTTTTGTTCAGGTATATTGCTGCGGTTCCGGGGGAAACAGAGGGGACAGCCTGTCCCACAATATCCCGTTGCGTCGGATTCTTTGCATAGAAGTCTACCTGGTACATTTCACCGGGATGAACCTCAACGCGGCGCGTCTGTGTCTCAAATTGCCAGGGCATACCGGTATTGGTTCGGGTGATAAACTCCACCGTCACCAGGCGGCTTTTATCCACCTCTATATTGGTGTATACCGCCGCCTCATTAGACGTTTTTCCATTGATGCCGGTAACTGCACAAAACACGTCATACAGGGGGACCAATGCGAACCCAAAACCAAACATGCCAAAAACCACAGCCACCAGTTTGATGACAACTTTCTTGTTTTCGGCCTGCCGTGAATGACTCATAAATGTAAACTACTTAACCACTGGCGGTGTTTCAAAGGTGTGGTAAGGTGCCGGGCTGGGCACTTCCCATTCTAACCCTTCAGCGCCGTCCCAAACCTGCGCAGATACAGGTTCGCCTTTCTTGCGACACGCCTTAATCAACAAGGCGAGGAAGATCAATTGCGACAGGCCAAACGCAAATCCACCCAGGCTTATCCACTTATTGAAGTCCGCAAACTGCAGTGCATAATCCGGGATCCGTCTTGGCATACCCGCCAGGCCAACAAAGTGCATGGGGAAAAACAGCAGATTTACCGAAATCAGTGAACACCAGAAGTGCCACTTGGCCAGGGTAATATCAAACATCTTTCCGGTCCATTTCGGCAGCCAATAGTAGGTTGCCGCCATAATTGAGAATACCGCACCGGTAACCAGAACATAATGGAAGTGAGCTACCACAAAGTAGGTATCGTGATACTGGAAATCCACCGGTGTAATCGCCAACATCAGACCCGACAATCCACCAATGGTGAACAGGACAATAAAGGCCAGTGAAAACATCATAGGTATTTCAAAACTAATGGCTCCCCGCCACATCGTCGCCACCCAGTTAAAGACTTTCACCCCTGTTGGCACCGATATCAGCATGGTGGCAAACATAAAAAACAACTCAGCCCCTACCGGCATCCCGGTGGTAAACATGTGGTGCGCCCAAACGATAAATGACAACAACGCAATGGACGCTGTGGCATACACCATTGATGAGTACCCAAACAGTTTTTTACGGGAGAAGGTAGGAACAATCTGAGAAACAATGCCAAACGCAGGCAATATCATGATGTATACTTCCGGATGCCCGAAGAACCAGAAAATATGCTGGAACATCACTGGATCACCACCACCGGCGGCATCAAAAAAGCTGGTTCCAAAAAACTTGTCGGTCAGTACCATAGTCACCGCACCGGCTAAAACCGGCATTACGGCAATCAGCAAAAAGGCGGTGATCAGCCAGGTCCAGACAAACAAGGGCATTTTCATAAACGTCATGCCCGGCGCGCGCATGTTTAATATGGTTACGATAACGTTAATCGCCCCCATAATTGAGCTGGCCCCCATGATGTGCACTGAAAACACAAATAATGCAGTGGTATCATTACTGTATGTGGTGGACAACGGAGCGTAGAACGTCCAGCCAAAAGCCGGGCCACCGCCCTCCATAAATAGCGACATTAATAAGATCAAGAATGCAAAAGGCAGGATCCAGAAACTCCAGTTATTCATCCTGGGTAATGCCATATCAGGTGCGCCTATCATCAGCGGCACCATCCAGTTCGCCAGGCCGGTAAATGCAGGCATTACCGCACCAAACACCATGATTAAACCGTGCACTGTGGTCATCTGGTTGAAAAAGTTGGGATCAACTATCTGCAACCCGGGTTGAAACAATTCTGCCCGAATCACCATTGCCATGGCACCGCCAATCAAAAACATGATAAAGGCGAACCAAAGGTATAATGTTCCGATATCTTTGTGGTTAGTTGTGTACAACCAGCGCTTTATACCGCTGGGTTTATGATCATGATGATCATGGTGTTCGTCGTGATGGATATCATTAGTCACTGTACTCATCTCAACTCCCCCTTATTGTCCATTTAATACAGCGTTAACATCTTTGGCTTGCACCAATTCACCGGTATCATTGCCCCAGGCATTACGCTCGTAGGTTATTACTGCGGCAAGTTCTTTCATGGAAAGCTGTTTTGCATAAGCCTGCATCGCTGTACCCGATACCCCGTTAACCACGACATCAATATGTTTTTGCATGTCATTTAGCGCAATGTCACTGCCTTTCAGTGCAGGGAATACGCCCGGCAACCCTTCCCCGTTCGGCATATGGCACGCCGCACAGGTAGTATTGTAGACGCGCTCACCAACAGTCATCAGCTCGTCCATGTCCATGTTCATGGCCAGTAACTTTTGCTCTTCTTCTTTTGCTTTGCGCTGCAACTCTTCCTGCTCTTCTATCCAGGCTGCATACTCGGCCGGTTCTTTCGCAATCACCACCACGGGCATGAAGCCGTGATCTTTACCGCACAACTCGGCACACTGTCCGCGATAAATACCCGGCTTTTCTACCCGGGCCCAGGCTTCATTAATAAAGCCGGGGTTCGCGTCTTTTTTCACCGCAAAATCAGGAACCCACCAGGAGTGGATCACGTCATCAGAAGTAATGAGGAAACGGACCTTTTGGTTGGTGGGAATCACCAGTGGCCGGTCCACTTCCAGCAAATAATTGATATTTTTTTCCAGCTTATTGGCAATCTGTTCAGGTTGAGTCGCCATCACAGAATAATATTCCACCTCATTGTCCATGTATTTGTAATGCCACTTCCATTGTGATCCGGTCACGATCACAGACACATCTGGTGCAGAGACATCTTCCATAGCAATCAGGGTTTTAGTGGCGGGAATGGCCATACCGATAAGGATGATAAAAGGAACCACCGTCCAGGCGATTTCCACCTTTACACTTTCATGGAAGGTAGCCGGTTTTACGCCCCGGGACTTTCTGTGGAAAATGGTAGCCCACAACATCGCACCAAACACTATGATGGCAATCACCACACAAATCCAAAAAATGGTCATGTGCAGGTCATAAACCTGTTGGCTAATGTCAGTAACGCCACTACGCAGATTTAACTGATATTGTTCAGGCTTAGGATCTGATGCAGCGAAAGAAGCGAAACTCACTAAAAACGCCATTACGCCCCAAAACCCAGTAAATATTTTACCCACCTGTGTGTTCCTCCTTCTTAACCCGTTGTTTTCTTATTGGTCATTTTTACAACAACGGTGCCGCACAAAAGTTACGGCATTGAAACAGATATGTTATTACTATGTTAAAAACTGAATGATATGTAAACAAATTTCGAAGATCAAAAACAATTGAGAGACACTAAATGATGATTTTTTCATCACCTATAGGGTCAAAAATAGACCTAAATTTGGAAAAAGGAAATAAAAAAGCCATTTTCAGGCAAAACTTTTAGGCCGGGGAAACTATACTGAAGCGGTATTACAAACAAAAAAGCCCATTTATCAATGGGCTAGGTCATCACAGAAAGATATTTAAAAACTAATGCCGGATAAAAAGATTATTACATCCAGGCGTTATTTCGGATAATTCCCACCGCAATACCTTCAATATTTAGCGGCTGGGAGTTTAAATCCACTTTAATCGGGGCAAAGTCGGCGTTCTCAGCATGCAGTAAAACCTGGGAACCGGTTTTTTCAAAGCGTTTAACCGTGACATCATCTTCCACTCTTGCCACCACCACCTGACCATTACGCGCCTGATTAGTGCGATGCACGGCCAGCAAATCACCGTCCATTATGCCGATGTCTTTCATACTCTCACCATCCACACGCAGCAGATAATGTGCCTCTGGCTGAAACATACCGGCAGCGACCTGATAATGACTTTCGATATGCTCCTGCGCCAGTATGGGTTCACCGGCAGCCACTTTACCAATCAGGGGTAAACCCAACTCAGGTTCAGGCTCGTCAACAGGTCCGGTTAAACGAATGCCACGGGAGGTCCCTGCCAGAATTTCAATGACCCCCTTTCTTTGCAAGGCTTTCAAATGCTCTTCGGCGGCATTGGCTGACTTAAACCCCAGTTCACGTGCAATTTCAGCGCGTGTGGGTGGCATACCCGTATCGGCAATGGTCTCTTTGATCAGGTTGAGTACCTGCTCTTGTCGTAATGTAAGTGGACGCATATCGAACCTGTTTTTACGTACAGTTTAACTGGGAGTATATACAGTTGCCGAATAATCTCAACAGAAAATCTGCTATTTCGCTTTTGACCGCGATATTCGCTTACATAGATCACTAAGCCAAACAGAAAAGGTCATGCTATGATCCCCGACAATGTGAATCTAATTTAAATAACCATGGCTTGGTATCAGAATCTGTTTTTTAATTTAGTGAAGTTTCCAACTCGTTGGTTGGTTAAAACCAGCAATATCCCGACAGACATTGAAGGCGAGTTAGGTATTGATAAAAGTCGTCCAATTATCTATCTGTTAAAAACCAACTCGGTAACAGACCGCGTAGCGCTGGAACTCTCCACAAAAATGCTGGGCCTGCCGGCGCCTGACAAACAACTGGAAATTGGCAACGACAAGATAACCAACTGTCTGTTTTTACAGGAGCCGGAAGCGCTGCTGTCAAAAAAATCCAAACACACAGACATAAATAAAAGCTTTACCCGGTTGTTTGAGCTGCACCGTGATGACGAGTCACTGGATCTGCAAATCGTTCCCGTCTCTATTTTTTGGGGCCGGGCACCAGGCAAAGAAAGTCGTGGCTGGGCTGATCTGCTTACCGACAGAGCGTCGCCAAACTGGTTGAGAAAGTTTTTTATCGTATTGTTTTTAGGACGGGACAACTTCGTCTATTACAGCTCTGCGGTATCCAGCCAGCGTATGGCCACCACCCGAGGCACAGATTCTGAAATAGCACATAAACTCATCCGATTGGCGCGTACCCATTTTTATCGTCGCCAACAAAGCATGAATGGCCCGATGTTGATGGACAGACATCAGCTGTTTAACAGCATATTGGCGGCCCCCTCAGTGAAAAAAGCCATGGCACAGGAAGCCAAAAACTCACCGGCACAATTACACAAGGCCCGGCAGAATGCCAAAAGTTATATTGAAGAAATCGCCGCCGACTATCGCGAAGGTGTTATCCGACTAGGAGACCGCTTGTTAGGGCGGGTCTGGAACAAAATATACAATGGCATTGAAGTTAAAAACGCCGACAAAGTACGGGAACTGGCGCAAAATGGTCACGAAATCATCTATGTCCCCTGCCATCGCAGCCACATGGATTATCTGCTTTTGACCTATGTAATCTATCACGAAGGACTGGTTACGCCCCATATCGCCGCAGGCATCAATCTCAACTTTTGGCCTGTTGGTGGCCTGTTCAGGCGCGGTGGAGCCTTCTTTATCCGACGCTCTTTCGCCGGAAACAAACTCTACACCGCGGTATTTCGTGAATACCTGGAGCAGTTGTTCAACAAAGGCTATTCGGTAAAGTTCTACGCAGAAGGCGGTCGCAGCCGTACCGGGCGATTACTGCCGCCAAAAACCGGGATGCTGGCAATGACCATTCAGGCAATGATGAAAGGCGTAAAACGACCGGTCAGCATCGTGCCGGTCTACATCGGTTACGAACACGTCATGGAAGTTAAAAGTTATCTGAAAGAGCTGCGCGGTAAAAACAAGGAAAAAGAGTCCTTTCTCGGGGTGTTTTCCGCCATCAGAAAGCTGAAAAATTACGGGTATGGCTTTTTAAATTTTGGGGAGCCGATCCACCTGGGTCAGTACCTGGATAACAATGCACCGCAATGGCGTGAAGCTCAGGGCAGTATTGAAGACAAAAAGCCCAGTTGGTTAAACCCGACTGTCAATGTACTGAGTCACAACATTCTGGAGAGAATTAACCAGGCATCAGCGGTAAGCGGTATGGGCCTGGCCTCTTTATGCTTGCTGGCTGCCGAAAAACGGGCCATGAGCAAAGAAGAGCTTCTGCAGGTTATGGAAAGCTATCTTGGACTGCTCAGACAATGCCCCTACAGCAGTCAGAGCAGCTTCCCGCAGGTGAGCGCCGAAAAGCTGTTAGAAAACACCCTCCGACTGGACAAATTTAATGTTACCGAAGATAGCTTTGGTGAGATTATTTCCATTGAGCGCGATAACGCGATATTGCTCACGTATTATCGCAACAACATTTTGCACATGTTCTGCGTACCCGGTTTAATCGCGGCCATCATTATCGCCCACAATGAATGCCATCGCGATGAAGTAAGCAGCATTGTTTCCCGGATTTTCCCGCTGCTGAAAAAAGAACTCTTTATCTACATGAAAGAAGCAGAGGCTGAAGCCTACACCCAAAGTCTGATCGACGGCATGGTGCAACAGGGCATGCTGCAATCCAACGACGGCGTACTTACCCCCGCCGATACCAGCAGTGTGCAATTTTACAGCCTGTGGCTGCTCAAATCGGTGATCCAGGAAACATTGCAACGCTATGCCCTGGTGCTGAATCAATTAGAGCAATTGGGTACCACCGCACGCGGCGCCCTGGAAAAACGCAGCAGACAGGTGGCGGAGCGTATGTCAACGCTGCACGGTATCAGCGCCCCGGAATTTTACGACAAAAATGTGCTGGCTACATTTATTGCTGCCGCACGCGAGTATGAAATCTGGGAATCCAATGATGAAGGCCTGTTATTGCACTCAGAAAAGAGTAAAGAATTACAGCAACTGCTGTTTACGTTGGTGTCACCGGAATTTGTCAAACGCCTGCAGCAAATCAAATAAGCTCAGATGAATGTCGGGAGAAGGAACTCCCCGACAAGCCCCAGGGTGATCACAAGCCCCACCTTGTTGTTGTGCAAAAACGCCTGAAAGCAGGCGTCACGCTGACGATGCGCAATCATTTTTTGTTGCTGTAAGAACAAAAGTGCAGCGATAAACAGCGCACAATAGGCAAAATAGCCTAACTGCAACCATAAAAATACCAGCAACAGACTCACCAGGGTTAAGCCCTGCAACAGACCAATGATTAATTTATCGTACTGACCAAACAGAATGGCGGTGGACTTCACCCCTATTTTCAGGTCGTCTTCTCTGTCTACCATGGCATACATGGTATCGTAAGCCACGGTCCACAACAGATTAGCCAGATAAAGCAGCCAAACCCACCAGGGAACCTGTTGCTGAATCGCCATGAATGCCATCGGAATACCAAAACCAAATGCCGCCCCCAACACAAATTGCGGCAGGTAAGTAAACCGTTTCATGAAGGGATAGCAAAATGCCAGAGCCAGCGCCACGAAGGACAACATTACCGTTTGCCAGTTCAGTGTCAGAACCAACAGGAAAGCCAGCAAAGACAGACTGGCAAACATCAACACCGCACCCCGGGACGAAATTTCGCCGCTGACGATCGGTCTTTGCTGTGTGCGCTGCACATGACCATCAATTTTGCGATCAGCAAAATCATTGATCACACAGCCGGCCGACCGCATCAGAAAAGTCCCCAATACAAATACCAGACTGATATGCCAGCCAGGCCAACCCTGTGCCGCCAATAGCAAGCCCCAACAGGTAGGCCACATCAGCAACCAGGTACCGATGGGCTTGTCTGCCCGCATCAGCCGCCAACAGGCACTGGCTTTATTTGACAGGTTGAATGTGCTCAATGTGAACCACCTGACAACTTAGAGATTGGCATAGGCCGGACTCCCTGGCAGAAAAATCTCAGCCACCATCATGTGATAAGTTTTAAAACTAAACAGCGACCGGCGGCCCCACAAATCCAGTTGGTTATCGCGCAACCCCAGTTTCTCCTGAGTCAGGCCCGACACCGGACACTTAACCAGCTGAAAGCTCTGACGTTGAAACCTGGGATCGTTAAAGATGATTTTACCCAAAGGTTTGTTGCCCAATCGCATCAGACCAGACATTTCGTCATTCAGGAAATTCACCGGCAACAAAGAGCGGGCAAATACCCACGTTTCATCATTGCCTTTCAGGAATACTTCACGCACCTGGGTATCCTGTGGCACCATACCAAACTGACCATAAAGATACTGCACTTCATCGGGAGAAATCTCCGCCGTTTGCTGATTGAGTACCTCTACCTCAAAGCGCAAACAATTGGCCTGCAGCCTTTCAGTTAACGACCCGGTATTTAGCAACCAGTTGCGCAACAGAGGATCAGTGGGTTGGAAATCATCAGCATTATGCCAGGATTCGTTAATAGTGAGGTTTTTCAGAAGGTTTTCAGCCAAAATTCATGTAGATTAATTAAATTATGCAAAATAATACCAATTAGATGATTTAGACTAAAGCTTCTGCGTAATATAATCTACAATAGCGGTTGGACCGTTATCATCCTGTTTATTATTGGTTTTTTCTGGTACTGAATATGAAAATAAAAATATTGGGACTCACACTTTTAGCAAACATTTTGCTCTTTAGTGGCACGACACAAGCCAATGATACTGCTTACTTTGGTCTGGAGCCGGACATTGTCACTAACTACATCAGCTCCAACAGCCGCAATATCGGTTATGTCAGAGTTACCATCGAGTTAATGCTGGATTCCGCCAAACATCTGGAAGCCGCTGAACACCACGCTCCGCTATTGCGAGCCACCACCATTGACATTTTTGGTCGCCAGACTGAAGAACAGGTAAAGTCTCTGACCGGTCGGGAAGATATTCGCCGCGCCTGCCTGGATGAGTTGCGCAAACTCATGAAAGCAGAAACCGGTTCAGAAATGATTAAAGATGTGATCTTTACCAAATACCTTTATCAAGGTTAAATCATTGCCAATCTTCAGCCTGAGCGCACCTTGTTCAGGCCGAGACCGGTTAAACTGAAGCTCAGTAAACTGCCGCCAGTGTTGGGGATGTTTTGACGTCCAAACCCTCAGCAGACATTTCAGAGCCCGGGAAAACAACAAACTGCGTGGCAGCATATTTGTCCATACCCCCGATCAACTCATCTGCATAGCAATTCTCGCACTCAATTTTGAAATAGAGCTTTTTGCCCGCAGGCACTTTTTCCAATCTGATAGAAATTAGTTTTTCTCCATCAGCTTTGTATTTCACACTATCAGCATTAACGACAGATTCGAAATAAGGATCTTCGGCAAACTGCCAATTGACTTGCCAATACGCCGCGTCACTGTCCGGGATAATATTCCTTAGAACCGACACAAAGTCGTCTATGGGGGCCGTTGGAATGGGGTAATCGCCAGTCAAATAATCGTGTTTCGCACTCACAAAGTGAGGAAAACCCATTGCGGAAATGCCTAAAACAGCGCCCCCAGCCTGGAGAAAGTTACGTCGGGTAAGATGATTCATAAACACTCCTGATTGCATTTAGTTATCGCGGGAAATCAAGCGAATTTAGATCATATAGAAATGTGGAAAACATGACACCAATTAATTGTGGAAAAAAATCTGAAATGTTGAAAGCCTCAGCCTACACCTTGGCAAAAACTCTACTGGCCAGCAACGCCAGCAGACAGCCACTAACCAAACCCGTTAAATGAGCGGTGTTCGCCATGTTTATCCAGAGCACGTCTGCAAACCCTATAACCAGCCACAGCAGCATAAAGCCAATCAAGGGTTTCGACAGACTCAATCCTTTATCAGGTCTAAGCCAGCCCATCCACCAGACAAAACCAAATAATCCGTAAACCACTCCACTTAAACCGCCAAAATTCGGGCCAGAGACCCAGAACTGCGCCAGGTTGGAGAGCAATCCGGTAATGAGATAGATTGCCACCAGCAAACCCAGTCCCAGTTTATGTTCAATGTCACTGCCCAGAATCCACCACCACACCAGATTGAAAATAATATGCAGGGCAGAAAAGTGCATCAGTGTTGGTGTGATTAATCGCCACACCTCACCACTTTGCATCACGTCTGACCAGGGCTGAAAATAAAGGTGATCGAAAAGTTCAAACTGGCCAAATACAAACACCAGACCATGAATAGCCAGGGCAATCAGTAAAATTGCGGCGGCAAAGGGCGATTTGAACAGCGAATTTGCGATGTTGCTCAGGGAAAAATGGCTGTTGCCCGCCCCTAATTCAGCAGGCGCGGCAATTTGCCAGGCAAAAGACTGAAACTTTTTGGCGTTGGGATTTTGCACAAATTCCAGCAACATCTGTTTTGCCTCTTCCAGATCGGAATCATCGTGCAGAATCACCTGAAATTGCTGTTCCTGCGCCTGACAGGAACACGCGATATTATTCGCCTGCATATAAGCCACCAGCGTATTCGCCGGTGACTTTTGCGGAAAGGCCGCCAGAACAATCACGCGCTTTCTGATGGCATAGATTGTTTCCAGGCCTCAAAACCACCATCCATGCTATAAACGTCATCAAATCCTTGTGCCACAAAATACTGAGCGGCTTGCTGACTGCTGATGCCGTGGTAGCAACAAATCACCACCGGAGTATCAGTGGATAACTCTGTAATCACTTGCTGCAGATTGTTGTTGGTCAAATGCGCAGAACCCGGAATATGGCTCTGAGCAAAGCTGTCAGGATCGCGTATATCAAACACTTTCGCGCCCTGTTGCATCAGGGTCGCCGTGCCAGCGACATCAATATGTTTAAAAGATTGCATGTTACTCCTGCCAGTTTAACAACACTTTTCCGGATTGACCGGAAGCCATGGCTTCAAAGCCCTTTTGAAAATCATCAATGCCGAACTGATGGGTAATCATGGGCGTCAGGTCCAATCCAGACTGGATCAGACTGGCCATTTTGTACCAGGTTTCAAACATTTCCCGGCCATAAATTCCCTTGATCACCAACCCTTTGAAGATAACCTGGTTCCAGTCGATGGCCATATCCGAGGGCGGAATACCCAACAAGGAAATTTTACCCCCGTGATTCATGCTGTTCAGCATGTCTCTGAAAGCCACCGGGACACCTGACATTTCCAGCCCTACGTCAAACCCTTCGGTCATGCCTAAATCCCGCATCACATCCTTCAGAGATTCCGATGCGACATTTACCGCACGCGTTGCGCCCATTTTACGGGCCAGTTCCAGTCGGTACTCATTGACATCGGTGATCACCACATTGCGCGCACCCACGTGTTTGGCCACGGCCGCCGCCATAATACCAATAGGACCAGCACCGGTGATCAGTACATCCTCACCCACCAAATCAAAAGATAACGCGGTATGCACCGCGTTGCCAAAGGGATCAAATATAGCGGCCAGATCATCACTGATATTGTCCGGGATTTTAAAGGCATTGAACGCCGGGATCACCAGATATTCGGCGAATGAACCAGTGCGATCTACGCCCACACCATAAGTGTTGCGACACAGGTGACGACGCCCGGCCCGGCAGTTGCGGCAATGACCGCAGGTAATATGGCCTTCGCCGGAAACCCGGTCACCCTGTTTAAACCCTGCCACTTCACTGCCCATGTCCACGACTTCGCCAACGTATTCGTGGCCCACAACCATAGGCACGGGAATGGTTTTTTGGGCCCATTCGTCCCAGTGGTAAATATGCATGTCGGTGCCGCAAATTGCAGACTTGCGGATCTTGATCAGCAAATCATTGTGGCCCATTTCGGGTTTATCGGTATCCACCATCCAGATACCTTTTTCGGCATGTAATTTTGATAAGGCTTTCATTAGATCACTCCTAACTCTTTGCCCACACTGATGAAGGCATCAATGGCTTTGTCCAGATGCGCTTTGCTATGTGCTGACGACATTTGGGTGCGAATGCGGGCCTGACCTTTTGGCACCACCGGGAAAGAAAATCCCACCACATAGATACCTTTTTGCAACATTTTATCTGCCATCTGTGACGCCAGTTTCGCATCGCCAATCATGACCGGAATAATGGCGTGATCGGCACCTGCCAGGGTAAAACCTGCAGCTGACATTTTTTCTCTGAAATAACGGCTGTTTTCCACCAGCTTTTCACGTAAATCACTGCCCTGTTGCAACATTTCAATAACGCGAATTGATGCCGCCACGATGGAGGGCGCTAAGGAGTTGGAAAACAGATAGGGGCGTGAGCGCTGACGCAACCATTCAACGACCTCTTTTCTGGCCGCCGTATATCCGCCGGACGCGCCACCTAAGGCTTTACCGAGTGTACCGGTGATAATGTCAACCCGGCCCATCACTTCACAATACTCATGACTGCCGCGACCATTTTCGCCTACGAAGCCAACGGCATGAGAGTCATCCACCATTACCATTGCGCCGTATTTATCTGCCAGGTCACACACGCCTTTCAGATTGGCTATGATGCCGTCCATAGAGAACACCCCATCGGTAGCAATCAGTTTAAAGCGGGCACCTTGTTCTGTGGCTTCCTGCAATTTGGCTTCCAGATCAGCCATATCATTGTTGCCATATCGAAAGCGCTTTGCTTTACACAGGCGCACGCCATCAATAATGCTGGCGTGATTTAAAGCATCGGAAATTATCGCATCTTCAGGACCTAACAGGGTTTCAAATAAACCGGCGTTAGCATCAAAACAGGAAGAATACAAAATGGTATCTTCCATGCCGAGAAACTCAGAGATTTTTTGCTCCAGCACTTTGTGGTTGTCCTGAGTTCCGCAAATAAACCGCACTGACGCCATGCCAAAGCCATGACTATCCAGACCATTTTTTGCCGCCTGTATCAATTCAGGATGATTCGCCAGTCCGAGGTAATTGTTGGCACAAAAATTCAGTACCTGGGCGCCACTGGTGACACTCACGTCGGCATCTTGTTGCGAAGTAATCACCCGTTCTGATTTGTATAAACCTTCTTCTTTCAAGGTTGCCAGTTCGGTTTTCAAATGTTCTATCATGCTCATTGTAGGCCTGCTGAAAATATCGTTATTAATTTATTGTAGGTATTTTAAAGGATAAAGGTGCAATAGTAACTGGCCCAATGCAAAGCCGATAGTCTGGCTTCTATGCAGTTAAATCAAATTGTAATTAAAAACTGACAGTGCCCCTGTTGCCGAAACGTCAAATCAGACTCAGGTAGTTTTGGTAATTTCGCTTAGCCATGGTGGCGATGGAAAAATCTCGCTCGGCAATGATGCGGCCGTTGTGGCCCATTGTCTTTCGCAATTCAGCGTCGCTGAGAAGTTGTTGCATGGCGTCGGTCAGGCCTGTCTGGTCGCCCACCTCGGTTAACAGGCCATTTTGTTGGTGTCGCACTATTTCAGGAATGCCTCCGGCACGGGTAGCGACAACAGGTCGCCGACAGGCAGCTGACTGCAACAACGCCACTCCCAACCCTTCGGTTGTGGCGGGGTGAACCACCAGATCAACAGCGGGGATAATGCGCCTCATATCCTTGCGAAATCCGGGGAATTGCACCCGCTCCTGCAACCCCAATCTGGCCACCTGTTGCTGATAGGCTGGCAATCTGGGCCCCTTGCCAAACAGCAATAACCGGGTATGGGGGAACCTGTTGCGCAAGCGGTAAAACGCGTCTATCAAAGCGGCCTGCCCCTTGCGCTCAATCATCTGAGCAAAATTGGCAATCACCAGTTCTTCCGGCTGAATATTAAACTCGCTTCGGAACCAGCTGGCATCGGCTTCAGGGGTAAATAAATTGGTATCTACGGCACTGTGGATGGTGGTTATGCGCTCGCTGGGGTATCCGGTAGCCCTCACCACATTGGCAATTCCCTCAGAAATACACACCACATTGCGGTACTTGCGATATTTCCAGCGGGCAAAAAGGGCATGCTCTTTGTTGTCCACCCTGCGCGAACACACCGCCGCAACGCCGCAGAATTGCGCGGCCAACGCCGCAAACAGGTCCGCCCCCCGGCGACTGTGAACATGCACGATATGGGGGCGATAGTGTCGAATTTTCTGGCTAATACGAGATATTAAACCCAGGTCCAGGTCCCCTCGCATGGGTATGGGGTCCACCAGCGCAACATCTCTGGCGGCCAGCGCAATCTCACTTTCGACAGGACACAGTAAAACGTTATCAACCGGGTAAGACTGCAACCCCTGACACAGATAAACCACTTGCTGAGCACCGCCATACAGGTGCTTCCCCGCTTCGATATGCAGCACCCGAATTCGCTCTGCAGTAGGTGCCTTCATGTTGCTGATTTACCGTTATTGTTAGCCTTGACCCGCAACATTTTCAGGCGCTTTAGTACACTCTTTGCGCTGATATCGGCCATGCAATGAAACTCACCATCACAACTGGGTTTGCGCTTACATGGCGAGCAGGATTTATTGAGATAGATAATTTCAGCTCCCTCAGCACTCAGATAGGGTGCGGTAGAGCCAAACAGACACACAGTGGGCACGTTGTGCATAATGCCCATATGGGTCACGCCGGTATCCACACCTACCACAAAACGCGCCCGGCGCACCAACTCAGCGGTTTCCGGCAGCGTGGTTTGGCCTGCCACTGACAGCATATTGCCACAGGCGGCTAAATCCTTGGCGTGTTCAGCATCCTCGGGGCCACCGACAATGAGCACAGGAATGCGATATTTTTTACGCACCTTTTCAGCCAGGTCCATCCAGTGACCTTCAAACCAGTGCTTTTGTGGCCGCGTGGTGTAGACACAAAAAACCGCATATTCCGACACCCCCCTGTCACTCAATAGCGTGTCGACCGCCTGTCTTGTTTGCTCTGATCTGGCTATCGACATCTGGTATTGGGACATTGAACAGCCCAACTGCTTAGCCAAAGCCCGATATTCAGAGGCAATTATCGGGGTATTTTCCCTGGGCAGGGTCTGATGAAAGAACCAGTGACTACCCTCTTTGCTGCCCAGACCAATTTTTAAAGTACCTCTCGCCTGCCAGGCCCAGATGCCACTTTTAAGTAAGCCCTGCACATCAATAATCAGATCAAATGATTGGGCTTTTAGTTGTCTTCGAAAAGCCTTTATCTCTTTGAACAGTGCGAGCAGACGACCTTGTTTTCCCAGTCTTTTCCAGCGTGCCCGGGGTAATTCCAGGACCTCCTTCAGCAACGGATGCCCATGCAGCATAGTGGCGCCAACCGGTTCCGCTAACCAGACGATATTGGCGTCAGGCCATCGGGACTTAAGGCTGTTAAGCAAGCCACTGGCCATCACAATATCGCCAATGGCACTCAGTCGGATCACTAAAATAGTGTTGGGGTTAGCCGTGTCAGGCAACATAATGTTAAAAACTCAACCTAAATCTGATGAGGCGGTTATAATGCGCAAAAAATCCGTCATTTTGCTGCGCTACTCTGACTTCGGATGGAAGCACACAATTAATACAATTATATGAATATTGGGTTTTGCACCCGAAACATCGTGACAAATAATCACTATGCATGAAGCCTCTTACAAACCCACACTGAAAGAATTTATAGCCCGATGGTTGTATTCCGGGTTAATCGCCTTGTTTATTCCGCTGGCTTTTTTGAACCTGTTAATCAAAGCTGGCTATCGCGGTCAGGAATATCGCAAAAGAAAATTTGAACGCTTCGGCTTTTTGCCCAAAATCAAGCAACGGGGTGGCTTGCTCCTGCATTGCGTTTCCGTGGGTGAAGTGGTGGCAGCTTCAGCACTGGTGAAAAAAATCCGGCAGCAACACCCGCAATACCCTGTGACAATTACTACCACCACGCCAACCGGCTCTGCTCAGGTTAAAAAGACCTTCGGTGACTCTGTGTGCCATGTTTATTTGCCCTACGATTTGCACATGGCCATGTATGGCTTATTGCGCCGTGTCGCCCCCCAAAAGGTACTGATCACTGAAGTGGAGCTCTGGCCTAATCTGATCCATGCCTGCTGGAAGGCCAATATACCGGTATACATCATTAATGCCCGCCTGACCGATAAATCCGCCCGGAGCTATGCCAAACTCAAAACCCTGTTCCGACCTATGCTGTGTAAAATCACCGCCGTTTGCGCTCAGGGTCAGCGGGATTTTGACAACTATATGGCCCTGGGTTGTCCTCAGGAAAAGTTACACCTCACCAACAATATCAAGTTTGATCAAACGCTTTCCGAGGATGATCAGGCCAAGGCCGTTGTCCTGGCGGAGAAACTGCAGTTACAGGGGCGTACTGTGTTACTGGGCGCCAGTACCCACGATCCGGAAGAAAAAGCCCTGCTGCAAAGCTATCAGACATTGAAATCCGCGTTTCCTAAGTTGCTGCTAATCCTTACACCCAGACACCCTCAGCGCTTTAGTCGCGTCGAAAAGCTCATTGCCGGGCAGCCACTTAAGCAGCAACGATTGTCCGATGACCGGCCGGTAACAGCAGACACAGACGTGTTACTCATAGATGCTATGGGCATATTAAAAAGCGTCTATCACCTTGCCGATATCGCCTTTGTCGGTGGTAGCCTGGCAGACAAAGGCGGCCACAATGCGCTGGAAGCGGCATTGTTTAGCAAACCCGTTATCATGGGGCCGCATTTATACAACAACCCTGTCATATTTGAGACATTAGTCAACGCTCAGGCTATGGTGTCGGTGCCAAACGAACAGCAACTCTGCGAACAAATCCAGCTTTGGCTGGCTCATCCTGAACAGGCCAGTGCAGCAGGCAAAGCCGGAGCTGCAGTCATCGCGCACAATGCAGGAGCTATCGACCAAACTTTGGCGATTATTGGTTTTGCTTAGGTGTTTGAGACTTACTGCGGTACTGACCTGGTGTCAGCCCTGTCTGGCTTTTAAACGCATTGTAAAAGGCCGAACGGGTATTGAACCCCGCGGCTAAGGCAACATCCAGCACACTCTGGTTGCTTTCCGTCAGCAGTCGCTGTGCAAAATGAATTCGACGCCGGTTGATAAACTGATAAAAATTACATTTAAACACCTGAGACAAGGTTTGGGAGACATAAACTGCCGGAATGTGACTTTTAGCGGCCAGCTCCGGTAAGGTTAAATCGGGATCCAGATAAACTTGCTCATCCATACATGCCTCCAGCTTTTCTGAAAAAAGTTGCAAATCCGCGGCCGCCAACCCGGAGTTTTGATAGGCTTTAGGCTGCTCCGGCTGAGTCTGTGGCTCAGTATCGGCAAGCAATACCGCTTCCAGTTGCTGACGCTGTGCGGTAAACAAGGCAAAACCGGGCTGTTGTTGTGTACCCCACAAGGTCAATACCAACATAAATATCAAGCAGGCTACTGCACCCATAACCATGTTCAGGGTCTGCAACTGCGCAAATACCCCCAGATAACCGCTGGCGGTTAATAACCACAGTAACAACATCAGCAAACCATGCCAGTTGATCCAGTTTAATTCCCGTCCTTCGATATTGGAAAACACCAGAGGCAACTGCCTTCGGTAATGAACCAGTCGACGTATCATTTTAATCAGATAGGTCAGCGAAAAGAGCAGCCAGATCACAAACAGGACAAATACCGCAACCAACAGAGCATCTTCCCACCAATGCAGGTAGTTGTCGCCATTACCAAAAACCAGAACACGCCTTTGCGTCGGCAGCAGCAGAATGCAGACACTGACAATTAACGACAAACCCGGCAACAAACTGTTGTGCAGCAGTTGTTTTTTAGAAAGGCGAAAGTCTGTACTGGTGAGATAGGCAATCAGCAACCAATACAATGCAGGTAACCCAAAAAAGGCAGGGAGCAACAGGGCAATTGCCACACTCACATTAGCTTCCTGGTATTCCACCAATTGCGCAGCCAGCGCGATTAAGCCCACCGACAGAATAAGTCCGGAAAAAAGCCACTTCAGCTTGTTATCCGAATTGTTGCGCCATACAAGCAGGCCGCCCAACAGGGCTATGCCCTGGCTGAACGCGAAAAAGTGAAATGACAACATATCTTGCATAGAAAAAGAGCCCTCTGCACGCCACTAAGTGACCAGCATTCAGTAATAAAAAGCTGTCCTTCCCGGTGGAGCAGGACGACCAGATAACCGGTTACTGACAAACTGTCTGCCATACTTTTTTATGCTGACACAGGAAGCCATTATGACCACAATTAAACAACATCTGAACTGGAGTATTCTGGGTTTGTACCTGTTGGGACTCATCAGCATCCTGTCAGGTACATTACAACTGGAAGCCTTAAACACCGGACTGATCAGCGGCGACGCGTCTCATGATCCGGAAGTTCCCCACTACTACCAGATACCCTTGCCCATCATTCTACACATAATTGCCGGTGTGGCGTTTAACTTACTTAGTCCCTTACAATTTTCCGCCAATATTCGTGCAAAAGCGCCATGGTTTCACAAGTCCGCAGGCATTTTGTTAGTGTTCAGTGCCCTGACCGCCGGGACAACGGCGCTGATTATGAACCAGGTGTATCCAGCCTTTGGTGGTTATCTTAAGTATTTTGGTGTCATGACTTTCGCTCTTGCCAGCTGTATCTGTGTTGTCTTTGGTATTGTGAAAATCAGGCAAGGCAAAATCGCTGAACACCGCGCCTGGATGATCCGTACCACAGCAGTAGCACTTGGCCCTGCCACACAACGCCTGTTCTTTATTCCGGCCTTTCTGGTGCTTGGGCAAATAGATCAGCTGGTCATTGGTATCGGTATCTGGGTCGGCTTTGCGCTAAATTTGCTTATCGCTGAGCTGTTTATTATTAGAAATGTGAAGGAGGCCAAACCTTTAGCAAAACTGGCAGATCAAACCATTTAAAGGCGGTTATCAGGCGTTCCAGGTACCCGGTCAATTTGAGCAATCACCTGCTCCGGCTTAATCAGAGCCATTAAATCCTGACCTTTTGCCCGTGCTCCCCAGCGCAATTCGCGCCAGGATTTACCTTTTTGCTGTTGGATTACAGTTTCATAAACAGAAACCACATGTTCAATGTCATTGTAGGGTCCGGTGCGTACCGGATTGCTATGAGCATATAAACCAACCACTGGCGTAGACACTGTGGTTGCCATGTGCGCAGGCCCGGTATCCGGCGCAATGACCAGCTCAGCACCTTTGAGTATTGCCAATAACTGTTTCAGGCTGGTTTTCCCGGTAAGGTTGAGCTGGATGTCGCCACATACCTCAATCGCTTCCGCTAACGCCTTTTCACTCCCGGCAGGTCCACCACAGAGGATCACGGCGTAGCCCCGACTTTTAAGGTGGCAGGCAATTTCCTGGTAACCGGCTACCGTCCAGTTCCGCTCGGCTTTGCTGGCGGACGGACAGATTACTGCGTAGCGTTGCATACCATTTAACAAGGCCTGCGCAGACCTGCCAGCCTCGTCGGGAATGGGAATATGCCAACGGGGTATTCCCCCGTCTGCAATACCAGCAGCATCGGCAAAGGCCATAAAGCCATCTAACACATGAGGGTGCTTTTGGTTGGCGATGCGATGAGTGATAAAGAAATGGTGTAACTCTTTGGCCCGTTCAGCATCAAACCCGATTTTCTTTTTTGCTCTGATCATCAGACTGGCCAGGTTTGCGCGCAAGGCCACCTGCATCAAGAGCAAGACGTCAAAGCGCGTCCCTTTCAGGTCGCGACGCAATTGCTGATAGGCTGACCACCCCTGACGCTTGTCGAACACCACAAACCGAATGCCTGGCATATCCTGCACAAGCTGATATTCCACTTTGCCGATAATCCAGGTGATTTCTATATCGGGGCGCATGCGCTGAATGCGTTCAACCATCGCTACGGCATGGCATACATCACCAATAGCAGACAACCTTAAAATACAAAGCTTACCGTTTTCTTGCACAAAAAATTCCAATCCGAACGTCGGATCTGTCACTGTCATTTATAATCTGGCACTATTGTTCCTTACTTGTTTACCTGTCGCAAGCGAAGTCAAATGCCAAAACAAATCCCGTTGCCGCACTTATTGCAACAACAACACCCTGATGTGCAATTATTTCAGCAATCGGGATGCCGTATACTGCGCCACCAGCATTGTCACCTCAATGCCTCCAGACAGGTATTCAAAGCCGAGTTTTGGTACAAAAACAATGCCGTAACCGGCTCCGCGGCAGGCAGGGGTACAACACTTTTTGTCCGGCACGATGAGCAGCACATGATCCTGCGTCAATACTTACGCGGCGGACTACCTGGCAAGCTGCTATCCAATCAGTTTGTGTTCAATGGTTACCAGAAAACCCGTGCCTGGCGGGAGTTTTTTCTGCTGTTGGAGATGCACAAACTGGGGCTGCCTGTGCCCGAACCTGTGATGGCCGGCATTGATCGAAGCGGGCTCATTTACCGCAATTACATCCTGATCAAACGCATTCCCGACGCAGTTGATTTGCATCAGAAGTTGACACAACAAGCCCTGTCCGATGAACTTTGGGTTCATTTGGGTGGTTTAATCAGCAGCTTTCACGAACAACAAATCTATCATCACGATCTCAATATTCGCAATATCATGCTGGATAAACAAAATCAGGGCTGGCTGATAGACTTCGACAAATGCGCCAGATTAACGGGTGACAATTGGAAAGCAAAAAACCTGCAACGCTTGCACCGTTCATTGGAAAAAGAACAAGCTCAGAATGAGCGCTTCTTTTGGAGCGAGAAAGACTGGGACTGTTTTATTCAAGGCTATGAGGCAAAAAGTCGCTAAGCGGAATGAAAATGCGAGTTTTCAGGTCTAATAGCTATAAGTAGCAACAGGTAATCCTCTGCATTGACCGGCAGGGTATCATCGGCTCCCGTCAGAAAAGAGAATCGACAATGTCTGCAAAAACGCGCGCAATCCTGTCCGCCCTGGTGGCCTTCATATTTTACAGCTTGTGGTCATGGTGGGTGAACAGCATGGCCAGTGACGATAGCGCGCTGGTGCTGCGCAGTGCACTTTTACAGGGCAGCTACAGCGCCCTGATGACGGTTACTTTTACGGCATTACTCAACTGGACATTGAGTAAAATGAAATGTCACAAGCGCCCCCAAATTGCCGTACTGCCACCTCTGGCTTTGCAATCCGTGATGGTGGTTGTACTCAACCTGATAAACAACACCCCGGATGTGGCAGCGACAGTGGCACCCAGTATCCTGATGACCGGGATATACGGCTTTATTTACGCTCATTCATTGCTGAAGACACCTGAATACATCTGCAAATATAAGCTGGAGGGCGATGAGCAATTCCAGAGCGACTCTTCAGCTACGCCACCTTCTGCGCCTTAGGCTTAAGACTGAAATTTAACACGATAAAGCCCACACCCCCGGACAATAAGGAGCCCAGAATAATACCGAGTCGCTCGTCAAATAACGGGATAGCACCGGTTTCTTCAAACGCCAGAGAACCGATAAATAAGCTCATGGTAAAACCCACCCCGCACAACAGTGAAATACCATAGAGACTCAGAAAGGACATGCCTTTGGGCAATTTTGCCAGCCCTAATTTAATCCCCAACCAGCACAAACCAAATATACCCACCTGTTTCCCGACAAAAAGCCCGGCGGCAATGCCCAGTGGTACCGGATGTAATATCTGCTCAAAAGTCACACCTTCCAGACTGATACCGGCATTGGCAAAGGCAAAAATAGGCAGGATAAAAAACGCCACAACACCGTGCAGATCGTGCTCCATTTCCTTCAGTGGCGAGGGCTGATCCGGCTGTTGATGTTTGATGGGAATAAACATCGCAATAATGACCCCGGCTAAGGTCGCGTGCACGCCGGACTTCAACATAGCCACCCACATCACAACCCCCACAAACACATAACGACTTCGGTCAGAAATGCCACGATAATTCATAAAGCCCAGAATGGCCGTACAGATGGCGGCAACAATCAGTGCCGATACCGATATTTTACTGGTATAAAACAGCGCGATGATAATGATGGCACCCAGATCATCAAAAATGGCCAGCGAAGTCAGAAAGATTTTTAAACTCACCGGCACCCGCGAACCCAACAACGACAAAATACCCAGCGCAAACGCAATGTCTGTAGCGGCGGGAATGGCCCAGCCTTTCAGCGTGACGGGATCATGCTGATTGAAAAAATAATAAATAGCCGCCGGTACCAACATACCCCCTACGGCCCCGATAGCGGGAAACACAATATTAGCCGGATCAGATAACTCTCCCTCCAGCACTTCGCGCTTGAGCTCCAGCCCCACCAACAGGAAAAACACCGCCATTAAGCCATCGTTGATCCACAGCAACAGTGGTTTGGCTATTTCCAGTTTTCCGACCTGTACCGCCACCGGCGTATCAATCAATAAATCATACCAGGCGGACAGCGGCGTATTGGCGGCTATCATAGCCAACACAGCAGCAAACATCAGAATGATCCCGGCGGAGGATTCTTTATCTAAAAATTCTTCAATAACGGATTTTTGCATTGTCTGGTCTCCGGCTGCAGGTGTTTTCAGGGATGCTCAACATTATTTTACACTATGACTATAGCTGCCTGGTCATTAAAGCTGAATGACATTGCAGCCAGGTAGCGATTAACAGGACGTCAAAAACCCCACCAATAGCGCAGTTTCTTACGCAGTTTCAAAGAGCGGATCAGGTTGTAAGGTTTCGCTTTAAGGTGATCACGGCCCTGCTCGATGCACTGCAAGGTTGCATCCAGCACCCGTTGCGAAGATTTGCCATCCGCATAGGGGTGTAATTGCGCTACCGCATTGCTAATTTTTTCGGCCAACGCGCTTTTTGTCTCAAGCGCCTGTTGGAGCATTTCCCGCAATTGTGACGGCTCACTAAAATCCAGTAAATGTGGATCTGGCTGAGAATTGGCAAAAGTAACCACCGGCTTATTGAGCAGAGCAAACTCGGTAATGATAGATGACGTATCGGATACCATAACATCAGCGCACTGCAGCAGACCGGCAATTTCCTGTGTTTCCACCACGTTTAAATTGGCGTTTTCAATGTCCCGATATTGTTGTTGCCAGTGTGCATCCATTTTGGGATGAAACTTAACTAACCATTGCCACTGTCCGGTTTCCGACAATGCTTTAATTTGCTCAAACAATGCCGGAGCGCTGGTTAAGGCTGGGGAAAAAGTAGGTGCGAACAAAATTACCGGTCTTTGGTCTCGCTCAGGCCAGTGATAAGGTTTAGCGTTAAACAAGCTATCTATCTTCGGCCAGCCGGTTTCTATTACATCAAAATGGCGATGTGGTTGCGCTAGTTCATTAAATTTTTTGGTAAACAATGGTCCCTGAGTGCAATAGAGATCAAACATGCCGCGAATGCGAAAATGGCCCTTTTTCTTCCACTCAAAGCCGTGAAACAACTGCACTTTCAGACCGGGGATAAAGTCTGGCACCAGATTTCCGGGAATATACACCGCATCGGGATTAAACGCTTTGACCGCCGGCACATCGGGTAGCAGGGTTTCATCTTCAGCAAAATAGCTCAGATTGACATGATCCCCCTCTACAAACCAGGCCACCTGAAATCCACGTTTTTTTATCTCTGCCTGTAGTGGTCGTAAAATTTCAAATGCATAGTTTTCGGAGATATACATGAGAAACCGCCGCATTACTCAATCTCCTTAATCACTTCGATGATCTCAGTGGTGGAAACCGATGGCGTACGTGGCAGATACACCACCTCACAAATATCTTTAAACTCATCAAACCGGCCTACCCAGTCATCCCCCATCACTAGTACATCCGCTTTGGTCTCCAGGATGTACTGGCGCTTTGCCTCCAGGGAATGCTCCACAAAGACTTCGTCGACAAACTTTAAGGACCCAATGATTTCCATGCGATTGTCCAGTGAATACACCGGATTACGACCTTTTTTACTGAAGTTGAGTTCATCGGAGGACACCCCGACAATTAAATAATCCCCCTGTAATCTGGCCCGTTTTAATAATTTAACGTGACCAACATGAAAAACGTCATAGGTTCCAAAGGTGATTATTCTACGCACTCGTTACTCGCCAGTTAATAAATCGAAGGGAAAGTCCCCGCCGAAAAACACAAGGTTCAGCCTTGCCGGAACCGGTAAGAATAGCAATTCACCGGGGTGGAGAAAAGTCAGAAATGTCGCCCAGATGATGATAGCACTTTAACCCTGAGTACTTCCTGTTAGAATTGGCGGCGCATTGCACCCAGAGGATGAAACGTGAAGCGGTTAACTTTCCTGATTTTATTGAGTTTGAACGGCCAGGTATTGGCCAAAGGCGTATCACCGTACCTGCCAATCAATCTGGCACCGGAAGTGGAGCTACAAATTGAAAAGCTGATGGCAATGACCGGTGATACACCTCTCACCAGACCTTATAAAGCCACTGAATTACTGAGCCGATTAGAAACCATTCGGGACTATCACCCGGTTTTACACAGTCGTCTGACGGCTTATCTGGAACGTTATACCGAAACCATGGCCAATACCCACAGGGCGCTGGCTTTGTCGGTGAGCGATGAAAACACCCGACATCAGGAAAACAACCGGGGCGTGCAACACAATACCAATGTGGAAGTCTCAGCTGCCGGGCACATCTTTTTCAATCCCTATATTTATTTAGCGGCCGGAGCGAGCTATAACGATGAAAGCGGCAAGGCGGCCACTAATACCCATCTGAGTCTGGGCAATGAATACCTGCAACTGGACATGGGTTTTCGCGATCATTGGCTGTCGCCCATGCAGGATTCTGCAATGTTGTTAAGCACACATGCAGAAAATCCGCCATCAGTCACCCTCAGTAATTCTAGCGGGATAACAGATTTTAATATTCGCTACGAACTTTTTTATGCCAAATTTGATGAGCGAACTAACGTTAATAGTCAGGGATTGATAACCGCCGGTAAACCTGAGCTGACCGGCATGCATTTCAGTTTCAGCCCTGTGGAACGGCTGTCCATCGGACTGACACGCACCTATTACTTTGGCGGAGGCAACCGGGACGGTGGCTTTGGCATTGGTCTTAAGGGACTGTTTACCCCCTCGTCATTAGAAGATAACGCACAAGACAACAACGAACAGGGCTACGGGCAAACGGCACTGAGTGCGAAATGGAATATCGGCTTAGAAATGCCTCTGTCGGTTTACGCCGAACTTGCCCAGTATCAGCGGGATGCCCTCAGCGGAGCCGACGATACAGGCAACGCCATTTCCCTGGGGGTATTTATGCCGGTATTGTTTGAAACCATGTCGTTGCGCTACGAAATTACCGACCGGGATTCAGGCTGGTATCAGTCGGCTTTCTACGAACAGGGTTATAGCAACAAAAACGTGCTGTTAGGCCACTGGAGTGCCGATGAATTTGGCACCAGCATCAGTCCAGAGGCACTTACTCATCATGTCATGATGGACTGGGAACTGTTTGATGATCAACAGTTAGCCATCAAACTGACCCACCAAAGTATCGAAAACACCGCAGGATTGTCTGACACCTTCCAGATGAATGCCCGTTACAGCTTTGCCACGCAATATGGTTTCTGGGGTCTGGATGGTACCGTTGGCCGCGATGCCTTTGGTGAAAACTACAACCGCCTGAGCGCCTTTTACCGCTGGTAAATTTTGCGCTGATGGCTAAATTTGAAATCTTTCACATCTGTCAGCAATCAGGCTAAGCTAGACATTTAAGGATAACGGTAGAGACCCTATGAAAACAGCTGCACTTTATCCCGGCACTTTTGACCCCATCACCAATGGTCATGCCGACCTCATCGAGCGTGCTGCCAAACTCTTTTCCCGAGTCACGGTAGCCATTGCGTCAAATCCCAGCAAAAAGCCCTTATTCAGCTTAACTGAGCGGGTAGAGTTAGCGCAAAAAGTCACAGCACACCTGGGCAACGTCAGCGTTGTGGGCTTCCAGGGACTGCTGGCGGACTTTGCCAAAGAACAAAATGCCAACGTACTTATCCGGGGGCTACGGGCAGTTTCCGACTTTGAATACGAATTTCAGTTGGCCAATATGAATCGTCGCTTAAATCGCAATCTGGAAAGCGTGTTTTTGACCCCGGCTGAAGAAAACTCTTTTATCTCATCCACCCTGGTGAAAGAAGTGGCTCTGCATCGCGGCAAGGTTGATGAATTTTGCCATCCCATCGTACAGGACGCCCTGTATCAGAAGTTCCACAGCGAAGAATAAGCCAGTTTATGCCAGAGCTTCCGGAAGTCGAAACGACAAAACGCGGCATAGCGCCTCACATTCTGAACAGCAAGATAACTGATGTTATTGTGCGTCAGGCGTCGCTGCGCTGGCCTGTTCCGGATAATATCCGGGTATGCTTACAGAGCAAAACCGTCACGGCCATCGAACGGCGGGCAAAGTATTTGTTGTTGTTTTTGGATAATAATCCGCAACAGGCGTTGCTGATACATCTGGGGATGTCTGGCAGCTTGCGGATCACCCGTCAATCTGACGCCATACTCAAACACGACCATCTGGATATCGCTTTTGCAGATGGGCAGATACTGCGCTACTCAGATCCGCGCCGCTTTGGTTGCATACTGTGGCTGGATACGCCACCAGCAGAACACAAACTACTGAGTCACCTGGGGCCAGAGCCTCTGTCAGAGGCCTTTAACGGCGATTATCTGTGGCACAAGTCCCGTACCAAATCCGTGGCGGTTAAACAGTTTGTGATGGATCAAAAAGTGGTCACAGGCATCGGTAATATCTATGCCACAGAAGCCTTGTTCACCGCCGGTATTCACCCTAACAAACCCGCAGGAAAAGTCTCAAAAAGCAAATACAGCCTTTTTGTCGATGCGGCAAAGCATATATTACAACGCTCCATTACTCAGGGTGGAACGACGTTAAGAGACTTTGTTGGCGGAGATGGTAAACCCGGGTATTTTGCCCAGCAGTTGTTAGTTTATGGTCGCAAAGGCGAACCTTGCCCGCAGTGTGAAACGACGTTAAAAGAAGTTCGCTTGTCTAATCGCAGCTCGGTGTATTGCCCGGCTTGCCAGAAGTGAAACCGTCAGAGGCTCGCTATCAGGCGGGCCAACTACACAAACGCCTGTCGCATGCCCTGGCCATCTGGCTTATGTGGCAAGGTGTCTGGCATCTGGCCTTTGAATACGTCATCCGCTACCCACAATACCCCATTGCGCTACTGGTAAGCATAAAACTGATTACAGAGCTGCTGTTTTACGCTTTGCTGGCAATTTGGTTGTGCCGTGACCATAGCGCTAACCGCCTGTTTAAAATAGCCTTATTAATAGGACTGTTAAGCGTGTTTTTGTTGACGCTAAGACAATGGCTTAAAAACTGGGGAATAGAGTTATAAGGCTGGAATACGGTCAACCGGAAAAAGCTTGTCTGTTGCCACGTCTTGCGCCAGATAAAACCGTCCGTCAGACTGCAGCAAGGTACCGTTAGCCACGGAGTAAAGCTGAAATACACGCTTTTTGTCTTCACCTGCTAATAACACAGATACGATGTAAGGCGCTTGCTCAGGTGCAACATTGGTTCGCTGCACTTCCAGCATCGACCATTGCTCTGATAGTGGTACAAGGCTATTGATAGCAATATCCTCTGCCCCCTTAACGCGCCAGTCCTGTCCAATACGCTCCAGCCGGACAAACCCGAAATCTAGACTCATTATCACACTGTAGGCTGGAAACACCGGAATGACCTCGTTTGAGGGCTGCTCGCCTTCATTGATCATGTCGTTGCTGAGTGTAAACAGGTACACCATAAACAACATCGCCAGGATCACTACATTGTTCCAGGCCCGTTGACTGAGTCTAAGCATAGCGGAGGTTATTCGATTGCATTAACAGGCAGTGTAGCGCCTGCACAGAAAAAGAGAAGTTTTTCAGCAGGATAACGCAAAAAACCCGGCTTAAACCGGGTTTTTCGGGAGACAAAAACCAAAAAGATTACTTAATCTTTGCTTCCTTAAAAAGCACGTGTTTGCGAACAACTGGATCATACTTTTTGATTTCCATTTTGCCCGGCATGTTACGCTTGTTTTTGTCTGTCGTGTAGTAATAGCCTGTGTTAGCTGTAGATACTAATTTGATTTTATCGCGCATTACTCAGACTCCTTAAACTTTTTCGCCGCGAGCACGCATTTCAGTTAATACTGAATCGATGCCTTTTTTATCGATAATACGCATGCCTTTAGTAGAAACACGCAGTTTAACGAAACGGTTTTCAGACTCAACCCAAAAACGGTGAGATTGTAGATTTGGCAAAAAGCGACGACGCGTTGCGTTGTTCGCGTGAGAACGGTTGTTACCTACCGCAGGGCGTTTGCCAGTAACTTGACATACTCTGGACATTGTTGTTGTCTCCAAAAATTACTTACTTTACCCGACCTCATATATCCGACATTCAGCCGCTGGTCAGAAGATGCTCATACAAGAGGGCGCACTTTATACAGTATAAAAACGCCAGATTCAAGTAAAAGTTAGTATAAAGGGCTATTTTCAGCACTTTAGGCTGTATTTAACCGTTATAACATTCCGCGCTCTGCCATCGAGGTATGACGCCCGTCGCCCACCACAATATGGTCTAATACCCGAATATCCAGCAATGCCATGGCGTCAACGATACGTTGCGTAATTTGCCGGTCTGCGCTACTGGGCTCTGAAATACCGGACGGGTGATTGTGTGCCAAAATTACCGCCGCGGCATTGTGAGCGATAGCCAGTTTCACCAATTCCCTGGGATAGACCGGCGCGGCATTAATAGTACCAAAAAACACCGGCTGAAAGTGCAAAAACTGATGCTGTGAATCCAGCAACAGAACAGCAAAAACCTCCTGGGTGTAATGGGTCATACGACGGCTGATAAAGTCCATGGTATAAGCAGACGAAGTAAACTGCGGTTTTTGCTCCGGATCTGATTCAAAATAACGGCGAGATAACTCCAGTACTGCCTGCAACTGCACAAATTTAGCGGTACCCAATCCCTTAGCCTGACAAAAATGCGGGTGACTGGCTGACATCAACCTTTTTAATGAACCAAACTCGGCTAATAATTGCCGGGCCAAATCCACTACATTAAAACCGGGAATCCCGGTGCGCAAAAAAATAGCTAAGAGCTCCGCATCAGAAAGCGATTGAGGGCCCAGATTGAGCAGTTTTTCACGGGGTCTTTCGGCCTCTGGCCATTGTGACATTTTCATAGATACATTCCATGTAGTGTTAGTGCTAATTATTATGAAAAATAGTACGGGTTACCGATGAATAATAATTATTATCAAAGCAGTTCCTCTGCTTTCATGGTAATCTACATAATTAGTCGAAAAAGAACAATAGTATTTCTGCTATGGGATCCTTGCTCAACACCAATATCTTATTGGGCGTAACCGGGGGTATTGCCGCCTACAAAACCCCCGACTTAGTTCGAAAATTGAAGGCTAAAGGTGCTAATGTACGGGTTGTATTAACCCAGTCAGCGAAAGAATTTGTCTCCCCTTTATCGCTTCAGGCGGTTTCTGGCAACAGCGTTTCCGACGATTTACTGGACCCCGCGGCAGAAGCCGCAATGGGTCATATTGAGCTGGCCAAATGGGCCGACCTGCTGATCATTGCTCCGGCCACGGCCAATACCATTGCGAAACTGGCCCACGGCCTGGCAGACGATCTGTTAACCACTTTGGTGCTGGCTACAACAGCCCCGGTGCACATAGCTCCTGCCATGAATCAACAAATGTGGCACGCCACAGCGACTCAGGACAATCTGGCAATACTCGGCCGTCGTGGCGTCACTATTATTGCCCCTGATCAGGGTGAACAGGCCTGTGGTGATGTGGGACCCGGACGCATGCCGGAACCTCAGGACATTGCGGATCGGTTAGACGAGCTGCCGGCGCAAGGATTGCTGCAAGGGGTCAAAGTTGTTATCACCGCCGGACCAACGCGGGAACACATCGATCCGGTGCGTTACATGAGCAATCACAGTTCTGGCAAGATGGGTTATGCTGTCGCTTCGGCAGCTCAGCAGATGGGTGCCTCTGTCGTGCTGGTTTCCGGACCGGTTAATCTGCCTCCCCCATCAGGTGTAACAGTGCAAAAGGTAACCACCGCAGAAGAGATGCTCGCTGCCGTTATGGCCGAAACCCAGGACTGTGATATCTTTATTGGCTGTGCCGCTGTCGCCGATTATCGACCCAGCCAGGTAGTTGATCAAAAAATCAAAAAGAGCAATACTGAGTTAACACTTACTTTTGTTAAGAATCCCGATATACTGACATCTGTCGCGGCTCTCCCCAGGCCACCTTTTACCGTAGGCTTCGCCGCAGAAACTCAAAATGTTGCACAATATGCCAAAGATAAACTGGCTCGCAAAAAGCTGGATTTAATTGCAGCCAATGATGTTTCACGCCAGGATATCGGCTTTAACAGCGAGCAAAACGCCCTGACCCTCTACTGGGCCAACGGTGAAAAACAATTGGATAAAGCCAGTAAGAGCCAAATTGCGATGCAATTGATGGCATCAATTACACAACAGTATCACCAGAAAAAACAATAACATGCACAAGATTGACCTTAAAATTTTAGATCCCAGACTGGGCAACGAGTTTCCTCTTCCGGAATACGCGACACCAGGATCGGCCGGTATGGACCTGCGAGCCTGTCTGGACGCTCCACTGACGTTAGCGCCAGGGCAAACCGAACTCATTCCCACCGGACTGGCTATGTACATCGGTGATCCGGGGTTGTGCGCCACCATTTTACCGCGCTCCGGACTGGGCCATAAAAAAGGTCTGGTGCTGGGCAATTTAGTCGGTCTGATTGATTCTGATTACCAGGGACAGCTTATGGTGTCGGTCTGGAATCGGGGTCAGCAAAGTCAGGAAATAAAGCCTGGCGAACGCATTGCGCAGCTGGTTATTCTGCCGGTGATTCAGGCGCAGTTTGAAGTTGTTGAAGAGTTTACAGAAAGCGAACGGGGTCAGGGGGGCTTTGGCTCGTCTGGCACACATTAATTCAGGGACACGATTTATTCCAGGTTATTACTATGCCAGCTACTCGTAAGAACAATCGCAAAGCGCAAATATTACAATCACTCGCCGTCATGTTAGAAACCCACCATGGGCAACGCATCACAACCGCCAAGTTAGCCGAAAAAGTCGGTGTTTCTGAGGCCGCGTTGTATCGTCACTTTCCCAGCAAAGCGCGGATGTTTGAAGGATTAATAGAGTTCATTGAAGAAACCTTGTTTAGCCGCATCAATAAAATCGTTGATGAAGAAAAGGATACCGGAAGTCGCTGCCAGCTTATCCTGCATCTTATTCTGGGCTTCGCTGAGAAAAATCCCGGGATTACCCGAATTTTAAATGGCGATGCCTTGCAAGGCGAACAGGAGCGTTTACGCACCCGCATCGCACAATTGTTTGAGCGCCTGGAAACCCAATTGCGACAAATACTGAGGGAGCGCAAATTGCGCGAAGGCAAAGCCCTGCCCGCTGATGAAACCTTGATCGCCAATATTCTCATCTGTTACGTAGATGGCCGCATCAACCAATTTGTGCGTTCAGAATTTAGTGCCAGACCGACTGATGGCTTTGGTGCGCAGTGGAAGTTTATGCGGGAACGCTTTTTTGGCTAACCGGATACCATCCTGAAATCACCAAAAAGGGCTGCAATTGCAGCCCTTTTTATGTGCTTAATGCCCTCTACCTTGATTAACGACCAAAGGTATTGCCAAAGAAGCTGTCGGCATTCCAGGTGGGTTTATTGTCCTGATTTGCAATGGTCTGGCCGATCTGGATGTTCACTTCGGCAAACTTAACTGCCGCTTTCCAGTTAAATTCGTCCGAGTACTCATCGCAGGGCTTGTGATAACACTTACCAAAGAACTCCCCGAATTTCTTACCGCCGTCCACTTCGGGATCAACTGCGGTCCAGCCAGGGATAACAAATACCGAAGGCACACCTTGCTTTACAAAGCTGTAGTGATCCGAACGGGTAAAAATCGCCTGATCCGGCATAGGATCCGGTCCCAACGTCAGATCGTGATATTCGGCAGCAGCGGTCACTGAGGCTTTCAGACTGCTGTGCTCCGCACCAAAAGCAATAACATCAGCAAATTCATAGGTCAGTACCGGCATATCCAGATTGACATTAGCCACGATAGATTCGATGGGTACTGTGGGGTTTTGCGCATAATAGTCTGAGCCCAACAGGCCTTTCTCTTCACCGGTGACCGCTACAAACAGGATAGAACGCTTGGGTGCCGGTGCCTGCGTCAACAGACGAGCGGTTTCCAGCAGTACGGCTGTACCACTGGCGTTGTCCAGAGCGCCGTTGTTGATTTTGTCTTCTTCAACCGTTTTAGCAATACCAATGTGATCGTGATGGGCCGAAAACGAAACGTACTCAGCGGCTAATGTCGGGTCACTGCCCGGTAAGATGGCCACCACATTCGGGCTGGTGATCTCTTTGAATTCGCTTTTCTTGCTCAGCGCGATACTGGATTTCATAGCGAAGGCTTTAGGCGACTTGTCTTCTTCCAGCTCAGCATAGATATCGTCAAGCGTCATCTGCTCATCGGCAAATAACATTTTGGCTGTATCCGGGCTCAGTGAAGCCCCATTTTTAAGCTCTGCAAAGGTATTGGCGGGTGTGCCATCGTCTTTCAACCAACGCACTCTGGGCACGTGGATGTAACTCAGGGAGCGCTCATAAGGTCGAGCCTTTTCACTGCGCGGCGTGGGGATCACTATGGTGCCCTTAGCGCCGTTTTCTGCAGCGTATTTACCTTTCTGATAACCGGATGCAAAGTGCGCCCCTTCCTCGCTGGGGAAAGACTGAGGCTTGCCGGACAGCATCACCACAATTTTGTCTTTTACATCAATATCGGCATAGTCGTTGTGATTCAGCTCTGGCGCAATAATGCCGTAGCCCACAAACACCAGGTCACCGGTAACCTCAGCCACTTCAGAGGTTGAACTTGGGCTGACCAGAAATTCCTTGGGATACTTTAGTTCCGTAGTTTCGCCACCTTTGTTCAGCAGAAACCTGGGCGAGTCCTGATCCAGAAATGACTGGCGGAATGTCACCCGCTGCATGTAAGAGCCGTTATCACCGGCGGGTTGCAAACCATATTGTTCAAATTGCGAGGCAATATATAAGGAGGCAATTTCTAACCCTTTTGAACCGGTATCGCGGCCTTCCAGCAAATCGTGAGATAAAAAGCGTAAATGGGCTTTAATGCGATCTTCATCAGCCTGCAACATTTCCGCATGACCCGGGGCGCTCAGCAGCGAACCCAGTAACAGATAGAGTGTAAATCTTAGTTTTTTCATAGAGGTTTATTCTTTCAAGAAACGGTTATTTTTCTGGCCTGTCAGACCTTGTTATACAGGAACTCCCTGGTTCCTACATTATGGCATAAGTTTATCTTTTTCCAGCTTGACAGTCATTGTTGATAATTTATCCTTAGAGAACAGCTGTTCTTAGGACCTGCCGATTTTGTCACAGGTCTTTTATGCCTGTAGCGCTGTTGCACAATTAAAACGCGTTTGTATAGAACAAAAATCATATTAGAAAGGTCAACAGGCCCTTCCAGGAAACGACAAATGGCGAGAAGACCACAATATAATGTCGACGAAGTATTAACAGAGGCCATCCAGATATTTCTGGAGCATGGCTTTAACGGCGCGGTCATGGATGAAATCATAGCGCGCACCGGCTTTAACCGACGCGGCTTTTATCTGGAATTTGGCTCCAAACAACAGTTCCTTTATCAGGTGCTGGAGCACTATCAAAAAACGGTACTGCATCAGGCCATCAGTCATCTGGAGAACAACAAGGGACTGGTTTCTATTACGGCCTTCTTCAAGCAGTATATCGCGCTGGTGAAAGGCAAAGGTTGCCTGTTGGTCAATACAGTGACAGAGTTAGGTTTTGATGACAAGCAAGTCAAAAGTATTGGCCGGCACTATATCGACCAGCTTGAAATTGGCTTTATTGGCTGCCTTGAGCGCGCCATCGAGCACCAACAGGTGCGCGCAGATATCAATATTGAAGCCACGGCATTACAACTTTGTAATTACGTGCAGGGTTTTGCGGTAACCGGAATCCTGGCGGGTGCCACGGATGAACTGGAATTAGCCACAGAGGCGTTATTAGGGCCACTGGCCGCCTAGAAGGTTTATATGACAGAATTTAAGCGTGCTCGCGGAGCAAAAGAAAAAGAAGTCAGACGCAAGGCCATACTGGCATCGGCGATAAATCTGTATCAAAACAACCCCGGCGTCTTACCCACTACCGCGCAAATTGGTAAAGATGCGGGGGTAGCCAAAGGAACGCTGTATCTGTATTTCCGCAGCAAAGAAGAAATTTTTCTCGCAATTCTGGAAGAGTATCACCTCAACTGGCTGAAAACCTTTCACAAATACGGTCAGCTTGATGAATCTATTATGCTGACGTTATTAGACACGGGCTGTGCCTACATGGAAGAGAACCCGGTATTCATGCAATTAGCCTGTATGAGCACCAGCGTGATCGAACAGAATGTCGATTACAAAGTGCTGCTGGCCCACAAAAATGAACAGGCCAAAGCCACAAAAGCCGCAGCCCGATCCATTTCGGCCATGCTGCCTACGCTGGAAGAAGAAGAAGCCGCTGCGCTCATCGTACGCAGTTATGCGATGCTCCTGGGCTTGTGGCAACTGTCTCACCCTACCGATAACATTGCGAAAGTCCTGATGTCTCCCAGCCTGCAAGTTCTGAAACCCGATTTCAGCACCTCGGCCCGACATGCTTTGGAGCAGTTGTGGCGAGCCACCATCATCAATAATAAACCGGAAAAAAGTGGTATCTGGAAAAAGCTGTTTTCTTCGTGATGATCTCTTGAAAAGTTCAAAATTAGCGCCATTTCCAGGCTAACCTTAATTTACAGCACTGATTGCACGACCTCACAGGTCGGGCGGAGAATATGAGCGAAAAACAACCTTTATACCGAATTCAGTTTATTGCCAACAATGAACGTTACGAGCTTTATGTTCGTGAATTAACTCAGGGCAGCTTATTTGGTTTTATCGAAATCGGTGACTTTGTCTGGGACAACCACACCAGTCTGGTAGTGGATCCCAGCCATGAAAAGTTAAAATCAGAGTACGCCAATGTAAATCGCACTTACATTCCGCTGCACAGCGTATTAAAAATTGATGAAGTCAACAAACAGGGAACCGCCAAAATCACAGACCTGGGCGATAAGGTTACGCCCTTTCCTTCTCCGATTTACACCCCAAAAAACTAATTCCTTCACGCTGAATTGGTATTTCGCGGCAGGTGGCTTACACTAGGCCATCTGCAAATTAACCAAATAATAACAATGAAACATCTACTGTTAATCCTGCTACTACTCGGTGGCAGCAGCTTTGCTGCGGAACAAAATAAACTGGACAAATTATTAGAGACTATCTGGACATGGGAACTGCAAAATAGTCCGGTAATGGCCACCCGATTTGGCGTAGAGCAGGAAACCGGGCAGCTGGCGGATCTCTCCCCGGAAAACCTGGCCAGGCAACAACAGCAAGCCTTGCAATTCATGCAACAGTTAAACGCAATAGATAAGGCGCAACTGGATGTATCAGCCCAGATATCCCACTCCATTCAGACATTGCGCCTGCAAAATCACATCGATGAATATCGTTTTAATGGGCATTATTTACCCTTTACTTCTGAATCTGGCTTTTACAGTAGTTTGGCATTTTTGCCCAATACCCATAAATTTAACAGCGCTGCGGACTTCGAATTTTATCTGCAACGGCTCAGCGATTTTCCCCGCTACTTTGAACAACAAACTCACTGGTTAAAAGCGGGCCTTAAATCCGGAATGACTCAGCCCAGAGAAGTGCTGGATATCGTACCTCAGTTGGTGAAAAACTTTATTCATGAGAACCCAACAGAAAGCCTTTACTACAAACCTTTTGCGAAAGAGTCCGTAGCCTTTATGGATAATGCACAATGGCTGGCCTTGCAAAAAGAAGCGCAACAGGTGATCTCCAACAAGGTGATTGTGGCCTATCAAAAGCTGCATGTTTTTCTCAATGAACAATACCTGCCTGGCGCTAAACAAACCTTAGGGGCAATCAGCTGGCCCGATGGTGACGCTTATTATCAAAATCGTGCGGCGTATTACACGACAACGAATCTGACGGCTGATGAAATCCACCAGCTGGGATTGAGTGAAGTAAAACGCATTCGCGATGAAATGCAGCAGGTTATTGCCGCCCTGGAATACGAAGGTGAACTGGCCGACTTTATTCACTTCCTGAGAACAGATCCGCAGTTTTACGCCAAAACCGAAGATGAACTTCTGCGTTATGCTGCCTATTTGTCCAAACGCATTGATGCCAAACTGCCTAAGCTGTTTTCCTACTTGCCCAGAACCCCTTATGGTGTGGCTCCGGTGCCGGAAAATATCGCGCCGAATTATACCACCGGGCGCTACATATCCCCCTCCAATGATACCGAACCGGGTTATTACTGGGTAAACACCTATGCACTGGATAAGCGCCCACTGTATGCGCTGCCGGCACTGACATTGCACGAAGCCGTGCCGGGTCATCACCTGCAAATTGCCCTGTCACAGGAGCTGGAGGATTTACCCAATGTCAGACGCTACACCTATATTTCAGCATTTGGTGAGGGTTGGGGCCTGTATTCAGAGTACCTGGGCAAAGAAGTGGATTTTTACGAGACCCTGTATGATGAGTTTGGTCGTTTGAGTTATGAGATGTGGCGCGCTACCCGACTGGTAGTGGATACCGGCATTCACACCAAAGGCTGGACTCGTCAGCAAGCTGTGAACTACATGTTGGAGAATACCGCTTTATCAGAGCACAATGTGCGTACCGAAGTGGACCGCTACATTACCTGGCCGGCTCAGGCCCTGTCTTACAAAATTGGAGAGCTAACCATAAAGCGCTTAAGAGAGTCAGCAGAAGACAGACTGGGTGATCAGTTTGATGTGCGTGAATTTCACAAGGCCGTCCTGGAGCATGGCTCTGTGCCACTGACAACGCTGGAAACCAACATTGAACGCTTCATAACAACGCAACTTGGCAAAAATCAGTAAGTCTGGTTGAGTTTCCGTTCAGTTTAATTAGAATTCAGGGCGATACGATGAAAATAGTATCACCCTAATGTTAGCGTCAAAGGTAAATAAAAATGATAGCAGCTGTCTCCATAATCATGTTTATGGTGATGTTCCTGATTTATTTTGTTGTGAAAAATCAAACCATGGCAAAAGAACTCAGAGAATTTCGATATCTGGCTCGTACCGCCGAAAACAAATCCAAATTTGCACTGGTAACCGTAGACTCTCTGGCAGCGCAAATCCAAAAGATGCTCAGCAGCCAGCTGGATTCTGCGCAAAAACGCGGACTGATCAAGGGCGAGCAATATGAAAAAACAGCAGCCATCTTTAAGTGTTTTGAGTCGGTAGTCATGCAATGTTGTGAACATGGCTCAACGGTTGAAGAAGCCCTGAAACGCAACCTTACCAGCGACGGAAAAACCCTGGACGATATCAGAAAGTTTATTTCAGAAATGCCTTCCGAAGTGCGGGTTCCCTGGGTTAAAAATGATGTTGGCAGCTTTGTGATCGCCTGCACCAACATCATCAACCACTTTATGAACCCTACGTCTAAAGCAGAGCCTGCGGAAAAAACCGAAGCGGGCTGAATAAATTCGCTTGTTATCCTTCCAGCTTTTTCAGTAATGCCTGCGCTTCCTGTTCAGGTACCGGCATTACTGACAAGCGCGCGCCTTTTTTAACTAAAGCCAGCTCCTGAATTTCCGGCATGGCTTTTATCTCAGCCAGTGACAGGAGCTGGTCGTATTGCTGTTTGAACTTGATATCCACCCGATACCAGCGGGGATTATCGGTTCTGGCTTTGGGATCATAGTATTTGGCTTCCGGGTCGAACTGGGTGCCATCCACATAACCCTCTTTAACCACTTCCGCCATGCCCACAATCCCCACGCGCTTGCAGCTGGAATGGTACATAAACACCTGGTCGCCCAGCTTAATGTCATCCCTTAAAAAATTGCGGGCCTGATAATTACGCACCCCATCCCAGGGTTCCGTCTGATTGGGACGCGCCGCTAAATCATCAATGCTGAAAGCATCCGGTTCAGTTTTAAACAGCCAATATTGCATATTCACACACTCACGTAAGTAATGATAATGCCCTTAGTCTACAAAAAGCCTGTCTGAAAACAGGCTTTTAGAATAATCGGCATTGGGAAACTAATCTTGTTCGATGAACGACCAGTCACCGGCTGCAAATTGCATTCTCATCTGAATGGGTGCCGCAAGTGGAATAAACCGGTCCACGTTCGCGAATGGATATCGCCCTAATTGCCCATCGGAAGAGCGCAACACATAAAAATGATGATTGGAATCGCGACGCACTGCCAGATCCGCTTTGCCATCACCATCATAATCGTTAACTACCGGAATATCAGACTTACGCTTGCCAAAAGTAACCGTCTCTTCCTGCCCATCGCTGGAGCGCTTTATCCACCAGGTAAAGGTTTCTGGTCTGCGAATGATGAGATCCGATTTACCATCGCCATCCACATCAGCAGTGATCGGGATATCACCGGCATTCATTGTCATTGGTATCCGACCTATGCTGTCGTCAGAAGAATATTTAACATACCACATTTGGTTTTTCAGTCTGGCTACTGCCAGATCTGTTTTACCATCGCCATCATAATCGCCTTGCACCGGGATATCCTCTGGATCAAGACCAAACCTGATGCGCTCTATGCCATGATAGGAGGAGGGTTTAATATACCAGGTGGTATTCCAGGGACGACGCAAGGCTAAATCTGACTTTCCATCGCCATCGTAATCGCCAATAACCAAAATATCCCCCTCCTGTAATCCGAATTGACCACTTAAGACATCGTTATCGGATGAACGGCGGAAAACATAGTGCTTTGTCGATGGGTTTCTGAAACCAAGGTCCGTAATTCCGTCACCATCAAAATCTCCCGAAATAGGTATCAGCCCGGAAGACTCACTAAGCGTTACCTTATTCACTGTATTGTGACGAATTACTTTGTCCAGGTGCTCAGTATGACCACTGTCTGTATTATTCGATATGCCGGCAAATTCCGCCTGACCATCGCAATTGAGATCTATTTGCTGATTTATCTGTCCAGCTCTCTGGCATACTCCACTACCAGGTAAGTACACACTATCGAGAGAAGACCATTCACCTGAAATGGTGATGATTACCTGAGAAGTAGCTTCACTTTGGTTAGCCACCCTATAAGTATAGATGGTATAGCCATCGGATAGGGCTATTTGGTTGTCCGCATCAAAACTGATATGCCGATTATCGACTTTGACAGCTGGTACCTGCTCGGCATCTTTTAACGCAAACCAGATATACCCAGAAGCCAGATAGCCACGATAATAAATGGACGTGGTCTCTCCTTGCCTTTCAGACGGCGTGAACACATAAGCATTTTCACCATGCTGGGCATCATTTACCCGACTTTCAGTCTCCGGCTCTATATGCCAATTATCAAACGACACGGAATCATCTTCATTCCAGTAATCAAAGAAACTCAGGTGGGCAGATTTAGCCTGCTCAAAAGATTCAAAGTAACCAAAATCATTGGGCGTTTTGCTGTAATCGTTGGGGTCGGCCCCTGACAAAACTTCCATCAATTCATTGTAACCATCGCCATCAACGTCCGACTCAAGGTCATTTACCTGGTATGGGTCCAGCCCCAACCTGTTCTCGAAGGTATTGCTAAGGCCGTCATTATCTATATCTGGATCGCTATTGTCACCGATTCCATCACCATCTGTATCCGTGGACTCGTGTGGGTCAAACGGAAAAGCATCTTCAATATCAGGTACTCCATCATCATCGATATCGTAAGTTTCAGAGGTAATTACCAGCTCGGATTGTGCCCAGACACAATTTAACGGAGTACACACTTCCAGTTGATAGTAATAACTCTCTTCGGGTGGCGAGGTGTCATTATAGGTATAGTAATAATCGTCATCTGCCAAGGGGTAAAGCGCCGCGAAGTCATCACTGAATATTAGTTCTGGCTCGGTACTCCCGGCTTTATTGCGATACAACGTAAAGCTTTGAGCCGACTCCCATTGTTCATTGAATATGGCAAATCGCACATTGACACCCGCAGCTGATAATTCCGTGTGGATATCCGACCAATCATGGTGAATATAGGTATAGTCAGATGCCACATCTGACATGAAGTAAGCCGGAGCGCACACATCTTCAATGCAGGAACGCGACACCAGATTCAGAGTGTCAGAAGCAGGTAGAGAGGTTAACAAAGATGCAGCCTGCACCGGGTCACCATCAAACACATGAGCATATTCACCCGTCTCAGTGTTAACCTGCCAGAGTTTTACCCGATTAATCGCAGTATTCAAATACTCAAATTTTCGCCATTCAGGATGACGGAAAAGCAACTGCACCTTGTCATCCGTTATCCATCCCCCGGATGCCGTAAAGGGGACAAATGACATTAATTCAGGAGCTGCGCCGGCAATCGAAAAGTTGCCCAACACATGATGCCCGGTATTTACGGTAATTTTACTGTATTCCCAAATGTTCAGATCCAAACCACGATCAGAAACAGAGAGCAACTCTTCGTTGTAATACAAAGAGAGTAAACCGTCTTCATTCAACGCGACTTTGAGGTTAATCCACTCCTCATACCCATCTGTAAATAAAATTGGAGTGTCCCAAAATGGGGAATGCAGTTCAGCTTCTTCACCGTATCGATAGGCAATGCTGAACAAGTTTTGCAAATAAACCGTATTTTCGCCGGTGCTGACATGCTGTGTTTCAATAGCAACACTGAGCAATTCAGAAACGTATAGCGGTAAATAAAGTTGAAAATCTAAAGCAGTGTCTGCCGCTAATGGCAAGAAGTAACCGCTGTTAATCTCTCCTGCGAAGGCCTTTTTATCATCAATATCAATGACGCTACCACCTTCAGGTAACAAGCTGTCTTCACTGTCAAAGTGGTATTCAGACGTAACTAACATATTGTTCAGTGCGTTCAGACTCGTCGCTGCGGTGTAGTTACTACACCCCAGATAGCTACAGGTTCGCACAAAAAGATAGAGCGTCTGATTGAAATCAAGCGCATTCAGCACATAATCAGACTCAGCTGTGCTGGCAGTTAAAACGACATGCTCACTGGCATCAGTAGCCGAGTTACTGACCACAATTTCATGAACGACACCGGGCATCTCAGCGTTTATTTTTAACAATATGTCACTGACAACCGGGGAAGGTTTGGAAGTCACTATCTCAGGAACTTCCGGAATAGTGTCACCACTGACGTCATTAATCAGGTCCACGCTCACTTCCTGGCTGTGCTCACTGCATTGCTGTTCTGAACATACACGGGCCACAAGGTTTAAATGCTGCCCGGTTGCAATATCAAATGATACCGCCTGAACTCCTGATTCAGGAGACACCAATGACATCTGGTGTACTACCGAATATTCCCCCGTGGACGAACGCTGTAACACCTCCAGCTCTGTAGGTGTTGCCACAATATCAGCACGCTGCACACTATCGCTGAAATTGACATTAAAGCTAATATTGGCCATTTGACTACTGGTTAACTTAATTACATCAGTAACTAATGGTGCAAATGGCGCCAGACGCGTCATCTCTTCTGTCAGTGTAAAATCAGCAATATCACTCAATGCCGAACAGACTTCCTGTTCTATCAATTCCACCAGTGCAACGAAACAATATTGAGTTTGCCAACTCAGTGTGTCACCTATGTTCAGGTCGGAAAAATCACTATGCTCACCGCGATAATTAATGCTTTGGGCTTGTTGCTGAATAACTTCACCGCTATCAACTCGATAAAATTTAACTTTCGTCAATTGTGCTGCGGAATGAATCTGTGCGGTTACGTTTAGCCCTTGCGATGTCCACTCCAATAAAGGTGCAGCAACCGATACCTGAACATTATCAAAGTCGACCAATTCTGTTTCTGGTTCACTCAACTCAGGTGTGTAAACCGTATGCTGTTCACTGCATTTTGCATACGCTCTGGAGCAACCTTGCACATAAAATTCTGTGCCCTGAACCTGAAATTCTTCCGGTAAATTAAAGTAAAGGTCGCCACCAGTGTATAAACTAAAGACATTAATACGCTGAGTGTAGAGCAACGAAAATTCACTATCTTGTGGTGCTTTTACCCAGAGATGGTAAACATCCACATAGGGATCGCCAGTAAGATAAATACGCGGGCTATTAGCCGTGGAAAAATCAATGTCGAGTTTAAAATCCTCATTAACAGGCAATGTTGAAGCATCTACTTCGGGCAAAGAGTAATAACTGGCAGGCCCGTATTCAGGGTAGAAACCATCGTCATAAAAACTGGTGTAATACGGCATGATTGCAACATAGGCCCCGGCATTGTTATTTCCGTACAAAGTAAAATTATTAATCCCGGTATTACCACTTTTCCAGTTTTCACTGTTTTTCTGGCGATATAACGCTGATACACCATAACCCTTGAGTTCACTTGTGGGAGCGCGAAAAGGGAGTTCATACTCAAATAAAAGGCGATAAGACATAAAACCCATTTGCAATTCAAAATTACTCAGTGGCCCAGGTATGTCAGGATTAAAATAGTCTGGTACTTCAATCCCGCCAATAACATTGAGAGAAGCAGTTTCTGTACAGATATTTTGTGTACAAGACTGCACGGTATAAAGATACTCACCCCCGTCAATAATATCCTCGTCTATGAAGGAAAATGACGCACTGTCTGACTCAAATACGGTAACAGGTTCCTGGGTTGAGCGACTGAGAGTTCTGATAAGCTTAAATAAATCAGCGTGCAAATTTGCGGAAAAATACAGCTGATTTTTTAGCGAGGTTTTTAAAAACTCTATGTGAGTATCAGCCTCATCAATAGCTGTTCGATGTAAAACCTGACTAACGCAACCACTGGCTACACAAGACATCAGAGTATATTCGGCACTAATTTCAGGGTATTCAGTATCGTGATAAAAAAGCGTATCGGAGTCCTGTAACAATTGAATAGATTCGGTTTCACCTTCCAGAATACGAGATAAGGTATAGCGCCCTCCTGTTACAGGCTTCCAATGAATCGCAAATCCCGACTCATCCGCGAATGGCATAATATGCCCATTATTTTTTTCAGGGATCAGAATAGTTTGCCTGGAAGAGATATTGCTGCTGCATGCCAATGTGTAGCCATATCCTTTGTCAAAACAGTTTTGCAAAATAATATTGCTGTTTAATGCTTCCGAAACCCCTTTAGAAATGAATACACTGGTTTCCTCGATATTCAGCTTGTCTGTGCGATTATCTGTATAAACCAATTGCACCGTACCCGGCTCTTTCTCATTGGTTAGTGTCACGTTATAACCAACAAAATCACCACCCTCGGCCAGCACTTCAAGAGTAAATTCCGGCACTGTGGCAATATCTTCTATGTAAACAGGTTCGCTATTGGCGATATCCTGCTCATTGCAAAGAAAGTTTGCTTTGCAAGGGATAAACTGATAATTAATATTACCCGGTGTTGTGATCCCGACATCTGAAAAAGCCTCACCGCTAAGATAATATTCCTGTACATCGCCACTTTCCATGTGAACCCTGCGCAGCTTTAAGAGCTCACCGTCATAATCAATGTTGCTTATTTCAGCCGAAAAATCCTCAGGGGTACTGATTGCAATCCCTCGAACAGTGGGAAACTCATTGTTGAACACCTCGTCCAAACTGATCAGAAAGTGCCTGTTACTGTTTTCATCATTGTGTTTCGTGATGACATGGAGTTCATTATCTTTAGCGCTAATGTCCAGAAACTTCAGGTTATAATCAGCATTGGAGTTCAGCCTGTTATATTGACCATTCTCTGATGCAAACCGAATAAAGGCGTACTGATTTCGCACCCGATCGTAAACCAAAAAAGGCGCGCGAAAATATTCTGAACTGTCATTCTTATGGGTTTTTAACCGGATTTCGTCGATGATATAAACAAGATAGCGGCCATCTTTGCTAACAGCGAAAACCTGATTGGTATCCAAAAGCTTTATGTCAGAGTGGCTAAACAATGACTCAACACTTTTTTCTGCCGAGGCAATATCCCATAAATAATATTTATCATCATAGCGGCCATAGTAAAACACCTCAGTTTCCTTGCTGGCAGGCGCTAACAGTGCCGCGCCTTGTGCCCACCAGGTAGTAATATAATCTGCGTAGTCTAGTGGGGGCCTGATGGGCATCTGAATGATTTCATTGCTGCTGCCATCCGCACTAACAGCAATAACCGCTGCCCCACATGCAGAAAAAATAATGGCTCTTTGTTGACTATCCACAACACGTAGTTCTGGATTAAAACTTGAAGTATCGCTGCAACGCTCAGGCAGAGGTAGATTGATCGCTGACCAGGTACCAGCCTCAACATCAAACTGATAGAGCTGTTTTTCATGTAAAAAGTACAGATAGTCATCTGCCATGACGCTGCTGGCATTGATAGCCTGATCATCAAACAGTTCCGGCATCGCATATTCATAGGTTTCACCAGTACTGATATCGTAGCGATGCAACCAGTCAGTGGCATCCCTAGCTCTTGTGCCAGAAAGCGCGAGGTTAGCCGTGTAGTATATCGACTGCTCATCTGCTGATAAGTGAGGGTTTGCAATAATATTGGTGTTTAAGCGACCAGATATGGTCAAATGCAATAGCGTTGCTTGTTCGGGGGTTTCCCAAACCAGCGTGGCGCGGTTTCGGGCTCCGGGTAATTGATATCCGGCTATTTCGCCGCCCCATGCCAGGTATAAACGCGACTGCCCGTTTTCAGCCTCATCCACATATTGATACTTTGCGGAGAATGTCGGGACGACTTCACTAAAAAAGGAATCACTGCCCAATGCAGACGCAGCAAATACTGAAACCCCAAAAGCCAGCAGACGCTTAGCAAGCGTGAAATAAGACATGCTCAAACTCCATTTCATTGTTATACCCTGCTATCTGTCAGTGAGACGTTGCCAGGGTATATTTTATTCCACTACCACTTAAAAATAAGCGAATTTATTTTGGCGCTCATCATAATTTTATTTACCCGATACAGCAATCTTTACTCAAACACCAAAACAAAACTTGCAAGTTTTCAGACAACAAATATACTGTATTTATATACAGTATAAATTTCAGGTCTTCAGGTATTTTCGGTGAACAACATCCTTAGCTATCTTAAAAATAAGCATTTGATATGGCAGGGAAAAGCTATTAATGAGCCCGACAGCGGCAGCCTGTCTGGCTACCCGGAACTGGATGCGGGGCTGGAAGGCGGATTGCCGACCCAGGGGGTTATTGATATTCACTCCGATATTGGTATTGGTGAACTGCGCCTGTTTTTGCCTTATATTTTGCAGCGCCAGGCCCGGCAACAACGCCTGCTGGTGATCATTGCACCGCCTTTACAGATCAATGGTGAAATGTTGGCGGAACTGGGCATTGATTTAAATCAGGTATTAGTGATCCGCCCGGGAGACCAACAACAGGCTTTATGGGCAGCCGAGCAATGCCTGAAAAGCGACTGCTGCCATACCGTACTAAGCTGGTTGCAGAATCTGGAAATACACCAGGTAAAACGATTACAACTGGCGGCAAAACAAAGTCATGCCGTACAGGTTATTTTTCGCCAGCAACAAACTCAGGGGTTGTCCCTGCCTGTTACCTTGTCTATGTCTTTGCAACCACAAGCACAAGGTTTGCGCATCAAGGTAAATAAGCGCATTGGCAGTTGGCGACACCAGGATATCCAGCTAAATATGCAGGCACTCTGGCCAGCTCTGCAATTACCGGAACAACATAATAACGATAACAATATTATTCCGTTTCCAAAGCAACGCGCCAGTTAATTCGGTTACGAGTCGTTATGAAAAAGTTGTGGTTATATCTGCATTTTCCCCGTCTGCAGATGGACTGTCAGTTTTTAGCAGAACAGCATAGACCCGTGATTATTCTGGAGGCTAAAGACAATAGCACCCGGCAACTGAATGAGCTCGCCAGCAAAGCCGGCATTAAACCGGGAATGGGCTTAGGTACCGCCTGTGCCCTGTGCCATGATTTACATGTAGAGCCTTATAACTCTGACCTTGAAAGCAATAAAATAAAACAGTTATGCGATAGTTTGTACCAACTTACTTCGGATATTTGTTTATTTCCACCCGATGGCATTTTATTGCGTATTCACAATATGTTGCGCTTTTACGATGGCCTGGACAACTACTGGCAAGCCATTTCAGGCACACTCGATAAAAATAACATCCGCTACCATTACGCCACGGGTGCTACCCCGTTTGCCGCCAAAATATTAGCGCAAAGCCAATGGGATCAGGTGTGTGAAGATCGCCAACAAATGCACCAACAGGTATTGGCTCAACCCCTGGATGCCAGTGAATTGCCTACCAGGGTGGTGGACAACCTGAAACGGGTTGGCATCCGGCTGATAGGGGATTTAGCCGCCATGCCACTGAGTGAGATTGCCAGGCGCTTTGATATTCAGTTAGTCACTTATATGGGCCGACTGCTGGGGGAGCTGCATCATAGCATCAGCTTTTATCATCCTGAAAAGCGCTTTAACCGTCGCCTGGAATTGTTGTATGAAATAGATAACACCCAGATACTGCTGCCGCCAATTCAGTTACTACTTCAGGCATTAGAAGATTTTTTATTGATTCGGGATCAGGTCACCGAAGAACTTTTACTAAATCTGCACCAGCGGGAACAAGCCAGCTTAACCGTCACAGTAAACAGTGCTGAGGGAGAATATCGGGCTAAAGTTTGGCAAACCCTGATGCAGCTGAAGCTGGAAAGTGTACAATTGCAGTCTCCGGTATACGCCTTATCACTGGAAACGGGTAACACCCACCTAAAAACCCCGAGAGCAGATGATCTGTTCTCCGGAAAAAAAACCGCACTCTCCCAGACACAGCTGATTGCTATGTTGCAGGCTAAGCTGGGACAAGAGTTGGTACAACAAATCTCACTGCATAATGATTTTCGCCCGGAGCAAGTTAACCGTTACCAAAACGCAGGAAAAGCCTTGTCGCCATTACCAAAACTACAGGCAAACCGGCCTTTTTTCCTGTTATCTGAGCCCCAAAAACTAAATGAAAAAGTCCGCCTATTACAGGGGCCTGAGCGCATCGTATCTGGTTGGTGGGATGATCATGCCATTACCCGGGACTACTTTATCGCCCATTCTGCCCAGGGAAGGTGGTACTGGGTGTTTCGCACCGCTGAGCAGCGGTGGTTTCTGCATGGCGTATTCGCTTAAGCGTTGAGTTATTGCCCATGTATTACGCTGAACTATTTTGTCAAAGCAATTTTTCTTTTCTGACCGGTGCGTCCCACCCGGAAGAACTGATGCAGCGAGCCAATTTTTTAAATTATCAGGCACTGGCCATTACCGATGAATGCTCCGTGGCAGGTATTGTGCGGGCCTACAGCGAACAACAAAAACACCAGCTTGCCATTAAACTTATCATTGGCAGTTATTTCTGCTTTCAACAAAATCTGAAACTGGTACTGCTCTGCCCTCATAAAGAAGCTTACAGTGAACTTTGCCGTATCATTACCAATGCCCGCAGACGCTCAGAAAAAGGCGAATATCAACTGGAAGAATGGGATCTGAAAAGCTGCCAGCACTGCCTGGTGATTTGGTTACCGCAAGGCGATAAAGAACAGGATAACCATTGGGCGAAGTGGTTAATCAGGCACTACCCGCAGCGTCTGTGGCTGGGGGTACAGCGTCACCTGACCGCCAATGAACAAAGCTATATACAGCACTGTAAACAACTGGCTGAACAGTATCAGATCCCTGTCACCGCCTGTGGCGGCGTTCTGATGCACGAAGCGGAGCGTTTGCCATTGCAACAGGTGGTTACCGCCATCAAAGAGGGTATACCGGTTGCTCAATTAGGGCGGGACTTACTCAGTAACGCCGAACGCGCTTTGCGCCCGTTAGATAAAATCAAATCTTTGTATCCGGAGCAGTGGATAGTAGCAAGTACTCACATAGCACAAAGATGTAGCTTTAGCCCGTCTGAACTGAAATACCAGTATCCCGAAGAACTGATACCCAAAGGCTATACTCCACGCCAGTATCTGAGAGAATGCGTGCTTCGGGGAATGGCTGTCCGATTTGCCCAAAGGCCTGATAACTACTTCGGCATTAAACGCACCATTGCTAAAGAACTCCGCCTTATTACAGAAATGCACTATGAATACTTCTTTTTGACCATCTACGACATAGTACAGTTTGCCAAACAACAACAGATCCTCTACCAGGGGCGAGGTTCAGCGGCCAACTCCGTGGTTTGTTATTGTCTGGAAATTACCTCAGTAGACCCACGGCAAATCTCGGTATTGTTCGAGCGCTTTATCTCCAAAGAACGCAACGAACCGCCTGATATTGATGTGGACTTTGAGCACGAGCGACGCGAAGAAGTGATTCAGTATATCTATCAGAAGTACGGCCGGGAACGCACAGCGTTGGCTGCCACAGTCACCACCTACCGTTTTAAAAGTGCACTACGGGAAGTCGGAAAAGCCCTGGGTATTGCCGAAGTGCAACTGGATTACTTTATTAAAAACATCAATCGTCGTGATCGCGGCCTGGACTGGCAGGCCCAAATTGTGGAGCTGGGTCTGGCCAGTAACGCCAGCCAGAGTGAAAAACTGGTGCACCTGGTGGAAGAACTCAAAGGTTTCCCCCGGCATTTATCACAACACGTGGGAGGCTTTGTGATCTCAGCAGGGCCACTTTACCAGTTAGTGCCGGTAGAAAATGCCGCGATGCCAGAGCGCACTGTTATTCAGTGGGATAAAGACGATCTGGAAAGTCTGGCTCTGCTTAAAGTGGATGTACTGGCGCTGGGCATGTTGACCGCTATCCGCAAGATGTTTCAGTTAGTCTGGGTGCATTATGGCCGTAAGCTCAGTATCACGGATATCACCCGTAAACAGGACGATGCCAATGTCTATCGGATGATCCAAAGAGCCGATACCGTCGGTGTGTTTCAGATTGAATCCCGCGCCCAGATGAGTATGTTGCCACGCCTGAGGCCGAAAAATTATTATGACCTGGTGATCCAGATAGCCATCGTCAGACCCGGGCCTATCCAGGGGGACATGGTGCATCCCTTCTTGCGTCGCCGGGATGGTAAAGAGCCAGAAAGCTACCCATCAGAAGAAGTTAAAGCCGTGCTCAGCCGAACCCGTGGCGTACCTATTTTTCAGGAGCAGGTAATTAAGCTGGCCATGGTAGCGGCTGGTTTTACCGGAGGCGAAGCGGATCAGTTGCGCCGGGCCATGGCTTCCTGGAAGAAAAATGGCGAGCTGATGAAGTTTAAAAGCAAACTCATCAGCGGCATGATGCACCGGGGTTACAACTATGACTATGCTGAACGTATATTCAAACAAATCTGTGGTTTTGGTGAGTATGGTTTCCCGGAGTCTCACTCAGCTTCATTTGCCATACTGGCCTATGTTTCCTCCTGGCTGAAATACTATTACCCCGAAGCCTTTTACACAGGGCTGATGAACAGCTGGCCTATGGGTTTTTACACTCCTTCGCAATTGGTGCAGGATGCCAGACAACACCAGATTAGAGTATTACCCGTATGCGTTAACCGTTCTCACTGGGATCATTTGATGGAAAAACAACAAGATAAGTTTGCCATACGTCTGGGTTTGCGCCAGGTGAAGGGGTTTTCCGAAGACGCAGCTCACAAGCTCATAAAAAACCGCCCGCAGTCCGGTTATCAATACGTGAGTCAGCTAAAGCAATTGACGATTAAAAGTAACGAATTGCAGGCACTGGCCAGTGCCGATGCCATGCACATGATAGAAAAAAACCGCTATCAAACCCGTTGGGCGTTACTCAATACAGAGTCGGAATTACCCCTGTTTAACGAACTGCACGAACCTGCCACAGGCTATCAGCACCAACCGGACGACATAGAAAACCTGCTGGAAGATTACCAGGCCACCCGCCTGACCCTGAAGCAACATCCAATTGCCTTATTGCAAGCCAATGGCAAATTGGACAAATTTGTCTGCGCCACCGGGCTTGCTCAGATACGGCATCAAGCAATTATTAGTGTTGTGGGTATGGTTACAGGTCGTCAGGCGCCCGGAACCGCCTCTGGCGTCACTTTCATCACTCTTGAAGACCATACAGGCAATATTAACGTTATCGTCTGGAGAGCCACAGCCAGAGCCCAAAAACAAGCCTATCTGAAAGCTCAGATCCTCAAAGTCACCGGTATCCTGGAGCGTGGTGACGGCGGTGTCACCCATATCATTGCCGGAAAACTGGAAGACCAAAGTCATCTGTTATCCCAGCTAACAACCCGTTCCAGAGATTTCCATTAAGCGCAATATCAAGTAAATTACCAATATCAATCACATCAAGGATGACTCATGAGCAATGAACCTCACTATGCCCGCTACAGCCTGGCAGAGCTGCTCGAAGTTAAAGAAAATATCGACAGAGACAAATTTCCAAATCGGGCTGAAAAGGTAGATGCTGAAATCCAGAAACGCCTGGATGCCGGCGAAAAGCCGGAACAATTCGAAACACAAGACGACGAAGTGGACGAGGAAAGCTCAGAGGCCTTTATTCTGGACTTTCAGGGTGCCGAACGACAGACATTCAGAAAATTCTTTCTTGGTAGTGTTGTTCTGCTACATCTTTTACTGGCTGGATTCATTAGCCATAAACTTCACATCCCGGAAATCGACTCTCTACCCCAGTACCTTATCAATGTTGAAACAACCCGGTGCCAGAAAATGGGCAGCAGAGAATACCCCTACTATGATTTCGTGGTGCATTCGTGGGGACATCAGTTTTATGCCGTGGATATCAAAGGTCAGTTATGTATGAGGCTGCAACGAGACATCCCCAAAGATGCAGACCTTAAGATCTGGCATGATAATGGGGTCATTTTCCATATGACACTGAATGATAAAGTACTCCTATCGCAACAATACCTGCGATCAAATTACCGAGGCAACCGCCTTGAACAACTGAAAGCCTGGTGGATGTTACCGCTACTCTTTTGGGTACTGATGTTTAAATCCGTGGTCAATGCCATCAGACCGGGGACCTTTACCAAAGAATAAAAAAGGCACTCGATGAGAGTGCCTGGTGCGATTTGAGTTAGTCCACAAATGGACTACGTATTTTGGATATCGAATTTAATTTCACCGGCCGGTTTAATGGTTGTCCACCGTCTCGTGCAATCGGCACCCAGGGGATGCGACCCCGACCTGTAGATGGTCGCAAGGAGAACAAATCAAACGGGATAGAAATATAAAATCCCTTAGTGAAACTCCCTTCACCATAATCTTCTGCCGAGATATCCGTCAGTGCAGCATACGCTCCCACGACAATCCCGCTGTCGAAACGACGCGCAAATTCCACATTAACGCCTTTATCTTCAGCCAAAAACTGGCCAACGTTAAAGCTCAGTTGCACGTCTTTCCAAAATGATGGCTTCCAGTAAACACTGGCATGACCCGTAAGCGCTTCGTAATCTCTGAAGTCATAATCATTTTCAAACGAGCGTTGCTTAACATAGTTGAGATCCAGACCAAAGCCAAAATTGCTGTCTACTTCCTGATAGAAGATTTCGCCACCGATACCACCGTACATAGTTTCCAGGTAACCGGCATAAACCTGCGCATAGGTATTAGGGGCTATCTGATCCACCCAGTTAGCAAACAGGGTATCCACTGAAACCCGGCTTTTCCGAACATATTCACGAATATACGTTCTGACCCGGGGCACAGGTGAATCGTAGTTATCAACTTTGAAGTTAAACTTATCCATGTTCTCCAGCAGTATCGCCTTTACGCCACCGGTAATTCTGAAGTTGGAATTAAAGGCATACCCCCCGGTACCATACAGGCCGCCCTGATACAGATAGAAGGCTTCCGGTGAGCCGAATGTCTGAATCCAAAAGGTATCCAGATTAGCAAAAAAACCACTGACTTGTTTATCCTGCTTTTTCGCGATCACCTCTTGTGAAGGTTCCTGACGTTTCCAGGTGGTGCTGATGTCATGTTCCAGTGTCTCGTAATTTGCCACCTTAATAAATTCAGGCGCATCTATCACAGTTTCCACCAGAGGCATACCCATCGCAGTTTCAACGATATGGTAGCTTTTCACGCTGTCTGGCAACTTAGCCGCCATCGCACGCCCCATTCTTTCGATGGCATCCTGTTCGTCTCTGTAGCGGGTTCTTGAGCCGTAAACGATATATTGATCTTTATTGATCACGGTATTGGATATTATCAATCCCGATTGAGACACTTTAGCCATCAGCTCAAATTGTCCGACATCCTGAACGCTGACATCCGGATCGCGATCTTTCAAAGACTGAGGTTGAGGCTGCACTTTGGCCTGGCTGGCGGTATGGAAATTAAACGCGTAGTTAACGCTGAAACCGAATGTATTTCCTCTTTCCCATGACAAACCAAAATCAAAATCGTTGTAGCGATAATTAACACCGAAGTTCCAGCGACTGTCCTGCTCTAACGGCTGTGCCCTTTCTCTGGTGTAGTCATTACCCTCGTATTCAATCTTAACTCGCAGCGGCTCCCATGGCGTCTGATATTCTAAACCGGCAATCAAAGACGTATTACCACTAAAAAAGTCGTCAAAATTTATCTGACCGCCCTGATCATCACCAAACCCGCCAAAGCCTTTGCGCTCGCAAAATCTGTCGGCAATGTCGCAAAAAGGATTGCTTACAGAACCCGCATTCCCCAGATATCCAAAGCCAAGCCCCAGGTGAAAATCAAAATCCCCGAGCCGTTTACTGGCAGTAATATACTCACTTTCAAAAAAGCCGGTACCACCAAAATCACGAAATCCAACAGCTACCTGAGGCAGATAAAGTGATTCCTGCAACAACCTGAATTTTACGTCAATGCCTTTATCTTTGGCGGTTTGGTCGCCACTAAATTCTGGTACTTCGCTATACAAAAGGTTTCTGAAATCCGTATACCTGACTGTCGCTTCCATCCAGGGAAACAATTGTAAACTCGCCGTCCAAAAACGATATTCCCCGTTGTCCTTATATCCAAGGACCATATCGCCTTCATTCAGCATACGCGCCGTGGGAGTTTGTAATAACCCCACGCCACCTAAATCGCCCTGAGAATACGGCAAACGGGTGTGGTGATAACCGGAGTCAGCTTCATTTGCATGCGCCGGAAACAAGGCCGCAGTAATGGCCAGACTGCACACTGTGCGATAAAAAAAGCTCACGGTAAACGACTCCCTGCTAACTCGGCCACCATTTCATTTAAGATTGTATTTTCACTGCTAAAGGGTAATTCCCGTAAAGGAATGTAAATACTTCCGCCCGGTGGGACTTCTACGCGTTGCATACTATGAACGCCGGTTGAAACCCTTTCGTAAGTGCCATCCAGTTTGATGACATATACAAATTCATTGTCGGCATAATCCAGCCGTTCAAACTTTTCCAGATAAGACTGCACCGGCGCAGCACCTATGTGATTTAAGGTCAGAACTGCCGGTACAGCACCAAACACCTGTACCTGATTACTTCGGGCGGGGAGATGTAATAAATAGTCACCATCATCAACACGCGGATTGAGTTCTTCCCGGACACGGGCAAAATCATAATCAATTAGCAGAGGAACCCGGTGGGCTAAGTTCCATCCATCTATTTGGCTTAACAAGGAATTCAGTGCCTGATACTTTGCTGTCTTAACGCCCGTCTCAGACTTTAAATCGTTAATCATCTGCAGGCACTGTTGTTTTAGGCCCAGTTCCTGCACTGCAGATCGGTTATACAAAACAGCAGCAGGCCAGAATATATCGCGATTTTTAACCACCCCTTTAAGTACGGTTTCGATTCTGGGGTTGCTGTCGTAAACTAACTGGTTGCTGAGGTAATCGATTCTTACCTCAGCGTTTACCTGAAAGAGGCTTAACACGCAGAGACTTGCTAATATGACTCTCACTATCACTCTCCTTGTTGCAGTAATTCAGCCGCAGTGCTTACAAATGTAATTAAAAATTCATTACTGTGTGGCGCGGTACGCTGTTTTGCCTTCAGCAAGCGATTACTGTGTCTGTCGAACCAATAGACGTTATCCCATTGCTGATTTCCAATTAACCAGTTTCTCTTTGCTTTAAATTCCACTGATTCGGTGACTTTTATGGTGCTGAAATGGTGTTCAAGAACCGTGATATCTTCACTTTCAACCGTAAAATTTGATTCGCTTAAATATCCATATTCGCCCGATTCCCAGTCAGATAATGAGCGCCAGCTGGAGCCATTCAGTTTTTCGGGTTGCAATAAGGGGTCCGGCCCAATACCACTCAAACTAAGTAAATCATTCTTAAACCCCTGGGTTCTGATGATTCGGCCTGATTCAACCACCAACATTGCCCTGTCTTCAGAGATCCACTTATCTTTACCTTCTTCGGCAAACGCTTTAGCTATGATCGCAACAGGTCTGTCACCACTTTTGATCAATGCCAGATCCACTTTAGATTCCTGAACTTTATCAAGACTGATTTCAGCATCCTGATTCAGGCGATAGGCTAATTTAAGCGAGGTAATATGGGATTGTAAGGGGTTAGTACATCCATTTAGCAGAAACAGAAATACAAATATGGCAGATAATTTTTTCATGGCAGGAATATTCTTATTGTCATTAAAAAAGCCGCCCTGAGGCGGCTTTCTGAATCCTTTGCTTACTTATTGTGGTAAGTAAGTGAAAGTAACCGGTACCAGAATAGTTGTTGTACCTGACAAAGTCTCAGTCAGTGTAGTACCGTAACAAATACCATCGATCAGTTCGTCGCCAGCATTACACTCAGGACCCGTTACGATATCCTGACATACGCCGTTTACTTCTTCCTGGCCAGATGGACAAACACATGCACCACCAACGATAATCTGATCAGCACGACAATCGCGACCGTCATCGTCATTGTTGGCAATAATCGCCGCAGCAACACCTACTGCAACCGCGCCAATCACGACTTTGTTTTCAGAAATAAAACCACTAACAGAGTCAGTAGCTGCACCAGCTTCGGCTTCCTCTTGCGCTGATACGTTTGCTCCCAGCGACAAGAGAGCGATCATCATTAAAGAAATTAGTTTTTTCATAGTATGCTCTCAAGTAAAGATAATTAACTAGTATGAATGCTACAAGATCAACTGTGTAGCTGCAACATCAATTTTTAATCCTTAACATAAAGTTCTCTTTATCTTAAGGTAGATACGCGCAATTTTGGAAAATTTCGGACTGCGACGCAATTGTAACCTGTTTCGCTAAGAATTAATCCTATAAATTTGAATTACTTGTAACTGTCGATGACATTATAGTAAAGCGCATCGTTTTGTAAGTTCGGCTTCACAGGGAAACAAGCACTGTTTCCAGCAACGCAGTTACTCAGGGTAAATGTCTCCCGGAATAATGCGGAACAGATTAAACGACAGCGTCACCATCAGGATTGATTACAGGAATAGTATGTTCAAATATGTTTTTTTAGTGTGCATTGCAATATCAACACGTGCTTTTGGCGCTGATCAGTTTAAATGGCCTGAGCAATACAAGGCAGCTGTAAGTTTAGGATATGACGATGCACTTATCAGTCAGTTAAATAACGCGATACCTGAGCTAAATCGCCTTGGCATAAAGGCCAGCTTTTACCTCAGTTTAAATAGCCCGACTCTGGTGTCTCACCTGTCACAATGGCGACTAGCCGCACAACAAGGGCATGAATTAGGTAATCACAGTCTATTTCATCAATGCAGAGCCTCTAAGCCCGATCGTGAATGGGTCTCAGCTGACAATGATCTTGATAAGCTGCCTGCTAAATCTTATGTGCAGCAAATTCGCGTCGCCAGCAATTACCTTAATGCAATCGATAACAATACACGTCGCACATTCACTGCACCCTGTGCAGATGTGAAAGCGGCCGGCGAGTTCTATCTGGATCAAATCAAAACCTTGTTTGTGGGTATTAAGAGTAAAGTGGTACAACAACCCATAGACAACATGCTTGTAGAAAACCCCTATGCCGTCAGCTTTATCGCCCCGTATGATGTTACCGGAGAAGCACTCGTAGCCTTGGTTAAACAAGCGGCGAACAAAGGCACTATGATACATTTTACGTTTCACGGGATCGGTGGTGATTACCTGAGTATCAGTAACCAGGCACATAATACGCTATTGAGATATCTTTCTGAGCATAAGCAAACCCTCTGGACCGATACCTTTATCAACATCGTAACCTATATGAAAAAGGAACAACGTCGTCTAGGCATAGATTACGACACCCAACCCGTCGCCAATAGCTTTAAGTAAAAACCAAATGCAAAAAAGGGCCACCCAATTGGATAGCCCTTTCTCTAATCAGGAACCTGACGATTGCGCCCGCCATTGATGGCGGAAGTGTCGGAGATTATCGGGAACAATCTCGACCTACCTTATTCGTCTCATCCCTGAGACTCCCCCCTTCGGGGCCTTGCTGAAGCACGTTCAAAATCATTCCCGATGATTTTGTCACATGGGGGTGAAGCCCGTCTCGGACGAAGCGAATACCTGGAGCTTTGTCAGGGCTGAATGCCAGACAAGTGGACGTCTGGCCGGGGGCTCTCACCATGGTTGGTTTAAACCTCGATGATAGAAATTCACCATTTAAGATTACATCAAGATACTGTTTTGGATTCTTTAGCTGCGAAGCAGCGCCCGCCATGGATGGTGGAAGTGTCGGAGATTGTCGGGAACAATCTCGACCTACTTTATTCGTCTCATCCCTGAGACTCCCCCCTTCGGGGCCGTGCTAAAGCACGTTCAAAATCATTCCCAATGATTTTGTCACATGGGGGTGAAGCCCGTCTCGGACGAAGCGAATACCTGGAGCTATTTTAGGGTTGAACGCGAGACAAGGGGACGTCGAGCTGGAAGCCCCTACCATGGAAGGTTTAAACTTCATAGCTTAAACACAAACAAAAATAGATTACTTCTAGTTACTAAAACGCTGGCTGCCATCACAGGGATGTTTGTGCCCCGTACACTAATCAGCAAACAAGACTTAAAATGATACCCGATGGGTTGGGTTTCCCCTGTAGATTAGCGCAGCTAATCGCTATTTAGGGAGAGGGCTATCCGGCTGTATTGATACAGCAACTGAACTTTTCGGAATTCCAGATGCAAAAAAGGGCTACCCAAACGGATAGCCCTCTTTCTAAATATGAGCCTGGCGGTTCCCTGCATGGATGCAGGAGATTAGAGCAACGCAGGACGCAGTTGCCGAGTGCTACTCTCACATGGGGGCGCAGCAGGACCGTTCACCTACTGGATGAACGCAGCCTGCGGAGCGACTCGCCATGGATGGCGAGGCTGGTTGCCATCACAGGGACGTTTGTGCCCCGTACGCTAATCAGTAGACAAGACTAAAAATGATACCCGATGGGTTAGGTTGCCCCTGTAGATTAGCGCAGCTAATTGCTATTTAGAAAGGAGGCTACCCCAAAAGTTTACCAGAGAAGATAGAATTTGAAGCCGCAGAAACGAAAAAAGGCCACCCAACCGGGTAGCCTTCTTTCTAAATAGGAGCCTGGCGGTTCCCTGCATGGATGCAGGTGATTAGAGCAACGCAGGACGCAGTTGCCGAGTGCTACTCTCACATGGGGGTGAAGAGGGTGTTTACAGCTGCGCAGCAGCGGCCCTCTGAACGACCGGAGCTCTGCGACGGGCCGGGAGTC
>NZ_JAJEWQ010000003.1:237735-877771 GCF_020687805.1 Planctobacterium marinum | reverse complement strand
TGTCTGGCGGCCATAGCGATACGGAACCACCTGAATCCATTCCGAACTCAGCAGTGAAACGTATTAGCGGCGATGGTAGTGTGGGGTCTCCCCATGTGAGAGTAGCACACCGCCAGGCTCCCAATTTGAAGAAGGGTTACCGCAAGGTAACCCTTTTTTATTGCCTGCGATTTATTCAGTCCTGCACATTTATTCTTATCCAGGGTAACCCTTCATCAAATCGAAGGTTGGTGTCACTACCTCACGGTCAGCGCTTCACGAAGTGGACTCCCGGCCCGTCGCAGAGCTCCGGTCGTTCAGAGGGCCGCTGCTGCGCAGCTGTAAACACCCTCTTCACCCCCATGTGAGAGTAGCACTCGGCAACTGCGTCCTGCGTTGCTCTAATCTCCTGCATCCATGCAGGGAACCGCCAGGCTCCTGGTTAGAGAAAGGGCTATCCGTTTGGGTAGCCCTTTTTTGCATTTGTCATTCCGAAAAGTTCAGTTGCTGTGTCAATACAGCCGGATAGCCCTCTCCCTAAATAGCGATTAGCTGCGCTAATTCACAAGAGAAACCTAACCCATCAACTTAACTTCATCACATGCACTCTGATTAGTGTACGGGGGACAAACGTCCCTGAAGGTCGTTTTTTGCTCCTGCAAAAACGACATTCACTACATCCATGTAGCTTATGGCAGCCAGCGTTTTAGTAACTTGAAGTAATCTATTTTTGTTTGTGTTTAAGCTATGAGGTTTAAACCTTCCATGGTAGGGGCTTCCAGCTCGACGTCCCCTTGTCTCGCGTTCAACCCTAAAATAGCTCCAGGTATTCGCTATTTTTAAACGGGTTTCACCCATGTGCAGTCGTTCGGCCGGGCTAAGTAATGGTTGTTTGTGCAGGTTCGTCGTAAACACATCCCTGATGACCGTCACCCTTGCCGGGTCGTTCAGCCCTGACAAAGCTCCAGGTATTCGCTTCGTCCGAGACGGGCTTCACCCCCATGTGAGAGTTCTGTTTTATCTTAACTAGCGATTAGCTGCGCTAATCTAAAGGAGCAAGCCAACCAATCGGGGTATTATGTTGAGTCTCGTTTACTGATTATTGTAAAAGAAGGAGAGTTGTAACTATCTGATCTTTGGTTATTTTATTTTAGTGCTGAGACGGAGATTTAGGATTATTATTTCGATCTCAAAACGGTTTTTGCATGTGAGGTAAACATGTCTGATGCAGTTTCGAAGGTGCTAAACGATATGATCAAGGTCTTTATTTCTTTAGCAATTTTGGTAATAGCTGTGATTATTCTCTACAAAGAACCATTTATGTAATTTTTCTCCCCGTTATCACGAGCTAACTGCGGCGATTCGTCAAAGTTAGCTCAATGTATGTTTCTGGTCTGTTACTGCGGCCTATCAAGAAATTGTTTATACCCTTGCTGTCTTCGTAAATTAATTTACCGCAATTAATTGCTACACTTAGGAATGTTGAGTTTAAAACTTAAGTGATGGACATTTCATGAAGCGTAAAGCCTTAGTTTTGCTGTTGTTAGGTGTTATCGCCTGTGCTGTGCAGGCGCAGGCGAATAAGTTGTACTACCCCAAAGCAGAGGCACATTTTGATGAACGAACGGGCTACCCGTTGCAATTGTTGCGTCTGGCATTTTCCCGCTCAGAATCACTCTCAGAATACGATCTTTATCCAGGCGAGTTGCAAATGCCCAGAGGACGCAGTTTAAAGCTGGTAGAAAAAGGACTTGGTATTGACGTCTTTTGGGCTATTTCTACCGCAGAGCGACAAGAGAACTTAAAAGAAGTTAATTTCGATATATATAAAGGTTTATTCGGTTATCGTTTGCTTTTTATTCAGCAAAATAACCTGGAAAAGTTTAAACAATTGGACCGGGTTAAGTTACAACGAAATGTCGCCGGTTTGTCACCAGACTGGCTTGATTATCAAATCCTCAAAGCAAACGGCTTTACCGTTCAGGGTACCAGTTCTTATGCTGGTTTGTTCAAGTTATTGGAGCTGGGTAGGGTAGACTACTTGCCGCGTAGTGTGTTCGAGGCCTGGTCAGAATTAGAACATTTTCGGGAAAAAGACATGATCGTTTCTCCCAGTATCGCGCTGTATTACCCCATCAGTTTTAACTTTTATTTTAGCAAAGAGAATGCGCATTTGGCCCTGGATTTAGAAAAAGCCTTGAAAGAAATGCAATCCGATGGCAGCTTTGAGGAGTTATTTGACCTGGTCTGGCAAGATGCGCTACGAAAGTCTGAACTGGACTCTAAGCTCATTTTAAAATTGAAGTATCCGTAAACGCTGTCTTGTAAGTGTGAATTTAGTTATTTGTTTTTAACATAGCTGTCATCAGATCGGGTCATGATACGTTCTTAAAACCCTAATATATAAGAAAAGACCCATGAAAATAAATACTCTGTCCCGACGTCATTTTTTAAAGCTCACTTCCAGGGGAGTGGGTTTAGCCATTGTATCTTCCGGATTGATGGCCTGTTTTGATGGTAACGATTTGTCGTTGCCTGAAGTGCCCGAACCGACACCCGTACCTGAGCCCACACCAATACCTGTTGCATTTGAACACGGGGTTGCCAGTGGCGATCCGACACAGTCTGCAGTCATACTCTGGACCCGGGTTACCCCGGTTGAAGAAGGCTTTGATGGGGAGTTGCCCGTCAGTTGGGAAGTGGCCAGTGATGCTGAATTTCAGACTTTGGTCACAAATGGTTCTGCTAACATTTCAGCCGATACCGACTATACATTGAAAATCGATGCGATTGATCTGGCAGCGAATAGTACCTATTACTATCGCTTTATCAGCGGAGAAAGTACATCACCCGTTGGCGTAACTAAAACCTTACCTGAAGGCGATGTTTCTGCTGTTAAACTGGCTGTTATGTCTTGTTCAAATTTTCCGGCTGGATATTTTAATGTTTATGATTTAGCCGCGGAGCAAGAAGGACTAAATGCGGTGCTGCATTTAGGCGACTATATTTACGAATATGGCCGGAATGGTTATGCCAGTGAAAATGCTGCCGCTATGGGCCGGGAAGTATTACCTGAAACAGAATTAGTGTCTCTAAGTGATTATCGCACGCGTTATGCACAATACCATACAGATCTGAGCCTGCAAAAATTACACGCCGCAGTACCGTTTATCGCAGTGTGGGATGATCACGAAGTTACCAATGACACCTGGCGAGATGGTGCTGAAAACCATCAGGTCGAAGAAGGAGACTTTGAGGAGCGTAAGTTAGGCGCGCTACAGGCTTACTTCGAATGGATGCCAATCAGACCGGTAATCGAAGATAATAATGAAGTCATTAACCGGCAGTTTAATTTTGGTAATCTGTTGGACTTGTATATGTTGGATACGCGTGTTGTGGCGAGAGATCAGCAACTCGATTACGCCAATTATATAGACCCTGCTACAGGCGCGTTAGATGCCGCCAGCTTCACTGCTGATGTTAGTGATACCAATCGCACTATGCTGGGCGCGGAACAATTGCAGTGGTTGCAAGGTGCTATGACTATGTCTACAGCTACCTGGCAAGTACTGGGCCAGCAGGTGTTGATGGGCCGTATGATGCTACCTGCGGCGATCGCCACTCAACAACTGTCGGTGAGTCAATTTGCTGAATTGGCGCAGATTGCGATATTGGCTCAACGTGCACAAGCCGGAGATCCTACACTGACGGCAGAGGAACTGGCGTATCTGCAAGCAAACAGTGCACGGCTAACACCTGAGGTGATGACTCTGTTAAGTTTACCTTCTATTCCATACAACCTGGATGCATGGGATGGTTACGCATACGAACGGGAAGTCGTGTTAGCAACCGCCAAACAATTGAATAAAAACCTGGTGGTATTGGCCGGTGATACTCATAACGCCTGGGCTAACAACTTAAAAGATGTTAATGGGGATATTGTCGGTGTCGAGTTTGCGACGCCTTCGGTGTCTTCTCCCGGTCTGGAAGTGTATCTGGGTATCGCTCCCGAAGATTTGGCGGCAACGGAAGCTGGTATTCAACAGTTAGTCGAGGATCTGCAATACGTGAATGCCATGGACCGGGGTTTTATGACTCTGACTTTTACGGCTGATAAAGTGGTAAGTGAATGGCACTATGTGGATACCATCAGTAGTACCGAGTACTCTGCAAACGTTGCAAGAGCGCGCACTGCTGAATCTTCGGTGGTCAGTCCGGGTATCAGCCTGCTATAAGACGGAACAACAGGGCGGGAAACCGCCCTGTTACAAGCGTTATAGTGATCACATCATGCTATCTGCAGAGCAGTAGTCCAGATTTGGACCTTCTTTTGCAGAATAGATCTCAACCCTTTGGTAATCCAGCCCGGTAAAAGCATCTTCAATAGTGTCGCTAAATATATCGGCTTCGGCGCTAATTTGTTCTCCCAGACTGCCCAACACTTCAAAATCTGCCTCATGGACCGTCATCAAAGCTGACAGCTTATCGGCCACAATTTGCTGCTCTTTCATCAGTTCTTTGTCGATGTACAGTGTTTGTTCAGTCTCCTGGATGGCTAATCTGGTTAGTTCCTCAATTTCTTTACCATAACCTGAAAGCTGTTTTTCAACCGATTTTAAGGGTTGGTGGATGGATTTCATCTGTTCTTCCAGGGACTGGATTTTCAACCAGGCTTTGGTCTCTTCTTCCGACAGCGCAATGTGTTTAACGATTTGACAATCGTTAATGGCAGCGGCGTATGTTGCAGGTAATGTCTGATTTGCCAGTGCATAGATGGAGATTAATAAACCGGTAGCAGACGTAATAACGATTTTGGCTAAACTTTTCATAACAATGACCTTTTGTCAGGGAATTGTTATGTAAGTCGTCAATCAATATGAAAAAGTTTGAGGAGCAATAAAAATAAAGGAGTAAAAGTTTGTCGATGTCAGAAAGTAAATAAGGCGACTTGTTAAAGTCGCCGTAGAGCTTTTATGCGGTTACCAGTACTTTGCCATTGCGTTCGCCTTGTGCGGCATAAGCAACCGCTTCTTTAATGTCTGCCACCTTGAAGACCTTGTCAATGGGGGCTGATAGTTTGCCGGTAGCTATCAGCATCGCTAATTCGTTATACAGCTTTTGCTGTGCTTCGTTGCTGGCGTGTTGAAACCACAAAGCCAACCAGAAACCTTTTACAGTGATATCTTTGAAAATCAGGTTTGCAGACGAAACCTGCGCCGCTTCTCCACTCATCATGCCATAGTTTACCAGCGTACCCTGAGTGGCCAGGCAATCAGCTAGTCGGTTAGATGCCGCTCCGCCTACTGCGTCAATAGCCAGTTTAATGTCGGCTTTGTCGGTGGCTTTGCGAACTCGTTTAGGTAAATCATCGCCGTCCACCAAAACCAGATCTGCGCCGATATCCTGTAAAGGCTGTATCAGTGATTCGCGACGTACAATATTAATCGTTCTGAGGCCCTTTAACTTAGCCAGTTGGATCAAGTAATTGCCCACCGCTGAATTGGCTGCGTTTTGGATAACCCAGTCGCCGGGTTTTAAATCGGCAAACTCTGATAGCATTAATGCCGCCGTCGGTGGATTTATGGAAAGCATTGAAAGCTGTTGCGGATCCGCTCCTTCAGGCAATGGGATGAGCTTTTTAGCCGGCGCAACAATATGAGTTGACCAGGTGCCAAGCCCTACAGGTAGCAATACCGACTGGCCTTCGACCAGGCCTGTGACATTACTTCCCAGCGATACCACTCTGGCGACACCTTCATTACCGCCAATTGCCGGTAAAGGCGGTAAAATGCCATATAAGCCGGTTAAGGTAAGCACATCAGAAGGATTAATAGGGGAGGCCTGCAATTCCAGTAAGACTTCATCTGCTTGTAATTCAGGCGCTTCAAATTCAATTGCCTGAATGACGTCCTGAGGCACAGGCCCACGTTGTTGGTATTCTGCTTTTAACATGATTATCCTTGAATGGTCAGCTTGATAACTGAGTGTAGCAGGCTTGTTAAAAATTTAAACGACTGTTTGAAATTAGTTATTGGTAGTTGTTTGATGCTTGCTTTTTATGGGGATGATTTTGGTGGGCAAGATAACAATGACAGACAAGCTAGCCAACAGCACGGCGACGATGTCGCCAATATCAAACACACCCAGTTTAAAAAAGGGTTGAATGCACTCGTAGAGCACACACCCGCCAGTAACCGCAACAATGGTTTTGAGAGTTGGTTGCAGTTTATCTAAATAAATGGCAAGGAAGATGAGTGTTATACATCCCAGGTAACTGGTCATTGAGTTTGCAACACCAAAATCCCAGACATTATTTTTATAGATCCAGGGTCTGTATAGCTCAGAAGATATGGGGTTCAAAATAAAAGTCAGGGCGATAATCCATTTGCAATAGAGGGGATTGAGCTTTTTAAATTCCAGCATTTTGTTAATATCAATAACCCTTAATGCAACAAAAAAAAGAAACACTTCGTTTAGGCTAAAGCAATTTTTCATCTGAATAAAGCCTACCGAGGTACAGGTTTAAAAAGTCAGCGGATTACCCTCCTGAAATGATTTGTTTAAGTTCATCTGATGATTTGCGCCTGTGAGTTTCCACGTAGGTTTGCAGAAATTCATAGGTAGCTTTGGGGTTTTGCCCCTGCATGATCTTAAGCGCAGCGTCTTTGACCAGGGTTTGATAGAGCAATATTTCATTACTGCGGGCGTTGAGCTTTTTCGCTAAAGGCGTTGTAATGCCATTGGCAATCAAGGCGCCATATAGTGTGGTTAACAGTGCTATTGCCATACTGGGGCCTATAGTTTTTGGGTCCTCCATATTTTGCAGCATAGCAACCAGACCAATTAAGGTACCCACCATGCCCATGGCGGGAGCAAACTCAGAAAAGGTCTTCATTACTTTTACTGATTGTTGGTTGCGCTCCCGGGTGAGATAGATTTCTTTATTAAGCAAGGCATCAATGGTTTCATGATCGTAACCGTCTACCAGCATATCCACTGTTTTGGCTACAAAAGGATCATCAAGCTGTTCATTTTCCAGTGCTAATAAACCGCCTTTTCTGGATTTATCCGCCATTCGTATACAGACGTCGATAGTCTCTTCCATATTGTGACTGTTACTTTTAAAAGCCAGCCAGATATTGCCCGTGGCATTGAGAAACACTTTCGGCCTGACACTCAACATAGTTGCCCCGAGGGTCCCCAGTATAACAATGGCGATTGAGCTGGGGCTGATGTAGTTGCTGATGGATTCACCGCCGGTGGATATACCGGCAACAATCGCAAAAATAACCAGGAATATGCCGATGACTGAGCCTTTATCCATTTACAGAATTCTCTCTTAACATTTCATTTATTCGGGTAACAGAGGCAAAAATGCGGACTCTGTGGCTTTACCTTGCGATATGGTGATTTCAACCCGCCGGTTTTGGCGCATATTTTCCGGGCTATCATTGGGCACCAGTGGCTGGCTGGCAGCCATGCCCCTGACGATGAGGTTGTTTAGTTGTCCGTTGTAGTTTAGCACCCGTGCCACCGAAATAGCCCTGACCGCAGAAAGTTCCAGGTTGTCCCGGAATAACTCATTATTTAATGGGCGACTGTCCGTATGACCTGACACCATTAATTGGCCAGGTATATCAGCTAAAATATCGCTGAGCTTTTGCAATGTGGTTTTTAATTTTGGTTGCAGAAATCCACTGCCAGAAGCAAAGGAACCATGTTCTTTTATCCGAATAACCAGTTGCTGTCCCTGATTATCCAGTTCGAATTGTCCGGCGTTAATCTGGTCTTTCAAGGCGTTTCTGACTTTGTTGCGTAGCACATCTGGCTCAGGTTTATGCTGCCCATTTAAATTATCACTGTTATGCTCAACTTTACTTTTGGATGGCGCAATATCTTCTGTAAAGCTGTGTTGTTGCTCAAAGGTTACCTGTTCGATGCGTGTCATTGGCGAGGTGTCTGGTTTACCTGGGCGAAATTCCTGAGCTATTACACTGGTACCTTTAGGGATATCCTGAACATTAATTTTATTTTGCACACCAAAGGCATATTTCATAGAACCGGCGATTTGTTTGAATTTCTGCACGTCCAGTTCAGAAAAGGACAATAACAGAACAAAAAAGCACATAAGTAGCGACATAAGATCGGCAAATGTGGCCAACCAGCCCTGAGCACCTTCTTCCTGCTCAACGTCCTCTAATAATTGCTCGGTTTGCATCTTTTTTTGTGAGCCTGTCTTACTTTTTAGATTTGCTCAGAATAAACCACGCCATCGGAAGAATCAGGTAAACAATGGATAGGGTCATGAATGCTACCGGAGGTCCTACATGACGGGCTTGGGGTTGAATGATCTCGATATAGATCAGTCCAAACAAGTAGGGAAGCAGCATTAACATTGTGCACCATGCGGCAGCTTGATGAGCAGAGAAATCTGCACGTTTATTGCGTATATAAAGTGCCGCCAGGGCAAACAGGGTCCAGAGAGTGGCTGGCGTATTGAAATACATGCCCAAATCGAAGTCAGAGAGCAGTTTGTCTGTGCCAAGAGATAAAACTTCAGCTTCAAAAAGAAAAGTGTGTACCTGGCCCTGTAACAGGCTCTGCCAGATATGTTCTGAGGTGTCATGGTCCATATTACTCAACCATGAAATCATCAATACCAGTGTCGGAAACAGCACCAGGGTAACAGCAATCACCAGTTTTTTAAGTAGCGATTCAGTGGCAAGATATTGTGCGAAAAAATGTAGTGAGGTTTGCATCGTTTGTCTCCAATACCAGCGTGTGGCGTTTTGCTTGTTGTATTTCAACAAGGTTGTAAATTCTTCTTCCAGATCACCTGTTATGCTCTCTCTGAGATGAGCAGGTACCACCAGATTCAAAATACGATTAGCCAGTGCCGGAGGACGTGGATCTGAACTGTTTGAATTTTCCATGGTGTTATCGTTAGCGGCTATAAGTGCGAATTGAAATCCCTTGCCAAAGGGTATCCATTGCTTCCCTGGCGCGTTTTAGAGATTGCTGTCCTTTCGCCGTTACTTCAAAAAAGCGTTTGGGTTTACCACCCCGCTCTGCAGTGGCTTCACCAAAGTGGGAGGTAACCATGCCTTTTTTCTCCAGTCTTTCCAGCGTTGAATAGAGGGCTCCAATGGCGACATCTCGCTGAATTTCTTGCTGTAATAATTGTCGCAAGGAGGCCCCATACGCCTCTTTTCCCAGATGCAAGCAAGCTAACAGCACCACCTGTTCAAATTCCCCCAAAAACTTTTCTTTGTCAGCCATAGTACTGTTCTCAAAATAATTATGACTACAATGTAGTATTAATTGGATGAAGATGGCAAGTATTAATTACTACAAAATAGTAATAATCTTGTTTTCGCTGAAAAAGCCTCAAAATTGTCTTACTATGCAGAAGCGTTTTAATTGATTCACAGATTGGAAAGGAAAAAGTAGTGCTACTACTGATCACATACGTACTGATTGCTTTGGGTTTTTCGTTTATATGTTCTGTTGCTGAAGCTGTAATTCTGAGTGTTTCATCGGCTTATATTTCTTTAATGGAGCGGGATGGCAAACCAACGGGAAAGTTGTTGAGAGATTTGTCAGCTGACATCAATAAGCCGTTATCTGCAATACTGACTCTCAACACCATTGCTCATACGATGGGGGCCGCAGGGGCAGGGGCGCAAGCCGCCGTGGTGTTTGGCGATGCCTATCTGGGTATTATTTCTGCTGTGCTGACCCTACTGATTTTAGTTTTTTCGGAAATTATTCCAAAGACATTAGGTGCCACCTATTGGCGACAACTAGCGCCACTTACAGCGTTTTTCCTCAAGTATCTGATTATCGTGCTTTATCCCTTTGTAAAAATGTCAGAAAAATTAACCAGCGGCTTTAAAGAAGAAAGCCCATTGCGTGGCTTAAGCCGCGGGGAGATGTTGGCTATGGCGGAAATTTCAGCACAGGAAGGTCAGTTAGCCGTTCACGAAATGAATTTTATGCAGAGCCTGTTGAACCTGCATGAGCTAAAGATCAAAGACGCCATGACCCATCGAACCGTGGTTTTTTCACTACCCGAGCGTATGACCGTCGAAACCTACTTTCACAAGCACGACAATAACGAGTTTTCACGGATCCCTATTTATGAAGAAAATGAGCCTGAAAAAATCAGTGGTTTTGTGATGAAGTCGGATTTGCTGCTGGCACAGGCACGTGGCAATGGCCAGAAACAGTTATTTGAATACAAAAAAGACATGATCGTGATGCTGGCTGGCATGCCATTATCATCAGCTTTTGACAAGTTCTTAAGCCAACGTGCCAATATGATTTTGGTGGTTGATGAGTACGGCGGGCTGGAAGGTATTATTACCATGGAAGACCTTCTGGAAACGCTTTTAGGCATTGATATTGTGGACGAAAATGATCGCACCGTGAGTATGAAGAAATTAGCTAAGAGCCTGGGTAAAAAGCGGGAAAAGTCAGTACTGAGTAAAATTCAGGAGAAACAAAAAAACGATAAAAGTTAATTGCTTTAAACATGAGTTCTGGTTGAAAAGCAATCACAAACACATCTCAATACTCGAAGGTTTGTAACGACAAGGCCGTTGGGCAACTTGCTTAGCACGCTCTGCAAACACTGATGCAGGGGCGCACCACCATAATCATTGCACACAGGCTGTCAACTATCATGAATGCTGATAAGATTGTCGTCCTGAATGACGGTCAGATTGTGCAGACAGGGAAACACAAAGAGTTGGTTGCTCAGCCAAATAGCCATTACGCCAAATTGGTTGCTGCGCAAACTGCTGCAGAGGCAGCTTAGTAACTACTCCAGAGGCCTTCTGGTCTCTCGGTCTGGCGACATTCATACTTCTCAATATATTTCTTCATTTCATACACATTACAGGAAGTCACAATGCGATATTCCAGATTAGGTAGTAGCGGGTTAGAGGTGTCCAGAGTTTGCCTGGGAACGATGACGTGGGGTCAGCAAAACAACCAGCAAGAGGCAAACCAACAACTAGATTATGCCGTGGCAAATGGCGTTAATTTTATCGATACCGCCGAACTTTATTCGATTCCACCCAGATCTGAAACCTATGGCGCCACTGAAACCATTATCGGGAATTGGTTGAACAATAACAAAGAAAGGCGTCGAGATCTGGTGTTGGCCACGAAAATAGCTGGCCCGGGCCTCAGTTGGATTCGCGACGGTTCGCCAATTTCTGGTGAAGCTGTGATTGCCGCTGTAGATGCCTCTTTGCAACGGTTACAAACAGACTATATTGACTTGTATCAGTTACATTGGCCAAACCGTCGTCACCCGCACTTTGGCAATCATTGGCCCGGCGAGGTCAAATTTTCTGATACTGACTCTCAGGCAGCTTCCGGTCAAATGTTGGAAATTTTGCAGGCCTTAAAACAGTGTGTGGACGCCGGGAAAATTCGCTACTGCGGACTCTCTGATGATACGACCTGGGGCATCAGTGAGTATTTGAAGCTCAGCACCAGGTACAGTTTGCCGCGCATGGTCTCGATCCAAAACGAATTCAACCTGTTGCACACCAAAGATTGGCCATACCTGATTGAACAATGTATTCACGAAGATATTGCTTATTTACCCTGGTCACCATTGGGGGGCGGTGTATTGAGCGGAAAGTATCTCAATGGGGCCAGACCTGAAGGTAGTCGCTGGACGATAGCGCAACGCAATGGCTTATTCAGAGATAGTGTTGTTGTTGAGCAGGCCGTTACCGAAATCAAATCGCTTGCTGAGCAACATGGGCTGACGGCAGCGCAGCTGGCTTTAGCCTGGTGTGATCAGGTGGACGGTGTCACTGCCACAATCATCGGAGCCACGAGCATGGCGCAACTACAGGAGAATCTCAACGCATTTGATGTGAGTCTGTCTGATGAGTTGCACAGTGAAGTGGTTAATCTGTTAAAACGCTATCCACTCCCTTTTTAAAGGAACGCTATTATTGTGATGTGAAAAATATTTCCAAATTGTTTCTGATGGTTGTTGTGACATTGGAATTGTTGTTCAGTCAGCGAATATATACTAATGGATAGTTGCGAAATTCATTACGCAGTGCCACGCTTTATCGGTGATAAAAGTATTGGTGCTTACACATGGCGGAACCAAAAGACACTGGAAGTTCGGGGTCAACAACAAGACGACATTTTCTCAAAGGGGCATTGGCGACGGTATCTGCTGGTGCTGCGCCTTTTGCGATCGGTAAGCCTAAGCCTGTTCTTCGGGTGTTGGGGACTCATGTCACTCTCAGAGAAGCAATAAGAGAACAGGCGGAAGCTGATCTGGGAATTCGCCTGATGTTTGAACCCAAAGGTAGTGCCGCCGTTTCGCAAAAAGCTTCGGTAAATCCACAGAGTTTTGATCTGTATGAGCAGTGGTCTAACAGCATCAATGTGTTATGGCGTTCTCAGGCCATTCAACCCATAGAAAAGCGCAGATTGCGCTACTGGGATGAAATCAACGATTTAACCAAAACCGGTAAAATTTCGGAAAAAGCGAAAATTGGTGCCGGTGATGCACCGCATAAAATTCTCCATGTGCAAAAAGACGGTTCACTGTCAGCACAACACACGGATGAAATTAGTTTTTTGCCCTACGTCCATAATGTTGACTCATTTGGTTATGTGGTTAACAAAATGCCAGACCGCTTTAAAGCGGATAACGAAAGTTGGGGCTGGCTTCTGGACCCGGAATTTAAGGGGAAGGTTGCTATTGTCAATGATCCCACCATTGGGTTGTTTGACTTAGCTCTGGCAGCTCAGGCCAAAGGTTTAGTGACCTTCAACGATATCGGCGCTATCACTGAATCGGAAATGGATGCATTGTTTACTGTGCTTCTCAACCTAAAACTGGATGGCCATTTCAATGGTTTTTGGACATCGGTACCTGAGTCTGTAGAGTTTATGAAGTCTGGCCGCGTGGTCATTGAAAGTATGTTCTCACCGGCAGTTTCAAGCCTGAATGGACAGGATATACCGGTCAGATTTGCCGCGCCGAAAGAAGGTTATCGGGGCTGGCACGGGGTAATGTGCCTGTCAGCCGCCACCAAAGGAAGGGAAAAGGAAGCTGCTTATGACTATATGAATTGGTGGCTCTCCGGATGGCCTGGAGCATTTATTGCGAGACAGGGCTACTATATTTCCAATCCACAGCGTTCAGCCGGGTTTCTAAGTCAGGCTGAATGGGATTATTGGTACGGGGGGCTACCCGCACAGACAGACCTGAGAGGACACGATGGCAAAGTGTCTGTAAAACAAGGACAAATCAGAGCCGGGGGCAGCTATACCGAGCGATTGGGGAATGTAGCTGTATGGAATACCGTGATGCCGACCTACGAATACAGTTTGCAAAAATGGTATGAGTTTATTACCGGGTAAGGATTTTCTGGATGTTAAGATCAATTCGCTCACAGTTGATATTTGTTATCGCTGCATTGATCGTTCTGTTTTTACTGCAGACCTTTCTCAACCAAAAGAGTCAGTTGCAATTAAGTACGGCACTGGATAATTCTGCGCTGTCATTTGCTGATCTAAAGCAGGTGAAAGAAATAGAATATGATCTGTTAAACCTGCAACGCACCGTACTGTTGTTTATCAATACCGGAAGTCCGTCAGCGGTTACCCGGTTCACCCGAACTATGGATAAAATCAACGCGAACCTTGCGCGATTTGAAGCACTACACGAGTCTGATTTACCCAGTTTGCTGAATGATAACCTGTTACAAAGAATGCAGGCACACTTGCAGGATTATCAGTCCAATTTCGAACAGGTGGTGGCTGCCCGTGCAAAACGCGAAGAGTTGTTAAAGCAAGGCACTATTAAACGGCTGGACGAGATAAAGAGCCGGTTAATGGGTATCAAAAATGAGCCATCGCTTCACGCGCTCATTCAACAATTACTTTGGCATGTCAGTGAGGCAGAAATTGCTTCTATCCGCTATACAGTGCAACCCAGTAGTGTTCATATTAATCAGTTTAATGACAGCTTGTTATTTCTTGAGTCCAGACTCAGTGAGTTACCCGAGACAATACGCGCTGCACAATTCAAAGAAATTGAAACGGCACGTAGTGATTTTTTGGCCCTGACTCAGTTAATTCAGGGAAATTTGTTTTTGGTGAACGTGGTGATGGCCGGGGCGGCGAACGAGTTTCTGTATCTCAGCACTACGTTGGTGGAAGACGTCGCACAGACGCTGGAACGCAACCGACAACAATCTCAACAGCTGGTGCAAAAAGCTGAAATTCATAGTTATCTATTTTCTATCATTGCCATTTTGCTGGCTTTTGCCGCGGCGGTTTATACGGTTTTAAGCATATTAACGCCCATCAGGTCTATTACCGAAGTCTTTAACAAACTGGCCAGAAATGAAAAGGTCGGTGCTATTCCTGGGTTAGAGCGCAAAGATGAAATAGGCGCCTTGGCAATTGCGGCACAGGTGTTTAGCGACAAGAATAATGAAACACAACAATTACTCGCAGAGACGCAGAATACCAATGACCGCATGACGCAACTGAATCAGGAATTGATGCAGGCGAAATCAAAAGCGGAGAAAGCAACGATTTCCAAAAGTATGTTTTTGGCGAATATGAGTCATGAAATTCGCACCCCCATGAATGGTATAATTGGATTAATCGATTTGGCCACGAAAAAGACGAACCAACAGGAGGTGCGCTCTTATCTGGAAAAAGCGTCCTATTCCAGTGAAATACTAATGACGGTAATCAACGACATTCTGGATTTTTCCAAAATTGAAGCCGGTAAAATGGAAATCGAAAAAAGCAGTTTTGAGCTGCATGGCTTTATTGATAATTTAATTTCGGTAGTTTCGCTGAGAACAAAAGAAAAGAACTTACAGATCAAACTGGATATTGACCCCAACCTGCCCAACAAAGTCGTGGGTGATCCACTGCGACTTTCACAGATCCTGATGAATATCTGTAACAATGCCGTCAAATTTACGGAACATGGCCAAATCGAAATTCGATTTGGCGGTGAGTTGAATACTCAGGGCAATGAATTGCAGTTGCGTATCGCGGTGAAAGATTCCGGTATCGGCATGAATGAAGAGCAGTTAGAGAAAATTTTCAAACCTTTTGAGCAGGCAGATGGTTCAACCGACAGAAAATATGGTGGTACAGGGTTGGGGCTCTCTATTGTGACTCAGCTACTAAATTTGATGGGCGGAAAGATAGACGCTGAATCAGAGCCCGGCAAGGGGAGTTGCTTTTATGTGCAATTACCCCTCAGTGCGTTTAAAAAGCAACCGTCTATATTGGATGGTCTGCCCTGTTTGCCGGAAAACAGTATTTATGTCACTGACAAAAATTTTATTGATGAGTTCTATTGCGACAGTGTGGGGCTGAGAAACAAACGTGTTGCGAAACAGGCACTGGCTACGCTATTGCAACGACAGGATATAACACATTTACTTATTGATATTGAGTCTCCTGCGGATTTGCGACAGTTCTTAAGTGAATTACCGGGTTTACTGGAAAACAGGATACGGATTGGCATCATTATTAATACTTTAATTTCAGATACCTTAAACATGACGGACGCCCGTTACCTGGCGTTAGCCGTGCCATTCAGCCCGTTGCAATTTAAGAATTTTATTTCTGATTTTGTCACTGAACGCAGCGATATTACCGACAGTGCAGCCGCCACTGTATATCATGAAACGCGTTTAAACGGACATATCCTGTTGGTGGAAGATAACGATATCAACCAGGTGGTAGCCGGGGAGCTTTTGAAAACATTGGGCCTGACTTTTGATATAGCAGAAAACGGTGTTGTCGCCGTCAGTAAAATTAGCAATTTCCCCCATTACGATGCCATTTTGATGGATATTCAGATGCCACAAATGGATGGTTATACGGCAACAAAAACGATTCGGGATAAAGGTTACAACGACATTCCGATAATTGGCTTATCTGCCAATGCGATGAAAGAAGATAAGCAAAAGGGCAAAGAAGCCGGCATGAACGATTACCTTACCAAGCCGATAAAACGAGATATATTGACAGCGATGTTAAAAAAATATCTATAGGGCCTGTGGCTTTGTGCGGATAGTTTGCCTGCCTGCCTGACGAGTCCGGTCTAGGCTCCTGCGGTATTCAAATTTCAGATGTGCCAGTCTCTGATATTCAAGGTAGCGACACCCATAACGGTTCAGTTAAAAATTGACAATGCGCGACAGGCGCCGCGCAATTGCCTTTTCGCTATTGCAGTGACGGTAAATAACTCTGCGCTTTGCCCGGCAACAGAGCAACAATGGCGTGACGGGTTTGCTGCCAGTAGGCCGACAGCAACAGCAGACTACCGCCGATAAAGATACCAGTCAAAGCCATGCTATAACTAACGAGTCCATAGTTTTCCAACAGACCACTCATTGCGTACACCACGTATACCAGAGCTGAAACCATGATCGCCCGTCTGTCGACAATAATAGATATTAATGCCAGCAGCGCGTACAGAGCTAACACTAACAGCGCGGTAGAGTAACCAGTTACCCCTGAAAATATGCCCAGCGTGCTAAATATGGGATGCACAATCAGCGGCGCTGATAACAGGTGCAACCAGAAAGCGATGTCTGAATTACGGGTTTGTCTTAGCGGGTCCCGGGCATCCCAATACATTGCAACAGCAAAGGTCAATAACCCCGCAACGGCAAGATAAGGTTGATAAAAGTAACGTATTTCTGGATATTGCAGGAATAATACCCCAAAGGTGCCCAGCAATAGCGCTATCATACCTGCTGCAACTGTTACCGGGACACGGAATCGTTGCCAGTGAACCCAGGCGCCAAAGACTGTCAGTAGTCCGGCGGCGATAAACTGAGCCTCATGCACCTGCTGCTCAGCACCGAACAGGGTAACCGGTATTGCGAATAGCCCCGCCAGAAAGGTAATCAACAACCCTATGGCGGGCAGCGCCATGCGTTTTCGTTTAACAAATACTTCTGCTAACCCCCAGGAGCCGGCGGCTAATGCGATTGCGCCTAAAACCGGCTGATTTTCAAAGCCCAGCCAGGTCAATGAGGCCAGAAGCAGGGCACTGGCAATAACCACAAAAACATCATTGAAACCGCTGAGCAGTCGAAAGTTTTCTTCATCAACCTGATGGATATTGCGAGATTGCGCAAAGTGCTGTCTGAATTCGTTAACGGATTGGGTGCTAAAGATACCCTTTCCGATTGCTTCGTTGAGATCTTCATCTGAGTACATAGGGGCTTCCTCGTTTTCTTTTTCTACGTCATACTCTGGTCAGCAAATCTGAGGCCATATATAAAATTCAATAAAAACAAAGGGATAGTGATTTTCGAAGACGGTTTTGTGAAATTAACCAATTTTTATTAGGAATTTAAGTGAATTTTTGGTCTAAATCACAGCGAACCGCGGTTGTGACCAATCATTTATGAGTGATGAGTTCGACTAATTCTGCTATCAACTGCGTGATGTGTTGTTCAAATAGCACAAGACGCGCCTGGTAGTCCGCATTGATATTGTCTTTAAACTCCTGAAAAATAATTTTTAATGCAAGCAGTAACCGGTTGATGTCGGCATAAAACTCGTTACCGACATTAAACGAGCTGCACTTAAATGCCGTATCCAGAGCCAGAATTTCAACTTCAATACTTTGGATGTGACGGGATTCACTGCGTGTTAAGGGGGTACCTGAATAGCTATGGCGGCAAGCAACAGCCTGTTGCTCACTTTGTTGCCGGATCAAATGATAAGGGAAACACAGGACATTTTCCTGGCCTCTTGATTGACGCGCGAGTTCTTCCCAAATCGCTTTGAGATTCAATTTCAGGTTTTGGCTGGTGGCGAGAGAAAATGCTTCAATTGTGTGCTTGTTTGCGACACTTGTCTCTGAATGTAGCTCACACGTCTTTTGTCTTCTGTTCATTGCGCCACCGCAGGATTAATCCGATACAGGGTATTTTATTGCGCAGTTAATTCAAAAACAATGCAATGTCACGCTGATTGGGGTATGGCCGGCGAGGGGGGCGTATAACGTGATATACTATTAAGGTATTAAAATGTATACCTAACTCTCTGCTGACATCAGTAATGTCACTGATTTTTAATTATTATATTCGACTCGTTTACAGGCGACAGTAAAACTGTCCGGAGGCCACGAATGATACCAGAAAACAGATCAGTAATAGAATGGATTAGAGAAATAACCATTGGATTAAAACATCGCAATCTGGATATCAACACGCGGGTTTCCTTATCATTTTACCTTGAACATAGCTCTGAGTCGGGCGCTAAAAAACTCGCGGAACTCCTTGCTTGTGAAGGTTTTGATACCGATATAGATGCGTTTCAGCAACATCTGAATAAATGGCGCTGCTGGGCCAATATAAGTATTGTTCCGAATACCCCAAATTTGAGTTACTTGTTACATTTATTGAAAGACAAAGCGGTCGAGTTTGACGGTCAACTTGAAGGCTGGGAAACAAACCCTTATGAATCAGGTCAGGAACTGGGGCAATTGATTGCAAAGTTGGAAAACGACTGGCAGGAGGTTATGCGCCAGGGGTAAGCCTGTTTTACTGTTCTTGTTTTTAACCGATTCTGCATAAAAAAAGCCCCGGCATTTGCCGGGGCTTTTTGATTCAGCTTGTCAGAAGCACTTATTTAGCTGCTTTACGCGCTTTGGCTTCTTCGATAACTTTTTCAGCTACTGCATTAGGACAAGGCATGTAGTGTGAGAACTCCATAGAGAACTGACCACGGCCTGAAGTCATAGTACGCAGGTGACCGATATAACCAAACATTTCAGACAGAGGTACGTCAGCTTTAACACGTACACCTGTTGCACCAGCTTCCTGGTCTTTGATCATGCCGCGACGACGGTTTAAGTCACCGATTACGTCACCAACGTGATCGTCTGGCGTGAATACGTCAACCTTCATGATTGGCTCCATCAATTGCGGGCCAGCTTTAGGCATAGACTGACGATATGCGCCACGAGCAGCGATTTCGAAGGCTACAGCCGAGGAGTCAACTGCGTGGAAACCACCGTCGTACAACTCAACTTCAACGTCCAGTACCGGGTAACCAGCAAGAACACCTTGGTCCATCATAGACTTGAAGCCTTTTTCGATGGCAGGGAAGAATTCTTTAGGAACGTTACCACCAACAACCACAGATTCGAATTTGAAGCCAGAATTTGGCTCACCCGGACGGATGCGGTAGTCGATCTTACCGAACTGACCAGAACCACCAGACTGCTTCTTGTGAGTGTAAGAATCTTCGATAGGCGCAGTGATGCTTTCACGGTAAGCAACCTGAGGTTGACCTACTTCCAGCTCAACACCGTAAGTACGCTTCAGGATGTCTACTTTGATATCTAAGTGCAGCTCACCCATACCTTTCAGGATGGTTTCGCCAGACTCTTCGTCAGTTTCAACCTGGAAGGACGGATCTTCAGCTACCAGTTTACCGATAGCGATCCCCATCTTCTCGTTGCCGCCTTTATCTTTAGGCTTAACAGCAATAGAGATTACTGGCTCAGGGAAGATCATCGGCTCAAGCGTACAAGGGTTGTTAGGATCACATAACGTGTGACCAGTTTGTACGTTCTTCATACCGACAACAGCGATGATGTCACCCGCTTGTGCAGAAGTTAATTCTGTACGCTCGTCTGCGTGCATCTCAACCATACGGCCGATACGCTCAGTTTTACCTGTTGCAGAGTTAAGGATGGTGTCACCTTTGTTCAGCTTGCCAGAGTAAATACGGATAAAGGTTAATGCACCGAAACGGTCGTCCATGATTTTGAACGCCAGAGCACGGAACGGCTCGTCAACAGATACTGTTGCAACTTCGCCAGTAGGCTCACCAGTTTCTTCGTCAGTCAGATCCTGAGGATCAACTTCTGTTGGAGAAGGCAAGTAATCAACAACGGCGTCTAGTACCAACTGAATACCTTTGTTCTTAAAAGCAGAACCACAGTAAGTTGGGAAGAATGCCAGATCACGTGTACCTTTACGGATACAACGCTTGATGTCTTCGATAGAAGGCTCTTCGCCGTCCATGTAAGCCATCATCAGATCGTCGTCTTGCTCAACCGCAGTTTCGATCAATTGCTCGCGGTATTCTGCCGCTTTATCAACCATATCTGCAGGGATATCAACTACTTCGTAGTTTTCTGGCAGACCAGAATCATCCCAGATGTACGCTTTCTGAGAAAGTACATCTACAACACCTTTGAATTCGTCTTCGATACCGATAGGCAGAGTCATTACCAGCGGGTTAGCCGCCAATACATTCTTAACCTGACCAACAACGCGGTAGAAGTCTGCACCCATACGGTCCAGTTTGTTAACGAAAATGATACGAGATACTTCAGATTCGTTAGCATAGCGCCAGTTAGTTTCTGACTGTGGCTCAACACCACCTGAACCACAGAATACACCTACACCACCGTCAAGTACTTTCAGTGAACGGTATACTTCAACTGTAAAGTCAACGTGTCCTGGAGTATCGATAATGTTTAAGCGGTGATCTTTCCAGAAACAGGTTGTTGCAGCTGACTGGATGGTAATACCACGTTCTGCTTCCTGTTCCATGAAGTCGGTAGTTGATTCACCGTCATGTACCTCACCGGTTTTATGGATTTTACCGGTAAGTTTAAGAATACGTTCTGTAGAAGTTGTTTTCCCCGCGTCTACGTGAGCGAAGATACCAATATTTCTGTACTTAGCTAAGTCTGTCATGGCTTCACTTTTTGGAGTTAAAAAAAAATTGCGCGGCAGTATACACCATTTTTGCAAAATAGATCAGGGATATTGCCACTAATCTGATTATTTTACGTTCAAATGGTGAAAAACCAGGCGTTTCGAACGGTTTGTATGGAATTTGCGCGTTATCGCTTTTTGTAACAGTCTAAGATAGTGCACTGTTATTGCTGAATTATGTCAAAAATAACCTGGGTTATTCAATACTTTGCACTTCTCCTGGCGTAGAAAAATACCGGTAATCACTGTCTTTCAGGTATTTGGGTACTTGTTTGGGCACATGAACCCCTATGTGCTTTTTCACATTCAAAATTTCATACAGGATATCTCTGCCTTCCGCAGACATAAAAAACCAATAGGGTGGAAAATTCACGGACGTCATTTGCTCTTGCCAGAACGCCTCGTAGGGGAGGTAATGGCTATCATCCGGATCGGCATCCCCCATATGCATTGCTGAGAAATTGTCACCCAACTGCACTCTGAAGATTAAATTCTGAACATCTTTTCTGCCTGGCCATCCGGCATGAGGAATGCGTAAGGCACTGATCTGCATTCCCTTAATGAATTGTTGCTCAGGCGCTGCTTTGAAATCCAGATTAAAGGCATGGAGCTGTTGTTTGGGCACCCGATATTCTTTCAGCATATCAATCGCTTGCTGGGGAGCGACTAAGACCGTGTCTGGAAATTTAGAGAGGTATTCAGCTACATCGTAAGCCGAAAAGTGATCTTCATGGGCGTGGCTTATCACGATTGCGTCGATGTTGTCGTAGGGCGGTGCACCGGCCATGATGGCGCTGTGCATTGCTTCCGGTACCAGTTGATAAATACCAAAATCGTTATGGAAAAATGGATCAAACAGGATTTTTTTTGTTCAGTTTGTACCAGAACGGCACTGTTACCCAGATAATGAGCATCGCCATGGGCAAAACACAGTTGACTGTAAAAAGCACTAAACAGGATGGCGATATTGCCAAATAAGCTCAATTGTTTCATATCACCTTCTCTGATTCTCAGTTAATAAAATATTTTGTCAGTTTTTCGTAAATCAATGTCAACCATTGGTAATTGTACGCGTTGTATAGGGTAAACAATCCGCAGTTTGGAGAACAAGATGCGACTAAGTACCCTGATACTATACATTGTCACCACCATGACCGGCAGTTTAGCACTGGCTCAGCAAAACCCGGAACAAGCAGCAAACGCAACACAGGTTAATTCCGAAAATAAAACCAATCGGGTTTCTCCGGTACGCAATATTGAGCGCGATGCGCGGCCCCAGCCAGAAACCCCGGTTTTTGAGGTCAGAGCCATTGATGGTCGTAATAATAATATTGAGAATTCCGCTATGGGGGCAACTCATACTGTGTTACAGCGCTATACACGCAGTGGGTACAGCGATGGTATCAGCAGCCTGGCCGGTGAAAATCGCCCTTCGCCCAGATTGATCAGCAATCTGGTGTTCGCGCAAGACCACGTTGTCCCCAATAGTCATTCAGTCACCGATTTTATGTGGCAGTGGGGGCAATTCCTCGACCATGATATCGATTTGACCGATGGTATTGATCCGGAAGAACCGGCCAACATCCTTGTCCCGGCCGGGGATCGTTTTTTTGATCCCCTGAGTACAGGTATTGCGGAAATTCCCCTTAACCGATCCGTTTATGATCTTGAATCAGGTACCGACCAGGAGAATCCAAGGCAGCAAATCAACGAGATAACGGCCTGGATAGATGCTTCTAACGTTTATGGATCTTCCGCGCAGCGGGCTGAGGCGTTGCGTCTGTCAGATGGTTCGGGCCAGCTAAAAACCAGTGAAGGACGGTTACTGCCTTTTAATGAGTCCGGATTAGCGAATGCCGGTGGTACGGCAAACACATTGTTTCTGGCAGGAGATGTGAGGGCCAACGAGCAGGTGGGATTAACCACCATGCACACGCTTTTTGTCCGGGAGCACAATCGTCAGGCTCGTCGGATCAGACGTGATCAGCCTGATTTAAGTGGTGAGGAAATCTATCAGGCTGCCAGAGATATCATAACGGCACAGATGCAGGTAATCACCTACCGTGAATTTTTACCCCTGTTGCTGGGCCGCAACGGCATTCCTGCTTATCGGGGTTACGATGCCACGCTCAATGCTGACATTGCCAACGAATTTTCCACGGCAGCCTATCGTCTGGGGCATAGTTTATTGAGCCCACAAATACTGCGGTTAGATGAAAACGGAGAAGAAATTGCAGCCGGGCACCTGTCGTTGAGAGAGGCGTTTTTCCGCCCCGATGAAATCATCAACGAGGGGCTGGAACCGATATTGAGGGGACTGGCAAGTCAGGTTTGTCAGACGATCGACAACTATGTCATAGATGATGTACGTAACTTTTTATTTGGCCCGCCAGGCGCTGGTGGTTTTGATCTGGTGTCGCTGAATATTCAGCGCGGTCGGGACCACGGACTAGCCTCTTACAATCAGGCCCGGCAGGACATGGGCCTGGTGCCGGTATCCGACTTTTCTGAAATTAGCTCCGATGTGTTGGTACAAACCGCCCTGGCAGCCGCTTATGAAACGGTTGACGATATAGATATGTGGGTGGGTGGTCTGGCTGAAGACCACTATGAAGATGCGATGGTGGGGGAGTTGTTTTTTTACATCCTGCAACGTCAGTTTGTGGCACTTCGCGACGGCGACCGCTTCTGGTATCAGAACAGCTTATCAGAGGACCAGATAAAGCGGGTCGAGGACACGCGTTTGTCTGATATTATTCGCCGCAATACTGCGATTGGCAGTGAATTGCAGCGCAACGTGTTTCTCGCTGCGGATGCACAGCGCAATGGCCGAAATAATGGTGACCGACGCGATAACAATGAGCGGTCTGAAAGCGGCGATGGACGTCCCTGAATTAACGTCACTTGGCGGTGCAACCGCCCCGGTTGCCGTAACTTCACTCAGGCAAAAAGAAACGACCGACAATGCCTGCCAGCAGCAGGCATCAAAGCCATTATTTAATTTCGTCTAATTGATTTCGTCTTTGTGGCGATTTTTGTTGCCGTGGATATTGCCATAAATGGCCCCACCGGTTACACACAACAAACTCACCGCAATAAATACGGTGATCTGCTCCTGCAAAACCGGTACAGCCAGCAAAGCCGCAAGAACAGGCACAAAGGCCATAGTTACGGCCATGTTATTGGCTCCAATAGTTTTCGCTGCCTTAACGTACAATAACAACTGTACTACAGCCGCTAAAACGCCCTGATATCCGGCCTGAAGCCAAATTTCTGCGTCCGGAGCACTGCCCAGATTTGAAGGCAGGTACATCAGAAACAGTGGTAAGTACACGACGGAAGTAAACAAAGATACTGCAGCAACGGTGGCATAGGGGTCCGGGTGCCACTTTTTTAAAAGGGCATTAAAAACCCCCCAACTGAATGCCGCGCCCATAAACAACAGATCGCCTCTGAGGGTATCTGCACTCACCGTCAGAGTATTTAACGCCAGTAAAACAATGCCGGCCGAGATAATTCCAAGCGCGATTAACTGCTTGCCCTGCACCCTGGTACCCAGAATCAGCCATATGCACAGACTGATGGCCACCGGCATAAAACCGGGTAAAAACACTGCAGCGTGATTGGCCGGAGCCAGAGCGAAGGCACTAAATGCACAAAACGCGTAACAAAGCCCGCCGAACAGAGCGAGCAACAGGTAGCGATAATGGAAAAAGTTTATCCTTGCCGAGAAAAACCACCATACGGGTATGGATACCAGCGTAGCGACCCCATAGCGCAGGGCGATCAAATCATAGTTGAGCAATGCATTAGTGGCGCCATAACGGGAAACAACGATAAAACCACTCCAGATGGAAATGACTATCGCCGCCATAATGTAGCCGGTCACCAGACTGTAATTTTTTTGCATGGATGGTTGATATGTGTGCGTAAAACTGCGGCTCAGGTACGGCTGTGAGCGTAACAACCGGACAGAATTACTGCTATTGGATGTGATATGAGTCTAACCAGGTTGCGTGTTCAGAACAATGATTTCTAATTTTTGGCCCGAACATTGCCTGTTTAATGAGCAATTACCCCTGAATCAGTAAATTGTCAGGAAACTGACGTTGTGGAAAACGTATGCAAAAGCTAATCAAGGTCTCCTCGTTGTGTGTGGCCGTTACCTGTGTTTCCGGATGTGCTTCACTGGAGCTGTTAGCGGTTGGTGGGATCAGTTACCTGATCACCGGCAAAGGCTTAAGCGATCACGCCCTATCAGCGGTAATGGATAAAGACTGCGCACTTCATCGTTATTTGACGGATGAGGCAATTTGTGACGAACCCGTTGAAGCCACTTTAGTGGCAGAGCAGGCTGCAGATAGCCACTCCGATGGTGTGCTATCCGACCCTTCGGACGCCTCGGTTGCAGCAGTAAATCATGAAACATTGTCAGTCGTTGAGGGCAACCTTTCTACGCCATCTGCCAGGCGTACTACTATTCTGGTTGAACCGGGCCGTGCCGAGGTATACGCGGTGGCGGGTAGTTTCAATGATTTAAAGTATGCCTATGAACGCAGTATGATCTATCGCAATTACAACACCCATATTGTTGAAAGCCCCGACAGCAGTCTGACCCGATTTAGGGTGGTTATTGGTCCTCTGGAAGATAAATCACTGGTAGATTTAATCTCAGTGCCAGACGTGGCTGATATGGAACCGCTGTGGACAACAGAGTTGTGTGCCCTTGATCTGTCCTCACCGCCCTGCCATGACGCTGGTTTATTGGCAAATACCGAACACAGAGCTGCGACGGGAACCTGATCCACAACCTGGAGATAAATCTGCTATTCTGGCCAGACAAGTGACTTCATTCCCTCTATACTGAAACTAACTTTTACTCCTGATAGGGTGATTTTGGGATTGTACATGTTCAGGTGTTGTAGTCTGTGGTTTATGCTGTTGGCGATGAGTTTGAGCCTCCAGGCCAAAGTTGAAGTGAAAATCCATGTGGATGACGGTTATCCGCCCTATAGCTATGTCAAAGATGGTCGGGTGCAGGGTTTGTATATTGAAATTCTCACCGCTGCATTCGATAAAATGGCAGACTACAGCGTTATTTTTGAACCCGTGCCCTGGAATCGCGGCAAACATCTGATGGAGCGAGGCGAGGGTTTTGCTTTCTCGCCAACTTATTTTCACGCCCATGACTGGCCTTATCTTTATCCTTATTCTTATCCATTGTACGAAGAAACCGTATTGGTTATCTGCAACAGCAAAGTTAACAGCGCAACATCACTGCAGTGGCCGTCGGATTTTATCGGGAAAACCATTGGTAACATGCGGGGATACGATGGTTGGGGCGGTGCGGAGTTTCGCACTTTGTTGCATCAAAAAGCCATTAACTATCACGAAGTGGATGGGGCAAATTTACTGTTGATGATGGTGGCATCGGGACGCAACGATTGCATTCTGATGGAAAAGCTGGCCTATCAGTATCACATGAAAAAGCTTAAAACCTCCGGACAGTACAAGTCCGAAACTCATCTGCGTTTGTTTCAGGCGGCAATTGCCGGCAGAGATGATGGCTATATTGGCTATTCAGAACCAGGTATCGCCTCAGGCCAATATCCCTGGCAGAAGGCGTTTAGAAGAGCGCTGGATGGCACCTTGTATCAAATGAAAAAAAGCGGCGAACTGCAGGCCATCACCGCCGGATTTTCGGATTAACGCGTTGTCGGCCGGAACCCCTTATTCCGGCAAGGTGACATTCAGTTCCAGCACCGACAGATCATCTTCAGTTTGTTCCAGTTGCACTGAAATGGCGTCCGGACCAATTTCCACGTATTTGCTGATCACAGCAAGAATGTCGCGTTCCATTTGCGGTAACCAACTGGGTCCTGCCCGTTTTTTACGTTCATGAGCCACGATAATCTGCAGTCGCTCTTTGGCCACTGAGGCGGCGGGCTTTTTCTTGGGGCGGAAGTAGTTTAATAATGACATCGCTGATTACCCCCCGAATAAGCGCTTCAACAAGCCCTTTTTCTCTTCTGTTAAAAAGCGAAAATCCAGTTTTTCACCTAAAAGTCGTGCGATGGCATCCTGGTATGCCAGGCCAGCATCACTTTCCTGGTCCATTACCACCGGCTCACCAATATTGGACGCTTTTAACACCGCCTGTGATTCGGGAATAACTCCCAACAGTGAAATAGCCAGGATTTCGTTGACGTCATCAACGCTCAACATCTCGCCCGCGGTTACCCGGGTCGGGTTGTATCGGGTTAACAACAGGTGCTCTTTGACCGGTTCCATATTCTGTTCAGCGCGACGAGACTTCGATGCCAGAATTCCCAGAATTCGGTCCGAGTCACGCACCGAGGATACTTCCGGATTGGTGACGACAATGGCTTCGTCGGCGAAATACAGCGCCATCAAGGCACCCTGCTCAATACCCGCCGGTGAGTCGCAGATAATAAAATCGAAACTTTGTCTGAGCTCTTCCAGAACCTTTTCGACCCCTTCCCGGGTTAGTGCGTCTTTGTCACGGGTTTGCGAAGCGGGCAGTATATACAGACCTTCCACGCGTTTGTCTTTGATCAATGCCTGGTTCAGGTTGGCATCACCGTTAATGACATTAACGAAGTCGTAGACCACGCGGCGCTCAACCCCCATGATAAGGTCCAGATTTCGCAAACCGATGTCAAAATCCACGATAACAGTTCGGTGGCCCTTCAGAGCCAGACCGGTACCGATGGCGGCACTGCTGGTAGTTTTGCCAACACCGCCTTTTCCGGAAGTAACTACGATAACTCGTGACATATATGTTCCTAAATTAAATGTCTAATGATAAAACCGACAGTTGTTCACCATTTAATGAAATACACACCGACTGCTCCCAATGCGCCTGAAGTTGATCTGAGGTCCAATAGTGACCGTTGATACTGATCAATTCGCCCTGGAGCTTTCGGCAAAAAATTCTTGCATCATTGTTGCCAGACGCACCGGCTATGGCTCGGCCTCGCAGGGCGCCATAAATATGAATATTGCCATCAGCAATAACTTCGGCTCCGTTGCTGACCGAGCCAATAACAATTAAATCACCGCCTTTGGCGTAAATTTGCTGACCTGAGCGCAACGTTTGCTGAACAATACGACTGGGCACGGATTCCGCCACTTTGACTACTTTCTCGACTACCTGAGGCGCAGGCGTCTCGTTGCTCTGAGTCACGCCCTGAGAGGCTTTCTTTGGAGCATTGAGTAAGGCAAATCCGGCATCGTTTGCCGCCTGTTTATGAGCGTCCGGACAACCTGTAATACCAACGGGCAACAGTTTTAAATCGGCTAATAATGACTTGAGTGAGGCGAAATCTGGCATCACCTCACTGGCTTCCAGATTAATGACCACAGGAGCAAGATTAAAAAACTGCGGAGCCTGTGCGATTTTTTGAGACAACTCGGCTTTGACTTTTTCCAGATCCGGGTGGGTAATTTTCACCACCGACAAGGTAAACCCCGTACCTTTTAATTCTACTGCGTGTTCAGACATGCTTATTATTTTTTAATCCGTGAATGAAGGTATAAACGCTGCCGGAGCTGGTCCGGACGGCCTTATGTTGGCAGTTTATAGCGCGTGATCTTTAGGCGCAAGCAGCAAAACTGTGACATCCCAATGACAGCCTAAAAATCAAGCAGTTAGCCAAAGAATACTCACCGCTGTGAAATATTAACCGGCACCGTAGTTTGCATTTTTTGGCATCCGGTGGCGATGGCGACCATTTTACTCAGTCTTTGCCAGACACTTTCCTGAATGTAGGGTACCCCATGCTGTAAACACAGTGCTTTGACCTGAGGTTGAATGCGTCGATATTGGCGCATGGGAAGTGCCGGAAAAAGGTGGTGTTCAATCTGGTAATTCAGGTACATTTGCGACAGATCCAGCCACTCATTTCCGCAATGATAGTTTGCTGAACCCAAAATCTGTCGCAGATAATAACTATCGCCTCGTCGCTGTTGTTTTTGGATATCGTGAAAGCGACATAAATCCTCACCGGCATGGTTGGGAACTATGATAATGAAGGTATGTAAATTGTGCAGCAGCTCTGCGACGATCCGGCAAAGCAGAAATGACCCACCCGCTGAGAACCACCACTCCACGAGCAGTGGCAACAAGGCAAAATGAAAAAGTCCGTAGGGGAGGAACAATTGCAGCCACATTACTCGCTGGGATTTCTGGCGAATATCCAGAAAATTAGCAAAGGTGACTTTGTTGTGGCCCCGAAGAAATGACAGGGTGCGGGCTGAATAATACGTGACTTTCCAGGTGAGTGCGAAAAACAACAAGATTAGCTTTTTCAATGGCACCGGCAGTTTTGCTTTGGCCAGCCAGTCCAGGTTTTCCTCTACGAGGTCCGGATCTTTTAGTTCTCCGGTAAAAGAGTGATGCAGGTAATTGTGTTCATAATTCCAGGCTTCCGGTTTAATCCAGTCAAACCAGTCAATGTAGCGTCGCCACCCCTGAGCATAGTGCTTTGAATGGTAGCGTCTGGGAATACCGGCTATTTTGTTATATCCGCCATGACCGATGTGGTGCATTAACAGCCAACTAATCATTAAAGACCATGCCATCAGGACAGCGGCTGGTAGCATATACTGCTGCACAGCACAGTAGACACCCAACAAAAAGCTGCCGTGACCGGCAAGACCAATAATACGCATGTGGTAATAGTCGGTCTTGCTGATCTCGCTTTCAGCCCGCTGACCTATAGCCTTGAGTGCTGTGAAAAATTGTTCTGATGGCATGCGCGGCGATAAAAATTTGTTGTGAAATTAGGGGGCAACAGAGCCTACAATAACACAACTTGCCGGCCTGCAAACTGATGTTTGCAAGTTGTTATGCAAGGAGACAGAGAACGCCGGTAGCGCGCTCTCTGTGTTTCAGCCTTTAGTGATGATGGCTGTGTTGACCTTTAATCGGCTGACCTTTGTCATTGTAAAAACCGGAAGCGGCTTCCTCGACAAATCCAAGGTTGATCATTTGCATTAAAAACGGATCGGATTCATTGTCCCCAATGTCAGCATAGTCGGTCAGATAGTAACGAGCCCATGCCTGCCATTGTTGTTCAACGTGTTGCGCATCACTGGAAACCGAGTGCAAAACCCAGGTTTCCTTACTTTGTGCACTGTCGTTAGTGATTGATTTTACTAATGACAATTCGGGCAACCATTCTACGGTGAAACGATTTTCGGTTGCCTGTTTACTGAGTACTGCCACTTTGCCAAATTGTTCATCATCATAAGTGCGAACCAGTTGCAACTCACGCAGAAAATCGTTGCTCAACAATTGCCATTTCTCTGACCAGTCACGTTGCTGGTGGCCTTTAATGTCTGCTGCTGCGTATTCAATGCCCCGTTGATGACTATCAAACAAGGTGATCAGTTTTACCTTGTGGTTGTTTTGCAGGGTCCAGTATTGGGCCACCTGTTGGTCATTATGCTGGTGTATGACCTGATTATGTTTATTGCGCCATAGCGTAAAGTGTCTGACCTTTTCGGGATGGTCCTGGCTGGTGATCGCGATTTCATACTTCGCGCTTAACAGGCTTTGGGCGCCCGAGAGAACGGGCATTAGCAGCGAAAAAACGCCAATGATTAACTTAATTGCGGGTTTCATAATAGTGTTAAATTGCTTGATTGGGTTAAAAACGGGACCAGTATGGTCCCGTTTTATTGCTAACACATTAAGCTGTGCTTAATTGAGTGTGTCGTTGGCTTTTTTCACAAAATCTGCCGCGTAATCCATCACGTGGAAGATGACACTTTGTTCATTGGTACCTGTCACCAGATGTGCGCCGGGACCACTGGCATAAATGCCAACATCTTCAGCCGCATGCGTTTCTGACGTCAAGGGCACTAACGCTTCCTGGTGAAATCCTGGCGCAGTAGTGTCCACATCGCTTAAGTCCACGCGACCGGTCACCGGTGCAAAAGCGTATGCTGCGTCAGCGTCTGTCTCACTACCAAGATCCTGGAAACCTAAACCGTTGGTGTAACCCAGTGTGGTGTAAGGCATGCCATCAGCAGCTAAAGAGACTTCCTCTGAGCCAACCGGCACTACCTTGCCCAGTATCGGGTTGCCGCGCTTAGGGTACCCTGCAATGGTAAATACGTGACTGTGGTCAGCGGTAACCACGATCAGCGTGTCACTGTCACTGGTCATATTGATGGCGGTTTGTACGGCATCGTCGAAAGCAATCGTGTCTGTCAGCGCCCCGTAGGCACTTCCGGCGTGATGCCCGTGATCGATACGACCAGATTCCACCATCAGGAAGAAACCATCACTGTCGTTGTCCAGGATGTCAATCGCCTTTGCGGTCATTTCAGCGACTGAAGGTTCACCCGAAATATCATTTCCACGGTCTGCTTCATACTGCATATGTGACTCGTTAAACAGACCAAATACCCGGGTTGTAGTTGCAGCATCGATAGCATCAAATCCGGTTTGGTCATACACGTATATGCCATCGGCATAAGTCGTTTGCCATTCGGCGGTCAAATCGCGTCCATCCGTTCGGTCACCTTCCACATCGCTGGCTGCATCAGGAGAATTGAACGCGGCGTCTCTGGGCAAGAAATGACGACGACCGCCACCCATCACCACTTCGATACCATCTACGTCTAATCCATCAAAGCGCGCTTCCAGGTTGGCTTCAAAGTTCACTAACTGAGAAGCGATGTCCTCACAGGCAATTTCAGTTTCGGGCATATCTGAGATGTCTTCCCAGTTGCGATCGGCGGATTTTGCGTAGGTGGCTGCGGGTGTTGCGTGAGTAATACGCGCGGTAGAGATAATACCGGTCGCTTTGCCGGCAATTTCTGCCAGTTCCAGCGCGGTAACCAGTTCGTTACCGGCTACAGAAGCGCAGCTGCCGCGCTCTACGCCTTCGGCGACACCAATTACACCTACATCGGTTTTAACACCAGCTACCATGGCTGTCATAGTACCGGCTGAATCCGGTGTTTGCGCATCGACGTTGTAGGTTTTTGAAAAACCTGAAAACGGCATGTTGTCCATGGCCAGTACGTGTTCTTCGCCATCCAGTCCCTTGTTTTGACCGTCAAGAATACGCGCAGCGGTAACCGTAGAAATGCCCATGCCATCACCCACGAACAGGATGACATTTTTCGCTTTGCCACGGACATCGGCGATGTCACGTGCCGCGATTTTCTCTACGACTAATCCTTTTGCCTCGGCATGTTTAAGTGCGCGCTGAGCAGTAGGGTCAGTAACATCAGCCCATACCGCCTGAGCCGTGCTGATTTCTGCCTGGCCCGCAATAAAGTAATCGTTTGTGCGGCTGGATTCCAGGGCCGTGTCATCCAGGGCCAGTAGTGTTGGAGAACACACATATTCGGTTGCGGTCACTTCACTGGCGTCCAAAACTCCGTCGTTGTTGCTATCCAGACCGGAATCAATTTGCACGCCACCATTGCGACAATTTGCATTACCAACCTGCAGAGCCGTCTGACTGATCAGGCTATTCAGACCATCAGTACCATCAGCACCGTTTGTGCCATCCGTGCCGTTAGTTCCGTCAGTACCATTTGAACCGTCCTGGCCTGCCGGTCCCTGTGTACCTTGTGGACCCGCCGGGCCCTGATCACCATCATCTCCGGAGCAGCCTGATAGACCGATAACGGAAGCTGCAATTAATGTATAGATAAACTTGTTCATTTTTAATTCTTCCTTAGTCTACCAGGTCAAGCGCCTGGTCTATCAGATGGAATACCACGCTCTGTTCAATCACGCCTTGCGCATATTGAGAGCCAGGGCCCATGGCATGTAAGGAGATGTCTTCACCAGCATGAGTTTCAGAACCCAGTGGGATCGTGGCTTCCTGGTGATAACCGGATTGTGTGGTGTCAATGGCGGAGGTATCGACACGGCCTGTCATTGCATCCAGTGCATAGGTGGCATCGGCATCGGTTTCAGTGCCCAGATCGCGATACCCCAATCCATTGGTGTAACCTACTGTGGTGTAAGGCAAGCCGTCAGCAGCCAAAGAGGGCTCGTCTGCGCCTACGGCTACCACATGTCCCAAAATCGGGTTGCCGCGTTTGGGATAACCTGCGATGGTAAATACATGGCTGTGATCAGCCGTAACCAAAATCAAGGTTTCGTCAGGATCAGTGGCATCCATAGCGGCCTGAACTGCATCGGCAAATGCGATGGCGTCAGTCAGTGCACCGTAGGCGCTGCCAGCGTGATGGCCGTGATCTATACGACCCGATTCAACCATCAGAAAAAAGCCTTTGTCGTTGTTATCCAGCACATCGATGGCTTTTGAGGTCATTTCGGCAATTGAGGGCTCTCCGGCGATATCGTTGCCGCGATCCGCTTCATACTGCATGTGTGATTCGTTGAACAAACCAAAAATACGCTCAACCGAATTGGCGTCAATAGATTCAAAGCCTGTCTGATCATAGACGTAGACACCATTTTCATATTGCGCCTGCCATTCAGCTGTTAAGTCGCGGCCATCGGTACGATCACCTTCAATGCTGCTGGCAGCATCCGGGGAGTTGAATGCTTCGTCGTTCGGCAAAAAGTGGCGGCGACCACCTCCCAGCGCAACTTCGATACCATCAACATCGATGCCCGGATAACGATTCTCCAGATGATTTTCGAAATTAACCAACTGCTCGGCAATATCGGCACAGTTGCCTGCCGCACTTGCTGGCATATCAGAGATATCTTCCCAGTTGCGATCCGCTGATTTGGCATAAGTGGCGGCAGGTGTGGCATGGGTAATACGGGCAGTAGAGATAATGCCTGTAGATAGACCTTTAATTTCCGCCAGTTCAAGAGCAGTAACCACTTCATTACCCGCAACGGTCGCGCAATCACCACGAACGATATCTTCATCGACCCCGATAACACCAACATCGGTTTTTAGGCCTGACATCATGGCCGTCATAGTACCGGCTGAATCGGGCGTTTGGGCATCAACGTTATAGGTTTTTACTTGTGCAGAAAAAGGAAAGGTTTCAAAGCTCAGGTAACCCTCTTCACCGGAGTTACCTTGCTGTTGGCCTTGTAAGATACGGGCAGCGGTCAGGGTTGAAACACCCATTCCATCACCCACAAATAAAATGACATTTTTCGCTTTTTGTTTTGGCGCTCTGGCCAGTTTACTGCTGATTTGAGCCTGACCGTCGGTATACCAGGCGCTATTACTTTGCGCTTCGGGTAATACCTGGGCATGAGTCGCAGCGGATACAGCCAATGCTAAAGCACTGACTGGTGCAATCCAGTTCGTCTTCATGTTTATGTTCCTGAATTTTATCAATGTTGGGTTTGAGGATCGTGCTACACGTGGTAGCACAAAACCTGAGAGAGCATAGGCGGGCTTAATGACACAAATTTTATGTTTTTGTGTAAAAAAATGCGCTAATTTGTGACAAGTTTGGCGCTTTTATGACGGATATAAGTCGTTGTTGGGTAAATAAATTTTCACGTTGGGTGGTGGCTTTTTCTGCTGCTTTTGTGGTGTTATGAGTTACCGCAGGGTAAAGTCAAAAAGCGTATGTGAAAAATCATGAAAGTTGTATTACATTAAAGTGTAACAGATGACAAAAAAGTGAACTATTGATGAATTGTTGCGGTATCAGGATACACAAATAGTGGGCTAAAAATAGGATACCGATGTTAGACAAGGTCAGCTTATAGGATATGTTATATTATCTCAATGTGTTTTTTGAGTAACAGCGAAATTAATAGCAATCCCGAAAAAAAATCACTTTGTCAGCAGGCTTTAATAACTACAATTTTAAGTATACTAAAAAGACATTGAGGTTCTGCAAATGGGGCTTGATGTCGGGCGAAGTGATGCAATAATCGGTATCACAGTATTGAATAGTGAATAACAAGGGTTGTGTCAGATTGATGAACAAATTAGTCGTAGTCCCCATAGATAAGCTCGCAGTGGGAATGTTCGTCGAGGCGGTACATCAGCAAGATGGTGATCTGAAAATAAAGACTCAGGGCAAAGTCACCACCGAAAACGCCATTTCGATATTAAAAACCAAAGGTATTATTTCACTCATTGTGGACATGGAGCGCAGTGATGTGGCAAGAGATACTGAGCGAGACGTTGACACCGACACCAACGAAACCGAACGAGCGGAGCATGTCAGAGGCTCTGTTTCTCTTGAAGACGAATTAACCCAGGCCAGTGCATTGTATGAAGAGGCTAAAAAGCTTCAGAAAAAATTACTGCACTCAATTCAGGCGGGGCTTCCGGTTAACTTTCAGCCTATCAAAGACGTCAGCGAGAAATTTGTCAACTCACTGGACAGAAATCCCAACGCACTGTTGTGTATGATCCACTTGCGTCAGAAAGATGCTTACCTGTTGGAGCATTCGCTCAATGTCGGAATTTTAATGGGGGCGTTCGCACAATATCTTGAGCTGGATAACGACGTGGTATCGGAGCTGGCCCTGGCGGGCATGTTACATGATATCGGTAAAATTGAAATTCCTGACCAGATACTACACAAGCCCGGCAAACTAACCGACGAAGAAATGGACGTCATGAAAGGTCATGTGGTTAAAGGGCTGGAAGTGCTGAAAAAGATGGAGGGGATCTCGAAACGGCTATTTCACGTGGTGGCGCAGCATCATGAACGCCTGGATGGTTCGGGTTATCCAATGGGGCTGAACGACAGCGACATCAACATATACGGACGTATGATTGCCATTGTCGATGGGTACGATGCCATGACCGCTGACCGTTGTTATCGAAAGGGCATGCCGCCTAATCAGGCGCTGAAAATACTGCTGAAATGCAGTGAGACGGAATTGGACAAAGCCTTGGTGAACAAATTCATTAAATATATTGGTGTGCATCCGGTGGGCAGTCTGGTGAAACTGGATTCCGAAAAGCTCTCGTTAGTCACTGAACACAATGAGAATGCGCCCTTATCACCAAAAGTGAAAACCTTTTTCTCATTTCGGTCCAATCACTTTGTGGCGCCCAAAGACGTTAATCTGGCAGACAAGCATTGTCGGGAAAAAATCGCCAGCGCGGTGCGCGCCGAGGATATTAAGATTAACTACCGAAAGTTCTTTCATGAACAGATAGTGTTGAGCAAGTAAACCCGGCACTGCGATATCATACTAAAGTTTAATTGAGAACTTATGGTTAGGGCTTAAGCTGGGTCATTACCTTCACAGAGAATGGTCGATGAACAAGCAAATACTCGATTCGGTGGTGTCACTAACTGAGCAAAAAGACCTGGATTCCGTCGGGATCAGTCTGTTGTCTACTATTGCCGAATACGTGTATTTTGAAAAAGCGTGTTTATACGAGTTAGAACGGAGCTGGCCCAATCCCATCATCACCGTTTTACTCGAACTAAAAGTGCAGTCCGTCGAGCCTCACTTTGTCTGGTATGCAAATCAAACCCTGATGCAACCCGCCACACAACTCGTCACTTCAATAGATAGCCTGAAACGCTCCGTTACCGAAACCCGGGATGGGATGACGGAGTTATGGGTGCCGGTTGCAGGGGCAGGTAAAAAGTTAGCGTTGCACTTGCGTGCTGAAACCATCACTACCGAAAACAAGTCATTGATCAGTGCTTTCGCCCGGATTTATGGCAATTACCTCAGGGTGCTGGTGGAAAGCGAAAAAGACAAGCTCACCGGATTATTAAATCGACACTCTTTTGAACGGCATTTGCGCCAAATGTTGGCCAAGCAGGCGAGCCGCCAGAAACGCCAACACACTAATTTTCCCTCCCGTGAGGCTCATGCTGAGGATAAACCCTGGCTGGTTATCATTGACATAGACTACTTTAAAAAGGTGAATGACGTCTTCGGGCATGTCTGTGGCGATGAGGTTTTGCTCACGCTGTCGCAGAAAATGTCTGGCTATTTTCGCTCTTCTGATTATGTCTTTCGTTTTGGAGGGGAAGAGTTCGTTATCATTTTAGAGCCTGCTACCCGCTCGGATGCCTTCAAAAAACTCAACGACTTTCGACTGGAAGTTGAGCAAGACAGGTTCCCATTGGTGGGTAAAATTACAGTGAGTATCGGGTTTGCAGAAGCCTCGCAGGAAGATTACGAACAGGTGCTAATGGAGCGGGCTGACAAGGCCATGTATTACGCCAAAGAGCACGGCCGCAATGCCGTGTATTGCTACGAGCAATTGGTTGAAGAAGGTGAACTTCAGGAGGAAGTGGCCATTGCCAAAGAATCAGCCATTGATTTGTTTTAGTTTAACCCTCTATCATTTGATTTTTATTTACCCCTTTTAATCGTCTATAGTTTAGTCCTCAAATGCTTATTGCTATTGAACGCCATCAACATGAAAAGGAACTCTGATGCAACCATCAACTTCAGGTACTGAACTTTTGCAGCGAATAATTACATTTCTTGAGCAGGTGGGGGTTCAGGTGAAGCTTACCGGGATTGATGGCGAGACATTCCTCCCGGGCGTAACCATCCATAATGGACAGCTGTGGGTGGATAGCGAAAAATTAGAATACCCCGGTGATTTATTGCACGAAGCTGGTCACATAGCGGTTCAACCTGCGGCAACCCGCCACCTTTTAAACGAAAATGTAAATGATTCAGGTCAAAGCGATGGTGAGGAAATCGCGGCGATTGCCTGGTCCTGGGCGGCATTGGAAGCAATTGGTTTGCCTCCCGAAGTGGTGTTCCACGAAGCTGGATATCGCGGTTCTTCAAAAAATCTTATCGAATGTTTCCAGAGCGGGGGGTTTTATGGTCAGCCTTTGCTTTCCTATTTTGGAATGTGTAAGCCGCTGAATGAGCCTGGCTCCTTTCCCAATATGCTGTGTTGGTTACGCCCTTAATGCTTGTGCACGATGCATTAAATAATGGTTGATTTGACCGACTATCAGGCAGCTTTTTAACCGCCCATTATGACGTGAACCAGGCAGAAGTTCGCAAAATTGCTTACGTGTTTAACTTTTCTAACAATTGGCATCCCGATTGGGGCGGACTTTTGCCATTTTTTCAGCGGATATCACTTCCTCTGAAACCTGGTTGCCTTTGTTTAATAGCCTGGTATTGCTAGATGTGACATTGCCTCAATCAGTGACCTATGTAACCCCCTTTGCTGAGAATTATAGTTACGGCATCACCGGCTGGATCAATGGGAAGTAGTTGTATCAGCACTCTCTAACACTGATTGTGCGATTTATCTTCTCTTGCAAGTTACTCATCGCGGTGACCTGGACATGGTAATTTGTGACTACCTGTTCAATACGCTTTTCAATCTCTTTGATTTCTGACTTACCTTCCGGGGTCTCGTTGCTAAGCTGTGCTTTTTTCACCTTGGCGTGACGGACTTCCAAATCACTTTTTTGTACATCAAGGCTGACAATCTTAAAATCGATGTCTTTTATATCTCTAATCCAACCCTCTCTCGTCTGTGGTGCTACCAGGTCGTCTGGTATTTTTTTGATTAGGTTAACTAATTTGCATCGAGATGAGGTGTGAGCGCAGGTAAGATTCACAAGTCGCCCTGCGGTAGGACATAGCCCAACCCGCGCAAAACCATGCTCGGCAACGGCATTGCTTAGCGGTATTTTACTGTTCCTGTGATACGCAATCCTCTCGTGTTGCATGTCACATTTCCCGCAACTGAGAGACGTTAAATAACCGATATCTTCTTGAGTCAGGCTCATTATCTTACTCTATCCCCCAAGTTTGTAATGAGGCGTAATGTGGATTGAAATAGGAGTCGTGCTATAAAAATAACGCATTTTAATAAATATTAAAAAATATTGGCAAATATACCAATATGGGTCTAGTTTTATTCACAATTCGACGCGCGTATACGAGTAGTGCAGTGCATCAAGTTGAATGACTTATTGAACATGGATCAGGTAAGGAGACTGTTTTGGCGATAGCGTCACAGAAGTTAGACACGTTACTGAGTTTTGATGCTGAGAAACTAAAGCGAGAGTTGCTTACATTGGCGGATGAATACTGGTCAGACCATGTTAATGCTGATGTTTATCATGGAGAATGGCGGCTCTTGCCACTAAGGGCACTCGCGGATCACGAAAATGCCAACGTTATTTTACAAGCAAATCAAATCCACAGTAATGGCGTCTGGGTAAATTTACCCGTTCTGGAAAAATTACCTGTTATTAATGAGTTGTTGTCTCAGATACAAGCCCCCAAAAAATCTGTGCGGCTTATGATGTTAGGTAAAGGTGCTAAGATTCTTCCGCACCGTGATAACGATTTGTGTATTGAAAAGCAAGCCGCAAGATTACACATCCCAATTCTTACCGCCGCTGAAGTTCAGTTTTATTCCGATGGAAAGCCTCTGGATATGAAGGTGGGGGAACTGTGGTATGTAAATGCCAATTTGGAACATTCAGTAATAAATGACAGTGAAACCGAACGCCTGCATTTGGTGATGGATATACAACCCAATGATTGGCTGATGTCTCAATTTGACGAAGCGAGTCTAATTACTAGCCAAACTGCTCCAACTGCACAGTGTTTAGCAGAGCTCACTAAAAAACTGCTTCAGGGGGAGAAAGACTTTGTCGCCTTGATGCCGGTTGTTAAGCAAATGGCGGATATCTACAGTGCCTGGACTGACATCGTCCTCGATGACGACATGAACAATTGGGATGACATCGACACAGGCGCAGGTGTTGCAATATCACCATTACAGGCCGCTAAATGCCAGGTGGAACCCATCAGAACCCAGACCTTTTTATTGGCAAATCAGGCAGCTATAACAGATATTTTGGCGTCTCGTTTGAGCAGTGGCGAAGGGTATATTGAACCCATCAAAATTCTTTATGCTGGCACGGGACCATGGGGTTCTATTCTGACACCACTGCTACCGGGATTGAAAAAAGTCCCTGTCCATGTGACTTGCCTCGATATTCATCCTGAAAACGTCACGGCATTGCAAAAAGTACTGCAACAGTTGGATGTCGAAGATAGGGTGACGATCCATTGTGCTGATGCCACCAAGTGGTGTCCACCAGAAGACCATCGCTTTGATTTACTCATTTCAGAGACCATGAGTGGCTTTCTGTGCAGAGAACCTCAAGTTACCATTTTTTCTCACTTACAGCAGTTTTTGAAACCTGACGGCAAGTTGATCCCCGAAAACATCAGAACCAGTATTTGGATGGGTGAGCCGGCCTCCGTCTTCGACGCCGAAAAAATCGGATCGTTTGGGGATAAATCTGGCCTTCCCTTTAAATTGGCCGATTTACTCCATTTAAATCGCGAGACCGCAGCCGCGATTCATCGTGGTGAGCAGGAACCTCTGAATTTTGAATTCGAGCTTCCCGAAGTACAGGGCATTATCGACCGGTTTTATCAGGTAACAGATATTATTGTTTACAAAGAACACTACCTGGACTTACAGCAAAGCAGCTTATGTACTGCTAGCGCCCGAATGCATTTCCAGGGCGGGTCAGGTGACATTGTAAAGTACCGGTACGTGATCAATGAAGCGCCTGTTTGGGAGGTGCAACTACCCGATTATTTTGCAAAACAACCGGTTTTACAAGCAGACGAAAAGAGCGAGAAAGGGTTGGTATATTTACCCCGACTCTGGAGTAAATACCGGTTGATGTCCACACCTCATTACGATGCGCAAGGACTGCAGAAGGAGTTTGAACAGGATGTGGCATTTTGTAATTTTTTTGAAATACCTTGTTTCAACATAATGAATTTTATGACCAATGGCTATCCAACGTTGCAAGAATTTGAAGACTGGTTTAGTCGCCAGGCAAATAGTTACGAGCAAATTAAAATCGAAGAAGCTAATAAGCTATTTATGAGTGTTTGATTTTAACTATGTGTGTTTTTAAAGGTAAAAAAAGAGTTTAGTTGGTGAACAATTTAAATATACCCGAAGGCCTTCATATGCGGCCTGCTCAAGATAAAGATAAACCGTTTCTGGCCATGCTTCATGAGTCCGTGCGTCAGGATCTGTTACTCATTGACGCTGAAGAAGATTATATAAAGCAGATTGTTGAGATGCAGTTACGAGCCCAGACCGAAGGTTATGGTCAGCAGTATCCCAATGCAATGTATTTTGTCATTGAGAAACACCACGAGCTTATTGGCAAAGTGACCGTAGATTTTGGCCACAATGAAGTAAGACTTGTGGAAATCGCTTTTTTACCTCAGGCCAGGGGCCTCGGATTTGGTGAAGTCATTATCCGTTCGTTGATGGTTGCCGCAGAGCAATCGAAGGTGCCAATGACGTTAACCGTGGCGCGCAACAATCCTGGTGCTTTTAAGCTCTATGTGAAGCTGGGTTTTGTGGTTGAACAGGAAGATGATATGTACATTTTAATGACCTGGAAGCCTGAGTTGAATGTTTTTCAAACAACGTTTTCTTAAATTGAAATTAGCTCATGGATAGGAGTTTCGTAAATTTTAATGGTTGGTTTTTGTTTAATGGTAAATTGTCAGTGTGTTTATAGCTGTTTTTAAATTCAGCGTCTTAAAGTGAAAATAAAACGCTCACATTTTTGGATGTAAAAAGCTTTGTTGTCTACGCTTTAAGTGCATCAGCTGGAATAAAAAAGTGTACTCCACATCGTGATGTAGGCGTTATCTGTTTTTATTTGTAAATAAAGAATTTTAATTGGTTTTAAGGAGGTGGTATGGAGAATTTTCGTTATAAGGATGTTTCCAAGTTGGTCGAGGAAACATTCACCCTTCAGTTATCTGATGTCGATGGAAATCCGGTCTCTGATGGTGAAGGTGAGATTATAGAAACGTTTGAAGCTCCTATGATTAAGTGCGAACAAGGTGCTTGCAACGGTGAACAATGGGAAGCATTTAAAGTCGTGTTTAAAGTTGAGCCCAAACAGGCAACGCCGGAACATCACTATATATTAAAGCACGATACTCTCGGTGAAGTATGCCTTTATGGCAGCCCAAACGATGCCGAAAACCTTGAATTTTGCTGTTCCTACGATCGGTCAAAACTTAGCAACTAAACCGTATTCGTTTGAACATTTACTCGTTTCGGATTCAACTTATTTAGGATTAGGAGAATTTTTATGGCGATGATTGACCCTTTTCTGGGGCAAATCTCAATTACAGGCTTCAACTGGGCACCAGTTGATTGGGCCAAGTGTGATGGTCAAATTACCCAGATTTCGCAAAATAGCGCTTTATTTGCCTTATTGGGCGTAGCCTACGGTGGCAACGGACAATCTACTTTTGGTTACCCTGACTTACGTGGCAGAACCCCAATGGGCTTGAATCCTGGCATTGATGACCTCGGGGCAAAGGCGGGACTAGAAGATGTAGTGCTGACCACGGCCACAATGCCTGGTCACAGCCACGCTCTGGCTGTAACTGATGCCGAAGGCGATAAAGCCGGGATCTCAGGTCGGGCATTTGCCATCGCGACTATGTCTGGTGTACCTGCTAACGTCTACACTCCTGCAAATAACCTTGTTGAGTTAAACCAGCAGTCACTGCCTACCTCTGCAGGTGGCAACCAGGCACATACCAATTTACAGCCGACTCAGGTAGTTAATTTTGTATTGTGTATCTCTGGTCTTTTCCCACCCCGCAATTAACAGGAGCGAATCATGTCAGAAGGTTATTACGGAGAAATTCGAATTTTTGGGGGTACCTATGCCCCAGCCAAGTGGTCTTTTTGTGACGGTCAGATATTGAGTATTAGTAGCAATTCGACTCTGTATTCATTGCTGGGTACTTACTATGGTGGCGATGGGCGCACTAGTTTTGGTTTGCCAGATTTGCGAGGCCGCATTCCTGTGCACCAAGGCATAGGGCCGGGCCTGACACCAAGAGCAATAGGGCAGCGATATGGTTTGGAAGCAGTGTCGTTGACCTTAGGTGAAATGCCTGCTCACACTCATACACTTCAAGCGAGTAATAACGATGCTACCTCAAATACTCCAGTGGATAATGTTTTAGCTAATATGACCAACCAGACAGGTTTAGCTTATAAAACATTTGCTGCGGGTGATACGCCTATTGAGATGGCCGATAATCAGGTTCAAAACAGCGGTAGCGGCACATCTCATGAGAATATGATGCCTTGGAATTGCCTGAGTTTTATCATTTGTATTCAGGGTCTTTATCCGAGCCGCTCGTAACGTTAACCAAATTTATTCAAGGAGTTTCAAATGGCAAATCCATTTATTGGAGAAATCCAAATGGCCGGATTCAACTTTGCGATTGCAGATTGGGCCTTATGTCAGGGGCAGTTAATGTCGATATCCCAGTACCAGGCATTATTCGCAATTATCGGCTCCACCTATGGTGGTGATTGGCGAGTGACTATGGGCATTCCCAATCTCAAAAGCAGGGTGCCGTTGGGAGATGGTACGGGGCCTGGGTTGACCCCAAGGCAACATGGTCAGTTTGGAGGCTATCAGGCTGTGCAGCTTTACAAGTCTCAATTGCCTTCCCATTCTCATGGCAAAGTAAACGGTGATAATCCTCAAAATACTGCAGGGCCAGGTTCTACAGTGGTACCTGCTAATATGAGAATTGGTAGTGCGGGAGTATCGGCCTTTGCAACTACACCGATTGCAGGGGAGTATATGTCTACTTCTGCCATATCTAATACCGGAGGGAATAGTGCCCATGAAAATAGGCAACCTTTTTTAACGGTCAACTTTATGATGGCGCTGGACGGAATTTTTCCTCCCAGAAGCTAAGTTTTTCAGAATACAGTCGCTGAACAACGGAGGTGAAATGCCTTATACTGCAAAGTATAAGGCATTTTTTTATTGGTCTAATATGACACCTTTGCTAAAAATGTTTCTTTAATTGGATACTTATGCACTCATCCTTATGGAAAAAATGATAGCCTTGTTACGAATATTGATGGTAATAGCCTTCTCTTTAATCAGTCAGGTGGTTGAAGCTCGAGCCTTGTCCAGGCATCAGTTTCCCTCAACCATAGAATATGAAAATTTAGGGAGCAAGGTGGTGCTGGCAGTTAAAGAAAAACAAAAGTCGGGGCCTGAAAATGTTGCTTATTATGAGGTTTCGTCGGGCATTGATGCGGGAGCCAGAAAGCTAAAGGTAGCAGTCTCTAAACATTTGGTGGTGACAGGAAATAAGGAATTGCTTAAAAATGATTGGAGCGAAATAATATCAGGTACTTCAATCGAAACTACGTTGGCAGAGTTTGACGAGACAGTTATCCTGCTTTTATCATTACCTGACTGGGACCTGCAAACCGCAATCGATAAAGTCAAATTGATGCCTTTGGTGCTGAATGTTCAGCCTGATTTCATCCAATTGCGTTATTACAAAGCGTCTGGCTCATTACATAAAACCTCTGCAAAAACATTTAATAACCCCGCCAATAAAACCAAAGAGTCTCTTGTTACTTCCAGGGTTGCCATTATTGACGATGGTTTTAACCTGAATCATCCCGCTCTGGCTAAAACCAAAGTGGTATTTCAGTACGACCTGGACAATAAATCTCTGGATGCATCTCCTCGAAGTGAAGCTGATTTTCACGGAACCATGGCATTGGGGCTTTTAGCTGCACAAAAGACAGGTAACATCCCGGCCGGGTTATTGCCGGACGCAGAATTTGTGTTGTTAAGATTAACACAAGCCAAAACATCTAATTTTGTTTTGGCATTTTACTTGTCGCAGTTGATGGCGTCAGATGTTGTCAATGCCAGCTGGACACTACGTTATTTACCTGAACCCTTAAAGAGGTTGTTGGACTGGCAATTAGAGCGTGGAACACCCGGTCTAATAATTGCCGCGGCGGGAAATAAAAATAAAAATGCCTGTCAAGAGACTGCCTTGAGTCAGATTAATGGTGTAATGATCATCGGCTCTCGTGATTCTTCAGGTGAAAAAGCATCGTTTTCCAACTATGGTGAATGTGTTGTTGGTTTCTATCCTCATGAATTTATCACGACTTCTTCTGATGGTATCTCCGAATCTTTGTACGAAGGTACTTCCTCGTCCACTACTTTTGCGGTCGCCGACGTAATTTCGGAGATGAAATAAGAGTAACACTTGAGTTATCCGTGTAATTTGTTGATAACTGGTCTGATTACTACTTTACAAAAAATGTTCTTATTGTTTTTACGCGATGTTGCTTTGGGCAAGACTTAATATGCTTGATTTAGCGGTATTCTCCTTTTTATTACTATCTACATTCAGGGGGTGAGCCAGGATTCCACGCAAGGTAGACACGAACCCTATAGCTTGCCAAGTGCATCTTTATCTGTGTAGCGTTTTTTTAAAGGCCTTGGCGATCAGATTAAAAAGCGAATGGTGTCAAATATTTTTGTATTAGTCTTGAATTTAAGAGCCTGCCCTACGATACTTGTACAAAGAAAACAAAAGGTTAAATGTAAAAATATACACATTTATAAGGGACAGTGGTAAGTTCTGTGTGTTAATCTTATATCACTAATTAAACTGCCAAATTGGCCTCAAATGTCTGTTTTTCATTGCATTAGTATTAATTTTTAAAAGACCAATGCCGTTAAACAATAAAGCATCGTATTTTGTAGAGACGAAATTGTAATAGAACGTAATATGATGATGTTAACCGAAGTTATATTGTAAAATTGATCCAAAAAACGTCAAAAAGTAGATATGGAAGTTGAGCCAAAACACCATAAACCTGATTCTGTAAATGAAATTTCAGAAGACCTGGAAGAGTTGAGAGACTTTTCCAGCGAATGTTCAGACAATTTCCCTCAGATTTTGCAGGCCCTTAATATTACACTGGCTATGACCAGCTATGATTCTAACAGACTTATTCTGGTTCGCGCGCTCGACGGGGAACTCAATACACAATTAGAGTTCTTTCCACGCCCCATGGGGTTACATGTAGATCAAAATACCTTAACCTTGGGGACTCTGACGCAGGTTATTAATTTTAAGCGTGCAGACTTTTTTCTTCCCAAAATAAAAGACGGTCATTACGACAATTTGCAGACTTTTAGCCGAAAGCTGTATGAGAAGCATCCGCAAAGAGCCGCAAAATATATTGAAAGCCGAGATAAAAAAATAAGCGAATTAAAGCTTGCGGATGCCATGTATGCCCAAAGAGCATTTATTACTACCGGGCGTATTAATATTCATGACATAGCCTGGGGCAGTGATCGATTATGGATAGTCAATACCGCCTTCTCCTGTTTGTGCTCACTCGACCCTGAATATAATTTTATCGCTCACTGGAAGCCTGAGTTTATTTCAGCGTTAAAACCTGAAGACCGTTGCCATTTAAATGGCATGGCGATGCTTAATGGAATGCCAAAATATGTTACGACTTGTGGTCAAAAAGACATTAAGGATGATTGGTATGAGCGAGAGTTGAATGGCGCAGTTATTGATATTGAAACTAACCAGGTATTGGCCAGTGGCTTGTATATGCCCCATTCACCGCGAGTAAATGGTGATTATGTCTATTTTTGCGAATCTGGTCGAGCCTGTATCAAGCGCATTCATCGTGAAACTGGAAATATTGAGGTATTTAAACCATTGCCGGGTTTTTGCCGGGGAATGTGTTTTCACGGTGAGCTGCTTTTTGTGGGTTTAAGCGCCATGCGAGAGACAGAACGAAAAACCTACATGCCCATAAGAGACTTTATTGATCTTAATGATACGTTTTGTGGAGTTTGGCTGTTAAATGCCAATACCGGTGAATTAATCGCGGAATTAAAGTTTACCGGGGATGTTAACCAAATTTACGATATTGCTGTAATAAATGATGGTCATTTCGCTGCAATAACTTCTGGTGATGATGTTCTAAATCAGCATCTTTATGACTATGTGGAAGATTAATTATGAATGATAAAAAACTACGCGTTAAGGCCATTGGGTTGCTTTTACCAGGGATGCTGGCTGCCCCGGCTTTCGCCAGTACGAGCCGTTCTGTTCAGCGTGTCGCACGCACTTTATCCTACAATCATAGTCAAATGGTGCAGGGGGTATCAACACCACCTTCTGTTGCTAAAGAAAAGAATACCCTTGCTGCGAGAAAATCCCCGTTTTCTGCTTTTAAAAAAAACAATTCTGAAAATGGAAAAGAAGCTCAATCTGCCGCAAATCATGAACAAACCGGAAATAATCCTGAAGCATGGCATAAAAAAGCAACTTTAGATTTTTTGCAGGAACAGAATTTACTCAATAGCTTGGAAACCATCGCAACAACGATATCTGGCGAAGAGAGGGTTGAGTTTTCCAGAAGACGCAGAGGCTCTTGTTTTCATGGCGGTTCATGTCAGACAACAGCCGGTATTGGAGAGACAACCTGTACCTCATCCAATGGCGGCACTTATTTCACTCAGAACAACTGTGCGGCTGGTGGCGGTGATTCCGATGCCCCAACTAATGATTCAGGCCCTTCAGTATCTGGAACTACTGATTCTCAAACCACAGTCAATTTCGACCTGAACGAACAAGGAACCGTCTACGCTATTGCCATCGGCGATGGGGAGACAGCGCCAACTTCTGCTCAAGTCAAGGCTGGGGTAAGCTACACCGGAGCCACAGTAGCTTCAGCAAATAGTTCGGCGACAGGTGGGGATCCTTTTTCTGGTTCCTTCAATCTTACAGGGTTGGCGTCGAATACTGCTTACGATGTATACGTTGTCTCTGAAGACGATGAAGGGACGCCCAATTTACAGGCATCACCTTCGTCAGCCCTGAATATCACTACCTTGATATCTGCCCCAAATATTACGGCGGTATCAATACCCGATACCGCCATGAAGGTTGGTGACTCCGTTACTGCCACTATTACTGTGGATTCCAATACCGATGATTTCACAGGCGGTTCTGGTGGTATCAGCGGGAATATTAATGGTTTTACACTTGGCTCACTAGCGAAAACCAATGACACTACTTACACCGCTTCTTTTACTGTTGCAAATGGCGGTACCGATGTTGCTGCTGGCAGCAACATTACTCAAAGTGTTCAGCTAACCAACTCTGCGGGTACCGCTGGTAACACCTTTACCACTGCCATTACAGGGAGTAGTGATGCCATCGACGCAAATAATCCGACTATTAGCACATTTAGTCCAACCGATGGCAACACAACGGTTTCTGCGGATTCTAATTTCGTCATCACGTTTAATGAAAATATTGCCGCTGGTTCCGGTAATGTGACTATTTATGACTCGGGGGATAATGCTGATTTCACTATAGCGATTGGTGATGGTCAGATTGATATTACCGGCGCCGTGCTTACTATTAATCCCAGCTCTGATTTGACCGAGCAGGACAGCTATTATATTCAAATTGATGCTGCTGCTATCGATGATTCTGCGGGCAATAGCTTTGCAGGTATTGCAGATACTACAACCTACAACTTTACTGTTCCCGATGCTACAGCACCGACGAACGATTCCTCATCCAATGTCGCATCTGAAAATGGTACTTCAATCACAATAAACGTTGATATTAATGAAGCGGGTACCGTATACGCTATTGCAATTCCAGACGGAGCCACGGCACCAAGTTCCAGCGAAGTAAAGGCAGGAGTTAATTATGGTGCTGTGACTGTAGCAGCGAGTAACAGTAAGGCGGTAACTGCTGCTGCCGACACACTTGTATTGAGCAGCCTGGCAGAAGGCACGGCATACGATATTTATGTTGTAGCAGAAGATGACGAGACATCACCTAATTTACAGGCGTCACCTGAAGGTCCTGTCAGCCAAACAACATCCGATGTTTCTCCGCCAGTGGTGCAATCCATTACCGAAAGCAGTGCGGATGATGCCACCTCTGTTGCATTTACTGTCACTTTTAATGAAGATGCTAATAACGTAACTACTGGTGATTTTGAGATCACCAATGTTACAGGCGATGCTACAGGGTCCATTGATAGCATTGCTACTGCGGTTGCTGATACCACATACACGGTTACCGTAACACCTTCAGGTGAGGGTAGCTTTAGGTTAGATTTAAGTGCCAGCACAGACATCGTTGATGATTCCGGCAATGGGAATGGCACCAACGGCTCTGTGGCTACTTACACCTCCGGTACTGCCCATACGGTAAGTTTCACCACTGCTTCAACGACGGGAGCTGGGTTTAGCACAGGTGGTACGCCCACAAATATTAGCCCCTCCTTCACGTTTGATTCCAGTGATGAGACTTTAACCATAACTGACGGCTCGCATATGACGGGCTCTACAGCCGCGGCAGCTGGAGAGACGACCGCTGATACCATTGTTATCGCGACTAATCAGTCGGCGGATTTTACGGCTTTAGCCTCATTTTCCGGCTTTGAAGCTCTGACGCTAAATGACGATGCTTCTGCCACGATGACAGAAACCGATCACGAAGGATTCACCAGCGGTATCACCGCAGGCGCAGGTACCGAAACTATCACACTAAGTACTTCTGATGGAGACGATACTATCACCGGTGATGCGGATATTGAAGCCTATACGTTAAACGATGTATACACGTTTACCCTTGGCGCGTCAGGGCAGGATGTGACGGGTTCAGATGCTGCCAGCCAGACGATCAATATTGGTACGTTTACCCTATCTGCCACCAGTGATCTGGATGGTGGTTCAGGCCAATCTGATGTTCTGCAAATGGCAACAGGATCGTCGATCGCCTCAGCCGGCAGTATCGCCGGTTTTGAAACTGTGGATGTTACTGGTTCAGTCACCATGACGGAAGCGCAGCACGATGGCTTTTCTTCAGGCGTAACTGCCTCTGGAGGCTCTGATCAGATCACGATTAGCTCCGCCGATGGCGATGCTTCAGTCACCGCTGATGCCGATGTGGAAACCTATGTATTGGGCGCTGGAATGACAATCATACATGGTGCTGCAGGGCAAAACATCACGGGAAGTACTTCTGCCGATACTATTTCCACCTCATTCACTGCTACAGGCACTTTGGATGGTGGTAGTGGCACTGACACTTTGAGTCTGGGAAATGGCGCTGACGTAGATAGCGCTACGGTCTCAAATTTCGAAAACCTGACACTGGCAGATGGTGCTACGGTAGCTGTTAACGCCACTCAACTAGTACAATTCTCGGGCACAATTACTGCCAATGGCAGTGAAACAATCAATGTGAATAATGACGGTGATGTCACCACACTTGCTACAACGGCCGTCGAAGGCTATGTGGTGGGAGACGATTCAACTAATTCCCGCACTATTACTTTGGGTTCAGGGCACACCTCTGGAGCCATTACCGCTAATTCTTCAGATGATGCCGTGACTTTCAACATTGGCACCCAATCTTTCGCGGGCACTCTGACGGGTGAAGGAACAACAAACGATACTGTTCAGATGGGCAATGGCAGTAGCATCGTCTCCGCTACCTTGAATAATATAGAAAATCTGACAGTTGATTCCGGTGCTTCGGTAACGATGACCGAAGACCAGCACGATGCTTTCACAGGCACTATTACCGCTACTGGTACTAACCAGATTACCATCAGTGCTGCTACAGACGGATTCACTGCAAATGCCGATATAGAAACCTACGTGCTTAGTGTAGCGAACTCTGTCACATTGGGTACCAGCGGAGGTTCGCTAACGCAAAATATTACCGGCTCGACAGGGAGTGATACTCTCACGCTTGGCGCAGCGACGTATTCAGGGATATTAAATGCGGGTGATGGTACAGATACTTTAAGTGTTGTAGATAACACGAATATCGTGGGTGCTACGCTGAGCAACTTTGAAAACCTGACGCTGGCATCAGATGCCACTTTATTAATGGCAGCCGCAGATCTTGCTGATTTTTCCGGGACTGTCACCGCGCCAGGCACAGAACAAATCACCGTGTCGGGTGACGGCGATATTAGTACCTTTAACAGCGCAGCCGTTGAAACCTATGTTGTTAATGATGATACATCAAATACCCGAACGATTACCCTGGGTAGCAACGATACAGGTACCGATATCTCTGCTACCAGCACTTCTGATACCGTGACATTTTCGGTACCTGGTATCACTTATACCGGAACCTTAGAAGGTCAAACTACCAATGGAGACATATTATTATTAGCAGACTCGGCGAATGTTTCTGGGGGAACGCTTACTGACATAGGATCATTATCATTGGCGTCCGGGGCTAGTGTTACACTGTCTGCTGCCCAATATAATGCACTAAATAATGCCACAATAGTCGCTGCAGGTACTGGCGTAGGCGGAGAGGAGATTACAATTAGTGGGACTGGTGACCTCACAATTAACTCGACGACTGTAGAAACTTATACTATCGAAGATGATAGTTCTGATTCTCGCACCATAACTGTAGGGTCTGACAATAGTAATACTTTTACAGCAAGTTCAGTTTCTGATGCTATCTCGTTAAACGTAGGCGCAACTACCTTTAGCGGTTCGTTTACCGCAAATACAGATGTAGCTAACACGTTAGTGGTTGATGGTACTGCAGATATTGCATCAGCAACTTTGTCTGGATTCACCAATTTAACTCTTGATGGCGCCACCAATGATTTAACACTCACCGTGGCGCAGCTTAATGCCTTTAGCGGCACCATTACGGGCTCGGGTACTGATACCTTAACATTCACTGCCACCGGCAGTGTGACAGGCGGAAATTTAACAGCCATCGAAACGTTTTCCACCGGCAGCGGCGGTAGCATTACTATTACTATTCCTGCCTCTGATGTAAGCACAAAAACACTGAATGTTACTACGTCTGCCAGCGACAGCTTTACCGTAACCGGTTCTGCCAGCTCTCAAACTATCAACGGCAGTGCCGGCGGCGACAACCTCTCCGGTGGAGACGGTGCCGATGTTATTAATGGTAACGCCGGTAACGACACCTTAAATGGTGGTGCTGGCGCTGACACGCTCTCTCCCGGAGCTGGCACAGATTCAATGACGGGGTCAGATGGTAATGATACTTTCAGTGGTTCAGCCTCAGACCTGACAGGGGATACCATTACTGATTTGTCTGAAGGGGACACAGTTAAAGTTACCGGGGTCACCGGACTAACCACTTCCAATGTGCGTTTTAACGGCGCCAATACATTGCAGCTAGATACGGATGCCACAGATTTCAGCGCCGTTGAAGTGGCTATTACCTTGTCAAATAGTGCCGGCGGCAACCTCAACATTCTTGCAGTGTCAGATAATAGTGGTGATACGGATATTACCTTTGAAAGCGCCAATGATGTTCCGGTATTTTCTAATCTCGACAATAACCCGGCCTTCACCGAAAATGGCTCAGCGGTGGTGCTGGACGACAATGTTGCTATTGCCGATACTGAGCTTGATGCGCTGAATACCGCAGCAGGTAACTACAGTGGGGCAACTTTAACGATTGCCCGCAATGGTGGTGCCGATGCAGATGATGAATTTGCTGCAAGCGGCCTGCTTGGCGCTCTTACTGCTTCAGGCAACCTGACTTACAGTAGCCTGGTGTACGGTACCGTGACCACCAACGGTAGTGGTACGCTGGTCCTAACCTTTTCTGATGCCAGCAATGTCCCGACTACTGCCATTGTTGCTTCAATAATGCGGGCCATCACCTACAGCAATGGTTCAGAGGCGCCGGATGCCAGCGTGACCCTGGACTGGACTTTCAATGATGGTACAGCTAATAGCACGGGTACTAATCAGGTTCTGGTGTCTGTCACTGCACAAAATGATGCACCGGTACTGAATTCAGCCGCATCTCCCGCTTTAACAGCCATCACCGAAGATGCGGGTGATGATGATGGCAGTGGCGCAGATGGTGATGACGATGACTCCAGTAATACCAATAACGCTGGTACAGCCGTCGCCACTATGGTCACTGACGCCTCCATTACAGATGTTGATGGTTCGGCAGTTGAAGCCATAGCCGTTGTTACCGTAGATAACACTAATGGTGTTTGGCAGTACAGCACAGACAATGGCACCACCTGGAACAACTTCTCTGGGACTACAGGTAGCTCGGTGGATTTATCAACTGCGGCGCGCTTGTTGGATGGTACCTTGTCAGGCGCCAGCACACACAAGGTGCGCTTTGTGCCTTCTGGAAATTACAATGGTTCGGCCACAATCACTTACCGGGCCTGGGATAAATCTACTGGCAGCGCAGGTTCAACGGCGGATACATCCACGACTGGTGGAACGTCGGCTTTCTCTACAGTAAGTGATTCGGCATCTGTAACAGTCAGTTCGGTGAATGATGTGCCAAGTGTTGACACCAATACAGGTGTAACAGTGGAGCGGGGTAGCAATCTGACAATAAGCAGCTCTGCGCTTTCAACCAGCGATGTAGAAGATGCGGCCAGCAACATAACCTATACCGTTACCGCAGTACCTACCTTAGGTGCATTGCAGTTATCAGATGGCAACAATTACAGTAGTCTGAGCAACAGCAGTACCTTTACTCAGGATGATATTGATAACGATTATTTGCGCTATGTGCATGCCGGAGGGGTAAATACCAGCGATAGCTTCTCCTTTAGTGTTGCTGATCAAAACTCAGGCTCTGTAACAGGGCAAACATTTAATATCACAGTGCAAGACACCACAGCACCAACTATCACCGCGGTGAGTATTCCTAACAGCACCCATAAAGTTGGTGATACTGTCACAGCCACGATAACGGTGAGTTCTGATGCCGACACCTATACCCTGGGGGCCAGCACGGTGGCTGGGTACACCTTAGGTAGCCTGAGCAAAACCAATAATACCACCTACACGGCTACTTTTACGGTGTCTGATGGCGGTACAGATTATGCCGCGGCATCTGCTGTCCCGGTGAGTATTGTGTTAACTGATAGTTCAGCAAACAGCAATACTGCCTTTACTACAGCAATTAGCCAGGCAGGGGATGCTATCTATGCCAATACCCCTGATGTGACCTTGTCATCTGACTTAACCACTATCGCTGAAGATGGCGGTGTCGCAACAATAACGGCAACCTTAACTAACAGTTTGAATAACCAATGGCCGGAAGATATTGGTTTCACGTTAGGCTTTACAGGTACCGCCACCAACACAACTGACTATACGCGCAGTAGATCGTCAATTACCATCAGTGCAGGAAACTCAAGTAACACGGTGACCATAACCGGGGTGGCTGACGACCTGTTTGATGCTGCCAGTAACGAAACTGTCATTGTATCGTTTGATTGCATTCAAACTGGTGCAGCGACACTTCTTTCCGGTCAGACCCAAACAATAACTATTACAGATGCAGAATCTGCACCTACCGTGACCTTAAGCGTCAACAACAGTTCGATTGATGAGGACGGCGGTACCACTACCGCTACTGTGACCTTGAGTAATGCCACTTACCAGGATGTTACGGTTGGCCTGGTCTATTCAGGGACTGCTACAGCAGCTGCAAGTGGTGCGGATTACAATAACAATGCAAGTACATCCATTACCATTAGCCAGGGCAATACATCGGCTGATGCTGCAACAGTGATAACGTCCGTAGACGATAGCGACAGCGAAGGTGATGAAACCATCATCATCGATGTTGATAGTGTCAGTGGCGGCAGTGCATTTGAAGATACAGCGCAACAGGTTACGGTAACCATTAGCGATGACGATAACACTGCTCCTGTTTTCAGTAACCTGGGTGGAACAGCTAACTTTACCGAAGATGGTTCAGCAGTAACCCTGGACAGTGATGCTACAGTTGCCGATAGCGAGAATGATGCGCTAAACAGCAGTAATGGTAATTACACGGGATCTACGTTAACCATTGCCAGAAACGGTGGTGCAAACACTGACGATTCCTTCAGTGTGGCATCTGGTTCTCAGGTGGCTGTCTCTGGTACGAATTTAACCAATAGTATCGGTGATAAGTTTGCCAGTTATGCGTCCAGCAACGGAACGATGACAGTGACCTTTAGTGGTGACCTGACTACGCCAACAACCGCACTGGTGAATGAAGTTATACAAAATATTGCCTATAGCAATAGTTCAGAAGATCCCATAACCAGTGTACAACTGGACTGGAGTTTCAGTGACAGCCAGTTGTCTAGTACTGGTGTGAGTAATACGACGACGGTGACCATAACACCGGTCAACGATGCGCCAACTCTGGATAATACGCAATCTCCTGTGTTGACTGCGGTGACGGAAGATGTTGCCGATGGTGACAATGTGGGAACGTCGGTGTCTGCTATTGTAGTCAATGGCAGCATCGATAATATTGAAGCTGCGCAAACTACTGAATCCATCGTGGTTACTCAGGTTGATAACAGCAATGGGGTTTGGCAATACAGCACTGATAATGGTGCTAATTGGAATAACTTTAGCAGCACTACCGGGGCGTCAGTAGATTTGACCAGCACCACATCGGCGCGCCTGTTGTCATCTTCTTCTGCCAACAATAAGGTTCGGTTTGTGCCGGACGAGCATTTCAACGGCAATGTCTCCTTTACCTTCAGAGCCTGGGATGAAGCTTCCGGCAGTAATGGCGGTACAGCAGATGTGAGTACTACAGGTGGCGACAGTGCGTTCTCCTCTGATACCGACAGCGCGATTCTGTCCATTACGGCGGTTAATGATGCACCGACCATTGGTACTAATCTGGGGCTCACTGTAAACGAGGGTGGCACCGGAGTAATAACCACAACCCAACTGGCGGATTCGGATCCGGATGATACCGGTACTGGGCTTACATTTACGGTTACGTCGGCAGTCAGCAACGGCACCCTGTTCCTGGATGCGGACGATGACAATACGGCAGACTCTGGTGAAGCGCTGACAGTTAATAGCACTTTCACTCAGCAAGACCTGGCCGACGGCAATATTCAGTATGCCCATAATGGTGGTGAAACCACCTCTGATAGTTTTGTCTTCTCACTGGCCGACGGTGGTGAAGATGGTGCTACAACTCTGACCAACCAGACGTTCAGTATTAGTGTTACCAGTGTCAATGAAACCCCGGTAATTACCTCATCTGAAGTAACGTCAGCGACAGAGGATACTGCGTACAGCTACACAATCTCTGCTACCGATGTCGATGCCGGTGATAGTCTGACGTTTGCCGCGCCAACTCTACCCACCTGGTTGACATTCAACGCCAGTACCGGTGTATTGACTGGTACTCCGACAAATGCCAACGTGGGTAGTCATAGTGTGGTGCTAACCGTTACCGATACCGGTAACCTTTCGGCGACCCAAAGCTTTACCATTACCGTTATTAATACCAATGACGCTCCGGTGATCAGTTCAACTGCAGTGACATCGGCAACAGAAGATAGTGCCTACAGTTATACGCTGATTGCCAGCGATGTTGATGCGGGTGACAGCCTGACTATGGCGGCCACAACAATACCAGGCTGGTTGTCGTTCAATAGTGCGACAGGCGTGTTGTCCGGAACACCTACCAATGACGAGGTAGGAAGTCATGCCGTTGTGCTGAGTGTCTCCGATACCAGCAGTGCTACTGATACCCAGAGCTTTACTATCGCTGTTGCAAACGTCAATGATGCACCGGTAATTACCAGCGCCAGCAGCATCAGTATTGATGAAGATGAATCTACCCAGGTAACCGTCACAGCGACTGACGTAGATAGCTCTGCGCTTACCTGGTCGATAACGTCTGAACCTGCTCTTGGCGTAGCTTCTATAACCGGTAGTGGTACCAGTGCAACCTTGAGTTATAACCCTAATCTGAACGCCAGCGGGACTGACTCTCTTGAGATTACCGTAAGTGATGGTGCGCTTTCTGCGACACAAACAATTACGGTGATAATCGCTTCAGTCAATGACCGACCTGCGATTACAGGTTCGCCGGCAACCAGTGTTAACGAAGGTAGCCGATACAGCTTTACACCTGTCGCTGTTGATAACGATGGTGATGATCTTACGTTTAGCGCCACTAACCTGCCAGATTGGTTGGCACTGAACAGCGCAACCGGAAATATTGCCGGAACGCCTGATGCAGAAGACGTTGGAACCCACAGCAACATCGTTCTGTCCGTTAGCGATGGTATTGCAACAGCCAGCTTACAGGCTTTTTCCATCACTGTTGTTAATGTTAATGAAGCGCCGGTGATCAGCGGTACGCCATCGGCATTGGTTGAAGTGGATACGCCATACAGCTTTGTGCCACAAGCCAGCGATGCTGACGGTGACACATTGAGTTTCAGCGTGGAAAATCTGCCAGCATGGTTAACCCTTGACACCGCAACGGGTGCATTAACCGGTACACCTACTTCTGGTGATATTGCGGAATATAGTGGAATTGTGCTGACGGTGAGTGATGGTGAATTATCAGCCTCGCTGGCGGCATTCTCGATTGAAGTTATCGATCCGAATGTTAACGTAGCGCCGGTTGTGGAAGCTGTTATCGCTACCACCGATGAAGACGTAGCTACTGAAATAACTTTGTTGGGAAGCGACTTTAATGACGATACGCTGAGTTATTCGGTCGTAACCGCACCGGTAAACGGCACTGTGGAGATAATCAATAACATCGCTATTTATACGCCTGTCAGTAACTTTAACGGCGAAGACAGCTTTACCTATCAGGCTTCTGATAGTTTGCTGACTTCTGAAGCTGCGATAGTGACAATAACGGTGAATGCGGTGAACGATGCGCCGACCATCACCGGTGAACCTGCGACTCAGGTGGCATTCGATAGCGAGTACAGCTTTACGCCTGAAGCCACTGATATTGATAATGATTCGTTGACATTCAGTGTCACTAACCTGCCTGACTGGGCTGATTTTGATGAAACCACTGGTCTGTTGTCCGGTGTACCGGCTGAGCAGGATCTTGGCACCTTTGCCGATATCAGCATCAGCGTTTCTGACGGCGAATTGGAGGCCAGCTTAGAAACATTCACTATTGAAGTGGTTGACCCTGACGCCAATACAGCACCCGTTGCTACTGATAGTGAAATAGAAACGAATGAAGATACACCGGTGACCTTTACGCTGGAAGCCAGCGATGAAGATGGTGATACGCTCACTTACACTATTACTCAGCAACCGGTTTCGGGTGAGATAGTTGTAGAAGGCAACAGTGTCACTTATACGCCCAATGCCAATGTGGGAGACATACAGGATACTCTGCGCTTTAGCGTCACTGATGGTGTGGATACCTCTGATGAAGCTACGGTAACCATCGACATCATTGCGGTGAACGATGCGCCGGAAATTTCCGGATCACCAGCAATGTCTGTCAGGGTGGGAATGGCCTACGAGTTTACCCCAGAGGCGTCAGATGTTGAGGAAGATACCTTAACCTTCACAATTGAAAATCAACCGCGTTGGTCAAGCTTTGATGGTAACACCGGCACCCTGACGGGTACGCCAGGCACCACTGATGTGGGTATTTATGGCAATATTACTATTAGTGTTTCTGACGGCACAGATACTGCGGTACTGACCGGCTTTAACATTGAGGTATTAGCTAACTCACAACCGGTGATCAGTGGCGTAGCCGTGAATGCCGTTGAGCCAGGTCAGAGTTACAGCTTTACACCTGTGGCCAGCGATTCTGACGGTGACAGCCTGATTTTCAGTATTGAAAATCAACCAGAATGGGCAACGTTTGATGCTGAAACCGGTACCTTAAGTGGCATCCCAGGCAGCGATGATATCGGCATTTACACTGGTATTGTGATCAGCGTCAGTGATGGCATCGATACGGTATCCCTCGCAGCATTTGACCTTGAGGTCTGTGCGGTTTGCGGTAATGTGGCGCCAACCATTAGTGGTTTACCTGCTACGACAGTGACCGAAGGTGTGAGTTATCAATTTACGCCATCAGCATCAGATGTTAATGGCGACACATTGACCTTTAGTATTGTCAACCAGCCAGCCTGGACAGACTTTGATAGCAGCACAGGGACATTGAGTGGCACACCGGGTATTGCTGATGTGGGTACGACCACAGGAATTGTTATATCCGTTTCCGATGGTGAATTTAGCGCCAGTCTTAACGCCTTCTCTATTACGGTATTGGAAGTCAATGACGCGCCGGTCATTAGCGGTACACCAGCCACCTCGGTCTTCCAGAACGACGAATACCGGTTTACACCGACAGCGACCGATGCGGAAGGTGATACCCTGGTATTCAGTATTGCTAATCGTCCAGCCTGGGCTGCATTCAATACCCGCACAGGGACATTGAGAGGCACACCGGTTGCTGCAAATGTAGGTAGCTACGCCAATGTCGTTATTATTGTCTCGGATGGTCAAAACAGTAGCTCACTGGAGAGCTTCACGATCACTGTTGTTGCGCGTAACAATGTGCCCACTATCAGCGGCTCTCCACGCACTGCTATTACGCAGGGTAATGACTATAGCTTTACGCCTACAGCAACGGATATTGACGGCGACAGTCTGACCTTCAGTGCCACAGGCTTGCCGAACTGGTTGTCGGTAAATTCTGCGACTGGTGCATTGACGGGTACCCCGGATCTGGAGGATGTTGGCACTACCGGCAGCATTATTCTGACGGTTTCCGATGGCACTGACAGTGCCAGCCTTAATGCCTTCACCGTTACCGTGACTGAAGCTAATGCCGTTCCGGTGGCAAGTAACAGCAGTGTGACACTTGACGAGGACGCCAGTGTTGCCATTACGCCAGCTGTCAGCGATGGCGATGGTGATGCACTTAGCTTTGTTGTCATCACTGATGTGCAAAATGGTGAACTGAACGAAACTGCCAGTGGTTGGACTTATACACCAGCGGCTAATTTTAACGGCAGTGACAGCTTTGTTTATCAGGCCAGCGATGGCGAAAGCAATTCTGAGCAGGCAACTATCAGTATTACCGTAAATAGCGTCAACGATCGTCCGGTAGCTGTAGCCGATAGCATTGTACTTGAACAGAACGATGCCGGTATTTACCTGTTGGATGTATTGGCAAATGATACTGATGTGGATATTGCTACGGCCGGTGATGCATTGACACTGCAAGGTGTGCAGGCTGATTTCGGTAATGTTAGTATCGTGAACAACCAGATACAGTTTGAGCCCGGTCTCAGCTTTATCGGTGATGTGGATCTGCAATATGCTATTCGGGATAACGCCCGTCGCAGTGCTCAGGCCCGGGTTAATCTGACAATCAATGGTGTTGCCGGAATTGGCCAGCCTGTTCTGACTGTACCTGATGATTTGACGGTTGATGCCGACGGCTTGTTTACTGAAGTTGATTTAGGTGTTGCCGAAGCCGTTGATGCTGACGGTAATCCGTTGCCGGTGACGTTAGTGCGGGCTTCCAACAGCTTTAAACCAGGCACCCGTAAGGTCTTCTGGCGCACCGAAGATAGCTTTGGTAGCGTGACAACTGACTCGCAGGTACTGAATGTTAATCCGTTAATTTCATTGGGCAAAGACAAGGTGGTTAACGAGGACAGCGCGGTCAGAATGCGCGTGTTACTCAACGGTGATGCACCTGTTTATCCATTGACGGTTAATTATACTGTTGGCGGTACGGCCACTGTTGGTGAAGATCACAACGCGCAAAGTGGCAGTGTAACCTTCAGCAGTGGCAGAGAGCAGATCATTACCTTTAATGTGTTCGCTGATGATGAAGTTGAAACCAACGAGACCATCACTTTTACCCTCAATAGTGATCAGAACGTTGGCGCAAACAATGTCTCTGTTGTCACTATTTCTGAGGCGAACATAGCGCCTGAAATCCGATTGATGGTAAGTCAGTCAGGGGATAATCGTCTGACCGTGGCGCAAGACGAAGGTAATGTCACTATCAGTGCAACGGTTACTGATGCAAACCGTCAGGACACGGTGGACACCGACTGGAGCAGTACCGGATTGTCAAACTTGAGTGATTCTCCGAATCAGTTTCTGTTTGACCCGGCCGGTGTTGCCACGGGTATTTATCAGGTTACTTTGTTTGCCAGCGATGATGGTGATCCTATCTTGTCAAATACCGCGGATGTCTATATTGAAGTGGTGGATACACTGGCCGTTCTTTCGGATGACCTGGATACCGATGGCGATTTGATTCCTGACTCGCAAGAAGGTTATGCAGACTCTGACGGCGACGGTATTCCTGACTATTTAGATGCCATTGACGATTGCAATGTGGTGCCAGAGCAGGCCTCAACCCAGGATGGTTTCCTGGCAGAAAGTGAGCCAGGAGTATGCTTGCGTCAGGGTTCTATTTCTGCGCTGAACAGCTCTAATGGTGTGGAAGTCATTGTCGATGAAACCTTTGTTGGTCGCACCGGATTCAATAGTCGTGGTGAATCGGTGAAACTGCAATCAGCCGGTTTACCGGAAGATCCAGAGGCGACCAATATCGGCGGCATATTCGACTTCATCTTGTATGACTTACCAGAAGAAGGCCAGATAGCCTCCATTGTGTTACCGCAAACCCGTCCTGTGCCGAGCAATGCGCTGTATCGTAAATACAGTGTCAGATCAGAGCAATGGACAGGCTTTGTCATCGACGATAACAACCAGATATTCTCAGCTCGCGGCTCCAAAGGTGTTTGTCCTCCTCCGGGCAGCACGCGCTGGGTGGTTGGTCTGACAGAAGGTCATTGGTGTGTGCAGTTGCGCGTTCTGGATGGCGGCGTCAATGATGATGATGGCCTGGTCAATGGCGCTATTGCAGACCCAGGTGGTGTCGCCGTAGTACTGGCGGGCAACAGCTTGCCGGATATTCAAAATGACGAGGCGATGATGCAATGGAATACCAGCATCGAAATTGATGTACTGGCTAACGACACCGATGTTGATGGCGATACCTTAACGATTGAAAGCGTGGATGGTAGCTTTGGGACCGCGGAAATTACTTCTGGCGATACCATTTTATATACCCCGGATAGTGGTTTTGTTGGTACTGAAGTGCTGGTCTATGGTGTGAGTGATGGTAATGGCGGTACCGGTAGTGGTGAAGTCACAATAACCATCAATGGCAACCGGGCTCCGGGTGCCAGAAGTGACAGTGCTACAACCACCGATGATACGCCGATAGAAATTGATGTACTGGCCAATGATACGGATGTGGACGGTGACACCCTGACAATACAGTCGGCGACTGTTGATGTTGGTGATGTGGCAATTACGGCCAACAACACATTGTTATACACACCTGCCGACGGATTTGATGGGCTGGCGACAATCACCTATGTGGTAGCGGATAGCTTTGGTGAAACTGATACAGCGACGGTCTCCGTCGTGGTTGATGGTAATCAGTCTCCTCAGGCCATGGATGATAGTGTGACCACGGAATATCAAACCGCTGTCACCATCTCCGTGCTGGACAATGATATGGATGTTGATGGCGATACGCTGACCGTTGTGAGCGCTCAGGCCAGTTCAGGTAGTGTGGTGATTAATGCGGACCAAAGCCTGACATTTACACCGGCCTCGGGTTTCAGTGGCACAGTAGCGATTACTTACGTTATTAGTGATGGTGAATTGACCGATGAAGGGACTGTTAGTGTGACAGTTGCGGCAAAACCCGTGGAAAATGTTAACGTCACTAAGAAATCAGGTGGTGCCGTTAACCTGGCCTGGTTGCTGCTGTTAATGTTAATTGGCTGCTACAGGTTGGCCAGCAGCCACAGACTAAGAAAACCTTAACGCATACCTTCGGGTTTAGCTAAATATAAAATAAGGGCACATAGGTGCCCTTATTTTTTTGGATTAAATTTACGGATATTAATTGATTAAATTGATTATTACCTGAATACTTGAACAGATGATAACAAGTCAAAGGTTTGTATACGCGATGAAATGGCCTAATCTGAAACACCTGCATTATCTGGTAACGCTGCATCAGGAGCAGCACTTTAATCGCGCCGCTCAGCGCTGCCATGTGAGTCAGTCCACCCTGAGCACTGCTATTCAGAATTTGGAAGAGCAACTGAATGGTCAACTACTGGAGCGGGACCATAAAACCTTCATTTTTACGTCATTTGGTTTAGAAATTGTTGAACGCAGCAAAATCCTGTTACAGCAAGCCGGTGAAATGGTGGATTACGCAACCAGCGCTGGTGACTGGCAAGCCGGAAATCTAAAAGTTGGGGTTATCCCAACGATTGCCCCGTTTATCTTTGAGCGAATGATTGGTGATATCGGGGCTTCACTGCCGGCCCTGAATCTGCAATTACAGGAAGACACCACTGAAAACCTGTTAAAACAATTGAATGACGGCGTGTTAGATCTACTGGTTTTAGCCTTGCCAATGGAAACCCCGGGTTGCAAACAGTTGGTAGTGGGACATGATCCGTTCCACCTTGTGGGACATGAAGACGTATTAGCGCAGCTGCCCAACCCCCTGGAGATCTCATCGCTACCCAAAAACAGCGTATTTCTTTTGCAGTCCGAGCATTGTCTGACTGGCCATGCGGTGAGTGCCTGCGGGTTGAAGCATGCCGAACAGGTGAGTGCCTTAGCGGCCAGCAGTATTCACACTTTAATCAAACTTGCGGGTTGTAAAATGGGCATCACCTTTTTACCCGGTATGGCGTTGTCAGAGGGGATTTTACAAGGTTCACCACTGCGCGCGCTGGATGCCGAAGAAAATGCCTTCCGCGAAATTGGCCTGGTGTGGCGCAATGGCACTACCCGAATGCAGCTGTTTCGCAAAATTGCTGAAATCATCTCACCCATCATGCCTGTACCAAAGCTCAAATAACCCCGAAACGGTTATAAAATGCAGGAGGCGAGCAAAACTATATTTTTTTCTGTTTGCCTCAACTTTTCAGTAATCCCTCTCGACTTTAAGAGTAACAACAACACAACACATTCACCTGGGACACAATAAGCGTGTTTGAAAAAACGGATGAACAATTAATTCAAAAGGCGTTGCAGGGCAATCGCGGGGCCTGGATGAAGCTGGTCAAACGCTATGAAAAGTCCATATATAACTATGGTATTCGTATGACCAGTAATCGCGAAGATGCTTTGGACCTAATGCAGGAAATTTTTACTTCAGTGTTCAGAAATCTGACATCTTACCGGGGCGAAGGCGCGTTTAAAGCCTGGTTGTTTCGCATTGCGAGTTATCGCTGCGTCGAGTTTTACCGGCGTAAAAAACCGACACAGGCATTAGATGATGCGCCTGAAATGGTTTGTGAATCAGCGGCACCGGAACAGGTGTTGTTTGGCAATCGCGATAGCCAACAGCTCATCCAGGCGATGGCGCAATTACCCTTAGCGCAAAAGGCGGTGGTGGAGCTGAAATTTTTTGGTCAGTTTACGTTTGATGAAATAGCAGAACAGCTCAATGTCTCAAGCAATACCGTGAAATCAAGACTTTACAGTGCATTAGAAAAACTGAAATCGTTATTAGAGGTGGAGTATGTCTGAACTTAACCGTGCTAAAGAAGCCCTCTTTACCAAATGGTCTGAAGCGGAGTTAACTGCGGATGAACAGCAACAATTTGAGCGTTGGTGCCTGGAAGATCCCGCTTTTTCAGATCGGGTGGCTGTGCATGGACGTTTGCAGTTTATGGCCCAGCAGTTTAATGACGAGGAGGTACCAGAATGGTCCCGGGACGCATGTTTTGAACAAAGTAAGGGCGAGAGTTGGTGGCATTGGAAAGGTCTGCCTGTGGCTTCTATGGCGATGTCCCTCGTGGCAATCTTGTTGGTGACATTCAAAATGGAAGTCACTGTGCATCAGGGTAGTATGACCATCAGCTTTTCTGGTGCTGTAGAGCAACAAAAAATCGAACAACTGGTTAATGAACGCATTGCTGAATACGCCGCTTTGCAAAATAGCAAGTTTGACGAGCAGGCAGATCACCTGCAGCAACAGCAAATGCAGATGAATACCCAGTTGGCCAACTATCTGCTGGCCACCAGTCGCACCGAGAGACGAGAAGATTTTGCAGAGTTAATCAAGCATGTTAATGAGCAACGGGCTGATGACCAGGTGTTCTACGCTCGTCAAATTAACCGTCTCAAATCTGATTTTAAGTCAGACAGCAAGAATCCGGACTGGCTGTCTGAACCTTACGAACAAACCCATTCTGACAACTAATGGAGTATCAGAACATGAAAAAATCAATGTTAGTATCCAGTGTTATCGCCTGCTTATCGCTGATGACAGCGGCAAACGCGCAGGACAAGTTTGATGCCGTCCATAAAGACGCGCAAATTATGCAAAATATTCTCACCACATCGTTGAAGCAAAACACTCGCAGTGATGGCATTCGCTTCAGGAAGATTGAAACCGGGTATCTGGCCGGGCAAGGACTGGTGTTTGATATTTATACATCGACCTCAAAAAACATGCATTTTAGCTTTGATTTTGGCGATATGGTACAAAGCCTGGAAGGCATGATGGAAGGTTTTGATGTACCCGAGGCTCCACCGGCTCCCGACATCGAGGTAGACCCCCATGGTAGTAATTTTTCATTTTCTTTTGAAGTGGACGAGGAGATGGAAGAGTATATCGAAGAGGTACAGGAGCGCACCAGAGAAGTGATGCGCGAACATCGTGAGCGACGTCGTGATTTAAGAGAAAAGGAACGGGATCTGTCGTGGCAAAGTCGGGAGTATGAACGCAACATCCGCGACCTGGAATTTGAAATGCGTCATGCTGAGCCGGAACGCAAAAAGGCACTGGAAAAAGATTTAAAAGAAATCCGCTCTGAACTGGAAAAACTCGACACGAAGAAAGCGGAGTTCGCGAAAAAAGCCAAAGAGCTAGAAGAAGAAGAAGCGCGCCGGGAGGCTAAAATGGAAGAAGCGCAAAATCAGATGGTAAAACGGTTTTTGGCTGATTTTGAAGCGACGGTGGCTGAAACCCTTTGTGATTACGGCAGTGGTTTAAAATCACTGGATGACACTGAAAAACTCAATTTTGTTTTAAAGGAGTTTAGCCGCGGACAGGGAGAGCGATCCAGAGATGAACTGGACAAGGTGTATGTGTTTAATCTGAAGGACGTAAAACAGTGTGTTTTGCAAAAGTTATCGCCCAATGAATTGTTGACCAGGACTCAGACTTACCAATTCTAAACCCGGGTTCGGGTTTTGTGACGGCCTGCTTAGGGCCGTCACTTAAAACTCCGTTAATTCAATGCTGATAACAAGGGCTGTTTATCAAAGGACAACCAAAACTCTGAAGCCAGTTCTGCACTGGCCTCAGTACCTGAAGGCAGCGAGAAAATTAATGCATCCTCATTTTGTAACTGCTCGTACAGGCTTGCCATCCAGGGAGTACTGAGCAAAAGCTCATCCATAGAACCATCCAGTAACATAGCCGTTAAACCTTCACGCAGTTTTTTAGCAAGATCCGGGCGACTCTTGTGCACTACAAAATACCATGGACTATCAATCGCAATAAGACCCGGTAGCAATTTAAAATCAGCAACGGATTTTGCATCGATACGCGCTGCCGGCGCTAATATGGCATCAAATCTTTCACCGTAAAGCATCTCAGTGAGGTTATCCAGGTGTTTTACATTAACAATCTGATAGCCCGAATGTTCAAGGTAGGCCGCCTGCGCATCGTCTCTGAACATCCCCAGTTCCAGTTGTTTTAATTGACTTTCCGGTTGCAGGTTTTGCTGGTAGGTACTTTGAACCATCTTATAATAGCTCATCAGGCCTCTGAATATCGGTACAGCAACGATATGGTGCTGCGTGTTTTCGGCTTCTTCTTTGGGTAGCCAGAGAATGTCCAGCTCCCGGTCGTCAAATGCCTCGATTAATCGTGTGCCAGTGACATCATAGCCATAATTACGTGCGCTAATCGGGTGTTGTTGACTGGCAAGAGCCTGGGTCAGCAAGTCATTGGCGTATTGATCCTCCACCGAATCGTAATAGGGAACCACCACTGATTCTTTTGCTGTTAGTATGAAAGGGGTGAACGATAATACAACCCAAAATAGATAATTCTTCAACCGCATCATAACCTGCTCCTTCGTTGGTTTCTCCGTTCAGTACGCCATTGCACTGAGCGGGGAGGAAGGCAGAACAATCCGGCTAATTAAAACGCAGAAGGTCAGTGATCTTCCTCGATTACACTAATGCGAATGATGGGCCAGGATTGTAACTAAATGATTTCATTAGAATTACGCTTTTATTGCCGAATTTATCAGGGAAATATTTCCCAAATCAAAGGCTTATCAGCACCAGCCTTGTGCAATAAACAAACAATTAACACCCTGTTTTCGGCTGGTTAACCTAATTGGCAGAAAATGTCCCCTGACACTGTTTTATCAGGGGAAAATCGGGATTATGACGGATTGGATTGCACCAAAATCAGGAAAGGCGGGCGCGAAATTCCTCATAGGAGAAGGATTTCACTAATTTAAACTGACCGTCTTCTTTTAAGATACCGATGTGAGGGTGTTGTACACCGTTAAAAAATGTGGTTTTCACCATAGTGTAGTGGATCATGTCTTCAAAAATGAGTCGATCACCGGGTTGTAAAGGCTGCTCAAAACTATAGCTGCCGATCACATCGCCAGCCAGGCAGGAGTTGCCCCCCAATTTATAGGTGTAAGCTTTGTCTCCTGGCTCTCCGGCATTGCGCACAACAGGCCGGTAGGGCATTTCCAGTACATCTGGCATGTGTGCTGTGGCAGAAATGTCCAGTATTGCAATTGGACCCTGATTTTCAACAATATCCACCACTTCACAAACCAGTGGCCCGGTTTGCCAGGCGACCGCAGATCCAGGTTCCAGGATTAGTTCGACATCATATTTTTCCCGGAAGGTTTTCAGCACTGAAATCAGGTGTTCGACATCGTAACCGGCTTTGGTCATCAGATGACCGCCACCCAGATTAATCCATTTTAAACCCGGCAGCCATTTGCCAAATTTTTCTTCTACGGCTTTGATGGTACGCTCAGTCGCAAAGGAATCGCACTCGCATAAATTGTGAACGTGAAAACCTTCAATCCCCGATAAATCCTGACCTTCTAAATCTGCGGCCCGAATTCCGAGTCGTGAACCTGGCGCGCTGGGATCATAAAGTTCGGTTTCGGCTTCCTGATGCTCAGGATTAACCCGGATACCAGGTGAGATATCTGTTGCCACAAATTCACTTTTATAACGCTGCCACTGGGTCAGGCTGTTAAAAGAAATATGATTGACCAACTGTTTTAACTCAGTGATTTCTTCTGGCTTGTAAGCCGGTGCGTAAGCGTGAACTTCCTTACCCATTTCCCCTTTAGCCAGTTTAGCCTCCCACACTGAACTGGCGGTACAGCCGTGTAAGTACTCGCCAACCAGATCAAAGGTAGACCACATGCTAAAGCCTTTCAGAGCCAGGATGATTTTACAGCCTGATTGTTGCTGCACGCGCGCCATTAACTCAAGATTGCGTTTTAGCTTCGCTTCTTCACAAACATAGCTGGGAGAAGGAATTTCAGGAGAGAGCATAGGGTCGATCATTGTGGGTTACCTCAGACGAGATGTTAAGTCAGAAATCATAGCTCAGAAATCATAGGGTCAGAGTTGTTGCAAATGAAAACCGCCACGCTTTTTGGTTTTCAAAGTCTCTGACCCTTGGTTAGGCTTAGCTTATTTGCTGAAGGGGCTGGCGTCACATTCCATAACGTGCCACGGTAAGCCGTGTTGATTCAGCATGTCCATGAACGGGTCTGGATCGAATTGCTCCATATTCCAGACGCCTGGCTTCTTCCAGGTGCCATTTAGCATTAGTGCTGCACCAATCATGGCGGGTACGCCTGTGGTGTAAGAAACTGCCTGGGCGCCAACTTCTTCGTTACATACGGCGTGATCACAGTTGTTGTAAATAAAGATGGTTTTCTCTTTGCCATCTTTTATACCTGTAATGTAGGTACCGATACAGGTCATGCCGGTGTAGCCTTCCGCCAGTGAGCCCGGGTTAGGCAATACTGCTTTTAAGAATTCTAACGGAACAATCTGTTGGCCCTGGAACTCAACAGGTTCGATTGAAGTCATACCAATGCCTTCCAGTACGCGCAGGTGGTTCAGATAAGCTTCACCAAAGGTCATCCAGAAGCGGGCACGTTTTAAAGTGGGGAAGTGCTTAACCAGTGATTCCAACTCTTCATGGAACATCAGGTAAGAAGCGCGCTCACCAATATTCTGATAGTGCAGATCTTCACGTACACTCAGGGGATCGGTTTCTTTCCATTCGCCGTTTTCCCAGAAGCGACCACGTTGGGTGATCTCGCGGATATTGATTTCCGGGTTAAAGTTAGTGGCAAACGCCTGACCGTGATCACCACCGTTACAATCGACGATGTCCAGGTAGTGGATTTCATCAAAGTAATGCTTAGCGGCATAGGCGGTATAAACATTGGTAACACCCGGATCAAAGCCACTGCCTAACAGCGCCATAATACCGGCATCCTTAAACTTGTCCTGATAAGCCCACTGCCAGGAGTATTCGAATTTGGCTTCGTCTTTAGGTTCATAGTTGGCCGTATCCAGATAGTCTGTCTTAGTTTCCAGACAGGCATCCATGATAGGCAGGTCCTGATAGGGTAGAGCCAGGTTTACCAGCAGGTCCGGCTTGATTTGATTAATTAAGGCAGCCACTTGATCTTTGTCATCAGCATCCACTGCAAATACCGCTTTTACCCGGTCTTCGCCGCATTCTTTTTGCAACGCTTCACATTTGCTCAGGGTTCGGCTGGCCAGATAAATTTCATCAAAATGCTCCGGTAATCTGGCACATTTTTTTACTGTGACGGTGCTGACACCACCGGCCCCGATGATTAATACTTTTGACATAGGTAGTTCCTCAAAATTTTAAACAGCTGCTCAGCGCTATGAGACAGAAAAACGCTGCATCCTAACACGTTTTATTGCCAGTGCAATACCCGGCAGAAGCTATTAAAAATAGGGGAATTTGAACGATTGTAAAGGGCAATTATGGTTTGTTAATGTTTGTTTTGTTATTTGTTGAAAATAGTATGTATTTGCACATTGGAATCCCGCAAATCTGGGCGTATTAAAAAACGGTCTGGCTGACGCCGGACCGTTTCTGTATTTAATGACTTGCTGGTCGCTTAGCTGAACTGATTCATCGTGTTATCTTTACCTGACGCTTTCAGGGCATTTTCACCGGCAAAGTATTCTTTGTGATCATCACCCATATCTGAACCCGCCATATTCTGGTGTTTAACACAGGCAATGCCCTGACGGATTTCTTTGCGCTGAACACCGGCAACATAGCCCAGCATGCCCTGCGCACCAAAGTATTCTTTGGCAAGATTGTCCGTAGACAACGCGGCTGTGTGGTAAGTCGGCAAAGTGATCAGGTGATGGAAGATGCCTGCGTCGCGTGCTGCATCTGCCTGGAAGGTGCGGATCTTATCATCGGCAACCACCGCCAATTCGGTATCGTCATATTCAGCATTCATCAGGTCAGCACGAATGTAGGCTGATACGTCTTTTCCTGCGTCTGACCAGGCATCAAATACCTGTTGACGGAAGTTCAGCGTCCAGTTGAATGACGGTGAATTATTGTACACTAACTTGGCATTAGGAATGACTTCGCGCACCCGGTTAACCATGCCGCCAATCTGACCTACATGAGGTTTTTCGGTTTCAATCCACAATAAGTCTGCGCCGGCATTTAAGGCTCCGATACAGTCAAATACGCAGCGGTCTTCACCTGTACCCTTGCGGAACTGATACAAGCCGGAAGGTAAACGTTTAGGACGCACCAGCTTACCGTTTTTATTGAATACAACATCGCCTTGTTGCATGTCTTCTACTGCGATTTCTTCAACGTCCAGGAAGGAATTGTAGATATCTCCGGCATCGCCAGGCTCTTTCACTACTGCGATTTCTTTGGTCAGACCGGCGCCCAGAGAGTCTGTGCGAGCTACAATAACACCGTTGTCGACACCCAGCTCAAGGAATGCATAACGCAGGGCGCGTAATTTGGCGTGAAAATCTGCATGAGGCACGGTGACTTTACCGTCCTGGTGACCACATTGCTTCTCGTCGGCAACCTGGTTTTCAATCTGCAGACAGCAAGCACCAGCTTCAATCATTTTTCTGGCTAACAGATAAGTGGCTTCTTCGTTACCAAAGCCAGCATCAATATCCGCAATAATAGGCACTACGTGAGTCTGGTGGTTGTCGATTTTGTCCTGAATTTCAGCTTGTTTGGCGCTATCACCCGCCTCACGTGCAGTGTCCAGTTCGCGGAACAGGGCACCTAGTTCTCTGGCATCCGCCTGACGCAAGAAGGTGTACAGTTCTTCAATTAGTGCCGGTACTGAGGTTTTTTCATGCATGGATTGATCCGGCAACGGACCGAAATCAGAACGCAATGCGGCCACCATCCAGCCTGACAGGTACAGGTAGCGACGCTCTGTGCTGCCACCAAAATGCTTTTTGATGGAGATCATTTTCTGTTGGCCGATGAAGCCGTGCCAGCAGCCCAATGATTGTGTGTATTTGGAGCTGTCAGCGTCATAGGCTTCCATGTCAGCACGCATGATGTCAGCCGTGTATTTGGCGATGTCCAGACCTGTCTGGAATTTATTCTGAGCGCGCATTCTCGCTACGGATTCAGCGTCTATCGCTTCCCAGGATTTGCCACGCGCTGCAATGACGGCTTGTACTAATTCGATATCGTTACTGTAGAGAGACATGTTTACTTCCTCGTTTTCTTTCAGCTGTAGCTGCTGGTCAGGGTACTTGTTTTTATTCAGAGATTCGGTGAAATCCAGTCTGAAAGTTTTCAATAGAATTCCGAATCCGTTGATGATTACTTTAAGTAACAATTCGCGATTCATCTAATAGATAAAATGGATTTGCGATATTCATTTGGTGAATGTTGGTGTGGCTGGGATTAAGGGGGTTTAATCTGTAATCGTCTTCCGGATAGCATGAAATTAGATTGAAATTTGGTTAACTCTATGAAAATAATGAATATTTATTTTGTGAATGGTGGGTATTTTGTGGTTTTGATGTGTGAATGTGAGTTGCAGCGAAAACACTGATGGAAAAATAACTATAAAAAACGCCTCCGAAGAGGCGTTTAACTAAGCTTGGCTGGCTTTCATTTCCAGGCGCTTGCGATGCAGAACTGGCTCAGTATAACCACTGGGCTGCCCTTTTCCTTCATAAATAAGTTCCATAGCGGCCTGATAGGCAATGGCACGTTCTGGATCAGGACACATGGCGATGTACTCACTGTCGTTGGCGTTTTGTTGATCCACCAAGTTTGCCATTTTTTCCATGCTGGCTTTAACTTGTGCTTCACTGACAATGCCATGTTCCAACCAGTTGGCGATGTGCTGGCTGGAAATTCGCAGGGTTGCTCTGTCTTCCATCAAGCCCACATTATTGATATCCGGTACTTTGGAGCAGCCTACTCCCTGGTGTACCCAGCGCACTACATAACCCAGTATGCCTTGCACATTGTTGTCCAGTTCCGCTTCCAGATCATTGGCGCTAAGGGTGGCTACATCCGGTTTTACCGGGATACTTAAAATGTCATCTAAGCCATCGAAGTCCACTTCACTCAGTTGCTGCTGCATAGAAGCCACCGATATTTCATGATAATGCAGCGCATGTAAGGTGGCAGCGGTAGGAGAGGGAACCCAGGCCGTATTGGCTCCGGATTGCACGTGGCCGGTTTTGGCGGTCATCATTTTGGCCATGTTATCTGGCTCTGGCCACATGCCTTTGCCAATCTGGGCTTTTCCGGCAAGACCGCAGGCCAGGCCCTTGGCGACATTGGATTTTTCATAGGCCTGAATCCATGGCATGGCCTTAAGCTCCGTTTTGCGTGCGAAAGGCCCACATTGCATAGACGTGTGGATCTCATCACCGGTGCGGTCCAAAAAGCCGGTATTAATAAAGGCAACTCTTGATTTTGCCGCAGCGATACAGGCTTTCAGGTTGACGCTGGTGCGACGCTCTTCGTCCATAATGCCGATTTTTATAGTATCCGCCGGTAGCGCCAGAATCTGCTCCACTTTACTAAACAGAGTATGGCTAAACGCCACTTCTTCGGGGCCGTGCATTTTGGGTTTTACAATGTAAATACTTCCGGTTTTGCTGTTGCTGAATTGGCCTTGCTGCATTACGTCCTGTTTGGCGATAAGGCAGGTGATCACGGCGTCCATTAAACCTTCGTAGACTTCTTCTCCGTCAATATAGATAGCGTTATTGCGCATCAGGTGGCCCACATTGCGCACAAACATCAGACTCCTGCCAGGCAGGCGAATGGACTCTTCATTTTTGCCCGTGTATTGCCTGTCCTGATTTAAAGAGCGGGTGATCACTTTGTTGCCTTTGCGCATCTCGAGTTTCAGATCACCACGGATAAGCCCAGCCCAGTTTTGATACACCAGGGTTTTATCTTCGCCGTCTACTGCAGCCACTGAGTCTTCGCAATCCATGATCGTGGTCAGAGCTGCTTCTAACACTACATCTTTAACGTTGGCGGGATCGCCTTCACCCACCAGATGTTTGCCGTCAATCTGAATTTCAACATGAAGTCCATTGTTTTTCAGCAAAATACAAGAGGGGCTGGCTGCCTTGCCCTGGAATCCGATAAATTGTGCATCGTTTGCCAGCTTTTGGCTGGCGCCATCTTGCATGGTAACTGTTAATTCAGCGTTGGAAACGCTATAGGCAACAACATCACGGTGAGAGCCGTGTTGTAACGGAAAGGATTTATCTAGCCAGGTTTTTACCCATTCCACTACCTGTTGACCCCGCACCGGATCATAGGCCAGCGATGTGTCGGCTTTGCCGGGCAACACATCTGTGCCATACAGAGCATCGTATAAACTACCCCAGCGGGCATTTGCTGCATTCAGGGCATATCTGGCGTTATTGATAGGAACCACTAACTGTGGTCCCGCCATGGTGGCGATTTCCGGATCCACGTTTTGCGTGGTGATCTGAAAATCTTCTGGCTCTGCCACCAGATAATTGATGTCTTTCAGAAATTGTTTGTAAGCCGAAAACTCCATTTCCGGATGTTGATTGTGCCAACTGTCAATTTGCTGCTGCAGTGATTCGCGTTTCTCCAGCAGTGCTTTATTAACGGGTTGTAGCTCCAGCAATAGCGCCTCAAACGCTTGCCAGAAATCACTTTGCGCCAGTTTAACGGGTGGCAGCGCTTCACTGTTGATGAATTGCCAAAGTGCTGGATGAACAGCGAGTTTGCCTGCTGAGATGTAGTCGGCGGGAACATTGCCCTTGCTGGTGGTCATATTACAACTTCCTCAAACTGTAGGGTCGCAACACCTGACATGGTAACAAGTGGTGTTGCTGATTGTGTTTTCTTTCAGTTTACGCCCGCTGAATACCTTAATAAAAATTTATGACCTCTATGATTGTTATAAATTTCATGAATGAAATGGTGACTATAAGGTTTCGGCCACCTGGGTGATTAAGCGACGTAACCAGATATGGCCGGCGTCGTGTTGTAATAACGGACTCCAGGCCATTTTTAATGCAATAGGCGGCACATCAAACGGTGGGTCAATGACTTTAACCGCCGGATCATCACCGTACAGTTTGGCTACCCGGGTGGGAAGTGTGGCAATCAGGTTGTACTTTTTAGCCAGTTGCAGCGCCACATGGTAATGGCGGGTAAAGACACTGATATCCCGGACACAACCTTGTTTTTGCAACTCGGCATCTACCCACCCCAGCTTTTGTATTTCTTTGGGATCAATACCAACACCGACACCAAAGCCGGTTTTACTGACCCAGATGTGTTTGGATTGCAGATATTCATCTTTGCCAAAACTTTCAATAAAGGGATGTTTTGCATTCACAACACAGGAAAAGCTGTCGTACCAGACCACTTTTTGATGAAACGACAAAGGCAATTCTTCAAAGCGGTTGATTGCCATATCAACCTTGCCCTGTTCAACATCATGGTAGGTCACATCACTGGGGGTTATCACGTCTAAGGAGATGTGAGGTGCCAAAGCCTGAAGCTGCTCCAGCAATACCATCAGCAGCGTAGATTCTGCATAATCGCTGGCCATAATACGGAAAGTCCGTTCACTGGTTTCTGGCTCAAATTCGGTTTCGGGTTGAATGGTAGCTTCCAGTTTACTCAGAACATCGCGGATCACCGGTTGTAATTGCAGGGCCCGTTCTGTTGGTGTCATGCCTTCGCTGGTACGCACTAAAATCGGATCATTAAACAAATCCCGCAAACGACGCAGACCGTTACTCATTGCAGGTTGCGTGATACTGAGTTTGTTCGCGGCTTTGGTGACACTGCCTTCCCGTAATAAAACGTCCAGGTAAACCAACAAATTGAGATCGATTTTAGCTATATTCATTGTAAAAATAGTGTGTATATCTTTGATAAATTCATTGAATTGTAATGGTTGCACGGTGACTTGTCAGCCATGAATCGAAAAAATGTTTGCCGGAATTGCTTTGACTTTAACAACGCATAACACCGGCAGACAGTTCAGCTGATAATTTCTGCAACGGATATCTCCGCTAAACTACCTTTGTGAGTACAACACTTTCTTACCGTTACAATATGTCGTTCAGGGCAATTCCGATACCAAAGCGTGTTTGTTTGTGGTTGTAATCAATCAGGCTTTCTCCGTAACCATTAAATGCGGTAGCGTATCCCCGAAGTTTGCCCCACAGTGGGAAGGTCAGGCCCAGTTCAATTGCACCATTGTGTGTTGAGAAGTTATTGCGTCCCTGAAACATCAATTCCATGTCATGCCATTGATATAACATGCCCAGTTCAAAATGGCCCATGTAATCTTCAATGTCCGGGTTATCATCGCCTTTGGGATCTAACGGGGAGGCTTTTTCATCTTCGGAAACGCGGGTCCAGGGGCGAAATGACAACGCAAAATTGTTTTTCTCGAACAGAAATTGTCCGTAAATTCGGTTCCAGCTACGGGACAGGCCCTGAGTCCGGCCATTCGACTGATGTTCTGCGCCTATCACAAAGGCAGTATTGCCTCCTAACGGATGCCACTCCAGCGGTGCGAGGTAAAACAGTTCCGGTTGATAGTTGGTTTCTCTAAACGGCTTTGAAATGTTATCGGCATAAATTTGCCACCAGGCCTGCAAAGTAAATCCAAAGTACAAGGCATCACCATCGATAAACAGATCTTCCTGTAGCAGGGGGACCTTAAAACTCAATTGATATTTAGCTTCAACTTCAGCCAGATTTTCCTGATAGCCGTTAACATTTTCATAGGGTAAGCGGTTAATGGTGTTGGTGCTGTATACGGGTAACACGTAGTTCATGCGGTGCGGTGTGATCACAAAAGGTTCGAACTGGGTACGGGATTCGTTGTAAAGCCGTTGGCTGATCAGGCCGGGTTTAACTTGTTCCGATGCGGCCTTGGTGGTGGCTGAGTCTTTAACCGGTTGTTCTGCGGCGGTTTTTACTGCGCATTGCTGACGCATTTCTGCCAGCGTCATAGTGTCATCGCCACCCTGGTAAAGTGCCATAACGCACGCGGTTGCTTCATCTGCTGGCGGCGCCGCAAATGCATATCCACAAAGCACAAGGCAATGTATCAGAAGTCCTGTTCGCAAGCCTTTCAGCGGTAACATAATCGTATCCTTTTGTTAATCAGCAAAGGTGAGCATAGCATTTTTGCGCGGTGCGGGCAGACTATCAGTACTCTCAAAACCGGTATCAGATACTACTATTCAGGTCTGATTGTTGCTTGTCCGTAACCACATTGGCTAAACATTCACGCAGTGCGTCAATGGTTACCGGTTTGGTCACGTGGGCACTGAAACCAATTGACAGCGCATATTCACGACTCTGAGAATCCGCATCGGCGGTCAACGCAATGATGGGAAGATCTTGCGTACTGCGGTTACTTCTGAGTCGTTTTGTGGCTTCGTAACCATCAAGCACCGGCATTTGGCAATCCATTAATACGGCATCATAATTCTGTTCAGCAAGTGCCTCGACTGCCAGTTGCCCATTGCTCACAATGTGAAAGTTAACCCGTAGTTGTTGCAACATGGCCGCGATGACCTGCTGATTAATTTCATTGTCTTCAGCCACCAGTAAATTCAGTGAACTAACGTCGATATCCTCTCTGACCTCAGATTGAGGTGGTTTCTCATCGGTCAACAAAAAGCGGGATCGGAAACTAAAAATTGAACCCTGTGGATGATGTGCAGAGATAGTAATATCGCCCTGCATAAGCTGGCTTAATTCTTTTGATATGGCAAGCCCCAAACCGGTGCCGCCAAAATGCCTGGACGTGGAGGAGTCTGCCTGAACAAAAGGTTTGAACAGCTCTTTGCGCTTTTCCTCTGAAATACCAATTCCGGTATCGATTACATCTATTTTTAAACTGGCATAACCAGCTGATGAATCGGTGAGCCAGCAGAGCAACGATATCCCCCCTGTACTGGTAAATTTAAGTGCGTTGCTGCACAGGTTCATCAATACCTGCTCGAAGCGGGTTTTGTCGCCAAGTACACAGAGGTCTTGCGGGATGGCACTTTTAAACCGCCAGTACAGGTTTTTGTCTTCTGCTAAGGCACTAAACATCTCGCTGACAGAGTGAATTGACTCAGACACACTGAAGGTCTCAACACTCAGTTCAAATTTATTCGATTCGATTTTTGAGATATCCAAAATATCGTTAATGATGTTAAGCAGTAATTTCGAGGAGGTGCTGATTTTATTGAGATAAAATTTTATCTCGTCCACGTTGTCACTGGTGTTGGCAAGTTGTGCAAAACCAATTACTGAGTTCATCGGGGTTCGGATCTCGTGGCTCATATTGGCTAAAAATCGACTTTTAGCCTGGCTGGCCTGTTTGGCTTTTAGCGTCGCTTCCCGCAAAGAGGCCGTTTTGCCGTCCACCAGGTTGTCCAGAAACTGTTGTTGCGAATTCATCATCAACACGATCAGAATGATGCCCGCTACTGTGAACACCTGCAATAAAAACAGCGGGCCAAAGGCATTGTTTTGACGGGCTGAGATATACCCCTGATTCAGGGTGAGTTTGATTTTCCAGGATTGTCCAATCAGGTTGATATCAATCGTTTTGAAGTAGTTATGTGCAACCGCTTTATCGTTTCCTTCAAAGTTTTTGAAAAACGGAATGTCTTTGTCTGCTTCAAAGGTTTCGACAAAAAACACCTCTTTATCCGTGGCATTGAGGGCCTGTTTCATCAGAATCTTGGTGTAAAACACGCCAGTTACCATGCCTTTAATACTGGCCTGGCTGAGCTGTGTCGATTGATTTTGAATAACCGGAAAGTACAACAAAAATGCGGGAATGGGCAGCTCATCCTGAACCAGATGTACGATCGGAGTGGCGCGAGGCTGAAAGTTTTGCAAAATGGTGTTTAAAGTGTTTTTGCGCACCGGGTTGGAAAATACATTGTAGCCAATAGCACTGCGGTTGCCTTCTTCCGGATATACATATTTTATATAATTAATCGGGTCCGACGGGGTCAGAGGGCGACCTTCAATAGAGACATCATGCTGATAAATTTGCTGCAGTAGCATCTCGTGCTGTTGCACATCTTCAGCGTCAATAATCGGGTTCCAGGAGATAGAGCTAAGCACCTCTGAATTGGCTGTATAGACTTTGGCTTTGTCTTCAAATTCAGTTTTACTGAGTGCCGGATTTTGCTGAACAAAGGTGGATACTTCTCCCAGTTGCACTATGGTTTTTGTAAGCTCTCTGTATACCTGGTTTTCAATTTGCTGGGCTTCCTTTTGCAACCAGTTGAGCGATGTATTCTTTTCTTTTTCGATAAAAAACCAGGAGATTGAAACTACCGACACAAACAAACAAATCACAGCCGAAATGACCACAAAACGGGCTTGTCGTATTTGTTGTTTTACACTGTTGATTTCCATCAGGCACAGAAGCAATGGCGTTGCCATCAAAACACCCAGCGAGTCTCCCAACCACCAGAAAACCACATTGGTCCAATAGTCATCGTGATTGTAACTGGGATTGAATTCGCTTAATGACCAGACGCCGATATTGGCAGATAACAAATTGAGTAAGACGCCAACAAATACAATGAATTTGACGACTCTGGCGCTATCCACGTGCAGAGGGTTGCCGGTCCAGTACCTGAGCAGCAGTGCGCCTGCAATCGCCTGTAGTGTAGCACCACATGCGATAATTAAGTTTTGCAGGCCCACCGATGTAAACACCGCGGTAAGTTGAAAGCCGGGGGTAACCGAGCAGTTAAAAATAAATGAGCCCAGTAATACGGCGGGATAAAAACGCGGTCCAAGGATAAAACAACCCGAAAGAGCGATGCCTGCGGGTAACCAGATGGGCATTACCTGTGACTGAAAGGTAACAAACGAGAGGATGTATCCCGTGGCGATAAAACCAATAAAAAGTGCCAGATAGAGGCTGCTATAGCCAAAACGGGACGCTGTAATGGTGTAATCAGGTTTGGTCAAACGCGGGTCCTTTAGAGGCTGTGTTCAGTGAGTTTCCCTTTTGGTCGGGAAACGGGCAGCATTCAATTTCTCAGTACTTTCAGAGTATAACCAAAGGAATGAGTTTTGTGTGAAAAGCGACAAAATTCTCACGATAAATGATTGATTAACGGCAGCTATTGATGAATATGGGATACATAGCGAATTCCAGCCTGGTCAAAAGGCAATTGCAATACACCGTGCTGGCTGTCGCCTGCAGACTTTAACAGGAGCAGGCGCAGCGACATTTAGTTTGAAGGGGGGCGTTAATACCAGGCGGATTGCGCTTGCTCGGGGAATCGTTCTTTGTAAAATCCGTTGCCTTGCTCAACAAACAGCGCTTTTTGTTCCCGCCAGTCCTCCATGACGCTCTTGTTGTAATTCAGGTAAAGTTTGCCATCAAACAGTGTCCAGGCTTCACCGTCTACGCTTGCCAGGCGATCATCAGCCATAGCCCAGGCACAGTAACCGCCATACTCAGGCAGGTACTTTTCCGGATCAGCAATGAACAACTGCATGTTGCTCTGTGATGCGAAGCGCCATTTTGCACCCTTGTATTCATAGGTAAACTCTTTCTTGCCTTCAATAGCCTGACTATCTGTCCAGTAGGCGACAGTGTCATAACCATCAATGGCCTCATCGCCGAAAAAGGAACGGTACACAGGTTCGTCAGCCGCACTGGCTGCACTAAACAATAAAGCAAAACACCATACTAACAATTTTCTCATTGGTTCTGTCCGGTTAGATTATCTGACAATAAAAACCGGGCGCGTTGGTATTTTATTTCAAATTTTGCTAATACCACTGAGGGTTGTGGCGCTGGAAGGTTTGCATCAATTGTTCAAACTCACCGGATAAGTACATCTCAATTGCCTTTTGATTCATGCGTTGGGCATCAAAGGCAAATTCGGACTGACGGGAAAGCGCGATATAAACTTTGGTCCCATTGATTACCTGATAACTGGCCTGCTTTATGGAATCTGTAAATTCAGGGTGACTTTTTACAATGTTGGTACCGTAATAATCAGTACAAACGACGGCATCGACTCGGCCTTTGGCTAACATGCCGAAGGCGGCGGGTAAGGTGTTGACTGCAACCCGGTTAAAATAACCACCAGGCGCATTATCGAAGAGGTCAAATTGTCTCGCGCCTCTGACCACGGCGATATTGAGACCCGCAAGGTCTGAGAAGTCTAAAATATCCTCCGCTTCATTGCGGATAAAAAAGCGCTTGATGGTGTGATCGTCGTACAAAAACATGTGGTAGTTTTGCTGTCGTTGTGCTGAGTCCAGCAGGCCTATCATCAGGTCAACTTCGCCATCTTCCAACCATTGCAGGCAGCGTTTAAAGGGAATATCAGTGGTAAACGTGAGTTGATAGCCGAGATTTTGTGCGAACTGTCGTGCCACTTCGACATTTTCGCCGGTTGCCAGACCATTTTCCAGTACGATTTGCAAAGGTGGGTAATGGTCAATGCACAATGACAGTGTTGGTGTTTCCCTTGCCAATAACGACAACGAAACCAAGCCGAAAAGCACCTGACTGATGAGTATTGCCCTTTTTAACACCTAAACCTCGGGTTCAAAAAACATCCTGAAGTCTGCAGCATACGTTTTCCTGGTCAGGGGTTCAATTGTAAAAATCGCCATTCACATTTGCCCGAATACTACATTAGATGTAAAGTTTTAAAATCTAATTCACGAAGTCGCAGTCAATTCTGGGCTTTGCTTACAGGTGTGAAATGTCAGGTCTTCTTGCCTCTGTTGATCAGCGTACAAAGTTAGTGGGTGAAAACCGCCTCGAGCTTTTACTTTTTCGTCTGAATTCACAACAGATTTTTGCTATGAACGTGTTTAAGGTACGGGAAGTGATCCCCGTGCCGCAAATGATTCAGATGCCTGGGTCGCATGAACACTTGTGTGGAGTTGCCAGTCTGCGTGGTTTGTCAGTGCCCATTGTGGATTTGCGTCGGGCGATAAAAATGCCGCCATCGCCCTTGGGTGATAACCGCAATGTGATTATCACCGAATACAACCGCACCGTGCAGGGGTTTTTAATCGGTCCGGTTTTGAGTATCACCAATTTGTCCTGGGCTGAGATCCTGCCGCCACCAAACAGCGCGGGTAAAAACAACTACCTGACGGCGTTTACTCAAATTGATTTAGAAGGTCGCAAGCAGATAGTTGAGATCATCGATGTCGAGAAGGTGCTGGCTGAAATCGTTTCCTATGATATTAAGGTCTCCAAAGAAATTCTGGATGATGAAGTCAATGAACATCTGAAAGGCAAGCGGGTCTTAATTGTTGACGATTCCAACACTGCCAGACAGCAGATCAAAGAATCGCTGAAGCAGGTGGGTATTGAGGTGATAGAGCGTCAGGATGGTTTGCAGGCGCTGCGTTTATTAAAACAGTGGGCAGACCAGGGTAAATCCATCAACGATGAAATATTAATGATGTTTACTGACGCTGAAATGCCGGAAATGGATGGTTATATGTTAACCGCTGAAGTGCGAGCGGATGCCAGATTAAAAGACCTGTTTATTACTCTGAACACGTCGTTAAGTGGTAATTTCAATGAGGCGATGGTGGAGAAAGTGGGCTGCAACCGCTTTATTTCCAAATTCCAACCCGATATGTTGATTAAATGTGCTCAGGAACGCATGAGAGAAGTGCTTGAAGGCAAACGTTAAAAAGGGAAACACTGATGACCGGACCCGGAAAGATGACCCCCATGCTGAATGTCAAAGACATATTCAGAAGTCTGGACTTTTATCAGGATGCACTGGGGTTTGAATTACTCAGCCCGATGGAAGAACTCATTCACTTTCGTTGGGGTATCATTGCCGCTGATGGTACCGAATTTATGCTGTCTGAGTCAGAATCTGCGCCGCAGGCAGACGCCGCGATTGACCCGTTGCTGAATCATAACTGGGCGGTTAATTTTTATTTTTATCCCGCCAATATTAAAGCCCTACACGATGCCTTGCTGAAGAAAAAGTTTCAACCAACCGCGCTTAAACAAACCGAGTATGGCATGCAGGAATTCAGCATTCAGGACCCGGACGGCCACCTGTTAAGCTTCGGTGCGGAATCCCGCACCTGACGCTGATTACCGGGTTATTTTTTCACAAAGCTCACCTTGTAGAGATCATCTCGTCGGTCTTTCAGATTTTGCACCGTGCCTTCGCTATGCAATATTTTCAGCTTGGTCATATCCAGATCGGAAAATAACAACATCTCAGTGTTGGGGGTAGCTTCATTGAGAATCGAGTCATGAGGAAAGGGAAAATCAGACGGAGTTAACACCGCAGATTGTGCGTATTGTACATCCAGACTTTCCACCTGTGGCAGGTTGCCTACACTACCGGCAATCACCACATAACACTCGTTTTCGATGGCTCTGGCCTGAGCGCACAGTCGCACCCGCAAATAGCTGTTTTTCGTGTCAGTCCAGAAGGGCACAAACAAGATATCTAACCCCTGGGTTGCCAGCAAGCGACCCAGTTCCGGGAATTCCACATCATAACAAATCAAAATGCCGACCCGTCCGGCGTCGGTTTCAAACACCTGTAGATCCGAGCCGCCCTTTAATGCCCAGTCGTTGCGTTCATGCGGGGTGATGTGAATTTTGCGTTGCTCGTCAATTTTGCCACTGCGATGGCACAGGAAAGACGCGTTGTAATACTCTCCCTCTTCCATTATCGGCATCGAGCCGGTAATGATATTGGCATTATATTCCACCGCCATTTGCGACATGGCTTCCACAATCTGGTTGGTGTAGGTAGCCAGATAATGGATGGCCTCGATTTGCTGATTTACTTCCTTTTTCAGGCCCATCAGCGGCATATTAAAAAATTCCGGGAACACGATGAAATCACTCTGATAATCAGACACGGTGTCTACAAAGTATTCTACCTGAGAAAGCAGCTCTTCCAGTGAGTCTACTTCCCGCATCTGCCACTGTACCGCGCCCACCCGTACTATCGGTTTCGGCATGGTAAATACCGTTTGCGCGGGTTCATACAAAATGTTGTTCCATTCCAGCAGGGTGGCAAAACCGCCGGATTTTTCGTCTTCGGGAATGTATTTGCGCAACAACCGGATTACCCGGAAGTCGTTGGATAACTGGAAACTGAGGATCGGATCATAGATGGCGTGATTCGCCACTTCGTTGATGTATTCTTGTGGCGTCAGTTGCTCCGCATGTTGGTGGTAGTTTGGGATGCGACCTCCGGCCAGTATGCCTTTCAGATTGTATTGTCGACAGACATCTTTACGCGCATCGTATAATCGTCGACCCAAACGCATACCTCTGTGACTTTTCGCGATTACCACATCCAGGCCATAAATGGCGTCGCCATCGTCATTGCCTTTAACATTATCGTTGCTGTCTACGATGTCATCGTAGGTGTGAGGGTTGGAAAACTTTTGGTAATCCACGCGCAGAGAAAAGGCTAAGCCCACCAGGGTTTCGCCTTCAAACACACCTATTTGCCCTTCCGGAAAGTGCTTCACCAGGCGCTCCAGCGTATGACGTGGCCAGGCTCCGCCCAAATCCGGGTAGGCTTCATCCATCAGCGTTTTTACCTGTTGGTAATCGGTAATCGTCAATGCTTTTAAAAGTATGTGTTGTTCTTCTGACATAATTACTCGTTGTTTTTGTGAGTTGCTTTCAGGTTATCTTTCAATGGCTGCAGTCGTCAATTGTCATTGTGTATCAGCAGGTTGAACGGGCGTTTCCTGAAAAATAACATATCCCGGTCCTTTAAACGTCAGCTGGTCGTTTTCGATCACCAGGGTATCGCTCTGACTAAGAATGTTCCCTGTTTTTGTTATCTGTCGCGGCTGGTCACTAAACCAGAACAGGCATTGCAATACCATAGTATCGTCAACGCGACGGAAGCTGAGCAGCTCACCGTCAGCGTTTATCTGGTGGATATCACCGCAAATAAGTGCAGCCTGGGTCTTGCGAAAAGCCAGAAATTGCCGGGTGAAATTAAGTGTTGAGTCGGGGGCCTGGGTTTGCGTCTGAACGGCTAGTGGATAGTGACTTTGGGCAACGGGTAACCAGGGGGAAGCGTCAGTAAACCCGGCGTTTGGCGCGTTGCTGTCCCATGGCATTGGGGTGCGGCAGCCATCGCGCCCCTTAAATTCGGGCCAGAAGGTAATGCCCCAGGGGTCCTGTAGTTGTTCAAACGTTAACGTCGCTTCCGGCAGGCCCAACTCCTCGCCCTGGTAGAGGCAGACACTGCCGCGCAAACAAAACAAAAAAGCCAACAAGGTTTTGACTAATTTATCCTGCTGTTCAAAGCGGTCTCCCCAGCGGGACAGCACCCTGGTAATATCGTGATTGCTAAATGCCCAACTGGGCCATCCATCCGTGAGTAAGGTTTCCTGCTGAGCAATAACATCGGCGAAATATTGTGCGCCAAACTCTTCGTTTAACAACCGGAAACTGTACGCCGTGTGCAGTTTATTCTGGCCGCCGGTGTAGTCCTGCATCATTTTTTCGGCATTTTTATCACCAATTTCACCCATCAACATGCGGGCCTGATATTGATTTAGTAGATGGCGCATGCGCTGTGTATAGGCAATGCTTTGTGGACGGTTTTTGTCGTACAGATGAGACTGAAAGTCGTAAGGATTAAACAGTTTGCGCCTGTCCTGCCTGAGTCCCGGATTGTTGCGCAATTGGTCATCGTGAAAGTAATAATTCACCGTATCAAGGCGAAATCCATCCACACCCAGGTCCAGCCAGAACTGCATTTCTTCCAGCATTTGCTGTTGCACCTCTGGATTGTGGAAGTTTAAGTCGGGTTGGCTGACCAGAAAATTATGTAAATAGTACTGCTGGCGACGACTGTCCCATTGCCAGGAAGAGCCACCAAACACACTTTGCCAGTTAGTGGGCGGTGTGCCATCTCCCAATGGGTCCTGCCACACATACCAATCAGCTTTGGCGTTGTTTTTATCCTGACGACTCTCAACAAACCAGGGATGTTGATCGGAAGTATGGCTTAACACCTGATCAATTATCACTTTGATGTTGCGGGCATGGGCCTGACGGAGCAGTTCTTTAAAGTCGTCAAGCTGACCGAATATCGGATCTACTTCCCGGTAATTGCTGACATCATAACCAAAGTCTTTCATTGGTGAGGTAAAAAAAGGCGATATCCAGATGGCATCCACATTGAGTGAATGAATATAATCCAGTTTGCTGATAATGCCCTGTAGATCGCCGATCCCATCCTGGTTGGCATCGCAAAAACTGCGCGGATATATCTGATAAATGACGGCCCCCCGCCACCAGGTATCGGTATTGTTGGCATCGTGTCCTGAAAAGTCAGTCATAAGTAGCCTCCTGGTCATTGAACTTCAGCTATTGACTATGCCATATCTGTATTTTGGTTTTAATGGCGAAATTGCTACCCTGCATTGTCTTTTTCAGTATAGTTGCGCGCTCGCAACTTCAACGGATCGTCATGTTATCCCCATACCAATCTATTTCCGGACAACGCTCACTGGGTATCCTGTTGGCTATCTTTGGCACTATTTTGTTTTCTTTTAAGTCCATTGTCATCAAGTTGGCTTATCAATACGACGTGGACGCCTATCAGGTAATAGCCTTGAGAATGTTGTTTTCAGCGCCTGTATATTTACTGATCTTAGGTTTTTCCCACAAACGCCATGCACTTTCATGGACAAAGATACACACCAACAAATGGGTGATTTTGTGGTCGGGTGTGCTGGGCTATTACCTGGCCAGCTTACTGGATCTGATGGGCCTGACGTTGATCAGTGCTCAGCTGGAACGACTCATTTTGTTCACCTATCCTGGTTTTGTGATGTTGTTTAGCTGGCTTATCTGGCGAACCATTCCCGGACGCAATACCATTTTTGCGTTGGCGGCAACCTGGTTGGGTATTCTGGTGGTATTGGGCGTCGAAATTCAGAGTAACATGCTTGAAGTCTTGTGGGGGGGAAGCCTGGTCTTGATCAGTGCTGCGGCATTTGGTGGGTATCTGATACTGAGTAAAACCGGTATTGCAAACCTTGGCTCTCAGGCGTTTACCTGTCTGGCAATGCTGGTGGCTTCAGTGTCTGTTGCACTACACCTGACCATCATGGGGGAAGTGCAGATAGTGAACCTGCCCTGGCAGGTTTATCTTCATGTGTTGGTTTTGGCGATTCTGTGTACCGTGATCCCGTCATTGCTGATTGCTGCCGCTATCAGTCGTATTGGCCCACAACACGTCAGTATTTTAGGGGGGCTTGGGCCGGTGATTACCGCATTGTTTGCCGTTGCGTTGTTACAGGAACCCTTTGGTGTTGCGCATATTATCGGTATCAGTTTGGTGATGACCGGCGTCTATCTGGTGGCCACTGAAAAACGGGTTTCCTGATGCTGAGCTAGTCGAGCTGATACGCGAAGTCGTAGAAGTGTACGCCACCTTCGATTCGAATATGCATCTTGCCCGTTAACCCTGTTAGTTCTGCGGTACCTGAATCTGGCACTACTGACAATACCAGTTCCACTATATATTTGCCCTCTCAGCGCAGCCTCAGGGACATTAGTTCGAGGCGTGCGAATGAAAGAATACTGGTGGTCTTGTGAACTTCGCACAAAGCTTAACGCATCCTGCTCTCGCCCCTTACCAACATCCATGTTGGTAACAAAGAAATAATGTTCCTGAGGCGCGTCTACGATGGGGCTGAAAAGCATTTATACCGTGTTGGATGTTTTTGATTTAGGCCCGCTAGACCTGCAAACATCCGCCTTGTCTAAATGCCTTTCATCACCCACTGAGGTGGGTAAATATATAATGGAACTGGTATCATATCAGGCGGTTCTCTCCTGCGCACATCACGCCAAAGTGTTGAAGTACAAAACTGCCTTGCTTGCCCTCAAGACTTCCTTCAACCTGCTCGATGGCCATACGGCCCAGATTAACGCCGTGTTGTCCCTGGATATGGGGCTCCATTGGTGTCAGTGTAACGTCAAATTTGCCGGTAATTGTCATGGTTATTGCCTTTTTCTGTGATTAGGGTCTGTTTCGTGACTACAACACGCCTGTTCAGAACAAAATCTGTACTGTAAAGTGCAACAGACCTTATGTATAACCGCCTCGGTTAGCCTTTTTGTTGCTCTTGTTGTGCTTCGTTTAAAAAGGTTTCAATATCCTGACCGGTGAGTTTTTTCATTTGGCTGAATAAAAACCACAGCGCAATGAACAAAACAATCATGCTGGGGATCACTATCACCGGATAACTCATCGCTGTCATTTTACCCAGCTCTTCATTGTATTCCGGCGTACCCGGTGGGCTTATCAGTAAAACCTTTGCCAGAATGTAATTTAAGGTGGCGGATAAAAAGAACGAACCGGCCACTATCATAGAGCTTTGTGCCACTTTGCGTTCAAAGGCTTGCAGGTTGTTTTTTGCCGCTAATGCACTATTGAGCAGTGGCAGATTAATCAGTTGTTCATTCAGAATAAAAGTCTTCACCAATGGATATTGAGTGCGATTACTCACTAACACTGCAATACCAATGACAGCTGGTATCGCCGCTTCTTTAACCGCTATATATTGCGGGTCCAGCTCCATTAAGCTAAAACCACCAGTCAGGGAGACACTAATGATGCCCAGGACGGAAAACGGGTTTATTTTTCCGGAAGAGGTTAGATCCTTGATGCCATATCCAATGGGGAACGCCAAGGCGACAACGATACCCATAGCCGGTCCAAGATACTCAGGTTTGCTGAGATAGGTGAGGATCAGGGTGGGTAAAATGATATTAAACAGCAGGTTGCCAAAAAAGCCGCCCTGTTGTGGTTGCTGGTGAGAGTTTTGCTTATTTACTTGGGTCATGGGATTTGCATATTTTTAAAGTGACTGGATTATACCGCTGCCTGAACCAAAGTTGCAGGTATTGCCGGTGGAATTTGACCTATTTTCTGACTTTTTTCACAAATAATCGCGCAGCGCCGATACCCACCACAAAGCCGAACAGGTGGGATTCCCAGGAAATATAAGGCCGCATGGGCAATACGCCGAAAATGAGTCCGCCATAAAAAAAGCCCACTAACAGGGAGATCAGTATCAACTTAATACTGCGGCTGATAAAGCCGGCAAATAATAAAAAGCCGAAATAGCCGTACACCATACCGGAAGAGCCGAGGTGATATGCGTCTCTGCCCAACAGCCATACTAATATTCCGGTACACACCAGGATAAAAGCACTGGCCTGCCACCAGACCTTACGGCCATATTGCATCACCAACAGGCTGAACAGGCAGATGGGGATAATGTTAGAGGCATAATGCATCAGGCTTCCGTGCAAAAACGGACTGATAAAAATGCCTCCCAGAGCGTCAATTTCTCGAGGCACTAGCGCCAGGTGATTTAACTGGCGCCCGGTCACTAAATTGAGCAATTCCAGTACCGTCAATAATACGAACAGGCGCAATGTAAAATTCAGCTGTTCTTCGAGGCTGTAGGGTGAACTCAAAAATGGCTCCTGTAGTGAGAGTAGCACGCTTGTTTATACCTTATTTTGGCACGTTCGGATGCCGGATATTTGGAAAAAGTGTCACAAAATAATATGCGGTAAATAGCGAGATAAATCCTGAGTAATCGGCTGGATATCTTCCCTGATGGAAATACCGGCCGGCTGATCGTCCACTAACCATGAGCCGATGAGTGTGTGGTTATCACCAAACTTAGGGAGTGGGTACCAACTCTGGTAGATAAATCCTTCTTCGCCATATGGTCCATCGACACTGTGTTGTACCTCGCCGTTTTCCAGCACCGAAATGTTAGCCCCTTCACGGGAGAAGAGCGGCTTCTTTACCAGTTTGGATTCACTGGCGCTCGCCAGATCTTCTTCAAACCAGGCGGGCAGTAGGTTGGGGTGGTTGGGGAACATTTTCCACAGCAGTGGCAACAGGGCTTTGTTGGATAAAATAGCCTTCCACATGGGTTCAATCCATTGCGTCGGCGATTCGATGATGGCTGAGCCAAACTCTTCCTGCATCATAAATTCCCAGGGGTAGAGTTTGAATAGCAAGGCGATGGCGTTATCCTCCAGATCGGTAAAATACCCGGTGTCTGCTAAACCAATATCTTCGATAAAAAGAAACCGGTTGTTGATATTGCCGGCACTGGCGCAATCTTGCAGATACTGAACCGTACCCCGGTCTTCCTCGGTATCCTGGCAACAGGCAAAATGCAACGTATCTGCTTTGTACCAGTGCTGAATAACCTGCAATTGCGCGATGAGTTTTTCCTGCAGCGAATTAAATTGGTCGGCTGATTTACTGATTTTGCCGCTGTTTACCATATCTTCCAGCCACAGCCATTGCCAAAAACCGGATTCGTATAAGCTGGTGGGCGTATCGGCATTGTTTTCCAGCAGCTTAACAGGTTTGTCTTTGTGAAATACCAAATCCAACCGGGAATATAAAGAAGGCGTTTGGTCGCGCCAGGCGTCGGCAGTACTTTGCCAAAAAGCCTCAGGGATCTGGAACTTATTGAGCCAGTATTCATCGCTGACCACCAAATCAACCGCCTGCAAACACATTTGATGCAGTTCCGCGCTGGGGTCTTCGATTTGTTGCTCTATCTGCTGCAGCGTAAATTGGTAGTAGGCCGTTTCATCCCAGTAGGCCTGGCCGTACATAGTATGGAATCTGAAACCATACTCATCAGCCTGCTTGCGCCAGTGAGGGCGTTCTTGTGTTGGTATACGTATCATACAGCGTTGCTGGGGTTAACCACCCCATCCACTGCGACTACTGCTTTTACCCCAACTGGATTTAGCTCTCACCGAAGAACCAAAGCCACCGCGATTGATGGTACGGTTGACAGCTGGTGGTTTGGTGTAAGATTTCGATACTTTTAATTCTCGTTTGCGAAAATCGCCATAATCGTAACCACCTGCACCTATCCAGCGATATCGGTAGGGTGAATACCGGGAGTAGGAGGTAAATAAGGGTTGTGAGTAGCGTCTGGGTTCCAGCAAATCCCGGATAATATAGCCCGCCATCAGTGGCATAAACCAGCTGTTGCCCGACTCATTGCGATACACCACACACTGATCTGAGCCAAACTCGTGCTCACAATCCGCTTGTGAACCATATTTAGGGGCTGTTTCTGCCGCTTCTGCCAGGGCTTTTTCGTAGGCCATCTGGCATTGCTCGGCGTAGTCAGGGAGCTGATACTGACAATCATTCAGGCTGGTAAATACCATCGCTTCCTGACGGTTGTCACTGCAGGCTGCGGCCAAAAATACCGAGGCAATACCCACAGACAGGGGTTTGATTTGATGCTGTTTACGGTATTGTTCCCGATTTAAGGCACGACTTCGTTTGGCACCGGATTTGGTTTCTGTAGTCATAGTAACCTCCTGTTACCAACTCATGCAGGCGGCATTTAACAAACCAACAGACAACGACATCGCCGCCAACATAACACCGGCAGACACTTCATTGTCTTCTATGCGTTTCACGATGCGCGGCATAAAGGTAAAGCGCAACAGGGCAAATGCCAGGCCTTGCGCTACGATTGCCACAATGCCCCACACTACAAAGTCGATGAGATTGGCTGAGTTGGACACGGCGCCGGCCAGCGCAATGCTAAAGCCCACCATAGACCCGCCAAACCCTATCGCGGCAGCAACATTTTTTTCTTCTTTCACCAGCAACCATTCATCATGTGGCGTGATTGCCGTAAAAATAAACTTAAACACGAATAACATCAGGATTGAGATAACAAAATAAATCCCAAAGTTAGCCAGGCCTGCGATGGACTCCAAAATAGTGTCGGTCATTGTGTGCTCCTTGTTTTAGCCGTTAATTCGTAAATCTGCAGGATTAATATTAAAACCGGTGCTGATCACCAGGCAACGGTCATGATTATTATTAATGATTTTCTCTTCACCAGACACCTTCAGAGCTTCAAAGTTGTCATCGCCCAGGTCACGCTCGTAAAGCATAACAAATTGATCCGTGGTGCTGGTATCACCATCTTCTTCGTAGGTTTTTTCGGTCATGGCTACCGGCGGTGATTCCTCGCCAACGGCGTCCCAAACGCGCTGGAATTGACAGCCTTCTAGTGAATATTCCGGTTGTGAAATTTCCTGTTTGAGTAAACTCTGCCACTGATTTTCAGAGCCCACGGTTTTGGTATCATAAAAATACCAAAGCTTGACGTCTGTAATATGATTTTCTGTGTCGCCGCCATCCATTACCACTTGTAAATATGCATCATCATCAGTGTAGAAGCGCAGGATCTTGCCACCGGTATCCAGATTGACTTCTCCCACCGCCTGGATCAGGTGGTGACTGGCGGCGTTTTCAATGATCAGTTGTGGCTGCAGGAGTTTAAGTTTAAGGGCATCCAGTTCAAAAGAGCCGCCCAGGTACAGGCCCATTATTTCCGGCGCTTTTTCTGTGGGAGACAGTTTCTTTTCTTTAGAGCCAAACAGTTTACTAAACATAAAGTTTCTGCCATTCAATATCGGTAATGCGTTTATCGGCGATGTAATAGAGTTTATCGCCGCCTGAAATATGGGTGTCTAATGCCGGATTCAGTTCAATTTCCTTTAAATTTTCTGCTTTGGCATGGCCGATCAGAGTAGCGTTATATTGTTTTTTAAATTCTGTAAATAAGGTGGCAGTGCTGATGGAATTATCCAGTTGTGGTACCGCTACTGAATACTGAGCCTGCCCGGCGTACACGTCCAGCAGATCAAAATGCAATTTACTGGAACCTGGGTCAAATGCCGACTTGGCCAGCATTTCCACCGCGACACTGGGCATACATTCGACATTGGGGCAGTGTTCTGTCAGTAGCTTGACCAGACTTTCATCCTGGAAATAGGCCAGAATGTGGGCATTGGGGTTGCGATGACTGGCGTATAAGCTGGTGGTCATGGTGAGGTCATCCTGAGGATTGTCCACGATGATGGTCGCCGCAGCGTCGATGCTGGCGTTGTCCATATCAGCGTCCTGACTAAAGGAGTTCACTTTGACGAACTCAATCTGGTCTGGCATTGGATTTTCAACATCTACCTTTACGCACAATACAATAGACTGATCGTCACCGGTGTACTCGCGTTCGCGAAGCAACAACTTTAACAGATGCAACGTGCGTTCGCCGTTCCAGCCTATTAACAAAATATGATTTGATAAATGCACAGGTTTTAACCCCCTCGCTTTTTTGTGCCACTGTGCAGATACAAACGCAGCAGCTCGTCCCAAAACAAACGCAAAGATACTCAGGCCAACAGGAATGATGTAAAACGCAACGACGTATTTACCGGCGACGGTGGTGGGGGAATAATCGCCATAACCCACGGTAGAGCCGGTCACCACCATCCAGTAAATAAAATCCGTCGGGTTGGTTAATGCACTTTCTCCGGCCAGTTGCATAAACCACCAACTGCTTATTCCGTAAAGCAAAAGCGCCAGCACAATGGTGTGCCAGCGCATTTGAGTAAAGTAACGCATTAAAACTTTGCGTAGTTTGTATATCATTTTCCTAAAATTCGACTCAACTCATCTTCTGCTGAATTGCTACCACCTTTGACACCGGCAGCCTGTAGGCGCTTTTCCAGATCATCGGTGCTTTCATCGGCTGCCAGTTCCTCTGCGGCCTCCAGTTCGGCGGCACGCAAGTTCTGGCGCTTCTGAATGCGATCTAATGATTCTGTCGCCGTTTTCATTTTGCTGTTTGCCCCAAGGTGACGGGAAGACACTGCCACCTGTGCTTTTTGCACAGACTCAGTGGCCTTGACCATATCAACCTGTTGCTCCAGTCGGCGTAAATTCGCTTTCGCCTGACTGATGTTATTGGCTAGTTGTACCTCAGACTTTTTGAACTGGTCAAGGTAAGTTTGCTCCGTCTGCAATTGTTCGGTTAATTCAGTAACACGTTGAGCGCAGTCCAGCGCCAACTGACGATCTGTGTCAATCGCTTTGCGGGCGTGCTCTTCATATTCACTGATAGACTTTTGCAAACCGTCGACTTTTTGCTGCGCCAGCTTACATTTCGCTAAAATTTGCGTGCGGGCGTGATCCGATTTACGCAGTTCTTCTTTGGCTTCGCGGATTTCCTGTTCCAGGATTCGGATAGCCTGATTATCTGCCACTGATTCGGCAGCTTCAGTGACACCGCCTTTTACGGCAGTGACAAGTTTTCTCCAAACAGACATAGTACATCTCCTCAGATGGATGAAATGGGTTAATTTAAATATTCGTGCCAGGCATCGATAAAGGCTTCAACATTGTCGAACAGGGTATGAATCTCGATCAGGACACTGGATTCTTTGGACTGTGCACTAAGGGAGCCAAAGGCGGTGTAGTAACTTTCACCTGAAATATCTGAGATACCCACTGTGGTCAATGGAAACATCATATGGGTGCGCAATATGGCGTCGTTTAATTCGGCTGGATTGTTAACTTCGCTGGTAGCAAAAAGTAATGATTCCACTAAAATCTGTTCGCCGCTGATGGCAAGCCATGCGTCGATTCCATCCTGGTTTGCTATCAGCAGGCAATCATTTTCGCGTGTGACAACTAAATCTGATTCTTTACCAATGAGCGTTTCTAACTGGTCAAGATCCCAATGCATTGTTCCTCTCCGGGTTATTTAGTCTGGTGACTAGCATAGGCTATTATTTTCCCATCAGTCAAATTATTTGTTTGAATAAAAACGTAATTATTTGTAAATTATAAATCACAAACGTGATTTTTGGAGTGGATAATGGAATCGGTAAACTGGCGATTGGTAGTGCAGCGTCTGATTAAATCGGAAATGAGTTTAAAAGGGATTCGTTACCAGGACCTGAGTGACAAGTTGGCAGAGATAGCTGTAGTCCAGTCTGCTGACAATCTACGCAACAAAGTTAACAAAGGGATTTTAGGGGCAGATCTGTTGTTACAGATCATGTTTGTTATGGATATTAAAAAAATCGAGCGGGACAGGTTAAAAGATATCGCCAAGACCCTGATGAAAGATGACTGAGCGGTAACTCAGTCATCCGGGGGGGCTTTTGCGTTATACTTTTTGCCCCATCAGGCGAGCGATTAGTACCGCCATGCTGTTTTTCACTTCTGATAGCGTGACATTATCCTGATTACAACTTTCAGCGTGTTGTTCATTAACGGCAGCAATTTCCGCCAGCCCCAGAATATTCTGTTCTATCTCCATGGCCACATCAGATTGCTCTGCAATGGCGTCGGCTATTTCTTTGTTCAGTTCGTTTATCTGCTTAATAGCACCGGTTACTGATTTCAGATTTTTATCCGCTTCCAACACTTTATCGACACTAACCTGTGAATTTTTTTCGCCCAACTGAATGGCGGATACTGCGTTTTTAGCCCCCGTCTGCACATTTGCGATAATATCCTGAATTTCTTCGGTGGATTGTTGGGTTTTTGCCGCCAGGGTGCGGACTTCATCGGCAACAACAGCAAATCCGCGCCCCTGTTCACCGGCTCTGGCAGCCTCAATGGCGGCATTCAGTGCTAACAGGTTCGTTTGTTCGGCAATGCTTTTGATCACGTCCAGTACGGTTCCGACATTTCTGGCGTCTTCATCTAACTTATTAATCACACTGGCAGTATCATTAATTTGCCCGGAAGAATGGGTAATGGTATCGATAGTCTCCTGCATTACCGTGATGCTTTGGGAGGCATATTCGTCAGCCTGTGAAGCCGCTACGGAAGCTTCATTGGCACTATCCGTTATTCTGCGTGCCATTTCCGTCATACTCTGCATTGATACACTGACTCTGTCTGTGCCCCGGTTTTGGTCTTTGGCGCCCATGTCAATGGCTTTGGCACTGTCGTGCAAACTCGCAGACACCTGATCCAGATTACCCTGTACAGTGGCCATTTCATTACAGGTGGCATTCAGGCTGCGACGCAGTAACTCAATGGCTTTGGACATCTGTCCGATTTCATCGTCCCGAAAAAAGCTCAGCTCATCTTTAAAATTGCCTTTACTCACCTTGTAAAGGTGTTGGATAAGGGTGGTGATGGGATAAACCACTTTGTAGTTCATGAAAAGTGCCGACAGCGTCATGCTGACTACAATGGCCAGAAGTATCACGGTTGCACCCCAAAATGTGGTGGATTCCGCCCTTTCGCTTAATGTCTGACTCTTTTCCAGGCCGCTGTTTCGCAATGACTCTGACAAGGATTCCAGTAGTTTAGTGGGTTCTCTGTCGATTCCCCTGACCGCCTTGTCTGCTACCTTGTGAGCAAACTCACTTTGCAAAAATACCTGATAGCCTTGTTTATATTGCGCTTCAAGGTTTTGGTGGACGTTGATGAACTCCTGCATTCGCGACAGGTAGCTATCATCGATTTTGAGGTCGAGGAATTTCTTTGCGTCTTTCTGAACCTGCTCATGCCTTTCCTGAAATCGCTGCCAGTACTTGTTTCGATCGTCGTCGTTGTGACCTCTGAGCAGTACATTTTTCCATTCCTGTACCTGTCGCTTGAAATTCAGATTGATAGAATCTGCCAGTGTGGTTGCATTGACTTCGTGCTCAATTAATACGCTGTATTGTGCTATTTTTCCGGATAACAGAGTGGAGATGACAAACGCGATAACACCTACCGCTAAAATGCTGGCTCCCATCAGGGAGAGTATTTTGGTCCTTAGGTTTTTGAATTTCCCTGGAATCATAGTTAATGCTCTTTTTTCTTCAACGTTTACGCTGAAAATCGCCGATGGCGCGGAGTCTATTGCGAAAATGTTACGGGATTATGAAGTCTGAAATTTGCTCAATCTCCCGAATTTTCCGGAATATTTGCGCGTTTTTACGCAAAAACGTAAAATCGCCCACCTTGAAATAAGGAACCCCTATGCAGCTTTCAGATTTTGACTTTCACCTGCCCGAAGAACTCATTGCTAACTATCCGCCCAAAAATCGCACAGATAGTCGCTTGTTGCACCTGCAAGGGCAATCCGGTGAGATAAGTCATAAACAGTTTCCCGACATTCTTGAGTTGTTACAGCCCGGTGATTTAATGGTGTTTAACAATACCCGAGTTATTCCGGCTCGTCTGTTGGGGCAAAAGTCGTCTGGTGGCAAAGTAGAAGTGCTGATTGAGCGGGTACTGGATGAGCACCAGGTCCTGGCCCATGTTCGTGCTAATAAGTCGCCAAAGCCGGGCAATATTCTGCTGCTGGAAGAGGCACTGGAAGCTGAAATGTTGGGGCGTGAAGGCGAATTGTTCCACTTGCGCTTTTTACATAGCGAATCGGTATTCGATTTGCTGGAGGCCCATGGTCATATGCCATTGCCGCCCTATATTGAACGTCCGGATGAAGAGCAAGACAAAGAACGATATCAAACCGTATACAATCAAAAGCCGGGCGCGGTAGCGGCACCCACGGCAGGACTGCATTTTGATGAGCAACTATTAAGCGCCCTCAGACAAAAGGGGGTAAAAACCGCCTTTGTGACATTGCATGTCGGTGCCGGCACGTTTCAGCCGGTAAGAGTGGAAAATATCAAAGAACATCAGATGCATTCTGAATACGCCGAAGTACCCCAGGAGGTTGTTGACGCAATACTGGAAACCAAGGCCAATGGTGGCAGGGTCGTCGCGGTGGGGACCACATCGGTACGCTCGCTGGAATCAGCAGCACAAGCTTCAGACGATAAGCTGATCGAGGCCTTTAGTTCTGATACCTCAATATTTATCTATCCTGGATATCAGTTTAAAGTGGTGGATGCTATGGTGACCAATTTTCATTTGCCTGAGTCAACGCTGATCATGCTGGTGAGTGCATTTTGCGGTCAACAGAATATTTTAAAGGCCTACAATGTTGCTGTGCAGGAGAAATATCGCTTCTTTAGTTATGGCGATGCCATGTTTTTAGAAAGGTGCCACCAGCCATAAGGCGGATTAATGATTACCACCCGACAGTGGATTTCGTTTATAATCCGGAAATTTTGTGATCGCCTTATTATTTGGGGTCACGTTCATGTTTCATCAAAGCAAGATTTATCATGCAATTTGAATTGTTAAATAAGCAAGGCAAAGCCCGCAGAGGGCGCCTTAAATTTGAACGCGGTGTCGTGGAAACGCCCGCTTTTATGCCGGTGGGTACCTACGGTACGGTGAAAGGTGTGACGCCCGAAGAGCTGGACGACACCGGCGCGCACATTTGTTTGGGCAATACCTTTCATCTGATGCTGCGCCCGGGTACCGAGATCATGAAGTTACACGGTGACTTGCATGATTTTATGCAATGGCAAAAACCCATATTAACTGACTCAGGTGGCTTTCAGGTTTTTAGTCTGGGTCAGTTGCGCAAAATATCTGAAGAAGGTGTTACCTTTCGTTCGCCGATTAACGGCGAAAAAATTCTGCTAACACCGGAAAAGTCGATGCAGGTACAACGGGATCTCGGATCTGACATTGTGATGATTTTCGACGAGTGTACGCCTTATCCGGCAACCTTCGAAGAAGCGCGCAAATCCATGGAACTTTCTCTGCGCTGGGCAAAACGCAGTAAAGCGGCTCACGAGGGTAATCCTTCCGCCCTATTCGGTATTGTTCAGGGGGGGATGTACGAAGACCTACGGGATATTTCTCTGCAAGGCCTGGTGGATATTGACTTTGATGGTTACGCTATCGGCGGATTGTCTGTAGGAGAGCCCAAAGAGGATATGATTCGGGTGTTGGATCACACCGCCTGGAAGATTCCTGAGCATAAACCCCGTTACCTGATGGGCGTGGGTAAACCTGAAGATATCGTTGAAGCTGTGCGCCGTGGCATCGATATGTTTGATTGTGTTATGCCCACCCGGAATGCCCGCAATGGTCACCTGTTTGTACCCGAGGGCGTGATCAAGATCCGCAATGCCCGTCACAAGACGGATACCGGACCGCTGGACGAAACTTGTGACTGTTACACTTGTAAAAATTATTCCAGGTCATATCTACACCATTTGGACAAATGTAATGAAATGTTAGGTGCGCGCCTGAATACTATCCATAACCTGCGTTATTATCAGCGAGTTATGGAGGGCTTGAGAAACGCGCTGGACAACAATCAGCTCGATGAATTTGTCGCCGATTTTTATAAAAAGTTGGGACGACCAGTCCCGTCATTAGAACAAGATTAATCAATTTTAGGGAATAGTAACTATGAATTTCTTTATCTCGAATGCGTATGCACAGTCTGCAGGTCAACCTGGTGGTGGCGGCATGGAAATGCTGGTGATGTTGGGTATTTTCGGTCTGATTTTTTACTTCATGCTTTACCGCCCACAAGCTAAGCGGGTAAAAGAACACAAAAATTTGATTGGCTCTCTGAGTAAAGGTGATGAGGTATTAACCCAGGGTGGTTTAGTGGGGCGCATCAACAAGGTCACCGATGACAAAGATTTTATGGAAATCGCACTGAACGACAATGTCACTATCGTTGTACAAAAATCTGCGGTTTCAGCTGTGTTACCCAAAGGTACGATGAAAAACATCTAAGCCGGTTTTTCTTTTAACCACAGATAAGGACTTGGGTACCGGTATCTATGAATAATCCCAGAACTGCAATTTTAAATCATACGCCCGTCTGGAAAGCGACATTAGTTTTCTTGGTAGTGGCGTTTTTTACGCTGTATGCCTCACCAAACCTCTATGGTGAGGACCCGGCCGTACAAATTTCAGCTGAGCGCACCGCGCCGGTTGATACTAATCTGCTCGATCAGGTTCAAAGCATATTGGCTGAGCGCAACATTGCCACTAAGAGTGTCGCGCTGGAAGACCAAAAGATTTTGGTCAGACTGGCAGACAATGACACCCAGTTACAGGCTCAGGAAGCGTTAGATATTGCCCTTAGCGACGATTATATCGCCGCTATTAACCTGGCACCTGCCACACCTGAGTGGCTTAAGTCCCTTGGTGCGTCACCGATGAAACTGGGCCTGGACTTGCGCGGTGGTGTTTACTTCCTGATGGAAGTGGATATGGATACCGCCCTGAACACCAAGCTGGAAGATACGGTATCGGATTTTCGCACAGCGCTGAGAGAAGAAAATATCCGTTATCGCCGCGTTGTCAAAGAAGGCAACGTTGTTGAAATCCAGTTTCGCGATGAAGCCACTAAAGATGAAGCTAAATTCTTTTTGCGCAACAGCCGTGGCGACTGGCAATACTCGGATCAGGATGATTTGACGCTGGTGGCGCAAATGTCCGAACAAACACTGGCCGAAACCAAAGATTACGCCATTAAACAGAACATCACTATCATGCGAAATCGCGTGAACCAACTGGGCGTTGCTGAGCCGGTTATTCAGCGTCAGGGTCCTGATCGTATCGTAGTGCAACTACCAGGTATTCAGGATACTGCGCGGGCGAAACAGATCCTTAATGCTACGGCAACCATCGAGTTGCGTATGGTGGACCAGGACAACGACCTGAACAGTGCCATTTCAGGCCGGGTTCCGGCGGGCTCTCAATTAATCGAAGATGAAAACGGCACACCGGTATTGTTGAAAAAACGGGTAATGCTGACCGGGAATCACATCGTAGACGCCAATTCCGGGGTTGACGAGTACGGACGTCCGCAAGTGAGCATCAGTCTGGACTCGGAAGGCGGCAGTAAAATGACTCGCGGCACCCGTGATAACGTGGGCAAGCCCATGGCCACAGTGTTCATCGAATATGAGCCGACCCGTGAACGCACCGCTGAAGGCAAATTAAAATTCGAGAAAAAAGAGCGCGTGATCAGTGTTGCAACTATTCAGGCGGTATTGGGCAGCAGCTTCCGTATTACCGGACTGGATACGCCAGGTGAAGCCAGAAATCTGGCCCTGTTGTTACGTGCCGGGGCGTTAATTGCGCCAATCCAGATTGTGGAAGAGCGCACCGTTGGGCCAAGCCTGGGACAACAGAATATCAGCCAGGGTACCGATGCCATTGTACTGGGTTTTGTGATTGTGCTGGCCTTTATGCTGATTTACTACAAGGGCTTTGGTGTCGTTGCCAACGTGGCATTGGCGGCAAATCTGATCTTAATTATCGGCGTTATGTCACTGATCCCCGGGGCCACATTAACCTTGCCAGGCATGGCGGGTATTGTTCTGACGGTTGGTATGGCGGTAGACGCGAACGTGCTGATTTTTGAGCGGATTCGGGAAGAGTTGCGCGATGGTCGCAGTCCCCAGCAGTCCATTCATCACGGTTATGACAGTGCCTTTTCCACGATTTTAGACGCGAACATTACCACCCTGATTGCTGCGCTGATTTTGTTTGCAGTAGGTACCGGCCCAATCAAAGGCTTCTCGGTGACTCTGATGGTAGGGATTGTGACGTCAATGTTTACCGCTATCATCCTGACCCGTGCCATCGTCAACAGCATTTGGGGCGGAAAGCGTCTCAGCAAGCTTTCGATTTAAGGAACAGTTATGCAGTTATTAAATTTAAAAGATACGGTTTCCTTTATGTCATTGCGGGTGCCCGCACTGATTTTCTCAGTGATTTTGATGCTTCTCTCTGTGCTGAGCCTGGCGACGAATTCACTGAATTGGGGACTGGATTTTACCGGCGGAACCCTGGTTGAAGTGGGCTACGAGCAGCAGGCCGACTTAAGCGACATCAGAGCGAGATTACAAAACTCCGGGTTTCCGGATGCTGTGGTACAAAACTTTGGTAGTAGCTCGGAAGTGTTGATCCGTCTGGCGCCTCGTGAAAATGTGAAAGCGTCAGAGCTGAGTAATCAGGTTATGCAGGCACTGGAATTAACCACCAGTAATATTCGCCGGGTTGAGTTTGTGGGCCCATCTGTAGGCGAGGAACTGGCGGAGCAGGGTGGATTGGCAATGTTGGTGGCGTTGCTGTGTATCCTTGTTTACGTGGCAATGCGCTTTGAATGGCGTTTTGCACTGGGCTCTGTGGTGGCACTGGCCCATGACGTATTGCTGACTTTGGGCTTGTTCTCGTTCTTACAGTTGGAGTTTGACCTGACGGTACTGGCTGCGGTACTGGCGGTTATTGGTTATTCACTTAACGATACCATCGTTGTTTCTGACCGGATCCGCGAGAATTTCCGTAAAGTGAGAAAAAGCGAACCGGAAGAAATCATCAATATCTCATTAACGCAAACGCTGAATCGTACCGTGATCACCTCATTGACCACCATATTCGTGTTGTTAGCCTTGTTTTTTGTTGGTGGGGCACTGATCCATGGTTTCGCGACTGCATTGTTGTTTGGTGTCGTTATTGGTACTTACTCTTCCATCTATGTTGCCAGTTTAGTGGCCCTGATGCTGGGTATCAGCAAAGAAGATTTGATACCTGCGGAAGTAGAGAAGGAAGGGGAAGAGCTGGAATCTACGCCGTTTAGCTAAGCTGTAGCCGTATTAAACATAACTAAAAGCCGGGAATTTCCCGGTTTTTTTATGTTTGTTCAGCGCTGAATTTCTTATTTTGGCTAAAAAGTTGTCTATTTTATGAATATTGATATTCTGTTAGCTATCTTGAAAACGAGCCATACAACATGCGGGTTGTTTGATGAAGTATCTGCGCTATTTGCTGACCATTAGTCCCTTGCTTATTGCTTTGCCTTGTCAAAGTATCAACATTACACAACAGGAATGGCTAACCGTTTCCTATACTGTTAAATCAGAGCTCAGGGATAACAACGCGTTACCAGACAATCCGACATCTGCCAAAGACATTTTATTGGTTAGTCAATTTATCAAGGAGTTGCAGTGGCAAAAGGACTTTACTGCCAAACAACTGCACCAGCTCAATAAATGGAAACGCTCCGATGCGGTGTTGGTATTACTGCCAGAGAGTGACGCTGAAAAACCTCAAACCCTGATCGATATCAGCGCTGAAGCCAAAAACACCTTTCTGACGATTCAGTCCCGTGAAGCTGCTGAAGATGTGTATCAAAAGTGGCAGCGGGACGAATTCACGCCGGCCGACTTAAATACCTTCACCGGTCAGAAAGGCGACGCGATTTTTAAAACCTTTTTCAACAGGTTGCCTTTGTACCTGCAGACCGGTTTTAAAGACTGGAGTATTGAGCAGTTTAAAGATCCGTCAGCAGATTTAAAGCAAGACTATTCCGCGATGGTGGCGCATATGGCCACCATGTTAGGCGATATCGAAACGGGCAATTATCTGTTTGAGCTACCCGTCACAGAGCATACTATGTCGTTTTTAGACAGTATCGTGACAAGTTTCGCTCAGGATGAGCAGCTCATGTTATTGAAAAATGCGTCAGAGAACAGCAAGCTGAAAGCAAAAAGTTACCAATTGTTGGCGCAACATTTTGCCAGGGATAAATCGGTGGCGGTACTAGTGGCTGAGGCATTGCAAAGCCGCAATGATTACTGGCAGGCGCTAAATCTGGTACCGGCTTTCGTCAAAGCTGGTAATACAGAGGCTTTTGAAAATGTCATCAAGCAACTGGAGCAAAGCCAGCAAGAACAATTACGGGTGCGCTTAAAGCAGAAAAATTAGCCCAGGCTGCCGCACGATAGTGTGCGGCAGCCCGGCATACTATTTCAGGTGTTTGACAATGGCCTGAACGACTTTCGGATTTCCGGCAACAACCTGTTCAGTTTTGAAGTACTGATGCCCACCACTATAATCGGACACCAAACCGCCTGACTCGCGTACTAACAATTCGCCCGCTGCAATGTCCCATGGCTTGATACCTTGCTCCCAGTAGCCGTCAAAACGCCCCGCTGCCACATACGCCATATCCAGGGCTGCTGATCCAGAACGGCGAACGTCGCCCGCTTCATTAAAGATTTTGCTGAATTTTTCTAAGGATTCACCCAGCAAAGCTTTATTTTTAAACGGAAATGCAGTGGCTAATACCGTGCCTTGCAGTTCTTTGCGCTGGCCAACGCGAATACGGAAGCCATTCAACTGGGCGCCATTGCCGCGGCTGGCAGTAAACAGCTCACCACGCAACGGATCAAAGACCACCGCCTGATCTAATTTACCTTTGTACTGCAGTGCGATAGATACACAAAAGTGAGGAATCCCCTGAACAAAATTGGTGGTGCCGTCCAAGGGGTCGATAATCCATTTGAAATCTTCATTGCCTTCTGTCAGGCCGCTTTCTTCGCCTACAAAAGTGTGATCCGGGTAAGATTGTTTGATTTTGGAGATGATGGCCTGTTCCGCTTCTTTGTCTATTTTGGTGACAAAATCGTTTGCTCCCTTTGTTTCTATTTCTAGGTTGTCCCGAGATTCATAACTTCGGGCGATGATATTACCGGCAGTACGAGCAGCGCGTACCGCAATATTCAACATGGGATGCATAGCGATATCCTGTATAAATGAGCCATCTGGTTTTAAAAAGAGCTATTCGGCAACCCAATTCAGGGCTACGCGAATTTTCGGCGCGGAATCTAACAGAAAAGCTGTGCAAAATAAACACAATTTTTCATTAATCGCTTATGTTATTATCTGCGCCCTTGTTTTAGTTTGAAGAGTTCGTGTCTTGAATAACATCCGAATTGTGCTGGTTAATACGTCCCACACGGGCAATATTGGGTCCACCGCCCGTGCCATGAAAACCATGGGATTGAAAGATTTGTATTTAGTGGATCCGGTTAGCCCACCGGACGGCCATGCCAGTGCGTTAGCGGCCGGTGCTGGTGACGTGTTAGCCAATGCCAAAACCGTATCGACATTATCGGAAGCGATTGCGGATTGTGGTCTGGTCATTGGTACCAGTGCCCGTTCCAGAACCCATAGCTGGCCTATGTTGAACCCCCGGGAATGCGGCCGTAAAACAGTACAGGAGTCGGAGCAATATCCGGTGGCTATCGTGTTTGGGCGGGAAAACAATGGCCTGAGTAACGAAGAATTGCAGCAATGCCAGTACCATGTGTTTATTCCGGCAAATCCGGAATACAGCTCCCTCAATCTGGCGGCCGCCGTGCAAACTATTTGTTATGAGGTTCGCATGGCGACCCTGGAGAAAACCGGTGAACTGCTTGCGGATGCAGCAGAACAACAGGCGCTGGAAGATTATCCCCTGACCGACGATTTAGAGCGTTTTTATGTGCATCTGGAAAAAACCTTATCCGGGACTGGCTTTATCATACCGCAACATCCCGGGCAGGTGATGATGAAACTGCGCCGGATGTTCAATCGCGCCAGGGTGGAAAGTCAGGAGTTGAATATACTAAGAGGGATACTGACTTCCATTGATAAATCGGTCAAATAAAGAGAATCACACATGTTCGCCAGAATAAAAGAAGACATTGCCAGTGTTTATCATCGTGATCCGGCTGCCCGCAATAATTTTGACGTTCTGACCAATTACCCGGGGCTCCACGCTATTTGGTTGCATCGTATTAGTCACAAATTATGGCGTAAAAACTGGTTGTGGCTGGCGCGTTTTATCTCCACCTTTGCTCGCTGGATGACAGGTATCGAAATCCATCCTGGGGCGACTATCGGCAAGCGATTCTTCATTGATCACGGTATGGGGGTGGTAATTGGTGAAACCGCTGAAATTTGTGACGATGTTACCCTGTATCACGGGGTTACACTGGGAGGCACCAGCTGGAACGTTGGCAAGCGTCATCCCACGTTAAAAGATGGTGTAGTGGTCGGGGCTGGTGCAAAAGTACTGGGGCCAATCATTATCGGTAAAAATGCGAAGGTGGGGTCAAATTCTGTCGTCATTCGGGATGTACCAGAGGGCTTAACTGTACTGGGCATTCCGGGTCGGGTGGTGTCAAAAGCCTCGGGGCAGTCCGCTTCGCAACGGGAGAAAATTGCCAAAAAGTATGGCTTTGATGCGTACGCCGTTTCGCAGGACAATCCTGATCCGGTTGCCAATGCCATCGGACTGATGCTGGAACATCTTCATCTTGTAGACAGTAAAGTGGAAGGCATGTGCACCGAGATCAATAAAATGGGCGGCAATGTTTGCGACAAGAAGATTCCGGAACTGGAGTTACCCGATTTCCTGAATGATGATTTTGACCCCATCATCTAAAAAATGATAATACCTGACTAAAATAGTCGGGTATTATCTTGACTGCTAATTCCAGCTATGTGACTATCGCTGCAGTTTTAACCCGGAACCCGGTTATGAAGTTAACATCGAAAGGTCGCTATGCCGTAACAGCAATGCTGGATGTCGCTTTGCATTCAGAAAAAGGTCCGGTGCCCTTAGCTGACATTTCTGAACGTCAGGAAATCTCCTTATCCTATCTGGAACAATTGTTTTCACGCTTGCGTCGGGAAAAACTGGTAACCAGTATTCGTGGGCCGGGGGGCGGTTATTTGCTGGGCCGGGCCGCTGGCGATATCGCAGTTGGAGAAGTCATTAAAGCCGTTGATGAAACCGTCGATGCGACCCGGTGTCAGGGGCAGGCGGATTGTCAAAATGGCCATCGCTGCCTGACACACAACTTGTGGCAAGACCTGAGTGAACGCATCGAACTCTTTCTGGATGGTATCACCCTGGGTGAACTGGTATCTAATGCCGCCGTTCGATCTGTCGCTGAACGACAAGATGCTGATAAGTCTCGTCATCTCAAGAGTGACAAAATAGAAATTAGTTTACAGTTATAACACTATGAATACCCCAATATATCTGGATTATGCCTCTACAACCCCGGTAGACGAACGCGTTGCTGACGTGATGATGAAATACATGACTCGTGATGGCGTATTTGGCAATCCGGCATCCCGCTCGCATCGGTTTGGCTGGCAGGCAGAAGAAGCCGTAGAGGCTGCCAGAGAGCAGGTCGCAGGTCTGATCAACGCGGATCCCAGAGAAATTGTGTTTACCTCAGGTGCCACCGAATCCAATAATCTGGCCATTAAAGGCGTGGCAGATTATTACCAGCATAAAGGTAAACACATAATTACCTCGGCCACTGAGCATAAAGCCGTGTTGGATACCTGTCTGGCAATGGAAAAAGCCGGATTTGACGTGACCTACCTGACGCCGCAAAAAAATGGTTTGTTAGATCTCACCGAGCTGAGTAATGCCTTTCGTCCGGATACCTTGTTGGTATCGGTGATGCACGTGAATAACGAAACCGGCGTCATTCAGGATATTCAGCGCATCGCTGAAATGTGTCGCGAACGCGAGGTCTTATTCCATGTGGATGCAGCGCAAAGTGCCGGCAAAGTGAGCATCGATGTCAGCAATTTGCCGGTTGACCTGATGTCGTTTTCCGGCCACAAAATTTATGCGCCCAAGGGCATTGGCGCGCTGTATGTCAGACGCCGTCCAAAAGTACATGTCATGGAGCAGATCCACGGTGGGGGACATGAGCGAGGAATGCGTTCGGGTACGCTGGCGACACATCAAATTGTCGGTATGGGCCAGGCGTTTGCCATTGCCAAAGATTGCCTTGAGCAGGAGCAGCAGCGAATTGCACAACTAAAGCAGCGCTTTATAGAAGGGCTTAGCGATCTGGCTGATATTGTGATCAATGGTGAACAAAATCAGTCGGTGGCGGGTATTGTCAACGTCAGTTTTGAACATCTCGATGGCGAATCTTTGTTGATGGCACTCAAGGATATTGCTGTGTCGTCAGGGTCTGCCTGCACGTCAGCCAGTCTGGAACCCTCTTATGTACTAACCGCTATGGGCATTGACCCGCAACTGGCTCATGCCTCTATTCGCTTTTCTTTCGGTCGCTATACAACACAGGACGAAATAGATAAGGCGCTCGACAACCTGTTTTACGCGGTACCCAGGTTGCGGGAATTGGTCGGGTAATTCGAAGTAAAGCGGCTGTTGTACATTTTTTACACCATTAAAATCGAATTTTTGACAAAAATTCTGACACAGCCATAGGAATGCGACGCACAATTGCATATAATTCGCGCCGATTTAAATTTAACCACAAAATTGGAGCGGTAAAAATGGCGCTAGAACGCACTTTTTCCATTATCAAGCCCGATGCAGTAGCTAAAGACGTTATCGGTGCAATCTACAATCGTTTTGAATCTGCAGGCTTGCGCATTGTTGCAGCTAAAATGTTACACCTGAGCAAAGAAAAAGCTGAAGGTTTTTACGCTGAACACAAAGAGCGTCCTTTCTTCCCGGCTTTGGTTGACTTCATGACTTCTGGCCCGGTAATGATCCAGGTGCTTGAGGGTGAAAATGCGGTTGCTAAAAACCGTGAAATCATGGGCGCTACTAACCCGGCGGAAGCATTGGCCGGTACTTTGCGCGCTGATTACGCTGTATCTATCGATGAAAATGCGGTTCACGGTTCAGACGCACCTGAGTCTGCTGCACGTGAAATTGCTTACTTCTTCGCAGACGAAGAAGTGTGCCCACGCACCAGATAAGATTTTAAGAACTACCTCAGGTAGTTCTTTGCATTGTGAAAGGGAGCCTTGGCTCCCTTTTTCTTGCCTCTGTGATTAACTCATGGCAAGAGAAGGTTGAAAAATATACAATACTGGCATTTTAAATTTGTCAGTGGTTTTTGTTGAGGTAGTAATTAATGACAGTGAAAAGCGTCAGCGAAGAAAAAGTAAACTTGTTGGATTTTGACAGGAAGTCTTTGCGTGAGTTTTTCGCAGAAATCGGAGAAAAGCCCTTCCGTGCGGATCAACTGATGAAATGGATCTATCAGCAGGGCGAAGATGATTTCTCCAAAATGACCAACCTGAACAAAAACCTGCGTGCTAAGCTGCAGGCGCGATGTGAGATTGTGGCGCCAGAAATCAGCACTTTCCAGCAAGCCACAGACGGCACCATTAAATTTGCCTTGCTGCTCAAAGGTGGCCAGGAAGTGGAATCAGTTTGGATACCGGAAGAAGACAGAGCCACTTTGTGTGTCTCTTCACAGGTGGGTTGCGCCCTGGAATGTACCTTTTGCTCAACGGCGCAGCAGGGATTTAACCGCAACTTAACCGTGTCTGAAATTATCGGACAGGTATGGCGTGTCGCTAAATTCATCGGTTTGTCGCCGGATACAAACGAGCGCCCTGTGACCAATGTGGTCATGATGGGGATGGGCGAGCCTCTGCTTAACCTGAAAAATGTGGTACCCGCTATGGATATCATGCTGGACGACCTGGGGTTTGGTTTGTCTAAACGACGGGTCACCCTGAGTACCTCGGGGGTCGTCCCTGCGTTGGATAAACTGGGCGATCAAATTGATGTGGCATTGGCCATTTCACTGCATGCACCTAATGATTTGTTGCGCGATGAAATTGTTCCGGTAAACAAAAAATATCCGATAGCGGAATTTTTAGCCGGGGTAAGGCGCTATTTACAAAAATCCAACGCTAATCGCGGTAAGGTAACCGTTGAGTATGTGATGCTAAATGGCATCAATGACAGCATGGAACAGGCTGAGGAACTCGCGCAGTTAATGAAGAGTACCCCCTGCAAAATTAATCTGATCCCCTTTAACCCGTATCCGGGATCGCCGTATACCCGAAGCAGCAATTCGCGGATAGATCGTTTTTCGAAAGTGCTGATGGGTCATGGCTATACTGTGGTAGTGCGCAAAACCCGGGGCGACGACATTGATGCTGCCTGCGGCCAACTGGTGGGTGATGTTGTCGATCGCACCAAACGTATGTTGAAAAAACGCATGAAGGGTGAAAGTATTGAAGTCAGGCTCAACTAAAAACAATTAAAAGCGAATCACAATGCGCACCATAGTATTGCTATCCATGATGCTTTTGGCTGGATGTGCCAGCCAAACCACCACTTCATCTGTGCCAGCGGCTCAGGGAGTTAACCAGATAGAAGCGGCTAAAACCCGGGTTTCACTGGGGTTAACTTACCTGAAAAACGGCAATTATGTGCAGGCTAAAACCAATCTTGATAAAGCGTTAGAGTTTGCACCGCGACTAGGCGATGTGCATTTCGCCCTGGGCTACTATTATCAACAGGTGTCTGAGTGGGAAATTGCCCGGCAATATTACGAACAGGCTATGCATCTGGACAAAAATAATCCGGACCTGATCAATTCCTATGGTGCGTTTTTATGTGAAGTAGGTGAGTACCGCGAAGCCAAAGAAAACTTGCTAAAAGCGGTTAATATTAAAAGTTACAATCGCGCCGCCGAGAGTTATGAAAACCTCGCCATTTGCAGTCATCGACAGGGCAAAACATCTGAGGCGATGGATTATCTGCGCAGTGCGTTGCAACATCAACCTGGCCGGGCCCGGAGCTGGTACATGCTGGTGGAGTTGCTGATTGCCAAACAACAATGGCAGGAAGCAAAAATAGCCTATCGCCAATATGAAAAAGTGGTACCGGTGACAGCTGATACACTAAATCTGGCCATTGAGATTGAAAATGGCCTGGGTAATGCCAATATTGCTCAAGGATATGCAGATATGCTGCAAACCTTGTACCCGGACAGAGTCGGGCAGCCTCGAACTATTATTCTGACTCCGGCACTGGTGTCTGGTGGCGCGGTGCCGGAAACAGCAAAGACAACAGAAGTGGCTAATGCTGGTATTCTCTACCATGTCTTAAAAAAGGGCGAGACCTTATACCAGGTTTCCCGCATTTATGACGTGAGAGTTCAGTCGCTGGTGGAGTGGAACCGCATTAGTGACGTGTCAGGTTTATCAATAGGGCAACGATTAATCGTTTCAAACCCTAATTAACACATAGAATTTGGGCATTTATGGCAGAAGAAATTCAGGAAGACCCACGTCTTCCCGCACCTGGTTTAAAACTTAAATCTTGTCGCGAAGCGCGTCATCTGAGTATTGACGAAGTGGCTGATAAGTTACATTTGAGACCTTCGGTGATCGCTGACCTGGAAAGTGATGTAATTGATCATTCTATTTCCATGACGTTTACCCGGGGTTATATCCGATTGTATGCGCGTTTTCTGGATTTAGCACCTGAGCCATTGCTGGCTGAATTCGATGAGTTGGCAAATCCCGGAAAGCAACCGGCGAAACTACAGAGCTTTTCCCAAAAAGTCGCTCATCAGGCCAGTGATGCCCGCCTGATGATGTTTAGCTATTTTATTCTTTTTATTATTATCGCAATGGCGGTCGTGTGGTGGTTTCAGCAGCCCGGTAGCAGTGATGTGCAGGTATCAGACACGGCGACGGAATTGGAAACAGTACAACCTGTCTCAGCCGAGTCTGTTGCCCCGGGCGTAACTGAGAAAGAGCGTTTTAACGAGCGTGATTTAACACCCAATACATCTGAGCCAGAATTGCCTGAAGAACAGCCTGAAATCAGTAGCGCAACGACCTTTGACACAACGCAGTCCGATATGACAGAAGCGTCACCCGTCGAAGATGTCGAAACAGGTGAAGATACAGGCACAGCCGGGGCAGCTCCCGCTGAAATTCAGGATGACTCTTCAGCAACAGTTACAGCAAATAACCCGATGACTACCGCTGTGCCCGATACCAGTAACGATGTAATGACCACGGCACCGGAAGCAAGCCCTGCGCCTGTTGTGGATGGGCTATCCGGGCAATATAGTGATGATATCAACCAGACTGATGAAGGCGTTGTTTCCGCAGCCGGTACGGAAGAATCTGCGGTATTGACAATGAGTGGCACCGAGGTGGAGTTAGTATTTACCTTCACCGAAGATTGTTGGATGAATCTGGTGGATGCCACCGGTGAAGCCATTGCTTATGGCATTAAGTCCGCCGGTCGGGTGATGCCGGTAAGCGGTATTCCACCCTTTGAAGTAAAACTGGGGGCGCCGCAGGCGGTTACACTTACCGTCGATGGCGAACCTTATGATATGAGTTCATTCCCGGCGGGCCGCACCGCTACTTTCACAATAGGAGAGTCGAGTTCATGAATGCTGAATCTCCCATTAAACGCAGAAAATCCACCCGCATCAATGTCGGCAATGTACCTGTTGGCGATGGCGCGCCAATTGCGGTTCAAAGCATGACTAATACACCCACCACAGATGTGGCGGCAACGGTGGCGCAAATCAATCGTATCGTGGCCGTTGGCGGTGAAATAGTCAGAGTCTCTGTGCCTACTATGGACGCGGCCGAGGCTTTCAGGCAGATAAAACAACAAGTATCAGTGCCTCTGGTGGCTGATATTCATTTTGACTACCGTATTGCCCTGAAAGTAGCCGAATACGGCGTGGACTGTCTGCGTATTAATCCGGGTAATATTGGCAACATGGAACGTATCAAGGCGGTTGTTGAAACCGCAAGAGACAAAAATATTCCGATCCGAATCGGCGTTAACGCCGGCTCACTGGAAAAAGACATACAGGAAAAATACGGCGAGCCCACACCGGAAGCGTTGGTGGAGTCAGCGATGCGCCATGTAGACATTCTGGATAAGCTCAATTTTTCCCAGTTTAAGGTGAGTGTTAAAGCGTCAGATGTTTTTCTGGCGGTTGGTGCCTATCGCATACTGGCACAGCGCATTGAACAACCCCTGCACCTGGGTATTACCGAAGCAGGTGGCTTTCGCGCCGGCGCCGTAAAAAGTGCTGTGGGGCTGGGTATGCTGCTGGCTGAGGGTATCGGCGATACCATTCGCATTTCTTTGGCAGCCGATCCGGTGGAAGAAATTAAAGTGGGCTTCGATATTTTAAAGTCTCTGCGAATTCGTTCTCGCGGCATCAATTTTATCGCCTGTCCCAGTTGTTCGCGGCAGGAATTCGATGTTATTGGTACCGTTAATGCACTGGAGGAACGCCTGGAGGATATTCTGACACCCATGGATGTTTCCATTATTGGCTGCGTGGTGAATGGTCCGGGTGAAGCTGAGGTTTCCGATTTAGGGTTGACCGGTGCACGCAATATGAGTGGTTTTTACCTGGACGGCAAGCGTCAGCGTGAGCGTCTGGCTAACGATGACCTGGTGGATCAGCTGGAAAAGCGGATCCGTGCTAAAGCCGCCATTTTGGATGAAAATAATAAAATCCCTACCACTGAGGTGCAATCCTGAGTTTAAAAGCCACAACAAAGATTCAGTCATTGTTGTTTGATGCCGGAAGGCCTATAATGCCGGGCTTTTAAGTCGCAAATTGAGTTTGAGAAGTAAGCCGTGAGTAAAACGATACAAGCCGTACGTGGAATGAATGACTGTTTACCAGAGCAGTCTGGCTTGTGGCAGTGGATCGAAGCTAAGCTGAGAGCCGCTGCTAACAGTTATGGTTATCAGGAAATCCGTACGCCGATTGTGGAGAGTACGGATCTGTTTAAGCGGTCAATTGGTGAAGTTACCGATATCGTAGAAAAGGAAATGTACACCTTTGACGATCGCAATGGTGACAGTCTGACATTGCGCCCCGAAGGCACTGCCTGTTGTGTCAGAGCCGGTAATCAGCATGGTTTACTTTATAATCAGCAACAAAAAATTTGGTACATGGGCCCGATGTTTCGCCATGAACGCCCGCAAAAAGGCCGTTACCGACAATTCCACCAGTTTGGCATTGAAACCTATGGTTTTGAATCGGCCGATGCGGACGCGGAAGTTATCGCTGTTGCAGCAAAATTGTGGCGAGAATTTGGCATCGCCGATGATGTCCGGTTGGAAATCAATTCACTTGGCTCTAACGAAGCCCGCGAAAATTACAAACAGGCACTGGTGGACTATTTAAGTGGCCACAAAGACAAGCTTGATGAAGATAGTTTGCGTCGCTTAGATTCCAACCCCTTGAGAATTCTGGACAGCAAAAATCCTGATATACAGGCCTTGCTATCCGATGCACCTTCGTTGCACCAGTATCTGGATGAAGCGTCACAACAGCATTTCAGCGCAGTACAGGCTCGCCTGGATGCCTATGGCATTGAATATCGCGTAAACCCTACCCTGGTCAGAGGTCTGGATTATTACAACCGCACTGTGTTTGAGTGGGTAACCGATACTCTGGGTGCGCAGGGTACAGTCTGTGCCGGAGGTCGGTATGATGGCCTGGTGGAACAACTGGGCGGAAAAAGCAGCCCGGCAGTGGGTTTTGCGTTGGGGATGGAGCGTCTGGCTTTGATCCTGGCAGAACGCGTTGAACCGGATACCATTAATCCACCTACCGACATCTATTTGGCGGCCATGGGGGAAAAAGCGGAACTTTTTAATATTACGCTTGCCGAAACCCTTCGGAACGCGTTTCCTGAACATCGCATACAAACCCACATGGGGGGTGGTAACTTTAAGAAGCAAATGAAACGCGCTGATAAAGTTAATGCCAGATTTGCCATTATCGTCGGTGAGCAGGAACTGGAAAATCAAAAAGTGATTGTAAAATCCTTGTCAGATGGGCAACAAGAAGAAGTAGCTCAGGCAGATTTGCAACAGAATTTAGAATTAAAGCTGGTTTAATTAAGGCCAGATTAGCATACGAAATTTAATCAGAGGACACTGATGGATCATTTCAGTACAGAAGAAGAACAAATCGAAGCCATTAAGAAGTTTTGGAAAGAGAACGGTATTCCAATTATCGTTGGTGCCGCATTAGGTCTTGGTGGTTTGTGGGGTTGGCGCTTTTATAACGGTCAACAGTTACAGGCACAGGAACAGGCAAACGACGCCTACAATGTGGCGATGGATGCCCTGGCTGCCAACGAAACCGATACTTCTGTGCTAACGCAATTTATCGATGCCAATAAAGACACCACTTATGCGGTTATGGCGGCCTTACAACTGGCCAAGGTGGCGGTTGAACACGATGATTTGGCGGAAGCTGAAAAACAACTGCAGTGGGCCGCCGATAATGTTGCAGATGTCGCCATTCAGGATTTGGCGTTATTGCGCCTGGCCCGCGTTCAGGGCGAACTGGAAAAATACGATGCCGCTAAGGCGACCTTAGACAAAGTTAGCTCTGAAGCGTTTCAGGCTCAGGCTTACACCGTTAAAGGTGACGTGTTGGCAAAGCAGTCGCTGTATAACGAAGCGCAGGAAAGCTACAGCAAAGCATTGGAGCTAACGGATGGCAATCCAACTCTGATTCAAATGAAGATAGATCATCTCAACGCAAAAGTAAGTAGTTAAGTATGACTGTTAAAAAAATTGTGAGCAGAGTGGCGCTGCTGGTATTGCTGAGCAATCTGGCTGGCTGTTCTGTTATTCCCACCTGGATGGACCCGACCACCTGGTTTGAAGACGACAAAGAAGCAGAAGTTCGGGAACTCAAACCTATCAATGAACGTTTTAAGCCTGCCATCGTCTGGGATGATTCAGTCGGCGATGGCGTTGATTATTATTTTTCCAGACTGACGCCGGTTGTTGCTTACAACAAGGTATTTGCTGCCAGTCGTCAGGGCATAGTTAAAGCGTTCGACGAAACAAGTGGCAAGCAGTTATGGAAAATTGATCTGGCGGATTATCGCGATGAAGGCATGTTCAGTTCGGTAACACAGCTTTGGGCGGACGGCATTTCAGCGCGCTTGTCTGGTGGTATCACGGCGGCCTATCAAAAGGTTTTTCTGGGTAGCGAAAATGGACTGGTGTTCGCCATTGACGTTGACACCGGTAAGGTTGCCTGGCAATCCAAAGTCAAAGGTGAAGTATTGGCTTCTCCGGCTGTTGACGAAGGTGTCGTTGTAGTTAATACCGGAGCCGGCGTCATGCATGCGCTGGATGCGGAAACCGGCGAGCAGCGCTGGATTTATGAATCAGAAGTACCGACACTGACATTGCGTGGTGTCGCGCAACCTTCGATCTCCAGTGGTGGTGCTATTGTGGGCACGGCAAGCGGTAAAGTGGCCGTGGTGCTGATTGAAAATGGTCAGGTGTTGTGGGAACAAACCGTTGCAGCTGCAACCGGGGCTACTGAACTGGAACGCCTGGTGGATATCGACAGCCAGACATTGGTGTTCGGCGGTATTGTTTATGTTGTATCCTACAACGGCACGCTGGCAGCGGTGGAACTGCGCTCTGGTCGGGTATTGTGGAAACGTGAATATCGTTCTTATCGCCGCATGACCATCGATGGCAATTTACTGTACGTAGTTGACGCCAGTAGTCAGGTTTATGCGCTGGACAGACGCAACGGTATTGAACGCTGGTCGCAGCCTTCTTTGCGGGAGCGGGAGTTGACCTCCGCCACACCGGTGTCAGATTATATTGTGGTGGGTGATCGCTATGGTTTCCTGCACTGGCTGGACAAAGCCTCCGGTGAAATTGTCGCCCGTCTGAATTTTGGTGGTGATGACGAAGATAATTCTGTTTACGTTGAGCCGGTAGTCAGTGGTGATATCATTTATGCGGTCACGCGTGAAGGCGATATCGCGGCAATCAGAACACCGTAAGCCTGACCAAAATCGACAAGTTTGCGAACGGCTCTTAAGAGCCGTTTTTGTATTACAGATTGATATTACCGGCCCAGTTTTGGGTTTTTGTATTTTAGGAAGTTTTATTCATGCTACCAGTAATCGCCTTAGTAGGGCGCCCTAATGTAGGGAAATCAACTTTATTTAACCGGTTGACTAACACCCGGGATGCACTGGTAGCGGATTATCCGGGCTTAACCCGTGATCGCAAATACGGTCAGGCAAAATTTCAGGGCTGGCAGTTTATTCTAATTGATACCGGTGGTATCAGTGGTGACGAGCAGGGGATTGATGCCGAAATGGCCTCGCAATCACTGATGGCCGTCAATGAGGCCGATGTGGTTATCTTTCTCGTGGACGCTCGTGCTGGCCTGACAGCGGCAGATCAGGGCATTGCTAAACATCTGCGTATTCAGGGCAAGAAAACCTTACTGGTAGCCAATAAGGTGGATGGCATAGACGGCGACAGTGCCTCTGCAGAATTCTATTCCCTGGGATTAGGCGATGTCTATCAAATTGCCGCCTCTCATGGTCGTGGTGTGGCTTCTCTGGTGGAAACCGCGTTGGTGCCAATGTCGGAACAGTATCCAGATATGCGCATTCCGGAAAAGGTAAAACTGGACGAAGAGGACGCTGAAGCGGAACTGGCGCGATTGCAGTCGTTGCCCATCAAATTGGCAATTGTGGGTAAACCCAACGTTGGTAAGTCAACACTGACCAATCGCATTCTCGGAGAAGAGCGCGTTGTGGTTTATGACATGCCTGGTACCACGCGTGATAGTATTTATATTCCAATGCAGCGCGAAGATCAGGATTACATTTTAATTGATACCGCCGGGGTTCGTAAAAAGGGCAAAATCAGTGATGCCGTAGAAAAGTTTTCGGTTATCAAAACATTACAGGCAATTGAAGAAGCGAATGTGGTGTTACTGGTCATTGATGCCCGCGAAGGCATCTCGGACCAGGATTTATCCCTGCTTGGCTTTGTATTGAACGCCGGGCGTGCCTTAGTCTTAGCGGTAAACAAGTGGGACGGGCTGGATATTAAGGTTAAGGACGACATTAAACGGGAATTAGATTTTCGTCTAGGCTTTATTGATTTTGCACGATTGCATTTTATCTCTGCATTACATGGTACTGGTGTGGGGCATCTGTATGAATCGGTACAGGAAGCCTATAAATCAGCCACAAAGCGGGTGAATACCTCGATGCTTACCCGCATAATGGAAATGGCACAAGAAGATCATCAACCGCCGATGGTGCGTGGCCGCCGGGTTAAAATGAAATACGCCCATGCCGGTGGGTACAACCCCCCCAGAATCGTGGTACACGGCAATCAGGTGGAAGACTTGCCCGATTCTTACAAAAGATACCTGATGAATTATTTCCGTAAATCTCTGAAAGTGATGGGAACACCGATAAAAATAGAATTTAAGGAAGGTGCGAACCCGTATGAAGGGAAAAAGAACAAGCTCACTCAATCGCAGCTCCGCAAGCGTCAGCGATTGATGAAACACCACAAAAAGTAATCAGCTGAGAAAGAAAATACGGTTAAGCGGGGTCATGATGATCCCGTTTTGTTTTTGAGGCTTAGTATTGCACACCTTAATTTACACATTTTTGGCCTTGCTGGCCTTTGCCGGTAACTCAGTGTTATGTCGCCTTGCACTGGCGAATAATCTGATAGAGCCTGTTTATTTTACCCAGATCAGATTGTTATCCGGGGCGGTTTGCCTGCTGTTGATTGCGTTGTGTTTTACCACCACCAGATCCGCTCAATCGCTGCTATCAGCAGGTAGCTGGCGCGGTGCGGTTGCCCTGTTTGTATACGCCCTGTTTTTCTCGCTGGCCTATGTCTCACTGGATACGGCCACCGGGGCACTGGTACTGTTCAGTGTGGTACAGTTTACTTTGATCGCTTTGTATCTGAGGGCTGGTCATACAATGGCAGCCAGGCAATGGATGAGTGTACTTCTGGCCATGTCGGGGTTATTTGTACTGTTAGTGCCTGGAGTCAGCAATCCGTCGCCCCTCGGTATTGGATTAATGGCAATTGCCGGAGCGGCCTGGGGACTATATACCCACCTTGGAACACACAGCCGCCAACCGCTGGCTGATACAACGGCAAATTTTATGCGTACCTTGCCCTTGTGTTTACTTTTACTGTTTTTGCCTACCGCACAGTCCTGGGCGACACAAGAGGGCGTAATATTAGCGATTTTATCCGGAGCGTTGGCATCCGGTGCAGGTTATGCGGTATGGTATTACGTGCTCCCGCGGTTAACCGGCTTGCAGGCTGGTTTGTCTCAGTTGACGGTACCGTTATTAGCCGCTTTGGCCGGGTTTGCGTTGTTGGGCGAAGCAATCAGCTGGCAATTGCTGTTGTCGGGCCTGCTTATCCTCACCGGAATTGCACTGTTGCAATATTCCAGGCAAGGTTAAAGCGGGTTGATTAGTGCTTTACCACTAATTCCTGATACCACTGTTGATACTGCTGGTTGGAGGTAAACCAGCGGCTGACACTGTGTTGGTATTCCGGTTTGACGACGATATCACGCAGTGCACCATTAATGCTGGTCAGTGCGCGAAGCGCAAAATTATCATCTGCATGGGTTGCACAACCAACAGCACCTACCACAGGTTGATGTTGATTTTCTGCAATTAGTACTTGCTTCAGGTTCTGTTGTTCTGTGGTGTTAAAAAAATTGACGATAGCGGGATATTCAATCGTAAAGTCGGCCCGTTGTATTTGTAACAAGCGCAACACCGAAGTTGTGCTTTTTCCTTCATTGCGTAAGATGAGTTGCTCTGACTTATCGCTGAGTTGCGACAATACCTGATCCAGTAACGGACCAAATTGCCGGCCACCATGCCTGGCGAAGATTAACTCGTTGTCCGTGAGTAGTTGGGTCAGTGAGATAACAGCCTTGCCTGTGATTCCTGCTTTATTCTCAATTTGTGGTGCCAGCACTAATACATGCGGTGGGTAAACAACTGTACCATCTGAATAGGTGGCCCTGTCGGTGGCGTGAGCGCGTTTAATCATGCAGGGAAAGCAGGCGTGTTGCCCTTCGTCCAGATATTTGCCAATGCGTGTGTGAGGTAATATCAACTCTTCATGTTGGATGTTTGGCAATGCCTGTTGCAGTGCAGAAAGCGTCACATCGCATATGCCGGTGAGTTTGTGTTGACCCTGAGTGATAAAAAAGGGCGGGGCATCGTTAATTAACCAGGTGATTTTCTCTGGTGGGGGCAGCTCGGCACGCAGTGTCAAACACAGAAATGCCAATGTAGAGGTTAAAAATCGCCAGAGAAATCGCTTCACGAGTACCCTAATTGATTCTATGTCATATTATGAAACCTGACTATACACCTCTCCGTCAACTAATTTTGTACAAATATTGTCCCCTTTTTGTAATTGTCGGCTGCTTTTGACTATCGAATTATCTTTGTAAGTTATTGAATATCCGCGGGTTAATGTCGCCAGCGGGCTTACGGTATCCAGCAAATGACACTGATTGATAAATTGCTGTTGTTTAGACTGCAAAAGATGCTGAAATGCACTTTGCAAATGCTTCTTATCCCGGGCAAGTGAATGTTGTAATTGTGTGATATGTTGGTCCGGATTTTTTTTAACAATGCGGTGGTTCAGAGCGACGAGTTTGTCTCTGTGTCGTGACATACACTTTTCCGTAGCGCGCTGCAAAGCGGTTTGCAATCGGTCCAGACTCTGCCATTGCTCTCTTAATCTGGATTCCGGGTGTAACCGGTTCAGCTCATGGCGACGCTGTTGCAGTGCATGTCGTTTGGTGTGCAACAGATTCACAAAAGCTGCGCTAAGCTGCCGCCTGATATTCAACAGCTGATTTTGGGTTTCGGCATTAGAATAACTCAATAATTCTGCTGCTGCCGATGGCGTCGCAGCCCTGAGATCAGCGACAAAATCACAAATGGTAAAGTCAATTTCATGACCTACCGCACTGACCACCGGGATTGCGCTTTGGGTGATGTCACGGGCTAACTGTTCATCGTTGAAACACCACAAATCTTCCATTGAACCACCACCACGACCAATGACCAATGCATCAACGTACTGATGTGCGTTGGCCTGTTTTAATGCGTTGCGCAATGAGACGGCTGCACCGTCTCCCTGCACCAGCGCCGGATATACCGTTAATTCAATGCCGGGATTGCGCCGTTTGAACACCGTAATGATGTCTCTGATTGCTGCACCGGTGGGGGAGGTGATGATGCCGATGCGTTGTGGCCTGGGGGGCAGTGCCCTTTTTCTTTCCTGCGCGAACAAGCCTTCATCGGCCAGTCTGGTTTTCAGTTGTTCGAATTGTTGTTTTAAGTCGCCTTGTCCGTCTGGTTCAAGGTGAGAGGCGATGAGTTGATAATCACCACGGGCCTCATAAAGGCTGATATCGCCCCTGACCAGGACTTTATCCCCCTCTTTTGGTAACTGCCGTACTTTGCGGTTAGCACCCTTAAACATCGCTGCTTTAACCTGGGCTCTGGCGTCTTTTAAGGTAAAGTACCAATGGCCTGAACTTGCTGCGACAAAATTAGATATCTCTGCTGATATCCAGATGCTGCCAATTTCTGATTCTAAAATGTGTTTGGCAAACCGGTTGAGTTTGCTGACTGTAAAAATATCGCTACGACTTTGCATGTAATTGGCTCAGAATTTCAGGTTGGGGTAAAAATAAACTTTACTACAGATAGAGTTTTTAAGTTTACCTGATTAACTAAAGCAGCTACAATTGCGCCGCAACAAAATACTCATATAGGTAGTTACATGTTGCGCATCGCCAAAGAAGCTTTAACGTTTGATGACGTTTTATTGGTTCCCGGACATTCCTCCGTTTTACCTCATACTGCAAACCTACGCACCCGACTAACTCGTGAGGTGTTTCTCAATATACCGCTGGTGTCAGCTGCTATGGACACGGTTTCCGAAGCGCCATTAGCTATCGCTTTGGCACAGGAAGGCGGTATGGGTTTTATTCATAAGAACATGTCTGCTGAAGAGCAGGCAGACCACGTTCGCCGTGTTAAAAAATACGAAAGTGGCGTGGTTTCTGATCCGGTCACTATCGATCCTGACGCCACTATTGCCGATGTTAACGCACTGAGTGCTTTGCACGGCTTTTCCGGTTTTCCCGTTGTTGATAAAGACAACAATCTGGTGGGTATCGTTACCGGACGGGATTTGCGTTTTGAACAACACTTAGATCAACCTGTTTCCAGTGTTATGACGCCAAAGGAGCGCCTGGTAACTGTGACTGAAGGTGCCGATCCGGAACAGGTACTGGAATTGATGCATGAGCATCGCATTGAAAAGATTTTGGTAACTGATGATGATTTCAAGCTCAAAGGCTTGATCACCGTTAAGGATTTCAAAAAAGCCGAAAGTAAACCTAATGCTTGTAAAGACAAATTAGGTCGTCTTCGCGTTGGTGCTGCGGTTGGCGTAGGGCCAGGTACTGATGAGCGAATTTCGCTACTGGTGGATGCTGGTGTAGATGTTTTACTTATCGACACATCTCATGGGCACTCTGAAGGGGTATTGGAACGCGTCAGAACGGTTCGTGCTAAATATCCTGAGCTGCAAATTATTGCCGGTAATGTGGCGACTGGCGAAGGTGCCAAAGATCTGGCTGAAGCCGGTGTAGATGCGGTGAAAGTGGGCATCGGTCCGGGTTCTATCTGTACCACGCGTATTGTTACCGGTTGTGGTGTACCGCAAATTACCGCCGTGTCAGACGCCGTTGAGGCTTTAAAAGATCTGGATATTCCGGTTATTGCTGATGGTGGTATTCGTTACTCTGGTGATATCGCCAAGGCGTTAGTCGCTGGTGCCAGCTCGGTAATGGTAGGCAGTATGTTAGCCGGTACTGAAGAAGCGCCAGGCGAAGTAGAACTATACCAGGGACGCTACTATAAATCTTATCGCGGCATGGGCTCATTGGGTGCCATGAATCAGCGCAATGGTTCCTCAGATCGTTACTTCCAGGACAGCAAAAATGCTGAGAAGTTAGTACCTGAGGGCATTGAAGGACGTGTTGCTTATAAGGGACCGATTGCCAACATAGTACATCAACAAATGGGGGGCTTGCGCTCTGCTATGGGCCTGACAGGTTGCCAAACTATTGATGAAATGCGCACCAAGCCGATGTTTGTGAAAGTCACGTCTGCGGGCATGGGCGAGTCGCATGTTCACGATGTTACCATCACTAAGGAAGCTCCAAATTATCGTATGGGCTAAGCCCCAATAATAATGGAGTCAGAGTTTTATCATCACGTTAACTCTGGCTCCAATTAATACCTCTTTTTTCTCGTTTCACACTTAACTGAATTCGGAAGACTATCAAATGAACTTAGACATCCATCAACACAAAATCCTGATTCTGGACTTTGGATCTCAGTACACCCAATTGATCGCACGCAGAGTGCGTGAGATTGGTGTTTACTGTGAACTGTGGGCCTGGGATGTCGATGAACAAAGTATCAAAGAGTTTGCGCCTAACGGTATTATTTTGTCTGGCGGCCCAGAGTCAGTGCATGAAGCGGATTCTCCCAGAGCGCCACAGTGGGTTTATGAGGCTGGCGTACCTGTACTGGGTATTTGTTATGGTATGCAAACCATGGCTGAACAACTGGGCGGTAAGGTACAGGGCAGTACAGAGCGTGAATTCGGTTATGCCCAGGTTGAAGTGGTCAATCCGTCTCCGTTGTTAGAGAAAATCGAAGATCATCTCAACAGCGCAGGTAATCCACTACTAGATGTCTGGATGAGTCACGGTGACAAAGTGGTTGCTTTGCCGGAAGGCTTTGAATTGATGGCGCAAACAGATACCTGCCCGTTTGCCGGTATGTACCATGCTGAAAAACAATTTTACGGTGTACAGTTTCACCCGGAAGTAACCCACACCAAACAGGGAATGCGTATCTTGTCGCATTTTGTACAGGATGTTTGTCAGTGCGAAGCCTTGTGGACGCCGGCTTCCATCATTGAGGATGCCGTAGAGCGCATTAAACAACAGGTGGGTGATCAAGAAGTTGTGCTGGGTCTATCCGGTGGTGTTGATTCATCGGTGACTGCGATGCTGTTGCACCGCGCCATTGGCAGCAACCTGACCTGTGTCTTTGTGGATAATGGTTTACTGCGCCTGAACGAAGGTCAGCAGGTGATGGATATGTTTGGTGATCACTTTGGTCTGAATATTATCAAAGTGCAAGCCGAAGAACGTTTTCTCAATGCGTTACACGGTATTGAAGATCCGGAAGCCAAGCGCAAAACCATTGGTCATGTTTTTGTGGAAGTATTCGATGAAGAGTCTAAAAAGCTGAAGAATGCTAAATGGCTGGCGCAAGGCACTATTTACCCGGATGTTATCGAATCAGCAGGCTCCAAAACGGGTAAAGCTCATGTGATCAAGTCTCACCACAATGTCGGTGGTTTACCTGAAGATATGGAACTGGGACTGGTGGAACCATTGCGGGAATTGTTTAAAGACGAAGTACGCAAGATTGGCCTTGAGTTAGGTATACCTTACGACATGTTATATCGCCATCCGTTCCCTGGCCCGGGTCTGGGTGTACGTGTACTGGGCGAAATTAAGAAAGAATATTGCGATTTGCTGCGCAGAGCCGATGCGATTTTCATCGAAGAATTGCACGCTGCCGACCTGTATCACAAAGTGAGTCAGGCCTTTACTGTATTCCTGCCGGTACGCTCAGTTGGCGTAATGGGCGATGCCCGTAAATATGACTGGGTGGTATCACTGCGGGCGGTGGAAACCATAGACTTTATGACCGCTCACTGGGCGCACTTGCCTTATGATTTTTTGGGTAAGGTGTCTAATCGTATTATCAACGAAATCGATGGCATTTCACGCGTAGTTTACGACATCTCCGGAAAACCGCCGGCCACTATTGAGTGGGAATAAGCGTCGTTCATTAATGGTATAGCAGCCCTGCTAAGGTGCTGATCGGAAGTGGCCTTGTACCAGAGTTGGTACAGGGCCGTTTTTTTTACGGAACTGAGTAATTCCGGATAGCAATCAGCTCAGTGAATCAAATTCTTTTTTCAGTTGGTACTTTTCGTCAGTGACGATTTTTTCCAGAGTGGCCACACGCTCTTTGAGTTGCGAAATTTCTGCCTGCAGACGCTCGCTGTCTACGGAATTGAGTCTTGACTGACTGCGGTGCTTTAAAATCATGCCGACTAAGGCAATGGAACACCCAAAGATAATTGAGATAATCGCAACAGCGGTGACATTCATAATTATTTCCCCTTAAAATATGAATCGTGTGATAATTTCATGAATATTCGCAACCTGAAAGCAAATCTTCGGCCAAAATAAAAAGCCTATATAAAACAATGTTTTATCAGATTTGCAAGTATCCTGAATTTATTGAGTTTGGCTATATTCGCCAAAGTATGACCTGAATGACGAAAAAATGCTAAAGCAAATAAAAGATGATGACTATTACATGGCGCAGGCGCTGGCATTAACGCCTAACGCAGAAGCCGCCGGAGAGATCCCGGTGGCCGCTATTTTGGTTAAAGATGGCGAAGTGATCGCGCAAGGCTGGAACCAGAGTATTACGCTTAACGATCCTTCAGCCCATGCCGAGATGATGGCTTTGCGTCAGGCGGGTAGTGCACTTAACAATTACCGGATGCCGGGCACAACACTGTATGTCACACTGGAGCCCTGTCCGATGTGTGCGGGTGCACTGGTCCATTCACGTATCGAGCGGCTGGTATATGGTGCTTCTGATTATAAAACCGGTGCCTGTGGCAGCATTATGGATCTGGTGCGCAATGACAAGTTAAACCATCAGATAAGCGTGACATCGGGAGTGCTTGAGGCACAATGCAGTAGCGTGATTTCGGATTTTTTTAAGCGTCGAAGAGAAGAGAAAAAGGCATTAAAGCGGGCTGCTCAGGAAGCGGATAGAAATGCCTAGCCGGCAGTTGCCAGCTCCTGCATTTCTAACTGAGACTGAAAGTCTTGTCGGCGCATATTAACTTTGCGCTGTAGCTTTTTTAACAATTGTTTTCTGCGGGTTGCGCAGTTTATATTTCGTCTTTGGGTTACATTGTTTCTTTTCATATAAAACTCCTTGTTTTGTAAATAACCTCTTTGTTTTTATAGTGACTAACCAGAATGGCAATAAGTCACATTAACTATGACCTAATGTAGCGCACTTTTGTTTCATAACCGTTACATATAACGTTATATTTGAGACTTTTATTTCAAATTACAAGGGAAATTGTGAAGCTAAGCTGACATTATCGGTAACAAATTGTGATTTTCAGTCGTTGCTCCGGTCATTGTTATTCGCTGACTTCAGTGTTGGCCGGATCCGGGTGCTCATCGTAGTAGTATACTAAGCTGTCGTAATAACGACGAATATTGGTGACATAATTGAGGGCTTCATGGCCGCGAGCATATCCATAGCGCGTCGTTTTGTAATAGCGTTTTTGGCGCAACAAAGGCAGGTGCTTTTTCACATCCACCCACAAATCTGGGTTAGCTCCTTGTCTCTCAGTTAATACCCTGGCGTCTTCCAGGTGCCCTAAGCCGATATTGTAGGCCGCCAGGGCAAACCAGAGCCGGTCGGGATACTGGATGCGATCGGGGATCCGGCTCAGTAAGCTGTTAAAATACTGGCTGCCACCGCGAATGCTTTGTTCCGGATCAAGGCGGGAGGTAACTTTCCAGTCCCGGGCGGTGGGCAAGGTTAACATCATCATGCCCCGTACACCGGTAGGTGATTTGGCTCTTGGGTCCCAGTGACTTTCCTGATAACTCATTGCTGCCAGTAAACGCCAGTCAATGTCGCCCGCGTATTGCCGAAACCAGGCTTCATATTTGGGTAATACCTCTTTTGCCGCTTTGAGAAAGAGTGTGGTATCGACATAATTAAACTGGCGGACATGACCGAAGTATTTATCTTCTAACGCCGCCAGTTGCCCATTTTGTTTGATGTTACCGAAATACTCTATTAAAGCGCCATTGAGTGAGTCGTCAGTTTTAACTGATGTTACCCAGGCGATGGGGTGGGTTTCGGTCACTGAAAATCCGACACTGAGTTCCGGATGTTTTCTGCGCACTAACGAAAGCAGATTGGAGTCTACGATAGTGTAATCAATAACCCCATTTACCACATTTTCCAGTAGTTCCAGTTCGTCCTGTTCGTCGGTCAGTTCAAATTGCCACTGCGCAGCGAGCTGGTTTTCGTAGGCTTGTGTTACCTCGCTGATTACGTGGCTGTCGCTGGTATCGCTGGCAATAACCAGGGTGCCGGCTAAATCGTCAAAACTTCTGGGCCGAACATTACCCTGCAAAAAGACCAGCTTTTCACTAACGTTTTGGTAGGCCGGACCAAACTTAAAGTACGCTCTGTTGGCGTCTGTAACGGTCAGATTGGAGGCGATTAAATCAATATTGCCTTTGTCCAGCGCGCGCAATAGCGACGTGCTGGCGTAATAGGGAAAAACCTCCAATTTCACGCCGAGATAATCGGCAAAGCCTCTGGCCATTTCATATTCGTAACCAAGCGGTTCAACTGCGCCATTGAGATAGGTAGTGGGGCCATACTGCATGCCCACTTTTAACACGCCCTGCTGACTGACATGCAGTAAATTGGCGTCGGGTAATTGTTGTTGACAACCACCTGTCAGGCCGATGATTAGCGCAATCTGGAAAACTTTTTTCATTAAAACAAAAAAATACTAAAAATAAGTGAAAACTGTCCTGGTTTTTGGTCTGGCAACTTATAAAAAGTTTGCTTTTGCTCTATAATCCAGCCGCCATTAATACCTGATTCTGCATATTGCAGTTTGAGGTTATGTCCTTTTTATCAATTGATTTCCTTTAAATCAAAGGAAACTGTCATTCTGGGTAGTGATATCGCATGTTAATTTTGCATGGTGCCAGCGCACTTTCCGACTTCAAAGTTAAAAAACTCATTAATCAATTTCGCGAGCAAAATTTGCCGGTGGCTGACGTCAGTGCACAGTACGTGCATTTTGCCCATACCGCAAATCCACTAACTGACGCAGAAATGCAGGTGCTTGAGCAATTGCTTACTTATGGTATTCCCATGCAGAAGCAGTGTGCTGATGAGGTATCCGTATTGGTGACACCACGACTGGGTACGATTTCTCCCTGGTCTTCCAAAGCTACAAATATTCTGCACAACACCGGGCTTACACAAGTCAGAAGAGTGGAGCGTGGTGTTGCTTATTATCTTTCCTATTCAGAAGCCGTTAATGAAGAGCAACAGGCTGCGATAAACGCCTTACTGCATGATCGCATGACGGAAGTGACAATGAGCTCTCTGGCTCAGGCTGAAACTTTGTTTGCTGAAACCGCGCCTGTGTCTTTTTCTCAGGTGGACATCCTCACCGGTGGTAAGGCGGCGCTGAGTGACGCCAACCTGACCTTAGGTTTGGCGTTGGCAGAAGATGAGATTGATTATCTGGTGGCAAATTATCAGACCCTTGGGCGCAACCCCAATGATATCGAGCTGATGATGTTTGCTCAGGCGAACTCGGAACACTGTCGTCATAAAATTTTTAATGCTGACTGGACAATCGATGGTGTCGTGCAGGACAAATCATTATTTAAAATGATTAAGAACACCTACGAACAATGTTCAGACTATGTGTATTCGGCCTACAAAGATAACGCGGCTGTTATGGCTGGCTCCTATGCCGGACGTTTTTTCCCCGATGCTGAAAACTGTGAATATCGCTATCACATGGAAGATATTCACATTTTGATGAAAGTAGAAACCCATAATCACCCCACTGCAATATCGCCATTTCCGGGAGCGGCCACAGGGTCGGGCGGTGAAATTCGCGACGAAGGTGCCACTGGTATTGGCGCCAAACCCAAAGCGGGACTGGTGGGTTTTACGGTTTCCAATTTGAATATTCCGGCTTTGCCACAACCCTGGGAAATCGATTACGGAAAACCGGATCGTATTGTCACGGCCTTATCTATCATGTTAGAAGCCCCTCTTGGTGGTGCTGCTTTTAACAACGAATTTGGTCGACCTAATATTCTGGGTTATTTTCGTACCTATGAGAATCAGGTGAACAGCTTTAATGGCGAAGAAGTTCGCGGTTATCACAAGCCAATTATGATTGCTGGTGGCCTGGGCAATATCAGAGCTGAACACATTGAAAAGGGCGACATTACACCCGGCGCCAAGTTAATTGTGCTAGGTGGGCCAGCCATGAACATCGGCCTTGGCGGTGGTGCGGCCTCCTCTATGGCCTCCGGCCAATCTAATGAAGACCTCGATTTTGCTTCGGTACAACGCGATAACCCGGAAATGGAAAGACGTTGCCAGGAAGTGATCGACAGATGTTGGCAATTGGGCGAAGACAATCCCATTCTGTTTATCCACGATGTTGGCGCAGGGGGCTTATCGAACGCCTTCCCTGAACTGGTTAATGATGCCGGACGTGGTGGTGATTTTGAATTGCGCAATGTACCCAATGACGAGCCTGGTATATCACCACTGGAGATCTGGTGTAATGAATCGCAGGAGCGTTATGTACTGGCGGTGGCGCCTGAAAAACTGGAAATTTTTGAGCAGATTTGTGCGCGTGAACGCGCCCAATACGCTGTTGTGGGTGTGGCCACCGAAGAGCAGCACCTGAGAGTTACTGATGCTCATTTTGGTAATGAGCCAGTGGATTTACCTTTAGATGTACTGTTGGGCAAACCACCCAAGATGCACCGTGATGTGACTTCGTCTGAGGCTGAAGGCGATGATTTTAACGCTGCGGAATTGCCGTTATCTGAAGCTGCGGAGCGCATACTTAGCCTGCCCACCGTCGCCGAGAAAACCTTTCTGGTGACTATCGGTGACCGCACAGTGACCGGATTGGTGGCTCGTGATCAGATGGTGGGACCCTGGCAGATCCCGGTTGCAGATGTTGGCGTAACCTGCGCCGCATTTGATACTTACAATGGCGAAGCCATGTCTATGGGCGAGAGAACGCCAATCGCACTGCTGGACCATGCCGCCTCAGCAAGAATGGCCGTGGGTGAAGCCATAACCAACATTGCTGCTGCAAATATTGAATCCTTAAAGCGCATTAAATTATCGGCAAACTGGATGTCTGCTGCCGGGCATACTGGTGAAGATGCCGGGCTATACGAGGCAGTAAAAGCGGTAGGTGAAGAGTTATGTCCGGCTCTAGGGCTAACTATCCCGGTAGGCAAAGACTCCATGTCCATGAAAACGCAGTGGCAGGATGGCGATGAAGACAAGAGCGTAACCGCGCCATTATCACTCATTATTACTGCGTTTGCCAAAGTCGAAGATGTCAGAAAAACCTTAACACCACAGTTATCGACAACACTGCAAGACTCACGATTATTACTTATTGACTTAGGACGTGGTCAAAACCGCATGGGCGGCTCCTGTTTGGCTCAGGTATATCAGAAAGTGGGCAAATCGGTACCTGATGTGGATTCTGCAGAATCGCTTAAAGCTTATTTTGACGCGTTGCAAACCTTAAATACCAAAGGGTTACTACACGCGTACCATGATCGTTCCGACGGAGGATTGTTTACCACTTTAGTGGAAATGGCATTTGCAGCAAATTGCGGATTACAAATTTCTCTGGATTCACTCAGCGGTGATGCCAACAGTGCTTTGTTTAACGAAGAGCTGGGTGGCGTGATTCAGGTGGCAGGACATGACGTTGACCAGGTTATGGCAGTTCTTGCTGAAGCCGGACTAGGCGACATGGTGCACGAAGTGGCAACTGTAAACAACAGTCAGGATATTGTGATCAGTCAGAACGAGCAGGTTTTACTGCAAAACAGCTGTTCTTACTTCCGTATGTTGTGGGCACAGACCACTTACAACATGCAATTACTGCGCGACAACCCTGAATGCGCGCAACAGGAGCATGAACTCAAAGCCAACCCGGAAAACACCGGACTATTCGCTAAATTGAGCTTTGATCCTTCAGAAGATGTTGCTGCTCCCTACATTTCTACCGGAAAGGCGCCCAAAATGGCGATACTGCGGGAACAAGGCGTCAATTCTCATGTTGAGATGGCGGCGGCGTTTGACCGTGCCGGGTTTAACAGTGTCGATGTTCACATGAGCGACCTGATTGCCGGCCGTGTTTCGCTGTCGGCATTTAACGGCCTGGTGGCTTGCGGTGGATTTTCCTACGGAGATGTACTGGGTGCCGGTGAAGGCTGGGCAAAAACTATCCTGTTTAATGAGCAGGTAAGAGAGCAGTTTCAGACCTTCTTTGAGCGACCCGACAGTTTTTCCTTAGGTGTGTGTAACGGCTGCCAGATGCTTTCCAATTTGAAATCGCTGATCCCCGGCGCAGAACATTGGCCGCACTTTGTGCAAAACTACTCAGAGCGTTTTGAAGCCAGATTCTCTATGGTAGAAGTGCAAAAGAGCCCATCTATATTTTTTGAAGGTATGGCCGGTTCTGTAATTCCGATTGCTGTTTCTCACGGTGAAGGGCGGGCTGTGTTTGCAAATAATGATGTGCAAACCGCAGCACAGAATTTGGTCAGCCTTAAATATGTGGATTATGCCGGTAAGGTCACACAGCAGTATCCGATGAACCCGAATGGTTCCCCGGATGGTATTACCGGACTCACCACCCAGGACGGCCGCGCAACCATTATGATGCCGCATCCGGAAAGGGTATTCCGCACAGTGGCAAATTCATGGCATCCACAAGACTGGCAAGAGGACGGCGCCTGGATGCGTATGTTCCGCAATGCCAGAAAGTCTTTAGGCTGACATTAATGTGGCGAGAGGAAATTTACCCTCTCGTCCACTTTCGGTGATTTTTGACTAAAAAAATCGAATTATTAGTAAAAAATCACCAATTTTGTAGGGTTTCCTGGTTGTTTGTGAAATCTATATTGTTTATGATTGCTCAAATAGTAATCTATGAGTATGTCTTATCATACGCTACAGGAACGTAGAAATATCACCTGACGGATAGGATTACCTGAAGGATAAAATGCGATGGTCATTTTCGGATAAACCTCAACAACAAAAACAAAAATAAGAGTAGGTTATGAATCGTTCCAGCAAAGGTTTCGGACTCACCGGTGTGTTGTTAACTGTGATAGTGCTCATTGTAAGCGCTATCATCAGCACGTCTGTTTCTTCCAAAGACACGCCATCCCTTAAACCTGTAGAGCATAAAACAGCGAAGTCAAATAACACAAAAACAAAAATTTAAACTACCTGAGTTTGTGACGTTCTCTGTTGTCGGCTTTTTGTTGCTTGTTTTTCTTCAACAACACGTAGGTGCTCTTTAGTCCGCCATGTTGTAGTTGACTGGAATGAAAGGCGAGCACTTCCGGGATTTGCTGTAGCCAAACGTTGAGATAACTTTTGAGGTAACCGGGAAAGGGTTTACGATTTTCGTTAAGGCCGTGCCGCATGAGCACGCATCTTAATCCACGTAAATGACTCTGAGTAATGAATTCAAACACCTCTTTATGTGCTACGTCCAGGGTCATAGATTGCATATTTAAGGTACTTTCTATCGCGTATTTCCCCAGCCTGAGGTTTTTATAAACCAAATCCTGAACGCCTTCCAGTTTAAACTGAATCGGATCATTTAGGGCTATTGGGTCGATGTCTGCGAGGGTAAGGTAGTTGTTACTGCGCCGTTGTTCGCTTTTGATGGCATCTCTGCGTAATCGTCTGGCCAGCTCATTGCCGTCCTGCCTTTTCAGAAATACCTTATCGTCTGATTTTAGCTGTTTCACATCAGCGACCTCAGCTAAAAATGCACTGAAATCCTCTTCAACAGTCATAACTCAACCTGTTTACTAACTACATTTTCTATTTATATTGGTATTAATTGGGGTCATTCAAGGTGTTGCGTTACTTGCTTTTATTGTTACCTGGCACGGAGACAATATGGAAATATTGAAAGGTAAAAAAATATCCTGTTTGTGTTGTTATTTTAGCTGTTTTTGGTTAACGTTCACGGTAAGTAAACATATCGAAATAGAGTTATATCTCTGGTTAAAAAACTGACTAATTAACCAGCAGACAACTCACTATCAGGAAGTAGTAGTAAGCCATGGCGATTAAAAGTACAGATGTATTACATATTGAACGTTCTGAGGTGCTAAGAGGATTACGCCTGGAAAGCAGCCTGACGCAACAACAAATAGCCGATAAGTTGGGTATCAGCCGTGAAAAAGTCGTGGCGGTTGAAAATTGTCATGTTAAATCTATGCTGGCACTGGAACTGGATACAGTAAAAAATTGGTGGGAACTGTGCCGTCCCCGAGCTGATATTCAAACACAAAAACAATTTGTGAAACTCATGAAAAAGGAATTGAGTATCTGATCTCGGTTCACCTGTTTGACTACAATGCTGCTGGGTCTAATGGCCTGAAATAAGGGGAAAGATGGTCACTGATTTGAATCGTAATGTGGCCACACTTCCCGTCAAACTCAAAACAGGTTGTGCATTTTCGGTGCAAGAGATTTGATGCTTTAACGATGGTTGCAAGATTTAGTTACTGACTCAAGTGTACTGGTGATTTGCAAATAACATTTTTAATAGAATCTTTTTCATAACCGTCCCGCTAGATCTCAATCATTATTCCAACCTGAATTCTTGTAAATTTCCTTTGTTTTCTCCTGTATCTCTCCGTTATCGTATTGGCTCAAAATGTTTTGCAGTTCTCCGTTTGTTAGACTGGAATTGAAATCTGAAATTGATAACCAGTAATACACTGCAGCGGTAAACGGTTCTTTTTCTTTCAACTCGTTTGCTAATTGATATGTTATGTAACCTTTGTCTCTTTGGGTTTTTAGGTGAGGAATAATGTATTTGTAAGTTGCTATTGCATCATCCGTATATCCAGTTGTAGAGTAATAGCGACCAAGGAGTCTGGCAGCTTGTGCATCACCATCTGCTACTAAGCTATTCCAATACTTAAAACCCTCGTTGTAAGCATGTGCATCAACCCACTCTTCTTTGCCCTCAAAATCTGCCCCCCCTACAGGACCTTCAGGATTTTCATTTTCAATACGAAGACTGCCATCGAGGAAGTAAGTCAGGTTAATCTCTAATTCTTCTCGAGTAAGTGGTATGCCTTTAATGTATTTTCCAATGATTGTCAGTTGTTCAATAGAATAACGATCAGGTCTCAAGCCAAAGTCAGTTTCCATAATTTTTTCAATCGCAAAGTCAACAAGCTCTTTGTCAGTTGGAACTTTTTGAACTTCCAGGTCACCGGTATTGTCTTCGACGATTTGAGCTGACTCCTGCGCTTGCGATTTGGAGGAGTCATGGCTCACAGAGGCTAAGCCTTCTGATAAATTATTATTGTTATCCGTGGCATTCGAAATTTCCAGGGATGTCTTCTCCACTACAGGTTCAACTGAGATGTAAAAGAAAAGACCAGATGCTATTAATATGGAACCTGTAGTGACGATCAACTTGTTGTTCAAAGCGACATCCTTAAAGTCAATGAATAACTGCGAGAGGTAAATTTACCATTTTCATGTTGTTTCCTGGTTAATTATTAACTTCTTCAATGGATTATATTTTAACTGTTGTGGGTGGTGTGTACGCCATCATGGTAAATAAGTGACAGTTTAACAAATACTTTTTAGAGGTACTCTACAGGAGATGAAAAACTTCATAATTACAAAGAGTTAGATGTAAATGTTCAAAAACAACGAAACCAGATTGCAGCGTATTTTTATGAAGGATTGAGTTACAGAAAAACAAAATAACACTTTTAGATACACTTTCAGTCAAGGAAAGGTAGCGCATCTCAGGCTAATGAATGCCAACATTGTGCCCACGCAGAATAACTTTCTACACCTTTTTGGCTGTTTTTTGACCTTTTTAGGTTTTTGGTGTGTCGTTTGATGAAATGCTGAACGCCTTTAAAAATGTGGGATTTACCGTATTTAAAGGGCTGCACGAATGGCGTCCCCACCGCGACTCGAACGCAGATCTAAAACTTAGGAGGTTCTTGTTTTATCCGGTTAAACTATGGGGACACACAGGTTTTGGTTACAGCTTTCTATATTAGATACAAAGCCTTACGATGATTATTACCCATTCAAAACCGCTTTGAAACCCTTATCTTCTGACCACAAAATCGTTTGGCTGAATATTGGCCAGCGGAGTACCATCGGATACTCTGAGTAACGAGGAGTCGTAAAAGGCTTCGGCGACGGTTACCTTAGAAGGGTGAATCGAATACTGGATATGCGGCATACCTGACGGGGAGAAAAATTGCCTCATTTGGAACACTGAGAGCTCATCGCCTTTTTGAACACCTTGCTTAGTCCCGAGATTAACCGACAGGCTGTTGTTGTGGATGGCGATAATTCTGCCATAAGTGGGGTTACAGGCGATTAGGTTGTCGATATCTGCGGTTAATTCCCGTAGTAACTCTTCGGTGACCTTTCCAAACGGTGACTGCCACAAGGTTTTACTATTGGTTTCCAGCGTTTGATGGCTGTCGAATTCCCATACCGAAGAGGTTCGATAAATCTTATCCAGCAATATGTCACCTTTTGTCCCGTCAATTAACACAAAGCGGATCGCCAGATTGCGCTCCGGATGTTTTTTCTCCCAAAACCTGGCAACATCCAGGTAAGTTTGTTCATTGCTATCCAGACTAATTTCAATGATGTCTCCGATGAGCACGTATTGAGCATTGGATTCGGCCGACAACAACATGGACTGTGTTTTTAGTTCATGAGCCTGCGGGAAAAAGGTGTAGGGCTCGATTTTACTGATCAGCGCTCGCTGAGAAAATGTATCAAAACTGGATTTAATGCGCTCAGAAATTGGGCCTGAAACATTATTCAGTCCACCTATGGCAGCCTGCCGAAAGGCACTTATGTGTAGTTTGCTGGTAACGATGCTTTTTTTATAATCAGAAGCACTGCATTGATCACGCTGTGGAAAAATATCCGCTCGAATAGCGACTTCTACATAGTCGTCAAAATAGTGTTCACTGATTAATTCTACGCTGGCGACTTCACCACTGGCGCGAATTTCGAGGCGGTCATTTTGTAGTAAACCGTCCGTCATCTCTTGTACGCTGCGCACCGAGGCACCGGCAAACAACAGTGCCTGTCTGATGGCTTCATGTGTAGCCTGCTGTTTTGCCAGGGTTTTGTTGTCATTGTGAATGACGGCCTGACCTGTTGATTCAAACCAGGCCGATTGCACGCCACAGGAAAGGATTGAAACACAACAGAATAATATTAGCTTGTACATGGTAACCTCGTTATGAGTCTGAACAGATCCATACAGTGGGCTGAGCATAGAATCTACATTTTAATAGTGTCAAAAAACTACGCTATTGCCCCTTTCTAAATATATTGCCCCACTTGAAGCAGGATACGTACCACTATTTATTAATCTGCCCGGTAAACTATGCTGGTTTGGCAAAAAACTTGCTTTGAAAAGCTGACAGAATATCAATGTCAATATTTTAACATTCATGGATATTGGCTTAGTGCCTGCTGAACAGTATGGCTGCAATAGATTTAGGTGAGTTATGATAAGCAAATTTGTAAACAGGATTGATAAGGCACTCATTGTCAGTGTGCTTGCTCTGAGTGTTTCCGGGTGTAAGACATTGGAGTCTATGTATTACAGTGATAAACAGGTGGAGTGGGAGTATGTACAACCTGAAGAATATCCGGTACTAACTGCGGTGGGGTATGCTCCTATCAGTTCGCAGATGGGCAACAATGATTCCGTTAAAATGTTGATGGCTATTAAAGCATCCAAATTAGACGCATATAAAGAACTGGCAGAGCAGGTATATGGTCAGCGCATTGACACTGAGCAGTCTTTGGCTAATTTGGTCTTGCGGGACAATGAGCTAAAAGCCTCTGTAGAAGGGGTTATTCGCGGTGCACAAGTCATCAAATCATACCCGGTGGGCGAGGATGTTTACGCGACAGAGTTGTCATTGGATTTTCAAAAAGTTTACGACATTTATTTATCAACTGCCCGGCCTCGCAAAGTCAAAGACGTCGTTTATTACTAATCCGGGCGTGTTAACACGGCTTGATGTCATATTGCGACCTGCGGCCAGCTAACACAGAGTAAGGCGACTACATAAAAGTAACTCCACCTGAAACCTCCTTTACCGGAGGTTTTTTAATGGAACTTCACCAACAAGAAATAAAGTCACAATTATAGTGGATGAAAAACACCAGGTCACTGTCAGATGATATTGGGAAGAAGTCGTATAAAGGTGGGTAGGATCAGGCTTTAACGCCGCTGCCGAGCATTCCGCCCTGGGTTTTACCTTTATTCGTGTAGGTCATAGATTCTTTATTGCGCGTCGCCATCATGACATCCCGCAGCCGTTGTAAACGGATCTGGTTTTTTTCAACCGCGATTGCATTGACGTTGGTTTGATGTTGGCACTGAAGTAACAGGGCTTTGCCATTTTCAGCTAATTGACGTTGAGCATCGTTGAATTCACCGGATGACAATCTGGCTGACTGCAGTACTTTGTCGTTTTCAGCAATCTGTTCCAGTAAATCTGATTTCTCGTTAACCAATGTCAGCAGACCGTCAGCGTCACGAGCAACAATTAATTCCAGCTCGTTATCAAGCTTTTCTTTCAATGCCTGCAGCAATGAAATTTGTTGCGTAAGCGCGTTAGTCATGTCTGACATTCATTAACCTTTGGATAAGCCAAACAGGTCCGACTCAGCTTTAGAGATCTTGGAGGCTAATTGCTCTGCGTCGATCTTGTAAGAACCGTTCTGGATAGCTGCTTTCAGTTTATCTACTTTGTCCTGATTTACAGGAGCATCGTTGCCCTTTTTCTGCACGTTAGCAAGCTGCTGTGCAGACTGTGTTAAAGACACAGAATCTTGACGCGGCGCTGCTGATGCAGTTTGCGCCTGTTGTGCCGTGTTGGCACTCTGGCCCTGTTGAGTTTGCTGTTGATTGAGTCGCTGACTCTCCAACTGCGGTTTCTGGCCAGCACCATTTACATTGTTAATAGCCATGATTAATTTCCAATACTTTTGATACCCTCAGTTAGTGTATCGGCATCGACATTACTAACTTTAATAAAAAACCGACAATTTTGTCGTTTTTTTATGCACTGGATTTCGATTTATCCAGTGTAATCTAAGCACACATAAAAGTCTCTATAAAATCAACAACTTCATGTATACAAAGTGGCTGAAACTAAACTGCCCAAAGGCAACATACCGGCACGCTGAGCCCTTTAAAAAAGAGGCGGATCAGATATGCACCTGAACTTCGTTGACATTGGCCACCTGAGCTTCAATCTGTTTCTTAGAGCGGCGATTTTTAACCGATATGGTATCGCCTATGTTGCCATCCTGGAGCGCAATACCACTGGTTTTGATTTCCAGACCGCTTAATTTTGCAGTAATCACTATGGCATCACCTTTACACACAAAACACAACATATTTGCAGTGACAGGGCTGCCATCGCGGGTCCGTCGTTTTAGCCTGGCACCAATGACTTCGTCTTTGTCACTGAAGGTGCCGCCGCGTAAACGCCGTTTGTCAATTTTTTCGATACTGAGATTGTTCTCTGTTAACAAGGTGCCTGGTGATATTGTATCGGCCACTACGACCACTTCCTGCATCTCAGTCACCTGAGCACTCATGTAGTAAAACCAGCCGTTGCTGGGACAACTGATTTTTACCGTAATATTGGATTGTTGTAGCGATTGCGTACTACTACTGGCCACCAGATCAACCGGACAGACCGGGATGTGCACACGCTCGTCGACATCCCTAATGGTGATCTCGACATCGTTAATGTTTTCAACGTCAGCGTTTTGATAAACATAAATTTCAGCGGTTTCTTTGACTAAATCATGCATTAAATGTTTTTCTTGCGCAGCCGCTATATTGGTTGTTATAAACCATCCCAAAAGGGAAAGTTTTAGAGTTTTCTTGATGTTGGCGAAATTTTTCATGTTCACTTTCTTCCAATTTGGCTATGCTTAAAGACAATTTCTAAAAACAGTAGACAGCGTCAAAAAAATAACGCTGTGCGGATAAATTTCAATCACGTGAACAAGATAATCAAATATCGTGCCTGATTGGATAAATTAGAGGTGCTATATGGCGGGAATTTTAGATTCTGTAAACCAACGAACTCAGCTGGTGGGGCAAAATCGACTTGAGTTGCTACTGTTCAAGTTGAATAACCGCCAACGCTACGGGATTAACGTATTCAAAGTCAGAGAAGTGCTGCAATGCCCGCCTCTCACCTCGATGCCAAAACTCAATGCGCTGGTACGTGGCGTAGCGCATATTCGAGGCCAAACTATCTCGGTTATTGATATGAGCATGGCCACTGGCGGTAGAAAAATTGAAGACATTAAAAACAGCTTCATCGTCATCGCTGAATACAACCGCTCAGTGCAGGGCTTTTTGGTGTCTTCGGTGGAACGTATCATCAATATCAACTGGGAAGCCATTTTACCGCCACCCGAGGGCGCCGGGAAAGCGAGCTATTTAACCGCAGTAACAGAAGTAGACGGCGAGCTGATCGAAATTCTGGATGTTGAAAAGATCCTCAATGAAATTGCGCCTGCCAGAGAAGTGGTCAGAGAGGACATGGTAGAAGAGCTGGCCAGGCACGATGCCAGTCTGGATGACAAGATCATATTCATTGCCGACGATTCTTCAGTTGCCCGCAGTCAGGTTAAAAAAGCGCTGTCTTCTTTGGGACTTGAAATCGAAGCGGCCAAAGATGGACGGGAAGCACTGGAGCGACTAAAAGAAATTGCGGCTGAAACCGGCGATGTCACCGACAAAGTAGGCGTCATTGTCAGTGATATAGAAATGCCTGAAATGGATGGTTACACCCTGACTGCAGAAATTAAGAGCACGCCAGAACTGGCGAAGCTGCACGTGGTATTACACACTTCTTTAAGTGGTGTATTTAATCAGGCGATGGTGAAAAAGGTGGGGGCTGACGATTTTATCGCTAAATTTCATCCCGATGAATTAGCCACCGCGGTTAAAAAATGGTTGGATAAATCTGCAACGGAATAATGGTTCGTGGTGAATAAAACCTTAAGTGAAGACGACTACACCTTATTCAGCGAATTTCTGGAGCGTTGTTGTGGCATTGTTTTAGGTCCAAATAAACAATACTTAGTGCGCAGCCGGTTAGCGCCATTAATGCGTAAATATGAAGAGCCATCACTCAGCCAGGTGGTTAACGACATTATTAATGGCCGCAATCGCGGGCTGCGTGAAGACGCAATAGATGCGATGACCACCAACGAAACCCTGTGGTTTCGCGATCGGTATCCATTCGAATTGTTGAACAAGGAGTTGTTTGCCCGATTTTCTGAAAGTCGTCAGCCGGTTAAGATATGGTGTGCTGCCGCATCCTCTGGTCAGGAACCTTATTCTATTGCGATGGCGGCGGCGGAATATCAAAAGCAAAACAGTCGTTTTCCGGGGGTACAAATAACCGGTACAGATTTGTCTACTGAAATGCTGAGAAAGTGCAAGCAGGCGACGTATGATAACCTGTCTTTGTCCCGGGGATTGTCAGATGAACGCAAGCGCCAATTTTTTGAAGATACCCCCGAAGGCAACAAGCGAATCAAACCTGAAATTACCCGCATGGTGAATTTCCGCCAGTTGAACCTGTTAGATAGCTATGCAAATCTTGGCCGCTTTGACATGGTGTTTTGCCGCAATGTACTGATTTACTTTGCTCCGGATGTTAAAAGTGCCATTTTACAAAAAATAGCGACAGTGCTTAATAAAGATGGCGTGTTGTTCCTGGGCGCTTCTGAATCTATGGCAGGCCTGTCGTCAGATTTTAATATGGTCCGCTGTAACCCCGGCCTTTACTACACCCGAAAGTAACCGGTCACGGCTTTAAGGCACTGAGCCGGGCGTTTCAACTCCGGCTCTGAGTTGCTCATTTTCACTTTTCCTCTGTTGAGTTTCATTTTTGGCATGTGCTTTGCTTTCACTCCACTGTAAGTTTTTTGACGCTGTGGAGAGTCATCATGGCCATCAGTTTAGATAAGTTAACCGCATTGCATCATCGCGCAGTGTCTGTTCGACAGGATCGAATGGAACTGATCGCCGGTAATTTGGCAAACCAAAATACTCCGGGGTACAAGGCGCGTGATATTAATTTTCAGGAAGCGATGAAAAGTGCATCCTACGAACAGCGTATGCACTTAAACCGCACTTCCACTGGCCACATTGAAGGCCAGATGCAAAGCGATCGCTTAATTACTTTTCGGGTACCTACACAACCTGACACTGGCGATGGCAACACAGTCGAATCTCAAATTGAAAAGAATAACTTTTTAGACAACGGCCTGCGTTATCAGGCCAGCCTGCAGTTTTTAGACGGCAAGTTTAAAGGCATGAAAAAAGCACTGACCGGAGGGCAGCAATAATGAGTTTATTTAATGTCATGGATATTGCTGCATCAGGTATGCATGCAGAAGGTATCCGATTAAACACGACCGCCAGTAACGTTGCTAACGCAAACAGCGTCAGCTCGTCTTATGGCGAAACCTACAAAGCACGGCATGCTGTTTTCGCAGCCGAAATGAAAAATGCCAGTGATGCACAGTCCCCATTGGGAACCAAAGTGAATGTCCTTGGTGTGGTGGAAAGTCAAAAACCATTGCAAATGGAATATTCACCCAATCACCCTATGGCCAATGAAGACGGTTACATATTCAAGCCCAATGTCAATGTTGTGGAGTCTATGGCAGATATGTTGTCAGCATCTAAAGCTTATGAAGCAAATGTGCAGGTGGCGGATACAACTAAACGTATTTTCCGTCGGGTTATGATGCTTGGTCAGGGTCGATAGGAGAAGAATATGGACGCTATTCGAGACAGATTATTAAACGATGGTCTTTACTGGCAGGACGAAGGGGTACCTGTTGCTGATCCCAATGCCAATTCCCAGTTAACACAGGAAGATTTCTTTTCTTTGCTGACTGAACAGCTCGCAATGCAGGACCCCACCAAGCCGGTAGATAACGACCAGATGGTGGCGCAGATGACCAGCTTTACTATGGCTGACAGCTTATCGCAGTTAAACGATAAGTTTGATGAGTTTGCAGCATCAATGAATTCCAATCAGGCATTACAGGCCACCAGTCTCATCGGACAAACAGTGTTAACTGAGTCCAGTGTGGGTACTACCTGGCAGGACGGTGCAGTCAGTGGAGCCATTATTGCCGATGCTCCTGTGGAAGACATGAAAATTCAAATCCTGAATGAATATGGCGAAGTGGTGCGTGAGATTGACGGTGGTAATCATGATGCAGGAGCTATTTCCTTTGGTTGGGATGGCACTGACGCAGATGGAAACCACATGCCGCGTGGAAAATACAAAGTTGAAGCCACTGGTACGGTAGATGGCTTAAACACCCAACTGAATGTTCAGATGAACGCCCAGGTGACAGGTACAGCCGTTGCCGCGGAAAACGTCAAAGACATGAAAATCATCGTCGAAGACAGTATTGGCCAGGTATTGCGCACCATTGATGTGGGCAGTCAGCAGGCTGGTAATATTGAGTTTGGTTGGGACGGAACCGATGATGCTGGCAATATTTTGCCGCCCGGCTCCTACAAAATCAAAATTGAGGGTGAGGTTAACGGTCAAACCGAATCTATCCCATACGGAATTAATCGCAGAGTAGAAAGCGTCAGTCTGGCCGGTGCCGGTACTTCAGGCGTGGTACTCAACCTGGCGGGTGATGAGAGTATCCGCCTATCAGATATTATAAATGTCGGCTAATTAACAGGAGAACGAGCAATGTCATTTAATATAGCCCTGAGTGGTGTCGCTGCCGCTCAAAAAGACCTGGATACCACGGCAAACAACATTGCCAACGTTAACACCGTGGGATTCAAAGAATCACGTGCCGAGTTTGGCGATGTTTTTGCGTCATCACTTTTAGGTGGTGGTCGTACTAAAGTCGGCGATGGTGTAGTCACGCAGGAAGTTGCCCAGCAATTCAGCCAGGGCAGTTTGCAGTTTACTAACACCGCACTAGATTTAGCCATTACCGGAAACGGCTTTTTCGTGACGGTGCCGGATATATCGTCACAAGACTTTACCTATACCCGGGCAGGTCAGTTCAAGCTGGATGAAGATAACTTTGTGGTTAACTCGCAGGGAGACAACTTGTTGGGCTTCCCGGTTAACAGTGATGGTACTTCTTCTTCTATCGCGCTGAGTACTGCTGAGCCGGTGCAGATCCCCGATTCATCGGGTAATCCATCGGCGACTACAGAGGTGGATTTAAGAATGAATCTGCCGGCTGGTGATCCGGCGCTGGACCCCGATGATTTTAACCCCAATGACACTACTACCTATAATGCGTCTACATCGATTACTATCTATGACTCATTGGGCGAATCTCATATTCAAACTTTTTATTTTATTAAAGACGAAAACGCCGCCAGCAATGAATGGTTAGTGGTAACCTCAGTCGATGGTGAGTTTTACGACTATACCAACCCCGACGGTACGGTGCCTGCAGATCCAACTATCCCAAATGATGGTCCGGTAGCCGGTGTAGACCAAAACTATGTGGGCTTTGGACAATCCTTAACCGGACCCGGTGGAGCTACCGGCACTACAGGTGTTTGGGCAACCCGCTTAGTCTTTGATTCCAGTGGTGATTTTACTCAGGTGCAAGCCGCTAATGGCTCTTCTTTACCAACAGGGACTGCCGGTGACATATTATTGCCAACAACGGTTGCCCTGACCGGGCTGACGTCAGGTGCTGATACAGCGCAGACGCTGGCAATCAATTTCAATCTGGACACCAACGGAATTGGCGACAACGAACCCACCCAGTTTGCATCTTCTTTTGAAGTGACTTCACTGGAGCAGGATGGTTTGCCGGTAGGGCGCTTAACAGGCATTGATATCGGTCCGGACGGTCTGGTGCGTGCAACTTTCTCCAATGGTACCTCTGAGCCTATCAGTCGTATTGCATTGGCGCGTTTTTCTAACGAGCAGGGCCTGACTCAAAATGGTAATGCGTCCTGGAAAGAAAGCATCTTGTCTGGCGAAGCCCTGGCGGGTGAGGCTACCACAGGTACTTTCGGCGATATCAACTCCTCCGCACTGGAACAATCGAATGTTAACCTGACCACAGAGCTGATTGACATGATCATTGCTCAACGGAACTTCCAGGCGAACTCGCGAGCACTGGAGATTAACAATGCTCTGAATCAGACTATTCTGGGTATTCGATAAGCTATTCTTTGTTCTGTTATCAAAGGCCACTGTTCTGTGGCCTTTATTTTATCCGTTCTTATCTTCCTGGCATGATTAATGCTTTTATCCTGTTAAGTTAATAACAGGTCAAATAACTGTCATGGATAAAATGCTCTATATTGCCGCCTCGGGTGCCTCGCAAGACCTTCTGGCAAGCGCGGTTCGGGCCAATAACCTGGCCAATGCGCAAACTACCGGTTTCAAAGCAATGATGGAACAGGCCCGTGCCATGCCGGCATTCGGCGACGGTTTGCCGACGCGGGTGTTTGCCATGACGGAAAGTCCGGCCAATCGCTATGATCCGGGCGCCATGGTTCAAACTAACCGCGATCTGGATATTGCCGTTGAAGGTAACGGCTGGTTTGCAGTACTGGATAAAAATGGCGGTGAGGCCTATTCCCGAAATGGTAGCCTGCAAATGGGGACCAATGGAGAATTATTGGATACCCGGGGCAATCAGATAGTGGGTGAAGCCGGACCCATTTTCCTGCCTATACCACTTTCTAACGTGAATGTTGCGCAAGACGGTACCATTTCTGTTCGACCTCAGGGCGCTCCTGCCAATGTGCTGGAGCCGGTAGGTCGCATCAAATTAGTTAAACCCGACCTGAATAATTTAGAACGCAGCCAGGATGGCTTGTTTCGCCTGCCAGATGGCGAACAGGCTGACCAGGATTTAACCGTTGGTATCAGAACCGGTTTCCTGGAGGCCAGTAATGTCAATCCCATTGAAGAGATGATGGGCATTATCCAGTCGCAACGTCATTACGAAATGCAGGTGAAGTTTATGAAGCAGGCAGAAGAAATTGATGAGCGCGGTACGCGACTGATGATGATCATGTAATGGCTTAACCGCATCAGGCAACAACGATTTTGAATATATCTGAAAGCATAAGGCTTTCGAAATAAATGAGGAGGTGATTTATGCACCCGGCATTGTGGATTAGTAAAACAGGATTAGACGCGGCACAAACAGACGTGTCTGTCATTTCAAATAACCTGGCCAACGCCAGTACGGTCGGCTTCAAAAAGGACCGGGCAATATTTGAAGATTTGCTGTACCAGAACATTAACCAACCTGGTGGTCGCTCATCTGCGGATACTGAATTGCCGTCAGGTTTGATGGTGGGAGCGGGCAGTAAGGTGGTTGCGACGCAAAAAGCACACACCCAGGGCAACATGCTGACGACTGAAAACTCGCTGGATATGTCGATTCAGGGCAGAGGTTTTTTTGAAATTTTGCAGCCGGACGGTTCGATTGCCTATACCCGGAATGGTCAGTTTACCCTGGACGATACCGGACAGATTGTGACCCCTGGTGCCGGCTTCCAATTACAACCAGCCATTACTATTCCGGAAGATGCGCAGCAAATAACTATCTCTCAGGATGGTGAAGTGTCAGTGCAGGTGCGAGGTCAGGCGGCACCTACTATTGTGGGCCAGCTGAATATTTCTGATTTCGTCAACTCTGCGGGTTTACAACCCATTGGGCAAAATCTTTATGTCGAAACAGCCGCCAGTGGTGCGCCTATACAGGGAGTTCCCGGACTGAATGGACTGGGCACTATCCAACAAGGTGCTTTGGAGACCTCCAACGTTAATGTGACGGAAGAATTGGTCAACCTGATTGAGAGCCAGCGCTTATATGAAATGAACTCCAAAGTAATTTCAGCGGTGGATCAAATGTTAGGTCAGGTTATCCAGCAATTATAGAGGTGATCTAAGATGAAAATGCTCAATGCCCAACAGGCTCTGATTGCTTCGACTGCATTACTGATGACGGCCTGTCAATCTACTGTTCCCGTCGATCCGCGGCCCAATGATCCCTTTTTTGCGCCGGTCGTGCCAGAAATGCCTGTGGAGCAAATCTCCAATGATGGCTCCATATTCAACGCTATGCATGCCAACAGCTTGTATTCAGACGCTAAGGGCAGACGTATTGGCGATATTATTACCGTCATTCTGCGGGAAAATACCTCGGCGACTAAATCCGCCAGCACCACATTGGAACGGGAATCTGAGATTGACTTTGACCCCATCACCGGACCTGGTGGTGGTAACTTAAATTTGGGTTTGGGTGGCGATTTTCAACTGAATTTAGGTGCCACTAACGACTTTGAAGGCGATGCCTCAGCGAACCAAAGTAATAATCTTAGCGGCAACATCTCCGTAACTGTGGTGCAGGTGATGCCCAACAACAATCTGATTATTCGCGGCGAAAAATGGCTTACGTTAAACAATGGTGATGAGTATATACGCCTGACCGGTATTGTCAGACCGGCTGACATCAATCCGGCGAATGAAGTTTTATCGTCCAAAATAGCTAATGCCAGAATTCAATACAGTGGCACGGGTAGCTTTTCTCAGGTGCAGCAACAAGGTTGGCTTGGCAAGTTTTTTGCTTCTACCTGGTGGCCCTTTTAATTTTTTGACGTATTGAGGCAAGTGAGGAACTACATCATGAATCGTTTTACCATCGTTTTAGCGCTGACAGCAATGTTGTTGAGCACTTCAACCTATGCGCAAAAAATCAAAGATGCGGTTTCTATTTCCGGCGTTCGCAGCAACCAATTAATCGGTTATGGTTTAGTGGTTGGTTTGCCGGGTACCGGCGAGCAAAGCCCTTTTACTGAACAGAGCTTTCGCGCCATGCTATCTAACTTTGGGATCGCTCTTGCAAGTAACGTCAGCCCTAAGATTTCCAACGTGGCTGCGGTAGCGGTACATGCAGATCTACCGGCATTTGCCAAGCCGGGCCAAAAAATTGACATCACAGTTTCTTCCATCGGTGAATCGGAAAGTTTGCGCGGCGGTACGCTGATGCAAACCTTCCTCAAAGGTATGGACGGCAAAGTCTATGCCGTCGCGCAGGGCAGTTTAGTGGTCAGCGGCTTTGGGGCAGAAGGTGCTGATGGCTCCCGAATTATCGCCAATACACCTACAGTTGGTCGCATTCCCAATGGTGCCGTCGTGGAGCGCTCCGTTCCCAGTGGCTTGATGAACGGCGACTTTTTAACCCTGAACCTCAATTATCCCGATTTTTCTACGGCTAAAATCCTGGCGGATACAATCAATCAACGATTGGGTGCCGATCCTGATAAAGGGTATGTTATTGCAACCCCGATTGATGCTGCCTCTGTACGGGTCTCTGCGCCACGTGAAGTGGGCGCCCGGGTTGGCTTTTTAGCCACTATTGAGAATTTCGAATTTGAACCTGCTGATGCACCGGCGCGCATCGTTATCAACAGTCGCACCGGCACCATTGTTATTGGCGAAGATGTCCGGCTTAAACCGGCTGCAATTACCCATGGTGGATTAACGGTCACCATTGCCGAGACACAAACCGTTTCGCAACCTAATCAGTTCGCAGAAGGCGATACCACGGTAACACAGCAGTCAATTGTGGATGTGAATCTTGACGATACCCGCATGTTCAAGTTTGACCCGGGGGTCAGTCTTGATAACCTGGTTCGGGCCGTGAATGAAGTCGGTGCCGCGCCTGGTGATCTGATGGCCATTTTAGAAGCATTACGCGAAGCCGGTGCCCTTCAGGGTGAGCTGGTGATTATTTAGGGTGACATGATGGACTCTATTAATCACGTGCAAACACAAATTCAGCAGGCGCGAAATGCTTACGACGTGCAAAGCCTTGATGCGTTGCGTCAGGGGGCACAAAAAAATGACAAGCAAGCGTTAGAAGAAACCGCCAAACATTTTGAAGCTATTTTTGTACAAATGATGCTGAAATCCATGCGGGCCGCAGAAGATGTGCTGGCGGATGAAGACAGCCCGTTTAATTCCCAGGAAGTGCGATTTTATCGCGACATGCACGATCAACAATTGGCAACGAATATGTCAGCCTCTGGTAGTGTCGGCCTGGCAGAGTTGATTGTGCAACAATTGGATCCTCAGGGCAGTAATGTCATGCCAGCTAACGCAATTCGCAATGATGGCAACCTGTCCTCCATTAATGACTTTAGTCGCGCCAAAGTGAGTATGGCTCAAAGTTCCGCAATACCTGGAAATCATGCGGTTGCTAATCTGGCACCGGAAAAACGTCCCGGATTCGAGTCGCCCGAAGACTTTGTTAAGAATCTGATGCCCATCGCTGAGCAGGCAGCTGAAAAAATTGGCTTAGATCCCAAAGCGATGGTGGCTCAGGCCGCAGTCGAAACCGGCTGGGGCCAGTATTTAATTCATTCAGGTGACGGTCAAAATTCCCATAATTTATTTGGGGTTAAAGCGAGTCGGGGTTGGCAGGGCGATAAAAATTATATTGATACGCTGGAGTTTGATAATGGGACAGCCCACAAAACTAAAGCAGCGTTTCGTTCTTACGGCTCATTTGAAGAATCTATGAACGACTATGTCGAGTTTTTGCAGTCCAGTCCGAGATACCGACAGGCGCTGGAAAAAGCCGACGATCCTCAAACCTATTTTAGTGAATTACAAAAGTCCGGGTACGCCACGGACCCCAGCTACGCTGAAAAAGTGATGTCAGTGTACAACAGTCAACGGTTAAGCGGCGAGGACCGCCAAATTAATACAATGAGGTCTGCGTTATGATCCAAACGGATATTTTTACTATTGCTACCTCTGGCTTAAATGCCCAGCAAGGGTTGCTAAATACTACCGCCAATAACATTGCCAATGTTAATACTGAAGGTTATATACGGCAACGCGGCGCGCTTGAAGAGCAAAGTGTTGGCGGTGTGTTATTGGGGAACGTGGAGCGCGTTGTCGATAAATTCGCTCAGGAACAATATATTCGCGATACCTCTGCGTTAGGTGAGGCTGAGCAATACCTGGACAAACTCAATCAGTTGGACAACATCTTTGCCAGTGAAGCTATCAGTGCGGCAGAGGGGATGAGCCGTTATTTTGCTGCCTTGCAAACAGCCAATGATGATCCGAATAATGTGGCCGCCAGGGAAATAGTACTGGCTGAAGCTGAAGCCATGGTCAAACAGTTTAATAACCTGGACGGTTATCTAGAAAACAGTGTTGAGGTGGTTAATCAGGAGCTGGATGATAAACTGGAACAGGCCAATGATCTTATTGCACAGATCGCAGATTTGAATACGCAAATTAAAGCAACGCAATTTGCGCCGCAAACCTCCGGTTCAGAATCCGTCAAAAACCAGCGCGACAAGGCCATTGTGGAATTGTCTGAATTAGTTGAAGTTACTACGCAACAGCGCACAGATGGCTCAACACTGGTGTTTATGAGTACCGGTCAGGCGCTGGTGTTAGAAGATGGTTCGTTCAATGTATTCAGTGAAAATGGAAACCCCGATCCCACCTATAAAGACCTGGAGTTGAGGGTTGCCGGAAAAGAGAATATTACCATACCACTCAGTGATGATGATTTAGGTGGTCAGATTGGTGGTTTGATTCGCTATCGGGATGATGTACTGGAACCCAATGTCCGTGAGCTTGGACAAATCGCCCTGGCGTTGACAGATGCAATGAATGAACAGAACAAATTGGGCATGGATCTCGATAATGAATTGGGCACTGACCTGTTCACCACGCCTGTATTCGGTGCTTTGACTTATGAAGACAACACTACAACCACTGGGGTCAATGCCCGTATTCCCGATGGTGGCGGTGGTGACATTACGTCTGCTGATTATCAGATTACCATTGATGCGGTTACAGCAGGTCCACCTGATACCGTCGATATTACTATCGCATTATTAAATGCAGACGGCTCTGCGGTTACCGATAGTAGCGGTACAGCCATTACCCAGACGGTGACAGGGGTTGCCGCAGCAGGCGGCACTTTTACCACCATTCCGGCAGGTAATATTGGGGGAGATTTAGAACTTGAATTCCCGGATGGCGCAGGTTACGCCGCAGGTGATCAATTCTTATTGCAACCCGCTAAAGAGGCTGCAGGGGCCATTGCGATGGCCACCAACCGGCCCGAAGATTTAGCGTTAGCTTCGCCAATTCGGGTTGAGTCTGATCTGAATAACCTGGGTACAGCATCGGTTTCGTCAATTACGGTTACTAACACTGAGGTCAGTGCCGGTACCGACGGTTCTGCATTTGATGGCGCGGGTGGTATTCAGGGACCTGGTGCATCACCACATGGCGGTGGGGATGGCGCGCCGACAACGATTGTATTTACAGCAGCTGATAGTTTTGAAGTACGGGATTCCGCCGGCACTGTGCTGGCGACGGTGAATAACGCTACATCCCTGGAAAACCTGTTGCAGCAGGCAGCGGCAACACCATGGGATGCCGGTTTTACCGGCCAGGATGATTATCCTGGATATGATCTGAGCATCGAGGGTGTGCCACAGGCAGGCGACACCTTTACCATTGCGTACAACACCAATGGCTTTAATGACAACAGTAATGGTCTTGAGCTTGCTGCATTGCAGGAAGCAGATACCATGCTGCGGGGAAATGACGGCAACAGCACACAGATTACCTTTCACGAAGCCTATGCCGGTATCGTTACCGATATTGGCTCAAAAACGGCCAGTGCCAATGTCGAATATGATGCTGCTGTGGCAATGGAGCGTCTTTCAAAAGAATGGATGGACTCTGTTTCCGGGGTGAACCTGGATGAAGAAGCGGCCGATCTGATCCGTTTCCAGCAAGCTTATGCTGCATCCGCCAGGGTCTTGACCACAGCACAAAGTTTGTTCCAAACTATCTTAGGTGCAGTGAGCTAATGGCACAATTTAGGCAATTGATCATCGCGGGGATATTGATCATCGTGGAGAGAATGTCATGAGGATATCGAACAACCAAATATTTGATCGGGCCATCAATGGCGTGATTGATAATCAAATCGGTTTATCTGAAACCCAGTTGCAGTTATCTAGCGGCAAAAAACTGATTACCCCATCGGATGATCCTGTGGGGGCTGCCAGTGTGTTGCGTCTGACTGAAGAGTTAGATCAGATCACTCAGTACAATCGCAACAATACACTTTTACAAAATTCCCTGTCGCAGGAAGAAGCGGTACTGAGTAATGTCACCAGTTCGGCCAACAGAGCCAGAGTGCTGGTGGTGCAGGCGGGTAATGGTATTAATACCGACGAAGACCGCACCGCTATCGCTGGTGAGCTGGCACAGATCCGCGACGAGATCTTTGATTTAATGAACAGTCAGGATGCCAACGGAAACTACATTTTTGCCGGTAATCAGTCTGACTCTCCGGCGTTTGTTTACAATGCAACCGCCACCGGAAATCGCTATGTGTTTCAAGGGGATGACGGACAAAACAAGTTGCAGTTATCCAATAATGTCACGGTGGCGGGCAGTGATTCTGGCAAAGATGTTTTTGAGAATGTGCTGGCGAGATTAACCGGAACCGTTACCGGTGGGACAGCGAATGCCAGTGTAAAGGTTATTCAACAGGGCGAGTTCGATAATTTTCACAAAGCTAATTATGATGCGGTTACCGCCGCAAATAACGTTTTCACCGGTACAGTGAATGGGGCCGGGAATCAGATAACCTTTGACGATCCGGACGCAACTACCCTTAATTTTACTTCGGGTGAGCCCTTTACCTTTAAAGGGGTTGAGTTTACGGTTACCGGTGGGGCTGCCAGTACCGTGGAATTTACTTTATCTCAGCCGGAAAAGAAAAACCTGGCTGTGACGCTGGATGAAATTGTAGCAGCGTTAAATGATCCGACAGTCAGTGGTGACGCCCTCTCTGAAGCGCTAAATGATGCATTGGTGGGACTGGACAATGGTCTCAAGGAAGTGTCTAACACCGTGGCTACAATAGGTGGACGTGTAAAGGTTGCCACTTCTGTTTATGAGTCTAATCTGGACCTTGAAATTGCAAACAAAGATGCCCGTTCTAAAATTGAAGATGTAGACTACGCTGAAGCAATTTCAGAGCTGAGTAAACAGGAAACCGCCTTGCAGGCGGCGCAACAAACCTTTGGAAGGGTAACCAATTTATCGCTGTTTGATTATATATAAGTCGGTGTAATTTACTCATCTTTGACTTCAAATTGAGCCAGGTAAATCTGGCTTTTTTGATCTTCATGACTGGAATAGTAAGACATAAAGAGAGTCTTGTTGTGCAGTACCAATCCCGGATAACTGTTATCGCCAGCCGATGGTAATGTGGTTATTTTCCTGAGCTGTTTATCCTTCAGGTTTAATCGTAACAATGCCGTTGAGAATCGTTGGTTTTGCCAGATTCTGCCGGCCAGCCACACTTCCCCGTTATCACCGGGCAGCATACAAGGGCCACCCAGATAAAACCCAAGGTCGTGCCATTGCCACCGTTTAAAGGGCCAGTTTGAATAACCTAATTGTGCGCTGCAGGAATCGGCATCTCTGCGCACAATTGCCCAGGCGGTATTGTTGGAAAAAAACAAATCACTTTCATTTGGGTATCCCAGTTTGTGTTTTTCTAAACTCAACACGTCTGGCTGATGAATGTGAAATGAACCGACAGGATCACCGGAATACAGGTGTACACTGTTCGCTGCGCGATTATAGGCAAAGCCAAAGGCCTGGTGTTGCGTTTTTGAGCTGGTTGCATGTCTTTGCTGATGCCAGCGTATTCGCCAAAGCCACCAATTTTTGTTACCCAATGTTGTTCTCGAAGACCAACTGTTTCCATTAGTAGATTGATACACCAGCGGCTGGCTGTGAAGGTGCTTGCCCATGGCACCAAAGGTGCGTTGATAGGCCAGCAGCATGAGGGTGTTTTGTGGTGTTACTGATAATTTAGGGTCGCGTAAATCAGATGACACTTCGCGAATCGTATCTTTTGCCAGTACATTACCTTTTAGGTCCAGTTTCAGAATAGCAATGTGGCCATCATTACTGATGTGATTTAACGCCTCCCGAAAACAGCAATACAGATGTCCCCGCCAAAAACAAAGATCCGTGAAAGCGCTGTGAGTGGCTGTGCCTGAGATTTTAGTAACGGTGTAATGCATAGCGATAAATTTGTTTTTTGCGGATAGTAACAATTTATCGCCTTGAGCGGGAATATTGATTGTGTTTTTCCGCACGCCAGTTTTCAGCTCGGCTGACCCACTAAATTCAACATTACAAGTCACTGTTTTATCTATATTTCTCAAAAAAGTACAAAAAACCTTCAAGGAAATTTTTACCAGTACGATAACCCTAAGTGAGAGAGCCAGTGACAATCACTTAATAAAACCAATAAACGGGTGATTGTTGAATATTAACGATTTGACTGTACGACGACAGTCACCGGTAAAGCCCAAATACCTCACAAGCTGATCCGGATCGAGAGTGTAGGAGAGAGACAAATGTCTTTATTTGTTAATACTAACGTATCTTCATTGAACGCCCAGCGTCAATTATTCGATTCAGGCAACGCCCTATCAACTTCATTTGAGCGTTTGTCTTCCGGTTTTCGTATCAATCGCGCTGCAGACGATGCCGCCGGTTTACAGATCACCGACCGTTTTACCTCACAAATTCAGGGCCTTGACCAGTCAGTGCGTAACGCCAATGATGCGATTTCACTGGTACAAACGGCGGAAGGCGCGTTAAACGAGACCACCACGTCATTGCAACGTATTCGTACTTTGGCCATCCAGTCTCAAAACGGTATCAATTCATCTGCTGACAGAACCGCTTTACAGCAGGAAGTTACCGCTTTGGTAGCCGAACTATCCAGAATCGGTGCCGATACACAATTTGCCGGTAATGCCATCTTAAGTGGTAGCTTTTCCGCGACGTTCCAGATTGGTGCCAATGCCGGACAAACTATTGGTGTCAACCTGTCCCGTACCGGTGGGTTTGGCGCATCAGGTTTAGGTGTTGGCACAGTTGATATTTCAACGGCTACAGGTGCTTCAGGTGCATTGACTGCAATTGATACGGCTATTTCAACCATCGGGGCACAGCGTGCATCTTTAGGTGCCTTGCAAAACCGTTTCCAGTCTACAATCCGTAACCTGAGTAATGTATCAGAGAACCTGTCCGGTGCCCGTTCACGTATCAAAGATACGGACTTCGCCACTGAAACAGCGAACCTGACGCGTAATCAGATTATCCAGCAGGCCAGTACCACGGTACTTGCACAGGCTAATCAGCGTCCGCAATCCGCGCTGTCACTGTTGGGTTAATCATCCAGGGTGGGTTGAGTATCCGAGGTGGGTTAATAGCCCGCCCGCTATTTTGATTGTGATTTGTGTTGTCGGGAGGCATTGCGAGCCACAAAGAATACAAGGTCGGCAATTAGCCGTCCTGCAGGAAATGTGATTTCTTTGTTCTGATGAGCGAATGCTGTATTACAGAGGCACATTTTCCAAAGTTTTGCTCACTTTTCCTAACGTCCGGGCAGCTGGCCGAAGCATAAATGCTTCGGCTTTTTTCGTCTTTTATTAGTACTCAAAAAAATTCCATTCTGCTATGTTCCACGGAATAACACAGGTAACCACAGCGGTACATTGGGTTTTCATCCTGGTCGTGAATATTCCTGCCTTGGCTCACTATTTTTAGGCTAATTTTTCAATAAAAGTCTTTAAATACAAAAGATTAAAAAAAATGTCATTTTTTGTTCAAGGTTTAAGAACTGCAGGCGATAACCTTATGTGAGAGAGCCAGTGCAACAGTTTTATGATATTACCCATATTTAAAGCTGTTGTTGTTTTAAACTTTTAGACCTGTTCCACAGGTCAGATCCCAGATCTATATTTACCCAATATAGCTGGATCGAGAGTGTAGGAGAGACTTCATGTCTTTATTCGTTAATACCAACGTTTCTTCACTGAACGCTCAGCGTCAGCTGTTTGATTCAGGTAACGCGTTATCTACTTCATTTGAACGTTTATCTTCAGGTTTCCGTATCAATCGCGCCGCAGATGATGCTGCCGGTTTACAGATCACTGATCGTTTTCAGTCTCAAATCGAAGGTCTTAATCAATCTGTTCGTAATGCTAATGACGCCATTTCACTGGTGCAAACCGCTGAAGGTGCATTATCAGAAACGACAACTTCATTACAACGTATTCGTACGCTGGCAATTCAGTCTCAGAATGGTATTAACTCTTCTGCGGACAGAACGGCTTTGCAACAGGAAGTTACCGCTTTGGTAGCTGAACTGTCCAGAATCGGTACTGACACCAACTTTGCGGGCAACAATATTTTAAGTGGTTCATTTTCTGCCACTTTCCAGATTGGTGCCAATGCGGGTCAAACTATTGGTGTAAACCTGTCACGTTCAGGTGGCTTTGGTGCATCGGGTTTGGGTGTGGGTACGGTCGACATATCTACTGCTACGGGTGCGTCAAGTGCGCTAACTGCCATTGATACAGCAATTTCTACAATTGGTGCTCAGCGTGCTTCATTAGGTGCTCTGCAAAACCGTTTTCAGTCTACTATCCGTAACTTAAGCACGGTTTCTGAAAACTTGTCTGGTGCTCAGTCGCGTATCAAAGATACTGACTTTGCAACTGAGACTGCAAATCTGACACGGAATCAGATTATTCAGCAGGCCAGTACTTCGGTACTTGCGCAGGCAAACCAGCGTCCTCAGTCAGCGTTATCTCTGTTGGGATAAGCTAAAAAAGGATATCTTGCCAGGAGGTAGTGTGAGAACTTTTTGAGCAAGAATAATAAAGAGCCAGCCAACGTGCTGGCTTTTTTGTGTCGGTGATTTAATGGGAATTTAGCGTCAAAAAAGTGACATTTGTATGTGGTTTAACGTATTGAAAATAAAGGGAAAAATAAAATAAACAAAAAATAGTCAAAAAAAAGTTAAAGGAAAAATTTAGTACTGACGATACATAGGCAAAGGCACTGAGCAATCAAAAACAAAAATAAGCCGGGCCTGGCTAAGTAAAGAACAATAAAAACACCTTACTTAGCAAACGAGCAAACGCTCAAATTAATATTAAAATCGTTAGGAGAAAAAAAATGGGTTTATTCGTAAATACCAATGTTTCATCATTAAATTCACAACGTCAGTTATTTAACTCTGGTAATGCACTTAGCACATCTTTTGAGCGTTTATCTTCGGGTTTTCGTATCAACAGAGCTGCTGATGATGCCGCCGGTCTGCAGATCACAGACAGAATGACCACCCAGATTCAAGGTTTGGATCAATCTGTTCGCAATGCCAACGATGCGATTTCTCTGGTGCAGACCACTGAAGGTGCATTAGCTGAGTCGGTTACCGCGTTGCAGCGTATCCGTACCCTGGCAATTCAATCACAAAATGGCATTAATTCATCAGCAGACAGAACTGCCCTGCAACAAGAGGTGACGGCGCTGGTCGCCGAGTTATCCAGAATTGCCACGGATACTCAGTTTGCCGGAAACAATATATTGTCGGGAACTTTCTCTGCACAGTTTCAGGTGGGGGCTAATGCTGGACAAACAATATCTGTCAACTTATCTTCAGCCAATGGCGCAAGTTTTGGTGCCTCTGGTCTGGGCGTGGGCACAGTTGATATAACCAGTGCCGCCAATGCGTCTGCCGCATTATCCAATATTGATGTGGCTATCTCGTCAATTGGTGCGCAACGTGCAGAGCTGGGTGCTTTACAAAATCGGTTCCAGTCAACAATCCGTAATTTGGCAAACGTATCTGAAAACTTGTCTGCTGCGAGATCACGGATCAAAGACACTGACTTTGCCGTTGAAACTGCCGAGCTGACACGTAATCAGATCATTCAACAGGCCAGTACAACGGTTCTGTCACAGGCTAACCAAAGACCGCAATCTGCGCTAAGTTTATTGGGATAGAGTTAGGTAGATAAGAAAGCTCGCTTTTGAACCCTCAATCTCAGGGAAGAGATTAAGTCGCCGACTTACGAGACCAACGCCAGGAGGTAGTGTGAGGTATTGAGGTATAGGCCATCAATCCCGCAAGTCGACGAAGAGCTTTCGCTCACTCTATAGCATAGGACTTTGTTAATCAGTTTCCCAGCTATTTATCAGTCAAAAAATTAACTGACAATAAATATAAAGCAGTAACTGTGCCAAGATTAAAGAGTTTGATAACTGTTGACAGTAAAAGTCGGTCGACAACAACAAATTATCACAAAAGAGGAGGTGCAAAATACAGGGTTCAGCGAATAATCTTTATATGTAAATCCAATGGGTAGAATTTACATATAAAAAGCACTGACAAAAGTTGAGCGCAAGTACACTTTTGAAAGTTTAAAACAGTATGGCTCTTATACCTTTTTAACTTCCGGCTTAGCTTTTTAATATTATTCGTTTTCAGGTAACTGAATCAGGTGACATAGCATTGACGCAGTGAAAATTAATGGATTTCCTGACGTGTCACTGAGTAACCAGGGTAGCGTTTTTAATGAGGGTAGGAGATGAGAGGCCGCCTCAGGAAACGCCGACTAACAGGATCGAGAGTGTAGAAGTATGGTTGAGAGGCCAGTATCCCTTCCCAAACCTGCAGTCGGGCGACAAACATTAACATCGGAACATATTCCGACAAAACAACAAATACAGGGGCGAATCATTTAGGCAACGGGAAATTTAACAAGCCACGGTGCTGACATAAATTCTGACCTATAATAAATATAAAACGCCGACTGACAGGATCGAGAGTGTAGAAGTATGGTTGAGAGGCCAGTATTCTTTCCCAAATCCCGCAGTCGGGCGACAAACTCTAACGTCGGTAATCATACCGATAACGGCACGCTGCAAGCCAGGATTCAGTCCGGCATCAGGTGTCACCATCGGCTTAAAATCCGATATACAATCCGGTTTTTGTTTCACTGAAAAAATAACACTATAAAAATCAGTGAAAACGCCGACTAACAGGATCGAGAGTGTAGAAGTATGGTTGAGAGGCCAGTATTCCTTCCCAAATCCTGTAGTCGGGCGACAAAACCCTATTGCTCGTTCTCCTAACGTGAGCAATTTGGCCAGGTCCTGTGACCTGGCTGTTTTTATTTCTCTTCATGTAACATCATCATCTGTGTCAAAACTTTGAACAATTGAGTGATATCTGTCACTTGCAGAATACAAAGCACATCCCATGCCAAAAAATCAAATATCTGTAATTTTTTAACCGGATTTAAGTTCTGGATTATGTCTGTCCCAGGCAATCACATATGATATGTCTCCCCAAACCAGCGCATGGCCTTATTTTCTATTGTAATAAAAAGTCTATTAAAACAATGGTTTATGTTTGGTTCGAAAAAACTTTAAAAAAAATAAAAAAATTTCTAAAGAACCTCAAGAGATTGCCGATACCTATTGTTGAGGGGTATTGCGGGTTTTGTTTTTAAGGTTTCGAGTGAGGTCGAAACACTAAGGGCAAAACAAGTTTAACGTCAGCACTCTCGACTGACAAAAGTAGGCGAACCAGTGGCTCTCTCTATAGTTAATTGGTTCTCAGGAGGTATAACATGGGTATTTTTGTAAATACAAACGTTTCGTCATTAAATGCGCAACGTCAATTATTTAGCTCAAATGAAGCATTAAACACATCATTCGAAAGATTGTCTTCCGGTTTTCGTATAAACCGGGCATCCGATGATGCGGCGGGTCTGCAAATCTCTGCAGAATTAACCAGCCAAATTCAGGGTATTGATCAGTCTGTTCGAAATGCCAACGACGCGATTTCTTTGGTCCAGGTAGCTGAAGGTGCACTGACCGAAAGTACAACGTCACTGCAACGAATTCGTCAGTTGGCCATTCAGGCGCAAAACGGCATTAACTCTTCTGCAGACAGAACCGCTTTGCAACAGGAAGTAACGGCGTTGATTTCAGAATTGTCACGCATCGGTACTGATACACAATTTGCGAATGTTAATATACTGAATGGCAGTTTCTCTGCAACTTTTCAGGTAGGTGCAAATGCAGGTCAAAGTATTGCAGTGAATCTTTCCCGTTCTGGTGGTTTTGGTGCATCAGGTCTGGGAGTTGGCACAGTGGATATTTCAACTGCAGCTGGTGCATCGGGTGCATTAGCGTCGATAGATACAGCGATTTCTGCAATAGGTGCGCAACGAGCTTCTTTAGGTGCTTTACAGAACCGTTTTCAGTCAACAGTTCGAAATCTGGCCAGTGTCAGTGAAAACCTGAACGCCGCGCGTTCACGTATTCAGGATACTGATTTTGCTTCTGAAACAGCAAACTTAACCAGAAATCAAATTATCCAGCAGGCCAGTGTGTCGGTGTTGAGTCAGTCGAATCAGCGTCCGCAAACGGCTTTAGCATTGTTAGGATAGTTGCTGTTGTATTGATTTTGCCTGATTGCAATGCCGTTGACCGGGATTGCAATCGCTTTTACCTAACAGGAGGTGAAAGATGGAAATTGATTTAGCACAATCAGGTTTTAATGCTAATCTGGCACAAAATACACAACCCGCTGTTGTAAGACGCCGAGAGGAATTACAGGCCGAAAGTGACAACGCAAATGGTGGTGAAAGTCGCGCCGCCAGTCGTTCAAATTTTCGCGAAGTGCCTAATGTTTCAAATTCTCAGGTCGATAACAATAGTGAAGGTGAAAGTGCTTCGATACAGGACATTGAAAATGCCGTATCTGAAGTCAGAGATTTTGTGCAGTCTCAAAGAACGAATCTAAACTTTTCGTTTAACGATGACTCTAATCGTTCAATCGTACAGGTAACAGATTCGGATACGGGAGAATTGATCAGACAAATTCCTTCGGAAGAGGTACTGGCATTGTCAGACCGAATCAGAGGGTTACAGTCTGATGTGGGTGAAGCCGTAGGAGTACTGTTTAGCAAAGAAGTCTAGTAGAGGTAAATCATGGGCATTCAGAGTTTAGGGGTTGGTTCAGGCTTAGCGCTTGATGATCTGGTTACTCAGTTGATAGAAGCTGAGCGGGCTCCCAAAGAAGAGCGTTTAAATGAACGTGAAGAAACTCTGGATGCCACTATTTCTGCTATAGGTTCCTTAAAATCTAAAGTGGACGAGTTCCAGGATGCGGTTGAAGAGTTGAAAAACAACTACAACCTGAACGCTCGTGAACCCACCATAGATCATCCCACTTCTCTCGAAGAAGGTGAAACCGGTCCATTTACAATGGAAGCGTCCACCAGTGCGTTGGAGGGGAGTTATAAGATATCTGTCGCACAATTAGCGGCAGGTACCGAATATCGTACTGCTGATGGTGAGTTTTCGTCCACGACGGATACCCTGTATACCGGTGCAGATACCACAGTTTCCTTCAGTTTTGCCACTTCCAGCGATAGTTTCTCGGTTGACGTGACGTCGGGAATGACATTGCAGCAGTATGTCAGTGCCATCAACAATTCCGAAGACAATATTCAAAGCGACGGTACCACCAAGCTGGTTAATGCGATCTTACTGGACACCGGCACTGCTTCAGGTCCCAAGATTATTTTCGAGTCTCTGATTACTGGTAACGGTGACGACCTGCGCATTGTCAATGACAGTGACGCCGCAGAACTTACCTCGGTGACCAGCCATTCTTCGGCGCTGGCCGCCGACCAGGACCTGAGTACAAATGCCGGCACCAATGCGCCTGTAGCAGCGGTTAACGCTCAGGCTTATGTGAACAACATTCTGGTTGAAAGCAGTACTAATGAGTTTGAGAATGTTATTCCGAACGTTTCATTCGAAGCTTTTGAGGTGTCAGAAACTGATGCCAGTACCGCCACCGGTTTTGCTGCTTCATCGGTGACTATCGGAAACGATAAAGAAGGCCTTAAGTCTAAGATTCAGGATTTCATCGATAGCTATAATTCTCTAATCGATGAAATAACCCGATTGACACGCTATGGTGAATCCGAACTGGAAGACGATGGTGCGTTAGCGGGTGATTTTATGGTACGGGGATTGCAGAACGGGATCGCCAATGTTTTGACGACCAGTGTTTCTGGTAATAATTTGGGCAGTATTTTTAACTTTGGTTTATCCTTTGATGATGATGGTAAGTTGGAAATCAGTGCCGTAGATGAGTTTGGCATTGGCAGCGGCGAAGAGCGGTTGGATGATGCATTAGAGGACAGCTTCGATGAAGTGGCTGATGTCTTTACTAATAGCAATAATGGCGTAGCGAAAACGTTATACGATTTTCTCTACGAGTACACCACATTTGGTGGTTTACTACGAGACAGAGAATCAGAGCTGAAAGATGAAAAAGAGCTTTTGGCGGACGAGCGCGAAGCATTTGAGTTAAGAATGTTATCATTCGAACAAATCCAACGTAATAAATATATTGCGCTGGATAAAACCGTTTCTTCATTAAATAATACCGGTAATGCATTGTTTGCTGCATTGGGCGGAATTTAAGTGGTAAAGGTGAAAAATGGGTTTAAAAGGTATACAGGCTTATAAGAAAGGCAGTTTAAAACAGGACTTATCAACCGCCGATCCTCATAAAATCACATTGATGCTGATGCAGGGGGCTTTGGAAAAAATTGCCATGGCCAAAGGAAGTATCGAACGCAAGGAGTTTGAATCAAAGGCTTTGCATTTGTCCAAAGCCACATCAATCCTGGTGAATCTGCGGGATACCATTGATTTAGAAGTGAAAAGTGAAGTAGGCGAAAACCTCTATGCTTTGTATGATTATATGATCCGCCGTTTAACAGACGCCAATATTCAGAATAGCTTGAAGATCATGGATGAAGTGATTAACCTCATGCTACCTATTAAGAATGCCTGGGCTGAAATTCCTGAATCTGCCAAACAGGAAGCATACGAAGCTCAGCGTCAAAAACGCCAAGCAGCAGTTTGAAGACAAACATACCTAAATTTTCTGACCGGGAGCCGGATTCGCTCCGACAAAACTCAGATGCCATTAAGTCAGTATTAATGGCTGAGGAGCTGGATGCTGAAAAACTGCAGGAAGTCGTCGAGGCCCGGGAAAAACTTATCGTCAGTTTTTTACAAGATAACGCTGCGGTAGATAAAACGTTATTGCAAGAGCTCTTGCGAACTAACAACGAACTGACTACTCTTGTTAATGGCCTCAAGAATGAGCAACAAGACGTTCTGGTGGGTTTTTTACGAAATCGCAAAGCTGTAAAAAAATACAAAAAATAATTATAAAAGTTGCCCATCAATAATCCGTTTGGGTCAAGTTTAAAGGTATCTTATGTTTGATGGTAAGAGCGTTTTAATTACCGGTGGTACAGGTTCTTTCGGCCACCGTTTTGTGTCCCATCTCCTTGAAAAATACAAGCCTCGAAAAATTATTGTTTACTCCCGGGACGAACTCAAACAGTTTGAAATGCAGCAGAAGTACGATGCCAAATGCATGCGTTATTTTATTGGTGATGTTCGCGATAAGGAGCGCCTTAAGGCAGCGATGCGTGATGTGGATTATGTGGTACACGCCGCCGCGCTAAAGCAGGTACCGGCTGCAGAATATAACCCGAATGAATGCATCAAGACTAATATTCACGGTGCACAAAATGTGATTGATGCTGCGATTGAGTCCCATGTTAATCGCGTTATTGCCCTCTCTACCGACAAAGCGGCGAATCCGGTCAATCTCTATGGGGCAACTAAGCTTGCGTCTGATAAGTTGTTTGTCGCGGCCAATAACATTAGTGGTGCCAAGGGGCCGCGTTTTTCTGTGGTGCGCTATGGTAATGTGGTTGGTTCAAGGGGCTCCGTTGTTCCATATTACGAAAAACTTCTAAAGGAAGGGGTTTCTGAACTTCCTATTACACACGTCGAAATGACCCGTTTCTGGATAACCCTGGATGAGGGGATTGCTTTTGTAGATAAGAGTTTCAGGCGCATGCGTGGTGGTGAGATATTTGTGCCGAAAATCCCTTCAGTAAAGATTACTGATTTGGCCTATGCCATGAGCGGTAACGAGCAGTTTGACGTGATTGGTATTCGACCTGGGGAAAAGTTACACGAAGTCATGGTGCCAGAAGAAGTGGCACATCATTCACTGGAGTTTCACGATCACTACGTCATTACACCACCCATTATCTTTTTTGACAAAGACATTAACTATGCTGAAAACAAGTTGGGGGAAACTGGCGAGCCGGTTGACGATAAATTTGAATACAATTCGGGCACTAACCCGCACTTTTTAAGCCATGATGAAATAATTCGCCTCAACAAAGAAAACTCATGATCCAGTATGGAAAACACAACATAATAGAAACCGATATCGAAGCGGTCTGTGATGTATTGCGAAATCACCATTTAACACAAGGTGCTAAAGGTCTGGAGTTCGAAGAGGCGCTCTGCAAATATACCGGAGCGGCACATGCTGTAACGGTAAATAGCGGTACATCAGCATTGCATATCGCCTGTCTGGCTCTGAATATTGGGGAAAAAGATCTTGTATGGACAGTACCCAATTCTTTCGTTGCTTCGGCAAACTGTGCTCTTTATTGCGGTGCAGAAATCGACTTTGTCGATATTGACGTTGACAGTCGAAATATCGACACGCAAGCCTTGCAAGCCAAATTGTATCAGGCAAAACAACGTGGGCGTTTGCCAAAGGCGGTAATATTGGTGCATTTCGCCGGGTTATCCTGTGAAATGAAGCTGATAAGCGAAATCCTCAAACCATTTAACATTGCCATTATCGAAGATGCCTCTCATGCTTTGGGGGCGAGTTTCGAAAATGAGCCGGTGGGAAACTGCAAATATTCTGATTGCTGTATTTTCAGTTTTCATCCGGTGAAATCGATTACTACCGCGGAAGGCGGTGCTCTGATGACTAATAACGAGCAGATAGCCGCTGTTGCACGTTCTTTTGCAAAGCATGGCATCACTCGTGATGTTTCTTCCTTTTCGCAGTTTATTGGCGAACCCTGGGAATATGAGCAACAAAATTTAGGGTTTAACTATCGCCTGAGTGATATTCAGGCAGCTTTAGGTATATCTCAGTTACACAGGTTGAATGAGTTTATCCAACAGCGCAAAAAGCTGGCTGAACGCTATCAGAAATTATTGGTGGATCTTCCACTCAAATTACCGGCTTTTTATGCACATATTCAATCAGCCTGGCATATTTATGTGGTGGAACTGCAGCATCATAATAAAAAACAAGTGTTTAATATGATGCGTGAAAGGGGGATTGCACTCAATGTGCACTACATTCCTATTCATCTGCAACCTTATTATCGGCAATTAGGGTTTAATGCAGGTGACTTCCCGATTGCTGAACAATATTACAAAATGGCATTAACTTTGCCTCTTTATCCGGACTTGTCAGAATCCGAACAGGATTATGTCGTTGCATCATTAAAAGAGGTTTTAGTTTGAAGCTTGCAGTCATACCCGCAAGAGGTGGAAGTAAACGAATTCCGGGGAAGAATATCAGGCTATTTTCCGGAAAGCCTTTAATTAATTACTCCATTGAAGCTGCCATTAACAGCCAGTTGTTTGACAAGGTTATCGTGTCTACTGATTGTGAAGAAATTAAAGCATTGTCTTTATCTCTCGGTGCCGAAGTGCCATTTTTACGACCAGAGCACTTATCTAATGATATTGTTGGCACACGTCCGGTTACCAATCACGCCATCGAATATTGCCGTGAGCACTTTTTTAACCCTGAGTATGTGTGCTGCATTTATGCGACTGCACCATTTATAGAACAATCTTACCTTAAACAGGGGTTAGAGGCTCTGGAAGCCAATGAGCGGTTAGATTTTGCGTTTTCAGTGACTACTTTTCCTTTCCCGGTGCAAAGAGCATTGGTAAAGGATGCGGCCGGGGTTAAACCTATGATGCCGGAATTTATCAACAAGCGCTCGCAGGATCTGGAAGAGGTGTATCATGATGCCGGTCAGTTTTATTGGGGGAAGGGAGAGTCCTGGTTATCGGGTAAAGTCGTATTTTCGGCAAACAGTTATCCCGTTGTATTACCCCGGCATTTAGTTCAAGATATTGATACACAAGAAGATTGGATAAGGGCGGAGCTAATGTATCGCGCTTATGTTCAGGATCGTTAAGGAGCATACAAGTGGCTGATCCCGCTAAAATTCTTATTATCAGGATGCTCGGATTAGGTGATGTCACCTGCATCGGTATTCCTGCCATTCGTTATATCAGATCCCGCTATCCCGAGGCTGAAATTTCAGTGTTAACTTTTTCAGCAGGCGCTGACGTAATTCAGCTGGCTGAGCCCGATGTCAAAATTATAAAAATGGAAAAGGCGGAATGGCCGGATAATATCATCCCCGCCATGGAACGCTTTTTGATGTTGGCTGAAAAGATAATCGGCACAGAGTATCAACAGATTATTAATCTGGATACCTGGTTTATGCCTTGTTTTTTGGCCCGCTTCCTGAAAGATGCCGGAGAAAACCTGCAGGGCAATTTCATGTCGATTTCGGTGGCAGATCTTATCGACCAACTGGATAAGCAAACCTTGCAACATGACTATGTCCACGATCCGGCAAATTATATGAGCAGTACCTTCTTTGGTATGGCGCGCTGGCATACCCCCTGGTGGGAGTTTGGCACTGTCCCCGATTTTGGCTATCCGGAGTTTTACCTGAGACATTGTTGTGGTTTTGCTGACATTGAAATGAATATGAGCATCGATGTTGAAGCCAACCATACGCTGGACAAAATTAAGAAAAAGCAGATGGTTATCGCATTAGCTACTGATGCCAGAACCGCAGAGAGAAGTTATCCCTATGGGGAGGAACTGAAAAAATCGCTGGAAAAGGCGGGGTTTCATGTCTGGACGGGCTTTGATGGCTCGCAGTCTATGCGCAAGACGCTGTCTATGCTGAAGAGCAGTGACCTGTTGATTACCGTGCCCTCGGCGCCGCAGTGGTTAGCGACGACAGTAAACTGCCCAAGCCTGGTGATTGTTGGCGAAGTAGATGCAAGGACACTGATGCCTGATTATGCTACAGAACGGTCCGCAACCCCAATCCCTGCGAAAGAGTTAACTGAGAGTGTGTTGTCACTTTTTGAAAAAGCGGATTGAGTATGGCCAGACAATTTAAACAACAGTTTCAAATTGGTCATTTTAGTATCGGCACTGGAAAACCACTGGTTATTGCCGAGTTAAGCGGCAATCACAGTCAAAGCTTCGATACTGCGCTTGCGATGATCGACGCCGCGCACGAGGCGGGTGTTGATGCTATCAAATTGCAAACCTATACCGCTGATTCCATGACACTGGATAGTGAGCATAGCGATTTTGTGATTGGCGAAAAAGACAGCTTATGGGCCGGGGCAAAACTGCACACCTTATATCAAAAAGCCGCCACACCTTACGAATGGCATATGCCATTGTTTGAGCATGCTCAGGCAAAAGGCTTACTGGCGTTTAGTTCTCCTTTTGATGAAGACGCTGTACACTTTTTAGATGGGCTTGGTGTGCCTTGTTTTAAAATCGCTTCTTTTGAATTAACTGACATCCCTTTGATCGCCTGTGCTGCCAGCAAGAAAAAGCCGTTAATCATGTCAACAGGCATGGCTTCTCTGGAGGAAATAGAAGAGGCAGTAGATACTGCATACGCTCATGGGTGCAGGGAGCTGGTGCTGTTAAAATGCACCAGTACCTATCCGGCAACGCCTGAAAACACCAACCTGGTGACAATGCCCGATATTCAGAAGCGATTTGGCTGTTCGGTCGGTTTGTCTGATCACACTCGTGGAATCGGGGTGGCTATAGCCAGTGTTGCATTGGGTGCCTGCGTAGTCGAAAAACACTTTGTTTTGGATCGCAATGCTGGTGGTGTGGATGCTGAATTTTCGTTGGAGCCTGCGGAATTTAAATTACTGGCTGAAGAGACTCAACGGGCCTGGCAGGCACAAGGTGAAGTGACCTATGGTGGCACGCTCGCTGAGCAAAATTCAAAGCGTTATCGACGTTCAATTTATGTGAGTGAGAACATCAAAAAAGGTGAGTTGTTCACCCGGAAAAATTTAAAAATTGTCAGACCTGCTATGGGGCTTGCACCTAAATATTTTAATGAAATATTGGGTAAAACAGCTGAATGTGACTTGCAAAAAGGCCAGGCAATGGACTGGACATTCGTGGACAAACCGTGAAAGCCTGGTTTTTAACAGAGGCTTCAGAAACCGCGGGGATGGGCCATTTGATGCGCTGCATGGCGCTGGCGCAAGCCTTGTCTGAGCAATATGTCGAATGTGTTTTTGTTGTCTGTGCTGAAACAATTCCCTTTTGTATGAAGCGGCATGACTGGCGCTTTATGATTCAGGAAATCCCATCTGGTTTATCTGAAACTGAGCAACTCCAATGGCTGCAAGAGCATGTGACTGTGACAAATGATGATTTAATCGTACTGGATAGTTACAAATTCTCCGCCAGCTTTATTAATCAGTTGTCTGAATTACCAGGCAGTACAGTTTTGTTTGATGATTGCAATGATCGCGGTACGCTTAATGTCAGGTTGATAATCAATAGTGCCGGTGGTGCCAACGCATTAACTTACGAGCAAACTGCGCCCAAAGCTAAGCTTTGTCTGGGGGATAAATTTCGATTGCTGAGACAGGAGTTTTTTAGCGAGCTGCCGTTACCTCTGACAAGCAGACGATCATTGACTCTGGTGATGGGCGGCACGGATGTAAAAGGGCTTTCATTGTTGTTCTTAAAAGCATTAAATGAGCGAAATGTGAATATGCCTGTTCGCCTGGTAGCGACCAGCGACAACAACCAACTGGCAGAGATTAAAAACTATGTTCAGAAAGGGCAGATAAGTGTTCAGTTGGTGATTGATTGCCAGGACCTGGCTTCTGTTTTTTCCAATAGCTTGCTAACCATCTCTGCAGCCGGGTCTACCCAATTTGAATTGTTGGCGATGCAGTGTCCGTCATTGTTGTTGGTTGTGGCGGATAATCAGTTAAATGCTGCAAAGGCTTCTGAACAGCAGGGCTGGTGCCAGAGCTTTGATTTCAGACAGGATATGGCAATTTCTGAAGTTGTTGAGCTGGCCGATGCTTTGTGGTCAAAACCTGAACTATTGCAAACTATGTATCAACAGGCTGAAAAACACCGTGATATGCAGGGCACCGCAAGACTACTGGATCAGCTGGCCGGATTACATGAGATTGAATGATGCGTAACCAACTCTCTGGCTATGGCGTGAATATGTTGCCGATAGAAAAGCCACATCTGGAGCTGTTGCGGCAGTGGCGTAACTCCGATTTTGTCCGTGAGCAAATGGTATCCGGTGAAATTATCGATGAGCAGCAACAATTAAACTGGTTTCAGAATATCAGTGAGCGGCAAGATCAACAGCATTTTATCATTCAATACCGCGCTGATTATATTGGTGCGGCAAATCTAAAATCATGCGATGGCAAGCCGGTCACTGAAGCGATAACTTTGGAGCCCGGTATCTATATTGGAGATGAACGCTATCGTTCTAACATTCTGGCTTTTGCCCCATCGTTAGTGCTACTGGATTATTGTTTTGATTATCTAAAAGTGAACCAGGTGACGGCTAAAGTTAAAAGCCAAAATTCAGCGGCACTCAGTTACAATGGTAAACTTGGCTATGCCGAGGTCGATAAGGATAGAGAATACACAATTATTGCCCTGGAGCGAGAGCGCTATATCCAATCGACAGGCACATTAAAAAACTTACTTTCGAGACAGCGTAAATGAATAATCAGGAAAAGCTTTTTCAGGCATTCGCTTCAGCCCTTAACATTGAGCTCAATCAGGTGTCACCTGAGTTAACCTATAACACTATTGCTGAATGGGACTCAACTGCACATATGATACTGATCGCAGAAATTGAAGGAGTATTCGATGTGATGCTAGATACCGATGACATCATTGACATGAGCTCTGTGGCTAAAGCACAGGAAATATTGACCCGATACGAAGTTCAGTTTTAGTTTAAGCTTATGTCTTTGTTGCAAGATAAAATAGTTCTGGTTACCGGCGCATCGCGCGGTATTGGCGCTGCAACAGTTAAATGTTGTCTGGAATCCGGGGCGACAGTACTGGCTAATTGCCGGACAGCAGCTGGATTTCAACAATTGCGCGATTCATTTGAAGACGGCGATACTGCCCGATTACATTGGTTGCACTACGACGTGGTTGACAGTGATGCTGTTAAACAGCAATTCAGGCAAATCCAGTCGGAATTTGGCAGACTGGACGGCCTGGTGAACAATGCCGGCATTATGGTTGAACAGGCAATCGCCATGACAGCGAAAAAGGACATGAACAACTTGTTCAATATTAATGTCTCAGCGGTATATGAACATATTCAGCTGGCAGCACGCCTGATGACCCGAAATCGGCAAGGGAGCATTGTCAATGTGGGCTCAATCGTTGCCCAGCAGGGGGCCAAAGGTCAGTCGGCCTATGCTATGAGTAAGGCCAGTTTAGCGGGCCTGACCCTGTCAGCGGCCAAAGAGTTGGGTGCTGTTGGAATCAGGATAAACACTGTTTCACCTGGGTTTGTGGAAACTGACTTAACGGCGCATTACCCTTCTGATAAAAAACAGGCATTGCTGGCGCAAATCCCTTTAAATCGGTTTGCTACGGCTGGCGATGTGGCAAAAAGTATTCGTTTTTTATTGTCAGAGGATGCTGGTTATATCACAGGTCAAGACATAGGCGTCAACGGCGCTTTGACACTGCCCTAATGGTGTGGCAACCGGAGTCTTTATGTATTGGCAGTTTCCTCCCGAATATCATCCGCGCATTGCATTCGTCGTTGAGCAGACTTGTTATACCTATTCCCAGCTTCAGCAGTTGATTGAGGAAGCGCAGGACAAATTGCCAGGGCAAGGTGAACTGGCTATTTTGTTATGCAGCAATACCCTCAATACTGTGGTTAACTATCTGGCTTGCCTGCAGAAAAAAGTACCGGTTATGTTGCTGCAACGGGATATTGATGAAGCCCGATTGGCGAAGCTGGCAACTGAATTTCAACCTCATATGCTAATTCGGGAGGCCGATTATCACCTAACCGGATACACACAAGCAGAAATAGACCCTCGGGTAGCCATTTTGTTGTCTACTTCAGGCAGCACGGGTACGGCAAAACAGGTGGTGTTGAGTTACGATAACTTGCAGGCCAATGCTGATGCGATCGCACAGTATTTACCGATACAGGACTCAGATATCACCATTACCACGTTACCCTGTCATTACTCCTATGGCTTATCAGTTATTAATACCCATTTGTTAAAGGGCGCTTGTTGCGTACTTAATAATGATTCCGTTGTGAGTGCAAATTTCTGGACACTGCTTAAAGAACACAAGATTTCCAGTTTGGCAGGAGTGCCCTATACCTATGAAATGTTGGCAAAATTGCGCTTTCATCAAAAAGAATACCCACATCTGAAATATTTAACTCAGGCCGGTGGACGCATGAAACACGAAATCCTGGAATTGTTTGCTGACTGGTCAGGAAAGTATAATAAGCCATTTTATGTGATGTATGGCCAAACTGAAGCTACGGCCAGAATGGCCTGGTTGGATCCTGAACTGCTTCGCCAAAAAACGGGGGCGATTGGGCGAGCCATTCCTGGTGGACAATTTACTCTGATAAATGATAGTGGTGCGCCCGTTATCGAAGGGGAAGGGGAGCTGGTATACGAAGGCCCTAATGTTATGCTGGGATACGCCAGTGGACGAGCAGAGTTAGCCTCTTTTGCACCGCAATCAAAACTTAAAACCGGTGACCTGGCCCGTAAAGATGGTGATGGTGATTATTTTATTACAGGTCGAATAAAGCGATTTGTAAAAGTGTTTGGCTTGCGCATCAGCCTGGATGAGGTGGAAAAAGTTCTGGAAGCGAATGATGTATCTGCCAAGGTAACCGGTAAGGATGATTTGCTTTATGTGGCTATTATTTCTGGTGAAGCAGACGAAGTCAGGAATTTTCTGAGCAAAGCATTGACACTTCATGTCAGTACTATCAAGGTAATGAAACTGGATAGTTTTCCGGTAAACGCTAATCAGAAAACGGACTATCCGGCTCTGAAACAGTTATTTGAAGAGAGTCAGGGCAATGTCTGAGTTAATTCCTGAAGACTGGTTTGAAATGAATCCCTTTGCCTTAAACCAGGCAGATAAAGAGATAAAAATGCGGCAAACATTAACCAGTCTGCATCATCATCACCTTCAACATTGTGAAGCTTATAGCAACCTGTTCTCAGATGCTTCAATGGATAGTCTTGAAGATTTCCCCTATTTGGCGGTCAGGTTGTTTAAATATCTGACATTGCAGAGCATTCCCCAGGAGCAGGTGTTTAAAATCCTGTATTCCTCTGGTACGACAGGTCAGACTCCGGCAAAGGTCATATTGGATCAGGATACCAGTCGGCGTCAGTCAAAAGTGCTGGTTAAAGTGCTCCAGGATTTTATCGGCAAAAAGCGAATGCCAATGCTGATCATAGATCATCCCGGCGTACTTAAAAGTAAGGATAGTTACTCTGCCCGGGGAGCCGGTATTCAGGGGCTTTCTATGTTTGGTCGACAGCCGATATATGCTTTAAATGAAGATATGTCACTAAACATAGAGGTAGTACAAGCTTTTGCTGAAACGCATAAAAACCAGCCGGTATTATTGTTTGGCTTTACCTTTATGGTGTGGCAGCATTTCTTACAGTCACTGCGTAAAAGTGAGAATGCGCTCAATCTCAATAGCGGGATATTGCTGCACAGCGGAGGTTGGAAAAAACTGGAAGCACAAAAAGTCAGTAACGAGGAATTTAAGCGCGTCTGCCGCAAAACACTCAACATCGAAAAAGTGCATAATTTCTATGGCATGGCCGAACAGGTAGGTTCAATTTTTGTTGAATGTGAAGCGGGGCATTTGCATGCCCCCATTTATGCCGATGTGGTAGTGCGGGATCCGCAAACGCTCAAGGTTATAGATAATAATAATCCAGGGCTGCTACAAGTGTTGTCTATTGTTCCTGGTAGTTATCCTGGAAATTCACTATTAACAGAAGATCTTGGCTCGGTATTGGGGGTTGATGATTGTCTCTGTGGTCGCAAGGGGAAATACTTTCAGGTGCTAGGGAGACTGCCTAAAACTGAAGTGAGGGGGTGCAGTGATACACAGGCTTAAACATTTCCCTGAAATAACATATGTACTTCAACCCTCGGAACAGCAATTTTCAGGCAAGTTATCGCCTTTTTCTGAAGAAATTATTTCGTTTGTAAATGCTCTCAGTCAGGCATTGCTTAAAGGCTCTGATTCAGCCAACCAGCCGAATTTGGTTGCCTTAGGTTATTGGTTAAGGAAATCAAATATTGAAAGCATAAAATCGGAGTTTCTGGGAAATAGCGCGTACATCTATAAACCTGTCGGAACGGTATTTCACATTACGCCCGCAAATGTGGATATTCAATTTGCCTACAGTTGGTTGATCTCATTATTGATGGGCAATCTTAATATCATTCGTTTATCGCAACAGGAGTCTGAAGAAAGAACCATTTTACTTAATGTAATAGGTTCCATAATAGATTCACAAGCTTATCCGAATATAGCGTCAAACAATGTTTTTATCACTTACCCTCATAACGACCAGATCACAAAAGCGATCTCACTGGAGTCCGACGCAAGAATGATCTGGGGGAGTGACACAACTACTCGTGCGATCAAGGCTATTACGAGTAAGGTTAGCTGTCGCGATATTGTATTCTCAGACAAGTATTCGATTTGCCTTTTAGATTTGCAAGGAGTTTCAGATTATCATCAGCTAGCAAATGGATTAGCCAGAGATATCCAGGCTTTCTCGCAGCTAGCTTGCTCTTCTCCTAAAGTGATTTTTTCCGTCGGTAAAAGTAATCTGCCTGAAGATCTTATCGACAAGGTGTATCGTCACCTTACAAAAGAAAATTACTCTTCCGCACGCACAACTAATCACTTAGTTGCGCAGCAAATGTGCGCTGCAAGGAATGAGTTATTAAAGGTAGTGAGATTGCCACAACTTACAGTATTGCAACTCAGTGCTTTTTCAACGGAAGTTCTTGATTGGCACAATGGTGAGGGCCTGTTGTACTGGATCAATATAGAGTCGATTGAGCAATTGACGAATGTGATTGATGAAAAGTGCCAGACTATAAGTCATTTCAATATTGACCAGACCCTATTGATCAAATTAATTAATGAATTGCCGATAAACACTGTAGACAGGGTGGTACCTGTAGGGCAGGCATTGAATTTCTCGATTGTTTGGGATGGCTACGATTTGACAGAATATCTGAGTCGAAAAGTTACAGTCATCCCTGGTAGGTGAGCCGTTATGAATAAAAATAGTGAAGTGTGGGCCGGGAAGCGTGTTTATATTTTTGGCGCAGGACTCGCCGGAATAAGTGCTGCTGAAAATCTGGGAAATGAAGTAGAGCTATTGGGATTTATCGATAATGACTTAAGCAAGCATGGCTCAATACAAAATGGTGTGACAGTGCAATCACCTGAAGTACTACTATTAAATCAATTTGATTTAGTCATGATTGCAAGTGAGTTTTTCGAGCGGATACAGCAGCAACTATTTTCGGATTTTAATGTACCACCAGATAAGATTTGTGTATTACCAGCGAGACTAATCAAACCTATTACATTAGGGCAATCAGAGAAACTGCTAATTAACACTATGGAGATGTTATCGATAGTGACTACTCACCTCAATTCCAAAAACTTAAACTACTACGTTGATGCGGGTACATTATTAGGCATCTATCGAGATAAGCAACTGATTCCATGGGATGATGATCTGGATATTGCCATCAACGCCGATGATGTGGATGAAGTGAATAGTGCTCTTAAAGAGTCCTGTAAGAAGCTGCAAAGCCACTTTGGTTGTCAATGGAAGGTGGATTCGCATTTTTCAACTAATGAATTTGGTGCCGTATCTAAAGGCAGTATTCGTAGTTTTAAAGTTCACGCAGTGAATACAGACGTTAAGTTACCTATGATGGATATCTTCATTAAGTATGTTGATGGAGATACCATGGATTACGTGCTTTCTTCTAGGGGTATTCGTATGCCTTCAAGGCATTTGCTGAAAACCGTAGCAGCCAAGTTTGCAGACATGACAATTCGCATTCCTTCAGATGTCGAAGATTATCTCACTGCCCACTATGGTGATTGGCGTACGCCTGTTAAAGATTGGGATTTGAGTATGTTGCAAAATGGCACTGTTTTTTAAATGTTCAGAAGCGACAAAAACGGAAAGTTGTAAGATTTAATGATAGCTCAGAAGAATTGTATATGAAAAAAATTTTGCTTTACGGTACAGGGGCCAGCGCTAAGTATTTTTATGACAACTATTTGCACTCCTATCAGATATTGCAAGTAGTTGATAAAAATAAACAATGCGCTGATTTCTGGTCTTCACCCTGTATTAAACCTGAGCAAATTACTGATTACGAATTTGACTATATTGTTGTGGGTTCCTGGGCGATTTTGGAAATTTCCAAAGAGTTAAAAGAGTTAGGTGTTGCTCCAGAAAGAATTTTGTGGTTTCAACATAACAAAAATAAATTAGTTAATCATACCGAATTTTGCAATATGCCACTTCATTTCGAAATGTCTCCAGAATCTGTCTTATATGCTTTTTATGACCTGAATGTAGCACGTACAACATACGATATTTTAGGGTTTCTATGTCTTGCTGAGATTGCTCGGATAAACGCTGGTTTGACTAAAGTTCACGTTGTAATTGTAAATGCTACCAATAATGACTTTAACATGGCGGGAAAAGGAATTATTTCTACAGAAGAGCACGACTGGAGGAAACGACAATTATTGATGCAGTCTTGTGCTTTACTGCCTTCTTGTTCAGGTGTCGCTGTTACGTCATCTCGAGCAGAAGCCCAGGCTATTTTAAATCAGGCCAGATATGTCTTCCCTGAAAATTACAATGTAGAAGTACCTGTCGCTTGTTGGGAGTTCACTCACCTTTTTGAAGCATGGCATGCGGGACATGATTGTCTACATTTACGAGCCTCATCACCAGCTTTAAATTACGTAAAGAATTGGTTTAATCATCTTGGTGTGAAATGGCCTGAAAAACAAGTAGTCACGATTACTCTCAGAGAGTCTGAAATTAAGCCCAAGAGGAACAGTAATGTGCCTGCCTGGAGGGCATTCTCGAAGTATCTTTCAGAAAAAGGTTACACGCCAGTGCTTGTTCCTGATACTGATAATTCTTGGGTCTCATTTCCTGAGGCATTCCACTTTAATTTAGCCTGTTTTAACGTCGAACTAAGAATGGCTCTTTATGAAATGAGTTTTCTTAATACTGGTGTAAATAATGGTCCGACGCATCTGTGTGCATTAAATCCTGTGTGTAATTACATCATGTTCAAACAGGTAGTGGAAGATTATGCCCATAGTAGCAGTCAGTCATTTATCGATAGAGGGTTTACAATTGGCGGTAGTTTCCCAGACGCCAGGAAAGGACAACTGTTCATATGGGAAGATGATGAGTATGAGATACTGGTGGAGGCTTTTGAAAACTTGGTTAGGGGAGAAAATGGATAGTGTTAATTTTTGTCTATTTGTTGCCGATAATAATGTATAAATTCGGTGAAAGTTTTTATAGAAAGAGTTGTTTCGTCAACTAGATGTTTTAACAGTGTAAATACGATACGTGATTAAACTGAACAAGGTTTATTAGAGCAAGTGACCATTACTTTGAGGCGTGTGATACGTGCTTAACTTGACTTTCTGGATTGATAATTTTAGTAAACCGGCATTCGGTATTAGAGAAAATAAAAAATGAAGATACTGGTTACAGGAGCTTGTGGTTATAAAGGGACGGTATTAGTACCGAAACTGTTAGCGAAGGGGTACGATGTACTAGCAATAGACACTCAATGGTTTGGTAATTTTTTGTCCGAACATCCAAAGCTGCAGGTTTTGAAACAGGATGTCAGGGAAACAGCAAAAATTGATTTAACTGGTATTGATGCCATTATACACCTTGCGTCAATTGCCAATGACCCTTGTGGAGATCTCAACCCTAAACTTACATGGGAAGTCAGCGCTTTAGCCACAATGCAATTGGCTGATAAGGCAAAACGAGAGGGTGTCAAACATTTTATTTATGCGTCGTCCGGCAGTGTTTATGGTGTGAAAAATGAACATCAGGTGACTGAAGACTTGTCTCTTGAGCCTATTTCTGAGTACAACAAGACCAAGATGGTTTCTGAGCGAGTACTGTTGAGCTACAGTGACGAAATGACTGTTCAGATTGTACGTCCTGCCACAGTGTGTGGATTGTCAAAGAGAATGCGCTTTGATGTGTCGGTTAATATGCTTACTATGCAGGCCTTGGAGAATAAACGGATTACTGTTTTTGGTGGTGACCAAACCCGTCCCAATATTCATATTGATGACATTACCGACTTATATTTATTTTTGCTGGATAATCCGAAACTCACAGGGGTGTTTAACGCAGGATTTGAAAACATCTCTATCATGGATATTGCTAATCGAGTGATTGAAAAGGTCGCTGCTGAGCTAGTAGTTACACCCTCCAATGATCCGCGTTCCTACCGTATCAATTCAGATAAACTTCTGGCTGCCGGATTTAAGCCTTTAAAAACCGTAGATGACGCCATTGATGAAATTATCGAGGCGTATAACCAAGGATCGCTTAAGAATGAACCTCACTTTCACAACTTAAAGTGGATGCAGGCCAGAAGCTTGGCGTAGGTAGTTGTCTGGCTAGAACAACTAAGGAAACAGAATGGCTCCTATGAGAAAATTGTAGAATGAAAAACCTGATAGCAAATTATCTTGAAACGCTGCGTAAAGCTACTGGTGAAATGGACTGGTCACCGGTTGAGGTTTTGGCTAAGGCTCTATATGAAGCAGTGCAGCAAGGTCGTTGTGTCTACTTGTGTGGCAATGGTGGTAGTGCCGGTAATGCAGTGCATTTAGCTAATGATTTTTTGTATGGTATTGCCCCAGATGGCCGAGCAATGAAAGTTGAAGCGTTGACTGCTAATACGTCGGTATTGACTTGTCTTGGGAATGATATTGGTTATGACAATATTTTTGCACATCAACTACAGGTTAAAGCTGAAGCTGGCGATATACTCATTGTTTTATCTGGCAGTGGCAATTCAACAAACATCATTCGAGCCTTGGAAGCGGCCAAACAGAAAAATATGCAAAGCTTTGCAATTTTAGGCTTCGGTGGGGGTAAGGCCAAAGCTTTGGCAGATGTTGCTATTCACTTTGCGGTTGATGATATGCAGATAGCAGAAGATACCCAGTTAATAGTTGGGCATATGCTGATGCAACACCTGAATCAGGAATTAAAACGTGTCTGAGACTATTTTCGTTTTAGGTTCGAATTCTTTTGCAGGAAGTCAATTTATAGCATCAGCCCTTAATGCAGAATATTCCGTTGTTGGGGTTAATCGTTCAGCTGAGCCGTCGGATATTTTTCTGCCTTATCGAGATCTCCCGGGAAATCCAGATTATGAGTTTAACAAGCTGGATATCAATCGTGATTTTGAGGCGATTTGCGACCTGCTGAACCAAAAAAAGCCTGAATTCATAGTGGATTTTGCTGGTCAAGGAATGGTCGCAGAGAGTTGGCAGGACCCATTACAATGGTATCAGACAAATTTTATCTCTAAGGTGAAATTACATGAGTTTTTGCGCAAACAAACCTGGCTACAGCGCTATGTCAGAATTTCTACGCCCGAAGTGTATGGCTCATCTGAAAGCCTGATTGGGGAGAACAATCACTATCTGCCCAGCACGCCTTACGCCGTATCTCATGCGGCAATTGATATGAGTTTAAGAACTTACTTCAATCAGTATGACTTTCCGATAATCTTTACTCGCTATTCCAATTTTTATGGGCCAGGGCAGCAGCTCTACCGCATAATTCCCCGTACTATTATTTACGCAATGACGGGACAAAAGTTACAACTCCATGGCGGTGGAAAGGCCATCAGAGCCTTCATTTACGGTGCTGATGTCAGCAGCGCTGTATTGGCCACCTTGCGTAAGGGCGTTGTTGGGGCAAGCTATCACTTTTCATCTAGTGAATTTGTTTCAATAAAAGCATTAGTTGAGATGATTTGCGATAAAATGCACATCCAGTTCGACGATTTTGTGGAGATGGCTCCTGACAGGCCTGGCAAGGATTTACGTTATTTGATGGATGACAGTAAAGCAAAACAGCAACTGGCATGGCAGCCTAATACAACTTTGTCTTCAGGTATTGATGCCACTATCGAATGGGTAAGTAAAAACCTGGAAGAGATTAAACAGTTACCCCTAAATTACATTCATAAGGATTAAAGCAGTGCGTAATTTTTACCCAGAGCAGTATCGAGTCACTGGCCAATATCCCATCAATCACAATTATCTTCCACAGCAATTTGCCGATTATGAAGAGATCTGGAGTCGTGTAAAAAAAGTTATTCAGGATGGCGATTTTACACTGGGCGCTGCCGTAGACAAATTTGAAAGAGATTTCGCCAGTTATAACGATGGTTTATATGGGATCGGTGTGGGTTCTGGCACTGACGCTTTGTTTTTGTCGCTCAAGGTGTTGGGAATCGGTGAAGGTGATGAAGTCATTACGACACCATTTACTTTTTACGCAACGGTAGGAGCCATTGTTACCGCAGGGGCAAAGCCAGTCTTCGTGGATGCGGGTGATGATTTTAATATCAATGCAGATTTGATTGAAGCCGCTATAACCCCAAATACCAAAGCCATCATGCCAGTGCACTGGGCGGGATTGCCCTGTGATATGGAGCGTATCAATGGGATAGCAAATAAACATGATATCAAAGTTGTTGCAGATGCCTGTCACGGTATTGGAGCTACGCTCAATGGTAAAGGCATGGCGCAATTTTCTGAGCTGACTTGCTTTAGTATGCACCCACTGAAAAACCTTAATGTATGGGGAGATGGCGGGATTATCGTAACCAATAACAAAGAATTAGCTACAAGACTCGCCTTGATTCGCAATCACGGTCTGGTGGGCAGGGATACTTGCGAAGTGTTTGCTTATAATTCTCGTCTTGATACTGTTCAGGCAGTGGTTGCGCAATACCTGCTGGATAATAAGATCCGCAATATCACCGAAAAACGGCAACAGCATGCTGATTGGTTGGATCAAGAATTAGCTGGAATGCCTCAAATCCAATTTGCTCAGCGCAATCCTAATAAGCGCTCGGTTTACCATTTGTATATGGGGCTGTTTGAATGTAGAGATGAGCTTATCGCACATCTTCAGGGACAAGGCATTGATGCAAAAATCCACTACCCGACACCGATGCATTTGCAACCAGCTGCCAATTTCCTTGGGCATAAAAAAGGCGATTTCCCCATGGCAGAAAAGTTCGGTGCCAATTGCATGTCTTTGCCTGTACATGAGTTTATTACTCAAGAGCAATTGCAATTTATGGTGAGTTCCATCAAAGCCTTTTACGGAGAGCAATAATGCAGGTGCCATTTGTCAATTTGGGCGCGCAGTTTCAGGCGGTCGAATCGGAGCTAGTGGCAGAGTTTGTGCGCTTAGGACGAAGCGGTCAGTTTATTTTAGGGGAAGAGGTAGAGAAGTTTGAGCAGCAGCTAGCTGAATACTGTGACACCCAATATGCTGTCACTGTTGCCAACGGTACCGATGCGCTGATTCTTGTGATGAAAGCATTAAATATCGGGCCAGGCGATGAAGTGATTACTGTGCCTAATTCATTTATAGCCAGTGCCGGAGCCATTTCTGTGGTTGGGGCCAAACCGGTATTTGTTGATGTTGGTGATGACTATAATCTTGACCCTTCCAAACTTGAAGCGGTGATTACTCCATCTACCAAAGCCATTGTACCTGTTCATCTCACAGGTAATCCGGCAGATATTGATGCAATTGCAAGCGTTATCGGTGACCGGGATATTGTGATTATAGAGGATGCGGCTCAGGCTATTGGGGCTACCTATCGAGGCAAGAAAGTGGGTTCATTAGGACTTGCGGGTTGCTTTAGTTTGCACCCACTGAAAAATCTCAGTTTGCTGGGGGATGCCGGGTTTATCAGTACGGATGATAAAAGTTTATACCGTGATTTGAGGCAACTGCGCAACCATGGTCTGGAGAATCGCGACCATTCAATACAATGGTCAGTCAATAGCCGTCTGGACACAATCCAGGCAGCATTTGGCAATGTAAAACTTGCCTATTTACCCGAGTGGACGGACCGTTTTCGGAGTATCGCGGCGCGATATACAGATAAGTTGGAAGGGCTGGTAAGTTGTCCTAAGGTGCGAACCGAGGATGCTGCGGTATTTCACAACTACGTGATCCGTGTACCAGAGCGTGATGCATTGATGGCGTTTCTTAAAGAGCATGGCGTGGATACCAAAATCCATTACCCAATCCCGTTGCACCTTATGGAGGCAGCACGTTCATTAGGCTATAAACAAGGTGACTTCCCTGTGACCGAAAAGCAGGCCAAAGAAATTATGAGTCTGCCCATTTATCCTGAGCTAACTGACACACAAGTGGATTATGTATGTCAAAAAATAGCGGCATTTTTCCAAAAATAGGAGGATAAGATGGGACAGGAAATTGATTTAATGCGCCATTATCCTCGCTCAAAGCGCAATGTCGAGCAACGAGGTCAGGAGAAAAGCGAGGCAGACAGAGCTTTGGCGCGTCAGTTTGGTAAAGCCTTTTTCGATGGGGAGCGCTCTCATGGTTACGGTGGGTTTCATTATCATTCCAGGTTTTGGGAGCAGGTTGTGCCTGATTTCCAAAAGCACTTTGGTATCAAAGCCGGCGATATTTTGTTAGACATAGGCTGTGCGAAAGGCTTTATGTTATACGACCTGGACAGAATGATTCCAGGATTAAAGATACACGGCATTGATGTTTCTGAATATGCTATCGAAAACTGTAAACCTGAAATTGCCCATGCATTGCAGGTGGGCAGTGCGGTTTCGCTGCCATTCGATGATAAGTCCATTGATTTCACATTTTCCATTACCACTTTGCACAACCTTGATCTGCCTCAACTCACAATGGCTTTGCATGAGATAGAAAGAGTCACTCGAAAAGGCAGCTTTATCACCGTGGATGCTTATCGCAATGAAGAGGAAAAACAGCGAATGGAGGCCTGGAATCTGACCGCAAAAACAATGATGCACGTTGATGAATGGAAAACCTACTTTCAAGAGGTTGGCTATACAGGCGATTATTACTGGTTTATCCCATGAGAGACGCTATCTGATGAAAAATTCAAGCCCCGAAACACAAGAAAGTGCAGTGACATTCGAAAATATGAATGGTGCATATAAGTTGAGCGTCCTTAAAAGTATGTTGCGTATTCGCATGGTAGAAGAGGAAATCGCCAAGAGATATCCACAGGGCAAAATGCGCTGCCCCACGCACCTGTCCGTTGGTCAGGAGTGCGTTCCCGCAGTTATTGGTACCCTTTTATCGGAATCCGATCTCGCAGTTTCTACACATCGGGCTCATGCGCATTACCTGGCAAAAGGTGGTGACTTAAAGGCAATGCTGGCTGAGATCTATGGTAAACAAAGCGGCTGCTGCAAAGGCCGTGGAGGCTCGATGCATTTAATTGATGAAAAGGTCGGATTTAAAGGCAGCACTGCCATTGTAGGTAATACTATTCCTATTGGTGTTGGCCTGGCTCTTTCACAGAAGTTGCGCGGCAAAAATGATATCACAGTGGTGTTTTTAGGTGATGGTGCTATCGAAGAGGGGGTTTTTTACGAGGCTGCAAACTTTGCGGTTGTCAAAAAATTACCGGTACTCTTTGTTTGTGAAAACAATTTGTATTCTGTTTATTCGCCACTGAAGGTTCGGCAGCCGCAAGGTCGTAAAATTTGTGACATCGCCAGCACGATTGGCCTGCACAGCCAGGAGGGGGACGGCAATATTGTGGCAGAAACTCATCGCGTCCTCACTACGGCGATTGATGTTTGTCGTCAGGGGCAATCAGCCACGTTTGTGGAGTTGCACACTTATCGCTGGCGAGAACATTGTGGGCCTCATTATGATAATGATATTGGCTACCGCAGCGAGGCAGAGTTTTTGGCGTGGAAAGAAAGAGATCCCATAGAGCTGTACAAGACACAGCTCTACAAAGCAAAAATTCTCGATGCAGAAAAATTGCAGGTGATGATCCGGCAATTAGAAACTGAGATACAGGACGCGTTCCAATTCGCCGAAACTAGTCCCTATCCTCCATCTGAACAAGCCTATTCGCCAGTATTTGCTCAAGGCGTTAACATAAACATTGCAGAGGTGGCTAATGGGTGAACGCAGCTTAACTTTCGCCCAAGCAATCAATGAAGCCATGCACTTGGCAATGGAAAAAGATCCCGAAGTACTTTGCTATGGCCTCGGGGTTGACGATCCCAAGCGCATCTTTGGTACCACTAAGGGGTTACAGGAGGCGTTTGGGGAAGAGCGAGTATTTGATATGCCCACATCTGAAAATGGCATGTTGGGTATTGGCATTGGGGCCGCATTAAATGATATGAAACCTGTCATGGTGCATCAAAGGTTGGACTTTTTCTTATTGGCCATGGATCAGCTAGTAAACGCTGCTGCGAAATGGTTTTACATGTTTGGTGGACAGCGCTCGGTGCCAATCACCATAAGATTAATGTTAGGTAGGGGATGGGGACAGGGACCTACACATTCCCAGAACTTACAGGCCTGGTTTGCGCATATTCCGGGCTTAAAAGTGGTGATGCCTGCTACAGCTGCTGACGCGAAAGGTTTGTTGTTGGCGAGTATTTTTGATCCTAATCCGGTGGTGTTTTTAGAACATCGCTGGTTGCACCATCAAGAGGGCAACGTACCGGCTGGCTGGCAAGATGATGTCCTCGGAAAAGCCAAAGTTTTAAGAACAGGCACAGATATTACACTAGTAGCCATTTCATACCAGGTGGTAGAAGCGTTGCGTGCTGCGGAGGTTTTGCAGTCTGTAGGGATTTCTGCGGAAGTTATCGACTTGAGAACTGTGCAGCCTATCGATTGGGCAACAATTGAAGCTTCGATTGCTAAAACTGGCCGCGTTCTGGCACTTGATACTGGTGCATTAACCTGTTCCGTTTCCGCAGAAATTGTTGCCCGCAGTGCAGAAAAGCAATTTTCACTGCTCAAAACCGCACCGGCCCGTATTGCCATGCCGGATTTTCCCGAACCCACCAGTTATGGTCTGACCAAAAGCTTTCATCCCGACGCCAGAAACATAGTCACCCAAGCCTGCAAAATGTGCTGCGTTACCGAAATTGAGAAAGCATTAAATAGTTTAACAGTGCCCGAACATCATGATGTGCCTGGTGAATGGTTTAAGGGGCCTTTTTAGTTATGTATGATTTCGATATTCATAGTCGAAGAGAAGCAAACAACTACCTTGCTGAGCATGGGTTTGTCGTGCTGGGTGGTTTGCAATATTCAGTGATTGAGGTGTTGCGTGAGAAATTCGAATCTATTTTGACGGAAGAGTTTAAGACCTCCGTAACCTTAGAAGAATATCATTTACATGTCCGTAATAATGAGGCGCATAAAGCTCTGCAATTTCGACTTTTCGAAATCCTTGGCCGATCAGCTGTGCATATACACCTGGTAAAAGACAATCGAGAAATTTTTGAAGCTGTTTATGGGCTGGATGTTGATATACAGGTGCATCCATACTTGCGTATAGCGAGACCAGGGCATGTTGGTGATAACATAGGCTTGCACAGAGACACATTCTACGGCAACTGCGCTTATGAAATGTCGAATTCAGTAAATTTAACTCAAGTTACTGAAAAAGGGGCATTGAATGTCGTTGCCAAAAGTCATTTGATGGGCGACGTTAACGTAAAACAAACCTATTCGAAGGAAGTATCGAAAGGCTCAAATGAAAATAAAATGGGATTTCTTTATGCACCCAAAGTTATCCAGAAATCTGAACAGTTCGAATTAACCCCCATTACGTTAAGCCGAGATCAGGTATTAATTTTTAGCCTGGGCTTATTACATGGCCAGGAAATTAATAACGATTGTATAACTCGCTGGTCAATTGATTTTAGGTTGAAGCCAACGTTTTCGCCTGTGTCGAGGTTTTTAAAACCGGGCTATTACAAACCATTATTTAGGTCAGGGTTGGCAGAGGCTGCCAATCAGTACTATCAGGTTCACTCCGATGAACTCTCTGAATTGACAAATGCTGAATTAAATATGCGTGAAGATGAAAACTCCAGAACTTAAATAGTAACGAGTTTTAATTTATTGGAGGCACCAAAGCTATGATTGATTTGATTAAACGCTTTATTTTATTCGTCGTTCCATTTCGTGTTTACGTTGCTTTTTATCTTCGTTTCCGTCGCTGGGAAAAAGTATATTTATATGGGGCAGGGGCGATGGGAGTGGAAATTATCGAGTTTTTACAGGCACATGAATGTGATGATTTTATATGGATAGATATTCGGGCGAATCATCAGCCTTATCAGTATTGGCAGCGACAAGTTTTTCCCACTACAGAACTTAAAAATGTAGCAAAAAATGATGTTGTAGTGATTTGTTCAGAAGCAATGATTACTGAAATGTTGAATGAGTGCTTGCGCCAGGGAGTAAGAAAAGAGCAAGTGGTAGTTGCTATATGAGCATTAAGAATAAAAAGGTGTTAATCGCGTTTTACGATAGTTTTCATACTTGCCCGCGTCCAAAGCGATTGTTTACTTACTTATCTAAACATAATGAGGTGGATATTTTATCAAAAGATTTTCATCCATTTCCTGAAATAAATCACTTCTTTGTGTTAAAACGCAGCGTGTCCAAATTAATGCAGTATTTCCTAAGGATTCTGGTCAGGTTTCATTTAGTTGGGATAGCGGCACGCATTGAGGAAAAAAGGATTTTTAGCAATCTCCCCCCAGGTTGCTTGCGGGAATACGACTATATTTTTGTGCACGATATTAGTTTGTTATGCCTGTTTAAGCATTGTCCTCAGCCTATTGTCTATGATGCAAGAGAGTTTTATCCGTTAATGTTCGCCGAAGATGCGTCTTTTAGAGCCTATGATGCGCCTATATATGATTATTGGTGCCGCACCTTGGTTCCCAAGTTTCCCTGTAAAATAACGGTTTCTGAACTCGTTGTTAAAAAATATCAAGAGGTATATGGTGCTCAATTCTACAACTTTCCGAGTTTTCCATTGCGCTCATTTCTCGAAAAAGCTGGTGAAACAGGAATAAAAACTTCTGATGGCTGCTCGAAATTACGGCTTATTTATCATGGCGCAGCTCATAAAGACCGGAATATCGAAAAACTCATTGAGTTAGGAACATATTTATCTCCGGGTATTGAGCTTCATTTAATGTTAAAGCCCTATGATAGGGGGTATTTTAAAGCTTTAAAATCGTTAGTTGAGAAAACCTCATCTGTAACTCTATTGCCGCCAGTGGCGTTTGAAGACATTATCCCGTTCATTGCTGACTATGATATAGGTATACATTTATTGGAAAACCAGGAAAACCAGCATGCTATTTCTTTACCCAACAAGTTTTTTGAATATTTGGGGGCAGGTTTGATGCTGGTCACAGCGGGCTCAAAAGAAATGTACAATTATGTGCAGAAGTTTAATTTGGGTGTTGCGTTTGACACTGAGGTTGATTTGAAAATATTGGCTGAAACGATTAATAAATTAGATCGGGTACAAGTGACGAAATTTCGAGAACATAATAAAAAGTGTGCTGAACAATTTGTGTTTGAGCGCGCTGCACCGGCGTTGTTTGAATATATTGATTCGCTGAGAAAGCCATGAAAACTTTTGATTTTGATGTTTGTTCCAGCTTTTTGCGAGAGATTGAATTTGGACCTGGCTACAAGATTGCCTCAGTTAATCGACGGGACTTGATGACCATCCAGGAGTTGGTGAAAGAACAATTTCTAGCCGTTATTGCGGAGGTGTCCCCTGAGCATTGGCATCATTTTAAGAATCAATGCTTATCTTCATATCATATCCTGGCGGAGAAGCTTGAATTAGCCCATGAACAAATATGGTGCAAGCAGCGCCGCATTTTTGATGAGAAGTTACTAAGCAAATTCAAGGGTACGAACTTCTATAGCGATCTCAGGAATATTTTTGGTGAGTTTTTGATATCAGATGAAGAAAATTTATCATATGAAAACGTATATTGGCGCTTGGTGAGACCCGGTAAGCCAGATGTTGGCCCTGTTCATGCTGACGAATGGTTTTGGAAACTTGGGCATGGCAAGATGCCTGCCAATTGCTTTCGCCTAAAACTTTGGTTAGCGCTGTTTACAGAACCTGGTCTTAATGGCTTGAGGGTAGTACCTAATTCGCATAAAAAAAATGACTGGCGTTATCATGCAGTTTTTAAAGATGGAATCTATAAGCCTGTTATTGACCATGAGTTAGAATCATTAGACTTGTATAATTTACCGCTTAATTCAGGAGAATATATTATTTTTCATGATCGTTTATTGCACGGGGGGATACCGGGAACAGGAAGAATTACCCGCTTTAGCGTGGAGTTCACTTTAATCATACCCGAAGACAAGCTTAAGCACACTAATCTAAGATAAGGAAGGTTATTTTTCAATGACAATAACCCCTGAAATCCGTATTTTAGTCATTGGTAGCGAATCAAAACTAGCTCGCGCTTTTGTAACTCACTGTATTTCTCATTTGAATTGCGCAATTCATCAGACAAGCAGACATAATCACAGATACCACTTTCTTGACTTGGAAGAAGTTGAAAATATGTCTGAATTTATATTACAGCAAGAATATGATTTTTGTTTGGTGTTTGCTGCGATGACTAATATTGCAGCCTGTCATACTGATCCCGTTCGTGCTCAATTAATAAATTGTCACGCAGTGCAATTTTTAATGGGGCGATTGAGAGTAAGGCATTGGGTTTTATTCTCTACGAATCAGGTTTTTTCAGGTGATGAGCCTTACGTCAACAAAGATGCCATTTTTTCCCCTTTTTCAGAATACGGAAAAAGTAAAGTACTGATGGAGTTAGTAGCAAAAGAACATTCTCATTCAGTGGCAATAGTGCGCTTGACAAAGGTCATTGACGGTCAATATCCCCTTTTTCGGAAGTTCATTACAAGTTTATTGAATGGAGAAAAAGTTGCGGTGTACAAGGATATGGTTTTTGCTCCGGTATATATCGAGCGAGTCTGCCAATTTCTTGTAGCGCTTGTTGCTAATTTTAAACCTGGGGTTTATCAGTTGTCAGCATCTAATGACATCAGTTACTATTCTGCCCTCAGGTTTATAGGAAAATTGCTACAGTTGCCAGAAGAAAACGTTATTGCGCAACTCGCCTTACAACAATGTCCTAAAAATACGACGCTGAAGGTCGATAAACAGGAAAATAGGCTGGGTTTTACCTCCGAATCCGCAGAGCAAGCTTTGAAGGAAGCCTTTGTCCTTAATTGGCATTTAACACATTAAATTATTGTTAGATGACAGTGTTTACTCAAATATTTTTATAACAAAACTATTGGACTTTTCGTTGCTGGAAACTAATAAAAAATCACCAAAAGTTGTCTTTATCTCTGGTATTTTTAATGTTTTACATCCCGGACATATCAGACTTTTTAAAATGGCTTCAGAGCTAGGGCAAAAAGTGGTTGTAGGGGTGTTCAAAAAGTCACAAGCAGGTTCTCATATTTTAGGCGATGATGACCGAATAATGGCGCTTAAATCAATTAGTTTGGTCGATGAAGTCACATTGGTTGATGATTTAGTTCAGACATTAGAAAAAATTAAGCCTGACATCGTTGTAAAGGGACATGAGTTTAAACACCGCTATAATATTGAGCAGGACATTGTATCCAAGTGGCAGGGTAAACTAATCTTTAATTCCGGGGAAAGCCTCTCAGGTGCCGTTAACTATATTCCAAATGGTAAACAGTATTATTCACCTGTTTTTACGGATGCATTTCGTAAGTTTGCAGGAAGGCATAAAGTAGCCTGTTCGAATCTGATTCAACTTATTGGTGAGACTAAATCCCTAAGAGTCGCGGTGGTTGGGGATATTATCGTTGATGAGTATGTTGAATGTGACCCGGTGGGATTGTCACGTGAAGACCCGACTATTGTTGTAAAACCTACCAATACAAAACAGTTTGTTGGCGGCGCTGCTATTGTTGCTTTGCATGCTAAGTCTTTTGGCTGTCATGTCGACTTTTTTTCTATTTGTGGTGAAGACGAACAAGGAGCGTGGGTTAAAGAACAGGTTAAACAGCATGGAATTGGAGAATACTTGATAGTAGATAATTCAAGGCCAACCACTTCCAAGCGTCGTTATCGATCTCAAAATAAAACTTTGTTGCGCGTAAATAATTTCAGAGGCCATTCTCTTGAACCGCAATTGTTTACGCAATTTGTGGAGCTGTTTGAGTCCCAAATTGCTAACTATGATGTAGTAATCTTTTCTGATTTCAGCTATGGCTTGTTAAATGGGGATATGGTAGCCAACCTCATGGATATTGCTCGCAAACAAAACGTGTTTGTGGCTGCTGATAGTCAAACATCTTCACAACGCGGGGATTTGAGTAAGTTCACTTCATTGGACTTAGTAACCCCCACTGAGCTTGAAGCCAGATTGGCCGTTGGTATCATGGATAATGACGTTGGATTGGCCGAGATTATTGAAAATGTATCCCAACGGTTAAATGTGAAAAACGTACTAATAACACTTGGAGCTGAAGGGACATTAATTCTAGATGCTACAGAGCCAAAACATCATTTGGATTCTTTACCGGCATTAAATAAAAACCCGCTAGATGTTGCGGGGGCCGGGGATCTGACCTTGGTGTGTTCTGCATTATTGCTAAAAGCAGGTGCCACTTTATGGCAGGCCTCCTTTGTGGCAATGGTCGCTTCAGCTATTCATGTGAGTTGTTTGGGGAATACGCCTAATGATGTTGAACGATTAATGCAATCATTGGAATCTCTATGAAAGCAATTCTGGTTGCTGGTGGTTATGGAACTCGACTACAGCCATTGACACATCATATTCCAAAGTGCTTGGTGAAAGTTGGTGGTGTACCTATTCTTGATATTTGGTTGGCACAGTTATTTACGAATGGTTTTTCAGAAGTACTTATCAATACGCATTACCTCGCAGAATTAGTCGAAAGTCATATTCGAAAGTCAAAGTGGATAGATAGAGTAACGGTTGTTCATGAACCTGAATTATTGGGGACGGCAGGAACCTTAAAAGCAAATTATTCGTTTTGGCGAGGAGAAGATATTCTTTTTGCTCACGCGGATAATTTGTGCCTGACTGACTGGCGCGCTTTCAAAGCAACTTTCCTGAACCGAGCAGCACACGTTAAAGCGACTTTAATGCTATTCCATACAAGCACTCCGTCAAGTTGCGGAATGGTCGAAATTAATAGAGAGATGGAGTTACTCAACTATGTTGAAAAACCCGAAGCTCCTTGGGAAGGATCCTTGGCGAATGCGGCAGTAATGTTTTTGAGCGAACCTTGCTTGCAGGAAGTATTGCATCTGCCGGAGTATGAAAACGATGTTTGTCGTGACTATTTGCCTACATTATTAGGAAGAGCCAATTGTTTTGTTAATGAACAAACTTTAATAGATATTGGTACTCCAAAGTCGTTAGCATTGGCAAATGAAGTGGTTTCGAATGACTTTATTTTCAAGTGATAGCAGGGTGATACGATGATTAATAAGCTGGATAAAGTTAAAAAAATACTGCATTGCCCTCATCCAATTGGAGGAAATCCCCAAGGGATTAGTTCAGCTGAAAAATCCTTGGGCTATATAAGTCATACTATGAGCGCTTCAAGAAACCGTTTTGGCTATCCTTGTGATATTATTCTGCTCAAAAAAAGTCGCTGGTCAGAACTTATACTACCCATTAAAAAGCTCTATTGGGCAATGCTTATTCCCTTTCGATATGACGAAGTACATTATTCATTTGGCGCAAGTCTTGCTCCATCAAGGGTTCCAATAAATGATGGGGATACAGGAGTCCATAAGTGGAAAAAGAAATTGTGGAATGTGATTACAGCACCATTTGAATTCTGGGATGTGAAATGGGCAAAGGTTTGGGGGTGTAAAGTTACTGTAACTTATCAAGGGAGTGACGCTAGACAAGGTGATTATTGTCGAACTCATTTCAAGCATACGTTTGCGCACCATGTTGGAGCGGATTATTTCTCTAGACATAAAGATCAATTAAAAAAAAAGTGGATCCGCAAATTTTTTGAACTGGCAGATCAGGTTTATACTGTGAACCCAGATCTTTGTTGGGTATTACCATCTGGTACTAAATTTATTGGCTATGCCAGTGTTAATCCTGTTGATTTTCCGATGATTGGTCAGGGAAATGGAACGATAAAAGTCCTTCATGCACCTTCTCATCGAGGCATCAAGGGTACTGAAGCGATATTATCAGCTTTGGAAGAAATTAAATCGGAAGGGGTAGAGTTTGAATTGCTTTTAGTTGAAAACCTTCCACATCAAGTTGCTAAAGATGTTTACAAACAGGCAGATATAATAATCGAGCAAATTTATGCTGGTTGGTATGGGGCTCTAGCACTGGAATTAATGGCTATGGGTAAGGTTGCCGCGGCCTATATTCGAGAGGAAGATCTAGTACACATCCCTGAAAAAATGAGGGAAGACTTACCCATTATAAATATAAACCCAGAGACCCTTAAAAAAGATATCAAAAACTTGATAACAATGGATCTAAAGAAACGTCAAGAGTTAGCTGTAGCGAGCAGAAAATATGCAGAAAAGTGGCATGATCCTATTGAAATAGCAAGGACAATTCACTGTGACAATTGATTTTTTTACTCTTCTCAAGGCCAGAATGATACGCTTTATAGATGGAGATGCGGAACAGTTAGTCTTTTTATGTCGAAAACTTAATCTAACAAAAGTGTGCCTGTATGGAGCTGGGGAGTTGGGGCAAGAAGTTTTTCATTTGTTGCGCGACAATAATATTGGAGTGTTAGCTTGGTTTGATAAGAATGCAAATGATTACAATTATAAAATTCATGGACTGCAAATTTGTATGCCGGATCAAGTTAAACAATACCAACATTTGCCAGTTGTAATAGCTTCTGCTGTTTGGGCTGACTCCATTAAAAATACATTATTGGAGAATTATGGAATTGAAAGAGACAAAATTATTCATGTTTGTTGATTCTGAAATAACGCGGATGTTCAGATGTATTACCGTTTCAGCTAATGCATAATTAACGAGAAAACTATGTTCTTATGCTTGGCATTGTTGTTAGCCATTGTTCAAAGATTGTTGCTTTTACGACTTTATCGTTCTTGGTTTAAAAGAGGATTCGTCGGAGATTCTTCGGTTCACATATCGATTTTTGAGGCGGTGAAAAAACAATTTTATGCGAAAAAAGTTGCACGTTACCTGATACCGGGTCCAATGCATTATCCATTGGGTTTTCACCGCTTCTTCTTATTTCTAAAGCCTTCTTTCGTGCGAAAGATACCTTACTTTCCAAATCTTATATTGTTTTTAATTGCGGTGACTTGGATGTTTTTCACACAGGAGGTGTTACAATTTTCAATTGACCCAAGTAACAATCCATCAAGTAATAGCGCAGCTTGGGTAGCCTTGACGTTGTTTCTTATTAGTCCAATAAATACAATTTTCACTGGACCTAATATTGCCTATTTAAAGTTTAGCGAACGTTATTTTGGGTTGCTACTATGCAGTGCAAGTTATTTATTTCAATTTTTATATGTCAGCAACATCGGCGAAGATAAGACAGGAGGTTTACAATCTCTTAACTTATGGTGGTCTTTCTCCGTGCTATTTGGTGCCATGGCATTTAGTAGTTCAATATTCGCCCGTCAAGTGGTAGTGATTTTTGACATTGTATTGTTCTGTCTTTTGCAAGAGATGTTTTTTGTTTATCACCTTGCGATTAGCATTTTTCTTCCGGTTTTGTGGGAGGGGAAGTATCACTTAAGGTCCGTTTATTTACAGGTGGAATACCTAAAAAGGTACTGGCAAAAAGTTCGTCACTCTAAAACACATAAGATGTCACTGGTTCAGTTTAGTAAAAGTAAAATTTTAAAGCTCAATGGTGAGCCATTGCGCACTGTACTTCTGAATTTTCATTACTTTTTCTCATTAGGTCTAATACTGGTTTATGATGTAGATATCATTTGGGTTGTTTTTTTTACGGTGCCATTTCTTTGTTACTTTTTCATATCTTTTCCGCAACTGTCTTTTATTGGTGAATCATATCGTTATATAGAATATCCCACTTACTTATTATCATTTTATGTCATTGTTGATTGGTTGCTTCAGCAACCTGATTGGGGCTTTTTCTGGGGCTATTTTCTCACTTCATTTATAATATTTCTAATTTTCACTCGTATGAAGAAAGTCGTAGGGTTTACCACTATAGATGAAATGATTGTAGCCTGTAAGATAGATGAAAAGTCAGTTGTTTTTCCTGTTACCATGAGATTGGGGGCGGATTTGAATGCGCGGACGGGGTGCAAAACATTTTGGTGGCAACCTGGAGGCCTGGCCGATGAATCCTTGTGGGACAAATACATTTATCAATATCCGTACCTCAATCGAGATTTAACGAGAAATGTTTCGGCATATGGCTTGACACATATTGTTTGTGACAAAAAAGCGCTAAGTTCACATGCAGATTATTACGACTTCTCAGAGTTTGAGTTGGTGTACGAAGACTTTTACTTTGTGGTTTACAGAGCGTAACTAATTTTGAAACCAGCGTGCCCTCATTGTAATGCAATATATGAGCATTAAATTCAAAATTAGGAATAATAGTCCGATAACACTATTAAGGTACAATTTTCGATTTTTGGGTCATCAAGTTGGGGTAGTAGATTGAGATTAAAAGACAAAAAGGTTTTGGTGATCGGTGGGGCAGGCTTTATTGGGAGTCACGTAGTCCAGGAGTTATTAAAGACTGACGTTGGAGCGGTAACAGTATACGATAATTTTGCCAGAGGAAAACGTGAGTATTTATTGGGAAGCCTAAAAGATCCACGATGCAGTATTTACCCAAATGGGGGGGATGTTAGGGAAGTCGACATACTAAATGACGCTGTAAAAGGGCATGATTGTGTTATTCATCTCGCTGCAATGTGGCTTTTACATTGTCGGGACTTCCCCAGAACAGCTTTTGATGTGAATATTCAAGGAACGTTTAATGTACTTGAAGCTTGCGTCAATAATAATATCGAGAAGCTGGTTTATTCGTCTTCGGCATCGGTCTATGGTGACGCAACGGAAGTGCCGATGACCGAAGCGCATCCTTTCAACAACCGTAATTTTTATGGCGCGACGAAGATTGCTGGAGAAGCAATGTGCCGCGCAATGTTTGATCGCTATGGCCTTGATTATGTCGGGCTTCGTTATATGAATGTTTATGGGCCTCACCAAGATCAAACAGCAGCTTATACGGGTGTTATTCCAATTATGCTGAATAAAATTGACGCAAATGAGACGCCAATCATCAATGGGGATGGCAGTCAGGCTTACGACTTTATTAGCGTGCAGGATGTTGCCCGATGCAATGTATTGGCGTTGGAATCTGCGGCAACAGATCAGTTTTATAATGTCGGGACCGGGGTCCAGACAACTATTAGGGAGCTTTGTGAATTAATTTTGAATTTACGAGACTCCGATTTAGCAATTCAATTCAAACCTTATTCGGAGGAAGATGCTCGGCGTTTGGTGCAAAATCGAATTGGATGTCCCATAGCCGCCAGCCAGGATTTAGGATTTAACTATCAAATTAGCCTTGAAGATGGCTTAAAACAGCTTATTGATTGGCGACTGGCTCAGGAGTTTTCCGTTGAATAAAAATATCATCGCCATTTCATCGCCTTTTGCAGGGGAGGAAGAATGGCTCGCAACCAGGGAGTCATTTGAAACGGGGTGGTTAACCCAAGGGCCGAAGGTTGCTGAGTTTGAGAGACGCTTTGCGGAGTATCATAAAGCACCATTTGGTATTGCAACAACCAGTTGTACCACTTCCCTACATTTACTGTTAGTTGCAATGGGCATTGGACCAGGGGATGATGTTCTCGTACCAGCTTTTACATGGATTTCAACTGTAAATGTTATTTTGTATTGTGGTGCTAATCCTGTCATGGTGGATGTAGACCCAAAAACGAATAATGTGACCCCCGAGCTACTCAAGTTAAATGTAACTGACAAAACCAAAGCCGTTATTGTGGTTCACTTATTTGGCTTGTGTGTTGATGTAGCTGCTGTTCGACAGGTACTACCTTCTCATGTCCGAATTATTGAAGATGCAGCTTGTGCTACAGGCGCATCTATCAATGGTGATTTCGCCGGTACACACAGTGATGCCGCGGCTTTTTCGCTACATCCCAGAAAGGTCATTACGACAGGCGAAGGGGGCATGATACTTACTCGGGACGCGGAATTAGCGGAATTACTCACTAAACTTAGAAATCACGGTGCGGAAATTTCAGAAGAAGCCAGGCACTTGGGACCTAAACCCCATATTTTGTCTGATTTTAACTTGTTGGGTTTCAATTATCGAATGACAGATATTCAGGGAGCTGTGGGTGTGGTGCAGTTATCGAGATTAAAAACTCTATTGTGCCAACGTCAACAACTCGCAAGTATATATAACGACAAACTGTCTAAGTACGACTGGCTAGTTTTACCTTTCCAAGGTGAAAATATTCAGCACGGTTGGCAGTCATATGTAGTACATGTTTTACCAGAAAAGGCCCCGTTAAGTCGAAATCAGATCATGGAGATTATGCAGGAAAAAGGTGTATCTACACGGCCTGGCACGCATGCTGTCCATATGCAGGGTTATTATCTAAAGCACTTTGGTTATAAGCCCGAAGATTTTCCAGGTGCACAACATTGCCATGAGAACGCAATGGCTATCCCTTTGCATAACAAAATGACCGAGTCGGATTGTAATTACATTGTCAATATTTTCGATTTGCTTAACAGTTCCCTAGAATCACTATGTGTGGAATAGCGGGGTACTTAAACCTCAATGGTGAGGAAACTAAATTAAAAGCAATCGTTGCGATGACGGATTCAATTGCGCACCGTGGACCTGACGGGGAGGGACATTGGCTGGAAGGAAATGTGGCGTTGGGGCACCGGCGCCTTGCGATTATCGACCTAAGCGAAGCTGCTTCACAGCCGATGGTGTCTGTAGAGCATCGTTATGTATTATCCTACAATGGTGAGCTTTATAACTATCGGGAATTGAGAGCTGATCTGGAAAAGTTGGGGTATTGGTTTCGCAGTGATAGCGATACCGAAGTTGTGCTCAATTCCTTGATCGAATGGGGTACGACGGCACTAAATAAATTTAACGGTATGTTTGCATTAGCTCTGTGGGATCGAAAGGATAAAACATTGCTCATTGCTCGCGATCGATATGGAATCAAACCGTTATACTATTGCGAGCAAGGAGAGGGGTTTAGTTTTGGCTCTGAACAAAAAGCTATAAAAGCACATCCGGGCTATCGCTCGTCTCTGGATAAAAAAGCGTTGCTCGAATACTTTACATTTCAGAACATTTTTACAGATCGTACTTTTGAGCAGGACATCAAGATTCTACCAGCGGGTCATTATGCAACATTGGATCTAAAACAACGAAAACCTCGCCTAAAAGCAATACAATATTGGGACTTCGCTTTTAAAGAGCCTGATTATGTTTGCGATTATAAAGAGTATAGAGAGGAGTTGGACCGTTTAATACTGCAGGCAGTATCCAGACAATTGGTAAGCGATGTTGAAGTAGGGGCTTATCTTTCAGGTGGTATGGACTCTGGAACATTGACTGCCCTTGCAGCAAAGCATTTACCATATATAAAAACATTTACTTGTGGTTTTGATCTTAGTTCTGCTTCTGGAATGGAGCTGACCTACGACGAGCGAATAAAAGCTGAAGCTATGAGTGCGTTGTTCAAGACTGAACATTACGAGATGGTTTTGAAATCTGGTGATATGGAACGTTGTTTGACTCGTTTTGCATATCACCTTGAAGAGCCGCGAGTTGGCCAGAGCTATCCAAATTTTTATACCGCTCAATTAGCAAGTAAATTTGTAAAAGTTGCACTATCTGGGGCTGGAGGTGACGAGCTTTTTGCCGGATACCCCTGGCGATATTATCGGGCAGCTGTAAATAGAGATTTTGAGCATTACATTGATCAGTACTATCTATTTTGGCAAAGACTTATCCCCAATAAAGAAATCAAAAAAGTTTTTTCGCCAATTTGGGATGAGGTTTCTGAGGTTTGGACAAGAGATATCTTCCGAGATGTATTTCAAAATCATGATTTGTATCTAGAAAGGCCCCAAGATTACATTAATCATTCCATGTATTTTGAAGCTAAAACCTTTTTGCATGGTTTGTTATTAGTCGAAGATAAACTCAGTATGGCTCATGGATTAGAAACCCGAGTCCCATTTCTGGATAATGATTTGGTGGACTTTGCTATGAACTGCCCGGTTAATTTTAAATTGAGTAACCTGGATGAAGTTATTCGGGTGAATGAAAATGAATTTGGTGATAAACAAAGCCAATATTATTCAAAAACACGTGATGGAAAGAAAATGCTTAGGGATGTGATGCGACGTTATATTCCTTCGGAAATTACTGATGCTATTAAACAAGGTTTCAGTTCTCCGGATTCTAGTTGGTTCAAAGGCGACAGCATTGATTTCGTTAGACGGAAACTTTGTAACGACCAAGCCAATATCTATCAATATCTGGACAAAAGAGCGGTAAATACACTGCTAGAGGAACACTTCAGTGGCAGTCAAAATCGCCGTTTGTTGATTTGGTCTTTATTAAATGTGGAGGAATTGTTAACACATGGCTGAAACCTTATCCAAAGAGCAAAAACAAACCCAAGAAACGTTTAAGTTTAAGTGGCAAAAACGAGATACCTATGAGTCAGAGGCGGTACAAACAGAATGGCGCCGCTGGTTGATGGAGAAATATTTCGATAATGACCACGCTAGGCTTGAAGAATTATTCTCTGGTGGAAAGAAAAGGGTTCTTGATGCTGGTTGCGGCGCAGGCGGTTCTGGCCTTTTGTTATTCGAATCATTTTTGGACAAACATGACTATACGGGGATCGATATATCTGATTCAGTGGAGGTTGCTAGACAGAGGTTTTTAGAAAAATCTATAACTGCTAGTTTTTTAAAGTCGCCGCTGGAATCTATTCCTGATGAGTTGGGCCTTTTTGATATTATTTTCTCAGAAGGTGTTTTGCATCATACTGATTGTGTCGAAAATGCTATTTGTAAGCTAGCGACTCATTTAAAGCCCGGCGGCAGTTTTATGTTTTATGTTTATCGCAAAAAAGCCCCTGTGCGAGAGTTCACCGACGATTTGATACGTGAACATCTATCTTCTATGTCTGATGAAGATGCCTGGAAAGCACTCGAACCCCTGACTAAATTGGGACAGATTTTGGGTGATTTAGATATTGAAATAGACGTGCCTCAAGATATTCCCTATTTGGGAATAAAGGCCGGTAAGCAAAATTTACAAAGGCTATTCTTCTATAAAATATGCAAAATGTATTACCGTCCCGAATACACAATAGATGAAATGAATCACATAAACTTTGATTGGTTTCGGCCTACAAATTGCCATCGACATACCCCGGAAGAGATAAACAGTTATTGTCAAAAAGCCGATTTAGAAGTGCAGAGGTGCTTTTTAGATGAGTCAGGGATCACGATTATTGCCAGTAAGCGATTAAACCAAGGCTAGTGGTTAATGCTGACAAAAATTCTTAATCATTGTTTCCGCTACTACTTACGAAGGCAACGCGAAGCCTACTATAAGCTTTGGAAGCGTGTACTACCTTTTGGTGATTATGTCAGCAATCGCTGGGAAAAGGCTAAAGCAATGGGATTTGAAGACGGCGTCAGCATTTATGATAGCGCTTTGGTTTTGGGAGAGGTAAAAGTTGGTAAAAACACTTGGATAGGACCCAACACTTTGCTAGATGGCAGTGGAGGAGGACTCTCTATCGGTAGCCATTGCTCTATTTCTGCAGGGGTGCAAATCTACACACATGACACGGTAAAATGGGCTATTTCAGGTGGAGAGGCCGAACCAGAGCAAGATCCTGTTAGTGTAGGAAATAACTGTTATATCGGTCCTTATACAGTTATTACCAGAGGCGTGACAATTGGCGACGGTTGTGTTGTAGGCGCGCACAGTTTAGTAAATCGAAGCTTGCCACCGGGGACCAAAGCTTTTGGTGTGCCTGCTAAAATTGTCGCAGTTGAGCACAGCAAGGATACTTAAAACTGATTAGAACTTCTCTCGGTAATGCACATGCGACGAATGATAGTAATTACTTTGTCAAATTATCGGTTAAGGAGTCTGGGAAGTTTTGCAATCGCGGCAGAGTGTTATAACTGACAAGGTGAGTTAAGGGGATTATTTTGATTGGGTGGGGGTATCTGTGAATTTTACGTTCGCAACTTACAAATCAACTTTAGAGACGGCACTTTTAAATGGGTATCAGATAATACCCGTCAAAGATTTTTTCAGTGAAACACAACCGGAAAAGTTCGTAATTAACAGGGTTGATGTTGATTTGAAACCTGAAAAAGCAACATTTTTTTTGGATATTCTGCAAGATCTGAGGGTTAAAGCTACTTTTTTTCTCAGGATTCACTCTCCGACATATAATCTTTTTGAGTTTTCTTTAATTAATCTTATTGAGAGGATGATTAGAGATGGGCATGAAATTGGACTGCATACTGAACTCGCTGATTTACAAGGAATTTGTAATAGAAATCCCGAAAGTTCACTACGCAAAGAAATAATGATCATTGAAGATTACTTCGGTATTAAGATATTAGGCACCTCTTCTCATGGAGATCACACTGGTTACAATAATTTAAGCTTCTGGGATAACCGAAAACCAGACGATTTTGGTTTGGTATATGAGGCTTATGATCAGACTATTTTTAACGCCTGTAGATATATATCCGATTCAGAATGGACTCAATGGAAGTCGTATGAAGGCGGAAAGTTGCTGGAAAACGATCGGCGCACACCCTCGGAGCATATAGAACAAGACTCACCGAATAGGATTTATCTTCTAACACATCCTGATTGTTATTATCGGCACCACTTTCATGAAAGATGATAGGGTATTGTATTGCTATTTAAAACCATAAATGAAATACGTTTAAATGATGATTTGACGTGGCAGAACAAATGTTTTTTAACATTTGATATGGATTGGGCTCACGATGACGTACTTAGTTTTGTGCTCGACTGGTTGGAATGTAAATCGATTAAAGCCACTTGGTTCGTAACACATAATACTCCCTTATTAGATCGAATAAGGAGTAATAAGTTAATGGAGGTTGGGATTCACCCCAATTTTAATTCGTTACTTGATGGTAAAGGTGATGTAGGTGGAGCCGAGAGAATTCTTGATGAACTTTTGGAATTGGTCCCAGAGGCCAAATCAATAAGAAGCCATTCTTTGTTCCAAAGCGGTACACTTCAAAATATGTTCAAGAGCAAAGGTTTGTTATACGACTGTAACCATTTTGTCCCATTTCATCAAGATTTGGAGATGAGGCCTTGGGCGATTTGGAATGGTCTAATTAAAGTGCCCCATGGATGGGAGGATGATATCTGCTTTATGACGGACAAAGACTTTTCGGTAAGCTTGATTAAGCAGTGTACAGGTTTGTGTGTCTTTGACTTTCATCCTATTCATGTTTATTTGAATACGCCTTACATGGACTGGTACGAAAAGAGTCGTCCCAATTTCAATGATATAAGCGCATTATCCAGGCAAATATTTGAAGGGGCGGGTACATTCAATGCGTTACAAAACGTGTATCATCATTTCAATCACTTAAAGAGATAAAAGAGATGGCATTATCTTTTGAGCAATTAATTAAAATTACGAATCAAGCTGGAATTAACCTGGAAAAGAACGATTTAGATTTTGTTTCCAGAGTTTATTCAGAAGGTGTAGACAAATATCGCCGGAGACTAGAAAAGCTTGGTTTTTATAATGCAAACAAAGTATTGGATGCTGGTGCTGGTTTTGGGCAGTGGTCAATTGCGCTTGCAGAGCTAAATACAAGTGTGGAATCCATAGAGTTTAGTGATATGAGGGTTATAACAGCCCAAAAGATTTTTGAATTACTTAACAAGCGAAACGTCCGGATTCAAAAAGGGAGTGTGGAGTCATTACCATATGAGAATAACTCCTTCGATTTTGTTTTTTGTTACGGAGTTCTATTCTTAACAGATTGGAAACAAAGCTTACGGGAGTTGGCCAGGGTATTAAAACCGGGGGGGCGTATGTATATCAACATGAATGGTGACGGTTGGTATGATTTCTTAGAAAATTCTTTGCATAACGCAACATCTGATTATGATCCTGCTCAAGTGGCTGTTGAAGCAAGAGAGAATACGCTAAATTATAAGCAAAACTTACCGATAACTAATCATTACACTGACATAATTACTACCAGGAACGAAGTGGTAGAGCAAATCTTGGATTGTGATTTGCTTCCCATCGGAATAGCAGGGGAAGGAGAAATAGAGCTTGGTAAAAGTGTGGATACTGAATCGTTTTTTAAAGCCAGGTACCAGGGGAGTGATTGTGTATTTGAAATTGTATCGGAGAAATATTCTTAATGTCATATAAAAACAAGTCCGGAATATGGTCGAGGTTGCTAAATGTGCAGTCCATTTTTTCTTTTGCACAAAATTTTTTGTTGCATACTATGGCTGGGCAAAAGCTATTCCTGTTTGGTGGAAAGTTGCCAAGAGTGATCAACGTTTCGTTTAATGAAAAGACTTGTATGTTCAGTTGTCGAATGTGTCCTTTTTCTTCTGATACAGTTAGAGAGATGTACAAGAAGCGTTCAGAAATGGAGTTCAGTACATTCAAAAAGCTAGTCGACTCCTTACCTAACGACTCCTATTACAGTATAGATATCTCTGCTATAGGTGAAACATTGGAATATCGCCATCTCGGAGAATGTTTGCGTTATCTCTCGAAGAGTAAACCTAAGATTAATTCTATTATCTCCACAAATGCTTTGTTACTTAAGGGTAAAGTCGCTGAGCAAGTACTAACTTCCGGATTAAAAAATATTCAATTAAGCCTCTACGAAGGAACTAAGGAGAGGCATGAGTTTGTGACGCAAACCAATACATTTGACCGGGTGAGTGAGAATGTTAGGAATTTTTACAAGAAAAGAGCAGAATTAGGTCTGAGCCAAAAAGACATTTTTATCCAAGTATTTATGATTGGAACGAAAGAGAATGAAAAGTTAAGAGATCAGTTTTTGGAGGCTTTCACTCCATATTCTGATAAAGCCTTTGTTCGTCCCATGTATAACTTGGGAGAGCCTATTCACGGCATGACCCCAGACTTCGAAGAAACACCTAACGAAAATCGATATCCTTGTATTGCTCCATGGTACTCTACTTCTATTCGTTCGAATGGCGACGTTTTAGCATGCTATGCATTTAATTGGCATAAGACCGAAAAAGACTCAATGGTTATTGGGAATATCAATGACCATACATTACAAGAGATTTACGCTTCAGAGAAAATGCAAAGCTTTCGCGAAGCACATTTAAATCAAGAGTTGGAGTCTAACCCTGTGTGTCAGAAGTGTGACTTATGGAGTGCTTATACAAATGTATGGGAAGCCGATGGTAACTCTTTTAAACCCGCACCGTTGAAAGTAGTAGACTTTTTCACGCCTGCTCCCTCTGATCATAGAGGGGGGTAATTATCAGACTTAATTATCTGAGCTGTCGATATCATGAGTTTTAGGCTTCAAGAAGCAATAATGCGAAAATCTGGAAATGTAAATAAGGACATTTCTACTGAGAACCTACTGGTAAATATCAATGAGTACTTGCGGCAGAAAACATTCGAATACCCAATAGAGAAAAATTATCCATTAATTTTTGTGCTGGGCATGCATCGAAGTGGTACAACGCTTATGACCCAAGTTTTGCGATATCATTTTGGTTTTTCAGTGATAAATAATATTGTCGCACGTTTTTGGGATAATCCTCTTGTGGGCGCTGTGCTCTATAAATCTCTAAATTTTGAAGAACGTGAAACTAATGGGCTTGAAAGTTTTTATGGTAAAACTAAAAATGTGGACGAGCCTCACGAATTTTCCTATTTTTGGCAAAAGCATTTTCTGATGGAAGACCCATCAAATTATAATGCGGAATTGCAACGGCCCAATATTGACTGGTTGGCTTTGCACAAAGAGCTTCAGATGGTTGCAAATGTTTTTCAGGCCCCTTTGATTGTAAAGGGGTTTGATATTGTTTTTCACATGGAGCAGTTCATAAAATCAATTCCCAATGCATTTTATATATTTGTCGAGAGGGATAAGTTTGATACTGCCGTTTCCATATATAATGGAAGGCTTGCATATTATGGAGACGAGAGTTGCTGGCTTGGCTCGTATCCTGTTAACTATGAAGAACTAAAGTCACTTCCGGCAAAACAACAAATATTAGGTCAGATAAATAGTTTTAATGAAGCTTTCAAGTCAGGCCTTTCGATATGTGATGAGCGCCTACAATTTAAAATCAAGTATTCAGAGTTAGCCACTGAACCGAAACGTATTTTAGGTGAGTTGGGTAAAAAACTGCAGGCTCAATTCCCCGAGCATTGTTTTCAATTGCACGATGTTGTTCCTAATATAAATTTGAGCACCTACAAAGGTTCCCCATTATATGATGAGTTTGCGTCATTATGAAAAGGATTTGTATTCATCAACCTACTTTCTTTCCATGGATAGGTTTGTTTCATAAGATTCGAAATTGTGACGAGTTTGTGTTTTTCGATCATGTTCAAATGCCCGGGGGAAAAAGCTGGATATCGCGTAATAAATTTTTAAATTGTGGAGAGGTAAAGTGGTTTACTTTACCTATCGTGAGAAAGAATATACTGAATACCAGTGTAGCAAATATTCAAATTGATCACGGTTCTTTCAACATATCAAAAGTAAAAAGGACATTGGAGTCTGCCTATCGGAAAGCTGAGTTTTTTGATGAAATGAAATCTGTTATTACCCCTTTACTGGAAGAGGTGGCTGAATTTAAATACATTGCAGATTATAACATTCACTTGACGTTGCAGTTATCTCAAAACTTTAAATTAGCATGCAACTACATTAGGAGCTCCGAGCTTGATATTGAAAGAGATTTATTAGGAAACGATATCGTCCTACATTTATGTATTGCACGTAGTGCCACGCATTATCTGTCTGGCACAGGATGTACAGACTTTATAATCCCCGATTCGTTTTCCGATAGTGGTATATCTTTTGATTTTCAATCCATTCGACATCCAGTTTACTTGCAGCCAGGAGGGATAGATTTTGTTTCTCACCTTTCCATTATTGATGTTATTGCGAACTATGGGCTAGAAAATATACGCCGTTGGTTAGAGCAGAGTTTTCAGTTGCCAGTACCATTACAAATGAGTTCGTCAATACCGGAAGAAATATCAACTGTTGGTGTATAAAGTGACTCAATTAACTCGCTGATATCAGCTATATAATTTTTGTTATCTTGCCTGTCGAGTTGGTGCTCAATGTTTAATTTTACATCCAGCTTTTCGGCAATTATTTGACATAAACTTACTAAAGACAGTTTTTGAGTTCCGGCTAAATTAAATCGGTGTAATCCACTGCCAATTTCAATTGACTTTATAGCGGCCATAGCAGCGTCATAGGCATTGATTGGATTAATCGTTATTCCCTCTTTGCCGGCAACTGTAATAGGCTTGAAATGTTTAATTTGTTCTATAAGCCTGGGGACAAGCATGTCTTTTCGTTGATGTGGTCCGTAGATAAAAAAGGGTCTGAAGATAGTCATCTGTTTAAACAAACAAGAGTAATTGGTCAATATTTCTTCACCTATTAGTTTTGTCGTTTGGTAAAAGTCAGTCTCAAACAAACCAATATTGCTCACTGATGGAAAAATAGGATCGAGCTGTGGTTGGTAGATTCCTCCGCTCGAAAAATAACAAAAATGCCTTACTTTGTGGGATTGAGCCCAATCTACACAGCTAAAAAGAAACTTTACATTGATATCAAAAAGGATTTTATTATCAGCTGGAAATTGCCGAAAGTTTGGAGACTGAATTAAAAAATAAACAGTATCAAATTTAATATCAATAAAGCTCTCGAAATCAAAAGTGCGGGTGTCGTGTTGGATATAATCCACGTTTGAGACGGATTTGAACGGATTAGGTGCTCTTGAAATAGCGATCACTTTATAATTTGTTGCTAACAATGGTACCAATATACGACCGACATTTCCGGATGCACCTAATACTAGACAAGTTTTCATTGATAAAACTCCATATTAAATTTTGCAGGATCTATCGGTTTATATGTAGAATTTAACGACTCAATTAACTGTGAATTTGGGCCGCTTTCAAAAAACCAGAAGCCTTTTTTATATATCAGTAACTGATCACTCATATTTTTCAGCCATTTGAGGTAAATCATTTTATTATTTGTTCGCGCTAAATAAAGTTCTGAAAGATCTTGTCCACACCATGCATACTCACCAATAGAAGCCTTTACCTGAATGTCAGTAAGTGGAATTTTATCAACCTGACGTCGTTTCAAAAGTTCTCTCGCACCTATGGATTTGGAGTCAGATATAAATACTTTTTTATAACTTGGATCAAACAGGATCCACTTATTAATACAATATATTTCTACTAAGGTGTGACCTCGTTCGTAGGGAGTGGCTTCATTTAGAGCTAATAAACAAACTGCTTGGCATCTGTACCCCTTCTTTCTCAAAAAGATGCACAAAAGATGGGACATTTTTGTACAGGTCAGCTCTAGTTCCCGTTTAAAAAACGCTTTTACCAACGTCTCTATGGGCAGATGGTTATCTTTCTGTCCATATCGAAGTTGCTTGGTTAATTCAGATAAGTCCGAAAGCAAATGATTGATTTTATTCTCTTCGGTTTGTGCTTTATTTTTAAGGTGTTTCAAATTAAACCCATAATACTTCTGGTATAAGTCCCATAAGAACAATGTCTTCTTTTAAGTCATTAAACATTTAAAGAAGGTACAGAGTCCATACATGCTTGAATCAAGTTTTCATACTCGGATTTGCTAAAAGTTCTTCCAATTCGATTTTCTATTTCGGGGGGGGAGCTTATTTGTAATCCTCTTGTGCCATTTGGGCTAAGAGTTTTGAATGTATTTCTTTGGTCTATGTTGACAGTCAAATACCAATAGTAGTCGTGTACAAGATCATCCGGGTGAAATCCGAATAATGCGGAACTCGTTTTAAATTTGACTTTTTCTTCTTTAATTATCTGCGTTTTAGGAATAATGACATTTGCTGTATGATCCTGAAGAGCGGCCTGAAGTGCATTTATGGTTATATACAGAGTGTCGGTTCTTAGGATATTAAAATCTGCCAAATCATAACCTTCTAGTGATAGAAACAAAACATTCGGGTGAGTTTCGGCTAATTGTCGGCAGAGGTGATAACTACTTAGTGTTAATACGATTATGATTTTGGTTCTGCTGTGAATATGGCTTAATGACTTTTCTATCCAAGCTTGTGATTCTGACAAACTGTTGCAATGGCTTGGTAACTCAACGATGCAATAGTCATATGTTAAGGTTGAGTATCGGTTGGTGTATTTCGTTTGAATTGACTCGAGTTCTAAAGGCCATTTTAACTGCTCGTTTACGTGGTAGAGAATACTATCGTGAAATGCGTTGTTGTCGGAGATAATCGCCAATTTTTTGTTGTTACAGTTGACCCGATTGAGTAATGCTTCTCTTGCAAAAACTTTGAAGTCTGAACGATCAAAGGGATTTAAACCGCTATCAACCTGATGTCGTATCTGCTTTAGAAAGTCACACCAAAGCATTTTACACTTCTCAAATTGTGGGACTAGTTCCCCTTCATTATGTTTCGCTAGCAGTAACTTTGACATTACAGCATTAGCATAATTTACAGAACCATATAGATAGTAAAATAGTAATGAGTCACCATCGCGATATGATTTAAAAAGCACTTCTTTTTGCATGTTAATCAGGTTTTCTGCTTCTTCATAGCAATTTATTTCACTCTCATTGAGTGTTATGAAACTGTCTATATCTGAAATAAATTTGTCTTTATCGTAGTGTTGGGTGAACTTTTTCAACAAATCTAATTCATCACCCGAGCAATAACAGTTATTCTTAATATTATTAATTGCTTGAAACTTATTATTCTGGGTCGTTGTTATAAGTATGTCGTCGACTCGGAGTGGAGTGGCACCGTTTATTTTTGCGCCATTACTACAATTAAAAAAATCAATGGACTTGTCAGCATTGGCTAACACACCTTCTAAAATTTGTTTGGCCACTTTGAACTCGTGTTTAGTCAGCACTTCGGGTTGAAGGTTTCCGGGAATGGCGATTGATAAATTGTAGTCCTTGTGATAGTCGAGGGATTCATTTCCCATATTGTCATAATAATCAGAATGCTTGGAGTGATGAGATTTTTTATCCACCCAGCCAAGATCCACCCCGAGAAAGTAAACATTTTTGAATCCTAGTTTGACAATCCAGTTAGCTACAAGGTTGGCAACTGTAGGGAAAGCAAAATTTAACAATTCAAAAGTGTTCTTTTTTACCAGTTCAGTGACTGAGACGGTAGATGACTCTCCCTCTTTAAAACTGATAAAAACTTCTTGGTATAAATCGGCAGTATCTGGATGAATACCATTACAGGAAATAAGTGGAATAGACTTTAATAACGCTCTATCGTTGACCATAGAAGCCCAGTCATAAGTTGCCCTGTTTTGTTCAATCTCTGCATGAAAGTCAGGTTTTATCTCGTTATTTTTAAGAGCTTTTAATGCAGTTCCACATGAAATAATGATGGCTTTATCTTGATATTCTTTTATTGCTGAAATGCTAAAGTCGAGAGAAGGTCCATTGCCAATTATAAAAACAGGCACTTCTTTATCGTCATTGTGAAGATATTGGTCCGGGCGACTTTTCATTATGGGATAGCCCCTTTTGATTCCTTCAAGAGTCTGTGAAATACCATAATATGCGTGATCAAAGTACTCGCCCATTGCTATGACTATTTTTAATTGTTCTCGGAGTTCTGCGATAGCTTTGCTTAGCCCGGAGTTGTAATAGCATTGATAAAAGTAAGTGTTATTTAGCAAATAGGGACCAATTGAGTAAAACTGATTAAGAAGATCTTTCATTAGATTGCTGCCGTCATCCCCAATATTTATATAAATCCTTCCATTATTTTTTCGGAAAGACTCTAAGATCTTGGCCCAATCAATAGCAAATAGTGAACTGTAAAATAAATCAGAATTGGGTTCACAGATGAATAACCTTTCAACCCGGTGTTCATCGAGTAAATATTCCAGTTGATAACCCGTAGCTAACCCGAACAGAATAATAGAACTTATATTCTGAGGAAGGGCTCCGCTTTGCTCTTCAATATCAGTAAGCAATTTCTCCGTGGCTCTTACAAATTGGTAGTGTTTATAGTGGGCTAGCTTTTGACCATTGTATCCAAGGATTAAACCGTCTCGATTTGGGTGTGTTTTGAAGTTTTCGAAGTTTAAGTACGATTCATCTCTGGGGGAATTGCCATGCCAGTTTGTTAACGTGTCTTTTTTGACTATATTGATGTCACCATTAGGGGACTTAACAGGGATCCATATTTTGGGAATATAATCTTTGAAATCTCGATAAATTTCTGGAAAAAACTTTTTAAGTGCGTCTAGATTTTTTTTCAATAACGAGCTTTTCTCTGACACGCATGAAAGTGTTTCTATATCAATAGGCGGGCACCAAGGTGGGGTATAATTCAGGTAAGACTCATTGTGCTGAAAATAAACTCCTTTTTCCTCGATATCCAACCAGCTCCGTTGGTTTAATTGGCTCGAAATACTATTGAAGATTGGATGTTGGTAATGTTGCAAAAAATAGAAGCCTTTAATTGAAAAATGCTCCCGAAGCTGAGATATGTCGGATACAATCTCTCGGCCGTCTTTTCCAAGCTGGATATAGAGCGTAGTATTTTTATCTTTTGCTATTTCTAATATTTTTTTCCATGGTGCAATCATCGTGGAGCATGTAAAAAACTCTATTTCAGGCTCGTAAATAATGAGGTGCTTAATGTCATGGGTGTCAAGTAAGGTTTCAATATGAAATCCTAAACCTATTCCAAAGATAACAAGGCAGTTTACTTGTTTTGGCAGTGGTGAGTAGCTTTGTAAAGTGCTGTACTGTGAGTTTCCTCTAATGCTCAGAGGGTTTGGTGATTCAGATTGTTGCTGACACTTATTCTCACTTTCCAACAAGCTCACATAGGGACTCTTTCTCTTAAAGTACTCAACTTGATCTAAGGATTCCTGTTTGGGATGGAATCCATATATCACTCGCCCTAGTCCGAGATCGACAATATTAAATTCATTATTTTTGGTACAGAGAATGGAATAGCGTTGTTGTGAGTGTTTGCTGACTATTTGAGCTAGAGAAGGAATGAATCGCTGTAAGGCATTTTTAGACTCTTTGGAATTCTCATCTACTTTTAAAGCTAATTCAGATTCAATTAAATCTTGCTCTTCTTCGTTTGAATGAATATGTAAGTTTATATTTTTAAGCATCTTTTATCTTTTAAGTTGTATTTTCAAACGACATAACCATTGAAAAGTTTTGTTTCTTCACTATCTCTTTTGGCGGATGGTAAGTTGAGCCGTTTAGATGCTCCTTCGGTAAAGTTAGCACCATAATTTCACGACGTATCAACACCACACGGCTGCTTTTTACAAAAACATAGCAGTAAATATATTTTGTTAATAGCAGTTACAAGCTCAATCGTCATAGTATTTAGCGACTATGTGAAAGTGTATTATCATAGTAAAACACTGAATGAACTAGATTGCTCTTCCACTAACAACTATGGAGTTAATGATTACAATAACTCAAAAGTTTATCTACTATCTTTCTGCCTGTGCTTCCATCACCAAAAGCATTTAATGATGGAATAAAGGTGTGTTTGGAAGCTTGAAGACAGGCGCTTAAAATATCCGTCAGTACTGGTGGAGATAACCTGTTATTATTGTTCATTAGTGTTTCAGGCCATTCGGTTTCAGTGCGCAAAGTTATACACGGCGTCTCAGAAAACCAGGCTTCCTTTTGTAAACCGCCAGAGTCGGTTATGACAAATCTGGCTTGCTCCAACAGAATTATCATATCTTCATATGTAGCAGGGGGAAGAACTAAAATCTTCTCAAGCAAATGAGAAAGATTGTATTGTTCAATGTGTTTTTGTGTTCTTGGGTGCATTGGAAATATAACTTTAAATTCTTTCGCTAACTTCCCAAGCGTCTCTAATATTTCGATAACCTTCTGTTTACTTTCTGTATTCTCAGCTCTATGGCAAGTGGCAAGAATAAACTCCTTATGGCGAAGGTTGTGCTTTGCCATAAACAATTGACGTGCTTCGTCGGAAATTTGTTTATGATAGTACTTAAAAGAGTCAAACATAACATCGCCAACAAGGCTTACATTTTTAGTAATCCCTTCTTTCGTGAGATTATCAATGCTTTGCTGTGTAGGGCCAAATAGAATACTTGAAAGATGGTCAGTCATTACCCGGTTAATCTCTTCCGGCATATTGCGATTATAAGAACGCAGTCCCGCTTCGATGTGAGCAATTGGTATTTTTAGTTTTGCTGCAGCGAGCGCCGCCGCCAAAGTTGAGTTAGTATCACCGTACACGAGCACACAGTCCGGCTTCCGTTGCAGCATCTGTTGCTCTAACTTTTCAAGCATCTGTCCAGTCATTTCACCGTGTGTACCCTTATTTACGTTTAGATTCACAACTGGCTTTGGGAGCTTTAAGTCGCGAAAGAACATATCTGACATTGCATCATCATAATGTTGTCCGGTATGAATGATCTCCTCGAAGATTTTCGTGTGCGTTAGGTTATGTTCAGCAATATTCCTTGAAATTACCGCTGCTTTGATAAATTGGGGCCTCGCACCAACGACGGTGAGCAATTTCATGTTGTCAATGCCTCCACAATGGAGCCTAACTCTTTTTCACTAAGATAAGCGTGGCAGGGAATACTGAAAACTTGCTGGCAAATTTGTACTGCGTTGCTCGTTTTACTTTTAAGACACCCCCGCATCGCTTGCTGTTGGCTTAACGGGCGTTCATAATAAATTGCGTGAGGAATACCTTGTTTTTTAAGGTTGTTTAGGACTGCGTATCTGGGAAGCTGTTTCGCGCGCAGCGTATATTGAGCGTAGGCGGGTTGAATATTATTCTGGAGCGTTGGGGTGTGGTACGACTCGGCAAGTTTGAGGTTAAAATAGCCGGCATTTTCACAACGTCTTTCTCTTTCTTCATCAAGAATTTGTAATTTCTCGAGCAGAATTCCCGCCTGCATTGTATCAAGCCGACTGTTCATACCTACCATTATGTTGTCGTATTTATTCTCTCCTTTTCCATGCACTCTTAAGCTTTGCAATGTTTCGGCAGTATCATCATCGTTTGTAAAAATTGCTCCTCCATCGCCATAACAGCCTAAGGGTTTCGCAGGAAAAAAACTGGTGCATGCGATATTGCCGAATGCACCACATTTAACACCATTTAAACTCGCTCCAAAACTTTGGGCTGCATCTTCAATTAAGAGTATATTTTGTTCTCTACAGATTCTTTCAATTTGGGGGTAGTTGGCGGGAAGCCCAAAGATGTCTACTGAGATCACCGCTTTAGCTTTATTCGGATGCTGATTGTTGCAGTCTTTAATGGCTGATTCGAGGGCTTTTGGGCAAAGATTGTAAGACTGTAAATCTACATCAACAAACCAAGGAGTTGCACCAACTAACTTAATGACTTCAGCTGTAGCAAAAAATGAAAAGTCTGTTGTAAAAACAATGTCTCCCGGGCCAATATTTTTAGCCATTAATGCTAATTGCAATGCATCTGTTCCGTTTGCGCAACTTATACAATGCTTGACGCCAATATACTCAGCTAATCGTTGCTCTAATTCTTCTACCTCAGGCCCCAAAATATACTTTCCATGAGCAAGTATTTTTTGAATGCGTTTGTCAATTTGGGGCTTCAATACCTTTTGTTGCGCTTGTAAGTCAATGAATTGCACTTATTAAACCCTGAAAACTTCATTGTTGATTAAACGGTAATATTCTCCGGTGAAAGGACATTTGACTTCTTTTTCACCGACCAAAGGTAAATCAAGTTTTTCTCCCCATGTGCTCATCCAGCCGATTTGTTTTCCTGGAACACCCACGACAAGTGCAAAATCAGGTACGCTTTCATTGATAACTGACCCTGCGCCTACAAAAGCATAACTACCTACTTCGTTTCCGCATACGATTGTGCAGTTAGCTCCCAATGAAGCTCCTTGTCTTACAATTGTCTTTCGAAACTGTTCCTTGCGGTTAACGGCAGAGCGCGGATTATAAACATTTGTAAAAACCATCGAGGGGCCGCAAAAGACGTCATCCTCAAGTATGACACCTTCATATACTGAGACATTATTTTGTATTTTTACATTATTACCAATAACTACGTTTGGCCCAATGTATACATTTTGACCTAAGCTACAGTTCTTTCCTATTTTGGCTGTCGAACAAATATGTGTCCAATGCCAGATTTTTGTACCGCTGCCGATTACAGCACCTTTATCAACAATTGCGCTCTCATGAGTTTGGTACGTCATGGTTATCCGTTTCCTGCAAAAGGATGAGTAAAGTGTTGGTTACTGGTGCATGGCATATTGCGAATTTTGGCGACAGTTTCAATTGCTACACGGTTATCTTCTAACGAAAAATATTTCCCTTTTAAAATTTGCTTATAGCTCTCGGTGTGCAAGTCTGTAAAGCCTCCGGAGAATTCGAACTCTTCATTATTCAGTTGAAGGCTTCTGTATGTGCGTTGCCCTTTTAATCTAATTTCAGCGGGTAATGAGTTCACATCAATAGACAAAAACCATCTAACTCTAGCCAATTCGAACTCCAGATATCCTGCAGCTGTTGTTGGGGTAGACATGTGTAGTTGGCAGTCTTGTACGTGACCGAATAAATGATGCAATAAATCAAAAAAATGCACCCCGATATTGGTGGCAATGCCACCAGACTTATCTAAATTACCTTTCCATGAACGATGATACCACTGACCTCTGGACGTTATGTATGTCAGATCTACATCGAGTTTTTTGTTTGGCTTTGTGGCTGCTAACTTTTGTTTTAAGGCAATGACACTGGGATGTAATCGCAACTGTAAAATAGTGCTTACCTGTTTACCGGTTTCTTTCTCAATTTCTTGCAACGCATCAATATTCCATGGATTTAGTACCAGCGGTTTTTCACAGATTACATTGCAGTCAGAACGCAGCCCAAAGCGAACGTGGGAATCGTGCAAGTAATTTGGGGAACAGATGGATATCATATCTACCGCATCTTCATTGCGTTTGCGCTTATCGATATGACGGTCAAATCGTTCAAATTCAGTGAAAAAAGACGCTTCAGGAAAGTATGAATCAATAATTCCAACACTGTCATTAGGGTCTAAGCAAGCAACGAGTTGATTGCCTGTTTCTTTGATGGCCTTCATATGTCGGGGGGCCACATATCCTGCAGCACCGATCAATGCAAATTTCTTCATCACAACCTCATTGCGGTATATTTTTCAGGTAACACTTCTTTCAGATCATATATCAAATACTTTGATTTTAGAGTGTTAACGAATTCGTAAATATTTTGTATCGGCTCTTCATGAGTAACCGCTAATACCAGTGCATCAAACTCTGCATCCACTGTTTTTTCCAAAACAGTTAAGTTGAATTTTGATTGCACATCTTCTATATCGGCAAGAGGATCATATATTGAAACTGAACTGACATAATTTTCCAGTTCTTTCACCGTATCTATCACTTTGGATTTCTGAATGTCAGGGAGATTTCCTTGAACAAGGACCTTACCTGTGTGCAAAGTTATTTTTCGCTTACTCATTTTTTTGTTATCTGTTGCGCCACATACTCTACACGCAACCATTCAGTCGTCCACCTGCTAATATTATATCGGGTATATACCCTACCGTTTCCGATTTTTGGTACAAATAATAAGGGTCAACACCCAGGTAATGACTTCCTACCAAGCCGGATTGAAATGGCAAAAAGCTCAATTTTGTCTTAGCTGCATCAAGCACTAACTTTGCGTCTATTTCCAATATGGCGAATAGTTGGGCCAGTTGGTTGACTAATACAATATTTAAATTTCGTTGAGTGTTTTCGATTACTTTCGCAGTTTCCGCTACTTTGGTCGTAAGCGCTAAATGGGTGCCAACAGTTATAACGTAGCTGTAGATTGCGTCAATTCGCTTTGCCCCAGATGTGACTTTGGTAATATTTGTAAAGTTTATGTCTTTGTCACTCGGAGTAATCCGTTTTGCAATGTAGCCCAAACCACATTCAGTAATAACACTCAATTGTGAATGCTCCTCTGAAAGCGGTAAACATTCGTATTCGGTAACACCAGGGTACACCGTAGATTCAAAAATCACCATGTCCCCTTTTTGTAAATAGTTACCGACCAGTATGGATGCTTGTTTTAGAAACGTCAGGTCAGGTTTGTGGTCTGAGTATATGGGGGTTGGAACAGTTACAATATATATGTTTGAGGTTGCCAGGTCCGATAGATTTCGAATAAAAAGCAAGGAACTTTTATTTAGAGCTGCTCCAGACAATTCTCTGTTTCTATCGAACCCTGATGTAAGCTCTTTTATTCGCCTGGAAGATATATCGAAACCAGTCACGAAATACTTTTCAGCAAGAGCAACAGCAAGTGGCAAGCCGACATACTCAAAACCTAAAACTGCAATTTTATCTTTTTTCATTTATTTATATTCGAGCTTGCCAACATTTTTGTAACGACATGATTTTGTTGTTCTTCAGTCTGATTTTATTATTAGGCCTTAATTTAGTCTAGTTGGCTGAAAAGTATGAAATTTACTGATTCAACATTTGTTTAGTGGTTCAGTTGCAGTGATGTTCAAATTGATAACCTATTCACAATAATTATGGTTAACAAATGAACATTTTCTGCTATCCTTACTTGTGAGGTATAGGAGGTATGTATGGTAGGCATAGTCTCAAATAATTCCGGCAACTCGATTTTACAGCAGGTGCAGGAACGACAAAACAATCTTTTAGAGCGTCTGGCCAGTGGTCGTCAGATTAACAGTGCGTCTGATGGTGCAGCGGCACAGCAGATTATTGACCGTCTCACCAGTGAGATTGGCGGTAACCAGCAGGCGTTAAATAATGTATACGATGGTATTTCGCTGGCACAGGTTGGCGATGCGGCTTTATCCGGGGTAACAAACGATGTTAACCGAATCCGGGAACTGTCGATTCAGGCGGGCAATGGTTTACTGACAGATGCTGATCGCAGCGCGTTGCAGCAAGAAGTCACCCAGTTGCAGGATAATATCCGTAGCACCCTGGAGAATACTGACTTTAATGGCAATCAGCTATTTACCGCTGACAGTACCATTAATTTTCAGTCGGGCTCTCAGGCCGGTCAAACTATTGGCGTAAATACCCGTGATTTAGGCAGTGCTTTATCTGGCATTTTAAGTGCAGATATCAGTACTCAGTCAGGTGCTCAGGCAGCATTAGACTCTGCTGATGACGCTGTTGAAACTGTCGGCAGTAACAGAGCTGAGTTTGGTGCGATTCAAAATCGTTTTGAAAGTACCGCCCGCCAGTTAACCGAATCAACGGTAAACGAAGCTGCTGCACGCAGCCGTATTCAGGATACGGATTTTGCTCAGGCTGCATCTGATCTGGCAGCGAATAATATACTGAGTCAGGCTAACATTGCGGTGCAGGCGCAATCTAATCAGCAACAAAGTCAGGTGTTATCCTTATTGGGATAATCATCGGCTGATTTACTAACCCAAATCCTTAAAGGCGCGTTCAGCGCCTTTATCATACTTATGTCTTATAGTCCCGGAAACGTGCTGCGGGTATGCTTTTTATTCGTCTTTTTGTTTAATTTGTTGCTTATAATGTAGATATTTCATCTACTTACTTGAAAGTCTTCGCGATCAGAAGCAAACTAGGCAAAAAGCAATAATAACATTATCGGTATTACGGATTTTCAATGAGTCGCATTCTGGTTATAAGTTCGCAAGAGTCCAGACGAAATAATCTTTCCACCGTGATCAGCTTTTTAGGTGATCAATCTGAGACGGCCAGTTTCGAACAGGCAATTGCAACGTTGAAACGCGAAGCAGCATTAGATGCTGTACTGATTGATGGCGATGCCGGCGAGCTGGCGTCCGATGTTATTGAAAAATTTCCTGCCTTTCCTTTTATCGCTGTAGGCAACTCAGAAAAGTTGGTGTCCATTCCTAATGTTATGGGCTTACTGGAAGAACCCATTACCTATCCTGTTTTAACCAAGTTATTACATCGCTGTCAGGAATATGTGCGACGCAAGCCGGGACAAAACAAAAGCACGCAAAAAACCAAGCTATTTCGGAGTCTGGTGGGTAAAAGTCAGGAAATTCAGAATGTACGCCGGATGATAGAGCAGGTTGCACCTACAGATGCCAATGTGCTTGTGCTGGGAGAGTCCGGCACAGGTAAAGAAGTGGTAGCCAGAAACGTACACTTTTTGTCGCAGCGCAAAGAAGGGCCGTTTATTCCGGTAAACTGTGGGGCTATTCCCGGTGAATTACTGGAAAGCGAATTGTTTGGTCACGAAAAAGGTGCATTTACCGGCGCGGTCAGTTCCCGTAAAGGCCGCTTTGAACTGGCCGAGGGCGGTACCTTATTTTTAGACGAAATTGGCGACATGCCACTGCAAATGCAGGTGAAACTGTTACGTGTGCTGCAGGAAAGAACCTATGAAAGAGTGGGCGGTACCAAACCCATTCCTTGTAATGTGCGCATTATTGCGGCAACTCACCGCAATCTGGAAGATATGATAGAAGCTGGCAAGTTTCGTGAAGACTTGTTTTATCGCTTGAACGTTTTTCCAATCGACAGCCCGGCACTCAGAGAAAGAAAAGAAGATATACCACTGCTGATGCAGGAATTGGTGTCCCGCTTTGAAAACGAAGCCAGCAAAAGCATCAAGTTTACTGAAGAAGCACTGGCGTCATTGATGGAGCACAAGTGGGCGGGTAACGTACGTGAATTATCCAATCTGGTAGAACGACTCACCATCCTTTGCCCTAACCAGGTGGTTGATGTCAAAGATCTGCCCATCAAGTATCAACACATTTCCGTTGAAGAGTTTAATCCTGAATACCCTGAAGAATTGTTGGAGCGCGAAGCTCTGAACAGTTTGTTTAGTGATGATGGAGACGATTACGACGATGATGTGGATACAACCGTCGAAAACGGACGGTTTATTGACCCCGATTTACCGGCAGAAGGGGTAAATCTTAAGGAGTACCTCTCAGATCTTGAGGTGAATATGATCACTCAGGCGTTGGACCAGCATGATTGGGTAGTGGCCCGCTCGGCGGAGTTTTTAGGCATGCGTCGCACCACTTTGGTAGAAAAAATGCGTAAATACAATATTGCCAAGCAGCTATGATAACTGGGTTGCTTTGCTGAATTGACAAGAAATTGACTCCGTTACTTACAAACACTACCACTTGTTAGTAACTGAAACCTTCCCTAACTTACTGAATTTTAAATAAATAATAGTTGGCACAACCTGTGCATTGGATGGTCATTCATATTGATGACTTATTTTTGACATGCAGGTGAACAACATTCAGTCAGGTTATATTCAACAGTCCGGTCAGGCCGGTAATTTAAGATTTGAATCTTTATCTGATTCTGGTGCCTGCCTGTCAGAAGAGTTACGTGCTGCCTTTCAGGCTATTCCGGCGGGGATCGTGTTTATCAACCGCTTGGGGGTTGTGGAATTAGCGAATAAAGGCGCGAGGAAACTTTTTCAGAAAGATATTCACGCCATGCCCTGGCGAGAGGTAATTCGTCATTATTTTGTGCCTCAAAAAGATGATGGCCTGGAAGTGTCGCTGGTCAGCGGACGTAAAGTGAAGTTTTCCATATCCAAAATTCCCGGTATCCCCGGGCAACTTATTCACCTGACCGACCTCACTGAAACCCGTGCTTTGCAGACCAAAGTTAGCCACATGCACCGATTGAGTTCGCTGGGGAAAATGATGGCTTCACTGGCCCATCAATTGCGAACCCCTTTGTCAGCAGCTTTGCTTTACGCGCGAAACCTGCAATCTACCGGATTGGCTTGTACCAGGCAGACACGATTTAGTGAAAAGCTAATTACCCGACTTAAAGACCTTGAAAAGCAAATTAACGATATGTTGCTGTTTGCCAAAAGCGGTGCTGAAAATATCATTGAAAAAGTGGACTTAATAACACTTTGCCAACAACTCTCCTGTGACACCCTGGAAGAAAAAACCGATCTGCAATTGAAGATTAACTGCCACTCCGCGAATGGCAATTATGTAATCCTCGGTAATTCAACGGCGATTTCTGGCGCACTAAATAATTTGCTGCAAAACGCCCAATCGGTGGGGGCTACAAGTATCGATATTGGCCTTAGTCAAGACGACTCCTGGTTGGCGTTATCGGTTTGTGACAACGGGCCGGGAATACCAGTAAAAGATCGGGAAAAGTTGTTTGAACCCTTTTTTACCACCCGAACCCAGGGGACAGGGCTTGGCCTGGCGGTAGTGAGGGCGGTAATGACCAGTCACAAAGGTCAGGTAACAGCAAAAAATAATGATGCGGGTGGCGCTACTTTTACGTTGCGCTTCCCGGTTGCGCTGCTAAGCAATAAAGCAAATGAGCATGGTCTTAAGCAATCAGACCAATCAGAACTATCTGAGACAACAGGCTCCGTGAATATGGCAGGAGAATTCGCATGAACCAGAAATGTGTAATGCTGGTGGAAGACGACCAGGGATTACGGGAAGCACTCTACGATACGCTTGAGTTAGGTGGTTATAAAGTTGTTGTCTGTGAATGCGCAGAAACAGCCATTTCTCGCATTAATGAAGTTAAAGTCGATCTTATCGTCAGTGATATACAGATGACCGGTATGTCCGGTATTCAGTTATTACAGGTAGTGAGAAACAAGTTTCCAAACCTCCCTGTCATTTTGATGACGGCCTACGCTCAAATTGACGACGCGGTAACGGCGATGCAATCCGGGGCAACAGATTACATCGCTAAGCCTTTTGAGCCGGATGTGTTGTTAAACCTTATTGCCCGATATGCACCGGCCCAGTCAGAAGATGGCTTCAAGCCGGTAGTGGGTGACGAGTCCAGTCAGCGCCTGTTGCAACTAGCACAAAGAGTGGCGAAAACAGATGCTACTGTGATGGTGTTAGGACCCAGTGGTTCGGGTAAAGAGGTGTTGGGGCGCTACATCCACGAACAAAGTAGCAGGGCAGACGGCCCATTTGTAGCAATTAACTGTGCCGCTATTCCTGAAAACATGCTGGAAGCTACCTTGTTCGGATACGAAAAAGGCGCTTTTACTGGTGCTCTACAAACCTCGATCGGTAAATTTGAGCAAGCCCAGCAAGGTACTATTATGCTGGATGAAGTGACCGAAATGGATTTAGGGTTGCAGGCCAAATTGTTGCGGGTCTTGCAGGAGCGAGAAGTAGAGCGCTTAGGCAGTCGTAAGACCATAAAACTGGATGTGCGTGTGATCGCCACCAGTAACCGGGACCTAATGCAGTCGGTACAAAACGGTTTGTTTAGGGAAGATCTTTATTATCGACTGAATGTATTTCCGCTGCACTGGTTACCGCTTAATGAGCGAGTTGGGGATATTGTACCATTGGCGGAACACCTGGTAGAGCGCCATGCACTGCGCCAGGGGTACCGGATACCGGATATCAGCTTTGCCGCCAGGCAAAAGCTATTGCTACATCCCTGGCCGGGAAATGTCAGGGAGCTGGAGAATGTGATTCAAAGAGCCTTAATTCTCTGTGACGGAAACCTCATCACAGAGCACGAACTGATGCTGGACAATCATATTCATGACATAGAGATAGCTTCCTCTGCAGAGTCGGAACCGCAAAGTAGCGACCTGCTGGGGCAGGAACTTAAACACCAGGAAAACCAAATCATTCTGGAAATGCTTATTTCCTGCAATGGCAAGCGCAAGGATGTTGCCGAAAAGCTGGGAATTAGCCCCAGAACCTTACGCTACAAACTGGCAAAAATGCGGGAAATGGGTATCGACCTACCGGCTTGATAAAACACCTATTTACATAACTAAACCTCCGGTGACATTTTTCTGTCACTGGCGGTCCTGTCATGCCTGAAGCACTGTCAAAATTATCCATGTCAACGCCTAACTAGCTGTTAAATAACAATAAAACATTGTTGGCATCATCATTGCTTTACAAAGGGAAATTGTCAAAGTGACAGATTCCTGGAGAGAGTGATGGATATCAAAGCAGATTCCTTATACAGAGAAATGCAAATGTTGGCGGCTCAAACGAAAACTGAGTTGACGCCCTCTGTAGACTTGCAAACCAATCCTTCCCGTGAAAATTTTGCCGACATGCTCAGTTCAGCGATTAATGGTGTGAATAACATGCAATTGCACGCGAAAGAAATGGGTAACCGTTTCGAAATGGGTGACACCACACTTAGTCTTGCGGATGTTATGGTGGCAAAAGAGAAATCAGGCATTGCTTTTGAGGCTACCGTGCAGGTGCGCAATAAAGTAATGGAAGCTTACAAGCAAATTATGCAAATGCCGGTATAACGGAGCGATAACAGATGGCTGACGCAACTACAGACTTAACCGTACCAGGCGATAACCTGGACCTGGAATCGGCAGAACAGAAATCCGGCTTTATGGATGCTTTGGGCAGCGTAGATATGTTGCGCCAGATTATCCTGGTAGTAGCCCTGGTGATATGTGTGGCGATTGCCATCTTTATCGTGATTTGGGCACAAGAACCGGACTATCGTCCGCTGGCGAAACTTCCCACTGATGAACTGATCCAGACGCTGGATCATTTAGATGTAGCACAGATCCCCTATCAGTTGGAAGGCAACACGATTTTGGTTCCGGAAGACCAGTATGAAGCCATTAAATTGTCTTTAGCCAGACAAGGTTTATCTCAGGCTCCGAATTCCGGTACTGACATTATTATGCAGGATATGGGGTTTGGTGTTAGTCAACGCGTTGAAAAGGAACGCCTGAAACACGCCCGTGAGCAACAAATTGCCCGCACAATCGAAGACATGGCTAACGTCAATAAAGCCAAAGTCTTGTTGGCTATGCCTCGTGAAAATGTGTTTGCCCGCAAACAATCTCGCGGCAGTGCCACAGTGGTTATAACTATGCGCCGTGGTGCGATTCTTAACAGTGAAGAAGTGGATGCCATCGTGGATATGGTGGCTTCAGCGGTAGAAACTATTGATCCTGATCGTGTCACGGTAACTGACAGCAATGGTCGCTTATTAAATTCGGGTTCACAGGATTCCATTTCCGCCCGTTCCAGAAAAGAGTTTGAAATCGTTAAGCAGCGTGAAGCGGAATATCAGGGTAAAATTGATTCTATTTTGATCCCGGTTTTAGGTCTAGGTAACTACACCTCTCAGGTGGATGTCAGCATGGATTTTACCTCCACTGAGCAAACCCAAAAACGTTACAACCCCGATTTACCGGCAGTACGCAGTGAGATGACGGTAGAAGAAAACAGTGTGGGTAGTATGATTGCCGGTGTACCCGGCGCATTAACCAATCAGCCTCCGTTGGATGCCAATATTCCTCAGAACAATGCCGGTGCAAATTCCACCAGAACTTCGCCAGGCAGAACCCATAAAGAAGCCACACGTAATTTTGAGCTGGACACCACCATCAGCCACACCAAGCAGCAAACTGGCGTTGTTCGTCGGCTGAGTGTGTCGGTTGCGGTAGATTATAAAAATACGACTGATGCTGAAGGCAATGAAACCAATGAACCACGCTCCCAACAAGAGTTGTTAAATCTGCGTCGCTTGTTACAGGGTGGTATCGGTTTTGATGTCACCCGTGGTGATTCACTGGAAATAGTTACCATTCCATTTAGTCGTATTGATACAGGCCTGGAAAAAGAAATCCCATTATGGGAACAACCATGGGCAATGCGCGCCTTGAAGTTAGTAATGGGTGGTCTGATTATTATTGTATTGATTCTGGCGATTGTGCGTCCAATGTTGAAACGTCTGATTTACCCAGAAGACACGACTGAACAAGAAGAGTTCAATGTGGATCAAAGTCTTGACTTGGGTGATGAAACCATCACTATGTTAACTCAGGAGTTTGATGAAGATGCAGTAGGCTTTGCCGCAGATGGTTCTTTGATGTTACCAGACCTGCATAAAGATGAAGATGTATTAAAAGCCGTACGTGCATTGGTTGCTAATGAACCTGAACTGTCAGCGCAGGTAGTGCGCGGATGGTTGATGTTGGATGAATAAGTTATGGCTGAAGAAGCAGAAGATATTGGCTACGACGTTGGTAAGCTGGAAGGGGTAGAGAAAGCAGCAATCTTGCTTCTCAGCCTCTCAGAGGAAGACGCGGCGCAAATCCTGAAACACATGGAGCCTAAGCAGGTTCAAAAATTGGGTCAGGCCATGGCCACCATGGATGACATGACCCAGGGGAGGATCACCGCAGTCCATAAGCACTTTATCGAAGAGATTCAAAACTACAGTACCATTGGTTTCCACAGTCATGACTTTGTGAAGAAAGCCCTGACGGCTGCCTTGGGTGAAGTTAAAGCTGCCAACCTGATAGATCAGATATTAGTGGGTGGTGGTGCGAAAGGTCTGGATTCACTCAAGTGGATGGATTCCAAACAGGTGGCCGGCATTATCCGGAACGAGCACCCGCAGATCCAAACCATTGTATTGGCCTATCTGGATCCCGAACAATCTGCCGAAATTTTGTCGCAGTTCCCGGAAAAAGTTCGTCTGGATTTGATGATGCGTATTGCCAACCTGGAAGAAGTACAGCCAGCTGCATTGCAGGAGTTAAACGAAATTATGGAGAAACAATTTGCCGGCCAGGCCGGTACCCAGGCAGCCAAAATGGGCGGCCTGAAATCTGCCGCAGATATCATGAACTACCTGGATACCAACATCGAAGGCCAGTTAATGGATGCCATCCGTGAACAGGATGAGGAAATGAGCCAACAAATTCAGGATTTGATGTTCGTCTTTGATAACCTGGCAGATGTTGATGACCGGGCTATTCAGTCGATCTTGCGTGAAGTTCAGCAAGACGTACTGATCAAAGCTATCAAAGGTGCCGATGAGGGCTTGCGTGATAAAATTGCCAGCAATATGTCAAAACGTGCCGCAGAAATGTTACTGGACGACCTGGAAGCCTTGGGGCCTGTACGGATAAGCGAAGTGGAAACGGCACAAAAAGAAATCCTGTCTGTGGCCAGGAGGTTGGCTGACGCCGGTGAAATTATGCTTGGCGGCGGTGGCGGCGAAGAGTTCCTGTAATCAATTAGTGGTGGTGTGAGATGGTTGATTTTGTTGATGATAAACAAAATGAGGAATTTAAAGCCTTTGATATTCCTTATGTAGAAGATCCGTCGCCCAGGTTTAAGAGTGAAAGTAACGCTTTCAATAAAACATCTGACTGGAAGTGGGAGCCACCGGAAGAGGAGGAAGAAATTCTACCTCCTACGGCAGAAGAAATAGAAGCCATCCGCAAGGCAGCTTACGAAGAAGGTTTTTTACAGGGACTGGACGAAGGTCAGTTGAAAGGTCATGAAGAGGGCCTTGCCAAAGGTATTGAAGAAGGCCAAAAGCAAGGTTATGAGCAGGGTCTTAATGAAGGTTTGCAGGAAGGGCGCGACATTATTCAGCAGCAAATGCAGGCCTGGCAGTCACTCAATGCTTCGCTACAAGAACCCTTATCTTTAGTGGAAACTGAACTTGAAAAAGAATTGACACAACTGGCCGTGGCATTGGCTCGCTCTGTGATACGCACGGAAGTACAGCTCAATGATAACGTCATTTTCGAAGCATTGAAGTCTGGCCTCAAGGTGTTACCGGTCAGAGAAAATGGCTACCAGATACACCTGCATCCGGAGGATCTGACACTGGTTAAACAACATTTTTCCGATGAAGAAATTCAGCAGCACAACTGGATTCTGGTGGAAAGTGTTAGCCAGTCACAAGGCGGCTGCGAAATAGTAACGGATTCTAATGCGGTCGATATTTCCATCGAACGCCGGGTAAGGGAAACCCTGGACAAGTTTTTATTAGAACAGGGCCTCAAAGAAAGAGAGACCAAATAATTTTCCGGCCGGATGCTATGACGCAACGAATTCTTTCCAAAATTAAAGAACTGCAATCACAGGTACCACAATCAACGACAGTGGCCGCGGGCAAACTGGTACGTGGCATCGGATTGACTCTGGAAGCCGTTGGTTGCCAGTTGCCGGTGGGCAGTCAGTGTCTGGTACAGACAATAGACGGCGAGATTGAAGCAGAAGTGGTGGGCTTTGGTGACAGCGTTACATATTTGATGCCTACCGAAGCTGTAAAAGGCATAGTACCAGGTTCCCGGGTTCAACCATTGGCGCGTCAGCAAGGTATCGCAGTGGGTATGGGATTGTTGGGTCGTGTGGTGGATGGCAACGGTCATCCTATCGATGGCTTAGGTGCCCTAAAAACCACGGAATATGTGCCTTTTACGCGACCTCCCATGAATCCGCTAATCCGTAAACCCATTAAACAACCCATGGACGTTGGTGTTCGCTCAATTAACGCAATGATAACGGTGGGCATGGGACAGCGAATGGGCCTGTTTGCCGGTAGTGGTGTTGGTAAAAGTGTCTTGATGGGCATGATGACGCGAGGAACCACGGCCGATGTGGTGGTGGTTGGCCTGGTGGGTGAACGGGGCCGGGAAGTGAAAGAGTTTATTCATGAGATTCTGGGCGAAGAAGAGCGCCATAAATCTGTCGTGGTAGCCGCGCCGGCAGATACATCTCCCTTAATGCGTTTAAAAGGCTGTGAAACGGCCGTGAGTATCGCTGAGTATTTTCGCGATCAGGGTATGAACGTCTTGCTGTTGATTGACTCATTGACGAGGTATGCCATGGCCCAACGGGAAATTGCGCTGGCGGTAGGTGAGCCACCGGCAACTAAAGGGTACCCACCCTCGGTATTCGCCAGATTGCCAGCGCTGGTAGAAAGAGCGGGGAATGGTGCCGAAAACCAGGGGTCAATTACCGGGTTTTATACAGTGCTGACCGAAGGCGATGACTTGCAGGATCCGATAGCAGATGCAGCCCGTGCCATTTTGGACGGGCATATCGTATTATCCCGAACCCTGGCTGATTCTGGTCATTATCCAGCCATAGATGTTGAATCTTCTATTAGTCGGGTAATGCCACAAGTGGTCAGCGAGGAACATCTGCAGACGGCGCGTCGTATCAGGCAGGTATATTCTACCTATCAACAAAATCGGGATCTAATCAGTATTGGTGCCTACAACAGAGGGACGGATCCTCGAATAGATCTGGCAATCAAGGCCGAGCCTGTGATCAATCTTTTTCTGCAACAGGGTATGAAGGATATCATCCCCTATGATGAGAGCCTGACCGGTATGGTGCAGTTAGCACAGAAATTTGGAGCTAAAGCCTGATGACGAAGCAACTGCAAATGGTCGCTAAATGGGAAACCGAAAAAGAAGAAAAAGCCGCGTCTGATTTTCAAAAAGCTCAGGCTTACGTATTACAAAATCAGGAAAGATTAGATGGGTTAATGCAATATCGACTGGATTACTTTAAGAAAATTCAGGAAAAGGCCGCCAATGGTCTGGAAGCCTTGTCTTTTTCTCATCATCAGTCCTTTATTACTAAACTCGACAGAGCTTGCGCACAGCAACAGCAAATTATTCATGATGCTAAAAAAGCTGCGGAACAACGAAAGCAGTTGTGGCTGGAACAACAAAAAAAACGCAAAGCGGTTGAGATGTTACTGGACAAAAACGCCAGAGCCCTGCAGGCAAAACTGAACCGACAGGAACAAAACATGCTCGACGAATTTGCATTGCAAAAGTTTTTACGTTCAGCAAAACCCGCTTTCTAGTTAGCAAATTCCAATTTCATTATCCCAACCCTGACTATTCTTCAAAAACTGGCCTGCTTTATGCTTTCAGTTGTTTCAGAGTTTAAACACCACAGAAATTTGACGGTAAATCGCTGTTCTGACCGCATAAAGCGGAATTTCTGGCTTAATCAGGTGAACAAATATGCAACAAGTTGCCGCTTCTAATAATGATGTTGCCGCCAATAAACTGTTTGTCGGTGATGTGAGCCCTGAAGTTTCAGGGACTGGTAGTGAATTTGCCAAGATCATGATTGGCGGGTCTGATGCCGGTGCTTCGGACGCCGGTTATCGCGGTTACAGTGACGTAAAGTCTGAATCAGGAAAATCCAGCAAAGCCATTGAAGCTGTGCCGGGCGACAAGGCTGAGTCAGGATTTGTACTGCAAAAATCACCTGGCAGCGATGGCGCTGAAGCGGGTAATTCGACCCCGGGTAAAAAGCAGCAAGGTGATGAATTGCATGATGAGTGGGTCAGTATCATTCAAAAACTGAATGGTCATTCCGGCGCCGAACCACAAACTCAGGCAGTGGATACGATAAAATCTGAAATTGAGATGGATACGGTAAAGCCCGACGTTGAAACAGATGCTCCTGCTCCTGAATCACCTGACGGTGGCAAGTCGGTTTTGTTGCAAGATATTCCGAATGACACTATTGATGTTGGGAGTTCAGATGATGCTCAAACCAGAATCGATTCGGAAGCGAGTAGCGATGACAATTTGCTGACGGCCGAAACCGAAAATTGGCGACAGCAGCTTAAAGACAAACTGCTTAATGCCGGGCAGCCTCTCGATATGCATCAAATGAAGTCGATGGATAAAACTATCCGTAGCCTGTCAGATGAAGAAATTAAGCAGTTGCTCAACGATGATCTGGCACTAAAGCAAATGATGTCTGACATATTGAAAGTAGAAGAGCCCGACCCCCAGGACGTGGCATTGCTAATGTTATTGGCTGAACAAAATAATGAACCTGGCGGTCAAAATACAGTAAGCCTGGAAGAGTTGGCTGCGCAGTCGGCGCCAACGTCAGGGGCGCAGTCGGGTGCAGAAGATACTGAGCATGAAGGCCAGGGGCAAACACCTGCGGAGTTACTCAACGAGACACTGGTAACAGAAGTGGAAGATGAGCTCAGAACAGACACAGAAACTGCGCCTATCCCTTCGCCTCAACCTGAACCTGAAGTGAGCCTGCAAGGTGGAGAAAATACAGCTTCCAGTACCTTGTCAGATCAGGAAACAATTAAACCGGAGCAGTTGAATTTGACTCAGCTGTTAAATGAATTAGACAAGGCTTCTGAATCTGTTGAAGGTAAAATTGCCGCCATTGATAATCTGACTCGCAGAATCGAGTCTTCTGATGTTGGGCAAACCGAGGCGGGTAAGAAGTTTCTGGATAGTCTGAAAAATGTGACCGCCGAATTTAAAGAGCAGTTAAAAGCAGGGCATGAACCTGGTATTAATATCAGTAAAGTCGTGGCAGAGGCGATCCAGGCTGAAGCTGGCGCCGTGGATGGCATTGCACTAGAAAAGCGTATAGGTAGTGCGTTGCAACAGATGGTAAGTGTGGCTCAGACACAAAGTGGACTGGATACACAAACCCGGGAAAGCATGCTTACCAGCTTTAACAACAGCCTGGCTACGCGTGAGTCAAATGCGGCTCAGGTAGAGGCACAAAAAACACAGCAGCAAACTTTGCAAAATCAAGCCTTCGACAAGGCTGTAAATATCCAAAAGCCGGAAGCTGCCCAGGAGCTGGCCAATAAAGTTCAGGTGATGATGAACCAGAAGAATATGGTGGCGGATATCCGACTGGATCCACCTGAGCTGGGTCAGATGCAAATTAAAATTAGTATGCAAGGCGATTCTGCCTCCGTGAGTATGGTGGTTCAATCTCAGGCCGCTCGTGAAGTGTTGGAACAAAACCAGCCCCGCTTGAAAGAATTACTGGAACAGCAGGGGATTGAATTAGGCCAGTCTTCGGTGCATGAAGAACAGCAGGGTCAAAAAGGAGAGGGCGATGGACAAAACTTTGCTTCAGGTAAAGGGCAAGAAGCAATGGATGACCTGGAAGCCGAATCTAATAGCGATGTTAGCTCAGTAACCGTCGATAAACCGGAAGGAATTGATTATTTTGCTTAAATCGTGGATAGATTGCGCCAGGATGTTGCGTTACACATAGGGTGTTATCCATAATAAAGCTAATTAACTAGCAGAGAACCAGAAAATGGCTGAACAAGAACTACAAATGGAAGAAAGCGCCCCGAAAAAAGGCAAGATGATGATTATAATCGCCGCCGCTGTCGTAGTGATCATTGGTGCCGCGGCTGCATTTTTTCTGTTGGGAGATAGTAGCGATGAATCTGCCCTGGATGAATTAGAAACCGAAGAAGTTGCACAGCAGCAACAACAGCAGGTGAGTGGTATTGGTAGCACGAATGTTGGCACGGCACTTTATGTTGCCATGCCTCGGCCATTTGTATTCAATGTTCCCGGCTCCGGACGCGACCGGTTAGTGCAAATTAAAGTGCAATTAATGGTGCGGGGCACTGATGCCGAGGAAACGGCAAAAATGCATATACCTATGATTGAAGGCACATTATTGCGGGTATTCAGTAGCTCCAATGCGGATGATCTGGTTACCGAAGCCGGAAAGATTGCTATGAAAGAGCAGTCATTGCGCGAAGTACAAAAAGCGATGCAGGAAATTGCCGGTAATCCTGTAATCGAGCAGGTATTATTTACCGGTTTTGTAATGCAGTAAATTACGAGATAGTTATCAGAGGCTGAGACAGTGAGCGATTTATTATCACAAGACGAAATTGATGCCCTGTTGCATGGGGTCGACGAAGTTGAAGAAGAGGATGTAGAAGAATCGGATATGTCCTCCTCTGCGATGGAATATGACTTTTCGTCGCAGGATAGGATCGTTCGGGGTCGGATGCCTACCCTGGAAATGGTGAACGAGCGATTTGCAAGGCACATGCGGGTCAGTCTGTTTAACATGATGCGGCGCTCTGCAGAGGTGTCAATCAACGGTATCCAGATGATTAAATTTGGTGAGTATATTCACACCCTGTTTGTTCCTACCAGCCTGAACATGGTGCGTTTTCGTCCATTAAAAGGCACCGGTCTGATCACCATGGAAGCCCGACTGGTGTTTATCCTGGTGGACAATTTCTTTGGTGGCGACGGTCGTTACCACGCTAAGATTGAGGGAAGGGAGTTTACACCCACGGAACGACGTATTATCCAGATGCTGCTGAAAATAATCTTTGAGGATTACAAAGAAGCCTGGGGACCGGTGATGGATGTGTCATTCGAGTATCTGGATTCGGAAGTTAACCCGGCAATGGCCAATATTGTCAGTCCCACCGAAGTGGTGGTGATTAGCTCCTTTCACATTGAGTTGGACGGTGGCGGTGGCGACTTCCATGTCGCTTTGCCCTATAGCATGTTAGAACCTATTCGCGAGTTGCTGGATGCCGGTGTTCAAAGTGATAAAGAAGACACCGATTTGCGTTGGAGTAAAGCACTGCGCGATGAAATTTTGGGTGTAAACGTCGCTCTGACGACCCATATGTTGGATTTAGAGCTACCTTTGGAAGCCATTGTAAAAATGAAAGTGGGTGATGTGATCCCCATAGATATGCCGGAATACATTACCGTATTGATAGAAGGTCTACCTACCTTCCGCAGTAAATTGGGACGCTCCAGGGAAAATATCGCATTGCAAATTGTAGAGCGTATTCCCAGACCGGTTTCGGTTAAATCGCAGTTACACCTGTTAACTAAAGGTGGGCGCAGAATAGATTCTGACGCCGAACTGCAAACCCTTGAAGATGATTTAGTGTTGTAAAGAGTAAGAGGAAAGCAAGATGAGTGGTGAAGATGATGCAATGGACGATTGGGCTGCGGCAATGGCCGAACAAGCCGAGTCGGAATCTGAGGATTCAATTTCTGGCGATGCCGCTTCTGGTATGTCCGGTGTACAGGTGGCAGAATTGGATGAATTTTCTGAATCGGGTGGCGTTTCCGGAGAAGAAGAGAAAAAACTAGATACAATTCTGGATATTCCTGTCACTATATCAATGGAAGTCGGCAGAAGCCTGATCAGTATTAGAAATTTATTGCAATTGAACCAGGGCTCAGTGGTGGAGTTAGACCGGGTGGCAGGTGAGCCACTTGATGTACTGGTAAATGGTACGCTGATTGCGCACGGTGAAGTTGTAGTGGTCAATGACAAATTCGGGATCCGATTAACGGATGTTATCAGTCAAATCGAACGTATTAAAAAGCTCAAATAATTCTTATTTTCCGACGTTAGTATGGCTGCTATTCAGTTTTCTGATGGCAGTCTCCCCTTTTACTTTCGCGCAAGACAGCGCCCCTGGCACCTCACTGTCTGCCTGGTTATCTGTAGGATTTTCATTGCTATTGGTGATAGCCGTAATCCTGTTATTGGCTTTTATTATGCGCCGTTTTTCCGGTGTGCAAAGTTCTGGTGGGCAAATCAAAACGGTTGCCAGCATGATGGTAGGCACCCGGGAGCGGATAGCCGTTATTCAGGTTGGTGACGAGCAACATCTGGTGGGCGTGACCAGCCACAATATAAATCACCTGGCGAAACTGGAGACCCCAATTTCTGCAATTCGCAAAGAAGAGTCGTTAAAACAAACATTTGCCGGATTTTTACAACAACAAAAAAAGCTTCAGGGCGAAACCAATGATAAAAACACTTAGCCTGTTACTGCTGTTGACGGTAGCAATATTCCCTGAATCAGCATGGGCCAATCCTGGAATTCAGGCGCTGACGGTTACCACCAATCCCGATGGTACGCAGGATTACACCATGACCCTGCAGGTACTGGGAATTATGACGGCGCTGTCGTTGCTGCCTGCGTTTTTAATCATGATGACAAGTTTTACCCGCATTATTGTCGTGATGTCAATTTTGCGCCAGGCGATCGGTCTGCAACAATCACCTTCCAATCAGATACTGATTGGCCTGACGTTGTTCCTGACAATGTTCATTATGGCACCGGTATTTGAAGAGATGAATGACAAAGCCTTGCAGCCCTATTTGAAGGAGGAAATGACCGCCAGAGTAGCTATTGATGAAGCCATAATTCCCATTCGTGCTTTTATGTTGTCGCAGACCCGAATCAAAGACCTGCAAACTTTCGTGCAAATGGCGAATATTGAAGACTCAGTGAGCTCCCCGGAAGAAGTCCCCATGACAGTGTTAATTCCGGCGTTTATCACCAGTGAGTTGAAAACCGCTTTCCAAATAGGGTTTATGCTGTTTATTCCTTTTCTGATCCTGGATCTGGTGGTGGCGTCAATCCTCATGGCAATGGGTATGATGATGTTGTCCCCCATGATAGTGTCGTTACCCTTTAAACTGATGCTGTTTGTCTTAGTGGACGGTTGGAATCTGGTGTTTGGCACCCTGGTCAACAGTTACGGTATGGGGTAAGGCGCTATGAGTCCTGAGGTCTTTGTTGATATTCTGAACGACGCTCTGTTTATGGTGATCCTGCTGGTGTCCGCCATTATTGTACCCAGTATGATTGTGGGTTTATGTGTGGCGGTATTTCAGGCGGCCACCTCCATCAATGAACAAACCATTAACTTTCTGCCGCGACTGTTGGTGACTTTACTGGCGCTGAGTTGGGGCGGCCATTGGCTGGTGAACAAACTCATGGACTTTACCTTTGAGATTGTCGCCCGCATTCCGGAAGTCGTCGGCTAGCGTCATGAATTTCAGCGAAGCCGAAATCATCCAGGCCATTGCTGATTATGCGTTACCCTTTATGCGCATCAGTGGCATGTTGGGAGCAATGGTTGCGCTCAGTGCTAAAACAGTTCCAACCCCCATTCGGGTCTTGCTGGCCGTGACTCTGGCCATAATGGTCATGCCTTTGGTGCCACCTGTCCCCATGAAAGATCCGGTTTCTGTTGAAACTTTTGTTATGGGCATTCAACAGGTTATTATTGGCTTGTCTATTGGTTTTATTTCAACCCTGGTACTGGAAACCTTCGTGATTGCCGGGCAGGTTGTGGCCATGCAAACGGGACTGGGCTTCGCTTCCATTGTTGACCCGGTCAACGGCATCAACGTTCCTGCGGTCGGTCAGTTTTATCTGATTTTAGCTACATTGCTGTTTTTAGCCTTTGATGGCCATTTGAATATGATTCAGATGCTGGTAATGAGCTTTGAAGCCTTTCCGATTGGCGAAGCCTGGTGGAATGCAGAACAATTCAAAGCCATGGTCAACTGGAGCGCCTGGATGTTTATTGCGGCGCTGACCCTGTCTTTAGCCCCTATTGTATCCTTACTAATCATTAACCTCGCCTTTGGCGTAATGACCAAAGCTGCGCCACAGCTCAATATCTTCACTATTGGTTTTTCCTTTGCGCAAATTGGTGGCCTGATCATTATCTGGTTAACCTTAAACAACTTCACCAATCACTTCGGGCAACAATGGAACAGAGCACAACAGCTGATGTGCAATCTGTTGAATGTGTGTCCTGGGTAGGTAGAAGGAGTGTAAGCAATGGCTGATGAAGACAAATCAGAAGAACCCACGGCAAAACGCCTCGAAGACTCCCGTAAAAAAGGTCAGTTGGCTCGCAGCCGCGAGTTATCTACCGTACTGGTGCTGATTTTTAGTGCCGTTACCTTATTTTTTCTGGCTGAAGGCATTGGACGGGCGTTGCTGGGTATTATGCATCGCTTTTTTGATCTGAGTCACGATGAAGCCTACGACTACACCCATATGCTTAATTCTTTGGGGTGGGCACTGGACGCTATTGCGGTACCCATCCTGACCTTTTTGCTGATAGTCAGCGCTGCGGGTGTCTATGGCAGTATTGCTCTGGGTGGGTTTAATTTTACCTGGTATACCGCTTCCTTTCGCGCCTCAAACCTGAGTCCTATCAATGGCTTAAAACGTATGTTTGGGGTCAATGGGTTGGTCGAGTTACTCAAAGCTATTGCCAAATTTGGCATAGTAGCAGCCGTGACTTATGTGATGCTGGCTTATTATATGGAAGAAGCCTTGCACCTGGATCAGGAATTGTTTCCCAATAGCCTGTTTCACGCCCTGGATTTAATTGGCTGGACCTTTATTATCATTTGTTGTGCCCTGATCCCTATTGCGGCCTTTGACGTGCCGTATCAGAGTTATACCCACAATGAACAAATGAAAATGAGTAAACAGGAAGTCAAAGACGAGCGTAAAAATGCAGAGGGGGATCCGCAGGTTAAAGGTCGCATCCGGCGATTACAGTATCAGGCGGCCGCCAGGCGTATGATGCAGGAAGTGCCCAAAGCGGATGTGGTGGTCACCAACCCGACTCATTATTCTGTGGCACTTAAATATGATCAGGAAGGCAACAGAGCGCCTTATGTCGTAGCCAAAGGGGCAGATGAACTGGCGATGCATATTCGTAAAATCGCAGAAGGTAATGGCGTTCCCTTGCTGGCCTCTCCTGCGTTAACCCGGGCCATATATTACACCACGGAAATTGATGAAGAAATTCCCGAAAAGTTGTTTCAGGCTGTCGCGCAGGTGTTGGCCTATGTTTATCAGCTAAAACGGTTTAAATCGGGCCGTGGTCATCGCCCTAAACCATTAGCTAAGGATCTGCCAATTCCACCGGAACTCAGGCACTAATAGCACCATTCTTACCTTCTTAAAGGGGATAGTCTGTCCAAATTACGGTGTTGGCCTGGTTATTGCTGAATACCCGCAGTTGTGTCAAATAATTAACATGCAGATATGTCAGTAGCCACCTATTTCAATCGCATAGACCAAAACAAATTAAAAGAAATTACCTCCGGGCTGGGGACGCCTATGGTGCTTTTAGCCATTATGGGGATGGTCATTTTACCTATGCCGGCATTTCTGCTGGATGTCCTGTTTAGCTTTAACATTGCCTTGTCGCTGATCGTCATCCTGGTGTGTGTGTTTACTCAGCGCCCGGTAGATTTCGGGATTTTCCCGCTGGTACTGTTAATCGCCACAGTATTGCGACTGGCCCTTAACATTGCGTCAACACGGGTGGTATTACTGGAAGGTCACGAAGGTGGGGATGCCGCCGGTAAGGTGATCCAGGCCTTTGGTGAAGTGGTTATTGGCGGTAACTTTGCAGTGGGTATTGTGGTGTTTGCCATCTTACTGATCATCAACTTTAAAGTGGTTACCGCGGGTGCAGGGCGTATATCTGAAGTAAGTGCTCGCTTTACCTTGGATGCTATGCCAGGTAAGCAAATGGCCATTGATGCAGACTTAAATGCAGGTTACATAGATTCTGATGAAGCGCGTAAACGCCGGGAAGAAATCACCGCTGAAGCGGACTTTTACGGGTCGATGGACGGTGCTTCAAAGTTTGTAAAAGGTGACGCTGTCGCCGGTTTGTTTATCATGCTGATCAATATTGTTGGGGGCTTGTTTATCGGCATGATCCAGCATGACCTGGGATTCGGTGACGCAATTGAGATATACACCCTGCTGACTATTGGTGATGGCCTGGTAGCGCAAATTCCGAGCCTGTTACTGTCTGTTGCAACCGCCATAATTGTGACGCGGGAGAATGACACCCAGGAGATGGGCAGCGAGTTAACAAATCAGCTGGCAAATCCACAAGCCATGTATGTTACTGCCGGTATTTTGTTTGTTATGGGTATTGTTCCTGGTATGCCGCATCTGGCGTTTTTAGGCTTCAGTGCCATTATCGGTGGCTATGCTTACTATCAGCAGTATCGTGCCAAAAAAGAAGCAGAGCAACCTGCGGTGGTTGAGAAGAAAAAAGACTCAACTCCGCAGCCTTCAGAGATTAAAGAGTTGGGCTGGGATGATGTACAACAGGTGGATACGATTGGTCTGGAAGTGGGCTATCGCTTGATTCCGCTGGTGGATAAAACCCAGGGCGGCGAATTGTTAACGCGTATCAAAGGGGTGCGCAAGAAACTATCGCAGGAGTTAGGCTTCTTAATTCCGCCAGTGCACATCCGTGACAATCTGGATTTGACACCAAACAACTACACCATCTCCATGATGGGGGTAAATGTGGGCGAAGCAGATATTCATCACGATGAAGAGCTGGCCATTAACCCCGGGCAGGTATTTGGCAAATTAAACGGCACAGCCACTAAAGATCCCGCATTCGGGTTGGACGCATTGTGGATCAAGCCTTCTCAGCGGGAACACGCACAAACCCTGGGCTACACCGTCGTTGATGCCGCCACGGTGGTGGCTACTCATCTTAGTCAGCTTCTGACTAACAACGCTTATCAGTTATTGGGCTACGAAGAAGTACAACAGTTGCTGGATATGTTGGCGAAATCTAATCCTAAACTGGTGGAAGGCCTGGTACCAGATATCTTACCACTCAGCACGGTGGTGAAGGTATTACAAACGCTACTTTACGAAGGTGTGCCAATTCGCGATATGCGCACTATTATTCAGACCCTTTCTGAGTATGGCATTAAGAGTCAAGATCCCGACGTTCTGGTTTCTGCTGTTCGCATCGCACTAAAACGCCTTATTGTTCAGGAAATCAATGGCGGTACTAAAGAAATTCCGGTTATCACGCTTTCTCCGGAGCTGGAGCAGATGTTACATCAGTCGTTGCAGGCAGGCGGACAAGATGGAGCTGGTATAGAACCTGGCCTGGCGGAGAATTTACAAAACTCATTGAATCAGGCGGCGCAACAGCAAGAGATGGCGGGTGAGCCCGCCGTGTTACTGACATCAGGAATGCTACGCCCCGTTCTGTCAAGATTCCTTAAGCATGTGGTACAAGGATTGCATGTAGTGTCTTATCAAGAGGTTCCGGACGACAAACAAATAAAAATTGTCAGTGCGATAGGACAATAACCAGGCACCAATACCTGAGGTGATGAAATGAAAATTAGAAGATTTTTTGCGAAAACAATGCACGAGGCCTTAAATGAGGTTAAAGCGGAGCTGGGCGGTGATGCGGTTATCATGTCCAATAAAAAAGTCGCTGACGGTGTTGAAATTGTTGCCGCCTATGATAATGAGCCTGTCAAAAAGCCCGCACCCAAAATGACAGAGTCGCAACAGGCACCCACTTTGGCGAAACCCTCGGGCAATGGGACGCCTACGTTGAGCGAAATTATTGGCGATTCCGGCGCTGACAGCCTCAAAGAGCTATTGGAAAAACAAGGTGTCGCCGGATTCAGCAGTGAACCTGAAACCAATACCTATTCGAAAGCAAAAACACAACTTGTTGCAGAACCCGCGCGTCCGGCGGTAGCCAGTGCGGCCGCACCAGACAGCATGCAACAGGTTAAAGAAAAACCATCCCAGAATAATTCGACTTCAGTCAGTCTGCAATCAGGTGACAAAGCGATCCAATCTATTCAGGAAGAGTTGAGATCATTGCGCAATGTGTTGCAATTCCAGGTAGGGGGACTTCTAAAACAGGAGCATCGCAGAGGTCATCCGTTGCAATCTTATTTAGTTGACCGCCTGGAAGCCATGGGCATTTGCTCTGAACTGGCTGAAGATGTGGTTTCCTACGCGCCGGAAAGTGCCAATGAAAGAGAAGCCTGGTTGTTTATCCTCAAACTTTTGGCTAATAGACTTAAGACAACCCGTAACGATATTCTGACGCAAAGTGGCGTGATGGCATTTCTTGGTCCCACAGGCACAGGAAAAACCACCACCATTGCTAAACTGGCGGCTCAGTATGCAAAACGTTACGGCGCTGATCAGGTTGCACTGGTAACAATCGACAGTTACAGGATTGCGGCGTATGAGCAGTTAGCCACGTACGGTAAAATTATTGGCTGCACGGTTAAAAAAGCAGCAAACGCACAAGAGTTATCCGACGTTTTATATCAATTTAGGAATAAAAGGTTAGTATTAATTGATACAGCTGGTTTTGGACAGCGAGACACAAGATTAATCAAGCAGTTAGATACTTTAAATGAAGCATCTTGTGCTAATATCAAAATGTACATGGTATTGCAGGCCAACACGCAAAGACACGTCATGGAGCATACTTTGCGTATTTATAATAAATTGCCGGTACAAGGTTGTATCTTTACCAAAATTGATGAATGCTTCTCCTTAGGTGAGGCTATCAGTGTCGCAATTCAGGAAAGATTACCGGTTGCTTATTTGACTGATGGACAAAAGGTGCCAGAAGATATAAAAATAGCAGATGCGAAATATATAATTTCATTGGCAGCAAAGCTTTATAAAAAATATGAATTGCCGCATACTTCAAAACAAAGAACAGTACATTCAGCAGTAGCAGTATGATTGAGGACCAGGCGAGTAGTTTAAGAAAAATGAGCCAAAATAATTTAACAAAAGTCATAGCAATAACCGGTGGTAAAGGCGGTGTAGGGAAAACTAATGTCACCCTGAATACCGCAATTGCAATGGCTAAGCTGGGTAAAAAAGTACTGGTTCTTGATGCTGACCTGGGTCTGGCTAATGTCGATGTTATGCTGGGATTACGGGTAGGCAAGAACATATCCCATGTATTGTCTGGCGAGTGCTCCCTAGAAGATATCCTGATTGAAGGCCCGCACGGCATCTTAATCGCACCTGCCACCTCCGGCACGCAAAACATGGCCGAGTTGTCACCCACCGAGCATGCTGGTCTAATTCGGGCATTTAGTGAGTTAAAAATTCCAATTGATGTACTGCTGGTCGATACGGCCGCAGGTATCTCTGATATGGTGTTGAGTTTTTCCCGTGCCTCGCAAGATATTATGATGGTGGTCTGTAACGAACCCACCTCCCTGACAGATGCATACGCTCTGATGAAAATACTGAACCGCGATCACGGTGTCTTTAAATTTAAGATCGTGGCTAATATGGTCAGAAATGCCAGAGAAGGTCAGGAACTTTACGCTAAACTGTCAAAAGTGACTAACCGATTTCTTGACGTCGCGCTGGAACTGGTGGCTACCGTACCTTATGATGAAAACATCCGGAAGGCAGTGCGCAAGCAAAAAGCCATTGTTGACGTATTTCCCGGATCACCGGCAGCGCTTGCAATTACCCACCTGGCTAAGCAGGCGCTTTCCTGGCCGATCCCGGCGCAACCTGGTGGTCATCTGGAATTTTTTATTGAACAACTGGTCAAACGGCAGGCAGCGAGTAATCAGGCGTGAACAGCAAAGCAAACGCTTACAAACAACATGATGACAAAAGGTTACTTGTCGAAAAACATGCACCTTTAGTTAAGCGTATTGCTCATCACCTTATGGCCCGACTTCCCGCCAGTGTTCTGGTCGAAGATTTAATACAAGCCGGTATGATTGGTTTGTTAGAAGCATCGCGAAATTTTGACGGTACCAAAGGGGCCAGTTTTGAAACCTTTGCCGGCATCAGGATCCGTGGCGCGATGCTGGATGAAATTCGCAAAGGCGACTGGACACCCCGCTCGGTACACAAAAACGGTCGTGCTATCGCTGAAGCCATCAGTGAAGTCGAACGCGAAATTGGCGGTGACGCCAAAGATGTTGACGTTGCTGAAAAAATGCAGGTGTCACTGGCGGATTACCATCAGATGTTGTCCGAGGTAAATGCCGGTAAGATAATTGGCATAGAAGATTTAGGTGTTACCGAAGACGTACTGACCACCGATAAGAACAAAGGGGAAAATACTCCCTTTGACGACCTGATGGAAGGTTCCTTCCAAAAGGCACTGGCAAATGCAATCACAACTTTGCCAGAACGTGAGGCAATTGTTTTGTCTCTGTACTATGATGAAGAACTGAATTTAAGAGAAATTGGTGAAGTGCTGGATGTTAGTGAATCCAGAGTGAGCCAAATTCATAGTCAGGCTATGCTTAGATTGAAGTCCAGAATGCAGGCATGGCAAGCTGGATAGCGTATAATAATAAAATTTGATTGAATCCTCACTGGAGGCGGTTTTGGATAAAAACATGAAAATTCTCGTTGTTGATGACTTTTCTACAATGAGACGAATCATCAAAAACTTGTTGAAAGATCTCGGCTTTACCAATGTCCAGGAAGCTGATGATGGCAGCACGGCTTTGCCAATGCTACAACAAGGTGATTTTGATTTTGTAGTCACCGACTGGAATATGCCAGGCATGCAAGGTATCGATTTGTTGAGAGCAATTCGGGCCGATGACAAGCTGAAGCACACACCGGTATTGATGGTTACTGCCGAAGCGAAGAAAGAACAAATTGTTGCTGCTGCCCAGGCCGGTGTAAATGGTTATGTTGTTAAGCCGTTTACCGCTGCTACGCTAAAAGAGAAGCTCGACAAAATTTTTGAGCGTCTTGGTTAGTTCAGGACAGTCCTGAGATAAAACGGAGCTGAAATGACTAATGAGAAAAGCTCTCCCATTTCGCTTGAAGATGCTAAGCAGTTAGTTGCATTTTTAGAGCAAGGGGATGATGAGGCCGCCAGGGCCTTACTTGAAGCCAGCAAAATCCAGGATTCCATGGAGTTATTTGCTGAGGTGGGTAAATTGACCCGCCAACTTCACGATTCATTGAATACCTTTAACATTGATTCGCGAATCGTTGATCTCGCAAACGAAGACATCCCGGATGCACAAACTCGCTTGAATTACGTTATCGAAACGACAGAGCAGGCTGCAAACAGAACCATGGATGCAGTTGAAAGTAGTATGCCGATAGCCGAAAAGATCAATTCAAGCATCAGCCATATTCTGCCTGAGTGGAAAAAACTCATGACCCGCCAGCTGGAACTCGGTGAATTTAAGTCACTTTGCCATGAACTTGACGGTTTTTTGGAACAAGCCAGTAAAGATTCTTCGCAATTGAACGATTTATTAACTGAGGTTCTGATGGCGCAAGGGTATCAGGATCTGACCGGGCAGGTTATTCGGCGCGTAATTCAACTGGTAAAAGAAGTTGAAGACAGTCTCGTTAACATGCTCACTGTGTTTGGTGAACCTGAAACCGAGCTTAAAAAAGTCGTCGGCAAAGTAGAAAAATCGAAGAAGGCAGATGCAAGTGAAGCAGAAGGCCCGATTATTGACGCTGCGGACAGAGATGATGTCGTACAGGGACAAGACGATGTAGATGATCTGCTTTCGAGCCTGGGTTTTTAACGTGGAGTTGATGCATGTCGTTTGATGTTGACGAGGATATACTTCAGGACTTCCTGGTGGAAGCCGGAGAAATTCTGGAACAATTACAAGAGCAACTCGTCGATCTGGAAAATAATCCTGAAGATGCGGATTTGCTTAATGCAATATTCAGAGGCTATCACACCGTAAAAGGTGGAGCGGGTTTCCTGTCGCTAACCGAATTAGTGGATATTTGCCACGGCGCAGAAAACGTTTTTGACACTATGCGAAACGGTCAACGTCGACTGACGCCGGAACTGATGGACGTCATCCTTCAGGCGACCGATGTGGTTGTTGAGATGTTTGAACACGTCAAAGCAAGAGAACCACTCCAGGCGGCTGATCAAACCTTGCTGGATACATTACATAGGTTAAGCCAACCGGAAAGTGCTGATGAAGCCGCTGCACCGGTCCCGGCCCCTGAAGTACCGGCTGTTGACGATACAGACGACGATGATGACGAGTTTTTTGATTTTGACACTGACAGTGTCAGCGCAACTGACGACGGCGGTATTGATGAAATTACCGAAGATGAATTTGAACAACTATTAGACGAATTGCACGGTTCCGGTGGTGCACCAGGTAAAAAAGAAGAGGCCGCGGCTTCAGCGAAGCCAGCTCCGGTTGCGGATAGTGCCGGCGGTGATGAAGACATCACCGATGAAGAGTTTGAAGCGCTGCTTGACCAGTTGCATGGAAAAGGCAAGTTTGCCGGTGAATCCGATTCCGGCAGTGCACAACCAGCGAGCGCACCGGCGCCTGCTAAGGCTCCGGCACCAGCATCTGCAGTCGCTGTAGGTGATGACGACGATATCACCGATGAAGAATTTGAAGCGTTGCTTGATCAATTACACGGATCAGGTAAAGGTCCCGGTGCCGAGGAGGCAGACAGCAAACCTGTGACGCCTGCGCCCGCGCCAAAAGCCGCTTCGGCCCCTAAACCTGCTCCGGCACCTGCGCCTAAAGCAGCGCCTGCTCCCGCTCCAGCCGCTGCTGCGCCAAAAGCTGCTCCGGCGCCTGCGCCAGCTAAAATGGAGCCAGCAGCTAAGAAAGAAGATAAAAAAGCTGCCGCTGCGGCGCCACCTGCAGAAACCACAGTCAGGGTTGATACAAAACGCCTGGATCAGATCATGAATATGGTGGGTGAGTTAGTGTTGGTGCGCAACCGGTTACTCAGCCTCGGCATTAATCTTAACGATGAAAACATGTCGAAAGCGATCGCGAATCTGGATGTCGTCACCGGCGATCTTCAGGGTGCGGTTATGAAGACCCGAATGCAGCCCATTAAGAAGGTTTTTGGCCGTTTCCCCAGAGTTGTACGCGACCTGGCCCGAAGCCTGAAAAAAGATATCGCACTGGAACTGAAGGGTGAGGAAACCGATTTAGATAAAAACCTGGTTGAAGCTCTGGCGGATCCGTTGGTTCACCTGGTGAGAAACTCAGTCGATCACGGTATTGAAATGCCTGATGACCGTGTCGCTTCAGGTAAACCGGCACGAGGTACTGTGACCCTGGCAGCCTCCCAGGAAGGTGATCATATTTTGCTAACCATCGATGATGATGGTAAGGGAATGGATCCGGAAAAATTAAAAGAAATCGCCATTCGGCGTGGTGTTTTGGATGCCGACGCAGCTGCCAGAATGTCGGATGTTGAAGCGTTCAACCTGATCTTTGCACCAGGTTTCTCCACCAAGACCGAGATATCCGATATCTCCGGACGCGGTGTGGGCATGGATGTGGTTAAAACCAAAATTAACCAGCTGAACGGCTCTGTGAGTATTGATTCCGAGCTGGGTAAAGGAACCCGCCTGGAAATTAAGGTGCCGCTGACGTTGGCTATTCTGCCGACATTGATGATTATTGTCGGTGAGCAGACGTTTGCACTGCCGCTGTCCTCAGTTAATGAAATTATTAACATGGACCTAAGTAAAACCAATACGGTTGATGGACAACTAACCATGATTGTGCGCTCTAAGGCGATCCCGTTGTTTTATTTACGCGAGTGGCTAAGGCGCAAACCAGGTGAATTAGACAGAGCATCTGGGCATGTTGTGGTCGTTCAAATTGGTACCCAACAAGTGGGTTTTGTCGTTGATTCATTGATTGGTCAGGAAGAAGTAGTAATTAAACCCCTGGATGCGTTATTACAAGGTACTCCGGGAATGGCGGGGGCGACAATCACCAGTGATGGTGGTATTGCACTGATTCTGGACATACCCAGCTTGTTAAAACGCTATGCAAAAAAGGCTTTAAAGTAGGTAAAACCAAAACTGCGAAATGACTATCTGTAATGCCATATAAAGTCCTGGTTGTTGATGATTCCACTTTCTTTCGCCGGCGGGTTTCGGAAATATTAAACCAATCCCCTGATTTGGAAGTTGTCGGGGATGCCCGCAATGGGAAAGAAGCCATTGAATCAGTGAAGCGGCTGAATCCCGATGTCGTTACTATGGATATCGAGATGCCGGTTATGGATGGTATCAGTGCGGTTAAAGAGATCATGCGGTCTCAGCCGGTACCCATCATCATGTTTTCGTCTCTGACTTACGAAGGTGCTCAGGCGACACTGGACGCGCTGGAAGCCGGGGCGATGGACTTTTTACCTAAACGGTTTGAAGATATTGCCCGCGACAGAAAAGAAGCGGTGGATCTGTTACAACAGCGGGTCAAGGCATTAGGGCCACGTAAATTACGCATGAGAGCAATGCGTGCGCCAGCATCAAGTCCGTCGGAAAAAAGCGCACCTACGTCATTCTTTTTAAGACAACGCAAAGACAGCACTGAACTGGTAAAAGAGCCCGTTACAAGTTCATCTGTTGGTAGTGCTTACAGGGCGTCAGGTAAGCGCTATAAATTGTTAGCTATTGGCACCTCCACCGGAGGACCAGTGGCCCTGCAAACGATTTTGACAAAGTTTCGCGCCGATTTTCCGCATCCTATATTACTGGTGCAACACATGCCGGGTACCTTTACCTCTGCGTTTGCCGAAAGGTTGAACAACATGTGTGAAATCAAGGTTAAAGAAGCTCAAAATGGTGATGTACTTACACCTGGTGTCGCTTATCTGGCGCCGGGCGGACGACAGATGCTATTGGATGGTACTGCAGCCAGAACCACCATTACCATTACCGATGTACACAATTCTGATCTGGTTACTTACAAACCCAGTGTGGATCTGACGTTTTCTTCTGTTGCCAGGCTGTATGGCGGAGAAGTCCTTGGTATCATTCTCACCGGAATGGGCGCTGACGGAAAAGAAGGTTGTAAAAAACTTAAAGCTCGTGGTGCGACTATTTGGGCGCAAGATGAGCGTTCCAGTGTGGTCTATGGTATGCCGCAAGCGGTTGCCAGTGAAAAGATTGCCGAGAAAAGCATCGCACTAATGGATTTTGCAGAAATGATTCAGAAAGAGATGTAATTCAGTCATAATGCACAATTACTTATCACATTATATTAATTGTCTTTAAAGAGCCCGTATTCGTGATCATTTGGACTGTAGCAAATCAAAAAGGTGGCGTTGGAAAAACCACCACCACAGTGACCCTCGGAGGATTGTTAGCACAACGAGGTGAGCGGGTGATTTTGGTGGATACTGATCCTCATGCCTCGCTGAGTTACTATTTTGGAATTGATTCTGAAGAATTAAGCGCCAGTGTTTACGATGTTTTTCTGGCAGGTAAAAACCTCACCAAAGATCGCGTACTGGATTGCCTTTGTCCTACAAAATTAGACTCGCTGTTTATCTTGCCTGCGACTATGGCATTAGCAACGTTAGACCGAAAGTTAGGTTCGCAAGGCGGTATGGGATTGGTGTTAAAGAAAGCGCTGCACCTGTTAAAAGACGAATTTGATTTTGCGTTGATCGATTGTCCGCCGGTATTGGGGGTGCTAATGGTCAATGCACTGGCCGCCTGTAGCCGTATTCTGGTGCCGGTACAAACCGAGTTTCTGGCACTGAAAGGCCTGGACCGTATGATGCACACGCTGGAGATAATGGAAAAATCTCAAAATACCAAATTTAATCATACAATTGTGCCGACTATGTACGACAAGCGTACTAACGCCGCGCTGGACGCCTATAAAAAACTACGGGCCACTTATGGTACGTCGGTCTGGTCGAGCGTAATACCCGTGGATACCCGGTTCCGGGAGGCCAGTCAGGCACAAACGCCACCTTCGGTATTTTGTCCTAAATCCAGAGGGGTTTTTGCGTATAATAGTCTACTCAGTTACGTTGAATCTATGGAGCCTTCCCGATGAGCGGGTCCTTTGCGAATGAAGATGTGATGGAAGAGTATCTCTCTGCTTTGCTGACAGAGGATCAAGCCCCGTCTGAAGATACTGTACAAAAGCAGGCAGTTGCCCGGTTATTGGAAGGGGTTAAGCCGGAATTGCCAAAGGCGGCACCTTCGGTAGAAAAGCCGCTTCCAGTTATTGAAACAAAAACTGCGCCAGTAATTGTACCAACACCGGCAGAGCCGAAAGTTGAAACGCAACCGGAATTGCAGACTGAGCAAGGTGCCGGCGGCGGCGACACAGAGATCAATGAGCGGGTCATAGCCGGCAGTTTTCAGTCGTTGTTTTTTAATGTTGCAGGATTAACCCTGGCGGTTCCTTTGACGGAATTAGGCGGAATTCACAACCTGGAGAAGCCCGGTCCATTATTCGGAAAGCCTGACTGGTTTATGGGCGTCATGCTTTATCGTGAAGAAAAGTTGAATGTGGTCGATACAGCAAAGTGGGTGATGCCCGAAAAGTGCAATGAAATACTGGAAGATTCGATAAAATATCAATATCTTATCATGTTAGGCGATAGTGGCTGGGGATTAGCCTGTGAAGAGTTGGTTAATACGGTAACATTGCAGTCTGAAGATGTTAAGTGGCGAGACATTGGCGGTAAGCGCCCCTGGCTTGCCGGCATGGTTAAAGAAAAAATGTGTGCTATGCTCGATGTTAAGCAATTGATTAAAATGCTTAATAAAGGGCTTGGTAGTAACGATTAACAGGTTAACACGCTTATACTGGAGCACCTCATATGAGTGATGAAAGAAGTTCAAATACAGCTGAAGATTTAAACGACGAGGTACTGCAATGGGTAACCTATCGTTTAGGAGAAGAAACTTACGGTATTAATGTAATGCAGGTGCAAGAAGTATTGCGTTATACCGAAATTGCCCCTGTACCGGGCGCACCTGATTATGTATTAGGTATTATTAATCTGCGTGGTAATGTCGTCACTGTCATTGATACCCGTGCCAGATTTGGTCTTCCACCGACAGATATCACCGATAACACTCGTATCGTGATCATTGAGTCTGACGAACAGGTGGTCGGTATTCTGGTGGACAGCGTGGCGGAAGTGGTTTATCTGCGTTCTTCAGAAATCGACAGTGCACCGAATGTAGGCACCGAAGAAAGTGCTAAGTTTATTCAGGGCGTTTCTAATCGCGATGGCGAATTACTCATTTTAGTGGACCTTAATAAATTACTGACCGATGACGAATGGGACGAAATTTCCAAGATGTAATCATCGGACTGATGTTGATTATCAGTGCTAAGCCGTCTTTGGGACGGCTTTTTTGTGTTGGAGTAAAATGTGGCGTGTTTTAAGAAATACGACATTCGCGGTGTTGTTGATGTTGAATTAACCGAAGAAATAGCTTTTCGGGTGGGACAATCTCTGGCAAAGGTAAAATCAGCGGCGAGCGCTGTGATAGGTTGTGATGCCAGGGAATCCAGCCCCAGGCTGAAGCAGGCACTGATAAAGGGGCTGCTACACCAGGGCGTTAAGGTTTATGACATCGGCCAAACCGGTACTGAGGAAGTGTATTTCGCCTGTCAGCATTTAGACACGGATTTGGGAATCGAAGTCACGGCTTCCCATAACCCCATTGAATATAACGGCATTAAATTTGTAGGTAAGCAGGCAAGGCCTTTTTCAGACGATGAGTTTTTACAGGTAAAACAATACACTCAGGACGAGTGCTTTCCATCTGTGGCGGTAAAAGGAACACTGGAACTTTATAATCATTTGCCAGCTTATGTGGCTCACCTGATGAGTTACATTGTTCCGGTCAAAGTGAAGCCATTAAAAATAGTAGTGAATGCCGGCAATGGTGTGGCAGGGCATGTAATAGATGCCCTTGAAGAGGCTTTTGCACTGAATCAGATACCCATCCAGTTTAGTAAACTTTTTCACGAACCTGATGCGACCTTTCCCAATGGTATACCAAATCCTTTGTTGGAAACTGACCGTTATAAAACCACTGTGGAAGTTCTTGAGCATAAGGCTGATTTTGCAGTTGCCTGGGACGGCGACTTTGATCGCTGTTTTTTGTTTGATGAGCAAGGTAAGTTTATTGATGGCATTTATATTGTCGGGCTATTGGCAAAATCTTTTTTACTGGATAACCCCGGCGGCACTATCGTTCACGATCCCAGAGTATATTGGAATACCCGGGATATCGTCGAAAAGTATCAGGGCAGGTTGGTGAAAAGTCTCACCGGTCATGCCTATATCAAAGCTGCGATGCGCGAAAATGATGCCATTTATGGCGGAGAGATGTCTGCCCACCATTATTTTAAATCATTTGGTTATTGCGACAGTGGCATGATCCCCTGGATGTTAGTAGTAAAATTGTTGAGTCAAAGCGGGAAGACGCTGTCTGAGGAAGTGGCCGCAATGAGACAACAGTTTCCTGCGTCGGGTGAAATCAATTTTAAAGTTGCGAATGTCACAGATGAATTAGATAAAGTGATGCTGGCATATCAGAAAAAAGCCAAAAGCTATGATACATTCGATGGCTTAAGCATGACATTTGAAGATTGGCGATTCAATTTAAGAGGCTCTGCAACAGAACCGTTACTCAGACTCAATGTAGAATCACATCGCAATGCGGGATTAGTAAAGCAGAAAGTGTCTGAAATTTCGTCGTTAATAGGAAATTAAAAAAAGAAATGACGTTACCTAAAGAAAAACAAAGCGTAATCCCGGTGATCCTCTCCGGCGGCGCCGGTACCCGATTGTGGCCAATGTCGAGAAAACAATACCCCAAACAGTTTATCGACATAACGGGGGCGGGTAATACCATGTTGCAACTGGCTGCAATGAGAACCCATTCTTTTGGTGATCCAATTATAGTTTGCAGTGAACAACATCGTTTTATTGTAGGAGAACAATTACAGGCCGTGGGCATTACACCACGGGCAATCATATTAGAACCCGTTGCCAGAAATACGGCGGCCGCCATTGCTACTGCGGCTCATGTGGCCAGGGGAATTGATGAAAACGCTATAATAGCGGTATTCCCTGCCGATCATATGATCAATGATGTTAGCGGGTTTACTAAGGCGCTGGAGCAAGGAATCGAAATCTGTCAAGGTGGTTATCTGGTTACCTTTGGCGTCACACCTGATAAACCAGAGACTGGATACGGCTATATTCATACTTCTGACAAGCCGGTTGGCAATGGCTTTGAAGTAAACCGGTTTGTAGAGAAGCCTGACCTGGATACCGCATGCAAATTTTTAGCGGATGGCAATTATCTGTGGAACAGCGGCATGTTTATGTTTTGTGCTGATGTATTGTTAGCCGAACTCAACCAAACCGAAAGTCGCATTGTAGAGAATACTGCTCAGGCGATTGCTGTTGCGAAGCAGGATCTGGACTTTTTAAGACTGGACCCGGAGGCTTTTGCGCAATGTGAAAATATTTCCATAGACTATGCGTTAATGGAAAAATCAGACCGCGTGGTGTCTGTTGCCTTGGATGTGGGCTGGAGCGATATAGGCAGTTGGGAGTCTATCTGGCAACAGGCAGAAAAAAATCAGGACGATAATTTGCTGATTGGAGATGTTATCAGTCAGGATAGCTCGGGCTGTCTGGTGCATTCTCACGAAAAACTAACGGCGATAGTGGGCGTGAATGATCTGTTGATTGTTGATACCGACGATTCCTTATTGATTGTCGATAAAAAAGCGTCGCAGGGTGTTAAACAGGTGGTGGAATTACTGCAACAACAGGGCCGAAAGGAGCGTTTGCATCACCGGATTGTGCACCGACCATGGGGCAGCTATGATGCCATTAAAAACGGTGAACGCTATCAGGTTAAGCAGCTATTGGTGAAACCCGGCGCCTCATTATCCCTGCAACTCCATCATCACCGGGCTGAACATTGGGTGGTGGTTGAAGGTACCGCTCTTGTGGTTTTAGGCGAAGAACAAAAAATTCTTGCGGAGAATGAGTCTATTTATATTCCGGTGGGAGTAAAACATCAACTGAGCAACCCGGGCAAACTGCCACTGAAGGTGATCGAAGTGCAAAGTGGTGCTTACCTGGGTGAAGACGATATTGTTCGCTTTGAGGATATCTACAACAGAGAGTAGTATGGTGATTAAACCATTGATTTGCGCTGATAAAGAGGATTGATAATGGAATTTTGGGTAGCCAACAAAGCGATTGTCATAGCTATCGGTGCTCTGCTATTCAATGTGGTTGTTTGGGGGATTTTTGCTCTCAAACAACGGACTGAAAATGCGCGCATTGCTGCGCTGGAAAGTGAAATTCGCAACCTCAAGCAAAAACAGAAACAACAGGAAGAGTTTCTCAATGAGCTTCGAATGGCGACTCAGGGCATGTCACAAAAACTCACTTCACTGCAACACAAAGAACCGGAAGACATGGTCAGACAATTTGAGTTTAATGAATTGCAGCAAAATGTGCAGGCCTTACAGAGTAAGCTGCAAACATTGGAGACCGAAGACCCTAATTCCCGTCTCTACACCAAAGCCAGTAAATTAGTGGCTTCCGGCGCCTCCATTGAAGAAATTATGCAGGAGTGTGACTTACCTCGCGCGGAGGCCGAGCTGGTGATGAGCCTTCACACAGCAAAATGAGCCAATCCAATATGTAAAGCGGTTTTTTTTATATGATTAAATTAAAGCTAGAAATTCAAATGCAAAGTTGTGAAATATCGCAATAGGGACAGGGTACATTAGGGGTTATGGAAAATTTAAAAAGAATAATTGTAACTGGCGGTGCTGGTTTTATTGGTTCCAGGTTGGTGAAAAAGTTGTTATCCACAACCGAATTTTCAATATTAAACATAGATAAACTGACCTATGCAGGGACAAATCATACACATTCCAATGCAGTACGTAGTGATCGTTACCAATTTTTTAAGGCTGATATATCTGACAAAGCAAGAATATCTGAAATTATTAACCACTTTAAACCTGACGCAATTATTAATTTAGCTGCTGAATCTCATGTCGATAGGTCGATCAGCGGGCCTGAGGTTTTTTTGCAAACTAACATAATGGGCACATTTGTATTGTTGGAAGCTGCTCGGGAGTATTGGGAAAAGCTAAGAGGAAAAAACCGAGAATCTTTTACTTTTTACCAAATATCCACTGATGAAGTGTTTGGTGATTTGAGTAGTGGTGCCCCTGCAATGGTTGAAGAAGGACGTTATAATCCTAGCTCACCATATTCAGCAACTAAAGCGTCCGCCGACCATTTGGTCAATGCCTGGTATCGGACGTATGGGCTGCCAGTGAAGTTGAGCTTCTGTACTAACAATTATGGTCCATACCAATATCCCGAAAAGTTTATTCCTCTTATGATAAACAATGCCATTCAAGGAAAAGAACTACCGTTATATGGAGATGGTAGTCAAATCAGAGATTGGTTGTATGTCGATGATCATGTAAATGCGATTATTTCCATTATGTTAAACGGAAAAATCGGGCAGAGTTATAACATAGCCGGCAATAATGAAATCACTAATCTTGAAATACTCAATCATCTTTGCATTTTATTGGACCAGATGATGCCATCAAAAGAGTCCTATGTAGATCAGATCCAGTTTGTCCAGGATCGCCCTGGGCATGATCGTCGTTATGCTTTGGATGACGGTAAATTACAACGAGAATTGGGGTGGAAACCGCAAGTGAGTTTAATGTCAGGACTCAAATTGACCATCAAATGGTACCTTAAAAACCAAATCTGGATTAAGAACGCACTGGAACATAAAACAAATGGACTATAAGGGAATCGTTTTAGCAGGAGGAACTGGTGGGAGAATGTATCCGGTTACCAAAGGCACAGTAAAACAATTACTACCGGTTTATGACAAACCGATGATTTATTACCCTTTGTCGGTACTTATGTTGGCTAACATTAGAGAAATTCTCATCATCACAACCGCAAGAGATCAGGCTTTATTTAGAGAATTGTTGGGGGATGGGACTCGATTTGGTGTGAGTTTAACTTATGCGGTTCAGGAAGAACCCAATGGCATCGCTGAAGCTTTCAAAGTCGGCGCCAATTTTATTGCTAATAGCAAGGTTTGTCTCATCTTAGGCGACAATATATTCTATGGGCAAGGCTTCCTTAACAAGTTGGAGTCAGCAATGGAATTTGAGAATGGAGCTTCGATTTTTGGTTATCAGGTTAAAGACCCTGGAAGATTTGGTGTAATAGAATTTGATAATGAACGCAAGGTATTGTCATTAGAAGAGAAGCCGGAATTTCCCAAAAGTCGATTTGCAGCAACAGGCTTATATTTTTTTGACAACGATGTCGTTGAAATCGCTAAAACTATGGAACCTTCGGAGCGAGGAGAACTGGAGATTACAGATATCAACAATTATTACTTGCGGCAAAATAAATTGAGGGTTCAAATTCTAGGGAGAGGGTTTGCGTGGCTGGATGCAGGCACGCCAGATAGTTTGCTTAAGGCCAGTCAATTTGTTCAGACCATTGAAGAAAGGCAAGGTTTTAAGTTAGCTTGTCTGGAAGAAATGGCCTACAGAAAAGGATGGGTTAGCAATACTGAGCTAATTCGATTGGGTAAAGAGGTTGATTATTCTGAGTACGGGCAATACTTACTTGAAATTGCAAGGGAGACTCAACATTGATTTGCGTGTAAGTCTAAGATCTCCGTTATTTTGAGATTGAACGTTAGCTATTTCTATGTTTTATAGGATAACTGTCCCGGTTTCGGCTGCCAATTTTCCGGGGTCTTACCCTGTAGCAGATAAGAAAAAGCAATGAGTTCGGCAATGACGTAATAGAGATTTTCTGGAATTTCCTGTCCCAGATCCATGCGGGCCAGGAGTTCGCTTAAGAAGGGATCTTCGTGAACCAATACCCCACTTTGTTTCGCCAGGCTGACGATCTCATCGGCTAAATCCCCAAACCCTTTGGCTACTACAGTCGGTGCATCACTACCGTCATACTTTAGTCCAACTGCACGTTTGTTTTGTTTATCTGAATCTGTATTCATATCAGGCTCTGGTTTGCAATATCTGATAAGGGTTTTGCGCTAGTTGCTCAGGAATATGACCGCGTTCACAGCGACCAATTTCCAGGTTGAGCCCCAATGTGTCGAAGCGTTTTTTTAACGACGGAAGATATTCCATTACGGTGTCTTTGAGCGAATCGTTGGATGCATAAAAGTCTACTTTGATAGCGTCGTCATTGACTTTTGTTTTGGTTAACAGTTCGCCCAAATCGCCTACCGGCAGTTTCATCGTGAGTAACCAGGCTTTGTTGTCGGTAGTTTTATTGTGCTTGTCCTGCTCCTCAGGCTTGTCCCGGGTAATTAAAATTTCAGGGCTGGCATGTTGTTCACTTTGTCGAAACGGCAACACATAATAAAAGGCTTCCTGGCCTTGCAAGGTACGCTCTGCGTTTTGCAGTTTTTGTTTTGAATGGTGATTAACCAGATCTCCCAACATCTTTACCAGATTGTGCTTTTGATCAATCTGAGATAAGTCTTTTACACCTGTGCCTGACGTTTTGCCAGTCGTGGACTGTTTTCCACTGCCGGCAACAATATTGCTGATGTTGTTTGCTATTTTCTCAGTGAGTTCGTTATTGTTGCGACTCAGTCGTGCCGCCAGAGATACTTGCAAAAGATTAATTAAACCAGCCACCATGCCACCTGCGGGAGGAGATATTATACTTACCGGTGTAATGGGAAGTGCCGGGGATTGTAATAGTTGACGGATAGATTGCATGTCTGGTAACGATGTGGCTGCTTTATTCACATCGGTTCCAGAGGACGATACCTGTTTGCGAACAAAATGCTTTAGCTCTTCATTCACATTCAGATTTTTTAGTATTTCATCCACCGCCGGTGCGAGTTTTTGTAACTGGGTTTCTGAGCTGTTGGTCACTTGCTCGGATAAGCCGCGAATGGTGTTTAAAACCTGATTTGCCTGACTGCGCAGGGCTGCTGATATTACTTCTGGTTTTATAGTCGAAGTGGGTGATGATGGCGGCTGTGATGATTCCCGGGTAGTACTGAGTGATACCATCAATTTTTCAATATTCTTAAGTACCAATTCCTGCATGTTGGGCATGGAACTGGATTGCAGTGTTTTTAACGTCTGTAATATTTGTTGTGCAGCATTGGATAATTTAGGTGCTTTTACATCATTGTCGCTGTTTGGTTCCGGAGCTGATTTTACGCTCTGTGTTTGCTGCTGTTTTTGTTCGCTGATTTTTATTTCCGGAATCACTTTGTTTACGTTAAGTTGGGTAAACTGTTTTTGGCTTTCTGCAATTGTTTTATCAATATCCGGTGACACCGGTTGTGCTTGCCTGTCGTGAGGTATTTTATAGGTCATGGCTTGGCTCTTGTCTGAGACCGGATTTGCCGATGAAAGATTATTAGCCGTGACTTTTGCTTGTGTCGCGCGCTCCATCGACGGGGTGTCAGTTAACGTCTGAAGATTTTGCATTAATTGTCTCAGTTGATTCATCTGAGCTTTTTCCAATGGAATTGTGGCCAGTGGTTTGGTGCCAAAATCCAGTTGGACAAGTAACCGGTCTTCCTGGTTACGTACTTGTATCCTTGGAATAGATTCGGGCAGCTGGCTTTCGGTGAGTTTATTCAGCACCGGGTGAACGGCTTGTCGTCCGTTGGAAGACAATTCCAGCGTTTTGTTAGGTGTAACCTGTTGTAATATTTTTGCGACGTCTTCGGGTGATACTCTCAATGACTCCTGTGTTGCGCCTGCGTTTATCCTGGCTTCCCAGCCAAGTGTGCCAGCGTGAACTTGCAGTTTAAGCACTTCTTGCAGGGTATATCGTTGTGGTGATTTGACCGGCAAGTTCAAGGTCTCGCCATTAACACTGACCTGGATACTACTGGCCTGAATAGCAACAACATTCGCCTTAACCTCTACCGGTGTTGCGATGTTGGCGGGATTTTGGGTGATTTGCTGCAGTAACAATTGAGATTGCTGAGGTGTCAAAGCAATGCGTTGTTTGAGGTATTTGGCACTAATATCGAGCAAATTTGCTGATGTGTCAGGATTTAACTTAAAGGATATTGCTTTACCTGATTCAAGGGGCAAGGGTATCTTTGGCGCGGGTACTGTCAGCTTGCCTGTTGCTGTGCTTAAGGTGAGCTGGGCGTTGCTGGTCTGTTGTACTATAGCCACAGTGCCTGTACTACTAACCGACTGAAAACTGGACGATAGTGTGCCTGTCGAATTTGAATTCGAGGCTTGTTGAATATTTGCGGTTACAACACCAGAACCAGAAAACGTGCTCATACGTACAGTCTATCGGCATTTGTAATAAATTACTGAATTTTCAGTTCTTACAATTTTAAATTGTAGTGGAATTGTCATTCTATATCAGAACACAGAAGAAATTATTGCTATAGCATAAAAATACCCGGCAGAAATATGGTATATTCTCGCGGCATTAATTAGGAGCATTGGGCTTGGATCGTCTCACCGTTTCAGATCTGCAGTGTATTAAACAAGATCGAGAACTTTTTTCGCAGTTGTCCTTTCAGGTATGTAGCCGGGAGGCATGGCACATCGTCGGAGACAATGGGGCGGGTAAAACCAGTTTATTGCGCATTGTGGCCGGTTTATCGCAGGCTCAGCAGGGGGCCGTTCACTGGAATGATGAGCCAATTTCGCAATGTACTCAGGACTACAACCGCAGCTTATTGTATCTGGGGCATAAGTTGGCGTTAAATCAACACCTGAGTGCCATCGAAAATCTGAAATTCTGGGCCGGAGTTCAGCAACTGGCCGAGACAATCGATCCTTATCCGCTGCTTGCAACATTAGGACTGGCAGGGCTTGAGGATATCCCTGTGGCCAATCTGTCTGCCGGTCAACAAAGACGGGTGAGTCTGTGCCGTATCTGGATGAAAAAGGCGAGCTTACTCATTCTGGATGAACCCTTCAATGCATTGGACGTGGACTCAAGAGCGTTGCTCGAAAACAAACTTCGACAACATATTAGTGAGGGAGGCATGTTGTTGTTTACCTCACATTGGCAGTTGGCATCAGATATCAAGATCAAGGAACTGCGCCTGGAGTATCAACTCTGATGCACCCGATCTGCGCCATATTCAAAAAAGAATTTTCACTGCTGGCAAAAGGCAGCGCCGAAATGATGATGCCGCTGCTGTTTAGCGTGATTGTCGTCAGTTTGTTTCCTCTGGGTGTTGGCCCCGGTCCTGATACCTTGCAACTAATTGGCCCCGGGGTCATTTGGGTGGCTGCCTTGCTCAGTGCACTGTTAGGGCTTGAGCATTTGTTCCGCGACGATTTTCAGGATGGTACGTTAGAGCAATATTTATTGTCACCAGCCAGTCTCACCATGATGCTGATGACACGTCTTTTTTGTCACTGGTTGTTCGTTATTGTTCCTTTGATTTTGATTTCTCCCTTGCTGGCTTTGTTTCTTAACCTGACGCTCAATATGTACTGGGCGTTACTCTGTACCTTATTGGTAGGCACGCCGCTGTTAAGTCTGGTTGGCGCCATTGCCGTGGCACTAACCTTATCTATCAACAAGGGCGGTGTGTTACTGGCGGTGTTATTGTTACCGGTATTTATCCCGTTACTAATTTTTGCTACTGCAGCCATCAACAATGCCGCGCTGCAATTGACCTGGTATGGGCAATTAGGCATTATCGGCGCCATGTTGATTTTTGCTCTTGCGCTATGTCCCTACGCAATTAGTTATGCTATCAAAGTGAGTCATCATTAATGTGGAAATGGTTACATCCTTACGCTAAGACAGAAGCCACTTATAAATTGGCTGGTCAACTTGCCCCCTGGTTTCTGCTGGTGGGTGCTTTTGCACTGCTTATTGGTACCCTATGGGGATTGCTGTTTGCCCCTGCCGATTATCAGCAGGGGGATGCGTTCAGAATTATCTATCTGCACGTGCCTTCTGCCATCTTGTCGATGGGGTTCTATTCCGGGATGGCAGTCTGCGCTTTCATTGGTTTGGTTTGGCAGGTAAGAACTTGCTATATGGCGATTGTCAGTATCGCCCCCATCGGGGCCTGCCTGACATTTATCGCTCTTTGGACTGGAGCTACATGGGGTAAACCCATGTGGGGCACCTGGTGGGTGTGGGACGCCCGGCTGACATCGGAATTGATTTTGTTGTTTTTATATTTCGGCGTAATGGCACTTTATGCCAGCTTTCAGGATAAGCTTCAGGGCGGCAAAGCGGCTGCTGTGATGGCGCTGGTGGGGGTTATTAATCTGCCAATTATTCACTTTTCGGTAGAGTGGTGGAATACCCTGCACCAGGGGGCCACAATAACCAAATTTGCCAAGCCTTCAATGGCACCTGAAATGCTGTGGCCCTTATTGTTAAATATAGTGGCATTGGCCATTTTGTGTGCCGGATTGGTGTGTCGCCGATTGCAAAATGAGATCTTTTTGCGGGAAATCCGACGACCCTGGGTGATAAAAATGGTGAAAAAGGCAGGGGTGAAGTAGTTATGCAGTTTGCCAGTATCGGTGAGTTTTTTGCCATGGGCGGTTATGGATTCTATGTCTGGATGGCGTTCGGTATTTCATTTTTCTTACTCATTGTCATGTGGTTTGCAGGGCATTGGCAAAGCAAGTTGCTGTTTAGTAAGGCGCAACAGGAGCTGGCCCGGGCACAGAGAATAAAAACCGCCAGAGCTGCGAAAAAGTCCAGTCAGCCAGATAATTCGTAACCATTAAAATTTACTTTTTGGAGCCTAAACAGAGTCATGAATCCCAGACGTAAAAAGCGCCTTTTGGCGGTGACCGGCATCGTTGCTCTCATTGCTATTTCCGTGAGTTTAATGTTGTATTCGTTAAATCAAAATATTGATTTGTTTTATACTCCCAGCGAGATTATCAATGGTAAAGACGGTCGTTTGCCGGTACCCGGACAGCGTCTGCGGGTAGGTGGTATGGTGGTTGAAGGCTCTGTGGAACACGACCAAAAGGAGCTGGCGGTCACCTTTAACCTGGTGGATGTTGGGCCAGTGGTCAAGATTATTTATAAAGGATTGCTACCGGATTTGTTTCGCGAAGGGCAGGGTATTGTAGCCACCGGAAAATTACTGGATGCTAATACCATTATGGCCGATGAGGTCCTGGCCAAACACGATGAAGAATATATGCCGCCCGAGTTGGCTGAAGCAATGAAAGGTATCAGGCATGAAAAGCCAAAACAGATCTATGATGCTGAAGGTCGCAACTGATGATCGCTGAGCTGGGGCAACTATCTTTAATCCTGGCCATGATGGCCTCAATGTGTCTGGGTTTTTATCCCATTGTTGGCGCAATTCGAGGTGAGCCGCGTTTACTCATCATGGCAAAACCGATGGCATTCGCCATGTTTGCATTTACCTTACTGGCCTATATGGCACTGACTCATGCCTTTGTGACTGATGACTTCACCATCAAATATGTGGCGAATCATTCCAATAGCCTGTTGCCTGTCTACTACAAATACACGGCAGTCTGGGGCGGGCATGAAGGTTCTTTTTTACTCTGGATGTTGATGCTGTCGGGGTGGACATGTGCCGTCGCCATTTTCAGCCGCGGGGTACCGCTTATCATGGTCGCAAGAGTTTTGGGTGTACTGGGAGCGATTGCCCTGGGCTTCTATTTGTTTTTAATTCTGGCCTCCAACCCTTTTGAATCCTTATTACCTTATTTCCCTGTCGATGGCCGGGATTTGAATCCCTTACTGCAGGATATCGGTATGATTATTCATCCCCCTATGTTGTACATGGGGTATGTCGGATTTTCCGTGGCGTTTGCATTTGCCATTGCAGCATTGATGGCTGGCCGTCTGGATTCCACCTGGGCGCGATGGGCAAGGCCGTGGGCACTGGCAGCATGGGGGTTTCTAACCCTGGGGATTACGCTGGGAAGCTGGTGGGCTTATTACGAGCTTGGCTGGGGTGGCTGGTGGTTTTGGGACCCGGTGGAAAACGCATCATTTATGCCCTGGCTGGCAGGTACCGCGCTGATCCACTCTTTGGCAGTAACTGAAAAGCGCAAGGTGTTCAAAGCCTGGACCGTATTGTTGGCGATCTCTGCATTTTCGCTAAGTTTGCTGGGGACCTTTTTGGTGCGTTCCGGCATTATCGTTTCAGTGCATTCCTTTGCCAGTGATCCCGAACGGGGATTGTTTATTCTTGGCTTGTTGGTACTGGTTATTGGATGTTCGCTGGCGCTGTTTGCCATGCGCAGCTCTATGTTAAAGAGTAACAGTCGTTATCAGTTGGTTTCCCGAGAGATGATGCTGATAGGCAACAATGTCTTTTTAACTGCGGCCACCATTGTTGTGTTATTAGGTACTTTGCTGCCTTTGGTGCACAAGGAGCTGGGGCTGGGGTCTATTTCAGTGGGAGAACCATTTTTTAATCAGATGTTTACCTGGTTAATTGTGCCGTTTGTTGTATTACTGGCAATGGGGCCAATGAGTCGCTGGAAGCGCCAGGCTATCGGTGATTTAAAGAGTCAGCTTTTGTGGGCAGTATTGTTGGGTTTGGTAATGACTGCACTGCTGCTGACCAGCTTTGAACGATTCTCTATGTTAGCGGTATTGGGGACCTTCTTGGTATTTGTTATCGTGCTCACTACCATCCAGGAAATTTTGTTGCGTACCAATCAGCAAATCAACTGGCGAAATTTACGCAAGTTGTCCCGCAGTCACTGGGGGATGGTGCTGGGCCACCTTGGATTTGCCGTTACCTTACTGGGTATAACCCTGACCAGCAATTTTAGTGAGGAGCGCGAAGTCCGGCTGAACATCGGTGACAGTGTGGAGCTGCAGAATTATCAGTTTACCTTTAAGCAGGTACGGCACATCGAAGGACCAAATTACAGCGCGGATGGCGGAGTCGTGACGGTGATCCGAAACGGCGAATTTGTTACTGAGTTGCTGGCGGAGAAGCGCTTTTATCCGGTGCAGCGCAATGTAATGACCGAAGCCGGTATTGACAGCAACCTGCTTCGAGACTTGTTTGTGGCGTTAGGGGACGAGTTTACTGATGGCTCCTGGGGCCTAAGAGTGTATGTTAAACCCTTTGTTCTGTGGATTTGGTTGGGTGCGGCCATAATGGCCTTGGGTGCACTACTATCCATCATGGACAAACGTTATCGCCTGGTCTGTGTCAGCAAAGCAACTCAAGCTAAGAATATAGAAAACCGACAAATAGCAGGTACAGGAGCTGATTTTGGTTAAGAAGTACTTACTTTTATTTTTACCTCTGGTGCTATTTCTGCTTTTGACTTTCTTTCTGGTCAAGGGGCTGTTTTCCGAAGCCAGGTACGAGGTATCCACACAGGTCGATAGGCAACTGCCTGAATTTTCTCTGCCAGATGTAATGGATGAGGATCAGCTTTATACGCGACAGGTATTTGAAAATCAGGTGACCTTAATTAACGTTTGGGGTACCTGGTGTGTGACCTGTGCCATTGAGTTACCCTTTTTAACGTCTCTTCGGGAACAGGGGGTAAGAATTGTAGGCTTGTATTTTGAACAGGACCTGGACCCGGACTTTGGCGGGAAAAGCCTGCAGCAAATCCGTACTGATATACGCCAAACGCTAAATCAGTTGGGCAATCCCTACCAGTTTAATATTTTCGACGTAAACCGCGACTACTCTATGGATCTGGGTGTAACCGGGGCACCGGAAACCTTTTTGGTGGATATGCACGGTCGGGTACTTTTGCATCATGTTGGCGATTTAAATGAGCGGGTTTGGCAAGACAAATTCTTAGCGCTTTATCAACAAGCTATGTTGGAGCAGAAAAATGGTTAGCCGATGGGTTCTGTTTTTTGGGGTTTTAGTATTTAGCCTGGTTGCCAACGCCGAAGAAAAATATCAGTTTGAAAACCCTCAGCAAAGAGCTGATTTTCTGTTGCTCACCAAAGAACTGCGCTGTCCGAAGTGTCAAAATCAAAATATCGCGGATTCCAATGCACTGATCGCCAATGACATGAAGCGCAAGGTGCATCAGTTATTACTGGAAGGTAATGATAAACAACAAGTGATTGAATTTATGAAGGTACGCTATGGCGAATTTGTCCATTATCAGCCACCAATGACCCCGGTGACATTTTGGTTGTATTTTGGTCCTGTGTTGTTCGTGCTCACTTGTTTTGGATATTTTATTTATCAACGGCGTCGGAATGACGGGCAGAATGTAGCGCAGAACATTACGGGGTCTGTTGATGACCAGCAGATTGAAAAATTAAAACGCGCTGAATCAGCGCTAAAGGATACGCAATGACGGTGTTTTATGCAGGCGCGACAGGTCTGCTCATCCTTTTTGTATTGTTTTTAGTGATCCCGTTTTGGCGGGCGACACGAACCGAAAAGCAAAAAGAATCCGCGGTCAGTAACCCGGAAATAGTCCGGCAACGACTCAATGAGTTACAACAGGAAAAAACGGAATCGTTATTAACAGCAGAAGACTATGATGAGGCGGTTATTGAAGCTAAATTGAATTTAGCGGATGAATTAGATTCTGCTTCCGGCATTACATCCACTGAAAATAAAAGAATGCGTTTGGTGGTTTATGTCGCCATGTTTTTGGTCATTTTGGTTACCACTGCCTGGGTATATATCAACAATAACCAATTGAGTCAGGTGGAGTCCTGGTTACAGGCGCAGCAAAAGTTACCCGAGTTGGGCCAGCGTATTGTGGTACAGGCTGATGAACAGATATCTCGTCAGGAGTTGGCGGAGTTTGCATTGGCACTAAGAACCAAACTCAGCAGGCAACAGGACGATGCTGTGGGATGGTTATTACTGGGACGCGTGTTGTCTTCTTTCTCAGATTTTGAAGGGGCCATTGATGCGTTCAATAAATCGTTGGCCATTGAACCCGAACGACCTGGCGCACTGTTTAGTCTGGCTCAGGCGTTACTGGTCACCGCTGAGTCAGAAAATATGCGCAAAGCAGAACGTATTTTATTGCGCTTGCGAACAATTTCACCGGAAGACGATAATGTGCTGGGCTTACTGGCGGTGACTTTGTCCCGCAATAACAAAACTCAACAGTCAATTGACGTCTGGCAGGAGCTACGGGCGCGGCTGGATGAAAACGACCCGATGCAGGCAACGATTGAGCAGCAATTGGCGCAGTTGCGTACTGGTTCGGAAGCTCAGCGTGGAGCAATGGAGCAGGCAGAAACAAAAATACTTGTTTCCGTTTCCATTGCCCCTATATTACGTGACAAGGTTCCGGCCGACGGGCAACTATTCGTATTTGTTCAGGATGCTGAATCTGACAACCGTATGCCGGCAGCCGTTGTTAAGCTCCCTGTAGACAATCTGAACGCCTCGGGCTCAATTTCTGTCACATTGGCGGATGCTAATGCCATGCTGCCAAATTATCAGTTGTCCAGTTTGACTTTGGGGCGCGTTATTGCCCGTATTTCCAGTGATAATATGGTGACTGCCGAGGCCGGTGATTTGCAGGGGCAAAGTACGGTTCCTATTGTTGTGGGGAACACCATTGAACAAGCCATTTTGATAGACAAGGAATTATAGTGAAGAGCAAATTTTTCGGTATTCTCGTGTTGCTATTGCTGACTTCTGCCTGTGCCTCGAATCAACAGGTGCAGGAGCAGGCACAAGCGTCAAATAAAGATCCCTTAGAATCTGTCAACCGGACGTTTTGGGAGTTTAACTGGGACATATTAGATAAACATGTACTCAGACCTGTTACCGTAGCCTACGTTGATTACACACCAGAGCTGGTGCGAGGCAGTTTGTATAACGCAGTCAGAAACCTGGATGAGCCGGGCAATACGTTAAACAATCTGTTGCAGGGTAAGATGTCCGATTCACTGGTGAGTCTGAGTCGATTCGCTCTGAACTCCACTTTTGGTATTTTGGGATTGTTTGATGTCGCAAACGATTTAGGGTTAGAGCGAAAGCGGGAAGACTTCGGGGAAACTCTGGGTAAATGGGGAGTGGACACAGGTGCGTATCTGATGATACCGGGAATGGGTCCCAGTGATGTACGAAGTACGTCCGGTGATATTGTCGATTCTTCTTACTGGCCCATCGATGACTTAAATATCTACTTCACGGTGTTTTCTGGTGCAATCAAAGCATTGGAAGCCCGGGCACAGCTTATGGCGCAGGAGCAACTTATCTATGACTCACTGGATAGCTATGCTTTTGTAAAAGATGTGTATTTCCAGGATTTGGCACACAAGGTCACCGACGGTAAGGTGCAGGAGCCTGAACTGACCAGTGAAGAAGACGCTGAGCTGGATGCGTTACTCGAAGAGTTCTGATTACAATAAATCCCATTGGCAGGCACCTCGGTGTGCCTGTTCATTTCAGGTATTTTCGGCACATATTAAATTGGATTGGCCGAATCAATAATGGGTATAACGCAATGACCAGCGCCGCCCAGATTAGCGTTTTCCAATCTTCACCAGCCCGCAATATCAAAGCAAACACCGGCACCAGCACGAATAGCTTAAACAGATTAAGCAACAATCGCTCAGGCGGCGTCAGTTTGTTGTTCGCGTTTTGCAGCGCCTCTAATCGCTCTGACAGGGATTTGTTTTGCAGTTCTGGTAAAGAGCGATGGGTGAAATAAAATTTCATTAAGTTTTCCTGAATACTAATCTGTTGATGATTCTATCAAAGTTTTCCTTTGGCACCTTATCTGTGTGCAAAATTCCGGTTTGTTTTGTTAACAAGGTTGTAACATTTGACAGATGTGGCTTGAGATTAGCCGACACTTCTTGTATAACACGACGCTGCGGTTAGTGCCTTCTGCAAGGAAAACTAACCCAGGCAATACATTCAGATAACAAATCACAATAAGAACATATCCAAAAATTATTCCTAACAGGCAGAAATCGATAATGAGTGAATCCACCCTCAATTCCCCCTCAACCGCTGAGAAACCGAGAGAGTTTTTTGGTCATCCGGCTGGTTTGCAAACCCTATTTTTCACTGAAATGTGGGAGCGCATGAGTTATTACGGCATGCGCATGTTACTGGTGCTCTACATGACTGCGGCGATGCAGGAAGGTGGGCTAGGTATTACCGTCGCTGCGGCAACCGCCATTTATGGTTTGTATACCGGAGCTGTTTATTTTATGGGGCTACCTGGCGGCTGGATGGCAGACCGATTAATTGGCGGCCAAAAAGCGGTTTGGTACGGTGCCTGGATCATTATGGCCGGCCATATTGTATTGGCGATACCCAGTGATAAGACTTTCTTTTTGGGTTTAGTGCTGGTGGTTTTGGGGACTGGTTTGCTAAAACCTAACATTGGTGCAATGGTCGGAATGTTATACAGCGCTGAAGATCAGCGTCGGGACGCCGGATATACCTTGTATTATATGGGGATAAACCTGGGCTCAGTGTTTGGCTATTTCTTGTGTGGTTGGTTGCAGGTTGAATACGGTTATCACTATGCCTTTGGTGCCGCGGCTATCGGGATGGGGATTGGTATTATTCAATTTCGCAAGACGGCCGGTCGCCTGGACGGTGCCGGCGCAAAACCGCTGGAGCCTCTGTCACCGAAAGGTAACAAAATGGCATGGTCTGCCATTGGCGCTTTTTTGGTCGGACTTGCAGTTGTTATATTGGCGATGATGAGCGGAGCACTGACGATTGATCCGGTTATTGTAGCGCAATATGTTGTGACCATTATTACGATTGTATTTTTGGCTTATTTCGCCTTTATCTTTTTCACCGGCAACCTCAATGGCAACGAAAAGCGTAGTCTCGGGGCATTGTTTTTGGTCTGTATTGCTTCCATCTGTTTCTGGGCGGGGTTCGAGCAAGCAGGTTCCTCGCTAAATCTGTTTGGTCGCGATTATACTGATCGACTCATTGGCACCTTTGAAATACCTACGGGTTGGTTTCAGTCTTTAAATTCGTTATTCATTATTACCTTGTCGCCGTTTGTTGCTGCTTTGTGGATAAATCTGGCTAAACGCATGATTCGTCCTTCATACGGATTTAAATGTGCCTTGGGTCTGGTCATAATGGCCACTGGTTTTATCGTGATGTTTTTTGCTGCGCAATATGCGGCTGCGGGTTTAAAGGTAGCACCATACTGGTTGGTGGCCACTTACTTCCTGCATACAGTTGGTGAATTGTGCCTGAGCCCGGTAGCGTTGAGTGCGGTCAGTAAATTATCACCAAAGCGCTTCGCGGGACAGATGATGGGGGTATTTGTCTTAACCTACTCCATAGGTAACGTCGTTGCCGGCCTGTTGGCGGGTAACTTTGATCCGGAGAACGTGGCTGAAATGCCCAACCTTTATCTGCAAATCAGCTTATTTAGTATTGCAATTGGAATAGTTATCCTGCTCCTAACGTTTAAAACTAATAAGTGGGAAAAGCTGGCAGAAAAATAACCGAAATACGCTGTTATTTTGCGAAGGCTCCCTTGAGGAGCCTTTTTTGCGTTTTTAAATACAAATTGTAGAGATTTTTCTCAAACAATTGAGTTAAAATGCGCGTTGTTTTGTGTGATGTAACCTGCACGTAAACAATCATAATTATAAAAAAGTCTTCAGCCCAATAATTAAGCACAGGATTGGATTCGAACTCATATGTTGGAAAAAAGAGTTTTAACGACACTATTTGCATTGCTGTTAGGTATGACGGCATTCATTGTCAATGCGCAATATAATCAAGCGCCAACCGCACAGCAAATTGAACAATTTAAACGCTTGCCGGTGCAACAACAGCGGATTTTGGCTCAACAATTAGGTATGGATTATTCGATGATCCAGTCCTACCTATCCGGCAGTGGTGCAGCAAGTCAACCCAATATAGATACCACAGATACGACAGTGTATCCCAGAGGCACTGAGTTTGATGAGCTGGGAAACCCGGTCAGTTACGAAGATCCCATCGCCAGGTTTTTGAAAATCGAAAGCCAGGAGCTAAAACCTTACGGGTATGAATTATTCGCAGGTAGTCCGTCTACTTTTGCACCTGCCACAGATTCCCCGGTTCCGGCAAATTATTTATTGGGAATTGGTGATACGCTCGAGATCCAAATCTACGGAAAAGAGAACAAGAATTATACGTTGCAGGTTGACCGTGAAGGATTGATAGTGATCCCTTCCATGAGCCCATTGAATGTTGCCGGATTGACTTTCAGCGAGGCGAAAACCTTTATCTCAGCAGAAATTTCCCGCTATTTGTTAGGTGTGGAGTCCCATGTGAGCATGGGGCAATTGCGCAGTATGCGTATCTTCGTTCTTGGTGAGGCCTATAAACCCGGCGCCTATACGGTGAGTTCTCTGACTACCATGACTCAGGCGTTATTTTTAAGTGGTGGTGTCAATGATATTGCTTCATTGCGCAATATTCAGTTGAAGCGCGCCGGTAAAACTATTTCTACTCTGGACCTGTATGAGCTATTGACTAATGGCAATACCAAAAATGATGCCTTGTTACAGCCCGGTGATGTGGTCTTTATTCCAACGATCGAATCTTCGGTTACCATCAAGGGCAATGTAAGACGTCCCGCTATCTATGAATTAAAAAACAATACCACCTTTGCTGAGGCTATTAAACTTGCCGGAGGATTCGCCTCTGATGCCTATCAGGGTGAAGTCAATGTTCAGCGGGTTTCTGATGGGGCTATTACACAGTTGACAGTGAGTTCATCGCAAATGAATACTCGTGTCGAGAGTGGCGATGTTATTGATGTGTCAGGGGTGTCTGATAGTCTCGATAGTGCTGTTACCCTGGTGGGCGCTGTTGCGCGTCCGGGACCGGTGCAATGGTATGAGAACCTTAAGCTAAGCAATCTTATCCGCAATCGCAAAAAAGATCTGTTAGCCGAAGTGGATTTAGATTATGCCCTGATACTCAGGGATTATCAGACCGGTGAAAATCTACAAATTATGCAATTCCAGCCAGCGAAACTATTAGCCGGTGACAGCAACCATGACTTTAGGCTTAGCAAAGAAGACATCATTGTTTTCTTTTCTCAGGTAGAGTCCACCAGTCTTGGTGATGAAGATATTCAGTCTTTGGCGTTGACCAAATCAGGTTTAAAAGACAAAGAAAAACAAGCCTGGAAGGAACGCATCGAAGAACGGTTGTTTTGGCAGCAAATCGGTTTTAATTATCAGGCGGCCGAGCTGGAAGAATTGGAAAGCGAAGAGGATACGCTGAACCCAACAAACTCAACTGAGCCACTAATCAGGCTGACGCAGTTAGAAATGGAAAATCTGGGTAAATTCCACGATGCCACCGCTTATTCCCGTACCCGACTATTAGCACCTATTATCGAAAAATTGCGTATCCATGCTTCATTTGAGCGTCCCTTAAAATTGGTGGAAATTTCGGGTTCCGTACAATACCCTGGACTGTATCCTTTACCTGATAATGGCAATCTGTCGGATGTGTTTTTAGCCGCCGGTGGCCTTTCAGAATCCGCGTTTTCACAGCAATCCGAAATCACTAGATATAATCAAACCGAAAGTGGCGATTTACAGGTTAACAATATCCAGTTCAGCCCGCAAAGAGTAGTGGCTGGGGAGGTGCAGTTTGATTTGCAAAGCCGGGATCGTATTAACGTGTTCAGAAATCCTGAATGGCAGGAACAACTCAGTGTCGAGTTAAGAGGAGAGGTTACATTTCCGGGGACTTATACCATCAGTCGTGGAGAAACCTTGTCCAGTGTCCTGGCACGCGCCGGAGGGTTGACTCAATACGCAGACCCTAATGCGTCAGTGTTTCTCAGAAAATCTTTGCGTTTGCAAGAGGCTGAAAATTTACGACGTCTCACCGAAGACCTGCGCAAGGAAATTGCTTCTGAAAGTCTGCGTAAAGACAGCGGCGCTGGCTCGTTAGTCAGTTACAGCGAAATACAAAAATTATTGAGAGACTTAACTAGTGTTAAGGCCCTTGGCAGATTAGTTATTGATTTACCAAAAGTTATGGCAAGTCAGGCAAGGGATATCGCCCTGGAAGATGACGATGTTTTAGTGGTGCCGGGTCTGAATAATACGGTGAATGTCATTGGCGAGGTATACGTACCCACTAGCCACCTGTACGAAGATGACGCTTCTTATACCGCTTACATTAATCAAAGTGGTGGCTTTAAAGGTTTTGCAGACAAAGAAAGAACTTACATTATAAAGGCTAATGGTTCAGTCGTTATTCCGGATTCAGACGGTTTTTGGTATCAATCTTCCGGCAAAAAAGATTTTGCGGTTAATCCGGGAGATACCATAGTTGTGCCCTTTGATAGTAGTCATGTGGATAATCTGACCTTATGGACGAGTGCTTCACAGATTATGTATCAATTTGCAGTGACTATTGCCGCAGTTGGCAGCTTATAGGGGATAACATGATAACAACTACAACAATTCTTGCACTGCTGCTGGCTTCGTTAGGCTGTTACACAGCAATTAAACTGGTTAAACCTTTTGCGCTAAAGGTAGGGCTGGTGGATATTCCTAATCACCGGAAAATACATTCCGGTGAAGTGCCTTTGGTGGGCGGGATTGCCGTTTACTTAGGCGTATTAACGGCAAGCTCGGTGCTATTGCCACAAGGTCAGTTGATTAATATTTATTTGATTTCGGCCGGCCTTATCGTATTACTGGGAGCACTGGACGACTACAAAGATCTCTCCGTTGGCGTCAGAATTATTGCTCAGATCTTAATTGCATCACTGATGGTTTATGGTGCGGGGATTCACCTGACAAACTTTGGTGATATTTTATTCGGTTTAAGTACTCAGCTAGGTTGGTTTGGTTACCCATTAACGATACTTGCGACTATTGCTGCCATTAATGCCTTTAATATGACCGATGGTATTGATGGTTTAGCCGGTATGCTTAGTCTCGTGGCGTTTGCCGGTATTGCCTTGCTTATGATGTTTGGCGGAGAACCTTTATTTGTTTTACCGCTAATTCTGGCATCTTCTATTGTGCCTTTTTTATTCTTTAATCTGGGCATTATTGGCGGACGGGCAAAGAAAATTTTTATGGGAGACGCTGGCAGCATGTTTGTCGGGTTAAGTATTGTCTGGCTTTTGGTTATCGGTACACAAGGAGAGCAAACTACCTTCAGGCCGGTAACAGCATTGTGGCTGATTGCTGTGCCGTTTCTTGATATGTGTGCGATTACCATCCGTCGCCTGTTAAAAAGACGCTCCCCGTTTAAACCTGACAAAGAACACGTTCATCACATTGTGATGCGTTTAGGATTATCAGCCCGATCTGCTCTGGTGTTCATCACTCTGATCTCTCTTATACTGGCGGCATTTGGCTTATGTGGTGAATACTATCAGTGGCCGGAAAGCTTCATGTTTACCACGTTCATGATGTTGTTTGTGGTGTACTTTTTTGCACTGAAACACGCCTGGAGAGTCAGTAAATTCATCCGCAAATTTTTGTTAAAAAGGCCTTCATTTAATTAAGCCTTTTTTATTCAGCCTTAGTTAATAGTTGCACTTTAAGATGTGTGTCAGTCTTAAGAGGAAGTTTATGAAAGTTAATTCTGGTTTTACGCTTGTTGAGTTATTGATTGTTATAGTCATTATTGGTTTGTTGGGCTCTTTGGTTGCTCCCGAGATGTTCTCAAAAATTGGAAGCTCCAAGCAAAGTACCGCTAAAGCACAGATGCAAATGTTCGAGACATCGCTGGATACTTTTTACCTGGATGTTGGCGATTATCCGTCAAATCTTGAAGAATTGCGCAATAGCAGTAAACCCGGTTGGGATGGTCCATACATCCGCAAAGAGATCCCATTGGATCCCTGGGGAAATGAGTATCAATTGCAGGTACCAGGTGGCGAAGGCAGTCCTTATGCCATTAAATCATTCGGTAAAGATGGCCGCGAAGGTGGCGACGGTGAAAATCAGGATATCGTAGTAAGCGGATGAATCTGGAAAAATTACTGGTTGAGGAGTTTCAGGTTTCAACGGTAGATCTGGAAAAAGCCAAAAATTACCAACAGCGATTTGGTGGTAGGCTGGAACAACTGTTGGTTAACATGGGAAGTTTGTCAGAAGACGCGCTTCCCAATTTATTTTCAAGTCTTTTATCAGTCCAGTTACTTACAGATATTGATGTGTTGAGCGAAGACTATGAACTCCCTGAGTGGGCCGCAGCGCTTGATGTTCAGTATCTGGTTAAACACAGCTGGCTCCCTTTACCGGAAAACGCTCATTTTATATGTGCGGATCCGTTTGACTGGGAAGTTAACCAATACTTACTGCAAAATGATTATGAGCCTCAGTTTTCGATCGCATCTAAAGATCTGATAAATGGCTTAATCGCTGAGCACTTCAATCAGGAAACCGCTGAAAAAAGCCATACGCTGAACGAACTGGAAGAAGATCGCCTTAGAGAGTTGGCGTCTGAAGCGCCGACAGTAAACCTGTTAAACAGTCTGATTGCTAAAGGACTTAAACTAAAAGCTTCCGATTTACATCTGGAACCTGTGGCTGGGCGTTACCGCATACGCTATCGCGTTGACGGTGTGTTAAATGATGATGGGGTACTACCCTCAACCCTCAGTTTACCGGTTATTTCGCGTATTAAGATCCTTTCAAATATGGATATCGCGGAAAAAAGGCGTCCTCAGGACGGTAAAATTGAAACCAAAATTGCCAACATTGAACTGGATATTCGTGTTTCTGCATTGCCGCTGAACAAAGGCGAAAGTGTGGTTTTGCGTTTCTTGCGCAAAGACTCAGTCACCTATGACATGGATGTTTTGGGTATTTCCCCTGATATTCGTCAAAAGATAAGCCAGGATCTGAAATCAACAGCCGGTGTTATTTTATTAACTGGCCCAACAGGTAGTGGTAAGACTACCAGCCTCTATACCTTTCTCAATGAACTGAATAGTGACAATGTTAAAATTATCACTTTGGAAGATCCTGTGGAATATCAGTTAGAAGGTATCAATCAGGTACAGGTGAATTCTGAAATAGGTTTTGATTTTGCTGCGGGTTTACGCAGTATTGTACGTCAGGACCCTGACATTATTATGTTGGGGGAAATTCGGGACCAGGAAACCGCGCGCATTGCTATGCAATCAGCGCTTACCGGTCACCTGGTATTTTCTACGGTACACACCAATGATGCGCCCAGCGCATATACCCGCTTAGTGGATTTGGGTGTGGAGGAATTTTTGCTCAATGCTGCGATTATTTCTGTGATGGCGCAACGTCTGGTAAGAAAGGTTTGTCCTCATTGTGCTGTGGTAGATGATGAAACTGAATTGCATGAACGCTTAAATATAGCGGAGCTATTGGCAAAGGCAAACATCGCTTCTCCGAAATTTGTGAAAGCTGTCGGTTGTGAACATTGTGATAACAATGGCTACAAAGGCCGAATGTCAATCATGGAGTATTTACCTTGTGACGACGCTATTCGCGCGATGGACAAAGACAGTTATTTTATTCCGGAAGCGAGGGCGCACAACAAGGCCTCCGGCAATCGAACGCTTTTAGAGGACGGCTTACTGAAAGCCTCACAGGGACTGACAACGATTGACGAAGTATTAAGGGTATGCTCCTGATGCCGTTTTTCAGTTATAAGGTTTATGATAAGGATGGTCATGTTGAAGAGTCTGAGTTAGAGGCGGAAAATATCGCTGAAGCGCGAAGTAAGTTACAGCAACGAGGTATGCTGGTGACTTATGTCAAGCCAATCGCTGACTCAGGCGTCATTAAGTTTCCCTGGCGTAAAGATTCGGTCACCTTAAATGATTTGGAATTTATTACCTCTGAGTTATCAATCCTGCTCAATAGCGGGGTGAAAATTGATAAGGGTCTTAAGATTGTTGCTAAAAACCGTAAATCCGGTGGTTTGGCAAATCTGGTTAATGAAATACTTAAGAACCTGAAAATGGGTAAAGGTGTAGCTGAGTCATTTGATACCAAAGACAAAGTCTTTGACTCTCTGTATCTGAATCTGATTGCGATAGGGGAAAAATCCGGTAAGTTGCCGCAGGTCTTTGAAGGATTGGCCAACGATCTTAAGTTTAAAAAAGAACTCAAAGCCAAGGTTACTCAGGCGCTGACTTATCCTGCCGTGATCCTGTTTGTCTGTATTGCCTGTCTGGTGTTTGTATTCAATTATATTGTGCCGCAAATGGCGTCTATATTTGCTGAAGGCGATGACATACCGGTATACACCGCACTTTTGATCAATACCAGTAACTGGATGCTGAAATATCAGTTGTGGTTGGTGGCTTTAGCGGCCATTGTCGGCGCTTATCTGTATCACAAACGCAATGATCCGGCGTTGAAAAGCCTGATTGCAAAGCGAGCATTTGCACTACCTGTTTTATCAAATCTTATCAAACAGACAGAATGTATCAGGTTCAATTCAGCCATGTCTTTGATGTTAACGGCCGGTGTCAAAGTCGATGTTGCCATTGCTTCAGCAACCAGAAATATCAAAAATGCCATCATCCGCAAGAGCCTTGAAATCGCCAATGAAAAAATCAAAAAAGGTGGTGCTATTTCTACCAGTCTTGGCATGACTCCACTGTACCCCGACTTTTATGTTTCGCTGCTTGAAGTGGGTGAAGAAAGCGGCGAATTAGAACGGATTTTTGATGAAATTGCGGTGCGTTCCAAAACTGAGTTTGAAAATTGGACCAATAGAGTGACAAATATCCTCGAACCCCTGTTAATACTGGTGATGGGTGGGATTGTAGGTAGTGTAGTTATCACTATGTTACTCAGTGTTGTTTCTGTTAATGATATTTCACTTTAGTCAGGCTTGTCAGCGATGCAGAGGTCTTCCGGTTTTACGCTAATAGAGTTGTTAATCGTGATAACGATCTCTGCTATGGCAATAAGCCTTGTTGGTGGGCTGACCATTGATTCCATCACTAAATTCAAAGCCAAAGCTGAACAAATAAGACTAAAGTCATTTTTAAGGCAAAGCAGTCATCAGGCTTTTATTCACGAAAAACAACTAACAGTAAAATCAACCGCTAATTCCTTGAGATTACTAAGAGAAAATAAAAGCGTTCATATTTTGCAGTTTGAGTATCTGACCTTTCAGGACGGAGAATTACACATAAATCCTGCTGGTTTTTTTTCCGGAAGTCAGCTGTCTTATGTGCTCAATGGCCGACGTATCACCTTAGGTCTACAGTCGCTGTGAACTCCAATAAAAAGACAGCCGGCTTTTCGCTGATAGAGGTATTGGTCGCCTCTTTTATTTTGTTTATGGTGATCAGTGCCTGTTCAGGCATTTTTTACGGTGCCGTCAAAAGTAAAAAGACTGCAGAAGACTATACCTTATCTACCAGTTTTGCACCGCTTTTGGCTGAACACATCGGGTTGCAGATCAAAAATGGCGATACTTCAGGAAATGGTTATTTTCTGGGAGTCACTTACCGTTGGCAGGCTAAAACATTGAAGTCTGCGGCTGTCAACTCTTACACAGCGGTAGGCATGAGTAGCGGTGGTTCAGGTGACGTTGTGGGTAATGCGGTATTGTGGCAAGTGAGCCTGTCTGTTGATAGTAAATTTCGCAGTGACGATTTTTCCTTTAAGACAACCACCTGGACTGCAATATGAAGTCCTCAAAATCGACTGGTTTTTCTCTGGTTGAGCTACTTATCACCATGACCATCCTTATCATGGTATTGTTCATCGGAACCATGGCTTATCGCCAGTACTCTGTGTATTGGCACAAAGAAATGGGGCAGTTTGATGAGAAATTACAAACCGCGAAAAACATAGTGCAAATCCATTCAATTATTAAAAATATCAGACCGCACATGGTGAAGTTTGAAGAAAATGTCTGGGGGCATTATTTTGAAGGGGCAAGTACACTCATTCGCAGTGTCACTGAACACGCCATAAGCCAACCCGGGAATGCCGCTATTTTTGAATTGAGCGTGGTTGCCGACGGCGAATCCAGAACCCTGGTGTATCGCGAAAAACCTATCGTTGAATCCCCGTTTTTTAATTACGAGGCGGACCATCAATATACCTACGAAAAAAGATTTGATTTTAGGTTCGATGAGTTGCAATTCGAATACTTTGGCTGGCGACATGTGGATGAATATTTTACAGCTCTGGAGTCCCCGGACCGATTCAGCCAGGCCTGGTATGGTGCCTACAGCGGCAGAGACTCAATGGTCACCCCTAACATCATCCGGATCACCATTGCGATTGACAATCGCAACTCCCTGTTAGAGGTTCCCGTTTTACAGTTTATCCCTGAATACATTCAAAATTACGGGCAGGGCAATGAATAACATCAGACAGCAGCGGGGCGTTGCTTTAGTTCAGGTTTTGTTAATCACCGCAATGTTATTAATTTTGACCATTGAATTAAGTAAGGATTCCCGGAGTCAGATCAAGACCGCTATAGCATTGAAGCAAAAGGCACAGTTGGTATTACAGGCGCATAGCCTCAAAGAGCAATTGAAGTATGATTTACTGGTATCAGTTAAAGATAATACCAGTGGAGTAAAAGAAGCCGATTATCGCTTTGACAGTACGCCGGTTAAACAGGGCAACCTGACATTCACGGTACAGGATGACGACGGTTTAGTGAGTTCTATGTACGGTGGCCAGTATCTGGATAAATTACTGGGCGAAAGCAGTGCCAAGTTAATTACAGAGTATCAGGGAGGTGGCAATTTAACCGTGCTAACTCCTGAAATGCGTGGTGGTATCGTACCGTCTCTGAAGGAGTTGCGCATGGTGGACTCAGGAAATAAAGCTATTAAGTCCGCCGAAATGACACAACTACCGACATTACAATTTAACCTTTACAATTCACCGAATGGATTGCTGGAAAGGTTATTTGGTGCGGAACAGGCACAGCAAATTATTGCGCTAAAACAAGCCGGAAACGCAAATCATCAAAGCTGGCAGGAGATAACCGGCAGGGATAGCGAGTATGATGTAAGCTTCTTGCCAGGCAACTTTCTTGTGCTAACAATAACGGCTAAACATGACGATTTGGAAATAGTGAGAAAAACAAGGTTAATGATGAATTTTGACATACAGCCGTTTATGGCGGAAATAGTGGCGGAATAACGATGAAGTTGGTGCATTCTTATTTACGCAACAACCTGTTTTTTATCCGGGGGCAGCAACTTTATCGGATAATCGATAAAGAATTTAAACCAGTTGATGATGACGTATTTCTCAAAGCCCCTTTTCCGGTGCTGCTTATTGCGCGGGAGAATTTAACCGAAGTCCTTAAGAAGTACCCGGTAACGGATAAAAGTGACCTGCGAGAAATCATTCGCCAGGAAGTCGCGTCAGTAGCTATGTTGACAGAGCCTGAGATACGAGAGCATGATTCAGTAGTAAAAATCTGGACGCCTCAATCTCACCTTTTTGAGCGTTTTAGCCACAAACTGTTCGCCTGGTTACCTGAATCATTATTGTTGGCTCAATTTGATAAAGATCGTTTATTCCAGATTCAACGGTGTGGTAGCAGTGTATTTTCGTTTAACGATATTAATGGTAATTACACCGCAGCCAGATTGGGGGCGTTTAAATCTGCTGAGTACTTTTTGATGTCCATCGGTGCCCCCGTTATCGCCAGTACTGAAATTCAGGAAACGGATTATGCGCACAGTCTATATGAACAGCTATTCAAAATATCAAAGTCACACGGCTTAGCGATTGTTAAAGCGCAGCAATTTAGGCAGAAAATCGCCAAAATGTTTAACTGGCCGTCCATTTTACTGGGGGCTTTTGGTGGGGCCTTACTTTACTATTTCAGTCTGATTGGATTTTATGCCTTTAACATTAATCAACTGGAAAAAGACATTGCAGATCAAAACATTGCCAGCGTAATTAAAACCCGGCAATCCATTCTGGAAAAAAGAAAAGTATTTGCAGAATTCGCTAATCAGGATGCCGGGCAAAATATTGATATGCAGATGTGGCGTTTTCTGGGAGAAGTGATGCAAAAGGATATATCTATAATAAAAATCCGCACAACTAACGAGGGAATGTGGGTCCGATTGCAATCTAAAGTGGCCACAGACAGTTTGAGTTATGTAAAACGACTGCCCTATATTAAGTCCGCATCCTTCGCCAATGCAGTTCAAAACTTTCGTGGTCAGCAAAGATTCAATGTGAATATTACGTTTCAGGCAAATGCAGCAGTAAATGCTGCTTCTGCACAGGGGACGAATAATGAATAGACAACAACTTATGCTGCTTTTGGTCGCTTGCTTAGTGATCATCAAATTTGTGTTTATGCCACTGGATGAATATACCGAGTCTCAGGTGTCTGAAATTGAACAACTGTCGGAGCGATTGAGCAAAGGCAAATCCGTGATCCGTGAAGTTAACAAAATGCAGGAGCAGGAAGCTGAAATTGATAGTCGTTTGAGTGATGCAAAAGCGCAGTTTGAAGTAGCGCAAAGTGCAGAACAGGCTCAGTTTGACTTTCAACAACGTCTGGAGGAAAAGGCTAAAGCCGTGGACGCGAAGATTGAGAGTCTGGAGTGGTCGGGATCTACCACAGGTGTTCCTTCAAGTTCGCTGTTGAAAGTTGTATTTGATGATGATCTGGAAAGGGTAATGTTGTTACATAGCGATATCAAAAATCTCGGATTTGGTGTTGTCACCAGTGACTTCCAGTTATCTGTGCAAAGACAAATTTTGAGTCGGAAACTGCTGGGTAATGCATCAGGTCATTTTACGGTACGGATATATTATTTGGTGAATGATGAATAAAATAGCCCTCAGTACAACATTAAAAGTTTTGGCCTGCTTTTGGTTAATTCCATTATTGTTTTCGGTTGTCGGGAGTTTAGGGGGAAACAATATTTCGTCTAACTCAAACCTTCAGGATTATCAGGTACCTGAGATATCGATCGCGGAACAGAAAAAGGTTAATAATGAAACCCTCATCGCTTTGTTCGACACGCTGTTACCAGACAGAAAGAAAATAAACCAGGACAGCATTGAAGAAGAAACGCAAGTCGCGAAAGAAAAAGTTATTGATAAAACGTTACTGCCTAATTTCAGCAACTTTGATGATCAGCACCAAATTTCACTGGCCGGGATATTCAAAGAGCGAGATATCTTTGCCGTGGTGCAGCTAATCAACTACGAAACTAGGGCCAGTGAGTTTCGCAAATTAGAACTGAACAATCAGATTGGCGATTTTGAATTAACCGCAATTTTTGAAAACAAAATTGAATTGACCAGTGGTACTTCACAAATCCACCTCGAATTATTTAAACAAGATTCTTAAGGTAACTCATCGCAATGGATAAAATACTACAACACAGCATTTGCTCAACTATCATAATTATGGTTTTGACTGCCTGTTCAACTACACAGCAGTCCAGTGAAAAGTTCGAACCTACCCGGATTGGAAAGTCTTATTTATACGATGAAAATGGCAAACTAAAAGACGTTGACGGTGCCGTTGAAGCCGAGCGTGAAGAGCGCACTCAGGGGTTTAAGCGACTGCAAAGCATCGGCTCTGAAAAGCAAAATGTTGTTACCCGCAAAGCCATTGATTACTTTGAAAAAAACGAGGCAACGGTAACTTTTGCTGCGGATAGCATGCCGGTAGCCAGTTTTATTCATTATATTTTCGGTGAAATTCTAAAAGCTAATTATGTAATCGGCCCTGATGTGAAAAATGACAAACAGACATTGACTCTGAATGTTTCAGAAACTGTTACGAAAGCACAGGTGTACGATATGGTGGCTGAACTGCTATCCCGAAATCAGATTAGTATTGATTTCGAAAGCAATACATTTTTCTTTCAAAAAGCTGCACTAAGCAGAGCGAAAGCGGCGATTGGCATCGGCAATACATTGGAATCTATTCCACAAACTAATGGTCAAATTCTGCAAATTATTCCGTTGAAATACGGCATCAAATTGGCAGTCGAAAGAACCCTGGGCAAAATGATTGATGCCGAAATTACTGCGGATGTGGAGCAAAGTTCCTTATTTGTGTTGTCAGATCGACTGAATGTTGTCAGGGCGATAGAGCTTATCAATCTTTTAGATGTCCCCGCCAATAGAGGAAAGCACATCGGTTTACTTTCGCTGAAATACATCTCAACAGAAAACTATTTGTTGCAAATTGCCGATGTTTTGCGCAGTGAAGGTATCGTATTGGGAGTGGGCTATGAGCAATACAAAAATGTATTGTTGGTGCCTTTACCGCAAGTGGCAGCGATCGCCGTTTTTTCACCTGATGAAGCGTTGTTAAACCGGGTACGGTACTGGAGTAATATTCTGGACCAACCTTCTAAAGGCGAGAATGTTCAGTATTTTGTTTATACACCCAGATATGCCCGGGCTGCGGATATCGGTGAAAGTGTCGGCCAATTACTCACATTGGGTGGACCTTCGTTGCGAAAAAACAGGACGAATAGTGGCGCTAATGCTCAGCAATTGGAAGCTGAGACACAGCAAGGCGAAGCTCAAAAAACAACCTTTAGTAGTTCTAATGTATCCTTTGTGGTGGACGAACGCAGTAATTCGCTCATTTTTAGCACCACAGGTAGCACATACAATAACTTACTACCCTTACTGAACAAGCTGGATATATTACCCAAACAAATCATTCTGGAAGTAATGATTGCTGAAGTTACCTTGTCTGATGAGTTTCGTTACGGTGTAGAGTGGGCGTTGAGAAACAACTCTGAAGTATCAGGCTCTGGTACATTTGGTTCTTTTACTCAGGCAATTGGTAGTACCAATTTTACCTGGCTGGGAGACAGTACCAGTCAGGTAACAGCGTCATTTTTTAGAGAAAATAGCTTTGTTAATGTGATATCGAATCCGTCATTGTTGGTCAGAGACGGGGTCTCGGCTGCTATTAATGTGGGGACTCAAATTCCTGTTCAGGCGGGGACTGTAGTGGATGATGGTGTGACTTCTACAAATGTTCAGTACAGAGATACCGGTGTCGATGTCTCTGTTACTCCCACGGTGAACGCACAAGGAGTAGTGATAATGAACATTAATCTAAATATCAGTAATACCGTGGCAGCCACCGCCGATAGTAGTACGCCATCTATTTTTCAGAGGACGCTGTCTACAGAAGCTGTGGTCACCAGCGGTCAGACTGTCATTCTCGGAGGGCTGATCAGTGAAAATGCATCTGACAGTGACACTAAGGTACCGTTTTTATCTGAGCTGCCTTTGGTGGGCGAGGCATTCAAAGGCAAAAGTAAGACTTCTACGAAAACTGAGCTGGTAATGTTGGTCACACCGAAAGTGCTGGAGTCAAATGAAGAGTGGCAAAAATTGCTTTCTGATTTTCAAAACCAGGTACAGAATGTACAATTTGTGCAATGAACGAAAGTTGTTAAATAATTGTGCTGTAAAACACTGATTTATTGCATTTTGTTGTTGACATAGCCTTACTCATACATAAGAATTGTCAGAGGAAGCGACTTGGCATGATGCCTTCAGTCGCGATCCTTAAACCCTAGGTAAAATTAAGGAACTGGAACCGGAGCAAGCACACTTATAAAATGCTAATGCTCCCAATTTCATGAAATTGGAGAATTGATAAATGAATTCTATTCTTAGAAAAACACTAATTGCTGCTGCTGTTGCTGGAACTTTCGGTGCAAACGCTGCAACTATTACTTCTGTTGATAACGGCGCTGCTGCTGGTATCCAACAGGTGATTTCTTCTCAAGGCCTTGTGGCTAATGCAGGTGAAATCGTAGTAGGTAATACACCTAACTCTGCTGACAGCAACGAATTGCGCGTTGGATGGACTCCATCTGTAGCTTACAACGATAACGACGTATTGGTTTTCACCTTCTCTGGTGCAACTATTGACACAACTGCAACTACAGTTTCTACAGTTGGTCTTGAAAATGCTGCTGGTGCTACACGTGTTGGTGCAGGTCTGACCAGTGTTATTGATGTTACTAGCACGTCTGTTACTATCAGTGTTGATGCGGATAACGTATTGGCAGGTAGCACTGCTTACTACCTGACTGGTATTACTTTAGACGTTACTGATACAGCTGCTGGTTCAATCTCAGTTGCTTCTTCAGCTCAGCGTGGTAATGCAAACTTTGATACTGGTGCTGCTACTACTATCGCATCTGTTGCCAGCCAGTGGACACTGGGTGCAACAGGTGATACCGACCTGAACGGTGTAATTGACGTAACTAATTCTCGTTACTCTTTCTCCGCTAACAGCGATGGCGATGCCACGTTAGACGAGTTCGACATTACTGTAACTACTGGTACTCACCTGATGACTACTACTGCAACAGCGGTAACTTCAGTTGTGACTACTTCTGGTAGCTTCGACTGGACTCTGGATTCAGACGGTGACTTCGATACTGCTACTGTAGACAACACAGTTGCTGCTGGTTCTGCTACTGCTACTGAGTCATTGAATGATGACATGGACGAGTTGACACTGACTCTGTCTGGTGATGCTGATAACGGTATCTCCACATGGCAGTTCGACGTACCTGGTGACGTTGCTCTTACTGAGAGCATTTACAATGCAGAAACTACTGTTTCTTATTCTTTTGACGTAGACGGTGCTGGCGCTGAGCCTGCAACTCCAGGTACATTGAACCTGGGTTCCAGCTCAATCGGTGCGTGGACACTGGGCGGTACTTCTGCATTTATCGAGTTCATGCCTTACGGTTCTGGTCTGACTCAGTTCATCTATGTTGCTAACACTTCATCTGTTGATGCAGGTATCGAATTGTCTGCAATTTCAGATAGCGGTGAAACTGCTAACTGTGGCGAGCTAAGCGTTTCAGCAGCTGGCAATGCAGTAACCAGTATTGGTGGTGCAGTGCTTACAGCGCTTGAGTCTTGTGGTCTGGGTAATAGCGGTGACCGTCTGGCTCTGACTCTGACTATCAACGCGGATTCAGCAGCGATTGACGTAACTGCCGGTTACAACTCTCGTGGTGACCGTGTCCTGATCGACTAATAGTTATTTACTATTTAGTTTAAAAGCGGGCCTATGGCCCGCTTTTTTGTAGTTTCAAATTTCAACATCTGATGAATCCGATACCATCACACCTTCGCATACTGTTTTTTGTTAATAACTCCCGGCTATAAAAATATGAAAACGAACAGAGCTTATTATTTGTTTTTTGCGCTAATAGTCATACTTGTTGGACTGGCTTACTTTCCCTCGTTGAGCGTGCCATTTTACCTCGACGATTATGATTCAATTGCAAATAACCCGGTTATTCAGTCCCTTGACTTCAATGAGATCAGTAAATGGTACTCAATGCGTGAAGTGGGTTACCTGACTCTGGCCCTGGATTATCAACTCTACGGTACTGAGGTGCCTGGTTACCATTTAAGTAACATCGTTATCCATTTACTTGTGGTTTGTGCCGTGCTTTTTTTTACAAAAACAATTTGTGCAGCATTGAAATTATCTGAAAAACAAACCGTTTATTTATCCTTGGTCGCAGCGATAATTTTTGCCATCTTACCTTTGAATTCGCAATCTGTAGTGTATGTAATACAGCGACTAGCGATGTTGACCGCGCTATTTTATATTCTGGGGTTAGGCTGTTATATCAAGTTCAGAATTTCAGACTCTAACAAGGTGTTATGGCTTTTGACCACCGTTGTATTGTTTGTTTTAGGTTTGCATACAAAACAAAACATTGCCACGTTTCCAATTGCCATACTACTGATCGAAATACTATTGCTTAAAGAACTTGATCCACGACGGATCACTGGATTGTTATTAGCCGGTTTGGTGGGTTTATTCTTGTTGCATTTGGTGGACTTTGTTAACGGTGGGAAGTATGTCAGTTTACTTGATAGCGCATCCCGGGAAACAGACTTTTATACCCGATGGGAATACCTGACCCATCAATTTTTTGCTATCTGGATGTATATCAGTAAATTTTTCTATCCATTTCCATTGCGCCTTGAATACGGTTGGGAAAATTTAACCTGGTCATCTTCGTTGGTTTGGCTAGGGTTTGGTCTCACCATAGCCGCGCTTAGCATTGCGTATAAGTTGCGCGCAAAACATCCGGTTATCGCTTTCTCAATTCTATTGTATTTTGTGTTGCATTTAGTGGAATCAAGCTTAATCCCCATCAGAGACCTTTCTTTTGAACATCGCGCTTACCTGCCAAATGTGGCACTGACCATACTGGTGGCCTATTTGTGGTCGATACTGTTCAGCCGGTTCAAAGCCCTTGTTTTGCTGGCTACTTGTTGTGTTGTGTTATTTTTTACCTACGTTACTCATGACAGAGTCACCTTGTGGGGTGATCCAATTGAGTTTTACCGACATGAACTACGTCAGGAAGGTGAAAATACCCGGATGTACAGCGGCCTTGCTGTTAAATTTCTAAAAAAAGGAGACAGAGTCAATGCCACCAAGTGGTTTAAAATCACCTTCCAGGTGGCTGAAAAGCTAGGTCGAATTCAGACTGGAACTGTTGTTGCCTACATCGATTTATTAAATTCCCAGGGCAAAGAAGGCGAAGCTAAATATTATGGCATTAAAGCGTTGGAGCTTGCCAGTCGCAATCAGGATAAAGCAGATCTACTCGCTGTTATGGCTAAACTAGATGTTGTTCAGGGGCAATGTCGTGACGCGATGGGAATGATTAATCGTGCGTTACGCTACCACCCCGAAAACATCAATGCCAATTTACTGAAAAAGCAATGTGAACAACAATTGCAGGTAGATTAATGAAAGTACTGCACATCGGAAAGTACTTTCCCCCCAGGTATGGGGGAATTGAGACCTTCATGTCGCAACTTATGGAAGAGCAAGTTAATCAGGGATTGGAAGTCTCTGCTCTGGTACATGCGGACAGTTTGCAATCTAAATCAGGCGAGTACACATGGAAAGGTTGTAAGGTAATAGAAGCAAAGAGTTATGGGCAATTCATATTTGCACCAGTTTCACCCATTTACCCAATCAGATTGTTCAAAGCGATAAAAAATATAAAACCTGACATTTTACATATTCACATGCCAAATTTATCGGCATTCTGGATAATACTTTTTAAGGATTTATTTGCAAAAGAAGCGAGGTTGATTATACACTGGCACGCCGATGTACTTGGTTCAACTCCCACTAAGCTGGTTCGTTTATGCTATCCAATTTATCGAGTATTTGAAGTCCAGTTACTTAAAAAAGCTGATACAGTGATCGCTACATCAGCCCCATACATGTATTCAAGTATCCCATTAAAACCATTTCATCATAAGTGTGAGGTAATTCCTTTGGGTATTAAGCTTACTGATTCAAAATTAAACGATGCTGAAGTGCAGAAAAGCAATGGTTTTAAAATGTGCATGCTAGGTAGGTTAGTATATTACAAGGGGCACAAAGAAGTTTTAGGCGCACTGAGTCAGTTGGTTGAGATGGGAATAGACGTGACATTGGATATCATAGGAGATGGTGAGTTAAAAAATCAGCTCAAAAATCTTTGTTCCTTATTGGACCTTGATGAGAGGGTGCGCTGGCATGGTGCGGCGAGTGAAGCGAAAAAGAACGATATATTGAAAACCGTGGATATATTATTACTACCATCTTTAGAGAGAACAGAAGCATTTGGGGTTGTTTTATTAGAAGCCGCTAATTACAAGCTTCCTGTTTTGGTTTCTGATGTTGAAGGCTCAGGAATGTCTTATGTTGTTTCTGCTGGTGAAAACGGTGTAATTTGTCCAACTGGAAATGTTTCAGAATTAGTTAAGGTTTTGCAAGAACTACACAATGATAATGACAGGTTAAAAACCATGGGGAGGCGCAATTATGAACGTTTGATTTCTGTGTTTAGTATAGAAAAAGTAGCCAGATCGATTACATGCCAATATCGAAATTAACAGTAGTCGTAACCTCTATTGCCCCTTTGAATAAGCACCTTCTATGAATATGGGGAGTTGAGTTTATTACGGGCTTTTAGTAATATTGCGCCCGCTCAATTTCGGAATAAAGTAAATAAAATATGTACGTAACTCTTGGGGATGTTTTTTTTGTAGCGCTGAAACGTTGGAAATTATTTCTTTTATTTTTGATAGTTGGCGTTGCAATGACCGTCGTTGTTTCTTCTGTTATGAAAAAAAACTACACTAAACATTTGTTGTTGGTTTCACCCCCGCAAAGTGTTTTGGAGCAAATAGCGAATCAAGTGGGAGAGTCAGTTGCTACAATAAATGTACTGGCTCAAACTAAGTTAATTGTTGAGTCCGATGTCATTTTAGGCAAGTTTCTCGATGACTATGTTGTAGGCTCTCAAGAAATCGAAAATGATTTTAGTGACGCTCATTTCATGGCTCAATTGTTGAGCAACCTTTCCATTGAGGGCAAGTATGAGGGGAGTAATGATGAATCAACAGATGAACTTGTTGCCTTGGAAATTAAACTCAAATGGCACGATGAACATTTTGCCGTTAACTTCCTTAATCAATATACAGATTTCCTCAATGAACAATTAAGAAACTATTACCAAACAGAAGCCATAGCTTTAATTAACGCTCGTATAGACGCTGTTGAACTGGAAATCGAAAGTCTGCGCACCAATGCTCGAAATCACAGAGAGTTTACCATCCGCCGCTTGACCTCGGAAAATCAGGAAAAAATAGGAAAGATAAATCGTCAACTTGAAATCTTAAGGGTGAATACTCTTAGAGACATTGAACAGCAGATTAGTATGATTAGTGAAGCTAGGAAAATAGCCGCGGAATTGGGTATTGAAAAACCCACTCCGCTAGAAGAACTAAATCAGCCTGCCGGTCAAAAAATTACAAACATAAAACTCACTGACAATAACACAACGCTACCCTTATATTTAATGGGTGAAAAGTATTTGAAGGCACTGGGAGAGTCGCTCGAATCTCGAGAAGACCCACTTAAATATAGCGAAGAAGCTATTAAGCTTCTGAAAGAGAAAGAGTTTATCAAAAACGATCCAGAATTGGAAAACTTGAAAGTCAGGCAATCAGATGATGAGTTTATTACAGAAATGGCAAGCCTGACTTCCAAAAAGCAAGTGCTTCAGCAATATGTTAACGTCAGTATGGAATCGATTGACTTGGTTAAAATATCAAGGGCTGCTAGACTGTCGGGGGTTCCAGATTCGCCGAGCAAACTGATGATCGCTTTAGTCGGTTTTGTTGTATCACTCATCTTATCATTTTTCTTGTTAATTATGATTGAAGTTTATAAACGAACTGAGATTATTCAAAAGGACTAATTCACGATGGAAAGGGAACATATTGTAATCGCGGTAATTGGTTTGGGTTATGTAGGTCTGCCGTTAGCTGTTGAGTTTGGAAAGAAATATAAAGTAATCGGCTTTGATATTAATTCAAACCGTGTAACTCAGCTGAAAAACGGTTTTGATGAAACATTAGAGGTGACTGAAAAAGAGATTGTTGCTGCCTCCAACTTAACTTTGACAACTGATAGAGAAAAGCTTCCGCAAGCTAACGTCTACATTGTCACTGTACCAACGCCAATCAATGAGCACTTGCAACCGGACCTTACTCCATTGATCAAGGCATCAGAATTGGTGGCAGGAGTAATTTCAAATGGCGACATTGTTATTTATGAATCAACCGTTTACCCTGGGGCTACCGAAGACGATTGTGTACCAGTTTTAGAAAGAACATCCGGTCTGACATTTAATCAGGATTTTTTCGTCGGCTATAGTCCTGAAAGAATAAACCCAGGAGATAAAGTAAGACGGTTGACCGATATTACTAAGGTAACGTCGGGGTCAACTCCTACCACAGCAGACTTTGTTGATGAGCTATACCGTAGCATTGTCACAGCAGGTACTTACAAGGCTAAGAATATCAAAATAGCCGAAGCATCAAAAGTTATCGAAAATACACAAAGAGATATTAATATCGCAATCGTTAATGAGTTTGCGAAGATATTTGGTCGGCTTGGTGTTGATACGGAAGATGTTTTAAAGGCTGCGTCAACCAAGTGGAACTTTCTGAATTTTAAACCAGGGTTGGTAGGTGGTCATTGTATCGGAGTTGACCCTTATTATTTAGTTCGTAAGTCACAGTCTGTTGGTTATCATCCTGAGCTTATTCTCGCAGCGAGACGCATCAACGAAAGTATGTCTGAGCACGTTGTGCAGCAGTTGATAAATGCCATGTTAAAAAGGCGTATTCATGTTAATGGAGCGCGAATTTTAATTATGGGTGTTGCTTTTAAAGAAAACTGCCCTGATGTTCGTAATACTAAGATAATTGATATTTACAATCGATTAACTGGGTTTGGTGTTGAAGTGGATGTGATCGATCCTATGGTTAAGGCCGAAGAAATTAGGAATGAATATGCTATTGAGCTGGTTCCGAAGCCTGAAGAAGGGGCATATGATGCAATTATTCTTGCGGTTAATCACAATCAATTCCGTGATATGGGGCGAGCTGAGATAACTAAGCTAGCTAAAACTAATCATGTACTTTACGATTTAAAGCATGTCCTGGAATATCAGGAAAATGACATACGTCTTTGAAGAATTGGGTGGGTAGATGTGTTTTCTGGTTGTGAAAAACTGGTGAGTTAAATGCGTTATCTTGTTTTAACAGAAACACCTTATCAGCAATCAGTTGCAAAAGGGTGCTCTGAACTCGAAAACTACCAAAATATTCACTGGAATATTCGCGGTCAGTTGGAGGGCAGCACTCAAACTGAAAGTGTGAATAATCGCGTTAGCTTTTTGCTTTACAGTATTTTTGCTTTGTTCAAGTCAGATGCATTGGTACTCGGTGATTTCCGTAGCTTTATTCAGCTTTGTGTGTTGAGTTGCGCAAATCTAATCGGAAAGAGAGTATTTATTGCAGAGGATGGTATTATTAACCTCGTCGCGGATGACTACAATTACGACGTAAAATATCTTGATGATGGTGGAATGACATCGTTTAAAAAAATGGTGCTGCGCTATTTTGTTAAGAACTTACAAAAAGCCGGTAGGATCACCACTGAGCCTGCTTTTGTAAGAGCCAGAAGACCTGACATTCAATTGTTTACATCCCGATTAAGCCCTGAAAGTTTTGAACCAAGTTTTCTAGTTGAGAGGCGAAAGTTAGTCTTTGTGGGGCAACATTTAGCTTCTATGGGGGTCAAGAAAGATACACAAGTGATGGTTTTAAAATCATTGCAATGTAAGCTTAGTGACCGCTATGATGAGTTTTGCTTTTCGCCTCATCCACGCTCTGATGACAACACCCAAGATGTTGTTGATATTGGCTGGTCCATAAGTGGTGCACTTTCTAAGCTTTCTTCTGATGTCATTGATTTTGATCTTGTTGGTTTTCATTCCACTGCAATGTTGGACCATAGATACCGAAAGGTACATAAGTATGTCGTCCCACTAGAAGGAAAATTAGTGGATATTAAGGGCAGAATGGACGGGCAGTTGAGAGCACAAGAGACTTTAATAAAGGTTTTTCAAGCCTCTGAAACCACTTTCACAGTGTTGGATATTTAGTATTTATATAAGATAAATACTGATACCGCCAGGTGGTTATATGGACAACAATTTACTTCTTCGTTTTGAATATTCAATCTTTCTCACCTCCAGAGTCTTATCACTTCTGTCTAGGCCTTTATTCTTATTTTTGCTCATGTCTTTCGGCAAAGGTGATTTATCTGCGAATTATGCCTTGATAATAACCGTTGTTCAGTTTGGTTTGGTTTTCCTTAATTCTGAAGCGCACAAAGATTTTTATAAAAGGCTGCTTGGGAAGGACTCATCGCAGAAATTAACAGGTAAAACTCGACTGAGGTATATCAATTATATTAGAGCTCATTTTCAGTTGTTTTATGTGCTGTTGTTTGTGTTTTGTTTTGTAATGACTGAAGACTTATTGTTTGCTTTTATGCTCAGTATTGCTTGTTGTGCCGAGAAAATGTACGACGAGTTTCAACGATTGTGTATTTACCAAAAGCAATACCTATTATGGTCTTTGATATGTTTGGTGAAGTTTTATTTTCCCATTCTGTGCTTTGCTGCGATGATTTACATATCAGACCATCGTCAATATTTCGTGTATCTTTTTTTGATGATTTATATTGGAACAATCCTGTTATTGGTATTGTGTTTTTCTGAATTCAAACTAAAAAGTATTTCGAGGTTTTATTCGATAAAATTTTATTTCAAGCACTACTTATTAAAAAACAGAAGCCTCATTGCTTATACACTGTTAGTATCGAATGTGTTGTATCTGGATCGACTTGTAGTTTCTTATCAGTTTAATATGTACTTAGACCAATACGTATTACTTTGTAATATCTGTGTTATATTGGTGGTTGTTTACGATTATCTCTATCTCACTAAGAAGAAACCAGAATATATTGAGTTAGTAAATGAGCCATTGAAGTTGGTTTTTAATACAAAAAATATAATATTTTCTGTTGGTTTTGCAATCACCGCCGCGTTAGTCGGCTTAATACTTAATAATTATTTCAATTTATTAGTTCTTGATAATATTACTATGTTCTCTTTGGTCGCAGGTTACGCTTTATACAATCTCATTAGCCCGATGGTACACTACAATTATTGGAACTGTGATCTTGGAAAAATATTAAAGATAGAATTCCTTTCACTCTGTACCTATGCCTTAAGTATTTTTATTTTGCTTTCAAACGGTATGCAAGGAGTTGCTTTATCTTTCCTAATTTTTAATACCACTCGTTTTACTACATACGTGCTATCTCAAAGGCTGCAGGAGATTAGAATGTGAGGGTAGGGCTAAGTGTATTAATGCTTTATTTTGTCCTGTATTATTTTGTGCCCTACTTGTTTGGTGTGACGACAGGATTCTTTTACCTGGACTATTTAGATGGCTCTCCCAACATGCATGCGGCCATATGGTTTGTGATACTTTTTGGGGTTTTATTTGCCTTATTGTATCGTTATTTACCAAAGCTTAGAATTGGTTTTGTAGATATACGTTTCACCTTGCTTGAAAGTGGGCTGGTAAGTCTTTTTGTTGCAGTGGTATTTCTGTATTTTTCATTTTTGTTTCAGCAAGACTATGGATTTCAGTATCGACATAAAGGAGACCCCCTTTCTGATTCTGCTCCCTATATGCTTTATTTAATGTTAATACGACTCTATATCAATGCTTTTATCGTTTACTGCATTGCAGTACTTCACCAGGAAAGGAACCTAAACAATAACAATAAATTGGCTTTATTACTCTCGGGAGTGGGGATAGCTTTATCCGCCAGCGTCTCATTCGATATGGTCGCAATCGTAGTTGTTTTTATGTGCTTAGCGAGCAATATTGCTCCGAACTTCGTCTCAATGAAGAGGCAACCAGGTATGAGGGTCCTGTTCAAAAGCCTCTTTTATTTCTTTGTAATTGGTTTTGTTCTCGTATTGTTCGGTACGGCGAACAAGATTGGTTTTGAAAGAGCGGTTGACTATTTACTACACGATGGTTTTGGTTCTTTCATTGAGGCTGTGATGGCTAGAATTTCGATATTTCTTTTCAGTCTTGCGAAGGTGATGGACGAACACATTGCAGACTTTTCATTTCAGGTCGCAGCAATTATGGGGAATCTGGAAAACTTGCAATTTCGTATTGGCGTGTTATTTGGTCTAGATATACCACGACCAGAGTTAGCATCGACAGGACGAATTAATTCGGAACTTATTTATATTAATGCAAATGATAGAAATGGCGCCACGCCGGGGTTATTAGGTTCCATGTTCTATTTGCCTCTTTTTCCGCTGGGACTTTTTTTGGGGTTATTATATTCGCTATTTGTTGTGAGACTTTTAGATGGAATTTTTGCAAACAAGTCTCGACTTGCGCTGTTACCAGTGCTGTTTCTTATGTCTGTTTTTCAAACAACAGTCGATGGTTTCCCTGATTTGGCTAACCCTATAAGCCTGACATTTATACAGTTGATGTTTTTAATTTTTGTACGCTTAAATGTGCTAGTGCCTGAAACTAGGATGCGTGTTTAGATAAGAGGGGTTCATGGGAAATTTAAAGTTATTAATTAGTGATCTTGCTGCAGTACTCAATAAAGCAGTGTTAAGTACAAGGCTTAACCTAGAATGGTATAATCATTTAAAAACCGAAGGTTTTTGTATTATTAATAATTATGTTAGTTCAGATGTTGCAAATGCTCTTTCTGAAAGAGTGAAGGCAAATTTTGCTGCATATTCTGATTCGATTATCTCTTACGATCATGGAACCGATATACGCTTGTTTGGGATAGAAAGAGTAGACAAGTCATTTGAGTTTTTCTCAAATAATCCTCCAGTGGATAGGATGTATCATGCTGTTCAAGGATATCCGAAAATTAACAATAAAGTTCTCATGGCAAATATAGTTACGGCCAGAGCTAATAACCACAATAATTTGGGTTCTGGAGGCGGCTGGCATAGAGATTCTCCCTACACCAATCAGTTTAAATCGTTTTTATTTTTAAAAGATGTCGAAATTGAAAATGGACCTTTAACGTATATAAAAGGAACACATACCAGAGAGTCAATCCATCGTTTTTGTAAAGCGACAGGTCTACCGTCTAGTCAATATCGTTTCACTGACACTGAAATTGAGAAAGTAACTAAAATGTTAGGTTTAAGCGAGGTCAAGGTTACTTGCAAAGCTGGCACTATGCTGCTAGCAAATACAAGAGGATTACATCGTGGAGCCCCAATAATGTCTGGAGAAAGGGTAGCTATCACAAGTTATTATTTTGGAAACAAACTACCAGAAGGTATTAACTTGCTTAGCGGGGTAGCAGGTGTCTAAATTCCGCGTGATTATTGTGCGGAACTCAGAGACCTTGCCTTGTGACGGAAAGGGTGGAAGGTTATGGCGCTCAGGTTTGTTGGTACAATGGTTAATAAACAGAGGTGTGAATGTTGAATGGGTGTTTTCTTCCTTTGACCATAACAACAAAAAAAATCGTCAAACTATAAATCTTGATTCAGAACCTCTGATGGAAAAGGCCGCAACAATGTTGCACAGTACAGGCTACAAGAAGAATATTTCGATAGCCCGCTTTTTTGATCACTTCGTGTTTGGCTGGAAACTTTTCTTTTATTTAAGGAAAATTCCAAAGCCGGACTTGGTGATTTGCTCGCACCCCACCCCTGAGTCGAGTCTCGCTGTAACCCTTTATGGTAAGCTTGCCGGTGTCCCTACTCTGTTGGATATTCGAGACTTGTGGCCGGATGTGTTTTTTGAAGCCACTTCTGGCGGTAAATATTTCCTGTATAAATTGTTAATGAGTCCTTACAAAGGGCTTTCGACTCTGTCAATAAGACTTGCTACTAACTTAATGGCTGCAAATGAGTCTTTCTTAAACTGGGGATTAAAAAATGCGGGTAGAACTAAAAAGGATAACGATTTCGTCAGTTTTATCCCCTTTGAAATCCCTAAATTGGAAGAAAGGCATACGCAAGAAGCTTTAGCTTTAATTAGGCAGTCTGAACTTAAGGAAGGAGAGCTTCTGGTCACGTTTGCTGGCACAATCGGTCGAATGTTTGATTTCCACACGGTGAAAAGATCATGCGATCTTGCTGAGCAATCTGGTATTCCATTGAGATTAATTTTATGCGGTTCTGGAGAGGAGTTGGAAGCGGTAAAGTGGTTGTTTAAGGATAATCCTCGCGTAATCATACCCGGCCGATTAGACGCTAAAGTAGTGTTTTCTCTGTTACAAAAGTCGGACTTGTTATTGGCGCCTTATATCAAGACAGATAATTTTAAAGAGCATTTGCCAAACAAGTTTATGGAGTACAGTGCGGCGGGAAGACCTTTAATTTCAAGCTTAGAAGGTTTTGCAAGTCAGGTGTTAAAACATAACGAGTCTGGTTTGACTTATTTGGATGATAGAGGGCTTTGTGAGTGTTTTCGCTATTATTACGAAAATAAAGGAAAGTTGGAGGAACACTCAACTAACGCACATAAACAATATACTGAGCACTTCCACCCGGAACAACTGCTTGAAAAAGTTGAACAACATGCACGCGCAATTGTCAGAGATTATAAAAAGCAAGTCAAAACAGCAGATGCTTAGTCGAAGTGTTTGTTTTAAGAATACTGGTGAATTACAGATTTATAGCTTGGATATCTAGTATTTTTTGCTTTGGTTCCTGCTGCTTTATTTGGCTTTAGATAAACAAGGTGTCTTAATTTTATGTTCAGACTGCAGTCTACGCTCAAGTAATTTGCAGGCTGGGGGTTGGCTATATTTACTTTTGTTTACTGATATGTGTTAGGAGTAATAATCAAGGGCTAATGATTGTCGCATTATAGTAGTAAAAAGAGGCAGGACAAGAATAATGAAAACCACGCGGAATTGTGAAAACAATGGTTCAGAATTCAGTCACGTAGGTAGTTTTTTAGTTTTAATGTTGTTAGCGACACTGGGGCCAATACCTATTGGAGGCGGTGATAAAATATCTCTAACTCTATTAGTTTTGTTTTCCGGTGTTTTAGTACTGATCTACAAAGCCTTGTTAAGAAATAACTATGTATTTTTATGGCAAAGATACAAGCTTGAAGTGTCTTTGTTCATGCTCTACCTGGTACTTTGCTTAATTTCTCTTGGTATTAATTTTTTCAGGTTTGAATCATTTTCTACGTTTTCCTCACGAGGGTTGCCATTTCTCGTTATTCAATCTTTTTGTCTGATTTTTATTTTATTGTTTTTGACCCCGAGCAAAGCCCCCTCCACAGGAGGCCAATGCAGCTCTAAACTTAAGAACTTAGGTTTGGTTATGGCACTTCTATTTATCGTATTTGTTGGTGTATTGCAGAAATATAGTTCACCTGTTGCTACGATGATAAACAATATATTCATCTCTGGAAATATTGATACTGCCTCAAATGTTAGAAGCATTTTTGCAATTAGTACTGATTTTGGTGCTATAGCTGCAATGATAAGTATCGTCTTTTTGCATTTGTCTATCAGGGCTGTTTATGAATCCAATTCAAACAAAGCGTTAATTTATATAACCCTGCTGTGTTTGTATCTTATTGCTGGAGTTATTAGCGGAGCTCGAATTTATATATTGATGTTCTCTGCATATGTTTTTGCTTTGCTAATATACTCGACAAAAAATAGGCCCATATTACTTATATTAATGGGGCTGTTATTCATTGCTTTGCTGCACCTGCTTTTTTTATTCGTACCCACTCATGTGGTCAATAAAGTTGGAGCTTTTTTGCCCTATTTGGAGAGTGTCAGGCTTGGTTTTCCAATATCTGCCGGTTCATTTAGTATAGACTTTTCCGGGTCATTTATTGGATTTGATCGTTTAATAATATGGGAGCGAGCGACTCAATTGATCCAAGAGAATCCTTGGTGGGGAATTAGTAATGGGGGGTTCCGAATATATAATGAATCCATAGGTGCTAGCTTTGAAAATAACGCTCACTCTTTCCCTCTGCAGATATTAATCGATTCGGGGATGTTAGGGTTAATAGTTGTAGTTTTACTGTATATTTCGGTATTAAAGCGAATTCGTCATAATTACTCACTTATGCTTTTTATTCTTGCTGTGTCGATTGGTCTTTTAGTGGACTATTTTCCAGATCACAGTCTCCCATGGATCATTATATTTTGCTTTTGTGCCTCTGTGCTGCATCGTACGCCTCTGAGCGTATCCACGCCTAATCGAATAACCTATAATATCAAAGTTGTATATTCGTCACTTACTTTCTGCATTATTTTAATTTTTGGTGGTATAGTTTTGGCGTGGCAAAACAGACTATACTCGTATTCTAAACAAACATTGCCAGAGCAAATATCCCGCTTGGTTACCCATACAGGTCGTGACTATCCAATATTTTTATCACAATCAGTGGTTGATAACCTAAAGGGAATTCGTCAGTATGGAGCTGCTCGATTTTTGTACACAATTCCGGGTGATACTCAGCACTATAATTACCCTGACGCAAAATTAATAGATTTTGTTAACGATAACGAAGATTCAAAATACAAAGCAGATGCCAATGACGTCAGATTAGTTTTCAAAAAGCTTCCAGGGAACGAGAGGTGCTGTTCATTTACAGTTTATAAGGGCATTGATACTGGGCTTTGGGTGAGTAATACCTATAATGTACACAATTTAGTATTTACAAATAACCACATTAAGCTTGATATTATAAATCAAAAGGTGTGGTCTCCGCTGTTTGAAATAGAACAAGAGGGGAGTCTAAGTTTGGATTTATCTGCTAAAGATAAGAAGAACGATAAATCGCTGAATTCTATTATATTACTTGGTTTATATGACGGTGAAAGTGGTCGTCCAATCTTTCAACGTAACATTTCTTTGACTGAAAAAATGACTGTCGATGTTCCCTTACAGACCGTTGGGCAAAAAGTTTTTATAATATTACGCCTGATGAGTTTATCGAAACCAGGTGAAGTGCTCATTCATAGAATAAATTTTAACAAAGCTCAATAGGTAAAAAGGAAGCAAAGCATTCAGTCTTCAATTATCGTTAGGCCTAAATAAGCTAAGTAATTAATTGCAAGTGTGTAGTAAGTGATATATTTAAAGGAATATGAAATCTTTGAGAGCTGTGTCTATAACCCTTAAAGCAGTGGTGCATTCATACTTTGATGCGGCTTAATCTCTATTGTTAGCATTAGTCGACAAAGGTTACACGGGCAATAATTCGTAAAAAAGTTTAACATTTAATTTATCAAAGTAAGCTTACAGTGGACTAAAGAGTTTGACCTCGTCAGTATTTTAAATGTTGATTCGTCGCTGAATATACTGTTTATTTAATTAAACTTGAGTCCAATCAGTCATTCTGAACTTATATCAACAGGAAATAGATTGCCCTTATTATTTGAACAAATTAAAGCACTGAAATTACCAAGCACTGAAACATGGATAGCAGAGGCCGAATTTGGTTTTAGATTTATTTCTGATGAGGTGAAAACGCTAAAACCTGGCTCAGGTGTACTAGAAGTAGGGTGTGGAAGTGGCTTGTTATTAGCGCAATTATCAGAATCGTTTTCTTGTGTTGAATTTGAGGGGATTGAGCCATTTAGTGACGGTTTTTCCGCTTTGAAGGAATTCAATTTCCTGGTGCAAAGAAAAGGCTTGAATATTCACAATCTTAAATATGAAGAATTCGAAAGTAATAAAAAGTTTGATTTAATCTATTGTATTAATGTTTTTGAGCATTTAAATGATTGGAGGGATATGCTCATGTGGGCTTCCTCACTTTTAATGGATTGCGGTAGGATTGTGGTCTTATGTCCCAATTACTCCTTCCCTTATGAGTCTCACGTAAGAATACCAATTATTATAAATAAAAAAATCACATACAAAGTGTTTCGAAAAACCATACAAGCATTCGAAGCTAATAACAGAATTGTAGGGCTTTGGGATTCTTTAAATTTCGTGAAAAAAAGAGAGGTTAAAGCTTTTACAAAAAATAACTATCAAGCATTGAATTTAAAGCTGGATGATGATGTTTCTATCATCGATTATATGATAGACAGAACATTATACGATGAAGAATTCAAAAGAAGGCAAGCAGTGATAGGCAATTTTGCTTTGATTTTAAAGAAATCTGGATTTCTGTACCTGTTGAAGCGTCTGCCAAATTTGCTGCCCTATATGAAACTGAGTTTTTCAAAAGATTAATATGAAAGGCTTTTGGTTGACCTTTCCCCTGAATTAGTACCAATTTTTCGATGAGGTTCTTCATATTATGCTGCCCGTTTTGCATACTCAACAGGCACAGAAACGCCCATAACCTTACAAGCTTTAGAGACATTCCCGAGTTCTTCGGCCAGATTAAGCAAACCTGCTTTGTGTTTAATAATTGGATTGTTAGTATTAACAAGAGAGTTACCTATTGTTTTGATTTTAGATTCAGCACCTATATCAAAACGGGTTACTCTCTGTTTTTCAAATAGAAGTGTCAGTTTAGGTCAGGACTTATACACTTTAGGATAGATATTATAATTCACAGTTCCCGTAGCCTATACAATTACAATACTTCAATTGTTATCCATATGGGGTATTTACAACTTCAATTTTGTTTAAAATGAGTATCCCATCGTAAAATTGGAGGTGTGCTTTGTCATTTAGAGAACAAAACCTTTCTTTACTGATTTCAGCTTCCCAAACGATGGCTTTGTTGCCCTCTGAGTTAAAGTAGAACGCCCCGGGATAGGGTTTTGTAACAGCTCTAACTAATTTCTCTGCATCTACAACAGAACCTTTCAGGTTTATTTCACCATCTTCAGGTTTTCTTCCGGGCCATATTGTTGCTTTCGATTCATCCTGCACTCGTAAAGACAACTCTCCTTTACTAAGGGGATTAATGACTTCTTCGATTAATTGAATATGACACCGGTTTACTTCAGTATATAGAGAGGCGGCCGTTGTGCTGGTATCCAGCAGAATTTCTTTTTGGGCGATTATTTCACCAGTATCAACACCTGTATCTAATTTGAACAGTGTTACACCTGTTTTATTAAGACCCTTAATTATAGCCCAGGGAATTGCAGCGCGACCTCTTCCTTGGGGAAGGAGGGTAGGGTGCATACCTAACACACCGTTATTTGGTGCGTTTAAAATTTCACTATTTGCAATTTGTGACCACCCTATTATGAAAAGCCAGTCGATTTTGTGTGCTTTTATCGCGGCTATACAACTTTCATCATTAATATGATTAGATTTAAGCAATGGAATTTGATGTTTGTTGCAAAAATCATCCAAGTACACTCTTCCAGATTTTTGTCTGGCTTGACTATCGTTTAGCGTAATTACCAAATCTAATGATTGCCCGACGCGATAAATAGCATCCATGCAAGAAAGACCGAGTTGGACACATGTTACAAATCCAAATTTCACGTAATGAGATCCTTAATAGGTTGGTGGTGGTTTGAATAGATACAAAATTGTGTTGAGGATGATTTTCAAGTCCTGCAAAAAACCAAAGTTTTTAGTATAAATTCCATCGAATTCGGCTTTTTGTGATACTGTCATTCCATCAAAGGAATTTACCTGTGCCAGCCCGGTTAAGCCGGGGCGTAGACCTATTGAACCGTTCAGCTTTCTGGCTTCAACAAGATCCTTTTGCGCTGGAATAGGTGGTCTTGGGCCTACTATGCTCATGTCACCAATTAAAATATTATAAAGCTGCGGCAACTCGTCTATATTCGTACGTCTTATAAGTTTACCTATCCAGGTTAATTTCACTTTTCCAATCTTATCAGATGGAATATCTCCTGTGTTAACGGGCATACTTCTAAATTTAAAGAATCGAAACTCCTTAGCATCTCTTCCCACTCGCATTTGACTAAAAATTAACGGGCCTGGGTCGAAAAGCTTGATTAATATTGCAGTTATAATAAATAAAGGAGATAAGAATATAAATGCTGTTAAAGATAAGAGAATATCCAGCAAGCGTTTAAAATACGAACGGTACATTTAAATAAACTCCCTGAGTAAAATGGTCTGGAACGCTTCTGCATACAACTGACCTGATTGACCACCGCGATATGCGGCTAACCCTTTTAAAGCCTCAGGGCTTCGCGGGTGAGGAAAATCACGCATTACACCTCTATAACAACTTAGTGCTTCAATTTTTTTATCAATGGTGTCATTAATTTCTACAAAATGATTTGCACTAAATTTTGCCCCCTGATATTCGTAGCTCCAATCTGTGGATGACTGAATTTCAATAAAGCTTAAGCATTGGAGTGGGGTTACGTCATTTCGTCGTTGGTATAGTCTACTTGCAGCCAGGCAGGCTTTGGATACATGAACGTGATCATCATTTAAGTCAGATGGGTGATGGGTAAATATTCTGTTGGGTTGAAACTCCATTATTTGTTTTTCGATAAATTGTACAATGCTTAAATGGTCAACCGTATTCATCTTAATGTTTGGAAAAGTTCCCAATACAGGTACTTCAAACCCCAGTTTTTTATTTGCTGCCAGCATATCTTGATATAGCTGTTCATCTGTTGGTCTTCTATCTCTGGCATTCACATTACCGCACAATATGACCGCCTGAACAGATTCCCCTTTAGTTACTAATTTTGCACCTGCACCACCGAAACCCAAAATCTCATCATCAGGGTGAGCTACAACAACTAAGTTTACGTTTCTCATTTAAGGCTTATCTCTCATCATTGATAAATTGTCTTCCTGTCTCCCTTAATGCCTCATGCGCTGAATACACTGGCGACCAGTTAAGCAATTGTTTGGCTTTTTCATTGGATACTTCAAAGTCTGAAAAAAGCTTATGGTACATTGCTTCCTTACCTATAATCTTAAATAAATGTTTTAGTATAACTGATGGGAGCAAAGGAAAAATCAGTGGAGACCTATTCATCCCTAATCTTAGGTTTTCAATTATTTCGCTGGTACTTATGAAACCGTCATCTGCGGCGAAGAAAGTTTCGTTGGCGGCGGCTGGATGGTTAATCAAAGTATGCACTAAGCTTACAAGGTTGTAACGATACACCATTGTTCTTTTGTTTTTGATGGCTGCAAAAACCCAGGGAACACTGGTATTGGCAATTTTTATTAATCGGGCAAAATTCCCGGGTGCATCGTCGTCATAAACCAATGGAGGGCGTACAATCACAAATTCCATTGAAGTATTTTGGCATTTTGCTTTAAGGAGATCCTCTGCCTCTCTTTTTGAAATGGCATAAAGCATGGTAGGGTTTAAGTCATCCGACTCTTTTAATGGCTTACCCAAAGAGCAATCCCCCATTACCCCAATAGAACTGAAAAATATAAATCGTTTCACATTCGCTTTGAGCGCAGCATCTACCAGACATTCTGTGAACTCGACATTGGCCTCCCTAAATTCTTGTAATGGGTCAGGGGCTTTATCATTTAAAATATGGGCTCTTCCTGCACAATGTATAACTGCATCTGCTCCATTCATTAGTTTCACCCAGCCGTCCAGGTCAGAATTTTCAGGAGATTTTGAAAGTGATTTAGACGGTGCTCTACTGGTCCCTATTACTTCATGTGCTTCTTTTAAGCTGTCAAACAGCTTACTTCCAATGAATCCAGACGCGCCGGTAAGGATTATTTTCATACATCGTTGTTCCTTTATACTTGATGGCTATAGATTCCTTTTGGTTAGGATAGGGAATCATCCATTTTTGAACTAATTATTGTACTTTAAAACTTTTGCAACGACACCTTTAATCTGTGAAGAAATAACTTAGTAAATAGTGGGATTATCGTACATTCCTACAAAAATAGGTATTTCATCTGGTTACTGGTCCCCCTTCCTTGCAGATAAATAATAAACAAAAAGGATTTATTTAACTGGCTCAATCGATATAATTTCGAAGCTAAGTATCGGCTCGCTCTGCTCTGCCTTTCTTGACAATGATCATACGGCGTTATGGTGTTTAAAGTTTAGGTTTCATTAATATAAATCAAGGCATAGTCAACGGAAGGCGAAGATATTAATTATCAAATAAATGGCTCATAATAATCGTTTTTTTAATTGTCGAGTCAATGTATCAAAAGTAAAAGGTAAACATGAGACAGTTAAGGTTTTTGGAAGTTGATGGTCTGCGCGGGATAGCTGCACTGTTAGTTGCCGTGTTTCACTTCGACGCCATAAACTTTTTCAGTGATATAAAATTCATTGAAAATTCGTGGCTATTCGTAGATTTTTTTTTCGTGTTGAGTGGATTTATTATCGCTTTTAATTACGAGAAACGAATCTCCGATTTAAATCAATTAAGAGACTTTATTCTGCTTCGTTTGGGGAGGCTATTTCCCCTCCACATTGTAATGGTAATTCTGTTTTTAATGGTTGAGCTTTTGCTGCTTGTTCTATCAACGATGAGCGCGAGTTTTAATTACTCAGCGTTTCAAGGGACCAGGTATGTTTTGGGACTGGTGCTCGAATTTACTTTGCTACATGCCTTGCCTTTTTTCCCAGATACAAGCTGGAATGCGCCTAGTTGGAGTATAAGTGTTGAATTTGCTGCGTACATAGCTTTTGGTTTAGTTGTTTTACTGAGTGTTACAAAGTTTAGGCGGGTTGTTTATGGTATGATTATTCTCTGGTTTGGCTATCAATTATATGTCTCACCATTAAGCATGGAGTCCTCTCACGAACTTGCTATTTATCGCTGTATTTTCGGTTTTTTTGTGGGGGTCCTGCTATATAAGGTTTATCTTCATGTATCATTTAGTAGTCTGAATAGTAGAGCTTTATTCACTTTTTTCGAATGCGTCGCTCTGGGAGTGTGTATTGCATATGTATCTGCCGCAGAGTCATTCAGCAGCGCTAAAATGGCCTCATTGGTGTTCTTTGTGGTTATTTTTCCCTTTTTGTATGGTAAGGGAGGGATTAGCGTTGTCCTCCGTACCAGGCCATTTCAGATGTTTGGAAATTTGTCCTATGCCGTATACATGTCGCATACATTTGTCTTTAGTGCTGTCAATATGAGTTTGCAGTTCGTGTTTCAGGATTTTGTGGCAAGAGTCGGAGGGGATTACTATCTACTTCCAGATGCAAGTCAAATCGTCTCTTTGGCAACAGGCACTTTACTTTTAATGTTGGTGATTGCAATTGTCATTGTGTTCTCTCATTTTCTAAATATTTTTATCGAAGTACCTTATCGAAATAAGATGAAAAATTGGGTCAAGAATCGAACGGTAACAAAGGCTGCGCAACACGAAACCGCATAACCCGTTTACAGAGGCGCAGAAAGAGCCAACAGATACTGAAGGGAGGGTGCTTTCAAGAAACCGAAATATTAGTGTCCAAGTAAGGTTTCTGCGTATTAAAGGAACTACAACTTTGTGGTGCCAGGATAAGCTCAAGGTAGCTGACAAATTCAAAAATTGATTCGATAAAATGGAAGTTTCAGAAAATCAGGGATGCTTACAATTTACGACTATTTTAGTGAAAAAGTGAAAGGTGATGTTTTGTCGTTTTGCCTGGCTGATTATTTATGAGAGTGGCCGTTTCTGGCATTACTGAAGGTTGGAAGGTTCTCATTCGTCGCGTGAGCACGCAAAAAATTGTATGGGAATCGGTGATTGAAACAATAATTTAGGATAATACACACCATAAAGTGGGCTATCTCAAAAGTGGTTAAGTGGGTACGTTACATGCAAAATATAGTGGCACCTAATGAGTTCGTTGAACTATGGTCTGGAATGAGGGTTTGTTCCAATACTTTGGTTCTTTCATATAGTATACAAATTAGTTTTCCACAGGATTAATATGCAAGCAGCAGTCTTAGGTTTAGGAAACATTAGTACAAGGCACAGAAGAAATATCAAGTATTTGTGGCCTCAATGCAAAGTATATGCTGCCCCAACTCAAAGTAGAGCGTTAGACAGTCCACCGAGTAATTGTGATCGTTATTTTTGTTCATCGAAGGAATTGCCTGTTGGTGAATTGGATTTTGTAGTTATTGCTACGCCTGCTACTCGGCACTTAGAGCTTGCTATCCCCTTCATTGAAGCAGGAGTTCCTGTCTTAATAGAAAAACCACTTACCTCCAGCGTGAGTGAATTAAAAAAATTTGAAAGCTACATAAAGGCTACAGGTTCTGACGTTTATGTGGCGTATTGTTTGAGATTCCTATCACTATTTAAAGAGGCTAAAGAAATTATTGAGCAAGGTAAACTTGGTGATATCCTTTATGTGAGTTGTTGCGTGGGACAATTTTTACCTGACTGGCGGCCAGGCTCCGATTATCGAAACTCAGTTTCTGCTCAAGCTAGCTTGGGGGGGGGAGTTCTGCTGGAGTTGAGTCATGAAGTTGACTATTTGCAAGAACTTTTTGGCGCTCTTAGGGTGCAGTGGGCCGACATTCATAATACCGGTTCATTAGACATTGATGCTGAAGATTGTGCAAATGTTGTGTTTTCATCGGAGCTGGCACCTCACATAAGCTTGCATCTGGATTTTTTGCAGAAAACTCCGAGTAGACTTTTAACAGTCGTCGGGACTGAGGCTAGTATGTGCTGGGATTTAATGCAAAAACACTTGACGGTGAATAGGCGAAATAAGTTGCCTGAAGTAATAGATGAAAAATATGATGATGGCAATCAAATGTATAAAGATATGCTATCTAGCTTCGTTGATAAAAGCCATCCAGCGAGGACAAGGCTTGCTGATTTTAATTCAGCCAGCAGCACTATTAAAACTATCGAACAAATTAAACAGTTTTGGGGGGCAAATTGAAACACGTGCATGCTTTTATTTTTGCAAGGGGGGGGAGTAAAGGACTACCTGGTAAGAACATAAAAAGTCTTGGAGGCATATCATTGTTAGCGCGAGCAATTCGTGTTGCTCGGCAGGTCCCTGGTATAAGCGAAGTTTTCGTATCTACAGATGATAAAAGTATAGCTATAGAAGGAGAGCGTGAAGGTGCAATTATCATTCACCGTCCAGCAGAGTTGGCTTGTGATGATAGCCCCGAGTGGTTTGCATGGCAGCATGCCGTAAATTATGTTCAAGAGGTTTACGGTTCATTTGATAGGTTCGTTAGTTTGCCTACGACGAGCCCGTTGCGAATTTCAACCGATATTCTCTTAGCCTTAGAAAAGTTTGAACAGTCAGAGGATAGTGATTTATGTCTGGCTATCACACCGTCTAGCCGTTCTCCATATTTTAATATGGGAAAACTAAATCAGGTTGGGCATTTTGAGCGCTTTATCTCCCATGATTCATCAGTAGAAAGACGTCAGGATGCACCTAAATCTTATGATATTACAACGGTTGTGTATGTGACTACGCCTGAATACATATTGAATAACGAAAGTTTGTTTGATGGTAATATATGTACAATTGAGGTGCCAAAAGAGCGGGCTGTAGATATTGATGACTGGATGGATTTCAAGTTTGCTGAAGTTTTAGTGAAAGAAGGGAAAAGAGATGAGCAACAATGAGAGTGCAACGGTAGTTATAGGTTGTCTGGGATTGCTAGGTAAAGCGATTTGTGATGATTTATTAAGTAAAGGACACAAGGTAATTGGGTGTGACATTCATTCAAATTACAAGGTTACTCAAAGTTTACTTAACCCGAATTTTGAGTATCTAAAGCTTGACATCAACGATGACTCTTCGCTAGAACACTTGTTGAAAAGCGATACTTATATCTCCGGGATAGTCAACTCTGCATATCCCCGAAATAGCGAATATGGGAAATCAGTTTTAGATGTTTCACTCGAGAGCTTTAATGAGAATACTGCATTAAACCTGGGAGGGGCATTTAATGTATTGAAACATGCTGCCAATTATTTTATGAAGCATAGCAAGCCCATCTCAGTGATAAATATATCCTCAATTTATGGTGTAACCGCTCCTAAGTTTGATATTTATGAAGGTACTCCAATGACTATGCCGGTAGAGTATGCAGCAATTAAATCTGCACTGATACACCTTGGTAAGTATTTTGTTAATTATGTAAATGATAGTCGATTTAGGGTTAACAGTGTAAGCCCCGGAGGGCTGTGTGATCGTCAACCACAGTCTTTTTCTGATGCGTATCGTAAAAATACATTGGGAAAGGGAATGCTTGATGCAAAGGATATTTGTGGGACGGTGCTTTTTCTATTAGGCGAACAATCGAAATTTATCAACGGTCAAAATATTATTGTAGACGATGGATTTACTCTTTGATTGGAACTGGGAGTGAGGGGAAGTATTAATCTTTCAATCACTTTTTCCAAAACTGCTGTTAACAATTTCCTTAGTTCCCCGGAGGCGATATCCGAGCTTTTGTCTGCTTGAAAACTGGTGTTTTTGGTTTTATCAGCCTAAACGATTAATTCAATTTAAGGGAAGTGGAGAACAAGATGCGTAGACGCTTACATTCGATTAGCTAAACCTGTTGCTTGCTGAGCTGACAAAGCGTAGAAATGAAGCCGAAATATCTGTCCGGCTACCATGGAATGTTAAAACCCTATTGATAGGGTGGACGGATGTTTACGTAATATATGTGCAATCGGTTTGTTTGTTGAATAGATGAAAGAAGGCTAGGCTGAAAAACGCTTTAGATGCAGAAGATAACGTCATGACATCAACCGGGAGCATTTCATTCCGCTATTCAATAGGAGGCGCCCAATCTCCAGAGTTATTCATCTCCGTCCTGAGCGCCGATTTTACGCTAAATATCCTAATAGAGCGTTTATTCAAAGAAGCGTTTTATTTCTTGAATAACTCGGTCCTGAGCAGTGTCCGTCAGGTTGGAACCTGATGGTAGGCACAAGCCATTTTCAAAAAGATAATCACTGACGCTGTGCTCCGTTGCAGTAAAGTATATTACGTCTTTAAAAAGTGGCTGTGTATGCATAGGCTTCCAAACGTGACGAGCTTCAATATTCTGCTTGGCTAAGTGCTGCAGTAATTCTGTCACCTTTTTCTCTGTCTTGTTCGGGTTTAATGTTGCTGCTGTTAGCCATCGATTTGAATAATAGCCCTCCAATTCGGGCATGAACTCTAGTTCAGTTATAGAGCTAAGACCCTCAACGTACCTGTTGTAAATCTCTCTTCGCCTTTTAACTCTTTCCTCAAGAACATTCAACTGGCCTCTACCTATGCCCGCTAAAATATTGCTCATTCTATAATTGAAGCCGACTTCACTGTGAAGATAGTAGGGCGCATTATTTCGAGCTTGAGTTGCTCTGTGCAGTGATTGTTCGATCATTTCCTTTGAGTCGGAAATCAACATACCACCCCCTGATGTGGTAATGATTTTATTCCCGTTAAATGAGAACACACCTAATTTACCAAAAGTGCCACTGTGTTTGCCTTTATATTTGGCTCCAAGTGATTCTGCTGCATCTTCAATAATCGGAACATTAAATTGCTCACTAATCTCTATCAGGCTATCCATATCGGAACTTTGCCCATAGAGATTCACAACAATTATTGCCTTCGGTTTAACACCCATGTCTTGTATATGTTGCATGGCTTTTAAAAGAGCTTTGGGACACATATTCCAAGTGTTTGGCTCCGAATCAACAAAAACTGGGGTGGCTTGTTGATATAGAATTGGGTTACAACTTGCTACAAAGGTTAAGGAAGAACAAAGAACATAATCGCCCTGCTGGACATTTAAATTAAGCAGAGCCAGGTGTATAGCAGCCGTTCCGGATGATACTGCGACAGCGTGTTTCGCACCTGTAATTTCACAAACTTGCTTTTCAAATTCATTTACATTTGGCCCCAGAGGCGCAATCCAGTTGGTGTTAAATGCTTCTTCTATGAACCTTAATTCATCCTTGCCCATATGGGGGCTGGAAAGTAAGATAGGGTCAAGATCACGCCTATGCTTTATTTCAGCGACGCTTTTATCTTTATTTACGTAAACAAGGTGGTCAATCTCTTGTTCATCAAGTAGCATTTTGGCAGTATGTGCTTCAGTGCCTATTTCCACGGTGATAGTTTGTCGTTTCATTACTATGCCAGATAACTTCGTATCCAAGGCATAACCTTCCAATATTAGCCTTCGAATATCACCATCTGTCAAAAGCTGTATCAGCGTACCATCGCTTTCAACAACTGCCACAGCCCCTTTGCTGTTACGATTAATGACTTCTAATGCGTCTTTTATATACAAACCTATATAAACTGTGTAGTTTGACATCATTTAATATGCACTCCTAAAGTTGCACGTTTCGAGCAGGCACACCTATTTGGGTACTTCCTTTTTGATTAATATCTCTGATTGCTATTGCACCGGCACCGAGTACGACTTCGTCAGTAACCGAAACCCCCGGTAGCACAATAGAACCTGCGCCTGCAAATACTTTTTTCCCTACCTTTGCCCCACCTAAAACAGTAGCGCCAGGAGCAATATGGCTATACTCGGCCACCCTACTATCGTGTTCTATTATTGCGTTATGGTTAATTATGGTGCCGCGCTCAATTTTGGCTTCTGCACTTACAATTGCTCCTGCTGCAATGTAAACTCCATCGCCAATTGAAGCTGAGGGAGCCAGAATACTATTATTATCTGCAATGGAAATTAACTTGCCTCCAGCACTTAAATATCTGTTGGTCAAATTTTCTCTGGCATGATTATTACCAATGCAGACATGAAAATAGAAGGGTTCCTCAAATGACCGTGTGCTTGCAATGATCTTATGCCCTAAGATGTACTGGCCTTCTTTTTCTGGATTATCATCGCAGATTTCAATATTGCTATATTGATTAGCGCTTTTCAGGCTTTCAATAACGACTTTAGCGTGGCCACCCGCGCCAACCAATAACAATTTAGTATTGGTTTGTTTTTTTAATGATTGATGCATTGATTGGAATTGTCTTCATGATTGATAATATGCGTTCCCCGGCATTACCATCACCGTAGAGATTGCTTACTTTTTTCCTTTCGGTTTGCATTGCAGTATGGATAGCATCTGTGATTTTTGCTGCATTTACTGAAACATCTATGGTGTTAGCGTTTCTCACGCGACCATTTTGTCGATCTCCAATATTCACTGTGGGAATACCAAAGCTTGCTGATTCAATTATGCCAGAACTAGAGTTACCAATAAGTACATCTGCATGAGCTAATAGCCCTAAATAATGTGGTCTTTCTATATGAGAAAACAAGCGACAGTCTTTATGGTTGGTGACGAAGTTCGAAATAGCATTGCGAATCAGATGACTTCCTGCATCCGAATTAGGTTGAAGGATGATTGGAAAGAGTAGCTCTGGAATAGCGTTTAGTAATATTTCCATTTGCTCACCTGCTACCGTGTCTTCCTGAACATTGGGGTGAAACAACACCAAAGCAATTTGTTTATTTGTGTCAATTTCTAGTTCGCTATGCAATTTTTGTTTAGAAATAATATCTTGAGCCAGAATGTCGTCCAGCCCGGGTGCTCCGGTGACGTATATATTATCATGGTTTTCACCCATACGTATCAGCCTGGCTTGTGAGTCCTTTGTGGAGACAAAATGAAAATGTGAAAGCTTCGAAATTGAGTGTCGAATAGCATCATCAACTGTGCCGGATTGTTCTCCGCCGTGAATGTGAATTACGGGGATTGACAAGTAAAGCGCTGCAATTGCTGCTGCCAACATTTCTCCCCTGTCCCCTAAAATTAATATTAAATGGGGATTTAGCTCTGAAAATAAGTGGGTTAGTCCCTTTACCTGATCCGCCACCGCTAGTGACATCGACTCACGACTTCCATCCTCCATGAAAGATTCGACTTTATGGACATCAAAGCCTTCTTTCTGCACTTCATCAAATGTAAAACCGCAAGTTGGGTTTAAGTGCATACCAGTTGCTGCAATTTGTAGTTCAAATTCCTTATCATCGTCTAGTTTTCTTAATGTCGAACGCATTAATCCGAAATCGGCACGTGTACCTGTTACGTAACATACTCGTCTAGTCATTAAGATCTTCCCATTTGAGTATTGAAGCAGAGCTAATGTCTCGTCGCAGTACTTTTCCTGCAACTAATTCCTGCTCACTTGGCTTTATTCCGGTAGCTGGTCGCAACAAAACCAGGTCATCGCTTGATAGCGTGTCTCCCTTGCAAAGGTTTTTGTTTACAGCCACACTTCTCCTAACCAGTTCTCTCACTGGCAGCTCGGATTCAGTCGGGCGCTTTTCACTGCTGCCCAAGGCTTTTGAAATAACTCTGATTTGTTCAACTAAAATTGAAAGTTCAGCAGGTTCGAGAGATGCAGCCTGGTCAGGACCTGGTAAACTTCTGTCTTTGGTAAAATGCTTTTCAATTACGGTCGCTCCCATTGCTACTGCACCTGTAGATACAGCAACTCCAAGAGTATGATCAGAGTAGCCGACTGGTATATTTAATTCCTTTGCAATAGTAGCCATCGCTCTGAGGTTTACGTCGCAGGGCTTTGCGGGATAATTGGAGGTGCAGTGCAACACTGTCAATATTTCTGATAACGGTTGCTGCCAACCCATTTTGACACGAGTGTCGGATATCGCTTTTACTGCATCTGCAATTTCTGATAAGTTTGACATGCCTGTCGACAGAATTATGGGGACATCCTTCCGGGCGATTTCCCTGATGAGAGGGATATTAGTGATTTCGCCAGAAGGAATTTTAATTCGCTGCATACCGTGTTGAAGTAAAAAGTTTAGTGAATCAATGTCGAAAGCGGTTGACATAAATTCAATGTTTTTTTGTTGGCATCTGGCAATGATGGCGTGATGCATCTCTTCAGACATTTCCAGCTGACTTAACATTGAAGCCTGATCAACCTGGCCTGTATTTTTATTTTGATACTCAGCCGTTGCTGCTTCATGGCTTACTAATTGCGCAGCTTTAAAGGTTTGAAATTTAACAGCATCCGCACCTGATTGTGCGGCAATATCAACAAGCTCTAATGCTAAATCCAAGTCACCGTTATGGTTGACGCCTGCTTCAGCGATAATAAAACAATAATCTTTCACTGGTTACTCTCTGTAAGTTTATCTTGGGAAATGGTGTTAAATACTAAAAGTCTTTGTGCACAAAGAAAACCATAAGCATCCTCAATATTCTAAACTTTCTGCTTGCATCCGATACCTTACTCATACTTCAGCTAAGTTCGTCTAGCCTTTGCAACACATTTACACCTGATTTTCCGGTAATGTCCATTGCGATGGGGCAATCTGAAGTTGCAATAATCTTATCAGTATATCGATTTGCTGTAGTTGCATCGTTCGAGCAACTTATCTGCGGTTAACCTCCAGGCATTTGTGCGTTTATTTCGGGAAGCCCTATATTTTCTTTTTAGATAGGAAAGATTGCTACAGATGTGTGATTTGGAGACATTTAGTTACTGATTCTTGTTCTGTATTGGTGTATTTCCTCTTGGGCATGAGCATTTATTAACGATATACCACATTGAAATAGCCTGCTTCTTTGAGAAGTTTAGCGAAAAATGTCAGATGTCATGTAACTTTATTACTTTCTGACATCTAATTTCACTGTCATTATCTAGTTAGCACTCCAGAAGATAACGCTATGAAACCAGTCCAAGCCCTATTAAGGGACAGCCGAATACGGGAACTGATTTCATTAGTCCCCACTCAATCAATAGAACTGGTTGAGTGTCAGTCCCGTTTCCGTTTTATCTAACTTCTTTCCATATCGGTTGTGTTAATTCCCACTTTCCATTAACTTTTTTCCACAAGTGAGGACTTCTGAATTTCTCAATCACATCGTGATACTTCTGTAAAGATATACCCATGTAATCACAACAATCATGAATGTATTGCTCAGGGAATTCTCCATCAAACCTTTTGATTAAAGATATACCTTCGTCTCTTGTTATATCCCCGTTTCGTATTTCTTGAGCTGAGTCGTAAGTTGCCCGTCCTATTCCAAACTTAATTGTAGTCGTGTGATAGTGCAACCAGTCAATTTTATCATCCAGAGAACTGTACTTACTAAAACTACCTTCTGTACGATGGTAATTGGGCAGAAAGTCGCTATTCTCAATTGAATAATAATAAGTTTCCTGAGGATGCCATTTTACATAATATCCGAGGTAGTGAACTTCCGTGCCAGTGGCCTCTATTGCCTCTGGCCTTACTGGGAAATAAGCTTCAAGATCCGACAGCTTGAATCCAAAATCATTGATCAGATCGACAGCCGGTACTCCGCCCAATACTAAGTCAGAAATTGCATCTTCAGATGTAAAATACTTGGAATCTCGCGTAGGTTTTTCGTTGTCTTCGATAGCATTTCCGTATTCTGCTTCATTTTCTCCAAATATTACCAACGGGATATCAAGAAGAACGGATAATCTCGGGGCAAGGTTTTTCTGACCCAGAATGAAAGGTTGGAAAGGGTGCCCTAAGTTTTCAAATGCTGATTTTGTTAGGAACCTATGGAGTTTCCGATTTTGATTGTATGTATAGTTGGCAAACCCTGCATTGAGCCAAGACTCAAAGTTCTGTCGACCAATTCGCGTGTAAAGCGCTGGTGGCCAGGTAATCAGAATCGGGTTCATGTTATATTTGTACTTCAACATATGTGCAGCTTGAACACTATCTTTTCCGCCACTACCGGGAACAACAACGTCGTATCTGCCATCGTTTCGCCTAAATCTGTCACAAAGTTCTTGTAACTCCTTGTGGCGTTCTTCCCAGTTTATTGAGCGCTTTTTCTCTGCGTATCTACAAGCTTCACAAACCCCTTCTTCATCAAATGCTAAGGTTCTCTTTTTTTCGTTTGCTTTTTGTTTGAACTCGACGGTAGACGAGGGGCGCTGGTTGTTCATTGTACAACGCTTGCAAAACTCTACCTTAAGAGGCAGTCCATATTTACCAGTGGTTTCGGTCATTGTCCTGTCCAATTTGTTTAATAGTTAATAAAGTTCTTGAATACTTGCACACCAGCATCTCTACTTTTTTCGGGGTGAAACTGTACTCCGAAAACATCGTTCTGAGCGATCGAGGATACAAATTGGTGCTCCTGGTGAATTGAAAGGCTCATGATATCCGTATAGTTAACCAGCTCAAATGAGTGCATAAAGTAAAACGTTTCGTTTTCTACACCCTTTAAAATCTTTTGGTCACCCACAATTTTAAGTTTATTAAAACCCATGTGAGGGACTTTGCCCTCACAAATCATTGGTTTTACCTCTGCGTCAAATATTCCAAGGCCGGCGGTTTTACCGTGCTCAAACCCGACACGGGCCATTATTTGCATTCCTAAACAGATACCAAGAGTAGGCTTTTGCTTAATTTGTTGCTGAAGTGGAGCCACAAGACCCAAGCTTTCGAGTTGCTCCATCGCATCATGAAATGCACCAACACCGGGAAGAACAATTTTGTCAACACTGTCCAAGGTCTTTGCATCAGTTACGTCTATGCATTCTCCCCCTGCGTATTTTATGCACTGCTTTATGCTAAATGTGTTTCCCGCTTTACCGCTGCTTACAATGCCAATTAGCTCTGACATGTTTAAACCTCTATTCCGTTTTCTCTAAGAAAAGTCTTTATATCTTCGACAGAGTATTCGTCGTAATGTAATAATGATGCTATTGCAACACCGCCCAGGTTAGGTATTGAAGCTACCCTTAGTATATCTTCCAGGCTACCTGCACCACTTGCGGCTATTACCGGAATCTCTACCAGGTTTACTACCTTTTCGATGAGTTCAAGATCGAAACCTCTTCTTCGACCATCGCAGTCTACCGACTGAAGCACTATCTCTCCTGCGCCTCTTTCTTGTGCTTCCACTACCCAGTCAAGCACATTTTTGTTAGAGCGGATGCGCCCACAGTCGGTATAGCATTCCCACGTGCCTGTTGGCAGTTTTTTAGCCTCTACGCTCAGTACTACCGATTGTGCACCAAATGTGTGAGAAGCCTCATCAATGAGTTGTGGATTATTTTGTACTACCTCGGTATTTATCAGAACTTTATCTGCACCAGAATGGAACAAATTAGAAAAGTCAGCTAAAGACTTTACACCGCCTCCAACACCAAGGGGTACCAATATTTTTCCAGCGGTTTCTTCAATGTGAGGAATTAGAATTTCTCTTTGATAAAGGGAGGAAACAATATCTATGTAGATGATTTCATCAGCACCTTGTTCAAAGTATTTTCGGGCAAGGTCTGCCGGCTTTCCTACTTTTCGCAAACCTTCAAAATGGACAGGTTTCACCACGTAAGGTGGTTTCACGTCCAACTTTGCAATGATTCTTAGCGTCATTATATCTTCCGTATTTGAATGTATTTTGAATTGTCAAATGCAGTAAACGAAAAAATGTCGTTAACTACGCATTTTATTCATATATGATTGTTCAAAACTGTGTGCTGTTATGTCAATGTTGACTTTAAGGTGACATAACTTCAATACTGCAAAACCGATTGCTCGCTATAATATAGATCCCTATATCAAAAGCAAGATTGAGCTTTTTCCGCTGTAGATTATTCCTTTCATTGCTTCGATGAAAAGGAAGATTTGAACTTATATAAGCACAATGATCCAATAAACAGGAGTTACATTAAAATCCAAAATTTAACTTAGCCAACATCAATGACGCGAAAGTCTTCAAGTTGTGGAACACTTTCTTATAGTTTATATCCATTTTGAAATGTAGTCTGATTTTACTAAGTATTCTAAACACATATTGATAGATTGTGTTTCTGGCATACATTAATGGTTTATAAGCTAAATAGCGTAATTGGCGTCAAAGAATTTCAGAGTCACTTCAGCTACAAAGGACACCATTTCTTCCGTCATTCCGGGCCAAAGTGGGAGACGAACTATGTTATTGCTCATTTTTTCTGTGTATTTTAACTCTGATGAGGGGAGGAGGTAACCTTTAGCCATATGTGATTGATGCAATGGGGTGTAGTGAAAGCTGCAAGATACATTGTGGCGTTGCATAAACCTTATATAGGCGTCACGTTGTATTGGGCTTTGAAGCAACATATAAAACATATGTGCATTGTGCTGGCACTCAATAGGTATAACTGAAGCATAGGGAGAAAGTAACTCATTGTACTGGCTCCATATTTTTAGTCTTTTGTTGGTAATGTGTTGAGCATTTTCCAACTGAGCTAGTAAGAAGGCAGCGTTTAAATCTGAAGGAATATAAGAGGAGCCAACATCACACCAAGTGTACTTGTCAACTTTGCGCTGTATAAATTGCTTGCGATTGGTACCCTTCTCTCTGATTATTTCTGCTCTTTCTAAAAATTTCTGGTTATTTATTATCAAGGCTCCACCTTCACCGCATTGAATGTTTTTAGTTTCGTGAAAACTAACGGCGGCTAAATCACCTCTTGTACCTACCGGGGAACCTGCAGCAGAGCTCATGATCGCTTGTGCGGCATCTTCGATGACTATCAGATTGAATTCTTGGGCGGTTGCCATAATCGAATCCATGTCACAGCTTACACCTGCGTAGTGAACTGGCACTATTGCTTTGGTTCTGTCGGTTATTGCTGCTTCAATCTTACTTTCATCAATATTTAATGTATCAGGTCGAATATCTACAAAAACCGGTGTGGCCCCTCTCAACACAAACGCATTAGCAGTTGAGACAAAGGTGTAAGAGGGCATAATTACTTCATCTCCTGGCTGAATATTAGCAAGTAGCGCTGCCATTTCTAGTGCTGCAGTGCAAGAATGAGTCAGCAACACATCATTTTTATTAAATAGTTGAGATAGCAATTTCTGGCATTGGTGAGTGAAGTAACCATTCCCCTTCAAGTGTTTTTCTTTGAGAGCTTGTTGTATGTAAGCTATTTCATTCCCGGTTAGATAGGGTTGATTAAACGGAATAGCGCATTTACTCATAGGGATTATTCTCAGATTCCAATCAATAGCAATGATTTTGGAGGTAAAGTAAGTAGAACATTATTGGGTTTGTTTGTGAGCGGATAATTGTGACATCTCTCGGGCGTAATGAACAATTTATTTTTTTACTGCGTTGGGTGTGCGATACTTTATTCTTTGCTTCTGCTATTTATCTGGATCATGCCTAAACGAACGTTTCTAATGACAAATTCTTTTCCTTCACATTTTTTGTTCGTTATTTTGGCTTTTTTGTGTATTGGATTGTTGCTTTACCCCTATTGGTTTTTAGGAGATATGTCAGCTGTAGGCTGGTTGGATGAAATTAGAGGCACTATACCTTGGCATTATTCAGTTAAAAACCTGAATTATGGTGATTTTAATCATCAGTTTGCTGGTGGTGCCGGCGTTGTTTTTGGTTATGGTTATGAACATTTTTCCGTATATCGATGGTTACTTAGTTTTTGTGATATTTATAGTACCAATTTAGTAATAAGACTGTTCTCATTGATGAGTCTTTTTATGGGAATTTATTTGGTCATTTCCAATTGTTTAAAAGCTAACTTGTTCTTGAGCTTTAGTTTGGCACTGTTTTCAGTTGTGGTGCATGAAAGTGCTTATGGCTGGACTATCGGAGGAATGGGATGGGACTTTTCTATTGCGGTATGGCTCACGCTTGCATGTCTCGGGAACTTTAACAAAATGGTTACTAACTACTTGATTGGGTTCACTACGGTGTTGCTCGGATCTACGTTGTCACAACCTGTTTTCGTATTTTATTTAATTGGCTTCACGGTTCTATTTGTTTTATTCCTTATGCCCAACTTTATCACTGTTGTGAAAGCTCGTTATAAGCTCTGGTTTACTTTAATGATCTTCACTATAGCCGTATTTCTCGTAAACTCATCTGCAATATACTATCCGGTGTTGGGTGCTGTTGATTTTTCTACTCGGTTACTGGGTACTTTTGCAAGAACCCACCCAGAAGTAGATTTTATCACAGATTTTTTATTTCACCTTGAGCGGGCAATTCGATCATTACTCTATGTAAGAGATTACGCCCATATTAAAACATTTCTGTTCCCGGTCGCTGTTTTTGCAGTGCTGATTTGTGTTTTAAAGCTGCGTTTTAAACCTCTTATTGTTATCTTCCTATTGATCATTCTATTTCCAATTGTTGTGCAGGCTGCCGCTCGAGCAATAGATGTCCCTGTCGTTGCTTCTTATCAATGGACTATTATTTGGACAATGAATTCAGTCTTTACTGCTTTTGTGATGGCAAGTGCTGCAACGGAAAAGTCGGGGTGGACGTATTTGCGATTTGTTAAACCACTTCAGAAGCATGATGCACTGATACGTGGTGTTGGTTTTTGTACTAACGCAGTTATATTCATCGGTTTGCTTTGGTTTGGCTGGAAAGGTGGGGTATTTCTCACTCAAATCAGTGTGTCATACACACAAAAGTACAACTCTTTTGCGTTTTTAGAGCATTATTCTGTCTTGCGGGAATTACCGCATGAGCACTTTCGAACGGTTACTGATTCTAAAACAATAACCTGGGCGACTCCTATTTATTTTGATATGGATACGTTTGATGGTTTACAGCCAGCGTTTCCCGCGCGCAGGACATATTTTCTGGCTTATGGGGTGGAGAGAAAAAAATTACCATACTATCCAAAAAGCCACTTTTTTAATTTTTATCAAGATAAGGCATCATACGACTTAAATATGCTGGCTTTGGCAAATGTTAGGTTTATGTTAACTGGTGACGAGGCAATTAGAACGATGACTAATATGTCTCTTGTCTTAAGCATACCCTCACTAACCCTTGATGGTGATTTTACAAGCGCTGAACTTTTTACAAATTATATTACAGAAAGTCACGCAGGTTTAAATTTGGTTAAAGGACTCAGGGTGTTTGAGCTACAAACTCCGTGGCATAGAGTGTTCATTCCAAAAGCGATAGCGGAATCAGATCATTCCTATAAAACTGTAGATTTCTATGAGGAACTTCGCGAAGTCCAGTATCACGCGGTGATCATTGCTCAGGAGGATAGGTGGCAGTCATTTAACAATAGTGAAGTACTGCTGTATGGATTTGAATTGACCAATAGTGGAGTAAATATCAGTGTCAACGAAGCTCCCGGCGCCGTTGTTTATAACCAGGTTTACACGCCTTATTGGTCGGCATTTTGCGAGGATAAGAAACTACCAATTACTCCCGTTAACGGTATCATGATGATGGTAAATAAACCGATAGGGTGCAAAACTTTAAAGTTTGTACATCGACTTCAACGATAATCGCTTGGCTTTTAATTATTGAGGACAACATTACTATTTCGATCAACAAATCTCGGTGTAAAGTGTGGAAAACAGATATTCAATTGTTTGTTTCTTGTTTGGTTAATAAGATATAATCGAAGAGCTTGGGTGATTCTGCTATGCTCGATATTACAATCAGAGTAACCGATTCCAGCATAATCTAAACCGATATTAGTGTGTGCTCATATGCTGTAACTGTTATGACTTTTTTATTTTTACTGTGAAAACTCTTCATGAATCTGTTTTTTAAATTTTTTGAGATACCAAGAGTCTGGAAGCGGCTTGTTACATTAACAGTTGATGTAGCGTTCATCAGTATCGCATATTTTTTAGCATTTTATGTTCGTGTTGGCGAAGGGGCCTTGGAACGTTGGATTTCCAATGAGCATTTTATAGTTCTGTTTGTTACCAGCCTATTGTCACTGGGGGTCTGGATAAACCTTGGGCTCTATCGAGCCGTAATTAGATACCTAGACGTGAAGGTATTAACTAACTTGGCGATGAGCGCCATCTTTTCAGCGACTATACTACTCGTCACCAGTTATTTGCTCAAAGCTGAAATGCCTCGTTCGGTCCCATTTATTTATCTTGCATTGATTTTAATACTTACAGCGGGTAGTCGTTTATTCGTTAGAGGCCTAATTAATTCGCGCGGGAAACAGCAGAAGGAAAAAGTCATTATTTATGGTGCAGGTTCTGCTGGCAGGCAATTATGTTTATCTTTACAGCATGGCGGAGAGTATCTTCCGATAGCTTTTGTTGATCATTCCAAATATTTGCAGTCATCAGAAGTTGCCGGTGTAAAAGTGCATTCGCCGGAGATGTTAAGTGGGTTGGTAAAGACTCATCACGTTAAAAAAGTGTTGCTAGCTATTCCAAGTGCAACAATGACTCAAAGAAAGTCAATCATAAAGTCTGTCGAGTCTTTAAAGATAAAGCTGTTAACGATACCGGGTAGTGCAGACTTGGTCAGTGGTAAATACAATTACGCTAGCCTAAGGGAGGTTGAAATAAACGACTTGCTAGGAAGAGAGGCTGTGCCAGTTCAATCAGAATTATTGGAAAAGTGTATTTCTGATAATAACGTAATTGTTACAGGAGCCGGAGGTTCTATAGGCTCTGAACTTTGTCGCCAAATTGCTGCATTACAGCCTAAGTCTTTAATTCTATTAGATGTTGCGGAGTATAATTTGTATGCGGTAGAGCATGAAATAACGAACAAGTTCCCGGGGATCAATCTTATCCCAATATTAGGTTCGGTACTGGACACAGTATTACTAGAGGAACTGTTCCAAGTATACAAGGTCAATACAGTTTATCATGCAGCAGCTTACAAACATGTTCCATTAGTTGAAAAAAATACAAAGGCCGGTTTAGTTAATAATGTAATCGGGACGAGAAACGTGGCAGAATTGGCGAAAAAGCACAATATTGGTCACTTTGTGCTTGTTTCTACAGATAAAGCTGTTCGGCCGACTAATATTATGGGGGCTTCCAAACGGCTCGCTGAGCTGGTCGTGCAAACGCTAGCAGAAAGTTCCAACACGACAGTTTTTTCGATGGTGAGGTTTGGAAATGTATTAGGCTCATCGGGATCAGTGGTTCCACTGTTCAAAAGACAAATTAACCTGGGCGGACCGGTTACAGTTACCCATCCAGAAATAACTCGTTATTTTATGACAATCCCTGAAGCTGCCTCTCTTGTTATACAGGCTGGTGCTATGGCTACCGGAGGAGAAGTATTTGTGTTGGATATGGGGGAGCCGGTAAAGATAAGAGACTTGGCAGAAAACATGATCAATTTAATGGGCCTCGATGTTAAATCCGATTCTAATCCTGATGGTGATATTGAAATAACATATTCCGGCTTACGGCCCGGTGAAAAGCTCTTCGAAGAATTACTTATTGGCAACGCAGTAGAAACGACTTCACACTCTAGGATTATGAAAGCCAAAGAAGTAAAGTTGTCACAGAAAAAATTGGATGATTTGTTGGTGCAGATTCAGGAACTTTTGAATTGTGGTGATATGGCGACCTTACGAGAGGTGTTAATGACGGCTCAACTGGGATATAGCCCTGTATCCGAAATAGTAGATATATTCTATATGCGAAAAGGTTTAACACAAGTTCCAAACCATTTAAAAGTAGGTTGTAATACGATCCATCATTAATATCAATATCCATCATGAGTATCTGGAAATTCGTTATTTAATATGATGTGTTGATATTGTCAGCAATGACTTTACCGGGTCTTAATCTATTCAACTACTTTAAGTTTTACAAAGGGGCAAAGTGTCGTGTTTGGTTATTTTGGTAGTGATGCTTTTTTTATGTCAACGTTAAGCTGCTCCTGATAGTAATAAATCGGTTTTTTGTCTGGTAGCCGTTCTTATAGTGAAAGTTAGCTTGGCAACCATAATGCCTATATGAGTGTAGTATGGGGGTAGAGAGCGGTTGCCTGTTTCATGTTTTATATATTAATGCATTGCTTTTATGGTTTAGAACTGTTGTCGGTTACAGATTGTTGATTTAACCATCCACTTACTTGCGTTCATTACCCTACACAATAGAAGGTGATACAATTATTTAACGCCTGTGAAATTGATGAAGATTGTAATATTGCAAAGCTATCATTGAAATTGCATTTAATCAGTTAAAAACCTTATCTCAGATAATAGTAGATGGTGTAGGGCGAAGGTCAAAAAATGGTCAGGGTGGGATGAGGATCGAAACACGAGCTGGTATTGTAAGTTTATAGTTAATTTTTTTCAGTTCGCATTTTAAGCTGTGTAGAAGGTCATATTATGAAAACGGTTGTATCGATCGTACAATCTAATTATCTGCCATGGAAGGGATACTTTGATATCATTGCTGCCTCGGATGTCTTTGTATTCATGGATAACGTTCAGTATACCAACAGAGATTGGCGAAATCGCAACAAGATAAAGACTAGCAATGGAATGCAATGGTTAACAGTGCCTTGTGGGAGTAATGTGAGCCGATTGATTTGTGAGGTAGAAATTAGTGATAAACAGTGGCAAAAAAAGCACTTTAATAGTATCTATCACGCTTATTCAAAAGCCCCCTATTTTGGACGTTACGTTGAGTTTTTGAAAACCGTCTACTTCGAAAAATCATGGCGAAATTTATCTGATTTGAATCAATATCTAACGAAGACTATAGCTCGGGAGTTTCTTTCGATCGAAACTAAGCTTACTGACAGTGGGCGTTTTTCAAATAATTTAGGGAGTAGTCAACGACTATTGGAAATAGTTAAAGCTAATGGAGGTCAGGTTTATTTGAGCGGACCTGCTGCGAAAGACTACCTTGATGTTTCCATGTTTCAACGAGCAGGCGTGGAAGTTCAGTGGATGGATTATTCTAATTATCCCCTTTATCCTCAATTACACGGAGAGTTCCAACATCAAGTAACTATTCTTGATTTGCTATTTCATTGCGGTTCTAACGCAAGGGAATTTCTCCGCCACACAAAATAGATGCGTTAATCTGATTTTAAAGAAGCGCAAATTGCTTTACATTACTAATGAAATTGTCCCCCGGATAACGTTTACAGAAAACGCATACTATTTTCTTTAGGTGCTACTCAACTTATGTAAAAACTAATTGAGGGTTGCATATAAGCGCTATTTTGCGATTTAGAACACGTAACCCTTTTGGCTGTTTTTTAACTTAATGGAGCCTCTAACCCAATGGCAAAGCTGTCCATAGTTACAACACTTTATTATTCCGAGCACTTTTTATTAGAGTTTTATCGGCGAATTACAGATTCAGCTAAAAAAATAACTGATGATTTTGAGCTCGTTTTTGTAAATGACGGCTCACCTGACAACACGTTGAAGCTTGCTATTGATTTGCACCAAACAGATTCTCGCGTTCGAGTTATTGATTTGAGTCGCAATTTTGGTCATCACAAAGCGATACAGGCAGGTTTGGCTCATGCTAGCGGTGAGTTAATTTTTCTTATTGATGCCGATCTTGAAGAACCTCCGGAACTGCTAACGGATTTTTATCAAGCTTTCTTGGAAAAAGAAGAGCAAATAGACTCTATTTATGGCGTACAGCAAAATCGAAAAGGCGGATTGATAGAGCGCTCTACAGGATCGCTATTCTATAAATTATTTAATCGTTTGTCTGGCATTAACATGGAAGAAAGCCCACTTACAGTTCGATTGATGAGTAGGAGATATGTTGATGCGTTGCTGTTGCATCAAGAAAACGAGCTATTCCTCGCAGGTATATTTCATATAACTGGATTTACACAGCGCGTTTTAAGAGTAAATAAAAATAGTAATGAGCAGTCGACTTATACACTGCGACATAAATTAGGACTTATGAGCCGGGGGATTACTTCATTTTCCTCAGTACCACTGCATATTAGTTTTTACAGTGGATTTATAATGGCTTTTTCCGCTTTTGTGTTTGGCCTTTATTTAGTGTCTAGCAAGATATTTTTTGGAGATGCAATAGAAGCCGGATGGACATCGCTGATGGTGTCTATTTGGTTTATTGGCGGAGTGCTTTTATGTAGTCAAGGAATAATCGGTATTTATTTGTCTAAAGTTTATAGCGAAGTCAAACTGAGGCCAAACTACATTGTTCGTAATATTTATAGTAAATGATTATTGACTAAGTCACTGTGATTTTATCAATGCTGCCATTAATCCTGCCACCAATATGAAGGTGTTTTGTAAGTTTATCATCGAAGCCCAATGCAGCCATACTTTTTTTCACTGGAGTAATGTCGTACGGAACTCGTCGTAGAGTTATTTTTTCATTATCAAATAGTGCCCAAGCGCTACAAGGATTACCGTCTCTAGGTTGACCAACTGAGCCAGGGTTACAGAAGGTTTGACCATTTTCAAATTGGTAAAGACACTGAACATGGGTGTGTCCGGCAAAAAAATAGCGATAATCGAACTTTTCAAAATATGCATGATCTACGCGGTATAGGTATTCTTCGAAGCCTCGCTTCCACCCACCGTGAACAAAGGAGCTATTCTCACGTTCAATTTTCAGTGGACTCTGACTTAGCCAAGATAAGTTTTCGTTCTTAATAAGCTCGCTTTGAAAGCTGATCAATTGATCAACGGTCTTTGATCGTTTACAGCTTTCATTGTGAATTAAATAATAGTCGTGATTGCCCATTACATTGGAAACGTTTTGCGCACGCAATAGTTCAATACACTCATTTATCATGGGGTAGTATCCAACAACATCGCCAAGTGAAATGATTTCTTTCACCGGATAACGTTGTATATCTTCCAGAACAGCCTCTAGTGCTGGTAAATTACCATGGACATCAGAAATCAGAGCTATCATACTCAACGTTATCCGCTATATATCTTTGTGCTTTTCCCGACCTGATTACTGAGGTCTCAGGAATGCATTTATGTAAATAGTAGTCGATACACATTTGTGCTTCATTAACTCCGAACGCAGTCCTTAATGATGAACTTGAAGAGATTCTGGGGTTTATCTCGAGGAGGAAGTACTCATTTTGACTATCATCGTAAATAAATTGAAAGTTTGTCGGTCCAACAGGTCTACTATTATTACAGATTATTCTAATTTGTTGAATAAATGGTTCATTGCTGGTTACTTTCGCTTTATGCGTCGCACCGTCAGAGCCCAAGGTGCGCTCAAGAGTAATTAAATTAACGAAATCACCGTTACCTAATCCGAATGCTGATGCCGTAAACTCCTTTACAATACTGCTGTTTACATATCGTTGCAGTAGATACTCACTTTGGCCTAAAAAGGGGGCTAGATCCGTTTCATCATGAATTATTCGCTGTCCCTTTCCTGCCGTTGATTTGTCTAATTTAGCTATGCAGGGGTATCCCAGGGACTTTGATACTTCAATCGAGTTCGCATTTTTGGCGCTCAGCGTTTCAAGTACGGGTAAACAGTTATCGAGCAAAAACTGCCTGGTATTCAGCTTACTGCCAAATGTGTTTAAACAGTAGGAACTGTTAAGCGCTACGACGACTCCCAGTTCTGATAACGTATCCCGTATTATAGCCAGTGCCTGAAGATCTTGTTCAATACCAGGTATGATTAGGTCAATACTGTATTGTTTAACCACTCTTTGGATATGATCCTGAAAATCTTTTGAATCGGCTTTAACACCTGCTACAAAGCTATCACACCAGACTTTGCCGACGGCATCGCTATAAATGTCTATACCGACAATATAGCACTGATATAGGCTCGCCCTAAGTGACTTAACAATTCCATAGCCAATTATTGCACCGACTCCAGTAACCAATACTGTACACTTATTTTTCACGATAACGCCCAATTATAATAGACATATCATCAAGAATATTATTTTTGGGGAGACTACGAACATGTTCCCAAATTAAATTTGTGGTTGGAACGTGAATGGTTTTCAGGTTTTCTTTGTGCTGCAAAAACTCAATGGGAACTTCTATTTTATGTACCTTAGCTATGCGCCTAACTAATTTTGTGGCGCTCACTGAATTAGGGTGAGGGCAATTGTAGCAACCGGATAGTGGTGAACTGCTTAGTTCTAAAATCAATTCTTGGATATCTTTGATATACAAATAGTTACGCTGAGGATCCAATTCACCGTAAATTACAGCTTTATGTTGCAGGGTAACCTGGTCTATGAGCCGATAAAGCATTGCTTGAGATTTCTTTGCTCTACCTTCAAGGTCATATAGTTGTGGTAGTCGTAAAATTAATAGGTCTAGTTTGGTTAGTTTCGCGTACTGTAGTAACACATCTTCAGCAATCTTTTTTGACGCTCCATAACCATCATAGTATTGATTATCATTGTGCTCTATCGCAAAAATAGATGAGATGTGAATTAACTTTGCCCCTTTGTCCAATGCATATTCGGCCATATGCAAAGAACCTCTGACATTAACGTCAATACTATTAACAAAATTGTTGACATCTACATCCATTCTGGCTGCACAATGAATGACAAGGTCACATTTATCCGGGAGTATTTCTAAAGTATTGGCGTCTGTGAGAGAAAAGCCATTACTAGTAGCAAATCCAAAAGTATCAAAAGATTGCACAAATGCATTGTATAATTCTGCTCCCAGGAATCCTGTATGACCAGTTATAACAACCCTCATACAGTGCATTCAACCAGTAAAGCATTAGACAGTTCTGGATATTCAACACCTAATTGCATCATTGAATTTAACACTTCTTTAGGTAACAATAGTTTTAATAGTTGGTCTGTTGTCAGAGGTTTTAAAAAAATTCCTTCCATAGATTTTATTTTTAGTCCACTTTGAACAATAGTATCTGTTAATGAATTAACATCGAAAATACGCTTATGGCCCAACTCTAAATCCGCCGCTGATAGTTGGTACATATCCTCAATTAATCCGGCGCCCAATCCTAACTGCCGATGAAGAGACGTGGCGTTTGGAACCGCAATGAATAATTTACCGTTCTCGGATAGCATTCGCTGAAATTGTTTTAATATTGCTGTCGGATCGTTCACGTGCTCAAGGACGAATCCCATAACAATATTGTCAAACTTATCTGTTGATTCGAAATCCTCAAAAAAACTGTGGATAATTTTGACGCTGTGCAACTCTGGATATTTAGTTCTAAACTGCTGTATAACTGAGCTTGACCCATCAATAACAGAGTAATCATCTATCAGGTTAGAGAACACTTTGGTACTGTAACCGTGTCCAAGCCCTAACTCCAGTAATGAGCCACTATTTAATTTCGGTGCTATTCTGGTGGGGTACCAATGTAACATCAACTGATTGTCAAGGTCGTAAGCAAAATTGCTAGTATAGGCTTCACTAAAAAGGTCAAGGTGATTTTCTGAATTCATAAGAGTCGAAAGCGGTTAAATTCAAGTTATTTAGTTTATTAGTTTGATATAAAAGAGGTACATTATATTAATAGCGGATAAAGTTAAATATTTGTGCTGAATTAAATTTCATCGGTAAGACTACTGTCCACCCAAGCTTATATCTTAACATCTGCTTTAGATATAAGCTTGGGAAGTCTCTCTGAAGAGCAGGAAGACATTTTGTCCACTTCCTCGTTAATGACACAGTTCTAAATTAAAGTTTTCCAGATTTGCTCGGTATGCTGCCGGAGGCAGGTTACCAAGACTTACATGTGTTCTTTATTCGTTATAATTCAGCCACCAGAACCAGACCATCTTCTTTACTTAATTGATACTTTCAAACAGATAAGCGTTGAGGAATTCTCTTCGGAACGAGCCATTAAACCTCTCTACAAATCCATTTTATTGAGGCTTTCCTGGCTGAATGTAGAGCAGTTTAATATTATGCTCTACCAGTCTGTTACCCGATCCGAAATCAGTACTGGCCCATTGGTGATTAACCTGGTCCAACACTTCCAATGGCTGTGTGATGCGCTTTGGCAGTACTCTCCTGGTTCTGCGCTTTAAAATTCAGTCCTATCTGACAGTATACGCGATAAACAGGCTTATGGTTAAACGGGTAGCCTTTAAATCGCATGCGCCCGAAAAACTTCCAGAAGCCAGTTCTGGGGGATTTTTCAGTTCAGCGATTATTGCATCAATGACAGCAGCATCAACTTTGCGCCAGTCTCGTTATTATCGGTAAAAAGTTGAACGACTAATGCCCACAAATAGACAGGCTTTGAGTATGCTTTATCCAGACGTTATCAACGATTGGGCACACTCGCGTTTTACTGCTGCCACCACCCCTTTTTTCGAACAACTCCTTAATCGCATGATTCTCAAGGCTCACATCAGCATACATTTTCTTGAGCTTAGCATTCTCTTCTTCAGGCTCTTAAAGTTGTTTCACATCAGAAGCTTCCATACCACCATACTTCGACTTCCAGTTGTTATAGGTCTCATTGCTTATCCCGTGCTTACGAAAGATATCCTCAAATTTCATGCTCGCATCGGATTCTTTAAGCACCGCGATGATTTGTGACTCGCTAACACGTGATTTTTTCATTGTTGTCTCCAGCATTAGTTATTGCAGAAAACTCCAATTAAGTCTGTTTCAGTTTAGAGGGAAGTGGACAATTTAACTTTGCGATAGTATCTCTAGGAGTTACAAAGTATTTTGTCAATGATTAACATGAACGTTGCCCTGTTTATTTTAATTACTGCCCCGTTCTAGTTTGGCAAGTCGCTCATTTAATTCTCTAATTGTCTTGTTTTGATCCTGCACGACTTTAGTCAAAACGGCCACGACGTCCATCGATGCTATCCCTTTTCTGTTATTTGTAGCAACTAACTCAGGTGCGTCTTCAGCGATAAAACCAACATATGTTTCGCCAGGTTCTTTTTTATATTCAAAGGTAACAGGCTCTAGTTCCTCAAGGGCCTTATATGCATCTTCATAAGCCAATGCAACAACATGATTCTTAGTTTCCCTGCTGGACCCGTTTGTCCATGCGCCACCAGTCGTGAGCGCTGCTCCATTGCTGTGCTCAATTGCATTTCCTGCTGATACTGAAACCACCCCAAGTCCAATCTTTCCACTTTGCTCAAATGACATGACCTCAACAATACTTTTGTTAAATATCACAAACCTGTCGTTGCCGTTGGTAAAATTATTGCGCGAGCTTAAGAACCAATTTGCAGTACCGTTCTTTGCGAATATAAGTGAACCCGTATAATCAGTGGTAGGTGTATCTACTAAAATTCCGTGATGTGTGCTTTCTTTCCCTTTTAATATAAGTGTCGGCTCAATCAAAGAAACAGTGGGAAATGACAACGTACCGAGCGCAAGTTCACCAGTATCTGTTAAGGCCATTAGATCTTTAGTATTACCACTATTGCGAACTTCTAGCCGGTTCGAGCCTGAAACAGAGGACTTTCCAATTGCAATATCACCGTCGTCAGCCACCAAAAACTTTGACACACCTGACGTTTGCACATCAAATATTCCATTTGCTGTTCCGGCAGTGCTTAGTCCAACTGCTACTTTACCATCGCTTTGAACCATCAGGCGCGATAGACCCCAGTTGTTTGCACATCAAGCAAGCCTCTGGGGGAAAAACTATTGTCGATGTTGATCCCAAAATTTCCTGAGGAGGACACCAACACAGCATGATTATTAGCATCTGATGGATGGGCAAGGTCGAAAATGCCATCAGGAGAGAGGGTGCCTAACCCTATGTCACCATCAGTATCTACATACAACGCACCATTTGGTGCACCAGCCCTGATTCTGAAAGGTAACTGGGAATTATTACTTACATCTCTCACAAAAAAATTGGTTTCGTTACTTCCAATATCCCAAGCCTGCGCAGCAAAACCTGAAGAGCCATCCTGTTCAAGTCTTATTGTTGGGCTATTTCCTGTGACGGAGTGCAACTGCATCGCTGGCGATGTTGTTCCTAACCCAATACGGTTGTTCATATGGATATACAAGGAGTTTGACTCTGCACCATCCAAAATTGTAAAAGGGACAGTCTGACCGTCAATGTTTTCAATTGAAAATTTATTCAATCCACCATTTGCAGAGTCATTTGCGGTGATTTGCCAATCCCTGGTAGGGAACCCCCCAGAACTACTGGTGTCAATAAACCTGATTCTGAGGTTATTTTCTTTCATTCGGATAGTGTCGAAGTTAAAGTTCTCACCGGAGTTACAATCGACACCTACACAAATACTACCTTTGACTACTATATCGTCATTGAATAACTGATCGGCCAGAATAGTTTGACTGTTTAACAGTAGTGAACTTACAACTACGCTCTGCAAGTAAGCAATAATTTTGGATATTCTCACACTCCGATTACCACTCATCATTATTACTTGCCTCTTTAATTTGCGAGAAGGATTGAATACTACCTGAATTCACCACAAAACTGCCGCTATGAGAAATTGGGGTACCAGCATAAGTGAAATTATCTTCCCCTCTGCCATTGTCGATAGTGTCTTGCACTAGTCTAAGGTTTCCAACATGGGCCTTAATTGTGTAGGTGTATCGACCCGGGGGCAATTTTTTCAAGCTATTAAGTAAGTTTATGGTTGTTGACTGACCTTCAAACGCTTCGGTCATGAAAATACCGTCAGGACCTGAAATCGAAACCGTACCTCCGTGGCTGGTGGTGCCAATTTGAAAGGAAATCATCGAACTCGACATAGACGCTTTGATTAATTCTTTATCTGGTTGTTCCGATTTGCTTAGCTCAAACAAATCAGAGCCTAGCGTCGAGGTACAAACAAGCAACAAAATGATAGTTGATGATAACCTAAGCATATAAAAGACCTGCGGTATTCTTGAATTATGTCAACGTGACGTCTGGAGTAAAGCTCATGCCGTCAATATAAACAGTTTTAGATAATTTTCCATTTTTATTATCAAAAAAGATGGAATTTTTTCTACTTAGTTACGGCCTAAAGTGAGGCGCATCGACATAAATATACTCTATGACTTTATCTATTTCCTCTTCCAACCTTAAAAAGCTGTGCAACCCTTTTACTGCGATTAGTTGCGTTAAAATTACCCGATTGGCTATAACTTTAGAAGATTGGATTAGATCTATACTAGTATTTTCTTTAGCCATGACTGCAGTAGCGAAGATTTTAGTATTTTCTCCAGATTCTGTAGTGGTGTTCGAGGTCTTTAGTAAATTAAGTTCAACGAGAGATTTAGAGTTCATTAGTTCGCTTTTACTGCGTTCCTCAAGATTATGTTTACCTGAGGTGTGTGGCAATAGGCTGATAATCAATAGCACATCATTAAGGTATTCATGTTGATTGTTGCTGCGCAGTACCAGTGAATTTTCGTGTTTCTGCGTAATTTTAAATCCGCGCATATTCTCAATTTTGATGCAAGGGGAAGTCGATAACGTTAGTAATTCAGATAGTTGCCATTCAACACTTTCAAACATATAGGCAATCTCTCGCTCGTGTTTTATAAAGAGTCTCTCCGGTAAACTAAGTTGTAGTTGAAAACTGGTTGCTCCTTGCCCATCCACCAGGTGAAACCGTAAAAAATTGGAGTCGGCAATAAGCTCTCTGACAACTAAAACCTTTTCATTCAATCTCAATGAATCAGGCTTTGGGATGGTTGTCATATTTATACTGTTCAGAGCACGAGCTTGTGCGAGTTGATTTAATTGAGCCGCCGGAATATCTTTTTCCTCAAATCTGAATTTGATGAACTCTTCATTGTTTTGCCACAAATATTGATCAACAGTTGCCTTTAAATTCAGGGTATTCGATATATTAGCGTAAATAAGACTACCGTTATACTGAATGAGTCTCTCAGCGTGACAATACCCACTAAAAATAAAGGCAAATAATGTGAACACTGTGGAATTAGTCATTTTAGAAACACCTGTGCAGAGTAATTAGTATGAAATTTGTAGTTTTTACTTCAAAATCGTAGCGTGAACACTGGTTATTTTCTATAGTAATCAGCAATCCATCTTATATTCGAATTACAATTAAAATCATTATGTCACTGCAATCTCGATTCTATCGCAATTTTATAGCAGCGCTTGTGTTATTTCTGAGCTTGGTGAAACCAGGTGAGGTTTTGGCTGGAGATCCAAATTTTACGGCAGCATTTTCTCCCTCAACGATTGCGCCCGGTGCCAGCTCTACACTGACATTTACAATAGACAATACCTCTAATGATACTGCGTTAAGTGAAGCCGCATTCAGTGCAACCTTACCGGCAGGAGTATCAATTTCGGCATCACCCAATGCGACTACCGATTGCCACTCGGCTCAAATATCTGCACCCGGGGGCGGCACCAGTATTTCCCTCTCAGGTGGTCGCATAGGAACGGGTGTTTCCTGTACCTATTCACTGGTAGTGACAAGCACAACAGTAGGAACACATAGCCTGACGACAGGTACTTTGACTTCTGGTGCAGGAAGCCACACTACTGCTAATGCTGATATCACTGTCTCCAGCTCACTTCCTTCACTGTCGTTGTCTGCCTCTCCGGTCTCTGTATCTCCGGGCGATATAACCACTCTTACATATACAATTGACAACTCCCATAGTGGTTCCAATGCAACATTTGTCGATTTTACTCATCTTCTAAATAATGGCTTTGAATTAGCTACGAGTCCTGAGTTTTCACACAATTGTCCATTGAGAACCATTTCCACTTTCGTCTTAGGATCGTTTGCTATTTCTACCAGTGGCCAGTCGGTTACGGCCAATGATGTGGAAGTGAATGCTGGTGCATCCTGTACAGCAACGGTGAATGTTAAAGCGCCTGCTGAAATTGGTAGTTATCACCTTGAAACCGGTACACTATCTTCTTCGGCCGGTACAAGTGGTCCTGCAAGTACTTTGGTAGCGGTGGAAAATTCAATAACCAACGGTTCAGTAATGGCCGCGAGTTTTTCTGAAGAGGCCTCCCCGGGTGAGACAATAACACTTGATTTTGAGTTGGTTAATATTGACCGAGAAAACAATATAGATGGGTTGAACTTCACCGCTGATTTAAATGCAACACTTTCCGGCCTCGTCGCAACCGTGTTACCTTCCTCAGGGTTCTGTGGTGCAGGGTCAACAATCTCCGGTTCATCTAATTTAAGTGTGACCAATGTTAGTCTGGCGTCTGAAGATACATGTACTTTTTCTGTAACTGTATTGGTTCCTTCAAATGCTGCTGCGGGCGATTATACATTTACCTCCAGTACTATTAATTTGACCCGAGGTGTTGCCACTACGTCCACAGCAGCAAGCGCAACGCTCAGGGTGAGAAAAGCGCCATTGCTGTCTATGCAATTTTTGTCTTCATCAGTAGCACCTGAAGAGGATGTAACATTGCGGTTTAACGTTACAAATACCGATTCTGCAAACCCTGTTTCCGACATCACTTTTTCTGTACTTACGACGGATGGGTTGGCTGGCTTCGTTGCCAAAACCTTACCTACTGCTAACTATTGTGGCTCAGGCTCTTCCTCTTCTACAATAAGTGAAAGTTCTGGGACGATTACGGGTTTTTCTATGAATAGTGGTAGTCTTAGTGCTGGTGCGAATTGCACATTTGATGTGGTGCTAACTGTGCCAGACAACGCTCAGTCTGGAACTTACAGTTTTTCGTCGTCAAGTGGTACAGCAACGGTGTCTGGAACCAGTTTGGGGATTGGCGAAGCGAGTACTCAATTGTCTGTAGTAGCAGCTCCGTCTATGAGCTTTTCTGTCGCAGAAGGAAACGTCGTTCCAGGTGGAACGATTACATTAAACTTTTCGTTAAATTACAGTGAAAATGCTACAGCTGATGCCACAAATGTTGGATTTACGGTTAACTTAGACACAGCGCTTGCAGGGCTGGCGGCTGTTAGCAGTGCACAAAATGATGTTTGTGGCAGCGGCTCATCAATTTCTGGTACATCCAACCTTTCGGCAACGGGCATTACGATGTCGGCAGGAGAATCATGTAATATCACTGTCACTGCACTTGTTCCGTCCAGCGCTGGAGCCGGTTCCGTGACGATCTCCACCTCCATTGTAAATGCAACCGTTTCAAGTTCAAATGTTACCTCTGCTTCTGTTTCCGGTAACTTTGCAGTTACTGGCCTGAGCATTAGTCACCAATTTCTCTCAGATCCTGCACTACCATCTTCTGATGTGGTTATCAGATATACTATTAGCAATGATGCTAATGCCTCTGCTGCGACGGCAATTCAGTTTTCTCATGATCTGTCGGCAATTATTAGCGGTACAGTCGTTAATGGAGCATTGCCATCTACGCCATGTAATGGTTCTAGTACTGTGACAGGGACGACAAATTTGAGTTTTTCTGGAGGTGAACTTCAGACCGGCTCAAACTGTAGCTTTGATGTCACTGTAGCAATACCTGCCAATACTGACGGTATATACAATAGCAGTACGTCCCAAGGCTCAGCCACTGTGAATAGTGCAAATACCACATTTAGTGCTTCAAGTACTTTTTTAAATGTCGTGCCGCTGACTGTACTACTTAGTACAAGCGAGTCATCGCCAACATCGTCCTCTGATATCCCTTTGTTTATATCCTTTAGCCGAGATGTTGTTAATTTCATTGAATCTGATCTGTCTGTAAGCAATGGTACAATCAGTAATTTGGCTGGGTCTGGAAGCAATTATTCAGCGACACTCTCTCCGAGTGCTGACGGCACGGTAACGGTCGATTTGCCTGCTAATGTTGTGGATGATGCGGTTGATGGTTCAGTGAAAAATCCAGCGGCGACACAATTGTCAATTGTATACGAATCGTCACCTGAAATTCCGACACCTAGTTTAGTTATCGGGTCACCCAGTACTGGTATTGTAAATAGCGGTCCTGTTACTTTTGATATTACGTATAGTAATTCAGAACAAACCAGCCTTACACCAACGAGTATTGCATTGAATGCAACAGGTGATGCCAGTGCAACTATTACGGTTACTGACGGTACAACTAACAGCCCGGTTGTGAACCTGACTAACATCGCGGGTGACGGGACTTTAGGTATAAGTATTGAGGCTGGTACAGCACGTAATGGTGATAGGCAGGCAGGCTCAGCCGGACCGTCCCCCACATTCAGTGTAGACAATACTGCACCAACTGTCAGTATCGTTGACTTCGTGGCAAACCCCTACAACTCATCATTTCCTGTCACTGTTACCTTTAGTGAAGATGTGACCGGATTTACCATTGATGATCTGACGTTTACCAATGCTTCGCTAAGTAATTTTAGTGCCAATAGTGCTAGTGTTTATACCGTAACAGTGTCGCCCAGCAATGATGGTGATGTTACCGGTAATCTGGCTGAGAATTCTGCACAGGACTCTGCGGGTAATGGCAACACGGCAGCACCTGGCTATGGTATGGTGTACGATGCAACAAAGCCAACCGTTACTATTAGCAGTCCGTCCACGGATGTTAATGCCGCCTTTATTACCACTTTTACCTTCTCTGAGACAGTGACAGGCTTTGGTAGCGGTGATATTTCGGTGAATAATGGTACTGTCAGTAATTTTAATCAGAATAGTGGGGCGGTCTATACAGCAACAATTACTCCGACCACCGAAGGGCAGGTTACTATTGATGTTGCAGCTGATGCGGGCACGGATTCTGCGGGTAATTCCAGCAGTGCAGCAACACAATATTCTGTTAACTACGATACGACAGCACCTGGTCTTTCTTTGAGTGCTCAGGACTCACTGGCGCAAGGCAATACTATCGTCACATTCACATTCACTGAAGCTGTTTCAGGGTTCACCGTCAATGATATCAGCATTGGAAATGGTTCTGCGAGTAACTTTTCCAGTACTAGTGCTTCGGTCTATACTGCGGCTATCGCTGCCTCGACCGATGGCGCTGTGACCGTCGATGTACCCTCCGCAATAGCTACCGATTCTGCCGGGAATAATAATTCAGCAGCTACGCAACTGAGTTTTACTTCTGACTCTACTAGCCCTGTGCTATCCAGTACGACACCAATGGACGACGCGATTGGGGTTGCATATAACAGTAATTTGATTTTAACGTTTAGTGAGAATGTTCAGCTTAACAGTGCTTCTGCCGGCAGCCTATTGGTATACGAACTCTCGCCAAACGGGAATATAGTCGACACATTGACATTTAGTGTGTCAGCAGGGAATTTGACAGGTCCTGGAACCGCAAGTTTTAGTGTTAATTCCCTGACTATTGAATTAGATTCAGATTTAAAAGTTGGTACCTACTATGCGGTGCAGGTTAGTTCTGGACTGTTACAGGATACGGCGGGTAATAATTTTACTGGGATTTCCAATAACACTACCTGGAACTTTGTCACCTTGCCAGGGATCAGACTGTCGAGTGATCAATCGAACCTCACCGAAGAATCAGCGGAACAGGCCACGGTTACCCTTGCTTTGACAGATGCACAGAATCAACCATTTACGACTCCTGCAGATGTTACTTTGGCAATGTCTTTTGCCGGCTCGACAGCAACTGAGAATTCTGATTACAGCATTAACGGACTTACCTCGAATTCACTCACTATCTCGGCGAACGCTAGCAGTAGTAGTTTTACTGTGACTGCAGTTAGTGACTCTGTGGCTGATGATAACGAAACGGTTGCTATAGCCGTTGAATCAGTGACAACCAATAATGCCAGTGAAATAACTCCGCAGGCTATCAGTATTGCTATTGTTGAGAATGCCGTACCCTCTATAACCGGGGTACCTGCATCAACAAGTTTGTCGGAGGATGTTAAAGGGCAAGTCGATTTCAGTGAAGTTGTTATTGCTGACGCGGAAGATGATACATTAACTTTAACGGTTTCAATGAATACAGGTCGAGTAGTTTCTCCTAAGGGCAGTGCCGATAATGTCACAGTCACACCGTTAGGGCCAACCTCTATCCGATTAAGCGGTCAGGCAGCGGCGTTAACCAATTATTTAGATTTCCCTGATGCCATTGCGATTTTACCACCCAAAAATCATGTATCCGCAATGATTTTGTCATTGCTATTAAGTGACGGCACAGAGCAGGCTGATACTCAGAATATTGCGGTGAATATTACGTCGGTAAATGATGCTCCGCGCCTGATCACCGGTACGATTGCTGAATTTGATATGACCGACGGTAGCATCGGTTCTGCATTGGTGTATACAGAGACAGTTGATAGTAGAACCATGAACGTGACCCTGGATACAGGGAATTGGGTGAATAGTGACCTGGACACCTTTGGCGGTAGTACAGAAGAAGCCCTTTATTCTAATGCAGATTCTGCAACTAGCTTGGTGACTGTATCGTTTGACCAGAAAGTGAATCTGGAATCTTTGGTGTATTTTTTCAAAGTTGGAAGTGCACCACAGAGTCTGACATTGACTCCTACAGGGCAAAGAGGCGAGACGATAACTCTATCATCAAGTGATTTTACAGCTGACGACGCCGGAGCATTGGTGGATCTTAGGGGGTGGTTAGGCATTACCAGCTTTACAATTACAAGTAGTTCTGGCCATTTTGCGCCGGGGCTGGACAGCATTGTTTTCTCGTTGCCTCCCACTGATTTTAGTTTCCAGGAAGATCAGCCGGGTAATTTGGATCTTTCTTCACTATCACTTTCTGATGAAGACAGTGCGTCCCTGATACTGAAAATTTCAACTGATTCAGGAACCTTGTCTTTACCGGCGGGCCGTCCCGCAAGCAATTTTACTGCTGTTCCCAGCAATGTGTCTGTGTCCATTAGCAATAATGTTATAACTCTTTCAGGTACCATAGCTGAAATAAATACTTATTTGTCAGGCTCAACAAACATTCAATACGCTCCCAGCTCTGATCAGAGTGGTTCCGATTTGGCCACCATTACTATTACAGTCAATGATAATGACGGAAGTGGTGATGTGGAATTGCAGTCGATTAGTGTAGACGTCACAGCGGTCAATGATGCGCCAGTGATTAGCAATTTAGATGGTGATACTGTTAGCTTTGTGCAAAATGGTGGAGTGGTATTAATAGATGCCAGTAGCAATGCTGTTGCTACAGATGTGGATGATGGCAACCTCGATGGCGGGAGTCTAACCGTCGCTATTACGGCAGGAGGGGCATCCACAGAAGATTTATTGTCGGTAAGCAATACCGTTACCCTGGCCAGCTTAAATAGCGGCGCCAATGTTACCGTAGACAACACAGTAATTGGTACCTTGGGTAGCGCTGTGTCAGAGGGCAATGATTTTATCGTGAACTTCAACAGTAAAGCGACCCTGAGTCGCGTTTCCAGTTTGCTCAATGCTTTGACATATAACAATACCAATAGTAATTCCCCCACGGAGGGTAATCGCACTATAGGCATTACATTGAATGACGGTGAAGACGATTCCAGTGTGGCTCAGATTACGTTGAGCTTTACGGCGCTTGACCTTGACTCTACCATTACCTTTTTTAGTATCAATGGCAATTTAGAAGTGACCAATAACACGACTTCTAACGCTGCAAGCTACTATACTTTGCGGCTGAAAGATTCGGGTGATGATGGCGTTGATACAACCATAAACAGTATTGCATTTGACGTAACTGGCACGATGGATGTTAGCTCAGTAAGTTTCTTGTTAACTTATGCCACGTCATCAAATACCTTAGGAGAAACTCAATCAGGGGCTTATAATAACGGAGTGGTTACATTCTCGTCGCCTATCGTTGTGGCCAACGGTGAAACTAGTGGCGTTTTGACGTTAAATGTTTTCCTTAATCAAACCTCAGAGCTAGTAGATAATTCAACCTTGATAGTGTCCGTTGATCCTACACAGGACATTCAGGTTGCGAATTACAGTTCAGGAATTGGTAGTACTGGTGTGTTATCCACATCAAATTTCCCACTGACCCTTGATATCAGCGCCACTGAGTTGGTTTTCAGTACCGAGCCAGCGGGTTCGGTTTCTGGTCTCGCGCTTACTAATCAGCCGGTACTTCGTGCTCAGGATACCTATGGTAATCTTGATACAGATTTTGACAACCAGGTGAGTCTATCTGAGTCCAGTGACGGTACTTTAACCGGCAACTCCACAATGGCTTCGGGTGGTATCGCAACATTTAGCAACCTGGTTTACACGGCAACTGAGGATAACGAATCGTTTGTTTTGCAGGCAGCTGTCAGCTTAGATAGTCGGACAAGTATGCAACCTGCATCGTCACAAGTGATTTCAGATGTTGTCGCAACACGTGTATCCTTCCAGACCGAACCTAGTCCCGTCGCTATTAACGCCAAAACTTCCACCGATTTTACTACTGTACCGGTACTGGCAGCAGTTGATGCACAGGGACTTGTAGATGAAGATTACAACGGAAGCGTTGTTCTGAGTGAAACCAACGGACAGGGCACTGCGCAACTAAGTGCAGACAATGACTCTGACTTTGATATTGCAACAGTGACACTAAATTTCAATGCTGGACTGGCTGCCGCTGACGGACTAAATGTTACTTACACCGTTTCTGATTCAGGTAATGAAACATTCAACCTGCTCGCCACTAGTGGCAATTTATCATCTGCAACCAGTACTTCAATTTCGGTTAACGATTTACCTTCATTGGAAGGTACACCTGTTGAAATTAGTGTTGTTGAAGACCAGCGAAGCAACCTGGATTTGACTGGTATGGTTTTGTCCGACTCCGAGAACGATGAATTGACGTTGACCTTCAATGTGACAAAGGGCACGTTGTTTATCGCAAGTGGAGATGGGAGTCATAATAATGTGACAATCTCTGGGGATGAGAGTAGAACACTCAAGCTAATGGGTGATGTAGCTGATTTAACTACCTTGTTAAGCTCACCATCAGAGTTGTCGTACCTCTCCGCGCATAATGACGACTCTGACGATACCTTGACCATTGTAGCCAACGATGGGCTGGTGGACGGTGCAGCAAGCAATATTAGTCTGGCTATTATTCCTGTAAACGATCAACCGACTATTTCTGGTATCGCCGTGGATACAGTGGAGCAAGGGGGGCAATATAGTTTTACGCCAGTCTCTTTTGATGTTGACGGTGACGCCCTATCTTTCTCTATTCAAAATCAACCTGAATGGACCGTTTTTGATGATACATCCGGTGAACTATCAGGAATACCCGGCAATGATAATGTTGGTATCTATAATGATGTTCAGATTTCAGTTTCAGATGGTACGTATTCTGCTAACTTAACCGGTTTTAGTATTACCGTGACCAATGTTAATGATGCTCCCGCAATTTCGGGTTTGCCTGCGACTCAGGTAAATGAGGATGAAAATTACAGCTTTACTCCGTCGGCATTAGATATTGATGGAGATTCACTGACATTTAGTATTCTTAATTTACCAGCCTGGGCGAATTTCAATATAAACACCGGAAACCTTGCTGGCGTGCCTGGGAACGACGATGTCGGCACTTACAGTGGTATTGTGATTTCGGTAACTGATGGTTTAGAAACCATCTCACTTCCATCGTTTGGCATCATTGTTAGCCCGGTTAATGATGCGCCGGCAATTTCTGGTACTCCTGCAACAAGGGTGATTCAAGGAAGTCGCTATGAGTTTAACCCAGAGGTTTCAGATGTAGATAGTAACTCTTTCACTTGGTCAATTGTGAATTCACCTGAATGGGCTGCTTTTGATACCACAACAGGAGTGTTAACTGGAACACCATCGAGTTCAGATGTTGGAATATTTTCAAATATTGTTATAACTGTTTCAGATGGACAATTGGCAGATTCGCTTGCTGCGTTTTCGATTGAAGTTACCGAAATTAATGACGCTCCGTCGATTAGCGGCAACCCTACAACGGTTGCAATTGAGAATCAATCGTACCAATTTGTACCATCGGCCACAGACCCGAATGGTGATTCCTTAACGTTTATGATAGCTAATCAACCGGGCTGGTTAGCTTTCGATACACAAACGGGGGTACTGTCTGGGGTGCCGGGAAATGGTGATGTTGGTGAATATCCGGGAATTGTTATTTCCGTTTCAGATGGAGAGCTGAGCGCCAGTTTACCAGCATTTGTGATTGAAGTGATAAACGCTAACAGTGCTCCTGTTGCAGATAATCAAACTGTTTCGGTGGCTGAAGATGCGAGCGTTGGAATAATTTTGGAGGCATCTGACGCTGACGGTGATTCAGTTACATTCAGTATTATTGAATCAGTGAGCTATGGGACAATTCTACTTGATGGAAATACAGCAACCTATGTACCAAATCAAGATGTTTCCGGTATTACCGATAGCTTTAGTTATGTTGCAAATGACGGTGAATCTGATTCAAACATTGCCAACGTAACTATCAACGTTACGCCGGTAAATGATGCACCTGAGATATCTGGCATACCATTGGGACGAGTGAAAGTATTAAAAGGCTATAATTTTGAACCTCAAGCTTCAGATATTGATTCTGAAGTTTTGACTTTCAGTATTGAAAATCGCCCTAACTGGACAGCTTTTGATGTCAGTACCGGTAATCTTTCAGGAACGCCATCCTCTGAAGACGCAGGCATATACGGTGGAATAATAGTCAAGGTATCAGACGGAGAGCTATCTGCTGAATTGGCACCATTCGAAATTGAAGTTTTAGTCAATAGTGCACCTGAGATACTGGGAGCACCTAAAGTGGTTGCGCCAGTGGGTGAAGCTTACAGTTTTGTCCCTGAAGCGCTCGATCAAGATGGTGACGATTTGCGCTTTTCAATTAGTAACTTACCCTCTTGGGCAAGCTTTGACGTTTTGTCAGGCGCACTATCTGGCTCGCCTGGTCCTGCGAATATTGGTACTTTTCCCGGGATCATTGTTTCCGTAACTGATGGGTTAAATACCGTATCACTGCCCACCTTTAGCATCAGGGTCTGTGAGATCTGCGATAATATGCCGCCAGAGATTTCAGGTACTCCAGAAACAACTGTTACAACAGGTAATAGCTATGAGTTTATCCCCGTAGCTTCTGATGAAAATGATGACACGCTACTGTTTAGTGTTGCCAATGCTCCAGGCTGGTTATCGTTTGATCCATTAACTGGAAGGTTGTCGGGAACACCATTACAGTCTGATGTTGGTGTGTACCGCAATATCGTAATTTCAGTAAGTGATGGACAAGATAGTGTTTCCCTGGCAAGTTTTTCAGTGGAAGTTTTGTCGTTCAATAGCGCACCAACGATCTCTGGCAGCCCTATTACTTCGGTTGCCAATGGAGAACAGTATAGTTTTACACCATCAGTGTCTGATGCCGATGGAGATGATTTAGTATTCTCTGTCGTCAATAAACCTTCATGGGCGTCATTTAATCCCAATTCTGGGCGATTGCGGGGGACACCAGGCACCGATGATGTGGGCGTCTTTTCTGAGATTGAAATCAAAGTGACAGATAATGTTAATGACAGTGTAGCTCTACCTAAATTCAGTATTGAGGTTATAGCACAGAACTCCGCTCCAGTGATAAGTGGTCGTCCTCGTACGACAGTGACGCAGGGGAAAGTGTATCGCTTCTCCCCTTCTGCCAGCGATGCTGATGGTGATTTGCTGTTGTTTAGTGTTGTAAATTTACCGGGGTGGCTGAGCTTTGATGAGCAAACTGGGGTTCTCAACGGAACACCGCTGCAAGAAGACATAGGGGAGTATGCAGATATTCAAGTCAGTGCTTCTGATGGCACGGACCAGACAGACTTGCCGTCTTTTAGTATCCGAGTTGTTAACAGCAACACAGCGCCTGTGGCAACTAGCTCAGAAGTAAGTACCAAAGAGGACAACTCAGTCACTATCAAGGCGAATGCAACTGATGAAAATCAGGATGATTTGACCTTCACTATTGTTAATCCACCTTCGAATGGCACAATAAGTGCGGATAATAATGGGTGGGTCTATAGCCCTTCTGCTGATTTTAATGGAGTTGATGCATTTGACTTTAGTGTTAGTGACGGTGAGTTAACATCAGAACTGGCTACCGTTACCATCAACGTTGGTGCAGTTAACGACAAACCAGATGCAATCAATGACGAAATTACTTTGGATCAAGTGGAGTCGGGGGTTTATACCCTGGATGTATTGGTTAATGACATCGATCCCGATATTACTACGAACGCGGATGAGTTAACGCTACAACGTGTTTCTACAACATTGGGAACAGCACAAGTCGTCGACAACCAGATCCAGGTTGCGCTGGGGGCGAGTTTTATTGGTACTGTAAAGTTGACTTATTCTATTCGCGATATAGAAGCTAAAAATGATACTGCTCGAGTCAGTTTGACTATCAATGGCGTCGAAGATATCAATGCGCCAGTGATCACTGTACCTGAGGATATCGTAGCAGACGCCACCGGGCTTATTACTCGAGTTAATCCGGGAACCGCATCTGCGGTGGATGCCGAAGGCAATCTGCTACCTGTAAGTCTTGTGGACGATGATTTGGACTTTGCGCCCGGCGTACATACTTTGTACTGGCAAACAGAAGACAGTTATGGCACTCCTTCAACAGCAGAACAATTGATTACAATCTTGCCAATTATTTCATTGAGTTCGATAGATACAACTGCAGAGGGAAGCACCTTTGAAGTTCAGTTTCTGCTCAATGGCGAAGCTCCTTTTTACCCCTATATGGTGAACTATACACTATCTGGAACAGCTGAAGGCAATGGTGTTGATTATTCATCGATGGGTACAGGAACCGTAGTCTTTACTGAAGGTCAATCAGCTCAAGCTAGTTTTGAGGTTCACCTTGATGGCGATATTGAAGCTAATGAGACAATAATCATAAGCCTGAATAATGATCAGAATACTGGTGCCAATCATTCCGCAATTGTTACCATTTCAGAAGATAATATTGCTCCGTCTATATCCCTTTCAGTGTTGCAGGACGATATTCCTACATTCGTTGTAGCCAAAGATGCGGGAGCCACAACAATTGTTGCAGATGTCAGCGATCCCAATCCTCAGAATACCCTATCGTTTGATTGGACAGCAGATGATATAAGCAATATGAGTACTGTAGATGAGCGCTTTGAGTTTAATGCAGCACAAATGGAAATTGGGCGTTATGAGGTATCGCTGTATGTCAATGATGATGGTGATCCGATTCTCGATGCTACGGAAAGCGTGGTATTTGAAGTTGTGGAAAGTCTCAATGTTTTGAGTGAAACAGACGACACTGATGGTGATCTAATCCCGGATGCTCAGGAAGGGTATGGCGATAGCGACGGTGATGGCATACCAGACTATTTAGATGCTATTGATGACTGCAATGTTATCGCTTCGCAGGTTGGCAACCAGTCTGAGTTTCTGGTTGAGTCTGAACCGGGTGTATGCATGCGACTGGGTGAAACTGCCTCGGCAAATGATTCTAATGGTGTTCAAGTGGTCGTGGATGATATAGCTCAGCGCCAATCTCGAATAAATCAGCATGGTGAGCGAGTTGAACTGTTGGCCAATAATTTGCCAGAAGACAGGAACTATGAAAACGTTGGGGGGGTATTTGATTTTGTCCTATATGATTTACAAAAGATAGGGCAGGTCGTCCGTGTTGTACTTCCTCAGTCGCAGCCGATACCGGAGAATGCCGTATACCGAAAGTACAATGCCAAAACTGAACTTTGGCGGGCTTTTGTTAGCAACGATAATAATGCAGTTTTCTCTGCGGCAGGTACGGAAGGCAATTGTCCTCCTCCTGGAGCAAGTAACTATAAGGCAGGATTAACCGCAGGCCATTGGTGCGTGCAATTGCTTATTAGCGATGGTGGGCCAAATGACCAGGACGGTGTCGCTAACGCTGCAATCTCGGATCCCGGTGGCGTGGCTGTTTTCATAAGCGACAATACTAAACCGATTGCAGTTGACGATAGCGTTCAGTTAGCCTGGAATTCTGATATTGAAATTGATGTGTTACAAAACGATAGCGATGCCGATGGCGATGATTTAATTATTCGCAGTGCACAGGCTAAAATTGGAGATGTCGAGATTACTTCTACCGGATTGCTCTACACTGCAAAAATAGGCTTTGCTGGCAGAGATATGGTTAATTACATTATAGGTGATGGCAATGGTGGACGAGCAAATGCCGTAGTCACTATTCAGATAAAAGGTAATCGTGCGCCTGGGGCTTTTGACGATTTTGCTGAGACGGATAATATAACAGCAATTGAGATTGATGTACTGGCGAACGATATAGACGTAGATGGTGATGTGTTGACTGTTATCAGTGCTACAGCCAATTCCGGTAGAGTTTTCGTATTGACTAACAATCTGGTCAAATATGTACCTGAACCATCTTATAGCGGTCTCGACACTGTTATTTATGAAGTGACTGATTCTCAGGGGGCTTCAGATACCGCAGTAGTGTCGGTTTTTGTCGATGGAAATGAAAACCCTGTTGCCAGTGATGACAGTATTTTAACCGAATTTGAAACCAGCATAACCGTCAACGTGTTAGCTAATGATTCAGATCCAGATGGTGATACGTTGTTTGTACTGAGTGCAGAAGCTCAATATGGCAATGTCCAAATCAACGACGATTATTCGCTAACTTATACTCCTGCTACAAGCTTTAGTGGAGAAGATATCATTACATATTCAGTAAGTGATGGTGTGTTAACATCCACAGCAATTGTCAGGGTGACAGTAGCAGAAGAACAAATAGAGGTTGTTGATGTCATAAGTCGTTCAGGAGGTGGAACGGTTAACCTCATACTCCTATTTTTACTTTTCATTACTGTCATGTGGAGATGTTCACATGGTTTAGTTAGAAAAAAGTAACACTTTTACTGGCGTTGAAATATAGCAGTGATAACCTCACTGCTAAGTCTGATTGGTAGCCAGGGTTTTAATTTGGTGTACTGTATTGTAGAAAAAGTTAGTGTGCGCAGGGCAGGCGTGTTAAAGGTTGCCACTTTTTTATTACTCTACTTTTTTACCTGTTGTACGTTCGCTGCTCCAAAGGTTGAAGCGAACCTTGAGGGTTATGTAGACGATGTTTTATGTGCCGATTGTCACAAAGAGCAGTACGAAGGCTTTCAACATGTTGGTATGTCTCAATCTTTTACATTTGCGACTTCGGGGTGGTTAAATGAAGAAAAGCGCCGAACTCTGCCATTTTACCACGCTCCTTCGAAACGCTATTACAACCTCGTTTCGGAAGGTGAGGCTCTGGTATTTCAACGATACCAGTTGGATGAGAAAAAGCAGAAAATTAATGAAATTTCGGTGCAGGTAGATTATCTGCTCGGTTCCGGAAATAAAGCAACGAGTTTTCTCTTTCGCAATGAAAACGATGAACTCTATCTGTTACCCATTAATTGGTATACTGACGGGGCATTTTGGGGAATGTCACCTGGCTATGAAAGTAAACACCATTATGGCCTTTCCCGGCAAGTTAAACGAGAGTGTATGTTCTGTCATAACGCATTTCCTGCGGAAGAAATGGAAGTCGACAAGTACTGGCAGCGAGACACCTTTCCAAAAGCGTTGAAAAGTGGTATTGGTTGTCAGCGTTGCCACGGCCCGGGGCAAGCGCATATCAATCAGGTCTACAGTGAAAATACCAATTTAGCGGCAATTCAAAATAGTGTTGTAAATCCAGCCAAACTACCCGCTAGTAAACGAGATTCAGTTTGTTTTCAATGCCACTTATTACCCTCAGCTTCCATGATTGGCATGCGAAACTTCTCTCGAACAGACTATTCATTCAGACCAGGAGAGGAACTTGGCAGTTATCTACTGCATGTTGATATTGTCGATGAGAATATGGCGCAGGAGGAGCGATTTGAGATTAACCACCACGCATATCGTTTAGCTCAGAGCAAGTGTTTTAATGAATCCGATAGTCAATTGACATGTATAAGTTGCCATAATCCTCACAAAAAGCCGTCGGAGTCTGAATTCATAAAACATGTCGATAATCAATGTTTGACTTGTCATCAGGTAGAGATAGCTAAAGAACACCATAACAGTGAAGTATCTTGTGTCAGTTGTCATATGCCCCAACGTCGCACACAAGATGTCATTAATGTGGTTATGACAGACCACAAAATTGGTCTATTCAGTGACCGTAATAAATTATTGGAACCACTGACCCGAAAAACCCCCAGTTTAATAGATATGTCTCTGTGGGATAAAAAAGCAGATATGGATAAAATGGAAAAAGACGTATACAAACTGACATCAATTCTACAGAGTACACCCTCATTAAAATATGCTGAATACTTAAAATCCAGATTGCAAACAAGCAACTACCCTCACGAGCGACCTTATATTATATTGGCCGAAACCTACCTAAAGTTTAAAAACTATCGAGAAGCGAAAGCTTTACTGCATTTCATTCGAAACAAATTCGGCTCGAATTTGAGAATCGAAGAACTAATTGCGTTGTCCCTTATCGGGCTGGGGGAAGATAAAGAAGCGGCTGAAGCATTGCAATGGTTACTCGGTGTTGATTCGGAAAACGCTGATTTGCATTTTAACTTTGGCTTGTTGAAATACCAGCAGGGTGCATATCCGGCGGCATTTGAACTATTTGAGAAAGCTTACCAACTCAAACAAAATTTCGCCAATGCGGTAACCTACATGGCATTAGTGAAAGAAGAATTGGGTGAACTAAAAAAGGCTAAACATTGGTTTATTCGTTCGCTTCAGATTGAACCTAATAATGAAAGGGCTTACAAACACCTTATTCCTCTTCTTTATCAAAGCGGATACAAAAATGAGGCAAGGAGATTTCTGGAGCTGGCGACAGAAAATTTAGACGATGTTGAAGCTATTGCAAAAATGGCTGCGGAGCTAGACGACGTAGCTACCAATTAAATGTGTAACAATGATGGATAATAGGCGTGAGGAAAAGGTATGCTGACTTTGAATTTTAGATCAATATTCATTCTAATTCAGGCTCTAATTGTGAGTACTTTTGGGTATGCACAAGGTACGTTAGATATTGATAGTATCATTGGTCATATTGAAGAACTGGAAAATGTTCGTGATCCAAAGTGTTATGCAACAGCTTCGCGACTGGAGAATTTTATCTATGGTACGCCGCTATCCAATGAAGCTCGTTTTAAAAAGAACTTGTTACAAAAAGAGTGGTTGAAAGACGCATGGCAAGCAGCATCAAAATCTGCAAAAATCGCTGGTCGGGACGAGGTATCGAAAGACGATGCAATCCTGGCTGTCAACAGAGTACTTAAGTGGGAAGCGCTGAGTGATGGCCATTGGAGAGTGACGCTAAGCAATGGTCAAAACTTGACAATTCATAAAGACGACAAACGCCAATACAGCACTATCGCCTATTCATTGAGATCTTTATTGGCAGTTCAACAAGAATTGTTTTTGGCTGAATCGGATTTTGAGTATTTAACATTGAGTGGACCTGCTACAGACACCCTGGCAGAAGCTCTGGATTTTTACCTGCTTAGTGTACTGCAGGTTTCAGATAAACAGACACGCCAAGAAAATCAGCAAGAAATTAATGAAAACACCTTAACCAGCGTCTGGGCTTTGCTGGCGCAATTAGCTGAGCCGAATATTACGCCTAAAACTCCCGCTCAAACAGCAAGAGAAGTTATTGTACCTGAGGTCCTCATTCGTACAGTGGCTCAGAAATTGCGTTCTTACCAGCAATATAATGAGTTAAACAATCAATTATTCATTAGAAATTTGCAGGTTTTTTTTGCACGAAATCGATGGCCTGAAAACAGTAGTGAGGCCCGACAGTTTCGACAGAGCTTTACTGAAAACGTCATCACATTTGCCTCTGAGATTTATCGCGGTGCTCAGAAGTTGGCGCTCGAAAATCATCGTCAATTCATTCGTGAAGCAGACGTGTATGCTTATACGCAGAAAATATTACCTCATGTGATCAACGAATATGAAGATGCGTTGTTTTTTCCTCAACTACCACGTGAACAACAAGTACATGTAGAGGCATATGACATGGATGCGTTCCGGGATAGCGGTATTCATTGGCAATATTTACAGTATGCACTGCAGGATAAGCGTTTTCCAATATACCTGGAGCCTGATCCGTTTGCTGCAGAATTGATTGTTGAAAACATTGCACAGTATGGCGTTTTGCTCCTCAGAGTTACAGGTGATATTGGTGCTCGAGGAAATAGTGATCGGATAAAACTACAGCACTTTAATGATGCTGTTAATGAAGTTCTGTACCTGGCCAGAGAAAACAACCAAAAGAAGGACTTGGCTCCTATTTCTCAGGGGCTGTTAAGTGTAAAAAGCGATGCAGTGAAAGTGCAGGCTGATACGCTGCTATTTACAGATATTAGCTCAAGAAGTGGGGTAGATTATATGCATCGCTCATCGGATTGGCTCAATCGATTACTGCGCAGCTATTTAAAAACAGAAGAGGGCAAGGGTACCATCGTGATACCGCCGGCATTTGGTGGTGCAGGAGTTGCTGCCGGTGATGTCAATAATGACGGTTTCGACGATATCCTCATTTTGGGCGGGTTGGGGAATAAATTATACCTCAATGGTGGTGATGGTACTTTCGATGATGTAACTGCTTCTTCAGGCATCGAGTGGGCGAGAGAAGACAACACTCCCGGAGAACCGCGACAACCAATAATTGCTGACCTTGATAACGACGGTTGGCAAGACCTGCTAATCACCTATGTCGACGATTTGCATCGCGTTTATCGCAACCGGGGAGATGGCACGTTTGAAGATATAACTATTGATGCAAACCTGGGAGGAAAAGGATTAGTGGGAGGGCCTGCAACCGTTTTTGATTACGACGGCGATGGGTTGCTGGATATCTACATTACTTATTTCGGAAATTACTTAAATGGCGTTCTGCCAACTTTAAGGCGCCGCAATATTAATGGTTTGCCTAACAAACTATTTCGCAATCTGGGTGGGTTTAAATTTCTGGATGTCACTAAGGGTAGTGGTCTTGACAATCGTGGTTGGGGCCAGGCAGTTACGCATACTGACTTTAACTCTGATGGCTTACAGGATCTCATTGTTGGTAACGATTTCGGAGTGAATGCTTACTATCAAAATCTGGGTAACGGCAAGTTCGTCGATGTCGCCACCAAGTTGGGGACCGATAAACCTTCTTATACTATGGGGATTGGTCTTGGTGACTTAAACCAGGATTCCTTGTCAGATGTTTATATCTCAAACATTGTTACTATGAATAAAGACGAAAAGTATGTATTACCATCAGCCGATACTGAAATGAAGTTTAATCCTGAAAAACTGGCTCGAATGCGGGTGGTTGAGGCCAATGATTTGTTTTTGTCTAGAAAGAAGCCCGAACTTCAATTTGAATTGAGTGATAAGGTTGGAAGGGGATACTCCTCAACAGGATGGTCATGGGATGCCGACTTTTTTGATTTTGATAACGATGGTGATGACGATCTGTATGTGTTGAATGGCATGAATGACTATTTGGTATACAGTCGGGAGAATCCGTATTATCAGGATCCCATTGAAAACCAAAACATGGATGTGTTGTTTCCTAAATCAAATAAAGAAAAAAACGTATTTTTTATCAACGAAAATGGGATGTTAAATAACGCAAGTAAAGGAAGCGGACTGGACTTTATGAGTAATGGGAGAAGTGCTGTTTATCTGGATATTGATAATGACGGTGACCTTGATATTGTGACCAATGATTATCACCAAAAGGCGCGAGTTTTTATAAATAACTCTGAAAGTTATCAACGAAATTGGTTAAAAATAAATTTAACAGGGGCGCCAGGTGAGGGAGTAAACCTGGACGCGATCGGCGCGAAAGTAATTGTAACAACGCCTGATAACTGGTCCAGGACACGAGAGCTCAGCGGTAGCATAGGTTACATGTCAGTACACAGTAAATTGTTGCATTTTGGTTTGTTGAACCATGAAAAAGCGAATGTAACAGTAATATGGCCCAACGGTAATCGTACCACATTCAGCAATATTGCGAGCAATCAGACCCTTAGACTGTCTTATGTGGAGAAAAAGCCGGTAGTTAATGCTGTTAATGAGTAGTTGGCTGAAATGAAGGCTCAATTTTGGCTAAGCTGCTCTTTATTGTTTAGAGTACCATTACTTAAATTAGTCTTTTGGCTGTTATTGGTTTTTTCAAATAGCAGTAATCTAATGGCCTATCCTGATATCCCGCCGGAAAGTGATATTAGTTTGGCTGAGCATGCTAACTTATTGGAGCTCTATCAACAGCGTATATTAAATGGTCCTGAGATTTCTGGTGTCGAACGAAAAAGCTGGCCCTTTGTAAATCAACTTATAAAAGAGGGCTCCCCTTATTTGTTACAACATGCTTCAGATCCAGTGAATTGGCATAGTTGGTCGGATGAAAACTTGGCAAAGGCACATCAGCAAGAGAAATTAATTTTTCTGTCAATTGGGTTTTCTACTTGCTATTGGTGCCAGGTAATGAAGAACGAATCATTTCACAATCCGCAAGTAGCCAGACTTTTAAATAGCCGTTTTTTACCTGTCAAGGTGGATCGCGAGTTGCAACCTGATTTGGACAGTTATTTTGTTAGCGCACTCGAGAAAACAAAAGGGACCGCTGGTTGGCCTGTGACTGCAGTTCTGACTACCAAGGCTGAATTGTTGTACATCGATTCTTTTTTAAATACAGAAGAGTTGATGAAAGTACTACAACGCTATGCTGATACTGCTCGCGAGTATCCACAACAATTGCAAAACCATGTAGCGTTAATGTTAAAAATTGTAGGAACAATGTATGAATTCCAAAAAGTTGAAACAGTTGCAACGCCAGACTGGAAAAAGTATCGCGAAGAATTAAAAGCGAGGATTGATAAAGCTAATGGTGGGTTGAATGGTCAGCCTAAGTTTCCTGAAGCTGCCATGCTATTATTGATGATTGATGAGTTTTGGAGAACACAAGCTCCAGATGTACAAGGTATGCTGCATCTACAATTACAGAATATGGCATCCAGAGGCTTATATGACCATGTTAATGGTGGGTTTCACAGATATGTTAGCGATGAGGAGTGGACGGTCCCGCACTACGAGAAAATGCTATATACTCAAGCGTTGATGCTCCTTGTGTATAGCAAGGCTTCACAATTAGAAGAGGGTAAGCACTATAGGCACGTGGCGTTAGACATTTTCAACTTTTTGTATTCAAATATGAAGACAGAAAATGGCCTGTTCGCGAGTGCAATCGATGCTGCATTTCAAGGGAGTGAAGGAGGGTATTATCTGTATTCCGAAGAGCAATTAGCGGTGGATAAAGTAGCAAATTTGCGTAAGGCCGGGGTCAGTTTATATCGTAAAAACGGGCTATTTGGTTTACATGTTAAACGCCCCTATAATTCTGAATTCAAAGAGATAAGACTCTCACTTTCTAAAACTCACGAAAAAACTGCCTTAATCATCGATGATAAAGCGATAACCTCATGGAATGCGTTGTTGATTTGGGCTTTGTCTGAATCTTATAAGATTTTTAACGATGCTCGTTTTATAGTTATGGCGCAAGAGCTTGCCAGTGAACTACTTAGACGAAATCGCGATAGTGAGCAATTGTATCGCGCCAGTCTTGGTACTCTGCTTGCTGGCAGCGCTGTTTTTGAAGATTACGCATTTTTAGTTCGCGCCTTGATCGCTCTTTATGACATATCTTCAAATGAGAATTGGTTATCAGAAGCTATGACTCTTTACCCGAAAGCAATGGAGATGGTGAATTCGTCAAAGCAGTTGTCACCGTTTAATGTTAAAATTCAGCCAGAATACATTGATGGCGAAATATTCAACCCGCTGGCAGTTATGTATGAAGTGGCGTATTTGCTATGGCAAAGAACTGGTGATTTAGGCTTTCGCGATGATACTAATGCATTAAAGGGGGCAATGCTCAAATTGGTTTCAGCCCAGCACCAACGACAGTTTTATGCCGCAAAAGTGCTGCAATCTACACAAAAAGGGCTACCTGATACCATACATTATTTTGCACAATCTAATGGAAAGGTGTCCATGGTAACACAACCTGATTGTACCCGGCTGTTCAAGGTTGAAATGGCTCCCGGTTGGCATATTAACTCAGAACAACCATGGGACTCAGAGCTTATTCCAACTGATTTACAAGCTACGAAAGAACCCTTTAAACAAGTTCATTATCCTGTTCCTGGGGTGATAGCGTTTGGTGTTGATCAAAAAGAAGTTTCCGTATTCAGTAACAGGCTAAGTATTATTGGTGAAGGTGGCTCAGGGGTAGCTCAAATGCAAATTCAAGCCTGTTCCGACATAGACGAGATTTGTTTAATACCTGAAAAAATAACGTTCCCATTGACTCAATGCCAATATTAACCAAGGTGTTTTTCAACGGTTTTCTTTACAAGCGGAATAATGTTTCCGTGATCTGTATACAAAAAAAGCCAAGTTGTACAACTGGAGTGTTATGAGAAGTGAATAATATCAGAAATTTCTGGCTATATACTTCGTCAACTGCTATCAACATACTTTGTAGTTATGCCGTATTATTTCTATTAACCAACTATTTGTCGAAAGAAAGTTATGCTGAGTACGGATATTACAACTCAGTCTTCTCGTTATTACTTGTATTGTTTAACTTTGGTGTAAAAGAAACCGCATTTAAGTTAGCTAGCAGGGGGGAAACCGACGCATTACAGCTACTTTTTCACTGGTATTTGAGTTTACAGTTAATATTTTTGATAAGCATACTTGTTCTTTGCTATTGGCATCCTAAATTAGCTGTAATTGCTGTGAGTTTTGTACTGTTCTCTTGGATGTTGGTACTTTCCGCAATGTATCGGGGTCAATCACGGTATTTGAGAGACGCTTTTTGTTGGCCAATACAGCGATGTTTGTGGTTGATGTTCATTTTATTGGCTATTTACTTTTTTGAGTCTATTGATTTTTTCGAGGTATTTATTGCCAGCTTGATTGCCTCTTTAGTGGTTGTACTAATGTCATTGGATAGAGGGTACACCAAAAACTTCAAATTTAAACTGAAACCCCCATCAAATATCGTATTCAGATTCTTTTTCGTTGAAGCTTCCATTTTGTTATATACAAGAGTTGACGTTCCCATTCTGAACTCTTTCGAAATTGTTAAAAGCGAGGTAGCAGACTACTATATTGCGGTGCAAATATTTGACGCGGCAGTTCTGATTCTGACCCCTATTAGTTACTTCTTCTTCAACCAGCTTGCTTCAAGGTTTTCTCTTACAAATTCGACCGATTCAGGCTTCGTATTTCGGTATATATTGATTTTACTTGGTTTGGTGGCTTTGGGGCAGTTAATATGGTCCAATATAGGTTTACAGTTTCTCGCATATTTTGCGGCTAGTTACGTCAGTTCCTTTCATAATATTTCATTATTCCTTTGGGCTTTATATCCTCTGGCGATTAACCTAATTTTGTCCAGTCTACTTATTCAATGGAATTCAGAAACTTCCTATGCTTCAGTGTGTATAGCGGGGTTGTTATTTTATTTGGTTGTTAGTTTTTTACTTGTCCCTGCATTTGGCAGTGTGGGCGCAATTTACAGTCGGATTGGTGTAGAGTGTTTTTTGACAATAATGTTGCTATTTACGTTTATCGTTAAAGGAAAGAATCGTTGTCTGTAACTATTGTTTATGATCACTTTATAGCGCGGGGTGGGGCTGAAAATGTTTCATTGCTTTTGCAAAAATCCTTAGATCAGGCTCATATTGAATCTGCCTACGCTGATTCGACACTTTTCTTTGAGGAAATTCGAAGTGGAAAACTGATAGCGGGTAGTTTTAAATCTAGGCTTGGACCAGTAAATTCACTCCGTTTGTTGTGTTTTTACTCAATGCGTTATTGCTTGCCAAAATGTGATGCAGCGGTTTTGTCTGGATTATATGCTCCACTTTGCTTACTAAGAACTCAGGATGTGGGTAAAAGTATTATTTACTTTCACATGTTTCCCGTGTTTTTAGAATGGTCCTTTGAAGAGTTACAAAGGCGATATGGCAAGTTCAAGGCATTGGTGGCAATTAGTGTAATCAAGCTCTATCGAATATTGCTGATCAGGGCTACCAGGGGAACTTCGCGGGTTTATAGCAATTCAATTCAGGCCAAAAATAAATTCTCGAAGATTGGAATTGATTCTGAAGTGTTGTACCCACCAGTTTCATTGAGTGGATTTGAGGATAACGTTGGAGAGAACTTTTTCCTTTCTACCGCTCGACTAGAGGAATCTAAACGGGTCAGAATGATTGCAGATACGTTTTGCCAATTACCCAATATAAAAGTCATATTTATTGGAGGAGGAACGCTGCTCGAAGAGTTTAAGCAAAAGTATAAATCTTTTCATAATATCCAGTTTGTCGGTTGGGTGTCGATGCAACAGGTTAGGTATTTTTACAGCCGTGCGCAGTGTTTAATTTATGTACCTGAAAACGAGGCATTTGGCATTGCCCCTATAGAAGCGTTGGCGGCGGGAAAACCCATTATTGGGGTAGCTGAAGGTGGACTGTTAGAAACGATTACAGACAAGCGACTTGGTACTCTAATCCAATTGCCATTAACTACACAAAAGCTGGCACGTGCAGTAGCACTATATCATGGTAAGAAAGAAAACACCTTAGATGTAAAGTATAGAAAAGATTATGCATTGAAATTTGATGAAAAGGTCTTTTATAAAGAAATCTCATTGGCATTAGGAGAAGAATATGAAAAAGCTCCTGATGTATGACTATTTACAGGCAAGAGGGGGAGCTGAAGCCCTGTCTTTGGAGTTATGTAACAATATAACAGAGACGGATTTGTTAGTCAGTTATATTGATTTACACAACTTTCCTGACGTAACTATCGCTAATGGGGAAATTAAGTCGTTGGGTCTCTCCGCTCGACACCCTGTTTTGCAGGCAATTTGGGGCATTAGAGCGTTTTCAAACCTAAAACATGATATTAATCAGTATCACAAAGTTATGTTCAGTGGTAGTTATGCTCCTCTGGCAGTAGCTAACAGAAATATTGGCCAAAATTTCATGTATTGTCACACGCCTCCGAGATTCGTTTACGACCTGAAGCAGCATTACCTGGCAGAAATTCCAGTTTGGCAACAACCCGCTTTTAATGCGTTAGTAAATTGGTTTCAACCGAAATTCGAGTTAGCAATAGAGCGTATGGATGTAATAATTGCGAACTCAGAAAATGTGAGAGGTAGACTCCAGCGATTTTTACAAAAGGACGCTGTGGTTGTGTATCCACCTATTAAAACATCCGAATTTCAGTGGCAGGAAGACGGAGATTACTATCTTTCAACAGCGAGATTGGAGCCATATAAAAGGGTTGACCTAATTGTCAAAGCGTTTATGCAAATGCCTGATAAAAAACTGGTTGTGGCATCCGGCGGTAGTCAATTGCGTGAGTTGCAAAATATGGCCAAAGAAAGTCGTAATATTTCATTTACAGGCTGGACAAGCGCAGAAAAGTTAAAGGCTTTGATCGGTAGGTCTTTGGCGACAATATACATTCCAATGGATGAAGATTTTGGCATGTCGCCCGTTGAATCAATGGCTGCTGGCAAACCAGTGTTTGGCGTCGCTGAAGGAGGTGTTAAGGAAACTGTTCTTGAAGGCTATAATGGCTTTTTATTACCGAAGAACCCCACTATTCAGGATCTCAAAACACAGTTGAATAACATTGATGTGTCGGTATTGCGTAAGATGAAAAAAGACTGTATTGAATTTGCTAAAAGGTTTGATTCACAAGTGTTTATTAACAAAATGAAGGGATACTTTAATTAACATGCTTATTGGTCTCCATTATCTTCAGTTTTCAATCGCTAATCTTCGGTATTTCAGTATAATTCTGTGCCTGGGAATATAGAGGTGTACTGTGGATTTTAGACTGGCAATTGTAATCCCGGCTAAAAATGAAGCAAACAGTATTCAAGCTGTTATTGATGGTATTAGAACTTTAAGTATCAAGCCTCATATTATAGTTGTAAATGATGCGAGCACTGACTGTACAGCAGAAATTGTAAAGAAGTCTGGTGTAATTTGCCTTAACCATATGGAAAGCCTTGGGGCCTGGCAAGCTACGCAGACAGGCCTTATTTATGCACAGACGCAAGGCTATACCGCTGTTGTTACGATGGATGCTGATGGTCAACATCTTAGCTCTGAGATTGAAAAGTTAGTTGCGGTTGTTAGCGACTTCGAGGCACCAGACGTGGTAATAGGGGCGTGCCAGGGAAGAGCAAGTTTTGCAAAAAAAGTAGTGTGGAATATTTTTCGTAAAATCTCTGGAATAAAGATTGGCGATATCACGTCTGGATTTAGATTGTACAATCGAAGTGCGTTGGCGCTTTTGATATCTCAACGGGCAAGTTTGCTGGAATATCAGGATGTTGGCGTTCTACTGTTGTTAAAAGCATCAGGGCTAAAGGTTATTGAAGTACAGGTGTCAATGGATAAAAGATATGACGGTAATTCCAGAATTTTTTCTTCTTGGTTTAAAATTCTTTATTATCTGGTCAGTACGCTATTAATAAGCTTCTCGAAAATATTTCATAAGAAATAGTAAGCAGACAACCTGGACCAATTACATGACTTTTTTTAATCCTCAAATCGTCTCTGCCGTTCTGGCATTGAGTATCGCAATGTCTATCTTTTGGCTGATTCGAAGAGATTATTTAATTCAGCGCGATGGTATTAAATGGATTGTGATTGCTCTGGGCGTTTTGCTGTATGGAATAAATCCCGCCCTCAACGATTCTATTGGTAATGCTCTGGGTATAGGTTACCCGCCGATCATCGTTGTGCTGATTGCACTTGCAGTCACATTGATAAAGCTATTGATTGCAGACATAGAAAGGGCAAAATTACAAATGTCAGTCACTCGTCTTATTCAAAAAGTCGCAATACTAGAATCAAGATTGGAAGAAAGTTTGGCAAGTTCACAGGAAAAGCAATAAATGGAAAACTCACAATTGGATTATAGCTTACACAGTCTGCTTAAGTTTCTTTTAGCTAAAAAGCTGCTCATTGTTTTAATTCCTTTTGGTGTGGTGTTGCTGACAGCATTATGGACATTAACCATATCTAACACTTACCTAAGCGAAACTACACTCTCTCCAACAGAGGAAGCCAGTGGTGGTGGATTGAGTAACTTATCCGGGCAGTTGGGTGGTTTAGCATCTTTAGCCGGTATTTCTCTGGGGGGCGAATCTACTGATCAGGTGACGGTAGCTCTGGAGATTATTAAGTCTCGACAGTTTATTGCCAACTTTGTCTCAAAATACAACATTAAAAAGGATTTGATGGCGTCGTCTGAGTATAATGCTGAAAATAATCTGTTGGTGATAGATCCCGATCTCTACGATGAGCAATCGCAAACATGGACTCGCCCGTCTATCAATGGTCGCCCGCCAGAGCCGACTAATCTTGAAGTATATGAAAGCTTTTTACAGAGACTGACTGTCGAGCGTGATCCCAATACCGGACTCATAAAGCTGGCGCTGGAGTTTTATTCTCCTCACCTGGCACAGGAATGGTTAACGTTGCTGGTCAATCAGTTAAACAGTGACATGCGCCGCAGAGAGATTCAATCTGCCAAGGAAAACATTGAATACCTGGAAGCCAAAGTGCAGCAAATTGGTGATATCGAAATGAAAACGGTGTTTTATCAGCTCATTCAGGAACAAACCAAGCAGTTAATGTTGGCGGAAGTCAGAACTGATTTTGTGTTTACCATCATCGATCCCCCTTATACGCCTGAACTGAAACATGCTCCGCGTCGTGCTTTGATTTGTATCGCGGCGGCCTTCCTGAGTGGTTTTTTGGTCATCGCCTGGTTTACCCTGATATTCCTTATAACTCCTCGTCGATAAATTGCCTGCTTTCGGGTTTGTATGAGTCGGCTTAATCAATTTTTCTCGTCTGGATCTGATGTTCAGGCGAGGTATGTCTCTGGTCAAAACAGCGAGTCTGAGCGACGGCATTTGTTTGAGAACGTTTTGCTGTTTTTACTGGGTATCTACCTGTTTATTGATACCGTCAATGGTTTATTTGTCAAAACCCTGGGCTTACCTAACTTACTTTCTGCCGGCTACAAGCAGTTCCTGTTTGGCCTGATGCTATTGTTTGCATTCCAGTTTGAGCCACGTCGTTTTTTTTGGTGCCTGGTCTGTACCGCTTTGATTTTCTGTTGGGCTATATTGCGCTTTTTTCTGGTGGACAATGTCTGGTTTTTTCTGGCATTCCAGGAGGCCATAAAAGTAATTTATTTGTTTGTTATGGTATTGGTGATCAGCTCCTTCAGACACCTTTCCCTAAATAAACTCAATCTTATTCTGGTATTTAGTATCGGCATTATTTTGTTGAATGTGTTGTTTGCGTTGGTGGGAATTGGACAATCTACCTATCAAAGCTTTGGGGCTAAGGGGTTCTTTTATTCAGGAAACGCGGTATCAGGGGTTATTGTCATTTGCGCTGCGTGGCTGTTGACCACAGCGTTTAAACGATCGTTACTGCAATTTGTCTTGTTAATTCTGTTTTTGTCGGCACTTGCCTTATTGATTGGTACTAAAAGTGGTTTTTTAGGGGTGATAGTGTGTGCCTGCCTGATCATTTTATTTAATCTGGATGCCAGGGCATTGGCGTATGGATTTCTGCTGCTGTCAATTGTGATTGCCGGTATTGTCATTTTGGGCGAGCAACTTCAGGAGCAGCCATTGTTTCAACGTGTGCTGTTTTTTTATGAAAACGGTGGTATTACGCGGGTGATGTTTTCCGGGCGCGATCAAAAGTTAATGGAAATTTGGCCTTTGTTTGTGTCTGCGGATATTTGGCAATGGTTATTGGGGCTGGATATGCAGGCGATGCAACGCGCTGGGATATGGCGTGTTGAATTCGACTGGATGGATATGCAAATCAACTTCGGGATCTTGTTATCCCTGACCGTATATAGCGGTTATTTAATATTGTTTACCCGAATGCTGACTCAGCCTAAAAATGCTGTGGTGGTCGCTGCCCTTATTGCCTTTATTGTATTGATCCTGGTATCGGCCATTGCGGGGCATGTGTTGTACAACGGTATGGTGACCCCGCTTTGGGCAATGTTAACTGCGGCCGCATTTAACCCGGGGCTTAACCGGCAAATGTCTCAAAAAATACAAAACTAAGCCCGGCAGCCAGGGCTCCGGTGAAAACACCCGCCAGAATTTCAATGCGGCTATGTCCCATCCGTTCTCTGACTTTCGGTATATCATCTTGCTCGTTGAGTAGTTGATTAATGGCTTGCGCCTGTTTACCCACCTGTTGTCGCAAACTGTTTGCATCCAGCATGACGATGAACGCCAGCGCTACTGCAACTACCAGCGCCGGGGATTGCAGCCCTTCTTTAAACCAAATAATAAAGACCGCACTACTGACAATCGATGAGTGATTGCTGGGCAGTCCACCATAACCAATCAGGTCAAACGCCAGGCGTTTTGCTTTAATGGTATTGATGGCAAATTTGAGACATCCGGCACACAGCCAGGCAAAAAAAGGCGTAATCAGATAACTTAGATCAATCATGCGCTCGCTCCCATCAGCGCATATGCACAAGCAATAACCCAGGCAATGATCGTCAGCTGAATTTGAGTATCTTTAAACAGGGCGTCTGTGGGGGATTCACCTTCTTCGTTTAACTCCACCACATACCAGTACCGGAACAAACCAAACAAAACAAAAGGGATGGTGAACACCATGTCGGGTTGATCTGAAATAACGTAAAGACTATAAAACAACAACGCGCAGGTGGCGGACATTTCAGCATATTTATCAATTAATTGGGTATTGTAAAAGCGCAGTACTGAGCGCGCCTTCTCACCGCTTTTAGCCAGCTCCTGGCGTCGCTTAATGGCAGCAAGATAAAGGGCCAGTGACAGCGTGGTAATAAACATCCAGGAAGATAAGGGGACAGCAAGGGCCACTGCGCCAGCGTAGACTCTTAATACAAAGCCGATGGCGATGGTGAATATATCCAGCACAGGTTGGTATTTGAGATAAAAGGTATAGGCCATATTGAGCAGTAAATAAGCAACAATTACCATGACTACAGCTGGTTGCCAAAAGTAAGCAAGGGCGACGGACCCATAAAGTAAGGCCATCAATACCTTTGCCTGGCCCGGGCTGACAGTTCCTGATGCTAAAGGGCGAGTTTTAGACTTAGAGGGATGTTTCCTGTCGCTTTCAATATCATTGTAGTCGTTTAACACGTAAGTGGCCGATGAGCCTAAGCAAAACAAAAGCATCGCGATTGCAGCTTGTAAAATCGCATCAGTTTGGGTAAAAAGGCCGGAAAAAATTAATGGTGCGATGACAAACGAGTTTTTAATCCACTGTTTGGGACGCATTAATTTCAGCATGGCTAATACTGAGACTTTGTTTTGCATGTTTGTTACTATCACTCTTTTTGTGTTGAAAAATAACTGATGAAAATTGCCGCACTTTATATCATTTTTGCCGTGATCGCGACGGCTGCCAACCTTATCAGCCAGGAGGCAGTGAGCCAAGCCTACGGTGGCAGTTATTCGCTATATTTCAGCATTTTTTGCGGAACACTTATCGGTTTGGTAGTGAAATACTGTCTGGATAAAAAATACATTTTTCAGTTTCAGGCGCAAAACAAATCCAAAGATGCACAAGCTTTCCTGTTATACAGTAGCATGGGGGTTATCACCACATTGATATTCTGGGGAACCGAAATCCTGTTTGACATGATGTACGGTAGCAAATTTATGCGCTACCTGGGAGCGGTATTAGGGCTATCCATCGGTTATGTCGTTAAATATCACCTGGATAAAAAATATGTTTTTGTCCAGCCGGCCATGGCAAAGGTTTGATCAAACATGGCGACTATTAGTCAAATTTCAGGGTGGGGTAATTATCCGGAGATAGCCGCTGAAATTCACACACCGGCCAGGCAATCACTTCAGCAAGGAATCGCACTGCCTTCGGGGTATGGTTTTATTCCGAGGGGAGCAGCCCGCAGCTATGGTGATAGTGCTTTGGCCCATCGCGTACTGAGTAGTCGCTGTTTAAACCGATTTATCAGCTTTGATAATGATTCGGGACTGCTCACCTGTGATGCCGGGGTTACGCTGGGTGAAATACTCACCACTTTCGTACCCAAAGGCTGGTTTTTACCAGTCACCCCGGGAACAAAATTTATCACTGTCGGTGGCGCTGTCGCCAGTGACGTGCATGGTAAAAACCACCACCTGGACGGCTGTTTTTCGGAATTTGTTACAGAAATCATCGTGCAAATTGGGGATCAGGTTTATCAGTGTAGTCGTCAGCAGTACGCCGATTTATTTCATGCTACCTGTGGTGGCATGGGGCTTACTGGCCTGATTACTCAGGTGAGTTTTTCTCTAAAGCCCATTAAAAGTGCTTATATTCGCCAAAAGAACATCAAAACCTCCTGTCTTGCGGAATCGCTTCGGGTCTTTGACGAATACGTCGATAGCCAGTATTCGGTTGCCTGGATAGATTGCCTGGCAACGGGAGAAGCGTTAGGGCGCTCAATTATCTCGGTGGGTGAGCATGCAGACCAGGGGGCGCTTGAGCCTCATCAGGCTCCCAAATTGAGTATACCTTGCCACTTTCCGGACTTTGTCTTAAACCCCTTAAGTGTGCAGGCATTTAATTTTTTGTATTACGGTAAAGAAAAAGCCGGCCCGGAAGAACAGCTGTTGCACTACAATCCGTATTTTTACCCCCTGGACGGCATCGCAAACTGGAATCGAATGTATGGCAGAGGCGGGTTTACCCAATATCAGTTTGCCTTACCTAAAACCGCAGGCCTTGAGGGGTTGAGTGCCATTTTAGATAGGATTGCAAAATCAAAACAAGGTTCTTTTTTGGCAGTATTAAAGGCGTTTGGAAAGCATAATAATAATCCTCTGTCATTTCCTGTCGAGGGGTACACGTTGGCCCTGGATTTTAAAATTAACGCCAGAATCTGGTCGTTACTGAACCAACTGGACGAGGTGGTTATACACTATGGTGGCCGTCTTTATTTGACCAAAGACGCGAGAATGACAGAGCGCTTTTTCAAAGCCACTTACCCCCGCTGGCAAGAGTTCAATGCCATTCGGGATAAATATGGAGCAACGCAATTATATTCGTCGTTGCAATCACAACGACTAGGGATATCCAGATGAAAAATATACTGATTTTTGGTGCCACGTCCGCTATCGCTGAAGCATTGGCGAAGCAGTATGCCAATGACGGACATCAGTTAACGCTGTTTGCCCGCAACGAAGACAAATTGGCGTTAATTGAACAGGACTTACGCGTACGGGGAGCTTCCGGGGTCGCCTGTGTTTCCTTTGATGCCGGCGCGGATGATTGTATCGCAAAGTTACAGCGGCAATTGGCGGATATCGCCGATCCTATTGATATTTGTGTTATTGCCCATGGCAGTTTGCCGGATCAAGGTGAATGTCAGGAGGATGTGCAAAAAACCTTGTCGGAGATTCAGGTCAATGGTACCAGTGCGATCGGTATTCTGACCCTGGTCGCCAATCGCATGGAGCAGCAAAAAAATGGTGCAATTGCTGTAATTACCAGTGTTGCCGGAATCCGCGGTCGTCAGTCAAACTATGTGTATGGCGCCGCCAAAGGGCTGGTATCGGTGTTTTTGCAAGGACTGGGGCAACGATTGGCGAAATCCGGCGTCCATGTTTTGGATATTAAACCCGGCTTTGTCGATACACCAATGACCGCTCATATTGAAAAAGGCGCACTTTGGGCTCAACCAGAAAAAGTCGCCGAGATTATTTACAAGCGGATCGCTAAAAAAAGCCATGAAAGTCACACGCCATTCTTTTGGTTTTTTATTATGACCATAATCCGGTTCATACCCACAGCCATTTTTAACAAATTAAAATTATGATTTATTCGCGCTATTTACTGTTAGCCATTCCCTTTTTGCTGGTTTTGCTGACGGGCTTAACTCATGGTTTTTTGCCGCCAGATAACATCAATTATTTGACCATGGCTGATACCCAGTTTGGCCAGATATGCCATGTGGGGGGGCAGCCATTCGGGTTGTTTCCATGCGCCTATCCACTGGCAATAAATGCGGTTCATTGGCTGACGGGACTGGATTTGTTTTATGCCAGTAAAATACTAAACCTGGCTTTGCTGGTAGCGACCTTTTATTGTTTTCATCAGGTGGTCAGGTCTGTTAATTTAGCACTGGTGTTGGCATTTAACCCCTTTACCATCCAGTCTGCTATTGAGTCCGGTGCTGAAATTGGCTTTTTGTTTGCTTTTGCCCTGTATTGCCTGATGGTACACCTCATCAAAGAAAAGGACGAAGTGAAAGTTCAGTACTTCCTGGGCGTCCTGATAGCCATTGTCATCGGTTGTTTTTCCCGATACATGTTTGCACCTTTTAGCGTTTTGTTATTTCTGTGTAGTTTTTTACTGCTGAAGCAAAAAAACTGGAAACTGCTACCGGCATTTGTTCTGGCCGCCGCGTTGTTTGTCCTGTATCGCTATTATTTACGCGACTTTGATATGGAGCGTATTCCTGCCCCTGAATCTCAACTACTAATATTTTTTCAGTTTATCAAAAGTAGTATAAAAGCCGTTGCGTTTATGTTGCCACCCGTCTTGATTGGGTTGTGGTGCTGGAAAAAATCCGGGTATAAACTCGATTACCAACAGCGCTGGAGTTGGTTTTTTGGCGCGGTTGGCCTGGCCTATCTGGTTATGATTTTAACCTTGAGGTCAATGTTCCAGTTTGACTTTTTTGGCATCCGGTTCGTTGGTTTGGGCTATGGGCTAATCCTGGCTGCAGTACTGCTGATGTTGCAAAAAGAAGTGAATAAAGTGCGACTTCCGCTGGTTATTGTGGGCATTGTACTCATGTATCTTGCCGTTACTGAAGCATCAGTGTTTCGTCATCCAATGGTTACTGCCGAGGTAAAACAGGCGTTAAATAATACTATTCGCTTGAAAAAGCAGGACAATAAACCGAAAGATTACGCGTTGGTGGTAACTGATCGCCAGTGGATTCATCCGGAGGTGGCCGTTAAAGGCGTTTTTGATACGTGGCGTGATGGGCATGTGGTTTTTCTACCAGATCTGCCCTATCAGCGGCGCTACGAAATGGATGTGGTGCAGCAGCGTTTGTCAGACAAGCCCTGTAAAATTTACTTTGATTTACAGCAGGATATTAACACGTATATCAATCAAAAATATCGCACTGGTTTGTCTGAATATCAACTGCAATTCTCTGCCACTGCACGGGATTATTTAGTGCGCAAGTATACGGATAACGACAACAACTGCTTTTAGCATATTGTATGGCAATGAGTGTCACTGAGTCTGGCTTGAAGCGGACTCAGTGCAAACCACTCGTGATCTCGTGCCATTTATCAGGGACACTAAAGACTGACTTACTCGTCGAAGAATACGGCCCATTCCGTGTCTGCAAAAGCCGCTTTGAGTTCAGCGTAGTTTTCTATCAGGTTACTTAATGATTCCGGGTTTTGTTTTCGTAACTTCGTTTCAGGTGCCATAGCTTCAACCCTCAGAAAGTCAGTAAGACGACGGAATTCCTGTTCCGGATTACTGATCATTTTTTCGTATTCTATTTGCAGCATTGGGTGGTTGGCAAAATCCACCTGGGCATTTGCCTCCCAGTTTTTGGTTTTGTTGAACCCTTCTTCCAGCTCTGCTTTGGTAAAGCTGATGGTTTTTACCTTTACCTTGTCTACTTCACTTTTCTTTGACGCTGTCCAGACATCGGATTGCATCGCGATTTTACGGGAGATATGCATACGCAGCATGTTAGTTCGCTGTAACTGAATAACATGGATGCTGGGATCGGCTTTTAATATGTCCCAAATTTTACTCTGTTCTTTATTGTCCATCGGGTGATGGTAGAAAATTTTAAAGCCTGCTGCCTCTATTCCCTGAGGTTGCTTGTTGAACACCATTTTCAAAATTTGTTGTTCTGTCTTGTGGCGCTGATGGGCGAAAATTTCGCCTTCCATGTGGATAGCGGGATGCGAATTCAGGTAAGACAATAAGAGGTTCGATCCGGTTCTGGCCCTGCCGATGACAATGACTTTCTTGAATTGTGATTGACCATTTACTCTTTGCAGAATGCGGTGATGTAGCACGCGAGCGGCTTTTTTAGGCTGCTTAATGGCTTTTTTCAGTATTTCCGGCATCATTTTCTGTAAATCTATCCTGATGGAAGTGGTTGTTGATTGTGAGGAGCAATGTATTCCTCGCCGAGGGGGCCGGATTATGCCACTGAATTGCAATTTGGTACAGTATTTCACAGCATTGTAAGTGACAGCCTGAGCGGATTAGCCTATAATTTCGCGCCTTTTGCACATGCATTTATTCGGTTATCCGGGCAGCCATCCGGTGGCGGTGCAAAAATGCTAAAATCGGCTTTGATATAGATAGAAGATGTTTAATTTAAGCGCTAAAAAATTAGCCACCAATACAGGGTGGTTATTGATGGAAAAAGTATTAAGGATATTTGCAGCGCTGTTTGTTGGTATCATGGTATCCAGATACCTCGGGCCAGAAAAGTTCGGTCAGCTATCTTACACCATTTCTCTGGTTACTATCCTGGCTATGCTCTGCCACCTAGGGCTGGAAGGATTGACGGTCAGGCATTTTGTCAAATTTCCGGAATCCACACAGGAAACCTTCAGTACTGCAATTTTGCTCAAATTATTCGGAGCGATTTTCGCTTACTCTGTTTTACTGGTTTTTGTGTTTTTAACCGAGCAGGTTAACAGTCCGTCCTTTTGGCTGCTCATCGTCGCCGGCTTGTATATTTTTGCTGAGCCCATTCTGGTGAGTTGTTTCTGGTTTGAATCCCAGGTTCAGGGTAAGTACACCGCAATAGCAAAAACCATCGGTCTGCTCACTGTAGCCATTATTAAACTGGGTTTAATTGCAGCGGGTGCCAGTGTTGTTGTGTTTGGTGCGGCGTTTGCGTTGGAAGCTCTGTTAAGCGCTGTGGCCTTAGTCATTTTGATAATTAAGCGCTCATCCTTGTCCTATTCGGCGAAATTTTATAATGCCGGGTTAGCTAAAACCTTGATGTCACAAGGTTGGATGGTAATGTTTGGCGCTATTTTTGCCGCCATTTATCGCAAAATAGACCAAACCATGTTGATGTGGATGGATTCCGCTGCGGAAGTCGGTATTTATGCCGTTGGGGCTCAGATATCTGAAATTTGGGGATTTATTCCTGTGGCTATCGTGGCCAGTTTGTTTCCGTCCTTGATTAAAATGAAGGATCGCGACGAAAAGTGCTATCAGCAGAGATTACAGCAGATTTTTGATTTCCTGGCCTTGTTATCTATGGGACTGGCTATCGTGCTCAGTGTTATTGCTGAGCCACTGATATTACTTTTGTTTGGTGAGCAATATGCAGGGGCAGGTTATGTGTTGCAAATTCATATCTGGAGCTGTGTGTTCGTGTTTTACCGGGCACTGTTTAGCAAGTGGATCCACATAGAACAGGTACTGATGTTTTCGCTCATTACCCAGGGCATTGGGGCACTGGCGAATGTGGCTTTGAATCTTTGGTTAATTCCCTTATACGGCGCTTTGGGCGCAGCGTGGGCGACTTTGTTGTCTTATGGTAGTGCGTCATTTTTGTGCTTAGTGGTACACAATAAAACCCGAGTTGTATTTTGGATGATGCTGAAAGCATTTTTTGTCTGGCCGAGACTGCCTTGGGTGGCCAGAGGATTTTATCAGTTAATAAGAGCGGAGAAGTAAGGTGTCTGAAGCGAATAAGCAACAGGATGTTGTCAGCAAAGTTACCCAGGGGGGTTATTGTATAGGGTGTGGTGCGTGCGCGCATTTGTCCACCGCTGTATCAATGCAGGCTAATCGCTACGGGCAACTTATCCCGGTGGTAACCGAAGACGGTTTGTCAAATACAGAGAACGATACGATAGCCAAGGTTTGCCCCTCAGGGCCGGCAGGATTAAATGAAGATCAGATTGCTGAACTACATTTTGGCACATTACCCAGGAATTCCCGTATCGGCCACTTCGACAAAGTGTTTGCCGGTAAAGTAACTACGGGGGAGTTCTATCAAAAAGCCAGCTCGGGTGGTATTGGAAAGTGGTTATTAACCCGTTTGCTGGAATTGGGTGACGTGGATTATGTTATTCAGGTCACCGAAGATCAGCGACCCAATGAACGCGGACTGAGTTATTTTTACAAAGTGTTCAGCAAGACTGAAGAAATTAAAACCGGTTCAAAATCAGCATATTATCCTATTGAATTGAGCGAAGTGCTGGACTTTGTCAGACAAAACCCGGGGCGCTACGCCATTACCGGTATTCCCTGTTTTATCAAGACTATCAGGCGATTGTGTGAGCAAGATTCTGAGCTTAAACAGCGTATAAAGTTTACACTTGGCGTGGTCTGTGGGCATTTAAAAACCAAGGCCTTTGCCGAATTGATCGGATGGCAATTAGGCGTTAAACCTGATGAGTTGGCCACGGTGGATTTTCGTGAAAAACTTCCGGGTAAAAAGGCTAATCAAAAAGGAGTCAGGGCTACCCGACTTGATGGCAGTCAGTCAGACAGCGAGATAGTGCAAAACTTGTTTGGTACCAATTATGGGCATGGCTTGTTTAAATACAACGCATGTGATTTTTGTGATGATGTTCTGGCAGAAACCGCCGATGTTGCTGTGGGAGATGCATGGTTACCTCAGTATATGCATGGCGGAACCAGTTTGGTTGTTACCCGAAATAAACGTATTACTGAAATTTTAGCGCAATATCGCGATATTGAAGTGCAATTAGATGAACTCACTGATACCGATGCGGCCAACTCTCAGGCAGCTGGATTGAGACATCGAAGAGAATATTTGAGTTACCGCTTGTTACTAAAACAGCAGGCTGGTCATTGGGCACCACTTAAGCGGGTACTACCAGCAGACGCGCACCTGACCCGGAATCAAAAGCGCATTGTGGTATTGCGCAGTCAGATTTCAGATAAAAGTCATGAACTATTTGCCAAAGCGAAAGAACTAAATGACCTGTCTTACCTGAAAAAGCACCTGTTACCCCTGATGGAAGAAATGCATGATTTGCGACTTAGCGGCTGGAAATTCTTGCTGGTGCGATTTTTGCGTACAGTCAAAGTTTACGACCTGTTAGCCAGGTACAAAAAAAAGTAGATGGATGATTTAAGACCTTTGATTGTTAAATCATCATCAATTTAATACCATTTGTGGGATTTTTTTAGGATAAACAATGGATTCGGCGGTACTGGTTATATACGGCGTAGGTGGTCACAAAGAAGAAGCAGAACGACTGATGGACAAGCTGCATCAAGCCAATGGCAAGCCGCTTAAACTGATTGCGTTGTGTGAAGAAGGCGTTAAGCCTTCTGCAAATGTCCTGGAAACCTGGTATGTCCCTGAATTCAGGAAAAAAGACGTCAGGCCACTGTTAAGCTTGTTTGATATGCTTCGTTGCTCTGTTTGCGTTTTGCGTCAGTTGCTCAAACTAAGACGTCAATACCGTGTGAGCCTGGCGATCAGTACCGGACCTGGTTTGGCAATTCCTGCCTTTTTTTGGTGCAAGATAATTGGTATTAAAACCTTGTTTGTTGAGAGTTGGTGTCGTTTTTATCAACGCTCTTTTTCCGGTAATGTTTGTCGATTTATGGCTGACCGGTTTTACTATCAAAACAAGTCGATGCAGTCGCTGTATCCCAAGGGAAGATGGAGTGGTCGCCTGTGAACATCCTGGTAACGGTAGGCACCACCCGCTTTGATTCACTGATTACCGCGGTAGAAACAAGCCAGTTTTTGCAATCACACGAGGTCACAGTGCAATGTGCAAACGGACAAAAGAGCAAAAACTTTGATTGCACCGAATTTATTGAAGATATCGATGCTGCCTACCAGCAGGCGGATCTGATCGTTACGCACGCCGGTGCTGGCAGCGTGTTTCGATTACTGGAAGCGGGGCAACGTATCCTGGTAGTACCAAATCTCGAACGCGAAGACGATCATCAAAAAGAGTTGGCGCAATTTGTAGACGATAGCCAGTATGGCCTCGTTTGTTATGACCTGGCCAGGTTAGATGAGACCCTGCACAAAGCTGCTACTTTCAGTGCCGAACCCTACAAAAAGACAGAATTCCATGCAGCACAAGAGATTGTTGAATGGATAAAAGAACTTGATTAATAAGGATTTAGAATATTTATGAATGTCGTGATTACCGGTGGAGAGCTGTTTAATAAAGGGGCTCAATCCATGACTTTCACAGTGGTTAACGAAATCAGACGACGCATGCCCGAGGCTCAGATCACATTGCTTTCCACACCGGATTTTGTACGCAGTGAACAGGAAAAACAAACTTACAACTTTGATATTTTGCCATGGGATTTGCGTTTTAAGCTGCGACGTTATGGCATTTTTAAGTCGCTGATTAAAACCAAATATTATTCTACAGAATTAGAACAACAGGCCTGGCAGCGGTTCAGTTCTGCGGATTTATTGATGGATATCAGTGGCTTTGGTTTGTCTTCCGTATTTGAAGCGCAGCGCATTGCGCAATATTTATTAGATTTGGCTTTGGCAAAACGCAAGAAGGTGCCGGTTGTATTAATGCCGCAATCTTTTGGCCCCTTTAATTTCAGTGGCGTTTCCAAAATCTTGTTTAATCTGTTTGCGCCCACCCTGATTAAGTACCCTAAACGCATATTTGCACGGGAAATGGATGGTATTAAACATCTGCAAAACCTGGCGCCGCTGCAGTCCGTTAGCAAATCCGTAGACTTAGTGTTGCAGTCAGAAGAGATAGACGCTAAGCGAGTCTTTAAGCAGCCACCTGTATTTGATTTTAAAGCGAATGACGCGTCTGTGGCGGTAGTGCCTAATCAAAAGGTAAAGTTGCATGGTTCGGCGAATAGTGTGGAGCAGATGTTTAGCGACTTAATTCAACGCTTGCTGGACAAGGGAAAGACTGTTTACTTACTGCGGCATTCATTTGAAGATAAAACATTTATTGATACGTTGAAATCACGCTTTGCTGAAAATGACAAAGTGATTTCGCTGGTAGAGGATATGAATGCGCTGCAACTGGAACATATAATAGCGCAAATGCAGTATATTATCGCATCCAGATACCATGCCGTCGTGCATGCTTACCGTCAAAATATTCCTTGTTTAGTGTTAGGTTGGGCAGTGAAATATCAGGAATTAACTGCCCTGGTGAAACAGCAGGAATATTGTGTTGATTTAACGCAAGCTGTCGCCGGTGATGTAGTGATGAGCAAACTGGAAAAGCTCAATGCGGCATTTACACAAGAAAATCAGGTATTAGCCGGAGAAATGAGCAAAGTCCGACAGCAATTCAATGTTTTTGAAGAAGTACTTAGTTCATGACAGAACATCCTCTGGTAACGGTCGTTATTCCTACTTACGGACGCAATGACGCCCTGCATAACACTATTGACTGCATTCGGTCGCAAACCTATCTAAACTGGGAAGTCATCGTTGTTGATGACAACCCCATGGAGTCTGAACAACGCAATAAAAATCAGGCATTTTTTGCTGGTTTAGCCGAAGAACACCGTATCCGCTATGTCGCCCACGCAGATAATTTAGGCGCCTGTGCTGCCAGAAATACCGGCGTAGAAAATGCCAACGGCGATATCATTGCCTTCTATGATGACGATGATGTCTGGTTTGCCAACAAGTTGGAACGGCAACTTGATTTCATGCGTGAACATGAGTTGGATTTTACGTTTTGTTGGATGAATGAACTTTATAACGGTTATCGAAAAGTTATCGAGTTCCGCGGTGAGCCTGATTTGTATAGTGCGTTGTTGCGCAAAGGGGATGGTATTTGTACTTCGGCCATAATGGTAAAGAGAGCTGTTGCGCTGCAAAGTCCATTTGATGTGAGCTTGCAGAGCTTTCAGGATTTCGATTACTTACTGGCTTTGGCAAAATCCTTCAAGGGGCAGGTTCAGACGGAAATTTTAATGGATTATCAAATCAGCCTGCAGGGAATTTCCAGAAATCCATCGAAAAAAGTGCAGGGTTTGCAGTTTATTATCGACAAATATGGTGCTGAATACGAGAGCATTAACTTTCCGGCGGGCCTCGCCGAACTGCATCAAAAACAAGCGGACTTCAAGTTATTACTGGATCACAGATGGGCTGCGTTGCGCGGCTATTTCAAAGCTATCAAAATTGCACCTGGAGCGTTGAAAAGCTGGATAAAGCTGATTGCCGCTGCAATAACAGGTAAATATGTGTTAACCCGGGTGATATCCAGAAAACAAGCATTACAATGGCAGAAAGCCAGTGAAAAAAGCGCTTCAAATTAAACTCATCAATACGCGAACATCAGGTTCACCATGAAAAAAAATACAAAACAACAAGTGGTCATTCTGTCCAATATGTACCCGAAATCCCATTCTCCCCAGTATGGTATTTTCGTTAAAAATTGCGTGACCGGATTGCGCAATGCCGGATTTGAGGTATTCCTGGGGGTGATCGCAGGTCAGGGACGAAATGTCTTTGAAAAAATCTGGAAATACATTAAGTACATAGTACAAGGTACCTGGGTGGTATTGTCAAAGCCGCAAGCCACCGTTTACGTGCATTATGTCGCTCAGTCTGCCATTCCTTTTTTGTTAGCCAACCTGCTGGTGAAGCGTAAATTAATCGCGCATATTCACGGGGGAGATATTTTGCAGGAGTTTGAATCCAGGTTTTATTACCGGGTAAAAAACTGGCTGGCAAAAACCTTGTTGCTCAAAGCTGATCTGATTATTGTGCCTTCTAAGTATTTCGCAGAAGTTGCAATGCAGGTATTTCCGCTTGATGAAAGTAAAATATTTGTCAGTCCGTCTGGTGGGGTCAATTTACAGATTTTTAATCCTGAAAGTAAGCAACAGCATCAATTCAAACATGACGGAGTGCTTAAAATTGGTTCTGTGGGACGGCTGGACCCGGGCAAAGGACTGGAAACGCTCCTGCAAGCCTGTCAGCAATTATCAGAACAAGGCACTCTGTATTCTTTGAATATTGTCGGTGAAGGTGAACTGGCGTCTAAGCTCAATGCAATGGTGACTGAGTTTGGGATTGAACAACGGGTTCGCTTTTCCGGCAACGTGCCACAGGCGCAGTTAAAATCAGTATATTCTGATTTAGATTTCTTTATTTTTCCGACAGAGCGAGATACAGAAAGCCTGGGCCTGGTGGGGCTTGAGGCACTGGCTTGTGGCACTCCTGTTATCGCTGCTGATATCGCAGGACCGAAGGGCTACATAGACGACTGCCACAATGGCTACTTGTTTAGCTGCGGGAGTGTCAGCGATCTGGCAGAAAAAATTCAAAGGGCGGCAGGTAACAATAATGAACAATACGCCGAACTGAGTCACAATGCGGTGACATCTTCAAAAGCCTTTGATAGTGAGCAGGTAAACAAAAGTCTGACGCAAAAAATTGCGTCAATTTAGAAGACTTATTAAATACCCTTTTTAAATTAATGCCAGGTTGAAGCGTGAGATAACCTTTCTGACATATTCATCCGGTAAAATTGAGCGTTTTGAGGCGTAAAGCAGAATAGCCATATAGCGCCAGAAATGCTTGTAACGCAATGCGTAGTTACAGATTGGCAAAGTTAATGAATAAAGTGAATGTTTCGATGTTGCCGGGGATTGGGCAACCAGGGGATATCAGGAGAACTGCATGAAAGTCACCGTTTTTGGAATTGGATATGTTGGGTTGGTTCAGGCTGCGGTGCTGGCAGATTTAGGGAATACTGTCACGTGCGTTGATATCGACCAAAATAAGGTCGATGCGTTAAAGCAGGGGATAATCCCGATTTATGAGCCGGGCCTTGAATCTTTGGTGAAAGACAATTTTCGCGGGAAGAGATTGCTGTTTACTACTGATGCCAGTCAGGCTGTAGCCGGGGCTGAAGTCATTTTTATTGCTGTTGGAACACCCATGGACCAGGATGGCTCGGCAGATTTGCAATATGTACTTAACGTGGCTGACACCATTGGACGCAATCTTACTGATTATTCGGTAATTGTTAATAAATCTACTGTACCGGTGGGAACCGGAGATAAAGTGGAAGAGGCCATCCGCATTCAATTGCAAACACGCAATGCCGATATTGCCTTTGATGTGGTATCCAACCCTGAATTTTTAAAAGAAGGAGCCGCGATCGCAGATTGTTCAAAACCCGATCGCATCATTTTGGGCTCTGATAGTGCAAGAGGCTTGGCTGTTATGCACAATCTTTATGCACCATTCAACCGAAATCATAAAAGAACCATTGTAATGGATCGTCGTAGTGCAGAGTTGACCAAATATGCTGCAAACTGCATGTTGGCCACTAAGATCAGTTTTATGAATGAAATGGCGAATATTGCAGAGCAGGTTGGGGCCGACATTGAAATGGTACGCAATGGCATCGGCTCGGATCCGCGCATTGGTTACCACTTTATTTATCCTGGTTGTGGCTATGGCGGCTCTTGTTTTCCTAAGGATGTCAACGCATTAATTAAAACCTCATTGGACTACGGTCACACCCCAGCCATTCTGCAAAGTGTCGAATCGGTCAATGCCAGACAAAAGATAAAACTGGAAGAAATGGTATATCGCCATTACGGTGAAAACCTCACTGGCATGTCAATTGCTGTATGGGGAGGGACGTTTAAACCCAATACTGACGATATCAGAGAAGCGCCAAGCCTGGTGGCGATGAGCGCATTATTGGAAAAAGGAGCAAAGATTCATTTGTTTGATCCAATTGCCAATGAGGCTCTGAAGTCGAAGTTGGGTTCACCGGAGGGACTCTTCACGTTTGAGGACCCAATGGCAGCGTTACAAGGTACCGATGGCCTAATGATTTGTACTGAATGGAAAATGTTCAAAGCCCCTGACTTTAATCAAATTAAGGCAGGCTTAAATCATCCGGTGATATTTGATGGGCGTAACCTATACGACCCGGAATCTATGGCGGCACAGGGTATAGATTATTATGCCATCGGCAGAGGAAAATCAGTTAAAAGGTTCAGTTAATATGACTAAAGTGACTAAAGCGGTAATTCCTGTTGCGGGATTGGGAACCAGAATGTTACCCGCCACAAAGGCAATTCCAAAAGAAATGCTACCCATCGTGGATAAGCCGCTTATTCAGTATGTTGTTAATGAATGTGTTCAGGCTGGAATTAAAGATATTGTTTTGGTAACCCACGCCAGTAAAAACAGCATAGAGAACCACTTCGACACCAGTTTTGAATTAGAAGCGACGCTGGAGCAACGGGTTAAGCGACAGTTGTTGGCTGATGTGCAGTCCATTTGCCCGCCTGGTGTCACTATAATGCACGTACGCCAGGGACACGCCAAAGGACTAGGCCATGCCATATTGTGTGCCAGGCCTCTGGTGGGAGACGCGCCGTTTGCCGTGGTACTTCCGGATGTCATCATAGACGATGCCAGCAGTGATTTGCGGGTGGATAACCTGGCCGATATGGTAAAACGTTTTGATGAAACTAACGCCAGCCAGATAATGGTAGAAGCCGTACCGCAAGAACAGGTACACAAGTTTGGTGTGGTTGACCTTAATGGGGTGGATCTGCAGGAGGGTGAAACCGCTAAAATTACGCAGATGGTAGAAAAGCCACCAAAAGGCGAAGAGCCTTCTAATCTGGCTATTGTGGGGCGTTATGTCTTAACCGCTGAAATTTGGCACCAACTTGAGCGTACCGCACCAGGTGCTGGCGGGGAAATACAGCTTACCGATGCCATAGCGGCTCTGATGGAACTGCAAACCGTGGAAGCGTATTTTATGAAGGGCAAAAGCCATGACTGTGGCAGTAAGATGGGTTATATGAAGGCGAATGTGGAATATGCACTCAGGCACCCAGAGCTTGCTGGCGAATTCAAACAATTCTTGGCTTCCCTTGCCTGCAACTAAAATCCGCTGTGTTAAATTGCGCGCCTGACGGCGCGCACCGCTCATCTACACCTTGATCAGTGTTTCGAGACGCTGATAGGCTTTTTTACCAATACCTTTGACATTCTGAATGTCTTCAGTGATCAGGAACTCGCCGTGTTGATCACGGTAGTCTACGATCGCCTGTGCTTTTTTCTGCCCAATACCTGGCAACGATTGCAACTGCTCAACAGTGGCAGTGTTTAGGTTGATTAGTTGTTCCTGCGGCATTACAGCAGCCGTATGGGTTTCAGACTCGATTGCTGCAAGGGTTGGATTGCTTAACATGGCACCGGTTAACAGTAGTGCGCTGGTGGTTTTCTTGAACATATCTTTCATGCTTTTCTCCTTAAGATTAAATTCCGTGTTGAAAACTGCTCGTTCAGTCTTCGGAGAAAATTACACGCCTTTTTGGCTTCAGGTGCAACTGTACTAAAGTACAGTTTTTCAGCAAACGACTAGCATAAAAAAGGCCAGCGACGCATTAGATGCGAGCTGGCCTTCGAATGTGTGTTGCCGGTTAAACTCTGTCTAAAACCGCCTGGGTGAAATCAGTAGTACCATGGCTACCACCCAGATCTCGCGTCGTACGATCTCCGGTTTCAATCACTTCTTTCAGAGCATTGCGCAGTTTCTCTGCCTTATCACCCATTTCCAGATAATCTAACATCTGGGCTGCCGCTAACATGACAGACGTGGGGTTTGCCAGGTTTTTGCCGGCAATATCAGGCGCTGAACCGTGTACCGCTTCAAAAATCGCACAATCCTGCCCAATATTGGCACCCGGTGCCATACCCAGACCGCCTACCAGACCAGCGCACAGGTCAGACAAAATGTCACCAAACAGGTTAGTGGTGACCATAACGTCAAACTGATGAGGATTCATCACTAATTGCATGCAGGTATTGTCTACGATCATCTCAGCAGACTCGATATCCGGATATTGCTCACCGATTTCCCGCGCAACTTTCAGAAACAGGCCTGAAGTGGATTTAAGTATGTTGGCTTTGTGTACAGCGGTGACTTTTTTGCGACCTTCCCGACGTGCCAGTTCATAGGCAAAGCGCACGATTTGTTCAGCGCCTTTACGGGTGATCTTGCTCATGGCTTCGGCTTCTGAACCATCTGCAGAAACTATCTGGCCCAGACCTGAATACATGCCTTCGGTATTCTCGCGAATCGTAATAATGTCAATGTCTTCGTAACGTGCTTTGGTGCCTTTAAAAGAGCGCACCGGACGGACATTGGCATACAAATTAAATTGTTTGCGCAAGCTTACATTGATTGATGTAAAGCCTTCACCCACAGGTGTGGTTAACGGACCTTTCAGTGTGACTTTGTTTTTGGCGATCAGATCCAGTGTTTCCTGAGGCAGCAATTCGCCGTGGTTCTCTAATGCCATCAGACCGGCATCTGCGTAGTCGTAGGTAAAATCACAGCCTAATTTTTCTAACACCTGAATGGTGGCATCTACGATATCCGGACCAATACCGTCACCGCGAATAACAGTAATTCGTTGCGTCATCTAAATTTTCCCGATTAATTAAGGTTAAGCTACTTGAAGTGTAGACTTAAAACTGACGAAATTTGAAAAGAATAAATCTGCGCCTTTATACCACTTTTTTGAGTATTTAGCCATTTTCGAACACGCACTTATTGGATATAGGCCAGTATGTGTGGGAATTTTTCATCGTTTCTTCGATAACTGTTGCATATTCAGCGGCGTCAAGGCGAAGCCTGGTACAATAATGTTGTAAATATTCGTCAGAATCATAATCCGGGATTTCGCCTTTGAAGAATATAGAAGATGCCAGATTGAGGCTGAGGTTTAACAAGGTATGGGCCAGTGTGCGAGGTGCTGTAGGGGGAAATGGCTGTTTTACCGGAATATCCCGCAGTGCGTCGCGCAGTTCTTTATCCTGTGCCCAGCAGGCCGCCAATTTGTATGCGTGATGCCACAATAGTTGCGCTTCTTTCAATTTTATTCTGTGATTATCCCGCTTGGCTTCACTGTCGACAAACTGCCAGTTTTGTTTCAGTTTCAGCTCGGCATGTGTGAACAATCCGGATGCCGCAAAATAAACCCAGCAGCTGGCCTGCTCGGGCAACATACGGGGATGATACTGCGCTATCGCAGAAGCAAAAGACGCCCAGAGTTTAACAAACTGATAAATGACATCTTGCAGCGGAAAATGATGTTGCGTCAGGCGGGTTATCAGTGCTCGTTCAACCAGCACACTGCGGCTGCGTTCAAAGCCATTCATCAGCAAACCGTGTTTCACACTTTTAATTTTTATGTTTTCTCTGGATTGTTGGGTTGCGGTCATTTGAATATGATCGGCAAAGCTGGCTTCGTTCTGAATTAAACGGATGAGTTTATCCACCTCAATATCCTGTTGGTTGAGGTGTTCGATAATACCGACCAGTGACTCGGGCGGGCGGTCTGGTCGAAATCCTTTGGGATACAATTTACGGCTATCCGGACTTTTATTCAGGGCCTGCACCTCCGTCCACTGAGGTCCCCACCATTTTTCTACCAGTTTAATGTGATTCAGGTTAATTGGTGGCGCGACTTTCTGGATCTGAGCTTCGCTGATGACGCTGATATCATCGCTGTAGCGCTTTTCCGCTGCATTGTAGGCCAGGGTATAGAATTCGCTTTGGTGTTTTCCCAGATACAAAGCATGCTGATGTCCGCTGATGGTTAACGCGCTGCCAGGTAAAAATATCCCCGGATAATCCAGCAAAGGCTCCAGTTGTCCCAGCCCGATACTGTGACTGTTTTGCACCATCTTTTGCAACGCATGGGTATAACTCAATCCGGGTTTATGGGATTTTCGGGTTATTAAGGTGGCAAAGTAAAGCGCCAGGATCAGGAAATTAGAATGTGGGCTGGTGGTATTTCTGGCCTGCATAAAGCCACTTAATTTGGGCAGTTCACTGGCGCTGATACTGGTTAACAGCGAAACCCATATCTGACGCTGAAAGTGATTTAAAACCCGAATTGTCTGTGCCTTGACCTGATTGTTCTGAGCGGCAGAGGCGTTTGTATGTGCATCATCAATCTGAGCCTTAGCGGTAATCGTCCAGGTAATGATGCCACACAAAATTTGTTGTGCGGTGGTGAGGTTCAGATTATTCCTGAGCACCAGCAGCGCTGCAAAAATAATGCTGTTAAACTGAAAATTAAAAAAATACGGCAGGTTAGGTTTATTAAAGTGTAATTGTGCCAGCAGGGGATTGGGTGATGCGATCAATGATTCCAGAATCTGCTCAGCCAGTTGCTCGGTCAGCTCAATGTGTTGCGCTGATACTGTTTGCGTGTCAAACCGGGTGTTAAGGCGGATCAGCTTTTTATAAAGTGCAGAAATAACCTGAGATATTGGTTCAGCGGGTATCGCAGTGCCTGTAGTGTCAGCCTCAGTACTCATTCTCAAATTGTTTTTCTGCTTTTTCCCCTAAGGCTACCAATTTATCATTTTTAAACAAGAGCGGTGTACATTCATCTTGCGAGGTAATGCCATCCGCCCGCTTGTGCTGGGTGCGGTAATACATGACCTGAATCTTATCGGCGCCCGACATCTTAGCCTCGCTGATGTCAGGTCCACCCAGCATAGTCAGGATTTCTTTATGAGATATACCATTTTCCAGCCCGGAATCTGATATTTTTTCTATCTGCACCTTATTAAAATCCTGACGATCTTCCCAATCCATTTTTTCAGGCTTGTCAGGGTAATACATTACTACCCCTGTAAAAAAGGCGGTATAAACCGCTAAGCTCACAGCGACACCTTTAATGATCTTGTTTGCCATGTATTACCATTAACTTACTATTTGGTTGAGATTTTAAACAAAAATGACAATAAAATGAACGCTGTTAATCGTACATTTCGTACCGTTAAACCCGATGCTTTATGATTCCGCAACCACCTGATAACAGGGAACATAGGGATCGCCACCGGGGATCTTCATCCGGTGTTGCTGTACAAAAGAGATCAGCAATTTATCTATCATCGCCATCAGATCTTTGTCACCATTGAGCTTAAAAGGCCCGTGCTTTTCTATTTCTGCAACACCTTCAGCTTTTACATTCCCGGCAACGATACCGGAAAACGCGCGTCTGAGTGCGGCTGCCAGTGACGCTTTTGGCTGGTCATAGTGCAAATCCAGCGATGCCATGTTAGCGTGATTAGGTACAAAAGGTTGTTGGAAATCAGGCTCTATTTTTAACGCCCAGTTGAAATGATAAGAGTCACCGATATTTTTGCGAAACTCCTTTACATTGGCTTGTTGCTCTTTGATATAACGGGCTACTTCCACCGGATCATCGACTATGATTCGATACAACGATTGTGCTTCCGGGCCTAAAGTACGGGCGACAAAATTGTCAATGGCTTCAAAATAACCGGCACTTTCTTTCGGACCTGTCAGGACGATTGGCAACACCTGTTGCTTGTTTTTCTCATGTAACATGATGCCCAGTAGGTAAAGTAACTCCTCGGAAGTTCCAACGCCGCCCGGGAAGATGACTATCGCATGCGCCATACGAACAAAGGCTTCGAGACGTTTTTCGATATCCGGCATTATCACCAGTTCGTCAACAATCGGGTTGGGAGGCTCTGCGGCGATAATACTGGGTTCGGTTAAACCCAGGTACCGGCCCGTTGTGATACGCTGTTTTGCGTGACCGATGGTAGCCCCCTTCATGGGGCCTTTCATGGCACCAGGGCCGCAACCGGTACAAATGTTTTGACCGCGCAGGCCTAACTGATAACCGACTTCTTTAGTGTATTTGTACTCAATATCGCCGATAGAGTGGCCACCCCAACACACCACCATGTTGGGCTCGTTGGTCGAGGGAAGTGCTCTGGCATTGCGCAACATATCAAATACCGCGTGGGTAACATGGGATGAGTCAGTAAAATCTAACTCATGACTTTCCAGCTTAACACCCATGTAAAGTAGATCGCGCAGTACGGCGAACAAATGTTCGTGGACACCCTGAATAAGGTGGCCATCAACAAAGGCCAATTGGGGGGGATTAATCAGTTCTATTTTTACCCCCCGCTCACGACGGATCAGGTTTACTTCAAAATCTTTGTAGGGTTCAAACATTTGTTTAAAATCGTCAATCTCAGCACCGCTGTTAAGCACGGCCAGACAGCAGTTTCTGAACAGGGTGTGCAACTCCCGGTTATTGGTAAAATTAAGACGATCAACTTCTAATTGGGACAATTGGCTCATAGGGCCAAGTGCATTTAACTGAACTGAATTCATTTTTATCCTTCGATGATGATACAGCGATTTCGACCACTATTTTTGGCTTCATAAAGTGCTTTATCGGCACGTTCAAAAGCGGTAACAATGGAGTCACCTGAGACGAAATCGGTGGCGCCGATAGACGCCGTGATTGTGACCGCCCGCTCCCTGAATTTAAACGGGATTTTTTGGATTTGCTTGCGAATAGTTTCGAGCGGTTTTCTGATTTGGTCTAATGGGGTTTGTGGTAATAACACGACAAACTCTTCACCTCCCCACCGGGCAAAGAAATCCGTTGTGCGTAAGCACTTACTTATATTTTTGGCGATAACCTGCAATGTTTTATCACCTGCAGAGTGGCCAAAGTTGTCGTTGATATTTTTAAAATGATCTATGTCTACAACTGCCAGGCAAAGTGGATGTTGATGCCGCTTCCAGCGTCGATACTCGAGTTCAACACGTTCGTTGTAAGCATTGCGGTTGGGCACCTGAGTAAGAGAATCCCGATAGCTGTGATATTTTTGCTCCAGTAATCGTTGCTTGTAGGATTCGGTTTCCCGTTCCAGCGTTGTAAGTTGAGACTTCAGGCCAGACAATAATTCCATCAATGACACCTGCTCATCTTTGTCGCAGGCTTCTCTTTTGGTCAAAGTTGAGGCCATTTTATCCAACATTTCGTTGGCCTGTTGTTTCAAAATTGCCAGATCCAGAGCGTTGTGTACTTCAATGCCGAAGTCATCGATTTGCGCCCGTAACTGTCGCGAATGATCCAGTTTTATCTGATATTGCTCCTGGGAGGCTTTAATGGACGACTCCACTTTTTGGCCGACACCGGTCAGGGACTTTTGTAAACCCACCACATAACGCTCGGCTTGTTTTCGCTCTTGCAGGAGTTCGTCGGTTAAGGTGCGCAATATCACCAGGCAACACTGCATTAATTCCTGACGACTCAGACCGCTGTTCAGTTGTATTGCTATGTCTCTCAGAGTTTGATCATCTGGCGTGGTAGACAGTAGCTGATTGATAAGCTCTTTAAATTCCAGACAAATTTTGTCGTGTAATTGCCGGGTGATCTCATCATCGGTCAGAACACTGGTATCGGTTTCATCAGATTGTTTATCCACCAGGTCATTGAACAGATCGATGCCCTGTCTTAATCGCGCAGAAATAAATTCGATATTCAGACTATTGCCATTAATCTCACTGATGTAGTCGTTGACTAACTGCTTAAACTCAACGTCAGTTGCGTCGCTATTGAGCAAGTGATTAGCAAATATCTCTAACTGGCTGATCGTATCATGATTGAAGGCGCGCAGAGCATCGGCGTGTTTTAAAACCGGGCCGGTTAATTCACTGATCGTATTTTCCGCGTATAACCAGTTGGCAGACGATTTTAAATGATTGCGCAAGGTGTGAAGCTTGGTATCTATTTCAGGAAAGCCTCCGTCGTACACCTTGGTAAGTCGGATTATAAATTCGCTTAAGTTAGCGACCTGATGTTTCAGCAGCTTGATTTGCTTTTGCTGGTTTTCCACTCTTTTTCCCGTAATACTTCAGGGGCACCTTTGCACAGTTGAACTAAACCGGATGGGTTTACATTGGTGTTCTGCAGCATTGCTGTCGCTTTTTACGCAACAAATATCCCTGATTACTTATTGTTAGCACAATTTCTTATATCTTGACAGGTATAGCCTGATGATTATGTGACGAATTATTGCCGTACCAAGCGAAAATTGCCGATTTGCTCTAAGCAGGTACTGCGAAATGGATTGATATCCAATCCACCACGGCGTGTGTAACGGGCTAATACAGACAGCGTCGTGGGGTTACAGGTTGTCATCAGATCACAAAAGATTCGCTCGACACACTGTTCGTGGAATTCATTGTGTTCACGGAACGACACAATGTATTGCAGCAAAGTGGCTTCGTCTATCCTGGGGCCCTTGTAATGGATGTATAAGCTACCCCAATCCGGTTGGTTGGTAATTAAACAGTTCGACTTTAACAGGTGGCTGACCAGCTTTTCCTCGATAATTTGCTCAGGGTCTGAGCGCAGTAACCCACTATCTGGTTGGTAAGTGGTAATCTCCACATCCAGATGGTCAATGCATTTTCCGTCTAATTCTACCACCGGTAAGTTGTTCGAAGCGAGATCGTTAAGTGTAACCGACACTTCGCAGCCCGCCGTTGCGCTTAAATCTTTTTGCAGCAATGCAAGAACCTGGTCCTGTGATTCAAAACGACTTTGGTTAAAGCTATTGAGATACAACTTAAAGGACTTTGATTCGATAATGTTAGGGGAGGTGACCGGCACACGACATTCCAGTAGTGCTACCAAAGGCTTGCCTTTAGTATTTAACCAGGAAAATTCATAACCGTTCCACAAGTCTTCACCGTGAAATGGCAATGTTGTCTCAATGCCCAGAGGGATGCGGTTCAGGCTGCGCGCTACCGGTTGTAACAGCGTGGGATCGTAGCAATCCGGATAGTCAACGCTTTTGCCCAATGACAGGCTGTTGAGTGAATCTTGGTAGGGATTTTCTTTCATTATTTGTTAATCTTGCCACTAATTCGCTAATTTTAAGATTGTGACCCGGGAATGACAACAGACATCAACGATTCTTTCGATAAATTTGTTAACCGATGGCTGAGATATCAGGCGCAGGAAAACATCCATTTACTGCTCGACAGTGATGCGCAATGGCCTTCTCCGGCCGAAGATGGACAACCGGATGAATCAGGCAAAGTCCGGTGGCAACCTGTTCGGCAAAATCAAAACCACGATTTACAGGCGCTGGTAGATGGGTTGGGGTTACAACCGGATAAGCAGTTGGAAAGCTATTACACGCGTTATTACGGTGACAACCTGAATGCCCGAACAACTCGCGGAGATCTGCAATTACTGGTGCCCTGGAATCAGGATGATTTTATAAGGTTGCAGGAAAACCTGATAGCACACGTTATGATGAAGCGTCGCTTAAGGCAGGCTGAAACCTTGTTTTTTGCGGTTACTGATGAAGAAGATTTTATTTTATCTGTGCTTAACGACACCGGCGAGGTTGCCCTGGAGCAGGTGGGCAAGGAGCCTCAGGAAATACTGGCCAATAGCCTGGCAGAATTTCTGGATACGCTGCAGCCCGTGGCTTATGAGGCTCAGTGAGATAGTTCCAGTTGCGCGATTCGCTGTTCCATCGCAGCAATGCGGTTTTCCAGTTGGCTGATACGTTCAGCATCGGAGAGTGGGGCTGTCACAGTCTGAGCTTTTGGGGTCGCCTTAATCTCAGAAATGGCCTCCGGGTTTTGTTTACAATATTGCACCGCCCTGATTATTTCGGAATAGGGCGTGTTGCCAGGTAAACGGGATTTCAACATACCGGTGGAGACCGTCTTACCTTCGCGGATAAGTTGTTGGCAAATAGCAATGACTTCTGGGGACATGATCCTACTCTGTGTAACGTACCTGAATTAAAGCACAATATTATCACTAAAGTATTTTTGCGTAATGCGATTACAGTAGTCTTTAGATATTTTTACCGGACCTGCTTTGCTGGTGGCTTGTAATCGCTCCGGATGACGTCCCATACCGGACAATATGCAATACCATGACGGCCGCAAATACACTAACTCAGATTCTACTTTCTTCAGTGCGGCTTCAAAGTCTTCCCCTCTGTCCCAGGCTTTGATCAAAAACTTCAGGTTCTCAGACACCTGAATTTCTTCTCTGGCATCAATCCAGTACTGACTGTCTTTGCGGGTATTCAATAGGTAATGTAGGGATACGTAGTCTTTGACGCCGTCAAACAGGCGGTTCATTTCGCTATTGTAATGGCGAATATCGACATTGGAAAAGTTACCGGTTTCCAGGATTTCCGATAGGTTTTGTATCGCAAATTGAACCAGCATCAACGCCGTTGCTTCCAGCGGCTCAATAAATCCCTGAGACAATCCAATGGCAATGCAGTTCCCGGACCAGTGTTCGCTGACGCGACCCACTTTCATGTTCAGGTGCCTGACCTGCACATCTGCATCAGGCGCTAAGCCCAATTCTGCTTTTAATTCGTGTTCTGCATGCAGCGCAGTAGTGTGACGGGAACTGTAAACATAGCCATTTCCCCAACGGCTGGTTAATGGAATTTGCCACATCCAGCCATTTTTCAGTGCTTTCGAACGGGTTTGGGTTTTAAATTTGTGAGGCGTGTCAGGTGGAGTCTGAATAGCCACGGCGGCATCGTTAAACAGGGTGTCCTGATAGCTGGTAAATTCCCGCTTTAAGGTTTTTTGCGTTAGCAGTGACTTAAATCCGGAACAGTCAATAAACAGGTTACCGGTTAATTTTAGCCCGGTGTCTGTCATGACACTTTTAATCTGTCCGGATGGATCTGTACCAACGCTGGTGACATTAGCAATATGATGTTTGACGCCGTTGGCTTTGGCTTTGTCCCGTAAAAAGTGTCCGAGTTTGGTGGCATCAAAGTGGTAGGCATAGTCCACATAAGTGTCTTGCGGATTTATCAATTTGGGGCTTTTAAATTGCTCTGCAATGTATGCGGCTGTGAAATAGTTGTCCGGATTGGCGTCAGCGTCAAAGCCTCTGCGGCGAAGGCCACAGTTGTAGAAAAACATTTCAGCGGGCTTTTTATCAAATGCGTTGAAAAAAGGGTGAAAATAGCTTTCATACCCTGATTCGTGACTCCAGTCATCAAAGCGAATTCCCGATTTATAGGTGGCATCTGTGGCCTGCATCCATTGCGCTTCATCAATGTTTAAGGCCTCGAAATACTGTTTTAAATAAGGTGTTGAACCTTCGCCAACACCCACTGTGCCTATGTCCTGAGACTCCACCAGGGAAATATTGACATTGCTGGACAGTTTGTGTGAAAGGTACAGGGCTGTCATCCAGCCTGCGGTACCACCACCTACGATGAGAATTGAATTTGCCATACTAATCACTGAGGTGCGTTGACTCACGCACCACTAACTCCGGTTCAAAATATTGATTGTGAATATCTTCTTTATCGCCTTTGCGCTTGTTTTTTATAGTGCGAATTAACAGTGAAGTCGCTTTGCGGGCAATTAAGCTGGTGGGCTGGGCTGCTGTCGTCAGCTTGGGCCAGGTTTGGCGGGAAAAGGGGTTATCCTCGAAACCGGCGATAGCAACGTCTTTTGGTACATCAAAACTCATCAGACGCGCAGCGAATAATGCTCCAGCGGCGATTTCATCGTTACAGGCAAATATGGCCGTCGGGGGATTGTTCAGACTCAGTAAGGTTTTTGCCCCTTCTACGCCGGCCTCAAACGAATAGTGGCCGTCGATAATTAATTGTTCTTCCACCGCTAACTGGTGTTTCAGCAGTGCGGTTTTATAACCCTGTAAGCGCTCATCGGTAGACTGGTGATCTTTGTCTCCGGTGATAAAGGCTATGCGCTGATGAGCCAGGGTAATCAGGTGTTCTGTGATCTTTTCACTGGCACTGCGGTCATTAACCAGTACGCAAGGGCCGGTAGTTTGTTTGTCACCTGCGCCGGACAAGATTCTCACATAATTCATATTGATTTCGTCCAGAGCCGCCAGTACTTCCGGCATTTCAGACAAAGGGGGAGACAACACCAGACCGGCCAACTGAGAGCGACGAACCATGTCTTTGACCTCAGAAACAATGTTCTCATCAGATGCATTGCAGGGGTGAATGATAAGTTCAAAGCCATTGCTCAGGCATTCCTTGAGGATACCGTTTTGCATATCAATGACATAATAGGCATTTGGGTTATCGTAAATATACCCGATGGCAAATGACTGCGTGGCGGCCAGGTTACGGGCCGAGCTATTCGGTCGGTAACTCAATTCATCTATCGCGGCCTGTACCTTGAGTTCGGTGTCGGGCTTAACCGAGTCTTCTTTATTGATGACTCGCGACACGGTTTTGATTGATACGCCGGCTAATTTTGCGACGTCTTTTATTGTTGCTTTCAAAAAATCCCCTGAAACGGCTGATATTGCTCAGTTTTAACGCACTCTTGTGAATGGATTGTAACGACTTAGCTAAAAAAAAAGCAATTAAATGGTTGCATTGCAAAATTTGTTAGATTAATGTTACGGGAAATTGACAACGTTGTCATTTCATTTTTTAACCTGAAATAATGAAAACCTGACGACCGAGTCAAAATTTTTTGAAGTAAAATGACAACGTTGTCAAAACGGCAAACTGAGGAAAATGGGAACATGAACACAACAAATCTTACCAGGCTGTCTCGTGGCATTAAGGTCGCTCTCGCTTCAGGTGCACTGAGTCTTTTGGCTCAACCTGCACTGGCACAAGAGGAGACTGCTGATAATGTCGAAACTATCGAAGTAACCGGTATTCGTGGCAGTCAAAAAGCCAACATCAATGCGAAGCGTTTTTCTAACGCCATCGTGGATGCCATCAACGCAGAAGATATCGGCAAGTTTCCGGATAAAAACGTGGCTGAATCTTTGTCGCGCATTCCGGGGATCACCATTGACCGTGATTTCGGTGAAGGGCAGGGGGTAACGATTCGTGGTATTCAACCTGATAAAAACCTGACATTGCTGAATGGCCAGGCAGTAGGTACTGCACAGTGGTTTGTATTAGATTCAGCAGGTCGTAACTTTAACTTTGAAATGCTGGCGTCTGAAATGGTGGCAGGTCTGGAAGTCTACAAGTCAGCGCAGGCCGATATTGATGAAGGCGCAATCGGTGGTACGGTGATTTTACGGACGCGCAAGCCGTTAGATCTTGAATCAGGTACCATGCAGGCCTCTGTTGAAGCCCAATACAATGATTTGTCAGAAGACACTGACCCGTCTTTATCCGGCCTTTACAGCTGGAAAAACGAGGACGAAACCTTTGGTGTGTTAGTGTCTGCTTCTTTCCAGGAGCGCAATGTACGTCGTGAAACGAATGAAGACTTTGGTTGGTTTGGCCCGTCTGTTGCCCGTATTGAAGAGGCATTAGAAGCTCCCGCCGGAGCATCGCAAAAAGGTGCGGTTGCCTGGGGTATGGGGTCAGCATTATTCCAGCAGGAACGTGAACGCATCGGTTATGATATTACGGCGCAGTGGGCCCCCAGTGATGATCTGGACATGACACTGCATTATCTTAGCTCGACATTAAAAGCGTCCAATGTGAACTCTAACCTGATCGGTATCCCGTTCCGTGGTGTGTTCGCGATGGGCGATAACCCCAATCCTGGTACAGTCAACAGCGATGCAGTGATTGACAGTATTCAGGTTTTCGGTGTTGACAACCGTCCAGGTTGGGCGCGCCATATGGCTTACGATAATATCTTCCGCGATGGTTCAGAAGCCTCCACTGAGTTGCTTGATTTTGAAGGTAACTACAATACTGAGTCAGGTAAGTTGCATTGGCAAATCGGTCGCACAGTGGGTGAAGGTATCAACAACGACTTCTTCACAGAGTTTTGGGTAGACCACACCGATCCACGTGCTGCCTTTAACTACTACAACCCCGACAGCACCAATCCTTATATTGATTTCGTAGGCCCCAGCCCCTGGTTACAAAACCCTGGCGACGAAATGTGGTTAGGCGGCATCTTCGACCAAAGTAACGTGTCTGAAGACGAAGAAACATATCTGCAGTTGGATTACACCCACGACGTCAGTTGGGGCGCAGTCAACAGCATTAAATCGGGTCTTAAAATTCGCAATCGCTCGTTTGAACAGAATCGTTACCGGACTACACTAAACAACCTGGCCCCAGTTGGTGAGGGTAGCCTTGGCCCGGCCAGCCAATTCTGGTCAGGTGATATGGTTGATGTATCGCACAGTAATACTAATGGTGTTGCGGCTTCTTACTTCATGCCTGACAAAGACGCTATGTACAACGCAATGTATGCTGTGGCAGAGTGTGTGGGTGGTGAAACCGAACTTTGCCGCACCGACAACGTGTTCCTGAGCGAAGCTTCTTATGCCATTGACGAAGACATCACTGCCCTGTACACCATGGCTAATTTCGAAGATGAGAACATTCGCGGTAACATCGGTTTGCGTTATGTTACTACTGATCAGGATTCGCAAGGTTATGATCTTGCCACTGGCACACCCACTTCCGAATCTGATGATTATTCAGCCTGGTTGCCCAGCGTCAACGTATCTTATGATTTAACCAGTGACGTGGTATTACGTGCTGCTGCTGGTAAAACCATTGCACGTCCTTCACCGTTTCAATTGTCAGCGTCTTACAACCTGACACCGGAAACCAGTTCAGGTAGTGCCGGTAACCCGAATCTGAAAGCCGAGCGCGCAACCAGCTTTGAAATTGGTGCCGAATGGTATTTCACTGATGCGTCTGTCTTTGCTGTAACGGCATTCACCAAAGACCGCTCAGACATTATTGTTGATAAGATCATCGCCAAAGAAGTGAATGGGGTTCTGATCAATCAGTTGAATACCCCAATCAATACGGGTACGGCAACGGTTGAAGGTATTGAAATTCAATTGCAACACGCCTGGGACAACGGTTTTGGTGGTTACTTCAATGTTACCTATAACGATGTCAGTGAATTAAAAGACGGTGATACTCTGATTGACTTGCCTTACAACTCAAAAGAGTCTTATAACCTGGGTGTGTACTATGAAAACGATTTGTACAGTGCGCGTCTGAACTATACGCATCGCTCCGAGTATTTCCTGGCCTTAACTGAGTTTGGTAATCGTTATCGCGACGAACAATCGCAGTTGGATGCGCAGTTTAGCTGGAACGTGACCGAGGATATTACGCTGAAGTTTGAGGCGTTGAATATCACTGATGAGATCTGGGAAAACTACTACGAGCGCGCTACTGACGGACATCGCGTAGGTGGTACCCAAAGCTCTAACGGCAGACGCTTCTTTGCCGGAGCCAGCTTTAAGTTTTAATAAAGTGTGTGTATGTCAATTACCCGTATTGTACGCTTAATCGGGTAATATCTACAAGGATGTAGAAAACTGGCATAGTGTGTTACTGGCTCTGTTGCTGATGTCGCAGAGCCAGCTTTTACAAACATTCTGAAAGTAAGGTGTTGGTTAATGAGATTGCTAAGTAAAACGTTGATTGTCATGAGTATTTGGGCGATAGCTTCAAGTGCTGCAACTGCCAGAGCAATGTCATTAGCCGATTTATCTGAAAATTTACAGGTGCAATACCAGGTACTGTCTAACCTGGATGACACCGATTGTGAAACCTTGTTCAAAGGCCCCTGTTTTACCGGGCAAATTCGCCTGTCATTACCCCAGCGGAATTCAGTTGCGCCCTTTGCTCTGTATTTCAGTCATATTGCACCTATAAAGTGGGATGATCATGAGCAATTGGATATTCAGCATATCAATGGTGATTTACATCAGATCCGCTTTACCGGCACGGAGTTCAGTCAGTTAGCAGAACAGACCATTGGTTTTAAAGCTGCCTTCTGGCATGCGTCACACTCCGACGTTATGCCCAATTATTTTGTGGTGTCGGAAACCGGTGAGGCCTTGCTGGTAAAGTCTACTGAACCAGAATCAGACACTGAAACCGGATTGCAACGCTTACCTCATTTGGTACCTCACATCAAACCTGAGCAATATCGTCGCCATGCTGATGACAAATTAGCCTTGGCGGATGCAAACTGGCACTACCGGCATTACCAGGCCATGTTGGGCAATAACCCGCAACCTGATGCTACGCCCCGAATAATCCCGGCTATGAAACAGGCGAACTGGTCTTCACAAGGGCTAGTGTCTTTGCAAGACGGTGTGGCGATAAGTTGGGGGAGCTTTGTTGAGAATAGCCTGCTAACTGAGTTATTGGCGCAGGCGGGGGTAAGCGCTAACGCAGAGGCAACCCAACTGGTGCTTAACAAAGATGATAGTTTATTGCCGTCTCAGTACCGACTGAGCTTGTTTGAGAATAAAATCTTGTTGTCCGCTGCTGATGAAACGGCGTTGCAGTACGGGTTTGTCAGTTTGTTTCAGTTACTTGCATTGCACGGTTTGCAATTGCCATTGGGCGCGATTGACGATGCACCACGTTATCACTATCGCGGTGTGCACGTTGATTTGTCACGCAACTTTTTGGGTAAAAAACCGCTGTATCAGCTGTTAGAGCAGATGTTTCTGTTGAAACTGAATAAGCTACATTTACATCTGGCCGACGATGAGGGCTGGAGACTGCAAATTCCTGGACTACCGGAATTAACTGATGTAGGCGCATTCAGGTGTTTTGACCCGGCGGAAGATCAGTGTTTGTTGCCGCAACTGGGCAGTGGTCCACACCGTGAAAATACGGTGAATGGTTATCTGACGGTACAGGATTATCAACAATTACTGGAATATGCCCACGCACGGCATATCGAAATTATCCCCTCCTTTGATTTACCTGGCCATGCCAGAGCCGCGGTTAAAGCGATGGAGTCTCGCTACCGGAAATTCAAAGCCAGTGAAGATATTGCCGCTGCAGAAGAGTTTTTGCTGTCGGATTTTGGTGACGATACTAAATACAGTTCGGTGCAGTTTTATCACGACAATACCGTGAATCCTTGCATTGATTCGACCTATCATTTCATTGATACCGTCATCGGTAAAGTAAAGCAGTTGCATCAGCAAGTGAATGCGCCTTTAACAACCTACCATATTGGCGCTGATGAAACCGCGGGTGCCTGGATAAATTCTCCCGCGTGCCGTCAGCTGATTGCCGAACGTGAAGATTTAACTGGCGTACAGGATATCAAGCCAATGTTTCTGGCAAGAGTGATTGATATCGTCGCGCAGCACGGTTTAAAGGCCGCTGGCTGGAGCGACGGAATGCATAAGGTTATCGATTCGCAGGCACAACAAGGCCATCAGGTGAATGTCTGGGATACTTTATTCTGGGGTGGGCACAAGATAACCAATGAGTTTAGTGAAAAAGGCTGGACCACGGTGTTGTCAAACCCGGATGTGCTGTACTTCGATTTCCCCTATGCGAATCACCCGCAGGAAACCGGCTATTACTGGGCATCAAAGAATACCGATGAATTCAAGGTATTCCAGTTTATGCCGGAGAATCTGGCCGCCAACGCCAGTCAGTGGCTGGATCGTATGGGTCAACCTTATCAGGCTGTCAATGAATTCAAAAACAGTTCCCGCGTTGCCGGAATGCAAAGTCAAATCTGGACTGAGGCAGTGCGTACACCGGGAACTTTTAATTATTTGATGTATCCAAGATTACAGGCTTTTGCTGAACGTGCATGGCACCAGGCTGGCTGGGAGATGCCGGCACAATATCAACAGTCATTCGAGTTTCAGGAAACCGCAACGTTTCGCCAACTGCAACTTCAGGACTGGGCGGGATTTAGTGCGACACTAACAAACTATTTCAGCAGTCCATTGTTAGCGAATGTGCCCTTCAGATTAGGCCCTCCGGGAATACAGGTTGAAGGCGAACAGGTGAAGGTCAATACGGCGTGGCCAGGGCTGGAAGTCCAGTGTCGTTGGCAGGGTGAGGAATGGTTGCCAGTGAATAACACGATACCGTTAAAGCAGGGCGAATCTCAGATTGAATGCCAGACGGTATTGCCTGAAATCCAAAAGCGCAGCCGCATTGCGAGCTTGCCTTTAGCATCGGGAAACTGATGTTTTCATGACCAAAAATGACAGCGTTGTCATGTTTGTGTGCGCTATCTAAGCGATAAACAGCAGCAGGAGAGAAAAATTGATTACCGAAGAAACTCTGTTTTTGGGTGTTGATGGCGGTGGCAGCAAGTGCCGTGTCATCCTACAAGATGCTCAGGGCAGAACATTGGGAGAGGGATTATCCGGAGCTGCTAATTTGTTGCGCGGAGTGAAAGCCTCACAAAATGCCGTCATGACTGCCTATTATCAGGCCCGTGAGCAGGCGGGACTGGAAAGTAAGGATGACCATCGGGTCATTGCCGGCCTGGGGCTGGCCGGGGCGAATATTGAACACCTGAAGCAGGCGTTTTTGAGTCAATGGCAAGTAGACTTTGCCGGAGTATATTTAACCACCGATTTAGAGATTGCCTGCCTTGGCGCACACAAAGGCGAGCCTGGCGGGGTAGTGATCATAGGTACCGGAAGTTGTGGATTAGTGATTGCCGAGCAGCAAAATTATGCGCTGGGAGGGCATGGCTTTTTATTGGGTGATAAGGGCAGCGGAGCCTGGTATGGCCTGAAAGCGATGCAGCACTGTCTGGAAGCGATTGATGGTTTACAACCCAAAGGTGAACTGGCGTCTGCCGTGATGGCACTGACCGGTTGCCAGGATGAATCTGATCTAATCACCCGTTATGCCAATGCTATGCCCAAAGAGTTTGCGGTATTGGCGCCACTGGTCTTCAAACAAGCGCAGTTGGGTGAACCGGCAGCCAAAAAGTTATTGCAGGAAGGTGTCGGCTATATTGAAAGTCTCTGTTTAAAATTACTGGACAAAGGCCCTTGCCGATTCAGTCTGATTGGCGGGTTATCTCCTCTGGTTGCCCAGCAGTTGTCGGCTGATCTGCAGCAGCGTCTGTCACCGGCGTTAAACGATCCGGAAGTCGGCGCGATTCTATACGCCAAACAAGCCTTGCACCTGTCGAAGCAATGCCAGGCTTCAGACACCACAAACACCTATTCTGAAACTTAAAGAGAGCACTTATTATGAGCAGTATCATGGCGCGTGAAGCGTTATCAACACCAGCAATCATTCAGCATCAAATACGAGCGAACCAGCCTGTTATTGAAAACCTGGTACAGGAAATAAAAGCCAGGGACATTAAGATGATCATGATGGTAGGGCGTGGCTCGTCGGATCATGCCGGGGTGTTTGCAAAGTACTTATTTGAAGTGGAATTGGGAATTCCCGTTTGTTTTGCGGCTCCGTCGGTAGGGGGGGTATACAAAAAAACCTTAACCCTGGAAAATACGCTGGCAATTATCATTTCTCAGTCTGGTAAAAGTCCTGATTTGCTGAATCAGACCAGGGCAATCCAGGCGGCGGGCGCCTATTGTGTAGCACTGGTAAATGACGGTTTTTCACCATTGGCCGCGATGGCCGACGCGGTGTTGCCGGTCAGAGCGGAAGAAGAGCTGGCCGTGGCTGCCACGAAAAGTTATCTGGCAACCCTGTCTGCCTTGTTACATCTGACAGCCGTGTGGAAGCAAGATGAGATCTTGCTCAATGATTTGCACAAACTACCTGAAGCCTTGGGTCACGTGTGTGAAGGTCAGGGGCAACTGAAATCCGAATTTTTACGGGGCTTGCGTCACTGTGTCGTACTGGGTCGAGGATTTGGTTATGCTATTGCCAGAGAAATCGCGCTGAAACTTAAAGAGGTGTGTAGTATTCACGCTGAAGCTTTTAGTAGTGCTGAGTTCATTCACGGACCGGTGACGCTGGTAGAAAACGAACTTGCCGTGATCAGTGTTGATATTCAGGATGAGTCCCATCAGGTGCATCAGGAGCAGGTAAACAATGTCAGTCATCGCGGTGCGAGAATGGCGACTTTGACACACCATGCTTCCGCTTTGTCACCGCGTCTTTTACCTTTGTTGGTTATGTTGCGTTTTTACCTTGACGTTGAACAGGTGGCACAAACTATGGGGATGAACCCTGATGCGCCTCCCGGGCTGAAAAAAGTAACGGAAACTCACTAAACAGGATTGTATCAGATGACAGACAGGCAGTTTACCGTAGACAACGCACTCACCGACAGCGGTTGGATACAACAGCCGTTGGTTTCGATCAGTGCGGGAAAAATTGTGGCAATTGAGCCTGCACAACAAAAGCAGGCGGAACATTTTACAGGTACGTTATTGCCAGGTTTATTCGATTTACAGGTCAATGGCGGTGGCGGTCAGTTACTGAATCTGTCACCGACATTACAGACCATTGAACAGATGGTGGCCGCTCACCGGCAGTTTGGCACGACGGCGATGTTGCCCACCCTGATAACGGATCAATATTCGGTGATGCAAAGCAGTGCAGATGCCGTCGCTGAGGCCCTGGATAGCGGATTGGAAGAAGTGCTGGGGGTGCATTTTGAAGGACCCTTCTTAAACCAAAAGAAGAAGGGTGTGCATCCTGAGCACTTCATCCGGTCCATATCAGATAGAGAGCTGACGCTGTTTTGTCGCAAAGATCTTGGCAAAGTTCTGGTTACACTGGCACCCGATAATGTCTCTGCGGACGTTATTAAAGATTTGGTGGGGCAGGGTATTCACGTGTGTCTGGGTCACTCCAATGCCACTTATGAACAAACTTGTGCTGCTCTGGAAGCCGGAGCGACGGGATTCACGCACATTTATAATGCAATGTCACCATTGCAATCTCGTGCACCTGGCATGGTAGGCGCGGCATTGGCTGACAAATCGTCATTTGCCGGGTTGGTGCTGGATCACTACCACGTACATCCTGCCGCCAGCCGATTCGCGATCGATTGCAAAGGCATTGACAAGGTATTTTTAGTGACCGATGCCATGGCACACGTAGGCAGCCAGTCTGACGAACTCCCGTATTTTGATAGTGTCATTCGACGCCAGAACAATAAGCTGACAACGCCGGATGGCACGCTTGCGGGCTCCTGTCTGGACATGTGGCAGGCGGTATTGAATGCCCATCGAGATCTTGGGTTGTCATTGCAAGATGCCGTTATTATGGCCGCAAAAACGCCAGCCAGTTACCTTGGACTTGATAATGTCGTTGGCAGTATCAAACCTGGAAACCGTGCCGATTTTATTTTAATCAATCAGGATCTTGCTATTGATAAAGTGTTTGTAGCAGGCGACATTAGATATAACGGAGCAGGAGCCTAAAAATGACCAGTAATTGTGAAACTCAAAGTATGCCAGAAACAAAAAGTAGTCTTATCCCTATGTTAATCATAGGTACCCTGTTTTTTGTGTTTGGCTTTGTAACCTGGTTAAACGGAGCACTGATCCCCTTTTTGCAAATGGTCTGTCAGTTGTCAGAGACTCAGGCGCTGATGGTGGCTTTTTGCTTCTATGTGGCCTACGTCGTCATGGCTTTACCGATGGCCATGGTGTTGGAAAAAACCGGTTACCGCATGGGCATGGTGATCGGTCTGGGGTTGATTGCACTAGGGGCGTTACTGTTTGTACCGGCGGCACTTTCCAGAGAGTTTGCGCTGTTTTTAGGTGCGCAGTTTATCATGGGCTCTGGTCTGACTATTTTGCAAACCGCTTCCAATCCATACATTGTTAAAATCGGCCCGGAAGAAAGTGCAGCTGCCCGTATCGCTGTTATGGGCTTGTTGAATAAAGCGGCAGGTGTATTGGCTCCGCTATTATTTACCGCTTTGGTATTGGGTGACTTTGCCCACATCACCAGTTCTGCACTGGAGAGTATGAGTGAAGCTGACCGCTTGTCACAGATCGAAATGATGTCTACCGGGCTGGTGACACCTTACATCGGTATGGCAGTGGTATTGGTATTGCTCGCTATCGGGTTAAAGATGTCTTCTTTGCCTGAAATTTCACTTAATGATGCCCAGGAAGAAAGCAGCACAAGCACCGATTCAGTATTGCACTATCCGCAATTGGTTTTAGGGGCTGTGGCTTTGTTTTTCTACGTCGGTGTTGAGGTTATTGCCGGTGATACAATTGGTCTGTACGGTTCTAAACTGGGGATCGCCAATGCCACGTCACTGACCTCTTTGACCATGTTTGGTATGGTAGCTGGTTACCTGGCAGGGCTGGTATTGATCCCCAGGTTTCTTAAGCAACAACAGGCATTGTTGATTTCGGCCATACTGGGATTAGTGCTAACGGCCATGATCTTATTCGCGGATGTTGAACAACAAAACTTTTCATTCCTATGGGCGTGGGCAGGCTTTGAAGGCGTACCAGATGTCATCACCTGCGTGGCACTGTTGGGTTTGGCCAATGCTATGGTTTGGCCGGCACTATGGCCACTGGCGTTGGCGGGGTTAGGTAAACTGACCTCGAAAGGCTCCGCAATCTTAATTATGGGGATTGCCGGCGGCGCGGTAATGCCTTTGGGGTATGGTTTGCTGTCAGACAGTTGGGACAGTCAGTCCGCCTATGTGATCATGCTGCCCTGTTATCTGTTTATCCTGTTTTATGCATTGGTGGGATATCGTCTTCGACAATGGCGATAAGCCACGCATATTCGACAATGGCCGCATAAGCGGCCTTTTTTGTAATTAATAAATTCACTCTTTTTTGGTGATATTCACTAAGTTTTGGTATTTGATTCACTTTTGATTAAGCCAAAATTCATACAATCAAGCTATAACTCTATATAAATCAAAGGTTTGAAAACCTGGTCTGCATATTGAATTCCAGTTTCAAAAGCGACGCTACATACCGTGACTGCAGCGTTAATAGAACACACCTTAATGGAGAAATAAAAATGAAAAAGCATTTATTAGCACTGGTTGTTGCCGCCCCTTTAGCCTTTGGACTAGGCGGTTGTGTGATTTCAGTGGACGGTGATGGTTGGGACGGTCATAACGTCGATTGGGAAGACCGCGAATACAAAAACCGTAAAACCATTGCTAACCTTGAGTTGGATCTGGGTACTGAACAGGTCAAGTCGCGATTAGGTGTGCCGGACTTTAATGAAACATTACGTCGTGATGGTGAAACTTTCACCGTATTGTTCTATCGCACACAACGCATGCACGGTGACGGAAAAACCACCAAAGACGAATGCACACCGTTAGTGTTCAAAAACGGTTTACTGATAGGTTGGGGTGAAACCGCATTAGACCGAATCTGATTATTTAGTTATCCGCATGTTTTGATGGGAGAGTAGTGCCCCCCCATCTCTCCCTGATGACACAATACCAGTTCCATTATGTAATGGCACTGGTATCAAGCTGGCTTAGCCAGCTTTTTCCTTTATTGAGGCTCGTCACGTCCACTTGTCAGACCACTGCCCGAAACTGTGATTTATTGTTAACGCTTTGTTAACAAATGTTGTGTCTTATTGTACATTCAAATAAACCGGTAACAGGAAATGTGATGAATACCAGCGAAGCACAGGCGCTCAATAAAAATATCAAAGCGGTATTTCTGACTGCGGAAGATCTCAAAGTGGCAGGCTCTATCTTATATCAGGCCTATCATGATGATCCGCTTTTTATCGATATTTTTCAGGCTCAAAAAGAAGGTTATGAACAGCGCCTGCGTTCAGCGATTCGGGAGGAGCTCAATGCGTTCTGGATGGCAAAACAACCCATGGTGGGGTTATTTCAAAAAGAACGGTTGCTGGCGGTTGCCTGCCTGACTCATTCTGATTCGGCGTTTGAGCCAGGGCGCTTTTGGCATTGGCGGTTAAAAATGTTGTTAACAGCAGGCTTTTTTTCTACCAGACAAATGATCGAAAAAGACCAGAAAATTCAACAGAATGTGCCCGCAGAACATTATCATTTATTGTCGTTTATTGGTGTTCATCCCGATGAACAGCATCACGGCCTGGGTCATTTACTGATGTCAGCTGTGGAGTCGGTTATGCTGGACAATGCCAACAGCAGCGGCGTTGCTGTCTATGCCACCTTACCTAAGTACATGCACTTCTTTGAAGACACCGGCTACCGCCTGGTAAAAGAACTTGAGGTGGGTCATATCAGCGGACATCTGATGTTCAGAGACCGTCCCGGGCAATAGTCGTCGGGGCTAATTCATGCGATAGGGAGGCACTGTGGCCGACAAGGCGCGAAGCCCTTCCATTTCCAGTATCCCCTGATATTTGTCTTCTCCGTTACCGGAAAACTCAAAAATAAATTGGGTTTTCCAGTCGGGCTTTCCACGCACCAGGCCGAAGCGGGTTTTATCTCTGGCAACACTGATCAACTGCAGTCCTTGTTTTTCACAATAGTTACTCAGATAGCGATTGGCGGCTTCACTGATGGCTCTTATCCGCCAAAATTGCGCGATGACAACCACAATAATTAAGATAAACAGAATATCGACAAGGGATATCATTAATTGCTACGTCCAAATAATTGATTTATACCTTTTGCCAGCAGCTCACTGCGCTCAGGATCCCTGAGGCGTTGCAGCATGATGTCTCTGAGTCCGGGAATTTGTACCAGGTCGGAATACAAGGCGGGCAGTAAATCCAGTCGGGCCGCTTCCTGCATGTACGCAGTTAAAAACGGGTAATCTTCCAGTAACTGCCAGTGGCGACCGGCGATTACAATCAGGGTATCAGCAGTACTCAGAGATTGTTCCAGGATAACCTTCAGGTTAGCGCGAAGCTCTGTTAAACCATCAAAATGAGTTAACGCTCGCAGCAGGTGATTAAAGATTTTTTCTTCTGGCCTGGCGGCTTTTAGCTGCTGAAACAAGAATTGGCTTAATGCTTCGGGCAATGCCGTGTTTTCCATTGATGCCAGCAATGAATGCTGAACCACCTGGTCATAACTGGCAAAGTTTTGCTCGATGTGTTTGGCGTTGTGGTCCAGATTGAGATTAAACACCACGTCACTTAAACCTTGAACTGCAATGATTTGCCAGTCATGCAAGTCAGGCCGGGCGATATAGTTTTTGGCATCGTTATAAAATTGCCCGGGGGGCAGACCCAGCCTTTTTTTTGCGAAACTATTGAAGTCAGCCAGTTGTGCCTGATTAGGGGTAAACAGAAAAGGATTATCGGGTAGCGATTTTTCGCTGTCGTCGTTTAACAGTTCCGTGCCCAGGGCCTCAACCACTATGCTGAGAAACTGGTCGCGCTGTGCAGTAATAACATTGCCTCGTTCATCCAGTGGCAGTTTGATAAACCAGATATAATGTTGGCTGGACAAACTTTTATTCCAGAATAAAATGCCCAGCCACATCATTTGTTGCCTGGGCAACGGTGCCGGTGCGGCTGCCGTTTCGATATTCAAAAATGCCTGGTTGTCCAGCAATCTGAAAGCCCGGCCCATATCTACGATGCGATATTCGGTACCGGCTTCTAATAAAAACTCGCTTATCGTAGTGATTCTGGTCATGTAGCTCTCTGAAATTAATTGCAAATCGCGGTATTATACCCAAACTAAACGCTTTTTACTCAAGTCCCTGGGCGCATCCTGTCGACGGCGTTATTGTGCTGCGTATGCGGCCGGGATCGTTGGCCCCTTTTTCACGCAGGCGACAGCTTCAAATTCGCAACTGTGAATTAAGCTTACCTGGGTAATGCTAATCTATTTGTTATCGTGTAAATGGAGGTGGTTTCTGACTGGCACAGACTCAAACGCCAAATGCGCTCAACTGGCTCTGTCAAACCAGTTGCAGGAACTGGAGGCGACACTGAAAAAATTCAACCTGTGGCAATACAATAAGTTGTCAGTTGCTCAGGTAACCAATCCTTTTGGCGTCGGCCAGATCAGCTTTTCGCAGTGGCTGCAGTTTATTTATTTGCCAAAAATGCGTTTGCTTATTACATCAGGGCAAACCGTACCAGTGGCCAATATCACTCCCTACGCTGAAGAAGTGTTGGCCGGACATGAGGTAAGGACTGCGCTTTTGCGCATCTTAGCCAGCCTGGATAATCTGTCTGCGAAGTGCCATGAACCTGTCCTCTGAACCTATGTCCTGCCCTGAATTACATATTCCGGAACAGTTGCCCCTGTTGTATCAGGATGAGTGCATGGTCGTGGTGGACAAACCCGCCGGACTCCTGGTGCATCGCAGTATGATTGACCGGCATGAAACCCGGTTTGCCATGCAGATGGTGCGTGATCAGATTGGTCAACATGTATTTCCGGTACATCGCCTGGATAAACCGACGGCCGGCATCCTGGTATTTGCTTTGAATTCAGAAACCGCCCGCTTACTCAGCGAGCAACTGGCGCAACATTTGATGGAAAAGCGCTATCTGGCGGTGGTACGTGGATATATCGCAGAGCAAGGTATCGTTGATCATCCTCTGCAGGAAAAGCTGGATAAGATTGCCGATAAAAAGGCCCGACAGGACAAGCCTGCACAGGAGGCGATATCGGCATTTCGTTGTTTACAACAGGTGGAATTACCGCATTCGGTGGGTAAGTATCCTACCGCCCGTTACAGCCTGGTACTATTGGGGCCGCAGACCGGACGCAAACATCAATTGCGTCGCCATATGTCCCATTTGCGACATCCGATTGTGGGTGATGTGAATTATGGTGACAATAAACACAATCGTTTTTTAAGAGAGTCTTGTAATTTCCCCGGTCTGGCATTATGGTCCCACCAAATTAAATTCAGTCATCCCCATAGCGGTGAACAGATAACACTTAATTGCAGTTTGTCTGACCGTTTTGAGAAATTATGGACGCAATGGGGCTTGGACGAGACAACGATTAATCATTTATGGAGAACCTGGTGGCCAGTGTAAGTATTTTTGTCGGCTCGGTATACGGCAACGCCCAGCATGTTGCTGAACAATGTGAAGAGAAATTGGTTGAGATGGGGCACGATGTCACCCTGTTTGGCGAGCCTGAAATTGGCGATTTTAAAGACGCAGAAAATGTGGTGGTCATCACCTCTACAACCGGGCAAGGAGACTTACCACCTAACATTGAATTTTTTGCCCAGGATTTGCGCGATCAGATGCCATTAATGACCGGTAAATCCTTTGCAGTCGCAGCTTTGGGTGATAGCAGTTATGGCGATACCTTTGGCGGTGCTGGTCGCACTATGTTTGATATCCTCACCGAGCTACAGGGCAGCCCACTGGCGGACTTGTTTATTGTCGATGCCATGGAAACCTTTGAGCCAGAAGCTGAAGTCGTGCCCTGGGTGGAGCAGTTGTTTAAGATTAATTAAAGCCTGTTGAACTGCTATCGAATCCCATAGCAAAAATCAACAGACTGCAGAAATGGGTGGGGCAGGAGGAAAGTCATTCCGCCCCACATTAAGCGGTGTTTTGGCGGTGTTATTCCGCGCCGCGAAGTAGCGCATTAATGCCGACTTTCGAGCGGGTTTGCGCATCTACTTTTTTCACAATAATGGCGGCATACAGGCTGTACTTGCCATCTTTTGAAGGCAGGTTACCCGGTACCACAACGGCGCCAGCCGGTACGCGACCATAGTGAACTTCGCCGGTTTCACGGTCGTAAATTCTTGTGCTTTGACCTATATAAACACCCATTGAAATCACGGCGCCTTCTTCAACGATCACGCCCTCAACAATCTCAGATCGGGCACCGATAAAGCAATTGTCTTCGATAATGGTGGGGTTGGCCTGCAGTGGCTCCAGTACGCCACCGATTCCCACACCGCCAGATAGGTGCACGTTTTTGCCAATCTGTGCACAGGAGCCTACGGTCGCCCAGGTGTCAACCATGGTGCCTTCATCCACAAAGGCGCCGATATTGACGTAGGAGGGCATCAGTACCACATTTTTACCTATGTAACTGCCGGTACGTACTGTGGCCGGAGGTACGACGCGCATACCTTCCTGTTGAAATTGTTCGGCGCTGTAATCGGAGAATTTTAACGGGACTTTGTCGTAAAAGCGGCTTTCTGCACCGTCCATGACGGCGTTGTCATGCAGTCGGAAAAACAGTAATACGGCCTTTTTAAGCCATTGATGAACCACCCATTCACCGGCAATTTTTTCGGCTACGCGCGCTTCACCTGAATTCAGTAGGGCGATGGATTGTTGCACGGCCAGTTTAACAGCGTCATCTGCTGTAGCCGGAGTGATATTGGCGCGCTTTTCAAATGCTGCTTCGATGATGGTTTGCAAGTCTGACAAATTGCTCATGCGGTGTTTAGTTCCTGTTGGTTCAATAATTAGTGATTGTCTGACAGTCGCTCAGTGACTTTTCGTTTTAATTCCACCTGTTGCTCATTGCTCAGGCATTTTCCTTCGCCATTGCTGAGAATAAAGAGATCTTCTGCTCGTTCACCGATGGTGGTGATCTTAGCGTGGTGTAACGAGAGATCCTGTTCGACAAAAATGTGCCCCAATTTGGCCAGTAACCCTGGCGCATCTAAGGCTTCTAACTCCATCATGGTAACGTCATCCTGATTACCAAAAAAGCGTACTTTGGTGGGTACTGCGAGTTGTTTAAGCTGCCTGGGGATGCGGCGTTTATTCACGTGTTCTACGCCAGGTTTTTGTAATTGTGTCACAATAGCGTCTTGCAGGCTTTTCAATCTGCTGGGGGAGCTTATGCGTTTTCCGTCCTGTTCCAAAATAATAAAACTGTCAAAGATATAACCATCTTTGGTGGTCATTAGTTGGGCGTCCTGAATCGAGCAGTTGCGACTGTCTAAAACAGAGGCCACCTGTGCAAACAGGCGAGGGCGGTCTGCGCCGTATAACATCAGCTCGGTGCCACTTTTTGCGGTGCCATCGGTTACGGCGACCACTAATGGGTATTGTTCATTGTATTGGTTGTGCAGGACAATATGCGTGTGCCAGGCGATTTGTTCCGGTTTAAAGCGGGCAAAGTAGTCTGGCGGAAAGTTTTCCCAGGCTTTCAGGACCGCTGACTCTTCATAGTCTTCCAGCAGCGATTTCATAGCGCTGGCTTTGTGCTCATCTTCCCGGGACTGCAGGTCCACTTTGTTTTCCAGGCCGTTCTCCAGGGCTTTTTGGGTCATGATGAACAGCTCTCTCAACAACGAAGACTTCCATTCATTCCACAAGTTACTGTTCGTGGCTCTGATATCTGCCAGGGTCAAGGCGTATAAGTGCTCCAGATGTTCCTGGGTTCTTACTGTCGCAGCAAACTCCTGGATAACTTCCGGATCATAAATATCACGGCGCTGGGCAACCACCGACATCAACAGGTGGTGTTCTACCAGCCATTTAATCAGATTCTTGTCTTTTTCGGGAATGTCATGCAACTGGCAAAATTGCTCAACATCTTGCGCCCCTAATTTGGAATGATCACCATTGCGGCCTTTGGCAATATCGTGAAATATTCCGGCTAAAAACAATAATTCAGGTTTATCTGCGTTGCGCATAATGCGGCCACAGCGAGGAAATTCATGATCATTTTCTTTGCGGTTGTAACGGGCCAGGTTTTTAATCAGGCGGTGAGTATGTTCGTCTACTGTGTAGGCGTGAAACAAGTCGAATTGCATCATGCCAACGATGTGGTTCCACTGCGAAATATAACTCTGCATGATGCCGTGCTTATGCATCAGATCCCAGGCCAGCTCAAAGAACTCTGGTTTTTTGACTAACTCTAAAAAGACCGTGCGACATTCCGGGTACTGACACAAAAAAATGTCCTGCTCCTGATATACCCGACGTGCATTGCGTAAAAGTCGCAAAGTAGTGGCGTGCAGTCCTGTGATGTCAGAATAGTCAGAAATAATGTGAAAGAAATCCATAATTTTGACCGGACTGTCAAAAACTTTATCGTGTTTGGCGTGGATCAGGCCGCCTAACACATTAAAATCAGCTGAAATGTCAGCGGTAACCTTGAGCTTTTCCCGCAACATTTCATGGCGGAAATGGCCCAGCAGCATTTCATTCAGCTCCCGTACCCGGCGCACTACACGGAAAAAGGCTTTCATCATTTTTTCGACAGAGGCTTTGCCATCATCACCGTAGCCAAGTCGACGGGCCACCTCTGGCTGATAATCGAATAACAAACGGTTTTCACTGCGACCAGCGATAATGTGCAGTACGAAGCGAATACGCCATAATTGGGTGCGACATTCGGTCAGTTCATCTAACTCTTCGCGGGTAAAATAACCGTAATCTACCAGGTCTTTTCCTTTGAGCACGCTAAAATGCTTTTTAGCGACCCAACCAATACATTGGATGTCCCGCAAACATCCGGGGTTCTCTTTAATATTGGGTTCCAGGTTATAACTGGTGCCATTGAATTTGGCATGCCTGATTTGCTGCTCATCGTATTTGGCGGTGTAGAACAATTTGCTGGGCCAAAACGCCCTCGACTGCATCTTGTCGTGTAAATCTTCAAAAACGGTTTTGCTACCGGCCAGCACTCTGGATTCAATCAGATTGGTGGCAATGGTGACATCTTCTTTGGCCAGTTTGATGGTTTCTTTTACTGTTCTGACCGATTGACCTATGTCCAGTCCGATGTCCCAGAGTATGGTGATAAATTGCGTCACCTTTTCCTGGATGGTTTTATCTAACGCTTTGTGAGACAGAATAAGCAGGTCAACATCCGAATGTGGTTGCAGGTGACCGCGCCCATATCCGCCCACGGCCACCAGGGCCAGTTGCGGCACATCCTGTAAATCCAACAAGCGCCAGATATGGCTTAAAACGGTATCAACAAAGGCCGCACGCCCTGTCACCAGGGTATTTACATCGGTGGTTTCGAATTCCTTTTCCAACCACTCGTAGGAGTTACTAATACATTCTTTAAATGCCTGAGTATTGCCGGGGCTGGTGATTAACCGCACCTGGCTGAGTAGACTTTGAAATGCCAATGCTGTGTCCCCTGCAATAATATGGTGGCGAATGAGTTAAGCGGCTTTAATGACTCTGTCGATGGTTTCGTCAGAGCGAAGCGTGAGAATTTCGCAACCATCACTGGTTACCAGCAGGGTATGTTCCCACTGTGCACTCAGGCTTCGGTCTTTGGTGACCACGGTCCAGTCATCTGGTAATAGTTTGCTGTAGCGCTTTCCGGCGTTGATCATGGGTTCGATGGTAAAACACATGCCTTCCTTGAGTACTTCTCCGGTTCCCGCTTTGCCGTAGTGCAGGATTTGCGGTTCTTCGTGGAAACTGGCGCCTATGCCATGACCACAATATTCCCGCACTACTGAGTAATGGTGTTTTTCTGCGTGTTCCTGGATCACTGCGCCGATGTCACCAATACGTGTACCTGGTTTGACAATTTCGATACCTTTGTACAGACATTCCTGCGTAATGGTGATGAGTCGTTCTGCCAAAATACTGGGTTTGCCCACCACAAACATCTTAGACGTGTCGCCGTGGTAGCCGTCTTTAATTACGGTGACATCGATATTAACAATGTCGCCATCTTTCAGTTTTTTGTCCGACGGGATGCCATGACAAATAACGTGATTCACCGAAGTGCAGATAGATTTTGGAAAAGGCGGGTTGCCATAATTTAACGGTGCAGGAATTCCCCCCTGCACGTTGACTATATAGTCATGACAAATTGTATTGAGTTGGTCTGTGGTCACACCTTTTTTGACGTGCTCACCGATCATTTCCAGGACTTCTGATGCAAGTTTTCCGGCCACTCGCATTTTTTCAATTTCTTCCGGGGTTTTGATAGTTATCGTCAAGATTCTTTCCTGATAGAAGGTTTATTACATTTTAAGCCGGTAAGTTTACCTGGTCTGGCATTAGATGTATAGCCAGGCGGACAGCCAGGTCGCCACCATATCCAGATAAAAGCCTTAAAAACGTTGAGTTAGGGGCTGATAAATGGTATAAAGCGCCGCGCCTGAAACATGTGCTCAAAATCTGAGTTGTGTTCCAGCGTATAATTTTATTTAAAACACACATACATCGACACGATTTTCGGGGTGTCTGGCTTTTCTCACGGGAAACAGGATCGAAAATTGGGATGTATGGAGGCCTAACCCCAATTGAGGAAATTAATTATGGCAAACGTGTCTATGCGTGACATGCTGCAAGCTGGTGTTCACTTCGGTCACCAAACTCGCTACTGGAACCCAAAAATGAAGCCTTTCATTTTTGGCGCTCGTAACAAAGTTCACATCATTAACCTGGAAAAAACAGTTCCTTTGTTCAATGATGCACTGTCTTACTTGTCTTCTGTTTCTGCTCGTAAAGGTAAAATCCTTTTCGTAGGTACTAAGCGCGCTGCTGGCGAAGCTGTAAAAGAAGCTGCATTGAAATGCGACCAATACTACGTAAACAAGCGTTGGTTAGGTGGTATGTTGACTAACTGGAAAACAGTTCGTCAGTCAATCAAGCGTCTGAAAGATCTTGAGCAACAATCTCAGGACGGTACTTTCGACAAGCTGACTAAGAAAGAAGTATTGATGCTGACTCGTGAAATGGAAAAGCTGGAAAGCAGCCTGGGTGGTATCAAAGACATGGGCGGTTTACCAGATTGTCTGTTTGTTATTGACGCTAACCACGAGCACATTGCTATCGCGGAAGCGCGTAGCCTGGGTATCCCTGTGGTTTCTGTTGTTGATACTAACACTGACCCAGACGGTATTGATTACATCATCCCAGGTAACGACGATGCGATCCGTGCGGTTCAGCTATATTTGAACGCTGCTGCTGATGCGACTCTTGAAGGTCGTGAGCAAAATCTTGAAGCAATTGCTGAAAACGACGACTTCGTTGAAGCTGCTGAGTAAGATTTAACACAGCATTCATAAATGCATGTTACAAGTCGTAAGACTTGATGAAAACAGGGGCTATGCCCCTGTTTTAAAATAATCTGGTAAATAGAATTTACCCCATATTTTTAAAATGAGACCGACGTCTGGTCTTGTTTTCTACGATGAAATTTAAAACTTATTCCTGAGGATATACAGATGGCTGTAACTGCTGCTCAAGTAAAAGAACTTCGCGAGCGTACCGGCGCCGGTATGCTGGATTGTAAAAAAGCATTGCAAGCGACTGATGGTGACATCGAAGCGGCGATCGAGAACATGCGCAAATCTGGCCAGGCAAAAGCGGCTAAGAAAGCAGGTCGTATTGCTGCAGAAGGTGTGATCCTGACTTCTGTGAACGCCGGTGTTGCCACTATGATGGAACTGAACTGCGAAACTGACTTCGTAGCGCGTGACGAAAGCTTCCTGGCGTTTGGTAACAAATTGGTAGAATTCGCTGCAGCTAACAAGATCAGTGACGTAGAAACTCTGAATGCATCTGAAATCGACGGTGCTGCGGTTTCTGACCTGCGTGATACTCTGGTTGCAAAAATTGGTGAAAACATCAACGTACGTCGCGTTGTTACTGTTGAAGGTGACAACCTGGGCGCCTATGTTCACGGCGCACGTATCGGTGTTATCGCGGTACTAACTGGCGGTTCAGAAGACTTGTCTAAAGACGTTGCTATGCACGTTGCTGCCAGCAGCCCACAATTCGTTAAGCCTGACGATGTACCAGCTGACGTTGTTGAGAAAGAAAAAGCGATCCAAATCGACATCGCGATGCAAAGCGGCAAGCCTGCTGAAATCGCAGAAAAAATGGTTATGGGCCGCATGAAGAAATTCACTGGCGAAATCAGCCTGACTGGTCAGCCTTTCGTTAAAGATCCTTCCATGAGCGTTGGTCAGTTGCTGAAAGACAACAGTGCAGACGTTATCAACTTCATCCGTTTTGAAGTGGGTGAAGGTATCGAGAAGAAGACCGAAGACTTCGCAGCCGAAGTTCAGGCACAAATGGCGGCTGCTAAGCAGTAAGCTGTTTGTAAATAAATCTGACAAAAGCTTTTGCATTAAAGCATTGTCATATAAACTACAGGCACCTCAAAAGAGGTGCTTTTTTTTAAGTACGTTGTTTTTAAAGCATGATTAACACTTTTGTGGTGCTTTTCAGGTAATGTTTACTGAAACGGTTTTTGTTCCCCAATCCCCTGACAATCATTGAGGATGAGAAGTTTTCATGAGTATCAGCTCTAAGCCAGCCTATCGAAGAATACTGTTAAAATTAAGTGGTGAAGCCCTGATGGGTAATGAGTCCTTTGGCATCGACGCCAAAGTCCTGGACCGCATGGCCGCGGAAATTAAAGAGCTGGTGGAACTGGGTATCCAGGTTGGACTGGTTATCGGTGGTGGTAACCTGTTTCGTGGTGAAGGGCTGGCTAAAGCGGGCATGAACCGGGTGGTAGGCGACCATATGGGTATGTTGGCCACGGTTATGAATGGCCTGGCAATGCGCGACGCCTTACATCGCGCCTTTGTAAATGCCCGACTGATGTCCGCAATTCCCCTCAACGGCGTATGTGATGCTTACAACTGGACTGAGGCCATCAGCCTGTTGAAATCCGGTCGTGTGGTTATCTTTTCTGCCGGTACGGGAAATCCGTTTTTTACCACTGATTCGGCTGCCTGTTTACGCGGCATTGAAATCGAAGCCGATGTAGTATTAAAAGGTACCAAGGTCGATGGCGTCTATAATGACGATCCTAATAAGAATCCCGAAGCGGTTTTGCACAAGCACCTGAATTACAGCGAAGTGCTGGAAAAAGAATTAAAAGTGATGGATCTGGCGGCATTTACCCTGGCGCGAGATCACAATATTCCGATTAAAGTCTTTAACATGAATAAAACCGGCTGTCTGAAAGCTGTGGTGATGGGTGAAGACGAAGGTACGTTGATAGACAACAACTAAAATATTTAAGGTTAAGAAAATGATTGATGAAATTTTTGCAGATGCAAAAGAGCGCATGGAAAAAAGCATTTCCGCGCTAAAGGTAAACTTCAGTAAAATCAGAACCGGTCGTGCCCATCCAAGCTTACTGGATAACGTGATGGTATCTTACTATGGTGCAGCGACACCGTTGCGCCAACTGGCTAACGTAGTGGTTGAAGATTCACGCACTCTGGCATTGACCGTGTTTGATAAAAGTGCAATTCAGGCCGTCGAAAAAGGCATTTTGCAATCTGATTTGGGACTGAACCCTATCACTGCCGGTACCACTATGCGAATTCCTCTGCCGCCTCTAACGGAAGAGCGCCGTAAAGACCTCATTAAAGTTGTACGTGGAGAAGCAGAACAGGGCCGTATCAGCATTCGCAACATCCGTCGTGATGCTAATGGCGACGTAAAAGATCTGCTGAAAGAAAAAGAGATCTCCGAAGACGAAGCACGCGCAGCAGAAGACAACATTCAGCAAGCTACTGACCGTTTTGTAAAACAAGTTGATGAGTTGCTGAAAACCAAAGAAGCTGAATTAATGGAAATTTAGAAGCTGGCTTAATGGCAGATCTAAATAAACCAAACGGCATTATGCCGCAGCACGTTGCCATTATTATGGATGGCAACGGGCGTTGGGCCAAACAAAAAGGCAAGCTTCGGACTTTTGGACACAAAGCAGGCGCCGAAGCGGTGCGTTCTGCGGTGGGCTATTGTCTGAAAAACAATATCAAAGCCCTGACGTTGTTTGCCTTTAGCAGTGAAAACTGGCTGCGTCCGGCTGATGAAGTTAAAGCCCTGATGGAGCTATTCGTCTGGGCACTGGGCAGTGAAGCCAAAAAACTCAATAAGAATAATGTCAAGTTGCAGGTCATTGGTGATTTAAGCCGCTTCGATAAAAAATTATTCGCCAAAATTCAGGAAGCTGAAGCGCTGACTGCCGACAACACAGCAATGGTCCTCAATATTGCTGCTAACTACGGTGGTAAGTGGGATATAGCCAATGCCTGCAAAGCTTTGTATCAGGAAGTTAGCGCGCAAAACGGCGATATCAACCAGATTACCGAAGCGGATCTCAACAAACATATTCAGTTATCGAATTTACCGCAGGTGGATTTGTTGATCCGTACCGGTGGTGAACAACGCATTTCTAATTTTTTAATATGGCAGTTGGCCTACGCTGAGTTGTACTTTACCCCTGCCTTGTGGCCTGATTTTGATGACGCAGAGTTTACCAAGGCTGTGACTGAGTTTTGCGGCAGGCAAAGGCGCTTTGGTATGACCGGTGAACAAATTGAGAGTCAAAACTAGGAACTCCAGGTTATGTTAAAACAACGAATTATAACCGCCTTGATATTGGCTCCACTCGCGCTTGGGGCAATCCTGTTTTTGCCAATCCGGGGATTTGAACTGGTTTTTGCGGCAGTAATTGCGTTGGGCGCCTGGGAATGGGCTAATCTGACCGGCCTCACCATTCCTTTATTAAAATCGATTTACACCGCTATTGTGGCAGGGCTATGCATTGCTCTGAGTTTTGTGGTGCCGGTGGATGCCGTCTGGGTGCAGGGGGAGTTGGTTCCCTTATATAAAAATATTCTTATTGCCGCCGGTGTCTGGTGGGCGTTATCACTCTTTTTGATCATTGCCTACCCGAGATACAGTCTGGTTTGGCGCTCCAGTGTATTACTGCGAGGCATTTTTGGGTTACTGACTCTGATACCCACCTGGGTTGCCGTGGTGGTCTTGCGCACCAGCCTGTTCGACGTCGATCCGCTTTATGGCGCGTCTCTGATTTTTTACGTTTTAGGCATTGTTTGGGCCGCTGATGTGGGCGCCTTTTTTGTGGGCGTTAAATTCGGACGTCACAAGCTCAGACCCAATGTGTCCCCGGGTAAAACTATCGAAGGCTTACTGGGTGGTGTTGGTGCCTCCTTTGCTATCATTGCTTTTGCGGCAATGCATTATCACGTCGACCCATCGCGCATCTGGTTGCATGTCCTGGTGGGCGGTCTTACAGTGGCGGTCAGTGCCCTGGGTGATCTCAATGAAAGCATGTTCAAACGCTGCGCCGGTTGTAAGGATAGCGGGAACCTGTTACCCGGGCATGGCGGTATTCTGGATCGGATCGATAGCTTAACCGCGGCTTTTCCGATTTTCGCCCTGTGTTATGTCATGTGGATGGCCTAAGCTGAACTTCTTGCCATGATCCAGTCAAACGCTAATACGACGCAAAATATCACCGTCTTAGGTGCTACCGGCTCTATCGGGTTAAGCACGCTGGATGTGGTGTCACGCCATCCCGAAAAATACCGGGTATTCGCATTGAGTTGCCATTCCCGGGTAAAAGAGCTGGTGGAACTGGCTAAGATACATCAGCCGAAACACCTGGTGACCAGTAGTAAGGCCGATTATCCGAAATTAAAAGCCTACAGTGAAGAGACGGGATTAGCCTGCCAGGTACATTTAGGAAATGACGCACTTTGCATGATCGCTGCAGACGAAGAAGTCCAGGTGGTCATGGCGGCTATTGTGGGCGCGGCAGGGTTATTGCCGACTCATGCAGCTGTGCAGGCGGGTAAACGCGTATTGTTAGCGAATAAAGAGTCCTTAGTGATGTCCGGCAATTTATTTATGGATGCAGTACAGCAAAGCGGTGCTGTATTACTGCCGGTGGACAGTGAACACAACGCAATTTTTCAATGTCTGCCACAACAGGGTTTTTGCCAAAAGTCGATTCGCAAGATTTTGTTAACAGGCTCCGGTGGTCCGTTTTTACAACGCGACCTGGCAACGTTTGCCGATATTACGCCGGAACAAGCCTGTAAGCACCCTAACTGGTCTATGGGACAAAAAATATCTGTTGATTCCGCGACCATGATGAATAAGGGTCTGGAGTTTATTGAAGCCTGTTATCTGTTTGGTGTGGCGGGAGATGACATTGAGGTGGTTATTCATCCTCAGAGCATTGTGCATTCGATGGTGCAATATGCCGATGGCTCTGTGTTGGCGCAAATGGGTCAGCCGGACATGCGCACTCCCATAGCGCATACGCTGGCCTGGCCTGAACGTATTGAATCGGGGGTGGCATCGCTGGATTTCTCACAACTGACAGACTTACAGTTTCTCAAGCCTGACTTTGCGCGTTTTCCCTGTCTGCAATTAGCGATAGATTGTGCTTATAAAGGCCAGGCTGCTACGACTGCCCTGAATGCCGCCAACGAAGTTGCTGTGGCCGCTTTTTTGGCCAGAAAAATTCGCTATACCGATATTTTTAAACTGTGTTTAGCGACGGTAGAACAAACCCCTGACAACAAGTTGTCATCACTTGCAGATATCCTTGAGTGTGATAAACATAGTCGTTTGTTTGCGACGAACTATATGGAGACTCTGCTTTAATGTTGGATTTTTTGCAAAACCTGACCGCGTTTATCGTGGCGCTTGGGATTCTGGTGGCAGTTCACGAATGGGGGCATTTTTACGTTGCCCGGCTTTGTGGTGTGAAGGTACTCAGGTTCTCTGTTGGGTTTGGCAAGCCATTGTGGCGAACGCACGACAAGCAGGGCACCGAATATGTGGTGGCCATGATCCCGTTAGGCGGTTACGTGCGCATGCTGGATAGTCGGGTGGATGATGTTAATGAGCAAGATCAGGCCGTTACCTTCAACAGCCAACATGTGCTAAAGCGCATCGCCATTATTGCCGCAGGTCCCCTCACCAATTTTGTATTTGCTATTTTTGCCTTGTACCTGATGTATCTGATGGGCGTTGAAACCGTGCGTCCGGTCATTGGTAATGTTACCTCGGGCAGTATTGCTGCACAGGCGGGGTTGCCCAAAGATGCGCAAATTAATCGCATTGGTGAGCGCGAAGTAAGGGACTGGAATGCGATCAATCTGGAACTGGTGTCTCATATTGGCAAGTCGTCAATGGATATTGGTACCTATACGGCCTCCAATATGACGGAAAAGCGTTATCAGCTTGACCTGTCAAGCTGGCAATTTGATCCCGAAACTCAGTCAGCGATTCGCGCTTTGGGTATCGAACCCTTCAGACCGGCCATTACCACCACTATAGGATTGGTGGCCGAAGATTCGCCAGCAGCGCGAGCCGGGATACAAAAAGATGACAAAATTTTAAGTATTGACGGAACTCCCATCGATAAATGGGAACAAATAGGGGAGTATCTCACCGGGCGCGGTGGTGATACCGTGGGCGTTATGGTGCTCAGAGAGGGGCGGGAAACCCCGGTTATGGTGCAGGTGGGCTTTCGTGAAGATAATCCGAATGTGGGTTATCTGGGCGTGGTACCCCAACAGGAACCCTGGCCTGAGGAGTACATATTTAACCAACAATATGGATTGGTTGCAGCCATGGGGGCTGCTATGGATAATACATGGCGCTTAATGACATTGAGTGTCGAGATGATCGGCAAATTGTTAACCGGTGATGTATCGGTTAAAAATTTAAGTGGCCCTATTTCTATTGCGCAGGGCGCAGGTGCCAGTGCAGGTTATGGCCTGGTGTATTTCCTGAGCTTTTTAGCGCTCATTAGTGTTAATTTAGGGATCATTAATCTGCTTCCGTTACCCGTCCTGGACGGCGGACATTTGCTTTATTACTTCATAGAGCTGGTGACCGGAAAGCCTGTACCAGAATCGGTTCAGGAAATTGGGTTTCGCATAGGTGGCATTTTACTCTTTATGTTGATGGCAGTGGCGATTGTAAACGACATCGGGCGTTTGTAGGACTCACGCTTTTTTTAACAATGCTGAATAAGTTTCAGTCAGGAAGAATATAAATAAATGAAGTTGAATCAGATACTTTTTGCATTGCTTTTTGTGTTTTGCACGGGAGCAGTAAGTGCAAATACAGCCAAAGAATTTGTCATCGATGATATCAAAATTGAAGGGTTACAAAGAGTTGCATTAGGTGCAGCCCTGACCTACATGCCGGTGCAGGTAGGTGACACGATGAACGGTTTCAGGATCGCTCAGGTCATTAAGTCGCTGTATTCCTCTACTCACTTTGAGAGCATAAAAGTCTTGCGGGATGGCAATACTCTGGTGGTCAGGGTAAAAGAGAGACCCACTATCAGTAATATCATTTTTGAAGGTAACGATGATATTAAAGATGAGCAATTGCAGGAAAGTCTGGATGGCAGCAACATTCGCATCGGTGAACCTTTAGACCGTACTGTATTGACTGGTCTTGAAAGTGGCCTTAAAGATTTCTATTACAGCGTGGGTAAATACAACGCTGATGTATCTGCGATTGTCACGCCGCTACCTCGTAACCGTGTGGATTTAAAGTTTTTATTTGAAGAAGGCGACGCTGCAAAAATTGCGCAAATCAATATTGTGGGCAATGAGTTATTCAGTGACGCTGAATTACTGGAAGGTTTTGAGTTGGGTTTTGATGCCCCCTGGTGGGACTTTCTGGCAGAGACCCGCTATCAGAAGCAAACCCTGGAAGGGGATATGGAAACACTGCGCAGTCACTATCTGGACAGAGGCTATCTGCAGTTCAATGTCAATTCCACTCAGGTGTCGATGACGCCGGATAAAAAGGGTATTTATGTTGCCATCAACGTCACCGAAGGGGAACAGTTCAATATCTCTGAAATTGAAGTCACCGGTGAATTATTAGGACATGGCGATACCATTCGCGCTTTATTGCCGCTGAAAAGTGACACCCTGTACAACCAGGCTCTGGTGACATACACCGAAGAATTCATCAGCAAGTATTTGGGGCGGTTTGGCTACGCCTATCCCTCAGTAACGACTATCCCGGACATTAATGAAGACGACAAAACGGTAAAACTGACGATAGCGGTTGATCCGGGCAAGCGTATTTATGTGCGCCGCATTAACTTTGTGGGCAACGACATCACTAAGGACGAAGTGTTGCGCCGTGAGGTCACACAGATGGAAGGTAGCTTCCTGTCTAACCAGGCGTTGGAAGTGTCTAAAGCGAATATTTCCCGACGACTGACCTTTGTGGATGAAGTGGAATTCGAAACCGTGCGCATTCCAGGTGAAGACGATAAGGTTGACGTTGACTTCAGCTTAAAAGAACAGCCGTCCGGATCGTTTAATGCCGGTATCGGTTTTGGTGACCGCACTGGTCTGAGTCTGCAGGCAGGTGTATCACAGGATAACTTCCTGGGTACCGGTAAACAGGTGGGCTTTAACATCAATACCAACCGTTACCAAAAGCAGGCTGCGATAACTTACAATGATCCCTATTTTACCATTGATGGTATCAGCCTGGGGGGCACCTTATCCTACAGCGAACTGGATGCTGGTGATTTTGGTCTGGTGCAATACAACACCAAAACCTATCGTGTTGGTGGTACTTTTGGTTTCCCAATCAATGAATACAACCGTTTGCGTTTTGGGTTAACCTATGAAAATGAAGAACTGGCGCAACGCGATACCTATGAGCAAACAGCCCGTTTTTACAATTTGTTTGTGGACGAGAATAACCCGGATGCGCCGATTAATTACGATTCCTTTGTATTGTCCGCAGCCTGGATTCGGAGCACCCTGAACCGTGGTTTGTATCCGACAGCGGGTTCTAATCAGACCTTGTCACTGACCGCCACAACGCCGAATTCCGATGCCAATTATTTCAAGGCTGAGTTCAATACGCGTTTCTACTTCCCAATATCTGATGATCAACGTTGGACGGTATTAACCCGCCTGCGTTTAGGGTATGGTAACGGTTACGGCACGATTAACGGTAGTGACCAGATCCTGCCCTTTACACAGAACTTTACAGCCGGTGGTTCGGGGACGTTACGCGGCTTTGAAAACAATACCGTCGGCCCAAGAGCAGTACAAAGAAGTATCACCACTGACAATGGACCAGATGGCAGTTCAGTGGGTAATGGTGAATTATCCGATACCCTCTTTGTAACCGAGCGTTCCATAGGTGGTAATGCCATTGCTGTCGGTGGGGTAGAGCTGATTGTCCCTACGCCATTTATCGGTGAAGAATACGACTCCCAGGTGCGTTCCAGTATCTTCCTGGATGTGGGTACCGTTTGGGATACTGAATTTGACTACGATGAATTTAGAAATTTAAACATGAACTCCGTCAGTGCTGATCGCCTGCTGGATTTCGCTGACCCCAGTCTGTATCGGGCTTCCTATGGCTTGTCTGTACAGTGGTTGTCACCCATGGGACCAATGGTATTTAGCTTCTCGCGCGCATTGAAAGAGCAAAGCGGTGATGAAGTGAAGTTCTTCTCGTTCAACATTGGTCAAACATTTTAATCATATTTTAAATTGCAAAGATAATTAGCATAAGAATTTAAGGAGTAATCTGTGAAAGCATTAAAACTAACCGCCGTTGCAATGACCTTAGCTGCCTCAGTAGCCAGTGGCAGTGCCTATGCACAACAAAAAATTGGTGCCGCCAATGTACAGGCGATTTTTCAAAGTCTTCCTCAGGCGGCCACGATCCAGCAAAGTATCAATGCTGAGTTCAAGGACCGTATCGAAGAAGTCAATCGCATGGAAAAAGATCTGCAATATTATTTGGAAAAGCAAAAGCGTGATACGGCGACAATGAGCCAGCAGGAAATCACTGAGTTAGAACAAAAAATTACCAGCTTAAGAGATGAGTATGTTGGCAAAGCACAACCGTTGCAACGCGAGCTGGAGCGTCGTTCTAACGAAGAGCGCAACCGTTTATTGGGAATGATCCAGCAGGGCATCAACAAGGTAGCCGAAGCTGAAAATTACGATGTGATTTTAAATGCCGGTGCGATTGCCTTCATTGATGATCAGTACAATGTGTCACAAAAAGTGATTGAAGAAGTTAGTAAAAACGCTAATTAATTGAGAACTCACCCATGCTCAGCTACACATTGGCCGAGTTGGCGGAGATTATTGGTGCCGAGGTACGAGGTGACGCAACTGTTAGCGTCACTTCTATTGGCACGCTAGCTACCGCCACTGAAGGTCAAATCTCATTTCTGGCTAACGCCAAATATCGCTCTCAATTATCCGAAACTAAAGCCACCGCCGTAATCCTCAGTGAAGAAGACGCAAAATATTGCCAGACCAATGCGTTGGTCATGAAAAACGCTTACCTTGGCTTTGCCAAAGTGGCACAGGCGCTGGATACTACGCCCGATGCCGCGGATGGCATACATGAATCCGCCGTGATCGCTGCCGATGCAGTCCTGGCGGATTCTGTGTCAGTTGGTGCCAATGCGGTTATCGAATCGGGTGCCGAAATAGGCGTCGATGTGCAAATAGGCCCGGGGTGTTTTATAGGTAAAGGCGCGCGTATCGGTAATGGCACCAAGTTGTGGGCAAACGTGACGGTATATCACGACTGTATCATTGGTGAACATTGCCTGATTCAAAGTTCCGCAGTTATCGGTTCCGATGGTTTTGGCTATGCTAATGATGCCGGTAAATGGGTGAAGATCCCTCAACTGGGTCGGGCCGTGTTGGGTAATCGGGTAGAAATAGGTGCCAATTCCTGTGTCGACCGCGGCGCCCTGGAAGATACCATTTTGCATGATGGCGTTATCATAGATAACCTGTGCCAGATTGCTCATAACGTCGAAATAGGGGAAAATAGCGCAGTGGCAGGTTGTACTGTGATTGCCGGAAGTACCACGATTGGAAAACATTGTATTATTGCCGGTATGGTTGGCATTAACGGGCATATCAGCATCACCGATGGCGTTACCTTAACCGGATTCTCCATGGTCACCAAAGCCATTAAAGAACCCGGAGTCTATTCCTCAGGTATTCCTGCAATGCCGAATAAAGACTGGCGTAAAAGTATGGTGGGTTTGCGTAATCTCGAGAAGTTATCGCAACGGGTAAAAGAAATAGAAAAATATCAGAAATAGGGCATCCTATTTTACAGCACATGATTTGCTAACTGCCGCAGTGCTGCTCTATGATAAAAGTCAGAACAGGAGAAGAGTGGTTTGACTGACGTGATTGAACGTGTAGAAATCGAAGAAATAATGGCTTTACTGCCGCATCGCTACCCGATGCTGCTGGTAGACAGAGTAACGGAACTGGAAGTCGGTAAGCGTATTAAAGCCTATAAAAATATCACCTTTAACGAACCCTGTTTTATGGGCCATTTTCCAGGAAAACCTATTTTTCCGGGCGTTATGATTCTGGAAGCGTTAGCACAAGCCGCCGGGATTTTGGGCTTCAAGAGCGCTGGCAATACCGATGATTTATATCTGTATGCGGGCATCGACAAGGCGCGTTTTAAACTGCCCGTGACACCCGGTGACAGACTGGATTTTGACGTGGATTTTATTAAAGAACGTCGGGGTATCTGGAAGTTTCAGGGTTATGCCAGTGTCAGTGGTCAGGAAGCCTGTAGCGCTGAATTTATGTGTGCAATGAGGAAGATGTAGAACGTGATCCATCCTACCGCTGTCATCGACCCTAAAGCGACGTTGGGGAACAATGTATCAATTGGCCCTTTTTCCGTTATCGGCCCGGATGTGGTTATCGGCGATGATTGTATTGTCAATTCGCATGTGGTGATCAAAGGCCCCAGCAAAATTGGTAAAGGCAATCATTTTTTCCAGTTTGCCAGTATCGGTGAAGATTGTCAGGACAAAAAGTACGCCGGTGAGCCGACAGAGCTGTTGATTGGTGACAATAACGTTTTTCGCGAAAGCGTCACCGTGCATCGCGGTACCATACAGGATGAGGGCAAAACAGTTATCGGAAACGGCAATCTGTTTATGGCTTATGCGCATGTTGCCCACGATGTTCGCATCGGCAATCACACAATCTGTGCCAATAGCTGTACGCTGGCGGGGCACGTACATGTGGCTGATTACGCGATTCTGGGCGGTATGACAGCGATCCATCAGTTTTGTAAAATTGGTGCTCACGCCTTTGTCGGTGGCGGCGCTATTATTTTGCGGGATTTACCTCCATTTGTGATGTTAGGTAATGATGGCAAACCGCACGGCATCAATTCGGAAGGACTCAAGCGCCGAGGTTTCAGCCCGGAGAGTATCCGGGCTATAAAAAATGCTTACCGCGTTATATATCGACAGGGCAACAAAGCGGCAGAGGCCGTAGAGATTATTCGGGATATGGTGCAGGAAAACCCGGAAGTGCAGTTGATGTCTGAATTTCTGGAAGCCTCAGAGCGCGGTATCATACGTTAACCGCAACGCCTCAACGCTGTTCTAAGCGAATATTATGACAAATAAAACCATCAGAGTGGGTATTGTTGCCGGAGAGACCTCCGGCGATATTTTGGCCGCAGGATTGATTGCTGAATTTCGCAAACAATACCCTGACGCTATTTTCGAAGGCATTGCCGGCCCCAGAATGCAGGCCGTTGGCTGCCAGTCCTTATTTGATATGGAAGAGCTTTCAGTAATGGGACTGGTGGAAGTGTTATCCCGTATCCGTCGACTGTTACATATCCGCAAAAGTGTTTTGCAGTACTTTACGGAAAATCCGCCGGATGTGTTTATCGGTGTAGATGCGCCGGACTTCAATTTAACCCTGGAAATGAAGCTCAAACAGCAGGGGATCAAAACCATACATTATGTCAGCCCTACGGTGTGGGCATGGCGTGAAAGCCGGGTTCACAAAATTGCCCGGGCTACCAATAATGTGTTTTGTATTTTCCCATTTGAACCTGCTGTGTATCAAAAGTTTCAAATACCGGCCGAGTTTGTCGGTCATACCCTGGCCGATCAGATCCCGCTTCAGGTAGACAGAAAGTCAGCCCGGGAATACCTGAATGTGGATGCCAATCAAAAGGTGCTGGCAGTGTTACCGGGTAGTCGCGCTGGTGAAGTCAGGAGCCTGTTAGACACCTTTATACTCAGTGCTGAAAAAGTAGCGCAGCAACATCCGGATTTGTTGGTATTGATCCCGGTGGTGAATAAACAGCGCAAATCTGAAATTGACGAACGCCTGAACGAGCTTAAACCCAAAGTCAAAGTGCGCACTGTGTTTGGTCATTCTCAACAGGTTATGATTGCTTCAAACGCCGTGCTATTAGCATCGGGAACTGCCACGTTGGAGGCACTGCTGTGCAAGAGACCCATGGTAGTGGCCTATAAATTAAAAGCCATGACCTATCAGATGATGCGCTTTATGTATAAACAACAATATTTTGCCTTGCCCAATATACTGGCTGGTAAAGCGCTGGTGCCTGAATTACTGCAGGCCGATGTCAATCCCACGCTGATTTCTGAGAAGTTGTTGACGATGCTGGAAGGGGATGCGCCGGAATTACAGGAAGAGTATCTGAAAATCCACCAATCCTTGCGTTGCAACGCCGATCAAACGGCTGCGCAATCGGTGGCAAAATTACTGAAACTGGAGGTTTAGTCTTGCTGATAGCGGGTGTTGATGAAGTGGGCCGAGGGCCACTGGTAGGCAATGTGGTCACCGCCGCAGTTATATTAGATCCGGCCCGACCTATTGCCGGACTCACTGATTCCAAAAAACTTTCTGAAACTAAAAGAAATAAACTATTTCCCCTGATCAAAGAACAGGCGCTCTGTTGGGCAATTGGCGAAGCAACACCGCAAGAAATCGACGAAATTAATATCTATCAGGCCACCATGTTAGCGATGTCCAGGGCGGTGGCAGCATTAACCACTGCGCCGGATTTTGTTAAAGTAGATGGCAATAAGGTTCCCGCCTGGCAGTGGCCTGCAGAGGCGATTGTTAAAGGAGATCTAACGGTACCGGAAATTTCAGCCGCTTCGATTCTGGCCAAAGTCACCCGTGATCGGCAAATGGCAGAACTGGATCAGCAATATCCAGAGTTTGGCTTTGCCCAACACAAAGGCTATCCTACTAAACTGCATCTGGAAAAGTTAGCGCAATTCGGTCCTATTTTTGCTCACCGTCGCAGCTTTAAGCCGGTGGCGCTACTATTAGAACAATGACACTGGAAATATAATGACACAGGAAAGTAACGCGTCTTTCATTCATCTCAGAGTACACAGCGATTTTTCGATGTGCGATGGTTTGAATAAAATTCCTAAGATCATTGGCCGGGTTGCAGAACTCGGTATGCCGGCAGTGGCCATTACCGATCAAATGAATATGTGCGGCCTGGTTAAATATTATTATCAGGCACATGGCAATGGCGTTAAACCCATTATCGGATGTGACTTTTGGTTGCAAAATCCGCTGTTGGGTGAAGATATCTTCCGTACCACCTTGTTAGCCAGCAACAACGCCGGTTATAAGAATATCACACTTTTGATCTCACGAGCCTACCAACGCGGTGCCGTGAAGGACAAAGCGGTGATTGATGCTCACTGGTTGGCAGAACACGCCGAAGGTATTATCGTGCTGTCTGGCGCAAAAGACGGTGAATTGGGCTTTGCACTGCAAAAGCAAAATCACAAACAGATTAATCAGTTGCTGGATTTTTATCTGCAACACTTTCCCGAGCATTTTTTCATTGAACTGCAACGCACCGGGCGCCCCGGAGAAGAAGATTATTTGCATGCAGCGGTAGCATTAGCTGAGCAGCGGGAACTGCCAGTAGTGGCGACAAATGAAGTGGTGTTCCTCAAAGAGACTGAGTTCCCCGCCCATGACATTCGAGTCAGTATTCACGACGGTTACACACTGGAAGATCCTCGTCGTCCCAAGCGTTTTAGTGAACAACAGTATTTGCGCAGCGCTGAAGAAATGCAGGCATTGTTTAGCGATATTCCGGAAGCCATAGAAAATACCGTAGAGATTGCCAAACGCTGTAATGTTACGGTGCAACTGGGAACCTACTTCCTGCCTAAGTTCCCTACCGGTGGATTGTCGGACGCAGATTATTTGGTAAAAGTATCTGAAGAAGGCCTGGAAGAGCGATTAGTGTTTTTGTTTCCGGACCCCGAAGAGCGTGCTCAGAAGCGCCCCGAATACGATGAGCGTCTGCAAATAGAATTGCAGGTTATTAACCAGATGGGTTTTCCCGGTTACTTCCTTATCGTAATGGAATTTATTCAGTGGAGTAAGGATCACGATATTCCGGTGGGACCAGGGCGGGGTTCCGGTGCGGGGTCGTTGGTGGCCTACGCACTGAAAATTACCGATCTCGACCCGCTGGAATTTGATCTGCTATTCGAGCGATTCCTGAACCCTGAACGGGTATCTATGCCGGATTTTGATGTTGATTTTTGTATGGATCGACGTGACGAAGTCATTGACCACGTTGCTGATATGTACGGCCGTGACGCCGTATCCCAGATTATTACTTTTGGTACTATGGCTGCAAAAGCAGTAGTGCGGGATGTGGGCCGGGTATTGGGCCATCCCTACGGCTTTGTCGATCGCATCTCCAAACTGATCCCCGGTGATCCCGGTATGACCCTGGCAAAAGCTTTTGAGGTGGAGCCCCGTCTGCAGGAGGCCTACGACGAAGATGAAGACGTCAAAGATCTGATTGATATGTGCCGCATCCTGGAAGGGGTGGTGCGAAATGCCGGTAAACACGCCGGGGGAGTGGTTATCTCTCCCACTAAAATTACCGATTTTGCGCCGCTCTATTGTGACGAGGAAGGTAAATTTCCGGTCACCCAATTTGATAAGAACGATGTAGAAACTGCAGGGCTGGTAAAGTTCGACTTCCTGGGATTACGTACCCTGACCATTATCCAGTGGGCGCTGGACATGGTGAAAGAGCGCTCCGGTGATGTGGTAGACATCTCTGCAATTCCGCTAGAAGATAAAGAAAGTTTCGCGATGTTGATGCGGGCTGAAACGACGGCGGTATTCCAGCTGGAATCCCGCGGTATGAAAGATCTCATCAACCGTCTTCAACCGGATACCTTTGAAGATATTATCGCACTGGTAGCACTGTTCAGACCCGGACCATTGCAGTCCGGCATGGTAGACAACTTTATCGACCGAAAACACGGTCGCGAAGAAATATCTTATCCTGACGCTCAGTATCAGCACGAATGTTTGAAAGAAATTTTGCAGCCCACCTACGGCATTATCCTGTATCAGGAGCAGGTAATGCAGATAGCTCAGGAAATGTCTGGCTATAGTCTCGGTGGTGCTGACTTGTTGCGCCGGGCCATGGGTAAGAAAAAACCTGAAGAAATGGCCAAGCAGCGTGCCTCATTTGAGGATGGCGCCAAAGAAAACGGTATCGATCCCGAACTGGCGATGAAGATTTTCGACCTGGTGGAGAAATTCGCCGGGTACGGCTTTAATAAATCACACTCAGCTGCGTATGCTTTGGTGTCCTATCAAACTCTTTGGTTAAAAGCCCATTATCCGTCTGAGTTTATGGCGGCGGTAATGTCGGCGGATATGGATAACACTGACAAAATTGTAACCCTGGTGGATGAATGTAATCGCATGGGCATTAAAATTTCACCGCCCGATGTGAACTCCGGAAAATACAAATTTACGGTAAATCAGGAAGGTACCATTATTTATGGTATCGGTGCGGTAAAAGGTGTCGGGGAAGGTCCCATTGAAGCCCTGATTAAGGCGCGTGAAGAAAAGGGCTATTTCACGGATATTTTTGATTTTTGTGCCAAGGTAGATCTTAAAAAGCTCAATAAACGAGTAATGGAAAAGCTGATCTTATCCGGTGCCATGGATGAACTTGGTCCTCACCGGGCGTCGTTAATGGCCACGTTACCCGAAGCAATGGCTGCTGCTGAGCAACACGCAAAAGCTGAATCTTACGGTCAGGCAGATATGTTTGGCTTGCTCACCAGTGAGCCGGAAGAAGTCAACAACGCGTTTGTGATGGTGCCGGAATGGCCGGAAAAACAGTGGTTAGATGGGGAAAAAGAGACTTTAGGTCTATATTTAACAGGCCACCCTATTAACCAGTACCGGGAAGAGTTACAGCACTATTGCCGCGGACGACTGGTGGATGCCAAACCGGGAGACAGGGACTCTGTTTCAAAAGTTGTGGGACTGGTGATCGGCGTTCGTGTTATGGTAAACAAAAAGGGCCGACGCTGGGCTATCGTTACGCTGGATGATCAAAGTGCCAGAATGGATGCGCGATTCTTCCCGGATATGTTCGAAGAATACGAAGAAATGTTACAAACGGACAAAGTTTTGGTGCTTTCCGGACAGGTCAGCTTTGATGATTTCTCCGGGGGCAATACAATCACGGTCCGTCATGCTCAGGATATTATTCAGGCGCGTGAAAAACAGTTAAAGCATCTGTTATTAGAAGTGGATGCGCAATGGTGTCAAAACAACGGTATTGTGCAGTTGCAAAGGGTATTCGAACCCTTTCGCGGTGGGATCTGTCCGGTACAGCTCCGGTATTTCCACGAAGATGCAACGGCGTGCATATCTTTGGGCGCTGAGTGGTACTTATCACCACAAGATGAGTTATTATACGAAGTAAGAAACCTGTTGGGTGCGGATAAAGTGGAAATGATCTTTCACTAAATCATTGGCTAACAAAACGGTGCCGTACACAATAATACATTTAATGAAGTAATAATTAGGTATTTGAATGAGCTTACACTTCCTTGATTTTGAGCAACCCATTGCTGAACTTGAGGCAAAAATAGAAGAGCTAAAGTCCGTGAATCAGGGCGGCGAATTTGACGTCAGCCTGGAAGAAGAAATCACGCGTTTAAGAGAAAAAAGCTCAGAACTCACAAACAAGATCTTTTCCGGATTAGGGGCCTGGCAAATATCGCAATTGGCCAGACACCCAATGCGACCTTACACTCTGGATTATATTCCACGCATATTCACCGAATTTGATGAATTATGCGGTGATCGTGCCTATGCCGATGACAAAGCTATCATAGGTGGTCTGGCTAAGATTGATGGTACCCCGGTTATGGTCATTGGCCATCAGAAAGGCCGTGATACCCACGAAAAAATTAAGCGTAACTTTGGTATGCCCAAGCCGGAAGGTTATCGCAAAGCCCTGCGTTTGATGGAAATGGCAGAGCGTTTCAAACTGCCCATTATTACCTTTATCGACACCCCCGGGGCTTACCCTGGTGTGGGCGCCGAAGAGCGTGGTCAAAGTGAAGCGATTGCCCGCAACCTGAAAGTCATGTCTGGGCTGAAAACACCTATCATCTGTACAGTTATTGGTGAAGGTGGCTCCGGTGGCGCACTGGCAATCGGTGTTGGTGACAGAGTGAATATGTTGCAGTTCAGTACCTATTCGGTAATTTCTCCGGAAGGTTGTGCTTCTATTTTGTGGAAAAGTGCTGAAAATGCTCCGTTAGCCGCCGAAGCGATGGGGGTATCTGCACCACAAATTAAAGAGTTAGGTTTGATCAATACCATAGTGAATGAGCCTCAGGGTGGAGCACACCGGGATTACGACACCATGGCGGCAAACCTGAAAGCTACGCTGAAACAGCAGTTGTCGCAATTAACCGGTTTGTCAAAAGAGGCACTGCTGGAAGAGCGATATCAGCGCCTCATGTCTTTTGGTTATTGTTAAGTTCTCATCCAGGTTACACTAAGCCGCAGTAATGCGGCTTTTTTATTGGTGCGCAATTTTGCATGGCTGAAACACAGAATCACTACCAACAGTTTGAAACTACGCTGCAGCGGTATCTGACGCCGGAGTGCGGCTACCAGACATTACTAGTTGCCTACAGTGGAGGTATGGATTCCACCTTGCTGCTGCATTTTGCCGCCGTTTATGCCGTTGAACACAAAATCCGTGTAAAAGCAGTACATGTTAACCATAACCTCAGCCCAAATGCCTCACATTGGCAACAGCATTGTCAGCGCCAATGTGACCTGTTAGATATCGAATTACACAGCAAGACAGTTAATGTGCGCGCTCAGGGGCAAGGCATTGAAGCCGCTGCCCGGGATGCCCGTTATAGGGCAATTGCTGACGTCGCCGATGCGGAGACTTTGGTGCTGCTGGGACAGCACAAAAGCGATCAGGTAGAAACCTTTATGTTGCAACTGTTGCGCGGTGCCGGACCGGCGGGGCTGTCAGCCATGGCAGAGTTTTCTGTTAACGACAATCAATGTCACTTGCTGCGACCACTGCTGAATTTGTCACGGGCTGACATCGAGGCGGAAGTCAGGCGGCGCAATTTGTGCTGGGTGGAAGACGAATCCAATCAGGGGCTTGATTTTGACCGGAATTATCTGCGCAATCAGGTGTTGCCGTTGATTGCCGGGCGCTGGCCTCACTTTGAACAGACTGTAACCCGCTCAGTGGGGCACATTGCTGAACAAAATAGTTTGTTTCAGGAAACGGTAAGCCTGAAGCGGCAATCTTTGGCCGCAGGGCAGTCTGAATTGGATTTGAATAAACTGGCCGGATATTCCTGGCAATGGCAAAAGCAGTTGCTCATGAACTGGCTAAAGTCTCTTGGCGTATCTCTGCCTTCAGCAAAAATTTTGCAAGCCATACTCCAGGAATGCGTATCTGCCAAACCCGATGCGCAACCACGGGTAAAGTGGGGACAATGGCAATGTCAAAGATTCGATAATAAGCTCTATCTGTTACCACAAACAGAAGAAATAACACCAGAAAATTGTCGCCTTGTCTTAGACCAGTGGAACCGGTTACCTCAAGGGGCAGGCCAATTGTGGCTGAGTCAGGAAGAAAATCCTAAAGGGCAGACACTGTATTTACCTGAAGAGAGCGAGTTTACTGCCACCTTTGGACAGTTTTCCAGGCGTTTCAAGCCACAGGGTAGTGCGCATTCAAAGTCAGTTAAACAATGGTTTAAGGCCTGGAAGGTGCCGCCATGGCAGCGCCCGTTTACGCCTATTTTGTGTTGTCAGGGGATGATCGTCGCAGTCGGGAGCAGGTTGAGCAGTACAGAACCATTACCAGGTTATGTTCCTTTTCATATTGACTGGCAACGCTAACCTGTTTATGCGGCCCATTTGGCGCAGTTTCTGCCAGATTTTTTCGCCTGATAAAGGGCCTTGTCGGCGCGGTCAAACAAGGTGGTTTCGTCATCCTGAGCGTGTAGCATGGCCATACCAAAACTAACACTCACACCGTGTTTTTGCAGTAAAGAATCGTTGGCTACAGCCTCCTGGATTCTCTCTACTATCAGGTTATTAGCAGTTTCATCGGTGTTTGTAGTAATGCAACAAAACTCATCGCCACCGAAACGGAAGGCATAGTCGGAGTTGCGCAGCGATTGATTGATAGCGCCGGCGACGCTCATGAGTACTTTGTCACCTTCGTGATGTCCGAATTGATCGTTCACTTGCTTAAACTTGTCCAGATCCATCATGATCAGGCTGACTTTGTCACCGTCGCGATGAGCTTTGCTGGTGGCTTTTTCCAGTGTCTCGTCAAATTGACGGCGGTTGCCCAGTGACGTCAGACCATCTTTTAAGGCCAGTTTTTGAATTTGATAAAATTGCAGGGCGTTGCGAACTGGATTTTTGACACACTGGTTAATGTCTTTCAGTAATTGGTTTTCGCGCAATGACAAGGTTCTGACAAAGCCGTATTCAATCTTAATACTGCCGTCGCGCCCTGACAGCAGGTCAAAGCTTCTGACAACGGACTGATTGTCCTGTTCACCAAACTGGAATGTGCCAACCGGGCTGACAATATTGAGAAATGAGGCATTCAGTCGAGCTTTAACTTCTGTATAAACCAGCTCTCCAAGTTCTTGTAAATCAAGACTATTCGTCAATACTTGCAGTAACTGATTTTTTTCTTTATCGCTCATGTGAGTTTGCTGAGCGTGAATATTGAAAAAGCGATCAGTTATTGTGTTATCGTAGAACGGGGCTAAATTTTCCAAGATTTTCTCCTGCCAGAAAATTGGCGAAACCAACTTTTACCGTGTTATTGCTCTAATTAAAGCAATCAACGTGCCAGATAAAAATAAACCGCGGAATTGGAATGGAAGGCAGTTTTACCGACATTTTGTTATTGATGGTGTTGGCAGTATTTGCCGTATGGTTATTTAAACGCGTCAATCTACCGCCCATACTGGCTTACCTGGCCTGTGGTATCGTGGCCGGCCCCGATTTAATGCAGATCTACGAAGATCCGCAAGAAATGCATTTTTTTGCAGAACTGGGCATTGTTTTCCTGCTGTTTTCACTGGGGCTGGAATTTTCGCTGCCCAGGATGTTAGCAATGCGACATCTGGTGTTTGGCGTCGGACTGGGACAAATGATCGTTACCACCCTGGTCTTTATGGGGCTGGCCTTATTGTTTGGCTTTGAGCCGATACCCGCTTTTGTCATTGGCGGTATGGCGGCGCTGTCTTCCACCGCCATTGTGATTAAACAATCCAGTGAGTTGGGGATACTCAACACAGCGCGTGCGCAGATGTCGGTCAGCATCCTGTTATTTCAGGACCTTGCGGTAGTTCCCTTACTTATTGTGATCCCCTTATTTGCCGCGGATGGCGAACAGAGTTTAGCGGTGGCGATTTCGCTGGCGGTGTTTAAAGGCTCATTAGTTTTTATTATTTTGTTGTCAGTGGGCAAGTGGGTTTTACCCCGTATATTTAGCGAAGTCGCCAAAACCCGTACTGATGAATTGTTTGTGCTTACCACCATCTTGGTGGCGCTCATGGCCGCGGGCCTGACTCATTCATTTGGATTATCGATGGCGTTGGGCGCGTTTTTGGCGGGCATGATGTTGGGGGAGAGCCAGTACAAACACCAACTGGAGGCGGATATACGGCCCTTCAGAGATATTTTTATGGGCTTGTTCTTTATTACCATTGGCATGCGTCTGGAACTCAACACTTTTGTCACCAGTATTCATTGGATTTTGACCGGTTTGGTGTTGTTAATGGTGCTTAAAGTGGTGCTGATACGCTTTTCTGCATGGTTGTTTAAAGCGTCTGGCAATGACGCCTGGGCAGCGGGTATCAAGCTGTGTCAGATGGGCGAATTTAGCTTTGTAATTGTTGCCCTGGCAACAAATCACGAGATCTTGTCGTCTAAGGATGCGTCGGTCCTGATGAGTATCGGTATTTTAAGTATGGCGATTACACCCTGGCTGGTGACGAACAGTCCCAGGATCGTTGCCAGAATGAATCGCCGAAAAATAGAAACGCCGGTTCAGCCCGCGCCTAAGCCAGAGGCTTTGCAGGACCATGTGATTATTTTCGGTTTTGGCCGGGTAGGGCAATCAGTGAGTCGCCTGCTGAAAGTAGAAGCAATACATTATGTGGCGGTGGATGCAGATCCGGTGCGGGTCCATGAAAGCTGCGCAGCCGGAGAGCTGGTTTATTTCGGTGATGCGCAAAACAAAGATATTCTGCGCACTGTGGGTATCGACAAAGCCAAGCTCGCCATTCTGACCTTTGATGAACACGCCAAGGCTAAAGCGGTCATAGAATCAGTGGTCGCGCTTAATCCTGAGTTGCCGGTGGTGGTGCGCACCCGAAAAGATTGTCACCTGGAAGAGCTGTACATGGCTGGCGCGTCGCAGGTGGTACCGGAGATTTTGGAAGGCAGCCTGATGCTGGTTTCTCAGGTGCTTCATTTGTGTGGCGTACCTATGTCTCGCATATTAAAACGGGTACGCAAAGAGCGCAAAGAGCACTACCGCCATATGCACGGATTCTTTCCCGGGGAAACTACCGAAATGACTTACGGTAAACAGGATAAGTTAGAATTTATGCACGCTGTGGTGCTAACTCCGGACGCCCATGCTGTGGGCAAGCGTTTGTCGGATGTGAAAATCGACACCATGCGGGTTTCTATCAAAGGTCTGCGCAGGAATAATGCGGAAATTCCGGCTCCTGATTTGGATATCGAATTGCAGGTTAACGACGTGATAGTCATTTCCGGTAAGCCTCGCAGGGTGGAGCGGGCAGAGAGGATCCTGTTAGAAGGGCATTAGCGGAAGATTTAAGCACAATCGTCTTCGTTTGATACAACAACGGGATTTATGGAATAAAATTGATGATTGAAATTATTGGCTATGTAGCGGCAGTCCTGACCACTGCCTCCTTTTTACCCCAAGCCTTAAAAACTCTCAAAACCAGAGATACTAAGGCGCTTTCCCTGAGCATGTATTCGATTTTTTGTAGCGGAGTTTTACTCTGGTTGTGCTATGGATTGCTGATTGCGAACTGGCCTATTGTTGTGGCAAATGCGGTGACGTTTATGCTCGCCGGGTCCATCTGGATAGTGAAATTTCGGGCGGTGATAAAACGCCGTGCCGGAGGCTTATAACTCGAGAAACTTGCGGATCTCTTCCTGTCTTTTCAGGCCATCCTTGTAGCCTAACTGGATCAATTCGTTACAGAATTTACCTTCAAACATCAGGTAGCTGAGCAAACTGGATTCACCGGAGCGATTGACACCGATCAATCGCAGCAAGGCTTTAATCCCTCCAGGCATTTCTTCGTAATGCTTCCAGGCCAAATCCTGAATACTTTGCGATGGATTGATGATTAGGCAATCTACCGGTTTTAAATCAGTCAATTTTTTCTGTTTGGGTGTTAACAGGTTAAGAGTCTGATTGACCCGGCGCATGCGTTCGATATCGGACTCCAGCGCGTCGGAAAATATCGTATCTAACAGGTGACCGGCGACCTGGGCACTATTAAGTCGTTTGGTCAAATGTGGGTGCGGGTTATCGGGTTTGTCTTTGACCACACCAATGACCATGATTTTTCGGGCGCCCAGATGAATAGGAGCGCTCAATGGCGCAGATTCATGTATGGCGCCATCGCCATAATAATCTTCGCCTATTTTGACCGGTGGAAATACCAGTGGAATTGCAGAGGAGGCAAGTAAATGGTCGATTTCCAATCGGCAAGGTAGTCCCATGCGATGGTGCCGCTTCCAGCCAGCAATCGACTCCTTACCCTGAAAAAAACTCACGGCATTGCGCTCTGAATAACAGGAGGCTGAGATACAAATGGCATTGAGTTTCCCTGACATGATGTTGCGATCGATACGGGAAAAATCCATCATGCGTTTAATTAAGAACCGCAATGGTTGGTTGTTCAACAGGCTGCCTGGGCGTTTGCTAAAATAATCTGAGCGCCAGGAAGAGGCGTAGTTACGCAGTATGTACCCGGCGACTTCCGTAAACGAGGCATCATAGACCTGCGAGGTTTTAAAGTTTTTCCATACCCATTCCAGTTTTCTGACACCCAGGTGAAAACAGGAAGCGTAACAGGCCAGAGCGGTTGCATTAATGGCTCCGGCAGAAGTACCGCACAATACCGGAAAGGGCAGTTTGTGATTTCGTGGCAGGTACTGGGTCAGGGATTTCAAAACGCCTACCTGATACGCAGCTCTGGCACCACCGCCAGAGAGGATCAGGGCAAATTCATCGCGATCGGTCATGAGTCTGTGCCTGAATGACTAATAGACAAATCCCGGAATGTTATCCCAACTGACTTCATCCACCTGGTCGTCGCCAAGAAACGCGTCTGCATACTGTTGATAGACTTTTTCCTTCACAAAAATTTCGAACAGATCCGGATCGATATGTTGATCCTTACACATAAAGCCCATAATTTTCAGGCATTCACTCATTTTCTTAGCGGGTTTGTAGGGCCGATCTGAAGCGGTCAGGGCTTCAAAAATATCCGCGATTGCCATCATCCGGGCCGGGACTGACATCTGGTCCCGGGTAAGTCCTTTCGGGTAGCCGGTACCGTCCATTTTTTCATGGTGACCTCCGGCATATTCGGGCACTCTTTGTAGGTGTTTCGGAAACGGCAATGAATCCAGCATAGAAATGGTGATATCCATATGACGGTTAATGACCTGCCGCTCTTCGTTGTTGAGGGTGCCCCTTGCCACCTGCAGATTATAAATCTCTTCTTCGCTGAGCAGCGGTTGCGGTTCGCCATTGAGCTGAACAATGCGGGACTGACCGATATCGGCGATGCGCTGTTGATCATCCGGGGTCATAAACTCACCGCCGGTATTGGCTTTTTCCACAAACAGGTAGTCGTCAGTGATTTGCTGTAATTCCTGTTGCAGGGCGTCCTGGAGTAGCGTTTTTTCACTTTCCGTAGCCGAGGCTATTTTGCGCAGGTAGCTGAGTTCTGTGTCGCGTTTTGCCACTTCAAACCGGGTTTTAACCATGTCTATGCGATCAAAGACGCATTCCAGCTTTTTGGATTTATCCATAACGTATTCAGGCGTGGCAATCTTGCCGCAATCGTGAAGCCATCCTGCAATACTGAGTTCGTTCTTTTCTTCTTCGCTCATGTCAAAATCTTTGAGGGGGCCGTCACTGTAGCGGCATACGGCATCTGCGATCATCATGGTCAGTTCAGGAACCCGGCGGCAGTGCCCGCCTGTGTAGGGGGACTTTTCATCGATGGCCTGAGCGATAAGACGGGTGAATGACTGAAACAGATTTTCCATACTGTCTATCAATTGCCTGTTGGTTAACGCAACTGCGGCAAGTGAGGCGAGTGCTCTGATGGATTTTTCCACATCGGGTGAGAACGCAATAACCCGGTCCTGCTGGTCCTGAGCATTGATCAGTTGCAGGACCCCATTCAAATCCCCTTCGTGATTGGTCATGGGAATACAAAGTACTGACTGGGTGTGATAACCGGTTTTACTGTCCATAGTACGAGGCCCGGACAAATCGTATTCGGTCACCGAATAAACATCTTCAATATTGATTACTTTCTGAATGGCTGCGGAATGCGCCACCAACGCGGACGTATTCACCGTGCCGTCTTCTTTAAATATGGGGATTGCCGGGAAGGGAATGGGGGTACCTGATGAGCCGCCCATATACATTTCCATGCTGTCATTAAAAAGTGTGTCGAACTTTAATTGTTTTTCTGCGGTTACCCCATAAATGGTACCACCGTCGGCATTGGATAATCGTTTGGCTGCCAATAAAATCTTTTCCAGCAGTTTGGTGGTGTCATTTTCCGTAGACAACTCGATGCCAACATGTACCAATTCCAGTAACGTTTTATCGACTTCCATCAGGTGCTCCTACTTCGACGTGTGGGTGTAACTACCATCCCAGTCATCGGGTAATGTTTGGTCTTTTAGTAACTCAATGCGCTCTAAATACAAAGTGTAAAGGATATCTTTCGGGTTTGCTTCAGTAAGTTGCTTAAATTGCTCACTGGCTTGTTGCCATTGCTGCGCCAGGTAACTGTCATAGGCTTTGTGGTACGCCGTCAACTCTTGTTCAAAGGCGTCGTTTATACGCTCAGGGGCTATGGGTTCAACGATAGCAACGGCTTCATTTTTACCTTTTACTTTAACACGATCAATTCTGCGGTGGGGGATACCCTCACATTGGTTTATCGTAGCCTCACTGACCAGCAGTTCGACACCGTAGAATTTGGTCAGTCCTTCCAGTCTGGAGCCCAAATTTACCGCATCGCCTAAAACGGTGTAGGCTTTTCTGAAGGTGGAACCCATGTCACCGACGTTCATATCACCGGTATTGATTCCTATGCCAACCTTGACTTCCGGCAGTCCGTCCGCTTTAAACTCTTTTCGCAATCGGGCGGTTATGCGCAGCATTTCGAACGCCGTTTCGACCGCATTTTGGGCGTGTCTGGGGTCATCCAGCGGAGCCCCCCAAAATGCCATTACCATGTCACCAACATATTTATCAATGGTGCCCTGGTGCGTAAAGATGGTTTCGGTTATAGGATCGAAATACCGATTCAGTAGTAATTTCAGTTCATTTGCGGAGAGCTTTTCGGATATTGTGGTAAAGCTGCGAATGTCAGAAAACAGCACGGATAGTTCCTTCCGTTCCCCTTCCATGGAGACGCTGTCGGGTTCTTCCAGCATTTTGTCAATGTGGGCCGGTGGTACGTATTGATCAAAAATACCTTTGATTTGTTGACGCCGTTTATTTTCAGCGAAAAAACCGGTGCCTATGTTATACATCATGAGCAGCAGTACCAATAAGATCGACGAAGCCATTGGCAATGCGATATTGGCGTCTGTCCATAACAAAACATTGCCATAAATACTGCCACCCAGCGCAATAATGCCGGTAATTGCCATCCAGGAGGGTCCCAAAAGTGGCATCATTACAGCCAGGATGATACCCAGAATGATGATATAAAGGGCCACTGAGGCTTCCCACCAGTCGGGTCGATACTTCAGTATGCTGGGGTCTAACAAACCTTCCAGTACATTGGCATGGACTTCTACGCCAGGGAACTGCACACCCACAGGCGTTGAACGCAAATCCGCTAAACCTACCGCAGAGGTACCAATGAAAACCACCGAACTGTCAAAAATGTCCGGATTCTTGACCTGATTATTCAGCACGTCGATGGCAGATATATAAGGAAAGCTGAATTGTGGGCCGCGATAGGGTATTAACACCCGTCCTTCGGCGTCAGTGGGAATGAGCTGATTACCTATTTTGATGCCTTCGACATTAACCAGATTACCCGCTTGTTGTGTTTTAACTTCGATACTGTCTGCCAGTGCATAGAGTCTGGCAGCTTCCAGAGAGATGGAAGGCAGCAATTTGTTGCCATAACGCAACACTAATGGGCTGCGTCGAATAAATCCATCAGAATCAGGTGAGGAGTTCATGAAACCTTCACCTACGGAAGCATCGTGAAATTCAGGAATGCTGGATTCAAACCCGGAGTAATTGATGATACCCAGCTGAGCAGGAGGATGATCACTGCTGATGTTATGTGTGGGTAAGACACCACGGCGTAAATCACTTTGATTCAACAGATAGCTAAACATAACATCTGTGGCGTCAAAACTTTCCATGAATGCTTTATCACCATCCATTTCTTCGATTAAATTGACCACATCATTCAGCGCTAACGCTTTTTGGGCCAGCGCCTGGTGTACTTCCCGGGCAGGGTTGCGCTCCCGATCGGCAAATAACACGTCGAATACCACCACCACGGCTCCCATATCCGCCAGGTTATACACTAACTCTGCAAGTCGGGCTCTTGGCCAGGGCCAGCCAATAGCCTCCATGGTTTTGCCATCCAGATCAACTATGACGATGTCAGCAAACCCGGTAGAGCGATTGTCCAGTGTGGACTTTAAACGCAGATCAAAAATGAAGCCGTCGATACGATTGAATTGCAATGCCAGGGGAGTATTGGGATAGCGCGATACATAGAACTGCAACAAAAACACCAAAAACACCAGGCCGAAACCGGCCAGGATGGCTCTGCGATGTTCCCTGAGCGTTCTGAGCGCGGTCATGGTTTATCGAAATCGATACACATGCCTTCCCGCGCAGCAAACAGATCCAGATCGGATTGGGCGACTTCAATGACATCACGACAGTGGGTCTCCACCTTTTCAATATCCTTATCTGTGCGGATGTGGTCGTGACTGTAAAGTGCCAGTCTTTTCGCGCGGCTGGCCATAGCCAGTTTTACGGCTTCCTCTGCCACTGAATGCCCCCATCCGGATTTGGCTGGCATATCGGACAGCATATATTGGGCATCATGGATAATCAGGTCGGCTTTTTCCGAGAATGACACCCATTCTAAAAAATCGGTTTCTTTTTGATAGGGAGGATATAACTCATTATCTGTGATGTAGGCAATTTTGGCCCCGTCGGCTTCGATCAGGTAGGAGCTGCCACTACCTGGATGGTTCATAGAATGACGGGTAATAGTTGCGCTGTTGAGTTTCCAGCTGATTTGCTCTTTGGGATAACTGACAATTTGAATATCCGACTGCAATGAACTGTACTTTACCGGAAAGTAACTGCCGCCCATCTGTTTCAGAAAGGCTTCGGGTTCGTCCGGGGTTGTTAAACCCGGTGTCACAAAAATCTTGCGCCCTGGAATGTAAATGGGAACAAAGAAAGGAAACCCCTGAATGTGATCCCAATGATTGTGAGTGAGAAGCAGATGAATTTCCTTATCGGATTTGGCCAGTTTTTCTCCCAATTTTTTAATGCCGGTGCCAGCGTCAAGAATAATGTCGGTACCGTCATTCAGTTCAACGTGGCAACAGGCAGTATTGCCACCGTATATTACGTATTCAGGCCCGGGGGAGGGGATTGAGCCACGAACCCCATAAAATGTTAGTTTCATTAATTTTCTTCTTCTTATTGATAAGGGCCTGCCGCAATTGGGAATCTAACCGTAAAAAACTGCCATTGCTGGTCCACCTGGGTACTCCCTGTCACAAATACGTTACCCATAGAGTCTATGGCAATATCGCGCATCTTGTTGATTGGGGAATAGCGCCGTACCCCACCAAAATCACTTATTAAAGTACCGTTAGGTTTGTAGCGTAGCAAGGTAAATTCATTTTCAGTGTTCACTAATATGAATAGCGCACCAAAGGCGTCCACATTTACCGCTGTTGCCGTGTCGATTGATGATGAATCAATATCTGTAGTTAGTATTCCGGTCGAATTCCAGGACTCCGCCAGCGTGGCCTGATTATCCAGTGCGACGACCAACATGTCATCGTTTGATTCACCAACGGCATAGATGACGCCATCGCCATCTACAGTAACGTCAAAGAAACGCTGTTCAGAACTGGCTACCTGATATTCATAGATGCCATCACCGCTAAAGCTGCTATCCAGGGTTCCATCTGGTGAGAACTTAACGATCAGACCATCGATATCACCGCTATTATCGTAATAGCCAACTGCGACTAAACTACCATCTGAAGTAGACGTAATCGCCGTCAGATAACTATCGGAATAGCTGCTCAGTTCAATGGTGCCTGAGGACGAGTTGAAGCTGCTATCAAAACTGCCAAAGGGATCATAGCGGAAAGCCACTCCTATATTGTTGGTGCTACCTACTACATATAGGTAACCATCATCTGCCAGATACTGGCCACCTAACAGATCATTCGAACCACTAAGCAAATCAATTAGCCCCGTACCGTAGGATAAAATATCAATAACGGCATTGTCAGATGCGATTCGGGCGTTGTATATGTCGGTATTAAGGCTATTCAACTTCAGGCCGGATTTTGAATTAAGCTGCTTATTTTTACTTAAGGTGTTTTTAACTACTATATTAACATCGGCTTGACTTTCACCTGTGGCAAAATATTGTCCTGCGTTACTCACACTGAAACCATGGAATTGGCTGGATTCATTGTTTGGACTGTACATTTCAATGGCGTTGGCGGTTTGACCGTAGGAACCAAAACTATTGTCGCCATTGCCCGAATTATCAAATTTAGCGATGGCCATATCGTCGTCATAATCTGTGAGGTTTCGGCCATAGCCTGCCAATATCGGCCCTGAATAAGCATCCAGCGCAATCGCCAATGCGTGTTCACCGTAGCCATGGTCGAACACTATTTGATTATCGTGATTATTAACTTCGCCGATAGCAGACATAGTGACCAGGGTAAAATCATTGTTGGTGGTGCCAAAAAGCAATGCTTCGTCTGACGCTGTCAGTGCAAATCCGGCTATACTGCCCCAATTGAAAACTCCGTGAGAGAACTGCGTGCTCCCGGCATTGACAAAGCTACTGTCAAATACCCCATTTGAGGTGAGTTTGACCATGCTTTCCTGGCTACCGTATTTGGACACCTGTATCCACAAGTCGCCGCTACTGTCTGTTTGCATTGATGAGGTGGAGGTAGCTGAAATTTCATAGCTATTCAGCGCTAACAGGCCATCGTCATCAAAGCTGCTGTCCAGGCTGCCAGCGGCATTTACCTTAATAACAGAGGCGGTCTGGGAACTGGTATCTTTGCTCAGGATGTAAATGGAAGTCCCATCGGTGGCCCCTGTGAAACCCACATGCGCCGAGCCCTGGTCAAAGGTCTGAATACCACTGCTACCAAAACCTGTGTCTATCAGCCCGTCGGCATCCATTTTAATCAAGGCCGCTTTGTTGTAGGTGTCGAAATAGCCGCCAATCAGGTATATGTCACCTGAGTTTAACTGCACCATATCATAGACACTGAAGTTAGCATCGTTCAGCACTGTGTAGTTTACCCCTGCGTCAGCAGAGGAGATGTTGGTGCCCGCACCAAAACTATTATCATCGCTGCCATCGGCATTAAAACGGTACACCCAGGGATAAAAATTGCTGCCATCTTTGCCTGCTATTAAGAATGTATCTGTGGCGGAATGATATAAACCTTGTGACGGGGTTAAGCTGACACTCCCACCAAAATCTCTGATGCCATCAGAATCGAAGCCGCTGTCCAGTTCACCACTATTGGTTAGTTTGGCAAGATACAAATCATCTGTGCCGGTTTCAACGCCTGCAATCACCAGATCCTGACTTCCCAATCCGATAACATCATAGGGGGTAATGGAGGTAGATGCACCCGCATCTATTCGGACGTAGCCATGATCGCCAAAGGCGGTGTCGAAGTTGCCCTGGTCATCAGTTTTTATCACCACGAAATCTTTGTTGCTGTCATCCTGGCCGAGACTCCATCCGGCAATAAAGTAGTTGTTGTCACTGGCTTTGGTTATGTCGATTGCCTGATCCTGAGTTTTATTGCTGGTAGCGCGATATTCTCCTGTATAGTCACAAAACCCAAATGACGGTGCTGCCAGAATATAGTCAAACGTCACGGAAATATGCGCATCACTACCGGCATCCTCCGTATCAAAAATCAGCAATTGTCCCATGGCATCGGTGCGTAAAATCGTCGGCGTGTTGCTGACCCCACTGGACAAACTCAGGGTTTTAACACCACTGGTGCCATAACTGGTATCCAGTGTCCCGTCAGCAGAGATACGAATGATGCTGGTATTGGTACCTTGTTTCCCGGCGATATAGTAGTTGCCTCGGTAGTCGGGCACCATGCTGTAGGCAAAATCTGTGGATGCGCCATTAAGATCAATGATGTTTTCACCGGTTGACGAGTTAAAACTGCTGTCTTGTGCTACATCCCATTCTGAATTCGTATTATCCCAGGTGACGGTAAACTTATACAGGGCAAAATCATCGTCCTGGGTTCCGGCGACTATAATATTCCCGTCAATGTCAAAGGCGAGGTCGTAACCATACTCATCAGCGCTATCGTTGAAGTAAAATAGCGGCGCATAGCTCTCGGCGTTGGCAAAATCATTGTTGGAACCATCATCAACGCTGAAACGCGCCAGGATGATATCACTGTCGGTGTTATTGCTACCGTGAGCGATAACATAAATATTACCTTCACCGTCTTCGATGGCGGCTTCCGGATTGACATCATCAATCCCGTAAATACTCAGCGCAGAGCCACTGTTAAAGCTGCTATCGATACTGCCCCCGCTATTTAACTGCACTGCGATAAGCTTATAGTTACCACTTTCAAAGGATTGGCCAACTAAGGTGATATCTGCATTGTCGTGGACCAACACTTCTGCCAGTAAGTCATTGCCACTGAAACCACCGGCATCAAGGGTATGAATGCCGTCTGTACTAAAATTGTTATCCAGCGAGCCATCACTGTGTAGTGCCATCACTGCGAAATCGTAATCTGAGGCGCCTGCGGCATTGGTATGTCCGGCAATGATCAATCCGTTGTCGGGACGGACTTTGACACTGATGGCGACATCATCAGCTCCCCCGAAATCATAGGTTTTCACAGCTCCTGAATTGAAAGCACTATCTGTGGTGCCGTCTCTGAGTAGACGGGTTACAGCAAAGTCGCCATCAGAGGTGCCCACCACCACAATGTTGCCGTAATTGTCTATTACGGCGTCATAAACCACTTCGGTTGTACCACCAAAATCAAAGTCCAGATTATTGCTGGTGGCAAATTCTTCGACCACAGTCAGATCGAATGTCACTGAGTCTGAATCAAAACCATCGGTGGAACTAAAGGTAATGGTGGTTGTGCCTACATCACTGGTAGTTGGTGTGCCAGTCAGGGTGGCAGTGATGCCATCAATGGTGTTCAGTGTCATCCATGCAGGCTCTCCGGAAATACTGAAGGTTTGATTTTCTTCATCGTGATCAAGTACTTTAAAGGTTTGACTGTAACTTTCCCCTGCCTGTGCATAAGCTGCCGGTATGGTGCATACATCCGGAGTAAAGTTCGCGCGTTTAATGGTAAGTGATGCTGTACCCTGAGTCGTGTAGGTGCCATCGGACACCTGATAAACAAAGGAGTCTGATAAGTTATTGCTGCTGTTGTGCTCATAACTAAATGAGCCATCTGCATTTAATGTAAAGGTACTGGCATAGGCCGGGTTACTGACAATGGATGCAGTCAGTGAGTCAGCGTTGGGGTCGGTATCATTGGCCAGCACGCCTACGGTACTTTCCACCGTTGCGCTAATTCCACTGACGGAAAGCAGGGTGTAGTTATCATTAACTGAAACCGGCGAGTTATTGGTGACGGTAATGGTGATGCTGCCAGATGCTGAGCCGCCATTGCCATCGGATGCCGTGTAACTGATGGTGTCTGTCGTCGCAGCGCCAGCCGGAGCGGTATAGTCCAGAGTCGTACCGGAACCCGTGATACTGACATTCCCGTTGGTGGCTGAAGCACTGCTGATGGTCAATGGATCACTGTCACTGTCACTGTCATTACTCAATGGGGATAAGGTGACAGTAGTGCCTTGTTCGACGGTATCAATATCGTTTTGTACAACAGGAATTGCGTTCACATTGATGGTAATAGTGCCTGAATCTGTGCCGCCATCTTCATCTTCTACAATGTAGGTAATAAAGTCCTGATTACCTGTGAGTGCTGATTGTAATGTGGCGGTATAGCTGACGGTTCGGTCACCGGACTCAATACTGGCACTGCCGGCAGAACCGCTGACACTGGTGAGTATCAAAGCACTGTTTGCGGATTCTACATCTGTATCATTGTCTAATGGTGAAATAGACAGGGTGGCGAGTTCATTAATGGTGATACTGTCATTTACTGCTGTTGGGCGATTGGTCACGGTAAAGCTGATGCTGGCGCTGTCGGTTAAGCCATACGCATCCGTTATCTGGTAAGTTATGGTGGCGGCACCGGCAGTTGGATTAGAATAGGAAATCTGACTGTCGTTGGGTTTTATCGCCGTACCTGCAGAGGCATTGACACTGGTTATCACAAAGCTATCACCATCGGCATCGGAATCATTGCTCAATGGGGAAAGTGTGTGAGATTGATCTTCCAAACCCGAGAAGCTGTCATTCACTGCATCGGGTGCATTATTGATGGTAATACTTATGCTGGCACTGTCAGTACCGCCATTACCGTCTGAAATAGTATAACTGATGGTGTCCGAGCCGGTACTGGCAGTAGCTGTATAATCAATATTAAGCCCACCATTGGAGATCACAGATGTGCCTACGCTGGCGCTGGAGGAGGTAATTACGAGGGAATTGCTGTTGGCGTCTGTATCATTACTTAATGGTGTCAGGTTGTTCACTGAACTGGGGGTAACGACATAACTGTCGTTATTGGCTACAGGGGCGATATTACCTGCTGTAATTGCGTTGAGGAAAATAACTCCTGTATCACTGCCACCGTATTCGTCAGATATTGCGTAATTAATCGAATTGGCACCTGCCGTGGCAGAGGTAAAAGACAGACTTAAACCGTCGCCACTGATTACCGCACTTCCTGAAACACTGGATGCGGCCGTAATGGTCAAACTGTCTCCATCGGCATCCGTGTCATTACTCAGCGGAAACAGGCTTGCAGCTGTGCCTACCGTGACATCTGACAGGTTATCATCAACTGCCACCGGCGCAGAGTTGGGCACAAGATTAACGGTTAAGGTTGCGCTGTCTGTACCGCCATTACCGTCACTGACAGTATAAGTCACCGTTTCAGTCGCCGTCAGTGAAGCAGGAGCGTTGTATTCTATTGCAGCATTGTCGCTGCTGATATTAAAGCCGGAAGCCGTTGTGGATAGGCTGGTGATAGTCAGTGGGTCACTGTCGGCGTCAGTATCATTACTAAGTACCTGGTAACTGTATATATGGCTACCTACAGCGTTGACCGTATCATTGTTGGCAATTGGGGCATTATTGGCACTATGCACCGATATATAGCTTGAGAAAGTCGTTGTATTAACTCCGTCACTAACGACTAGTTTCATCTGAACTGTACCGCTAAACGAAGTAGCAGGTGTATAAGTGATGGTTTCATCGGTATTGATGATAACTGTGCCTGAAGCCACTTCCACGTCAATTAAGGTGACTGGATCAGACTCAGGGTCGGTTACGTGGCTTAATATGTCAAAATTAGCAACCGTATTTAACGTTGTCGAAAACCCTGGCTCTGTGAATACCGGTTCCTGATTGAAGCTTATTGAATTTGGCGCTCCAGGAATCATTTCTCGCGGCTCGTAAAACCTTATTTTGGGAATTTCTCCTTCGATGGAATATTTGTCTAATACGGGGGGATTAACATAGTAACCCTGGTAAACGTCATGTACCTGGTAATCTAAAACCCAGATTCGGTCACCAACAATCTTAATAGGGTGCCAATTTCGTGCTTGCCATATAAAACAGTTTTGGTCATTGGAGTTTGTACATTGAGAATGTCGATATTTGAAAGCGTCATTAGAGCTTAGGTTGCTTAATGAATTGATTGTAACTATACCTGAATTATCTACCAACCATTGATGATCATAATCTAAAGTTGCGATGTTATTTTCATTATCAAAAAAAGCAAAAATTGACTTTGCCCAACCAGAATTATCGAAGTAAAGCCCATTACCAATTGATTGATTGAGTTGGCCGTCAGAATCGTAATTGTGAGGATTGCTCAGGCTTTCACTTCTTTCTAAGTAAAAACTTTCTATTATCGAAGTAACTTCAGAAGCAGAAGGCGATTCAGGGACTAACCAATAGCTAAGTGTTGAAAACTTGCCGAATGATATTTCAGCTTCTGCTACAAGCGTATTTTCTTCTTCGCTGTGGTCCAACCATTTATAAACAGCAGTTTCATTGTTTCCAAAGTCAGCACTTATGGAACCATCGGATTCCAATGACCAAGTGAAGCTTCTTCCTGTCACTGTGCAACTTGCGCTACCATCATTGCTTCCTACACTATTTTCTATGAAATTACATTCATCACTCACAAAAATAGAGTTGTCAATGATAGGTAAATAGATGGTACCGAGAAAATCTGAGGAATCTAAGGTCAAAAAATCAAACTTTCCGATATCAAGCATTTGCGTTGATTCACCACTAATTTCGATCACTACACCGTCGTTTGCTGACGTGATCTCAGGATAAGTATCGCTATCTATCTGGAATGATTGGATGTAATTAACATTCACATCATAAAAGTATCCTTGAAGATTGTACGCATCAAGCTTATGACTAAGTGTTGTAATTGTGACAGGTACGTAAAAATCGTTATAAGCTAAATAATAGGCATCAGCCTCTGCTTTGGTTATTACGCCTAATGCTCCGTCGTTATTTGCCTGATCGTCCAGATCGTAAACATTGTAATATACGTAGCTTGTCTGAGGGGAGTCAAAGTTTACCGTTACAATTCCGTTTGATCCTATATCCCATGTGATTGAATCTGATAGTAAAAAATGGGAGCTAGAGTAATTTCCAACACCAGAACTTTGGAGGTCATAAATTATCCCATTTTCATTTCCATTGGATAAAGCGGAGTTATGAGTAGGGTGCCGGGTTATCAGCAAATACTCGGTTTTATCCGCAAAGTCATTCTCGATGTCCGTTTCACCAAAATAAACCAGGTTTGGCGTAGTCAGGTTCAGGTCATCGGGCGCAAAACTATAGGTGACGCCGTCAATGACATAATAAAGTTGCGCAATATTCGTTTCACCAGAGGGGTAAACGAACTCAAATGCACCATCGGCATGGCGTGCAACTACATGGGTTTTACCATCTACCTCATAATAAACAGCGGACACTTCTTCGCCAAACAGCACCTTAAAGTCACTGCCGTCAACGCTAATTACAAAGTCATCGACGTTGGAGTCGTCAAAATTGTAACTGCCACTGAAAATGGGGAGGGTTACAGCCACACTGATAGTGGCGCTGTCTGTACCAGTGCGTCCATCTGAAATCGTATACGAAATGGTGGCAGTTCCCTCAAAACTTGCCGGTGCGGTGAAGTCCAGCTCGGTATTGGTGTCGTCGATTTCCACCTCACCCACATCGGTACTGGCAGAGATAATGGTTAACAGATCGCCGTTCTCATCAGTATCATTATCCAGCGGGAACAGGGCTGTTTGAATACCGCTGAATGCGGTGTCGTTGTCATTATTGGCCACAGGCGCGACATTTTCGGTTAACACGGAAATGACACCAACAGGGTATACCCGATTGATACCGTCAGAGACTTCAAGATAAAAATCCACATCACCAATGAAATCCACTTCCGGCACATAGCTCAGACTATTGTCTGAATTAATCGTTAGCGTGCCTGTATTGGCCGACGCAGACAATATTGTCAGTGCATTCGCCTCAGGATCAGCAAAGTTGCTAAGCATATTCAGGTTGCTGACAGGGGTATTGATATCGGTGTTAAAATCAACCATATGCCAGACGGGTTCCTGATTGAAATTAATGCTATCAGGGGCTCCCGGAATTTGGCTATTGAGTTCGTAGTAGTTGATACGCGGGCTGATGTGCTCTTCGTAACTGACCACGCCATCAAAAAATGGGCCTTCAGGGTTCATTTTCACCATTTCCCACACCCACAATCTGTCACCACTGACAGCGATCGGGTACCAGACTCTGACTTCCCAGGCAAAACAACTGGCATCATCGCTATCTGTGCATTGATCGTAGGCATAACTAAATGCATTGCCACTGCTCAGGGAGGACAGGCTGGAGATATGTATGGCACCACTGTGCAATTCCCAACGACGATCTGTGTCTGTCAGAGTTGTGCCGACAAACTCAAAGCGGCTGCTAAGGTTTTTGCCAAGGCCACTGTCGTCAAAGTAGAAACCAAAGGTTTCGTCGATTTTAATGGATTTATCCGTGTCTCTGGCATCAGGGTTAGACTTGCTAAAGGCACTGTCAAAATAGTGATTGGATAGCAGGCTGGTGGTTTCGGTATCTGAAATGGTTGCAACAGATAGCCAGTACACATGGGTACTGTAGTGCTGCTGTTCTGTACCTGTGCCAACCGTCAATTCAACCGAAAAGGTGTTTTCAACGGCTAAATCGTCCAGCCAGCGATAAGCCGCACTGATCTGATTGCCAAAATCCAGGGTCAGCACATCGCTGGTGATACTCCAGTTGAATTCCTGACCACTATGGGTGCAGGTGCCCATTCCGGTCTTGGGCGTTTGCGCAGATTCTGAGAAATAACAAAAATCAGCAATAAAACCCTCAAACTCATCGTTGTCAATTAGCGGAACATCTGTTGCGATACCGGCGGCCAGATCGTCATAGGTTAGTTTTTGAATTTTTAGTGAGTCAATATCCCACAACTGTCGCGTTTCTCGCTCAGTGGGGAAGTCAGGTGTCACACCGGCGTCAGCGCTGGTTATTTCCGGTATTTCACTGCTGTCGATGCGGAAGTTGAGATACAAATCTATTTCTGCATCAACAAATATTCTGTTGTCCCGTAAAAAGCGGAATACCTGACGGGCTTCAGTGAGATACACAGATACAATCGCATCACTGTGTGCGGCAACATAGGCGTCGGCCTCGGCTTTAGTTATGACATGCAGTGCCACCCCGTCAGAATCATCATCGTCAAGGTCATAGACGTTAAACTGTGCAGTAAATTCTTCAGCGTTAATAAACTGAATATCCAGTTCACCGTCAGTTTCTTGCCAGGTTACATTCAGATCATAGTCTGCGCCCCGGACCATCCCGGTACCACCGACATTTAAGATGTAATGCTCACCGTTTTCGACACCCAACCTTAAAGGGCCAGTGAATGATTGTTGCCGAACATAAAAGTCGTGACTGTCAATTCCAATAAAATCATCGTTAAGTGATGCAGGTGGCCCAAAGGCAACATTGGCATTGCCGTTGTTTAGGTTAGAAACGGTAAATGAGTACTCGATACCGTTGATGGTGTAGTAAACCGTATTGATTGTGGCAGGCAACACAAAATCTCTTGGTGCAGAGGATTTAATGCCGCCGAATTGTTTCGCGCTTTTATCGGACGTACTGGTTCCTTCGATGGTGAGCTCAAATACGCCTTCATCATTGGCAGCAACAGAGACAAAACTGCCGTCTTCCTGATAATAGACAGCATCGACATCTTCACCAAATGTCACTGTGTAGTCATTTCCATCTGCACTGGCTGTTACATCGGAGTTGCCATCGCCGTCGGTATCAAACTCACCTTCCAGAGTTCGTTGTGCAATAGATATGGAGGCGGTTGATGATGCCGTTGCCCCGGAGGGATCACTGATGGTATAGCTCACAGAATCCGTTGTTGTGGTATCCGATGGAGCGGTATAGCTTATGAACGACTCATCATTGCTGATAGTTACCGTACCAAGGGTGGCTGATGCTTGTGTAATAGACAGCGTATCACCATCGACATCTGAATCATTGGCCAGTACATCCAGCTCTGTTGTTTCACCAGCGAATACGTCAAAACTATCACTGTTGGCCACAGGTGTCGTGTTTACGTTGTTCACTGTCACTGTAATGGTGCCCGTGTCAGAATCAGTCCCATCCGTTACTGTGTAACTGATGGTGTCGGTGCCGGAGAAATTCGTTTCAGCGGTATAGGTCAAAGATTGGGCATCGGTTGAGATTGTAACGACACCATTTTGGGCTGAGGCCGCAGAGATACTTAAATCATCACCTTCCACATCACTGTCGTTATCCAGTGGCGTAAGGGTGATAGATTCGCCCTCGTCAACTGTGGCGGTATCATCTGTAGCGATAGGGGCATCGTTAACGGCGATAACGGTAATTGAAATTCTTGCGGTGTCACTGGCATTGCTGCTATCAAACAAGGTATAGCTGATTCTGGCTGAACCATTAAAATCTGTCTCCGGGGTGAAGGTAACACTATTGTCAGCATTGACTACCGAAGTACCGTTAGTGGTGGTGATTATTTCTATGGTTAAGGGGTCATTTTCTGCATCACTGTCATTGGCCAGCGGGGAGACGGTTACAGATGTGTCTTCGTTAGTGGACGCACTATCATTTCTGGCGTCTGGTGCGTCATTGACTGGAGTTACGGTGATCGTAATAGTGGCGCTATCACTGTTACCCTCTGTGTCGGTAGCAGTGTAAACAATACTGGCAGTGCCGAAAAAGTTTTCTTCAGGGCTGTAAATGATAGTCTCTGATGCGGTGACTTCTGCAGAACCATTGGTTACCGAGTTAATTGTTACACTCAGCGAATCGCCGTCTTCATCCGTGTCGTTTTCCAGTGGTGAAATCTCCACGGCGGTGTCTTCATTGGTCGATACACTGTCATCTTCAGCGACAGGGGCATCCTGAACGTTATTGATCGTGATGCTAATGGTGGCTGTGGCCGTTTCACCATCGGGATCTGAAATAGTGTAGGTGACAGTGTCTTCGCCCGGCGTGTCTGGCGCTGTGTAGGTGATATCCGTGTCCGAGAAACTGACATCCCCGGAAGTGGCCTGGGCACTGATTATACTCAGTGAGTCGCCATCAACATCGGAGTCATTGTCCATGGGAGTCAGAGTAATAGTTTCTTCTTCAGCGACAGAAATTTCATCATCCTGCGCTTGTGGGGCATCGTTTACGGCGGTCACTGTAATAGTAATTGTGCCATTGGCACTGTTGCCACCCGGATCGGTAATACTGTATATGATACTGGCTGTGCCATTAAAATCTGTTTCAGGGGTAAACTCGATTGCCGCTTCTGATGTTATTTGCGCGCTGCCTTCGGTTACCGAGACAATCGCCAGAGTTAACGGATCGCCGTCCGGGTCAGAGTCATTTTCCAGGGGAAGCAAGGTGATGGCTGTGTCTTCCGCTGTCTGAGCGCTGTCGTCGACTGCCTCAGGGGTATCATCCACATTGGTAATTGTAACGCTGATAGTGGCACTGGCCTGCTCGCCTTCTGTATCAGCAATGGTATAAGTGATCGTGTCTGTGCCAGGCTCTTGTGGGGCAACATAGGTAATGCTGTCTGCCGAAAAGGTGAGTTCTCCGGTTAATGCCGTGGCCGCAATAATGCTAAATGACGTACTGTCTATGTCTGAGTCGTTTTCTAATGGTTGAAATACCAGGGTTTCGCGTTCAGCGATGCTAAAGCTATCGTCCTGGGCCACCGGGGGTCGTTAACCGGAACAACGTTAATGGTGATCACACCATCGGCAGAAGCGTCTGAGGGGTCCGTGATTCGGTAGGCCAATGTAACTGTGCCGCTGAAATTTTCTTCCGGTATATAAGTAATGCTGGTGGTTGAAGCCAGTTCCGCTGTCCCGGCGCTTACTGAAATAATACTCAGTGTTAATATATCGTCATTCGGGTCGCTGTCGTTGTCCAGTGGCGAGATAACCACCGGTGTATCTTCATTGGTTTCTACCAGGTCATCAACCGCTACCGGCGGAGCGTTTGATGGCAACACCGTGATGATAATCGTTCCCTGGGTTATGCCACCCAACGAATCAGAGGCAGAATAATTAATGCTGACTTCGCCATCAAAATCGGTTTCAGGGGTGAATATGATATCTGTCTCCGCGGATACTACGGCGTTACCGGAGGACACGGAGTTGATGATAACGGACAAAGTATCCCCATCAGGATCACTGTCGTTTTCAAGAGGCGTAATAGTGACGGGCGTATTTTCATCAGTGGTGGCGGTATCGTCATTAACCACCGGGGCGTCGTTAACCGCAACCACCTCGATAGTTACCGTTGCCTGTGAAGTGCCGTCAGCAAAAGCCAGCTGATAACTGAAAGCATCGGTACCGTTGAAGTTCTCGTCAGGCGTGTAGCTAAAACTGCCATCGCCATTGAGGTTTAAATCTCCTGACTGTGTACCAGATAAAACGGTAACACTGACCTGATTACCTGTGATATTGTCGTCATTGGTCAGTACACCCGAAGCCGCATCCACCAATAAAGGTTCATCTTCGTTGATGCTGTAAAAGTCATCTTCTGCAATCGGCGATTCGGGCTGGCTTAGTACTTCAATCAATACTGTAGCTGTTGCAGTTTCACCCTCACTGTCAGCAACCTGATAGCTGAAGCTGTCTGAACCGAAAAAGTCAGGGGCGGGAGTATAAGTGAACGTCCCGTTTGATTGCAGGCTGACGGTTCCATTACCCGGTTGGCTGAGCAGTGTTGTTGTCAGCCCGGAAAATCGCTGCTCGCCCGGTAGGTCGGCGTCACTGTCATTAGCCAATACACCTTGCGTTGGGTCGGTAACCGATAAAACATTATCTTCATTAACCTGGTAAGTGTCATTCGCTGCCACAGGTAGGTCATTAACTGCAGCGACTGCAATGGTCACCGTTGCCGTATCGGTTGCGCCATTACCGTCATCTAGCTGGTAACTAAAGCTGTCAGTACCAAAAAATTGTGCATTTGGCTGGTAGCTAAATGAACCATCCTGGTCCAGAGACAAAGTACCATTGTCTGGCAAGCGACTAACACTGGTGCTGAGGCTGTCGCCGTCTATATCTGAGTCATTGCTCAATAGTCCATTGTTGGCTGACACTGACAATATTGCATCTTCAGCCACCTGAAAACTATCGTTATTAGCCGTTGGTGCGTCATTAACAGGACGAACTGTAATACTGACTGTACCTATTTCTGAGCCGCCCTGGGGATCATTAACGACATAGGTAAAACTGTCTTCGCCATTGAAATCAGGGGCTGGTTGATAGCGAAAGTCCCCATTTTCACTGAGCGTTACTTCGCCATTGTTTGGGGAAAAGTTTAGTTCAGCGGTGAGGGGTTGTTCCTCCGGATCGCTGTCGTTGCTCAGCACATTGCCCGTTACGCTGCTGTCTTCGTCGACACTGATGTTTTCAGATACTACTTCAGGATCTTCGTTGTTCAGTGCTTCAATGCGGAATATCTGACTGTAGGCACTTTCACCACTGGTATCTGTGCCGGTGATCAGGCCAAAAAGCCCCAGCTCGTCATCGATATCCTCTATTGTTTGAGAGGTTGCGCGCAAAGCACGAAATGTGACACTGTCGGGCAGGCTATCAATATTATTAGGGCTGATTTCAGCTTCTGAGGCGACGTACAAATTATACAGGCTGTAGCCACTGAGTCCTGACCAGTTTATTTCGATAGAGCCAAAGGTACGGGTGATCTCAATGCCGGATATTTCCGGTGGCGTCCAGCTAAAGCGCACACTGTCGATGACGCGCTCACTGCCATTTTTGATGACCACAATTTGCGCCTGATGACTGCCAATACTGAGATTGTAATCACGCGGGTTTATCCCGGCATCAGTAAAGGATTCAGTGTTGCCACAATTGTTGCACACGGTTATCTGACGGGCGGCGTTACCGTCAAAACGCAAGCGCACCGAACCAATTCCATCGGGGTCTTCCACTTTACCGGAAAACAGCAGGTTCCCATTAAAGGTATGATTATCACCGGGATAACGAAATTCACCAGTGGGAGCCGCAGCGGCTATTGAACTGAACAGGCATAATAAGCTGAAAAGGAAGTAACCAGTTTTGTTTAATTGCATAAGTTTCTGCATCATTACCACCCTTCATTATTCCCTTATTAAGAAGTTGCCGCTTACTCTGTTACCGCCCTGAGTTAAGCTAAAGTTTCCATTTAATACATCACCTTCATTGGCAAAAAAGGCTGAAATGTCACCCGTTCCTACTTGTACGGAATTGGGAATGCCGGGTTGACCATAGGTGACACGGGTCATATCTAATTCCAGATCCGATTCAACAATCACGCCCTGGAATGCGGCATCCCAATTGCCCCCGTTATCTTCAACGGATAAATTTCCTTCACTGAAAGAGGTATCAAAGTTCACTCCAATACTGACATTGAGGTTACGTGGATTCTGATTGCCCGATAAAGAACTACTGATCAGCGTCGAGTAGGTAGCCGAACCGGTTCTGGCTGCAATGATCTCAGGGGAAACCCGTGTGTTATTGTCGATAACCTGTTCGATCTCTTCATCTCTGAGCTGTTCAGTTTCATCATTGAGTGGCGAGGTTTCGTTGCCCAATCCCGTTGATTGAGTATTAGTGTTTGTATCCAGTGATGGTGTGCCGTCCGATGTGGTGTCTATAGAGCCGGAATCGCTGCCGCCGGATGTTGTGCCCGAGCCTTGCTGATTGTTGTTGCCGGAAGAGCCGCTGCTCTGTTCTGAACCTTGTTGAGCGCCGGAAGAATCATCACTGCCATCTCCGGAAGTATCATTGTTTTCTGTATCTGATTCACTATTACTGCCGCTATCGTCAGAACTGTCATTGTCGTTGTCCTGTGATTGCTCTGAATCGTCGCTTTCATCAGAACTATCAGATTCGTCAGATTCATCGGATTCGTCAGATTCGTCAGATTCGTCAGATTCGTCAGATTCGTCAGATTCGTCAGATTCGTCAGATTCGTCAGATTCGTCGGATTCGTCGGATTCGTCGGATTCGTCAGATTCGTCAGATTCGTCAGATTCGTCGGATTCGTCAGATTCATCGGATTCCTCTTCATCTTCTGGTTCAGACGAATGGCCTTCTGAGAAATTTTCCGGTGGCGCAAGTAATTCCGTGACTTCACCGTTCTCATCAATTTGTGCATAGGAGTAATCTTCACCTTCGCCTAATGAGACCTCGTTATTGCCACCGCCAACGTCAACATTGACATCGACTGCACCATCCCAAACGGCGATAAAAACTTCTCCCTGAATGATTTCAATTTCGTAGTGGGTACCCCGAATACCTATAGAACCCACCGGCGTTTTCAGTTCATATTGGCCATTATTGGATTTAATGGCTCCGGTTACCGAACGCAGTCCGCCTTCTACTAACTCCAGTACCGCGGAGTTACCATCCTGATTTTCCTGATATTGATACTCAGAGATGAGTAACGTGGTGTTTTCTTTAAGTGCCAGTAATGTACCGTCAGTCATGCGAAACTGTGCTTTGCTTTTTTCTGCTGTGGTCACGGTATCGACATTGTAAATCGGCGCCCGTCGTTTCAGTTTTCGTTGCTCAGCCTCTTCCTCGTAAGCTTTCACATCACCTCGGGCTATCATGGTCTTGCCTGCAGGGCTTAGGGCCAATGACGGATGGGAACTGATACACAGGGAAAGGGCAATTAACGACAATTTAAAACGCATGCGCTGAATCTCACATTTAATTTTCCAAAACCTTCACTATTTATTGGGTAAACAGGCCAGTGGTTTTGGACTGGCTATAAGTATAGTTTCGGATAATCTGGGATTAACTCAAATAACATCATCCGTAAAAATGAATTGGTTCACACTATTCATGCGCCAAATCACCAAATTTAGAAACTACGGGTAACAGATAACCCGGCCGTAGCTCTGTCATAGGCGTAAATTTCTACACTGCTGTCCTTGTCGGTATAACTCAGGGAGCCTGAAATTTTCCATTTGGCACTCAATAAATAATCCACGTTAAGCAGCGCCGTAAAGCTTTCCTCTTCCCGCAATACACCAATTGCCGGATTGATACCATCATGTTCGATGTCCTGATAACTGCTGCTGGCAATAATCAGCCACTTGTTGCTTACCGGATACACTAAAGTATAGCTTAGGGTCCAAAAGTCTTTGCCATTGCTGATGCTCACCGGATTGTCCAGCTTGCCATCGTCATCGCCATATCCCAGCTCGAACATATGAATTTTGCTACCCATGTAGGTAAAGCGGGTGCGATAGGCATATTGATGAATGTCCTGGTCATCATTGCTATTTACATTTACCGAGGTGTAGCTCAGACCCCATAGCCATTGCCATTTGTCAGACAATAACCAGGTGGCATCCATGGCCAGGCCATAGGCGCCGCGATAAAATTCACCATCCAGCATCATGGGTTGTACAAAACCAGAAATATTGAACAATGCCCCCCAATATTCATCTTTGTAGCTGCCGGTAAGGCTGAGTATCTCTCTGTCTAATTGAGATTGCTCCCGGTAGCGGGTATTGACATAACTGCCATTAAAGCTGAGATCACTTTTTTGCGTGAGTTTGCGGTTGTAAACGTAATTCAGGGCTGCATCTACGGTGTGATCACTTTGCTCCAGACTGGATTCGTCCAGACTGCCGATAATGGGGTAAAACGGGCTTTCCACCGGAATATTACTCAGATTATCCAAAGTGGTACCACTGTTGGCATTTGAGTCATAGCCATAACCCAGTTTCAGGTTAACAGCGTGATTGACTACCGACCTGGCCCTGAGTTCGGTAATGCGAGCCAGATACTCCCTGACTTTGGCCGCGTCTTCGGGCTTGAGTTGTTCCTGTAATAACTTGGTGAGTTCCTTTTGCGCTGCGCCCAGGTTTTTTACCTGAAAATAACTAAAAGCCAGATAAAGACGAGCCAGCAAAACATTGGGCTTAACAATTAATACCCGTTCAAAGGCAAACACGGCTTCCTGAAAATAACCAGCACCGTAAGCGGCCTGGCCGGCCAGTAAATCGTATCCCGGCTCACCGCCCCAGTCAGCCATCAGCGCATTGGATAAATCAAAGGCCTGTTGAAATTGTTTTTGTTGGATCAGGGTTTGTAACTGCGCGATTTTGGCATCGACAGTGGTGGCAGTGGTGCCCTTTGCCACAGTGGGGGATTTTGCTGGTTGCCTGTCAGATTGAGCATGGACAGAGCCACTGGCTCCGAACCACGCCGTTATCAGCAAACCAAACTTCAGAGCTGTCGAAGAAGAAAGTGACATTCGCAACGTCCTTTATCGTTTTCACTGTTAATTTACACACCGGGAACAGCTCAAATCAACCGGTGTGTATCCTTGGATTTTAGCTTATCAGGTTTTTCAAAAAATCTTCCAGACCAGCTAAATCCACCAGTTGTTTTTCACCTGTGCGGCGATTCTTATATTCGCACTTGCCTTCGTCCAGATTTCTTTCACCGATGATAATGGCATGGGGGATACCCAATAGCTCCATATCGGCAAACATCACACCGGGGCGCTCTTTTCTGTCATCAAACAACACCTGTTCGCTGACGGAATCCAGTTTTGCATATAAGCCTTCAGCGGCTTCCTGAATGCGATGGGATTTGTGCATGTTCATAGGAATTATAGCCAATTTAAACGGAGCGATGGCTTCAGGCCAAATAATTCCATATTTATCGTGGTTTTGTTCAATGGCGGCGGCCACAATTCGGGACACACCAATACCATAACACCCCATGGTTAAGGTTTCGTGTTTACCACTTTCGGTCAACACACCACAGTGCATTGCTTCGCTGTATTTTTTACCCAGCTGGAAAATATGACCCACTTCAATGCCGCGCTTTATTTCAATGGTTCCCTGTCCATCGGGAGAGGCATCACCGGCCACAACGTTGCGAATATCCGCAATTTGGCTATTTTCCACTAACTCCCAGCTCGCGCCGTTAACATGGAAGCCGGTATCATTGGCACCGCACACAAAATGTTTAAGCGCCGCGGCGCTGCGATCCACGATAACCGGAATGTTCAATCCCAGCGGGCCTACAGAACCTGTCTCGGAACCGCATAACTCTTGTACCTCGGCGTCGCTGGCAAACTGCATTTCACCTGACCAGGGTAGGGCCTTACTGGCCTTAATATCATTTAATTGATGATCACCGCGCAGACACAGTGCTGCATAGTGGTTGGCATCTTCACTCACCACTTTAACAATCAGGGTTTTCACACAACTTTGTGGTGATACCTGTAAGGCCTGGCTGACAGCATCAATGGTTTTAATGTCCGGGGTGGCTATCCTGGTTTGTTGCTGCGCGGCATCTGACGGGGTTTCAACTACACCGGCTTCGGCCATCTCGACATTGGCGGCAAAATCTGATTCGGTGCTAAAGGCAATGGCGTCCTCACCGGATTCTGCCAGGACATGAAATTCATGAGAAACACTGCCACCGATAGAACCGGTATCGGCAATCACCGCGCGATAGTCCAGCCCCATGCGTTCGAAGATACGGCAATAGGCGTCGTACATTTTTTGGTATGTTTCAGATAAGCAATCCTGGGTCAGGTGAAAAGAATAGGCGTCTTTCATAGTAAATTCACGGCCGCGCATGATGCCGAAGCGCGGTCTGACTTCATCCCGAAACTTAGTTTGAATCTGATACAGGTTCAGCGGGAGTTGCTTGTAACTGGACACTTCAGTTTTAACCAGGTCAGTGATCACCTCTTCATGAGTAGGCCCTAATACAAAATCACGCTCGTGGCGGTCTTTGATGCGCAACAATTCCGGGCCGTAATCCTCCCAACGACCAGATTCCTGCCATAAATCTGCAGGTTGTACCACCGGCATCAGCACTTCAACCGCACCGGCACTGTTCATTTCTTCACGTACAATTTGGGCAACCTTATTCAGTACCCGCAAACCTGTAGGCAGCCAGGTGTAGAGTCCGGAAGCCAGTTTTCTGACCAGGCCCGCTCTGAGCATTAATTGGTGGCTGATGACTTCCGCATCGGCAGGGGTTTCTTTTTGCGTTGAAAGTAAATATTGGCTGGTACGCATTGATGTAGAGGTTTCCTGTACTCAAGTCTTTTGTATCCGGTGCTGCTCACGGGCGGCTGACACAAAAATAATTAAAACAATAATGGACAAAATTCCGCTTAGTTTACCAGAGCAACACCAGGTTCCTAGTAAAAATATTCAGTTAAAGCGGGCGGATTTCAAATATCTCGATAGTATCGCCCTGTACATGCCAACGGAAGTTGAATCCGCCAAAGTGAGTACCGTAATGATTGGTATCCTGATCTGCCAGTTTTCGGTATGCCGGGCGCGGATCCTGAGCCAACACTTCAATAACTTGCTGCGTCAGGGCGCTGGCGTTATTGCTCAATTGTTGCAATTGCTGTACGGCGGCCGGTGTAACGCAAACGGCCAATGTGGCGGGTCGTTCATCAGCAAATCCGCCCCGGGCCTCTGGTAGCGCATCGGCATAGGGAATGTAGGGCTTAATGTCATAGACAGGTGTGTCATTCACCAAATCTAAACCACTGACATTCAGCACAACCTGCTGCGCATCGGATTCAACCGATATCAGAGGCACAACGGACATGCCAAAGCCGTTTGGCCGGAAACTACTGCGGGTGGCAAACACACCGCGTTTTTTATTGCCGCCTAATCTTGGTGGGCGCACCTGGGCACGCCAGCCTTGCTCCAGGTTTTGATGAAACCGAAACAATAGCCAAATATGGCTGAATTCCTCAATACCGGCAAAAGCTTCAGGAACGCCATAAGGCTGATGGATAATAATCTGGCTGAGCACCGACGGCGTTAAGTTCGACTGCCGGGGTACTGCGAATTTTTCAGTGAAAGGGGCGACCACTTTGCCAATGGGTTCAACCGGGAAATTTTGCTGTTGCACGGGATTATATAAGGTTACAGAATTTTGTTGGTGAGATGTTAACAAAGATTGCTCACTACACGCTTGAATTTTTTCCTGATAGCGCCATATCTTCCACTGATTTTTTGTCAAGATAACAAGATCCGTTAGGGAAAAATCATGATTTCAGTAAAAAATATAACAAAGAGATTTGCTGATTTTACCGCCGTAAATCAGCTTTCATTTGATGTCAGTCCCGGAGATGTGGTGGGATTTTTAGGACCAAATGGTGCCGGCAAATCCACCAGTATGAAAATGATCACCGGATTTTTAACACCGGACGAGGGCGACATCCTGGTCAATGGCAGTTCAGTACGCACTGAACCCGGTAAAGTGCAGGCCCAGATTGGCTATTTACCCGAGGGCGCACCCGCATACGGTGATATGACAGTACTGGCCTTTTTGCGTTTTATTGCAGAAGTGCGGCAGATATCTACAGCGCAAATCAATTCGCGGATTGCTGATGTAGTAGCAAAAGTAGAACTGCAATCGGTATTAGATAAATCCATTGAAGCACTGTCGAAGGGCTTTAAGCGCCGTGTTGGCCTGGCTCAGGCGCTGATACATGATCCTGCCATTTTAATTCTGGATGAACCCACCGATGGCCTGGATCCGAATCAAAAACATCAGGTCAGAAATCTGATCAAAAACCTCGCCAAAGATAAGATAGTCATTATATCAACCCATATCCTTGAAGAGGTCACCGCGGTATGCAATCGCGTGGTGATTATCGCTAATGGCAGCAAGTGCTTTGATGATACGCCACAGGCCTTACTGCAAAACTCACGGTACTACCGGGCGATAAACCTGTCGCTTGATAAGGTCATTGGTACTGATATTACCCAGGCTATTCCGCAGGGGGTTGCCTGGGAGAAGGGGACCGATGACCATAATCTGGTGTTATTCCCTGGCCAGCAGGAGATCCACCTGCACACGCTGGAAGCACACTTTTCTGAGCAAGGTTATCAAATTGAACAAATGTTTGTGGAAGCGGGGCGTCTGGATGAAGTCTTCAGAAGCATCACTCTGCAGGAGGCCGGATAATGAATATGGTCAATGTATTGTTTAAGCGGGAGTTTGCCAGTTTTTTTGCAACGCCCGTAGCTTATGTGTTTATTGTTATTTTTCTGATGTTGTCCGGCGTTTTTACCTTTTATATCGGTAACTTTTACGAACGCGGTCAGGCAGACTTATTGCCCTTTTTTAATTTTCATCCCTGGTTATACCTGTTTTTGGTGCCTGCCATGGCGATGCGCACCTGGTCGGAAGAGCGCAAATCCGGCAGCATCGAATTATTGATGACACTGCCCGTTACCACCTTACAGGTGACATTGGCGAAGTTTTTGGCCGCCTGGGCGGTTTTGGGATTGTCGCTATTACTGACATTTCCGTTGTGGTTAACGGTGAACTACCTGGGTCAACCTGACAATGGCATCATCCTGGCTGCCTATATCGGTAGTTGGTTAATGTCCGGTGCTTATCTGGCGATAGGTATTTGCATGTCGGCATTGACTAAAAGTCAGGTAATTGCCTTTATTTTATCTGTGGTTATCTGCTTCCTGTTTGTTCTGAGTGGCTCCGGTGTAGTACTGGACGCGTTTCAGGGCTGGTTGCCGGCGTTTATGGTGGATACCATCGCTTCATTCAGCTTCCTGGCGCATTTTGAAAGCATGTCCAAAGGCGTACTGGCCTTAGACAATATAATCTATTTTTGTATCAGTATTGGGATCTGGCTCTTTGCCAGCCTGGTAATTATTGAACAAAAGAAGGCGGACTAATGAAAATTTCAAATACACTGACTTATGTACTGCTGGCTGTATTGTTCTTTGCATTGGTGTTATTGAGCAATCAGATATTTAAAAGTGCCCGAATTGATTTAACTGAGAACCAGGTTTATTCATTGTCTGATGGCAGCAAAGCCATCCTGACTCAGATTGACGAGCCGATAAATCTGTATTTTTTCTTTTCTGACAAGGCGTCAGAAGGGTTAACCACGATTCGTAATTACGCCGATCGGGTGGAAAGCCTGCTCAAAGAATATGAATCAGCCGCAAATGGCAAGATTAAGTTGCACCTGATTGACCCTGAGCCGTTTTCTGAAGCTGAAGATCAGGCGAATGACTATGGCTTAACGGCTGCTTCTGCAGGCATGGGGACTGATCCTATTTATTTAGGTTTGGCCGGTACCAATGCCCTTGACGATGAAAAAGTGATTGGCTTTTTTGATCCACAAAAAGAGCAATTTCTGGAATATGAACTCAGTCAGTTGATTTATGAACTGAGTGAACCCGAAGCTGTGAAAGTCGGTCTTATCAGTGGTATCGCGATGACTGGTGGGCAAAATCCCATGACCGGACAATTTGATCCGCCCTGGACTATATACGAGCAAATTCAGCAACTCTATGATGTTGAAACCATTGATACCTCGTCAGACAATTTACCTGAAGAATTAGATGTGCTGATGTTGATCCATCCGCAGGGACTCTCAGACAACTTACTCTACGCTATTGATCAGTTTGCACTGAGCGGCGGTAAAATCCTGGCGTTTGTAGACAGTCACCATGAATCCGACCCCATGGCTGCAATGTCAGGTATGGCGGGGGCAAACGGCTCTGACATTAACCCGCTATTGCAGCCCTGGGGGGTTGCAGTCAGTAGTAATGACGTGGTGCTGGATGCCGCGTTGGGCCTGGATATTCGCACCCAAACGGGCGGTGTTACAAAGCACCTTGGTTTTGTAGGCCTGCAAAAAAGCCAGTTTGACGCTGAAGATGTTACCACGGCGAACCTGGATTCCATTAATGGTGCTTCATTTGCCGCTATTGACTTGCTGCCTGATGCCACCACTGATATTCAGCCACTATTGTATTCCAGTGAATATGCCGCATCAGGCAATGCTATGTCTTATGCCATGACACGCGATCCCGAACAGTTCTTTGAGCAGTACGACCAGTCGCAAACCGGCGTTAAGATATTGGCTGTGCGCATCAGTGGTGCGGCGGGATCTGCATTTGATGCTGTGCCTGAGGGGCTTGAAACAGACGCTGAATTTGTGGAGCAAGGCGAGCAACTGAATGTGATACTGGTTGCGGATACGGATATGTTGTCGGACCGCTTCTGGGTAAACAAAGCGAACTTTTTCGGACAAGCCATTGCCACCCCTTTTGCGGATAATGGAGCGTTTGTCACCAATGCCATTGAAAACTTGGGGGGTAACAATGCGTTGATCAGCATTCGCAGCAGAGGCACCTTTGCCAGACCTTTTGACAAGGTCGAGGCCTTGACGGTTCAGGCCGAAGCGAAATTCCGTGAACAGGAACAGGCGCTGGAAGCACAACTGGCGGAAACGGAACAACAGTTAGCGGAGCTGCAAACCGGCAGTGGCGAAGACGGCTTGATGGTCTTAAACGCTGAACAACAAGCCGCGATTGACAGTTTTATGGATAAGAAAATTGAGATCCGCAAAGCCCTCAGAGACGTGCGACATCAACTGGACAAAGACATCGAACAATTGGGTACACAATTGAAGCTCATCAACATTATCGTAGCTCCGATCCTGTTGGTATTTGTCGTCTTTGGTTTGCGCCGTACATTTCGTGTAAAAGGAGCCGCGTGATATGACCAGGTCTAATCTGATCATCGCCGCACTGGCGGCGGTCGCCATTCTGGTGGGCTGGTTGCTGAGCTCTGGTGACAGGCAAAGCGAGTTTGAAAGCCAGTTGTTGTTCCCTGAACTACAGGCAAATGTCGACAGTGTGGATTCACTTTCTGTGCAAGCCGCTTCAGGCCTTTTGCTGCATGCCTCAAAGCTCGACGGTCAATGGGTAGCGGCTAATCAGGCCAATTATCCGCTGGAGAATGACAAGATAATCAGGCTGCTGAACAGTCTGGTGTCAGCGCAGTTAGATAGCGCTAAAACTGCCAAACCGGAAAACTTTGCCCGACTGGGTTTAAGTGATCTAAGCGAGCAGGACAGTGGGGCGCGTTTAGTAACTATTGCAGCGGCTGACAGGCAATGGCAGGTATTACTTGGCGAAACGGCGTCATCAGGTACGGGCATTTATCTGCGTCAGCCGGAACAAATGCAAACCTGGTTGAGCCGCACCGACATAGAATTACCTGGCGATGAATTTGCCTGGTTGAACAAGCAATTATTAGCCATAGATAAATCTCAGGTGACCGGGCTAAGCTATAACGAACAGTGGCACATTAACTTGCAACCCGCCGAAGAAGCAGACAGTGAGTCCTGGGTTTTAGCTGAGCAACCGCAAGACAGAGCCCTGCAATATGACACTATCCTGGAAAACTCTGTTGATGACATTCTGAACCTGAAATTTCAGTCGTTGCTACAACAACGGCCTGTACCGACAGACAACTGGAATTTGGTGTCAGAGGTCAGCATCAATACCCTGTCAGGTGAAGCCACGGTGCTGACCCTGTACGAGAGTGAAGCACAACATCTGGTGCTGGTGGATACACCGGATAAAAATGCAGTGCAGAATCAGTGGGTGTTTGAGGTATCGTCTTTTTATGCGGACCGGTTAAAGCGGGAACTTGAGTATTTCCTGGAGCCGGTAGAGGAGCCGGAAACCAGCGAAGCGGAATCGACTCCCTGAGCCAAATAGTGTTTGAGTAATCTGTAAGCCGATGTATTAGCATCGGCTTTTTTGTCTTTGGGATTCAGGGCAAGATCGCGAATAATTTTTGAGCGACAATTGGGCATTGTCTAACCATTGCCGAAACTTAATTATTTTGGCTACGTCCTATTTTATGGCGTCTGGCTCAAAATCGAAAAAAATCTCTTCCATAACGGGAGGAATTTAAACATGACACCCATTCAAATTTTCTTGATTTACCAGTCTTTGTATTGTTCGAAGTCCGGTCAAATCAGGCCCATTCGCGAGATAAGGCTAAAGTGCAGATAAAACCGGAAGATTGGCAACAAGGATGTTGCCAGAGTCGATGCAAGTACAGGGATGTACTTTCATTGACGGTCTTCTGGTTCTGCACTTGAGGCTTATGTTTTCTCGCGCCATGGGCAATAGGGGGTTTTAGGGGAGCGCCCCTAAGAAAAATCATATCAGAGCGCCGCACTGTCCATGTGATACAGCTGCAAAATTCTGACACTGTCGTTTGGAATGACGATTTTTGATTCTGGACATTATGGTCACTAAATGAGCATTAATGCTTTCGCCCTGATATCGGATTAGCTCCTACTCAGCCAACAGGATGTTCTTGTCCAGCGCCTGGTTTTGCTGGATGTGTTGATCGGTAAAGCCATAACGACGCATCACCTCATCGGTGATATCTACAATGTCGCCTGCGCCACATATGTTCCACAACTCCTCTTCCACTTCTTTGGCTTTGTGAGCGGCATACACAGAGACGTAGCCCAATTCGGTGCGCAGAATATCCTGATCGGGACGCCCGGTACGGGACACGAATACTTTCATGGCGTAAAAGACGCCGACGGACATTGCTTCAACGATGAAGGCACGTCTGGCGTGATCGTCTTTGAACTGATCGGGAAATTGCGTGCGAATGGTGTCTTCTTCTTTGATGGCATCCGGTTCAAAGGCAACAAAAATTTCTTCCATCACCGGCGGCGCTTTCGGATTTAGCTCTTTGAGCAGATCGTAAATACGTCGTGAATAATCACCGCTGGCCGCAAACAATGCCCGGCTGTTTAGTGTGTCTGGTGGTTCTGCACCAAACGAAAACAGGTTTTTAAGCCTGGAATGGCTGCTGGGGGCGGTCATGGCATGAGGCATCATGGCGGCACCGTCTTTAATGATGTAGTAGCCAATATTCAGTATGTTTGAACAATAAATATTTCTCAAGGCTTCTCCCATGCCGGGTATGCCTTCATGTTCAGTGTCACTTTTGAGCTTATTCTTGTTATTTTTGAGCAGTTCAGTGAAAAATATTTGACCAGGATGAGGAATTTGTTCGGATTCCTGATGAATTTTCAAATTGATAATAGTTTTATCTTTGGAAATATTGCGCACTTCATAAGGCAATTCTTTTAGGGGGATTTGCCTGGTCATGCGCTGTAATTCCGGGAACGCCACATCCACAATCGAAAAGTTGACCCCTTCAAAGGTTTGTTTTAACTCGATACTCAAACCACTTGGAGAAACATCTTCGGTAACGCCTTCCAGTTCACGCTCGTTAAAGGTGACCACTACTTTTGAGCGCAACTGGTAGCGCGACTCGGCGCGTAAATTCTGGTATTTGAAGCGATACAGGGCGACCGGCTCTATCGTTTCGTTTTTATCATGGGCGAAGTTTTTAAGGGCCGGCAGGTGTTTATCTACCAGCTGTCGGCGTTGGTAGGCCTGGTTGCTCATGGAGTCCGTGATGTTGGTGATCAAAACCACATGACTGAGCTTATTCAGGGCTGACATCAATCTGGGGGCCGGCGGGGAGTTTTGCTCTTTTACACTTTCGCCCACCGAATCTGGCAGAGAAAGTGGACGGTAGCATTGTTCCGGATTCATGTGGGTCATCTGCACTTTAAACACCCGCCAACTGGCCTTTTTGGAGCCAAACGCAAAAAACACGTCCTGTAATGCTTTTTTCTGACGCAACTCAGTGTGAGTAGCAGAATAGAAAAACACCTGTCCCGATTCGTAGTGATTGAAGCTGTACAGGTAAGCTTCTTTCAACGGGCTTTCATAAATGGCCTTCAGTCTTTTGGGTGTCAGTGCCTGACTAATGAGAATTTGATTGCTGTCATCCACCCAATAAAACACATTGTCTTTATTGTTGTCATTGGTGAGTACAAAGCGGCATTGCAACTTGTTGCCATGATTTTCAACAAATACCGGGATAGAGCAGAAATAGGGTACGTAGTATTGTTCAAAACTCTTGCTGCGGATAGCGTGCAGAGTGTTGTCAATATTGACCTTATAGCGGCGTTTGTTGCCCTGGATAAAGCGACGCAGAAACTCATCAAATTGCACATCCGGAGAGCGGATATCGCGCTTCAAGGCGATATGATGCTCATGATCAATCTTCTCTGTTTTAACCACCTGATAACGAATTCCGTTTTTTCGGTCCAGGGCGAATTCGACTTCCAGGCCCCGGAAGAAAACGGCAAGCTGTTCTCCGGTTGTAAATTCGTGTTCGGTTACGGCTTTCACTTTGACACCGCTGACAGACATATCAACAGTGCTGGCTTTGATCACCTTTGGTCCGGCGTGCAATTCCACCCTGACCGCAAAGTTCATACGTTCTTCGCTGCGATGAGCGGAATTGGAAAACTGAAAAGCAGGTACCAGGTATTTGTCCGGAGAATCTTCCTCTTCCTCCTCGTAATAATCAGTTTCGCCAAAGGGATTGCTTTCACCGTTTGTAGCGGGGTCGGCGATGCTGTTTTTCTGAAAGCGCTCAACATCGTCCATAACAGCTTCATAAACCCCTACACAATACTGACCAAAAGCCCGTATCTGGCGCTCAAATACATCCTGTGCAGAGGCACTGAGATAATGAATTATTTTTTCATTTTCAAAAGGCTGACATTCCGCCCCGGAGATTTTGCGCATATCGATGGCAACTTTGCAGGGGCGCGCCTGGCGTTTTAATTCCAGTTTTAAAATATGCTTGTGAGGGCGGGGCAGGCCTTTTGCGGTTTCGTCGACGATCTGATTAAAGTCAGGCTCATAAACCACGGGTTTAAGTTGCTCAATGATGTCTTTAAAAGGCTCTAATTCACGACTCATTGTGCATCACCTTTAGCAAGGCTTCCCGATTAATCCAAACCCAGACGGATTTTCACTTCTTCTGTGATATCCAGCATGTCCGTAAAGCTCATGATTTGCCATACGTGATTTTGCAACGACTGGGCTTTGTGTGGGGCATACACCTTAATGTAGTTAAGCTCGGCACTGATGTTTTCCGGGTCCGGTTTACCGACCTTGACCATAAATAACTTGATGGCGTAAAACTGTTGCTCGCGATCTTCCAAAATGGAACGCACAAAAGCGATTTTTTGTTCCGTATTGGCAAAATCCACATCCGGCTTCACATTAAATGCTTCCGGACCTTCCAGTTTCGGGTTAAACCCGATATAGACTTCGTGTTGTTTGGGCTTATCTTTGGTTTTCAGATCCCGCATTTCACGGGTTAACCAGTTAGCATGGACATTCTCATGACCAAATAGCGGTAAAATATTGAATTCGCTGCGCTCCAATTCACCATGGGTAAACAAAGGCCAAAGTTGGTTGGGCACATCGCCGCACACCATAACATCGTGTTTCAGGTTCAGGCCATCTTTGGCATAGAACAGCGCCATATTAAAGATATTGGCCGCAAAGATGTTGCGCAAAGCCTTGCTGTGGTTACTGGTATCTTCGGTAATTTTGGCTTCCAGTACATCGCGGTTCTGGCGGATCAAATCATTGAAAAACTGTTTACCCTGATGGGGTTTGGTTTCTTTGTCCCGATTTTCCAATATCTTTAAATGCAGGTGGTTACCGTGCTCGCTGACATTGACCAGTTGATAATTCATTCGGTCCAGCGTGTATTTGGTGGTCATGGACTGAAGTCCGGGCAAGGATACCTTAATCAATGCGCCTTTGCGGGCCGGAAACTCTTCGTCCATTTCTATCATCATGCCGCTGTATGAGATATCAATGGTGCGGCCATCATAGTAACCTTCGTTCCATTCCAGTCGCGCCTTTTCAGTCAAAAAATACCGCTGTTCCAGGCGGTTATCGATATATTTATAGGGATGTATTGTCAGCGCGCTGGGTGTGGTTAATTTGGGATGAATCGCTTTGCTGACTCGCGGTAAATCGGCTTTATTCGGAGCGGTATTTTTAAATTGGTGTATCAGCTCAGTGGTGGTGATATCTGTTACCAGAGCCACAAATTTAAGGGTTTTTATATCAGCCATCACACGCGGTGCGGGTGGAGCATTGAGCTTTTTCACCTTCTCACTGACCGATTCAGGTATGGTCAGGGGCGCGTGAGCCTGCTGTGGATGCACATCCGATAGCTGTATTTTAAAGACTTTCCAACTGTCGCGTTTGGTACCTAACGCAAAAAAGGACTGTTGCAGGGTTGGTGTCGCGGCCAATTCTTCGATTGTGGCCGAGCAAAAGAACACCTTATTTTGCTTGATTTGTTTAAAGCAATACACCAGAAAATCACTGGTTTCTTTTTGCATCGCGTTTTTGATCCGCGAAGCTGACAACAAATATTCGATACGCACCTGGTCAGCTTCATCTGTCCAGTATTGTACAAAATCTTTATTGGCATTGTTTGTCAGCAAAAACTTGGGGAACAATTTACCTTGCCTGACTCCCAGAAAAACCGGCACAGATTCCATGTAAGGCGTGTAATATTGCTCGTATATCTTTGAGATGACCGCTTCTTCGGTGTTTTCCAGATTAATTTTATAGCGGCGTTTATACCCGTGAATAAATTTCTGCAAGAAGCTGTTTACTGAGGCGCTGGAGTTTTCGATGTCACGCTTGAAGTTGATTCGTTGTTCGTGACCTTCTTTTTCAATGCGCATGGCCTGAAATGGGATCGGGTTTTTTCTGTCCAGTGCGTATTCGGTTTCCAGGCCTCTGAGGAATACACCGTATTTTTTGTCTTTGAAAAAGGTGATGTCCTCATCGCATTTAACCCGCATACCACCCACGGAGATATCCATGGTGGTGGCTTTGATTTTTTTGCCTTCTTCGGAAATGATCTCTACCGCAATCGCAAAGTTCATGCGTTCTTCTTTACGGCTTATCACATGGGAAAAGAGGATAGATTTGACAATGTGATCGGCTTTCTCTGTTGGAACGTCTTCATCGGACTTGTCTTCCACCACATCCTTGGTTTGCAGTATCGCTTCTTTTTCTTTTTTGTAAATTTGCTTAAAGGTATTTTCTGAGTTGTTTACCGATTCCCAGACACCCACGGTGTAGCCACCATAAGACATGGTTTCTTCTGCGAAAACGCGCTTGGCTGTCTCATCCAGAAAATGGGTAACACCTTCATATTCAAAGGGTTTACATTCACCGTCTACTTTACCTCGTAAATCGACGGGCTTTTTGGTAGGCTGCGCAAGGCGCTTGAGTTCCATCTTGATCAGGAACACTTTTTGTTTTGGCACACCAACGGCATGCTTGGTGACCATCTGCGCAAAGTTTGGTTTATTGACGAACGGCTTTAACTTATCAACAACTTCGCTGTATTCTTCGAGTACTTTATCCATTACGAAGAGTCGAAACCTCAGAGTTTTTTATTATATTACCCAATGTTTCGGCAAGAAGCGCTAAAACATTGAGGGGAATCGAAATTTTTATAATCCCATACTTTATTAAATGTACTGACATAAAACAATCTCCTCATTAAGGATTGTACGACATAAATCATGAAAAAAAACAAAACTGCTTACGTTTGCAACGATTGTGGCTCTGAATATTCAAAATGGCAGGGCCAATGCCATGATTGTGGTGCCTGGAATACCATAGTGGAAATGCGCATCCCGGGGGGCAGCAGTGCCTCAAAAGGGGGGTATTCTGGCCTGACTAAAGCAAAAGTCGAAGTATTGTCTGAAATTGACCTGCAAACGGTGCCGCGTTTTAGTTCTGGCTTTAAAGAACTGGACCGGGTTTTAGGCGGTGGTATTGTGCCTGGCTCCGCTATTCTTATTGGCGGTTCCCCGGGGGCAGGTAAAAGTACTTTGCTGCTTCAAACCATTTGTCACCTGTCTCAACATCAGAACGTGCTCTATGTGACCGGTGAAGAGTCATTGCAACAGGTGGCGATGCGGGCGCAACGACTGGGCTTACCAACCGCGAAAGTTAAGGTATTAGCGGAAACGGAAGTGGAAACCATTTGTCAACTGGCATTAACCGAGAAACCCGGGGTGATGGTGATCGATTCTATCCAGGTTATGCACATGGGGGATATTCAGTCGGCACCGGGAAGTGTGTCACAGGTGCGTGAATGTGCCGCCTACCTGACCCGCTTTGCCAAACAGCACAATGTGGCTATGTTTATCGTGGGGCATGTCACCAAAGAAGGCTCTATCGCTGGCCCTAAAGTACTGGAGCATTGTATTGATTGTTCATTAATGCTGGACGGAGACGCCGACGGACGTTATCGCACCTTACGGGGCCATAAAAACCGCTTTGGCGCGGTGAATGAATTGGGGGTGTTTGGCATGACCGAATCGGGTCTTAAAGAAGTTAAGAACCCTTCGGCCATTTTCCTCAATCGCAGTGAAGAGGCCGCCCCTGGTAGTGCTGTGATGGTTGTATGGGAAGGGACTCGTCCTCTGTTGGTGGAAATCCAGGGGCTGGTGGATTACAGCCAGACCGGCAATCCGAGACGGGTAGCGGTGGGACTGGAGCAGAATCGCCTGACCATGCTGCTGGCGGTGTTGCATCGCCACGGTAGTGTGCAGATGAATGACCAGGATGTGTTTGTCAATGTCGTTGGCGGTATTCGGGTAACGGAAACCAGCGCCGACCTGGCGTTGTTAATCGCATTGCTCTCCAGCTTTCGCAACAAAACCTTGCCACGAGATTTGATTGTTTTTGGCGAAGTGGGCTTATCCGGTGAAATTCGACCGGTCAATAACGGCAGTGAGCGCATATCCGAAGCCAAAAAACACGGCTTTACCCGGGCTATTGTGCCCAATGCTAATGTACCTAAAAACCCGCAAGGGATAACGGTTGTGGGGGTGAAAAACCTGCAAGAGGCATTAGAGGCGATTTAGCGTTTTGAGTTTCCAGTTCGAAGTTTAATCGAAGTGTCCAAAATTCCCTATTACGCGACTTAATCAGTGGTTACGCGGAAAAGGGTAACTTCTCCATTCTTCCAGCTTAGTCTCTGACAACTAAAAAAGGCCACACAGCTTGCGCTGGTGGCCTTATAAATTCCTAAACTTTTTGTAAGCTTACTTAGTAATCTTCTTGTATTTCAGGCGGTGCGGCTCTACCACATCTTTACCGAAGTTGTCTTTCAGCCAGGCTTCGTAATCGGTGTAGTTGCCTTCGTAGAAGTTGATCTTACCTTCGTCGCGGTAATCCAGAATATGTGTGGCTACACGGTCCAGGAACCAACGGTCATGCGAGATAACCATGGCGCAACCGGGGAATTCCAGTATCGCGTTTTCCAGGGCACGTAAAGTTTCTACGTCCAAATCGTTGGTGGGCTCATCCAGCAGCAATACGTTGCCGCCTGCTTTTAACAGCTTTGCCAGATGCACCCGGTTGCGCTCACCACCGGATAAGTCTTTAACAAACTTTTGTTGATCATTGCCTTTGAAGTTAAAACGGCTGCAGTAGGCGCGGCTGTTGATTTCAAAGTTATTGATGCGAATGATGTCCTGTTCGTCTGAGATTTCCTGCCAAACGGTGCGGCTGTCATCCATGTGGTCACGGAACTGCTCTACGCTGGCGATTTGTACGGAATCACCCAGCTTGATTTCACCACTATCCGGTTGTTCCTGTCCGGTGAGCATTCTGAACAGTGTGGATTTACCGGCGCCGTTAGGACCGATGATACCTACAATCGCACCTTTGGGGATTGAGAAACTCAGATCGTCAATCAGCATCCGGCCGTCATAACTCTTTGTCAGATTGGTGACATCGATAACCTGATCCCCCAGACGTTCACCTGGTGGAATAAATAATTCATTGGTTTCGTTGCGCTTTTGGTAATCGGAGGTATTCATTTCTTCAAAACGGGTCATACGGGCTTTGCTTTTAGCCTGACGACCTTTGGGGTTGCTGCGCACCCATTCCAGCTCTTGTTTCATGGACTTTACGCGGGCATTTTCAGTGCGCTCTTCCTGCTCAAGGCGTTTTTCTTTTTGCTCCAGCCAGGTCGAGTAGTTACCTTCCCACGGAATACCATGACCGCGGTCAAGTTCCAGAATCCAGCCGGCAACATTGTCCAGGAAATAACGGTCATGGGTAATGGCCACAACAGTGCCTTCATAATCGTGCAGGAAGCGTTCTAACCAGGCGACGGACTCGGCATCCAGGTGGTTGGTGGGTTCGTCCAGCAACAACATGTCGGGTTTTTCCAGCAACAACCGGCACAGGGCCACACGACGTCGCTCACCACCAGATAATTTGCTGACATCAGCATCCCAGGGCGGTAAACGCAGGGCATCAGCCGCTCGTTCCAGGGCGTTGTCCAGATTGTGGCCGTCTTTACTTTGAATAATGGCTTCCAGTTCACCTTGCTCTTTGGCCAGGGCATCAAAATCGGCGTCAGGCATTGCGTATTCAGCATAGACTTCGTCCAGACGCTTGAGGGCGTGCACTACATCGGCAACGGCTTCTTCGATATTGCCGCGCACGTCTTTGCTTTCGTCCAGTTTTGGCTCCTGCGGCAGATAGCCAACATTTAATCCAGGTTGCGGACGCGCTTCACCCTCAATATCAGTATCGATGCCCGCCATAATGCGTAACAGCGTAGATTTACCGGCACCGTTGAGGCCCAAAACACCGATTTTGGCGCCAGGGAAAAAGCTCAGTGAGATATCTTTCAGAATTTGTCGTTTTGGGGGCACGATTTTGCCAACCCGAGACATGGTATAAACGTATTGTGACATGTAAATACTTTTGGTCAGTTAGATTAGCGATATTGTAATCCAAACCGGGTTGATAAGTCAGGCCCAAATTTTAACTCCTGCATATCCGACCTGTCAGCTTATCTATGCGATTGCTGTATAACTCAGTGTATATTGATTCGGTGCTGCATATGTACAAAAGCGGGAAAATCGCTATCATACCGAAACCCTTGAGGCGGGCGCTGGATATGTCATCCCCCCGGCTTTTCTTTTTCCTATTAACCTGAAGGAAGTGCGATGCTGTCCAAAGACATGAATATTGCTGATTTTGACCCAGAATTGTGGGATGCAATCCAGGCCGAAACGGTGCGCCAGGAGCACCATATTGAACTTATTGCCTCAGAAAACTATACCAGTCCACGCGTATTGCAGGCTCAGGGTTCGCAATTAACCAATAAATATGCTGAAGGTTACCCGGGTAAGCGTTATTACGGTGGCTGTGAACACGTTGATGTGGCAGAAGAGCTGGCCATTGAACGTGCTAAACAATTATTCGGTGCTGATTACGCCAACGTTCAGCCGCATTCGGGATCTCAGGCGAACTCAGCGGTCTTCATGGCGTTGTTAGAGGCCAACGATACTGTATTAGGCATGAGCCTGGCCCACGGTGGTCACCTGACTCACGGCTCGCACGTTAACTTCTCAGGTAAGTTATACAAGGCTGTGCAATACGGATTGAACGAAGCAACCGGTGAAATCGATTACGAGCAGGTTAAAGCGTTAGCTGAAGAACACAAGCCGAAAATGATTATCGGTGGCTTCTCGGCTTACTCAGGTATTGTTGACTGGGCAAAATTCCGTGAAATTGCTGACAGTGTTGGCGCTTATTTATTAGTGGACATGGCTCACGTTGCAGGTTTGGTTGCCGCGGGCGTTTACCCGAATCCGCTACCACACGCTCACGTTGTTACTACAACTACTCACAAGACTTTAGCGGGTCCTCGTGGTGGTCTGATCTTATCAGCCTGCGGAGATGAAGCTATTTACAAGAAGCTGAACAGCGCAGTATTTCCGGGTGGCCAGGGCGGACCTTTGTGCCACGTTATTGCGGCTAAAGCGGTTGCTTTTAAAGAAGCCTTGCAGCCTGAGTTTAAAGTTTACCAACAGCAAGTTGTTAAAAACGCGAAAGCCATGTGCAAAGCGTTTCAGGATCGCGGTTATAAGATTGTTTCCGATGGTACCGACAATCACCTGTTCCTGTTGGATCTGATTGATAAAGACATCACAGGTAAAGATGCTGACGCGGCATTGGGTAAAGCTTATATTACGGTGAACAAAAATGCGGTACCAAACGATCCGCGTTCGCCCTTTGTGACCAGTGGTTTGCGTATCGGCACGCCAGCCATTACCCGTCGTGGTTTTGGTGACGAAGAAGCGGCTCAGGTAGCCAACTGGATTTGTGATGTTCTGGACAACATCGAAGACGAAGCCAACATTGCCAGCGTGAAAGAACAGGTAATGGCACTGTGTAAGCGATTCCCTGTTTACGCTTAAGTTGTAAACAAATCTTTCAAAAGCCAGCTTATGCTGGCTTTTTGTTAGCCTTTCTTTATTGCCTGCTATTTATTAAAATCCACGTCGTTTTCTAGTATTAACCAGGGAAAGGTCGTGAAAAAGTTAATCCTGTCTTTTATCTGCGCGTTGTTTTGCCTTAAAGCGATAGCTTCAGATTCATTAGTACCACTAGATATTTACGGCGCACTGCCGAATGTCAGCATGATGGAAGTATCACCCAGCGGTAAACTAATTGGTTATCGAATGGCCAAAGAAAATCGTGAAATGTACATCATTCATGATTTGGAAAATAACAAGATGCTGAGAGGGGTTGATATCTCCCGTATTCGTCCCAGCCACGCCTGGTTTGTGGACGATGACACCCTGATCCTGGTGGCCGTAGACAATCCCGTATCTTTGGTTTTCGCGGCCGACACGATATCAGTGCTGCCTATTCATTTAAAATCACTGAAAACCGGGTACGCCAGATACTGGTGTTAGGGGAAGGCATTTACAAAGGCCAATCGGATTTAGGCACCATTGTGGGGTTGAGCAGCGACGGTAAGTATGCCTACATGCCTGCCTGGCATACAGAGAGTGCCTATGCCCTGATGAAAGTGAAACTCTCTGGTCGGCGCACGCCACGACCGGTAAAAAGAGGCGTTCATGACGCTATCGATTATTTTATTCACAACGACAAAATGATTGCCAGAGAGCGTTACAATAACAAAACAAATCAGCATCGGGTCGATGTATTGATTGATGATGACTGGCAGAAAATTTTTCAGGAGGAAACCGAAGTTCGCACCCGATCTTTTGTGGGGCTTACCGCGGATTTAAACAGTCTGGTGATGTTAACCAAGGGGGAAAATGGTCGCCGCGCCTATTTCACGATGGCGCTAAAAGACGGCACCGTGTCAGGACCAATTTTTAATCCGGAAGACAAAGATGTGGGGTATGTGCTGACTGATCACAACCGCGTTGTACACGGTGTCAGTTATGCTGGGTTTAAGCCCAGTTATGATTTTTTTGATCCCACAGTGCAAAAAGTCGTGGATCAGGTCATTAAAGATTTACCGGACCATTCGGTCACTTTGGTGAGCTATTCACCTGACTGGCAACACATGATTTTTATGCTGGAGGGTATTGATAGTCCGGGGGATTACTATCTCTACAGCAAAGGCGAGTTTAAGTTTATCGCTTCCGGTCGACCTGACTTAGCGGTAAATCAAATTAATCAGGTTTTTCAGACGGAGATAAAAGCCAGAGATGGTCTGCGCCTACCTACTCTGTTAACGCTACCGGCGGTGGAAGAATTAAAGAACTTACCGGCGATTATGTTGCCACACGGTGGCCCTGAATCTTATGATCGCATTGAATTTGACTGGTTGGCTCAGTATTTTGCCAGTCGCGGTTACCTGGTGATGCAACCGCAGTTTCGCGGGTCCCGTGGTTTTGGCGCAGAGTTTACCCTGAAAGGACGCGGTGAGTGGGGCCGTAAAATGCAGGACGATTTAACTGATACAGTAAATACCCTGGTAAAATCCGGTTATGTTGACCCCAATCGGGTGTGTATTGTCGGTGGCAGTTACGGAGGCTATGCCGCCCTGGCCGGCGCGGCGTTTACACCGGATCTGTACCAATGCGCCGTATCCTTAAATGGCGTCGCAGACATCGAACGCATGTTGCGGGATGAACGCTATGACTATGGCAGCGATCACTGGGTAGTAGCCTACTGGCAAAAACTCATTTCTGAAGGTGAAGTTGATGAAGACCATATCGAGGCAATTTCACCGATAAATCATGCAGATAAAATTAAAATTCCGGTGTTACTTATTCATGGTACGCAAGATGAGGTGGTACCGGACCACCAGTCTGAAAACATGTTTGATGAGCTGGAACATACCGATGTCGATGTAAAATATGTGGAGCTGGAAGAAGGGGATCATTACCTCAGCAAAGCAGAGCACCGTATGGCGGCCCTTAAGGCTATCGATGATTTTATCAATCGACATTTGCCGGTAACCCGCTGAGTAACAGATGCAGAGCATGAAACTGTGGCGTACTGACTTTTTAAACCAGCCCGTTGCTAAAGCAATTTTGCAATTTACTCAGTTTCGGTTATGTTGTGTTAATAAGTTTGACAGTAAAACATTGATAGAATGACAGAAATAACAACCCTGCCGGAAGATCAGAAGCTACATGTGTTGTTTCGCGTTGAACCCGGTTGTATGGGACCGGCAGGTATTGATCATATTCAGGACTACTGTAAGTACGCGCAGCAAAGGGTGCAGAACCTGCATTCTGACTTCGTCAGATGGGAGATTGTTGCACGTATGAACAAGAAATTGCCGGAAATGCAGTTTCGGGCACTGAATAAGAACCTGACACACGCACAGGCAGAAAAATACCTGGCGATATTCGGACAAAATCTCGAGGAATTTGAAGAACATCTGCACGATATGTTGGCGATATTAGTGGATGAGTTTTGGGAAAAGGACGTCAAACGGGGGCTTTAATATGCAAGGCAAAGAGCGTCAGAATTTGCTTTGCTGAACGCTGGTTTTAAGCTTCCATCACTATCTGCTGTGCCCGGGACTACACGTGCCTGACAAAATATCTGTTAAGCATTCACATTCGGTATAAATAGTCTGTTCGTTTGAGCCTTGAAAAAAGCGTTTTTACACCTATATCAGAACCGCGTTTATTGTTAGTTACTCAGGATCACGCCAGCATGATTTGCCCGTTTTGTATGACCCAGGAAACAAAAGTGATTGATTCCCGACTCGTCTCCGAAGGCCACCAGGTGCGCCGTCGTCGGGAATGCACAAATTGTCATGAGCGTTATACCACGTTTGAGATAGCCGAATTGGTGATGCCTCGTATTGTTAAGCGCGATGGTAAACGCGAGCCCTTTAATGAAGATAAGCTCAGAGCGGGGATGCAACGGGCACTGGAAAAGCGTCCGGTGAATACCGAAAAAATTGAACAAAGCATCCACCGCATTAAATCCCATTTACGTGGTACCGGCGAAAGAGAAATCAGCAGTGAGCTGGTGGGAAATCTGATAATGGCCGAGCTGATCGAACTGGATAAGGTGGCCTATGTGCGGTTTGCGTCTGTGTATCGCTCCTTTGAAGATATCAAAGAGTTTAGTGAAGAAATCGCTCGCCTCGGAGATTAGTATGTTTTCTGATATCGACGCCAGACACATGGCCAGCGCCCTGAAATTAGCGGAACAGGGCCGCTATACTACTTCTCCCAATCCCAATGTCGGCTGTGTTCTGGTGGCAGAAAACGGTGACATTATTTCAGAAGGCTTTCATTTAAAAGCCGGTGGCCCCCACGCCGAAGCAGAAGCACTAAACAAGGCGAATAACCGCGCCCGGGGGGCAACCGCTTATGTAACCCTGGAACCCTGTTCCCATCATGGGCGCACGCCGCCTTGCTCTGATGCGCTGATAAAGGCGGGGGTGCGACGGGTTGTAGTGGCAATGCAGGACCCGAATCCCAAAGTGGCCGGAAACGGCATTAAAAAGATGCGTGACGCGGGTATTCAGGTGGACATTGGTTTAATGGAAACTCAGGCTACCGCGTTAAATAAGGGGTTCTTCAAGCGACAGTTGCAGGGCTTACCCAGAGTCACATTAAAGATGGCCGCGTCTTTGGACGCAAAAACCGCCCTGTCCAATGGCGTTAGTCAGTGGATTACCGGCACCGCGGCACGTCGTGATGTGCAGGAACACAGAGCGCGCAGTTGCGCCATTGTGAGTGGATCGGGTACGGTGTTGGCGGATAACCCGGCTCTGACGATCAGGGCTGACGAACTTCCCGGATCAGTGCAACAACAATACCCCGGTGATATCCGCCAGCCATTGCGGGTGATTCTGGATGGCCGTAATCAGCTGCACCCGGCACTTAAGGTCTTCGCCGATAACCGTGTTTTGGTGGTTAACCGCCAGCCGAATCCGTTGCTAACCCAGGCCGGAATCGAGCAGTGGCAAGCGCCAACGTCAGCGGATAAGATTGATTTACACGCAGTTTTAACCTGTCTGGCGCAGCGACAAATTAATGATGTTTGGCTGGAAGTGGGCAGTCGTCTTGGGGGGGCATTTGTGCAGGCCAATTTAGTGGATGAGCTGATTGTCTATTTAGCACCGAAGCTAATGGGCAGTGCAGGCTTTAGTCTGTTGCAATTACCCGAATTTAAATCAATGGATCAGGTGCCGGAAATGCGTTTTTCAGACACCCGAATGGTGGGCGAAGATTTGAAAATCACCGCCCACTTTGTATAAACAAAAATCAGAGGAGTCACCGTGTTTACCGGAATCATCGAATCTGTTGGCAGTATTGCTTCAATGCAGGCCCGGGGGAGTGATATGCGAGTCAGCATTAATGTTGGCAAGCTGGATATGGCTGATGTGCAATTAGGTGATAGCATTGCCACCAATGGTGTGTGTCTGACGGTTGTAGAGTTCTCCGCGCAACACTATGTTGCTGATGTATCCATGGAAACCATCAAGCGCACCGGATTTGCGGCGTATCAACAAGGTATGGCTGTGAATCTGGAAAAGGCCCTGATGGCAACATCCCGGCTGGGCGGACATATCGTCAGTGGTCATGTCGATGGCGTGGGCGAAATTGCCAGTATCGAGAACACCGGTCAGACCTGGGAGATTTGGGTGAAAGCGCCGGATAATCTGGCGCGCTACATCGCTGAGAAAGGCTCGATTACCGTAGATGGTGTCAGTCTGACCGTCAATGATGTGCAGGGCGCTAAGTTTAAGCTGACATTGGTACCGCACACATTGCAGGAGACCATCATCCAACATTATCAAACCGGCACCCGGGTTAATTTGGAAGTGGATGTGATCGCCCGCTATCTGGAACGGCTGATGTTGGGCGATAAAGCGGCCGAGACCACAGGAAATGCGATTAATCTGTCGTTTTTAGCTGAAAATGGTTATCTACGATAGTACAATTCGCCACCGCAATTGTTCGCAATAAAAATCTGGCTGGTGAATGCAGACGCACTACATTCACTGTGCCATCAACCCTACAGTAAATTAAATTATGTCATTACACAGCACAGAAGAAATCCTCGAAGATATTCGCAACGGTAAAATGGTCATCCTGATGGATGACGAAGATCGTGAAAATGAAGGCGATATCATCATGGCCGCAGAACATGTTACGCCGGAAGCGATTAACTTTATGGTAACTCATGCCAGAGGACTGGTGTGCTTACCTATGACCCAGGAGCGCTGCAAAAAGTTAAAATTGCCATTAATGGTGGAAAACAATGGCGCACAGTTTTCCACTAATTTTACCGTATCGATTGAAGCCGCTGAAGGGGTTGTTACCGGGATTTCAGCCGCTGATCGGGCCCGAACCATTTTGGCTGCCGTTGCGCCCGACGCGGTGGCGACAGATATTGTTCAGCCAGGCCACATATTCCCGCTGATTGCCAAAGAAGGCGGGGTGCTCAACCGGGCTGGTCATACTGAAGCCGCGGTAGATTTGGCGCGTTTGGCGGGCTGTGAACCGGCTGGCGTGATCGTGGAAGTGCTCAACGACGATGGCACCATGGCGCGCCGCCCGGAGTTGGAAGCCTTTGCCAAAAAACACGATCTGAAACTGGGCACAATTGCCGATCTCATCGAATACCGCAATATCAACGAAGCTACAGTCGAGCAGGTGGCCACCTGCAAATTGCCCACCGAACACGGGGAATTTGAACTGGCTACCTTTAAAGACACTATCGACAATCAGGTACACTTCGCGTTGTGTAAAGGCAATATCACACCGGAAGAGCCCACCCTGGTAAGGGTTCACTTGCGCAATACCTTCAGTGATGTGCTGGGTTCAGGCCGTTCTATTGATCGCTCCATGGATTTACCGCAAGCCATGAAACGCATTGCCGCTGACGGTGGCGTATTGTTGATCTTAGGCCGTGAAGAAACCAGTGACGAGCTGGTACACGTGGTACAGCAATTTGAAGCTGAAGACAAAGGCGAGAAGGCGGTCACTAATTTGTGGAAGGGCACTTCCAGAACCGTTGGTGTCGGTTGTCAGATTTTAAAAACACTGGGTGTGCAGAAGATGCGATTGCTCAGTAAACCGGTTAAATATCATGCCTTGTCCGGGTATGGTTTAGAAGTGGTAGAAACGCTTTCTGACTAAAGATTGAAGACCCGGCAGGGTCTGATGAAATAATACAAAAAATCCGGTGAATAGCGGGCAGGTGTGGTAGAATCCGCGCCAGCCAAATTCCGGACCAATTATTGAGGCAAGATTATATGAACATTGTGGAAGGTAATATCAGAGCCACAGGCAAAAAATTCGCCATTGTGGTGTCGCGTTTTAACAGCTTTGTTGTTGACCATCTGGTCGAAGGTGCGATTGACACCCTGGACAGAGCAGGTGAAGTGAATGAGCAAGATATTACAGTCATTAAAGTACCGGGTGCGTACGAGTTACCCCTGGTGGCTAAAAAGGCCGCAGAAAGTGGTAAATTTGACGCCATTATTGCCATTGGTGCGGTGATCCGTGGTGGCACTCCCCATTTTGATTTTGTTGCCGGAGAATGTAATAAAGGCCTGGCACAGGTGTCTTTAGAGTTCGGCATTCCGGTTGCCTTTGGTGTGATCACCACAGACAGTATTGAGCAGGCGATTGAGCGCTCAGGTACCAAAGCAGGCAACAAAGGTGCAGAAGCGGCGCATTCCGCCCTGGAAATGGCCAACGTTATTGACCAGTTGGCTGGAGTATAAGTCGTGAAAGTAGCCGGACGTAAAAAAGCCAGAGAACTGGCGATGCAAGCCATCTATTCCTGGCAGATGACGGGTAACCCGGTTTCTGAAATCGAGTTAAATGTCGCCACACAACAAGATATGAATAAAGTGGACATGAGCTTCTTTCAGGAAGCATTGCGCTATGTCGCTGAGCATGTCGATGAGTTGGACGACAGCTATAAACTGTATGTAACAGACCGTCCAATAAGCGAGATTGACCCGATTGAAAAGGCTATTTTACGCCTTGCTGCCTTCGAACTGACACAACGCCTCGACGTACCCTACAAAGTGGTTATCAATGAAGCCATTGAGTTGGGTAAACAGTTTGGTGCGGCTGACAGCCACAAGTTTATCAACGGGGTACTGGACAAAGCCGTCCGCCTGTTGCGCAAGGATGAAGTTAAGCGCTAATCCGGTGAAAATGTGAAAGAATTTGATATTATCAAAAGCTACTTCCTGTCTAAAAGCTATCAGCGCCGGGATGTTCAGCTTGGCATAGGCGACGACTGTGCGCTCACAACAGTACCCGAAGGGCAACAGTTAGTGACCACTACAGATACCCTGGCCGAGAGTGTGCACTTTCCGAAAAATACCTCTGGCAGGGCTGTAGCTCATAAGGCTCTATCGGTAAATCTGAGCGATCTGGCGGCCATGGGTGCCGAACCGGCCTGGATCAGTTTGTCTTTGTCTATTCCGCAATACGATGAAACCTGGCTCAGGGATTTTTCCTTGTGCCTGCAGGAACTCACTGATTACTACTCTATTCAGTTGATTGGCGGTGATACGGTGCAGGGGCCTTTGTCCATCACCATTACTGCACAAGGTTTTATTCCTGAAGGTCAGGCGTTAATGCGCTCCCGGGCAAAACCCGGCGACTGGATTTATGTCACCGGCACGCTGGGGGATGCTGGACTTGGTCTGGATCTGTTGCAAAACCTGAAACCGGCAGAGCCGATACATCGCAATTTTCTGATCGACCGGCTTAACTTTCCGACCCCGCGATTGCTGGTAGGCACAACACTGAGACGTATCGCGACCTCCTGTATCGATTTGTCAGACGGGCTAAAATCTGATCTGCAACATATCTTGTTTGCTTCCCAAACTGGTGCTCAGGTGGACGTAACGCGTTTACCCTTGTCAGAAGCGATGCTGGCTACAGTCGGTCAGGAAGAAGGGATTCGATACGCCCTGACATCGGGTGATGATTATGAGTTACTGTTCACGGTAGCGGATGAGCAAAAAGGCAGCCTGGAAACCGCGCTGGCCAATTGCAACGTTTCGGCAACCTGTATCGGACGCATAAACGGCGTTGCTGAAAAAATGGAACTCACCAAAGGTGACAAACCCTTCCATTTGCCGGAAAACGGTTTTCAACACTTTAATCACTAACGTCAGGAGTTACCGCTGACATGGATCGCGCCACTAAAAAAACGGCTCTGAAAAAGCTCAGGCTGAGCAATCCATGGCACTTTCTGGCGCTGGGCTTTGGCAGTGGACTGGCGCCATTTATGCCGGGCACTTTCGGCACCTTAGCGGCGCTGCCTTTCGTCTTTTTATTACCCTTGTTGCCGGTGTCGGGTCAGGTGGCCCTGGTGTTGGCGGTTTCACTGATTGGTATTTACATTTGTGAAGTCGCTTCAAGAGACATGGGCGTTCACGATCATTCTGCAATCGTCTGGGATGAAGTGGCTGGTATGATGATCACCATGATTGCCGTACCGCTGAGCATCACTAATCTCGCAGTTGGTTTTCTGGTGTTTCGTTTATTCGATATCCTGAAACCCTGGCCTATCAGTTACTTTGACAGGCAGGTTCATGGCGGACTGGGCATAATGTTGGACGATATTATTGCTGGCGTATTGTCGTTACTGACCATGCAGGCTCTGTTACATTACGGCTTGCTGACCGTCTGAAACAAGGCACAACCCGTTGCAGAGGCGCTGAGTTATGCGCCCAGCGTTTGCAAGAATGACTGCACTTTATGGGTAATGCCCTGGGTATCCAAACCTAACTCCTGATACATTTCTTCCTGCGTGCCCTGCATAATAAATTCATCCGGTATGCCGAGGTGCAGCACTTTTACCATCTGCGGCTGGCTGTTAATGTATTCTGCAACAGCACTTCCAGCACCTCCGGCAATGGCATTGTCTTCCAGGGTCACAATCAGGCTGTGAGTTTTGATCACCTCCTGAATGGCATTCTCATCTAATGGCTTAACAAATCGCATGTCTACCAAGGTGGCGTTAAGTGCGTCTGCGGCCGCTTCGGCATAGGGCAATAAGGTGCCGAAGTTCAACAGGGCAACCTTCTCGCCATCCTTCAGTTTACGCGACTTACCGATGGCCAATTGGTTCATGGTGGCACTGACCTCAATACCTTTACCCGCACCTCTGGGGTAACGCACCGCAGCAGGTTGTTGCAACAGGTGGCCGGTATACAACATATCGCGGCACTCCTGTTCATCGCCAGGTGTCATAATCACCATATTAGGAATGCAGCGCAAATAAGAAATATCAAAAGCACCCTGATGGGTGGGGCCATCAGCGCCCACTATGCCAGCTCTGTCTATGGCAAACAGCACCGGCAGGTTCTGTAAAGCAACATCGTGGATCAGCTGGTCATACGCCCGCTGTAAAAAGGTAGAATAAATAGCCACTACGGGGTTTAAGCCATCAATGGCCAGTCCGGCTGCAAGGGTCACAGCGTGTTGCTCGGCAATCGCCACGTCAAAATATTGCTCTGGATATTGCTGTGAAAACTGAACCAGTCCTGAGCCTTCCCGCATGGCCGGTGTTATGCCCATGAGTTTTTTGTCCTGAGCGGCCATGTCGCAAATCCAGTCACCAAACACCTTGCTGAAGGTGGGGGCACTGCCACTGGACTTGGGTAAGGCATTTTCCGCCGGATTAAATTTTGGTACAGCGTGAAATTTAATCGGATCTTTTTCTGCTTCTTCGTAACCCTTGCCCTTTTTGGTGACCACATGCAGTATCTGTGGGCCTTTGAGGTTGCGCATATTAGTGAGGGTATCCACCACGCCGTTAACATCGTGACCATCAATTGGCCCGATATAGTTAAACCCCAATTCTTCAAAAATAGTGCCCGGTACCACCATGCCTTTGATGTGCTCTTCTGCACGGCTGGCAAATTCTTTGATGGGTGGGACATTTGACAGCAGTTTTTTGCCTCCGTCGCGGATGGAGTTAAAGAAACTCCCGGTCAGCAGACGGGCAAGATGGCTGTTCAGAGCGCCCACGTTTTCCGAAATGGACATTTCATTGTCATTTAGGATAACCAGCATGTCTTTGCTGATGTCACCACCGTGGTTAAGCGCTTCAAATGCCATACCGGCGGTCATAGCGCCGTCACCGATTACGGCAACAACTTTGCGACCTTTTTGCTCTTTTTCCGCGGCGATAGCCATGCCCAGAGCAGCGGAAATGGAGGTGGAGGAGTGACCCACTGCAAAGGTGTCGAATTCACTTTCCGGTGGCCAGGGAAACGGATGCAGCCCGCCCTTTTTACGGATACTGGTAATGCGATCGCGCCGCCCGGTTAAAATCTTATGTGGATAAGCCTGATGACCTACATCCCACAACAAGCGGTCAAAAGGCGTGTTATAGGCATAATGTAACGCCACAGTCAGCTCAACGGTACCTAATCCAGAGGCAAAATGACCACTACTTTGACTGACGCTGGCTAACAGGTAAGCTCTTAATTCATCGGCCACCTGCTTCAGGTCTTCTTTGGGTAAAAGCCTTAAATCTTCAGGGCTATGAATCTTAGCCAGTAAAGGGTAATGAGAAATATCCAGGGTCATGTTAGGTAAAGAGTGCCTTAGTGGTTACGACTAAACAGGTAATCGGTGAATGATAGCAAAATTTCTGTGTTGTAAGGTAGTGCTAACAAGGCCTGTTTAGCTTCGTCGTGTAGTTGTTGTAAGTATTGTTTAGCGCCAGCCATGCCCATTAATGCCGGATAGGTGTTTTTATCAGCACTAATATCTGAACCCTGAGGTTTACCCAGTTGCTCGGTACTGCCTTCAATATCCAAAATATCATCCTGGACCTGAAAGCCCAGGCCAATTGCCTGGCTAAATTTATGCAACAATTCGTTTTCGTGAGCTGGTAGCCCCGCCAACTGGGTTGGAAAACGGATGCTGGCATTTATCAGTGCACCGGTTTTCAGGCGGTGCATCAATTCCAAATCTTGTTGGGCGATGGACTTTCCTGCCTGAAACAAATCCACCGATTGCCCCCCACACATGCCCTGTAACCCGGAGGCAGAGCTCAGTATCCGAATCGCGCTGATGGCTTCACTGGCAGTCAATTGAGGTGCCTGACTAATTATCTCAAACGCCATGGTCTGTAACGCATCACCGGCTAAAATTGCAATATCTTCACCATACACAATGTGGCAGGTGGGTTTACCGCGGCGCAGGTCGTCATTATCCATAGCGGGTAGGTCATCATGGATCAGTGAGTAGGTGTGAATACATTCAACTGCGGCTGCAAAATGCAGCATTTTTTCATGTGGCAGGTGCAACATTTCCGCGCTGGAAAGTGCCAGGAAAGACCTGACCCGTTTACCGCCGGAAAACAAACTATAGCCCATAGCCTTTTGTAGTTCACCGGGTAGCATCGGGTATTCACCCAACACCTTTTCCAGCAAATGCGTGATTTCTTCGGCGTAGCGCGACGCGGCGGTTTTCCATTTCATAGCGGTCAGTTTTGATCCGGGGATTCTTCAAACGATTGCAGGGTCATGTCATCATCCGTTTGGGTCAGTATCCTGACACGTTGCTCTGCTGATTTTAACTTTTCCTCGCAGTCCCGTACCAATTTTATGCCCTGCTCAAAAGAACTCAATGCGTCTTCCAGGGACAATTCGCCTTGCTCCATTGCGCTCACTATTTTTTCCAGTGACTGCAAGGATTGCTCGAAACTGGTATCGGTATTCCTGTTGTCGGTCGTCATTTCGTTCGCTCTGCCAGAATGTGAAGGCGCAAGATACATAAGCAAAAACCAGGGGTCAATTAAAATTCTGGCGCCGTTGCAGAGACCAGAATACCAGCATTCCTGAAATAAAATGATTTTATTCCTCTGGAAAAATGTCACTTTGCCGATAGAATGGTTGTTAAGTCAGCAACTTAATGCATGAAGTAAAGCAATAAAATGCGCCAGAGGTTGGTGTTGTTGACCATCAGATTATAATTATTCGGGGAGGACAGTGTGGATCTGGCAACGCTAATAGGCATGATAGGCGCCATTGGTTTTGTAGTGATGTCCATGGTGATGAGTGGCGAGATGGGCATGTTTATCAATGTTCCATCATTACTTATCGTATTTGGAGGCACTATTTTTGTCGTACTGTCACAGGTAACCTTAGGGCAATTTTTTGGCGCAGGTAAAATTGCTGCAAAAGCTTTTATGTTTAAAATTGAAGCCCCGGATGAGTTAATTCAGAAAATTGTTGAAATGGCTGATGCCGCCAGAAAGGGGGGGGTTTTTGGCGCTTGAAGAAGCGGAAATCGAAAATTCATTTATGCAAAAGGGCGTAGATATGCTGGTGGACGGTCACGATATCGATGTTGTGCGCACTACGTTGCACAAAGATATTTCGTTAACTACTGAAAGACATGAATTTGGCGCCACTATATTCAAAGGCATGGGTGATGTTGCACCTGCGATGGGTATGATCGGCACACTAATAGGTTTGGTGGCCATGCTATCTAATATGGATGACCCTAAAGCCATTGGGCCGGCGATGGCGGTGGCACTTCTGACCACACTGTATGGGGCGTTTTTTGCCAACGTTATTTGTTTACCGGTAGCGACTAAACTGGGAAACCGCAAAGACGAAGAGAAGGTAAATCAAAGTCTGGTATTAGATGGCATTATTGGTATTGCCGATGGGCAAAACCCCAGAGTTATCGAAGGTATTCTGAAAAGTTACCTTGCTTCCACAAAACGCGGTGCGGCTAAGCCCGAAGATTAATTGAGTAAAGTCAATGAGTGAAGAAGCTGAAGAATGTCCCAAATGCCCCCCCGAAGGCCTGCCCGCCTGGATGGGAACATTCGCTGATCTGATGTCACTGTTAATGTGCTTCTTTGTACTGTTGTTGGCGTTCTCAGAAATGGATGTACTCAAGTTTAAGCAAATTGCCGGTTCTATGAAATTTGCGTTTGGTGTGCAAAACAAGATAGAAGTTAAAGATATCCCCAAAGGCACCAGTGTTATTGCCATGGAATTCCGTCCTGGCAGACCTGATCCCACTCCCATAGAAAATATCCAACAGCAAACCATTGAAATGACTCAGCAAATGCTGGAGTTTCAGGCTGGCGATGAAGACTCAGCCGGTGGCCGTCAGAAACAGCGGGGACAGGAGCGAGGTGGTCAGGCGCAGCAAACGGCTACTGATTCATCCTCTTCTTCGCCTACGCAACCTCAGAGTCAGGAACAGATCAACGAAAACATGAAAAAAGTTGCTGAAAAGCTGCAACAGGAAATTGTGGACGGCTCCATCGAGATGGAATCCCTGGGTCAGCAAATCGTAATACGCATTCGGGAAAAAGGGTCCTTCTCGGCGGGTTCGGCGTTTTTACAGCCGCAGTTTATTCCGGTGATTCAAAAAGTCGGCGCTCTGTTGGTGGATATGCCCGGTGAAATTGCGGTGTCAGGTCACAGCGACAGCCAGCATATTTCTAATGAGTTATATCGTTCAAACTGGGATCTGTCTTCGCAGCGGGCGGTCGCAGTGGCCGAAGTCCTCAGATTAGTGCCGGGGTTCGATGAAGGTCGCATGGAAGTCGTGGGACGAGCCGACACCCAACCGCTGGAAATGCCTGGTCAGGAGTCTGATGACAACCGCAACCGTCGGGTTGAGATCGCCATTAATCAGGGCAAGCCTAAATTCTCTGAACCTATCTCGATATCAGAAGAAGAATCCTAAGCCAATCAACGGGTTTTCCGGGACCGGACAATATAAGGTTTACTGGGATTGCGATGAGAGTATAATCGGCGCTTTTTTCGGCCGGAGAGAGACGTGAGATTCCTGGTAAAGCTACATCCTGAGATCACCATCAAAAGTAAAGATGTGCGAAAGCGCTTTATTCGTTTACTGGAATCCAATATACGTCTAATCCTCGGGCAAAACCACATTCCCTGCGCGATTCAGAATCAGTGGGATAAAATTCTGGTTAATATCAAATCGGATGCCGCCCGCTTTGGTGAACGGGCAGAATACCTGTTGGCCCGGATACCCGGTATTGACCAATGTCTGGTGGTTCAGGAATCTGAATATACCGATATGGATGACATTTACCAGCAGGTAAAAGCGGTTTGGCAGCATCAATTAAAAGGCAAGACCTTTGCCGTGCGGGTTAAACGCAAAGGCGATCAGCCTTTCTCCTCAACGGAAGTGGCAGCTTACGTTGGTGGCGGAATCAATCAGTTTTGTGAAACCGGCGGCGTCAAATTAAAGCACCCGGATGTCACCATTAGCCTGGAAATCGACCGCAACAAACTCATTCTGGTAGAACGCAAATTTAAAGGCCTTGGCGGTATGCCATTGCCCAGCCAGGAAGATGTATTGTCACTGATGTCCGGCGGATTCGATTCCGGTGTTGCCAGTTACCAGATGATACGGCGCGGTGCGAAAACGCATTTTTGTTTTTTTAACCTGGGTGGCAGAGAGCATGAAATTGGCGTGCGGGAAGTCAGCCATTATTTGTGGAAAAACTACAGCCCATCTCATCGGGTAAAATTTATTGCGGTGGACTTTGAACCCATTGTTGCTGATATTCTGCAGAATGTGGAAAACGGCTACATGGGGGTGGTTTTAAAACGCATGATGCTAAGAGCAGCCAGCATTGTGGCCGATAATTTGCAAATCAATGGTCTGGTAACCGGTGAGTGTCTGGGTCAGGTATCCAGTCAAACGTTAAGTAATTTGTATGTCATTGATCAGGCCACCAGCAAACTGGTAGTGCGGCCGCTGATTTGTTCAGATAAAAGCGACATCATCGATGTTGCCCGTAAAATCGGTACCGAAGATTTTGCCAAATCTATGCCGGAATACTGTGGTGTAATCTCCATCAAACCCAATGTCAGAGCGCCTCTGGACAAGGTTTTGGAAGAAGAAACCAAATGTGATCTAAGCCTGATTGACAAGGTGGTTGCCGACGCGAATGTTGAAGATATTAAAAACCTGGGTGAAAAAAGTGAGCAACAAATCGTTGCTGTTGAATCCAGTAATCAGCTGGCCCCCGGCGACGTGTTGCTGGATATTCGCGCCCCTGCTGAGCGAGATCACAACCCTCTGCAAATCGAACACTGCAGCATGGCACACATTCCTTTTTACAAGTTGTCCTCAGAGTACAGTGAGCTGGATCAGACAAAAACCTATTACCTCTACTGCGATCGCGGTGTGATGAGCAAAATGCAGGCGTTGGTGTTAAAAGAACGTGGCTTTGACAACGTGAAAGTTTATCGGCCCTGATTATTGCCTATACAGATTCCAGTTGTCGGATCTGAGCATACAACGCCTGGTGTGCCGTCAGGGTGATACCGTGGCTGGCCGCTACCTGCAGCAAGTAGCCATTGATGTAATCAATTTCCGTTGGACGTTTAAAATGTATGTCCTGATGCATGGATGAATAGTTTTCGGCAGTCATTGCAATGACCTGGCTCACATTGTGCTCTAAATCGGACTTTTCGAAAGTTAGCTTTTCTGCCTGAGCAACAAGCAGAAACTCGTCCAGTAGTTGCGCAATAAGTTGCTGATAGTGTGGCGATTGTAAGCCACCGTTTGCAATATTATGGATCGCGGTCAGCGGATTGATAACACAGTTGATTGCCAGTTTATTCCACAGCGGGATGCGAATATCTCGATGCCATTCACATGGGGATAACAACCGGTTGAACAGCGCTTCAGTTTCTTGTTTAACCTGATCGCCAGGCGTTCGCAACCAGCCAGCCTGACTGTTGCCATACCCGGTTTCCAGCACGGTATCCTGTTGCTTTTTGGCTGCCCGGTTGGTGGTGAGTCTCACCAACGGATTGTCGGGGAATGCATTCAGAGCCAGCGTTTCTGTGCCAATACCATTGTGTAACAGCGCTATGCAACAGCTTGTGGGAATATGTTCAGCAAACTCATCCAACGCCGGGGCTATTTGCCAGGCTTTCAGGGGCAAAATCAAGATATCGGGTGCCTGGCCTTTTCCCTGCTGGAACTGGTGCTGTTTCCCGTCTTTCATTGTGATAGATAAAGGTGTAGTCACCGCGTCTCGCCACCACATTTGAAAAGCAATATTCTGTTCGATGCATCTGGCAGCCAGCAAGGTGCCTATGGCTCCACGCCCCACAATGGTCAGATTAAGCACCGCTGCCACCGCTGATACGTTTGAGCTTGCTGTCGGGCCAGCTGAAGTGTTCCGCAACCGGTGAGATAGCGCTGACTTTGTGTAAAAATTCAGGAGTCTGGAAGTGTTCTCCCGAATCGGGCAAACAGTGAAAGTGGAAATCTTCGCCGTTCAGTGAAAAGCCGATTTGCCAGGCGTGCAGATAGGTTCGGTCTGCTTGCAGGCCGCCGTAGTGACTGTCTCCCAATATTGTACTGCCTAAACTATTGAGTACCACCCGCAATTGATGGGTTTGTCCGGTGTAGGGCTTTAAAACTTGCAGGCGCAGTCCATTACCAATGCCCGTATCATAAAAGTGGGTTACGGAAGGGTTTACCTGACTTCGCGTTAGTGTCCATTTGCCTGAGCGGACTTTCTTTAAATCGCCAATGACCGAGCCCTGGCGTTTTTTCGGGCGTTTATCACACAAGGCAAGATAATACTTGGTAATTTCACGTCGCTCGAACTGTGCCCCTAACTGACTGGCTGTGGGTTTATTACGGGCGACAATCAAACAACCCGAGGTGACCTGATCCAATCGGTGCACCAGCCACAGCGAATCAGTATCTAATTGGGCTTTTAACAAGGTCATCAGGCCGTTGATGTCACCTTGCTGATGCACAGAAATCCCGGCGGGCTTGTGAACGATAAAAAAATCCCGGTGTTCAGCTAACATCGGGATTTCAGCATTGACTAAATGTGACACAAAATCAGCATCAATTATTCAATAACTCAATGGCGGTAGGGTAGTCCAGGTCACTGATTGCCTGCGTTAATTCGGCTTGTTTGGCGGTGTCTATGCCCGCATCGGCCATTAGCCGGGCCAGTTTTTCGGCATCGATGAACTCAAAGTTCTCTAACAAGCTTTGTAGTTCCGCTTTGGCGTCATTGTCTGTGGCGCTGCCGGAGTCTGCTGCCGGAGCCTCATCGGTGTCTACCGGGTCACCGGACTTAAATCTTTCCAGAGCTGCAAATGTGTCAGTCATCACCGTGGAAAACTCCGCCAAACAGGCATCAAAATTCGCGTCAGAAGCTTTGAACATTTCCTCCAGGTCTTTGCTGGCGTGATGCAGTTTCCACAACCCCAGATTACCTGCCACACCTTTGATGGTGTGTGCTTTGGCCTTGCCGGTTGCCATATCCTGTTGCTGAATAGCGTCACTCAACTCCTGGCTGACGGATGCGTAATCTGAACTAAATCGATCTAACATTTTGATCAGCAACTCTCTGTTGCCGCTTAATTGGTTTAACCCAAACTCGGTGTCAAATAATGTGTTTTTGTCCTGATTCATAAAACGCCTCTGCAGAAATCCGTGCTGTCCAATTTCGTCATTTTTGAGCTTTGTGACGAAAATTGCAACCTGTTTAGTTGTTTGCTGCACCGCAAACCGGCATTGCCACGCCATCCATATTGAACCCGGTGAGATTATTGTCGACGCCTAAACGCAGAGAATGTTACATATTGGCGGTTCTCAGCTACCGTGACAGATGTCATTATTAGCAGTAGTAAATATAAGGATTGATGAATGTCGTTGAAATACACCCCGTTATTGGTACTAACTGTACTGTTTCTGGCAGCCTGTCAACACGCAGGCTCTTACCGTTCACAACAAGCCCCGCAAGATGCCATACCCGCCGGCATCTCATTGCTCGCAGACAACAGCGAGGTTTCAGGGGATTACCGCATTCCCTACAAGAAATTCCAGCTTGATAATGGCTTAATTGTATTGTTGCATCAGGACGCTTCAGATCCGTTGGTTCATGTGGATGTCACCTATCATGTGGGGTCTTCACGGGAAGCGCCAGGAAAGTCCGGTTTTGCTCATTTCTTCGAACATATGATGTTTCAGGGGTCGGAAAACGTTGCGGATGAACAACACTTTGAGCTGATCACCGAAGCCGGTGGTGATATGAATGGCACCACCAATTCCGATCGCACCAATTACTATCAAACAGTGCCGGCTAATCAACTGGAAAAGGTACTCTGGTTAGAAGCAGACCGCATGGGATTTTTGCTAAACGCCGTTACCCAACAAAAATTCGAAGTACAGCGTGAAACAGTTAAAAATGAACGGGCTCAACGGGTGGATAACCAGCCTTATGGGTTGCGCTCGGAAAAAATAGCCGAGGCACTTTATCCCGCGCAGCATCCTTACAATTGGCCTGTGATTGGTTACATCGAAGATCTGAATCGCGTTGATGTGAATGATCTAAAAGCTTTCTTTCAGCGTTGGTATGGCCCCAATAATGCGGTTTTGAGCATTGGTGGCGACATAGATGAAGCGCAGGTTCTGAGTTGGGTCAGTAAATACTTTGGCAGTATTCCCCGTGGGCAGGAAGTGGAAAAGCTCCCTAAGATGCCGGTGACATTGCAGGAAGAACGCTATGTAACCATTGAAGACGATGTGCACTTGCCACTATTACAAATGACCTTTCCCACTGTGCATGTGCGCCATGAAGATGAAGCCCCATTGGATGTGCTGTCAGATATTCTGGGGGGCGGTAAAACCTCGCTGTTTTACAAAAATCTGGTTAAAGGCGGTTGGGCTGTACATGCCGGGGTAGGGCACCCATGTCGGGAACTGGCCTGTGAATTTGAATTGATTGCCTTACCTAACCCACAACGCGTGGCGTCGTTAGCTGAATTGCAAAAGATCATGCAGGACACTTTACTGGAGTTTGAGCAGCGCGGTGTCAGTCAGGACGATCTGCAGCGCACTAAAGCCGCCATCAAATCCGGCACTGTGTTCGGGTTGCAAAGTGTCGCTGGTAAAGTCAGCACTCTGGCGTCCAATCAGATCTTTGAGAATGAGCCTGACATGGTGGCATACGATCTGGAGCGATATAGTCAGGTAACTGAAGAAGATGTGATGCGGGTATATCGGCAGTATCTGAAAAATAAAGCCAGTGTGATTTTAAGTATTGTTCCCCGTGGGCAAATTGCAATGCAGGCCAGTGTGCCATCGTTTGAACCCGGAGCCCGGGAAATTGCCCAACCGTCTGCCTCTGAATTTAGTGCAGCCAAAGCCCCCAAGGATGACTTTGACCGCGCTATTGTGCCGCGACCTGGCCCAAATCCCGCTGTTAAGGTACCAGATTTCTGGCAAACCACGCTGGCCAACGGCATCAGTCTGATGGCGCATGAATCGCATGAAACACCTACGCTGACCCTGGTACTCAATCTGGAAGGTGGCCCGCTTTTGGACCCAATTGATAAAGCCGGGCTGGCCAGTGTTACCGCGATGATGATGTCAGAAGCGGCGCAAAACTTCAGTAACGAAGATATGGCCAATGAATTAGCAAAACTGGGCAGTAGTATCAGCTTTTCAGCGGGTGGCCGGTTTACTTCTGTAGTGGTTAATAGCTTGCAGGAAAACGTCCCGGCAACGCTGGCATTGCTGGAGGAAAAGCTTTTTCGTCCGGCCTTTAACGAAGATGATTTTCTGCGTCTTCAGGCACGCTTAATACAGTCTTTGCAGCAGGCAGATAAAAATCCCGAAACGCTGGCTGCCAAAGCGGTTTCGAAAGTACTTTACGGTGAAAATAATCGCATTAGTTTGCCCGACAGTGGCACAGTTACTACCATCAGCAATATTACACTGGCGGATGTGCAGCAGTTTTACCAGCAATATTACAATGGCCACATGGCCAGTGTGGTTGCGGTAGGCAGCCTGGCGAAAAAGTCTTTGTTAGCGAGTTTGCAGTTTTTGGCCGGGTGGCGCACTGAGCCTTATCAAATTCCGGATTATGAGCCTTTCCCAGGATTACAGGACAAAGCGGTTTATCTGGTCAATGATCCTGACGCGGCACAATCAATTGTGTCCATTGTTAAGCCGTTCCTGGCCTATGATGCCACAGGCGAACACTTTAAAACTAACCTGATGAACTTTCCGCTGGGAGGCATGTTTAACAGTCGTATTAATCTGAACCTCAGAGAAGATAAGGGTTACACCTACGGCGTCCGCAGCGCTTTTGCCGGAGGTAAAACTCTTGGCCAGTTTAAGGCCGGGGGGGCAATTAACAAGGAACACACAGTCGCGGCACTGGAGGAATTGTTTGCCGAAATCGACACGTATCGACTCAACGGGATGACCGGGTCCGAATTGCAATTCATGCGTCGTGCCTATACCCAGGGCGACGCGTTAAAGTATGAAACTCCGGGCAGCAAGGCGGGTTTTTTACGACATATGTCGGTGTATGGACTGGATAAATCTTACCCTGATCAGCAAAATAACATTATCGCCAGTATCTCTTTGCAGGAACTCAATGCTCTTGCAGATAAACATCTGGACAGCGATAGTATGCAGGTGGTGCTGGTGGCTGATGTCGCCACTCTGGGCGAACAAATTACGCAGTGGGCCAAAACCCGAAACAGAAAAATCATACATCTGGAAATTTAATTACGGGTATACATATCCTTGAATTGGGGTGGAACTGATGCCCTGGCCTGTGGCATTGCGCTGCCAGTGACGTTTCTGTTTTATAACGAAATGTGCCGGGCAATGAATAACAGGCCCTGGTAAGCCCTTGAAATAACCGATATGCTCCGCATATCAGGTTTGCCGTAGAAAAGCCGCAATGATACGCGGTGAGATTATAGGAACTGGTTTTGCAGAGCACAGATAAAGCATTTTTTAAACGGTTAACAATTTTACAGCAGCCGCATGTAGCATCCACGTTGAGAGATATTCAGCATGGTATTGAACGCGAGAGTCTGCGCATCAATGCTGATGGCACTCTTGCCACCAGTGATCACCCTGCAACATTGGGCTCGGCGTTAACCCACCATTTCATTACAACGGATTTTTCAGAATCGTTAATGGAATTTATCACGCCACCGGAACGCGATACCTATAAAACCCTGGAGCAATTGCAAGACATCCATAAGTTTGTAGTACAGAACATTGGTGATGAAATGCTCTGGCCTATGAGTATGCCTTGCTTTATCAAAAACGAAGATGAAATTCGTCTTGCCTACTACGGCGAATCCAATGTCGGGCGAATGAAGACACTTTATCGTCAGGGACTGAAAAATCGCTACGGTAGCATGATGCAGGCCATTGCCGGGGTTCATTTTAATTTTTCTATGCCTTGTCATTTCTGGACCCCCTATCTGTCTGAAGCCATGGGGCAAAGCTGTACTCAGGAAAATATTTCTGCGGCGTACCTTGGGATGGTGCGCAATTATCGTCGTATTTGCTGGTTGATCCCTTATTTGTATGGTTCCTCGCCGGCACTGTGTGGATCGTTTTTAGCCGGTAAGCATTCAGCATTGCCGTTTGAGCAAATTGGCAAAGGCTCAGTGTATCTCAAAGGAGCGACATCGCTGCGTATGAGTGATCTGGGTTATACCAACAACGCCCAGTCGGGCTTACAGATTTGTTATAACGAACTGGATGAATATGTCGCCTCATTGCGCAAAGCTATTCAAACTCCCTCTGCGAAATTTGAAAAATTCAGTGGCAAACTGAACGGCAAGTTTCAGCAATTGAACAGCAATGTCTTGCAGATAGAAAATGAGCTTTATTCACCTATCCGGCCGAAGCAGCCCACGCGCAGTTTGGAAAAACCAACAGATGCCCTGCGGGACCGCGGTATCAGTTATATTGAAGTGAGAGCGTTAGACGTCAATCCCTTCTCTCCGGTTGGTGTTGAAGCGCAACAATTGCACTTTTTAGACGTGTTCTTATTGCATTGTTTATTGCGACCCAGTGCGCCGTTTGCGGACGGTGATTTCGAGGAGTCTGAAGCGAATATTAAAGTGGCCGTGGAAACCGGGCGTAGTCCACAAGCGACCCTGAGCCGTGAAGGTCAGCCTGTGTTATTACGTGACTGGGCGAAACAACTGGTAGCTGAGATGCAACCAATCGCCGAGTTACTGGATAGCGTTAACCGTTGTAAAGATTATACCCAGGCTTTAGCGGCAGAAATGGAAAAGATTCTGGAGCCAGATCTGACGTTATCGGGGCGCATTCTGACCCTGCTCAGAGACGATAAAATGGATAATGGTGATTTAGCCATACATCTGGCACAGCAACATAAACAGACCCTGAAAGATACACCGTATAAGGTTCATGACGATGAGTTTTTCCGTCAGCAGGCGGTGTTATCGGATCAGGCGCGTGCCAAAATAGAAGCCAATGACAAGGTGGATTTTGATACCTTTATGCAGCAACAGTTTGGTGTATAACGGATACAGAGGATATTTTCCGGAACTAAACGCAAAAAAAAACGCCTGACAGCAAGGTCAGGCGTAAGTTACTTCCAGGGAAAACACAATAACTAGAACACACATGAATTAGGACGTCGTAAGTGAGCAAAAAGTTCCTGAAAGATGCAAAAAAAATTAAAAAAAATTTTATTGTGTTCCTGATTACACTTTTGTGTGTGGCGTGCAGCACAACACCGCCGAAAAACAAAAATGACCTGTGTAAGATCTTCGAAGAGAAAGACGACTGGTATGACGCCGCCGTCGACATGAAGGAAAAGTGGGGCGTACCCATTCACGTTCCCATGGCCATGATGTATCAGGAGAGTTCTTTTCGGGATGATGCCCGGCCGCCCCGCGACTATGTCTTTTTTGGGTTGATCCCATGGGGCAGGGTCAGCTCTGCGTACGGCTATTCACAGGCAAAAACGCCCACCTGGGCTGACTATATTCGCGAAACAGGCAACTCCGGCGCAGACCGTGATGATTTTGAAGACGCCATTGATTTCATGGGTTGGTTTATCAGTAAAACATATAAAATCAACGGTATATCCAAGTGGGATGCGTATGCCCAATATCTTAATTACCACGAAGGATGGGGGGGATATAAACGCAAATCCTATCTGAAAAAAGCCTGGTTGGTGGATGTCTCAAAGAAGGTTAAAGCACGTTCGTTGCGCTATGCAAAACAACTTAAGAGTTGTGAAGAGGAATTAAACAGCGGCTGGTTCTTTGGCATTTTTTAATCGTTAGGGTGGGGATACAAATTGGTGTGAGAGCATGAATGCTTATATCTTGAGCATAATGTTTTGAAACCAGGTTCGTAAATATCAAGTTAAAGCCAGACTGACTATTTTTGGGCTTCGGTTAAGTCGAAAATTGTCAGAAGTGCTGACCCCGGAGTTTATGTTTTTGCGCGTCAGGGGCTGCGGGGGATTCTTAAGGCGCCGTCGGCGCCCCGACAATGATTGTAATCAAATGATAGTGGTTGATTGAGATTTCTGTATCGAAATAAATTTCGACTTACCAAAATAATTCATTAACGGCCTGCAGGCAGGTTAAAAAGCGCATTAGTGCAAAGCCAAACTCTATTATCTGGACCGCCACTCACCGGATTCCTGATCCTGAACATCCAGTAAAATTAACAGAGCGCCTTTACCGCCCCATTCCAGTGGCGCCTGGTGAAACCCCAATACATCCGGGTGTTGCACTAACCAGTTGGGTATTTGCTGCTTTAACACCCGACTGCCTATGCCATGTACGATACACACACAATAATGATGATATTTTTTAGCGGTGTGAATAAATTCGGCAATCTCCCATTTGGCATCTTCTTTATTGTAACCGTGTAAATCCAGAGTCAGATCCGGCGGATATTCGCCGCGACGTAGTCGCTTTACCTCACCGGATAAGGTTTTAGAGCGGGAGAACTTAACCGGTTGGGCGGGATCAAACCAGGCTTCATAGCCGTCGGAAAATTGAAAACTGGCCCGCACCCGACGCTGTTCCAGGCTACTACGCTGTTGTTTTTGTTTAGCGCGGCTAACGGGCGTTGGTTTGGTCTGATGAACCACTTTGTCCTGGGCTAATGGCGCAATGCCTTGTACCGCCTGCTGGAATAATTGCCAGTCATCGTTATCGGTTTTTTTGCCGGGTTTATGCATTGCTGTCAGCTTAATGGGGTTTGCTTGTTAATAGTTTCGCTAGTTTACCAAAATCAAGCGGATTTTTGGTGTCGGTTGTGCAATTAACTTCGGCTTCTCAGTGAAACTGGGGTAAACTTCAGGTTTTTCCAATAGCGACGGGGAGTAGATGTGTCAGGCGAATATCAATTAACAGAGCAGCACATTAATGAAGTTCAACAGGATCTGAAAACCGTTTTGGATTTTGCCCGCTGGACGATGACCCAATTCAATCTGGCCAACATTTATTTTGGTCATGGTACTGATAACGCCTGGGATGAGTCTCTGAGCCTGATTGCGCAGGTTTTACAGTTGCCGCAACCTTTGCATCATGACTTCTTTAATGCCCGTTTAACGGCCTCTGAGAAATTACAGGTAATGGACCTGGTCAAGATCCGTATTGAAAAGCGCATCCCTTTGGCCTATCTGACGCATCAGGCCTGGTTTGCCGGACTACCGTTTTACGTTGATGAACGGGTACTGGTACCTCGCTCACCGTTTGCCGAATTGTTAGCAAATGGGTTTAGTTCCTGGTACGAAACTGCACCGCAAAACATTCTGGATATGTGTACCGGTAGCGCCTGTATCGCAATCGCAGCGGCCTATGTGTTCCCTGAGGCATCTGTAGACGCCGTGGACATCAGCGAAGATGCGCTGGAAGTCGCGGAGATCAACATTCAGGAACATCAGCTGAGTGAACGCGTTTTTCCTATTCAGTCGGATTTGTTCAGCAACCTGCAAGGACAGGAATACGACTTAATTATTTGTAATCCTCCCTACGTAGACGCTGAAGATATGTCAGATCTACCGGAAGAGTTCCATCACGAACCAGAATTGGGCCTGGCCGCGGGTAATTTTGGTCTGGATTTGGTGGACAACATCCTTAAAACTGCTGGACAACACCTAAGTCATAACGGTTGGTTATTTGTCGAAGTGGGTAATTCTCTGGTACATATTCCCGCAGTCTATCCTGATTTACCTTTGCATTGGGTTAACCTGGAGCAAGGGGGAGACGGAATTTTTGCCATTAACAAAGCAAGTTTAGAAGCCTGGAATAACGGAGAAAAGAGCGAATAATGTCGGGAAATACCTTTGGAAAATTATTTACAGTCAGTACTTTTGGCGAAAGTCACGGCATAGCCATTGGCGGAGTAGTGGATGGTTGCCCTCCTGGCCTGGAACTCAGTGAAGCTGATTTACAGCCCGATCTGGATCGTCGCAAACCCGGTACATCCCGATATACAACGGCGCGTCGAGAAGAAGATGAAGTGCAGATCCTGTCTGGCGTTTTTGAAGGTAAAACCACCGGGACATCCATTGGCTTACTGATAAAAAATACCGATCAGCGCTCAAAAGATTATTCCAAAATCAAAGATATTTTCCGACCTGGCCACGCTGATTACACCTATCAGCACAAATACGGTGCCCGGGATTACCGTGGGGGTGGGCGTTCATCAGCCCGCGAGACTGCGGTCAGAGTGGCTGCCGGTGGTATTGCCAAAAAGTACCTCAGGCAGGTACACAATATTGAAATCTATGGTTATTTGTCGCAGTTAGGGCCGGTTAAAATAGACTCAGTTGACAAAGAAATTATCAACGATAATCCGTTTTTCTGTCCTGATGCCAGCAAGCTGGAAGCGCTGGACAGTTACATGCGGGATCTGAAAAAAGAAGGTGATTCCGTTGGTGCTAAGGTGTCCGTTGTGGCCAGTAACGTGCCGGTCGGGCTGGGTGAGCCGGTATTCGATCGCATTGACGCAGAAATTGCCCATGCATTGATGGGCATTAACGCAGTTAAAGGCGTCGAAATCGGTGACGGGTTTGACGTAGTGACGCAAAAAGGCAGCGAGCATCGCGACACTTTGACACCCAAAGGCTTTACCTCGAATCGTTCCGGTGGCGTGTTAGGTGGCATTTCCACCGGTCAGGACATCGTCGCTCATATGGCACTAAAACCGACCTCCAGCATCAGCGTACCTGGTGAAACGATTGATGTTCAGGGGCAAAGTGCAGAAGTTATCACAAAGGGGCGCCACGATCCGTGTGTAGGTATCAGAGCTGTTCCTATTGCAGAGGCCATGTTGGCACTGGTGCTGATGGATCATCTGTTGCGCCATCGCGCGCAAAATGCCCATGTGCACTGCTCCACGCCTGCAATACCAGGACAGGCATCTGAATAATCCACCGTCAGCGCACTCAGCCACCAGAGCCACAGGGCAAAATTTGCTGTTGTTGGCTCTGACTTACTTTTGTTATTTCGGCTATTTTGGCGTCACAGTTCCCTTTCTCGGTGTATTTCTCGATGGTCGTGGTTTTACTTCTGTGCAAATTGGCGAGCTCATTGCCGTAATCACGTTTGTGCGTATTTTGGGGCCCAATCTGTGGGCTATTATTGCTGATAAATCCGGGCAAACCCTGCGAGTGATGCAGGCGGGCTGCCTGATAACGCTGCTGAGTTACTTGTTGTTGTTTAAGGTACAGGATTTCTGGGGCATAAGTTTAGCTTTTGGATTAGTGATGATGTTCTGGACAGCCATCGCACCGCAAATGGAAACCATCACCTTAAACGCCGTGGAAGGAGATGCGAAGCGCTACAGTAATATTCGCCTGTGGGGCAGCGTCGGATTTATTGTTGCCTCAATTGTGGCCGGCATCTTCGTAGATCACAGTGGCTCAGAAAGCATACTGTTACTGAATACAGTAATACTGACAGGGTTGTTTGTGATGAGCCTGCTTATCCGGGACGGTAAAAGCACCTTAGTATCGGAACAGGTTACCCGCTCCATCTGGCAGGCTGCTCTGCACCCTGCGTTTGTCATCTTTATTGTCGCCTCCGTGTTATTGCAATTGAGCTTTGCGCCATACTATGGATTTTTTGCGCTGTATATGCGGGATATGGGCTATGACGCACAGCAAATTGGCTGGCTGGTATCGTTAGGGGTTGCTGCTGAAGTCATCATCTTTTTGTTGGCCGGTAAACTGATCAATCGCATGGGGGTTAAATACACCCTGATTTTTTGTCTGTTGATCACCGGATTGCGCTGGTGGGCGCTGGCGCTGTTCGCAGACCAACCGGTTATTTTACTGTTAAGTCAGTGTATTCATGCCTTTAGTTTTGGATTGGCACATGCCGCTGCCATGCAGTTTATTCATCATCATTTTGGTGAGAACCAAAAAAGCCGTGGCCAGGCGATTTATGTCAGTGTGTCTTTTGGGCTCGGCGGTTCTTTAGGCAGTTACCTGGCTGGTCACTTGTGGCAACAAGGCACTGGCGCCGGGCTGACTTTTTTCATCGCTGCCGCCGCATCGGTGTTCGGAGCATTGTTATTAGGGCTGGTAAAGTCAGCGGATATGCGCAGGTCAACAGCGCCCGGCTAAGAAGAGCGGGCAAACAGATGCAGGCTGTTTTCATCCTGGTCGATTAAAAACCGAAACGCCCGTAAAAAATTCATGCCTAACAAGCCATCGGCTTGCAACTCTTCCAGCGGCAGCACCACCATTGCAATGTTGCTAACCCGATTGCCTTCGATACTCAAGCTTTTGAAACGGTAAACCGGAGCCCGCACCCGGCCATTGGCAGTATTTACTGAATACCTGCCAAGGTACTCTGTATCCAGGCTGTGATTTATCGCGCGAAACAATTCCCGACTGATCACCGTGGTCGATGCGCCGGTATCTATCATCAATACGGCTTCGAACCGGTCCTGAATGAGTGTGCGAACCAGGTAGTGGTCTCCAATCTTATCCAAAGCGATGCCGCTGTCAGTGGTGCTGGCCACTTCTTCTTTGGCTAATTGCTTGTCTCTGAATTGTCGCAACCGGGCTATTTCTGCATCTTGTTGAGGTAAATAGGACAGAACGTTTTCCATTAAACTAAATTGTCCTGATTGCGCATAGGCATAGGCAAGGTTAACCAGAATTTCACGGTTGTTCTGATCATAGGCCATCAGGGTTTCCAGCGATGTGGCTAAAATATCCCAGGCGCCTACTTCGGCAAGCTGAGTCATCATGGCATTCAGGTCTTGCTTAATCTTACCGGCGATAAGCGCCTCAAGGTGTTCATTGATATCGCTCTGGAGCAGGGTATAAAGGCTTACCAGCAGATCAGTCGGGGCTTCGTTGTGTTGGTTGTTGAGAATTTCCAGATACAGAAACTCGCTGTCATAGGGCCAAAGTTTGAGGTAATCCTGAATAAACAGGCTGTAGGGGTGCGTAGATTCACTGGATTGTGACTGCCTAATCGCCGAATGGATACGTTCAAACCATTGCTGTTTGATTTGCTCAGCCTGCTCGGGAGACGTCTGCGCTAACGTTTCATACAGGGACAGGACAGTATCAAAATCAAATTCGCTGAATGCAATTTCCAATGGTGAAGGCTCGTTAATGGTTTGCGGTACGCTTCGGGGCGCGGACAGATCAGCGCGTTGAGTTTTAAATTCACTCTGCTCCTGACTAAAATCGCCCAGAGTGAGTTGTGCAAAGAAATATACGTTTAACGCAATGGACAGGGCCAGTAGTCCACTTAGCAGAACAACAACAAGTCTCACGATTGGGGCATTAATTTAGTCAATAATAGGCTAATGTTAGCGCTATTCTTGTCAGAAGAACAATGTCTTATGCTGTTATTTTTGCCGTTGTTGTCCGGTCTTTCATTGAGACGCGAAGCAATCAAAGGAATTTAATCATGTTGAAATGCGATTTACACGACTATCTGGAAATCATTTGCATGTTTCATTATAACGTCAAGGTTGTAACCAAAAAGGGCGCCAGCCACTCAGGTCTTGCAGAGGATGTTTTGCTATCAGATAAACGACAGGAAGTACTGCGCATTAAAACGGTAGATCAAGATCAGATTGAAGTTGTTACAGAAGAGATTGAGGAAATTCAGGTTATTACTCCAAATGCCCGATTTCAGACGGTGCGCTTTTAATCTGAAGTAAACGTCCGCATCCTTGCGTAAAGCACTCCATCGCTTTCCCTTCTTGAATTCCTGAGAAGATGGCAACAATGTTAACGCCAGTGGCGTTTTAAACAAGTGGCAAAAATGATAGCTGGTTCACAATTTACTACTTATTAGCAGGTTTAGCAGGAAAGCGATCACCATGACTTGGCGGGGTAGACGTGACTGTAAAAATCAGTGCTTCATCCTGTTGATTGCTGAGTTGGTGCGGAATTCCGGCGCTGATATGCATACCCTGTTGGGGGGCGAGGGTATACACGGTGTTATCTACTTCCAGGGTTGCAATGCCCGACACTACAAAAAAGAATTGTTCTGCATGTCGATGGAAGTGACGCTGCTCACCAGCGCCCGGTGGGACGCGTTCCTGAATCACACTGAGCTGTTGGGTTTTTACCAGATGCCACCCATCACATACGTCACCCCAGCGATAGTGTTCGGCATTCGCCATGGAAATCGGCTTGCTTTTAGTTGTCACCTGATGCGCTTACCTGTAATGCTATTGTTCATTTGGGAGATAGAGCCTTTCAGTGGCCTTTGCTAATTGCGCTGAAGGTAAATACTGGTCGGAAATCGTCATGATGGCGTGCAAGTTGTTTCTCAGTTTATCCTGCGATAACGCTTGCGGTGACATTGCCGTTTGCAGCAAATGCAGAGCCATATCTGCCAGTAACAAGCGCTGTTTTTCAGGCCAACTGGCATCGCCTTTTTTGGCTTGATGCTCAAGGTAGGCTTTTTCTACTGCTTCATGCAGCTCCCAACTTGTGTCAATAATGTGTTGTTTTTGTTCAGGTGTCATTGTTTTTTCCGCCAGACTTCGTATTCTACCCGCACTGCGTCTTCCCATCGTGATGTGCGCCAGTAGTCACCTTCCAGTTCGTAATCGAAAACATATTGTTGGCCTTTAGGAGCCTGGTAAGAGGTAAAAATCGGTGTTTCAATGTACTGAGTGCCAGTATCTTCAAAGGTGCCCGTTCCCGATCCCCAAAACGTTTCTCCAGACAGGGTAACAAAGCTAAAGTGCTGTTGATTTATGATTTTGATGGCCTTGAGGTTGAGTTCACTATAGGCCACCAGTTTACCCTTGTGATCCCGGTATTCACCGGACTCCAGCTCCCAAACACCCTCTAAATGTGTAGCGTAACAGGTGCCGGTGACAAACAGCGTAATAACTGTGATTATTGATTTTAAACAGTGCAAAAGCGCTCTCCTGGGGGCTGCGTTATAGTTGTGTTGCATCAAGGATTAATCAGTTTGAGTCTTTTTCCAGTCATCGGTGAGCATACCGGCATAACCCCAGTCCTGCTCGTCAATTTCCTGAATAACCACGTGGGTGTATTCTGGCTTTTTGCCCAACACCCGGTTCAGCGACGCAGTGATATCTTTCACCAGTTCAGCTTTTTGAGCTCTGCTGGCTCCTTTTGTGATTTGTACATTTACGTATGGCATAAGCGATGTTCCTTTATAATCAGTGTGTGAATGATTTAGCCTTTCATGGCAACCCAAAAGCCACTGCCCAGCAACAAAGACCCGGCCCCGAAGCGCAAAAAGGGTTTGTCAGAGGCTGATGACAATGATGCCTGGGCTTTGTGGGTCGCCAATACATAGCACAGCATCACACCCCCAACGGCGATAGCCGCGATGACATACAATGCGGCCGTCTCGATAAGTGTAATGTCGGCAAGATCCACAAAAGCCGGGAAAAAGCTCAGATAAAACAAAATGGCCTTGGGGTTGCCCAGCGTGGTAAACAGTCCGGCGGCAAAGCTCAATCCGTATCGGGAGGATGCAACCGGCGTCACCCTGGTGCGTTTGTTTTGTACCAGAATCAGGGAGACACCCAGCCAGAAAAGGTAAGCTGCACCCAGGTATTTTACCAGGGTAAAAAAGGTTCCCGTCACTTCAGACAGGGCCGCCAGACCGAGCAGGGCTAAAGTAATAAACACAAAATCCCCGACAACGATACCTATTGATGCCACAACGCCATGACGATACCCGGAAGCAAGGGTGCGGGCGACAACAGCAAAAATTCCCGGGCCGGGAATAACGGCCAGGATTACCAAAGCGCCAAATAAGGCGAACGCTGATAGCAGTGTCATAACCTATCCTGAATTTGTATTCACAGCGATAAATTATCATCGCCGGTGTTTTGGAGACAAGGGGGCAGTGTGTCTGCCCATGAATACCGAGAGTGTCTGTTAAAAACTGGCAAAAAACAACGTTGTTTCACACGCTCATTCACACGAACCGTCTGTATATTCACGCTCCCAAACAGCTCCGGTTAAGCATGAAGGAACAAGCATGAGCAAACACAAGATGAGTGAAAACTACTTTACTCAGGCCGTAAAGTCACTGGCCGCGCGAATAGAGCAATATTCCGGAAAGCAAAGTTCGCTATACAAACACGCTTCTTTATTATTTGAATCTCATCAAATAGAGCATCAGGCAACCCAGAATAAACAATCAAATCTGGGTGCTGATAATTTAGCCAGAGGCAATCCTTATGGCCCATATCATCGCAATTTCTTAAAAGAAAAACTCGAAGAAAAACTGCAAGATAACTATGCAGAATGGTGTGCCGTATGCGAGGAGATTTATACCCTGGTCGGGGCCGCAAGTCCGGAGCGCCGGCAGCAAAAGTGTGCCCGTCTAATGAGTACTATTTTGTTGTTAAGTCGCTGGGAAAGAGACAAGCCAATGTTTCAGGCCGGGCGACATTTGTATCGCGCAACGTTAAGTATATTGCTGTTAGATCATATGCTCAGCCAGGGATTGATTAAAAATAGCTATGTTCTGAAATACGCTGAGCAACGAATAGAAGGGCCCAAAACATACAGCGATAACAATGACAATGATGACATTGTTGATGCAACCTGTCCCTTTAAAACCCATATTCAGATACCGATGATCATGGCTTCGTTACTGCAGGAAGTGGGGACCATTCACCCGGAAATAAGGGCACTGAACAAGGCACTGGAGCAAGAGACTGACTTGTGCCCAACAAAACGCAGAAAAATGACAGTGCGCATAGACCAGGAAGCGTATGGTTTTACCCTGAATTATCTCTCTGAGGGGATTGAAGCGGGCAACCAACCACTAAACAGATTGTGTCGTAAACAACATCAACAGGCCGAAGAAAACAAAGAAAAATTCAAATTCATCCGAACGTTATTACATTGTGCGGCATTTAAACCCGGTACAGTTGGGGATTTGTTGCGTTTGCCGCAAATGTATACCAACTTATTGATGTCTCCGGCCTGCCACTATGACAACATTCCCAAAATTACCCGTGTCATTTGCGATCGAGCCAGGCGTGGATTAGTCGGAAAAGATGCCGTGACAAGTCTGGAAACCATCCTGGGGTACTTTCCGCCTGGCTATGGCATCGCTTATATTCCGAAATGTGGGGAAGAAAAGGACCAGGACCGGTATGAATTCGCCATTGTGACCAGCCTGTATCCGGCTTCACCAAAGCATCCGCGCTGTCGGGCCGTCACCCGCAACCTGACATACTCCGCCGTTGGGCAAGATATGATCATTGCTAAAGAGAACAACCTGTATTTCCGGTTTGCCCGAAAGAAGTTAGAAAGAGTGCCGGAAAAACGATTACGAGAAATACTGGCTCTGTTGTACTTTGATGCTTCGCGACGAATGATGGTTAGCAGTCTAATCCCCAGTTTTTGGTTGCCCTATGAGTACTTTGCTTATTCCCGTCATCAGAATTTATGGGGCAATACGCTCAATGAACTCACAGCCGCCTGATTTGCTTCCTGTGATGAGTGCGTAGTTTCGCCTACGGGATTTTCTATGTTGACCTGCTGCTCATCCGACGAGTGGCAAGTAAATCAATCAAAATACAACGCTAATTACCACGAAAAGATCCACGGGGGTACTCTAACCTCAGTGAAATTTCAGTTTTATCTGGTTACACAGCAATCAGGCATAAGTTCACGGGAAAGCTTGATGTTAGTTGCGAGGAGCGCCTTTCCATGAAAATTCGTCATCAAATCCTGTTTATATCCTGCATGGTGACGTCAGTAGTGCTGGGAAACATTGCCGCGCTGTATTTCAGCACAGCAATCATGGGTAATAGCATCGACACTATCTCAAAAAAATACCTGGTTGCCGTTCAGGCAGTTTTATCGGCGGAAGCTAACCTTAACCGGGCGATATCTACAGAGCGCACTATTATCCTTGTTGACCCGGCTAAACCGCTTTTTTCTGGCCTTAAAACCTATCATGAAACCAATATTGCCTCTGCAATCAGGTTATTGAATGACGTGAGAGCATTGCAACTAGATGATGTCGATGAGGATCTGATCCAGGCTGCGGAAAACGCTTTGCACAAGTGGAGTGAGATCTCTTTCAGGGTGTTTTTACTGCGCGAGCAAAATAGTCGTGAAAGTCGTCGTCAGGCACTTGAGCTCACCATGAAAGACGCCAACTTCGAATTTGCCCTGTTAAAAGACACGATGAGCGGTCTGATTCAACAAATCAACACAGGTGCCAGGCAGGTTGTAACTGACTCGGAACACAGTCAACGCAACCTCCAACTGGCCATTTCAGGCATTGCCGTACTTTCAACGGGCATGGTGATCCTGGTTTGCTTTTTGCTCTCCCGTTCCATTGTTGCTCCCATCAATAAGTTGAAAAAGCAATTTGACGTCATTGCCTCCGGACAGGGAGATCTCACCACCCGGTTACCTGTTCAGGGGGACAGTGAATTTACGGATCTGGCGTTGGCATTTAACCGGTTTTGTAAAAATCAAAGTGCCTTAATCAGTGACATCAAGGGCACCTTGCAGCAGGTCAATATCAGCTGTGCAAATGTTATGAGCAGCATGCAGGCGTCTCAGTCAAATGCTGATGATACAACTTCTAACAGCGAACGGGTCAACAATGACATGGTAATGATGGTTAACTCTATTGAGTGCATCCAAACAAGCACGAATACTGCGCTCACCCTTGCAGAGCAGGCCCGTGTCTTAGTCAATGACGCTGACGATTCTCTGATACTGGCCAGCGAAACTATCGGCAACATGAGCCAGGAAGTAGAGCGTATCGCCTCTGCTATCAAGGCTTTGTCGGGCTGTACCAAAGATATTGAACAAGTGACCGGTGCTATCAACGAGATTGCTGAACAAACCAATTTATTGTCTCTTAATGCCGCCATTGAAGCGGCCCGGGCGCAGCAACACGGGCGGGGATTTGCGGTGGTGGCAGGGGAGGTGAGAAACCTGTCGAAGGTAACTCAAAAGCTGACCCAGGATATTGGCAAAAATTTGCAAATGCTACTTGAAGCATCGCGTCATGCTGATTGTGTCATGGTGCAAAGCCTGGAACACTCCCGTCAGTTAAGCGAGCGAGCCACCAACATTCGCCGCTTAATGTCGCACATCAATGACGCCAGTGAAGAACAACTGGTTGCCAATCAATCGGTATCCCTGCAAGTCAAAGAGCAGCAGCAGATTGTGGTTACCACAACAACCAGGGTTAGTGGTCTTAAGTCGCTGGCAGATGACGCAAAAACCTTGTCGTCAGAGGTCAGCGAAAAAATGCAAATGTTGAAAAATAATGCATTGAGTCTTCAGCATTTGCTAAATCAGTTCAAAACAGAGTGAGGTTAACACATTGATTTATTTTAAATTTATTTTATCCGGGATACTGCTTAGTTTATCTTCTCAGATTTATGCAGTGCAAATTACCGTAAAGGACGCCAATGACAAACCCCTTAAAAATGTGCTGGTGATGCTGCCTGGTGATAATCAGACCGCGAAACCGGTAACCCTGCAACAGGCCAAAATGTCGCAACGGGACAAGCAGTTCACGCCTCACATCCTGGCGGTGCAGCAAGGCACACCTGTGGTCTTTCCAAATGAGGACGACATTGCCCATCACGTTTATTCATTTTCAGAGGCGAAACAGTTTGAAAAGAAGATTTATCGCGGCGATGACCAGACACCTGTGGTCTTTGAAAACGCCGGTATTGTAAAACTCGGCTGTAACGTGCATGACTGGATGTTGGGCTATATTTTTGTGGTGGATTCGCCGTTTTTTGCACTCACTGATGAAAATGGCAACGCAACGCTTGATGGTCTGCACAGTGGCGTAAAATCCGTTAAACTTTGGCATCCTCTGTTGCACGATGGTGAAATTACAGAGCGGGAAATTGCGCTGCAGGAGCACAACGCAATACAGCTTGAAACAACCCTTATCGAAGCCGATGATTTCGATATTGATGACCTGGGAACTTACTAATGACTTTATCAAATCAAGCAAAAAAAGTATTTAGGTGTCCATCGCTGCTATTGACGGCGTTGTGTTGTGGTATGTCACATCAGGCTGGTGCCGCTTTCAACTTCGAAGCATTGCTTCAGCTCAACCTGGTGCACAGTGAAGGAACTCAAAGTTGGTTGCAACGACAAACCGGGCAGACCCGATACGACGAGGATGACAGCCTGGAATTGGGGCAGGCTTTGGCCGCTTTATCCTACGATATCAACAGCTATACAAGTTTACACAGCGTAGTGCATTACCAGACTGAGCAGGACGCCGGATTTGGCACCAGTCAATTGTATCTGAAGTACAAGCCCATATGGTCAGCAACCTACCGACCGACCTTTAAAGTGGGCGTTTTTTATCCGGAAATGTCGTTTGAAAACACCGATATGGGCTGGCTTTCGCCCTATACTTATAGCTTTTCAGCCATCAACAGCTGGATCGCTGAGGAACAACGCACCGGTGGTATTGAAGCTAAACTGGATATCGTTAATCAAGGCTCTGCGCACAAATTCAGTGTTACCGGGGCATTGTACAAGGGAAATGACACCCTGGGTTCTATGCTTGGTTGGCGCGGCTGGGCAATACACAATAAACAAAGTGTACTCAACGAGATTATCTTCTTTGACAGGTATCCCTCGCTTGGACCAGAAGGGGAACTTGCCGCACAAGCAGCCTGGGCAGAACCCAGCAGAGAAATTGACGGTCGCATCGGCTTCTATGTCGGTGGTGAGTGGAATTATCGCGGCAAAAGCCGGCTTCGCTATTTTTATTATGACAATAATGGCGACATTCATGCCCCCAGGGCTGATGGCGGTCAGTTCGCATGGGACACCCGTTATCACAGCCTCGCCTGGCAGTACCGATTTAACAAGTCGTGGCGTCTCATCGCTCAATCCATGGTGGGCAATAGCGAAATGTGGAATGGTAAATTAAACATCGACTTTGCCGCATATTACCTGTTACTGAACTACACCCAGGAGCAACATCGGGTGTCATTACGGCTCGACAAATTTGAAACCAAAGATATCGATCACATCAGCTCGGATGACAATGACGGGCACGGCAATGGGATCACATTGAGTTACAAATACAAAATTAATGATGCCTGGCAAGTAGGTGCTGAATATCTCTATCTGGACGGGTTTCGCGCAAGCCGTTTACAGTTCCCTGACCAGCAAGCCGATGTCAGTCAAAATCAAATCATGGGTGCGCTGGAATATCGATTCTGACGCTGAACTGGCGGTTAATCGCCCCCGCACTGGCGGGGGCACGTAAAGCGTAATAATGAGCCTGAAAGTGCGGCATTAACTGTAGGCGAATGCCGTGAAGCATAGGCGCACATTATCGTGACACTATTATCTTTTTCATCTCAATGAGCCGACAAAGCAGGCCGCTGTCTGATGTCCGGCACTGACTGTGGCACCCCCTTACTTTGATCTAAACTGCTCAAGAATCACTGTTGAATCAGGCATTAATTGATTAAGATGTGCCAGAGTTTGTCATGGCTTTCGTGACCATTAATGGACGGTTGTTTAGGAATAAAAGGGTAAATAAGGCGTAATTATGAGCATCTCCATGAGTGTTTTAGGCGAGCTTAAAGTTCTTCAAAATGGACAGGCTATGCCATTGCCGACGTCTAAGCGCACGCGCGCGCTGCTGGCATTTCTGGCCATCACCGCCCGTCCACATCGCCGGGATCGTCTGTGTGAAATCTTCTGGGAATCTCCCAGCGATCCGCGCGGAGCATTAAGATGGTCGCTCAGCAAACTAAGGTCGGTGGTCAATTTCGAGACAGAATACCTCAAAGCAGACCGGGAACGGGTACGCCTCGATGTCGCTGATATCGATCTGGATATTAAGCGACTCCGTGAAGCTGCGGACAAGCAATCACTGACGGTTGATTCGCTTAAAGCATTGGCTGATAAATTCGATTTGCCGCTACTCAGTGGGTTAGATTTGCCAGATCAGGCACTTTACCAAAAGTGGTTAGTGGCCGAGCGCAACGAATGGCTTAAAACGCGAGCAAAAGTGCTTTCCCGGCTGGTCGATAGTGGCGAGCTGTCCTATCTGGAGAGGTTACAATGGGCCAGAGAATGGGAAAAAGCCGACCCGTTTAACCCCAAAGCTGCGACCAGCCTTGTAACGTTGCTGGAATTGATGAATTTCCCTGTTGAAGTTGCCAGTCTGACGCGGGAGTTTAAGAAGCGATTTATGAATGCGGGTATTGGCTGGTCCTCAGAAGCCCGCACACAGTTTGCCGCTTCCGGGCAGCCAGTGGCGCAATCTGAAGTCGCAGATATTCCCACCCTGCCCGAACCCAGCGACAGGGAACTGTTGTTTCGTCAACGTATCCAGTTTTGCAGAGCATACGACGGCGTGCGATTAGCGTATGCCAGTATTGGCAAAGGAAAACCCATAGTCAAAGCTGCCAACTGGCTGAGCCACCTGGAATACGACTGGGATGCGCCTATCTGGAGTCCCTTGTACCGGGAGCTGGCGAAAGATTTTCGGTTTATCCGCTATGATGAACGCGGCAATGGGTTGTCCGACTGGGAAGTTGATGACATCTCATTTACGTCTTTTGTGACGGATCTCGAAACGGTTGTTGCATCCGCCTGCGATGAAAAGTTTGCCCTGCTGGGAATTTCTCAGGGCGCGGCGGTTTCGATTGATTATGCCGTGCGCAATCCGGATAAAGTGTCCCACCTGATCTTGTTCGGTGGATACGCCGCAGGCTGGCGACACAATGCAACAGAGGCAATAGTGCGGGAGCGGGAAGCAGTGATGACGCTGACAGAAGTGGGGTGGGGGCAGGACAACTCTGCTTATCGACACATCTTTAGTTCCACCTTTATGCCCGACGCAACACCTGATGAGCTAACCTGGTTTAATGACTTTCAACGGTTAACCACATCACCTCAAAATGCAGTCAGATTTCTGGAGGTATTCAGCCGCATAAATGTGCTGCAACAATTGTCTAAAATCACGGTGCCGACACTGGTGATCCATTCCATGGGAGACCGGAGAATCCCAGTCGAAGTTGGCCGAGAATTGGCTGCTTCTATTCCCAATGCTGAGTTTGTCGGGTTGGAAAGCAATGGTCATTTGCTGCTCGGCAGAGAGCCGGCTTCTGCTAAATTTCTCGCCACTATCCGAGACTTCCTCAACAGTTAGCAATCGTGAAATGAGCCTGTAAAGTGGTTATTGCCATAAAAAAGTTTCAGGAAAGCTTTCCAGATAATGAAGTCAACATTCTTGATGTTGCCAGTGATGATCCGTCAATCCGCTTACGCGGTATCTACCTGGACTCCCCAAACAGCGATGACATGATACTGTTTTTACGCCAGAGTTGTCAGTCAGACTGTTTGAAGCCAGTCAGTCAAAAAACAAGCAATTAATGATGATTGCAGGTGCCACACACGGCAATATGCTCAAAGATGCGGCCGATCAGGCGCGATATCGCGAGTTTCTGGGCACAATTGGCAGGTAGAACAAGCTCAAACGGAGATTTGTGAACGCGATAGCCCACTATTTAACCGTCAGTATTGGCGTTGTTGAATAGCGGGTTATCTGGCTGGTTTCTCTGCAGAAGCCGGTAAGCAGCTACACCAAACCACCCCATAGTCGGTATAGCCCACAGACGCTGTACAAGTCCATTGAATTCAGCAGGGATAAACCCCGCGTAAATCAGCCAGAACATAAACACGTGCAAGCAGGTTATCGCCATACAAAGATATTCGAATTTTAATGAATGACAACGGTTTTTGAACTCCAGTGCGAAGGCGAGGGGCACAATTATCATAAAAATGGAAAGGTTATAAAGCAGGTGCAGCGGTGTCTCCAGTGTCCAGATACCTGCGCTGATCATACTCAATCCCAACAGCAAAGTTGACAGACTCGCCAGCGAAAAGCGGTTTGGAGAGGTGCGTGATATCGCACATGCAAAACCGCACATTGATAATCCAATAACGATATCCGCTGTGCGGTGAATAATGGCAAACACGGGCGCTTCCAGTGCAACATGGCTAATACTCTTGGCAAGAAAGTCGAAGCCGGGAATAATCACACCAATACCGATGTTGATGATTGATACAAGCCAAATCAGATGCGCTTGTTTTATCAGCCAGTAATCCAATTGTTTCATCAGTTTGTTTGTTTCCGAAATCTGGGTAATCACCCGAACAATGCCGTAGCGCGTCAAAATAACCAATCCCAATGAGCGAAGCAAGGGACACGCACGTTATTCACGTCGGTAACTCAGGATTCTGTAAAAAAAAACAGGGTTATAATTTTGACCAGCTCTCATTTTATGGTAATAATTCATCCATTAATGGGTGAAAAGTGAGCATTGTTATGTCTAATCGACCGGCCAATATCAGGCATCAGACTCCTGAGCAACGGGTGGATACCTACCGACGGGCCCAGGCGAAGAGTCTTGGAAACGAATACAGTCGTCGAAACGCTGAAAACGAAGTAAAGCGACAACAAAATCCATCTCCCGGATTGCAGCGACTGGCGAATCGCCGGGCTCCGTCACAAACCGTGTTAGTCGAAGCCCGGCAGGCCAAGTTTTCGCAACAATCCGTTACTGCAAATTTTTCAATGGGGCCCACGCATTCCCGCAACAATATCGACCAGATGGCCAACTCGATGCAGCAATCCGGGTTTGACAGACGCCACGGCAGTATGAAAGGAAGTCTGGTAAAAAATGAAATGGTATCCCATGACAACAGGCGTTTGGTAGCCGCAAAAACCGCCGACATATGGGTACCCATGAAACTGGAACACCCGTCTGTTCAGAACATCGACATGAGTAGTCAGGAAAAATCAGCCAGCAGTGCCCAGCGTCCGGGAAATACTGTAAACAACTTCCTGATTGAGCGAACTTCGCCCTCCAAACGTGAACCCGCCGATCCACAAACCGCACAACGCGGCTATTCTCAGGGATTTGATCAGGTGCATATAAAATCAGGTTTTGCCTATGAAGGGGGCGCCAGTAATAAATCTCAGGGTATGAAACAGCGACGCAAAGTTGCCGAGGATGCCCTTATTGGGCGTCATCAAAGCATTGCCGGAAAGCGTTAGTAAGCGTATTGAGACAATTGTTCTCAAGACCGGCAAGACCTGAAATAGTCGTGCGCCAGGCGCACGACTAAAGCCAATGTCAGCCTGATGATGGTTGTCAGCCGGGCGAGGCTATTTTTAAACCAACTATCCCCACTAATATCAATAACAAGCTTATTATTTTGATTAGCGACAATGATTCATTAAGCACAACTACACCAAAAATAACGGCGCCCACCATACCAATGCCTACCCAAACGGCATAAGCCACACTGAGTGGTAAAGTGCGTAATGCAATACTTAAAAAATAAATACTCGCAGCCATTGCGATAATTGTCAGAACAGACGGCAGGGGTTTGCTGAAACCATCGGTATATTTAAGGCCCACAGCCCAACCCATTTCCAGTAACCCGGCAAGCAAAAGAATTAACCAGCTCATAGCAACACCTTGTAATGGGGTCGTCCCCGCCAGTTAAAGGATTCAAAGGGTCGTCCCTAAGAATTACGCGAAAAGATAGCACGCACCAATTCTGTTGGCAATGCTCTGGATTTACGTAGGGGCAAGTACCATATTGCCCACCAAACCAAGTAAAAAGCCCGCAACCGCACCTAATGCTGGTATGCCACCGTTGACCGCCTTTGATTCAGGTGCAACGTCCTGAAATACCAGATAGAGGATACCGGCTCCTGCAAACAGCATTATACCTGCCACAAATTCATGGGCATCAGCGAGCAAAAAATAGCCGGTTAATGCGCAAAGTGGGCCGACAATCGCCAGGCAGAAAAAGGCACCCAGCACCTTATTCCCGGATAGGTTTGCCGAGTCGACTAATTCTTCGTAAGCGTTAAAGCCTTCCGGTAAATTTTGTAAAACCATTAATAATGCCAGGATTAAACCTGTGCTCTCACCCACCGCAAATGCCGCCCCAAGCGCAATAGCCTCGGGAATAAAGTCTGACAGCATAGCGGCCAGTTGACCTGCAGAGCTTTTTAACTTGCTCAGCGCGCTATCCAGAAAGTAAAAGACAATACCACCACAGGCAAAACACAAAACAGCGGGTAAAACCGACAGTTTTTTCGCACCTTCGGGGACCAGAACCAGAGCAACGGCTGAGATCAGCGCACCTCCGCCAAAAGCAACAATAAACTGCCTTGCCTGGCGGGTAAGAAACGCGGGGTGGAGCAAGTCAAGACGTGCCAGCAAAGCTCCTGCGGGCATCGCCGCACCGGCGAAAAGTGATAGCAGCACGACATTGAGGTACTCTGGCATAAGTTTTCTTTTTAACCGCCTTGATTTCGTATTAGCTCTTTTAAAGTGAGAGATTTCCAATTTCCACAAAAAGACAAGCTGGTACCTATAGCATCACCGTAATTGTATGAACCAATAATTCCAACAGACTCGAAGTAATCATTATTAATCACTACTTCCGATACAACAAATCCATCCACTAGCATGTATTCCATATTCATCAGTTGATCGTTTCAAAGTGAAGCCCGCACAAAAGGCCATTTAGGAGTAAGGTTTATACTTGGAATAGTTGGTGAAGCGAACGCTATTTGTTAGCCCCCGAGCCTGTCGATCCAGTATTCAGGTTTACGATGTAGATTCGCTACAGCTATGATAACTATTGAGTTATTGTTTACAGTATAAATTAAACCGAATGGAAAGTTGTGAAGTAAACACCTTCTCGTTCTCTTAGTGATCTTCTGCCAAGAAGTGGGATGTGATAAAACGCGTTGAAGTCCAGCATTTACCTCTGAAATGAACCGAGTGCCCAGACCTACAAGCTGAGATTCGTAATATTCGAATGCGTCATCTAGCTCCAGTTGAGCAAGTTTTGTGAATTCAACCTTTTTTGGCATACTTTCCCAACACATCCTTGGCTGGAATTGTTTCTAAAACCCCTGAATTTAGAGCATCTACTCTAGATTCAACTTCTTTAGCCCAAATATTCTCAAACTCAGTGGTTGGTGCATCCAAACTTTTTAAGAGGCTTTCTACAAGTTCTATTCGAGCCTCAGAGGGAAGTGACAAAGCTGCATTAGTAATATCAGATTGTTGATTTTTCATTGAATACCCACTAACTGAATAGATTTGCTAAAGATACCACTCTTCAGAAAAAGTACAAAATTAGAGTGAGGGGCTAGACACAATGACTCCTTTTGAAAGTGCTAGCCTCCGCATTTTCGTGGGTTAGCTTTCACCAGAGCCATAATTAGTTTGTTCAAGACTAAATCATTTGGAGGCTAGCATGAACAAACATAGCATAATTTTTTTAGCGCTGGATACCCATAAAGAATTCCATGAAGTCGCCTATTGCGAAGAACAACGAGGGGCAAACCCAGTGCATTATGGGAGCATTCCCTCATCAAAATTGAGTGTTAAAAAGCTCATTCGACAATTTGAATCAAAATATCCCAGAGCGACAATCCATGTTGTTTATGAAGCTGGCCCCTGTGGTTATTGGATTTATCGCCTCATTACCAGTTTAGGCCACTGCTGTTATGTGGTCGCCCCTTCACTTATCCCTAAAAAGCCTGGTGAGCGAATTAAGACCGACCGGCGTGATGCGCTGAAACTGGTTAAGTTACTCAAATCCGAAGATCTGACACCCATTTACGTCCCTGAGCCTGAAGATGAAGCCGTCAGAGATTTATCTCGAGCCAGAGAAGCTGCAATGAAGGATTTAAAGGAAGCCAAATACCAACTTAAATCCCTGTTATTACGCAACAACATAAATTATGCCGGAACAGCCAACTGGTCTAAAAACACTTGAGATGGCTCACCGAACTTATCCTCCCTCATCCGGCACAACAGATTGTTTTGCAGGAACAATTACACACTATTGATGAGCGCATCAGAAGGCTTGAACGATTAGATAATGAACTCACCCATCATGTGCATCAGTGGCGTTACTATCCTGTCGTAAAAGCGATTCAGGCTATGCGAGGAGTAAGGCTGTTAGTGGCCGTTGGTGTTATTGCTGAGTTAGGGGACTTAAGCCGCTTCAATCATCCCAGAAAGTTGATGGCCTATCTGGGGCTGGTTCCAGGTGAACATTCATCAGGAGGGAAGAGGCATGTGGGTGCCATTACCAAATGTGGTAATGGTCGGGCCCGTCGATTGTTGATTGAAGGCGCACATAGTTATCGATATCCGGCGAATGTATCAATCCAGTTGCAGGTACGCCAGGAAGGGCTTCCCAAAGACATTGTCGATATTGCCTGGAAGGCACAACTCCGACTATGCAAGCGCTATCAACGAATGAGCAAAAAAGGGAAACACCACAATCTCATTATCGCTGCCATTGCCAGAGAAATGGCAGCCTATATCTGGGCTATTGCCAAAGAAGTGGTACTGACACCTGTCAACCCTAAATTACGACTAAGTCGAGTACCCGCATGAGTTTTAGTTTTGAGCAAACGCATTCGGATCAGGCCGCGGAAAGTGGCACAACCTACGAGGGCGTTATGATGGCAGTAACTTAACGTTATTGATCCACGAGCATAGACTGATGAGAAGGTGTCACGGCGGAACAAGTAAGGTCAGCTCTGCTTATTCAGCGAATAAGTAATCTACGGATACCAGCATGACAACCGACGACATTACTGCCTCATTCGGTGCGTTAGCTCATTTAATTTGTGAAAAAATAAGCTAATTATGGGCCGAGAAAATGCCAAGGAAGCGCTCGGTTCTGATTGACAAAAGGAGTCATACCAACGCCTTTGTAACGGGCCGTGTTGCTGCGAAGCAGCGCTTTTAGCGGTCCAGCCCGAAGGGCGATCGTTGACAAACTTGTGTACGCCCAGCATGGGCATGAACTAATGAGGTGAAAGTCCTCTGTAGGAAAGTCACCGTTGTTTAACTCAGGTTATTCAACGCTAACTACTAGCGAATGGCAAGGGCTAAATTGTGAAGTTTAGTCTGGAGGAAGCCGCTAGCAAATTTGCGAACTGATGAACAAGAACATCATATGAGGCGTAGGCTGGAGGTGAGCTGGCACAAGACAGCGAAACCACGTGACTTTACGGCCACCGTAAATGATGCAGCAGTGCAAAGACAGTTCATGCTCTTATCTGGGGAGGTCTGCTTAACAGGCGATCGGTAATTTACCAGTGAGGCTCTGGTATACAAGTGCCTTGGCGCAGAGGAATTGCATCAGCCACTGCGAGCAAATCGGATGCAAACCGATAGCGTCGTCACAGGTAACTGTGACGATGATTAAGCAGAAGTCAGCAGACGGTATAGTAGCCAAATGCCCATCGTAATGGGTGGGACACGGTGAAGGCCTGAACATTTAGAATAAAGGAGGAGCCTTATTGAATCTGAATACACGAATGCCGACCGGTAGTGACGTGACTCAGCGTATTGATGAACAGCCAGCCTTTAGGGCAGATCTACTTGAACTCGCTCTGCAGCCAGCCAATATCTTAGCGGCATGGAAACGAGTTCGAGCCAATAAGGGAGCCGCTGGCATCGATGGGATGACCATTGATGACTTCCCGGCCTGGGCAAAAGATGGCAACTGGAAACGTATAATGTCTGAGCTTCGCTCAGGCCAATACCAACCATCACCTGTTCGACGCGTGGAGATTGATAAACCCGATGGTAGTAAACGCCAATTGGGTATCCCGACCATCGTTGACCGCGTGATCCAGCAAGCCATTGCCCAGGTGTTAACGCCCGTTTTCGATTCCACCTTCTCAGACAACAGCTTTGGGTTCAGGCCACACCGAAACGGGCAACAGGCGGTGAAACAGGTCCGAGACATTATCAAAACGGGACGCCGTTTTGCTGTGGATGTCGACCTGTCAAAATTCTTTGACCGTGTTAATCATGATTTACTCATGACGTGCCTTGGCTACAAAGTGAAGGACAAGCGTCTGCTTAAACTGATAAAACGTTACCTGCGAGCTGGGGTTATCGATAACCAGCTTTACAGTGAGAGCCGGGAAGGTGTGCCACAGGAAGGACCATTGTCCCCCTTACTGGCTAACATCATGCTCGACCCTTTGGACAAAGAGCTTGAGAAGCGAGGCCACCAGTTTGCCCGTTATGCAGATGACTTCACCATTCTGGTGAGAAGTCCGCGTGCGGGTAAACGTGTCCTGAACAGTATCAGCAGATACCTCAGTCACCGTCTGAAATTGGTCGTAAACACGACTAAAAGCCACACCGTTAAAGCCAGTAAAAGCAAATTCCTTGGGTTCACATTCAAGGCTGGTCGCATTCAATGGCACCCCAGAACCTTGCTGAATTTTAAGCAGCAGGTCAGAAGGCTAACGAACCGCAACTGGGGCGTGTCGATGCGCTACCAACTCTCAAAGCTCAGCCAATACCTACGAGGCTGGATCAACTACTTTGGCATCGCCAACTGCTATCAACAATGCGTCGAGCTGGATCACTGGATCAGGCGCAGAGTTAGAATGGCTTACTGGCGACAGTGGCGCAAGCCCCGAACCAAGGTTAGAAATCTGATGAGACGAGGTGTGCATGTTCGAGCCGCAGTGGCGTGTGGTATCACCAGCAAAGGACCATGGCGCAGTGCCAAATCCCCGGGGATCAATCAAGCCTTATCACTTGAATACTTAAAATCCGAAGGGCTTTATTCGCTACGAGATGGTTGGATAGCGCTTCACTATCCTGAATGAAACGCCCTGTGCGGAGCCGCATGCAGGGTGTTGTGGGGGCTGGAGGTTAGAGACCTCCGGCTACCCGATTAGGCCCTGGTTAACCCCTTGCATCTCTGCTTTCTTCATCTTCTGGAACTCGAAACCGCCAGTATTTTTCGGGACGAACCCAAACAACATCTGTTTCGTTTAATTTTCTAAACTCGTTTAGAATTTTACGTCCTAAAACCAAGTTACCATCTGCATTTTCACGCAGTAACTCTTCTGCTTGCTGTTTGATGACATAATCTACGACATCATCTTGATATAAACAGTCGCTGGCTACGAGTTCAGATTGCATCCAGTTTGCAACAGATTTAGCGTCCATTACTCAGATGTTTCCACTTTCAAAAGGGACTCTTCGGGGAACACTCCATTGTCGAGCTTTTTACCTGCAAACCACTGGCAACGATAATTTCCCTTGAATTCATCGTAGCCATTTATCATGACTTCTTTTACCGCCATATCAGGCCCGCCAGACTTTAATTTTACAATATCACCAACTTGATAAATTGCCGTTCTGCTCATAAATACCTCCTATGCCAAATATTGAGCGACTTTCTCTATATTGGGCTTTTCCTGAAGATTTAAAGTGTACTGAAAACCTGATGAAAGAGCCTAACGGCCGCAATAAACGGCGAAAATTTATTGGCTATAATGCCTGAGGGACGAAGGTGAGCCAATGGATTTTTGTCCGGGATTAATTGCATTTGTTAGTTGCCATTACTTATAACTACAGGTGCAACTTGCTCATTAGCGAACTGAACAGCGGTTGCGGCAATAACTAGGAAAACGGCAATGCATGAACAATATTGGCTGGCTTTTTTGTAGTATTGCTCGTTATTGCGCTTGTCGTAATGATCAACAATGGTAATAAACAGATTTATTGCCCCAATTGCAGCAGCAAAAATAAACAACGTCAGCGCATTTCCGGTATAAGTGACACCCTCAGATGCCCCTTTACCCGGCAAATGAAAAGAACCTCCTGTCCAAGCAAAAACCGCTAAAGCAACAAGCCCGGTACCCCAAACAAAATTAAAGATTCGAGTGCTTTTGGGAATATGATTTGGGGTATATTCTTCGGTTTTCATACTGGCAACTAACATTTTTATCGACGACAAATGTCCAACAATATCGAGACATTTGTCGTTTTTTCACATCGATACACTTTAAGCGCAATTTTCCCCCTGTAAACTCAACAGCTTAGGTTCGGGCGTTTTTTCCGGTTGGAGGAAAACGACAAATGTCGTCTATCAAAAGAAATTTGACAAAGTAGAGGTGCTGTATAAATATACAGGTGTTCAGGGTAATAAAAATAGCCTAATGAAATCATTATTTTTGTCGGTAGTTAAGGACCATTTGCTTTCAAGACGATATTCGATGCGAACTATTCAGGCATATTTGTATTGGATCGCTGACTTTATCCGCATTAACAATATGCAGCATCCAGCAAAAATGGGGGATGCGGAAGTTGAAAGCTACCTTGAATATTTAGTTTTGAACAAAAATGTCGCTGCTGCGACGCAAAAAACAGCGCTGAATGCTTTGGTATATTTATACAAGCATATTGTCGAAGTACCCCTGAACGCGGAATTAAATTTCATACGGAGTAAACAATCTGCAAAGTTGCCTGTAGTACTAACCAGAGATGAAATTAAACGATTACTGCGCGCTGCCCCTGTGAATTATCTGCTGCATTTATCTATCTTGTATGGTAGTGGATTGCGACTACAGGAGTTGCTGCGGTTAAGAGTGGGAGATATTGATTTTGACTACCGGTGTATTCGTGTATGGAATGGTAAAGGTGGGAAAAACCGCGTTGTAACACTCGACGAAAGTTTATTTGCGCAATTACGTGCCCAGATTGATTTGTGTAATACCCACCTTAAACAAGACTTGTTGGATGAGCGCTTTGCCGGTGCCTGGATGCCGAACCGGCTGGAACAGAAATATGGTTCACTGAATAAGTCGCTTAGCTGGCAGTACCTGTTCGGTGCTGGACAGCTGAGTGTTGATCCGCAATCGGGAATGTTTCGTCGTCATCATATAAACGCAAAACAGATCCAACGGGCAGTAAAGCAGGCGCGAGAAAACGCTCAGATAATAAAACATGTAACACCCCACACTTTACGGCATTCGTTTGCGACTCACTTGTTGCAAAGCGGGGCCGACATCCGAACCGTACAGGCTCAATTGGGTCACTCAGACATCCGAACTACTCAAATTTATACCCATGTTATACAGCAAGGCGGCAATGGGGTGGTGAGCCCGTTAAGCCACCTTGATATTTAATATCAAAGGCTTGTTGTATTATTCAGCCGGACATCTTTCCAATACATAGGGGACATTGTTGTCTTCGTCCACTTCCAGAATGACCGGGAACCCCCACAAGCGATGCAGATGTTTTATCACCTCTTTGCTGGATTTGGCCAGCGGTATACTGTTTTGTGGTATGTAGCGCAATGTCAGCGAACGGTCACCGCGGATATCAGCGTTATACACCTGGATGTTGGGTTCTAAGTTGCTCAGATTGTATTGAGCAGAAAGCTTTTCTCTGATGTTCCGGTAACCTGATTCATTGTGAATAGCGGATACCGTCAGGAAGTTTTCCCGCTCGTCGTCTTCAATAGCGAAAAACTTAAATTCCCGCATCATACGCGGCGATAAAAACTGACTGATAAAGCTCTCGTCTTTAAAGTTTTTCATGGCGAAATGCACCGTTTCCAGCCAGTCGCTGCCAGCAAATTCTGGAAACCACTCTTTATCCTCATCGGTCGGGTCGGTACAAATTCGCTTAATATCCATGAACATATTAAAACCCAGTGCATAGGGGTTAATGCCACTGTAATAAGGGCTGTTGTATTCAGGTTGCAACACTACGCCGGTGTGACTGGTCAAAAACTCCATAATAAAGCGATCGGTGACTTTGCCTTCATCGTAAAGGTGATTGAGGATATGGTAATGCCAAAAGCAGGCCCAGCCTTCGTTCATCACCTGGGTTTGTTTTTGCGGATAAAAATACTGAGAGACTTTACGCACAATGCGCACCAGTTCCCGCTGCCAGGGCTCTAATAGTGGCGCGCTTTTTTCAATAAAATACAGAATGTTTTCCTGTGGCTCCTGCGGAAAACGTCTTTCCTGAGGCAATTTACCTTGTTCCCCTTTGGGCACGGTGCGCCACAGTTCGTTAACTTGCGATTGCAGATAATTTTCCCGTTCTTTCTGGCGTTCTTTTTCCTCCTGGATGGAGATTTTTTGCGGGCGTTTGTAACGGTCCACACCGTAATTCATCAGGGCGTGACAGGAGTCCAGAATGTTTTCAACTTCAGTAATACCATAGCGCTGTTCGCACTTGGCCACATAGTTTTTGGCGAACACCAGGTAATCAATGATGGAGCTGGCATCTGTCCAGGTCTGAAACAGGTAGTTGCCCTTGAAAAACGAGTTGTGACCGTAGCAGGCGTGAGCCATAACCAGCGCCTGCATGGTAATGGTATTCTCTTCCATCAGATATGAAATACAGGGGTCGGAGTTAATGACTATTTCGTAAGCCAGGCCCATCTGACCACGACGGTAATGTTGTTCAGTGGATATAAACTTTTTGCCGTAAGACCAGTGACTGTAATTGATGGGCATACCGACACTGGCATAAGCATCCATCATTTGCTCGGCAGTGATGATTTCAATCTGATTGGGATAAATGTCCAGACCATAGTGTTTAGCGACGCGGTCAATTTCAGTTTCGTATTGTTCAAGGAGCTCAAAGCTCCAGTCTGGGCCATCGCTTAACGGTTTGACCCCTCTTTTACGTTTGGGTGGAGATACTGCCACTAAGCAACTCCTTGTGGCCTGGCCACATTTTTACGGAATAACTCCCGGAAAACCGGATAAATATCTTCGACACTCTGAATGTGTTTTATGGCGAAGTGATCGCGTACTTCGGCAATTTTCTGGTATTCCCGCCACAAGCTCTGATGTTGCCGTTCGGTGATTTCGATATAGGCGTAATAGCGAACGGCCGGTAAAATGCGCTGCAGCAACAGGTCTGAGCAAAGTGGGGAATCATCAGCCCAGTTATCGCCGTCCGACGCCTGAGCGGCATAGATATTCCACTCTTTTGCGTCGTAGCGATCCCGCACGATTTCATCCATTAGTTTCAGGGCGCTGGAAACTATCGTTCCGCCGGTTTCCTGAGAGTAGAAAAACTCCTGCTCGTCCACTTCCTTGGCCTGGGTGTGGTGGCGAATATAAACCACTTCAACGTTTTTGTAGGTTCGGGTCAAAAACAGGTACAACAAGATGTAAAAGCGTTTGGCAATATCCTTAGTGGCCTGGTCCATCGAGCCAGACACGTCCATGAGACAAAACATCACAGCTTTACTGGTTGGTTTGGGGCGTTTTTCATAATTGCGAAAACGCAAATCAAAGGTATCAATAAAGGGCACCCGCGCGATGGCCTTTTTCAACTCTGCGATTTCTTTTTCCAGCTCGATGATGCGCAACTGATGATCGTGTTTATCCGCCTTGAGTTCAGCCAGTTCCGCTTCCAGTGCCTTGAGGCGTTTTTTCTTGCCTGAGGTCAGAGCAATCCGTCGCGCTAATGAGCCTTTCAGGCTGCGCACAATGTCCAGGTTGGCTGGAACGCCATCGGTCTGATAGCCCGCGCGATAGGTTTCGTACTGCACCAGTTTATCTAACTGGTTCTTCTGTAAATTAGGCAGTTCCAGTTCTTCAAACAACAGATCCAGATATTCGTCTTTGGAAATTTCAAAGACGAACTCGTCCTGGCCCTCACCTTCATTACTGGCGTCACCTTCACCGGCGCCGCCTTTTCCGCCACCGCCCGGTGGGCGTTTAATGCGATCACCGGTGGTAAACTGGTCATTACCAGGGTGAACCTGTTCTCGTCGGCCACCTTTCCCGGTGTGAAATACGGGTTCGGAAATATCACGAGTGGGAATACTCACTTCTTCGCCTGAGTCAACATCCGTGACACTGCGCTTGCTGATAGAATCAGACACCGCCTCTTTAATTTGTTGTTTGTAGCGCCGGATAAAGCGCTGTCGGTTAACAGTGCTTTTACCTTTGCTGTTAAGACGTCGATCTATAAAATGCGCCATAGCCGCTCCTGTAATGCTGATAGGGGCGTTAAGAGGATTTTCTGACTCTCAGATACCACTCGCACAGCAGACGCACTTGCTTTTGTGTATAACCTTTTTCCTGCATTCGTTTGACAAAATCGTCGTGTTTTTTCTGGTCTTCCGCTGAACTTTTGGTGTTAAAGGAAATCACCGGCAGCAAATCTTCTGTGTTTGAGAACATTTTCTTCTCGATAACAGTGCGTAGCTTTTCATAACTGGTCCAGGCCGGGTTTTTGCCGTTTTTATTGGCTTTGGCTCGCAGCACAAAATTGACAATTTCGTTCCGAAAATCTTTAGGATTGCTGATGCCAGCGGGTTTTTCAATTTTCTCCAACTCGGCATTCAGCGCTTCACGGTCGAACAGCTGTCCGGTTTCCGGGTCCCGGTATTCCTGATCCTGAATCCAGAAATCGGCATAAATCACGTAGCGATCAAACAAGTTCTGGCCGTATTCAGAATAGGACTCCAGATAAGCGGTTTGAATTTCTTTGCCAATAAACTCTACGTATTTGGGGATCAGGTAACCCTTCAGAAATTCTTTGTAGCGCTCTTCCTGATCAGTGGGAAACTGCTCCCGCTCAATTTGACGTTCCAGTACATAAAACAAATGCACCGGATTAGCTGCGACCTCAAGGTGATCAAAGTTAAATACTCGGGAGAGTATCTTGAAGGCGAAGCGCGTAGAAAGACCTTCCATGCCTTCATCGACACCGGCGTAATCCCGATATTCCTGGTAGGATTTGGCTTTGGGATCGGTGTCTTTCAGGCTTTCACCGTCGTAAACCCGCATCTTGGAGTAAATATTGGAGTTTTCGGGTTCTTTCAGGCGCGACAGTACGCTGAACTGGGCCAGGGTTTCCAGTGTGCCCGGGGCACAAGGCGCTTTGGTCAGCTCGCTGCTTTGAAGTAATTTTTCGTAAATCTTTATCTCTTCAGAGATCCGCAGGCAATAGGGCACTTTGACAATATAAACTCTGTCCAAAAAGGCTTCGTTGTTCTTATTGTTGCGGAAGGTTTGCCATTCCGATTCATTGGAGTGGGCCAGTATCAGGCCATCAAAGGGCAGGGCCGAAAATCCTTCGGTGGGATTATAGTTACCTTCCTGAGTGGCGGTCAGCAAGGGATGCAGCACCTTGATGGGAGCTTTAAACATCTCTACAAATTCCATCAGACCCTGATTGGCCTTACACAATGAACCCGAATAGCTGTAGGCATCCGGGTCATTTTGGGCGAATTCTTCCAGGCGGCGAATATCTACCTTGCCTACCAGTGCGGAGATATCCTGGTTGTTTTCATCACCAGGTTCGGTCTTGGCGATGCCCATTTGGTCAAGAATTGAGGGAAACAGCTTAACCACCTTAAACTTGCTGATATCGCCGTTGAACTCGTGCAAGCGTTTGCGCGCCCAGGGCGACATGATGGGTTTCAGATAACGCTGAGGAATACCGTATTCACGCTGTAAAAGCTCGCCGTCTTCATGGGCATCGAACAGGCACAAAGGGCTGTCGTTTACCGGACTGCCTTTGATGGCATAAATGGGCACTTTTTGCATCAATTCTTTGAGTTTTTCAGCCAACGAGGATTTGCCACCACCCACAGGGCCTAACAGGTAGAGAATTTGTTTTTTCTCTTCCAGACCCTGAGCTGCATGGCGCAGATAAGAGACGATTTGTTCGATGGCGTCTTCCATGCCATAAAAATCTGCAAATGCCGGATATCGGGAGATCACCCGGTTGGAGAAAATTCGGCTCAGCGCAGGTGTTTGTGACGTATCAATCAGTTCAGCTTCGCCGATTGCCTGCAACAGACGCTCGGCGGCATTGGCATAGGCTGACTTGTCTTTTTTACAAAGTTCAAGGTACTCCTGAATGCTGAATTCTTCTTCTTTGTGAGCTTCGTACCTTTGTTGATAATGTTCGAAAATTCCCATGAAAAAACCCCCAACATGGCAAGCCTGAAAAGGCTAGATTTAGATAGCGCTTCTAGAGCGTGTAGACTTTTGCGGTACAATTTTGCATACAGGCGCTGCCCGAAGTGATCGTCATATAAGCGCTTTACCCTTTGTCACAGTCCTTTGACTCAGAGCCACCAGGTCTGTAGGACTGTTCCGCGATTAAAGCGCTTATACCTGGAACAAATTTCGTACCACAAAGGTCAACACGCTCTCTAATCTTAGACCCTAAAAATCGTTAATGTGTTGCACCTTTAGATTAAATTTAGCTAAGAAAACCAGTAACAAATTGTTTTAGGATATCAATATGTTGTAGCGTTCCGTTTCAATTTGAAAATAGTTAAACCGGACACTTTCAGCATAGTATCAATTGGCAAGATTGCCATGTTTTCAGCAAGGATTTATTCACCAGATTACCCGGCAAAGATGGCGGCGGTGAAAAAATTTTACAATTTATACTGTGGCAATATTTGCTCGCCAGCTTGGCTGTAAGGGCGATGGCTGTTATTTTGTGAGTCTACTGTAACGCATTATTATTAAAGGGAATTTAAATGAATAAGTACCTCATATCTGGATTGTTGCTCGCGCTTGTTAGTGCCTGTAACACCGCACAATCAGCCATACCTGAGAATTCAGGCGCCACAGAGTCTGCCAGTAATTTTCCCTTGCAAGTGCCTCTGGAGCCAGCGGGATATCATACGGATGCGATTACCTTGGTGGATAAGGCTTTACCATTTGCGAACCTGCAAGAGTGGCTGGTAGAGGTAAAAAAGAACTTCAGAAACGAGAAAGTGGTCAATGGTTTTAAGAGAGACCTTGGTAACGGAGCAACTGACCGTTTGCTTGCCAATACCGAAAGTCACTGGATTGCTTATCAGTCAGATGGCCTGAAAATTTCTGGAGTTATGGCGTATCCTAAAAACTGGCAGGGCGGTAAGCTGCCGGTAGTTATGTATACCCAAATCACCTCAAGATGCTAGCTTTCAGCGTGAGATAAAAAACGTTTAGACAAGTAAAAATGACGTAGGCATGGTTGTTCTCACGTCAAGTCATTTTAATGCAGTATAAACGTTTTTTAGCCACGCCCTTCGGGAGCAACACAGCACTTCCATTACTGTGTTGCATGTGTTTGAAAGGTAGCCGACATTCCTTCTCACATGCGCCTTGTACTGAAAGCGCTGTGATAGCTCTGAAACAGTATCTTGAGGTGATTTGGGTATATGAATCGCGGCGGTAATTTCAGGCAAAATGTTAGCCGTGTTTTACTGGTGAAGAGGTTGTTACCCATCGCAGAACAGGGCTACCTGGTACTGGCCAGTAATTATCGGGGCTCCCGATACAGCGAGGATATACCAATCAGTAATAATATGTGATCGCTCAGCGTTAGTCTCTTAGCCATGAGGTCGCGACGCGCGAGTGAAGGAATACTGGTGGTCTTTCGAGTCTCGCGCAACAAAGAGATCATGGCTATGAGCAACGTCGAAGATGGGTTTGAAACGCATTTATGCTGCTTTAGATGTTTTTGATTTAGCCCCACTAGACCTGCAAACATCTGCCTTGCCTAAATGCGTTTCAATTCCCACCGAGTAGATCACATATTATTACTGATTGGTATTAGGGATGAATTCGGTGGAGAGGACGTCAATGATGTTTTGCGCCTGATTGAAATCGCCAAAACCATTCCCAATGCGGATGCCAGTAAAATCGCCTTATATGGTTGGAGTCGCGGGGCCATGATGACCTGGCAAGCCCTGCGCCAAAATACTCAGGATATCAGCGCCGCCATCGTAGGGGCCGGAGTTGTGGATATGGCACCGGAACTGCAGCGCAGACCAGAAATGGACAAACTAATGCATTCAATGATCCCCGATTTTGCGGAAAACCGCGAGAGCCAGTTGAAAAAGCGCTCTGCGATAAACTGGATGCAGGAACTGAATAATGAGGTACCTGTGTTAATACTGCATGGGGACATGGACTGGCGCGTGGACGTGACCCAATCACAGATGGCTTCACAGCGTTTGACCGAATTGCAGCATTCACATGAGCTGGTGGTTTATCCGGGTGGGGATCACAGTCTTTCCAAACATCAGGAAGACGTGCAACGCCGGGTTCTGGGGTTTTTAGAAGCAAATTTACGCTAAACGGCAAATAAAAAGCCCGCTGGATCAGCGGGCCTTAATCGGGTCTTTTACTTAGGAATTAAGCAAAATTGTTAGACGCAAATTCCCAGTTTACCAACGCCCAGAAAGCTTCCATGTACTTAGGACGCAGGTTGCGGTAGTCAATGTAGTAAGCGTGTTCCCACAGATCCACAGTTATCAGCGGAGTTACACCTTCTTCAGTTAATGGGGTCGCCGCGTTGCTGGTGTTAACGATGTCTAAACCACCGTCAGCGGTTTTAACTAACCAGGTCCAACTGGAACCAAAGTTGTTAACGGCTTTGTCGTTAAGCGCAGCTTTAAACTCATCAAAAGAACCCCATTTGGCGTTGATGGCGTCGGCCAATGCACCAGTCGGTTCGCCACCACCATTTGGACTTAAGCTGTTCCAGTAAAAAGTGTGGTTCCAGATCTGAGCTGCGTTGTTGAATACACCGCCAGAAGAGGTTTTTACGATCTCTTCTAAAGATTTGCCAGCCATATCTGTACCTTCAACTAAACCATTTAGCTTAGTTACGTATGTGGCATGGTGTTTACCGTAGTGAAAGTCCAGGGTTTCTGCAGAGATGTGTGGTTCAAGAGCATTTTTTTCATAAGGTAATGCGGGTAATTCAAACGCCATAATGATCTCCAAGTAATCGGCTAATGAGTTTGTGAAGCACAATCCTAGTCCTTAAATCGCAGGATGAAAAGACACTGTGCCTTTTTTCTTAAAAAGAAAACGTTTATCTATTTCAGTTCCGATATATAGGTACGTATTAAAATATTTAAACCAGTCAGCACAAAATTCGTTATTAAAAGCAGGTTGCTAAGCGGTTCGGATCTTGAAAAAATACAAATTACCGCAATTATGATTGCATCAGTAACGCAATTTACAGGACCTGAAGATGGAAACCCTAGATAAAATTAAGCAGCAAATCGCTGAAAACCCAATCCTTTTGTATATGAAAGGTTCGCCTAAGTTACCCAGCTGTGGTTTTTCTTCGCAGGCGGCGCAAATCATGATGAGTTGTGGTGAGCAGTTTGCTTATGTTGATATCCTGCAAAATCCTGATATTCGCGCAGAGCTGCCCAAATACGCAGAGTGGCCAACATTTCCGCAGCTGTGGATCGAAGGTGAATTAATAGGTGGTAGTGATATCTTGTTGGAAATGTATCAGCAGGGAGAGTTGCAACCCCTGATAAAAGCGGCTGCGGAACGCGCAAACGCCGCAGGCGACAACGCCTAAATCCCAACACCAAAAACACCGAAAGCTGCTTTACTCTGAGCAGCTTTTTTGTTTCTGAAATATATAGAGATAAACGTCGCTGAAAACCAAAATTAATTTCAAAGTCTTTGGCCCTTTGAAATTTACAGGGTTAGCAAACTTCTTTGAAAAGTGATTCGTCGATGATGGTACTGTCGATGATTTGCTGTGTTAACTGCGTGCATTTACCGCACTGATTAGCAATTGCCATGTGGGCGCGAAGATCACGGATGTTGCCAACACCTTGTTCGGTGACAGCTTGTTTTATATCTTTGTCTGTAATGGCGTTACAAAGACACACGTACATCTATGGCTTCCTGTGGTTAAATATGAAACAAATTTAATGTTTGGGTAAGTTTGAAGTTGAAAATCGTTCTCACTTGCCGTTACAAATGATAATAATTGTTATTTATAATATTGCAAGCATTTGTTGATGCATTTTTACTGTTGGCCAGCACAAAACCTGGTCCATTTTGGAATGAATTCAGTACAGGCAGTTGCCCGCGGATTAGAATAAGGATGATGTTTTCAGTGAGTGATTAGATTATTTGAATCATTTGATTGAATTAATAGATTGGTTTTTACTGAATTGTCCTTATATCCTTGCCGTATTCGAATTTTATTCGCCACTGGCTCCGGTTGGTGGGGAAGTTTAAGTTAACTATCATTGGAGAATATAATGAGTGTATTAGTTGGTCGTCCCGCTCCTGATTTCACTGCTGCAGCAGTACTGGGTAATGGTGAAATTGTTGACGAATTCAATCTTGCAGACGCGATTAAAGGCAAAGCTGCGGTTGTTTTCTTCTATCCGTTAGACTTTACCTTTGTATGTCCTTCTGAGTTGATCGCGTTTGATCACCGTTACGAAGAGTTCCAAAAGCGTGGTGTTGAAGTGATCGGTGTGTCTATCGATTCGCAATTCACTCACAACGCGTGGCGTAACACTGCCGAGAAAGACGGCGGTATTGGCCAGGTTAAATACACCCTGGTTGCTGACGTTAAGCACGAAATTTGTCAGGCGTATGATGTTGAGCATCCAGAAGCTGGTGTGGCTTTCCGTGGTTCTTTCTTAATCGACAAAGAAGGTGTTGTTCGTCACCAGGTTGTTAACGATCTGCCTCTGGGTCGTAACATCGACGAAATGCTACGCATGGTTGACGCGCTGAACTTCCACGAAGAGCACGGTGAAGTATGTCCTGCTGGTTGGTCTGAAGGTAAAAAAGGTATGGACGCAAGCCCTGCAGGCGTTGCTGCTTACCTGTCTGAGAATGCTGAAGGCCTGTAAGGCGCAGTGTTCCCGAATAGCAAAAACCCGGCATCAGCCGGGTTTTTTAATGCCGATATAACCTGTTAAAGTGGCCAACCACCCAGGTGTTTAACCCGATTTACCAGTTTGCAAAATAGCTGCGCGGTTTTTTCGGCATCGTAGAGCGCTGAATGCGCTTCATCCTGATCAAAAGCAATACCTGCTTCTTCACACGCCTTAACTAACACTGTCTGACCATATATCAGTGCTGCCAGGCTGGTGGTATCAAAAGACACAAAAGGATGAAAAGGACTGCGTTTAATACTTTGTCTTTCGGTCGCTGCATTTAAAAAGCTCATATCAAAGGCGGCGTTGTGGGCCACCATCACGCACCGCTGACAGTCGGCATCTTTTTGATGCTTGCGTATTTCCTTAAACATTTCTTTCAATGCATATTCTTCGGTAACCGCACCGCGTAAAGCGCAATGGGGATCAATACCATTAAAGTCTAACGCTGATTTTTCGAGGTTAGCACCGGCAAACGGCTCTACATGAAAATGAATGGTTTTATCTATCGATAAAAAGCCCTCATAATTCATTTTTAGCGTGACGGCAGCTATTTCTAAAAGTGCATCTGTCTGAGCATTAAATCCCGCCGTTTCGATATCTACCACAACCGGGAAATAACCTCTGAAACGCTCGTTTATGGCGTGTCCATCATCCTGCATACAAATCCTAACTGAAACCTCAGGCCGAAAAACCTCGATTATTGCAGGCTTGGCAGGAGTTATCCATGATTAATCGAATTGTTGCTTTTATTCGCTAACATTTTGTGCAATCCACATCATGCACTGATAAACTAAAAAGGCTGGATGGTGTTCCGGGTCATTACCCATGAGACAACAGCATTAATGTTCAACCTTTTTTTAATGTGGTCGATACAGGCATTGGAGAGAGCAGAAACTGTGCTTCTGTTTGTGACTGTAATAAAAAAGAAGAGAATCAATAGAACGAGGCAATAATGAAAAAGTTATTGGCACTATTATTAATTATCCCGCTATTGGCTCAGGCCAATTTGCGTCAGTACAAGGCCGATGTGGAAGAGTCCGTGTGGTTCAACGAGGAGCCAAATCGCCTGCAGTGTACGCTTAATCACCAAATTCCCGGTTACGGTACAGCCTCTTTTACCAGCGCTGCCAGTAAGTTACTGAATATGGAATTCAATCTGGACATGTTGCGCTTGCCCAAAAATTATGGTGTCGCGGTAGTGTATTCAGTACCGCCGAAATGGATGCCCGGCCTGATGCATAAAAACATCGCGGATATGACCATCAGAAAACAATTTGACGGTGATTTACCGGAGCAGGCCGCCTGGACAATGCTTTCCGAGTTGGAGAAAGGCTTTTGGCCAACACTGTATTACCAGGACTGGTATAGCCAATATGACAAAATCGCTGTTGCGTTAAATGCCAGTAACTTCCACGAACCTTATGAGCAGTTCGTACACTGTGTGTCTAATCTGTTGCCCTACAGTTTTGATGACATTAAATATACAGTGCTTACCTATAAGTTTGGTGGCTCGGATCTGACCAAAGCATCAAAACGCAAGTTGGATATGATTGGGGCTTACTTACAGGAAGACCCTGACCTGGAGCTGGTGCTCCTGGATGGTTACACCGACAGTTATGGTGGCAAGTCGAAGAACCTTGAGGTATCCGAGCAACGGGCCAATGCGATTAAAACCTATTTTGTTGGAATGGGGGTTAATCCTGAGCGTATCGATATTACCGGTCACGGAGAGCGACGCCATGCTTCTCCCAATACTACCGCCAATGCCAGAGCTAAAAACCGCAGAGTTGTGATACGAATGCAAAAAGCCTAGTATTAAACCAGTTACGCCAGGGCCGCTTTTAACGCGGCCTTTTTTAGTTTCAAAAAACGCTAAACAGCAACACTGCCAGCATTAAACCTACCATGGGGATTACCACCGTTAACGCTGCCACGGGCCAGTATGCCTGCTGGTGGGTTTCATGACAGATGGCACGGATAGTTGTAACGATGTAACCGTTGTGGGGCAGGGTATCGATAGCGCCCGAGGAAATGGAGACAATGCGGTGCAATTGCTCAGGGTTAACGCCCTGCTCAAGGTAGTGAGGCCCCAAAAGGGGCATAGCAATAGCCTGCCCACCGGAGGCGGAACCGGTTAAACCGGCAATTACACTGACGGCAACCGCGGCTCCCAATAGTTCGTTGCCGGGCAGACTGGTCATAACCGCCACGGCGGATTCAAATGCCGGCGTGACTTTGGCAACAGAACCAAAGCCCACTACCGCGGCGGTGTTGCCGATGGCCAGCAATGCGCCTATGGTACCCTGATTTACCGCCGCTGAAATATCCTTAAAGCGCTTGTGGTGTATCAACACCAGGGTTAATACACCGCCCCCCAGCGCGACGATTAAAGCCAGTTGCTGTAATGATTTATGAAACATAAAAGAGAGTGTAAGGACCACAAACAGCGGCAACAAACTCAACCAGAAATTGGGTAAATCCTGATGTTGTGACAGGTCCGGATCGATGTCTCTGGCCTCAAACTTTTCACCATTGGCCACCGCTTTCGCAATCATGCGATTGATCCAGTAAAACCCCCATATTGCCATAAACAGCGATACCACCAGACTCACCTCCCAGGCGGCAAAGGGGGAAGTGCCCAGGTATTTAATGGGGATCCAGTTCTGAATTTCCGGTGAGCCTGCACTGGTCATGGTGAATGTTACTGAGCCAAAGGCCAGTGCTGCCGGGATAAATCGCCTGGGTAAATTGGCGTCTTTAAACAAGCTAAGGGCCATGGGATAAACAGAAAAGGCCACCACGAATACACTGACACCGCCGTAAGTTAAAACGGCGCAGGCCAGCACCACTGCGGCGACGGCGTGCTTCTTACCTAATTTACCAATAATGGTATGGGCGATAGCATCTGCAGCGCCTGTGTCTTCCATGAATTTGCCAAACAAGGCGCCTAACAGAAACATAAAAAACCAGGCGGCAACGAAGCCTGAAAAGCCATTCATATAGCTACTGACAAAATTGTCATCACCCAGAAATACCGGCATACCAGAACAAAGCGCTACAACCAGGGCACACAGCGGCGCTGCGATAAACAGATTGAAGCCGCGAATTGTCAGGAAAATTAACAGGGCCAATCCACCAAACAGGCCAATAAAGCTCAGCATAGGGAATATCTATTGTTTTTCTCTTAGTGTGCGAAATTCGAAGCGGCTTGTCAGCCTTTGGCAGGAAGAAATTTTACAATAATTTAACAGAATGAAGTCTGGGGAAGTTTACAGCGGGTAAACTTCCCTGAGTTGTTTTGATGCCGAATTTAGAGCTACTGAGCCGTCATCAGCGTTTCGACATAGCTTTTCAGCGATGTCAGTCCGGCTTCTTCACCAATTTTCAGGGCTTCTGCTGCAGACTTTCCATCATTCCAGTAGGCATCCAGGGCAAACAGAGCGCCAACCCGGTTGCCGCTGCCACAATGTAAAAAGACATCCTGTTGGTGTTCGGTCAATGCCGCTTTAAAGCGTTCCACATTTTCACGGGTTAGTGCGGCTTTAGAGTCGATAGGGATATGTAAATAATCCATGCCTAACTGTTCTGTATACCTGGCTTCATCAAATTCAGTGAACTCACCTTCACCACGAAAATTAATAACCGTGGTAATGCCCTGCTGCTTTAGTGCTGCCAGATTTTCCTTATCTGGCTGTCCACCGGTGAGCACCTTGCCGGGCAACGTTTTCAGGTTTTTGATAGCTGATGGTGCTGTCTCCTGATTCGCCAGGACAGTACGGCACAGTAGCAGCGTGATCATCAGCGTGGTGAGTTTTGAGGGTAAGTTCATAGCATTGACCTTTTGATAAGGAAACCTGTCATCAGTGTAGACGAGCATTGCATCGCTGAACACCAGAAATTTTACTCAAGTAATTTTGTGCCTTTGCCGATAGCTTAAGAACATAAGAGCAATGCCAAACAGTTGAGAGAAAACAATGCATATCACTAAGAAAAGCGAGTAAGGCCCATTCGACATTTTTCGTAAACTTATCTTTGTAGGTTGCAATTCTATTGGCTTTGGCGCGGCCGCTTATCTGATATTCCTCGCTTTTCTGACTGCGCAAACCGGTTCCGGATTCTGAGCCTTTTATCCAGTGCCTGAATTGTGCCAACGGAGCTGGTTCAGGCAGCTGAAAAATCGATATTTACGCCAGGCCAGATGCAACGAAAAAGCATGCCTTTGCAGAAGTCGCCTTTACAGAAAATCGTCCTGATAGAAATTGTCACTCGGATGAAAGCCTACCTGCAATTACTGTGATGCCTCTAGGTGAAAATCGCCCCCGCCAGGACATAAAGGCTTACCAGCAGTAAGATGGGAACCCGTAGTGATCTGAGTAACCAGAATCCCAGTAAAACCAGCACCATATCCAGGCCATTGCCCACTGCACTGATAAAAACAGGCTGGTACAGGGCGCTAAGTAAAAGTCCGGTGACACAGGCATTAACGCCCGCAATTGTGCCTTGCAGGCGGATGTTGGCTGCCATCGACTGCCAGGCATTGAGTAAACCAACCAGTAGCAGAAATCCCGGCAAAAAAATCATCAATGTCGCAATGAGCGAGGCGATTACCGGTGCCTGCGGCAGGGAGTGATAACCGAGCCAGGTGGCCATAGTGAACATTGGACCAGGAACCGCCTGGGCGGCTGCATATCCGGATAAGAACAGGTCGTTACTGATACTTGCCGCCAACATGTTTTGCAGCATAGGTAACACCACATGACCACCGCCGAATACGAGGCTGCCTGCGCTGTAAAAGTAATTGGCCAATGCCAGTTCAGGAGACAGTTGTGCGACAAAGGGCAGGCCAAAAAGTAAGGCAAAGAACAGCACCAGGGGGGGGCATCTTCGGTTTGGCTACTTTGGGTTTACTCATGCTAACGTCGTCGGGCACGGGTGTATATTGCTCCGATAACAGCAGTAATCCCATAATGGCACTGGCCAGTAACAACAGCATTTGCACCAATAATGAAGGCAGCAAAATGCAGGCACAGGCGGTCAATGCGCAAAGGGTTTGTGTGATTTTGCGCTGGCAAAAACTGCGAAACATACCTAAGGTCGCATCGGCCACTACCACCACAGCTAATAGTTTTAGCCCGTGAATAATGCCCTGATAGATGGGCTCACCACTGAGGCTTGCACCAAAGCTGGCCAGTAGTAACATCAGAACGACTGAGGGACTGGTAAAGGCAACAAATGCTGCAATGCCGCCCCAAATTCCAGACATGCGATAGCCAATGGCAAAGCCGGTTTGACTGGAGCCTGGGCCGGGCAAAAACTGAGACAGGGCAACAATCTGGGCGTATTCCTTGTCGCTAAGCCACTGTAAATCATCAACAAACCGTTTTTTGAAATAGCCGAGGTGTGCCGCTGGCCCGCCAAAGCTGATACAACCCAAAATAAAAAACTGTTTAATGACGGCAACCAGCATCACTTATCGCTGCTCCTGAGCCTGATTAAAGCGCACCACAACATCGGTAAAATCAGTAAAAATACCATCTACTTTAAGTTGATGGGTCAACGCCTTTAACAGCATCTCTGAGGTTATGCCTTCAGGCAAAGCATCGCGACGGAATGTGTAAGGATGCACCAAAAGCCCCGCATTTTGTGCTTGTTCAGCATAACCGGTACTGAGGTATTGGCCATTTTTCAGCGACAATACCTGCGGAATCCAGGGGCCAATTCCCTCTGCAAATGTGGCAATTTCAGCCAGTCCTTGTGTGGTTTTCAGGTAGTTGTAATCGGTGTCTGATTCTTGCCAGTCGTTCTCTGCGATAAGCTGAATCAAAGGGGCTTTGAGTCCCAACTGCTGGCGTAATCGCTTGCTGTGTTTGAGGTCAAAACACTGCACAAACAGGTTAGCCTGAGGGTGGTTGAGTTGATATTGCGCCAGGGTTTCCACCAGTACCTTTGCGATATCCTGCCCCTGTTGCAGGTGCCATTGCGGTGCTTTGATTTCGATGTACCATCCGGTATTTTCTCCGGTTTGCCGGTTGAGTTGCTGAATAAGGTTAAGGTGTTCATCAAGTGTGGCGATTTGAAAGTCAGTATCTCCCTGAAATCGGGTGGGGTAGATCGGATTTTGGTGCCGGTCTGTACGCTCATTTACCTGCAGTGTTTTTAACTCTACTAGATTGAAGTCGATAGCGTAATAGCGACCATCATCGCGCTTTCTGTCGGGAAATGCCTGTGCGACATTTGTCGTGGTATCGATGTGGATATCATGTAATACCACCAGGTGACCATCTTTACTCAGGACCAGGTCCTGCTCGATATAATCGGCGTTTTGCATGTAGGCCATCACCAGCGCTTCATTGGTGTGTTCTGGTAAATAGCCAGATGCGCCACGGTGAGCGATAACCACCGGTGACGCTGAGATAAATTGTGAAAATAATAGTGTCAGAAATACAAGATAAGCCGGATAACCCATGGACATTCCTCCCATGCTGGCGGTTTAGCGTGTCATCCCGGGGGAGTTAGCTGTTTTCCTGAATGAGTTCAATGGCGTAGCCGTCAGGGTCGCGAACAAAAGCAATAACGGTGCTGCCACCTTTGACCGGACCGGCTTCGCGATACACATCACCACCGCGGGATTTTATCTCGTCACACAGGGCATAGATATCGTCTACGCCAAAGGCGACATGTCCATAGGCATTGCCCATGTCATAACTGTCGGTGTCCCAGTTCCAGGTGAGCTCTAATACTGCCTGTTCGGATTCATCAGCATACCCCACAAATGCCAGGGTATAGCGGTATTCGGTGTTTTCACTTTGACGCAGCAACTTCATGCCCATCACCTGAGTATAAAACTGGATGGACCTTTCAAGGTTAGCCACGCGTAACATGGTATGTAACATTCTCATAAAAATTCCTTTGTATGCTGGACGTTTGATGGCTCGGAATACGTCCCCGCAAGCATAATGAAGCAAAGCTCAGAATCAAGAATTAATTGGTACTGAAACAATTCTTTCATCAAGTGTGTTTTAATAACAATCGGAAATAGTAAAAAAGATATTTATAACTATTTAACTAGACACTGGTCAGTAAAGTCTGTATTGTGGCCGGGCTTTAGATTGTAAATCTTCTCTACTACTGCGCTGTACCCTCTTTAATTTTCTTTTTAATCCAAAGGCTTTTATCGATATACATGCTTTATTAGCCGGATCGTTTCTATCGCTTCATCGGTGTTTTGCACCAAATATACAAATTTTTAGAAAGGTAAATATTATGTCTAATTCAGTAACTGGCGTAGTTAAATGGTTTAATGAAGATAAAGGCTTTGGCTTTTTAACACCGAGTGATGGCGGCAAGGACGTTTTCGTTCATTTTCGCTCAATTGCTTCTGAAGGGTTTAAAACTCTGATTGAAGGTCAGCGCGTTAAGTTTAATGTTGAGCAGGGACAAAAAGGCCCTCAAGCCACCAACGTTGTGGTTGACTAAACCAGCTCGTAAGCTTTTCTAAAGGCCGAAATCTCACCGGCCTTTATTCTCTTCCCTAACCAAAATCCAATTTCCATAGCGACAGAATGGCAGGTCCTTGCCAGTTCTTAATGCTATCGACAGTTATTCCAGGAATTAATTAATGTCATTTTCATACCAAGGGCTGCAATGCAGTGCCTGCCCACCCATTGCATCCATTTCTATAAATAAATGCAATGTGGTTTTCACTGATCAGCAAACTCAGCAAAGGTTACAGTTTGAAAACAATTTACAAACCAAAATGTTCGTCAACTGGTTGTTGAGCTTAGCTAATCCCCAAAACTAACAGTGCCCCGGTAAAGCCACATCACTTCGTCTTTTTCGCTTTTTCCTTCAGTACTTCATTGATAAAACTCTTGCGACCGTACTGACGGGTAATGATGCACTTGTCCAGGTCGAAACCTCTTGCCGGACAATATTCGCGACCGTAATAGATGATCTGAAGATGCAGGTCGTTCCATTTTTCTCTCGGAAACAGGCGTTTGGCATCGCGTTCCGTTTGTTCAACACTTTTACCGTTTGACAGCCCCCAGCGATACATCAGGCGATGAATATGGGTATCGACCGGGAAGGCGGGAACGTTGAAGGCCTGAGCCATGACAACTGACGCCGTTTTGTGTCCAACCCCTGGCATGGCTTCCAGCGCCTTAAAATCCTGGGGAACCTCGCCACCGTGGAGCTTGATGATCATGTCAGAAAGATGCCAGATACCCTTTGATTTCATAGGAGACAGGCCACAAGGTCTGATGATTTCCTGAATCTCTTCAATGCTCATTTTTACCATATCAAAGGGATTATCAGCTTTGGCAAACAACAGGGGAGTAATTTGATTCACCCGTTCATCGGTGCATTGTGCAGACAATAAAACCGCCACCAAGAGGGTGTAGGGATCTTTGTGATCTAACGGGATTGGTACTTCGGGGTACAGCTCATCAAGGATGTTGATGATTGCCTGTACTTTTTGCTGTTTTGCTATAGGTGCACTCATGCTGCTCATTTTTTAAAGGTATCTTTTGTGTATTTTTTGATTTTGTTTTGCTTAGCTTTCGCTGGTGACCCGGGCGCGAGACACGATTTTTTCTTGCTGGGCACCCATCACTGCGTTCTCTACCCGTTGATTGAGCACATTTTTCAGGGCTATCAACAAACCCATGCCTAAAAAGGCGCCAGGCGGCAATATGGCCAGCAAAAACGGACTGTCGGTTTCGAAAATCACCAGCTTCATGGCTTTGGCCCAGTCTCCCAGCAACAAGTGCATGCCATCAAACAGGGTGCCATTGCCCAATAGTTCGCGCATCGAACCCAGTAGCACCAACACCAGCAGGAAACCCATACCCATAATAAAGCCATCGTAGGCGGACTGTTTAAGTGGATTCTTTGAGGCATAGGCTTCAGCGCGACCGATTATGGCGCAGTTGGTTACAATCAGCGGGATAAAGATACCCAGTGCCTGATACAGGCTGAATGTATAGGCGTTCATCAGGAGTTCGACTATGGTCACAAAGGTGGCAATCACCAGTACAAACACCGGAATGCGAATTTCATTGGGCACCAGGTTGCGCACTAACGAAACCGTACAATTGGAGCCAATTAATACTAAGGTGGTTGCAATACCCAGCCCCAGCGCATTTACCACAGAGCTGGTTACCGCCAGCAGCGGGCACAGCCCCAACAGTTGTACCAACGCCGCGTTGTTTTTCCATAAACCTTGCCAGGTCAGTTGTTGATATTCAGTCATTTCCAGACTCCCTGAGCTGAGACTCACAGTGATTTTCCATTGCAAACACGGCCTGATAATTATCTTGCGTCCAGTTGATGGTGTGTTTGACACCGTTGACGATAGCGCGGGGGGTGATGGTGGCACCGGTAAACTGGTCAAACTTACCCCCGTCTTTTTTCACAGCCCAATCAGTCCGACGGGTATCAGCTGCGGCCAGATTATCAAACAGCGTGATCCAGTCACTGATACGCAATTCAATCTTATCTCCAAGGCCCGGGGTTTCTTTGTGTTCAAGAACTCTTACCCCACCAATAACATCATTGTTTATCAAGGATACCAGGTAGGTGATATTCCCGCTGTAGCCTTGCTGACTGACTGTTTCGATAACGAGCCCGGAGGGGGCTCCCTGAAAATAGCCGCGATAAATTTTTAGCGGTGTAGCCTGCTCCGACGGTGATATCAATACGCAGTTCTGGGTAATATTGTTGTCCCAGTGTTGCTCGGGAAACACTTCGGTAATGGTGCTTTGAGCTTTTTTTAGCACCTGCTGTTCAATAACCGGCGCTGTGATCCAGTGGGTTATTGCGATCAGAATCGTGGTTGCCAAAGTAAAACCGCCGAGTATGGCTCCGTTTTTAGAGACGCCCTGCATCATTTGTCGCCTCCTTGTTTTTTCTTTGCCTTAACGGGTTTAGCCTGCGTATACCCGTAGGTTCTGGGGCGGGTGTAATAGTCGATTACCGGTACACACATATTCATCAGTAGTACTGAAAAAGCGATAGCGTCAGGATATCCACCGAAGCTGCGAATGATAAATACCAACAAACCCACTCCAAAACCGAATATCAGTCGGCCCTTATTGCTGGTTGCCGCAGTAACCGGGTCGGTGATGATAAAAAATGCACCTAACATGGTGCCGCCACTGAATAAGTGTAGCAGCGGACTAATCTGAGTATCCGGTGAAACTAAATACCAAAGCAGGGCTGGCAGGCCGAGTCCCGCCAACATTCCCACCGGCAGGTGCCAGTTTATCAGGTTAAATTGCAGTAGCAGAAAGCCGCCCACCAGAAAGGCAATATTGACCCAAAACCAGCCTTTGCCAAATCCAGCCGCCAAATTCCCCGATTCAATAAACAAGTTGGTGAAGGTGATTTCTGACAGGGTAAAGCCTTTATTAAGCAGGTTTTTCATTTCATCCAATGGCGTTGCCATGGTGAATCCATCAATATTGGTGCGCAACTGCACGACGCTGTAACCTTCGGTGGTATAACCGGTAAATGTTAGGGACAGGGCATCTGTCAGATTGTGATTAATCTGAGAAAGCTCCATGACGGGTGCCCAGGCGGTCATTTGCACCGGAAAAGATATCAGCAATACCACGTAGGCGGTCATGGCGGGATTAAACAGGTTAAACCCTAGACCACCATACAGCTGTTTGGCGATCGCAATCGCAAAGAAGGCACCGATTACCGTCATCCACCAGGGCGCAAATGGCGGAATGGAAATACCTAATAACAAGGCGGTCAGCAAGGCGCTGGAATCTTTAATTGCTAATTCGAAATTTTTCTTGCGCAGCTCCAGTATTACGGCTTCTGTAATAACTGCAACGATACCCGCGATGGCGATATTAATTAAAACGCCGTAGCCAAAAAACCAGGTTTGCACAGCAATGCCAGGTACGGCAAAGAGCATCACCAAACGCATTATCTCGCTGGTAGTGCGCTTTTGAGTCAGGTGTGGAGAACTGGATAAGCTTAATTTCATAGGGGCTTAATCATCCTGTTCGTTGTTTTTGGATTGTTGCTCCCGGGCGGCACGTTTTGCTTTGGCCCGGGCAATGGCCGCAGCCACGCGATCTTGTTTGTCATCTGAGCTTTCTGGTGCGTTCGCCGATGCTTCGGGCATAGCCTGCGCATCGGGTTCATTATGTGAGCTGTTTTCTAACTCAAATTCAGGGGCTGCAGGCGCATTTTCAGCCTGTTGTGCTTTTTTGGCTTTGGCACGGGCGATAGCGGCGGCAACACGGGCCTTTTGTGGATCATCACCGGCAGGTTTATCACCTTCCTGCGTTGCCGGTTTATCGCTTAGGGTAGATGTGCCTTCAGTCTGTTGTGCTTTTTTGGCTTTGGCCCGGGCAATGGCAGCGGCAACCCGGGCTTTTTGCGGATCATCATCGGCAGCTTTATCACCTTCCTGCGTTGCCGGTTCATCGCTTAGGGCAGATGTGCTTTCAGCCTGTTGCGCTTTTTTGGCTTTGGCCCGGGCGATAGCGGTCGCGACTCTGGATTGCTGCTCTGTTGAATTGCTATCACCGGGAGTTGTATCTTTGACTGGCTCTGTCGTTGCTGTCTCAACCTGCCTGGTGGCATCTGAGTCATGCTCAGCTTGTTGCGCTTTTTTGGCTTTGGCACGGGCCAGCGCAGCCGCTACCCGATCGTTGGCTGCCGGTACTGCTGGCTTATCTTTTGTCTGTACTGCCTGCTCCTGACGTTTAGCACGAGCAGCTGCACTTTGTCGGGCCTTTTCTTCCCGTTCCAATTTTTCTTTTTCCAGACGGGCATTGCGCGCTTCAAATCGCTCTTTGGCCTTGGCAGCTTTGATGGCTTCGTCTTGCTGAATTCGGATATCCGCTTTGGCCCCGCGATAATAATGCACCAGCGGAATGTTGCTGGGACACACAAAAGCACAGGCGCCACACTCGATACAGTCGAACAGGTTTAGTGCTTGTGCCTTGTCGTATTCTTTTGCTTTGGCGTGCCAATATAATTGTTGCGGCAATAACCCTGCCGGACAGGCATCGGCACAGGCTCCACATCGGATACAGGGGTGCTCGTCACCAGGAAAGGGCATTTCTTTATCTGAGGGCACTAAAATACAGTTGCTGGTTTTGACTATGGGCACCAGATCAGAGTGCAGGGTGTAACCCATCATGGGGCCACCCATAATTACTCTTTTTGCCTTTTGCTGCCCTGCAAGATAACCGCATTGGGCGATGGCATGAGCAACAGGTGTGCCCAATGGCAACCAGACATTCTGTGGTGTTGTCAGCGCTTCGCCTGTTACAGTAACGACTCTTTCCAGTAGCGGTTTACCACTGAATATGGCATCGGCTATGGCATAACAGGTACCCACATTATGCATAATAATACCGATATCTACCGGTAGTCCCTTGCTGGGAACTTCTTTGCCGGTAAGTACCTGAATAAGTTGTTTTTCGCCACCTGCCGGATATTTGGTTTCGACTGCGCACAGACTATAAGCAGGGTTGTCCTGAAAGGCGATCTCCATGGCAGCAAAGGCCTCAGGTTTATTATCTTCAATCGCGATGAGAACATGGCGTGGTTTTAAGATATGGCTGAGCACATCAATACCTTGCCGGATTTGCCAGGCGTGTTCACGCATTAATCTGTCGTCGGAGGTAATGTAAGGTTCACACTCAACGCCGTTGATAATCAGGAATTCAATGTTGCGACCCGAAGACAGTTTGATGTGGGCAGGAAAACCGGCGCCGCCCATACCGGCAATACCGGCGCTGCAAATTTCCTCCACCAAAGTGGCGCGGGGCAGGGACTGGTAATCGGAAACCGGTTTGAGATCTACCCATTCCTCTTTGCCATCGGGCACTAAAATCAACGTCTGCTCAGGAATACCTGAGGGGTGATTGGAAACGTGTTGCCTGATATCTTCTATGGTGCCAGACGTAGGGGCATGGATTGGCACTGACAACGGGTTCATGCTCTGTGTCAGTGGTTGTCCTTTTAATACCCGGTGGCCTTTTTCAACGGATATCCGGCCGGATACCCCTACGTGTTGTTTAACCGGAATATAGAGCTTGTCGGCCAGCGGCAGGCGTTCAATTTCAACGTTATTGGACAGTGCTTTTTTCCCTGGGGGGATCACGCCACCTGGAAATTGCCAAAATTGACCTTTTTTGATTCTCTCGAGTATTTCGTTGAACATAACCAATCCCTTAACTCACCTGTTTGACCGGGATTTGGTCCAGTTGCCAGCGCCAGTTCTTTTCAGTTTCTTTTACCGGTAGCATGTCGATACAGTCGACCGGGCACGGAGCAACACAGAGATCACAACCGGTACATTCGTCGATGATCACTGTGTGCATTTGGCGCGTGGCACCAACAATGGCATCTACCGGGCAAGCCTGAATACACTTAGTACAGCCGATACATTCATCTTCGCGAATGTTAGCGACTTTTTTCACGTCTTCAGCGCCATGGGCTGCGTCTAAAGGTTTGGCTTCAACACCCATAAGATCTGCCAGCTTTTTAATGGTGGCTTCACCGCCGGGTGGGCACTTATTGATATCGTCGCCGTTGGCAATGGCTTCGGCGTAGGGTTTACATCCCGGGTAACCACACTGACCACATTGCGTTTGGGGCAGTAATTCATCTATCTGTTCTACAAGGGGATCACCTTCAACACGAAATCGAATAGCGGCATAGCCCAGAAGCGCCCCAAACAATAACGCCAGCACTGTAATTGCAATAAAACTCAAATCAACTCCCTAGGAAAACTTAACCAGTCCGGAGAAGCCCATAAAGGCCAGTGACATTAATCCCGCAGTGACCATAGCAATAGCGGCCCCTTTAAAGGGAACCGGTACATCTGCAACCGCTAATCGTTCACGCATGGCTGAAAACAGAATAAGCACTATCGAAAACCCCACAGCAGCACCAAACCCATAGAGCACCGATTCTACAAAGTTGTGTTGTTCCTTTATATTTAACAGGGCGACACCTAACACGGCGCAATTGGTGGTGATCAGTGGTAAGAAGATACCTAATAAACGGTACAGGGTAGGGCTGGTTTTATTTACCACCATCTCGGTAAACTGCACTACAACAGCGATCACCAGGATAAAGCTCAGGGTGCGCAGATAAGTTAACCCCAGCGGGAACAGTATGTATTGTTCCACAAGGTAACTGCACACGGACGCCAAAGTGAGTACAAAGGTGGTGGCCATTGACATACCAATAGCGGTTTCCAGCTTGCCGGATACGCCCATAAAAGGGCAGAGACCAAGAAACTGTACCAATACAAAATTGTTTACCAACACTGTGCTGACCAGCAACAGCAAAAATTCAGTCATAAGCGCTAAAAAATAGAAAAAAATGTCTGGCGATTGACCGCCGATTGAAATCGCTGCCTATTATCGTGTTTTATGACAAGATAAACAACTTAAGAATCATGGGTTTAAAATCTATGAAAAGACCGGATTTGGGACAGAGAATAATAAAGGAGAAAAGAAGAGTGGCTCCCCCTCCCCGACTCGAACGGGGGACCTGCGGATTAACAGTCCGTCGCTCTAACCAACTGAGCTAAGGGGGAACAGATATACTTATCAGATTGTAAAGTTTTAGTGGCTCCCCCTCCCCGACTCGAACGGGGGACCTGCGGATTAACAGTCCGTCGCTCTAACCAACTGAGCTAAGGGGGAACGTTACTAAACTTTATGTTGTTTCGGGCGTATTCATGAAGGCATCACAACCCGCCTCGTCACAACGGACGCGAATAATAAAGAGGTGGATGGGAGGTGTCAATATTATTACAGAATTATTTTTTCAATTGCTGATTAATTAAGCTTTTTACGCCATTAAGAGGATTATTCGCTGTGCTCGTTTGTTTTGCGGCTTAGGTGATCAGGTTGTCTTTGAGCAGATTGTCGATCTGTGCAAGCAGGAGACAGACCAATTTCAGATGAATACTGTAAGCGTTATCATTGTGCACGGTGGAAATTGGGGGTTATTGTGAACGCGTTTAACGTATGCCACAAAATACGATTATAAAAATGACAATTTTATGAAAAAAAGATCTATTAGACTTATGGATATCTGTCTAAATATACAGTTGTTAACAATTCATTAACGATAATCAGCGACACTTAACGTTAGTGTCAACTTACCTTTTTTTTACCTCGATTGCCCCCAGCTCGCGTCTTTATTGGGCAATCCACAGTTATCCACTAAATCTGTGGATAACTATGTGAATTAAATTGGAACACATTGCCACAGCCCTCGACTTACCGTGTCAAGATGAAACTTTTAAATTATTCGAAAAAGATATTAAGTTGAATAAAAACAATAGCTTAAGATGTTGTTAAGAAATGTTTCAGGGAGCGTGATTGAATTTTGACCAGTCAAAATTCGCTTGTGTGTTGTTTTACGAGTCAACAAAAAAATTTAAAAAATAATTGGATTTTTCTCTTGATTTTAGTGCGTAATTGCAGTCCCGACTAAACGCTGACCATTTGGTTCAAAAACTAATCCGCGATGATGAAACTATCATCAACAGCTATCTCTCTGAATTATGTGACAGTTCTTTGACATAAACCGAATAAATATTGACGCTGCGATTTTCATTCGCCTTGGTTACTTAAATTTGTTGCGGGTCAAAAATCCACAAAATGCCGGACCATCACTGATGCGGTTGTTTATGCGTTTACATTTTGTGCGGCGGGCTTTCGGAACAGCGCTTTTGTTAAATTAGTTACAAACTAAATCCAGGTGGGCGTAGCCTTACCATTGCGCATAAAGTAAACTTAGCGGTTCATAATTATATGGAACGCGCTTTTCCATCACATCGGGTTTTTTTTGTCTTGAATATTGTCCGCGATAAACCCGTAACACTTTGTTTTATCACAACTACGAGAACCAGATAGTGTCCAATGCTTCCCAGGCTCCTAATTTATTGCAGGGAGATATAAAACAAACCCTGAAATCAATGACTGTACCCGTTATCTACGGCATGATTTTATTAATGACGTTTGGTTTGGTAGATACCTTTTTTGTCAGTTTATTAGGTACAGAGCAACTGGCGGCCATCAGTTTTACTTTTCCGGTGACGTTTACGGTCATCAGTTTAAACATTGGTTTGGGCATCGGTACCTCGGCTACCATAGCCAGGTTGATGGGGGCGGGGGATAAAACCACGGCCCACGGTGCAGGCACCGGAGCATTGGTCCTGTCATTTATCATGGCAACGTTGCTGGCTTTTGTGGGATTGTTGTTCATCGAACCTATTTTTAGTTTACTGGGGGCTTCTGCAGCGGAGATGCCCCATATTATAGATTACATGGTGGTCTGGTACGGTGCCGGTATCTTTCTGGCATTGCCTATGGTGGGTAACGCTGTGTTGCGCGCCAATGGTGATACCAAAACTCCCAGTATGATCATGGCATTGGGCGGGGCGATTAACGCCGTGCTGGACCCGATTTTTATCTTCGGTCTGGGACCTATTCCGGCAATGGGGATACAGGGGGCAGCCCTGGCAACCTTAATTGCCTGGGCCGTTGGTTCGGCACAAATTATTTATCTGCTGGTAAAGCGCGATTTAATTATTCCCCGTATGCTCAGTTTTTCTGAATTGCGGGAGTACAGCCGTAATATCCTGAAAATCGGTGTTCCTGCAGCCGGCGCGAATATGCTCACGCCAATCGCCAATGGTGTCATGACTGCTATTGTGGCGGGCTTCGGTTCTGCAGCCGTGGCCTCCTGGGGTGTGGGTGGCCGGATTGAGTCGATAGCCAGTATCGTGATTCTGGCGTTATCCATGACCTTACCGCCATTTATCAGCCAGAATTACGGCGCAGCACGTATTCAACGGGTTAAAGATGCCTATCTATTGTGTCTGAAATTTGTGCTGTTTTGGCAGTTTGCCGTGTTCTTGGTGATGTGGTTACTGGCGCCTTTTATTGCACGCATCTTCGCCCAGGAGCAGGAAGTCGTCGACCTCATACAGCTATTTCTGATGATAGTGCCAATCGGTTATGGCTTGCAGGGTATCATCATTCTTACCAATTCATCGTTTAACGCCATGCACAAACCAATGAGTGCGCTGTTGCTCAGCGTGATCAGATTGTTTGTGTTTTTCGTACCCATTTCCTGGTTAGGCAGCTTGTTGTATCAGTTAGAAGGTATGTTCTGGATGGGCATAGTGGCTAATCTACTGACAGCTTTTGTCGCCTTTATGTGGTTTAAAAGACTACTGGATGAAGAAATGAGTGCATTGATGGTGAACGAACAAACAAAACCTGAAGCGGTGTCATGAGCAGAGGATTCGAACTTAAGTCAAAATATCAACCGGCAGGGGATCAGCCTCAGGCAATCGAGGCTTTGGTGGAAGGCCTGGGCTACGGCCTGGCCCATCAAACTTTATTGGGGGTCACCGGGTCAGGTAAAACCTTTACTATGGCCAACATTATTCAGGAAGTGCAGCGGCCCACCCTGATACTGGCCCACAATAAAACCCTGGCGGCTCAGCTTTATGGCGAAATGAAAGAGTTCTTTCCCAATAACGCGGTAGAATATTTTGTTTCTTATTATGATTATTATCAGCCGGAAGCATACGTACCCACCACAGATACCTTTATTGAAAAAGATGCTTCCATTAACGATCACATAGAACAGATGCGTTTATCGGCCACCAAAGCATTGATGGAACGCCGCGATGTTGTGATCGTGTCCAGTGTGTCAGCTATTTACGGCTTAGGGGATCCCGAGTCTTACATGAAGATGCTGCTGCATTTGCGTCAGGGCGATATCATGGATCAGCGTGATATTTTACGCCGACTAGCCGAACTGCAGTACAAACGCAATGATGTTAATTTTGAACGCGGGACGTTCCGGGTTCGTGGTGATGTGATTGATATCTTTCCCGCTGATTCTGAAAAACAAGGGGTCAGAGTGGAGCTGTTTGATGAAGAGATCGAACGCATTCAACTGTTTGACCCACTTACCGGAGCCATCGAAAAGCAGGTGGCCAGAGCCACGGTTTTCCCCAAAACTCACTATGTGACTCCCAGAGAAAAGATCCTTGCGGCCATCGACCGTATCAAAGAAGAGCTAAAAGAGCGTCAGGCGCAATTAAAAGACGTCAATAAACTGATTGAGGAACAGCGTATTACGCAACGAACTCAGTTTGACATCGAAATGATGACCGAGTTGGGTTACTGCTCCGGTATCGAAAACTACAGTCGTTATTTATCAGGCAGGGCGCCGGGCGAGCCACCGCCCACCCTGATTGATTACTTTCCAGCAGACGGACTAATGTTCATCGATGAATCTCATGTCACGGTGTCGCAGATTGGGGCCATGTACAAAGGCGATCGCTCCCGAAAAGAAACCCTGGTGGAATACGGCTTCAGACTTCCCTCTGCCCTGGACAACCGACCGCTAAAATTTGAAGAGTTTGAAACACTGTCACCGCAAACTATCTATGTGTCAGCGACCCCCGGTAAATACGAGCTGGAAAAATCTGCCGGTGATGTCGTTGAGCAGGTTGTCAGGCCCACCGGACTGGTGGATCCGCAACTGGAGATTCGCCCGGTTGGCACTCAGGTAGACGATTTGCTCTCAGAAATTCACAAACGCGTCAACGTTAATGAGCGGGTGCTGGTGACCACGTTAACCAAACGCATGGCAGAGGATCTGAGCGACTATCTGAATGAGCACCAGGTTAAGGTGCGTTATCTGCATTCCGACATAGATACAGTTGAGCGGATGGAGATCATTCGCGATTTGCGCTTAGGCAAGTTTGATGTGTTGGTGGGCATAAACCTGTTGCGGGAAGGTCTGGATATGCCGGAAGTGAGTCTGGTGGCCATCCTGGATGCTGATAAAGAGGGTTTCCTGCGTTCTGACCGCTCATTGATTCAGACCATAGGCCGTGCGGCCAGAAACATTAACGGTAGAGCTATTTTATATGCCGACTCCATCACCGGGTCTATGCAACGGGCCATCGAAGAAACCAATCGCCGCCGGGAAAAACAGGAAGCCTTCAACCTCGAAAATGGTATTACGCCGCAACCGCTGCATAAACCAGTTACCGATGTCATGGATATGGGGAGTGACTCCGAAGGAAGAGAGCCGCGTATGGCTGCAGAGCGGGGCGCTGACTACAAGCTGGATGCCAGGTCGTTAATGGCTGAAATCGCCAAACTGGAAAAGCAAATGTTTGAACATGCCCAAAATCTGGAGTTTGAACAGGCAGCATCAATACGTGATCAGGTGGAAGCCTTACGGGCAAAAGTAGTGGTTTCTTCTTAGTAATTTAGGCGCAACCCCTGCTTTTAGTGCAAATAATCTGCATTTTTCAGTGGATTTGTAGTGCTGCTTCACAATTTCCAACGGTGATCGGAGCGTAACCGGATTTTCTGCATTAGTATTAAATTAAATACGTTTGGTGTGATTCAGAGCGTGTTGACCTTTGCGGCAAAATGGTACTGCAAAGGTCCGGCGGGCCCTGATATCCAACAATTAATGAATGCAGTGGTGAGTTTTATGCTAAATCGTTTACAGGAATCCGATATAAAGTTGTTAAGAGTGTTTTTTGCCGTAGCTTCGTGTAACGGATTTACCGCTGCAGAGCCGGTGTTACGTATGCAAAGACCTAACATTAGTGCCGCCATTAAAAAACTGGAAGAACGGCTGGATTTAATTCTTTGCCAACGCGGACGAGGCGGCTTTCAACTCACCAAAGAAGGTGAGGTGGTATATCAGGAAACCAAGCGCATTTTTAATACCTTTGACAACTTTGTTTTTAACCTGAAGAGTTTGCACGATGACTATTCAGGCCATATCACCCTGGTAGTACAGTCCTCATTATCAGCCAGCATAATGGCGGCAGTGGCGAAAGCAGTAAAAAGCACCATGAATAAATTTGATGATATTCACGTCAATATTCAAACCCGTCAGTACCAGGATATCGAACATGTGGCCTTGTCCGGGGAGTGTCACCTGGTGCTGTCCTGTTACGATCTGGTAAAGCCTGAATCGGTTAATTTTAACGCCATTAATTCTGCGGTAACGGGTAAATTATATTGCGCTAAAAGCCATATTTTAGCGAAAGTGCAAGATCTGAAAGAGATTAATCTCGAAGAGTTTCCCGCGGTGGGGATGTCAGGCCTGTCTTCCGGTAATTATGTACGGAACGGCAAACGCCTTTCAGTGAAAACCTGGTCTGATTGTTGGGAGTCTTGTCGTTCGGCAATTCTGACCGGCGAGTACATCGGTCTGTTACCGGATTATCTGGTAACCGCTGAAATGGCGGAGTATATCGTGCCTGTGGCTCAGCAACAGTTCTATTTTGAGCATCAGCTTTATGTTTTAAATGGCAAAAACGTCAGACTCAACCCGGTACTCAAGCACTGTATTAAAGAGTTAAGCTGGTTTATTGAGCAGGCCAGTGCCGGAGTAAAACCCCATCCAAAGCCTAGTCTGGCAGCAGTGAGTTAGCTGCCAGAGAAGCGCCGCTTAACGTAAGTGTTACCTTTTCCAGGTTGCATTAGTGCAGCAGGCGCTCATCAAAGCTACTGATCTCGCAGTAGGCTTCTAAAATCTCTTCGATAATTTTATCGTCCAGTTTTTGTAATCCGGACAAGGCGGCCAGAATTAAATCCTGGACGTCATAGGGCAGGTGACTCTGCTCCAAAAACAGATGTGCCTTAATGGCATCGTTGGCGGATAGAAACTTACATAGTTCAATGGCTTGTGCAGTAATTACCGGGTTCATAAAACTCTCCCACTTTTAACAAAGGTTAAATCTGGTGCAGCGCGTTTTCCCGTTGAATGACTTAAGTCCGTTGAATGGTTGTTATTTTATCCGGTTGGTCATGGCCTGTGCAGCTCAATAGCATGGCAAAGGCATTCTGGCTCTACAGCCACTATAGCTCATATCGCAGTATCCCCATAAATCAAAATCGCCTTAAGAATTCAGGAAAACCGATGAAATGGCTATAAGCTGGTTGATTTTCGGCTATAAAAAAGCCGCGCTTTTGGCGGCTAAGGTTTGTCGTCAGCTAAGACGTTTTGTTCCATGGTGTCGCAGGGGTTGCTGCAACAGGGACGACCCACAACGGTGGCCGGCACACCCACCACCGTAACATGCGGCGGGACGTGATTTAATACCACACTACCGGCACCGACTTTAGAGCCTTTGCCAACTTCGATGTTACCCAATATTTTGGCGCCAGCGCCTATCATCACCCCTTCGCGAATTTTAGGGTGGCGATCTCCCGCCATTTTACCCGTGCCGCCCAGGGTGACAGATTGCAAAATCGAGACATTGTCTTCAATCACGGTTGTTTCACCGATAACGATACCGGTGGCGTGATCGAACATGACGCCTTTGCCAATTTTAGCTGCCGGGTGAATATCGACGCCAAATGCCTCACTGTTTCTGCTTTGCAGAAATAGCGCCAAATCTTTGCGATTGCGTTGCCACAAATGGTGCGCGAGGCGATGTACCTGGATAGCCTGATAACCTTTAAAGTGGATCAATACCATTAAATAGGAGTGTACCGCCGGATCGCGGTCGTAACTGGCTTTGATATCTTCAATGCCTGAGCCAATAATATTGGCATCCGCCTCGTAGGCATCCATAAACACATCACGGATTGCCAGAGCCGGCATGACTTCATCAGCCAGTTTGTTAGACAGGATAAAGCTCAAAGCGGACTCAAAGTTTCTATGATTGAGAATACAGGCATGGGCATAACTGGCCAGTAACGGCTCAGAGGTTACGACGTGTAATGCGTCTTCTTGTAATCGCTGCCAAAAACTTTCTTTAATCATAGTGACTTTTTGTAGTGTGCTTTGCATCCATCCATCCTGATAATGATTCTATATTGATGACAAATCAATACGCGCTTAGTAAATCAATTCGCTTTGGTATGGTAACGTATCAGGACACCAATGAATTGTTTTTTATTCACTCTGTATATAATTAATCGCTATTAGTCAGATGTCAGCTTTATGAGGCTGACAATAGTGCCGATTAGCTTTCATACTCCAATGGATCTGAACTGGCATTTTTTTCGAACGCTTCGAGTCGCTCCTGGCAGGCGCCACATTTACCACAGGCTTTCTCCCTGCCGTTGTAGCAGGTCCAGGTCTGACTGTAGTCCAGGCCCATTTTCAAGCCGTCAGTCAGAATATCTATTTTACTCACCGTCAGATAGGGGGAGTATATCTCCACAGGCTGGTAATTGGCGATGGCACTGACATCATTCATTTTTTGCACGAACTCAGGACGACAATCCGGATAAATGGCGTGATCGCCTGAGTGTGCCCCGTAGTACACTTTATCTGCTTCTAATGACACCGCGTAACCTACGGCCATAGAAAGTAAAATCATGTTGCGATTTGGCACCACGGTTTGTTTCATACTCTCTTCTGCATAGTGACCTTCAGGCACGTCGATGTCAGCAGTCAAAGAAGAGCCGCCAATCAACTGGTTGATGGCCGAGATGTCCACAATTTTGTGATGTACATTCAGTTGCTTGCAGACTCTGGCGGCGTAATCCAGTTCCTTTTTGTGACGTTGTCCGTAGTCAAAAGAAAGCGGAAAAACCTGATACCCGTCTTTGATTGCTTTGTGCAGCACGGTGAAAGAATCCATACCGCCCGAATAAATAACCACAACTTTTTGTGTCATATGCCACTATTCTCTATAATCTTGTCTGTAATGACGGCGATTCTAGAGAATTCTTCGATAAACGCAATTGCTGTCCCGATATCTCAGCAACTAAGGTCACCAGTTTGAATTCACAAGCTACATCCTCGCAGCGTATTAACATCGTCAACGATGTGCCTACGGTTTATAAAATCAATGAAGTCTTTGAATCGATCCAGGGCGAGGGCGCTTTTACCGGTGTCCCTTCGGTGTTTATTCGGCTTCAGGGCTGTCCGGTGGGCTGCCCCTGGTGTGATACTAAACACACCTGGGATATTCCCCCCCATACAGAGACTACGGTCGAACAGGTGATGCAGGAAACCGCAGAGTCAGACAGCTGGTTTGCCGCCACAGCAGAGCAGTTGTTTGCCTTGTATCAGCAAAAAGGTTATCAGGCAAAACACATTATATTTACCGGTGGTGAACCGTGTTTGTACAACCTGGTACCGGTGACCCGACTGTTTATCGAGAATGGCTTTACTGCGCAAATTGAAACCAGCGGCACTTTTGGTTTGAAAGCCCACCCTGACACCTGGGTAACAGTGTCTCCTAAAATAAATATGAAAGGTGGCTATGAAGTCCGCCGCGAACTCCTGGAAAGTGCCCATGAAATTAAACACCCAATTGCTATGGAAAAACATGTGCAGGAACTGGATGAGCTACTTAAAGACAAAACCCTGCGAGCTGATTGTTTAATCTACCTGCAACCCATCAGCCAGCAAAAGCGGGCCACTGAACTGGCAGTAAAAACCTGCATTGAGCGCAACTGGCGTTTATCACTGCAAACCCACAAATTTATCGGAATTGAATAAATTTTAGCGGCAAGATCTTCAATAGCGGTTATGCTTTAAGAAGGCCTAAGAGTTTATCGAATTTTGTCGATAGCAGTATTGAGATAAAGAAAAAATAGGAAGATCTGTGCCAACACTTTCCCAAGAATTTTTTGATGATTATGCCAGAGCTTACGAGCAGTTTGACGCACAGGCCGTGTCTCAGATGTATTTCGTACCAGCCGTATTAATGAGTGACGAAACCAAAAGCGTGTTTACCTCGCAGGAAGCCATCGTCGATGTAATTGATGAATTGATGGACAAGCTACAGGCCGTGGGCGTGGCCATGTGTGAGGCTGATGTTTGTCAGACGATGCGCCTGTCGGAAAATATCATGTTTTCCAATGTTAAATGGACCTTTAAAGATGCGACTCAGCAAAAACTATTTAGTTGTTTTGTGTCCTATACATTGCAATTGGATGGGGAATCTTTAAAAATTATCGTCTCTGTGATTGATGATGAAGAAAGGGAGCTGGAGAGGCTGCTTTTTCCTGTAACATGATACAACGCCTGATTTTATTGTTTTGGCTGGGAATGGCCACAAGCCACAGTGCTAACGCGGCAACCTGGACATTATACTACCCACAACCTGAAGACGCAGAAGACAAACGCACCACCTATCCACTGGCTGTGTTGAAATTGGCCCTGAAGCATACCGGGGTCAATTACAATTTGTATCCCAGCCAAAAAGTCCTTACTCAGGGACGAGCCATCAAGCAACTCAAAGCTAACCGGGAGATCAGTCTGGTCTGGAGCATGACCGACAAAATACGCGAAGACGAGTTACTGCCGGTCAGAATACCAATATACAAAGGCTTGATCGGATGGCGATTGTTTCTGGTAACCGAAGATAACTACGACGTATTTAACACTTTTTCCACTATTCAGGAGTTGCGCCAATACACGCCTGTACAGGGCCATGACTGGCCGGATACTAAAATATTACAGGCCAACGGCTTCGAAGTGGTAACGGCCACTAACTTTGACGAAATGTTTAATATCGTACGCCTGGAGCGGGCCGGTTTCTTTCCCCGTTCAATAGTGGAAATTTGGTCAGAAATGGCGAATCCGGAATACAACCGGGGATTGAGAATTGAGCCCCACCTCGCCATTCGTTATCCCACTGCAACCTACTTTTTCTTTAATAAAAAGAATATTGTGATGAAAAACCTGATTGAGACCGGCTTGCGCAGAGCCATTGCCGCGGGCGAATTTGATCAGTTGTTTTTACGCGAGCATCAGCATTATATCGAACAGGCGAACATTAAAAATCGCATTGTGTTTGAGCTTGAAAATCCGGTGTTACCCGAAAATACTCCGCTGCAGGAGGCACAATTTTGGTATACCGTTGAAGACGCACAACAGACCGTTGACTAAATGGCATTGTGGCGTCATTCCGCATAGAATACTCCTTTTTTAACTTACCCGAGGTGTTCATGGCATTATCCCTTCAGGAGCAGCTTTTAAAATCCGGTTTAGCCGATAAAAAAAATGCTAAAAAAATCCAGAATGAAAAACGCAAGAAAGACAAAATCAGGCGTAAAAACAAGATTGTGGAAACTGATGAGGTAAAAGCATCGGTTCAGGCGCAACAGGCCGCAAAAAAACAAAAAGATCAGGCGCTAAATGCCGAAGCTAAAAAAGAGGCCGAGAAAAAACAAATAGCCGCGCAGATCATTCAGATGATCGATATGAATCAGCAGCCATTGAACAACGGTGACGTTAAATTTCAGTTTACTCACGACAACGTGATTAAATCGGTATTAGTGAATGAACGCACCCGTGGCCATTTGCAAGCCGGCAAGCTGGCGATTGTTAGCTTTAAAGACGGCTACGTCATTATACCTATTCAGGTGGCCGATAAAATCGCCGAGCGTGACGATGGTTGTATTCTGTACCGCGCCGATCAGCAGGAAGAATCGGTAGAAATGACCGAAGAAGAAAAAGACTGGTACGCCGATTACGAAATTCCCGACGATCTGGTGTGGTAATACCAAACTACAAACTTTTCATCCAAGAGTTGCTCCATGACCCGGGTACTGTTTTTGTAATTGTATTGCGGAATCCCGGTCATGGACTTTGGGTTTACCGAACGATGTAGTCCATTGCTTATCCAATTATTTTCCCCAATCATAATGTGTCCACATTCTTAAAACTACTTCTATTTTTCAGGTTCAATAACTTGATATTTGGGGCTGTGCTAATTATTGATTCGCCTGGAGTATGCTCCGTCTGGCTCTCCCGGAAGTTTTTCTCTATTGGTCCGTTATTGACTCTTTAATAAACCTTATATCTTTACCCTTTTTTTACCTTCCATTTATTACATTGATGTCTTGAATTGGTCATTCAGTGTCCAACTGTAATGCCCAGAAGACATTAATCTGCAAAGAGAAAATCATTATGAAATTAAGGAATATCGCATTAACAGGGCTATTGGCTATGAGTTTTTGTATTCTGGGGGGGTGTGGCTCCAGTAGTAATTCCACTCAAACTGAACCTCAACCTCAATCTCAACCTCAACCTCAACCAGATCCACCGACGTTGGCTGAAAGCCTGCAGGTGTTACTGGATAATACGGTGGGTGAAGACGTTCCCGGTGTTCTATTGCATGTCGAAGGCCCGGAAATTGATTTTACCGGAGCTGCAGGGCTTTCTGATATCGAGACTCAGTCCCCCATGCAGATATACCATCAAATGCCGGTAGGTAGCGCGGGCAAAAAAGCCACAGCGTTACTAGTCGCTATGTTACACGAAGAGGGGTTACTCAATATTGATGACCTGATATCAGAGTACCTGCCAGCCAGTATTTTAAGTAATATTCAATACAGTGACCAGATGACCATTCGTCAATTGCTCAACCACACTGCGGGCGTGCATGATTACCTTGATTCTGATACTGCCGGAGAGTGGTTCGCTTACGGCATTGAAACAGTAGGGCAGTTGAAAACTGATATCAATGCGCTGGAGTTTATTTACAATAAGCCTGCGTATTTTGAGCCTGGCACAGGGGTGCAGTACTCCAATTCCGGTTATTTATTGGCAGGGTTAATATTAGATGAAATACTCGGCGAACATCACTCTGTAGAACTTCGCAATCGAGTACTTATTCCTCTCGGCCTGAATGATACCTATTATGGTGGCATTGAAAATGAGTTGGGTACATCCATTTCGGGCTATATTCTGGAAGATGGCCAAATGGAAAACACTAAGCCGTTCTTTGAAAGTGTTGGTGTTGCAGACGCACCACTTGTCACTACTGCAAGCGACTTAAGTAAACTACTACGTGAAATCATGACGGATGATACTGTCATAACCGAGGAAATACGTGAGTTACTAATTGGCGAAGCCAGTATGGTAGAGACTAATTACGGATTTGATTTTGGATTGGGGTTGTTTGAAGATAACATTCTGGGACAGCAGGTTTACCATCATGGCGGTGCCGAAGTCGGTTATGAAACAAGAAATCTTTATTTCGTAGACGATGATATTACAGTTACCTTGTTTTCAAACTGTCATGGATACACTGCTTGTGACGAAAAAACAGAAATACTCATTCAACAAGTTTTGGCAAAGCTTTAGTTTTTGCCTGCTTCATCTTTTCAGACTTTTGTTTGTAGTAAAAAGAATGATGGCAAAATGGATTTAAACAAGAAAGGTAAAATATGACAGGTCAAGCACTTTCCATATTATTGATTGAGGATAATTTGGCTTTAGCTAAACAAATTTGCCAACTAATAGAAAGCAAAGGATGGCAAGTGGATTATGCTGAAACAGGAGAGCAAGGAATAGCTCTTGCGCTTGCTCATCGTTTTGATGTTATTGTGCTTGACCTCAATTTACCTGACCTTGACGGCTTACAAGTTTGTGAACACATTAAGAGCCAGCAGACGCGGATCACTCCTGTCCTGATGCTGACAGCCAGAGACGCTTTTAGTGACAAAGCTAAAGGTTTTTTAAAAGGTACAGATGATTATTTAACCAAACCCTGTGATTTACGGGAGTTGGCAATGCGTTGTGAAGCCTTGGGACGACGACATCAACTGCATACCAATACCCACATCATGAGGGGTAAGCTCACGCTGGACACACGGGCAGTAACGGTTAGCTGGGATAGTATTCCGTTGAACGTTACGAAAACGGGGTTCAAAATCCTGAAACAACTGGTACAAGCACATCCTTATCCTGTGACCAGGAGCGATCTTATCGACGAAGTTTGGGGGAATGCCCCCCCTGAAAGTAATTCTCTAAAAGCACATATATATAATGTTCGAAAGGCCTTGGAACAGGGCCGTCAGAAGCAGGGGGAGCAGCCTCCGGAATTACAGACCATCAGTAATATTGGGTATCGACTGGTTGGTCTCGGTGAAAATGATTAAAGGCATTCGCGCTCAGCTGTTTTTTGGTTTCGGCGGGTTGGTGTTGGTGATCAGTTTGTTCTATTTTCGTTTAACGTTTCTATTTGTAGAGGTGACACAGGATATTATTGGCGATATTGTAATCGCAAAAGAACTTGAAAATTATGCTCCAAAACAACTTGTTGCACAAAGTTTATCGGTCTTGACTTCTCAAGATGTGCTAGTCATAGATGACACGTCCTTGTCTTTACTCGAGCAATTTGAGCCATCAGTACACAACGAAACCTTGTACAGAGTTAACATTGGGAATCACAAAGGATACGCAACAAAAATACCCACTCAAAGTGGAGATTTTTGGTTATTGGTTAATATTGAAAAGAGGATTCCTTTATTCGCGTTTTCATCTGTTTTCGGGGTTTTCCTTGGGAGTATCTCAACGGGTGTTATTATTTTATCAGTTTTAAGCACCTGGTTTATCGCATCAAAATTGTCACTTCCTATTCGTAATTTGACTCAGGACGTGGTTCAGCAACGCCGCGATCGGGCTTGTGATATGAAGGAAGCATCCCGTAGCGATGAGATTGGTCAGCTGGCGAAAGCATTTGAAGATACCTATGGCGAACTACAACAGGCATGGCGGCGAGAGCATGATTTTGCAAGCGATGTGAGCCATGAATTGCGCACACCTGTGGCGCTGATTCGAAACACTCTGGATTTGAACTCGTCTGACAAACTGAAAACAGAAGACCGACAATTGCTCGAACAAGCGACAACTACTTTGCAGGCAACTATCGAAGTACTGTTAGCATTGGCGCGAAAAGAGAACCTTGTGTTCGATAGTATCCGTTTGTTACCTATATTAGAGCGTGTTGCACTTTCGGTTCACCTTGCTCATCCCGAGCAACCGTTTGATATAGAACTTGATATTGAAAGCGAAACTATGGTTTATGGCAATCACAATTTAATTAGCCTGCTTTGCCAAAATCTCATTAACAACGGTTTTTATCACGGTAATGGCAGAAAAATGAGAGTCTATCATTTGGATGGCAAGGTAGTTTTTGAGAACCCTTTTGGAACTGAAAAGTCAGGAACATATCAAGGTCTTGGCCATGGGCAGTATCTGGTGACCCGAATGGCCCATGTCATGGAGTGGCGAATATTGGTGGAACATGACGAGACCTTTTATCGCGTGTTGGTGTCATCATTCAACTAATTTTTTGTTTTGACATTTTAAACATCACGCTCGCGATCCAGCAAAACCAGATGATTTGAGATAGTCCGAATATAGCACCAGCTTCAGCAAGTGGCGGGAACAATGTCAAACAGCCAATAACACCCACCAAAAGCCCGAACTTATGCAAAGTGACGGGACTTTTCTGGCTTTTTAGCAAGTGCCAACTGGAAGTCGCAAGCCAAACGCCACCAACCCATTCCACACCATCGCCCATGCCTATTTGAATAGCATAAATAACATACCAGACGGGGGATTGTTGTTCTGTAGGAAGAGAAAGCAAATATTCAATCGTAAACACGGCGATTAATCCACAGCAAAAGGTATATGACACCCAGATAAAACCAAACACCATTGAGAGTTGGTAGCTCAAACTTTGATGGGATTCCATCCAGGCTCTGAGGCCTCGAACCAGCATTAAAAGACAGCCGCTAAACAGCACAAAAATAATTAAATACCAGAATTGGAAAAATACCCCATTACTCAGAATAAAGTTAAACCTTTGGGTTGGGTTGAGGTGTATTCCAGGTTCGATCCAAAAGATCATTACGAACCCGACAATAAAACAGGCCGCACAACCAAGCGCGGAAAAACCGGCTATTTTAAAGGTCTGTGCGGGTAAGACATTAGATAATTTTGGAGAAGACAAGTAATGTATTACACTTTATTGGGCTACCAGGCCCTAAGCCTAACACTCACCTGTTGTTTTTCGAAGCTTTACTGTCGTTAATGAGAGCTGGTCTGCTTTTCCAAGCTTAAAAAGCAGACCAAATTCCGCTTAAAATTGATAGCGGGCGAAAAGACTAATTGCATCAGTGTCTGAATATTTAGTGTACTCAGCACCCAATGTAATTACTTCGAACTGATACATTGCGCCGAGGTGATATGCCTTTTGATCGGCATTTTCAGGTAAGTTTTGCCATTCAAGACCGCCGTATAAACTAATGTTGTCAGAGTAGGAATAGTGTAGATAGGAACTCAAGCCTTCGTATTTAGGTTTGGATATGAAATATTCATCAGGACCATGTCCCTCTAATTTAATTGAACCATAGTTTGCTCGTAAATCCACACTTAAGTTTGCACTGAGTGGCCAGGCATAGCCCACACTAATGTTCCAGCGTTCGTCTTCGAGTTTTCTGTCGCCTGAGCGATCATCCAGACTGCGATAACGAAACTCGGTGAAGAATTGGTTCCATCCAAAGCCTCCCCTTATTTCAGCTCCACGCAGCTCAAAGCCCGGTATATCACCATAAGTGGCTTGCATTCCGTGTAGCTGTATAAAATTGAATTCGGAGGCCTGTGCCTGGGGATTAAAAACACTCCCGAAAATAACGAAAGCGAGCGGGCCAAATTTAGTTTTAAAGTTCGTTTTGATAATATTCATCATAGTTTTCCGTAAATAAAATTCGTAAACTACGATAATCGAAGTAAGGTAAATTTAAGGTAAAGGGGCATGAGCAAAAAGGTTTTTATTGGAATTTAGACCACGGATTTAAGAGTGGACACGCCAAATTGCCGGACTGCGATACAAATATAAGTACAAAATTATTTTTGCCGGAAACAACAAAAACAATATTACGGATGCCCAAACTCCTGTAGCTGATAGCAGGGAAATGTTTGCCCATGTAAAATAAACTAATGTTCCAATACAGGTCATACTCAGCATTGAAAGAAGCCCTAAAAGGGCCTCCCAGAACGGTGGTTTAAAAATGGCTTTGTGAAATATATAGCCGCATATCCCAAAAGTAATCACGGTTACCAACAACAGCGGTGCATAGCGACTGATAATACCGCCTGTGTCGGTTTCGAGTTTATGTAACAGGTGAATTGTCGCGATCATCGTCAAAAGAATCAAATATAACCCCGTTAATACTATTCGCATCATATATTCACCTGTAATAAACCAATTTTTGACCCTTGTTGAGTGGCTTTGTCAGCCTTCGAGAACTACTCAGTGAGTAGTGTAAATGCGGTTTCTATGCCTAAATCAATCTCTGCTTCGCGTTGCTGAAGCGTGTAAAATGGGACTGCAACGTCTACAGGCACGCCCTGGCCCTCATACCATTCACCGTTTGGAGTGAGATAGAATTCATTGGAGAGGCCAATGTTGAAGCCGTTTGGAAGTGTCCATTCCATTACATCTGAAAATACTCCCTGACTGGGTTCGCCTATAAGTGTTACATTGCTAAACTGAGACATTATCAGTGCAAAGGTTTCTGCCGCAGATATGGTACTGGTACTGGTAAGCAGAGTTATGGGACCCGAATATCTAAGGCCGTTATACGGCGCTAAAAAAACCTCTTGCAATGGTGTTCGGCTGTTGCCGTTTCTGGCCTGCTTACTATATACATGGGTCTCATACTCTGTGAATCGGCTGGCTATGGCAAGACTAACATAGTCATGACCACCGTCATTGGTCCGCACGTCAATAATTAGCCCATTAACATTGCGAAGATCATTTAAAGCTGCATCAAGAGCTGCATTTAAAACGTCAAGTGTTTTTTCTGCGTATGCTATTCCTTCTAATTGTTCAGCATCCGCATAGCCAAGCATACCACCCAGATACAAGTATCCAATATCTTCTCGTTCAAACCAGCGGATCAAGTCATTTGCCGCTGTTTTAATGTCTGTTGATTGCTGGGCGTAATCAGCCACTAACCTCCATTGGTATTGCAGATTGGCTGTCACATAATTGTGAAGATCACTGGCTATAGTTTCAGTGACGATTTCTAGTGGGATTGGGAATGGAAGGTCATTCTTAAAAGCAAACTCTTCAACTAATCGTTGAGAGAGAGTTGGCTTGGTGAGGGTTTTTGCGAACCAACCCTGTGGAGTCTGAATATAGTTGTGAGTGTCAGCCAGAGGTACAAGGGTCTGGGCCATGGCGAGAAACAGATCGTCGGCTGTTGAGCCTGTATTTAGTTCAATGCTGGCATCATAATACAGTTGTTGCCAGTCGATATTTTTTAGTCCGAAGTCAACATAATACTCTGCAAATATTTGGCCATAGAAATCCCACAGTTCGAGTGTATCAAGTGGACTTTCACTATCCTCAATCAGCGAAATGGGATTGTCTTCACAGGTCTGTGGTAGCGCCGCACGACGCTCATACTGTATCCCCGGCGCAGAAAAGGACGCTGTTCCATAAGATAAATACCATTCTAACTGGTTGTTACTTTCGGTTTCCCTTACAACATTCTCTATATCTTCTGTAGTAATGTCATTTAATTCATCAGTATGCAGGCAATAACTACTGGTGTGTTGGTAAAAGTCGACGCGATGTTTTCCGACAACCATTGTATGTGCATAGCCGGGTGCAGTCCAAACGCCCTGATATTTGGCGTTGATAGAATCAACGGAAACTGGTGGAGTAGGGCTGACCCTGGTTTTGGATCCTGAATTATCACAACCGCTAATAAATGTTGTAGCGGTGATGGCGAGCGCGGCGATTCCTAAACGCATAATTTTACCTTGGTTTGCTATTGAAATTATGTAAACAGCCTATTCCTCACCGGGTAAATTCAAGGTAAAGATTTGTGTATCAATAGTGGATTGGCAATTTGGCTACTTTTCAGTTTAAGATGAATAAAATTACCTGGATTCAGACTATGCGTTTATTAATTAGCTCTTTATTGTGTTTGACTTTGGTTGCCTGCGGTGGTGGCAGTTCTACACCCAATGCAACGCCCAATGTCCCGATTGACACAAGCCCTGCTTACTTGCCGCAATCTTCGGAAATTGAAGTTGCGAGTCTGGCTGATGCCGGCGTGGATGAAAATGTGATTGCCGCTGCGTACACTCAGGCTGAGTCGCAATCAGGTGCTCGCAGTTTATTGGTGTTAAAACAGGGCAGGTTGCTCGCTGAACAGTATTTTAATGGCTACACCGCGCAGCAATTGCTACATGTTCGCTCCGTAACTAAAACTGTGATTGCATTGTTAACCGGTATTGCCATTGACGATGGGCTGTTAAGTCTCGATTCTACCCTTGGTGAGTTTTTCCTGGATGAATACGATTTTGGTGATGTCGATGCGGAATCAGTGACCGTGGCGCAACTGCTGACCATGACCAGCGGTTTTGAATGGGATGAGTCGGGCGCGACATTGTATATCGAATGGGCGCAATCAGAAGAACCTGTAGAGTTTTTGTTGTCACGAGAGTTAACCAGTACGCCTGGCGATACCTTTACCTATAACTCAGCAGCCGTCCATGTATTGGGGGTGATAGTGAGTAAGGTCACTGAAAGCACTTTACGTGACTTTGCCATGGAGCGTTTGTTTGCGCCCATGGGTATCAATTCCATCCGTTGGGAAATTTTGGCAGACAGTCGTTATAACGGTGGAGCAGGGTTGGAACTGCGGCCCATTGATCAGGCAAAGCTGGGATTGTTAATACAAAACAACGGCAGCTACACCGGTCTTGATGGCTCTGTAACACAAGTTGTGCCGGAACTCTGGGTGACAGAGATGAAACAGGAACATGTGGCGCTTTCCGGAACTTACAGCGCGCTTGAGTATCGAGGTTATGGCTATCTAAATTGGCTGGGCACCAGTTCTGTGCTGGCTGAATCCGATGCTGATTATGAGCTTGCATGGGGATGGGGTGGGCAGTTTATCCTGACGCATCCGGCTTCAGATATGGTATTGATCACCAACAGTGACTGGTCAGTAGACGCCGATCAGGCTGGCGAACAACAGCGTGCAATGCTCAGTATATTGATTGATGGCATCATTAATGTAAGCGGAAACTAGCGAGTACCTGGTTGAGATTGAAGTAGAAAAAACTCACGGAGTCAGTGCTGTTGTCACGCGTTTAGCTTGTTTTACCTTTTTCATTGCCAGTAAATGAGTATCCGGTTGGCAAATGTTGGTTTCCAACACCAGGCAGGGTAATACCCCGTGTTCATTAATTTGATGATTAATGTGTAAATTTCTTTACCTGTTATCTGTAAGCGTCTATTTTTTACCTTGTGGTGAGTTTAATTCAATATCAATGGATTTTTACGTGGTGGGTAAAGGCAATGACAAAAAGTACAACTGGTGGCGCCAACCAGACTAAAAGGGCGCTGCATTACGCCGGGAAAAGGCATTTTACCAAAAATATTCACAGACAAGCCGCGAAGTTTCAATTAAGGGAGTTCGGGCGGCAAAGTACACAGTCAAAATTTTCAGAAACGCAGGCAGACAATATCCGGCATCGCGCTGAGCTGAAAAAGATCGTTAAGAGCGGAAAAACCGGAAGTAAGGACTTGTCTCACAAGGCGTCGCTCGCGGATTCACAAATAATTATGCAGCGCATTGCTACGGCAACGAGCCTGACTTCCAGCGAACAGCAGGGTTTGCGATCAATGTTAAATGTTGGTCGCAAAGAACCCTTATCCAGGACTCACCAGAGGCGCATGGATCTGGCTATTAAAGGGCTGAACAGTACGATGAACGATCAACAACGAGCCAGTGTCATAATGGGCTTTCATAGTGTTATTAATGGTAGCAATGCTAATCTTCGACACCGGGATGCATCTGAAAATCGCTCGTACGGACAAAAGTTTCACGGTAATACCACAGATGGCACTGAAGATGGTCCTTTAACACCCAGAGGACAAACCATGAAAGATGGGTTTAAGCAATTTGGGTTTTAAGCGAAGAACCAAATGGCCAGGTTGTGGTGAAATAGCCTCAGTAAACATCCCGGGTAATGAGGAAAACTGAAAATTTCAAGGGGTCAGAGTTGTTGAAAAGCAAACTGCTACTTTTCCAGCAAATCTGACCTTTTATCCTGCGATATCAGCGCTTTATCTATTGTATCTTGCTATGCACTCGCTGCTGTGAGAGATGTACTATTTTTTCACTCTCCGGGAAGGTTCGATGAAGTCTGCTTCTGTCGTCACGCGTTTAGCTTTTTTTTCCTTATTTATTGGCAGTCAAATCATGGCTCAGCAGCATCAATTGTTAGCCGAGGATGGCGAAACACAAGACCATTTTGGCTACAGTGTCGCGATAGACGGTTCCACGGCATTAGTGGGCGCCTTTAAAGCGGATGTTAACTCTAATCAGGATGCTGGAGCCGCTTACGTTTATATATTGGGAGTTGAGGGCTGGCAACAACAGGCAAAATTAATAGCTGAGCCGGCATTTGCTGAAGATACGCTTGGCGGCAATGTGGCGTTAAAAAACAACTTTGCCTTATTAGGCGTAATTGGACACGATAAAAAGGCAGAAAATGCGGGTGCCGTGTTGGCATTTGAACGCATAACCGGTTCCTGGTCACAAACGCAGTGGTTAATGGCTGCAGATGGCAAAGCCGGGGATGCTTTCGGGCAAAGTATTGCTCTGACTGAGGCGTTTCTGGTTATCGGTGCGCCTCGCAGTGATGCGCCTGATAAAGACACAGGCTCCGCTTATGTTTATACCAGAGAAAACAATGTGTGGCAGTTTCAGACCCGGCTAACGGCAAACGATGGAGCTGCCGGTGATTTATTTGGTATCAGCGTCGCGATTGACGGTGATACGATCTTGGTGGGCGCAGATTTAAATGACGAAAAGGCTGACAATGCAGGGGCTGTTTATTTTTATGTCTACGAAGGAGAAAAGTGGCGTCAACAAGCCAAACTTACCGCGGACGATGGTGCCGACACCGATATCTTTGGAGTGCGAGTGGCCTTGTCTGGTGATACAGCATTAATTTCAGCCCGCAGAGATGATATTGATGGTGTTGGTGAGGATGCCGGTTCTGCTTATATTTTTGAACGCACAGAACACCAGTGGGTTCAAACCCAAAAGTTAGTGGCCCCGGATGGTAAAGCCGATGACCGATTTGCTCGAGGTGTGGCATTACATAAAGATACAGCGCTGATCAGCGCGATGCATCATGATGCCGGGGGCAGCAACTCGGGTGCGGTGTACCTGTATAAAAAACAGTCTGAAGAATGGGTTTTTGCATCGAAATTTGTTGCCGGGCAGGGCAAGCCTGAGGATAAATTTGGCTGGAATCTCGCGTTTTCTGAACAAGCCGCGATAGTTGCTGCGCCTTTTCGCGATGATCAAGGCAATGAATCAGGTGCGGCGTACATTCTGGATTTAGAAGAACAAAGCAATAAATAAAAATGGGTCGCTGAAAACTCAATAGATTAATTCAGCGACCTGTATGCTTATGTGTCTATGGGCAGAAACTGCGCATATTATGGGATTCTACTGCGGCATCAGCCCACCCAAATTCATCATTATCACTAAAATAATAATAAACGGTGTCATTTGGTAACAGGACCACGGTAATACCACCGTACCCTGACATAAAGGGGACATACATATCAGTACACCCGGTATCTGACGACATGTCTTTTGCCCAAAATCCATTTTTATAATAAAAGCCCGATGTGGGTACAAGGCCACGGTCACTGCTAATGCGCTGCAGTGCGGCGTCCAGCTCGTCACTGTCGAGGATCTGTTGACCGTTGATGATGCCATCATCAATAGCTAAAAAGCGTGCCAGTTTTACCGTATCATCTGCATTGTAAGTTAACCCCCAGCCTGCAAATGGTTGGGCAACACTGTCGTAAGTGCGACGGGTTGAAAGTGTCGACTGGCCGATGGCAAGTGGCTTCCAGATTTCATCGAGCATGATATGGTCAAATATGTCTTTGCTGGCGCCTTCTTGTTGTTTAACCAGCGCATCCATGGCCGTGCCAGCAATGTAGGTGTCAGATGTGTGATAAACCCACGTTGTGCCCGGTGAAGCTTTACGCGGGTACTCAGTGCAGGAATAACTGATTTTACTGGCGTGGTCTTCCGGCAAGAACAGATCATTAGTATGACTGGCACCCTCATCGCTCATATAGCCCGCGAGTTTGTAATTGCCGGTTGCCATATCGACGGCATTTTCGATGGTCACATCATCCCAATTGCCATTGGCATTGCAATCTGCGACAAAACCATCAATGGTTTGATTCATGACATTGCCGTATTTTTGTTCCAGACGCATCATCGCAACACCGGCGAAGTTACTTTTTGCCGTTGAATACGACGGCACACGTAACACATCACAATAGGGGTAGGTACCATGGCGTGTATTACAGCCACCTACATAATTGGTACCATCAATATACAAGCCAAAAAGCGTCATATGGTCGGTACTGATACTGTTGCTGAAATTAGCGGTTTCGGTGCCCGGATAATCGTTGGCCAGTTCAGCAATGGACTTGGTGGGAATACGCGCGGCCACTTCAGCCTGATGCGCCGTTTTTATACTCCCGGCATTTACAATGGCTGACGGAGTGTAGGTTGCTCCTAACAATCCCCACATATCCACTTTATAATAGAGGCAGGTTTCAGAAGCTATTTGGTAGGACACCTGAGTAATACTGCCGTCATCTTTGAAACCGAAAGTCATTACGCCGTTATGCACACAGTTGGCATTTTTTTGTTGTAACGAAAAGGGTAATGCGACTCTGGTGTAACCACTGTCGGTGTTTTCATTCCAAACCCGACCAGGTTCGAGAATATACTCCCATTCAGGATGACTGTTGGCTAACATTCCGCGTTGCACGGGGACAATGTGGCTGCCGGTTTGCACAAATTCATAATCAAATTCGGGTAGGTGTTTGCGCGTGGCATCCTGGCTTCCTGTGTATCGAAAAGTATCCTTAATTTCTGTAAATCCACCGCTGCTGGCTTCGCTATTCAATACCAGTCGCCCTTCAAACGTATTGACAGGTGGTGCCGCATTGGCAGGTAATCCATAGGCAGACATGTCCACTAATGTTCCGGGGTCTGAACCTGTATTGAGCGTAGAGAATGTCAACTCACTACGACTGACATTGCCATTTCCGGTTAGCGGGTCAAAATCATCAACACCACCGCCCGGTTGGTCACTGCCAGTGCCCGATAAGCTCACAATGGCAGGGTTTTCGTCACTATCATTAGAACTAATACTGATGCTATCGGTAAAGTATCCGGTACTAACGGGACTGAAATCTGCACTAATCTGGCAGCTTGTACCTTCTGTAAGAATACTATTACTGCAAGTATCCTGACTAATACTAAATGGCGCTGAAGGGGAGGTAATTGCTCCGATAATTAAATCTGCAGTCCCGGTATTTTGCAGCGTTAAACTTTGGCTACTGGTGCTATTGATTTGCTCGCTACCAAAACTAAAATTGCCCGATATTTCAAGTTCCGGAGCCGGCGTTAGTCCTCCCGGTGTTCCGGTAACCAGGATTTCGTCTCCCCAGCAATAATCACCTAAATCATCTGCCACAGAGCGATATCTCAGTTGCACTGCGGGGTTGTCTTCCAGGGAGGCATCGGCATAGTTGGCGCTGTAAAATGTCGCATCGTCCTGACCATCCACCAGGGTTAAGATTGTTGTCCAGCTACTGCCGCCATTAGTGGAGATATCAATATTGCAACTGTCATTATCGTTTGCTTCCAGCGCGGTTGCTGCCATTTGCATTTGCACATTAACCGCTGAATATCCCACCGTGCTGAGCTGATATGTGGCTGTCGCGGTTTTTTTCATGCGCAACGCATAATTGCCGATAGATTGGGTACCAGATGTTTGCACGTTGCCGGTCAACGACCAGCCAGTCGCATTGTTATCTTCAAAGCCATCGTAAAAAATGGTGTCGGCCTGTGCGATTGATACGCAGGATGTTATCAGTAGTGCGCCAATCAGTTGTTTTGTATTCATTATTATTACCTTTTGCTGTGCGCAGATTCCTTTGCGGAAAATGTTTTGCCCATAGGCCCAATCCTGGGTATTACTGTAGGTGAATATTTGTTCAATCCAATAGGTCCAAAAAAGACCTGCCGATAGTGCCAGTTGACTTTTTATCCCTGAAAAACACTTGTCCGTGTCGGCAGTCTGCTTGCAGTTTTAGAGGCGGGGAAGTGATATGCAGTCAATTTTCGCTTGATTAGTTTTCAAAATGTAGTTGAACCCAAAGTTTGGCAACTTAACCTCAAATCAGCAGAATTTTTCAGCAATGATGCAATGATTGACGTCGCAAGTTTTTGAAAACCCTGAATTTAACAGTGTCGCTGGTGGCGGTCTGGCCAGTGCTAATTTGGTAGCAAATCAATGGCAAAACTCATTCAACAATTAATTCTAACGCTGACTATTGGCCTTTTGGCTATCAATAGCTCCGTAAAGGCTAAAACATCAAATTTAACTTTTAAGAAAGGTCAGGTGGCGGACTTTTTGTTTTTAACAGACCGCGAGGATGGCAAGCCCCTTAAAAAACAATATTTCGCTGATATTGGCCCGGCCGCTGTTGCCATGGGATATCAAAATACCACGGCATTTCGCATCACCCGAAATCCTGTGAGTGGTCAGTATTTCCCCAGAGTTCTTGCTATAGCCAGCTGGCCTGGTGACTGGCAACAGCGGAAGGCGTTTTTCTCTCAACTGGTTGAAGAAAAGCCGGATATTGCCGAGCGTCGTTTTGCTATCTGGAGTACCTTCAATATGAGTAATTATGAGATTACCGAGGATATGAATGTGGCATTTGATGCCGATAAAGTCTATGTATTTGGCGCTTACTGGCAAACTGATGCCAGTGATTTTTCTGAGCTGAGCGAAGACATGCTGACAGGTATTGAGCAGGCAGGCGGAAAGGTGATATTTAATTATGCTGATGCCCAAAGTTTGTTTGGTTACATAGCTGCACCAGATCTCACCATGATCACTGAGTGGCAAAGTCAGCAGGACTTTGACCAATACTATAAAAATAACGGCACAAAGCTGGCTCAAGCCATGAAGTATTCCAGCGAACTGTATCTTGATATACGTGAATAAGTTGTCCTGCAGCAAAAACTGTACTTTAGTACAGGTTACAAACGATTTTTTAGCGCCTATGATTACTTCACTTTCTGCAACAAACTTCGTTGCTACAGAAAGCAAGGTGCAAAGGAATGGTACCTTTGCAAATCACATTTAAGAAAAGGAAATCATTATGCGTATGTTAAATCAAATCGAAACTTCTATGGTCACTGGTGGTGTAACAGGTGACTGCACTGGCTCAACGCAAAAAGGCACGTCTTCTGGCCCTCGTCCGGGTGAAACTCTGCTGGAGTATTACCTGCGCACTCAGGCAGAGCAGCAAGAAGGTACTTTATAAGTGCAATGCCAGGCCGCTCTATCGGAGCGGCTGTTTACTGTGGATAGCAGTATCTGGCAGGTGTTACTTTTCTCAATCTCTTCCCACAATTTTTCACTTCCAATAAGTTCATCCTGATTGTCAGTCGCAGGCAGACAATGTTGCTTACAAATTGGTACATATCGCTGCCCTGATTAAACGTATATTGTCGACGCTGAGGAATAAATTTATTCCCCAAAACGTTTGTTACTTTTGTCAGGAAGAGCAATTGGCGTTTGTACGCCATTTTCTATTCAACCCTATCATTTTTCCTAAAGGAATAGCTTGTATGTCTAATCAAATTCGAAATCTATTTGTAGCCGGTGCTTTATCGTTAACTTTGATGGCCTGTGCCAATACCGCAGACAACGACGAAAAACAGTTGACTGTGGGGCTGGTACAAAAAGAAATCACTAAAGGGGTTTCTGCACTTAAAGTGGCCCAAACTCTCGGTAGTCCAAATATTGTAAAGAAATCACCGGATACCAATGGCGAAGTCTGGATTTACGACAAAATCTCACAGACAAAGAGTGATAGTCGTTTAGGGATTAATGTCCTGGGGGCCGGTTCTGACGTGGCAGCATTGTTGGGTGGCAGCAGCAGCCAAAGCGAATCCAGCAGTCGCAGTTTAACAGTGATCATCAAGCTGGATGAGCAAGACAATGTGTCGGACGTCTCATATTTCCGTAGCGCATATTAATTGGAGGCAGGAATGAGATCAGCCAGGTTATTATGGGGCGGTGTATTATTCATTCTCTTAGCCGGATGCGCCAGCTCAGTTAAGCCGCCATCCCTCGCTTTGAGAGAATATCAAACCCGCACCTATCAGCAAAAAAACAATCAGGAGATCTTCCATGCAGTACTCAATGCATTGCAGGATGATGGTTTTGTGATTGATGTCGCGGATATCCAGTCAGGTCTGGTGAAGGGGAAAGTCAGCAGCACCAAGCTCAATGCGCGGGAAACGCTGCAAAAAACCGCCTTTACCGTATTGACCTATGGGGTATTTTTACTGTTTACCGATGGCAACATGGACGATGTGGAAACAGTCAGCGCCACCATTACTATCTCACCTTATGGAGAGAGTATGAAGGTGCGAACCAGTTTTGTTTATCGTCGGGATAATCCAGATGGTGAAACAGTAGAGCACAAACAGATCACTGAGCAGGATGTCTATCAAAAGTTTTACAGTACTATTGAAAAGTCCATTTTCTATGATGAGGCTTTGCAGCCAGCAGCCTGATAAATCTAGTACACTAAGCGACGGTTCTGTCGCTTAGTTCTTTTTCTCCTGGCTATGTTGGCTTTTTATCTTCCTCTTGTGACTCGAACCGAGTCAGTTTTAGCCTTGATAAGAAAAAATTTCATTTTTGAAGTGTGAAACAGAAAATATATGCTATGGTTTTTTGGTAATATTATTTCTTACCATAAATGCGTTGTTTCACATCTGAATGTATCTATGGATTAATCAATCTGAACAAGGAGAATCACAATGGCGGAAGATACTGAAAGCACGAGCACTGGATCAGGAAGTGGCTCAAACCCGGCGAACTGGTCGATAGTGAGTAATGCCGAGAGTCGGGCAAAATCGATCACCCTGTCACAGGCTAAGGAAATCCCTGCTACGAAGGAATTTGCTATCAATGCCACCGGCAATCTGTTTGTGGCTACAACGCTTAATGGCGGTAGTTCTGAAGGCGCTGCCATTTCGCAGGAAGCGTCAGAGGCCTTTGGCCAGGTCAGTGTGTTTTTTGCCGCGATGACCAAGGCCATGAGTGAAAACAATGACACGCTGTACGATATCGAAGCGATTGATAAAGTGGTATCCCGCTCGGGTCTGTTTGTTAAGGTCACCGAGAGTAATGTGCAGTTTAGCAGTAAGTCCTGGGGTGTTACCTTTGGCAGTGAATTAATTACCGCATTGTTGGGCTTCAGTGGCGGTCTGGCGGCTGTAGGCAATTCATTAATGCAAATGCTGGGGGATATCGGAAAAAAAGGTCAGGACATCACCGTCGCGGGTTCCAGCACCAGCACAGATACCAAAGTGGGCACCATTATTTTTGTCTGTGAATATTTATTAGGCGCTGTTTCCATTACGCCAATTGTGCTTAGTGTTGACTCGCAACAGGCGTCAAAGGTGTTTCAGGCAGGGCCTTGCTTTAAAGCACAGAATAAAACTTATTCACTGAATATTGATAAAACCACGTACCTGTTTGTACCGCCGGCCTTTATTCCGGAAGCGAAGAATTTAAACGAAGCCATGGACAACCCGGACTTTAACGAACTGGTGAATACCTTAAAACAAAGTTTAACTGAGTCCTAATCATTGACAGGCGTAATCATCAGGCGACAGGTTAATGCTGTCTGGTTGAGGGTGATACATGTTTAGCTGGTTAAAGCGTTGGTTTGGCGGGCCGGAACCGTCGGCCAGCAAAGTTCAACAAGCCTCGGTGTATCAGCCCCTGCCAAAATATTACATGTTCAATGAAACCGGTAATATTATGCTCTGCACCTCGGAAAAGAATATCAGTGGCTTTGATGAAGACATTAAAAATAGCTTCATCGATGTCACGGTGTTTTTTTCTGCGATGTCAAAGGCTATCCATACCACCCAAAACCCGAAAACCAACAAGCCATACTCCATCTACAATTATCAGGCGGTAAAAAGCATTTTATTGTCGTCGGGGATGTTCGTTGAGGTTAATGTGGAAGAAGGGGTTTTTCGCAGTGAAAAGGTGGGGGAGTCTATGGGCAAGGAGTTTTTGCAGCATGTCTTAAATCGCAACTTTGGTGATGTGCATCTGCCATTTTCCCGGGCCATGTTTAACGGTATGCGTTATCAACAGCAACTGGCCAGGCATGCCAATGTGGCACTGGGCAGCAATGAAGCCATGTATTTTCGCGGTGGCAGTATCTTTTTTATCTGTGAAATTCTGATGGGGATACCGCAAACCACCGCCGTTTTGATCAGTATTGAACCTGACAGCGCTAAAAATCAGGAGGCCATTAAAAAGGGATTAAATGAGGTGGAAAGTATGTTCGATCTGGGAGCCAAACAGGAGTGCGGTGATGACGGTCATGGTATAACCCGAAGCTGGATATTTAAAAAGCGCTCTTACCTGTTCACGCCACCGAAGTTTTTATTTAAGAACTCAGCCCATCTGGTACGGGGTGACTCTGCAGAGTGGGATGGCCTGGTGGAGAAGTTTCAGCAAAGCTTGCCACACTAGTTCAGCGCAGTTAAAAAGCAAAAAGCCCGACAGCATCACTGACGGGCTTTTTTCATTGTTAGCAATGTCACACTTACTGCTTGCCGTGCACGTCTTTCATAGAACGGCCTGACGGATCGGCCATGCTCTGGAAGCTTGCATCCCAGGCCAGGGCCTCAACAGTACTACAGGCGATAGATTTGCCACCCGGTACACACTTTGCGGCACTTTCTTGTGGGAAGTACTCTTCGAAAATGGTGCGATAGAAGTAACCTTCTTTGGTATCCGGCGTATTATGAGGGAAGCGGAACGCCGCTGTGCTCATCTGTTGGTCCGTGACCGCTTGATCAACATAATCTTTGATAGAATCAATCCAGCTGTAGCCTACGCCATCGCCAAACTGCTCTTTCTGACGCCATAAGATTTCAGAAGGCAAATACTCGCCATTATCAAAGGCCTTACGCAGGATCCACTTCTCCATGCGCTCTTTAGAGCACATTTTATCCTGAGGATTCAGGCGCATGGCCACATCCATAAACTCTTTGTCCAGGAAGGGAACACGCGCTTCCACACCCCAGGAGGAGGTGGCCTTGTTGGCTCTGGCACAATCAAACATGTGCAGGCGTTGCAATTTACGCACGGTTTCTTCGTGCAATTCTTTGGCATTTGGCGCTTTGTGGAAATACAGGTAGCCGCCAAATATTTCATCAGAACCTTCGCCGGATAACACCATTTTTATGCCCATGGCCTTAATTTTCCGGCTCATCAGGTACATAGGCGTAGAGGCACGAATGGTGGTAGTGTCGTAGGTTTCCAGGAAGTAAATGACGTCGCGAATGGCGTCCAGGCCTTCCTGAATGGTGAAATGTATTTCGTGGTGAACGGTACCAATCATGTCCGCCACCTTTTGCGCAGCCTGTAAATCAGGAGCACCTTCAAGACCTACGGCAAATGAGTGCAGGCGCGGCCACCAGGCCTGTGTCTTGTCTTCGTCTTCAACGCGCTTGGCAACATATTTGGCTGCTACCGCAGACACCAATGACGAATCCAGACCACCGGATAGCAGTACGGCGTATGGCACGTCTGACATCATGTGGCTTTTAACTGCTTTTTCAAAAGCGCCTTTTAATTCATCAAGGTCAGACTCATTATTTTTAACGGCGTCGTATTCCATCCAGTCTCTTTGGTAATATTCCACCATTTCACCGGTTTTGCTCCAGAAATAGTGACCCGGAGGGAATTCGTTTACCGTTTTACATACAGGTACCAGCGCTTTCATTTCAGACGCTACGTAAAAATTGCCGTGTTCGTCATGGCCGGTATACAGCGGAATAATCCCCATGTGGTCACGGGCGATTAAATAGGCATCCTGAGTCTCATCGTATAAAACAAAGGCAAACATGCCTTTTAAGTCATCAATAAACTCCACGCCTTTTTGTTCGTACAACGGCAGTATGACTTCACAGTCAGACTTGGTACGGAAGTGATAAGGCGTGTTTAAATTCTTTGCTAATTCTTTGTGATTATAGATTTCACCATTAACTGCCAGCACCTTATTTTCGTCGCGACTGACAAGAGGTTGGGCACCGGTATCTACATCAACAATGGCCAGGCGTTCGTGACACAAAATGGCATTATTATTATTCCAGATACCTGACCAGTCCGGGCCGCGATGGCGCAACAATTTTGACAAATCCAGGGCTTGCGTCCTGAGTTCTGACACATCGGTTTTAATGTCCAAAATACCGAATATACCGCACATACTTAGGTTTCTCTCTGTTTTGGTGAATCTAAAAAATGGCGTTGCCGGGAACGGTAACCGGGATAAAATTACGAAGGGAAAGATAACGATATTTTAGCGTCTTTGGCCTCATTCCTAACAACGTCCTACGCCCCTGAATGTGCCAGTATGGCCGGAAAATGCAAGTTAAAACTGTAATTTTTTTACAATAGCTTAGAGCGTGTTGATATTTGCTGTGCAAAATTCACACAATCAGGTTCGCCACGCTTTGTGACTTAAACCAAAAACGCAATAAAAAGGGCGGATAACACCGCCCATTTTTCGTCTTTTAGGATAATTATCCTTAAGGTCTTTGAAATTCGCTGGTTTCACTCCATTGTGGCCAGTCGTCACCAGAGGCGATATCAAAGCCTATTTCAAAGTACATTTGTGCGTCTTCCACCATACCTTCAAAGTTCCATGATTCGCGATATTGGTCACAAACCTGGTGGTAACAACCCGTCTGGATGACGGACATTTTCTTACGGTAATCGGCAATCTCTTCGTTCAGTGGGGTTGGACCGCCTTTGGCATACAGGGCCGGAACGCCTTTTTTCGCCAGGCTGAAGTGATCGGAGCGGTAGTAAATGCCCGCTGCCGGACGGCTTTCCTGCACCAACACACGGTCTGTGCGCTGCGCGGCTTTTTTCAGGTATTTTTCCAGCTCAGATTTACCCATGCCCACTACTTCAACATCTTTAGTGGGACCCATGATATTCATGGCGTCAATGTTCAGGTTAGCAACGGTTTTAGCCAGTGGGTAAACCGGGTGCTCAGCATAATATTTGGAGCCTAACAATCCCTGTTCTTCAGCGGTTACCAGCAAGAAACTCACTGAGCGCTCGGGACGCTGCTCTAAACTGGCGAATGCCTTCGCAATTGAAATCAATGCGGCACTACCGGTGGCATTGTCGTGGGCACCATTGTATATATTGTCGCCTTCTTTAGCGGGGTCTTTACCCAGGTGATCCCAGTGAGCGGTATAAATGATGTGCTCATCGGGGCGCTTGCTGCCGGGAAGTGTCGCCAAAAAGTTATAGCTGGTGGATTTATTCAGTGTGCTTTTCACTGTGACTGAAGCTTTGCTGCCCATCGCTTTTGAGTATGGACCTTGTTGAGCATTGCGTTTTTCTTCCGCATAGTCCAGTCCGGCCTTAGCGAACACCTGTTGCGCCGCTTCTACTGATAACCAGCCTTCCACTTTTACCCGGCTTTGGTTGCCATCGGCGGTAACCAAACCGTATTGTGGGCCACTCCAGCTGTTGGCCACCACAGACCAGCCATAAGAGGCGGGGGCGGTTTCATGCACAATCAATGCGCCGGCTGCGCCCTGGCGGCTGGCTTCTTCGTATTTGTAGGTCCAGCGGCCATAGTAGGTCATGGTTTTACCCTGGAACTTACCGCTATCCGGGTTTTCAAAGCCGGGATCGTTCACCAGGATAACTACCGTTTTGCCTTTGACATCCAGGCCTTCGTAATCATTCCAGTCGTATTCCGGTGCGTTGACACCGTAACCCACAAACACCAGTTCTGAGTCTTTCAGTTCTACCAGTTCGGATTCACGGCTGGTGCCGGCCACCATACCTACTTTGTACTCAAATTTGTCACCGGCGATATCCAGTGTCATGTCTGGATCGGCTTCGATTTTAACCAGTTCTACCGGTTGTAAATAACTGCCATCGACACCTGGCGTGTAACCCAGCTTGTCAAATTGACGGGTAAAGTATTCCAGAGTGTAAGCTTCGCCAATCGTGGTAGGCTGACGACCTTCGAATTTGTCGGAAGCCAGGGTTTTTACATGCTCTCTGAGATCTTGTTCTTTAACTTGTTGCAACGCTTGTTCAAACGTATCTGCCGCAATATTGCCTGACAGCAAACCTGCCAGCGCGATACCATAAAAAGATTTTCGCATTTTTATTCTCTTGTATAATGTTTTCTGTCGGGAGATTTGTCCCTTGGGACAGGATTCCGTGCTTAAGCTTATTCAAATTCTCATCTTTATCAACCGGAACGTGGTTTGCAGTATTCCCCAAAACGATTTGTCACCCCTGAAAATTGGTTTACCTCCTGGCTGGAAAAGCCTTATTTTAAGCATCTGGCACAGCTTTTCAGAATGCAACAGCAATCAGTTTTTGTGGATGTCGCCACGCTCAATGCATGGGCAGCGGCAAGTGGGTTGTCGGGGATGCGCTTCGTTTGTGATGCTGCATTGCAGAAAAAAGAAACCGCGCTGCAAACCGACGGCCTGTATTACGAAGAAATCATTCATCAGACCGGTTGCGTACCCACCAGGCCTGACAGCTGGCATGACCTGTTTAATGCGCTTATCTGGTGTCTGTTTCCGGCCAGTAAAAAAGCCTTAAATCAACTGCATATCTCTGAAATTCAACAACACGGCTTGCATCCCCGCACTGCGGTCAGAAATCGCGTTACTCATTCTGATGAGTGTGGCGCGGTGTTGACTTATCGCGATAAAACACATCTGCAAGCCTTGCAAAATCACCAATGGCATGAGGCCTTTGTCGAACAGCGGCAAAAATGGCAGGCTTCAACGCAGCTTTTTATGTTTGGACACGCCAATTACGAAATGTTGTTAGCGCCATACATTGGTTTGACCGGTAAATACATCGCTATCGCTGTCACCGATGATTTTTATGCAATGCCGCTTGAAGAACAGTATCAATATCTGGACAACGAATTGTGCAAGCTTATCCACAAAGGTGCGTTGTTCAGGGAAAAGAAAATGATGAAGCCTTTACCACTTTTGGGGATCCCAGGTTGGGACCCCAACAATGACAGCCCTGAATACTATGACAATCAGGACTATTTCAGGCCGTTACGGACAAGAGCCTGATCTCAAAAAGTGGGGCCCTGGTCTTAAAAAATAAGAAATAGTGCCCACACACCCCAGATTATGGCAAAGGGTGCAGTGGCGATAATGGTGCATTGCCGGGTGCTTAACCGGGTCCATTGGCTGACACCCACTGCTGTCAGATAAATCACCCATAATGCATCCACACTGATCCCTTGTGCCCAGCCATGCCAGGCTGAATCCATGGTCAGACCTAATACAAACGCCAGGGAAAATACGCTCAGATATTCAGGTGGTGTTTGTGGGCCGCCAAAGAGCAGAAGTATGATCGTCGTTAAGATGCTAAAAAACGCAAATGGCAATGACACCCACCAGGTAAAGCCGTACCAGTCGCTGAATCCCAATACATTGTCTTCATCAATTTGGGTAATTTTTGTCAGATAAAAGGCAAATACCGCGTTGATGATAACTATACCAATGACCAAAAAGAAGGCGGTAAAACTACCGATGCTTTGTTGTAACATCAGTTGTTTTGCCTGTTCTTTCTCTGCCGGGCTGACATCAGGCATCTGCATTTCAATCGCCATATCGCTGTACCAGTTCATGTCAATCTGATTGAAATACAACCAGGTCGGCAGTACAGAGAAGAAGGCCACAAATATAAAGGCCACCCACGACCAGTTGTGCGCATCTTTGATACGGGCAAACACTGAATTAGGTTTTAGAATAATGGCCTGTAATGCCGCGATGGGGCCCATCGCATTTGCCGGAGATTCGTCAGGCTGGCTCTCTGTCGGGCCGGCATAAGGGTTCTCTGCTGTCGGTTGCGCTTCTTCTGGTGATTCGGTATTGCCTGACTGTGGTTCTTCTGGCTTTTCGGGAGCCTGTTTATTGTCGTCCATTATATCCTGACCTGTTGTTTTCTCATGTCTTTGGTAATTCTGCGCCAATGCGCCTGTCTTCGTCCTAATTTTTACACAAGCTGTCCCCAAAAAAACAGATAAAAAATTTTCTTTGTAATAAAAATCAGCATAGTCACACTATGATAGTTCCAAAAACAAAATAACAGGTATAAACGGATGATTACAGTTAAGCAACTGGCAAAACGATTTCGCGTTGAAAATCCCAAAAAGCTGACGGCACAGGAAAAAGCCGATCCGCGATTGAAAGGGCCTTTCTTTTATTCGGTGGAAGACGTGTCTTTTCACTGTGAAAAAGGACAAGTGTTGGGATTATTGGGGCCAAATGGCGCCGGCAAAACCACCACCCTCAGAGTGTTGTCATCGGCCTTAAAGGCCGATAAAGGTGAAATAGCCATTAACGGTCACAATGTCGCAGATTCTCCCGCTATTGCCCGCAAATCCATTGGCTTTTTGTCCGGTAATACCGGGCTGTATGGCCGTTTAACCGGACGCGAAAACATCAGTTATTTTGCTCGCCTGCACGGTATGTCTGCCAAAGAAACTGAGCACAGGGTTCAGGAACTGTCTGACATGCTGGATATGGATGCCTGGCTGGACCGCCGTTCAGAGCACTATTCCAGCGGCATGAAACAAAAAACCGCCATTGCCAGAGCGGTGGTGCATTCACCCTCAGTGGTGGTGCTGGATGAGCCTACAACCGGTCTGGATATTATGGCGACACAAACCGTTATGGATTTTATCCGACACCTTAAAGCACAAAATACCCCGGTAATTTTTTCTACTCATCATCTGGATGAAGTGGCGGAATTGTGTGATCAGGTCACCGTTATTAATTTGGGGCGCACTCAGTATATGAATGATATTGCGCAATTTAGAGGGGCGGGTCAGTCAATGAACAGCGCGTTTATGAATATTCTGCGAGGAGAAGGCTAATGTGGTTAGTGGTACAAAAAGAGCTTAAAGAGTTATTGCGGGACCGCAAAACCCTGTTTTTTATGATTGCCTTACCGATGCTGGTGTTCCCTGCTATGTTTGGTGCCATTGGCTATTTCACCTCCAAAGCATTAGATGACGCACAAAACAAAGTACTCAAATTTGCCGTGCTTGGCGGTCAACATCATCCTGAACTGGTGCAGCAAATTAGCGATGATGCCAGTTTTGAATTGGTTTCTTTAGCGGAACCAACTGATTTTAAACAACAAATCCGCGACAAGCAGTTAGATTTTGTTATTGAACTGGACGCTAATGCCGCCGGCGCAGTACTGGACGTGGGGCAAAGTACCGTGACCCTGTATTTAAATGATGCTGGCCTGAATATGGTGGAAACCCGCATCAAAGAGTATGTGGCTACGCTGAACGAAAATAAGCGGCAGCAGGCTTTTGAAACATTGTCGGTGCCAGAGTCTAAGCAGTTGGCGTTGTTAAAACCCGTGGTTCTGGAAAAAGACAATATCGCAGAAGCCCGTGAAAACTGGGGGGAAAAAATCGGCGGATTGATCCCTTATATGTTGTTCATATTGTGTCTGCAAGGTGCCATGGTACCGGCCAGTGATTTGGCCGCGGGTGAAAAAGAACGAGGCACACTGGAAACTTTATTGCTGGTGCCACTGGACAGAACTCAACTGGTGCTGGGCAAGTTTGTGGTAGTGCTGATTGCGGCCATAGTGGCAGCGCTGGTAACCATATTCAGTATGGGCTTTTGGGGCCTTATGATAGGTCAGGGCATGGCCATCACTTTTATTCAGGACATGATGACCCAGATTGCCGTTATCGATTACATTCTGATGTTTGTGATGCTGGTGCCGGTGGCGTCTATTTTTGCCGCTATCTTGTTGAGCCTGTCGATTTATGCCCGCAGTTATAAAGAAGCGCAAAGCTATATGAGCAGTCTGATTCTCATGGTGATCTTGCCCATCGTTGTGGCGATGGCGCCTGGCATTACATTGGAAGGGATCTGGGCCTGGGTGCCGCTGACTAACGTGGCTTTGGCCATCAAAGAACTGATCAAAGGCACCATGGATTATTTCGCCTTAATGGGCATCCTGACTTCCACTTTGGTGATTGCTGGTGGCCTGCTGGCCTTCTGTGTGTACTGGTTTAAACAGGAAAAGGTACTGTTCAGGTAGCGCTTAGGATGAAATAGTACAGCGGGCGTTGGCCCGCTGTTTTGGTTTTCAGCCCAAAACCACCTATTTCAGTAGGTGCTTATCTTTCAAAAGGGCTTTGCCCGCAAAGTACCAAAATTTCAACGCTTGATGTTGTTTTGCCGGGGCGCCGGCGACGCCTTAAGGAATGCTGCCTGCGGCACTCCTTAAGAATCCTCCGCAGCCCTTGACACGCAAAGCGTAACTTTCGTATTCAGCACAACAATGACCATCAATGACAGTATGTCCCTATACTGGCATTGATTGAAGTATCTTCCCTGATACTTCTCATTGTTGTGTGATCTGAATACTTAGCTTACTGCGTTTAAAGGGACCATGAATAGCACTTCGAACTGAACAAATTGCTGACTTTCTGAACTCCCTTATACGGAGTCAATACAAAGCCATCTTCTTTAGATGATGGGTTATTTACTTTTTCAAAGTATCAGCCCGGAAGGTAACTCGTCGCCCCATAACTGGTTGTTCTGGTTGGCGCTTTCGTCTCCCTTCAGAATGGCCAGATAGCTGTCCTGTGAACTGAGTCGTTCTGCAATTTGTTGCTTCAGTTTTTCATCTATGGGATCGACATCAGCCACTGGTTTAGCGCCGGATACTGCCAATAACGCCAGATTGGGGTTATTTTTCCAGTCCTGCTGTAATGCTTTTTCGATCAGGCTTTGCGCCACTTCTACCGGCACCACATAGCGGCTGTCAGCATAAATCATTTTGCGATTTATCAGGCGCGCTGCGCTCCAGGCCATATCTTTATTGACTTTTTTGTCACCCAGTTGATTGCTGATGCTGTTCAAAATGTTGAGTTTGATATCCGTGGGCAGGCGTTCCAGGCTACCAATTAAGCGGATTTTCTCTTCAACCGCGGCGGTAACTTTTACTTTACCACCTTGTTTGCGTTTGTTGGCGGGTAACACATGATTAGTATCGGTATACAAGATCAGCTGTTGCTCCTGAGTCAGACCTGCTGCGGCGCGACGCCAGAAAGCCCACCATTGAGCCCAGATTTCAGCGGATTGCACAAATTGAATGCCCTGACTGTATAACGACCAAATGGCCTCGATGCGCTGTTTATCACCAGGATAGCCAATACCTGGACGCAAACAGAAGCCTGCCATGTTAAACCAGGTGCGTTCATGGGTTTCACTGCGTCGACGACGACTCACCTGTGCCAACAGGTGGTCAAACAAATACCGGGCATCGGCGCTGTTCCAGCTGTCCCGTTTGCCTAACAGTTTTTCCAGGGTTTTACGCAGAGGCTCTTTAGCCGGTTTTTTACCGGCCGGACCAAACCAGCTATCAATAGCGGCAATGGCTTTGTAAATATTAGCGTGTAACTCTGCCTGACTGGTGTCTTCTTCGTTGCGCAAATTAAAGGCTAATTCATGTTGATTTGCAGAACCCACTTCATGTAGCACCACATTGAGTACGCCCAGCTCATCCAGTTGCGCAACAATATTTACCTCTACCTCTGAATCACCTTCCAGTGTGGTTTTCAGGCCCGGTAATTGGTGCAGGCTTTCATGCCAGGGCAGGGTTTCACCTACACTGAAGGACTTTTCTTCCAGGCTGTAGCCAATATCAAACTGCACTTTTTGCCCTTTGCGTAAAGTGAACTGCTGAGCTAACTGCTGCGCTGTATTGAGTTCAGTGTGCTTGGGCAACAGGCAGATGGCTTTGTTGCCTTCGGCACTGGCAGCTTTCAGAAAGTAGTGACGTACCACCGCGCTTTTAATGAGTTTTTGGTTTTGCTCTTTGGCACGACCATATAAGGTTGCGCCTTTAGCGACAGCGGTTTGTGGTTCGGGATTAGTCAGCCAGGTGATATCGTTGTCGCTGCTCCAGCCATCCACCAGGGCTTTTAACCGGGTCTGGATTTGTGCACTTAAGAAAGGACCACCGTTTAACAGCCAGACATCGGGGATTACCATGTCCTGAGTGTCGTTTTCAGCGTCCGACAAGGCTTGCTGTTCATTGCTCAGGAAGCTGGAAATATGCCTGGAGATAGCCGCATCTGCGGGATAGGGCAGGGATAAATCTGATAGTGAGCGTTTGCGGGACTTGGGATGACTGCCACTGGTCACCAGAGGGAAAAAGCCGTCCAGCAATGCTTGTTGCACTTCTTTCTGGGTTAAGCGGGTTTCCTTCACGCTGCCAAATAAACTGCTGCCACCGGTTTGCAACTGAATGCGAATTTCATCAGGTGCCTCGTCTGACAACAAGATTTCTTTGGCCCGCTGACATTGCACCAGTAACTGGCTCATGTTGCGCTGCGTGGGCTCCAATTCCATTTTCTGCAGCACCCGGACTGCCAGTGTGAGATCCATATTATCGCCACCCAGCATCAGGTGATCACCGACGGCGATGCGTTCCAACTCCGGCACCGGGCTGTTTTCGGAAAATTTACCGATTTTGATCAGGGTAAAATCGGTGGTACCGCCACCCACGTCACACACCATCAGGTGTTTATGGCCTTTTAGCGTCTCTGTGTTGTGCTCAGCGACCCAGTAATAACAGGCGGCCTGCGGTTCTTCCAGTAAACTAAAATCTTTAAATCCGGCGCGCTTAATGGCCTCAATAGTTAACGCTCTGGCGATATCATCAAATGAAGCCGGTACGGTGATGACTACTGACTGTTGTGCTATCGGGGCATCGGGAAACTGATGATCCCAGGCGGCGGCAATGTAGGCCAGATAACTGGCTGTGGCTTCCAGTGGCGTGCAGGTTTGCACACCTTCCGGGGCTTGTTCAGGAAGGTGAATCTCGGCGTTGGATTCGCCGCGGTAACCCAGCCAACTTTTGGCACTACTCACCAGGCGCGACGGGGTTTTATTGCCCAACTCCTGAGCATATTTACCGATGACCGCTTTAGCGAGTTCACTGTTGATTGTATCGGTTTTCCAGGGCAACTGTGTGGCTGATTGGTCAAACTCCTCAGCGTAGTGATAACGCAAGGCAGGCAATAAGGGGAGTGCTTCAATCTGACCCGGAGCTACCACCTGTGGAATAGGAAATATCTTGATATCACTTTTTTTATCAGTCAGTGAGTAATAACTAACTACGATGTTGGTGGTGCCAAGGTCAATGCCTAAAACATATTTCTTTTGCATAATTGAGTGACTTTTTCAGCGCTGTAAGAATTGTGATGTATCTGAAAGACAGGTAGCCAGATGAGATCTGGCTACACCGATCTGGTTTAATTTCGGGTATCGAAACTAACCTGCCAATGATCGTCACTGTTGACATCCATAGCACTGAGTTGCAGTGTGCCTAATTCATTGATGGACGCCAGTAATTGCACGGAAGCGGTGTCTCCGGCCTTGTATTTGTCAGAGTGCAGCGTTACCTCGATTTCCGGTAATTCGGTTAGCTCTTCTTCACTCCAGAAATCTAAACGGGTGCCAGGTTGATCTTCCCGGCGGGTTTTTGATTCGTAAAAGCTGAACCGGACCGGCTCACCCACCACCAGAGAAAATACCTGTGATGGCAAATTCGCCTCTGTGCCTTCTTCCATACCAAATGGCGCCAAACAGTAAGCTTCCATTGGCGGTGGCATGCCCGGAATGGCGGGCATAGCAGACTCTATACCCACGTAATACGCCGCTGCGGTGCCTCCGCGAATTCTGATGCCGTCTCCGAGTCTGACCTGACCATAATAACTGGCCCCTTTGGCTACCGCCTGATCTACATCTATGCCGGTTAACACTTTCAGGCCATTGTCCTGTTCGCTGCTCAGCCAGCTGTTTACCACTTCTGTGATGCGGGTCACGATATTGTCAGCTTTGGCAACGCCGCCATTAAACAAAATAGCGGTGGGGTGCATAAAACTATTGGCATTGTCACCGTTGAATCCATGCAAATGTTCGCTGGCCTGTTTTTGTTTCTGCAAAAAAGCGGCCAGGTGACGGGTAATGGCGGCGTCCTGTTCAAAGGGCAGACTGACGGTGGACAGTGCTGCTCGTCCGCGTTTTTGAGGCGCGGCATCAGCGGGAACAACTGGGAAGAAGCCTTCAATCAGTACTCGTTGTACTTCATCGCGAGTTAATTCAGCGCGCAAGCTGCCACCCATTAAACTGGAACCTCTGCTGGGTACTACCAGAGGCACCTGTTGAGTGTCATTGTCACTCAGTAGTGTTTCTTTGGCTGAGCGACAGGCATGCGCCAGACCATTTATTTGCCAGGGTTGCAGACGATTGCCCCGTTGCGCCAGTTTTTGCGCCACCACGTGAGCCAGGGTGAGATCCATGTTGTCACCGCCCAGCAGGATATGATCACCGACTGCGATTCGGGTCAGTTGCAGTGCTCCTTGTTCTTCACTGACGGCCATCAGGGATAAATCCGTGGTACCACCACCGATATCTACCACCAAAATAATATCGCCTACAGACACCTGTACACGCCAGTTGTCACCGGCTTTAGCTATCCAACTGTATAAGGCTGCCTGGGGTTCTTCCAGCAGTACGGCGTGGTCTAAGCCTGCCTCTGCGGCAGCGGCCATCGTCAGTTCTCTGGCGGCGGGATCAAAGGATGCAGGCACCGTGATCACCACTTGTTGTTCGTTAAGCGGGGCATCAGGAAACTGTTGCTGCCAGGCACTGTGCAAATGTTGTAAATAGACTTTGGAAGCGTCAAAGGGTGACAGCCTGGTAACGTCTTCTGGCGCGTCAATGGGCAGAATGCCACTGCGGCGGTCTACCTGGCTGTGGCACAGCCAACTTTTGGCGCTGCTGATCAATCTGTCCGGGGTTTTTTGACCCAAATCTCTGGCGAATTGGCCGGTAACCGGATATTCCTGAGACCAGGGTAAAGCCAGTTGTTGACTGTCAAATTGTGCAGCGTTGGGTAAAAACAAAAATGAGGGCAAGGCCTCTCGTTGTTCCACCTGACCCGGCGCCACTAACTGTGGAATGCCAAGGATTGCTTGCGTTTGTTGGTTTTCGTTGTCTATTTCAGTGTAGGACAACACACAGTGAGTGGTACCTAAGTCGATACCGACACTAAATCGGGCCTCACTCATAGCTCCACCTCGGCAGCGGCAACCACATTCAGGTTAGTACCTTCCACCACCGCGGGTAGTTTCATCTCGGTAACCTGCCAACCTTTGTGAATGACTGTTCCGGTAAAGGGAGGCTGACCGGCAACGTTACCGGTTAATTGCCATTGGCTGCGATTGTAATCCGCTGCCAAAGTAATGCTTTCGCCTTCCGGTGTTTCGCTCACCGGCGTAAAGCTGACATGCTCCGCCAGCGCTTTTTTAACGCCCTGATGCACTACGCGTGCAGCGGCGGCCACTTGCTCATCGGCAAAGCTGTTAATGTCTTCATTGATAAAATCTACCAGTCGCCCTTCTTTTTGCAACAGTGAGATTAATTGCAAGGCGCTGTCCTGATTGTGTTCTTTGATTTCAACCTGAGGAACTTCAGGTTCAGCTGCAACGGGTTGTAATAAGGTGCGGGTATAAGCACCACTAAAAATCATTTTAAATGCCATCGACAGGCGCGTAAAAAAACCGTAATTCTGTTCCATGTTTGTCTCCGATGTTCCCGAAATAGCAATGCCCGCAGTGCAACCTGTGTGTTGCGATATCTGGTGGGGTATTAGGGAACTAAAAAGTTAATGTTTGAAGGCGCGGAATGTAGCAGAAAATTTAGCCAGCCTCACCTCTTTTGCTCATAAAAAGCCGATAAAGGCCTTTATTTTCCTCATTTTTACAGTGATTTAATGGGGTGTTAACATTCCACCTTGTTGGCTAAATCGCTGGCAGTGGATTTTCTCCGGCAAACAGCTGTTGCATGATGTCACGCTCTTTATTGACAACAGGCACAATAAATTCCTGTACGTCACCGAGTCGTTTAAAGGCTGTAAAGCCATTTTCCAAAAATTCCTGTAAGGTTGCCAGTCCTGCCATTTTGGCGGGAGTACGGGCCATTTTCAGAATCAGACCAATGCCGGGTAACCTCACTACCTGGGCTAAATCCAGCCCCAGTTGTTCGATATAATCAATTTGCAGCGTCCGTTCGGTTGGGTTGTTACAGGCGACATAGGCCTGAGCGTAGCTGTCCCGGTTGATTTCGCTGCCGTTCAACTGACGCAACATTGCCACGTCCAATTCTTGCGACAGGGCATTGAGGTGAATGGCTACCGCCAGTGATTCAAGGGCTTCATCAGGCAGCCACTTTTTCATTTTAGGCACCACGCGCTCAATGTCTTTGTCCCGTTGACTAAAGTCCTTAGGGCCGTACAGTTCATCCACAAAAAACTGAATAGCCACCTGAAACTTGGGCACCTTGCACATTTCAGCATGACTGTTTAGCAGACGTTCACATTGCCACTGGCGCAGGGCGATGAGTTGCTCGTTCAGGCCATCTTCCTGCACCCGCTCGTACAGCTCCGCCGAACTGCGAAGGTAGGTAACAATGTTGTCTATGTGCTCACTCATGCCGGAACAAACTCTGATTAATCTTTCAATATTGGCTAAATAGTGTCATTTGCTACTAATTACAAGGTCGTCCAGCGATAGCTTTTCTGGTCGGTATTGATTAACGACATTGTCATCGGGATAACCCAGTGCCATACCGCAAACCAGTTTGTATTCTTTGGGAATGTCGAAATGTTTGTCCAGAGGCGAGCGCCAGATACCCAGTGCTCCCTGAGCACAGGTGCCCAAGCCCATGTCAGTCGCCGCCAACATCAGGGTTTGCATAAATATACCGGCATCCACTAATGCCATGTGTTTCATACGGGGGTCCACAAAAAAGAACACCGCCACAGGCGCATTGAAAAACGAAAAGTTTTTCGCCATGTGCTCATCCCTGGCTTTTTTATCTTCGCGTTTGATGCCAAGTACTTTATACAAACCCATGCCGGTTTCTACCCGACGTTTCTGAAATATGCCGGGGTATTTACCTAAAATCGGCTTAAAATCGCTGTCTGGCATCGCGTCACTGGTGAGTGCTGAGATGAGCTTTTTGGGCAGGGGCTGACGGTTAATGGCATTGCTGCGCCAAAATTTGTCTTCCAGATCTTTAGCAATGGCCTGGGCTATATCTCCTTTGGCTACAGCGATTTTGTATGGTTGTGCGTTTGAGCTGCTGGGGGATTCCAGCGCCGTGTTTAGCAAGGTTTCTAGTACCTCGTCACTAACGGGCTTGTCGCTAAACGAGCGGATACTGCGACGAGAATGAATGATATCGGAAAGTTGCATACGGGACCTGATACTGACTCTGTTGATTACCCTGATTGTGATACTGGTAGTACCAGTGTATCAACCCGGAGCGAAATTCATGCGATTGGACAGATAACAGCCTGAAACGTTAAAATGCGCGCCCACGAATTTTCATCATCTAACTGGAAGGCCCAAAAGCACTATGGTGCAAGAACACTGCTACCAGGATCTTATTGGCATTTTTAATCAGTGCTTTGCATCCTATAACACCCGACTTGTCAAAGGTGACGGAGAACCCGTGTATCTTCCCGCAGATGATGCATGTGCCTGGCACCGGATAGAATTTGCTCATGGTTATTTTAGCAGTGGCCTGCACGAGATTGCGCATTGGTGCATTGCCGGTGAACAGCGACGTCAACTGGTGGATTACGGCTACTGGTATTGCCCGGATGGGCGCAATCAGGAACAACAAGCTGCTTTTGAAAAGGTGGAAGTAAAACCGCAGGCCCTTGAGTGGTGTTTTTCGGTTGCCTGTGGCCTGAAATTCCGGGTGAGTACCGACAATCTTAACGGAGCTCCGGTGGATCGCTTTGCCTTTCAGGATAAAGTTTTACATCAGGTAGAATTCTATCTGCAGCAGGGCTTACCCGCGCGCGCAAATGCTGGTGCAGGCCATGCAGGAGTTTTACCAAACGCCGTCGCTACATTTATCCTTATTTCACCCGGAGCTTCGCTTAGATGTCGCAGTCTGATGTTTTACCCAGGTTTAACACTGCCAGAAAGTTTCGCTTAGGGTTGGTAATAAACCCTTATGCCGGCATTGGTGGTGCTATGGCGCTCAAAGGCAGCGACGGTGCTGATATCCGGCAAATGGCATTGGCCGCCGGAGCAGAGAAAAAGGCCAACCAACGCACTGAAACGGCGCTGCAGGTGTTTGCTCCATACAAAGTTATCGTACAGGTGATCACGGCTGCCGGTGAAATGGGGCAGTATGTGGCCGAGAAAACGGGATTTTCCACAGAGGTGATTTATACCCCTCAGCACACCCAAACAGAAGCGACGGATACTGAAAATGCCGTTAAATGCCTCGCAGAATACGGTGTGGATATTTTATTGTTTGCAGGAGGGGACGGCACAGCCCGTAACGTCTGTAGTGTAATTCCCGAATCGCTGCCTGCGTTAGGCATTCCTGCGGGCGTTAAAATTCACTCTGGTGTGTACGCCATTACCCCCAAAGCCGCAGGCCGGGTGGTGGAGAAGTTGATTCAGGGGGAACTGGTTAGCCTTGATGATGCCCAGGTGATGGATATTGACGAAGTCGCCTTTCGGGAAGGGAAAGTGCGCGCCCGCCAATACGGCGCCATGCGCATACCTGCTGAATTACATTATGTTCAGGCAGTTAAGAATGGCGGTAAAGAATCAGAAGAGCTGGTGTTGGCCGATATCGCGGCGCACGTGATTGAGCTGATGGAAGACGAGCTTTTTATTATGGGGTCCGGCACTACAGTTGCGGCGGTCATGGACGAGATGGGCTTGCCGAATACCTTACTGGGCGTCGATCTGGTGCAACATCAGGAACTGCTGGCCAGTGATTTGAATGCCAACAGCCTGTTCCAACAGGTTCAGGGACAAAATTGCAAATTGGTGATCACTTTAATTGGCGGTCAGGGACATATCTTTGGCCGTGGCAATCAGCAATTAAGCCCGGAGGTGATTCGTGCCGTCGGGCGCGAAAATATTCTCGTGGTGGCCACCAAAACCAAACTCCAGGCCTTAAATGGCAGACCTTTGATAGCTGACACTGGCGATGATGCACTCAATGCTGAATTGGCGGGACTCATTCCGGTGATTACCGGGTATCGCGATCAGGTACTCTATCCGGTGGCAGAACCGGTTTAACTAACAGGAAAGACTTTGCAAAATACAAACAACTTTGAAGCATTGGTGGATAATATCCAGCTTAAATTTGATCAGGTGGTAGAACAGGGCAGTGACCAGGATTTATTTGTTGCTGGCTATCTGAGCGGTCACTTTTCATTAGTGGTCAGCCAGTGCCAGCTGCAGGGACAGGAATCCATCGAAGCGTTAAACCAGGGCATGTTAGCCAGTCTGGATAAGGCCTTTGCTGACGGCGAGCTGGAAGAAACCGACCAGAGCGATGTCAAAGCGTTCTGGGCCAACTGCCTGTAAAACTTTCTAAGCAATTTTCTACGTTATTTTCAAGGGGCAGGGTTCTTGAAACAGCCCTGTTGCCGGTTCATAATGGCAGCAAGTCATTTTCAACAACTCTGACCCTTTGAAAGAATACGGTGGTTTCGACATTATTCCTGCGGCCAGCTTTTCCTCAACCGGTTTGCAGATTTATGCGCCTTCTCTGAAGCTCAGTGCCTGGGTGCAATGTGTATGGGCCACTGTGGGTGGTCAGGAAACTCCGCGTATTCAGGAAGATAAGTTTTATCCGGATGCCGGTGCCAGTCTCACTTTTGATATCAGTAACGGCAATGTTGATGTACTGCTTTTGCATCAGACTCAGGTTGTCCGGCAGTGCTGGGATTTAAACCGCGATTTTGTCAGCGTTCGGTTTCGGCCCGGTGCCGTAAAAGCCTTGCTGGGGGTGGCAGTGGAAAGCGGCAAAAATCTGCAATTGCCGCTGTTAAACGAACCGGCATTGCCTGCCTGTGATTTACACCCCTTGTGTGATGTCTTGCCTGAATTGAGTCAGGTCCGGCGGGTGAGAGCCATTTTCGCCTGGTTAGAGGGATTGGTTGAGCGCAGGCAAAATGACCAGAATCAAATCTTGGGTATTGTCACCCTGGCAGCACAGAAGTTGCTGTTACCCAACCACCTTGCCGATGCTGTGGGGCTGAGCCGTCGGACACTGGAACGACGCTTTAAAAATCTTCTGGGGTTTACCCCGCTGCAAGTCCATAGCTATGGACAAATCCGGCGAGCCAGACAACACCTTATGTCCGGTGAGTTCTCACTGGCAGATATTGCCCTGGATTGCGGCTATTATGATCAGGCCCATTTCAGTAATGTTTTTCGCAAACAAACCGGAGAAACTCCACAGCAATATCGGCAGCGAAAATTGTCGCATATTTCCAATCATTAGTGCTGCACTGCAGCCACAATAAAGTCAGTTTTTATCAACAACTTTAGATTGGAGTGCAATATGCAAACCCGACTTTCACCGAAACAGGTTTTTGAACTTTGTCCACGGTTTTTAACCCATATTCCCGCGCTGGGTGAGACCCCAAAAGGTGTCGCCATTACTGCGCAATTGCGGCATTTAGTGAAACTGCGTGCCTCACAACTCAATCATTGTGGCTATTGTCAGAAAATGCACTCAGATGAAGCCCGCAATGATGGTGAGCAACAGGCCCGCCTGGATGTATTGCCCGCCTGGCGAGAGTTAAATTGCTTTAGTGCCGAAGAGCGAGCGGCACTGGCATGGACCGAGGCCGTGACTTGTATCAGCGTGCAGCAGCCAGATGACCAGCTATACAAGGAAACGCTTGCGGTCTTCGGTGAGCAAGGTGTCGTGGAATTGACCGCCCTGATTATCGAGATTAACAGCTGGAATCGCATCGCTGTCAGTTTTGGTTTTCAGCCAGAAGTTTAAGGAGGATGTGATGCTCGAGAATCTGAAAAGAAACAAGGTGTCAGCGATTGCCAGTATCTCGTTTTTTATTGGCAGTACGTTGTTCTTACCGTTTTTCGGTGATCTGGCGATTATCGGCATCTGGTTATTTATGACAGGCTCAGCATTGATGTTCTGGGACAGCGTAAAATAATACTCCTTGGGTCAGAGCGCTTGAAACCACCATTTTGCCGGGCAATAATGGGCAAAATGTCTTTTTAAGAACTCTGGCCCCTTGATTCGATTGCACAAAACATTCCTTTTCGGTCTCTGTTTATTTTGTCTTGGCTGGCAATCTCATGCCCGGGAGACCAATTCACTTAACAAGGTGTCCTATCAGGCTGTACTGGACCTGGATTACCCGTCTGCAGAGCAGGTGTTGAATTATGGCCCATCAGCGTCGCAATTTATCGAAGGTTGGTTACCAGGCGCTCAACAATATTATGGTGACATTGTATTTATACACGGTGGGTGTTGGCTAAGTCATTACGATATTGCCCACAGTCGTCCTTTTACTGCGGCACTAAGAGATGCTGGTTTTCGGGTCTGGTCGGTTGAATATCGCCGCACAGGTGATGACGAGGGTGGTTGGCCTGAGAGCTTCTACGACATTCACGATGCTATCCAGTACCTGATCAAGGCCAAACAGATCGAGCCGGAAAACACGCTACTCGTCGGGCATTCGGCAGGGGGACATCTGGGGTTGTTGGCCGCCCAGAAAAACGCCAACTTAAAAGGTATTATTGGTCTGGCGGCAATTGCTGACCTGGATACGTACGCCAGAGGAGAAAATGGTTGTCAGCAGGTCACTGAACAGTTTATGCAGGGGATGCCAGACGAGAATCCTGATGCCTATCAAAACGCTAATCCAAAATCTCATCCCATGCATAGCAATACTCATCTCATTTACAGTATCGATGACACGATTGTGCCGGTGGATCAGGTGAATGATCTCAAGGGGATTCAGCGGGTAAAAGTAACCGATGTCGGGCATTTTGATTTTATACACCCAGGTACGACAGTTTGGCCGGTGATAATTGACACCCTAAAACAGGCATTACAAAAAGAGCATCAATGAAATTTAACCTTAATACGTTGGACGCCGAAGATCCGTTAGCCGCTATTCAATCTCAGTTTCTGCTCCCGCAGGGCACTATTTACCTGGATGGCAATTCACTGGGAATGATGCCCCTTAGTGTAAAGTCACGGATTAAAGACGTGACGGAACAGCAATGGGCTGTGGACCTGATAACCAGTTGGAACAAGCATCAATGGATAGATCTTCCGGTTAATGTCGGAGAACGAATCGCTAAACTCATTGGTGCGGCACCGGGGCAAACCCTGTGTTGTGATACGATTTCAGTCAATCTGTTTAAATTGCTGGCCGCTGCATTGGTTATGCAACAGGGCCGGAACAAGGTTGTTTCTACAACGGATAACTTCCCAACGGATTTATACATGGTGCAGGGGCTGGAAGATCTACTTGGCCAAACGCGGTGTCAGTTGCAATTAGTCGAAGAGTCACAACTGGCGTCAGCTATCGATGATGACACGGCGATTTTACTGGTAACGGAAGTTAATTTTCGAACCGGTCAGAAACTGGATATTGCCGCACTGACCGCAAAAGCGCATAAGCATGGCGCACTGGTGATTGTGGATCTGGCCCATTCGGCAGGGGTATTGCCAGTGGCGCTGGATGACTGGCAGGTGGATTTTGCTGTGGGCTGTACCTATAAATACCTCAACGGTGGACCTGGCGCACCGGCGTTCGCGTATGTGGCAACGCGTCATCAGGAGGCAATGCAACAACCACTCTACGGCTGGATGGGCCACGCCAACGGGTTTCAGTTCGACGTTAACTATCAGGCTGCCGCAGATGCCCGGCAGTTGTTGGTTGGTACGCCTTCCGTTATTGCGATGAGTGCCGTTGATGCCGCACTGGATGTGTATGATCAGGTGACAATGACCCAAATCAGACAAAAGTCCATGCAGCTGACTGAAGTATTTCTGGCGCTTTTATCAGCGTCTCCAGATTGCGCCCAATTGCGTTGTATCTCACCTGAATCGCCGGAACAGCGTGGCAGTCAGCTTAGTTTTGAGTTTGAACATGCCTGGGGGTTGTGTCAGGCACTGATAAAATCCAACATAATTGCTGATTTCAGAGCACCCAATTATATTCGGTTTGGTTTTGCCCCGCTGTACAACAGCTATCGCCAAATCGGCACGGCAGTGGCCGAAATGGCACAAATTATGGCGGAAAAACGCTATCTCAATCCCGAATTTCAGGTAAAAAACAAAGTTACCTGAACCTGTCAAAATTTTGTTGGCCTTATTCTTGCTTTAGCCGATGCAGAGATGCGTCGCTGTTAATCGGTTAACTGAGAATAACCACTATGAACTACAAACAATTCAACTTACTGAACAATTCAAACAGGGTAGTCTTACGCCTGCTGGGGCTGGCCTTTGTGCTGGTGACATTAACGGCCTGTGAAACAACAAATGCCGGGGCGACGGACGAATCGCAACCCGTCATTGCGGTGCAGCCACACAATAAAATCGATATGCATACCTCGTTGTTGGCGGCACAGCTATTTCACACTTTTCGTTATGCTAACCTGCCTAAAGAACAATATCGTTTTGCCGTTGCTACCTTTGTTCCGGTGGAAATGATGCAAACTGATAGTGAGCATCAGGGGCCTTTGCGACTGCTGGGACACCAGTTGGAACAGGGCATGATGACCGAGTTGGCGCGTCGTGGATACATCGCCCAGGATTACAAGGCCACTAATAATCTGATTATTGAAGAAAAAAGTGATCGAGTTTTTAGCCGAAATGTCGATGACCTATACAAGAATCATCGCGACGTGGATTTTTATTTGTCAGGCACGCTAACCGAAGCCGAACAAGGTGTGATTGCCAATGCCAGAATTATACATGTGGACAGCAAAGATGTTGTGGCAGCTGCCTCCCGCTTTATTCCCGATGATGTATTTTGGCAGGCAGAAAAAATAACAACGCGCGGTGGCAGAATATACCGCTCAGAAGGTGAGTGAGGATCTCAAAATGAAAAAGATTTTTTTAGTTTCAGCGCTACTGACCAGCATCACCGGCTGTGCGCAATGGAATCAGTTAACCCAACAGGGTGCCCCTGAGCAGCCGAACTTATATGGCGCTGACAAGCCAGTAATTGATCGTTTTGGGGCTATCACCCAGGAGCCCATGTACCAGAACGATAATGCCATTTATCAGGGCAAAGCACTGCACAAGCACATCGGTGACTATGTACAAAATATGGCGCAGGATTTAATTGCAAACATGGAGTACGTGACTGATCAGACGCCGGTAGGTGTCACCCATTTTGCCTTAACGGATAGTGATTTAAATCAAACCAACTTGTTGGGTTATCAGATAGCAGAATCCTTTATCCATGAGCTGCACAAGTTTCGTATTCCGGTGCTGGATTTTAAAGCCACAGACTATATTCGGGTCACCGAAACAGGTGATTTTTTACTGAGCCGGGATTTTCTGGAATTAAAACACAAGGTGCCAATGCAATATATTCTGACCGGTACCATGACTAAACATCAGGGAGGCTTTCTGGTGAACGCCCGTATCCTGGGGCTGGAAAGTAAAGCCGTTGTGGCCACGTCGCAAATGTTGGTGCCATTTTATGTGGTTGAAGCTCTGATACCCTCTGATGAGCAACGCACTGATGGCATTGGGCTGATTCAGGGCCGGTAATAAGGAATCTCAGAATGAAATTGCATGGCTATGTACTAATCGCGATGACAACTCTTACAGCCGGGTGCGAATCCACAATGGCGAGTTTTCAGTCAGTGTTTTCTAACAGTGATGATGGCGAAGTGATAGAAAACCCTTATCAGGATGATGCCCCCGCCACGAAAATGAACAAGTCCGAGTTGGAAGTGGCGATGAGTGATACGGCGTATGCCGAATCTGCCGAAGAACAGCCACATTACATGCCGCCCGGGCAGCAAAAAACGCAGCAGCTTACTGCCGTCATACCTGTGCCACGCAGCAGCTTCCAGCCTGCATACACTCACAAAGCACTGAGTGACTATGCTGAGCAAATGACCATGAGCCTGCTGCAAAAAACCAAACACATTACTCCCAACTCCCGTATTGCAATCGCTTCGTTTGTGGAATTTAACCAGGCATTGCAGTCGCCTTCAATTTTGGGCAACCGTCTGGCTGAAAGTTTTATCGCTGAGTTGCAGGGGTATGGCCTGGCCGTTGTGGACTTCAAGGCCATGGATCAAATACAGGTGACACCTCAGGGGGATCTGTTTTTTGAACGCAGCGGTCCTCGCGGTGACATGCAGTTCGTACTTACCGGCACTATGCATCGCAGTGGTCGGGGCGTAGAAGTGAATGTGCGCATAGTTAATATTTACGACAAGGTTACGGTTGCCACCACCAAAGGTTTCATACCACATTTTATTGTGGCTTCTTTGACGCCTGACTATGTTTTGGTGGACGCAGATTAATTTCTGCGACGAATCAAATCTCTTATCAGAAACCGGTTTGGGCTTACACTTGCCAGTAACTCCTGGTTCATCGGCAAAGGTTCGCCGCTGATCTGGCAAGCTAATGCCTCTGCCAGCAGCGGACTGGTACCTAATCCATGTGAACCCAGACCAGTCAAAACATACAGATTTTGCCTGTCTTTTGGCGTCGGATACTGCGCCAATGGCAGGGCCTTATACAGCGCCTGATATTGCTGCTTTTGGCTGAATAAATCGGGTACAGCACCCATTATCGGTTTGTGGTCGGGCAGGCTTAGTCGAATTGCGGCGCGCTGCTGTACGGATTCCGGTAATCTGTCAATCCAGTCACACCTGGATAACGCTGACTGAATCATCTGGTAATTCTGTCTGGTATCTTCATCTGAAGTAAATGGGGCACAGGAGGTTTTGTCAAAAGTAGCCCCCATAGCCTGCAAATTCTGATAGAAGGGGGTGTAGTACCCCTTGTGACAAATCACCGCGTTGGGAGAAGGGGCACGTTCGCTCTGCGCAAGGTGTTCTACCTGTCCCCGTGTTGTTGTAAACGGGATGCCGGCCAGTTCGGGCATGTTTTTGCTTTCAAAACCTGCTGCATAAATGACGCAATCAGCATGGCTGTGTGCGTCGTTGTGCCAGTGTAGTCGCCAGCCATCTGCTGACAATGCCGCCTGCTTCAGTTGATGGTTAACTTGTAACCGGGCACCCATTGATGCCGCGTTTTGCCACAGTGCCTGAACCAGTTCTTTGGGGTGTATCCAGCCCCCCTGAGGTACGTACAATCCATTGTATGGCATGTGTAAACCGGTGATTGATTGCGCCTGTTCCTGGGTTACGCTGTGTATCAGCGATTCCGGCCAGATGCCGTTGTTGATGAGTTTTGACTGGCGTTTTGCCACTTCCTCGCTGAATGCCGGAAAAAACACCCCGCACCAGTCATGACCAAACTCAAATCCTTGCGCGGCCAATCCAGTGTAATAGCGATGCGCAAAATCAAAGGCGTGGCAATAAAACTGACTTTGCAGTGAATAGTCGGCATTCAGAGAGGGATAAAAGCCGCCCTGATGATTACCGGATGCACCCATAGCGAGTTCCGTATCTTTGCAATAAATCGTGGTATCAAATCCGCGGGATTGTAGCGCTACCGCCAGATTCGCACCGGCTATACCGCCACCAATAACAGCCACAGATTGGATAGCATGATGGCCTTTCAGCCGTTGCCATGGCCCAGGTAGCGGGCGTTGCCATGGGAGTTGCGCTGCGGGTTCTTCTGCTGCGTTGCGTGTTTCCTCAGGCGCAAAATGGCCCATCAGCATGTCCCGCTTACGGCCAAATCCCCTGGTTTTTTTGACAATAAAGCCGTTTTCTCTGAGCCCTCGTTTTACAATGCCGGCCGCGGTAAAGGTGGCAAAGGTACAGCCAGGCTTGCTCAGACGGGCCATATTCTGAAACAGACTGTCCTGCCACATATCGGGATTTTTGCTGGGGGCAAAGCCATCCAGATACCAGGCATCGACCAGCCCTTCCTGATAGGTTTGCAGCTCAGGTAAGGTGTGAATAATATCGCCAAGCCACAGATCTAAAACAACCTTGCCCTGGTCAAATACCAGACGATGACACCCCGGTGTCGCTATGGGGTATTGAACTAACAACTGTTCGCTTAATTCCGATAGTTCAGGCCATTGTTGTAATGCCAATTGCAGTTGTGGCAGGCTGATCGGAAACTTCTCAGTACTGATAAAATAAAGTCGCTGCAACGGTGTCTCAGCTGCACAGTTTTGCGTAAGCTCTCTGAATAGCTGCCAGGTCAAAAGAAAATTAAGTCCCGTACCAAACCCGGTTTCCGCAATTACAAAGCTACTTTCTTTATGAGAAAACCATCTATCATTCAGTAGGTTATGGTCAAAAAAAACGTATTTTGACTCGGCTAATCCATTGTCGTTCGAAAAATAAACATCGTCAAACTGCTGGGATGTTGGAGTACCACTGCTATTGAAGGTTAGGGAGGCGGTTGTGAGTTTCAAAACGGTATTGCTTAGTGAATTTTCACGAAAGTGTAATCTCCCTGGCGCAAACATCAAGTATGTTTGTCGTTAAATTAAATTTCTCAAAAAAATTTAAGCGTACACTTGTACACTAAAGAGCAGACCAGTTACACTTGCTATCCGCATTACAATAGCGCAACTTTCGAATTAACAGGTAAAAATATGAAAAGAGCGGTAATCACCGGTTTTGGTATCGTATCCAGCATTGGTAACAATAAGCAGGAAGTTTTAAATTCATTAAAAGAGGGCCGGTCTGGTATTTCGACGGCTCAGGAATTCAAAGATCTCAACCTGCGTAGTCACGTCTGGGGTGGTATTGATATTGATGTGAAAGAGCACATCGATCGTAAGACACTGCGTTTTATGGGTGACGCCGCCGCGTATGCTTATATCGCGATGCAGGAAGCCATTGAAGATTCGAAGCTTACAGAAGACATGGTGTCCAATGTTCGCACTGGTCTTATTGCCGGTTCCGGTGGTGCATCGTCTGCCAATCAGGTATTGGCTGCTGATATTCTGCGTGAAAAGGGAGTAAAACGGGTAGGGCCTTACATGGTGACCAAAACCATGAGCAGCACAGTTTCAGCCTGCCTGGCGACACCCTTTAAAATCAAAGGGGTGAACTATTCATTAAGCTCCGCGTGTGCCACCAGTGCCCACTGTATCGGTGCAGCATTGGAGCAAATTCAGTTAGGCAAGCAGGATATTGTGTTTGCCGGTGGTGGTGAAGAGGTGCACTGGACCCTGGCCATGGAATTTGACGCCATGGGCGCATTGTCTACTAAATACAATGACACCCCTGAAAAAGCCTCCCGTACCTATGACGCTAACCGCGATGGTTTTGTTATTTCCGGTGGTGGCAGCATGGTTGTAGTGGAAGAACTGGAGCACGCTTTAGCGCGCGGTGCCAAAATCTACGCCGAAATAACAGGCTATGGCGCCACGTCTGACGGTTACGATATGGTGGCACCGTCCGGTGAAGGTGCGTTGCGCTGTATGCAACAGGCTTTGTCGACGGTAAATGGTGATATCGATTATCTGAACACTCACGGCACCTCAACGCCGGTTGGCGATGTGAAAGAACTGGAAGCCATTCAGGCGGTATTTGCTGGTAAATCACCGGCAATCAGTGCAACCAAAGCCATGACCGGACACGCTTTAGGGGCCGCAGGCTCTAACGAAGCGATTTATTCTTTGCTGATGATGGAACACGGCTTTATTGCGCCGTCTATTAATATTGAAGAGCTGGACGAAAAAGCGCAAGGGCTGGATATTGTCACTGAAACGCGTCAGGCTGACTTAACCCGGGTGATGAGTAACAGCTTTGGTTTTGGCGGTACCAATAGCACTTTGGTATTTGAAAAGTATCAGGGGTAATCTGATCTAATATTATTGAATGCAGGGCATTGGCCCTGCATTTTGTTTTCAGCCCTAAACTTCCTACTTCAGTAGGTGGTTATCATTAATAAAGGGCTCTGTCCGTAAAGTACCAAAATTTCAACGCTTGATGTTGATTTGCCGGGGCGCCGGCGACGCCTTAAGGAATGCTGCCTGCGGCACTCCTTAAGAATCCTCCGCAGCCCTTGACACGCAAAGCGTAACCTTCGTATTCAGCACAACAATGACCATCAATGACAGTATGTCCCTATACTGGCATTGATTGAAGTATCTTCCCTGATACTTCTCATTGTTGTGTCATCTGAATACTTCGCTTACTGCGTGTAAAGGGAGCCACAAATAGGACTTCGAACTGAACATATTGCTGACTTTCTGAAGCTCATTTAAAGGGAGTCAATAGAACGTCATCTTGTTTAAAGTGTGGATTATTAGTTTCTTAATGACAGTCAATTTCTGAAGGGCTGCACTTTCCTATAGGTCAGGCTGCGCCACGCCCATTCCAGAGGGCCAAACCGGTAATACTGCAACCACAGAGTGGATAACCAAAGTTGCACGCCCCACATGGCGATAACCAGCAACAATTGTTGCCAGCGTTCAGTGCCAGCAAACAAACCCGCGCCATAACCATAAAACAGTGTGGTGAACACCAGAGTGTGCAATATGTAGTTGCTGAAAGCCGTTTTACCGATAGCGGCCAAACGGGTTTGTAATGCGCTAAACCATTGAAATTTAACTGCTATCATTACCGCACTCGCGTATCCCAGGGCCACGAACACACTGCCCCAGAAATTAAACTGACTACCTAAAAACATGCTGTATTCTAATGAGAATGCTTGGGCCAGGTTGCTTTTTACCCCGTATAAAATTAGCCCCAGGCCAAGGAACAGGCCGGTAACCAACAGTTTCACATAGCGAGTAGTTTGCCATTTCAGGTGAAAAAAACCGGATTTATAGAGTGCCATGCCCAACAACATCATGGCTGACGCCCGCCACAGGAAATAGGTAAAAAACACGTAGGTTTGCATAAACAGCGTTTCTTCTGCACGAAACGTCAGGGCAGTACTATAACTCCCCAGATACGCGGCTATTTCTTTGTTCAGTTCCTGTTGAACCGGGTTCCAGGCCGCCATCATGCCGCTTTTAGCCTCGGCGGGAAACTGGCTCAGGCTCATGCCTATCAGCAGAGAATAACCACCCGATATCACCATAAACAGCGATGCCACCACCAGTAAGGTGGTAATTGACTTGTTGCGCAACAAATAAACCAGGAAACCACATAAGGCATAACTTACCAGGATATCGCCGTACCAAAACAAGTAGGCATGCAACAGCCCAAACAACAGTAACCAAAAGGTACGTTGATAGTGCAGTTTGGCGGGCGACTGGTTTTTCGCTTCAGCCTTTTCACAAAACAGCAAAATTCCCGCGCCAAACAACATGGAGAACAAGGACATAAACTTCTGATCAGCCAGGATATGGGTTACCGACCAGACCGCGAAGTTTATTCCGGTAAAATCTCCCCAGGCCGTGGGATTGAGGTAGGCGGCTCCGGGCATGGCGAAAGATTGAATGTTCACCAGCAAGATACCCAGCAAGGCAAAACCCCGCAGGACATCCATGGCAACGATGCGTTGTTGAGTTGTGTTCATGACAAAAGGCTTCTGTTGTTTAGTCGCCTTATCGTGGCAGACAAGGGCGACTAAAACATGTGCCAAAAGTCACAAAGAGACGATTTAAAGTGGCTTGTTGATACGGGCTTTATACCAATAGCCTGATTCTTTAATGGTGCGCTTCATGGTTTGATAATCCACGTGCACCAGGCCAAAACGGCGATCGTAGCCCAGCGCCCATTCAAAATTATCCATGATGGACCAGGCGAAGTAACCATCTATCGGCACTCCTTCCGCTCTGGCCCTTAACAGGGCATCGGTATATTGCTTTAACAGGATAATACGCTGTGGGTCCTGGACCCGTCCGGCTTCGTCCACCCAGTCGTGATTGGCCATGCCATTTTCAGTGATGATGACGGGAACGTTGTAGCGTTCGTAAAAGAACTTGCTGGCCCAATACAGGCTCTCCGGTACCACATGCCAGTCCATGCTGGTGAAGCGATCGCCTTCCAGCGGCGGCACCGGGTTAACCTGGCCAGCATCGTTAGTGGTGATAGTTTCAGCGGTATAAATATTGGCGCCATAAAAATCCAGAGGCTGGCAGATGGTTTTCATGTCATGTTGACCAAAAGCAGGCAGGTAGGGCTGATGTAATGCCAGACCATCTTCCGGGTAATGGCCCAGGAACATCGGGTCAGCAAACCAGCTATTGTTCCAGCAATCCTGTTGAGTTATAGCAAAGGTCGCCTGTTTTGCTGCGTTGACACATTGGTCGGAGTCTTGCTCTGGCACATAGACATACCCCACAGGCGCAGCGCCAACGATTGCATCGGTTTTGCTATAGCTGCGAATAGTTTGCACTGCCTTGCCATGGGCCAAAAGCGCATTGTGGGCAGCGGTCAGTACTTCTTTAAAACCCAGTTTTAGCCCGGGTGCATGATAGCCGGTGTGATGCCCAAAATGGATAAAGCACTGCGGTTCATTGAGGGTCATCCAGTGGCTGACCCGGTCGGAAAGTTTATCCACAATAATACGGGTATAGTCGGCAAACCAGTCAGCACTGTCGGGATTTAACCACCCCCCCTGTAAAAACAACTGATAGGGATAATCCCAGTGAAACAGGGTGATCCAGGGAGTAATGTTGTTGGCCAGCAGGGTATCCACCAGACGGTCGTAAAACGCCAATCCGTCAGGGTTTATCTCACCGGTGCCATTGGGTATTACCCGGGGCCAGCTGACGGAAAACCGGTAGGCCTGCAGGCCGATAGCCGCCATAGTGGCGACATCCTGCTCCATGTAGTCGATGTGATTGCAGGCGTTGTTGCCATGGTGTTGAAAACGAACCTTGCCGGGTTGTTGACAAAACATGTCCCAGACACAAGGGCCTCGTCCGCGACCATTTAAAGAGCCTTCGATTTGAAAGCTGGCCGCCGCCGCCCCCCAGGTGAATGATTTAGCCATATTGTTTGAGCGATAAAAGTCAATTTTGTTGTCAGTGTAGTCCAATAATATGGCAAATTGGTTAATGAAATCCGCGTTTTCGATTGCGAAATTAAATCAACTATTGTGCCCAGCTAAATTTCCAGTAGTGTCGCCCTGAAAGTACTGTGCTGACCTTTTCGGTTTTGGGATCAACAATATGCACACCTTGATCGTTTACGATACCGATGGCGTTGCCATCCGGGGACATCGCCATGGCCCGCACCTCCTGAGTTTGCCATAGCAGAGTGGCCTTTTTAAATGCTGTGGCGTTAACCGGTAGTTGCCACAGGTAATAATCCCTGTGTTGACTCCCGGGGTGAGCCCAGGCGTGATTAATCCCCGGCAGGGCGGTAAACAAGGGGGCTTCTGTAGATAAAAAATACAGTGCTTGCTGAATTTCGCTGACAATCGGAAAGTGCAGTTTTAATGACTGCTTTTGCAGGGGCACCAGGGAAGGCGAAGTGTGACCTTGAGTCAGTATCGCCAATTGAGTTTCTTCCCTGGTTTGTTGTTGCCATATCAGATACTGTCCTGATTCAGATACCGCCGGATGAGATGCCTGTTCCGATACCAGAGTGGATTCCCCACTGACCATATCATACCGGCGCAATGCCAGCGCTTTGGAGGCCCGCTGACCGGCACTATCCATTTGGGCTGAGATATAATAAAACTGATTCGATTTTGGCTGATACAGCGGATCGAAAAACCAACTGTCAGGATCTTTGTCAGTTAACAGCGGGGTGAGCCTGACAGCGGCATTTTCGCCTGTTTTGAGCTGGTATTCCAGTCGCCATATGCCTTGTTGTCCGGAGCGTGCGGGGGCATAGGCGAGCAACATTTCATTGCGATTTTGGGCATGGCTAAATTGAAACAGTTGACTGCCTCTTTTTAGCCGATACAGGGTTTGCAGTGAACCTTGCGCGTCGCTGTGTTTTATGCGGGGACCATCCGGACTGGCTTCCAGCACAATAAAGGGGCGTTGCGTCGTTGCAAGGGCCGATGCGGTGAATAGCATCAGTGTCAGTAACCCGAGGTTGATACGCAATAACTTCCCTGTTTTTAACATATTGATTGCCCTTAAGGATTGGCTTCGGACAGTTCCGGAGCCGGATAATTTGGTAAGTACCATAGCATACCATTTAAACAGGTTGGCAATGGGGCTAATCCCTCAGAATTTGCAGTATCTGCCGAAATGGCGTGATAGTGGTAAATACCATCCGGGAATTCCTGAGTGACCCCAGTATGACCGTTGCATTCATCCAGGGAGTTACCGGCATCGTAACCAGATTCACCATAAATGGGGAAGCCATCGGCCATAAAACCAATAGCCTGTGCGTGTCCATGACTGTCGTCTGTTTCGCTATCAAAATCGGGCAGACAGCCTGCTGCACGGACTGCTGTGGCGGTGTGTTCGTCTACCTGATCCCGATTTACATTGCTGGGATCGCCGTGGTAGTGGTAAGGCCCACCCTGATAACTGGCATTGCCGTTGCAATCATCCAGTACTTCCCAATCTGAATCATAGGTATTTAACACGGCATAACCTTCGCCACTGGGTGAATCTTCGTTTGGATGAACAAAAGTGGCGCCTGAAATTGCCATACCAGTGTGATCGTTGTCAGAGATGGCGGTGGACGAAGACGCCAGTATCGGGTTGAGTGAAAATAAAAATACTCTGCTGTTGGCATTCAGCGCGTAGCAACCAGTATCCGGGCCACCTTGGGGGTCGTCAAAACAAACATCCTGAATGTCGTTGCTGTCAGAAGTGGAATCGTCATAATCATACTGGCTGGGAATACCATTGCTCTGCAGCAGTGCGGTATCGTTACTGCCATCAAAATCCCAGTCAATCAGGCCCACATACACATAGGGTCTGGCATCGGCATTGGATGTGGCTGAAAAACGGTTTGCCGCAAATGCGGTGGCCAATGTCAGTGCATCCACTGTGGTTTCGGTACTCTCCACTGTGATTTCTGAGTCAACATCTTTGCCGATTAGGGGTTCCGAAAGCTCCGGTGAATGGTATTCCGGCACGAACCAGACCTTGCCACTCAGGCACTCCGGCAGTGGCGGTGCCTCTCTTCGGCTGCCAGTACCATTTTCCGTTACAGCATCGTAATTCAGTGCGTGATAATGATAAACGCCATCGGGGTACTCAGCGGTAGCCACACTATGACCATTACAATCATCAATTGGATTTGCACTGTCAAAATCATATCCGTCGCTGCCGTAAATGGGGAAACCATCTGCCATATAACCTATCAGGGGCGCATGACCTGTGTCTGCATCCACAATCAATTCATAGTCTGGCAGACATTGGGATGCCTCAGTAGCACTGACCGTGTGTTCATTAGTACCATCGTTGATGGGGTAGGTAGGATCGCCGTGATAATGGTAGGGGGCCCCCAGATAACCCGAATGACCATTGCAATCATCCAGTACTTCCCAGCCCTCGTCATAAACATTGGTGATAGCATAGCCAGCCCCCTCGGGAGAAGGTGCTGTCGGCAGTTCGAAAGTCGCCCCAGAAATCGCCATTCCGGAATGCTGATCTGAACTGATGCTGGTACTGGCCGTTGCCAGTTCCGGCGCCACAGGGATCACAAAAGCGCGAACGCTGGCTTCAATCGCATAACAACCACCGTTGTCGGCTTCGTCCGGGCCATTATTGGGATCATCGAAACAGGTATTGCTGATGTTGTCGGCATCAGAGGTGCTGTAGTCATAATCATAGGTAAACGGAACGCCATTGGATTGTAATAGCGCAGCGTCATTGGCGCCGTCCCTGTCATGATCGATGAAGTCCACCATCACATAGGGTCGGGCGGCGACAGTCTCATCGGCTGAGGCGGCAAAGCGCTCAGCATCAAAACTGCTTGTCAGTAAGGCTTGATTATCGGTTTCTGCCACTGTCTCCTGGCTTGCCGTAATGGTCACACTATCTGAGTCACTGTCTTCACCGTCGGAAACCGTCAGCAATACCACATAACTGCCCGCGGCATCGGCAGTAAAGCTGGCGTTTATACCTGTACTATTGGAGATTGAAGCTGCACTGTTATCGGGCTTGCTGCTAAAACTCCAGCTATAAGTCAGGGTATCATCATCATTGTCTGAACTACCGCTGGCGCTCAGCGACACGCTATCATTGACAGTGACAGCCTGATCGCCGCCGGCGTTGGCAACGGGCGGTGTATTAACTGCAATCGCTGTAACCGTTAACGTATCAGCGGTGCTGTCTTCAGTACCGTCATTCACCGTGAGAGATATCACGTAAGCGCCCGCTATCTGCGGTGTAAAAGTGGGGTTTACCGTGTTGGCGTTTGTCAAAGCGACATCAGTGTCCCCCGGGATACTGACCAGTTGCCAGGAATAAGTGAGGTTATCGCCATCTGAATCGGAACTTGCTGAACCATCCAGGGATACCAGATCGCCGACATTAACGGTTTGATCTGAGCCGGCTTCAGCGACGGGAGTGGTGTTGGTTATCACTGTTTCGGCAGTGATCGTTACAGTGTCTGCTGCGCTGTCTTCTGTCCCGTCATTGACGATGAGTTGCAGGCTATAACTTCCGGCCACATCAGCGGTAAATTTGGGAGCCTGAATGTTAGTTCTGCCCAGAGTTGCAGCACTACCTTCCGGCAGGGCCACAAATGACCAGGTATAGGTCAGGCTATCGCCATCAGTGTCGAAACTGCCGGAGCCGTCCAGTTCAACTCGTGTTCCCACATCCACCGTTTGATCTGCGCCAGCATTTGCAACCGGGGCAGCGTTAACAGCGCCAGACTCTGCACTTATTCTGACCCGGTCAGCGGCGCTGTCATCCGTGCCGTCGTTTACTATCAGGGATACAATATAGTTACCTTCAAGATCTGCGGTAAAGCCAGGGCTGACGCTATCGCTATTGGTTAGTGTCGCATTGCTGCCATCGGGGGCTGAGCGAATGGTCCAGGCGTAGGTGAGGGCATCACCCTCTTCGTCGCTGCTGGCGCTGCCATCTAAGGTAACGTGCGAACCGGCACTGACGGTCTGGTTTTCTCCTGCATTTGCATTTGGGATAGTATTACTGTTGTTGCCGTTACTGTTGGTATCGTCAAGTTTTTCCATGACCTGATCGGTACTGGCATTGATTGGGATATCACCGGATTTACTGCCAAAACTGACGGTTTCGCTGTCATCTTCACTTTCGAGTAGTGCTGTTGCACGGTGTTCCCTGTCGGCAATGACATCCGGATTGTAAATAATAAAGGTTTGATCGCCTGCACGACGAATAGCCAGATCCGCTTTGCCATCGCCATCATAATCCGCCGGTACCGGAATATCTTCAGGATGCAGTCCAAATTCAATCTCGCTGGTAACGCCATCAACACTGCTGCGAATATACCAGGTAAAGTTACCCGGATTGCGATAAGCGATGTCGGTGATACCGTCTCCGTCATAATCTGCCGGCACCGGAATATCGGTTTCATCAGTGAAAAACTGAATGCGTTGAATACCATCTTCACGGTCTGAGTTAGTGTTATCACCGCTGCTATTGAGGATATACCAATAGCCGTTAGATGCGCGCTTCACCGCGATGTCTGCTTTGCCATCGCCGTCAAAATCCCCTTTTACCGGGGTATCGTTCACCTGTTTGCCAAACTCAATACGCTGAATGCCATCGCCGCGTGTTGAGTTGAAATTGCTGCCGCTACTGTTTTTGATGTACCAGATAAAGGTGGAAGGGCGGCGTACTGCAAAATCAGCGATGCCATCACCATCATAATCCGCTGGTACCGGAATATCATTGGCGTTTTTGCCGAAGGTTTCCCGCTGAATGCCATCTTCGCGTTCAGAGTTAGTGTTATCGCCCGAAGAGTTGAGTACATACCAGGTGTAGTTGCTCTGACGACGCACAGCAAAATCGGTAATGCCGTCTCCATCGTAATCTGCGGGTACCGGGATATCGGTTTCGGATAAGCCGAATCGGGAGCGCTGGATACCATCACCGCGTTCTGAATTAAAATCCGCTGATCCTGAATTCTTTACATACCAATATTGAGTATCCGGACGCCGCACAGCGACATCTGCTTTGCCGTCACCGTCGTAATCAAATTCGGTAGCGGCAATGGGGCCGGTTATTAATAGTCCGAGAAGACCGGACAGGAACACTTGTGCAGGGTTCATAGCATTACCTTCGCATTGTATCAAAGCAGTAGGGGAACCGAAGTTCCCCCTATATTAGTGTCGATGAGCCTTGCCGCCTGGCTCGTGGCGATGTAACAGGTTTTTCAGCGCCCGGCCTCCTGTTTTACTAAACGAGGAGTTGGGAGTGCTTTTATAACACCTTAAAACCCAGGGGTAGCTGTCCGTCAGGTAGTAGCCGTACTGACCATCTACTTCCATACCATTACACTCGTCCAGATCACCGCTGCCCTGAGAGAATTCCCAGTCGCCGGTAAACTGGCCATCATAATTGGCGCTGGCCACAACACCTTGTCCTGCGACCGGGGTTGTGTAGCCACTGACAGACTGCCGGGAGCCAGACTTTAAGACGTAACTGGGTTCAGCTTTCCTTACGGTTCCGTTATCGTCAAAGCAGGGGCCGTAAATCGGAAAACCGTCTGCCGCGAAGCCAATAACCGGCGACGCAACCCCGGAGGCTTCGCAGTCCTGGTCATACATAGCCAGTGGATCACCATGGTAGTGATAGGTGCCATCTGGCTGAGAATGGGCATTGTGCTCATCAGTACCAAAGTTGTTTAACGGCGACATAGGGTCATAACGCCAGGGGTTATCGATTTGATTGTCACTACAACCTATCTTTTCTTCGCCCAGAGGTTCATTGCCAACGCCATAACAGGCCGCCGCCAGCAGATCGATTAACACCCCATTAAGTGTTACCGCATTGCTGGTGAGCAGTGACAGCTCAGTTACGCTATTGGCAAATTGAGGTGTCCGGCTAATGGTGTAGTCACCGTTTTGTTCAGAAACCTTGGTGGCAAAATGTCCCTGTTCGTTGAAGTCGTGATTCGGAATCTCATTGACAATGAAATCACAGGAATTTGACCCAGCGGTAATTTCCACGCTGTTGGTAAAGTTGCTGGATTCCTGCACATCGGTGACTTCGGCGTAGTAAGTACCGGCATAGTCTGCACAGTCACCACTGCGATTCACAAATTCAATATCCTTAATATCGGTATTGCTGTTAATGGCAGTGATAGTGACATTGTCAGTGGCGCTGTCGGTGCCATCACTGACGGTAAGCTGTATTTCATAACTTCCCGCGACATCGGGTGTTAGGGTAGGGCTATCGGACGCTCTTCGTCTTAATGAGGCTGTGCTGCTTGCGGGTTGGCTGGAGATGCTCCAACTATAGCTCAGGGAGTCGCCATCAGCATCACTACTGCCACTGCCTGAGAGCGTTACAACTTCATTGACAGATACCTGTTGATCCGCCCCGGCATTGGCAACCGGCGGAGTATTTTCCATGACTATTTCTGCAACGGTAATGGTGACACTGTCCGCCGCACTGCTATCTGTACCATCACTAACCACCAGGGATAATTCATAGGTGCCGCTGATATCGGCGGTAAAGGTTGGCGAGGCTACTGTTGTGCTGCTGAGTATCGCAATGCTGTCTGCTGGCAACGCACTGAAAGACCAGCTGTAAGACAGGCTATCACCATCGGCATCACTGCTGTTGCTGCCGTTGAGCTGCACCAGGCTGCCCACGTCAACCGTTTGATCACCGCCCGCATCCGCTACCGGAGCCGTGTTGGCTTCCTGTTCTGCATTGATAGCATTTAATTTGGCGATAATTTCAGTGATTGGTGCATTGGCCGGAATGTCGTTCTCTTGTTTGCCAAAGTTAATGCGTTGTATCTCACCGTCTGATGAGTTGAGAATATAGAAGTACTGATTACTGCTGCGTCTAACTGCCACATCGGCAGCACCATCACCGTCGTAATCGGCGGGAACGGGAATGTCTGCTTCGTCTTTGCCAAAGGTCACTTCCCTGACTTCACCGTCGCTGGAATAGCGAATATACCAGGTAAAATTAGAAGGACGACGCACTGCTATGTCGGTAATGCCATCATTGTCGTAATCAGCCGGAACCGGAATATCGCCTTCTTCACCCAGTATAAGACGTTGAATGCCATCCTGTTGGGTTGAGTTATAATCCGTACCACTGGAGTTTTTGATATACCAGGTGCTGTTGGAAGCACGCCATACAGCAATATCGGCGACATTATCCTGATCGTAAAATCCCGGAACAGGAACGTCTTCGCTGCTTTTACCAAATACTACCCGTTGGATACCATCACCCACCTCGGAGTTGTAGTTACTGCCGCCGGAGTTTTGAATATACCAGGTATAGGTGGATGCTCTGCGCACTGCAAAGTCGGCGATACCATCACCGTCATAGTCTGCGGGAACCGGAATATCTTCCGCGTTTTTACCAAACACCACCCGCTGAATACCGTCTTGTTGCGCCGAATTAGTGTTGTCACCTGAAGAATTTTTGACATACCAGGTAAATGTTGAGGGCCGACGTACTGCGAAGTCGGTAATACCATCACCATCGAAGTCGGCAGCCACCGGGATATCAGCCGCATCTTTACCAAACTGAGTGCGTTGTATTCCGTCCAGATTGGCTGAATTAAAGTTCTGATCATCGGAATTCTTTACGTACCACATGTAATTGCTACTGCGACGGACTGCGACATCCGCAATATTGTCGCCATCATAGTCAAATTGAGTCGCCATACCGGGTGCCGTAATTGCCGCCTGAATGGCGGCGGCCAGTAGAAGTTTTTTTGCTAACATACTCTTCATAAACCTGTTGCTATTTTGTCTGTATCGCCGACGATACCAGCGAAACTCCCGATGGGCCTGGCACCCAGGTGAGCAGACAAAGTTGTGTTAATTCATCAAACTAAAAAAGCATAGCAAAGGAAACAAAAGTAAAATGTGCAGATTCTGAGGATTTGTGATCTATTCTGAAAAAAGCCCTAAAAATCCCTCATCCTGATTCATTGTGCAGATAAATCTGCAATTTCGATGGGTCGAACGCGATTTTGTTATAGGCTAACTGAATTAAACCCTCAGCCTGTAATTCATTGAGCCAGCGATTGACGGATTGTCTGGTGGTATTGAGCATTAGTGCCAGAGATTCCTGAGAGACTTCCAGTGGTTGCTGCGTGTCCTTTGCCGATTGATGTAAATGCAGTAGCCTTTTAACCAACTGCAATTTAACGGGTAAGGTGCGTGCTTCATCAACCAGTTCAAACAATAACCTGATACGTTGACAAAAAATCGGAATGAAATGCCGGTAAAGCTCCGGGTGTTTTTGGCAAACCTGTGGAAAGTCCTTATGCCCTATGACGATCAGCTCTGCGGCTTCATCCACCGTGGCACTGTGAGTACGAGGAAGGTTATCAAAACAGGATATTTCACCAAACCACTCTCCTGCAGTTAACCAGGTCAATACCACCTCTTTACCATCCGGAGTAAAGTTGCTGATGCGGATCTTACCTTTATTGATAAAGAACAATCCATTTGGAGCCTGACCTTTACTGTGGATAACAGAATGGGCCACATAGTTTTTCAACCTGGCGACAGACAGAAGTGACTGCTGACAATCCTCGGGTAACTCAGTAAACCAGCTGTTGTGAGCAAGGGCCTGGCGAATATCGGTGGTCAACTAAATCTCCTTATGAGTGTCGGGTAAAAGACAGTTTTGATGCCAGCTAATGGACTATATTGATGCTAACAGCAAAAAAAGGAATAGTGATGCTCTGGCAAACAATAGAACAATACCAACAAAATGCGCAGTTTATCCAGATAGATGAATTCAATTATGCCTATTGGCACAGCGCCAAACCCGACAGGCCGGTCATCTTGTTTATACATGGGTTTCCCAGTGCCAGTTGGGACTGGCATGTTCAGTGGCAGGCGTTAAACGCTGACTATCATCTGATTGCTATGGATATGCTGGGGTTTGGCTTATCGGATAAGCCTTCGCCTTACCGCTATTCTGTTGCGCAACAGGCTGCCAGTTACCGCCATTTACTGGCCAGTTTACAGGTGTCTGAATGTCATATTGTGGCACATGATTATGGTGATTCAGTGGCCCAGGAGTTGTTATACCTGACCGAACGCGAAAATGCCTCACTGGCTATTCAGTCTGTGACCTTTCTCAATGGTGGCTTGTTCAGTGAATCGCATCGACCGTTACTGACTCAAACGCTGTTGAAAAGCAAAATGGGTCCCTGGTTGGTGCGCTGGCTAAGCAAAAGAAGCCTGCAAAATAGCTTTGCTAAAATTTTTGGCAGAGACACTCCGCCTGCGAAAGCGGACATTGATATTCTATGGAGTCTGCTGCAGCACAAAGCGGGTATCAAGGCGATGCCCTATATTTTGCAATACATTGACGAACGTAAACAACGCCGTGATGAATGGCTTGATGTGATGCAAAACACAGCAACTCCCCTGTATTTTATCAATGGCGCCCAGGACCCTATTTCAGGGGAGCATATGCGCCAGCGCTTTATTCAATTATTGCCTGCCTGTGCAACAAGTTCACTGCCGGTTGGCCACTATCCGCAACTGGAGGCACCTGACAATGTCACACAATTATTGCTGGATTTTTTGGGTAGCGTAAGCAACAAAAACTAGGCCAGGTGTTTTAAAGATTGCTGTTGGTATTGTGCATAAACAAATAGACATAGTATCCACATAATGCCACCACAATGCCCAAACCTAACAGTGACCCCCAGGCCACAGGATCATTAAATAATAAATCTAACATGCGATTTCTCCCATCTGTTTTATGCGCTCAGTCTAGCGTTTACTCAGCCAAGCCTTGCTGATCTGGATCAATAAATCGCTGTTATACCGATACCCATGGTTTAACCTATTTCACGCATACGTATGCAGGTCATTTTGCATACGTATTCAAATGGAACTTTATTTACCTTGGTGCCAGGTTGTTAATCAGGTGTTAATGAAATGTAACAATAACTGGAGGGTATATGAATCTTATCAAAACGGCTCTGACACTTGGAGTCGCTTCAACCTTAACGGCTTATGAAGCCAATGCAAATACGACATTTGTGCATCTATTTGAATGGAGCTGGTCGGATGTAGCGACAGAGTGTGAAACCTTTTTGGGACCCAAAGGTTATTCGGCTGTGCAGGTGTCACCCCCGAATGAACATATCCAGGGCGGACAGTGGTGGACGCGATACCAGCCAGTAAGCTATCAGTTGCAAAGCCGCGGTGGTACAGAAGCAGAATTTACAGACATGGTATCCCGTTGTAATGCTCAGGGTGTGGATATTTATGTCGATGCCGTGATCAACCACATGGCAGCCGGTAGTGGTACCGGCGTCGCCGGCAGCAGCTATGGCAACAAACAATTTCCCAATTATGGCCCGCAGGATTTTCACGCTACCTGTACCATCAATCCGGCAGACTACGGCAATGATCGCTGGCGCGTGCAAAACTGTGAGTTAGTGGGGTTGCCTGATCTGGATACCAGCGATGGCTATGTACAGGATACCCTGGCGGGATACCTCAATTACCTCACCAGTCTGGGCGTTTCCGGCTTCAGATTTGATGCTTCCAAACATATGTCAGTGGGCGATATCCAGGGGGTTTTAGCCAAAGTTAACGGTTCGCCTTTGGTGTTTCAGGAAGTGATCGATCAGGGCGGCGAAGCGATATCGGCGGCGGAGTACACGGGAACAGGACTGGTCACTGAATTTAAATACAGCACGCAACTGGGCAATACGTTTCGCAATGGTCAGTTATCCTGGCTGAGTAATTTTGGCGAAGCCTGGGGCTTTTTACCCAGCTATCAGGCGGTCGTTTTTGTGGACAATCACGACAATCAACGCGGCCACGGTGGTGCCGGTAATGTTATTACCTTTGAAGATGGCAGACTCTACGATTTAGCCAATGTATTTATGTTGGCCTGGCCGTATGGTTATCCCAAAGTGATGTCCAGTTATGATTTCCATGGTGATACCGATGCAGGTGGCCCATCTGTACCGGTGCATAATAATGGTAACCTGGAGTGCTATGGCAGCAACTGGCAATGTGAACATCGGTGGAGCTACATCTCAGGCGGCGTGGATTTTCGCAACAATGTCAACGACGATTGGGTAGTGACCGACTGGTGGGATAATGGTGGTAACCAGATTGCCTTCGGCCGGGCTAATGCCGGACATGTGGCTATCAACAAAGAAGGTTACGCCATGACCGCCACCATCAATACCCAGATGGACCCGGGTGTGTATTGTAATGTGTTAAAAGGCGAATTGTCTCAGGATAGCAGCAGCTGTTCCGGAGAAACCATAACCGTTAATGGTGATGGTACTGTGAATACCAATGTTGCGGCCTGGGATGCTTTTGCGATTCACAAAAACAGCAAGATCACGCAGAGCAATAATGGCGACTGGCAGCGCACTGTGATTTTTATCCAGGCGCAAACGCAAAGTGGTCAGGATATGTTTATTCGCGGCGGCATCGACCACGACTATGCCAACAATACGTTAGGGCGAAACTGCCAAACCAGCAATTTTGAATGTGCTATGTCGATCACTCACAACAATTTGCGCAACAGCACCACTGCACCGTGGAAAGCCAACGAGTCCTACCTGGACTGGTACGGCGTTGAAGCAGGACAAAATAGTTATGCAGAGGGTACCGCAATGGACTGGACTGCGGATGTCTGGCCAGCTTCATGGGGTGCAGTCAAAACGGTCGCAGTGGACGGCTTTGGTGAAGAACCGCTGAACAACTGGGGCCAACATTACTGGATGCTGGATGTGCAAATGGATTGCAGCAACAGCGTCAATGGTTGGTTTGAGGTGAAAGCTTATGTGAAAAATGGCCAGGGTTGGGAAAATAATATCCAACAATCCGGCACGCCATACAGCAGCAATAATCACTTCGCGCAATGCGGTAAAATTAACAAGTTCGATTTTAACAGCAACAGCGTAGAGATCCTGAACTTCTAGTCCCACCAATAACCCGGACAACTTAATTTACGGCTTTGCCAATTAGGTTGTTTGGGTTTTCTCCTGTCTTGTGTCGTGCGATAATTTTTGTTTTTTATCAAGCAGAAATCCTAAGTGAAAATATTTTGTGAAGATACGCTGACCTGTGGGGAAGCGTTTTTTGATGATGTTGCTGATGTCACCTGGTTTTCAGGAAATCAACTTAACGCTGAGCAGTTAATTGATGCCGAAGCCCTGTTCATTCGATCCACCACCAAAGTCACGCCGGAGTTATTGCAACAGGCTGAAAAATTGCAACTGGTGGCAACTGCAACAGCCGGGACGGATCACATGGATCTTGAATTTCTGAAAAGTCGCGGCATCGAGGCTTATTCGGCGGCAGGGTGTAATGCCATTGCGGTGGCAGAATACGTCATCGCCGGAATAGTGTCTTTGGCGGCCGCACACCATCTCTCGTTTGCAGGCAAAAAACTGGGTATCGTTGGTGCCGGGCACGTCGGCACTGCACTGGCAGAGCGGGCTGTGCATTTGGGCTTTGATATTTTGTTATGTGATCCGCCATTACAAGCTGCTGGCGATCAACGTCCCATGGTGGCTCTGGCGGAAATTCTTGACTGTGACGTTATTAGTTTACATGTGCCTTTGGTAACGACAGGGCAGTGGCCCACATTGCACATGTTTAATGACGCCGTATTGTCTTCACTAAAACCACACCAGATTTTGGTGAACGCCTGCCGCGGTGAAGTGGTGGACAACCAGGCCTTGAGTCAGCTATTGCAAAAGGCAAAACCTTTTTTCAGCATTTTTGATGTCTGGGAAAACGAACCTGACATCGACTTTGCCCTCGCTCAAAAAACCGATTTTTCCACGCAGCACATTGCAGGCCACACCCTGGAAGGTAAAGTGCGGGGCACTGATATGATCTATAACTTTGCGGCGCAGCGATTTAACTGGCCGGCAAAGAGCATGTGGGACTATCTGCCAGAGGTGTCGTTTAATGGCAAATCAGAATTGCAATTGTCTGAAACTGACGGCAGTACCGAGACCCGTTTACATAAACTCATTGAGCAGGTCTACAGTATTGAAACTGATACAGCAAATTTCAGAAACAAGGTGCATGATGATGAATCTTTCAGATATAGCCGAAAGCACTATGGTATTCGAAGAGAATTTTCCAGTGTGCAAGTAAATACTGGAAATTCTTTGCTGACACAGGCAATCTACGGACTTGGTTTCAAACGGGCCGAATAAGCGGCCTGAACAACATAACTGGAGTAAAAAATAAATGTCTCGCGCATTTGATGTTGCCGTTTTAGGCGCCACCGGTCTGGTGGGCAAAAACATGATTGAAATCCTCGAAGAACGCGGTTTTCCAATCAATAATCTTTATCCCCTGGCCAGCGCACGCAGTGCAGGTAGTACCATTACATTTAAGGGCGAAGAGATTACGGTACAGGATGCAGACACATTTGACTGGACGCAGGTACAAATTGGCTTCTTTTCTGCGGGTGGCAGTATTTCTGCAAAGTATGCGCCTATAGCTGCTGAACAGGGCTGTGTGGTCATCGATAACACCTCGCATTTCCGCTACGAGCCAGACATTCCCCTGGTGGTTCCGGAAGTGAATCCACATGCTATTGCTGATTTCAGAAACCGCAATATCATTGCCAATCCAAACTGTTCCACAATTGGTATGCTGGTGGCATTAAAACCCATCCACGATCAGTTTGGCATTACCCGCATCAATGTGGCGACATATCAGTCGGTTTCTGGTGCCGGTAAGTCTGCGATGGACGAGCTGGCGAAACAAACGGCTGACCTGTTAAATGGCCGTGAAGTAAAGGTAGAAAACTTTAGCCGCCAAATCGCCTTTAACAGCATTCCGCAAATCGATGTCTTCCTTGACAACGATTACACCAAAGAAGAAATGAAGATGAGCTGGGAAACCCAAAAGATCATGGGTGATGACAGCATTTTGGTAAACGCTACAGCAGTGCGTGTGCCGGTGTTTTACGGGCATGGTGAAGCGGTGCATCTGGAAACGCAACAACCGATGGATGTAGAACAAGCCAAAGCGGTATTGCGCGAAGCGCCGGGGGTTGTGCTGCTGGAAAACCGTGAAGATTTTCCCACTCAGGTTGGTAATGCCAGCGGTAAGGATGAGGTGTTTGTTGGCCGTGTGCGTCAGGATATTACCCATCCAAACGGACTAAACCTGTGGGTTGTATCGGACAACGTGCGCAAAGGTGCGGCTACCAATAGCATTCAGATTGCTGAAGTCCTGATCCGCGACTACCTGTAATTCTCTGCATGGTCAGCCCGGCGGGCTGGCCTCTTTCCCTTTTCTTCTGTCTGCTTTTTCATTTCCGCAACTACTTATTTTATTTAAGTTTTTTTTGCTACAGCCGATGACTTGCAATAACTGGCATTAAATCTGATTTTTGCTGTCCTCACCACATGAATACTGTATTATCGGTGAAGTTTAATCAGTAACTGATTCCCGCAGAGGGATTGGCTTGCTCGTTGTATCTGGTTTATAGTTAGGTATGAGTCTTGCAGTCTCATGCCGGTGAACCAAGTCTTTGGCAAAAGTCATAGAACAAACAACAAAAAATTGACGAATAATATAAAATCAAGACGGCAAAGTACCTAAGTGCGTATATTTTATTCAGGATACAAATCTAACTTCAGGACAGGCGGGCAGCAAACGGCGCGAAATGCCTTTCACTGTCTCAGCATTATTGCTTTTCTTCTGCTAACCATTTCCGGCACTTTTTCGGCGTTCGCGCAACAGCCCGCAGACAAGTTGATAGAAATTCGGGGCGCGAAGAACTCGACAGAGCAGTATTCCGGCGCCACCTACGGCCCAATAGACTCTGACGACACTTTGTGGCGTATAGCCGATCGTTATCGTCAAAATAAAAACCTGAGTATTTATCAGGTGATGGTGGCAATTTACGAATTAAACAAAAACGCCTTTGCCACTGACAACCTTAACACCCTGAAAAATGGCGCCATGTTGCGTCTGCCTTCCGAACGTTATATTGCCCGCATCGATGCGCAAAATGCGCGCTTAAAATCAGAACAGGATGACGACGCCTGGTCACCGGAAGCGGCACCGGGTCAATCTTTGGTCAATCTCAAGCCGCCGGTTAAACTGGTCAATCGCGATGATCTGGTGGAAACCAAAACCCAAATCGAATCCCGGCTTAATCGCATTAATGAAGAACAGCAAGCTCAGTTCAACGCCATTCGGCAGCAATTTGCCGAGTCAATTACCAGCGTTGAGTCTTTATTAGATGAAAATCGCAAAATATTTGACCGACTGGATAGCGTTAATCAGGAAATAGATCAGTTAAGAGAGCGCGCCAGTCAGGATCAGATAGAACAGTCACAGATGTTGCAGATCCAGCAGGAAATGCTGGAGTTACTGACACCTAAGCCAGAAGAAGAAAAGTCGCTGGATCTGTCGTTCTTTGCTTCGGATATGTTCATTATTGTTGCTTCCCTGGTGCTGACACTTTCAGCATTGGCCGGAATGACGATGTTCCTGCTGAGACGCAAAGGGGATGATGCCCCGGCTATTGAAACCGCTGCACCGGCGCCGGCGCAGGAAGTCGCCAGTAAAATAAGCGAAGATACCGATGTCCTGGATGATTTGTCTACCGACACCATGGATGACGGCGGTGATGATGACTGGGCTGATGACGACTTGTTCGGTGACGACGATCTGTTGCAGGATGAGTTCGCAGAAGAATTAGATGATTCATTAGACAAAGTCCTTGAAGAAGAAATGGGCAGCTTTGATGAAGCCGACGACGACATGTTGGTGTCAGATGATGACGAGTTTGGTGAATCTGATAGTGGTTTATTGGATCAGGATGATTTAGATGATTTATTTGCCTCAGATGAAACTGAAGGGGATTCAGTTGAATTATCTGAAGCGGAAGAAATGCCTGATGACATATTGGATGAGTTCAGCGAAGCCGCGGATGATGATACTGACGTTTCTGATTTAGATGATTTGTTAGATGGCGCAGATAGCGGCTTTGATGAAATTGAAGAAAGTGTTGATGACATTCTGGAAGCAGCAGCAGAGAGCGAACCTGAACCTGAAGAAGCATACGAATCAGAAGCTGAGCCCGAAGCCGAGCCTGAGGAAATGGTTGCGGATGAAGTCAAAGAAGAGGTCAAACAAGCACCAGCGGCGGCTCAGGAAGTGGATGAGTTTGATGCGGAAGAAGTGCTGGGGATCAGCGATGACAGTTTATTGACTGATGAGGCTGTTGAAAAGTTAGAAGACAGCATCGAGCAGCAAAATGAGAAACTGGACAACATTACAGAAGAACTGACCGAAGTTTTACAGGATGCGCCACAGAAAAATCCCGGTGATCCTGATATCGCCATTGACGAGCCGGAGCAAATTTTTGGTGATGATGCTGCATTTGGCGATGACGTCGCATTTGGGGATGAAAGTGATATTACTGAAACTCCGGACGAGGCGTTGTCTGACGATTCCGAACTAGAGCCATCATCAGACGACTTGTTCACTGAGGATGGCGACGATCTGGTGGCACCCGAAGACGAGCTGGATACCATCGTCGCCAATCAACCAGATACTGATGTTGAATCATTACAAGATGAGCTGGCCGATGAGCTACTGGCGGAATTGGGTATTGAAGAAATTAATGATGATTCTGACAGCGACAGTACCCAGGATGATTTAGCCGATGAATTGTTAGCGGAACTGGGCATTGATGAGCCGGATGATGCCGACGACAGCAACGACAGTGCCCAGGATGATTTGGCCGACGAACTGTTAGCAGAGCTGGGCGTTGATGAGCCTGAAGATACTGACGACAGCAACGCCAGTGCCCAGGATGATTTGGCCGACGAGTTGCTAGCCGAGCTGGGTATTGATGAGCCTGAAGATAGTGACGACAGCAACGACAGTAACCAGGACGATTTGGCCGATGAGTTGTTAGCGGAACTGGGTGTCGATGAGTCACAGGACAGTGACGAAAATGCCAGTGCTCCTGACGATGAACTCAGCGATGAACTGCTTGAAGAACTGGGTGTTGATGAGCCACAAGACAGTGACGAAAATGCCAGTGCTCCTGAGGATGAACTCAGCGATGAACTGCTTGAAGAACTGGGTGTTGATGAGCCACAAGACAGTGACGAAAATGCCAGTGCTCCTCAGGATGAACCCAGCGATGAATTTGTAGCCGATGAACTTATGGAAGAGGCGAGTTCTGCAGAGCCAACCGTTGATGATGCGCTGTTGGATGAGATGGAAACACTGGACCTCGACAGTGATCTATCTGCCGATGATTTAATGGCAGACGAGTCCGATGTTAAAGCCACACAAGACCCCGAGTCCCTCATAGAAAATAGTGATCAATTCGCTGAAGAGGTTCCGGGTGATGTCCTTGAACCGGAAGACGTAAATGAACCGGAAGATGTTATTGATCCGGAAGATATTATTGATCCGGAAGAGAGTGCATCTGATGAAGATAATATTGCTGCGCAGCCGTCATCAGGTCTTGAAGAGACGAACGACGAGTTAGACACTGCAGAAGCAGAAGACTATGCTATCAACGAACTTTCCGAAGATGATTACCATCAGTTATTGGATGCCTTAGGCCGCGATGACAACGAACCCGGCAATGTTGAAAGCACCGATACTAAAAACCTGTTTAGCGGAGAGCTATCTTTAGAAGATATTCCTGATATCTCATCCGAAGATTTTGGTTCAGCAGTAAAAGAACAGGATACTGAGTCGCGGGCCATATCAGACCCTGATTCTGACGACCTTTCTCTGGATGATATCCCCGAGCTGAATGAAGACGCCTTCAGTACCGCAAAGCCAAAAGAAAGCACCGATGCACCTGAAGTGGCAACGGACGACGCCATGGGAGAGTTTCCCAATGAATTTGCCGCAGATGATCTGCTGGAGCCGGAACTTGTTGAGGATGATCAGCCCACGTTTGTTGATGAGCAAACAGACGATGTAACAGAAGCTGTAGATATTGAATCAGAATCAGATGCAACCGCGGCCGAATTAATTGATGAAGACACCCTGCCAGAAGTCTTGACAGAAGACGAGCCTGCGGTTGAAGAGGTTATTCCGGAAGAGACGCTTTCCGAAGCCGAAGATACAGAGCAGGAGGATGAACCTGAGTTCCTGTTAGATGACGACGAGCAAACTGATGATGCCCTGGAAGAATCTTTACTGGACGAAGCCTTGCCGGAAGAACCCTCACCAGAAGAGGCACTGGCAGAAATTGTAGACAGCGATTCAGAGGCTGATGAAGCACTGTTGTCAGAGCCATTGGCAGAAGACGAGCCTGCTGTTGAAGAGGTTATTCCGGAAGAGACACTTCCCGAAGCCGAAGGTACAGAACAGGAGAATGAACCTGAGTTCCTGTTAGATGAAGACGAGCAAACTGATGATGCCCTGGAAGAATCTTTACTGGATGAAGCCTTGCCGGAAGAACCCTCACCAGAAGAGGCACTGGCAGAAACTGTAGACAGCGAAACAGAGGCTGATCAACTGCCTGATGAAGCACTGTTGGCAGAGCCATTGGCAGAAGACGAGCCTGCGGTTGAAGAGGTTATTGCGGAAGAGACACTTTCCGAAGCCGAAGATACAGAACAGGAGGATGAACCTGAACTCCTGTTAGATGAAGACGAGCAAACTGATGATGCGCTGGAAGAATCTTTACTGGAAGAACCCTCACTGGAAGAATCCTCACCAGAAGAGACACTGGCAGAAACTGTAGACAGCGATTCAGGGATTGATGAACTGCCTGATGAAGCATTGTTGTCAGAGCCATTGGCAGAAGACGAGCCTGCTGTTGAAGAGGTTATTCCGGAAGAGACACTTCCCGAAGCCGAAGATACAGAACTGGACGAAGAACCTGAGTTCCTGTTAGATGAAGACGAGCAAACTGATGATGCGCTGGAAGAATCTTTACTGGATGAAGCCTTGCCGGAAGAACCTTTGCCGGAAGAGACAGCGGCAGAAACTGTAGACAGCGAATCTGACACCGACCTCACAACTGAGGAATTCATTGACGAAGATGCACCACAGTTTGACAGTGATGACCCGGAAGCCGCGCTGGCGCCGGAATTGTTGTTTGATGAAGAACCATCGGAAAGCTCTTCACCTGACGATACTGCTGATGAACTTCAGGAGGGCGTATCTAAGGAGATTGAGCAGGCGATAGCTGAAGAAGATGCCGCGTTATTAGATGCTATAGACTCAGAGGTACTGCCAGAGCCTGAACAGATAAATGCAGAGCCTGAAACAGCGAGTGAAGAGCCAGAAAGGGAAAGTGTTGCAACGGCAGATACCGAGCTGGAACTAAGCGACGATCTGGATGACATGCTCGAGCAAGACGTTATTGAATCTGACGAATTATCAGATGCAGAGGAGCCCGACGAGTTTGATGAGGCCCTTGCTGAATTTTCCGAAGGCGCAGAGGAGCGTGCCGATCCAGAAAATGACATCGAAGATCTGGACGAAATCTATGGATATACGGATACCAGTGTTGATTTTGACGAGCAGGATGATACTCGCAAAGATGTTTCTGCCACCGATCTAAAACTTGGCGATGAAAGCGCAGAGCCGCAAGAAGATACGGATTCAGAGTCTGTTAGTGATCAGAATAACAGCGAAGAGACTCTGGCGGATAGCGATGATGATTCACTAACCGATGATGATCTTGAAGCGGCCTTTTTAGAACAGGGTGATGAGGCGGATTTTGCCGAAGATGATTTAGATGATTTACCCGGATTGGGCGAATGGTTGGGTGAAGATGACGACGAAAGTGAGCCGTCGGAAGACTCGGTAAGTCTGGATGATTGGGCAAATGAAAAAACGCCTGACCAGACTGACGCTGAGCAAAGAGATGAGATAGGTGCCGATACTGCCGGTGATCTGGAAGATATTCCTGCTTTTGGGACTGAGGATTCAGCCTCTGAGTTGGAAGCGGATATTGAAGATGAGACTTTGCCTGATGACACCTCTGACGATGACGCTTCGGAATTTGATGTAAACGATGATGACTTTGAACAACTGGCAGAAGCATTAACCGATGTTGATGACGGTGAATTACTGTCAGACGACGATGAGTCAGCATTGGAAGAGCTGGAAAATGCCAGTTTTGAAGATATCCTGGGCAGTATTGACGACGCTCTGGAAAATGATGATGCCCTGGATGGTGAAGACACGACGTCTGAAACTAAAGCACCGGATTTTCCGGAAAACCCTGATATTGATTTGGAGGCGCTGTTGTCCGACGAGGATGACGAGCCTGCAGATTATGCAGAACCTGAAACTGAACTGGGTATCCAGGACCAGGATGATTTAAGTGATGAATTTCTGGATGTAGAAAGGTTACTGGAAGAGAGTCTCGAAGATGACGAAGTGCCTTTGTCTGAGCGCGATCTCAACATTGATGTTAACCTGGAAGAGTTTACGGGTGTCGCTGCTGACGATGATATGATCGACGTAGACAAGGACCAGGGGATCAATGCCAAACTGGATCTTGCCCATGCCTATCTGGAGATTGACGATGCGGAGTCAGCCGAGTCCCTGTTAAATGAAGTCATCGAAACCGGGTCGGAAGAACAAAAACAGGAAGCCAGTGAAATATTGGCAAGATTGAAGCGATAGCTTTGAAACTGACTCGATATTCTTTTAACATGCTGCGCTTTTTATCATTTCAGTAACGTCATGGCACGAATAGCATTAGGTATAGAATATAACGGCGCAGCTTATTTTGGCTGGCAAAGACAACGTGAAGTGGCTAGCGTTCAGCAAAAACTGGAAGCGGCCCTTGAAGTCATCGCGCAGCAGAAAATTGATGTCGTTTGTGCCGGGCGTACCGATGCCGGAGTGCATGCCACAAATCAGATTGTTCATTTTGAAACGGATGTACAAAGACCTGACAAAGCCTGGACTATGGGCAGCAATGCTAACTTACCCGATACCATAGCAGTTAAATGGGCTAAGCCGGTTGCGGATGACTTTCACGCGCGCTTTTCAGCTACGGCCAGACGTTACCGTTATGTTATTCACAATGTGCGCCTGAGACCCGGGATTTTTCTTGAGGGTGTGACACATTTCTATCATCCTCTTGATGCTGAAAAAATGCACCGCGCTGCACAGTGCTTACTGGGTGAGCAGGACTTTTCTGCGTTTCGGGCGGCGCTTTGTCAGTCTCGTTCTCCGTTTCGCAATTTGCATCACATACAGGTTATACGCCAGGGCGACTATGTGGTTATTGATATCAAAGCCAATGCTTTTGTGCATCATATGGTGCGCAATATTGCAGGGAGTTTAATGGCGGTTGGTTGTGGTGAGCAGTCTGAAGACTGGATAGCCGAACTGCTGGCCAGTAAAGACAGAACTCAGGCGGCCGCGACGGCAAAGCCCAATGGTTTGTACCTGGTAAGTGTCGATTACCCGGCTGAATTTGCTCTACCTCAAAAGCCATTAGGCCCTCTGTTATTATCAGATACCCTGTGGTAATCCGCTGGTTTTTTAGCGACGTTCGACAAATTTAGTTAACATCTTAGACCACATAGTTATTTTATTACTGTTAGAATGTGGCAAAATACGTTGCAGAACGCTTAATTTAGAAACCCTATTAATGATAAAAGCAGCATCATTTAGCAATAAAATGAGTTGAATTTCTGTAATATTGCGGTGATTTGCTTTTATCTTGCTAATTAAAAGTGAGAGAACCAAATTCAATGAGCTGGATCCAAAAGATACTACCAAAAACCCAATCAGCTGTAAAAAGTAATGTACCGGAAGGTATTTGGACCAAGTGCGGAAAATGTAACGCCGTACTCTACAAAGTTGAATTAGAAAAACAGCTGGAAGTTTGCCCCAAGTGTGACAATCACATGCGCATCAGCGCCAGAGCGCGTCTGAATCATTTCCTCGATCAGGGAGAGCGCACAGAGTTGGGCTCTGAGCTGGAGCCCCAGGATATTCTCAAGTTTAAAGATTCCAAGCGCTACAAAGATCGCATCGCCAGTGCTCAAAAAGCATCAAACGAAAAAGATGCACTGGTTGTAATGAAGGGCAAACTGCACGGCAAGCCAATTGTTGCTGCCGCGTTTGAATTCAGTTTTATGGGCGGGTCCATGGCGTCTGTAGTGGGTGCCCGATTTGTCAAAGGTGTTGAAGCGGCATTAGCGAATAATACCCCTTTTGTTTGCTTTTCTGCCAGTGGCGGTGCCCGTATGCAGGAAGCGCTGTTATCTCTGATGCAAATGGCGAAAACCAGTGCCGCATTGGCGAAAATGAGTGAAAAAGGCTTACCCTACATTTCGATACTAACCGACCCAACCATGGGCGGAGTGTCTGCCAGCCTGGCTATGTTGGGTGACGTAAATGTGGCCGAGCCGGGTGCTCTTATCGGTTTTGCCGGCCCCAGAGTAATCGAACAAACCGTGCGGGAAACCTTACCCGATGGCTTCCAACGCAGCGAGTTCCTGTTGGAGAAAGGCGCAGTCGATATGATTGTCGATCGTCGTCATATGCGTCAAAAACTCTACAGTTTATTAGATAAAATGCATCACAGCGCTGATGCCGTAAAACAAGCGTAGCCAGCCTTGAATGAACATCATCAGCACCCCGCAAATTTGGCAGGGTGGTTGAGTTATCTGGAAAAAATACATCCTGCTCAAATCGACATGGGATTAGAGCGGGTTGCTGCGGTTTATGAGCGGCTCAATATCAACTTTGATTTTGCCAGGGTGATTCTGGTTGGCGGCACCAACGGTAAAGGATCTACCTGCCGCTACCTGGAGCTGATGGCGCAGCGTATCGGATTAACAACGGCAGTATACAGTTCCCCGCACATAACGGATTATCGGGAACGGGTTCGCTTCAATCAGGCGCTGTTGGCGGAACAACAACATTGCGCAGCTTTTGCCCAGGTTGAAACCGCCCGAAAAGACACATCACTGACCTATTTTGAGTTTGGCACACTGGCAGCGCTGCAGTTAATGGCAGAACGCCGGCCTGATGTCATAATTCTTGAAGTGGGCTTAGGTGGCCGTTTGGATGCCGTTAATATTGTTGAACCTGATGTGTCTGTCATTACTACTATCGATCTGGATCATCAGGCATGGTTGGGTGATACCCGTGAGCAAATTGGGTTTGAAAAGGCGGGTATCATGCGTCCGCACAAACCCTGCGTGGTGGGAGAACTGGACCCGCCTGATTCTCTGCGCAAACACGCGCAGCAGATTGCTGCCAAAGCCTGGTTTCGCAATCAGGATTTTCAGATAGAACACCACGAGCAGGGATGGACCTTGCACGGCAGCTGCAACGGACAGTCATTTCGCCTTACGGACTTGCCGGTAGGGCAATTACCAACGCAAAATGCCGCAACTGCATTATTTACGGCGAAGCTGTTGGAATGGACTTTAACCGACCATCAAATCAGAGAATTAATCGCCACCGCCACATTACCCGGTCGCATGGAATCTCTGGCTCATTCTCACCGAATTATCCTGGATGTAGCCCATAACCCGCAGGCAACCGGTTACCTGCGTTCGCGAATTGAGTTGCTATCTTATCGTCGTCTGATTTTTATTTTGGGTATGCTGTCCGATAAAGACTCACAGGCCAGCCTTGAGGTATTTCGGGATTTGCCGGCAACCTGGTATGTTGCGCCCCTGGATAGCCCGCGCAGTGCTAAACCCGAAGTGTTGCAATCGGTACTGGCAAAATCGAATCAGCCTTCCTTTGTTTGCGAATCGGTTGAACAGGCCTGTCAACAAGCGTTAGAATCTGCCAGCGACACTGAAGACCTTATTATTGGCTTTGGATCGTTTTATACTGTGTCAGCCATTAAACAAGCATTAACCCCATAAACGCAGTTCGATATTCAGGAAACAGGAAGCATATTTTGGCTACAGCATTTCAAAACCGATTGGTAGGGACCATCATCATAGTGGCGCTGGCTGTGATTTTTTTACCTGAAGTCCTGGACGGGGAAAAGCGCCACAGTCAGGACCGATTTGAAGCGATTCCCAAGCGACCGCCGATGAAAAACGTGACTTCTCCCGATGAATTTCCGTTTAAAAAAGTACAGGACGCGGTAACCCGGGAGGTGGTTATCGTGGATGAACAACCGCTTGACGAACCTGTTGATACTGCTGAAGAGATGCCTGGCAACGCCGTCAGCGAGGCAGATACACGCGTGGCACAACAAAGCCCGTCACAGTCTGACGCACCGGTCATGGAGCCAAAACAAGAACAAATGCAATCCGGATGGGTGGTTCAGTTGGGCAGTTTTAAACACAGTAAGAACGTCAAAGATCTGTTGCGCAAACTGGAACAGGCGGGTTACCGGGCCTTTACCAGACCGATTCAAACCAGCTCGGGGACCTTGACTAAAGTATTTGTCGGTCCTGATCTGGATGACGGCAAATTAAAAACAGCAATCCCACATTTAAAAGAAGTGACGGGTTTACAGGGTAAACTGACCCCTTTTAGCGTTGATTAAAACAAGACATCGGTCTGTGGCTTTGGTAAAATGCGCGCCGATCTTAAGATTGCGCCGTCCCTATGCTAAATAAAGAAAATAATGAATTGGATTGATTTCACTATTCTTGCCGTACTGGTTTTATCGACGGTAATAAGCCTTGTCAGAGGCTTTCTGAAAGAAGCTATCTCCCTTGCCATCTGGTTCACGGCGTTTATGTTGGCCAGTTTTTTCTATGCCGATTTGGCTGTCTATCTCACCTGGTTTCAGGACCAAATATTAAAAAATGCGGTAGCAATAGCGATTTTGTTTGTATCTACGCTGTTGTTAGGCGGATTACTTAATTATCTAATTTCCAGATTAGTGATATTTACCGGATTAAGCGGCACAGATCGTGCGCTGGGTCTGGTTTTCGGAATGTTAAGAGGCGTGCTGATTTGCAGTGCCGTGCTGTTTTTTTTGGACGCATTTACGCCAGCACCTTCTACGGATTGGTGGAAAACCTCTCTGCTGATCCCTGAGTTTGCTTTTATTATCGAATGGTTTTTTGAATATCTGCAAAACTCATCTAGTTTTATTAGTCCCACTGTATAGGATCTCAATATGTGCGGAATCGCCGGCATCGTAAGTCATAACCCTGTTGCTCAAGAATTATTTGATGCCTTAACTGTGTTGCAACACCGCGGCCAGGATGCTGCTGGAATGATTACTGTAGACAGCAGTATGTTTCATTTGCGCAAAGCAAATGGTTTGGTCAGAGATGTGTTCCGTAACCGCCATATGCAAAGGCTGACCGGTAATCTGGGGATTGCGCATGTGCGATACCCTACAGCGGGCTCTTCAAGTTCGGCTGAAGCTCAGCCTTTTTATGTTAACTCCCCCTACGGAATAGCGCTGGCACACAACGGCAATTTAACCAATGCCGTGGCACTGCAAAAAGAAGTGTTGCAACTGGCAAAACGTCACATCAACACCACCTCTGATTCCGAATTATTGCTGAATATTCTGGCAGACGAACTGCAAAAAGCTGAGGGTCTGTCGTTACAACCTGCTGATATTTTTACCGCAGTGAGCAATGTTCATCGACGTGTTAACGGCGCCTATGCAGTGGTTGCGGCAATCATCGGCAATGGTATGTTGGCGTTTCGCGATCCTCACGGTATTCGTCCTCTGGTGCTCGGTAAACGCAGCACCGACCTGGGTGATGAATATATGGTGGCATCAGAGAGTGTTGCGCTGGACTCCGTTGAGTTTCAGTTTATTCGTGATGTTGCCCCAGGTGAGGCCGTGTACATCACAGAAGATGGTCAGCTGTTTACGCAACAGTGTGCAGATAATCCCACCCATGTGCCTTGCATCTTTGAGTTTGTTTATTTTGCCCGTCCGGACTCCTTTATCGACGGTATTTCTGTTTATGCGTCCCGGGTTAACATGGGCAAAAAACTGGGACAGAAGATCGCTCAGGAATGGGGTGATCTGGATATTGATGTGGTTATTCCTATTCCTGAGACATCAATCGATATCGCCTTGCAAATCGCACATGAGCTAAACCTGCCATATCGTCAGGGTTACGTAAAAAATCGCTATATCGGTCGTACCTTCATCATGCCGGGACAGTCACAACGCCGCAAGTCAGTACGCCGAAAACTCAATGCGATAAAGTCAGAGTTTAAGGGTAAAAATGTCTTGCTGGTAGATGACTCCATAGTACGTGGTACGACATCCGAGCAAATTATTGAAATGGCCCGTGAAGCCGGTGCCAAAAAAGTGTATTTTGCTTCAGCCGCGCCGGAAATTCGATTCCCGAACGTATACGGTATTGATATGCCGTCACCCAATGAATTGATTGCATATGGCAGAGAAGTAGAAGATATCTGTGAGTCCATCAAAGCTGATGGTTTGATTTATCAGGATATTGAAGACCTGCGTCAGGCGGTAAGTGCCGAAAATACCGCCATCAGCCATTTTGAAATGTCCGTATTCAATGGTGATTATATTACCGGCGATGTGACTCAGGAATACCTGGAATCACTGGATAAAGCCCGCAACGATGATGCGAAAGGGCACAGTTCCGAAGATGAATTAACGAACCTGGACGTGCATAATATGTCCAGTGAGAGCCATGGTTAGGTTGCCAGTGTGCAACTCATTGGCATTGAACAACACATTGTAGTGTGCATCATAACGATAAAATTGAAATAAAAGACAGAGTTTAATATGGGAAGAAGTTTCGAAGTTCGCAAAGTCGCTATGGCTAAAACAGCGGCGGTTAAAACCAAAGTGTATTCAAAATACGGAAAAGAAATTTACGTATGTGCCAAAAACGGCGGCCCGGACCCGTCTGCTAACTTGTCTCTTAAACACCTGATGGACAAAGCGAAAAAAGATCAGGTACCGAGCCATGTAATTGAAAAGGCCATTGAAAAGGCCTCAGGTGGAGCCGGTGAAGACTTTGTTCCCGCGCGCTACGAAGGCTTTGGACCGGGTAACTGTATGGTGATTGTGGATTGTCTGACAGACAACAATAACCGTACCATTACCGACGTACGCAATTGCTTTACTAAAACTAACTCCAAAATTGGCGCACCGGGTGCCGTTGCCCACATGTTTGATCATTACGGCGTTTTTGTGTTTGCCGGTGACGATGAAGATGCCGTTCTGGAATACCTGATGGAAGCCGACGTCGATGTGGCTGATGTGGAAAGTGAAGACGGAAAAATCACTGTGTTTGTTCCTCACACAGAGTTTGCAAAGACCCGAAACGCATTGTCAGAATTCCAGGCGGATATCGACTTCGAGGTCGAAGAAATTAGTTTTGTACCGCAAACCAGCGTCGATGTTGAAGGCGACGACGTAGCAGTCTTTGAAAAGTTCATGGACATGTTGAATGATTGTGACGACGTACAAAACGTTTATCACAACGCCATCATCAAAGACTGATTGTTAACGGGCGCAATAATGGCGCCCGATTCTTCCTGCCATTTCGCTTGCGTCATGCAATTTTGCATTGACTTTCCCTGATATAACCGCTTGAATTTGTTAAAAACATACGGGTTTTTAGCATGAAAGTTAAAGATATCATGAGTGCCCATCCGGTTTGTGTTTCTTCCAATGAAACTATGTGGGCTGTTAAGCGCGTCTTTGAAAAGCATACCTTTCACCATCTGTTGGTGGTGGATGAAGGTGTGCTTACCGGTGTACTGTCGGATCGCGATTATCTCAAAACAGTCAGCCCCCATGTTAAAAGTGGTGCCATCAGCTCCCGTGATCTGGAAACCATGAACAAAAAAGTTCATCAAATCATGTCTCATAAAATTGTTTCCATTGGTGCAAACGAACCCGTAATGAAAGCAGTGATGCTGTTTAATCAAAATAAAATATCCTGCCTTCCGGTGATTGAAGACGACAAAGTGGTTGGCATTGTCAGTTGGCGAGATGTAATGCGTTTTCTGGAACAAAGAGTCTTAGCCAGGCAGCAGGCGTAATTGGGATAAAGGAGCAAGCAATGGGACGTTATCGTCTGATTATTGTGCTGAGTTTTGTGTGTTCAATGCCCGGTTTCGCAATTTGCCTGCCAGATGCAGAAGTGCAGTTGCTGGCAAAGGGCTACCCTGTTGAAGCCGTCTCTGGGTTGACTCAGGTTACTTCGCTGGCCGATGCCTACTGCACTCAGGCTAAATATATTGGTTATTTGCAACCCTTCATGGGCGATATTGCAGGTTATAAAGTGGGTTTTACCAGTATTGCGGGTCAGCAGCGCTTCAATATTCCTTCGCCTGCAACCGGGGTGTTGTTGCAAGGGATGATGTTAAATGGCGATGCTGAAATTCCACTTAATTTTGGTTATCGCACACTCATTGAGCCTGACTTTATGGTGACCATCGCAGATGAGCGCATTATGCAGGCAAAAAATGCCCGTGAGACCCTATCCTATGTGAGCAGTATTCACCCCTTTGTCGAAGTTGTTGCGATGCGCCTGGCCGAACAGGAGCCTGTCACCGGTAACAGCCTGGTTGCGATCAATATCGCAGCGACAAACGCCGTCATAGGGCCTGCTATTACTGTGATTGACAGCGATGCGTTTTACCAAAAAATTCCCCGCCTTATCGCTCGATTTACGGATCAGAACAACAACCTGGTTCAGGAAACCGATGCCAGTGCGTTAATGGGACATCCGATGGAAGTACTGTTTTGGTTGGTGCAGGAGTTTAAGACCCGTGGCATTGCACTGAAAGCCGGGCAGAAAATAAGCCTGGGCGCCACCGGAAAACTATTTCCACTGGCAAGCGAAACGCAACATTACCGCTATGAATTTATCGGATTAACGGAAAAACCGGTTGCGGTTACCGTTTCCCTTTTACAACCTGAGGACAGAACCAACAATGAGTAAAAACCTGATCACTGTCCCTCAGTTAAAAGCGATACTTGGCGCAGACAATCTGGTGTTACTCGATGCCAGCATGGCGACGCCTTTACCCGGGGTGAGCAACGACTTGACTCAGGGCTTCATTCCTGGCGCATTGCGATTTGACCTGGAAAAGGTCTTTATCGATAAATGTAATGCATTACCCCACACCATGCCCGATGCCAACCTGTTTCAGGAAGAGGCAAGAAAACTGGGCATTGACCATAACTCACTGGTGGTGGTGTACGACAATATGGGGCTGTATTCAGCTCCCCGGGCCTGGTGGATGTTCAGGGCCATGGGCCATGAGAATGTCAAAATACTCGATGGTGGTTTACCCGGGTGGAAGGCGCAGGGTGAAAACGTGTCTGAACTTGAGGCCGCGCCTACATTGGGGGATTTTCAGGCGAATCCACAACCCTTGAAGTTCATCGTTGCTGATGAACTGTTACAGCGCATCGCATCGGCGGAAATCCGCGTGCTGGATGCGCGCTCTGAGCCAAGGTTCAAAGGTTGGGAAGCAGAGCCGCGCCAGGGTGTGCGCAGTGGCCATATGCCAGGTGCACAGTGTTTACACTTCAGAACACTCACCCGGCAAGGACAACTAAAGCCGGAGTCCGAACTGGAAATGTTATTTTCCTCCTTAAATCTTCAGGTTTCTGAGCCACTGGTAATGACCTGTGGTTCAGGAATAACCGCCTGCATTCTGGCATTGGCCGCAGATGAGTTGGGATATCAGGATATTCGCGTTTATGATGGCTCCTGGGCTGAGTGGGGCGCGGATGAGCGCTTGCCGGTAGTGGCTGATCCTAAATGATGTTGGCACAACGACTGGAGCAGCAATTACGCGAACACCAGGAACCCTCGAGAGCGTTAAAAATGCAGTCCTACATGAAAACCCAACAGGCGTTTTTTGGCGTACCGGCTCCTTTGCGTAAAAAACTGTTTAAAATGGCTGAAAAGCAAGCTCCACTAACAAGTCGCACAGAGTATGAAAGTACGATCATGCAGCTTTGGCAGGGAAGTCATCGGGAACTGCAATATCAGGCGCTGGAAGTGGCCGAGTTTTACAAGGTGTTCCGAACCCCTGAGAGTTTACCCTTATATGAGCAGCTTTTACTTTCCGCTGAGAACTGGGACACCGTTGACTGGATTGCTATCACGTTGGTGGGCTTATTGATCAAAGCTCATCCGACACTGGAAAGTACACTGTTACGGTGGCAGCAACACGACAATTTATGGTTGCGCAGAGCGTCGTTGATTGCTCATATAAAGCATAAAAAAGACACCAATCTCACTCTTCTGAGTGATACTATTTTGCAACTTGCTCAGGAAAAGCCCTTTTTTATTCGAAAAGCTATCGGTTGGGTGCTGAGAGAGTACGGCAAAACCGATGCGGAATGGGTTTTGCGGTTTGTTCAAAATAACCAACACCTGCTTTCCGGTTTAAGCCAAAGGGAAGCGCTCAAACATATTAATAAAAATCGGAGTTACACTTTATGAGTTTTTTGAAAGGGACTGTCGTCAGCCTTGTATTGTTTACTTTTTCCCATCCATTGTTTGCTGACTCATTGCAGTATGAAGATGTAAAGGCCACGCCTACTTTTGCCTTGGCGAAGATGGGAGCGGTGTATGGCAGCTTCAAAAATGTCTCTGATACGCCACTGCTCATCACCGGATTGCAGGTGGATGCAGAGATTGCCGCGAGTGTTGAGTTACATGAGAGTTATATCAAGGATGACATGGCCAGTATGAAACAGCTCAATTTACCTTTTACTCTTGCGCCGCAGCAAGAGCTGGTACTTCGCCGGGGCGGTAAACACATCATGCTGATTGGCTTACAGCAGCCTTTGACGTCCGGAATGCAGTTCCAGCTGACATTCAGTCTGCAAGACCAGGAGGCGATAACAGTGCCAGTTGTGGTGAGTGAGGCCGTGCAGCAAGACAGTGCTGAACACAAACATCATCATCACTAATTGTTGGGTCAGACAAACATGAAACTCAATTTACAACAATTAAATACGCCCTGCTTAATACTGGATGAGGTGCGCTTAAATAACAACATTCAGCGGATGTCTGACAAAGCCGACCGTCATCAGGTGCGTTTGCGTCCTCATGCAAAAACAGCCAAAAGTGCCGCCGTTTTAAAACGGTTTCAAGGCACAGCGACTCCGCTAACCGTGTCAACCCTGAAAGAGGCTGAGTATTTCGCTGAGCAAGGTTTTGCGCAGTTGTTATATGCTGTGTGTCTGTCTCCGGATAAAATTGCCAGAGTGGCGAAACTGCGTCAGCAACACGTCGATATTACAGTGATTATTGATTCATTCAGCATGGCTACGGCTATTGCGGCTTATGCACAGGCGCATCAGGTCCGTTTTTCTGTTGCCATAGAAATTGATTGTGACGGTCACAGAGCCGGATTGTTGCCTGATGATCCCTTGTTAGTGGCATTAGCAAAAGCACTGTTTGTCGACGACGGGATTGATTTCTGGGGCCTGATGACTCATGGCGGTGGCTCATATGACTGCCAGCATTGGTCTGAAGTTAAAGCCCACGCGGAGCAAGAGAGGCAGGCACTGTTATCAGCTCAGGCCCGGTTACAACAGGCCCAGCTTGTATGTCCTAATTTGTCATTGGGTTCGACACCAACCGTTGTGGCCGCAGAGGACTTTTCCGGTATCAATGAAATTCGCCCCGGGGTATTTGTGTTTTTTGATTTGTTTCAGGCGCAACTCGGAGCCTGTGATGAAGCGGATATCGCTTTGTCTGTTTTAGCTACCGTGACATCCCATAAACCGGAAAAAAACCGCATTTTTATCGATGCCGGTGGACTCGCTCTGTCTAAAGATCGCAGCACATCTGCACAACATTGTGATTATGGATATGGCAAAGTTATTAAGCCGGATGGGACAGGATTCAGCCATAACGTTATTGTTAATCAGGTCAATCAGGAACACGGCGTAATACATCTGCCTGATGAGGTTTCAATCTCAGAATTCCCCATTGGTAGCCGGGTCAGGGTATTACCCAATCACGCCTGCATGACGGCGGCTGCGTACCCAGGCTACCACCTGGTTACAGCGGCAGGCGAACTGCACTGGCTTGAGCGTTGTAATGGCTGGTGAAATAAGCCATTGCCTGTATGACTGATTGGTAAAACCCGGGAGGCAGGTTCACCTGCCTTATTCGTCTGACCAACCTGGAATACAGGGGGCGACTGAAAATCTGTAACCCAGGTCCTGGGTTTTGTCTTTCTCAATGACAAAAATCGTATTTTCATCAATGGTGAGTACCCGTTGATTCTCAGCTTTTTTACAGGCTGAAAAGCGATAGGCTTCAAATTGATAAATAAAGCCGGCAATCAGTTTGTCCAGAGTTCTGGTATTTTTTTCTTCGCTATCTTCTGGTTCGCTTTCATCCGGGGCTGATTCTGTATCATCAGGGGTAGAATCGGACAGCGCTTGCTCTTCTGATTCTTGCTGATTTTCAACGGTTGTAACGGTAACGCCAGGGAACAGGGTTTTGGTTTCAGTCGTTTTCTGTTCCGGGCCAGGTTCAAGCAGGTTATCCAGTTCTCCTGATTTAATAGTCGCTACCAGCTTGTTTAAATCTTCATCTGACATGTTGCGTATCATCAATCGTTGCGCGCCGGATATGCCCAATTCATCCAGGGTGGCTTCGTCTTCTGATGAAAGCGGTTGTTCACCACTGTTTTTTAATTTATTCGCAAGCGAGATAAATTCCTCTTCAGGCATTTGTGCAATGGCCTGGGCATCAAATATTGGCGTATCGTCAAAGACATCCAGTTGTTCTATGTAGGGTTCGATAAATTTCACCATGACGATGATTAAAAAGGGGATAAAGACAATGCGCATCCACATGGTGAGTATGGCGAATGATTTGTCTTGCCACAGCGTTTTCAGCCTGATGCGAAATAGCCGCAATACGAAGCTAAGCAATGACCACAAGCTCAGTAATACAATTGCTGAGCCAAGGAAAAGCACAGAGGCTAACAGGATCCAAAAGGGCAACATCAACATGGTAGTAAAACCCATGGTGAATACAAATGTTTGAGGTTCAATGCCGGAAATGGCATTGATCTTAAGGGCCGAGACAGCCAATGCAATGTTGGCGGTGGAAGCATACAGGACAAACAGCACCCCTTTTCCGAAGGTATGCTCCCAAATTCTCATAAAGATCTGCCACAATTCCCGCAATAAGCCAAAACCCGCAATAACCCCCACCACCAGCATATAATCATCATTTTCCTGGGGTTCGGATAAAAAGCTCAATAACATCGCAGCAGCAATAAAATAACACCATTGAGAAAAGGTGAGGTCACGAAATTTATCGGAAAACCAACCTAAAAACCGTGACACGCGGTTTTTTATGCGTGCCAGCACAGCCCATATTGCGTGTTTTAAGGCGGCAATTTTTGCTAAAGGCGGACGGGGCAGTTTCAGCAAGGTTTCTTCAGTGTGGATTGCTTCCGCAGCAGGCGAGTCGTCGCCCGGGGTATTTTGCGTGTTTGCCATAATTATTATTCTCTTTAGGACTATCCCGGCGATGTCGTGACAGAAAAGCTGTGTGTATTAGACCATTTGCTAATACAAATTATAAGATTCTCACAACATTATAAAGTAAGCTCCGAATTATAGTGAATGTGTTGAAGGGGAAATTCATGCCAATGGTCAAATTTTGGGGAACGAGAGGTTCCATTCCTGTGGCTCCCCACGCACACAATATCCGTGCTCGCCTGGAAGATATCCTGATCAAAGCGGTGGATAAGCAACTGACTAGTTATGATGATATCGCTCCTTTTCTGGACAGTTTATCGTTTCCCGAGGTAGGCAGCTTCGGTGGCAATACAAGTTGTGTCGAGATAGATACCGGCAAGGGGGATTATCTGTTATGCGATATGGGTACCGGGTTAAGAGATTTTGCAGCACATTATTTACGGGATCCAAAGCAGCAACGCAGTAAAACCTTTCACCTTTTGCTGTCCCATTTACACTGGGATCATATTATGGGCTTTCCCTTTTTTACTCCGGCTTATATTCCCGGCCACAAAATTCATATTTACGGATGTCACGAACAACTGGAAAGCGCCATCAGAGCGCAGCACAGTGGTCCCGGATTCCCGGTAAGCTTTGATACTTTACTGGCGGATATTGAGTTTCATCTTTTTAATCCCGGAGAAAAGCACCATATTAACGGTATCGAGGTGGAGGCTTTTTTGCAGGTGCACGAGGGAAATTCATACGGCTATCGCTTTCAGGTGGACGATAAGAAGATCGTGTATTCCACAGACTCTGAACACAAGGTGGAAGACCAGGCGCGATTGGACCGGTTTGTGCGATTTATTCAAAATGCCGATCTGGTTATATTCGATGCGATGTACAGTTTGCTTGAGGCAGTTACCTTAAAGGAAGACTGGGGGCACTCCAGTAACTTAATGGGGGTGGAGCTCTGTCTCAGGGCAGCTGCAAAGAAATTGTGTTTGTTTCATCATGATCCTGTACACAGTGACGAAGAAATCCAGCAAAACCTGGATGAGGCTGAAAATTTCGCTGCGTTAATTGCACAAAGTCATCAACCTTCTCTGGAAGTGATTGCCGCCTGGGATGGGTTGCAGGTAGAGGTCTGATCGCAACCCGCAAGAAAACCAACGGGTAGCTTTTGTGTCTGTTGTTGGCTAAAATATAGACAGATATGCCGTTTCATACGCCTTGAACAGGGGGAAATATGCAAATTGGTACGCCATCAGGCATTACGGAAGGGTTAGTGACCATAGAAGGTGCTGCCCCAAATAAGAGCGAGCAGGTTAATCGTCAGGCTCAGCAGCAACAAGAAACTCAGTCACTGGAAACTACTCAGGCGCCGCCGCCGTCAGGGAATATTGGTCAAAATATAGATACCACCGCCTGAATTTTCTTTTCCCTTCACGGGGTTTCGTGGCGTTCAGGCAGAGTGTTTGATTTGTGGCTCAGACGCTTCAGTTTCCTCAGAGGATGCCAGTTCAGTTTTGTTACTGAGGGCCTGTGGTGATTTAAAACTCCAGTACTGTTTCAAACCCAACTCCTTCATCAAGTCCAGTATTTGCAGCTTAACGTTATCGTCGGGAGAAAAATCCTGAAGACATTTGTAATATTTGCGCAGTGCCCGATATACCCGGCCTGATTGTCTGTGCAGGTCTGCCAGTAACAGATAGCGGGCTTTCTGTTCTGTTTTGGTCAGTGTGCGGGTCATCACTTCAGTATGGGTGATTTCAAAACTAATCAACTCAGGACTGATTTCCAATCTGGCGGCATTGCGTTCCAACATCTTGTGTACTTCGATGGCCTGAGCTTCGAGGTTGTACTTGTGGGCAACATATAACAGGATATTCAACTGCTTGACATCCAACTGGTGTCGCAAATCATAAAGTTTCTCGAAATTGCTCAGCAAGGTTTTACCCTGCAGGGCGGCAAGCCCCAGCAAAATAAAAGGTTTATACATATTGTATTTGAATGATCCCTTAGACCAGGTGTTGTTGCGAATGATTTCAACCATGTCGTTGTGAACTTTTTGGGCAGAGTTGCCGTCCAGGTTACCACTGAGGGAGGCGAGGGAATAACAAAGCAACCGTACCAATGAGATATTGTTTTTCAGGTCAAACTCATCGGTTTTTATAGCCTCTTTATGATTCAGATAATCCAGTGCTTTTTTCAGCCCCTGTACTTTTTGCAGTAATAAGGCGTGAGTTTCTATTTCATTGGGTTGAAGCTGACTCTCTTCCAATTTTTCAAAGCAACGCAGGGCCAGTTCTGGTTCGTTTTCATGAAGTTTTTGCAATGTTTGATAATAAATACAGCCTTTGCGCAGAATTTCGCAGCCATTGGCATTGTCCAGGGTCGATAAAAAGCGCTCCCTTTGCCCGGTTGAAAAGCTGATGAATAACTGTTCGCGAACTTTATCTGAACTTAAGGCGATTTTTTCTGAAATATTCCATGCTAAATCAGGTCGACGCCCTTGCAGCAACAGCTTAATCTTTAATTCCAATAATTCATCTTTATGAGTTTCATCAAATTTACTTGGGTCAATATTAATGATGCTTTTAATTAAAACACTGGGGGAAATTTGATTGAGGTTTTTTAATATGTTTTGGAAAACTTGCAGAGATTCAATGGTGGCGTTAACCGAATTTTCCACCATCTTGTAATTTAGCGGGAATTCTAATATTTCTGTGCGTAAATGCCTGAAGATGGGGCTGGCGCCGATCTTTTCAGCGCTGTCCGTGATAATCACAAACTTGCACCACTTAGGCACCAGGTTGGAGCGAGTCAGGTGCCTGACCAGGTTCGCACCGGTGAGGCTAAACCCTAAGTCTTCCCGGATGAATATCAGGTCGTATTTAAAAGACTGTTCGCGACCGACTAAGTCCCTGCCATCCTTCATTAAAGTAACGTCTGATTGGCCTAAAGTGGCAAGCATATTTTTAAGCTCACTGCGGGCGGCCATATTTTGATTGACGATCAAAATCTTCAGTTGTTTCGTTACTTTTTGATTCATACCGCGCCTCCAAAAATCCTTTTTGAGTGTTGGTTACTGCTTCAATAAATTAAGGCTCTACTATTGAATCTAGCGGTATCTAAAAATTTAGATGTATGATATTTCTGAAAATATTGTAAGAGATATCTTACAAACATAGGTGAGGAGAAATTAACTTCGCGGCTCGGGGAAATTAAAGGCCAATAGTAAATGTGTAAACCAGTGCATGTCAATATGAAGGGGGATTAGGCGTTTTCTTGATCTTCGATGAGTAATTCTTCCAGCTCATTAATCAGCAAAATGAGTTTTTCGTGTAATTCGCATATTTCTTTATTCTGAGCTTCTGTTTGTACCGTATCAATTTCGGACACACCGGATAAGAAAGACTGAGCTCCCCGAAACGTCGGGGGCTCACTTTTTCCCTGGACCTGAAAAACTTGCGGTTTTTGTGTGCTCATCGGTTTTACTGGTATCAGGCCCGGTTCTAAATAAAGAACAGGGAGGCTTATTGTTATTATTTTTGCGAAGCTGACCCCGACTTCGTGCCCCCCACAATTCGAAAAACGAATTATGCCAACTATATAGGAAGTATCGTGCCAACTTTGAAAAATAAAAAATATCTTTGTATTTCAGTTGTTTATGATTTTATTGTAAAGGCTTTAGCAGGTTTTTGTAATCTGCTGTGAATGATTTTAGTGCGCGTTGCACGTTAACGGTGCTTTTTTGATATGGGCTTGTTTGTCAGCAATCTGTCGAAAACAAAATTAATCTAACCGGGATCAACTGTTCTGGTGACGTTTCCAGCCCTGAATGGTATCTAAAATGGTGGCCACCATACCTTTGGCTGCGCAGGGATTTTGATCAATACGAATTGTGGCAATCGCACCCCATAAACACCCGCATAAATATTCTGTCTTGCGTGTTAGCTCGGCCTCACTGGCATCGATTAACTGTTGGTTTCGCGCGTTTTCCAGAGCCTGGTAAAAGGAGGTGTAAACTTGCTGTTTAAAGCGCAGTAACTTTTCTTTTACTGCCGGGCTGGATTTATTCAAATCCAATAGCGCGTTTACCATCAGGCAACCACAATGATTGGGTTCTTCTGTGTTCTTTTCACTGCTGATTTTTTCAAAAAGCAGTTTGATGCCTTCCAGGCCGGCTTCAGGGACTTCAATCTGAAATAAGTTTTTGCCCTGTTCGTGATACATATCTAACGCGGCCAGAAACATGCCCTCTTTGTCACCAAAGGCATTGTAGATGCTGATGCGTTTTAGTCCGGTTGCTGTTTCGAGATCGCACATAGAGGTGGCGTCATAGCCATGCTGCCAAAAGGCATTCATCGCAGCATTAATGACTTTTTCTTCGCAAAAAGTACGTGGTCTCGCCAAAATATAGCTCCCGTCTCAGCCGTTGTCGTTCAAACCCGGAATTCTAACCAGATTAGCGACAAAAAAACAGCAATGTGATTGGTTTTCAGGCTTTCTGATACATCAATTCACAATAACTCAGTGTCTGGATTTGCTGTGCAATGCCCGAAACTCATTGAGTAAGTTTTCAATTTCCTGTTCATTACCCACAAATCTTTCTTCTTCATAGTGGCCTAACTTTTCAGCCAGGGTTACCAAATCGTGTTCCAGTTCGTCTTCCAGGACACTGAGTTTGCGCAGTAAAGTTTGCCATTGTTGCTGGGCCTCCATTTCCAGCATATTGATTCTCAAGCTTAATTCCTGCTTGATATGCAGTAATTCTTTTATTACAGATTCAAGTCTGGACATTTCAATTCCTCCACAAAATGAGTCAGTATCTCTGCCTGCTAAGAATAGTTGTACAGTTTAAAGATAAACAACTTCTGGTAAGATGTTGCTGTCCGCATTGATAATTATGGCGCACCTGATAGAGCATGCCTCAACTGATTTTTCATCCAATTTACAGCCAGTTAAGTTTACCCGTCAAGCATCGATTTCCGATACAAAAATATCAGGGGATTTACGATGTGTTACGCACAGAAGGTGTCGCCGAAACTGACTTTTTAACCCCTGAGGCTGTGCCTCCGGAAGACCTGATGCGGGTATTTTCACCCGCCTATTTGAAGCATTTTTTGCACGGTACTATGGACAACAAAGCCATGCGCAGGATTGGATTCCCCTGGTCAGAGCAACTGGTTAAAAGGACGTTGACGGCGGTTGGAGGCACTTTGTTAACAGCGAAGCAGGCACTGGATAAAGGCTGGGCTATCAACCTGACCGGGGGATATCATCACGCTTTTGCGAATTTTGGTTCGGGGTTTTGTATCATCAATGACCTGTATCTCGCGGCATTGCAGATGCGTCAAAGCGCGGATATTGATCGGGTACTGATATTTGATTGCGATGTCCATCAGGGAGATGGAACGGCCAAGCTGGCAGCAAATCATCCCTATATAAAAACCGTCTCCTTACATGCTGAGAAAAACTTTCCTTATCGCAAACAACGATCAGATTTGGACTTTCCATTGCCGGCCAAAATGGATGATTCAGCTTACCTGGAAGTGGTCGATGAGGCACTGCATATTGCGCTTGCGCAATTTAACCCGGATGCAATTATCTATGATGCCGGAGTGGACATTCATATCGATGACGACCTGGGGCATCTGTGCGTTACCACCGAAGGGATTTATGCCCGGGATTGTCTGGTGCGCGCCTACAGTGAAAAAGCCGGTATTCCCATCGCAGCTGTAATCGGTGGGGGTTATCAGCGTGATATCAGCAAACTGGTAGAGGTACACAAGCAGTTGTTTCGGGCCTTTAACGTTGTGTCTTAGCCAGACAAAAAAAGAAGCGATAAATATGATGACATCAAAATGATTGGATGTTATTGTGTTTTGACGGTGGAAAACGGGAATGATTATGACAACAGAACAAATCTGGCTGGAAGAACTGAATCATGGTGCTAAAGAACGGCTGGCTTTTATCGATTTTAGTTTGCAGTACTTTGGGCATATTTCGCGGGCGGAATTAACCGAGCGTTTCAAAACGGGACTGGCTGCCAGTACCCGCGACTTTGCAGCATACAAAGAACTGGCTCCTGATAATCTGGCGCTAAATCACAAGGATAAACGCTATTATCGCTGTGATCAGTTTAATGCGGTTTTTCATCATGATCCCGAAGCCGTTCTCCACCAATTGTGCCAGGGCTTTGGCAATGGCATTTCAACCTTAGTGGAATCCAGTGAGGTGTGTCTGGATGCGGTGCGCCTGATACACCCCGACGCTAATATAATTGCAGCACTCATGCGGGCGATCACCAATCAGCAAGCCATTCGCTGTGGTTACGTATCTATAACTTCCGGTGAGACTGAACGGGAACTGGTACCACATGCGATAGTTAACAACGGGCATCGCTGGCACGTCAGGGCATTTGACCGCACCCATCAGCAATTTAGAGATTTTGTCTGTACGCGTTTTACTTTCGTCTCGGACCTGGAAGAAGTCAGTGCGCCCTACGAGCAAAAAAACGAAGATAAGCAGTGGAATCAGTTGGTCGAGTTGCATCTTATCCCGCATCCCGAAATGGCTCAGACAAGGGCGGTGGAAATGGATTATGGTATGGAAAATGGCGCGTTGATGCTGACGGTCAGAGCGGCGCTTGCCAGTTATGTGTTGCGCCAGTGGCAGGTCGATTGTTCCGCCGATCATCGCATAAAAGGGCAGGGGTGTCAGTTGGCTCTGGCCAATCATACGCAACTACAAGGTGTCGAAAACATGCATCTGGCACCCGGCTTTGGTATCGGTGCTGAGTAAACAAGCAAAGTGAACCAGTCAATTGATAAATAAGATTGGTTCGTTATAAACAGGCTTTGTTATTCTATTTAATCATCTCTTAACGGAAAACTATTAACTATGGCAACTATGACAACTGGCCTCGTATTTCTCGCCGCCGCCGTGGTGGCTGTCCCGGTGTTTAAACGACTCAAACTGGGAGCGATTTTAGGTTACCTGGTGGCGGGACTGGTGATTGGTCCGTCGGTTCTCAATCTGGTGTCTGATCCCGATACCATATTGCACTTTGCCGAGCTGGGTGTGGTGTTGTTGTTATTTGTCATCGGTTTGGAATTAGAGCCGCAAAAGCTTTGGCGCATGCGCAATCAAATTTTGCTGACCGGTGGCGGGCAGTTGCTCATTACTTCGGCGGTGATCTTAGGGTTAATGCTGTTGTTTGGCTTCTCGCTCAACATCGCTATCGTGGTTGGTTTGGCAGTTGCCTTGTCTTCTACGGCATTTGCAATTCAGTTGATGAGCGAACACCGCATTTTAAAGACGCCACCCGGGCAGAAAGGCTTTTCGATTCTGCTTATGCAGGACCTGGCGGTGATCCCCATATTGTTATTAGTAGGGGCTTTGTCAGAAACCTCAGGCACTGCCGCACCAGCCTGGTGGGTTAGTGTCCTGGCGATTCTTGTTGTTCTGGTGGCTGGCCGCTATTTTATTAATCCCTTTTTAAGGTTGTTGTCTCGCTATGGCAGTGAAGAGGTGATGACCGCAGCGGCATTACTGATTGTTATGGCCACAGCAATGGGCATGCAGGCATCCGGGTTATCAATGGGCATGGGGGCTTTTGTGGCTGGAATGCTGCTGGCTAACTCAAGCTTTAAACATCAACTGGAAACTGAAATTGAGCCTTTTAAGGGGCTATTGCTGGGCTTGTTTTTTATCGCAATCGGCATGAATCTGGACCTGAGTTTATTAGTTTCTCAGCCGTTGGTGATACTGGGCGGCGCAGTGGCATTAGTGGTGATTAAAGCCGCCGTTATCTTTGCTATCCTCAAGGCGTCCAGCGAGTCGTCTACTGATGCGATGCGCATTGCATTAATGTTGTCACAGGGCGGTGAGTTTGCCTTTGTGGTCATGGCCCAGGCGTCGGCAAACAATTTGTTGCCTGGTATCGTGGCTGATCAGGTAACGTTAGTGGTGGGCATATCAATGGCCATGACGGCACCTCTGGTGATCTTGCACAGTCTTTGGTTTAACAGTAAAAATTGCCCCAATGTCTATGAATCGGATGTACAGGATGATCACCCCCAGGTGTTAATCGCCGGTTTCGGACGTTTTGGTCAAATCACGGCCCGTATGTTGGCTGCTCACAATATTCCTTTTACTGCCCTGGATACTGACGCGGAGCACATCGAATTTGTCAAAAAGTATGGCAACAAGGTGTATTTTGGCGATGCGTCGCGTTTGGATATCCTGAAAAGAGCGGGAATAGAGCAAGTTAAAGTTTTGTTGATCGCCGTAGACAATGAAGAAAAAGCCTTGCAGATAGCGCAACTGGTCAGGGAAGAGTACCCAGATATAAAAGTGGTGGCGCGACTCAGAAACCGTATGAACGCCGCCAAATTTGATGCCCTGGGGATCACTCATTTAGTACGCGAAGTGTTTGAAGGAAGTATTGATGCGGCCACCCGGGTACTACAGGAATATGGGTTTAGTACTGCTCAGGCGAACTATTATGCGCAGGTATTCAAACACCATGACGAAGAAATTCTGAAACGCAGTATACAGAATCCGTTAGATGCCCAGGAGGCGGTACAACGGACTCTGCAAAATCGCAAGAACCTCGAATCGCTGTTCAACCAGGATAAAGCCGATATTCTCTAAGCTGAACTTGTGATTTGCAAACGTAGCAACGGCCACGGTACTGTGCATGGGCAACACCGTGGCCGGGAACGAAGCGCAGGGATCAGAACGTATAGGTTACCGAAACCCCGAGATTGCGTGGGTCGACAATGGACACGTAACCTGCCGGATACCTGCCACTTACTGGCTCCTGGGATAACAGGGCTTCTTCATCCAGGGCATTATTGATGAAGGCAGAGAATAACCATTGCCCCATTTCATAATTACTTTGTAGTCTGACCAGGGTGTAATCACCGGCAACCCGCTCCGGGGTATTGTTGAAATCACCGTAGTATTCGTCCACATAATTTACAGAAACTCCGACATTCAGGGTATTACTGAGCCAGTATTTGGCACCGAGTTTAGCGGTGATGTCCGGTGCTGAATTAAGTTCATTGCCTTCGACTTCCGGATAGTTTTCGCCGGCATCTTTGATGTCTGTTTTGAGCAGACCCAGGCCAGCATTCAGATCCAGGTTGTCGTTAATTTTGGCGCTAACTTCCAGTTCCATTCCGTAGGTGACCACACTGTCCAGATTGGTGATAAAGCGACTGGAGCTCAGCGCCTGATAGCCCTGATAATCGTTGTAAAACAGATTGGCACTTAAGAATACGTCACCGTCCAGAAAGCTGCTACGGCTGCTGAGTTCAAAGGTATCCACTTTTTCCTCGTCGAAATAGTAGTATTCTTGTTCCGTAAAATTCAATGCGCCACCGGCCGCGTTGTAGCCTTTTCGCGCACTCAATGCGAGTGTCGTGTTCTGGGTCCAGTCATATTGCAGTACCAATTTGGGCAGGAATATATTGGTATCTTTATCGAGCACTGAATCAATCGGGCCATAGACAAAATTCCTAAGCTGCGATTCGCGTTCCAGTCGGGCACCTGCAATCAGGCTCAGCTTCTCAGTAACATCCACACTTACTTCTGTGTAGAGGGCCACTGACTCACTGTTATCATCGCCATAATAGGGGTAGGCACCGGTGCTGATAACGTCATGCTCTCGTTCAAAATAGGCTAAGCCTACAAAGCCTTTAACGCTGTCCTGGCTTTGTCCAAAACTGAGTCTGGCGTCCAGCGTTGTGTTGTTTTCATCAAAAATCAGTTGCTGCTCAGCTTCTGGCGTCGCTTCATAGCTATCAAATCCCCATTGGTAATCCATGACGGCCAGTAGGATATCCAGTCGAAAATCCTGGTTAATTTGGTATCCGGTATTCAGGCTGGTGGTATGTACATCGGTTTCAATATCTCTGAAGAAAATCCGGTTTTTTTCATCCAGGTTTTCGGCTTCATAATAGATGCGTCCGGTATCACCTTGTTCGTTGCTGACCGAGTGGGATAGCAGCATTTTAAGTTCACTGCTGGGGGTCCATTGCAGTTTCGCCCGGATTCGATTGGTTTTAATTTCATCCAGATCATAATCTGGCGGGTTGCTGGCATAACCCTGGTCGTCAGTAATGGTGTCGGCAACCAGCCGCTGCGCGCTGACGCGAAACGCCAGTTTATCTTCGATCAAGGGACCGGACAACGCAACGGAAGTATCGACGTAGCTGTCTTCATTGCGATATCCCAGACGCGCTGCGCCTTCCCAATTTTGTGAGGGGTCTTTGGTTTTAATAAAGACTGACCCTGCAATGCTGTTACGTCCATTGCTGGTGGACTGCGGACCGCGGTACACTTCTATCTGCTCCACATCCCATAAACCGGTATCACCGGTGAGATCTGCCACAAAAGGCTCTGCAACGCCGTCAATCAGTGTGGTAACCCGGCCCTTGGCGCCACCTGATATGGAGTTAAATCCCCCGGCTGCACCATTGCCGGACACACCGCGAATATCGGGTACTGAACCGGACAGTGCCACGACATTCGGGATTTCCGAAATAGCCTGACTCACCGATTTAAACTGCGTGCTGTTCAGGGCCTCTTCGGCAATGACTGAAATGGATGACGTGGTGTCTTTCAGTGTGCGTTCGATTTTTTCACCAATAACCACAATATTTTCCACCTGGGTATCGTCGTTTTCAGGCATATCTTCGGCAATTGCCACAGGACCGGTAAGGCTGGCAGTAATGGCCGCAAGCAGGGGAAGGCGGCGGAAATGATCTGGCGTAAGCATGGGTTGGTGTCTCCAATAATTAAGTGTGTTGCGGGAAATTAATGGACGTGAGTGGTCAGGACCACACGCTGTCCCTCGGGATCTGTTGTTGTCGCTTTTTAAGGTGGGCCTGTGTTGCCCACAAACCTGCCAGTAACGCGGCACAGACAAGGCAAACGCCTGCATTGACCCCGTTATTCGCATTCGTATCCCAATGTAAAAGTGTCGCGGCAATCAGTGCCAGTAGCAGACTGCAAAGGGTGAGTAACAGAATTTTTGCGCTCTTCATCGGTTTATAGACAAGGGCAAACACTGTTGAACCAAGAAAGCCAACGTAGTAAGCGGTCTTTTGCCAGAAAGCAATATCCCAGTCTGCGTGTGGTAAAAGCTTGGCAGTAAGCAGGGCAAGGCCAATACCGGCCAGCGTACCCAATGTCACTCCGACCGTTAGTCTGGCTAAAATCACCACTGAACGCCTTTGTTTTGGAGGTGTCTCACTGTTGTTTTGCTTTTTACGCCGGGCTTCAATCCAGATAATGTTTCCGGTAAGGAATAATAACGACCCTGACAGGCCCATAGCGAAATACAGCCAATGTACCAATCCGCCGCCAAATCCTCCGAAGTGTAAGGTAAAAAAGCCATTCACAATTTTGCCCATAACCCCTGAAACACTGGGTAACATAGCGGTATAACCTGAATCGGCGGTGTAGGGATTGCTCACCCAGAAGGCGTGTTCTGGCCCTCTGATCCATTGTCCGTCAAGGTTTCCACCTACCAGCACTCTGGCCCTTGGGGTTCCCAAACCGGCGTATCGTAATACTTCAGGTTCGAAATCCGCTTCCATCGTCTGAATGGTTTGTCGAAGTTCGTCTACCGGGACCAGGTTGTTAAACGCTAAATCCAGCTCTTTCGGTGCCGGACGACTAAACATAGGGGCATCTTTATAAACCCATTGCTGCATTGCGCCATACAGGACATCGTGATAGGCAAATACGATGGTGGTAACTGCAATAACGATGTGAAACGGTAAGGCGGTAATGCCCAAAATATTGTGGAAATCTACCCAGAATCGCTTACTGTTCTTCCCCTTTCTGACAGCAAACAGGTCTTTAAACCAGCCGGGCAAAAAGATGATCAAACTG
>NZ_JAJEWQ010000003.1:222311-237640 GCF_020687805.1 Planctobacterium marinum | reverse complement strand
ACCGGAAACTATGGCAACAAAATACAACATGGAGACAACGCCCATGACAAAAATACCTACTGCGTCATGATCATCACCACCAGGGATCCCGGCGGTGCGGTGTAAGTGATCTAAAAAGTCGCCAATTGCGGAAATAGCCACTTTTTCACTGACCAACTTGTCGTCAGCGTCTAAAGTCGCTTGCCAATATTCAACGGCATGGGTCTGGGGATCTTCGATGAGCCAGGTTACGGGGGCCTGTTGCGGCATTGCACCAGGCAAGTAAACCGTCATTTCCGCTGCTGCTTCAGGGTGCTTTTCAAGTACTTGCTGAATGAGTTCATCATAGGCGGCATATTCAATCGTGGGTAAGCGATTATCTGCCTGCAACGCCCACTGATTGAGAGGCGTTTTAAACATGGTTAGCGCACCTGCAACAAAGCAAATAAACAATAAAAGCCCGGAGAGAATGCCCGTCCAGATATGTACCTGTTGATAGTTCTTAAATATTTCCAGACGCATGTATCAACCTCCAATGTTTACCAGCGACAACAGGCCAAAGGCCAAAAGCGTAAACAGACTAAAACCTAAAAATAACCGCCATGGTTTATTGCTAATAAACACCAGACTGATCGGTGTTATCCATAAAGGAACAATCATCCACATGATAAATTGAGAACGCACATCGTTGGGGATGGATGCCGGTGCCCACCAGCCCAGCAGGCTGCTGGTAAATACCGCAAAAGGGAATCCCAGCAATGACATACCGACAATTTTTAACGTCCACTGCGCTTTGTGTGTGTTGTAACTGTCACCCCGAATCAGCGAGGATTTATTACCAGACTTAATTTTCAGTGGTGTTTTAAAGCGGGTTAAAAACGGTATTGTTCCAAGAAACAACATCTCTGCAGTTAGCAGTGTGAAGCTTGATGAAAGCACTGACATGTCCAGGCGCAAAAGTAGCCAGGCAGGTATTAAAAGTAAAAGGCTGAGGAAAAGTGCCGGTAAAAAAGTGATATAGCGTTTTGAGAACCACTGTTGGTTCGGACAACCGGCGTAGAAAACTACAGCCGACAGCAGTGTGCAAAGGATTACAAGTCCATGTGAATAAATAATCATAATTGAAACTCAAAATGATCATGCCTGGCGCCGCCCGGTGGCGCGCCAAACTCATTGCGAAAACTTAGGGCAGCGAATATATATTAACTGGAGATAAAAATGCAAATGGTTCGTATTAGCAAAAGTAAATAAGATATGCCAATAGAGGGAGAGCTGACAGTGTCGGGTACCGGAAGTGAGGCAAAAAAAGAGCGACTTATGCGTCGCTCTTAGTGGGGGCTGAGAAATCCTATTGCCAGGTAATTAGCTGTTTATGATTCTGTCAGCAGGAATTGTGTTTTTGCGGGACCATCAATGTAGACAACACAAGTTCCCCAATCGGGTTCGAGCTTTATGCTTTGTTTTTGAACATTCGAGAAGGACTGCTGTTGGTGATCACAACGCAAATGCACAGATTCGAGTTTTTTGCCGTCGGTAACCAATTGTAAGTCTTGGCGCGACGTGGTGTGATGCCATAGTCCGCTTTCTGGCAGTATACCGATTAGCTCCAACGGTTGTTCACCTGCCAGAAAACTCTGAGCCTGCTGGTAGTATGGTGCCAGACTTTTCAAACCATCGTGGTCGGCATCGATTGCTTCAAAATGTTCATAAACCTGTACTGCGCCCAACAGATTATTGTTCATGATATTGGCGCGAAATGCCTTTTTAAGTACTTCCACATAAACAGCCCGGGGAAGCACCTGGCTACCATTGTTCATGACATGAGAGAATTTTTTAGCTGCTTTAACTGAATCACCGGCTTTATCAAAATAATAACCTTCTAACACCCATAAATAACTGGCTTCGATCCATTTTCGCTTTTCCCGTTCCTGAAGCTCCTTGATTTTTTTGGCTGCTTCTTTCAGGTTACCGCGCTCGATCGCTGTCATGCCCTTTTGAAAGCGCGAAAGGAAACGTTTTTCGACTTCATTGCGTCCGCTGTCTTCATAGTAATTATTACTGGTGTCCAGGTGGAATTCTACCTGCACAGCGTTAAAGCTCTGTGCCACGGGGACGCCATCTTTTGACGCGGGTTGGTATTGCCACTTTGATACTGCATCCAGTGCAGCCTGTTCAAACAATTCATGCCCGGTGGATTCATGAACGAGTGGTTCGGTGACTATACCTTCGGCGTTAACCACGAAACTTACCTGGACCCATCCTTCGATGCTGTCTTTGCGGTATTCAAAAGGGTATACAGGAGAACTCTCTGACAGTAATTTAGCGTCAACCACTGATGCCTGTGACATCCCTGAAAAGAATATTGGTGCGGTTGCTAATAAAGTTAACCAATATTTTGAATTGCTTGTATTTCCACGTAACATGTTTATATCCTTCTTGTGTCACCAGATTGTTGTGGTTGTAATTAGCCAGGTACAACAGGGGTTAGTTTGACAATTTTTGACCCGTTAAACTATAGCCTGGCCTATGGCTTTTGTAATTTTTTGTAACTTATGAACTATATTGCACATATCCACCTGGCTGCCTTCAGCAACACGTCTTTAGTCGGAAATTTTATCGGTGATTTTGTGCGTGGTAGTCAGCTGGATTACCTGACGAAACCCTTGCGTGATGGCGTCAGATTACATCGTAAGATAGACAGTTTTACCGACAGTCATCCACATATTTTGGCGTTGAAAGGGCATTTTCCCAGAGCGTTAAGACGAACCTCCGGGATTTGTCTGGATATTTGGTTTGATCACCTGTTGCTGACACACAACCCGCAGTATCCGCCGGACTTACTACCTCAGGTGTTCGATCAGTTTTACAACGAGTTACGCTCCGTGGACATGCCGGATGAGCGTTTTCGGCGGGTTAAATCCAGCCTGTTGGAGACCCGATGGTTACAACATTATCAGCAAGCAGAAACTTGTCTGAGGGCAATGCTTACAGTGCAAAAGCGGTTGCGCGACCGGCTGATTTTCGCACAGCAAAGCTATCACTTTTTAAGACAAAATCAGGCTGAACTGGAACAGGGATTTCACCAATTCTATCCCGACCTTATGCAGTTTTCTCAGGATGCCATACAAGCTCGCTAAAATGTCGACGACATAGCGACTCGTAACTGTCATTACCACCAACCTGTACCTGTTCACCTTGGGTAACAGGCTTACCATTTTCATCACGACGAATCACAAAATTAGCTTTCCTGCCACAGAAACAGACGGTTTTTAATTCTTCCAGCTTGTCAGCCCAGGCCAGCAAATAATGCGAGCCTTCGAACGTCTCCCCTAAAAAGTCTGTGCGCAAACCATAGGCTAATACCGGGATCCTCAGTTCGTCGACAATGCGGGTTAATGCCATAACCTGGGCTTTATTCAAAAATTGCGCTTCATCGAATAACAGGCAGTCGATTTTTTTCTCGTGATGCATCGGGGCGATGATCTGCCACAGATCTGAGTCGTAGTTAAAAAGGTGGGCGTTGGATTGCAGTCCGATACGGGAAGTGATTTTGCCAATGCCGTATCTGTCATCCAGGGCTGCGGTGAATATTTCAACATGCATACCACGTTCTTTGTAGTTGTATGCCGATTGCAAAAGTGTGGTGGATTTTCCCGCATTCATTGCAGAATAGTAGAAATATAGTTGCGCCATGTCGTGCTGTTAACTGTGTAAAAACTAAAGCTGGTTATTGTGCCCAGGTTTTCAGCAAATTCCCATTGAAACTATCTGCTAAATAATGCCCCGTTCTCTGGACACCGGTGGGGTCTTGGAACTAACCTAGTGGAGATGATGGAGTTTTAAGACAATGAATATCTTGAAAAAATTAGCTCAGGCTACGTGCCTGATGGTGCTGGGTTCAACGCAATTGGTCGCGGCGCAGCTATTTGAAAAAAGCTATGTGTTACTGGTGCCTACCGTCAATGATGTGGATGTGGGTCAGGCCGGCAGTACCGCAGCCGGTGGTGTACTGGCCTTTGGCACTGAAATTCATCCTCAGTGGTATGCCGAATTGGGGTTTAGCTTAGCGGCCGCCGATTTCACTATGCCCGAAGCGCCGCAAAACAGCGAAGATAGTGTAATCGACCCGGGGGTGGACGCATCCGGAATGTATTTTTCGGTGCTGGGCAAAGCGGCAGGCCAAAGCGGTGAACTCTTTTACAAATTAGGCGTGATGGCGTTGGGGTATGAAACCACGGAACGATTTTCCGGCGAGCCGCAATGTGACGCGGGCAATGCCAGTGTCTTCAATTTTGACAACGCAGAGTCCATAACCCAGTGCCACCTGGATGAAACCGCGATTGCCGGTTTAATTGGTATTGGTTTTGACTTTTATGTGGGCTACCGTTCTCAGGTGCGTTTGTATGTTGAGCATGTCCGGGGTGAAAATGATCTGCAGATCAATAGCGCACAATTGGGCTATCGTTATAATTTTTAGCCCCTGCGAAATGAGGTGATATGAAAAACGAGATAGACAGTAAACTGATTTTGGCCGTATTCGAAAAAATTCGTCTGCATGGTGAGCAAAGCGAAGAAGGGTATCTGCTTGATGGTGTCAGGGCCAACACGGATTTTGATGGTTACACCTTGTATTTAAGTGACGCTCTGGTTTCCCTGAGTTTTGGCTTTCATAACCAGTATCACTTTGATTATGAAAGCCCGGAGCATTTTGAGCAATTTTATAAAAAGCTGAGCAATATTAATCAACAATATTAACTTTCAGGCGCTAATCAAGCGGAAGGCCTGATCCATTTCGCCAGCTCTTCCTTAAGTGCTTCATTCGATATGGGTTTAGTGAGATAACTGTTCATGCCGGCGTCGTAACATTTTTCAGCATCGCCTTTCATGGCATGGGCAGTCAGGGCAATAATTGGAATATTGGCATCGTAATTCGGTGAACTGGAGATGCGAATGGCGCGGCTGGTTTCGTAACCGTCCATGACCGGCATCTGGCAATCCATCAAGATGACGTCGTAGGGCTCAATGGCCGTATTCAGGGTTTGCAGCGCTTCTTCGCCATTTTCGGCGACATCCACCATAAAGCCCATGGTTTTTAGCATTTCAACGGCAACCTGCTGATTAATATAATTATCTTCTACCAACAAAATACGCAATTCGCCGGAGTTTGTCTGCTCGGCTTCGGTGTTGATATTGTCTACCCGGTTGTCGTCTTCCGGCATCTGATCAAACAAAATTGACAGTGATTGCCGCAGCGTCTGACGTTTTACCGGTTTGTGGAATTGATGAACGATATTCAGTTCCTGTAATTCCTCGGCGCCCAGACCCTCTCCGACAGGGGTAATAATGACCATCTTAGGTTGCGGCAATTGCTTATCACTTCGGATGGCTCTCGCCAATTGGTTGCCCTGCATGCCGGGCAGTTTATTATCTATATACAGCGCGTCGACGGGCTGGTCTTTACCGGCCTGTTCCCGCAATACTTTCATCGCCATAGGGGCATTGGCTGCCTTTAACAACTGTAACTCAGTACCCGTCGCGATGGTTTCAAACCAGTCCTGGGCGGATTGATTGTCATCGACCAGCAGCACGCGCTTACCTTGTAAATCTGGTGTCAGCAAGGCTTCCGGCACTTCTTCTAATGCTTCGCCATAGCGGATGTTAAACCAAAAAGTTGAGCCATCGCCAATCTCACTGGTAACACCAATGGTGCCGCCCATCAGTTCTGCCAGTTGCTTTGATATTGCCAGCCCTAAACCTGTACCTCCAAATTTTCGGGTGGTTGAAGCGTCTACCTGAACAAATTTATTGAACAGATTATTGACCTTACTATCGGGGATGCCGATGCCAGAATCAATAACTTCGAAATGCAACTTGTTTAACCCGGTTTCTGTCACTTTTAAGGTAATTTCCCCTTTTTCTGTGAATTTCAGGGCATTGCTGCACAAGTTGTTGATGATCTGCCTGATGCGGCTGGGGTCTGAGCGAATGTATTGCGGTACGCTGCTGTCAACCACACAAATGAATTCCAGTCCTTTTTCCTCAGCTCTTAAGCCAAAGGTGTCGGCCAGCTCACTGATGAGTTTGAACAGATCAAAAGGAATTTCCTCCAGTTCCAGCTTACCGGCTTCAATCTTGGAGAAATCTAAAATGTCATTGATGAGGTGCAGTAGCGATTGTCCGGAAGACTGGGCCAGTGACACATAGTGGCGTTGTTTTTCATCCAGCCGGGTTTTTAGCAGCAGATCGTTCATGCCCAAAATACCGTTGATCGGGGTGCGAATTTCATGACTCATATTGGCCAGGAAGTCACTTTTGGTACGGCTGGCTTCTTTGGCCTTTTCTTCGGCGCGTTTTAACTGAGTGATGTCCTGAAACGCCCCTCTAAGCAGCAAGGGTTCACCATTAACGTATTCAACAAAGCCAACGGCTCTGACCCAAATGCGGCGGTTTCTGGCAGTGATAAAGGGCAGTTGTAGATCCCAGGATTTGCCGTCGGCAATGGCATCTTCTATGGCTCTTTGGATAATAGGGCGCGCTTCCGGTGCATAAAAATAAATGGCTTCACCCAGATCGATCTTTTCGCCAACCGGAATTTCATGGATGCGATAAACTTCTTTTGACCAATACAGATCATTGGTCTGAAGGTTCAGTTCCCAGCCACCCAGTTTTGCCATGGTACCTGTGGTTTCCATCAGGTCCTGATTGCGCTGTTTTTCTGCTTCCATTTTTTTCAGCTGAGAAATGTCACGGGCCACCGCCAGATAGCCTTCGATATTTTCACTGTCGTCATGGGTAGGGGTAATGGACAATAGCGCCGGGAAGGCCCTTTCTGACTTCGTCAGTAGTTGCCATTCCAGCTCTTCGCTATTGCCTTGTTTGGCATTTGCCAGGAAGTTCTCCAGATCCGGCTGCAACAATGAATCGATGGAGCGCCCCAGCTTCTGTGCGCTAAACATCAACTCCTGAGGATCGAAAAAATCGGTCAGGTTCATCTGACCAATTGCTTCTTCTTCCGTGTATTCCAGCAATTCTTCTGCATAGCGGTTAAAGGTTTTTATCTTGAATTCTTTATCCGTGGCAATCAGCATCAGGTTGGCGCTATCCAGCACCGCTTTTTGCAACCGGTTCAGATTGGTAATTTTGATTTCAGCTTCTTTTTGCTCAGTAATATCGGTTTCCAGCGCCATAAATCCGGTGAGCTTGCCTTCCCGGTATAGTGGCTGGCAATTGATACGCAACCAATAAGGGTTGCCCTCTTTGTGGTAATTTATCAACTCTTCGTTGAAGCCATGGCCGTTTTTCACCGCTTCACTCATGCGCCTGATCACTTCCGGATCGGTTTTATCGCCTTGCAGGAACACACCGGGGTGTTTGCCTATCACCTCTTCAAAACTGTAACCTGAAATTTTTTCAAAACTACGGTTAACCCAGGTGATATTTTGGTGAGCATCGGTGAGTATGACCGCGTTATCGGTTTCCTGGGCCAACTTTGCCAACATGGCATTTTCTTCGGTACTCTCAATCAGGCGCTTTTGCGCGGTGTATCTGTCCGTCAGGTCGTAGTTCACCCCGATGACGTGCAGGGGGGTATTCTTTTCATCGTAGGTGACAAGGCCATAAGCTTTTAGGTAGCGTTCGTCGCCATTCGGGGTGGCAATGCGAAAGCTGGTGTCAAACTTCGTTTGTTGTTCGATACAGTAGTTAAACATGGCTTCAGTGGGGGCGACATCATCCGGGTGCAGCCTGGCTACCCAGTCATCATAGACGCCTTTAAAGTCACGCTCAGATACCCCGTACAGCTGATGCATTTGCTCATCCCACTGTAAGATACCTGTCTCAAAGTCCAGCTCCCAAATACCGATACCGGCGGCCTCTGTTGCCACCATAAACTTTTTATTGAGCTCCAGCAGGTTTTGTTCTGCAGATTTGAGTTTGGCAGATTCATTCAGGGTAACGACAAAATGTCCGGTGCGGCTGACTTCACTGACCCCGATGTTGGCAAAAAACACTTCACCATCTTCACGAAATGCGGTCAGGCTGGTGCTTTCGTATATACGTTCAGCAGAATAATTCTGAATAAAGTCCTGGTAGAAAGGGTCGCCGGGTTGTAAAAAACTGCCAGGCACCAGATCGCTGAAATTGAGTGATAGCAGTGTTTCATTATCATAACCAAACAGCCGCTCACAGGCCTGATTTGCGTAAACAATGTCGCCCTCAGAGGTGAGTTCCATAATACCGGCTGCAGCCAGTTCGACCATGGCTTTAAAAGCACTGTCGCCTCTGGATGTTGAGTTGCTCAATCTGATTATCTCTTGAATGATCCTTCGAAGTACCAGTTACTTTATTATCTTATCGCGCAAGGCGCAAACTCTGCTATAAAATCGCATTTGTGAAAGAACTCAAGTAAGATCCCCCGACATTGACGTTGTAGAGAGAGTTACCTTGAAGGTTATCGACGCCCCCAAGTTTGAATGGCGCTTTTTATTGCCCAAATATTGGCCAATCTGGTTTGGTTTTTCTTTATTGTTTTTACTGACCTGCTTACCTTATCCCCTGGTGCGCAAGATCGGGGCTGGTCTTGGCAGACTGCTGGCCCTGTTCGGTAAAAAGCGAGTGGCGATAGCCAGGCGCAATATTGACTTGTGTTTTCCCGACTGGGATGCATCCCGCAAGGCGCAGTTGCTAAAAGACAACTTGTCAGCTTCAGGCATGGCTGTGCTGGAAACCGTAATGGGCTGGTGGTGGCCAGACTGGCGAGTAAAGCAGTTGCTCAGTATCGAAGGCTTTGAACATGTTGAAGCCATACAGCAACAGGGGAAGGGCGTGTTTGCTATGGCGATTCATTGTCTTAGTCTGGAGTTTGCCTGCCGGGGACTGGGCTTTTACCAGCCAAGCATCGCTTTTTATCGTAAGCACAACAACGATTTGATGGAATATTTGCAATACCACGGCCGGGCCAGATCGAACAAATACATGATTCACAAACGCGATGTTAAAGGGATGTTTGAAGCCCTGAGCAGTGGTGAATTGAGCTTGTATTTGCCGGATCAGGATTATGGGCGCAATAAAAGTGTGTTCGTACCGTTTTTTGCCGTTCCTGAAACCGCTACCACATTGGGCTCAATGCTGTTCATGAACAACAGTGATTGTGGCTCGGTGTTTGTGCAGTCAATTTCTTCACCGGCCGGTTATAAAATAAAAATTTGGCCAGGGCTGGATAATTTCCCCAGTGGTGACGATGCCCATGATGTTGCCAGAATCAATAAACGGGTTGAAGAAATGGTGCTGCTGGCGCCAGAACAGTATTTGTGGATGCACAAGCGTTTTAAAACACGCCCCGATCCGGATGCGCCGTCGTTGTACCTGTAACAGCTGCAACGACAATTTGTTACTATAAAAGCCACGGATTTGCAGTAAAGTTATCAATTAGGATAACGATAAATGGATAGAATTCTGATATATTCTGTCAAAATGGTTAGGGGGTGCTTTCCTTCGGGTTTTAATGTATGGCAAAGAAAAAGAACTTTTCACCGGCAATGTTTTGGGCCAAACAGTTTGGCTTTGCAATTATTTTGATCATCGGTGCGGCTTTGCTGATTAGTAATCAAAACGAAAAGGCCGAGCAAAAGAAAAACGCTGAGCAGAAAAACATCAACTCCAGTTTGAGTGATTTTTATGCTCAACACCGCATGTCTCAGAGTAAGCCTTATGAAGAAGACAAGGGCGATTTTGTCGTGGATCTGAACAAAGGTTCTGAATCGTTGCAAACCCGGTTAAACAAGATGGCAGCACAACAAAGTGCGCCTATTGAAGGCCGCTGGGTTGGTGAGCACAAATACCGTACTTTTTCTGCCGGTTCAACTCTGCGCGAGTCAATTACCAATTATGCCCAGAGCGAAGGTATGCAGGTGATCTGGGAGCTGGATCAGGATTTTATCGTAAAAAGTCAGTTCCAAATGGAAGATACCCTGGTGGGTTCTTTGTATAAAATCGCGCAGGCAGTAGACAGCAATTTTAATGGCCAGGTAACCGCCTACGTTTGTCCGAAACAGCGCTCTTTGGTGATCACCGACGAAAATACCGATTTTCTCCGGGAAAACTGCACAGTCGCCAGGCCCAGTTAACCTCAGTCCCGGTAAACATCGGCCCCGCAGGGGCGGCTGGTTCCGGGCACTATGAATGTCCTGATGTCTAAAACGCCTGGCATCGTAGCAGTGCTACTGGCCCTGTTCTGATTTGGCTTCAGCCGCTAACGCATCAGCAAACACTTGCCGCCAAATTTGTATCACCGCCGTCCGGTGAGATTCCAGTTCACCTTTTATCATCAGGTTTTCATCGCCATCCAGGGCCTTTTGATGGGACAGGTTACGAAATGCCAGGTAGGCATCAATCAGTTGCTGACACCACTGCTCACTTATCAACTGATATTGTTTTAGCGCCTCAATAATGCGGACATTATCTGACCAGGTGATAACTTCCGGTACCCGTTGGCCATGCAGCAGGGACCAGTACTGAGTCAAAAATTCGATATCAGCGATTGTGCCTGCAGCTTGTTTGAGGTCGATTTTGTTGTCGGTACTTTTATCCAGGTGGTTACGCATTTTCTGGCGCATAGCCACGACATCGGACTGCAGTGTATTACTGTCTCTTTGACTGCACAGCACCTGTTGCCGTATTTCGTTAAACCTGTGTCTGAGTGCGTCACTGCCGGCAATCGCGCGACTGCGCACCAATGCCTGATGTTCCCAGGTCCAGGCTTCTTCTTGTTGGTAGCTTAAAAAGCTCTCGATTTGAGCGACCAGTAATCCGGAATTACCGGAAGGCCGCAATCGCAAATCCACTTCATACAACTCGCCGGAACCGGTTTTGGTGTTGAATAAGTGCATAATACGTTGCGCCAGTTTGGCGTAGAATTGCCGGGAATCAATGGCTTTCGGGCCACTGGTATCTGCTGCACTGGTGCAGCCATGTAAGAACACTAAATCCAGATCTGAACTATAGCCCAGCTCTATGCCCCCCAGTTTGCCGTAGCCCACCACTAAAAACTGTTTGTCTTCATCATATGCACCCACCGGATAGCCATATTTTTCTGTCATTTGATGCCAGGCAGAATTAATCACTTCGGCAATAATGGTTTCTGCCAGGCAGGTCAGGTGATCACTGACTTTCATGACGGGCAATGTGTCCTGAATATCGGCGGCCGCAATGCGCAACTGATGGCTGAGTTTAAACTGGCGCAATGCTTCCATTTGCTGTTCCAGATCTTCTTCCGGAATGCGCAACAGCGATTGTCGGAGCAGGTCCGGATAGTGGGCCAGAGGCGTGGGGTTGTACAACGCCTGAGGGTTAAGTAACTCATCCAGCAGCAATGGGAATCGGGCCAGTTGTTCCGACACCCATTCACTTTTAGAACACAGCCGTATCAGCTGCATCATAGCGCCTTCGTTTTCCAGTAATAATTCCAGATAAGCGGTGCGCTTGAGAATGGCGCTGATAACCTGAAAAACCCGTTCAATTAACACGGCATTGTCGGCATCTGACTTGGTATAGAAACTCAGACAGGCATTGAGTATCCGCGGCACCAGTTTGTCCAGTGACTCACGGCCCCGGGCACCAATCGGTTTTTTCGCAAACTCCTTTTTGTAAGACTGCAATTGCTGATACATTTTGTGAGCATCACTAATATTGGTGACTTCTTCCAGGAGTTGCAGGGCCTCGTCTTCACTTAAATCCAGGTGCCAGAAATCATTTAATGGCGTATCAATCTCACTTTCTTCTTCCGGACTGTCGCCGATTAACTCATCAAACTGGGCGCTGACCATTGCAAAGGTGTGTTCCAGCTCGGTCATAAAACCCTGCTTATCTTTGTGGCCCATCGCCTGAATCAGCCGTAAAAAGTCTGTTTCGCATTCCGGAATCTCCTGGGTTTGTTCGTCATTAAACTGCTGCAGGCAATGTTCTGCTTTGCGTAAAAACAGGTAAGCCTGGCGTAGCTCATTGACATCCTCGGCGCTTAAAATTTGTTGGGTTTCGAAAGTGTTTAGCAGCGTCAGTAAGCGCTTTTGCTGCAACATTGGATCCCGGCCACCGCGCGTCAGCTGGATGCATTGCACAATAAACTCTATTTCACGAATGCCACCACTACCCAGTTTAATATTGTTGGTTAGATTGCGCCGCCGGACTTCCTGACGGATCAGTTGTTTCATTTTGCGCAATGATTCCAGAACGCTGTAATCGATATATCGTCGATAAACGAATGGCCGCAGTATGCTTTGTAATTCGTCGCTAAAGTCGCTGGCCGGATTGAGAATTCGGCCTTTAACCATGGCATAGCGTTCCCATTCCCGTCCTTGCTGTTGATAGTAATCTTCCAGCGCGGCAAAACTGGCCACCAAGGGGCCACTTTCACCAAAGGGTCTGAGTCTCATGTCCACCCTAAACACCTGACCGTCGACGGTTGTTTGATTTAACGCCGCAATCAGTTTCTGGGCCAGCCGGATAAAAAACTGTTGGTATTCCATGGATTTGTTGCGGTATTGCAGCTCGCCATTGCAGGGATAGGCGAAAATCAAATCAATATCCGAGGAAAAATTAAGTTCTTCACCGCCCAGTTTGCCCATTCCAATGATTAACATTGGTAATGCCTGACCGGCTTCCTGTGGCGTGGCGTATTTACTGCAAAAGTGCTGGTATAGCCAGTCGTATGCGCCAACTATCAGCGCATCTGCCAGTGCCGATACCTGGGCTAAGGAGTCCTCTATGATTTGCTCATTGAGTAGATCGTTAATCGCAATACTGACCATTTGCTGATTGCGAAACTCTCTGAGTATTTTATGAAACCTCGCTTCATCGCTTGCGCTATCCAGTTGCTCTCGCAATCGCTGTTTTACTGAACCTGGTGATTGTGGCGATAGGCAAGCCTCGATCCAGTCAGGGTGAGATTGCAATTGCTCTGCAACATAATCACTTAAGGCAAACGCCCGCTGCAATCTGTCACTGTTTTCTGGTGTCAGTGTCTGCAACCAGGAATCACCATTGCGCTCGATAAATCCTTGCCAGTGCAACTGCGCGACCCTGGTCAGCTCAGCGGGAAGTGAATTGCTTGTTTGAAGTGTCATAAGGGATTCAGATAAATCTTTGATTTAATGCAGCTTAATGTACTATAACTTTACTTTAAACCCCCATTTTCACTGAACATTTATGTCTGCATTGGTAAATCTGATCCCTGTTTCCCCTGATTTGTGGATTTATTTGGTGACGGATATGGTTATTGCCATCTCCCTGTTAACGATGTTGCGTTGGATTTCTGGCCGTTTACTGGAAGATGGCAAGGACAATCGCGGGCGAGCGAATCACGACAATTATGCCTACGGCATCAGTGTCGCGGGCAGAATGATGGCCCTGGCAGTGGTACTTGCCGGCGCGGTAGAAACGTCGAGCAAAGGTGATATTGAAAACTCCATCGTTACTATGTTGGTGTATGGTGCTATTGGTATTTTACTGATCAAAATTGGTCGTTATGCACACGATAAAATCGTGTTACACCGACTGGATAAAGAGTTTCATATTCAGGATCGCAATACCTCTATTGCCTTAGTGGATGCGTCCAGCTCTATTGCAACGGCGATCATCATCAAAAGTGTGCTGGTGTGGGTGAGTGGCTTTGATATTCAGGCCTTTATCGCCATCTTTTCGGGCTTTTTGGTATCGCAGACGATTTTGCTGACGATGACCCGAATTTACGAACGTCGATTTCGGGAGAACAATCGCAGTGGCTCGCTGCAATCTTCCTTAACCAAAGGGCAAATGGCGCTGGCAATCCAGCACAGCGGACACCTGCTGGGTACGGCCCTGGCCGTAACAGCCGCCAGCAATTTGCTGGAATACAAACCACTTGGCTACGTCAGTAACCTGACTGGTTGGCTGATTATTGGTCTGGCTCTGACGTTTGTACTGACCGCGCTGGTGACGATAGCCAGGTGGTTTATTTTGTCTAATGTGAATCTGGTGCAGGAAATTGATCAGCAACACAATGTAGGTGTTGCCAGTATTGAACTCGCCCTGAGTGTTGGCATCGCCCTGATTCTTTCCGGTTTAATCAGTTAGGCGCAGCTGGTGCCCTTTATGCGCAGTCGTCGCTCCGACAATGATTTCAATCAAATAATAGTGGTTGAATTAGACCAGGTGTCGAAAAAAGCCTATCTATCAGCAAACTCAACTAAGGCGTCTTAAGGCTGGTTGTGATAACTCGTCATCAATTCCGGGTAAACCAAATTAATAGCTTTTGGCCCCGATTAGAGCAGGTTATGTTCGAATGTTGCTTAAAAACGTTCGCCATCCCGCCGGGGCACCGCGACGAAGGGAATTGGAATTCATTAACGCCGGGTAAATAATATAACCTTATCGGCATTGTCTTTAAATTGTCACGATAATTTCATATTCGCTTGCCACACTTTTTTCAGGAGTAAAATTCCAACGGTAATCTGGAATGTCTGTGGAAAATTTAGTGGCCCGGGGCTCATCCCGCCCCAGGGAAAATATCAAAACGGAACAATTTTTTCGCTGTCTGGCGGATAATTTACGGGTCCGCATTCTGTTGTTGCTCATTCACGAGGGAGAAAAAAGCACAGAAGCCATCGCTGCTGAGCTGGATTCAACGGATAGTATTGTGCGACGTCATATGGCGTTGCTCAGTAAAAACCAACTGGTCACTTTTCAGCAACGTGGCTTATCCCTGTGCTACAACCTGAATATGGATATCCCGGTGTGGAAGCAAAAGGTGTTAAAGCATACATACAAGGGCAATAAAGCGCTGTTGGATGAAGTACAGCAAGACTAACTGGATTTTTGCTGACGGCCATAATCCTGATACACTTAGCATCTTTATTTTTCGATTACATTGAATTTGTCTGATGCAAGTACCTGATTTTACTCTTTCTTCTGTATTAATTGTGGGCGATTTGATGCTGGACAGGTACTGGGTTGGGCCAACCAGCCGAATTTCGCCTGAAGCGCCTGTGCCTGTTGTTAAAATTGATGCCATCGAAGATCGCCCCGGTGGCGCTGCGAACGTAGCATTAAACATTGCGGCTTTAGGCGCAAAGACAGCACTCTGCGGATTGTGCGGCAATGACGAAGCCCAGCAAATCCTGAAAAATGCCTTGCAATCGGTGCAGGTGGAATGCCAGTTTCATAGCGTTCCCGACAAAGATACTATCACTAAATTACGGGTGTTAAGCCGCAACCAGCAACTGATCAGACTGGATTTTGAAAAGAGTTTTCACAGTGTTGATAAAGCGCCCATGCACGAGCAGGTGGTGGCGCGACTGTCTGCCTGTAGTGCTGTAGTG
>NZ_JAJEWQ010000003.1:82261-222213 GCF_020687805.1 Planctobacterium marinum | reverse complement strand
CGGGTGTTAAGCCGCAACCAGCAACTGATCAGACTGGATTTTGAAAAGAGTTTTCACAGTGTTGATAAAGCGCCCATGCACGAGCAGGTGGTGGCGCGACTGTCTGCCTGTAGTGCTGTAGTGTTATCCGATTATGCAAAAGGTTGTTTAAGTGATCCTCAGACCCTGATAACCGCCGCCCGCGCTGCCAATAAACCCATTATAGTGGACCCCAAAGGCAGTGACTTTAACAAGTACCGCGGTGCAACGGTACTGACCCCAAATATGGCTGAGTTTCAGGCTGTGGTAGGCACTTGTGAATCTGAACAGCAATTGATTGACAAGGGCCTGCAATTGCTTGATGACCTGGATCTGCAAGCCTTATTGGTCACGCGCTCTGAACACGGTATGACCCTGATAGAAAAAGGGTGTAAGGAATTTCATTTACCTGCCAAAGCACGAGAAGTGTATGACGTAACGGGGGCCGGAGATACTGTGGTTGCCACTATGGCAGCAGCGATTGGCACCGGGGCCAGTTTGCGCGATGCCTGCATCTTAGCCAATGCCGCAGCGGGTGTGGTAGTGGCTAAATTAGGTACCTCTACCGTCAATATTGAAGAGCTAAAACAGGCGGTCAGTAAAGATGAGCAGGTTGGTACCGGCGTGATGTCTCAGGCTCAGTTGCAAATTGCTGTTCAGGAAGCCAAAAGCCGTGGCGAGCGTCTGGTGATGACCAATGGTTGTTTTGATATATTGCATGCCGGTCACGTGTCCTATCTGGAAGCCGCTGCCAGACTCGGCGATCGTCTTATTGTGGCAGTAAACAGCGATGCGTCAGTCAGGCAACTGAAAGGCCAGGGGCGTCCGGTAAATAACCTGGAGCGCCGCATGGCAGTAATTGCCGGACTTGCATCAACCGACTGGATAGTGGATTTTCACGAAGACACCCCGGAAAGACTGATCAGTGAAATTTTGCCGGATATTCTGGTAAAAGGCGGTGATTATAAACCGGAAGATATTGCCGGTGGCAGGCAGGTTATCGCCAATGGCGGAGAAGTCAAAGTACTCAACTTTGAAGATGGCGTATCCACAACGAACATTATTAATCGCATCAAGGATCACTAAACAGCTTTGTTAACCCGGCCTGCAATTGCGTGCGGGCCTGTAATCCCATGTGGGTTAATATCGGCGTCGCGTCAGCCACCCAACATTGTGGTTCGCTGCTTCGCTGGTTAATGATGGATATTGGCTGCTTTTTGATGTCACTGAGCAACTTCAATACCCCTGAAACGGAGGTGCCTTTACCGGTACCTAAATTAAATATTTGCCAGGGGGCGTAGCTACTGCTCAGGTTATCAGTTTGCTCCTTCCAGTTTGCCTGTGGCCTGGCATTGTGTTCCATCGCTCTGACGAGAATTTTCGCCGCATCTGCAACGTGGGTGTAATCCAGAATATGGTTTTCAAATTCGCTGACATTAATCGCTGCAGCTTTTGTCAGTGCGTTACTCAGCCGGCTAATCAGATTGAGTTCGCTGGCGCCTTTACCATAGAGTTCAAACATTCTTAATACCGTAATGGGGAGCTGCTTTTGTGCGCAGTAGCCATGCAACAATGATTCTATTGCTTTGACAATCGCCGAAGAAACACTGTGTGGATGGCCGGTAGCGGTATTGTGAGCTTCGATGGGCAACGCCGAGGCTTTATAAATACAATAGTGTGAGCCAAACACCAGATGCGCAGGGCGAATAGTATCCACCAGACTCAGTACTTTCAGTGTCAGGTGCAGGATAAATTCCTGGTGTGCCAGTTCGGCATTAAATTCCGGAAGAAAATACACTTTGTTGATGTGTACTAGCTTGTTTTCTACTTCCTCAGATAAATTGCCCAGATTGCCGACATAAGTAAAATGGCGGGCATTCACATTGCTTTCCAACTGGGTCAGACGACTGGTGCGGGTCTCACTTTGTTCCCAGGGAAACAGCGAGAGTCCGGTAACAGAATCCCCTGATGCCAACAACTGACGTGTTAATTCTGCACCTAAAAATTCATCACATCCAATGATCAATGTGGCCATATTACTTCCTTTAATCGCAAATTGCGATTGTTATGATTAATTCTAATCACTGGAATAAATGACTACAGTGACTATTATTGTTCTCAGTTGAGGCGCAAACGCGCAACGTTTATTTGTAAATCTAAGGAGTATTTTATGTTAGAGAATAAAGAAGGTCAGAAAGTCCCACAAGTTACTTTTAAATTGCGCCAGAACGAAGAGTGGGTTGAGCGCTGTAGTAATGACATTTTCAAAGGGAAAACAGTTGTACTTTTCTCCCTGCCAGGTGCGTTTACACCCACCTGTTCGTCTACTCACCTGCCGCGCTTCAATGAGTTAGCAGATACGTTCAAGGCAAACGGTGTGGATGAAATCGTCTGTGTTTCGGTAAACGATACCTTTGTAATGAACGCCTGGGCGAAAGATCAGGAATCTGGCAATGTTACCCTGATTCCGGACGGCAATGGTGAATTCACTGATGGCATGGGAATGCTGGTGGATAAAGCTGACCTGGGCTTTGGCAAACGCAGCTGGCGTTACTCTATGTTGGTGAAGGATGGCACGGTAGAAAAAATGTTTATCGAGCCAAATGTTCCGGGCGACCCGTTTGAAGTGTCAGATGCCGATACCATGCTTAACTATATTAACCCGGAAGCGGCTGTGTCGTTACCTGTGTCTGTTATCACTAAACCAGGTTGCCCTTATTGCGCCAAAGCTAAGGCCTTGTTAACAGAAAAAGGCTTTAACTATGAGGAAATTGTACTGGGCCAAAACGCGTCATTAACCTCGTTAAAGGCAATTTCTGGCAGAGAAACGGTACCTCAGGTGTTTATTGATGGTAAGCACATCGGTGGCAGTGATGATTTAGCGGCATACTTCAGCTAATTCACACTATACTGTGTTTTGCAGCAGGCACTCACTTTGTGCCTGCTGCACTTTATTTCACTGTTAGTAAATTCCCCTGCAACTGTCTTCAACGGTGTTTTGGTTCAATTCTTGCCTTATTGCTATGTACAACCCCTGCCATTAATTTGCGATAACAGGAATTACCATGGAAATAAATTTATTGAGCAATCGCTATCAACAGCCTGACGCAACGACAAAAAGTGCCAGCCAGGGCAGTGCGTTTGCGGAACTATTTAACGCGAACTTGATAACCCAATCAGCCCACAAAGAAACCGCGCACGAGGCGTCAGGCAGTGTGCTCATGGATACTAACAAAGGCCAGCAAGATATCGATCTTGCAGGTTATTTTTCCTCTGAGCAAACCCACACGGGTAGCAGTCTGCATGATGTTCCGTTGCTACTGCCGACGCAGCACAACGTCGATACCCTGGCTCAGTATTCAGAACAAGCGTTTAAACAACTGCTTGAGGAATACAATATTCCTTCTCCTCCGGCGACGGTGGAGTTTGATGCGCAGGGCCAGTTGTTGCTGCCTTCCGACTACCCCTATGCCGGACAGCTAAAACAGGCCTTTGCGGAAAAGCCCCAGGTCCAGGAGGCACTCAGAACAACGGCAGCATTGGCCAGCCACTACGCCGGTCTGATGGAGGCAATGGCTTATCAGACCGAGATGCTGGCAGCAAAGAACAAAGCCGAAGAAGCCAGAATTACCGATAAATACAGCTATTTATTTGATGATAACCGCGCTAAAACGAAAATCGTTTTGTCATTTAGTTCCGCGGGCGATATGTTGATTGCAGGACGAAACATGGCCGGTGAGCAAGGGCAAAGCGGCCAAAATTGGCCCTTTTAGGCGGCTTTGTGCCGCTTATTCTGAGGTCATTAACCATAAGACTCGCTCAATTGCATGATTTTGGCCTTTAGCCAGTTAATGGCACTATCATTTGCTGAGTTCTCATGCCAGTAAAGATGAATCTCTATGGGGGGGACGTCAAAAGGCAATGGCAAAATTTGCAGGTCATCATCCAGTAATGATCGGCCAATCAATTCAGGGACTGTCAGTAAAAAGTCCTGATCTTTGAGAATGGCCTTGGCGGTGTGGTAACTTTGACAGCGTATTGCTACTTTGCGATTAATGCTTTGCTGTTGCAAGGTAATATCTTCGATTACCCGTCCGGTGGGACGATTAGAGACGGTTAAATGCCTGGCGCAAACATAGTTTTGTCTGGTGAGCGTTTCTTTTGTTTTTGTGGTCTTTTTCTTCAGAACCACAAAGCGATCAGCAGCAAGGCGACAGTGGTTTACCGGGCTTTGCATGGGCATCGCAACGTCTATGGCCAGATCCGCCTGGCCACTGCCCAGTTGACGTTGCATTTGTTGTCTCTCTAATTTAATGCAGGCCAATCCTAAATTCGACGAGGTATCCGCCAAAGCCTGAAACAGGGGCGGGATGTATAACGGTTCCAGCGCATCATGTACCGCGATTGTAAATTGTTGTTCGGCATTCAGAGGATCAAAATCACTAAATTGTTGCAATGATTTACGCAAGCTGTTCAGGTTTTCAAGGATCTGCGGTGCAATTCTGAGACACGCAGAGGTGGGCGCCATTTTATTGCTTTGCCGTTCAAACAAGGGGTCCTGCAACGCATCCCGCAATCGTTTTACCGCGTGGCTTACCGCTGATGGTGTCAGATACAGTGATTCCGCAGTGCGCGACATGTTGCGTTCATAATACAGCGACTCAAATACCCTGAGCAGGTTCAAATCCAATTTTTGTAGCTTTTTGTCTGTCATCAGTCACCGGTTAAGTCAGAGTCCTGTATGTAGTATAGTTGCTGTGAATTTAATTCATAGTTGCAATGTAAAAATATTCACTTCATTCAATTTTAAGTCACGCATACACTGTACTTAATCTTTCCTTAACTGTTTTATCGGGAACGTCACTATGAACTTTGAACACAGCGCTATTTGTCAGCAGTATCGCGCAAAAGTCCGGGACTTTATGCAGCAACATGTATTCCCGGTTGAGGCGCAAATAATGCGTGAAAACCATGAAAAAAATGGCCATGGTGACTGGACTCGCTGGCAGGTGCCGGCGCAAATTAAGGCGCTCAAAGCCGAAGCTAAAGCCGCTGGACTGTGGAATTTGTTTTTACCCGATGCCGAATTAGGACAGGGGTTAAGCTGTGTTGACTATGCCCCGTTGGCAGAAGAAATGGGCAAATGTTTGTTTGGCGCAGAAATTTTTAACTGTAATGCGCCGGATACCGGCAACATGGAAGTGCTGTATCACTTTGGCAGTGACGAGCAAAAAGCGCAATGGCTGACGCCGTTACTGGCCGGTGAGATTCGTTCCGTATTTGGTATGACTGAGCCAGATGTGGCTTCTTCTGATGCCACCAATATGCAGGCCCGCATTACGCTGGAAGGTGACGAGGTGGTTATCAATGGGCGCAAATGGTGGACGACCGGGCTGGGTCATCCGGATGCCAAAATTGCCATAGTCATGGGATTGACCGATGCCACGGCAGAAAAGCACAGTCAACACAGTATGGTACTGGTACCACTGGATACACCCGGAGTGAAAATCGAACGCATGCTGACGGCGTGCGGTGATTACGATGCTCCCTATGGACATGGAGAGATGTCTTTAACCAATGTCAGGGTACCCAAATCCCATATTATTATGGGGCTGGGGAAAGGCTTTGCCATTGCGCAGGGGCGCCTGGGGCCGGGCCGAATTCACCATTGTATGCGAGCCATTGGCGCGGCAGAGCGGGCACTTCAGCTTATGATTCAACGGGGAGCCAGCCGCGAAGCCTTTGGTAAACCATTGCTCCGGTTAGGTGGTAATCTGGAGCGTGTGGCACAGGCCAGAATGTTGATAGACCAGGCGCGGTTGTTAACGCTTAATGCAGCCTGGAAAATTGATAATCTGGGCGTAAAAAATGCCATGACAGAAATTTCGGCCATAAAAGTAGTGGTTCCTAATATGTTGCAAACCGTGGTAGACATGGCGATTCAGATGCATGGTGGCATGGGCGTGTCCGGGGATACGCCATTGTATGGTTTCTCAGTTATGGCACGCAGTTTACGCCTGGCCGATGGACCGGATGAAGTTCATATGGGCATGGTTTCCAGATTGGAACTGGCAAAATACAAATAGGAGTTTCAGATGCAAAAGCGCGTATTAGTAACCGGGGCTGCCTCGGGATTAGGCAGAGCGATAGCACTGCGCTGGGCAGCGTCAGGGGCAGACATTTGCGTTGCCGATATTCATCAGGAGCGAGGTGAAGCGGTTGTTGCTGAGCTGGAAAAGCTCGGTGCAAAGGCGTTTTTTCAGCGTTGTGATATCACCTCACAAGCGGATATCGAGGCCACCAAAGATGCCATAACAGACCAGTTTGGTGGTCTGGATTTGGTGGTTAATAATGCCGGTGTCGCCACGGCCGGGGCGTTAGCTGAAGAAAGCATTGAACAATGGCAGTGGGTTATGGATATCAATGTTTTTGGTGCGGTTCGCATGTTACAAAGCGTTGTGCCGCTGTTGCAGGAAAGTCGAGGTTATATTCTGAATGTGGCGTCTCAGGCAGGCGTTACCACTGTGCCATTACTGGGATCTTACGCTGCCAGTAAAGCCGCCATGGTGAGTTTTTCTGAAACCATGCGTTTAGAGTTGGCAGACGAGCATATAGGGGTCAGTGTCTTGTGTCCTGGCTTTTTCAAAACCAATCTGGATGAATCTGTGCGCAGTGGCAATCCAGCCATGAAAGCGGTGGTGACCAAGTTGCTGGAGCGCTCTGACATCACCGCTGACGATGTCGCCGACGCTGCTTTCAGAGCCGTGCAAAAACAGCAATTTATGATACTTACCCATCCGGAAGGACGAAAAGCCAGTTTACTGAAACGCCTGTTTCCGGGCTACTACCTGAAAATGATGACCAAAGGTACCCAAAAGTTTCGTCGCAGTGTGAGGAAAACCTCGTGACTCAGGAGCAAAAAATGGCCTCAGGTACGTTGTTAGATAAAGCCAATCAGGTGCGTCCCGGAGAAGAATTAGATATCGCCAGGGTCGATGCCTGGTTGCAAGTCCATGTGGATGGATTGCAGGGCACCCCTGCAGTAACTCAATACTCAGGAGGCGCTTCCAACTGGACCTATTGCCTTGCTTATGCAAACCGGGAAATCATCCTGCGCAGAGCGCCGGCCGGCACAAAAGCAAAAGGAGCCCATGATATGGGCCGGGAATATCGGCTGCAAAAAGCCCTTAAGCCGGTTTATGACTACGTACCAGAAATGCTGGGCTATTGTGAAGATGAGTCGGTCATTGGCACCGACTTTTATGTCATGGAAAAACTCACCGGCATTATTCCCCGTAAAAATTTGCCACGTGCTTTGTCTCTTGATAGCACCACCACCCATACCCTGTGCAAAAACGTACTGGATTGCATGATCCAGTTACACAAAGTTGATTACAAGGCTGCGGATCTGGCGCATTTGGGCAAAGGGGCAGGGTATATAAAGCGCCAAATAGAAGGCTGGTGCCACCGCTACCAAAAAGCCAAAACCTGGAATGTGCCATCGGGTAAATTCGTGATGAATTGGCTGCAAAACAATATGCCGGTCAGCGAACAGATATGTATTACCCACAATGATTTTCGGTTTGATAATGTGGTGCTGGACGAACACGATCCCACCCGCATTCTGGGCGTGCTGGATTGGGAATTGGCCACGCTGGGCGATCCGCTGATGGACCTGGGCAACACCCTGGCTTACTGGGTGCAGGAAGATGATGACTTTCTGGCACAACAAACCCGCAGACAACCTACGCATTTACACGGCATGTTAAGTCGTGATGAGGTGGTGGCTTATTATTGTCAGCAAATGGATATCGACATAGATGACTTTACCTTTTACGAAGTCTATGGCTTGTTCCGGCTGGCAGGTATTGTGCAGCAAATTTACTATCGCTATCACCACAAGCAAACCCGGAACCCGGCCTACAAGCAATTTTGGGTATTTGTGCATTATTTGCTGTGGCGCTGCAAAAAAGCCATCAAACGGCAGAAACGCTGATGGCCAGTATTTATCTTATCCGGCATGGGCAAGCCAGTTTCGGCGCAGAAGATTATGATGCCTTGTCAGAATTGGGAATGGCACAAGCCCGACAACTGGGGAAAGTGTTGTTTGAACGCATTGGTACACCGGATATTGTGCTGAGCGGAACCATGTTGCGGCACCAGCAAACGCGAGATTTGGCGCTGGCTTCGGGCCACATTCAGATTAGTTCTGAGACGCAATCTCTGTGGAATGAATATGACCATCAGGCAGTGCTGGCGGCATTTGAGCCACGACTGAAAACAGCAGCGGGAACCCGCGAATTATTAGCCCAATCTGACAATCCGAAAACCCAGTTTGCCGGTTTATTCGCGCAGGCGATGGCGCGTTGGCAAAGTGGGCAATATCAAGATTATCCCGAGTCATGGCAGGCCTTTAAATCCAGGGTTAAAACTGCATCAACTTCGCTGCTGGCGACGCTGAAACAACACCAGGTGGCTGTCGTTTTTACCTCCGGCGGCCCCATATCTATCATTGCGCAGCAGTTGTTGGGGCTATCTGATGATAAGATGTTGTCGCTAAACTGGACGTTGACCAATTGCGGCCTGAGCAAAATTGTGAAAACGCCTAACCGGGTTATTCTGGCGACACTGAATGAGCACAGTCATTTTGAAAAGTCCGATCTGCGCCATATGATTACCTATAAATAATAAGAGTGACGTTTTTATGAGTACGAGAAAAAACATACTGATCACCGGCGCCAGCTCGGGTCTTGGCAAAGGCATGGCTCTTGAGTTTGCCAAACAGGGCTGTAATCTGGCGTTGTGCGCACGCAGAGTCGAGCGTATGGAAGCATTAAAAGCCGAGCTTGAGCAAATTAATCCCGATATTAAGGTGTTCCTGCGGCCACTGGATGTGAACGACCATGAAGCGGTATTCGATACGTTTAAGGCGTTTCGCGATGACATGGGCAGCCTTGACCGGGTGATAGTCAATGCCGGGATGGGGAAAGGGGCTTCAATTGGTACGGGTTACTTTTATGCCAACAAGCAAACCGCCGAAACCAATTTTGTCGCCGCTATCGCGCAATGCGAAGCGGCGGTAGAGATTTTCAGAGCTCAAAACAGCGGTCATCTGGTGACCATTTCCTCTATTAGTGCAGTAAGGGGATTTCGCCGGGCGATGACGGTATATGCCGCCACCAAAGCGGCTATTACGTCGCTGTCAGAGGGGATACGACTGGATTTGATGAATACACCTATAAAGGTGAGTTGTGTTCACCCAGGTTTTATTCGCAGTGAAATCAACGAGAAGGTGGAAAAAGTACCGTTTATTGTGGACACAGAAACCGGATGCCGGGCGATGGTGAAAGCCATTAATCGGGAAAAAGCCAATAGTTATGTCCCTTCCTGGCCCTGGGCTATTCTGCAACGTGTAATGCGCATCGCACCGGATAGCATGATTCGCAAAATGAGCTGATTGGTCAGCTCCCCCCGGGTGTCCGTGTCCTGCGTTACCGGGCACCTGTATAAACCATTTCCGCCTGCTGCATATTCTGCACAACCTGCTTAATTACAACTTTAGCTAAGCGTTTTATTCATTTAGAATAAAAATTAAGCTGTTTTTTTAATAAAACACTTAAAAATTGACGGTTTACTGGAATAAAACTTGTATTCAGATCGTCACCTTATGAAACTCGCCAATGCTTTGTTGATGTTGAAAACCAAATTTTGTTCCACAATTTTACTGCTCTTAGTGTACGTGAATGGTGCGTTCGGCCATGCTGCGGACCCGGCATCTGTGTGGCAGATAATAAAGGTGGAGGAGCAGAACCGAGTGCAAAGTCGCAGCTCAGCGACAAACCAACAAAAAAACGCCAACGTAGTGATTCATCAGTCAGTGTTAGCGAGCCTGACCAAAGGGCAAAAATATGCTTTTGCCACTCCCGAAGGTGAATTGATCTTATATGCAGAGTCGCAAAGCCGCACAGCCAATACTGACATATGGACACTGCGCCATAGTGAGCAACAGAGTTTGTTGCAGGCAAAACTATTTATCGGCCAGAATGGGGTCAGTGCCTGGATACCTACGCAAAACGGTGTCTGGCGATTAGAAGATGGTGTACTGTCCAAAGAAATGCGCTGGGCCAGCAGTGAGTCTGATGTTAAACGTCGTCCGGTAGATAATACTTCGGCAGATAGCACTTCGGTAAACAATTCTCCGGCGTCTGTTGATTCAGCAGCCAGCACACTCAGCGAAGCCCCCGCGATTATAAAAGTCCTGTTTGTGACCACCCCCGAATTTGAGGCTTATCAACTTGCTCCTGATGACTATCTGACGCAATTGGTCACGATAAACAATGCGATTTATGCCGCCAGTGGCGTCAATATAGAATTGCAAATTGGCGCCCGAGTCAGCGCCGACCTGGATGAATACAATGCTGATCAAATACTGGATAATTTAGCCAAAAGCGGTGCAAATGACAGCACCTACGGTGATATTGACGACGCACTGATGATGCCAATATGGCAAGCCCGCCTGGCAGCCGGGGCGGATATTGTCACCGTTATGCGCCATACATTGCCAGATGGCTTATGTGGTAAAAGCTGGTTAAATGGCAATGCACTGCAGGCGTTCGACTACCGCTTCGCGGTAAACCTGGTGGCGTTAAATACCCGATTTACCAGTGGTAATGTTCAGTTGTGTAGCAGTGATACTCTGGGCCATGAAATTGGTCACAACCTGGGCCTGGATCACGCCGAAGCGCAAGGTGGTGAAGGGACGGTGTTTAGCTGGGGACGCGGTTACGGCGTCGTGGACCAGTTTAGTACCGTTATGGCGTATCCTCAGGCGTTTGGTGACGCAGTTGCTGTGCCGTATTTTTCGTCCCCCGAATTACCCTGTCTGGCCGAATTACCCTGTGGTCTGCCAGCTGACGGCGCTGATGGTGCCGATGCTGTGCGCGCAATGAATGCGGTGGCTTTACGGGTAGCTCAAACTCATAATGAATCTGTTACTTTGCCGGCAGACCAGGCCATTGCCGGGTTGGATAGTGCGTTAATCAGCTGTCTTGAAGAAAGCGAAGACAGTTGGCTGAGTAATGAAGAAATCGATGTCATTAATTGCCCTCAGGCGAATGTCGCCAGTTTGTCGGGAATTGAGCGTTTTCCCCGCTTGCAATTTTTATCGGTTAACAATACTGAGGTGGTTTCCCTTGAGGGTTTTAAATATCTCAATGAAATTATTGCGCTGGATTTTCGTTACACTGCGATTGAAGATTTACGCCCCATCGTACACCTCAAAGACCAGTTGCAGTTCTTGCAGTTCTTTACCACCAATATGACCTGCCAGGATGAAGCCGTGGTAGAGAGCTGGAATATCGATCGTTTGCTGAGCCATGGTGAATGTCTGCCGCTGGAAACTGACTTGCAAGACTTTGATGGTGACGGGCTGAGTAATTTACTGGATACCGATGACGATAACGACGGTATTGATGATTTAAGCGATGCCTTGCCCTTCGATGCCGCAAACGCCGATGACAGCGACGCTGATGGTGTACCGGACAATGAAGACGCGTTTCCCTATGATAGCAACGAGTGGTCGGACGCTGACGGTGACACTATTGGTGATAATCAGGACCCGGATCGGGATAATGATGGTATTTTGAACGAAGCTGATTGTGCGCCATTAGACAAAACCCGAGGTGATGATTGCGCGCCTGTTACTCAGCACGTTGCTTTTGACTACGATGGTGATGGCAAGGCGGATGTGGCGGTCAGACGCGCATCTAATGCCATGCAATACATACTCAATTCCACTGATGGCGAGATTCAACGTATTGAATTGGGCAAAGATCCAGGTGATATCGCAGTCAGTGGTGATTTTGACGGTGATGGCATCGCGGATGTGGCGGTCAGACGTCCATCTAACAAGCTCTGGTATATTGCCCCTTCGTCCGGCGGCGAGTTGATGCGCATTGAGTTTGGCTTACAAAGTGAAGATATTCCGGTGCCGGCTGACTATGACGGCGACGGCATCACAGACATCGCCGTTCGCAGGCCGTCTACTCAGCAGTGGTTTATCAGGCTGGCCTCAGATCAACGAATTTTACGGTACAGTTTTGGTCAGCAGGCTGAGGATATTCCGACTCCTGGTGATTATGATGGTGATGGCAAAGCTGACATTGCAGTCAGACGCCCATCTACCAAGTTCTGGTACATACTCAGCAGCCGAGACGAGAGCATATTGCGCTATCAGTTTGGAATGCAGGACGAAGATATTGCCGTGCCTGGAGATTATGACGGTGATGGCCAGACTGATTTGGCGATTCGTCGCCCCTCAGAGCACGCCTGGTATATCCAGCGTTCCAGCGATGAGCAAATCATACGAATCGAATTTGGCCGTGACCAATACGACATCCCTGTTATTGCGGATTATGATGGTGATGGTAAGGATGATATTGCGGTTAGACGCCCCGCCAGCAATATGCAGTACATTCTGCGCTCTTCTGATATGGAAATCGAGCGGGTTCTGTTTGGCCTGGACAACTACGATATGCCGATTGCGGCGCCGGTGATGGTACGTTTTGCCAATCAACTGCAATTTGACAACTATGTCGAAGAGCAAGAAGTCGCGGAAGTTCGCACTCTGTCTATCGTTGAAGCACAGAGTGCGGGTCTGATAAAACCTTAATTGGTGCTGGTTTCACCAGTGAGTTGTTGCAGCTTTTCAAACACCCTGAGGGATGGAAAACCATCTGCAACCAGCTTATGCGCAACCTGAAATCCCTGAATGCCGTTGCGGGTAGCAGGTCCAAGGATCCCATCCGGCTCACCCACATCAAATCCAAGCTGGTTCAGGTTAACTTGTAAAGTACGCATGTCTGCAATGGTATAAGTGGGTAGCTCCGGGAGCGGCTGTACCAGTTCTCCGCTACCTATCAGACGATCTGCCAGATAGCCCACCGCAATGGCGTAAAATTCCGAAAAGTTCCAGCGCATAATGACAGAAAAGTTATCATAAATGACAAATGCAGGTCCTTCATGGCCTGCCGGTAGCAAAACCGAAGCTTTGATTTCGGCGGCACCCAGCGGGCTGCCATCGGCTTTGGTTAATCCCAGCCCCTGCCATTCGGTTAACGATTTTTTGGTGCTGCGGCCAATGAGTTGGTAATCAAAATTGTCCGGTAACTTTACCTCACGGCCCCAACGAAAGCCGGGTTTCCAACCCAGACCTTGTAAAAAGTTTGCCGCTGACGTGAGCGCATCGGGTACGCTGTTCCAGAGGTCCGCTTTACCATCATTATCGCCATCAATCGCATAGTTCAGGTATGCACTGGGCATAAACTGAGTGTGTCCCATGGCGCCAGCCCATGAGCCCACCATTTGCTCCGGGTCAATGCGCTCTTTTTCAATGAGCTGCAACGCTTTTAACAGTTCTTTGGTGAAGAACTCCGAGCGTCTCTCATCACAGGCCAACGTGGCTAAAGAGGCCACAATCGGCATTTTGCCTTTGTATTGGCCAAAATTAGTTTCCAGCCCCCAAAAGGCTACCAGGTAATGTGCCGGAATACCGTACCGCTGGTTCAGGGATTGCAGTAAGGCGCTGTGCTCCTTCAGCATTTCCCGACCTTTGTTGATACGCCAGTCATTAACGCGTTTGCTGACATAATCTGGAAAGGTGCGCACAAACTCCGGTTGATTGCGATCATATTCAATCACCTTCGCCTGCAAGCTTGCCGGTAGCAATGCGCGGGTAATGGTGTCATCGGTGACGCCTTGTTGCTTTGCCAGAAGCGCGAAATCCGCCTTACATTGCGCAAATAATTGCTCTGTGACTTCGGGGTATTGGGGCGTTGGTGTAGTTGCCGCCAGCAGAGAAGTCGGGGTTGCCAACAACAGAGTAGCCAGTACAGAAAGCTTGTATTTCATAGAATTAATAGTTTGCCTTACTACGCATTAAACGGGGATCTCGGTAGCAGTCATGCTACCCGTTAGAAGCGGCTAACACCATAACTAAAATGTTTCAGTCAGTAAACACATTGACCCTGCTAGCCGCTATTTTACACGGTCTGAAATTGGCGCTAAGGAGCGATAGACCGACTATTGCAAAGATTGGTATTGGTGCTCAACTTTCAACAGGTGATCTGAGTTGCTCAGGTGCAGCTCAACCGGGCGCTGCAGAATAATCTGTCCTTGCACCACAACATCGGCGTCGATAACCAGGGTGGGGCGCTCATTTCGCAGTGCGCTGTTGTCTTCGTTGCTCTTAAAGACAATGTCACCGGTGATAACACTGTTGGCATAGATTGATACATCTCCGTTTACATTGGAAATGTTGCCGGCAACGGTGACTGTGCGTAGTGTGACATCGCCATTAACTGACGTAATGTCACCATTAACCTTGCTCTTGCCATCCAGTGTCAAATCGCCATTGACGGTATCGATACTGGCTAAAACCCGCAATTGTTTGCCACCATCTATGTCGCCATTTACCGTAGAGATACGCTGGCTGCTGACATTATCACTTAGTTCAATATCGCCATTCACTGAGCTGACATTGGCGACGGTCGCGCCGTGACCTATCTGAATATCACCATTGACAGTATCAACGTCGCCTACTGTTTGACCACTGGCCACTTCAATATCGCCAAATACGCTGTCCTCTCCGCTGTTGGGAGAACGGTAACTGCCGGGGCCAACGTGAATAACACAGGCGCTCAGCATACTGAGCAATAGTGCCAATGGGATGATTCTTACCATAGTGTATCCAATATCAAATTTAACGAGCTGCGTTAGCAACAATTCAGGCGACATATTATGGACAGGTTTTGGCGCCAATACCATCGCCAACCGGATACTGATTGTAAATGAATGTGTGTCACCTTGTGGTTGTAATAGTGTTAAAAACTGGCAATCTTGCTGTCATGACATAAATTTATAGTTGTATGCATTGTGTCGCCACCTGTGAATTGCGCGGGCGGCGCTCAAAGATACAACCTGACAATAACCTGACAGGTTATTGCTAAGTCGAATTTTTTGTCGGAAACCAGTTTGAGTGCGCTAAAACCCATACACCACAGAATCCGGAGCCGTTATTTGCTGGCGCTATCCGCGATTGCCATTTTGGTAACCGCGTCAGCGTTGGGAATTCAATTCTTATTGGCCAATCAAAAGGACGATGCGCAAATCGTCAATATAGCGGGCATGCAGCGCATGTTGTCGCAAAAAATTGCGTTGCATATCAATCAACTGCAATTGGTTTCGGATACAGATGAAGCATACGCACCAAAACAAAAGGCGAGTTTAAGAGCCGCCATCGACCAGTTTCAACAAAATCATTGGTTTTTAATTGGTTCTGAACAACCCAACGACAACGAGGTTTTGAGTCCAACACTCAACGCATTGTATTTTGAGTCAGCAGAAAATGGCAGCCTGCACGACAGGGTACTGCATTACATCGCCGAAGCGAAAAAAGCGGCTAACAGAAATGACTATCAACGCACTGTATTTCAATCCGACAATACCGAATCTTTGTTGCGCCAATTGAATGAGGTGGTTACCCAATTTACCCGCGAGGCTGAGCAAAAGGTACAATTACTCACCCGTGTCGAGTTATTACTCTGGTTGCTGACGTTGCTCGTGCTGGTCATTGAGCTTTTCTATATATTCAAGCCCATGGAACAGGCAGTGGAACAAACTCTCGCTGATTTGCTGGCAGAAAAAAATCGGGCTGACGCATTGCGCCAGGAAGCTGAGCAAGCGAATACTGCAAAATCTGTGTTTTTGGCCACTATGAGCCATGAACTAAGGACCCCCATGAATGGCATTTTTGGCATGATTGAACTGGCTAACAACGAGGCGTCCCAGGAAAAGCGCAGAGAGTTTTTGTCAAAAGCGCGATACTCAGGCGAGCAATTACTGCAACTGATCAATGATATTTTGGACATTTCCAAAATTGAAGCCAGTAAAATGCAGTTGGAATGCAATGACTTTGAATTGCCTAAAATACTGGATAGCTGTTTGGCCCCGGCCGCGGTAACCTGCGAAAACCGCGGTTTAGAATTTGAATATGTGTCCCTTTCTGCCATACCTCAGTGGGTCCGTGGGGATGGCATTCGGCTTATGCAAATTGTTAATAATCTGCTTAGTAATGCGATTAAGTTTACTGAACAGGGCAGAGTCAGCGTCTCGGTCAATGTCGAAGAACTGGATTCGGGCTATCGCCTGTCACTGCTGGTGGTAGATACCGGTATTGGTATGACAGAACAACAGCTGCAGAAAGTATTTAAAAAATTTGTTCAGGCCGACGATTCCACAACACGTATGTACGGAGGAACAGGGCTGGGATTAGCAATAACCAAAGAGTTGCTGAAAATGATGGGCGGCAACGTTGAAGTGCAAAGTGAATTTGGCAAAGGTACCACCTTCAAGGTTTTCCTGCCGCTGCAAAAGTCTCAACAAACCGTGAAAGAAGTGCGCTTTCAGCCTGATTTCAAACAGAAAAAAGTGGCGGTGATTGATGATTTGGAAAGCAGCCGTTGCTATATCGAATTATTGCTACAGCAAATTGATATCCCCTGCGATTGTTACGAAAGTGGTACCGCGTTTTTGCAAGATGTCCACAAGTTGCAGGAATACTGTGCCGTTGTAGTGGATTTGCACATGCCAGACCTGGATGGTTTCGCACTGGTTGGAAAATTGTCTGATAATGCCACCACACCCTGTCCCCCCTTTATTTTGGTTTCTGCCGCCTCAGATATTGCTCATTTTAAAGGTCAGTTACCTGATCAGTTCTCAGCGGTGTTTAACAAACCCATCAATGAACAAATGTTTCTTTCTACCATGCGCCGTTTGTGTGACAAAGACGAAGTAAAACAGTTGTCCTTCAAGATATTACTGGCGGAAGACAACGAGATAAATGCCCAAATTGCGATGCACATTCTGGAGTCAGAAGGACATTCGGTAACACACGTAGACAATGGTAAAAAGGCAATAATGCAGGTAGAACGCCATCATTACGACCTTATTTTAATGGATATCAATATGCCTGAAATGGACGGGCTCACTGCCAGCAAAATCATACGGTTCGAAATGGGCATGGCGATACCGATTGTTGCGTTAACCGCCAATGCCTATGAATCGGATAAAACCGCCTCACTGGAAGCGGGCATGACGCACCATATCACCAAACCCTTTAATCGAGACATGATCTTATCTGTTCTGGATAAAATTCACGAGGCGGAAGCTGCAATCAATCAGACTTAACGCAATGATTAATCGGGTTATCTGGTCTATAAATATTCAGGGTTTTTGCAGCGACCATAAGGGATGCTGAGCAGGTATTGAATGGCGACTAACCAGGCCAAAAAAACGAACGGGAAAACAGTATGAATCTTTTCAATTCCATCAGTAAAAAAGTGATGTTGGGGTACGCAGGCATAGTGATGGTGCTTGTTGTTACGTCGTTTTTTATGTATCGCGAATCGTCTATTATCTTTGCCCAAAAAGAAACCTTTGTTCAGGAAACGTTACCCACGTTACGCGCTGTGGAACAAGCCTCCGCTAGTTTGAGCAGTGTTCAGGTGGCGTCTTTTGGTTTGTATGGACTCACCATTGAACAGGAGGGATTTCAACGGGAAATTAATCAACTCAAAAAACAACTGGACAATCACCTTCAGGATATCAGCCGGGCGGGTCTGGCCAGCAGTCAAAAATTAGAGAGCGAAAAGCAAAAAGTATGGCGGGATGTAACCCGTCTGCAAACCATTATGACTGCGTCTAACATCGACTGGGATGGTGCCAGAACGGCACTGGCCGATATTCAGCAAAACATGCAAGGGTTGCAAAAATTGCTGACTGAGGTCAAAACGCAGGCATCCAATAATGCCACCGATGCCTCAGATAACATCAGCGCTGAGATTTCCATTATGCGTACTTTGATCGTTTTGTCAGTGTTGTTAACACTGGCGATTACGCTGGGATCATTTTTGATGGCGCAACAAAAAATAGCCAGGCCCATCAAGTCATTGTCAACGCAACTGGACCGCATTGTCGCAGAGCATGACTTGTCTACTGATGTTTCCATGACCTGTGATGATGAAGTGGCAGATGCGGCAAACAGCGTCAATGAACTGTTGACGGCATTTCGTCTAGGCAACAAAGAAATTCAAAGTTCGGCTACCGTGCTGGTGGATTCAGTAGGACAGTTAAATCATTCCGCAGAAGTATCAGAAGAGCAGGTTCAGTTGTTTTCCCGTCACATTCGGGAACTGCTGGACAAGATCAGTGCGCTGGAAGCCTCTATTGAGGATTCTGCAAACCGCTCGTCTGCCGCCTCAGAAACCGCGCTGAAAGGGGCCGGGCAGGTTCACGAAGGGGCCAACAGTGTCAGTAATACATCCGACAGTATTGGCGCGCTTGCCCGCGATATTGAGAAATCCGCAGAAATGTTGTTAAGTTTAAAAAATGCCGGTGATCAGGTAAGTTCAGTGGTTAAAACTATCGCAGAAATCGCCGAGCAAACAAATTTGCTGGCATTAAATGCCGCCATTGAGGCTGCCCGCGCCGGTGAATCTGGTCGAGGTTTTGCGGTGGTGGCCGACGAAGTGCGGACACTGGCATCCAGAACTCATGATTCCACCCATGAGATCAATACAATCCTGGATAAAATTGTGTCTTCAATTACCTCCACCGTTACATCGATGGATTCCAATAAGGAAAAAGCCACCGAAGCAGTTGCCCTGGCAGAGGCAACAGTGAATTCGCTGGATGACATACAAAAAACAGTAATGCGACTAAGTGATGAAAATGGCGCTCTGGCGTCTTTAGGCCAGGATATCAAAGGTGATGCCGGAGAAATGCGCAACAGTATTGACGTGATTCAGGAAGCCAGCGAGCGGGTTACGGAAAGCAGTAAGGAAACCAAACAGGCGGCCACCTCGTTGGCTGATATCTCAGCGTCCTTAGATGAAGTGGCCCGGCAATTTAAGGTGTGAGAATCAGTAGCAAATCTATGCTCGCTGAACGCTTTGTGGCCCGGATTAAAGCAAAACGGCGAACCATAATAAAACACTGATCAGGCCAAACACAATCCAGGACAAGTGTTTGCCTCCAGAGCCAAGCAGTGAAATTAAAAAATGGACGGCAAAAGTTGCGGCGATAATGTGGATCACTGACAGGTTTTCTGCACCGGGATGACTCATACAAACAATAATGGCGGCAAACCCCAGCCAGGCAACAGACGTGATATGCCACGCAAAGCGCAACGTTCGTTTGGTAAAATCATCGCTGCCAAGCAGCTTAGGGAGGTTTGTGCGGGTAAACAGCCGCGATAAAATAAAGCGCTCACCGAGATATGAGTGCGCTGCCGCAATAGCCACCAGTAATATTGCTGCACCATAATATAAAAATTCCATTCCCGCTCCTTTGTATCCAGATTACCGCAATATACTGTAACAGGCTAATAGCCATCAATTCCCTTCGGCCACCACACTGTTAAAGAGTGATTCGGTGGCAGCGCGACTCAGTTTTTCCGACTTCGCGATTTCCAGGTATTGTTCCGGCGACAATGGTGAGTTCTGGTGTAACATCACCAGTTCACTCACCAGGTTAGCTTCATATAATACCCGACCCATCTTAGTTTTTGCCGGGCGTTTTATGGTTAAAGCTAAATCCTGAATGGCCTGTACCACGGCCTCAGGCATCTGCCACTCCTTAGCCACCATCACACTGATCTGCATCGATTTTTCATTGAGTAGTTTTTTGAATATCAGGGAATTTGGGCTTTCATCAGGACTGGCATTGCGAAACGCATTAACCATCAACTGAAAAATCATGATTTTACCAATGTCGTGAATGAGTCCGTTCAGATACGCGGCCTCATGGTTTAGCTTGTTTTTAGCAGCGATATGTTTAGCGACCATCGCGGTACTGAGGCTGTGGTCCCAGATTTTTGCACCAAACATTTTAAAATAGATGGGACGAATATTGAGAAGTTGTTTAAAAAAGCGCATCAGAATGTGCTCTTTAACGCCTTCGGCACCGATTAACATAAAAGCATGACCGAGATTGGAGATTTCTTTTCCGGAGTGGTTGTACATCGGACTATTCGCCACTTTTACCATATGACTGGCTAGCGCCGGCTCCCGTTGCACAATTTGAGAAAACTCATCCAGATTAAAATCCTGAGTCTCCAACATGGATTTTAACTGAGTGACAGACTGGGGCAGTTGTGGCAAATGCTGAATCATCACCTCTGGTCGGTTAAGCATTTTATTGGTATCAATCAGGATCTTTTTTTCCAACGCATTCACCGTTTTTTGTTCTGACTCTTCTCCCAATAAAAAGGTGTAAAAGCGAAAGGATTTCTTATTCATAAAATCCTGGGCAGCGTCTATTTCCTGTTGCGTGATATCACCGTACTTTTTTTCTAACGTTTCAATTGCGCTATATTCTGGCTTGTTCGCTTTTTTTGTCTTGGCTTCGGCAGGAGCAGGTGTACTGTCCAGAAATTGCAAAGGGGCCTTTTTGGGGGCCGGAGATAAAAATGCGAATAATTTGCCTAACATAATCCTGACCTGGCGGGCTGCTGCGTAACGATGGCTGATAAAATTGTGGCGTTGAATGCGCCCGGGTGCAACAAAAAAACGCGAAAAAGGCGGGAGGTGGCGCAATAGTGAGTATTGCGCCTGTAATTGTCACTATTCAGGTATCAGACTGTTTACCGCAAACTCACCGGCATCGCCAGCCAGTACCCGGGTTAATTCCGGCAGCAGGCGCCTGGCCTGTTCCGCCATTGTCCAGGGAGGATTAATCAGAATCATGCCCGAACCTGTCATACCTTTTTCGTCACTGTCTGGCGCGATGCATAGTTCTAACTGCAACACATTGCGCAAAGTGGATTTTTGGATTTTGCGCAGCATCAGGTTTACGTACAGCCTGTCTACCACCGGATACCAAATCAACAGGCTGGTTTGCGGCATTTTTTGACGGGCTTTTTCCGCAGTTTCGATAACCTTTTCGTAATCTTCTTTCAGTTCGTAGGAAGGATCAATCAGCACCAACGCACGTTTACTGGCTACCGGTAACAAGCTATTCAAACCCACAAAACCATCTTCCTGGCGAACAAATGTTTGCCTTTTTCGGGTACAGTGCTGCGCTAACTCCGCAAAGGTTTGCGGGTGTAACTCAAACAACCAGCTCTTGTCGCCGCGGCGTAACAGCTCATTGACCAGGCCTGGTGAGCCGGGATATTGCCCCTGAGCGACAAAGCCTTGCAGTAATGCTACAAAATCCTGCATTTCCGCTATGGGCTCAGCCAGTAGCCGGGTGACACCTGTCTCGAATTCTTTCAGCTTTTGGGTTTTACTGTCGTTGAGCCGGTAAATGCCTGCACCACCGTGGGTATCAATATAGTCAAAGGGTTTATCCTTTTTTTGCATATAACTCAGGCACTCAAAAAGCACCCAGTGCTTAAGGATATCGGCATGGTTGCCAACGTGATAATGATGTTGATAACTTAGCATTCCTGCAGACTCCACTGACCGGTTTGATGAAAGTGTTGCAATTGTTGCTGGTACTTTTCCTGATCGCCGGACAACCCCTTATGAGCCAACCACTGCGGATTGTAATAGGTATTTTTGTATCGGTTGCCCGAGTCACAAATCATACTAACAACACTGCCGGTTTCTCCTCGCTCGTACATTTTGGCGATCAATGCGAATGCTGCGTAAAGATTGGTTCCGGTCGATGCGCCCACCTCTCTGTTGAGGGTTTTATTGACCTGTTGCATGGTGGCAATTGAGGCGGTGTCAGGGACTTTTGTCATTTCGTCTACCACGGTGCGAATAAAAGACGGCTCTACTCTGGCACGGCCGATGCCTTCAATATTAGTGGCAAGACAGGAGGTGATAGCGGCATCGCCATTGTGGAAATAGTCGTAAAATACCGAGTTGCTGGGGTCAGCAACCAGCATTTTGGTGTCAAATCCCTGAAACCGGATGTAGCGACCAATAGTGGCAGACGTTCCGCCGGTACCGGCACTGACCACTACCCAACTGGGTATTGGATTGGGTTCCCGTTGCATCTGACTAAAAATACTTTCCGCAATATTGTTGTTGCCTCGCCAGTCGGTAGCCCGCTCGGCAAAGGTAAACTGGTCCATATAATAACCGTTAGTTTGCTGGGCCAGCGAAGCTGCTGCCGAGTAGATTTCAGCAGGGGGCACAAAATGGCAGCGACCACCATAAAATTCAATTTGCGCGACCTTCTCTTCAGAGGTGCCTTGCGGCACTACTGCGATAAAAGGCAACCCCAGTATTTGCGCAAAGTAGGCTTCGGAGACGGCGGTACTGCCGGACGAGGATTCGACAATCGTAGTGCCTTCCTGAATATTGCCATTGCACAACCCATACAAAAACAAAGACCGCGCCAAACGGTGTTTTAAACTCCCGGTGGGGTGGGTACTTTCATCCTTTAAATAGAGCTGAATACCCTCAACGGCTGGCAGTGGGTATTTTATCAAATGGGTGTCGGCAGAGCGTTGATAATCCGATTCAATTTTATTGATGGCTTGTTTTACCCAATCCGTCACTGGTGTCTCCGATGTGATTTTATCATTATTGTAGAGTGATGCCGGAGTGTAGCACAGCCTGACCGGCGGCATATCTGACAAGCCATAATTTCCCCTCGGATTTTGTAAACCTGTGTTGTCTTGCTGGTGGCTGCTAAAGACAGCGTATTGTCTTGAAAAAAATTTAAGCGTGTTTTAAACCTTTTTGACAGGGACAACGACAAACTCTGGTAATAGCAATCAGTCATATATGCCTGAATCCACAGGAGCGGGCAACAAAACTCAGGTTAAACAAGGGGAAATACAACATGATGCAACAAATTCAAACCATAAAACGCAGTATTGTGACTTTAGCAGGCGCGGTGATCTTCACCGGATTAGCCCATGCCGCTGACATTGAACATACCTATGAGGTGAGTAACGGCGGCACCCTGGAGCTAAAAACGGATGTCGGTTCATTGCAAATTCAAACTCACAATAAAGAAGAAGTAGAGATTGAAGTGGATATTCAGGGAGATGACGCAGAGGATTTTAAAGTGTCCCACTCAGCCAGCGGCGGTGATGTGTCGATAGTGGGCACCTTTGATCGCGGCGATCGGTTTTGGGGTCGTAATATGCGGGTTAAATTCACTATCACTGTGCCTAAAGACTACCACTTAAACCTGAGAACCTCAGGCGGGTCAATTGATATTGAGGATTTAAACGGCAACGTTGATGCCCATACATCCGGTGGCAGTATCGAAATAGCGGATATTACCGGTGACGTCGAGCTACATACCAGTGGCGGCTCCATTTCTACAGGTTCAGTGAACGGAGATTTAAACGCGCACACTTCTGGCGGTAGCATCAATGCTATCTTTGCCAAACAATTGACCGATGATGCTAAGTTAGATACCAGTGGCGGCTCGATTACTGTGCGCATGATTGAAGACATGAAAGTGGACATCGACGCCAAAACCAGTGGTGGCAGAGTCAGAACTGACTTCAACGTTAATGGCCGCATTTCGAAGAAGTCAATTCGCGGTGAAATTAACGGCGGTGGACCACGCCTGAAACTGCATACCTCAGGAGGCAGCATCAACATCAGGGAGTACTAATTCCCGGTTTTTAGATGACCTCGCAAGCCCACTTTCAGGTGGGCTTTTTTATGTCTGTCAGGTACTAAAATTGGGTAAGAGAATGTTATTATTCTTCTTTATATACGCAAGATGGGGGAGTTCCATTCCCGAGCGTATCTCTCATTCAGACTCCTGTTGAGTCAATGATTAAAAGGGGAATAAGCGCCAGACACCAGCTGGCCTTATTCGGCTGGCTGAACTAATTACTTAGATTGAGAAGTATTTACTCAATAACGCCATTAGTGTTGGGTAGCCTGAATCATTCTTCAACGGATCAGGTTGTTTTGTACCTGAGTCATTTACAATCACTTGACCTTTACCATTTTTGTCTGTTGGGTCTGGCTGTTTTGTTCCGGAGTCTTGAATTAGTATTGGGTTAGCTCGCTGGGTTTTATTTGGGTCAGGTTGTTTTGTTCCTGAAGCTAGAGTTGCAGTTGATGCTAGAACTAGTGCAGTTGCCAAAATTACTTTTAAACTTTTCATGATAATTTCCTCTTTAAATAATTAGATTGTTTTGTGGGACACGATTCACATTAAGAAATGTGGGAGACGCTCCACAAAAGTGATTATGAAGATTTATCGAGGATTGAGCAATTTTGAATCAGCTAAGCTTCGAGTTCTATAGCCTTGAGGTGTAAAATACTCTGTATAATGATCACATACAGGATGAAAACGGAAAGAATACCATTGAAATATGGGAAAAAATTATAAACATATAACACTTCTTTATAACTCGTTAAGTGTCTTATGTAAAACTCAAAGACTGCGAGAGAGCTGCTAATTATAAACCCTGCATTGGCTAGTAGTAATTGAGAATCTAATGCTAGTGGCGCAGGCTCCCATTTAGGGTTAAGTTCAATCAACCAAAATACGCGCATTCGTAGAAACCTCCTGACTATTATTAGTATCGTTATCAAATAACAGTACCAGAGTATAAAAGGAGCGTCGTAATCCGAGATGTACCAATAAAACTCTATAGACGCAGCTAAAGTAAGAAATGTTAAAGCATAGGCGCGTATAAAACCGGAAGAAAAATAAAAGCATATCGCGATGAGCATCAGGTAACTTGGGATTTTGAATGCGATCGTATTCTCTAAAAAGCGCCACATCAGTTCTTCCAAAGCTCTTTCAGCTATGAAAACTGAACATATGGAAAGTAAGTCTATATTCCTTCTAAATGTGATAGCGATTGCAATAAAACATATTAGAACAATTGGATCGAATATAAAGGGTTGGCCAAAATAGGTGGCGATGCCAACCACCAGGGCTGAGAAAACCAGCCCTGAGAGGGTTTTTTCCGCAAAGGCTAATGCCAGCATTAAAGCCTAAAGGATTTTAGTACAAAGTCTTTGAAAGCTTGATAAGTGTTAGGTGTTGCACGCGGACGGCAGATCTCCCACCACTTTTCCTGCAAATCAGATTCGATCGTTTCTATAGTGTTCTGGTGACAGTTCTCTATAGCGACCACGGTTTCTCTGGATATAAAAAGTCGCTCCGCCATCTCCTGTTGGGTAAGTCCAGCGTCCTTGCGCATTTGGCGCAGCAATTTAGATTTAGCCAGATGTTTTGGATTGTTACTTTTTACTCGCATGATGTTTACTATCGTTGAGACATTGATGAGTTATTAATTTACCGATTGATAAACTGTAACACATGCTTGTCGGTTAGTGAATCTCCTCCCACAAAATAGTGCATTTTGTCACCAGTCGGAGCAATCATACTTTGGTCTAAAAATTTGACCTGAATGCTTAAAATATAATCGAAAGATGATTATGTTCAACAGAATTGTTAATTTTGCGCCACGAAAGTTAGTTGTATTGCATATATTGAGTCGGGTTTTGCAATCAACAGAAACAAAAGAGAAATACAAAACAGGCAGGGATGGCTCGGATTATGGGGTGCTCTGTATAAATTAGAGGGTAATTGAATTTGTCTGGCAGAAAATTCATGGAATAATCGTGACCTTTGCATCGTTTCAACTTATTTTAATCCGTTCTTTTCACGAGCGTTGTTCTTTTCACGAGCGTATTAGTTTAGTGGAAAGGCAGGAAAAACAAGTTTGTTTCGAAGCGGGTTGGCGCTTTCAATCCTCTTCCGGCACTAAGGAGATTCATTGAGTTTTAAAGCTTTTTCAGTCGCAATAATGGTATGTGTGTTGTGGTGCACTAAAGTAACCGCACAGCCTATTATTGCTTACACCGAAATACTGTATCCATTTCAGTACCGTGATGATAATCAGCAATTAACCGGTTATTCGGTTGAGGTATTGCGTCGTCTTTTTCAGTTGACGGAACAGCAGTATGAAATTCGCGTATTGCCCTGGGCGCGGGCATTTAAAAACAGCCTGAATCAAAAGAATGCATTGATTTTTTCCATTGCACGCACGGCGAAACGGGAAAACATGTTTAAGTGGGTGGGTAAAGTAGGAGAAGAAAAAGCCTGGTTTTGGGGCTTAAAATCTCGTTTCCGGCAACCTGTTGCGCAAATTGATGAGTTACGTGATTACCATGTCGCCGTCACTATTGGTACTAATGCTGCGGAATATCTGGACGGACTCGAATTTAGCAATATCACTCGCTCTGTAGATGCAAATAACAGTCTTAAAATGCTCTTTATGGAACGTACCCACCTGATTATCGAATCGCGTAATGGTCTGATGGAAAGAACCCGGCGAAATGGCCTGGACTTCAACGCACTGCAGCCAGTTACAGCCTTCCCGTCACTTAACAGTGAGCTGTATTTTGCCTTTAATGTGTTGACAGACGATGCACTGGTACAACAATTCAAAGACGCCTTACAGCAATTAAAAGACAACGGTGAGCTGGCGCAAATTCAGAGCCGCTGGGGTGTGCAATAAACATCAGGTTTGCTTAAACGGCAACAGGCTGCATGCCTGCGCCTGATACTGTGCGATGTGCTGTTGCTCATTGTGCACAAAATCCTGAACCGCTCGATTGAACTGCGGATTTGCCAACCAGTGTTGTGAGTAGCACAAGGTGGGTTCAAAGCCGCGTTGAATCTTGTGCTCGCCCTGGGTACCCGGATTAAACAACGGTATTTGCTTGGCAATCGCGAACTCTATGCCCTGATAGTAGCAACATTCAAAATGCAGTCCGTCAATGTCTTGCAGTGAGCCCCAATAGCGCCCGTACAGGCCATTTTTGTCGTAAAAATAAAGTGCTGCCGCAACAGGATCTCCGTGCTTTTCCGCCTGCACAATCAGTAAATTATCCGCCATAGTGGCAAATAGTGTTTTAAAAAAGTCCAGGTTGAGGTATCCCTCGTGACCACTGCGTTTCAGATAAGTTTGTTGATAGCAGCTGTAGAAAAATTCCAGATGTTCCGGTTGCAAACTGTCCTGACAGAAACGGCGAATAACAATGTTGTTGTCGTGGATTTTGCGTCTTTCTTTGTTCACATTTTTCCGCTTGCGCGAGGCAAAGTGACTCAGAAAATCATTAAAATCATTGTAACCCCGGTTATACCACTGAAACTGAACACTGTGTCTTGTGCTCCAAGTTGCATTGTCGCGTGCCGGTAGCGATTCCGGAAATAACACATGGATGGAAGACAAACCTAACTTTTGCGACTCCTGTTGTAATGCGCTTAATATCTGTGCTTCGATAGTCGCCTTATCGGTTGTTGCTGATGTTATTACTCGCGGCCCCGTTACCGGTGTAAAAGGAATAGCGTTTACCAGTTTGGGGTAGTAGTTTAGCTGATAGCGTTGATAGGCATCAGCCCAGGACCAGTCAAATACGTATTCACCGTAACTATGGGTTTTGATGTAAAGCGGCATGCAGGCTACCGGTGTGCTATTGTCTGTGACCCATAAGTGATAAGGTTGCCATCCGGTTTTTGCGGTAACTGAACCTGATGTTTCCAGTGCCTGCAAAAACGCATAACGTAAAAATGGATAGTGATGGCGTGTCAGTTGATCCCACTGCTCACTATTAATTTGAGTTAATTCAGGACAAAATTGCAATTTTAACGACATTAAACGGCCAACTGATTTCGTGTTTGAAGAATCCCAGAACAAATTGACTGCACCGATTCGGGAAGCGGCTATTCGCTTACTGAGCAGGCGCGAGCATAGTCAGGTTGAGCTTATACGCAAGCTGACGCAAAAGGGCTTTGATGAAAACGCCTGTCATCTTGAAGTATTGCGCCTGAAAGAACAAGATTATCAGTCGGATTCCCGGTTTGCCCAGATGTTTATCCGGTCCAGAGCTGCTAAGTATTATGGGTTTGCCAGGATCAGAGACGAACTGCAACAACACCGGGTGTCGGCAGCAGTAATTCAGACAGCTGTCGCAGATGCACAGGTAGATTGGTTTGAACTTTGCCGTCAGGCGCGGCAACGCAAGTTTCGCGACGCCGAGCCACAGGACTGGCAGGCTCGTCAAAAACAAAAACGTTACCTGTGGCAGCGGGGCTTTTCCGAAGAGCAGATCCAATATGCATTAACGAGCAACGACGATGATTAAGTTTGCTCTGAAGCTCACTCATTTCATGTTGTAGAGAAATTTGCCGCCACCCTGAATCAGCGTAAAGCGTTGAAATTTATTGGATTTCAGGCTGTCTGCGTCATATTTAATGACAATACCGGCAGGATCAAAACGAAATTCCAGTTCAGAATAGGCAGTAAGCGGAAATGCGCCTTGTCCGCTGGCCTGAGCCATCAGTTTTTGATTTTCAATAAAAACACGGATATCCAACGGCAGGTCCTCACTGCTGAAATCGCCGGTCAATTTCGTCATCGTTGTTTCGTTCAGGGCCTGGGCTTTAGCGGAAAAGTCAGGAATCAGTAATTCTTTGCCATACAGGCTACTCAATACCGCAATGAGAATGTCGTTGAAACTGTAATTCATGGCGTTGCTTAACACAGTGATGGCTACGTCATCTTCCGGGTTATAGGCGTTGGCTGATAAAAAGCCGTCTATTGAGCCGTTGTGACCTAAAAAGGTATGTTCGTGAAAGGGCAGGGCATATAAACCAAATCCATAGCCATCTTGCAGGCGGATCATGGCCTGTAAGCTGTCATCTGACACCAGCTTGCCCTGAAATAATCGACTAATAAATTGATTAGCTTCTTTAGCCGTTGACACCATTGCCCCGGCGCCATGAGGAATACTTAAATGGGTTTCCGGCGACAATTGCCAGCCATCGGCGTAATAATAAGAACTGGCTTCTGTCTCGCTATCTATGGCGTCACCATAAAGTGTAGCCGTGAATTGCTGAGGTTCACTGAGGTGTTCCGCGATGATGTTAGCAAGGGGTTTTTGATACACAGATTCCAGTATGTAACCCAGTAAAACGTAGTTTGAATTGGAGTAGGCGTGGCGTTCATCCGGCTCAAAATCAGCGGGGTATTGCACTATGATATCCAACATTTCAGCCTGCGTTTTGGCTTTGGTCATGTAGGTTGGGTAATCGGGTTCATCGGTAAAACTGTGTATACCGGAGCGATGATTCAACAAGTGCTGGATTGTGATGCCATCAGCATTGGGAATATCAGGAAAGTAGCGACTCAGGGGGCTGTCCAGGCGTAATTTCTGCTGCTCAATGGCCTGCATTACCAACACCGCCGTATAGGTTTTAGTTACTGACCCGATACGAAATCGCGTAGTCGCGGAAAGCGGCACCCGGTTGGCCACCGAAGCACTGCCGGCATAGTGTTCAAAAACGGGTTGTCCCTGAACCGAGATATAAACCGCAGACATGGCTTTGTGGTTTTGATTCAGGGCATCGAGGTATTGACTAAGTTGGCTGCGGTTTAAGTTCATATTGTTGTGTTCCGTCGCTTTTGTCTGTGTCATGGTAGTGATGGTTAACACTACGCCCAGAATCACGGCTGTGTAGAAATTCATTGGTCTTTCTCTCGTCCTTGGGGTTGCGATGCAATAACCACATGCTAACAGGATTTTTACCAAACTGTCATTGCCCAAAAAACGGCCTAGTGTGGGATTTTGGCAGCGCTTTTACCCGGCAACCATCAAAATTCGGATTAAAGCTGTTTATTTATACTCAGGTAAAACTAATCAATTTTAATTAGCCCTTGATTCATGCTATCTTGCGCCCTATTTCAAAACAATTCGCGAATTTTAATTAGGATGCCCGATGACCAAAAGTACGGCTGAGATCAGAAACTCGTTTTTTGAATATTTTCAGAGTCACAACCACCAATTAGTTTCCAGTTCCTCACTGGTGCCTCATGACGATCCCACGCTGCTATTTACAAACGCGGGTATGAATCAATTTAAAGATGTTTTTCTTGGTTCGGATAAGCGCAGTTACACCCGGGCGGTAAGTTCGCAGCGCTGTGTGCGTGCCGGTGGTAAACACAACGACTTAGAAAACGTAGGTTATACAGCCCGTCATCATACCTTTTTTGAGATGTTGGGTAATTTCAGCTTTGGTGATTACTTTAAAAATGAAGCGATTCGTTTCGCGTGGGATTTTCTGACTCAGAATCTGGGCCTGCCGGAAGAGAAACTGCTGGTTACTGTGTATTCCGAGGATGATGAAGCGTTCGACATCTGGAACAAAGAAATTGGTGTACCGGCAGAAAAGATAATTCGCATTTCTACCTCAGACAACTTCTGGTCAATGGGCGATACCGGCCCCTGCGGTCCTTGCTCCGAAATTTTTTATGATCACGGTGCACATATCTGGGGTGGCCCACCGGGATCGCCTGAAGAAGACGGTGATCGCTTTATTGAAATATGGAACCTGGTTTTCATGCAGTTTAACCGTCAGGCTGACGGCACCATGGAACCCCTACCTAAACCGTCTATCGATACCGGCATGGGACTTGAGCGAATCTCAGCCATTTTACAAAACGTACACAGCAACTATGAAATAGATATTTTCCAGAATCTAATTGCTGATGCCGCCAGGATTGTCGGGGTTAGCGATCTGGAAGATAAATCCTTACGGGTTATTGCCGATCACATTCGCTCCTGTGGCTTTTTAATCTGTGATGGTGTTATGCCGTCTAATGAGGGCCGTGGTTATGTGTTGCGCCGAATTATTCGCCGCGCGGTTCGTCACGGTAATAAGCTGGGGGCCAAAGATGTATTTTTCTATAAGCTGGTGGCGTCTCTGGTTGCGCAGATGGGCGAAGCTTATCCAGAGCTGAAAGAGCAGCAAGCGGTTGTAGAGAAAGTATTGAAGCTGGAAGAAGAGCAGTTTTCCCGTACTTTGGATCGTGGCATGAATATCCTGAATGACGCTATCGCACAGTTGCAAGGTGACACGCTGGCGGGTGATGTGGCGTTTAAGTTATACGACACTTACGGTTTTCCATTGGATCTGACCAACGATGTGCTGCGGGAAAAATCATTAAAAGTAGACGAAGCGGGTTTTGAAGCTGCAATGGCAGAGCAACAGAAACGCTCACAGCAGGCCAGCAACTTCGGTGCAGATTACAATAACATGCTGAAATCAGAACAGATTTCTGATTTTACCGGCTATGAGCAGGAACAGGGCTCAGCTAAAGTTGTCGAGTTGTTTAAGGATGGTCAGGCAGTACAATCACTTAACGCCGGAGATGAAGGTGTTGTGATTTTGGATCAAACACCGTTTTACGCTGAATCTGGTGGTCAGGTTGGGGATACCGGTTATCTGAAAGTGGCAAATGGCCAATTTGTTGTCGCAGATACTATTAAGTTAGGTAAAGCAGTTGCTCATAAAGGCAAAGCGGAATCGGCGCTGAGTGTCAACGACACAGTAACCACTGAAATTGACGCAGAACGCCGTCAACAGATTAAATTAAATCACAGTGCCACTCACCTGTTACATGCTGCACTGCGCACAATTCTGGGTAGCCATGTTAATCAAAAAGGCTCCCTGGTTGAGGCTGACAAACTGCGTTTTGACTTTTCTCACCTGGAAGCGGTCAGCAAGGCTCAGTTGCGTGAGATTGAAACCATGGTTAATCAACAGGTTCGGGCTAATAACAGTCTTCAGACCAAATTGATGGAACTGGAAGAGGCGAAAGCGTCCGGTGCTATGGCGTTATTTGGTGAAAAATACGATGAAAAAGTGCGTGTAGTTTCCATGGGCGACTTCTCCGTTGAGTTGTGTGGCGGTACTCACGTGGAGCGTACCGGCGACATAGGCCTGTTTAAAATTACCTCTGAAGGTGGCATCGCTGCGGGTGTCAGACGTATAGAAGCCATTACAGGTGCAGCCGCGCTGGCCTATACGCAGTCTGCCATTGAAGCAGTAAGCACCATTGCTGATAAACTTAAAACCGATCCGAACAAGGTTACAGACCGTATAGACGCGATAACACAACAGCAAAAATCTTTGGAAAAAGAAGTTGCACAGTTAAAACAGAAGTTGGCCAGTCAGGCGGGGAACGATCTTATTTCAAAAATTGTTGAAATAAAAAGTACCAAAGTGCTGGTCTCTGAATTAGAAGGGGTTGAACCAAAAGCTTTGCGCGGCATGGTGGATGATTTAAAAAATCAAATTGGTTCAGGAATTATCTTTCTCGCTGTGAAAAGTGATGACAAGGTTAATTTGATTGCTGGCGTTACCAAAGATTTAACCAATCAGGTAAAAGCTGGCGAACTGGTTAACTTTGTAGCGCAACAAGTGGGTGGTAAAGGTGGTGGACGACCAGATATGGCCCAAGCAGGTGGCACTCAACCCGAAAATCTGTCAGTTGGACTAAAGTCTATCTCGACATGGTTAGAAGATAAGCTATAATCCAAATTACATACCAGTTTTTTAATGACGCAAAAAAATAAGGAACGGTATCGGGTGCGCTGAACCGGATGATTGGCGCACTTGGAATTTAGAAAAGGATTTACCATTGGAATAACGGAACGGGAGCAAGAGAATGCTAATATTGACCAGACGTGTTGGTGAAACCCTGATGATTGGTGATGAAGTGACAGTCACTGTTTTAGGGGTTAAAGGAAACCAGGTTCGAATCGGTGTGAATGCACCAAAAGAAGTATCTGTGCATCGTGAAGAAATTTACATGCGCATACAAGCAGAGAAAAATGCTCAGCTGGCAGCCCATGAATCGGGCGCTGATAAGAGCGAAGATTGATCTCTAAAAGCAGGCTGGTTATCCAGCCTTTCTTCTTTATGTGGCCATTGCCGGCTTGTTATTAACATCGCTAAATATTGACTTTTTGGTTAATTATTAGCTTCATTGTTCAAATAGCCAGCATCCAAATAATTTCCTTAAAAAATTGTTTGACTTCGCCACACTAATCATTAAACTTCGCATCCACATTTTGGCACTGACGCTGTTATTCGTAACGGAGTTGGCGACAAAGTTAGGAGAGGTGGGTGAGTGGCTGAAACCAGTTCCCTGCTAAGGAACCATACCTATTACTGGTATCGAGGGTTCGAATCCCTCCCTCTCCGCCATTTAGTTTTTAAGACTAATTGGTAGATTTTCAAATATCTGCGCGTGTGTAGCTCAGCTGGATAGAGTACCTGGCTACGAACCAGGCGGTCGGAGGTTCGAATCCTTCCACACGCGCCATTCCTGAAATGGTTTCCAATATTTGAAGTATCTGGCTCACCCATTATAATGAGTTTAGTTTAGCGCTAAACAGAGATGCAGCTGCATCTCAAAAATTGAACAAGTTTTAAAGCGTGTGTAGCTCAGCTGGGTGAAAACCGAAATTGAAATTGCGAATACCTGGAGCAATTTCCGGTTTGAACGCGAGGCAAGCGGACGCCGAGCTGGAAGCCTTCACCAGGGAAGGGTTAAACTACCTTAGGTGGAAGTTTAAGCTGAATTAAATAGGTGCTCGTACATCTCAAAAATTGAACAAGTTTTAAAGCGTGTGTAGCTCAGCTGGATAGAGTACCTGGCTACGAACCAGGCGGTCGGAGGTTCGAATCCTTCCACACGCGCCATACCAGAGAAAGCCCGAATCGAAAGATTCGGGCTTTTTTGTTTTGTGCGCCAAATTATTCCGGCCTGCTCTGTACATCTGTTAGTTTCGTCCTGTATGGTAGCTGTGATGACCTACAGGACTGTGACCTATGCCTAATTCACAATACAACTATCGCATCCTCATTGTGGAAGATGACGCTGCCAGTCAGCAAATCATTGCTGAAAAGTTGGAAGAAAATTATCGCCTGACCATCGCCGCCAATAAAGCTGAGGCGATGCAAAAGCTCCAGACTCAACCTTTTGAAATACTGCTACTGGATATTGGGTTACCGGATGGCAGTGGTCTGGATATCTGCCGGGAAGTTAAAGCCAATCACGATCTCTATGGCGACCTGAATATTATTTTTATCACCGGCAAAGATAAGCCATCAGACGAAATAGAAGGCCTCAAATTAGGCGCCAGTGATTACATCTCAAAGCCAATCAATGTCTCGGTGCTAAAAGCGCGTGTAGACCTTCAGGCACAGCTTATTCGCAAAACTGAATTGCTGGCAAATTTGGCACGTATAGACGGCCTGACCGAAATTTCCAACCGACGTGCATTTAATGACTATTTAGAAAAATCCTGGAGTCACGCCCGTCGCATTTCAGCGCCCATCTCACTGGCATTGATTGATATCGACTTTTTTAAACAATACAACGATATTTATGGTCATCCGGCAGGGGATGAGTGTTTGAAGTCCATGGCTGATTGTTTACAGTCCAACATCAAGCGTGGTTCAGACTTTGTGGCCCGATACGGCGGTGAGGAATTTGCTGTCATTTTGTTTGATTGTGACCTCGAGCAGGCCACGAAAATAATGCAGGGGTTGTTACAAGATTTCGCGGCGCTGGCGATTCCTCATGCTGCTTCAGCCGTGGCCGACTACGCTACCTTTAGCAGTGGTCTGTGTACGGCCTTTCCGGTAGACCAGGCTGCAGATACATTGGTCAAAATGACTGACAAATTACTGTACAGGGCCAAAAGTGAAGGGCGCAATCGCATCGTCGGTGAATACTTCCATAAACTCGAAGGCTGATGTGACTTTCTGCAAGCCAGGGCCGTCTGTATTGCATCAATGTCAGAGGGGTTAACATGCGTTTATTCAATTGTCCGGTTTGTCGTAATTTGTTGTATTTTGAGAACGTTGTCTGCACCCAGTGCGGGCACCAGATAGGCTTTGCCCCTGAGATTCTGAGTATTGTGGCCCTGCAGGACGATGTCACTGAAAACCGCATTCCTGTGGGGGCATCTGCTGCGTACAGGAAGTGTAAAAACTATTCTGAACACAATGTCTGCAACTGGTTGGTGGCCGAATCGGACAACGAAGAATACTGCCGCGCTTGCCGACTGAATGACACCATCCCCAATTTGGCCACTGAAGGTAACTTATCCCTGTGGCATACGATGGAAAAAGAAAAGCGACGCCTGATATACAGCGTCATTCAGCTGGGGTTGCCATTAACGGGCAAAGAGCAGGATACAGTGGCCGGTTTGTCCTTTTCGTTTTTAAGTGATTCTCCGGCGCAATTTTCTGAACGTGAGCGGGTTATGACGGGGCACAGCCAGGGACATATTACCATCAATCTTGCAGAAGCTGATCCTGCTGAGCGGGAGCGTATGAGACATCAAATGGCGGAGCCATACCGGACCATTTTGGGTCATATCAGGCACGAGTCAGGGCACTATTACTGGGATCGACTTATCGCAAATAGTCCGCTGCTGGAGGCTTGTAGGGCGGTGTTTGGCGATGAAACCCGCGACTATTCGCAGGCGTTGCAATCTCACTACGCGTCAGGCCCACCTGAAAACTGGCAAAATGACTATGTCAGTAGTTACGCCAGTAGCCATGCCTGGGAGGACTGGGCGGAGAGTTTTGCACACTATTTACATATTGTAGATACACTCGAAACCGCGTATCAATTTGATTTACAGGTGCGACCAAGAGCGGCCAAATCGGAGGGTTATGAAGCCGATGTTGAGTTTAACCCCTACAATCAGTCAGATTTTAAAATCATTATTGAGCATTGGCTGCCGCTAACCTATGCCTTGAATAGTCTGAACCGCAGTATGGGACATAGTCATGCCTACCCCTTTGTACTGTCGCCTAAGGTTATCGCCAAGCTGGAATTTGTGCATCAGAGTATTAGGGCCTGTTGAGCCAGGCATGGGATTAATCTTCTTCTGACTGCTGAGGTGGCAGGATTGGAGTTTCCGGGTTGCTGCGGATCACGCGCATCAGATCCCAATACCATGTGGTTCGGTGTGAGCCTTTACTTACCTTGTTGCGCAAGCTTTGCTCTGAGATAGGGCGGCCTAATTGGCACATTCGCTCAGCGAGATCTTTATAAGTTAAACCCGCCAGCGCCATTTCAGCTTTAATATGGCGTTTGATTTCTGTAGCAGCGATTTTATCCAGGTTTTTTTCAATCCTGCTCTTTTCTTTCGAATCTTTGCCCATTGCTGTCCTGCCCGAAGCCTATAATCGAAAACGATTATAACTATAATTCTATAAATGCCTATAGCTCACCTCCAAATTTAATAAAAATGTTATATAAATCAGGTGCTAAAAGTGGCTTTTGGGTAAATTATCTGGACCTACTGTATTTTTGGCAAAATATCACTATTACTGTGTTATACGGGACAGATAGACAATCAGAGTTTCTGCAACCGCGTATGGCGAATTGTAATTGTGACATTAACCCTGAGGGCACAAGGATTTTTACCGGTTGGAATTGCTGGCCATATCCTGAATGTACTCCTGCAGTTTGGCTTCTGCTTCGTCACCAAATAAGATATCACAGGCTTCCCGCAGTCCCGGAGCCGCCAGGATCTCTTCGTGACGCACTACCAGCGAAATTTTGGAGCGGCGGCGCAGAAAATCTTCCAGTTTAGTCACCATTTCCCTACGGGCTGCATGCTCTATTTCCACTCTCAGGTACTCAGCATTGGCGATCAGTCGTTCGGCTTTGCTGGCGTCTTCACGAATACTCTCCAACATACTAATGGCGTTACGTCCATAGCGCCGCCAGAATCGTTGTGTCAGCGGTTCTGAGGCACCTTCCGGTGTCATAGCATCCAAATCCATTAACCGGGCGCGATGGAGAAACTCTTGCTTTACTGCATCCCCGGGTTCACCGTACCATTTCTGTTCTCGGTAGGGGAGATGGATCCCGAGCTTCTCAACTTCGTGCGCGATTTCATCGCCGACATTAATACAATCCGTTAGTTTACCGCCAAAAATGGACAGGTGCTTGTATGCAGGATTGATGTCCACTGCGTGTTTTCTGCTGAGTTGCACCCAGTCCGCCTTGCCATTTTTGCCTTTGATGGCCAGCGGTCTGACCCCGCAACGTTCAGCGATGATATCAGCCTGAGTCAGGGGTTCATCCAGGTCCAGCAAGCGGTTTACATTGTCTAAAACAAATTGTCTGTCAGCTTCGGTAACGCTGGAATAGGGCGAGTCAACCTGGGTATCGGTGGTGCCAATACAGGTGCGTCGCCCCATCGGAATGACAAAAAACAAACGGCCATCATCAGCAAAGAAGGTCAGCACTTTACCGCTATCGGTTATTTGCTTCACAATTAAATGGATGCCCTTTGAAAATACATGGTGATGCTCAGTTTGTTGCCGGATGGTTTGGTTGATGGTATCGACAAACGGGCCGGCGGCGTTGATGAACACTTTTGAGCGAATAGTAAAGGTTTCGCCGCTGATCGTATCTCTTGCCTGGGTTTGCCACAGGCCATCTTCGTAGACGGCATTGCTGGCTTCCACGTAATTGGCGGCGATACATCCGTAACTCATGCCTTGGCGAATAAAATTAAATACAAAGCGGGCGTCGTTATCGTGTAAATAGCAGTCAGAATACTCAAATCCACCGGCTACGTTTTGGGTGTTGACCACCTGTTCTAATTTTTTGATGTTTCCGGCGCTGAGAAATTTAGGGGCGATTGTGAAAAACTTGCCAATCATCCAGTACAAAATGGTGCCCAGGAATACCATAAAGGGCGGGAAGCGGAAGCCTTTTTGAATACTGGTTAAAAACCGAATTTCCTGCACTGTTGAGGGATACTGGCGCATAAGGTGATTGCGACTCTTACACAATTTGTAGACCAGTCCATATTCATGGGATTCGAGATATTTGATGCCTCCCCAGGCCAGGTTTGAAGAGTTAGAGCTGGTGAATCCGGCAAAATCGCCTTTGTCGATCAGAGCCACTTTGGCCCCTTTGGCAGCCAGAGACGATGCAGATACTGCGCCATTGATGCCACCGCCAATGATTAGCACGTCAAAGTCTTGTTTACCCAGTTTTGTGAGATTACTTTTGCGAAGATTCATCATTCCAGCCACTAAATTGATTAAAACATGTATCTTATATAAGACTGTCTAGTCTACGTAACCGTGCACAGAAGGCAAGGATTATCGAAAAATATTAATGCTAGCCGAATTGGCTGGTGATACCAATCAGAATAAAGAATTGCTCGCTCAGAATACTGCTCTATATCTGGCTGGTATCAGGTGATTAGTAAAATGAGACTGAGAATGAAAAATTTTAACAGTTTTGCATTGCGCAGGTGTAAAAACGATTACACCTGCTCAATGATTCGAAGGAACTAAAGATTCGATACGCTCTCAATATCAAACCACAATTCTTTTTCGTCCAGTGGTGTTTGCGGCGACAAACTGGGGTTATCTATGCGAAATACCTTGCGACGGGCAACATTTGTTTTTTCCAGTGCAGAGCGAATATCCGGGTTTTCAAAAAACATCTTGTCGAAGGTACCGTCGGCGACACTCTTGCGCAATCCGGATTCAATTGCCGAAGCCAACTCAATATTGTCTATTGCCGTAAAGAAATACAGGGGCATGGGATAAATGAGCATTAAATCGGTTTCAATGGTCAGCGATAACTTAGGATCGCGGTTCACTTCTGACCAGGGCTCGTGAACAGCTCTTGGAAAATAATCAAATCGGCCGCCATCTAACATATGAAACAGGTTGATGTATTTGACTGGCTTTACCACCTCAATACCTGCTGACTCCAGTATCGGAGTATCTGACCAGAATCGCCCCTGGCCGGCCTGCAGTTGTAACAAGTCTGACATGGTATTGACCCGGCTAAATTTTGCCTGGTCGCCTTGCCGGATAATAAAAATACGGTGACCCAGCAGGCCTTTAAACAAGGGAACTCTTACCGGTCTGAATTCTTGCTCAACTTCGGTGGAGGTACCAATCCAGAAAACGTGTAATGAACCATCGTTCATCATACTTTTTAATCGCGCCTGGTTGACTTCCTGCTCAGCAGCCGGAGAGGTGTTATAGGTATTGGCGGTATCATAGCGCAACGCCATTTTGAGTAATTCTACGGGCCAGTAATCGCGCGGTGAGTTGGGGTCAACGTTAGGGTGTTTAACGGCAATTTCTGCCGCAGAGGTCGTTATGGAGATGCACATCGAGATGATGATCAAAAACGCAGAATTTAATCTCATAGATTGGGCCGTCTTATACTTATTCAATTCACAGTTAACGTCTGCACACTGTCAGACCTTGAGTAAAACGAAAACAAATTACAGTTTTGGCGCTTTGTCATGGAATTATAGCCAATATTTAGCGATTTTTGCGCTGAAACTGAAATATGTTTACATTTAGTTTACGTTTTATCGTATTTCATTAACTTGAGCAAGGGGAAAGGGCCTCAATCAGAACCGGAGGCCGAATTCAGTGGGTAGTTGCTGATTATTCGCTGTAAAATTTGTGTTTAAACTTCAGCGTTTGTTGTTCGTTACCGTGTTGGATATTGATGTTAAAGCGATATTGTTCCTGATCCCTGAAAGGCAATACCGCCAGATAGTATATGGCATCACCTTCTTTAACTTCTTTAAAGGTGAGTGATTTTTTGGTGCCCAGGAGGTTGGTGGCATCACCCATTACCGAGACGGACTGGGCTTCATGGCTATCTTTATCCAATACTGATATGTTCACCAGCCCCTGAAACTGACTGCGTTGAATACCGTAAGCACGGGCTACTTCCGGAGTCAGAAAGCTGGTGTTAATCACAATATAGTGCACATCCCAGTTGCCCAGAGTTTCGTACTGCTCGGCGTTAGCGGCATTAAATAATGCCGCGACGCTGCACAGCAGCAACGTAAGTAAGCGCACTTTAATCAATCTAGCCATGATAGTTCTCCGAAGCGTTAAAAGAACGGAATTAAGTCTTGCAGCAATAGCTGGATAAACTGCAGCCCTAACAACGCCACCAGTACCGATAAATCCAGTCCGCCCATTGGGGGAATGATCTTTCTGATGGGGGCTAACAATGGCTCTGTTAACTGGTGCAGCACGAGTTCAACCGGATTGTAACCCTGACTAAACCAGCTTAATAACGCCCGGATCACCAATACCCAAAACAGTAGTGAGAATATTTCCTTGAATACTACAATGGCACCCGAAAATGCTATCGCAACCGGGGTAACCGGGCCGGTGCCAAACATCAGTGCCAGCACGGTTACCTTGAGCATACCTATTGCCAGAGCCAATACTAAAGTGGCGGTATCCAGTGAGCCGATAGAGGGTAAAATTCGGCGCAAAGGAGCCACAATGGGGTGGGTGGCTTTAACCACAAACTGACTGAAAGGATTGTAAAAATCAGCCCGAACCAGTTGTAACCAGAGGCGCAATAAAACCACCATCAGGTACAAATCAAACAGGGTACTGATTAAAAAATAGGTTGCGTTCATAGAGTTTCCTAAAACAATTCCGACATTTCCCTGGCCCGATCAATAGCTGCCTGCATTGCGCCTGCAACAATATCTTCTAAGCCGCTATTTTGTAAGTGTTCTACAGCCTTAGCCGTAGTGCCGCCCTTAGAGGTGACTTGGGCTCTAAGTTCGGATAATTCAAGTTGTGGGTTGTGACAAACCATTTCTGCAGCGCCCAACATGGCTTGCTGCACCATCACCCGTGATTGTTCATTGCTGAAGCCCAGCTCAATGGCTTTTTTCTGCATGGCTTCTAAGAATAAAAAGAAGTAAGCCGGACTGCTGCCTGCCGCTGCAATCACGCCGTCTATCATGGACTCCTGGTCTACCGTAATCACCTCTCCGGTGTTGGCCATCAGAGATTGTGCAAACGCTTTTTGTTCGTCACTAACCTCAGGTGAAGCGTACAAGCCTACAACGCCTTTACCCAGTGCACAGGGGGTATTGGGCATAGTGCGGATCAGCGGGTACTGACCACCTAACATCTCCTGCAATCTCGCAGCATTGATGCCTGCCGCGACAGAAACGAATAACTTGCCGGTCAGGTCGCACTTTTCACTGAATGCAGCGCAGACTTCGGCCATTAATTGAGGCTTTACTGATAGCACCACCACATCGGCAAAATTAATGGCTTCGACATTGTCCTGGGTGGTCAGAATGCCAAATTCAGCTTTCAGGCCGTCGAGTTTGGGAGTGGACGGGTTGCTTGCCATAATTGCGTCAGTGGGGTAGTTGCCGGATACCAATCCAGAGATGATGGCACGACTCATATTTCCTGCGCCGATAAAGGCAATAGTAGATTTTTGCAAAGCGAAACTCCGTTAACGGTTTATAGTTTTGGGGAGCGGGCGCCAAATATTGCGGTGCCGATACGCACCATGGTGCTGCCTTTAGCAATGGCCAGCGCCACATCGCCGCTCATACCCATCGAAAGGGTGTCTACCTTATCATAGCTTAGTTGCAGTTGGCTAAAGAGTTGCTGCATTTGTTGAAATTCATCACACAATTTTTGAACATCATCGGTATTGGAGGGAATGGCCATCAAACCCCGCAATTGCAGCCGTGGCATGGTTTGTACAATGCTGTCGGCCAAAGACAAAACCTCTGATTCAGACAGACCGGATTTACTGCTTTCAGCGCTGATGTTCACCTGCAGACAGACATTGAGTGGCGGTAGATTTTCCGGGCGGTTGTCATTGAGGCGTTGTGCAATCTTAGCCCTGTCCACACTTTGTACCCAGTCAAAATGTTCAGCCACCGGCTTACATTTATTGGATTGCAATGGCCCGATGAGATGCCATTCGATGTCTTCTAAATGGCGGGTATCAGCAATTTTTTGCAGTCCTTCCTGCACATAGTTCTCGCCAAATGCCCTTTGTCCAGCCTGCCAGGCTTCTTCTACCATAACGGCGGGTTTGGTTTTGCTGACCGCCAGCAATTTTATTTCTGTTGCTTGTCTATTGACCGATTGAGCAGCCTGATGGATAGTTTCCAGTGCGCTTTGCAGGCTATCTGCTATTTTTGTATTCATATACTCATTAAAAAATAAACTGTACGGAGTTAACACCGTGGATATTACCGAACTTTTGGCTTTCAGTGTCAAGAATAAAGCATCCGATTTACACCTTTCTGCAGGGTTGCCACCCATTATTCGGGTTGATGGGGAAATGCGAAAACTCAATATCGATCCTCTCAATGACAAGCAGGTTAAAGCGCTGGTCTATGAAATCATGAACGACAAACAACGCAAAGAGTACGAAGAAAATCTGGAAACGGATTTTTCTTTTGAGGTCAAAGATCTGGCCCGTTTTCGTGTAAATGCATTTGTGCAAAACCGCGGTGCGGCAGCGGTGTTGCGGACCATTCCCAGCGAAGTGTTAACGTTGGATCAGTTGGGTGCTCCGGATATCTTCCGGGAAATTATTCAGCATCCCACTGGCATTGTATTGGTTACCGGGGCCACGGGTTCGGGTAAAAGTACCACGCTGGCGGCTATGATTGATTACATCAATAGTTCTAAGCGGGAACACATACTGACCATTGAAGACCCCATCGAATTTGTGCATCAAAACAAACTGTGCCTGATCAGCCAGCGGGAAGTGCACCGCGATACCCATAGCTTTAACAATGCATTGCGCTCTGCATTGCGGGAAGATCCGGATATCATCCTGGTGGGTGAATTGCGGGATCTGGAAACCATCCGATTGGCCATCAGTGCGGCAGAAACCGGTCACCTGGTGTTTGGTACACTGCACACCAACTCTGCGCCAAAAACCATCGACCGTATTATCGACGTGTTCCCGGCGGAAGAAAAAGCCATGATACGTTCCATGTTGTCGGAATCTATCCGTGCGGTTATTTCACAGACTCTGCTGAAAAAGGTGGGCGGTGGTCGTGTTGCGGCCCATGAAATTATGGTGGGTATCCCGGCTATCAAAAACCTGATCCGCGAAGACAAAGTGGCGCAGATGTACTCGGTAATTCAGACCGGTATGCAACACGGTATGCAGACTATGGATCAGTGTTTGCAAAAATTGGTGGCTCAGGGGCTGATTTCTCCTCAGGATGCCGCATCGAAGAGCACCAATAAACAAAGTGGTTTCGGCGGATAAGTGCAGGGCTGGCTTTAATAAAATGGACTAATCCGGAACGGCGAAAGCCGTCCGGAAAATAATGAGAGAACAGAACAATGGCAATTGAGTTAGACGCATTTTTGAAGTTTATGGTGGACAAAGGCGGTTCCGACCTGTTTGTGACCGCCGGTTTTCCGGTAAGCTCAAAGATCAATGGCAAAATGACCCCGCTTCAAAAGGGGGCACAGGATGAAGCCGGTGCCCTGAGCCTGGTACATCAGGCCATGAACGAAAAACAACGGGCAGAATTTGCTCAATCGCGGGAGTGTAACTTCGCCATCGTGCGCGAAGGCATCGGGCGTTTTCGTTGCAGTGCATTTTGGCAACGGGATCAGGCGGGTATGGTAGTGCGTCGTATCGTCACCCAAATCCCCAATGCGGAAGACCTTGGGCTACCGCCGGTATTAAAAGACATCATTATGGCCAAGCGCGGTCTGATCTTGTTTGTCGGGGGAACCGGTACCGGTAAATCCACCTCACTGGCCGCCCTGATTGGCCATCGCAATAAGAACTCCTATGGCCACATCCTGACCATTGAAGATCCCATCGAGTTTGTGCACGAACACCAGAATTGCGTCATTACGCAACGGGAAGTGGGTATCGATACTCTGTCTTTTGATGATGCTTTGAAAAGCTCATTGCGTCAGGCGCCGGATGTTATTCTGATTGGTGAGATCCGTTCTATGGAAATCATGGAATATGCCATGTCCTTTGCCGACACCGGTCATTTATGTGTGGCCACATTGCACGCCAATAACGCCAACCAGGCGATTGAGCGGATCATGCATTTAGCGCCGCCAGAGCAACACGCCAAATTGCGTTACGATTTAAGTCTGAATATGCGGGCGATTGTGGCCCAGCAGCTGGTACCCACCGTGGATGGTAAAGGGCGCGTTGCCGCCATTGAGATATTGCTTAACTCGCCTTTAGTGACCGATATGATCCAGCGTAGCGAAATCTCCGGCCTGAAAGAAGCCATGAGAAAAGGCAAAGAGATGGGGATGCAGAGTTTTGATATGGCACTCTATGATCTGCTAAAAGCAGAAAAGATCACCATGGATCAGGCGCTGCATCATGCTGATTCGCCCAATGATTTGCGCCTGATGATCAAACTGGACAGTGATGCGGGTAACACCCTGGGCTCATTGAGCGACGTAACAATTGATATGGACTGATAGATACCATTTCTATTGTATATTTACCCTCTCAGCGCAGCCTCAGGGACATTAGTTCGAGGCGTGCGAATGAAAGAATACTGGTGGTCTTGTGAGCTTCGCGCAACAAAGAAATAATGTTCTTGAGGCGCGTCTACGATGGGGCTGAAAAGCATTTATACTGTGTTGGATGTTTTTGATTTAGGCCCACTAGACCGGCAAACATCCGCCTTGTCTAAATGCTTTTCATCACCCACTGAGGTGGGCAAATATATAATGGAAATGGTATAACAACTTGGTAAAAGTGTTTTGCAGTGAAAATCGTTTACGCATCCAGCAGATTAAAGATCTGCTGGATAGTTACGGTATTCCCTGCTTTATCAAAAACGAATTTGCCATTGGCGGTGTCGGGGAAATTTCCCCGTTTGATGCCTGGCCAGAAATCTGGTTAACCGACAATGAGTGGTTTAACCGGGCCAGCAAATTGATTGCTGAATTTGAAGCTTCTGAAGTGCAGGGCAGCCCCTGGATTTGCCGCCAGTGTCAGGAAGAAAACGAAGCCAGTTTTGAAATCTGCTGGCAATGCGGCACTGAATTTTCACCCTGATGGAGTGATTCAAGGAACGAGATGACTAAATTGGCTCAGCTTATTCCTGATAATAGACATTCTCTAACCAACTTTCCGCAATCAAACAGGCAGAAACACTGTCTATTTTGCCTTTCTGCAGTTTTTTATAGCCGCCCAATTCAAATAACTTTTCTTTGGCAGCGGCGGTAGTCAGGCGCTCATCGTAGGTATCTATTGGCATTCTGAAGCGATTGGACAAGCGGTTGGCAAACTTCTGGGCGCCATAGGTTACCTGTTGCCAGGTGCCATCCATATTCAGCGGTAATCCCACCACCACGCGATCAGGTTGCCACTCTGCAAATAAGGCTTCCACTTTCTGCCAGTCGGGTATGCCATCAGTGGCTTTTAATGCCTCCAGTGGTGCTGCAGTACCTGTTATCGCCTGCGCAACGGCAACGCCAATACTGCGGGTACCAAAATCAAATCCGAGAAGTGTATTCATGGTGAACTGGAATTTTTGCCATGGGGTAGTTTGTCATACAGCGAATTGTAATCAGACTGTGCTCTGTATTGAACCAGTTTTTATTAAAACCGGATTAATAGGACCGGTTTTATGCGAAGGCGACCGGATCAATGTCACAGCATCTGGCTTCATTAGAGCGCATTCTATGGTTTACTGCGGCGCCGCAAATAATGGTCGCCAGGTGCCACCGTAAGACTCGTCTTCTGTTCCAATGCTCAACACACTGCCCGGAACCATTACTGAGGGAGCGGCTAACGCTTCTACCTTAAATCCATCAATCTGCCAGAATATTTTGGGGGCATTGACCCTTTGCAGCGGCTCTGAGTGTGTCGCATCGGTAACCGACGCTGCAGGGTATACAATTGAACGAAATGGGCCCTCATCACCAGCGTCCTCGGTGGCAACGGCCCAAACCGTACCCTGATTGTCCAGATGCAGATCCGAAATAGTACGTCTGAGCTGAGGATTGCCCCACAATTCAGGAGCGACAACAGTGACAGCTTTGTCCTGATATTCATCCCAGGAAAGCAGACTTCGATCATAATCTAAAACGCCGATGCGCAGCACACCATTTGGGTAGGCCTCACTTCCGCCTCTTTCTCCTAACACTACATAGAATTTACGGTTGTGTTCAAGGCAGACGATACCTTCGAAGTTATCGCCATCAATTTTGTCATCGCTGCCTGTTAACATCGGTAATTGATACACGGTTTTGACAACGGCAGTGGGTATAGTTAAGGCAATGTGAAAAAGTCGGCCAAACTGACCCTTCCAGTAGCCGGATTCCGCCAGCAGAAACTCGTTACTTTTCCCCGGGATCTGGCAGACCGACTCCAGATCGCTGGCCTGGCCGTCACTGTGCTTCCAGTCGGCAATGCTGATGGCAGTAAATTCCGGTATCGCATCGGTTCGGGTTTTTAACACGCCCAGGCGGTCCCCCTGTTGATAGCCTTTTTTGTCGGTGACTACCAGAAAAGAGTCGGCATTTATTCTGGCCATGCCACTGAAACCAATTTCAACAGCTTGGGCCTGGCTGAAGCTCCACAGCAAAATTATCAAGGTTAAATACGCGATTTTCTGCATCATAATCTCCGGAAACTATCAGTTTGTGAGGCGGTGCCCCGGTATTACTGAAAGAGTGTTATGGCCCTAATTACAGCTGTATTTTCAGCGTTTTTCAAAGTGAATGTAGGTATTACTGTTTCAGTTTCCCGAAAATTACCGGTAAATCCAGATTTATTGACCGTTGCAGTCGCCTGCAAAAAGAAAATTACCAGGAAATTCATGTAATTATAAAATAGGACGACCGTCCTATTGTGTTGTTGGGACGATCGTCCTAAACTCAGAGTATAGTTGCATACTAATAAACGCATTTAATGTGTAAGTACCAGCTTAGTTAATAGGCTGCACCAGAGGCATCGACTGTGAATGTGAATACCCGGGAAAAAATCATTGCTGTAGCCAGTGACCTGTTTTATGAGCAGGGATTTGAGGCCACGTCTTTTTTGCATGTTGCCAGTCGGCTTGGCATCTCAAAAGGAAACTTGTACCACCACTTCAAATCTAAAGACGCTTTATTGAATGCGGTGGTGGGCTTTCGGTTAAGCGAAACGGCGAATATGTTGCAACATTGGGAGGGCGCCAGCACCGGGCCGCAAGAAAGGATCAAACACTACATCAATATTGTTATTCAAAACTGGGACAAAATCAGAGTCTTTGGCTGTCCGGTGGGTACGCTGTCTAATGAATTGGTAAAACGCGATCCTGAAAATAAAGACGCGCAAAAAGTATTTGCGTTATTTCGCGTCTGGTTGCGGCAGCAATTTACGGAGATCGGCGAATCAGACAAGGCTGATGAATATGCGATGCGGGTGTTGTCATGGAGTCAGGGGGTCGCGGTTTTAGGCAGTGCCTTTGGCGACTTTATTTATGTGAAACGCGAAGTCACTGCGATGTGCATATGGATTGATGAGTTACACCGCAGCGACACAGCGAATTCAGCAAACGAGAGGAATAACTAGATGTTTATCGTATTTTTGACATTTTCGGAAAACAAGGCTCAGGCCGGTGAGTTGATGGCGGCACACAACGCCTGGTTGCAACAAGGATTTGATGATGGTGTATTTCTGTTGGCGGGTAGTATCAAACCAGGCAAAGGCGGGTCAATCATTGCGCACAATACTGCGGTGGATAAGTTACAGCACAGGATTGCCCAGGACCCATTCGTAGAACAGCGGGTGGTGACCGCTGAAATCCATGAGATTGCACCGTCTAAAATTGACAGTCGTTTAGCATTCTTAGCCTGAACCAGGAGCCGGAATATGACAATAGCAGAAACAGAGAATGACGCTGTGATTCGTTGCGCTTGGGCTGCGACGACCGAGGAGTTTGCGGAGTATCACGATACAGAGTGGGGCTTTCCGGTAAAGGATGATCGCAGGTTATTTGAAAAAATTTGCCTTGAAGGTTTTCAGTCAGGATTGAGCTGGCGCACTATCCTGGCGAAAAGAGATGCGTTCAGAGTCGCATTTGCCCACTTTGATTTTCACGCCATATCCGGGTTTAGCGACAACGATGTTGCCGAACTACTGCAAAATAAAGGGATAGTCAGGCACCGAGGCAAAATCGAAGCAGTCATTAATAATGCCCAAAAAGCCATTGACATGGAACGGGAATTTGGTTCACTGGCGGCTTACTTTTGGTCTTTTGAACCGACAGATACAAGTGCTCATGAGCCGCAAACCCGATCCACTTCAGCGGAGTCTGTGGCGCTGTCTAAAGATCTGAAAAAACGTGGCTGGAAGTTTGTTGGGCCCACGACCGTGTTCGCGTTTATGCAGGCAATGGGATTGATCAATGATCACCAAATCGGATGTCACTCTCGCGAAAAGGTAGAGAAAGCCAGACAAAAATTCGATCGTCCTTAGCGGTCGATATAGCGCTTAAGTACCTTAGAGTTTTTTTCGCAAAGTTGGCTTTCTTGCCCTTGGAGTTGCCATTGATGAACTAAGCTCAGTTGATTGTCATTTATATGGTTTTCTATTTGGCAATAATTATGATGGTTGTTTGGTTATTGCCAGTATCAGATAATCTGAAGTTCAAAAATTAAATGCTAAAGAGCAAGGTAACTATTTGAGTACTGAGATTGTTCTGTGGTTAATCTCACTGTGCACCTCCGCGATAGCCGGTGTGGTGGGGTTTGGCGGTGGTATGCTGTTAATTGCCATCCTTCCTGTATTTTTAAATCCCGCTTTAATCATCCCGATACATGGCATAACCCAAATTGCCAGCAATTCTTCACGAATGGTGTTTTCATTGTCTCATGTCAGGTGGGCACTGTTTCCTAAGTTCTTCATTGGCTCACTGTTTGGGGTTTTGTTATTTGGTTACATCTTGCTCAGCGTGCCCACCACCTATGTGCCGTTAGCAATTGGTGTATATATTCTGCTGAATCTGTGGAGTGCTCATTTCGCGGACTTTATAAAACGGTTTGAGAGCTATTACCTTATCGGGTTTTTGCAAACGGGTCTGGGCTTAGTGGTTGGTGCAACCGGGCCATTGTCGCTATCTGTGTTAACGAAAGAACTGGATTCTAAAGATGACATTATCGCCACCAGTTCCATGTTTATGACGATTAGTCACCTGGCGAAAATACCGGTGTTTGCCTATGTAACGGCTGAGCTTTTTAGCAACGTAGAATTACTACTCTTTATGGTGGCTGGCGCCATACTTGGCTCTTTCATTGGTACTAAATTACGACTTGCTGTACCTAATGAACACATCATTCTCGCCATTAAAATACTATTGACCTTGCTGGCTGTCAGAATGATAGCGGTGGTGGTTGTGTGACCAGCGAAAAGTACAAATTGATTGAAATTTATGCCCCTGCACCGTACGCTGTAATGCTGCGCTAATTTTACCGCACTAACTGCTTTTTGCAGTTCTTAACCTTACATCACAGCAGGTAAAATATGAGTTATCCAAAAACGCTGTCTGCGGCACATGAGCGCTTGCTCAACACAATAATCATCGAACTTTCAAAAGACGCCAGGATCCTGGGAATTGGAGCCGGGGGGTCATTCGCATCCGATAATATGGATCGATACAGTGATTTAGATTTAGTTATCGCGACAGACCCATCAGATTTTGAAGAGGTAATGCATGCACGCTTAAGAATGATTAACAGCATCAGCGGGTGTTTAGTCAGTTTTACGGGCGAACATGTCGGGGAGCCTCGTTTGATTATTGCGCTTTTTCTACCGGAATTGCTCCATGTTGATTTTAAGTTTGTGACATTAAACGACGCGGCTAATCGGGTGGACAACACTAAGGTATTGTGGGAGAGACAAAATTGTTTAACTGACGTCTTCGCTGCCTCTGATTATCAGTATCCCCAGCCTGATATAAATTGGATTGAAAACCGATTTTGGGTTTGGGTGCACTATGCTGTTGGTAAAATAGCCCGGGGAGAGTACTTTGAGGCGATTGAATTCTTATCATTTTTAAGAACGACGGTGCTTTCGCCACTGGCGTTGCAGCAAAACGGGATGGTGCCATCGGGTGTCAGAAACCTGGAAACAAGGTTACCGAGCTTTGCAGATAAATTGAAGATGACATTGGCAGGTCACGATAAGGCGTCTTTGGTGAATGCTCTAAATAACGTGATATCAATCTATCTTGAGTTAAGAAGTAATGAAGAGGTATCAGTCAATGCTGATGCTCAGGAATATTGCTTAAAATACTTAAACACCGAACTGGCAATTAAATAAGTAACACATACGGCACAACGGAGAGGGAGCTCTCCGTTTTACTGAGTTGCAACTGCGGGATACGTTTCACTCTGACAATTCTCCCAACTAATTCTCTCTGTTAATTCTGACATGGACTACAACTGACAAAATCGCATATCTGATCGGGAAAAACGTCAACCAACATTCGGCTTAAAATCCTCGTTTAGCACTATTCAAACTCAAATGCTGCGGTAGACAGAAGCTATAAAATGATACATATTGTATATATAGTGTAGTTAATGGTATTGCGAATGGGTATAGTAAAAATTTCAGACGAACTTCATGATGAGGTCAGAAAAACGAGTACAGTAATGGAGCGTTCAATAAACTCCCAGGCAGAGTTCTGGCTCAAGATAGGACGACTGGCGGAGCAAAACCCAAAACTAACTTATGAGCAAATTTTAGAACGTGAAATGCTTGCTCAAAACGTCACCACAATAAGACTGATCAATGAATAGCAATCACGTTAAATCGCAACAAGAAATAGAGTTAATGCGTGAATCCGGAAAACTGCTGGCGCAGGTATTCAGCGAGTTAGATCGATTTGTGGTGGCAGGGCGGTCAACGCTTGAGATCAATGATTTTGTTGAAAACTATATTGTCGAAGAATTACAGGCGCGTCCTTCCAGTAAAGGCCAATATGGTTATGAGTATGTACTAAACTCTTCAGTAAACGACGTCGTTTGCCATGGGGTACCGTCGGCCGCGAAAAAGTTGAAATCGGGCGATATCGTGAACATTGATATTACCCTGGAGAAAAATGGTTACATCGCGGATAGCAGTAAAATGTACCTGATAGGCCAGGTTTCTCCCGTTGCCAGGCGATTAGTTGACGTTACCTACCAGGCTATGTGGAAAGGCATTGAAACTGTTAAACCAGGCGCTACCCTCGGTGACATTGGCCATGCGATTCAAACTCACGCCAGGAAACATGGCTTTAGCGTAGTACGCGAATATTGCGGACATGGCATAGGGCAGCAGATGCATGAAGAGCCACAGGTGTTGCACTTTGGTGAGCCTAAAACGGGGCAGGCACTTGTGGCCGGAATGACCTTTACAATCGAGCCAATGATCAATCAGGGCACTCACAAAACGAAAATGAAAAAGGATGGATGGACTGTAGTAACACGGGACAAAAGATTGTCGGCACAGTGGGAGCACACAATACTTGTCACCCAAAATGGCTATGAAGTTTTAACCTTGCGCAGCGAAGAAATATGCGAAATAACTCCGGAGTTCCGGAAAACTAATTAACTGAATTAACGAGGACACCCACTTTAAGATTGAGGGAGAGGTAAGTTGATGCGCAAAAGCGAAAAGAAAATTAAAAAAGCCAGTTTGCGTATCCCGCGAGTGTTTTAGTCGGCTATGATTTAAGATGGCTGTCCTGTTAAGTCCCCGCCTGTAAATAGCTCAACTGCATCTGAATAAGCAAGGTCGAATATTCCTATTATAGCTAGCGCGACTATAAGCCCAATAGTTAATGTGTAGTGCTCTCTAAAAAACATTGTCCTTTATCGCTCATTTGGTTGCCAAATCGTGATGTATAACAATTTAATTTTGACCCAAAAGGTCATTTTTTTACTTTAACTTGGGTTAATTATATACTTTGTGCTTGCGAAAACAAATTAGCCTAAGCAAAGCCACTCATTTGAAGTAGAGGTTTCTTGATATCTGGTCTGAGGACTGAAACTACCCACTGGGTCGCTTTCCTGACTATGGGAGCAAACCGTTGTTTAAATTGTTCAATCGAAAATTTTTTGAAGGCTGCTATTGGCACAAATCGGAAGTTTTAAAACGTAAAGCTGAAGACCCGCTTATTGTTTGAAGCCGCCTGATTTGTATTGTCTAGTGAACGGCGGCTTTGGTGTGATTACTGCCTGTGAAGCCATGGACTAGTTAAGCTAGGTGACATTAGCTGCCTCGATTGTTTGAGATGGGACGACTGCGTGGTATGTATTGCCGATATTTGCGGGTTAACACCTGAATGGCAACAATGAGCGAATAGCGGACATAGGACTTTGCAACCTTACAAGGTAATCTAGCTTTCAAGGTAGGCGACTTTGCATGGTCGCACTAATAAACTGTTAGGCAAATAAGGATGAATTATGATTGAGAAAATTAAGCCTGTATCAAATCCTTTAACAATTATCGCTATATTTGCTGGTTTGGCAGAAATTGGAGGCACAATTGTTTTGCCTCTTTTGGAGAAGGATATTCAATCAATATACGTATGGTTTTTAATGGGTTTTCCTATATGTTTGGTTCTTGTTTTCTTCTGGACCTTATACAATAACCATAGTGTTCTATATGCACCATCTGACTTTAAAGATGACAAGCACTTTATGCAGCTTCTAGACGAAAAATTGGATGTTGTTAGTGACAAAGTAAAAGAAGAATTTGAGAATAAATTAGATGCAATAACGCAAGCTCAATCTTTAGTCAGAAGGGGGATGGATTCGCTAAAAAGTGAAGAGTTTATGCATGCATCAGAGCTTTTCAAAGATGCTTTAAAAGCATACCCCGACGATGCTGATGCAAAAGTTGGCTTAGCTAATGCGTTAAATTATATGGATGAGAAAAATCACTCTTACCCGGTTCAATTAATTACAGAAGCACTTACACTAAATAAAGACAATGCTTGGGCCCTATATAATAGGGCTTGTATTAAAGCTTTAAATCATAAAAATTATAGTATCGCTAGCATAGTCGAAGACTTAGAGGCTGCAATGTCACTGAACCAAATATATAGAGAACAGGCTCAAACTGATCCTGATTTCAAAGCAATTAAGGAAGTTGCGGAATTTAACGTTTGCCTAACAAATCAAGTAAGAAAGACGCCCTAACGCACGCCTCTTCTTGAAGCGTTAAACGCCCGCTAATGTGTAGTAGCTCAGACCTGATCTGACAGTTACCCGGATTGCGGTATCAACCGCCAACAGAATCTTAAACTGGAATGTCATTTCATTTAGTGATCCTAAGTCTGCTATTGTCTGAGCGAGTCTGAAACACTATAGTTCATTATGTTACAATTCATTAAACTGTCGCCAAATACTCGGACTCTGTTCCGTGCTTGCGGCTCAAGCTGTTTCGCACCAAGGATAATAGGGAAAATCTGAACCGAAAGGTGTTAAGCTGCCTTTTTTAAGTGATCAGTGCTCAGGTCCGCAGGAAGCTGGATGCTGATCTTTAGTCCGCCTAAATGGCTAACTTCAGCGTTAATTTTGCCGTTGTGGGCCTCCACCAAACTTTTGCAAATAGACAGGCCCAACCCCGAACCATGTTGATCATGATCTTTAGTGCCATCGGCGCGATACATTCTTTCGAATAATCTGGGAATTTCTTCCGGTAAGACACCGGGAGCGGAGTCTTCCAAAATGATTTGTACTTGGTCATTCTGACGTGAAACACTGCAGTTGATGGTGCCTGGAGCATCCGTATAATTGATGCTGTTGCGCAGTAAATTGGCAATTACCTGCTTTAGCCGTGTGCCATCCACATTGAATTGTTCGTCTTCAGTAATATTTACAGAGGTGGTGATCTTAAGGCCTTTGTGCTCCACGACTTCCCGATAGCCCTCTGTGATTTCCAGTAGCAGTGCCTTGACTTTGACCGGTTCAAAATTGAGTTTCAGCAAGCCATTGTCTGCTCTGGCTAAATCGTACAGATCTTCGATCAGGCTGTTCAATTCATCTATCTTGTTGTTAAGCCGTTGGTACGCGACTTCAGGTTGATCTTCAAGGTTGTATTGCAAGGATTCAATTTGCAGTTTAAGCGCGGTCAGGGGGCTTCTGAGTTCATGCGCCACTTCCGCTAGCATGGCATTTTTTTGCTGCACTGAATCGGCCAGTAGCTTTTTCTCTATTGCTGCGAGTTTGCGCCGGGTTCGTTCTTTGTAGCCGAGTATGGCCAGTAATAAAACGACTATTAACAAACCGGTGATCCACAGCTTTTTCTCCAACTCTGCGCTTTCCAGTTGCAACTGTTTTAAGTTTGACTGAGTTTCCAGCAATTCTATGCGGTGCTCCTTTTGCAGATAGTCCATCTGGTTTTGCAGTTGCGCCATAATGCTGCTGTGATTTTCTGCTTCATACTGATCTTTCAGGCGGTAATAATCCTTGTAAGCCTGCAGTGCTTTTTCTGCCTGGCCTGAACGCTCATAGGCCTCGCTGCGCAGTGAAAAAAGGGTGCGAATATGCTCAAAGTTTTTTTGTTCCAGGGTGTCGTCGATTTTGTTTTCCAGGATGCCTAAAGCATCGCTAAAACGACTTTCTGCAATCAAAATTTCCGCTTTAATCAGTGCGCTGTGAGCCAATTGGTTATCCTGACCGACTTTTTGATTGAGCGCTGTTGCCCTGTCTACATAGGTGGTTGCTTCTTTGGTATTGTTGTTTTGTAAGTAAATTCTGGCCAGATTGTTGTACACCTGTCCCAGGTGGCCTTCGGCATTGATGGATTCGAAATACTGTTCGGCCAGCTTTGCATTTTGCAGTGCGGCGTCGATGTTTTGGCTGGCAAGATCAAGTTCAGCCAGCATATTGTAGTCATGACCTAAAAAGCCAGGATTGTTGCCAGGTAGATCCAGAGCCAAAGCTTCAAGGGTGAAGAATCGTGCATTTTCAAAGTCTTTCATCTTTTTGTAGATACTGGCGACATTAAAATAGCTGGTGGCCAATTCATCAATATCGCCCCGTTGTCGATCCAGCTCAATGGTTTTCATGTGTGCGGCAAGCGCATCTGATAAATTTCCCATACGGTCATGTTGCATGCCGATACTGTTATAGGCGTTGGCAATGGTAGCCAGATCTTCAATGTCTTCGCCGATTTTTAGCGATTGTTGCGCATAGTTTAGCGCGTCAACATTTTGATTGATGTGACCGTAAGATGAACTGAGTTCCAGCAGCGCGTTGGCAATAAATTTGGCATCCCCGGCGGTTTGATAGTGGGTTAAGGCTTGTTTAAAAAGACTGATGGCTTCCTGATGCTTTCCCTGTGATTGTACAATTTCACCATGGTTGAGGAACGCTCTGCCAACGTATAACTCATCGTTAAGGTGTTCAGCTTCCAGTTTTAGCTGGCTATTGTGATCCAATGCCTGCTCTATATTCCCCAAAGAGAGGTGTGTGCGCACCAGCATATCGATACCCAGTATTTTGTCTCTGCCGCGCAGCTCGCCGTTGTGAATGGCTGGTATCAGATACTCCACCAGGGCCTGGGATTGCCCGTTTTGTTGCAGTTTTCGCGCCTGACCTAAAACACTATCTTCCTGTGCCGCCGAGCTTCCACAAAGACACAAAAACGCCAATACCAGTATCAGTTTTGGCAGTGTCAGGTCGTTATGGCTAATACCAATTTTGCAAATGCTCATTGTTATTTTCAGTCATCGACTCCCGGCAGCTTTACTGCTGAGTCGTGTTGGGAATTAGAATAAGAGTGAATCTTATCCATAGTTTATCCCACCGTCACGGGTTAAAAAATGAAGGATTATGAATGAATCTTAAGGAGGGGATTAAGTTGCCGGGCTGCGCTCAATCATCAGACTCTAAATAATTAACGGGACTGCTGGTGTACTTCTGCCTGAATGGCTCAGGCGTGTCCGACTTGTGGTGACAATTGCCAAATGTTGATACCTAATTTTTCTATTGCTTTGTCCCATTTCTGTTCAATGGGAACGTTAAACAATATATCGGTATCGGCTTTTAACGTAAGCCAGGAGTTGCTCTCCAGCTCTTCTTCCAGCTGACCTGCAGACCAGCCGGCATAACCCAGGGCTACAATGGCTTTTTCTGGGCCTTGTTCATTGCCTATCACGCGTAATATGTCTTTCGAGGTGGTGACCATGATTTCTGAAGTTAATTCCAAACTGGAACTCCAGCCGGGTTGGCAGGTGTGCAGGATGAAACCGCGATCCCGGCTTACCGGTCCACCTTCCATCACCAGATGAGATTCGTGTTGCGCGTCAATTCGCACTTCTTCATCGGTTAAATTCAACAGTTGTTTCAGGGTTAGTTCGGTTCTTTGATTGATAACAATGCCCATCGCACCATGATCATTGTGCTCGCAAATATAGGTGACCGTTTTGCCAAAATACGAACCGTCCAGCGAAGGCGTGGCAATTAAGAAGTGATTCTGTAAGCTGTTGTCCAAAATACGTACCCGTTACTCAAAGTATTGAACCGAAGGTGTCATCACAAGCGTAGTAGAACGAGAGGATGACACACCATGCATAGTAGCAGTGTTGCTGAGCTATGCCAGTCAACTTTAGTCGAACCTGGCCATTAGTTTATGATCAGGACCGGTTCAGCCGGTTTTCAATGGCATCAAATAACTTACCGGTTATATCAACGTCATAGGCTCCTTCAATTTCCTGAACACAGGTAGGACTGGTGACATTTATTTCAGTAATTCTGTCGCCGATAACGTCCATACCAACAAACAGTAAACCGTTGTCTTGCAATGTAGGCGCAATGGCGTCGGCTAATTTTCTGTCTGAATCTGAAATAGGTTGAGGTCTTCCGGTGCCTCCGGCGGCAAGGTTTCCGCGGTTTTCACCTTTGGTAGGTAATCGGGCAAGGCAAAACGGGATGACTTCGCCGTCAACAATTAAAATTCGCTTGTCGCCATCTTTGATGGCAGGCAGAAATTCCTGAAACATGGTATATTGCTGACCCAACGCAGTCAGTGTTTCGATGATAACGCCCAGGTTGTTACCATCTTCTTTGACTCTGAAAATTGAGGTGCCGCCCATACCGTCCAGCGGTTTACAGATAATGTCCTGATGTTTGGCGTGGAATTCCCGTATGCGTTTTGAATCCCGTGTTACCAGAGTGGCCGGGATCAAATCCGGAAAGCAGGCGGTAAACAATTTTTCATTAAAGTCTCTTAATGCCTGAGGTTTGTTGACCACCAATGCTCCGGCTTTCTCAGCTAATTCTAACATCTGGGTAGCATAGAGAAACTCAGCATCGAACGGAGGATCTTTGCGCATTAAAATCACATCAAAAGCGGCAAGTGATTTTTGTTCAGGTTCCCCCAGTGTGTACCAGTTCTCCGCATTGCGCTGTACGGTCAATGCTCGCGCACTGCACATGGGTTTTCCCGTGTCCAGATAGAGATCGCTCATTTCCAAATAGGTGAGGTGATATCCCCGTTTTTGGGCCGCCAGTAACATGGCAAAACTGGTGTCTTTTTTGATGTTGATGTCGGCGATGGGGTCCATCACTATGGCAAGTTTTATGGTCATGGGCTTTCCAGTTCATTTACACTGCCATAGTTATAGTGACAATTTGACGTTATTCAATCGGCACCTATTTGATTATCTGCAAATGCTATTGCTTAACCTCGCGCATTGCCTCCTGTAATGAAGCATCTTCACTGTGCTTTAAGTCAGCGTAAAGTGCCGCCGCCTGGTCAGCCTGCCCGGTCAGGTGATACAAATTTGCCAGGCGAAACCTGGCCCAATCGACAGAGGGCATTTTACGGGTGACAGGGCAGTGCTCTATATAATATTGCATTGCCGTTACGCCTTCGGCCAGATTCTGTTGAGCAAGCAGCGCATGTTTCCCGAGTTGATAATCAATCTGGCAACGCAGATGTACTTCATTGGAAGTGAGTTTTTGCCGGGCTGCGTGAAAAGCCGACGCCGCGTTTGCAAAGTCATCTTGATATAAATAGTACAATCCCAGTTCATAGTGTAGCGATGCGAAATGTGGGTGTCTGGTTAATTGCGTTAAAATAAAATCTGCGGATTTTTGAGAACGCAGTGCGCGTTCAAATTTCAGGTGCGCCAGAGCGCCTTGTTCTGCATCCAGCTGTTTAATTTGTTCAAGGGTTTCCCGCGCTTTATCCTGATCACCACCGGCAATACCGGGCGCTTCCAGGTAAAATGTCATGAGTCCCATCAGGTATTCGGTATTGTTGGGTTGTAGTTGGGTGGCGCGTTGCAAACTGGCCAGTGACTTTCCGGCATAGCTCAGCGCTGAGAAAAAGGCATTGCTGGCTTGTTTGGCCATTATCTGGCCTTTGGTAAACTCAATTTGCGCGTTGTCGGGTTCCAGTTCAAGCGCTTGCTCAATCAGCTCTTCGGCTTTATCCAAATCCTTGTCTGCCATGATGCGTGCCTGATACATCAGTGAAATCGCCCCTTTTTCCTGCACAAAAAGCGGATAGGCGGCTGTGTCATTTTGTTGCTCAAACAGGGTTATTGCGGTATCGAGCGTTGAGTCAGCACAAACCGGTAGCGCCAGCCAGGTGGCTAATACAAGTGCCGGAAATTTTGCGAAAAAGTTTTTCATCATATTAACCTTTGTTTAGTTGTTGAGTTTTCGGATTTGCGTATTTTAGGGTGAAGTGGCGAATTACTAACGCACCAATAACCCCCGGTGCCATCCAAAATGCCAATTGCCACTCGCCGATGTTGCTCAGCAACGCTCTGCCCCCAAAGGCCAGAAACGCGGTGTATGCGCCGATTGCTGTGGAAATTTGTGCGCCGATGTGCTCTTTTAACCAGCGATTGCCAATGGGTTTCCTGGTGAATATAAAACGCAAATTACTGAGCCCTGACAGCAAGCCTAAAATGGCGAATACCTTGGGGAGTGTCTGTTCAAATTGCCAACCAGCCCAGAATAACAGCGGTGCGCTTAATACCATCAAGCCATTGCCCAGAATCACCTGCGGACGCGCAAGTGGTTTTGTACTGGTTTTGCATTGCAAAGCCAGAATCCCTTGCTCGAGTCCGGTGTAGACCAACAGGCTTAAGTAGAGCAGCAGGCTATAGAAAACCCGCATTTGGGTTTCGAAGTGAGCCTGATTGTCAAGGTTGCTCAGGCGATGGCCGTGAATGGCCATCGGATCCCAAAGTACCATCAGTGCCATCAGGGCACCGGTGATGGCGACGATGTACATGGCTTTATTGTAAAACCCGCCAAAATATCTGTGATTAAATTGGCCTTTTCGCGCTGTCATGGGGATCCAAAACAACAGCAAGGCAGCGCTGCCGACAACGACATGCAGGTAAAATGCAATAGTGTGGATGGTTATCATAGTGGCCTCTCAATCGGGTTTTATTAAATCTGACAAGGTGAACTGGCTACCATGCTATTTATTTAATGACGTCTGGCGTAGTGCCATAGGTCATGATGTAAAACATGACTTTTGGCCTATAGTGGAGATAGAAAAAATACGGCAAAATGGCAGTATGAAAACCTTCATTCAGCAATTTAATGTGGTCAGGCTGATCGGCCTGACCACGATTTTCACCGTCGCAATGGTCGCGATCTTTCTCGCTCTGGACGGGGCACATCCTGATTATGGGCAGGTGTCGGTGTTAGTCTGGTTGTTCGCCAGTTTCCTTGGGTTAGAGTTGGTAACTACCGGTGAGCAACCTGTTTCTCGTAAACATTTGATGGCGGCTGTAATTGCGCAATTACTGGTGTTGTACGCATTGTTTTTTACAGCCTCCTACAACTTTGTTGCAATCCTGTTGGGTATCTGGTGCGGCAACTTGCTGCACTTTATGAGTCTGGGGCGGGCGTTAGCCACAACGCCGGTGCTGATGTTCTTTTACTATGCGATATTTACCTGGTATTGGGGCTTTGATTACATGTTGTTTTCAACGCCGCTGTACTGGATGTTATGTTTGTTTACTGTATCAACAGTGAACTCCTGGATTCAGGAGACGCTTGCCAAAGAGGCCAGCGAAGAATTAAACCGGGAGCTCATCGCCGCACAAAGCTTGTTAAAAGAAGCTACACGGCAATCTGAACGCACCCGAATTGCCAGAGATATTCACGATTTGTTAGGGCATCACCTGACCGCGCTAACCATTAATTTGCAGGTAGCGATGCACAAAACCGATGGCGAGGCTAAACAGCAGGTAGAAAAGAGTTACGCCATCGCTAAATTGTTGTTATCCGATGTGCGCGAAGCAGTAACGGAAATCCGGGAAAAATCGGCTCTGCAATTAAAAGACGCACTCCAGGCGTTGGTCAGCGCCGTTCCGCGACTTACTGTCAGTCTGAATTTAGAAGAGGATTTAGATATTCAAAATGTTGAACTGGCCGATGCAATATTGCGCTGTGTACAGGAAAGCTTAACCAATACCCTGAAGCACAGTCATGGAGACCGTTTTATGATTTCGCTGCGACGAGAGGCGTCTGAGCTAAAACTGGCAATGTCGGACAATGGCAAAGCTGCGCTAAATTTTAAAGTGGGCAATGGCCTGTCAGGCATGAAAGAACGCATTTTAGCGCTGGGTGGCAGCATTCGGTTTGAGCCTTCTGAGGGTGGGTTTCATACGTTTATTTGCTTTCGGGAGGCGTAATCTTGCTCAAAGTGCTATTAGTGGACGACCAAACTTTGGTGCGCCAGGGCATTACCAGTTTACTGGCCTTGTCGGAAGAGGTGCAGGTGGTGGCACAAGCTGACGATGGTGAGCAGGTGGTAGCGTTGGTAAACGAGCATCTGCCGGATGTGATTCTGATGGACATTCGCATGCCCAGGGTTAACGGTATCGACGCCGTAAAAGCGTTGCATCAGGCGGGTCTGACAACGCCTGTGATTATGTTAACCACCTTTGACGATCACCAGTTGGTAATGGCTGCATTGCAGGCTGGCGCGAAAGGCTATTTGTTGAAGGACGTATCTCTGGACATTTTGGTCACCGGGATAAAAGATGTGGCGGCCGGTAAAACGCTGATCCAACCCAGTATCACTGAAAAAGTTCTGCAAGGGTTGCAGGGGTTAAGCACCGATTTTGAGAGTTTTAGTGAGCCAGAACCCCTGTCTGAAAAAGAGCAGGAAATTCTGCGCCTGATGGCCGCCGGTTGCAGCAACCGTGAAATTGCGCTCGCGATGCACAAGTCTGAAGGTACTGTGAAAAACCAGGTGTCTACCATTTTGGCTAAAATGGGAGTCAGGGATCGTACCCGGGCGGTACTAAAAGCGATTGAAAGCGGTATCATTTGATTCAGGGCTTGCTCATTGTTTTTACATCAAATACAGTATTGCCCCTCATCTGACCTGTATAAGTGGTAAGGCCTTGGCATTCTTTGATTTGAAAATCAGAATAATCGATCCTTCATTGCAAAACCGAAATATGTTTAAGGATATTCTGACTCAGATTGGCCAGCCCGATGTGTTGTTACAGTCTGACGCCAGACAATTGTTTAATCGCGATAAGCCGTTGCCTTGTGACCTGGTGTTGATCAATGCCGATGTGGGATTTGGATTATCTGCTCCTGATATTATTCGCTTTCTGACGCGTGACAATCTGGTACCGGCCTGGTGTAAATTTGTCATTGTCAGCAGTGACACCTCTTATCAATTATCGGCACCGATTTTCCGTTATTTGCAGACGGAAATACTGCATTTGCCGGTTAACTTCCAAAACATCAGATATCTGGTGTATCGCACTATTACCTCAATCAAGTTGTTTAAGCCTATCTTGGCTAAATTACACAAGATGGCACCCGCTGAGTTGGTAAAAAAAGTCACGGACATCAACATTAAAAATCGCGATCCAATTCTGGATGATGAGCTACTGGTGATGAAATTGCAGTTGCTGATGCAGGCAAAACAACCTGAATTGGCACTTAAACTGGCAAATAAGATCAAAGATCCCGCCTGTCAATTTCGGGAGTTAGCTTACATCAATTTAGTGACAGGGCAGGATGATGCCATTAATTCGCTGGTGGCTGATGCGCAGAAAAAGAACCGTTTCTTGTTTGGGCGCGTGTATTTGATGACCTATTTAAATGTTGCCGAACGCAATTACCGCAGTGCTTTAAGGTTGTTCCAGCAATTACCTCTGGAAAGTTTACGAGGCAATGATGCACAAGCTTATGCGCTGTTGTTGCAACAGGCCGAGGGGTTGCAAAAAGCACTGTCGTTTATCAATGGCCGGTTGAGCAAGGCATCCCGAACGTCCATGCTCTACAGCAATCTTATTGCCACTAAAACCAAGCTTTATTTTGTGGCATTGGCCACCGGTGAACTGGATAGCCTGTCCAGGGTGGATGTCTATATGATGTTGCAGGAGATGGCAGATCACAGAATTTGGCAAAAAGGCGAGTTCAAATACTCGGTATATGCACCTTTTCTGGGACTGGGTATGGCATTGCACGAAGGCAAGGCGATCGCAGAAGAGCAATTTGAACTGCTGTTGTTGCAACTGAAAAAACTGGATATGTCTCAGTTAAATGTGTTGCTTTATGCTGCTAACAAACTGGAAAAGCACAATGCCTCCAGAGAAATTCACGAGCGTCTGGAGCAGGTTCTGGCCAAGGTAGAAGTATCACCAGAGCTGATCTCCTACATGATTTTACACAATATTGTGTTAGCCACTTCCATGACCGAAGAACGGCTCAAATTTCGGCTTGAATATCTGGCCCTGAACCATTGGCAAAGTGGCCGATATTATCGGGCGTTGATGCGCTTTAAAGATTTACTCAGTATTTTCCCTGATGCCGAAGACAGTGAACAACAGATGCGCCGTCTGATTAGCGAGTCTGGTTTGACCCGCTACTGGCGTTACATTCGTAGCTAACCGATTAAATGTCACCAAACCCTGCCTGTAAAATGGCCAGGGCCGCGAGGGCGGCTGTTTCGGTGCGCAGTATTCTGGGGCCCATCAGTACTTCTTCATAGCCAAATTCCCGGGCCTGATAAATTTCAGCATCGGATAAACCACCTTCCGGACCAATGAGCAGACGCACACCTTCAGGTGGCAGTGCTAACTGATTTAACCGCAACTGCGCCTGCGGGTGTAACATTAAACGACACTGATTGGTGGATTGCTGAATCCAGGCCTGATAGGAAACCGGTTGATTGAGTATCGGCAGGGTATTGCGGCCGCATTGCTCACAGGCGGAAATGATAATCTTCTGCCAGTGCTGCAGTTTCTTTTGCCAACGTTCTTCACTGAGCTTTACCGGGCAGCGCTCGGTAATGATGGGCGTGATTTCGGAAACCCCCAGTTCGACAGATTTTTGCATCACCAAATCCATTCGCTCTCCTTTGGACACTCCCTGGGCAAGGTGGGTGTTTAAGGGGGACTCCACACTGAGGCCCAGTTTGGCGGATACGAACACCGTTGTGGACTTTTTGCTGGCTTCCTGAATTTCGCCGCTGTATTCATTGCCATCACCGTTAAACATCACCACCGGATGTCCGGGTTTCAGGCGTAAAACGTTGGTAATATGAACGGCAGAATCTTTTGGTAACTCAATTTGGGTGTCAGATTGCAAAGTGTCGGGGTAGTATATTCTGGGAATGCGCATGAAATGATTGATTCAGTTTTTTGTCGCTAGTTTATATGAATTTAGTTAGCAATTCAGCGAAAAGGAAATTACTGCATGGCAGTTATGATCGAGGTCAGGCAACTTAGCAAGGCTTTTAATGGTTTGAAAGCTGTAGACAATGTGTCGTTCAGTGTAGAAAAAGGCAAATGTTTTGGATTATTGGGGCCAAACGGGGCGGGTAAGTCCACCACCATTGAGATGATGGAAGGCATCGCCAAACCCGATTCCGGTGAGATCCTGTTCGAAGGGAGTCCATTGAGTCGTGAATCCTTAAAACGCATTGGTATTCAGTTTCAAAATACCGCATTGCAGGATTATCTGACTACGCTGGAAACCATTCGCCTGTTTCGCAGCTTCTATGAGCAAGGTCTGGCAGAGCAGGAAATCATTGAGTTGTGTCAGTTGCAGGATTTTCTCAATCAGGATCACCGCAAGCTCTCAGGCGGACAGCGACAAAGACTTTTGTTGGGCCTGGCTTTAGTCAACGATCCGGATATTTTGTTCCTGGACGAACCTACCACGGGCCTGGACCCACATGCCCGACGTAATTTTTGGGAGTTGATCCGAAAGATTAAAGGGCAGGGCAAAACAGTAGTATTAACCACCCATTACATGGATGAAGCCGAGTTTCTGTGTGACCATATCGAGCTGATGGATAAAGGCAAAATTATTGAAAAAGGCCATCCCGGGAGACTGTTAAACAAACACTTTTCCGGGGCGCTGATCCGCATTCCAATGCAGCCATTAACAAATGAAGTGATCGGCGCATTGGCACCGGAACAAAACCACGATTTTTGGGATATTAATACCCACGATGTGCAACAAACATTAGCGCAGTTAGTGCAGGCCCAGGTGTCACTGGAGGGGCTTCATGTTAAATCAGCCAATCTGGATGATTTGTTTTTAAAACTCACCGGTCAGCAATTAGGAGATTAAACTTTGAATCATTCTGTGATTGCCGTATGGCGACGTTTTTTTGCATTGTTTAAAGCCCGAAATTTAGAGTTTTTCCGGGATAAATCTTCATTGAGCTGGAACATTGCCTTTCCGGTTTTGATTCTTGTGGGGTTTTCATTCGTATTTGGTGAAGACGACAAGACCCAATTTAAAGTGGGCATTATTGTCGCAGAGTCGGTTTCAGCAGCTAATGCAGATGAGGCGCCACTGTCGGATTTTCTGACATTGCGCTACCTCGAAACGGTGCAGTACACGGCACAAAGTGTGGCGCTGGATAATGTAAGGAAACACAAAATTGACTTGCTGGTGGCGCCGACACAGCGCCGCTATTGGGTCAATGACACCTCACCCACCGGCTACACACTGGAGCAACTGTTTTTAGCGAAAACCTCTGGCTTTGAACGGGTGGCAATTGACGGCAAAGCGATTCGCTATCTGGATTGGGTATTGCCAGGGATTCTGGGGATGAACATGATGTTTAGCTGTTTATTTGGGGTCGGCTACGTCATTGTACGTTACCGCAAAGCATCCGTTTTAAAACGCCTGAAGGCCACACCGTTAAACCCTATTGAGTTTATTTTAGCGCAGGTGATGTCGCGCTTGTTTATTGTGGTCACGCTGTCAGCCGGCGTGTTTTTAGTGACCGACTGGATGTTCGATTTTTATATGTTGGGTTCGGCAATCGACCTGCTAATTGCGGCCATTCTGGGGGCAATATGTATGATTTCGTTAGGTTTGCTGGTGGCCAGCCGCAGTCGCAGCGAAGAGTTAACCGGTGGCCTGCTCAACCTGGTAACCTGGCCTATGATGATCTTGTCCGGTGTCTGGTTCTCCCTGGAAGGCGCGCCTCAGTGGTTGCAATCCGTGGCTCAGATGTTGCCTCTGACACATTTAGTCGATGCGGCCCGCAGTATTATGACAGATGGGGCTTCTTTGTGGGATTTACGCGTGTCTGTACTGGCATTAACGGCCATGACATTGCTGTTTTTAGCGCTGAGTGCTTTGCTGTTTCGCTGGGAAGGTGACGGGCGCTAACCCGTCACGTGATATGTGAAGGTAGCTTAACTCTGTACGCAGTTGGCTTTTTCCGGCGCCATTTTGTACAGCGCATTGGCATTCGCCATATTTTTTTGCAATTGTTTGATACGTGTTGACGGAGCAGGGTGAGTGGAAAGAAACTCCATCGGACGATCACCGCCTGCGGCTTTTTCCATGTTTTGCCAAAGGGTAACTGACTCACTGGGTTTAAACCCTGCCTTAGCCATTAAGTCCAGACCGATATAGTCGGCTTCTGACTCATGAGTGCGGCTGAATGGCAATTGTAATCCAACCTGGACCCCCAAACCTATTGCCGCCATGATTTCCTGATTGTGGCTGACTTCATTAGTGCGCAGTAGTTGGTTGGTTACCTCCATACCAACACCCACTAAAGTGCTTTGCGACATGCGTTCGTTACCGTGCTCTGCAATGACGTGGCCCACTTCATGGCCGATAATGGCGGCTAACTGATGCTGTGTTTCTGCAACTTTCAGTATGCCGGTGTAAATACCAATTTTACCGCCTGGCAAAGCAAACGCATTTATCTGCTCATCTTCGAATACCACGACTTCCCATTCACCGGGAAACGTGCTTTTAGGTACCTGTTTAATGATGTGATCTGCAACGCAGTGGACATAGGCGTTTTGTACCGGCTCTTTAGATACCTTGGCCTCTGATTTGAGGCTGTCGAAGGCTTGCACGCCCATTTCGTTTAACTGATCAGAGGAAAACAATTTTATGGTGTTTCGCCCTGTGGGTGATTTGGCGCAGGAAAAGACTAAGCTGCTAAGCAGAACAGCGATTGACAGTCGTCTGAAGGACATACACTAAGCTCCATGTAAAAAAAATCGTCAACAGGCTCTCATTATAAACACAGTCTGACATTTAGGTATAAAAAAAGGCTCAACAACGAGCCTTTTAGGAAATGAAATAGAAAATACCTTTACAGGTTGACCGCGGCGCGTAACTCGTCGGCTTTGTCGGTGGCTTCCCAGGGGAAGATATCCCGACCGAAGTGACCGTAAGCTGCTGTTGCCTGATAAATAGGGCGTTCCAGATCCAGCATTTTGATCAGGCCATAAGGGCGTAAATCAAAGTGTGCTTTGATCAGGTCAGTGAGTTTGCTGTCGTCAATTTTACCGGTACCGAAGGTATCAATGCTGATGGAAGTTGGCTCTGCCACACCGATAGCATAAGACACCTGGATTTCGCACTTATCGGCTAATCCAGCGGCCACAATATTCTTTGCTACATAACGACCCGCATAGGCTGCTGAACGATCGACTTTAGACGGATCTTTACCTGAAAACGCACCGCCACCATGTCTGGCCATACCGCCGTAGGTGTCTACGATGATTTTACGACCCGTTAACCCACAGTCTCCCATTGGACCACCGATAACGAATCGGCCCGTTGGATTGATATAGTATTTGGTTTCAGCGTTTAGCCATTCTGCCGGAAGCACGGGTTTGATGATTTCTTCCATTACCCCTTCCTGCAGCTCTTTCAGGCTCACAGAATCACAGTGTTGAGTAGACAACACCACGGCATCAATACCAACAGGTTTGCCATTTTCATACGCAAACGTTACCTGACTCTTGGCATCAGGACGCAACCAGGGAAGGACATTGTCTTTACGCACTTCAGACTGTTTTTTAACCAGTCGGTGGGCATAGGTAACCGGCGCAGGCATCAGCACATCAGTTTCATTGCTGGCATAACCGAACATCAGGCCCTGATCGCCGGCACCCTGATCCTCGGGACGGCTTCGGTCAACGCCCTGGTTTATATCCGGGGACTGTTTTCCGATGGTATTGAGCACTGCGCAACTGTCGGCATCAAACCCCATATCGGAATGAACATAACCAATCTCACGTACAGTTTTGCGGGTTAAATCTTCAATGTCGACCCAGGCGGATGTTGTAACTTCGCCACCGACCATGACCATGCCGGTTTTTACATAGGTTTCACAGGCCACACGGGCTTTAGGGTCTTGTTCTAATATGGCATCCAGTACCGCGTCGGAAATCTGATCCGCGATTTTATCCGGATGACCTTCAGAGACTGACTCTGAAGTAAATAAATGCTTTGCCATAGGGATTCCTGATTCTGTCGTTATCTGATTCTTTTAAATGAATTTTAACTAATTCGTTTTTTTACAGTGGCAAGTGTACTGGAAAAAAGGAAAAAATCCATTGTTTACTTCTAGACGTCTAAATGTCTAAATTTAAATGCATGAAAAATAAGTACATTTATATTTTTTATTCTTCTCCCGGGAACAAGGCAGCCAAGATTTTTGGGCGCCGGCGGGTTTTTTGGGGCCCGCTTTTCAGTCCGTAGGGGGTGTAAACAAAACAAGGGGTAAAGTCCCTTGCTGTACTTTGTCTATATCGGCACTAGAAATAAAAGTAATAAAGAAAGCCGAATTGATTAGGGAATATCGTTGCATCGATTGTCCTCCTGGGCCAGAATATGCCTCCCAAACCGCTATGCCAGCGGTGCTATAGCTTGCGAACAGGAGTAATAATGCCAACGCGTAGAGAATTAGCCAATGCTATCAGAGCATTGAGTATGGACGCCGTACAACAGGCGAAATCAGGTCATCCAGGTGCCCCTATGGGCATGGCAGATATTGCCCAGGTACTCTGGGGTGACTATTTGCAGCACAATCCTGCGAATCCCGACTGGGCAAACAGAGACAGATTTGTTTTGTCCAACGGCCATGGCTCTATGTTGATTTACTCATTGTTACACCTGACGGGTTACGCATTGCCAATCGAAGAGCTAAAAAACTTCCGTCAATTGCACTCCAAAACGCCAGGTCACCCGGAATATGGGTATGCGCCGGGCATTGAGACAACGACAGGACCTTTAGGTCAGGGGATCAGTAATGCCGTGGGTATGGCAATTGCTGAGAAAGTACTGGCTGCTCAGTTTAACCGTCCAGGCCATGACGTGGTCGATCACCACACCTACGCGTTTTTAGGTGACGGTTGCTTGATGGAAGGTATTTCTCACGAAGCTTGCTCCCTCGCTGGAACACTCGGCCTGGGTAAGTTGGTGGCTTTCTGGGATGACAATGGCATTTCCATTGACGGTGAAGTAGAAGGTTGGTTTACCGATGATACACCGGGGCGTTTTGAAGCCTATGGTTGGCATGTAATTCGCGCGGTTGATGGTCACAGCCCTGAGCAGATCAGCGCCGCTATTGAGCAGGCTAAAGCAGAAACAGACAAACCCACACTGATTTGTTGTAAAACCGTGATTGGCTTTGGTTCACCTAATAAAGAAGGGCAGGAGTCCTGCCACGGTGCACCACTTGGTGACGATGAAATTGCCTTAACCCGTGAGCGTCTTGGTTGGAATTCACCGGCATTTGAAATCCCGACTGAGATTGCTGCACAGTGGAATGCGGTTGAAGCAGGCAAGCAAAAAGAAGCAGCCTGGAATGAAAAGTTTGCTGCTTATAAAGCGGCTCACCCTGAGCTGGCGACAGAATTACAGCGTCGTTTGAATAACGAATTACCGGCCGACTGGCAGGCGCAGGCTGAGGCCTATATCGCCGATTTGCAAGCCAATCCAGAGAAAATAGCCAGCCGTAAAGCATCGCAAAATGCGTTAAATGCCTATGGCCCAATTTTACCCGAGTTGTTAGGTGGCTCTGCCGATTTGGCTGGCTCCAATCTGACAATCTGGTCTGGCAGCAAAGGCGTTAGCAAAGAAGACGCCAGTGGCAACTACCTGTACTACGGTGTGCGTGAGTTTGGTATGTCTGCCATTATGAACGGTATTACCTTGCACGGTGGCTTTAAGCCTTACGGCGCCACCTTCCTGATGTTTATGGAATATGCCCGTAACGCAGTGCGCATGGCGGCACTGATGAAAGTACCTTCAATTTTTGTATACACTCACGACTCCATTGGTCTGGGCGAAGACGGTCCCACTCACCAACCGGTAGAACAATTGGCTTCCATGCGTTTAACCCCTAATTTGGTGAACTGGCGTCCCTGTGATCAGGTTGAATCTGCGGTGGCGTGGAAAGCGGCAATCGAGCGTCAGGATGGTCCATCCTCGTTGATCTTTAGCCGTCAGGGACTGGCGCAAATGGCGCGTACACCTGAACAGGTTGCAGCTATCGCTAAAGGTGGCTATATCCTGAAAGACTGTGACGGCACACCCGAAGTCATTTTAATTGCGACAGGCTCTGAAGTAGAGTTGACGGTCAACGCGGCACAAGCGTTAACTGAATCAGGCACAAAGGTACGTGTTGTGTCTATGCCTTCTACTGATGTTTTCCTGAACCAGGATGCAGCGTATCAGGAATCTGTTTTACCAGCTGCTGTCACTAAACGGGTTGCAGTTGAAGCCGGTATCAAGGATTACTGGTTCCGGTTTGTTGGACTAAACGGTCGCATAGTGGGTATGGACACCTTTGGTGAGTCTGCACCGGCGGGTGATTTGTTTAAGCATTTCAACATCACCAGCGAAGCGGTTGTTGCGGCAGCAAAAGAAATTCTGTAACCCGCTCAGAAATTCAATTAATTGCAGTTAAAGCAGGTCTTCGGACCTGCTTTTTTGTTGGAAATGATGTAGTATCTCCGGGTTTTCAAAAAGGGGTAGATTCAGGAACCAACATGATAAGAGTGGCCATTAATGGTTTTGGTCGAATTGGCAGAAACGTACTACGCGCTTTGTTTGAAACCGGACGTGATGCCATTATAGAAGTTGTCGCCATCAACGAACTGGCAGAGCCTGAAGGCATTGCTCACCTCCTCAAATACGATACCTCCCATGGTCGCTTTAGATTCCCCGTCACTCTGAACAATCGCACTCTCACCGTTGCCGGTAAAGCAATACAATTACTGAATCACGCCAACATTGAAGACCTTCCCTGGCAGGCACTGGATGTGGATCTGGTGCTGGAATGCACCGGTGAGTTTAGCGACCGGGAAGACGGCGAAAAACACATTGCCGCAGGCGCTAAAAAGGTACTTTTTTCGCAGCCCTGTAAGGCTGATATGGATGCCACGGTGATTTTTGGTATTAATGATCACCTGTTAGAAAAGCAACATCGTATTGTATCTAACGGCTCCTGTACTACCAATTGTATCGTGCCGGTGATTCAGGTGCTGGATGACCACTTTGGGGTTGAAAGTGGCACTATCACTACGATTCATTCTTCTATGCACGATCAGCAAGTTATCGACGCTTACCATCCTGATCTGCGCAGAACCCGCGCCGCCTCCCAATCCATTATTCCGGTGGATACCAAACTGGCGTTGGGGGTAGAGCGGATACTGCCTAAATTTGCCGGGCGCTTTGAAGCGATTGCTGTCAGGGTTCCAACCATCAATGTTACTGCCATGGATTTAAGTGTCACCCTTAGTCAGGATGTCAGCATTAAAACCGTCAATGCAGCACTGGAATCGGCGCGAATAGGCCGCCTGGAAGGCATTTTATCCTATACGGAAGAACCCCTGGTTTCCTGCGATTTTAATCACGATCCGCACTCCTGTATTGTGGATGGTTCGCAAACCCGGGTGAGTCATAAAAAACTAGTAAAAACCCTGGTATGGTGTGATAACGAATGGGGCTTTGCCAACCGAATGTTAGACACCAGCCTGGCGATGATGCAATAACGCAAATAATAAAGATGCATTATAAAACTGAATACACACAACTTTGGAGACTACGAACATGTCCATTATCAAAATGACCGATCTGGATCTCGCTGGTAAGCGAGTATTGATCCGGGAAGATTTAAACGTTCCGGTAAAAGACGGTAAGGTAACTTCTGATGCCCGCTTAAAAGCGGCGTTACCAACGATTGAGTTGGCTCTGAAAGCCGGTGCCAAAGTGATCGTGATGTCGCACCTGGGTAGGCCAACAGAGGGACAGTACGAAGAAGAGTTTAGCCTGGCACCTGTGGTAAATTACCTTTCGGACGCATTGAGCAATAAAGTCAGATTAGAAAAAGATTACCTCAATGGCGTTGAGGTTGCTGACGGGGAACTGGTGGTATTGGAAAATGTTCGCTTCAACGTCGGCGAGAAAAAAGACGACGAAGTGTTATCAAAACAATATGCCGCGTTGTGTGATGTCTATGTCATGGATGCGTTTGGTACTGCGCATCGCGCGCAGGCTTCTACTCATGGTGTTGGCTTACATGCACCGGTTGCCTGTGCCGGGCCTTTGTTGGCTGCTGAGCTGGATGCCTTGGGCAAAGCGCTGCACAACCCTAAAAAGCCGATGCTGGCTATTGTGGGGGGCTCAAAGGTCTCGACTAAACTAACCGTGCTGGAGTCTTTATCCAGCAAGGTGGATCAACTTATCGTCGGCGGTGGTATCGCCAACACCTTTATTGCCGCTCAGGGTCACAATGTCGGTAAATCGCTATATGAAGCCGATCTAATTCCGGAAGCCAATCGTTTACTGGCAACAGCGCAGGCCAATGGCGGAGATATCCCGGTGCCGGTGGACGTGATTGTCGGTGATAAATTTGCGGAAGATGCTGCTGCGCATTTGAAAGATGTTGAACAAGTTACCGATGAAGATATGATTTTTGATGTCGGGCCAGAAACTGCGGGTCGCCTCGCTGAAATGATTAAGGCCGCAGGTACTATTGTGTGGAATGGCCCTGTTGGGGTATTTGAATTTGACCAGTTTGGCGAAGGAACAAAAGCGCTGGCACTGGCCATAGCCAATAGTGAGGCGTTTTCTATCGCCGGCGGCGGCGATACATTAGCAGCGGTAGACAAGTATGACATTGGCGATAAAATATCCTACATTTCTACCGGTGGCGGTGCTTTTCTGGAATTTCTGGAAGGTAAAGTGTTGCCCGCAGTTGCGATGTTAGAGAAACGCGCCGGATAATCGGGGCGAGACGAAATAAATCACGGGAATAAAGAACCACAAAAGGGACATTTTCCACTGTAAACCCATGGGCTTAGGTCACTAATTGGCGGGCTCGCACTCAGGAGAAATTACGATGGCTTTACCAGCCAACGCTGAAATGTTGAAAAAGGTCAGTGAAACTGACGGATTTATCGCTGCACTGGATCAAAGTGGTGGCAGTACCCCAAAAGCATTATTGCAATATGGCGTCGATGAAAGCGCCTACAGCAATGATGAAGAAATGTTTGATACGGTACACGCCATGCGAACCCGCATCATTACCAGCCCTGTCTTTACCGGTGAAAAAGTGTTAGGAGCAATCCTGTTTGAAAATACACTGGATCGTCAGATTGAAGGCAAAATGAGTGCCGCCTTTCTGTGGGAAAACAAGCAGATTGTCCCCTTTTTGAAAGTGGATAAAGGCCTGGCCGACGAAGTAAATGGGGTGCAGGTAATGAAGCCTATGCCGGCTTTGGATGCCTTACTGGACAAAGCTGTTGCACAAGGCGTGTTTGGTACCAAAATGCGCTCAGTGATTAAACTGGCGAATGAGCAGGGGATCAGTGATGTGGTTGCGCAGCAGTTTGAGGTTGCGAAACAGATCAGTGCTAAAGGCCTGGTACCCATCGTTGAGCCGGAAGTGGATATTCATTCACCGGAAAAAGCGCAGGCAGAAGCCATTATGCGCACCAGAATTCTGGAGCAGTTAGATTTGCTGGCGGATGACGAATTGGTCATGCTTAAGTTAACGTTGCCATCGGAAGATAACTTCTACAAAGTGCTGATGGAACACAAAAATGTGATCCGCGTTGTGGCACTGTCGGGTGGCTATTCACGCGATGAAGCTAACGCGATGATCGCGCGCAATCACGGCATGATTGCCAGTTTCTCCCGTGCATTGGCACAAGGTTTAACCGCACAGCAATCTGACGCTGAGTTTAACCAAATGCTGGGTGAATCTATCGACGCTATTTTTGCAGCATCCCGCACTTAATTTCTCTCCATTTACGGGCGGGTAAGCTGATTTACCCGCTTGTTATTTTCACTAAACACCAAGGCTATCCACAGGTTAAACCTGTCATGAATACGTATTCGGACGTCTAGACTTCCCGCTATTGATTGCATAAAATGCTCACCGCGAAGAGCCAGGTGAACAATGAAAAAAATAATTACTTTCTGCTATTTAACTTTTGTGTCTTTAAGTCTTCCGGTAATCGCAACGGAATCACCATCGGAAGACGACGCTAAAGACTTTACCCTGGAAGGCGAATTTGGATCGATTTTCAGTGGCGGCAATACCAAAACAACATCATTTAAAGGCAGTTTGCGATCTCATCACGAGATGCAAAGCTGGAGTAATGATTATGTTATAGAAGCCTTGTATCGTCAGGACGATGTGATGATCACTGACGAGGAAACGGGTGAAGAGTACGAAGAAGCTCAAACCAGTACCCAGCGCTTCTTTCTTTCCGGGCAGGCAAATTACAAACTGGACAACCCCACAAATCGGTTGTTTGGGTTTGCGTCTTATGAAGATGCCCGCTTCAGCAGCTTTGAATATCAGGCCACTATTGCTGCCGGCTGGAGTAGTCAATGGTTCAAAAAATCCAATAGCCACTTTACCTACAGTATTGGCCCGGGTTATGCCTTTCAGGAATTGCAGGACGGCGAAGATGTCAGCGGTCCTATATTACGGGGGCAACTGGATTATGGCTGGAAAATTTCGAAAAAAGCTAACATCAAACAAATTCTGAGTACCGAAATTGGCTCGATCAACACCAAGTCTCGTGCTGAATCGTCTTTGTCAGCAAAGATTAATGGTTCTATGTCTATGAAATTGTCCGTGATCCTCAATCACAACAGTGAGGTGGAAGAGGGTTCAGAAAACCTGGACACTGAAACGGCAATCACTCTGGTGTATAACTTTTTTTAGCGGCCACAGGTGCGGCTATTCCCCAAATACGGGCGAACATTTTATCGGTGCTTGCTGCTGTAAATGGGGCAAAAGCCGGATAAAATGGTGTTTTGAGAATTTGAGTATCCCATGGCTGAAGCATTTCATTATTCAACCACTTACAAATTGGATAAGAGTCACTTCAGTGAAACTTATGATCAGTCGGTTACGGATGACTTTGTTAAACGGGGTTACATCAAAGCCCTGATATTGGCATTAGTAGGTAGTGGCGTATTACTGGCTACTGAAATCAGCGGCTATATCGCCTGGTTTATCATTGGTTTAGGGGGACTGGAAGCACTGAGTGTGCGGTTTCACAAAGCCTGGTGGTTAGCCAGGCAAATGATCAGTAAAGCTGCCAATAATAAAGTGACACTCACTATCGATGAGGAAGCTGTTAAAAGTCACTCCATTCACGTTAACAGCAAAATCACCTGGCAGGATATTACTAAAATCCAACAAACCTCGGCGGGCTGGTTACTGTATTTACCCTCCGGCAAATCCTACCTGTCTAACCGATGCCTGTCAGCGCAAGCACAGGAGTTTCTCGCCTTAAAAGCCACCGAAAAACAGTAACTTTTACCGAGACACCCATACTAAAAGTCGACTATTTTTACTAAGACACCCATATTAAGAAACCGCCATCCTCAGTTTTAGAGTGGGTGTCCTTGCAATATCACTGGAATACGCGCTGGGATTTGGTGTTAACATGTGTAAAACTCTACCCCTTGTATACAAAACTAAAAGGACGTGATTTTGAGCAAGTTAACTAATAAATTAAGTAAATCCCTTCTTTTTTGTTCCTCAATATTTTTAGCTTCAACGTTTTTTAACGTTAAGACATTTGCTGATAACACAGATATTCAGGCTATTGAAAACAATCTTAAAGATGACGTTTTTTTTCTGTTCAGAAGCTCAAAGCCACTTTCAGTTACCGATAAAATGCAGGAAATTCACTTGCCCGGTGCTAGTGTGGCGGTGATAAACGATGGCAAACTTGTCTGGGCCAAAGGTTGGGGGATTGCAAACGCTGAAACTGGTTTAGACGTTGATGAAAATACATTATTTCAGGCGGGTTCTATCAGTAAGCCGGTAGGAGCGCTGGCTGCACTCAAACTGGTGGAAGAGGGCCGGATTGACCTGGATACTGATGTAAATCAGTACCTTAAGGGGTGGAAGGTTGAAGGAAAGAAACTCAAGAAAGACAATCCAGTAACTCTGCGGCACCTTTTGACTCATACCGGAGGACTGACCGTTCATGGTTTTCCTGGCTATGCAGGGCAGGATATTCCTTCTACCGTTGAGGTGTTAAAAGGTGCTGGGAATACTGCCAGAGTTGAAGTCAAAGAAAGTCCTGGCAGCAAATGGAGTTATTCTGGTGGCGGCTATACTGTTATGCAAAAAATTGTGGAAGATATAACCGGACTTTCATTCGCAGAATATACGGATGCCAATATTCTTAAGCCGCTGGGCATGACCAGCAGTACTTATCAGCATGATTTGCCCGAAGATCTAAAAGTCAGGGCCAGTGCGGCCTTTGATCGCAATGGCAATATGTTTCAGCAAGTCTACAACAATTACCCCGAAAAACCTGCTGCGGGCCTTTGGACCACACCTTCAGATATTGCGCAATATGTTATCCATCTGCAGAATATTATGAACGGCGATAGCTCAGGTATTTTGAAGAAAGAGACATTATCAGCCATGTTCCGGAAACATAAAAACGATTGGGGGCTTGGTCCTGAGATGTCTGACCGAAATGGTAAGCTGGTATTTGGTCACGGCGGTAAAAATCTTGGCTTTACCAACAACTTCCGAGCCTTTGTAAATCAAGGGGATGGTTTTGTTGTGATGACAAATGGCGATAGTGGTGGCGCACTGATTAATGCCCTGATGTTGAGTATTTCAGACCACTATAAGTTTGGCCTTTTAGAGTGACCTTAATCATTTTAATAATCAAGACACCCAGCTTAATTTGTCTCAACTTAGTTTGATATAACGCTTTAATCCGTTTTGCTGTTCATTCGGGGTTTTGGTGGATTATTTTGCTGAGATTAGAGTTTTTGGGCGGTTGATTGTCTAATTTGAATCTGTGCCTCAGAAAATTGCTCGCTGAAGCATATCGAAATCAAAATTAAGGCAAAGCCGGGTCCATTGTGGGGCCACAATGTATTGAAAGCGATTAATTAATGTTGGTTCAGCCCAATAATCTTATCGCACTGTTTTTATCTCTGAGCCGTTTTAGTTTGTGTCGATGCCGGTAGGCCTCCAGATAAGACTCACTGCCCGCGGCGTGGTGGAAACAATCCTCAAATTGGGTGGTAAGCTCCTGCCACTGCATCGGTGTAATGTTGATGCGCTGCAGAATCGCGGGTACAGAGCCGTCAATTGCCCTCTTTTATCGGGTACAATGGCTCTGCCGGTGATATCCACCAGTGCCAGGTAATCGGCTAAATGAAAAGGCAAGCCGTGGGGCCTGTCATCGTTGTGACTTCCGACAAAAGGTGTCAGATATCGCGGTGTTTTACCTGCTCTGGCAGCATTGATGCGATACTGAATACTGTTATGGTCAGATTGTTCCGGCGTTTTGGCAATGCCGGCCCTGATTGGGTTTAAATCCACATACGCCATGCATGCAGCAAGTGCTGCTTCATCCAGTAAGGCCTGAGATTTAAAACGTCCCTCCCAGAAGCGACCCGTACACTCATCTTCCCTGTTGGCCTCTCTGGCAATGTATTCGTTTAATGAGCGCATAAACCAGCTGATATCGGTGAGTCGTTGTCGCCAGACTTCAACAGTTTCCTCAAGGGTAGCCATTTGAGATTCAGGCATGTGTTGTCGCTGCACAGGATTCAGGAACTGATGACTCAGCAATGTACCTTTGTGTAACCGGTGCCAGCGGTGAATTACTTCTTCAGTATCCCAGCTGTCTGACAAGGCTTTATGGATGTGTAAAACAAGGTGAGTGTGGTTGCTCATTACGGCATAGGCACAGACATCAATGGCGAATATCTGAGATAAAAAATGAATCCGGTCCTGAACCCACTGACGGCGGTGTTCATAGCTGATACCGGTGAGTTTGTCCTGACCACACAAATAGGCCCTGCGCACACAGCGGGAAACACAATGGTAATAGGGGGTATCTTCAAGGCTGATTTGTGCTTGCCTGGCTTTTGGCATCTGGACTCCTCCTGAGTCTGATAAGAACCACTTCTATTTTGCACAAATCAGTGAGTTTGAAAACTGTACCGAAGTACAGTTTTGATGCCTGAAGTATTGATGGCTGTCCCGTTAACTGGATAATTTATGGTGGCTATCCAGATAATTGATAGCGGAAGGCGGTCAGCTGTATATTACGTGGGGATAACTCCCGGGGACAAAATTCCTGAAGTGTAACCTGAATACCTGCTTCTTCCAGATAAAGTGCTAAATCGCTCACCAACCACAGTTCGAGTGGGCGTCTGAACCCTTGTGCGGCTAGTTGCAATCGTCTTACCTGCTGATAGCGTGAATGAGCTTTATTTGTATAGTATTCGGTATCAATGAGTTTCGGCAGCTTCAGGTCTTTTTTGTTTGCTAAAAATGTAAATATGTCAGTAACCGGCCAGTTTGCCGCTGATAAAGGCAGTGATGGGGCAGGTAAGTATTTATCTGTTCCGCGAATGTCTCTTTGCAGAATGTCAAAGGCGAGGCGCAAGATTTGTAACCTGTGCATCTGGGCCTGCTCTCGGGGTGAAGCTGTAACGGTTTCCTGCATGGCTAATCGTACCTGATCCTTGCTCAATTTTAGATTATTATTTTTTGCCAGTTCAGATAGTGGCTGATAATCGCCGTGTAACCACTTTTCATAGCAGCAGGGCGCCAGTGTTAATTCAGGGGAGTCGCTGTGTTTCCATTCAGCTATTAACCTTCTATGCAGATCACCGCAGGCATGCAAAGCGAAAATCTGTTGCCTGTTATTAAACGTAAAATTTCGCTGCAAAACATCAGCGCAATTAAAATTTGCCAGGACACCCATTTTATTTGCCAGTGATGCACCCTCCCGGCAAAGAGTTTCGTCACGCTCAATGGCATATAGCTTGTGCCCGGTAATTAAAGCGGCTGTGCGGCCAAGGTGAGACTTTCCAGCGCACCAATCTACCAGCTCTGCAACTGATGCTTTTACTTTTTCGGATGGATGTCCTGGTAAAAGTTTTCCGGGTAAAGGTTCATGCAAGTGTGTATTTTGCGATGGGTGTCTTTGTAAAAAATCGCTTAAAAAAGCGGTGATTTGCTGCCATTTTTTGCCAGGGACACCTACATCAGCGAATTTTGGAGCATGTATGGACTGGTGGTGCACTGGTAACCGGATAGCATCCAGTATTTCGCTGTAACCCGGTAGCGTTTGACTGATAAAGTGATGAAGTGCAGTGGCTGACGATTCGAGTCTGCATAGCTCTTCATCATCAATTGTTAACAGTTGTTCATAGAGTACCGGATAGTGACTGCTCCACTTTGGCGACGTTTCCTGAAAAACCGAATCCCGCCACAAAATAGCAAAATCACCAAGCAACCTGGTAAGTTGCATAAAACGTTCAGTATGGGATAGTGCCATTTTCGTCAACTCTCGGCCGTCGTTCGGCGAGGCTAATCCCGGAAATACTCATTAGCGTCAAAGCTTACCAGCCACTCACTGAATTTATCCGCAGGCAACGGCCGGCTCATGTAAAAGCCCTGTGCTTTGGTACAGCCTACTTCCTGTAAAAAGTTTAGCGTATCACCATCTTCCACCCCTTCAGCAACCGTTTTTAGTCCCAGATTTTGGGCTAAAGACATCAGGGTACGAACCATGATTTTATCATCTTCACTTTTCGCCAGATCCAACACAAAAGCCTTATCGATTTTAAGTTCATCTACCGGCATTTTCTTCAGCTGGGCCATCGAAGAGTAACCGGTTCCGAAATCATCGATGGAGAGGGTGATTCCCATGCGTCTGAGTGTGTTCAGGGCTTTTAAAGCGCTTTCTGGATCAGACATTACCGCACTTTCAGTCACTTCCAGGGTCAGCATGGAATTGTCTACGTCAAACTCTGACATCAATTCAGCGACGTAGGTGGGCAGCTTCATATCCACCAAATCAATAGCGGAAATATTCACCGCCATGCCAACTTCAAAGCCCTGTTGTTGCCATTGTTTGTATTGCTGAAAGGCGATCCGCAACGCCCAATGGGTGACATCGCGAATGGCACCAGTTTGTTCAGCTAAAGGAATAAACTCATCGGGAGGGATAAAGCCATGCACCGGATGAATCCAGCGAATCAGACATTCTGCCGTGGTAATTTTGCGCTCAGCAATGGCCAGTTTAGGCTGATAAAACAACTGCAACTGACCTTCTGCCAATGCCCCTCGTAGTTCCGACATCAGACTGAGGCGTTGCACCGAATACTTATTGAGTTTGTCCTGATAAATTGCATAGGGGAAATGCTTACCTTTGCAACTGTAAAGCGCAATATCGGCACACTGTAATAAACCTTCCGTTGAATCAGCATCGTTTGGATAGGTGGCTACCCCCATGCTGACATCTACGTCCAGAGTGAGTTGCTCAATCACAAATGGCCGATCGAATAACCCTGAAAAGTTCTCTGCAACGGCTTTGGGATCCTGCCCACTGACATCTTCAACCACTATGGCAAATTCGTCGCCACCAATGTGGGCGATAAAAACCCCTTCATAAGCAAAGGCTTTTAACCGATTAGCAATTTCTTTCAGTAATTGATCACCTGCCTCGTGCCCGATGGTGTCGTTTATTTCTTTGAATCGGTCAAGATCCATCATCAGGACCGCTGATGGACGCTCCGGATTGCTTTTAATCAGTTGTGTCAGGTGATTTTTGAATTGGTTGCGATTGGGCAACAAGGTCAGGGTGTCATAGTAAGCCAGGTGTTGGATTTCCTGTTCACGTTGCCTGATACCTTCCTGCATCGAATGGATGGCATCAGACAGTGACTCCACTTCGTTGGTACTGGCTTTGGGAAATTCCTGCACATAATTGCCCTGACGGATTTTGTTGGCAACACCTACCAGGCGAGTAACCGGGCGGGTAATGCCGTTTGAAAGTAACATGGCTGCCACCAGTGCCATCGCGGCGGCGATAACCAGAATCAGGATGAGTTGCCCCAATAAACTGTTGTAAGACAGGTACGCTTTGTCCTCTATCGTGCTAAGCACCAGCTCCATGGGTAATCCGCGCCAGCTGCCCAAATCACTGGCAATGTAAATCCATTGGCTCAATGCTCCGTTAAATTGGTTGAGCTGCCCATTGGTTAATATGGTCTGTTGCACCAGTTCGCTGGCAAATTCAGGCTCATGGGTTGTGGCTATCAATTGATTTTTCGCCCCGATAAACATCAGACTGATATCCAGGTCAGTCAGGCTGGCGAGACGCTCGTTAAACAGGTTTTCTGCAAGCACCCCCATCAACACCCAGGCATTAATATTACGAGAGCTTTCTACAAACTTAACCGGCATCGCGCGCAACAGGTAAAGTTTACCTTCAACACTGTGCCAATGAATGCCATCGGTTAAAAAGTCCCGCGCATCAATATTGAGATCTTTTACCGGTAGTTCCGGGTTAGAGGTTATCGTACGGCCGTCTTTGTTCTGCACCCAGGCAAGGTCAGCCCCCGCTCTGGCCTGAAAGTTAACCAGTGCTGACAGTAAACTGGCGGTGTCATCATCGCTGGTGGCTACCAACTGTTTAAAACTAAAATCTTTACTCAGGGTATTGAGCGCATCCCGCAACGAGACAGAGCGGTTTAAAATCTTATCTTCAACCACACTGGCGGAGGTTTGCGCATAAGACATCAACTGTCCGGTACTGTGAGTATAGGTGGCCGACTGCACTGTGTATAAGGTGACAATCACGACGATGCTGAGTACCAGCAAGAAATTAAGCAAAATTCGGGTTCTGAGGGAGTTAAAGCCCTTTAGTGTTGTTTTTGTCATAGCGAGGTTTAGCTATTACCAGTGTTCCGATATCTGAATGGGTTAATTACAACATACAATTGTGTCCGGCGGTACGTTATTCTTCCCGGAACTGCCTGACTTTAATCGTTTTGCCCTGTTCCTGACTCAACATGCCCAGTTGTAGAAAGCGAGCTACTTCAATGGCCGCGTCAACAGAAACCGGCGGTGTTGCGTCATAGCGAATACTGTCAACGACCTGTTGGTAAAATTGCGGATAGGCACCCGGTAGTGTGGCGATACGTTGGCTGCATATCAAGCCCTGATCGCTTTCCTCGTAGAGCACGCCATAGTTTGCTTCATCGTCTATACCATAGCTGTCATCAGTGATAGCGAGACCCGCTTTGAGCTGATTTTCCTGAACATCCATTTCATATTTTACCAGGGTTCCTTTATTCCCCTGAACGTGAAACCGTTGCACGGGCGCCGCATTGTGGTTGCTGGCTCGCAGGTGGACTTCTTTGTCTTTGTAATGGAGCTGAACATGAAAATAATCAGTGGTATTGGAATTGGGGCGTGTTGCAAGCAAGCGCGCAGTGATGGCTTCGGGAATGCCAAACAACAGAAAGGTCTGGTCAAGCAAGTGCGGACCCAAATCATACCAGATGCCATTGCCGGGACCGGCTTTTTCTTTCCATTTGTCCGTCGGTTCAGGGCGGAATCGGTCAAAATGAGATTCAAAAAGCTTAACCTTGCCCAGGCGATCCTCTTTGATGAGATGGGCGACGGTCTGAAAATCACCATCCCAACGGCGATTATGAAACGGAAATAACCGCACATCATGCTCTTCCGCTTCGTGCTGCATGGCCTGAACTTCCTTTTGCAATAGCGCTACCGGTTTTTCTATAACCACGTGCCTTGAGGCTTTTAGGGCTTGCATCGCGATGGGGTAGTGAAATTCATTCGGTGTGGTGATAACTACTAAATCTGCGTCAGAGTCTGCTAAAAGTTGTTGGTAATTGGCATAACACCGGGCCTCAGGAACCAGGTTTGCAACCAATTCCGGTTTTGAGCTGGCAACGGCGGTAATTTGTAGTTGCGACTGATGTCGAATCAAAGGCAGGTGCAGGTTTTGTGCAACACTACCGAACCCAATTAAAGCAACCTTTATCATTAATTATCTCTGCATCCAAAAGTGAGTTAACTGAATGGTACACGTTATCAGGTTGCTGCGCGACGCGGATTTTAACCATAAATCGATTAGGTAAAGGTCGATTGTGTGTATAACTCGTGCTTTTTTCTGAAACTACTTTCAGAAAGCCTGTCTGGCTATTATGCTGTGATAATCAAGGTAATCAGTAGTGAACAGGTTCACAGAAATCACAAAGCTAAGAGAATGGCAATACGTGCAATATTAGTGGTATCAGGGCCACTACAGGAAGGAGTCGCCGCTGCTCTGACTCAGTTCGTTTACAATAATAAAGGCAATATCACCGATTTTGATCAATACGTGGATGTTGAAGCGGTGCCGCGTATGTTTTTTGCCAGAATGGAATGGGAGTTAGATGCGTTTCTTATTGCTAAAGAAGACATTATTGCTGCGTTAAGACAGGAGCTGGATGGTCGCTTTCATCTGGAGCTGGATCTGCGAATTTTGGATAAACCACTGAAAATGGCCATTATGGTAACTAAGCAATTGCCTTGTTTTTATGGCATGTTGGCTAAAATACTGTCTCACGAATGGAACGCTGAAGCCACCCTGGTACTCAGTAACCGCACCGATATGGAAGTGGATGCCAAACGTTTTGATTTGCCTTTCTATCATCTGCCCATTACACCGGAAACCCGCGTAGCACAGGGAGAAAAGGCGCTGGCTTTATTCGACGAACACAATATTGATGTGGTGGTACTGGCTAAATATATGCAAATTATACCGCCTAATGTGTTGTCCAGATGGACCGGCAGAATGATCAATATTCATCATTCCATGTTACCCGCGTTTGTGGGAGCCAGGCCGTATCATCAGGCAAGAGAATACGGTGTAAAGTTTATCGGGGCGACAGCACACTATGTGACCGAAGAGCTGGATGAAGGCCCAATTATTATGCAAAACGTAAAACCCATCACGCATCGTCAGACGGCAGATGAACTGGTGAATATGGGGAAATCAATTGAAACCGAAACGCTGTTGAGAGCGGTAGAGCTGCATTTACAACACAGAATAGTCATCTCTGGTCGACGCTCGATAATTTTCGATTAAGTAATGCTAACGAATAACAGAATCAAAACGGGAGGCAAGTGCCTCCCGTTTTTTTAGTGCAGAATGCGGGTTTTGATGGTGCCTTCGATAGACTGCAACGCCTGGAAAGCATCTTCAGCGTGGTCAGTCTCCACATCAATAACCACATAACCGATGTTTTCGTTGGTTTGCAGATACTGTGCAGCGATGTTCACACCCAGTTGCGTGAATGCCTGGTTGATTTGCGTCAGCACGCCTGGTGCATTTTTGTGAATGTGCAACAACCTTGAACGACCAATATGTTCAGGCAGAGAAACTTCAGGGAAGTTAACCGCAGAAAGGGTGGAGCCGTTGTCGCTGTATTTGGCAATCTTGCCGGCAACTTCTTTTCCGATGTTTTCCTGAGCTTCCTGAGTGCTGCCGCCCACGTGCGGAGTCAGGATCACGTTCTCAAACTCTCTTAGAGGCGATACAAATTCTTCATTGTTAGATTTAGGCTCAATCGGGAATACATCGATGGCTGCGCCGCCTAACTTTTTGGTTTTCATCGCGTCTGCCAGGGCGTCGATATCCACCACTGTGCCGCGTGAAGCATTGATAAGGATGGCTCCCTGTTTCATTACTTCCAGCTCAGCCGCGCCAATCATATTCTTGGTTTGCGGTGTTTCCGGCACATGTAAAGAAACCACATCAGAGGTTTTAAGCAGTTCAGTCAGCGAGGCCACCTGTACTGCATTGCCCAGTACCAGCTTATCCTCGATGTCGTAAAAGCGGACGTTCATTCCCAAATGCTCAGCCAGAATGGAAAGCTGGGTGCCTATGTGACCATAGCCAATAATACCCAGGGTTTTACCTCTGGCCTCATAGGAGCCCACGGCACTTTTGTCCCAACCGCCCTGATGGGCCAGCGCATTTTTAGCCGGAATGCCGCGGAGCAGGAGGATGATTTCACCTAATACCAATTCCGCGACCGAGCGGGTATTGGAGAAGGGCGCATTAAACACCGGAATACCGCGAATTTGCGTCGCGTTTAAGTCCACCTGATTAGTACCGATGCAGAAACAGCCTACCGCCACTAATTTTGAAGCGGCAGCCACAACGTCTTCGGTGAGCTGAGTTCTGGAGCGGATACCAATAAAATGTACATCGGCCACTTTCTCAATCAGCTCAGCTTCCGGCAGGGAAGTTTTCAGGTACTCGATGTTGCTGTAGCCCTGATTTTTCAGGGTTTCAAGGGCACTTTGGTGCACACCTTCTAACAACAGGATCTTAATCTTATCTTTGGGAAGCGAAACTTTACTCATGATCACAATACCTTGAAACTTGAAAATCTGGGAAACAGGCAAGGCCTGAATGGGTCCGTAAATCCACTATCGGGAAGATAGAAGTCTGGACGTCTAAATGGGTTGCGCAACAATAGCAAATTGTGTGCGAACTGCAAGCGTTTATTTAGCGTCCAATCCATTTATTTTATAGTGACTACGCCTTGCTCCGTGCCTACCAAAACTACATTGGCACCGCGCTTTGCAAACAGGCCATTGGTGACAACGCCCACGATGCCATTAATTTGTTTTTCCAGTTCCACCGGATCGAGGATTTTAAGGTTATGAACATCTAAAATCACATTGCCGTTATCCGTGATCACGCCTTCCCGATACACAGGATCGCCACCCAGTTTTAACAGTTCCCGGGCCACATAGGAGCGCGCCATTGGGATCACTTCCACTGGTAAAGGGAACTTGCCTAGCATAGGCACCTGTTTACTGTCATCAATGATACAAATGAATTGATCGGCCACTGCGGCAACGATTTTTTCGCGGGTGAGGGCGGCACCACCACCTTTGATCATGTGTTTGTGTTCGGTGATTTCGTCGGCACCATCCACGTAAATTTCAATATTACCCACACTGTTCAGGTCAACAACCTCAATCCCCAGCGCTTTAAGGCGCTTTGTGCTCTCTTCTGAACTGGAAACCGCCGCCTGAATGTCGTTTTTAATATCCGCCAGGCCGTCAATAAAATAATTAACGGTAGAGCCTGTGCCTACACCTATGATGCTGTCAGGTTGAACATAAGAAAGGGCGGCTGCGGCCGCTTCGCGTTTTTTTTGGTCCTGGGTCATGATTTCTGCTACTTGTGATTTGGATTGCGTAAATTATACCTGGATTCAAATGACAGCACAGTGCTGTTTCAGCATTTTATAATTCTGTTTGGTGTGACAATCATATGCAGTGGAATATCCCAATTCTGAAAGGGCAGTGCGTCAACCTGCTGACAATCGTGTGCCAGGCCTATGAGCCTGATACCGGTTGCACTTTTTAGTGAGGCCAGCGTGCGATCATAATATCCGCCACCCATACCCAGGCGATTGCCATTTAAATCAAAGCCAACTAAAGGGGTGAAAATTACCTTGTGCTGAAGCAGCGGCACAACATTTGTTACCTCGCATTTGGGCTCAGCGATGCCATATTTGTTGTGTTGCATTGCACTGTTATGCTGATAGCGCAAAAACAGCAGATGGCCCCTGGTGAAGGGGTGAAGTACGGGTAAGGAGGTAGAGAGCCCGATTTTCCAACAATGCTGAATCAGGGGCGTGGGATTTAGCTCTCCGTCATTGCTGAGGTAAAATGCACAATGACCTGATTGCGGTAATAGTTCTGCGTCGCGCACCTTGTTCAACAGTGCCAGGCTGGCCTGCTGTTGCTGGTCTGCTGTCAATGCGCGCCTGGCCTGGCGCAGCGTTTTTCTCAGGCTGGCTCTGTCCTGATTGGTTGCTGTTAATACCACGTTGCATTAGCGGGTTGCTGTACTGTGGCGTGGTTATAACAAATTAACCTCAAAAAAAGAAGCCGCACAATGGCGGCTGTTTCTTCGGGGGATACTGGATTTGGATGTTTACCCCTATTTATTCAGTTTGGCATCCACACTGTAGCGTTTCGCGCCATTGATGGTTAGCACCAAAAAACCACCGGCGATGGCCAGATTTTTAAAGAAGTTCAGAAACTCCGCCTGGTCAGCAATATTGTTGTGAAAGATCAACGCTGATGCGATGGAAAACACTGCTAATCCCAGCGCGGCTAACCGCGTCTGAAAACCAATGATGATTGCCAGTGCGCCGGCAATCTCAGCAAATATTACCAGTGGCAATAAACCACCGGGGACACCCATCGCATCCATCCAGCCCGCCGTGCCTTCATAAGCACTCAGTTTGTTCATCCCTGCCAGTAAAAAAATGGTAGCGATTAACACTCTGCCAACCAGGTCGATTGAAGCAGCCAAAGCACCGTTTTGATTAAACGTTAAGATTCCAGTTTTCATGTCATTCTCCTCAGAATTTAGGTTTATCGTTGCGACAGGGATAATAATAGTTCGTTTAAATAAAAATAAAATCGCAATAAATAGCTTTAAAAATTCTAATAAATCGAATTTGTGAAGTTTGGTTTTATAGCAAATACCCTGTGAAACTTTTTAATCGGGCAACAACATTGTGTAAAATATTAATCTTCCGGGCTGTTAATATTGATGGTGAGATTGAGCAATGAAGTTTGTCGTTGTAATTGTTATTGTTTGTGCGGCGTTGTTGTTTATTCCTGAAATACATGATTTCCTGAAATTGCTCGCGGTGATGACGCTGTTGGTATGTATGAGTTTTGGTATTTTAGGGAAATTGCTATCCCTGCAAATAAAGCCATGCCCTAAATGTAATAAAATTCCCGACAAAATGAGTTATGCGTTGCAGGAATTCAACGCTTTTCAAGGCCCCTGTGCTCAATGCGGCTATAAGAAGTAGTTTTTAACAGCGGGTATTGGTCCTGATTGGCATGGCAGTGTCGATAATCTTTATCGACCGTCAAACCCTTTTAATTCCTCATCGGAAAACAGGATGAGCCAGCAGACTCAATAGGCTTTGTGGCAAGCTGAGAATTATCGCAAAAATCTTCGGTTTAACCTGTTGTTAACGAGGGAGTGCGGCGTTTCGGGTAATAAAAAAGCAGCCCGAAAGCTGCTTATCATTGTGTTTGCAACGCAGAGTTACAGGGCGTAAGTGTCCATAAATAATTTCTTAATGCGTTCTTCATCTACCTTGAGGGCGGCCTGCATAACCGGCGCACTCTCCCATTCAGGCGACATCATTTTATCCAGTGGGGCAAAGGTGGTTTGTCCGTAGCACAGTGCATCGGTAGCCACTCTGAATCGCCCTTGTTTCATTTCGAACAACGTAGGATCAATCACGTAGGCCAGCGCCATGGCATCATGGAAGTAACAGACTTCTTCGTCGCTGCTTTGGAAGACTTCTGAATAGAACTTGGCATAAAACTGCGCTGCCTGATGTACGAAGCCACCCAGCGTTGGGTTTACTTCGCCCAGTTTGGCCAGATACGCCTGGTTGTAAGATACGGCGTAGGTGACATCCAGACCTATCATAGTTAATGGCCAGTCTGCTGCGAATACGATATCAGCCGCATGGGGGTCGTTCCAGATATTGGCTTCGGCCACCGGCGTCACATTGCCTGGTACCTGTGCCGCACCGCCCATGATCACTACGCCTTTTAACAGTTTGGTGATTTCCGGTTCCATTTTTAATACCAAGGCCAGATTGGTTAATGGTCCAATAGCGACCAAGGTAACTTCGCCAGGATATTGTTTTGCGGTATCGATAATAAACTGTGCTGAACTTCTGGGATCCAGTGGCTTGTCTGAAAGCTTTGGATGAATGTTGCCGAAGCCATCGTCGCCATGCACAAAGTGCGCGTAGCCTGATTCGGGACCAACCCAGGGCAAGCCCATGCCTTCACACACCGGAATATCTTTTCCGGCGATATCGCACAGGGTTACTGCATTTCTGGCGGCCATTTTAACCGGTACATTACCAAATACTGATGTTAAACCCAAAACATCCAGATCAGGAGACTGGAAAGCGAAAAAGATGGCCATTGCGTCGTCGATACCCGGATCGGTATCAATGATAATTTTTTCTGCCATGGTAATTCCTCAATAAAAGTGGTTCGTTACGCTTGCTCAGCCAAAAATGCTTCGACTTCTTCAAGGGTAGGAATAGATTGTGCCGCTCCGACTCGGGTAACGGCCACTGCTGATGCTGCACAGGCTCTGCGAATACATTGCTCCGCTTCATTTTCCTGCATGTAAGCGGCTAAAAAGAAACCGATAAAGGTGTCGCCTGCGGCTGTGGTGTCAACGGCCTTAACCTTAAAGGCTTCAGCAAAAGCGCTACTACTAGCTGATACCAGTTTGGCGCCTTTTGATCCCAGCGTGATAATCACTTCAGTATCCGGGAGATGTTGCTTAAACCAGGCTTCCATCGCTTCCAGTTCGCTGCTGCCGGTTAATGCTTCCGCTTCGACTTCGTTGACAATCAACAGCCTCAGCTTGTGTAACGGCAAACTCTTCACTGACTCGGTCATTGGCGCGGGATTAAAGGCCACCTTCAGATTTTTTTCATGGGCACTTTCAATAATATCGGCAATGGCATTGGTCTCGTTCTGGATTAAAACCCAGTCGCCTGCCTCACTATTACTCAGCGCCTGTTTGATCAATTCATCGGACAATTCGTGATTGGCACCGGCAAACAGAATGATGGAGTTCTCGCCAGAGTCGGCCACCTGAATAATGGCATGACCGGTGGGTGTTTCGGTACCTCGAACGTATTTGCAATCTACCCCGGCCTTGATCAGTGTTTGCTTCATGGCAAAATCACTTTCTTCAATCAGACCCACGTGTTTAACGTCAGCCCCCGCCTTAGCTAAAGCGATAGACTGATTTGCTCCTTTACCGCCTAACAATTTTTGATAACTTCTGGAGGCGAGTGTTTCACCGGGTTGCACAAAATGCTCCACCTGATACACGTGATCGATGTTGATGGAGCCAAAATTAATAATCGCCATACAATTTAATTATTTTCCTAAGTTTAAGTACTTACTGTAGAACATTTCGAGACGTTCAACTATGACAATTTGCCGAATTTAGCATAAATCCTGACCAGTTGGTCAAGTGTTGTGAGTGTTTAATTCTAACATTCTAATTATTGGAACGGTTAGGTCAAATTAATGTGATTTATTTTCATTTTAATGGAATTGATAATGTTCCCATCAAATCACGAATCAGGAACTTTATTATGATGCAATATCGACCTTCACACGAACGAGGCGGGGCTAATTTCGGTTGGCTGGAAAGCTATCACAGTTTTTCTTTTGGCAGTTATCACGATCCTAACCATACTAATCACGGCAGCTTGCGGGTGATTAATGAAGATTACGTGCAGCCCGGACAAGGCTTTGGTACGCATCCGCATCGCAATATGGAAATACTGAGTTATGTGATCGACGGCGCAATTGCCCACAAAGATTCAGAGGGCAATGAATATCAGGTGCCGGCGGGGGATTTTCAGCTAATGTCCGCTGGAAAAGGCATTACCCATAGTGAGTTTAATCCTTCTAAAACCCAGGCATTAAACTTTCTGCAAATTTGGATAATGCCAAATGTCACTGAGACAGAACCCGGTTACCAGCAAAAAGCCTTTGTTCAAACCGAGAAGGCGCAGCTAATATTTTCCCCGGACGGTGCAGATGGCAGCCTGAATATCAAACAGAATGCCTGGTTGCACAGAGTCAGGTTGTCCGAAGGGGAGGATTTGTCTTATCCATTAGTTAAAACACCTGAAGCTTATATTCATATGGTGAAAGGCGAGGTGAGTATTAATCAGAGTCAGGCGTTGCAAGCGGGTGATGGTTTGAAAATCAGTGCCGAAACTGAACTTGTTGCCAGGGCAAAAACTGATAATGTGGAATTTTTGTTGTTCGAGGTTTAACCGGGCCCTGAAAAAGCAAAAGAGCGGATAAATCCGCTCTTTTTCATTCCCAAAAATGTCGTCGTTCAGGGGTACCCAGAACCGTTCAGTTCAGGGCGGAAGTCTTATCGTCACCGTAGGCTTCATGGTACTAGCCAGGCTTGCTCAATAGCAACGCAACCAACTTCCTTGGATGTTAGCATCGGCTCGGGACATAACTGAACTAACAAACATCTCAGGAGCTTTTAGTTTAAAAGGAAATGAACAGTTTTACAAAGGGGTAAGGGTTCGTTTGCGCAGTTTTCACGCAAGCAATTGTAACTAGGTGCGTTTTTCTTTCATTAATTGCGCTGCTTTGCTGGCAGCATCGGCAATGGCTGAACCCGGTGCCCGGTTTGCTTTCACGGAAGCGTCTTTAGCATTAACCATGGCCGAAGCCTGGCTTTGGGCCAGTTGTTCGTTAGCTACTTTGTCGTTGCTCTGTTGTTCGATAATGGTGCGGCAAAGGTTCAGCGCGGTCATCATAATGATGTCTTCACGGTTGGTGAGGCCAGACCCTTTTTTGGTGTTCAACAATTGCTGATTCAACATATCCTCAGTTTGTTTGAGCACGCTCTCTTCGCCCGACGGGCAACGCACTTTGTATTGTCGGCCAAATAATGTAATAAACTGAGTTTTCGCTACTGCCATTGCGTTTTATCTTAAAAACAAACCACGTTTTTCTTGCTGGATAAGATCCTGATTGTGGATTAAGCCCTTTATCTTTGCAAGCCGTGATTTTGTATACGAGTTTGTCAGCCCGGATAGTTACAACTCTTTCTTATATGGTAGGATATGCGCAAATAACAAGGTGGAATTGTTTTGCAAGACAAAGAGTTAAGTTTTGAACAAATAGCCAATGATTTATTGGCCAATAAAGTGGCCAGCGATCCGTCAGAATTGCACGGCATTTTATGCGGTATGTTGTCCGGTGGCATGAGCCTGGACAATCAGGACTGGATCAACAGCCTGTCAGATTTTATTAATACCGGTGAGAAGTTTCCCTCCGAGGTTGAAACCCTGATTTATCAGGTTTTCGAAACTTCCTGTGAGCAACTGCTGGATGGGGAATTTTCCTTTCAGTTACTGCTTCCGGAAGATGTTGCTCCCATTATCGAGCGAGCGCAAAGCCTGATATCCTGGGTACAGGGGTTTCTGCTGGGCTTTGGCGTGCAGCAGGACGGTCAGCACAGCTTGTCGGCAGAAGTGAAGGAAGCGCTGACGGATTTTGCTGAAATCGTCCGTATGGACAGCGACATGCCGGAATCGGAAGATTCAGAACAGGCTCTGTTTGAAGTGGAAGAATATGTACGTATATCCGCCATGCTGTGTTTTGGTGAGTTGGGTAAAACCGGCGAAACCGATTTGTCTTCCTTCAGAACCATCCATTAAATTTTAATATGATCAGTATCCGCGAATATCAGGCCCGCCGACAAAAGCTGGTGGCGCAATTGCCCGACAACTCGGTGTTTGTATTGCCTTCTGCCACTGAAGTTACCCGCAGCAACGATACCGAATTTCTGTTTCGACAAAACAGTTATTTTTACTATTTCACTGGATTCACCGAGCCGGATGCCTGTTTGATTTTGAGTAATCTGGGTGGTGAGTATCAGGATTTAATCTTTTGTCGCCCCACTGATAAGCAGGCGGAGATTTGGCAAGGGCGCAGAGTGGGCGTGGGTGCCGCTGCGGAAAAGCTGGGTATTGCTGAGAGTTATGATATCGCCGATTTACCCGAAGCCTTGTTAGATGTGCTGGATGGTAGTGAACAATTGTATTTTTCCCTGGGTGATGACGCCGAGCTGGAGAATATGGTGTTAGGCGCTGTGGAGGCACTGCGCAAAGCGCCGAAACAATCAAAACAGGCGCCGATGTCAGTGGTAGAGCCCAAACCATTGATGGATGAAATGCGCCTGTTTAAATCTCCGGCGGAACTCACCATTATGCGTCAGGCAGCCAAAATTTCCGTGGCTGCTCATAAACGCGCGATGCGCTTTTGTGTGCCGGGTGCAATGGAGTATCAACTGGAAGCAGAAATTCATCACGAGTTTGCCATGCAGGGCGCAAGACAACCCGCCTATAACACCATAGTGGGGGCCGGTGATAACGCCTGTATTTTGCATTACACCGAAAATGCCGATGTGCTGGAAGAAGGCGAGTTAGTGCTGATTGATGCCGGTGCTGAATTTTGTGGTTATGCCGCAGATATTACCCGCACTTTTCCGGTCGGTGGCCGTTTCAGTTACGAACAGGAGCAACTGTACAATCTGGTACTGAATGCGCAACAAGTGGCGTTGGATAGCATTAAACCGGGCAACACCTTGAAAGCTGCGTCTGATGCGGTTATCGAAGTGATTACGCAAGGATTAATTCGTTTTGGTTTGTTGACCGGCGATGTCGCTGAGAACATTGCTGCTATGAATCACCGGCAGTTTTATATGCATGGCTTAGGTCACTGGTTAGGGCTGGACGTGCACGATGTGGGCAACTACAAGGTAAATGGTGCCGAGCGTGCTTTTGTGCCGGGTATGGTTTTAACGGTAGAGCCGGGCATATATGTAGCGCCGGATGCCAATGTGGAAGCGCGTTGGCGAGGTATTGGCGTTCGCATTGAAGACAACGTGCTGCTCACTGAGACGGGTTATGAGCTGTTAACTTATGGATTACCCCGTACTGTGGATGAAATTGAGCAGTTTATGTCGCGCTAAAGCGCACCGAAATACAGAGAGATTCTCAGGTGGCAAAGCAACAGTTTGACCTTATTATTTCTGGCGGTGGTGCTACCGGCTGGAGTGTTGTCTTAGCGCTTCTGGCGCAATTACCTGTTGCCCCCCAGGGGGACAAACTCAAAGTGGCCCTGATTGATAGCTTTGATAGCAACAAGATAAACCCACATCCGGGTTTTGATGCCCGCGCCCTGGCGCTATCGCAACAGTCACTGCGCTATTTTCAGCAAATGAACATTGCCGATGTGATAAAGAAAAGCGGCACAGCGATTCATCGTATTCATGTGAGCGATCGCGGCGCAGCGGGTCAGGTGGTGCTGGATCATCAGTCTTATCAGGAGCAGGAACTGGGGATCGTAATGGAAGCCCAGCAGTTAGGGGCCATTTTACTCAATGCGGCCGAATCACAACTGGCGCAATCACCCTATATTGATTTTCTGCGCCTGCAACCCGACAGAATTATTAAAGCTGACACCCATCGCAACCAGGTGCAAATCGAAACCGACGGCGGACACTCGCTGGAAACCAAATTATTGGTGCTGGCCGAAGGCAGTACCTCACAAAGCAGGCAATGGTTTAACATGGACACCCATGTTAACGAGTATCAGCAACATGCCATTATTACCAATGTCGTTACCGAAAATTCCCCTGATAATACCGCCTTTGAGCGCTTCACCGCGGCTGGCCCTCTGGCTTTTTTGCCCATGACAGAACAGCGCAGTGGCGTTGTCTGGTCGGTTGATTCTGCAGATGTTGAACGGGTTATGGCAATGTCAGATGACGATTTTCTCAGCGCTTTGCAAACTCAGTTTGGCTGTCGATTAGGTAAACTGGTGAAAACCGGAAAACGCCAGGCCTATCCGCTTAAGCTAATCACTACGGATGATGCTGTCTGCCATCGGGTTGTCTGTGTCGGCAACGCCTCTCAAACTTTGCATCCCATTGCCGGGCAGGGCTTTAATCTCGCTTTGAGAGATGCCTGGCAGTTGGCTGCCCATGTTAGCCGATGTAAGAATAACAACGAAGATGCAGGGAGCTTTCGGTTATTATCGGCATTAAAGCAGGCGCGTAAAAAGGACCAGCAACAAACTATCCAGTTGACGGACTCTCTGGTGCATCTGTTTTCAAATAATAACCCTTTACTGACCGCTGGCCGCAATGCAGGATTATTGCTTATGAATAATTTCAGCGTTTTAAAAGATAATTTTGCCCGGGTAGCCATGGGACAACAAAGCGGAACAGAATAATGGTAAAACAAAAAGATATCGTTATTGTTGGAGCGGGTATTGTCGGACTGACATGCGCACTGGCCATGGCTTCATCCGGGCTGAATATTGCGGTAGTGGATGCTGCGCCAATACCCGGCAAATCAGAAGGTGAGGCGGATCTGAGGGTCAGCGCCATCAGCAAAGCCAGTCAAAGGATTTTTGAACGACTGTACGTGTGGCAACACCTTGATATTCAGCGAATCAGGCCTTACACCGAAATGACGGTTTGGGAGCAGGATAGCTTTGCCAAAATCGGCTTTTCGGCTCAGCAGGTGTACAGTGATGACTTGGGGCACATTATTGAGAATCGCCACCTGACGTCTGCGCTTGTTACTGCGGCGCAACAAGTGGCAAATATTGAACTACTGTTTGAAAGTGCCATCGATAAAATATCACTGAGCGACAGTACCCAGGTGGTGCAACTGCAAAATGGGACATTGCTGACCAGCCGTTTGGTAGTGGGTGCCGATGGTGCCAACTCATTGGTATGCAAAGCCGCGAACTTTGCGCAAACCTGGTGGGACTACGAGCAAACCGCCATTGTGGCCACCATAGAAACTGAACTACCCCATAATAATGCCGCCCGCCAGGTATTTACGCCCAGTGGTCCATTGGCTCTGTTGCCATTGTGGCAGGATAATCAGTGCTCTATTGTATGGTCGCAGGATAGCGATAAAGCAACAGAGTTACTGGCGATGGAAGAGCAGGCCTTTGCTAAATTGTTGGCCGCGACCTTCGATATGCAGGCGGGCCCGGTAAAACTTGTCTCTGAACGTAAATCTTTTCCGCTTAAAATGCGCTACGCCCGGCAATGGCTGACCGATGGTGCCATGGTAATTGGTGATGCTGCGCATACTATTCATCCTTTGGCTGGGCAAGGTGCTAATCTGGGCATTTTGGATGCAGCGGCATTAGCTGAACGGATAAATGAGCTGGTGACGGTAGATAAAGACTTTGCCGCTGTGCGTCAGCTTCGTCCCACTGAGCGCTGGCGTAAGGCCGAAGCGGCAAAAATGACTGCCACTATGGAAGCATTTAAACGCCTGTTTTCGGATGATCTGCCAGTTAAAAAGCTGTTGCGAGGTGCGGGTATGTCACTGGTAAATGAAATCACACCATTAAAGTCTGACATTATCCGTCAGGCGATGGGCCTATCCGGCAAGCTACCTAAACTGGCGCAAAGCTAGAGGTTTTTGTTTATTCACTGTTTTTAAACTCAGAAAACAAAAAGACCAGCGAATTGCTGGCCTTTGTCGTTATAAAATTGAGTTATTTTACCTTCATGCCGGGCTGAGCGCCTTCATGAGGTTCCATTATCCACAAGTCTTTGCCGCCAGGTCCTGCGGCTAATACCATACCTTCTGACATACCAAAGCGCATCTTGCGTGGCGCCAGGTTGGCCACCATCACCGTCATTTTACCTACCAGATCTTCTGGCTGGTAAGCACTCTTGATACCGGCAAACACCTGGCGTGTTTCGCCACCCAGGTCCAGTTCAAAGCGCAACAGCTTGTCAGCACCTTCGACGTGTTCGGCTTTAGCAATGCGCGCGACGCGTAAATCCACTTTCGCGAAATCGGCAAATTCGATAGTTTCAGCTATCGGATCTTTAGCTAACGGGCTGTTGGGATCCAGCGTGGTTTTCGCCTGTAAATCTTCTTTCGATGCTTCTACCATCTTCTCTACCTTTTCAGCATCGATACGTTGCATCAATGCTTTAAATTTATTGATTTCATGGCCTAACAGTGGTGCTTCAATACCTTGCCATGTAAGTTCGGTATTCAGGAACTGCTCGGTTTTTTCTGCCAACACTGGCAATACCGGCTTCAGCCAGGTCATCAGAATACGGAACAGATTAATACCTAACGAACATACCTGATGGGTTTGCTCCTGAAGCTCCGGATCTTTAATGGTCACCCAGGGGGCCTGCGCATCAATGTATTGGTTTGCCTTATCGGCCAGTGCCATGATGTCGCGAATAGCACGGTTGTACTGACGAGACTCAAATGATTGCGCGATACCTTCCGATGCGGCCTGGAATTCTTTAATCAGGGCATCATCAGTTGATATTTCGGCCAACTTGCCGTCAAACTTCTTGCTGATAAAACCGGCACAACGACTTGCGATGTTTACCACTTTGCCCACCAGATCGGCATTGTTCTTTTGTACAAAGTCTTCAAAGTTGAGATCGATGTCAGTAACACCATCATTCAACTTAGAGGCAAAGTAATAACGCAGATATTCCGGCTCCAGGTGATCAAGATAAGTGCGCGCCTTGATGAAAGTACCTTTCGATTTTGACATTTTGGCACCGTTCACCGTCACAAAACCGTGCACATTAACGCCGGTAGGTTTGCGCAATTCTGCTGCTTCTAACATGGCTGGCCAGAACAAACAGTGGAAGTAGGTGATATCTTTACCGATGAAGTGATACAGCTCGGCGTCGGAATCTTTATTCCAGAAACTGTCGAAATCCAGATTGTTACCGGCACAGAAGTTCTTGAAGCTGGCCATATAACCCACAGGCGCATCTACCCAAACGTAGAAAAACTTGTTGGGTGCACCGGGAATTTCAAAGCCAAAGTAAGGAGCATCACGGCTGATATCCCACTGTTGTAAGCCTTGCTCAAACCACTCCTGCAGTTTGTTAGCAATTTCCGCCTGCACGGATGAGCCTTTCAGCCAGTCATGTAGCATGTCCTGGAACTGCGGTAAGTCGAAGAAGTAGTGCTCTGAGTCTTTTAATACTGGCTCAGCACCGGATACCACAGATTTTGGATTCTTTAATTCGGTAGGGCTGTAGGTTGCACCACAGCTATCGCAGCTGTCGCCATTTTGGTCTTCGGCGTTACATTGCGGGCAGGTACCTTTGACAAAACGGTCCGGTAGGAACATTTGTTTTTCGGGATCGAACAACTGACTGATGGTGCGTCGCTTGATAAAGCCGCGTTCTTTGGCGCGTAAATACACCATTTCACACAGCTCTTTGTTTTCTTCAGAGTGCGTGTTGTGGTAGTTGTCGTAGGACACTAAAAAGTCCGCCAGGTCTTGTTGGTGCTCGGCCTGGGTGCGGCGCACCATTTCTTCTGGGGTAATACCAAGCTCTGCCGCTTTTAACATGACAGGAGTACCGTGGGCATCGTCAGCGCACACGCTGTAGCACTCGTGGCCACGCAGTTTTTGGAATCGCGTCCAGATGTCTGTCTGGATGTGCTCAAGCAAGTGGCCAAGGTGAATCGAACCATTGGCATAGGGCAAAGCACTGGTTACCAGAATTTTACGAGTTTCTGTGGTCATGATTACCTGAAATTGTTACTGGATAAAGAGGGCGAGAGTTTACAGAAAAAAGCCGCTGATTTCATCACAGAATATGGGTTGATTTCAGGTAAATCCGGCGAAGTTACTCTGCTCAAACAAAACCGGTAACAAAAATCAGTTGACGCAGCGCCATTGGCATTTGATCATTGCCCCAACAATCCACTGAAATAAGAGATCTCAAGCGAATGAGGCTTTGCGACAAGGACATAATCAAACACCTGAATGAGGGTTCCATCAAAATTTCCCCGGCTCCCACAGATAACATGGTGAGTGGTGTGACGGTAGACATTCGCTTGGGCAACAAGTTTCGGGTGTTTGAGGATCATCAGGCGCCCTATATCGATCTCAGTGGCCCCAAAGCCGAAGTAGCCGCACAACTAGAAGCGGTGATGAGCGATGAAATAGAGCTGGAAGACGGCAAAGCGTTCTTTTTACACCCGGGAGAACTGGCGCTGGCGGTTACCTATGAATCAGTAACCTTGCCCGCCAATATCGTAGGTTGGTTAGATGGTCGCTCATCGCTGGCGCGACTGGGTTTGATGGTGCACGTTACCGCGCATCGCATTGATCCGGGCTGGTCAGGCAATATCGTACTGGAATTTTTTAACAGCGGTAAATTGCCCCTGGCGCTGCGCCCTAAAATGAAAATCGGTGCATTGAGTTTCGAAGTATTATCCGATTACGCCGAGCGTCCTTACAATGCCCGTCTGGACGCAAAATATAAAGGCCAGGACGGTGCTATCGCCAGCCGCATCAGCGATGATGAAAAGGGTGAATCCTAGCGTCCCAAACTCGAATATTGGGCAAACTATTCGGTTTGCCTGTACCTTTGTTTTACTGCTTTTGTTATCTGCCTGTGCTGCCATTAAACCGGTGCAGGTTAACTTTCAGCCGCAGAGATACGATCATTACTTTCCCGGTTTTGAGGCAACAGACATCGTGCCTGATGCCCAGATATTCTGGCTAAATAACGACGCTAAAGCGTACGTGCGGGAACGTGCCGCATTAGCGGAAACTACCGATGACAAAGCCTTAACTTTAATCAATGACCTGTTTTCACCCTCACAACTGGCACTGGATTATGTTTATGGTGCCAATACTGTGGCCCAGGAAACCTTCGACAATGGCACGGCAAACTGTTTAAGTTTAACTATTTTGGCCTACGCCATGGCCGAGGAGGCCGGGTTGGAAGTGAGTTTTCAGGAAGTGTTTGAAGACGAATCATGGAATCAGGCAGGAGAGTTTGATTTAGCCAATGGTCATGTCAATTTACTGATTGCCCGCAAACCCCGGTTTTCACAGGTACCCGGTCTGCCATCCAGAAAGCTGACCTACACAGTGGATTTTTTTCCGGAATCCCGCGAAGGGCGGGTTAAAACAAAACAACTCAGCCAGACCGCTATCAAATCATATTTTTATTCCAATCTCGGAGCTAAAGCACTCATCGAAGAAGACTACAACAAAGCCTGGGCAAACTTTCGACAGGCACTGTTGTTGTATCCCCGAGACTCCTCAGCCTGGAATAATCTGGCGTTACTGCTAAGCCGCAAGAACGCCAACTCTGAAGCCGTGTATGCCTTTAAAGTGGCGACAGAATTGCGCCCCGACAATTACACCGCATGGGAAAATTTGGCAGGCTTATACCGCAAGATAGACAATACCGAAGATGCTGACCAGATAAGTCAGCGCCTGACGAGGGTGCGCAACAAAAACCCCAATTACCATGTGCGCATGGGTAACCGTTATCTGGTAAACGGTGAGTACGAACAAGCTGAAAGCGCTTTTTACGCAAGCCTCAGGCTGCAACAAAATAATCACTACGCCTGGTTTGGATTAGCCAGAGTAGCAGCAGAGCAAGAGGATGAGGAATCAGTCAGGCGCTACCTCAACAAAGCCAGAGAAACCGCTGACAGTGAAGGTTTTGCACGGCGCTACAGCCGTAAACTGCACGCCCTTAATGCGAGCCTTTGAGTTTTTCGATTTGTTGCCACAGGCTTTCTGCCTCAGCAGTCAGCAGCGAATAGCTTTTTATATCGCCACGCCGTTGCGCCAACATGGCACTCTCCAGCTTGTCGTCGTATTGCTTACGCAGCTTTTTCACAGGATCAGATTTAAATAAACCAAACATCAGTGCCCCTCAACTTTTATACCGTTTTACTGAACGAACAGGCCAGAAGATCACTTCCAGCAACTGATTTGATGATTGTTTCAGCAGTCGAAAGCAACAATGGGCATTAGTGTTTGCAATTCAAAAATTTTTGAGTAATATGTGCGGCCTTCGGTCGGTGTGTGGCGCAGCTTGGTAGCGCACTGTCATGGGGTGTCAGGGGTCGGAGGTTCAAATCCTCTCACACCGACCAAATTTCCCCTTTAAAATCAAATAAATAACTAAATTTTCAATTCTCAAAAAATCGGTAGAGTACGAATTTTTAAATCTGTACATCACCGGTGCATCACATCCGAAATCGGGAACATATCCGTTTTTGGGCTCTACCCCATAAACGGGGGATCAGCATTCAACTCGTGGATCTGGATGTACCCACTTAACGGGGGATCGGTAATCATCTTACTCTGTTAATTATTCCATCCCATCCACAATGAGTCATTACTCTTAGCCTGTAATTTTCAAAGTTTCTAAAGCCATAGGCTCTGCGGGATAACATTTCCATTTTATTGTGAAATCCTTCGGTCATGCCATTACTTCTTTCATATCGCCACATGGCCAGTATCGGCTGTAACCAGGAAATCAGTGTTTTATCTCGCTCTTTTAACCGGGGTATATACCCTCTGCCTTTACTTAATAGAAAAGGGCCGAAGCCGATTATCATTGGCAATATTTTTATGAACAATACACAACTCCTGCTGGAACAACTGTTAAAATCATCCGATATCCACAACTGTGCCAAGTTTTACGTCCGTTATAGGTAGATTTTCCACAACAGTTAACACACCACAACTGTGCCACAAAACAATACTCAATACGCTACAACCCCCATTTCACCGTCTTTTCATTGTCCCAGTTGTGGTTAGATGAACGTCTTATTTTGACAGAACATCTCTTTGAAACCTGCTCTTCCAAACTCAGACAATGGCATAGTTGTGGTGCCTATTCATATTATTCTTAACTATGTCCTTCACATTCACACATGGCCTGTACCCCACAAACCCCAAAAAGGCCGTTTTTTCCAGACTTATGCCACATTTATGTTTTTCTTTAATTTGCCTGTAACCCATATTTTTAATGGTCTATAGGGATTTGGTATTATTTCTTGTGCGAATTTTTGTTCTCCATTTTTTCCACACTTATGCCACACTTTCAGCACACACAGGAAATTACTGATTTTCAATCTGCTAAAAGTACCTCAACAGCCACACAAAGCTTTCTTGTGGCACAGTTGTGGTTTTTGTGTTTATTCGTAGATTTTTGTTTTTATTTATCTTTTTTATTTTCGGTTAATTTTAAACCCTTACTGATGGCGGTGTTATAGCCACACTTTTAAGCTGTATTTCCTCTGCTTTTTAATACAAGCATCAACTAAGATGTAAGTACGCTAACCACTCGGCAAGCATCTATTTCAAACAACCGGCATCAGACAATACAAGCCCACCCGTCAACAACGCTAAAAGAAAACCTGACAGTGACTTGTTTATTCTATTTTTTGGGTTTTATTATTGCCCAACAACAGTCTCTTTTTTCCATAGTTATGCCACAATTTCTTCAACACTCCCTTACTGTAGGCGTTTTTGGCCTTCTTGGGGTTGTTTTAAAATCAAAAAATAGAGTTGTAATATCCACAACTGTGACACTAAGAAACGAGTATTTAACATTGGAAAGCCTGCTTTAAAGCGGGCCTCAATTAAGCATCAGAACCAATATCAAAATCATTTGTTAGCGGCATAATCTGGCTTACCTTTGTGGTACTGAGGCATCTTCTGAGACACTTTGAAGTAACAGAGGTGGATTTAGATTTGCCCGATTAGCTCAATTAAGAAGTGAGATTACTTTTATGTAATGTTGGGGGGGGCTTTCGCAGAAACCATGGGCTGTCAGATGCAAAACATGAAGTACCTGATTTTTAAGGTAGTCGATCATTTGCGTGCCAGTATTTTATAATTTGGCTGCTCGGAACCAGTAAGATCGATACTTTGATCGTATCTCTTAACGTCTAATGAACTAATAATTGGATTCGGATTACGTACAGATGAATGGCTTTGCGTAAGTAACGTAAGCCTGGACAAATCTCAAGTGGGACGACACTGTGTCGTCACTGCCTGTGAGTCAATAAACTTCTTCACTTTTTCAATCTGTAGGGTTCTTCGCTCGATGATTATTCTTCTGATATGCTCTCTGAGCCAGATCAATCCCTTATCGTTGCTTTGACGCTTGTGCCACAGCATCGAGATCGACGAGTGAGGGATGTTTAGTGGTGGGTAAACAATTGTTAGCTCATCATGAGCTAAATGAGCGTGCATAAGATCCGTGGGAAGAATAGCAACTAGATTAGACTCTCGTATAATCGGAACAGCAGATGAAAAGCTAGTAACTGTACACGCTACCCGTCGCCTAAGTCCCAATTGCTCTAATGCTTGGTCTGTCGGACTGCTTGGGTCACCTGATAGGGACACGAGCAGATGTTCTGCGGACGCAAACCCTCGAGGGGTTAATCGTCCTTTTGTCAGGGGATGATTTTTACGCATGACACAGACATAACTTGTGTCAAAAAGATGGTCCGTACAAATGTTTTCTAAGGAGCGATTACTTTGTCCTATAACCAGATCCACCTCAGCTGCATCCAAAATAGGTTTTGTACAGCCAATTGTATATGGAACTGCATGTAGATTTAGTCCCTTAGCCTCTTTTTCAAATAGCTTCCTTAAATCTGGCCATAGCGCATCTACTGCAATATCAGGCAAAGCTATTCTAAATGTTCGATTGGCGGTATGTGGCTCAAATCTGTTCGGTGCCATTACCTCATCAATGTTACGCAAGGAGTCGCGTACGTTCTCCCAGAGGGTATTTGCATATGTCGTTGGCTGGATCCGTCGACCATCTGGAATGAATAATTCATCTTTCCATAGCACCCGCATCCTTGCCACCGCGTTGGAGACTGCTGGTTGAGTCATCGACAGTCGCCTGGCAGCGCAAGTAACCGACTTTTCAATCATAATGGCATCGAAAATCACCAGCAGTTTCAGTTCTTGCGTTCGCACTTTTATTAGTCCGCGTCAATAAGTTTACTAATTTCAAAAATAAATGAATCTCATCCAAAGTAAAGTCGATTCATCATGTTTTTGAATGAATGGTATGCCATTAAAGAATTATACTTTTCCACCATAGATTCATAATCTTTACCTTAAATTTTTTCAGGCATTTCAAATTAAGGTGACTTCATGATTAGCACGCGTTGCATCATCATATTTTTAGCTCTTGCTGTTTTGAGTGGCTACGCCAACGGACATATCAGTGGTGAAAGCCATAGCCTTGATGTGAAAATCATTGACCTTGGAAGTGGGATCTTTGAACTTCGAACAGACCAAGCTGGTAACGTTGCAGTGTTGATTGGCGAAGACGGTGTTTTTATGGTGGATACACAGATGGAGAATTTGGTTGAAAGCATCGATAAAGCACAAAAGCGGTTGTCGGATAGTCGTGATGTAGACCTTGTTTTAAATACACACTTTCATCGAGACCATGTTCGAGGCAACGCATATTTTAAGAGCCGTGGGGCAATTATTATGGCTCACCCTAATGTTCGTCGTTACATCGAAAATCCTAAAGCTATCAAACAGCTAGGTCGCACAGCGCCTTCTTTTACTCATCAATACTTGCCGACCATCGATGTTACAGAAGATACATCGATACACATTAATGGACAAAGTATTGACCTGTATCACACCCATAATGCCCATACTAATAGCGATTTGTTTGTTGTTTTTAGGGAAGCAAACGTAATTCATGCTGGAGATCTCGTTTATACCCAACGGTTTCCATTTATTGATATTGATAATGGAGGATCAGTAGAAGGGTACATTGCAGGAATTAAGAGCATAATTGAGGTTGCCAATAAAGACACGCGAGTGATCGCCGGCCACGGCCCAACAGCAACAATTGATGACTTAAAAGCAACTATCTCTATGTTAGTTGACACACATGAGATTGTTGCGAAGCTAATCGCTGATGGACTTTTTCTTGATGAAATTCTGGCTTTAGAGCCTTTGGAGGGTTTTTCCGATAAATGGAGCTGGGGATTTATCACCGCTGACCGAATGATTGTGACGCATTATTACGACATAACGGGAAAGCTTAAATAATTATCTGTAAATGCGAACATCTACTTAAACTCTATTGCCATTACAACATCTTGTCACCGGAACAGCCCATGTTAATAAAAACGATCTACTCAAAAACGCGATATCTGCTAACGCTCCTCTCATTTTTGTTTGTTTCTGGCGATAGTCTTGCTAATCAGGCTATTGTTCTAGCAGGCGATGGTAAATCAATGGATAATTTTGGTTACTCTGCTGCAATTTATGGAAATACACTGCTTGTTGGTGCGCATCGAGCAGATATAGATGGTGTTATAGATGCCGGGGCAGCTTATGTCTACGTGATGAATGACGAAGGCTGGTCTGAACAGGCCAAGCTGGTCGTAGAACCGTTTTTCGAAGGAGATACGCTTGGCGGTATTGTTGCGTTGAATAATAATATTGCGGTATTAGGCATGATGCGTAGAGATGAAAAAGGCAAAGATTCTGGCGCTGTTGTTACCTTTGAGCGTGAAATGAATAAGTGGGAACAAAGGCAAATCCTCACAGCCTCTGACACTTCTTCTGGCGATGCGTTTGGTCAAACTATCGCATTAAATGAGCGGTTTCTTGTGATTGGTGCTCCTCGACATGATGCCTCCGGTGAGGATTCCGGAGCGGCGTATGTGTTCAAACGTTTGAATGACGAATGGCATTACCAAACCAAACTTGTAGCGAGTCATGGCAAAACTGGAGATTTGTTCGGTATCAGTGTGGCTATTGATGGTCATACGATTCTTGTCGGTGCTGACTTGGATGACGAACGAGCAGAAGATGCCGGAGCCGTTTATGTTTTCACTTTCGACAACACTCAATGGAAACAAGAAGCCAAGCTAATGGCCTCCGACGGTGGCAAGGAAGATATTTTTGGTGTACGGGTAGCTTTATCGAAAGATACAGCATTAATTTCCGCAAGGCGCGATGACACTGAGGAACTAGGCGTCGATGCGGGTTCGGCATATGTTTTTACTCGAAAGAAAGGTGTTTGGGTGGAGCAAGTGAAGTTAGTTTCGCCTGATGGGAAAGCTGATGATAGATTTGGACGTGGAGTAGCTTTGAGCGAAGATATAGCAATTATCAGCGCTATGAATAACGACGAGAATGGCCCTGATTCCGGTGCAGTTTATATTTTCGAAAATGATGAAGCTGGATGGCGCTATGTATCTAAATTCGTAGCATCAGGAGGGATGCCAGATGATAAATTTGGATGGAATCTAGGTTTATCTGGAAACAGAGTAGTTGTCGCTACTCCACATCATGATACTAATGGTGAAAACTCAGGCGCAGTCTTCATACAAGAGTTAAATACACAAAGGGAGTAATACTCGTTTTGTATTCACGCTTTCTTATTAGCCGAGCTGGCATCACAGCGAACAGGACGAAAATGGGGTTTGACCTTTGAGAGGCCCGCAATACAGTTGAACAAGTGCGTTACGCCTATCGGTTGAACTTAAAAAGGTACGAAGAAGAATCGAATTGCAGTTGTATCGTCCGCGCATTTCGGTAAAGATCTAGATTTCAATTCTTATAAAACCAGATGTCCGGTTAACGGTATCTATATGCTGCCGACGAGCAGAAGGTATAAGAAAGCGGAGGTTTACGGCAATTTTGGATTTTAAAAACATAAGGAAGCATACCCATCAAATGCGGCTTGCTAGCAACTATCTTGTTCCTATATTCCACGCATACTTGAGCCCCCCAACATACTCGATAGAGGAACCAAGAATATCAGGAGGCTTTTTTCTCTTAATTCTCTGCAGTTGCACTGTTCCTATTAGCTCTTTACGCAACCCAAAGTCTTTTAAATGCTTGCACCTATAATCTTTATTAAATAAAGAAATTTGAGCACAGCCCAGCGGTAAATACCTTAAAATTGAATACCATGGAAGTTTTTTGCTTCCGGACTTGAATTCACGGTTACTAAATGTTCTTCGCTATCAAGTTTGCTTTCAAAAGCCCACCTTTGGTGAACAGTTTTGGTGAAAACTTGGGATTTCGTCTGGCTTTAAAAGCATTGAGAATGGCGACGAGCCCCTCTGCCTCTAGCAGAGAAATATTTACTTCGGTATCCATTTCAGCAGATTCGACAAAGTCATCTGAAAATGAAGGTGCTACGATTAGTACCTGAGCCACTCGTTTACCTTGGTTTTCGCAGCGAGTTGCATAGGCTTTGACTTGTCGGGAAGTGGCAGAATACTTAGCGAAATCACCATTTTTGCAAGTTTTGGCTTCGCAAATAATAATGTCGTCTTCTGATAACGACAGGATGATATCTGTCTTGTCCTTTGCGGTATTAATACTCTTTCTTAAGTCTTCATCTACATCTAGTTTAAGTTGTTCAAATATGGCCTTCGTGACTTCTTCAAACTTAACACCAATGTCTGCTTCGGCAATCTCAATATTCTTTTCTTTTAGGGCTGCCAAATCCCGTTTAGCCAACAAAACGAAGTTATCTACCAGTTTATCGGTGGCATCTGCGAAGCTGTTGAGTATATTTAATCGAACATTTCCCCGCTTACTTGTCCCCATACTCTCTGCAACAATTTTTACTTCGTCGTTAGACAGCATGTATAAAATGTCATGCGGTGTGATGGAAAGTGAACGAAGCTTATCGATATCTAAGTGATCTTGTTCCTCTAATTCAAACTCAGCTCGCAACACTTTAGGTAGCGTTGGGAAGTGCTGCTCCAGGCTCGAAAACATCTCTTTGAAGCCAGTTGCTGACAGTGCGTTAAATTCTGTCTCTGCGGAACTATTCAAAGCATCAATAATTAATTGTGCGCGTTCTTCTGCCGTGGTTCCCAACTTATCTAGATTGAGATCTAAATCAGAGATTAAGTTTTTTAATCTCTCTTTGCGTTCATTGAGTGAAGATTCCGGGGCAAACATAACGCTAAGTAAGATATCGCTTACTTTAAGCCCCATATGGATTATTGAATTTATTTTTTCAGCCCGTTCAACACCACGTATTCTGCGATTATGGTTCTTCAAAATAGTGGATAACTCCGCATCTGTGAACGTGCGCAAAATCCTCAATAAGTGCTTTTCAGCCAACTCTTTACCCTGAATTCGATTGAGGATTGCGACAACCTCATCAGGTATATAAACCATTTGCTGTTTACGGCTGATAAAAACTAACCCTATCTCGCGCAGCGCATTCAGCGCATCCGAAACGTTATTTTTAGGAATAGAATCAACTGTGTGTTCCAATGCAGCCTGGTCGTCAGCAGGAATATGCAACTTGTCTGCTAATATATTGAGAATGCCACGTTCATCATCCGTTATTTTTGCTTCGCGGTTAATTCGATTGTCGTTTTGATATGCTTCAGTAAGACAAGCTAAATAAATTTCAAGAGAATTCTTTTCAGAAAAACTTTCCTCATCGGTGCTCTCCTTGATGAACTTGAGCAACTCTTTTGCGCGAGAATCAATTAATTTCCACTCTTTTGCATAGAGGCTTTCAATCCAGGAAATACGGCTGATGCAATTACCATCTCGACTTAATATATTGATTAACAGTGTTGCCTGAGCGCCAAGCATGGCAAGATTTTCTCGAATGCTGACCTCAAAATAAGGCGAAACCACATTAAACAACTGGGTGATTTCGCTGCTAGAAGCATTTTTAATTTGGCCATCAATGGCCGCTACACGTTTTGCAAGTGCCTTGTCCTCGGCTACGGCATCACCGCATAACTTATCAATACTGTTGATGAACTTTGACTTTTCGACTTGATTTATCAGCGTGATAATATTGGCGATCTTCATACCTACTCCATGGTTTACTATCCGATACTTTTTTTACTCTAGTCCGAATATAAAAATATTGCCAATATTATTTTAAATTCACATTGATTATTTTCTAAATTCACAACATTAAAAAGCCGATACATCTGCTCATGGAGGCAATGCTATTGAAAACCTAACGTCCGCTATTGATAATCAGTAGATACAGCTCATTAATTACGTTGGCATACTGAACTTTAATTTTTATGAGCAGGTATCTAGGGGGGGAGCTATTTGATAAAAAATGACTTTTCTCCGAAATCTTCTTCTTTTTCTGAGGAAATCAATTGGTTAACGCAGGTTCGCACTGCTAGCAATGTGTTGATGGCACATTTCCTCTACTTTTCTGCAAGTATCCCGAATTCAGACCAAGAGCATGTTTTTCAGGTCAAGTAGCAGAGATTTTTTGTGTTCGAGCATTTTAAACTCGTTGCCTATTCTAAAGGCAACAGTTGCGATTTCTTAGCAGTCAAAACTAATGCTGGTTTCATAAGGACTAAAATGAACAATAATTTCAAATTTGACCACTTTGGCTGTAGCTATTTGGGGTTAGTAGCTTTTTCGTTTTTATTTTTCTCCAAGGCCCAAGCATCAGAGACTGATTCTAACGCCCTTATTTACTCTTCTTTTGAAGGAAAAGGTCGTGAGATTTATTCTATTGATACTGCTGGAAAAAAGAGAACCAAATTAGCCAGTTACACATTGGCAGATGGTTACCCAGTCGTTTCGCCAGATGGAGACAAATTTGCGTTCTATGGAAAGTATGATGGCTACAAAACCTGGTCTATTCATTCGGCCAATATTGATGGTAGTAGTGTTGTTAGGCTTACTAACGATAAAAACGTAAGGGATGCAGCCCCTTCGTGGTCGCCAGACGGCCAACATATTCTGTTTTCGAGAAACAGAGTTAGGCAAGATGGAAATACTCACGAAGAGATTTGGATTATGAACGCCGATGGAAGTGAGCAAAAACAAATTAAGGGACTGAGCGGGGGAGGCGCGTCTTTCATGCCTGATGGGAGAATAGTTTTTCACTCTAAGACCGGAGCAAGTGAAATAAGCATAGCAAATCGTGATGGTAGCAATATCATAACACTGACAAATAATGATGCTGAGGATTGGCATCCAGAGGTTTCCCCTGATGGAAAACAAGTTGCTTTTATGTCAGACAGAGATGGCAATAGAGAAATTTATGTAATGGATATTGATGGGACAAATGAAAGACGTCTGACCAATAATGAATTGTCTGACTGGGATCCAGTATGGTCTCCTGACAGCTCGAAAATAGCTTTTGTCTCTGATAACGTTGAAGGTTTATATGATATCCATATTATCAATGTCGATGGTTCCGGTTTATACCAAGTTGTTAAAAACGGCTCACAGCCCTCAGGGGTAATTGAAAAGTAATACTTGAAATAAAGTTATTGAGTAACTGGGCTTAGTAATCTGGTAGAAAAATAGAAATCGTTCCTGGAATCGGAGTATGAATATAAAAAAGCGAACCATCCATATGACTGGGCCCTGAGTTATCAATGAGTTTTGATGAAATCTCAGAGCCCCGTATGGAGAGCAATTTTAGTTAGTAATACAAAAGGAGTTAAGTGGCTCTCTTACTTTAGGAGAAAGTGCTGAAGTGTCTGCATTAGAGCGATACCCTAACGTACAAATGACCACACTTCTTAACCCTTTTTCTTTCAAGTTTAGTATTTTGTCATACCCTTCTGCTTCAAACCCTCCCATTGGACAAGCGTCAATTCTCTTGGTAGCTGCCACCGTAAGTAGGTTACCTAATGCTATGAAAGCCTGTTGGTCAGCCCAATGCTTTCTGTCATTTTCACTCATACCTAAAATGGCATCTTTTACATGCTGCTTAAATCCATTAGTAGTCCCTTCCTGTAATTGCCTAATCTTTTCGGTTAGCTGGAAATGAGTATCAATATATTCATCATTGATATTCATTTGGGATGCGAAAACGAAAAGATGTGAACAATCTCTTGCTTTGGTTTGTCCCATTGAGAATGCAAGTAGTTTTGATTTTATACTTTGATCCTTTATTACAAGTAATTTATACGGTTGTAACCCATAAGATGATGGGGTAAGCCTGACAGCTTCAACCAACTCATCAATATCTTCCTGTGGAATTACTTCATCACTAAATTCTCTTACGGCGTAACGCCATTCTAAATCTTCAATAATACTCATTCTGTTTTCCTCTTAGTTTTTCAGCGGAATTGCAATTGGTCTTAGTGGTGCAGCGTCTGCACCTCTCAATTTCAATGAACTTCCAATAAACGCAAACTCGTAGACTTCATCAGTGGAGAGGGTTTCTAGATTTGCTAGCTCGATTATTGGAATGCCATTTTGGGCGAGTAAGAAGGTATGAACTGGCACATAATTCCCATCTACCTCTGACGGAAATGATTCAAAACTTAGGTTGTCTGAACCAACAATCATTGCGCCTTGATTTGCTAAGTAGATACTTGCTTCCATCCCAAGGCCAGGAGAGTTGTTCATGTACTTTTGCGAATCTTCGTATATTTTCATTCGTCCAGTTCTAATAAGTACCACATCTCCTTGAGCAAGCTTTACACCTTGTTTTTGCAAGGCTGATTGAATATCTTCTTTGGTAACCCGATAGTTATCCTCCAACATTTCCAGATTCTTCGCTTTCGGGATATCAATGAGTACTCCTCGTGCAACAATAGGAGGGATAGTCTCAGCCCCTGTTTTGTGCCATCCCTTGTCACCTAAATGCTTTTCTGCGGAAAAGTTGTTATATATTTTTCCATCCAGTCCAAAGTGATTCAGCGCATCTATATGAGTACCTGTATGTGTGTACATAGAAATAGCACTACCAGTGTAGCTAACATGCGAGTTTACTTTTTCTCCGACGTTCAACACATTATCAACAACAGAGCCTTTAGGAGTGTGTGTCATCCATATTTGGTATTGAGGATCCCCAACAGCTTGCCAACTTGGCATACCAATAAAGTATTCGACAGACAGATCGTAAATTTTTGACCAGTCAGCTCTAATCATTAATGACGTTTGATATTCTGGATTCATGTAGTTTAAACGGCCTAACTCATCATCAGCGCCCCATGGACTTTCACCTATTTTTTGTTCAGGGAATGGAGCCGCAATAGTTGATGCACTTGCAACAATGCTTGCCGCAATAAATTTTGAAATTATCAGGTTTTTAAACATATGCATTTTTCTCTTCTCTATTTTCACTATTTATATTTTGAAATAGTTTGGTTAGCTGAAGCTGAGAAAGTGCTTTCGTTAACAGCAATTCTTCATTTATTAGAATTGCTGGTAACGAGCTCACTTTAGGTTTGATTTTTCTATTGGATTCGTAAAATATTTGTTCTCGAACCCTGGTTGAATTAATACATGTTTGGAATTGTGTTTTATTGATCCCAAACTGTTCAGCGATAGCCGTTAATACAGTGAAACTGGAAATGTTTTGGTTATTCTGAAAGTGAGCTATTTGAACTTCATCGAAATACCTCCAACGAATAGTGCTACCGCACAAAAACTCGACAGCTATTGCAGCTAGACTCGCGTTGTAACCTGAAGGGTATTTAAATTGAGTCTTGCGCATTCCTTCAATGTTAAATCTAGAAGGGTCTTCCGCTTGCCATTGAAAGTACTCCCATCTTTGCAAGTTAACCTGTTTCTCTTCTTGTATGGTTTCAGGAGTGCTCTGGAATCTTCCGCAATATTCCATCGACACATGTGAACTGTGGATTACTTTTACATTAAATTTTTTGCTGACTCTTCGAATTCGTGGCGACAATAAATAGCACCAACCACAAGTTGCGTCTTGGAAAAACTCTACAGTATTCATGCTAGCCCTCACTGGTTTATGTTGAGGTTAGAGAATGTGTTCTAGTAATTAAAATGAATTAAATGATGGTTTAAATTCGATTTATTTCATGAGTAAAAATTTGAAAGCGGGTTGTTATTTCACCTTTTATTCACAATGCGATGGGTAAATTGCAAATGGTGAGCACAGTAATGGCTTGTGTATTTGAAGCTGAGAGTTAGCAATATGACGCATTAACAATGATTACAAAAGAGCTTTTACGCAAAGTGAGCCCGTTTGTTCAGGTGATAATACTTTATATGGAGAATATATTTAGTGGTAAAGATAGCAGTAGTTTACTTTAGTGGTAGCGGCAATACATGCGAAATTGCTGCCTCAATTTCAAAGGGGGCTTTATCTGTTGATGGGACCGAAGTCTTCAACTACAGAATAAACGCGGAAAGTATTGTTGGTGGTCGATTTTCAGATCAAGTCTTATTCAATACTTTGTATGGATGTCAGGCTATTATATTTGGAACACCGACTTACATGGGGAATGTTGCAGCTCAATTTAAAGCATTTGCCGATGCTACCAGCGATTTTTGGTATGACCAAATCTGGGCAGGGAAGCTCGCAGCTGGTTTTACTTCTGGAATTGCGCCGAATGGAGATCAAACAAGCACACTTCAGTATTTGGTAACTTTATCTAGTCAGCATGGAATGTTGTGGGTCGGTTTAGATACTCCTATTGGGAAAGAGGGGAAAATGTTAAATAGGCTTGGATGCCAGTTAGGGGTTGCAGCTCAAATTAATTCAAATTGTATTAATCCAGTTGATCACAATACAGCTAGATATTTAGGGACTCGGGTGGCAAGTTTGAGTAAAAAATTGATTTAGACAATGCTCAAAGTAAGTGTTCTTCAATCAAAAAATGGCGAGGCTCTATGAATAACAAAAAGCTAGTATCTTTAGAGAAAATAGAAAAACGCTACGGTAGTTCATTTAATCAAGTAGATGCTTTAAGAGACATAACTCTCAGTTTATTTCGAGGTGATTTTGTTGCTTTGATTGGTCCTCCCGGATCGGGGAAGTCTTCTTTGATGAATATAATAGGGATGCTGGAAAAACCCGATAGTGGAAAGCTACATATCTCAGGGCTTGAAACAAATTTGCTTGGAAAAGCAGAGGCCCGAAAAGTTAGATGCAAAACATTCGGATATTTATATCCTCAACTCAAGCTCGTGGAGTATTTTAATGTGCGGGAAAATGTAAAGCTTGGAGTTGAATATAGGAATAATGAATTGGAAAACATTGAAGAAGCAGTTTTGAATGCACTACAACTTCTTGACCTGTCACATAAGGCAAATGAATATCCAGAAAACTTATCCCTGTATGAATGTCAAAGGGTCTCTCTGGCCCAAGCTATCGTCTCTGGACCGGATGTACTATTGGCTGACAATCCCGGTGAGCATTTGGATTCTTTACACGGTCAAGAGTTAATGTTGTGCTTTAAAGAGTTAAATGCTTTAGGCATGACAATCCTCTTTTCTACACACAATACTAAAATGGCGGAAAGTGCTTGTAGGGCAATAACATTAATAGATGGACGTATCGTGTCTGACCAAATTAATCAAGGTTTCGTTGTTTGAGTAAATATGTGATTTATGCTTCGAACTTTTAAAAGGATAAATGAACTTAAGCTTTCATCATTTGTAAGTGTGATTGGTTATTGCGCTTCAATATTCTTAAGTCTGATACTGCTATTCCAAGCCCTTAATTGGTTTTTGGTCGATAAGTTTCAAAACGTTGAAGACATATATAGACTTCATACAACTTACGTATTCCCGGGGCAGAAGCCCATAAATACGGTGCGTACTGCTGGAAACCTTGCTCATGAACTTAAACATAACTTTCCTGATTCTATAAAAGCAGCAACTCGCTTTTTTCAATTTGATGTAGTTCTGGATAAAGGGGCTATGACTGAGGTGAAATCTAAAGCTTTAGTTGTAGATGATACTTTTACTGATGTATTTGAGCTGGTATTTTTGGCACAAAGTGAAGATGAACCATTGGCGGATTTTGACAGTGTTATTGTAAGTTACGAGTTTGCAAAAAAGTACTTCAATACCACCAACATAATTGGAAAACACATTAAAATATGCTGTTTAGCCAACGAAAATCGTTCGTATAAAGTTACAGGTGTTTTGAAACCAGAACTATTTGGTAGCCATTTGGATAGGAGTCTCATTGTTAGACTTAAATACTCTGATTTTCATCCGAATGATCAGACCCTTAACTCTTGGATAAACGTAAACCTTTTCACATATTTTAAGTTGGTAAATGAAGCTTCACCCAATAAGCTCGAAAATGAAATTAATAGTTGGCTTACAAATTCGGGAAACCCTGTTTTAAAAACCTTAGAGCAAAGACTGTCAGTGACTTCACAAGAATTGATTGGTGTTGTTGAATTTTCTTTAATGGATGTTCAGGATATCTATCTTAAAGCGAGACAACAAGCCGGAACAATTGGTGATTTAAAAGAGATGGGTGACACTGTTGAGTTTTGGATACTCCTTGGTGGCGCTTTAGCGATCATCCTGTTAGCTAGCCTAAATAACGTTCTTTTATTTGTCTCGGAACTTCCAAAAATTCATACTGAGTTTCTTCTTAGAAAAACTCTTGGGGCCACTTTGGGTTGTGGCTTTAAAGAAGTTTATATGCATTTTATAGTGCAAATTGTGCCGTCGATAGTATTGGCCTTTTCTCTGATCATGTTTGCGACTGATGATTCGTTTTTTGATGCGCAAAACAATCTCAATAACATTTTGTCTGTGTATACGCTTGAAGCATTCTTACTCTTGCTGTTGTTTATATTAGTGATTCCAGCATTAATGTCGTCAATGGTTTGGTGGCTAGTGATGAAAAATAGTGAAATGCTAAGCATTACTGCTGATACTTCCGGTTTTAGAAAGATTTGGCATGCGTGGCCCAGAACGTTGGCAATGTTGCAATACACCTTTTGCTTTTCTTTGCTTTACGTATCCACTTACATGTATTCCGATATGATCTTAGGCAGCGATTTAGACTTTTTATCTGATGAGGATATTGTCGTTTACACCTCTGGTGTTGATTTGCCTGAGGATATTAACAATGCGGAGGGGGCAGGGACCGCAAAGATACTTGCTGCTTCATCTGGTCCGCTAGAGGATTGGGAACACTCGCGGATTTACAGTCTTTTAGACAAGATCAGTATTATCTCGAATCAATCCAAGCAGGTGATCAATTATTTGGAAGTAAACTGTGAGTTTATTTTGAGCATCAATGTCAAAGGCTTTGATTGTCGTAAGGACAAAGATGCTGTTGTCCTAAATAGCAGTGCTCGCAAATTGTTAGGATTTAGAAACGCTGACGAAGCCATAGGACAGATTCTTCTTTCTAGCGATGAAATGGGGGCAACTGAGCGCCATCAAATAGTAGGCGTAGTCCCTGACTTTGTTTATCACAATTTAATGTCTCATCGAAAACCATTGGTGATCGAGTTTAAGAGTAATCAACTACTTCCGATTAAAATAATTAAAGGTGATAAAAAAGTATTGGAGCGGGCTGCTTTTTTACTTTCAAACAATAAAAACTTGAGCCTAAGTTACAGTAGTGTTGGCAATTTGGTGGAGCGAAGTCTATCGGAAGCAAGAAAATTGACTTGGACATTATTGTTAGTCGGTTTGATAGTTTTATTCGTTGCTGCTTCCAGCCTACTTACGGTTTCTATATCCAGCTCTAATGAACAGAAAAACCAAGTAATGGTAAGCAGGATAAATGGTGCTGAAAACCTAACGCTATTTGCGAAATTGTTCGGCAGGTTGGCTAGTCCGCTCCTAATTGGTGCTGTCGTTGCTCTGGTCCCCAGCGTGATAGCGGTCATAGAACTTTGTGACAGGTATAGTCGAGGTTTTGATTTTTATAACGTGCTTTTTTCTTTGATGGTGAGCTTTCTTGCAGTTTTTTTAATTACACTTGTTTTAACAATACCCCCCATTTACCAACTTTTGGTTAGTCCGCTTAAGCTAAAATAGAGAGAGCGCAGTCTGACATGCCCTAAATAACTTGCTTTTTCACGTTTTTTTCACATCCTTTCATATAATTGGTAGTTATGAAATCAATGTTTGCGAGGGAATCTTTGAAAAATCTCATTCTTTTGGTCGAGGATAATACTGAGCTTGCGACAACAGTTGTTGATTTCTTTGAGAAAAAAGGAGCACTGGTCGACTATGCCCCGACAGCTAAGTTGGCACTCAATTTACTAAATCAAAATAAATATGACATTGTTATATTAGACCTTATGTTGCCTGGCATGAGCGGACTTGAGTTATGCCAGGTAATTCGGCGTGAGCACGACGTAACGTTACCAATTTTAATGTTAACGGCATTGGATTCAGTCGATGACATTGTATATGGTTTTAATTGTGGTGCAGACGATTATCTCACCAAGCCATTTGTTCTTCCTGAACTTGAGGTTAGAGTTGCAGCCCTGGCCAGAAGAAATGGATTGAAAAGAGATGTAAAGATTACTATTGGCCCGATCACTTTTGACAGGAGAACTCATCAGGTATTCAGGGATGGAGTTGAAATTAAGCTTTCCAAAATGGGGTTTCAAATAATGAGGATAATCGTGGAAGAATACCCAAGGGTTGTGTCGAAAAGTGAATTAATCCAAAAGCTCTGGGGGGACAGTTTAACTGAATCTGATGTTCTCCGGTCCCACCTGTATCAACTAAGACTTGCACTTGATAAGCCTTTTACTACTCCACTATTAAAGACGGTGCATGGGGTAGGGGTTACCTTTCAAAATATTGACTAAATGAAGAAATTAATTATAGGTAACAGAATCAAAAAAATACTGTTGCTTTGCTTCGCCGTAATTCTGACTTTAGCAACTGCTCTGAGTCTATTGATAATCCGCTATGAAGAGCAGATGATAACAGAAAAATGGCTTTTGGTTGCTCACCTTGCACTTCAGAATTATAAGACTGAATCAGCAGTGTTTGGCAATGGAATTTTTTTAACAGAGATGGATAAACTCCCTGATGTGCGCATGCATCAGAGTCCATACAATGATGGTAAATGGTTTAAATACCTTGCCGATCAGCATCATTTTTGGGGCCACACGACAGGAGACGGTAAAGTTCTGGTCATTGACGTATTGTCTCTACCGGGACAAGAGGTTAATGGTCAGCAAGCCAGCATATCCAGAATAGTTTACCTAGCGGTAAGTATTGTTGTTTTGTTATCCCTTGCTTGCTTGGTACTCTTGGTTTATACATTGAGCCCAATTAATCGATTATCAAAAACACTCGGCAATCATGATATAAAAAACATTCCTGATGGCTTTTCTAAAGAATATCCCAATGATGAGATTGGCGTTTTAGCCCGAATATTTGAGAGGAAAGTCTTAAAAATTAAGCAGTTAATAGAGAGAGAGCAACAGTTTACACGAGATGTCAGTCATGAACTAAGAACTTCAATCGCAATTATCAAAAACCTTGTTTCGGACCTTCAGGAAAATTATGACCTTACGCCCGCTGTACTAAGTAAAGTTGAAAGGATTGGGAACGCGAATTTCGAAACGGAAAATACAATAAAAACACTATTGTTGTTGGCCAGAGAGGATTATTCGCCTTCGGAAAAGCAAGTCTTAAATGTCGTTGCAGTGATTGAAGAATGTGTGATTCAGCATGCTCATTTACTTGACGGAAAATCGGTAGATGTCGAAGTTGATGCTCCGCCAACTGCGCGTGTCGCCATACAGTCGGGCGCTTTCAGCATTTTAATTTCAAACTTAATCAGTAACGCCTTTCAATACACTCATAAAGGAAAAGTTGAAATTCTATTCAAGAACAATATGTTTATAGTTCGAGATACTGGTGTTGGTATTCCTGAAGATATGCGTGATTCCGTATCCGAACCTTTTATCAAAGGCTCCAGAAGCAAAGGCTTTGGAGTCGGTTTGTCAATTGTTAAGAAGTTGTGTGAGACCTACCATTTTAGAATGAGAATTTCTTTTGGTGAAGAAGGACGAGGAACAACTATTTGTGTTTTTTTTGACTAATTTTCACTAAGCCTTCACATAATTTAGTTTAAAACTGCATTTATGCGAATAAGCGTTCAAGGCTTCTAATAATGACAGTTTTAAACAATTACCTGGACATAAACCCTGGTCCCAATTTTTCGATCAAGGCTGATCAAATTTGTTTGTATTTGCGGTTAGATGGGCTATTGAGATATGAGTATCTAATCGTCAGTCCGGGCAAATTTGCGCCACTTGAGGAACTTAAAAAGTTTATATCTACCTTATTTAATTATGTTCAATTATTTCAGCTCCACCAGGGCGACCTGGTCTTGATTTTGCCGCAAAATGAATATGCTAAGTCAAAACTTAATTCTTCTATCAAAGAACTTAGGTTACTTGTAGAGCAAAATCTTGAAGGTACATCAGTGCTTTTTTCTGTATATCAGACAAAAAGTAAGGAGGAAATATACGCTTTTCAGGCTATAGCAGCCTGTCAACGTAGTCTTGTTCACTTGTTGACGAGCGAACGGGTTGAGTTTACCAATATTGACGATTTAGAAAATCTTGAAGCTGAGTTGCATATAATGAACTCAATTCCCAAAGCGATTTTCATGCGGCATATAACATTTCACTACCAACCAATAGTTGATCTACATAGCCAAAAAGTATTATCTGTTGAAGCCCTTGCCCGTTGGAATGATGGTGAGACCTCGTATAGCCCAATGTCATTTATTCCTTTGGTGCAAAACTCTCCTTTTAAAGAAAAGTTCGACAATTATCTGATTGATAGTGTTTTAAGTGAGTATGCATCCCTGGTCTTAAAGTTTGGTCCTATTGAAGTCAGTATGAACTTCATGTCTGAGTCTCTTATGTCTGGCGTTTTGATAAATCGATTGATTGATAGCTGTCATAAATACAATGTCCCTACAGATAAAATAATAATAGAAATAAGTGAGTTAGAACCAATCCGTGTTGATGCTACATTAATTAACAATCTCAACCGATTAAGAAGTCATGGATTCAAAATTTCATTGGATGATTTCACTCAGGGATACTCATGTTTATCCGCCTTGTCTCATTTACCAATTGATCAAATCAAAGTTGACAGGATGTTAACTTCGAAGATTTTAACATCGAATAAATCGTTAAACATTTTTAGCTTGATTGCATTGATTTGTGTTTCTTTGAAAATAGATGTGATTGTTGAAGGTGTTGAGACTTTTGAGCAATCCAGAAAACTAATTGACCTCGGTTTCACAAGTGGTCAAGGCTATTTATACAGCAAACCGATGTCTTTGTGGGATTTGTGTAGCGACAGTAAATATAAAGGGACAAGGAACAATAATGAACAATCAATATACTGGCTGGACGCTTAAAAAGTATGGTAGAGCCCAGAGACTGGCGTTAAACACCTATCAGCATCATCCACTAAAAGATACAGAAATACTGATTAAAATCGAATACAGTGGGGTAAATTCAGCTGACATTGCACTAAGAAAAGGCAAAAAGTTAATTGTTCGTTTGTTTAATGGCCTTTTCTATCCAAAAAAAATTACCAGGACGGGTGTAGACTTTTCTGGACGAATTATTTCCGTGGGTCATAAGGTAAAAAAGTACAATCAAGGAGATTGGGTATTTGGTCTTCGCGATAACGACTTTAGTACTAATTCACAGTATCTATACGTGGATGCAAATTGCTTAATGGCAAAAATACCAATAGGAGTTTCACCTGAAACAGCCTGTGCCGGAAGTTTTGGGGGAATAAACGCTCTCTTTTTCATTAATTTATTACCAAAACTAGAAAATCGCTCAAAAATCCTTGTTACAAACGCACAGGGAAGCGTTGGAAATGCGGTATTTCAAATACTCAATGCAATGGAACATGATGTCATTGCCGGCATTCGAACTGGCCATGAAAGCTCGTTTAAAAGTCAATTTCCTAATGTGTTATCTATGCCCGAAAATGACCTAAGAAACTTAGGTAGTGATACCTTAGATGTGATTATTGATTGTGGTGGGAGACGGATTAACTTTGGGCTTATTAAAGCATTGAAGTCAAAAGGGTATTTGGTGACTACTTCTTTCGGTTTTTCAACAATGATTTTTAAGTACATAACGGAAATTTTCTCTGATAAAAAAATCATATCTAGGGTGGCTGGTTATTACAAAGAAGACTTGGAATGTATTGCTGAATATATCTGTAGTGGTACTTATGATCCTCAAGTTGATTCCATTTTCCCTTATGAGGATTTAATTGCTGCACATAAGTATATAGATAATTTTGGTAAATTTGGTTCGGTAGTTATAAAGTCTTAAAATAAATAAAGTTATATTTGTTCACATAAAATTCACGTTTTTAATTGTAGCCTCATTTGTGAAATATTATTTTAATTTTTGTAATAGAGGTGGAAATGTTTAAACGGTTTTTTATAGCCTGTTTTTATTTGGGGTTGATTTCTTCAATAAATATTCATGCGTCAGAATGGAGTGTCAACGAAATACATATTACTCATGGGGAGTTAAATAATCCTTTTTCAGACTCATTTGCTTCATCATCTACAACTATTATTACCTATCAGCATGTAAGTGGCTGGGAGTATGGTGACAGTTTTATCATGGTAGATTATATCGATGATGATAATAATGATGGTTTCAATGATGATGACTTCTATCATGAATCTTACTTCAATTTCAGTAGTAATAAAATCTTCGATATAGATTATGGAAACGGACCTCTTTCAGATGTTGGAATGTTTCTAGGCGTTAATATTGCAGGTAGAGCAAAGGTTAAAAAGTTCTTACCTGGTATAAGACTTTCATGGGATGTGCCTGGATTTAGTTTTTTAAATACAGATGCCGGTGGTTATATAGATCACAGCGCGGGATCTTTAAAAGGTGGAGCACCAAAGGAGGAAAATAGTGCGTATTTTGACGTTAGTTGGGGGTACCCGTTTACCTTAGGGAATCAGAAGTTCAGCTTAGAAGGGCATATTGAATATATCACTGGAAGGGACGTACTTGTAGACGGAGATTCCAAGGTCAGAGCTCATGACTGGCTGCTAATTCAACCACAGCTTCGATGGGACGTTGGTCACGCGCTATACAATAAGCCTGATCAGTTTTTTATTGGGTTTGAGTTCCAATATTGGAAAAACAAGTTAGGCGGGAACAAGAGCGAACGAGAAGCTCAATTTCTTGCTGTTTGGCGTATGTAAATCTTGTTAATTTGGATGTTTTAATATGAAGACTATTTTATTTTTTGTTTCAATCAGTTTTTTGTGTGCTTCGGCCTTCTCTAAAGAAATTAATCTGGCTGCTAGTTTAGCTATCCCTCCATATATATCTGATGGTGGGGCATCGGGAATGGAAGTTGAGATTGTTAAAAATGCATTAGAAAAATCAGGACACAACACTAATATCGAGTTATATCCTTTGAAGCGAGTGTATGATGCAGTTAAGGCAGGAAAAGTTGATGCTGCAATGACTGTTGTTCCTTCAAGCGAACATTCCGACTTGTATTTCTCAAATTCTCATGTTGCATACCAAAATGTTGCTGTATCTCTTGAACGTAATAGCTTTCCAATTCAGGGGGTAGATGATTTAGAAAATTACTCGATTATCGCATTTCAAAATGCAACAAAATATCTGGGCGATGATTATTCTTCTGTTATCAAAAAAGCTAAAAGTTATAGTGAAAAAGCGAACCAAGATGTCCAGATTGCAATGTTGTTTTCGGGTAAAACGGATGTGATTGTTTTGGATATTAATATATTCAGGAGCTTAATAAAGTCGGAGAGTCGGGTCAATACTAATCAAAAATACGTTATTCATGAGCTGTTTCCAAAAGTAAATATGACCGTTGCCTTTAATGATGAAACTATAATGAATGATTTTAACAACGGTCTTAAAATTATTCGTGAAAGTGGAGAGTATCAGTCAATTTTAAATAAATACGTTAATTGATGTGTAAGAGATGGAGTTACCTTTGAATTTTATCAATTCTATTTATTTAAAGTGTGTAATATCTATCGGTGCGGTTCTTACATTATTGATAGCAGGACAAGGTGTTTGGAGTTATTCAACTGAAAAAGCACAGTTATTTCAAAATCATGATGATGAACTGGAGCAGCTTTCAGATAGATTGAATATAAATTTGCCCGGTTTGATTTGGAATTATGAAAATAGCCAAATTGATTTGGTCTTGGCAGCTGAAGAAAAGTTAGACTCAGTTTCAAAAATCATAATTTATGGAAATGATGGGAGCATATTGGCAAAATCTGAGGGTGTTGAAACCGATAACTCATTAGAGGTTGAGCTTTCTTTCGGCCAAGACACTCAGAAGGAGCCGGTTGGGAAAGCCATTATTTTTACGGACGAAAGCGATATCAATACAGAGTTGCAGAGTTTATTTTACTCTGAGTTGATTAAGGATATTTTGTTATTGGCTGTTTTAATAATTGTTTTTCAAATCATTTTTACAAAGTTTGTAAGTAAACCACTTAATAAGACGGTCTTGGCATTTAAAAATATCTCTAGCGGAGAAGGTGATCTCACCCGAAGGTTGGATGTTGTTTCAAATGATGAAATCGGTGAGCTTTCCCAGGAGTTTAATGTTTTTGTTGAGACTATTCAGTGTCTGGTACAAGAGTTAAACCGAGCTGTGGAAGAGAGTGCGATAATTGCTGGGCAGTTTAAAGATGACGCTACATCAAGTAATGATTATTTAACAAGCCAAGTTTCAGAAATAGATATGGTGGCGGCAGCAATTACAGAGATGTCTCAATCTGCTAGGGAAATAGTATTGCACGTTAAGGAAACAGTAGAAGCTACAGATGTTGTTAACTCTGATACAAAGGAAGTAACGAATGTTGTTAACAGGTCGATTGATTCCATCAATTCGTTAACGGAACAGCTGGATACCGCTGCAAGCTCAATCTCGATGCTGGAAAAAGAAGTAGAAAACATTCATTCCGTTTTAGACGTTATTGTTGGCATAGCCGAGCAAACAAATCTTCTTGCATTGAACGCTGCAATTGAAGCTGCAAGAGCTGGAGAGCAGGGGCGAGGGTTTGCAGTAGTTGCAGATGAAGTAAGGGCTTTGGCTAGTCGGACGAAGAGCAGTACTTCAGAAATTCAAAAAACAATTGAATCTCTACAAAGTGGGACAAGGGAAACAGTGCAATCTATTGAAGTTTGCCAGGAGAAATGTAAAGCCTCCGTGGAATACGCAGCTTCATCTGGGGTAAGTATTTCTAACATTCAGGTCTCTTCTAATAAGATTAATAATATGGCTGCACAAATAGAGTCAGCGGTGTCAGAGCAAAGTGAAGTGTCAGAATCGTTGAGTGACAACGTGAATAAAATACTAATGACAGGAACTCACAGTATTGAGAAATTAGAGGAAATGTTGAGTAAGTCTGAAATGCTGGATGATAGCTCTAAAACGTTGAAAAAAATGATTAATCAATTTACGGTCTGATTCTTAATATGTCTGTTAATCGCGAGAAAGAAGCACGAGATTCTGACGCTAAGCGGTTCTTTGTTGGAAGCCTGAAGAACGTCAAGCGCTTGGAATCTCAGCTCTTCGATGAGTTATCTGTTTTGACTGACTGTCGAAATCGCAGTAGAAAATACCAAGAAAATATTTCATTTGATGTCTTCGACTGCGATATTACCGTTGATGAGTTAACGATGAGTAGTGATTTAAAATCTTTATTCATTTCTTTGTCTAAAGTATGGCCATATTTTCTGTTCTTTTTGACCAGACGAGATCATACTTTGGAACGATACTTGGCTTTAATAAGTAATAAGGTCGAGAATCAGGTAGCTGATTCTGAATACTTTGCGGTGCACTTTGAAATTGATACAGAGCAATTGTATAGATTAGTGCGTGCTGCTATGAATATTGCTGCCACCTTGGGTGAAAATAATCTTAAGGACTACAGTGAAAGGTTAAAGCAAGTTTTAACTGTAAACTTGCCCAAACCCTATGGCGTTCAGAAAATCAATAATGAAAGAATAGTAATTCGCTAATATAAAGGTTTAGCTCGGAAACTATATGAACATAGATAGGTGTGGCATCATACTAAACGTTTGCAATTTTGATGAATGCGTCCACTTTTACAAGTCTCTATTCGGTCTAAAAGAAATGTTTTCTAAAACTGAGGGCAACTTCAAATTAACATGTTTGGAGTTTGGAGGCGCATATCTGATGTTGGAAAATCAAGGTATGGCTTCTGATTCAGAAAAATCGGTTGCTCAAAACCCAACCATTTTGCGCTTCAACGTAAAAAATTTAGAAGGCACTTACAGGAAAATCCTTACATACGATAATGAAGCAACATTAATTAACAATGACTGGGGGAATATCGTCAGGTGTATTGATCCAGATGGTAATCCAATAAGTGTGAGGGCAAGCTCAGGCTTCTTAGATGTATAACAGGACCTTAAAGAGGTTCTACAATTGTTTGCCAGTAAACTAACAGAAGAGGCCCTTATCCCAGGGGGGGGGGAGCCAATCCTCTCTAATAGAAATTCGGTAAAGGCTCTTACTTTCGGAGCAAGGTGTTTTCTGTCACTGTAAAGTATATTTATCGTATATGGGGCAAATCTGTAATCGGAAAATAAATGAATCAGCTTTTCGCATCTAATATCATCTCCGATCAAAAAGGTAGGTATTTTTGCTATTCCTACCCCATTCAGCGCAGCTTCTCTTATTGCCATACTATTATTTGAAGTCATATAGGCGTCAATTTTTATCTTTTCGTTAATTGAGCCATTATGTTTAAAAAACCATTCTGCAAAATCCTCTTGGTATTGATATGCAATGCAACGGTGGTTTAATAGGTCGCTTGGTTCTTTTGGTGTACCAAATGCTTTTAGATAACCCGAACTAGCCACTATTGCATGGTTACAGGGAGCGATGGCTCGTGCCACAAAACGTCCGTCAAGGGTTTTGGATACTCTAATTGTTACATCGTATCCTTCATCCACAATATCCAGTTTTTTGTCATCGAACGTTAGGTCTAGTAATACTTCCGGGTATCGTTCAAGAAACGCCCCCATTAGTGGCGCAATATGAGTGACTCCAAACGAAAGTGGGCAATTTACCCTTAGCTTCCCCCTTGGTTTATCGTGTAAAAATGATACGGCTTCTTCAGCTTGTGCTAACTCATTGAAGCCTTTCCTGACATTCTCATAATATAGCTTGCCAGCTTCCGTGAGCTTCATTTTTCTTGTGGTTCTTAAAAAAAGCTTTGCACCAAGGTGATCTTCAAGACGAGTTACATATTTACTGGTCAGCGACTTAGTTGTATTTAAATATCTGGCTGCAGCGGTAAACGAACCGTTTTCTACAACAGCAATAAACACAGCAATATCGTTGATACCTAAGTAATTCATTGATTGGGTCTAAATTGGAAACAATGCGTTTCAATATAGCATCTTTATTCATCACTATCACGCCAATAGAATGGTGCTAGTACATATTTATCGGGATTTTAGTTATGGAAGCAACATCCAGTTTAGGGAAGAGGTTTAGAATTAGCTCTACATTTTTAGCATTGCTATCTTTGTTAGGTTGTGGAGGGCTGCTTGCTTTATCAACAAATCTGGCAAAGTATGCGGCGCAAGGGGGAATCGATACAGTTGCATTCTTAACCTGGTCTATAGCAGGAGCGGCCATTTTATTAGTTATTAAGTCTGTCCTGAGTGGGAAAACAATTCCTTTAGGGATCCCTGCTATTAGATATTTTTTTGTTTCTGGATTCTTCTCAATTGCGGCTGCAAATTTGATTTTTTTTAAAGCAATACCTCATATCGGGGTCAGCGTTGTTTCTTTGTTGTTGGCTATGCCTCCATTGCTAACCTATGTTGCGGCCCTAACTTTTAAAATGGAAAAGTTCAATATTGGGAGAGCAGCAGGCGTTGGATTGGCTTTAGTTGGGGCCTTGGTACTCGTAGTTGGAAAATGGCAGGAAGGCAATACGGCACAGGTCTGGATTATAATTACGCTTCTGGGTCCGGTTCTGTTAGCTGCAGGAAACATATACAGAAGTCTTGACTGGCCAAAGGGAGCTGCTCCAGAAGACTTAGCGCCCGGTATGTTATTGGCGTCAGCTATTCTGTTATTTTGTTCAGCTCAAATAATTCCAGGATTAACTTTAAAAGTAGAGTTAACGTCACATACATTCGGGTTAATCATTATTCAGTCCATGATTTTTGCAGGGCAATCGACACTATTATTTGTTCTTCAAAAAGTTGGTGGACCTGTTTTTTTGAGCTTGATCGGCGCTGTAAGCGCAGCCTTTGCAGTACCCATAGCTACAGCATTGTTGGGAGAAACCTTTATGCCTTCTCTTATACCTAGTGCTTTGTTTATTCTTAGTGGAATTGTTTTTCTTCTTTATTGCGGGCAAAAAAAAAGTAGCTGAATTAATCATACATTTAAGTTTTTCAATTAGAACGGAGTGTTGCTGCAATGCATAAGAAGGTGCTAATTTTAATTTTTGGAATTGTTCTATTTTATGGACGCGTAGTTGGTAAAGAGCTTGATATTGGTGCGGTATTTTCAATTCCACCATATATAATATCTGAACCTATCTCAGGAATGGAAGTAGATATCGTAAATGAAGCTTTGATGCTACAGGGGCATACCATCAAAGTTTCATTTTTGCCTTCGTCCAGAATTTATGAATCGGTGGCGGAAAAAAAGCTCGATGCTGGAATGACCGCTGTTGAATCTGAGGTAAATTCAAACTTATTCTTTTCTGATAGCCATATAACCTATCAAAATGTAGCAATTGCATTGAAAGATCGAAATTATGACATAACCGATATCTCAAAATTGTCAAATTATTCACTTGTCTCGTTTCAAAATGCTGCTCGTTATCTTGGTAATGAGTACAACAAAGTGGTGTCATCCCATAAAAAGTACTCTGAAAAAACCGACCAAACAGTGCCCGTTGCTATGCTGTTTTCAGGTCGCGTTGATACCATAGTGATGGATATCAATATATTCAACGCCATGAAAAATAAAGTTACGATGGTCAATACGGACAAGGAAGTACAAATCTTCGAAATCTTCCCCAAAAATAATATGAAAGTCGTTTTTAATGATAGGGATATGAGGGATAAGTTCAACCAAGGTCTCGCAGATTTAAGAAATTCTGGACGTTACGATGAGATTATCAAGAAGTACACGAGCAAATAAAATCTGCTACTCAAGACTCAAGACTCAAGACTCAAGACTCAAGACTCAAGACTCAAGACAACTCGCGCAAACAATTATTATTTTAGAATTTAATCTGCGGATACCTGTTTACCTTTAATTTTAAATCGGTATCCGTAGATGTATAGAACACATCTAATTAAATTGGAAACCCTAACCCGTTGTCCCACAAATCTCATTGACAATCGTTGTGCTCCTTGACAGCAATTTCTCATAGTTCTTTCCCGCAAATATTACCGATTCAATGAGCTAACGCTATTGCAGTGTCTGGTAAGTGAGCGTCTTTTTTCTGCCATTTGTAAGACTAATAAACAGTGTATCTGGTGTTTAATACAGTAAAGCATGGAGTGATTTTACCGACTTTGAAAATATCTACGAGTTGTCAATCCTCTTTTTCAATAAATTCTGTTTCACCTTTTTCAATAAAAGTGGTTTGTTCTGGCCATAGAGAGACAGAAATCACGATTATGACAATGATAAATAGTAATGCGAAAAAAAACTGATTGGTACTTATTGGGGGAATTTTAGGTTTATATTCGCCAACTGAAGCTTTATTGGCGTATTGTGTTTGGAACATAGGTTTAACGGGAAATGCCGGCACAAGTAGCATATAGCCATTGCGAGGAATCGTTTTTATGAATCTGGGGGTTTTGGTGCTGTCTCCTAACAATTGCCTTAATTTAGATATCGCCTGAGTTAATGATTCATCACTTACAACACCTTGCTGCGATATCTCTTCAAGTAATTCTGAACGTTTAACGATATTACCACTGCACTGTGCAAGCTTGACAATAATTCGAATCAAGCGCGGTTCTACATTACATTTATTGGCATTTACAGTGAGGGTATTGTTGACACTGTCTATTTGAACATCCCCAATTGTAAATCGATCACTCAGGCCTGATTTAACGTGTTTCTCTACCATTCTTCACATTTCTCAATGTTTTTCTTCAGGTATTTTATGTGTTTAAAACATAAATTTTTATCAATTTTTTAGCTATTGGAAAAATTATGAAAAAACTAATGAGAATTTATCTTTTACTGTTTGTTTCACTGTCCTCGCAATATGTGGTGGCTGATGCAAGTAAATATCAACACAAGAAAAAAATTGTAAATTCATTTTTTGATAAAAGAGTCATTTCTGAAGTGGTTGAGTCACATATTGATGAAGGGTTTGAGGGGGTTGTGGCAATTGCCAGCGATGAAGGGATTATTTATAGCAAGGGAGCAGGCTACGCTATTGATAATCATGCAAAATATACACTTTCTACTGTTGTAGACATTGCGTCAGTCTCCAAACAATTCACAGCAGCAGCCATAGTCAAATTAGCTGAACAAAATAAGTTGAATATTTCCTTGCCTATATCAACCTATATTTCCAACGTACCTGAAGACAAAGCAGATATTACACTGCATCATTTGTTAACTCATACCGCAGGACTTAAGCGTCACTCTGGAAGAGATGAAGAAAAACTAAACCGTGACACGTTCATAAAAAACGTATTAACCATGCCTCTTACATACCCCGTCGGCGACAGATACCATTACTCAAATATCGGGTATCAATTGTTGGCATTTGTCGTAGAGATAGTTTCAGGTCAGCCATTTGAGGAATATCTATATAACAACTTATTGAAGCCAGCAGGCATGTTTTCTACAGGATATTTGAAGCCTGACTGGTCTCGAAAAACTATCCCAGAAGTCAAAAGACTTTATGCTGGTTTCTCGTCACCATTGACCATGCTGGAAAGTACCGATGGAGAATTTTGGAATTTAATTGGCGGTGGTGGGATTTTAAGTACCGTCGGAGATATGACTCTATGGCATTTGGCATTAATGAACAACTCGGTGCTCTCAGATAAATCTCAGTCATTAATGTATACGCCTTATGTCAATGAAGATGAGGAAGGGTTCTATTATGGCTATGGTTGGTCAGTTGTTCCTAGAGACAATAAAGAACCTTTAATTTGGCACAATGGTATGAGTTTTTTTGGGAAAGCCGAGTATTGGAGGTTTCCTGAGAGTGGGCTAATGATATTTGTTTCTTCCCATAAAGAAAGTGTATCTCCCTGGCACTTAGCAAACTCCATTTCTAAAGCACTTGATCTATAGATGTGACTGAAACATGGATGTTTCCCTACGATTTTCAAGATGTTAAAACGGATCGGCAATTAGTTGCCGCTTAAAATTCATTTAATGACTATTTTAATTTTGCTTCGCCCTAAATCAGTGCTGAAAACTTAATGAAATGTTTCTTTAAAAGTTTAGAGGGGTTGTGGAATGTTTTTTGCTTTAAATTCGCAGTTTGTTTTATTGGTAATATTTAATGGAAATTAAAACATATATTAAAGTGGAAAGTGTTCTAAGCTTGGATTCAGAATCAAATAGAAAAATCAACAGCTATGATAAAAATAATGACATAGCAGTAGCCAATACTGACACAGTTCAGTTTAGCGAAAACGTTGAAATGGCTTCGAAATCAGAGTGGGACATTGCGCAAAAGTATAATATGGAGGCTATGACCGAGGAGCATATGATAAGCCTCGCGCAAGATCTAAAGGACGCTGGGTTAATTACTGCGGATGAACATGCAGTAATGAGTTTTCCTCGAGAAAAGGCACGAGAACGGTTAGGTGTTGATATAGATTTTGGGAGGAAGCATAACTACCTTAAGGAAAATAAAGAAAAGTTGGACTACATGTTATCAAGTTCATTTGGTAGTGATGAGATTAAAATACAAAAAGGGATTTATATGGCGTTACAACGATTAAGCGAAATTTCATAAGTAACATATGGTAAAGCCTAAATTTTATTAACTTTATTCCAGTTTGATAATGTTTTTTTGAATTTGAAATTTTAAACTACGCTTTTCAGCAATACTCGAATATGGCTGGTTCGTTTCTCTGCGTATTATAGTCAGGATTGTTATAATAATTCTTTTTTTTGTAATTTTTTTGACATTTTATTGTTGTAGTGATTCTGGAGGGGCTTTAAAACTGGCTGTGTGCAAATGGGGATTTAAGTGAAAGGTGGTTACCCACCTTTCAGGGAGACACACAGTGAGTGTGTACAGGTTCACTACGCCTGTAATTAAAATGTACATTATCTGAGTGCTTGATTGGGGGATTTGTGATGAATGCAATGAACATTGGTGTGAAAATGAGTGTTGCTATGACTAACAGATTTCCTTATTGCATGTAGCAACAGCCGAGGTGATAAATGATGGCGGAATGCTCAATTAAGCGACGATATTTTTAAAAGGTTTGCTTGGTAGTAAAACCGTTTGCCCATGCAGCTCTTTTACAACTTCCAATCGTTCTTGGAGAAATTTCACGCTACTTGTGTCACCTCTAAAATTTGCCGCTTCTATTGAATTGTTAATTTGGCCAATATAGTCAGCTTTTACATCTCCCAGTTCTGCCTGCTTTCCATCCAGATGAATTCTTCCCCCCGGAAAAATTATAGGGGTTGCCAAGTCGGTTATTCCTGCTTTAGTAAGAGCGTCATATTCGTTTGGAGTTATATTGTGCATATCAATATTAAATTCTACTTTAGTATCAACCACAGTATTAGAGGAGGGGAGTGATTTTGTTGCGTAGTCAGCCTTAGAGTGATTATTGTCAATAGTTTTTTGAATTGAAGTACTTGATAACTCTGGCGAAGTGGTTGTTCTGTTGATTTGCATATATCACCTATTTACAATTGCTTGATATCGGCTGTCTGCCTGAACACTTCGGAAAGCGGGTATCTACCTATCGAGCAAAATTTAACGTGTAAAAATTTTCAGGTTGTCAATTTGGCCAGGGAAAGTTTTGCCCCAGCCATCTGAACCAATAAGTAATCTTGAAGTCCGTGCTTTAGATATAAACTTATTATTATTTTTTTCTTCGAAAACTATTTTATTGTCAATTCTGATTTGTGTTGTGCCTTGTATTGCGTCGTACTCCAAATTAACAGTATGCCACTGGCTATCAAGCGGTACATTACTCGGAGCGAAGTAGTTCCAATTTGCACTTTGCTCGTCAGTAAAGATTAAAAACGTAATTCCATCCCTAGCAATTTGCACTCCAAATGCACCGTGTAACCAGATTGGTCTGGCCCATTTGGTTAACGAGCCTGTGATTTTTGCTTCAAACTCGATGCTGACAAATTTACCTTCAAAAGGTAAGGGGTTTTTACTCATACTAATAATGTAAATGTCTGGATAGGCGTTGAAGTTCACTGCAAAATTTTGCTCATGAGATTTCTTTGCGAAATTCTGAATTCCATGCCATTGCATTTCGATTCTGGGGGCGGACTTTGTGTTGAGGTTACTGTCGAAGCTCATTTGCAAATAGCTCTCAGCGCAAGCCACTTTTACTAAGAAAATTAATGCCAAAAGCATTTGTTTATTCTTCATGCCGCTGCAAATCACGGAGTTTGATGTACTTCATTGCTACTTCGGGCTCAAATTAGCTGAGTTCACTTGATAACAACAAAGGTTATATAGGAGAGCGTGAATAATATGTGAAATTCATTGAGCTTTATTAAGTGCTAACCAAAACATGACCTGAAAACTGCGTTTTTTTCACTATTTTTTCACTATCTTCACTTTAGTCTTTCTCCAAACTAGATGGTTTGTTCTAACACGCATCAGATTTTAAGTGTAAAAATAGGATTGGAGGAGGGGGAGATGTTACGAAGTTTGATTTGGCTGGGGATCATAATTACGTGCAGTTCTGTTCATGCAAACCTGCCTCAAATGGATTCAACGGGCATTAGTAATAAATTTTCACTTGAAATCCAAAAGGTTTATAAAAAATATGAGTTTAGAGGTGACTTTCTTTTCGCTGTAGTTACAGACCAAGGACTGCAATACTACACAACTCTTAATCGCCATGGTGACGTTGATAACGGGCTGGATATCAACACACCTTTTTTAATTTCTTCTCATACTAAAGCGTTTACAGGGACATTGGGGCAAATACTATCAGAATCAAAAGAAATTGATTTAAATGCCCCTCTATCTAAGTATTTAGATGCTCAGTTATATAATCCAAAGATTTCAAAAGATGCATTAACAGTTAAGCAGTTACTCAATCATACTGCCGGCTTCACGAGTGTGGCACACACATTTAAAACTGCATTTTTAGGCTATGAAAGCCAGCAAGATTTGTCGGAATCCTTAAATGAAACTGTTTTAGTTGCGAGTCCCGGAAAATTTAGATATTCCAACACTGGACCAATTTTGGCTGCGCAAGCGATAGAAGGTGCCACCAAAAACAGCTGGCAAAGCCTTATGATTCAAAGGATTTTTGTGCCTCTTCAGATGGAGAATACATCGTTTTCAACTAGACGGTTCAATAACAAATCAATCCTTCCAATGATAGAGGTCTCTTCTGAAGGGGAGTTGTTCAGGCAGGGCGTTTTTAAGTCTGATAGAACTCTACACGCTTCTGGTGGCGTCATCTCTACTCTCAAAGATATGGCAAAGTGGATAGAGTTCAATATTTCACAAGGTGACACACTCTCAGATAGTCCTTTGTTTTTCGAAAAGCTACACAATGCAACTGTTGAGCAAAACAAACAATATTTCACGTATTTAAGGAAAGGATACAGCTATGCATGGGATATCGCTGAATATCAAGATTGGAAAATCTTAACTCGTTTTGGTGGCTATGGCGGTATGAGTTTTCATGCTTCCTTTATCCCTGACAAAAGTATGGGGATAGTCGCCTTTTTTAATGAATCTACGGGATTCGCTCTGCCACACCTTGCTGCAAACTATTGGTACAACCTCAATTTTAATAAAGCCTCGGCCCAACAAGTTCTAGCAGAAGAACTCGTACAATTTGACAAAATAGTGCTTCGCGAAGAAAAAACGTTACTAAGCAATAAAAGTCTCGTTCGAGCAAAAAAGTTTGATTCCAAATGGTTAGGCACCTACGTAACCGGTGACAAAGGAGGCTGGCCGGAAATGCAGCTTTATCACGGTAAAGGGGGGATTTGGGCTAGATGGGGGGATTTGTCTGGCCCACTAATCAAAACTGAGTTGTCCGGAAGCAAGTATGTTGCAGCCCTTGGACCGATAAGACGTAGCCTGAAATTTGATTTATCAAACGATGGAGACCTGATTATTTTGAACGGTAGTATCAAATACAAAAAATTAATTTAGTAGTTGGTGGCTGGCTTAGCTGTTTATACATACTTCTGGAGTCGTATTTTAGCTAAACAGCAGGTTTACTCTGTTTAATTTACAACGCTTTATAACTAATTCGAGAACTATCCAGTTGTGGCTAGCTCGCAAGGTTATTAATTTTATAAACGGTAGGTATGTGATGTTTAAAAAATCGTTGAGTATATTAATTTTTGCGAGCGGAGTGCTTTTTGCGACATTTGTGGCGGCAGAAAAGCAGGCTACCTTTGATGAGTTTGATTTGGTATTGGAAGTGAACGATATTCAGGTCGGGGGAACTTTATTAAAGCCTAAAAAAAGCGCAACCAACCACTTAGTTATTATGTTGTCTGGAAGTGGACCGCAAGATCGGGATGAAACTTTAGATGATTTTAAAGTACTCGGAGTTGTTGCTGAGCATCTGGCGAAAAACGGCATTCCTTCATTCAGATTTGATGATAGGGGGGAAGGTAAAAGCACCGGTGATTTTGTAAACAGTACCCTGAATGATCACCGGAAAGATGTTGAGGGGATTATGGCGTTTTTCAAAGACCATGATAAGTATGGTTATGATACGTTTATTCTTCTTGGTCACAGTCAAGGTGCAATAGTTGGCGCTAATGTAGCGATTAACAACAAAGAGGTGGTCAAGCTTGTTCTTATGGGGCCACCTTCAGTTCCTTTAGTGGATATCGTACTTTATCAAGTGCGACAAGAGTATAAAGGCCGTTCTCTGGACAGGGCTATCATGGAAGAAGACGTGTCAGCCCATAATAATCTTATGTGGTCTCTTTCCCAAGGGCAGAAATTAGAGGACGCGCTTGATAAATTTTATCATAGTGCAGAACGTATTCTTAAGCTGGGAGCTAATCACCAAGAGAGCGATATTGAACAAATAAAGGCGATGGCAAAGAGAAAGACAGAAGAGATTGAAATTGTATATGCTTTACCTTCGCTGACATCATTTTTGTATCATGATACTGCCAGGGATTACGAAAGACTTGAAGTCCCGGTGCTAGCTTTGTTTGGCGGAAAAGACTTGCAGGTTACTATCGAACAGAATAAGGATGTTTTAGAAAGAGCGCTCTTAAAATCAGGCATCAAATATAAATTTAAAACCTTTCACGATGCCAATCATTATTTTCAGAAAGCTGAAACGGGCGAGCGCTCTGAATATGGGACTTTGGAAAAAAGGTTTGTTGGAGGCTTCCTGGAAACTATTTCAACGTGGATCGTTCAGTAGGCTTGGTATTGGGAATATCCATATTGAATAACCATTACTTTTGGAGAAAAGCTATTGTGTTTTAAGGTTTGGGATTTCCTTTATCCAAAGTAATCATATTCTGAATGTAAACTTACCTTGGCTGTTAACCTTTTGGATAAATCTAGTTCGTTATTTGCACCCCACGAACGGTTAAGCAGTTCTCGTTTTCGCTTGGTGAATGAAACTCGTTGCAAATATAAACTGAAAGGCTAACTCATTTGAGTATTCCATTTGTTTTAATGATTATTAAACTAATATAAAGCTTAGTGCTTGAATTGGCGATGTTATTATCTAACCCTTTTCCCGGTTATCAGCATTTTGGGATTTTCTTATTCTGCTAAGTTGGGTGGGTGTAATACCCAAATGGGAAGCAATGTGGTATTGAGGCAATCTATCTACCAATCCGGGAAAGTTGTGTTGGAATTTTAAATATCTCTCAGATGCCAGCTCCTGAACTATTTCAATCTCACGGGCATCTTTAGCTAATAGCCAGTTTTTTTCCAGGTATGCAATTTGGAATAACATGAGATCTGGATTTTTATTAAGTAACTCCCTAAACGTTTTAAAATTTATCTCTATTAGCGAGCTGTCTTCAATTGTTTCAAACGTTAGATAGGATGGAGTATTTGTTAACAGGGCTGCCATTGAACCTGGATACATTCCTTCATCAAAAAAGTTTTTGTTGTATTCCTGACCTTTTTCATTTGTTACGTAGCATCTAACTAGCCCAGAAGCGACAAAAGCAAATGAGTTGGGAATGACTCCCGCTTGATAGACCATTTCGTTTTTCTTGAAGTGTCTGAGTTGACACCCGGTCTTTAGTTGCCGCCAAGTCGATTCGGTGATTGGAGAGTAACTGTCGAAAGACGTTTTCAAAAGTTCAAGGGCAGATTCAACCTGCATTTAAGGTTACTCCTAAAATTCCCTGTCCAGGTGCATTACTTTTTTTTGAAGTACGTCATCTTACAACTTTTTGTTTAGTTATTCTCAAAACAACTTAAATTTTCGTTCAGATTTACATATGTAAATGTCATTTGTGACAACTGCCCATAGAATCCGCCACTGCGAAGATTTATACAACACAATACAAAACTCTGAATTTCAGAGGTATCAATATGGAGGCCCGTGGTGACTAAGAAAATATTGCTATTTATTGTTTTCGGATTTTTACAGCTTAAAACGGCTTATGGCAATACTGTCATAGCTGAAATGAACAGTGTTGAGCAATTGACAAGTTTTAATTTTCAAGTTGAGTCGGTTAGAAAAGTCGATGTTTCAAGCGAAGTAAGTGGAAGAATTGAGCTGATAGGTTTTCATTTTGGAGAGAAAGTCTCAAAAGGGCAGGTTTTGTTTCAGATTAATCGCAATAAAGTAAAACCTTTATTGGATAAAGTTGAGCATGAAATTGCTTTCTTAAAAAAAGAACTGAATAGAGCTCAGAAGTCAGTGGACGCAGGTGGAGTATCTGATTCTCAGCTTAACAAATTAAAAAGTGACCTGGATATAGCACTTTCCGAAAGATTGGTTGTTGTACAGGAATTGGCTAAGACAGAAATTGTCGCTCCTTTTGATGGTTTTATTACGAAACATGAACTGCAGGTTGGTGATGTAGTAAATGCCGGAGAACCTCTGCTGACTTTGTATGATGGAAGTGAGTTTGTGTATTTGGATGTTTTTATCCCGGTACGATATGCAAACTTTTTACAAGTAGGCCAGTTGTTAACAGCGACCTATCATGATGATTCGATCAACCTGGAAGTCGTTCATATATCTCCCGGTGTGGACAGCGAAAATCGCTTGCAGTCGGTACGCTTTTTAGCTGAGAAAAGGGAGTTATTTGTACCGGGTATGCAGTCGACAATTTCACTTGCTATTAAAAAAATTCAGGCGGCTAAACTTTCTGCAAACGCAATACTCTTCGATGCTAATGGGCCCTATGTTTTTGTCAAAAACCAGGAGTGCCTTGAAGTTAGCCGGATTGAGTTTAACTATCATGACGACGAATCAGTAATGGTTTATGCAGGTATCGAACAGGGGCAAATGATAGTCAACGATGGTGCCATTAAAGCACTTTGGGGGGCTCCTCTATGCTGAATTTCATGACTTCCTTCATAACCCACAGAACCCTTGTGTTGAGTGTAATACTTTTGATTCTTGCTGGCGCGGTAATGGCGTTTCAGTCGTTGCCAGTACAGCAATATCCTTTGATTAATAGTGTTTCTATTGAGATAGAGACCTATTTAAGTGGGGCTCATGCAGATGACGTTAATACTTTTGTTACCAAACCTTTGGAGCAACAGTTAAGTTCAGTAGACGGTGTAGACTATATCGATGCTCGTAGTTCGGATAACTTGAGTAAAATCACCCTGTGGCTAAATTTAAATGTGTCCGCGCAGGATGTCATTGGCGATGTAAATGCAAAACTTACCTCAGCTCGTTCTGTTTTGCCTAAAAATACGGAATTTCCGAATGTACAGGTAAAGAGAACTGATCGCCCTTGGGCTACTTTTTATGTGAGTTTCGCTTCAGATGTTCACTCGATCAGTTACTTAACAGATGAAGTGGATAAAAATGTCAGGCCGCTACTTGCTTCTATACCTGGTGTGCAACGAGTATCTATGGAGGCTCCCTCATATCCTGCAATTCGGATATATTTTGATATTGATTCCCTTAATGACTTTGGGATAACACCTTCAGAGGTTGTTTCTCAATTGAGTAAGAATCACAGTATTGCTTCTATTGGCCACTTTAAAACCACGATTAAGGACATTTTCATCACTTCCAATTCATTGAATCGCACGTTGGAAGATTTCTCCAAAATGCGAATTGACTTGAATAATGGAACATCTGTGCCGTTAAATTTACTTGCTTCATTGGATTTTGGACAAGAAAAACCGATGCAAAAAGGCTTTTTTTCTAAAGATGATGCATTTTATCTTGGTGTTTGGCCTGCGCCTGGGGTGAATGAAATTGAGTTGGGAGATAGCTTAGAAGAGAAAATTGAAGATATCAGAACGTTGCTCCCTGAACAGACAAAAATGGTTCTAAACTATGATGCCACTCGATATATGAGGGAAGCACTATCTGAAGTAGGGAAAACTTTATTGGAAACTGTTTTTATTGTGGCCTTAGTCATACTAGTCTTTCTGGGAAAGTTTAGAACGGTCAGCATTCCCGTTTTAACCATTCCACTTTCAATCGCTCTTACCCTGATTGTCATCAGTCTGTGTGGATTCTCCATCAATTTGTTAACGGTATTGGCAATAGTGCTTTCTATTGGATTAGTTGTTGATGATGCGATAGTAATGGTCGAATTTATCGACCGAAAAGTTCGTTCAGGAACTTCCCCTTTTGAGGCCGCTAAACTCAGTATTCAAACGCTGACGAAGCCGATCGTGTCCATGACATTAACTATGGCCGTGGTGTTTTTCCCTATTTCTCTGATAGACGGCATTTCTGGAGCATTGTTTTTTGAGTTTGCAATAACAATGTCTGTTTTATTATTGTCTTCAGGTATTGTGTGTCTGTTTTTAACCCCTTATTTGAGCACCCGGTTTGTTGCTCAATCTACACCAAATAAACTTCAACTTTTTACCGGTCGAATTGAAGAGAGATTAACCCGGACATATATTAAAGTACTCCGCAGAGTGCTAAATGTGCCCCTTGTTCCGCTCTTGGTAGTGATTTTGGCGCTGTTTTTTATATATCCCCTATATAATATGGCCAAACAAGAGTTGGCACCTACAGAAGATCAGGGGGGCATTGGCCTTGTTTTTGAATCATATCCCGATTCAAGTCTTGAGTTTACCTTAAAGCAAAGTAAGGCGAGTGTAGAGGGGCCGCTCTCAATAGATGGAGTTGACTACGTTTGGGCTCTTATTTCCAATACTACTGGGTTTGGCGGGTTGGAGCTGCTGGATTGGTCCGACAGAGAGTTAAATGCTTTCGAAATATATGAACAGGCTAGTAAATCATTATTGGGCAATGAGCAAATTATTGCTTATCCGTTTTTATATCCGCCATTGCCAGGGGCCGGAAACTTTGATGTTGAGCTGGTGGTTAAGTTAAATGAAGATGTTGAGGATCTTAATGCGATAGCTCAAAAAGCCGTTGGCGCAATGAATGCGACTGGGGCATTCTTTTTTGTAGACACAAATATCAAAGAAGATAAGCCTTCAATTTATCTGAACGTTAATTGGGATGAAGCCAATCGACTGGGGGTAACTGCAGATTTGCTAAATTCAGAGTTATCTGTACTTTTCACCGAGTACCGTGTTGCACGGTTTCCAATGCAGGGGCGGAGTTATGAGGTTATACCCAGTATTAGCACAAGTGATGCAATGACCATGGATAGGTTAATGGGAATAAATGTTAAGTCTGTCCGAGGCAAAAGGATCCCATTGTCAGAGTTTGCTACTTTTGAAATGCGTACAAGTCATAGAGAAGTTAGTCGATTTCAACAAAAAAATGCAATTCACTTGTTTGGCTTAAAAGTACCCACAGAAACCAAAGAATCTTCGTTGAGAAAGGCTATTGGAGCATTGAATGAAGTGCTTCCGTTAAATAGTCAAATTGATTTTAAAGGTGAATCTCGTCAAATTGAGCAAAGTGAAACATCTATTTTTTATACAATCACTTTGGCTTTGTTCCTGGTCTTCTTGGTTTTAAGTGTGCAATTTAATGGGTTTTCTATACCAGCAGCAATACTGGCAAGCACAGTACCTTTGTCAATTTTTGCCGCTTTGCTTTTTACCGCGTTCGACTTTACTTCTATCAATATTTACTCTCAAATTGGATTGCTTACATTGGCGGGTTTAATTACAAAAAATGGAATCTTGGTGGCTGAGTATGCCGAGGCGGCGTGGCAGAATAAAAGTAATTTAGTGGAAACAACTCTTATTGCCGCAAGCGAGCGCTTCAGACCAATATTAATGACGTCTGTAGCGACTGTTTTTGGTCATTTGCCATTGGTTTTCGTAACCGGGGCTGGTGCGGAGGCCAGAAACAGTATAGGTATAGTTTTAGTCGCCGGAATGGCGATTGGGTCATTAGTTAGCTTGTTTGTAACTCCATCCATTTATCTATTAACCAAACGATATTTGCATTCAGAGCAAAGTAAGTGTTCAACTCTGGAAAGTGGTGTAACCCGCGTTTAAAACTTCTGTGTTGGGGAGCGCTGTCTAGCTCCCCATCTTAATTTTCAGAATACCTTTCATATTCGGACTAAAATCCATGAATTTCTTGATTGCTCCAACTCTAAATTAGTCATTATTAATGAGCTTTGCGTGTTATTAAACTTCTGGGAGGTTTAAGCTGTAAAGGAAAAATAAGTGACAACAATTGAGTTTTTTCATGATGCCGTATGTGGCTGGTGCTATCTACTTTCGCCCAGACTGCGACAACTAAGTGAAAAGTACAACGTTAAAGTGATTCATCGTGCTTTTGTATTACAAAAAAGTGAAGATGAAATGATTGTGCGTTTTGGTTCAATGGCGCAGGCAAAACAAGAAATACTAAATCACTGGCGACATTGCCAGCTCAACGCAGAAGATCCAAATAGAATTGACATTGAAGGGATGCGAAATGCAAACTTCAATTATCCAAGTGGGCTTAATGCTGCTTTAGCGGCGAAAACTGCGGAAATCTTTGGTGGACATATTGGTCACTGGGACTATTTTGATGCTGTTCAAACTGCACACTTGAAGCACAATTTAAATATTTCTGACACTTCTGTTCTCTTAAATATTGCAGAGAGATTAGGTTATTTTAGAGAACAGTTTATTGATGTCATGATGCATCAAGACACTTTGTCGTTGGTGAACTCTGACAATAAG
>NZ_JAJEWQ010000003.1:0-82161 GCF_020687805.1 Planctobacterium marinum | reverse complement strand
AAATATTTCTGACACTTCTGTTCTCTTAAATATTGCAGAGAGATTAGGTTATTTTAGAGAACAGTTTATTGATGTCATGATGCATCAAGACACTTTGTCGTTGGTGAACTCTGACAATAAGTGAGCTAAAACGCTGGGAATAAAAACAATCCCTTCCATTCTAATTGATAATGAATCTCTGGTTTCGCAAACATTGACGCTTACTCAATTAGAAGCTTTGTTTAAAAAACTTAATATTGAAAAGGTTTCCAACTAGAGATTGATACGAAAATAAAAGAGAACCCGAGCCATATTATATTTTGATTTTAACAACTGATGCCAATGAACAATATTAAATTTATTGCCATAAGAGATATGCTTAAGTTATGGCAAAGTTATGGTTACCGTAAAGTTCAAGGAAATGGTGTTGAGTGGGGGATCACCAATGGATGGCCCTTTAAGATATGGATCAATCGCAAAGAGAAGTGTTTTCAGGATTTTGCCGCGGAGATCGCTAACCTGACGATTCAGTATCCGGGTTTTTCTTTTTGTTTTTGGGATGTAGGGGAAAACAGTTGCCAGTTAGTTGAGCAAATCACTAAACCGGGAATGCATTCCCCTATTACCAGCTTGCAATCAATGCATTTAAGAATGGATTACTTTTCATATAGGACGGAAGACCCAGTATCAACTAAAATTAATATTGTACCTGTTCGTCAAAGTGACGTGGAATTATGGTGTCATTACTGTAGTCTTGGGTTTAATTACAATGTTGACCCCGAAGCTGTTAGCAACGCACTTAAGGATATCAGTAATCGCGTTTACTTCTTGTTATTCAATGGCAATGTATGCGGTGGTGTACTTATTCGAAAGGAGTACAATGTAATGGGAATTCACCAGTTCTTTGTGCTCCCTGAATTGCGAGGAAATGGTTTGGCGAGAATCTTTTTACAGAAAATATTAACAGAAGACGCTAGTCAAGATGTCACCCTTTCGATTTTGCAGGCTTCATCAATGGGGATTGGTCTGTATAAAAAGTTTGGTTTTGTGAATGATTTTGAATTGTATTCGATCAAACTTTTAAAAGAAATTTGGGATCCTTGTGAGTAAGATATCGATAGAGCAGTGGAGAATGTTTGTTGCAGTAGTCGATTGTGGTGGCTTTGCGCAGGCAGGTGATGCACTCTATAAAACCCAGTCAACTGTTAGCCATGGTATCAAGAAACTTGAGAACACATTAAACAAAACATTATTTGATTTGTCTGGACGAAAAGCGACATTAACGCCATTTGGGGCCAGCTTATTGAATTCCGCCAGATTGCTGGTGGGACAAGCAGACATTCTCGAAAAAGAAGCAATTACCCAAAAACGAGAAGTTAACCCTACCATTTCTATCGCCGTCGATACACTGTACCCAAGAGCAGAACTTTTCTCGGCATTACAGCGTTTTGGTCTTTCCCATCCCGACTTAAATATTCAACTGTATGAGACTGTTCTTTCCAGGTGCGGGGAATTACTCGATGATGGCTCAGTGGACATAGGGATAGCAAGTAGAATTCCGAAAGGGTATTTAACTCAACTGGCCTTAACAGTTGATTTATTTGCCGTGGTACATGTTGAACACCCTTTGGCAAAGCGCACTGGTATCGAATTAAAGGAATTGGAAAATTATCGTCAGGTAGTAGTCAGAGATGCAGGGCTTAGAAGCAATTTTAATTCAGGTTGGTTAGGGACGAATACCCGTATTACAGTTTCATCTATGCATGAGGCTATTGCGGCGGTAAGAGCTAACCTTGGATTTGCATGGATTCCTAAATCTTATTTTTCGGACAATGATTTTTTAAATAATTTGGGTATCACTTATTTACAATTGGCTCTTGGAGAGACTCGTACTGTGGCATTACAGTGTGGTGTGAGACCTCAGATCGCGGAGTTAAATTGGGCCAAAGAACTGCAGAATCTATTAGTTGTAGCAGTTTCAAAATAGTCCTCATTGTGAGTGTCATTTAGCTTATCGCCGTTAATAAATCAGCCTGTTTTTTTCTTTGCCACAGCGTATCTTTTGTCTGAATCTCTGCTCATTAAAACGATAAAACCGTCTTTAGTTGTAAAATCCTAATAGAAGGCAGTGAAAGCTCCAAGATATGCTCCCATGTTACCTAAAAGTCCCATGCTTTTTCCCGCTGTTTTTCCGAAATATTTTTGTCGGTTTGAGGGCAAAACATTGCTTGATACATTTTTGTTGACAGCAATGGTCTGCCAGATGAGTCTTAATTATTTTAAATTGCTTTCTGAAGCTTTGTTAACGGCAATGTAAAAATGACCCATGCCTTGATATATACATCAAATTCTGTACAAATAGCTCGCGAGAATGTTGATATTTGGGTGTTAAAAAAAGGGCTAACTAACCTAATTACCACGGGAATCAATAATTAAATGCTCAGTGTTAGCCCTTATAAATTGAATTCTGTTCTTATGAATAGACAAGTGAGCAACATTTTTTATTCTTATGTCTTGCTGTCAAATTGAAGATTCAATTATTTCAATCAGGTCGTTTTTCTTCTTTGATACGGGAAACTCGGTTCCACAGTCGACGATTAACTTCAATAGCCCTTTTTCATTTGACCTTATTTCCGAAATTACATCCATTCTGACAATGGTAGAACGATGAATACGTATAAACCCGTGACCTATTAGTTTGTCTTCGAACGACTTTAAAATACCTCTATGAAATATTTTACTGCCGTCATTCATGTGTATTTCCACATAGTTTCCTGCAGCCTTGAGATACCGGATTTGGTTTTTATATAAAACTCTCACTCTGCCTGATTCTGATAGCAATAGTCTGGAAGGACGATGGTAACCATTTGTCGCGATACTGTGCACCCGAGGAGCATTTCTGCTTGCGATGGAGAAACTTTTAAAATGGCTTGATATAACGCGGTGGACTTGTTCAGTGTTTAGTGGTTTAAGCAGATAATCTAAAACAGGGTAATTGAGCTTTTCGATAATTGAGCACGTTCTATCCATCAATAAGATGACTTTACTGTTGGTGGATATATCTAGAAGCTTTATCAGTATCTTTTCATCTATACTATCTAAATTGATAAAACCACCAACTAATACGCCATCAATTGCCTTTTTAAAAGTTTCTTCAATATCATTTTTAATAATCTGATCGGATTTTATTCCAGAAAGAATTAGGGATTCAATTAATGTTACTCGAGATAATTGTTCGTTATCAATAACAAAATAATTTTCCATTTTTTACTTCCATATATCTAAAAATTTTAAAAGCTAGATTGAGCAGCTGGAATAATTTCTCAGTTAAAAGCTATAGAGATTACTGAACTTAATCTATCCGAGTATTAGTGAAAAAAAGTGAATGTTTTGGTGAGAGAACTTGGTTTTGTTATAAGACTTACTCTGCTTTTTCAAGAATGAATATTTGGAAAAAGAGGGGCTTCACGACAAAAAGGAGGGGGTTGAGCACTTAGGTGGCGAGGGGGTTTAGTTCGCGTGCTATAAGCCTGTTTTTTAATGGATTAACAAAAGACTAATGGATAAGTCATTAATATAAAAACAGAAGGTACACAAACACATGTTCAAGAAAAATAAGATAAGCTTAATGGTTTCCGCAGCCTGCTTACTGTCGCCCTTTGCTAATGCACAAGAGTCTACTGCCCCCACAGCAGATTCGGCTACAAACGTTGAAAAAGTCCAGGTTACAGGTTCTAGAATTAAAAGAACCGATATGGAAGGCCCCGTTCCGGTTGCCGTTATTACTAGCGCGGATATAGCTGCAACGGGAAGTATCAATGTTTCTGATATCCTTAAAACTCAACCCGTTACAATTTCTACTAATAATACTTCTAGTACTACGTTTTCAACTAGTTCTGTAGGTGTTAATAACACCGCCCTTAGAAATCTCGGTGAGTCTCGCACATTGGTATTGGTTAACGGACGCAGATATGTTTCAGGGTTGTCGCCTTCAGTAGGTTACGCTGTAGATTTAAACTCTATTCCTGCTCCAATGATAGAGCGAATTGAAATACTTAAAAGCGCATCATCCGCTGTTTATGGTTCGGATGCAGTAGCGGGTGTAATCAATATTATTCTGAAAGACGACTTCGAAGGGGTTGAGTTAAACAGCCAGGTGGGTATGTCAGAAGAAGGGGATAGCGAAAGACATCTATTTAATGTAACAGCAGGTGGCGCTTGGGATAGCGGCAATGCCTGGGTTTCAGCTGGATTTGATAATAGCCAAGGTATTCGAGCGTCTGACAGAGAGTTTTCTAAGAACGATATTGCTGTTCTATTAGATGAGAATGGTGAAGAGTATTATGGGAATGTCTTTTCCTCTTATCCGCCACAGGGGCGAGTAGGCGGTTATAATGGCGACGGTACACCATTTACTTATTCATCAGATCCAGAAAACTCAGATGGGTTTAACAGAGGATCATATCGTCAGTTAGTAACACCTTTAGAGCGAAAATATGCAGCGGCAGGTGCAAGATACGAGCTTTCCGATGCTGCCAGTTTATTTACGGAAGTACAATGGAACTCCACCTCTACTAAAGACTCAACTATTGAGCCTTATCCATTTGATATGAATGATATTTGGATTCCGGATCGTGGCGGAGTCGGTGGACTGGATGTGAATTCGCCGCTGCTACCTGAATTATTGAGAAACAACTTAATTAATGATGGGGTGACAAATTTAAATCAGGTGCCATGGGTTCGCAGAATGGTTGAATTTGGAGCACGTTCAACAGATCTCTCCAGAGATACCGTCCGTATTGCCGCCGGTGTTGATTTTGAGATTAATGATGATTGGGCTTTAGATACCTATATTACTTGGGGAAGAACGCAGCAGTCGCAGGAAAACGGTGGGCAAATCAATTTAGAAAGAGCGCGCTACGCATTGGATGTGGTGGAAGGTCCAAATGGTGAGCTGCAGTGTGCCGATGATATTGCGCGGTTGCAGGGTTGTGTGCCTTTTGATGTCTTTGGTGCTGGTACCATTTCTGATGAGGCTGTTAATTATTTGAAAGTTCCCGCCAAAACTTTTGGCGAAGTTGAGCAGTTAGTCATCTCTGCTGTCTTAACGGGCGAATTACCACTTGAACTAGAAGGTGGATATTCAGGTGTAGCATTCGGAATTGAATATCGGGATGAAAAAGGAGCATATAGCCCGGGTGATTTGGCGCAAACAGGTGCATCTTCCACGAATCAGTCTTCTCCAACAAATGGCGAGTTTGACACCCTGGACGTTTTTGCAGAGTTAAGCCTGCCTTTGTTAGAAACATTGACGTTAGATTTAGCTGCCCGTTACTCAGACCATTCAATTGTTGATGGGCAATTTACTTGGAATGTTGGCGTTGAATATCGCCCAATGGAAACATTAATGTTGCGTGCATCGGCAGCAACTGCTGTTCGTACTCCGAATATCAGTGATCTATTCGGTGGAAGAGGTGAAACGTTTGCTGTTGTTGCTGACCCTTGTAATGGCGTAACTGCTTCAGATACAAGTGTGGTGGCACAAAACTGTTTGTCTATTGCCGGTGTAATGCAAAGAGTTGAGGAGAATGGTAGCTTTACATTAAGCCAGGTCGAAGCTCAAAGTGCTGGTGGAACCATCGGTGGCAACATTAATGTAACTGAGGAAACGTCAGATTCCTGGAGTTTAGGTTTGGTCTATGAAATTACAGACAACTTCTCTGTTACCATGGACTACTACAACTTTGAAATCGATGATGCAATTGATACAACATCTCGCTCAGTCGTGCTACAGAGATGTTTTAATCAATCTCCTGATACTTTTGATGCAAGCTGTGGTGGCGCTGCGCTGAGAAACGCTGGAGGCGTACTTACTGAAGTTCACTCTGGGACTTCAAATGAAAACATCCTAAAAACATCAGGTATTGATCTGGAGCTTGATTATACCCAAGATTTATCTTTCGGTACTCTTAAAGCCGGATTAATTTGGAACCATATCTCGAAATATGAACAGATTGGCATATTTGATGGGAGTGTTTTGGATTACAAAGGCGAAGCATCAAACCCAGAACATAGAGCTGCAATTAATTTAGATCTATCAACAGGTGATGTAGCTTACAGTTGGAGAATGCGCTATTGGCATGATGTTGTTGATTCCACTGAAGGTGAAAACTTTAACTTTTCAAGTTTTGGTGGCTTGGAAAAGCACAACAATATCTCTGCTCAAATATATCACGATGTTAGTTCCTCTATTATGGTGAGTGATCATATGGAGGTAAGAGTAGGTGTTAATAACGTGTTTGATAAGCAGCCCCCATTATTGGGACAAGGTACAAAACATGGTGGAACCGGGATTAATACATACTCAGCAGCCTATGATGTTGTAGGTCGGTATTATTATGCTGGTGTTTCATATACGTTTTAAACCTGCTATCTAATCATTGAGCCGCTCCTTGTGAGCGGTTCTTTGGCGTTAATTTTTTGGATTAAAAGCAGATTTAAACTGATATATATGGCCGTCTGGTGGCTTAGCAGAACGTAAAATTTAGAGATTAGAAGAGCAACTTGGTCTGTCAGTTATATATATTGATTGGCTTCATTTAGCGTTATGAGAACGTTCAAATCGTGAATGTTATAGGGACACTATGTGCCAAAAGCTGCCGTTCGGGGGCTGATGTGAATGGCTGCTATTCTTCCAAACCGGACATTGGGCATATCAGGTTTGATTGGCTGTATTGCGCCAATAGCTGTCGTTCGATTCTTTGAGATGGGGACTGCTTGGTACGTAAACCGGCTATACAATTTTGCTTCCATGAAAAATGGAAGATGCTTCTCGGTGGTAACGGGTGTTACTATGAAGTCTCAATAATAGGCTGTTAGCTAACTTTTAAACAAGGTTGTCAATGAACTATATAGATAGTGTGAAAGTAGATGGTTTCTGGGGTGAACGAACTCTAGAGTTTGATTTCCACGATGATGTTAATTTTATTATCGGAATAAATGGTTCTGGTAAAACAACAGCTATAAATATAGTTGTATCAGCATTGACCGCTAATTTCCATGAATTGGACAGGTTGGAGTTTAGTAAAATCACAATTAGACTTAAATCAAAAAATAGCAGAAAAAAACCCTCTATTACAATCAGTAAAACTGCCGAACAAGACAAACCTTTTTCTTCAATTGTTTATGAAATTAAAGAATCGGCAAGTGAAAAGCCAATAGTAATGTCTCTTGATGATTATGAAGAGCAAATGATGCTGAGACGTTACCCTAGACATATATTTGAACGTGAGCTATATCGGAGGCAAGGTTATAGCGTTTCTTCTTCACTAAGAAAGTTGGCAAACGTAAGCTGGTTATCTGTTCATCGTTCAAATGTGAGCCATGAAGATCGAGATTCTGATGAACCAGTATCTAGTGTGGATAGAAAGCTAAAAGAGTTATCAAATAGATTAGTTAGATATTTTTCTAGCTTGGGTAAAGAAGCTTCAGAGCAATTTGTTAATTTTCAAAAAGAAGTTTTTCTATCAATGCTATACAGAAAAAGTAACAAACCATTTTTTTCTACAGCAAAAAAGATAGATATAGAAAATGAAAAGAAAGCTCTTAAAGGTATCTTTGAACAATTCAAAGTTGAACCTAAAGAATTTAGAGGGAAATTAGATAGTCATTTTGACGCTTTAGGTAGAGCTCAAGAAAAACTAAATTCTACTGGTGAAAATATTGGGTTAAATACAACGGATATTTCTGTATTGATTGGAACAGAACGAATTGATTACATTGTAGATGAATGGAATGAGTCAATCAGAAAGAGAGAGGCCATTTTCCGACCAAGAGATATTTTCTTAAAAATCATTAATTCAATGATGCAGCGCAAAACTTTTACCATTAATGATCGTAACGAACTACAAATTACAACTCAGTCGGGAAAAGATCTCCCTATACATAGATTATCTTCGGGTGAAAAACAATTACTTATAGTTTTGGGAGAGGCTCTTCTACAGGAAAAGCAATCTTGGGTATATATTGCCGATGAACCTGAGCTCTCTTTACATATCCGCTGGCAAGAAAGCTTGGTTGAAAATTTAAGAGCTATTAACCCTAATTCACAAATTATTTTTGCAACTCATTCTCCTGATGTAGTTAGCATTTTTGATGACAAAGTGTTTGATATGGAGAAGATGTTTTAATGCCATTTACTAGAACTAACGCTGGAATATCGAACCTACCTCTTTTTTATGGTGCAGAAGTAATTGTTTATACCGAAGGCGGTGATAAATCTTTTTCTATTCAAGAAGTAGAAGAAGGCAAATTTAGTACTAGATCAGTGGATATTAAGTTTTGGAGTGGAGTTTTTAAAAGTTATAACTTTGGTAAAAAAGTCGAATTTAGAGCCCTTGGCTCGAAAACTGCCTTAAGAATTATTTGTGAGAAAATTATGGCAGGAGAAGTCGCAAACACCATAGTTGCTAAAGATAGGGATCTTGATCTTGATGAGGTAAGCCATTTCGATTCGCCATGTATACTATTTACGAAAGGATATAGTTGGGAAAATGATGTTTTCTCTAAGCTATCAACCATAGAGCAAATTGAAAGCATGATATTAGAACAAAGTATGCCAGACGAACTACTTAAAGAGATTGAATTTTCTTACGATAAATTTAAAAATATTGGGGCTAGGCTACTGAGGTTAGAGGTAATCTTTAGAGAAAGTAATAAAAAATTCATTACGGATGTTAGTGGTGAGCGATTTTTTAATCCAAAAAAAAGCGCAAGCATAAATAGGGATTCAATAATTTCATTTATTAAGGAAAAAAAACAAGAGATACCTCGCCCTGCTTTATTGACCCAAGATATTTCAAGCTTATGTCCTATTTTAAATAATTATGGAAAGTTATTGGCTAGTTTGTCTTTGAATGTCATTAATTACATTTGCAAGCAGCATTCGGACTATAAATCCATCCCTAAACAACTGATAGAAAGGAATATGATTAATCGCTTTATAAATCAACAGTCAACAAACCCTGACGAATATTACTCTAATTTAATTGCAAGGCTTAATGCAGCGTAAGCTAAAAAGTCAATTAAGTAGAAAAAATAGTTGGCTTTGCTTCTGTGTGCTAATTTAAACCAACTATTTTTCATCTCTGATTTAGGCGTTAAACGCCCGGTACTTGTCTTTAGCGGCTGTCCAGTTGTATTAAATGACTATCCGCTATGGTGTGTTAGTAGTCAGCCATCTGTTGCAGTGTGACTGACCTCTTTCTTAAAGCTTCAGTCCTTCTCGAAACTGGCACCTCATACCACTGCATGGCCATTTAAATACCTTGGAATACATCTTGAGTTTTCAGGTAAATCAATACCAATTTTGATTCTGTGGCTCAGTTGGAGCTGAAAGCACATAGGGCTCAATACTTTAAAGTGAAGTATGCTTTTTACGTATATTCATCTTTAGACGCTAGTTCGGCTAGTTCAAAAACTTAGATGCCATTTTGGCAAGCCTCCAAGTGGAGGCTTTTTAAGTCTTTGTATTATTTTAGCGAAAAATCAACTTTTATCACGCCACCTTTATAGAGTCCCAAGTAGAGTGTGTCTGCAGATTCCGAGTGGCTTGCTGCCATACTGTACACTCCGCCAAAAAGCTCGTCTTCTTTATATTCGAACGATTCCCAGTTGATACCTGAATCTCTGCTAACTTCAACAATTAATGGTTGAGGTCGGTCATAATTTTTGTTCCAACCCGCGGTGTAAAAGGTTTCTTCAATGTCTTGAAAAACCGCGAAATCAAAATAAAAGCGAGAGTCCTCGTTAACATGTAGAGGAAACCAACTATCTCCCTGGTCATCACTATAGACAATTCCTCCTTCACCACTTACGTATACTCTATTAGGGAATAACTCTGAAAATTCTAAGCTTTTTACTGAACTTGGAACCGGCAGTACGTCGTCAATAGTTGAAACTTCAAAAAGTGATAAGTCTGTCTCTGAATACCTTCTTAGTATGGGGTTTTCAAAGGCTCCCTGACCACCGTACCAAATTTCATTGGAAGATGTGTTTTTAGTTAGTAATGAAGTGCCTCGCGCAAAACCATTCCAAACGCCAGCCAACTTTTGCCAATGCTGACCAAAATCGGAGGAAATCGCCAATGCATCATAACCACTCCCGTACAAACTGCCGTCATCATAGAACAATTTGAAAATAGGTTCATTCAGTTCGGATTGTAAATTTCTGTTGTGCAACCCGAAGTTGCTACGTACATCTACCCAGCTTTCTCCATTATTTGTACTTTGACTAAGAACGTTTCGGCCACGAAATTTATAGCTGATTACGAAGTGAGAGTGGTCAATTACAACAATATCGTAAATATCCCAATTTTCATTACTTAATAACTTCCATTTTTCATCGCTTTCATGAAGGTAGAAGCCTTGGTCAGTGGCCGCGTAAAGCTTTTCATTTTTCAATATGAGCTTTTTCACAATTAAGCCACTCAACCCCATTTTAGTAAACTCTGGCGGAGGCTGTTTAATTGGGCTTTGAGCACTATTGCATGCTGCAAGACAAAAAATTAAAGGTATGAAAATCATTGTTAGACGAGAGCTTTTCGCTTTGATTGCTGATTTGCAATATGCAATAGAGAAAATAGAAAACATTATTTAAAACACCTGTAAGAGAAATATTGGGGTTACTAATTTAGCCGACATATCGTGAAGTTTTTGTCAATGTACTGAACTCAAAAAGAAATGGCTCTTGAACGATGTATAAAGAATCAAATTCACAACTAGCCTATCGTATTTAACTGTGGGCTCTACTAAAGCGGCATAAACTGTTCACGTTTTTTTCACAGCTCTGGGATCAGAATACTTATTCAAGTTCTAATACTGACCGTAGGAGTTATATGGTAGCTGTAATCTATCGCTGGCGATTGCCTCAATCAGACCTATCACAGTTTGCAAAAATCTGGAGGGAGACGACAAGCCATATCCATAAAACCGTGAAAGGAGCAAAAGGGAGTACCCTATTTCGTTCTTTAGAAGACGAGCAAGAAGTGTATGCCATTGCAAAATGGAGCTCCTATGAAGATTGGCTGAGGTTCTGGAACAAAGAAACTCCGGTAGAAATGGAACATATGCATTTGATAGCTGAGAGAGTGTCAGTTGAAGTGTTATCAGAGGTGGACGATTGCTCTTTTATTTAGTTTGGGGCAATTAATAACTTAGAAAACTATCGGGCTAACAATTAGTACTTCTACTTTTTTATCTAATGGTTCAATCCAGCCCATACACACATCGCTCAAAGTCAATAAGTGTTTGGTTGGCCGAATTTACCATAAATAAAATTATCGAGAAGTTAGTTTAAATAAAGATTACCTAGTATGAAAAATGAGCTCTATTTCGATCACCCATTGAAACAAAACTGTCGAAAGTTTTTAAGTAGACATAAGCCTCTTAGTCAGCGTGCGTGGATGGAGAGAATTTTGAATATGGAAGAGCTCGATTTGGATATAGATAGTTTTGGGCATGGTCCTGCTATATCACTTCTTGAACAAAAGCTGGCCAATATTCTTGGAAAAGAAAAAGCAATGTTTTTTCATAAGGGAATGGTTGGTCAGTTGTGCGCTCTTAAATATTGGTGCTATAGAAGTTCATGCAATAGCATAGCCATACATCCACAGTCGCACATTCATAATGATGAGGAACTTGCATATAAAGAACTTTTGGGATTAAAAGGATATTTTTTGGGGGGATTAAACGAAGCCTTTGACTCAAAGGATATCTATTCTTTGCCAGCCAGGTTGGGGGCTATATCTGTCGAGTTACCTGTCAGGCGCGCCGGCTTTGCACTTCCAAATTGGGAGAGCCTTCTCAAGCTACGGGCGTACTGTAACGATACCAAAATCCCATTGCATATTGATGGGGCAAGGTTATTTGAAGCAGCTTATGAATTAAATAAAACATGCTCAGAAGTCGCAAACCTGGCGGACTCATTATATGTCTCTTTGTATAAAATTCTGGGAGCAATGGGAGGTGGCGTATTAGCAGGTAGTGAACAATTAATTGAAGGTGTAGGGGAAGATAAGTGTCGATTCGGTGGGGACATTAATACTGTTTTTCCTTATGTGATTTCTGCTTTGTGGGGTCTACAACATCATTTTCCCAGAATTTCTACGTATTGCGAAAATGCACATAGTTTGGCTGCCATACTTAAAGAACAATTTGAGCCCAAACTAAATATTTCAGATGTTCAAGGTAATGCATTTGTTATTGAGTTTCCTTTCCCCAAAAGTGTTGTTGCGTCTGAATCTCTGGAAATTGCCTCACGGAACAAAACATGGCTATTTGATTCTGTATTACAGGGGAGGTATCTACCGACTCGGGTTGAAGTTCAGATAGGAGACGCTTTTGATGAATGGAATGAGAGCGAAGTCATAGATGTTTTTTATGACCTTGTGAGTCGTTGCGAGCGACAAATTGGATGAAAAAGGAAGAAAAAAGTAAAGAGTTAACCACACTGGCTCAGCAAACAGATAAGCTGATGGGGTGGGTGTTATGTGGAGCCTGGGGGGTTAGTCTTGCTTATGCCAATGTTAATTCTACATGGGGTGAGGCTATTGTTCTGGGATTGCTAATAAACTTCCCTGCATGGGCTGGGATCTTTTTCAAACCAGGTCAGCCGATCACTCGTTATTTTGTAACCACCTCTTTGTTGCTTCAGGTGGCATTACATGTTCAGCAGTTAAATGGCATGGTGGAGGCTCATTTCGGATTCTTTGTCATTATAGCTGTTCTTTACGCTTATAAGGATTTTAGGTTATTCATTCTGGCGTTCGCTGTAACAGCTACGCATCATCTTTTGTTTTTCTTTTTACAGCTTGGTAATACAGGTGTACTCCTTTTTTCAGCGGATAACTTTTCTATGATTATAGTTATTCAACATGCTTTTTATGTTGTTGTTGAATGCCTTATCCTCGGTTATCACTCGCATCGTTCGAGATTTGAGCAGGAGCTTGTTTTTACACTTGCAAGAGTAAATGGAGAGCAGGTTTTAGACTTCACCCAAACACCAGTAAGTTCTTCGAATCCATTATTAAGGACTCTTTTTTCTGTTTTAAATAAAACACAAGAGACCCTTAATCAGGTAAATCTATCAAAACGAATTGTGTCGAATGCGTCAAATGAGGTTTTAGACTCAGTAAATATCATGAGTGCAAACATTGAAAAACAAGGTGGAGCGACAAAAGAAATCCAAAGAGTTTCGGATAAGATAAACGTGACTTTTGAAGGGATGGTGACTTCAGCAGACAAAGTGAATAGGGAGATTGGTGACGTTAATAATCAAAATATAAAAGTGTTGAGGCTAATGGATACATCAATCGATTCGATGCATGAGCTGGCGACTTTTATTGAAGATCTGGGAGAGACAGTCAGAAAGCTATCGGATTTCGGAGTAAATATTAGTGATATTCTAAAAGTCATTGATACGCTAGCTGATCAAACTAATTTATTAGCTTTAAACGCGGCAATAGAGGCAGCAAGAGCAGGTGATAAGGGGAGGGGGTTTGCTGTAGTTGCAGATGAAGTTCGTGCACTAGCTTTAAAAACACAGGGCTCAACAATGCACATTCATGAGGTTTTAAAAGAGCTTCTTGAAATTGGCAGCTTGGCTGTTAGTAGCACTCATTCTTGCAAGCTTAAAGCATTAAATAGCTTGTCTCTTGGTGAAGAAGTAAAGTCGGCGATTTTGTCTACTCAAGAGGTTATAAAGTCTCTGACAGAAATCAATGGGCAGATGTCTGAATCTTTATCTTTACAGAAAATTGAAATTAACTCTATTGCTCAGACTACGGGTAAGATAAATCAAGTCTCAAGTAACGGGGCTGCGCAAATATTAGCCTTAGAGAAGGTGAGTAATAGTTTGGTTTTATCTGTTGAACACTTAGAACGGCATATGGCTGGCTTTAAATTGACAATTTAGTTGTGAGTAAGATCGCCCAACTTATCTATCTTGCATGGTTACTTTGCATACTAATTTTGTTTTACTACTATTTTGGCAAACACATAAATCGTTTTGACCCAAGTAATATCAGTTATGAAGTCCCTGATTTGGAAGGTGAGTGGCAACGATTAACAGAGGAAATTCTGGGTGACTTTAAAACTCAAAGAGATCAGGTTTATGTGTTTCATTGGTTAAACCTAAATTGTAATTGTGCAAAGTACGCAATCACTTATATTAAATCATTGCATCTCAAAAAAAACAATGTATCCCATGTTGTGCTGATTCCTGAGTATCAAAGCAAAAGAAGAATAGAGCTACCGGATTATTTCTCCGTTAAAATCGTTGGAGAACATTTGTATAAAGAAACACAAAGGTTATTGCCATCATCCCCTGCTGTCTCAATTTACAAAACTGGGTTTTCGCAAATAAGTTACGTCGGGCCTCATTCCGGAGGGAATCTTTGTGGAAAAGGGACCAGTTTTATCGAACTTACTCTCAATAATATTGATCATGGGTTCAACCCCCGTTATATGAATTACCAGCAATCTGGCTGCTTTTGTAAATGGTAACTCTTGAAGGCTTTTAAAACACCAGTTGGCATTATTAACAGGTGGTATCGATTCGAGAGTAAGCCTTCTAATAACTTCACAATTTTTTCACGCGTAATCGGTTTTGATTACAACTCGAGTGTGGCTTAACCATTCTCTACGTAAAAATTGGGCTTATTTAACATGAGTGTAAAAGTTGATTAAAAGCATGCAGTTTTGGATGTTATTGCCATGGATGTTTCTGTTTTCAATAATTACAAAGCAGTCTCTTGCCAATGAACCATTGCCATTAAATGATTACCATCTCGAGTCTTGGACGACTAAGTCAGGGTTGCCTCATAATTCAATAAATGCGATTAGTCAAACTAGTGATGGCTATTTATGGGTGGCAACATGGGAGGGAATAGCGAGGTTTAATGGCCGGGACTTTAAAGTTTTCAACAAGAAAAATAACGATGTATTTGCTAAGACAAGTGCAATTAGCGCAATAGCTACCTGTGACAATTCAAACAACTTAATCGCTACAGATATTATTGGTGGTGTAAACCAATTTAAGAATAATAGTTGGTCAAAAATCAATAAAACCCCTCCTTTTGCCAGAGCTCTACATTGTGATTCGTTCAATAATGTATGGGCTGGGCTTGATAGTGGTGAGACTATCAAAGTATCTGTGTCAGGAAATTCTAATATTTTTTTGGGAGACTCCGAACGCAGTGGAGGTGCAGTCTACTCAATTCTTGGAGATTCTAGTGGTGGAGTTTGGGTAGGAACAGTTAAGAGTGCATTTCATATTTCAGATACGTTGACTGTTAGTGATGTCTACCAACAGGCTGGTTTGCAATCACAGCCTACATTTTCTATTTTGAAAGATACCAATGAGGACTTGTTACTTGGTACAAATGACGGTGTATACCGTTTAAAAGGTAATGATTTAGTACGATTGAGCCCTAAGCTGGCTGGGTTGACTGTTTCGTATATGTTATTGGATTCCCAGCATTCTTTGTGGGTCGGCACGATAAATAATGGGCTGTATCGAATCAGTCAGCTTGGCGTCGAGAAATATACATCGAATCCACTTCTAAATAATAGAATCATCACAGTTTTTGAGGATAAGGAGCACAATATTTGGGTCGGTACCAATGGGGGGCTAATGAAGTTGAGGCAAACTCCTTTTTCGACCTTTACCAATACAAGAGGTCTCAAATCAGATTTTATTCGTTCTTTGGTTGAGTTGGATAATGGCGACGTATTGGTGGGCTCCAGTGGTGGAATAGATGTTATTAAGGATAATGAAGTTTTACCGTTTCCCTCTGAGGCAAATATTGTCAATGAATCTATCCTGAGTATGGCCAAAGGAAATAATGATGCGTTATGGATAGGAACTTATACTGAGGGCCTAACATTACTTAGACGCAACAACTTTATTAAAAGTTATAAAAGGGTAGACGGTCTGGCTGCGGATGAAGTAAGAGCTATCCTGGCCACAGATGATAAGGTTTATGTGGGAACTTCTGACGGCTTAAGTATTTTATCTGATTCTGGCTTCGAAAATTTTAGAATCCAGGATGGAATGGCGGGAAACTTCGTTCTTTCTATGTTTCAGTCAAAAGATGACACTGTTTGGATTGGCACATCAACTGGAATTAACCGAATTAGGAAAAATGGAAATCTGGAAAAGTTTGAGTTAATTGATTTTCCCGATGTGCACTTTATTTTTGGCTTTTATGAGAATGACGAATCGCCATTTATTTGGTTTGCAACAGACGCAGGATTGTTGAGATATAACCCTGTCACTGAGGATATATTTCAAGTAAACCAGGAGGCTGACCTACCTTTTGATAAGTTTTTTGGTATTGAAATGGATTCTATAGGGAATTTTTGGTTAAGCGGAAACCAAGGGATTTTACAGGTTTCAGAAAGCCAGGTCATGGAATATATCGATGGCAAGATACAGAAATTAGATTATAAATTGTTTGGCGAGTCTGACGGATTAATTAGCAAGCAATCAAATGGAGGTGCTGGTACTCCAATAGTTAAAAAACGCGATGGAAGCCTCTGGTTTGCCACTGCAAAGGGGGTGAGTAAGTTGGACCCCGATAAGTTGAAAATATCAAATCTAAGTGGCCCACCTGTAGCAATTGAAGAATTGATCGTTGATGGTGTAAGTATGGATTTAGGACAGCCTATCCACCTTGCTTCTGATACTGAAAGAGTTGAAATACATTTTTCAGGATTGGGCTTAGCTACACCGGAAAGTATTCACCTGGCTACCTTTATGGAAGGAATTGATAGCGACTGGGTATGGTCTACCAATAGAAACCTTCGAGAATACAATAACCTCCCAGCAGGCCATTATCGATTTTTAATCGCTGCGAAGTATGGTCGTTTTAAAAATGAGGAACTTTCTGCGTCACAGATCTTGGAATTTCAAATCCATCCGAAGTTTTGGGAAACGAAGAGTTTCTTTATTACTGCGTCACTATTGGCCGCCAGTTTTTTATATTTCATTCACATTTTAAGACTGCGCAATATTACAAAGTTGAAAGCTAAGTTACACAAGAAGGTTGCATATCAAACAAAGGAACTACAACGTCAAACTGATTCGTTACAGGAAATATCATTTCAAAAAACAAAATTACTTGAAGAATTGAGATTACAATCAAAAAAGTTTGAAAAAATGGCTCTAGAAGACCCGTTGACAGGTCTTCTCAACAGAAGGGCATTTGATGCTATTTTGAGTGATAAAGCAGCTGAACAAAATGCGCAAGGGCTATGTCTGTTAATCCTTGATATTGATAATTTTAAGATGATTAATGATCGATTTTCTCACTCGGTAGGCGACGAAGTGTTGGCGTGCGTAGCGCATGCATTAAAAAGTAATTGCAGAGATGAGGATACAATTGCTCGTTGGGGGGGGAGGAGTTCATAGTGCTTTTAAGCTCGAGTGATTTGAATGCAGCATTTGCATTTGCCGAGCGGTTACGTACTTCTATTGAAACTACCGACCTATCGCGTTTTGCTACAGATTTCCGTGTTACGGTTAGTATTGGAGTGGCCTCGTCAAAATTTCAATTGCGTAACTCACAAGAGTTTTTGTTTAAAGCTGCTGACAAAGCTCTTTATAAGGCAAAAGAGCTTGGGCGTAATAACACTGTTATTTATCGTCCACCAAACACTGCTAACCCTGAGAGTATAACAGCGGCTGTTTAAAAATCTTTTAATGGCTAAAGTCTGATGCCTAACCGAGGTTCCGGTATTGATTGTTTTTTAGCAATCCAAAAGAAGGGAATTTTGAAACGGCCTCATTACTTGGTTTTTTGCAATGAGCTATGGGTGCTCCCAACAGACAGGTAAATTGAGATGAATATAACTGGTAACAATCAAATTCAAAATAACTACGCAGCCGAGAAACATAAAGATATCAAAGACGGTTCATTGACTTCAGGAACAAGTCTAGCTGAAAAAGTCACGATAAGCTCTGATGGGAAAAATGCTATGGCCCAGATGAATAGTATTGCCACTCAGTATGATGTTAATGATATTTCACAAAAGGAGAGAGGAGAGATGGCTAATAAACTTATGGAAAAAGGAATTATAAGTACAGGAGTAGGCATGCATATAGTCGCACCTACTAGTATGACTGAAAGGCCAGAGGACAGGAGCGATTTTTTGTCAGGGATGCAAGAGTCGTTGAAAGTCGACCGAAACCCAATTGACTCCGAACATATGAAAAATAAGTTGAAGGCTATTGCAGTTCTTGACGAACTTAAATCTATGAGGCCTGGTTAGCGACCCTCTAATTACAGAAATGAGAATATTGTGTTGGTAGACACTGGTAGTTCATGGCATTTTAAATCATTCTTTAGATATCCATTCAAGGTGGTTATTAACCTGAAAGAGCTTTGCTAAAAACGGAATTTAGGTGTTCGAATGACCCGAATAAGAGATCGGGTGAAAACGTCCGGCCAAATACACCTGCCGATAAACACCTAGCTGGAGAAGTCATCACTGCAGGTGCCGCCTAAATCCAAAGTGGGGGAAGCATTCAACTACAGCCTCAATCAGTGGGAAAAACTGGCTGTTCAGCAACACTGCCAGTGGTGCCAAAGCCAGTGCAACACTCTACAGCATCATTGAAACTGCCAAAGCCAACGGTCTGGTACCGTTCGACTACCTGAATCTGCTGTTTGAAGAGTTACCAAAGAGAAATTCAGGTCACGATCTGGTAGATCTCCTGCCGTGGGAGATCTTACCAAACGAAACTAAACCCGTTTAGACGTAATTCCCCGGACGCTCACGGTCGGAGGTTCAAATCCTCTCACACCGACCAACTTCTCTTCTAAGACACCCTTTCAAAACGGTTGGAACTCATTCCAACGGTTATTTCCACTTTAAAAAGTTGAGTTAAACAACGCTTTTTGGTGTCCTGTAAGCGGTAGAAACACACTATGTTGTCATGTGATTTGATTCGCAAAAGCTCAAAATCCCTTAAACAAATCTTGAGCACTTGTCTCAACCCCCTTTAATCAATCAACTTGCCGTTTTTAAAGGTCATTTTTACCTTTTTCAGTGTTGCCAGATCGGTAACAGGGTTATCTTGTACTATGACTAAGTTCGCTTTTTTACCGGGTGCAATTGAGCCTGACTGGGTATCAATGTTTAACAGTTTTGCTGAATTGAGCGTGGCGGCCTGTATGACTTGCATCGCAGAGAGGCCGATTTCAGACTGCAGGAATAGCATTTCGTCAATCAGCGAAGGATAGTCTGCCCAGTAGTTTAAGCGGTTGTCTGTCCCTACAACAAAGGGCACACCTTTCTGAAATGCGGCTTTTGCCGCTTTTATCCCATTGCTGTAAACAAATTCTGAATTGTGGTCTGCAAAGGTGGTGATGGTGGCATCCAGGTAGATGTTTTTAGCTGCCATGTCGTCCAGTACACTATTAAACACAGGGTTTTGTAAATCGATTTCAAAATCGCTATAACGTGCTGTTGCTGCTGTCGGTTGTTGATTGTTGGAACTCCAGGCAAGCAAACTGGCATGAGACACACTGGAAATACCCGCATCGACCAGTTCTCGCGGTTTTACCGGAATAACTGCGGCGTGTCCCCAGGTGGGCAGTCCGATTTTTTGTGCCGCACGGATTACCTGACGGGTCTGTTCTCCGGTCAGGTCGCCATAAAGCTTCAGACCTGATGCACCTGTACCGGCTGCCTCTGCCACCACGGCCTGAAAATCACTGCTGTCTGTAACTTGCCGCATCCAGGGCACCTGACCTGGAATGAGTCCTTTCGCTGATGCATGTGTTCTGGGATCTGAGAAGAATGATTCGCCTGAAATTAACGCGGAATAATAGATATCGGGGGCGGTGATTTCATCCAGCATGGCCTGACGGGATAAATAGCTCAGCTGTCTGACATCTCCTGCCATGTCTCTTACGCCGGTTACCCCTTTTTTTGCTAAAAAGCTCAGCCGTTTTTTAACGTCTTCAATATTGTCGTAAGAGGACGGGGAGGTTGCCAGATGCACATGCATATCAAACAAACCTGGCAGGGCATAATAACCCGCCAAATCAATGGTGGTTGTGGCTTGCTGTGCGAATTCTTTAGGGTCGTCACTTATGGCAAGTATTTTGTCACCGGCAATTAATACCGAGTGCTTTTTTAGCAATACTGAGTTTTCAACATCTACGATATTGAGGTTTAACAACAGGGTTTTATCGAGATCTTTGGCACTGGCAATGCCTGAAAAGGTCAAAACCAAAATGCTGATAAAAAGCAGTGTTGTTCTGAGATATTCCCTGTTTTTGTTGGCCTGAAGATTCATCAATGTTCCTCTGCTGTTACTGCGCATGTAATGTTAATTTCAGTGGGCATGTTATAGACAAATCAGCAGATGTAAACTCATGCAGGCTGGCCAAAACGGCAGCCTGGTATTGCAAAGAAAGCGAAGCCTACCCACAAAGATGACTAAAATGCCTGATGTACTGTGAGATACGACTGAATGATTTGCTCCAGACGGCCGCTTTTTTCCAGTTGTTTGATACCTTCTTCCAGTATTGCGGCTTGCTGCAACGAGCTTTCAAGGTTGGGGGAAAACCCAATGTGTACCGCTTCCGGTTTCAGGCATCCGGCTGTGTTAAATTGCGAGCCAAGCCCTGATTGGGAAACGAAGTATGAAAACACCCGTTTGTCTTCAATAATGGTGTTGATACGGCCGCGATTTAGCAGGGTTAAGCGTCGTTTTAGGTCTTCATCACCGCTGACCCGCATAATGTTCTGCTCGCCACTGTTTTCATTGTTGAGAATGTAACTGTCCATGAGTGCGCCATAGCTGTAGCCATTCATGATGGCGATTCGGCGGTTGTCCAAATCGAGCAGATTGCGGTATTGCCAGGTATCAGTTTGTGGCACAAAAAAACACATCTGCGACTGCATAAAGGCCGTGTTGCCAAAGATGAAATCCGGCGCATCAGAGATATAGGTGCCCATCAGTGCATCCAGTTGGCCACTGCGTACCTGTTTGATTGATTGCGCCCAGTTGATACGGATATATTCAGGCTGATACCGGGTGGAGAGCAAAATTTCACTGGTGGCTTCCACCAAAATGCCAGGTCGTGGTGACTGAGGATCACAGATGTAAGGGCACCAGGAATCTGTGGCAAAGCGCAGCGTTTCTGCCTGTGAGCACAAGGAAAATATGAAGCATAAAAGTAGAGGCAGCCGTTGCCGCATACACATCATCTCGAGCTACTGAGTAGCTAAAATTTTAGTTAAGGAAAACATTTTTCTCAAGATCGGGACAACATCTTTGTCTTGTTAATGGTAGAAATAAATCAGAAATAAACAGGCTGTTTGCAGGCCGTGGTTTTGTTTTAATATCGGGGTAGATAAAGGCAATATTTGTGAAGTTTGGTGTCAGGCCTTTATCGCTTAAGTTCACTCATGTTCGCTAATTGGCACCAATTTCAGGGTTTATTAGATGTTTGAAATCCCCGCGCCTAAATCAATCAACGAAGCCAGCGCCATCGTGATTGATCAGCAAGCTATTATTCGAGATTCGCTCAAGTCTGTGTTGTTGCAGGCCGGTGTCAGAAGTGTGGTGCTGTGTTCGAATGCGTTTGAGGCCTTGTCGGCATTTCGCACTGAGCCTTTTGATTTAGTGTTTGTGTCGTTCAACCTGAGTCGCGATAAAGACGGATTTCACCTGCTGGAAGAGCTAAAGTTTAAAGGCTATGTAACCAACCAGACCATAGTGGTGTTTTTAAGCGCAGATACCGAAAAAGGTTTGGTGCACAGTGTAGTAGAAATGCAGCCCGATGATTTTTGGTTGAAGCCCTTCGATATTAAAAGTGTTAACAGACGCCTGGATTTTTTATTGAGCGTCAAAGAAAAGCTGCATAGGCCACTGTATTTTGCCGATCAAATGGACTATTCCAGAGCCATTTATTATTCAGATCGGCTGTTGGCGCTGAGTGAGCTAAAAGAGTTTCATCCCAGATTGCATCGTATTAAAGGCAACTGCCTGTTTGCTCTGTCGGAGTACGCCGACGCGGAAAAGCATTTCAATGCGGTGCTCGCTAAATATAAATACAACTGGGTTTATATTGGTCTTGCCAGAAGCTTGCTAAAACAGGAAAAGTATCAGCAGGCACAGGAGTTGGTGGATAAGCTCAAACTCCGGGAGGACAGCCGCTGTGCGATTCACGATTTGCTGGCGCAACATTATGTGGAAAAAGGCGACTATGAACAGGCTTATACCGAAATTATTGAAGCGGCAAAACTGGCGCCCAGAAACATTGAGCGCAACAAGCGCAGTTGGGATTTAGCCAGGCTAAATCACGACAGAGTAGGGCAACTGGAAGCCACCATCAATATGGCAAAGTATGCCAAAAACAGCATTCATGATTCACCGGAACTGACACTCAACGTGATCCGTTCCTACATTGATTTAGCCAACAGTCTTAAGGATGATGAATGCAATAGTTGGTTGCACAAGGCGCAAAAGCAGCTTACGCAACTGAGCACCAATCCGAAGTTATATCGTCTGTTAAAAGTCGCGATAGACGTTATTAATGCCAGAATTTTGTGCGCTCAGGGAGACAAACGCAAAGCTGAAAAAGTGCTGGAAAACATCGAGCCGGAAGAGTCGAACAACCTGGATTTGAATTTTGATTTGATCAAAGCCAGGCATGAAGCCGGAGACAGAGAGGGTTGCCTGCGTTTGTTGGCAGAATCGGAGGTGTTGGTGGAAAACGATTCCTTCTCAGGTCAGATCCTCAACAAATATATTGAGCAGGAAACTGATGAACGCAGCAGTATCCATTTTACCCCCAAAGAGTTAACTGCGATGGCGGCTTCCTACCACAGCCAGGAAAAGTACAATCAGGCCATTGCGATGCTGTCTCAGGCATTTCGTTTGTCGCCGAAGAATACCGCGTTGGCAATGAATATCATGAAAGTGGGCATGTCTATGAGTGAGCGGGAAACCCTGAATAATGATGAAAAACGCACGATCAACAATGCAATTATCTTACTGAGAAAATCTGACCTGGATAACGAGCAGCAAAAAGAATTTAGTTATTATCGGCAGCAAATTGGTGAGATCAATGAACTGGATTTACTCTCTACCAGTTTACAGTAAATGGAAGCCTGAGCCCGGCATCGCCCCTATGCCTGAATCTTAGCCACCAGCAATCGGTCGTTTTTATGCAGTGCCGCCAGCAGGTGTTCGCGAATTTGTTCGACGCTAAATTCTGACTTGATGATCCAGGTACAGTTCAGGCAATGGTAATAGGCAATATAAGATTTGATGCGATTGTGCAATTCGGTGCAGTCGCTTTGTTCTGAATTTAGTTCATAACTCACAATAAAAGAAGACATACTTCGCCTCTACCGAAAACAGAGTTGGGGTAAAAAATAAACCAAAAACTTATTTTGGTCAAATAGTAAACATTAAAAGTTTGTAACCCGCCAAGAAACTGAAAATTGTTCTTATCGGTAAAAAATTGCTATAAATGCGCGCTAACTATGCAATAAACAATTTGTGCAATCGACAATTTGCCTGTTGAGCACATCATCTGATTCTGCAAGGATACAATGAATTCCCCGCACATCACCCTGCCGACCACTGACTTTCTGAGGCCACAGCCATTTCCCGCAATATTACCCCAGGGGGTAACAGGGATAGGAGCCAGGTTCGGGCAAGGTGAGTTTAGCGAGCAGTTGTTTCACTCTCATGAGATATATTTCCCTGAAGATATCCGTCGCTCGGTGACAAAAAGGCAATCAGAGTTTCTGGCAGGCCGCATTCTGGCCGGGCATAACCTGGCTTTAATGGGCGTGCGGGGGTTTGACATTGTTAACGATGAAATGCGTTGTCCACAATGGCCAAAAGGCGTGGTGGGGTCAATCAGTCACGCTGATGCGGTCGCCTGTTGTATCACTGCTCCGGATACCCTTTTTCAGGGAGTGGGAGTTGATGTAGAAAACATCATGGCGGTAAAAACCGTTGAGGAAATCCGCATTTCTATTGTCAATCAGCAGGAGTCCCTGCTGATGCGTCAATTCAGCGCTTTGGCGGACAATGTCCTGTTTACCGCGGTTTTTTCTGCAAAGGAGGCAATTTACAAAGCCCTGTATCCCAGTGTGCGTCGCTTTTTTGATTTTAGTGCGGTGAACCTGACAGGCATCGAAGCTGACCGGGAACTCTTGCAATTTGAAGTGACAGAGTCGCTGGCAGCGGGCTACGGGGTAGGCACAAAGATTGCGGTACATTTCCGTGTTCAGGCGTCACTGCTGTACAGTTGGTGTTTGCTGCAAGCCGCTTAACTGCACTGCATTATGTTCGCATTTGCCATGTAGTCGCCAATCACTGGCGTTGCCTATTCAGGTGATCGCCGGGGTTGATAATCCTGGTGAATACCTGAACTCGGTTTGTTACACACTCAAAAATTGGCCACCCGTTTCTGACTGTTAATAACGGATTCCCGGTAACTTTTGGGTGTCTGGTTAAAGTGTTTCTTGAATACCGCGTACATATACTGCAAAGAAGGGTAACCGCAAATATTGGCAATTTCAGCCGGGGATACACTGGTTTCCTCCAGCATCTTGCAGGCTCTGGTGAGTTTTTCATTGTGAATTTCGGTGTGAATACTGTGGCCGCGCTCTGCCTGAAAGCGATTTTCCAGATTAGAGCGTGAGATACCCACATAATCGGTTACCTGTTCGACCTTTATGCCCTTTGTGGCGTACTGGCGAATAAAATGCATGGCCTGAATTACATTCGCATCTTTTAACGACTTAAAATCTGTGGATTGACGACTGGCAACGCCCACCGGTGGGATCATGATTTTTTTGCCACGTACGTCGATATTGTTCAGGCGTTTGTGCAACAATTTTGCTGCCCGGTAACCCATTTCGAAACAGCCCTGAGTCACTGAGCTTAAACTGATGCGGCTCAGGTGCCGGGCGATATCATCATCATCAATCCCAATCACAGAAATACGGTCCGGCACTTCAATACCCAGGTGATCACAGGCCTGCAAAACGTGTCTGGCCCGCGAGTCGGTTACTGCCACGATACCAATGGGAGTTGGCAGGCTTTGAATCCAGTCGGTTAGCCGGTTCATGGAATATTGCCAGGTTTCCGGGTGGGTAGTATGACCGCGGTAGCACTGCAATTCGTAGCCTTCTTCTTTGGTGATTTGACGGATTGCTAATTCCCGTTCATTGGCCCAGCGATGGTGCTGATCAGTGGGTACACCGTAATAGGCGAAGCGCTCCAGGCCTCGGTGGCGTAAATGCTCGAATGCTGCTTTAACAATGGCATAATTGTCGGTAGCGATATAAGGGGTTTTGGGGTAATCCTCCGGATTTTGGTATGAACCGCCAACCCCCACTACGGGAATATCGCTATGTTCCAGAGCCCGTTGAATATCAATATCGTCGAAGTCAGCAATGATGCCATCACCCGCCCAGTCCTGGATGTTTTCAAGGCGACAGAGAAAGTCTTCTTCTAGGTAAATGTCCCAGTCTACTTTGGATGATTGTAGATAGTGCCCGATACCTTCAATCACCTGCCGGTCGTAAACTTTATTGGCATTAAATAACAATGTAATACTGTGTCTGGTATCAAACATATCTACCTCGCTCTAACAATCTTCTGGGCCGGACTCACGAAACTTTCTTTTCTTTGTATATTATCTTTTCTTTGTATTATGTTTTTTGCTTTTTTGATGCAGGCCTTATTGTAGTTGGCTTGCATTGTAATTCTTTACAAATAATTAACAATCCTTTTATGAAATTTCGTAATTGTCGGGCGCCGTTCTGCTCGTCACTATGTGAACAAATATTGCTAGTTAAAAAGATGGTCGAAGGCGAATGTATATAGGCATAGATTTAGGTACTTCCGGTATCAAAGTGATTTTGATGACCGGCGATGGCGAGATAGCCGCAACTGCCAGCAGCGAGTTGACGGTGAGTCGTCCCAGGCCGCTGTGGTCAGAACAAGACCCGGAAGCCTGGTGGCGGGCATTGCAGGATTGTATGCAGCAACTGGCTGGTGCAGGTGATCTTTCCGGGGTTGCCGCTATCGGCTTGTCAGGGCAAATGCATGGCGCTACGTTTCTGGATAGTGCGGGGAGTGTTATTCGGCCTGCAATCTTGTGGAACGATGGACGTTGTGCTGAGCAGTGCCGCCAGATTGAACAAGAAATCACTGAAGCCCGAGCAATAACCGGTAATATCGTTATGCCAGGGTTTACTGCGCCGAAAGTATTGTGGTTGATGCAAAACGAACCGGCAAACTTTACCCGCATCGACAAGATTCTGTTACCCAAAGATTATTTGCGCTTCCGAATGTGTGGTGATTTTGCAACTGATATGTCTGATGCGGCCGGAACCGCCTGGCTGGATGTGGCTAAACGGGACTGGGCGCCCGAAATGCTAAGAGCTTGTGGGCTGAATAAAAATCACATGCCAGCCTTGTTTGAAGGGTCGGAAATAACCGGATATTTGTCTGATGACGTTGCGCAACAATGGGGAATGAAGTCGGTGCCGGTGGTGGCGGGTGCCGGAGACAATGCCGCAGGCGCTATCGGCGTTGGGGTAATTCACAGCGGCCAGGCCATGTTGTCGTTGGGAACGTCAGGCGTTTATTTTGCGGTGAGCGAGCGCTTTACCAGCAATCCTGATTCAGCGGTGCACAGTTTTTGTCACGCTTTACCTGATACCTGGCACTTAATGTCGGTAGTACTGAGCGCGGCCAGTTGTTTGCAGTGGTTTGCCGATGCCATTGCCAAAGCCCCTCTGGATACCCTGCTGGCAGAGTTAGAAAACAGCGAAATCAATACAGAGCAGTGTCCTGTTTTTATTCCCTATTTATCGGGCGAGCGCACTCCACATAACGATCCCAATGCCCGAGGCATGTTCTTTGGACTAACCCATGAAACTCATCGCACACATTTGCTTTACGCAGTTCTGGAGGGTGTGAGTTTTGCGTTAAAAGAAGGGGCACAGGCGCTGCATCAGGCGACGCAGAAACCCGGTTCCATTACCCTGATTGGCGGTGGTAGTAAAAGTGGGTACTGGCGGCAAATGCTGTCAGACGTGTTAAACCTGACGCTGGAATGTCGCAGTGGTGGCGAAGTTGGCCCCGCGCTTGGCGCCGCGAGACTGGCGTTGTTAGGGCATAAACCCGGCACCGATATTCGCCAAATCTGCCCGGTTCCGCCACTGGTTGCAACCCATCAACCCGATGCGGCCCGCAGTCAATTGTTTGCTGAGCGCTTTATTCGCTATCAGCAGATTTATCACAGGGTTAAAGACTTATTTTGATTCACTCTGCTTGCTACCCAAAAAGCTCAAACAGGAATGGAAAAATCGTAATTGAGGCCGTGTCGCTTTACTTCCATTATCCAAGGACGAAAACGCGAGATAAAAAGAGGAAAAGTCATGTCGCAGTATTTTGAAAATGTGGATGCTATCAAGTACGAAGGTCCACAGAGTAGCAACCCATTAGCCTATAAGCACTATGACGCAAATGAAGTGGTTCTGGGTAAAACCATGGCCGAGCATTTGCGGTTTGCGGCATGCTACTGGCACAACTTCTGCTGGGATGGTGCCGATGTGTTTGGCCAGGGAACCTTTGGTCGACCCTGGCTACAGGCAGGAGAGCCAATGCAGCGAGCCAGACAAAAAGCTGATGTCGCTTTCGAGTTTTTTAAAAAATTAGGCGTTAATTATTATACCTTTCACGATATTGACGTAAGTCCGGAAGGCGACAGCTTTGCTGAATATCAACGCAATTTTGCGGAAATGACAGAGGTACTGGCGCAAAAACAAGAAGAAACGGGCCTGAAACTCCTGTGGGGTACAGCCAATGTCTTCAGTAATCCGCGCTTTGCAGCAGGCGCTGCATCAAACCCTGACCCTGAGATTTTTGCTTATGCCGCCGGTCAGGTGTGCAATGCTATGGAGGCCACCCATCGTTTAGGCGGGGCGAACTATGTTCTTTGGGGAGGCCGGGAAGGATACGAAACGCTACTCAATACCGACTTACGTCAGGAGCGGGAGCAGTTGGGCCGGTTTATGCAGATGGTGGTAGAACACAAGGAAAAGATTGGCTTTAAAGGTACTTTGTTAATAGAGCCAAAACCTCAGGAGCCTACCAAACATCAGTATGATTATGATACGGCGACTGTATATGGCTTTCTCAAGCAATTTGGCCTGGAAAAAGAATTCAAGGTGAATATCGAAGCAAACCATGCGACCCTGGCCGGCCATTCTTTTCAGCATGAAATTGCAACAGCGTTTTCGCTGGGTTTGTTTGGCAGTATTGATGCCAACCGTGGCGACCCTCAGTTGGGCTGGGACACGGATCAATTTCCCAACAGTGTGGAAGAAATGACGCTGATCATGTATGAGATCCTAAAATCCGGCGGCTTTACCACAGGTGGAATGATGTTTGATACCAAGTTGCGTCGACAAAGCACCGATCCGAATGATTTGTTTTATGGTCATATCGGTGGCATGGATACCATTGCGATCGCACTGAAAAAGGCGGCGGTAATGATCGAGAGCGACTTTCTGGCACAGGCTGTTTCCCGTCGTTATGCGGGCTGGAGCGGTGATTTAGGGAAACAAATCATGTCGGGTAATCAATCCATTGCCGCTTTGCGAAAATTGGTAGCGGATAAAGCCCTTGAGCCAAAACATCAAAGTGGTCAGCAGGAGTTGCTGGAAAACCATGTCAACGGCGTTTTATACCCCTGACAATTTCCGTCACCCTTGAAACCCATAAAAAAGCCTGTCATCGACAGGCTTTTTGCGGTTGGCACCAGCTATGCAGGCGGGTGCTCCTTGTAATCAAACCAGGCAAAATCGGCGTACCGGGTTTGATTGTCCAGATCCTGACAACCTATCCCTACAAAGGCACCGGTAAAGTTGGCGTCTGCGCCACCGTCACCCACTTCGTCACACAGCACGCTGTAGTCCAGTTCCAGTGGCAGCTCGGTGAATTTATCACCGGTAGCATAGCTGAAAACCAGGCGGTCGTAGACCACATCGGCTTTTAGGGTAACTTCACCGGATTCTGGTAATTGAATTGGCGACGCCAGTGGATACTGGCTGTGCCAGTTGTTGCAGCACATTGCAACGTCCAACACCCGGCCCAGCTTTTCGTCGTGGGTTATATGCAGATAAAAGTATTTCTTGCTGTTGTAGTAACACACCAGACCCGCCATGTGCTGTTTAGACGAAGGGGCAAAATCCAATTGCGTTTGCGCACTAAAACAAAAAGCCTGCTGTCTTCTGGCTAATAAGCTTTGTTCAAACCAGGAGCCCAGGGACTCTTTGCCGTACAGACGCAGATAGCCCTGTCGCTCGGCTTGTGTTGCTACGTTTTCTGGCAAGGGATAGCGTAGTGACTGCAGATTAAGAGGTAATGGCGCGCCATTAAACTCGATGCGTTGATCACGATGAGTCCGGGGTTTTGCAGAACTGGCGACAGTCACCTGCTTGTCGGGGTGCTGGCCACCACTTGTTAATCTTGGCCAGCCATCCTCTGACCATCGCACCGGCTGGATTGCGGTTTCTCTGCCCATAACTGAACGACCCCGATAGGGCAATGGACGACTACACAAATGCACAAAGTACCAGTCTCCGGACGCTGACTCGACTAAATCGCCATGTCCGGCGCGTTTGAGTGACGCTTGTGGCGCATAATGGCTGGTTACCATCGGGCCTTGCGGATCGGTTTCATATGGCCCCCAGAGTTTTTTACTGCGGGCGAAGGTGGAGGCGTGATGGATACCGGTGCCACCCTCGGCGACACAGCAATAATAATAGCCATCGCGTTTGTAGAGATGTGGTCCTTCTGACAGGCCAATGGGTGAACCGGAATAGATTAACTTTGATTCACCGGTCAGTTGCTGGGTGTGCGTATTGAATTCCTGCATCACAATACCGCCGAAATATTTAGCGGGAGAAAAGTTATTGCGACCCGCAGCCGGCAGGTGGTTCCATAGCATATTCAGATAATAGCTTTTGCCGTCGTCGTCATGGAAAAACGACGGATCAAACCCGCTGGAATTCAAATATACCGGTTCAGACCATTCGCCACAGATGGAGGGGCTGGTCACCAGGTAATTGTGGGTGTCCTTGAAATCACCGGCAAAGCGCTTTACATCGGTGAATGCCAGATAAAACAGGCCGTTTTTATAGCTCAGGCAGGGCGCCCAGACACCACAGGAGTCCGGGTTACCTCGCATGTCCAGTTGCGACAAGCGGTTCAGGGGTAATGCCACCAGTTGCCAGTTAACTAAATCGTTAGAATGGTAGATGCACACGCCCGGATACCATTCAAATGTGGATGTGGCAATATAATAGTCGTCTTTGACTCTCAGTATCGAAGGGTCCGGGTGAAAACCGGGTAAAATGGGATTGTTAATCACTGTCATGCTCTGCAATGTTCTCTTTCAGATAAAAGGGTTTCCGGAAGAGTGGGTAATTTGGCGCCGCCTCTCAATTATCATATTAATCAATACTATAACCATTTTTAATTATCCGCGAATTGCCACTGGATAGTGTCGACAGTTCGGGTTAAAACAACAAAAACACAACAAATGAGTACGCAGTATGAAATGGTTTCCAAAAACCCATTGTATCTTAATATTGTCCTGTTTAATGCTGGTTTCGGGCGGTTGCTCCGGCGAACCTGCGTCAGCAACATCGGACCCGGCTAAGCCCATCATCACGGGCAAGTTTACACCGCCAGAGGGTAAAACCCTGATGATCATAGGTCAGGACAGCGAAACCATTGCCGACTATCAGCGTGCCGTGCCACAAGATAATCTGGAAGGCGTGACACTCTACACCATGCTTAAATCACCGGACCCTAAGCAAACACTTCACGGGGTTTTCTCCACCGGAAACTGGAACTCAGGTGATGTTAATTTTGGGGATACCTTGCAGGCTGCTCCCGATGCCGTTTTGGCCATAGGGCTGGCGTTTGATGATTGCAATGACGAGGATCACAGCGCCAATATCGCTGCCGGTCATTATGATAAGTCACTGCAAACCCTGGTGAACTATCTGCAATCCATTGCGCCCCGAAAAGTGCTGTTGCGGGCCGGGTATGAATTCGACGGCATGTGGAATTGTTATGAGCCAGAAACCTATAAAGCGGCCTTTCGTCATATCGCGCAAGCAATGAAAGCGGCTGATAATGTTGCCATGGTATGGCAGTCGGCTGCCTGGCCAGCACCGCAATTTGCGGGTGACCGTACCCATTTGTATGATCACAACGATCCACAGCACATCGCAAAATGGTACCCGGGTGATGATGTAGTGGACTGGATCAGTATCTCCTCATTTTATCGCGATGACAGCCGTTTTAACTTTGAGCTGACAATTCATCCGGTTGAGGCGCAACAGTTATATGTGGATTTTGCCCGCGCGAAACAGATCCCCTTGATGATTTCTGAAGCCGCGCCACAGTCATACCGCACAGAAAAACAAACTCAGAGTTTTATCGCATTAAATACCCAAACTCCTTTACCCGCGGAACAGATTTGGCAGGACTGGTATCAACGCTTTTTTGATTTTATATATGACAACCGGGATGTAATTCGCGCTGTAGCTTACATCAATACCCATTGGGAAAGTCAGTCCCGCTGGTATTGTGCGCCTGATACCAGCCCCCCTGATCCCCAGTGCCCGGAAGGTAATTGGGGTGACAGCAGAGTACAAGGCCATCCCTTTATCAAAGCTCAGTGGTTAGAGCAGGTTAACAATGACGCGCTGTGGATCCAAACCGGTGCTTACTAATGCCGCTGATAGTGGGCTTACGCAAAGGATAAAAATGAAAATATCGCCAGTGCTAATTTATACCCTGATCGCGTCATTGGGTGGGTTTATCTTCGGATTTGATGCCACCGTGATTTCCGGCACATTGAACTTTGTCGTCAATGAATTTCAGCTTAGCCCGATGCAGCAAGGGCTGGTAGTGGGAGCACCAACGCTGGGCGCCATCATAGCGACCTTAACCGGCGGGATAATATGCGATGCCATAGGGCGGCGCAATTTTTTGATTATTATCGCTTTTTTGTATTCAGTATCTGCTGTGGCTTCCGCCTTTGCACCCAGTTACAACTTTCTCGTCGCTGCGCGATTTATTGGCGGTCTGGCGTTTTGTTCTCTGATGATTGCGCCTATGTACATTGCTGAAATTAGCCGGGCTGAAGAGCGGGGACGCATGGTGTCCATTAATCAACTGAATATTATGTTGGGCTTTTCTGTTGCTTATTTTTCCAATTACTACATTTTACAGTGGGCTCAGTCTGCGAGTGAATGGGGCACCATGATCGGTATTCAGCAGCACACCTGGCGCTGGATGTTGGGCATTGAAGCCTTTCCGGCCATCATTTGGTTTGGGTTACTGTTTCTGATCCCACGCAGTCCTCGCTGGCTATTGCAAAAAGGCAGGGAAACCGAAGCGAGATTATCACTGGCAAAGCTGGGCTTAACCCGCAATGCCAGTCATGAGGTATGTGCGCCAGTGCTCAGTGAGATGCGATCTGAGCCATCAACCACCCAGGAAAAAACGCAATCTGGCTTAGCAGACAGAATCAAATTTCTGTTCAGCAATAAGATGCGATTCGCCGTTGTAATTGGGGTCATTATTGGCATCACTCAGCAGGTAACGGGCATTAACGCGGTGTCGTTTTACGCCCCCACCATCTTTGAACAAAGTGGTGTTGGTACCAACGCGGCGTTTGCGCAGGCTATCTGGATTGGCATTATTAATATTATTTTTACTTTGCTGGCGATGTCACTGATCGACAAACTGGGCCGTAAACCCCTGTTGATAATAGGCTTGTCGGGAGTATTCCTGAGCATGTCGTTGTGCGGTTATGGGTTTTACAAAGCCAGTTACCGCCTGGATGAATCCCACATCAGCATATTGCAAAACAAGCATCAAAACCTGCAACTTGCGCCGCTAAAGCAATTGCAAAACAGGCAATTTGATTCCGATGTGGTGTTTAAGGCCCGTGTTATGGAGCAGATTGGCACAGAAAATTTCAACAAAATACAGAGCGACCTGTTGCAACTGGCAACCAGCATGAATGCAAAACTAATTCTGGCAGGCATATTGGGCTTTATGGCTTCATTTGCAATTTCACTGGGGCCGGTAATGTGGGTAATGTTTTCTGAAATATTCCCGAACCACGTACGAGGGCTGGCCGTCTCTTTTGTGGGGGTCATCAATAGTATCGCCAGCTTTGCGGTACAATTTATGTTCCCCTGGGAGTTACTTAATATCGGGGCTGCGCTGACGTTCATCATTTATGGGATGCTTGCATTGGTTGGGCTGTTGTTGGTTTGGCGTTTATTTCCGGAAACCAAAGGCAAGAGTCTGGAACAATTGGAACTGGAATTAGGAACAGGCAAATGAGTACTAATACAATACGCTGGGGTTTGGTAGGCGCAGGCAGAATTGCCAACACCTTTGTGCAGGATATGACCTGGGTTGAACACGCTAAAATTACTGCAGTGGCTGCGCGCTCACTAAATAATGCCCGGCAGTTTGCTGCAAAGCATGACATTGCCAGTGCTTATGAAGGTTATGATACCTTGTTCGCCGATCCCAACATCGACGCCGTTTACATTTCTACACCCCATACCCTGCACTTTGAACAAACCCGTGATGCCTTGTTAGCGGGAAAACACGTACTCTGTGAAAAGCCTTTTGTGGTAACACCACAGCAGTGCGAAACCTTAACAAGCCTTGCCAGAGACAAGGGATTGTTTTTAATGGAAGCCATGTGGACCTGGTTTTTACCGGCCATAAAACAGGCGCAGCGCTGGGTTGAACAGGGCCGAATTGGAGAAATAACGCAAATCCAGGCCGATTTTGGTTATCCCATAGAATATGGTCCAGATAAGCGCGAATGGAATGTAGAGCTGGCAGGGGGATGTACGTTTGAAATGGGCATTTATCCGGTTGCATTGAATCGCTTGTTCCATCGCAGCGACCCCGTGCGGATGAGTGTCGTTGGTAAACGCGCTGACAATGGTGCTGATAAGCGAATTAATGTGCTGTTTGACTTCGATGCCAGCTCAGCGGTACTGGGCGCCAGCTTTGAGAGTAAATTGCGCAATTGGGCGTACATTGTTGGCACACAAGGCTATATTGCTATCCCTGATTTCTGGCGGGCGACTACCGCGGAATTGTACGAGTTGGACAATTGTATCGACAGCTTTGTTGATAACCGTTCAGGCAGTGGTTTCGAATATCAGATTCAGCACACAGTTGATAGTATTTTGAACAACAAAAAAGAGTCATCCGTGGTAACTCACGCAGACAGTTTGCTGTTTCAGCAGGATATTCAACAAATATTAGCGGCATTCTGACGTGTTACTGGCGGTTTATTATCGCCATCATTAAAAGAGCAAAACCAGGCAAGACCTGGTTTTTTTTAACTCAGAACCTGTTACAAGGTTGTTAACGCCTGCAGTGTTGCCGTGCTTTTTTGAGATAGCCCAATACCACTAAAGAAAATAATTTCTCTTGTTTTTTCGTTATGAAAATCGCTTTTTACCCCAGCAAATTCATGTGTTTAACTATTTGTGAAAAAACATAACAAAGCAAAAAATATCGTAATCGATCCTGTTGTCAGGTCGCGTTATGTTGTCATTGTTAACATTTGGTTTACAACGGCAATGCTACGTCGTCTCTTTTTAAACCGGGTTAACGAACACACTTAAAAAATTTATAAATGTTTCCGCTGACATGTCAGTTACCGACCTGCAACTGAAATCGCATGAAAGTGGATGGAGAACATATTGATGAAGATACAAAAATATTTCAGGCCAAGCTTTGTTGCCATGTCAGTGGCGGCGGTATTTGGTCTGACGAATCCACAAGCTGTATTGGCTCAGGAAACCGTCGAAGACGATGGCACTGAAGTGATCGAAGTTACCGGTATTCGCGGCAGTCTAATTAAATCGATGGATATTAAGCGTAGCTCCGATGGTGTTGTTGATGCTATTTCTGCCGAGGACATCGGCAAATTCCCGGATACTAACCTCGCTGAATCGCTGCAACGCATTACCGGGGTAGCTATTGACCGCCAAAACAACGAAGGCTCACGAGTGACAGTACGTGGCTGGGGCCCGGAATTTAATATGATCACCCTGAATGGTCGTCAGATGCCTGCGGCCAATCTCAGCGGTCTGAATGTCAACACTGACCGTTCTTTTGATTTTGCGAATCTGGCCTCAGAGTCCGTGTCGGGGGTTGAGGTTTACAAAACCGGTAAGGCCCATTTAACTACGGGCGGCATTGGTTCAACAATCAATATTCAAACTCACAAGCCTTTTAACAATCCCGGTTTTATGGCCAGTATCGGCGCTAAAGCAATCAGTGACGATACCCGCGTAGGCAATGATATCACCCCGGAAGTGTCGGGCATTATTTCCAATACCTTTAACGATGATAAGGTGGGGATATCACTGGTTGCCAGTCGCTCTGAGCGGGACAATTACATTGCATCCGGTCAGGTGACATCGGGTTGGAACACCAGCAATCTGAGCGGGCAACAACTGGATAATTTTGGTAATGAGGTATACAACGCTGGTAGCGGTAGTGTTATTTTTGCTGCTCCGCAAAACTACATGTACGTGTTTGAAGATTTCAGCCGGGTACGCACCAACGCACAGTTAACCTTGCAGTTTGCCCCTTCAGACAAGCTGAAAGCGACGCTGGATTATACTTATTCCGAACTGGAGCAAGATGTAGGCCGTCAGGAGTTTTCAGCCTGGTTTGGGGCAGGCAGCTATGCCGATACGGTCTTTACCGAAGTGGACAGCAACGGGGTGGTGTCGCCACTGATGCTGAATAATCGCGATTGTTGTGATCTTTCCTACGGAGTGGGTGCCTGGGGGACTACCAATCAGAATGACTCCATCGGTCTGAATCTCGAATATGAAGTGAATGACAACCTGGTACTGACTTTGGATGCTCATAGCTCCGAAGCTGAAGCAAAGCCAAAGGATCACCGGGGTAGCAACAATGTTGTGACGGCCAGTACGTTCCGTCGCTACCGGACCACCGTTGATTTCTCCCAATATGTGCCGGAAATGCAGGTCTTTCTGACCCCCACGGAAGCCCCTTTTGATGCCGGCGCGTCAGGCAATGAAGCCATTGACCCTGGTCTTATTATCGCATCGGGCAATAGTTTTAGAAACGGTTACATGAAAACCGAGATTGACCAGGTGCAATTAAACGGTGAGTACGTTTTCGACGCCGGAATTGTCAGCAAGGTGAACTTTGGTGTTTCTCATCTGACCATGAACAACCGTACAGCCTTTAGCCTTAATCAGGGGGGAGACTGGGGCGGAATGGGCTTTACCGGCCATACCACAGGCGGTGGCTGGAACTCGCCAGCGGGTGATGGTGACGGTAACTTTTCAGATGGTGCCTTTACGGTCGCCGATCTGAATGACCTTTCCGGTGACAATATTGGTGCCAATGGGCAGATGGTATGGGTTGATTTTGATCAGTTTAGCAGTGACATTGCTGCCCTTTATGCGGCAAATCCCACTTTGCCTGGGAATGTGTTTGGAAACTGCGCCGCCGGAACTTTGTGTACTAACCCGGAATACGCCAACGACTTACGGCTGGAAGAAGAGCAACTGGCTTTTTACGTTCAGGCCAACCTTGAGTTTGAACTTGGTGACATGCCATCACGGCTGATTGTGGGGGTAAGACATGAAGCAACCGATGTTAAATCTGAGTCGCTAATCCCTAACTATACCAGTTTGTCGTGGCTTACGGCTAACGAACTCATCCTGCAACAAAATGGAGGCGTGTTTGCCGAAGGGGAAGGGGATTACAGTCACACGTTACCCAACCTGGATTTCAGTATTGATTTGACTGAAGATCTGATTGGTCGTATCTCAGTCAGTAAAACCATCGCACGACCCGCCTATGACGACCTGCAGGCAGGTGCGGTACCGGCCAGTAGTCAGGCCAGAACCTTCGATAATTCTACGGCGGCTTCCGGCGATCCAAACCTGGAACCCTTTGAATCCGATAACTTCGATATTTCACTGGAATACTATTATGGTGAGGGCAGTTATGCCGCCATTGGTTACTACAAAAAAGACGTGAAGAACTTTATCGGTACCAGTGTCGTTAATCAGGTTATCTATCCGAACTTGGTTAACCCTGCATCGGGCGAGCGGTTCGAAGAAGCGCAGGGTGCGGTGGTTAATCCGGGCAATGCGGCACAGGAAATCAGACAATACTATGTGGATCAGGGCTGGGTAGCTGCGGATGGCAGTTTAACCGGTGATCTCAGTGTTTATGATCCGCTGGATTATACGGTTACCATCCCGGTAAACCAGGATGATGCCTCAGTTGACGGCTTTGAATTTGCCGCCCAGCACATTTTTGGGGAATCCGGGTTTGGTATCCAGGCCAACTATACAACGGTTGATGGTGACGTGACTTATGACAACACTACCATTGGCGAAGACCAATTTGCCTTACTGGGGCTGAGCGATACTGCAAACCTGGTGGCATTTTACGAAAAGGATGCACTGCAAATTCGACTGGCCTATAACTGGCGGGATAAGTTCCTGAATTCCACCACCGGTGGCAATGGCCAGCAAGAACCGGCATACACCGAGTCTTACGCACAGCTTGATTTGAGCGTTTCATACAGTGTGACCGAGAATCTGACCCTCGCTTTTGAAGGCATTAACATCACTGAAGAAAATCGACGGGCTCATGCCCGGGGTGATGACATGATCATCTATGCCAATGAACAAAGTGCGCGCTATGCGTTCGGCGTTCGCTATGATTTTTAAGTTAGTGTAATGCCGTTAAACGGTCAGTCACGTCAGGTGGCTGGCCGTTTTTGTGTTTCTTGGTAAGGGTTTTAAATAAAGTACGTTATGAGTGAATATGTAGTTTTAAACAATGTTGAGCACCTGAATTTAAAAGTACTTGATAAGGTATTGGTTGAGGATTCATCTGCACCCGCTTGTACATCTCTGGTACTCAGTGAATTAAGAGAGGCCTTGCGACATTTTCCAATTGTATTTCACCAGAAGCCCGACAGTGGAGAGCTGTTCCCGGTGGCGATTTTTGGCTTTGAACAAGGGGAAAACCTGTTTATTCGGGATGGGCAATGGCCAGGCGGCATCTATCAGCCGTTAATGCTGCGCAAAGGACCATTTCAGATTGGCCATCAGCGTCAATCTGACGGTACGGAGAGTAGGGTGATCAGTGTGGATTTATCCGATACAAGGATAAATGACAAAGTCGGTGAGGCGCTATTTTTAGCGCATGGCGGCAACGCTCCTTATACTCAGTCTATGGCCGAAGTGCTGTATCGCCTGCATGAAGAACGAGCACTAACCGGGCAATTTTGCGAGGCATTGCAACAGCATGATTTGTTGCAGCCGTTCGTGTTGGAAGCGCAACTGGCAGAGCAAAACAATATTCGCTTGTCGGGTTTTTTGAGTATCGATGAGGAGAAACTGGCCGGACTAAATGCCGGGCAATTACAGCAGTTGAATCAGTTGGGCTTTCTGCAGCTGGCGTATTTCTGCATGGCTTCTTTAACCGCCTTTTCTGACTTGCTAAGTCGAAAGCGCCTACAGCAAGTTACCCGTTAAATGACTTCTGTCCTGTCAGCAAAAATGCACCAGGTTGCGGGAGATAACGAATTCCGAAAACGCAGTAATGGAGAATTGCAGCTTATCGCCACTAAAGCACAGGCTCCGGTATTGTTAAAACAACAGATTGCAGACTGGCCAATGGTGCAGGCGGCGCAACGATCGCAGTTGGATTTAGAGGCTTATTTGCGTCGCTTTGACGCCGGCCTTGAAATGTTAACCTTTGCATTGGAAAAACGCTTTGATGGGCGTATTTTTTACAATGATGACTTTAGTGGAATGAACTTTGAGAAGCTGACGATGAACTTGCCAGCATTTTTAACGGCCATCGCTAAAAACCATCAGACACTGTATATGGGGTCCACCAATATACAGAAGTATTTTCCCGGTTTACGTGATGAAAACGAACTGGAGTTTGGTATTTCGAAAACTGATACAGTGGCGAACCTGTGGCTGGGTAATCAGTCGTTAATCGCTGCCCATTTCGATTTCCCGAATAATTTTGCCTGCAATCTTTGTGGCACCCGGGTAGTTACTTTGTTTCCACCGGAGCAGGTGGATAATCTTTATATCGGGCCACTGGATTTCAATCCGGCCGGTCCGGCTATCAGTTTGGTAAATCCGGATGCGCCTGACTTTGACAAATATCCAAAATATCAACAGGCTATAGCTGCCAGTATTGAAGTTGTACTTGAGCCGGGTGATGTCTTATTTATTCCCAGTATGTGGTGGCATCAGATACGTGCCTGTTCGGACTTTAATTTGCTGATGAACTACTGGTGGAAACCGACACCCGCCTGGATGCCATCACCGATGCAGGCGTTAAACTTAGCCTTAATGACAATGAAGGCGCTACCGGCAGAGCAAAAGCAGGCGTGGCAACACCTGTTTCAGCAGTTTGTGTTTGAAGACAGAAATTTTGCGCATATTCCTCATTTTGCACAAGGGGTATTGGGGGAACTGGACGAGCTTACGGCTCGAAAACTACGGGCGCAGATACTGGCTGCGTTAAATCGTTAAGCGAACAAAAAAATATGAATAAAATCGTAAACAATGTGGTTATTTTAGGGGGCGGAACTGCCGGATGGATGACAGCCGCGGCACTGAGCAAAGTGCTGTCAAACGTCAAGGTTACGCTGGTGGAGTCTGAGCAAATCGGAACGATAGGCGTTGGTGAGGCGACCATCCCCACCATGCAGTTTTTTAATGGCTTGCTCGATCTGGATTCCCATACGTTTTTAAAACACACCCGGGGTACTTATAAACTGGGTATACAGTTTGAAAACTGGGCAGCGCAGGAGCACAGTTATTTCCATGCATTTGGCTCTACGGGCCGCAGTTTATGGGCGGCCGGATTTCACGATTTTTGGCGAAAGGGGCTGGAGCTGGGGATCAGTGACAATTTTAGCGCCTATAACATCGAAGCTGTTGCAGCGGGTGCGAACCGGTTTGCACAGTCAAAAAATGGTCTGAATTACGCCTTTCATCTGGACAGCAGCTTGTACGCCAAACTGCTGCGAAGTGTGGCGGAAAAGCAAGGCGTGACCCGCATTGAAGGTAAGGTGGCAAAGGTTAACTGTGACGCCGGGACGGGGTTTATCTCTTCCTTATTACTGGAAAGTGGGGAGCATGTGGCCGGTGATCTCTTTGTTGATTGTTCCGGTTTTAAAGGGCTGCTTATCAATGAAACACTTAAAGTTCCCTTTAATGACTATGGTCAGTGGTTAAAATGTGACCGGGCCTGGGCTGTGCAAACGAAAACCAGTAATACGCCGGTGCCTTACACCCGTTCCATTGCGCATGAGTCAGGATGGCAGTGGCGCATACCATTGCAACATCGTATGGGCAACGGCATCGTGTACAGTTCCCAATATATGGATGATGACACCGCGCGCGAGCGGCTGTTGTCCACGGTTGAGGGAGAGCTGATAACCGAGCCAAGATTAATCGGATTTAAGACGGGGCACAGAGAACAGTTATGGCATAAAAACTGTGTGGCGATCGGGTTGTCGGGAGGCTTTATTGAGCCTTTGGAGTCCACGGCGATTCATTTGATTCAGCAGGGTATTCTGCGCTTAATTAAACTTTTTCCGTCGCAGGGCATTGAGCAGCTCGATATTGATGAGTTTAATAAGTCTGGGATGTCTGATTATCAACAAATCAGAGATTTCATTGTACTTCACTATTGCCAGACGCAGCGAGATGATTCTGACTTTTGGCGCTATTGCAAACAGATGGAAATACCCGAAAGTTTGCAGGAGCGCATGAGTTTATTTCGCAAAACCGGCCGGTTTATTGTACGCCATGAAGAGATCTTTGTGGATTCCTGGCTGCAGGTTATGATTGGGCAGGGGCTTATTCCGGAAAAATATCATCGCATCGCAGATGAAATGCAAGCTCATGAACTAAAGGCTTTTCTGGATAATATTGTCAGTTCACACCACCGTCAGGTGTCGGCATTACCCGAACACCAGCAGTACCTGACGCGCTATTGCCAGTAGCCCTCGGCCAAAGGGCTATTGGCGTTCAGGCTCAGGCCCTTTCTTCCAGTACCAAATTGGTGGAAAACTGAAAACGCATATTGCGGTAAACACAAATATCCGTGATGTCGTCCGGAACGCCTTCAGGGGCGCAACGGTAATTGGTGGACACCCGATACGGCCCTTCAATAGGGGTAATTCTGTGCCAGCAATGGCCATGCAATAATATTAATGTGCCGCGCTTCGGGCTTAGCACTAACTGATCTTCAAAGTCTTCATTCACCGGACCCGCAGACAGAGCACCGTTCATGTGCGTTTTGGGACGGATCACCACCTGTCCACCGGTATCTTCATTGATGTCCATGGTGTAAACCAGGCGATTGAGATTAAACTGGGTACTCTGCTCAGGTGGGCAGTCCTGATGCCAGGCCTGACCTTTTGTGCCCATTTTTGAAAACATCACCATCGAATATTGCGATTGCCATGGCCCCAAAATCGCAGAGGTTAACTGACAGAATCCTGCGTGCTTTTCGATACTGTCAAATAGCGGGTTTCCTTCGCGTTGCGGGAACCAGGGGATCACTTCAGTGGCCGACTTTTTAAGAAACTCTTCAGAGTGCTGAAATTCCGGCGCCTGGCCAAAATGAGCCAGGATTTCCTGATGCATAGTTTGCATCAGTTCATCCTCGAAAAAGTTTTCCAATACCAGATAACCTTGATGCCAAAATTGCGCGATTAACTGCTTGTATTGTTGCTGCATAACTTTACCTTTGTGTGTTTTTGGATAGGTTACATTAGGGGGCGGAAAATGCCTCATCGTCCAGGTTTAACCAAAACTCTGCAGAGATTTCTCTGACCGCATCAGTCAGGTATGGATTGTTAAAATCGAACACCTCTCTGTTGCCGAGTTTGGCAAAGCGAAGCCCCCGCCGTACATCGGGGTCGGCCCTGAACATAGTTTCATAACTGCCATCCCTGTGCATTTGCACCAGGATGTCATAGATGTGTTTGGCCAGTTCCAGATTACCTTTTTTAACAAAGAAAAAATTCGCCAGTTTGTATCGGATCAGCATGTGCTCATCCACTGTCAGCCGGTACTGGCTCTCCCGTTCAATTTCGCTCCAGGGTTCAAAAAAGGCACGTGGAAAATAGTCACAACGTCCGCCTTCAAGCATTGGAAACAGGTTAAAGTACTTGTGGCTTGCGGCCACGTTTACTCCGTTGGCTTCGAGTATTTTTGTGTCTGCCCAGAGCTTTCCCTGACAAGCGGTAAAGGTTTTTAACGTGTGCAAACTTGTCAGGTTGGCAAACTGTGCGGCATTTTCCTGCTTAATGATGCCAATTCTGATCCCGAGGCTGCCCCGGTAAATAGGAAAATAGATAGCGCTGTAATGTGTTTCGTAAAACTCTGAGGTGGCTGTCCACATAAGATCCAGTTTGCCCTGGATAACATCTTCCTGGGTTCTGGAAAAAGAGGCATCTCCCTGCTCGCCATACACATAGTCAATGCGGCTAAATTTGTCTGAGCGCTTTACGACTTCGTGTAATACATCAGTAGGCAAAGTACTCACTTTTGACGAGCCTGGTATTTTCAGCGGGCTTGCTGCACCCGTTATATGAACAGTTATCAGCGCGGTAAACAGGGCAATGTAAGGTAATTTCATAGCGTTGTTATGTAATTTCGACTCTGAAAGTTTGCGCAACAATGGGCTGCTTTCCTATGTCAAAAAAACGTAATCAACTTGTTATTTTTTGTTCCCGGTAGATTGCTTTACCTTGGCCAATCGCTGTAAACGAGCTGTTCGTCACGATGATTTCAGGACGTAGATAAGATTCGCGATATAACATTTGACATATGAAAAAACATACATATGATTTTTCGTATGTGTCGCTGGTTTGTTTGCCAGCCACAGTGGTCATTAACACCAGTTAGTGTTGCATAATGAATTAATGTTTTCGCATCAGTGATGGAGAAGGTCAGTGGGATTATTTGAACGATATTTGTCACTATGGGTGGCACTTTGCATAGCCGCCGGGGTGATACTGGGCAATGTTGTACCAGACGTGTTTAACCAGTTAGCAAAACTGGAATATGCGCACGTTAACCTGGTAGTGGCGGTGCTTATCTGGCTGATGATTTACCCGATGATGATTCAAATCGATTTTGCTTCCTTGAAGGATATCGGCAAAAAGCCGAAGGGTCTGGTGCTGACCCTGGTGATAAACTGGTTGATTAAACCCTTTTCTATGGCGCTGTTGGGTTGGTTGTTTTTTAAAGGCCTATTTGCCGACTGGGTGGACCCGCAGTCAGCCAGTGAATATATTGCCGGTATGATCTTGCTGGGTGTTGCACCTTGTACTGCTATGGTGTTTGTCTGGAGCCAACTGACCAAAGGGGATGCCAACTATACGCTGGTGCAGGTATCCATTAACGATATCATCATGATCTTTGCCTTTGCGCCTATCACGGCGTTCCTTTTGGGGATCAGCGATATTCAGGTACCTTGGGAAACATTACTGTTATCTGTGGGCTTGTATGTAGTATTGCCACTCATTGCCGGTGCACTTACCCGTAAAAAGCTGGATAAAGCCAATGATCACAGCCGATTAAATGCCTTTATTGCAAATTTCAAACCCTGGTCCATCATCGGTTTGTTGGCTACCGTGGTGTTGTTGTTTGGCTTTCAGGCACAAACCATTATCGAAAAACCACTGGTCATTGGCCTGATTGCTGTCCCGTTACTTATTCAAACTTACGGCATTTTTGCGATTGCCTATTTTGCGGCAAAACAAATGAAGTTACCGCACAATGTGGCTGCACCGGCCTGTATGATTGGCACCTCCAATTTCTTTGAGCTGGCCGTGGCTGTGGCGATTTCTCTGTTCGGTCTGCACTCCGGTGCAGCGCTGGCTACCGTAGTGGGCGTGCTGGTGGAAGTACCTGTGATGTTGTCATTAGTATGGTTTGCTAATCGCACACGCCATTGGTTTCAATAGTAAGCCTGGCCTATTATCGATACTTTTTGTTAACGATACTTTTTATTGGCGACACTGCCTGTTTGCCAGACTTTCTGGTATCGGCAAAATGAGCACAGCAATGTTGCAGTTACAGTGACAGCCTGGGTTGGATAAAATCCAGAAAAGTCTGTATTCGCGAAGAGACTGCGCTGTTTCGGTAATAAACTGCGTTGACGCTTTCCCTTCGGTTGGGAGATACCACACTACCGGGCAGTATCTCTGCCAGGCGGCCGCTTTGTATGTCTTTGCGGCACATAAAGTTAGACAGCAAACAAATGCCCAGCCCTGCGAGACAAAGCTGCCTGACCGTTTCGCCACTGCTGGCATACATGTGGAACGACAAATCCAGGTTTGTGTGCAGTGGCCATTGATTGAGGGTAGGGGCGCGGGAAAATCCGATCAGTCGGTGCTGCGTCAAATCATTGAGCTGCGTTAAAGTTCCGTTTTTTGCCAGATAATCGGGGCTGGCCACCATGTGCAAAGTACTGCTACCCAATGTTCTGGCATGCAAGTTGGAATCTCCCAGTTCGCCAATGCGAATCGCAACATCGGTTTTTCGTTCCAGTAAATCGATAATGTCGTCGTTTGAGGTGATATCTAATACCACCTGGGGAAATGCCTGATGGAAGTCATTCACCAGAGGTGTAATCTGATGCAGAATAAAGGGACTGGCCGCATCAATTCGCAACTTGCCGGAGGGCGTTCCCTTAAGTAGCCTGATGGCTTCTTCTCCGCATTCAATGGCATTTAAACCATTTCTGATGTGCTCCAGGAACACATTGCCTTCTTCGGTAAGTTCAAGCCGTCGGGTGGTGCGATTCAGCAGTGTGCAATTGAGTCCTTTTTCCAGTCTGGAAACAGCCCGGGAGACCTTCGCTACCTGTAAATCCAGTAATTCTGCTGCATGGGAAAAACTACCGCTGTCCACCACAGCGATAAAAGCTTCTAAATCTTCTGTTTTTGATCTTACCGGCATTATTTAACCTTTGCATAATTGACAAAAATATTTTGTCACTATTGATGTTTTTTGCAAGAGTGTTGAGTTGCAAAATACGCCTCACTAAAAACTAACTATGTCGTTAATGAGGATTTATTTATGCCTTTAGCACTTTTTGCACTGACACTCAGTGCCTTTGCTATCGGAACCACTGAGTTTGTGATTGTCGGACTTGTGCCGACGATTGCTACAGATCTTGGAGTTTCTTTACCATCCGCCGGTTTGTTGGTGAGCCTGTATGCCATGGGCGTTGCTGTTGGTGCACCGGTGTTAACTGCGCTGACCGGAAAATGGAATCGCAAACATGTTTTGTTGTCACTGATGGCCTTGTTTGTGGTGGGTAATCTGTGTGCCTGGCAGGCACCTGGGTATAACACCCTGATTATGGCCCGGATCTTAACCGGACTGGCTCATGGCGTATTCTTTTCTATTGGCTCTACGATTGCAACCAGCCTGGTGCCCAAAGAGAAAGAAGCCAGTGCCATTGCCATCATGTTTACCGGACTGACCGTGGCGTTAGTCACAGGTGTGCCATTAGGTACCTGGATTGGCCAGGGATTTGGTTGGCGAACCACATTTTTAACTGTGTCAGCGTTGGGTTTAATTGCCTTAATTGGCAGTGCCTTGTTAGTACCTGCCAATCTTAAGCAATCTGCCAGTGCCAGCATCAAAGAACAGTTACAGGTATTGCTGGAACCGAGGCTGTTAATTGTTTATGCCATGACTATTCTTGGTTATGGCGGTACCTTTACGGCATTTACATTTTTAGCGCCCATTCTTGAACAGGAGGCCGGATTTGCCTCTTCAGCGGTTGCCGCAATCATGCTGGTCTACGGGGTGTCGGTGGCGGTGGGTAATATTTGGGGTGGTAAGCTGGCAGACAAACACGGTCCTATCAAAGCCCTGAGTCTGATTTTTACTGGCCTGGCTCTGGTACTGTTTGTATTTAGTTTTACCATGTCGTTTAAGCTTGCTGCGGTTATTACTGTACTGATTTGGGGAGCGTTTGCTTTTGGTAACGTGCCAGGCTTGCAGGTATACGTAGTACAGCTGGCAGAGCGCTATACACCTAAAGCCGTGGATGTGGCTTCCGGGCTGAATATTGCTGCCTTTAACATCGGCATTGCAGTGGGTTCCGTCAGTGGTGGCTTAATCGTTGATAGCATGTCTTTGCGTGATACCGCGTGGATTGGCGCTGTTATCGCAATGAGTGCCTTGCTGGTCACTCGCTATTCAGGCTCCTTAGACAGGTCAGCTGCTGGCGGAGTAGATTGTCTTGGGCACCCATAAGCGACAGGCTGAAATAATCCTGTAGGCATAAGGCATGTTGCATTTATCAGCGTGAACGCAATTTTTTGTGGTGTTTCTGGTTTAATTTGCACTACACTGATTTTGACCCAGATAAAAAATAAGAGAGTGTGAATGAATCAGATAACACCAGAAATGAAAGATGAAATAGAGTTGATCCTGAAATTCCCCAATCAGAGTTTAGATCAAGGATTGAAAATTCATCATGACGCAGACCCTGCCATGGTTGATGCGGCACAGCGACTCTTTCAAAAAGGCATTATTACCCAGGCTGATGGGGGGTATCTTACCCATCTGGGCCATGACTTGCAGGAACATGCCACCACCCTAATCACCGCCTTAAAAGGGCATTAGCTTTAAACATCGAACGTGGTTACTTTTCTGAGAGTGACCACTTTTCGCTTTTCACAACTGTTTCACACCCGGTTATTTACGCTGACATTGTCCTTAAAATGGAGTCGTAAATATGTCAGTCAGCAATGCCCATTCCGGTTATATCGAACTCAACCAGGTCAGCCAGTCTTTTGAGAGCCAGGGACGTCAAATAACCCTGTTCAGTCACGTCGATTTAACGGTACATACAACGTGTTCTTACGCTATAACTGGCCCGTCGGGTTCAGGAAAATCCAGTTTGTTAACTCTGATGTCTGGTTTGGCACCGCCCAGCACCGGCTCCTGTTTGTATCACGGTAGCCACGGCATTCAGGCTTTGTCAGAAATCAGACACAAAGTGGGGTTCATCTTTCAGCAATTTCATTTGTTACCTGAATTAACGGCACTACACAATGTGGCCTTGCCCCTGAAATTGCGCGGGCTACGCCATGCCACTAAACGTGCTGGTGAGTGGCTTGAACGGGTGGGGCTTGGGGATCGGCTGTCTCATAAGCCAGCGCAACTGAGTGGTGGCGAACAACAGCGGGTAGCGATAGCCAGAGCGCTGGTATTTGAACCCGAGTTTATCTTTGCCGATGAGCCTACTGGCAATCTGGATAGTGCTTCGGCAAAGGAAGTGGCCGATATACTGTTTGCCTGTTGTCAGGAGCGTGGCGCTGCGCTGGTGATGGTGACGCACAGTGAATCATTAGCAGCACAAGCGCAACAGGTACTGGCGTTTAATAAAGGTAATTTACATTGGGCGTCACAGGAATGTACGGCAACTGAGCAATCCACCGCGCAAGATCAGGCTGAAGCCGCCAGGGCGGTGCACTATGCTTAAACAAAATATAGGGTTGGCCTGGCAGTTTTATCATCAGGAAAAACGTCATCTCTGGCAGCGTTTTATCAACTGGACTCAAATGATCTTGATGGTATTTATGGTGACGTTGAGTTTAACCAGTGCCTCAATTCAATCTTACCTTACCGGTAATCTGAACAATTTACTGGGTGCTGATTTGGTATTGCAAAACAGCCGCCCATTGACGGTGCAACAACTGCAAAGCGTTGACGCGCTATCTGAACACCGGGTGTTAACGCAGAGCATTGATACCACGTTAACCCGTAATAATCTGTGGCAACGGGCAACACTGAAGGCCGTTGCAGAGGATTATCCGCTGCAAGGTGAATTGCGCGCCGGTGATTCTGTTGATGTCGGAGCAAGGCAGTTGCAGGGGCCTGCTCCCGGTGAAATCTGGCTGGATGCCCGATTAATGGCCGGGTTGTCAGCGCAGCCAGGCGGCCAGATCCGCATAGCCGGAACGGATTTTAAGGTAACTAAAGTATTGTTGCATGAGCCAGATCGGCTGATGGAAGGGCACAACGTGCAGATGCGGGCGCTGATAAATCAGTATGATTTGGCCTCGCTTAATTTTTCAGAAGATAGGTTTACGTATCGCTACCTGGTGGCGGCTTCCGCAGATCAGATACAACAACTACAGGACTGGCAAAAGCAAGCGCTACCTGCCGCTACGCTTTACCATAAAAAAGGGGCGCATCCACTGGCTTTGTTCTGGCAACGCACCGAGAACTTTATTGGTTTGGCATCTATTATTCTGTTTTTTATGGCGGCGATTGCACTGCAGCAACTCACCAAAGTAAAACTGCAAAAAGAGCAGTGTTTTGGCGCGATCTGTCAAAGTCTGGGAGCCTCTAAATCCGCAATCTTTCAAATTTCAATGGTTAAGTGGTTACTGCAGTCACTGGCCATGGTGCCCTGGGTGCTACTGCTTTCTTTGGGTTGTCATTGGGCGTTATTGCAGTGGCTGGCTGACACTTTTCACGGATTGAACTGGCAACCAGACTGGCTATTCGCTTTGTCCACCAGTTTTGTGCTGATCATGCTATTTGCCGCGTTTCAGTTACCCGTTTGGTTGGGCGTGGCTAAGTCCTCAGTGTTGCAACTACTCTTCAATCAGGCTCAGAGGTTAAATCAGGGGGTTGCCTGGTTGTGTGCCCTGGTGGCGCTGTCGGGGATTGCTGTAGCCTATTCAGATAACGGATTGTTAACGGCGATGGTGCTTGGCACCATGGGTGTCAGCATTATGCTGATTGTGCTGTTGAGTTGGTTGGTGATGACCCTGGGTGAATGGCTGACCCGCAATGTTTCGGGGTTGTTACCCTTTGCCTTTTTTATTATGAAGCAGCGATTAATCACCAAAAGCACGCAGATCCTGGGTGTAGGACTGTGTGCATTTCTGTTGCTGTTTACCTTGATGTTATTGCGCGATTTGGGTAGCAGCATGGCCAATTACCAGCGACAGCACGACGGCAATCTGTTGGTTTCTCAGGCCAGCAATGCACAAATGCAGGACATTGTGCATTGGGCTGATAATCGGGGCATAAGCATTCGTCAGAACAAGCCGTTTATGTATGGAAAACTGATCAGCATAAATGGCCAATCGCTGGCAGATTTTAGCCAAAAACCCAGTGACAGCCTGGCCACCTTACAACGGGAAATTCGATTGCATTGGAGTGATGAAATTCCTGCAAATAATGAACTGTTACAGGGACAATGGTGGACCGCCAATGCGCAAAGCTGGCAGCAAATATCGGTGGAACAGGAGGTACTGACCGATCTTGGGCTGGAAATCGGAGACCGAATGACCTTTGCTATTGGCGAGCACTATACAGAATTCGATATCGTGGCCAGCCATGGTTACAAACCCGGCGCAGGCTCAATCACTTTCTGGGTTCAAATGCCGACGAGTGCCGTTGCTCATTTGTCCGGCGTAGCCTATTCAATGGCAAGCCTGGAACTGCAAGACAATGACTTTCCGGTGCTGTCACAGTTGTGGCAAAAGCACCCGTCATTGCGCATGGTTTCCTTACAGGAAATGACGCAACGATTTGACAACATGTTGAACATGGTAACTCAGGTGGTGAGCGGATTTTCATTATTCATTGTATTGCTGGCCGCAATTGTCATTTTGTCTTCGATCCAGGCGGGAGAACGCCAGGACAGGAAGAAGAATAGCATCATCCTGAGCTTTGGTTTTTCACGTAAGACCTGTTTGCAACTGACATTTCTGGAGTGGTTAATAACCGGAATTATTGCAGCAAGTGGCGCCATTTTTGGCACCTGGTTGGCTGGTTGGTTGATTTACCAGTCGCAGTTCTCCATGACCTGGCAACCGGATTTTCTGTGGTTGGGCTTGACCCTGTTAATCATTACCGGCTCGGTGGTGGTAGTAGGGCTACTGGCCAGTAAACACAGTTTATCCAGTTCCGTCAGAGAACTCATGACAGACTGATACCGGCTTTTATTATCAATCTAAAAATGGCTCAACTCAGGAGCCATTTTTCACATCTGTTTCACGCTCCTGACTTTATCTTTATTAACGTTTAAAACAGCAACAATTACGGAGATTTGAACATGAACCTACATAAATCGGTACTCAGTGTCCTGATAGTGCTTTTGGGATTATTGACAGTAAGTAACGCCCAGGCGACAGCGCAAAAGCGAGTTTTGATGGTGCTCAGTGGCTATGGCCAGGAACAGGGGAGCGTGCAGCCAGGCTATGAATTTGATGAATTTTCAAAGGCGTATCTGGTGTTTAATCAAAATGGCCTGACGGTTGATATTGCCAGTCCTCAGGGGGGGGAAGTTGAAGCCGATAAGTACGATCCGGAAAAACCTTACAATGCACTGGTGTTAAAAGATGCCGAAATCATGGCGAAACTTGACGACACACTGGCGTTATCCACTCTGCAGGCGCAACGCTATGATGCCATCTTCATTGTCGGCGGAAAAGGTGCCATGTTTGATTTACCCAAAGACCAAAACCTGCAATCCCTGATTGCTGATATTTATCAGCAACAGGGTGTGGTTGCGGCGGTGTGTCATGGGCCTGCGGCATTGGTGGATGTCAAACTGGCAAATGGCAAATATCTGGTGGCCAATAAAGCGGTGAATGGCTTTACTAATCAGGAAGAGCAATTGTTTGGCAAAAAGTGGTTACCTGAGTTTGAGTTTCTGTTGCAGGATAAACTCATTGAGCGCGGCGGGAAGTTTCAGTCTGCGGATATTATGCTGAATCATGTGGCAGTTGATGAGCGTCTGATCACCGGGCAAAATCCTTCCTCTACAATATCTGTGGCACAGGAGCTGGTGAAAGCGTTAGGTATTGCGCCGACACCGATGCAATCTTTTCGCGATGACCGCACCCTGGATCTGGTGGCGAAATTTTTAGCAGGCGACAGCGAGGCATTGCAAGTTCTGGCCTCTGATGAAGCCTATTATCACCTTCCGCTGGCCGGCATGTATGGCTATTATTATCAGGCACTTGCCGAAACGGATTCGCAATTGCACAATTCGCTGAAGCTGATGCAGGTGGCTCAAAAAGTCATTGCTAACCCACAACTGGACATGCAAATTGCGCAAACTCAACATAAACTGGGTGATAATCAGGCGGCTTTAACTACCTTACACGCCATACTGGCCACTAATCCCGAGTTTGAGCCTGCCAAAGCACTAGTTAAAACCTTAACGCTGTAAATTGGCATTGTCGAACGGATAACCCGAAATACGGAATACAGAATGACACAAGCCCCTTCTTTGCACATCCTGATCGTGGAAGATCAATTAAGCATTGCGCGGAACATTGCTGAGTTTCTGGAGCACAAAGGCCATGTTATGGATTTTGCGGAAAAGGGGCCACAGGGATTAGCATTGGCATTAAACAATTATTATGATCTGGTGATATTGGATCTCAATTTACCCGGTATGGATGGGGTAGAGGTGTGTAAACATATCCGCGAAAAAGCCGATCGTCATGTGCCGGTTTTGATGTTGACCGCCAGAGATAGTATTGCGGATAAAGTTTCGGGTTTTCACAGTGGGGCAGACGACTATTTGACTAAGCCCTTTTCCCTGGAAGAGCTGGAAGTTCGCTGTCTGGCTTTATCCCGCAGACACAGGCTAAACACCCATGATGTGATTGAACTGGGACCCTTGTGCATCGACAGAAAGCGCAAAACGCTGTCGCGGGACGGGCAACCTGTGGCTCTGAATAGCATGGGGTTTCGCATTTTAATGGTGCTGGTTGACGCCTACCCGCAAGTGGTTAGCCGCTCTGAACTAAGTCATAAATTATGGGGCGACGAACCCACCGAGTCAGATGCGTTGCGTTCCCATATCTATCAATTGCGCAATCTTATGGATAAGCCCTTCGCCAGACCGGTCATTAAAACCGTGTTTGGTGTCGGATTTACGCTGGATATTGAACAGTCGGAGTGACAGGCAATGCAGTTTAATGGCAAACGTTATCACAGTCTGAGTACGCGCATTGTTGTGCAATTTTGCTTGTTTACTGTGGTGCTCTCATTCATCTTTGGCGCATTGTCTTTTTTGTTAATGTACGTGTTAGAGGATAACTTTATCGAAAAAGACATTGCGCGCCAGGCAAACCGTCTGATCACTGAGTTTGAGGCGTCCGGTAGGTGGTCCAAACCGGAAAATGAGCGAATGAGCCTGCACTTTTCTAAGCACACATTTCCGGAAGAAATCAAAGAGATGGCACTTTTGGAACCCAGACGCATCGAGTTTTATGGTGAACAGGGCCGGCACTATCACGCAATGGCGTTACCTGGCTATCCGGAGGTTTACTTACTGGCAGAGGTGAGTGCGGATCTGCAGGTACGCAAAATTCGCAAAGGTATTATTGTGTTGCTGGTTGTCAGTACTGTGCTGGTGTCGTTGATTGCCTGTTTGCTGGCCTGGCTGGTGGCTCGCAAAACCACCAAACCCTTGAAACAACTGGCAGAACTGGTGGACGGTGTCGCCCCTGAACAGATTCCCAAATCATTTGCGGCACAATTTCCGCACAATGAAGTTGGCATACTGGCCGTTACGCTGGAACACACTTTGGGCCGAATCAGTGCTGCCCTGAGTCGTGAAAAACACTTCACACGGGATGCCAGTCACGAATTGCGCACCCCACTGGCAGTGATAAAGAATGCCGTGGAATTAGCGCGCAGTCAGAACGCCGGGGTTGTGGGGCAGGAGGCGCAGCCGAATGAAAAACTTCTGAATCGCATTTACGATGCCGCAACGCAAATGGAAAGGACGGTGCAGGCACTGTTAATGCTGGCCAGAGAAGAGCATAGCGCCACCGCAAAACAGCCCATTTCATTGCTGCCGGTCTTAGAAAAATCCATACTGGATAATCATTTGTTACTAAACGATAAGCCGGTGGAGGTTGAGGTTTCCGGACGCTGTGACACGCTCCTTCATGCTTCTCCGGATATGTTAAAAGTCTTGCTGGATAATTTGCTCAGTAATGCGTTTCAATATACGGATTCGGGTGAAGTGCTGATTGACTTTGCCGATGACAGTTTAATCATTCAGGATTCCGGGCCCGGCATCGACCCCGGAATTTCTGATAAGCTGACTGAGGCCGGTATTAAAGGGGCAATAAGTACCGGTTTCGGCTTTGGGTTGTCCATTGTAAAACGGCTGTGCGAGCACCAGGGCTGGCAGTTTCAGGTGGAAAGCCAGCAGGGCACCCGGGTTACGGTTCGTTTTGCACAATGAATCTGACCCTGGCTGAATGAGCACATCACGCTACGTGAAGTTGACATGGTGCACACAAATTAAGTCTGTCTGTTAAGGGCCTGGATAGCATGAACGCCTTGCGGGCTTAATATTTGCTGTAGGTTTACCCCTGCGATGTTAACTCTCCCGGATAAATTTTCTGTAATGCTTTTAAACAATTCTGAATGGGTATCCAATTTATTGTTTCTTGAATAATAACTCAGGTTCAGTTGTGACTGCTCCAGGTTTATTGACTTGAACTGCATTTGCATAGCGGGTAGCAGAGGCGCCAGATCCCCCTCGGTGTAGAAATACTCATTAGTTTTGGTTTCTTTGACTTCTATCAGCAGGTTGTGTTGTCCATCCGGCATGTTGATTACCTCTTTGTATATTTTGCCCTTGGTGCCGTGCTTTAACTTGTTGTGGGAACTGATCGCGACAACACCGGGAAACCAAAGTCCGTAATTTTCCATATTGGTTACGAAGTTAAAAAGAGTGTCCACCGGGACAGCCACATTGATTGAAGTGTTTGCCAATTGCTTCATATAGAGTTCCTGTTTGCCTGATTTATGGCGAACTATATGTGGCTTTGTAGGTAACGAAAAGTGAACTATACTTGCATCCGTGTTTCCAAAATGGAAAGTGATGTGTCAAAACTATCGCAATATGAATCGTTTGTCGCTATTGTCAGAACCGGAAGTTTAAGACTGGCTGCCGAAAGTTTGAACAGAACACCATCGGCGCTAAGCAAGCACATTGCCAATCTGGAGCGGGACCTTGAGGTTCAGTTGTTTGACCGCTCCAATAAACAGATGGTGCTAACCGGACATGGTTCAACGTTCTACCAATCCAGCAGTGCAATATTAAAGCAAATTACAGATTCAGAAAGACAAATAAAGCTGCAAAAGGGCACCGTTGCCGGTCAAATTAGAATCACGGTTTCTAAATCACTTATTGGCTCAAACTTATCCCAATATCTCAATGAGTTTGCACTTAAATTTCCCAATGTCAGTTTTTCCATCAGCTACTCCGAAATGCTGGAGAACTTCAGTGAACGCGATTATGACTTTGCTTTCAGGATAGGCACTTTAGCTGACAGTACACGCCTTGTTGCACGAGAATTAATGCAGGTATCGCCAACGTTTTATGCGACGCCGGATTACCTGGCCTGTTTTGGGCAGCCAACAGGGGTGTCAGAATTAAGTACACATCGGGTTGCGTTACCCCATTTCGAAATGCTGTCAGCAGAGGTAAGAGGCTGGCTCAAAAAGCATGGATTCAGTCATCAGTCCGGAACACATCACTACATGGATGATGTAAATGCGATTAAATCAATGACACTTGAACACGGTTGTATTGGTTTTCACCTGTCGCAAAGTCTTTTTAAGCTAATTGCCAATGGTACAGTGGTCCCTCTCTTTCAGGATAACAAGATGCCGGCCAAGCAGCTTTACTTCGTCTACCGGAAAGTGAGTTATCAATCAGCGCATTTGCAAACCTTTAAAAATTTTATCATTGATAAATACCGGGGTGCCGGTTAAGCAGATACAGCCCCCGCTTCTGGCTCCACACTATAGCGGGGAGTTGAGTCTGCGGGCAGGGCGCTTCAGCATTGAAGAGAACGGTATCATTTGGCCTGAGGATTTTGTTCGGTGTCTGAAATCCGGTTGAAATCGCGATAGGTATCTTTTGAAACCTCATTAATTTCTGTGAAAAATGCCCAACTGCCTTTCATTGTCATCTGGTTTGACAGAGGCAGGACTGCGCTGTCAATTTTCTGGAAATTAAACTGAATGGTAAGTTCGGTAATTTCTGCACTGAACATGGGCGAAAAGGGGGCCGTGTTGCTGATTTCGATGGATTCAATAAATTGATGTTGTTTGTTGTAGCTCAGCAATCCCGTCAGGTGCTTTGACGCATCCTCACCAATCCGTGGCAGGGAAACCTTAAAATTGGCGTATACAAAGTGTGTATCTTCGCTGTTTAACGTCAGCGTAGCGGTTTGAATTAGCTCCTGTAAACTGATCGAAAAGCTCTGCTCCTGGTTTTCTGAGTTCTTCTCACGTTGCTTTTGTCGTTTTTGTTGATACTTGCGCTGGGCTTTGTCAGAAGGCTGTTTACCATTGAGTGTTAGTAGTGTCCAACGCTGCCCTGCGGGTTGCCCGGCATCATAGTGTTCAGTGCTGCTGCTGATATCACCTTCTTCGTTTTCGTAGCGGTCTATGTAGTGCGACCAGCTATTTCGCTCAGTGTTTTCAAACGCACTAATGGCCTCCGTTATCATGGTTTTCAGATGCAGGGAGTTAGTCGCGGCGAAAGTGGCAGGACTGACATTTTCCCTCGCAGAAACCGCTGTTGTCAGGCCGGAAGCCAGTGTGGCCAGGAGCAGGACGCAGGGCCATTTTTTACGTTGCACAAGCATAATGTTCTCTTTTACAGGTAAGAAGAAACACTGAGCTTAATGGGGTAAATGTGAAACCCTTGTGAAACAGCGACAGCGTGGCTAATGGCAATTGAGCGATTGCAGTTGTAATGCTTCCTGACGGTATTGATTGGGTGTAACCCCGCATATTTGTTTGAATGCCCGATTAAACGGGCCAATTGACGCGAAGCCGCTTTCCAGGGCAATCACCAGCACGGACCAGTGTTGCTTACCGGCATCCTGTAACAGGGTTTGGGCATGTTGGATGCGCAGGGCATTAACATGTTGATTGAAATTTTTGCCGTCTGAATTGTGCCTGATAGCCCGACTGATCAGGTATTCTGAAACATCCAGTTCGCGAGCCATGTCGGCTACTTTCAGGTTGGGTTGTAAGAAGCGTTTTTGAGCGCAAAGCAGGTTATCCAGGCGTGTTGTCAGTGCCGCTAACTGTGTATCCGATATTGGATTGTTGACTGAATGCTGCTGTGTCAATCCGGAGCCTGTTAGTGCAGCCTTTCTTGTCTGGCTGATCCAGAATATCAACAATTGTGTTGTACAAATTACGTAGACAGCAACAGCGCTTACTACAAATCGCGCCATATCAGGCGTCAAAAAAGACGTGGAGGTGACAGTTTTGCAGATAGCGATGGCCGAGGTAATAGTGATTATAAACAGCAGGCGTTGTTGTTTCTCAGTGCTGGTTGCCTGCTGAAAGCCATTGATACCTTCCCATATTGTGAGAATTAACACGCAGGAAGACAACATCATCGTCAGCTCACCAAGAATCGCAATGGTATTTTGGTTTGTTGCGCTGTCGAATTGCCACAGGTTGTCCAGAAACAGATAGCCTTGTTTGAACATGATGAGTATGCCCAGGGCCAGGGCGAACAAAAGGTGCTGGGCTGACAAGGCTTGTTTCGAACGAAACAGCGTACGTGACAATAACCAGTATACGTTACAGGTGGCACAGGCACCCATGCCCACCAGATAACGATAGTTCCCCAGTATATCGCCGGATAATTTTTGTGCTGTGCCCATCGCCACAGAGCCTAAAAAAAGAGCAAACAATAAATGCATGGTGTGTTTTTGCTTCACCATGGTTTGCGCCATCAACAATCCTAACGTTGTGGCTAAAAGTGCTAGCTGAATGCTGGTCAGTTTTTCCATGGGCTTTATTTTTGGTGCTTGCAGTAGGGGCATCATAGCGACTGAGGCTATGTCAGGCAATTTTCTTATTGCAACAAAATACATCAACTTTGTAGGTCTGAATTCAGAAGTCGGCGAGTAATCACGTGTTTTTGGCGACAGACTGACGGCACTTTAATCATCTGGATAGAAAAATGAATCGTATACAAAGTCAATCGCATGTTGGTGAAGCCGGAGCCATTTTTAAGGTAACCCATGCCAGAAAATTTCTCGATTTAAGTGTAAAAAGTTGGGTGGTACTTGCTTTGGCAGGTCAATGGGCATTCGCAACATACATTCTAATGGTGTATGCCTTAACCCTGATACTCAATATAAATATCGCTGAGATAACGCCTACCTTAGGTTACAAAAAGGCTGAGGGTTTCGATTTCGTTGTCTTTTTGTCTCATATATTACCGGCAGCTTACCTGTCTGTTTTCGGTTGTATGCAACTGATCCCAGCGATTCGCAATCGCTTTCGCGCATTTCATCGCTGGAATGGTCGGGTGTTTTTCTCATTGGGTGTTTCCGGTGCCGTTACCGGATTGTATCTGCAATGGGTTACGGGTTTAAGATTAAGTGATTTAGGCTCATTGGGCATTACCTTAAATGGAATCTTAATCCTGTTCGCTATCGCGATGGCCTGGCGTTATGCCGTTAAAAAAAGACTGGATTTGCATATGCGGTGGGCAGTACACAGCTTTATCCTGGTGAATGCCGTGTGGACGTTTCGTCTCTATCTGATGGGCTGGTATATGGTCAATCAGGGCCCCAATGGCAATAGCAACAAACTGGACGGTCCAACCGATATCTTTTTGTCTTTTGCCTGTTATTTATTACCTATGTTGCTTGCTGAATGCTATTTCTGGGCAAAGAAGCAAAAACAGGCAGATCGAGTGTGGAGTGTTGCCGCTTTGATGTGGGGAGGTGTTGTTATTAGCCTGATTGGAGTGATATCGGCCGCAATCATGATGTGGTGGCCCAAAATCGCTGCGGTTACTGCATTACTTTAATGTTTGAACAGGGATGGTTCATTTGTTGTTCAGGTTATGTTCAGTACTGGTGGAAACATTTTGAAAATATTAACTTGCGGCAATGACAACAGCCTGTGTTGACGTAAGTTTCGAATCCTGACAGTCTGACACGCTGCTAAAAAGTAAAAATAGAACAATAACACTTAACGACAACGAGGTTGGAAATGGACAGACGGGAATTTGTAAAAATCGCCGGCGTCGGCACGGGCGCCCTGATGTTGCCTGTCATGGGTAATGTAGTGGCAGAAGAACAACTGCTGGATAAACCCATGGACGTGCAGTTTAAAAAGCGTCTCGCGGACGTGGCGTTAAATGCCGCTAAGGCAAAAGGTGCTACCTACTGTGATGTGCGTGTAGGGCGCTACCTGAATCAATTTGTTACCACTAGAGAAAAGAACGTCGACAATATCGTTAATACCGAGTCTGCCGGCGTGGGTATTCGGGTGATCGTCAATGGTACCTGGGGCTTTGCTGCCAGTTCTAAAATGGACCCGGATTCAGTAGCGAAAACCGCCGAGCAGGCCTGTGCTGTCGCTAAAGCCAACTCTAAATTTCAGGATGAACCGGTCAAACTGGCTCCGGTGAAAGGGGTTGGTGAGGTATCCTGGCAAACGCCTATCAAGAAAAACGCCATTGAAATTCCCATTAAAGAAAAAGTGGATTTATTGTTGTCGGTCAATGATGCTGCGATGGCTAACGGCGCCAATTACATCACCTCAATTTTGTTCCTCGTGAATGAACAGAAGTATTTTGCCTCCAGTGATGGCTCCTACATTGATCAGGATGTACATCGTTTATGGGCACCTTTCTTCGCCACTTCGGTAGGTGAAGGCGGCTTTAAAACCCGTAACAGCCTGGGTAATCCGGTGGGTATGGGTTTTGAATACCTGGACGGTAAAGAAGAAGACAAGATTCGGGTTCAGGGCGCGAATATCGGCTATAAAAATTCATACGATATGTTGGAAGATGCCGCTGAAGCTGGCAAGCAGCTTAAAGCCAAATTAAAGGCTAAATCCGTTGAACCTGGTAAATATGATCTGGTACTGGACCCGGCTCACCTGATGTTAACCATCCACGAGTCTGTGGGGCACCCTCTGGAGCTGGATCGGGTCCTGGGTTATGAAGCCAACTATGCCGGAACCAGCTTTGCTACATTGGATAAATGGCGCTCCGGTAAATTCCAGTACGGCTCTGACATCGTTAACCTGTTTGCTGACAAGACTCAGGAAGGCTCTCTGGGCTATGTGGGTTACGACGATGAGGGGGTTAAAACCAAAGAATGGGACCTGGTTAAAGACGGTATCCTGGTGAACTACCAGGCCACTCGAGATCAGGTGCACATGATTGATCAGAAAGAGTCTCATGGTTGCTGTTATTCACAAAGCTGGGCAGATGTGCAGTTCCAGCGTATGCCAAACGTTTCGTTACGACCCAATAAAAAAGATATCTCCGCAGAAGATGTAATCAAAGACGTGGAAGACGGTATTTATATCGCCGGTCGCGGCTCCTTTTCCATTGACCAGCAGCGCTACAACTTCCAGTTTGGTGGTCAGTTATTTTATGAAATCAAAGATGGCAAGATCACAGACCAAATCGAAGATGTTGCCTACCAGTCCAATACTCAGGAATTCTGGAACAGCTGTGCCCAAATGGCCGGTAAATCAGATTATCGCCTGGGCGGTTCTTTCTTTGATGGCAAAGGCCAACCCTCTCAGGTGAGCGCCGTATCGCACGGTTGTCCCACTACCCGATTTAACAATGTCAACGTTATCAACACCGCGCGTAACGTGTAAGCACTGACAACAATGAGAGAGGATTTTTAAAATGGCTATTATCAGCGAAAAAGAAGCAAAAGAATTATTGGTGAAAGTGTTGTCATTCTCCAAAGCCGATGAGTGTGAATGTAACTTATCCGGCAGTCTGGAAGGCAACGTGCGTTATGCCAGGAATACCGTATCTACCGCTGGCGAAGTAAGTGATGTAACCCTGGTGGTGCAGTCGTCTTTTGGTAAGAAAACCGGTGTGGCAACGATAAATGAGTTTGACGATGCATCACTGAAAAAAGTGGTTGGGCGCTCTGAAGAACTGGCTAAGCTGGCCCCGGAAAACCCGGAGTTTATGCCGGTACTGGAGCCGCAAAAATACAAAAAGGTCAATGGTCATTCCGCCACTACAGCGGCGATTACCCCGGATACCCGGGCTAACATGGCCAATGACAGCATTGCGCTGTCGAAAAAGGGCAAGTTAGTGGTATCGGGCTTTATTAATGACAGCGAATCCTTTGTCGCCATCATGAACAATAAAGGATTGTTTGCCTACGATACCAATACCAACATTGATTTTACCGCGACATTGCGTACCGAAGACGGGAAAGGCTCTGGCTGGGTAACCCGTGATTTTACTGACTCGTCAAATCTGGATACTAAGTCAGCCACCAACATTGCCATTCAAAAGGCCAAAGGCTCAGTGGATGCTAAGGAAATGGAACCCGGTAAATACACGGTGATCCTGGAGCCAGCGGCCACTGTGCAGCTGATTTCCAACATGTTTAACGCTATGGATCAGCGCAGTGCCGATGAAGGTCGTAGCTTTTTGAGTATCAAACCCCAGGATCGCAAAGAAGACGGCCCACTAAACAAGCTGGGGCAGAAAATGTTTGATGAGCGGGTCACGCTGTATTCTGATCCGCAAAACAGTGAAGTCCCAACTGCGCCTTTTGCCTCTGACGGGCATGCGGTGGATAAGACCGTGTGGATTGAAAAAGGGGTGGTAAAGAATATGCCGAATTCCCGTTACTGGGCGCAAAAAACCGGGACGGAGTACAAGCCTACCCATTATACGGGGGGCGGCATTTTCGGCGGTAATACCCAGATCATCATGGAAGGCGGAAGTGATTCGCTGGAGGAAATGATCAAAAACACCCGCAAGGGCATCCTGGTCACTCGCTTGTGGTACATTCGCCAGCTCGATCCGCAGTCCCTGATGTACACAGGGTTAACCCGAGATGGCACCTTCTATGTGGAAAACGGCGAAATCAAGTATCCGGTGAAGAACTTCCGCTTCAATGAAAGTCCTATCATCATGTTGAACAACATCGAAGCCATGGGTAAACCGGTGCGAATCAATGGTGGTCTAATTCCGCCCATGAAGATCCGCGACTTTACCTTCAGTAGTTTGTCTGACGCAGTGTAAGTCGTTATGCACACTGAGCGGCGACGCTTTTTACAACAGTTAGCGGCCTTATCGGCCGCTTCTGCTTTCCCACCCCTGAGTTTTGCTGACGATTACGACTTTTACTTTACCCGTTTGAGTTATGAGTCCGGCGACTGGGATGTGGATGAGCGTACGCCGGCAAATATCTTAAACTCGCTCATTGAATATACGCATTTGCGGGTGGATTTAACCGAGCGAATCTTACCGTTAGCGGACCCTCGAATGTTGCACAGCCCATTTTGTTATATGGCAGGGCATAAACTGGTGCAGTTTAACCTGGAAGAGCGCAATAACTTTGAGCAATACGTGCGCAATGGCGGCTTTGTGTTTGTGGACGATTGCAATCACGATATCGACGGGTTATTTGCCCGCAGTTTTGAGCAACAAATGGCGGATATCTTTGGTGAGTCCGCGTTACAAAAAATCCCTAATGATCATCCATTGTATTCCAGCTTTTTCGCTTTTGACGGACCGCCACGGACGTCCTATGAACTCAATGGTTGGGGAGATGATTTGGTGCATGAATACCTCAAAGCCATAGAAATCAACGGCAAAATCGCCGTGCTTTACAGCAATAAAGATTATGGTTGTGAATGGGATTATGATTTTCGCAATAAGCGCTGGCTGCGCGTTGATAACACCCGTTTCGCTGTCAATATCGTCATGTATGCACTGACCGCATAGGAATAAATAATGGAAAACAAACCGTTGGAACACACATCGCTGGAACGCAAATCGCTTGATAGCCTCCAGCTCGTCGTTGAAGAAATTGGCAAGCGTATCGTTGGTCAAAAAGCGGTGATTGAGCAGGTACTGGTGTGTTTGTTGGCTCGGGGTCATTGTTTGCTGGAAGGCGCACCGGGTTTGGCAAAAACTCTGCTGGCATCTTCATTGGCCGAAACCCTGGAGCAAAGCTTTCACCGTCTGCAGTTTACCCCCGATTTGATGCCCAGCGATATCGTAGGTACCGAATTACTGGAGGAGATACACGCCACCGGCAAGCGTGAGTTCAACTTTATTAAAGGGCCAGTGTTTACCCATTTTTTACTGGCCGATGAAATCAACCGTACTCCACCTAAAACACAGGCTGCGTTACTGGAAGCCATGCAGGAAAAACAGGTTACCTATGCCGGAAAGCGCTATGCCTTGCCTGACCCTTTCTTTGTTTTGGCGACCCAAAATCCAGTGGAACAGTCGGGCACATACCCCTTGCCAGAAGCGCAACTGGACCGCTTTTTAATGTTGGTGAAAGTGGATTACCCCAGTGCGGAAGAGGAGTTGCAGGTGCTACAGCGAACCACGGGAAACTACTCGGCCACGCTGAAACCACTGTTGAATGCTGAACAGATCATTGAGCTACAACAACTGGTAAAAGAGGTGGTGATTGCCCCTGAATTGTTGGAATTTGCCGTACAGTTGGTACGTCAGACAAGACCGGTAGAAAGCGCTCATGACATGGTGAATAAATATGTGATTTGGGGGGCAGGACCCAGAGCCGGGCAGGCACTGGTGTTATGCGCTAAAGCGAAGGCCCTGATTGCCGGGCGCTTTGCAGTAACCCTGGAGGATTTACAATCTGTCGCTGCCAGTGTGTTACGACATCGTATATTGTTAAATTTCCATGCTGAAGCGGATAAACAAAGCGCAGATGCTATCGTTGAACAGCTTTGGCAAGACAGTCTCAAAGGCCAGTCGTTTTTGTAATACGGACCTGAATTTCATGGCGTTACCCGAAGAGCTGTTGGCACTGCTGCAATACGATGATCTGGAATTTATTTCCCGCACCATCGCTGAAGGCTATTTAAGTGGTCATCATCCCAGTGTACGCAAGGGCGTAGGCACCGATTTTAATCAATATAAGGTGTACCAACAGGGCGATGAAGCTGCCAAAATCGACTGGAAGCTGTTTGCCCGTAGTGACAAGTACTTCGTGCGGGAAGCCGAACGGGAAAGTGAACGAAGTATTCATTTTATTTTGGACAGCAGCGCCTCCATGAACTTCATCAGCCAGTCACAAGGGGCCCTCAGTAAATTTAATTACGGCAAGTATTTGATTGGCGCGCTGGCTTATCTGGCACAAAAACAGGGCGATCCTTTTTCACTCACATTAATTAATAATAATGGTCTGGATATTACCGCAACCGGTAGTGGCCGGGCTCACTGGTATCGGGTGTTGAATGCGTTGCAGCAACACAATAGCACCGGCGCTTTTCCTGGTACTCACTGGCAATCACACTTATCCGGGCTGGTGAGTAAAGCCTGCATGGTGGTGTTTATCAGTGATTGTTATCAATCAGGTACCGAAATCAGTGATTGCCTGTCGCTGTTAAAGCATCAAAAAAATGATGTGCTGCTGTTGCATCTGCACTCCCTGGAGGAGCTGCAATTTGATTACCGCGGCTTTATTAAATTTGAAGATCTGGAAACCGGGGAGATCAGAAAGGTCAATGCCAGTAGCGTTAAAACGCGCTTTTTAGCAGAACAACAAGCCTGGCTACAGCAACTGGCCAGTCATTGCGATCAGCGAGCCATTAATCTGCAACGCCTGTCGGTGGACAATGATTTTAGCGAAGCCATCACCCAGTTTTTGCAGCAACGCACGAGGCAAGGACGATGAGCTTTTTATTGCCACTGGGCTTGCTGTTTGCGCTGGCGATAGTGGTGCCGGTTATCATTCATTTGTTAGATCCGGATAAAGGCAAACACATTTATCTGGGCAGCCTGCAATTTTTGCTGAAGGCTAAACAAACGCAACAACCCAATTACCGGATTCAGCAATGGTGGTTGCTGTTGCTGCGTTGCTTGATGATTGTGCTGATGGCGTTACTACTGGCACAGTGGTTATTACCTGCAGTTAAATCGTCGCAATCTTATGTGTTGGTGCCCGGAGACTGGCCACAGCATTTCTCAACGCAGCAACAAAACCAATACACAGAATTGTTGAGTGAGGGCGCCACATTAATACGCAAAGACGTAAGTGGAGCTGAATTAATGGCCACTCTGGCGCAGTTGCCTGCGGCCAGTTCTCAACATGTATTTGTGCGCAATAGTGCCGCTATGGTGCCCGAATTCAGAGTAGCAGGCCGTGACAATATTTTCTGGCATATCGCTGAGCAATATCGGGGGCCCGCCGATGCAGCAAATTGGTTAATTTTAGCCTCTGGTACAACGCAATCTCTGGCAAATCTAATGGCGCAGAAATTACAGACTTTGCCAAAGTTACAGGTGGATGTGCAGTTGTATTCAACGACCAGGTCTGAAACTCATAATTATGACATGCTGATCAATCTCAGCGGACAGCCATTGCAGGAATCGCACTTTAGCCTATTAAATGCTTCTGCTCAGATATTCAGCCATGCAGAACAGCCTCAGGTGCACTCACTGGTGGCAGGGTTTAACGACGATGGTTTGCCGATAACACTGCGCCAGTTTTTCTCCGGTCAGATACATCATTTATTTCATCCTGAATTGCTTACAAAACTGGATTCATGGCCAGAGCAACCCTGGTTTGCGGCGTCTCTATTGGCTCTGTATCACAATGCAGGTCGCGAAGGAGCAATTGCGGCAAACCAGGTGAGTGAGCAACTACAGCGTTCTCAATCAGGTCACCCGGTAAAGCAGCCCTGGCAGGAACTGTTACTTTTAGCATTGTTGCTGGTGTGGTTAGGGGAGCGTCTGCTGAGCTTTAAACTGAATAAACAGAGGTTGGCTGAATGAGTCAGTTAACAGTTTTTCAGTCTGTATTGCGAAAACGCAGAGCGATACAAACATTCCTGATGTGGCTGGCGTTTTCGTTATTTTTCGCATCCATGTGCAAACTACTGATAGATTGGAAACTGATAAGCTCACTCTCGATGGGATTTGGCATTGCCGGGTGCCTGAGTTTCTTGACGTTTCTGGTGCTGGTTTTACGCGGAGGGTTTAGCGCGATACCGCTGGCGCAACTGGCCAGGCATTTAAACCAACACTTTGATGCGCTGCAATACAGCACGCAATTGTTGTTGCAGCCGCACACTTTAAATCAATTGGAAAGTCTGCAGAAAGCCCGGACCCAACAAGCTCTTGAGCAGATATCAAAAACGCAATTTACCCAAACACTGCCGCCGGTGCGGTATCAGTTACCAGTACTGCTGCTATTCGCTGCTGTTGTTTTCTGGCTGCCGTTAATTCCATCCACTCCGATAAGCACTGTACGTAGTGATAATCCAAACGTTGTGGTACTGGAATCGACTCAGGTGCGGGTCAGTGCTCCGGATTACATGCAACTGCCGGAACAACAGTTTCAGCAGCTGAACATCGAAAGCTGGCAGGACAGCGATATTGAATGGCTGTTGAGCTTCAACCAGCAAGTTGAACAACTCGCCTTAAAATTATCAGACGGTGAAACTCTGATACCCCAATGGCAGGGTAACACAGCGCGATTTAATGCGCGGCTGACCCAGAGTCAGAGTTATCATTTGCGGGTAGGCGATGAGGTGTATCAACAGGGCTTTTACAGCATTCTGGTACAGCCTGACAGAGTGCCTACTGTGCGTTTTACTGAGTTGCCATCATCCACCCTGGTCTTTGCCAGAGAACAGCAACCGCAATTGCAGTTGAGCGTGGTACTCACTGATGATTTTGGGTTGTCAGAAGCCAGAGTGAGAATGTCGTTGGCCCGGGGCAGTGGTGAAGCGGTGAAATTTCGTGATCTGGAGCGGCCATTAGATAACTTTCAGTCAGGTCAAAAACAACAGGCCTTGCAACTAAACTGGGATTTGCGAAACCTTGAGATGACACCCGGCGACGAGCTGTATCTCAGTATTGTGGCCTGGGACAACTTACCTTCGGGGGCACAGGAAGGTAAATCTCCTACCCTGATTGTGAAATGGTTAGATGAAGAAGCCGCAGTAATCACCGCAGAGGGCATAGTAACAGACCTCGAGTTGGAGTATTTCAAAAGCCAACGACAAATCATTATTGAAACCAAACAGTTAATGCAGGACAAAGAGCAACTGGACAAGGCCGTGTTTAATGAAACCTCCCGCCAGCTGGGACTGGCTCAATCGGACCTAAAGCAGCGTTATGGACAATACTTAGGTGATGAGTTTGAAGGTGTGGACATGTATGTGGTGTCGGAAGTGGAGCACCATGAAGATGAGCACGAACATTCAAAACAGCATCACAAAGTGCACGAGCAAGGGGCAGAAAGTCAGTTTGCGCCGCATCTGAACACTGGTAGTCATGAGCATGACTCAAAGGAAGAGCAATCCCCCAGGCCTGAGCTATCGCATCAGGCAGGGCATGCACATCATGGGCACGGTGAAGACAGCATTGGTGGTGATTTGAGTGGCAGGATGGCTTTGATCAATCAGTATGGGCATAACCATGGGGACGCCGATATCGGTCCCGTCATTAAATATAATCCCAGGGCCTATATGAAGCGTTCAGTGGAACAAATGTGGAGTGCCGAATTACACCTGATGTTAGGAGAGCCGGACAAGGCACTGCCCTTTGAAGAAGAGGCGCTCAAATACCTGAAACTGGCCCGCCAGGCGGATCGTATTTACGTTAAACGGTTGGGATTTGAACCGCCACCTGTTTCAGAAGAGAAGAGATTAACAGGCGAACTCGATGGGGTGTTAAGCCCGCAAACAGGCGTGCAATTTCAGGCCGATGATAACAGCCAGGCGTTATTGCTAAGTGCCTACCAGGGCGTTGCGATGGGCAGTGGCTCGCCAGATACTGATACCGTAAAATTGTTAACAGAGGTACTGGCCTGGATTAAATCCCAGGTACCCAATCGGCCCGCCTTGATTCAGACCCAGGTGCAATTAGAAACGATTCTGGCCAATCAACAATATCAACCAAAGAGTTGTCCTGATTGTCAGCAACGGCTGGTGCAAAAGTTCTGGCAACTGTTGGCTGAGCCTCAGGCGGAGCCCTTTATTCATCAGAGAAATTATTTGAGCACCGAAACAATGACAACGAGCCAGTATCAGGAGGCACAGTGATTATCGAGCAGCCTTCTGTCTGGCAGTGGATGTTGTTAATAGGGCTTCTGCTGATTTGCAGTTTTGCAGTGCGACTGACATTGCAGCACCGACCATACCCGGTTGCTGCCAATACCCTGGCGATGTTGGCCTATCTTGGTATTTTTTTGGCGATCAGTGGTTTGATCCTGCAACCCAAAATAGCGGATACCGTTGGGCAGGTCGTCACCCTGCATCTGCCGGATGCAGATCCGATGCCGGTGTTACCCAAAGGGGATAACATCAGCCTGGGGGTTAATCCTCATTTTCCTGATATGTCTGCTGTAATGAGCCTTGAGGCTCTGTCAGTGATATATCCAACGCTGTCGCAATTGCAGTTGAATGGTGCACAATTTCCGCTATCAGAGGTAGCGCAGTTAAACGTCGAAAGCATCAGTGTTATGCAGAATGCGCCCAAACAGGGATTCAGCCAGCTCAATTGGCAAAAACAGTTGTATCTGGGCCAGACGTTAACCATTGCAGGTCGCTATTATTTTTTGGATAAGTCTTTACAGCAGCTGAATTTATTGGATATCGCAGGGGAAACGGTAGGGCGTGTTACGGTTAAATCAGGAGAGCCTTTTAGATTGCAGGTTATTCCTAAAGCGGCGGGGCCGGTACATTATCAACTGAAAAGTGCTGACCATACTTTGCTGGCAGATTTACATTTATACGTACAAAACGGAACTCAGGAAAACACCCTGATTTGGGCATCGGCCCCCAATGCAGAACTCAATAATCTGAAAAACTGGTTATTGGCTGATGCTCAGTCGGTGATGACTGACATCGATATCAGTAAAAACAAAACCCTGACGCAAAAATCTGATGACGGGCAAAACCGTGATAACAGCCGGCTTTTGGTGATGGATGGCCGCAAGCTGAGCCGCTTAAATCCGGTTCAGCTGGGGTCTCTTGAGAATGAGGTGCGTGCCGGTAAAGGACTCATTGTGCTGGCGGATGAAAGCCTGGTGGATTTTGCCTGGTTGTTGAAATTGGGCATAGAATTGGAAAATTATCAATCGGGTGAACAGAATGTGCAGCCGTTCTGGCTATCTGATTTTCAGTTTGAGGCAGCGCTAAAGGTTGCCGAACTGCGTTTCCCGGATTCTGATATGGGGGAGACATTAATACGTACCGGACAGGGGCAGACCGTCGCGGTGAAGCACCGGTTAGGGGCGGGCAGTATTGTCATTAGCCTGTTGTCAGACAGTTTTGTCTTACAGCGAGAACAGCAACGTACGGCTTACAGTCGCTACTGGCAAACACTTATCTCCGCGGCTCTACCACTGTATGCACATGGGCGTATTTTGCCTCAGGAGCCCAATGTCATTAACCATGTTAACTGGCGCACCAAGGTTTGTGCTTTGGTAACGTCGCCAGAAGCCCGGCTCAGCATCAAATCCGGCACCGAGCAATATGCTATTCCCCTGACGGCAGCGCCTCAACGAGATTCAATGGCCTGTGGCTATTTCTGGCCAACACAATCCGGCTGGTATCAGTTGATATTAGAAAATGCAGATGTGGCTCATAGTTCAGCCGTTTATGCCTATGAGCCTGACGCCTTTGCTGATATCCGCGCCTTTCAGATACATCAAACCATCGATGAATTAAACCGTCGCAGTTCAGCAACTCCGGAGAAAACAGAGACCTACTATCGTCCGCTTACAGCTTATTGGTTTGCTCTGTTGTGGTTATTTTCTGCCGCATACCTTTGGTGGCGAAAACGTTGATGTGGTTTGTTTATTTGTTGCGGGTTGAAAAAACACAGGCGCTGTATTGTGGTATCAGTAACGATCTGGAGAGCCGAATGGCTGCCCATCGCAAAGGGACTGGTGCTAAATACCTGCGCAACAAACCTTTTGAACTGGTGTGGTTTATGGCGGTTGACGGACGTTCACTGGCATCAAAATACGAATATCAGATTAAAGCGCTAACCAAAAAACAAAAGGAAGACCTGGTAAAGCAGGCACCCAATCCCGTGTACTTTGATTTTTCTGAGGAGCAATAAAAAAGCACCACTATGTGTGGTGCTTTTAGTGAGCTAATTTTGCTTACACTGGTATCACATACCGTTTGGAAAATCACTCATATCCGGCATCATTTCACGGGCAGTGCGCAACGCATCCGAATAAGCTAAAAGCATTCCGGCACAAGCCAATGCGCGTTTACCAATGTATGCTTCGGTTTTCTTGTCGTCGTCATCTTTACCGTTAAAGATAGTACCCGCGTGGCGCACAATTAAGTGTTCCGGCAGATAGCACAGACGGCTGTTTTTGTAGCTGCTGGTACGTAATTCATTGATGGGATAGCTACCACCGACGCTGGCGGAAACAGAAACAATCAGGCCTGGCTTGTGGGCAAACTGTTTGCTGGTAAACAATAAAAACAAGTTTTTAAGGGCCGATGTGACCATGCCATGCCATTCCGGACTCACCACCACAAAACCATCAGAGGATTCAAGTTGTTTTGCTACTTTATCGATAACTTCTTTTTCGTCAGCTGTGTAAGATTCGCTCCAGAAAGGTAACTTTACTTCGGCTAAATCGATAATTTCAACATTGTCGCAGTTGGAGTGGGCTTCCAGTTTTTCTTTCATCACCCGGGAAATTTTAAGGCTTTCAGAGCCTTCGCGGTGACTGCCGGAGATAATAGTAATTTTATTCATGCATTTGCCTTTTGCGCTGCAATTCTGCTTAATCCATAGCGGATCAGAATTTGGTTTTCTTCAGTTTCATCGTTTAACAGGTGGTTTAATCTGGCTTCCAGAGATTCAGCTAATGCCTGATCAGCTCCGGCTTTAACGGCCAGCTCAAAAAGTTCAAAAATCAATAACCACTCATTCTCTACCGCATTTTGACAGGAGCGGATCAAATCTTCCACCTGAGCGGCGGTTATGCTGTCATCTTCCCGGTACTGTCGTGCTTTTTCATACCAGTTAAACAACTGTTGCGTACTGTCATCATAATCCCCGGCAATAGTCGCAGTGTCCGATGGATTGTTATACAAGGGATATGCGGCCGGGTCTGCTGAGCCACCGTAGACGGAATCTATTTTGAAGCCCACGGCCATATCGAAAATGCCCCAGTCGGGGTCAAAGAGGGTATTGTTGTCCAGATCAGAAACGCGACAGTCTTCAAAGGTGAACAACAAATTCTTACCATCGCGACGGGTGATGTTTTTCAGTAAGCCTTTGACGGTAACACCTGACAAAAAGTTAAGTGTAACCCGTTTGCCAATTTCAATGCCCAGGTCTCTCAGGTCGTCAATGTGATAGGTGGATAAACAGTTGGTGATTTGCACCAGTTTGCCAACCGGGCTACCAAAGCCGTGCTCGTGGTATTCGATGCCATGCCCACTCAGTTGTTGTTCCTCGTAGGCCAGTTGTGTTGGTCCGGTTGTTTTAATGTAAACCGGGTTGCCCATCGGATCGTACATCACATCGGTAAACAACCCGCTGACTTCCAGACCTGAGTTATACACAGCGGTATTGACTGTTTCAGCCTGTATCGCCATGTCCAGTCCATATTTACCGCCCTTGTAACAGGCCAGATTTCTGGCAAATTCTTCGGCTACCTGACTTAAGTGACGACAACTACGGGCCACAAACAGCTGAGGTTGTTCGCGGGTAATGTCGTAATCGGTGGCGATGGCACGCAGGGTTAGTGGATGTTTTTTTACCTTCTCATCGTTCAGACAGTTTAAGCTCTCTCCCAGAGAGGAAAGCAGGCCGGCACCATATATCTTGTAATCATCAATAGTACCGACTAATCCATACTCAGTGGTCCACCATTGCAGGCGCGACATCAAGGCAGCCTCTGAAATAGGCTCTTCTTTTTTGCGCTCGATGGCGTCTTTCAGGTGAGCTTCTGCGGCATCAATTTCCTCCGTTTTCGCATTGGGGCTTTCTTTTACGATAGATAAAGCGCGTATTGCTTCATAAACCTCAATATCTCCTTTGTTAGTGATAACGCGACGACCTAGTTCACCCATGCGTTGCAGATATTCTGCATAGTCAATATCGATTATGAAAGGCGCGTGGCCTGCCGATTCATGAATAATATCGGGGGCGGGTGTATACAGCATATGCGCATAGGAACGAATATTAACCGCCACCACGAGTACCCGATGCGCTAAAAACTCGATAAAAATGGCGGGAGGAATAAAACCATCGACTACGGCTGCACGCCAGCCGATGTCATTAAGGTGTTCATTCATCACCTCAATTTTGGGGATTTCTTCTATGTTGATGCCGGTTCTACGCAACCCTTCCAGATAGATTGGATGGGCTGACTCACTGAGATTTTGCACCAGTTGGTGCATCAAAAAACGCCATACGGCCTGATCTCTGGGGGTATACAGCTGATAGTCTTGCCATGCAATAAAGGGACGTAAATGTGAGGGCAGGCTGTCGATAATTTCTTGCTGTGAATTCACCTTGGATTCCTCGAATAAAATTGGCTCTTTGCCGTCTGCTGCACTTTTCAGAGTGCGAGTACTGCCAATTTGCAGCTGGTCGTTTAATTTTAGACCTGACGGCTAACAATGGGGCACAAATCTAGTGAAATTTGCCGGCTGCAACAATAGACCGGCGGCTTTGACGTTGACTTTAAATGTTAAGAATTATTTACATTACAACTTTTACAGGGCTTATGGCTGCTCGAAAAGTTGTGTCAAGGATTGAATAGTTTGATCGCTAATTGATGGGTTGGCTGCAAGCCAGGTGTCAAAACGCATTTCCGGCAGCAACAGACGATGGGCGACGGTCTTTCCTTCGGTCAGATAGTCTCTGGCCATCACGTCGATAATATCGATATCTTCTACTACAAAATCCACTTTCAACTTGTTCAGTAATCGCCAGGATTCCGTGATATCAGCCGTAACGAACAGGTTTTTGTCTTCAGAAAACCCCATCTTTTTCAGATAGTTGTGCGCAATATCGTTGCGTTGTACGGCAATCGTGTAGGGGCGAACGTCGTCCAGCTCTTCCGCAATGATAAGTTCATTAATACTGATCAGGGCAAAATTAAAAGAATGCACCACACCAATCCACTTGAATAAGTTTTCTCGCTCAGGTGTTCGGGCGATATTGCTGATAAAAACATTTTTTTCTGTAGCAGCCAGGTTGTAGGCGCGATTCCAGGGATACATTTCAAATCTGGCGGTCAGATTGGCGGCCTGAAATTTAGCGCGAACTGATAGCGCCACCGGCCCTCTCAACTCATTATCTACAATAAATTGAAACGGCGGTGAAGGTTCCATCACAACACGATATTCCGCCCATACAGGCGAACTGATGAATAACAATAGGGCAGCCAATTTTGGCAGTATTTTGATGCGCACAGACGACACCTTACACAGCAGGGTGTTTTAGATTTAGTTAAGTATAATCTTGAGATTAACGCAATTAAAAGTGGCTTTTATGACATATTTAATGGGATGCGTTGGGTCGGTAATGCTTTTTAGTGATTATTAAGTTTGCCACAGAGGGCGTGACCAGTTGTGCAATCGGGCGATTTTCGTTGATGGCCTGGCGCACCAGGGTACTGCGGATGGCCTGACGTTCAGGAACTGCAATAACTTGCCAGCGCTGAGTTATCTCATCGGCCTTATAGAATTTGTGCCAGTTAACCTGATTATCCGGTCCGATAACAAAGGCGAATTCGCTTTCGGGGTGGGTCTGCTGCAGGTGATTCAGGACATCCCAGGTGTATACCGGTTGCTCGTCCCTGGCAATGTGTTGCTCAACGGCACACACCTTTACAGCAGGGTTTGCCAAATCTTCCTGAAAGGCGTTCAGCAAGTTCAGGCGCGCCTCGTAGCATAGCATTTGCTTGCCAAAGGCATGTTGAAAAGAAGGTACCAGCCAGACTTGCTCATATCCTTGTTCCAGCACATAGTTGATGGCGTCGCAATGACCTAAAGTCGGTGGATTAAAGGCTGAACCGAAAATTGCTATTTTCATCGCTTGGTAAATTGAGTAACAACAGAAATCCATAATCGTGGTGCAACGATACCACAATCAGCCATTGTCCTTGTCATTAAAAATTCATGTCTGGGTTATCGCGAACCATCTGGTTGGGCAAAAGCAGTTTAACCCACGGTGAACAAAGGATGTTTTGCAAAAACAGCATTGCTCTGATTGTCTGTCCCCTTATAAATGGTAGGACTGAGCACTCAATGCCATTTGACAGTCTTTAAAAAAGTTGAGTATATTCAACCTGTCGGTCTGATTTGTAAGCAATTGTGAATGGGCTGCGTTCAGGGATTCAAAAAGAAAGGGACTTTTCGACTTTACCCTTCCCCCTGTTTTTCAACACCAGTTTTAGGAAACAACATGAAAAAAGTAATTCTTTGCATGATGGGGGCAATGGCGCTGTCGGGCTGTGCCTCAACAGGAAACGGCTCCAGTCCCTTTTCCAGTTTAACCTCCGGTATAGGCGGGGCATTTAAGACCGACAGCGATTCCGCTAAATTCAGTCAACATATTGCTACCGGGAACGTCAATGAAGCGCTGACACTGGCACTGGATGAAGCGGAATACGATGCCGAAAAATCGCTGCTGGACGACCAGTTGTGGGGTATGCAGGCCGCAGCAATTTATCGCATGCAAGGGGATTACGTACAATCCAATCAGTTTTTTGACCTCATAGAAGACATTATGTACGGCGAAGACACGGAAAATATGGTGGAGTCGGCAGGCGAAAGTATTGCTTCCTCTCTAACCAACGATACTTTCCTGGACTATGAACAGTCGGTGTACGATTCGATTATGGTGAACACCTACAAAGCAATTAACTTTACCGCGCTGGGTGATCACGCGAATGCCCGGGTGGAATGGAACCGCTCCGATGACAGACAGCGTCGCGCTGCGGATTTTTTTGCTGAGCGTATAAACGAGAAAAAAGACGCACAGGCAAAAGCGGCTGAAGAAGAAAAGGAAAAGTTGGAGTCAGAAGGTGACAAATCGTCTGATGACAATGTTGATAAGAGTTTATCTGAGGCGGAAAAAATCCTGGCTAAAGAAGGCATCGATATGTCGGAATGGTCAGCGTACGATGGCTATATCAACCCGTTTTCTACCTTCATGCACGGTTTATTTTTCATGTTGACCGCGCAAGATTCAGCGGATCTGGGTAAAGCTGTAGATAGTTTCAAGCGGGTTTCCGGTATCACCAATACCGCAGTTGCTGCCAATACGCAGGCGCTTGCTGAACAGGTGCAGTCTGGTGATGTTAACCTTAACAGCATTAATAAAACCTGGGTTATTTTTGAGGCCGGGGAAATGGCGAAACTGGATGAGTTTCGTATTGATCTGCCGGTGTTCCTGGTTTCCAGTAATGTGAACTATGTGGGAATGGCATTGCCGAAGTTGGTGGACCAGCCTGATTATTTTAATGGCTTTATGGTGAATGGCGTTTCTTCGGAAGTGGTGGCTGACATGGATAAGATCATCAAAGCGGAATTTAAAGAAGAGTTTCCATTGATTCTGACCCGCGAAATTACCCGCACAATTGTAAAAACCGTGGCGCAAAAGCAGGTGAATGACAGCAACGCCTACCTGGGGTTTGCCACCGGCATTTTACAGGCGGCGACTACCGAAGCCGATACCCGCACCTGGAGTATTTTGCCTAAATCGTTTCAGGCTTTGATGGTGGAAAATGACGGGCAATCTACGCTCAGCATAGATTCAGCTGGCTTAAGTCAACCTTTGAGTGTTGAAATTGATCCTACTAAAAACAACATTGTTTATGTGAAAGCGATCAACCGAAATATTGCACCTCGAATTGAAGTTATCTCTCTTTAATAAGGAATTGAATAAATGAAAAAGCTTTTAATTGCTACCACTATACCGGTTTTACTGGCGATGTCAGGTTGCCAGTCAACCACTAAATACGTATCAACCCATGATGAAGATACCGTTGTAATGGGACTGTCGCAGAGAGATTTTGAGGCCGCAGCGAACCAGGCTTTGGATGAGATTATTGCCAGTCCATTGTTAGTTCACCCGGAGGCTGATAAAGGTGGGCGTTATATCTTGTCCATTTACAACATTATTAACGACACCACACAGCGCATCGATACTGATCAACTGGTGAAAAAGATCCGGGTCGGTCTGTTAAACAGCGGCAAGTTTTTAACCACTACGGCGGTGAGTTTTACCGGTGCTGGCCCCGAAGACAGCAGCACGGCTAAATCACGGGAATTACAAGACTCCAGCCTGATGAACCAAAATACCACCAAAAAGATGGACAGGTTTACGCGCCTGACTTTAGCTTAAGTGGCAAGATTATTCAGCGTACCAGCAAGGTGAGCAACTCAAAACAACTGGTGGAGTATTATTTTCAGTTAACCATGACACAGCTGGAAACTGGGCTGGCCTATTGGGAAGGGGAATACCCCATAGCCAAAACGGGCCGTAACGATTCAGTTTCATGGTAATTAAGAGCAACAGATGAAAAAGGCTTACCCAAGCCTTTTTTCGGTTTGTCCACAAACAAAAAGAAAGGAATGCTTATGTGTTGTACTAAAAAACTTTTAACCCTGTTTATGGTGGTGACCCCTGTTATGTTCACCAGCCAAAGTGTTGCGCAATCTACGGCACAGGCGGGAGAAATACTCGATGTCGTGATGATTGAAGAACAGGCACAGCAACCCGCAGCCACCGGTGAGGAAGTCGTGCAAGCTCAGGAAGAAAAACCGGCGGATGCTGCAGCCTATGTAGATGAAAAAGCCCAGCAATACATCAGGGATAAGCGCCGAAAGTTTGCAACACAAAATAAACAAGTATTCATGCACGCCGGTACGGCTATAATCAGTTTGCGTCCCACCGAATCAGGTTGGGGGGATGCCCGGGTATTGGCTTACACTGAGGCAATGCAAAAAGCGCGTGAAGCCATGCTTAAGCAGCTGTATACCAATGTCGCTACCGAAACGATTCGCAAGAGTTTTAAAAGCAATCAGTTACCTGAGTTTACACCTGAGGAAATTCAGGCGCAAAGTCAGTTTGAAGCTTTACTGGATAAGATTGTAGCCCTGGCAGATGCTACGGTGGATGGTGAATTGCGGGAACTTGGAGTTAACCCTGAGGAATATGATGCGGCCCCGCCTTCAAAGCGCAAAACCATGATGCAAAAAGCCGTTACTCAGACGGTTGAAACTGTGTCTATGGGGGACATAACCGGCACCCAGATTATGAAGTCTTACGAGAAAACAGACAGCAATGGTAACACCGCCGTATCTGTTGTTATCGCCACTTCGGTCAGGAAAAAGAACTTCCTGGCATCGCTGCGCAAGAGCAAAGGTAATATTGAACCGGAGCCGGAAAAGGCAAAACTGCCGGTATTGGATTATCTGGAGCAACATCAGGACAACCTGATGTATCAGATAGGGACTAAAATTCACTGGGATGAAAAAGGCTATCCGGTACTGCTGTCGTTTGGAATGGCAGGCAATGATTGCAACCCGGCAGATTATGAGGAATGTGTAGATAATCGTGAATTCAGTTACCTGGATGCCGAGCTAAATGCATTTGCTCACATCGCGGAAACTTACAATTTAGTCGGCAGAGTGGAAGCAACCAGTAGCAGTACCAGTGACAAATCCAGGACGGCTTCTGCAACTATGAATTCACCGGGCGATATTGAAACCCAGGAGCAGACAGTGGCTAAAGTGATCAAAGAGATTAGCCAGATGTCAAAAGTTAGCTCAAATGTGAAGGGATTGGTGGGGTTACAACAGGTAAAGCGTTGGAGCAGCAAACATCCGGTAACCAATCGTGAAATCAATGGCGTTGTATTGATGTGGCATCCGATGGCAGAGCAGGCCACTCGCGCATTCAAAAACAATAAAGAACTAAAGAAAAATAAGCCATCAGGCAGTAAAGCAACCATAACCCCTGTTTCAGGTGAAAGTGATGGAGCCGATGATGACGACTTTTAAGACTATCGCTTGCGCAGCGTTACTGCTGAGCAGCCATTTGGTTCTGGCGAAGGATGTTGCGGTGGAGTTAACTGCCAGGGGGCTGACCGAAGAAACTGCAATCGAAAAGGGATTAGTGAGTGCAATTGCACAGGTACATGGGGTTGACGTCAATAGTCAGTCATGGCGTCAGGCCAATCAACTGAAAGTCAATGGTGATGCCATTACCAGTATTGCACTGGAAAACATCACCACCATGAAAACCCGGGGACAAATAAAGAGTTATGAAGTGCTCAACAGTTATTGTGATGAAGAGTGCGAAGTAGATTTACGCGTGATTATTCCAAAGTATGACAGTCCCGGACTGTCGCCAGACAAGCGACGTAAGCTGGTAGTTGCGCCGTTTGATGGCCGTTACGGCAAAGAGTTTGCCGAGAATCTGCAAACCCATTTAGTGCAATCCCGACGTTTTGCCGTGCTAGACCGTGAGCACAATGCTGAATACCAGAAAGAAAAAGCGTTGTTGATGAGCGCGGATACGCCCCTGAGTGAAAAAGTGCGTTTATCGCAGGTATTGGGGCTGGATTATCTGGTGGTAGGGGAAGTGGCACTTTTTGATGATTCACGTACCGAAATCAACGAGTTTACCGGAGAGCGCAAAGATATCCTCGATCTGTATAGCGAGGTCAATTACAAGATCATTAATCTGTCTACCAGACAGGTGAAGTGGCAGGACAAGGCGATGCTGGATACTGACTTAACCGATTTGTACACAGCGTTAAAGATATCCCGGGATATCGTTAATGCCATTTATCCACTGAAAGTGGTCTCCAACAGTCACAACGCTGTAGTATTGAATCAGGGCGGTAAGAGTCTGGAAGTGGGCGAATTGTATGATGTTTTTGTGCTTGGTGAAAAACTCATAGACCCTTATACAAAGGAGTCATTGGGGCGCGTGGAGTTGCCCGTTGGACAGGTGAGCATTGTCAGGGTGACCTCGAAACTGTCCTATGCCAGTGTGGTATCGGGTAATATCGAAGATATGGTCGCTGGCTCCATTGTGCGCCTGAATAATGATGTTGTGCTTTACCATGAAGGCGAAAATCAACCCGTACCGCCTGCGAACGCCACACACAAACCCTCTGCTGCCGGTGGTATTGTGCTGCCTGGCGCAGCTAAAAAGAAACCTGAGCCCTCACCGGCGGGTGGGGTGATCATTGATGATCAATAGCACCTGTTAGATTGCATGTTATCAGGTTGAAAAAGCGCTCGTTGCTCACCAACGAGCGCTTTTTTGTTTAAACCAATAAGGGAATAATCGCGGTGGCTATCTCGTTAACGTTTAATCGGTGATATGACGCATTACATAATACCGGCAATTTGCACTATGCTTTGGTTTTAGAATACAGGTAGGGATTTTAGATGGGGTTTAGCAGGGTTAAGATACTGGCAGCGTTGGCCGCTTTTTGTTCTTTTGTTGTGTCTGCCAATCAATTCTGGCAGGAAAACAACCAGAAAATGGATTTGACCGGCCAGGTTTTGAATGCCCGGGCTTTGGACGCGCGCTATATTAATTTTCAACATGAACCAATGCGCAAGCAATTCATGTTGGGACAAAGTCAGGTTGAACTCTTGATCCCCGCACCAGATGGCAAAAACATCTCGCTTACTTTGATTGAAGATAGCGTTATGGCCCCGGAACTGGCTGCCAGATATCCTGGTATCAGGTCCTACAAAGCGTTAAACCAATTCGGCGAAAATATTGGGCGGTTCAGCTTTAGCCTGCTTGGGCTGCATGGCATGTATCGTTACAAGAATGATTGGGCATTTCTGGAACCGCAGGTGAGCAACCAAACCCGTCATTACATCAGTTATTTGCGCAGCAAGGCTATTCCTAATACAACCCACCGATTTACTGAAGATTTTTCGAAACTGAAACCCTATATCAGCGAACGCAAGTTTGATTCTGCGCAACGCATCGCCACCGGTGATACATTGCGTACCTATCGTCTGGCGGTCTCTGCCGCAGCAGAATACACGGCCTATCACGGCGGAACGGTTGAACACGGTCTGGCCGCTGTTAATGCCATGGTCAATCGAGTCAATCAAGTCTATCTGGTGGATCTGGCGGTGCAATTTGAGCTGGTGGCAGGTAATGATGCACTGGTCTTTACGGATGCCACATCCGATCCATTCAATAATGATACAGACGATATAGATTTGAATGCGGGCGTCATCAATGGAGCCATTGGTTTCAGTAATTATGATATTGGGCATATCGTAAACACGGCAGGAGGCGGCCTCGCCGGATTGGGAGTCGTATGTACGGCGAGTAAAGCGTCAGGGGTGACGGGAGCTCCTGTTCCAAGCGGCGATTCCTTTTACATTGATTATGTCGCCCATGAAATAGGCCATCAATTTCGAGGAAATCACACCTTTAATGGCACGGCAGGCTTTTGTGATGGCAATCGCAATGGTGGAACGGCCTGGGAGCCCGGAAGTGGTTCCACCATTATGGCTTATGCCAGCATTTGCGCGACACAAAATTTGCAGCAAAACTCCGATCCGATTTTCCATATTGGCTCTATCGAAGAGATCCGTGATTTCATCGATAATGGCGCCGGGGGGAATTGTGGTAGTACTTCAGCATTAAACAATACTCAGCCATCAGTGGATGCGGGTAACGACTATACAATACCGGTAAATTTGCCCTTTACATTGACCGGCTCTGGCAGTGATCCCGATGGTGACTCATTAACGTACATTTGGGAGCAATTGGATATCGGAACATCCTCTTCCAGCCCTGAAACTATGGTAGATAACAGTAGTCGCCCGTTGTTTCGCTCATTTACCCCGCTAAGCACACCCGCCAGGACATTACCGAAAATGTCGGATGTCATGTCCGGCACCAGTACTATAGGTGAGACTTACGCTACAACCTCTCGCGAACTCAATTTCAGGCTCACGGCAAGAGACGGGAATGGTGGCGTAACAACAGATGCGATGCTGGTATCTACGGTTAATTCAGGCCAGCAATTTCGATTGCTAAAACCTGATGCCCAGTTGCAATGGGAAGCTGCGCGCCAATCTTTGTTGTATTGGAACACCGCGGGTACTCAAAATGCGCCAATTGACTGCAGCCGAATCGCATTGGATGTGACAAGCGATAACGGCAACAGTTTTACAACGGTAGCAACGGGTCTGACCAACGACGGTTTGGCAGTGGTGACCGCGCCACAACAAACGGGAGACTATCGATTCAGATTATCCTGCGAAGACAATATTTTCTTCAGTGTTTCACAAACCAGTGTTTCTGTGGTGGCTGCCGTGACATCCGACAGCGATGGCGATGGCATGTCAGACAGTTTTGAAACCTTAAACGGTCTTAATGCCAATGATGCATCAGATGCCAGCGGCGACCTGGATTCTGACGGATTGTCTAATATTGAAGAGGCTTTGCTTGGCACGGCGGTGAATGATACTGACACAGACAATGACGGACTACCTGATGCCTATGAAGTTGCCAATTTTCTTGATCCTCAGGATGCCACAGATATAAGTGATGATGCAGATGGGGATGGCGCCTCCAACATGGACGAATATCTGGCCGGTACCGACCCAAATGATGCCAATTCAAACCCCTTTGTGGGAGAGGTAAACTTTGACTTTGAAACTCAAACTGAGCTAAACCGATTTAACTTTATTGGGGAACACCCCTGGACCCGGGTGAACAGTGCAGCGTCCTCTGGCAATAATAGTCTTCAAGCTGCTGATATATCAGACAATCAAATCAGTGTGTTGGATATGTTGATTGTCAGCTCAGGAGGTTTCGTGAGTTTTGACGCCAAGGTGTCCAGCGAAGCAAATTATGATTATTTGGTGGTGTATCTGGATGGCAGAGCGGTCAGAAATCTGTCAGGTGAACTAGACTGGGAAACTTACACCATCCCCATCGAGGCCGGAGCACACGTTATTAGCTGGCAATATCAAAAGGATGAAGGTGTCAGTTCAGGCGAGGATAGCGCCTGGATTGATAACATCGTTGTGCCGATAAATAGCCGAACTTATGTAACTGATCTCGAAGCTCCAACCGCAGGTGAACCGTTCCAGTTTGAGAGTCCGTTGGGCCTGGAAGACTGGGATCTCGGCGGATGGGGATTTGCACTTGGCTCTGCCGGGGAAGGGACTTTTAGCCTTGGCTCAGGAGTAATCAAGGATCGCGGCTCCTCCACGATAAGCTACACCAATACCTTTGGGGCGGGCACGGTCAGTTTTAACGTTAAGATTTCAACTGAATACGATTATGATTTTCTTAGTTTTTATGTGGATGGCCAGTTTATTAAACGGTGGTCAGGTGAAGAGGATTTCTTACTGGTTTCACAGCCTGTATCAGCAGGTACTCATACACTGACCTGGACTTATACCAAAGATGAATCCGTGTCGAATGGCGATGATCGGGTTTACCTGGACAGTGTCAGCTTACCACTGCCCGGAGTAACAACACCAGATGCATCCGCGGTTGCCTTTGATTACGACGGCGACGGTAAAGCCGATGTGGGAGTGCGCCGCCCGTCCAATTATTTCCAGTATATCAGTCAGTCATCCGGTGGCGCGTTGTTGCGGGAGCAATTTGGTAAATCTGCAAATGACATTCCGGTATCGGGGGATTTTGATGGCGACGGTATTGCCGATGTGGCAGTAAGACGGCCATCCAACCAGTACTGGTATATTAAAAACAGCTCAGATGGTGAAATTCAACGCGTTAATTTTGGTAAACAGGCCGAGGATATTCCGGTTCCGGCAGACTATGATGGTGATGGCATAACCGATATTGCGGTGCGCCGCCCGTCGAATCAATACTGGTACATTCTGAATTCCAGTGATGGCGAACTTCAGCGGTTTA
>NZ_JAJEWQ010000002.1:913158-974633 GCF_020687805.1 Planctobacterium marinum | reverse complement strand
GCGTTCAATCTGAGCCATGATCAAACTCTTCAATTAAAATCGAATATATAAATTTTTTGGGTCGACATCAAAATCAATCGATGCCCACACAGATTGTCTTATTGCTGATTGTTAAAGAACGATGTACACGGATGTACGAGTGTCGAAACCATTCACGGATGAATGCAGTGTTTCGACCGTTGCTAACTTGTTTTTGTTAGCTTCTTCGTTTATCTCCCGAAGCGGAGGCGCATTCTACGCTGTTGAGTTACAGTGTCAATCTTTTTTTCTAAAAAAATTTTAACTTTCTTTTCAAATCTAAGTTCTGAGAACCTGGACTTGAGCTGTTCAACTCAATGTGGCGCGCATTATAAGCAGATAATTTGCGATTGCAAGCGCTATTTAAGAAATTAATAGTTATTTTATCTGAAGTCTTCTAATTCGATTTTATCCATAAAAAACAGATAGTTAATTGAGATCTGTATATTTAAACAACAAAAAAGCCGTCTTTCAGACGGCTTTTTATGGATTAACGATATAAAACAGGTTTAACTGCCTTCGCTCTGTTTTTTATCCTGGTTACTGTCTGTTACCTCTGCGGGCTTTGATTCTTTAAAATCAGCATCGCCTTCTTCCGCATCACCCAGGACGTGCTCCAACTTAACCTTGTCTACAGTTCGAAAGGTATTGATGGGCCCGGCGACTGTGTATAGGGCGAAGACCAGAAATAAAACTAAAGATGGCTCTGTTGCCACAATGATGAATACGACACAAACCAGTAACAAGGCAACGAAAGGCACTTTGCCATGCCAGTTTACTTCTTTAAATGAATTATATTTGAAATTACTCACCATCAAAATTCCGGCGGCGGCAGTAATCAAACATACCAGCACCTCGACAAATGCCAGATTGAACACCTCTTTTACCTGGTATTCTTCACCGACCCAAACCATGCCGGCTACCAGTGCTGCAGCAGATGGGCTTGGCAGCCCCTGAAAGAAGCGTTTATCCGCAGTTTCTACGGTTGTGTTGAAGCGAGCCAGCCTTAAGGCAGCACCGGCAACATAAATAAATGCGGCTAACCAACCCAATTTATTGAGTCCGGACAAAGCCCAGTTGTACGCTATTAACGCTGGCGCCATACCAAAAGAAACCATATCTGCCATTGAATCATATTCAGCACCAAATTCACTTTGGGTATTGGTCATCCGGGCGACCCGGCCATCCAGTCCATCAAAGATCATGGCAATAAATACGGCAACGGCTGCAGAGATAAACTGTCCATTCATTGAAGCAACAACAGCATAAAATCCTGAGAAGATACCAGCTGTGGTGAGAAGATTAGGCAACAGGTAAATGCCTTTCTTTTTTGTTTCTGTCATTCATTCCTCCAAGTAGACAGAGAAAATAGCACAAAAACACAGGGTTATTAACAGAAGTAAAAATAAAAAAGCACCAACCAGGTTGATGCTTTTAGATTAAGAGAATAATTCCTTAGGCGTTTGCATTGAAAGTCAGGTTTTCACCGTCAACATCCACTGTAATATTGTCACCTTTTTTAAAATCACCTGACAATAATCGTTGCGCCAATGGGTTCTCAATTTCCTGTTGAATCGCCCTTTTCAGTGGGCGCGCGCCAAACACTGCATCGAATCCAGCTTCTGAAATTTTCGCTAACGCCGCGTCCGTGACCTCTAAGGTCATCTCCTGTTCCACCAGTCGCTTATGCAAGTGCTGCAACTGAATAGACGCTATCGACTTAATATGTGACTTGCCTAGCGGGTGGAATACCACGGTATCATCGATACGGTTAATAAATTCCGGACGGAAATGGTCAGCAACCACTTCCATGACTGTAGTTTTCATTTGCTCGTAGTCTTTTTCCAGATGCTGTTCCTGAATCAGATCTGAGCCCAGGTTGCTGGTCATGATCACCACAGTATTTTTGAAGTCAACTGTGCGCCCTTTACCATCTGTCAGGCGACCATCATCTAACAATTGCAATAAAATATTGAAGACATCAGGGTGGGCTTTTTCCACTTCATCCAGGAGAATAACCGAATAAGGTTTACGTCTTACCGCTTCGGTCAGATAACCGCCTTCATCATACCCGACATATCCGGGGGGCGCGCCTACCAGTCGGGCAACTGAGTGTTTTTCCATAAACTCAGACATATCTATGCGCACCATGGCATTTTCAGTATCGAACATAAACTCAGCCAGTGCTTTGCACAGCTCAGTTTTACCGACACCGGTGGGCCCCAAAAATAAAAACGAACCTATGGGGCGATTAGGATCAGACAACCCGGCTCTGGAACGACGAATTGCATTGGACACCACGCCGACAGCCTGTTGTTGACCGATAACCCGGGAATGCAATTGCTCTTCCATTTGCAATAACTTTTCTTTTTCGCCTTCCAGCATTTTATTCACTGGTATGCCGGTCCAGCGTGACAGCACATCTGCTATTTCAACGTCAGTTACTTTATTCCTTAGCAAGGTAGAATGCTGTTGCTTCTCGGACAGGTTAGCAAAGTCCAGTTTTTGTTCCAGCTCAGGAATACGACCATATTGCAATTCAGACATTCTGTTCAGGTCCTGGGCACGACGAGCAATTTCCAGATCCAGTTTTGCCTGTTCAAGCTCTTGTTTGATGTGTTGCGCACCCTGCATGGCCACTTTTTCTGCTGACCACACTTTTTCCAGCTCTGCCAGCGTGTTTTCCAGCTTCTCGCGTTCCAATTCCATGGCCGCGAGGCGCTTGAAGCTGGCTTCATCGGTTTCTTTGGAGAGCGCCTGTTCTTCCAGTTTGTACTGAATGATTTTGCGTTCCAGACGATCCATATCCTCTGGTTTTGAATCAATCTGCAGACGAATACGGGATGCCGCTTCGTCAATCAAATCTATTGCTTTATCTGGCAACTGACGGTCACTGATATAACGATGGGATAAGGCTGCGGCTGCAACAATAGCCGGATCGGTAATATCTACCGAATGGTGTAATTCATAGCGTTCTTTTAAACCACGCAGTATGGCAATGGTGTCTTCCACTGTGGGCTCTTCCACCAATACTTTCTGGAAGCGACGTTCCAGGGCGGCATCTTTTTCAATGTATTTGCGGTATTCATCCAAAGTGGTGGCACCCACGCAGTGCAATTCACCGCGTGCCAGCGCGGGTTTAAGCATGTTCCCGGCATCCATAGCCCCTTCGCCGCCTTTACCGGCTCCCACCATAGTGTGCAACTCATCAATAAATAGGATGACATTGCCTTCTTCTTTGGCTAACTCAGATAAAACCGCTTTTAAGCGTTCCTCGAATTCGCCGCGGTACTTAGCACCCGCCACCAGCGCGCCCATGTCCAGTGACAAAACGCGCTTGTGCTTTAGCCCCTCAGGCACTTCTGCATTAATGATGCGTTGGGCCAGGCCTTCCACAATGGCGGTTTTACCTACGCCTGGTTCACCAATTAATACCGGGTTATTTTTGGTACGGCGCTGCAATACCTGGATAGTGCGACGAATTTCCTCATCGCGCCCTATTACCGGGTCCAGCTTGCCCTGCTCCGCTCTGAGTGTCAGGTCGGTGGTGTACTTTTCCAATGCCTGTCTGACATCTTCGGCATTGGGATCAGTCACTTTTTGACCGCCACGTAATTTCTCGATGGCCGCCTCGATATTTTGTTCAGTAGCACCCAACTTACGCAATAACTCACCCAATTTGCCCGGCTCTTTGGTGGCCGCCAAAACAAATATCTCCGAGGTGATGTAATCATCTTTGCGTTTTTGCGCCACCTTATCGCACAAGTTCAATGTGACAACCGCTTCCTTGGAAAGCTGGACATCACCACCGATGCCGGAGACGCGTGGTAACTTATCAAGTGCTTCAGCAAGTACAGAACGCAGACTATTAACGTTGACGCCAGCGGCTTCCATTAATAATTTAACGGTACTGCCTTCCTGATTCATGAGGGCCATCATGATATGAACAGGCTCGATGTATTGATGATCCCGTCCTAACGCGAGGGATTGCGCATCAGATATAGCGACCTGAAATTTACTGGTTAAGCGATCTAATCTCATTCTTACTTCCGAATAATACTAACTACAGAACTAGATGGGTTTGCCGGGCACAGATTCAAGAATAGATTTAACTAAAAATAATGCAATTGTGATGACAGGAGTTATTGCAACCAGATAAGTGTTGCCATTCTTCCGGTTTGTCCATCTCTGCGATAACTGAAAAAGCGAGATTCATCAGAATAGGTACAAAGCCCGCTGGCATACACCTGATGAACGCCGCAGGCATTAAGCTTCATGGTTGCTATTGCAAATATGTCGGCCAGATATTTATCATCCGATATAGGCTTGAATGCATCTTGCTGTGGGGCAAACGCCTCGCGGACTTCGCCTCCCACCTCAAAGGCTTGCGGTCCAATTGCGGGCCCCAACCAGGCTAACACCTGCCCTTCAGGCGTAATAGTTTGTATTAATTTCTCTAGTATCCCACCAGCCAAACCCCGCCAACCACAATGTAGCGCAGCCACAAAGCTGCCAGCGGTATCAGTGAGCAATACAGGCAAACAATCTGCCGTCATCACCACGCAAACTCGCTGCTTAGCACGGGTGTAACTACCATCTGCCGTGTTGTTTACAATTAACTGATGGTTGAGTTCGAGGATATCAGTGCCGTGCACCTGATTGAGCCATACGGGCTGTTCGGGGCATGGTAAATTATTGCGATTTTGCTGCACAGACTCCGCGACATCACCCACATGTAAGCCCAGGTTTTGCGATGCAAAAGGCGCAAGGCTTACACCACCGGTGCGCAATGTAGAAATGGCCTTAACCGAATCCGGTGCCGGCCATTCAGGAATAAGATAATGGGACATGAATTTTATTGATTACGCAAACTCATCAAAGGCTTCGGTGTCTTCCCGCAGAGCCACCAGCAGTGCTTTGATGTCGTCTGGTAACGGTGCCTGCCAACTCATCCACTCACCGGTTAACGGATGGAATAAACCCAACTGCACAGCATGCAAGGCCTGACGTCTGAATCCTCTGAGCTGTTCTGTTAACTGCTCTGTCGCACTTTTTGGCAACTTCAAGCCAATGCCATAAAGCTGATCGCCCACCAGGCTGTGTTTAATGTAATCCATGTGGACGCGAATTTGGTGAGTACGGCCAGTTTCCAGCTTTAACCTGAGATGGGTATGTTCGCGAAACCGCTCAATAACGCGATAATGGGTAACCGCCTCTTTGCCCATTTCTTTAACGGCCATTGCCACGCGCTTGGTACTGTGTCGGCCAATAGGTTTATCTACCGTACCGCCACCCACCATTGCCCCAATGGCAACCGCTTCATATTCACGGCTTATTTCTCTGGCCTGCAATTGGGTAACCAGTTGCGTATGGGCTGCAATATTTTTCGCCACTACCATTAAGCCGGAGGTGTCCTTATCAAGACGATGTACAATACCGGCACGGGGCACCACTGAAATATCAGGGTAATGATAAAGTAGTGCGTTTAACAAAGTACCGGACTGATTTCCTGCACCGGGATGCACGACTAAACCCACAGGTTTATTCACGATGATGATATCGTCATCTTCATACACCACGTTAATTGGCAGATCTTCAGGTTGATATCCAACCTCATCTTCTACCTGTGCTTCCAGTTCAAGCACTTCAATGCCTTTCATTTTCAGCCTTGGAGTAATGACAACCTGCCCATCGACTTTGACATTGCCTTCTAATATCCAGTTTTTTAATCGCGAACGAGAAAAATCATCAAAACATTCGGCCAGACATTGATCCAGACGCAGCCCGGCATGTTGAAGTTCTAATTCGGCACTTAACGATACAACTTGCAAAAGAATTTCCTAAATAAACTCATGTGTGTGAAAACCTGTTACAGCCTTCAGCTCAGGTTCAAAAAATTAGCGTTATGTTACCAGAATTCGGAACTTTTATAGCAGTTAATTGTTCTTATCAGCACGGGAATCGTATAGTATTGCCGGTCGACGCTAAACGCGACCCGAATTAAATGCACAACAAGATAAAATTTTATATGACTCGAACAAATTTTAGACGCGCTCTCATTTCGTTGTTATTCACTGCTGTACTGGCCGCCTGTTCGTCTTCCCCGGATGATGAAGAATTGGCAATTGCTAACAAAGGTGCAGAAGCATTATATGAAGATGCCAAAGCCGCAATGGAAATTGGTAACTACAGTAACGCCGCAACCATTTTAAGTGCCCTGGACTCCCGTTATCCATTTGGCCCATTTTCCAGTCAGGTGCAACTGGATCTGATTTATTCGTATTTTAAATCCGGTAAAAATGATGAAGCCTTGGCGACTATTGATCGTTTCACCCGACTAAACCCCAACCATTCAGATGTAGACTACGCCTATTACATGCGGGGCATCGTGAATATGGAGTTTGATAAAAATTTCTTTCAGGAGATTTTTAATTTAGATCGCGCCGACAGAGATACATCCAAAGCACGCGAAGCCTTTAATGACTTCAACAATTTGATCTTTAAGTTTCCCGAAAGCAAATATGCCGCTGACGCTAAAAAGCGTATGGTGTTTATTAAAGATCGCCTGGCCCGCTATGAATTAGCTATCGCCCGGTATTACATAAAGCGCGAAGCCTATGTGGCAGCTGCTAACAGAGGTCAGTACATAGTGGAAAACTTCTCCGATACCGTGCATGTGCAAACCGCACTGGAAATTATGGTGGAATGTTACGATTTACTGGGCCTGGAAGAACTGAAAAATAATGCCATGGAAACCCTGAGGCTAAACTATCCCAATAGTGACTTGTTGGGATAAGTTTTATTCTGCTAAACAGATATTAAAAAACGCGCTTCGGCGCGTTTTTTTGTGTCTGCAATTTGGCCGTAATTTCGGCAATACCAGGTTTAAAGAAGGGTGCGAAGCTTCTACATTAGTTCTCTGATGTTTTTTCGAAAGGGCGGTCCCCTTCAACCCCCTTTGGCCCTGACGCGAGACAACATAAGCCTCAAGGTCAGAACTGGAAGACCGTCAATGATAGCGCTTCCCTGCGCTGGCATTGACTTGGGCAAGATCCTTGTTGCCAATCTTCAGGTTTTTCCTGCCCTCTCAGCATATCTCGCGAAAGGGCCAGATTAGTCCGAACTTCGAACTGATAGAGGTATAGGGTTTTGAGGAATTCAAAATGAGTATTGTGGCGGTTATTGCCAGAAGGCAGGGGTTACCGTATATCTGTCGCTGGAATTTACCAATTTGAAGATGGATGCTGATCTTCAAATTTGGTTCTATGATGTTGCTTCTTCGAAGGGGAGATCCCCTTCAACCCCCTTTTGGCCCGGACGCGAGACAACATAAGCCTCAATCGCAGAACCCGAAGACCGTCAATGATGGCACTTCCGTGTGCCAGCATTGACTTGGGCAACATCCTTGTTGCCAATCTTCAGGTTTTTCCTGCGCTTTCAGCTTATCTCGCGAAAGGGCCAGATTTATCCGAGCTTCGAACTAACATCCAGGCATTATGTAATCAATTTAAAATGAGTTTGCTCATTGGCGGCTCATACCGTTTTGCTGACGTTCGATTGGTAATTGTTAAAGGGCCGATTTGTGCCAAAAGCGGTCATCGAAAAATTTTTTAATTAACCAATTCAAACAAGCGTTTGCTCCCATAGTCAGGAAAACGACCCTTTGGGTCGTTTCTGTCCTCAGACCAGAAATTGAAAAGCCTCTGCTTCCAAGAAGTGACCTTGCCTAGGTAAATTTGTTATCGCAAGCACAAAGTATATAATCTACCCAAGTTAAAGTAGAAAAACGATCCAATGGGTCGATATTAAATTGTTAGCACTAAACTAGGATGTTCATGCTCAATAAAACACAGATTTTATCAATGTTAGAGTTTTCAAAGGAACACTGGCCTTCAATTTCTACACTTGTAGTAGGCTTATCTTTAGGTATTAGTATCTTCTACGCAGAGAGCTATTTTGGAAAATTCGGTTTGAGCTATCTGCATTTTGTTGACTTCACCGATCTAATTAAACTTCTTTTCCTTAGCAAGACATTTTTTATATCAATAATTCTTTTGTCTGGACTTTTTATCCTTGCCTCTCTTCTGGGGAGCAAAGCAGAAGTTGCGGAGTCGAAGGTTAGCCGACCAAAAACATTCTTCACAGTAGTTATTTCACTAGTTATAGTACCAGTTATATTTTTTATTTTAATTGCCCCTTTTACATCTCCTTCATTAGATGCTTCTAGTATAAAAAATGGATATGCTGCTTTTTACAACATCGTTTACCATGGTGGTAAGAGTAAGGTTAAATGTGCAAGTATAATTGCAGTTTCATCAAGTAATTACTTAGTTTGGGATTTCAAGAATAACAAAACGATTATAATCCCAAAATCTCAAATAATAGACTTTCACTTAACGTTGGAAAAGTTCAAAAGTAAAGCGGCACAGCAAGATGTAGATACAAAAATCGAAGAACTTGAAGAAAGGAAGCAAAAGCTTGCTAAGGTTTGCAAGCATGTTTAGTGCTAACAAAACAATTAACAGCAATCGCTGCGCTCATTGGGAAAAATCCTCGCAGGCACTTCGTGCCAAAGCACTCGGCTTTTCCCGTTATTGTAAGCGTTATACACCTATAATAAAGATGCGATATTTTTTAGTTTTTCTGACGTTTTTTTCATCGTTATCTGCTGGATGCTCACTAGAAATTCCAAAGGGGTTTCAGGCTTTCGCGAGTTTTGTTGAGTCTGAAAACAAATATATAATTCGTTTCCCTCTTACGGATTCAGCACAAGAGCCTCGCTATATAAGCAGCTTAACCTTAGAAATTAATAACGTTGCTAGCGCAGACTTGGAATACACGCAAGTTGATGGCTTTGTTCGTTCCTCACAAGTTTAGCCAACTAATTTTTACCGTTTATTTGCGGCGTTATGCATTTATATGAATTTCGAGCTACCCCGAAATATTCAAAACGTAATGTCAGGGCTTTTTGAAAAAGAAGACATAAAGTCTATTTGGTTTATTGGCTCAAGAGCCAATGGAACAGCTCATGAACATTCTGATTGGGATTTTATTTGTTTTTTAAACACTCATATTCAAGTCAGGGAGGCAAGAGCAGAAAACGTGGATATCATCCAAGTTGGTAAAGATGGGAAATATCTATTGGAGGGGCAGCCAGAGAGTTCAAGTGGTGACTTCAAACAATGGCAATGGCATCAACAAACCAATGAAACGGCCACATATAAATCAAGAATAGTTCCTAAAGTTTTAAGTGGTCAAACATATGATTTAAGTGCGGTAAAAATAATCACGTTAAAGGCTATAAGGATATATTAAGTTATGCATAACAAAAAAATTATGCCGCCCGCCGGCGGGCGGGGACACAAACAGGCAGGCGGCTTCGACATTTTAGCCTGCCAGTTTGTGCCCCATATTTAGAAGTTAGATCTTTGTTATGGGTGTCATCGCTACTTGCTAATATTCAATTTACCGCTCCAAGAAAAATCTTGGGTAATGGAATTACTCAGATGAACTCGAAGCCTAACCAAGCCATTCATCCAGATTCGTACTGATGACTTCACGCTTTTTGTCTGATACGTTTATTTACCTGCTTTAAAAAATCAGCAGAAATTAGATAAAATTATTATAAATCGTAAATTGGAAGTAATAGTGTTAAGAAGTACAGTTTTATGTTTTGGTTTATTTTTATATGTCGCACCATTGGTAGCTCAAAATAATAATGTTATTAAATATGCTTTCAAGGCATACTCAAAATTCTCGGAACTTAAGGTCGCTTCAGAAAAGTGCAAATATAACAAATTTTTTAATAGTGAACTTCAAGATTCCTATGCAAATCTCTTGCATGATAAACTACTGATTTCACTGTCAAAATTTGAAGCTATAATAGCCGATGAATCAGATTACCTAAAAGAGATTAATTCCTTTAAAAACGAGTTTGATTGCAGCATAGAAGAAAGTGATTTAGCTTTCGAATTTCAAACGTTGTTCGATGATTATATGTTTTCTCTTTACCCTTTAGAAATGGCAACCCCCTTGAAAGACCCGCTGCTTAGTAAAGGGGAATACGAAAGAGCTAAAGCTGAAGCAATTGATATAGCAGTATCTGAATTGATAGATAACGCTCAGTCAATAGCGATAGGAACTCTGCACGATATCAGCAAACTCCCTTCTAATTATCAAAATGCATCAATACAAGTTGTTGGGTATGAATATGCGTTCGAAACAAGTTACGGATGGAAGCAGCCCCCTCCTCACAAATTCATTCCAATAAAAAGCGTTGATGTCGGAAACAATCTCGGTGTCAAATGGCCTGGTTTATTGTCCGATGAACAACTTGAGAATAACGAAAAGGAATTAGAGGCAAGGTCCATTGAAACGTATAAGAGCCAGGAAATAATGATTATACGCTCAAAAAAAATTGGCATGCTTTTGCATTGGGAACCTCTTAGTGGGGAGAATATGAAATATTTTCAACCAACATTAAATAGTCGTGAGTGGGAATACTTTAAGGGAAAATTTAGATATATAGATTGATTTTTTATAGTATCAAATGTTTGGGTCTTCATTCGATTTCAAAAGCTGGATGTATAGGAAAAAGATAACAAGCCGCAATAAACCGGCTTTCGCTGAAAGCAGTCATTTATTAAGAGTTGAACGTCCGCCAACTTAAAAATGTAGTCAATCGTAACATTAACACCGGTTGTCCGCTCTGGTGTGTTAGCAGTCAGTGGAGAAGTACAAGGTAAGTGACAGCTATCTTAAAAAAGCAGCCACTTCGAATGATTTTTTTCTGCTATTCAAAATAACAACGACATTCATTTTTGGTACTTTCATTGCCCCTCCACTGTTTAGTTCGAAGTCCATAGGTTTCCTGCCCCTGTGCGAGATAAGCCGAAAGTGAAGAAAAAACCTGAAAGACCGACAATGCTGGCACAAGGATGTGCCAGCATTGTCGGTCTTTCAGGTTCTTCGCTTGAGGCTTATGCTTTCTCTCACCCGGGGCAAATGGGGGTTTTAGGGGAGCTCCCCTAAGAAGAAAGTACATCAGAACACTGAAGGTTGATATTTTGAAAAAGGGCTCACCAAAAGGATAACTCTTTCTCTAACCAGGAGCCTAGCGGTTGCGCCAGCCGTGGATGGCCTGGCTGACTGCCATAGCTAAGTGGATGTAGTGAATGCCGTTTTTTGCAGGTGCAAAAAAAGGCCACAGGGATGTTTGTACCCCGTACATTAATCAGAAAGATGATCTTGAAGCTTACCCGATTGGTTTGTAGGTTCGATTTTAATCGGACAGCTGTGGTTAAATTTAGTCCTTTTGTCGGAATAAATTCCGACCTACAGGCTTATGCTTTCTCGCACCCGGGGCAAAAGGGGGATTTAGGGAAGCTCCCCTAATAAAAAAGTACATCAGAACACTGATTTTAAACTGTCACCATTAACCAGATTAATTAACAGGCATTTCAAATTAGGGCGGGAATATTATCTGAGTGGTTTAAGAGAACAACCAGCCGCTTTTATCTAAAGCGGCTCGCTTATTTAAAGAATAAATGGCTAAAGGGGTTTAGCAAACGGGCTAGTCCCGAGGTAAAGTGCAGTGGCTGATCCACAAAACTAAACACCAGACAGCCATCGTCATGATTGGATACCGGCATATGAGTATTGTCCTGGTTCATCAAAATAAAATCACCGGTGTCATAGCAGCGATGACCATCTTCAAATTCGCCATTGATCACCAGGGTCAGCTCGTTGCCACGATGTGTGTGCTCCGGCACGCTGCCACCTTTTTCCATATAGATAAAGTGACCTTTACCCATATCACCCAGATCTACTGGTGCCTGCCAAAGCTTACCCACCAATTTTGTCCATGACTCCGTTTTTGTCGCGACTCTTCGCAGCGCCCGCGGTAACTCGAACTGTCGACCTTCCCATTCCAGAAAGTGTTTTTCAGGTATAACCGTCTCTGTCTCGATGGGTTCCAGCTTCATGATGTCAAACATCATGCTGTCGAAGCTGATATCTGTTGTCGCCAATGATGCCTCTGGTAACAGCTGCTCACTCAACTTTTCGGTGATGCTGTCCAGTTCATCCTGGCAATGCGGGCACATATCAACGTGAGCAGCAATCAATAGCGCCCAGGCGGGTTCTGCCTCGCCCCTGGCAAATTGAAGCAATTGATTGTGGTCGGGATGGTACTTAATCATGTTCCTTTAAAATCTCTCTCAATCTTTGCAGTGCTAACCGGGTGCGGGACTTCACCGTACCTAAAGGGATTTGCAACTCATCAGCCACTTCTTGTTGGGATTTGCCTTTGACATAGATTGCCTCTATCACAACCTGCTGTTTCGCCGGTAGTTTGTCCAGATATTCTCCCACCTGGTCGAGCGTAGTTTGCTCTTCGATATCGACTTCGCCAGGATCGGCAGTTTGCTCTACCAGCACTGGCCACAAGTCATCGGAGCATATGTCTTCTTTGCGATTTTGCTGCTTGCGCAGCATGTCAAAACGAATATTTCGGGCAATGGTAAATATCCAGGTTGAAGGAGAGCCCTTTTCCTGATTGAACAGGTGTGCTTTTTGCCAAACATTGGTCATGGTGTCCTGCACCAGCTCCATGGCCAGCGCATCGTTGCCTATTTGACGGAGCGCGTAAGATTTAACCCTCGGAGCAAAAAAACTGAACAACGTGGAGAATGATACCCGACATCGCTGTTCCGCTACTTTACGCAGGCAATCAGACATTTCGTTTGCGCATTCTTTGGGTTCCCGAACGCGCGCCTGCTCTTTAGTCACCGACATTCCAACCAGCATGATTTCTACCTTTTTGTGAGCTTATCCAAAACTACGGACATTAGCGATAAAAAGATCACCTGATTAATGATTCTAAAAATTCCACGACGACTTTGGGGTTTTGTTGCGTCATCAATTGTTGTTTGTCTGCGGCCTTTATGGGTAGCAATTCCAACCATCGAAACACCACCCAGGACAAGTCTTTTAGGGGAGGATCGGTGTACAGTGATTGAAGCTCCGGATAACTGGCTATGATTTGCACCAGACGCTCCTGCAATAACGGGGCGTCTATACCGGGAAAGGTATCAGATGACCACAAAGGTAATTCCTCAATTTCCCCCACCCGCAAGCCGTCTTGCTGTGTCTGAATTTCCCCCGCCGTGAACAAGTACTGCCCTTCAACAGTGATACCAAGCAAACCATCATCCAGCATGTCAAAGTCAATGATCTTGACGTATGTGCCTATCGGATAAATATGTTGATTTCTTTCTTTATCACCATGGGCGTTAAACATACAAATGCCAAATCCGGTTTGCGCTTTTAAGGTTTCTTTCACCATGCGCAGATAGCGGGCTTCAAATATCCGAAGCGCCATCTTGCCGCCGGGAAAAATATGAGCGGACAGAGGAAATAACGGAATTTGCACAGAATCTGACAAAACTTTATTCTCCCAATAACTCGTCGTTACTGTTGTTTACTGAATCGGCACACATATGGATTAACCTTGATCTTAAATTCCTTCTGGCCTGTACTAATCGAAGGAACATTCAGACTCTACCACGAGCGACTTCAATGTCAGTATTAGATAACTTTACCGATTTCTACAAAGATTTACGAACAGATAAGTTGGAACAACTGCAAACTATCTACCACCCAGATATCATTTTTACCGACCCGGTGGGGAGCCATGTGGGATTGGTGACTGTGCATGAATATTTCAAACACCTGCTGGAAACCACCCGGCGCTGTGAGTTTCACATCCAGCACATCACCAATGCGACGGATTTCGCCTTTGTTCGCTGGGTAATGATACTGGAACATCCCAAACTGGCCGGAGGCAACGAAATTAAGCTGGACGGCGTAAGTGAACTCAAAATAGATAATAATTTAATTGTTGCGCAAACCGATTTTTATGACATGGGGGCCATGTTCTATGAACACATTCCGGTGCTCAAAAATCTGGTTCGATTCGTCAAAAACAAAATCAAGAATTACAAGGCATAACAGTGAGCAAAAAGATTGCGATTATCGGTACCGGAATATCAGGGTTAACTTGCGGCTACTTATTACACAAACACCACGACATCACGATTTTCGAAGCCAATGATTATATCGGCGGTCATACTGCCACGGTCGATGTTGACGTGGCAGGTAAATCTTACGCGATTGATACCGGCTTTATCGTATTCAATGACTGGACCTATCCCAATTTCATTAAACTGATGGATCAGTTAAAGGTAAAACGGCAACCCACTGAAATGAGTTTCAGTGTCAAAAACACCGCACAAAACCTGGAATATAATGGCAACACCCTGAATACTCTGTTCGCCCAGCGGCGTAACCTGCTAAGACCAAAGTTTATTCGCATAGTCAGGGATATCCTGAAATTCAACAAGCTGTGCAAACTGGAACACTCTACCCCAACGTTTGACAGCAATGCCACACTGGGCGACTTAATGGATAAACACCAGTTGAGTGATGATTTTGCTCACAACTATATCCTACCCATGTGTGCCGCCATCTGGTCCTCCAGCCTGGAAAATGTCAGACAGTTCCCTTTGCGCTTCTTTTTGCAGTTTTTTATGAATCATGGGCTGCTCAACATCACTGACCGCCCACAATGGTATACCCTGATAGGTGGCTCGCGCAGCTACATTGGCCCACTAACTACCAACTTTAAAGACCGAATTTTTCTGAACAGTGGTGTAACAAAGGTGGTTAAAAATGAGCAAGGTTATTTTGTCGAAAGCCACAACGAAAACCTGAATGGTATTTATGAAGAGGTAATTTTCGCCTGTCATAGTGACCAGGCACTGAAAATGTTAGATAACCCCAGCGAACAGCAGCAATCTATTCTGGGAGCCATTCCCTATGCTGACAACGAAGTGGTTTTACACACAGACACAAACCTGTTACCAAAACGGCCATTAGCCTGGGCCAGTTGGAATTATCTGTTGGATGGTAGCAGTGATGAACAAACCGCACCGGCCACACTAACCTATGATATGAATATCTTGCAGCGTCTGACATCCGACACCACCTTCTGTGTCACCCTGAATGCCACGCACAAAATCAACCCGGAAAAGATTCTGCGCAAATTTAACTATGCACATCCACAATTTAGTGAGCAGACCATCAAAGCACAGCAACAGCGGAAGCAAATTTGTGGTGTTGAGGGATTGCACTTTTGCGGCGCTTATTGGTACAACGGTTTTCATGAAGATGGCCTGAAGAGTGCCTTAGATGTATGCCAACGTTTCGGTGAAACCCTGTGAAAGAAGATGATATTCATTTAAACAGTGCTCTGTACATTGGTGAAACCTGGCATCACAGGTACAGCCCTAAAGTGCACAGTTTTAAATACCATATCATGATGTTTTGGCTGGACCTGGACGAAGTTCAGCTTTTGGACAAACAATTGCGCTTTTTCAGTGAAGGCCGCTTTAATTGGGTACAGTTTAGGCGCAGTGATTACCTGTCTAAAAACCAAAACAGTCTGAAACAGGAAGCGCTGGAAACCATGTCGTCGCTTGCCGGTAAAAGCTTAACTGGCAAGATATTTCTGCTTTCGCCACTGCGTATCTTAGGAATGTACTTTAGCCCGGTTAATTTTTACTACTTGAAGGATTCAAACGGAAACTTCACCCACATGCTGGCTGAGGTGAGTAACACCCCCTGGAACGAAAGACATTGCTACCTGGTGGACTTAGCACAACAAGATATGACTGATAAAGCCTTTCACGTGTCGCCATTTAACCCCATCGACATGCAATATCAATGGCAAATAGCAGCACCCGGTCAATCGCTAAAATTACAGCTGGATTGCATAAAAGAGCACAAGCACTTTTCAGCAGCGATTGCTCTGAAACGTTCACCGTTAAACAATCGCACTATGGGTAAAACCCTGTTTAAATTCCCCCACATCACCATCAAAACCCTGTGGGGTATTTATTGGCAAGCGCTGAAACTATTGCTAAAAAGAATACCAATTTACGATCATCCGGATAGAATATAGCGTTTTTTTCGGGGTGAATTAAAGTGCATAAAAGAGTTAGCGGCTGTCTGGTGGTGCTGTCAGCTATGGCGATTCTTGCCGGTTGTAGTAGTAACAACCGCATCACGCAAATTAATGGGCCTGATGCCGTTATCAAATACAATGAGAAAGACACCAGCAAAGTGCGCTTTAACAATCTGATTTCCAAAAAGCCAGAATATCCGGTGACCTGCACCGAGGATTGTTATCCAGAATCACCCTGGGTTGAATGCCAGACACCGGCACAGAATTGTCGATATACAGGCCCTCAATCAACCACTGAATTACAAAGCGGATTTAAAATACAATGGCTGGGGCACGCCAGCTTTTCCATTAAAAGTTCAGATGGCAGCCTGGTACTGCTTGACCCTGTTAGTCGGCAATTCGACTGGCCGGTTAACTGGGCGTTCCAACTGACTGGCGGTGTTAAGCGCAGCGAACCGGCATGGCTATCTGAGCAAACACTACAATCCGTAGACGCCGTTTTGTATTCCCATATTCACTACGACCATTTTAACAAAAGTGATATCGAAGCCATCGGTAACCGCGCTAAGTACTATACGCCTATGGGTTTTGCAGAGCATTTCCCTGATGGCGGTTATACTATTAATGAGATGAGTTGGTTTTCCGAAACTTCAGTGAATGAACTCAATTTGACCTTTGTACCTGCCAACCATTTCAGTGGCAGGATTTGGGTTCCCTTTTTGTACGAAGACGAAAACACCACGCTTTGGGGCGGTTGGGTAATTGAGCAAGCTGAACACAAAATTTTCTTTGCGGGTGATACGGGCTATTCGCCACATTTCAAAGAGATTAAAAACCGTCTTGGGGCAATGGATGTCTGTCTAATGCCGATTGCGTCCTATTATCATCCTGAAGCAGGGTCCTGGTACCGATTTGTTCACACCACGCCTGAGGACGCTCTCATTGCTGCCGAAGAGCTGGAATGTAAGGTGATGATCCCCTGGGGTTATGGCAACAACAGTTGGCAAATGGGAGATCACAGCTCCCACTCTGCCCTGCTTAGGCTATTGCATATGCACCAGCAGTTAAACTCCTCGGTACCACTACTGATTTTGAACGAGAATGACACTGTTCAGCTATAACCGCTGAATCAGTCGCTAATCTTCATCCGCACCATTAATACTGTCGGAGATCTTTTTCAGTCGCTGTAATGCCTTATAGTTCACCGATGATTTGGGGAACCTGCCTTTTGCGGAGAGTTTACCTGCATCAATACCCGTCAGTATGGTAACGGCTTCATCCACTGTCGCCACACAGTAAATGTGAAACACGCCTTTTTTCACCGCTTCAACGACTTTACTATTTAGCATCAGATTGATCTGATTGGATTTCGGTATTACCACCCCTTGCTTTCCGCTGAATCCACGGTGATGACACAACTTGAAAAAGCCCTCGATCTTTTCATTCACACCACCAATGGATTGCACTTCGCCATATTGATTGATAGACCCGGTTACCGCCAACTCCTGTTTCACCGGCACGCCGGTAAGTGCCGACAGCAATGCCACCAGTTCAGCCAGCGAAGCACTGTCGCCATCCACATGGCCGTAAGATTGTTCGATAGCAATGTTAGCGGATAAGGTTAGCGGAAAATCCTGTGCATACTTGTGCCCCAGATAACCAGTTAACAACATTACGCCTTTTGAGTGAATGGATTGCCCCAACTCGACTTCCCGTTCAATATCCACCACACCATTGGAACCGGCATATACAGTAGAGGTAATTCGTGCCGGTGTGCCAAACACGCTGTCACCAATTTCCAGCACGGTAAGGCCATTGATTTTACCCACGGCCTCCCCTTCGGTATCAATTAATACCTGACCTTCTTTGATGTCGTCCAGAAGCGCCTGACTGATACGGCCACTGCGCCGGGTTTTGGCTTCCAGCGCTTCATTGATATGTGACACATCCATTTCAATTGCCCCTTTTTGGCGACAAAAATAGGCGGCCTCCTGCAGCAGCTCTATTACGTCGGCAAAACGGGCAGACAGTCGCTCCTGATGCTCTGCAGTACGTAAACTGTATTCCACCAGTTTATGCATGGCAGGATTGGAAATGCTGGCAAACTCCAACTTTTTCACATGATTGCGCACCCGCCCCACGAAATCGTACAGATTGCCTTTATTTAGAGGGATCTCAGAATCAAAATCCACCAGTACTCTGAACAGCTCTTCGAATTCGTCATCGTATTCCTGCAACATGTAATACAAATCACGTGTGCCCAACAGGATCACTTTGACACTCAGAGGAATTTGCTGCGGATTCAGGGTGATGGAATTCACCATGCCATAGTCATGTTGGGAAATATCCAGTTTTACTTCACCAAACTTGAGCGCCAGCTTCAACGATTCCCAGACAAAGGGTTGATGAATCATCTTGTCGGCATCCAGCAACAGATAGCCGCCATTGGCTTTGTGCAGGGCGCCGGGTCGAATCATACGGAAGTTGGTAAACAATGAACCCTGTATATTGCTATATTCAATGCGACCAAAAATATTCTGATAAGTAGGATTGGGCTCATACACCACCGGCGCGCCGCTGTCCGGCTCATGGCTGGTGATGATATTGGGCAGATACTGCTCTTCTAAAATGGTGCGTTTGTCGTATTCGTCGTGTTTGTCTTCTTTACTATCCGAAGCAAGCACCTCTACCACAATCTTTACCAAATCGGGCTTCATCTGACGCAGAAACTTCAAGATACCCAGGTCGGCACTGTATTTATGTTCCAGCTGTTTAAGAATGGGTTTAATGGCCTGTTCTGCCGTTTCCTTTTTCAAAATCCTCAGACGTTCTGATGATTCCCGCTTCCATTGCGGTAACTCGATTAATTTTTCATTGAGAATTTCTTCCAGGTCATCAATGAGGTCATAAAAGTACTGGCGTTTTTCATCAGAGAGTTTGGCAAACTCTTCGTCATCTATGGGTTTGCCATTGATAATAGGTGAAAAGCTGATGGTGCCATCTTCTTCGTAAAGTGCCACATCCTTCTTCTGTGCATAAGTCTCGATTTCATCGATGACTTTGTCGTAACGTTGATCGTAGTCGCGAGCGACCGCCGCTTTTTTACGCTGGTAACCCGGGTTGTCATAAACAGCAGGAAAGGTATCTAACAATTCATCGATTAGGGCGTTGACCTCCTTAACCAGTTGCTTGCCCTCACCCGGGGTTAATCGCAATGCTATCGGCTCGCGCTCATCGTCAAAATTATTGATGTAGCACCAGTCATCGGGCGTGTCAGTTTTGCTTACAAATTTTTCGACATATTCCTGTACCAGAGTATAACGCCCTGTTGCATGCTCCCCCATAACATAGAGATTGTAGCCTTTTGCATCTATGCCTAAGCCGAATTCAAGCGCCTCTCGAGCGCGCTCCTGACCAATAAAAGTGCTGTGTAACACGGCATCATCTTTCAGGGCGTGGTTAATGATCCGTTTGTGAATATTGGCTGATAGTTGTTCTGGCGTCAGAGGTGCAATAGACTTCATGATTTCCTTAATAAATCGTCGCTTTTTATCATTTTCTAGCCTAGTGAAGCTTGATTATTTGTCGCTGTCAAACCATGATTCACATTGAGCTTTTTTTTGCCCAATTTTCGATCGACCCGGATATTCAATCAACCTTTGCCGAGTATAGTTATGTTTCTAAAGTCATTGCTTCGTCTGATCACCGTTTCTGCACTCCTGTCACCAGTCGTTAATGCTGATGTAATACACGTTAATCAGCATGGATTTATTATCGAAAACAAAGTGCAAACGGATGCTTCGCCGCAGCAAGCATGGCGAGCAATGATAGATAACGTTGGGCAATGGTGGCCGGCCGATCACACCTGGTGGGGCAAAGCCGAAAATCTATCCATCGATGAACAGGCCGGCGGTTGCTTTTGTGAAACCGCCGGTAATAATTCCGCCGAGCACATGCGTATCAGTTTTGTGGATCAATACACCCTGTTGCGTATGACTGGTGGACTAGGGCCACTGCAGGGTATGGGTATGCACGGTGCATTGGACTGGAGCTTTGAGCAAAACGAGCAAGGTCAAACACAAATTACCCTCAAATATACCGTCAGCGGCATCAATCCTGGCGGTTACGACACGCTGGCACCCATAGTCGATAAAGTGCAGGCACAACAGTTGGGCGGGCTAGCGGAATTTCTCAATCCACCGGAATGAAAAACAGTTTTTTAGCGCAATTGCCAGATTCCTCTACAAATCACAAAATAAATCCGTCATTTCACTACGAAGGCTTTAATTAACGGTTGTTCCACAGGTATCGACTATTGTATTCTTGCAGTAATTTTATCACTCGGAAAATGAATACCGAGACTGCAGAAAAAGTTGTATTAAACGGAACCCTGAATGACCTCAGAATATAGTCCTCAAGAAATCGAATCCAACGTTCAACACTACTGGCAAGAAAACCAATCATTCAAAGCCACAGAAGATGACAGTAAAGAAAAGTTCTACTGTCTCTCCATGTTCCCCTATCCCAGTGGTCGCCTGCACATGGGTCACGTTCGTAATTACACCATCGGTGACGTGATTAGCCGGTATCAGAGAATGCAGGGTAAAAATGTACTGCAACCCATTGGCTGGGATGCGTTTGGTTTACCGGCTGAAAATGCAGCCATTCAAAATAAAACGGCTCCGGCAAAATGGACCTACGCCAATATTGATTACATGAAGCAACAGTTGTTATCTCTGGGCTTTGGTTATGACTGGGACCGCGAACTGGCCACCTGCAAAAAAGAATATTATCAGTGGGAACAATGGTTTTTCACTCGTTTGTATGAAAAAGGCCTGGTTTATCGCAAAAACTCAACGGTTAACTGGGACCCCGTGGACCAGACTGTACTGGCCAATGAGCAGGTTATCGACGGCCGTGGCTGGCGCTCCGGTGCATTAGTTGAACAAAAAGAAATTCCTCAGTGGTTTATTAAAATTACGGCTTACGCACAAGAACTGCTGGATGAGCTGGACAACATGGAAGGATGGCCTGAACAGGTTAAAGCCATGCAGCGCAACTGGATTGGTCGTTCCGAAGGTGTAGAAATGACCTTCAAGGTGGCCGATTCTGACGAGTCCTTTGATATCTACACCACCCGCCCGGATACCTTAATGGGTGTAACTTACGTGGCACTTGCTGCGCAGCATCCATTGGCGCTGGAAGCCGCAAAAAACAATGCAGAACTTGCGGCGTTCATTGATGAATGTAAAAACACAAAGGTGGCGGAAGCGGATTTAGCCACGATGGAGAAAAAAGGCTGTGCCACCGGGTTAATGGCAGAGCATCCCATTACCGGTGATTTAGTGCCTGTATGGGTAGCTAACTTCGTATTGATGGATTACGGCTCCGGTGCCGTAATGGCAGTACCTGGTCACGATCAAAGAGACTGGGAATTTGCCACTAAATACGCTTTGAATATCACCCAGGTTATTGCCCCTGTCGGCGAAGACAGCTGTGACCTGAATAAATCGGCTTACACTGAAAAGGGCTTGCTGATCAATTCTGGTAAGTTCGATGGTCTGGACAGCGAAGCGGCCTTTAAAGCCATCGCGGATGATTTAATCGCCGCAGGTAAAGGCCAGATAAAAGTAAACTTCCGGTTGCGTGACTGGGGTGTGTCCCGTCAGCGTTATTGGGGTGCGCCGATTCCGATGATCAACCTGGAAGATGGCACTTCAGTACCCGTACCACCAGAACAACTGCCGGTTGAGTTACCGGAAGATGTGCAAATGGATGGCGTAACCTCGCCCATCAAAGCAGATCCTGAGTGGCGTAAAGTGCAAATTCAGGGTCAACAAGCAGAACGTGAAACAGATACCTTCGATACCTTCATGGAATCCAGCTGGTATTATGCAAAATACAGCTCGCCATCTGCTGAGCAAATGTTAAACCCCGAAGAAGCTAACCATTGGTTGCCAGTGGATCAGTATATCGGTGGTATCGAACATGCAATTTTGCACCTGTTGTACGCCCGCTTCTTCCATAAGTTATTGCGCGATGAAGGATTAGTTAATTCTAGCGAACCTTTCACCCGTCTGTTATGCCAGGGCATGGTACTCGCCGATTCTTTCCGTCGTAAAGACGAAAAAGGCGGTGATATCTGGTTTAACCCTGCTGACGTAGAAGTACAGCGTGATGAAAAAGGTCGCATCACGGCAGCCATATTGAAATCTGACGGTCAACCGGTAGAACACTGTGGTATGACCAAGATGTCCAAATCCAAGAACAATGGTGTTGATCCGCAATCCGTTATTGAATTGTACGGTGCCGACACTATTCGTTTGTTCACCATGTTCGCCGCGCCACCAGAGCAAACCCTGGAATGGGTTGACTCAGCGGTAGATGGTGCCCATCGATTCCTGAAACGTTTCTGGCGTTATGTCACAGAAAACATGGCTCAGGGCGAAGTGGAAGCACTGGATATCAGCAGCCTGAATGGTCAACAAAAAGCGTTGCGCCGCGATCTGCATAAAACCATCGCCAAGGTGTCTGACGACATTAATCGTCGTCAAACCTTTAACACTGCCATCGCAGCCATTATGGAGCTGTTAAATACGGCACAAAAAGCACCACAAGATTCTGCGCAAGACAGAGCTATCGCACGTGAAGTCGCGGTTGCCATGACTCAGATGCTAAACCCCATTACACCACACATCTGCCATGAGCTATGGCAGATTTTGGGCCACAACTCAGACATTGAAACCGCTGGCTGGCCGTTAGCTGATGAAAGCGCCATGGTTGAAGATGAAAAACTGATTGTGGTGCAGGTGAATGGCAAGGTCAGGGCAAAAATTACCGTTGCCGCGGACGCCGCCAAAGAATCCGTTGAAGCGGAAGGCCTTGCCCATGAAAACGTGAAAAACTTTACCGAAGGTAAAACCATTCGCAAGGTGATTTACGTTCCAGGTAAACTACTGAACATTGTGGCTAACTAGTGTCCAGAAGAATGTCTAAAGCCACGATTTTGGCGGGAATCGCAGTCGCAATCACTCTGATGAGTGGTTGTGGCTTTAAATTGCGCAATGACTTTCAGATAGCGGATCAATTCCAAAAAGTCAGAGTGCAAAACGCTACGCAAAAATCGCCACTCACCGATGTATTGATTAGGCGCCTGGCCGTGTATTCTGCCGAAGTAATAAATCAAACACATCCCAAAGAGCATCATCAGTTTCAGGTACCGACACTGTTTATTTTGCCGGAAAAGCTGGAACGACGCCTGTTGTCTCTGTTCCCAACCGGACAGGTTGCTGAATACGAACTCATTTATTTTTGCCAATACCAGGTACAAATGCCCAGTGGTGATATTCGGGACTTTGAATTTCAGCTTACCCGGGAATATCAGGATGATCCCGACCAGGTACTGGCTAAATCACGGGAACTGGACCTGATACTGGCCGAAATGCGTCGCCAGGCTGCAGATCGCATCATTCGTCAACTTAGCAAGACTGACAATCAAAACTGATGCAGATTTATCCCAATCAATTTGCACAACATCTGAATAAGTCTTTACCTAACACCGTTTTGGTGTTTGGTGAAGAACCACAGCAAAAAATGGAAGCCCTGCAACGGGTGAGAGACAAAGCCCAGACAGAGGGCTTTACTGAGCGCCACAGTTTGGTGGCTGATGCTCAATTTGAATGGCAGCATCTGATTGACGCGTTCCAAAGCATGAGTCTGTTTGCTGAGAGACAACTCATTGAACTGGAAATCCCCACCGGTAAACCCGGCACTGAAGGGGCAAAAACCTTACTGGAGATCAGCGAAAAAGCTAACCCGGATATTGTCTTAGTCGTTCACGGAGGCAAAATCGGCAAAGACGTACAAAACACCAAATGGTTTAAAGCCCTCGATAAACAAGGCGTGTACCTGCCCTGTTTTCAACCAGAAGGCAACCGCCTAACACAGTGGGTTAATGATAAGTTGCGGGAACACAGTATTCAGAACACACCGGATTTGGTGAGTTTTTTCTGTGATTTTTTTGAGGGTAATCTGATAGCCGCTGTACAGGAAATGGAAAAGCTGAAGTTGCTGTTCCCGGATGGCCAGATCTCCCGCCAGGATATTTCCGGCATGGTGTCTGAGCAGTCCAGATACAATGTTTTTCAGCTCACCGATACACTACTGGCCGGTGATGCCCAACGATGCATTAAACTGCTCACCCGGCTGGAAAGTGAAGGTATTGAGCCCACCATAATTTGCTGGGCACTGACCCGGGAATGGCAAGTCCTGGATTCACTGACCCGTGCGCAACAGGCATCACAACCTGTGGATCGGGTGTTTAGCAGTCACCGTATCTGGAAAAACAAGCAGTCCTTGTACCTTAACGTGGCCCGCAGATTAACCCCAAAACAACTGGATGAAATACGCGATAAATTATCCGCTTTTGATATCGCAATAAAAAGTAGTGCAGTACAACGTCCCTATGTAGAACTGTGCCACTTATGCCTGCTCTTTGTTCCTATGGCGTTGAGCGGGATTCAACTGGAATACCACTGATGACTCAGGCGCAAACGGGCTAAATCAGGAAAACGTTTTACCGGCAAAGTTTTAATGACGTTATTTTATAAGGCTTTGCAGGGTGAATGACTTATACTTAATACGATTGTAGAAAATGTGCAGGAGAAAAATTGGAGCACGAAGAACTTAAACGTTTTGTGAAAGACAAAATCGAAGATGTAAAAGGCAGAGACATTATTGACATTGATGTTACCGGCAAAAGCTCGGTTACCGATACCATGCTGATTTGCTCGGGTAACTCTAAACGTCATGTCGTATCAATCGCACAAAATCTGGTGCAACAAAGCAAACAAATAGGTGAAAAGCCACTGAATGTCCAGGGTCAGGACACTGGTGAGTGGGTGCTTATTGATTACGGTGATGTGGTTGTGCATGTCATGCAGGACGAAACCCGCGATCATTATCAATTAGAGAAGATTTGGAACTAAGCCTTTACAATGCAGATTAATGTCGTTGCCGTTGGCAACAAAATGCCTGACTGGGTTAGCCGGGGCGTTGAAGAATACTTACGCCGAATGCCACCCGATTATCGGGTTTCTTTTACTGAAATCACACCAGGAAAGCGCACCAAAAATGCAGATATCGCCCGAATTCTGCAAAAGGAAGGTGAACTTATTCAAAACGCGATCCCCAAAGGAAATCGCGTTATTGCTCTTGAGGTCACAGGTGCAGCCTGGGACACCCACAAGCTGGCTCAAAATATGGAAAAATGGCAACTGGACGGACGAAATGTTAGCCTGATGATTGGTGGTCCGGAAGGTTTATCGCAAGATTGTTTGAACCTTGCGGAACAAAAGTGGTCTTTATCTCCATTGACACTACCTCACCCCCTGGTTCGAGTCATCGTGGCGGAAAGCTTATTTCGGGGTTGGTCGCTAAATAATAATCATCCATACCATAGAGAGTAAATAATGGCGCCAAAGCGCGTAGTCATACGGGACCATTCCGCAGAAGCCAATCTGTTTGCGCGACGCTCCTTCATCGCTCTGATCATCATTACCATGATGGCGTCCGCTTTACTGTTTAATCTATACCACTTGCAGGTAACACGCTACGACGATTATCAGACGCGCTCGAATGGCAACCGTATAAAAGTACTCCCTGTAGCTCCAAACAGAGGCCTTATCTACGATCGAAATGGCGTGCTGCTGGCAGAAAACAGGCCTGTGTTTAGCCTGCAGTTGGTGCCCAATGAAATCAAAAACCTGGAACAAACCGTTGCTGAATTGGCGCAACTTTTAAATATTTCTGACAGCGATGTTGAGGATTTTTATAAAGACTATCGCGGTCAACGGCGATTTAAACCTGTAACCCTGTTGAACAGATTGAGTAAACAGAGTGTGGCGCAATTCTCTGCCCATCAACATCGTTTTCCGGGTGTTTCCATCGAAGCCCGACTGACCCGCTACTATCCGCATGGCGACACGTTGACCCATGTACTGGGTTACGTCTCCAAAATTAATCAAAAAGATTTGAAGAAACTTCAGGAAGCCGGTCAGGAAGCAAACTATGCAGCCACATACGACATCGGCAAATTGGGCATTGAGAAATATCACGAGTCGTTGTTGCACGGTCAGGTGGGCTCTCAGGAAGTCGAAGTGAATAATCAGGGGCGAATTATCCGCACATTGAACTTTGTCCCGCCAGTGCCAGGCAAAGACATCACAGTCAACATCGATGTCGAAATGCAAAAAGTCGCGCAGCAGGCCTTAGCCGGTAATCGCGGCGCGGTGGTGGTACTGGATGCGCGCGATGGCGGAGTGCTGACCTTGTATAGTAATCCGGCCTATGATCCCAACCTGTTTGTACATGGTATCAGTCGTAAAAACTACAGCGCATTGCTGAATTCTGCCGACAAGCCGCTTATCAACCGCGCCACACAAGGTCAATATCCTCCGGCCTCAACAGTAAAACCACACCTGGCCCTGCTGGGACTGGAGAACAAACATATCAGATTAGATACACAAATCTTTGATCGCGGTGTATTTACTTTGAAAAACGTCACCCATAAATGGCGCGACTGGTTATCCTGGGGGCATGGACATGTCAACGTCACTGATGCGATAGAACAATCCTGCGATACCTTCTTTTACGATCTGGCCTACCGCATGGGCATTGATGAAATCAGTGGTTACATGGCTCAGTTTGGTTTTGGTGAATACTCCGGATTAGATCTTTACGAAGAATCCAGCGCTATTTTACCTTCGCGAGGCTGGAAAAAAGCCCGTATGGGGGAGCCCTGGTATATGGGTGACACCATTGTTGTAGGCATTGGTCAGGGGCCCTGGACGGCAACACCGGTGCAACTGGCCAGTTCAGTTACGGCGCTGGTTAACCATGGCACCCGTTACGTTCCGCAGGTATTCCGGGGTATACATCAGGAAGGACAAACGGTTGTGGCGGAACCTAAAATCCGGGAGCCCATCGAAGTTGCAGATATGACTAATTGGCACATTGTTCTTGATGCCATGTATGGTGTAAACCACAGAGAAAAAGGCACAGGTCGCAATTCCTTCAAGAACACCAGTTACCTGTCTGCCGGTAAAACCGGTACTGCTCAGCTGGTATCCATCGCCCAGGGCGAAAAATACGATGCGGAAAAACTAGACGAACGTCATCGCGACAATGCCATGTACGTAGGTTTTGCCCCCTACGACGATCCGGAAATTGTGGTTGCCGTTGCGCTGGAAAATGCCGGTAGTGGCAGTGCTCAGGCAGGGCCAATCGCCAGAATGATCATGGACCAGTATTTTGGTGAAGGTAACGCCACCCTGGCGCAAAACAGGAATAATTAACAATGAATTCTGAAAAAATGGACGCCAGAAATCAGTCGTTCCTGTATAAACTTCATCTGGATGGGCCATTGTTATTGGGTTTATTAACCCTGATGATAGTAGGTCTGTTTACTATCTATTCTGCGGGTGGACAAGACTGGGATCTGGTGCAGCGCCAGATAATTCGGCTTGGACTGGCCACGACAGTGATGTTTTTGTTAGCGCAGGTCTCTCCTACTGTGTTCCGCCGACTTTCAGTGTATGTCTATATCGTTGGTGTATTGCTACTGGTGGCCGTTCTGGTGATCGGGGTAACCGGTAAAGGTGCGCAGCGCTGGTTAGATTTAGGTTTTTTCCGCTTCCAACCTTCAGAACTGTTAAAGCTGGCCGTGCCCATGATGGTAGCCTGGTATATCGGCCGTAAAGATCTGCCGCCGCGCACTCTCAATGTTTTAGCGGCATTAGTTTTAGTGGTCACGCCCACATTACTGATTGCCAAACAACCCGATTTAGGTACCTCATTGCTGATTGCAAGCTCGGGCATTTTTGCCATATTTCTGGCCGGTATACGCTGGAAATTACTCAGCTTCTTTGCCGTCGCAGTATCGGCATTTACGCCCATTTTGTGGTTCTTTTTAATGAAGGATTATCAAAAACAGCGGGTTTTAACTTTTCTGAATCCCGAATCTGACCCCTTGGGTTCAGGTTATCACATCATTCAGTCCAAAATTGCCATTGGCTCAGGTGGCATGGAAGGTAAAGGCTGGCTACAGGGCACGCAATCACAACTGGAGTTTTTACCGGAACGCCACACGGATTTTATTTTTTCTGTGTTTAGCGAAGAATTTGGGTTTCTTGGTGTCATATTATTGATTTGCCTGTATTTATTTATAGTGTCCAGGGGCATGTATATCGCCATGAGAGCACAGGAAGCATACAGTAAATTACTGGCAGGCAGTATCACCCTTACCTTCTTCGTTTACGTGTTTGTGAATATGGGCATGGTATCCGGAATATTGCCGGTTGTTGGTGTGCCATTGCCTTTAGTGAGTTATGGTGGAACATCAATGGTGACATTAATGGCAGGATTTGGCATTCTTATGTCAGTGGCGACAAGGCGAAAGTTACTTTCGCGGGAATAATCGCCCAATAAAAATCAGACCAAAGCAATGCGGGATAACAACAATAACAAAATCCCCAGTAAACAGAGGCTATTGGCATGTGTGCGCTAAAAAAATCAATAAGGCAACTTAAGCTTGCCCTGTTCGGCTGTGTGTCATTGACTGCGGCCACCTTAAGTTATGCAGCTCCTCAGGAAAGCAACGATCCCGTTGCCACTGAACAGGAAGTTGAACAATTCATCTCAGATACCATTGAAGAATATGGGCTGGACGGCAAATTTGTCAGAGATACAGTTAACGCCGCCAGTATAAATTCCAAGGTATTGGAAGCCATTGCCCGTCCCTGGGAAGCGAAGCCCTGGTATCAGTACTATCCGATATTTTTAACCGAAAAACGCCTGGAACGCGGCCTCGCGTTTTGGCAAAAACACCGAAAAACGCTGGCCAGAGCAGAAGCAGAACTAGGCGTCCCGGCTCACATTATTGTCGCCATTATCGGTGTGGAAACGTTTTATGGTTCCTATACCGGCACCTATTCTGTTTTAGATGCCTTGTATTCGCTGGGTTTTCACTATCCACCTCGCGCAGCTTTCTTTAAGAAGGAGCTGGGCCAATATCTAAAGTTGGTAAGTGAAGAAGGCTGGGACCCACTGGCAGCCAGAGGCTCTTATGCGGGTGCCATGGGTTGGGGACAGTTTATCAGCTCCAGCTATCGCCATTACGCCATTGATTTTGACGGGGACAGTCAGCGAGACCTTTTGAACAACCCCGTAGATGCAATTGGTAGTGTGGCCAATTACTTTAAACAACACAAATGGCAAACCGGCGAAGCTGTGGCTTTCAAAGCCAGTATCGGAAATGAGCAAGCGCTGGAATTGGTGGAAAGTGACTTAAGCATCAATCATAGCTGGAAAGAACTCTCTGAAGCCGGTGTTCTGTTACAAGATACTATCCAGCCATCACCCGATACACCGGCAAAACTATTGGCTTTGGAGCTGGAAGAAGGAAAAGAGTATTGGGTAGTACTGGATAACTTCTATGTGATTACCCGCTACAACCATAGCCCGCTATATGCCATGGTGGTATTCAAACTCAGTGAACAACTCAGAGCAGCGATGCAGAGGCAGTGATATGGAACGCTTACTGGTCTTATCGTTAGCCTTGTTGTTTACAGGCTGTGCGTCTACCGATCGCTACAGCCAAAAACACGATTCCGCCCCCCGGCAAACGCCGCTGGAGGTCAGCCTCAATGATGCACAACCACAATATGTGGAATATAAAGAGGCCAACAATCGTCCCTATACCGTGTTGGGCAGGCATTATTTCCCTATTCCGGAGGGCAAAGGTTACGAAGCTGAGGGCGAGGCATCCTGGTACGGCCAAAAGTTTCACGGCCACCTGACCGCGAATGGTGAAATTTACAATATGTATGACATGACAGCAGCGCATAAAACCCTGCCGCTGCCCTCTTTTGTAAAAGTCACGAATACCCAAAATAACAAAACCGCCATCGTTCGGGTAAATGATCGCGGGCCATTCCACAACAACCGAATTATCGACTTGTCGTGGGCGGCCGCAAAAAAACTGGATGTGCTGAAAACCGGTACGGCCCAGGTGAAACTGGAAGTCATTCACGTTGACGAAGCGGGCGTAGTGACCATTGGTAAAGTGCAGCAAACACCATCAAAAACGCCGGAACAAAAAGGCACCTTTATTCAGGTTGCCGCGCTTTCAGACAGCCAGAAAGTGTCTGAACTGGCTAAGGGGTTAGCACAGCTTTATCAGGTACCCACTCATACGCCGGAAGCCGGAGGTGTGTTTCGTTTGAGGCTGGGTCCACTGAGCAGTGATATCGACCCGGAAAAATTATTGCAGGAATTAAGAAGCAGTGGTTTTTCTGAGGCTTATAAATTAGTGGCTGCAGACTGACACACAAATTTTAACGAATGGTTTTTTATTACGTCGTAGGGATCTGTTATATTACGGCGAATTTTCTCAGTCTCAACGGATGAGATCAAACAGCAACCTATAAAGTCGGATTGAAAATGTTAAGAAACAACAAGCTTTATTCTTTTGTTGCCGCTGTCGCGCTCTCTGTGAGTGCCATTTCAAACAGTATTGCAGCAGTCATTGTGCCTCCCGCCCCTGAGGTCAATGCCCAGGGTCACATTCTCCTGGATTATCAAACCGGGCACATTATTTCGGAACAAAATGCCGATATCAGACTGAATCCCGCCAGCCTGACTAAAATGATGACCTTATATGTTATCGGTCAGGAGTTAAATGCCGGGAATATTGCCCTGACCGATATGGTGACGATCTCCGAAAACGCCTGGGCTAAGAACTTCCCTGATTCATCTAAGATGTTTATCGAAGTAGGCACAGAGGTTTCCGTAGAAGACCTGATCCACGGCATTGTGGTGCAAAGTGGCAATGATGCTTGCGTTGCCATGGCTGAACATATTGCCGGAAGCGAATCTGCATTCGCCACCATGATGAACTCCTATGCCGCCAAACTAGGCATGAGTTCCACCAATTATGTGAACAGTCACGGACTGCACGACGAAAGCCACTACACCTCACCGCGCGACATGTCGCTGTTGGCTAAAGCCCTGATCCGCGATGTGCCAGAAGCCTACAAATATTACTCAGTTAAAGAGTTTACCTATAACGGCATAAAGCAATACAACCGCAATAGTTTGTTGTGGGATCGCAGTATGAGTGTAGACGGCATTAAAACTGGCTACACATCCGATGCTGGTTACAGCCTTATTACCTCAGGTACACAGGATGATATGCGCTTGATCAGCGTGGTAATGGGAACGGAGAGCGAAAGAGCCCGCAAAGTTGAAAATAAAAAGTTATTAAAATACGGTTTCCGCTTCTTTGAAACCATTACGCCTTACACCGCAGGGGAAAGTTTTGTTTCCCATCGTATTTTTATGGGCGATCGCGATACCGTAGATTTAGGCATCACAGTAGATACCCCGATCACCATCCCAAGAGGCCAACGCAAAAACCTGCAGGCGAATTTTGAACTGAACAAAAAGCTCGAAGCACCGCTGGAAAAAGGCGAAGTAGTCGGCACCCTGTACCTGCAACTGGAAGGTGAAGACATTGCCGAGTATCCATTGGTTACGCTGCAGTCTGTCGCTGAAGGGGGCTTTTTTGATCGCATGACCGATTACATCAAGCTCAAACTAGGTATGGACAATTAAGATTCCACTTTTTGTCGCCCCGCCCGGGGCGACTCCCAGCGTTTATATATCTCATCCGATTACATTCAGGTATAATGACAGGCTATTTTGTTTTATTTGAGTAGAAGTCATGGATACGCGTTTTGATGAACTACTGGATTTTCCCTGCAACCAAACGTTTAAAGTTATGGGTGTGGCCGGGGAACAACTTCCGCTGGATGTAATTGCTTGTCTTCAGCAACACGCTCCGGGTGATTATCACCCAACGATTAAGCCCAGCTCTAAAGGTAATTATCATTCGGTTTCTGTCAGTGTCAGAGTCACCAGCAAAGAACACATGGAAACCATCTACACAGAATTGGGGAACCTGGAACTGGTCAGGGTTGTTTTGTAATTGATGATTGTCAGACAATTAGGAACACAAGATTACATTCCTATCTGGAATGCCATGCAGTCTTTCACTGACAACCGTGACAAAGACACACCTGATGAAATCTGGTTGGTAGAACACAATCCGGTGTTTACGCAAGGTCAGGCCGGTAAAGAAGAACATATCTTAGCCCCGGGTGATATTCCGATTGTGCAGGTAGATCGTGGTGGGCAAGTGACCTACCATGGCCCGGGTCAACAAATGATGTATATCTTATTAGATATTCGCAGGCTTAAAACCGGTGTCAGAGAGTTGGTTACTGCGCTGGAACAATGTATCGTCAACACCCTTAGCAAAGATGGTATTGAAGCCTATCCAAAGGCCGATGCACCTGGAGTATATGTTAACCAGCAGAAAGTCTGTTCAGTTGGATTGCGCATTCGCAAAGGCTGTTCATTTCACGGATTGGCGTTTAACGTTAATATGGACTTAGCGCCCTTTCAGCGCATAAACCCTTGTGGTTATCAGGGACTGGAAATGACCGACAGTGCCCGATTAGGGGGCATAGCTAACATGCAAGACGCCGGCAAAGCCATTGTGCAAGCATTTTGTTCTTTACTGAACATTCAGGATTTACAATTTATAGAAGGTTTCAATGAGTAATGCTAAACCCGCTGCAGGTGTGAAACTGCGCGATGATGAAAAAGTAAAGCACATACCAATCACCATCATTCCGACCGAAAAGGCAGAGATGTTGCGCAAACCTGAGTGGATAAAAATTAAATTACCACGCACGACTGATCGCATAGAAAATATCAAAAAAACGCTGCGCGCCAATAAACTCCATTCAGTCTGTGAAGAAGCCAGTTGTCCTAATCTGGCTGAATGTTTTAATCACGGCACAGCCACCTTTATGATCCTGGGTGACATCTGTACCCGTCGCTGTCCATTTTGTGATGTTGCGCACGGTAAACCACTACCACCCAGTGCGGAAGAGCCGCTAAAACTGGCAAAAACCATCGCAGAAATGCAATTAAAATACGTGGTTATCACCTCTGTTGACAGAGATGATTTACGCGATGGTGGTGCTCAACACTTTGTGGACTGTATCAACGCGATTCGCGAACACAGCCCAGCCACGAAAATAGAAGTACTGGTACCAGACTTCCGGGGCCGGATGGACCGCGCGCTGGAAATCTTTAAAGATGGCGCACCGGATGTGTTTAATCACAACCTGGAAACCATTCCGCGTTTGTATCGGGAATGTCGTCCCGGTGCAAATTATCAATGGTCACTGGACCTGTTAAAGAAATTTAAGGCGCAACACCCGGATGTTGCCACCAAGTCCGGACTGATGATGGGCATGGGTGAAGAGATCCCGGAAATTGAAGTGGTACTGGAAGACCTGCGCGCTCACGATGTGGACATGCTGACTCTGGGCCAATACCTGCAACCCAGTAAGCACCATTACCCGGTGAAGCGCTATGTGCATCCAGAAGAGTTTAATGCTCTTAAACGCAAGGCTGATGCACTTGGCTTTTTACATGCCGCCTGCGGTCCGCTGGTACGCTCCAGTTACCATGCTGATAAACAGGCTGCGGGTGAAGAAGTTGTGAGTTACAACCCTAATTTGGACCGTACAAAGTAATTTTGTACTGGAACATCACTATTTTGTACCAGAGAGCCAATAAATGAGGTCGGCAGGGATTCCAAGAATAAAGGAATTTCCTGCCGATGACCAATATTGGCGTGTCGACTGGTTCGGCGCTGTAAAGCAAAATCCAAATATACCCACCGAACCCTACATACAAATTCTCATAAGTCCTCTAGCTGAAAACAGCCTAATCCACTCAGAACCAAAAGACCTTGCATCGTCTCGAAGCGTAATTAAAGAAAAGCAACAAACGATATTGATCGGCTCTGGTCAGCTGCCTTTAATTTCAATAGGTTCTATCTGGCACAATGGATACTGTCAGCCAGCCAAAGCAGGTAATACCGAAATCATTTATGGTCTCGATATTTCCCCCGAAACCACTCAAGTAATATCTGGTGGCCACAAAGTAGAAGATAAATATTTAATTCCACCCAACTTCTATACTTTCGGGAAAGCTACTGGCGCAAAGCTGGTAGCCATTAAACAGGGCGCAGATCCATACGGTGTATTAATCCCTATGATGGAACTGGTGCGCAGTTATTACGCCCTCTCCACAGATCTATCTCATGCGTTATTTGCTGGACATTACAAACATGATCTCAACCAGATAGTAAACTTTGAAAAATGTGGCTTTTTAAAGGCAGAGAATAAATGTGTAGTGCATTTGCGCCAACACATGAGTGACGAAGACGGTTGGATTATTGGTCGCATACTAAACTCCTTGGATGCCTGGCGAGGCGCTACCCTACCTCACGATTCGATGATGAAAAACGCTGTTAATAATCAGTATGCTTACATTGAAAGCCAGTTCCCATTCCAAGGAACCACAAACATCACGGTGAGATTTAAAAGAATTAAGTCACTCAAAGATAATTCCTGGAGAACGTTAGTGCTGTCTATAGATCATTGTTCAGCTGCTTTCCCCTTCAAAGATATGCTTCTGGATAGAGACAACAACAACCTCAAAGGTGATCCGGCTAATGCTCTTCCTGCAGACCAGAAAAAGCCCGCGTTCCCCAAACCTAATGCCAAAACCAGTAAAGGTGACAAACCACTACAAAGTAAAAATGAGCCAGACAATCAATGCTCCAATGAGCGTATTCCGCTACCTACAGATAAATTTTCAGCGTTAGCGGGGAAACGGCCTGAAAAGCCAACCAAAGAACAGTGCGAATATATGAGCAAACCGGTTATTCCTAGTCCAAATAAACCTTCAAATGAGCTTGGTACAGGTAGTGGCGGCAAAAAACAAAACGGTACGGGTAAAGGTAATTTAGATCAACACCGAACACGGCGCAAAGGCCTTCCCGCAAGCTTTAAAGTATTCGAAGAGGCCATTTCATTACTTAATAAGAAAGATGGCTTCAGTGCTCGTTTGAGAGCTTTGGACGAGTCAACAGAGTATATTCCCTTAACTAAACCAGCCACTCAACGACAATGGTCGTATCTGGATTCAGAAACCTACACAAGACGACAAGTGATCATTGCCGACATTTATCATGCAGGGAAATGGTATAGTCTGATTGAGTTCGAGTTAAGAAAATCGGACAGGTGTAATGTGGCACTCTGTTATTCTAGTTCAGGCCAAATCCTCTCGAATCAATTAATGAACCGGATTCTATTTCAAGCAGCGAGGAGTCGCGGAGTCTGGCAAAACATTGAGCAGCTGCGAATATTATCCGTTGATATTGAATCTATGAAGCACACGTGGTCATCTGAAAGCGACTTTTATACTTCAGTCCACACAAAGATACTGAAGAGCTAAGTTTTTCTGCACATGCATTTGTAAAAATGGGATAAGTAGAACCTTTTGGGGAAAATTACAAAGTCCGGAAAGTCTTTCTATTTATGATTCCCGCCCAGCCTTTCCGTTCATCAACAATGGAATTTCACATAGGCCCGATTAAGGCCTTCCGGTTTACCAAGCGCTGACTTTCCTAAAATGCAGATCCCCCTCCATCGGTTTGATAATTTCCCTTATACCTTCTTTACATATGGAAAGAAGGTATGTATCTTGGGGTAAAATTGTCCACTTCAGGATGGTAAGTTCAATGCTGTTGGCCGCATTGCATAAAATGTTTGGGCGAGAGCGTGGTTGGAAAAACTCCGCATTGAAGCACTTAAGGGTGAGTCGTCCCACGCTAGATAGATACATTCGACTGGAGGAATCTGGGAACCTGCAAAAAATTCCGATTGAGATTCTTGAATTGCTGGGAATAGCAACTTTCAGTCAAGTCCGTTCTACGCCCTATGAAATGGTCAACCTGTTTGCTCTTGGGCTGGTAGAAATACAGCAACAACTCGATAGATTTGGGCATATTCATGCGCCTTATCCAGAAGCATTACAAAGAGCTTTTCATATCGCAAGTGCATTCAATATCGAAAGTGAATCTGATTACCCCACTAGTCTGGCACGACTAATCTCAGTGTCAAAGCAGCCCATATACCTTTGGTGTCCAGATTATATGGATGGAGAGCATGGTGAGTTTTATGGTGAGAGCTGCCTTCTTAACTCTGGTACAATTACTACGGACTGCTCCACTATTGCAGCTCTCGTAGGGAAAGATGCGGAGGTCGAGTTCTATAGTTTCCTAATGAACATATGTAAGGAGTTGGGTGATAGAGGTGCCGATTACTATAGCGCCTGGAGAAAGGTTGTAATCGAAAATCCAGTGGCCGAATCGCACACAGATTTATTAACCAAAAGTACTCCAATACTCTTAACATATGCCTCCTCCACGAAGGAACTAATTAATAAATTCTACGAACTATTGCCTGCCTGGTATGCAGAAGATGGAAAAATTCCATGCTGCCCAACTACTCAAGCTCAACTTAGAAAAACAAGGACCGGTTATAGCACTGAATTTAGAGACCCTCTTGCTACAAAGGCCCTCGCAGAAAAAGGTCCTGTTTGGAGAGAATACACTCCTAGTTTTCTTGAACTCAAACGACCACTTCGATTTTTTTGGTGCTATCCCGGTTATCACGAGTTGGCGCTTGGGAATCAACTAAAGGAGTTAGGATGGGATGTTGAAATGTGGCCAGACTATGACGCGGTCGATCTGCTGGTTCAAAAGAAGTGGCATGGTGAAAGATTTGCCATTGATGTAAAGGATTACATCTCACCAATATCACTAGCAAGGAACTTTAAAGGGTTTCAACGTTATCCAAACCATAAGAAACTAATTCTCGTCCCTGATTATCTATACAAACAAATGCCTCATTATCAAGAGATGTTTAATCGAGCACGAAAATCCGCTCTGGCCGAGAGCGTTCAATTGATGTCCTTTAGTGACTTTATTGATAAATTGGAGGGCAGGTAATGAGGGATTTAAGCTCATACATCTCAGAGTACAAAGATATCAGTCTAATCGACACAGAACGCTACATTATCAAGGATGTTGCTATAGTAGAGCTTTGTCTGTATTTCCTAAGCGAATATTGTCCTGATGAGAATGTTTCTATCATTCCGGGGTTGATGCAGGGACATTTAACCAGCAAGCAATCTGACGAGTTTCAAAAAGCAGCTTTTACTCTTCGTCAATATGCTGGAAACCTCAGTAGTCAACTGGCTTGGCGAAAAGCACAAGCAAACCACTCTTTAATGTCTAATGCTACAGCATTTTCAATTAATGACGGAAAAGTCGCTCGGAATCGAATCAAAAACGATAGTCTGAATATTTTTCTAGCTGAGACACTTAAGAATAGTGCCTCATATCTGAATCGGAAGGTGGAGTATCCAAAATATGGGACGGGTTACGTCAAGGCCGGCTTTAAGAAGAGTATTGTTGATATAAGTATTCCAGATATTGAACCAAAACGCTTTGAAAGAGTTCAGCTAACAAAAAGAAGTATTAATCCTCCAATATTTATCTCATGGAGTTACCTATATCAAGTTGCAAGGGATGTTGATGCTAGAGAGTCCTCTTCAAGCTTTCCAAAATGGCTAGATCCTTTAAACCTTGAAGGTCGACTAAAACGCGTAAAAATTAAAAACTTCAATAGTGACTTTTGCCAATCGGATGGAATAAGGTTAGATCAAAGCATGCACTTGGTTGGAATGCTCTCTAGCGGAAAAAGCACCTTGCTCCAAGCTTTGCTTTTTGCCCTTGTTGGAACGGAGTATAAAAAGCGCGTTTTGTTTTTAGTTCCAGACACTGCAACGGCTACAAAAGTGGTAGCAAGACTTAAGGCTCATGGAATTAGCGATTCAACTGTTCTTAGCTCATTGTTTAATAGAGATGAGCATCTTGGAATGATTCACTGGAATGCTCAGGGTTTCCCTTCAGATGAATCCTTAAATGCCATTTCTGCATTGACTGAGAACTTTGAAACAGCTTGCCCATTAATGGGCTTCCAAAAGAATATTTCAACACTTGGTAAACCGTCAGAACAAGAAGCATCAATTTACGAAAAGCCTTGTCACCAAATCTACCAATCAGCTGGGTCGAGCAACAGTTTGACCTGTCCTTTAATTCACAGCTGCCCAACGCACAATCAACAAAGGCAACTAAATGATGCACGAGTAGTAGTAATGACGCCTCAAGCATTCCTTCATATGACACCTGATAAGTCTCATGTTTCAGAAAGCTTGTCCTTCCCAGAGTTCTTCCAATATCAGTCTGATATCGTGCTCGTCGATGAAGCAGACCATGTGCTAAGCACCTTTGATAAGGAATGTGCCCAGGAGGTTGACCTTCTCTCAGGCAGTGAAAATGCGTTCGTATCATCGAATCAAAGAGCCCTTGCCTCATCACTAACAGAGCTCTCGGGGAGTCAATACCAAGCACTATCTAACGTCAGATGGCATCATGAGCTGAATCAACTCCAAAGCTCTATCTCTGCAACATTTCATGTTTTGCTTCAGTACGGAGAAAAGCTGAAGTGGATTACTGATGGGAGAACATTCACAGGTCTAAGTATCTTATCTGATCTGTCAAAAAAGAGTTCTAATTCCGAAGAATCCCATTTGGAAATGGAACAAGTTTCCTTACTCGGAAGCATGCTCTATTCGGGAAATATTAAGCATCGGGACGGACATGCAGATTATGATAAAGATAAGCTTAACAAGACCTACGCATCAGCGTATTCAAAACTTTTGAATTTGCAAGATGATGTCATTAAATCAGTAGTATCTGAAGAGTTGCAAGCTGTTATTGATGATCTTAGTGGCGAGCTCAATGGGGGGTGTTTATCGATTTTTTCAAACGTATCAGTCAATAAACCTACTGATGAAAAAAAGAAGCGATATAAAAACCAACCTCCTGAAGATAGCGATGAACGCGCATACGCGATAGTGTTGTCGCTACTTACTAACTTAACCCTATCTAGCTTTTCATATTTAGTTCGAAATCAAGCTGCCGTCGAAGAAGATTTCGATTTAAGTAAAAATGATACATTTAGAGAAGCCAACAGAATATTTCGTCATTTCGGCTCGATCATTCCAAAGCCCTTATTCGGTACGGTATTTGGATTAACCTTCGAGTCGATGTCAGATTCAGCGAAAGGTGGAACATTAAAATTAGTGAACCATCTGGGAGTAGGCAGATACCTTCTAACTCACTTAAATCAGCTTCTTAAATCAGATGGGCAAGCAGGCCCACATGTGCTGCTTGTTTCTGGCACATCTTGGGCTGGCGGAGGTTCTGAAGATGCATCTCCTATTTATGATATCCAATTGCCAGTTAAGGCTATATTGGAACAGCCTCAAGAAGAACTCGAATCTCTAAAGTACAGTCGGTTTGAGTTGGTATCTCTAAAGGAGAATCCAATACGAGTTTCTGGATTACCACCGGCGGAAAGAAAGCAGAACCTCAGGCTTATTGCAAATGAACTCGTAAAATCCAGACCTACGGGCACATTTCTTCGTGAAAAGTGGTTAACCCTTGAAAAGTATTGGAAAGAAAATGGGGAGATTGCAAAAGACCGGCGGAGAGCCCTTCTAGTTACAAATAACTATGAAGATGCGAAGTGTGTTGCCAACCAGTTGACTTCAACAGCCGGTTTGTCTCATCCGGTCTATTGCTTGGTTAGTGATCAAACTGTGAGAAAAGGAGCGCAAAAGCAAAGCGATAGTCGAGCTGATGAACCACTTTCTCCAAGTGTAAATATTGTCCCTCGGTCCAAGGTCGAAGAGTTTGGCCATACTCCTTCCGGGAGTATTTTGGTAGCTCCTTTAACACCAATTTCTCGTGGTCACAACATCATTACAAAGGATGGTTACGCTGCCATTAGCACTATTTTTTTTCTACACAGGCCACACCCACGACCTGATGATTATACAAGTGTAATCGGCATGGTGAACAAGCTTGCTCTTAATTTTATGAATGGCTCTATTGGGCCACTGGATGGAGACTTGTCGAAACTACAGCGGTGGTACTCAAAAGCAGCAAAAGTAGCAGTGGCAAATGGGTTTGATTTACGAACGTCATACAGCTATATGCCTGAAATATCGCGAAAACAATTCTCATGGGATTTGATGACTTCAGTATGGCAAACAATAGGGCGGGGAATAAGGAAAGGTGTTCCAATATATGTCGGTTTTATGGATAGTCAATTTTCGCCAGGAACTTTCAGCTCCCCGCCAAAAGCTGATACTTGCAGCTCAAGTTGCTTACTTCAAATGAAAGAAACCCTATCAGAGTCATTTGACAGCAAGGAGGGTGAGATAGCTAAAACCCTTTACCTTCCGCTATTTGATGCACTTGAATCACTCTATAACTGAAAAAAGGAAGTCAATTAATGAAATCGCAATTACATCCAATGGTTTACGAATTTGATGTTCCTGCACTTGGTGATGTCGAGATCAAAACATTCTACCTTCCAGAACAAATATACAAATATGTACTTGAAAAACAAGGCCTAAAAGATAACTACAACCCAGACCTTGGAGGCCTATCGGCCATTTTAGGTTGGGCTGCATCAGATATAGATCTAGTAACAATCGACAAAAATAAAAACGGCCAAAAAACACTTGTATTGTGGGCATTAAACTCGAATATCGAGTTAACGATTTTGCATGAGCAAATAATAAGGGCCCTACATCTATGGCTTAGCTTCACAGGTACAGGAGAGCCAAACGAGGTACAAAACCTATTTGAAAGAAATAGCAAGACTATGCTTTCTAGTTGGATAATTGAAAATATAGATACAACTTTAAATACAACTCGCACTTGTGTCTTCCCTAACAATTATAGAGTGTTCGATATCCTTACTTTGATCGGATCAAAAGCGCTAGAAGGTGAGCTAATCAATCAAGGTACACCTTGGGAAGGAGAGCTAGTCAGTGAGGGGCCAGTACGTACACTTTATCCCGGAAAGCAGCTTTTAAGATACAAGCCTTCAATAATTCAAAATGATAACGGAAATCAAAAAGGACTTTGGACCGAGTGTATCAAAGTGTTTTCTTTGTCTTCGCCAGAAAAAAGCCGACTCAGAATTGGGGTTAAATTTAGCATTAGAAATTATATTGAGGTTCACCCTGCTCGCTTATCGAAAGATAAAGCTCGCAAGCTCGATATATTTATTCCATCTGATCAACACTTGTCACCTGGGGCAAGTAGGATGCGTTGCATATCATTAGATATTAAGAAAACTGACTATTTGGTGGCGATAAATGAAGTCCAAAAGGATTTCAGTAATGATCGAAAGGTAATTAATTCGATCACTGAATTCTCAGGCATAAAAACAGAGCCTGAAGAGATCGGCATGAGGCCAATCTTAAATGATAAACTCATGATGCTGCCAAGATTCGGTTCTGGACATGGAGACAAGTGGGCTCCAGCGGGAACAGGCACTGCCCACCCTGATAAAGAAAACTATTTGAGTATGCTTGATAAATTGTTTGAGCAGAGTGGGTTCACACGAATAACCGTTGATAAAAAATCAAATCGACTTGGTAGTCCCAAGCTCAATCGGGTTGAATCGAAAGAAGATATTCTGGATTCAGTTCTCAGAACAATTAACTCATTAGGTTTAGACTTTTTAAGTATCCTTGTTTTTCAGTCAAGGAAATGTACACCAGATTTAGTAAATAACGCAATTGCTGACGTATTAGGCCCTTCTGAAGTAGCAGGCGGCCGTATGGTTTTTAAAAATGGACTGATCTTAAAACTAAAATTTGTACCTTCTGGTCAATTAGATCAACTGGTGGAAGATGTAAATCAAGAGAAAATCAAAGCATTAGATTGGCGAGTGCGTTCAAAGGAGTTCAATAGACAAAGGAGTATTAAAAGCGGTGAAGCTCAAACGCTAATCGATAATCACATATCTGAGCACGTTGACGGAATTAATGGCCCATGGTTAGCACTTGTGGAAATGAACCAAGTATTAAAAGATAAATATGAAAGCCGCGATCCATATAACCTTGTTTATGCCGGGATCTCTAAGCATGGAGGTGTAGCTCAGGTAACGCTCTATGATTCAAATTCAAAAGATGAAATACAAGATAATGACAAGTACATATATGAGCATTGCATTCTTGATTTAATAAGGTCTCTAGGGGCTCCTGCAATCCAAAACAAAAACATTAGATTGTCAGCATGGACGGTTGTTAATACTAATACGGTATATTCCTATAAGCCCGGAAAAAAAATGGGAGTAATTACCCCTCTTTATGCCCAGTTTGATGGTGAGCAGTTATTAGTGTCTTTTTTAAAGTCGGAAAACGAAATAGTATCCCTGCCATATAGCAAAGCTATTAGAGAAATATCACTTGGTAATTTTTACGATGTTCGACAGCTTAAATTTCGAGCGAATCAGATAGCCAAGATTGAGCAGTTTTACGCAGATGTTGTACCAAACGACGGAGTGGAAACACTCACATTTGTGAATGCCACAAATATAAGATCTTTTGTCAAAGGGTTTACTAATGGGCAAGGGTTGGAGATTGATAACCTAGAGCTTGGGAAGATCGGTGATGCGGCACCAGTCAGAGTGATTGGCCCATCAGATAAAAACACTTTTGTTCGAATTGCTACTGAAGTAGAGAAAATGCCCAGTTATTGGGTGGAAAATAGTGCGCAGGGAGCCCCTAGCGGAGTATATCAAGAGCCTGAATCAGAAAGGACATTTTGGATAACTAGGGGACTGCCAACACCAACTCAGCAAGGCTCGAAGCACACCAATAAAGTCAGCAGATATGAAATGAGTGGTGATCAGTTCAAAAATAGGTATTCACCTTCACTCAGTGAAATATTTGTTCAAGTGCTTGGTGAATACGAAAAGGATGTCGAAAATGTTGTTGGCTTGACGCGCTCACTCATGCGGAGTCATATTACAACAGATAAGGACCAAACTATCTTGCCGTTTCCATTGCATGAGTTAGATGGGATGCTCAGCTCTGCCAAGTAATATCTAGTGCAAACCAGCTTTGTGTTTGATAATTGAATTCGCAGTATGCATGATGAGAGATACGAAATATTTTGATTTTAGGTTGAGCACCTGCATCTATTCGGGTAACTCTCGCTATCGAAAACAAACATGTCAGATTAGGTCAAGACCCACTCCATTTAAGTTATCTCGTTTAAAGCCTGAATAATTCTCTCCAATTTCTCGTACTTTTCTTTACTTCCCCTACAAAAGTTGTGAATGGTATTTTGTAGTGACCTGGGCAATTGCTTATTGTTCGAATTCCGATAAGTTTCGATATACTCACTCACCATTTTTGCATTTTTTGAAAGCCTGACACCTTTTCCATTTTTCCAATCGGATATTTGTGACTGAGACAGCCCAAGGTCCCTAGATATCTGGTTTTGGCTGATACCAGAGTTCAATAAAAAATCATTTAAATTTTCTGAAAATTGGGTAAAACTCAAAACTAACACTATCGATTTCAATCTGAATTATGCTATTATACAGATAATTTTCGATAACTTACAATATGACAATGGAACAAACTCAAAAAGCTTATATTCAGTCAGAATCAGGGGTAATGCCTTTAATAATTCCAGCTGAAAGTGATGAAGTATTGCCTGGTGTGGTCTGGGGAAATGTTGCCGGATTCCCAACCATCGCGTATTGGTTTTACAAAGTTAATGAAAGACGCTACAAAGACTCTCTAATTAATTACCAATTGGGTGAATCTCTATTGGAAGAAATAGGTGCGTGTCTGCTAGGGGGGCATGGTATTCCTGCTGAAAACGGTATAGCTGCATACGAGCATATGAAATCTAAAGGGTGTTTCACCGGGAAAGTTCATTCAGAGGAGCTAATTTATAGCTGGTTATCGGAACCGATAGCTAAGGGTAATAAAACATTTAAGTACAGATTTGCAAAGCAAAAATCTTGCTATCTTCACCATGCCATTAAAGCGCTATCAGAACAATCCCCCCCATTAGAGACAGGAATTGCATTAAGAGACTGGTTGGTAGACATAAAAGGTATTGGTTTGAAAACTGCTTCTTGGATAGCGCGAAATTGGCTTAGAGCAGACGACGTAGCGATATTGGACATACATATTTATCGTGCAGGTATCTTGGCAGGATTTTTCACTGAAGAGCTAACTGTTGAAAAGCACTACCTGAAGCTTGAAGAGATCTTTGTTACTCTGGCCTCCCAAATGAAAATAAAGACTTCAGAGCTAGATGCTGTCATGTGGTTTGAAATGCAGCAATACAAATCTATTCACAAACTACTGGAACAGAGAAAAAGCAGTTCTAAACCCCGCTCAAAGACGCCCACCTATTATGGAACTTCCGACCCCCAACAGATTGCGCTTGCCTGATAGCAACTTTACCTCTTCACAACCTAACAACCCTATTGTGCGATATGGGTAGCCGAGATACTCGGCTATCAAATTTTGAATAGAAACAATGCCTCCAGATTCCCTCAGCGCCAAAGTCTCTGCGTTGTCATACTTGGCTTCTAGTAAATCCAAATCACAGACATACCAAATCAAGCAGCCAAAGCATTGTTCCTGAATCACTTCAAAACACTTTTGTTTGAAAGAGCTGAGCTGCACTGCCGTCTTCCTCGGTATTAAATCCAAAGCATGAAATTGGGAATTATATAAATACCAATCATCGCTACCAAAATTAGACACAAACGCACTTATAGAATGTAAACTTCCCGCCGAGGGTACATTGCGCTTTTCGAGTGTCCCAAATTCATCAGCCCAAGTGAATTTAGTCCTTAGGGAGTAATAAAACAAATCAGACAGCGCTTCCAACTTAATGTCGCCAAACTTATCTGCGGATTTTCTTTTCTCAAGAACATCCAGAAAACACCTGGCAGAGCATTCAGGTTGAGACTTAAAGACTACCCTTCCTTGCTCACTGGAGAAAGACCATCGCTCAATCACTTTACGATTGGTCTTAATTGCCGGCTCTTCTAGTTTAGTCGACATAAATTCCGAGGGAGTGCATGGTGTCAAAGTACTTGTTACATCCGCGGCATTGACCACACGGCACGTTTGATTTGTGACACGAATGGCACCAAGCCAATAACTCAAAAGGAATTTCTGACTTTATTATCAATTCAACTGCAGAATAACTAATAGCGGGGGCACTTATCTTGATATTTCCTTCCTGTATGGACACCAAGGCGTCCAACTTTTCTATAAACTCCATTGAGCCATCGATATGGTATTGATCAGAACTGACAGAACCGATAATTGTCTCAGTACACCCTACGCTAACAGCCTTCATCACACACAGAGTAACTAATAATTGATTTCGATATGGCCACCAATCTGACTCGGGAGCCACATTCAACTTTTCTGAGTTGACCAGATCACCACTACCTAAGCTAGAGCAATCAATGTCAATTGGTACCAGAGGAATTTTAAGTGCTTTAGCAATTTCAGTTGCAGCTTTTCTTTCTGCTATTGCAGGACTCTGACCGTAATTAATATTAAATGCTATGTCTGGCTTTTCCATGTAGCACAAAGCTGCAGAATCTAGGCCACCTGATAGTAGTATTCCTTTCATTTGCTTATCCATGACAAAAGATAAATTGACGAAGCAAAATCATCTACAATGCAACAACCAGATCCTTCATACATTTTAAGGTCTTCTGATTTAGGGTTCTGAGAAAGTACAACGACTGGTTTATTTAGGCTTCTGGCATAACCGATTTCGAACAACGTTCCGGGATCATTTCCATCAAAAATGGCGTACATAACATCACAATCGTGAATTGCATCTATATCCTTTTGGACCACCTGTTCAGCGCTTCCTATTCCAACATCATGATATGGAGAGAAAACTTCCATACCAAATGATTCGATGAAGTACTTGGCCTCATTAACCATCCATAATTCAGCTAAAGTAAAAAATGGGCCTGCCAAATACACCGTTTTCTCACTTGCTGCTTCTCTCAACTCTATAAGTTGTTGTCCGTAGTCATCCAGATCTTTGTGATTACATAGAGTTTTGTGAGAGACATAGTACGCTGTAACTACACTTGCCTTTTGAGCTGCGACAATCGCTGTATCATTTTTTACGAGCCAGTAGTAAGCAAATCCTGCTACAAATGAGTCCCCCGAACCTATCGGAAATACGGTATCAGTTTTAAATGGATGAACCCACCCACGTGAATTTCCATCCAGAACAAATGCACCAAATCGACCACATTTTACAACGACAACACTGGCATTTTCAGTTGTTTTAAGCCATTTTGCCTTGTCTTCAACGCTTACAAACTCCTGAGGGCATTTTTTCGTCAATATATTCAATTCGTTTTCGTTAACGATATATATGACGGTCTGTGCTTTGCATCCTGCATCGGATAGTAAGACAGGACTGTAGGTGTTTTGCGGGTCATAAATGAGAGTCTTACAATTAACCATTGGAGTAGTTTCGATCATGCCAAATAAGACGCAATGGGCTTCTTTACCCACTGAAGGCGTAAACTTTTCTAATGACTTATTTGATTGGTTATTGTTTATTTTGGGTTCAGATAGCGGATGAAAATAGTCAAAACTAACCGTTGAGTCAGTGTATTCCAGTTCTAACGAGCAATTGCTGTTAAATGCGAATCCTTTTCTTAATCCAGTTTCATCTGATTCTGAAATCTTTGAGAAAAGTTTAACGTCAATATTTTCGTCTAATTGACTCAGACACAGAGCAGCCCTACCCGCGGAACCTAGTACTGCACTATGCGAAGGCCAGCCACATATTTCCTTATAAACTCCACCAACAACACTTATATCCATAATAAGACCTATACACTCTGCACATAGACTTTAACTGCGCCACCGTTTATGCTTCGCACCGTGGCAATATAATCAAAGCCGGCATCAATACAATCTGATATTCGGTCTGAAAAATCTACAAGTCCACCTACAGCACTTCCATCTTTCAACAGACTCACAACATTAATCCCATTTAAGTTTTTAATTCCAACCTTTAGAATATCGCCAATACTCAGCGCAACGACCATTGTCGGATTAGGGCTACTTATATGTGTTTCGAAAGCTAACGAACTACAGTCAACCGAACCGGCACCACCACCAGATCCAAAACCACTACCTGAACCACTACCTGACATACAAAATTATTCCTAGTGTCTTATTTATAAATGCAAATTCTACTTCACATTAAGAGAAATATAAAAAACATTTTTGAATATTCTTACTCTGGAAAATCTAATTACGTATCCATTCGAGCAAATTGGGGGCAAAAAGATCTCGAAACAAATAGTGCGTTAGCAGTGCTTTGTTGCTAATAGCAGTAATGACTTTCTTATTTGAATTCCCAACCAACCACCACGCCATTTGTAAAACGCAGTGCCGGTCTTCTATTCCCAAAGATTCGAAGAAATCGGGATAGTCAAAAGTACGAGGCTGGATTTTGGACTTAACAAGGATGTACTCAGTTAATTTGGCGCTATAACGTGGCGATGACAACAACTTGCAAATCTGGTGCAGAAGAATCAGTCGGTCGTAGTTCATTGAGCCACAATTTACAAAGTCTCGCTGAATTGCACCCAATACTCTGTTCCACATGTTGAACGAGGTTTGATTTACAACTTGAACAGGAAGCGCGGCAGCTCTTGTTAATGACTCTCCGCAAGCCCAACATTCATTCAGACCAGATATGTCAAATACATCAGGTTTACCCAATTCAATGCGGTGAAATGCGACAGGTGCACTACAGTGCCAACACTTATCGTGTAGCAATGTTTTATGTTTTGGACAAAACGTGAAAATGGCGAGCCGCCACGAAAGCCTAAAATAGGGTTCGTTATCTTCCTCCAGACAAAGTGGGCAATATTGCATGCCAAAACCCTTGTAAACTCGATGGTTCATTTTTAAAGGTAAAACCCACCTGAGCTGCCCGGATATTTTAATCGCTGGAAACAAACGTTTTTCATAGAGTTTAAGTGTTGTTTTATTAGCTACCTTTGAGTGTGTGCCAGTCTTTGCTGACATGGGTTCTAAGATCCAGTCTGGTGCCTGGCGGTCTATATCTCTATTCCATACTTGCTTTTGGTTACCAAAGACCCGAACACAGAATGTTTGAATTTTTAGTCCGTTAGCATGAGCAGTGCGCACTAGCCAGGATGACAGGCATTCGCCGGGCAAAGGGTGTGGGTGAGCTGGCCAGTATTCGCCAGATAACATCACAGAACGACGTTATCGAGTTGACGCTTCCTTCGTGATGGCAGTACCCAGTTGATTTCCTTGAGTACTTTGGGCGTTATCTGTTCAATGTTGTTTTTGATGGCATAAACAGCGGCTTGGTTGAGCAAGGTGGATAACTCACCGATATAACCTTCTGACATTGAGAACAGCGTTCTGGCAAGTTCATTCTGATGTAGCATAGAAGGTACTTTCAGGGGCAGTACCTTTTCAAAACTAACTAACAAACGCAAAAACTCTTCATTCAATTCCCATCTGGGTATACCAACAGGCTCAAAACGGTTGGCAAATTGAGGATCTGTCTGAATAGCCTGAAAAGCATCCTTGGTGCCGACACCAACAATGGAAATTTTTAGTTCGTTGCTCAGGTATTTTAAAACATTAAGAAATGCTCTTTGGCGATGAAGGCTACCTGCAAGGATGTGATGTACTTCATCAATTACCAGTATTTTCAGCCCAACATATCTGAGCAGTTTTAATACCTGAAATTGCTTTTTGTCTACTCGTTCACTGGGGCGATAAGGTGCAAACAGCAACTCCAATATACTGTTGTAAAAACGACCTTCATCAGGTACAGGTGGAGCCTGCACAAACAATACAGGCGCAATCACACCATCGCCTTCCGGATTGTCCTGTGCTGGATGCATATTGCAAAAGCGCTTTACCAGATGAGTTTTGCCGTTATTGGTATTTCCAACAATGAGCATATTAGGCATTCGTTCTTTTCTGGGGTATGCGAGTAAATCTTCCAGTTTGCCTAAAATCGTTTTTGATGTGGTGTACCCTATCCATCTGTCGGAAAGAATGCGTTCGACCCTGGCCGCTTCATCTAGCTCAACATACTTAGCGGCATTTGGACTCAGGTGCGGATATTTAGACACGTTTAATCTTCCATCTCATCGATATCAAAAGCTTCAAGGTCGATAACAGGAAGCGTATCAGGAAGCTTTAGCTCGTCCGGTGATTCGACTTTGGGCTTCTCAGCAATATTGTTTTGTTTTCGACGCTATACAGCACGTCTGGCTGATTTGGACTTTGAAATGGCCTCCTCTTCAATTTCTCTCATTCGGTCATACGCATCAAAAATGGCAGCTTCGTCAACAACACTGCGCCCTTCATCCTCGAGCCGCTTTTTAGCCTCCCGTAGCTCCCAAATACTAATAGCAGGATGAGAAGTATCTCGATAGGAGATCTCAAAATAACGGTGTAGCTCAGGATCATAAAACCATACCTGGCTAATATCTCGCGGATCACGCCGGAACATGAATTTGCGCTTCTTATTAGGGTCATCAGGATTTTTAGCATTTATCCAGCGACGCAAAACATCACTGTAGTAAAAGATTTCGTCAATTCTGACGCCATAGTCTTGTATTGTTCGCAGCTCGTATGGCATCAAATCCAATTTAAGCTTTTCTTCATCAGCTATCTTTGGTGGCAGACCAGAACCTGGTCTCTCCGAGTCACCGAATATTCCTTTTCGATATTTGGTCATTGGCGTCATCTTAATCATTGAATGTACTTTTTGGTGATAAACATCAACGATGTAAGTCGCTAACCATGATTCAAATTCAGACAAAGTTAATGCTGCTTTGCCTTCAGAGTCATATTCTCCCTTGTCCCGAGGGTTTGAAAATGTAGTACCGGGCAACATGTGTATTTCTTTTGAGAAGGTACCTAAAGCACGCTCTACATGAGCACCAAAATTAGGTCTCGCCACTGGACGCCATTCAAGGTCAATACCGTATTGGTCACAAGCCTTTTGCAGCATATTACCTCTGAACTCTTTAGCATTATCTACATGCACTTTTGCCGGTAATCCCCACAATGGCCAATCACCTTTGACTCCATGTTTAATCAACCAACTATCTTTTGGTAATATTGAGTGCGCAAGGCAGAGTCCGGTAGACAGCGCACCGGGAGGATCGAATGACACATAAAACCCCGTTACCATTCTGCTAAAAACATCAAAGGCCAAAGTTATCCAAGGACGTCCAACGGGCCTCCTGAAATGATCATCAACAAGAATGATATCAAGTTTAGTATGATCAATTTGAACGACTGCCAGTGGAATATCAGCTCCAGGAAATTCACCTTCAATGGGCTTAAAATCATTATCGGCTATTTTTCGTCCTAGTCTTCTGGCCGCAACAATCTCATCAGAAAGACTACTAATACGGTTGCGTACCGTGTTTTTATGCGGTGGTGTCACTCCTTGCTCGATACACTTTTTCTTAACTTCGTCGCAGACTTTCTTTTTGGTTTTCTTCTGCTTTGACAAATACTCTGCCTCAATCACTTCCTTAATGATCTCTTCCTGAGCAGCAGTTAACTTAGTAACCCCTTTGTCCTTTCTGATTTTAGGCATTAATGAAGTTAATAACTGGCTGTCCTCGTAGAGTTTAAGCCAGCCATACACTGTATTGGTGCTAACATCATTTGCCTCGGCTATTTCCGAGACCTCTGCCCGAGTGCGTGATAGCTTGCCAATTAATGGTTTGATGATTTCTAACCGCTTCTGCGCAGTCTGCCACGCTTTGTCATCGATCAGTTCTAGATCTTGCTTCGGTTTGTGAATCGCAATCGGCGCACTCAATTCACTTATTGCAGCGGTGACCGTTTCATTGTTTACTGGGTTTAGTAAGACGACCTGATTCAAGTCGACCACTAGCTTGATACGATAGTTTTTATTCTGGAAAACCACCTCAGAGCCGGGTGTGAGTTGCAATGATTTGGATGGCGTCATGTTAATTCACACTCCAAATTGGACTAGACATCGTAAGTTTTTGAGAGAGTTCGATTCCTATTTGCCTGGTACCAATGAGATACCAAAGCGTAGGTATTAGTGCAGCCCGGTTCCATTCGTCTTGAAATACCTTGGCAATTAATTGCTCTGGTGTGCTTCTTTTAACAATGCGCAGTGCATCACAAAGTAACTCCATGTGTTGCTCATCAGCCGGGCCTCTGCGCACAAAAGGCAGAAGGAATTTTGCAGTCTCCAGGTATGGCGTTCTGATTTCTTTCTCGGTCATCAGCTTAAAACGCCATCCTTGTTGATTTGAAAATTTAACAGCCTTCTTAAATTTTGGTTTAAATGTATCCCATTTTTCTTTCAGTTCACTGCGATACTTCACCTCAAACAAAACGGGCTTTTTGCTTTGAGCACGATAGAAAGCCAATACATCCGGCGTATAAGAACGTGCTCTCCCATCCGCACTAAGCCACTCCAGCTTTACTGGCTGCACTTCAAAAGAGTCCACCGAGTCATCAAACTCAAGGAGAGTGAGAAGGTCCCTTTCCAGTGTAGATTCAAACTGAGCCTTACCTTCAGCCTTGGTAACAGCAGCAATGCCGGTAACGTTACGGTAATTTTTGGGGATAGTGCGTACTGGCATTAGAAACTCTGATTAATTTTTGTATTCATAGAGTGATACATCTATTAACTCAAATATCGACTGTAATTCTTTATTGTCAGACTTAAAGATCGCTATATTAGTACCTGTACTTGATTTGGCACTAGGATAAACAATTCCATCTATCCTGCTATTTTCATTATCCAAAAAGACATGTCTAAAGTATTCAGACACAACTTGTGTTGGAACGTATTCTGTATGCTCTCTTTTATCCTTTGCTACAGGTTTTGTTATGTCATTTACAAATCCTTCTAAGAACATCAGATCATGCCTTTTTTCAGCATTATTCACATCAAAAATACTTGGAATATCGGGTCTACTGGTGAGGTCTATAACCTTAATTGGTGCACTATTAGTGAAGGTCGCCATACAATAGTGAGTTGACGTAGATAGGGTTTCGGCAATTGCAGTTTCCTGCTCAAACCCAAGGTAAAAATATGGAATACCTGACGGATTCATTCTCCCTGCCCCAGTGTTGTCTATCGGAGGGACTCCAACTTGATCAAAGTCTGTATATAGTTCTTTATCTTGAGAAACCCGCACTCTATAAAAGCTTGTACCGGGGTCGACAGTAGTAATCATTTGATTTGATAAGCACAACTTGCCTAGAACACTCATCATTTGATTTACAGGCAAAAAATCTGACCTCATTGCTTCATATTCGTCATCTTCATGACTCTGGAAAAAATATCTGGTATGAAACAAGACTTGCAGCTTAAACCTCTCCCAACCATAGCTAAGAGCGCTTGCTTTATCCATTGAGGACCAATCTCCATCGGCATGCTCAGTCCAATAAACAAAAGGGCTCAAAGCATTAATTACATCTTCGAGAAAATTAACACTCCACCCAGGATCTACGTATCCAACTACATCCGGAGAGTAAATTTCAGGGGTTATCCAAGCCCCTTCGGCCCACGGTACATTAATGTCTTGGGCATCGGCATACTTAGTCTGAATAGCCTCGTAAACAACATCCATGACAGTTTCAAACTTAGCCGCAATTACCATTCCGTCATTTCTTCCGCAATAATCACAAATTGGTGAAACTGCGTTATTTAAAACAAGAGCCCCTAAATACTCATCCACGACACAGTTGCTACAAACATGAGTGTTTTTTGATTCGAAGTGTTCGGACTCTCCCTGTGAAATAGCTAAATCTGACCAATACCCCATATTAAATCCCTGTTGCGAATCCATTTTGATTCTCAACTCTTTTAAAAGAGCAGAAAAACACAAATGTAGTACAGAATAAAAATGTATTTAGTAGTTAAGAAATCAGCATAGTGGATTCAGTACAAAAGAACAATGTACTTATTGAATAGATATTGAACGAATCAGTACAAAAAAGCGATGTAATTCACAGAAGTTAAATAAGCTCTCATAACTCTGCCTGTAACCTCTGAGAAAAATCCTTAGCATGAATGGCAAACTGCTCCAGCAGTTTGTCTTCTTCGGTTTCCGGTACCCAACGATCCACTTCCACCGTGCTCCCCTGCTCATCAATAGCCACAAACGAAATAATACAGGTACAGGTTTCCTGTAATTCCAGCTCTTTGGGATCGCCGGCATTCACCGTGATAAAAATATGCATACTGGTTTTACCGGTATGTACAATTTTGGCATTCAGCACCACTTTTTGTCCCACCAGGATAGGCTTTTTAAATCGAATTCCTCCCACTGACACCGTGACACAGTAGCAACCACTCCATTGCGAAGCGCAGGCATAGCCAGCCTGATCCAGCCACTTCATTACCATTCCACCGTGTACTTTTCCACCGTAATTGACGTCGGTAGGCTCAGCCAGAAATCTAAAATCAATTTCGCGTTTATGTTGCATGTCCCAAACCTTATTTAACCTTGCTCACGTTTGTTATTCAGTATTAGTGAGAAGTATAAATTTAGCCAGGTATTGGTGATTTGATGCGTTTAATGCCATTCGTTGTAACGCCGCCACCACTTTTGGGCAGCAGGAACATTTCCCACTTGCTCCAGTGACTGGGCGATATCAAGAGCCGCTGTACGCAGATGTTGCCGGGATTGCAGTCGTTCAAGCCAGATAGCTTTGTATACTTCGGGAATGTAGCCGGTATCGTGGAACTCTAAAAAGGTTAATTTCGCAGAGAATTTATAGGCCTGCGCGCTGTGATTCTTACAGGTATTCGCTTTTGAAAGCACCAGGTCTTGTGATAACCCTTGCCAATATTCCAGGGAAACATCCTCCAGAGTTTGCGATTCAGGGACCACGATGAGATTAGGGAACTGCTGTGCACCATCACAATAATAATGCGCAAACTGCTCACTTAACGGATATTCATCTACAAACCCCACAAAGTGCGCCAGTTCATGCACAAATACCGAGTATTTGTCAGCCAAATCGAGATACATCACGCCATTGACGACATTAGCCTTTCCTTGTTTGGCAAAGATAGTCAGGTGGGTGAAGTTGTCAGGCGTTAATACTTTATCCAGAAAATGCAACGGGCACTCAATACGGTAGTTGTTAACTGAGCGGCTGCGGCAATTAAATTCGGCATCCTCAATCCAGACCGGGGGATTTAAACAAATCGGTAATGGCGCTAATTGCGCATCCTGAAGGAATGTTTGGTAGAACTGGTGTGCCTGTTTAATCGAATCCAGTGAGGTAGCAACAAACTGTAACTGCATAGTGCATTGTTGAGGCTCAACGGCCAGAACCTGAGTTTTTGCGGATTTATTCCAGTAGCGCGCGATAAGATGGAGATAAGCTTCCGCCTCCGACGAACCCATTTTCGCAGCTTTATCCAGCCAGTTCCGCGCTTCCTGTCGATTGCGATTCCGCCAAAAATGTAGTGCCAGCGTGGTGGCTTCTTTGGCATCCTGCTGTGCCACTTTCTTTAACCAGGGTAGTGCACTGCTATAATCTTCATGAAACCAGTGCCACTGATATAAAGCCCGCTGCGCCGGAAAGTAATCCAGTTGCGCGGCTGCGTTGAGAAAATGAACTTTAGACTCAGGCGTGTTGTCATGTATGCCCAACTCAAACAATGCCGGGGCGTAGTCATGTTCTCCGGCCGCCATCAGGTGCATTCTTTTTTCTGACGGGCTCTCAGTGTTCATTGCCAGATAAAACCGCGCTTCCGGTATCTCGTTCTGCGCCAGTACCTTTACCCAGTGTTGGCTGCTGCTTTGTTCAGCTATTGCTAACAAATTATACGCAGCGCTTTGCTCGCCCAGTTTGAAAGCCGCATAATAGTTAACTTCGGGTTCAATACCCTGTTCAGCCCATGCCAAAAGCCGGGGCACGTAACTGCAACCGGAACCAAGCAATTGCCCGCTTAACAGGATAAGAACAAGCAAATAAACTTTTGCTTTAAGAAAAAGAAGCAGCTTTGTAAAAATAACTCACGCCCGTTTTGAAATTAATTGAAATTCTGTTCGCGCAACAGATTTAACTCCAGGCGCGCATACCGGTGTTCAACATACTGATAAACATTGGTGCTGAGCGTTAGTTTGAAATAATTAGACGCCTTACCAAACTTGTCATTGGCAGAATGGTATTTGCCCAGATAAAAATAAGCTTCACAGAGTCTGTCCGTCAATTGCTCCTGAGAAGTCACCCCGTTCACCAGCACCGCTAACAGTTGATTTTCGGTAATCTTACCCAGATAAAAATCCACAATTTGAGTCGCCCAATTTTCATCACTGAGTTGCTCTCTCGCAAGCTGTAGCGTTTGCCCCGCTTTTTCTTTGTCTATTTCACGTTCAATGATGTAGTGCCACAAAGCACGATAAGGATCATGCCTGTCTTTCTGGTAAAACAGTGCCAGATCCTGTACCGCCAGTTCAGGACGTCCGCCGTAATACAAGGCAATGCCCCGGTTGAGCAAGGCAAAATCGTGGTCTGGTTGAATTTCCAGGGTGGAATCAAAGGCGTCATAAGCCTGGATGAAATCACCATTTTGCGTATGGTGAATACCAATGAAATTATGCGCTTCAGCCATATCGGGTTTGAATTTCAGGGCGCTGTCAAAGTCGTATTGCGCTAAGCCTCTTAAACCGACGCTGTCATAGAGTGTGCCGCGTTGATAGAGTAATTCGGCGCGTTGTTCGTCGCTGATTTGCTCCACTTCGGTTAAGACCTGATTCAATCTGGCCAGCGCCATTTGGCTTCTGAAGCTGGCCGGGGCAGGCTCAGCTAACAGCAAGTTCCCCATTTGTCTGGGAGAGTCGTCCGTATCAACGACGGCGGTATTGACGGCACAACCAGATAAACTGAATAAAGCGACTAACAGGCCGCCTGGTAATGACAATCTGGATTTTAAAGTTTGCGCGATTCTTTTCATTATGTCCGGATACTTAGGATTTCTTTGATTGTTTAGCCTCGTAGGCCGCTAACTGCTCTGGTGTCGCGGGTAATTGGTGTTTATCCTTCCACTCAGAGTATGGCATGCCATAAACTATTTCTCTGGCCTGTTCATAATCTAACGCTATTCCCTCTTCAGCGGAGGCTTTAACATACCATTTTGACAAGCAATTTCGACAAAAATCAGCCAGAATCATTAAATCAATATTCTGTACTTCTTTATGATTATCTAAATGCGCCAGGAGTTGGCGGAACACTTTGGCTTCGATTTTGTCTTGAGAGGATTTATCCATATTTTTTCATATCCTGGAAGCATTAATATGTAACTAAAAATGGGAGCATAAGCTCCCATTTCAAGTAGTCATTGGCTGAATTAATTATTCAGCACTGTTGCCCTCTTCCGCTGGCTTCTCTTCAGCAGGTTGTGGCTTTTCCAGCAACTCTTTGATGCTAAGGCGTACACGGTTCTGACGGTCAATTTCCATAACCTTGACATCAACCATCTGGCCTTCTTTCAGGTAATCAGCAACCTTGTTAACGCGCTCGTGAGCGATTTGCGAAATGTGAACCAGGCCTTCTTTGCCAGGTAAAACTTCAACAAATGCACCGAAATCAACGATACGAGTTACTTTACCGTTGTAAACCTTACCCACTTCGATATCAGCCGTGATAGCTTCAATGTGCGCAATGGCTTTTTCAGCTTTGGCAAGTTCAGTCGCGAAAATCTTAATTGTGCCATCATCTTCAATCTCGATGTTACACTCAGACTCTTCAGTGATTTGGCGAATGGTAGCACCACCCTTACCAATCACGTCGCGGATCTTGTCTTGCTCAATCTTCATGGTGTAGATACGCGGTGCAAACTCAGACAGGTCTGTTCTGTGACCACCGATAGCCTGGTCCATTACACCCAGAATGTGCAATCTTGCTTCTTTCGCTTGCTTAAGCGCGATCTGCATGATTTCTTTGGTGATACCTTCGATTTTGATATCCATCTGCAGTGCAGTGATACCCGCAGCTGTACCCGCTACTTTAAAGTCCATATCACCAAGGTGATCTTCATCACCCAGGATATCTGACAGAACCACAAAGTTTTCATCACCTTTAACCAGTCCCATTGCGATACCCGCAACAGACGCTTTAATAGGTACACCTGCATCCATCAATGCCAGCGAAGTACCACAGACAGACGCCATAGACGAAGAACCGTTTGATTCTGTGATCTCAGAAACCACACGTACCACATACGGGAATTCTTCGGCACTTGGCATAACAGCCTGAATACCGCGTTTTGCCAAACGACCATGACCAATTTCACGACGCTTAGGCGAACCCACCATGCCGGTTTCACCAACACAGTAAGGAGGGAAATTGTAATGCAACATGAAGCGGCTGTTAGAAACACCACTCAGTTCATCAATCATCTGTGCATCGCGTTCAGTACCCAGAGTGGCGGCAACAATTGCCTGCGTTTCACCACGGGTAAACAATGCCGAACCGTGAGTTCGAGGCAGAATACCAGTAGATACGTCAAGGGCACGAATCATTTGTGGATCACGACCATCGATACGTGGCTCACCCGCCAGAATGCGTGAACGCACTACGTCACTTTCCAGTTCGTGTAACAGTTCACGAACTTCTTTTTCGTCCAGCTCCGCATCAGCTTCAAGCAACGCCGCAGTGGCCTTTGCAGTGGTTGCATCAACCGCTGCCTTACGCTCAAGCTTGTCAGAAATCTGATAAGCCGCAGCCATTTCAGCTTCTGCAGCTGCTTTGATCTTGTCTTTTAACTCGGTATTTTCAACCGGTGGCTGCCAATCCCATGCAGGAGTATTCACTTCAGCAGCGAACTCGTTCACGGCATTCACAACGGCCTGCATTTCCTGGTGACCGTACATAACCGCACCAAGCATCACTTCTTCAGACAGCACAGCCGCTTCAGATTCAACCATCAGTACCGCATTAGACGTACCGGCTACTACCAGGTCTAACTGGCTGTTTTCTTGCTCAGAAGCCAAGGTATTCAGAACATATTGGTTATCCTGATAACCAACACGCGCAGCACCAATTGGGCCATTAAACGGGATACCTGAAATCGCAAGTGCGGCGGAAGTACCGATCATTGATATGATATCAGTGGGAATTTCTGGATTAGCAGAAACAACCGTAATAATTACCTGAACATCGTTTTTAAAACCTTCCGGGAACAAAGGTCTGATTGGGCGGTCGATCAACCGCGCAATAAGTGTTTCGTTTTCAGAGGGTCTGCCCTCTCTTTTGAAGAAACCGCCGGGGATCTTACCTGCCGCGTAGGCTTTTTCCTGGTAATTAACGGTTAAAGGGAAGAAATCCTGGTCAGCTTTCGCTTCTTTTTTACCAACAACAGTCACTAAAACTGCTGTGTCGTCCATGCTTGCCATTACGGCTGCTGTGGCCTGGCGAGCAATAACACCAGTTTCCAGCGTTACTGTATGTTTTCCATATTGGAATGTCTTTGTAATAGGAGTCACAATGTATCCTTTAATATCTTACTTTTACTTTCATTTTGCGGCGCACAGTATAGCTAGTGTTGTGCATTAAAAACAGTCAAAAAGACCAGTTTAGTGCATTTTTATTGCGCTGACAGAGTCACGGATTTGTAACAATTCCACTAGTTAGCAAACAAACTGTCCAAATTGGCAGGTGAACCGGTATCTATAGCCTTTGGCGAAAGTTCATATCCGGACACAAAAATTTTACATGGCCGCGCTGCACAACTTAAACTACAAACAAATCAGACATTCAGTACTCAATAATTCAATGCTAAAACCATTGGTTTTTATTTGCCTTACTTCAATCCCTGCGGTGGTGGCCGCTAATACGACGCCATTTCAGCACGTCAAAAACGCTGTTTTCTGGCAACAATTGTATACGGAAAAACATCACACCCTTTATTGCGCAATGTCCAACAACACTTCGCAAGATGTAACGGTTGGCCATGTATATCCCATGGCCTGGATGGCCAATGCCATGAATTGCCCATCGGAAAATCAATGTGAATATGCCCGATATAAGGAAGCCAGTGCCGACCTGCATAACTTGTGGCCGGTTGCGGAAAAATCATTGCAGCTCAGACAGCATTATTTGTTTATTGAAAGTGATAAAAACAGCGGCGAAGCCAGTTACTGTAATTTCACGATTTTTGATAAGGGGATAGAGCCCAGAGAGTTCGCGAAAGGCGAAATTGCCCGCTCTATACTTTACCTTATCTGGCAATACCAATTACCGGATTACGGACAGTTACCGCTGATGCTGAAGTGGCACAAAAGATACCGTCCAAACGCCGAAGAAACCTGGCGCAATGAACGCATCATGGCAATACAGGGCAAAGAAAACCCGTTTATTACTAATCCCGGCTTTGCTGATGAGGTATTTTCTGCTGTTACGGACCAGTAAAACCGAAATTTTTTGCAGGAGCAAAAAACGACATTGAGTCGAGAGTGTGCTGCTCTTTGCGTCACAATTTTGCAGCAAAAATCAGCACGCTCCACCATTTTGACTTAGGGTTTGGCCTCTACTGAAACGCCTTTACCTAATTCGCAGACACCTGAAACAAGGTTTTGTTGACTGTTACAGGTAGCGATCACCGCGGGTATATCAGGATTAATCAACTGACTCTGCCAGGAACCATCAGCAGCCACAGACACGGACATGTAACCAAAAGACTGATAGTCCTCACCATTTAGTGTCAGGCTATCTGAGGTGCTGAGTACCAGCGCTTTTTCACCATCTACCTCAGTAGTATTTGCGCCATAAGGTGCCCCGGAAGACAGGCTCACACCACTGGATCCCACTACAATATTAGGAGGTCTTTTACTACCGGGAAAACTCACACTTTCAAAGCGATGCATATGACCTGTGAAAATCAACTGCACCGCCGAAGGCAACGTTTTAGACTTCTGTTGTTTTATGGCGGCTTGCATCATCTGGTTCACGCAACTGAATTCGCCTTTGCTGGTACAGGAAACTGCTTGTGAGGATGGGCCCTCAACACCGTATATCGGGCGATGGGTCATCAGCCAGGCGGGGTTTCCCCCAACTTCATTCTCCAAATCACTAAACACTTTCTTATACTTTTGTGTAAACGGCGATTGATTGGAATTGTCGCAGGCATTGGCAGAGTCAATTACGGCAATATCCAGATGCTCAAAACTCACCACAAAATTTGGAATTTGCACTGTATTGTGTTCAGCGTCTTTACTGGCATCAGGAATAGGGCAACTGAGTTGTTTGCTGCCTGTCAGGCGGGTATTGTGATCTAAAAAGTAAAAATACCCCGGCCCTGCCCGACTGCACAATTCGTGATTACCACGCGCCACAATCCAGGGGGCGCTGGCCATCAGGTTGTTAGCCGGCAGAAATAAATCATCCAACCAGTTTTCCCAGATATCCGGTCGATTAGAATTGCTCGCAGACTGACTCAGGAAACTTTGACCCGGCACCTGACCACAGTGCTGTCCCAACGATTCACCATCGCCGGCATCATAGGTATATTCCTCTGATTGCTGCCACTTGCCGTCCTGATACCCTGAGAAGGCAGTTTTTCCAGACGTGCCGCGATAATTAAAATCTCCCATATGCAAGACTAAATCTGCTTTTTCAGAGGCGCCTGCATCGGCCAAGGTTTTGAAAGGTTCCGCAGCAGTACCAGTGGCGCAATGGCTGCACCCGGTATCACCGTAAACCAGAATATTTTCCGGATTTGATTTGGCCATGGGCAATACCACAGCCCCAGAGGCAAAGTTAATTTGATAGCTTTTATCAAACTCAATTAGCGCTTCGCACACTAATACACTGAAATGATTAGGATTGTCCCTGGAGATCATGGTAATAGCTGAGCCACTTCCTACCTCTGAAACAGTTGGACAGGTTTCATTGATATTGATAACGGTGCGGGCAATGGCAATATTATCGCCAGCAGGTGCTTCCCCTAAAATCACATAACTGCCGTAACTAGTGTCGGATGCAGTGGCATGGGCAGATACCAGCACGCCAAAAAGCATGACGACGACCCCAAAAGTAAAGCTGAATTTAACCTTTTTTCCTATAGCGTTGTTTCGCATTGTGTTCCCTTAACCTTGTGTTTCAAAAAGGTATAGCAGGAAAACTGCCGAAGAGCGAAAAAATTTACCGCATTGGCTACTGCGTGTTGAATGAGTAAACCTGAAAAAAGTTGTCGTTTTCAACTGAGAGATATTATTGAAGGGGCTGCTGCTGTTGACGGATTGTCTTATTGTGCATATCACATAGTTTCTCACCGCCATATACGAAAAAACCCGCTTGATGCGGGTTTATTCGTATATGGCGGTGAGAGAGGGATTCGAACCCTCGTTAGGGGTTAACCTAAACACACTTTCCAGGCGTGCGCCTTCAGCCAGCTCAGCCA
>NZ_JAJEWQ010000002.1:757589-913061 GCF_020687805.1 Planctobacterium marinum | reverse complement strand
CCATCTCACCTATTAACTTGTTCTATGTGACATACAAATTTGGTGTTATTTGTATGTCGGCGCACTACTCGTGCGCGTTACTCCGGCATCCTGCCTTCGCCCTTCGGGCCATGCTTCGCATGGTCTAATTTGTTCCTGACAAATTAGTCAGCCAGCTCAGCCATCTCACCTATTAACTTGTTCTATGTGACATACAAATTTGGTGTTATTTGTATGTCGGCGCACTACTCGTGCGCGTTACTCCGGCATCCTGCCTTCGCCCTTCGGGCCATGCTTCGCATGGACTAATTTGTTCCTGACAAATTAGTCAGCCAGCTCACCTGGTAACTTGTTCTTTTTGAAGTTGCCTTGGCACCTCAAAACAGGTGGCGTATGTTAGGGGTTTCAAAACACTGAATCAAGTAAAAATTGTGAAAATGTAACTTAAGTGGCGATTTAGCCACCTGTCACCATTAAAACCCACTAACCAGGGCCAGATTCCGCCCGTTTATCCTCTTTTTACTTGCGCGCTGTTGAAAAATTCAACATGCGATTTAAGGGTATCAACGCCTTTTCACGCAGTGCATCATCCACAAAAATTTCATGACCACTGGTGTCCGTGAGAGCACTTTCTATCGCTGCAAGACCATTCATCGCCATCCATGGGCAATGTGCACAACTTCTGCAGGTTGCCCCATTTCCGCCAGTTGGCGCTTCAATAAAGGTTTTACCCGGCGCAAACTGTTGCATTTTATAGAAAATCCCTTTGTCGGTAGCGACAATCAATTGCTGATTCGGTAGTTCTTGCGCAGCTTTAATTAATTGCGAAGTTGAGCCTACTGCGTCAGCCATCTCTACGACACTGGCCGGGGATTCCGGGTGTACCAGAATCGCAGCGTCCGGATAGACGTTTTTCATGTCTTGTAAGGCTTTTGCAGAGAACTCATCGTGCACAATACACTCCCCCTGCCACATCAACATATCCGCACCGGTTTGCTTCGCGATATAATTGCCAAGGTGTCTATCTGGTCCCCATAGAATCTTTTGTCCCTGGCTATCCAGATGTTCAACCACATCCAGTGCGATGCTGGATGTCACCACCCAATCGGCACGCGCTTTAACCGCTGCAGAGGTATTAGCATAAACCACAACCGTTCTGTCTGGGTGAGCAGAACAAAACTCATCAAACTCTTTTATCGGGCAACCCAGATCCAACGAGCAGGTCGCTTCCAGGGTCGGCATCAATACCGTTTTTTCAGGACTCAGAATCTTGGCAGTTTCACCCATGAACTTTACACCAGCCACGATTAAGGTGTTTTGCGCCGCATTTTTACCGTAACGAGCCATTTCCAATGAATCAGAAATAAACCCGCCGGTTTCCTCAGCCAATGCCTGAATTTCCGGGTCGGTGTAGTAATGAGCAATCAGAACGGCATTTTTCTCTTGCAACAAGGCTTTAATCCGTTGCTTATAGGCAGATTGCTGCACGTCGCTTAAAACGGCAGGTTTACCTGGAAAGGAATAATCGATATCTATTTTTGCCGGCTGCATATCAGACCACATCATGTTTCAAAAGGGTGCGGATTATACTAGAAACTATACGAAAGAGCAGCATCAACAGTTTATTTTTTAGTCATCTGTTATGACTTTCTGTTTTAACCATTACTCGGCTATATGCAGTGCAAATGCAAATATAGATCCGAAAATCATCGAATAACAGTGGTGAGCCATTGTGGTTGGGATGGAATAATCAATAGAACGAGATGAATGCTGATCCCCCGTTAAGTGGGTAGATCCAAGTTTGTTCCAGAAAAACTTGTCTCATCCGGCACTCAACGAGTACTGAATAATTGCTTTCGGGGATTTTGGTATATGCTGATGATTGAGTGGTGGGTCGTGCTGGATTCGAACCAGCGACCAATTGATTAAAAGTCAACTGCTCTACCAACTGAGCTAACGACCCACATATCAGATTGTTTTAGATAGATTTTGCAGAAGAAGTGGTGGGTCGTGCTGGATTCGAACCAGCGACCAATTGATTAAAAGTCAACTGCTCTACCAACTGAGCTAACGACCCTTCTTCATGTGCCTCTCGGCGACGGACGCGTATAATACTGAAATCTTAGCGAGGTGCAAGGAGAAATTTCACAAATATTGCAGAAACATGATCGAACGGTGAATATCTCCACAGTTCGACCATATTTACATCACTAATTCGCACCGTCTCTGATATTTTTAAGGCGCGTTTCCGCAAGGCGTTTTTCCGACGCATCGGGATATTCGGCAATCACCTGTTCAAATAACTGAGTGGCTTTGGCGATATTAGAGCGCCGTTGGGCAATCACACCGAGTTTCAGCAACGAATCTGCACGCTTTCCTGAATCTGGATAAAACTTAACAACCTGTTCAAAGTGTTGCTCAGCATCGCCAAATTCACGCTTATTGAACAATAACTGCCCTAACCAATAATGTGCATTAGGTGCGTATTCTGATTGCGGGTAGCTCTTCAAAAACGCACGAAACTCAGGAATGGCTTCGTCGTATTTCTTTTCTTTGAGGATTAGGTTAACGGCACCATCATACATTTGTGACTCAAGCTGAGTTTCATCTACCACCGTTTCCGGGACCGCAGGTTCGCTGGCCGGGCTTTGAGCCAGAGACTCAACCCGCCGGTCTATTTCCAGATATAGCTCTCGCTGCCGTTGTAAAATCTGTTCTAACTTGTGGGTGTGTAACTCTACCGCACCACGTAACTCGTTGACCTCCAGTTGCATTTCATCCAACTGGGTCTGAATCACTTGCTGAGCATCGTTACGTGCCGAAATAGTCCGTTCGAGGATGGTGAGCCTTTCCTGAAGGCTTTTTGAGTTCAGGTTTTCTACTGGTGCCTGGGCAGCCGCATTGGCTCCCCACAACACCAGAGTACAACCAACTAGCTTGTTAAGTTTCATTAACATTCAGCTTAGTTGTATACCAGAACTGCTCTACGGTTTTGTTTGAAAGCGCGTTCTGTATCACCCATAGCGACAGGTTTCTCTTCTCCGTAAGATACGACAGAAATCTGTGAAGCGCTCACACCCGCATTTTGCATGAATGTCTCGATAGACTTTGCACGACGCTCACCCAGCGCAATGTTGTACTCAGGTGTACCACGCTTGTCACAATGGCCTTCGATAGTAACGCGCTGAGAAGGATTGTTACGTAGGAACTCAGCGTGCTCATTCAACAAGCTGTAAAACTCACTGCTGACACTTGAACGGTCGAAGTCAAAATACACAATCTGGTTGCGCATCAGAGCTTCTTTTTGCTCCTGACGAATTTCTTCAGGCGATTTTTCTTGTACTACGGTGCCAATTTCAACACCGGTATTTTCTGAACCAGAGGTCTGTGAACTTGCAGCAGACTCGTTTCTCGCTTTTTCAGCATCAGAAGAGCTCGGGCTAGATGAACAGGCCATAAGCGTAACGACTGGCAGAGCGATGAACACTCCTTTCATGATTTTATTTAGTTGCATCCTCTTGATCCTTATTATTTATGAATCTTATTAACAAATTGTTCTACAGTAGAAAGGGTGACCAGCTTGGAGATTTCACCTCGCCTTCTACTGCCGGTATTCTTGCTTTAAATCGACCATCCAGTGACACCAACGACAACACTTGCTGACCTTGATGTAACGTACTGTATATGATCATAGCTCCATTAGGTGCAATGCTCGGAGACTCATCCAGATAAGTCTTCGTTAAAACTTGCATTGTACTGGTTTTAAAATCTTGTCTGGCGATATGATAGTCGCCTCTCGTCCGGTTTACCATAACCAGCTCATTGCCGTCAGGGGTCACAGTACCGCCGAGATTCATTTCACCTTCGAAAGTTATTCTACGAACTTTACCAGATGCTAAATTTACGCGATAAATCTGAGGTTTACCACCCCGTTCTGAGGTAAATATGATGCTTCTTCCATCCGGAGTCCAACTTGGTTCTGTATCTATATACCTGTTACGGGTCAATCTGCGGGTTTCTCTACTTGCAATATCTAATAAATAGATTTCTGCGTTGCCATCTTTTGACAGCACCATAGCGATTTGCCGACCATCAGGCGAAAACACCGGAGAGCCATTAATCCCCTCAAAATCCGTTAGTCTGGTACGGCTTCGCGTGTAGATATCCTGCATAAAAATTTGCGGACGACGATTCTCAAAACTGACATACACCAACTTGTTCCCGTCTGGTGACCAGCCCGGAGACATCAATGGCTCAGGAGATTTAAGTAAAACATTTTCATTTTCACCGTCATAATCAGCCACAACTAACTGGTAAGGCGTTTTGTTGCCTTCTTTAATATTGACCGTCACATAAGCGATTCGGGTCCGAAAGGCTCCTTTAATACCGGTTAATTCCTCATAAATAACATCACTGATGTAATGGGCATGACGCCGGAACTTATTGCCATCCACCACAATCTGACGTGTATCTAAAATGTGATCTTGTGAATCTACCAGTTTGCCGGCACTCAACACCCGGGCATTACCACCGGTAATTTGACCGCGGATCACATCAATAAGTTCGAAGCTAACCAGGTAGCGGTCCAGTGAATAAGGCTCCACCGTACCCACAAGGATCACTTCGACACCTTTAGACGCCCAGGCTGTGTAATCAACTTCGGCATCAGCTGTGGGAAACTGTGGCATATCTTGCTGCGACAGCGGATTAAATTTACCGCTGCGCATCAGGTCAGCAGAAATAACATCGGCCAAAGTGCCGGGCATAAGCCCCTCACCCTTCCATTTAAAAGGAACGATACCCACCGGACGAGCGGAATCGATCCCTTCAGTTATGACGATTTCCAGCGCAGCATTAGCTTTGCCAGCAGCAAGTATAAACAGTATTAAGCTATATATTTTGAGTCGGTTTTTTAGCGCTTGAATCGATTTAATTATTGTCATATGTACTTAAACACCATTAAGGTTTTAATGTTAAATTAATTTCTTTCATTTCCGCAAACACGTCGGGATCGGATGAAACCGGCAAGGTTTCCGCTTTTAACACCGCAGATTGCGCTGACCGGCATACATTAGCATCCCCCGCTAATTGGGTCACCTGTATTACCAGGCCGCTCGAAGCCAGACGTATGTTCAGGCGGCAAGACTTACCTTTCATCGAAGGGTCCACGATCCAGTTGCGTTTGATGGTTTGCTCAATTAACGCGGTATACTTTCCTATTTCTGACAGCACCTGGCGTTGCTTACGCGCATTTCTGGCCGCTTGTTCTGCTTTCAGTTGCTCTTCTAATATGCGTTCCTGCTCTGCCATTTCAAGCGCTTCCTGTTCTTTGCGCCTGGCTTCCTCTTTGGCCCGCTCTTCTGCTTCTTTTTGTTTTTTTGCTTCTTCGGCTTTTTTGCGCTCAGCTTCTTTTCGATCTCGCTCTTTCTTTTCCCGCTCTTCTTTCAGACGCCTGGCCTTTTCCTGCTCAGCAATTTTTCGTTGTCTGGCCTCTTCAGCAGCGCGTTGCTCCTCTTCCTTCTTTTTGCGCCGCGCTTCTGCTGCGGCCTGCTCTGCCCGCCGAACTTCTTCTTCCCGCTCCCGAATTCGGCGTTCCTGTTCTTCTTTTTTGCGCCGCTCAGCATCCTGCTTTTCACGTTTTTCATCTTCTATTTTTTGCAATTGCTTGTTTATTGCTGCAGCGTCTACCACCACGGCCTCAATGGGCTGTACTGACGCGTTCAACTGAGGCACATCGGGTGTCGGCGAAAAGTGCACGCTGGTGACCAGTACGGCCCCCAACATAAAATGTAACGCAACGGATTTCCCGACGGGATGCTCAATAAATTTCATTGTTCAGGCATGTCAGTCATCAGCCCAACCGATGGCGCACCGGCTCGTTGCAACAGCACCATTAGCTGGATCACATTATTGTAGGGGACATTACCATCACCTTTTACCACTACAGGAGTTCCGGGTTCTTTCTGCAGATGCTTTGCCACCAGTACTGCTAAATCCTCAGCACTCATGGGGTCTTTTTGGGTATCCCCGACATTGAGATAATATTTCCCCTCGGCATCAACAGACGCAATCAAGGGAGGTTTTGAGTCTTCTTTCAAAGGTTCGGCTTCCGCTTTGGGTAAATCAACTTTTACCCCCTGAGTAACCAGTGGCGCTGTCACCATAAAGATAATGAGCAATACCAGCATCACATCAATGTATGGAACTACATTGATTTCAGAGACCGGACGTCTGCGCTTTCTGACGTAAACAACCATGCGTCGCTCCTGTCTTTATTGCTCTTCGCGGCTATTCGCCAAAGCCTGTCGGTGTAAAATACTGGAAAATTCTTCCATAAAATTAGCGTAGTTGTTTTCCAGCTTTTCAACCTGATGACTAAAGCGATTGTAAGCGATAACCGCGGGTATGGCGGCAAACAATCCCATCGCAGTCGCAATCAGTGCTTCCGCGATACCCGGAGCCACCATGGCCAATGTAGCCTGGTGTTGTCCACCTAACGCGATGAATGAATTCATGATCCCCCAAACCGTGCCAAACAGGCCTATATAAGGGCTGATAGATCCTGCGGTAGCAAGAAAGGGCAAATGGCTTTCAAGATTGTCTACTTCCCGGGACAATGACACACGCATCGCTCTGTGAGTACCATCCATGATGGCATCCGGATGTGTTGTTGAGCTCTTACTCAAGCGAACAAATTCTTTAAAACCAGCGCAGAACAAACTGGCCAGCCCGCCAATGGATTGTCTGGCTGAGAGTTCCTGATAAAGACGGTTCAGATCTGCCCCCGACCAGAAGCGATCTTCAAACTTTTTAATCTCTTTGCTGGCCTGCGATAACGCCTTATTGCGTTGAAAAATAAATGCCCAGGAAACCACCGAAGTAATTAACAGGGTTAACATTACCAACTGTACTAAGATACTGGCCTGCCAAAACAGGTCGAAAAAGGATAGCTCAGACGACACGAGAAAGTTCCCCTAAAATTGATTTTGGAATAGCCAGCGGTTTCATTTTATTTAGATCTACGCAAGCTACTCTAATTAACGCACTGACCAGCTTATTATTGCTTTGATTTCGTATTTCCTGTTGGAACACTAAACTGGCTCGTTTTAATTCTACAATTTGACTGGAAATACACAACAAATCATTAAACCTGGCGGCTTGTATATTTTCCATTTCCACGTGTCTGACAACAAAACCGACAGATTGTTGCAATAAATCAGTTTGTTCTATGCCTAAACTGCGCAACCACTCCGTTCTGGCACGTTCCATAAACTTTAAATAGTTGGCATAATAAACAATACCTCCAGCATCAGTATCTTCGTAATAGACTCTGATTTGCCAATTGTGCATCTTATTCCTCATTGCGCGTTTGAAATGGCTAAATTCCTGCTGCATGTAAGATAGCACATTTGGTTGGGAATCCGTTCAGCCAGGATTCATTCTGGTAAAAGGCCTTATTTTAATGACCATTGAAGTAGAATCAGTCCAAACAACTAAAAACCCAGAAATAACACCCTATCCTACTGTTTTCATTATTCTTTTAACAAACATTAAATAATTAATAGCTTAGAATGCTGTAATAACGTGGATTTTTATTATTTAAATTTTGATACAAAATCCATGATCACTACAAGCAACACCAATACCTCACCAAAAAAGCCATAGCAAAACTTAAATTAATAACAGGATGGTTTTATTCAAAAAGTTATATAACATTGTTTTATATATATTTTATTTTATTTTTGTTTAAATATGAGTCAGACCAAAAAATCTTTAACCATTTTTTAACATTAGTTAATCTAATCTGAAGTATTAATTTATTTCAGTTGAAGGAAAAGTGGAGCAAGGTACAATGCTCGCATCTTCAGAGAGGCAAGCAACTGTTTCAATTTGCACAGCAGTTCTTCAAAACTTGATTCTCATGGATATGTTCCTTGGATTTATTTTCCTTCAACACTTGTTGTTTTCGCCCGCTTTTTAGCGGGCATTTTTCTTTCTGCCACCAGCAAAAATTACTTTCGTGTTTTACCGGCCTTGCTCTGGATTTTCGTAGCTCAATCCAAAATGGGTGAATGTGCGCTGTGTGGCAATTCGGCCACGGGGGGTGCGTTGCAGGAATCCTTGCTGGATCAAAAAGGGCTCTATCACATCTTCGATTGTATCTTTGGCTTCGCCAATTGCAGCGGCTAAATTGTCTAAGCCCACTGGCCCGCCTGAAAATTTCTCCAATATCGCAGTTAGTAACTTTCTGTCCATGTAGTCAAACCCCTCCACGTCAACATTCAACATATCAAGGGCTTTTGACGCAATATCTTTATCTACGACACCATTGCCCTTAACATCGGAATAATCACGCACCCGACGCAATAACCGGTTGGCAATTCTGGGGGTACCGCGCGAACGCGCTGCGATTTCAAATGCACCGGCTTCGCTCAAATCCATATTCAAATAGCGCGCGGACCTGGCCACAATACAGGCCAGGTCTTTGACGTTATAAAACTCCAGGCGCTGAACAATGCCAAATCGGTCCCGCAGTGGCGACGTTAATGACCCTGCCCGAGTTGTCGCGCCGATGAGGGTAAATGGCGGTAAATCTAACTTAATAGAACGCGCTGCGGGGCCTTCGCCAATCATAATATCCAGTTGATAATCTTCCATTGCCGGATAGAGTACTTCTTCCACCACAGGACTCAGACGATGGATTTCATCAATGAACAAAACATCGTGAGCTTCCAGATTGGTTAACATAGCCGCCAAATCACCGGCTTTCTCTAACACCGGGCCCGACGTCGTTTTTATGTTTACATCCAGTTCGTTGGCGACAATATTAGCCAGGGTGGTTTTACCTAATCCGGGTGGGCCAAAAATCAACAGATGATCCAGGGCGTCCTGTCTTTGCCTCGCCGCCTGAATAAAAATTTCCATCTGGGCACAGACGTGATCCTGTCCGGTGTAATCCGCCAGCATTTTTGGTCTGATAGCGCGATCAACGGCTTCTTCGTCGTTCCGTACATCGCTGGAAATAATGCGATCAGCTTCAATCATAAATAGTTGTGGTCCTGGCCGTTAAGCGACGCTTTTAAGTGCATCGCGAATTAACTCTTCTGCCGAAGCAGCATCATTAAACACTGTCTTCAGCATTTTCTCCGCCTGTGGCGGTTTGTAGCCCAGAGCCAGTAAGGCGCTCATGGCTTCGTCTCTGGCACTACCAGCAGTGCTGGCCACCGCCACTTCGCCAATATCCACTGGCGTAATCGTCATGGCATCCACATCACCAAATACGGTTTTAAGTCGGTCTTTCATTTCAACCAACAATCGCTCAGCTGTCTTTTTCCCTACACCGGGAAGTTTAACCAGCGATGAGACATCCCCCTGGTTTACCACCTGCGCAAATTGTGCAGCAGTCATGCCTGACATAATAGTCAATGCCATTTTCGGTCCGACCCCGTTTGCTTTAATAAGCTCCCGAAACAATGCCCGCTCCTGACGATCAGCGAAGCCAAATAACAGTTGCGCATCTTCACGAACCACAAAGTGCGTATAGACAATCACTTCAGCACCTAATTCCGGCAATTGATACAGGCTGGTCATTGGCATCTGGATTTCATAACCGACACCAGATACATCAATCAATACCTCTGGTGGTAACTTTTCAACCAGTTTGCCTCGAATACGGCCAATCATGCAGTTCCTCTTTCATTCACTTTGAAACTGTTTTTTTATACAGTATTAATACTGTTAGCGCAAGCGGCCCCTTACTGTTTTAGAGGCCTGGCCAGCCAGTTTGATTAAATTTTGTTGAGTATGCAGATGACACATGGCCACAGCCAGGGCGTCTGCAGCATCGGATTGTGGCTTTTTATTAAGCGAAAGCAAATGCATGACCATATGCTGCACCTGGGCTTTTTCGGCGCTGCCTTTACCCACCACAGATTGTTTTATCTGACGTGCGGAATATTCACTCACCGGTAGCTGCTTTTGCGTAGCTGCAACAATAGCTGCGCCACGGGCCTGTCCCAGCTTCAGGGCTGAATCCGGATTTTTGGCCATAAACACCTGTTCAATCGCAAATTGTTGCGGCTGGTATTGTTCAATAACCTGGGTGATTCCGGCAAAGATCTGTTCCAGTCTGCCGGCTAAATCTTCACCCTGCACTCTGATACAGCCACTACCCACGTAGCTGGTACGGTTTGCGCGTTGTTCTATGATGCCAAAGCCCGTCACCCTAGACCCAGGATCAATACCTAAAATAATAGCCAAATTGATTTTGCCTGCGCCAACATGACGAGGCTCCGTTTATTGTGGTTGTTCTGAAGGTACAACAATCGAGAAGTGTCTTGCAATGGCGTCTTTGTTACTTTGAGACCAGACTTTATGTTGCGCCTGCTCTGGCGTGATCCAAAGGTGCGCCAGGTGTTCGGTTAACGTGAGAGGCAGCGCACTGTCAACACAAACACTGAACACATATTCAGTATTTGTGAACTCACCCGGTGGGTACTTGTAACGCCATTCCGGACGAATCTGGTATTGATTAATAACCCGGGTATCCACCAAGTCATAACCACTGGTCACAATATCAATGCCGGTTTCTTCCAGCACTTCCCGAATTGCTGTTTCGATGGGCAATTCATCCGCTTCAATAGTACCGGTCACTGACTGCCAAAACTCAGGATCGTCTTTGCGTTGCAGTACCAGAACCTGGCCCTGATGATCATAAATCATCACGAGCACAGATTCGGGTCTTTTATAGTTCATGGCTTAGTCGTTTTCTTTGGCAATCGAAGCTATCGCCAGTTCCTGCAACTGTTGTGGGTTTGCAAATCCGGGGGCGTCGGTTAACGGACAGGCCGCGGTAGTGGTTTTCGGGAATGCCATAACATCGCGAATAGAATCGGAACCTGTCATCAACATAACCATGCGATCTAAACCAAAGGCTAAACCAGCGTGCGGTGGCGCACCAAATTTTAAGGCGTCTAACAAGAAGCCAAATTTCTCTCTGGCTTCCTGCTCATCAATGCCCAGAATTGAAAACACCTGTTGCTGCATTGCCTGATTGTGGATACGCACCGAACCACCACCTAATTCAACACCGTTTAACACCATATCATAGGCATCAGACAATGCCGTGCCTGGTGACTGTGCCAGTTCCTCTGGCGTCATATTACGCGGTGCAGTAAAAGGATGATGTAATGCGTGGAACTGACCGTCGACTTCTTCAAACATGGGGAAGTCAACCACCCACAGTGGACGCCAGTCGCCTTGCAACAATGACAAATCATTGCCTAACTTGAGGCGTAACGCCCCTAACGCTTCGCACACTACTGTGTAGTTGTCAGCACCGAATAACAGGATATCACCGGTTTCAGCGCCTGTGCGCTCCAATAGGCCTGTGGCTACTTCTTCCGGCAAGAATTTCAGAATAGGTGATTGTAAGCCGTCCATACCAGCGGACTTATCATTAACTTTTAACCAGGCCAGGCCCTTGGCACCGTAAATACCCACAAACTTGCCGTATTCGTCAATGTTCTTACGGGACAGGCTGGCACCGCCTGGTACCCGAATCACGGCAACACGTCCTTTAGGATCGTTGGCCGGGCCACTAAACACCTTGAAATCCACGTCTTTCAGCAGGTCAGCAACGTCCACAATTTCCAGTGGATTACGCAAATCAGGCTTATCACTGCCGTAGCGCTGCATGGCCTCGGCATAGGACATTTTAGGAAATTCCCCAAACTCCACGCCGAGTAAGTCTTTAAACAAACCACGCACCATCTCTTCGGTTACCGCCATCACACCGTCGGCATCCATAAAGGTAGTTTCAATATCTATCTGAGTGAATTCAGGTTGTCGGTCAGCACGCAAATCTTCGTCACGGAAGCATTTTACGATCTGATAGTAACGGTCCATGCCTGACATCATCAGTAATTGCTTAAACAACTGTGGAGACTGAGGCAGAGCAAAAAACTGGCCTTTGTGGGTACGGCTGGGTACCAGGTAATCACGGGCACCTTCCGGTGTCGCTTTGGTCAGGATTGGGGTTTCAATATCCAAAAAGCCATTTTTATCCAGAAAATTGCGTACCGCGCTGGTGACTTTGGCGCGAAACTTAATCTTTTCAGACATCTCCGGACGACGCAGGTCCAGATAGCGATAGCGCAGGCGCTGCTCTTCAGAGTTTTCCTGATTAAAGTCTAATGGCAGTACATCGGATTTACTTAAAATTTCCAGGCCTTTACCCAGAATTTCAATTTCACCGGTGCGCATATGCTTGTTAACCTGGCCTTCAGGACGTGCTCTGACCAGACCTTCGATTTTTACACAAAATTCCTGACGCAATGAATTGGCGGTATCAAACAATTCTGGCAAATCGGGATCATAAACCACCTGGACTATCCCTTCTCTGTCGCGAAGATCAAGGAAAATAACGCCTCCCAGATCCCGTCTGCGATTCACCCAGCCACACAAGGTAACAGTCTGGCCTACATAACTTGCATCTATGTTTCCGCAATAATTCGTGCGCATTAAAAAACCTTTATTTCTTAATATTTGATGGCAACCGGCGTTGCTGTAACTGGCAACGCCATATCAAAAAGCGACCCGGCAAAAGCAGTCGGGCCAAAAATCAGAGGATTATAAACTAAAGCGTGCCACAGCACAGCATAGAAATCAGGCGTCTGCGCATTAATCGCTAATAAATAACAGTGACAAGGCAGGCCAGTAAGTGATAATCAACAATGAGAGCAATAAAACGGCCATAAAGCCCAGTGTTGCTTTGTAAATTTCGGTGATGGGTTTGCCAAACCGGTAACTGGCGATAAACAAATTCATACCCACCGGCGGGGTCAGATAGCCAATCTGCATGTTTGCCAGAAAGATAACCCCTAAATGCACCGGGTGAATGCCAAAGGAAACCGCGATTGGCAAAAGTAACGGCACCATAATCACAATGGCAGAGAATATGTCCAGAAAGGCGCCGAGCACCAACAAAAATACATTCAGAGTAATCAAAAAGCTAAGCGGACTCTCAATTTGTTGGCTAACCCAGTCAAACAATCGGGTGGGCGCTTCGATTTCAATAAAATAGCTGGTTAACACCAATGACGCGGTGAGAATAATCAGAATTCCACCCACCATCACCATAGATTCGCAAATCAGACCAGGCAGTTTTTTAATGGCTATATCGCGATAAATCAGTACCTGCACAATCAACAGATAAACCACGGTGACTACCGCAGCCTCTGACAGCGCAAACAAGCCTGAATATATTCCGCCTAGCAGTACCACTGGCAACGGAATTTCCCATTTTGATTCTTTAATCGCAGCGCAAAGTTCCTGAAATGAGAACGCCTGACGCGCAATGCGATTGCCCCTCTGCATCCACATACTCCAGAGCGAGAGCATGGCGATCATCAGCAGGCCCGGCAACAACCCTGCCACCAGCAAATCTTCGATGGTCATGGACACCGGCATATCCAGTTGCAGTGCAATAACACCAAACAAAATTAAAGGTAACGAAGGCGGAAACAGTAACCCCAGGCTGCCTGAGGTAGTTACCAGACCGAGACTAAACTTTTGTTGATAGCCTGCCTGTTGTAAAGCCGGATACAATAAAGCACCAAGCGCCACGATGGTGACACCGGATGCCCCGGTAAAAGCGGTAAATAACGCACAGGTGATAAAGGCGACTATCGCCAGACCACCGGGGATCCAGCCCAAAATGGCCTGGGTTAGTTTAACCAGACGTTTTGAACTTTGACTGGCACTTAATAAATATCCGGCAAAGGTAAACAGTGGGATGGCTTCGATAAGAGGTGTTTCTGTAATACGGTACATATCTATGGCGATCACCATAAGATCAATCTCTACCGCATAAAACCCCAACATAGCAATAGCCAGAATACCGGCAAACAAAGGCATGCCCATCAGGAGGATAGCCACCACCAGTGCCATCATTAATAAAATCATGAATGCTCCGGTTCAATTTCTTCGGGCAGAAATATACTGACCCACACAAATCGCAATGCCATCAGACTGAGAACCAACGGGATAATAGCCTGTGTGAACCAGGTGGGTACCTGTAAAAAGGCAGGAGTTGGATCTTCCAGTTCCAGCAGAACAAACTGAAAACTGGACCAGGCCGCAGTAACACATATCGCGGCGGTAAACAGGAATAAAGAACGTCGAATTAACCGGGCAGACGCGAGTGGTAAGAATCGTGTGACGACATCAATACTGATATGCCGGGCACCTCGGGTTGCATATAACGCACCGGTCATTGCCACCCACAAAACCAGGACTTTGATGGCATCGTCGGCCCACACCAATCCCGAATCAAAAATGTTGCGCAACAGGATTTGCGTCAGCGTCAATCCCAGCAACGAGAAAAACAGCATCACCACAATCGCTTGTTCCAATGCCATAAGCAACCGTGTAACCGCTGGAAACTTCCCTTTTTTTGGTTTCATCACACTATTCAGCGTCCGCTAGTAAGCTTTCAAGTTTGTTCACCATTGGCTGCGAGACGGCCCCCTGCGCTATCATCGCCTGAGCCGCTTTATTCCCCAGCGCTTTCCAGGCAGCAAGTTGCTCAGCGTCAGGAGTTATAATATTGATCCCCTGGCCTGCCAGCGCTGCCAGCGCCTTCTCATTGTCTTTTTCACTTTCTTTATCCAGTTCGACAAACGCCTGAGAAAATACCGTGCGTACGATTAACTGATCTTCGGTTTTGAGTTTATCAAAGGCTTTTTTCTGTACAGCCATCACCGCATACAGGTAAATCAACGGCACTTTAGTTACATGCTTTATCTGTGTGTGCCACTGCAGTGTGATCGCCGCCACCGGAGAAGTGGCAACAGTATCGATCAACCCCGTCTGCAACCCCGCCAGTACATCGCCAATTCCCAAGGGGATTGGCGAAATTGAAAAGGTATCAAATGCGACGACTGTGGCAGGATCGGCATTAGGTGCCCAACTTTTGGTACCGCGCAAATCTTCAGGGTGAGCAATGGGCTTTTGTGACATGATGTAGGCGAATCCGCCACCAGCCAGTCCAAATGAAACAAAGCCACCGTCTTCATAACCTTGCAATATTTCGGCGTCTATTGCTTCCCGCACCTGACTTACCTGACCCAGGCTGTCAAATTTGAGGGGCAATGAATATACCTGACTATCCGTATAATAACGCGCTAACGAGCCGCCCGTCATGGCGCCCCCATGCAATTGTCTGATTTTAATTTTCTTCAGTACGGCTTCATCGTCGCCCATGACGCCGCCTGGGTAGAACTTAATTTTTACCCGCCCGTCTGTCTGCGATTTAATGTCAGCAGCAGCTTTGCGAAACTTCTGCATCCAGGCAGAGCCTTCCGGCGACAAAGTGGCTATTTTTAATGTGGCTGCCGAAACGGACACAGACAGCACAGATAAACAAATAATCAGAACTCTGAATAACATTGGGAAATTGCTCATAGTTAAAAGTAATCTTCTGCACTGGCCAGCAATTGCTGCGCAGCTTGCTGCGCCAGTGTATTGTTTAAAGTTAAATCAGGTACCACCGGATCTGCAGCCAGCACCTCATTGAGAAGTTGGTCATGCAATTCCTGGTCAAACATCATACGGGCATATTGTTGCGCGTAAGTGACTTTGACCATCAGGTTTTTCCCTTCAGACAACTCAATTGCGCGCTCAAAGTGCTGCTTAGCGAGTTCTGGTTTGCCACCTACTGCGGGCGGAGTCAAAGAATGGATTAATCCCAGGTACAAATGCCCATTACCCTGCTGGAAATCATCTTCGATGGCCACCAGACGTTCCATTAATCGGGTAACTTTCGGAAGATCCGCTATCGCATTAAAGTCGTCACTGTTGGCCTTTAGCCAGTTTCCCCAGGCAACGCCGAAAGTGGCCAAAACGGCAACGTCGTCTTCTTCCACCTGCTCAAGTAGCGTTAAAAAACCGGCATAATCGCTAGATTTTAGCTCACAAAACTCTTCATTGTGCTGACAAACAGCGGGTTTTGCGTAGTCAAATCCCCGCTCGGATAACTTTTTCTGCCGGTCAGTATCCTCAATAAATGCGCCGCTGTAGGCGATATACATTTCTGCCGCAGCCAGCAGCATGTCGGTATCGGGTTCTTCTTCATCTATAAAGCTCTCCAGCATCAACATATAACCGGGTAGCGCAGCTTTAATTAATTGCGGATCATTGTGATTGGACATGGTTGTTTGTAGTTTTTGCGCCAGGTCGCGTGAAGCTTCCGACATAACAGAGGAGCATCCAGACATCAGGAGCGTTGTGACCAGCAGCGCAAGAACGCCGTAAAGCGAAAAGTAACCTTTGTAAAACATATATTTACTTTTGAACCGTCAAAGTTAAAACAGCCACACCTGGTGATCGGAAGGCCTTAAAAATGCAGGCGCACTGTACCATCAAGTGCGCTTTTGTTGAAGTATACGATGGTCTTATTACTTAAGTCATCGGAGCATTAAGATGGGTATTCCACAAGCGAAAACTCGGTACCACCGGGGGCATCGATATAGATATGACATTGCCCCCAGGATTCAGGAATAACAAAGCCTTGCTGCTTAATGCCACCATACGTCGAGCGTTTGTTTTTGCAACGAATTTCAATGCGTTCAAAGGCGGCTCCTTTGGAAACTAAATCAAATTTATTTAGTAACAATTGATGATACCAGGCTTGGTTCTCTGAAATTTTACCTTCGACATAAATGGCATCCTGCGTCGCCACGAAATGCTTTACTTTTGCCACCAGGTCATTGATGGCTGCCAGCCCCTCAGCATCCGGGCTTACAGTTTCATTAACCTTTTCGGCCAATTCATAGACGTCGGAGATCCTGTTTTGCTCGATCAACAGCAGGAGTAATTTACCGGTCATGGTAATGTAAGTTTCATCCCCAAGATAACCGTGGCCGTTGTTGGCGACTGTCTGCAGTTCCCTTTTGAGGGCCGGTAGCTCATGCTTTGCTTCGTAATACATGGCGGAAACCACAGCGGCGTGAACTGTTTCAGCAAAATTGTGATGCGCCTCATCGGTAAACTCAGCAAACAACCTGTCCGCTTGTGCTTCATCACCGGAAACAATGGCATCTTTAAGTGCCTGGTATTGACTGCGAAAAGTGCGGGTTACGCCTTTTTGAGAATTATAGAGTTTAAAGTCCAGTTGCACTTTAGAGTCACACTGTTCCACCGGCTCCCCATCAAAACTCGCCGGACTGTACTTCCACTTTTTTACCGCCTTAATTGCGGCTTTTTCAAAAGCTTTAATGCCAGAAGAGTCGTGAACAATGGGATCCTGAACATTGCCGTCTTCATCCACCACAAAACTGACGCGAACCCAGCCTTCCTGACCTTTGCGGGCAGCCATTTTGGGATACTTGGGAACGGCGCGATCCACTGGCTCAGCATTGATCAAGGTAGCCAGTGACATATCACCTGAATCGTTATTGTCGGCCAATGATGAAGCACTGCCCAGTGCCAGGGATAAGGCCAGCGGTAATAACCTGAATTTCATAAATCCATTTTTCATTGAGTAATCCTTTATAGCTAAAGCAGAAAAATTAAGTTTGCCCAGAATAAATTACCCGGCCACCGGCCGGGATGTCAATTCTCAGGAAGACTTTTTCTTAACGTTGCGGGTCTTGTGCTTTTGAATAGAGCGACGCATGCGCGACAGGCGAACATGATCCAGTTTGCCTTGTTCCTTTTTGATTTTGGTTTCGGTTTCAGGCGGCAATTGCACACTGCTGCGCAACTTGTTGATGTCCTTTAACTCCATTTCGACCCAGGCACCTTGCGGCAAGCGCTTGTTCAGTTCAACGCTGCCATAACGAGTGCGTACCAGGCGACTCACCTGAACGCCTTGAGACTCCCAGATTCGTCGCACTTCGCGATTGCGACCTTCGGCGATAGTGACACTAAACCACTGATTGTGGCCGGTATCTTCCGGATTGCGACGTTTAACATCTAAAAATTTAGCCTCACCATCTTCCAGCATTACACCTTTTGTTACAGTGCGTAGCATGGCGTCATCCACTTCGCCAAATACTCTGACCGCATATTCGCGCTCTACCACATGACGGGGATGCATAAGCCTGTTAGCTAACTCACCATCATTGGTGAACAGCAATAAGCCACTGGTGTTAATATCCAGACGGCCAATGGAAATCCAGCGTCCTACAGCAATATTGGGTAGACGCTCAAAAACGGTGGTTCGGCCTTCAGGGTCCTTACGGCTACAAATCTCACCTTCAGGCTTATTGTACATTAACACCCGACAAAAGGTTTCGGCCGGATTTTGTCTCAACGGTTCACCATCCACCCGGATGTCATCGTTGCTTTCAACGCGGGCTCCCAACGTGGCAATTGTGCCATTCACGGAGATGCGACCGGCTTCAATCCAACGCTCCATTTCTCTGCGGGAGCCAATACCGGCGTTAGCCAGCACTTTCTGTAATTTATCACTCATGCTTTGTTATTTCTCAATAATAATTAGTGTATCAGGCTTCTTCCCGGACGGGTTCGTCAGGGAAAAGCGGTTGATTATCCTGTTTCTGATGCTCTTCAAATAAGGCAACAGATGGCAGTTCTGCCAGTGTCTGTAAACCAAAATAATCCAAAAATTCACTGGTAGTGGCATACAACGCCGGTCTGCCAGGGACTTCTTTATGGCCAACGGTTTTAATCCAGTCGCGTTCCATCAACGTTTTGATGATATTGGAACTGACACTGACACCGCGCACCTGCTCTATTTCACCCCGGGTAATGGGCTGTCGATAGGCAATCAGGCTCAGTGTTTCCAACAAGGCACGTGAATAACGCGGCACCTGCTCCTGCCACAATCGCCCCACCCAGGGGTTTAAACTGGCGTCAGACTGAAAGCGATAACCGGAGGCCAACTTAACCAAATGGATACCTTTGTCAGCGTAGTCCTTTTCCAGCTCATTGAGCAACTGCGTCAGGTATTTTTTCGACAGCTCAAATTCAGCCAGTATCGACTCCTGCAGCAACTCATGGGTTACCGGTTTATCGGCCACAAAAATAGCGGCTTCGATAATCTGTTTTAACTGTGCCTTTTTAACCTTTGCCACGTGCTTATTTCGTTTTTCTGTCAGCTGTCGGAATATTCGTCATCATTGTACAGTTTAACATGAATCAGACCATAGGGTTCCTGTTGTTGCACCATCAACATTTTTTCTTTTACCAGTTCGAGGATCGCCAGGAACGTCACCACCACGCCGGCTTTGCCTTCTTCAGCGCTAAAGAACGCTTCAAACCCGGTGTAGCTGTGCTCCGTTACCATATCTAAAATCTGGCTCATGCGTTCCCGGGTGGATAAGGCTTCGCGTTCGATTTGATGATGTTCAAAGGCGGCCGCGCGTTGCAATGCTGACTGAAAGCTATATACCAGCTCCTGCAGGCTGACGTCTGGCAAAATTTTAAGCGGCTCACAGGCTTCATCAGCCATGGCTTTGGCCCGCCGGAAATCACGCTCCATACGCGGAATGCCATCCAGATCTTCGGCAGCCCGCTTTATCAATTCATATTCCCGCAAACGACGTACTAATTCTGCGCGAGGATCTTCTTCTTCATCATCGTCATTAATAATTTTAGGAAGCAGCAAACGGCTTTTGATTTCTGCCAGAATGGCCGCCATTACCAGATACTCAGCGGCTAATTCCAGTTTAATATCTTTCATCACCTCAACGTACTCCATGTACTGTTGTGTGATCTGCAAAATGGGCAGGTTCACCACATCAAAGCGTTGCTTCCGGATCAAATACAAGAGCAAATCCAGCGGCCCCTCAAAAGCCTCCAGAATCACTTCAAGTGCATCCGGTGGAATGTATAAATCCTCCGGTTTATCCAACAACGCTTCGCCATTGATAAAGGCTAAGGGCAATGGCTGTTGCTGGGTAATTTGTTCGGAGCCTGACTCCTGAACTTCTTCGCTCAACTTAGAATCCCAATTTCGTCAGATCACCGCTTCCTTCGCGGACCAGTTCAATATTGCCTTCCGACATATCCACTACCGTTGTTGGCTGTTCACCCAGATAGCCGCCGTGCACAATCAGTCCCACCAGCTTTTCCAACTTATCGCGAATTTCATCTGGGTCCGATTCGGCCATTTGCTTGCCGGGCAATATCAGGGTGGTGGACATCAGGGGTTCGCCCAGTTCCTCCAGAATCGCCAGAGCAATCGCATTGTCCGGCACCCGGATTCCAATGGTTTTCTTCTTGGGATTCAGTACCCGTTTGGGCACATCTTTTGTGGCTTTTAGGATAAAAGTATAGGGGCCCGGCGTGTTGTTTTTAATGATGCGAAACGCTTCGTTATCCACCCTGGCGTACAGGGACAGCTCCGACATATCACGACACATCAGCGTAAAGTTATGATTTTTACCAATATCACGAATGCGGCAAATTTGTTCCAGGGCGTTTTTATTGTCCAACTGACAACCCAGTGAGTAGCCGGAATCGGTTGGGTAGACGATAACTTCACCGTCTTTGATCAACTCACAGGCCTGGCGTACCAGTCTGGCCTGCGGATTATCCGGGTGAATGTAAAAAAATTGGCTCATGATAATACTTCTTTGTTGTTATCGTTGGTTATAGAAGACCAGTTATGCCAAACCGGCGTCAGGTGTGCTGGAATGTTTAAGTGTCGCCCCAGCTCAGTCCAACGTCCAGGTGCGTGAAAATCAGAACCGGCAGAAGCCAACAACTGATATTCCTGTGCATAGGTGGCCATCTGACGCTGCCTGTCTGGCGGCAAATGAGGGTGGCATACTTCCATGCCATCTCCGCCGGCCTGTTTAAAATAGACAATCAGGCGTCTGAGCCATTTGCCGCTGAGATCATAATGACCCGGATGCGCCAATACGGCACTGCCTCCGGCTTCCTGAATCCACTGAATGGCCTCGTCGATACTGATCCACCTGGGGCTGACATGAGCCCGCTTGCCCTTCCCTAAATACTTTTTAAAGGCGGCATCAAAATTGTGTACATGGCCCTTTTCCACCATCACTCTGGCAAAATGAGCACGGGTGATTTGCCCTTTCCCGGCATAACGACAGGCCGCATCATAAACGTCATCAAGCCCACATTTAGCCAGCTTTTCAGCAATGGCTAAAGCACGCTCCTGCCGTGCCGCCGCCTGCTGCTCCAGGCGTTGCTGAAAAACGCTATCCTCGCGGTCGATGTTTAAGCCTAGTATGTGAATATCAAATCCATGCCAGCCAGTGGATAATTCTATCCCGGGAATAATTTTTAGTGCCCGTTTTTGCTGCGCCTGAAACGCCATGGCTTCATCCAATGCAGCAACGGTGTCATGGTCAGTAATTGCCAATGCATCCAGTTGCATATTGTGAGCACGCAGGATCAATTCTTCCGGACTGAGTTGACCATCAGAGTAGTAAGTGTGGCAGTGTAAATCGATTTTCATTCAAATAATCTGGTGTGGGGACAAGATGTTTGCAGACAGGCACGAGTAAAAAGCGGCAAATTCCTGCTTGACATAAAACCCATTTTGTTTTCTTCTATATATCATAACGGCAAACAAAGTATTCACCAAAAGAAAGTCTGCATAAAACATAATCAGACGCGACTTTGTAAGCAGTAATCAGACAGAATTATTCATAAATTATAAGATTTAAAAGCAATGCAAAACGTAACAGTAAAAACAATCTGGTGGTGGCACGTCCTGACATATCGCGGGTTGTGACCTTTTTGCATTGCTGAAATTTGTGAAAAACCCGCTCCAAGAGCGGGTTTTTTAGTTTTTATCCCTGGAAAATATAGAGAACAACATGAGTCTGGCAGAATTAAGCGAGCAACCGGGAAAGGTTGCCACAATAGAGAGTGAATGCCCCTATATTCACGATCCACTGGATACCTTTATCAGCCTGTGCGCCAAACAGTCTAATTGCATGCTGTTGGAATCGGCGGAAATAGACAGCAAGAACAGCACCAACAGTTTGATTATGGTAGATGCCGCCGTGAAACTCACCTGTCAGGGCAACAGGGTATCTGTGGAAGTGCTTAGCGACAACGGTGTGCCGGTATTGAGCTTTTTACACAATCAGTTGCTGTTGTTGCAGGGTGCAAATTGCACTCTGGACAATCGGGTATTAAACGTTGCGTTCTCCGGCACTGAAAGCATACTGGATGAAGATGCCAGACTTAAATCCGCTTCGGTGTTTGACGTTTTGCGTATCTTACAACGTCAACTGGAAGCCTTAAGCTCCCATCCAATGGCAATTTTTGTGGGTGGTACCTTTGCCTATGACTTATTAGCCACCTTTGAAAACTTACCTAAGGTGGATGAAGGCGACAACGATTGCCCTGACTATGTATTTTATCTGGCTGAAACCCTGATCACCATCGACCACCAGCAACAAACCTCACGCATTCTGGGCAGTGTGTTTAGTGGTGAACAGGTGGCGCAATCCTATTTTCAGTTAAGCCAGCGCATTGAGTTTTTGAAACAACAACTGCAGAGTTCAACCACAGCGGAGTCGGATGAGCAGATTAGCCAAATCGATAATACATTGCGGGTTAACCAATCTGATGAGGTGTATTGCCAACATGTGCGAAACCTGAAAGAAAATATCCTGGTAGGTGATATTTTTCAGGTGGTTCCCTCCCGAACTTTCTCATTGCACTGCCCTTCTCCCTATCTCGCCTACCGCAAATTAAAACAAAGTAATCCCAGCCCTTATATGTTCTACATTCAGGACAGCGATTTTGTGATTTTTGGTGCCAGCCCGGAATCCGCCCTGAAATATCAAAAAGATAACAATGTAGTAGAGGTTTACCCCATCGCCGGTACCCGCCCCAGAGGTAAGCGCGAAGATGGCAGCATCGATTACGACCTGGATAGCCGCATAGAACTGACCTTGCGGGAAGACGATAAAGAAAAATCAGAACACTTAATGCTAGTGGACCTGGCGCGTAACGATATCGCCCGGGTATCCACTCCCGGCACACGTCACGTCAAAGACCTGTTAAAAGTGGACAGATATTCTCATGTGATGCATCTGGTATCCCGTGTAGTAGGACAACTTCGGGAAGACCTGGACTGTCTACATGCCTACCAGGCTTGTATGAATATGGGCACCCTGGTGGGCGCTCCGAAAGTGAAAGCCGCTACCCTGATCCGCGAAGTTGAACAAAAGCGTCGTGGTAGCTACGGAGGTGCGGTGGGTTATATCAATGGTCACGGAGATATGGATACCTGTATCGTGATACGTTCTGCCTACGTCAAAAATCAGACCGCCTATGTACAGGCAGGTGCCGGTGTCGTTTACGACTCAGATCCCCAATCTGAAGCCGATGAAACACGCGGTAAAGCTCAGGCCGTTATCAGCGCCATTCAACAAGCCAACCAATCATTAACGGTAGAGGGATAGCACCATGTCAAACGTCGTTTTATTGGATAACTTTGACTCATTTACTTACAACCTGGTAGATGAACTCAGGGCAGCGGGTATGTCTCTGACCGTATTTCGCAACAACGTTCCGGCCGAACACGTACTGAATAAAATGCAGGAATTAGGTCCTGACACCCTGCTGCTGTTATCCCCCGGACCGGGGAATCCGGCCAGTGCCGGCTGTATGTTAGAACTCATTGCATTAGTCCAGGGTAAATTCCCGATTTTAGGTATTTGCCTGGGTCATCAGGCCATAGTGCAGCATTACGGCGGTGAAATTGTCAGAGCGCCGGAAGTGCTGCACGGCAAATCCTCTTTCATCAATCACTGCGGCGATAAAATGTTTGCCGATTTACCCAACCCTTTCCCTGTGGCGCGCTATCATTCATTGGTAGCGGAAAACATGCCAGAAGAGTTGCAGTGTATTGCCCGATACGAGCCAGAAGATAGCAAAGATATTATCATGGCGGTATGGCATGAGTCCGACAAGATGCTGGGGATGCAATTTCATCCGGAATCCATTTTAACTTCTCAGGGTAGTAAACTGCTTAAACAAAGTATTTTATACCTCACCAATAATTTTAGCGGAGCATAAACCATGGCGGATATACATGCGTTACTGGAAAAGATTTACGCGCAAGCGGATTTAAGCCAAAGAGAAAGCCAGTGCTTTTTTAATGCAGTGATGCAGGGTGATTTAGACGACATCATTTTGTCCTCAATGCTGACAGGATTAAAAGTCAAAGGTGAAACCCCGGAAGAAATCGCCGGTGCCGCTGGTGCCATGATAGAAAATGCAGCGCCTTTCCCTCGTCCGGAATATGCTTTTGCCGATATTGTTGGCACAGGTGGCGATGGTCATAACACCATTAATATCTCATCGGCATCGGCAATTGTTGCGGCCAGTTGTGGATTACCCGTGGCTAAACATGGCAATCGCAGTGTGTCCAGCAAATCCGGTTCGGCAGATTTATTTCGCGAATTCGGTTTAGATCTCACCATGACGGCAAAAACAGCGCGTCAGTGTCTGGATGACAGTGGCTTATGCTTTCTGTTTGCGCCGAATTACCACGCCGGTGTGCGGTACGCCATGAGCGTGCGCACCACCCTGAAAACCCGCACTTTATTTAATTTATTAGGGCCATTGGCGAATCCGGCTAAACCCAGTCACATTATGATTGGCGTTTACAGCCCGGAATTAATTTCGCCTTATGCCGAAACGTTGCAATTACTGGGATATCAAAATGCCATGGTGGTACACGGTGACGGCCTGGATGAAATCGCCCTGCATGGCACCAGTAAAGTGGCCGAAATCCACGGTGACAAAATCAGTTACAGTGAAATCAGCGCCAAAGACTTTGATCTACCGGCTTATCCTTTGGAGGCTATCAAAGGCGGTGAACCGGAAGAAAATAAAAAGCTGATTGAAGCCGTACTACAAGGCAAAGGCGAGCCAGCTCACATGGCAGCGGTTGCAGCAAATACCGGTGCCCTGTTGAAACTGGCCGGTATCGCCCAAAGCTTTGCACAAGGGGCTGAATTAGCCATGCAAAGTATGCAACAGGGTAAGCCTTTACAAACCATCGAGCTGGCAGCACAAATCAGCCAGCACAATCAAATCCAGCAAGACACAGTGGAGTAATGGCAAACACGATGAATGTTTTACAGAAAATCGTCGCCGATAAAGAGGTTGAATTACAACAGCGCAAAGCTGAATTGCCGCTTGAATCATTTGTAGCGCAACTCACCGCGTCTCAGAAAAGTCTTTTTGAGGCGTTAAAACAGCCCAATGCCGGCTTTATTCTGGAGTGTAAAAAAGCCTCGCCATCAAAGGGGTTGATTCGTCCAGTATTCGATTTGGATGAGATCCTGCAAGCCTATACACCGCACGCGGCGGGAATTTCAGTTCTGACTGATGAAAAGTATTTTCAGGGCAAGTACGAATATCTGGAATATGTCACCAGTCGGGTGCCACAGCCGGTACTCAACAAAGACTTTTTTATTGACGAATACCAGGTGCACCTGGCGAGAAAGTATCAGGCCGATGCCATTTTGCTGATGCTTTCAGTATTGGATGATGAGCGCTACAAAGCGTTAGCCACCCTGGCGGAACAGTATCAGCTGGATATTCTGACTGAAGTCAGCAATGAAGAAGAGGCCCATCGAGCGGTGGCATTGGGCGCTAAAATCATTGGCATTAACAACCGCAATTTGCGGGATTTAAGTACCGACCTTGGGGCCACTGAGCACCTTGTGCCATTCATCAAGCAACAACTGGATTATGATGCAGTGATCATCTCAGAATCTGGTATTTATACTCATCAGGACGTGTTGTGTCTGGCGCCCCTGGTAGATGGCTTTTTGGTGGGCAGTTCGCTCATGGCTGAACAGGATCTCAATCAGGCAGTGAATAACCTGGTATTAGGCAAAACCAAAGTTTGTGGTATTACCCGGGTTGAAGACGCAGCAAAAGCCAAATCGCTGGGAGCCAGTTATCTGGGACTCATCTTTGCACCTAAATCCAAACGTTGCATTGATAAGCAAACGGCACAGCAAATAGTGGCTCAGGAGCCGTTTAACTATGTGGGCGTGTTTGTTGACGCTGATATCAAAGACGTAGCGAATCTGGCCACAGAACTCAATCTGGCAGCGGTGCAGTTGCATGGTCAGGAAGACCAGAACTACATCAATGAATTACGAAAATTACTGCCGCAAAGCACGGCCATTTGGAAAGCGAAAGGCGTAGAAAATGCCTTACCGGAATTCCGTGAACAACAGGTGGATTTGTTTCTGCTGGATTGCAAAGTGGGCAACGAAACAGGCGGTACCGGGCAGCAATTTCCCTGGCACCTGTTACAAAGCCTGACACAAACCGATCGTTTTGCGCTGGCAGGCGGTATAAACCCCGGCAACATTAAAAATGCAGTGGCTCAGGGGTTACACCTGATTGATATCAACTCCGGTGTGGAATCGGCACCTGGCATCAAAGATCACCAAAAATTAACCGCGGCCTTTGCCGCCCTACGAGAATATTAAGCTAAATCCGAGTATTAAAACCTTATGAACAAATTAGACAGTAAATTTGGCGATTTTGGTGGTATGTATGTACCCGAATTGCTGATCCCCGCGTTAGATCAATTAGAAGCTGCTTTCATCGAGGCACAGGCCGATCCCGAGTTTCAAAAACAATTTTATGAGTTGCTCACCGACTATGCTGGTCGCCCTACTCCGCTATTTTTGACCCGCAACCTGGTCAGTAACCCCAAGGTAAAGCTGTACCTGAAACGCGAAGACTTGCTTCACGGCGGCGCGCACAAAACCAATCAGGTATTGGGACAAGCGCTATTAACCAAGCGCATGGGTAAAACCGAAGTCATTGCTGAAACCGGCGCCGGCCAACACGGTGTTGCCACGGCATTGGCATGTGCTCTGCTAGGCTTGAAAGCCCGAATTTACATGGGTGCAAAAGACGTAGAGCGCCAGGCACCCAACGTATTCAGAATGCGTCTGATGGAGGCTGAGGTGATTCCGGTGAATGCCGGTTCTGGCACCCTGAAAGATGCCGTAAACGAAGCCATGCGCGACTGGTCTGCTACCTACAACGATGCCCACTACTTATTGGGCACAGCAGCTGGTCCACACCCGTTTCCCACCATTGTGCGAGAGTTTCATCGTATGATCGGAGAAGAAACTCGCAAGCAGATTATGGAAAAAGAAGGCCGCCTGCCGGATGCCGTTGTGGCTTGTGTCGGCGGTGGCTCCAACGCCATTGGTATGTTTGCCGATTTCATTGATGAACCCAGCGTACGCCTGATTGGTGTAGAACCCGGTGGTAAAGGCATTCACACTGCAGAGCACGGCGCGGCTATTGCGACAGGCAGCAAAGGTATTTTGCACGGTGCTTACAGCTACATTATGCAAACCGAGGAAGGTCAGATTGAAGAGTCGTATTCAGTTTCTGCCGGTCTGGATTATCCGGCAGTAGGACCACAACACGCCCATTTACACGCTACTGGTCGCGCTGAATACGTGGCCATCGATGATGATGAAGCCCTGAACGCCTTCCAGATCCTGGCGCAAAAAGAAGGCATTATTCCGGCTCTGGAATCTTCTCATGCGCTGGCACACGCGTTAAACATGGCCGATGAAGCCGAAGAGGAAACCATCATAGTGGTGAACCTTTCCGGTCGAGGCGATAAAGATCTGACCCATGTTCACTCCATCCTGGAAGCCCGCAACAAGGAGGCACAATAATGGCTGACAAAACCCAACGCTACGACAATTTATTCAAGGCTCTGGCAGAAAAAAATCAGGGTGCATTTGTGCCATTCGTCACCATTGGCGATCCGGATAAACAAACCAGTGTTGATATTATTTGTGCATTGGTGGACGGCGGTGCAGACGCGCTGGAACTGGGTATTCCCTTTTCTGATCCCATCGCTGATGGCCCCACGATTCAAAAGGCCAGTATCAGAGCATTAGGTGAAGGTGTTTCACCCAACGACTGTTTTGATATTATCAAAGCTGTGCGTGAGCGCCATCCAGAAGTCCCCATTGGTTTATTGTTATACAGCAACCTGGTACTGGCACAGAGCATCGAAGGATTCTACCAAAAGGCAGCCGACGCTGGGGTGGACTCCATTCTGATCGCCGATGTTCCGGTACGGGAATCTGCGCCATTTATTCAGGCAGCCAACAACACCGGTATTCAGCAAATACTTATCGCTCCGCCTAACGCCAGTGAAGAGACCTTAGCCACTATTGCAAAACACAGTGAAGGCTACACCTATTTACTGGGTCGTGCCGGGGTAACAGGCGCGGAAACCAAAGCAGAAATGCCCGCCTCTGAACTGGTAGACAGACTAAGTGCCCTGAAAGTAGCCCCGCCGCTATTAGGCTTTGGCATTTCTAAGCCGGAACAGGTGAAAGAAGCCATCAGTGCCGGCGCAGCCGGAGCCATTTCTGGCTCTGCGACCGTTAAAATTATTGAGGACAATCTGGGCGATAAGCAGGCAATGCTGACAGCACTTAGAAACTTTGTTGCTGAGATGAAGGCCGCAACCAACAAATAATCCCCTCGCCAAGTAAATGCGGTCGAGGTTTATACAACTCATTCGAACAGTGTTAATTGAACGCTTCGGACTTGCCGGCTCCGTGTCCGGCAAGTCATTTCCCCCTATTAGTTCTTGTTTTACAAAGACAAATTCCATACCATAGTTTGGTATAAAAATTACCCTCACCGCTTTGTGAATTAAAAGGAATTTGCTTATGTTGCAACGTCGTGCTTTAGCCTGTTTGATATCCGTGCTATTGATTAATGGATGTGGTTCTGACAGTGTCACCAACATAACCATTATCGAAGTACCCAAATCGCCTCAGGCTCCGCTGGTATTTAGCGCAGCTACACAGAGCTATTACATCGACGAAACGCCCGAAGCCAATCGTGTTTCCGGAGGCTCCGGTGCGGGAAACCTGGTATACACCAGTAGTAACCCTGAGATTGCAACAGTGGATGCCGACACAGGCATCGTAACCCTGTTAGACGATGGAGCCGTGACCATCACCGCCACTAAAGCAGGTGATGATATTTATGGCGCAATTTCCGCCAGCTATGCGTTAACGGTCAGCAAGTATGACAGATGGTATAACACCCAGTGGCAATTTGTAGAGCAGGAGTACAGGGTTGCTATGGCTGACAATGAAGTCGCCGGGAACACCTTTATACCCACCAATCAAACCCCCGTAGCGACTACACAGGTAAGGCTGGAAGCGAATCTACCGGCTGCAGAGAGCTACATCGACCCGGATGATTTCAATCCTGACGATACCAGTACCTACAACGCCTCTGTGTCCTGGACAATTTACGATAGTCTGGGCGAGTCTCACCTGCATTCGCTGTATTTTATCAAAGAATTTGGCAACGAATGGTTGATGGTAACGGCGATAGATGACGAATTTTATGATATAACCAATGCTGACGGTTCTGATCCTGCAGATGCATGGGGAGCAAACGATGGCCCGAGGGCAGGAGTACCTCAGAATTACGTAGGATTTGGGCAAACCTTATCCACGGCAGGTGGTACAACAACAAACCGAGGGATCTGGGGAAGCCGCCTGGTCTTTGATTCATCAGGAGACTATATCGCTATTCAGGCTGCAGATGGCAAAAGTCTGCCTACCGGTGTAGCAGGCGATATGATCCTGCCCACAACGGTTGCTATAACGGGCCTGACCACCGGCGCAGATACTTCACAAACTATCGCTTTCAATACCTGGTTAGACACCAGCGGCCCGCAAAACGACGGTTTTAGCCAATATGCCAGCCCATTCGAAATATCGCGCCTCGAACAAGACGGGCTACCCATCGGCACATTGGAACCCGCGTTAGTAAGCTATCACTCTGCTGATACCAACATTGCCCTGGTAAATGAAAACACCGGTTGGTTAACGCTGATCAGCAATGGTGAAACAGATATTACGGCCACCATTGCCGAAGATGAATACTATGCAGAAACGCAACTATCTTATCGACTCATTATCCAGTAAAGAAAGCTTGTCATCCACGCATTTAGTGACTGAGCGTCGTGTAATAAACGCAGTAAGCAACGGGATTTGGACGTGTTTGGAGGAATTGGGAGGAATTTGGAATCAAATTGATTCCAGACTCAGATCCCGCTTTTGATGGTTCTCAACAAACGCGAAAGCCTGCTCCGCGGTTTTAAACACCCCTACCGGATGCAGGTGAATGTCCTTAAGTTCAGACGGTGATTTCATGGTATCGTCTACCCAATCACATACCGGCTCTACTGCGAAGTCCCGTTGCTCCTCACACCAAAGCACAACAACCGGTGCGCCTTGTTCCAAATCTTTAAAAATCAGTTGTTCCGCCATCATGCTCAAAAAACCGACAAAAGGTTATTTTATTAACCTTAACGCCACAACGGTAAATTTTCAAGGCTTTATGATGTGATCAGCCGATGATTTAGCCTTGCAGCAAACTCACCGCACTGAGCACCAGCATAATGGCAATCAAAAAATTGAAAGCTTGACGATTAGTGCGGTTTTGCAGTTTAACCATCAGTAAACTCCCCGCCCAGGCCCACAGTGCGATAGAAATAAAGCAAACAACGCAATAAATACCTAAAAATGTGGCAAACTCCAGGTCAGTTTTACCGATAACAAAACCTGAGGCACCGGCAAGACACGCTACCCAGGCTTTGGGGTTTAGCCATTGCATCATGGCTCCACTCATAAAACCCTGTTTCTTAGAATTCGACTGATCACTAATCTCACCACTTCGGATCACTAAACTGGCCAGATAAATCATGTAAAGCGCCCCGGGATAACGCAGCAAACTGGCATACTGCTCTATATAAGTACTCAACAGGCCCCCGGTAACCCCTACAACAAACAATAACAGGATAAATCCCAGCGTCGCTCCCGATACAAATAACAACGAAAATCTAAATCCGTGCTTACTGGCGGTATTCATGGAAATCAGGTTAACCGGTCCTGGGGAAATAGACATAGACAATGAAAACATAAACATGGCAAGTAACATGAGTAACCTATCCTGATTTAAAACTGGATAGTCAGCTTAATCGCCTTTATTATCCACAACAATACAGAACATTGAGAACTTACTGTTCGGATTTTTTGCATAATGATTGATGAATTAAAATCGCTGGCAATATTCAGAGAAGTGGCCAGGCAAGGCTCTTTCAGGTCCGCCGCTCATTTTTTACATTTGTCCCCATCCGTCATCAGCCAACACATTTCCAATCTGGAGGAAAGGCTGGCTACGAAACTATTGCACCGCACCACACGCAAGTTGCAATTAACGGAGTCAGGACGTTCACTGTTGCAACACGCAGACGCCATGTACCAACACGCACAGACAGGATTGGCATTGGTAGCACAAAATACCGGCGAACTGGTAGGTAAACGCGTCATCACCCTGCCCTCAGCACTGTTGGAATCCAGCTGGTTAAACGGTCTTGCCGAATTTTCCAGAAGCCAGACAAAACTAAACTTGATATTAGAATTTACTGATAAACAGTTAGATCTACTGGAACACAATATTGATTTAGCCTTCAGAACAGGGCGTTTAACTGACAGCCTGATGAAATGCAAAAAAATTGGTAGCATTGCCCGAAAGTTAGTCGCCGCACCCGGTCTGCTAAAATCTCACCCCTTACCAGCTCACATTGAACACTTGCAGTCATTTCCCTGGGTCTATCTGGACCGCCTGCCGGCTAACCGAGAATTTATACACAAGACGGGTAATAAAACGACTGTCAGTATTAATCCCACTATCACAGTAAACAGTGTTATCGCTATGACGGAGCTGACCAAAAAAGGCTTAGGGATTAGCTCGCCGCCGAGTCATTTAATCCAACAAGAATTGCAGTCGGGAAGCCTGGTTGAGATTTTCCCAGAATGGAAAATCCCCGACATTCCCTTATACCTGGTCTGGCTGGACAGCCCCGAAAACAGTTTACTGGTAGAGCGGTTGATGGAGTATCTGGATAACCAAAAGACAACTTGAATCGGGAAAAAATCTGAATACTCCCGGATAACATAGCGGATATGTCGCAAAACCAATGTTATACGACATTTTCCCATTTATCGGACATTCTGTATTCTTTTTGCCAGGGAGAATGTCAACCTCCAGAGTTAAACCCAATTGAATTTTGACTACTTTAAGTAGATTAATGGCTGAGCGTCAATTTAAGGGTTAAATGGCACCCAACATCAAACAATACAGTGTAGCCCTATGCTGAACCCAAACCTGTTAATACTCGCTCCCCTTTGCCTTTAATTTATGCTTCAATGCGTTAATTTCAAAAACAGACCAGAGTACGATGTATTACCTTATTTATTCCGAAGATGTTGAGAACAGTTTACCGCTGAGAAAGCAAGCCAGACCGGCTCACCTTGCGCGCCTGAATGCGCTTAAAGAAGAAGGTCGATTATTAGTGGCGGGTCCTTGCCCTGCTATCGATGCGGAAGATCCAGGTGAAGCCGGTTTTACCGGTTCCATGGTGGTGGCAGAATTCGCCGATCTGTTGGCTGCCCAGGCCTGGGCAGATGCCGATCCTTATCTGGATGCCGGGGTCTATCAGCGCACGATAGTAAAGCCCTACAAAAAGGTTCTGCCTTAAGTCAGAATGTGGCCTATTCTTTGGGCGGTGCTGTGGATTTGCATCGCCCGTTAAATCCCCCGTTGTGGGGCCAGCTTTGCTCTGGCCTGCCGGAGATAAACTCATGTCGGGCATCACGCCAAATCATTAACTCTGCTCTTCCCTCAAGAACACCAGCTCTTTCCCGGAACTGTTGTCTTCACTGAAATAATAACCGGCTGAATTAAAGTGTTTCAATTGCGCCACTTCTGACAACTGATTTTCCAGAATGTACCGCGCCATCAGGCCCCGTGCCTTTTTCGCGAAAAAGCTAATCACTTTGTATTGTCCGTTTTTCTTATCTTTAAATACCGGCGTATAAACTTGTGCTGCTAACTTTTTCGGTTTTACAGACTTGAAATACTCGTTGGATGCCAGATTGATCAGCACGTTATCCCCCTGCTCTTCCAGTACGGTATTCAGTTTTTCTGTGATCTGCTCGCCCCAAAACTCATAGAGATTCTTGCCTTTGTCAGTGTCCAGTTTAGTGCCCATTTCAAGGCGATAGGGCTGCATCAAATCCAGAGGTCGCAACAATCCGTACAACCCTGAGAGTATACGCAAGTGCTGTTGGCTGTATTGTAATGTGTCTTCGCTTAAACTATTGGCATCGAGTCCGGTATAGACATCTCCGTTAAATGCCAGCACAGCCTGTTTTGCGTTTTCCTGCGTGAACGGGTTTTGCCAACTGGCATAGCGCTCGGCGTTGAGCAGCGCCAGTTTGTCGCTGATATGCATCAATGAGCTGATTTCATGCGGTGCCAGTTTTTTGCAACGCTTAATGAGTTGCTGTGCCGGTTGCAGCATGTCGGGTTGCGTAAAATGAGATGTGGTGGCCGGGGTTTGATAATCCAGATTCTTAGCGGGGGAAATGACAACTAACATAAAACAAAGGCACTCCAGTCAAAAAGCGTTAATGTTGTGGCTTTTTACTGAAAATCAATGCACCTGGATCGATTGCATAGCCCGAATGTATGCCTGATAGACCTGCTCATCAAAAGCACAAAAGATCACTTTGCGGATATCCGGATAATAGCTGGTTTGTTCAACCACCGTACTCATTGCAATTTCACAGGCCTGCTTAACAGGATAACCATACACTCCGCAGCTTATGGCCGGAAACGCGATACTGCGCAACTGGTGCTCCGCAGCCAGTGTCATTGACCGTTGATAACACCGGGCTAACAGTATAGCTTCTTGTTGCTCTCCCCCCTGCCAGATAGGTCCAACTGTGTGAATGACTTTTTTACAGGGCAACTGGTAGGCATCCGTGATTTTGGCCTCGCCGGTCAGGCAACCCACTAAGGTTTTGCACTCCGCCAATAACTCCGGGCCAGCCGCTTTATGGATGGCACCATCCACGCCGCCGCCCCCTAACAAACTATTGTTCGCGGCGTTCACTATGGCGTCTACCGGCAAACGGGTTATGTCTTCCTGAATGACTGTAATTTTTGCTGTCATTTGAAACTTCACACTTCATTGAGTACTATGCACAATTATAATCAAACTAGCTCATACTGCTGCATCCTTGTTGCTTGAGCTAATTTGGGTATCTGTGATACTTTGACTATCAACATCACCTTTTTTGTCATCACTGCGCGTTTTTATTCGGGATCACCAGGGTTCCGATATCACGAAATTTCATTCTGTAGTAACAATAAAAGGTTATACCCTGTGTAATACCAATAAGTTATTTAGACCTGTAAAATAACATGATTATTATGTCATGTTAGTCCATATTCGGAATACTTTTGAGGAAATTATGAGTAACCAACTTGAAGCCCTTCGTGCGGTAACAACGGTTGTCGCCGACACCGGTGATATCGAAGCCATTCGTCAATATCAACCCGTTGATGCCACTACGAACCCCTCTTTGCTGCTGAAAGCAGCACAAATGGAGCAATATCAGTCATTAATTACCGAATCTGTTGAGTGGGCAAAACAGCAATCTGATGATGTAACACAGCAACTGCAGGACGCCAGTGATAAATTAGCGGTTAAATTTGGCTGCGAGATATTAAATATTGTCCCTGGTCGTGTTTCTACCGAGGTGGATGCCAGATTGTCTTTTGACAAACGCGCAACCATCGAAAAAGCCCATCGACTGATCGAGTTGTACAAAGAAGCTGGTATCAATAAAGAACGTATTTTAATTAAAATCGCCTCCACCTGGGAAGGAATTCAGGCGGCTGAAGAACTGGAAAAAGAAGGTATCAATTGTAACCTGACGCTACTGTTTGGTTTTGCCCAGGCGCGTGCCTGTGCTGAGGCGGGTGTATTCCTGATATCTCCGTTTGTTGGCCGAATTCTGGACTGGTACAAAGCCAACACCGATAAAAAAGACTATGCGCCTGCCGAAGATCCTGGTGTGCAGTCAGTTACCAGCATTTATAATTATTACAAGCAACACGGTTACAAAACGATTGTAATGGGTGCCAGCTTCCGCAACATCGGTGAAATCACAGAATTGGCCGGTTGTGACCGCCTGACCATTAGTCCGGCACTGTTACAGGAGCTGAAAGACAGCAATGCTGAGCTACCGGTTAAATTGCAGGACGGTGGTGCCACGACTGAAGCACCGGGTGCGCTTTCTGAGCGGGAATTCCGCTGGCAGATGAATGAAGATGCCATGGCCACAGAAAAACTGGCAGAAGGTATCCGCAACTTCGCAAAAGACCAGCTTAAGCTGGAAGACATGCTAAAAGCCAAACTATAAAAATAATAATACGCTAAAGCCATCCAAGGGGTATAGCTCTGTTGTGATGGCTTTTTAAATGGCTAAAAATAAGCTGACAAAGGCCCTACAACGATCCAACAAGTGTTTAATTAACGAGGAAGATTATGGCCCACCTGAACGAACAACCCGCCTGGCAAAAACTGTCAGACATTGCTGATGCCATTAAATTTGAGCACATGCGTGACTGGTTTAATAATGATCCACAACGCGCCGTAAAATACACGGCTGACGCCGTCGGCATTACTCTGGATTACTCCAAAAACCGCATTAATCAGGAAGTGATGGACTCTTTGTTTGAACTGGCAGAACAATGTCAGGTTGCTGAAAAGCGAACGGCGATGTTTAGCGGTGAGCAAATTAACTTTACCGAACACCGTGCCGTACTCCATACCGCGTTACGTAACTTTTCCGGTAATCCTGTGATCGTAGATGGCACTGACGTGATGCCCGAAGTACTGGCCACCCAGGCCAAAATGAAGTCCTTTGTATCCAGCATTTTGACCGGACAACACAGAGGTTATACCGGTAAAGCCATTACCGATGTCGTAAGTATCGGTATTGGTGGCTCCTTCCTTGGGCCTAAGATAATGTCAGAAGCGCTCAAGCCTTATTGGCAGTCAGATGTCAAAGTGCATTTTGTGGCAAACGTTGATGCCTGCCATATTCAGGATGTGTTGGCCGAACGCGACGCAGAACAAACCTTGATACTGATGTCGTCAAAGTCCTTCAGTACTCAGGAAACCTTGCAAAATACCCTGACGGCGAAAAAATGGTTTTTGGCCCAGGGCGGCACTGAAGCCGACATTGCCAAACACTTTATGGCGGTATCCTCCAATATCAAAGCAGCCACTGAATTTGGTATGGCAGAAGAAAACATCTTCCCTATGTGGGATTGGGTAGGTGGTCGTTATTCACTGTGGTCAGCCATAGGGCTGCCTTTGGCATTAACCATCGGCTGGGAACACTTTGAAGCCCTGCTCAATGGTGCCTACGAAATGGATTGCCACTTTCAGACGGCTCCGGTGGAACAAAATCTGCCTGTGATTCTGGCGCTGATTGGGCTTTGGTATCGCAATTTCTTTAATGCCCAAAGTTATGTATTGCTGCCTTATTATCACTATTTGCGAGGCTTTCCTGCTTATGTACAGCAACTGGATATGGAAAGTAACGGGAAACAGGTAGCCGGTGATGAAACTGTCGATTATGAAACCGGACCGATAGTCTGGGGAAGTGAAGGCACAAATGGCCAGCATTCATTCCACCAGCTTATTCACCAAAGCAATACCCTTATCCCGGCGGATTTCATGCTGCCACTCAATGTGCCAAAGCAGGACAATACTCACCACGCAATGTTAGCTTCTAACTGTTTTGCGCAATCCCAGGCATTAATGCAGGGCCAGTCCCACAAAGAAATAGTGGAAGCTTTAAAAGCCAAAGGGGTCAAAAAAGCAGAAGCTGAAGTATTGGCCACCCACAAAACCATGCCGGGCAACAAACCGTCAAATACCCTTTTATTTGAGCAACTGGACCCTAAAACCCTGGGCGCATTGGTTGCGCTTTATGAGCATAAAGTGTTTGTGCAGGGGGCAATTTGGGGAGTGAATTCCTATGATCAATGGGGGGTTGAATTAGGTAAGGTATTAGGGAATCAAATTCTGGATAAAATTCAGTCTGAAGACAGTGCTCCTGGATTTGACGCCTCGACTAACCAACTGATAGCTCGCTTTGTTGACAGTTTGAAATAACATCACAGAGACACTGCAGCGCGTCTGTGACGAACTGCAGTGTCCCTGTAGCCCTGGCATTTTCGCTTTAAACTCCTGCCATTTTGATCATTTTACCTTCAATTGTTGAACCTCCCCCACAAAAAACCCGTTAACTGTTCATTTTTCAGTCACTTATTATTCCATTCTTATTAGTTTCATGGTTTGTTAATAAAAAGTTAACATTAGCCCTTTACTTTTACCTCGCCTGTGATAAAACAGGTATCGAAACTGGCTGTTAAACTATTGTTAAGCCGGTATTTTTAGCGGTGTGATGTAAGGAGTTTACCGTGGATAAGAATGACTTAATGTCCAAACTAGACGAAGAAACTCGCTCAACAAAATCTCGTAAGAAAAAGCGCATGTGGCGTGAAATTGAAGCTATCAAGGACAAATATAAGCTTCGCAAAGAACTCGAAGACATGGACATGTTCAATGAGTACGAACTAAGCCAAATCGACATCTGACCGCAAAAGCCCCTGTTATTGGGGCTTTTTGGTTTTTGACGATAAGGAAATTATTGCGGGCTAATCTGTAGCGCCCGCAATGTTCGGCTTTCTGATATATCAGACCTGCCAGTTAATGGGGCTTAGTCCCTGTTGCTCAAGAAGTTGGTTGCATTGGATAAAGTGACCACAACCTAAAAAGCCGCGGTGAGCAGATAGCGGTGACGGGTGTGTCGTCTTTAGCACATGATGCTTTTGGTTATCAATATGAGCGCCTTTTTTGTGAGCATGACTACCCCAAAGCATAAAGATCAGACCTTGCCCATGTTGATTTAGCGCTTCGATAACGTTATCCGTAAATTGCTCCCAGCCAATCTTGCTGTGGGAATGGGCTTTGCCCTGTTCAACAGTGAGCACAGTATTGAGCAACAATACCCCCTGCTCTGCCCATGGTTGCAAATTGCCATGTGAGGGGATCTCAAAACCGGGAATCGATTGCTTCAATTCCTTATACATGTTGAGCAACGAAGGCGGTGTTTTCACACCCTGCTTTACCGAGAAGCACAGTCCATGGGCCTGACCGGGTCCGTGATAAGGATCCTGCCCCAGAATAACCACTTTAACATTGTCAAACTCAGTGGCTTTGAACGCGTTAAACACCTCGGCCTGAGGTGGGAATATGCTCTTGCCGGCCTGCCTTTCCTGTTCAACAAATTGTAGAATTTGTTGAAAATAAGGCGCCTGTTTTTCGGCGCCTAAAACATCCTTCCAACGGGTCATAGCTACTTAAGAATTTCAAACAGATGGGCTTTCAGCGTCTCGTAGGCGGCATCCTTATTGGCGGAAAGAATCTCTTTGCCGGCACATTCAGCCAAAGGTTGCGGCAAGCTGATGGGTTGTCCCAGTACATTTTCCACCGTTTCTTTAAACTTAGCCGGATGTGCAGTGCCCAGGAAAATACCGGTTTCCCCTTCCAGCAGCTGACGCTTCAGGCTCTTGTAGGCGATAGCGGCGTGAGGCTCGCTGACATAGCCGTCTTTCATCAGCTGGCGCATCGCCACCTGAGTGTATTCTTCGTCGATAGCTTCAGCAGATAAAATCTCTTTGTCCAGGTAACCGTATTCAAACAGGGCTTCAATACGCGGCCAGTTATTGGGCTGGCTTACATCCATAGCGTTAGACATAGTGGCCACTGTTGGTTTAGGTACCCACTCACCGGAAGCCCAGTAACGTGGTACGGTATCGTTTTTATTGGTAGAAGCAATAAAGCGCTTAATCGGCAGTCCCAGCGCTTTGGCAATCATGCCTGCGGTTAAATTTCCGAAATTACCGCTGGGCACAGAAAATACCACGTCACTGCGTTTATCTTCTGGCACCTGCGAAAAGGCTTCAAAGTAGTAACAAACCTGAGCCAGTAAGCGGCTGATATTAATAGAGTTTGCAGAATTAAGGTGCAAACCATCGCGCACTTCCGGGTCGTCAAAGGCCGCCTTAACCAGCTGCTGACAGGCGTCAAAGTCACTTTCTACCGCGACAGTGTGGATGTTGCCGCCCAGGGTAGTAAACAGTTTTTCCTGCAAGGTGGAGATTTTCCCCTTGGGATACAGGATAACCACCTGAATATTGTCGATACCATGAAACGCATGTGCCACTGCCGCGCCGGTATCTCCTGAGGTTGCGGTCAGAATAGTAATGGGGTTGGCTTTTTCTTTGGTGAGGTGTGACAAACACTGCGCCATAAAGCGGCCACCAAAGTCTTTAAATGCCAGGGTCGGACCGTGGAACAACTCAAGACAATAGATATCATCTTTTACGTGTGCCAGTGGCGCCGGGAAACAAAACGCATTTTCCACTAATTCAGCTAATACATGAGCGGGGATATCATCACCAATCAGATGCGACAGAATGGCTGCACTGCGCTGGGTAAAGGGTTGCTGTAGCAAGGCTTCGACATCAGCTAATGGCGCGATATCTTTTGGAAAATACAGGCCCTGGTTCTTACCCAGGCCTTTTTGCACGGCCTCACAGAAATTAACGGTATCGCTATTGTCTTTCAGATTGAATAATTGCACTTAAGATTCCTTCACAACTGTTGAACCTTTCAGGTCCAATTTACAGACATGACTAAAACCATCTTCGTTCTGGATATAATTTTCGGTTAGCCAGTCACTTATTTTATTGGCCTCGTCGAGGCTCTCACATACGGCAAAGACAGTGGGACCTGACCCGGAAATACTAAAGGCCAACGCACCATTATCTAACGCAAATTTTCTGGATTCATCAAATTTAGGTAACAAACTCTTACGGTATGGTTCAGCAATCACATCCTGCATCATGCTGGCTGCCAGCTTGCCATTGTTTTGATGCAGGGCATCAACAAACACCGCCAGTTGCTTGCCAAATTGCAATGCGGTTTTAACACTGACTTCTTTCGGTAAAATCTCGCGAGCGGCAGAAGTGGACACCGAAATACCGGAATAACAACTTACCCAGTACCAGCTGTCTATCACTGGTAGCTGCGTGGTAATTTGTTCGCCATTTTCCACCATTAATGTCATGCCACCCAGATAGCAGGGGGCAACATTGTCGTAATGGATACTGCCACTGATCTGTCCTTCCAGCTCCCCCATTAACAACAGCATCTCATCTTCACTGAATGGTGTGTCGTAAAAGCTGTTCAGACCATCCAGGGCCGCTACGATGGAGCTGGCACTGGAGCCTAAACCACTGCCAATGGGCAAGTGCTTGTCGAGGGTCATTTTACAGGCTGGCGCTTCGATGTTGCGCGCTTTTAGCTTTTCGTGAAAGGCATTGTAACAGTGAGTCACAATATTCGTGGAGGTATCGGTTGGCAATTTATGAGCAAACCGACCAACAACAGATAAGCTGAACTGCTCAGCGTGTTCGAGTGTTACCGTGTCACCCAACGGTGAGCCATCTATAGGGGCAATTGCAGCGCCAAGGATATCAAAACCCAGGCAGACATTTCCTATCGAAGCAGGCGCGTAGGCGATGTGCTTCATCGAGATTTTCCTATCAATTTGATAAAAGGGTCATAAGGCTACCACACCCAATCGGATTGTACAGTGTCGCCTTATGCCTAATATTTAGTTTTAATTTAACGCGGGAATTAATGTACTACAACGCACACTTAATGAGTTCCCGCCCAGGGCATGGTGCGCAACACATCGGCAAATACGCCGGCTGCGGTTACTTCTGCTCCAGCGCCATAACCTCGGATCACGAAGGGAATTGGCTGATAATATTGACTGTGAATGGCCAGCGCGTTTTCACCGTCTTTAATAGTGTAAAGTGGATGAACTGCATCGACTGCCAGCACTTTCACCGCACAGTGCCCTTCTTTGATAGTCCCCACATAACGCAGCACCTTGCCTTCTGAGGCAGCTTTGTCGATTAGCGACGCAAAATGATTGTCCAGCTCCGGTAGTCTGGCGACAAACTCGTCCACCGAACCCGAAGCGTCAAAAGACTCCGGTATTACAGATTCAATGCTGATATCTGACAGTTCCAACTTAAGACCTGACTCACGCGCCATGATCAGCAGTTTACGGGCCACATCCATACCGCTTAAATCGTCTCTGGGGTCGGGCTCGGTAAACCCGTTTTGCATGGCAATTTTGGTGGCTTCAGAAATGCTTAGTCCTTCATCCAGTTTGCCAAAGATAAAAGACAACGAACCAGACAGGATTCCTTCAAATTGCAATAATTCGTCCCCGGCATAGATCAGGTTCTGCAGATTATCAATCACCGGTAAGCCTGCGCCTACCGTGGTTTCATAGAGAAACTGGCGATTGTTCTGACGTGCCACCTCTCTTAGCTTTTTGTAAAAAGCCAGGTCTGATGTATTGGCCTTTTTGTTAGGTGTCACTACGTGAAAACCGGCTTCCATAAAATCGATGTACTGCTCAGCAATATCATCACTGGTGGTGCAGTCGATGATCACCGGGTTTACCAGACTATTGTCATGTGCAAATCGCTGCAAGGTTCTGACATCCAGATTTTCTTCACTGGCTTCCAGTGCTTCACGCCAGCCATTTGCCAGATCAATACCGCCCTCTCTTAACAGCAAATTACGACTGTTAGCGATACCATAAACCCGCAGACTGATATCGCGCTTTAACAGCGCGGCTTGTTGTTTGCTAATTTGGTTAAGTAGTTCCGCGCCCACGGTGCCACACCCCACCAAAAAAGCATCAATGGTGTGGAGGTTAGAGAAAAAATTCTGATGGATCACCTTCACTGCCTTTTTCGCTTTTCTGGCTTCGATAACCGTTGAGATAGAACGCTCTGATGAACCCTGGGCAATGGCCACATTATTCACCCTGGCCTGCGCCAGTGCGCTAAAGAAGCGGGCAGCCAAACCTTTAGTGTGACGCATACCATCGCCAACCAATGTCACAATCGCCAGGTTTTCCTTGGTTTGAATTGGCTCTAACAGATGGTTGTCAATTTCCAGAGCAAAGGCATCTTCCAGTACATTTCTGGCGCGCTCCTGATCTTTACCCTGAATACAAAAACTGATGGAGTACTCAGAAGAAGACTGCGTGATCAGGCTGATAGAAATATTGGCGTTGGAGATCACTTCAAAAACCCGTGCAGCCATGCCCACCATGCCTTTCATACCTGGCCCGGATATGTTGAACATAGACATGTTTTCCAGTAGGGAAATACCCTTAACCTGGACCCATTTCTCACTGGCTTCATGGCTGATCAAAGTGCCTGGTGCCGCAGGATTCAGGGTATTGCGGATAAGACACGGAATGGAGTATTGAGCGATAGGACCAATGGTTTTAGGGTGTAATACCTTGGCACCAAAGTAAGATAACTCCATCGCTTCCTGATAGGTCAGCTTATCAAGTAGTACTGCACCTTCTACCTGACGCGGGTCTGCGTTATACACACCATCAACATCGGTCCAGATTTCGCAACACTCAGCGTCAATACAGGCAGCTAAAATGGCAGCAGAATAGTCAGAGCCATTGCGCCCCAAAGTGACTTTTTCTCCGGCATCATTTGCCGCCACAAAGCCAGGCATGATCAACAAACAATCTTTATCGGTATTGAGCTCGGCAAAACGGGCGCGGCTGGCGCTAAGGTCAGCGATAGAGTCCAGGTAATCGCCTTCTGCAACAACATACTCTACCGGGTCAATAATATGGTTTTTTACCCCTGAAGCGGTCAGGATTTGGCTGAATATGTTGACACTGACATATTCACCCAGACTCAAAATTTGTGCGGTGATGGCGGCCGGACTGGCATTGAGTAAAGCAATGCCTTGTAGATGCTTTACCAGACCATTGAGTTTTTCGGTAATCAGGGTGTTAAGTGCTTGATAATTGAAGTTGTCGAGAGAGTCATTTAAGTCGGAGGCGATACTGGTGAGGGTTTGTTTTAAAGCGGCAAATTCCACCTCGTAATTCTCACCCTGCTCCGCTTTGTGACACAGCGTCTCCAGTGTATTAGTGACGCCTTTCGGAGCTGACAATACCACCCCCGCACCTGATTCTTCATGTGCCTGCAGACTGATATCCCTGACACTCAGATATCTGACCGCATCCGCCAGCGAGGACCCACCAAACTTCAATACTTTCATTTTACACTCCGCTTACCGCTTTTTTACCGATTTAACTTTTGACTCCGACAGAGTCTCTAATTTTGAAAACCTAAAAAAAAAGCCCGTTTCCTGGTAGGTCACGGGCTTTTGCTATTCTTATGCTTGCACTAGCCAGTGACCCTCTCCGTGGAGATGGTGCCGGTCATAATAATCGTCATCATAATGCTGGTGATAAGGTGCATGTGAGTCTTCCGATTGAGTGCCTGTGCAAGCTTATTTATTGAACTTGGGACGAGATTGCCATCTAGACGTCTAAATGTCAACAGCCATTTTTTGACAATTTTGCGAAAGTTAAGACTCGCTTCAGTTTTGAATCCATTTTCCTGCCATCAGATAGCGATAAGATTTTCTTTTAAAGACAAAATATTTGCTATTTACCAGTATAAATAGTAAACCCAGTGTACTACTCGGTTTTTAAGTGCTTCGATATCTCAAACTATACAGCGAAACGTTAGCAAGAGAGTCTGAACTATAAACAATGTTTAACTTCAATGTAACAAGACCTGACTCATTAAACAAAAGCCAGTTACCACAAATATCGTATATCCCCCGAATAATTGGTTATGTAATCATGGGGATTATGATGCTGGCGGTATTTTACCCTGTAGAATCTTTCAATGTGGTAATAGGGTTAATAGCTAACTGTTTAGTCTGGCCTCATGTTGCACGTCTGCACAGTAAACTCGCTGGCGAAACCCGGCAATCAGAACTAATTAATCAACACTGCGATGCCTTTTTTTATGGTTTATGGTCTGCAGTAGTAGGGTTTCAATTGTGGATAGTATTCGCATTATTAATTGTAACTTCGTTAAATAGCCTTATCGCAGGTGGATTAAAAAATTACGCTATCGCTATCCTGGTTATGTTGCTGGGAATGCTGTCAGGTGGATTGTGGCTTGGGTTTGAATTAATTGAGTACACCCCTTTCAGTGGAAAAGTTATTGCCGCCACGAGTATTTACCTCTACTGCTGTAATGTCGGATATTTCAATAGTCAATCCACAAAAATCATTAATCGCTCCAGGAAAGAAATAAAACGGCAAAATCAAGAGCTGAAAAGCGCATGGCTTAAAGCTGAGGAAGGTTCCAGAGCAAAAAGTGAATTCCTGGCTAACATGAGCCATGAAATTCGCACCCCCATGAATGGAATTTTAGGGACGCTGCAGTTGATTCAGCGAGACTTGCAAGATAAAACGTTGCAACCACTGGTGTCCAAAGCCCTGTATTCGACCAAGTCGCTGTTAACGATTATTAATGACATATTGGATTTTTCAAAAATAGAAGCCAATAAACTCTCGCTGGAAAGCGCACCGTTCTCAATGGTGGAAGTGGTCGATTCGGTGAGTGCTGATTTAACCCCCCCGCCAGCGAAAAGGGCCTTCAGTTAAAAACGGAAATAGCGCCCGGCTTCCCTGATGGTTGGTTAGGTGATTCTGTCCGGGTCAGGCAAATATTGCTTAACCTGGCATCAAATGCGGTCAAGTTTACCCATGAAGGCAGTGTCAGTATTGTACTCAAAACCGTGCAGCAGCAAGGCAATATGGCTATCCGATTCACGGTTTCAGACACGGGCATTGGCATGAGCGAAGCTGCACAACGTAAAATATTTGAGCGTTTTACTCAGGCCGATACCTCTACCACCCGAAAATATGGCGGTACTGGATTAGGCATGTCGATAACCGTCAGCCTGGTACATTTAATGAATGGCGAGATCAGTCTTGATAGTGATGAAGGCAAGGGAACATCGGTACAGGTTACCCTGCCATTAGCACAAACTGACCTGCAAACCGCTGGCAATGATGAAACACCGACAAGTATTCCTGATCTGAGTGGCGTTCAGGTGCTGATAGCAGAAGACAATGAAATTAACCAGGCTATCATAGAATCTATGCTGGAAAAGACCGGCGCCGCCCTTACCCTGGCTGAAAATGGCAGGCTGGCTGTGGAGGCTTTCAAAGCCCAGCAGTTTCACATTGTACTCATGGATATTCAGATGCCCGAAATGGATGGAATTGAAGCTTTCAGGCAAATTCAGCAAATTAACCCCAAAGTCCCGGTTGTTGCTCTGACAGCCAATGTCATGGCAGATGACATACAGCGTTATCAGGCATTAGGCTTCGTGAACCATGTGGGCAAACCCTTTAATATGGACTTTCTGTATCAGGTGCTCACGACAAGTCTGACAATGTCTGAACACAGAAGGTAAAGAGCAATGGCGCAATTTCTCATTGTGGCGTTTATCGTCATTGTTTGTCTGACTGTCATTGCCATAGTCAAAAAGGCGCGTCGGCTCAAAAGAGAAAACTTAATCGATAATTTTGAATTTCCCACCAGCATCGCACAGAAAGTGAATGACAAATACCCGCACCTGGATTCAGCAGAGGTTGATATGGCGATGGATGGTCTGCGCGAGTATTTTCATATTTGTAATATAGCCGGTCGAAAGAGGGTATCCATGCCCTCCCAGGTGGTTGATGTAGCCTGGCACGAATTTATTCTCTTTACCCGGTTATACCAGAATTTTTGCTCGCGCAGTTTTGGCCGCTTTTTACATCACACACCCGCTGAGGCCATGAAATCTGCCACAGAAGCACAAAAAGGCATAAAAACCGCCTGGCGTATAGCCTGTTTCAGAGAAAACATCCAGCCCAAATCCCCACACAAACTGCCCTTGTTATTTGCCCTTGATGCTAAACTGAATATACCCGATGGCTTCAACTATGCCCTTGATTGTAGCAAAGCGGACAGTCACCCTTATTGCGGCTCACATATCAGTTGCGGTAGTGGTTGTGCAGGAAGTTGTTCAGGAGACAGCAGCGGATGCAGTAGTGGCTGCGGAGGTGGCGACTGAAGGCCCAGGCTGCATCAGTCAAACCAATTTTTGGCTTTTTCGAAACCGGATTATTGCAACAACTGTAAAAACAATTCAGGTTGTTCAATCATCACCAGGTGCTCCTGACTTTCCAGTACCAGCAGCTGTCTGTGTTTGGCTTTGGTCAATGCTTTGTAATGAGCCCGCGCATCTTTACGCCATTGTTGCAAACCTTCAATGGCTTCAGCATCATCACTGCGGTTGATATAGCCCTGTTCAAAATCAGTATCAACAATCACAATTGCTGTTTTTTCCGGCCAGGTCAGCTGGCTTGCTGTCTGCAGATCCTCGCCATAAACCGCTATCTCCTGAAATAAGTTCACCTGATTCGGGATCTGCTCACGGGCCTCCATAATCTGCTGCAGCCAGCTTTGTTGCGCTTCGCTCAGATTCGGAGCCAATTGCTTGATGTGTTCCAGTTCAACGGTATTCTTTTCCTGTACACGCGCAATATATTTGCCCTCAGATAGAAATTCAGCGTACTTTTGCTGGTTTTCAACAAAAGGGCTGGCATCGGACTGATAACGTGCCACAGAAAACTCGGTTAATACATCCGGGTCCACCAGTAACACCTTCTCAGGAGACCACTTAGGGTAATCAGCTAACAGTTTTAAAACCGTCATATTGGATGAAGCAAAGGCCAATATCGAAAACTGCTTAACCCTATATTCTTTGAGTGCGGTATCAACCTGGCTGGCAAAAGCGATATAACCAAGGCCCGGCGATTCACTGCCCAAACCGATTGCCGGTCTGTCGATGGCCAGAACGTTAAATTGCTTTTGCAGTAACGGGGCTACAGTTACCCACCATGCGGCATCGGAATTCCAGTGATCATTTGGGCCTGATAGTAATACCACCGTGTTTTCCGATGGTTGAGAGGCTGGCCAGTAAAATGTTTGAAACTGCTGTTCGCCATCGGAGAGTACTTTTTTATCAGACGAGGCGAAACTACACATAGTCACAACGAGTCCCAATAACAGAAAAGTTGAACGACACATTCTGTTGCTCCAGTTATTTTTCGGTCATTTGTGACATAGCCAACAATAAAATCAAAGTCTCAAACGGTCAGCGTCATACTTTTCCGACAAATGACATCTGACAGGCGTTATTGTTGTAAATCTGAAAAGCGAGCACTCAATAATTTAGCAAGGTCGCCAGGGGATAATTCAATTTCAAGGCCGCGCCGTCCGGCACTGATATAGATGCTTTCCTGTGATTCAGCGGCGCTGTCGATAACAGTGAATAATCGCTTTTTTTGTCCCAGCGGGCTGACCCCTCCCAGGACATAGCCGGTTGCACGTTCCACTTCGACTTGCTCCGCCATTGCCGCCTTTTTAGCCTGACAGGCTTTAGCCATAAGTTTCATACTCAGCATCGAGGATACCGGTATTACCGCCACGGCCAAACGGCCATTGTCCAGTTTAACCACCAGGGTTTTAAACACCCGATTTTCGGCTACACCTAATTTTTCAGCCGCTTCACCCCCCCAGGATTCGGCTGCTGTATCATGTTGATATTCGTGGATTTTGTGCGCTACTCTGGCCTTTTTAGCCAGGTTAATTGCTGGGGTCATGATCTTCCTTAATATCTTCGAGATAAGGTTTAAACAGAATTATCAGGCAATCGCCTTTTCATATTGGTCACGGCGGATTTTTAACACGTAGCAACTCTCACCCTGAATTTTTTTGCTTTCAACAAACTTAAAACCCAGACGGGCATAAAATCGCTGAGCTTTGATATTGTTGGCTATCGGATCCACCAGCAAGGCATGCACATCCGGATTAGCAAAACACAACGCCATGGCCAGTTGCATCATTTGAGTACCGTAACCTTTATTGAGATTCTCCGCTTCTCCAATCCAGATATCAATAGCCCTTAGCCTTCGAGAGACATTACCCCAGCGTTGTGCTTCATCGTCATAAGGATCGTAAATTTGCAAAAAACCAATAGGCTGACCATCTTCTTCTGCCATGAGTTGCTCGCGCCACTGTGGTTTGCGTTGCAATTCTTTTTGCCAGTTATAATGGGCGTCTGAGCCCGCATCCACCACATGGGCCTGTTGATGCCACCATTGTAACACCTCAAGGTCTGCTATCGAGGCTGGCCGTAATTGCATGAATATTCCTGGTTAAAAACAACGCGTTAATAACCCAAGTATTGTCGATATCAGAGAATTTGCATTACACATAGTCATCAAAGTGCTTCTGACCATCTTTGTCCTTGTATAATCCTGGAGAATCATCTTCCTCAACGATTTTTTGTTTGTGATTAACTTTGGCCGATAATTGTTTCTCTTCGTCATTTAAAGGCCGAAAGCGAGCTTCCTTGTCAACAGGCTTAACGTTTCTGGGCTCGGGCTTGTAGGGAACCCGACTCAGTCTGGGCAGAATATAAAACAACATATCCCCGGCCATAACATCGCTCCTTTACAATAAGCTTACTTTCTATATCGGTCATATTTCATACAAATCAAGTGTAAAGGCCTGTTTTGTTCCCGTTTTTGTTTAAAACTTGTATAAAAGATACCATTTTGGAATACCCGTGCGTAAAACAGGCGATTGCATTTTGTCAGAATGTTCGTTATTGTTTTTCACGAAATTTATTACAGCTACCTATTTGGAAAGAATTACCGAATTATGTTTAACCTGAAAGCCTACTCTCACCACCATCATCCAGCGTGACCTTTCAGGTTTATGCCGGAAGGTCTATATGATTGCCTTCCGGAGACTGAATTTAATTGCCCCCGGAAGGAGACTTTCGGGGGTTTTTTCGTTTTAGGGGCCAAACTTTTTAGCATTGATTAACAGGAATGAACCATGACAGATGCCAAAAGACTCAGAATTGCAGTACAAAAATCTGGACGACTTAGCGAGAAAAGTATCAGTTTACTCAAAGCCATTGGCGTGAAACTGGCAATTCAGGATCGTTTGTTAATGGCGCATTCCACCAACATGCCTATCGATCTGATGCGGGTGCGCGATGACGACATTCCCGGTCTGGTGATGGATGGTGTAGTTGATCTTGGCTTTATCGGTGAAAACGAACTGGAAGAAAAGATGCTGGAACGCCAGTCCGCCGGTAAAAACTACAAATACGAAGTATTGCGCCAACTGGACTACGGTGGTTGCCGTTTATCTATTGCGGTACCCAATGAGTTTCAATACAACTCGGTGAACTCACTTGCCGGTAAAACGGTAGCAACGACCTACCCTTACCTGCTGGAACGCTTTTTTAAGGAGCAGAAAGTGGATGCCACCTGCGTCATGTTGACAGGCTCAGTAGAAGTGGCACCGCGAGCCGGGCTGGCTGATGCTATCTGCGATCTGGTTTCTACCGGCGCCACACTGGAAGCCAATGGCCTGAAAGAAGAGGAAGTCATCTTCCGCTCCACCGCAACCTTAATTCAAAGACCGCAACCGTTAAGCACTGAAAAGCAAAACCTGATTGACCGACTACTGCCCAGAATCAATGGTGTAATGCAGGCAAAAGAAAGTAAATACATCATGTTACACGCCCCGATCGCCTGTATTGAGGAAGTGAAACAATTGTTGCCTGGCTCTGAAGATCCAACCGTACTGCCATTGGCCGGAAACCAGGAAAGCGTAGCCGTACACGTAGTCAGCCCGGAAAATCTGTTTTGGGAAACCATGGAGCGCTTAAAAGCCCTGGGCTGTCGTTCTATCCTGGTGATGCCCATCGAAAAGATGATGGAATAACCATGTCAGCAATCATGCCAAACCTAATCGACTGGCAACAGGCTAGTCCACAACAGCAACAAGCGGCCCTGGCTCGTCCGGTAGCCAGCAATGCCGACAATGTCAGAGTGGCGGTTGCGCAGATATTAACCCGCATCCAAAACGAAGGGGATGCCGCCTTAAAGCAGCTAACCCTGCAGTTTGATAAAGTACAATTACAATCGCTGCAACTGAGTGCCGCTGCAACGCAGGCATTAGCCGACAAACTCGATGCTAAAGTGCAAAAGGCCATTGATGTAGCCTATGACAACATTCTGAAGTTTCACCAGAAACAGGCTTATCAGGACTTCGCCACAGAGACATCGCAGGGGGTAACCTGTGAACTGCGTTACGCTCCCATAGAAGCAGTGGGTCTGTACATTCCCGGCGGTACGGCGCCCCTGCCATCAACCGTATTAATGGTGGGCGTTGCTGCCAAAGTGGCCGGATGTGAAAAGCGTATTCTGTGCACTCCCCCCAATCAGCAAGGCGAAATCCATCCCGCGATTGCCTATGCCGCTTTGCGTTGCGGTATAACAGAAATCAATCTTGTGGGCGGTGCTCAGGCCATCGCCGCCATGGCAATTGGTACTGAGACGGTCAGTCGCGCAGATAAAATATTTGGCCCGGGCAATGCCTTTGTCACTGAAGCCAAGCAGCAGGTGAGCACCCTGCCCGGTGGCCCGGCAATTGACATGCCGGCCGGCCCGTCAGAAGTATTAGTACTTGCCGACAATACCGCCAATCCAGATTTTGTGGCTTCTGATTTGCTGTCTCAGGCTGAGCACGGCACAGATTCCCAGGCCATCCTGGTGTCTGACAGCCAATCGCTTATTGAAGCAACACAACAGGCAGTTACCCAACAATTGCAGACGTTGAGTCGCAACGAAATAGCCGCAGCGGCAATGCAAAATGCCCGCTACATCCTGACCGATTCGGTGGCAACCTCAGTTGCTGTGAGTAACCTGTATGCGCCAGAACATCTGATTGTACAAACTCAGGATGCCAGAGGGTTATTGCCCGCCATTAAAAATGCTGGCTCTATATTTCTTGGAAAGTGGTCACCTGAATCAGCGGGTGACTATGCCAGTGGCACTAACCACGTATTGCCTACCTACGGCTATGCCCGCAATTACTCCAGCCTGGGCGTCGCCGACTTTTTGCGACGTTACACAGTACAGGAATTGAGTTTTGACGGACTGCAATTAATTGGTGACGCCATCATGGACCTGGCCGATGCAGAAGGTCTGGATGCCCACAAAAATGCCGTCGCCATACGCTTAGCGGCTCAGGAGGACAAGTAACCTCATGGACAAACAATTTATCGATAATTTAACCTGCGACTTCGTCCGGGATCTCACTCCCTACGAGTCAGCCAGACGTTTATTCAGTGGCGGTAATGATTGGCTAAATGCCAACGAGTCGCCCTTCAGCAATGATTTTAGTCTCGATACACAGCGCTTTAACCGCTACCCTGACTGTCAGCCTGAATCCGTATTAAACGCCTATGCACAATACGCCGGTTTAGACAAAGAACAGGTTCTGGTGTCTCGCGGTGCTGATGAGGGCATTGAGCTATTGATCCGTGGCTTTTGTAATCCGGGCAAAGACAGCATATTAATCTGTCCGCCAACCTATGGCATGTATGCCATCAGCGCCCAGACCTTTAATGTTGATGTGCAAAAAGCCCCGTTAAACAGTGACTTTAGTCTGGATCTTGCTGCACTGGAGAACATTGCTCAATCAGGTAACTTACCAAAACTGGTATTTTTGTGTTCCCCGAATAACCCGACAGGGACGGTGATCCCACAAAATCAAATTCTGGCAGTACTGGAGCTGTTTGCCGGAAAATCACTGGTGGTGGTTGATGAGGCATACATCGAATTTAGCAAAGATCAAACCCAAACCTGCTTATTAGCACAATTTCCGCACCTGGTAATTTTGCGCACCCTGTCAAAAGCATACGCACTGGCGGGGATCCGCTGCGGATTCGCCCTGGCCAGCAACGACATCATCAAAGTGTTACTCAAGGTTATCGCACCCTATCCGGTGTCAGATCCCGTGGCCCAGATAGCCAGACAGGCGTTATCCAGCTCAGGCGTCGCATTGATGCAGGAGCAGGTAAGTTATCTGCAAAATGAGCAGGAATGGTTGCGCACGCAACTGGCAAGCCTGCCGGGTATGCAACTGCAAGGCGACAACAAGGCTAACTTTTTGCTGTATCGCTGCCAGAGAAAAGACGCTCTGATGCAATACCTGGTGCAAAATGGCGTGCTTATCCGCGACCAGTCAAAACAAATTTTATTACAGGATTGCCTGCGCATCACAGTGGGTAATCGCGAAGAAAACCAGCGTCTGGTGGCGCTTATTCAACAGTTTTATCAAGAAGGACAAGCCGCATGAGCCAGCAAGCTATTTTATTTATCGACCGGGACGGCACGTTAGTAGAAGAGCCGCCAATAGATAAACAGTTGGATACTCTGGAAAAGCTGGTGTTTGAACCCAATGTCATTCCGGCACTACTAAAATTACAGTCTCAGGGGTTCAGACTGGTTATGGTGTCCAATCAGGACGGTCTGGGAACCGACAGCTTTCCACAGGCTGACTTTGATGCGCCTCACGACAAAATGATGCAACTATTTGAAAGTCAGGGCGTGCACTTCGACGAGGTATTAATCTGTCCGCATTTTCAGGAAGACAACTGCAGTTGCCGCAAACCAAAGCTGGGACTGGTACAAAGTTACCTCACAGAAGGTAAAGTGGATTTTACCCGCTCCTGGGTTATCGGCGATCGCGATACCGATATTCAACTGGCACAAGCCATGGGTATTCGCGGCATCAAATACAATCGCGAAACCCTGAACTGGTCTCACATTGTAGAACAATTTAATCAGTCAGAGCGCACTGCAACTGTGGTGAGAACCACCTCAGAAACCGATATCCGTGTCGACGTTGACTTAGACAAACAGGTAAAATCCAGTATCAATACCGGCATTGGCTTTTTTGATCACATGCTGGACCAGATTGCCACTCACGGCGGTATTACCCTGAACGTCAATGTTGACGGTGATTTGCACATAGATGACCACCACTCGGTAGAAGACACCGCACTGGCTATTGGTGAAGCATTGCGCAAAGCGCTGGGCGATAAACGCGGTATTGGCCGTTTTGGTTTTGCCCTGCCAATGGATGAATGCCGTGCTGAGTGTGTACTGGATATTTCGGCCCGTCCCTTCTTAAAGTTCGATGCTGATTTTAGTCAGGAAAATGTCGGTGAGATGAATACCCAGATGGTGGGTCACTTTTTCCGCTCGCTGAGTGACAGCATGGGCATTTCCTTGCACTTATCCACGACAGAAGGCAACGCTCACCATCAGGTAGAAAGCCTGTTTAAAGTGTTTGGCCGGGCACTGCGTCAGGCGGTTACCAAACAAGGTGACGTGTTACCCAGCAGTAAAGGAGCGTTATAAATGAGCCAGAATCTGGTTATTGTGCACACAGGCTGTGCCAATATTTCCTCATTACAATTTGCGGTAGAGCGCCTGGGTTATAAAGTATTAGTTACTGATGACCCGGCCAAAATTACCGCCGCTGATAAGGTATTTCTGCCCGGTGTTGGCGCCGCCGCCGCAGCCATGCAACAAATTGCCGAAAAAGGACTGACCGACTGCTTAAAAGCTTTAACTCAACCAGTTTTGGGAATTTGTCTGGGTATGCAGTTACTCACTCACCATTCCCAAGAAGGCGATGCTGAATGCCTTGGCCTGGTGGATACACAAGTCAAATTGATGCAATCAGACACCCTGACTCTGCCCCACATGGGCTGGAACCAAATTCAGGTAGCACAAGACAGCCCACTGTTTCACAACATCGACAGTGGCAGCTGGTTCTATTTTGTACACGGCTACTGTGTACCCGTGGGGCCACATACATTAGCCAGCACTGAATACAGCCAGCCGTTCTCCGCCAGTATCCGCAACAACAATGTCTTCGGGGTACAGTTCCACCCTGAGCGTTCTGGTGATGCCGGCGCACAACTGATTAAAAACTTTATTGAGCAGATTTAAGGACACAGCGTGATTATTCCAGCAATTGATTTAATAGACGGCAGTGTCGTCAGGCTCTATCAGGGCGATTACCAACAAAAAACACAATACCAACTGGCTCCGGTAGACGTGGTACACAGTTATGCCGATCAAGGTGCCGAATGGCTGCACATCGTTGATTTAACCGGCGCCAAGGACACCGAAAAGCGCCAGCTTAGCCTTATCAAAGAAATGGTGGCGACTAAACGCATGCAATTTCAGTGTGGCGGCGGTATCCGCAGCGAACAGGACGTGCAACAACTTCTCGATATCGGTGTGGCTCGTGTCGTGATTGGCTCACTCGCGGTCAAAAATCCGGACCTTGTGCAATCCTGGATGCAAAAATACGGCGCACAACATTTTGTACTGGCCCTGGATATCAACATCAACGCAGCTGGTGAAAAACGCATCGCTACCCATGGCTGGCAAGAAGACAGCGGAGTTGAACTGGGTAAGCTGTTACAAAGCTATCTGGATTTTGGTGTAGAACAGGTACTGTGTACCGACATCAGTAAAGACGGTACCCTGCAAGGCCCCAACTACGAGTTGTATCAGGAAATGGTGCAGCAATTTCCTTCAGTGAACTGGCAGGCTTCCGGTGGTATTGGCAGCCTGGACGACATCGAAAAGCTGAAGCCCACGAATGTTCAGGGCGTGATTTTAGGCCGGGCCTTGTTGGAAGGTAAGTTTACTGTCGAGCAGGCCATAGCCCTATGGCAGCAACGGGGAGCACAATAACCATGTTAGCAAAACGCATAATTCCCTGCCTGGATGTACGCGATGGCCTGGTGGTCAAAGGCGTCCAGTTTCGCAATCACGAAATCATTGGCGACATAGTACCACTGGCAGAAAAATATGCCGAAGCCGGAGCCGATGAATTGGTATTTTATGATATTACGGCCTCCAGTGATCAACGGGTGGTTGATAAAAGCTGGGTAACCCGTATCGCCAAAGTCATCGACATCCCCTTTTGTGTTGCGGGCGGGATCAAAACCCTGGAGGATGCCCAAACAATTCTGGAAATGGGTGCTGACAAGATTTCCATTAATTCGCCAGCGCTGGCCAATCCAGAATTGATCACCCAACTGAACCAACGCTTCGGCAAGCAGTGTATTGTGGTGGGCATAGACAGCTATTTTAATGCCGATAGCAACACCTACGAGGTATACCAGTTCACCGGTGATGAAAAGCGCACACAAAATACTGGCAAGCAAACCGCCGACTGGGTAAAAGAAGTGCAACAACGGGGCGCCGGAGAAATCGTGTTAAATTGCATGAATCAGGACGGTGTCAGAAAGGGCTACGACCTGGCGCAACTACAAAATATTCGTGCCATTTGTTCAGTACCGCTTATCGCTTCAGGCGGTGCCGGTGAAATGGTGCACTTTAAAGATGTATTTGAACAAGCCAATGTCGATGGCGCATTAGCCGCATCGGTATTTCACAAAGGCATTATTGCTATCCCTGGCCTGAAACAATATTTAATTGAACAACAAATAGAGATACGTCCATGCGCATAACTACAGACAATATTGAACAACTGGCCTGGGATAAAATGGACGGCTTACTGCCTTGCGTAGTGCAGGATAGCTATACAGGTTCTGTACAAATGTTGGGCTATATGAATCAGGCAGCGCTGGAAAAAACCCTTACTACAGGTAAAGTCACCTTTTACAGCCGCTCCAAGCAACGCCTCTGGACCAAAGGCGAAACCTCGGGAAACACGCTGGATTTAACCGACATAAGCGCAGATTGCGACAAGGATGCCTTGCTGGCGCTGGCGAAACCCAATGGCCCTACCTGTCATTTGGGCACGCCCACCTGCTGGGATGCAGCCGAAAGTGCCGATTTCACCTTTTTAGCTGAGCTGGAAAAGTTACTGGCTGAACGCAAAAATGCCGACCCAGACAGTAGCTATACAGCAAAGCTGTACCAAAAAGGCATTAAACGCATAGCCCAGAAAGTGGGTGAAGAAGGCGTTGAAACCGCCCTGGCCGCGACGGTTAACGATCTGGAAGAGCTCAAAAATGAATCCGCTGATTTGCTTTATCATTTGATGGTATTGATGCAGGCCAGTGATCTGTCGTTGCAGGACAGTATTCAGGTGCTCAGAGAGCGTCATAAATAAGCAAACAATGAAAAAATATGAGGCTGGCCTCCGCTGTCAGCCTCTGTTTTTGTGAAAACCAAACTATTTATCCCCTAAAACCATTCACTTATCCCAAATTCATGTTTTGGCATAATTTATTTCACATTTTGATGTTATATTGGCCGATAACAAATAATAAACAACGATGTTGATGATTAGTCATGGTGAATCTGGAATACAAGGGATTTCTGGGGAGTCTGAATTTTCATTCTGATGCCTGTTATTACTTTGGTAATCTGCAACTTAAGCGGGACAAAGTGATGTATCAGGCCGCGTCTATTGCTGAACTGGAAAACAGCTTCAAAAATTCAGTAGATAATTATCTGGCAGACTGTGCCGCCTTTGGAATTGAACCCGGTTAGTGATCCTTTTTATAACCTGCGGCGTAACCAATTACAGCACCCTTCAGTGCTATTTGTGTGTTCTTCTCAGCTCGTCTTATGGCGAGCTTTTTTATCCACATTCCCTTTGCAGATCATAATAACCGGTCTTTAGTATTTTATTAACTCTGGCCTTCACTGAAGCCACTTCAGTATCGTCTACACGTTGTAACAAGCTGGCCACTTCTGACTGATAATAAGGATACTGCAATGCCACTTCGTGGATACCATTGTAAGCCCAGGCCCGTATAAATTTCCGGGAATTATCGAGCAGCGCTTTTAAGTTTTGAAACAGGTTATGGCTGACTTCACTGGCGATACTGATTTGGGATAATGATTGCAGAATGTGTAAGCGACTTTCCCAGTGCTGCATCAGCATAAAGCAATCCAGAACCTGAATGCTGTGCGCTTCATCCAACTGGAAACCCTGTTCAAGATGGTGTTTTAGAATCCATGAGGCTGCCCGATCGCTTTCAGTTTGTTTCAGGCAGGCAATCAGCTTGCTTTCAAAGCGTCGGGTACACTTAAAATGCTCATAGGTATTGAGCAATTCTTGAGTATTTGAGGCATCACACCACATCAGAGCTTGCTGAAACGACACCGGTCTGGCTTCCTGAAATCAATGAGCAGCCACATTACCATCAAGCCGGTAAGATCACAAAGCTTTGTAGATATTTTCAGCAACAGTGCAAACGACAAATACTCAGGATATGCTTTACCAGTCGATACCCTTTTGCACTTTAATACCGGCTTCAAAAGCATGTTTTGTATTGTTGATCTCGCTGACTGTGTCTGCCATTTCGAGCAGTTGCTTATGGGCACCGCGTCCTGTGACAATCACATGTTGTTGTTCCGGTCGATGACTGATAGCGTCAAGCACTTCGTCTAAATCCAGGTAATCGTAGGACAACATATAGGTGATTTCATCCAACATCACCACATCAATCGTCGGGTCTGCTAACAACTTTTTCGCTTCTTTCCAGACCGTTTCAGCGGCTGCAATATCCTTTTCCCGATCCTGAGTGTCCCAGGTAAACCCGGTATTCATTACAGCGAAACTTACACCGACTTTTTCCAGTAAGTTGCGTTCACCACATTCCCAGTTGCCTTTAATAAATTGCACCACACCCGCTGACAGACCATGGCCAACTGCTCGCGTAATCATGCCAAATCCGGATGTTGACTTGCCTTTACCATTGCCTGTCAGCACCAGCAACAAGCCTTTGTCGTCCGTTGCGGCGGCAATTTTAGCGTCTACCTTTTCCTTCAACCTGGCCATTCTGGCCTTGTGCCGTTCATTGCGAACTTGTTGTTTTTTATCCGTGTTGTCCAATGATATATCTACCTTATTTCTATTAAATATATTATTTATCAGCTAGTTACGATTATTTATAGATTTTTTTAAATTTTTCTCTTGAATGAATCGGCCGCCAACCTATCTATTTATCAACGACGCTGATGAGGGTCGTAAAACTGCCGCCATAACGGGGCAATTTTTTAACATCTTAACATATTGCTTAACGAGGATATGACTATGCGTACTATTGATTTATCACCACTATACCGTTCTTTTATCGGTTTTGATCACCTGGCATCCATGATAGATGCGGCTTCTCAAAACGAAAAACAAACCAGCTACCCTCCCTATAACATTGAGTTGTTAGAGGAAGACAGATATCGCATTACCATGGCCGTTGCCGGATTTGGTCAGGACGATATTACCATTGAAGTGCAGGAAAACACCCTGACAGTAACAGGTAAAAAAGACAGCAAAGAAACACAAAACGAAAAACGCTTTTTGCACAAGGGTATTTCCGAGCGTAACTTCGAACGCAAATTCCAACTGGGTGATCACGTAAAAGTGTTAACTGCAGATATGGAACATGGCTTATTGCATATTGATCTTGAACGGATCATTCCCGAAGCGAAGAAGCCAAGAAAAATTGAAATTGGCAGCAATTTGCTGGAAAGTAAATAACCGCAACTTAGTGAATTGTGCGTTTCCCATAAACCCCGGCTTGCCGGGGTTTTTCTGGTTTAGATACGCGATGATTCGGTATACAGGGGTAACAAGTTGGCTACGATCAAAATCAGGAAAATAATAAAGGTAGAAAGCGTGCCAAAAAAACGCTGCCAACTGACACCAAAATGATGGCGCAATCCATAGGCATGCATCAACCTGGCAGCGATTAGCCACCAGCCACAGACATGCAGTAAGATTCCCGTGGTGCCATTGAGTTCGGCAATACACATTAACAGCAGTGCAAAAGGCACATATTCCACAAAGTTGCCGTGGGCGCGCATCACCTGCAACATATGTTTGTCACCACCATCCCCCAGTCCCACCTGACTTGAGCGTCGCTGAACAATTACCATAACTGAAAGATACAAATAAAATGCGGCTAAGAGACTGCCGTAGAAGGCCGTTATCGGGAGTAACATAGGGTTGCCTGAGTGTTTTTTATAAATTGTAGCCCTGAATGAAGATAAAAAAAAACCCACTGACGTGGGTTTTTCAAACACTTTACAGTTTAGCCAAGTAATTTACCTAACTTTTCGCTGACTTCCGCAACGGGTTGTGAGCCATCAATCTTGTGATATTGGCAGTTTCCGGCGTCCGCCTCCGCTTTGTAATAGTCTACTAGCGGTTTGGTTTGCTCGTGGTAAACACCCAAACGCTTGCGCACTGTTGCTTCTTCATCATCAGGACGGATAACTAAATCATCGCCGGTTACATCATCTTTACCTTCAACTTTAGGTGGATTGTAGCTGATGTGGTAAACACGACCTGAACCTGGATGCACACGACGGCCAGCCATACGCTCAACGATAATTTCGTCATCAACGTCAAACTCAATACAGTGATCGACTGTAATACCGGCATCTTTCATTGCATCAGCTTGCGGAATGGTGCGAGGAAAACCGTCTAACAGGAAACCTTTCTGGCAATCTGCCTGAGCAACACGCTCTTTAACCAAACCAATAATAATTTCGTCAGAGACAAGTTTACCCTCATCCATGACTTTTTTGGCCGCTAAACCTAACTCTGTACCCGCTTTAATGGCTGCGCGCAGCATATCCCCAGTTGAAATTTGAGGAATACCGAACTTGCCCATCAGAAATTGGGCCTGAGTGCCTTTACCTGCACCGGGTGCACCGAGAAGAATGATGCGCATACTGTTTGTCTCCCTAGACTGAACCGACAAAAATTAAAAATTAATCCGAAACTTTACACATTCAATGACAGCGAAACAAGGCTAAATGCCCGACTTACGGAGAATTAGTGGTAAAGCCAGTGAAATTTACATTTACACCAATAAAAAAGGGCAGATACTTCTGCCCTGTTCAGGATAAATTATGGTTATTTAGCCAAATCTAACAACAGACTGTTCAACTGCTTCACAAAGATGGCTGGATCTTTCAGATTACCCTGCTCGGTTAATGACGCCTGATCCAGGATAACATTGGCCCACTTGCCAAACTGTTCTTCATCCTGCACATTCGCCATTACCTTAATCAAGGCGTGCTCCGGATTGACCTCCAGATCGTACTTCATCTCAGGAACGGCCTGACCAGCTGCTTCCATCAACTTCTTCATCTGAGTTGTCATACCAAATTCGTCAGCCACCACACAGGCCGGAGAGTCTGTCAGACGATGAGAGAACTTCACGTCTTTCACCTTATCGCCCAGTGCTTCTTTGATGCGGTCAGTTAAACCTGCCACTTCTTTTTCAGCTTCTTCCTGTGCTTTTTTGGTTTCTTCGTCTTCAAGATCACCTAAATCCAGGGCACCGCGTGCAATAGACTGGAAAGACTTTTCGTTAAACTCCGTCAGGTGTGACATTAACCATTCATCGATGCGGTCAGCCATCAACAATACTTCAATGCCTTTCTTCCTGAAAATCTCCAGGTGAGGGCTGTTTTTCGCTGCTTCATAGCTGTCAGCTGTCACATAGTAAATCTTTTCCTGACCTTCTTTCATCCGTCCGATGTAGTCTGCCAGCGAGACGGTTTGAGCGCTGGAATCTTCATGAGTAGAAGCAAAACGCAACAGGCCAGCAATCTTTTCTTTGTTAGCGAAATCTTCGGCCGGGCCTTCTTTTAATACATTGCCAAACTCATTCCAGAAACCCTGATATTTTTCTGCGTCATTTTTAGCGATGCGTTCCAGCATCTGCAATACTTTCTTGGTGCAGGCCTGACGCATAGACTGCGTCACTTTATTGTCCTGCAGAATTTCACGAGATACGTTCAGTGGTAAATCGTTGGAATCTAACAAGCCCTTCACAAAACGCAGGTAAACCGGCATAAATTGCTCTGCGTCATCCATGATGAATACGCGTTGAACATAGAGTTTAAGACCGTGACTTTGATCGCGATTCCACAGGTCGAATGGCGCCTTGGTTGGGATATACAGCAGTGATGTATATTCGTTTTTACCTTCTACCTTGTTGTGCGACCAGGTTAGCGGATCGCCAAAATCATGGGAGATATGTTTGTAAAACTCTTTGTATTCTTCTTCGCTGATATCTGACTTGTCGCGGCTCCAAAGCGCAGTTGCTTTGTTAATTGTTTGCCACTCGCCCGGTACCGCTTCGATTTTTTCACCGTCTTCGCCTTCAGACTCAGGTACTTCCTCTTTCCAGGTTTCTACCGGAATAGAAATGTGGTCAGAATACTTAGTAACGATAGACTTTAAACGCCAGTCATCGAGGAATTCTTTTTCATCGTCGCGCAGGTGCAGAATGATGTCAGTACCACGGTTGGCCTTTTCAATAGTGGCAACCGCAAACTCACCTTCACCTTCAGATATCCATTCAACACCCGCAGCAGCGTCATCACCGGCTTTACGGGTTCTGACAGTCACTTTGTCGGCGACGATAAAGGCAGAATAGAAACCAACACCGAACTGACCAATCAGTTGCGAGTCCCGTGCCTGATCGCCAGACAACTTGCTGAAAAACTCTGCAGTACCTGATTTAGCGATGGTACCCAGGTGAGTGATAACTTCGTCTTTTGTCATCCCGATACCGTTATCGGAAATCGTCAGAGTACCGGCGTCTTTGTCGATGCTTAAACGCACCCGCAAATTACCATCATTCTCATACAGGCTATCGTTCGACAACGCGTTAAAACGCAATTTGTCTGCCGCGTCTGCAGCATTGGAAATAAGTTCACGTAGGAAAATCTCTTTATTAGAATAAAGAGAGTGAATCATTAATTGCAGAAGTTGTTTTACTTCTGTTTGAAAACCGTGGGTTTCATGTTGCACAGCGTCAGCCATTGCTTTTCTACTCCTGATATAACTTGAATATCAATAAACCAATGCAAACTGAGCGGTGACACAAGTCTGCGTCAGGCATTGCGAGAGCCGCGGCTTAATTTGCATTGCTTATTCATATAGGTCTTACCGACCTGATTCTGGAAAACTGCCAGATCACATTTTTTTTACATGGAAGGAAATAGGGGCAGCAACATTATTTTCAATAGTAAATTGCCAGAAATCTGAGACTTTCCTTTCAGGAGTAATTATCAGGACAAATGTGATTGCATTCTTAGCCCGTTCTCTGAGTAAACAGACAGCTCTGCGTCAGGATTGGCAGTTTTTTACTTCTGTCAGGGTCGAAAAATTGATAACCCGATACTTTTGATTTCCAGTTCAGAGACTCTTATATACTTTGGATCTATGTGCCACTTTAACTACATTGATAATTAGCACTTGATCTCGAATTTCGTAAATAATTCTATATAACCCTTGTCTGACTCTATAGTGCTCTGAGCCAGAAAGCTTTTTACAACCCTCCCCTCGGGGATCCTCCGTCAGTCTTTCAATAGCATCCAGAATTTTTTTAACATCTTTGTTAGGGATACTTTTAAAATCTTTACTCACAGATTTTTTAAAGGTGACTTTATATTTTGCCATCGCTTCTTAGCTCATTCAGAAAATCCTCATAGCTGACATCAGGCTCGTTAGAGCGCTCTGATATGGCAGATAAGTCTTCCTGATCCTCTCGCATAAATAAACGAACAGCTTCGTCAACTAATTCAGATACGGACACATCTGAAGATGCAGCTCGCATTTTTAACGCTTGATGGATAGCTGGTTCAAAGTAAACAGTAGAACGCTTTGATAAATTGCTCATTGTAAAACTCACCATTAATTCGGAGTTAAAACATCATAACACCACAATATTTTACTGCCAATTTTACAAAGTAACTAAAGAATAATGTCCTGCGAAGGCGTTTGGAGTACTGATAGCGAAGTATTTTTGCGAGATAGGTCGAAAGGGAAAAGTAAAGCACTAATTTGGTTAATGCTGTTGGAATAAGTTCTGAAATGAAGTTATAAACCCTGGTATTAAAGAGAGCTGCGGGTTTTGAAGGCCCGGCCCAATGTATTGCTGTCAACCTGCTCTAATTCACCACCAATAGGTACCCCCTGAGCCAGGCGAGTGACAGGAATATCCAGCCCCTTGCACATCTCAGTGATGTAATAGGCCGTGGCCTCTCCTTCCATGGTGAAGTTGGTGGCTAAGATCACCTCATTCACAGCGCCCTCAGTCAGACGTTGCTGTAATAAAGGCATCCCAATTTCAGACGGACCTATACCATCAAGTGGTGACAATTTCCCCATCAGTACAAAGTACAAACCAGAAAATTCACCACTTTGCTCTATGGCAATAACATCCTGTGGACTTTCCACTACACAGAGCAATCCCGAAGCTGTGCGCTCTTCATCACTGCAAATCTCACACAAACGCTGCTCGGTAAAATTCCGGCAAGTTTCACAATGCTGTACGTGCTCCATCGCATCGTGTAGCGCTGCGCTCAACTTTAGCGCTCCGGTGCGATTTTTTTGCAATAACGAGAATGCCATGCGCTGGGCACTTTTTGCTCCAACGCCAGGCAAACAGCGTAAACTGTCGATTAACTCATTAATCAGTGGGCTGAACTTCATCCGAATTTATCGCCTGTCAGACCCTTTAATTAAAACGGCATTTTAAAGCCGGGAGGTAACGGCATACCACCCGTCGCTTCTGACATTTTTTCCTGAGAAGCCTCAGCAACACGGCGCACTGCGTCATTAACCGCTGCCGCCATTAAATCTTCAATGAGCTCTTTGTCGTCTTCCATCAGGCTGTCGTCCAAATCAACGCGCTTGATGTTGTGATTGCCCATCATGGTAACTTTAACCATGCCCGCACCGGCTTCGCCTACCACTTCCAGGTTGGCGATATCTTCCTGTGCTTTTTGCATTTTTTCCTGCAATTGCTGGGCTTGTTTCATAATGTTGCCCATACCACCGCCTTTAAACATAATCTTCTCCGATGTTATCTTGGTTCAATTGTATCGTTGAGTACAGAGCCGGAAAAAGCCTCACAAAGGGCCGTGACGCCTCTGTCCTCATGTATTGTTTTTTCAGCATGTTGCTGACGCATATTATTTATTGCATATTGCACGGCTGCCGGCGTATCGATGACTTCCCCAATGTGGGCAGAAACGCGCACATCGTGCTGGAGCGCTTCAGATAGCGCTTCTTCAATAGCGTTTAGTGCAGTATCTGTAAACAGATGCCGTTGATGCTCCGACACCATCAGCTTTACATTGTCGCCCTGTAAAACATAATTACTATGCAGGGCCAACTGTTTGTTTAATCCACCAATGCCAGATTGTTCAATTAGCTGACTCCAGGTATCCAGTTGACTGGCTTTTGTCACCTTTTTGTCATTGACCTTAAAGGGGATCTCAAAATCCACGGATACCTTAGGAATAGGCCCGGCAAAGAGTTCATGATAATCTTCTTCATCATCCTCAGAGTGGGATTCAGTGTCCCCGGTATCTGCAGATGCTACAGACGTATCTGCCTGTTCATCATCGGTATCCCAGGGAACATCATCATCACCGGCCGACCATTCAGCTGCATAACCGGCACCTGCAGACGCCGTGTCCGCGTTGTCAGTATCGCTTTCTTCCGGTAGCTCGCCCGCTTTTGCCTCTGCCAGATGTTCATTATCTCTCGCAGCTTCACTGTCGTTTAGTTGCGCGTCAGGATGTTCCTGTACAAAAGACTCCGCCGAAAATAATTCTTCCGGCTCTGCTGTTTCGTCGGTTTGTTCCAACTGTGCAGATTCTGAGTGGCTATGTTCCTCAGTATCAGAGATATGAGGTTGAACAGCGTTATTTGCAAGACCTGCTTCGGTCGTTGCTGACAAAGTCGACTTAACAGCCTCACCCGTTTGTAATATGTCATCCTGGTAGACCCCGGGACCAGGCTTATCTGCTGCCCTGCTTTGCTCATTGCCAGCGTCAGAAAGCGCCACCTCGTCATTGGTGACCTCAGGTGCTTTAACGGGAGGTTTGCTGTCATTACTGACTACTGCCCCGGATTCCCGTGGCGCTTTTTCACTCTCGTAACTGCTGGGTTTTTCGGTACTTTTTTCTTCTTCAGTGACCTTTGCCAGGGTGCCCATTAATTCCAGTAATGAATGGGTATTTTGAGACGATGACTTTTGATTTTCAGCGGCTGTTTTAGCCTGACTTCCTGAAACGGGTTCAACCATAGCGGTATGATGACTGTCTTCAGGTTGCACATTCTCATAACTGACCGACATATCCCCCATTGCCGAGAGCATCTGATAATCATCGACGGTTGATTCCTCAGCGTAGTCGTGCTCCGGATAGAGATTAGCTTCGAACGGGTTGTTTATGTGGCTATGCCCTTCTGCGCCTGAGTGATTGCCAGTATTACTGACTGTTAAGGCTTCAGAATCATTATTGTTCGCTACGCTTGCTTGCCGATGATCAGCATTTTCCGCCTCAGGGGCTCTGTCGTCCCCGGAGAGATTGTCAATATCAGAAGATTCAGACTTGTGTGTATCGGCAACCTGAGCTTTAGCTGGTCTAAGGCTTTCCGCCTGCTCCAGAATTTCTGTTATTTCAGTCTGCAGAACAGTAATTGTGGCATCAGACTCTTCCTCACTTTCCGGAAAACTGTCATCACCGCCGTCCAAACTGTCTTCCAATGACGAGGCTACTTGTTGAGTAACTTTGTTTGGGTCACTTTCTGCAGGAGACTGCTCTGCGGAGATTGCATCAATCAACGGCGTCAGAGTTTTTTTTTCAGCCTCTTTGTCTGATATTGTGTCCTCTGATTCAGGCATCAGCGCATCATTTTCTTGTTTACCAGCAGATTGAGCCGTTGGGAATTGCGCAAGCGAACCAATATTTTCTGCGGCTTCGCTCGCTGCAGTTTTGAATTTCTCCAGATTAGCGGCGATGTTATCTGGCATAAATGCCAACATTCGCAACACTGTCATTTCGAATCCAATTCGCGCTTCCTGAGCCCAGTCAATATCTTTGCGCCCCTGCAAGGCAATCTGATACAAAAGCTGCACCTGCTCAGGAGGAACAGAGCGAGCCCAGTTAAATACCAGCCGCGCCTGAGTTGTTTCCAGTTTGCAGGCTTCCGGTACAAACTGAGTTAAGGCAATCTGATGGAAAGCACTCATGAGTTCTGATAGCGCGCTCTTAAAGTCAGCACCACTGAGGGCCAACTCTTCCACCAGCTGAAACACCTGGTGCTTTTCTTTTTTTAGTATGGCCTGAATGATTCGGCTGATTTTATCGTTATCAATCAAACCCAGCATGTCAGTGACCACTGCCGATCTGACTTCACCATTGCCCTGCGCAATTGCCTGGTCGGTCAGACTCAGTGCGTCACGCATGCTGCCGTGAGCTGACTTGGCTAACAGCGCCAGGGCTTGTTCGTCAAAGGGCAAATGCTCTTGCTGCAGAATGTAAGACAACTGACCACTGATTTGTTCTCTGGTTAAGGCTTTCAGATTAAACTGCAAACAACGAGATAAAATGGTGATCGGTAACTTTTGCGGATCTGTGGTGGCCAATAAAAATTTAACGTGCGGTGGTGGCTCTTCTAAGGTTTTTAACAGAGCGTTGAAACTGTGCTTAGACAGCATGTGTACCTCATCAATAAGATACACTTTATAGTCCCCGCGCGTTGGGCGATATTGCACATTGTCGAGCAACTCTCGGGTATCTTCCACTTTAGTTCGGGAAGCGGCATCGATTTCTAATAAATCGACAAAATTGCCCTGCTCAATATCTTTACAACTTGAACATACCCCACAAGGGTTGGAAGACATGCCCTGTTCGCAATTGAGACTTCGGGCAAAGATACGGGCTATCGTGGTTTTCCCCACCCCTCGGGTGCCGGTAAACAAATAAGCATGATGTAGTCGGTTGTTGTCTAAGGCATTACTGATAGCGTTAACAACGTGTTCCTGCCCGACTAATTCAGAAAACTTTCCTGGACGCCATTTTCTGGCCAGCACCTGATAACTCAAGGGAATTAATCTCCGTCAAACTGACACAAGGCAGCACTCTTGATACCGTGTTCAGCTAACTTTTGCTCTCCACCTAAATCCGGTAATGACACCACAAAACCTGCGTGCTCGACGACACCGCCCAGCTGGCGTATCAGGTTTGCAGTGGCCACCATAGTGCCACCCGTCGCCAGCAAATCATCAATCATCAGCACTTTTTCGCCGTGAAAAACCGCATCCTTATGCATCTCAAGACAGTCTTCGCCGTATTCTAATTGATAGCTTTCACTAATCACTTCTCTGGGCAGCTTACGAGGTTTGCGAACCGGCACAAAACCAATGCCTAATTCCAGCGCTAAAGGTGCGCCAAAAATAAATCCTCGCGCTTCAGTGCCTGCGACACGGTCAAAAGACATGCCGGAAAATTGTTCAGCCAGTAACTGGATAGACAATTTAAACGCTTTAGGGTCCTGCATCAGCGACGTGACGTCGCGAAACATGATACCAGGCTTGGGGTAGTCCGGTACGGTTACAATTGCGGATTTAACGATTTCAGCAGTCAAAATAACGTTTCCTTGAATATCTTGTGTTACAAAAACACGCCAATGCCAACAATAATATGCATTAAAGGAAACAATACCGCCGCTACAAGAATTGCGACAACATACTTCATGTTAAACGGGTCGTGTGGACCGTCATGTGGTTCGTGTGCCATGTTACTTTCACCTGATAAAACAATGCCTCAATGTTAATCATTTTAGCCCTGCGAGGCAATCAGATGCGGTGAAACTTGCTGATAACTGTACAGAATCAGAACAATTATATTTAAGTGGGTATAAATATTTGTTTTTGGAGCATTTCCAAAACGATATCCTGGGTGGCTTTTTCCACCTGTTCCACGGGTAAGTGGGGTAACACTGTCTGCATGATTTGTTGCAATTCAGACAAACTACTTACCTCCTGCTCTAACAATTGATTAATTAAAAAAGCGGTAACCTGATTGATCTGAGAAAAGTGAACACTATCACTGTGGTCGCGATGCACGACAAAGTAGTTAGGTTCTGCAGACAATTGAGTAGGAATAAACTTCGCAGAAATCTGATGAACCGGCCAATGATAGCTCACCAATTCGGCTAATGGTGACACCCTGATGGACGAGAACGCATCGCCGGTTTGCCACCTGATAAAAGCCTCAGTCTTTCGAACACTCAGATCAAGTTCCAGCCACTCATAATGTGCCAGCTCAGCGATAAATGGATAGGGATACTCCTGTTCCGGTAACTCATTTGCCAGGTACTCTACAAACTCTTTACTGATATCAACGAAATAAGGTGAACGACAATCATGGGTTTTAAAGAAATGTCTTGCCATTGCCAGCCATTGCGCCTCATGCACAACGGCAGTTAGTACGGGAAACCCTGAATTTAAAAAGCCCAGAATATTGTTAAAAAACAAATCCCGGTAAATCTGCATTCGGCGCTCTTCAATATCGGGCAAAGTGGCCACATTATCCGGGTCTCGTATATGCGCCATAAAATCAGCCTGAGTTTGTTTAAAGCCCATTATCAGGCCCTCATACTGTTTGTTTGTTGATATTTAGCCTGAATACGTTTTATTTTATGTACTTCTTTGAGTAGTTCCTGCATGGGTGGAATATTAAAGTCCCGCTCCAGTAAGGTGGGAAAAACACCATGAATTTGATAGGCCCTGTCCAGCAAACTCCAGACCTCCTCTATCACATCCGCACCATGGGTATCAACAATGAGGTCTTCTGCTTCATTGTAGTGTCCGGCAATATGACCATAAGCGATTTTTCCAGTGGGTAGTGCTTCAAGGAATGAGACCGGGTCATAGCCATGGTTAATGGCATTAACATAAATATTGTTTACGTCCAGAAGCAATAAACAGCCTGACTGTTCCAGCACCTGTTGGGTAAATTCCAGCTCAGACATTTCCTGTCCCGGCGCAGCATAATAAGACACATTTTCTAACACCAGTGGTCGTTGCAAAATTTCCTGTACCTGATGGATCCTGCTAACTACGTGCTGCACTGCTTCAGGAGTAAAAGGAATCGGCATAAGATCATACATATGACCTTTGCCTGAGCAATAACTTAAATGCTCGCTGTAGTACAAGATATTGTGTTGCTCCAGAAAAGATTTCACCTGTTTGACAAAGTTGACATCCAGCTTTTCAGGTGACCCAATGGATAAAGATAAGCCATGACTGACAAAACGCTTATTGTCAGTATAAGCCTGTAGTTGCCTTGCGTATTTTCCACCAAAGGGTATCCAGTTTTCAGGGGCCACTTCCCAAAAGTCCACATCGGCAGGCAATCCATCGTGTAACTCTGCTGACATTTCTCGCCTGAACCCCAGTCCTGCGCCTGACAATTGATGCATTTATATTCTCCTTTGATGACAGCCCGCCCCTGGACGGAAGCCCGGATCAAAAAAGGCTGGTACCCCAGCCTTCTTAACTTGTCAGTGAGGGGTTAGGCCTGTCCACCGCATTTACCTTCACCACACTTACCTTCTTTGCCTTTTTTATCTTCTTTTTTGTCGCCGCCGCATTTGCCTTCGCCACACTTACCTTCTTTACCGGATTTGTCGCCACCGCACTTGCCTTCGCCGCACTTACCTTCTTTACCGGATTTGTCGCCGCCGCATTTGCCTTCGCCGCACTTACCTTCTTTTTCGGTTTTACCTTCTTTTCCAGACTTGTCGCCGCCACACTTGCCTTCGCCGCACTTACCTTCTTTTTCGGTTTTACCTTCTTTGCCAGACTTGTCGCCGCCACACTTGCCTTCGCCGCACTTAGCTTCTTTTTCCGACTTACCTTCTTTACCGGATTTGTCGCCACCGCACTTGCCTTCGCCGCACTTACCTTCCGCGGCACTTTGCATGTAACCAGAATCCAAAGTACTTATAGCGAAAGGACTGGCATTTGCCTGTACGCTAACGGATGCCAAAGAACCGATGACTACAGCACCTAAAGCTGTTGCAATACCTGACTTTTTAACTTGTTTCATAGTTGATTCCTTAAATCAATGTTGATAAGCACGACATCTTTAAATCGTTTCCATCAGTATAGACCTGGTTAGATAAAAAACGATTTCATTAATCGTTTTATTTGGGAGTTTTAACCTAAAAATCCAGAATTTGAGACGATTCGAACCAGGGGCTGTTAAACTTTGCGGTACAATTTTACAGCGAAGAGCAACAGCCCCTGATAGCTATCAATAATAATATATGTGCGGAAAAACACGCCTGCACTGAAAAGCAGACATAAAAAAAGCCCTTTCGGGCTTTTTCTAAATTAAATCGATATACCTCGATTTTTAGCTTTTTCTTTTATGTAAGGCTCCCAGGCTTTGGCATTTCGGGCAACAGAGCTATCTTTAGCTGCTTCCTTAACATGCACATAAGCTTGTTTGAACTTACCTTGATAGAAATATGCTTCCATTATTGCCATCTGAATTGAGCCGGTTTTATCACTGCCAGCGTCCAGCGCTTTTTGTAATGCAGTAATAGCTTCCGGATACTTTTCAGCTGACAACAGCAAAGTGCCTTGCTTGCGATAGTGTTCAGCATCGTTTCCGATAGCTGCAGCACGACCATAATAATCAGCAGCCTTCAGGTAATCCTTCGCGCGATGCCAGGCATTGGCAACACGAGATAATGTATCTTCGTCGGCTTTTAACAAACCGGACTTAAGATATTTTTCCTGAATTACAGCAGACTTATAGGGGACTTCTAATGTCCCGTAAAGCTGTGCTAACGCTCTGATCTCAGACGCTTTCTCGAGATAGCCACGAGTATAAGCTAACTCAAACGTCTGCATTGCCTTATTATAGTCTTCTACCAACATGTAGAAGAAACCTAACTGCGTCCACCATTGTTTGTTTTCGGGGAATAATTTAACTAAGATTTCCGCCACTTCAATGGTTTCTTTGTACATCTTGCGCTCATAGTAAGAGGTCAATTTCAGTACATAAGGGTTTTTGTTAGGTTTGTCGTACATTGCAATTGCTTTATTGGCAGGTGCAATCATCTCTGGCAGTTGTTTATTTTCGTAATGAGCCTGAGCCATACGGGTATAAACATCAGCATCTTCTTTACAGGTAAAGTCCATCCATTTGTTGTAGAACTCAATTGCCTGCTTGAAGTTGCGTTGCTGCATGTTCAAATCGCCGATCAAACGCAATGTTTGAGCATGTTCATTGTCATTCAGCTCTTGGTCTTTAACCGCTCTTAGCAAATAATCTAATGCATTTTGCCCCTGGCCTTCCTGTGAAGCGAGCAAGTTACCCAAAAACCGATCGACATACGCGCGGTCAAATGGGTCACTGGTTTCGATTTCTCTCAAAATCTCAATTGCTTCATCAATCAGGTCAGCAGAATAAGCTTCAAACGCGCCCTGCACCTTTTTACCGGTTCTTTGACCCGGTATGCTGGTTGGGCCACGCTTGTAATCTGGACACAAAATAGGTGGCGTTTGGGCCTGAGCAGTGCCTGTGGCCAATAACCCCACAGACAACACTGATGCACCTAAAAGCTTAGCGATTGATGATTTCACGTTAATCATTGATCACCCTCCAATTTGAAGTCCAATTGCACTTTCATGTTAAATTGCTTGACCGGTTTACCGTCAACAATTTTAGGCTTGTACTTCCACTTTCTCAACGCGCGTTTTGCTTCGCGATCAAATACACGCTTTGGTTCAGCTTCGATTACTTCAACATCTTCAACTCCACCGACTTCATTGATGGTAAACGACAGTCTTACCCATCCTTCTTTACCATCCCGGGCAGCCTGAATTGGGTATCTGGGTTCAATACGCACGATTGGTGTTGCTTCACCATCGCGCTGCATTGAGCCTGGACCACCGATATCAATGCTGGCACCACCTAAGTCCACACCCGGCATGTTAAATGACATACCATCAGTGTTTGCATCGGCAACCTCAGGTTCTGTAGGTTGCACCTTTGGCGGCTGTTGTGGTGGCGGCGGTGGCGGAGGCGGAACGCGTGTTCTGGTTTGAACAGATGCGTCCGGCTCGTTCATCACGATGTCGATAATTGGCGGTGGTGGCGATTCTTCTGGCGGACGTTGTGAGTTAGAAATTAACTCAGCCATTACGAAGAACAAGGCAAAAGTAATCGCAGCACCAACGATGATTGAAACGATAATTCTACCCATAATTAACCACCTATCGCCGCGACCGCTATGCGATTAACACCTGCGGCTTTTATCTGATCCATAACGTCGACCACTTTTCCGTGTTCAGCGTCTTCATCCGCCTGAACTATAACTACCTCTGAAGCCTGCTCAGCTAAAAGACGTTCAATATTGGCCCTTACCGTACCAGGGTCAATTTGTCTTTTATCTAACCACACATCACCATCAGCAGTTATGGCCACGAAAATGTTGGCACCTTTCTTCAATACCACAGTCTTGGCTGTAGGTTTGTTAACTTCGATGCCTGCTTCTTTGATAAACGATGTAGTAACAATGAAGAAGATAAGCATGATAAACACGATGTCCAGCATGGGCGTCATGTCGATCGCTGCGTCTTCTCCCTGTTCACGTTCTTTGCGAGCCATATAATTCTCTCTCTAGTGATGAGGCAAACTGTCAATCAACTTTTCTTTTGCGATTTTCACTTTGGTTTCGAGACGAGAACTGAAGAACAGTCCTGACAATGCTGCAACCATTCCTGCCATCGTAGGAATTGTCGCCATTGATATACCTGCGGCCATCAAACGAGGGTTACTTGTCCCTTGTGTAGCCATTGTCTCGAATACGGATATCATACCGGTTACCGTACCCAACAGTCCGATTAACGGACACATCGCAACTAGTGTTTTTATTAACAAGATGCGCTCATTTAACTTATCCGATGCTTCGGAAATCCAAGCGTCACGAATTCTATGCGCATACCAGGAAGTGGTGTCTTCACGAGAATCCCATTTAGCAACAATACCTTTGTGCATACCTGGAAAAACTGCGTTAAGAAACCAAAAGCGCTCAATCATAAAAATCCACATTAAGAAGAGCGCTCCTGCGACGACATACAATACGTCGCCGCCAGTAGCGATAAAATCCCTGACAGATTCCCATGTCTCTATCAGGAATAACATCTTACGCTTTCTCCCCTTCTGCACGTGAAGCTACGATACCAGCAGCTTGCTCGTCGAGAATGTGCAATATGCTCTTGCTCTTACCTGCAGTAATAGCGTGAAGCAGGATTAGAGGTAATGCCGCGATAATACCTTGAGCTGTTGTTACCAACGCCATAGAGATACTTCCCGCCATGATTCTTGGGTCACCTGTACCGAACAAAGTAATTTGCTGGAAGGTCGCGATCATACCGATAACGGTACCCAACAGACCCAATAACGGAGCGATTGCAGCCAAAATCTTAATAATGTTGATACCACTTTCAATCGAAGGCAGTTCTCTTAAAATAGCTTCATCAACTTTAAGCTCAAGCGTTTCAGTATCTGCACTCTTGTTCTCTTCATAAACTGTCAGAATGCGACCCAGAGGATTTTTAGTTGACGGCGTGTCAATGTTTTTCAATTGCTTTCTGATTGCGCCGCCCATCACTGTCAATGTTACCACTTTATACAGTGCGATTAGCGCACCGATAGCTAACATAACGGTAATGATATAACCTGGGATACCACCTGCGTGGTAACGGTCTTCAAGCGTAGCTGCCTGAGTCAACAGACTCAGAATAGAACCCTGAGACGGGTCAACAAAAAGAGGATTCAGTCCACTTGCTGTCGTGAAAGACTTAGCCGAAGAAACCATGTGACCATCTGGTTGTTTACCCAAAGGCTGTACTTGTTTAAGGTCATCTTTGTACAACAGGTAACCTTCGTCACCGATCAGGTTAAAGGTACCTATACGAGTCACTGTTTGTGTGGAAGAACCGCCGTCCAGACTTACAACGTCTGCCTGGAACTGTGTAATTTTACCTGATTCAGTCATTTCAGTTTGCAGAGCAAACCACATCTCTTCCAGCTCGTTAATATTAGGCAAGCCTTTAGATTCGTTGGACAATTTTTCCAACAATTCTGTACGGCCAGGATACTGAGCACTTACGATTGAAGTAGAAATACGTCCATAAGCCTCAGAAGCAGCAGAACGTACTACACCAAACATCTCGCCTAAGGTGCCCACTGCGTTATCCAGCTCAACTTCTTTGTTAGCCAGCGCAATTTCATTGTCTGCGAATTGCTTCTTCAGACGCTCACCGCGATCAGTTTCTGCTCTCAGATCTGCGCGAGCCTTGTTTAATAAGGCTTGCTTGTCCGCACGAGCTGATAAAAATTCAGCTTCGCGTTGCTGATTGATTTTTGCTTCAGAAACGCGGTTTTTCTTAACTTCGTCCAGAAGCTGGTCAAGTGAGCTTTGTGCCATCGCTGGCATCGAAAGTGCGGCTACAGAAGAAGCCACTAATAGTGCTTTAATAGTATTCTTCATTATTATTTACTCCGCCGCGACGATAGGTAGCTTCACCAGGTTCACTGGTTCTAACTTCTTAGCCATCTTGATAGCTTTGTTAACCGAGGACAGGTAACTGTCTTCCATTGCATTCCAGGCACGTGCATTGTTGTCCCAAACCCAACCATTTTTCTGGTCAAGTGACAGAGCAACTAAGGCGGTACGACCTAAATTGAAGAAGTCAGCAGAGATTGTCTGACCGTTGTAATCCAATTCACCCTGATAGGCGTTGATGGTGTTGCCGTAATCCAATTCGATTGAATAGGCGTCCAGAATCAGACGGAACTGCTCAGAAACAGTTACATTGGAGTTACCCATGACTTCTTTCAGGCGAGCGATGCGGTCTTTACGTTGTTGATAACGAATTGGAACGTCTAAATCGACAAATTTTTCCAATGAATCGATCATGTTATACATAAGAGGCACTACGCCCTTTTTAACACCATCGATACCGTCAATTTGACGTTGCAGATCGTCGATTGCTTCTTGTTGGTCTGCAACAAGACGAGCAATATGATCGTTGTATACTTTCAGATTTTCAGTTTCGTCAACCACCTGACGATATTCAATAAGCAAATCTTGAGTTTGCTCGTAAATGCTATTGATTCTTTCTTGGGCTTTCGCTGCAGCCGCGTGATTTTTACCAGCCTCATTTTGCAGATCTTTTAATGGATCTGCTGAGACCAAGGTACTGCCGCCAAGTGCTAAAACACCTACGACAGCTGAGGCAATTAAATTTCTCTTGCTCATCTTGGACATAGTTCCCAACCAATTAAACTTTAATCCTTGTTACATTTGGAATCGCATAACAAGGGACGATATTTGAAAAATTTTTTGTTATTGGAGTCAGTGCCTACTTATTTAATACGGCACTGGGACCCAATGATATTCACATGGATATACAGACTAAGTCAAGCAGCCAAAGGCTCACAGATCAACAATAGCTTAAAAAAAATATAACAAAAATATGAATTTCATCAGCCATTTGTTTAATTATTATGCGAATAAGCTGTAACAGATTGTAAATTTTTGAAACAAGGAATCAGGAGTGCTGCGACAAGGGCTTTGTATACATAAGCTTGCAAGAAATTTGCATAAAACGCTAAAAGATCCGAATAAAATTTTAGCAATCCGCAGCAAATTTTTTTTCAGGAAAATTTGGGTGAGTTAATTTCGAACGATACGGTGATTTGTTGACCAGCATCCCCCAATGGCGAAGTCGCGTGCCAAAAGTATGATGGGAATATATATAACCGCCCCACTTCGGCTTTTAGCAATTTCATTACCGATGATGATTCCGGATTTTGCAGCGGCGCTTCACCGATTTTTAGATATCCCCCCTCCTCAGTACCAGAAGATGGTGCTTTATAAGTGGTTAAATAAAACACCCCGGTAAGCTGACTTTCAGCATGTATTTTCGTAGTTTGATAGCCATTGCTATTGAGTTTTACAGAACAAGCCGAGGTTAGCTCAAAATGTGCCTTGTCTGGCCACTGTCGCAATTTTGCGGTTTCCGGCCTGCCTTCTAAATAACTTGCCACCCTGTCGAGCATCCGTTTTTCCAGCTCGTTCAGACAGGAAACTTGAGACTTCCGGAACAAATGGCCCCGCGTTTGAGTCCCATTGTGTAATGACTTGTCCCGGACAGGTTCATTGGCGCGGTGCTTTCGGCTTAGCTCGTCTACCAGATCCCGATAAAGGTTGCCGTCTGTGTTTTTGTCAAACAGCTGGTAACTGCCAATCAAATGCTCAAAATCATAGAGTTTATCAACTTGCTTATCCTTGCTTTGCCCCAGACAAACGGCCCACCATGCCAATGCCTCTGTGTGGTTTGGTGCCGTCTTTAAGATGTCGGTGCAAATAGTCATTGCCTCACTGAACCTTGCCTGGTCCAGGTATATCCGACACACCTCTAACTTATCAGATAAAGGGAGCTCTCGTCCCAGCAGCGACTTTTTAAAACAAGTATTAGCCTGACCTGTATCTCCGGTTGCCAACCAGCATTTAGCCAGCAAAAATTGGAATATCGGGTCAGTGCCAGAAGCACCCTCACGGCTTTGGAGCAGATTAAACGCCTGTTTGTATTGCCCGACACGCCACAGTCGTCGTATAAAACTGTAGAGTAACCTGGTTTTATCAGGGAATTTGAGTACTGCCTTTTCAAAGCTGCTTAAAAACAACTTGTCTTCCCCGGATTGCCACAAGGTTTCGCTCAATCCGATATGAGATTCCAGACTGGAAAAATTAAGCTTTAGTGCGTTGCGGTAATAAGTGGCAGCTTGTTCAAAGTGCCCCAGATCAAAATAGGTATCTCCTAAGTTGTGCATTAGCTGATAGCTGTGTTTACCACTATTGAGAACAATTTGATATTCTTTCAGGGCTTTTTCAGGTTCGCCATTTTGTCGATAGGCTAACCCCAGATTATGTCTGGCGACGTCGGAGTTTGGTCTTATCTTTAACGCTTTCTGGTAAGCTCTGATGGCTTTTTCAAAGTGCTCACATTCAGAAGCAACCGCACCCAATAAATTATACAGTTCATAATGGCCGGGAAATTTATGTATCTGTGCATTGAGCTCCTGATAGGCCCTTTCATAATCGCCCATCTCTACCAATACGAACATACGGCATTTGAACGCGCCAAAATTGGCGGAATCGCGACGCATTAATTGCTTTAACGTTGTTAAGGCGCCGCTGTAGTCTTGCAACTGTCTTTGGCAAGTTGCGACATTGAGCATGACCTGGGGCTGGTCAGGTTTTATATTCAGAGAGGCCTGCAGATACTTTAATGCCGTTGCGTTGTCACCCTGCGCATGAAAAACCCCTCCGAGAAGTTGTAAAGCGTTGTGCTCCCGCGGAACTCTTTGCAATACCTTCTGATAATATTCTGAGGCACTCCGAAGATCACCAGACTGATGAGCCTGTAACGCTTTTTTAAATAAATCTGCACTCATTCGCTAACTAATACCATTAAACAGTAAGTAACCGGGTTTAAATCCTTAATTCAGCAATCATTAATGGCGTACTGTGTACTATTTTTGAATGCGTCATAACAATATAGCAAGGCGACCAGCCATTTAACCAATACTTGTTGGGCAGTTCTGCGATAAAAGGCTGACGTTTACAGGCTTTTATATAGGGTAAAATTCACTATATTTCCAGGCTGCTTATAATCCCAGCAAGCCGCTGCTTTGATCATACCTTTACAACCGATTTAGGTCGTGATATTTCGGATTGCAGCTCCCAAAAATACTGATGTGAATCATATTGCGTGGCATTGAGATCGATATCCACCAGAGAATTGGGATCAGAAACTGAAAACTCACTCTTGCCGTAGGCGCTGAGCGGTTGGAACTGTTCTTTCGCTGCAACGAAGTAAGCGACAAAGTCATGCTCGGTCTCGACTACGTAGGGATATTGCAATCCATCATCTGGCATTGAGGCAGCACTGACGGCCAGCACCGTAGCTAATCGGCTATCATCGGCTATCTCATACCTGTTAATCAGGTAGCTGGCCAGTTCGCGATAAAAAGCGTGCCAGCCACCCGGAATGTTCTTTTCTACATTAAAATAATGAACTCCCCAGGTCAGCAGTGGGTAGGTATTCGGATTGGCATTGACGTCGATAAGTAATGTTTCCAAAAACTCAATTGCCTGAATCTCATACTCCCACTGTAAGTACCGAGTGAGGTATCTCAGTAAACCATAACCCTCTGCCATTTCATAAACCTGAAACAGCCCTTTCATGTGCACCAGCTCTTGCTGGGTAAAGCTGTAGGTGGAAAGAATAAAATTATTTTTATCCACTTTAATCTGGTACTTCTTAATGTACTCAGGGTCAGCCATGGGGCTGTTAGGCAGTAATTGAGTTGGATAGGCCTTAACCGAAATATCTTTATCTATATAGCGCTGCAAATCCAACTTAAACGAATCCACAGTTATACCAGGCAGGCCAATCATCAAATCGGTTGAAAGCGGCAACTTTTGTTCAGCAAAGATCTCAGACAATTCATCATAGCGTTCTGTGCGAATGTTTTTGCGGTTGATAACTTCCAGGGTTTTCTCATCTGTGGTTTGTATGGAAATAATCCCCTGACTAATTATCCCTCCCTCGCTGAAAACCTTGATAATATCTACGAGTTTTCGGGTTGAATTCTTTGTGTAATTAACGACAACTTCTTGTGGAAAGCCGTATTTCTTTTTCGTGGCAACAATGTGTTTGGAAATATCAATATCTCTTTCGTACAAACCATAGTTGGCATCGGCAATCCAAATAACCCGGATCTTGTTTCGACCTATCCAGGTAATTTCGTCATACACCCGCTCGAGGTCGAACTTGCGTATTTTCTGGTTAGTGGCTGACCCCCAATCACAAAATGTGCATCCGTAAGGGCAACCTCTGTTGGTCTCTATTATCGCTGCTTCCACCCTGCCCTGATAATTGTCAAAAACGCCAGAAAGATAAGGTGATGGCACGCTGTCCGGTTCTTTCATGCGTTCACGACTTCCGGTGCGAATAATATTGTTGGCAATGGGATCTTTAAAGGTAATGCCCGTCACTTTACTGAGTCTAAAACGATCTATATCGCCATCAGCAGTAAATGACTGCGCCAGGACTTCAAATATTTCAGTGATTGTCACTTCACCTTCACCATGAACGGCAATATCAACCGAAGGATTATCTTTCAGAAAAGTTTCACACGCTTCTGGATAATCGGGTGTACTGGGCCCGCCATGAATGGTGAAATTACCCGAATCATGTTGTTTAATCGCATTGCTGATTTGCATATTCAGGTCTATTGACCACATATAATTGGAAAACAACCATATCCCGGTACCGAATTTTCGATATGGACCATTGATCAAATCAGTCGGTTCCAGATAGGTTATGGGCAAAAACAGAAACTTATCTCGTAACACTCCCGAGTTATGTTCATTTAAGGCATTGAGTAATACCCCTAAAGCCAGCGGAAAATGATTTTCCATATGGGGTACAAAATAAACGGGAATTCGACCGTCCGAATCAACGGCTTTCCAATCCAATTCAATGGTAGGATTGTCAGTGGATTGCGTTGAGAATGAACTTAATTTTGCTTTCTGGGGTGTTTCAATAACAGATTTAGTCACCAGCACCCCGGCATTTAGCATACTTTGCAACCAACTAAAAAGCGCCTGTTGGTCTGCACCGGCAAAATTATTATGGGAAAACAAGGCATCTGGCTTGGTGCCGCCGGCAAATGACAACAGCAAAATTGTTTGTTCACCGGTCAGGCTGACATAGGTGCCCATAGCCGGGGCATAACACACAAACCCGGATTGCGCCAAATAGACACTGTGGTGCATGCTTAGGTAGAATTGTTCATCCATCGAAGTTAGTTTGCCACTATCGGTTACTGGCTGTTCAGATAATGGCACGACCTCAATATCACTGAATGCGTTACATTGATGTTTAACAACTTCTAATTCATTTATTCTGTTTAGTATTTGAGCATCACTGACGCTTTGTCTTAAGCGCTTCCCCATAGCAGTGGAGAAAAAACTTCCAATCACATCACGGTTTTGTTTGTGTCTCAACATTGCATCAATAAGCAGTACGTCCGCCAGCGACAGATTAATTGCGGGATGCACACCAGAAAGTGAAACCAGCATCAGCGTCGACTGACGATAAACAATGGCGGAAGCATGGCTTGGAAAGATGTTTGGCATAAGTGTATTAATTCTATTCAGTCTATAATTTTGTCTGCGCTAGTGCTGGATAACAAAGTGAATAAAACGCCCTATTTCACCATAACTATTAAACAATATCTCATCAGTTTTTATATGATGACCCGCATCTGCCAATGCACCGTTTAACAGTTCACTGTTTTTAGACGCTGCTAATTGCTGCTCCAAACGCAACTTATGCATACTTAATTGCTCAAAGTAATGCAACAACTGCTCTACGTGCTTTGACTTCTGGCTCAGATTTATGGAACTAAACAAGCGCTGTAATCGTTCCGCCACCGTGTGCAGGTCGTACATCAACTCAGAACGCTTAAGTCCAATTACCGCGTTAAGGTTATTGAGTACAGTTGTCTCGAACATTTTAATGTTAGTTGTCTTTTTGAGTTTTCTCAGGGCCTTATCAAGGTCTTTATTTAAAAACAAACGGTAAAAATCCAGAGTGTGCCTGGTTTTTTCAGTGATGATTGAGCCGGGTGTGTGCATCAGAAAAATGCAATCCAGTTGTCCACTATGTAATAACTGCAGTGCTTTCAGGATTCTGTTGAACTGACCATATTCCGCAGCAAACATTGCAAAGACAACGTCAAAGCACTGTTCTGACTGCAGTACATGACTCAGTGATTCAAAGTTATCTTTGACAATTTTGGTGTGGCTATCAATTTCCATGGTTGGAATTGCAGCATCAACTCCCACTATATGAAGGGGTTGATTTATCTGAACGGGTAACATCTCTCTTAACCATTGAAAGTGCTCACCTTTACCACATCCCAAATCCAATAAAGTCTGCACTTCACTGTTTGTCAGTGCAATCTCTTTTAATTTTACTGCTAACGCATCAGCAACCGGATTGCCATCAGAAAAGGATTTACCAAAAGTATCGAAGTTGCCGTCTTGCCAGTAGGACTGCCAGGGAATTGTTTGCTTATGCATGATAGAAAAGATACCGAGTCTCAATGGTCAATAGCATTGCTTACCATTGCGCCCTTTCGGGTATTGTATGGGTTAATCTTATTGTTATTTGTTTTCATTATATCGGCCCATAAATAAAAAGCCAGCTTGCGCTGGCTTTCTCATTTATGTTTCTCTCTAAGTCAAATTAGAAAGATTGTACGTATCTCGCGTAAACGATACGTCCGTAACCATCGTACAAGTCGAAGTTATAAGAACGGCTACCACCGCCCCCACGGAATGATTCAAGAGGTGGCTCTTTACCGCCAACGTTGTTCACACCAAGAGTAACTTTAGAGTTAAACGGCGTGTGGTAAGTTACGTTGATATCATGAGTAACCCAAGAACCAACGTGACCAATTTGCTCACCGTCAACTACGTTCTCAGCGTTGTCACCGATGTAGTTCAGGTTGTATGCAACGTTGAAGTCACCTACCGCTAATGTGTTTGACCAAACACCTCTGTCTTCTGGCTGACCGATATCACCGATCTCGTTTCTGCCACCGTCAGTTCTGTAATCGAATACATAAGAGTATTGCAGTGAAGAAGTCAGGTCACCAAAACCAAGGTCTTGAGAGTACTTAACGTTCAAGTCAACACCAGAAGTTTCAAGTGTACCATCGTTACCATAACCCTGAACGATACGAGTAATCGCACCAGTAGGTAATCTTTCAACACCTAAACCAGCTGGGATTGGGTCGCCTGCGGCTTCTCTGTTTACCAGCTCCTGAGCATCGAAGAAGTTAATACGTTCTTCAATCTCAATATCGAAGTAATCTAATGAGAAACTTAAGCTGTCAAGCGGTTGATAAGCGATACCCACAGACAACTGCTCAGATTGCTCTGAACTCAGGTTCGGGTTAGCAGTACGCAGACCGTTGATCTGTACAGAACAACCTACTGGCAAACTCAATGCCGCACAGTGAGTGTCATCAGACACAGAGTCAGCTGCGAAAGAATCTTTCTGAGTCAGGATGTCCAGTGTTGGTGCGCGGAAACCTTGTCCCCAACCACCACGAACAACTAAATCTTCCATTGGTTCCCAACGAACAGAGATCTGAGGAGAGAAGTCATCACCATAATCACTGTAGTCATCGTAACGACCCGCTAAGGTGACTTCCAGGTTGTCCATTACTGGCAACAAAGTCTCTACGAAAGCTGCACGTGCAGTACGACCACCACCTGCAGAGTTACCAGAAGAACCACCGATTGCACCAGCTTCAGACAGTGAATCGTATTGGTCGTTGTAATCTTCTTCCCGCCATTCAACACCGAAGATGATTGAAGACATGCCGCCGCCCATTTCGAACAGATCAGTTTGAGCAGAAGCGAAAACTTCGTCCTGGTCATAGATACTGATACGAGAAATGGTTGCTTTCATCGCGTTCAGAACTGAATCTGGGTTTGCGCTTGGGTTTTGCAGATCGTAAGTACCGTCGTTGATGTAAGCTTCTGCAGTGGTACGTACTAAGTAGTTACGACCGATATCGTAAGTTTTGTTTTTAGTACGACGTACACCGAAGTCTACGAAAAAGTCACCCACTTCACCTTCAACCATAACCATCAGGTTCTGCGTATCGTTTTCAACTTCGTTGTCACGATTACCTAATGCGTCAAAACGGTGCCACCAGAAAACTGGTACGTTTGGACCAAATGCTGGGTCATACATCGCACTTTCTGGGTTAGTTGGGTTGTTCGGGCTATCAACCGGGATTGGGTTGCCAGTACCACCAGCGAACGGTGAAGGTGAATCTGGAACTGGTGCATAACGACCGAATGAATCAGTTTTGTTCCAGTTCATTTTAGACAGTAGTTTCCAACCGTCAGCGATTTCATATTCGCTGTTCATGAACAAGCTGGTTACACCAGTAGATGCTTCGTCAGCAGATACTAATGCAAAGTTATAAGCACAACGCTGGCCAGTGATAGAGGCTGCATAGTCAACTTCGTAGAAACCTTCACCGTCGTTACAGCCGCCTGGGAAAGAAGTTACGTTGAAGTCATCAGTGTATGTGCCATCACCGTTGTCAGTCGCAGTAGAGAAGCTGTTACCGTACAAAGATGCACCTGGTGCATACCAAGGGAAGTCTCTCTGGAATACGATGTCACGATGGTTCCATGAAACACCACCTACGATGTTACCTTTGTCGCTTGAAGTACCGATAATGATCGAGCCTTCTTCACGGTCACCGCCTTCGTGCTCAATTTCATGCGCACCAAGTTTGATTTCAACGCCGTTGAATTCTTTTCTGGTGATGATGTTGATTACACCTGCTACTGCGTCAGAACCGTATACCGCTGATGCACCCTGAGTTAATACTTCGATTCGCTCAATGATAGCAGTTGGGATTGAGTTAAGGTCAGCAGAAGAACCTGTTGAAGGCGACTTAGGTAAACGACGACCATCGATAAGTACCAAAGTACGCTCTGAACCTAAACCTCTCAAATCAACAGTAGAAACACCCTGTGCTGAGCTACCTGATTGAGGTCTGAATGAACCAGCAGCGTTGAAGCTGGTGTTACGAAGAAGGTCAGATACAGAAACTTGACCGGAGAACTCTAACTGAGTTCTGTCAATCGTAGTAATTGGAACAGAACCTTCAAGGTCCGCTCTACGTAGACGAGAACCTGTTACTGCGATTTTTTCTACAGCTTCTTCTTGGGCTGCTTCTTCCTGGGCCATTGTTGAACCGCTGAATGCAGCAGTAGAAACGGCACCAAAAGCCATAGCTAGTCGAACTGACTTAGCCAGTTTGGATTTAATATACATGTGTTGTCTCCCTGGACCACTAATTTTTTAATTTATTTAGTGTTATTGCCGCTCGTGTCGCGGCGATTATTGTTAGGTAGTGAACCTAACGGGTAGTGAACCCGCAAACAATATACACAAAGGAAAAGAGCGGGGTCAAGCTGAAAACTTTTTAAAAATCAGTGAAAGTTCAAATTTACAATTCCCTAACATTTCAATTGACGTAATAAAAAGTTTACACTTTGTAACAAGGCTAAACCGAAAACAGTGAAAACCCAAGGTTTTTCTTTACGTTTACGGGAAGTGCAGGTAAGACCTCTTTCGGCAACAGGAAAGTCGCCATATTGAAAAAATCTTTAAAAATTCGGTTGGATTCAGTGGTTTTTTTCAAATACTCGTGCCCTGAGGATCCACCTGTGCCTATTTTCGTTCCCAGCATCCTTTGTACCATCATCGCATGCCGGTACCGCCACAAGGTTAGATTTTCATCAATCTCAGTTAAACACGTCAGAAACTGAAACGGCAGATTAAAGACAGGCTCTTCGCTGTATTGATGAATAAATAACGCTGACATCAGTGCATTTTGAGAAAGCCTGTAATGCCCTTCTTCCATCAGCTTTTGATAATATTGTTCATCAAAAATGGCGTTAAAGCTGGCTTCGGTTTTTTGCAATTCCAGCAGTTCTTTTTGCCTATCCTCTTCAGAAATCATATTGTTATTTTTTATGATTTCCCGATCACTCTTCAACATTTCCTTAGTGGCAGATTCATAGTGTTGCCAAAACTTAAAATTATCAAACTCCAACAAAGGTAGTCGCTCTAACCAGGCGTTCACCAGTTCGAACAAACTTTGTTTTTGTTCCAGGGCTTCAAGAAAATGCCGATCTTTTTCTTCCAGCCGTTGGTAAAAAGACTGCTTGTCAAAATCGATGCGATACTGCGACTTCAAACCCAGTCCAATTTCCAGCATTTTAAACTGAATGCTCTGAAATCCCGATGCGGGAACTAAATAATCTCTGAAAGACAAAAATTCCTGTGGGGTCATGGTTTCCATGATGCTGATTTGATCATTGAGTAATTTCTGGATTTTTATTACCCGGTTTAACCGGTGCACCACGGTGGACAATTGATGATCTTCCACGGCCTGTTGAGAAAACACGTCAATAACCGTACTCAACTCATGCAGAATTTGCTTGAACCAAAGCTCATACACCTGATGTACGATAATAAATAAGGTTTCATCGTGAGCGGCAGTTGCATACTTTTCACTTTGAAGTTCCTGAGCACTTAAAATGCGATCAAGATGTAGGTAATCGCCGTAATATACCGGGGTCGTGTTTTTTTTCATTTTGTTCTCCTGCACGACATTTGCACCACGCTCTGTAAAACGAGTATGTTGCTCTTTGAAGTAAGCTGGTCTATATAAAAGATTAGGTTAAAACTGTTTCAATTGAACAACCAACAGCGGTTATTTAAATTGATACAAGGTCAACGATTAATTACTGAGTTTAACATCACTGTGGCCGGTCATGAAACTTGATGATGATATTCACAACTATTACGAACACCTGGTTTTAGAGCGCATTGAAAAGCTCAACTTACCCAGGAAAAAGACGGCAGATTATATTGCCGATTTATGCTGTCTGGCATTGAATAAAGTGCCGCCGAGATACATCAGGTACGAAGTAGACATGGCTTTTTTTCTGCCGCAGTTAGAACGGATCCAAATGGAGCAGGAAGTCGAAGAAGCCATAGATTTGGGTATTAAGATTTTAGACGAAAGGGAAAGCAGAGGCGAAAAATAAAAGTAAATTTGAGGGTGGCAATCCCGCCAGCCACATCCCGGCACATGAGTCATCTGCTGCGGCTGCTCCCTTCCGGGCCTGACCGAGTTCACAAATTATCATTGCGGGAGGACCAACAGGACCGCCATTGAAATCGCGGCGCGCATTATGCCCAATTCAGCCTGGGACTGCAAATTTAATTCAGCCCCTGCGGGGTATTACCAGGATTTTCCGAATCGCTCTTCAGCGATCAAATTACTCACGCGATTAGTGGGCAACTGCTCCTGATCAGCACGGGTGTATATTTCGCGCAGGGTCAGGGCAATACCCTCAAGGTGAGTTTTCAGCGCCTGTGCGCTGCTGTCTTCCTGGTTCTGATGGCAAATATCAATGATGCCACCGGCATTCAACACATAATCTGGAGCGTAAAGAATGCCCGCCTCCACCAACAGTTTTCCATGCTCTTCTTTAGCCAACTGATTGTTAGCAGCACCGGCAATTACCTTGCATTTTAACTGCGGGATGGTGCGTTCATTCAACACCGCACCCAGTGCACAGGGAGCAAACACGTCGACATCTTGCTGCACAATTTCTTCCGGACTTACAACAATAGCGCCAAGCTCTGCTTCCGCGCGCTTTAGTTGCTGCTCGTAGATGTCGGTAACAATCAGCTCTGCGCCTTCATCTTTTAATTGTTGTGCCAGACGGTAGCCTACGTGGCCCAATCCCTGAATTGCCACTTTGAGGCCTTTTAAGTCTGTACCTAACTTGTATCTGACGGATTCTTTCAATCCAACAAAGACACCGTAGGCGGTCGCCGGCGCCGGGTTGCCATCGGCATGGCCGCCATGAAAACTATAACGAGAATGAATCCCTGCGACATACTGACTTTGCTCAGACATCAGATTTAAATCATCAATACTGATACCTGAGTCTTCAGCGGTAATATAGTCGCCCTGAGCAGCGTTCACAAAACGCCCCATCGCGGTCATCATTGCTGGCGTTTTATCTGTATGAGGATTACCAATAATAACAGCTTTACCACCGCCTAATTTCAGATTGGCCATGGCTGCTTTGTAAGTCATGCCTTTTGACAGGCGCAATACGTCAGTTAATGCTTCACTACTATCGGCGTAGTGCCACATTCTGCATCCGCCCAAAGCCGGGCCAAGATTGGTGTTATGTACTGCAATAATCGCCTGCAAGCCCGACGACTTATCTTTGCAAAATAACACTTTTTCGTGTTGATCAAATTCATGATGTTCAAATACAGACATAGGACTCTTTCTTTTCAATTATTATTGCGTTGTTCGGATTGTACTTATTTTGACACAGTCGTAACCTGGGATCTCAAAGAAAATCCGGGGTAAGACCAGAATAGCTGTAAGGAAAATATTCCATGTGGATTTCGCGATTTTCAGGAATTAATATCTTTCACCCAATTTTGCCATCAGATACACGATAAACGAGTTTTTTGTACTAAAATTCTTTCTGAAATAGAAAAATCCTGTTACCTTTCACAAAAAATAAAAACCCTATCTCCTAAATGAAATTAGATAAGTTTGATCGTGAAATCTTACGCGTTCTGCAAAGAGACGCCACCGTATCCATGGCTGACCTCAGTCAATTGGTTGGTCTGTCGCATACCCCCTGTTGGCGACGCGTTAAAAAGCTGGAAAGTGCCGGCATTATAAAAAGCAAAGTAACACTGCTAAACAATAAGTTGCTCAACTTAGGTGTCAGTGTTTTCATTTATGTGACACTAAAAAATCACGATACTGAATCGCTGAATGCCTTTGAAGAGGCTGTACAAGACATTTCAGAAATCATCGAGTGCCACACCACCAGTGGTGAAAAAGATTATTTATTGAAAGTGATTGTTGAGAGTATTGAAGAATACGAGCATTTATTAAAATCTAAACTGACTCACCTGCCCTGTGTTGATCACCTGAGTTCAACGTTTGCATTGAAACAGGTGAAAAACACCACAGAACTGCCGATTAAATCTCAGTAGCGTCTCGACCGCTACTGAGCATCAGGTTGTGCTTCCGGTGCAGCCTGAACAAAAGCCTCCAGCTTATTACAATTATCTACAACTCTTTTTATCAATGGATAGTGGCTCATATCAACACCAAACCTCTGTGCGTTGTAATATTGGGGCACCAGCACCACATCAGCCATTGACACATTAAATCCGAAACAAAAATCCGCTGCCGAGTTTTGAATTCGACGCTCAACAGAGGCAAACGCCTGTTCTATCCAATGCTTTGCCCAGGCTGTCTTGGCATTTTGATCAGCATTAAAGTGCTGCTCAAGGTACTGCAACACCCTCAGGTTTTGAATAGGTTGCGCATCGCAGGCTAAATCATAGGCCACGGCACGAACCCGGGCCCGATCCAGTTTGTGATCCGGTATCAACTTATTCGTTTCGGGAAATCGTTCATCCAGATATTCGATGATTGCCAGAGACTGATTAAGGATAATGTCTGATTCATTATCGCTGTCCACCAGTGTTGGCACTAATTCGGCAGGGTTTAGCAATTTGTATTCATTACTATGCTGTTCTCCTCCGTCTTTGACGAGGTGAACGGGGATATACTCATAATCAATCTCTTTCAGATTGAGCGCGATTCTAACCCTGTAACTGGCCGATGAACGCCAATAGCCATACAGTTTCATTTCTATCTCCTGTCGTTAAATACTCAACAACTTCTTCGGTCACTTTTCAGAATTTAATTATATTTTAATTGTTTTGCGACTAATGCCATATTCACGCAACTTATTCGCAATTGCGGTATGGCTCAAACCTAATTTACGCGCCAACTGTCGGGTACTGGGATAACTAGGATAGAGTTGTCTTAGCAATGACTTTTCGAATTTTTTAACGGCTTCATCTAACGTCCCTTCAAAGTCACTGGAGGAAAAGTTAAAGCTGGAAGCTGCGCCAGGTAGCTGAATATGCTCCTTGTGAATTTCCCGGCCAGACACCGTCAAAAGTGCCCGGCACACCGTGTTTTCCAGTTGTCTGACATTGCCAGGCCAGGCATGAGATTGCAATAACTCAACACAAGATTTGGATAGCTTGGGGACTCGCTTGCCCATTTTCATGGCTTGTTGTTTCAGGAAATATTCAGCTAAACCAATAATATCGCCTTTTCTTTCTCTCAACGAGGGTACAACAATGATCAACGAGGTAAGTCGGAAATACAGATCTTCTCTGAAACGATTTTCAGCAACCTTTAAACTTAAATCTTGTTGTGTTGTGGTCATCAACCGCGGTAGCTCTTCATCCTTATTCGGCGCCTTGCTGCGCAGTTGTTCAGCATGCTCCAGCCAGGCGCACAATTTTGCCTGGGTAGATTCCGCTAACTCGCACACTTCTTTGAGTAAAACAGTGCCAATACTGACGTTATTGAGCACACCACCAGACGCAGAATCACCAAACAACATCTCTTCCAACTCTTGTGGTGAATGGCCCGAAACCACAATCTGTTCGAACGGTTTATCACGTCCCGCTCCGACAGAGTGGCTGGCTCTTGCCAACGTTTCTTTTCCGCTGCCTGTTTCACCGGCAAACAACAGCGGCAGGGCAGACTCAGCAAACTTTTTGGCCTCCCTAATCGCTCTTTTCATTACCGGGCTTTGCGCCAAAATATGATTAAAGCTCTCTTCGTTGGGTTGATGAAAGGCACTGAATTGCTGGCCTAACCTGAATTCTGATTTAAGCAGAATTACCGCACCAGCCAAAATGGATACCTGATTAGAATCAGGAACATATACCGGAAAAAAGTCAGCAAGGAAGTCCTGCTCAACGAACTTTACTTTGTGGGTCTGAACGCCAATATCACGCCCCTCCAGCCACTTTACAACATTAAACCCTTTAACTAATTCCGCGACATGAGTACCCAGCAAGCTCTTTCTGTCGACATCCAGGCTGGAAGCGGCGGCATCATTTGTCAGCATGACTTTACCTTTGGCGTCCACAGAGAACACGGGATCAGGCAGAGTTTCCAGAATCGCGGTTAATTCATTGCGTTCACGCTCAATGGGCATAAAAGGTGTTGTTTTTACGTCGGTGACACCACTGAGTTTACGAATTTCTGGCATCAGGTGTTGAAACTCATTGAACTCAATGGTGGGAAAACTCAGAAATATTTTTCCGTTAGGATCGATTTCGATCCCCCTGAGATCAATATTATATTTAACCAGAATGTCTAAAACATCCTGCGTGATCCCGAGTCTGTCATGACAGGTAATCTCCAGACGCACTTCGTACCCCAAAATCTATTGTAAAGATAATGTTACGAATTTATCTCATTACCCTGCAAAAAGGAAGCATCAGTCAGTAACAAAAACCTCATAACATAGAAATAATTTCAGCAAAAAGCGCTTATCGCTATCCTCACAGGTTGTCCGACACTAAGTTAACAAACGCTCATCACACATTTCAGCCACTAATGATGCGAAATCTGTACTTTCGACAATAACCTGCTGCACCCTGCTCATCTGCTGCACAAAATGGGCAAGTTGATCTTCTGCGTTGTGTAGCCCTGCAAAAAACTGCTCCATGGGTTGTATCAGAGCCAACGGGTGATACCAGTTAATGTTCTGTATACCTGACTGCTGTGGCTTGTTTATCACTTTCCAGTCAGCATTCAGTGCAGCAATCCGCTGGCAAAAATCCAAACTAAAACGTCTGAAAGTATCGCTTTTACGTAACAACTGATGTGTTCTTCGGTCAAAATCAAACACCACTGCGACATGCAAACGATTGCCCATGTCCTCATTAAAATGGTGGTCACTTCCATCAAAAATCACACCGTGAAAAATCCCGGGAAACCAGCCTCTTGCTGAGCCATTTTCTATGGGGCGAAACTCAATACCAAAGCGTTGCTCCACTTTTTTACTGAGGTCGTTAATCACAGTGCCAAAACCGCTGCCTAGTGGCCAGTTATTCTGAGGCAATGTCGCCATGCAAAACAAAGACGCTAACTGATCATCCAGGGCTTTAGCTTCCAGATAATGTTGAATTGCGATTGGATTGATTGGCGCAACGGGTCCGAGACTTTCAGACTTTAGTAACGCCATGAACTCCTTGGCATACCAGATAACATCAGGTTCAATATGCGCTAACTGCTTTTTGATTAAGCTGTAAACGTTATTCCAGCAAAAGGCACAGTCAGGAGATTGTTGATGCTGATACTCACGTTCGGTGATCAGCACCAGACGATAGTCGCTGAAATTCTCAGCGGCGTAATTCCGGTAATGTTCGAGTTGTTGAAAATGCAAATCAGCCCGGACCTTGTGCTCGAAGACCAAAACCCCCGACTCCCACTTAAGCACCATATCAGGGTATTTGTTGGCGAAATTCTCCTGCGTGGAAACCTGATAATCCAGCCCGTGCCAGGTAATTTCGTCCTCCAGTAACCCATTGATGTAAGTCACCAGTGCGCCGGTGATAACTTCACTACTGCGTAACAAGTGTGCGAACGCTTCAGTAATAAAGTTCTCAAGGGGATTAGTATTTTCCCTGGGGCGGTACTTCCTCAAATTGACCAGCAGGTTATTTTCCATCTTCCTTTTCCTCTTTTAAACTGCAGGAACATTTAACGTGGCGAAGATTGCCGAAGTGGCATTGTGCACTGCCCTTTGTTTAATAATCAAGGCTGCTCCGGTACTGCCACATTTATACTGCGGGCGATACATTCTCCACACAAGACTTGCCTGACCGCAAGCTGGCGTAAGTATCTATCAATCATCAGATACCCTGTGAAAATGCCGATAGTGCGGATCCGTTTGCCAGAGACAGGCTGCAACCGGAAACGAGAACCGCGCGGCAATACGCTTCTTTATTGTCGATACCATAACACTGCGATCCGCGTATACAATAAAATGCTGTCGCCGGGCATTGTACAGCACTCGCCCTCTGGGTAGCTCCTGATATTCCGATCCGTAAAGTTCCGGAAAATCAGGTAAATACAAGTGCTTGTGTTCCCAACTATCGATATGTTGAAAGTAACTATCCACTATTCCCAGAGAGTCTGTGGCAACGGCTAGTCGTGGCGTTGTTTCTGCAATGATGTGCTGTCTGTAACACCAAAATATGCCAACGCAGGGTTCCGGTTTGTTCAACCTGTTCTCCAAATCTTAAAATTGCCTGCTGAGCACTTATTTTTGAGATGTTTACACCCCTTACAGGATGCAACAGGCTAAGAAATGGCGTTAGAAGTATTAGACAAAAAAGTGAGACTGTAAAAAACAAAAAACCTCTGTGCTATTCAGAGGTTTTTGCCGGAAGAGGCATTGTTAAAGCTTGTTGATTTCCCGGTTTAACTGGTACTCAGAAGATGTAACGTAACATTCCAGTTTACGTAATCTGAGTTCCAGTTTGCCAAATTGATTGTGAATATCTTTAAAAGCCTGTTTAGGGGGTTCACCGGCTTGCCAGACTTTAGATTTGACCTCGACCTTTGCATCCTCACCCAGGTTAGATACCCAACCTTTGGATTTATCAGCCGCAACCGCGAAAGCGCTCTTTTTTATTTCTTTGTCGGACTTTTTATCCAGTATGAACCAACCAATAACATAAGCCATGAAGAAAAAGGAGCCGGTTAATAAAAACCCAGAGATGAAAATGATTCGAACTAACCATAACTCCCATCCAAAGTAGTCAGCCAGCCCGGCGCAAACGCCGGCTACTTTTCCTTTTTCAGTGTCTCTGTAAAGTTCTTTTTTCATAACTACACCTTACTGCGCCATTCTGGAGACTCTTCGTCCAATATCGCTTCCAGGGTTTTGATGCGATCGGCCATTCCTTCGGCCTGACGCGCCAGTTCATTGAGCGTTTTGATTTCAGCTTCTGACAGTCCCTGGCTCAACTGCTTTTTGCTGCGGTAATGTAAAATTAACCATATAGGCGCTACTATGACTAAAAATACCACTATGGGTGCGACAATAATTCCAATGACATCTTCCACGGTCAGTTACCTCTGCGTCTTATTATTTAATTACTTACTGGCTTTCTTTTGATTTTTTAGCTTGGCTTTCATAGCCGCCAGTTCGTCATCAACTTTGTTTTCGGACTCCAGCTCCGCAAACTCGTCAGAGAGGGTTTTCTTACCCAGATCATAGGCATCCACCTGTGACTCAAGACTGTCAATCTTCTGCTCGTAACGCTCGAATCTGTCCATCGCATCATCGACTTTACTGCTGTCCAGACGCTTCTTAACTTCAAGTCGAGAACTCACCGTTTTTTGGCGCATAATAATGGCTTTCTGACGAGACTTGGCATCCGCTAATTTTTCCTGCAGTTGCTCAACTTCAGCCTGAAGTTTACTCAATTGCTCGTCGAGTAGCCCCAATTCATGTTTCAGGCTCTCAGCATGTTCCTGACATTTTTTCTTTTCTAGTAAAGCGGCGCGTGCCAGATCTTCGCGGTCCTTACTTAGCGCTAATTCAGCTTTTGCTGCCCAATCTTGAGATTCCTGCTCCATTTTGTCGATCTGACGGGTAATATCCTTTTTGTTTGCCAGGGTTTTAGCAGAGGCTGAACGCACTTCTACCAGGGTGTCTTCCATTTCCTGGATGATGAGACGCACCATTTTTTCCGGATCTTCGGCTTTGTCCAGTAATGCGTTGATATTTGAATTTACAATATCGGAAAAACGAGAAAAAATACCCATAATCATTTACCTCTTAGTTTTTATCTCATTCTGATTGCGAAAATGTTGGAGTTTGTTATTCAAATAACAGGCCAATCTAATATTTTGTTTAAACCACTGAATTACATAGTATTATTTGGCTTAGCAATTTAAAGGGAATTGACCTATCATTGTCTTCTAACCACAAATTGGTTAAATACACCAAATAATAAGGTTTTTCATGAGTCGATATCGCCAACAAGATAATTTAATCGGTCAGGCTAATAGCTTTCTGGAGGTTTTGGAACAAATTTCTCAGATCGCAACACTTACTAAACCGGTATTAGTGATAGGAGAAAGAGGGACTGGTAAAGAGCTTGTTGCTGCGCGCTTACATTACCTCTCGAAACGCTGGGATCAACCCTACATTAAATTGAATTGCGCCGCCCTCAGTGAATCTTTGCTGGAGTCCGAGCTATTTGGTTACGAAGCCGGGGCTTTTACCGGTGCCAGTAAACGACGCGAAGGACGCTTCGAAGTGGCTCACAACGGCACCTTGTTTTTAGATGAATTGGCCAATACCTCGGGGTTAATTCAGGAAAAGCTACTCAGGGTGATTGAATACGGTGAATTTGAACGTGTCGGTGGATCTCGCTCTGTCAAAGTCGATGTGCGCCTAATTGCCGCCACCAATGAAGATTTACCAACCTTAGCAGAAACGGGCGAATTCAGGGCAGACCTGTTAGACCGACTGGCGTTTGATGTCATCACACTACCCCCTTTGCGAGAAAGAAGAGAAGATATCATTATTCTCGCTGAACATTTTGCCATTAATATGATTAGAGAAATGGAACTTGAGTTGTTCAGCGGTTTTACTGAAAAAGCCAAGCGGGTGTTGTTGGACTATGACTGGCCCGGTAACATTCGGGAATTAAAAAATGTGGTGGAACGATCCGTATACCGTACCAACAACCCTTATGTGCCGGTGCATGAAATTATAATTGACCCTTTCGAATCAAAATTTCGCCCAAATACCCGAATTAAAACTCAGGACAGAATTACACAATCACCCTCTCAGCCACAGGATAACGACACGCCGCCCAATCCGGTGCAGCACAGTCAACCGGCACCGGCCGTTGCTGACATTAACCCGGCGTTTGATTTTGAGTTTCCGGTGAACTTAAAAGAGCTGAGTCAAAGTTACGAAATTGATATGATTAAGCAGGCGCTGGCGGACAGCCATTACAATCAAAAGAAAACCGCCGACAAACTCTCTCTGACCTACCATCAGCTCAGGGGATACCTAAAAAAATACAACCTGCTGGATACTTCTGTTGAAGATTAAAGTGTTTTATCGTCAGATTTTAGCCACCTTGCTCACTTTAACAGGTGTGGTGGCATGTGGCGGTAATCACGACCTGAAATTTAAAGATGAGGGCCTGATTTATTGTTCAGAAGGCAGCCCTACCAGCTTTAATCCGCAACTGGACACCTCCGGGACCACCGTCGATGCCACCTCACACCAGCTTTACGACAGGCTGCTGGAATTTGACCCGCAAGACAGTAAAATCATCCCGGGCATTGCGGAAAGTTGGCGCGTCAGTGAAAACGGGCTGCACTACACCTTTCAGTTGCGTAAACAGGTGGCGTTTCATGAAACAAATTATTTCACTCCCACCCGGCACCTGAATGCTGATGACGTGATTTTTAGTATCAATCGCTGGCGGCTAGAATCGCATCCTTATCACGACATCGATGTAAGTGGTTATCCTTATTTTGTCAGCTTAGGCCTGGATAAATTGATCAAAGATGTGCGCCGCATTAACGGCTATCGCATCGTGATTGACCTGAACAAGCCTGACAGCTCTTTCCTGGCAAATCTGGCTACGGACTTCGCCATCATTCTTTCCAAAGAATATGCCGAATTCTTACTGGAAAAAAACCAGCCTCAATTACTGGACGAAAAGCCCATAGGCAGCGGCCCCTTTAAATATATCAATTACCGAAAAGGTCGTTTTATTCGCTATGCAAAACACGAAAACTACTGGAAACACGACCGCGCAGTAAAACAACTCATTTATGACATCACACCGTCGAGCTCGTTGCGCCTTGCCAAACTAATGACTGGCGAATGTGATGTTATGTCTTTGCCGGCACATAGCGAACTGGATATCATCCGGGATCGCAATAATTTAGTGCTGGATGAGAAACCAGGACTCAATGTGGGATTTTGGGCCTTTAATACCAGCAAGCCCCCGTTTGACAACCCGGAGGTAAGGCGGGCATTGGCGATGGGTATCGATAAAACCACCTTACTGGAAGCCGTGTATTTTGGCAGCGCAGTAAAAGCAAACGGACTGGTTCCCCCCAGCAGTTGGGCATTTCAGGAAGATTTACGAGATAACAGCTACAACCCGGTACTGGCCAAAGACCTGTTGCGCAAAAACGGCATCGAGCCGGGATTTACCATGAATATCTGGGCAATGCCGGTTGAGCGGGCCTACAACCCCAATGCCACCATGATGGCTGAGCTTATCCAGGGTTATCTGGAGCAATTAGAGATTAATGTTGAAGTGATAAGCTTTGAATGGAGCCTGTTCAGAAGACGCCTGGACAGCGGCGCACATGACTCTGTATTAATTGGCTGGTCAGCAGACAATGGCGATCCCGACAACTTTTACCGACCGGTGTTAAGTTGCGCGGCCATTGAATCAGGTACAAATCGCGCGCGCTGGTGTAATGAAACGTTCGATGAAATTATCGATGAAGCACTGACCTACTCAGACACTGATACCAGAGCGGCACTGTATCAAACCGCGAATGCCATCATTGCAGATCAAATTCCAATCGTGCCTATCGCCCATGCATATCGCTTTCAGGCCTACCGGCAAGGCTTGTCTAACCTGGAAATCAACCCATTTGGCGGTATCCGATTCGGTGATGTGGAGAATACCCAGTGAGTTTCTATTTTTTGCGCCGGCTCAATTTATTGGTGTTCACCCTATTCATGTTGGCAATGGCGTCTTTTGGATTGGCTTACCTGTTTCCGGGTGATTACCTGACTAACCTCACCGGAATTCATTTCGAGTCCGAACAACAACGGCAACTGTACGCCACCTTGTATAAAGAAAGTGATGGGGTTTTCTGGCAATTTATCGCTTATCTGGACTTATTGTGGCAAGGAGAATGGGGGCAAAGCTTTAGCTCCAACCAACCTTTGTATCAGGAGGTAACCACCTATCTTCCGGCCAGCATTGAACTGAGTGCTTACGCACTTTTTGTATCACTGGTTGTCGGTATTCCTTTGGGATTCCTGGCCGGCTTGCGTCACAACAAGCTGGCTGATTACAGTATTTTGTCAATGAGTTTTATTGGTTACTCAATCCCGGTGTTCTGGTTGGCCTTAATATTGATCTTAATTTTATCGCTGCAAATGGGTTGGTTTCCCATTTCTGGTCGCATCAGTTTGCTCTATTACATCCCGCTGGATACCGGTTTCATATTAATTGATATTATTCGCTCAGATGTCAGTTATAAATGGGATGCGTTCAACGACGCACTGCGGCATTTATTTCTGCCCACGCTGTCGATTTCAATTGTAACCAGCACCATTATTTTACGCATTACCCGACGCTCGGTAATTGAAGTTATGGGCAGTGAATATATCAAAGCGGCTACTGCACGCGGATTGAATCGCTACCAGGTCATCTTGAGACACGGTATTCGCAATACTATTATTCCCATTATGCCGCAGTTAGCCTTACAATTTACAACCTTGCTTACCAATGCCATGATCGTTGAAAGTATTTTTTCCTGGCCGGGCATAGGCAACTGGCTTATTCAGGCCATTTATCAGGGTGACTATCCGTCAATAAGAAGCGGCATGCTGGCAGTATCAAGTTTAGTAGTCATCTTTACGGTATCCATCGATATAGTCCATAAAATCATCGACCCACAGAGGTTATACAGACAACGTGTTAAAATCTAATCTGTATCAGGAAGAACAATTTCCGTCTCCACTTCGCCAAACCTGGTATGAGTTTCGGAAAAGCCACCTTGCTTTTATAGGCTTGTGTATCCTGGCCAGTATTACGCTGATAGTAATACTGGGGCCATTTGTCACCCCATACTCACCACTGACTCAGAATACAGACGCCCTGCTGGTACCACCCGCCTGGGATGGCAATGGCGGTATATCACATGTTTTGGGTACGGACGGACTGGGCAGAGATGTATTGACCCGGGTCATTCACGGAAGCCGGGTAACCTTTGGCATCAGTGTTTTTCTGGTACTTGTGGCCATGCTGATTGGGGTTTTGATTGGCGCGTTTGCCGGTATGAATACCGGTATGCGCAGTAGTATTTTAAATCATTTGTTAGATTCAATGATGGCCATTCCCACGCTGTTAATTGCCATTATCATCGTTGCGATATTAGGACCCGGGCTGGTTAATTCCATGTGGGCCATAACGTTGGCTTTAATTCCGCAATTTATCCATTACACACGAGATTTCGTCAGAACAGAAGTCAACAAAGAATATGTCATTGCGGCGCGACTGGACGGTGCTTCGCCCGCCAGAATTTTCGTATTTTCACTTCTGCCAAACATGGTGGAAATGTTGGTGGTACAAGGCACGTTGGCGTTGTCTATCGCCATTCTGGATATCAGTGCATTGGGTTTTCTGAATCTTGGCGTTCAGTCCCCCTACGCAGAATTGGGTGCCATGCTCTCTGAGGGACTGGATATCGCCTATATCGCTCCCTGGAGTATCGCAGCACCCGGTGCCGCAATATTTATTGCCATAATCTCCATCAATGTTGTGGGTGATGGCTTGCGCTCAGCCCTCAGAAACAGGTTGAAATACTAATGCCGCTGTTAGACATCAAAAACCTTACCCTGGAAATTGATACCGCGGGTGGCCGGGTAAAAGCGCTTGATAAGGTCAACCTGACCATTGATGAAAGTGAAATTCGCGCTTTAGTGGGAGAATCCGGCTCAGGAAAAAGCCTGATTGTTAAATCAATCGTTGGCGCAATCAATGACAGCTGGACTCTGACGGCCGACCGGCTGAACTGGAAAGGCTCGGATCTGCTCGCAATGTCTAAAGAGCAGCGCCGCAAGATCACCAAAGATGATATTGCCGTTATCTTTCAAAACCCGGTGAGTTCGTTAGACCCAACCGCTTCTTTAGGGGAACAACTGGAAGAGAACATTCCGGATCATTTAGTGGGCAAAGGCTGGTTCTGGCAACGTCAGGAAAAACGCAAACAGATAGTGTCCAGACAACTACATAAGGTGGGTATTAAAAACCATGAGCTGTGCTTGTCCAGTTTCCCACATCAGATTTCAGATGATGTTTGCCAGAAGTTTATGATAGCAATGGCGCTGGTGTCAGAACCTAAGCTACTGATCGCCGATGAACCCACCATGGGTATGGAAACAACAATTAAAAGCCAGATCCTGAAACTACTGTCCCGGCTAAATCAAAACCGCAACCTCAGCATCTTGTTTGTCAGTCACGATCTACTGGCGATTTCTTCTATGTGCCACTCTATGACGGTATTGTACTGCGGACAGACTGTGGAAAGTGGCCGAATGACTAACTTGCGCAAAAGGCCTTTGCATCCCTATACCAAGGCCCTGCTGGATAGCGCGCCAAGTTTTAGTAAAGACTTACTACCCAAATCAAACCTGTCAGCGCTGGATGGCACAATTCCCACCTTACAACACTTACCAATAGGATGCAGATTGGGGCCACGTTGTCCAAGAGCGCAAAAAGAGTGCGTCAAGATCCCGGCTCCGCGACACATACACAATCATTATTACAGTTGCCACTTTCCATTGCACAGGCCATTAAAATGACCGCGCTATTAACCGTAAAGAACTTAAAGTTCAAACGTAAAGTAAGGAAAAATTGGTGGCAAAAAGCTGAGAAGTTTGTCATCGGTCCCATCAACTTCGAATTAAATGCCGGAGAAACACTGGCCATTATCGGCGACAACGGTTCAGGGAAAAGCACGCTGGCGAATCTGCTCGCGGGTGTTGTTACCCCCAGCTCAGGTCAATTATTGCTAAATGGGCAAAAACTAAGACACAGAAATCTAAAACAACGCAGCCTGAATATCCGGATGATATTTCAGCATTCCAAAGAATCATTAAATCCGGCATTGACCGTGGGCACAATTCTGGACGAGCCACTAAAGTTGAATACCAACCTGGATGCCAGGGAGAGAAAAGAGAAAATCTCAACCACATTGCGACAGGTGGGCTTACTCCGAGAACATGCACACTTCTATCGCCATATGCTCTCAGACGGTCAACGACAACGGGTTGTTCTGGCACGAGCCTTAATCCTAAACCCACAAGTCATTGTAGCAGACGAGCCTTTTGCCGCGTTAGATCCTTCAGTACGGTCACAAATGGTAAACCTGCTTATGCGCTTGCAACGGGAGCTGGGCCTGAGCTACATCTTTATATCCCACAATTTAGGGATTGTGCGCCATATCAGTGATCGCGTGCTGGTATTACAAAATGGCAAGGTAATCGAATCCGGGAAAACCGATGTGGTATTCAACTGGCCGAAAAGTGATTACATGAAAAAATTACTCACCGCCCATCAATCATTGGTACTCAGTAAGCTTTTAGATTAGCGAAAGTAAACGAAGAGGATTAGGGAAGCTGAATTGCACAGCTTCCCCAAGGCAAGACTTATTGCGTAACAGTTTTCACTTCTGCGTTAGCATTTAGTGCATCCATCAAAGCGGTAAATCCGGACTGCCCGTAGTCAGAACTCAATCGCTGTTGAATCGCCTGCAGCTCGGCACTATCCAAGGCTTCCGGCTGATTAATTGCGCGCAATTGCACCACACCGACATTGCCGTTGTTCAGTTCAACAGCTCTGGCGGCGCCAATTTCACCCAGTTTAAACAACTCTGAACTCAGCGAGCTATTTAGCGAGCCAGAATAACGTTCCACTGCCTGCTCTTCTGACCAGCTGACACTTTTCTCAGCTAACAGCGCATCAACGTCTTGCTCGGAGCTGAGGCTTTCAATAACCGAATCTGCCCACTGCATTGCCAGTTCCTGAGCCTTCTGAGCCGTCAATGTCGCAACGATATCGTCACGCACCTCTGCCAGTGGCAACGTTCTCTCCGTCTCGTGTCCGGTAACCCGAAAGACCACAAAGTGCTCGTCATTCAATTCAATAATGTCGCTGTTTAAACGATCTTCCAGCATCTCATCAGAAAACGCTTTGCTTTGTAACAGCGCATTATCAAAAGGTACTGGTGCCTGGTCGCGAGTAACGCCTGTCAATCGCTTAACTTCAACATTTCCGGCAGCTGCCACCTCTTCAAGAGAATCAGGCATTTCAAATGCCAATTGCGACATAGTTTGTTGTACTGCTAAATATTGCCCCAGAGCGGCTTCTTGCTTTAATTGTGCTTCTATTTCAGCCCGTACGTTTTCCAGTTCTTCCACTGATTCCGCTTTCAGACCGGTAAGTTTGATGATGTGAAAACCAAATTCACTGCGCACAACCCCGGTAATATCGCCTTCTGCGGCCAGTTCAAACACTGCGGTTTCGAAAGCTTCATCTGTATCACCACGACTAATCCAGTCCAGGTCACCGCCGTTTTCACCGCTGAAACTGTCATCGGACTCTGCTTTTGCCAGCTCTGCAAAGTCTTCACCGTCGTTCAGTCTTGTTAGTAGCGCATTGGCGCGCTCTTCGCTGGCTTGTTCATCTTCACCAAATTCCACCAGAATATGAGAAGCACGGCGCTCTTCTTCGGTTTTATAATTGTTCAGGTTTTCTTCGTAATACAGCGCTACATCTGCGTCATCTACCACGGCTTCTGCCAGAAAATCACTAACCTGTACTTCTACGTAAGCCAGGTCCACCTTTTCTTCGGTATCATACTGGGCAATGTTTGCCTGATAATGGTCATTGATATCCTGATCCGTCACCGTAACTTCAGATTCGAACAAGGTGGCGTCCACTTCAAAAAATCGCGTGTCTCGGGTTTCGTTTTGAATTTTCAAAAACATTTCTGCTTCAGAGCCTAACGCAAAATCAGACTGACCTAATGCGATGCCTAATTGCTGACGCGCCATTTGACCGCGTAAATAGTCTCTGAAATCAGCGGGAGTGTACCCTGCTTGTATAAGCAATGCCTGATAGCGATCGTTGTTGAACTCACCACCCACGGCAAATTCAGGCATACTGACAATCGTTTCACGCAGTTCGGCATCACTGATACGAATGCCCAGCTCTCTGACTTTCTGATCCATCAGTTTATCGTTTATCAGGCGTTGTAAAACACCTTCCCGAAACGATTTTAAATATTCACTATTGGCCGTCAGTTGCGTGAATGTGTCACCCAACTGAGCTTCCATTCTGCCACGTTCAGACTGATAGGCTTTCTCAAAGGTAGAAGCACTAATCTCTTCGCCATTGACCGTTGCCGCTGCACTATCCGCGCTGGAGTTGATGTAGCCACCAACACCTGCAAATATAAAACTCAGAATGATAATACCGAGAATAATTTTGGCCGTTATTCCCGTGGCCCCTTCTCTTATTTTTTCCAACATTAGGCTTTCTCTTCATCACCTCAAAATCAATTTCGCGCGGGATTATACCGCAACACCAGGCCGATTTGCACACCAGAAATAGGATTAATTTTGGACTTTTGACAGGCAGGAGTTACAGAGTGAGTTCACGGACGAAAGAAGATTCAATTTTAGGATCAAAAAAGGGCGAGTTATCGCCCTTTTTAATTATTCAAATAAGTTGCTCTTAGTTACATGCATCTTTCAATGCTTTACCAGCTTTGAAAGAAGGAACCTTAGCAGCAGAGATTTGAATAGTCTCACCAGTTTGTGGGTTACGGCCACTGCGAGCAGAGCGTTCACGAACTGAGAAAGTACCAAAGCCAACTAAAGCAACCTGGTCGTCGTTTTTAAGAGCCTCTGTTACAGCGTCAGTGAAAGCGTCTAAAGCTCTGCCAGCAGCGGCTTTAGAAATGTCAGCGTTCTCTGCAATCGCGTCGATAAGTTGAGACTTGTTCACAATATCATCCCCTTCAATTGTTATTATTTATTGTTCCGCATTTGTTGTTGCGGAACCGTTATAACAAGCTTGAACACGAACTTCAAGCGATGTTTAACAATTTTTTCAAAATTAACGATTTACCGCCACCCCTTGCGTGGCAAGGGTTCTAGCGGGACACATCAAAAGGCTACCACCAGTTTACGGATTGGGAAGCCTTAAATGTGCTTTTATCTCAAAAAATTGCATATGTGTTTATTTTTTAAGCAATATTAGCCTGAACAGGTTCAAAACCTTGCGGGTTCTCTTCCAGAGCAAGGTTCAAAACTTCGTCAATCCACTGTACAGGATGAATTGACAGGTCTCTTTTAACATTCTCAGGGATCTCTTCCAAGTCTCGCTCGTTATCCTTAGGTATAACTACGACCTTGATTCCACCGCGGTGTGCGGCTAATAATTTTTCCTTGAGTCCGCCAATTGCCAGCACTTCACCACGCAATGTGATTTCCCCGGTCATGGCAACGTCGCATTTCACCGGGTTACCGGTCAGACTGGATACCAGTGCCGTGCACATAGCAATACCCGCACTTGGACCATCTTTAGGCGTAGCGCCTTCAGGCACATGCACATGGATATCTCTTTTTTCGTGAAACTCTGGATTAATGCGCAATTTATCAGCGCGGCTGCGCACTACCGTCATGGCAGTTTGTATCGATTCCTGCATGACATCGCCCAGCGAGCCGGTAAAGGTTGTTTTACCTTTTCCAGGTACTGAGGTTGCTTCAATCGTAAGCAAGTCCCCGCCGACCTGTGTCCAGGCCAATCCGGTAACCTGGCCAATCTGATTATTTTTGTCCGCTTTGCCATAATCGTGGCGTTGTACACCCAGGTACTCTTTCAGGTTGTCCTGATTCACCACAACTTTATCGGCTTTTTTGTTCAATAAGATCTGTTTAACTGCTTTGCGGCAAATCTTGGATATTTCACGCTCCAGCGCCCTGACACCAGCCTCGCGGGTGTAATAGCGAATGACACCAATGATCGCTGACTCTTCGATTTCCAGCTCGCCCTGTTTTAGGCCATTGCGAGACATTTGTTTTTTCACTAAGTGCCGCTGCGCAATGTTAAGTTTTTCATCTTCGGTGTAGCCCGACAGACGAATCACTTCCATCCGGTCCAGCAATGGACCAGGTATATTCATACTGTTTGACGTGGCAACAAACATAACGTCGGATAAGTCGTAATCCACTTCAAGGTAGTGATCACTGAAACTGTTGTTCTGTTCCGGATCCAGTACCTCCAACAGCGCTGACGCCGGGTCACCGCGCATGTCAGATGACATTTTGTCAATCTCATCCAACAAAAATAGCGGGTTTTTAACTTCCACCTTGGCCATTTTCTGAATCAGTTTGCCAGGTAAGGAGCCGATGTAAGTTCGGCGATGGCCGCGAATTTCTGCTTCGTCTCTGACCCCACCTAAGGCCATGCGTACGTACTTCCGCCCCGCTGCTTTAGCGATAGATTGCCCCAGGGAGGTTTTACCTACACCGGGAGGTCCCACTAAGCACAAAATAGGCCCCTTGAGCTTACGGACCCGTTGTTGCACGGCTAAATATTCGATGATGCGCTCTTTTACTTTCCCCAGACCATAATGGTCCTCATCCAGAATCTTTTGCGCATTGTTTAAATCTTTTTTCACTTTACTGCGTTTATACCAAGGGACATTGATCAACCAGTCAATGTAACTTCTGACCACAGTAGCTTCCGCTGACATGGGTGACATCATCTTCAGTTTATTCAACTCAGATGTTGCTTTTTCTTTGGCCTCTTCCGGCATTTTGGCGTCAGCGATTTTTTTGTTTAGCGCTTCAAATTCATCAGGTGCTTCATCCAGCTCACCCAGTTCTTTCTGAATGGCTTTCATTTGCTCATTCAGATAGTACTCACGCTGGCTTTTTTCCATCTGCTTTTTAACCCGGGTGCGGATCTTCTTTTCCACCTGCAACAGGTCGATCTCACCTTCCATCAGCGCCATCAGATATTCGAGCCGCTCTGCGACATCGTTCATCTCCAGCACTTTTTGCTTTTCGGCCAGTTTAAGTGGCATGTGAGCCGCCATGGTGTCAGCCAGACGCGCGGCATCTTCAATGCCGTTCAGCGAAGTCAGTACTTCAGGTGGGATCTTCTTGTTGAGTTTGACATAGCCTTCAAACTGCGACACCGCGGAACGTATCAATACTTCCTGCTCGGATTCAGACAAAGACGCACTGTGCGCGGTTTCCACACTGGCTACGAAATAATCGTCAGTTTGCAGATACTCAGCGATTTTGCCCCGTACTGTTCCTTCTACCAGAACCTTCACGGTACCGTCTGGTAACTTTAAAAGCTGTAAAATGGTAGCAATGGTACCAACCGAATAGATATCCTCTTCTTTAGGGTCATCTACTGCGGCATCTTTTTGCGCCACCAGAAAGATTTGCTTATCATTATCCATTGCCGCTTCTAAACAACGGATCGACATTTCTCTGCCGACAAATAGGGGAATAACCATGTGGGGGTAGACCACCACATCTCGCAACGCCAGTACCGGCATTTCAATGCGATTTTCTCGCTGTTCACTCATGCTGATTAACTCGTTTACATTTTTGTATGAATATGGGGCTCGAAAGAGAAAGATCAAATACTGATTTGTGGAGCCCTCGAATAAAAATAATAAAGGCTCTTAAGAGCCTTTTTATTATTCTGAAGCGGCCTTTTTATCGGCGGTGTTGTCATAAATCAGTATCGGTTTCGATTCTCCTTTTATGACACTGTCGTCGATTACCACTTTGCTGACATCTTTTAACGATGGCAGTTCGTACATCGTATCCAGTAAAACGCCCTCGACAATAGAGCGTAAACCTCGGGCACCTGTTTTGCGCACCATGGCTTTTTTGGCAATAGCGTTCAGTGCATCATCCCTGAACTCTAATTCAACATTCTCCAGAGAGAATAAAGCGCCATACTGCTTAGTCAGAGCATTTTTAGGTTCTTTAAGGATTTGAATTAAAGCTTCTTCGTTTAATTCTTCCAGGCTGGTCACCACCGGCAGACGACCGATAAACTCAGGAATTAACCCATATTTAACCAAATCTTCAGGCTCTACCTGCTGAAACAAATCACTCACTGAGCGGCTGTTGTCAGCACTTTTTACCTGCGCACCAAATCCAATGCCTGTTCCGGTATTGGCTCGCTGTTCGATGATTTTATCCAGGCCTGCAAACGCACCACCACATATAAACAGGATCTTTGAGGTATCAACCTGCAAAAACTCTTGTTGTGGGTGCTTGCGCCCGCCTTGTGGCGGCACCGAGGCAACCGTACCTTCAATCAGTTTCAGCAACGCCTGTTGCACACCTTCACCGGATACATCGCGGGTAATCGACGGATTATCTGATTTACGAGAAATCTTGTCGATTTCATCGATATACACAATACCGCGTTGCGCCTTTTCTACGTCATAATCACATTTCTGCAATAGCTTTTGAATGATGTTTTCCACATCCTCCCCCACATAACCAGCCTCGGTTAGTGTGGTGGCGTCGGCCATTGTAAATGGTACATCTAACAATCTCGCCAAGGTCTCTGCCAGCAGTGTTTTACCGCTACCAGTAGGACCGATCAGCAAAATATTACTTTTACCCAGTTCAACCCCATCGTGAACATCGCCATTTCTCAATCGTTTGTAGTGATTGTAAACAGCAACAGACAGGACCTTTTTCGCGTATTCCTGCCCAATCACATAGTCATCAAGGTGACTGTGAATTTCCTGAGGTTTGGGTAAAGCGTCTTGCTTTTTCTTGGGTGAAATCTCTTTTATTTCTTCCCGAATAATATCATTGCAAAGCTCAACGCATTCATCACATATAAAAACAGATGGTCCGGCAATTAACTTTCTTACTTCATGCTGACTTTTGCCACAAAAGGAGCAATAAAGTAATTTATTGTCGCCTTCACCACTTTGTTGATCACTCATTTACCACGCCTCTAGTGTATTAGAGTCTAATTCCTAACATTTACCACAAATGGGGGATTATTTACAATTATGATTCATCCCCACCTAAAGTTTAGCTTATTCTTTGGTTTTTAATACATCATCACGACTGGATAATACCTGGTCAACAATACCATAATCCTTGGCTTGTTTGGCGGACATAAAATTATCGCGATCGGTATCTCTCACAACCGTTTCATAGTCCTGGCCGGTATGATCAGCCAATAAGCGGTTTAACTTCTCTTTGATGGACAGTGTTTCTTTGGCATGTATTTCAATGTCAGAAGCCTGGCCCTGGAAACCGCTCAACGGTTGATGAATCATTACCCGGGAGTTATTCAGGCAATAACGCTTACCCTTAGCACCACCCGATAACAAAAATGCGCCCATGCTCGCGGCCTGTCCAATACAAACAGTGCTCACATCGGGTTTAATAAAATTCATGGTGTCGTAAATTGCCATACCGGCAGTGACAGAGCCACCCGGAGAATTAATGTATAGATAAATATCTTTTTCCGGATTCTCCGCTTCCAGGAACAACAACTGCGCTACGATTAAATTTGCCATGTGGTCTTCTACCTGACCCACCAGGAAGATGACGTTTTCTTTAAGCAGTCGAGAATAGATATCGTAAGAACGCTCACCTTTAGCAGTTTGCTCAACTACCATGGGAACAAGTGCATTGTCGACAGAGGAGTTTTGTAGATTTAATGAATTTTGCGGAGTATAGATCATATTTTTTTTGGTTCTCAAAATAAAAATGCTCGGTAAGTACCGAGCATTTATGCAGTTTGCTAAACAGAAAGTCAAACAATAAAACGGTTATGCTGTTTTATTCATCACTTCGTCAAACTTTTTAGCAACTTCGGTGACATTCGCTTCTTCTAAGATAATGTCAATTGCCTGATCTTCAAGTGCCAGATTCTGCATTTGTTGCATTAATTCCTGATTGGTTTTGTAATACTCAATTACTTCTTGCGGATCTTCATACGCAGAAGCATTGGTTTCAATCAGGGCGTCAACTTTAGCCTGGTCAACTTTTAACTCTTTAGACTTGATCACTTCACCCAGAATCAGACCCACAGATACGCGCTTCTTCGCGTTGTCTGCAAACAGGTCATCAGGTAGTTCAGGCATGTTCTGCGCGTTACCATTATTACCAAAGCGTTGCATTGCTTGCTGCTTAAGTGCGCCAATTTCCTGCTTGATCAATGCTTCAGGTAAATCCACCTGATTGTTTTCAATCAAACCGGTGATCACCTGCTCTTTTAATTGAGAGCGCAAAGTTTGGTCCAGTTCACGCTTCATGTTGCGGGTAACTTCAGCACGCAAAGCGTCAACACTACCGTCTTCTACACCGAATAATTTAGCGAATTCTTCATTAATCTCAGGTAATTCCTGAACTTCAACTTTTTTCACAGTAATCGCAAATTTAGCGTCTTTACCTTTCAGGTTTTCAGCGTGATATTCTTCAGGGAACGTCACTTCTGCAACCAATTCTTCACCGGCTTTTTTGCCAACGATTGGGTCTTCGAAACCAGGAATCATGCGAGATTTGCCCATCTCCAGGACGAAATCTTCAGACTTGCCACCTTCAAATTCTTCGCCGTCAATCGTACCAACAAAGTCAACAACTACGCGAGAGTCAGCCGCAGCAGCATCCTGAGATTCAACCCAATTAGCATGTTGCTTGCGCAGCGTGTCCATCATAGTGTCAACGTCTTCATCGTTGATTTCAACAACCGTTTTCTCAACTTTGATGGCATCAAGATTCTTTACTTCGAATTCCGGGTAAACTTCAAAAGAAGCCACAAATTCCAGATCTTCACCGTCTTTGTCGGACTTCATTTCAAAAGCAGGCATGCCGGCAGGATTCAATTTTTCCTGCATAACTGCCTGATAAAAATTGCGCTGCATCACTTCGCCAGCGATTTCCTGACGAACAGCCGTGCCAAAACGCTTTTTAATAACAGAAACCGGCACTTTACCAGGACGGAAGCCATTAATTCTTTGAGTCTTTGCTAATTGTTGCAAACGGGATTTAACTGCAGAATCGATTGTATCTGCAGGAACAGTAATAGTGAGACGGCGTTCTAAACCTTCCTTTGCCTCGACTGATACTTGCATTCTTCTACCTCTATAGTGCCTGAACGCACATTTAATTGTAATTTAGGCCAGATAACTCAACTTTACGAATAACCGTTTAAGTGAAGGTAAGTCGCTTGGGAAACGGGCTCCCGAGTTAGCTTTTACACGATCTGGCGCGTCACCTGATAAAAAAGACGCGATATTATAGCGGCAGTCTGGTTGATAGTCGAGACTAAACAGGAGAAATTATAAAGCTGAGACTTTATTGCTGCGGATTCGACCATCCAGTGGTGTCTAAATCTGACTTAAGCGTGCGGGTTTCCGTTTTGGAAATGGTCGGTGAGACAGGATTTGAACCTGCGACCCCTTGGACCCAAACCAAGTGCGCTACCAAGCTGCGCTACTCACCGAAATATTAGGAATTTTTAACAGACGACAGGAAGCCAAATGGGGTGGACGATGGGACTTGAACCCACGACAACCGGAATCACAATCCGGGGCTCTACCAACTGAGCTACGCCCACCATTTGGACTTTTACTATTTCGCCGAAGCAACACTGAATGGCGCGTCCGGCAGGATTCGAACCTGCGACCCACGGCTTAGAAGGCCGTTGCTCTATCCAGCTGAGCTACGGACGCACGGTCACTTCTCAGGAGTGGTCGGTGAGACAGGATTTGAACCTGCGACCCCTTGGACCCAAACCAAGTGCGCTACCAAGCTGCGCTACTCACCGTATCCTGACGTAGCCAGCAATATCTGCCTTGCTACGGGGGGCGCATATTACTGATTTGCCCCCCACCAGTCAAACACTTTTTATCAGGTTTTTTTTACATGCTGAAAAAAGCGTCATTTCGGACAAATCCCGCACAAACCAGGTTGCATATTCAACCTAGTGAATCATTCCCTCGTAGGTCCAGATCCCTTTTCCGGCAGGTTTAAAATTGAGCGTTTCTAAATATCGTTCGTGTTCGACACTGTCTGCCTTTGCCCCGATTAACTCATATCCGGTGAGTTTTTTGAGGCCCTGTTCGGCACCTAAAGCAAACACTCCTAACCGACAATCCCGATATTGTGGCACAACAAAATCAAAATCAACAACAATACCGGTGGGTGCCTGTGCCTGATTTTTAATGCCGGAGAGTACTCCCACCACCTGAGTTCCGTCCAGTAAGACATAAAACTCGCGATTATCGTCTTCCAGGCGTTTAAAGAACTTGGGGAAAAACTGATTAATTTCATTGCGATGATAATCCAGAAAAAAGCTCATGTAGTGGGATCTGGATTGTGTTCTTAAAATCGTGAAGTCGTGATTTGTGTGATACACAAATTTGCGTATATAAAAAATATTGGTCAGTGTGATAAACGCGTTCAGCACTACCACCGGGTAAGCGTTGATGATTACCCCGTACAAACACATTGAGGATGCGCCGAACAGATTGATCCAACGCAATTGCACAATGGAACTGCGGGTCAATGAAAACGCAATAACCGCAGAAGCGCAATAGCCAAATATTTCAGCGTAATTAATATCCACCTTGTTCCCTTACTGATTCAGGTTGGCCCCACACTTAGGCCCAATTGATTTTTGCCCGGATGAAAGATTGCTTAACAGCAAGCGATCATGAGAAAATAAACTGCATTGCAATCTCATTAGTATATCAAAAAATATGTCCGCTCAATTAATCGATGGAAAACTTCACGCAAAACACATTCGACAGAAAGTCGCCACCCAGGTTGATGCCATAGTTTCGGCAAACAAACGTGCACCTGGCCTTGCAGTAGTGCTGGTAGGTGCAGATCCAGCCTCACAAGTATATGTTCAGAATAAACGCAAAGCCTGTGCCGAAGTGGGCTTTGTTGAGAAGTCATATGATTTGCCGTCAGATACCACGCAGGAAGAACTGCTCAATACCATTGATAAACTGAACGAAGACAAAGACGTTGACGGCATTTTAGTGCAACTTCCCTTGCCAGCAGGCTTAGACGCAAATCTGATTCTGGAGCGCATCCATCCCAATAAAGACGTGGATGGTTTTCACCCATACAATATCGGTCGTCTGGCGCAACGTATGCCAGCGCTGCGCCCATGTACCCCCAAAGGCATTATGTCGCTGATTGATTCCACCAAAAAGCCGGTAAAGGGTTTAAATGCCGTTATCGTGGGTGCATCAAATATTGTTGGCCGTCCCATGTCGCTGGAATTGTTGCTGGCTGGATGCACCACTACTGTGTGTCACAAGTTTACCAAAGACTTAAAAAGCCATGTCGCTACGGCGGATATTTTAGTGGTCGCTGTCGGCAAACCCGAATTTATTCCTGGTAGCTGGATTAAACCTGGTGCCATCGTTATCGACGTGGGCATTAACCGCGTTGACGACGGCCGTTTGGTGGGTGATGTTGAATTTGACAGTGCCAGAGAACGGGCGGGCTGGATTACACCGGTACCGGGCGGTGTTGGTCCCATGACGGTAGCCAGTTTGATTGAAAATACTCTGGAAGCCTACGTAAACTATCGCACCGAATAATGCTCACCCCATTATCAGAAGCGGAATCCGGCGCAGTGTTGCGCTGGATTGAAGACATCATTATCGGCCTCAATTTATGTCCATTTGCTAAAAAACCTTATATCGCCAACAAAGTTGCGCTTCTGGGTGTTTCAGGTAATAAACTGCCGAAAATAGCCAATGAGGTGTTGCAAGCCTGCAAACAGCTTGATAGTAATGAGACTATAGAAACCACGTTACTGGTTTTCCCACAAGATTTAAGAGACTTTAATCGTTATCTGGATGCGCTTGAATACTGTGAAATTCAGTTAGAAGAAGCAGGTTATAGCGGCACCTATCAATTGGCCAGTTTTCATCCGGAATATGTATTTGCCGGAGAAGACCCGGACGATGCCAGCAATTTCACCAACAAAGCCCCCTTTCCGATTATTCATATCATCAGAGAGTCCAGCATTGACGCGGTACTAAAAACCTATCGCAATCCGGAAGCTATTCCGGAACGAAATATTGAGCTGATGCAGCAATTGGGGATAGAACATTTGCGCAAGCGTTTTGCAGCTTTTCTGAAATGACCCACTTTCCGCGGACGAAAAAAAAGCTGGTAAAAACCAGCTTTTCTTCGGAAACATCGATATTAGCGACGCAGACCTAAACGACCGATCAGAGACTTATAACGCTCTTGATTTTTGCCTTTCAGGTAGTCAAGCAATTTACGGCGCTGACTAACCATGCGCAACAAACCACGACGAGAGTGGTGGTCTTTTTTGTGATCGCTGAAGTGAGATTGTAGCTTGTTGATGTTGTGAGTTAACAACGCAACCTGTACTTCTGGTGAACCAGTATCACCTTCTTTTACACCGTATTCAGCGATAATGTTCGCAGTTTCATTTTTACTTAGTGACATAATATTCTCCAATTGATTAAGACTCGCCGATCACTAATTCAGTCAAGTCGAAAAGAGCGGGGATTATAGCGATTTTCAGCCACAACGCAAGGCCCGCCCAGCATAAACTTGCAGAACCTAAGAAACCAGTCGCTTAGGTTGTAATTTTCCATTATCAACCTGCGCAACTCCGAGAAATTGACTCTCGTTGTATACCCGCACATCCGAGGTTTCAGCTTGCTCACAGGTTATCGGTTGGCCATGTAAAAAGCGTGCAGCATCAGCTTCTGATATTTGCACCTGAGGTAAATGCACAATGGGGGCATCCACCGGCAGTTTCAGCGCGTCCAGTGCGGCAAAGTTATCCTCGCCTTTAAGGCTTTCAAGGTACTCAGGTGTAAACATAGGTAGACCAGAATAACCGGCCACATCGGTGCGGTGTAACCGGGTTACATACGCACCGCACCCCAGCTCCTGCCCCAAATCGTCCACTAAAGAACGTATATAGGTGCCTTTACTACAGTGCACTGTCATGCTCACCTCAGTGCCGGTAAATTCGTCCAAGGTCAGCTTGTATATTGTAATAGCACGGGCCGGGCGCTCTATCGTGATGCCTTGTCGGGCATAATAGTAGAGCGGTTTACCTTCGTGTTTTAGCGCCGAAAACATAGAAGGTACTTGCTTAATATCGCCTCTGAACAGGTTTAACGCCTCGTCCAGTTGCGCCTTGCTGACATCCACCGGTTGTTCAGAAACCACTTCACCGTCAGCATCTGAGGTCGTGGTTCTGATACCCAATTTCGCCGTAACTTGATAGGTTTTGTCAGCGTCCAGGGAATATTGTGCAAACTTTGTAGAATTACCAAAACAAACCGGCAACATACCACTGGCCAATGGGTCTAAGGCGCCGGTATGTCCGGCCTTGTTGGCATTAAAGATCCAGCGTACTTTTTGCAATATTTGATTTGAAGAAGCCCCTAAAGGCTTATCCACCAATATCACGCCGTCGATTTTACGGCCTGATTTGCGTCTACCCATTGCGCTTATTGCTCTTCGTCTTGTTCAGGATCTCGACCTGAATTCTTTGCCTTTTCGGCATCGGCTTTGACGGTTTGCGTCACAATGTTAGAGATGCGCATCCCCTCGGTAATAGACACATCGCGCATAAAGTGCAGTGCCGGTACCGAACGCATGCGTATGCGTTTAGCCAGCAAACTGCGTACAAACCCTTTATTCTCTTCTAAGATCGCTAAATCTTCTTTGATCTTTTGTTCATCATCAGTGAAGAAGGTTACGAAGATTTTCGCGTGCGCCAGGTCACGGGAAACATCCGCGCCAGAAACGGTAATAAATCCGACTCTGGGATCGCGATTTTTAAACTCGTTTTGCAGAATGCTGGCAACCTCTTTATGGATTTGTTGCCCCACTCTGTCGGTTCTTGAAAATTCTTTTGCCATAATAATTTCATTATCCAGACACAAACGGAGGCAAGCGCCTCCGTTTTCATTATTGTTGTGCATTGACGTTAGCAAGCAATGAAAAGCCCTTGCTCAGCGTCCTGTATTTGGCGCAGATTAAAGCTCGCGCTTAACCTCTACTGTTTCGAATACTTCGATTTGGTCGCCAACTTTAACGTCGTTGTAGTTCTTAACACCAATACCACATTCCATGCCGTTACGAACTTCAGCCACATCGTCTTTAAAGCGACGCAATGACTCCAACTCACCTTCATAGATGACAACATTATCACGTAATACACGGATTGGGTTACTGCGCTTAACGTTACCTTCAACGACCATACAACCTGCGATAGCACCCAGTTTTGGTGACTTAAACACGTCACGTACTTCAGCCAGACCAATGATTTCCTGTCTGAACTCAGGGGCTAACATGCCGCTCATCGCCGCTTTAACTTCGTCAATCAGGTCATAAATAACGCTGTAATAACGCAGGTCAACATCTTCGGTTTCAAGCACTTTGCGCGCAGTTGAATCAGCACGAACGTTAAAACCAACCACGATTGCATTCGATGCAGCAGCCAGTGTGGCATCTGTCTCCGTGATACCACCGACACCACTACCGATAATGTTAACGCGAACTTCATCGGTAGACAGCTTAGTTAAGGAATCGGAAATCGCTTCCACTGAACCCTGTACGTCAGCTTTCATAACCACATTTAGTTCTTTAACGTCACCGGCTTCCATGTTGGCAAACATGTTTTCCAGTTTCGCTTTTTGTTGCTTGGCCAGTTTTAAATCACGCTGTTTAGTGTGACGCTTATTGGCAATTTCACGCGCTTTGCGATCATCCGGTACCACCATGGCATCTTCACCAGCCTGCGGAACTCCGGACAGACCCAGAATCTCAACCGGTTTAGACGGACCAGCAACTTTAACTTCATTGCCGTTTTCGTCACGCATCGCTCTGACACGACCGTACTCATTACCACACAGCAGAATGTCACCGGTACGCAGTTCACCTTGCTGAACCAAGACTGAGGCTACCGGTCCACGGCCTTTATCAAGACGCGATTCAATAACGATACCCTTGGCTGCACCCGTGGGGATCGCTTTCAGATCCAGTACTTCGGCCTGTAACAGTATTGCATCCAGTAATTCATCAACACCCATACCCGTTTTGGCAGAGACATTAACGAACTGGTGCTCACCACCCCACTCTTCAGAAATAACTTCTAATTGTGACAGTTCGGTTTTCACACGGTCCGGATCGGCCGCTTCTTTATCCATTTTGTTTACCGCAACAATCAGCGGTACGCCTGCAGCGCGCGAGTGCTGCACAGCTTCTTTAGTCTGAGGCATTACACCATCGTCGGCAGCAACAACCAGGATTACGATATCCGTCGCTGTAGCACCACGCGCACGCATTGCTGTAAATGCTGCGTGTCCCGGTGTATCCAGGAAGGTGATCTCACCGTTTTCAGTTTCTACGCTATATGCACCAATGTGCTGGGTAATACCACCTGCTTCGCCTTCGGCAATCTTAGCCTTGCGAATGTAATCCAGAAGCGAGGTTTTACCATGGTCAACGTGTCCCATGATAGTCACAACAGGTGCGCGACCTGCGACTTCACCTTCTGCGATGTTGGCCAACAATTCATCTTCTAATGCATTGTCGTTTACCAACTCATATTTTTGCTCAAGTTCTTCAAGTACCAGAACCGCAGTGTCTCGGTCCAATACCTGATTAATGGTTACCATCTCACCCATTTTCATCATCACTTTGATGACTTCAGTGGCTTTCTTAGCCATTTTACTGGCCAGTTCGCCAACGGTGATGGTCTCACCTAAACGAACAACCCGGTTAACCGGTTGTGCGGGCATATTGAATCCTTGTTTTAATTTGTCAGAAGCTTTTTTCTTCTTATGCATCCGACGTCTGGAGCTTTTCTCAAGCGCCATGTCTTCTTGATCTTCGGCTTCTTGCGCGTAGCGGTTACTGTGCAAATGCACTTCTGCCGCTTCTTCTTCTTTGCGCTTACGCTCTTCTTCTTCCCAACGTTTGCGGTTCTGTTCCGCTAACTTTTTGGCTTCTTCAGCGGCTTTCGCAGCTTCCTGCTCAAGCTTACGCTTGGCTTCTTCTTCCTGTTGGGCTTTCAGCTTCTCAGCTTCTTCACGGGCTTTGGCGCGTTCTGCTTTTTCTTCATCAGACAGCTCTGCATCGGCTTGCTCATCGGCTGCTGCCTGCTCCGCTTTACGCTTTTCTTCCGCCGCTTTTTGTTCCGCCTTGCGCTTTTCTTCAGCAGCTTTGCGCTCGGTTTCTAAACGTGCTTTTTCTTCAGCGGCTTTACGAGCGGCTTCTTCGGCTTCTAAACGCGCCTTTTCTTCCTGCTCTGCTTTTAGACGGGCTTCTTCTTCGGCAATGCGCGCTTCTTCAACGTCACTGCGTTTAACGTAGGTGCGCTTTTTACGCACTTCCACTTTAACCTGTCGGGATTTCCCGGCGGTTAAAGTACTGGTAGTTTTGCGCTGCAACGTCATTTTCTTTGGTGCAGCATTGGCTGAGCCACCGTGTTGTTTACTTAAATGATCAAGTAACGCGGCTTTTTCTGATTCAGTCACATTGTCTTGTGGCTGCTTAGGAATACCTGCATCAGCAAATTGTTGCAGCAATTTCTCTACCGAAATACCGACATCATCAGCTAATTTTTCTATCTGGACTTCTGGCATGTTGATTTGTGCTCCTGTGCTGATTTTATTCTTCGTTGAACCAAACGATATTTCTGGCCGCCATGATGAGCTTTCCAGCATCTTCATCGGACAACTCTTCTATATCACTGATATCATCGATACCCTGCTCAGCCAGTTCTTCCAGGTCCGTAATGCCCCGACTGGCTAATACAAATGCAACATGTCTGTCCATTCCTTCCAGGTTCAACAATTCTTCTGTTGGTTCAGACTTCTCCAGTGACTCTTCATTTGCCAAAGCTTTTGTGGTTAACGCGGCCTTTGCACGCTCGCGCAACTCTTCAACGATATCTTCATCCAGGCCATCAATTTCCAGCAGTTCACTAACCGGAACATAGGCCACTTCTTCTAACGAGGTAAATCCTTCATCTACCAGAACAGAAGCAAACTCTTCGTCGATATCCAGCCCTTCCATAAACACGGTAAGCACTTCGGCGTTTTCTTCTTCGTGTTTGGCTGCTAATTCTTCCGTCGTCATGACATTCAGTTCCCAACCAGTCAACTGACTGGCAAGACGAACGTTCTGACCATTTTTACCAATGGCCTGCGCCAGGTGATCGCTCTCTACTGCGACATCCATTGAATGGGCATCTTCATCAACTACAATCGATGCCACTTCAGCAGGTGCCATAGCATTGATTACAAACTGCGCCGGATTTTCATCCCACAATACGATATCAACTCGCTCGCCACCCAGTTCGCCGGACACTGCCTGTACCCGGGACCCGCGCATCCCAACACAGGCTCCAACCGGATCTAAACGCTTGTCGTTGGTCTTAACCGCGATTTTAGCTCTGGAACCCGCATCGCGAGCTGCAGAGCGGACTTCTAAGGTTTCTTCAGCGATTTCAGGTACTTCAATGCGGAAAAGTTCAACCAGCATGTCTGGATGAGTACGACTGATAAACAACTGCGCGCCTTTTGCTTCAGGGCGAATGTCGTACAACAAACCACGAACGCGATCGCCTGGTCTGAAAGTTTCTCTGGGCAACATATCTTCGCGATACATAACACCCTCAGCGTTGTTACCCAAATCAACAATAATATTGTCGCGATTTACTTTTTTCACCGCACCGGTAATCAAATCACCCACCCGGTCGCGATATTCATCAATCATTTGTGCACGTTCAGCTTCGCGTACCTTTTGTACGATAACCTGCTTAGCTGTTTGTGTCGTGATACGGTCAAAAGCAATGGACTCTATTTGTTCTTCAACAAAATCACCCACTTTAATTTCTGGCTCATCAATTTGAGCTGCGGAAACCGTAATCTCTGCGTAAGGGTTTTCCTGTGGCTGATCATCTTCAATAACTAACCATCTACGAAACGTATCAAAATCACCGGTGCTACGGTTTATGCTAACCCGTACTTCAATTTCACCTTCATTCTTTTTCTTGGTTGCACTTGCAATCGCGAACTCAAGCGCTTCAAAGATCTTCTCTCTTGGCACCTGTTTTTCATTCGATACAGCCTCTGCCACTAACAGAATTTCTTTATTCATTTCCGCCGCCTTATCACTAATGATTAATTATTGTTATTTGAGCCACTTAAAATTGAGGGACCAAATTTCCTTTTTCAATATTGCTGATGACTAATTCAAACTGCTCATTATCAACCTGAATGGTCAACTTATCATCGGCAACGCCAAGTACTTCACCTTTAAAGTTTCTGCGGTTACCTTGTGGGATACGTAACCTGAGAGAAACAACTTGTCCAACCACCGCCTGGTAATGCGCGGGTTTGAACAAGGGTCTGTCCATGCCGGGTGAAGATACTTCGAGGTTGTATTCAGTGCTGATAGGATCTTCAACATCCATCACTGAACTAACCTGATAACTTACCTCTGCACAGTCATCAACTGTAATTCCATCTGGATGGTCGATATACACTCTTAATGTAGAGTGTTTACCAGCCCGAACAAATTCAACACCTATTAGTTCAAAACCTGCAGCCTCTACCGCCGGCTCTATTAAAGCATTCAATTTATCTTGAAATTGAGACAATTTGTTCTCCAAAAATGAAAACAGGGCTTAAAGCCCCGCTAAAAAATCCTGATTACTAACTCATTCAGCTGTAAAAAATCCGTTCAAACTGAATTTCCCTGAGTGAAGATAATAAAAAACCCCGGTCTAGCGGGGTTTTTTATTTTTGGACCCAAGTCCTTTTATTTTATTTAAGATTGAACAATAATCCAACCCTAAAATTTGGTTGCGGGAGGCGGATTTGAACCACCGACCTTCGGGTTATGAGCCCGACGAGCTACCAGGCTGCTCCATCCCGCGCCTGAAACCTTTTGAAAGCTTGGCGTAGTGCCCTGCTTCAACGTGGTGCGTATTATACATAGGCATTAACGCTTAGCAACCGTAAATATGAATTTTTTATTATATTTCGGTTTGTTTGCTCAAAGTAAGACCAATCCGTATTTTTTTCGGGCAACCCTTAACATTTGAGCAACAACTCATTGACCTTTTTAGCTAGATCGCTTCTTCATTTTCTTCACTGGTACGGATGCGCACAACCCGTTCAACGTCATAGACAAAGATTTTGCCGTCGCCAATCTTACCGGTTTGCGCAGTATTGATAATCGCCTCTACCGCCTGGTCTACAATATCATCCGTCACGACTACGTCGATTTTAACCTTTGGCATAAAATCCACCTGGTACTCCGCGCCGCGATAGAGTTCGCTGTGTCCTTTCTGACGACCAAAGCCTTTTACCTCTGTTACGGTCAGACCTTCCACGCCGGTTTCAGCTAAAGCTTCACGGACATCATCTAACTTAAAGGGTTTGATTATCGCTTCAATTTTTTTCATCCACTTTCTCCTGGGAACGGCAACACACGCTAATTATGTTAAACATATCACAACAATCCTAAATATAGGTTGCGATCATCTAAAAGATTGCCATTATTGATAAATGTCTGTTCTGGGTAAATAGGTTTTCGTTGAAGTCCGGGCGTTACACAACCACGAAATCACAATCAGGTATCACACTGATAGAACTGATGATCAGTATGGCGATTCTGTTTTTGATCATGACGGTCGGCATGCCTTCAATGCAAGCCATGCTCATCAGAACCCAGGTAACGTCGCAAATAAATGAATTAAGCGCTGCGATTCGCTATGCCCGACATGCAGCAATTAATGATCAAACCACCGCCATTTTATGCCCCACCAGCAACTTTTCCAGTTGCTCTGCCGACTGGGATGATCCGAAAATGGTGTTCCCGGATTACGACGGCAATGGCACCAGAGGCAATGATGAAGATATCCTGGCCGGTGCCGGTAACATTCTTGAAAATTTCAACCTGACAGGCCCCAACGGTACCATCAGTTTTCAAAGTAATGGCTCAGTGGCCTCACCTGCGACTTTGTTATTGTGTCATCAGGACAATGCAGCTGAATATGCCCGGGCACTGACTATTAGTTTACAAGGGCGGGTTAAGCTAAGCGAAGACAGTGACGACAATGGCGTACATGAGGATAACAGTGGTACGGCGCTCAGTTGCACTTCGTAACTAATAATATCGTTAAACTTGCTACCCCGTTAGCACACCCAGCAATATTCAGAACTGGAAATACTGCCGTTAGCGTTGCTGTCCCAGGCCTTGCGACCATCACTGTAATAATACAAAGTGCCATCCCCCGCTGAGGCAGTGCCTGTTACCGGTGTGGCTGTTAACACATAACTGGTTCCCGACGCAGAAACAGAGGCAATATCTAACTCGTACTTTTTATTAACCTCCGGCTCACTGGACGGTGACCAGTCGTTAAAAAAGGCCGGCGAACCTGTATCTCCGCCGCCCTGGGCAGCGCCACTGTATGTAAAATTGGAGGCTTTGAAGCGTTCCATTCCCGCAGCTACGGCCATTAAGTCTGACTGTGCACTGGCTCTGGCAGCTGACGCAATATAACTGGTGTAGGCCGGATAGCCTACAGATACCAAAATCCCCATTATCGCTATGGTGATTAATAATTCAGTTAATGAAAATCCGGCACGTAATTTCGACATGATGTCACTCTGTTAACGCCATAGTATCAGTAATTTATTGTTGCTCATTTTCCGTCTTCCAGCTGCCCCGACGCAACCGCTCGTAGCTGCCGTAGATGTTTTCAGCCAAACACTCAAAGTCAGAGCCACAATCACTGTCTTCATCATCAACTATAGACGTACATTCCGTACCAAGACAAATTGTCGGAGTTAAGACGTCCTCAATCAGAATTTTAGAATCTGGTGCAATACCGGTTTGCGCCAAATCCGCATAACGGTCTTCGTGTTCCAGGATGCCGTCGCCATCTTTGTCCAGTATGGCATTGCCGGTTGTCAATTCCACGACATAAGCCCGGCTGGTGCCGGTTGGCGGCGCACAGGCGCTTTCTGATACGGTGGCCGGCAAATAAGTTGTAAAAAACAGGCGGTAATTTAAAATCAGTGGTGCCGCCAGTACTTTCTCACCACCGGAACCCAGGCGAATAAACCACCCTTGCTTTTCAGAAAATTCACTTACTTCTATTTCCCGCTCAGCATCATCGGTTGAAGTTAACAGGTGATCGGTTGCATCGTATAAGTCGGCTTCCGTATACGCAGCTTCCGGGAAGGTAAATAAACCGTCATCTCCGATGAGAAATACGCCCTTGTCCTTAACCATATAAAACCGGTCCTGAATCGTGGTGTCTAATGGGTGCGCGCGGTAGCCGGTACCAAAGGCGACGGCGTAATAGTGCTCGTTCGCTAAACTGATTTCTGACACATCCGCACTGTAATAAAAGCGTCTGGCTTCGGCAGCGCTATTGCCCCCGATATTGGCAATGACACTACCTTTCATAAAATCATTGCCAGACTCACCGTTATAGATGTCCAGCCTGAATACCTGACCGCCCATATCGGTGACATATAAATGATCCGCCAGATCATCACCATCTCTGTCGATAACCGCTACCCTGGAAGGGATGCTGTAAGTCATTTCTGCTAATTCAAAATCGGCGTCACTGCTGCTGACTGTCCAGAGCAGTGCCCCGGTATCGGCATCCACAATGTATACAGCATTCCCCGTGTTATCGTCACTGCGCACCTGTTTGCTGTCCTGATCTTCATCATAGCCACCGCCAAAAATCAGCACATTTTTGGTGGATGCACCGATTTTCACCTTGCTGACAACAGGTCGCGACCAGCTTTGTCCCAGTTTCTCAAAACCCGTGCTTCCGCCTTCAATCTTGAACACTAATGAAGGCGCATTTTTACTGGATACATCAAAAGCGTAGTAGTTATTGCCGCCCCGACGCATACCAACATACAAATAAGTAGTGGAACTATTGACGGTTCTTGTCACCATATCACCGTCTAATCCGTAAATGTGGGTATAGCTGGAAGCGTCTTCATAGATATCATGCAAGTTTGCCAGCAGTTCTTTGGGGATAACTGCAAAATTTTGCTCCCCGGTGTCCGGATCAAAAGAGTGTAAAAAGCCGTGATTAGTGGCAACAAATACAGCACTGTCAGTGGCACTGTAATTGACGATAACCGGTTGTGAATGAATCGGATCTCCCATTTGCTGACGAGAGTCTGAAGTAGAACCATCGCCATCCTCGTCTTTTAAATCGACGCCTCTGGCCCATTGCAATACAATGTCACGCAGGCCTTCCGGGTCAGCTTCGGATTCAATCGCCAGATTTGCCGTGGTGATACTGCTGTTATCTTCGTGCAAACGATTTGTGGTACTGATAATGCTGCCAGTCCCTTCAAAGAAGTAGACATTTCTCACCAAATCAAGGGCACTGGCCGCGCCCCCCTGACGTACATCATTGCCATCAACCGTAGTGGACCAATAACTCTGTGCATTTTCGTCAAAAAAGCCCGAACCTTCATCAATCGCGACAGCGCCATTGCTGTCGTAGACGGTATCACCACTGAGACGGTATTTTTTCAGGTTTCCAGGCCAGAGCGTACCTTCGGAAGGTTTAAACAATGCAAAGTAGAGTTCGTCTTTATGAGTCAGTCGGTTTAGCTGATTCACTGCGACCCCAGGGGAGACGAAGGTGGCATTAACATCTTTCACTGATTTTATAATTGTCTGAAACGCCGTCACCAGATCATCAGAGTTATCTGCCGTGTAAAACCCACCGCCACTTTGCACCGCCAATTGATTTAAAAAACTATTAGCTGTGGCATTAGCAGCAAAACCAATCGTGTGTGTGGTGACTTTAGTATTGATAACAGAGTCAGAAGAGTCGCTGATATTGCGAACCAAATCTAAACCGCACTTTTCGCCACCGCTACCTGAACAATTGATGCCTAACAGGGCCTCAATTTCGTCTTCACTATGATTATTATTTGCTTCACCATCAGACAGCAAAACTATGTGGTTATTGGTCTGGCATTGCAGATCTGTAACCGGCGAAATGTAAGTTGCATCATCCGGAATGTATTCGTTTATACAATCAGAATCGGATAAATCGTCTTCCGGGCAGCCATAAGGTTTTACCGAGTCAGATCCGGTATAGGATAACCGGTGACTTACCCTGGTGCTTCTTCTCACCGAACTGCTGACGCCGGATGTACCTCTGGCCAGGCCATAATACACATCCAGTCCACCATAATAGTTAGCCGCTTCGTACAGTGTGTCCACTATTGGGGTGTAGCCATTGGCCGATAGCTCACTCACCTTGTTTAATAAATGAGAGCGCACTGTCGCCGCCGACCCGGGTTCGGCATTGCCCTGAAACTCAATAACCAGTTGCGGTGCACCTGAAGGTTTGCCTGAATAGGTATAGGCCCCCCGATTGCCGGAGATATTGGACATAATGAGCATCATATTGTTACCCGAGGACCAATCCCCGCGATCCACCACCTGTTGCACCACAGACGATATATCAGGTGACTGATAGGTGCTGTTTTTACTCCAATTGGAAATATTGCTCCAACTGACACCCGTAGTTTTTGACTTATCTCGCAATAAATGACGCGGATAACTACTAAAATCATCAGGGTTCGCTTCATTGGCGGCACTAATGGTAAATCCGGAGCCATTGGTCGAGCGATTGCGATAAGCGGTAAAGTTTAAATAGGCATTGGTGATGGTGGCTCCCTGAGGAATTGCCACTTCATTGAATCTCAGGCCGATATAATTGTTACTGCTGGCACTAAAGGTTAATTCGCTTCCGGTAGACTGATAACCGTTAGTTGCTTCTTCAGCATTTTCTGATTGTGACTGAATTTGGTAGGTCAATGAGCCGGCAACGCACCCGGTTGCCGAATCAGAATCATATTCAATAATCAGTTGTGCGCCCGTTCCATCCCCTTCATCGGCTGAAACCACATCCCGGGCACTACCCGCATCGGCACTGGTACCTTCGATTAGTAAGGTCAGTGCATTGCCACCACACCAGCTTGCCTGGTTTACAATTTCCTGAATCACAGAAGTAATGTCCGGGGTATCAACAGATTCCCCAGACACCGGGAATTCATTATCTAAGTTCCAGCTAACACTGGCTGCGGTTTGGGTGCGATCCGATAAATTATTGGAAGCTGACTGGATGGCCGGTGAATCTGCGATTAATTCGCCTTTGATCTCAAATTCGGTGGTTTCGGTATCATAGCCATCGGATGTAAAACTCAAATATGCAGAGGTAATGGTGGCGCCTTGCGGTAATTGCACTTCTGTAAAGCGAAAACCGGATAAGGTATCTCCCGTCCCGACAGACAGTTTTACCTTGTCGTCCGTGCTATCTGTCCAGCCATTGAACTGGTAGCCATCGTCGCCGGAGCTTTGCACGCTATATATCAATTCAGGTTCGACACTCTCATCCAGATCTCTGATGGGATAAAGCACCGGCCCACCCCAGTCAGAAAAGCGCATCAGGCCAGCATTGACATTAGTTGAAGAGGAGAGCACTTCACTCAGTGCATTTTGCACTCTCAGCATGCGGGTTTCACTGCCCCCATCCTTGCTTGTCATGCTGCCGGACGTGTCCATAATAAACAACACGTTTGGATTATAGGTGACCTGGGAATCAGCGACTCCGAGGTAGATTTCCAAATCGTCGGAATAGGCTGTAAAGCCAATACATAGCGACAACATCGCTGAGCCAATAAACGCAAACCATTTAGAATTTCGAATAGTCATAATACAGCTCCACTATTCAGTTGCCGGTGCGAAGGTGGAGGCCATCTGAGTGTTGGCAACCGCATACCTTGCCCCGCTCAGTTGTCCACATCCGCGAATAATAAATACATGGCAACTAATGTTGCCTCCCCCCCTGAACATTACTGGAACCCAGACAGGATTGTTCTGTTACAAAGGCGGTTCTGGACCAGCTTTCTACTGCCGGGGAAGACTTATAATTACCCGAAGCGGTGTGATTCGCCCCTTCGGTGAGTCCGTCTGCCGTTAATATTCGGTTGGTCCAGTTTTCATTGTCAAAACAACTCAAATCGGTAGCATCCGGATCAAATTCAGTGCCTTGTCGTGCCTGTGAAATTGGATCGGTTAATACATCTTCCCCCAATAACACGGCATCTTCAGATTCAAAAGCGACGCCAGCGATGGCGGCCTCAGCCGCATCAAACGCCATATTTTGCGATTCCATGGAGACAGCCATTTTACTTTGCAACAGGCTGCTGGTAACGGCGGTAACCCCCAGTATTGTCAGGCTTACCAGCATTACCAGGGCGATCACTAATGCCACTCCGCGATGTTTGCCAACGGCGTTATTCATGCTTTTCGATTCCTCACATAATGCTTCATATTGCGCAACGAAATCGTCGCCTCAAACTTCTTGTACAGGCCATGGTCTGAGGGCGTAAAAGATGCTTCGTTTAACAATTTAAAGGTGGGTGGAGTATCAATCTTAACGTCGCCTTGCCCTTCAACCACGATGGCAATTCGCAACGAAACCACATTAGCACCGGCGGTGCGCTGAGCATCCAGCTGGTCTGCAGTAATATAAGACAAAGGTTGTCCTGTAACGTCCCCATTTGCCGGGCTTGCGCTGATGCCATACACCACCTGAAAACTCAATACGTTATCCAGTAAGGTGAAGGCCGCATCGCCATTGTTACCCGAAGCCACTTTCTGGCCACGCAATACCCGTCCGTCAAATCCTCTGCACTTAAGGGTGCCATCCTCGACAAAATACTCATTGACCACAAAAAATTCAGCATCTGTTGCGTATCCCAGTTTATACCCGCGACAATCGCGCAATCCTTGTTTTGCTATCACCAGCGTATCGTTACCACCGCTGCTCCCCTGGACAGACCCCAGACTTTCACGATTGCTAAAATCACCGGCTAAAACCACCGGCCGGTTTTGCAAAAAAGCGGCTTCTTCCACAACATCAACACTGGTATCTAAATCGGGATCGAGCGTGTCATATCGGCCTGTAGTGATCAGTTCATTACGCAATCGCCCCATGATATAGCGGCCATTCTCCTGCGCTTCCGCCATTGCCCTATTTAGTCCCTCGGTGACCTGACTGCTCACTACAATCTGGATCACACCTGCCGTCAGAATCAATCCGACGGTCAAAGAAATCATCACTTCCACCAGGGAAAAACCAGATTGTGCGCGGCTAAACACGGCTCTCATAAGGTCAAATCCAGTACCACACAATCAAAGTTGCTGCTTTCGCCATCATTACAGTCCGCATTAGTGTTTCTTTCTTTATTCAACCAGTTTTGTACCGGCCACTTCAGTATAATGCTGTGCCTGGAGCCGGCACTACAGGCTTCGTCATCGAGGACATCATTGTCTTCACAACTGAGTTCAAGCGCCATATTGGGATTGCTGGACTCGCTGGCACAACTCATTTCATAACCATCAAACTGAGCAAATTCAGCGCCATTGCATTGGTCTTCATTACAGTTGGGAATAGCGTCCGGGATGGACAAACAAAAACAATCAAACTCAGAGGTATCTTCCAGTAAACAGGACAGATTATTGAAGTTGTAAATCTCTTCTTCAAAGTAAGTATCGTCCACCACCAATCCGTTGCTGACCGTCGACATATTACTGTTTGCCCGCAACCGCTCTGCCAGTTGTTGGGTAATTAATACAGCCTGAGAACGGTTCAGCGCATCACTGTTGGCAAACGTTCCAATAAACTGCAGCGAGGCGATGCCCAACAAGCCAATCGCCAGCACAAAAACCGTGACCAGCACTTCCACCATGCCGACCCCTGTCTGGTTTGACTTACTACACTCAATCATTCTCATTTAATCGTCATCACTTTGCTGACCTGGTTGTTAACCTTGCCGGGGCTGACCGCCAAATCAATTCAGGTTTATTGCCCCATGATAAATAAAGCACAAGAAAATCACCTCAACCACAAGAAACACTTGTTTTTGTGAGCTATTTATCAGTAATGGATTAGAATTTGAACGATTCAGAGCGGCATACACCGCTCCTGGAAAGAAGAGTCTGAAGAGTTTGTTACAGCTGTTTTATTTGCAGTTCTTTGGGTACTGCAAACTGAATATTTTCCTCCCGCCCGGAAACTTCTGTGACAGAAGCGGAACTTAAGGATTTGATTTTTTCAATGACACCCTGCACCAAAACCTCCGGCGCAGAGGCTCCCGCGGTAACTCCCACGTTGGAGGCGGTTTTTAACCAATCTTCCTGCAAAGCGTCGGCATCATCAATTAAGAAGGCTTTGGTGCCCATTTTTTCTGACAATTCCCGCAGCCGGTTAGAATTAGAGCTGTTCTTAGCCCCCACCACCAGCAACAAATCACAGTCTTTGGCTAACTCTCTCACCGCATCCTGACGGTTCTGCGTAGCATAACAAATGTCATCTTTACGCGGACCATGAATTTTCGGAAACCGGGCACGCAGGGCATCTATCACATCGGCAGTATCGTCTACTGATAAGGTCGTCTGGCTACAATAGTACAGATTTGCTTCATCTTTAACCTTGAGACTGGCCACATCTTTGGCAGACTCTACCAGATAGATGCCGCCTTCCGGGTTATCATACTGGCCCATGGTGCCCTCTACCTCCGGGTGTCCCTGGTGGCCAATCAGTATACATTCAGTGCCCTTTTTACTGGCCCGGCTGACTTCCAGATGTACTTTCGTCACTAATGGACAGGTGGCATCAAATACTTTCAGACCTCGGGAGTTTGCTTCTTGTCTGACTTGTTGTGAGACGCCATGGGCGGAAAAAATCACAATGCAATCATCCGGTACTTCATGCAACTCATCCACGAATACCGCCCCACGCTGGCGAAGACTGTTTACCACATACTTGTTGTGAACCACTTCGTGGCGCACATAAATAGGTGGTTCAAACAATTCCAGGGCCCTATCCACTATCGTTATCGCCCGGTCAACACCGGCGCAAAAACCCCGAGGATTAGCTAATTTGATTTGCATTTACCTGACCTCCAGAATTTCCACCGAAAAAATCACGGTCTCACCTGCCAATGGATGATTAAAGTCCACGGTCACTGAGTCTCCGGCGACTGAACGAATAATACCAGGTACTTCCATGCCACCGGGTTGAGTAAAGCCAATAATCATGCCCTCTTCTGCCGGTGTATCCAGACCAAACTTACTGCGATCCATATGATGGATGTTATCCGGATTAGGCATGCCAAAGGCGTCGTCTGGGGGTAAGGTAAAGGTTTTTTGATCACCGGCTTTTAACCCCAACAGACAAGATTCAAAGTTAGGCGTTAAGCTACCATCGCCCATCACCAGTTTAGCAGGTTTGTTGTTAACTCTGGTACTGTCGGCAGCCGAGCCATCTTCCAGTTTCAGATCAAAATGCAAAATGACTTCACTGTTATCTGTAATCACCTGTTGCTCAGTCATTTTTTAACGTACCTTGTGATGTGTTTTGCGATTTTTCTTTGTTGCCAAAGGCATCATAAATCAGCAAAGCTGCGCCGATAAAAATCGCACTATCGGCAATATTAAACGCCGGGTAATGCCACTGCTGATAATAAAAATCTAAAAAGTCGATGACATAACCATAAATCAGGCGATCAGCAACATTGCCAATCGCGCCCGACAATATCAAAGCATAGGCTACCGGTAACAGCACTTCCTGTTTTTTACTTTGTATCAACCACCACAGCAGTACTAAACTCACCACCAGTGCAATTAACGTAAAAAACCATCGTTGCCAGCCACCTGCGTCACTTAAAAAACTGAATGCCGCCCCGTAATTACGTACGTAGGTCAGATTGAAAAAGGGCAGTACCTGCACTGATTCGTACAAATCAAATACACGGATCACCCACTGTTTAGTAAATTGATCCAAAGCCAGGGCGACCAGTGCCACCCATAGCCAGCGCAATCCGGTTTCGGTAAAGAGCTTAGGCATAATGTCTGTCTTCACCATCACCTTCAACGTTATCAACACAGCGAGAACACAGCTCCGGATGAGCCTCATGACTACCCACATCTTCCCGGATATGCCAGCAGCGGGCACACTTTGTTCCGGGAGCAGCTTCGATACTCACCCAAAGTCCTTCTAATTCACTGTCATTCAGGCCCTCTGGTTTTTCGCTGACCTGCACCACATCCGCCAATGAGGTGATCAGAACAAAACGCAGCTCGTTTTCCAGGCGACTTAATGACGCGTAATGCGCTTCAGTAACGTGCAAGGTCAACTTAGCTTCCAATGAACTACCAATGGTTTTGTCTTTTCTCGCCAGTTCCAATGCACGGTTCACTTCCGCTTTGATTTTCAGGATTTGTTGCCAGTAAGCGTTGTTAAACTCAGCAGACTCCTGGTAATTTTCAAAGCCCTGATACCAGACATCCGTCAGCACAAACTCGTCTCTTTCGCCAGGCAGAGCTTGCCAGATTTCCTGAGCCGTAAAACTCATGATAGGTGCCATCCAGCGCACCAGCGCTTCCACGATATGATACAGTGCCGTCTGACAGGAACGACGCGCAACGCCATCACCTTTCGCGGTATATTGACGGTCTTTGACGATATCCAGATAAAAGCTGCCCAGTTCCACTGAACAGAAGTGCATCAGCTTTTGCGACACGACAATAAGATCATATTCTTCATAGGCTGCCAGAATTTCTTTTTGTACTGTTTTAGCTCGTTCGATGATCCAGCGGTCCAACGCCACCATCTCTTCCGCCTGCAACATATCTGTTGCCGGTTCAAAGCCTTTGATATTGGCCAGTAAGAAACGGGCGGTATTACGGATTCGGCGATAGCTGTCAGCAGCGCGCTTTAAGATCTGATCCGATACGGCAATCTCGCCGGTGTAATCGGTGGACGCCACCCACAAACGCAGAATATCAGCGCCAAGCTTGTTCATGACATCCTGAGGTGACACCGTATTACCCAATGATTTAGACATCTTTCTGCCTTGTTCATCAACGGTAAAACCGTGAGTAAGTACTTCCTTATAAGGTGCCTGACCTTTGGCAGCAACACCAGTCATCAGGGAAGACATAAACCAGCCGCGATGTTGGTCAGAACCTTCCAGATATAAATCAGCAGAGGCCGGGATATCGTCGCGACGATCCACGACAAAGTAATGTGTCACCCCCGAGTCAAACCAGACATCCAGCGTGTCTGTCACTTTAATGTATTGTTCGGCATCGACACCAATCAGCTCTTCAGACTTGATATCCCACCAGGCCTGGATACCGGATTTTTCCACTTCCAGCGCCACTTTTTCGATGGTCGCGACAGAGTCAGGGTGCAACTCGCCGGAATCTTTGTGGATAAACAGTGTGATGGGTACACCCCAGGTACGCTGACGGGAGATACACCAGTCAGGACGTCCTTCCACCATGCTTTCGATACGTCCCTGACCCCAGTCAGGGATCCACTTGGTTTTGGCGATTTCAGACAAGGAGTCGCGACGCAAACCATTTTTGTCCATGGAAACAAACCACTGAGGTGTGACCCGGAATATAATCGGTGTCTTGTGGCGCCAGCAATGCGGATAGCTGTGCTCGTAAGCGTGATGGTGCAACAGATTGCCTTTCTCAGTCAGCACATCCACCACGTGGCTGTTGGCTTTAAATACGTGTTCGCCGGCAAAGATTTCGGTGCCTTCTACATATACGCCATTGGCACCCACCGGATTAACCACATCCAGGTCGTAGTGTTTACCCACATTAAAATCGTCAACACCGTGGCCAGGCGCTGTGTGCACACATCCGGTACCGGAATCTGTGGTGACGTGGTCGCCCAAAATGACCGGCACCTGACGCGCGTAAAACGGATGTTGTAGCTGTAAATTCTCCAGCTTGGCACCCTTGCAGTAACCCAATGCGTGATAATTGTCTGCACCGAAACGGTCCATGCAGTCTTTCACCAGATCAGAGGCCAACAGTAAACGCTGTTTCACACCGTCTTTTTCCATCTGAACCAGTTCGTATTCCAGTTTAGGGCTAACGCAAACTGCCTGGTTGGCAGGTAAGGTCCATGGGGTGGTGGTCCAGATAACCACTGAAACGGCGCCTTCCCCCTGATGCCCTTCGGCTAAATCAAACGGCTTAATAAACGCAGCGTCATCCACTACCGGAAAAGCCACATCAATCGAGGGTGATGTTTTGTTTTGATACTCAACTTCGGCCTCGGCTAAAGCGGAGCCACAATCAGTACACCAGTGCACTGGCTTAAAGCCTTTTTCCAGGTGGCCAGCTTCGATGATTTTGGCCAACACGCGAATAATGTCGGCTTCCGATTTAAAATCCATGGTTTTATAGGGGTTATCCCACTCACCCAGCACGCCCATGCGCACAAAATCCGTTTTTTGACCTTCCACCTGTTTATTGGCATAGTCGCGGCACTTTTCACGAAACTCAGCAGCCGAGACTTTTTTACCTGGCTTGCCTACCTTTTTCTCAACCATCAGTTCAATGGGCAGACCGTGGCAATCCCAGCCTGGTACATAAGGCGAATCAAAATCCGACAGGGTTTTCGATTTAATGATGATGTCTTTCAGAATTTTGTTTACGGCATGACCGATATGAATGTTGCCGTTCGCATAGGGAGGACCGTCATGCAAAATAAAAGGCGTCTTACCCTTCTTAGCAGCGCGAATCTTGTGATACAGCTGCTTTTCGGTCCATTCTTTTAACATTACTGGCTCGCGCTGAGCCAGGTTACCACGCATCGGAAATTCCGTATCAGGGAGATTAAGCGTATGTTTGTAATCGGTCATGTAATCTTAAGTCCACTCGTTTATGCCAGTCCGGCAACCATTAACACTGTTTTTCCAGCCACTCTCGGGCCTGGATTGCGTCCGCCTGAATTTGAATTTTCAGATCGTCAAATGACGCAAACTTTCGCTCTTGTCTGATTTTATGGTGCAGATCCACCTCAATAAACTGACCATAAAGCTGCTCTTTATAGTCAAATATATGTACTTCTAACTGTGGTTTTTCACCATTTACCGTGGGTCGATTGCCAACATTGGCAACCCCCATAAAGCGCTCACCTTTAATTCTCACTGAAACCGCATAAACGCCCTGTACCGGCGAGCGATGACGCTTCAATAACAAATTTGCCGTCGGAAAACCGATGGTGCGGCCTTTTTTAGCGCCGTGTACTACCTTCCCGGAAATGCAAAATGGGCGTCCCAGCATGGCTTTGGCTTCGTCCAGCTTATCTTCACTGAGCAATTGTCTGATGGCTGAAGAACTGACCCTGGCCTGATTCAGACAAAGGCTCGCGGTGTTAATCACATCAAAGCCAAAGGTTTTGCCTGCCTGAACCAGATAGTCAAAGTCTCCGGTGCGGCCTTTGCCGAAGCGAAAATCATCACCCACCACCAGAAAAGCAACCCCCAGCTTCTTAACCAGTAAGTGCTCTACAAAATATTCAGCACTTTGTGCCGCAAACATGGGGGTAAAGTTGATGCAAAGCAAGCGTTCTACCCCCAGTTGTTGCAGACGCTGGTACTTGTCCCGTAATCGACTCAGTCTCGCCGGGGCTTTGTCCGGCATAAACAGTTCTTCCGGTTGAGGCTCAAACAGCATCACAACAGAAGGAAGTTGAAATTCCTGTGAGCGCGCCAGCAGCTGTCCGATGACCGCTTCGTGGCCCAAATGCACGCCGTCAAACTTTCCTATTGTGAGCACACAACCGCGATGTTCTTCACGTATATTGTGTAAGCCCCTGATAAACTCCAAATCCAGCCCCTTGTTTAAGCACGGCTCATGCAAAAAATCACCGGATTATAACGAACCTGTCAGGTAGTTTCAGCCAGTTTTACCGGATAAATCCGCGATTTTTCATGATTTGTCAAAAATGTTCGGGTAGTCTTTGTCTCAAAGGTATGCAACAGGCAAGAATATGCTGAACTTTAAGTCATTTTTATTCGTTACTCTATCCCTGGTTTTAAGCCTGCAATTGTCTGCCGGTACACCGGGAGAAACTGCACCAGACAGGGTTCGTGGCGAAGGCCCCTGGGAGCGATTAATTCTGCGCGGTGTAAATCTGGTAAGTGGCGAAGGCGCACCGGTTATCGGGCCGGTGGACATCGTAATTGAACAGGACAGAATCAAGCAAATCGCGGTAGTTGGTCACCCGGATGTACCGATTGTTTCCGCCAAAAGACCCGTCGCCCAACCAGGTGACAAGGAAATGGATTTAGAAGGCTACTACGTCTTGCCGGGTTTTATTGATTTACATGCCCATATTGGTGGTTCAGCCGACGATATTCCAGCAGAATATGTGTTTAAACTGTGGCTGGCGCACGGCATCACCACGATTCGCGAACCTGGCTCATTCAATGGTCTCGACTGGGTTATGCCGCAAGTAAAGCAGGCTGAAAAGAATCAAATTACCGCGCCCCGTATCGTGCCATACCTGGGGTTCGGCATGGAATCAGACAGCGCCATCGAAACCCCGGAAGATGCCCGAAAATGGGTGATCAACGCCAAACGTAAAGGCGTGGCCGGCATCAAGTTTTTTGGCGCACCACCACAGATTATGCAGGCCGCCTTAGAAGAAGCCCAACAACAGGAACTGGGCACGGCTATGCACCATGCGCAACTCAATGTTATGCGCACCAATGTATTAGACTCGGCGCGTCAGGGGTTAACCACGATGGAGCATTGGTATGGATTGCCCGAAGCCTTATTCAAAGACCGAATTATTCAGCATTATCCTCACGACTATAACTACCAGAATGAACAACATCGCTTTGAAGAGGCCGGACAACTGTGGCAGCAAGCAGCAGAACCAGGCAGCGACGCCTGGAATCAGGTCAGAGATGAACTGCTGGCACTGGATTTCACCTTAAACCCTACCCTGACCATTTATGAAGCCAGCCGCGATCTGATGCGGGAAATGAATGCCGACTGGCATGACGAATACACGTTGCCCACCCTGTGGGAATTCTTCCAACCGTCGCGTTATGCGCACGGCTCCTACTGGTTCGATTGGACGACAGAAAACGAGATCAACTGGAAAAATAACTATCGCCTGTGGATGACGTTTTTAAACGACTACAAAAACCACGGAGGCCGGGTGACTACCGGTTCAGACTCAGGGTATATTTTCAAAATTTATGGTTTTGGTTATATTCGCGAGTTAGAGCTGTTGCAGGAAGCCGGTTTTCACCCACTGGAGGTTATTCAGTCGGCCACTTTGAATGGTGCACAGGCGCTGGGCATGGAGGAAGATATCGGCTCTGTGGTGGTGGGCAAAAAGGCCGATCTGGTCATCGTAAAAGAAAACCCGATACAGAATTTCAAGGTCCTTTACGGCACCGGGCATTTTAAACTTAACGGAGAAAATCAACCCATTCGCACTAAAGGCATTCGTTACACCATCAAAGATGGCATTGTTTTCGACAGCCAGCAGTTACTGGAAGATGTGCGTGCCATCGTAGCCCGTCGTAAAAAGCCACAATAAGCACTGTTATTATTTCTGCATCAGGTGTTTCGGCCTGATGCCCAACAAAAGCAAACCTGCCAGATAAACAGCAACAGCAACAGCCAGTAATTGAGTCAGCATCAGAATGCGGGCATCCAGGGTTAACAGCGCCCATTCACTGATGGGAATATCCAGTTGATAGACGCTGTATCCCATCACGGCACTCACCAACACCACCCTGACAATAAACCAGAGCGTGTTTTTAGATATTCGGAACACCGCGTCTTTGTGTAAGCGTTGATACAGCAGAATAACGTTTAATAGCGCAGATGCCGATGTGGCCATTGCCAGTCCAATAAAGCCCAGTTCGTACCCCAATGGCAGTACAAAGGCCAGATTAAAGGCCATATTGGCCACCATACACCAGATACCGTATTTAACCGGTGTTTTGGTATCCTGCCGGGAATAAAAGCCAGGCGCCAAAACCTTAACCAGCATAAAACTCAACAGTCCGGTGGCATAGGCAGTTAAGCTCAATGAAGCAAAATGGGCATCTTCTACGGTGAACTCGCCTCGCTGAAAAAGTACCATTAACATGGGCTCAGCTAATACAGCCAGCCCGACTGCAGCCGGAAGCCCCAGCAGACACACCATACGCACTCCCCAATCCATATTCTTTTGGAAAGCCTGATTTTCAGCCGCCACAAAATTGCGGGATAAGGTTGGCAGGATCACCGTGGCGATGGCGATGCCAAATAAACCCAGGGGAAATTCCAACAGGCGGTCAGAGTAATACAGCCAACTGATAGAGCCGGTTACCAAAAAACTGGCGATGACGGTATCCAGCAACAAATTAATTTGCCCAACGGATACGCCAAATAAAGCGGGAATAATCAGTTTACGCACCTTTTGCACGCTATTATCTCGCCAGCCCCATTTAGGGCGCACCAATACACCGGCTTTAGCCAGAAATGGCAACTGAAATAACAACTGCAGCACACCGCCAAGAAACACCCCCCAGGCCAATGCAAAAGCCGGTTGGGAAAAGCCATCATGTAACCACAATGCACAGGCTATGATGGCGACGTTTAACAATACCGGCGTAAACGCCGACACCGCAAAACGATTCAGGGAATTGAGTACGGCACCGGATAAGGCCACCAGCGTCACAAACCAGAGATAGGGAAAGGTGATTTTTAACAGTTGTGAAGCAAGTTCAAATTTGGCGGCATCCGGTCCGTCGTGGTAATAATCCAGAAACCAGCCGGTACCAAACAATGCCACAATGACCGGCGAGGCAATAACACCAATAATGGTTACCAGGGTCACTATGGTGCCCAGCGTGCCTGCCATATGGGCGATAAACAACCGGGTTTTATCTAAATCTTGTTGATGTTGTACTTCCGCCAGTACCGGCACAAACGCCTGTGCAAAGGCTCCCTCAGCAAACAAACGGCGTAAAAAGTTCGGTATCTTATTGGCGAACAAAAACACATCCGCTGCCAACCCCGCCCCCATGATGTTGGCCACCACGATATCCCTGAGCAAACCAAGGACTCGGGAAATAAAGGTCATGGCACTGACCACAACACCGGATTTTAGTAACTTTTTTGACACGCGAGAACGAAAGCTAAGTGGCTGATTTTCACCATATTATGCGCCTATTCGCCAGGTTATTCAGTATTGCCAGCGAAAAAGTTTTAAATTTTTTTGTTCGACAGTGTCAACGTCAAAGCCCTGGTTGCGTTGTAGGTAATGACACACGCAAATTTGCCTGAATATCAGGCATGCATATCGCAGTTAATTAAACTCAAGGAGTCTGAAATGACCAAACTCGTTATTAAACGCCCATTGGCAATTTTCACCACAAGCCTTATGTTATCTATCATTTTTAGCTCCGCTGTTCAGGCAAAGCGCGGCCCTCACGGCGGAGACAGGGATCGTGGACGCTCAGCAGAGCAGGTTTTTGAACATCTGGATAGCAGCGGCGATGGACTGCTGACTCTGGATGAATTCACCGCCAGTCTGGAGGAAAGAGTCGCAAACCGATTTAATCGCAAAGATAGTGACGAAGATGGTTTTCTGTCCTTAGAAGAAGCCACCAGTAATCGTCGTGGTGAAGCGCCGGATCACTCTGATATCGCCGCTGAGATTGTAGCCTGTGTGACAACACTTGCCGAAGATGATGACTCCATAACCGTACCAGATGAAAGTCGCTTTGACTCACCACAAGATCGCTTTAACGCGGCAGATACTTCAGAAGATGGATTTATATCCCTGGAAGAAGCGCAGAATAATGCCCTGTCAAAAGCGCCGGAGTCCTTTACCGATATGGACAGTGACAGCAGTGGTGATATCAATTTAGATGAATTTGAAGCCCATCAACAAAGTCGCAAAGCCACCCGTCAGGCAATACGCTCCTGTATTGCAGAGCTGGAAGAAGATGCCGTGGTTTAAACCAGGCTATTTTATAGTAATGTGGAGAGTGCCTCTGCACTCTCCTGTTTATTTTAATGCTTGTAAGCATTTCCGCCCATCCCCTTCTCTTTCCTGAACAAACCCGGTTGCAATCAGAACACGCCAGTACTATGTTTCATTACCCGTTAAGCTTCTGACACAGTGCGCTGTTTTGGTTCTTTTACCTGTAAGTAACAAGCGCGCTTTGTCACACAAACAAAACATCAATAATGACCATCAAGCAAAATACGCTCTTATTGTGGGCACTCTCTGTTGTGCCTTGTTTGTCTCAGGCCAGCAGCCTTTATCTGAGCTACAACTCAGAAGAACAGTGGGCATATGTTGGCGAAAACAGTTATCTCCTGTCACCTGATGGTGGTTCCCTGTTGCTCAATTACGACCTAAGCGAAGACTGGTCGCTCAGCCTGGACATCGGTCAGTTGCAAGACGCGCGACAGCCTGATGCCCCTATCAGGCTCAGCTACAAAGCAGACGCCTGGGGAGCCGGTGTCAGTTATTATCAGGAACAATGGAGCGCCTATTACCAATACAGTGTATACAACGATAAACAATCCACCCTGGATAATGGTCCAGGTCCAGATTCTACGCTAAAAATCCACTCAAAAACCCACTCTTCGGGAGTGAGTTATCACTGGGTAAATAATGATAATTGGCAGTTAACCAGTTCAGCCGGTTTGCATTACAGTGACTGGCAACAACAGCAAACTGACCGCCCTGACGATCCGGACCGTGCAATGACACACACGACCACGCCTGGCAATGCCACAATCGGCTCAATTGCACTGAACCTGACCGGATTTAACAGGCCAAATGACGTTTACGAACTCAGTTATGGCAGCTATGTGAGTTGGAATCAGGTATTCAACTCAGAAACGCAAAGCCAGAATACCGAACAAAGAGCACCCAACCGTCGAAATCGTTCAGAACCCAACCACAATCGCAATAATCTGGTAGCATCAGGGTCAGAAAGTTACGGTTTGATCAATGTTTATGTGGCTGTGAGTGTTGCTGAAAACTGGATTTTGGATGTAGATGCCAGCCGTGATTTTGGCAGTGATGACAACAGCCACAGTTGGTCCATGAATCTGGGCTACATATTTTAAGGAAAACCACCATGGAAAATTACACCCGCCTAACCTGTCAAATTGACGATGGGATAGCCACAGTCACCCTAAACCGGCCAGACAAGCTAAATGCCATTGATATGGCCATGTTTCAGGAGCTGGATAAAGTCGCAAAATTACTGCGCAAAAACAAAGGCGTCAGGGTGATCATTGTGCAAGGTGCAGGTGCTGATTTTTGCAGTGGGATCGATGTAAAGAGTGTGCTGGCAAACCCGAAAAACGCCATGAAGTTGCTGTGGAAATGGCTTCCCGGACAAGCCAACTTAGCTCAGCGAGTCAGTGTCAACTGGCGGCGTTTAGCGGTACCGGTAATTATGGTGTTACACGGCCGCTGTTGGGGAGGTGGTCTGCAAATCGCTCTTGGCGGTGATTTCAGAATTGCTCACCCCGAAACCAGCCTGGCCATCATGGAAAATAAATGGGGCCTTATTCCGGATATGGGCGGCACCCTGGCTTTACGCGAAATAATGGCAGTTGATCACGCCATGGAACTGGCCATGACGGCGAAAGAAGTGGACAGTGAATATGCCCTGAAACACGGCTTGGTGACTCATGTCAGTGACGACCCGTTGAGTCAGGCAAACACTCTTGCCCGGGAATTAATCAACCGCAATCCCGACACCATCAGCCACATAAAACAATTATATCAGCGGGCCTGGCATCACAATGACCGCCGTTTACTGGCTGCTGAAACCTGGCGTCAAATCCAAATCATCGGTGGCAAAAATCAAAAAATAGCGGTCATCCGGGAAACCAAAGATCCGCAAAGGCGTTGGCGAACAAAATGAGCAACAAAAAAGGCGAGCATCAACAGCTCGCCTTTCAATAGAATTTGCTCTTTATTACATAATGCGTCGGAAGAAGCTGCGTTTGGATGACGCTTTGCGATCTTTGCGCATTGCAGCCCGAATTTCTGAACGGGTTCCTGCCAACCAGGAATCTCTGTCGACTTTGGCTGCATCACCACGGCGCTTTTCTTCAGTTCTTCTGAAGCTGCAGAACTGGCGATAAGAACGCAAATCCAATGACATGTCCTGAATGACCAATTCGATCATGATGGCGTCATCTAAAAAGCCCAGTACCGGAATATCATCTGGTACCAAATCCTGCGGTTCGCTGAAGTAAATTAAAGACGTTAAGATATCTTTCTTCTCGTCTTCCGGCATTTGCCATTCTTCATCTTTCACGGCGGCGATAAGATCCGCCAGTGAACTGACACGAGACTTCACAAAATCCGGCTGGTTCGACTGCTCCATTTGACTGACCACTGCCTGTGCTTTTTCAAGCACTTCATCTTCCGACAGGCCACTATTTTTTTGGATAGCTTCCTGCATAAGCTGTTTAAAATGAGCTAAATCTGCGTCTGATAATTCCAGATTGATTTCAATTGTCACGCTGAATTCCTCTGTAACACTTTGTTGTAAATTATTTTAATATGCCCAACCATAGTTAGCCAGAGCCAAACTGTCAATCGTTAAAACTCTGGCAAACGGTTTTCCGCTGCAATTTTAAATGGGCGATCCCGGTGGCATTACCGGTAAGGCAGCAGGTTGCCAGCTATCGGAATGAATTGCCTTTGGCAACCGATATAATTCGAACTCGATATGCCGTTTCAGCGCCTTACTGATATCCTGCCGTCCCTGTAATTGTTGCAGTGACTGCTGAATTTGCTGCAGTGCAACAAAATACTGTTCTTTGAGTACTTGCGGCGTTTTTGCACTGTGCAATTTATTGAGATAATTGCTGTTGATCAGCGATAAACTCTGCACCTGAATCTCCGCTTTAATACCCGTGTACAGCTTATCAAACAAACTCTTGTGGATTGCGACCAGCAATTCCGGTACCGCAGGTATCTTGCCATCAACGGCGCCCTGTTGTGACAGACGCATCAGGCGAGCGTCGTCCAACAAGATATTAAGTGTGTGTTGCACCGCCTTTTGAGCCAGAGCAAAGCGGTCGAACACCACCCCCATCGCCCCATCATTACTTTCTCTGCTGCGATAACTACTGTGAACTTTAGGTAGTATCAGTGCTGCGGCAGCATCACTGATATTCAGAAAGTCAGGGGACAGGGTTTTTAACAGTGCCTCAATGGCCTTTTCTTGTTGTTCAGCACTCGCGGGTAAATTGCCAGGTTGCCCCTGCCCTTTGATTGCGTAGTGATATTGATAGCCACCAATATATTTCCCTGCCGCTATGGTCTGATAGCGATGAAAATAATACAGCGGAATTAATATCTCTTCTAAATCTGAATAGGCGCGATTCACTCTGAGCGACGCTTCGCCAAACCTCTTTAGTGCTTGCGCCCGCAAGCGGATAACCCGATTCAGTTCCTCCACAGCATTGTCGCCGTTGTCCCATAAACTGGCCAGCGGATGAGCGTCGCTGATATCACGTGAATCGGCATCAGAGATAAACCAATATCCCTTTTGCTGATTCTCCTGCAACATTGCCGCCCGTAACAGAGCAGCATCGCGGGAACCAAAATCAGTGTAGGCGTAGGCGATAGCCCGTTTGTCCCAGATACCCAAAGAGTCGGTATATGCATTTTCCGCGTGGATTGTGCCACCACGCAATTCAAATAGCGGATGCGGGTAATCCATCACCGACGCACGCCCGTAAGCACTGGCGGCAAAATTGTGTGCTAACCCCAGAGTATGGCCAACTTCGTGAGCAGATAATTGTTTGATGCGATTAATAGCCAGGTTTTGTAACTGACTATCTTCGGTGGCTTCTCCCGCGAAGGGCGATAACATGGCCTGCGCAATCAGGTAATCCTGACGAATGCGCAATGATCCCAGAGACACATGGCCTTTAATAATTTCACCGGTTCTGGGGTCGATAATACTGGCGCCATAAGACCAGCCCCTGGTGGCCCTGTGAACCCATTGAATAATGTTATAGCGCACATCCATTGGGTCGGCGTCTTCAGGCAACACCTTCACCTGATAAGCATTTTTATACCCGATGGCTTCAAAAGCGGCCGCCCACCAACGAGCGCCATCTAACAAGGCGGTTTTTACCGGCTCCGGCACCCCGGCATCCAGATAATACACAATTGGTTTTACAGCGTCAGACATAGCACTGCCTGGGTCCTTTTTCGCCAGGCGATGCCTCGGTATCCATTGTTGTGTCAGCGACTCGTTGACAGGCTTACCGTAATCCTGGAATGAGTAGGCGAAATAACCACTTTGTGGATGATACTGCAAAGGCTGATAACCCGGCTCAGGTAACGCCACGAAACTGTGACGAATACGCAAAGAAACGTTTTTGGCATCGATCGCCACCTGTCTGACATATTCACCTGGTTCTGATCCGGTGAATGTCAGGCGTGCTTCCAGTTCGGTATTCAGAGGAAATGATTTGTAACTGGCAGCGTCAACGCTGGAGCGCGATACATCCAGCTTAAAACTACCTTGTTTAGTTTGCTTTAATCGGTCAGCCACTTCATGGGTGTCACGCAACAAAAACTCAGAAGCGTCCAATAACCAGTGAGTTTGGTTTTCATCCACCAGCGGAAATTGCCAGATTATCGCATTGGCAAACGAGTCCTGGATAGCCTTAACCTCAACCGGATTGTCAGAGGTGGCGCGATATTCGGTGTTTTCCTGAATTAACAGAACTTTGTTACCCGAGGGTTGCAGCGACACCAGGCGGGTATGTCCCAGTTGCCCCCTGTCCAGTCCCACATCATTGGAACCAAGCCCATGAGGTAAACTGGTTTGATAAATAAAATCCCCCAGCGTCCTGGCGACTTTTAAATAGGTTTTGTCCTTCGATGAATCATACCAGACATCAATATAGCCTGACTTTAAGTCTTCCTTTTTCTCTAAAAGTGCGAAATTTAGCTCTTCTGAACTCGCCTGGACCAGACTAACAAACAAGGCCAGCAACGAAAATACGCATAACTTTAAAGTCGCAGGAAAACCGCATTTGATGTGCTTCATATTGTTATTCCATTTAAGTTAGTTGTTTTAAAGCACAATGATAATAGCGAGCCTGAAACAATTCTGAAAGCGCTTTACTATGATAAGTGGGTCTATCTTTGATCGGGCAACCAAAGGTGGAAATGCAGTGCCGGCAACGCCCCTTTGTCCACCTGCACCTTACCATTGAGACGGTTTTGTACTATGGTTTTCACCACAAATAAATCCAGACCACTGACCTCCTGCAGGCTCAGTGTTCTGGCATAAAACGGGGCAAACAAATCTTCCGCCCGTACTTCCTCTGACAAACCCTTGCCATTATCCTTAACGACGATATTCAGCCCACCAGCGCCCTCATTGATTGCAATATAAACTTCAGTTGCAGCACCGTGATGCCAGGCATTGATCGTGAGTTTTTTAAGCACGTCTATCAGAGGTTTTATCGGTAACAAACGCACCTTATCGGTTGTGTCATCTAACAGGATTGCCACATTGTCCTGTATGTCTTGCGGTAAGGTTGCTTTCAGTGTTTTTAGCAATTCAGTTCCCTTAATGGGGGTACGGATCACCTGCTGCTCTTCCGGGTTCAGTTCCTTAAAGCGCTCCACCACATTAATGGATTTATCCAGGCTGCTTTTAATCACCTGACCACTTTGTTGCACAACATCCAGAAAATTGCGCAACCGGGCTGCGGTGAGTTTTTGTGCAGAAAGGTCCTGTTCCACTTCCGTGGTTTTACCGGACACCACTGACTGAGCGGTATTGGCTGTACCCAGCGGAGTATTGAGATAATGGGCGACACCTGCCACCAGCGCTTCCAGTTGATTTACCTCCCGCTTGTGGGCGGCAATTTCAAATGCCTGCTGTTCCACCTGCGCGGTAACATCAATACAGGCACCTTCATAAATAATGACATCAGAATCCGTTACTTTGCGCACAGAGATCCGCACCCAATGCTCGGTTCCCTGAGTTGAACGAATTTTGATTTCAGCATCAGCCACGCCGTAATGGCGCAAATCTGACAATAATTTCAGGTAATCTTTCTGGCGGCAGTACACCGAGCGGCTCTGCACTTTGGCGGTCACCAGCGCCTGTTGTGACGGGTAACCAAATAACTTCAAAAACGCCTTATTGGCTTCGATAAAATGATCCTGTTCATTGACTTTAAACATGGGAATTGGCGCATACTCAAATAAGGCACGGTAGTGTTCCATATTTAGTATCGCCAGCGTTTTCGCGCTGTCGGCCTCCTCTCTGGCCACTTTTTCACGCTCCTGAATATCGACAATGCGTGATGCCAGGCCAAATGCTATCAAGGTAAAGTTGAGCGTCATGCCCACATCGAAACTGTGAAACAGAATATCGCTGTAAGCCAGTAGACCGAGCGCGGTCATCGCTTTAGCAATGACCCCCACCATCAAACAAACCCAGCCCAATACCAAATACACCGCGGTCGTTACACCACCTCGCCAGGCCCTGATAGCTAAAACCATAGAATACAAAGCAAATGTGGCGTTCAGTAAGTGAGTCACTATCTGAATGTGATTGTAAAGTCCGACAACAGACAACAGCACTAACAGAGCGCACAATACGGCGTGGGCCTGACAGATGTTGTAATCCACCGGGTAGCGCTTTTTCAGCGGTAAAAACACGGTCAGAAACAACGCATAGGTCATTCCGCCCAGCTGCCCCCAGACCACCGTCAACATATCATTGAAGTGCGGCCAGACAGGCAACAGGTAGTAGCGAAAATAGCCGTGCATGGTAAGGTTAAACAAGGTAAATGCAGTGGCAAACGCCGCATAATACAGATAACCTGGGTGCCGCAGTCGGATCCCACCAAACAGATTCAGCAGGATCATAAACAAAGCGCCCCTGGTTAATCCGGACAACAGGATATTATTGAGGGACTCCGTTTCATTAAAATGCGCCTTGCCGGTCAGCAACATAGGTACGGTGTAACTACTGCCTGTTTTTACCCGCACATAGATTTGGGTTTGTCCGGCATTGAGCGTCAATGGCACCACCAGTTTGCGATGTTGCACTTCCCGTGAAGCCGGAGCCAGGTGATCGCCAGAATATTTAACGACTGGCGGAGCATCCCCGGGCTGTTCAATAAACACCTGAATATCATCCAGAATGGCATAATCAAACAACAGATAGGGTAAGGCACTGATATCGGACTGAATACTAAAACGAAACCATGCTGCTTTGCCGGGTTTGTAGCCAAACGATGCGGAATTGCCCCGTAGTACCTGCCAACCAGAGGCTGCCGATTGTTGCATTTCAGGGTAGGTGACTGCGTCATCCACAAACCTGTATTCGCTGTAGTTGGCCAGGTTTAAGCGATACTGCTCCCCCGTTGGCAAGATTACTGATGCTGAAAGCGCGCTAAAAGGCAGCAAAACGCCAGCCAATAAAAGCCACAAGCTTAAGCCTGAAAAGAGGCTGACACCGGGAAGTGCCATAGATTGAACACAACGGCTAAGCCGCTTGCAGAAATCCCGACGCCCGAGAATCATAGGCAATGAATATAATGGTGCATATCCATAAGGTTAAGAGATAAGCACCGATTGTCAATTTGCGCAGCGGGAATAGCCAGGCGGTTAGGTCAAAAGTTGTTCCGGTTGATTCAGATAGGCCTGCATCGCCTGAAACTGCCGACCGACGTGCAAACCATCAGCCACACCATGATGCACCTGCACAGCAAAAGGCATCAGGGTTTTGTCACCGTGAGATTCGTACTTGCCCCAATAATAGCGCGGAATCGAATCCACCGGATTCATATGCATCGCATGACTAATACCTTTAAACGCCACCCAGGGAATACAGGAAAGATATATCACATCATCCACACCCGGTTCAGTATGTAGCACTTTATCTTTCACTGACAACGCAATTTGCTGCCTGACGTCCTCACAAAAAGCCAGCAAATCTGATCGATAGCGAGTGCGACAATGATAGTACAGTTCATCATCGCCTAACACCGTAAACGCCGGGTCCACTGAGGTGTGCAAACAGACTTTGCCATCGCGAATGCGATAGCGCATGTTGTCCATTTCATTGGCAGTGCGGGAAATTAAGTACAGTATCAATGCGAAACTGGACATTGAGTGAGTTTTACAAAAGGCCAGCGCGTGGCTGACATCTAACTCCCCCACAACATTAAAATGGGGCATATCAACCCCCTGAAACATTTCAAAATGTCGCTTTCTTGGCCAGTTTTCTAAATCAATCCAGTGCATATCAAACCTTGTTAAATCCGGGAGCTCGCTATCATAGTGAATCCCGGCAACCATTGAAACTCTGTATCCTTCGGGTCCAAAGCGATAGTCCTGGTGATTATTTTGCTTACCGGGCATCGCTACCGTTAAGATAAGCAGTATACGCTTTCAGTTAAGAATATAAGAATAACGATGAAAACCTGCGCCAATTGCCAAACAACGCTTTCTGATACCGACAATTTTTGTTCGGAGTGTGGCCAGAATACTAAAAGCCATCGTCAACCCTTTCCGTTGTTCATGAGAGAATCACTGCACGAGTTATTAGATATTGATGGCCGTTTAATGCTTACTCTGAAAACCCTGTTGCTTAAACCGGGCCTGGCGGCTCATGAATATCAACAGGGTAAGCGTCAGAAGTACACCCCGCCATTAAGGCTGTATCTGGTGTTCAGTCTGCTGTTCTTCTTGTTGCTTTCGTCGTTTCTGCACTTATATAGTGGCACGGAAGCCAGACCGGAATCCACCACAGAACTTTATTCCCGTATTATGTTTGTGCTGCTGCCCATTTACGCACTTTATGTAAAGCTGTTGTATCGCCATAGTTACTACATGGCTTGCCTGGTGTTCGCTATCCACCTGCACTGTGTCGCCTACCTCGTACTGTTGATCACAGCCACGCTGGAAACGGCAGAACAACGACACCTGATCTTTGTGCTATTACAAGTACTTCCGGCTGGCTATTTCGTCTGGTATGTTTTGCAGGCATTTAAAACTATGTTTCAGGAGTCCTGGCGGAACACACTGCTAAAATCAGCGGCCATTTATTTTGTTTATATGAGCTCCCTGGGTTTGGTGTTTGATGTGATGCTACGCTGAGCCTGTTCGACAAACCGCTTGCGCTTAAAAACTGCCGTGCTACCAGGGTAATACCAATCCCGCTACATATTTGACCAACTCAGTGATTTAATATTTAGTGGGATTGGTATAATATGACAAGGTAATAAAATCAACCAGGGAAATGGCAATGTCCGGAAACTCCAAAGCAGGTGCTATTGCAAGCATGTCACTGATCTGTGGCCTGTTGCTTAATGACCTGGTATTCTTCGGCAATCTCAATCTGTCCAACCTGCAGGTTGTTCTATTGGTTAGCCTGTTTATATACAGCTTTATCCGTTATCTGAAAGTCACCAAATCTGAATTAGATACGGCTCCTGCTGATATTACCCGCGCCTGTGCACCTTCCAAACACTGATTATTACAACAAGGAAACGCAATGCAGGTAATTGATATTAAAGCTTTTGTGCCCAGCAAAGACTATGAGCAATCACAGGCTTTTTATACCGACATTGGGTTTCAGTCAGAATATGTCAGCGATGACTTAACCCTTTTAAGCAACGGCGAATGTCAGCTCTTTTTGCAGCGCTTTTACAATGCCGAACTGGCAGACAATTTTATGTTGCAAATTTGCGTTTCCGATATCGACCAGGCCTACGCACTTTGCGCCAACACGCCATACAAAACCCAAATATCTGAAATTTCTCAGGAGTCATGGGGCAAGGTATTTTTCCTTTGGGGACCGGTGGGCGAATTGTTACATATCACTGAACTAAACAACTAAATTCCGCGCTATTGCCTGTGAGAAGATCGTGTTAACCAGGGAAACAGTAATGCCCCGTTTATTGGCGCCTGTTTATTTTGCCCGGCTTTGCCCTTGCAGCGGCATTTTGGTTTAAGTTGTTTCCCGGTAAGCGCAAAAGTAAATAGGGGTTCGGTTATTCGATTCCTAAAATCTGGTCCATCACCCAACCGGTATGGGCTGCCGACTCTCCGGTAGAAGGGTGAGGTAAACCGCCGACGAGTGCCTGCTGCATACTCTGAACGTGATGCAACTGGATATTTTCCGGATGTTCAATCCAAAACTCCCGCCGTTCGCCCCCTTTCAACAACACAACCGGCCCTTCGTCAAACACTGAAAACTGAATCTCACCTGCACTGCCATACAGGGTTACCTTGTCTTCGCGGGCCGCACTGCCAAAATTCCAACTACCAGAACCCGTCGCACCTGAAGCGTGTGACCAACAGGCTGATATAGCGTCATATGCAGAATAGAACTGTTGTTGATTTCTGGCGATACCTTTGACCTGGATATATTCTCCTAATAAGTAAGCAAACAGGTCCAATCCATGGCTGGCCAAATCATCAAAATAGCCACCGGGTGCAACCTGTTTGTCAGTGCGCCAGTTATACCCACCAGAGCGATCCAGTTCGCTGGCGGCTTTACTCAGATGCCAGTTAACATGCCTGACCTGGCCAATTTCGCCATCGTCGAGCAAGGTTTTCACCTGATTAAAACGAGGTAGTGTGCGACGATAATAGGCCACAAACAAAGGCAGCTTTGCTGCAGCAAAGGCACTAACTATCGTCTGACAATCGGCATAAGAAGGGGCTAATGGTTTTTCGATACAGCAAATTTTACCGGCAGCAGCGACCTGTAACCCATATTGTTTGTGGCTGTCCGGCGGCGTGGCAATGTACACAGCATCGATATCACTGTCATTGATTAATGCATCTGCGCAGGCATAGTGCTTTTCAATCTGATGGCGTTTGGCGTAATCCTCTGCCAGTTCGGCATTGCGTCGCATCACTGCTGCCAATTTAAACCCGGGGGTTTTCTTATAGGCCGGGCCACTCTTCACCTCGGTGACTTCGCCACAGCCAATAATGCCCCAGTTGATCTGATTTCGGTTATCCATTTAAAACTCGCCTGTATGGTGTCATGCATTAATCAGGTTTACGTCGGGGCTTACCTTTGTTGCCACGCCGGTTCTGATTTTTTTGTTTCGCCTGTTGAAATTTTTCCCGCATCTTAGCCCGTTGTTCTTTGGGCAATTTTTGAAATTTATCAAAAGCTCCCCGCATTTGCTGGCGTTGTTCCGGCGACAATTGTCTGAATTTCTGGAATTGCTCTTTCAGGTGCTGGCGTTGTTCTGGCTTCAACGCCTGCCAGGTATCAAAACGCTGTTTGATTTGCTGCCTTTGTCCACTATCCATTGCCAGCCATCGATCCGCTCCCAAGATCAGTTTTTGGCGGTGCTCCTGAGACAGATCAGTCCAGTTTTGTTGCGCATTTTGCAGTACCTGCTGCTGCTGTCTGGATAGGTCCTGCCACTCAACCGCATTAACCGAATGACAAAACAACAGGCAAATTAACAGTGTGAATCGCATCATGGCTTGTCCTCCTGTTCAGTATTGGTTGTAGTTTCAGTGCCCGACTCCTCCATTAGCTGGCTAAGTTCGGCGTCAACCAGATTGATAAATCTGTGATAATCCGCCGCTTTAATATCGCCTATGGGCAATGAGTTTTCACCTTTTGTCAGCATATCAACAGGTGCCATAAGCTCGCCTTCCAGCACTTCCATTTCTGCCAAAAACTCCAGAAACGACAGCTCGGGGATTTCCGATGTTTTATCTTTGTCAGCCAATGAAGGGGCCGCCAGCAGCATCATCATCATACTAAAGATGACCCTCTTGCTGTTGTTCTGCCAACCAGCTTGCAAACTCCAAATCCTCCAGCATGGCCAGTTCTTCGGAAGGCATATCTGTTGTCAGAAAATCGCCAGGCAGAACGGGCACGGTATCAAAAGAGTTATAGCTTACTAGTACTGCCACAACGACCGCAACTGCTGCGGGCGCCACAAAGCGAAACTGGTGTAACAGCACTTCCCGACGCAGACGCTCCCACAAAGGTATTGTAACTGCGGAACGCGTGCCTCTGGCTTGTCTGGACCGGGCAGCACTTAAGGCTGCCATCCGGGCCTGAGCGATATCCGCCAACGCATCATCACTCAGGGTTTCATTGGCCTGCTCTAACGCGGCTACCGCCTTTTTGCTGATCTGTTGTTCAGATGACGATGTCATGTTGCTCCTCCAGTACCGCTTTTAGCTTTTGCACAGCTCTGAAAAAATGTGTTTTTACACTCCCCTGGGAACAGCCCATGATATCGGCCGTTTCCGCGACAGAGAGACCTTCCCAACTGCGTAACAAAAAACATTGTTGTTGCTTCAAAGGTAACTTTTCTATTGTCTGTAACATATCTTGTTGCTGTATCACTTTGTTTAACGCCTGTGCCGGTGCATCCATTTTTTCGTCGGGCACCTGCTCACAGAGCTCATCGCTATCGTCTTCATTTTTTGTTGTCCGCCAAAAAAACAATCGGCTCCTGGACTTTTGCTGGCGATGCCAGTCAGTGATGCGGTTGTTTAAGATCCGGTAAAACAGTGGTCGCCATTCATTGCCAGGACGATCCCCGTAATTGGTCACCAGTTTCATCATGGCATCCTGCAATATATCAATGGCGTCAGCATGCTGCCCAACCGCCAGTAACGCCATCCGGTAGGCCCGCTTTTCAATATACGCGAGAAAAGCATCCAACGAATCAAACACTTCCTGGTCACTTGTTGTGTGATTGTCGAACATCGTAGCAGCTGATGTCATAGCGATTGTTCAGACGACGAAACAACCAGCGACGCTGTCATTCCGCATCTTACAGAACTCCTTTTTTACGGCCTCTATCAGGATAAACGGACCGCAGGTTATTTGGTTGACAGGTACCGGATTTTTTTAAAAATAATTGGGAATGACTCGCACCACCCGGCCGTTTTCTTAAATCAGCCTACGGGTGCCGTCCGGTCAACATCGAATTTGCCCACAGACTGGCAATTTATGCAGCTAAAACTTACAACAACCGATCCAAAAAGCAATAGCCAGATTAAGCCCGACATCAGAATATATCGCTAATCTACAGAGCAAAACCTGGGACAAACCGGGGCCTGCAGCCCGAAACTCACTTTTTATACAATAAATGTAATAAATACTTTGACATTCGGGGCTAAACTCGGCAGAATTCGCACCCTCGAATTTACAGTTGAATCGTTTTGGGAGTGTTATCTTGGCTAACATCAAGTCTGCTAAGAAACGTGCAATTACGGCAGAAAAGAGCCGCCAGCACAATGCAAGCCGTCGTTCTATGATGCGTACTTATATAAAAAGAGTACGTGCTGCTATTGATGCAGGTGAAAAGAACGCCGCTCAGGAAGCATTTGTTGCTGCTGCGCCTATTCTTGACCGTATGGCAACTAAAGGTTTGATCCACAAGAATCAAGCAGCTCGTACTAAGAGCCGTCTGACTGCTCAGATCAAAGCTTTAGCGTAAGCACATAAGTTTCACAAAAAAGGCGTCGCAAGACGCTTTTTTTGTATCTGCAATTCACCTTTTTCTGCGCCTCTCCCCCCAAAGTATTCTCAAGACATCCTGATAGCAATCAGTTAAGATGTTAATCTCAAATGCGAACTATAAAAATCAAATACTTATGCTTAAAAAACTGTTAGCTACCGCTATTTTATTGTCCGGCGCTACCTGCTGGGCTGACACCAAAAACGACATTGAAGCATTAAAAAACGCCTCCTCGGAAAGCCAACTGGCATACGAAGTTGTCGCCTCTCTTACACGTGAAGTAGGCCCCCGTATTGCGGGCAGTGAAGGCGATAAAAAGGCCGTGCTCTGGGCTGAAGATAAGTTGCGTAGCCTTGGCTTTGACAAAGTTTACAAGCAACCGGTTCGGGTGCGGAACTGGTCCCGAGGACTCGCAGATGCCAACATTATTAAGCCGTTTGAACACAAACTGGTAGTAACCGCTTTAGGCGGGTCTGTTGCCACTCCCGAAGCCGGCATCACAGCTAAGGTGATCATGGTGGATTCGCTGGAAGATTTAAAAACCCGCTCAGTCGATGAGATAAAAGGCAATATCGTTTTTATTAACAAACGCATGGAGCGAGATAGAGCGGGTAAAGGTTACGGCCCGGTCGTGATTGGTCGCTCCAGGGGCGCGATTGAAGCAGCCATGTTAGAGGCTCAGGCGGTGATTATCCGTTCAGTGGGTACCGACCAAAGTCGCTTTGCCCACACCGGAGCAATGCAGTACAGCCCGGATGTGGAAAAAATTCCGGCAGGCGCCCTGTCCAATGCCGATGCTGATACACTGGAGTATATGTTCAGCCAGGAAGCTCCTGTTAAAATGCACCTCAATGTGCAGGCTAAAGAGCACGGTTGGCAGACCTCCTACAATGTTATCGGGGAAATCACCGGTACCGAAAAGCCAGAAGAAATAGTACTGATTGGCGCACACCTGGACTCATGGGATGAAGGAACCGGCGCTTTAGACGACGGTGCAGGTGTGGGAATTGTCACTGCAGCGGCCACCCTGATAAAAGAAACCCTGGGGGCAACGAAACGCACCATCAGAGTAGTGCTTTATGCCAATGAAGAATTTGGGCTGATTGGTGCAAAAGAGTACGCCAAAGCCAACGAACAAGAACTGGGGCAAATTATCGTGGCCGCAGAATCTGATTTTGGTGCCGGCCAGATTTATCAATTAGACACCCGCTTTGCTCCTGCAGCCCTGCCTTTTGTGAAAGAGCTTATGCAGCATTTAGCGCCACTGGGTATCGAAGAAGGCACTAATACCGCTACAGGTGGCCCGGATATTTCCATGCTACCTGCGAAAGGGGTACCGGTTGTGTCTCTGCGTCAGGATGGTACTCACTATTTTGATTACCACCACACACCCAACGATACGCTGGACAAAATTGCGCCTGAAGACATTCAACAAAACCAGACGGCCTATGCGATATTTACCTATCTGATGGCCAACAGTGACGTGGACCCGCGCCCGGCCCCGGCATTGCTCAAATAATCACAGAAACCGGTATTGCGAGGGACTTCTCAATACCGGTAATTTAAAATACCAGCACCAGGTTCGACTTAAAATCCTTTCGCAAAAGGCCACAAAGTTGTTGTATCCTAGCCCCTTCAAGACTTGTAAGCGTATTTAAATCCCGGCGTTTTTCAGATGGAAAAGAAAAAAGACATCAATAAACCACAACACAATGCATTTCGTATCAATGCCAGGCAGGTTAAGCTCATCGTTGCAGGCATCATACTGTTTCTGCTGGTTATCTTCCCCAAACCACAGCGTATTACTTATGAATACGCCAATATGGTGACTGTCGGAACATACTGGGATGGTCTGTTTGGGCCTGGTGTACTTTTTGATTCCAATGCAAAATTTGTCCGCCTGGATGAAGATACCGAACACTTACATGTGTGTTTTGCCAGGGAAAATGACAATTGTCTGCGCTACAAAGTAATTAAAAACACCGGATTTGGCGGTTACATTTCATCCTGGTTTGAAGAAGATTAGCCGCCAGAATTTGCGCTTTTCATCATGGGGTTTGCTCAGAATATCGCCATTTGGACTACTTAACCAGCCGCTACTGCGATTCTTCAAGTAAATGTCATAATACCCCCTAATCTGTCATCCTATGTTCACTACTCGTTAACCGAACTGTCACTCCGGCTTTTTACCATTGGTTACCAATATAGCGCCAAAGGGACAGAGACAAGATGACCACTCAACAACACTTCAGAACCGTTTGGATCTCGGATATTCACCTGGGATACAAAGACTGCAAAGCGGATTATCTCTTAGACTTTCTGAAGCGCAGTAAAATAGAAACCCTGTATCTGGTGGGCGACATTGTTGATATGTGGGCCATGAGCAAACGGTTTTTATGGCCGCAGGCTCACAATGAGTTGTTTCACTATCTGTTAAACCTGTCCCGCTCCGGCACGAAAGTAATATACCTTCCCGGTAATCACGACGAGCCTTGTCAAAAGTATGATGGTATGTGTTTCGGTGATGTTGAAATTCACCGGGAATACATTCACACCACCGCCGACGGTAAAAAACTGCTATTACTGCATGGCGATATTTTCGACAGCGAAGTGTGTTTCGGGCCCGTTACCGCATGGATAGGTGATAAGGGCTACGAATTGTTGTTGTTTTTAAACCGTTGGTACAACAAAGCCAGAGCCTGGTTGGGTTTTCCGTACTGGTCTTTAGCTGGCTATATCAAATCCAAAATTTCAGGTGCCAACGAAGCGATAGAACGCTACCGCGTGGCCAGTACCAATCGCGCCCGGGAATTAGGTCTGGATGGCGTTGTATGTGGACATATCCATCATCCTGAAGTGGTAGAAATGGACGGCGTAACCTACTACAACGATGGTGACTGGATAGAGAATTGCTCTGCTCTGACAGAAAATAAACAGGGCGAAATAGCACTCATAACCTGGACTCAAACCGCAAACCAGGAAGCCACCGTGCATGCGATTTCAGATTTGCAGAAAGGTCGCCAGGGTCAAAAGGCGGCCTGAGCTGCCTGTTCGGGGGTAATCCCCACAGTGCCCCGTTAAACGGGTGATTGTCTGCTACACATTTTCAACCGTTTGTAACAAAACGGCCATCTTTGCTTCGTATTTTGTTCATGAATCCGTCATACAATCACCCGCAATGATTCATGACATCAACGCCAAGAGGCCCGCTCAATCACATGTTTTCGGTTAATGACATTCTGAATAAACACGCCCCTAAACTGGCCCAGAAACCCCTGCTATTTAAACCTGTCAGCTTCCTGTTAAGACGATTGATGCATGAAAAAGAATTCCAGGAATTTGCTGTAAACTATCCGCATTTACAAGGTATCGAGTTCATTGAGCAGGCCCTTGAGCACTTTAATTTTACCTATTCCACCCGGGATTCTGAAAAAGAGCGAATTCCCCGCTCCGGGCCGTTGGTGATAATCGCCAACCACCCGATCGGCTCTCTGGACGGTCTGGCATTGATTAAGCTGGTGAGTGAAATTCGCCCGGACGTTAAAGCACTGGCCAACGAGATGTTAATGGCGGTAAAACCACTGGAAGAATTGTTGTTTCCGGTCAATGTAATGGGTGGAAGCACCGCCAAACAAAACATAGCCCGCATTCAGGAGCATCTTAAAAATCAGGGAACCATTATTGTATTCCCTGCCGGCGAAGTGTCCCGAGTACGTCCACAGGGCATTCGGGATACTAAATGGAACACCGGTTTTGTGCGCATGGCAAAAACCGCTAAAGCCCCCGTTTTGCCCATTTTCCTGGAAGGCAAGAACTCCTGGTTGTTTTACGCCACATCCATGATATACAAACCATTAGCGACCTTTCTGTTAGTGGATGAAATGTTCCGACAGCGCAATAAACACCTGCCTATGCGCATCGGCCAGTTGATCCCCTACGAATCATTCAGTGAAGCACGACTGAACAACCGGATTCTCACTAAACTATTTAAGCGCCACCTGTATCGCCTGGTCACCAATAAGGCCGAAATTTTTGCAACTCAAAAAGCAATTGCGGCCCCGGAAAATCGCCAGGTGTTAACCAAAGCGATAAAAAAAGAATGCGAGTTGTTAGGTACCACGGCAGACCACAAAGAGATCTACCTGTACCGTTATACCGGCAGTTCCCCCATCCTGAGGGAAGTCGGACGCCTGAGAGAAATTGCCTTTCGGGCAGTTGGTGAAGGCAGTAATAAGCGCCGCGACACTGACCATTATGACAACGATTACTTCCACCTGATACTGTGGGACAAAGACGAACTGGAAATTGTCGGAGCTTATCGCTTTGGCGATGCCCAAAAACTCAAACAAGAGAAAGGTTTAAAGGGACTCTACTCCGCCAGTTTGTTTCAGTACAACGAAGCCATGGACCCTTATTTTCGTCAGGGTCTGGAATTAGGTCGCAGTTTTGTGCAACCCAAGTATTGGGGTAAACGCTCTTTGGACTACCTTTGGTATGGTATCGGTGCATTTTTGACTCGTTACCCTCAGTACCGCTATCTGTTTGGCCCGGTTAGTCTGAGCAACAGTTTTCCACAAGCGGCAAAGGATCTGATGGTTGAATTTTACCAATTGCATTTTGGTACAGAAGTAGAAATCGCCCGCTCCAATTACCCCTATCGCCTGCCAAAAGATCTGCAGGGAAGTTTTACCGGAACGGACTACAAAACCGATTTCGTGACCCTGAAACACTTACTCGCCAACATGGGGATGGCAATCCCGACCCTGTATAAACAATATTCTGAACTGTGTGAGCCCGGTGGGGCGCAGTTTTTAGGATTTGGGGTTGATCCTGATTTTAACGATTGCGTAGACGGGTTGATATTAGTGGATCTGATGAAACTCAAAGCCAAAAAGCGGGCGCGCTATATGCCAGAAACCATTATAACCGAAGCCGAAGACACAGAATCACACTGCCCAGCCCAACCTGACAATGTCGTGCAATTAGGCGGTCTTTAGGGCATCAGTCCGGTAAATCCTGCCTGGATTTGGGTACCAGGTAAGTCGCCCTGGCCCGTCTCAAGGATTCGGCCAGGCTGACGGTAAGGTGAGCGTGTTTTTTGTGTACATAATGCCAGGCGTCAAATTCAACAAGGCTGATACTGGCGAGATTAACCGGGTCAGTAATACCATCTAAATTACCATAGCCACTCACCCCTACGGTAAGCACATAATTTAGCCGGGAATCGTTACTGAGCATACTTTTTATATCAGGCGACGAAAACAAAAAGGACTGTGCGGCGTGCTGGCTTAAAAACTCTATAGCGGTCAGACTGCCACTGCGCACACCAATGATATTGCGCTTGTTTTGTAAGGCGCCCCCGTTGCAGGGCACAGTTTTGCGACAAAACAGTAGCAACTCGCCTTTGGCGATGAGCACCGGTACCCTCAGCAGATTAGGGTGCGAGGCTTCGATGATCTGGGTTCTGACCAGTTCGCCATCCAGTATCCCCCGATTGCTCATTCTCAGGGAGCGGTCACCCGGTAATCGCTCAAAATGGACCTCGTAACCGATATCTTGCCAGGCCCGGGCAATAATATCCTCATAGGGCAAAATGTAATCCACATCCTGCACCAGGCCTATCACCACAGATTTATCCTGCACCTGCTTGCTGTCCATTGCGACGGCTGACAGACAGAGCAACATCAGACACCAAACACTTTTACCGGGCATCTCTGACAAAACCTTTCCTTTGCTTATCTCTGGAACTCAAGTCTAGACAGAAAATGACAAATGTCACCTTAAAGTCATGACAACCTCCTCTACAGCCGTGCAACG
>NZ_JAJEWQ010000002.1:127299-757492 GCF_020687805.1 Planctobacterium marinum | reverse complement strand
AAACACTTTTACCGGGCATCTCTGACAAAACCTTTCCTTTGCTTATCTCTGGAACTCAAGTCTAGACAGAAAATGACAAATGTCACCTTAAAGTCATGACAACCTCCTCTACAGCCGTGCAACGTTACTGTGCAAAATAATTTCAACGTCCACCTTCAAGTCTGAGAGATTGTGCAATGAACAATGCCATAGTAAAGATAAAAGAGCTGTCAGTGACTTACGGTGCCACCAGGGCATTAAGTCAGATTTCGTTAAATATCAACGCCGGAGAAGTCCTGGCACTGTTGGGAGAGAATGGGGCGGGCAAGAGTACCCTGATCAACTGTATTCTGGGTCGCTTAAAAGCCAATTCTGGTGAAATCACTATTTTTGGTACTTCACCGGGGGAACAAGCGGCCAAACAGCGCACCGGCACGATTTTACAAAGTGCCAATCTTCCGGATAACAGCACGGTGGCAGAGCAAATCGAATTGTTTCGCAGCTACTACCCAAATGCCATGGACAGCGCGCAACTATTCCAACTGGCCATGCTTGACGGGCTGCAAAAGCGACGTCTGAGTAGTTTATCTGGTGGTCAAAAACAGCGCCTGTTTTTTGCATTAGCTGTGTGCGGTAATCCGCAGATTATTTTTCTCGATGAGCCTACGGTGGGTCTGGACACTGGCGCCAGAAGGGAATTCTGGCAATGTATCGAAAGCCTGAAAAACAGCGGCGTCGCCATTGTGCTGACCACCCATTATCTGGAAGAAGCCGAAGCCCTGGCAGACCGTGTAGTACTGCTAAAGCAGGGGCAGATTATTCATCAGGGTACGCCTGCCGACGTTAAAGCCAAAGCACTGGGGAAACGCATGAGTTTTTGCAGTCAAGGGCACACCGGGCAGATTGAGTCATTTTTTCACAGTCTTAACCATGCAACACAAAGCATACATGAGCTGGTCATTAAAAATGGCAAAGTGACATTGACCACCGCCACCCCGGAAAAATTACTCAGAGAATTATTAAACAGCAACTTTACTATAACTGACCTGACCGTTGAGAGTGCCCGACTGGAAGACGCCATATTAATTCTCAGCGATCAGTCCTCTTCACCTGTAGCCAAACCGGAGCAAGCCGCATGAACACAAGTACCCCAAAATTATTGAGTATTTTTCAACTGGAAGCCAAAACTGACATTCTGAAAACCTTTCGCACCGCGGGCTTTGTGTTACCCAGCCTGCTGTTTCCTGTCATGTTCTACACATTTTTTGGCATTTTATACGCACCGCAGGACAATGCTACAGTGTCACAGTACCTGTTGGCCACCTACGGCGTATTTGGCGTCATGGGACCCGCGCTGTTCTCCTTTGGTGCCGATGTTGCAGTAGAAAAGGACAGAGGTATGCTGGCACTGAAACAAATAAGTCCGATGCCCATTACCGCTTACTTTTCGGCAAAAGTGATGACGGCCATGGCCTTTGCCGGCATTATCATTGTATTGCTCTATTTGGTGGCAGCACTGGCAGGGAATGTCACTATGCCTGCCTGGCAGTGGCTTAGCACCGCGTTGCTGTTACTGACCGGCGTTTTACCCTATTGCGCCATTGGTCTGTTTATTGGGCTCAAAGTTAAGGCGCAGGCTGCGGCGGCTGTGGTTAATCTTATCTACCTGCCCATGTCATTTTTATCCGGATTGTGGATCCCGGTTATGCAGTTCTCTGCGCCATTACAAAAGTTCGCCATGCTTTTACCGCCCTTCCACTTTTCACAGTTGGTATTAAAGGTACAAGGGGCTGATATCGGTATCGCATGGTGGATACATGTTATAGTACTGCTGGCTTATACCGGACTGTTTGCCTGGCTGGCGCAACGCGCCTTTAAAGCCATGGAAACCCGTTAGTCCCTATTTGAATTGGTAAAATAATGACAACAATAACGCACTGCCTGCAACGCCTGCATCAACGCCTGTTACCCGTTAATTCGGGAACAGGTTATCTGCCCTATTTCTGGTTAATTTATCTCGCTATGTTTGTTTTACCACTGGGTTTTGGCGAGCGACCTTACTGGCACTATGTGGCCTGTATTGCAGTAATACCGGTATTTCTGACCCTGTACTTCTATACTTTTTGGCAAACGGGTAAACCGGTGTTGTTGTGCATTTTCAGCATACTTGGCCTGGGCCTGGCGACAGCCTGGTTTAACGCCGGCGCTTCTGTGTTTTTCGTTTACGCCGCGGCATTTTGTGTTCACTTTGGCACGGCGCGACAAGGATTGCTGTTGGTACTGCTGATTGCCGCGACGGCAGCGCTGTACAGTTATGTTCTCAATATGCCGGGCTTTTTTTACTTACCCGCGGTTGTCATCAGTATTCTGATTGGCTCGGTAAACATTTACGAAGGTGAATTACGCAAGAAAAACCAGCTACTTAAATTGTCCCAGGAAGAACTGCAAAAAATGGCAGCGACAGCCGAAAGAGAGCGCATCGCCCGTGACCTGCACGACGTGGTCGGACATACCTTCTCACTGATCACCGTCAAGGCACAACTGGCTCACAAACTGGCCGATATTGACCTTGAGCGCAGTAAACAGGAACTAAAAGAGTTGGAACAATTAAGTCGTAAAGCCATGACCGAAGTCAGAGAAACCGTTCACCAGTATCAACAAAAAGATATGGCCAGCGAAATCAGCAAGGCCCGATTATTAACCGATGCCGCTGATATTCAATTCAGCAGTGAAGTGGGCGAATTTCCTGACCAAACCCATATTAACTGCACCCTGGCCTGGGTGATCCGCGAAGCCTTTACCAATATGGTTAAGCACTCTGATGCCACGCAATGTCAGCTGAGTTTCCGTGATTCCGGCGATCAATATCAGCTGTTGATTCAGGACAATGGCAGCAATACACAGCGCATCGCCAGAGAAGGTTCTGGCCTGACCGGCATGCGCGAACGCATAATGGAATTGGGCGGACAACTCAATATTTCTCATCAACCAGGTTTCACCATTTCAGTAGAGGTTCCTCATGGCTGATTCAATCAAAATTATCATCGCAGAAGATCAGGCTATGTTGTTAGGTGCGGTGGCTACATTATTGGATCTGGAGTCAGATTTCGAGGTTGTGGCAAAAGCAAAAGATGGAGAAACCGCCTTGTCGCTGTGCGCGCAACATCATCCGGATGTGCTGTTAACCGACATTGAAATGCCGGGAATGTCAGGGATAGAACTGGCAGAGCAACTACAGAAAAACGGATTTACGGCGAAAATCATGATACTGACGACGTTCGCCCGCAGTGGTTATTTACGTCGCGCAATGGATGCAGGTGTCAGAGGATATCTGTTAAAAGATGCCCCCAGCGAGGAACTGGCTGAGGCTATTCGCAAAGTAATTTCGGGGCGTAAAGTGATCGATCCGGAATTGGTGATGGAGGCCTTTGACGAAGCAGATCCGCTATCTGAAAAAGAGCGAAAAACCCTCAAACTGGCAGCGGATGGCTTAACTACCGAACAGATAGCAGACAAGCTGTTTTTATCTAAGGGAACTGTGCGTAACTACCTTTCCAGTGCCTCGGCTAAACTCAATGCCCAGAACCGCATTGAAGCGGCCAGGATTGCCAGACAAAGAGGCTGGCTGTAATAACAATGCCAGCCCAATGTCCTGATGCTTATTGAGACGCCATTTCCATAAGCATCACAGGCGTAGCCAGTAGCGGTATGTCTGACTCGTCTTTACCAAACTCTGCGCGCTGAATCTCATCATCAGAGGAGCGCATAATGTAAAACATATAATTTGCAGCGCGCCTGACAGCAATGTCTGCTTTGCCATCGCCGTCATAATCTGCCGGCACCGGAATGTCAGCCTCCTGCTTACCAAAGTGATGGCGCTGGATGACATCATCCGAACTGTTCAGGATGTACCACATTTGCGTTGCAGGACGGCGCACTGCGATATCGGCCTTGCCGTCACCATCGTAATCCGCCGGAACCGGAATATCGGCCTCCTGTTTACCAAAATGAATGCGCTGAATTTCACCATCTGAACTATTCAGGATATACCACATTTGCGTTGACGGACGTCTGACCGCCACATCGGCTTTGCCATCACCATCGTAGTCCGCCGGAACCGGAATATCGGCTTCCTGTTTTCCAAAATGAATGCGCTGAATTTCACCATCTGAGCTATTCAGGATATACCACATTTGCGTTGACGGACGGCGCACAGCGACATCGGTAATGCCATCACCATCATAATCAGCCGGCACGGGGATATCTTCCTGCTGCATACCAAATTCAATGCGCTGTAAATTATCATCGGAACTGTTTTGGATATACCACATACTGTTCGTTGGGCGTCTTACTGCTACATCACTGACACCATCACCGTCAAAATCACCGACAACCGGAATATCAAACCCATCTTTACCAAAATAATGGCGCTGAATGTCATTGTTTTCAGAATTCAAAATATATTGCATGTAGGTTGAAGGCCTTCTGACGGCGATATCGGCTTTGCCGTCACCATCAAAATCACCTCGGGTGTAAACTGAAGCGGAAGCTGTCTGCAGCGCCTCATGCAGATTGGGCACTAACAGGCTGGCTTTGCCATCGGTTGCTTCCCAAAAGTTATTGAGACGCTGATAATCGTCATGCTCAGTTTTAGTGAAGTTTTGCACCTGCCCTTCGTAGTTGTGCCACTCAGCCTGGCTCAATGGTTCCTTTGACAGCACCACAAACACCGTATCAAAACGGGTAACAGCTTCGTCAACTGCCGGTGTTCTTATACCATTTTCCTGCACCACTGTGTCCATGCTGATGTCATTGAAACTATCAATAATAAACAATGGATTGATATCCAGCTCGATCGGCGGGCTGGAAGGCTCTCTCAGTTCACCCACTGCGGTGTGCGGCAACAGGCCCATCAAATACAATTCAAGATTGCTGTAGCCGATAAAGTTATTGCCAGGTCCAATTCCCCTAAAGCCGGCAAATCCTTCAACACCGTCATTCAGCATATAAGTGGTGGTGTCATCGTCTCCCATGCTGAGATCTTCTTCGTGCCATCCGCCAAGTTGACCGCCATTATTGAGCAATCCCCAATGAAAAGGCATCAATTCCGGCGCCATACACGCCACCCAACCTAACTGACGCATAGCATCCAGGCTACCCGTTAAATAGTTGCCCCAGCGATGCCCCAATTCATGCAGTGAAGGCCCGTGGATAATATCGTCAGCGGCACCTAATACCACGACACTTTCCAGCTTATCACGGCTGCCATAAGCCTGAGCAAAGTCAAACACCCCCTGCCCTATCCCTTCGATGGCATTCTGGATCGGGGTGTGATAGCCATGAGGTGCCGGATATGGCGCATGTTCAGCTTCATTAAATACCAGAAACATAAACGTAAACTGGTCCTGCAGTTGGCTGTATACAGACTGGGTAATACGTTTCAGCGCAGCTTTTTGCGCCTCATCCCCCCGACCATTCCAGACATCATCATAGTCCTGCCAGTCGGCCACAACTAAATTTGCCACAGAGCCACTTTCATTGATGTACAGGATATCACCGTTATCATTGGTCAATTCAGTCATCGTTTGTTGCTCAAAAGGCTGGTAACCCTGGTCCGCCGAGGCACCGATATTGAAGTCTAAGCGATAGACCTGTTTGTCTGCATTGTCCCAGGGGCTTTCTGCATACTCAAAGTAATACAGATCATCGCCTTCACTGGCCAAAGCAAAAACCGAGGTAATGTTATCAGCGTTCGGCAGGGCAATGCCCTGATACCATTGTTGTTCGCGCGTATCATAAATGTAACTTTGCCACAGAGAATTAGACACCATAGACCAGTCAGTAAGACCATAAACCAGTACCAGGTGGCCGACAGAAACCAGCTTTTTACTCACCAGCGGAACCGGAACCGATAAAGTGTTCCAGCCATTGGTTTGGGTATCGTACACATACAGGGTTTCGTTCGCGGTAACCCAGTCAGCCTCAGCGCTCAGATAGACCTTACCCTCAACAAGGGTACTTGCTCTGAAAGGCTGGTCTGTGGGCGCTTCACTCACAACAGACCAGGTATCGGCAGCAATATCGTAAGCCTGTACTTCCTGCCGCCAGGTGGCAGTTTCTGCAACGTCAGTGTAGAAAAAGCCGTCATCATCCAATCGTACCTGTGCCCGGTTAAAGGTATCAAACCCCCAGCCACCAAATACATACAGTTGCCCGTTCACCTGCTCTGCCATGGCGTTTTCCCGCGCCAGCGGCGCCGCGGTTTGTTGACGCCATTCTCCGGTCACCGTGTCATAAGCCAGCGTATAATTAAGATTGTAGTTGACGAAATTGCCAGATCCCCCCACCGACAACAAGCGCCCCTGATATTCAGCCGTGGCGTTGCCCTTAAGAAAATTGCGTCCCATTGAGGTCTGTTCTGTCATGTCCCCCGTATTCAGATCCATTGATAAGACCTGATTTGTGGCACTACTGCCATCTGAGTAACCATTGCCAGCTACCCAGTACGCTGTATCTCCAATAATAAGCGGTAAATGGGGCTGATTGGGTTTTTCTCCGGCATAGCGTTTAATACCGGTCTGGCTGCTCAATAATGTCCATTCCGCTTCCAGCACATAAGGTTCAGGCGTGGTTTCCTGCGCAGTGACAGTAACAGCGATAAGTAGAATTGGTGTGAACACCAGACCTTTCACGATGTCATAAATAGCTTTTCGGTCGGGGTATTTACAGGTTACAGAGGGGCGCAAAATAATTCCCTTTATTGTCTTAAAAAACAACATCTTAAAGTTTTTTTTGAACAAGGTAAATGGGCACACCGATTAAATAAGGAGCAAATACATGCACACATTCAGGTGAAAACAAAAGTACATCGCGATTGTCATCAAAATTAACCAGGGGGCAGCAATCAGATAAGACAAACCAGTGCAGTAGAAAGCGCAGTTTCGACAGTTTGACCCTGGCGTTTTCAATTTATGTCATTGCAACCCTGAGAATCACGAAAATGCTTTTGAACAACGCCAATGACTGGCCACGGTTTGCATTGACAGTAACCGGCCTGTTGCGCAAACAGCGGGGACGTTTTTTCTTCTTATAACAGTCACATAAAAGCGGTAAATTAACAAACCAGATGGAAATTTTGAAACCTGTACATCATTTAAACAGGACTAAAGTTTTAAGATTTAATTAACTTAACGTGTAATATTAATACCAAATAATCTGTAAGACTTTTCCTACACACCAAAACAGCCCTACTCCCGAGCTGTGTAAATCAAACCACGGTGAACTTTTTAGCTATTTAAAACATCAACTTAGCACAACTAAAAAACCCTGCCATCGAAGTTTCTCATTATCACTGAGACAAACAATTAATTTAAATGCATTTAGCTTATTTCTTACCATAAATACTTTGCTAACCTTAATTCATATGTTGTACGCAGTAAAAGAGACGCAATTTATGCCGATAAAACCACTGAACAAACCGGGTGCGCAAAACCATTCAGCTGACGGAGAGCTGAGCTTTGTGTATGGGTGTAAAATCCTTTTAGTGGACGATGAACCAGTTACAACGGATATTTTAAGCGCCATGTTTGAGCCGCTGGGGTTTTACACCTTTGCCGTGAACAACAGCCTGATGGTATTGGACGCTCTGGAGGAATTTGAACCGGACTTAATCCTCCTCGATGTCAACATGCCCGGGCAATCCGGTTTTGAAATTAGCCGGCAATTAAAATCATCCCCCGTTTATCATCATATCCCGATCATTCTGCTTACCGCCATGGACGATCAGGAGGCCATCGTACAGGGGCTGTCATACGGCGTTCAGGATTACGTTACTAAGCCATTTCACAAGGCCGAACTCACAGCCCGAATAATAAATAATCTGCGTCTCAAAAAGCAGCAAGATTTTTGGCGACTGAATCAAAAAATCATTCACGATCAATTTGACCCAAAAGGCCTGCCGTTAAAATCCACCTTCTGCCAGTACCTGGAAAAAACGGTAGCCGGCAATGCTAATCCACTGACTCTGGCTATTTTTAGTGTTTACGCCATTAATGAAATTGTAGCGTCTTTAAAAGTTAAGGATGCCAAAGATATTATTGAATCGGCCATCTTCGAGCGCTTGCACAGCAATACGGAAATCAATGCGTTTTCAGGCAGTCTGGACGATGGCAAGTTTGGTATTATCTTTTTAAACGTTCCGGATCGCCTGGAATATTTATTGAAAAGCCTGCAACTTAGCCTGGAAAAAATGTTGTTAATAGGTGACAGCAAAATAAAGCTGAAGGTCAATGTTGGCTACTATCAGAGCCGGTGCATCAAAGAAGGCTGGCGAGATATACTGGAAAAAGCAGAAATCGCCTTGCTGGAAGCTAGCAAGCCAGAAACCCCCTCACTTACGCCCTATCACCCTGAAAGACAGGATGAATTTAACGAAAAATGGTGGATTTACGACAACCTGCAGGAGGCCATTACCAACGACGCACTGGATGTACACTATCAACCACAATTTAACCTGAACACTATGCAATGCTGCGGTTATGAAGCGCTGGCCAGATGGCAAAGTCTGCAAGACGGCTTTATCAGCCCGGATAAGTTCATCCCCATTTCAGAACAATATGGTCTGATCACGCCGCTAAGCCAGCGTATATTTAACCAGTCTCTGCAGGAATTCTCTCTGTTACCCGCACCTAAAATCGCCATCAATATATCACCAATGCAACTCAGAGAATCGGACTTGCCCGGTTTGTTACAGGATTTGTTGCACAAACACCAATTGGAAATTGCGCAAGTAGAACTGGAACTCACCGAATCCACCATGATGGACCAACAGATAACCGCAGTCGTTGAACACCTGATGAAGCTGGGCTTTAATATCGCAATCGATGACTTCGGCACGGGCTATTCCAATTTAAGCCTGCTGACCCAGTTACCTTTTTCTAAAGTGAAAATCGACCGTTCACTGATAAACGAAATTCATTGCTGTGAAAAGACCGAGGCTCTGGTGAGTTCAATCGTATCATTCAGCAAACGCATAGGCTTCGTGGTGTTGGCCGAAGGCGTTGAAACGCCCGATCAGGCTGACACTTTGAAAGCGCTAGGGGTTGACGAAGTGCAGGGTTACCTTTACGGCAAACCCAGTCCACTATCGGCCATCAGGCAAGCCATTAAACACTAAAATAAGCGCCTATCAGGTAAACAAAATTATTGCTAATTAAGCATAAAAGGGTAAATTAGAAGGCTAAAAGAAAACGGAATTTCACATGAATATTAATGCAACACTTTACGGAAAAGTCTTCCTGGTTCTGGCCATTTTCATGGCTGTATTTTGTTATTACTTTGGCAAAAGAAAAACACAAACGCCGGTAGTTACCTCGGTACTTGGGTTTTTCACAGCGATATTCCCCCCCTTAGCCCTGATTTTTTTGATTGTCCTGGTATTAAAAGATGATCTACCGCCCAAAGATTAGCAACCTCACTTAGTCACCCAAAAACAGCTGTTATTCAAACAGCAGATCGGCGAGTAAATCCGTGTAGATATCTTCCAGTGTTACCAGATCCGAAATATGAATCCGCTCATTGATCTGATGGATGGTTTTGTTTGGCACTCCAACTTCTACCACCTGAGTGGTGTCACTGGCAAAAAAGCGTCCGTCAGAGGTCCCACCAGCGGTTGAAAGCACCGGAAATCTGCCAGTATTCTTTACAATTGCCTGCTCTACGGCTTTGATAAGACTATGGTGCTGATCAACATGCGTAAAATAAGGAACACATGGTCGTTCCCATTGAATTTCGACACCATCAACCACGGCATCTATGCGCGCCTGTAACAGTGCAGCCAGGCTTGCCATATCGTAATCATGGTTGTAACGAATGTTGAAACAAATACGGCAGTTTGCCGGAACTATATTGTCTGTAAATTCACCGGAATCAATGTGCGTTATTTGCAGACTGGTACCCGGAAAATCTTCACTTCCGGCATCCCAGTCAATGCTATTGATTGCATCAATGACTTTGGCCATTTTGTGAATCGCATTCTCAGCATATTGAGGATAGGCGACATGTCCCTGCTTACCTTTAACATGGATCCGGCCTGAAATGGCACCTCTTCGCCCCACTTTAATCGTGTCGCCGGTAACCGTTTTGGCGGTCGGCTCGCCAACAAGAACACAATCAACCTGAATGTTCTTTGCATCCAGCCAGGCTTTAATGGCTTTGCTGCCGAACTCCGCTTCCCCCTCTTCATCACTGGTAATAAACCACATAAATTTGTGATTCAGTTGCCGCGATAGTTTCAATACCCTTTCACAGGCCGCCAGCATCGCAGCCACCCCTGTTTTCATGTCTGCGGCACCCCGACCAATTAATTCACTATCCGTAATGGTGGGTTCAAAGGGCGGTGTGTGCCATCTTTCCAGAGGGCCGGGCGGGACAACATCAGTATGGCCTGCAAACGCGATCACCCGCTCGCCTTCTCCAATTTCTGCCACCAGGTTCTTTACCCCCTGTACTTCAAAAGCATGACAGGTAAACCCCAGTAACCGGAGCTTTTCCTGCAACCAGTCCTGACAGCCAGCATCCTCAGGGGTGATTGACTGTCGTGACATTAGCTCTACACTATAAAGTATCGAACGGGTCTGTCCGGCGATAGTAAGGCTGGTAAGTGGGTTAATCTCAGGAGTGTCAGGTGATAAAAACTGCGATTGAAAAGCTTCTGGTGCAAGGGGCATTGACATAAAATAGCGATCCCGTCTAACGTAACACCCGTATTAGACGCTGACCTGATGACAGACTGATTTCAAAGATGTAACACTTTTTTGAAAATCGACAGCGATGCACTACCACTGCCTTAATGATAATAACTAACCAGGGAGCCAGCCTTGATCCGATTTTTGTTTTTGATACCACTATTGCTGTGCCTGGGTTGGTTTGTTTACCTAAAACAAAATGGCTACACCCTGGAGCAAGGTAAAAAAGGCTTTATTTATATTTTGGTGATCAGTACTGCTATTGCCGCCTTCTATGGCATCTTGATTCCGCTCACTCACTAACAGAAACAAAAAAGGAAGCCGCAGCTTCCTTTCTGAACACAAGTTATTAAGCCTGAGGCTAGGGCCCAACCAACGCCAGCAGAATGCCCGCTGCGACTGCTGAACCCAGTACACCAGCTACATTAGGCCCCATGGCGTGCATTAACAGGAAGTTGTGGGGATTGGCTTCCAGCCCGACTTTGTTCACCACCCGTGCCGCCATCGGAACCGCCGAAACACCGGCGGCGCCGATTAACGGATTAATCTTACCACCACTGAGTCTGCTCATCAGTTTTGCCATCATAACACCCGCTGCCGTACCAATTGAAAATGCCACAGCGCCCAGCGCTAAGATAGCTAAGGTTTCGCCGGTTAAGAATTTATCAGCAGATAACTTAGACCCTACCGCAAGACCCAGAAAAATAGTTGTGATGTTGATCAGCTCGTTTTGTGCCGTCTTGCTCAGGCGATCGACTACGCCACTTTCCCGCATCAGATTCCCCAAACAGAACATGCCAACTAAGGGTGTCGCGGTGGGCAAAAACAGAATCGTCAGGCCCAGTACCGCCAACGGAAAAATGATCTTTTCCCGTTTACTGACGGTGCGCAGTTGCTGCATTTCGATCTTGCGTTCTTCCGGTGTCGTTAACGCCTTCATGATAGGAGGCTGAATAATGGGTACCAGCGCCATATAGGAGTAGGCCGCTACCGCTATTGCCCCCAATAAATGATCGGCCAGTTGCGACGCCAGGAAGATCGCGGTAGGTCCGTCAGCACCGCCAATAATCGCTATAGCGGCAGCTTCCTGCATAGTGAACTCCAGTCCGGGTACCAGATTGAGTAAGATTGCACCAAACAAGGTAGCGAAAATACCAAACTGCGCGGCCGCACCTAACAATAACATGCGCGGATTCGCGATAAGAGCGCCGAAATCCGTTAGCGCACCGACGCCCATAAAGATCAGCAACGGAAACACGGTAGAGCCAATACCCACCTCGTACACATAGTACAAAATCCCGCCTGGATCGGTGAAACCACCCAGTGGTATGTTTGTCAAAATAGCCCCGAAGCCGATCGGCAATAACAACAGCGGCTCGTATTTTCTGGCAATGGCCAGATAAAGAAGTAAAACCCCGACAGCCATCATCAGAAGTTGCCCCAGCTCAAAATTCGCCAGGGCGGTGGTTTCCCACAGTATTGTTAGTTTTTCCATTTAGCTGAGTACCTTAAGCAAAAGTAAGCAGAGGTTGCCCGGCCTGCACAGCATCGCCTTCTTTGACTGCGATACCGGCAACCGTGCCAGCTTTAACAGCCCGGACTTCGGTTTCCATTTTCATGGCTTCCATGATCAATACCACATCACCCGCATTTACTGCCTGCCCGGCAGAAACATTGATACGCACAATATTGCCTGCAAGGGGTGAATTTAATGGCTCAGCGTTCCCTTGGGAAGCGGCCGGAGCCGGAGCGGTAGGGGCGGCAGCGCCGGCTGCAGGTGCGATGTCTGTCAGGCTGCCATCCGGAGCCACTTCAACGCGATACACCTTGCCATCGACGCGCACAGAATAAGCCGCGCCCCCTGCAGAGTCAGACGTAGCTGGTGTTACCGCCGCGGGCTCTGCCTCGCTACCCGGAGCCGGTTCAAAAGCATCCGGATTATTGCGATTTTCCAGGAATTTCAGGCCAACCTGCGGAAACAACGCATACGTCAGCACATCGTCAATGGTATCCTGAGCCAGCTTGATATTTTTTTCAGCGGCAAGCGTGGACAGTTCTTCTTCAAGTTTGCTTAATTCAGCGTCCAACACGTCGGCAGGACGACAGGTAATGGGTTCCGCGCCCTCCAGCACACGCGCCTGTAACTCTTTGTTTACCGGTGCTGCGGTTGCGCCATATTCACCTTTCAACACCCCTGCGGTTTCTTTGGTGATGCTCTTATAACGCTCGCCCGTAAGTACATTCAGCACCGACTGGGTGCCCACGATTTGTGACGTAGGTGTCACCAGTGGAATAAAGCCCAAATCTTCGCGCACTTTCGGGATTTCCTGTAACACTTCGTCCAGCTTATCTGCTGCGCCTTGCTCGCGTAACTGGTTTTCCATGTTGGTTAACATGCCACCTGGTACCTGAGCAATCAAAATACGGGAGTCAACGCCCTTCAAACTGCCTTCAAATTTTGCATATTTTTTGCGAACTTCTCTGAAGTAGGCGGCGATCTCTTCCAGTAATCCCAGATCCAGACCTGTGTCACGCTCGGTATTTTCTACAATGGACACCATGGTTTCGGTGGCACTGTGCCCATAGGTCATACTCATAGAAGAAATAGCGGTATCTAGCATATCGATACCGGCATCAATGGCTTTTTGATAAGTGGCGGTACTTAGCCCGGTGGTGGCGTGACATTGCATTGCAATTGGGACAGAAACCGTTTCTTTCAGTCGGGTAATTAATTCTTCACACTCGTAGGGCTTCAACAAGCCCGCCATGTCTTTAATGCAGATGGAGTGAACACCCAGATCCTCCAGCTGTTTAGCCATGTCCAACCACAACGACAAGGTATGCACCGGACTCACGGTGTAGGACATAGTGCCCTGAGCATGAGCGCCAACCTGAATAGCCGCCTTTACGGCGGTTTGCAGATTGCGCATGTCGTTCATGGCATCAAAAATACGAAAGACATCTACACCATTGTGGTGGGCGCGCTCAACGAACTTTTCCACCACATCATCAGCATAGTGGCGATAGCCGAGTAAGTTTTGTCCACGCAACAACATTTGCTGCTTTGTATTGGGCATGGCTGCCTTCAGTTTTCTGATTCGCTCCCAGGGATCTTCGCCTAGATAACGAATACAGGAATCAAAGGTTGCTCCACCCCATGATTCCATCGACCAGTAACCAACCTGATCAAGTTTCGCTGCAATCGGCAACATATCTTCGATACGCATACGGGTAGCCAGTAATGACTGATGCGCATCTCTTAAAACCAGCTCCGTTAAGGCCAATGGTTTTGCCATAATTTGTTCCTCTCCAACAAGTGATGCTTTTTATAATTTGGTGGCTGTCGAACCACGTTCAGTTTGGTTACTGATTATTATTTTTTATTACGGTATTGATGTATTGCACTGCTTATCGCAGCGACAACCTGAGGGCTAACCTCATTATTTTGGGTTGCTGTAGCAGATACTGGTGACGCACCTTGCGCCAGTTCAGTGTCGGGAAATTTGTTGCAAATCCATTCAATCAAATGAATTGCGCCAATTAATATGGTCAGAAACACAAAAACAACCGACATACCTACCAGTAGTAGCACGGCTGAATCCGTTAAAATTGTAGAAATATCGTTATTCATAGAAAACCACTTTTTTCGCGACAAACCCGCATATTAACCAGACAAGTGCCTAAAAGACAAACAAAAGTGCTGAATATCACAGCGAATCAAGTGATGTTTTATGCACTTTTTAAGCATAATTAATCACTTCTGATTCTTGACAGTCTGTGCTGATTTATTTTGCTCTGTTGAGTGTAGAAAAGCCCGTCTGTTCCTGCAATATTAGCCATGACATAGTTTGTAACAGCTGCGGGCACAGATAATCGAAACTCTCAGCGACTATTTTAGTCCAAGTTTAAAATCAACAAACGGATACCTGAAATGCTAAAAAAACTACAATCTGTCTGGAGCAACAACCGCGTCTTTGTGCTATTTATCGCCTTAATGATTGTGTTTCGCAGCGCAGTAGCCGACTGGAACCACGTGCCAACCGGCTCGATGCAACCTTCAATTCAAATTGGCGATCAGATTACTGTAGACAAACTGGCTTATGATGTACGGCTGCCATTAACGCACATATCTTTACAGGCGCTCAACGAACCTCAACCCGGTGACGTGGTGATATTTGATTCTCAGGTTTCTGATAAACGCCTGGTTAAACGCGTTATCGCGACCCCCGGCGATCAGGTTGCCATGCGCAACAACCAGTTAATAATCAACGGGTCCCCCCTGCGCTACGACACTCTGAAAGAAGAGGGCAACATCCAGATCCTGACTGAACATTTACACGGCACAAAGCACACCATTCAGATCCGAAAAAATCCATCTAAATGGGCGAACTTTACCGAAGTTACCGTACCGGCCAATCACTTTCTGGTGTTGGGTGATAACCGGGATAATAGTGCAGATTCTCGTGCCATTGGCTTTGTTCCGCGCCATGAGATAGTCGGTAAAGCGGAAACCGTGGCCTTTTCACTGGATTACGACCATTATTATCTGCCGCGCCTCAATCGTATAATTACGCCAATTGACAAGATTTAGCGAGCAAGGCGCTAAACAGCGCCACATTTTCGCGCTAAACTTGCATTGAGTTCTCTGTTTTTGGTGGTCACATGACAGCGTTACGGCACGCCACTTGTTTCCTGTTTATACTTGGTTTGTGCCTTCTTTCGCAGGGCTTTGCTGAAGCTCAAGTACAGAACACAACCCAAAAGGCCTATAAACTGGGGGTGCAAAATTTCGATTATTTCCCTCATTACAATTTTATCGATAACAGCAACGACTCCTATTTAGAAGAATTGATTACCCTGTTCACGCTAAAAACAAATATACGCTTAGAAGCGGTTCCCCTGCCCACAAAGCGCCTTGAATATGCGTTTTTTGAAAACCTTGAACTGGATGTTATTTACCCCGCTAATTCACGTTGGTACCAGTCAAAAAAGCAAGATATTATTTACAGTGATACCTTCATTGTTTCAGTTGCTGGTACAATGGTGCGGGAGCCTGGAATTCCGGCTGACAAAATACGCTCGGTAAGCATTCCTTTTGGTTTTACCCCTGTCAAATGGATTCAGGATGAGCGCACCCGACAGGTTCAAATCTTCGGTGTGCCAACAGCCAATATGGCATTGCAGATGGTCGCAGCCAACAGAACCCAGGCAGCGGATGTTGAATTCAATGTGGCACAGCACCTGAATATTATGATGGGTCACGGTTTGGTCTTAGATCCAGACCTGCCATTGTCATTTCCTGAGTTTCAATTTGCCAGCATCAAGCACCCTGAACTAATCGCACTGCTGAACGCTTTTTTAATGGAAAATAAGGAAGAAATTGCCAACCTGAAACGCAATCTGAACCTCAGAGAATCGGTTGACTGAATACACCTCGTAGAAAATCGAGCAACAATTAAAATGAAAATACTAGCTATGGACCTGAGGGTCTGTTGAGGAGATTACAATAATGAAAAAACAATTACTTACGTTACTAAGCTGCCTGTTGCTACTCAATCTGAGCGGCTGCGTTGCGGTTGCCGTAGTTGATGCTGCAGTTGGTGTAACGACGACCGTTGTTGAAGGCACTGTGGATGTGGTTGATGCGGTGACACCTGATGTGTTCTCAGATGATGAGGATGACAACGAAGACGAGGACGAGGACGAGGACGAATAGTAACCGGTTAATACAAGCCGTACATTTGTAAAGACTGGAGCAGTTTTTCCTGAGAGACGGGTTTCTTAATGAAATCCAGTGCCCCAAGGCCCAGTACCCGTTCTCTCATCAAAGGCTGAACATCTCCTGATACAACAATCACAAACACTTCCAGTTTTTCCGCCCGAATCGCTTCCAGTACTTCTACGCCGTCCATCACAGGCATGGTCAGGTCCAGGAATAATATCGTAATATCCTGAGTGCGCAGTAATTCCATTGCCTCCTGACCGTGGCCAGCCATGTATATTTCCGACGCCAGCCCATCAGGTAAGCTGCGTTCAACAGACTTGCGCCCAAGTTTAGAATCGTCACAAATTAAAACGGGAAAACTCATGCCTTATCGGGACTTCCATTATTGATTTATTAATATTATTGTCAGGTAATACCAGTTTTGGCCTGCGTTAACATACCAGCGGAATTTCACATGTCAATCAAGCAAATTACCACCTCAAAAATTGCCTATGAAATCCTGAAAGGATTTGAGAAGAGTTTCCGTTTGTACAACCGCATTACCGCCGAAGCCCAAAAGCGCTTTGAAACAGCCCAATGGCAAGCCTGCCAGCGGGCATCGAAAGAACGCATCTCGCTGTACGAAAAAAGCCTGTCAGAAACCGTTGCGCAACTTTATGAGCTGTTTTTACCGCAACAGCAAAGCCTGACTTTCTGGCAGCAATTGAAGCAGGATTTTATTCTGCAACTGGATGACCACCCTCAGTTTGAATTGGCCGAGACATTTTATAACTCAGTCATTGGCCGGATTTTTAAACATCAAAAAATTGATAACGACATGATGTTTGTATTGCCAAGCCGCTGCTATTTATCAGGCTTCAACCGCCCCAGAGTGATCAATACCTTTTGCACCGACAGCACCGTTAAATCCACCCTGCAGCAAATGTTTACTCATTATCGCTTCAACGTGCCTTTTGAAGACTATCAGCGGGATTTACACAACCTCACCAGCGCCATCAAACAACGGCTCAGCATCAGAGAACTGACCCGGGTTCAACGGGTCGAAATGCTGCAGTCCGAGTTTTTCCGTGGCCGGGCCGCCTATCTGGTCGGTCGAATTTGCTTTGCCGACCACTATAAGCCATTTGTGGTAGCCCTACTGATGAGTGACCAGGGTGAGTTATATGTTGATACCTTGCTCACTGAAAAGCGCGATCTGAGCGTTCTGTTTGGCTTTGCCAGGGCCTATTTTATGGTGGACACCCAATACCCTGCGGAAGTCGTGGCCTTTTTACATGAGTTGCTACCCAACAAAAAACACTTTGAATTGTATACCTCGCTGGGTTTTTACAAGCACGGAAAAACCGTGTTTTACCGCAATTTTTTACAACACCTGGATGAGTCAGACGACCAGTTTGAAATCGCCCCCGGGATACGGGGCCTGGTGATGATGTGTTTTCACTTGCCATCCTACGGCGTGGTGATAAAAATCATTAAAGATGAATTCGCGGAAAGCAAAAAAATTACTCGCCAACACGTGATTGACTGCTACAAACTGGTCAAATCACACGACCGAATCGGACGCATGGCAGATACTCATGAGTTTGCCAACTTCCGGCTCCCTAAAAACCGAATTCACCCTGACCTGCTGCAGGAGTTACTGGATACCTGTAAAAACAGTATTGAAATACTGGATGACGAGGTACTGATCAAACATCTGTACATTGAACGTAAAATGACGCCGTTAAATCTCTACCTGGCAAGCGAAACTGATGCAGACAATATCCGCAATGCCATTCAGGATTTAGGGCTGGCCATCAAACAAATTGCTGCAGCGAATATCTTTCCCGGTGATATGTTGCATAAGAACTTTGGCATCACCCGACATGGACGAGTGATATTTTACGACTATGATGAAATTTGCTACATGTCTGAACGCAATTTCAGAAAGTTACCGCAATCTGATGATCCCTACGCCCTGGATACCTTATCAGTGGCACCGAATGATGTTTTTCCGGAGCAATTTGAGCACTTTATAATTGGAAAGCGCGAACTCAAGGCCATTTTTAAAACGTTACACGCTGACTTGTTCACCCCTGAATATTGGCAGCAAGTTCAGAAGCAGGTAGCCAATGGCGATATTATTCATGTGAACCCCTACCCTGAAGACGCCAAATTTCCCCGTCAGGCTCTGCAAAAGCAGGCCTGAATGGGATGCCATGTCAGATGATATCGAACTACAACCTACGCAATGGCTTAGGTTTCAGATGGTGGATACTACCAACTCGCCACCATTGCCATAGCCTGCCATAACATCAGCAGCGAAAGTACAAAGCCGACGCCCCAAAAGGTACTGCGCAAAATATGCTGATCCAGCCAGTACATCAGTAAATAACAAAACCGGGCAAACACAAAGCCCATGGCGTAATACTCGGTTAATGGGGTCACCGCATCAACTGCCACCACGGCCAGCGCCCCGGGAATATACATAATCAACGCCTCAAAACTATTGTAATGGGCCGCTTTGCACCTGGCGCCGAAGCCCTCCAGACGATCCTGCTGTTGCCTTGGGTTGCGATTGTCATAGCCCTTTAATCTGTGCATCTCTAACGCTAACGGGGCCTTGGCCAGAATGGGCATAACAGTAGCAATAAACAAACTAATCAAAACAATTTCCATAGCGCTCTCTATTTTTTCGCAATTATTTGAATATTCACAAAGTTGCAATTAGCATACTCCCGAATTAGCACTACAGCCAGTTTTGTCATGACCAGCAACACATTACCGGGCCTGACCTTTCCCTCTCCCTGGCAACCACTCACCGGATTGCCACATGCGGATCTGTGGGTAAAACGGGATGACCTGATCCACCCCATCATCTCCGGCAATAAATGGCGCAAGCTACAGGGTTTCATGACGCAAATCAGACAACAACCTCCGGCAAAGATCATCAGCTTTGGCGGCGGCTACTCCAACCATTTACACGCACTTGCCTACCTTTGCCATCAATTGGACATTCCCTTTATCGCCATGGTACGCGGTAATTATTCTCTTAACATGACACCCATGCTAAATGACATCCTCAATTGGCAGGCGCAAATACACTGGCTGAGCAAACTGGAGTATCAGCAGAAGCACCACGAGCACTGGCTGGCCAGCAAAATACCAGATTTAGAACGATGTTTAGTGATCCCTGAAGGGGGTTCTGCCATAACGGTTCATGCGGGAATGTACAACTTAGTTGAGGAGCTGCCGGATAACCTGGATCTGTTGATATGTCCGGTGGCCAGTGGCGGCACTATGGCAGGGATAATTCAGGCCCTGTGGCAACAACAGCGTAAAACCCGGGTGATGGGCATTGCAGTATTGAAAGGCCAGGATTATCTGGAAGACCTGGTACTGAATCTGCTCAGCGACGCACAAGCCAAACACCATCCCTGGCAAATCAATCATGATTTTCACTTTGGCGGGTACGCCAAAACAAGCGAGGAACTCAGCCAGTTTTGTCACGACTTCAGCCAGCTGACTTCGGTGCCGCTGGAACCCGTATACAGCGGCAAAGTGTTTTTTGCCCTGCAACACATGTTGCTCAACGGAGCGCTGCCGGAACATGAAAAAATAGCAGTGTTGCATACTGGTGGGTTACAGGGAAAACGCTGAGCCTCCCCTGGATTGAATCCACAATTATCCGTTATTAATAGCGACCGTTTCCGGTCGCATTTCTGTCAGCTTCCAAACTGCACGCGGAAACCGGCATTTACCGTAAAACCATCATTGCGTGACCAGATATCGGTAGTCCATCGACCACTTGCGGCCTGTTGCATTAACAACAGTGGCTCTTCCCTGGTTTGACGTATGTTGAGCAAATTCTCAGCATTTAAGAACCAACTGACCCGCCCGGTCGTTATTTGCCCCAACAGCCCCAGATGCCAGTATGGCTCGCTTAGGTCGCGATAAGGATTCCCTTCCAGGTGTTGTGTGCCGGTGTAATAGGCTTCAAAGCCCAATAAGTGACTACCGTGTTCTTCCCACATGATAACCAGACCTGCTGAGTGTCGGGGTGTAAGTGCCAGCGGTATGCGGTTGCTTTGCCCTTCGCCGGGTTTGCTGGCATCCGTGTATAAATAACTTCCGGTAAACTTGATATCTCGCCATCGATAGCGCAGCAGCAATTCTGCGCCGGAGATTTCAGTTTCGCCCCCGACATTCACCAGCTGCACCTTGGTATCGGTGACTGCACTTTCGGGTATTACCTGCAATTCCGTGACATTTTCCACTTCGGACCGAAACAATGTCATACTGGTTTCCAGACTGTTTGTGATGTAACTGATATCCATGGATGCGGTGGTCGCCTGCTCCGCTTCCAGTTCGCGTAATGGCGCCAGTCGTGATAAGCCCGCGTCATCTATCTCTTCAATAAAAGGGGTAGGCGCAAAATAACCCTGTCCAAAGGCTCCCCTGAAAGTCCAGTTTTCCGGTCGGTAGAGCACAGAAACCCGTGGACTAAATTGGGTTCCGTATTCGCTGTGCCAATCGGCTCGCGCACTGACAGACATGGCCAGGTTATCCCTTATGTCGTAGTCTACCTGTGAAAACAGACCCGGAATTTCATAGTTATAATCAAACAACGGGAATGCTTCAGAGTCGAAGCTTTCCGCCTGATAAGCAGTACCGATTAGCCAGGCCAGATTGTCACCAAATCCGGATAGGCTGGACTCCACCAACCAACTCTTGTGATTATCATCTTCAAAAACAGCTCCAAATTGGTGTTCGTGGGTCTGGTCCATTATTGAGCCACGCAGATTAAGATTCAGGTTTTCATTGAGGGGGGTATCAAAAACAAAACCGAAATCGGCTCTTTGGGTGTCCTGGTTTTGTTGAAACTCACCTCCACCTGGCACCGACGCCGTGTCCAGTGTTCCACCTCGACGATTTTCCTGCATCGCACCCACGGTCAGATACAGATTTTCGCCATCGTCACCTTACCAATACAGTCTCGGCCGGATACTTCCGCGCTCATACCCCGCCAAATCAATCCATCCGTCATCATCCAGATCTTGTTCTTTTTGATGGTGCAGCCCTGTGGTTACCGAACCGCTCCACGATGAATTAACCGGCGCAGACCAGTAAGAGGTAATATCCTGCCCCTCTTTTGAGGTGACATTCACTAATATTTCCCCTTCGAATTCATCGGAAGGTGTTTTCGATATCAGGTTGATTAAACCTCCCAATGCCGAACCACCATACAAAGAAGAGGCAGATCCTTTAATGATTTCCACATTAGCCAGGTCCGTTGGCGGGATTTGTAACAAACCAATCGATGCAGACTGACCACCATAAAGCGGCAGGCCATCGCTTAGTAGTTGCGTGTATCGGCCATATAAACCTTGTAGTCTGATATTGGCGCTGCCCAGTGCCGGAGAGGTGGTTTGCACACGCACACCTCCCGTTTCAGCCACCAGCATCGAGATATTCCCTGGCCGCATCAGTGCCTTTTCCTGTATTTCCTCGCCATTGATAATCTCTGTTCGGGTGGCTGATTCGGTAACAATGCGCCCTAACCGGGAAGCCCTAACCTGAATCCTCTCTACCGCTTTGTGCTCATGTTCGTGATGATCATGTTCGTGATGATCATCATGAGCGTGCCGCTCCTGATGTTTGTGCTTTGTATGCGCAACCTGTTCCTGTTGCTCTTCCTGGTGATGTTGCTTTTCCAGGTGATGTTGAACGGCCTGCTTTTCTGTTGCGATGGCAGGTAAAGGCAACATCACAATTGCCAGTGCAATATGGCTATGCTTAGTAAGCATGTTAAACCTCGTCAATACTTAAACTGAGTTTTGTTTTTTAAATAATTGTTTTTTCAGGCCCGGGAAGGGCCTATCAGACGCACTGATCCCGGGAAATGGGAGGGCGGTAGACGGGGTTTATGACAGAGTTAGGAGATCGCTGGCAATAATCGACAACGGGTTCACTCAGTAACCTGGTGTGCATTGCCGAAAATTGGACTACCCAAAAAGTGCTCCCCGAACAAAGTCCTTCGGAACAAGGACAACCAGCCGAACAGCAATTTGCATCGCAACACGCTTCGTCATTCTCATGGCTGTCGACTACGTTGTTGCCCGATGATGCTAAATGGGTCTTCTGGCTCACTGCTGACTCATGCGACGTACCACAGGGGGTGATTGTCACAGCTGCCTGCAACTGGCCTAAAAAGGAGGCAAGCAGCAATATCACACTCATTGTACGGACACATGGACTAAACATATTCTGCGCTAAATTGTCTTTTAGTTATTTTGCTTACAGTGCATTATGGCGGGTGGCCAGCCTGATTTTACGGGCGATGGCTTGTTGCCGTTTGCGTTCAGTTTCAGCGTAAACCGCGGCGCCAATTATCCCGGCTTCGTTGAGTAATGTGGCAGCCACTACGGGTGTCTTAAGCGTTAACAAAGACTCGAATTTTTCCATTTTTTTACTGGCACCACCACCCAGAATGATTAAGTCTGGCCAGAAAAGCGCTTCCATCGTAGTTAAATAATGGTTGAATCTGGGGGCCCACTGTTTCCATTTCAAATCCTCGCGTTTCCGTGCTGAATCGGCGGCGTAACGCTCGGCCTCATGGCCATTATCCAGGTAGATATGCCCCAGTTCGGTATTGGGCAGCAACTCACCGTTGGTAAATACTGCGGTCCCCAGGCCCGTGCCAACCGCCACAAAGATCACTATCCCTTGTTTGTGCTCCTGGCCCTTACCCAATTTAAACTCTGCCATACCCGCGGCATCTGCATCATTAACACAGTAGACATCACAACCGGTTGTTGCAGCAAACAGCTTTTCAATGTGGGTATCGATGAAGGCATCATCGACATTCGCCGCGGTTTTTGCGACACCGTGCTGAATGGCGGCAGGAAAACCGCATCCAATTGGCCCCTTCCACTGGAAGTGCGTCACTAACTGCTTGATTGTATCAGCAACAGCCTGGGGGGTGGCCGGTTGTGGAGTGGGGATTCGGTGACGCTCAGTCAACATCTCTCCGGTGGCGGTATCGACTATCGCGCCTTTAATCCCGGAGCCCCCGACATCTACACCTAAAATTCGCATAATATGTTCCCGACTATTATTTAAATTTAAGCCTACCAGGCTTTTGTAAAATCGCAAATGGCGCAATTATCCCTATTGCGACAGCGCTTTTTTCGCACCGGTCTGCAAGATAGTAATGCGATCCCCTTCATTTATGCCATTTTGAGAAAACCAATCTACATTCATTTCCAGAGCGTACAAGACGGGCGCAGAGCTGGGTACCGAAGTCAGATCCAGAGGCTGCATTTGTTTTATATCTACGATTTCACCGTCACTTTTAAAAAACGCCACATCCAAGGGGATTAGAGTGTTCTTCATCCACATGGATATCAGGCGTTCGCGGTCAAACCGGAACAACATGCCACAATCTTTGCAAAGTTCGGTGCGGAACATCAGCCCCTGGGCACGAAGCTCCCAGGTGTCAGCATATTCAACCTGCAAATGTTTACCGTTAATCGCAATTGAAGCCTGTTTAAATTCCTGTTCCTGAGGAGTTAACTCTTGAGCCTGGACGCTGCCAAACAATGCCAGACTTACCCATATCAGCCATGTAAAAAATTGATTTTGTCGCATAATAACATCCATTTTTTCTCGCACTTTACTGTCTCTTTAACTAAAACAAAAGGACAATCTGGCGGCCCGGGGTCAACTCAGGCTGATTTGCTCTGGCAAATACTCCAGTCGTACCTTGTTGCCATAATGGACGCCCTTAATGGGCTGGCAAATGACTTCCAGCAAAGAGGCATCGTGAAAATGTTGGGTTTTGGTTTCCGGGTGAGGGTAGTAAACAAATCCCTGATAGGCTTTACCTGAAAACCAAACCGTACACTCAGCAAAAGAAAAGGTTTCAGCGTTGAAGCCCGCTATCCAGGCCACTTTTTCAAAGCAATAAGCGGGATTGAGCATTCTAAACTGAGCCGGTGCCACTGAAATGTTTAATGTGCCGGGAAAATAACCCGTGAGATCTAATCCCAACGCCTTAAAAAAGGGCATTTGCAGGGACACACTTCCGCCCGGATAAGGACTGTCTTTGGCCATCCCTGAAGCAATTTGATGTCCCTGCATAACCACCCCATGGACAAATTTAGATTGTGTCATTTTGCGTTTTCCGATGATTCGCTTTGCACCTTGTTCAGTAACATTTTGGCGGGAATGCCTGGCTTAAGCATTCCTGATTCGACCTCTTTAATCAGATGATAAATTGCGGTATTTGCCGGTGCGGCCTGGTTAACCGATTCGGCAAGCTTTGCCACAGCTCCGTTTAAATAGTCTATTTCAGTTTTTCTGCCACTGCTCACATCCTCCCACATTGAAGAACGCGCCTGCGGATCGATAGCCAACATTTTCTGCGCAATCAGCGTAAACAGCCAGTCAGGCAACCTAAGTATAAAGGGGATCCAGTCCGGGGCCACGGCGGTAAGTTTCGCCAGTTTAATGTTTTTTGTCCGGCAGTATTGCAATAGCTCTGTCTGACACTGTGCCAAAACCCGTCGGTAATCTCGCTGTTGCAATTGAGATTTCAAGGGAATATCCGACAACGCATTGATGGCATTATTGAGATTCAGGAGTAACTTGCCCCACACAATCCCCTCCAGATTTTCATTCAATTCGCAACCCAGGCCATATTCCTGCCATGCGCTTTGCAACGCCATCAATGGGGCTCTGATAGGCAAATGGAGACCGCCCTCCGTAGCGCGATGAAAACGCGCGCCGGCGGATTGCACAACATTAAACGGCGTGATCCCGGCAAAGACTTTAAAATCCGGCATCGCCCGCTTTACCTGTTCCACGGCCCCCACCCCATTTTGCATACACAATATCAATGCACCGGGATTAGCATGTTGTTGCATCTCAGCAATGGCCGATTCAATGGCTGTACATTTCAGGGTAACCAGAATGATATCGGCTTGTTGCAACACCTGCGGGGAAGTTTCAAAGGGCACATCTGTGACCCGGTCATGTCGGCCTTCATAATCGCTCAGGGTGATGCCGCCTGCCTGCTGGATTTCATCTTTGATACGTTGCCGTCCCAGCAAAGTCACATCGACATGCTGAAGATGTAAAATAGCCCCGATATAGCAGCCAATCGAACCTGCGCCATAAATAACTGTGCTCACAACGGTACCAGAAGTGATTAATACTGTTTCTAGGCTATGCCTGTGTCAGCATTTTTGCAATGTAAAAAGGCTGCGCACTTTTAATTGGCAGCCCTTAACACTTCCCGGTTTACTTTGAACAGCGATATAAGGCGTTGAGGTTGTGATAAAACAGCCTCAGCAACAATGCGATACACAGTAGTGCTAATAACGGGTACATACTTCCACCACTGGATTGACTGCGATTAAGTACCGTTACGGTAAGGGTTTGCGCTTCACTGTAAAGCTGGTTATCACTGGCCTGAATTCGAAATGACAACTGTGTTTTTTCGGAAACCTGCGGTGCCGTGAAACGAAGCTGTTGCTCATCAGCGTTGACAGCAACCACCACACCGGCGGTTTGCTCTACCTGAAACGTCAGCTCATCACTGTCAGGATCGCTGGCTTGCGGAGTAATCACCACAGACTGCCCTTCCTCAACCGTGATGCTGGAGAATGCCTGCAAGGTTGGCGCGTCATTCACCGGCGTTACCGAAACGGATACAGGTGTAGCACGCGCATACTTTCCGCTGCCATCAGCCACCTTGTAGGTAAACTGGTCGTTTCCACTAAAATCAGCAGCAGGCGTATAGCGAAACTGCCCCGCAACCAGCTCTACCGTGCCGTTCGCTGGCTGCGTTACCAGCTCCAGCGAAGCAGCATCCAGTCCTCCTGAAGCTTCAACAAAAGCCGTGGCAATCGCTTTGTATTCGATATCGAGGTTCATCTGCGATGTTAAGGTCACCGCCGTGCGGGTTTGGTCGTTGTCCAGTACGTCCAGGGTCATCGCTGAGTCTTCGGTCACTGTCAGTGTATCAGCAACACCATAATCCAGCTCTCCTGTCAGTTGCAATTGTGCCTCCAGCGTGACCTTACCTTCTTCCACGGCTAACAGTTTAAGTGCCGAACCCGATTGAGGTAACTGGCCTGTAGCCGGGTTGAGTTCGTCGTAATAAAACTGCGTCACACCAATGGTGCCATCCCGATTTTCCGCGCCGACAGAAACAAACGCTGGTTGATAGGGAATATTGAGGTAATTGAACCAGATGTTGTCGGTGTTTTCCTGAATAATAAGTTGAAATGTAAAGCCTGAGCGATCAGTCTGTGGTTGTTCCGGATTGTCGCCTTCCCCTTCAGGTATTTCATTCAGGTTAAAGGGTTGCACATTATCCCATTCAACGACCAGGTAGTTCAGGTCATCTATCACCCGAATCGCGGCGCGCATATGGCCACCGCCTGTGTCACTTTGTTCACTGGGGTCGATGAGGTCAAACTCTGTCCAGAATGGTGCTATTACATTATTTAGGTTATCAGCTTGCGGAAATTGCTGATTAAACAACGCGCTGAAATAGCTGATATTGCTCGCGCCTGGCACAGCAAAGCCATTATCAGTGACGGTAACAGTCTGGTAGTTTTCGCCATTAAACTGAAAATCAAAATCCAACACCAGGCTAAAACCATTGCACCCATTTGAACAAGGTAATGGCGCTACCTGAGCATCAGACAACAAGAAATCATCCCACAATCCCTGCGGGGCCAGCGACATGCTGCCAGCCATCAATTGCCCCTGCCAGTTGAGAGTCTGATTATCATCTGACAATACAAATTCAGCAGTTATGGCATTGGTGACGGTTACCTCCTCGGAACCCGCCACAAATTGCGCGTTGTCTGGTGCAATAAGCTGCGCAGAAGCCTGCTCAGTAGTCCCAATGTTGCGCAGTCGCGTGGTAAAACTAACGGGGTCAGCAGACTGCAATTCAGTGCCATCGTAACTTACCAGCAAACTGCCTTCATCACTGGTATCGTTTGCATAGATCACCAGCGGCATGTGCTGCACATCTCCCTGACTGTTGGTGGCGGTCAGGCGGCCAAATACCCATTTATCAAACAGGATATGCTCGGGATTGGCTCTGGTAGCATCGACATTCAGGGCGATGTTGGCATGGTCGGCGTCTTCACCTTCTGGCGCTAACTCGATAACCTCCGGCGTAACCGTTCCAGTCGTTTCACCATCAAAAAATGCCACACTCAGATGCCACTGCTGTGTTTGAGATGTTTCGTTATACAGGGTGTTTTGATGACTACACTGGCCGATACAGGAAGGCGAAGACCAGGAAGGGGCTGCCAATCGCAGCCTGGCATTTAGCGCCGCCAGAGTATTGAGGCGGCCCGCCCCCTGATGAAATGCATTGGCCGGATCTATTCCCAATTTTATATCTGTCTCTGAAGTGGACATCAAAGCGGATTTTATCTGCTGCGGTGTCCACTGAGGATATTGCTGCTTTAACAAGGCGGCCGCCCCGGCAACCTGAGGCGATGCCATACTGGTGCCGGTCAACATTGCAAAGACCACATCGTCTTCGGTGCTATCGCCTGACACGGCAGTTGTCAGGCCACCTGGCCCGTCGGGAAATGGGTCAAACACAAATTCGTCAGGCGAATAAGCAGACAATACATTGGTCCCAGGCGCAGCCATATCCGGTTTAAGTACCGATGGGTTGTTGTTTGGGCCAGTGGAACTAAACGGGTTTACAATATCCACATATTGCACTTCTACGCCCTGCTCCGACTGATGGCTAATCGTTAGGCGGTAGTCTCCTGCATAGGCATCATCCACCAGAGTTAAGCCATTTTCACGCGAAACACCAAAAAGCGGGATACTGTAGGCCCCCTCGTACGGCACAAACGGTTCGTAGGTACCCATACCAAAGGCACCGCCCTGATATATGAGTACCGCTTCACCGCCGCCATTTTTGATATTGTCAGCCACCTCTTCCAGCGAACAAAACGGGCGATAATCCACCAGCACAATAGCACCGGAAAAATAATCCGTGTCCATTGCTCCACAACCGCTATCGTCCAGTGGGCTAATGCTGTTTAAGGATTTTAAGGTTAACGTAATGGCTTGCTCAATTTGTTGATTATTCCCCTGGTACGCCAGGAATTGCTTGCCATTAACGCTGAGAGGATGCCCGATAAACCGACCGTGGGTGGTGTTTGCCACGGCAATTCCTGACTCGATACACGCCGGACAATTTATTGTGGCTCCAGGATGAGCGGTGTTGCCGGCCGCATTAACCACAACAATACCGGCAGCCTCGGCATTCGCAAAAGCCTGATTGTAAATCGAAGCCGCCGGGTCCTCACCACTGCCTGCACCCCATGAATTATTAATGATATCCGCGCCATCCAGTACCGCGGTTTCCAGTGCTTCCAGCAGCATAGTGTCGGTACCATAAGCCAGTCCCATATCACTCATGTATAGTGCCTTATACACCATCAGATAAGCACCTGGCGCCACACCGGAAATGTCCAGGTTTGCCTGGTTATAAGTAATGTTCAGCGGATTCCCCACAGCAATACCGGCCACATGGGTGCCGTGACCATCAAAGCCTTTAGGTGAGCGATATTCACCGGCATAGACACTCATACCATGTACCGCCGGATCAATATAACGAGCAGCGATAAGCTTGTTATTACAAAACCCGGCGTCACCGTTTACCGAGCGGCAATAATCTGGATTGGTGACAATATGGCTGTTGTCAGGTAGTTCCAGGGGGTCAAAACCGGCATCGTCAAACATCGGGTTTTCCGGGCGGATCCCGGTATCAATAACCGCTACTTTAATGCCCTTACCGGCCTCCGCCTGACCACCCAACAGCTGCCATGCTGACGCGGTTTGTGTTATCTGGTGGCTGGCATCTAAATCGACATAGCGCAACCGCACCGGATATACCGCTTTCACCTGTGCATGGGATTTCAGTTGTTTTAGTGCTGCATGATTTGCACTCACCTGGACGCCATTGAATAAAATACTGTGAGTAGCGTGAACCTGAAGCCCGGCAATCTCCGATTTGAGGCGCTTAACATTGGCTTTAAGCTGTGTCTCAATACGACTTTTCAGAGCCACATCCTGTGCATTTTTGCTCGCCAATCGATTTCCTTTGGCATGGCTATTCCCCAGGGAAACTTGCTTTGCCAGGGGCGCTTCATAGAATTCCACCAGGTAACGGTCCTGCAATGCGCTGTTAGCGCGTAAAAAACTGGCTTCCATGCGTCTCTCAACTGCACGCACATCAACATCCTGGGAAATATGAGCCTGTCTGACAGGCGCCGGTTTTAACTCCTGAGACGTCTGAATTTGCGCTGTTGAGGCGGTACTGAAGATAATAAGACTCAATACCACCGAAACTGTCACTAGCTGACCACCTACATTTTTCATTTTGTCTTCCTGAATCCACAACACTGGTAAAATTATGAACAATTGAGCGCACCCAAGACTCGCCATAATTGTTTAGAATTGTGTTCAAAGGTAATCGACGTTGAGTTCCGGTTTTAGCGCTATGCAAACCCACGTTTCGGGCAATATGACGACCAGTAAATCAACGAGAAGATAATCATGAATACCAAAAATTACGCTAAATTTTGTGCTTTACACGACCACAATGCGCCGCTGCAATTAGTCAATATTTGGGATGCTGCCGGAGCCAGAATATTGTCGAAAATGGGAGCCAAAGCCATTGCCACCAGCAGTGCGGCCATCGCCTGGTCATTGGGGTATGCCGATGGCTACCAGATGCCACAGGAGCAGTTGCTGGCAGCGATAGAGCGAATTATCAGAGTCACTGAGCTGCCTGTTACCATTGATATTGAAAACGGCTACAGCGATGTCCCTGAAACAGTGGCCACACTGTGTAGTACATTGACAGACATGGGCGTTGTGGGAATTAATCTGGAAGATGGTCTGCAACCGGCTGAGGGACTCAGTGATAAAATTTCAGCAATCAACGCCATGACCAGTCAGCTGTTTATCAACGCCCGTACCGATGTTTTTTTGCATAACGCCAGCAACGAAACTCTCATGAGCGAAGAAACCCTTCGCCGGGCTCATCTGTATCGTGCTGCCGGCGCCAATGGACTGTTTGTACCCGGTCTGAGCAATTTGCAGATCGCGCGCACAATAGCACAACAGATACAATTGCCTCTCAATCTGATGGTGACCCAGCAGGACGACATGAAGCAGGCCCGCCAGGCAAGCATTGCCCGTATATCAATGGGGCCCGCCCCATTTCTAATGGCTTATTCTGGTTTAATCGCGCTGCAGGACGACAGCGCCCAACATCACACCCCATTGCAGTATGAAACCATGCAGAACTATCTGGGATAAAAAAACCGGGCTACAAGGCCCGGTTCGGTTACAAATGAGCAACGCAACTTATCAGGACAAATTCAGCGTTGGAATAATGTTTTTCTTCGCTTTTTCTTCTGCCGCTTTAAAGTCAGGCATTTGATCAAAGTTCAGGTAACGGAACACGTCAGCGCTCATGGATTCGATTTTGTTAGCGTATTCCATATACTCCGCAGCAGTCGGAATTTTACCAATAATTGCTCCCACGGCGGCCAACTCAGCGGACGTCAGATAAACATTAGCGCCGTCCCCCAGACGGTTGGGGAAGTTACGGGTAGACGTGGACAAAACGGTCGCTCCGGCTTCAACTCGTGCCTGGTTCCCCATACACAGTGAGCAGCCAGGCATTTCAGTGCGAACTCCCGCTCGGCCATAAATATTGTAATAGCCTTCTTCCATTAGCTGTGCCTTATCCATTTTCGTTGGTGGTGATATCCACAAACGGGTAGATAAAGGCGCTTTGTTTTGGTCCAACAATTTACCGGCGGCACGGAAATGACCGATATTGGTCATACATGAACCGATAAACACTTCATCCACTTTGTCACCCGCCACATCTGACAGGGTTTTCGCATCATCGGGATCATTCGGGCAGCAAACGATAGGCTCCTTAATCTCGCTCAGATCAATATCGATGGTTTCCAGATATTCTGCATCATCGTCAGCCCGCATCAGTTGTGGCTCCGCCAACCACTCTTCCATCTTCTGCGCCCGGCGCTCGAGGGTCCTGGGATCACCGTATCCTTCGTTGATCATCCAGCGCAACATGGTAATGTTGGAGCGCAGATATTCGCTGATGGATTCTTCCGACAACTTAATGGTACAGCCTGATGCTGACCGTTCGGCTGAGGCGTCAGATAGCTCAAACGCCTGTTCGACGGTTAAATCTTCCAGACCTTCAATTTCCAAAATGTTACCGGAGAAGATGTTCTTCTTACCTTTTTTCTCAACCGTTAATAACCCTTGTTTGATGGCGTATAACGGAATGGCATGCACCAGATCACGCAATGTAATACCAGGTTGCATCTTGCCTTTAAAGCGCACCAATACCGATTGTGGCATATCCAGCGGCATGACCCCGGTTGCTGCTGCAAAAGCCACCAGACCGGAACCCGCCGGAAAGGAAATCCCCAGAGGAAAACGGGTGTGTGAGTCACCGCCTGTACCCACTGTGTCCGGCAGTAACATACGGTTTAACCAACTATGGATGATACCGTCGCCAGGGCGCAGCGAAACACCACCGCGGTTCATAATGAAATCAGGTAGCGTGTGCTGAGTATCGATATCGACAGGTTTGGGATAAGCTGCCGTATGACAGAAAGACTGCATCGTTAAATCCGCAGTAAATCCAAGGCAGGCCAGATCTTTTAGTTCGTCACGAGTCATAGGACCGGTTGTGTCCTGTGAACCCACGGTTGTCATCTTAGGTTCGCAATAGGTGCCGGGACGGATACCTTCAACGCCACAGGCTTTACCGACCATCTTCTGCGCCAGCGTGAAGCCCTTACCCGTATCTTTGGGTTGTTCAGGTTTACGGAACAAATCAGAGGATTCCAGCCCCAGTGATTCGCGCGCTTTCTCGGTCAGACCACGACCGATGATGAGATTGATACGACCACCGGCACGCACTTCATCCAGGATGACTTTTGATTTGTAGCCAAACTCTGACAAGAGTTCGCCGGTTTCGGCGTTCTGAATTTTGCCGTCCAGAGGGAAGATATCAATAACATCGCCCATTTCCAGTTTATCAACATCGGTTTCAAACACTAATGCACCGGCATCTTCCATGGTATTAAAGAAGATAGGTGCCACTTTGCCCCCGATACAAACGCCACCACCGCGCTTATTGGGTACGCCGGGTAAATCTTCACCAAAGTACCACAACACCGAGTTTGTGGCTGATTTACGGGAAGAACCGGTACCGACCACATCACCGACAAACGCCACCGGATGGCCTTTGGCTTTTACATCTTCAATTTGTTGCAGGGGGCCAGTTTCGCCATGTACTTCCGGCTCTATGCCATCTCGCGTCATCTTATACATTGCTCGCGCATGCAACGGAATATCCGGACGTGACCAGGCGTCCGGTGCCGGGGATAGATCATCAGTGTTGGTTTCACCGGTGACTTTAAAGACCGTCATGGTGATTTTTTCCGGGACTTCGTCACGCGCAGTAAACCATTCACCTTCCGCCCAGGACTCAATAACGTCTTTGGCAAACGCGTTGCCCGCTTTCATTTTGTCTTCAACATCGTGAAAGGCATCGAACATGAGCAACGTGTGTTTCAATTCTTCGGCAGCCAGTTCTGCCAGGTCTGAGTCGTCCAGCAACTCAACCAAGGTTGCTATGTTGTAACCGCCGTGCATGTTACCCAACAATTGCACCGCAGCCTCTTTGGAGATAATCGGCGAACTGGTTTCTTCTTTCACAATGGCAGATAAAAAGCCCGCTTTGACATAAGCAGCTTCGTCTACACCGGGAGGTACTCGCTCTGACAATAACTCTAACAGAAAGTCCTCTTCTCCGGCTGGAGGTGATTTTAGTAATTCAACTAAAGCAGCGACTTGCTCAGGGTTTAGTGGTTTAGGGGGGACGCCTTCCGCAGCGCGTTCCTCGACATGTTTGCGATATGCTTCTAACACAACAAGCTCCTCATAAAATGTTTCGCACAGATGTGCAAATTGCAATGATAATCATTCACGTTACGCTTATTTTCAAGCAACGCAATTCAGCGTGTGAATAAGCAATCATTTCATAACAGGATAAGAAAGAAGCCTAGTATAAAGAATCCAGACAATAAAGGAAAACCAGAGACGTATTTTCTGCGGAATAGCCGCCATAAACATCAGTTATATAATACTGAAATTTCATTAATGTCTGGAATACAACACAACAATGGTGTGTTGTATTCCATTGCTATTATTCCTTTTCAGGGTCAAATCGCCGCGCCTGCAGGGCTGACAATTTGGCGTAGTACAGATTTCGCTCAGATTGTTCCCAGGATTTCTCAGCGGCCACGCGCATGGCTTGAGCTGCTTTAGCATATTCACCACGTCGATATAAGCTCTTAGCCAGACCAAAATATATTTCATCCAGGTAAGGAGCCAGGGCCATGGCCTTTTTATAATAATTAATAGCACGCGAATGATTCTCTTCCTGATACGCTTCATGCCCTAACTTTATCCAGGCATAGGGATTATTATCGGGAAAATCCAACAATCGCTGCCTGATTTTTTCTGCATCACGGGTTCGGTTTTGAGACTCCAGTAAAATTGCATAGTTGCTCAACATATTGGTGTTGTTCTGTGCCACTGCCATACCATACTGGTAATACTGCTCAGATAATTCTGGCATTGCCAGGCGCCGATAAATGATGGCCATCAGATTAATGTTTTCCGCATCTTCTGGTGCCAGCTCAAGGGCCTTTCGGGTTAACCAAAAGGCATTACGGGTATCGTTTTCCAATAACGCATCAGCAGCGAGGTTGCGGTAATACATGCTCATAAATAGCGCCTCGCTGACCGCGTCTCCTGGTACATCATAACGATTGGGAAAATAGTCCACGACAAGTCTGGGCCGTATTAACGTAAGCACACCTTGCTTAGGTTGCCAATTTGGGTCGTACAAATAGGTGCGTACATGATATGAGAGCAACAGTACGTTGTTTTTTTGCTTAAACACCGGCGTTGCATTCACCATCTGAAAGCCCGTTTCAATGCCGGCCACCCGGGCCAAAGCCGTTGTCATCATCGCCAGTGACAAACAGTTGCCGGCTTTTTCCGTCATTGCTTCAGATGCAGTGTAAGTGTTGCCCCGGTAATCAAATCCGTAGGTATAGCTCTCCAGGTAATTGTACAAGCGTTCATGTGGCTCTATATCAGCGCGATGGGGCGCATCATACCAGGCGCGAAACTCTGCAATTTGTGTATCAGTCAGTTGGAAAAGTTGCTGTTCATCATACTGTTGCAATGGCCCAACCTGGTTTGGAACAACAATCTCAGGTACCCTGTTTTTAAGCGCATTTTGACTATCCGCATCCCTGACTGCACAGCCGCCAAGTAACGCTGCGCAAATAACCGCCACAATAAGTTTTTTCAATCCTTTCAGTTCCTTAACTCAGTTTGCCCGACACAATAAAAAATTTTCCCGCAGGTATCAATCAGAAATGGCAATTCATGTAAAAACCGTAAATTTAATGCGCAACTTCTGTTAAATATTTGTAATGAATACGTATGCGAAACGTTGTCACCCTACCAACTTCCAGGATACAACTTAAACAACGCAAAACAATCAAACCACATTCACCCGGCGACAATAATCTAAACTTCATGACTAAAAATGAATTGATCTTGCAGAGGTTGGAACAAATCCGATTCGTCATCGCGGCGCAAAATCATGCCCTGGCGATGCTACTTCCCAACAAAAGTGACAAGCTTCACTCTTTGCGCGAGAGCGACTGTGATATCGGGCTAACAGTATTAGTTGAGCCTGGTTGTAAGCAGTTGTTTTTAGACGATATTCGTTGGCTTTCTGACATTCAACACATTGCTTTCGAGTTCAGGAGAAGCCCCGGGCATTTTCGCTTTTTGTTTTCGGACGGTATATTTTGCGATCTGACCATTGTTGAAAAACAGGAATTAGAACCCCGCGAAATCAAAAACAACAGTATCGCCTGGTTACACAGCACGATGGATTCCGAGATTTTCGACGTTGCGGTGCCGCAAAGCACCCGACACAGTCCGGATACCATCGAAGAATACCGCGATCCGCAATGGCTGCTGGGTGAACTGCTGACCAATTTGTTAATCGGCTTAAGACGTTACAACGAGGGCGATAAGTTGTCGGCATTTTATCTGATCCAGCATCATGCGCTTTCCAGGCTGCTCACCCTGGTAGAGAACTGGGAACAAAAACAGGGCTCTGAATCCGTCAGTTTGCACATTGAACACCAGAGTTTTGAGCAAAATTTCCCGCAACTGGCCGATATCGTTGCGGGATTTGCACAGGGTTATGAGGCGTCACCACGCTCCGCCATGGCCATTCTTGATTATGTTGAACAACACGAAAGTATTAACTATTTTATCAAGGACCAAATTCTGAACCTGATCAAACCTCACAGCAATCTTCACTGAGCACAACCGGCTTAAACCCGTTGTACTTCTGGCTTTTTATCCCACTCCCGACACAACAGATACACCAGGATCGCAATCGAACCCGTGGCAGCAATGGCAATTAACCAGGGCACCGGATTCATCGCTCTGGACTTTGCATCTGCAATCATCCAACTACTAAACACCAGACAACTAACCACCAGGTCCAGTAAAATTTGTAAAGCGCCGGGCGAAGCAAATCCGGAAAGCCAGATCCCCATATATCCCTCCTGAGTTAGTACCCAGACGCTGTAACCACCGAATATCAACAAAGTCAAAAACAATAACACCACACGTAAATTCATAGTAACTCTCCAAATGAACTGTGATGCTACGTTATCTGAAGACAAGGCGTGACAGCAATTACCTGAAAGGTAATTGTACTGTGATTAAATTAGGCTAAATTTGAAGGTACTTAAGGCCCTTTATACAGCGACAAGTCATCATGGAAATCAAACAACCAATATCGCCTTTTTCAGCGGTTTTAAAGAAATGGCGAAACTACAGAAAACTATCGCAACTGGCCTTGTCACTGGAAGCCAATATTTCACAACGGCATATCAGTTTTCTGGAATCCGGACGTTCGCGACCGGGCAAGGACACTATATTGCAACTGGCAGATGCGCTGGACATGCCACTCAGAGACCGCAATCAGTTGTTGATCAGTGCCGGTTTTTCGCCAATTTACAATGAGAGAACCTTGAACGATGCAGCAATGACCAGTATCAACAGCGCACTCAATATGATGCTGGCGCATCACGAGCCTTTTCCTGCGCTGGTTGTAGACCGCAACTGGAACCTTCACATGGCGAACCAGGCCACCAATAAATTGCTCGGCCTAATCGGCCCCCCGGACAGCACTTTGTTTGCCGAAAACAAGCTCAATATCTACCGCCTGACCTTTTCCGACAAGGGGTTTCGTCCCTTCATCAGTAACTGGCAGGAAATCGCCAATCCGTTGCTGTTGCGATTGCAGCGAGAGGTAAACGCAGACCCGGACAACTCATTTCTGAACGCTTTGTTTGACGAAATGCAAACCCTGGCAGGCAGTTGTCATTATTCCAGTGCAGATATTGCAGCTACCATTGCACCAGTGCTTTCTGTGCACATTCGGGTCGCTAACATGGAGCTTAAACTCTTCAGCATGGTATCTGCTTTTGGTACCGCACTCGACGTCACGGCTTCAGAACTCAAAGTAGAAACGTTTTTCCCTGCCGATGAACTAACCCGGCAGTTTTTTAAAACTCAAAGCGAATAACGGCGCCTGGTCAAACTCTGCTCTTTGGCTGGCCCTATGCCCGGAGGCATCTCTTTGTGATTCGCTGGCAAAACCTCAGTGACCGCACAGTGAGGCCTAAAAATCGAAGGGGCTATCTCCCATATCCTGCTTCACCCAGCCCTGGCAAAGAAGGGGATTTGAAAAATTCAAACGGTTGTTTCACTTCTGTGCAGTTCCTACTTATACTCACAGTAACTGAGTCGATAAATGTGGAATATTATGCAAGCCTTATCTGGTCTGGACGCCTCCTTCCTGTTTCTGGAAACCAATAAAATCCCGATGCATATTGGCGGAGTCGCCATATTAGAGGGCTCTCTTAGTTTTGACAGCTTCCAGCAATTTCTGGAGGAACGCATTCATTGTGTGCCACGATTAACCGAAAAATTAATCACCTCACCATTAAATGTAGACCGCCCTCATTGGCGTTATGATGAAGATTTCGATATTAACTTGCACCTTCACCGCACGGCCCTGCCCCGGCCCGGAGGTTGGTCTGAATTGCGCTATTTAGCCTCCAAGGTGTTTTCCTTAAAATTAGATCGCGACCGCCCTTTATGGGAATTCACGTTTGTCGAGGGGATAGACAATATCCCTCAGGTACCACAAGGTTCCGTAGCCTTAATTTCCAAAATTCATCACTCCGCATTTGATGGAAAATCCGGTGCACAACTGATGAGTATGTTATTTGACGTCTCGCCTAAGCCGCGAAAAGTGCCACAACCCGGGGAACGAAAAAAAGAGAAGTTGCCAGGCACAATCAGTATGTTGACGCAGGGAGCGTTTAATTTAGCCTCCAGAACCACAAGGTTGCCAGGGCTGTTGTGGGAAACCGGCAAAGCAACAGTAAAAACCAGTTATATCGCAAAAGTACATGGCATTGACATGCCCACATTGCCCTTCACCGCTCCGCCCACTCGCTTTAATGATATCGCAGGACCTCAGCGCATTTGGGATTCTTCCATTTTGGATCTCACGCGGGTGAAAGCCATCAGAAAGGCTGTAAAAGATGCCACGCTGAACGACGTGGTGCTGGCGATCTGCGCCGGTGGTTTGCGCCGGTACCTGCTGGAAAAAAACGAACTACCGGAAAAACCACTGGTGGCCATGGTGCCGGTTTCCACCCGTTCCAATGAACAGCAGGAAGATATGGGCAACCAGGTCACTGCCATGTATATCCAGTTGGCCACCAACGAGGCTGACCCGATAAAGCGGCTGGAAACCATTCATATCAATACGGTTATCGGGAAGTTGTACCACGAAGCAATTGACGCTGAGAGTTTAATGGGTTTTGCTGAAGTCATCCCGTTTGGTCTTGCAGGTGTGGCGGCCCGTTACTACAGCAGAGCCAATATCGCCAAAAAACACAATCCTATTTTTAACCTGATCATTACCAATGTCCCCGGTCCACAAATTCCACTTTACATGGCCGGGCACAAGTTACATGTCAACATGGGAACCGCGCCCATTATTGATGGCATGGGGTTAATTATGCCGGTGTTCAGTTATAACGGTACGATTTCAATCAGCGCCACGTCCGCCACCAACCTGATGCCGGATATGAATGTGTTTGTGCGATACGTACGTGAAGCGGCTAATGAACTGGAAGCCGCCGCTTTGGTTGCGCTTTCAGAGACACCGGCCAGCGAGCCTATTGCGAAAAACACGACCGATGAGGCAGATGACATAGGCAGGCCGGGAGGCGAAAGTTCATGACAGCCCCATTGCTGAGACACACTCTGCTGGAAAGCCGCACCATTTTGGAATTTGCCGCGACTACCCTGGCATTGCCCTTCTTACTCAGAGCGCCTTCCGGCAAACATCCGGTGATGGTTTTGCCTGGCTTTTTGGCGGGTGATAACTCCACACTGGCACTGCGCCAGTTTCTGAAAATGAAAGGCTACCGAGCCTTTGGTTGGCAACAGGGGCGTAATCTCGGACAGCACATAGTCCCAACTGAGAAGATGATTCGGGAAGATCTGTTAGAGCGCGTACTGAACCTGGTTGAACAGGAAAAACAACCCGTGCACCTTATTGGCTGGAGCCTGGGGGGTATTCTGGCCCGGGAAATTGCCCGGCTGATGCCTGATATGGTGGCCTCGGTGATCAGTCTCGGCAGCCCGTTTAATACGCCAGAAGCCTCTGCTCCCATGGCATCACGAATTTTTAAACGATTCAATCAAAAACGCATGGGGGATGACTACATCATTCCACCCGAATTGGCACAAGCGCCGCCGGTTCCCTGCACATCGATTTATTCCCGCTCTGACGGCATAAGCCATTGGCAGGGATGTCAGCAACTCGGCCACGAGAAGCACTTTGAAAATATTGAGGTCAAAGGAAGTCATTTAGGGCTGGGTCACCATCCGGGCGTCATATGGCTTATCGCTCACCGACTGGCCGCCAATGCAGGCTGTCGAAGTTTGCAAGAGTGGCAACCTCTGAATACCAATGAGGCCCCGCGTTGGTTAGCAGGAGATATCGTAAGTCAGCATAATCATAGCCGGGAGGACTGATCAGCAGATTGACTTTTTATCCCCTGCAGTGTACTCCATAATGCTACGGTTTACCCTATAATGGTAGTTGTCTGAATCTCAAGCGGGGGTGCTATGTTACATAGTCTGAATTCACTTGAAGGATATAAGATTATCGGTAGTGATGCCGAGCTGGGTTACTGCAAAGACTTTCTGTTTAACGACGAAAGTTGGAATGTGCATTATATGTTGATCGACACCCGTAAGTGGTTGCCCGGCGGCAAAAAAGCACTGGTGCATACGCGACTGATTGACGCAATCGACAACAGTCGCAAGCAGATTTCACTGCAACTTAGCAAACCGGAACTTAAAGACAGCCCGTCTTTGCTCAGCAACGACCCCATTGCCCGTGCCTATGAAAAAACCTACATGTGCTATTTCGAATATGCCACCTGGCATGTGGGCCCGGAGCCTCTGGATACCTATTTAACCGGAGTACATCCGGAACAGGTAAAACTGGTGGGGTCGCCGAAGGAGCCTGCCTCTGAAAAAAACCACGTGCATTCAGCCAATTTTGTAGAAGATTACGAATTACAGTCTGATGATAACAAGCATGGCCATATCAAAGATTTTGTTCTCGATTCGAATAACTGGGATATTGCTTTTCTGGCAATCGTCATGAACAAATTGTTAGGCCATGAAAACCCCATTTTGCTCAAACCAACAGCGCTGGAAACCATTCACTGGCCCAGTCAAAAAGTACTGGTAAAACTGACAGCAAAACAGATCAATCAAAGCCCGATTTATCACCCCAGGCTGTTACCAGCAGCGGAGCATTCCGAGCTTTTATAACATAATACCTCATTAATATTGGCTCAAAACCGGCTGAAAAAGCCACTCACTCCGCGAACAAACCACTTTGGATACAAGCGGGACCATTGCACCAACGCCTTGTTGTGAAACTTATGCACATAAATGGTGTCCCCTTTCATCACAGCCTGATAGGCATCTTTCACCAGTGATTCCGGGGATACCTTCAGAAAACCCGGAACGACATTTTCCAGGCCGTTGCCCGCCAGCATCATATTGGTATTAGTAAACCCGGGACAAACACAATGCGTACTGACATGGCTGTATTTAATTTCTTCACTCAGCGCCTCGGTGAAAGACAAAACAAACGCTTTTGATGCACCATAAACGGCAAATTTTGGGGTTGGCATAAAGCTGGCAATCGACGCGACATTGACAATTTTACCATTGTCTCTGGCTAACATCTGCGGCAGAAACTGCCGAGTCAGACGAACCAGCGCATTGATATTAAGTGCCAGCAACTGTTCAATCTTGTCAGGATCACTGTTGCAAAAGTCTTCCACATACATCTGACCGGCATTATTAATCAGAATATCCACCTGCAATTCTTTATCCACCAGCTGTTGCGCTAATGACACAGCTGCATCCTGCTGGGTAAGGTCCTGGGCAAGCACAGTGATCTTGGCTGCATATTCCCGGTGTAAAACTTCGGCCAGTTGATTGAGTTTATCTTCCGACCGGGCAACCAACACCAGATCATGTCCCTGACGCGCAAACTCCTCAGCGAAACACTTGCCGATACCTTCTGAAGCGCCGGTGATCAGTGTCAGATTAAGTTCAGGGTGAATCATGCAGTGTGTCCATTAATTACCATAATTAACAGTGTAGAAGGTGATCAGGGGAATAGGAATATTTAACTAAGTCTGAGGTTATTTTTCATCGTCAGCATCAAACAAAGATGACTGGCTGGCAACCGAAGGCGCATTTTTTTGCGCCTGATTTTGTCGATACATCACGCGTTTTTTACGCAATTTACACGCGGCGATAATTTGTTGCTTAACAGCATTATCTACCTGATGCCAATAGACACGCTCATCCCTGCTGCGAAAACAGCCCTTGCAGTAACCCTTATTATTAACCTGACACACGCCAATACAAGGGCTGGGGATCTCGAAAAATTCCAGTTGCTCCATAGCTGTGTTATAGAGGGATTATGATATTTGCACAAGGTGGATAAATGCACAGTGGTAGGAAAAGTTATGCTGTACATACCCCCCCATTTTAACCAGCCGTAGGTGGCCCTGGCCCAATAATTTCATCGTTCTGCAAATACAACTGACCCGCGGAATCAGGAAGTTCTGCTGGCACCGGTGGCAGTGCTTTGGTATTACAAACCCCACGTTTTTTACAACAGTTGAGTCTCTATGCCACTGACACTGCTAATTTTATTGAAGAGTTGTAGCGCAACCGGAAGAATGGCGGTAGCTATTCTTCGTCAGCCAATTTTTGCTTCTTTACCAGCCCATATATCTCATAATTTAACGCCAAAATACCAAGCAGTGCCGCCGCAATAAAATAATCAGAAAGGAAGATATAAAAGTTGTTATTTAGCGCATCAAACGCAGCCATAAAGAAACAATAAACAAGATTAAAACCAACAATAATGTTGCCGAACAATTTTATGTTTTTCATAGTGTAATAAAGCGTCCATCAGGACGCGCCCTAATTATTGACGTCTGTGAATAGAATCGTATAAGCCACGGCCCAAACCTGCACCAAAATCAGCCGCAGTCTGAAGTGCACCAATATAACTAAAGCCCCACATCAGTGCGCCAGGCACCGGAGCCACTCCAGCACTGATGGCTTCAACATCTTCATCTGTGAGCGGTGAGATTGCTTTTTTGTGGTTAATTTCTGCTGCTCTGCATTACTACTGAACAGCTATATCCTACAGCCTGAAATCAAAAATAAAACTGTACCGAAGTACAGGTTTTCGCCCAGAGACACCCAAAATAAGCCTGATCAAATACGGCTACAGTAGGCTACTGTGTTTTAAGCTGGCAATCAAAAAAGGGCCGCAAATGCGACCCGTTTCTTACCAACCATATAAGTTAGTTACCAGATTTTAACTCTGTCTTCCGGCGCCAGATACAGGGCATCTTCCGGACTGATATCAAAGGCCTGGTAGAACTCGGGCACATTGCGCACCGCACCATTCGCTCTGAAGTGGCTGGGTGAATGGGGGTCGGTATCAATCTGATTGCGCAGCGCCTCATCGCGATACTTGTTAGCCCACACCTGGCCAAAACCCAGGAAAACTCTTTGTTCACCGGTGAAGCCATCCATTACCGGTGCTTCTTTACCGTCCAGAGAGAGTTGATAAGCTTTAAGCGCGATACTGATACCGCCAAGATCACCGATATTTTCTCCCAACGTAAATTCGCCATTTACGAAAACACCCGGCAGCGCTTCAAACTGATTGTACTGCTCGATTAATTGCGCCGTGCGATTCTCAAACTCCTGTTTGTCCACATCAGTCCACCAGTTGCGCAACACGCCATCACCGTCAAAAGTGCTACCGGAATCATCAAAACCGTGGCCAATTTCATGTCCAATAACAGCGCCAATTCCACCGTAGTTAACTGCATCTTCAGCTTCCATATTGAAAAATGGCGGTTGCAGTATTGCCGCCGGGAAAACGATTTCGTTCATAGGCGGATTGTAATAGGCATTGACGGTTTGCGGGGTCATGGCCCATTCATGTTTTTGTACTGGCCCACTCTGTTTTTCCAACATTTGCTGGTACTGCGCTTCGGACGAACGCATCAGGTTTCCGTACAGATCGTTAGCATCCACTTTCAGCAATGAATAATCACGCCACTTGTCGGGATAACCAATTTTAGGGGTAAACTTGGACAGTTTATCCAGCGCTTCTTTTTTGGTGTCTTCTGTCATCCAGGTGAGGTTTTTAATGCTGTCTTCATAAGCCAGCAGCAGATTCTCTACCAGCTTTTCCATGCGCGCTTTTGCTTCCGGCGGAAAATGCTGCTTAACGTAAACCTTACCAATGATTTCGCCGACATGATCATTCAACAAGGAAACGCCACGTCGCCAGAGAGGGCGAGGCTCTTCTACGCCGTACAAGGTTTTACTGTAAAACTCGAAGTTTTGAGCATCAATCTCTTCATTCAGGCGAGAAGCCGTGGCATTGACCAATCCCCACTTCAGGAACGTCTTCCAGTCTGCCATCGGTGTTTGCTGGATAATGTCGTTGAGCTGCTGCATATAATCCATCTGGGTCACCACCAGACCATCCAGATTGGATAATTGCGCCTCTTCGAAAAACACATTCCAGGGGAAGTCAGGCATCACAGTGGTCAGTTCCGGCAACATCACCTTGTTGTACAAAGCCACCATATTGCGGGTTTCTTCTTTTTTCATGTGGTGATCAGCAAGCCTGGTTTCCAGCGCCATAATGGTATTGGCGTTCGCTTCGCCATCACCTAAGCCGGTTAACTCAAACATCTTTGCGATATGGGCCAGATATTTATTGCGGATTTCCTGACTGGCTTCGTCCGCTTTAAAATAGTACTCGCGATCCGGCAATCCCAGGCCAGCCTGCCAGCTGTAAATCATATAGGTTTCCGGATTTTTGAAATCCACATATTGCCCAATGACAAAAGGAGCACCAAAACCATACTTGCTGGCCCGCGCAAAGTACCTGGCCAGGTCTTGCTGAGATTCGATGGCGTCAATGACAGCCAGTTCACCGGCCAATGGCGTCACGCCCAGCGCATTACGCTTCTCCATATCCATATAGGAATTATACAAATCCCCTACTTTTTGCTCGTCAGTTCCTTGCGCAAAATCCCCTTCAGCCGAGGCATTGATAATTTCCAATACCTTTTCCTGGGCTTCATCGCGCAAAATACCGAAACCACCATAACTGGCTTTGTCAGCCGGGATTTCTGTTTTGTCATACCAGCTGCCATTGACGTAGCGGAAAAAATCATTGCCGGGCCTGACACTGGTATCCATGTTCTCGAGGTAAATACCCGAACTGTAGGATTGTTCTGCCGTCGCTTTTTGTGCCTGAGGCTGTTCTGATGAGGCGGTTTCCTGTGGCGCTTTGCTGCAACCCGTCGCGCTGAGGCCCAGTGCCAGTGCGACACTTAGAGCCAGTATGTTTAGCTTCTTCATGGTGTTCCTTAATTATTGTTTTCTGTCGATTACTCAGTGTACTTTCAGCCAGGCAACAAGGCAAAACCAATCACTCACATTTTGTTGAGTGCCCTTAACAAGTCGAAACATTGTGGAGAGTTAAGTTGGAATGGTAACGATGAACAGGCAAAAGGTCAGGATTAGGGTTTATCCGGTTGCTTTTTCAACAGCCCATACATATCGGTGACGTCTGTACCAAACAATGAATCCAGTTTATTGCTGCAGGTTTCGCATAACCCCGTCTCTGAGGGCAACATTTTTTTTGTTGCAATGGGTACAGCGGGTTTTACCACTGAACCTGGGTGAGCCTTTTGATAAATCCAGAAACACAATCGATTAGGTAAGTTGATTACAATATTAAAAATATACCGCAAGCACAGTCATCACCAGAGTGAGCGATTGCAGCCATAGCCTGTAAGACTTTTCGGACATTTATGTGAGATCAACGAATAAGTATTTAAAAGGTAATATATTTATGCGAACATGCGTTTTCTTGTCCTTTGTGCAGTATTTTTATGGAAAGAACCCCCTCCGCCACTGAAAGCCTCAATGAATTATCGTTCGAACTGGGATGTATGGTAATACTTACCTTTGTGCTTGGTATCGCTACCGGTTTGCTTATCTGGGGGATAAACGTTGCTGATTTTGTTCAGTTTAACGCTACATCTGTGTTACTAAGTACATTTGCATCAGCCCTGACAATTGGCCTTTATTTTTACATCAGTTACGCCCGTGCCATTTTCAAAAGTCTGAAAAGCGTTACAATTCAGGGTAACTAATCCGGTAGTTTGTTTATAACGAGCGCGGTGTTTTGCGACACGCCGATTTCTTCAGGTATAGCTTCGGGCATGATCTGCTCTTGGTTTAGCAACAACGGCACATGAGTTCAGTGTGAATTATTTTTTTCTATACAATTTTTTATTCAGCATTACAGTGTTCTATTTACCGCTGTCTCGTTTCTCATTTTCTGAAGAAAGTACGATTAACCTGAGCATTAACTTCTTAATTTTTGTTGCGATCACGACCATGGTGTATTTCAGAGGCAGATATGCAGTGAAAGTTAAAGACGGCTCACTGTATTGCTATAATTTTCCGTTTTTGAGCAAGTTCCCATGTGAAGAAATAAAAGAAATGACGTTAAGTAACAAAAACGTCAGGCTGAAACTGAAGGCTAAAGAAGTTGATATAGATTATTTTTTCGGGATTCAACATGCCATTCACACCGATGTTTTGCAGCTCAACGTAGCAACTGAATTCACCAAAAATTAGCGTTTAACTACCCGATTGCATTAAACAAAAAAGGCCGCTTGCGCGACCTTTTAAAAGTTCAACACGCTGTGGTTAATTACTTCTTCTTTTTTGCCTTTGGATTTGGCAAATCAGTAATAGAACCTTCGTACATTTCTGCCGCCAGGCCGATAGACTCATTCAGCGTTGGGTGAGCATGGATAGTCAATGCGATATCTTCCGCATCTGCACCCATTTCAACCGCAAGGCCGATTTCGCCCAGCATTTCACCGGCGTTGATACCAATCATGGCACCACCTAATACGCGATGTGTGTCTTTATCGAAGATCAACTTAGTCATACCTTCGGTACGACCAGAAGCAATCGCACGACCAGAAGCCGCCCACGGGAATGTCGCTGTTTCTACTTTTAAGCCCTGTTCTTTCGCTTCTTTCTCGGTAACACCTACCCAGGCAACTTCCGGATCCGTGTAAGCCACTGAAGGAATGCAGCGCGGATCGAAGTAATGCTTCATACCAGAGATAACTTCAGCAGCCACGTGGCCTTCATGCACCGCTTTGTGAGCCAGCATTGGTTGGCCAACCAGGTCACCAATGGCATAGATGTTATTTACGTTAGTACGCAGTTGCTTATCAACGTTAATAAAGCCACGATCATCAACGTTTACACCGGCTTTATCAGCGTCAACCAGCTTGCCATTTGGACGACGGCCAACCGCTACCAACACTTTGTCGTAACGCACTGGCTCTTTAGGTGCCTGCTTGCCTTCAAAGGTAACATATAAGCCATCATCTTTAGCTTCTACAGCAGTCACTTTGGTTTCCAGCATTACGTTGAACTTATCTTTAACGTACTTCTGATAAACCTTGATAATATCTTTGTCGGCAGCCGGGATAAGCTGGTCAAGGAACTCAACCACGTCAATTTCGCTACCCAGCGCGCGATATACCGTACCCATTTCCAGACCGATAATACCACCACCTAACACCAGCATCTTGCCTGGGATGTCTTGCATCTCCAGCGCACCGGTTGAATCAATGACGCGAGGATCATCATGTGGGATGAATGGTAAAGTAACCGGCTCAGAACCTGCGGCAATAATGGCGTTGTCGAAGTTAATCGTGGTGACACCGTCTTTGCCGTCAACCACCAGGGTGTTGCTACCAGTAAACTTGCCATAACCCTGAACATGTTTAACTTTACGCATTTTCGACATGCCAGACAGGCCTTTGGTCAGCTGTCCGATAACACTGTCTTTCCAGCCACGAACCTTATCCAGATCGATTTGAGGCTCGCCAAAAGTCACACCATGAGCGGCCATTTCTTTGGCATCATCAATAACTTTCGCAACGTGCAATAAGGCTTTAGAAGGGATACAGCCCACGTTCAGACAAACACCACCCAGGGTGTCGCGCGCGTCTACAAGAATGGTTTCGATGCCTAAGTCTGCTGCACGGAATGCCGCAGAGTAACCGCCAGGACCGGCGCCCAGCACTACCAGCTGAGTTTTAATTTCGCTCATGATGACCTCAAAATTGTGTATTTGGTTGTTCTATCTTGTTCTGCTGCATTAACTGAGGGCAGCAAATAACTCTTTGTTCTTGTGGCCTTTCACCCTTTTTCAATGAGGCTTAAGCCATAACTCGGGTACAAACGCCGCAAGTGTAAACAGCAAATGCCATAAAGGCAAAGGCAGGAAGTGATTCCTGCCAATTTCTGTTTACATAACCAGGCGACGGATGTCGCTAAGTACCTCAGACAGGTGCACCGCAAAGCGGGCCGCCAGGGCACCGTCGATAACCCGGTGGTCGTAAGACAAAGATAACGGCAAGGTTAACCTTGGCTCAAACTCTTTACCATTCCACTTGGGTTTCATATCGCTTTTCGATACACCCAATATGGCGACTTCTGGCGCATTTACAATAGGCGTAAACGCGGTACCGCCAATCCCGCCTAAGCTGGAAATGGTGAAACATCCACCCTGCATATCAGCCGCCTTCAACTTACCGTCGCGGGCTTTTTGGCTGATTTCCATCAATTCACGCGAAATTTCAATCACGCCCTTTTTGTCCACATCACGCACAACGGGTACCACCAAACCATTAGGCGTGTCTACCGCAATACCAATATGCACATACTTTTTCAGAATCAGGGCTTCACCCGACTCTGACAAAGAGGAGTTAAAGGTTGGGTATTCCAGCAAGGCACTGGCAGCCGCTTTCATGATAAAAACCAGTGGGGTGATTTTCACGCCCAGCTTTCTTTTCTCATTGATGGCATTCTGCTCTTTGCGGAAAGCTTCCAGATCGGTGATATCCGCATCTTCAAATTGTGTAACATGCGGGATAGTGACCCAGTTGCGATGCAGATTGGGACCAGAAAGCTTCTGAATACGGGTTAATGCCTGCTCTTCGATTTCACCAAACTTGCTGAAATCGACTTTAGGCTGTGCCAGTACCTGTAAACCGCCTGCGCCTGCTGCCGTCGAGCTGGCTGCATTAGCTTTAGGACGAGACAATTCATACTTCACATAAGACTGTACGTCTTCTTTCAGAATACGACCTTTGCGCCCTGACCCTGACACCTGAGTCAGGTCTACGCCAAATTCACGCGCTAAGCGGCGAATAGAAGGCGAAGCATAGACGCTACCCGACTTCGGCTTTTCACCGGCAGACGGATGATGTGGCACTGGTGGTGCTTTAGGCGCAGGAGCCGCAGGTGACGGGGCCGGTGCCTGAGCTTTCGCCGCTGGCGCTGGCTCACTTTTTGCAGCTGGCGTTTCGCCAGCTACTTCCAGCATGATCACCGGTGAGCCTTTGCTCACCTTATCACCGGTTTTCACCAGCATTTCTTTTACCACACCGGCTTTAGGCGAAGGCACATCCATGGTGGCTTTGTCGGTTTCCAGAGTGATTAAGCCGGTTTCGGCATCAATACTGTCTCCGACACTAACCAGCACTTCGATAACGTCAACATCGGCTGCATCACCGATATCAGGAACAGAGACTTCTATCACGCTGCTGCCTGATGCTGCGGCCGCAGGTTCTGCTTCCGCTTCAGGTGCAGGTGCTGCAGCAGACTCTTCACTGGCAGAGCCACCGTCGCTGGTCTCCAGTAACAGCACCAGACTGCCTTTAGAAACTTTGTCACCTACATTAATTCTAAGTTCTTTCACTACACCAGATTTAGGTGCAGGAACATCCATGGTGGCTTTGTCGGTTTCCAGCGTGATCAGGCCGTCTTCAGCTTCAACGCTATCACCGGCTTTCACCAGTATTTCAATCACATCAACATCGGAAGCATCGCCAATATCAGGGACTGTTACCTCAATAACACTGCCACCAGAAGCAGGTTTAGCTGCCTCGGTTTCGCTTTTTTCTGCTTCTGCAGGAGCTGGAGTCGGTGCTTGTTCAGCCTTCTCCGAAGATTCTTCTGATTTAGCGTCTTCGGTATTCGCATCTTCTGAATCCGCTGATTCCATTTTCATAATCAGCTTATCCTGCCCCACCTTATCACCTACAGCCACCAGAATTTCGGTGATCTTACCGGCAAAAGGCGCGGGAATGTCCATGCTGGCTTTGTCACTTTCTACAGTGATCAGCGAATCTTCAGCTTCTACACTGTCGCCAACACTGACACAGACTTCAATAACTTCGACTTCTTCGCCGCCCACATCCGGGACTAAAACATCATTGCTCATTGCTATTCTCCCGTTTGTTTACGCGTTCAGCGGATTAATTTTGTCAGAGGAAATACCAAACTTGTCGATAGCACCGGTGACCACTTTGGCGTCGATGTCGCCCGCTTTGAGCAACTCAGATAAGGCTGCAAGCACCACGAATTTCGCGTCTACCTCAAAGTGGTTACGCAGGTTGGCACGACTGTCTGAACGACCAAAACCATCGGTGCCCAACACTTTATACGCACCTGGTACATAGGCACGAATTTGCTCAGCAAAGGACTTCATGTAGTCCGTTGCAGCGATAGTCGGACCTTTCACACCGGCTTCCAGTACTTCGGTAACGTACGCTTTTTTCGCTTCAGCAGTTGGATTCAGCATGTTCAGGCGTTCAACGTCTTGTCCGTCGCGGCCCAGGTTGTTGAAAGAAGTCACACTGTACACTTCTGAGGTAACACCAAAATCCTCTGCCAGCATAGTGGCGGCTTCGCGCACCTGCTCCAGGATAGTACCGCAACCTAACAGCTTCACTGACAATTTAGACTTTTTAGCTTCCACCGTATCCAACTTGTAGATACCTTTGACTATGCCTTCTTCAACACCGTCTGGCATCGCCGGTTGTACATAGTTTTCGTTCATTACCGTAATGTAATAGAACACGTTTTCCTGTTCCTGGAACATGCGACGCATACCGTCCTGTACCACCACAGCTACTTCGTAACCATAGGTAGGATCGTAAGTGATACAGTTGGGAATCGTATTCGCCTGAACATGGGAATGACCATCCTGATGCTGTAAACCTTCACCATTTAGTGTGGTACGCCCAGCCGTGCCACCTACCAGGAAGCCACGGGCCTGTGAATCACCAGCCGCCCATGCCAAGTCGCCAATACGTTGGAAACCGAACATGGAGTAGTAAATATAAACCGGGATCATTGGCAGGTCGTTGATAGAATAAGACGTGCCTGCGGCTAACCAGGAAGCCATGGAACCTAATTCATTAATACCTTCCTGCAGCACCTGACCTTTTTTGTCTTCGCGGTAATAAGCAACCTGATCAGAATCCTGGGGCTCGTATTTCTGCCCTTCGTGGGCATAAATACCCACCTGACGGAACAAACCTTCCATACCAAAAGTACGGGCTTCATCAGGAATAATAGGTACTACACGCTTGCCGACTTTTTTGTCTTTCAGCATGGCAGTAAGTACTCGTACAAACGCCATGGTAGTGGAGATTTCACGACCATTGGAGCCTTTAAGAACGGCATCAAAAGCACTCAACGGCGGCGCTTCAAGTGTTTCAGAGCTTTGCGGCAAACGCTTGGGCATGTAGCCGTTCAACGACTCGCGACGAGCGCGCAGATAGCGCATTTCCTCGCTGTCCTCTGCGAATTTATAGTAAGGCAGATCAGCCAGTTGTTCATCAGCCACAGGAATATTAAAGCGATCGCGGTATTCTTTGATTGCTCCTGTATCCATTTTCTTCACGTTGTGGGCGATGTTCTTACCTTCACCAGCGGTACCCATGCCGTAACCTTTTACGGTTTTAGCCAGGATCACCTGAGGGCGGCCTTTGGTCTTAGTCGCCTTGTCATAGGCAGCGTATACCTTCACCGGATCGTGACCACCGCGGTTCAGACGCCAGATGTCGTCATCTGACATGTTAGCGACCATTTCTTTTAATTCGGGATATTTACCGAAGAATTTCTCACGGGTGTAGGCGCCGCCTTTGGCTTTGAAGTTCTGATATTCACCGTCAACGGTTTCCATCATCAGATCCATCAATTTACCGGAAGTATCGCGCGCTAACAGTGGATCCCAGTAACGGCCCCAAATCACTTTAATGACTTCCCAGCCGGCACCGCGGAATGTGCCTTCCAGTTCCTGAATGATTTTGCCATTACCACGTACCGGACCATCCAGACGCTGCAGGTTACAGTTGATAACAAAAGTCAGGTTATCCAGGCCTTCGCGAGCGGCCAAACCAATAGCTCCCAGGGATTCAGGCTCATCAACTTCACCATCACCCATAAAGCACCATACACGCTGGTCAGAACAGTCTTTCAAACCACGATCAGTTAAATATTGTAGGAATCGTGCCAGATAAATGGCCTGCATTGGGCCAAGGCCCATAGAGACAGTGGGGAACTGCCAATAGTCTGGCATTAGTTTCGGGTGCGGATAAGAAGACAAACCTTCGCCATTCGCTTCCTGACGGAAGTTGTTTAGCTGGTCTTCAGACAAGCGACCTTCGATGTAAGAACGGGCATAAATACCAGGTGCGGAGTGGCCCTGTACAAACAAGTAATCGCCGCCGCCGTTATCACCCGGGGCACGGAAGAAGTGGTTAAAACCAACATCATAAAGCATCGCTGAAGATTGGAAACTGGAGATATGACCACCTAATTCCAAATCCTTTTTAGACCCTCTCAATACCATCATCATGGCATTCCAGCGGATCACGTTTCGGATTTTAGTTTCCATAGTCTGGTCACCCGGCATTGTGGGTTCCTGACCAGCGGGAATGGAATTAATATACGCGGTGGTGGATTTATGAGGTAAATGAACGCCACTGCGGCGTGCTTTATCAATCAAAGATTCCAGCAGGAAATGAGCGCGATCTGCGCCTTCTTCTTCCATTACTGCATTGAGTGCGTCTAACCATTCTTGCGTTTCTTGTGGGTCCAAGTCTGGTTGCATCGTATCAGCCATGCTGTGTTCCTATGTTTGTCGTTTTAACCTGAGCAAGCGCCAATTTGAGTTGGTACTTACCATAATAAAAAGGATGAACCGCTAACAATTCATCCTGTAAACTAGTGTGAGCGTTTGCCCCCAACCTCAATACGGCGCAAAGCGCGCTGCATTTGAGTATCCTCTGAATTAATTTCCAGAAGCGTTTTTTCAATAAAGGCCAGATGCTCATTACTGGCCTGTCTGGCCAGCTCCGGATTACCGGAAACAATCGCGGCCACAATTTGTTTTCGTTGCTGATGTATCTGCTGATACTCATCAGGGCGTTTACGCAATAACGCCAGGTTGCCCTCTATATTGTCTTTCAACACATCCAGTAAATTACCCATGATGTGCAGTAATACGACATTGTGAGAACCTTTAGCCATACACAGATAAAATTCCACCAGTGATTCAGCCTGCTTTTCAACGCAATCGTCTTTATACGCCACCTCAGTGCGGGTCAACGCCTGATTCAACGCCAGAAAGTCACCTTCATCACCGCGCAACGCAGCATAGTAGGCGGCCATGCCTTCCAGCGCATGCCGAAACTCCAGCAAGTCAAACTGACTCTCCGGATAGGTAGCAATAAGTTGCATCAATGGATCAGTCACCTTTGGTGCTAATTTATCACTGACCCAGGTACCGCCACCTTGTTTGCGCAACAGTAACCCTTTTGCTTCCAGCTTTTGTATTGCCTCACGCAGTGAGGGTCTGGAAACATTAAACTCTTCAGCCAGTTGACGTTCAGGAGGCAGTTTTTGACCGGCCAGGAATTGACCTTCCAACAACATGGCTTCTAATCGTTCAACAATAATGTCAGACAATTTTTTATTTTGAATTTTTTGCATCTGCTTCTGCTGGGTCGAATTAAATCAACCTGAAATTTTCAGCTTAATAAATAGGTAAATTGGTCTTACCAATTTATGAAGGATATCGAATATGACTCGTCAGGTAAAGCCAATACCACCTTCGGATTACATAGTTGTAGTCGTTAAATGCTAAAAAGGCCACGTATTACGTGGCCTTTTTAAGGTTATCAGTGCTGGTCTGACCTCGATTCAATGGTTATTTTTCAATCAACTTATCCAGCCACTTAAGGTCAGTACCACTGTTACGGCCAACAACAACATCATATTGCGCTTTGCCAGGCGCAGCATGGTACAGGGTTCTTCTGTACAATCCTGGTTATCCGGCTCAACTTCTTCACTGGATTTTGCCACCTGGGTGACGATCTCCTTAGCGCTAATGGTGACATCTAACAGGTATCTGGAAAACGCTTTAACGCCTTGTGTAAAATGCCCCACCAGTAAAAAGCCACAGGCAGACAGACGCGCCGGTATCCAGTCTAATATAGTCAGTACACGCGCAGCAGAATGTCGCGAAGCTTCATCCGGTGCCTGACTTTCCACTATACGGGCTGTCAAATACAGCACGGCCCCGGTACCCCCTAAGATTAAAAACCACACTGCAATGGCAAAATAATAGCGAAAATTAATCCATACCATGTGCTGACCAAACGAAGTCCCGGTGTCAGGCTGGTATTTCAGTTCATCAGCAAACAAATCTCTGGCAGCAAAGTCGCCACGATTAGACGCCTGCAAATAGCCTTTGTACTTATCGCGGATATGCGGACAACCCACGGCAACAAACAAAATCGCCAGATTACACAGCAAAATTAGCAACGAACTGTCCAGATACTGAAACAGTGCCCAGGCCAACAACGTAGGAATAGCAACAGCGAGGTAGGATTGCCAGGGTTTATCCGGTGAATACAACCATTGACTGGATTTCATAAAATCCAGATAGGGTAGCATATAGGTTTCACTGCGCCAGATATCAGATTTAGTGGTCAATCTGTCCAATGCGAGCACGAGCAGTAAACTGATCAGGGTCATAAAGTTTCTCTAGTTATTTTTCCAAAGCCTGGCGGTAGTAGCCCCAATCAAAGGCTTCTCCGGGATCGGTTTTCCGGCCAAAGGCAATATCATTATGCCCTACTATACGCGCTAAGTTAATCTCTGGATATTGGACCATTAGCGCTTTAGTGAGTTGCACCAGGGCGTCGTATTGCGCTGCAGTATAGGGGAGATGATCAGTGCCTTCCATTTCCACGCCAATGCTAAAATCGTTACAGCGAGGTTGTCCCTGAAAGACCGACACGCCGGCATGCCAGGCGCGCTCATCAAAAGACACAAACTGACAGATTCGGCCGGTGCGTTCGATAAAACAATGCGCAGAAACCCGCATCTGGTAAATCTCCCGAAAGAACTCGTGTTGCTCAGGATTGAGTTGCCCCATAAAAAACGGCGCCACATACCCCTGGCCAAACTCTCCCGGAGGAAGGCTGATATTGTGGATCACCAGCAAAGTGGGCTTGATACCATCAGGCCTTTGATCACAATGAGCGGTTTTATAGTGGCTGACCTGCTGAATCCAGCCATCAGATATTTTCAATACTTTCACTCCGAGACGTTATGCTCAACAATTATTACACGTTTTTTTTGGAAAAAAGGCCCGGTTTTGATAGTTTTCTTTCGGAGACATAACAAAGGGTGTCAGGAGTAAGCGATTGTCCAGCGAAAATCATAACAGTACCTCAAAATTTGGCACAGCCATGTTCATATTGGCCTGGATAGCGGGTCTTGGCCTGGTAAGTGTGCTGTTTGAAGAGTCATTAATGGCGCAATTCAACCCGAATGAGGCACCTGAATCTCGCTACGAAAACGGCAGACCAACAGTGGTACTAAAACGCAACCGATATGGCCACTATGTGGCGACGGGTCTCATTAATCAGCAGGAAGTGGTGTTTCTGGTGGATACCGGCGCTACCAATGTCTCAATTCCTGCGAATATCGCTGAACAACTCAACCTGAAACCCGGCGCGCCAGCCAGAAGCCAAACCGCTAACGGCACGGTCACCGTGTATCGCACCCAAATTCCTTCGCTGCAGATCGGCAACATTTTGCTGAGCAACGTGTCGGGTAATATCAACCCCGGCATGGAAGGCCCTGAGATTTTATTGGGTATGAGCGTACTTAAACAGTTAGAATTTACACAACGTGAAGACATCCTGACCATTCGTCCGTTATAATTGCAAATTCAGTAAACCAATGAGGTCGCTTTCATCTGTTTGCTGACTTTGATGTACCCATTCTGCTAGTCTATTTATCGGTATTTGCATGAGCCAACAACAATCTTTACTCAACGACGAAATTTATCATTCTGTCATCACCAGCTTATGTCAGGACCTGGGAATATTTGCGTCTGAGTTTTTTCAACAGGGACTACCGGCGCCAGAGCAGGCCAAAAAAGTCTTGCGGGCGGCGTTGCAACGAGATGTAACGGCCAACCTGATTGAACCAGATGAACGCGACAGTGCTTCGGTGATCTGTAAAGAGGCTTGTGTTTTCGTTGGAAAACAATGGGTCGAAACCACCTTTACTCTGCTGGCAGATGATATAACCCTGACCTGGCATACTCATGATGGACAACATCATCAGGCGGGCGATACCTTATTTTCCCTGCAGGGCAATACCCGGGCGATTTTGACCGGAGAGCGTACAGCCCTAAATTTTGCACAAACCCTGTCTGCGACCGCTACAACCGTCAATCACTATGCCCGGATACTGGACACCTATAAAACCCAAATTCTGGATACCCGAAAAACCCTGCCCGGATTGCGCTATGGGCAAAAATACGCCGTTACCTGCGGCGGCGGTGCTAATCATCGAATTGGTTTGTATGACCGCTTTCTCATCAAAGAAAACCACATTATGGGGTGTGGCTCCATTTCTGCCGCCATTCAAAAAGCCCGTCAAATGCACAGCGATTTACTGGTAGAAGTGGAGGTTGAATCGTTAACTGAGTTGCAGGAAGCGCTGCACGCCGGTGCCGACATTATCATGTTGGACAACTTCAGTTTAAGTGACGTAATAACCGCTGTGGCCATCAACAAGGGACAGTCTAAATTAGAAGTATCGGGCAATGTTGAGGCATCCCACCTTACTGAAATCGCCGAAACCGGGGTAGATTTTGTCTCTTCAGGTGCTATCACCAAAAATATTCGCGCCATCGATCTTTCGCTGAGGCTCCACAATTAACTGTTTTCCTTCAAATTAGCGCAAAATAGTTGTGAACAGTTTCACATACCTGCCGCATTTTCGGACTAAAAAACCACGTTTGAGAATCAGTTATCAAAATACATGCTTTATCAAGTGGTTTTTTGTGTCTAATCTTGTCATTACAAACTAAATAGCGGAAAGCGAACTTGCCCAATGCAAATTGCCTTCTATACTGAGTTTGGAAAGTCGGCTTTTTGTTGTAAATCCAATAAATAGCGACTTAACTATAAGCTAACAACAATGCCGCATAATTGCGCAACTGGAGATAGAAAATGAATCAAGTTAAAAACAACCAAAAAGGTTTTACGTTGATAGAACTGATGATTGTTGTCGCAATTATCGGTATCCTGGCAGCGATTGCACTACCTGCATATCAAAGCTACTCTGCCCGTGCTTCATTTAGTGAAGTCATATCCGCCGCCAGCCCGGCAAAAACGGCGGTTGAAGTTTGTGTGCAAACCGGCTCACCTGCAGACTGCTCAGGCCTGACAGTGCAAGCTGGCTGGACAGCTTCTGCACTGGTAAACACTATTGCCTTTGGTGGCAGTGAAGCTGACGGTTACACCATTACAGTCACCCCGGCAGCGGGCGTTGTTTCAGGTGTTACAGCAACGGAAACTTATGTTCTGACGGGTACTGTGGCAGCCGGTGCAGTAACCTGGGCTCAGTCCGGTGGTTGTCAGGCTGCTGGTTTATGCTAAGCCTCTGATATTGATACAAAAGCCCGGTGAAAACTGGGCTTTTTACGTTAGAGCGTATTGCACCTTCATTTCGTAACAGGATACTCCACTTAAGATTATGGCAGCCAAAGAAGCAGGTAAAATTGAATTCGTCTGGTCGGGGAAAAACAAAAAAGGACAAACCATCAAGGGAGAATTTGTCGCCGACTCACTCAACGAAGCCAAATCTATTTTACGCCGGCGTGGCATTTCAATTTCAAAAATAAAAAAAGCACCCAAACCGCTACTGGGCGGCGCCAAAATTGAAGCACTCGATATATGTAACGTATCCAGGCAAATAGCCACCATGCTGACAGCCGGGGTCACCTTGATTCAAACCCTGGAAATGATTGGTCAGGGACACGACAAAGCCCCAATGCGCAAGATGCTGGGGCACATCACCGCCGAAGTACAATCAGGTAACCCCCTGTCTTCCTCATTGCGAAAATACCCGGATTATTTTGATGACCTGTACTGTGACCTGGTGAAAACCGGAGAACAGTCCGGTGCACTGGAAGACATCTACGATCGCATTGCTACTTACAAGGAAAAAGCAGAAGCCCTGAAATCAAAAATCAAAAAGGCCATGTTTTATCCGGTTGCGGTTGTTGTTGTGGCATTTGTCGTGACCACCATATTACTGGTTTTCGTGGTACCGCAGTTTGAGGAGATTTTTGCCGGATTTGGCGCGGAACTCCCCCCCTTTACTCAATTCGTATTGAATATTTCAAATTTCGTACAGAACAATGGCCCCTTTATCGCCATAGGGATGATTGCCTTTGCTATTGCCTTTAAACGCGCCTACAAAAACTCTCAAAAACTGCGGGACACTTTAGATGCAAAATTACTCAAGGTACCGGTAATTGGTGAAATATTAGTAAAAGCATCCATCGCCCGTTTTACCAGAACCCTATCCACCACGTTTGCTGCGGGGGTGCCACTGATTGAAGCGCTGGAATCGGCCGCAGGTGCCGCAGGCAACGCAGTTTATCGGGATGCCATTCGCTACATGAAGTCTGAGGTCGCAGGCGGTGAACAAATGAACATCGCCATGCGCTCAACCAATGTGTTCCCGCCTATGGTGGTGCAAATGGTGGCCATCGGTGAAGAATCGGGTTCTGTGGATGCCATGCTGGGTAAAATTGCCACAATATACGAGCGTGAAGTGGATGATATGGTGGACGGTTTAACCTCTTTATTAGAACCCATCATCATGGCCGTGCTTGGTGTGGTCATCGGTGGACTCATCGTTGCCATGTATTTACCTATATTCCAACTGGGTATGGTGGTGTAAACTCTGCCTTTCATGCCTAAGAAGAAAAATAATAATGGAAAATCTGTTACTCGTATTTGATGTCTACCCCTGGCTGTTTTACGTCGTCGTGTTGTTTGTTGGTCTGACAGTGGGCAGTTTTCTCAATGTGGTGATTTATCGCTTACCTGTGATGATGGAACGAGATTTCAGGTGCGCTTGCGAAGAGCATTTTCAAACCGATATAGCCGTGTCTGACAAAGCGGCACTGCCGCAAAGATTTAATCTTGCGGTACCGGCTTCAACCTGCCCTGCCTGTGGCCACAAGATTCGCGCATGGGAAAATATCCCGGTACTCAGCTGGATTGCGTTAAAAGCCAAATGCAGTCAATGCCAGACCCCCATTTCCGTGCGCTACCCGGCCATCGAAGCCCTAACAGGTCTGTTATCAGTGGCTTTTGCGCTGTACTTCGGACCCGGTGTGCAGTTGTTGTTTGCATTACTATTTTTATGGTGTCTGATTGCGCTGACCTTTATCGATATCGACACTATGCTGTTACCTGATCAAATTACCCTGCCCTTACTGTGGCTGGGCCTGCTGCTCAGTATTGACAATACCTTTGTATCAACCACAGACGCACTTTTAGGGGCCGCGCTGGGTTATTTGAGTTTATGGAGCGTCTACTGGGCGTTTAAATTGCTCACCGGCAAGGAAGGAATGGGTTATGGTGATTTTAAACTCCTGGCCGCGCTTGGCGCCTGGACCGGATATAGTTATTTACCCGTAATCATCATTTTATCGTCGTTTGTCGGCGCACTTATTGGCATTGCCATGATGCTGACCCGGCAATCCGAAAAAGGTCAGGCTATCCCCTTTGGGCCTTATCTGGCTATTGCCGGATTAATCACCTTTTTCTACGGTGACGTTATCGTTAACTTTTACTGGCAACTGATACTCTGATGAGCAACTTTATTGTTGGCCTGACGGGTGGCATAGGGTCGGGTAAAACCACAGTTTCCGACTTGTTTTCACAACACTTTAACATTGACGTTGTCGATGCCGATGTCATTGCCCGGCAGGTAGTGCAACCCGGTACCCCGGCCCTGAGTGCGATCACAGAAAAGTTCGGCCATGCCGTGTTGACCAAAGAGGGTCACCTGGATCGCGCGCAACTGCGGGCGCAAGTGTTTAGCAATACCGAACATAAAAACTGGCTTAACGGGCTTTTGCATCCCCTGATCCGGGCAGAAATGCAATCTCAATGTCTGGCGGCGAAGTCTGCTTATGTAATTTTATCGATCCCCTTGCTGGTAGAGAACCAATTGCAATCCCTGGCGAATCGCGTTTTAGTGGTAGATTGTCCGGAAGAAATACAATTACAACGGGCCAGCCAACGGGACGGGGTTGGAGAAGCGCAAATAAAAAGTATAATGCAGGCACAGGCTGGCAGAAAAGAACGGCTGGCTGTTGCCGATGACGTCCTTGTTAACGATAGCGATACCGGACAATTGCTGACACAGATAGCAAGATTACATAGCCAATATTTAACTTTGGCTGCGGCACATAATGCCACAGCCCCAAAGCAGTAACGAATAATAACCGAATTGAGCCATTTGCATGTCTAACACCGTTTATGAGTTTCCACTCAACGAAAAAGTACGCACATATCTGCGTCTGGAGCAGCTTTTCAAACAGTTGCATTCCGCCAGAGAGTGTTCAGAAGACTGGCAGTTTATTCACTTTTTTGATTGTTATTTTACCCTGCTGGAATTGTTAGAGCGGCTGGACATGCGCACCGATATTCTGAAAGATATCGATAGTCATGAAAAAAATCTGCGCCTCTGGGCACAGCATCCCAAAATCGACAAAGAAGCGCTGGAGTTGGCGCTGCAGCGCATTCTGGAGTTAAAAGCTAAACTGAAAAGCAGCGCCAAAGTAGGTTCGGGTTTGCGCGGTGAGCGCTTTTTGCTCTCAATCAAACAGCGCTTTTCAATCCCCGGGGCGACCTGCAGCTTTGATCTACCCAATCTTCACTACTGGTTAAAACAACCTGAAGCGAATATCAAAGCGGATATCGAGCGCTGGATTGGCGAATTTAGCCTGATCCAGCAAGCCATCGAGATCACCTTGTCCTTTTTACGAGAAAGAGGTCGCTTCGAAGCTGTAGAGGCCATGAAAGGATTCTATCAGGGAGTTGCGGATGACAAAAACGACCTGATCCGTATCCACTGCGGTGCTAACGACAACTATTATCCGACCCTAAGCGGCAATAAATACCGCTATGCTATCCGCTTCATGTTGTTTGAACCTGATGAACTGGGACAGGTATCTGTCGATAAAGCCATCAACTTTAAACTGGCCTGTTGTTAACAGGCATCACTCTTCTAACCTGGTATTCTATTTAATGAAAGTAAACTGCCCTACCTGTCAAACTGAAATTGTGTGGTCCAAAGACAACCAGCACAGACCATTTTGCAGTAAACGCTGTCAACTCATCGACCTGGGTGAATGGGCCGACGAAAGCCACACCATTTCTACCCCCATTACGCAATCCAGTGAAATCAGTATTGATCCTGAAGACATCGAAGAGATGTTGGCTAAACAACAGAATCAGCACTGAAGCCTGGAGACCGTCTAACATTTCCATAGCATCCAGGCGTTCTGCATTTTTACGTATTTCCAGGTGAAGATGAGGGCCGGTGGCCTTGCCGGTGACGCCCACCAGGCCGATAGTCTGCCCTGTGTCCCATTTCCATTAACCGAATAAAAGGGTTAAACCAGGTCAACGCGACAGTCAGTCGCCTTATCACAAAGTCGCTGTAAACCGATGAACTAAATACACAACTGACCAAGCTGCACCACCAGCCCCCGGCATAAATACGCCATAGCAGCAAAACCGAACTATGTGTTGAACTATGCGTTGTAGCTGTTAACTCTGTTTCCGCCGTTGCCGATGCGATTACAGGTATTATCAACGCGGGAAGAGCAGACTGTGTTACTCTGCCCGGTATGGCGCTGAATTCAATCCAGGAGGATACCGGCATGAACGGACAAAGAGCCAAAATCAGCATTGCCCACCAGATATATGTATGTTGTGGATGTCGCTTTACCGACAACGTCCCCTGAGCATTTTTAGCATGGTAAGTTCTGTGCCGTTTGGTTTCATCTTACCCCAGTGTGACATATGTCGCAGAATTACATACAGCGAAGTGCGACACGAGTCGCACTAAAAATAAAATCCGCGGTTGTGGCTCCAGGGATTCCTGACCATGAACACCCAGGCTTATGGGCTTGTTGATAATGGCATAATCGTGCTGCCCGAGACGCAACGAAACCCGCTTGCTTATACCTGGTTTCAACGGGTTTAATAGCCCGGCGACATACTGTTTATCAATGCAGTATTAACACACCATGTTAACTTCCTGATCAATGAGATTTTCCCTCAAGGTCTTATTTCCCCAGGTATCAACATGCCACAAGTTTGCACCATTTCGCCCGTTACAATTAAACCATTGTGTCAATACCAAATAACCGTCATCTACCGCTTTATAGTAATCTGGAAACTCTCCACCGTTAAACATAAAGCGCAATTCATGTGGTCGATCTATATCTCCCAAAAACAGAAGTAAATCCTCCTGATTATCCACGACAGTGACCTGTTCTCCCGTAAGCGCCACCAGATAAATTGCGCACCAGGAAGGCAGGCAACCATAGTCATATCCATACTCACTGAAAGCTTCATTCAGATAAAACAATTGATTTTCAGAAAGCGTTGTTCTTATCGCTCCATCCAATTCATGCCGCACTTCAAAGCGGGGATTGCTGTCCTGGCTATGCTCTGACTGGTACATGCGGATTTCTACGTACTCGGGATCACCTGAAAACTGATAATCCGCCAGCACTGACTCGTTGATTGACGTTAGACTATGGTAGTTTTGCTCAGCGGCCAAATTGTCCAGGTAGGCAGAGATATCTGTCGGGTTACCAGGGGTCTGGCTATTTTCATCTGACGGATTACTTCCACCTGAGCCACAGGCATTCAACAACAACAAAAGACTACAAATTAGCGCACGTTTCACTTTAACACTCCATGTAAGATTAAGGATTAGCGTCACCGCCAGGTGACTAAAATAACCCGTTAGTGACATTGAACATATACAAAGACGGCTAAAGAGGATTTTCATTCCCTGAAAAAGGAAAAAATGAGATATTTTTTACCCCAGGTATGGAACAGATCGTGATACATGTGTTTTATTATTCACGAAGTCCCGAGTTTAACTGGTGAAAGGGCCAATCCGTCCGTAAAATAGGCGTATTCAGCCAGTAACTTAGTCTTGCTATGTCCCACGAGCACACTTCATTTTTATTTGGTTTCAGCAGTATAACTATTGCCAGCGCACTGTTCTTGATTATCATCTTCTGTAATGAGCTGTGCTATCGCATTGGCGTCCTGGTGCAGGCGAGAACTGACGACGAGGTCAAAGCCTTAACAGCCTCGGTGCAGGTGAGCATACTTGGTTTGCTGGCGCTGTTAATAGGGTTTACCTTTAGTATGTCAATGCAACGTTTCGACAACCGCAGTATGGCGTTAATCGACGAAGCCAATGCCATTGGCACCGCCATACTACGAGCGGACCTATTGCCTGCTGAGCAACAAGCCGCCATAAAACCGGTAATGCAAAAATACCTACAGGCCCGCATTGAAATGTCTGGTGTAGACCTGACACTCGCCGAAGACCGGCAGGCCTACAGCCTGCGTATTGCAGCCATCCAGGCAGAACTGTGGTCTCTGGCAATAGCCGCCTCTGAGGCTGACGCGAGGCCCGCCACAACCGGTGCATTCCTGAATTCGTTAAACGAACTGATAGACAGACAAAGTAAGCGCAGTGCACTGTTAAAAGCCCACGTTCCCGAGCCAATATTGTTGTTATTACTTTTTGTGATTGTGGCCTCTATCAGCATGATGGGTTACTCATCGGGGCTGAGTAACAAACGCGTCTTTGTGCCTTTAGCATTAATCTCGTTCTTAATTACCCTGATAGTGTTCATTATCATTGACCTGGACCGGCCTAAACGCGGATTGATCACCGTAGATCAAAGTGCACTGGTAGAATTGCTTCAAAAGGACACAGATTAGGGATAAGACATCAAGGTTTTGTGAGGAATTTTCAGCCCGACAACGACTGGCGATCAGACGTCGTTAGCTGTCAAACTGGCTTAGTAACTTGTCAACGATTACACCGTTCGCCGCAGGAAAATCCACTTCGGGAAGATGGTTGATGGCGACCCAGCGGTACTCCAAATCCTCTTTAGATTCGGGTTCGTTAGCAAATTCAGATACCGTATAAACGTCCAGTAAAACGGTTTTATCGCCATAATCGTGATTAATTTGAATCAGTGGGCTGGCACTGAGTACCTCAATGCCCACTTCTTCCTGAAGCTCTCTGGACAGCGCCTCAGTCATAGATTCATGGGCTTCGCGTTTACCACCCGGGAACTCCCACTTACCGCCCTGATGCGCGTCGCTGGCTCTGCGAGTGAGGAATACCTCTTCGTCTCGCAGAATCACGCCAACGGCCACTTCTACCACTTTGGTCATGTCAGCTCAGTTTACCGTGGCATTGTTTGTATTTCTTACCAGAGCCACAAGGACAAGGATCGTTGCGACCAACTTTGGGTTGATTGCGCACTACCTGTTGCTGCCCCTGATCTTCCGACTGATTTGGAGACTGATGTTCGAAGTTCTTTGGTGCAGCCTGTTCCTGCTGGCGGCGCTTTTCTTCTACCGCATCTACATCCGACTGAGCACGTACCTGTACTTTACTCAGAATGCTGATCACTTCGATTTTCAGGGTTTCCAACATCTGGCTGAATAACTCGAAAGACTCACGTTTGTATTCCTGTTTGGGATTCTTTTGTGCATAGCCACGCAGGTGAATGCCCTGACGCAAATGATCCATAGCCGCTAAATGTTCTTTCCAGTGGCTATCCAGATTTTGCAACATGATTGCCTTTTCAAAATGCCGTAGTACTGAATCACCAACCTGCTCTTCTTTCTCGGCATACGCTGAATCAATGGCCTGGTGAATTTTTTCGCGCAATGATTCTTCATAAAGCTTGTCGTCATCTTCTAACCACCTGGCGATGGGCAAATCCAACAGGAAATCGGCTTTAAGACGCTCTTCAAGACCACTGACATCCCACATTTCTTCCAGGCTTTGCGGTGGAATGTACTGATTAATCATATCGTCAACCACATCGTTGCGGATAACGTCTATGGTTTCTTTAATATCGCCTTCGTCCAGCAATTCGTTGCGCTGCTCGTAAATCACCTTACGCTGGTCATTAGCAACATCATCAAACTCTAACAACTGCTTACGGATATCAAAGTTGCGACCTTCGACTTTGCGCTGAGCGTTTTCAATGGCTTTGGTTACCCAGGGGTGCTCGATAGCTTCACCCCGTTCCATTCCCAGACGCTTCATCATGCCAGCCATGCGGTCTGACGCAAATATGCGCATCAGAGGATCTTCTAATGACAGATAAAAGCGCGATGAACCCGGATCACCCTGACGACCAGAACGACCACGCAACTGGTTATCAATACGACGTGACTCGTGACGCTCAGTACCTATGATATGCAAACCACCGGCTTCCAGCACTTTGTCATGCAGTACTTTCCATTCGGCTTTGATCTTCTCGACTTTTTGCGGTTTAGGATCATTGATGGCGGCCACTTCTGCCTGCCAGTTACCACCCAGCACAATATCAGTACCACGGCCCGCCATGTTGGTGGCTATGGTGATGGCTCCGGGTTTACCAGCCTGAGCCACGATTTCAGCTTCCTGGGCGTGGAACTTCGCGTTCAGTACCTTGTGCGGGATCTTTTCTTTTTTCAGTATACGGGACAACAACTCAGAGTTTTCTATGGACACCGTGCCCACCAACGCTGGCTGACCGCGTTTTACACAGTCGCGAATATCTTCCACGATAGCTTCGTATTTTTCTTCCGCAGTCATGTAGATCAAATCCGCCATATCCTTACGTACCATAGGTTTGTTGGTTGGTATAACCACCGTTTCCAGGCCATAGATATGATTAAATTCGAATGCTTCGGTGTCGGCTGTCCCCGTCATACCGGAGAGTTTGTCGTACAGACGGAAATAGTTCTGGAATGTAATAGAAGCTAATGTCTGATTTTCATTCTGGATCTTAACGCCTTCTTTCGCTTCTACCGCCTGATGTAAACCATCGGACCAGCGACGACCTTCCATAGTTCGTCCGGTGTGTTCATCAACGATAACGACGTCATTGTCTTTTACAATGTAATCAACGTCTTTTTGAAACAGTTTATGGGCGCGTAATGCCGCATTGACATGGTGCAGCAACGAAATGTTGGTAGCGCCATATAGAGATTCTTCTTCCGGCAAAATACCGATGCGATGCAAAATTTCTTCTACGTGAATCTGACCGCGTTCTGTCAGATGGATTTGTTTTGCCTTCTCATCAATGGTGTAGTCACCATCGCCTTCCTGACCTTCTTCGTCTTCTTTATCCTGCTGTACCAGTTCCGGAATAATGGTATTGATGCGACGGTACAGCTCAGAACTGTCCTCGGCCGGACCGGAAATAATCAGTGGCGTTCGGGCTTCGTCAATCAGGATAGAATCCACTTCGTCGATAACCGCAAAGTTGAGTGGACGCTGCACGCGCTCTTGCGGGCTAAAAGCCATGTTGTCACGCAAATAATCGAAACCAAATTCGTTATTGGTACCGTAGGTAATATCCGCAGCGTACGCTTGCTTCTTCTCATCATGGTTCATGCCAGGCACGTTACAGCCGACAGTTAACCCCAAAAACTCAAACAAGGGGCGGTTGCCCTCAGCGTCACGTCGTGCCAGATAGTCGTTAACGGTCACTATGTGCACGCCTTTACCTGATACGGCGTTCAAATAAGAGGGTAATGTCGCCGTCAGGGTTTTACCTTCACCGGTACGCATTTCAGCGATTTTTCCCTGATTCAGTACCATCCCCCCCAACATTTGCACGTCAAAATGGCGCATGCCATAAACCCGTTTACTGGCTTCTCTCACCACAGCAAAGGCTTCTGGTAACAGGTCGTCCAATGTTGCCCCTTCACTCAGTCGATTTTTAAACTCCTGAGTTTTTTCCTTGAGTTGCTCATCAGTAAGACCTTCGTACTCAAGCTCATAGGTGTTGATTTGAGTAACAGCTTTATTTAATTTTTTTAGCGTTCTGTCGTTGCGGCTGCCAAAAACTTTGGTGAGGATATTTGCAAACATTAACTCTTATTTTCCTGATCCGGAGCCTTTAATCAGACATCCTTTGAATATTATTCGTTACTTTATAAAAACAATCGGCTCGAAAGAGCCGATTGTTGAAAACCTTATTTATTTGTGAAGCTTCAGTTCACTGCTTTTCGATAAACAAACTGCAGTGGGTCCATCTGATTGCCGTTTCGCAGCACTTCATAATGGACATGAGCACCGGTGGCTCGCCCGGTTTGCCCCATATCGGCGATTTTTTGCCCTTTGGTGACAACGTCGCCGATTTTAACATGGATCTTTTTGTTGTGCCCATAGCGAGTGACTAATCCGTCGCCGTGGTCCACTTCCACTAAATTCCCATAACCATACCGGGGTCCCGACCACACTACCATGCCTGCGCCAGTGACCACTACCGGGGCACCTTCGCTTCCGGCAAAGTCGATGCCTTTGTGCATTGCGGGCAAACCCGAAAACGGATCTTTACGCATACCATAATAAGACGACAACCAGCCACTCTCGATAGGCCTGCCTGATATGAAGCTTTCGTTTTGTATATGGTGTTGCATTAATACAGATTCAAGGGCCTGCAGCTGCTGCGATTTATTCTGCAGTTGCGCCATCATGGCATCAATTTGATGTAAGACATCCAGTGACGAATCAACAGAGGGCATTTCTACATCATGACTCGGACCACCAATCGGCATAGGTTGCCCAAATTGAAATTCATCAACGTGTAAATCAGATTCGACAGCCAGTCTTTCTCCAAGGGCATTCAGACGTTGTAATTCGCTCTGCATTTCGCCTAATTTCAGCAACATGCCCGTCAGCTTTTGCTCTGTGGACTGGCGCAACTGATGCAGCTCATGCTGCTGTTCAATCAGGCCGGTTTGCGTCACCGCAACCCGCGCAGAAAAATTAAGCTCCGGCTCGTTTTCTGATACCAATATCGCCGTCAGTAACAGACCGCCTAAAACACCGCCCAGGGCGAGCCTGTTCAGCGAGACTGTTTTAATCAGCTTAATTCGACGACTTCGATATAGTATTGTTAGACTCATATACGCTTGATATCAATTCTTTAAAATGAGAGCCGCTTACATCAATAAAGCGTATCTGTACCTATGCTTGTTTTAAGCAATAAAGCGAGAAAGATAAACACACATTAATAATAAGTCAATCTTCCGAATCTGTCAGATTGCTTTATACCAAAGTATTATCGGCCAATTTGCCGTTTTCCCAGGCTAAAATCAAAAAAGCCACGTTATATGACGTGGCTTTTGGCGTTTATTAAGAAAAGGATAATCCCGGCATGGCGTATTTTATCGGCATATCCTGATTGGACTCATAGCTGACAAACTCCCATGCATCCTGATTTGCCATTAACGCATTAAGTAGTTTGTTGTTCAGGCCATGACCCGATTTAAAGGCTTTTAACTCACCGATAATACTGTGTCCACCCAGATAAAGGTCGCCTACTGCGTCCAGAATTTTGTGCTTCACAAATTCATCTTTATAGCGCAGACCTTCCTGGTTTAGAACGCGATAATCATCCAGCGCCACGGCATTTTCCATGCTGCCGCCCAGGGCCAGATTATTGGCGTGCATAAACTCCAGATCCCGCATAAAACCAAAGGTGCGCGCACGGCTGACGTCATCAATGTATGATTCACTGCTGAAGTCCATCACCATTCTTTGGTTTGTTTGCTTGATCACCGGGTGCTCAAAGTCGATGGTAAAATCCACTCTGAAGCCGTCATAAGGTAAAAACTCGGCCCATTTGTCACCGTCTTCTAACCTGACTTTTTTGGTCACTTTAATAAAGCGTTTAGCCGCGCTTTGCTCTTCGATTCCCGCCGTTTGTAACAGGAAAATAAATGGACTGGCACTGCCGTCCATGATGGGCAACTCGTTGCTGTCCACTTCAACGATCAAATTATCAATACCCAGTCCGGCTAACGCAGAGGATAAATGTTCAATCGTTGAAATGCTGTGACCGTCGTCATTGCTCAGACAGGTGCACAACATAGTGTCACCTACGGCATTGGCTTTAGCCGGAATATCTACATAAGGTTCCAGATCAATACGCCTGTATACAACACCAAAGTTTGCAGGAGCAGGCCGGAGAGTCATAGTGACCTTTTCCCCTTTGTGCAGACCGATACCGGTCGCTGATACAGCTTGTTTTATTGTGCGTTGTTTGATCATGCCCAACCTTGTATATAAATTAGCCAGCTAACAAAAAAGCGGCGCGCAGTGTACCCTTTCATTGACCATAAAGTCAAATAATTGTAATAAAACCGCCAGCTTTTATAACCAAACTAGTCAGCTTGTTTGCGTAAAAACGCCGGAATATCCAGATACTCCAGGTCACCGCTGTCGGCTTTTTCATCAACGATAGGGCTGACCTTTCCAGTTTCAGACATCGGAACAATGGAGTCAGTTCCATTTGCCTGCAATTTAAATTCACTGGCTTCTGCATTTACGCGATTGCTTCGGTTAGAAACAATCGAAATCTCTGGCTTTTTCTCTGCGCCAATACCGGTAGCAACCACGGTGACGCGCAGTTCATCGGCCAGATCCATATCAATAACAGTACCAACTACTACTGTGGCGTTTTCAGACGCAAACGCTTTTACAGCGTTACCCACAGTTTCAAATTCATCAATAGCGAAATCCGGGCCTGCCGTGATGTTCACCAGGATACCACGAGCACCAGACAAATCGATGTCTTCCAGTAACGGACAGGCGATAGCTGCTTCGGCCGCTTCTTCTGCGCGATCTTCGCCTTTAGCCACACCGCTACCCATCATAGCCGTGCCCATTTCAGACATAACAGTTCTTACGTCAGCAAAATCCACGTTAATCAAACCAGGGCGAGTGATCAGTTCGGCAATGCCCTGTACTGCGCCGCGCAATACGTCGTTAGCCGCACTGAAGGCCTGCAACAATGGCGTGCCACGACCCATTACTTTCAATAGTTTTTCATTCGGGATAGTGATCAGTGAATCAACGTGTTTGGCTAATTCCGCCATACCACCATCGGCAATAGTGCTACGCTTTTTGCCTTCAAAAGGAAATGGCTTGGTCACAACCGCAACCGTCAGGATCCCCATTTCCTTGGCAATTTTTGCCACTTCAGGTGCAGCACCGGTTCCGGTACCACCGCCCATTCCGGCAGTAATAAACACCATATCAGCACCTTCAATGGCCTGTTTGATGGTTTCTCTGTCTTCTTCTGCGGCCTTTTGCCCCATTTCCGGATTCGCACCGGCACCCAACCCTTTGGTAACATTGGAACCAATTTGCAAGGTAAGGTTGGCACTGGAATTTCTCAATACCTGTGCGTCGGTATTGATAGCGATAAACTCAACACCTTCGATAGATTGTGACACCATGTGTTCGACAGCATTGTTGCCGCCGCCGCCAACACCAATGACCTTGATGACAGCTTCTTCATTATGGGTATCCATTAATTCGAACATAATTTACTCTCCGATTTAGCTTTCACTTTAAAACGAACCTAGCGCATTTGGTTCGCTCTTAAAATTCCCCTTTAAACCAACTTTGTACACGTTCCCATATGCTTTCGTTGGCACTGTTTTTATTATTCTTTTTGGTGGTGACTTGTTCACTACCATAATGTAATAATCCTACGGCGGTAGCATATGTAGCGTCATCTACATATTCCGCCAATCCCTTAACCTGCAAAGGCGTTCCTACTCTTACTGGCATTTGGAACAACTCTTCAGCAAACTCCACAGCCCCTTCCATTTTGGCTGTCCCGCCGGTCAATACGATACCGGCAGCAATCTGTTCTTCAAATCCACTGGATTTGATTTCTTCGTGAATTAATTCAAATAATTCCTGATATCTGGGCTCTACCACCTCAGCCAACGTGTGTCTGGACATAGTGCGAGCCGCACGACCACCGACACTCGGTACTTCAATGGTTTCTTCCATGCTGACCATGTCTTTTAAGGCACAGGCATAGTTCACTTTTATTTCTTCAGCATGGCTGATAGGTGTTCGGAAGATCTTGGCAATATCATTGGTGATCTGGTTACCCGCCACCGGAATTACCGCCGTATGGCGAATCGCGCCATCGGAATAAATCACCATATCGATGGTACCACCACCGATATCTACCACACAGACTCCCAGCTCTTTTTCATCTTCGGTCAGTACCGCGTAGCTGGAAGCAAGAGCAGAGAATATCATCTGATCCGCCCTGAGTTCACATCTTTCTACGCATTTTACTAAATTTTTTGCCATATCTTCGGCACAGGTAACAATGTGTGCACGCGCTTCCATTCTGACGCCGGACATCCCCACCGGATTCTTGATCCCTTCCTGAACGTCAATGGTGTAATCTTGCGGTAAAACGTGCAGCAGCTTCCGCTCGGCAGCTATCGGTACAGAACGGGCTGCGTGAATAACATTATCAACGTCATCCTGGGTGACTTCCTGATTATTGATGGGCACCATGCCACTTTCATTTTGGCATTTTACATGCCGGCCTGAGATGGACATTAACACCGACGACACCTGACAATCCGCCATCAATTCCAGTTCATTGATGGCGCGTTTGACTGACTGCACCACCATATCCAGGTCGTTTACACCACCTTTGTCCATGCCTTTAGACGGATTTGAGCCAACACCAACAACACTGATGGCGCCATCTTCCATCACTTCGCCCACTACGGCTTTGATATTGCTGGTACCTATATCCAGACCTACCACCAAATTTCTGTCTGTTACTTTCGACACGATTCTCTTATTTCCTGTCACAACTCATTAATTAAGATGGCGTTTTTTCACGCCAGCCTACCGCCAGTCCCGTATCATAACGGAGGTCAACATAGGCTACTGCCTTTTCATTCTTCAGTAACAACGGATACACATCGATAAACCGTTGTAGCCTGTCAATAAACTCAGTGCGTCCTAAACGTAACTGAATGTCATTACTGAGTTTTAAATGCCACGCATAGCGTTCACTTAAGGACACCTCAGTAATGGTTAAATCACTACCGTTGAGTAAGCCCTGCATGGCCTTTAAGCCCTGCAAAACAGTTAACTCACTGCCCCCTGGCCCGTATAACGATGGCAACTCATCACCTTGCCAAAACGCGTCGAATACACCGCCATATTGGTTTAGCAGCATATCTTCGTTCCAGTGGGCTACCGCCACCTGCTCAACCACATAAACTTTCAAGGTATCAGGCCATGACTTCCTTATCGATGCCTGATACACCCAAGGTAAACTCTCTATTGCCTGATGGGCATCATCCACATCAATGGCAAACAAACTCACAGCCGTGTCGTTCCTCACGGCTTTATCTATCTCTTTGGCGCTCAGCTGAGTCAATTCACCAGATACCAACACCTGCTTCAGAGGCACTTTTTGTTCGTCCTGAAGCCATCTCATGACTGTTTGTCCGGCAAACACTAATGCCAACAACACAGCACACAGAAAAATTACACCTGCAATAAACCCAGGAGAACGCCATTTCTCTGTATTTGCTTCAGACATATCAACGGCGACACTCACAAGTTTCTGCGACCGCCAACACCAGATCAGAAAACGACATTCCTGCCTGTTTGGCGGCCATAGGGACTAAACTCTTTTCGGTCATACCGGGCACAGTATTCACTTCCAGGATGTAATAATTGCCCTGCATATCACGCATAATATCGACCCTGCCCCAACCGCTGGCCCCGACCGCTTTGAAAGCCGCCAAAGCAATATTCGCGATGTCTTGCTCGTCCTGTTCAGACAAGCCTGACGGGCAATGATAAGAGGTCGTATCGGTGTGATACTTTGCCTCGTAGTCATAAAAACTGCGCGGCGTTTCCATTCGGATAGAAGGCAATGCCTCATCTGCCAGTACAGAAACGGTATACTCCAGGCCCTTTACAAACTGTTCCACCAACACTTCAGTATCAAATTCCAGTGCCTTTTCAATGGCGGATTGCAATTGGTCAGCGGACTGAACCCGAGACATGCCAATGCTGGAACCCTCCAGTGCGGGTTTAACCATGATCTCATGATTTAAATTTGTCATGATTTGTTCAGCATCAAAGTGCTGTAACTGCTCTGCTGTGACAACGCAATAAGGTGCCGTTGGCAAGCCCTGAGCTTCAAAAATGCGTTTGCTACGGATTTTATCCATTGCCAGGGCAGAACCCAGAACCCCGCTTCCACTGTAGGGCAAGCCAAGCGTTTGTAATGCCCCCTGAATGGCGCCATCTTCGCCGCCACGGCCGTGCAACATGATAACCACACGTTGCACTTTTTCTGTCAGTAAATCGGTAACCGGTCGCTCTGATGGATCAAATCGCAATACCTCAACACCACTTTCTTCCAGAGCCCGGGCCACGGCTTCGCCGGAGCGCAATGATACCGCTCTTTCTGCAGAGTTTCCGCCTAATAAAACCGCGACTTTACCCAAATCACTCATATTCACTATTTAAACCACCAGTTGCAATAATTGCGCTGAATCTAACTGCGTTTGTTGTAACTTTTTAGCCAGTTGACCAATATTACCCGCCCCTTGTGTCATTAACACATCACCATCCTTAAGCACATTCGCCAGTACTTTAGGCAGTTCGGCCAGTGACTCAATATGCACTGGATCAATCCCCCCACGATTGCGAATTGAACGACATAGAGAACGACTGTCAGCACCTTCTATCGGTTTCTCTCCCGCCGGATAAACATCCAACAACAGCAACAAATCGACCTTTGACAGAACCCGCACAAAATCCTCGTACAGATCCCGGGTACGGGTGAATCTATGGGGCTGGTAAATCATCACCAGTCGCTTATCTGGCCAGTTGTTGCGGGCCACTTCAATCGTCGCCGCCACTTCTGTGGGATGATGACCATAATCATCCACCAGGATAACCTCGCCGTCATTCACCGGATAATTACCCAATATTTCAAAGCGACGTCCGATCCCGGCAAAACTCTGCAATGCAGACTGTATCGCCTGATCACTGACGCCTTCAGCCGTAGCAACAGCTATCGCAGCGAGGGCATTTTGTATATTGTGTTTACCCGCCAGATTCAGTTGAATTTGCAAATCGGCCAATTGATGACGTTTCACCACAAAGCGACACTGATTTAAGCCCAACTGAATATCACAGGCGCGCACATCAGCATCTTCGCTGAAACCATAGGTAGTGTACTGGCGACTGATTCTGGGCAGTAATTCCCGCACAGTATCATCATCAATGCACAAAACGGCCTGCCCATAAAAGGGTAAGTTGTGTAAAAACTCGATGTAAGTATCCTGCATACGCGCAAAATCACCACCGTAGTTTTCCATGTGATCCGGTTCAATATTAGTTACCACTGCCACCATGGGTTGCAGGTGCAAAAACGAAGCATCACTTTCATCCGCTTCAGCGATCAGATAGCGACTGCTACCCAGTCGGGCATTGCTGCCGGCACTGTTGAGTCGCCCCCCAATTACAAAAGTAGGGTCCAGTTGGCCTTCTGCAAAAATGGTGGCGGTCAGACTGGTGGTGGTAGTTTTGCCATGTGTACCGGAAATCGCGATACCATGTCGAAAGCGCATCAGCTCGGCCAACATCTCGGCACGGCGAATAATAGGTATGCGTCGCTCAAACGCCGCTTTAATCTCCGGATTTTCCGGATTGATGGCGCTGGATACCACCACAACGTCCGCTTCGATTACATTGGACTCTGCATGGCCCAAAAACACATTGGCGCCGCAACTGGTTAGGTGCCGTGTTAAGTTCGAGACATTCAGATCAGATCCTGATACCTCATAGCCTTCATTGAGCAATACTTCAGCTATCCCTGCCATACCCACACCACCAATACCGATGAGGTGGATACGGCGGATACGCCCCATCACCGGATTCGCAAAGGTTGTACTACCTGGCTGATTCATCGGCTGGCACCCACCTGTTCAATACATACATTAGCGACTTTTTCAGTGGCACTGCGTTCGCCACATTGTCTGGCTTTGTCTGAGATTTGAATAATACGCTCTCTTTCTGAATTTAAATTATCTAATATTGCTATCAACTGTCCCGATTCCAACTGTGACTGGGGCAATAAAATGCCAGCGCCCTGAGTCACCAGATACTGGGCGTTTTTAGTCTGATGATCGTCTACAGCATGGGGGAGTGGTACAAAAATGCCACAGCGTCCGGCCAGTGCGATCTCCGATACGGTCAGTGCGCCGGCACGACATATCACCACATCAGCCCACTCATAGGCTGCAACCATTTCATCTATAAAGTCGGTGACCTTGAGATTGTCGCCGGTAACCTGACCAGCCTTGTAAGCCGCTAACACCGCTTCGCTATTGCCCTTGCCGGCCTGATGCCAGATCTGCACATTCCGCTGTGTCAGTTGCTTTACTGCCTCAGGCACGCACTGATTCAACACTTTAGCGCCCAGGCTACCACCGCTAACCAGCACCCGCAGTTCATCCTGTAATTCACGCTTCTCACTAATCTCAGCAAAGGCAGCACGCACCGGATTACCCACCTGTTGTTTTTTCGCGTTGCCCTGTAACCAGTTGGCGTTATCAAAAGCGGTTAGTACTTTTTTCGCTATTCGGGCCAGTAGCTTGTTGGTCAACCCGGGGGCGGCATTTTGTTCGTGCAACACCAAGGGTATACCACTTAACCAGGCGGCAATGCCGCCGGGTCCACTGGCATAACCTCCCATCCCCAGTACCACATCAGGTTTAACCTGGCGCAATATTCTGATGGCTTGCCAGGTCGCGTGCAGAATTTTAAACGGTGCTTTACACAAACGCACCAGTCCATTACCACGCACACCCGAGATATTGATAAAATTAATGGCAAAACCATGTTTGGGCACCAATTGAGCTTCCATACGGTCGGCCGTTCCTAACCATTCAACTTGCCAGCCTTTTTCTTTTAAAAACTGGGCTACCGCCAGGCCAGGAAAGACGTGCCCGCCAGTGCCTCCTGCCATAACCAATAAACGATTACTCATCAGCGGTGCGCTCCTGACGTTTTTTGGTTCTTGCCGTTTTTCTTGCCCTGACAGAAGGTTTACTCAAGGCATGTAACTTTCCGGTTTTTAATTCAAAGTCGATACGCAACAGAATAGCTACGGCAATCGACATAATAATCAAACTGGACCCACCGGCACTGACCAAAGGCAGTGTCAGTCCTTTCGTGGGTAAAACGCCTGAGCTGGCGCCTACATTCACCGCTGTCTGAAAACTGATCCAGATGCCAATCGCATAGGCCATAAAGCCTTCGTAAGGTCTTTCTTTTTGTAACGCCTGACTACCCAGCTTTAACGCCTTAACCACAATAAATAACAATAAACCAAGAATGAGTAAGACACCTGTCAGACCCAGCTCCTCAGCGACAATCGACATAATAAAGTCAGTGTGGGCTTCAGGTAAAAACTCCAGTTTTTGCAAACTATTACCCAACCCTTCACCAAAGACACTGCCACGGCCCCAGGCCATTAACGATTGTGTCAGCTGATAACCGGTACCAAAAGGATCTGCCCAAGGGTCAAGAAATGCGGTTACCCTGCGCATCCGGTATTCTTCAACGACAATCAAGGCAGCCACGGCGGCAATACCGGTAAAGGCCAGACCAAAGAACTGCCATAACTTAGCGCCCGCCAGGAACAACAATCCAACGGTCGTGGCAAACATCACGATGACAGTACCCAAATCAGGTTGCGCCAGTAACAACAAAGCCAGCACGAAAAACACAATTAACGGCTTGATAAAGCCCTTCAGGTTTTCGGTTACTTCGCCATAGCGGCGTACCATGTAACCTGCAAGATAACAAAAGAAAAACAGTTTCGCCGGCTCTGCCGCCTGTATAGTAATTGGGCCGATTGCCAGCCAACGGGTACTGCCGTTAACGGTGCGCCCGAAAAACAAAACAACAATCAGCAGTCCGATGGCAAGGAATAACAAATAGGCGTTGGTTTTTTGCCACCAGCTCATGGGGATCATCATTGCGACCATGGCGGCCAGCGCCGAGATAATCAAATAGATACTGTGCCTGATGGAAAAGTGAAACGGATTGTTAAACAACCGCTCTGCCACTGGCATGGAAGCCGATGTGACCATCACCAGACCAATCGCCATCAGGGCTAACGCTGCCATCAACAAGCCAATATCGTAGGGTCGTTGTGGACCGCCTTTATCGTGTCGCCAGGCGAACAAATCAGGTAAATAACTGGAAGAGACCTGCATCATGATAAGGCCTCCACAGCTTTCGCAAAGACGTCGCCGCGTTGCTGATAATTGGCAAACATATCCAGGCTGGCACATGCGGGGGATAACAGCACCATGTCTCCTGAGCGCGCTCCCTGTGCTGCCACCTGCACCGCTTTTTGCAATGACTCTACACGGATACTGTTGTCTTTTAAGGCAGCAATGCTGTCGCCGTCTTTGCCAAAGGTGATCAGATGTTGTACGTCATTGAGCAGCAGGTTTTGCAGGGGGGTGACATCGGCCTGTTTGGCATCACCGCCTGCCAGCAACCATAAATCACCGCTCACCACAGGGCGCAAGCCGTGAATGGCGGCAATAGTGGCGCCGACATTGGTGGCCTTAGAATCATTAATCCAACGTACGTTATTTCGATCAGACACCAACTGGCAGCGATGTGGTAAACCGTCAAATTCACGCAGTGCCTGTTGAATAAACTCATCAGCAATGCCTGAATGCCTGGCAATGATCATTGCAGCCTGAGCATTGAGCAGATTGTGTACACCACTTATTTTGAGATCGTTTGCCATTAAATATGGCTTTCCGTCTAAAGTGACGGCAGCCGGAGACATTTGCAAACCAAAACCGTGCTCAGCCGCAGCGTCTGTAATAAAAACATCAACCTTTACATCGTCTGTGTAGGTATTGCGGTCCTGTGCATTCGCCAGTTTAAAATCGGCATTGTCAAAAATGGAATGTTTAGCCTGACAATAGGCCTCAAAATCCGGATAGCGGTCCATGTGGTCTTCAGATACGTTCAACAGTGCCGCGGCACTCAAAGGAATATCCTTAGCAGTTTCCAACTGAAAACTGGATAGCTCTAACAGCGCAATATCAAAATCAGTCTGCAACAAATCCAGGGCGGGCAAGCCGATGTTGCCACCACATGCCACTTTTTTGCCTGCGGTCAGCCAGATCTTTTCTAACATGCTGACAACCGTAGATTTGCCGTTAGAGCCCGTTACCCCAATGATGGGTTTGTCGCAATTGGCCGCGAACAGTGCGATATCGCCAACTACCTGACATCCATTGGCAATCGCCGACTGAATGGCAGGCGTACTCAACGCCATACCAGGACTGAGTACGATAAGATCAAATTCATCAAACTGGTGTGTCGCAAACGCCCCAAAATGGCAAGGAATATCAAGGTTACTTTGCGTCAGACTTCGGGTATCAAATCCCGTGGCCTGAATACCATGTCGCAACAAAAAGCGCGCGCAGGACTGACCGGACAGGCCCATCCCCACAATCGCGATTTTTTTGTCTTTAAGTTGCGACAGATTCATTCGGACTTTTACCTCAGTTTCAGCGTAGCCAGGCCAATTAACACCAGAATCAACGAAATGATCCAGAAACGCACAATAACCCGGGGTTCAGGCCAGCCTTTTAATTCATAATGGTGATGTAAAGGCGCCATGCGAAAAATGCGCTGACCGCGTAGTTTATAAGAGCCAACCTGCAAGATAACCGACAGAGTTTCCATGACAAACACACCGCCCATTATCACCAGCACTAACTCCTGACGTACCAATACCGCCAGAATGCCCAATGCACCGCCCAGCGCCAGCGAGCCTACATCTCCCATAAACACCATCGCGGGATAGGTGTTAAACCACAAAAAACCCAGACCGGCCCCTACAATCGCTGTACATACCACCACCAGTTCACTGGTGAGGGGAATATAGGGTAATTGCAGATATTCAGAAAAATTCACATTTCCGGTGACATAAGCAAAAATGGCCAAAGCCCCGGCCACTAAAATGGTAGGCACGATGGCCAGGCCGTCCAGGCCATCGGTAAGATTGACGGCATTACTGGTACCCACAATGACAAAATAAGCCATAACCACAAAAAACAATCCCAGTTGCGGCATCACTTCTTTGAAAAATGGGACCAGCAATGCGGTTTCAGCAGCAGACTGACTGTTAGCGTAGAGATAAAACGCAACGACAATCGCGATAACTGATTGCCAGAAATACTTCCACTTGGCTATCAGCCCTTTGGGATCTTTGCGCACCACTTTGCGGTAATCATCCACAAAGCCAATGATGCCGTAACCGACGATAATCGCCAGGGTTACCCATACATAACGATTACTCAAATCAGCCCATAACAGAACACTCAGAACAATTGCCGATAATATTAAGAGCCCCCCCATGGTAGGAGTGCCGGATTTACTTAAATGAGATTGCGGACCATCACTGCGCACCGTTTGACCAATTTGTAAACGTTGCAACCAACGAATCATTTTGGGCCCCAGCAACACAGCAATCAGCAACGCCGTCAGCGTGCTCAGGATGGCGCGCATCGTTAAGTAAGAAAATACATTAAAACCAGCATCAAACTGCTGCAGCCATTCGGCTAACCAAATTAACATGCGATGCGCTCCCTGGCGCGTTCAAACTTTCCCAAAGGAGATTCCTCCAGGGCCTTTACCACATTCTCCATACGGGCACTGCGGGAGCCTTTGATGAGAATGGTAATATCTTGCTTTTCCAAAGCCAGTGCCTGATTAAGACTGGCTACCAGGTCAGCTACCTCTGAAAAGTGATGCCCGGACTGACCAAATACATCACTGGCACTTTGACTGAGCACACCCAGCGAATAAAAGTCATTGATGCCTTTTTGCTGTGCGTACTCACCCACTTTTTCGTGGTAGTAACGGGCCTTTTCACCTAATTCACCCATATCGCCCAGGATGGCAATCTGTCTGCCCGGAAAACTACTCAACACATCTAACGCCGCATTCACCGATGCGACATTGGCATTGTAAGTATCATCCAGAATGCGAATTTGATTGCTCAACTCTTTCACATTCAGTCGCCCCGACACTTGTTTTAACTGCCGTAAGCCGGTAGCTACCTGTTCCAGGCTGGCACCAACTTCCATGGCTAGGGCGGCGGCCACCAGGGCATTATTCACATTGTGAATGCCTGGCAAGGTTAACCAGATCCCCACTTTGCCTTCAGGCGTACATAAATCAAACTGGGCACAGCCATCGAGGCCGATAATCACATCTTCAGGGTAAAAATCCGCATGGTCAGCGGTCATGGAAAAGGTGGAAGTGCGCTTGTCTGTTAATTTGCCAGACCAGTATTCGAAAAACTGACTGTCTTTATTGAGAATGGCCAAACCATCGGTTTGCAAACCATTGAAAATTTCACTCTTGGCTCTGGCAACGCCAAACAGAGAACCAAAGCCCTCAAGATGAGCGGCAGAGGCATTGACGATAGTGGAAACATCCGGCTGGGCCAGCGAGCAGGTGTAATTGATCTCGCCCAGATGATTGGCCCCCATTTCTACCACTGCATATTCGTGACACTTTTCCAGCTGCAATAAAGTCAGAGGCACGCCAATGTCATTATTGAAATTTCCTTTAGTAGCCAACACATTGCCTTTCAGCGATAAAATAGACGCCACCATCTCCTTGACTGTGGTTTTACCGGAACTGCCGGTTATGCCCACCGTTTTTGGTGCGACTTCATTGCGTACCGCCTTACCCAACGCGCCCAATGCTAACTTGGTATCTTCCACCAAAATAAAGGGTAATGTCGTGTCAACCGGCTTGCTGACCAGCAACGCTGCTGCGCCAGTGCTTTGTGCTAATTCAACAAAGTCATGGGCGTCAAAATTGGGCCCTTTTAATGCAATAAATAAGCTACCAGCTTCGATACTTCGGGTATCGGTGCTAACCTTATCTATAAGGATATCCTGACCATTCAATGTTCCCTGTACTTGCTGTGCAACCCAGGACAAAGATACTTCAATCATGATGCCACCTTGTAGAGTGATTTAATAAATAGTCGTTCGTCGTAATCAGTAACCAGATCGCCGATCACCTGTGATGTTTCATGTCCTTTGCCAGCCAGGACAATCAGGTCATCAGCGTCGCCCTGAGAAACTGCCCACTTAATGGCCATCTTCCTGTCCGTTTCAACGTAAACTTTGTGATGGTCAGGCATGCCTTGCAGAATATCGCCTATGATATCCTGAGGATCTTCGTTGCGTACATTATCATTGGTTAACACAACGTAGTCTGAATCCTGATAGGCTACCCGCCCCATTTGTGGTCGTTTACCCTTGTCGCGATCGCCACCACACCCAAATACGCAATACAGCTGACCTGCGCAGTGGGCTCTCATTGAAGACAGTATTTTGTGCAGTGCATCCGGCGTATGAGCGTAATCCACCACGATATCCGGCTTGCCCTCCGCCCGGAAAAACTCGGCCCGACCGGCTACCGGGATTAATTGCCTTGCGGCTTTCAGCACGTCCTGGAAAGTTCGCCCTAAGGCCACCTGAGTTGCTATCGCACTGAGTACGTTCAGAATATTAAATTCGCCATACATGGGCAGGTGTAATTGGCCCTCTCCCCAACTACTGTGTACGCGAAACGCCAGACCTTCAGCACTGTATGTAATATTGTCGGCAAAACAATAAGCGTGAGGTAAACTGGTTAATTCCGACAGGCCAATCAAAATTACCGACACTGCAGCGGGCTTAAAGCGCAACCAATTAACGTGCTCTGCATCATTTTGATTTAGCACCAGGGTCTGCAACCCCGGCTGCTGCATCAATAAACGTTTAGCTTTGGCATATTCTTCCATAGAGCCATGATAATCCAGGTGATCCCGGGACAAATTGGTAAATACTGCAACCCGGGTATTCACCTGTTTGATTCGACCCTGCACCAGGGCATGACTGGACGCCTCAAAGGCTAAATCAGAAGCGCCAGCTTGCAATGCCTGCCAGGCAAGGCGCTGAATCGAAATGGGATCAGGTGTGGTATTTTTGCTACTTTGCAACGCCTGCAACGCTCCCTGCCCTAATGTACCGGCAAACCAGGCGGGCTTTGCCAACGCATTACTGAGTTGACTAATAAAATGGGTTGTTGACGTTTTACCATTGGTACCGGTTACCGCAACGGTATTTAAATGCTCCGTGGGATTGCCAAAGAACACTGCAGCCAGCGCAGACAGTTGTTCGAACAGTTGATAAAAGCTGATAATGAGGGAATGCTCGCGCATCGACATTACGCCATGCTCAGATTCGTTATCCGTTTCTGCCAGAATGACCTTCGCGCCCAGACTAACCGCCTGAGGAATAAAGTCCCGACCATCAAGGTTATGGCCTGCTACGGCCAGGAAGCCTTTATGAATAGCTACTTCACGACTGTCCAGTACCAGATCGTCAACCTCCAGTTCCGGCGCATCGATGCCAAATGGCTTTAACAATTGTTGAATATTACGCAGCCCGAACTCAGGAGTCATTGTTCTTACTCCTTAACGCTGCCAGTGATGATACAGACTTGTCATCCGGCGGTACGTTCAGCATTTGCAAAGTACCGGACATCACACGTGAAAAAACCGGAGCTGCGGTGTCACCGGAATGGTACAGGTCGCCGCCGGGTTCATTGATCAGTACCACTACAGCCACCTGAGGATCTGATACCGGGGCCAGCCCCGCAAAAATATTCACGTATTCTTCACCATAACCACCAGGCACGGCTTTGCGGCTGGTGCCGGTTTTACCGGCGACGCGATAGCCGGGAACCTGAGCTTTTTTACCCGTCCCGGAGTCCGATACCACCTGCTCCATCATTTCAATAACAGCCCCGGCGGTTTGAGCCGATAAAGCTCTTTCACCTTGTGCCAGTTGCTCAGCTTTAATGATACTTAAGGGTCGTCTTACGCCACCATTGGCGAGAGTAGAATACATACGGGCTAACTGCAGTGTGGTTACCGCAATACCATAGCCAAAAGACAAGCTGGCCACTTCGTGATCTGACCAACGGGAACGTTCATGGAAAATACCGCCGCTTTCACCAATCAGATTACTGCCGGTATCCCCTATCAAACCCACATCGTAATAGGTATCAAGAAACTGTCTTCTGGGAATCGAGAAGGCCAGTTTAGAGGCCCCCATATTACTGGACTTTTTCACAATCTCGGTAAGGTCCAATACGCCGTAGTTACGAGGATCTCGTACATAAGCGCCACCAACCCGCATCCAGCCCGGTGATGTATCTATTTGGGTGTCCAGCTCTACGCTGCCAAACTCCAACGCACTGACCACCGCCAGGGGCTTCACTGAAGAGCCTGGTTCAAAGGTGTCCGTCACTGCGCGATTGCGAATACGGTGTGCCGGTACGCCTTGTCGATTGTTCGGATTAAAAGAAGGGCTATTGACCAGCGCGAGAATTTCTCCGGTGTGAACGTCTGCAACAACGGCGGAACCGGATGTAGCCTGCAACAAGCTAACTGCGCGCTTAACTTCTTTGTAAGCCAAAGCCTGTATCCGCTGGTCAATAGTTAACTGGATGTTCTGTGGTTTTTTACCGGACTCTTCGGAATGCAGTTCTACCTGACGCCCCTTGGCATCAATACTGACCTCTCTGCGGTCCGGGGTACCACTCAAAATTTCATTGTAAATTCGCTCAATCCCCTCCAGGCCTTTGTCGTCCACATCGGTAAATCCGATAAGGTGCGCCGACACTTCTCCGGCGGGGTAATAACGCCGGGATTCTTCCCGAAGGTATACACCGGGAATATTGAGTTTCCCCACGTAGTCCGCCATAGCCGGGGACACCTGACGTTGTATATAAACAAAACGTTTTTCCGGATTTTTCACCCGTCTTAAGATGCGCTCCACATCCTGACCAATAACATCGGCTAACGCCTGCCAACGTCTTTTGGATTGCAGCGCATTGTTTTCATGAATTGTTTTAGGATCAGCCCAGATGGCACGCACCGGCACACTGACCGCCAGCTCTTCACCATTGCGATCCAAGATAAGCCCCCGATGGACCCGGGTTTTGCGCACCCGCTCTGTTCGGCTATCTCCTTTTTTCACCAACATATCCGGATCAATCACCTGAATGTAGGCGGCTCTGACTGCCAGGCCCACAAACACCAGACAGATCAGACTTAATACAGTAATGAAACGCCACTGTACTGTCGTAGGTTTAGGGATCTTTTTATTTTTAATTGCCGCAGCCATTATTTCACCCTCACCACGACTTCTTCTTCCGGATCAGGACGATACATATCCAACTGTTCTTTAACCAAAGACTCGATACGGTTGTGCTCGGTCAGTGCTCCCTGCTCCAGAATCAGGTTACGCCATTCAACGTCAAGCCGATCCCGCTCCTGCAGAGCCTGCTCTTTTTCGATTAATAACTGGCGATTGTTGTGAGAACTGAGAATGACTGCAATCGCGCTAATCAATACCGCTGTAAACAACAACACTCGCAACAGGTTACGAGTGATGTCAGTGAGTATAATAGTGACCAGGTTGAAGTTATTTGTCATAGCTTCTCCGCCACTCTGAGAACCGAGCTTCGGGCCCGTACGTTGCGTTTTATCTCACTTTCATCGGGCTTTATCGCCTTGCCAATCAAACGCAGTTTCTTACTGGCGTTGATTTCTTCCTGCCTGACAGGTAAACCATGCGGCACCTGCATGCCACGGCTTAAGTCACGCATAAAGCGTTTTACGTATCTGTCCTCCAGAGAATGAAAACTGATTACTGCCAGACGCCCGTCTGCTGCTAATACCTGTAGAGCTGACGCTAAACCGCGCTCGATTTCGCCCAGTTCATCATTAATAAAAATGCGAATTCCCTGGAAAGCCCGGGTGGCCGGATGCTTAAACTTGTCTTTTACCGGTACCGCCTGATCGATAAGTTTTGCCAACTGTAAGGTAGAGGTGAGTGGGTTTTCATCGCGGGTGGTGACAATGGCATGAGCAATGCGCTTGCCAAATTTCTCTTCACCATACTCTTTGATAACCCGGGTGATATCCGCTTCATCCGCTGAATTTAACCATTCACTGGCACTGATCCCTTTGCTGGTATCCATCCGCATATCCAGCGGGCCGTCTTTCATGAAGCTGAAACCGCGGCCTGCGTCATCCAGTTGCGGAGAAGAAACCCCTAAATCCATAAGGACACCGTCAATCCTGCCCAGCAAACCGAGCTCCGTAAGGGCAGAAACCATGTCAGAAAAAGCAGAATGCACAATCTGAAAACGGCTGTCATCGGCAAATGCCTTTGCGGCTTCAATGGCCATGGGATCGCGGTCAAACGCAATCAAACGACCATTGTCACCCAGTTGCTCCAGGATCAAACGAGAATGTCCACCTCGACCAAACGTCGCGTCTACATAGATACCGTCCTGTTTAATGGCCAATGCATCAATAGATTCATGCAGCAGCACTGATGTGTGGGTAAAAGTGCTGGTCATTATAAAGAAAAGTCCTGTAAACGTTCGGTAAGTTCAAATCCGGCATCCTGTTCGGTCGCAATATCCGACTGGATCTGTTGCTCCCAGGTACTGGTATTCCAAATTTCGAATTTATTAAGTTGTCCCACCAACATGATTTCTTTGGTGAGTTCGGCGTGTTGCCTGAGCGGAGCGGAAAGTAAAAATCGACCGTTTTTATCCATTTCGCCTTCGTTGGCATAACCCAGCAACAATCGCTGTAAGCGACGTTCATGCGGATTCATGCTGGACAGACGACTGAGTTTCAACTCGATTTCTTCCCATTCAGAAAGTGGGTAAAGCAGCAAGCAGGGTTGTTGAGTGTCTATTGTACAAACTAATTGTCCCTGACAATCATCCAGAAGCGACTGACGATACCTCGTTGGTATCGTCACCCGGCCTTTAGTGTCCAGATTGATTGCGTTAGCGCCGCGGAACATTCCCCTAGCCCATATGTTTTTATTGTTTTTAGAAAGGCACGGTAGACACTAAAAAATCCACTTTATGCCACTTTTACCCACAATTCACAGTTTAGAAACCACACCATGCCCCTGTCAAGTCAATCTCCGCTTATTTTCCCCACTATTTCAGGGTGGGAATAAGTGCATCTGGTGAAGTACTTGAAAATACTGAGATTTTGACGACTGATTAGTTTTTGTTCAGCTAATGAGAAAAGCGAGCTCAATTACACTATCTTTGAAAAGCGCAATTAATTTGCTGGTGAGATAGTAAAATTCCATTGTTATCCGCGCCTGAATCACGCAAAAATTGTGACCTGTAAAAAAATAAAGTAACCTAGTCTTATATCAGACATAAGATCAAATAAACCAAGGCCGCTGCGTCTGACACAGCAAACCACCCGCAGCAGGCGTTTAAACGTTGAGTGAGAAGAAAATGAGTTTTGACAATTGTATTTTAGCTATCGACCAGGGCACGACATCAACACGGGCCATCATTTTTAGCGATAAAGGAAAAATTCTCTGTAGCGCACAGGAAGAGTTCGCTCAACACTACCCCAACGATGGCTGGGTGGAACATGATCCTGAAGAAATCTGGCAAACCACGCTGAATGTCTGTAAGGCCGCGCTGCAACAAGGGCAGCAAAAGCTCACCAAGGTGGTCACAATCGGCATCACTAATCAGCGGGAAACGACACTGGTATGGGACAAACAAACCGGAAAACCCATTTACAACGCAATTGTCTGGCAAGACAGACGCACCGCGGCCATTTGTGACAATCTGCGTACAGATGCCACCTTACAACAAGTGCAGTCAAAATCCGGCCTGCTATTAGATCCCTACTTTTCTGCCACTAAAGCGGCCTGGATACTGGATAATGTCACCGGAGCAAGACAACGGGCAGAAGCCGGCGAGCTGGCTTTTGGCACCATTGACAGCTTTTTAATCTGGCGTCTGACCGGTGGTAAACAGCACGTTACCGATGTAACCAATGCCAGCAGAACCAATTTATTTAATATCCATAGCTTACAATGGGATGATGAATTGCTGTCTCTGTTTAATGTGCCTGCCGCCATGTTACCGGATGTTAAAGAGTGCGCTGACGATTTTGGTGTCACGGACCCTGCACTGTTTGGCAAGGCCATTCCCATCAATGGGGTTGCCGGCGACCAACAGGCCGCCAGTGTCGGACAATGTTGTTTTGAAACCGGCGCCATAAAAAGTACCTACGGCACCGGTTGTTTCGTATTGCTCAATACCGGTGAAAAGGTGTTGAACTCGAAAAACAACCTGCTGCCTACCGTGGCTTACCAGATAAACGGCAAGGTGCACTATGCTCTGGAAGGTTCTATTTTTATTGCCGGCGCAGCCGTACAGTGGCTCAGGGACGGTATCGGCGTTATTGAAAATGCCAGTGAAACAGAAAAAATGGCACAAACGCTGGATTATGAACACGGAGTTTATATGGTGCCCGCGTTTGCCGGGTTGGGTGCACCATACTGGGACCCATTAGCCAGAGCGGCTATCTATGGCATGACCAGAGCTACATCACCGAATCATTTTGCACGGGCGGCACTGGAGTCCGTAGCATACCAAACTTTTGATCTGCTGGAAGCGATGTCCCAAGATGGCGTCACTGCCACATCAATCAACGTAGACGGCGGTATGGTGGCCAATAATTGGGTGTGCCAGTTTATAAGCGACATTCTGAATATTGAGGTGGCTCGTCCGGAAATCATGGAAACTACGGCACTGGGTGCAGCTTACCTGGCTGGATTAAAGGCTGGCATTTACAGCTCCACAGATGCACTAACTCAAATGCACAAAATTGAGCAGGCTTTCAATCCCAATCTGGCAAAGGCTACCCGAACTAAGTTGCTTTCCGGATGGAAAGCAGCCATCCAAAGTACCTTGCAATTTTTGTATTAGTAGTCAGCGTTTTGTTACGCCTTCACAATACTTCATTTTACTGAACTTTAGTTAAATCTCGTGGAACCGATATACTATAGAAGAGTTTCACGAGGTATTTTGATTGAAAATACACATTGCATGTACACGCAAAATCAGAGCGACAGTCGGTGTTATGGCACTGATGAGTTTACTGTGTGCTTTTGCAAATGCATCGCAAACCTACTTTCACAAAGAAGAAACGCCAAATAAGGTGCACCTGAAATATCGCTGGCAGGATTTTTTTGGCACCCATCGCAGTCTCAGTTTTGAACTGGACAAGGCCCAGATAGCCACTCAGAACAAACAAAACAAGTCTTATCGCCCCGAAATAGCCCAACGCTATGTTTACATGGAGTTGCAACGCAAAGCACAAACTATCAATCCCAAAGAAGCACGGGTGAAATTCCGCTCCCGCAACAATGAACTGCAAATTGAAGTAAAAAGCCGTTCCGAACAAATGATAGAAAAGTGGACCACCGAACTGGTGGCAGAACGAGAAGCTGCATTCGACCGCTACCTGGCCATGAACTACTACAGTCGTTATGTCAGTCCCTATGGTCAGACCGGTGTAAAGCCCGACCATATTCGTTTTGTGAATGAGGCCGTCACTGCGTTATTGCCGGCTTCCCAGGCGCTATATGAATTGATGGACGATGACAGTACCTCCAGAGCTTACGTGAACATGATTCTCAGCTGGGTACAAAGTATTCCCTACAACGATCTGCAAGACCGCATGACCTCTAACGGTGCAGGTTATTTACCGCCATCGGAAGTCTTGCTTACCAACAAAGGCGACTGCGACAGCAAAGCCACACTCACCGCAGCCTTGTTGCGTTCACTGTTGCCCAATTTACACATGACCATTGTCTATTTACCCAATCACGCGCTGCTGGGTGCCAACTTGCCTCACTTTGACGGCGAAGAGAAAGTCACCGAAGGAGGGATTGATTATTTATTGTTGGATCCAACCGGGCCACAGTTGATGAAGGTTGGCGAGGTGTCAGACGAAACAGCAAGGTACATCAACAATGATATGTTTAAAGTGGAAAAGTTACCTGGTCAGATAAACTAGGTGGTGTATTGCTGTTACCCGGCAAATACCATATTGCGACCTGACTGTTTCGCCAGATATAACCGCTCATCGGCATCGTCGATGAGTTCTTTTCGCGACTGATTTTGCTCCGGCACCAAACTGGCAACCCCAACACTGATGGTAACGATATCTGCGGCACTGGAATACAGATGGGGAATTTTCAGGTTTGCTATCGCCTCGCGGGCTTTTTCGGCAATCGCCTCAGCCTGACTTTTCTCACAGTTTGGCCAGACAAATACGAATTCTTCGCCGCCGTATCTGGCCACGAAATCCCCCGCGCGGGTTGATGCTTTTGATAGTGCTTTGGCTACTGCGGTCAGACAATCATCACCAGCAGTATGCCCGTAGTTATCGTTGAACTGTTTAAAGCAATCAATGTCCACCATCGCCACTGCTATGGGGTATTCACTGCGCATGGCACGGCGCCACTCCTGCTCAAACACCTCATCAAAATAGCGCCGGTTAGGTACTTCTGTCAGGCCATCGATACTGGCTAATTGTTCTAACAGATCGGTTTTCTGCTTCAACAAAACCTGATTGCGCACCCGCGCCCGCACCAGCGCCATATTGAAAGGTTTAGTAATGTAGTCAGACGCGCCCATGGTCAACCCCAGGACTTCATCTTCATCGCTGCATTTACTGGTGGAGAAAATAACGGGCACTTTTTGTGTGCGCCGGGAGGTTTTCAGTTTACGGCAAACCTCATAACCATCCATATCCGGCATAACAATATCCAGCAGCACCGTATCAGGTACCTCCGCTTCAGCGATTTCCAGCGCTTCTATGCCTGAGCTGGCCTGCAGTATGCGGTAATCATTCTGCAGGCCATGCGCCAAAATCTCTTTGTTGATAAAGTCATCATCAACGATTAATACGGTTGGTTTACTTAAATCAGTTGTCACATATCTGCCCTGGAGCCATTAAATTACAGGTGTTCTTCAGCAAATTCCGCCAGGCGGCTGCGCACAACACCATCCAGATTAACTGTAGCACTTCCTGAAAAATTCTTAAATTTTTCCACCAGATAGGTTAATCCTGAAGTCACCGGGGTCAGATAATTACTGTCAATTTGTGCCAGGTTACCACCACAAATAAGTTTTGTACCTTCGCCACAACGGGTAATAATAGTTTTCAGTTGTGAGGCTGTCAGATTTTGCGATTCATCCAAAATCACGATGGCATTCTGAATACTTCGACCCCGCATAAAGTTTACTGATTTGAACTGAATATTGGCTTTTTCCATGATGTAATTCATGGAGCCTTTAGTGTTTTCATCGTTTTTATGCAGCACTTCCAGGCTATCGGTAATAGCCGCTAACCAGGGCGTCATTTTTTCTTCTTCGGTGCCGGGTAAAAAGCCGATAGACTCCGCGATTTCAGGTGTGCTCCGGGTTACGATAATCTTATCGTACATGTTTTTTTTCCACCACCATTTCCAACGCGGCGGCCAGGGCCAATAAGGTTTTGAGGTATTATAAATTTAAAATAGACACACCGACCGACCGGTTGAATGCTATGATTTATATACATCAATCTGTAAGTCGATACAAATTTTAAGGTATACCTAAGTTAGCCCTATGAAAAACTATAAAACTAAAAGCATCCTCAACATCGACAATACAATTTTCCAAAGTCTAGCCCAAAAAGGCAGCTTTTTACAACATTGTTTAATCAATTCTAAATGGGATGATGAAAACGAAAAAAGCTCTTCTCTTGCGCACTACAATTTACGATTAGCGATATCAAAGTTACTGCAACTGATAAATGCTGACGAAGAAGAGCACCAAGCATTAATCCATTTATTAGTGAGTAAACCAGAGACTATAACCATCACAGATCTGATCCAAGGTTACAAGTCAGTTGAGCTAGCATTAGTAAACAGTTTTCCTTTGAATAGAGCCAAAAGCTACAGCACCTCAGTCAGAAACTTTTTCAATTCATTCAGCACTCAAATAGAAAATGGTTTTAACGCATCAGAATTAGCTTATGAAACACTGCTATCAACAAATGTAGAATTTAAAAAAAATCCTAACATCAACCTATTTACCATTGATGTAAATAATAAAATAAAGTTTAACGTTATTGATCCCGACACTTTCTCAGATCTCTTTGTTAAGGATTCGGTTTTACACAATCTTTTGATCAATTTAGAAAACGCTTCAAAAGAACAGCCATTTGAATACTCCGTCATCGCAGGCTTTAAAAATGTGTTACGCGAAATTGACAAGTGGCCTGAAAATTCTGAAATAAAGATTTTGCTTAACAAACCATTAAACCTATTAACACCAACCGGAATTAACGAGGCATTAATCGATTTTGAGAAAAACTTACATAAGGCGCAGCCAAACAGAAAGTTGAATCAGCTAAGTACACTGTTTAGACAGAAACTATTTGATCATGGACTCACTGCTCCTGAGCTAAATAAAGCGAAAGATCTCTTCAAAACCAACTTCAACAGCTCAGGCCAGCTAAAATTTAAGCCACAATATACAGTAAATTGTTCGGGCGTAGATCACAGAATTGACACTTTCTTACTCGGATCTATTTTACCATCTGGAAGTGTTGGTGAATGCTGTCTAAACAAGCTAGAAGCAGACTCAACTGTTATCCCTAATGATAGCGATATGATAAAAGAGCTAGTAGAAGTCCTAATGCTGATTCAAAATGAAGGCTACAATCACGCTCGATTACTTATTGCCAAAAAGCCCGATGATTTGATTTCTTATAATGTTTCAAAGGGTTTAATAGACCTAGAGTTATTAATAACCAATCACTTCCCTGACGACAAGCTCGAAAAACTAAAACTCATTCGTGACTTTCTAAACCTATGCGAAACTCCAACTCAAAGTGGAAGGCTGCTTAAAGATTATAAGATTGATTCGACTATCAATCCAAAAGAAAAAATCAAAACAATGGCTTTTCACGGGTATTCCAAAGCTAACGGCAAAAAAAGAGATGTAACTGTTGAGTTTAACCTTACCAAACTAAAACCTTTGTTGAAATTAAACAGTGTCTTAGTCACATCTTTGAATAATTTACAAACGCACACAGCGACTACACCAATGCCTGCCACGTCTTTATCTGACATAGAGCGAACTTTGGGTTATGTCGTAGATACATCATTAGAGTCGGCACAAATCAAGCATATCCTTACCAGCCCATTGTCTGAATTAGAGCAGCGAGATTTCAGGTTAGGTTTTGCTCAGCTTGAAGACATCATCGATGAGCAAGATATACAATTAAAGGCACCTAGAAGCCAAAGTCTACGAACATTTTTAAGTAATCACGCGGGTAAAATCAACGGCCTGATTGATATAAAAAACTGTGGTTTCAAATCTCGGTTTAGCGCTTCTGAAGAGATGAATGCTCAAAAACTAATTGAGCCTGTAGATGAGAATGGCGATGTTTTACCCAGCCCTATTTTAAACCAACAACAATCGCTGTCAGAGTTAAGAAAAAATGTACAAGAGTACTTTGAAAAGCCAATTAACCAGATACTAAATGCGTGTAAGAAAGAAGTTGAATGCTATAAACAGCTTGTATCTACTTTTAACGATTACACGAAAAAAGACGAAAATGGGGTTTACATCAAAGATATCCCAGAAGAAGTTCTTGCTTTAGTTAAAAACAATCAAGTTGACGAAGGTAGAGGAATTCTAAAGTCACAAGCGAGTTCCATCCGAAAAGAATTTACAAATGAAGTTGTGATGGGGGCTTACCTTCGACATCAACTATCCATTGGCATATCAGACTCAACTTACTGCTCTCAAAAGTCTGAGTTAATCCCAACTTATGTGAAACACTGGTTTCCTAACTCAAGTACAGGTATGAGAAACTTTTTTTGGTCAGGTATATTTTTGCCGAAAAATATTCTTCTGGTGTGCTTTATCAGGTTAGTTATCAGAACCACTTGGAATAAAGATGTAATAGCTACGTTGACTCGTACAAACTTGCCTGAGCAAATGCCAGAAGGTCCTTTTGTACTTGCTGGTTTCAAAGAAAAAGTAGGTAAAGAGACTACACCTGTTACCATTGAGCCACATGAAAAAGAAATTCGTGAGGTGATCAGCTTTCTTATCCAACATCATGACAACATGGAACGAATGGGCTTTAAGCCAGAGAGTATTTGGGATACTCAGGGTTCTACAAAGCTAAATTTCCTATCGGCAGCTTTTATAGACAGGTTACGTGATCACTATACCCTTCCTTATTTTCGGATGGAGTTATTAGCCAAACATCAAATGAATCTAAGAAAAGGTATCGACGGTAGCTTGGTAAATTCGCAACGTGAACGAAATCATGCAACCAGTAGAGTTACTTCTGCTTATCTAACGCACCCTATCGCCGTGATTGAATATGAAGCCAACAATGCAGACTTCCAGCGAAAATTTGAGACAACCGTTCAGTTTAGGCATAAAGAAGCATCTATAGAGAAATACGGCTTAGATCGTAGCAACATTAACGAGGATTTGATCGTAGCACCAGCCGATCATAAAGAAGAATTGCCAGAATGGTTCATTTTAGCAGACGGTTCATCTTGCACAGATATCTTCGCTGCTGTTGATAAATCTAAGCAAGATAGCATTTGTAAAGGTCGAAAATGCCATTCAGGAGAAGGTTGCGAGTTCAATCGCGTTGAACTGGGTGTTGATGAATTTGTACAAACCCTGCGACATCAGGCTTATTACATAGCACGTGGTGAGGTGCTATTGGCAAAGCATGGTAGAGAATATTTTGATGAGTATATTGCACCTGACATGCGATTTACGTTTGGTTTAGTGAAGTATGTAGAGTTATCCAACCCTCTAATGTTCAAAGACGCTAAAGGGAGATTAGAAAATGAACAGTAATCTTAAGTACCAATTCTTAGAAGATATAACGCCGGAAGATATACTGGAAGAGCATGATTATCTGCTTTTAGAAAATGCAAAACTGTTGCAAGTTACAGATGAAAAACTCGCTATTGAAGGTACTGTTTTACATTATCACGCAAAGATAACTGGCGCAAAAGCCAATGAAACGGTACTGCAAAAAGGATCTGTAGATCTGCGAGATATATGGGTTCCCGGTGCTGCGGGATGGCAGCACCCAGTACCTATTTTGGTTTACCCTGACTATGCCAAGGCACTTGTTGAAATCATCGATATCTATGCAAACAGAGCTAAACATACGCCGACATTTGTAAAAACAGGAGTTATGTCGCAGGTTAACGTTGCAGCGCAATTCATTGAATATATGTGCTTACATGGTCATCTCGTACTAAATGGAGTAAATCAAAAGCAAATCGATAAGATGAAAGTAACGCTCAAAGAAGGTGGGATTCCAGCAACACTAGCCTTGCATGAACGAGTTAATTCATTTGTCGATTTGTTAATCGAGAATGACGAACTAGAGCCATTTTTAATCAAAGACGGTAGTACCGAAAACTCTAAAGTAACGAGTATAAGAGTACCCAAGATTGCCCAATGTATCGGTGCGGTTAGTCTTGAAAATCAAGTTCCAACTAGTGTTTACCAAAAAGTAACAGAACACCTAAAATCAAAGGGAGTTAAATTCGGTACTCGTTTCGCATCCAAAGGAGCACCCGCACCTTCTCAACCAGCCGTTAAATCTTTGAATAACTGGTTTGGTACTTGGAATAGGTTTGCAAAACTAGATAATGAAGATCGGATGCAGTTTATTCCTTTTCCTAACCCCAACCAGCTTTCTAAAAAACTAGGTAAAGTTGCTGGTCGCACAAAAAATTTGGATTTAGAGCATGTTGTTGATCTATTGGGCGGTTCGCATCTTTGGGTATATGAATACTCCTCAAAAATAATCTCATTAGTAAATGAAATTACCAGCTTAAAAAATCAATATCTTGATGAAGGGCTTCGTCCTCGAACACTGACTGAAGGTAGATTTCCAGAATTTTTAGTTAGTTCGAAAAAGGTTAAAGAGCTAGAAAAGCTTCTTGGTATTGAAATTCACAAATCGAGTTTAACTGCTTCAGATAAAGATTCTGAGGCATTCTCTGTAACCGAAATAATAACGTTATTAATGACTGCTTGTTATGTCATTTTGCAAACTTATAACGCAAGAAGGCAAGCAGAAATCCAGCACCCTCTTATTGGTATTACGGAAGAGTTCTTCCGCTGCAAAGATAAAAAATTCAATTGGTATCAAGCCTGTTTTTATAACGAGAAAAATGGTGAACGCCGTTGGTATACCACCAACAACGGTAGCACTAAAGCAATTCAGTGTTTAATCAAATTGAAAAAAGCATGGGGGGCTGTTGATGTTGACGGTTTGTTTAATGTGCCAACTTTTCGAATTGATGAACAAGGTAACTTCAAACACTATAAATATCACTTTAAAAAGGGTAAAGATTCAAAGATCACTGGCAACGCCTTCTTAAGAATGATGCTAGGTGATGCTGGAGTGGACATGTCAAGCCATCCATTCAGACGTATCTATGCCGTTATTTACCATTATCAGTACAAAAACGCAGACTTACTAGCATTATGTCACCAGCTAGGACATGTTGACCCCGAAGAAACAACTGTGTACGTGACGGAGCCTGCCGCTAGAGAAACGCATGAGCAACTTCATCATAAAACCAAGCTGACTCGAAATGAGAAAGCTGAATCAACCATAGCGATAAAAGAAGAAAATAAGGCTCTAGATAAAATCATTGCAGAAGTAGGTGTTGAAACAACGGCAAAGGATATTCTGGCTCTACTTATGGGCACCGAAGAAATGGCAGGTAAATATACTTCTTATTTGAAAAAGGTTTACCGCGTTTTACAAAAGAGTGTCAGGTTCAACAACTATACAAAAGACAAGTACGGTAAAGGCTTTAGCGAATTACCTGACGAAGAAAAAAGTAATGAAATGGCTCAAGTGCTTGATGCTAGGGGTCATAAACACAAGCCTAAACCCCATGCTACCTGCCATAAAAAAGAAGGAGAAGCTGAGAAGCATAAAGCGCCTTGTGAGCCATCCACATGTAAAGGCTGTGCATACCAAGAAGTAAAGCGAACTCAACTTAATATCATGAAAGAAGACTTAATTGCACTTAAGGCAGTCCAAGCTGATTATTTGACGCTCCCCGTTGAACGTATGCGAGCTAAGGAACAAAGCGTCAATTTAGAGATTTTAATTGAAAGCCATGAACGCACAATGAAAAGAAGTAAGAGTATTTTCAAAGGGGAACAACCTAATGGCTAAGACAAATCAAAACCGAGATCCTCAACAAAAAGAAGCCTTTGAGCGCATTGAAAAAAAAGTGGAAATACTTGAAAAATGGGCAAACGAAGGCATCCCCTTTGTATTGGTTAATGGTAACAAGCAGGTTGATGACAAAGGAAAATATGTCCTTGAATTCTTCCCTACCAGCCCTACAGGACTTAGAAAGTGGAACGGTAAACAAAACAGTAAGGAAGTTGTTAAGCAATATGATATTCCGCCATATACAACATCTGCAAAGTCTCTGGATGCAATACCAACGAGCTTAAAGCTAAGAATCTATGGCGATAAAAATAAACTAAACATTTGGGAAAGACTGAAGTTTAAGGCGAAGCTTCAAAGCAGCACTACAGAAAAGAATGCTCTTCAAGAGCTAGAGGAAGAGCTAAAAATATCTGAAGCTAATCATCAGGGATTAGCGTATGAATTAATTGAACTTCGAGTAACTAACAAACAATTGGAAGAAGAAAACAGCACGTTAGAAAACCAGATTGAAAGTGTCCGCTTGTCTATAAAATCACAGCTTGATCTCAAGAAAAAACAACTTAAGCAGTCTGAGCTAAAGAGCAAGCAGCTCAGCATCGAAAATGCAAAGCTGAAAAAGCTTTTAGACGAACATGGTATCGACTACGACAATGCTGACGAGAGCACCTCTATTATTGATTTTCCGGGGAAGTAAATCATGGTGAATAAGCGCAGAAAATCTTCTCAGGATATCGGTAAACAGAATGCTAAAAAGATAGCAGATTGGGTAAATACTTCGCCTATTACCCCTTTGTATCAAGGTCGGGTTAACAAGACTCAAATTTTCAAAATGCATAATGTGCCTAAATCAACGCTTGATACGAATGAAGATCTACAAAAGTTATTTGATCCTGATGGCCCAATAGAAAAGCTAGTACGAGAACAAAAAGGGCTTGCGATTGAACTGTCTGATGATGTTGAAGAAGAAAATTCAGCAAAAGAAAATGTAGAAAATACGGTTTCCAATAGTGAGCTTGAATTGAAAATTAAAGCATTAGAGGCCCAGCTTAACTCAATTCATTTAGATCTAGCTTCAGAAGAGTTTTTGTTGGCGACAGGTCGGTATATTCCAAAGCTTTACTTGGATGATGGTGAGGTGTAATGCAAATAAGCAATATATCGTTTCACGAAGATGTTAAGCAATTAACAGGCGTAGTCACTTTAGTCCGGCATCATACACAAGATAAACGCGGTGTTTCATCTATATTTTTATTAAAGGTTGCACGTGAAAAAGTAGTCGTTAAGGCTGAATTCGGTGCGATTACGTCAATCCCACAAACCGGAGAAATCTGGAGAGTGACTGGTGATTATTCCTTTGATAAAGAATATGGCTCACAATTCATTGTTGATGAGGCTGTAAAGCAGCACCCTAACGCAGAAATTTCAACAGGTGTTCTTTGTGATTTTCTTATCTACAACGCTCATTTTGTCGGTATAAATAGCTATTGGACCAAGAAACTTAAGGTCGCTTTTGGTGAAAGTTTATTTGCAGTTTTACAAAGTTACTCAGCTAAAAAGTTATCTAACTGTAAAAAGCTAAAAATCTCACCAGTTATGGCTCAAAATCTTTGTGATGGCTGGGCTAAGGCTGTTGGTGAAAGTGAATTAAATCTATTTTTTGGACGACACAAATTACCAGTTGAGTATGTTGAAACGACTCGTCAGCTATTAGGACATGACGCAAGTAGCCTGATAAAAAAGAATCCATATCTGCTCTATCCTATAGCCTCTGTAAATGCTGCAAAGCGGACATGGAAATCACTAGACAAAAAATTAAGAGCTAATTTTGATATCAAATTAAACGATAAGCGCAGAGCTATTTCGTTTATTGAATCAATACTGTATTCGTCATTCAGTAATAACGGTGATATGGCACTGCCTGCTAATGAAGTCAAAGCTGAGCTGAATGAGGCTGGTATTGTATTTGATATAAATGAAATTGAAGAAAGCGCTTTTCAAACGCTTTGCTTCAACGAACAAAATGACACTATACAAATCTTAGGTTATCAGGCGATTGAGAAGGCAATTAACACATTGCTTCACAAGCGTTTATCTATGACAAAGCTGCTATTTGATACAAATTCATTGGCGTTTGACGAAACGTTATCAGTACTAGAAAACAATAATATTGAGCTAAACCCTCTCCAGTTACAGGCATTAGGTAATGCCTTTAATCAGCCTGTTTCTTTTATTGTCGGGGAAGCTGGAACAGGAAAGTCTTTGCTTTCCCAGATCATCATTGATGTATGCCTTAATAATGCTATTAACGTTTGGAAAGTTAATTCAGTTGTTCGTAATGAAGACAATATACTGCCTAATTTAAAGGGAGATTCTATTAATCGCTTCATTTCACAGGCAAAAAAGCGAAACCTGAAAGGCGCATTGTCTGGGGCACTAATACTGATAGAAAATTCAAATTCAGTTGATATATTAACCTTGTATAAACTATTAAAGCTTATACCTCTTAACGCTCACATTTGTTTCATTGGTGACAAGTTTAAATTACCGCCTATAGGTCCGGGATCGTTTTTCAAACAGGCTGTTGAATTAAAAGGTGAAGCCCTAACAGAGTTAATTGAAGTGAACGTTGCCGAGTCCCAGTCTGATATCCAACGGCTGTATAGCTCTTTAATTGGTAGCGCTGCATCATCAGTATTTGATGCTATTCCTGCATTTGACGTGTCAGAAGAGCAAAGCCTAAGTATTTACCATACTGAAGATAAATCTCACGAGATGCTTAGTACCATTACGACCAATATTTGGTTCGAATTGGCTTCAATGTTAAGTGATGTAACTAAGATCATTTGTTCTAGTCCACAATTGTGTGGTGACATAAATTCTCAAGTTCAGCGGATTCGTTTTGACCGGAAAAAAGTAGCAAAGCTAGAAATTGGTGAATCTGTTTTTTACGCAGGGGAACCAATTATTTTTGCTAAACCTAATAAATTTATTGATGTATCGGTTGGTACGTTGGCAAACATAATAGAAGTTTACGAAAAGCCTGTCGTTGCATATGGACGTGAGTGCTGGATGAAGGTAAACATAGGCGGTGATTGTATCGATTTGTCTATAGAAGGTATTGAAAGCATTGCTCTTTGCTATGCAATTACGGCGCACAAGGTTCAGGGTAATCAATTTAATCATTCCTTAGTTATTTTGGATAATTTCTATTTGATTGATAAATCATGGCTTTACACATGTATAAACGCATCTAAAGAGTCGATGTTATTTGTCGGCAATAGGAGTCAATTAGTCAACACGGTTGATGCCACAGAGTTTAGCGCTAAAAGACATTGTGGTGTTCCGCTTAAACTGGAGGTTTCAGATGAGTAACGGTATTACTGAAACAAAGGTACGCTATGATCGTCGAGATCATTATGTTTACCAAGATATAAGCGGAGAGGTTCTTTGGGGACCGACAGATTTTATCATTGAACTAGATAGAGATCCCAAAACTATACGCACTTACCGAAAGGCTATCAGACGATTATTTAAATTCTTAAACTCCGGCAAACATAAACTAAGCTGGCTCGAAATGAATGACTCATGTATGAGGGAATTTAGAGCATTCTGTTTAAATGAAACAACGGCAGATTCACGCTACAGAGGTAATGAAAACGTTGCCAAGCAAACGGTCAACAGCGATTTTTTGATGCCAATCTATAACTTTTATCATTGGGTACAAAAGCAAGGTACATATCACCCCAATATTCTTGGTTTTGATCCGGCCAATAAGTTTTCATATCAGATAACATCATCATTACTGTTGAAAGAAATCGCCGTATCTAGAAATGAAAAGCCAAACAATAATTCACTTTATCCAGAATTATTCAGAGATAGTGATACCAGAAGCCGAAACAGAAAAGACGCAAGTGAGTATGAATTAGAAGAGCTAAATAATTTCATAGTTAATGAATATCAGGGCTATGAGCGAGCGTCACTATTGCTAATTGCGCAGATCATGAATGAAACGGGTAGCCGCCCGATTTCGGTTAGTAGCTATCGTAGGCTTCAATTTTCTAAAGAAATCATCGAAAGAGAGTTCTTCCTCAACAAGCAAGATAGTTTATCAATTGTTCCAAAGCTGGCTAAACAAGGAAATACTATGCCAGTGAGCTTTAGATTCTCTACAGTGCTCGCTGTCAGGAATTTCATTGAGAATGATTTGGAAGAGTTTCTCACCAACATTGATACTGGCAACTACGATGGTCATTTGTTCATAGACCCCAACAACTTTAAACCATTAACGGCGGAAAATATCAGCAAGATCTTCAGTGAAATCACCACAGAACTTGGCTGGCCTAAAGGTAAATCGATTTATTCATTACGCCATAAATTTTCTGGAGATAGTCTTGATAAACATTTGGACGCTGCAATAGAGCTAGGCTTTAGTGCTAATGAAACCGCAATTGCACTTCAGATGGAAAAAGAGATGACCCATCGTAGCTCCGGCTCTCTAGAAGACTATATTTCGAGTCGTAAAAGAACGATGCAACAAACTGATTCATTTAAAAAGTCGTTAAAGATTAACGAACTAGAATCTGACAAAACTCGCCTTGAGCTAGAAAGGCAAAAAGCAATAGAAAATGCAGAACAAAAAGATGCAGAGAATCAAGAATTGTTATTGGAAATTGAAAAGTTAAAAGCGAAGTTAACAACACAATGAAATTAATAACATTTGTTACATACAGCAAATTATTTAAGGGGGCTGCAAATGAAAACCATAGGTAAGCTTGCCAAAGAACTAAACATTAGCGTTGAAACTATCCGCTTTTATGAGCGCCAAGGTTTAATAGAACAGCCACCAAAACCAGAATCAGGTTATCGAAAGTATGACGAAACTCATGCCAGTCAACTCAAATTTATTCTGAAAGCTAAAGCATTAGGGTTTACGCTGAAAGAAATTGGCTCGCTCATGTCAATAAGTGGCAATTGCGCTGATATTGAGTCGATGGGGTTGCAAAAACTTAATCTCATTCGTAATAAAATTGCTGATTTACAGCGATTAGAGAAAGTAATTCAAGATATGACAGATTCTTGCAAGGCCAATCAAAACCCTCAATCCTGCCCAATTATAAATTCACTTAAATAACTATTGACCCCGTACTTATGTACGGAGTTTATACTACCCTAAAAATTGAGGTAGATAGTTATGTTCAATAAAATTCTAGATAAAGTAGGTTCTGGTGGCGTTTGGCTAGCCGCCCTTAGTTGCACAGCATGTTTTCCCGCGCTCGGCTCATTGGCATCTGCTCTTGGGTTAGGCTTTCTTTCACATTTTGAAGGAATAGCGGTAAACACCTTATTGCCATTATTTGCCTCACTAGCGTTGTTAGTTAATTTATACAATTGGTATCAAAATCGAGATTCATTGAGAGGAGTTTTGAGTGTCATTGGCCCAATTGCAGTATTGCTGACCCTTTATCCGTTATGGCAATACGACTGGAGTACTTACTTATTTTACTTTGGGATCATTTGGATGGTCGTAATGTCTATTTTAGATATTGTTAAGCCCATTAAGGAACCAGTATGCAAGATATAGAATTAGAATCTAAGATAACTTGTCCTGAATGTGGATTTAGCAAAGTTGAAACCATGCCTACAAACGCTTGCCAATGGTATTACGAATGCGAAAACTGTAAAGCACTACTTAAACCGTTAAAAGGTGATTGTTGCGTTTATTGCTCTTATGGAACAGTTAAGTGTCCTCCTATTCAAGAAGGCAATGCATGTTGCTCAGGTAAGTAGCCTAGTATTCGGTGGTTCTGTGTCAACCAAGTAATATCTTAAATGCGATTGCGGTTAACACTAAACCACCAAATAGTTCAGCTTTAGATTCCAGCCATACGCCACTTCTTTCGCCGATATTCACACCAATCCAGCTAAAGGCAAACGTCGTGACGCCTATTATCAAGCAAGCTAAGAATATATCTACTTCAAGCAAAGTGATTGCATAACCTGCGGCCATAGCATCAATACTAGTAGCAATGGCGAGAACAAGTAGCACTCGATGAGTAACTTTCGCAATATCTTCTTCAATTCCTTCGGATAGGGACTCATAAATCATTTTGCCACCGATAAATACTAGCAAAATAAAAGCTATCCAAGGTGCATAATCTTCAACCCAAGATGATAACCCTTTGCCGCTGTAATAGCCTAGAATAGGCATGAATCCTTGGAACAAACCAAAATAAATTGCAGCCTTTATTCTCAATAATATGGCATTCACAACCTTCTTTGAGCCTAAACCTATCGACACGGCAAATGCATCCATACTCAATGCAATTGCTAAAATAACTACTTCAATCAAATATAAAAACCTTAAAACTGATTTTCTTTGATTGTTTCATATATTTCGGCATATCGTTCAATTTGATTTTTATTTAAAGGTTATGAGTTTAAAGAAGTCATTATGCCGCAAGCTTCAACTGTGTTGCCAGTTAATGAACAGGCTTTCTTCATTAACTGAAGCTCGGATTTCAACGCGTTCAATTCCTTAATTCGCTTGTTGACCATTTTAAGTTGATTTGTAATTAAGTTATTGATTGAAGAGCAGCTTTCTTCAGGTTTGTTTTTAAGTTCAAGTAGGGTTTTTATATCTGATAGTGGAATATCAAGGCTTCGGCAGTGTTTTACAAACTCTAACTCTTGAAGAGCTTTTTCATCATATAGTCTAAAGTTTCCTTCGCTCCGGTTAGGTAACTTTAGCAACCCTTCTTTTTCGTAATACCTAATTGTTTGTATTGAGCAACCAGAAACCTTAGATAGTTGACCTATTTTCATTATTTTAATACCCCCTACTTGACCCTATAGTAACTATAGAGTCTATAGTGTTACCAAGTAAAGCGAATTAACATCATTTAGGAAGGTAAATATGAACAACAATTATTTATCAACAACAAAGATCCTTAACTTTAATGAAGATAGTATTCAGCGCTTGATTAAAGAAAAAAGCTGGCTAAATCTAGATGATTTCAACAAGATCGGAGCTGCTTACACCTTTGTCAAAGATGAGATTCAGTTCGGTTACAACCGCAGCGATGACATATCCGCAAGTGAAGTTTTAGCTGATGGCTATGGGCAGTGTAATACCAAAGGAAACTTGTTGATGGCTCTATTACGGGCAATTGGTATTCAGTGTCGTTTTCATGGTTTTACGATTGATCAACAACTTCAGAAAGGGGCAATTCCTTCTTATGTATTTTGGTTAGCCCCTAAATACATTATCCATAGCTGGGTAGAAGTGCTCTATGAAGGTAAGTGGATCAATTTAGAAGGCTTCATTCTCGACGAAGCTTATCTAAGTTCAATTCAATCCAAATTCAATCAAGCTAAAGATAGTTTTTGCGGTTATGGAATAGCTACTACCTGCATAAGTAACCCAGAGACGAACTGGGTTGGTAAAGATACTTATATTCAAAAAGAAGGCATACACGATGACTTTGGCCTATATGATTCACCCGATGAATTCTATGCTGAACGAGGAACCAATCTGACGGGTGTAAAACGTTGGGCGTACCAAAACTTTATCCGTCATATCATTAATTGGAATGTACAAAGGCTTAGAGGAAAAAATGTAAACGCCGAGGCTCAACATGCATAGCCACTCTCACGGTCATGATCACTCTCACCATGATGAGGACGCTTCGAGACGCATTGGCTGGGCTTTTTTTCTAAACCTCATGTTTACCATCATCGAATTTATCGGAGGTTGGTTAACCAATAGTACGGCAATCATGGCAGATGCTATCCATGATTTAGGAGATAGCATTTCCATAGGCACCGCATGGGGATTAAATAAGCTCAGTAACAAACCTGCCTCTAGCCAGTTCTCATACGGTTACAAACGCTTTTCATTGCTTGGCGCATTGATTAACGGTTTGGTATTAACTGTTGGTTCTGTTTTTATACTAATTGAGGCTATACCAAGATTAGCTAACCCCGAAATGCCTCAAGTCGAAGGAATGCTCTTATTAGCTATTTTTGGCATGGTGGTAAACGGTTACGCTGCCTATAAGCTAAGTCATGGAAAGACCCTAAATGAACGAGTTTTAAACTGGCACTTGCTTGAAGACGTTTTAGGTTGGATAGCTATTTTTATCGTATCAATAGTATTGATGTTTGTTGAGTGGCCTATACTCGACCCTATTTTATCGATTTGTTTTACTCTTTTTATTTTATTTAATGTTGTAAGAACATTGAAATCGACGCTCATGCTGTTCTTGCAAGCAACACCAGATATTAAGCTTATTGAAAATATTAAATCGAAAATAGTTTCTAAAGCCATTGTGGGTGAAGTACATCACTTACACATCTGGTCACTTGATGGTGAACACAACGTTTTAACCGCCCATATTGTTTTAAACACTGAAATATCTAACGAAGAACTGAAATCGTACAAACTAGAATTACAGCATGAGCTTAAAGAGTTTGATTTTGCTCATACAACAATTGAAATAGAGTTCATAGACGAGCAATGTCGTGACGCAAGCTAAACAATAGTGTTAACATTGACATAACTAAGAGATAGTTGAAACGAAATGAATATTAAACAATTTCCTGCATACATCATGATAGTGCTGATATTACTTCAGTCATTTTCTGCTGTGGCAAAAGTTGCTGATGTTCATATTGTTGATTCCGAGCATATAAAAACCGAGCATGTTCATGCTTTAGATGACCATATTTCTTCTGAACAATTAATACAATCATCAGCAGATAATGATCAACATAACCCCGCTGATTGTCATCATTGCGGACACTGCAATGGCTCGCATGTACAGTTTGCTACGCATATTTACATCAGTAGAAACATTGATTTCAAATCAAGTCAGGTACTTGATTATTTAAAAGTAGTCATTGAAGCTCTCCCTTCCAGATTACTTCGACCTCCCAAAAGTTAGTCCTTTTATTTAATTGGCGCGTTAGGCGGTGAAGCCAACGCTCGTTTCAAAAAAATAAACAGGACAAAATATGAATATGTCTTATTTAAAGGCTCCCGTACTTGCTTGGAAGAAAGTAAAACGGTTGCTTATGTTGTCATTTTTAGTGACAACCAATAACGCAGTTGCAAACGACTTATCCGTTGATTTAGTTTCATTATCAGAGGCGATACAACGAACACTTGCAAACAACCCTCAGCTAACAGCTTTTGAATACAAACAAAAACGCTTAGACGGCGAGTTAGCTACCGCAGGATTAAAACCTGAATATAACATCAGTGTTGAATTGGAAAACTTTGCAGGTACAGGTGATGTATCTGGAATAAACGACGCTGAATTAACATTATCAATATCTTCCGTGGTGGAATTGGGAGATAAGGTAAATAGCAGAAAGTTTTATGTTAATGCCCAACAGCAAGCTATAGCGGTTGATAAAAGAATACAAACACTCGATATTTTGGGTGAAGTAGCAACACGCTATATCGATGTTTTGACCTTACAACAAGTCATGCTTGTCAATGAAAATGCAGAAAAGCTAGCAAGAGAAACCTACCAAACGGTCTCCAAAAAAGTTCGTGTTGGTTCAGCACCGTCATCAGAGCAAAAACGAGCTGATGCAGCTTTAGCAACAGCTAGATTAAAGACACTAACCATTGCCAAGCAGTTAGAGGCTAGTATTCGTAAGTTGGCTATTCTGTGGGGTGAGCAATCACCGCAATTCTCTCGCGTATCAGGCGATTTATTTGCATTTCCCAAAACAATATCGCTTGAATACATCATGGCTCAACTTTCTCAAAGCCCTCATATATTAGCTTATGCAGAGCAATCGAGGATTCAGCAAGCTCAATTACAATCAATCAATGCACAAAGCCAAGCTAATATAACGTGGAGCGCAGGTATTAAAAGACTTGAAGGTAGCAATGACACTGCGTTGGTTGCAGGGTTTAGCGTCCCTCTATTTACGAGTGATAGAAACAGAGGCAATTATCAATCTCAAAAAGCAAGACTTGATGAAGTTGAGCAGCAAAAGAAAGCCAGTGAGCGAGCAATTTATAGCCAATTGGCGACATTATATGCGGCTCAAGAAGAGGCTCGCCTTACAGTTGAAACCTTACAAACCAATATAATTCCACCACAAGAAAGTGCTTTGTCATTAGTTCAAAAAGCCTATTCGGACGGGCGATTTAGTTATTTGGAGCTTGTTTCAGTTCAAAAAGAGCTTATTGAGATGCAATATGCGCTTATTTTTGCCGCAAGTGAGGTTCACAAACAAAGCGCCGCCATCGAGTCCTTATCAGGCATTCCATTAATTTCTTCCGGCAATACAGAAAGCCAACTTTCAAGCTTTATTGAGAATTAATCATGAAAAAGAAAAAAATATTAAATTCACCAATCAGCCTTTTCAAATTAGTGCTTGTTGCTGTAGTTGGTTTCACCTCCATCACGACTTCAGCCAGTGAAGAACACGAAGATGAATTTGTGTCCATGTCTGCTGAAATGGCTAAACAAAATGGCATTGAAACAGTAGCAGCAACTAGCGGTGTTATTCGTAACGAAGAAGTTGTATATGGAAAAATCGTTGCCGATCCAGCATCACTTGCACATGTTAACGCGAGATTCGATGGTGTTATTAAGGAAGTAAAAGTTAATCTCGGAGAAGAGGTTAAAAAAGGTGAAACGTTGGTCGTCATTGAATCCAATGAAAGCTTAAATCAATATTCGATAAAAGCACCAATGTCTGGACGTATAGTCGCTAGGCAGGCAAATATTGGCGAACTTACAAATGGTGAAAACTTGCTGACAATAGCCAACTTTGACGTGATTTGGGCACAGCTATCTGTATTTCCTACTCAGCTTAGTAAAATTAACACTAACCAGCAGGTGCTAATCCAAAGCACTGAATTTAATCAAAGTGCGCAAATTAGCTATTTAACACCATCACTAAACAACAAGCCTTATTCGTTGGCATTTGTAAAGTTAGGTAACAAAACTAATAACTGGCCGCTTGGCACTGTAATTAAAGGTGCGGTTACGACCAGTCAACACTCTGCTCCAGTTGTTGTGCCAAAAGAAGCCATTCAAGAGTTTGAAGGTAATGATGTTGTTTTTATTAAAGAAGGCAATGAATACCACCCTAGCGCCGTAAAAACTGGCGCTTCAGACGCTATCAATATTGCTATCATCGACGGTTTGAACGTCGGCGAAAGTGTGGTTGTAAAGAACAGTTATCTGCTAGTTGCTGATCTAAAAAAATCGGAGGCTGGGCATGAACACTAAACTCCGACCTTTTTATCCACTTCATATTGGCTTCAGTATTATCGAGGTGAAAATATGATCGCTTGGATACTAGAATTATCTATCCGTAGACGTGGCACTATGTTGCTAATGGCGTTGTTTATCATCGCTTTAGGAATGTGGAACTATCAGAAGCTACCTATTGATGCTGTGCCAGATATAACCAATGTACAGGTACAAATAAACACGCAAGCTCAAGGTTATTCACCGTTGGAAACAGAGCAGCGGATCACGTTTATCGTCGAAACGGGCTTGGCGGGTTTACCTAAGCTGGATTATACCCGTTCACTTTCTCGATATGGCCTGTCGCAAGTGACTGTTGTATTTGAAGAAGGCACAGATTTGTATTTTGCCAGAAACCTAATCAATGAGCGACTTAGCGCAATTAAGGAGCAACTACCGTTTGGCATTGAACCAGAAATGGGGCCAATTGCTACGGGCCTCGGCGAAATATACATGTACAGTTTAACTGCCGACGAAAGTGCAAAGCAGAATAGTGGCCTACCCTATGATGAGATGGCGTTACGGGAGATCCATGACTGGGTAGTGAAACCACAACTTGCATTGGTTAAAGGGATTACGGAAATCAATGCAATTGGGGGCTATAAAAAGCAATACCATATCAATCCTGATCCTTTAAAGATGTTGCACTTCGGTGTTACCAGTGAAGCGCTATCAAATGCAATAATGCGAAATAATGCAAATCAAGGGGCTGGATTCATCGAAAGAAGCGGACAGCAAATTCTTGTTCGTTCACAAGCTCAGTTGCAATCTATTCAAGACATCCAAAACGTCATTATTAAAAGCGACGACGGCACACTTGTAAAAGTTAAAGATGTCTCCGAGGTTGCAATCGGAAAAGAGCTTAGGACTGGTGCCGCATCACTGAAAGGCAAGGAAAGTGTGATTGGAACAGCAATGATGCTGGTAGGAGAAAATTCACGCTCAGTGGCATTGGCTGTTGGTGACAAGCTTAGTGAAATCCAAAATAGTTTACCTCAAGGAGTGTCCATAGTTCCCTTATATGACAGGACAACGCTGGTTGATAAAGCAATTAGCACTGTACAGAAAAATCTCATTGAAGGCGCACTACTGGTTATCTTTGTACTGTTCCTATTACTGGGTAACATACGCGCCGCTTTAATTACCGCCGCAGTCATTCCTTTGGCAATGTTGGCAACAATCACAGGCATGGTTCAAAGCAAAGTCTCGGCGAATTTAATGAGTTTGGGAGCCTTGGATTTTGGATTGATTGTCGATGGTGCGGTAATAATCGTTGAGAACTGCATTAGGCGGTTAGCAGAAAGCCAAAAACGAAATGGTTCAATCATTTCTCTGAAAGAACGGCTAGACATTGTTTATTCTGCTACCAATGAGGTAATACGACCTAGTGTTTTTGGCGTATTGATCATAACGATTGTCTATGTGCCTTTGTTTACCTTGACGGGTGTAGAGGGCAAAATGTTTCATCCGATGGCCGCAACGGTGATCATCGCTCTATTGTCTGCAATGGTATTTACCTTCACACTCGTCCCCGCTGCGGTTGCTTTATTCTTGAAAGGCAAAATCAGCGAAAAAGAAAGTCCGATAATTGTCGGTGCTAAGTCAGTATATCGTCCGGTTTTGAAGTGGGCTTTAAAACTACGTTGGCTAGTTGTTTGCGGCGCTGCTTTACTTGTGACATTTAGCATATTACTTGGTAGTAAATTAGGATCTGAATTTGTTCCTCAACTTAATGAAGGTGACATTGCACTGCACGCGATGCGTATTCCGGGCACGGGTATTGACCAAGCTGTAGAAATGCAGAAGATACTTGAACAACAAATTATAAAATATGATGAAGTTGTTACGGTGTTTTCAAAAACGGGCACAGCAGAAGTGGCGACAGACGCTATGCCGCCAAATGTGACTGATACTTTTCTGATATTAAAGCCTAGAGAGCAATGGCCCAACCCCAATTTAACAAAAGCGGATTTTGTTGAAAGACTGGAAAAAGATCTCAGTTCCATTCCCGGCAATAATTATGAGTTTACTCAACCAATTCAGATGCGATTTAACGAATTAATTAGCGGAGTAAGAGCTGATTTGGGGATTAAGCTCTACGGTGATGAGCTATCCCAACTTGTCAGCTCTGCACAAGAAATTTTGGCTACACTCAATACCATTTCAGGTGTTGCTGATGCGCGGCTTGAACAAGTTGATGACGTGCCTATATTTACCGTTAACCCCAAGCCTGAAGCACTAGCGCTATACGGGTTAAATGCAAGCGACTTACAATCTTGGTTAAAAACAGTCGTGTCAGGTGAAGGCGCAGGGTTAATATTCGAAGGTGATCGTCGATTTGAAATTGTAGTTAGATATCCAGAGCTGTTGAGAGCCAACCTTGATCAGCTAGGTAATTTGCCAATCGCAACAGGTAGTAGTGAGTTTGTACCTGTAAGCGAGGTTGCAGAGCTAAATTATACAACGGTTCCAAGTCAAATAAGCCGAGAAAATGGTAAGCGACGAATTGTAGTTACCGCAAATGTTAGAAACCGAGATCTAGGCTCATTCGTACAAGAGGCACAGCAAAAAATTCAACAAAACGTTGAATTGCCTGCTGGTTATTGGCTTGAGTACGGCGGAACATTTGAGCAACTTGAGAGTGCAACACAAAGATTATCCATCGTAGTACCTGCCACATTGTTTGTAATTTTGACACTGCTTGTCATAGCATTTAGTTCAATAAAAGATGCCCTGATCATATTTAGTGGTGTGCCTTTAGCACTTACAGGCGGCGTACTGGCTTTGTGGTTAAGAGACATGCCTCTTTCAATTTCTGCTGCTGTTGGATTTATCGCTCTTTCAGGGATAGCTGTATTAAATGGACTGGTGATGTTGTCATTCATTAAACAGCGATTACTTGAAACAGGAGAGCTAATAAACTCTATTATCGAAGGTGCAACTATCAGGCTTCGCCCTGTATTAATGACCGCTTTGGTTGCTAGTTTAGGTTTCATTCCTATGGCATTAAACGTCGGAACTGGAGCTGAAGTTCAGAGGCCATTAGCGACGGTGGTAATTGGAGGAATTATTTCCTCGACTTTACTTACTTTAGTCGTTTTGCCTGTTCTATATAGAATTGTTTATAGCAAATACAAATCTTAACTTTAATTTGGAGGCTTCTCGTAATTTTTTAGAGAAGCCTTTTTATTAAGTTGCCCTGTTTTACTCAATTTACAGCAACTATACATCTAAAATTTAATGAGAGCTGGTCAATTATTACAGTATTTTGAGTTGCCCAAATATCAGCTAAATAACCAATGACAGCATCACTATCGGAAGGAAACAATATTTTCCCTTTTACCTTGGCAAATGGACCATCAGTTTCAAGTAAAACCCTATCTTGAGGTATCCATGATATTACTTTCTTGCCTCTAGCTGAAGTTAGCATGGCTGGCCCAATTGAGAAGAAACAGCCTAACTCGACGGCTTCTAGAACTTGCTTCTTAGTACCTAAAAACCAATGAAGAATGGCAGTACCAGCATTGGGGTATAACTTAAGTTGTTCAAGTACTTCACCTGTCGCATTAAGACTATGGATAGTTAGTATTTTGTTATCAAAGCCTTCACATTTTTTCAAAATATGCGTGAAAACCTCTAATTGATCATCAAAGTAATCAGCATAACCTTTTGAGCCATCCAGCCCAATTTCTCCAATATATCTAGTTCTATCAACTAGCTTATCGAATAGAGGTAATTCATTTTTCCTTAGATGAGCAAGTTGAGGGTGCAGTCCCAAAGCCGTTTTGCAGTGTTTTATGCCACTTGTTAACTGGACCGTACCTTCAAACGCTGAAGGCACCGTAGTTACTGATAGCACGTAATACTTACTGCTTTTTATGTCGTTCAATACCTCTTGATGATCTGGATATAAATCAACGTGGCAATGAAGGTCCATCATGACGATTTATCCGCTTGGAGAAATAATTCAACCTCTGCCAATCCTCGCTTAATAGTTGATTCTAATTTTTCTCGTATATGTTTATCTTGCGGTATCGGCCCCGACATTCGTAACCAAGAACGATAATTATCTGTTTTCTTCAACCGAATAATGGCAGTTTGAACCGCTTGGAGATCATCACGCGTATCTTTTTCTTTGATAAGCCCTTTCAACCGCTTTGTTTTGTATGGCGCATCTTGTGTAAAACCAGCATGAAAAACTGACGCTCTTCGAATAAGACAAGGTACACAATGCCCACACTGTTTATGCTCTCTGTGCCAATGACTGCATGAAACGCTCAAGGGAACGGCTTTTCTAATTGCGTCTTGATCAAAACATTCCGCTAACATTTCACCTTTAGTTTTGAATTGATACGGATTTACAAATTTGACATGAAACCCAGTGTCTCTAAGCAAAGATTCAAGCCTGTTTAGAAAATTAGGATGAGTAGTTCTAGTACTATGGCTACCAATCCTTCTTCTGGTAAGCGGCGGATTTATAGAAATATAGCCATTCTCAGGGACGACAATGGTTTCAATACTGCTATCGCAATTAGCATTTCTTAAGGCTGATATACCAAGTACCGTCATAGCTAGAAAATTGAAGCTTCTTCCCCTCATGCTAATGTCAGTTTTACCTTCTAAATGCTTAATTATGTGAGGAGACATTGAATAGGACAATTCGCCGAATGGCGGGGATAATAATTGCTTAATATCTTCCTGTTTCGCACCATCACCACGATAAGCGTGACTAACCAAAAGCGGTTTTAAATCTGACTCTCCGTTTAAAATGTCAATTGCACCAACTGCGCTATCAAGACCACCAGAAAAAAGGCAAACTGAGTTGAGTCCAATTAATGACTTTGCCTTTGCTTTCGCTTGCTCACTATTTTTAGGAGCAGGCATTGCCATAGTTGTTTTTTCAAACGTAAATCGCCATTGGTCCCCTGTTAGAAAGTTGAGCAAAGAACTTAGTTCAGGCTCTACAAAATTCCACATATCCTCATCGGTAACAGGAACATGCAAGTGCATTTTTCTAGCCCATGCATTTTCTGCATTATCCCTCAATTCAAATGTATCAGCGGCGGTAACGGCGGTTGCAATTGTTATGAGGTCTATTGCATCAGCATCTACATGCAATCCTAAATCACGTACTGTTTGAAGCAATTGCTTTGACACTAAGCTGTGCTTAGTAATGTCATTTTGATGCGTATGAAACATTTGGACAGGATGACAATCATCAGAAAAATCAGGCAAGTTAGCTGGGTCATGGTTAAAATAAAAATTAGTCATCAAAGCTCTCCCATTCATCAACCGTCATAGCAATAGCATCGGCTTGAATTTTAGTAATATTTTCTTTGCTAATAGTACTGGGGTTGCCATTAGTTACTTTGTCTAACTGCTCTTGCGTGATCACTTTTATTAATTCCCTTAATTCAACTTCCATTTGATGATGCTTGCTTGCAGGCTCAACGTGAAACCAAGCTCTGCCCATTCCTTCTACAACATCTTGAAATATAAGATCTGTTAAATAACAGCCTATGGCTTCTTGGATAACTTCGTCGGTAAAACTGTTAGGATCAAATTCTTCAGTATCGGGTAGCGCTTCTTCTAACGCGTAATCTAACGCAACTCTAACAGCATCCGAATCGGCATTATCAGGTGCTAAATGACTAGCAATTTTGTCAATTGCTTGGTCAGTTGATAACCCAGTTAAATCACCTAATGACAAGCTTTGATTATTAATCGTTACGGTGTCGCCACGCATGACACCAAGCAATCCAGAACCAGCAGTTATGCCGCTTGCTAGTCTCCGGCTTGTGTTTTTACCTCCGCCAGAGCCTTTTCTAGAGTAACTTTTTAATGAACGCCTTAGATCTGAGGTTGAGCCACCTGTTTGTGCATATTTACCAAATGCTCTTCTGGCACTGGCAAACCTATTTGGAGGCGGTGTTGCTGTAGGTGAACCACCGATTTCTTGTTGAACCTTGTCATTGTCAATATCATTGCTATTGTCATTCTGATCATCAGCTTGATTATTATCAGAGCCAGTTTGATCATCCCCATCAGTACCTGATGCAGGTTCTATTGTGACTGGATCTCCTTGCTCTGCCCAAGATGGAATAAGTGGACTCTTGTTATTCGGTCCTGTTGACGATGCGGACGTACCCATATTATTTAGTTCCCTCTAGTTCTTTTAAAATTGGATTAAGCCATCTTTGGCGGGGCAAGCTTTTTAAAAATGTAAGAAGACTTAAGCAACATTTATCATCCTGCTTGGCAAGTAGTACCGCTCCATAAATGCCTGTTGGTCTTTCGGTCCAATCACCAATCAACTTAAAGTTTTCAATCAAACCATCCATGACTGACATATATTCTTCCTTCGGTGTTGTGGTAATAGCTGTAGAGTTAACGCCACTGACCCTAACCTTTTGCTTCATTAATTCTTCTACAAGTTTTTGAGCGGCTCCAGACATTACCGCATTTACAGCGCCCATTGGAATGCTTTCTCGACTCAGATATGCCGCTGGAGTCAAATCCATCTCAGTAAACATTGGAGGTAATTTTGACCATTTATCAATAAAAGCTAAGTCCAGCTTCCACTCTTCAGGTAACTTTATTTCGTCAAATTCAACTTCTGAATTTTCGAGATCCGCTAATACTTTTGGATATCCGTTTTCCTTATCAATTAATTCATAAAGCTTGTTAGTAGCCTGAGTGCCTAAGCACCTCTCAAAAATGACCAGCTTAGTGATAGTTTTTTCGTCAAGCTGCATTCCTCGACGGTGAGCCGTTTTCTTTCTCATCTTCACTTGGTTCAGTAATCGCTTAACTATGCGAGGGTTGCCGTTAATGTTTGTAGATTCAGCTAATAGTGGAGCTAACTGCTCAGCAACTACAAATTTACTTCTGAGTTCTGAATGCTTTTCGATTGCGTGATCTTGAAGTAGCTCATCAACGGTTATTTGTGGTTGTTTCCACGACAGCCTTAATGACTCTTCAAGGGCACATCTTATCGTTTCTAATTGCGCATCGGTAACGCCGTGGTCTTGAGCAGTAAGCATCATTAAATATGCCCTTATCTCCAGAACGCCGGGTCTTGGTACATGCACAGGAATTTGAATAAGCTTGTCTAAATAATCAGTTTGATGTCGTTGAGATGCACCTTTGTGATACTCAGGCACTGCCAAGCGGATCATGTCTTCATCGGCAGCAATGACAAATGCGGTATTTGGTAAAAATAGAAATAACCTGATCGCCTCAAGTGTTGAAATGGCATTAAATGGAGAACAGCGATCTAAGTTATCGACATAGACAATAAGTGGCTTATCAAACTCATCTAACAGATCAGAATATGCTTTTCGGAACTCTTTAATTTCTTTAGGAGGTGAGAATGATTTCTTATCTTTGATCAAACCTTTGTTTTTCTTCGCTACATTCTTAGCGCCATCGACAGCACCTTTTACATCATCAACATCCAGTTCACCATCGTCACCACCACTGAATAGTCCCATGATCTTTTGTATACCACCCATAGTTGGTATACCAGCTAATGCCGCACCACCATCCATTAGTAGTCCCATCAGTCTGATCTTATCTATTCGTCCAGCAAACTCTTTCGCTTTTGCACTTAGGTTTTTATCGTCCGCTGCTTTTTTAACTAAAGTCGATGCGATTGTTTCTAATAGCGCTGCTTTAGCATCATCGTATCCTTGGAAAGTCCATGCATCGAAATGCACTTGGATATATTCTTGTTCATCAGTCTCCAAAGATGCTTTGGTAAGTTCAAGAATCGTCGATTTTCCTGCGCCCCAATCACCAAAGACACCGATGCTAATAGGCATTAATTCCTTTTCAGTTATAAGATCTTTAATCGACTCAGCCGTTTCATTAAAATTTAAGAAATCAATTTTTGATTCTTTATCAGACCACATAACATCTCCTTTTATTTATTATTTTTCTGTTCCATTCTTTCAATAGTTCGATGAACCGTCGGGCGGCTAACAGAATATTTCTTCGCTAATGCAGAAATCGATTCACCAGATAATTTATCTTTATATAGTTCTTTCGCTTCTTTGTCTGACAATGCAGGCAATCTGCCCATATGTTTTCCCTTAGCCTTAGCCTCTTCACGACCTTCTGCTGTTCTGGCTTTTATAAGATCCCGCTCAAGTTGAGCGAATACTCCACATAGGTTGATCATGGCGGTGGCAAACGGGTTATCATTTTTAGTATTAAGGGAGCCGTCAATAATATTTAAACAAGCGCCCTTTTTGTGGATACTTTCAATAGCCTCAAGAATAGACTTTAATGATCGGCCTAGACGATCAAGGCGGGTAACAATTACTTCATCACCTTCCCTGATAAAATCGATTAATTCCTTTAGCTTTTCTTCATTTCTAACCGAAGCACCAGACTGTTTGCCTTGAAATATTTTTTCACAGCCATGAGCGTCAAGCTTGGACAGTTGAACATTCAAATCTTGTTCTTTAGTTGAGACTCTTGCAAAACCAACTTTCATATGTACGAAACCTGTGACTTTCGTACACCTTAACAATTAGGTGAACGAAAGTCCACAAAATACATTTCGTTCATGAACGAAACTAAATGCCATCTTTAGTTTAACATCCGTTACTTTTATTTATACTTTTTAATAATCAGGCAAATAGTAAGCATCATTGAATCCACCTTAACGCGCTACTCAGGTCACTAAAGTGTTCAGTATTATTAATAGAGCATCCCGGAAACTCGGTTATATCTATTTGAACAACTTTTGACTTATCTCCAACAATAGCTTTCCTCGCTGAAGTAACTCCAGTAGAGCGTATTTGCATTGATATTGGTTCTACGTTACAGCAACTACTAACAACTACACCCTTAAAACAAGATAGATCCAAAATAAAATTAACAGACTGGTTATCAGAAGATAGCTCAGCGCGAATCTCTTCCAAATATTGTTTTAATCCGTTAACGGTTAATTCACCAATTAACTCAATAATTAATGTATTGCCCAACCATTGCTTCAAATAATGTCCTTGAGATAATTCCACTAAAATTTACCTTCTCTGCTAACTTGATTGCATATTATAGATTTTAGCGATCAGCCAGCCAGTGATCCCCATCAATAACGCCCATAAAAAGCCACCAATAAATACCCCTATAAAGGACATATGCCAGCCCATGCTTTTCCAATCAGTATGTAACATGTTTCCAGTCATACCGGACATCATATCAGGCATCACCATAACCAGAACTGAACACACAACCCAAACAATGGCAAAGGCGGCGGCACAAGCCAACGCAAAAGCTTTTTCATTAAGTTTCATCGTTATTCTCCTATGGTGGCTTTCGCCACCACTTCATTAGTCTTCAAGTTCCACCATATCTTTCGCCGCAATGTCACCAGATAGGAGTTTTACCGTTGCGAAGTGATCATTCACAATTTTAGTAATTTGTACCGTTCCCACTTTTTCAATGGTGTACGGATCATCACCTTCACCCGGCGCAATTTCCTCATGGAATCTAATAACACTATATTTTTGTCCAATCTCTGCGCCATGTTTAGCACCAATACAAATCAGAGTTCGATCAGTAGACTGCTCAACCACTTGGCCTCTCATCATATTTTTGTGATAAAACGCAGTATTGGAACAACCTGCCAAAAAGATACCGAATACAACTAGCAAAAGAATTTTTATATTGGATGTTTTCATCATTTTTTCCTCATCTAAATTATTAACTGAGCAAGCTCATCGTAAGCTTACTTGTTTTTCCGGCTTGCACCCGGAGGAACTTTGTGACAACTCCACGGTTTATGAGCAGCGTTGTCTTTAACATTCTGATCAACAAATTTGTAGTAACTTTCTTTAGTGTGCGTCCACCAATCATCATGAACATCGGCACCATGATTGCGAATAACTTGCTCAATCCCATCAAGGTTGATATTTGCCGCATCATATGCGAGGTGTATTTCACCTTCTTTGATGTTGTAACTAACTTCATCAATACCAAAAAGCTGATCAATTTCTTTTACTAACTCGTCACAGTTTTCTTCTGTGACATTACTTAGCCTTAAATTTCGAACAACTAAATTCTGCTCTCTAACGCCAACTCTATGATCTAAATCGCTCATGGTTTACCTCCTAATGTGAGTGAGAGTGATTTTGTTTTTTGCCTTTCATTTCTGTCATCTTTTCTTTCATTTGAGGCATCATGTTTTCCATCATTTCCAGATGATGTTCAGCCATCTTGATTTGCTTATGCATTGGCATTGCTTCCATGTTTTTGTGCATGGATTGCATCATCTTCATCATTGAGCGGTGATGTTCAGCCATCATCTGCTTTTGCTTTTCAGGATCTTTTTCAGCTTTAATGGCATGAACTTCCTTTTTCATTTCCATCATTTTTTTATGCATTTTTCCCATGTTCTCATGCGACATTGCCATGCCTTGATGCATATCAGATTTTTCCACGCGTTTATGTTTATGCTCATTGTTTTGAGCAAATAAACTTGTAGCCGCCAATAGAGAGCTGACAAATAAAATTGATTTACCTAACGTTTTCATGATTTTTACCTTCTATGTTCTTATTAAAATTTGGAATCCAACTTGGTGTCGATTCCATATATCTGTGGTACTCCGAACCAAATTCAGCAATCGCTTGTGCCTCTTCGCGCTTCGCGAGTTTGACGTAAACAACGACTAAAATTGGAAACATCGCAAGTGTTGGGATGGTCGGCCACTGCAATAAAAAGCCGAACATGATTAGAATGAAAGCTACATACTGTGGGTGGCGACACCTTGCATACCATCCAGTTGTAGCCAATTGATGATGTTTTTGCGCGTGATGCAATACATTCCATGCTGAAGACAACATAAAGAAGCCAGCGACAATAAACACCATACTCGCTATATGAAATGGGTCCCAATGGGCATCACCTTCAAATCCAAAGAAAGTATGCAATAAGTGCCCATTTTCATGCGCAAAGAAGTTAACTTCTGGATAGTTTTCAGTTAACCAACCAGACAAAAAATAGATAGTTAAAGGAAAGCCATACATTTCAGTAAATAGGGCGACAATAAAGGCGGAGAACGCTCCTAAACTTCGCCAATCAGTCGATGTTTTTGGTTTGACAAAACTAAAGGCAAAAAAGATAAAAATTGCTGAGTTTAGTATCACCATTGACCATAAGCCATAATCATATGTCTCATTCATCACGGTTCTCCTTTTTATGTAATTCCTTACGTCCTTCCTCTAACCCTTGTATGTAGCCGTCACGATAGGCAGCATTTTTATCCGTGAGTTCTTGAAAGCTCTCTTCCTTTTTCTCATCAGGCGCATGTGAATGATCGTGGCCATGTTTGCCATGCATAAATACGTGCATCAACGGGCATAGCAATAAAATCAAGTAAGGAAGAAATTGCAGTACATGCTGTCCATGTTCAAAGATTAAAAAATAGGTGGCTGCGGCAATAAGCACCAATGCAGCCCAACCCGTGGGTGTTGACCAAAATTTAGGGTGCTCATTTTTCATGTTGGCCTCCTATTGACCGTAAATCTTCTGCTAAAGCTTCAGACTTAGAATTTATCCAGTAGAGATTATCCACAGGAGAGACGCTAACTAATCCTTCTCCTTCAACGTTGGTATGCGCTGCATCAAGCAAAACTTCAGCAACATGTTCTGCATCGTCGAAGGCGACGTAAATGGTCATCACTATATGTGCTGATAAGTGATTTCTATTGTAGGTATCAGCATATGCGCCTCTGCCCATCGCTTTATGGATAGTAAAGCCTTTATAGCCATGTGAAAGTAGCGCCTCTTCTACTCGCGCTAATACCATTTCATCAAAAATGGCTGTCACTTTTTTCATGTTCATAAACCCTCCTAAACAACCTTTAAGACACCGCGATACATTTGCATCTGACAATGAAACTCATGCTCTCCCGGTGATAAGTTCAATAAGGTAATTTGAGTAACTTCATTTAATTTAAGCTGCTCGCTTATCTCCAATGATGGAATAAGCATTGTTTCAGCGCAGGGTGATTGATCTTTGCGCATAAACTTCAGAGTGACAGGTTGACTAGCAGACACTTGGATTGAGGATGGTGAATACACGCCATCCCTCACTTCAATGAGTACTTCATTATCTTGAACAATTGTTTTATTGGGTTTGTATAGCCAAAACCACCAAACAATCAGTGCGATTAACACTAAGCCTAATAAGTTAATTACCATCATCGTGTTTCTCCTTAATGCTCTTTTGCTTTAAACAAGCGAAGTCGATTTGCATTTGACACTACAGTCAGTGACGAAAACGCCATTGCAGCACCTGCAATTACAGGGCTAAGCAGAATGCCAAAGAAGGGATATAGAATCCCCGCAGCAAAAGGAATCCCGGCTATGTTATAGACAAACGCGCCAAACAAGTTTTGTTTTATATTTCGTAAAGTAGCTTTGCTTACCGCTATGGCATCAGCTAGGCCATGAAGTGAACCACGCATTAGGGTAATGTCAGCACTTTCGATAGCTACATCAGTCCCTGTGCCTATTGCGAAGCCAACATCGGCTAACGCTAGCGCAGGAGCATCGTTGATGCCATCTCCTGTCATACCAACAATTTCGCCGCCTTCTTGTAGCTCTTTCACCTTGTTGGCTTTATCTTCTGGCAGCACTTCAGCAAGAAACTCACTAATACCCGCTTTTTTGGCAACAGCAGCAGCGGTTTCCTTGTTATCACCCGTTAACATGATGACGCGTATACCATTAGCCTGAAGTCGTTTGATAGCAGAGATTGAGTCTGACTTAATAGGATCTGCAACAGCAATGATTGCTGCAAGTTCACCATCTACAGCAAAGTACATAGGTGTTTTGGCTTCTTTGGCTAAAGACTGCGCTTGTTCAACAAAGCTAGTGAGGTCTATGCCTTTTAACTTCATTAGTTTATCGTTTCCGAAAAGCAGGGCTTTATTGTTGCAGCTTGCTTCTACACCAAAACCCGTAATGGCGTTAAACGCTTCAATTTTTAGTAACTCAATATCCTTATCTAACGCACTTTCAACAATCGCTTGCGCTAAAGGGTGCTCTGAGCCGCTCTCTAAACTTGCAGCAAGCTGTAGTACGTCTTTTTCGTCCGTAGCTTTTGCTAAAACAATATCGGTTACCTTAGGTGCCCCTTCAGTAATAGTGCCCGTTTTATCTAAAATCATGGCAGTGATTTTAGAGGCGGTTTGCAGTGCTTCACCGTTTCGAATAAGCACGCCTGCTTCTGCGGCCTTTCCTACTCCGACCATGACAGACATGGGCGTTGCCAAGCCCAAAGCACATGGGCAGGCAATAATGAGTACAGTAGTTGCTGATACGATGGCAAAAGCAATTGCTGGCTCAGGTCCAAAGTTAAGCCATGCTAGCGCACTTAACACAGAGATGATCATGACAACAGGAACGAAAAAAGCTGAAATAACATCAGCCAAGCGGCCAATCGGCGGTTTAGAATTTTGTGCTCGTTTCACCATATTGATGATTTGCGCAAGCGCCGTGTCTTTTCCAACACGTGTGGCTTTAAACATAATCATGCCTGATTTGTTCAAAGTACCAGCGACAACCTCATCTTCTTCGGCTTTTTCAACAGGCATAGGCTCGCCTGTCAGCATGGACTCATCAATAGAGGTGTGCCCTTCCAATACCACACCATCGACGGGAATTTTTTCGCCCGGTTTTACCTTTACAATATCGTTAAGTAAAACCTGCTCAATACCAATCTGAACTTCTTTGCTATCACGAACTACGGTTGCCGTTTTGGCCTGCAAGCCGATAAGACGCTTAATGGCCTCAGAGGTTTTACCTCTGGCTTTTATTTCTAATGCCAGACCTAAATCAATTAAGCCAATGATCATGGCGGTAGCTTCAAAATAAACATGCCGTGCCATTAATGGAACGGCGTCAGGTGCAAACACGACAACCATCGAATACAGCCAAGCTGTACCTGTTCCCAAAGCTATTAGGGTGTCCATATTAGCGGAGTGGTTTTTAAAGCTTTTCCAAGCGCCAACATAAAAATGCTTACCTGAAAAATACATAACACCAAAAGTTAAAATGCCGACAACCAGCCAAGACATGCGTTCAAGATTTGTTTCAACCGTCATCTCTCCAACCACAATGCTGTAGATCATCAAAGGAACGCCGAGTGAAAGGGCAATAAACGTATCGCGCATTAGTTTTTTATAATATGCCCAATCAGCCGCTTCTTTCTCGTCAAGCGCATCTGCTGCCGAGCTATCATCAATTGGCTTCGCGTTATACCCCACAGACTCAACAGCTTTGATCAATTCTTCTGTCTTAGCTGTCCCAGAAACTGTTACAGTCCTATCAGCAAAATTCATTTCCGCACTGACTACACCAAGGGTTGCCTTTAACGCCCCTTCAATTTTGCCTACACAGCTAGCACACCCAGCTCCTTCAATGATGAGCTGTTGGTTATGTGATACTTTCTCCAACGTATTCTCCTTACTTTTACACGAAGAGGATTGAGCTTTTGCCTGACAGCAACAGCCTGATTCGGTTTCTATATTTGTATTAGTAGTCACCATTTTTCCTCCTATGCCTTTTTAATTTGCTCAAAGTTTTCGATGAGATGACAAACCATGTTTGCAGTCGGCGCTTTGTCTTCCATTTCTTCCCATTGAGAAAGAGCTGAAGACATTTTTCCTCGAAGTGCCAACATTGCTTGAAACTGTTTTTCTGTTTCTTCAAGCCTCTCTTTGATCAGGCTTCTGACTAATGGGCACGCACTTTTACCATCTTCAGATTCATTAAGAATTTGCTTGATATCAGCAACGGAAAAACCAAGGTTTCTGGCACTTAAAATGAATTTAAGTCTCGATACCTCCTTATTCGAGTATGACTTGTAGCCGTTCACTGACTTAGCAGGTTTTAACAGTCCCAATCGCGTGTAATAGCGCACCGTATCAGCAGTCGTTCCAAGGCTTTTTGCCAGCTCTGTTACTTTCACATTTACTCCTTAGTTTTTCACTTAAGTTTGTACTCTCACCTACAGCTTAGACCTGTGTCTAAGACACAGGTCAAGCGCTTCCTTATGATTTAATGTACTCAGCTATTGCTTTTATCTGTTGCTCGTTTAGCGGCATTTTAGGCATAGGAGAAGATGAGTTATTAAACTGAGGGTTCTGGAGCTTCTTAATAAAGAAGCCGATCCCTTTGTTTTTAATCGTTTCATCTAGCGCTGGGCCAACAGTGCCACCATCACCTTTCAATGAATGGCAGCCTTGGCAACCAAATTGAGTAAACAATTGCTTTCCGTCAGGCGCTATTATCTTTTCTGGCGCTATTTTTTGTGCCAAAGGTACGCTTTGGCTAGTTAGTTCCAAAAATTCAAGAACAGCTTGTGTTTCTTTACCTGTTAAATGCGCCTTTTCTCGCATATGCGGCATAATGACTTTCCATTCAGGAATAGAAAATTCATGAACAGCACGAGCGTTATGGCATCTTGCACAGTTGTTATTGATCACTTCTGCACCTGATATTTTCTCTTCGGCATAAATGCTAAAAGCAGACAAAAGAGATAAACTGATAACCAGTAATATTTGAATAATTGATTTCATTTAAGTGTCTCCCTTAAAAGCCATAGCTGTATTGAATAGCGAAGCGCTTATCATCTTCACCATCCTGAACGGTTGTATCTTCGTATGTCGCCTTAATGACTGCTCGGCTGTCTAGCCAGTAATTAATGCCATAAGCCCAACGCTCCGCTTCGTTAATTTTATTGGTCTCGGCATATTCAACGACGAAATCTGTTCCCTGTAATACATTGAACATTTTTCCTGCCATAAAGGTTGCTTGGAGATACCAGCCATTGCGATCAAATGTGATCACTTTGTTTTCTTCATGTTCATCTTCTTCGAAGGAATCGGTTTCTGTTTTGATGAATTCCCCTCTGACGATGTAATGGTTACCAATCCAGTTGATATCAAAGCCAGTTGCTGTAAATCCTAGCTTTTCATCGTATTTTGCCGTGTAATAGGAAGCACCGACTTCAATTCCCGGAAGAAAGGCATAAGCAATACGACCGCCAAATGCTTTATTAGAATTGTTATCCGCACTCGTCGCTTCAAACGCGAGTTCTGGAAGTTCCCAAGCATGAGCATCTACTTCTTCATGCTCCTCTTCCTCCTCCGCATGTTCATCAACAACCTCTTCTTCGTGTTCATCCAATACAGGTTCATCATCATGAGCATCTTCTTCATCGTCATGTGGAGCCTCGGCAGCAAGACCATTGGTCATATATACATCAAAGAAAATCTTCTGATTTTTACCCAAAGGAATAATGTGTTGAATGCCAACACCAATATCACTCATCACGGGTAACAAACCTTGCATAGGTTGATAGCCACCATGACCGCCTAACCCACCATAAATACCGGGAGAGAACGCTGAGCGATTAATCCAGCTAGGATGTTGATTCGGTCCATATTGGCCGAATGGGAGTAGAAATTTACCTGCGGTAAAAGTAGTTGTATCTGAAAGGAAATAATGAATATCAGCGTATTCAAGCTCGATTTCAGTTTCCCCATTTTCATCGACTGAGATTTCAGTTTCAGCTTCTATATGCATTTTGTCACTGAGACTAAACAAGAATATAGGTACAAATCGCGCACTGAATGCACTTGTATCCATCAATTTACTGTCTTCGTATTTTACGTCTCCATACCCCGCTAACGCGAAGCGACTATTATTTTGTTGTTCATTCGCTAAGAGTTGCCCACTCGCAACAGCGGTAGCTATTGCAAATGGCAATAATTTGAGCATGTTCATCATGCCTCCCAAAAATATTGTGCTGATTGTTCAAAACAGTTGGTTATTTAAACCAATGAATAAATCGTTCAATTTTTGATGGGACTGGCGAAAAAAAGACGCACTGATCCCGTGATTAGCCAATAATTGGGGGACGATAAGGTAAGAGATGGATGCCAGAGGCTGGCGGGGGTATCCGTTGAATAATTAATTCTAAGCTAAAATTGCTGCTACTTGCTTCTTCCTCTTGCACAAGAAAGGCATTTAAATGAAAGCTTGCACAAAAGCCACCTTCGCAGCAAAGACAATCGCCCGCTTTACACTTTTCACACTCCTCATCAGCATGATCGTGCTTAGCATCTTGTGAATTTTCAACGTGATGGTGACTATTGTCATTGATTGATTGATGATGCATATCTTTAGCGGGTTGCATAATTTGCGTATCAAAAGAGTCCTTATGATGTTCTTCACAATTCATCGGTTTAGCAACAGTAAAGCCATGCTGCGTAAGCAACACGGTAATCATTACTATTTTAAACCACCTGAAAAGTCTAAACATGTTAATTCCTTCTATAGTACCTACAATAATAGTCCCTTTATGAAAACAATTTTATGATCTAGAACAAACTTTGAACTAAAACCTATGTTCTAACCCAGCACTTAAAATCAGCTTCAAAGCATTTTGTACACACGTTTAATATGTTAACTACTCTAGTACTGCTGAGTTTACTAGCCCCATTCTACTTTTAATAAGAACAGCAAAGCCGCCATTAATAGCCACACTAATCAACGCTTGATCTTCAAAAATTATGCAGCCTAGCTTGTAGTCATGTTTGAAATCGGTTATCTCTAATTGGCTGACAATAACAAGCTCTCCTTTCAATTTTACTAAGATGCCAAAATGCCCATATTGACGTATTGCTTGCCTAAATTGTTGAGTGTCATTGCGCCACGACATGATTCTTCTTTCTATGCTAGGATGCTTCCAATAAGTAGCTAACAGTTCTTGTTGTGGCGTAGCGCTCTCATAGATAGCTTCGAGAGCATTTAATAAGGTTTGCAGTAAAGATTCCGCTAGCAAGCTTGACTTCACCATTAAGGAGGAGATGGATTCATTTTGTACAACTTCAAATTGCTCTTGGAGCAAGATATCTCCACCATCGAGCACATCCGTGAGTTTATGTATACTGACGCCTGCAAATTCTGGTAGCTCAACTAAATATGTTAGTGGAGTAGGGCCTCTTCCTTTAGGTAAAAGCGTGGGGTGAATATTGAAAGCATATTTTACATCTGTTATCGGCAGTCTATATCCATAGTCAGCAACGACAAAAAGAGTCACTCCAGATTTTATATGTTCATCAAGCTCTTCTTTCGTCGGTTTTAATGAACGTGTTACTATTTTATGTATATCACTAAGCCGTTTAACGATACTTGCATTTTCCTCTACATCATTGATATAAACAGCTTCAACACTTAAGCCTTGCTTAATCAAAAGTGCCAAACAGTTTGAAAATAGATTGTTTCCAAAATAGACGACTTTCATATTTAATTGATCCATTCTATGGCGCTAAAACCAGCAAAAAGTAAAGGTTGATGAAGCAGATAAATCAGTAAAGAGTGTTGACTAAGCGATGTCACATAAGGGTGTATTGCTTTTTGATTGGCTGGGTCCAGACCAAAGATTCTGAAATGTGTAGCCCAGATACCAAGCAACGGCAAAGCTAACCAAGGAAACAGAGAAACTAAGTCACTAGGATGTTTTGAAATGTAACCTTGAATATAGTTAAAAGGCCAATTCCAAGGTATATCTAAAACTATATATGCTGTAAAAGTAAGCATAGATAATAGCAAAGCAAGTTTAGGTCTTCCGACCAACCATACTAACAATACTGTTGCGACTGCAATAAAGTGTAAAACACCAAAGTAAATCCAATGCTCAGGGAAAGTAATAAGTGACGATAAGGTCACTAAGAACGCCGCGCTAGATATCTTAAATAGCCGCCAATACAACTTCTTCGGTAAATTACCGTTCTGGTAGGAATAAACCAAACTGGCACCAACAGAAAACAAGAACAAGCTGACGATTACTGCTCTTAGCTCTTTCCAGAAAAAACCATTAGGTATGTCTGTTGTAACATAGCCAAAATGGTTTAAATCCCAGATAAGATGAAAAGCCACCATCAATGTAATTGCGGTAGCTCTTATCAAGTCAATATAACTGTTCCTTTGCATTTTACCTTCTTTAAATATATAGAAAGAACTTTCACTGACTATCTAATTGCTAAGCGAAATATGTTTAGAAAAAACTTACCAAGCGAAGCTCTCAACTCTCGTTCTATGTTATTGACCATTTCATAAGTTAAGCCCTTCGTAGCAGTAAATAGCTGCCTGATACTAATGAACCGATTCAATAAACAAGATGTTTTAATATTGGGTTGTATTGACTAGTCAAAGACCCCTTTGATTAGCCTATTATTGGAGGGCGATAGGGTATAAAATGAATACCTGAGTTTGGAGATGAGATCCTGTGCATAATTGATGCTAAATCAATTACCTTAAAATAAGAAGGCCCTTCTTGGGATAGGTAAGCGGTCACTAGAAAACTTGTACAAAAGCCACCTTCACAACACAAACAATTCCCAACTTTACATTTCTCACAATCTTTATCAGTATGACTGTGCTGCATATTGTCATTATCACTTAAGTGTTGATGGCTGGATACATCGATACTCTGATACTTATGCTCTTTACTTTGGGTTATTTCTGTAATTGAAGGCTCTTTGGAATGTTCAATGCAGTTCATTGGTTTAGCAATAATATAGCTGTGCTGCGTCATTAACACCGTAAGAATTACTATTTTTAACCAGTTGAACAGTTTTAACATTTTTTCCTATAAACCTTAGTAACACGATAGTTTACACTTTAATAAATTCCAATAACTTAAAATGGAGTTATGGCTGCTCTACCCCTGAATACTTCTGCACTTGGGGATACATAAAAAACCGTCTATTACAGCAATTGCCAGTAAGTCACAGTCTTCATAGATTAGAGTTCCGGTCTCATAATTATGCTCAAAGCAGACCGCTTCAATGTTGTTTATTAATACAGGCTTATTGTCAATTTTCATAAAAACTCCCCAGTGACCAAACCGTCGAACTAAACGTTTAATCTCTTCAATATTCATATCCCAATTAAGCACTCTATCTTCCAGAGATAAGGCTGGGCAATAACTTAAATCCTTGCAGTCTTGTGGGATAGCGTTGCTATAAGCTTCTTCTAAGTTGTTTAAAAATTTCTTCAACAGTTTACTTGCCAGTAAACTTGTTTTTACCATTATAGAAGATACGGATTCACCTTCTGAAATGCTCAATTTCTCTTGTAATATGATATCTCCAGCGTCAAACTCACCTGCCAATTTGTGAATTGTTGCTCCAGCAAAAGCAGGGGCTTCAACAACATAAGGTAAAGGTGTGGGTCCTCGACCAGCAGGCAGTAGAGTCGGGTGAATGTTGATTGCATAGTTGACTCTTGTTTGAGGTAATTTAAATTTGTAGCTAGCAACAACAAATAGTTCAACTCCGTCGTCAATTAACCGCAATAAATCCTCATAACAGGGCCTAGTTGACACCAGTTCAATACCTAATTTTTCACAGTAGTGTGAAATTTTGACTGCACTGTCTATTGGCTCATTAATATATACCTTAGTAATTTCAAAGCCTTTATTTAAAATTGATTCGAAGCAGGAAAAAAATACATCTCCGCCAAAATAAGCTAATTTCATAATTAACTCCTACAAAAAATAATCGTTCTAATAAAACTCAAATCAGAAAGAGTATTCATACCCCAATATTAATGAGCGCGGTTTTCCAACCATAATCGACCCATGTGCGCGAGAGACCATGTATTTCTTTCCTAATAAATTATCTACACTAATACTCATTGTGTGTTTATGAGATAGTTCATAGATAGCTCGAAAATCTAGCAATGTTCTAGCTTCGATTAATTGATCAACTGGTATTTGTCCTTTACCCGCCGAAGAACGCGATTTCCCAACATACCTAAAGAGTAAGTTTCCTTCCCAGCTTTCTCCATGTGCCCCTAGTGATAGCTGTAATTGATTTTCAGGGATATACGGTAACTCAAAACCTGAATAAACCTCTCCCCAAGTATCCAACTTGGATTCAAAGCTATTCTTAAACCTACTCTTTGAATAGGTATAGGAGGCATTTATAGGAAAACGAATATTACTCGCAGTGAAATCATACCCTAGCTTTAACTCCACCCCTTCTACTTGCACTTTACCCGCATTATATTGGTCACCCACATTATCATCGCTACACCCCTGACTGACCGTACAGTTTCCGTGCATATTTTTATAATCCGAATAAAAAACTATGGCCTCGCTGTTAACAGAACCTAGACTACTTCTTAAGCCAATTTCGTAATTGGTACTTTTCTCAGCTTCACTACTCTCATTTCCGGGAGCTGGAGGAGAAAATCCCTTATTAACGTTGGCTAATACAACAAAATTATCTGTCATAGCGCATGTGAAGCCTAATGAGGGTAGAAAAGCTGATGACGAATTTTTAGCTTCTTTAGGTAAGTAATTTCTACTTGGATCAGCCTTCCCCCAGTCTTTTCTTTTTATATCTACATCTTCAAATCTAAACCCCAACCGAATATTCAGATCGTCATGTTGATATTCATCTAATAAAAATAGTGATAAGGCTTCGGCGCTATCAATTCTGTTTGAATCAGTACCAGCTACTCCAGCAGAGGTTAATGTCATGGAAGAATCTGTATTCAGACTGTAGCTATCTATCCACTGATATCTATCCATTTCATCATAATGAACTCTTATGCCTAGTTTTAGGTTGTGATCTTCAATATCGAAGTCGAAGTGAGACTGAAGCCCTTTAGATATATAACTTCGATTATTTGCTTTCAAATCGACGTTTAGCGGTTCATCTAGCAACCCATGATCAAACATAGCCGCAAGCTCAATCCCACCGTCAGATAAACCTTTCCCTCCAATTTTACTCGCTTTATACCAATTACGATTAAAGTCGTTAAAATACAAGCTTGTAACGATTGAAGAAAAACTATTTAATTGCACAAAGTGATTTACTTGAAATTGAAAGTGTTCTGTTTCAATGTTGTCTTTCTGGGATGCGGCATACCTGCTATAAGGTTTTTTTTGGTAATCGTCATTAGTTAAACCCATGTATGTTTCGTTGGCTTTTTCATCTGAATACTTCAGTTTAAATTCGATTTCTTGATAAGTACCAAAGAAAGCATCTGAGCTAAACATCGTTTTCATCAATACATCATTTTTGTTGAAGCCCGAATCTACTTCCGTTTGATTAATATCTTTAAAGCCGTCAGCTTGATAACTAAAAACCTCAATCAAGCCACCAATATTATCGCCTCGTCCTCCTACATAGGTATGTATTTTAGCGAAACCATCTTGTCCCCCGTTCACTTGAAAAAAGCCTGAAAGGTTCTCTTCTGGTATTTGCCTCGACAACAAATTTATAGCTCCTCCTATATTGCGAGGACCATAAAGTACACTCGATGCTCCCTTATGAACTTCTAACTGCTGAATTCTCCCAAATGTTGGGAAGTAGTATGCGGAAGGAGCTGAATAGGGCGCTGGTGCAGCTAACACATTGTCTTCAAGAACCGTTATCTTCTCACTCCGGTTTTGGCCCGACCCCCGCATTCCTATGTTTGGCCTTAGACCATAACCGTCTTCTTCTAACACATATACACCGGGGACACTCGTTAGTACTCGCATAATGTCAGAGTAATCAAAGGTGGCTAATTCTTTTTCAGCTAAAACCTGAACACTTCCCGGAATATTACTAATGCCATTGGATTTGCCTACAATGGTCAAGCGTTCAATACTATTTGGGCTATTTACTTCTGCCATAGCCGTATGACTAAAACTTACAATTAAACTAATGCTTATCGAATTTTTTACTAATTTAACAATACAATTCATTTTTTTATACTTAAAAACAACAACCAAAACGATAATTATTTAAATAATTATCGACTACATGTTACCTAGATAACGATAAGTCCTTTTATCGACTTAGCTAGAACTCCAGCTTTTATAAACTAACGGCGGTTTCTTGCTGAGGAATGCGTATGGAGCACTTTCCATTCACTATCTACTTTCTTAAATAGAAACGTTTGGAAGCCTGTTTTATCGAAAGTTTTTCCTGATTTTCTCACCTCACCTTTTACCGCTGTATCCGCAAGTGCCCAAGCAAATTCATCTTCAATATGTATTTGGATATTGGAGAAATCCAAGCTCAAGAAAACCAACGCATCCTTTTCTGGTTCTACGTGATGTTCTACTAAATCGTTAAGTCCAACATTTTGACCTCCTGATTCAAAATATCTTGCTCCTTTAAAATCAAGAAAGTGCTTGCGAAAAGGCTTACCATCGCCATTTTCCCAACCATATTTAATTTGATGAATGATGTGAGTAATTTGCTTTTCGTCATTCATGTGGCTTTTATCATGTGCATTTGCAAAAAAAGCCAACAAACTCAACATCGTTATTGCTATATATTTAGTCATTTAAAATTCTCCGTTGTTTGACTATTAAATTAGTGTGACCAATGAATGTGCTTGATTTTCCATTCACCGTTTTGCTTTTCGAGAACCATTGTTTCCATACCTTGATAATCACGCTCTTTGCCTTTGTATGTACCTTGAGTGTGGCTACGTGAGGCAGATATAGCGGTGTTTCCAAGTACCGTCACTTGGTGTTCTAGTGTTTTGCTCTTCATAGATGCGAGATATTTCATATCCGACAGCATATGGTGATGTGCGTATTCATCAGCACTTCTTTCAACACGACCTCCCTCGTAGATGGTCACATCATCAGCCAACTGTGCTCTTGCTAGATCCTTATTACCCGTTTCTAGTGCTTGATGAAATGCCAAAACAACTTTTGCGGCAGGGGTATCTATACCTTTAAACAAACCTTTGTCTTTGTTCTTATCACCATGAGCGCTTGCTGCGAAGCTAAACGTCATTAATAAAACGAGTAATATATTTATTGTTTTCATTTTTATTTTCTCTTTTAAGTTTTAATTTGCAGGGCCAACAACACTAGTAAGTCCAGCCGTTACAGATAAAATGGCAAAAGCTACTACCATTTCTATCGAGATAGATTTAGATAGTGCTTCTCTGCCATCTTTATTTTTAAGTTGTGGGACGAGTTTTAATTTATGTTTAGCTGCGATGCCCAATATCGAAGTCACGAGAGCTAATTTAAGTAACAGTGTTTGCCCATAGCTTGAACTAAACATTTCTTCAACATTTCCGACTAATTGAAAAGCTAACCAAAGGCCAGCAATTAACAATAGACTCACCGCGATACTTGCTTGCCTTCCAAACTTGTCCATCAATGAGTAGAGCTGCTCATAGTCCGGTTCATGGCAAGCTTGTTTAAGTGGAAACAACGCTCCGAACCACCAAGCCATAACGAGCACATGGAGCATCAGCAATATTTTTTCGAACACTCCTAGCTCAGATACATGGCCGATAAAGGTAAAGGTGTATGAAAGCACTATTAGGCTAACCCCTAAAATGCTTTGTTTTATGCAGTTGCTCAGCACGACAGATTTGAATTTAATGTGTGACTTTATCGCAAATATCGCTAGAACTAATCCAAGACCTCTAAGTAAAGTTCCATCACCGATAGAAGAGTCCCACATTATGTCTAAGATATCAGGGTCAAAAGCACCTTGAATGCCTTCTTCTGCCATCGCACCAGTACTAGCGAAGAACCAAATGGCATTTGCAATCAAAGCGACGATTATCGACGCCCTTATACATTTTAGGTTCGCTATTACCGAATTGTTATGAGGTTCGTCGTGCACAAAAATCTGCCTGAAAAATGTATAACCAGCAATACAGGCAAAGCCGATGTAAAATACAATTTTTGACAGTACAATGACTGTATTCCAGATATACATTTCCATAGTGCTACCCTAGGTTTCGTTAATGAACCATGAAACCAAACTTACCGTGCATTTTGTGACCATCACTTCCTAAGATAACCCAATCAACCACGTAGTTTTCTGGAGATAATTTAGGCAATTTCCAAGTATAATTTTGGGACGCTTGCTTTGATGGCTTGAATCCAAACTTAACTTTCTTACCCTGCTTATTTTTTAAAGATACTTTGACTAAACGAACTCCTTTGTTAAATGTCAGTGATAATTCTTGTGGAGCTTCCATCAGCATTGCATTATTCGCAGGCAAACTAGATTCAAGTTTTATCCCTGCATGAGCAAACACTGTACTGCTAAATGCTAAGCTTATTACTGTTAAAAATTTAATTAATGTTTTCATATTTACCTCTATTTTTAATTTAGGAATTAACGACAAAACTTGTCTTTGAAAATTTGATTACTGGGTATACCAACGTCTGCAATTATGCTTTCTAGCTCATTCATCATTGCTTCAGGACCACATAAGTAAAACTCTGTTGAAAAGGCTTCTATTCCTTTAACCAAATGAGTCAATAGCACATGCTGCACATAACCTGAGTGTCCTTGCCATTGTTCTGAAGGGTTAGAAAGTGTAGGAATATAAGAAAAGTTTTTATGCTGCTCACTCAATGAGTTCAACTCATTTTGGTATAACAAGTCATCTTCGGTTCTCGCACCATAGATGAGTATCATATCACCTTGAAAATGGTGCCTTTTCAACTGTTCAAAAATAATGGATCTCAGAGGGGCAAGTCCTGATCCAGCACCAATAAAAATGCGACGAACCTTATTATTTGAAGTAGCGTAAAAGTCAGAAAAAGGACCTTTTGCCGCTATAGTTTCACCCACTTGTAGTGAACCTAAGTAACTTGAACCTATACCTGCTCTAAAACCATCCTTAGCAGTTTGCCAGCGGATATTAAACGTTAACTCATCTGATTCCTCGTCAAAGTTAACGAATGAGTAGTGACGAGTTACACCGTCATGAGAAAATCTTCCATGAGAGTAACTTTCCCAGTATTCTTCAAAGTTCTCAGGCATATCATCTGGGCGTAAACTATTCATCCCTGCTGGCACTTCAAATTGCATATATGCACCAGCTTTAAATGCCAATCGTTTTCCTGATTTCACTTTAAATTTCACTTCCTTGATAAAAGGAGTAATGAAATTAGTCGCAACCACAACTAGCTCATGATTTTCAATATTGAGATCAGTATTAACTTCAATCGAACTAATTTCAGAGAACCTATGCTGACATCCAAGCCGATAGCCTTCCTTTAGCTGCTCATCTGATAAATGTTCCTGCTCAGATAGTGTGATAGGTAGTTTAGTTGAACTTAAGAACACGCATTTGCCACAAGTACCTCCACCACCGCAACTTGACGGAAGGTATACATGTGAACTAGCCAGCCCTTCTAATACAGTTGAGCGGCCAACTGCTGAGATGTCAGTAATAGTATTTTCATTGGAAAAAGTCACTGCCACTTTTTTCCTGTTACTACCCCAACTTAATCTCAGAAAACCATTTTGATACTCTTGTAGCAGCCAAGTAACACCAGTAACTGAAAGGAATAGCGTTGCAAAAGCAAATGCAATGATCAACCAATGGTTAGATCCGCCAGAATTGCCATAGTCCATAAAGTGAAGCTTCATCATCAGATCTTTCAATCTGAAATCATCATTGGCATGGCGAAGCACTTGGCCTGTAATACTATCTAAATAAATAGTTGTATTATTCTCATCCTCAACGACAACTTGCCACATAGGATTTTGCTGCCTCACGTGGTCAGAAAATGGAGGCTGAGATAACACTGGAGTAGTTAACTTACCCTCACCTGAGTAGGAGCTTTTTGCCAAAGTTAGTACTTGTTCTTCAGACAGATTAAATGGCTTTGCTGTTACAGCATCAAATAGCTTTGAGCGGCGCTCTTGGTAGCTATGCTGGCCCTTATCGAACACAAAATGATAGTAAGGCTGATGTAAAATCCATATAAGTTTTACTTCTTGAGGTGCTTCACTAGTAATGTCTTTAATAGGTGTAAAGATAAAGTCTGCAATGTTACCTTCATGATGGTAATGAACTCTAAGCTCATTACCACTTGCTTTACTGTGATCCATCAAGTTGAAATAAAGGCCCGTTCCCAACCAAATAAGCAGTTGTAAACCAACCACTAAAGAAAGCCATTTGTGTACTGATGTATTTAACTTAAATAGTCGCATCAAATGATTTCCTTTTTATTTGCAGAGAACACTCGAAAATACGTCAAAACGGCACCAGCAATAGCGGCCATTAGCCCCAAAGTTGCAACCAAGAACAAAAACCAGTTAGATACATTTTCACCATCATCGTAATCCATAATGTGGAAACGCCACATCCAATCGAACAAGCGCCAGTAATCATGACGCTTGGCAACAATTGCCCCTGTTTGTTGACTTATATAAAATGTCGGTGTTGCGAATTGGTCAAACGTTACTCTCCATACAGGTAAGTGCCTTAGCGACAACTCAGCAGGCATATTTTTCGCTGACTTAATCAACCTTATGTTGTCGATGTCATGATTCAGCGCATAGTGATATTGCGCGATTTCTTTAGCCTTGATTTCATCTACAAGGGCCTGAACAACCCCAGTTTTAGCATCAATTGCAACTTTCCCCTGATCTCCATTAATAAAAGAATACAAAGGACGGCCCATGCTTTGAGTAAGTGTGACTTGGCTAGCTTGAGGGTAATCCGCAGCTAGCTTTGCAATGGAGTAATTCACACTTGCTAAATCTATTTTAACTTCCTCACTCTTAGCTAAGGACTCGCCATGTATATAGTGAATATCCATAGTCACCATATACACGCCAGTTATAGACCAGAACAGAAATTGTATTCCGACAAATGCCATAAGCCATTTATGGTACTTCCTAGCTTTTCTAAGCATTGTTTTTTAGCTCCGAGTTAGAAAGTTCCTTGTTAAAGGCGTTTACTTCGGGCTTTTTAACGATTGAATAAATCGCGGGTAAAACAATTAGAGTTAGCAGGACTGCACTTGTCATCCCACCTACCATTGGTGCAGCAATACGACTCATTACCTCAGAGCCTGTTCCTGTACCATATAAAATAGGCATTAGGCCGATAATGATTGTCGCTACTGTCATCATTACAGGACGAACACGTAATCCAGCACCGTGCAATAAGGCATCTTGATATTCATCTTCTGAGATGAGTTCTGCTCGCTCTTTCGCTTTTTCCTTAAGTTCAGCGAGCGCCTGATTGAGATATACCAACATTATTACGCCAATCTCAACAGCTACTCCAGCAAGAGCAATAAAGCCTACACCAACTGCTACAGAGAAGTTGAACCCTTCTAAATACATCAACCATAACCCACCGATCATTGCCATCGGTAAAGTCACAATGATGATCGCAACTTCGCTAAACGCTCTGAAGTTCAAATAAAGCAAAATAACAATAATGGCGAGCGTCAATGGAACAACGTAAGTAAGCTTGGCTTTGGCTCTTTCCATATATTCGTATTGACCAGCCCAAGTAATCGAATAACCTGCTGGTAATATAAGATTTTTAGCTAAATGCTCTTTTGCACTTTCAACATAAGTACCTACGTCAACGCCCTCTATATCAATGAACGTCCAACCATTAATACGTGCATTTTCACTCTTGATCCCCGGAGGGCCTACTTCTACTTTTATTTCAGCTACGTCACCTAGTGCGATGCGTTGTCCATTTGGAGTGACAACAGGCAAGCGCGACAACTGCTCTGGAGAGTCACGATAATCTTGTGGGTATCGCAAGTTGACAGGATAACGCTCTTGACCTTCTACTGTTTGAGTGACATTCATCCCACCAATAGCAGTTGAAACTACTTGTTGTACGTCATCGATGTTTAATCCAAAACGACTTGCTTTCTCACGAGAAATATCAACTTTTATATATCGTCCACCTGCAACTCGTTCAGAATAAACTGAAGCGGTCCCGGTCACCTCAGGTAACAATTGCTCTATTTGTTGTCCAATCTCTTGAATCGTATTTAAATCAGATCCTGCTACTTTAATCCCTACTGGCGTTTTGATACCCGTTGCTAACATGTCAATACGAGTTTTGATTGGCATAACCCAAGCGTTAGTTAAGCCCGGAAACTTAACCAACTTATCAAACTCAGCTTTTAAAGATTCTGTTGTCACTCCCTCACGCCACTCTTCTTGAGGCTTCAACTGAATGAAGGTTTCAATCATAGTTAACGGTGCAGGGTCAGTTGCAGATTCAGCTCTTCCGACCTTACCAAATACAGTTTCAACTTCAGGCACTGTTTTAATTAGCTTGTCGGTTTGCTGTAGAATCTCTCTTGCCTTACCAATAGAGATCCCCGGATATGTAGTCGGCATGTACATTAAATCTCCTTCATCTAGAGGAGGAATAAACTCGCTACCAATCTTATCAACAGGCCAAAAACCGACGATAGTCACTAATATTGCTGCTACAATTGTCGATTTTGGAAACTTCATTACTTGCTTTAAAACAGGCATGTAAATAGCAATTAGCAATCGGTTTAACGGATTTTTCTTTTCTGAAACAATTTTGCCTCGAATAAAGTACCCCATTAATACAGGCACCAATGTTATCGCTAAGCCTGCTGATGCAGCCATTGCATATGTTTTTGTATAAGCTAAAGGTGAAAACATCCTTCCTTCTTGCGCTTCTAAGATAAACACAGGCAAGAATGAGACTGTAATGATGAGCAAACTAAAGAATAATGCAGGACCGACTTCACTTGCCGCCTTTGAGACTATTTGCCAACGATTTTCATCTGTTAGCGGTGTCTTCTCCATATGCTTATGCATATTTTCAATCATCACTATTGCGCCATCTGTCATCGCACCAATTGCAATAGCGATACCACCTAATGACATAATATTCGCATTGATACCTTGCATATGCATGATGATAAATGAAGCTAAGATGCCAATAGGTAGAGTGACAACTGCAACAATCGAAGATCGCAAATGAAACAGAAATGCAACACATACAATCGCGACGACAGCAAGCTCTTCGAGCAATTTACTCCATAGGTTTTCTACCGCCTCTCCTATTAAGCCAGAGCGATCATAAACCGTAACTATTTCAACTCCTTCGGGTAAACCTTTTTTTAACTCTTCTAATTTGGCTTTTACTCCATCAATGGTTTTTTGTGCGTTTTCACCAAAGCGCATAACAACCACACCACCAACAACTTCTCCTTCACCATTAAGTTCAGCGATGCCCCGTCTCATTTGTGGACCTAAGTTGACTTCTGCCACATCGCCAATAGTTAGGGGCGTTCCTTGTTCGTTCACACCGAGAGGGATCAACTCTATATCTGAAATACTTTTGATATAGCCAGTTGCGGTAACCATGTACTCTGCTTCAGCCATTTCAACAACAGAGGCACCTGTTTCTTGGTTACCACGCTTAAGGGCCATTTGAATGTGACTAAGTGGTATACCGTAGGCTCTTAACTTATCGGGATCGACTTGTATTTGATATTGTTTAACCATTCCACCAACGGCAGCAACCTCTGACACTCCGGGGACAGTTTGCAATTCATATTTTAAGAACCAATCTTGAATACTACGCAATTGGCTAATATCCAAGTTGCCCGTTTTATCTACAAGAGAATATAGGTAAACCCAGCCAACACCTGTCGCATCTGGCCCTAGTTGTGGACGCGCACTAGCGGGTAGCGAAGGGGCTACTTGACTTAAATATTCAAGTACTCTGCTCCTTGCCCAATATAAGTCAGTGTCTTCGTCAAAGATGACGTAAACAAATGAGTCACCAAAAAATGAATAGCCACGAACAGTAACGGCACCCGGAACCGACAACATCGCGGTTGTTAAAGGGTAAGTTACCTGATCTTGAACAACTTGCGGTGCCTGACCGGGGTAATTCGTTTTAATTATTACTTGAACGTCAGATAAATCAGGTAGTGCATCAACAGGCGTATTCTTTATTGAAAATAGCCCACCACCAATCAAAATTAAGGTAGCTAAGATAACGAAGAAGCGATTGCCTATCGACCATCTAATAATTGATTCAATCATCATTTATCTCCCTACTTAATGGTTTGAATGGTCAACAGCACTTTTTTGTTCATGCTCGTGTTGATCATCTGATTCAAGGGAGATTTCTGTGATAACCAAATCCTCTCTCACCTCAAAAGTGAAAGTGACGTTATCACCAGCATTGAAATCAACTATTTCTATATTGTCCGCGACGATAAAATCCATCGTCGCAGCAGGTCTATCCCATTTCTCTATCGGACCTCGGCTAATATTTAGAATACGGGTATCAATATCAATCGCATTGATTAGACCTGATACTGATGCCGAAGGTACTTCTTCGCTCATATCACCAGACTCACTCATGATATGAATACCAGTGATTTCATAGCCACCACCTTCGGTTTTACTCACCTCAAAGTGCAGCGACTGACCAGACTTCAATGAATCGATATCGACTTTCTCTGTCACATTAAAATCCATAGTCATCTCAGGCCAATCCCAAGCTTCGGCAGGGCCGTGTGTTATATTAACCATTCGATGTCCAGCCATAACACTATTAACATCACCTTGCATCCAAACTGAATTTGGCATTTCATCATGAGTCATTCGTTTAAAGTCAGAGCTTTTACTTGATTCAGAATCAATCAAGAATTGAGCTGATGTCACCACAACATCATCTTCATTTAAGCCGTCTAATATTTCGATGCTGTCGATATCAACCCGGCCAATTGTCACTTCAATAGATTTAAATTGCCCATCCCCCAAGGCAATTACCACTCTGTCTTGTTTACCTGTGCGAATGACGGCTTCTTTAGGTACGAGTATGGTGCTATCAGCTTGATTAGCGTGAATAGAGACTTGTGCAAACATGTTTGGTTTTAATTGATAGTCTGGGTTGTCAAACTTTAGTCTCACTCTGAGTGTGCGTGTTTTACTGTTCAATGTTGGATAGACATAATCAACGACACCAGCCCAGTCCTCACCGGGTAAATAGTCAAGTGTCATTGATACTGGCAGACCTTTTTTAATCAGGGCGGCATCCCGTTCAAACACCTCTGCTTCAACCCAAACTTGATCTAACTGACCAATGCTTAGAAGAGTATTACCCGGTTTGACGTAGAAGCCCTCTCTAACTTTCAGGCCATCAACAACACCCGCCTGAGGGGAGTAAAAGGTGATGGTTTGCTGAACCTTTCGTGTCTTTTCTAGCTTTTGAATGAAGTCTGATGAAAGCTGTAACGCTTTAAGGCGATCTTTCGCCGCCGAAATTAAGGAACTATTATTGCGCTTTAACGCTATTAACAGCTCTTCCTGCGCGTTAACTAACTGAGGAGAATAAAGTGTGTACAGAGGCTGCCCTTTCTCTACAGGATTACCTGCGGCTTTGACATAGAGTTTTTCAATCCAACCATCAACACGTGGGTGGATGTGAATTAGCTTATCTTCATCATATTGAACGTAACCTACCGTTGATATTTCAGTATGCATATTTTTCAGTTCAACAGGTGCAGTGCGAACCCCAAGGTTATTCACAACATGAGGCGCAATTTTTACTGCTCCGGGGCCAAAGTCGTCACTAGATGATTCTTCTTCATACACGGGGATTAAATCCATCCCCATAGGCGACTTACCGGGCTTGTCCCGGCGGTAATTAGAATCCATCGGTGCAACCCAATACAGCGGTTTTTTCTCTGCTGATGTAGCTTCATTGCCATTGCTGCTTGAACCTGTACCTTGATATAAACTTAATGCTCCAGCACCTAGTGCTGCCCCAATGATGATGGCAATAACTGTTTTTGTATTCGTTGACATTATTTTTCTCCAAATTGCTGATTGGATAAGTGCTGAGTGTGCATTGGCTTATGTTCAGCATTTGATTTAGATTGAGTATGCGCAAAGAAATAGTTGATGCGAGCAACTGTTTTAAGGGCATCAACATCAATTCTTAAGGCTGATATTCTGGCATTTAATTCTGCGATTCTTGCTCGAACAACTTCGGCAAAATCACCATCATCGTTGGTGTATGCCGTCAAAGACGCTTCCGCTTGGTCATGAGTTTGTTTAAGGAGTTGTTCTTGATAGATAGATTGTCTATCAGATAAGCGTTTAAGCTGTCTAAGCTCCTTTTCCACCGCACTGATCATTTGTTTTGTCAGCAATAACTTCTCGGTTTTAACCGCTTCTGATTCAGCAATAGAAGCTGCAACTTGCTTATCTTGTCTATTCTCAGTGAACAACGGCAAATCAAAAGTTACCCCAACAGAAAATAGGTCAGCTCTATTATCACCGGAAGGCATATTGTCACGATAGGCATAGCTTGCATTGACACCCCATTGCGGCTCATATTGCTGTTTAGCTAATTCAACACCTTTTTCTGAAGCTTTGCGTTTCACATCAATTGCAAGTATTGCTGGATGATTCGCAAGTTCCTGAGCCAATCGATTTCGTGAGTAATTAGATGCTTTAAGAACGGTTGGATTCTTTAATCGAATCGAAGGCAATTCTTTTGAAACGCTAAACTCTAGTGGTTGTGCATCAAAGTTGAATGATTCATTTAAGCGAGCAGAATCGTAAATATGAAGCCACTCATTAAGACGAGCGATTGTCGTTTCTAGTTTCTGCTTTTGCGAAGTTAATCTGTCATCTAACTGCACGATTTCCAACTGAGCACGAATAACATCTTGCTGTCTGGTTTTACCAACAACGTTTGAGTAGCTAGCTTTAGCCACCTCCGCCATCTGCTCAAAAAGCGCCCAATCCGCTTCAATCAATTTAATGGTTTGTTGGGCTAAGTAGGCATCTAACCAAAGCTGTGACACTTGGCTTTTCAACTTCGCTTTACGATTCTCGCGTAACAATGGAAATTTCGTGGACTCGATTTTTAACTGGTCTTGTTTGATCTCTAGACTATCTCCTCTCGGAAACATTTGAGAAACACCAACCTTTAGCTGAGTCATTCCTTCCTGATCTAAATCCCAAGTATCTGTTGGTAAATTCATTATCCCTAGCGATACTCTCGGATCAGGCAAAGTACCTGAAGCGATACTTCTATTTTCAACCGCACTTTGTTTCAATCGACTACCATGAAGCCAAGGGTCATTTTGCTGAGCTAAGGTGATAGCTTGTTCAAGTGACACTACTTTCTCAGCTTGAGCTGAGAATACAGATAAGCCGAGTATTAGTGCAGTTGAAAGTGAAGTAAGGTTTGAAGCGTTCAATTTCATTAGAATTGCTCCTCGTATGTCTTAACTTTTGCATATACTTCGCTCGTTCCATCTTTAAATAGAATTAACACGTTGTATGGCATAAAGCGGTCACCAACTTCCATACCGGGAGAGCCAACTGGCATTGCTGGAACTGAAAGCCCAATCGCATTCGGGTGCTCTTCTGATAAGAACTGCTGAATAAATTTAGCAGGCACATGACCTTCAAAGGCAAATCCATTTCTGCTCACTGCCGTGTGGCAGGAGCGGTAATTAGGCTTAATACCATACTTAGTTTTGATATTGCCGATGTTTCGGAAATCTTTGGAATGCGCAACGATCCCTTCGTCTTCAATATGAGTTATCCATTTTTTACAGCACCCACAAGTAGGGGTTTTGTAAACGATTAACTCCAAAGGTGTTACGTCGTGATTGTCTACATGGTCATGTTCATTAGCGTTTGCAAACGCAGGTGAAAGCAGCATTACAACTGCTATTTTTAAATACTTATTGATCATTTTTGCCCCCAGACATCGCTGGAAAATATCTATAGCGCTGCGACGCTATATTGACTAACAGAAAAATTAATTACATGTGCGCAAAATTTGGACGCACTAATCCTGTATTAGGCAAAAATCGGTGGACGATAAAGAGAGGTTGAAATTGAAAGAGGTTGATTAAATTGTAAATCAGCGACAGATTCACTCAATAATTGAATATCTGTCGAATCAACACTGGAATTTAGAACTGTCAAAGATGAACAAGCATTTGCCGGACAAACACATTCAACATCACAACAATCTTCTGATTGACCATTGCTGCTTTTATTCATTTCACCATGATGCATTCCTTCATGATGGCTCATTTTGGAATGATCCATGTTCATGTGTGATTCATGAGAACCTGATGACATTTCACAAGACATAGCAGAATACGCAAATGCTTGCCCAACAAAGGCAATCAGCACAAGCGTCATTACTACGACTTTTGAAAATGCTTTAGACATAAAATTCTCTTACAAATACACAGCTCCAATACTAATGCAAATTTCCGACTAAGTAAATTGATGCCATGTAAGCAGATATGAATTATTTGATTAAACATCACTATTTATAGTGATCGTAATGAAGAATAATTTTAAGTTAGACCTTAACAGAAACTGTTTGAAATGTTAGTTACAAGCAATCTTAAGCATAAATTCAGCTAATCTTAAGTTTAAGTTGTTATGTTAACTTATATTTGTAGATAGGTACGTTTCATTGAAAGTTCTAATTATCGAAGATTCAACATCACTTAGAAGAAGCTTAAGAGTTGGATTGTCCAACCTTGGCTTTACGGTTGATGACACAGGTGATGGCTCTGAAGGGCTTAGCATGGCGTTGGCTGGGGACTATTCCTTACTGGTACTAGACCTAATGTTACCTTCGGTTGACGGTACGACAATATTAAAAGCGATTAGGCAAGCGAATAAAGATATTCGCGTACTAATCCTATCGGCAAAGGATCTTACTGAAGATAAAGTTGAAGGTTTGCTCAATGGGGCTGACGACTACTTAACTAAACCGTTTTCATTTGACGAATTACATGTTCGACTACTTTGCCTGATGCGCCGAGGCAGTTTAAATGTTAACGACAGTAAAATTAATATTGGTACAATCTCCTTAGATTTGCACTTAAAGCAACTTACATGTGGAGGAGCTGACGCAAATTTAACGCCTAATGAGTACAAAGTTGTTGAGTGTTTATTTACCAATCAAGGTAAAGTCATATCACCTGAAAAACTTAGCGAATATTTAGCTGGACAATATGATGCAATTGCCAAAAACTCGTTAGAAGCGCACTTATCATCGGCTCGTAAAAAAGTGAGAGCAATTGGTCACGATCTGCCCATCAAAACCAAGCGAGGCTTTGGATATTTTGTAGAGAATAAATAGTGAATTCAATTCAAAAAAAGCTCAGTCGATATTTATCTATTTCAATTTCAATATTGCTAGTAGCTATTTTGTTGGCTACGGATATCAGCGTTGATACGTGGATTAGTAAAGAATTTGATCGAGCGATGATCAATAAAGTTGGCCTGCTAGAAACTTTAGTTGAAGAAGATGAAGACGAAGTAGATTTTGATTTTGCTGGTGAATTCATGCCTGAATTTGAAGGTAAAGAAAACCCTGAGTACTTTCAGCTTTGGTATAACAATGAAGTATTTGAACGCTCAGATACACTGGAATTCTTTGAGGTAAAAGACCTTCCTAGATTAGATGTAAATTTAGATCGCTTCATCATTCAAGATATAACCCTACCAGATGGACGAGATGGTAGAATGCTGTTTAGCAAATTCTTGCCACAAGTTGATTCAGATATTCGAGAAGCATTGGGTGTTACCAGAGAAGAATTCGCTAAAAATCAGAAGCCAATGGAGTTCGCTTACGCGCTGAGCAAAGAAGACCTTAATTACATTCTCTGGTTTGTTGATGTCATTTTCATTTTGACCTCAATAATTGCTGTATTTACGGTTCGGAAGATAGTTTCACTGGTAGTGGTGCGAAGTTTAAAACCGATTGATGAATTTACTCAGGAACTCAGCAACGTTAGTCTGACATCAGATAATGCGGACATTTCCATTGAAAATTTGCCTGAAGAGTTAATCCCTATCGCCAACGCTACAAATCAATTTATTCAAGATAACCGTAACCTTTACCAACGGGAGCAAAGGGTCACGTCAGATATTGCTCATGAGCTAAAAACGCCTATCGCTGAGCTGCTCAGTTTAAGTGAAGTTGCCCTTAAATTTCCCCATGAAAAGCAAATTACCGACAACTTAGCCAATGATGTTAAGGAGATTTCCACTAGACTAAAAAGTATAGTGAACGGCATCTTATTACTACAAAAGAGCAATAGCAGCCAAGCACTGCCAACAACCGAAGTTGATTTAATAGCTATGTTCAATAACGTTTTGAGTTATGAAAACAAATCGAATAGGCAAATTAATGCCGATTTTGAAAGCGACTCTTTTATTATAACTACCAATAAGTTTGCACTGGAAACAGTACTCTCAAACCTAATAAGTAATGCGATTTACTACAGCCCAGAAAACACGGTCATCGATATTGTAGTCAAAACTAGGAAAGGGAAAACACATGTTGAGATTACAAATACGTGCGAGGGAGACTGTTGCGAGGGTGATTTAAATCAGTTTTTTGAACCTTTATGGCAAAAAGATGACTCTAGAACTTCAACAGAACGTTTTGGACTTGGTTTAGCGATTGTAAAGTCTTATTGCCAAAGACTTGGCGCAACTATTTCGGTGTCTCTAGACGACCAGAATCGTATAACTTTTAGCATTGTACTGTGATGAAAGCATTAATTAAGTACGTGATTTCGTTACTCACATTGACTGCTCCTGTATCTGTTATCGCTTCAGATATCGTTATTGACGGCTCTTTGAACGAACAACAGTGGCAGGAACAAGTTAAACATACCGACAATTATCAAGTCATCCCTCAAACTTTATTAAAGTCAGATAGCAATTTTTACTATCAAATATTGACTAGTGAACAAGGGTTATATGTCGCAGTTTCAGCGAAGAAAAAAGCAAGTCCCTTGAGAGTTCGTACTCAAGAAAACGACACCCTATTCACCAACGACCATATTCAAATTATGTTGGATATGAATAACACCCAGCAGACGAGCTACGTATTTGCGATTAATCACCAAGGCTACTTTTATGATGGGATATATAAACAGAATAAATTGTTAGATCTAGACTGGAGCAATAACTGGCAGTATGCAGTTAAAACACGTGACAATTCATGGATTACAGAACTTTATATCCCGTGGAGTTCTATGACTTTTAGCATACAAGAGCAACATGAATTCGGAGTATCAGTCTCTCGTTATGATGAGGCAAATAATGCCACTTACTCATCTATCCCTGCTAATCCCTCGATGAATAGTTTTCTGCAAAATTTCAACAAAGAAGTAGCTGTCATCAAGGTTGAATCAAATTTTGACATTTTTCCCTATATATCAGTAAACAGAGATATAGCAAATAATCACAATAGCACTGATATCGGCACCGAGATTTTCTGGAAACCTACAAAAAATCAACAAATAAGTGCAACAGTCAATCCAGATTTTGGTCAGGTAGAGTCAGACGAATTAGTGGTTAACTTTTCCGCCATCGAAAGTTTTTTCTCAGAAAAACGTCCATTTTTCAACGACAATCAGAATATTTTTGATGTTGTCGGCCCTGAAAATTTAAGAGTGGTTCATACACCAAGAATTGGTGGGGAATCTTATTACGACGAAGATTATGCTGGTGACTTAGATTCTGCATTTAAATATACATTTGGCACAGAGCAATTAGATTTAGGCTTACTCTCAGCATTTGAAAGCTCAGATAATGGAAATTCAGGAAGAGATTTTTGGGTATTGAGAGGTCAATATCATACTGATGCCAGCAAATTAGGGGTTTCTATCAACAATGTCAACACACCGAGTATTGATCGCAAAGCAACTATTATTTCTACAGACATCAATTACGCATATTCAGAAGATGCTGAACTGAATTTAGGCATTATCAATTCTCAAATAGAGCAGGCTCAAATAACAAATAGTGACACTGGATGGTGGTTAACAGGCAGCGTAGAGTCATCAGAGCAGCAAAGTCATGAGTTTAGCGTTTTTAGCTATGGTGATGAATTACAACTTAACGATATTGGTTATGTTAAACGAATTAACCGAAAACAATTTGAATATGAGTATGAATATCAAATTCCAGACTTAGATTTATGGTCGATTCGAGATGTCACATTTGCTATAGAAACTGAAATAAAAACCAACTATGACAGTGAAAAGTTACCTCGTATTTTAGCCAGCAGTATTGAGCTGGTTGCAGATTCCGAGTTTGAATATCAGTTTGGTATTGAATATGGCACTTCTGGCTTCGACGATCTGCTGACAAGGGGAAATCAATCTGTTTGGCTTCCGTCATTTTATATTGCTGAATTGGAAATTAGTTCTCCAGAGTATGATTGGGGAACCTTTTCTTTTGAGTTTGAATTGGGAACTGAGGGGCTTTCGGGAGCGTTTTACAACGCTGAGTCTAGTGTCGAGCAGCAGTTTAGCGACAATATATTGGTCGGTTTTACTCTTGCGCAATACAATAGTGATAGTTGGTTTGACTGGGATGAAGGCAACACCGTTGATGAATACAACTTTACGGAACAAAGTATTGAGTTAAGCCTTGATTACCAAATCGCAGGCAACCAAGAATTACGATTAAAATTCGAATCAGTAATTGGCAAAGCCAAACATTTAAATCGATATCTCGTTAACGCTGAAGGACACTTATCAACCTTTGGAGATCGAGATGATTTCTCTTTCTCCGAAAGTGCATTCCAAATGCGCTACAAATATGCCTTGAGCCAATTAACCGCTTTTTATTTGAGCTATGGCTTTGGTGGTGAATTTGAAGATGAGATCGCCAAATTTGGTAAACGTAACCTTTATAAACAAGCGATTGAGGCGAAAGATGCACATAATATTTTCGCCAAAATACGCTTTCATTTTTAATCCAAAACTAATCAAAGTTTCAGTTTGAACTAAGCAAATCTTAAGTTTCACTGGCTAGCATGAAATCACCAAAATAGAGGTGATTTTATGTCTACTAGATATGCAACTGTTACAGTTAACACAAAATTTAATACTGCTAGCTGGAGAGCTATATTCGCTTTCTCGATTGTAGTACTGGTGCTTTTCAGTATTGCCTTAGATAAGAATACTTATCTTGCTAGTCAAACAGTTGTTTTTTCGCTGGGTAATCAAGCGCTTCAAATTTTGCCTGAAATATTCTGGCATAACGTTACTTACCTAGGAGATGCGCTAGTTCTTGTTCCCTTACTCTCCTTTATTTGCCTTTTTAATAAGAGAGCTTGGGCGGCTATGTTTGGAGCAATTCCACTTGCATGTGTCCTCAGTCACGCGGGTAAGAATTTTTTCGCTATTCCCAGACCCGCTGCTATTTTAGATCTTGAACAGTTTACGATTATTGGCTCTACACTAACCGCTCATACCAGTTTCCCGTCGGGCCATACAATAACAATCTTTACCGCCATGTCTGCTATTTGGTTTGTTATTTCAACCGCAGATTATAAGCGAAGCTATGCAAAGTACCTTTTAGTCACTCTATTGTGTCTAGTTGCCTCTATAACGGCAGTATCAAGAGTAGCCGTGGGCGCACATTGGCCTGCTGATCTCATCTTTGGTGCTGTACTTGGAATAGTTGCTGGTTTTAGTGGTGAATACCTAACTCGGCGTTATTCAGGTTGGTGGCACTGGGCAAAAGCAAAGCCTCTTTATCTTGGGTACTTTGTACTTTTTTTCTGTGGAGTGTTGCTTTTCAGCGCCGTAAACGGAAAAGTACCAGAGCTAGCAATAGTTTGGGCTGCGATAATCGTGAGCACAATAGTAGGCACATATATAGCGCTAAAGGCAGCACTTAATACATGATTTCGTTACGCGTTTTATCACCTAGTGCTAATAAGGCTAGCAATTACATACTATTTAGCAGCGTTCTAAGTACGATTTTATTCAATCTAGTACTTTGGATATACGTTCTAAAGAATATAGAACTATCCACGTTCAGTGGGGTTGCAATATTATCATCTGTTTTTACAATCGTTTTTGTTTTTACATTTACCTTCTGCTCATTGCTAGCCCTAATTTCGTTACAAATACTCAAAGGTTTTGTCGCTATCACAACCGTAATAAACGCTATCGCTATTTATTACATGATGACCTATCAAGTCGTTCTCGACAGAACCATGATGGGCAATATTTTTAATACCCGTTATTCTGAATCTGTAGAGCTACTATCTATAAATTTACTGTTTGCGGCAATTATTGTGGGTTTATTACCAGCGTGGTTATTGATCAGACCTAAGATTGAAACGCTAGATAGAATTCGAGTGTTTAGAAATGCGCTGATAGGATTAATTGCTTCTTTTACTTTTCTTTATCTAAATGCAGCCAGTTGGCTTTGGATAGATAAACACGCCAGTGTACTTGGCGGTAAGATCTTACCTTGGTCATACATAATAAACTCAGCTAGACACTATGCGTCGCTAAACAAGTCTACTGAGGGGCAGCTAGCCTTACCAAATGGCAAGTTGATCAACGACGAAAAAACAATAGTAGTATTAGTGATTGGTGAAACAGCACGTGCAGATAACTTCTCTCTTTATGGTTACCCAAAACCAACTAACCCTAAGTTAGCACAGCAACAAAACTTATTAATCCTAAGTAATACCAAGTCCTGTACAACATATACCACAGGCTCGCTTGCTTGTATGTTAGCTCCTACCGAGAAACATATAAACTATGAAGCCCTTCCAACGTATTTGACTAGGCATGGCGTAGAGGTAGAGTGGCGAACCAACAACTGGGGTGAACCCGCAATAGATGTGTCTCGTTACGTTGAAGCAAATGAATTGAGACCTAGTTGTACTGGTGATGGGTGTCACTTAGATGAGGTGTTGCTAACCAACCTTTTTCAAGTAATCGAATCATCAGTCAAGCAGAAGATCTTTCTAGTATTACATACTAAAGGTAGTCACGGCCCAAGCTATTACAAACGATACACTCAGGAATTTAATCAGTTTACCCCCGTATGCCGTGATGAAGAAATTAGTAAATGTAGCTTAGAATCATTGATAAATGCTTACGACAATACCATTTTATATACCGATCATTTTCTAGTAAGCATCATCGAAAAACTACAAAGTATAAAAGGCGCATCAACTGCGATGATGTATATATCCGACCACGGTGAATCGCTTGGTGAACATGGACTATATTTGCATGGAACACCCAACACTTTTGCACCAGACTATCAAAAAAACATTCCATTTTTGATTTGGACTTCGGATGAACTCCTCAAACAAAAAAAACTTGATTTGAGTACGCTTAAACAGGCATCAAATCATTCCCAATTTAATGTATTCCACACGATTTTAGGAGCTTTTGGTCTCGACTCCCCTGTATATAAAGCTGAACTCGATGTTTTGCATGACGCAAAAGATAATTGATGATTAAATTTCATGCGACTAGTTAATACACTTATAAAAATCTCATTATTCTTAACGGTTTGTAATTCAGCACAGACTTATGCGTCTGCTGCTACGAACCATAGCGATGAAGATATTATAAAACTAAATGAATATACAGCGAGATACACTGTATACAGAGGTAATAAAAAATATGGGGAGGCATATAGAGTCTTTAAGAAAACCGCTAATTATCATTCAGTTTCATTTAACACGAGTGCTTCAGCATTTTTCTATAGCATTGAAACGATGGAAAGAAGTGAATTTTTGTGGAATGGAGAATCAGCGATTCCATTAAGTTATCAGGGGAAGGACTCTAGAACCTTCAAAAAAGACAAATATTTGCGACTCAAATTTGATTACGAAAAAGAAATTTTGACTGTCTATAAAGGTACTCAATTATTGGATAGAGAGTTACCTAGTAATGTATTAGACCCATTGCTAGTTTATGAGGTACTAAGGTTAAACGCCTTAACTAGTCATGGTCAATTGGATGACAATCAATTGCGCTATGACGTATATGGTGAAAAAGGAATTAAGGAATATAGCTTTAAAAATAGCGGATTCTCTTTTATCGATACCCCTTTAGGCAAGATGAATTGCGTTAAATTAACCAGAGTAAGAAAAAATAGCACAAGAAAAACCCACATATGGTTGGCAACCGATTAAGAATATATTCCTGTCATGCTTTTGCAAGAAAAAAGCGGAGAAGAGGTTGCCACACTCATAATTTCCTCAATTCAATAGAGCTAAGCAGCAACGCCTACCGTGCGGTATCAGGTTAAATTCTGGCAATTATCAGTTTGAGCTAAGCAAATCTTAAGGTTCAAAACCTAGCATAGAACCCTTGTTATAGATAATTAAGGTGCTTCTATGAGTCCGCTACTGACTAGAGCCTCTTCAGCAATCTTTCTGATAATGGTTAGCGCAGGAAGTTACGCTGAAGGTTCAAACGAATGCAGCCAACAAGAAAATATTTCTTTTGAGATAAATGACATTTTCGATTTGGAAACACTCGATACGATATTCTTACATGAATGGGGTAACCTTTTACATATCAAGACCCAAGAAAGCACATTACTAAATGAAGCAGCATTTTTTGTTGATAAATGTAACCTTGAACAAAGCGACCTTGACGAGTTAGAGCGCCATTTACGAGGCAAAAAATACATTCGTGATGCTAAGGTTGAGTTTGAACAAAACAGCAAAAAGGTAAAGGTTGCAACGTGGGATAACTGGTCCATGATGCCTACCGTAGATTTTGGTCGTAAAGGTGGCAAAAATAAGTACGCCTTTGGCATTAAAGATAGAAATTTTCTAGGGTTAGGTATCGATGCAGAAATTGAATCTTATACCAATGATCAACGTAGTGGCTACAAGATAAAATCAACCATACCACTTTTTTTGAATAACAATATTAATGCCCACATTAACTTTGCCAACAATGATGATGGCACATCAGAATCTCTATTTTTCACAAAAAACTTTGTTGGCTCTGATACTAAATATGCCTTCAATATCGGTTTTAACAACTTTACACAAATAGATACTCAATATAAAGCTGGTGAAATTCTTCAACAGTTCAAACATCGACAAAAGCTGTCTACAGTAAATTGGAGTTGGTTAGACAATGACACCGAATCAGATACTTTACGCTTTGGCATTGGTTACACAAATGAACAGCATTTGTTTGAGGAAGCCGACATAAACACTGTTTCAGGAGAAGTAAACCTTCCTTCAGATAGGGAATTTAGCTATCCATTTTTTCGGGTAGAATACCTACAAAAAGATTACCGAAAGCTCACTAATATAAACTTGATTAATCATATTGAAGATTTCAATTTAGGTTGGCATGTTACCGCTGATATAGGCTCTGATATCTCTGAATCTTCTACCTCTCCAACGATTATCTGGCGCTCAAAATTATCTAAAGGAATAGATGTATTTGAAAATTCTTACTGGTTATTTACCGCTTCTTTTGAGGGGGAAGCTTACGATTCTTCCAATAACAAAGATAGAGCGTTGTTTTCAGCGAAAAATGAGTACTTTCATAAAATAAATGGGCAGTGGGGAGCATATTTTAAGAACGTCACTCAGCTTGGTCATAATCAATTTAAGGATAGGCCAATAGTTTTAGGTGGCGAAACAGGTTTGAGAGGTTATCCACTACAGTATTTACACGGTGACCGGAGCACTCAATTCACTGTCGAAGCCCGTTATTATCCACACATCAATATATACAAGTTACTTGAATTGGGGGGCGCTGCTTTTGTTGATACAGGCCGGGTTTTCGGTCAATCGAGTAATATCGAAGATCAGAAACAATCATGGATGACATCTATCGGCCTAGGGGCTAGGTTCTATTCTACTCAAACCAGCGAAGGTCGAGTAATTCACGTTGACGTACTAAAGCCTGTCACCTCAGATGAAAAAGTTAACAACATCGAATTTCGCATAACTACAAAGTATTCTTTCTAAGGGACACAGATGCAAAAGAAGATAAAGTCGTTAGTGGATATAAAGCTGACTACCAATCAATTGATTCTGTTGGTGTGCAGCTATATTGCGTTCATTCTCAATATTCCTTTCCTAATAAAAGCCACACAAGCTATAACCAGATTAGATCAGTTTAATGTGCTGTTCTTGCTGTCGGTTCCTTTATTTCTGTTGTCACTGTCCGTATTGATTCAGTGCTTTTTTGCATTTAGAAAAATTACCAAGCCCACGTTGATTATATTGGTACTGTTATCATCTGTCGTGTTTTATGCATCTCTAAATTATGGAATTATTTTTGATTATGGGATGATCGAGAGTATTACTGATAATAGCGCGACCGAAGTGCTCTCATATATGAGCTACTCCACACTAATATTCTTGCTCGTATTTGGCATCATTCCTTCGATTTTTATTTTTAATGTTAAGCTCTCATATTCCACTTTCTCAGGCGAATTATTCGCTCGACTAAAGCTATTATTAGGTAGCTTTTCTGTGTTGCTATTTATTGCATTAGTGTTCTATTCAAATTATGCATCCGTAGGCAGAAATAATGGTGATCTCATTGGCTACCTCACACCGTATGCGTTACTAGACTCGTCAGCTAAATACTTACAGAGAAATGTGCTGTATCCACCTCCTCACTTTGAGCTAATAGACACGAAACCCAAGATGAGCAATGATGAGGAGCGAGTTACTGTTTTAGTGCTAGGACAAACAGCTCGTGCCCAAAACTTTTCGTTAAATGGCTACGAAAAACAAACAAACCTGTATACTAAAAACTGGAACGTCATCAGTTTCACCAACATGACTTCTTGTGGCACGTCTAAAGCAGTTTCAATCCCGTGTATATTTTCCAATTTAGATAGGCAAAATTTTAATAAGCGCGTAGCAAATGCAAAGCAAAACGTTCTAGATATTATTCAATTAGCGGGTGTTAATGTGTTGTGGATTGCGAATGACAACACGAGCTGTAAAGGTGTTTGTAAACGCATAAAACGACACAAAATTACGCAGAGTGACTATCCAAAACTTTGTCAGGAAAACCGTTGTTATGATGAAGCGATCATTAAACAGCTCGACCAAAAGCTAGCGAATATTACCCACAGTAACACATTAATAATATTGCATATTGCAGGTTCGCGAGGACCTGATTATTTTACAAAATATCCTAGTGGTCATCGGTACTTCATACCAGATTGCCAACGTAGTGATATTCAAAATTGTACCAGCGAAGAGCTTGTAAACGCCTATGACAATAGTATTGCTTACACTGATTTTGTATTAGCTCAAATTATTGAAAGGCTGGAAAAACTAAGTATAAATTCTAGGATAGAGACGGCTTTACTCTATACTTCTGATCATGGCGAATCATTGGGAGAAAAAGGAATATACTTGCATGGTATTCCCTATGTTTTCGCACCAAAAGAACAATTACACATACCACTTATTGTCAAAATATTTGGTAACAATACTAATACTAAGTGCGTGAAAGAAGCCGAAAACCTTCCTGTTTCTCACGATAACGTCTTTGATCTTTTATTAGGTCTCACGGGAGTGCGGTCTACAACGTATAACGCAGATAAAGATATATTATCTCAATGTAGGTTTTCAGATAATTTTCAGTAACCCTTAAGTTTGGAATGCAACTATGAGTACATTCCAAAAGAGGAGATGCTGATATGAATAGTCCACAACGAAGTCCAAAAGAAATTGATGTATCGGTAATTGTCCCCGTATTCAACGAAGAGTCTGTTTTACCTAAGTTTCATAAGCGGCTGACATCGGTATTAAATACGGTGCATGAATCATCTGAAATCATATACGTTAATGACGGTAGCACAGATGGTTCCACCGCAGTCATAAATGACTTCAAGCAAACCTGTACAAAAGTACTTTTAATCAATTTGAGCAGAAACTTTGGTAAAGAAGCAGCGATGTGTGCGGGGCTTTCAAAATCCAATGGCAAAGCTGTCATCTTAATTGATGCTGATTTACAAGATCCTCCTGAACTCATTCCTTTGATGATTTCCAAATGGAAAAACGGTTTCGATATCGTCAACATGCAACGAAGCATACGTCGCGGTGAATCTTGGTTTAAAAAGTTCTCGGCCTCAATGTTCTACAAAATTCTTAACAAGCTTTCCGACTACCATATCCCTGCTGATGTTGGCGACTTTAGGTTATTGAGCCGAAGAGTTGTAAATGAGCTTAACCAACTTAGCGAAAAGAATGTTTACATGAAGGGGTTGTTAGGTTGGCCGGGATTTGATCAAGTAACTTTACAATTTGAAAGAGATAAACGCTGGTGTGGCGAGTCAAAATGGCCGTTTTTAAAACTAGTTGGTCTAGCGGTTGATGGTATTACCTCATTTAGTACTAAACCACTTCAATTGGCGACTTACTTGGGAGGTACACTCGCTTTTACATCATTTTTATACGGCTTATGGATAATTCTAAAAACAATGTTCTTTGGTGAATCTGTTACTGGCTTCCCAACTATTATGGTTGCAATGCTGGCTTTAGGTGGCTTTCAGCTACTTTCTATTGGACTCATCGGCTCATATGTTGGTCGAATATATAACGAAGTGAAAAACCGTCCAAGGTTCATCATAAAAGATGAGGTAGTATCTGAAGCAATGGAAAGTTCAGTGACAAGAGTTGAGTTTCCCGTTAAACAGGTCAAGAGATGAAAATTAAGCAATTAACACTCTTGGCATTTGTTGCGTTCATATTATTCAGACTAGTATCAATTGGCATGTATCCATTAATGGATACAACCGAAGCTCGATATGGCGAAATAGCTCGTATCATGGTTGATTCAAGCAACTGGTTAACCCCGCAATTTGATTATGATGTGCCATTTTGGGGTAAGCCCCCCATGCACACATGGGCAAGCGCTCTATCTATTAGCTTGCTGGATAATAGTGAATTTTCTATCAGGCTCCCACACTTAATAACCGGGTTAATGAGCTTGTTGGTTGTTTTTCTATTTGCCAAAAGGGTTGGAATATCTGCCCTAGTAACGACATTTATCTTACTTACTTCTTTGGGGTTTTACGTTGCAAGTGGCATGGTAATGACCGATTCACTGCTAACTTTGTCAATGACGCTCGCTATGGTTGGCTTCTATTTAGGGTGGGCAGGTGACAAGAATTGGTCATATTTAGGGTTTGTTGGGATCGGGATAGGACTGCTCACTAAAGGTCCCATCATTATTGTTCTCGTGGGGTTATCAATCTTAGCTTGGTTAGTCCTAAACTTTGGATTGATTCAAGGTTTTAAGGCACTATTTAAGAAGGTTCCTATTTTTTCAGGGTTATCGATTTCTCTCCTGATTGCTGCCCCTTGGTATTTTATGGCGGAGCAAGCGACCCCCGGCTTTATTGATTATTTCATCATAGGTGAACACTGGTCTCGATTTGTGGAAAGCGGCTGGGAAGGCGATCTTTACGGTACTGCTCATGACGAGCCGAGAGGGATTATATGGTTGTATTGGCTTGCGGTAGCATTCCCTTGGTCATTTGTTCTACTTTTCAAACTCTTTAAATCCAAGCTGAACTTCACAACGACTAGCCCACTGTGCACTGGTGACGAACAGTTAGTATCCTTTCTCGGCTTCTGGCTAGTATCCCCGATGATTTTGTTTACTTTCGCCGGAAACGTTCTACCTATATATGTTTTACCGGGCTTACCAGCACTAGCACTAATATTGTCAATATGGCTTAAGCGCTGTAATAGAAACATTGTGTTGCTAGGTTCTATAACCCCAGCTTTGCTTTTTATTGTGCTGCTATTTGCTCAAGAGGACTTTAAAAACAGGAGTGATAAATGGCTACTAAGCGAACTAGATGATTCCACTCCTATCTACTATTTGGATAAACGGAGTTTTTCTGGGCGGTACTATTCGCAAGGAAATGCAATGCTCTTCAATGCCAATGCACCAGAAAAAGAATATTACCTAGTGGTCAACCTTAAAAAGTACCATTCTAGCAAGCGCCTAACGGAACACTGCGAATCGATTAAGAACAACAAAAGAAAAATAGTGCTACTATGCAATCGCTGATTTCAAAACAATTTCTACAGTTTTTAATTGTCGGAGGAAGTGCCTTTTTAGTTGACTTCGGCATCTTTTACATAGGTTTAAACTTTTTAGACCACAATCTATATGTAGTTAGAAGTTATGCTTTTTTCTCTGCCGTATTAGTTACTTTTTATGGTAATCGTCGGTTTACTTTTAAAGATCGCTTTCACTTGTCTAGCAAGGTACAGATACCAAAAGCGTTTATCAGTGCTCTTTTATCTTTAATTCCAAACTTTACTGTTTTTACCATGATAGTTGCTTTGTTTCCTTTACCAATCTTCCACTATATTGCTTTTGTATTAGGTGTAGTGGCTGGAACAATTAGTAATTACGTTTTAAGTGACAAATACATCTTCAACTCAGAGAGTTAACAAATGTTTGATAATAAAAATAAGCCAAAAGGCTTGCACAGAATTTACTTGGCCTCGTTAAACTCGTTTAGGGCGTTTAAATGGTTAGCTAAAAATGAATCTGCGTTCAAACAAGAACTATTACTGCTACTGGTAAGCATTCCTGCCACATTCTTGTTTCAGATCACCTTAGCAGAGCAACTAATACTCATTATTGCGGTTTTATTCATCATTTTTACTGAGATTATTAATACGGCTATCGAAGCTGTTGTTGATAGAGTTGGCCTAGAGATTCACCCTTTGTCTGGACTGGCTAAAGATTTAGGCTCTGCGGCTGTATTCATTAGTATCACAATTGCATTGCTTACATGGATAGCTATTCTTCTGTAAGGCAATGATAATTTTAAGTTTGCCTTAAGCGGATCTTAAGCTTTTTTATCTACTGTAAACATCGAGTTTTATACAGGGCGACCCATCGATGTTTACTTCCATATTTTATGCTTTAAGACCTTTTCTTGCTTTTGCAGTTGCAACCTTACTATTTCTTACGTTATCTAGATTAGGACTCTCACTCTGGCAGCTAGATCGATTTGAAGAACCATCTAGTTTATTAACCCTTGTTATTAATGGATTTCGGATCGATCTTAGTGCCGTAGGTTATATTTTTGCTTTACCAGCGCTGGCCCATATTTGGTTTTTAGGCACCAAAATGGAAAAGGCATGGTTTACCGTTTTAAAATGCTACTTCTTCGTCGCAGCCTTAGCTTTCATATTTTTTGAGCTTGCAACCCCTGCATTTATCACCGAATACGGCTTTCGACCAAATAGACTATTTATTGAGTATTTAAATTATCCTGAAGAGGTTTCAAAAATGCTTATCAATGGTCACTTATTAACGTTGATTATCGTTTTTTCTCTACTTGTTTTGCCTAGCAAATATATATGGCAAAAGCTGGAGTTAGTAGTCCAACAGCCTCCTCAGTTACCTAGATATACATGGAAGAAAAAATTGCTTTCATTTTTCACATTATTTCTTTTGGTATTTCTGTGCGCGAGAGGCACATTAGGGCATCGTCCTATTAACCCTGCTTTTGTGTATTTTTCAACAGATCCATTGATCAATTCTCTTACCCTTAATTCTGCATATAGTGTTGCACATGCATACGACCAATTCGGTGATGAAAAAAATGCAGCCAAGCTATATGGCAAGATGGAAGATGATCGAGTAATTGAACTAGTTCGTCAGGAGTCAAAACAACCTTTAGAAAGCTTCAAAAACGATAACTTACCCACTTTAACTAAACGCCCTCCGAGCTTTAAAGGACAACCAAAAAACTTGGTGATAATCCTTGAAGAAAGCTTAGGTGCCCAATATGTATCATCTCTTGGTGGAATCCCGCTAACACCTGAAATTGATAAATTAAATCAAGAAGGCTGGGCATTTAAACGGTTGTACGCAACAGGTACTCGCTCCGTTAGAGGTATTGAAGCGGTTATAACTGGCTTTACTCCAACTCCCTCTAGGGCCGTTGTTAAGTTAGATAAATCGCAAAAGGACTTCTTTACTATTGCATCTCTGCTCAAAGAAAATGGTTATGAGACTCAATTCATATATGGCGGAGAAAGTCATTTCGACAACATGAAAAGCTTCTTTTTAGGAAACGGCTTTACTGACATTGTTGACTTTAATGATATTGAAAACCCACAATTTGTAGCGTCTTGGGGGGCAAGCGATGGAGATCTGTTTAATCAAGCTGATATTGAATTAACTAAGCTTCATAACGAAGGAAAACCATTTTTTAGTTTCATATTTACGTCAAGTAACCATGATCCCTTTGAAATACCTGACAGTATTGTTTCACCAATTCAATACACTGATGAACAATTACAACAATATGATGGCAAAGAATTACTGCGTCATAAAGCCATACAATATGCTGACTATGTGTTAGGACAATTTATTGCAAAAGCAAAGATGCAAGCCTATTGGGAAAACACAATATTTCTCGTTGTTGCCGACCATGATGCAAGAGCAACGGGCAAAGATCTTGTTCCCATTAACAATTTCCACATTCCGGGCGTGATCCTAAATTCAGGTAAAGAACCCACTTTAGATAAGCGAATAGTCAGTCAAATAGATTTAGCGCCAACACTTTTGTCATTAATGGGTATAGAGAATATTTCACCAATGTTAGGTCAAGACCTTACAGATCCGACTGCTTCTAACAGAGCAATGATGCAGTATGCAGAGAATTTTGCTTATATGATTAATGATGAAGTAACCATCCTTCAGCCAAGTAAAGCACCTTTGAACTTTCAATATAATTATGAACTCAACAAAATATCGCCAATAGATATTAACCGTGACACTTCAGAGATCGCATTGGCTCATGTATTGTGGGGAAGTTTGGCATATAAAAACCATTGGTATTCTCTGAAAAAAGAATAACTCAGCTTGTTACTCTATTGGCTTTTTATCTGCCAATAGCTGTCAGTTCATCTTCGATCAATTACAAATATGAACTTGTGTAGGTAAGGGTGATATATGATATTACAAAATTTCAAACAAAAAATACGGGAACTGAAGCGCCAAACATTAGTTGTATATTTTATATCTCGCGAGCGAGCACTACCTTGGTATATAAAAACCATTGCAATTATAGTCGCAGCTAACGCACTAAGCCCGATAGATTTAATTCCAGATTTCATACCTATATTGGGGATGATTGATGACTTTATAATAGTGCCTCTTGGTTTAGCACTAATTATTTATTTAACACCAAAAAAAATCTTACGAACAGCAGAAATAAAAGCTCAACAATGCAATGAAAGGCCAATCAGCTATATTAGCGCAATTGCCTTTATTTTAGTCTGGATTGCAACCTTACTTTTAATTGCACACTTGGTTCATAGTAGCTTTCTCATGTGAAAGCTTTTCCCAATAGGGTTAAATGCTTTTATTTAGCTAAATCGATAGTTAAGTTAGACGTTCCCTTCAATTCAACCTCCCGATGCAATCATTTAAAATTATTATGGTATTCTAGCGAATAACTCAAAAAACCTTAACATACCGTTCTTTTAATCTAGCAGCTGAAAACCAAATACTAGTCTCATTTTAAATGCATTAGGAAATAGTGGACATTTAACGTACGCACCTTCACAAATCGAAGGAGAAAAAGCGATAATATTTAATGAAGAAACACCCACTAACGATGGCTCTTAACAAATACAATAAAGCAAATTGATACTAATAAAATTAAAATTCATTTATATATTTAACTGCCTTGACCTGACCATTTTTAATGACTTGGAAATATAGTTTCCTTTCAGTTGTAGAGTTAGATGCACTAACTACATAGAAATTGTCTTCAACGCTAGCAATCGAAAGTTGCGACTTATCAATATTTTTCCATGACTCATCTAACTTACCGACTTCAAAACCAGCGTCTTTAAACGTCATCTTTTGAATATGTGTTGCAGCGATGCTAACAGCTTTCTGACCGCTGATGACACCATGATCTCCATGTGCCTGTACATTACTAGTTAGCAAGGCACCGCAAAGCGTAATAATTGATAATAGTTTGTTCATATTAATCTCCGTTTATTGTGAAATGAGTTACGTTGTATTACTTATTGTTTAAGGCCAATCACTTCATATTGGCCTTTAACCAATAGCTGAATTGAAACAGGCTTATCTGAATTGTTTTTCCAATACCAACCATGAGAGCCTGCGAATGGTGTGGTGTAGCTACCTTTCATTTCATCTGAAGTGGCAATAACATAGCTTTCAAAATATCCCGTTGTGTCGCCTTCTGGTTCACCATGTAAATCGAAATACAATGGAGCACCATCGGTTAACCATTCATAAGTCATTTTGTCATGTTGCTTCATATAGAATTTATATTCTATGCCGCGTCCCGCAGGGACGGTCAATTCTATCGTTTGAAAGTCATCAGTGCCTTTAGTCGCCTCTATTGGCGTTTTCTCTGCTTCAGCAGCGTGTGCTAGCGCAGTTAACCCTAGCTTGCCGCCAATGCCTGTAGGATCGATGTTGTACTCGGCTGGTAATATTAATGTAATAAGCACAATGGCTGCGACAACGACTGCTGAAATGCTTGCCTTAATGAGTGTTTTTGTACTAACTGTATGTTGCATAAAATTCTCTTTTCTATGTTCTGTATTTATCTAGTTTGATTAAAGGGTGAAATAACCTGTGAGCTGCAAGCCCATAAGCATCACACCTGCACTCATTAGCGCGGTATTGGTTACTGTTGAAAAACGTTGGAATGAAGGCCACTTTCGCCAAGCGTTTATCAAAATTAAAATAAGCGCTAAAGCGGCAAATTGACCAAGCTCGACTCCTATATTGAACGCAACTAAATTGGTCACTAGACCATTTTCTGGAAGGTTAAATTCTTGTAATTTGGTCGCTAAACCGAAACCATGAAACAGACCAAAAATCAGTACAGCCCATTGAGTACTGGGTTGCCAGTTAAAGCAACGCTTAAAGCCGCCCAAGTTATCGAATCCCTTATAAATTACGGAAAAACCGATAATGGCATCAATTAAATAAGCGTTGACCTGTATGTCACTTAACACACCAAATAACAGGGTTGTACTATGCCCAATAGTAAACATGGTGACGTACAACAGTACGTCACGGCTACGATACAAGAAGAAGATAACACCGACTAAAAACAGCAAGTGGTCATAGCCCGTCATCATATGCTTAGCGCCTATGTATAAAAACGGAATAAACTGAACACCTGTATTTTGCTCTAAAAATGCTCTGGTTGTATCATCAACACCATGAGCAAAAGCCTCTACGCTAACAACTGCCAGCAACGCGATTGCTAAATAGGTTAATGCTTTAATGATGTTATTTGGCATCTTGCGACTCCAATACTTCAACATCAGTCAAAATAGACTCCTTTTCTTTATGTAAAATTCTGTATAAGGCGGGGATGACAAACAGGGTCAAAATCGTTGAGGAAATAATGCCACCAATGACCACTGTCGCTAGAGGCCGCTGAACTTCTGAGCCAATGCCCGTGTTTAAAGCCATTGGAATAAACCCTAATGATGCGACTAATGCCGTAGTTAGCACTGGTCGAAGACGAGTTAAAGCTCCATCATATATAGCTTTATTAAGCTCCATTCCACCTTTACGTAACTCTCTAATGAACGACACCATAACTAGGCCATTAAGAATGGCGATACCTGATAAAGCAATAAAGCCAACCGCTGCCGAAATTGAGAACGGAATATCACGTAATAACAGGGCAGCAATACCACCTGTTAATGCGAGCGGAACCCCCGTAAAGATGATCATGGCATCTTTAAATGAGTTAAGCGCGAGGATTAATAAACCAACGATCATGATTAAAGTAACTGGTACAACAATACTTAGGCGCTCTGAAGCGGATTGAAGTTTTTGGTAAGTACCGCCAAACTCCACCCAATAACCAGAAGGTACTTCAACATTTTCATTAATGGCTGCTTGGATGTCTGCAACAAAACTACCTAAGTCCCTACCACGAACATTGGCAGTCACAACAACTCTACGCTTACCATTTTCACGATTTATTTGGTTAGCACCAGATATCAGCTCTATATCAACCAATTCTTTAAGTGGTACTGAATGACCATCTGCTAGTCTAATAGGCAAATAGGGCAGTTCATCAATATTATTTCGCTTAGATTCTGCAAGCCTTACTACAATATCTGAGCGCACATCGCCTCGATAAAACTTACCTGCGATTGTACCGCCCATAGCTGTTGCCACTTGCGACTGTACTTGGCTAATGTTAATGCCAAACTGCATCAGTTTTTCGCGATTAGGCACTAGGCTAAGCATCGGCAACCCAGTGGTTTGCTCTACTTGTATATCTACGGCACCTTCAACTTGAGTGATTGCACCTTCAATCTCATCCCCTAAGGTAGCCAAGGTATCAAAGTCATCACCAAATACTTTTATCGCAAGCTCAGCTCTGACCCCAGCTAATAATTCGTTGAAACGCATTTGTATTGGCTGCAAGAACTCATAGCGGTTTCCCGGAATAGGTTCAACGAGCGCTGCTAATTCTTCTACGATTTGTGCTTTTGTTTTATCTGGATCAGGCCATAACTCGCGAGGTTTCAGAATAATAAAGTTATCTGCAACACTTGGCGGTACGGCATCAGTTGCAACATCGGCTGTGCCTATTTTGGCAAACACGCGTTCAACTTCTGGCATTTGTTTAATTTTATCTTCTAAAGATTCCTGAAGCGCGATTGCTTGAGACAGTGACGTACCCGGAATTCGCAGCGCGTGCATGGCAATATCACCTTCATCCAAATTAGGCGCAAATTCACTGCCTAACTTAGTTGCCTGATAACCTGAAAAGCCAACTAATACTGTTGCGGCTACAACAACTAACCAACGGGCTTTTAATACCCAGTTCAAAGAGGGTTTGTAAAGAACAGCAGCACCACGAATTATTGGGCTATGTTTTTCTTTCACAGGCTTTTTAAATAACAACGCAACCATAGCTGGTACAAAGGTAACCGATAACACCATAGCGCTAAGTAACGCGATAACCACTGTGATCGCCATCGGGTGGAACATTTTGCCTTCAACGCCTTCTAAGGCAAAAATTGGTAAGTAAACAGCGGTGATAATAAACACGCCAAATAACGCTGGGCGTATGACTTCTTTCGTTGCTTCGAACACCAATTCCATGCGTTCTTTTAATGGCAAAGGATTGTTTCCCGCCTGACTTAGCCTGCGAAGACAATTTTCTACGATGATAATGGCTCCATCGACTAACAAACCAAAATCTAACGCGCCTAAACTCATCAGGTTTGCACTCACGCGAGTTTGCACCATACCTGTCACTGTCATTAACATAGCAAAAGGGATCACTAAGGCCGTTAAAAATGCCGCTCGGAAATTCCCTAACAAGACAAAGAGTACAACGATTACCAGAACCGCCCCTTCTGTCAGGTTAAGTTGAACCGTTTGTAGGGTTTTATCAACTAATTTAGTACGATCATAAACAGCGGTTGCGACAATGCCTTCTGGTAAAGTGGCGTTAATTTCTTTGAGTTTTTCTCCCACGGCATGGGCAACGGTGCGGCTATTTTCGCCAATAAGCATAAATACCGTACTCATCACCACTTCACGACCATTTTGTGTAGCAGCGCCAGTTCTTAGCCCTTTGCCATTTTCAATATCGGCTACGTCTTTAATGTAAAGTGATGAACCATCAACCGACTTAAGTGGAATATTACCAATTGATTCCATGTCGGCAACCTGACCGGGTAGTCTTAACAGCCACTGTGCGCCATTTTGCTCAATAAAGCCTGCGCCTTGGTTTTGATTGTTTTTCGAAATTGCATCAACCACTTCGGCTTGTGACAGCCCAAAAGCAAGTAACTTTTCAGGTTTGAAAGCGACTAATATTTCACGCTCGAATCCGCCTATCGGGTTCACTTCTACTACACCCGGCACTCGCATTAATTGTGGTCTTATGGTCCAGTCATGTACGGTTCGTAAATCCATTGGTGTAATAGGCGTGCCATCAACATGTGTCGCATCAGGCTCAGCATCAACGGTAAACATAAATATTTCACCTAGACCTGTAGCAATTGGCCCAAGTTGAGGCTCTAAGCCCTGCGGTAATTCAGCGCGTGCCGCTGATAAACGCTCATTAACAAGCTGACGAGCAAAATAGACATCAGTATCATCACTGAATATTGCAACCACTTGAGATAGGCCATAACGAGAAACTGAGCGGGTATAGGTTAACCCCGGTAAACCCGACAACGCAGTTTCTAACGGAAAGGTTACCCTTTGCTCAACTTCTAACGGAGTAAAACCAGCCGCTTCGGTATTGATCATGACTTGCACATTGGTGATATCGGGCACTGCATCAATCGGTAGTTTGGTAAAATTCCAAATTCCCAGACCTGACACAGCTAACACCATCACCATCACAAGGAATTTGCGCTTTATTGAAAAGCGTAAAATTGACTCCAACATTGTTACGCTCCTAGTGATCGTGTGACGCGCCAGACTTTTCAATGTCGGCTTTTAAGATATAGCTATTGTCAGTCACGTATTCCGTTCCTACTTTTAAGCCACCTAATACTTCAATCCATTCGCCTCCTGCTCGACCCAGCTCAAGCATACGAACTTCATACTGCTCACCCACTTTGGCGTAAACGACAGTAAAGTCTCTAAAGCCTTGCAAGCCAACACGTTTTACAGCCAGTGGCACGTCAATAGTGGCAACTTCTATGTCAGCTTTTACAAAACTTCCTTCAGAAAAGTGACCATCAGCTAATTCGACCCAAACTATTCTTGCCTGATCATCTCTTACGCTAGGCTCAATAAATGTCACCTTACCTGCAAAGCTTTCCTCATGACCTTCAACGTTTAGCGTTACTGGCGTTTCCAGTTTCACCTTGGCATAGTCCGAAGGATAAACCGCTAATTTGGCGATATGGCGAGTGAAATTGGTAATGGTCAGTAAGGTTCTACCACCTGTTTGCTCACCCGCGTTTGCAAATAACTGAGTAACGACACCGCTAACTGGTGCTTTGATAACGTAGGGTTTAAGACTTTCATTACTTTCTACAGTGAATAGCGTTTGGCCTTTTTTAACGGTTTCACTGTAATTGACATGCAACTTGGTGATTTCACCGTCAAAACGGGCTGCAATGTTTCGCTTAGCATCCACAGGTAAACTTAATTTGCCATAAGCGGGTATGGTTTGATGAATGGTTGCTGGGCCTGCAATTTCAGTGTTGATTTCCATTGCATCGGCAACTGCCTGCTCAATCGTGGTGCGACCTTCGAAGTTGTCATATCGCCAGTTGTATTTTTTTCCCTGATAAGTGGCTTCAATGGCTACAACAAAAGAGTGAGGCTCATAAATCACCATATCACCACGAAGAAAGTCACCTTGGACATTAAAGTTAATATCATCAGTGCCATCGCCTAGACGAATTAATTTTACGTTTAAATCGACTTTCTGTGGATCGATAGGCTGTCCGTCATTAGTCGCCCAAACGCGAAACTCTGGCGGTACACCTGTTTCAAAAATAGATAGTTCAATGGCAAAGTCACCATCTCGTAACATGCGGCCACGGTGTGGACCTTTCTCTGGTTCAGCTTGTTCAGCCGCAGGTGTTGATGCCGCAACAGCATTAGGTGCAGCGACACCTGTTAATGCGATAATAATCGCCAAGCTCAATGACGACAGAATATTTTTATTTTTCATAAGATTGCTCACTGTTCTACTCGCTATCACTAACGGACACGCCAGTTAGACGTTGAATTTCAATATGTTGTAAGTGCAAAGATTGATAAGCATCAAGTAACTGATTTTGGGCACTAAGTAGCTCTCTACGGATATCACTCCACTGGTTGTAGCTCAGCTTTCCGATATCAAATGCCTGACTTGCTTCCTTCAATGCGGTTTCTAGTTCGGGAATAATTTGTGCTTGAATTGTTTCAATGACATGGTGGGAATACGCCATTTCTTGTAGTAGCACATATAGCTGTGCATCCAGTTTCTGCATTAAGGCTTGTTGCTGACTTGCCAGCACATCTTGCTTTGCACGTAAGGCAGCTATTGTTCCTGCATTTCTATTTTCACTTCCCCAAGGAATAGAGATACCCGCCACTAAACCAAAATCATCGGTCGTTTCGTATCGCCTTAATCCCGCAGTAAATTGCCACTGAGGTTTTGCTTCAATACGTGCAAGTTCCATTTGAGACTGGGCGATTCGTTGTTCATTAACAAACTGTTGTATTTGCGGGATTTGCTTAAGTTTGGTTAGCTGGCCTTCTACTGAGGGTATTTCCGGTTTAAGCATTAAGTTACCTGTTAACTTAAGCTCTGCCTGAGGCTTACCCCATAGGGATGACAGTTGATAATGACTGGCTTTTAATTCGTACTCTAAATCTTCAACCGCTAGATTTCTTCGAACCAGCTCAGCTTGAGCCAACCTCATTTCAACATTAGAACTTTTGCCAGCTTTTACTCTTTTATCGATTGCGTCAACCACTTCCTGTGCTTGAGACACCGCTAATTTATTAAGTTTTAAACGCTCTTGCTGTATCAAGATTTCAACAAACAGCTTGGCAACAATCGCAGATAAATCGAGTGCTTTTATTTTCTGTTCTAGATGTACTGCACTTGCTTGGCTTTTTGCCGCATTTACTCTGCCTTCAATTTGCTCTTGTTGAAGGAGCCAAGAGTATGTAAGCGTTGATTGCATACTTTTTAATGCACTATGCTCACCTGTCCCTAACGCATCCTCAATCATTAGACCTATTTGAGGGCGCTCTCCAATGGCAGCTTGCTCAATATTGCCTTGCCACACAGCTTCTTTAGCTACCAGCGCTTTTAATTCAGGATGACTTTCTAGGGTCATGGTCACAGCTTTGCTCAGATTAATAATCTGATGTGATGACTGTATTTGCTGCTGGGTTTGCGAATTAGCCCAAGAGGGAGTAGGCATTGTTAAACCAAGCCCTGTTGTTACGGCCAAACCAAGAACAAAAAACCGATAGCCTATCGGTTTTTTTTCGTTGCTTTTATAAAGGTTAAATCTCATTCCCTATCCTTAATTAATGGATGAAAAAAGTTTCAATAATATGATGAAAACTATCGACAGTGGATGCCGCTAGTACTGGCATAGTTGCCAATAATGCTAGTGCTACGATGATAGTAGAAAGTGACGGTTTATTTATTGGATTTAATAACCGCTCAACACGAAGACTCGTGTGATCATGTCCGAAGTAGCTAACAGACGCCTGATCGTAATCAGTAGGAAGTGCTTTTTGAAGCCTAGCGACATCAATTAATGTCTGTGCGACATCTAGGTTGTCATACTCTTTAGTGACCTCATAGTCTGCTATTTTCTCTGTTAATAATACATATTGCTCGATTAAAGTTTGTTTTATACGTGATGGATAGAAGCTGGCAAGTGCTGTAAATAGTACTTTGAATAAGGGATCTCTTGCCGTTACATGGGCTAGTTCATGATTAACAATGATATTGAGTTGTTCATCGTTAATTTGACGTTGTAGCCCCGTGGATACGTAGATCTTGGGTGATAAGAACCCTGTGGTAAATGCGACTGGAATTTTAACTGGCATCAATAAGTATTGATTTCCATTAGTCGTTATAGCGTTTTGTGCATGAGTAAAGCTTAGCAAATTCGATAATGCGACGGACTGTTTGGTTCTATCAAAGATTGTCTTAATTACGCGCCAAACTAAATAAATTGTAGCTAAAAATAGTGTTATAGAATGCCAACTAGAAAAACTAAAAATATAGATATGATGCCAGTGAGCGAATTCCTCGAACCACGTTGAATTAACAAAACTAATTTTGTATGGCGAGAAATAGCCGATACAGAAAATAGCTATCCACCAAGGGGCACTAACCAGCGACCATAATAAAAATATTTGAGTGCTAAAATGAGTTTTTTTGAGGTTGGATAGAACAAAACGAGATACAACAGCAACACTAGCAATACCGATCCCAAATGCAAGCACTGCAACACTGAGTAAATTTAACGCAATTGCTATATCTCCAACCAACATAGTTAAGACTTTCCCTTTCTGATTTTGCGTTGTCTTTCAATCAGTTGCTCAAGAGTATCAAGTTGTTCGTCATTAAGCTGTGCTGACGCTGAACTGAACGCTGCAATTAAGCTATTTTCACCATTTTCAACAAAGTCACTGGTCACATTTGAAATAAGCTGAGCAATTAAACCCTCTCTATCTACTCTAGCTGAATAGCAGTAGGCATGGCCTTGTTTAGTGCGGTTAAGCAGCTCTTTTTTAAATAATCTATCAAGCGTGCTTTGGATGGTATTTAAAGAATTACCACGAGCTAGCCCCAGTACTTTATGTACTTGCTTTGCATCCGCTTCTTTCACATTCCAGAAATGTTGAAGCACTAACTTTTCCAGTTCACCTAACTGCATAAAACGTTACTCTTAAAAATTCGTTGGTAATATTGCCACATTAAAAACCGACAGGCAATCGGTTTTTAATGTGAGAAGCAATTCATGGCATGGCTAATAACTAAGTATTTGATCACTGCAACGAAAATTGTCGCAGCTTCTGAACTAGCGAAACGAAGTGATAAACTGGGTGCAATGATAGTAGCCTTACCTACAGTTACAGTTTTAACAATGATTTGGTTATATGTTGAAAAACAACCTGCTGAGAAAATAGCAAACCATGCGTGGTACACTTTTTGGTATGTAATTCCCACATTACCTATGTTTTTACTTTTTCCAATGCTGATGCAACGCTACAGTTTTTGGTTATCGTTACTTATAAGTTCGATAGCAGTGGTAATTTGTTTTTGGTTGTTTTCTTTATTGTTAAAGCAGTTTGGTATTGATTTGCTACCTTAGATATTAATTAAGCTGACAAGAGCAAAATAATTCAATAGATAGAAAAGATTAAGGCAAAAACTACAACATGAGTATTGTCGATATTAACAATTTCAAAATAGAGAATAGCTTTAACAAGCTTCTGAAAGAATATGCCGATGAGTTAATGAACGAAAAGCCAAATAACGGTTTCAAAGCTGTTAGCATTTATAAAGGCTGGCAGTATGATGCCCCTAAATGGCTTTTATTACGACTAGATCTCGAAGTTCACCGTAATAATGACCTGATCAAAATCACCGATATCAAACACAACTACCATTGTAACCAACTACACATAGGCTATGTAAGTATCAAGGGTAATGACTACGACGATCTAATTGATAGCCTTGCCAACCTCGATAGTAAAACCTAATTAACCCATTTCGTTTATTTAATGACTTATATTTTGAGACTTGAGTTGTTCTCTAATTTCTAAAATACGATCAGCCGAGTAAACTCCTGCTCTCATAACAACCAGTTCAACAAACGAAATATCAATTAACTTATGGTCAGCATCAATCACATAGCAACTCCCACTATGTGTGTTTATTTCTAACTTATCCCCATCAGCAGATTTGCTAACAATCTTTGAAGTCACGATTTGCTCAAATGGCCGAAATCTGAATGTTTCGTCGTCAATAACAACGCCAGATAGAAAATCGCCGAGAAATAGTTTTTCAAATTCTTTATAGTCGTAAACAGATACTATGTAGGCATCCTTTAAATATGTTCTATCCAACGTACTCCCCTACTAATAGCTAGCAGGGAGCATATCTCGAAACTCTAATAACTCCTCAGGAGAGTACATACACTCATGCATTAAATTGAACTCAAATACACTTACATCGAACTCTTTTGGTTCAGCATCTAAGGTATAAAAATCAGCGCCAAAGGTTCTATATTCGAGACCATTGACTTCCATAATTTTTGTAGTGAACAAAGCCTCACCTTTTTTACCGCTTTCATTATCCTCAGCAAAGGTAGCGTAAAGCACCTGTTCAACCTTATCTTCTAAGTCAGATTTAATTGAGATGAGTGTTGCGTTAGTTAGTTTTACTCTTGGTCTCATGCTTGTGCTTCCTTCTTATCTTCTAAGCAAAACGGGCGGAAAAAACTAAGGTACTTAACTCCATTAACTTTTAGTAAATTGTTGTCAGCATCAAAATGTGACAGAACGCTAGCCTGATACAACGAAATGTATTTTTTATAATCGATAGTGTTAAAAAAATTGGTATCAACGCGCCGTGCATAAAAAACAAGTGTCTGCTGATCGATACGAACAATGAACTTCTGATCGCCATCTAGATTTTTTACTCGCAGACATAAATCAGGTTTGTGCCAATCAGATACAAAGGAAGGAATCAGTGGGAAGCCATATACCAAATAGCGCAAACCTTCAATTTTGAAGGTTGTTGGATTGAACTGAGCCTTATTTACTTTGCCGCTACTGAATAATTCAAGTGTCAACACCAGCCAGTGCTCATGCTTAGAAAATGTATTACCTTCAGAAATACAGCCTTCGAACTCACCATCATGGTTTACATGATTGATGTACATGTATTTTTTGATGTTATCCAAGGAAAGCTTTTCAAACGGAAACTTTGAAGCGATGAGCCTGAAATAACAACCATGAACTTTTAAATCTGCATATTGAACTATCAATGGATCATCAAACGCATCAAAATATGGTCGCCATTCTAGACGGAAATCAGGACCTGTATTTATGACAAATTTAGCGTCATCAGGTAGCCCTAAGACTTGGTATATCACTGAAACTAACTCTAACGTTTCGATATCTACCAGCATCAGGCTTTCAATGCGGTTTGCCATTGACTCAATTTCTTTATGAAGCGACTCAATAATTTCTTGATCATCGTATTCGTTGATCATTAAGTATTTCAGGGAATCGTGCTTTAGAATTGAGTCTAGCTTTTTCTGTTCAAATACCTCAGTGAGACAACTATGGGTATCAGAAAAGTGAGGGCTGTTATAAACACCTCTAGCCCACAGACCTTGGGCGTAAAGATCAGGAAACTCTAATAATTCAGCAAACTCTTTTGCTTGAATATTAAGCTTATTCTTTAATTGATAAAGTGAGATCATTTAGTTCTCCAAACAACTTTCCAATAAACAATGGCCTACCAACACACTGCTTTATTTATTGTTCAAATAACCAAATTTTTACGGATGCTCCGCTTCACTGTTCACGTTTTTCAAGGCAAAAACATGTGTAGGCGTAGGCTGTCCGTTCAGCCTTCATGTAATAATATCGCCAAAAAACAAAATGACAACTTACGTATTTGTACAACTTTAGGTAGATATTTTGAGTTTGAACTCTGAAAAGCTAAGCCCAAATAGGGATACGACCATTTCTTCATTTAAATTGGAACCGGGAAATTTTTTTTCAAAATTTCCGATAATGCTATCTAGATGGCTAGCTAATATTTTTACTAGAAATATTTCCGAGTTTGGTGAGAGAGCAGACAGTGCTATCAATGGGTTATCAAAGGATTCAGCTTTTATTTTTACTAGTAAATCACTGTAACTGTCACAACCATACAGACAAATAGCTACCCCTTCTTGGGCCTGCCCAAGGGGAAGTGATAATTTTTTTGACAACCTCTTTGCCTGACGCTTTACATTGCTTATAAGCGCTTCTGTTCCAAAAGACATACGCACACCAAAACATAACAACTAAGGTCCACAGCACCTAAGTCATTACATCTTCAATGCATGATTAATCTTTTAAACCCAGAGTAAATCCATTTCGTCCGCATATGTGGAAACTGGCTTCTCTGAAAAGCCACTGCAAAAATCAGTGGCTATTGTCGCAATATTATAAGGAAATGTGAATTGTAGTTTGATGTCTACATATTCTTTTCAGTAAACTCAGCCAAGCTACTACGTTCTACCTCATCAAAAATCAGAACCGATCCTTTCTCATAATTTCTATATACATTGACAGCCGCACTTGCACCAGACGAAGCAGGTGTTACAAACTTATCGTCAATCTGGGCTAGGTTACCCAATACGATTGTCCGACAATTTTTCCCACCACGGCTTAACATGCCTTTAATTTGCGCTCTAGTCATGTTTTGAGCTTCATCAATGATTAACACTGCATCATCTATTGAACGGCCTCGAAAGTAAGCCATGCTAGTAAATTCTATATTGGCTTTTTCGATCACATGCTCAACTGTTGCATGAATATTTCCTTCATGATTATCATCCGAGTGCATCGAGATAAGTGCGTCTGTTATTCCGGCAAGAAGGGGCATTGATTTTTCGGTTAAATCCCCCGGTAGGAATCCCGGATCGTCATCCATAAAGTCTCTTGACCGCACCACAACAATTTTTTTGTACTTTTTCAAATCCAATACTTGATGCAGCGCCGAAGCAACTGCCAAAAAAGTTTTTCCGGAGCCAGCAGGACCAAGGATGATATTTAAGTCATAGTAAGGGTCTGTCAATTGGCTTAAAGCTACCGCCTGACGCTGGTTTTTAGGCAATATGCCCCATACTTTTTCTTGCTTACGCGGCAATAACTTCGTGAAAACTTCAGTGCCTGTTACCTCTGAAATCCGGCCAATGTGTCCGGCTTCATCGTACCAATACATGTTTGGCTGAACTTCATCGTTGAACAAGCTTATTGGGAATGTATAAATCTCTCCTGAGACTTTGAAATCTTTATCTGATTCAATTCGATCAAACAGATCACCTTCAAAAGCCTGTACTCCTGTATATAACAAATCTATATCTGCGATTTGATTATCAACGGATACATCTTCGGCCATAACACCAACAGTTCGAGCTTTTAGTCGCATATTAATGTCGCGGCTAACGATGGTAACGTCTTTATCTAACTCTTTCTGAAGATGTAGTGCATAGTTAATTATTCTGTTGTCAGCATCGCTACCAATCGTGTGCTTTAACTCTTTTGCCATGTCCAATTGAGTATCAATGCCAATGAACAACTTGCCTCTTTTAGCTGTTTCAGTAGAAGGCAGAGGAATTCCCGCTTCCATTTCTTCGGCGCTATGTCCATTAATAATGTCTTCAAGCATACGAATACATACACGAGCATCAGCACTTACCGATTTATTAGTTCTTTCTTTTAAATTATCTAATTCTTCTAGGACTGTTAGACAAATGTATACATCTTCACTGTAAGCAAGCAATGACTTTGGATCATGAACTAATGCCGATGTATCTAATACTCTTGGATTTCTATTTTCACTTGGATTATTCATTTTAGTTCTCCTTTGAGAACGATTTTCATTAATTAGCATTTTAGATTTACCTTAGCTTTATTATTTTTGTTTGTGCCTTCTTGCAGGTTAAATCCGTTATTTATATTTATTGATTAATGGTTCTATTCTTTAAGTCACACTTAATAACATGTTAGAGAGGTTAGATCTTAGCCTGTTATAAATACTCAATTTCTTCAGTAAGAATAAGGTCTGTAGATAGGTCTGCACAAATATTAAAAAAAAGCTTGCAGTAATACCTGTTTTACCCGATCCGGCAGGGCCGGTTAAGATCACCAGGTCAATGTGTGGGTCCAGCAAGGAATGTAATGCCATCGCCTGCCCGATGTTTTTTGGCGAGATCCCCCAGGCGCTTTTACCCATCAGGCGTTCATAGCCCATGTCCAGTACATCCAGCATCTCTTCGCCGACTGATTCCACAATACCTGCAAAGTGCTCGGTGTCATCCAGCAAAAATTCGTTCACATAGGCTTCTGGCAATACTGACTTACTGATGGAATGAATCGTATCGCGACCTTCGGTGCGGCTCTCCACAGACTCCACCTTATCCCAAAAGTCGCCTTCAAAGCGATGGTACCCGCGGCTCAGGTATTTAATATCACTGACCAGTTGGTCGGTGCGATAATCTTCAACCTTGGCCAGTCCTGCGCCTTTGGCTTTCAGGCGCATATTGATGTCTTTAGTAACCAGCACCACAGTGCGTTCAGGGATATGTTTTTGTAAATACAGCGCCGCATTGATAATGCGGTTATCGTTCTCTTTACTGGTAAAACGCTCATCGCCTGAGGGCAGTTGATGGTCGGCAAATATAGAGAGTTTTCCGGTCGGCGCGGCATCACCAGCGGTCAATCCTACCAGTGACACACCATGGGTCATATCTTCCGGCGAGGCTTCGTGCAATATATCTTCCATTGCGCGAATACTTACCCTGGCGTCGCGAGCGACGTCTTTTTTACTGTCTTTAATGTAATCCAGCTCTTCAAGCACCGTCATAGGGATAACGACGTCATGCTCTTTAAATGAGAGAAAAGCCAAGGGCTCGTGCAGAAGAATGTTGGTATCTAAAACGTATAACTTGGAAGCAGAGGTTGTTTTTTCAGGCATTCGCCACTCCGTTTATGTAACCATGGGCTATGACTCACTGCCTTTTAGTGTTGTTTAAATGCAGTCAGCCTGGTCAATAGAACGCACCACAGGAAGCAGCACTGTTCACGGAAGCATTGCGTTAACAAAGTTAAAATTCGCAACGCATCACATCCTCACAATAGAACACTTTTGACGGACATTCACCTGTTTTTGACAATTAAAAATCGGTCCGTTCAAAGAATAACCAGTTACAGCAAAGCCAAACTGGTGAGCAGACAGAACTTCCTGTAGAATCCCGCGCCCGCTTGACGAAGTAATTAGGGTCTGTTGGCCTTTGATGCATAAATTTTGTTCTACATAAACGCGTTTATGACGAACTCCTTGGGCTATGCCTGTTTATCATTTATGCTTTGATGGATGTTTTCGATTTAGTCCACCAGACCATCAAACATCCGCCGTGCCTAAATGATAACAAGGCCGCAGTAAAAATATGCTGCAAAGGTCAACAGGCCCCTGATAAAGAGAAATACAGAGATTTACATGGCAATTCAAGAACCACCCGCGCTGGGTCAACGCTGGCTAAGTAACGCCGAAGTCGAACTGGGTCTGGGCACCGTAGTCGCCCTGGACGAACGAACGGTTTCCCTATTATTCCCGGCTTCCGGAGAGAGCCGCAATTATGCGCAAAAGAATGCGCCCATCACCCGGGTCCGGTTTGCCATTGGTGATACTGCCACGCACCACGAAGGCTGGCATTTTAAAGTAGAGAGTATCAGCGAAGCCAACGGCATTCTTGAATACCATGCAACGCGGACAGACAGCGACGAATCTGTCAGCGTGAAAGAAACGTTTTTATCCCATGATTTTGTACTGACCGAACCCCAGGACCGGCTGCTTAACGGCCATTACGATGGTCCGCGCTGGTTTGATATGCGCAAACAATCCATTGTCCACCGCCATAACCACCTGACATCACCGCTGTTGGGCTTCTTAGGTGCCCGGGTCTCTTTGATCCCTCACCAGTTGCACATTGCCAAAGAAGTGGGACAACGTATAGCTCCGCGGGTACTGCTGGCCGATGAAGTGGGCCTGGGTAAAACCATTGAAGCCGCGATGATCATTCACCAACAGCTGCTGACGGAACGTGCCCATCGGGTACTCATCGTTATTCCTGACAGTCTGGTAAATCAGTGGTTGGTAGAAATGTTGCGCAAATTCAATCTGAGTTTTGCGATATTCGATGAGGAGCGCTGCGAATCTCTGGCTGAAGAAGGCGGCAATCCGTTTGAATCGGAACAGTTGGTATTGTGTAGTTTAAACTTCCTCACTCACAACACCCGATATTTCCAGCAGGCTTCTGAATCAGAGTGGGATTTGCTCATTGTCGATGAAGCACACCACCTGAAATGGTCACCAGGTAACCCTTCTCAGGAATATCAGGTCATTGATGAACTGGCGCAAAAAACCAAAGGCGTGCTACTGCTCACAGCCACCCCAGACCAATTGGGCCATGAGAGTCACTTTGCCCGATTGCGCCTGTTAGACCCAAACCGCTTCCATGATTACGGGGTATTCCTCAAAGAAGAACAGGAATATGCGCAACTCGCCGAAACCGTGAGTGCCTTGCTGAGTTCTGCCCTGTTAAACGACAGCCACTACAGCCAATTGCAAAGTAAGCTGACAGATTTAGCACACGACCTTGACACGCTGAATGCCGATCACAGTCTGCGTGAACAACTGGTAACGGATCTGTTAGATCGTCATGGCACAGGCCGGGTATTGTTCAGAAACTCCCGTAAAACCATCACCGGATTTCCGGGCCGTTATCTCAACGCCAGCAAACTGGATGAGCCGGTTGAATACGCAGAAAACAGCGACATTCCCAAACTCAATGCCCACATCACTCCGGAAATCTATTACGCCGGCACAGATATGTGGACGGACATTGATACCCGGGTAAACTGGTTTCTTGACACACTACAAAACCTCAAAGGTGAAAAAGTTTTAACCATTTGTGCCAATGCGATTACTGCACTGGATCTGGCCGAAACGCTGCGGGTGAAAACCGGCATGCGAGCCACTGTGTTCCATGAGGGCATGAGTATTGTAGAGCGGGATAAAGCCGCCAATTATTTTGCGCAAAGTGAAGATGGCGCACAAGTACTGATCACCAGTGAAATAGGCAGTGAAGGCCGAAACTTCCAGTTTGCTCATCATCTGGTGTTGTTTGATTTGCCGCTTAATCCGGATTTACTGGAACAACGCATTGGTCGTCTGGATCGCATTGGCCAGAAACACGATATCCAACTACATGTACCGGTATTTAGCAGCTCCGCACAAGAAGTCTTACTGCGCTGGTTTGATGAAGGCCTGGACGCCTTCAGTCACACCTGTCCGATTGGTGCAACCGTCTATGATGAACAATGCGAACTGTTAGAGACCTGCCTATTTGAACCGGAAGACTCCGCATCGCAGGAAAAACTGCTAAACGAAACCAAACAAATTCGCAGCGAATTACTGGCGAAACTGGAAAAGGGTCGCGATAAACTGCTGGAACTGAACTCTTCAGGGATAGGTAAAATTGACGCCTTTGTGGAACAACTGGAAGATTCAGATCAGTCTCCGACGCTTGAGCGTTTTATGACACAACTGTTTGATACTTTGGGCATTTTACAGGAAGAAAAGGACGATCACTGTTACCTGTTAACGCCCACAGAATCCATGGTCAGTCATTTACCGGGTTTACAGGATGAAGGCATGACCATCACCTATGAACGCGACACAGCCACGCACCTGGAGCATGTTCACTTTATCAGTTGGGATCACCCGTTGGTGCGCAATGCCATCGACATGCTGTTGGCCGACGTACATGGCAAATCCTCGATGGCCTTTACCGCTGATAAAAAGTTTCCTGCCGGGTATTACTGGCTCGAATGTTTATACGTATTATCAGCCAAAGGCGACCGAAAACTGCAACTAAACCAGTATTTTCCTGACACCCCTATCAGCTTTTCAGTGAGTGCCAAAGCGCAGGAAGAAGAAACGTTCTTCCCCTTGCTGGATAAGGTCCCCAGAAAAATTGGCAGCCAGTTGTTGAAAGCCCTGTCCGGGCAGTTTCAGAAAACCCTGCTGATGGCGGACAAAATCGGCAATACGAAAGCGGCTAAGGTTAAAGCCAACACCTTGTCAGCCATCGAAAACCGCTTGAATAACGAAATTACCCGCTTAAAAGCGTTGCAGTTGGTTAATCCATCGGTACGGGAAGATGAAATCATCCGGTTAGCAGAACAGCGAGCCGGACTGTTGCAGGCTGCGGAAAATGCCCAGTTGCGTCTCGAGGCCGTGCGGGTTGTTGTCAACAATCCCTAGTCACAAGAGATAACCAGATACAAGAGATACCATTGGCACTGTTGCATTACAATCCACCGCAAAGCCCCTGGCTAAATATCCTGTACCGGGATGATGATATTCTGGTACTGGATAAGCCCAGTGGCTTATTGTCGGTTCCGGGGAAACAACCCCAGCACAAAGACAGCCTGCAATTGCGGGTTATGCGGGTATTTCCTACTGCCACTGTCGTGCATCGACTGGATATGGCCACCTCCGGTATTATGCTGTTCGCCTTAAATAAACCAGCGCACAAACATATTGGCTTGCAGTTTGAAAGGCGACAGACAAAGAAACGTTATTTTGCACGTATTTACGGCTCGCCAGCCAGGCAACAAGGCAGCGTTGATTTGCCCCTGATCTGCGACTGGCCGAACCGTCCGAAACAAAAAGTAGATACCGAAAATGGCAAAAATGCCCTGACCCATTGGCAGGTCATACATCGGGCACCTGACTGGTCGTTGGTGGAGCTAGAACCGGTAACCGGTCGTTCACACCAACTACGGGTACACATGTTGAGCCTCGGCCACCCCATTCTGGGAGACCGTTTATACGCCCATGAGCAGGCTCTGGCTATGGCCCCCAGATTACAGCTTCACGCTGGTGAGCTGACCATTTGCCATCCTGTGACAGAACAACCGATTAGCTTCACCTCTGCACATCCATTCGGATAGGTTCTGCCCGCGAACTGGCTGTTAAAAAAAGTTAAGTCTTATCGTAAAATGCGGATAACCTAACAATAGCCATAACGATTTTAATTAAGTGCGATTATTTCCTCTTGTCTTGTTGCTGCTGAACAGCCTGCTTTGCTCTCCCGACTCTTGGAGTCAGGAGCATATTGACGATCTGCAAAAATTAAAATTTGATGTCGAACGCGGCTTGCGCCCGGAAACCTTCAGAACCTTATTACTGGGGGAAGAAGAAACCGTGGTTGTTATTCAGGAATCCAATCAGGCTTTGTCCAAAGGTGCGGCAATATTAGTGGGTGAGACGGGCAAAAACGGCGCCAGTGAATCTGGACTGGCTGCGTTAGCCCCATTGCTTAACGATTTCGGCTGGACCACCATTTTAGTGACAGCGCCCAGCCTGGATTTTGATACGGATCAGGACAGCAATCCGGTCACTTCTGCACAAGGAACACCTGCATCAGACGCCGCCAATACTGACCCCAATAATTTACCACCGGCAAACCAACGCATCCCTTCTTATTCAAGTACCCCGATTATCAGCGAGTCCCTGTTTACTCAGCAGGAGCAGGACTTTCAGTTACTGATGAACGCGGTAGAGCAGGAGCGACAAAATTACCCCGGTTTCGCACTGGTGGTTGCCCAGGGGACGTCCGCGGCCTGGTTAGCCAAACTGTACGGCGATCAGGAATTGCCGGAACCGGATGCGATAGTCACGATTGGCGTAAACTGGCCACAACACGAGCTGAACATTCTGGTGCCGCGAATATTGGCCCGCGCGCCGATACCGGTTTTAGACCTCTACAATCAATTCGACAGTGACTGGACACTGACCACCGCCAAAGAACGAAAAGTGGAGGCCATTAAATCTCTGAAGCTACATTATCGCCAGCGGGAAATTATCGGTCCCCGCTTCTCCCAGCAACAATATGACTACCTGGCCCGGGAAATACATGGCTGGCTAACCTATATGGGCTGGTAAAGACTTAAATAGCCTCGTGAAACAATAAAAAAAAACGAGTTTTCAAATACATAACCAAATGGTTAAAAGCGCTACAGGCAAAAATTTTTGATTCGACTATACTCATGGGGAATTAAAAAGAGATGTCAATTAAGCAGTGACCACCAACGTAGACAACTTTATCGAAGCTAAAGCACCACAACTGGCCTACTATGTAAGAGCATTCTGGGAGCGTCGCATCCCTTATTCGGAAGTGGATCTTTATTTCTGGGACACCATGGAAGAGTGGTCTCAGATTGATGCCTGCAGCCACGAACCGGCAAGTCAAAAAGAACGGGTATTTTGGCACTTATTACATCAATTACACTTCTGGAGCGAAGACAAGTTGCTCACCGACCCTTACCTGCATTCTGAATTAAAAATCTGTGTCGACTATCTCGAAGGCGCAGGTCAATTTCCGCTGGATTGCGTGGGTGTCCGTCCCTGACTCCAGACCAACAGGTCGAAGAATTGTAACCATTAACGACTTTTTACCTACTGCGCATTGATTTGCGTCCCATTGCATGATCCAATAGCCATACAAAAACAACAAGAAGCAGCCCCTTGTCGCATTTTCTGTCGCAATTTAAAGCCTACTATGACCGTCGTATTCTGACGGTATTTTTATTTGGTATAGCCAGTGGTTACCCCTGGGTCATGATCAGCTCGGCAATGACCGCCTGGCTCAAAGAGGAAGGTTTATCCCGCACTGCGATAGGTTTGTTCAGTGTGATTTTTGTAGCCTATTCCATTAATTTTTTGTGGTCACCACTGTTAGACAGACTGAGGCTGCCCTGGCTGGGTTTGCGGCGTGGCTGGATCTTCACTATGCAGCTAGGCATCATAGCCGCCTGTTGTTTTCTGGGGCAACTGCAGGTGCAGGAACAACTCTATCTGATGGCATTGGCAGGCTTACTTATTGCGATAGCGTCAGCAACCCAGGATATTGCCATAGATGCCTACCGTATAGATATCATAGAACAACAGGAAAAAGACAAATTATCTGCCGCCTCTGCTATGGCAACGGCCGGTTGGTGGACCGGATATGGTGGTCTGGGAGCGATACCGTTTTTTATCTCTGACTGGTCCGGCTGGACCTGGGGTGACATTTACTTTGTTCTGGCCGGCATTATGGGGCTGTTATCCATTGCCGTATTTTGGGCGCAAGAGCCTCAGATTAACCGCCAGGCTTCGCAACAACTGGCCGTTAGTTTTTACGAACAACGCATTCAGGGTAAACAATTACAGGCCCTCAGAAAGCTGGGGATCTGGTTATTGGTGACGATCGTCGAACCTTTCAGAGAGTTTTTCGCCCGCAATGGGGTTCGCTTTGCCTTGTCGATTTTAGCCTTTATCTTTTTGTTCAAAATGGGCGAAGCCTTTTTAGGTCGAATGTCGGTGGTGTTTTATAAGGAAATCGGTTTCAGCAATACCGATATTGGCACCTATTCCAAACTACTGAACTGGTGGGTTACCCTGTTTTTTGCGGTACTGGGAGGCCTGGTAAACATTCGTTATGGCATCTATCGCGGCTTAATGATCAGCGGGATCACCATGGCCGCCAGTAACTTGATGTTTTCCTTAATTGCCGTAGTGGGGCCAGATAAAACTCTGTTTGTGGCTGCTATATTCGTAGACGGCTTTACTTCTGCCTGGTCATCAGTGGCCATGGTGGCCTTTATCTCATTGATGTGTAATAAAACCTTTTCCGCCACTCAATACGCGTTGATGGCATCACTTGGCGTATTAGGCAGAACTTTCCTGGCCTCTTCCAGCGGTTTTATTGTGGACTCGATGGATGGCAACTGGGCGGCGTTTTTTGTGCTGACAGCGGTTATGGTGGTTCCCAGCCTGATTTTCCTGTGGAGTATTCGGGATAAGATTAATCAGCTTGAAGCCAGGCGTGACAGCGTCGGGCAACCTTAATCGCCAGCGCAGTTGCAGAAAAAACAACCCGACAGGCTTTAAACATTGTAAAAGACAATATAAGTCTTATAGTTATCCAATAATAATAAAATAAGCAAAGCCCTGTTGATCAATAAACTGTCGCGAAAACTCTGCGTGGTGATGTGCCTGCTGACATTTAACAGCCTGTCAGTCGCCGCGGAAGAACTCCTAATTTTAACCGAGCCACTCCCGCCTTATCAGTATCTCAATGACAAAGGTGAGGTGGTAGGCACCATGACCGAGCAGGTTAATAAATTATTGGCCGCATCTGGAGTGGATGCCGACATCATTATGATGCCCTGGGCAAGAGCCTATGAAACGGCGCTCAAACGTCCTGACACATTGATTTTTTCACTGTTGCGCAACGCAGAAAGAGAGCCTCTGTTGGAGTGGATTGCGCCGTTGGGCGCCACTGAAACCTACCTGTATCAATTGGCCAGCAGACCTGCCATCGAAATTCGCGAACTCAATCAATTACAGAAAATCCACGTGGTGGCGGTAAAACGCGAAGATATTACCACCCGTTTACTCTACAAGGAGGCCCCGAATGCCACCTATATCGTGCAAACCAATACTAAAGACAATTTAAAGATGTTATTGGCGGGGCGCGCAGATGTAACCCCTGCCAGTGTGGAACAGATGGAGCTGTTTTGTCAGGAATTGCATTGTTCACTCAGTGATTTTAGCACGGTTACCCGTCTTCATCAGTTGGGCAAAACCTTGTATCTCGCCGCGAATAAGCAAACAGATCCGCAACTGCTGCAGCGACTGAAAATGGCCGCAACAGCAGATAGCCTGATTTATTGACTAACCACCACCCGGTTTCGACCCGACTCTTTGGCTTCATACAGACCCTGATCGGCTTTTTCCACCCAGGCCATATACTCACCAAAAGACGTGTGGAATTCAGCCAGACCGATACTGACGGTAAACTCTATGGTGTGCTCTTCATATTCTACCGGTAAATGTTCCGCTAACTTGCGAATACGCTCGGCAACTATCTGAGCACTTTTCACATTGGTATCCGGTAAAATAATGGTAAATTCTTCGCCGCCATATCGCCCGGCAATGTCTGTTTCTCTGATGGCTTTAGCAATAATTTTAGCCAACATTTTAATGGTTTTATCGCCCGCCGGGTGACCGTAATTGTCATTGACCTTTTTAAAGTGGTCTATGTCCAGAATCATCATAGTGGCAGGACCACCGGTACGCATGGCACGCTTAAACTCGGTATCACACATTTCTTCCCAATAGCGCCGGTTATACAACCCGGTTAAGCCATCAATTCGACTTATTTTTTCCAGTTGCTTATTGGCTGCTTCAAACCGCAGTTTACTGATAGCTTCGTCGGTGACGTCATAGACCACGATGCATATCTGGTTCACTTCGCCTGACAGTGAGGTCAACGGGAAGATCGTAATGTTCTGATACATCAATTCAGTGGCTGAGGTAATGGGGCGATAGGCTTCAAATTGAAACAAATGGGGTCGCTGTTCCCAGATAATAAACGCCGGACTCTTTAACTTAAACACCGGATCGGTTTTTCTTCTGAACCAGGCGGCATCAATCTCCGGAAACATCTCGAACAAGGATTTACCTCGTACCCGTGCCGGAGACATCCCGCTGTGGCTTTCCATGAACTGGTTCCAGATCTCGATTTCGAAATCGCGGTTCACCACCGCTATCCCGACTTCAATGGAACCCAGTAAATCATGTTTTAAATGTAAATCTTCTAATTCAGCTAATACATTCGACATGACTCAGGACTCCACCAGATTAACCAGTTTTTTGAATATAATTTCCATCGCTTTATCCGGGAACAACAGCATCAGATCAAAGTGGATGTCCTGGTTTTCTATCGAATAGGCTATCTCTATAGCCACCACCTTGTTCCAGCGACTAACACTATTGGATAACAATCCTTCTAAATCACAATGACGTCCCATGATCATCGGGTGGTTTTGACCAAACTTAACGTGTAGTTGCTCCGACAATGCGTGCAAACAAGCGCCAATCAGGATATTAGAAATATCCATTAGGGCTTCCAGTTCTATCTGTTCGGTAACAGCTGCCTGGTCGTATTTTAACAGGCGTACCATATTGGCAAAGTTTGAATCATTAAACAGCAGCAATGCCTCACCATTGATACCGGCGGTGATAAAGCCCTGAGAAATTGCAGAGATGGAATCACTCTGATGAATTTCAGCAATGGCCATGTGCAACTCAGTGGACTCGATAATGTTGACATTGGGGATGGGCAGTTCAATAAATACATCCAGAAGCTGCGCCAACTTTTCACCCGCCTGCCCCATTGCCACGTTTGCCATTTCGCGATAGGCATCCAACTTATCAATGGATTTTTCAGGGGTGGTGATGGAAGCCGGTTTTGACGGAGACGCATTACCGGAATAGATCCCACAACCGGATAAGATCTCGTACAGTTTAAGGTTATCTATGGGCTTGCGAATAAACTCCAGTGCGCCCATTTCAATCATGCGTTTGCGAGCTTCCGGTTGCACATCCCCCGACACCACAATGACTTTCACCGGTAATTGTTGTTGTTGGATTTGCAACATCGTTTGATAGCCATCCAGCACTGGCATGTTCAAATCCAAAAACATTAATTCAATCGCACCGGAACAGATGATCTCCAGCGCTTCCTGACCGTTTGTGGCGTACTGAATACTCACATCCCATTGTTCAGGGATGGAGCGTGCCATTTGCTTCCTGGCAAATCCGGAATCGTCACAAATTAGAATGGGAGTTGTCATTCTTGCTTTATACCCTACCTGCCCAATTGAAAATCGGCGCATTCGCTGTGCGTGAATTGGTTGTTATTCTTTTATCTCGTGGCCTCAGGTATAAATAGTTACCCAACCATAAAGTGAGGCTAGCCATAGTGTCCAGCATAGTGAAGGCTGAAGAATATCTCAATATAAACTTAAGTATAAGTGAAACATAAATTTTTCCACAATTGGTGAATATACAAACAACTGTAAATTATTAACAGTCTCGATTTTACCGCCAGCCGATGTTCATACGATAAATTTCTGTGTATTTTGGATTGGGATTTGAGACAGCCCTGTTAAAATAGCAAAAAACACTTCAGTAAGGGTTATCGTGGATCAATATCTTAATTTATGTCAGCGCATTCTTGACGAAGGTGTATGGGTAGATAACAAACGCACCGGAAAAAGGTGCCTGACCGTAATTAATCATGATCTGACTTATGATGTCGGCGCAGGCAAATTCCCGCTGGTGACCACCAGGAAAAGTTTCTGGAAAGCGGCCATAGCGGAAATCATTGGCTATTTGCGCGGTTATGACAATGCTGCAGACTTCAGAAAAATAGGCACTAAAACCTGGGATGCCAACGCCAATGAAAATCAGGCGTGGCTGAATAATCCCTACCGTAAGGGTGAGGACGACTGCGGCTTTATCTATGGAAAAGTCGCGCGCAATTTCCCCAGGCCCGATGGTGGCAGTATTGATTTACTCAAACAAATTATCGATGACCTGAGCAACGGAGAGGACAATCGCGGTGAAATCCTGACGTTTTACCACCCGGGCGCCTTTCATATGGGTTGTTTGCGACCGTGCATGTACAGCCACCACTTCTCTATCCTGGGCGACACCCTTTACCTGAACAGTACTCAGCGCTCCTGTGACGTGCCGCTGGGGTTAAATTTTAATATGGTACAGGTGTATGTATTACTGGCTTTGGTTGCGCAAATTACCGGCTTAAAACCCGGCAAGGCGTATCATAAATTAGTGAATTGTCACATTTATGAGGATCAGTTAGCCCCAATGCGGGATATACAATTAAAAAGGGAACCCTATCCGGCCCCCACGCTTAATATTAATCCGGATATTAAAAGCTTACAGGACATAGAAACCTGGGTAACGCTGGAAGATTTTGAACTGCAGGATTATCAGTATCACCCCACTATTCAGTATCCGTTTTCGGTGTGAGTTTTTTGGTGTGAACGATGGGCGAGGAGCCGGTTACCAGAGAATCCGACAAGATCAGAGCTAAGAGCACCTACTGTGCTCTTTTTGCAGGCCCTGACTTTTTATGCCGGCGGGGTATGCAGCTTCATCTCAACTAGCGAAGGGGCAAATCCCAACTTTTCATAAGCGCGAATTGCAGCTTGATTGTCGGCATACACATCCAGATAAAAGTCATGTACGCCCCGATTTTTGGCCCAGGCCATCAATTCCGCTATCACGTTCTGGTTGAGCCCTTGTCCACGAAATGCCGGTGACACGAACATAAAACCCAGATAGGCGTCTTTAGCGTGGCTTAAAGCGGCTTTTGAATTTCTGATTTTAGCGTAACCGGTGGCGACAATTTCATCCTGCACTTCCACCACCAGCAAATAACTGTCCGGACTGTTAATCAGCTCAGGTAAATTATAATACTTGGGATTATTGGCTCTGATCTGTGTATTAAAGGGTCGCTCCGCAGCCACGACCGCCTGCTCTAACTCTTCCAGGCGCGGGATATCCTGCAATGTCGCGGCTCGGAACTGCATCTCCAGTTTACTACTTTTTGTAGGCGCGTATCATCAGGAATACACCGATAATGACCATCGGCAAAGACAACACCTGACCTTGTGAAATAATACCGCCATACAGGCCCAGATGCGCATCCGGCTCGCGGAAATATTCGATGATAAAACGAAATGCGCCATAGCCGATTAAGAACAAGCCACCAACGGCGCCAACGGGGCGCTCTTTTTTAGAGTAAATCCACAATATCAGGAACAGTACCAAGCCTTCTAAGAAAAACTCATACAATTGTGATGGATGTCTGGGCAATGGACCGGCATTGGGAAACACCACGCCCCAGGGCACATCTGTCGTGCGTCCCCACAGTTCGGCATTGATAAAATTGCCGATTCTGCCCGCCCCTAATCCAATTGGCACCAGTGGCGCAACAAAGTCACCGACATAAAACAACGAAGTTTGCTTTTTTCGGGCAAACCAATACAGTGCTGCGACAACGCCCAATAATCCACCGTGGAACGACATTCCACCGGTCCAGATTTTAAACAGGTACAGCGGGTCAGATAAAAACAGATCGAACTGGTAAAAGAACACATAGCCGATACGCCCCCCAAGGATCACCCCTAAAAAGCCGTAAAACAGCATGTCGCTGAGTTCTTCTTTGCTCCAGTTGGTGCGATGCAGACGCTTATTGGCCAGTATAAAGGCAGCCACAAAACCGATCAGATACATCAGACCGTACCATCTCAGGCTCAAAGGTCCAACGCTAAAAATAACCGGGTCAATTGCAGGAAAAGTGATAAAATTATCTGACATAAAGACTAGCTTAACAAAGAGTTCTGATTGGAAGGCCGCATGGTAGCAGGAAGGTCAGGTATTTGTAATAGCCAGCGACGAGAATCCACTTTATTTACCGGCACGTACCAATCCTCCCAAACCAAGATATTCTAATTCCATGTTGAGGAAATCCCGAATCTCGGAGGCTTCAGACATCAATAGTGCCTTGTGTAGCACAGCCTGCATCTTCTCCTGACTCTGGCGTCGAATAACCCATTTGACTCTGGCCATACTGTAACCATTGATGCTCAACTTGTTATATCCCATCGCCACCAGCAGCATAACACCGGCGGGTTCTGCCGCAAGCTCACCGCAGACGGTCACAGGCACATCCAGCCGTTTTGATACCTGAGCAATATGGTTTAACGCTCTGAGCACCGCAGGGTGATAACTTTGATACAATTCAGACACTCTCGGGTTGTTTCTGTCCACTGCCAGCAGGTATTGGGTTAAATCGTTGCTTCCCACTGAGAAAAAGTCCACTAACGACGCCAACTCCTCCAGTTGCCACAACACCGATGGCACTTCCAGCATGACGCCTACCCGGGGTTTATGCACTTCTTCGCCTTCGCGATTAGCCTCTTCACGTACCTCATAAAACGCCTGTCGTATCAGGCGCTTGGCCTCTTTGACTTCTTCAACAGAGGTGATCATCGGCAACATAATTTGTAAATTGTGTAACCCGGCACTGGCCTTTATCATCGCCCGCACCTGAACCAGAAATATCTCCGGGTGGTCCAGCGTCATGCGAATACCCCGCCAGCCCAAAAAGGGATTTTCTTCCTGGAACGGAAAATAAGGCAAGGGTTTATCCCCGCCCACATCCAGGGTACGCATAGTAACTGCGCGATCGTGGTATTTCTGCAACAAGGAGCGATACAAAACCCGCTGCTCTTCTTCGCCCGGAAAGCGATCGTGCGACATAAAGGGGATTTCGGTCCGGTATAATCCCACGCCATCGGCATCGGCACTGAACTTTTCTTCCAGCTCCTGTGACAGGCCTACATTCAGAAATAAGCCAATGTGCTGACCATCCAGCGTAACGGCTTCCTGCTCCAGTTCTGCGGAAACCAGTTTATTTAATTCTTTCTCTTCTTTAATCAGGGCTTCAAAACTGATGCGCTTTTGCATCTCAGGGGCAACGGTTATCTCCCCGGAATAACCATCCAGCAACAATTCCTTGCCCGCCAGATGACTGACATGCAGTTCTGTAACACCCAGTACCGCGGGAATACCCATGGCCCGCGCTAATATAGCGGCATGGGAATTTACTGAGCCCCGCATGGCAATAATGCCTTTGAGTTTTTTGGCGGGAATTTCAGCCAGCATGGTCGCGGTGATCTCTTCCGCCACTAGAATCGCTTTGGCCGGGATTTCCGCCACGCGACGTTTGTCATTAACCAGGTGCCCAAATACCCTATCCCCCAGGTCCACCACATCTACAGCCCGCTCCTGCATATAGCTATCCTGCATTTGCGAAAACTGACGGGCGTAGTTGCCAACCACTTGTTTCAGCGAGGTGGCAGCGTTCCATCCCGCGCGGATTTTTTCTTCCACTTCTTTCCCGAGACTGGCAGCGTCCAGCAGAAAGTCGTATGTCTGAAATATATTGGCGACATCTTTAGGGACGTTTTCCGCTACCTGGTTGGTGAGTTTACGAATATCAGCCTTGGTGCGTTTTACGGCGCGGCGATACTGAGAAATTTCCTGATTAACTTTTTGACTTCTGGCTGCAATGTAATCCGAAAGCCGGGCTTTTTTGTTAGGCTGAAAGCCAACCCCTACCGCCAACCCTGACGAGCCTGGCCGACCGTATAAGGCTTTTTGCCAGAGCTGAATACCATCACTGCCCGACAGTTTCACCGCCCCCCTGGCTTCGGCATTTGCCACTTCCAATGCCATTTGCGCAGCAAGCGTGATCAGCAAGGATTCTTCTTCTTCTGCAAATCGGCGACGGGATTTTTGTTGCACAGAAATCACCCCCAGCACCTTGCGTTGATGAATAATTGGGGTGCCTAAAAAGGCGTGATAGGATTCTTCTTTAACATCGGGGTAATGTTTAAAACGGGGATGCGACTGGGCATCAGCGATATTGATGGGTTCTTCCCGCTGCCCAATCCAGCCAATAATGCCTTCAGAAAAACCAATGCGGGTCACACCAATGGCTTCTTTCGCCAGCCCTTCGGTTGCCACCAAGACAAAACACTGGTTTTCAGTATCTGCCAGATAAATGGTACAACAATCTACCCGCATCGCTTCTTTTAACAATTCGCTGACGCGTTGCAGGGCTTCTTCCAGTACCGGAATGTGGCCAATTTCTTCAACGATTTGTCTTAGCGTACTCAGCATAGAGGATAGTTTCTCTTAGCGGCGACGTCTTTTTTTGCGTTTGCCATCAAAAGCGGGCTTGTTCAGGTTCATTGCCACAGGTACAAACTCCTTCATGACTTTCCGATAAACATCGCGTTTAAAAGACACCACATTGCGTATAGGGTACCAATAGCTGACCCATCGCCAGTCATCGAATTCCGGATGACCGGAATGTAACAGGTTCACATCTTCATCAGCACAAGTTAACTGTAACAAAAACCACTTTTGCTTTTGACCGATACACACCGGATTAGAATCTTGACGAATCAATCGCTTTGGCAATCGGTAACGGATCCAGTTTTTAGTAACACGTAAAATTTTAACTTGCTGGGGATTTAAACCTACCTCCTCATGTAATTCTCTGAACATGGCTTCTTCAGCCGATTCGCCTTGATCGATTCCGCCTTGTGGAAATTGCCAGGAATGCTGCCCAAATCTTCTGGCCCAAAATACCTGACCGTTGCGATTACAAATCACTATGCCCACATTTGCGCGGAATCCTTCTGTGTCAATCACTTAGACTCCCGGGCACAAATATTGTTATATTCCCCATTCTTCCACAAAGTGTCATAATTGCCTAGTGCCTAAATCCCACTAAATAACAATTAGACAATATTCGCTACTGACCGATAACCATGACTTATTCCCAGCCTGAACCACCTGCCACACCACCTGCGTCAATCCCGGAGTTGATGGACAGGGTAGCGCTGCTCGCCGGAATGACATTGGGAGAATTAGCACAGGCCGCCCATATTGCCGTGCCACAAAACTTTAAAAAGGAAAAAGGCTGGACCGGCCAACTGATTGAACTGTGGCTGGGTGCCGACGCGGGCTCCAGACCCGAACAGGATTTTGTGGCATTGGGCACGGAGTTAAAAACCTTGCCGGTTAGTACTCAGGGCAAAGTACTGGAAACCACCTACGTGTGTTATGCCCATCTGACCGGCAATCAGGGACTAAACTGGCAAGACAGTAATGTCTGCAACAAACTGCGACAGGTATTGTGGCTACCCATAGTAGGAGAGCGCACTGTAGCGCCATCAGATCGGCTTGTCGGCACTGGTTTTTTGTGGCAGCCCACGGCACATGAAGAAAACTTGCTGCGTCAGGATTGGGAAGAGCACATGGACAATATCACTCTGGGCAACATTGATTCACTCAGTGCCCGGCATGGCGAAGTATTACAACTGAGACCCAAAGCGGCCAATGGCAGCGTTGTTACCCAGGCGGTGGGTCAGGAGGGCAATGCCATTCAAACCCGGCCCAGAGGTTTTTATTTGCGCAAACAGTTCACTCAGGCAATCCTGGATTCCCATTTCAGCTGAAACCGGTTGTGCTACCCGATTGCTTTTATTAACCGGCCTTTACCTTAATACTGCACTATTCTCCGCATTATCCTCTGCGCTATCCTTTGCGCTGCAACAGGCGCTCGTGCTCTTCCTGCGATAATCCGTCATCCGATGCCATGTTTTGTACATATTTAACAAACATTTCACTTAACACTCTTTCAGAGGTGAAGCCCAGTCGTTTGGCAATAGACGATATTTTAATATCAGAGCGCAGGATGATCTTTTTCGCGTATTCCAGCCGGTAATGGTACATATAGGCCCGGAAATTACGGTTGAGCATAGCCCGTGTGGCGACGGCCAGTTGTTTGGGCTCGATCTCTGCTAAATCCGCTAACGTTCTCAGGCGCAGACCAATGCTCTTGTATAGCTTGTTGCGAATAATCGCCCGCTCAGCCTTTGCCAGGGTCATTCGCATGTCTTCTTCACTGTAACTTCGATCTTCCAGATCCTCTGCATCAATCGGACAGGGAGAATAACGACGACGTTGTAACATCAGTAAAATAATGACGTAGAAAATGCCAAAGTGAAGCAATGAGATAATGCCTTGCCAATAACTAAATTGCACAACTTCCAGTGCCGTAACAATCACCAGCAGTATTGCACCAAAGGAAATCGTCACCAGGCCGGTAAACATCTTCATCGATTGTGGCAATTCGTATTGGGTAATATCGACCACCTGATCCGACAAATAAAAGTCATAATCCTTAACCATATCATCAATTTTTAAGGCATAGATGAGCACGGCAAAATTGCATAGCATGTAGAACACGTAAAACGGCCAGTTATCGCCAATTGACCCAATAGGTGGATTGCTAAAAATGGTCACTTTTGCAGTATCGGGTAGCAGTAAAAAAGGGATTTGCGCACAGAAAAACAAAAAGGCAATGCCCTGATGAAACCATTTATTGTGTACGGGTTTCTCAATCAGCATATGGTGCATGGCCAGATACACCTGAGAAGCCAGCAATACCGGCGTAAACTGAAAAACCCCAATCAGAAAGGGAAAGTCGGACAACCAACCGGAAAAGCGCAGTATTTCGTCCAGCATAACCAGGGGTAATATTAAAATCGCCATCAACACCTGAGATGCATGGGGCATCACATCATATCTTACCCAGATAAGAACCAGGGGGATGAGCCAGAGTATAAATCCTAAGCTTAGCATGGTGCTGTTAAATCACTCTTTTTATACTGCGGGGTGATTTACACCACAAATCACCGCGAAGAATTATTAATTGATGGTTGGGGCCTGCAACCAGGTTATCGGAAAATGGTCAGATTACTTAAACTTATTCGCTTTGCGCCACAAGGGCTGCCTCACGGCTTAATTCCATCACTTCAAACAAACCGTCTTGTTTAGCGACACACCACTGCACCAGATTATCGTCCCCTTCGGTGGATAACTGACGCAAGTTTCCTTCCAGGGTGTGCAATACCTTAAGTTCTTCCGCACCGTCTAACAAGTCTGTCCAGGTCTCCAAACTTTGGCCGGTACGACTGCCCACGGCATTGCCCAGTAATTTTTGAATATGCACCACCCTTTGCAAGGCAGGGATATGCTTTAAATAAGCATCCACTGACTCTTTGGATTTGAACTGAAACAATTCAAAAATACTTTTCAGCTCATCCCGTATCGCTATTTTCGCAAAGCGATTAATGGATTCTTCCTGCCAACTGGGATCACTGGTCCAGGGCTTATGGGTCAGCATTTCCAGGATATCTAACTGCAACGATATATAGCCTTTTTGTTGCAACAGTTTTAAGGGCTCATGGGCCTTTAGCAACGCCACCTGACGCGCCTGTAAATGCTGCAATACTGCATCGTGCTTTTGCAATTTCTTGCGGTAAAAACCCTTTTTGGACAACAGTTCTTTAATGTCCGATAATTCATCCACCCACTGCCATTCCCGCAACTGGACTTTGAGTTGTTTTGACAAAGAGGCGAATTCCGGGCAACTCAACTGCTTTTCGAAGAGCTTCAGATTGCGTTTCATCAGGCGCATGATAGCCACCAGCTCGACGATATCCCGCACCTTGCCATGTTCCACAAAGCGCTGCTCGTGACGTTGCCAAAACTCCACTAATACCGACATCAGTGTGATAAAAGCATCCTGCAGACTGGTGTGTTTGGCAATCGGGAATTCAGGCTTTTTGGCAAGGACTTCCAAATCCTCGCCGACATAGAGTTCATAGCCCCGTTGCGCTTTACTTTTATAGCCCAGTCGAAAGGGTACGGCTTCGAGCAGCTTTCGGGCTAACTGAAAAATCGCCTCAGGGGCGCCTTTTTTCAGTTCCAGCTCCACCTCGCACACCGGCGAATGATATTTATCCGTCTCTATTTCGCCGCTGTCAAACACCATCTCCACCTGCGTATCCTGATCGCTTATAATCAGATACTGCTCCCGTCTAAAATGCGTGCTGAATAGCGAACTAAGCCGAAACTTCAGGTCTTCGGTATTAATATTGGCAGGCCAGACTTCCCCGGGAAAGAGCGCGATATCCAATTGATTGGACGGCAAAGAGACATTGTATTCGGCGCGCTTGTGCAGCCCACCAACAGAGCCATCCCGGCACTTAATGGTTTGTTCGTATTCACCATTGTTCCCGCGAACCCGCAATCCCATACCATGCTGCCGCAAAATTTGCTCAGGCGTATCATAATACGAGTTAAACAGCTGAATCGATTGGTGTTCGATATCGGCATTTAAATCTGGTAGAAATTGCTTGCGAATCTTGCTTTCTGCGTCAGCAGAAACCAGCAATTTCAGCTCTATTTCACTGTCCATGGAGGAGAAAAATCACCGTTTCTATTACTAATAAAAAACGAACCTATTGCATAGAATAAGGTTCGTTGTGGTATCACCTAATATAACCGAACTGCGGTTAAATTACTCATAAAATTTCAGGGGACATTGGCCCCCGGTATTAATGACCTTACTTGCCGTTGCGTATGTTGGCCTTAGTATGCGCAACGCTTCGCCAAATCGCATTGACCCACAACATGTGTAAGCCCGGCTGCTGCCCCCTGAATGTGGGACTTTCAGGCATACTGATAACCATACCATCGCCAAAATCTTCCAGGGTCATAAACGGCTTAAAAGCCAGTTGCTGGTTGTAATCCTGCCAGAGATAACCACTGGCTAACACCGAATCAGCATCGGCATAATGAGCGACATTGACACCTTCTCCACGATGCAGCGGTTTATAGGTAACGTTGCCCGACGCAAAGCTGTAAACCGGGCGGTTGATGCCCACCATCATCCAGTGATCAGTATTGGGCTGCACCTTTAAAATATTACCTGGCGACGATGCCATAGGCCGTTTGGGATCCACCTGCAAGGCTTCGTACTGGCTGGCGTTAGCAATCACGCCAGAGACTGGTTCTTGCTGTGATTTACGCGCATCAATTTGGTTTTCTTCAACCTGTAATTGACTCAACTGGTTATCTGTTAAAAATGCGATACTGCTATCCAGAGCAACAATCACCCCGCCCTGGCGCAACCAGGTATTCAGCTTTTCCAGACCCCGCTTATTAATGTAGGAAGCGTAATTTCCACCGCCGGGTAAAATCAGCACATCAAACTCAAACAGATCCACACTATTCAGATATCTGGCCGCTATGGTATTAACCGGATGATTCAGCTGTTGTTCAAACACATAACGTGTTGCCCCCGCCAGATAGGAGGAAGTCGGACGCTCCCATAACAAGGCAATATTCGGCGATTTCATTTTGACCACATGCTGGCTACCAAAATTCACACCTTTATCCACCCACCCGGAATTCGTGCTCACCAGCTCCACCTGATATTTAGCGGCCAGCTCCTGCAGTTTGCGCTTGCCCGACTCCGACACAGCCTTTTTATAAATAATTAAAGAGCCTTTGGGAAACGTGCGGTTGTGCTGCGTAAAGGACTTATCGCTACTCCAGATTTCAATATCGCTTTGCAAGGCTTCCACTAAAAACAATGCGCTGCCGGTATGCTGCCAGTCAATTAACCAGGCCAGTTCACCATCCCCGCTTTGCTTCACTTCGGCCTTTGCCTGGGTATCCAGAGGCTGACTGGTGGCCGCTGGCGATGCATTACAATAGTGCACGGCGACATTATGGGTTAGCCGCTTTGACCAGGCGGTAACATCGTACAAAACGTGACTTTTATGCTGCCGTCTCAAATCTTCCTGAAGGGCAAGAAAATCTTTTTCCATCGGAATATGTTGATCCAGGTAATTTCGGATCATGCGATAATTGGGCTGAGCCATATCAATAATATAGTCCCCTGCGGCAAACGTGTTGCCACAGGCTTTAAAGGCTTTTTGCGCCTGGCTTAGTTCAATACCCTGAATGCTCAGCAGCTTTGCCAACCGGTCAGTATTGTAGGGGTCATCACTGCGGGCCAGGATAATTTGTCTGACGTCGCCCTTATCTCCCTCTGTGATCGCGCTTTCGCGATATTCCCAAAAGCGCTGCAGAAACAAGGCCCGATGCTTTGCTGCTGTTTCCAGTGTCGCCACTGAGGCGACGAAGTGATGTTCCACAGCATCGCGGTAGGTGAACGTTTCTCCTAATTTGTTGGTGGCTTTTAGCCCCCTGGGAGATGCCTGCTCGTAGGTCATTCCTAAAGCGCCGTAAAATACCGGCCATCCCGCACCATAACCGGGGAAAAACGCATCGTAAATTTCACGAGTAAAATACCGCCAGCCTTGTTGGTCAAAGTACTTTGCATTGTTTTTACCAATGATCTCCAGGCCCTGTTTTTGTACCTCGGTGATATAGGGGTTGAACGGGTCGGCTTCCGGAGTGAAGTAATAGGTATAATCGGAACCAAATTCGTGCAAATCTACCGCGATCAGGGGCAACCACTGAGATAGTAACTTTACTCTTCCCAAGGTTTCAGGTTGAGTAATGGCCGCCCAGTCGCGGTTTAAATCGAATATATAATGATTGGTTCTGCCGGTATTCCAGCCTTCGCGACGCTCGGTCGCAAAAGCATGGCCATTGGCTTCAGGCCCGGTATTATTCTCAAAATGATGAATAAATTTTTCTCTGCCATCAGGATTTTGAACCGGGTCCAGCAATACAATGACATTGTCTAAAATCTCTTTGACCATGGCATCATCAGACGCCAGTAAGTGATAAGCCACTTGCAGTGCCGCATCCGGGGAGGAAACTTCGTTGCCGTGCACACCATAACCCAGCCAGACTATCGAAGGTAGTTGCGCCAGTTGCGTCTGCATTGCCCGCTTATTGGTTTTTCTGGGATCGGCAAACTTCAGATACTGTGCCCGGATCTCGTCCAGTCTGGCTAGGTTCGCTGCTGAACTGATTACAGCGTAATTCAGTGTGCGTCCCTGCCAACTTTGACCATAAGGCAGCACCTGGATTTTATCCGGATGCGCTTTGGACAGTGCAGTCAGATAACCTTCTATTTGTGTCGTATTGCTGAGTTTTTCACCTGCTTTGTAACCGTACAAAGACTGTAATGTCGGTGTTTCCTCGTCATATTTTGCCCCAGGCCATAAACCCGCGACGGCCAGAGAGTGACAAAACAGAAAAGAGACTAAAATGAAAATATAACGCATTGTTTTAAGAAGCATATTCAGACTGGATAGCGGCAGTATGGCACTCTTGTGTTTTTTTTAAAACGATAATCTGGAAACCATTGCTTGTTGCCAGCTTATGCCATGCTGACCTGCCGCGAATTTGAATTAGAGTGAGCTTTAGTGATAACCAGTTAACATTTTTTAAATTGACCCGGGTTTCACGCCAAATAAGGGTGGAATAACGGTTGCAATATTATTTCAAGAATCTAATATTTCTGTATCACACAGGAAGCGGTGTAAGCACATGATAAAACGATTATTTTTTCTTCTATTTTTGATTAATTCCCAGGCACTCATCGCTCAGGAAAACGATGATTTGAGTAGTGTGGACAACACAGAAAGCGACGCCAACTACGCGTTTGTGTCCGACGATCTTTTTATCTATATGCATTCCGGTCCAGGCACCAATTACCGTATTTTAGGTTCGGTGACGGCAGGCAGCGCAATTTCGATCTTAAACACCGATACCGAAGCCGGCTTCACAGAGATCAGTGATGAACGCGACAGAACAGGCTGGATTAAGTCTGAATTTGTCAGCGACACATCTATTCGACAGCAAATTCAGCAACTGGAAGTTCAGTTGGAAGATACCGGCCCTCAGCTACAGACCCAATCCGATGAGATTTTGCGCCTCGAGAGTCAGTTGCGGGCCGCAGAGCAGGAAAAAGTAGAACTGAGCCAACAGCTGGAAGAACAGATGCAGTTGGCGTCTCAGTTAGAACAACAGCTATCAACTCAAACGACTGACGCTGAAAAAGAAATGTTTTATCGCGGCGCAATGGTGGCCGGCAGTGGCGCACTGGCAGGTATATTCCTGACCCTGGTATTGCGCCGGAAAAAGCGTTCAGACTCGCTTTACGATCGCTACTAAATTACGAGCACAGCATTGGGTAGATGCACCATTTACTGACTGATCGCTGAGATAACATACCGATGAGCGCCATTAAAGAACTTGCTGAGTTGCTGAAAAGTATGAAGCCAGTGTTACACCCACAAAATTGGGTGTTTTGTTGTATCGCCCCATCACAATTGACAACAGAGTTAGCAGAATCCTGCTTTGCCATTGTGAAAGAGCAGGAAGGTTTAACACTCATCACTCAGCCAGAGCATGCCGAACAGCTGGGTTTTAACAATGCCGGGCAATATTGTCGCATTGAACTTTTGGTCTATTCCAGCCTTGAAGCAGTCGGTCTGACTGCTGCTGTCAGTAACCGCCTCACGGAACAGGGTATCAGTGCCAATGTGGTGGCGGCATTTCACCACGACCATATTTTTGTGCCTAAAGACAAAGCAGAGCAAGCATTGCTTGCTCTGACTAAATTAAGCGAAGAGCATCAGTAAAGAGCCCCCGTAAAATTCCCTACTTTTACTTCCCACACTACTCTTCTTAAATAACGCAGCGTTGTTCAGTTCAGATACTTATCCGCATTGCTGAAAAACGCATTCAGCACTTTGACATTGGCATCCAGTTGCTTTTGTACACGCCCCGGAAATACCGACTCCAGATGTTTGAGCTGATCGTTACCTGAATGCCAAATCCGCCCCCATTGCGTCTCACTCTCTCTGTCACAGGCTGTCACCTTATCCGGGTCAAAACAATCCCACAGTCCCGGATTCGTTGATTGTGAGTAACCGTCGTAGCCATCCTTGCCGTTGATCTGAAAATTGGTAGTTTCTATGTAGGCAATCGCAATACCGTTGCAGGAAAACGACTCATGATCAGACCAGTCTCCGGTGACCCCTTCCGGATAGCCGGGAAACTCAGGGTGAATCTTATGGGCAGCATCACCCAATTGCTCTTGCGACGCCTGTAACACGGCCTGCCGCATGGACGTTTCAGCATTGTAGTTACTGTTATCTCCACCACATTTATACGGTGTGGTATGAGCGCTGTGTACGTAAAGATAATCACCACCGGCTACCGTATCCAGGTTTACCATGCCGATGATATTTGCGATAACTTCAGGTGTTTCCTGCAAACTCTCCAGGTAAGCTCTGGAGCCCACTTTCCCGATTTCCTCTGCGCCAAAAGCGATAAAGCGAATGCTGTAGGGCAGTTGCTCCTGTTGACTAATGTAACTGGCTACGGCCAACATCACCGCCAGCCCCACGCCATTGTCCATTGCTCCCTGTGAGCCTTTGTCGGAGCCGGTAGAATCAAAGTGAGCACCCAGTACCAGCATGTTGTCTGAAGCCCCTTTGATATCTGCAATGATGTTGCTGGACTTCAAAAAAGCGCCCTTTTTATTGAGTACCGGGTGAGTAAATTTGTGCACCACCGGCTTATAGCCCATCTCAGAAAAGGTTTTTACCACAAAATCAGCGGTCTTTTGTTCGTTCTCGGTTCCGGCTTCTCTGGCAGCAATCCCATTTTCAGGCAAGGTTACGGCTTCCAGATATTGCATCACAGCACTTTGGCCATTGGCAGAAACCGACAGCGAGCTGCCTATCGTCAGGGAAACCAGTGTCGTCATTAACGTTTTTTTAAATATATTCATGTTGGGTGCGCATTTGATTAATACATTGCATTAAGCTTAACCCTAAGATTTAAAAAGTAAATGTGCTGTGCACTCGCCACCGACATTGCCGCGACTATTGCCGCCCTTTCATCACATGGCTATTCGGGCTAAAATCCGGCAATCATATACTTTCGGAGCTGCACATGGTTTCAGTTGAAACATTTCTCGCTTTTAGTTTCGCCGCGTTTTTACTCAGCATTTCTCCTGGCCCGTCCAATCTTTATATTATGGCCCGCAGTATCCATCAGGGATTTATGGGAGGTGCGGTTGCCGCCAGTGGCATGGCAATGGGTTCATTTATTTATGTGCTGTTGTCAGCTCTGGGACTGGCGGCGGTGTTTACCTATGCGCCACTGGCCTATACCTTATTGAAAATCGCCGGGGCTTTGTACCTGATTTATCTGGGGATCAGCTACCTCAGGGCAAAACCTGCTGCTCCAGATGAAGTAACCCAGATAGACAAACGTTCGCTGTCGAGCATATTTAATCAAAGCATTATTGTAGAGCTTACGAACCCCAAAACGGCGCTGTTCTTTCTGGCTTTTTTACCGCAGTTTGTATCACCGGAAAATGGTAATGTCACCTTGCAGTTTATTTTACTGGGCAGTACTTATGCTGTTATAGCTCTGCTTTGTGACCTGTTTGTGGCAGCTTTATCCGGAAAGTTGGGTCACTTTATGAAACAACACCCCCGATTTATACATTACCAGGACCGGTTCTCAGGCTCGCTACTTCTGGGTTTGGGTGGCTGGATTGGCGTCCAGGAAGTGATAAAATAAACCCTTTGCGCTGAAGATCCAGGTTAGCTATCATTTAGCGAGGTTTTTTGCGAGTCCGATAAAATGGGAAAAATCATTACAACCTTGTTGTTTGTGTTGCTACTGGCTCTGCAATACCGCTTGTGGTTTGGAAAGCACAGTATTCCCGACTATTTAAACATGGAACAGGAGCTTGCAGAGCAATTGTTGCATAATCAGAATTTGCGACAGCGCAACAGTTTATTAATTGCGGATATTCAGGATCTTAAAATGGGTCTTGAATCCATCGAAGAACGAGCCAGAAATGAACTGGGCTTGATTAAACCCGGTGAAACCTTCTACCGGATATTACCTTCAGATTAATCCGCAGCCACTGCGCTCTGAATAAAAATTGCGCTCTTAAAAAATTGCGCCTTTAAAACGAATTGCACCCTGAAAACTGAAAGAGCAAGATGCCAGCTACATCCTTATCCGCGCTCAGCGCAACCCGGCAATTTACCGCTGTAGTACCCGCAGCTGGTGTGGGCAGCCGCATGGGCGCCGAAATTCCCAAACAATACCTGCCACTGGGCAACAGCACAGTGTTGGAACAGACTCTGAACCGCTTAATTTCGCACCCCAATATCAACCGCATCGTGCTGGTACTGGGACCAGAAGATCAACAATTTGACTCCCTGGCCATCAGCAAAGCGCCCTGGATTGAAAAAGTCATCGGCGGTACTGAGCGCTCAGATTCGGTAACAAATGGCTTAGACGCCTGTCAGGATGACTGGGTTTTAGTCCACGATGCCGCAAGACCTTGTGTGCGACATGAGGATATCAGCCGTTTGCTGGCACTGGCGGATGGCTCGTCAGGGGGAATTCTGGCCAAAAGAGCGACGGATACGATCAAACTCGCTACCGATAACAATAATCAGGGTTCAGTCCGGGTCAAACAAAGTTTGCCAAGAGCATTGATCTGGCAAGCCCTGACACCGCAGTTCTTCCTCCGTCAGCCATTAATCGAAGCGCTCAGATGGTGCCAGCAACATAATATTGCGGTGACCGATGAAGCTTCAGCAATGGAAAACACCGGTGCTCAGGTGCACCTTGTAGAAGGCGCTCAGGACAATATCAAGATCACTCACCCGGGCGACCTGGCACTGGCACAATTTTATCTGCAACAACAATCAAAAGGTGAACAATGCTCAGAATAGGCCATGGCTTTGATGTCCATAAGTTTGGCGGCGAAGGTCCCATTATTATTGGTGGCGTAAAAATACCTTATGAACAAGGCTTGCTGGCACATTCAGACGGAGATGTGTTATTACACGCCATAAGTGATGCAATTTTGGGTGCGCTGGCACTGGGTGATATTGGTCATCACTTCCCGGATACCGATGATGCCTACAAAGGGGCTGACAGTCGTGCGCTACTAAAATCTGTGTTTCAGCAGGCGCAAACATCGGATTACCAGATCAACAATCTGGACTGCACCATCATAGCTCAGGCCCCGAAAATGGCACCGCATATTGAGGCCATCCGTCACAACCTGGCCGCAGACCTTGCCTGTGATATCAGTCAGATTAATGTCAAAGCTACTACCACTGAAAAGTTAGGTTACACCGGACGCAAAGAAGGCATTGCCTGCCATGCAGTCGTATTGTTAATCAAAAACCCGCAACTATCGCCAATTTCATGAATCAGTTTCCCCACATCCACCACTGGCATTATTTGCATGGCACACCAGCAGGCAGTGCCACTTTAAAAGCCGAACCGGCACATTTCCAGGTGAATGAGGTATTGCCCTTCGCCCCGTCCGGTGAGGGTGAACATCTGTTTCTGCAAATCCGAAAAACCGGATTGAACACCGGTTTTGTGGCCCAGCAACTTGCCAGTCATTACAAGGTCAAAGAACGCGATGTGGGTTATGCCGGTCGCAAAGATAAACACGCTGTCACAACACAGTGGTTTAGCGTCTGGTTAGCGCAAGATAAAGCTGTCGCGAACACGCCTTTTGTCTTTGAAGGTTGTGAAGTACTCGACAGTCAATGGCACCATAAAAAACTCAGACCTGGTAACCTGTCTCATAACGAATTTACGATTCTACTGACTGATGTTCAGGAAGCCGACGACCTCAATGAACGTCTGGCCAATATCGCAAAGCTCGGTGTGCCCAACTATTTTGGGCCACAGCGATTTGGCAATCTCAACGCCGATGGTGTGGCGGGTAATCTGGTACTGGCTGAGTTTTTACTAAAGGGACAAACTATTCGCAAACGAGAAAAGCGCAACCTGGCAATTTCCGCGCTACGTTCATGGTTATTTAATCAGGCAGTCAGTGAACGCTTACATACTTACGGCATAGAAGCCCAAAATGGTGAGGTGTTTAGCTTGACGGGCAGCAATAGTTTCTTTCTCGCCGAAGCCATTGATGAATCCCTACAACAGCGGTTACAAAGCCGGGATATTCAGTTATCAGCCCCGCTTTGGGGCCAGGGAACTCTGCCTTCCGGCGATCAGATTTTAGATCTGGAAAACCAGTTGGCCTCTCAGTACCCGGAAATTTGCGATACCCTGTCCGGGCTAGGTCTGAAACAGGAAAGACGCAAATTACTGCTCTTTCCGGAACAATTGCAGTGCCAGCAATCACAGCAGCAAATCACCCTGAAATTTTCCTTGCCTTCGGGTTGTTTTGCGACGTCAGTCATTAGAGAATTGCTGCGCCTTAATTAATTACACAAAGAAACCGGAGCCATAATGAGGATACTGCTGAGTAACGATGACAGCGTTTTTGCCAAAGGATTGCGGGTTCTGCACGAACACCTGAGCCAGCAACACGACTGTGTGGTTGTGGCTCCCGACAGAAACTGCAGTGGTGCCAGTAATGCCCTGTCGCTGTTGCAGCCCTTGCGCATTCAGGAAATGGACAACGGATTTTTCATGGTCAACGGTACCCCTTCTGACTGTGTGCATCTTGCAGTTAATCAATTTTTAGAGGAAGATCCGCAACTGGTGGTATCGGGCATCAACCACGGCGCCAATCTCGGCGATGATGTGATTTATTCCGGCACGGTGGCAGCCGCAACGGAAGGTCGTTACATGGGGCTTCCGGCAATTGCTGTATCGCTGGCGCAAAAGGACGGAGAACATTTTGAAACTGCCGCCCTGGTGGTATTACAAATCATCAACCATCTGGCAGAGCATCCTTTACCGCCGGACCAGATTTTAAACATCAATGTGCCCGATATTCCCTATGCCGAACTCAAGGGATTGCAGGTGACGCGCCAGGGTAGACGACATCGGTCAGAATCCATGGTTAAATCGAAAGATGCTTTTGGCCGGGAGATATATTGGTATGGCGCGGTAGGTCAGGAGCAGGATGCCGGTGAAGGTACAGATTTTTACGCAGTAGCAAATAATTATTGCTCTGTAACACCACTCAGTGTGGACATGACGGCTTACCAGAGCCTCGACAACATGAAAAACTGGATAGAAAAACTCTAAGAATGGTACAGGCAACTCGAACACTTAATCGCCGGGGGGAAACTCTGGCACAACTGCTGTTTCAGGACGGCATACGCAATTCAATGGTGCTGAAAGCCATTGCCAACACGCCCAGGGAGCTGTTTTTACCGGAAGCGTTGCAGCATAAAGCTTATCAAAACACGGCGCTGCCCATTGGTCAGGGGCAAACTATTTCTCAGCCCTACATAGTCGCCAAAATGACAGAAATCTTACTCAGCGGGCCAACCCCTGCGCAAAAAATTCTGGAAATTGGCACAGGATCTGGTTACCAGTGCGCGATACTGGCCCAATTGTTTCAGGAAGTGTATTCAGTAGAACGCATTAAGTCTTTGCAGTTCCAGGCGAAGAGACGCATGCAAAAACTGGATTTACACAATATAAAAATGAAACACGGTGATGGCTGGGAAGGCTGGGCCAGCAAAGGCCCTTACGACGCCATCATGGTTACGGCAGCCGCCAGCTCACTGCCGCAAGCGCTGTTGCAACAACTGGCACCGGGTGGCCAGCTTATTATCCCCTTAGGCACGAACCAGCAACAACTCAAAGTGTATCGCCGCGATGGTGAAAGCATTAGCGAACAGGTGATTGAAAACGTGCGTTTTGTCCCCCTGGTACCAGGTGAATTACTTTGAGAATATTTGAATTTTGTTATGACAAGACCATGCACTGGGCCAGACATCGCCATGCCCAGTGGTATCTGGGCAGCATGAGTTTTGCAGAATCTGTATTTTTTCCCATTCCACCAGATGTCATGCTGGCGCCGATGTCATTGTCCCGCCCTGATAAAGCCTGGTGGTACGCTCTTGTTACTACCGTTGGTTCAGTATTAGGCGGGATATTAGGTTTTATTCTGGGCTGGTTTGCCTTTGAAGGCATCATTCAACCTTTAGTGGAACAATGGGGCTACCAGGCAAAGCTGGAACACGCCATGCAATGGTTTTCTGAATACGGTATCTGGGTGGTGTTTCTCGCCGGTTTCACGCCTATCCCCTACAAGGTATTTACCATCAGTGCCGGGGCTATGCACATGGCATTTATCCCATTTATTATTGCGTCTACGATCGGTCGGGGAGCGCGATTTTTTCTGGTGGCCGGGCTCATGTACTGGGGCGGCGCGCCGTTTGAGAAAAAGTTACGCCAGCATATCGACACGCTTGGCTGGGCAACTATTTTGCTCGCCCTGCTAGCCTATTTTATACTGCGATAAAGGAGTTGCAGAGTGTCTCGTCAATACTGGATCCTCTGCCTCTCATTTTGCCTTGGGTGGCTGTCAGGTTGTGCTTCAAATAGCAATCCGGCACCGGTTGTTAAACTCAACACGCACAAAGATTATAGCGCTATAAACAAGGGAAGCCTTAAAGCAAAAAATTATACAGTCAAAAAAGGCGACACACTTTACTCAATTGCCTTCCAGGCGGGCAAAGATTTTCGCGAGCTGGCTCATATCAATAATATCTCCGCGCCTTATAGCATCTACCCTGGACAGCAATTAGCCCTGGTTGCGTCAAAATCACGACAAGCGAAAAAATCTTCCACAACAACTGGTCCGACCTCAAAAAAGCAAGTAAATCAACCAGTTGACCCCCCAAAAAAGCAGGCGTATGGTGGACAATATGTTAAGGAGAAGTTACAGACCGAAACGTTTCCACAGAGGGTAAACAAATGGGTCTGGCCAACAAACGGTCGTTTGGTAGGCAAATTCTCTCTTAGCGAAGTAGGAAACAAAGGCATCGATATCAGCGATAAGCGCGGAGCCATTATTAGGGCTGCGGCTGACGGTAAAGTGGTGTATACCGGCAAGGCGTTGCGAGGATACGGTAATTTGATCATTATCAAACATACCGATTCTTACTTAAGCGCTTACGCTCACAACGATGCATTGTTAGTTAGGGAACAACAATGGGTGTCCGCTGGAGAGCAGATTGCCCGAATGGGAAGTAACGACACCGGCCAGGTATTACTGCATTTTGAAATCAGGTACAAAGGCAAATCGGTGGACCCACTACGTTACTTGCCAAAGAGATGATGTAAAAACAATAATAATAAAAGATGACGTGGGAAGGGTATAACTGATAATCCATGACAGGAGAACTTCACTCATGGCCAATAATAGTACCTCAGTCATTGAACTTGCCTCAGAAAATCTGGATGATGATGTTTCAGAAATGGAAGTCGAGGAAGTAGATCAAAGTGACGCACTCGAAGACATTCTTGCCAGTCAGGAAGAAATTCAAAAAAACCTTGACGCTACACAACTTTATTTGGGTGAAATAGGATATTCACCACTACTCACCGCTGAAGAAGAAGTATTTTTTGCGCGACGCGCACTCAAAGGTGACGAAGCCTCCAGAAAACGCATGATCGTCAGTAATTTGCGTTTGGTGGTTAAAATCGCTCGCCGCTATAACAACAGAGGCCTGGCGCTTCTGGATCTCATTGAAGAAGGCAACTTGGGACTTATCCGCGCGGTTGAAAAATTCGACCCGGAACGCGGTTTCCGTTTTTCAACCTATGCCACCTGGTGGATTCGCCAGACCATTGAAAGAGCCATCATGAACCAAACGCGAACCATTCGTTTGCCGATTCATGTGGTTAAAGAACTTAACGTTTATCTGCGCGCAGCCAGAGAGCTGGCACAAAAACTTGATCACGAACCCACAGCAGAAGAAATTGCAAACGCGCTGCAAAAACCGGTAAAAGATGTCGCAAAAATGTTGCGTTTGAATGAACGTATAACTTCTGTAGACACGCCTATCGGCAGTGAAAACGACAAAGCCTTACTGGATGTTATTGCTGACGAGCGCGGCAGTGGTCCTGAAGACGAAGTGCAGGATAATGATATCCGATGCAATATCGTTGAATGGTTGGGTGAACTTAACCCGAAGCAACGCGAAGTCTTAGCCAGACGATTTGGTCTGCTGGGCTACGAGCCTTCAACCCTGGAAGATGTCGGCGCTGAGATCGGACTCACCCGTGAACGGGTCAGACAAATTCAGGTAGAAGCACTACGCCGTTTACGTGAAATTCTGTCGCAACAAGGCCTGAGCCTGGAATCACTATTTAACAAACTGTCCTGAAAAATTTGTTTAGCCGGGCTTTCAGCCCGGCTGACGAATTGCCGCTTTTTGACAACAAAACCCGACACATCCAGGTAGGTTGGAATCTACTCCAGCGCCGCTGTCAGATCAGCTCGAGATTGTTTGAGTGATAGCGAGTCTACAGCACATATTCATAGACGGAATAAAAGTGGCAGGCACCTCCCAACATCACCATAATATGAAAAATAGCATGGGTATAAGGTAGACTTTTAAAAGAATACAACACTGCCCCCAGGGTATAAACTACACCGCCGGCGGTCAGCCAAAACAGGGCGGGAGCAGACAAATTATCGAACAGCGTTTTGCCAGCAAACAGGATGAGCCACCCCATAAATAAATAAACACCAGTGGACAGTAACTTAAAACGTCCGGTAAAAAACAATTTCAGTACAATTCCTACAACGGCTAATCCCCAACTGATACCGAAAATCCACCAGCCAGTTACCCCCGTCAAACCCAACAAGGCAAAAGGCGTATAAGTACCTGCGATAAACACAAAAATGGCACAGTGATCAAACACCCTCAGTTTTGCTCGCGCTCGCGGTGTACTGGCTCGGTGATACAGAGTCGAAGCCAGAAAAAGCAGTATCATACTACTGCCAAAAATAGCCACAGAAACCAATTCCATCACACCCAGAGGTACACTTTTGTGCAGCAACATAGCTAAGCCAATAATGGCCAATAAGAATCCGAAAAAGTGCGACCAGATGTTGATTAACTCTTCACGACGCGAATAGCTTTCAGCCTTAACCATAAAATTAATCCTGTTTCTCAGTTTCGGCCGGAAACAATTTTTTAAAAGAGAATGCTTGCGCAGTCTCTCCATGTTCACGCAACGTCGCCAATTTAGCTTTGGCTTCGGGTAAAGTGGGCAAGTGGCCCGCCGGTATCCACCACAGTACGTAGGTAGCCTGCTTAACCGGCATAAACCATTCTTTTTTACGCTTTAAAAACTGCGCATGTTCTGTTTTAAACAAAAAGTTTTTCAACGACTCCGGATCCTGCCATACCGTTAGATTTGCAATGATGCTGGGATCGTCGTAAACGGGAATCGCCGTTGCATTGCCGGAGTCATCTTTCATACGCCAGACAAAGCCGGGGGATTGCTCACCTAACAGATTGATACGCTCCAGATTATCGACAAAATCTTTCATCACCGGAGAATCCATTTCTGCCAGGGCAGTAGCAATATTGAGTTGTGCCAGATGGAATTGGGACATATACAAAATTTTGAATTCTTTTGTTTTTTACCATACCTGTTTTGCTATCAGGTTGATATCCCTTCACTTTAAAAAATGACTTGCAGAACCGACAATCACTCTTACAATCTAATTTGTTTCCTCTTCAAATAACCAGAGTATGGCAAATTTTAAACAGCATGGATCGTTTGAAGCTCATCTGGTGGGCAGAATCATTGTATTCAAAGGTACCGGCCCCTGGAATTTGGAATCCATGAACGCTGCCGCGGATGAATTTACCGCATTAACCCGGCCTTTGTATGGTAGTCCCTGGGGGATGGTAGGTGACTTTTATGGACAAGCCATTCACGTTCCCGAAGCCGCTGATAAGCTTGTAGAAATTGTATTGCGTGAAAAACAAGTTGGACGCACGGCAACCGGACTGGTGATAACGCATAGCGATGCCCCGCTAATGAGTCAAAAGCACCTCAGTGAAATTTATGGTAAAGCGGCGGAACCCCACGATTTTTTTGCCAGCGTCGATGACGCCATTGCCTGGGTAAATGAAAAAATTAGTGCTGCTGAGTAAAACAGTTGTTTAGTACTTCAAGCTCCTGCTGATAACCTTCTCTACAGAAATTGACTGACAACTTGTTCATGAAGCCGTGTCTAAATTCTGTCTGTCGGATAATAAGATTTTGTTTGCTCTGCAAGGCTGCCATTAACTCTGCGACGCAAAAGTGAGGTTCACTGGCGGGAAAGACCAGTTCCATCGGAAAGCAAGGGGTTAGCGATAAATGGTTACGAATCTGGCTGCCATAGTAACCTTTGGCCAGCGCTATTTTGTCTGGCTCCAGTTGACCGGACAACTGCCATATCGCTGAGGCACCAACACTGAAACCTAAAAGAAACACGGGCGCTGGTGTATCCTTTAGCTCTTGTAACAGAAACTGAGCATACTGCGCCAGCCCTACCCTCTCGCTAAAGTATTGATAAGCATCTTGCTCAGTGTTAAAAGCAGGCGATATATCGCGATAAGGGTGGACAATTTTCGCGTTACCATCAATGGCTTCGGCCAGTTGCCGCAACGCCGGGGTATCACCAAAAATATCAGAAACAAGCATTAAACGCATAGTTTATTGAAGCCTGTTGAACCAAATAAAAAAGGTGGCCATCGGGCCACCTTAAAATAAGCGTTTATCAGAATGCGTAGCGCAAACTAACAGTGTACAGGTCGGCATCTTCTGCTACACCATAACTCACACCAGCGGCAAAATTGTCAGTGAAATAGTAACGTCCTTCGATGGTGAAGGTAGTGTCATCTTCTTCAATGTCAACATAGGAAATTGAGCCGCCCAATTCAAAGGCATCGGTTAACATGGAGCGAGCGCCCACGGCTAGTGAATAGCCATTGTCGCTCTCGGATATACCTAATGCAGAGGCATCAGCGTATTCATAAGAAATACTGGCAAACAGATCTGTCGTTGGCGAGACGCCATAGCGATAACCCACGCCAGCGCTGATGGTGTCCAGATCCAGATCGATACCCGAAATGTCATCACTTAATGCGTTGTAATCCGCCATCAGGAAGATATTCTCGGTTACCAGTACAGAACCCGACAAACCAAAGCCATCTGGCTCCAGGTCTGTATCATCGATTTCTGCTTTAACATAACTCAATTCAACCAAATCCCAGCTGGGAGATTTTGCAAAAGCAGCGCCGGAAAAAAGTAAAGCAACGGAAAGGCCTAAAAGAGACTTCTTCATAAAAAATTCCTTAAAAGTGTGTGTTGGAAAACCGGTCCTCTTGACCGGATGCGCAGTATAACGTTTCGTATATTGCTGTATATGAGCAATCTGCAAGCAATTATGTCTGCGGAAATATTTACCCCACAACAAGGGTAAATATTTGATGCGCAGTATGAGCGAAGTTATCTGAAGCGCCGCTTAACGCTTGATGACTGCGTTCGAGACGCCCCCCCCCTGGCAGCAAATCGCACAACAGGGCCTTATTCAAATGGACTTGGAACACGACCGGAAGCAGGGGTTTAGTGAGGCTGGCAAGGTAAATTAAACTGGATATCCTGTCTGTTTTTTGCCTGGTTTCCGCTATGCTGTCAGCACCAGTCCCGAGAAAACAGGAGCAAAAACTCATTGGCAGGCGTTCATGTTTATCGCAATATAGCCAACAGGTATTTGCTCATTAAACCAACCAAGAGATAAGGATTATAGCCAGTGGCAGTGTCTCAATTTAGCGCCAGGGTATTACAGCCTCAAAAGGCAGAATCTGATTTTGAAGCTTTTGTTGTTGTGCCTAAAGCAGTTAGCGACTGTCTGCCCCGGCGAGGCAGAACTACCGCCGATGTATCCGTTGCTGGTTACGCATTTCAGGTAACGCTGGAGCCTGATGGTAATTTGAGTCACTGGCTTAAGCTGAGCTCCAAAGACCTGGTATCGGGCAATCTTCTTATGGGAGAGGAATATGTATTTGAATTGAGCCCGGCGACAGAAGAGCCTGAACCCAGTGTTCCCAAAGATTTAGCTGACTCAATTCAAAGCTCTGCCGAAGCCCTTGAAACGTGGCAAAGTACCACGACCATTGCAAGAGTCGACTGGATTCATTGGGTAGAGTCTGCCAGGCAGGCAAAGACACGCGCTAAAAGAATTTCTGATGCCCGTAGTATGTTGTCTGAAGGAAAGCGAAGAGTGTGTTGCTTTGACAATTCAGGGTTTTACAGCAAGGCATTAAAACCACCAAAAGTCTTTGCCGGGTAGTCGAAGGCTTTGTTATGTAGCGCACACCGGCAACCAAATCCAACCACGAGTCTCATTCAGCAAGCGCTGTTATATTTGGCCAAACGACGCCTTTGACGGGTATTGCCGTGCTGCAACTTGCAAACACTTAGCGCTATAGGTTAACCACCAACAGTGGCAGGCTTCTGCCAGGAATGCTGCCCGAGGCTATGTCACCGGCTTTCACCGCTCCCATGCTAAGATAAAACGCCTCTGCGTTTGGGTCTGACGCAATCAGCAATTGCGTAGCGCCCAGCTCAGTTACTGTACTCAACAAATCCAGCCAAAGCAGTTTACCCACTCCCTTACCAATCTGTTCCGGCGAAACAAATAAAGCTTCGACTTCAAACTTTACGGCGCTGAGTTTTTGCAGACAATAAAAGCCCACAATATCCCCACCCGACAGGGCTTTTTTATAACAATATTCCCGGCGCGCTAACTTTTCCGGAGATACCGCTAACTCGGCATAACAAGACTGCATAAAGTCATCGCTGTAGCCCCAATATTGCTTCGACGCCAGGGCAAGCCGGGTTAATGACTCACAATCTGGCTCTGTCACCTCTTGCAGGGTAACAACATCTGAATCAGGCAAGGGCAAAATCCACGGCGGCTTTAGCATGTATCGAGGTAGTATCAAACAAAGGCAGGCTGCAATGCTGCTGTTGAACCAATAAGCCAATTTCAGTGCACCCCAGAATAACCCCTTCGGCACCGCGCTGTTTCAGCTCAGCAATAATATTCAGGAACTGCTGACGGGATGTTTCCGAAATCTGGCCGACACACAGCTCATTGTAAATGACATCGTTAACCTGCAATTGCGCTGCGTTATCGGGAACAATGACCTCAATACCAAAACGCTCTCTGATGCGATCTTTATAGAAGGACTTTTGCATGGTAAAGACCGTGCCCAATAAGGCCACTTTTTGCTGTTGCTGAGCGTGTAACTGTTGTGCCGTTGCATCAGCAATATGCAGTAATGGAATACTAATCGCCTCTGCCACCTGTTCAGCCACAAGATGCATGGTATTGGTACAAATAAGTAAACAGTCCGCGCCAGCCGCCTCGATAAGTCGGGCCTCAGCGCTTAACAACTGCCCCATTTCCTGCCAGCGGTCCTGCTTTTGCATTGCTGCAACCGGTGCAAAATCCACACTGCGCATAGCGATTTTGGCGGAGTGTAAACCTCCCAGTTTAAGAGCTACCAGTTCATTAATCTGCTGATAATATCCGAGGGTACTCTGCCAACTCATACCGCCTAACAAGCCGATTGTTTTCATCAAAATTCCTTTATCTTTCCTTATTCAGAAGGCGGAAACTCACTGCAACAGGGCGCAGATAAACCAGTTTCGTACCAGTTAGCTCTGTCATCCCAGAAGATATTGTAATCAATCAGATCTTCCGGAGTATCGTCAAGACTGCCAATTGGCACATACATCCAGTCACCGGATTTACCCAAAAACGGTACCCCTGAGCCACATTGCTTACAAAAGGCACTGCTGAACGCTCTGCCACTGCCACATTGGAACAGGGTGATGCTGTCATTGCCACTGGTAAAGTGCACCGCATCAGGTGCTATTTGCATATTACTGGCGTGGGCCGAACCGGTTAATTTGCGACACTGCTGGCAATGACAAAAATAACTGGCATTGGGTTCACCCTGCACCTCAAAGCGTACAGCGCCACAATAACACCCTCCGGACAAACACAATTCCGTCATGTTAACTCCCCTGCTTCTCGTTTTGTTTCACCTGCTGCCATAGCTCTTCCATGGCATCCAGTGACATAGACGCTAATCCTTGTTGCGAATCTGCCAGCTTCTCTACCTGGCGAAACCGGGATTCGAATTTCCGGTTTGCCAACAACAACGCCTGTTCCGGATCGACGTTACAGTGCCGTGCCAAATTGAGCGTCGCAAACAGCAAATCACCGACTTCCTCTAACATGGCTGCACTATCCTGCTGTTGACTGGCCTGCAAGACCTCTTCGATTTCTTCGTGAATTTTGGCCGACACCTGTTGTTTATTGTCCCAGTCAAAACCGACTTTGGCACAGCGTTTTTGCAACTTCACCGCCCGTTTTAGCGGCGCCATACCTTTGGGAATATTAGCCAACAGACTGCTGTCCTGCACCTTGCCCTGCTCTTGTCTTTCCTGCTGTTTGACAGCTTCCCAGTTAGCGTTTAACGCTTCTTCGCTATCTATCTGAGCCTCGGCAAAAACATGAGGGTGTCGGCGAATCAGTTTCTCGGCCACCTGAGCGGCAATGGCATCAAAGTCAAAGGCCTGTTGCTCCTGTCCGAGTTTGGCATAAAACACCACCTGAAACAGCAAATCCCCTAATTCGTCTTTGATATCGCTTAAATCACCGGAGGCAATAGCATCAGCCACTTCATAGGCTTCTTCAATGGTATAAGGAACAATGGTTTCAAAGGTTTGTTCTTTGTCCCAGGGGCATCCTGAAACCGGATCACGGAGTTGTTCCATGACCCATAAAATACGATTAACTCCGGGAAATTCAGAATAGTGTGGGGACATTACCAGTCTCATGTAGGGGAATTTAATTGCGACTATAGTGACAAGCAAACCTGTAAAAATCCAGCGACAAGCCCGGTTTACAGCGAATCACCCCTGCCGGCGCTGTTCCTGACGTTCCAGTTCTTCGCTGCGCAATGCATTATTGATGGCTACCGCGGAGTAAGCAGCAATCGACTCCACACTATGGCATTGCTCAGAGTCCAGGCCTTGATAGCGAGACATAAACAAGGTGAAAACACCAACAACCTGCGTCTCCAATTGCACCGGTACAATAAAAACACTGCCACCCTGCAACTGTTGGTTTTGATTGAGTAGTTGTATCAGCGACTGTAGTTGCTCTGGTTCCAGATGCTGTTCAGCACAGCGCATCAGATCAAACAGGTACAAGGAAGTTTGCTTTTGCAAAACCCACTGTTCCAGCACTTGCAGTGCTTTTACGGCTGTATCCTCGAATGGTGCCTGTTCCGGGGGCTGTCGCAGCGCAACCGGAACTGATTCACCGTTGCGCAAAATAATCACACGGAACAGGTCGATATTGGCCAACTGGTTTATATTACTGTGCACCACCTCTAAAATGTCATGGAGATTTTGTGTTCCGGTGATTTTCTGTCCAATTTGAGTCAGCATGCCCAGATGGCTGGAGACTTTGCGAAAATGTTCAGCCCGCCGCTCGGAGCTTTTTGCTTCCCGGGTCAGACTGAGTAACCCCCACAAGGTAAACAGGGCAGCAACGGTTTTAAAACCGTTTTCCAACAAGGCTGGCCAATATCTGACGATATAAAATTCATCAATAAAATCGGCACTTCCTCCCACAAACAAGCACAGCATTGCTGCCACCAGACGCATTTTAGTGCTTTCATGATGATTTGAACGGGCAATAAAAGTAGAGAAAAAGCCTGCCATAATCACAGTACTGGCCTCACCAATGATATCCAGTACGTCGATTTCAGCAAAGGGAATTGGCCGAAACAAAAGAATGACAATACCGCACCACACCAGGCTGATTGCAAACATCAGCCAGAGTGCCCGGGCAATAAACAACTGTCGTAATGACATGCGCACTAATCCAATCGAACCAGAGACCCATATCACCACTGAACTGTGTCATTTCAATGAAACAAACGGTAAAAACTGGATTAGTGCTCGATGCGTTTCACTTCCAACACATTGCGGATTTTTTCCAGTTTAGTCATCAGTCTGGCCAGCGAATTCAGATCCTTTACTTCCAGTGTCAGGGCAATATTGGCGGTGTGGTCCTGTTCGTGGCTTTCGCTGTGGACACCGAGCAAGGACACCTTTTCATTACCTAAGATGGTAGTGATCTCACGCAGTATGCCGTCTCTGTCGTAGCAGAATATATCCACTTTGGTTTTAAACGCACCTTTGACTTCGTTTGACCAGTTAACTTCGATGCCCCGTTCCGGGTTTTGGGTCAACATTGAGGATAACTGTTCACAATCTTGCTTGTGTACACTGACCCCTCGCCCCATGGTGATATAACCATATACCGGATCACCCGGCAGGGGCTGGCAACACCCCGCCAGCACAGACATCAAATTACCCACGCCTTCTACCACAATTTGATCGCCACTGCTGGCCGCTTTGGAGGCTTTGGTTTTGACTCTGGGGTCGATGTCGGGTTTGGGCTTAACCTTCTGCTGCAGGTGATTAATAACCTGCATAACCCCAACGTCACCGCCACCAACGGCAACATACAGGTCTTCCAGCGAGTTCACATTAAAGCGGTCATGCACATCGTTGAGCATGTCTTTGTCCAGGCGCGCTTTGACAATCTCATTGAACAACATGTCTTTACCAGCCTGCAGATTCTTGTCTTTGTCCTGCTTTTTAAACCAGGTAGCGATTTTCGCCCGGGCCCGGCTGGACAGCACATAGCCCATACTGGAATTCATCCAATCCCGACTTGGATTGGCGCGTTTTCCGGTGAGTATCTCCACCTGATCCCCGGTACGCAGTTGGTAGGTTAAGGGTACAATCCGGCCAGATATTTTTGCGCCATTGCACCTGTGTCCAACGTTGGTGTGCACGTAATAGGCAAAATCCAACGGGGTACTGCCTTTCGGCAAATCGATAATGTCGCCTTTGGGAGTAAATACATAAACCCGATCATCAAAGACCTGGCTGCGCAGTTCTTCTACAATATCGCCGGACTCAGAAATATCATCCTGCCAGGCCAAAATCTTGCGCAACCAGTTAATTTTATCTTCGAAACTGTCGCTGTTGCCGCTTTTACCCTCTTTGTATTTCCAGTGAGCTGCCACCCCCAGTTCGGCATCGTCGTGCATTTTCTGGGTGCGCACCTGGACTTCAATGGTTTTACCTTCCGGCCCAATGATAACCGTATGAATAGACTGATAACCATTGGGCTTAGGCGTGGCGATATAGTCGTCAAATTCCCGCGGTATATGTTGCCAACTGGCATGTACCGCACCCAGCACGGTATAGCAGTCCTGCAGTGTATCGGCAATAATGCGCACGGCCCGGATATCAAATAACTGCTCAAAAGTAAGGCCTTTGTTTTGCATCTTTTTCCAGATGCTGTAGATGTGCTTAGGTCTGCCGTAGACTTTGGCTTTTATGCCCTGCACATCCAGTTGCTGCTGCATTGCTTCAACGAAGTGCTCGATATAGTCCTGTCGCTCTTTGCGTTTTTCCCGCAGCATCTTGGCAATGAGTTTGTACGATTCCGGGTGCAGGTAGCGAAAAGAAAGATCTTCCAGTTCCCATTTGAGCTGACCAATACCCAGGCGATTTGCCAGAGGCGCATAAATACTGGCGCATTCGCGGGCGGTCATAACCCGGGTTTCTTCGTCGGCATTTTTGACCTGGCGCAACTTGATAATCCGTTCTGCCAGCTTTATCACTACTGCGCGGACATCTTGCACCATAGACAGCAACATGCGGCGGATGTTATCGATTTGTCCTTCGTCAGCCTTGATATATTGACTGGAATGCAGGGTTCTGATGGCACTCATGCGCCGCACCCCTTGCACCAGTGCCTGGATTTCCGGGGAAAACTGCTCCGCGATTTCATCTTCAGACAATTCGCGAATTTGGCAATAGGTATACACGAAGGAGGCCAGCATGGTTTCATCGTCCATCTGCAACTCTTGCAGCATTTCTACCATTTCCTGCCCTATCAGCAAGATTTCCGGTTGCTCAAGAATTGTAGCCAGCTTTTCTTTGGTACTGTCAGGGACTTTCAGGTTATCCAACCACTCTTCGAATCCTGGGCGGATCTCACTGTGGACTGTTCTGACTGACACCATTATGTAACCGTCTCCTGTGTGTTCAAACTAAGCTAAACAAGCCCATCATCTCAGTGTGGGAAGTTTGTGGAAACATATCAATTAAAGATAATTTAGTTAATTGATAGTTTGCTGCCAGCAATTTAGCAATATCTCTGCCGAAAGTCGCCGGATTGCAAGACACATATAGTATTCGCTCGGGCGCTATTTTAACAAGTTGCTCCACAGCCTGCGACGCTCCGGCGCGCGCGGGGTCCAGCAGCACCTTGTTACAGTTTAGCTCAGTCATTTTGTGCAATATGTCAGGATCATTCAAATCCCCTGAAATAAATCGAACATTACTAATGCCATTATCCAGTGCATTGCTCTGTGCCATTTGCACCATTTCGGGTATGCCTTCAAAACCCACTACGCTACTGACGCTGCGGGCAAGCGGCAAAGTAAAATTACCAACGCCACAAAACAGGTCCAGCACCTTATCTTGTGGCGCCAATTGCAACCAGGCTAACGCCTGAGCCACCATTTGCTGATTGATTTGCGGGTTAACCTGCACAAAATCATCAGGGTTCGCCTTAAACATCAATGGGGCGCCGGTGGGCAATGGCAATGAATATCGCACCAGTGAAGATTGGCCGTTGAGTACTTCCCTTTGTTTTTCACCCATATCCAGAAAGATGTCGCAGCCCTGTTGTTCGCCAAAGCGCTGTAGTGTCTGGCGATCCGACTCATCCGGAGACCGGGTAAAGCGCAACGTCACGTAAACCCGTTCGTTATGCTCCGCATCACATCCTTCAAACAGGCTGACATGCCCCAGGTGCTTGATACTGTTCAATCTGTTCAGGACCTCTTGCAAGGGTGCAATAAGTTTCTGAATGGCCATTGTGGCAACCTGACAATCAGATAAATTAAACACCTGGTTTTCTGTATCGCGAAAACCGATTCGACATTCCGATGGTTTGCGCGCATCAACAGCCAGACGGACTTTCCGCCGGTAAGCAGTGTGCTGTGCGGTGATTGGCTGTTGCCAGGGAAGGTGTTCTGCGTCTATGCCAATAAAACGCTGCAACAGCTGACCAATGGCTGCCTGTTTTTGAGACAACAAATAATCTTCTGCGGCAAACTGTGTTTGACAGCCGCCACACAAACCAAAATGCGGGCAAAAAGGCGTTTTTCGCTGTGCAGATGCATTAAGTACTTTCCGCACCCGCGCCTTTGCTATGTGCTTTTGCCGGTCTGTCTCCTGGATTTCACACAATTCGCCAGGCAAGGCCCCTGTCACAAAAGTCACCGGGGCACCGGGTACTACCCCTTTGGCTTCGTGATCCAAATGGTCGATCACCACCTGAGATACCCGCCCATGGTGAGCTGTTCGCTTTTTAGTCTGGCGTCTGCCGCCACCTGATTTGCGATTGCCGCCGCGAAATACCTGAACCATAGTGCTTTCGATTAACTCTGATGTCGTGCTTCTTGCATTAATGCGCGCATGTCTGCAACCGCCTTTGCCAAACCGTCAAACGCTGCACGGGCAATGATGGCATGACCGATGTTTAGTTCTATCAATTGCGGGATTGCCGCTATGGGTTTGACATTATGGTAATGTAAACCGTGGCCGGCGTTGACTTTCAGGCCAATGGAAGCGGCGTATTCAATACCGGTTTTTAGTTTGTCTAGTTCCATCAATTGTTCGCGCTCTGAGGTTGCTTCAGCATACTGCCCGGTGTGAATTTCAATATATTCGGCTCCGGTAGCTTTGGCGGCGTCAATCTGTGCCTGATCGGCATCAATGAATAAGGAAACAATAATGCCATGCTGCATCAGAGCCTGGGTGGCCTTTTTTACCCGCTCAAAACCGCCAGCCACATCCAGTCCACCTTCAGTGGTTAGCTCTTCCCGTTTTTCCGGTACCAGGCAACAAAAAGTAGGAGAGACTTCTTTGGCAATGGCCACCATTTCATCGGTAACTGCCATTTCCAGGTTCAGGCGGGTGTTAACGGTTTCTTTTAAGATGCGCACATCCCGGTCGTTGATGTGCCTGCGATCTTCTCTTAAATGAACGGTAATACCATCGGCACCTGCGCGTTCAGCGATATCTGCGGCATGTACCGGGTCCGGGTAATGGGTGCCACGGGCGTTGCGAATCGTGGCTATGTGATCAATGTTAACGCCCAAATATAACTCATTCATGATTACTTCTCTTTTCCGGTTTGTAGCGCAGTTTACAGGGGTTTTTGAAATAACTCCCGACTCTTTAAAGGTTTATTCCCCAAATAGGGAGAAAGCGCCAGCCTGGTAAAATATTTAGCGACTTTCAACGCTTGCGGCGACCAGTTCTGCTGCCCAATCGCTAAAATGTGTTCCCCCAAAAACGCTTGTTTACTGGTGGCAGAGGCGAGACAAAAACCTTGTTCCAGTACAAAGTCATAGGATTTCTCAGGCGCAATGGGGTCGTTGCTCAGCGCGTCATAGAAAAAGTCATAGGCACTGCCCAACTCCTGCAGTAAAAACAATTCGAACTCTCTCAAAACAGGTTCTGCCTGAGGTTCTTTGGCCAGTCTTTGCAAGGTGTGTTGATAAAAATGAAAGCCGGTTTCAAAAGGCTCTTCGTGGGGTAATAATCGTACCAGCACTTCGTTACAATACAAGGCACAATAAAGTGCCGTACCCTGCAAAGCCACGGGCTTGTGCAGTGCTTCGCTGGCATAACCAGATTTTAGTTCCCCATTGCCGCTTAAACGGGTCGAAAAAAGGGTAAATGCCTGAGTTAAGCCTTTGAATTTATTACTCTTACCATAAACACCTTTGGCGACATAGCGAATTTTACCCAACTCCAGACTAAACCCGGTAACCAGGGCGCTGGTTTCTTTGTAAGGGGTGGCGTGCAGAACATAATGCTCAACCATAAACTCTGCCATAGGTGTTCTCTTTGCTGCTCAGCTTATGAAGTTCGAAGGCGGACCACGCGCATATACTCAAACTCAATACCCGCAACTTCCTCAGTGTCAGGATAATAAGTCAGGTTTACCCTTGCTCCTTGCAGATTCTTATAACGCTTTTTACGGCGATATTTAAAAGGGACATCCACAGATTCCAGCATCAGGGTGTGTAAAATCCAGTCACCATCTTCTCGTTGTACGTGAGAAATCACTTTGCGGTCTTCTGAATGGATCAGCGCCTCGTGTTGCGTCAGCAGTTTTTTGGTTTGTTTTTCCATTGCGGAGCCTATTCACTGGCCACTTTGGCGAAATTTGCCAGAACACCGCTGATTTTCTCCAGGATTGGGTAGCAGGGACTATCCATGTCGATGTCATGTCTTTTCGCCAGATACAAGGGATCGTTATAGCTCAACCAGACCTTGCCCTGCACGTCTTGCCAGACCAGGACTTTTTGCGGTAAATCGATAGCAATGGTTTGCTGACACTGCATCAAAGGTGTGCCGATATTGGGGTTGCCAAATATCAATAACTGGGTGTCTGCCAGCTGTTTGCCCACACTTTTTGCCCCTTCGCTGTGGTTAATACGGGCAAATATCGTCATGCCTTTCGACTCCAGCACGGTGCTCAACTTATCCAGCGTTTGAGTCACAGAATGCTGACTCTCACGCCAAATCATGCCCTCGCCGGCTGATACATTCAGGCTTAAAACGGCACCACACAATAACCAAAAACGCCACATAGCTCACCTCTCTTATGTTCTATACTGCCGACAATGAGTCCACCAGCAATTGCACTGACTGTCGGCCTCTGAATTCATTAACATCTAACTTGTACACCAGTTGCACCTGTTTGCAGGCACCGTTGGGCCATTTACTGGTTTCCACATTAAACGCGATGGCATCCAGTAAACAACCATCAGCACTTTTCACCTGCATTTTCAGATGCTTTTCGCCCACGATACGTTGTTCCAGTAAACTGAATACACCGTCAAACTGTGGTTCAGGAAACGCCTGTCCCCAGGGTCCAGCCGAGCGCAACAGGTGGGCGAATTCCAGGCTCAGCTCCTGTCTGCTCAGCTCACCGTCAGTCAGTATTTCGCCGGTCAGAGCCTCAGGTGACAGCCACTCCTGACATAAACTGTTGAAGACCTGGTTAAACTGCGCAAAGTCTTCAGTTTGAATAGACAAGCCGGCCGCCGCCGCATGGCCGCCAAATTTAAGAATTAATCCCGGATAGCGATTGTTGAGTTCTTCCAGCAAATCCCGAAAGTGCAATCCAGGAATAGAACGACCAGAGCCTTTTAAGGTTTGCTCATCTTGCTGAGCAAACGCGATTACCGGTCGAAAATACTTATCCTTGATACGCCCGGCTAAAATACCCACTATGCCCTGATGCCAATGAGGTTCATAAAGCGCTATACCCTCGGGGAGCTGTTCGTCGGTTAACTGCATTTGTTCCAGAATCAACTGCGCTTCTTGCTGCATTTCTGCTTCAATACTGCGGCGCTCCTGGTTTAACTGATCCAGTTGCAATGCCATGCGTCGTGCAGAAGCGGTATTGTCAGCTAACAGACATTGAATGCCCACTGTCATATCATCCAGACGACCCGCAGCGTTTAGCCTTGGGGCCACGGCAAACGCCAAATCGCTGGCCACGATGCCGGCCTGGTTGCGATTCGCCAATTCCAGTAAAGCGGTAATACCCGGACGACATTGACCGGCCCGGATACGCTGAATTCCCTGGTGCACCAGAATGCGATTATTACTGTCCAGTGGCACCACATCAGCAACTGTGCCCAGTGCCACCAGGTCCAGCAGAGTGCCGAGATTAGGCTTGTTTAATCCCAACTCAGCGAACAGATTTTGCTGCTCAAAATAGCCGCGTAAGGCCACCAGCAGATAAAAGGCCACACCGACACCGGCAAGATTTTTAGAAGGGAAAGCACAAGACTTCAGATTGGGATTAACAATGGCGGCCGCCTCCGGAAGCTGCTCTCCGGGTAGGTGATGGTCGGTAATGATCACCGGAATACCCAGCTCATTAGCGCGCTTTACCCCCTGAATACTGGAGATACCATTGTCCACCGTCAGTAACAGCTGCGCACCCTGTGCCGCGGCTACATCGACAATTTCCGGACTCAGTCCATAACCGAAATCAAAACGGTTAGGCACTAAAAAGTCTACCTGCTGAAAACCAAACCAGGGCAAACCCAGTAGTAACACGGCACTACTGGTGGCGCCGTCAGCATCAAAGTCGCCGATAATAATGATCTTCTGCTGCGTAATTAACGCCTGGTGCAGCAGTTCTGTGGCAATATCAACACCTGATAATTGCTTAAAATGATGTAAACCGGAGGCCTGGTATTGCAGATCTTTGTCCTGTTTAACCCCTCTGGCAGCAAATAAACGAATCATGGCTTCGGGCCAATCTTGCAGTAAGGGCAACGTATCGGGAATCGGGCGTCGGGTGATATTTAACATGAAAATTTCAATTTATTAGGACCGGTTGATCAAAAAAGGCCAGCGAACTGGCCTTGATAAAAACTCAGCGCGATTACATTTCCGCTAACACTTTGGCCATATCCGCTGCCGGGCGATATCCGGGTTGCAGTAAACCGTTGTCAAAGATTACCGCAGGTGTACTGGAAATACCCACACTTTGTGCAAACTGGAACTGCTCAGCCACACTATTGGCGCAGGTTTTGGGGGCTACGTTGCCGCCGGATTTACCATTGGTCATGGCGGCTTGTGGATCTTCTGCGCACCAGATAGACACCAAATCATCATAGGATTTGCTGCCTAAGCCACCTCTTGGATAAGCCAGGTAACGAACCGTGATCCCTTTGGCATTATAGTCTTCAATTTCTTTATGCAGCTTACGGCAGTAGCCACAAGTGATATCCGTAAAGATGGTAATAGCGTACTTTTCATCTTTTGCTTTGAACTCGATAACATCATCTGCAAACTGCGGTAAGCCGGATTTACGCATACCAGACAGCGCTTCTTCTGTTTCGTTGCGCATTTCCTGATCGAGGTTGTAAATACGCCCATGTAGCAAATATTTGGCATCTTCGCTGACGTAAAACAGTCCCTTGTCAGTCATTACCTGTAACACACCATCCACCGGTGAATTGGCAATACTGCTGACCGACATTTGCAGCAAATCTTCAAACTTTGATTTTACTGCAACCTTTGCTTCTTCCTGTGCCGACACCGACGCTACGGAGAATAATAGTGCAAGCCCTAAAGCCTTAGTCCAATTTCTCATATACTACTTAATCCACCTTTTATCTGAGGAACTTTATCTTTGTTTATATAGACCCCAGTTACGCAAATAAATTGCAAAAAATAATGAAGACATCATCACTGCTGATGTGACGCACTAGTCTAGAGCAATTTAAAACAGAATTCAGCCCCTTGGATGATGCTGAGCCACTAACTTTTGCAATCTTTCTGTTGCCACATGTGTATATATCTGAGTGGTAGACAAATCACTGTGCCCCAATAGCATCTGTACAACCCGCAAATCTGCCCCGTGATTCAATAAATGGGTGGCAAAGGCATGACGCAACGTGTGGGGCGATAACTCCGCCTTGATCCCGGCTTTTTTGGCATAATATTTAATGCGATGCCAGAAGGTTTGCCGGGTCATCTGTACACCGCGACTACTGGGAAACAACACATCCACATTGTGCTTTAACAACAATCCCCGGCCCTGACGCATAAAACGTTCTATCCACTCTATGGCATCTTCGCCCATAGGGACCAGTCGTTCCTTGTTGCCTTTACCTGTCACCCGAATAACGCCTTGCTGCAAACTCACCTGATTCAGTTGCAAACTGGTTAGTTCTGATACCCTCAGGCCGGAGGCGTACAGCAGTTCCAGCATCGCTTTATCCCTCAATTGCACGGCATCGGCTTCAGTATCGGGGGCATTTAATAAGGCATCCACCTGCTTTTCAGTCAGGGCTTTAGGCAGGGATTTGGGTAGTTTAGGATTTTGGATCAGCGAGATAGGGTCGTCTTCCCGTAAGCCATTGTCCTGACACCAGTGCAAAAAAGCGCGCAAACTACTCAGGAAGCGCGCCGTACTGCGCTCGGACAAATTGCGATCGTAGCGATGGCCGAGATATTCATGCACCTGATATTGGTCAAAGTCGGTTAATGAGAAAGCGCTGTTTTTCTGGCTCAGAAATTCACTCATTTTCACCAAATCGGTTCGGTAGGAAGACAGGGTATTGGCACTGAGTCCCTTTTCTACCCAAATGCTATCCAGAAATTCTTCTATGATTTGTAGGTTGCTGTCATCCACACACACAGTCTTTAAGGTTTTAGACATAAACACCGAACCAAAAACAAGGTAGTTACCGATTATGCGGGCACCGCCCGGCAATGCAAATAATTCGTAAAAAATCGTGTCTCCACGGAAAAAGCTGCTTACAAAAGCAGCAAAAATGCTAAGCTAGGGGTGTTTTTCAACCCAACTCGCGAGATCTTCGGATGAAACTTGGTAAGTTTTGCCTGAGCCTGTCAGTCACTGATATCGACAATTCAAAGCACTTTTATGAAAAACTCGGCTTCTCTCCCGTGCCGGGTTGTGGTTCTGTAGAAGCCAAATGGTTGATTATGCAAAACGGTACAAACATGATTGGTCTGTTCCAGGACATGTTTCACGGCAACATCTTTACCTTTAACCCCAAAGACGTGCATAAAATTCAGGACGAGCTAAAAGCCAAAGGTATTCACCTGGACAAAGAGGCGGCCAGTGCTGATGGCCCTTCGCATATCATGTTTCGCGATCCGGATGGCAACGTGATCATGTTGGATCAAATCTAACCGGACTCCCGCTGATAACTGGAAAGATAAGGCATTTTTCTTTAAACTGCGGCGCCCTGTGTTTGATCCGAGATACGCCGTTTTGAAAAAGATTGCCCTGTTTTATGGCTCCACAACCTGCTATACCGAAATGGCCGCTGAGAAAATTGTGGCTGAATTCGCTGCTGAACCCTTTGGTCAGGACATCCCTATGTTCAATATCAAAGAGACTAACCTGTCCCGAATGGAAGAGTACGACGTATTAATATTGGGTATTTCCACCTGGGACTTTGGTGAGCTTCAGGAGGATTGGGAGTCGCAATGGCAGGACATAGCACAGGTTAATTTGGCGGGTAAAATCATCGCGCTATATGGCCTGGGAGATCAGATGGGCTACGCCGACTGGTTTCAGGATGCCCTTGGCATGTTGCATGATGAAGTCATTGTTCAGGATTGTGTGGTTATCGGTTACTGGCCCAACGAAGGTTATGAATTTAGCGCATCTAAGGCCCTGACCGAAGGCGATGAGTTTTTTGTAGGCCTGTCACTGGACGATGAAAACCAATACGATGAAACCGACCAGCGCATCGCCAGTTGGGTACAACAAGTCTACGCCGAACTGGCAGAACTATCCGCTTAAGAACTATCCGCTTAAGTAAAAAAGCCAAACGTGGCATCAGCACTCAAACTAAAGTTGTTATTGGCAGCCAGTGTCTGCAAGCCGAGGTATTGTCTGAGTTCGCTCATCACATGCACCGGATGAATAATGCTGCCGCCTTGTTCATCTGCCTGCCAGGTTGACGGATTAATGGGCACAACATTGTGGCCTTCGTCGGTTAACCCCACTGTGCGATTGGTATAGCCTGCCCCTTTTTCCATCACGATAAAACTGCTTACAGGCCAGTGATCTTTGCCTTCACCGTCATTGTAATGGGGTGTACGACCAAAATCAGAACCGATAACCAGCACCATTCTGTCAGCAATGCCCTGTGCCTCAGCGTAGGTCCAGAGAAAATCAATACTGCGCGCCAGTTCAGTGAATAACCAACTGTGCTGAGTATCATGATTTTCGTGGGTATCATAACCTCCCATCACCAGATCAGCGGTCACACACACACCGGAACTCATGGCCAGTACCGCAATTTGCGCCTGCCGACTCAGTGATGACCACAAAAAATTACCGTCAGTAACGGTTTCCTGAAGGTCTCCCACATTGGCAAGGGCATCGGAAAATTGCGACAAAATACTGGAATTTTGCACTGCAGCGTCAAAGTTATTGCGGTTGCGCTGCTGCAAACTGGTGAGGTTTTGCCCTTGCCCCAGTTCTGCCAAACGCTGTGCTTTAAGGGCCTCGATACGTTGCCAGTCGTTGTTGTGCAGATAACTCTCATCACCCCACCTGGCCCGATTGGGGTAAATCACATTATTGAGTGCCTGGATGTTGTCCAGTTGTGTATATCGGGTCAGGCCACCTGTTGCTGAGTACCCACCATTGCTGATGTAGGACACCGGCAAACCGGCGCCATACTGGGCAGCAAATAATGCCGACAACGACGGAAAACCATCCGACAATCGACCACTCCAGTTGTGCACGACTCCGGCAGTATGACTATTGGTCTGGGCATCCACGCCGTTGATCACCAACATATCCTGGTAATAACGGTCAAAAAACCACTGATTATTAGCAAAAGCGGCGTATCGCAGATTGCCCGCTTCCCCCGGTTCACCTGTGGTGGCCCAATTGTTGATAAAGATATCGCCGGGTACGTTAACTTTAGGATCGCAAAATGAAGTCACATCCCAGCCGCCATCAGTCTGAATAGTCACCAGGAACTTGCCGCTGTAATCCGGGGGGGCAGCAAACAGATTAAAACTGGCCGGTAACGAAGCCGCCACCGAGGTTAACCCCAGGGTTTTGAAAAAATGACGTCTGTTCATGGTTACCCTCATTAATCGTGTAAATATTGATAATCAGTCATCAGATAAACCATGACCGCCCGCCAGCCCGCCAGCGTACCAAAAGGATCGGCCCCTGCGATGGCGCCACCCCATTGGTTTTCTGTATCCCATTCGCTGGTATCGAAATTACAGGTAGTGCCGGTGTCCCATTCCCAAATCAGACCGCTTCCAGTGCGATTTTGCTTATCTGTCATGGTTTCCGTAAACAGGGTGAGCATTCGGGTGATTTCCGGGTCCTGTGGCGCGTATATTTGTCCCCAGAAGCGCTGCGCCAGTTCGGCGAGTTTGACTCTTAACTGATCGCCGGTAGGACTGGTTTGCGCTATGGGATCGGTAACTCCGACACTCATTGCCACATTGGCAAAGCCGATGACAGTCTCATCGTTTTCGTCCAAAGCCCCGTCCTGATTGTATTCCTGGTAATAGGCTTCCATCACCAGGGTGTAATTTCCGGCGTCTGCAAACTCAATAGCCAGTGTGACGGAACAATTACCCCAAAATAACCGGTCGGTGGGACGGTAACTATCCTCTGCGCTGTTCCAGGTAACATTGGAACAAATACCGTCCATCGGTGTGCCCGAGACAATATCCAGATCGGCGCCGGTGACCGACAACACAGCATTATTTTGACTGTCGTAAATAGACAGGTGATCAATGATCAAATCCTGATGAGCGCCGCTTTCTTCCAGCCACATGTCGTTGGTATAGGCAAGACTGATCAGGCTATTTCCGGCCTCAACGTGAAAGCTCATTTCATAGGGTTGACTGTTCCCGGCGCCCATGCCATCTACTTCGGCATCACTGGAGGTGAGGATGCCCGGCACCGTGCTGCGCTCAATACCATTGAGCAAGCGGCGTTGTCCTTGCCCGGTATTAATATCCTCCAGCACTGCCGGACAGGACGCTTCAGCGGCATGCGCGGTGGCCACTTTGGCCATCACCGAGGTCATGTCTTTGGCGCGCTTAGTAACACCAAATGAATCAATGCCACCGTACATAATGTTGTAGTTCCTGCGCCATTCGGTATTCAGCACATTGTGATTCCAGCTATCCTGCCAGGGATTCCATAAAAACCCGGTAAGAGAATGCGTCTTTCGCTCTAATTCCTCAGGCGTCAGTAACCTTTCGCTGCCAGACAAAGCAAACAGCAAAGCGTCATCGGCCTGCTCAGTTTGCTGCATAACTCTGAACCAGGGGCTGATGACCAAGTCCGCTAACATTTGTCGTAAATTACCGTGTTCCCTGAGCTGTTCGGCGGTGGCCACAATAAAGGCACTTTGGGCGTTATAGGCATCATTCAGCGCCGTATAATTTGCATCTTCTAATGACTGTGGCGCAGATAAGGGTTCAACCCCAAAAATGGCCGGCCAGAAGAACTTCACCATGGCAATGGCAAACCGTGAATCATTCGCTATTTGCTGACCCAGCCACTGGATCGTGTCCTGCCCCTGTGGTGCCAGCGTACTTTCCAGACCAGGTGCCAGCATGTCACGGTACCAGGTATCGCCCTGTTGCCATGCACTGTCGCCGTCCTGTGGCCATTTGTAGGTCCAGGGCAACGAGTCCTCACCGCCCCACTGATCTTTATAATTCCCCCAGTCACCGTAATCCTGATAGGCCCCGGCAATCGGGTCCAGTGTCTGGTGACACACAGTGCAATTGCTGTTGTTCAGGGTAGGATTATTGGTGTCCGCCAGCGCATCAGGGTCCTGAGTACGTTGCGCTGACTTTTCAATATCAAAATCCAGAAAGTAGTAATAGGTCCATCGCGACCGGGCTCTGTTGCGGTTGGTGGCTGTCGAAGGATAGCGATTTAACCAGGCCAGATCGTTGAGCACCCCTGCATGAGGCCAGTTAATAGTACTGCCTTCATTGATAATGTTCAGACCGAATTGCGTCCATTCAGCGTCAAAGAGCTCATCATGCACCATCGCACCAGACATATGTCCTGGTGCAAAGGACCAGGCTCCGTCACTTTCGCTGATATCTGCGTCACCGCGTAGCGCCGAATTAGTGTAACCATTGAACATCATATAGTCCGCGGTCACTATTTCCGTGTAGGGGCGGTCGTTTTCCACGATATAAGCGATCAATTCCACCGGAGCTCTGGTGATACCAATTTCCACGCCTCTGCGCCAGTACCAGAAAGCATTGTTAGCCTCTTCGGTCTGAGCGAGTCCGGCCTGGTAACTGCGATTAGCGATTTCCGGAAAGTAGCTGTCACTGAGAACTTCCATTCCGCGCTGAAAAAACTTATCCGTTAGCAATCGATCATTGGCGGCTGTGACCAAAAATTGATGAAATCCTTCGCCGTTGAATTGTGCCAGCAGTGCATCGCGCAACTCAGCATCGCTGGCCTGTGACAGAGCCTGCATTTCATCAAGATCTGGCACACGACCGGTCAGAATCAGTGACGCCCTGCGAAAGGTCAGGTCGGCAGATAACATGGCCGTTCCCTGCCAAAATCCTTCTCCGTCAGTCGGTGCCTCCCCTCCCTGACCCGGGTCCCCTTGTGTGAGCAATCCCAGATAGGTAGCAAACGCCAGATATTCAGCACTACCGGCCGGTAATTGTGTACCGCCGATGTGTCCAAGTCCACCACTGGCCTTAGCCAGAAAATAATCGCTGTCTACAGCTTCCAGTGCCAGAAAATCAGCGACACGTTGTTGGTTGATGGTCTGGTAATCTGACGTTGTATTGCGTTCAAAAATTAAGCGAGCCAATCCATCCGCAGCGCCACCGGACACGTGGCAGGCGATACATCGGCTTTGCACTATATTGGCGGATATATTCAGTTGATAATAATCGGATGCATCAACTTCGGAAGGCGCTTCGTCGTTGCCACTGGGCACATCCTGGCGCATTGCAACTTTTAATGACCAGGGAGCCAGCGCCGGAATGTCTGTGACCTGTTGGCCAAAACTAAACTTGATAACCGTCCCGTTTTCACTGCTCAGATAGATAAACTCGCCGGTAGCGGGGCGACGAATTGCCAAATCGGCTTTACCGTCACCATCGTAATCCGCAGGCACCGGAATATCAGAGCTTTGCTTGCCGAAGACACGCTCGTAGCGCCATCCCCCTTCCGGGTAAACACCTGAACTATAATAGATGTACCAGGTCCCGGTTGCAGGTCGCCAGATGGCATGGTCGGTCAGGCCATCGCCATCATAATCTGCCGGGACTTTAACGTCCGTTTGCTGTCGGCCCAAAGTGGTGCGCACAGTTTCATTACTGGTACTGTGGCGAACATACCAGGTGCCATCCCGCCAGACCGCAAAATCGGCGTGGGCATCGTTATCAAAGTAACCAACCAGTGGTACGTCGGTAGCCAGTCTGCCATAGTCAAACTGCCCCACTTCACCAGATTCAGCATTCAGAAAATACCAGCGCCCTTCGGATGGACGGCGTACAATCAAATCATCCCGACCATCGCCGGTGCGATCCGCCAGAAATGGAATATCCCCTGCCTGCCCAAACTGCATGGTCTCCCGGCTATCGTCGTCATAGCGAATATACCAGGTTCCGCTCACTTCATACCAGACAGCGAAATCTGCTAGGCCATTGCCATTGATATCCCCTATCAACGGAACACCGTCGATAGCGTCTCCTAAACTGGTGCGGGTCAAAATGCTATTGTTCGCGGGGGATTTGCTGTAAAACGTCAGATTGCCGGGTCGCCACAGGGCAAAATCCGCGCTCCCGTCACCGTCAACATCGGCCCCCTGAGTATACAGCGTGAAGGTTGCCGTTAACGACAACAGAATAAATCTCAGCCAAACATGTGGATTCACGGCAACTCTCCTGCGTAGCAAAATCTGACGCCTTTTGTATTCAGATAACCTTATAGCAACTTTATCGTCCCAGGAGCAGCCGGCCTGAATGCAATTGTGAAGGGGTTAACAACAATCCTTAACGCAACGACCATTTATCCTCTTTATAGACCGCTTAGCAATTTTCTTCCTGAGTTTTGAAGGATTTTTAGCAACTGGTGCCCGACAATCATTGTCAGGCGTAAACCTTGAAACAGCTATTTGCTGCGTTTTAAGCTATGCTACCCCACTAAAAACACACGTCTGATATTTCATGAATAACAATAATCCTGTCATTATCACCGGTGGTGCACAGCGCCTCGGTCTTGCAAGTGCCATCGCCCTAAATCAACAAGGTTTTAACGTGGTTATCACCTATCGCCAGGAACGCCCCTTGCTGGCCGAATTAAAACAGCAGGGCATTGACTGCCTGCAGGCGGACTTTTCCGACAATCAAGGTATTCAGAATTTCATCGAAACGATGCAGCAGCGCTACAGCCAGGTGCGGGCCATCATTCACAATGCATCGACCTGGGCTAAAGATCCTAACCCCTTCGAGCAGGACGCGGGTTCTGATGTTTTTGATGCCATGATGCAGGTGCATGTAAAAGCCCCGCTGTTAATCAACAAAGCGTTAGCCCACCTGATTGAAGACCACGGCGATATCCTGCACATCACTGATCAGGTAGCCACCATCGGCAGTTACAAACACATGGCTTATGCTGCCTCTAAAGCCGCGCTGGAGAATCTGACCTTTTCCATGGCCCGTGATTTGGCACCGCGTGTAAAAGTGAATGCCATCGCTCCGGCGTTAATAAGATTTAATGATTGGGACGATGCTCAATATCGGGAAAAAGCCTTACAAAAATCCTTGTTGGGCATCGAACCGGGTGAAGCCTGCTTTACTGAAACTGTCTTGTATTTGCTGCACAATAATTACATCACCGGACGCGTGTTACCGCTGGATGGTGGCAGACACCTGAAACTGCCCTGACTTGCTTTTTAGTGGGGAATCGTTATAAATAAAGTCAGTTGAACTTTGCTGTAGTTGACAATGGAAAAAGCTAAGCTCGCCCGGATCCTGAGAAAAATTCCCCTGTTTAAAAAACTCAGTGATACTGAAATTGACCTGATTTTGGAGATGCCCAAAAGCTATGTCAGCTTCCATCAGGGGGAAATTATTATGGAAGAAGGCGAACGAGATGATGCCTTCTACATCTTAATGCACGGCAGAGTCTCTATCTGGCGCAATAAAGAAATTATTGCCACGGTAGCCCCTCCCAATTTTCTCGGCGAAGTAGGCTTTATTGTGGGCGCGCCCAGAGTTGCCACTGTCACGGCTGCGGATGACAACGTCGTTGCCATGAAAATAACCTCCTATCACTTTAATTGTTTGAACAGCCATATCCGCGAATGCATTAAAGATAAGATCATCGAAGGGCTGGTACTAAGGCTCAATCAAACCATAGACGCTGCCCGTAAAGACAGCACCTCGCCCAGCACCAGTTTTGATAAAGTCCTGGATGAAAAATATGCTCGCGGAGAAACCTGGTAGGTTTTTCCGCTTCGGTTACAACAATAACAACAAGGAATGCTCATGCTGAGATATATAACAATCGCACTTTTATTACTGCAAAGCGCGGTTTTTGCCGGGGATCAGGGTCGTGAAATTACCGAGATGCCTGACGTATTGTCTTTTAAAGAACGTGTCGCCCCTGTCAATGCCATGGTCGCAGACCGACTGGAAAACCTGTTACCCAAATTAATGAATGATGCGGATCTGGATATGTGGTTGGTGATCAATCGCGAATACGGGGAAGACCGCCTGTTCTATACCCTGGTACCCCAGCCTACGTTTGCCGCCCGACGCACGACAATTCTGGTATTCCACCGCCAGCCTGATGGTTCGGTAGAGCGATTTAGTGTCAGCCGCTACCCTATCGGAGACCTGTACCCCACCGTATGGCAAGGAGGCAGTAAAGCACAACAATGGCAGCGACTCGCTGAGGTTATCGCTGAAAAAGATCCGCAGCGTATCGGCATTAATATCAGTGAGCACTGGGCCTTATCAGATGGTCTCAGTGTAGGACTGCATCAACAGTTGCAACAAAGTTTGCCCGAGAAATATCGTCAACGCCTGGTAAGCGCCGAAAAACTGGTTGTACGCTGGATGGAAACCCGCAGCGAAAAAGAAATTCAGGTCTACCCGCAGGTTGTCAGTATTGCCCGCGGCGTTATCGCGGAGGCGTTTTCCAACAAAGTCATCACGCCAGGCGTTACCACAACTGATGACGTTGCCTGGTATATCAGGGAACGCTTTGAAGCCTTGCAGGTTCGCCCCTGGTTTCAGCCCTATGTGAATATCCAGCGCCGCGGCGATGCCACCCGTCAGGAAGATACCTACATGGGAAAATCCCCTGCCACCATTTTACCCGGTGACATACTGCATACTGATGTGGGGATTTGTTACTTACAGTTGTGTACGGATACCCAGGAGATGGCTTATGTACTAAAGCTGGGAGAATTTGATGCCCCGGCGGGATTAAAACGCGCCCTGCAAGTGGGTATTCAGTGGCAAGATATTCTCACCGATGCCTTTAAAACAGGTAAAACCGGTAATCAGATTCTGGCGGACACCCACAAAATCAGCAAAGAGCAAGGCATTCTCAGCAGTACCTATACCCACCCTCTGGGCTTTGTGGGCCATGCTGCTGGCCCCACCATTGGCATGTGGGATAATCAGGGCGACACCCCGGTTCGCGGTGACTGGCCTTTGTATCCGAACACGGGTTATGCCATAGAGGGCAATATCAAAACCCAGGTACCGGAATGGGACGATCAATGGGTACAGATCAAGCTGGAACAAAGTGCCCTGTTTGATGGCCAAACTGTCTGGTACCTGGCCGGCAGACAAACCCAATGGCACCTTATCCGTTAGTTGGATTAGATGATTATTTGCCTGATTGAATTCGAATTAGATACTTTAAAGAGGAAAGTATTTCACCTTAAATTTATTTGATATTCATCGGGTGTTAAATAAAAAAGCAGAGTTATGGGTTCCTTTTACGCACAATAACCTGTGCAAACAGTTAAAAAAAGTGATAGGAATCAGGGATTTAGCAAATGCCAATTTTACAGGAGCAAGAATCGGCCAGCCAAACGACGGTGCTGGAGTTTCACAGCTTTATCAAATTGACAGTGCGGTGCTCTGATAAAGGTTTTTCTTAGGGGCGCTCCCCTAAAACCCCCATTTGCCCATGGCGCGAGAAAACATAAGCCTCAAGTGCAGAACCAGAAGACCGTCAATGAAAGTACATCCGTGTACTTGCATCGACTTGGGCAGCATCCTTGTTGCCAATCTTCAGGTTTACCTGCTCTTTCGGCTTATCTCGCGAATGGGCCTGAATTGACCGGACTTCGAACACGACAATGACTGGTTATTCAATAAAGTATTAATGGGCGTCATGATTAAATTTATGATTGAATTTGAATTAAATACTTTAAAGAAAAAAGTATTTCACCTTAAATTTATTTGTTATTCGTCGGGTGTTAAACAAAAGCACAGTTCTGGGTCCCTTTTACGCGCAATAACCTGAGCAATCAGAAAAACAACTAAGAGCTGCAACAGGGAAGTTGCAGCAATCAATGCCAGCACATGGATGTGCTGTCATTGATGGTCAGGGTTGTTCTGATTGCGAAGGTTATGCCTTTGCGCGTCAAGGGCTGCGGAGGATTCTTAAGGAGTGTCGCAGACAACATTCCTTAAGGCGCAGTCGGCGCCCCGACAGATACATCTTCGAATCAAAAATATTCCTCAAAACTCAGCACCGCCTCGTTCTTCAGAATACCTTCAAACAAAGGAAAATAATGTAAGTTTTAAACTTTAACTCACAACTCTGAAGTGATATCAGTGGTAATAGTAAACGGCGTAGCTACACTAATATACCCCGTAACACGCAAGGTGTAGGTACCAGCCGTATCAGTCCAGAACTGCATGGTTTCCGGATTTTCCAGAGAAGCACTGGAAGCGACTTCTACGCCTTCAGGGTTAACCAGGAAGAAGTCCAGGTCAGCAACTCCGGTCCAGCTCAGGGCGGACGTCACACTCACATCATTTGCCGCGACCTCAAGTGGAAACTCCTGTACTTCAAGGTTTTCAGCCGACACCCCCATAGTACCGGTATCGCTTTGTTGTCTTTCAGTAAAGGTGACATCCGATGCCAGTAACGCGCCATCAACATCCATGCGGTCAAACATAACCCGCTTGTTCAGAATACGCACTTCCAAATCATGGATACCGTCACCCAAATCATCAAATGCCACAGCCAGATCCTGTGGTGACGTGCCAGAAGCATCTGGGTGATACAAAGTTGCCGTACCCATTGAGCGCCCATCTGACAGTAATTCAATTGACGCTGGTTTGTCTGACGTTGCTAAAAAATGCAAACGCACTCTGTCGCCTCGCACTTTGGCGAAAATTGACGAATGATCATTGCGCGCCAGATTTACTGTGTCCTGAAATGCTGAAGCGTGACTTTTAGTACGCCACTTACCCACGTAGGCAAAGTTTGCATCGGCATTGTCTGCCTGAGTCCAGGTTCCCTGACTGGACCAGTCAGTATCGCCCTGTAAAAATGCCACTCGCTGTCCAGTGGTAACTTTAGCCAGATCGATTGCCGCTTTAACATCGATATACCCTGCCCCCACTTCATGCGGAGCATAGTTCATGGGTTCAGCGGTATCTTTCATAATTTGTTCTATCTGATCCGGTGACAAATCAGGGTTAACTTCTAACATCAGCGCCGCAACGCCGGCGATGAAAGGAGTCGCCATCGAGGTACCACTGATAGTGTGATAGTAAGCCAGATACTCCGGATGGGACAAATCGATAACAGGTCCCTGGGCGCCGATAACTGTATTAGGGGCCCGCGTAGAGGTGATGTTTTGGCCCGGCGCGGTAATGTCAGGCAATTTATACTGATGACCAGCAACACCACGACTGGAAAAATCTGCCAGTTGTTTGTCACTGGTTCCTGCGGCCACATTAATAACCCAGGGCGCCAGCGCATACTGGTTCAGGGTGTCATCATCCGGGCCGGAATTAGAAGCGGCAAAACTTACCACCATGCCATTTTTATAGGCTTCAAATGATGCCTGGTTAATCGGGTTATTGGGGTCAAATTCGGCACCGTCACCACCTCCCCAACTATTGGTAATAATGTCTATATCAAGGCGTTCCTGATTGGCTATCGCATAATCGAAACCCAATAATGCATATAAAATTGAGATCCCTTCACCGGCGCCCAGGCCCACGATACTCGCCCCTGGCGCAATACCATCATGGTAATTGGCGCGGCGTTCATCGTTTACCGATACCACACCGGTTCCAGCAACGGTACCTGCAACATGGGTGCCGTGACCCGATGTAGTATCACTATTGGGCATACCCTCCAAAAACGCATTGCGTCCACCCAGCAAATCAAGATCACCGATAATCTTAACGTTCTCTACGGTTTTGCTTTGGAACTCTAAATCAGGGTGCGTAGCATCGACACCGGAATCCAGCACAGCAATTGTCACACCGCTGCCGTCAACACCATAATAATCGTGAACGTAATGCCCGCCGGTAATTTCACCAGAGGTATAATTGCTGTATTGCAAAGCAGCATTGCTATAAATACTGCTTACCTGAGGATTATTCAGCAAATCCTGCAATTGCAGTTTGCTAACCCTGGCATTCGCCATGGGCAGGGTTTGCAATGCCAGATAAGGCACTCCAAGCTGCTGTAAGGTGCTATCGATATTTTGTTGTTGCTCGAAAGACACAATAACGTCGAAGGGTCCCGTCAGGGATTGCAGATCCTGCGTTAACTTAGGCCCCAGCAGTGCATCAGCGTTGGCATTTGCCGTTGGAATAAGGCCCGAGGCAAGAACAGCAAGTGACAGAATTGTAGGTTTCATTATTATTCTCCGGTAGGGAAGTTGTTTTACCTATCCAGAGTGACAATATCTGCAACAAAACAAAATAGGGGTATCCACCCAGAACTAAGAACTTTCTCGGTGTAAATGCTCCTGTTGAAACTGTGTCATAGCTCCCTGTATGCCAAGTGTTACCGCGTGATATTGCCTTTCCAGGCTGTCCGTTAGTTTACGCAGTAAAAACAGATTGAAGACCAACAGTAGCCCCGGAATAATAATTAATGTAAACAACAGGTGCGCCGCCGATTTCATAACGGTATGAGAACTGGTCTGTACCTTATGTGGTAATTTGCTAACCAACGCTTTGTGTAAAAAATGGACGCCAGATTTACCCTGTTGTTTTAAGTCACTTTGCGCTGCCTGACTGGATTGGCCGCTAAGCTCATCAGCAAATTGCTTGAAATACTGGTGGTTTGACTGAAAACCCAAGGCACTATCCATAACTCGTGTGGCTGAGGCACTCAAATGAATACTGTAAGGTAAAGCGATATGACTCACCAGGAACAGGACCAACAGCGTTCTGATCCCCTGTCTGGCCAGTACTGAATGCAATACCTGATGTCGAAACAGCCCGGCAAACAACCAAATAAATAATGCCCATAACAGTGCATGAAACAAAACAGGGGCAATATACTCCGATAACAGCGCAATGATTTCCAGTGCGCCGACTGCCGCCATTGCCCACAACAGGTAGCTTTTCCCTTGCTCCAGTACCTGACTAAGGTTGTTTAACAACTCCCCAACCTGCACGTTGACATCCACGATAAAGTCAACGCCAAACTGACTACTGGCAGCCACATCCACCAGGGCGCTAAGCCCCAGCATTGCACTGTAATCCGCCAACAGTTTTGTTTCCAGATAGGCCAAATAGCTCGCATTGGCTGCCACCAGATCATGCTGGTTAAACGCCTCCGACACCCCTGAAAACCAACCCAGGTTCAGCCCCAGTAACCACACAAACAGCACACCAACAATCAGCAACAAATAACGTTGAGCAGTCAGCCAGGTTGCAACCTGTGTTGTCATTTTGTTCAGAACATCTGCCTTGAAATCACTCATTCCTGCGCCGCCTTATAGTCACACATTAACGTTGCCAGGCCACCATCATCCAGCAGCTTATCGAGATCCACATCGCCTTTAATGCCGGGGATTTTCCCCTTGTCACTGTACTGCCACAGTTTCAGATTTTTGACCTCTGCCGGTGGTGTCATCGTGGCGCTGTAATCCGCCAACCAAAAATCGTAATCGTTGAAGTTCGGACCGATATTGGCTTCCCAAAAATCCTTGTAGGAATAAATGATGGCGTCGCACCCGGTAGCTTGTTTTATTTTTGTCAAAAACTGCCGAAGCCCGGCCTGTATTATGTCACTGCTTTGGTTTCGGGTGATTTCTACATCGACCATGGGCCGTAACGATAGTGAATGACCTCGAATACTGGTTAAAAAGTTATCGGCCTGTTTCAGGGCATCATCTTCTGCTTCAAAAAAGTGATAAGGACCGGCAGGCAAATGCAGGCTGTTGAGTGCCGCAATATTCGTGCTGAACATCGGGTCCTGCCAGGTAATACCATCAGATGCTTTGTGATAGACAAAGGCCACCTGAGTTGTAGCTACCTGAGTCCAGTCAACACTGCCTTGATCGTGAGACACATCAATTCCCTGCACCTGCTCCTGAGAAAAGGATGAAAACAGCCCCTGCCCACCTGTCGGTGGTGATGCGGAAAACAACAACGGTCGCGCCAGCAACAGGTAGGCAACAACCAGACAAACCAGTAGGGTAAATAAAATGGTGGTGAGCTTGGTAACATTAAGCTTGTTCATATCACCTCAGTTTTCTTTTTCTGTTTTGAAAAAATAGTTATCTGCTAACAATTTAACATTGTGGTTGATTTGTTCATCCAATAAACACCTGGAATCCTGCGAAAGCCACCAGCCTACTGGCGGATCTTCACTGCTCTGACAGGAAGAGGGCGATTTGCTAAATTCAAACAACAATAACTCTGCAGCATCGCTGTTAATCGACTGACTGAAATGACGTAAGGTCGGCACCTGTTGGAATTGGTTTCGATAAGCCGTATCCAGTTCAGCCAACGCGACATAAGAATGTCCACCTCTGGCCTGCAATAAGCTCTGTAACGGTGCACTGATTTCGTTCATGGCAGCACTGCGATATTTGGCAATTTCCAGAGGTGCCCGGACACCATCCTCAACGGTTTCGGCATAAGGGCTTTGCGGGTTCACCAGCCCCAACTCATTTGGATAAAACGGGTCATTTTTAAACACCAAAATTTGCGGTACATAGACAACATCCGGATTGCTGCTACTGATGCTTTTACTCAATTGCGTCAACACCTGACGCGCTGTTTTCGCGCCAAAATTATCGAAATAACCGGCATCAGCCGTGTGAATTTTATATTGCCACGGCATGTCGGCTCTGAGACTTCCCGCCGGTGTAACGTACGGAAATCTGGCAGAGTTAACTGCCGCTGTAATCAGAGGTATATCGCGGATTGGAGCAGAACGGGGCCCCTTAACGTCTGTCTCGATATACATTTGCGCCTGCAGTTTTTGTAAATCCAGCGCCCCCGGGAATGCCAAATCATCGAAATTAAATGGCACAGTCAGAGACATCGCTCCCAGCTCCTGTAAATAACTGGAAGCCAATACCAACGGCCGCCAAATCCCGGACGAACCCTTGATGCAGTGGTAATAGCTGTAATAGCCCAGTGCTAAGAATGACTCAGACGCTGCGCTATTTTCCGCAAGCGGACAGCCTGAGGCATTTGCGCCAAACGTGTTTTGATGAGCCAGTTCGAAGCTGCGTTCCAGATGGAAAGCACGGTCGTCCTGAAACACCCCATAGGGCACAAAGCGATACAAAAAATCATTGTGCAAAAACGACGTTACTACCGGTGACAGGAAGTCCTGAGACAGAAACGATTTTTGCATGCAGGCTGGCAAATTCGGCCACTGCTGACACTGAGATAAATCATGGGCTTGCGCGTCAAACCCGGCGTGGTAATCCAGACCAGCCAGATAGGCGGTATTCCCCACGGTGCCTCCGGACGCCCCTGTCATGGCAAAAACATTAGAATGGAAACCAGGATATCGCTGTTCAATCAGGCTCAGGGTGACAGCTGACCAATACGCCGCTCGTAAGCCTCCGCCTTGATTAACCACTATGTACACCGGTACATAGGTTATGCCCTGCACTGTCTTGCGGATACGTGGCTGTGCCGTTTTAAAATCACTGAAAGCATCAGCAAATGACGCATAGGGTTTGAAGCGCCTTTGGTCCTCACAACGGCTGATATCATCCTGGGCAGAATAACGGCAATCTCCGGGCAAGGTGCGAAATGCATGATTATCAGTTTTGCCACTCAGGGATACCAAAAACGCCGTAGCAATGATCAAGGTCACCACCGGATAGGGCGGTTTCATCACCAGAAAGGTTTTGTGCTCTGGTGAAGCCAGTGAGGTTGATTTAAAGGCCCAATATATGCCATAGGACAGGCCTTTTAACAGCACATTCAGCCCCGGAGCCAGTACATAGTAAGTCACCAGGACACAACCCAACAGCATGTTGCTCAGGCCCCAAAATATAATGGCTAAACCTTCAAAATAACGTACGTATACATCGATTGCGAACACCGCTAATGCAGATGGAACAAGAAAGCACAGGGCAATAACACCATGACAGAAATGCGGCTGACCAAACAGCTTTAATATGGCGTGTTGCCGGTAGCGTTTCACCCAGGGAATACGCAACCACACAAACAGCATAAACAACACACTCTGCAGCGCAGACAGCAGAGCCACGCCATACGCTCTGTGCTGCACAGCCAGTGCCGCCAGCAAAAACAAAAAGCACAGCGGAATAAGTCTGGGGATCCACTCCCCGGCCCGGGTCCCCAAAGTACCGCGCTCTGAAGGGGTGTGAAATGGCGAATCCACGCGTCGCAATATCCAGCGACTACTCCACCACATCACCAGAGAAAAATACGCAATCGCAACGGCAAAGCTGAGCAAGGCCCCGGGTTGTTGATCTGTCTGGTTAATCATGTCTTGTAGTTGCGGCACTTTAAACAGTGCAATACCCATAGCAATGGATAAAAACAGTTGAATCGATAAAGCGCCTGACACACGAAAAATGTGTTCTCTGGCATTGAGGTGTACGGTTGGCGTCGACATGAATTCAGCCCGGTGGTCCATCAGAATTCAAGTTTAGGTAAATTTTTTAGTAAAGCAAAGCGCGAAATTTTCGTGCCGGCTAAGTGGCTATCCATTCCAGTAGCGGGTGGCCGAGATGCACGGTAGCCACCACACAGCTCAACCAAACCGCACTGATAAACAGACGTGAAGCCCAGATTACCCCTGAATTATCAGTGTTTCCTGGCGTCTGGCTGGCTTTGTCGATCATCTTGATTCGACAGTTGTAGTGCTCAACATTGTGTGAGAATTGACGCTTGTCAGTAACATCACGACATTTTTGCAACGCCTGCTTCAGGGTTTGCCCACCATCGTTCTGCGGCTGAATTGCCATGGCCACCTGATCACAAACCTGTTCCGTGATATCCGCCAAATCCTGACGAATTCGGCTGCGAAGGCCTTTCGGCCAGACAATAGTTGCCCAATGGATGAGCCATTTTCGCAAGTTATCCTTGCGCCTGGCGTGAGCCTGTTCGTGAGCAATAACAAGCTGCAGTTCGTCTTTGCTGAGCCGGTCAAAAAGCCCGCGGGAGATAAAAATTTTTGGTTGCAGCAAGCCGGTACACCATGCAAAGGGGTTGTTGCTGTCCAGCACCTTGTATGCCGCCGGCGTTGGCTCTGCCAGTCGATTCAATAAGTTAAACCGGCTTCGGTTGGCATACAACTGACGCGCAATATAAGTGCAGGCGATAATGAATACCCCCACAAACACCGAAATTTTAGTGATCACCTGGAGCGTCATTCCGGTCATCTGCAATCGGTGGGGATGGCAATCAAGACCGTGACAATGTTCAGCCACCAGGAAAGAAGAAAATTGCGGTAGCGACAACAGCAAAATCGCAACCAGCGCAGAAACCGGCGCCAGAAGCCCATAAACAAAGACACTAAAAGCACTCTGCTCCGGAGTTATCTTTGCAAGCAGGCGCACCAAAACAGGATATGCATATGCCGTTATCCATGAAAGCAGAACAAAAAAAACCACCAGGCTACTCAGGTGGTACAGAATATTAAGCAGAGACACTGTCATCGGGGGATTCTGGCGAGGCAGGTGTGACCTGGTCGTGTTCCGTTGTTGCTGTGCCCTGGGATTTTTCGCTGCAAAAATCAGAAAAGCCAGACAGTAAAGGCGTTACATCACCATCGCATATCTGCTCAGTGATATCTCCCAGTAGCTGACTGATGATCTGGCTGCGGCTAACCGCCGCCCGGTAAACAAAAAATCGTCCGGTTTTCTCCCGGTACAACAAGTTCTTTCGGTACAGACGTTCTAAGGTGCTTTGCATGGTACTTAAACTCAACTCGCTATCGGTGCTGCGACACAACACCTCTTTAGCGGAAAGCTGCTCACCTTGCCAAACTATCTTCATTACCTCCAGCTCCCGCTCACCCAGTGCGGGGGCTTTAGGACTGGGTGATAACTGACCTAATAATCGTCCCAGTTTGTACGTTAAACCATTCACAAAGATTTACCTGTTACTATCCATACTCACGATGTTCTGCCTGCCAGACACAGACCCCGTTTACCGACAGCAACAGTACCACGGTCAGGAATAACTACAATGGGAATGCCCTCTCTGATGGACAAAAACCAGAGGAAATGCAGGCGTCTCCCGAAAAAAGGAACGCCCGACCTGCATTTTCCGGCGGCGTTACATTTTGATTGTCACACCAACGCCAAGATTACGCCCTGCCGCAGGTGCAAAGTTACCACTGTCGCCATACCAGACGGCTTCCGCATAAGTTTCATCCAACAGGTTATTGACCTGAGCATACAATTTTACCGCGCCATCATGATCAAAGTGATAAAACATGGTCATGTCCACAACATCGAAACCGGCGTAACTTTGGCTGTTGTCACCTGTTAAAAAATACTCACCGGTGGAACGCCATGCAATGCTGCCACCCAGACCAACCGATGGCGAGTAACTGGCTTTCAGGGTTGCGGTATATTGCGGTACGCTGGTGATTTCTTTGCCGGGATTGGCGCCTTTTTTAATTTCGCTATCAAACACCCCCAACAGACCAAGAAACTCCAGTTCCTCAGTTAAACTGTAACGCACTTCTGCTTCCAGACCACTGCGCTGAGTTTCGCCAAAGTTAACGGTTTCGCCACCTATCTGCTGATACTCACCATCTGAATCCAGTCGGAAAGCCGCCAGGTCCAGGCTCAGTTGTTTTAAGGGGGTGCCATAGATACCTATTTCGTATTGCAGATAGTCAATCGGGTCCACCTGAATACTGGCGTCATATTTTGCTTCACCGGCGGGTAACGCAAAGCCATTGGCGACACTTCCCCTAACTTGCCAGTCCGTTGATAGCGCATAGCGCATTCCCAGTTTCGGGCTGAAGTGAGCATAGTCCTGCATCGTCGAGCTCAACCCGGTAATCCTGTCCAGTGCTTCGCCATCAAAATGATCGAACCGGCCGCCAATGGTGGTGGTGAACCGCTCGGTCACCGCCAGATCCAGTTGCCCAAACAACGACGTAGTTTCGGTGGTCAGCTCCCGATTTTGGGTCACCTCACCGCGCACCCGATCCTTGCTGTTATAGCGAGCCGCATCAGTGGTTTCATCCAGATATTCCAGGCCGATCACCCAGGAAGCCGCCTTGCCCAATACCGGCGAATCGCCATTCAGACTCACTCCCAATGCCATGCCATCCCGGCTGTAATTTCGCTCAGTCTGCCCCTGTTCAGTGTAACTAAATTTGGCGAAGCGCACCGAGTCCTGGTGAACGCCGTAGCCATAGGCCAGTAACCGGATATCGTCCGTTAACATGGTGTTGTAATCAACGCGATAGGAAATAAAATCTCTGTCGCCACCATCATTTTCTGCCGTAGGTGCGCGCCCTTTGCGCCCTGCTTCCCCACTGTAGAACTGTTCTTCAGTGACGTAACCGGGAGAGTTGAAATGACCGTGATGATGGCGAACCGACAAGGCGATATCTGAATGGTTGGCAATTTCATAGGCTATCCGGCCGGTTGCATTGATTTTGGTGTAATCCTGATGTTCACGATAACCACTACTGTCATAGGCCTGCAGCGCAAAGTTGGTGGATATCCGCTCAACCTCCTGACCTAAAGCAAACTGGGTATTTACCGTATCATACGCACCAACAAACAAATCAGCTTCCTGATACTCCCCCCCTTTACGCGTCTCAAAAGCCAGGGTGCCGGCACGCGCAAAGTTACCATACAGTGGCGATACCGGACCTTTGAAGACACTGATTGTTTCCAACTCAATCGGCATAATTACATTGGTATCAGCAAAGCCGTCGCCATGAGAGCCCCCCTCATTGAGGGAAATACCATCTATGTATACCGCAGCGTCACTGCCATGGCCGCCCTCAGCAAACCCGCGTATCTGAAAAGCACTGGCTACGCCTCCCTGGGCAAACGCACCGGTGCTCATGGTCATACCCGCCGTTTCTTCGATCGCCCTGAGTACATCACTGATATTGCGCTGCTCTAATTGCTCGCGATAAACAGTATTGACGGTAAACGACTGATTAGACTCTTCCATAGCCTCACCGGTGACGGTGATTTTTTCCAGTGCTTTGTCTTTGGGTTGTTCATCGGCCCATGCAGATGCCTGGCTAAGAGAAAACAGTGCAGCAATGCAACTGACGGACACTAAACGCTTGTTAGTTCGCATAGGATTGAAACCTTAAAATCGTAGAATAAAATTGAATGTGATTAAGTTGCTTAGATGAATGACTAAGCTGACCCGGAAGCACTGCCATTTACTGTCCCACACCTTCCAGATAATGGTTTGCTGCAAGCAGTTTTTGCGTGTACGGGTGCGTGGCATTTGACAGCAGCGTCTGACAATTTCCCCGTTCAACAATCTCCCCCTGACGCATAACCAGCAGCTTGTCGCACAGTTGATTGACCGCTGCGAGATCATGAGAAATAAACAAAATCGCCAGCTTGTAGCGCTGCTGCAACTGCCTTAGCAGGGTCAGCACCTGAGCCTGAACGGTTTTATCCAGAGCCGATACCGCTTCGTCGCAAAGCAACAGTTTGGGCTGAACGCTCAACGCCCGGGCAATACAGACTCGCTGTCGCTCGCCACCACTTAACTGATGCGGATACGCATGTAATAAACGCGCTGGCAGTCCCACATCCTCCAGGGCCCGAACCGCCACAGTGGTTCGCTCTTTTTGCGACAGTGACTTAAAATTAACCAGTGGTTCGACGATGGCGGCATCAATTCGTTGTAAAGGATTAAGTGCTGTATAGGGGTTCTGAAATACCATCTGCATGGTTTGTCGCATGCGCCGTAATTGCTGTGCCCGACAGGCATGGATATTTGCCCCCTTGAGCAACACCTGGCCACTATCCGGCTGCTCCAGTCCGATGATCATGCGCGCCAGAGTGCTTTTTCCCGAGCCGCTTTCTCCCACCAGCCCCACAACATCGCCCTCAGCAAGGCTAAGAGAAACCTGATTAACAGCCCGGACATTGTGACGCTTGCCTGAAAACATCCCCCCCAGGCTATGGTAAACCCGGCTGACAGCTTCAACGTTAAGCAATGGTGTGCTCATGACTGCACCTCTTCGGTGTTAGCCTGATACAAAGATTCGCCGGCGGATATGGATGGGTATTTTGTCAACCTGGGTACTGCATTTATCAATGCCCGGGTGTAATCATGTTGTGGATTTTCCAGTACAGACCGGGTCGGCCCTTGCTCCAGTATTTCACCCTGATACATCACCAATATACGATCCGCCAGACGGGCGATTAAATTCAGATCATGACTAATCACCAACATGGCCAATTGCCGCTGTTTTTGCACCCTGCCCATCCAACGCACCAGCTCAGCCTGAGCCACGACATCTAATGAGGCTGTCGGTTCATCTGCTAATAACAAGGAGGGTTGCAGCGACATCGCCAGTGCCAGCGCCGCTCGTTGACACATGCCACCGCTTAGCTCAAACGCGTAGTGATGAAATACTTCATCAGGACGTGGCATACCCACATCCGACAACGCCTTTATCGCGGCTGTCTTTGCCTGCGCTTTACTCAGCGCTTTGTGCCAACACAGCGACTCCAACATTTGCTCACCAATGGTTGTCACCGGATTAAAGCTGGATTCCGGAGACTGGAAAAGCATACCGATACGACTGCCTCTGACGGCACGCCACTGAGCGGAGTCATAAGCCAACACATTGTCAGCAGAAAATTCAATACGGCCACTAATGGCACTGTTGTCGCTATCCAACAAGCCTAAGATGGCCTGGGCTACCGTGCTTTTCCCGCTGCCACTTTCCCCGACCAATCCCACCACCTCAGCGCAGCCGATATCACAGGAAAGATTGCGCACAGCCTTCACGGCATCGGTTCCTGAGCCGTAAGTCACTGACAATTCATTGATAGACAGTAGCGGTGTTTTTACCGTCATAGGCCGGCCCGCCGCTTTGGATCCACAATATCCCGCAAACCATCCCCCACCAGATTAATGCTGGCGACGGTAAAGACAATCATTAAACCGGGGAACAATACCATCCACCAGGCACCACCCAGCAGGCTGCTCATGCCGTTACCCAACAAGTTTCCCCAACTGGGTAAGGTAGAAGGCACACCAAGGTTTAAAAAACTCAGAGTAGACTCAATCAGTACCGCCTGCCCGACACCCACAGTGACCACCACCAGCAACGGTGCAGCGGCATTGGGCAACAAATGCGTTATGGCCAGACGAAACTGTGAGGCCCCACCCACCAACGCAGCTGAAATATAATCGGCGGCCATCAACCGGCGACACTCGGTGCGCATCAGACGCGCAGTTCCCATCCAGCTGGCAAGGCCAATCACAGCAATCACCTTAAGCACACTGGATTCTCCGAAAGCCTGGGCCACTATCACCAGCAATAACACAGGTATCGATAACAGGGTATCCAGAAACTGCATCATGATGCGATCCAGCCACACCGGTCCCATACCGGCCACAAAACCATAAAGGCAGCCGAGTACTGTAGCAAACAGGGTGGCGATAATCGCCACACTAAGGGACACCTGTGCGCCTTCCAATAATCGTGCTAATAAGTCACGCCCGAGTTGATCGGTGCCCAACCAGTGAGACCAGGAAGGCACAGCAAAAATCGCAGCCAAATCAGGCTCATCAGCACCATAAGGTACCAGCAATGGCCCCAACACAGCGGCGATTGCAATGATCAATAAACCAGGCAGTCCCACTCTGGTCATAGGGTGACGCAGAAACGTTCGCAACAATGCCGTTTTTTGGTGATAGCGGAAATATTCGGGAACCTGCCCCTTGTCAGTGCTAAGCGCGTCCATATTGCCGCCTTATTTTCGGGTTTAACCAGGCCACCAGCAGATCGGCAATGAGATTGCCAAGAATCACCATAACACCGGTAACTAACACTGCCGCCATCAGCACTGTGTAATTTTTGCCAATCGCCGATTTGAGGAATAACTGCCCGATGCCCGGCCAGGAAAAAACCCATTCCACGACAAACGTGCCGCCCACCAGTAACGGCAACGAAACACCACACCAGGTGATAAAAGGAGTCAGCGCATTGGGTAACTCATAGCGCCACAACAAGATTCGACGAGGTAAGCCACGCGCAACGGCTGCGCGATAGTAATCGGAAGACAATACGTCACGCACACTACCCCGCACCAGTCGAATATAGGGGCCCGCATGCGCCAGAATGATGGTTAACACCGGTAACACTAAATGAAGCAAGCGCGTGTGCCAGGTGTCAGGTTGACCCAGTGTCACCATCCCCGAAGAAGGCAACCAGTCCAGCTCCACAGAAAAAAGTAAAATGAATAACAACGCAAGCCAGAAAGCTGGTGTCGCAAAACTGATATGCGCCAGGCCACTCACCGCGTAGTCCACCGGCGATTGCGCCCAGCGGCCAGCCACATAGCCCATCAGCAGTGATATCAATACAATGCCTGTACCGGCAATACCGATTAACAGGCCGGTATTCAGCGTCGCAACCCAGATGACCTCACTGACTGCGCGACCATCTTTGATGGAATAGCCCCAGTTTCCGGTCAGCACATTGCTCAGCCAGGTCAGATATTGGGTATACAAGGGCTCGTTTAATCCCAGGTTTCCGGCAACCCGTTCAAAATCGGTGGCGCTCATAAACTCACGGCCGCCCACCAGACTGGCTACCGGCGAACCGGGTGCCGCCTTCATCACGATAAAGGCCAACAGGCTGATGAGCAGTAATTGCGGGATCGCAGATCCAAAGCGCAACGCCAGGTAACGCAGCATCAGCTGTCATCCGCCTGCGCAGCTTCTTGGCGATATTGCCACTTTTCTATATTCCAGAGCGGCGAAGTGCCGTGCCCAAATACCTTCTTTTGAAATCCTTGCAGGCCTTTGCGAATACCGTACACCTGTTCTAAATAAACCAGATAGTTATAAGCAGGGTTTTCGATTAGCTCGCGCTGCAACTGCTGGTAAATCTCCACCCGTTGTTGTTCTGCAAGAGCACTGCGCCCCTGCGCCAACAAAGCATCAACTTGTGGATTTTGATAACCGCTATAATTGCTGCCTTCATTCAGCATATGAGAAGAGAAAAAGCGGTATAAATCGTCATCCGGATCGCCAGGCAAGCCGCCCCCTAAAATTAAGGCCTGGGTCATGGGGATACTGATCACCGACCAGTCCTTTACATCCACCATGACATGAATACCCACGCGGCGAAGTTGACTGGCCAACAAGGTCGCCAGATCCACACGCACCGGATCACTGACCGGCGCCGTCAAAATAAACGAAAACACCTGGCCATCTTTATGCATCAGATTATCTTCACCGCGCTGCCAGCCGGCGGCATTTAACAGTTTTTCAGCTTGCCCGATATTGTTGTCGTGTTTTAACAGTTGCGCTTTACTGACCGACATACGATTAAATTGCAATGGTCCGTATGCAGCCTCACCGTAGCCCAACAATGCCCCTTTGACTAATGCCTCCCGGTCAGTAGCAAACTGAATTGCCTGACGCACCCGGACATCTTCAAACAACGGATCACGATGATTAAACATCATCACCCGATAATCAGCTGAAGGCGTGGTTTCGATGCGAAACACATCATCCTCCCGCACCGCCGCCACTTGTTTGGGCGTCAGCGGGGCAATGTCTATCTCGCCTTTTTTTAGTTGTATCAGGCGAACATTAGGATCAGGCAAAAACTTGTAAATAACTCGTTCAAAGGCTGGCGCGCCATCGTAGAAGTCATCGTTGGCTACCAGCTCAAGATATTCACCAGGTTTGCGAGAGCTGAACTTGTATGGGCCGGTACCCACAGGTTGATCGAAGTTAAAAGGATCAGTATTAAAATCTTTGCCTTGCAGCTTGTGTTTGGGGATCATGCCTATTTTGAGTCTGCCCGGCAGCGGGGCTAATGGCTGGCTGAGATGGATTTTTACCGTGAGCGCATCAATGACTTCAACCCGGTTTATTTCCTCTACTTCTTTGCGCAAGCCACTATGATTGTTGGGATTTTGAATACTTTCAATGGTGAACTTCACATCCTCAGCCGTAAAGGCCACACCATCGTGCCATTTAATCCCCTGGCGCAAGCTGATGAGATAGACTTTACCGTCATCCGATACCGACCAGGATTCAGCCATATCCGGTACCAACTTATTATCCAGGTCCAGCCTGAATAATCCACGGAACATGGATTTATCAGAGTCGGCATGTTGATGACCCGCCACCGGATTCAACCATTCCGGTTCACTGGCACGTGCCACAATAAGCGTGGTTTTTGTTGCAACAGCTGACGTCTGCTGAGGGACAGACTTACCGCACGCTGCCAGAAGGGTGCAAAGCAACACCATTAAACTCAACAAATTCAGTTTAGAAAGACCAGAAAAAATACTCACCTTGCGTCACTCTCGCTTCTGCACCAATGGCAGCCTGTTTAAAATTACCTCAAGCCTTCGCACCTTCAAACGATGTGCAAATTGATGTGGGTATTATTGCTGATTGCTATTATTCAACAGCTGGTGAATACCGAGAACAGCTCGGCTTTTAGCAAATGGCTGGCAGGTGGAATCGAGCGCATCCTGTGGTTGCGTTGCTGCTGCTCCGGTTCGGATTAGTCTCGCCATTAACACTGTGCCTGAGCACGGTGTTAATGACTGTTCAGTTTAAGGTTTCTGGAAAAAAGTGAGTTGGTTAACAGCGCAACACGCTCTACGGATTCTGCAACCAGCGCGCCATCCACGCTTCTAACCGGCGATACATATCCACCCGGTTTTCCGGGTTGCGAAAACGGTGCGGTTCACCGGGATAGCTGTGAGCTTCAAAGACTTTGTTGTGTTGTTCCAGCGCTTTAGTGGCACTTAAAAACTGCTCAAAAGGAGCAATTGTGTCGCTTTCGCCATGCATCAGCAAAATCGGGGTTTTCACAGCATGGAGTCTGTTTATGGTGTTGCTGATGGCATAATGTTCAGGCTGTGCATCGGGCACACCACTGTGGCCATGTTCGATAAACAGGCGAATCATGCGGTTTTTATTATTGTAGGCGGCGGCAAAATCATAAATACCTGCCATTGGTACCGCCGCATCAAAGGCCTCCGGCGCCCTGGCAACAGCGGCTAAACTGGTAATGCCACCATAGCTGTAACCGTAAATCCCCACCTTGCCATTTGACCAGGATTGAGCCCGAATAAAATCAGCTGCCGCGGCGGCGTCTAACGCCTGGGTGTTGGCCCAGTCATTGGTGGACAAATCTTGATAGGTGCGGCCAAATCCCGAACCACCGCGATAATTTACCGCGATCACAACATATCCCAACTGCGCCAGTCGTTGTTCCACCAGATTGAGTCCGTTGTAATAAGAATGCGTGCCTCCCCCGTGAACCTGCACTATGCTCGGGTATTGCTTGTCTTGAGTAAAACCTGGTGGGTGGAACACAAAGCCCTGAATATAAGTGCCATCATTGCTTTTGTAACTGATCTCCTGCGGTTCAACCAGCCCCTGCCAGGCGGTTGAAAAATGCGTTACGCGGCGGCTGTTACCCCCGATTGATGCCTGTAAATCCAGCTCCTTGCCTCGCGTAGGCGTTGAGCGCACCAGAGCAAATTGCTCACCATTCGCGCTCATGTCCCAGTCATGTAGCAATCCCCCCCCATGGGTAATTCGCGTTGCCACACCTCCGACGCTGGGCACAGTCCATAACTCCACTTCACCACGATTGTGATTGGGGAAAAACAAGTGCTTACCTGACTTGCTCCATTTCGGGGAACCCGGCTCCCGGGCCGTCACCTGCTTAGACAGCAATCGGGTGTTTTTGGCTGTAAGATCAACGATAAAAATATCCGCCAGTTCGGTGTACCAGTAATCGGATTTTAAGGTGCCGTAGATGGCAATTTGAGAGCCATCGGGTGACCAGGCTGGCTCACCTCGCCCGGTAACGTCCTGAGTTAACCTCGACTGTTTTTTGCCAGCCACTTCCACCAGCCACAAATCATCTGACCAATACTCAGCCTGATTAGAAAAGTAGGCTACGTATTTACTGTCCGGCGACCAGCTAAAACCAAACCGCAGCTCATCAGTGGGCATTGATTCTGATGTCAACTGCACAGCCGTCCCACTGCCATCAGTCGGGACAAGCCAGAGATCCTGAAACCCCGAGCGATTACTAGCAAACACTATCCATTTTCCATCCGGCGATGGCTTGGGTGAGCGAATATCCGTCCAGTTCTGTGTTAACTGAGTGGTCTTATTTGATTCAATATCGATTGACCAGAGATCACTGTTCGACAGATAAATAACACTTTTACCATCCGGCATCCACGCCGCCGATGCTCCCTTTGTCAAAAAGCGTTCACTGCCATCGAGACCGACAATGTACAAACCACTTTGTGTCGGATTTACAACCTGCGTTAACAGCTGCGTGCCATCGGGGGAGAAAATCGCGGAAAACACACCATCGTGTCCGGTCCCTCTGCACACATTGGCTGCACAGGCTTCATCCCATGAAAAGGTTGGATGAAAATCACTGGCGTTAGCCTGAAAAATAACGTTGAGTGCGATGCTCATAAACCCAACGCATAGGCGCCTTGAGAAAAACCGAAACTGCTGCATTTGACTGTACCTCTTGTCGTTAACCTGAAGGGGGTTGATTACCAACAGCATCATATAGAAGCCACTTCACTTATGCCAGGTTTGTGCTAACTCAAAAAAACTGCACTTTTCACAGCGCAATTACCCCCGATTCAGACTGAGCTACTTGTGTAGCTATAATTAGGATAAATCAGCGTAGACGAGGTAGTCTGTGATCTTTCCGTCTTCGATAGTCAGAACAGTAGAAAAAAAGGCCGAATGGTCAGTTCCGTTCAACCTGACATAATCGACAATGCCATTGCATATGACCTGGTCGTCATCTGTCCATACATTGTCTATTGTATGGGCCATACTTTTGATACTGGAAAAAAATGAACGATTTGATTCCAAAACTTCGTGTTTCCCAATTACCGGAGGAAAATTACCCAATCGAAACCTGACATTTTCAGACAGTAATGTACTGAGGTGTGCAACGTTTTTACCATCAACAGCCCGTTTGTATAGATCCTGCACTAAGTCCCGGCCAGCCATGTTGTATGCCGGGTTTGTTTTCAGACGAGTGATACTGGTTGTTTCACCTCCATACATGTTTTTTTCGGCAGGTTTATGACTTAGGTATTCGATGAATTCATATTCAATTCCTGCTGGATCGGCAAAATAGCTCGTTTTTCTAAAGGGATGATCCGCACCAATAGTCGTTACCTCATAACCTTTGTCTTTTAAGCGCTTTGCTATCGACTCCATGTCATCCACTTCAAATCCAATATGTGCCAAACCGTCGGAGTGCTCTTTTGGGTTGGGACTACCTTCCCCTTCATTCAGGGATAGGTAGTATTCCCCGGTCCCCAAATGCAGCCATTTCTGCTTTTTACCATACCTCTGTGTTTCACCCGTGCCACGCACCTGCCAGTCGGGGAACGCCGTTAATATAAATTCCAGGGATTTGTCGATGTTTTTAACCACCAGGTTTACGTGTTCAAGACGGACCATTTTTCCTATTCCTAAGTTGAATAAAGTTGGCCTTAAGTCTATTTGGTTTCTTTTTGTTTGATAATCCTGTCGTTTGGAACATAATTGTTGAACACAACTCAACAATTAAACCTGTATGCAAGATATTTCGTCTATACCTGTCTTTGTCAGCGTCGTTGAATATGGCAGCTTTTCAAGTGCCGCTGAAAAACTCAACATCACCAAGTCAGCGGTGAGTAAACGTATTTCAGGACTCGAAGCTCAATTAGGCGTCAAGCTATTGCACAGATCTACGAGACAGCTAAGTTTAACAGAGGCGGGAGAGCGTTATTTTGAGCATGCAATATTAGCTTTGCGTTCCGCGCAAGACGCAGAACACGCAGCAACAGAGTTACAACGAAACCCAAGAGGGACATTAAAAATGAGTTCACCAATGTCATTTGGCCGGTTGCATGTTGCCCCTTTGATCCCCCTGTTCCTGAAGAAATATCCGCAGATAAGTATTCATCTGGATATGAGTGACCGACAAAGCGACATTATTGAGGAGGGTTTTGATATTGCGCTAAGAGGTGGTGAATTATTTGACTCATCTCTGATTGCCAGAAAACTAACCCCGCTGCATAGCGTTGTTTGTGCATCAAAAGAATATTTGATGCAGCATGGGATACCAGAGACACCGCAACAGTTAACTTCGCACAACTGTATCCTGTACACCTACCAGGCCAGGGTCAATGAATGGACATTTTTGAAGGATAACAAAGAAGAAACAGTGAGAATTTCCGGAACCTATGAAGTGAACAACAGTGAAGCGTTACTCGAATCGTTACTTCACGGGATCGGAATTGGCCGGTTACCTACTTTCGTCGTGGGACAGGAAATTAGCAAGGGAAACCTCATCCCTGTTTTAACTGACTATAAAGTGCCTCACAAAACACTGTATGCCGTATTTCCAGAAAGGCAATACATGCCCAAAAAAGTCCGGGTTTTTATTGAGTTTCTGGTAGAAAACCTGGGACGTGATATACCATACTGGGACAACTGGACAGCCGACAAGATGCCTGAATTAACTTAATTAAGGCAATTTGCCGTGCTTTATGTTTGTCTTTGCTGAACACACTTTACGGAAATACCAGGGTGAACTGAGTACCTGGTGCGTCGATATCATCCAGCCGTATACTGCCCCCATGGACCAACATGATCTGGCGAGCCAACGCCAGTCCAACGCCTGTCCCCTCTTTTTTAGTGGTGAAAAAGGGCACGAATATCTTTTCCCGGATCTCAGGTGCAATACCGATACCATCGTCTTTCACCACTGCCACCAGCTTGTTGCGTTTATTCAGAAAAACCCTCACTTCAAGTGCAAGTTCCACCTGTTGTGCTGATTTGGCCTGCTCGGCGTTGCGAAATAAATTGATAAACAACTGCTCCAACATTTGCGGGTCGGCGCGTACCTCCAAGGCCTCATGTTCTGCGCTGAGCTGAAATACGATGCCAGCTGTACGCCACTGTTGTTGAAACAGGTTATGGATGCGATTCAGTAACGGCACGATTTTTACCGGCTTTTTATCCGGCACGGCTAAATGGGTGATACTGCGGTAACTGTTGACGAATCCCAGCAGGTTCTCACAGCGCTTTGCCACGGTGCTGACCGCTTCTCTGGCGTCACCTAAATCCTCTTCGGAAAGGCGGGTTGCAGAGGTCGCCAAAATAGCATCGGCGGTACTGGCCAGACTGGTTATCGGGGTAATACTGTTGATGATTTCATGGGTCAGCACCTTCACTAAATCCTGCCAAGCGTCTAATTGCGCTTTATCCAGTTCAGAGGCTATGTCCTGCAATGAAATCACCCGGTCATGCTGACCGCTGTGTACCACCTGACGCACTGAAATGCTGAGCTGATGCTCCATGCCATCGGCCACGAATCGCACTAAACGCCTTTCAGAGCCTTCAGCCCCTTGCATCGCGCTGTAAAACTCATGACCATAGCTCTTAAGTTCATCCACACGGGTGATTGTACTGCTGTTAAACAGCCGCCTCACGGCATTATTCCAAAGGGTAATTCGACCATCAGCGTGAATACTCAGCAAAGGCACTGGCACATGTTCAATGACGGATTTTAACCATTGTTTTGTACCTTCCTGCGCTTCCCGGCGGCGCTGCTCCTGTTGCACGATATGAGAGATTTCGCGACCTAATTCATCAAAACCATCGCCGTAGCCGGTAAAATCAAAGCGGGCTGAATAGTCCCGATAGCGCAACGCCTGTAAAAAACGGGCAATTTGCTGATTGGTCTTTTGAACCTGCTGCTGCACGCCCCAGAACTGATACAAAATCAACAATCCCAACACAGATTGAGTCATCAGGAAGCCTTCTTGCGGGAATAAATTTGCAAATACAAACAGGCTGACAGCCAGCAGCAGTACCCGCAAAAATAGCTGGCCGGAGTAACGCTTAAAGATCATGTTTTTCCATCCTCCGGTACAGGGCTGCCCGTGTTAATCCCAATGCTTTTGCCGTATGAGAAATGTTGTATTTGTGCTTTCTGAGGGCTTGTTGAATAGTCTGCTTTTCGATTCTGTCCAGATTGAGATCTTGTGCCTGAATTTCCACAGCCTGATTGCCAGGAATGGCCTTTTGCAATTGTAGATCGTGGGCACCAATGCCACTGCCTTCGGCTAAAATCACAGCCCTTTCCAACGCGTGCTTCAACTCACGGATATTGCCGGGCCAATGATAATCCCGCAACGCCTGTAATGCATCGCTTTGCAGTTGTAATGCCAGTTTGTGGTATTTACGGGCATACATATCCAGGTAGTATAAGGCGATAGCTTCAATGTCTTCATTGCGCTCACGCAGTGGCGGTAATACCACTTCAACGGTGTTGAGTCGAAACAGTAAATCCTGCCGGAAGCAATTTTCATCATGTAGTTTTTCAGGGGCAAGGTTAGTCGCAGATAGCAAACGAATATCAATGTCCTGCGCCTGATTGCTGCCCAGTGGCACTACCTGGCGTTGCTCCAGTACTGTCAGTAGTCGGGTTTGCAGGTGCAGCGGTAAATTACCCACTTCATCTAAAAACAAAGTCCCTCCATTGGCAGCTTCTAATTTTCCGATCCGGTCTTCTTTGGCTCCGGTAAAGGCGCCTTTCTTATGACCAAACAGTTCACTTTCAAACAGGCTTTCGGGTACAGCGCCCAGGTCTATGCTCATAAACACCTTATCCGCCCGATGGCTGCTGGCGTGAATGGTGCGGGCCAACATTTCTTTGCCGGTGCCGTTTTCCCCCAGCAACAGCATATTGGCCTCTGTTGCCGCCGCTTTGTTGATGATTTGTTTGACTCTGGACAGAGCCGCTGATTTACCAATCATAGGTTGAGTTTCGGATTGTATGATGGCGTCGGACAACGCTTTGTTGGTTTTTTGCAATCGGCTGGCTTCGGTGCGGGAGTGGCGCAACTGACAGGCAGAAGAAATCGTTGCTACCAGTTTTTCGTTTTGCCAGGGTTTGGCAACAAAATCGGTGGCGCCGAGTTTCATCGCGTCTACGGCCAAATTAATGGCTCCGTGTGCCGTGATCAGAATCACCACCGCCTGCGGATCGATCTTAAGAATTTGTGTCAGCCAGCTAAAACCTTGCTGGCAACTACTCTCCCCCGGGCCAAAATTCATATCCAGCAAAATAACATCAAAATGCTGCTTATCCATCAACTCCGGTATTTGCTCCGGCCGATTGCAAATCACAACATCGGAAAAATGCCGCTTAAGCAACAACTTGCTGGCCACCAAAATATCCTCATCATCGTCGACGATGAGTATACGGCTATCTACTGACATACTTCACAGGCTTACGGTTAACTGAAACTGTTCAATACCGTACAGCAAGTGTTCGGATTCGTACACCTATACCCTGATTTTAATTGCAATAAAATATTTAACCATTATTTTTCAATAACTTAGTAATTGGCACAAGTCTTGATTTAGTCACTGCAAATCAATACTGAAACAGCAGAGCAATAGAGCCAGCAATGTCCGTGGAACTGCAAAGCCAACAGAAAAAACCCATTAAGATGCCGTCACCTGGGCACACCACTCAGGGCCGTTCAGGCGCAGCGATGGACAAAAAACTCAACACTAAAACACCAATGTGGCGCAAAACGCTGCCCTGGATAATTGCCATTGTCATGGGCGTTGTTGGGGTACTGGTATTTTCCAAAACCGGCCAAAGAGCATTGTCAGTACAATCTGAGCGAATTAGTTTGGCCAGGGTGGAACAGGGTATTTTTGAAGACTTTTTGCCTCTCCGCGCCAGGGTAACACCGGCTAAAACGGTGTTTCTGGATGCCATCGAAGGTGGGCGTGTGGAAGCTTTATTTGTGGAAGATGGCACGCTCCTCAAAGCCGGGGATATGATTGCCAGACTGTCGAACACCTCGCTGCAGCTCAGTGTCACCAGTAATGAAGCCATGGTGGCAGAGCAGCTCAACAACATGCGCTCTATTGAGTTGCAGTTAGAACAAAACCGGCTGCAGCACAAACGCAATTTGTTGGATATCAATCACCAGATCCGCATATTTTCCCGTCAACTTAGTCACGAGCAGGAATTACTGGCAAATAATCTGATCGCCAAGAATCAGGTAGATGACACCCGGGATACCCTGAACTGGTACAAGCAAACACTGGCAGTATCACTGGAAAGCCAACACACCGATGAGATGATGCAGCAACAGCAACTGCAGTTTCTGAAATCTACCGGTGAACAACTGGAAAGAGCCTTAGAGATTTCCCGGCAAAACCTGGACAATATGAATGTAAAAGCCCCGGTAGATGGCAAGTTATCCGGGTTTGACGTGGAGATTGGTCAAAGCATCACCCGGGGTGGCCGACTGGGACAAATCGACACGCCGGATGATTTCAAACTCAGCGCCTTTATTGATGAGTTTTATCTGGGCCGGGTGGACCTGGAACAGAGTGCCAGCCTGATACGCAACAATGAAAGCTACCCACTGACAATCAGCAAAATATACCCTCAGGTGCGAAATGGCCAGTTTGAAGTGGACCTGAAATTTGATCATGCCCGACCTGCCGATATTCGCCGTGGGCAAACCTTACAGGTGAAACTGCAACTAGGTGACGCTGAACCGGCACTGATGTTACCCAACGCCGCATTTTTTCAAAACACCGGAGGCAACTGGGTATTTGTTGTTTCACAAGATGGCAGTGAAGCCAGTAAACGCGCAATACGCAGCGGCCGCCGCAACAACCAATACATTGAAATTCTCTCTGGCCTTAGTGCCGGTGAAACCGTAATTGTGTCCTCTTATGGCGAATACCAGGACATTGAACGTTTAACCCTGAAAAACTAAAGGATAACTGTATGATTAGGCTGAATAACCTCTCTCGTGTCTATCAATCTAACGACATCGAAACCACTGCGCTTGATCAGGTTTCTCTGAACATCGAACAGGGTGAATTCGTGGCGATAATGGGCCCGTCTGGTTGCGGGAAATCCACCTTACTCAATATTTTGGGTATGCTCGACTCACCCAGCAGCGGTGAATACCATTTTCTGGATCAGGAAATTTCCGGGTTCAGCGAGCGACAGCTCAGCGCCATTCGCAAGCACAATATCGGATTTATCTTTCAGAGTTTTAATCTGGTTGATGAACTCTCTGTTCAGGAAAACATTGAGCTGGCCCTGCTTTATCACGATATTCCGGCTCAGGAAAGGCGTCAGCGGGTATTGCAGGTGATGGACAAAGTGGGCATTGGTCACAGAGCGAATCACATGCCAGGCCAGTTATCCGGAGGTCAACAGCAGCGCGTGGCGGTAGCCCGTGCGGTAGTCGGCGATCAGGCGATGATTTTAGCCGATGAACCCACCGGGAATCTGGACAGTGCCCACGGTCAGGAAGTCATGGAAATGTTGCAACAGTTGAACAAAGAAGGCACCACCATAGTGATGGTGACCCACAGCCCGGCCCACGCTGACTATGCCAGCAGAACCGTTAACCTGTTTGATGGCAAGGTTGTCACAGAAAGCGTGAAGGCAGCCTGAGGGAGCAATCAAGATGTTCAAGAATTATCTGCAAATTGCCTGGCGCAACCTGATCGCCGACCGGCTATACAGCAGCATCAATATACTGGGCCTGGCAGTGGGTCTGGCCAGCTGTTTGTTGTTGTTTATCTTTATCGAGGATGAAACCAGTTTTGACGAGCACTGGCCCGCTGCAGAACGCACCTACCTGGTACAGACCACCTATTTTACTACAGGTGCTGAGGCCCAAACTTTTGATGTCGCACCCGGCCCTTTAAAGCAGGTGCTGTTAGACTATTTTCCGGATCAGCTTGAATCAGCAACCCGCATGAATCGACAGTGGCCCATAGTCAAAACCCGCAATGATATCTACGAAGAACCTCTCTATTTTGCCGATCCCAACACCATAGATATCTTGCAATTTGATACCTTAGCAGGTGATCTGCAAAGCACCATTAACGACAATGCCGCCATTGCCTTGTCTGAACAATTGGCCATCAAATATTTTGGCAACACAGACGCCATTGGTGAAATCATCACCATTGAAAGCTGGGGTATAGTTAAAGACTTCAGAGTAGGTGCTGTGTATGCCAACGTTGCCCACAACACTAATATTGAAGGTCTCACAGCCTTGATAAAAATAGTTGAAGAGGACTACCTGGAAACTCAGCCCTGGCTGTTCACCAACTGGGGCGGTGGCAACAACATGACTTTGATAACACTGAAGCCCGGCGCCAACATTGGGGACATTAATGAGCGCATGGAACAGCTGGTTAAAGACAAAGTAATTGTTCCGGAATTTGTCCAGGAAACTTATGCCCAACCGGAAGACTGGATCGCGTTTGAGGCAATTCCGCTGGATGAGATGTACATCAATCAACCGGGGCGTAAAACCAACATCGCAATATTTTCAGGTATTGCGCTGGTGATCCTGCTTATTGCCAGCATCAACTTTACCAACCTGTCTGTGGCCCGTTCCACACGCCGTGCGAAAGAAGTCGCCTTGCGCAAGGTAATGGGCGCCTCCAGACAACAATTGATCCTGCAGTTTTTGGGTGAAACCATTTTTATTACCGTTATCGCTTTGGTGCTGGCACTAATGCTGGTAGAACTGGCTCTGCCCTTTTACAGTGAGTTTTTAGAGCGAGATTTGGTTTTTGACTATCTGGGTGTAAACACTTTGGCCATGATAGGTCTGGTGCTGACCGTAGGCATATTGGGTGGCGTTTATCCGGCGCTGGTACTGTCTGCATTTCGCCCCGCCAGAGTACTGAAAGCCAATAAATCTGCAGAAACCTCCGGCAGTCTGATGTTGCGAAACCTGCTAGTTATTGCTCAATTTTCCATCTCTATAGCCCTGATCGTCTGTGCCATGGTGATGTTTGCGCAACGGCAGCACGCCATGAATTTGGAAGTTGGCTACGACAAAGACCATATTGTGATATTACATGGTGTAGGTCGTGAACCCGTTGCCCAGCAGTCTCGCCAAAAATTGCTCAGAGAACAGGTTCTGGACTTACCCGGCATGAAAGCCGCCACATACATCAACATGTTTCCGGCCATGGCCACTAATTGGCAATTGGGGTTGTCATTCAACCGGGAAGATGGCTCCCAATTTAGCGAAACCATTTCGTTTCGTAATGTGGATGAGGGCTTTCTGGACACCTTTAATGCCAAAGTAATAACAGGCCGTTATTTCGATTTAAATATCAGTTCCGATGTGCGTCCGGATTTTCAACTATTGCACCAAAACCCGGAGACCCGCCAAATTAATACCATGGTGAATGAACAGGCGGTGGCTCACTTTGGCTTTGCCAGTAACGAAGATATTCTGGGTCAGGTACTGGAGTATCGATGGGGCGACATGACCATATTTGCCACAGTTATTGGAGTGATCAGCGATATCAATTATCGCACAGTCAGAGAAAGTATTCGTCCGGAGGTTTACATTTTCGTGGACTACGGCGGCATCGGTTTTCTGGCGGTACGTTTTGAAGATGCGCCGCAAAGAGCAGAGCAGACGCTGCTGCGCTACTGGCAGGAACAGGTGCCTGAATTACCCTTTGTACGCACCTATGTCAGTGAAGTAATCGAAAGAGATTTTCAGTCTGAACAAAAGCAGGCACTGTTACTAGCGATAGCTTCCAGTCTGGCCGTCATTGTCTCCTGCCTGGGCTTGTTTGGTTTGGCCAGCTTCACTGCCGAACGTCGCTTTAAAGAAATTGGCATCCGCAAAGTCATGGGGGCCAGCGTTCTGGATATCGTCAAACTGCTCACCTGGCAATTTTCCAAACCGGTGTTGCTCGCCAGCTTCATTGGTTGTGCTGGCGCTGCAATGTTGATGCTTAGCTGGTTACAGATATTTCCTTATCGCATCAGTGAACTTTGGGTACTGGGCAGTTGTCTGACAGCCAGTCTGCTGGCACTGCTCATCGCCTGGCTCACGGTAGGTGGCAAAGCGACTAAGGTAGCCCAGGCAACACCCATCAAGGCACTGCGCTACGAATAATACTCAAAGCAACCGTTCCCGTTCTCCCGTGTCTTCAAGGACGAAGCACGGGAGTTTTTACTTACAGTGATTCAGACGCATTTGCCGATTGTTCAGATGCTGAATGTCTTCGGTTTATTTTGTTGATGGCCTGCATAAGGTAATAACGCACCATTAACAGACTCAAAACCAATCCACTGACCGTGTAGATCAGGCTGTCCTGATGCTGATGCAATTGCTCAGCCACATCAATTTGCCAACCTGTGTACTGCAACAGCCAGTCGAGCAATAGTCCCATGCCCACTGCGGTGCCGATAACCGCCACCAGATAAGCCACAATGGCACGTTTTCCCAGTTCTTTGCCTAATACGCCTAAGGTGGCCAGATTGGTTGCGGGTCCTGTCAGCATGAACACCAGGACACTGCCCGGCGATACGCCCGCCAGAATAAAACCGGCACCAATCGGGGTTGATGCTGTGGCGCAGATATACATAGGAATACTGACCAGCACCATCACCACCATAGTTAAAATGCTGTCACCCCATTGCACAAAAAAGGACTCTGGTACCCAGGTTTGTACCAGGGCGGCAAAAAACAAACCCAGCAATAACCAACTGGCGGTATCCCCCAGTAATTTGCCAAAAGAAAACTGCAGAACCTCTACAACCCCCTTTTGCTCCGGCTCTTCTTCGGCCTTTTTACTGCCACAACAGGAATGAACCTGAGTTTGGGTCTTTGGCGCTTCCGGTTTATCAGTTAACCTCACCAACTCACCGGCCACAATAGCACTGACTATCGCAGCAATGGGTCTGGCAATGGCCATAACCGGCCCCATCAGGGCGTAGGTCACAGACACTGAATCCACGCCCGTTTCGGGAGTGGCCACCATAAAAGAGGCCGTGGCATTTTTAGAGGCGCCGCGTTTACGCAGCCCCAGGGCAGTGGGAATAACACCGCAGGAACACAGCGGCAAAGGCGCACCAATAAACGCGGCTTTAACCGAATGACCGAAACTGGCCTTGCCTAACTGACTTTGCATCCACTGTTTGGGTAAATAAACATTGATCACACCTGCAATCAAATAGCCCAGTAACAACCAGGGAGCAGACAATACCAATAGATCCCAAAAATTTTGCAAAAAGATCATGCCACGCGCTCCTCAATAGCTTCCAGAATAGAGCAATGTTCGGCACTTTCCGGACCGCCACAACAGGTTTTCACCACTTTTTTAAGGGTAGTTTCAAAACGCTGTAGCTGCCTGATGCGTTCCTGAATATCCTGCAACTTGTGCTCTGCGATGGTTTTTACTTCTTCACAGGTATGAGAACGACTGTCTACTTTAATATCCAGAAGTTCATGTATTTCCGCCAGCGTAAACCCCAGGTTCTTAGCCGACTGAATAAACTTCAGGGTTTTACGATCTTCTTCACTGTAGAGTCGATAACCGTTTTCTGCCCGATGACCGGGTGATAACACCCCCTGTTGATCGTAAAAACGCAAAGCTTCGACACTGATCGCTTCCAGTTTTGCCAGCTGCCCAATTTTGTACATAACATTGCCCAAATAACTGATACTGAACAAAGTATAAACCCTATAGTTAGATATAGGGTCAAGGGTTTAACTGTAATTTTTCTGAATGCCAAGGAAAGCTTAATTGCTGGACTGCAAATCACTGGCGAAGCGATGCAACCAGCCAGCCGCCTGACTGGGTTGGTATGCCAGAATTAGCCTTTCCCGGTATTGCCAGGGAATAGTAATTTTAAGGGCACTAAGATTTGCCTGGCTGATACAGAAATCCGGGATATAAGCCAATGCCCTACCCTGTTGTACCAGTGCCAGCAAGGTACTGAAATCGCTACATCGGTAGGCAATATTGCGCGGCAGAATATCATCTCGCCAGCCATCAGAGCCGATACCTCGCTGTATACCGCAAAAAGGCGATACCACCGGGCAGGCAAAGGCATATTTTTGAATCTGTTCATTGCTAATTGTCGTTGCCGGATTATCGGCCAGCAGCGGATGTGCAGCGGCACAGGCCAGTTGGAAGCAGGTTTCGCCAAGTTCAATAATACTCAGGTCACCTTGATTTTGTTCTACTGCCTCTGCGGTGGCAATAGCCAGATGGGCGCTACCATCCCGTAAATGTTTTAACGCATCCCCTTCCCACTCGGCGGTTATGTGAGTGTCATAATGGGCAGCTGGCAAACTATCTAATACTCTGGGTAACGCCTGTTGCAGCAATACCTGCGGGCCAGCTATGTTCAGTTTGATTTTTTGCTTCCCCTGGCCAAATGCACTAATGGCCTGCTCTGACTCATGCACAATCACCCGCGCATATTCGCAAAATCGTCGGCCCTCCGCATTCAACTGAATATTGCGCCCCTGTCGCTCAAATAACTGGGTATGAGTTAAGGCTTCCACTCTGCGAATAGCTTTGGATAAAGCCCCGGGTGTTTTGTTTAATGCTTTAGCGGCCGTTTGCAAATTATTGCTACGGGGAATCACCAGAAAATAGCGCAAATCATTAACATCCATAACCTAAAAACCGGTAAACAAATCAACTAAAACCATATCCTAAAAGGAAACAATGATAAACTTTTAGTCGCTGTTTTTACGCCTATTGTTAAAGCAAAATAGGATTAATCCATTTGTTTACAGGCTGCTGCCCATGTCAAAGTTAACCGTTTTACTGTTGTTCTTTTGTTTATCGCAAGCTGTTCCAATGAAAGCTGATGAACATAAGCATCATCAGCGCATGGGTTCCCATGGCATGGTGTTGTTTAGCGATGGTGACCGTCTTTTTGCCAGCCACCTTCCCTTGTATCAGGCACCACACGATTACCAGTTGATTTATGAAGTCGAGCTGCAAAGCCAGGAAAAACTAATAGCTCAGCTGATATCGGGAGAGCAAACTGAGGAACATATGCTGACCTTGTTGCCTGAGCACTTTGATCTCAATAAACTCATTGAGGGGGAATCAATAACACTCAATGCCACTGTGTTTAAGGGGCACTTTGAACGCGGCGGAAAGCCTTGGCTAAGCGAGCAAGAAGTATTTTTTAAAAAGCCGTTATATCGTCGACAATTAACCGGCAATGTGTCAGCAAACGCTGAACCTAACCAATGGCATAGCATCCTGCTGTCAGAGCAGCGCCTGCTGTTTGTGCATCTGATTGGCCCAGCCCCTTCTTTTGATGCTATTTATCTGGCAGAGCAATGTCAGCTCAAAGAATCAGCCAAAACCTCAATCGAGTACTCATTTGAAAATGCAGAGTTAGTAGCCAACTTCCGCCAGTGCCATTCGCAAAAAGCACTGTATGTTGAATTTCAGGATTTTAAAGGTTAAGCGCCAATGAGCATTTTCAGCAAAGCCATCAAAAACCTCTGTCACCGGGTACGACTATTGACCTTGAGCACCCTGCTCTGTGGGACCTTCGCAAACGGCCAACAACCTTTGCCAATGCCAGCACCAGAGCTGCAAAAATTACAGCAATACCAGTGGCGACATGGAGCAGCAGATTGCCAGGAGGATAAAGCTGACCCTATTGAAATCTTTCGCTACGACGCAAACACCTATATTTTGCGCCAAAACAAGTGCCTGCACTATGAAGCCCCCTTTATTTATCTGTTATTGGGCACGGAAAAGGCGTTGTTGTTAGACACCGGCGCAACAGCCAGTGCCAGCCGTTTTCCATTGTTTGCTACCGTTACCCGCATACTCGAAGAAGCTTCGGCAGCAAATACTGCTAAGCCACTGCTGGTGTTGCATTCTCATGGTCATAGCGATCACATTGCTGCTGACCAACAATTTCAGGATAAGGCCCATACCCAGGTTGTGGCTGGCAATATGAAAGCAATTCAACAACATTTTGGCTATGGGATTGATGGTTTGCATTGGCCGGAAGACAGCGCGCAACTGGATCTGGGGGACAGGGCAATAACCCTATACCCCTTGCCAGGGCATAGCGACGATGCCATAGCATTATTTGATGAGCGAACTGGGTGGTTGCTAACCGGGGACAGCCTGTATCCGGGCAGGCTGTATGTACGCGACTGGCAAGCCTACAAACACAGTATTGCGCGCTTGCTTAAACAAACGCGGTCACTGCCGGTGACGGCTATTTTGGGCACCCACATTGAAATGAGCAAAACTGCCGGTGTGGACTATCCAATGGGGTCAACTTATCAGCCCGAAGAAGCGCCTTTGCCAATGAATTATCAGGTACTTGATACACTGCATCAGTTGTTGCAGACGGCACCTGACCCCAGGAGACTTGTCAGCGAACAGTTTATTGTGCAACCGCTCGACTAAACAGGCGCTAGTGCCACTCCAGTTCCAGTTTCATGTCTTCGGTGGTTGAAGTCATGCCGCACATTTCATCGTACGGCGTGTTTTGTTTTAACCAGACTTTTTCAAACCGTTCATTGTCTAAAAAGGATTTTATCTCATTGATACAGTTAAACTTTTTAGGGTGGTTTTGTTCATCGTAGAGATACCAGGTACGATTATTGTCTTCGATTGCCGCCAGGTAAAAACCACCTTCGAAGGATTCGATATGCAAGTTCATAGTTTACTTCCTGTTGTCGTTTGAATTTAAACGCCGTAACAGTCATTATAGTTCAAAATATACTCTTCACTCAGGCCACCAGCTTGCCACCTAACCAATCCCGTTTACTGGAAAACTGACTGCTCAGGTACTCCTTCTGGTCCTCCAGAATACGGTTATTGCGCAAATAAAGTTGCTCGTACATATTGGGTTTAAAAGGCACTGCAATCAGGTGCATCGCGGCTTCTTCCGGGGTTCGGGCGCCTTTCATAACATTGCAGCGCTTGCAGGCAGTGGCCGAATTCATCCAGGTTTTCTTACCCCCTCGGGAACGAGGGATAATGTGATCCAAGGTCAGTTGGCTGGGGCGGAATTGACTGGCGCAATACAGACAGGTGTAGTTATCTCGGGCAAATAACCAACGGTTACACAAGGGAATTTTACCACTCTGGTGCACGACTTTACCCTTGCAGCCAATAATTGAGGCAATTTCGATGCTACTCTGTTCACCGGCATGATTATGTCCGCCTAACAAAGTTCGCTTCATCGATCCCAATTCAAACAGCACATTGCCCAAAGAATATTGTTTACAGGCTTCCTCTATCGTAATCCATCCTAACGGCATGGTGCTTTGATTCAGTCGTAATACATACATAGGCATCTTCTATTTTAATTATCTGGCCTGACGACAGTTTCTACCTTGAGTATGACAGATTTTTAAAAAACAGGTTAAATTTTCAACTATATTTACAAGCAGTTAGCGTATAACGAGAAATTAAGGCTCATTCCCTGCCCTAACATTCATCAGAATGTGATCTGGTCCGACCTTTATCACTAAAATCAATATTGACCATCGAAATAAGTAATTTAGCTTTTCGGACGAATTTTCATACTCTGTTACATAAGCAATTGTTATTGGAGTCACCATGGAAATATTTGTTGTGAATGAAACACCGGGAGTCAACGAACACTCGGATGATGTTTCATTAGAGCGCAGGTGTAGTGCTACACCTGCCACTGTAAAGAAACTGGCCTTGGCCGGGGCTTCGATTACGATAGAAACTGGCGCAGGTTTATTGGCCGGTTACAGCGATGAAAATTACATCGAAGCGGGCGCAACTATCAGTCAGGATCGCAATGCCGGTCTCGCAAAGGCAGACATCGTGCTGTATGTCAGCCGACCTACAGAGGCTGACATAGAGCATCTGAAAGCCGAAACCCTGGTAATTGGTCACCTGGATCCATTCTTTCAGAAGCCTCTGATTGAAAAACTGCAGGCCAAACAGGTAACCGCCATCAGTGTGGAAATGATCCCGCGCACCACGCGCTCGCAAAAAATGGATGCCTTAAGCTCGCAAACCAATCTGGCAGGTTATGTCATGGTGCTCAAGGGAGCCACTGAGCTGGATACCATACTACCCATGATGATGACCCCGGCAGGTACTGTGAAACCCGCCAAGGTATTCATTATCGGTGCGGGTGTGGCTGGTTTACAGGCCATCGCCACCGCCAAGCGATTGGGTGCCAGTGTAACTGCCTTTGATACCCGCCCGGTTGTGGCCGAACAGGTACAGTCGCTGGGTGCTAAATTCCTGGAAATTGATCTGGGAGAAACCGGGCAAACCAGCCAGGGTTACGCCAATGCACTCAGCGAAGAGCAGATGCAAAAGCAAAAAGAAGGACAGCGTCAGGCCATCGCCGATTCCGATCTGGTGATCACCACAGCCCAGCTGTTTGGCCGAAAGCCCCCCTTAATCATCACGGAAGAAGATATTGCCGGCATGAAGCCCGGTAGCGTCATAGTTGACATGGCTGCGGAAAATGGCGGCAACGTGGCCGGCTCACAAAAAGGCCAAACGGTGGTTAACAATGGCGTCAAGATCGTGGGCACGGGTAACTGGCCAAATCAGGTACCCAAAGACGCCAGCGATCTGTATGCCAACAACCTTTTTAATTTATTAGATGAATATTGGGACAAAGAGGCGAAACGCTTCGTGCTGGATCTGGAAGACGACATTCTGGACGGCTGCGTTATTGTGCATCAGCAAGCATTGCGCAATGCCATGCTCAGTAAACACTTTGAATCAATCGCAGGAGAGTCCTGATGGAATTAATCTATTTATTGTTCATTTTAGTACTGGCAGGTTTTCTGGGATTTGAACTGATCCATAAAGTGCCAGCCACTTTACACACGCCACTCATGTCAGGTGCCAATGCCATTTCAGGTGTCACCCTGATCGGTGCCATGGTATCGGCGGGTTCAGACAATAATCATCTCACCACCATACTGGGTGTGGCCGCGGTGATATTTGCCTCAGTGAACGTCGTGGGAGGCTACATGGTAACTAATCGCATGTTATCCATGTTCAAGTCGAAGCAAAAGAATAAGGAGGCTCAACAATGAGTATGACACTGTTAGTTAATGTGAGTTATGTCATTGCCGCCATCCTGTTTATTCTGGGTCTGAAACTGCTCAGCCACCCGGCGACAGCGAAGAAAGGTAATTTAACCTCTGCGCTGGGGATGTTCATCGCCATCGTGATGACCTTACTGCACCGTGACATCATCAGCTATGAACTTATCTTTGCCGGTATTCTGATTGGTGGTGTGTTAGGTGCCTGGATGGCAAAGCGGGTAGAAATGACCGCGATGCCGGAACTGGTATCACTGTTTAACGGTTTTGGTGGTCTGGCGAGTTTGCTGCTGGGTTTATCAACCCTCACCATTAAACAAACTGACACCCTGACCATTACTACTATGGTGATTGCCTATATCTCAATTTTAATCGGTGGGGTGACTTTCAGTGGAAGTCTGATTGCCTGGGCAAAACTGGGTGGCAGAATGGCCAGCAAAGCCATCATCTTTCCCGGTCAGCGCTGGTTAAATGCGCTGGTCATCATCACTGCTGTGGCTCTGCCTTTTGTGATTGCCACGCAACCCTTTACCCTGAACTGGTTCTACATCGCGATAGGTCTGGCGCTGGTATTTGGTATTTTGGCGACTATCCCCATTGGCGGGGCAGACATGCCGGTGGTGATCTCGCTGCTGAACAGTTATTCCGGATTGGCCGCAACGGCAGCCGGTCTGGCGATTCAAAATAACATCCTGATTGTGGCCGGTTTGTTGGTTGGTGCCAGTGGTATTATCCTGACCCAGATCATGTGTAAAGCCATGAACCGCTCGCTGATGAATATCCTGCTATCTGGTTTTGCCAAGCCCATCGAACCCGGTGAAAAGATTGAAGGTGAAATCAAAGCACTGTCTGCTGAAGATGCCTTTTACGTGCTGGAAGCCGCGCAAAGTGTGGTTGTGATCCCAGGCTATGGTATGGCAGTAGCGCAGGCACAACACGCAGTCAAAGAATTGCAGGAGTTGCTGGAGAAAAACGGTGCCGAAGTGGCCTACGCCATTCACCCGGTAGCCGGCCGTATGCCCGGTCACATGAACGTACTGTTGGCGGAAGCGGATGTGCCTTATGAACAGCTGTACGAAATGGATGCTATTAATCCCCGTATGGACAGCTTTGATGTGGCTATCATCATCGGTGCCAACGACGTGGTTAACCCAGCGGCTAAAGAAATGAAAGGCAGCCCAATCTATGGCATGCCCATCATTGAAGCCCACAGAGCCCGCAATGTGTTTGTACTGAAGCGCTCTGCCGCAGCCGGGTTTGCAGGTGTGGATAATCCACTGTTCTTCAAGGACAACACCCGTATGGTATTTGGTGATGCCAAAGATACTCTGAACACCGTTATCCGCGAGTTTGGTGATTAATCGCCAAATAATTAATCTGCTAACCCATTCTGGTAGGTAGTTCTCGGTGCCAGTCAGTTTTACTGACTGGCATTTTTTATTTGATCTGACCTCAGTCAAATATCCTTGCCTTATTCTCGTGTATTTGCAGGACTCAGACCCGAACCTATCACACCACCGTAAACAGGTAAATTTAACTACCTCCCCAGCAATTAAATATAGGTAGATCCCCCTATAGCGGATGAAAAAGTAAACGGTCAATATTGCGCCATCGTCATTCATGGGAATGACATGACACCGCATTTTTTACCGGAGTACCGTCATGAAAAAATTTATGTTGTCTGCCGTATCGACGGCGATGTTTGCCCTCAATACCCCTGCTGCATTGGCTGATGCGCTTATCGGAGAACAACTTTCAGAGCAGTTAAATGTACTGGCTGAAGATAAGTCTGTAATGGCCGTAGTAACCTACGATCAAATGGATCCACTGTCTGAAACACAAATCCAACAGTTGCTGAATCTGGGGATTAGCCAGGGTGTACAATTTCAGAGTTTACCTATCATTGGCGTATTAGCGACTAAGGCGCAAATTCAGCAAATTGCCGGGTTTGATAATGTTCGCTCGGTGTTTGCTAACCGCCAAATGGAATACTTCAATGCCGATGCCAGAGAAATTACCGGTGTTGCCGACCTGCAAGGCAGTGATTTCGAACAGCGCAATGGTGTGCAGTATAGCGGTAAAGGCGTCACCATTATGGTGAATGACTCCGGTGTTGATGCTTCCCATCAGGATTTGTTTTTCGGTGACACAGTCGTAGAAAACGTTCAGGCCCTGACCCACGCTTCTGCCATCAGTATCACCGGCATGACCGACGGATTTACCCTGAAAGGTCAGGTTAACACCGATACTAATTCCGGCCACGGTACTCACTGTGCAGGTACTATCGCCGGTAGTGGTGTGATGTCTGATGGTAAATACGTAGGCGCAGCGCCGGATGCCGATATCATTGGCTACGGCTCAGGTGGCGGTCTGTTCCTGCTGGACACTATTGGCGGCTTTGATTTTGCAATCAGTAATATGTACAGCTACAACTCCCCCATTAAAGTGATCAGCAACTCCTGGGGTTCCAGTGGTAAATACGAGCCCTTGGGTCCGGTATCTATGGCCACTTACAAAGCACACAAACTGGGTATTATGTCGGTATTTGCCGCCGGTAACAGTGGTCCGGGTGAAGACTCCCACAATCCCTATGCGCAAATTCCCTGGGGTATGTCTGTCGGTGCCGGTGATAAATTCGGTAAACTGGCGGATTTTTCTTCCAGAGGACTTAAAAGCGAATCAGGCGCTTTCACTATGCCTGATGGTACTTCCTGGGAATACAACAACGACGTATCAATCGTTGCGCCCGGTGTAGACATTATTTCTACCCGCGCCGCCACCAATCTGGCAGCGAATGGTGGCGATGCCGATATCGACGCCATCGAAACTCAATATGTTCCTTTTTACACCATGATTTCCGGGACTTCCATGGCAACCCCTCATGTTTCCGGCATTATTGCCCTGATGCTGGAGGCCAACCCGGATCTGGACAACCTGACCATCAAACAGCTACTTCAGGAAACCGCCACTAACATGCCCGGCTATGAGCGTTGGGAAGTAGGTGCAGGTTATGTTAACGCGCGCTCTGCCGTTGCTGCGGCTCTGAACTACGACATGAATCACCGTGTTACAGTCAACAATCTGGCGGACAAGCAATTCAATGCCAACTCACTGGTCAGCACCAGTGACCGCACCGAAGAGTTTGAAGTGTTTTACGCACCTGTGGGCGAGCCAGAAGTTCAAAATTTCTATGTTGATGCCAACACGGTCGTGGTCAAAGCATCGTCCTCCACCTCCACCAACCTGACCAAACTGGTGCTGGTGGCCCCCGATGGCACAGAGTATTTCGGCAACCTGTCTACTCCGGTTCTGGAAGAGGGAATGCGTGTTTCCGCCCCCGGCATGGAAGGTGAATGGGGAATTTACGTTTACGGCTTAACCTCCTTATCCGGTGTTCAGGCAGACCCACTGGGTGTCACCAATGGCCCGGGGGTACCTGAGTTTTTTGATGTGTCTGTGGCTTTTGAAACCGGTGGTGGTTTTGAAGGCATGGATGATATCCATGGTCATCCATTGCAAAATGCTATTGAGTACGCGGTTAGTGAACGACTGATGGATGCGCTGGGCAACAACCGCTTTAAGCCTGATGCCAATCTGAAACGCAAAGATTTCGCGCAATACGCTGTTATGGGTGGCGCAGTGCGTCAGTATCGCGATTTGTTGAACGAGGCAACGCCGGTGCTGGAGAATGTTCCCGCTTCCTATAAACCCTATTTTGAGTCGGTCAGTGTTGCCGGTGGTGCGTTGAAAGACAATCTGCGCAGTCAGGCCGCGATTTTGCCAACCGATAATGGCAGTGTTAACGCCAACGCCGCGATGAATAAACTGGACATGGCGTATGCCATGGTGCAAATGCTGGGACTGGAACATGTGGCCACGGCATTTAACAGCAGTGATGACATCATAGTGGATTATCGCGGAGAACAAATCGTGTTAGCCGATCAGGATAGTTTACCGGCTGACATGAAAGGCTATGTGCAACTGGCAATCAACTTGTCTTTACTAAATGTTGAATTCGGTATTGAACAAGACCCCTTTAGCCTGACACCTGTTATGACAGCAGAGTTCAATGCTGAGCAAAAAATCACTCGCGCTCACTATGCACTCCTTACGTCAAGGTTTATGAACAACTACTTTTAATTGAGCACTGGTTCACACTGGCATCGCTTGATGCCGGTGTGGCCATGTTGTAAATTTAACCAAATTTTAACAGGAGTAAGTAGTTTTGCTGCACCTAACGACTAAAAAAATAATAACAAAAACAGTAGCGGCACTAGCCGTTTTTCTTCTATCTGCCCAGAGCACTTTTGCCACCCCCGTAGCACCGGTGACGCTGGAATTTGACGACAACAGTATTGAAGCGGAATTTACGCTGAGCAGTGTCATAGAAGTGGATCTAAGCCTGGCGTTTGACAACAGTATCGGGCTGCATCCCAGTAATTTTGAGATCACTGCTGAGCTGGTATCGCTGACTGATCTCGATGTACTCAATCGCTTGCCCTCTTCTTTGGTACAGATGCAGGCCGCCTTTCCGGTGGTGGTATCGGTAAAACCCAAAGCGGATGCCGGATTTGGTTTTGAGGGCATGGCTGCCGTCGAGTTGTACACCAAGGCGATGCATTACAATAGCAATATACCGCTGCGTATCTTCCGCTCCCATGACAACGGCACATTCGAAGATATCACCATGCTGACTTCTGCAGGCAGTATTCGCGCCAGAGGGAATCTGGGTGGCTTTTCAGATTTTATGATCTTGCTGGATACCCGCCTGCCGGACGCCGTTATTGATCATAAATTTCAACTGGTAGAACAACTGTTAACCGATAACCGAAGCGACATTGAAGCGACTCTTCTGAGCCAGATAGACACTCAGATGACCGCGCTGGATAGCGCCCTGACCGGGCTGGATTACAGTCAGGCACTGATTGTCACGGATGCGCTGATATCTTTAATTGATAATGCCAGTGGCAACGATATTCCTGATGTCTGGCGTTCATCTAACGATTTGGTCAACGTCAAAGGTGAAATGCTTACCTGGCTGAATACGCTGCGTTACAGCTTGCGCATTTACTGAGTTAATCATGCCACTACAATTATCTGTCGCACGCCATGACGGGGTGATTGCCGAACACGTCCTGTTCGAAGGCTATCAGTACCAGATTGGTCGTGCTGCACAGTCAGATATTGTTATTCCGCATCCGCAGGTGTCCAGACGCCATGCCCTGATTGGCACGGATGCCAGTAATCACTGGTATTTTGAAGATGCCAGCAGTACCGGCAGTAGCCACAATGGTCAGGCGGTTGGTCGCTCCGCCCTGGGTGCATCCCAGGTATTGCATTTCGGGCCGGTGCCTTGCCTGGTAAAAACCTGCGACACCCGACAAATTACCATCAAAGACAGTCAGTTAATGTGGCGTAAGCAACAGCTGCGACGCTACCAGCAACAACTAAGCCGCTGTCACAACAGTACCGCGTTAATCGCAACGGCCCGGGAGTCGCTCATTCAGGGTCTGGGTTGTGAACGCGCCAGTTTGCTGTTGTACAACCAGGATAGCCACCTGGAGAGCGCTTTAGGTGATGAACCCTGGATGCAGACTCCACAGTTTAGCGGTAGCCGCAGTATTATTCGCCAGGCTATGGCGCAAAAAGCACCGATCGCTATAGGTGATCTGCGCAACGATGATGACTATGCAGACCGGGAAAGTATCATTCGTTTTGGCCTGCGGGCAGCCATCTGCGTGCCCATCATGGTAGAGGAAAACGCCATCGGTGTCCTCTATGGTGATAACGCTTCCAGTCGCCAATACTTTACAGAAAGTGAACTTGCTCTGACCAGCGCATTAGCCAGTCAAATCACTTCTCGTTTGTTATTCCATTCTATCGAACATAAACTTGAGTTAATTCAGTCGCTTTAGTTTTTTTGATTTAATGGAGCAACGACTTGTACGACGCATCCGACTCCGATCCTGATCTGGCAACTCAGGCGTTGCACGCTGCCCCTTCTCTGAAGGCGGGCGATGTCCTGATGCAACGCTTTCGCATTACTGCCAAGTTGGGCGAAGGCGCTCAGGCCAGTGTATATCAGGCTTTTGATCAGCTGCTGGAAACAGACATTGCAATAAAACTGGTGCATGGCGACACGGCCCTGCCTCTGAAAATTCAGCAACTGCGCAATGAAGTCATGGTGGCCAGAAAAATTCAGCATCCGAATGTTATTCAGGTGCATGATGTATTCTGTGATGATGAACGTGTATTTTTCACCATGGCGCTGATCAGTGGCTGGCCATTGCAGGAGTGCCTGCATGAACCGCTGTCCAAAAAGCAATTCGGGCAATGGTGTGAGCAACTCACCGGGGCCATTGCGGCCTGTCAGCAGCAACAGTTAGTGCATGGTGACATCAAACCCGACAATATTATTATCACTGAGGACCATGATCTCCTGCTGATTGATTTTGGGATCGGCAGTTCGGTAGCAGAACAGGAACAGCTCAGCGGTCATCGTGATTACGCTGCACCGGAAGTGTTACAGTCAGGTAAGATCAGCCCACAGTCAGACACCTACAGTGCCGGGAAAGTACTGCAACTGTTATTGCAAAACGTGCAACTATCCCCTCTTTCAGTTACGGATAAACTGTGGCACCGGCAACAGCACAAGTTTATTGCACAACTCACTCACCCGGTGGCAGAACGGCGCCCTGACAGGCAAAATTTACGCTATAACCAACAAAATACGAAAAGCATTGCAGGCCCAGCCGTGCTGCTGTTGAGTCTGCTGATAACAGTATCACTGCTGGTACTGCTGATGAACAGCCATCGTGAGCCAGCACAACTCGCGCCCTCCGATAAAGCCGTCTGGCAATTAGCACTTGTAGAGGATGATAAAGTACCGGTATTGAAAAGCATCAGTGAATTACTCCGTTACCCACTGCAAAGTGATGCAGGCATAGCCTTGATAAGTCAGGAACATATTCACAAACTGCGAAGCAATCTGGCACTCAACCCCATCGCTAATCAGAATGACAGAATCGCGATTGCCAGTACCCTTGAAGCCGATATTGTAGTGTTGTTGCAGGCCAGTGAAGTGAATGCCCAAACCGTGCTCCTACAGGCGGATGCCATGATGATGCCCGCCAATACCCGTTTGTTTTCGGTTACCGAGAGTATTGAGATTGCACAGTTAGGCCAACAACTCAGCAATTTTACCCTGGACATCCATCACAAACTGAAGCAAATCAGAGACCAGGTGGTTGAAACCAGTAACAGTGATTTTTTGCAAAAGCTGCCCTTTACTCAATGGCAGGATCACACCCTTGATGCAGCAGAAAAATTACGTTTGCTGCAGCAACAATCACCGGATTTTCCGGGCGTCTGGATAGCGGGCGCGGAACAGGCGTGGCAACAGGGTGATGTTGCCGCGTTACAACTGCAGTTAAATCAACTGGCCAAAACCCAAACTCAGGAGGAATACTGGTTATTGCTGGGCCAATATTTTCAGGCCCAGATAGATGATAACCCCACCCTGGCCATGCAGACTGTAAACCGGTTAATTACCCTGCATCCTGGCCGTGCCGATCTGCTACTAAAACGCGCCGATGTCCACCTTTGGCTTAGCGATATGCCGGCCGCCATCGCCGATTATCGCACGGCGCTAAACTATACGCCTTACGATGGCCAGATCTGGTTTGAGGTGGGTAAACTCAGGATCATGCAGGGCGAAATAAAACAGGCCATCGCACAGGAATTAACTCAGGCGTTATCGGCATTTCGCTCTTTAGGCGACAACGTGGGCGAAGGCCTGGTGTTAAATGCCTTTGGTGTTGCTCATTTGCGCCTGGCAGAATACCAGGTAGCGGAACGGTATTTTCAGGATGCCCTGACATTACGTGATGCGCAAACGCAACCCACAGAGCGCGCCACAACCCTGGCAAACCTGGCCAATGTCGCGGCCATAAACCGCCATTTTGATATCGCGGAACAAGCACTGGCTGAGGCCTCGAACCTACTCAGAGATCAGGGCGACCTTGAACAGCAGGCTCATGTCCTGGACACCCTGGGCTTTATGCTGGAAGAACAGGGCCGCTATGAAGAAGCGTTGCAATATTACAAGGAGGGTCTGGATATCAGAGTACAGGCAGGCAACGACAGTAAAAAGGCGGAAAGCATGAGCAACGTTGCTTATATCCACTTTTTAACCGGCAATTTTTCACTGGCACAAATATTCTGGCAACAGGCAGAAACCCTGTTCGCCCGTGCCAAAGATGAAGCCTTTTTGTTGCGCACCTGGCAAAATCTGGCGCAACTCAGTCTGGCCAAAGGCGATATGCGCAAGGCCGGGGAATACCTGCACCGGGCGACGGAAAAACTGGATGCACAACATTCAGAAGCTGACATGATCAACAAGCTATTGTTCAGTTACCTGCATTTTCGTCAGGGCAAACTGGCTCCTGCGATGGAAAACCTCAACAGCGCCAAATCCATGGCCAGTGGCATTGGCGACAGCCGGGCACTGACTGAAATACAGTTGTGGCATGCCGAGGTTTGTCTTTACATTGCCGATCTCCCCTGCCTGATTCAGCAGCTTGATGAGGTCAATACAGACTTCCTCAACGACAGTCTGGAACAACAGGCAGTATATCGTTGGTTGTCTTCCGCCCGACTCAAGCATGAACCCTCTCTGGCAATCGATGAGCAGCAACTCCTGGCATCAGCCCTGCAATACGGACCTGTGCCACTGCTGACAGAGCTTAAAATCCTGCTGGACCTGCAGGAGCGTTTTAAACTGGCGTCAAACAGCGAGCCAATGCAGAAAGCCCGGAGTAAAATTAAACCTGTATACCATTCTGCCTGGTTGCATTGGCTGTACTTAAGTGCCCGCGATGGTGAGCAACAAACTGAACTGGCCCAACAGTTATTGTTATCTTCACCCTACTGGCGCAGCCACCTCTACTATTCAGTATTGAGTGGCGATGCGGCACAGCTAAAACAAACCGAGCTTCAACAACAGTGGCTGGCGCAATTAACAGAAACCCAATCCCATCGGTATCAGGGGTGGTATTTTGACTAAATCTCAACAGCAATTACTGGCTGAAATTCAACAACAACAAGCTGAGCTGCGAGCGCGGCTGGATGCCGAGCAGGAAACCCTGACGCATCTGGCCAAACGCCTTTGGGCGCAACAGGAATCGGAGAAAGCCAAATTATCCAGAGAATTGCACGATGGCGTGGGACAACTGTTAACCGGGCTCACCCGCCGCCTGCACGGTGTCTCTGGTGATTATCCGGAATTGCGCGAGCTGGCAGAGCTGGCAGAAATGGCGTTGGCGGATGTCAGGCAGTTGTCCCGGCTGATGAGTCCCACCATACTGGAGGACCTGGGATTACAGCCTGCCCTAAAATGGTTATGTCGCAGTTTATTTGAACATGAAGATATGCACTGCCGGTGCGATATCAATATCCAGGGTCAGGTACCCGATGATGTGGCGATATTGCTGTTTCGCATCACTCAGGAAGCCCTGGTTAATGCCATTAAACACAGCGAAGCCACAGAAGTGTCCCTGTCACTGCAACAACATAACCAGACCTTACGCCTAGATGTGGCAGACAATGGTCAGGGTTATGATAAGCTCTCCATAGAGCCTGGTATCGGACTTACCAGTATGCAGGACAGAGCCACCGCCTTTGGCGCGACATTCAACATTCGTTCCCGGCCCGCACAGGGAACCCACATTACTATGACGGTTGCATTATGATTTCACTGATCCTCGCCGATGATCACCAACTCATGCGTCAGGGCCTGAGTCAGGTACTCAATGCCGATCCGGAACTGGCAGTAATCGGAGAATGTGGTGACGGTCAGGAGTTAATCAATCAGGCACTGAAACTCTCACCGGACGTTATAGTCATGGACATCTCCATGCCGAAAATGAGCGGTCTGGTGGCCATAGATAAGTTACTGGCGCAGCGTCCCGATGCCCGTATTCTGGTACTGTCGATGCACAATGAGCTGGAGTATATCGAAACCATGCAGCAGGCCGGTGCCCGTGGTTATATGCTGAAAGAATCTTCAGCAGATGAATTGATTAACGCCATCAAACTAGTGGCTGCCGGCAAACAGGTGTTTCCAGACCAAACCACTACAGATATTCACCCCGGTAGCAAATCGCGGGTTAACCCACTGACCGCGCTGACCCGAAGAGAACGAGAAGTGTTTTTTTTGGTGGCCGCCGGTAACACCAGCAGAAAAATTGCCGAGCTATTGAATATGAGCCTCAAAACAGCCGAGAATCATCGCAGTAACATTTACAAAAAGTTAGAAGTGGGGAGTTCTGCAGAGTTGATCCGATTGGCCGGCAAAGCCGGCCTCCTGGAATAAAAGTAAGCTAACCTAGTCGGCCAGTTGTCTGAATCTGGTGATGGTCATCGCCGCTTCACCCCGGCTGACACTGTTAGCAGGTTCAAATCTGGCCACCAGAGTGGGCTCCAGGTCAAAAGGCCCTTGCTCTACATCCACCTGCACCGAAAGTAATCCCAGTGCCAGTGCCTGTTGCACATGACCGCGCAGTTGTGGCGCAATGTCAGCAGAATCCGCAACTTCCACCGCCTGGTCAAAGACAATGGCAATTAACGGGCTGTTGCTGTCAAACGCATTAGCACTGTCTTGCAAACCTAACGCCTGTACCAATGTATAAGCCATTTGCTCTTTGGTCACAGTCATATTTGCGCCGAAGTGTTCCGGGCTTTCTGGTGCGACGGTTGCTGCATCTGCGAATTCCAGGTCAGACAATACACCGCCGGTTTGTGCTGCACTGTTGGCAATTCCGTGAGCATCAGCACTGACATCAGCAAATACCGCCTGGTTGCCATTTATTGATTGTCTGAGGTTACCTGCCAGCGTCATGCTGTCTGCCAGTTCTATGCGCTTAAGCGGCGCATCGGGTTTAAAGCCTTGCTTTTTAGCATCCATCAGTTGTTCTGCAACCACATACTCCACAAAAGGTCTGGCGGGATGATTCTGAGTATCATCGATACCGGCAAATCCGGCGGTTTCCAGTAACCGGATATTGACTGTGTTGGTAGCAGGTACACCAATGCCATTGGTAACCCCCACAGGGTCAACCGATACGCCACTTATACTGCCAATACCACGAGAATACAGCTTCCAGGGCCCTGCCATACCGGGCGCAGAAACCCCCACTGAAGAACCGAGAACCGGCAGACCAATGCCTGAACCGTAGCGGTTACCTGCCGGATCTTCCAGTACAAAGGCAGTAGCAGTTTCGATGCTGGCACTGGCGATTACCAGTGAAACCCCAGGTGGCACGTCAAAAGTTTCTGTAGGTGATTCTCCTACCGGAATATAGGTGGTAGACAAAGTAAACGAATCGCCCTCGGTAACTAATGCCTGAGCATTGAACTCCCGGTTTAATTTGCTGGTGTCACCCCAGGCCGATTCCCCCTCCACTACAGCCTTCACAGCAGCGTGAGCATTTACATAACCGGCACCCACTTCCCAGGACTCTCTGCCCGCCATTGGCGTGGCTGTTTCCTGCAGGATGCGCTTCACATCGGACCATTGCAGGTTGGGATTCGCTTCCAACATCAACGCCACTATCCCTGAAACATGCGGCGCAGCCATAGAGGTACCGCTGGACACAGTGTAGAAAGGCAAGTGTTCAGGCGCGACCATATCCACATCGTCCTGAGCACTTAGCCCTCCTAAACTGGAAGTTGACGCTCTGGCAGAAATCACATCTACACCAGGCGCGGTAACTGTCGGCCGGTCTTCCCATTGGTAAACTTCGCCATCCACCACCACAGTATCTCCCTTACCGGAGACACCACGAGAGCTGAAGTCGGCCAGTTGACCCTGCTTGTCCCCTGCGGCTACGGTGACTACCCAGGGCGCCTTTTTGAAGTTCCCGGTAATGGTGGATTCGCCAGAGCCAGAATTACCGGCTGAAAACACGGTGATAATGCCATTGTCGGCCAGTGCCTTAGTCGCGATATTGGTGGGATCATCCGGGTTAAACTCGGTGCCCACATCGCCGGTATTGCCGAATGAATTAGAAATTACCCGAATATTGTAGTCGTACTGATGGGTCAGAGCGTAATCGAATCCGCCCAGCGTATCTAAAATAAATAACCCTGCACCTGAACCGTATCCAATGATGTCAGCTCCGGGAGCGACACCGGCGTGTAAACCGGAGCTTTTAGCACCATTGCCGCCAACTGTGCCAGCCACGTGAGTACCATGCCCGCCACCGATATCGGTGTTAGTGATATCTTCCTGATAGGTGATGGGCAAAATGCTGCTAAAGCTGTGCAGATTAGTTTGGGCCAGCACATTTTGCACAACATGATTGGGGAACATCAGATCGCCATGACTACCATCAACCCCGGAATCATTGACCACCACGCCAATACCCCGGCCCGAAAAAGGCACACCGTTATTGCGCAAAGAGCGGTCTGCACGCATAGCCTGAACACCGGTGATGCGGGTGGAATCGTGGTTTTCCAGCACCAGCGGATCATTGTGCCAGACAGACACCACATCATCCCGTTGATACAGAGCTTCAACCTGCTCTTTGGTGGCTAATACACCCACTATCGGCAGTTGCTGCATACTGACTCCAGCGTTGATGCCCAGTACCTCAAGGGCATTCAACTGCTCACTGGTGGGGGCAGCGTGACCTTCAAAAGTGACGATCACCTGTTGCAGATCCAACGGATTCTCGGCGAACACTTCAGCGAGATCGGCATCAAAGGTTTTTGCCTGCAGACCAGCAGCCGGCAGTGCAAAAGCCACCGCCAATGAAATAAGGTTTTTACGGTTAAAGACGGACATGAATACTTCCTCAATCAATTTTACCAGGAAAGTATTCAAGAATGTGGGTACTGATGCTATGGGGGAAAACCCCCAGATTCACCCTTGCATAATTGCCCTGATCGAGCTGGGATCTCGATCAGGTTTCTCAACTTTGAGCCAGACGCCCGCGCCTGCTATCATCAACCTATATTTGATTGAGACAACATTCCCTTGCCCCAACAGCAACCGTCATCCCGTTTACATCAAAGCTACTACCGCAATGGTCCCAGCCATCGCGACGGAGCGGATGTGTCATTTAACGACATCGTTAAAATCTTCGGCTTTAAAACCGCGACGGTGGGCAACTGGGTCACAAAACAGGAACAACAGATAGCGGCAAATTTGTTTTTTGACGCACTTTGCGATCTGATGACCATACTGCAGGTACCGGAACAGGTGATTTCCCTCAATGGCACCTTGTCCCTCGCTTTTGGTAAAGGCGGGCAAAAATACAGCTCGGCCCACTACAATTCCGGCACCCGCACACTGGCGTTAGCTAAAAATGCCGGTGGCGGCGCACTGGCCCATGAATGGTTTCACGCCTTCGATCACTACATCAGCCAAAAGCTGTTTAAACGCGCCAGCCATCGCGACTTTGCCTCTGTGTTGTGGCTTAAGCACCAACAGGTAATAGAGCATCCATTAAACCACTTACTGGAAAGCTGCTATCAAAACATATTTTTGCGAGAAAATAGCGATCAGCTCAGCGATTTGTTTATCAAAAGTGTTACCGCTGACAAATCGTTGAATACCTACTATTATGCGCAACCACAGGAAGTTTGCGCCCGGGCATTTGAAGCCTTTGTACAGGATCAATCTCTGAAAAACGCATTTCTGGTGCAGGGCACCAGGCAGTCAGCCGAAGCGAAACTGGGCATTTATCCGGAGCAGCATCAGCGACAGCAAATCGCAGGCTATTTTATCCAGTATTTTATTACCCTTGGCAAAGCCCTTGATCAGCAAAACGTATCATAAAGTGACGACGTTTAAACCCACCCTAACCAGACAGAGAGAAACAAGCCAATGAAAATTGTGCAGGTCACCCAGGACACCCTTGAGCAATGTGCCAATTTGTTTGATCAGTATCGCCAGTTTTACCAGCAACCGGCTGATATTGCTGCTGCCACAGCGTTTATCAGTGCAAGGCTGGACAATCAGGATTCCATCATTTATATGGCGATTGATGAACACAACACGGGCATGGGATTCACGCAGTTATTCCCGTCGTTTTCATCTGTTGCCATGAAGCAGGTGTATATTCTGAATGATCTTTTTGTCACTCAGGATTCAAGAAAGCAAGGTGTAGCAAAAGCGCTGATGAGAACCGCGCAGGCCTTCGCCGAAAAAAATAAGGCTCATGCGATCAAGCTGGCGACAGCCAAAGATAATCATCAGGCAAAGGCACTTTACGATCAACTTGGTTACAAGCTGATCGATAGTTTCGACTATTACACCTTAACGCTCTGAGCGTTGCGCAATGCTCATTCTAATGGTCAGACAAAATCTTTAACGATTTTACGCACCGAACGATGATAAAAAGGCAACTGCAGGTTGTCTTTTACCGCATCAGCCGGATAGCCAAAAAGTCCGAACTTATTTCCTTTGCTTTGACTTATGACAACGATGTGTTTTGGCTGCTCGTTTAATTTTCCGTGTAATGGATCAATTACCGGTACCAGATAACGGCCTAATTTAATTAATCCAACTTTGCGATTATCCCGGTAAACTATTTTATCGAACACCGGATTATCCAAAATGGCGTACACCGCAAATTTAGGGATTTGAATAGGAATGTTTCGACAATAAAACTGCACCACCTGCAACGAATCGGTCAGTTGGCTGATACTGGAGGGTAATTGACTTTCGCTCATAACAGCTCCCCTACAAAGGTTTCCCAATCCGTGGAAAAAGTCCTGCTTTGTTTTTGATGTTGTTTCATCCGCCATTTAATTGGTGGACAAATTAAATATAGCAACACCAGACAAAAAGGAAATAATTTATTTGTAACTGATTGAGTTACGCCACTAAATAATAATTAAATTATTATTAGTGCTATTTACTTTATCTGCCATTACGCCAGTTTCATTACATTTTTTAACTATTAAAAACTGCGCTTTTAGAATTAAAAGTTCAGATAAAAAGGCTGACAAAGCGTTTTAAATGCGTCGCTGTAAACGCCCTCATTGTCTCGTACGATAAGCTCTGCAACTGGCTTATCCATGAGATAGTCTGTGCCGCTGCCTGCATCACTGTTCTTCTTCAGGCACCATAGCTGACAGTAAGGCGCTTTTTCAGGTGTGGCTTTAACGTTAACGATCGCCACCAGCTGCATACACTGCTCTTTGATTAGGCCCATTACTGTTTTTTCGGCACCCGACGGCAACACAAAATAAAACCGGCCACTGTCCGTAAGTAAGTTCGCGACACCGGTAAAAAGTGACGCCAATGGCAAACTTTGTTGTTGGCGGGCGGCAGTTCGGGCCTTATCTCGTTGCTGGTTATCAGCGTTGTGAGCGGCTGACGGGGTAAATTCGAACCAGGGTGGATTGCTGATAATCAAAGAGAAGCGTTGTTTTGTGGTGCGCTGCCAGCTTGTAAAGTCCGCATGGATAACCTGAATTTTATCCGGCCACGGCGACGCCGCCACATTTTCCAGCGCCTGCTGCGCTGCCGGTTCATCCAGTTCCAGTGCCGTTATCTGACAATTGTCATCACTTTTTTGCGCCATCATCAAACTTAACAGCCCGGTGCCGCAACCAATATCCAGTATCTGTGTCGCGCTTTCAGGTTCACACCAACTGCCCAGCAACATACTGTCGGTGCCGACTTTCATGGCGCAGTGTGCCTGTTGCACCACAAACTGCTTACATCTAAACACCGGTTTACGCCCAATACTGTTGCGTTATCATTTGCTTCGCCACCTGAATTGCATGAACCGGACGATACCTGCGCAATGGCCCTGCCATCAGCGGGGCAATCAGCCTGCCAACTATAATACCGAGGCGCTCACCGGGGCGAAATTCAGCACGCTCCCCCAGTAACAATGAAGGCTGCACGGGTGCCGCACGCAACCGGGGAAGTGCCGCTATAGCCTGCTCTAACTCGCCTTTGACTTTTAAATAAAAATTACCGCTGTTGGCATCGGCACCAACCGAAGAAATCCAGACAAAACTCTGCGCTTGCTTTTGCATAGCCAGTTTGGCGGCGTGCAGTACATAGTCGTAGTCCACCCGCTTAAAGGCATGCTGACTGCCAGCTTTTTTAATGGTAGAACCCAGGCACACATATACATGATCCGCGCTAAATAAGTGCGCCTGTTGTTCCAGATGTTCATATTCAACTGTCTGCAACTGCAGCTTTTCCGGGTAGGTTGAAACCAGCTCATCTGCTGGCAGTGGCGAGCGCAACAGGCATATCACTTTATGGTATCTGACATCCTCCAGTAACAACGTCAGTAAGTGCTGACCTACCAATCCTGTTGCACCCAGTAACAAAGCGGTTTTGTGGTTTTGTGCTGGCATGTTATAAACTACGCTTCAAATTAATGTATTACCGGCTCAGCGCAGTATTTTTGCCATTTTGATTGTCAAAACAACAACTAAAAGACAACGCCTGCCAAGCCATGAATGAATTTGCCTACAGGATACTCTGAAGCATGAAAAAACTCACTCTGCTTTCCAGCATTCTCCTTTCCGGTACATTGGTACAGGCTCAGGAACCAGAAAAACTTAGCATTGAACGCATTTTTGCCTCCCCCGCACTGGAAGGCACCGCCCCCAGTAAACTGAAAGTCTCTCCGGATGGTCAACGTGTTACTTTCATTCAGGGTAAAGTCACTGACTACGAACGTTATGATCTGTGGGAATACAACGTTGAATCCGGAAAAACTCAGTTGTTGTTTGACGCCGACAACTTACACAGTGGCAAAGAAGAACTATCCGATGAAGAAAAAGCCCGCCGTGAGCGTCGACGTGAATATGGTACCGGCATCATGGAATACGAGTGGTCCAGTGATGGTAAGGCACTGTTGTTCCCGCTGGCGGGAGACGCCTGGTATTATCCGATGGGCAGCGACAAAGCTCAGCAAATACTGGAAACCGATAGTTTCGAAACCGACATTAAAATCTCCCCTAAAAACACGTTCATTTCGTTTATTCGGGAACAAAACCTGTTCCTGAAAAACATCACAACCGGTGAAGAGACCCAGGTGACCCGTGACGGCGGTGATGCCATTAAAAATGGTATGGCGGAATTTGTTGCTCAGGAAGAAATGAATCGCATGACAGGGTACTGGGTTTCCCCTGACGAATCCAAAATCGCGTTTATTCGGGTGGACGAATCACCGGTAGACATTATCACCCGTACGGAGATTTACGCCGATAACGTGAAAGTGGTAGAGCAACGTTATCCCAGAGCCGGAACACCCAATGTTACGGTAAAACTGGCAATTTATGACATCGCGTCCGGAAAAACTGACTGGGTAAATCTGGGCGACAATCAGGATATTTATCTGGCTCGCGGAAAATGGCTGAACAACAGCCAGCAATTCAGTTTTCAGCAGCAAACCCGCGACCAAAAACAATTGCAGCTTAAAGTGGTGGACACCAGCAGCAATAAGGTTTCGGTACTACTGACAGAGTCCAGCCCGACCTGGATCAACCTGCACGACGACCTTTACTTTCTGAAAAAGCAGGACGCCTTTGTCTGGGCCTCAGAAAAGGATGGTTTTAAACACCTGTACCTGATGGACAATACCGGCAAACAGTTGGCACAACTTACACAGGGTGACTGGGTGGTGGACGAAGTAGCCGCCATCGATGAAAAAGCGGGGGTAATCTATTTTACAGGACGCAAAGACACACCGGTAGAACGTCACCTTTACAGCGTCTCATTAAAAGGTGGGGATATCAGTAAAGTCAGCCAGCGTACTGGTTTCCACTCCATTGCTTTTTCCAAAGACGCCAGCATTTATGTGGATGACTTTTCCAGCATCAACACGCCGCCACAGGTTAGTTTACACAAAGCCAGTGGCGAACAGCTCACCTGGTTGAAGGAAAATGCTGTGGATGAAAACCACCCGTTAGCCGCCTATCAGGAACAATGGGTTAAACCTGAATTTGGTACCCTGAAAACCCAGGATGGTGTCACGCTGCACTACAGAATGTGGACACCCAAACAGATTACCGGCAAGCACCCGGCCATCGTTTATCTCTACGGTGGACCAATCGCCCAGGTGGTACAAAATCGGTGGGGTGGCAACCGTGGTCTGCTGATGCAGCATTGGGTGGATAAAGGTTACGTGGTATTCAGCGTGGATAATCGCGGCTCAAATTACCGTGGTAAAGCCTTTGAAGATCCCATACACGAACGCATGGGCGAAATTGAAGTTCAGGACCAGGTAGCTGGTGTGAAATTCCTGCATACCCTGCCCTATGTAGATAAAGAGAAAATCGGCGTATATGGCCATAGCTATGGTGGCTACATGACCCTGATGAGCATGTTTAAAGCAGCCGACTATTTTGCGGCTGGTGTATCCGGTGCCCCGGTAACCGACTGGCGTTTATACGATACGCATTACACTGAGCGTTATATGGGTAACCCCACCAGCAACCCGGATGCTTACACCAAATCATCAGTATTTCCCTATGCTGAAAACCTGAAAGGCGATTTGCTGATCTATCACGGCATGGCTGACGATAACGTACTGTTTACCCATTCCACCATGCTGTACAAGCACCTGCAGGATTTAGCCGTTCCCTTTGAAGTGATGGATTATCCCGGCAAGAAACACAGCATTCGCGGTAAGCAAACCGGTATACACCTGTACAACACCATTACTAATTTCTTTGATCGTAACCTCAAATAGATTTTACTTTTTCAAAGCACACAAAGGGTTGCCACGCGCAGCCCTTTTTTATACCGCTCACCTCAAGGTTAAATGCAATAGCGGGTTACATGGACACCCACAACAAACGATGGGTAGTTGCTATAGCTGCTCAAAAAATCCCTTCAATTCGAATACTCTGGCGGGCATTTTTGAAATTCGTTAAGGGGGAGTCCTGTTTTCCTGTCTTTCACCTAAAAGCAAGTTAAAACGGTTAAAATTAATCCCCAAACTTTGTCATCCCTGATTGAAGATAGGGTGTGCAGATAACCTGTTGGCCTGTAGGACATTGGCCATAAAATGCTGATCTGGACGTTATTGCAACGGGCTTAAACACAACCAGGACTGGCGCGAAGCCATTGGCTATCAGCCAGGTGGATTTATCAGAGTGAATCGGATTCACTGAATAACAGAGGGCATTGATTGGCGTGGTTTAAAACACCCAAAATAGCACTAAAAGCGGAATCGTTGCGATGCCGGCAAGCGCCCTGAACGCCTTTCATCCTCCAGCCTTTGTGCAATTTTGGGTTTGACTATTTCCACAATTTTGGCTTTTTCTTCATTGCTTAAAAAACGCCAATTATTGACCTCCTCTCTTTTGCGAAAGCACCCCAGACAAATGTCATCATCGTCAAATCGGCACACTGCCTGACATGGATCAATGGGGCGGTTAATGGGAGTTTTCATAGCCAACTTTCGCAATTAAAGAATCGATACCAACGGGATTTTAACACATAACAGCTGTCAGTGATCACCTCTGACCAACAGCAAACACCGGGTAATCAGGGTATATTTATTGGGCAGTGTATACGTTTTATTGGTAGAGGGCATTATGAAAACAGTAAACTATTCAGTGTCAAAGTGGCGTTCCAAAGTGGATTGGTGGTTCTTCACTGCAGTGACTTTATCCGTGCCTGGCGCGTTGCTTGCCTGGCCGATGCTGCAAAATCAGGGTTTTAGCCTGCAACCTGCTGATATCTTTACCGCATCAGCAATTAGTGTGCTTATGTTTGTGATTATTCGCTTTTCTGCCTGGCCGTGTGAATACACGTTACACCAGGACAGGCTGGAAATTAAATGTGGCAAATTACTGTACAAAACCATCTATTATTCCGACGTGCAATTGGCCAAAAAAAGCTACAACTGGTTTGTGGCCCCCACGTTGTCATTTTCGCGTATTAAGATCTTTCACAGTGGCTCTTATACATTTATTTCACCGCGCAACCGCCGCGCATTTATTCAGGAGCTAAAACAACGCTGCCGCAATTTCCATCACCTTGATCACGAGCAGCACAGTGAAATGCATAATTTGGTTTCAGTAAGATAAGCGAATTGAGACGAGTACAATCCGGATGAGGCCAGGCTCATCCGGTATAATTGCCGATTACTGCCCTGCCTGCGTGTTACCCGCAGAGGGTTGTTGCACGATAGCCGGTTTTGCCACGTTCTGGCTTTTGATGTCAGACACTTCCTGTTTCAGAGACTCAAGCGCATCAATGCGTTCAATTAAGGCTTCAATGCGCAAGGCAACCGTGGCAACCTGATCACCCATATCGCGGATCTGTTGCTCTGACGCAGCACGCTGTTTCACTACGGACTCCAACGAACTGTTGATTTCTTTGGCGCGATTCAATTGCTGATTTACCTGTTCCTGAATTACCGCCATGGTGGTATTGGAATCAGAAACATCCGAACGCAACGCCGTTAAACTGGCTTTTTGGTTCTTAAACTCGTTATTGGTCTGAGTTTGTAGCTCTTTGATTTCCGTCTGGTTTCGTCGCCACGCCGAGGCCCACAACTTATCCATTTCCTGCCACAACACGTCGGTTTTATCTTTTAAATCGTTCACCTGAACCCGTAAGGCAACGGCAGACTGATCCAGCTCTTCGCCGGTAGCAGAGATTTTACGTTCCAATTCGAAGATACGTTCACTGGCGTTGTCCAGCTGGTTCGCCGTTTTTTGCTGCAAGGTGTAAAGCCAGTAACTGCCACCATAACCGCCCAACGCTAATAATAAAACAAACACTACCAGTCCACCTGATGATTTAGCCGGTGGTGGATTATCCTGAGGAGTTTCTGGTTCTGGTTTCGTCTTCTGCGCAGCACGGGTTCGCTGAAAAGAATCTCTGTCTTCTTTCTCCAGAACAATTCTGGGCACATTATCAAATTTATCTGTCGACATACCTTCTCTCGACAAGCCTGTATAGCGGCTTTGACTACTAAATTAGATGAGCATTATACTCTATATAGTTAAACCGCATATTAACGTTTATTACCTGCAGTTACCAACATCATATGATGATCAATTGTGGCAACATTAAGGCAAGCTGTTTCACAATGTGAATACACCGTAAATTATGTTCAGCGTTGCCTGGGTTATATGATAAGTTTTCGCAATTATATTCAGCAAATTAAGGGAAACATTCTGTGTTGGATCATCAGGCGATCATCACTGCCTATCAGCGCATTAAACACAAAGTACACCAGACACCGGTTGTTGAGTCGACATTACTGAATCAATGGCTGGGTCATCGGCTCTTATTCAAAGCAGAATGTCTGCAAAAGACCGGGGCTTTTAAGTTTCGAGGGGCCACCAATGTACTGGCGAAACTCAGTGAAAACAACGAATTACCGCAGCAGATAGTGGCCAATAGCTCTGGCAACCACGCTCAGGCTATCGCCTATGCCGCGGCTACGTTTAACATACCCGCCAGCATTTTCACCATTGCCTCCGTCTCTAAAGTAAAGGCCGCAGCCACTGAGGCCTATGGTGCCAGGTTACACAAATTTGCCAGTCGTACAGATGCGGATCAGGCGGTACAGGAGGCTGCCCAACAACACGGCACCCTGTGGATCCCGCCCTTTAATCATCCGGATGTGATTGCCGGCCAGGGCACGGCCTGCTATGAAGCTTTGCAGCAGATCAATGCTCAGGTTGATGCGGTTTTTGCCCCCTGTGGTGGTGGCGGATTGTTGTCAGGCACCTTGCTGGCCGCCAAAGGCATTGACGACAGGATTCAGGTGATTGGTGCCGAACCATTGAACGCCAACGATGCCGCATGTTCTTTACGCAGTGGTAAAATCGAGACCTTACCGGGGCCACCCGATACCCTTTCTGATGGCGCTGCGACACCTGCTGTGGGTAGCCATACCTTCCCGATTTTGCAGCATTGTGATGACTTCTACGAAATTGCCGAGTCGCAAATCGCGTACTGGACACAATGGTTACAGCACTTACTCAAACTGCATGTAGAACCCACCAGCGCAATGACCATGCAAGCCGTGATGAACTGGCTACGCAAAGGCCGGTTCAGCAATCCCCAAACCTGTCTGGTTATATTATCCGGCGGTAATATAGACCAGGCTAAAATGGCGCAAGTTTGGCAAGAGGACTACCTTGCCCGGTTACCGGGAAGTGCCGAACAACAATCCCGCTAAGCTCAATCCCTTCAGGTTGAGCTGAAAACGAACTCAAAACTCACACACAATCCGCCATGCTCACGGTTGTACAAACGCAGTTTTCCGCCGTGGGCGGCTACAATTTCGTTACACAACGCCAGACCTATGCCTGAGCCTTGTTCCTTCGTCGTGTAAAAAGGCAGCAGTGCCTGTTGTAGTTCATCTGGTGATAATCCCGCCCCCCGGTCAAACACCAGAAACGTCAGCTTATTTGCCTGTTGCGTCAACCGAAACCCAATGTCCTGCTCTTCAGAGCCTGATTCTCTGGCATTTTTCACCAGGTTAATTAGCACCTGCTCAATTTGCGACACATCAAAGTGTGCAGCTTCGACAGTAATGTCCAGCTCACAGTGCACGGACAGCAGTGTCTTTAGATGTTCAAAAAACGGCTTTAACTGCACCCGTTCTTTGTGGGGCGGAGGCATTTTTGCGAACTGAGCATATTGCTTGATAAACGCACTGAGATGTTGGCTGCGCCGCTCAATGGTTTCCAACACGTCATTCAGCATATGCAGATGTTCAGGTTGCGCCAGAATACGCCGCGCAGAACTGGTCAAAGAAGCAATGGGGGCCAAAGAATTATTGAGTTCATGACTAATCATGCGGATCACGGTTTTCCACAATTCAGTTTCTTTGCGGCCCATTTCCTGACTTAAATTTTTGTACAGGTACAAACTGTGATTTTGACCGTTGAGCATAAACTGTTGAAAGTTAACGTTAAACACCATGGTTTGATCGTCTACTTTGTAGGTCACCAGGCCATCCTGAAGGCTATGAGTGGCTTGCTGTAGCGCTTCCGGCAATAATGCGATCAACTGGCTAATGGCAAAGCCTTCCGGGGATTTATTGGCATTCAACAGCTGTTTTGCAGCGTGATTGCTGTACACCACTCGCTGCCGATTATCCGTCAGTAACATCGCTACCGGTGTTGATTGAATCAAGGTGTCCAGCAGTAGTTCCCGCTGAAATATGTTCATTCGTTCGGCCCGCAAAATACCGGCCACCTGATTATAGAGACTGACAATATCTTCCACTTCCCGATAGCCATTTTTGTGAATGCTCAGGCTAAAGTCATCCTCCTGAAAAGCACTGACACCATCATTAATGGCCTGTAATACATCGGTCAGCGGACGCAATAATTGTTGCAATAAAATCGCCATTGTAAGTATCACAACAAGGGTCAGTGCAAGGGTCCACAACACCGGCTCCGCAAGGTACTCTGAAATGTAGACAGTGCCGGCGAAAAACAGCGTTAACAGCAAAGCAAGCGGCAGCAATAAGTGTCTGTAGAGGGATTTTTTCATCAGCGCTTAGTTTTCATCAATGCCAAATTTTTTCATTCGCCGGTACAAGGCCGATCGGCCAAGTCCTAATAATCGGGCGGCATCTGAAATCACCCCACCGGCTTCGTCAATAGCGCGCCGAATGTCATTGGCATTGATTTCGTCATCTTTGCTGGCATCTATTTTCAAGGGTTGCTGCAACTCCAGACCAAGATCTGACACCTTGATCAACTGGTTCTGACACAACAAGGCCGCTCTTTGCATCACGTTTTTCACTTCCCTGACATTGCCGGGCCAGTGATATTGCTTTAACGCCATGACGGCCTCTTCAGACAAGGTGGCTTTGTTCGCCAGAAACAGTTCTGCCAACGGCAGTATGTCGGCCTTGCGTTTGTGTAGCGGCGGCAGATTTAGCTCAATAACATTCAGTCGATAATAAAGATCTTCGCGAAATGTACCGGCGGCAATGGCGGCCGACAGATCACTGTTGGTGGCGCTGATAATACGCACCTTAACCTTTATGTCCTCATTGCCACCAATGCGCTGAAACTCACCGGTTTCTAACACCCGCAATAATTTGATTTGTCCATCCATCGACAAATTGCCAATCTCATCCAAAAATAGGGTGCCACCGTGCGCTGATTCAAACCGCCCCTGACGCCGCTGCGTGATCCCGGTATATGCACCGGCTTCAGCACCAAATAACTCCGCCGCCATTAATTCCGGTGTTAATGCGCCAACATTAACCTTGATAAAAGGCCCGTCTTTGCAGGGCGAATTAGCCTGCAACACTTCTGCAATTTTTTCTTTTCCGGCGCCATTTGGTCCGGTGATCAGTACCGCCACATCGGAATTTGCCACCTGTGTGGTCATGCGCAATAGTTGCGCCATCGCGTCGCTTTGATAGCGAATGCCACACAAGTCAAATTGCTCAGACAGGCTATCTCGTTGACGGATACGTTCAAGGGTGTGCTGTCTGTGGGCCTGTTGCAGTTGCGCCAATTCCAGTAAATTATTGATGGTGACTAACAATTTGTCGTCATCCCAGGGTTTGCTCAGATAGTCACTGGCCCCGGATTTAACCAATTGCACCGCCGTTTCCAGACTGGTCCATGCGGTGATAAGAATAATAGGAATGTCCGAAAAATTGTCGCGAATCTGCTGAAATAACTGAATGCCCTCTTCGCCGGAGGTGTGATTTTTACTGAAATTCATATCCTGGATCACCAGGTCAAACGGTGATGAGTTCAGCGCTTCTAAGCCCGCTTTTGCTGTAGCAGCATGATGGGTATCTATGTCATTCAGGTGCAGCAGCACCCCGATAGCCTTAGCAACATCCGCGTTGTCGTCTATGACTAAAACCCTGGCTTTCATTCAGACTCCCTATATGGTGTTTATCATTATAATAAAAGGCCGTTCGCATCTGACGGCCTTTGACAGCTTGTGTTAACTGCCCCGGGTAACAATAGCCGGTGGCACTTTGACTGCCCGACGCCCGGGGAGCCAAACCGCCACCACGTTGATGAACCACAGCAGCAGGGCAATAACCATCAGCAATACTAAATCTAAGATATTTTGCTGTTCCATGGTGGACAACTCAAAGCTAAAAAACAAGGTAACCACCGTACCCAGCAACAACCCGGCGAAGGTAATGATACTATTTTCTGTCAGGAAGTAGGCCATAATGTCGCTTTTTCTGCCACCCAGCGCACGCCGAATACCAATTTGTTTACGCCGTTGATTAACCTGAAATGAAGTAAAGCCGGCAATGCCAAATGAGGTTATCAGCACCAGCACCAGGCTAATCACTAAAAAGGTTAACGCCCGGCTGCCACGGCCGTCGTACATGCGTTTTTGGATGCGCGATAGACGCTCGTAAACCGCCAGATAGCGCCCCTGTTCCTGATAGAAAACGGTGGCGATATCTTCCAGTTTTTGCACTGCCAGACCGGGTGTCATGCGCAATAAATAGTGAGGCTCAGCCGCAAATTGCCAGGATGAACGCGGCAAGATCATGGTCTGATAGGATTTCCCAAAATAATTGAGTGTTTCACCGTTCATAAAATCGCTGTATATGCCCACAATTTTAACCGGGTCACTGCCCTTGTTGAGCCACACTGTTTTGTCCAGCGCATTGCCATTGTCAAACAGGGCTTTTGCCATTGATTGGCTGATCATCACTTCACTGTTTTTTGCATCCGGGTCAGCAATCACATCAGAAAAGGTAAAAGCCCGCCCGGCTATCAGAGTCAGATCCAGCACTTTCAGCAGTTTCTCATCGGCACTGAAGATGTTGGTTTTATAGGACTGTGCCTCTTCTTCCACTGACAGGTACACATCGCGCACAACCTCGGCCGCAAAGGGTACCTGATCCGTTGGCGACACCGCCTGCACGCCATCTATTGCCTGCAACCTTTGCAGATCATGCTGTACCGCTGCGGCAACATTCATGTTGGGATCGTAAAATCGCGGTGTTACCCGAATGATGTCATCATGCGGAATACCGGAAGGTAAATTCCATTCTTTCAGCGTGGCTGCGGCTAACAACACCGACAGGCTCAATACCGCCATGGTGAACGCGATTTGTAACACCATGATCGAAGCCATAAACTTGTTTTGCTTCAGACTCAGGAGAATTGATTTAATTTCCACGTGGTAACTCCTTATTCTGCTTTTAATTGAGTGGCAGGCGAGATATTGCAGACGCGCCAGATAGGGTACAAACTTACCAACAGAGCACACAAAATACTGGTGAGAAACGCCTCGCCGATCAGTAGCCAGTTAAGCTGGTATTGATGGGCAATACTTTGTGCCGTGATGGTATAGTCCACCGCATAAAGACGAATATTAAGCATGCCCCAAAGGCCAATTTTGGACACCAGTATTCCCAGCAAGCCGCCCATAAATCCGATCAGAACCACTTCCAGAACATATTGATAAATAATGGTGGTTTTACGTGCCCCTAACGCCCGGCGCAAACTTACTTCCCGGCTTTGACGAATAAACTTTGCCAGTAAGATGCTCACTGCATTCAGCAGGCACACAGCAAAAAACAAACGGGAAATCATTTTGAAAGTATTGATGTAACCGTTGCGATTACCATAGTAATTCACCTGGTCCTGCAAATGAGTGACATACATTTGCGGCTCTCTGGGAAAGCGGCCCAGGGCTTTTTGCGACTCTATGTAATTGCCTAATTGCGTTTGGTAGGTGGCTAACTGTTGATCCGGGATTTCGGCCCAAAAGCTTATCCATGAACACTCAGAATTTAACAATCGCTGTAGGTTTTCTGTGCGAAACTGAGGATTATCCTGGGTTTCGACAGACCAGCAGTTGAATCTGGCGTTGCGCGGTAAATCATTGTTCAGAGCAAAGCGATATGGCACAAAAAACTCGTGTAAATAGCCCGGCGCAAAACTGCGATCATAAAAGCGTCGGGTAATGGTCCAGTCCGCCATGACGCCAATAACTTTCAGATTCAGGGTATCTATCCTGAGCAGCTGACCCACACTGTTTTCACCACCAAATAAACGATCATTCATGGCGCGGCTAATCACGATAACACCGGCTCCACTGCTATCCTCCTCGCTTCCCCAACCGCTACCATAAATAAATGGGGTTTCAAACATGCTGAAGAAATGGCTATTGGTGGCCAATATTTCGGAACGAATTGCCGGTACATTGTTGTCCAGCACATTGATAACGCCATTGGTATTCCAGTTGAGCGAGGTTGTGACTCCCGGAATCTGCCATTGCTGCAGGTTCATGGCATCTTTGTAGGTGGTATCCACCATACTAACTTGCTCGGTGATGGGCTCGGCTGAGGCCTCGCGGCTATCCACCTGAATCAGAAACAGGTTCTCACTTTTGTGGGCAACCGGCACACTGCTGTTGTAAAACGCCATCGTTTGTACTGTGGTATATAAACCCAATCCGATTGCCAGAGTTAGGATCACTAAAAAGGTTAGCCCAGGTCGCTGCTGCAAACTTGCCAGCGCCAGAGACAGGTTATATCTGAACATCATGCTCTCCTAGGCTCGTTTTACAATGTCATCTGCAACGCTATATTCCAGATCACTGACCTGACCATCAAAGATTTGAATATTGCGATGAGCCCTGCGGGCCAGTTTGTCATCGTGAGTAACCATGATAATAGTGGTGCCGCTTTGATTAATTTTCTCCAGCAACTCCATCACCTGTTGCGCCATCAGTGAATCCAGGTTTCCGGTTGGTTCATCCGCCAACAAAAACTTCGGCTCACCTGCAATCGCTCGCGCAATGGCCACTCTTTGCTGCTGACCGCCGGATAACTGTGTTGGCAGGTGCTTAGCCCGGGAAGCCAGCCCCACGGTTTCCAGTGCCTGCTCCACTCTTTGCTTGCGGTCAGCCTGAGACAAACCGCGATAACGCAAAGGCACCTCGATGTTTTGATACAAAGGCAAATCGGCCAACAGATTAAAGCTCTGAAAGATAAACCCGATCTTTTCATTTCTAAGGTCAGAAAGCTGATTATCATTCATACCACGGACGTTTTCGCCATCCAGGTAATAATCGCCTTCTTCAAAGGTTTCCAGTAACCCGGCAAGATTGAGAAACGTTGTTTTACCTGAGCCCGAAGGCCCTGTAATCGCCACAAATTCGCCGGCTTTGATATGTAAGTCCACTTTACGCAAGGCGTGTGTTTCAATCAGCTCGGTGCGATAAATTTTGCTGACGTTTTCCATTTTTAACATGATGCTTTCCTCTTAACTTAATGACGCTTAGTTATTCAAATACAGTTGGCTTTGCTCGCGAAACTGAGCGGTATTGGAAATGATGACGGTGTCACCTTCTGCTAACCCCGACAGTATCTCTACCTCGGTGATACTGCGGGAACCAAACACCACAGGTTGTCGATAGGCATTATCACCATTGACCCGGTAAGCAAACCGCGCTCCCCCGGATTCAAGAAATTCGCCGCGTTTGATCTTCAGCACATTGCTTTTAGCTTCGATTAAGATACGCGCGCTGACTTTTTGATTTTGTCTTAGCTGTTGCTCTGATAGCTGACTGAAACGGATACGGCCTTCTACCTGGCCTTCACTCACTTCGGGTGAAATGGCCACCAGCTCGCCAGCCAGGACACTACCATTGACGTTGATCTCAGCCTGCAAACCTACCCCTAAATCGTCAGCAAAATTTTCCGGAATAGCGGCTTCGATCTCCAACACACTTAAATCCACGACGGTGATTAGCGCAGTGTTAACCGCAACATTGTCTTTTTGTCGCACATAAACACTGCCAATCACGCCATTGGTTGGAGAGGTAAGGGTTAGTTGCGCAATCTGACGATTGAGTTCATCCACAACATGCTGCTGCCTGGCCAGTTGCGATTGCATCCCCTGTAATTCCAGCGCGAGATTTTCTTCCTGAATGTTGTAGTTTTGCTGTGCGTGCTTATGGACCAAAGACGCCTTTTTAAACGCAGCGACTTTTTCCTCATACTCTCGTTGACTGATCAGTGAATCAGTCACACTGATCTCAGCCCGTTGCTTTTCTACGTTAGCCGAATCCAAATTGACTTCCGCCACTTCTATCGCCTGTTGGTTATTTAGCTGAGCACTTTTGATCTGAATATTTTGTCGCCCCACTTCCAGTTTTAACTGCTCCAATGTTGCCAGCTCCTGCGCCAGGCGATTTTTTAACTCCGGGCTGTCCACCAAGGCCAATGTTTGCCCGGCGGTAACCTGATCACCGGCTTTAACCGATAAGGTCACAATGCCCCCGGAATTGGCATACAGGGTTGGGCTATTGGCCGCGACAACGCGCCCCTGAACAGCAATATCGCGCATCAGATCGCCACGCACCACCTGTGCAAAACGCAACCGCTCGGTATCGACAGACATATCTGAGGCAAACAGTTGGTTGAATTTATTCAGGCCGGTCAGCGTTGCAGCCACCAGCGCCAGAGCAATTCCCACCGGTGCCCCGTATTTGCGAATTGGCGAGGAGCGCTTTGCTATTACCCGGTCCTGACCGGACGTATCTCTTAACATTACTAATGGTCCTGTTTTACGGTTCAGGCCGCACCAGCAGCCCGCAAAAATTCAATACATCGCTTTCAAAGCAAAAACAGGGCCAAAACATAAGACAATGATTTTATTGAATTATTTCCATTTTACAGGTGGGCGAACACCCTATGTGTGCGTTCAGGTGTTCGGGCGAACAGGCAAAATAAGAAGGGGGGCAGAGAGGGTTATGACTGTTGCGGAAAACTCACGCATTCGGCCACCATATAATGGCAATCAGATAACCCGCCGGGGATTTCCTCCGGGTAAGTCTGGCATTTAAAACCACACCGCTGATAAGTGTGCAGGGCCACTCTGTTATAAGGAAAAACAAAAAGCGAATAACCGCTGGCCTGTTGGGTTTTACCGGCACGGTCGGCGAGTGCCATAAGCAGGTGATAGGCGATGCCATGGCCACGTCTGAAAGGTGACACCGCCAACCGTCCGAAATGATGACGCCCCAGGCGCACATAATATTGACCAAATGCCACGACTTCATCACCATCAAGCAGAACATAACTGGCCAAACTATTGAGTTTAATCTGCAGTGCAAATGCCTCATCATCCGTGGTCAGCGTTAAACCGGGACCTCCCCAGGTCAGCAATGCCCGCTCAGTTTCAAACCAGTTGCGAACACAAGCGATGTGACGTTGTGTGGCCGGAATCAATCTGTAGCTTTGCATCTTTTTTTCACCTAAACTGAGGGCATCAATCGACTAAACACGGAGTGTGTCATGACGCGCCATCATAACCTTAATTATATCGAAATTCCCACCCGCAACATTCAGGCCAGTAAAACCTTTTTTACTGAGGTGTTTGACTGGGCCTTTACTGATTATGGCGAAGCTTATAGCAGTTTTACCGCACAAGGCATCGATGGTGGTTTTTTCAGTGCAGAACAGACCGTTTCCACTGCCACTGGTAGCCCTTTGCTGGTGTTGTACAGCAACAATCTGGAGGCCACACAAAGCGCTGTAGAACAAGCCAAAGGTCAGATTATTCAAGCAATTTTTGCTTTTCCCGGAGGACGCCGTTTTCATTTTACCGATCCGGCAGGCAATGAATATGCGGTTTGGTCAGAATAAGCTGAATTAGCACAATAATACCCAATTATTAGCCGATTCTTACTTTGCATGTTTCGGCTATTACACTTATGCTGGCGGCAAATACGTTAAGGGTAAAACTCAACCTCGTTATGCTGCCAAAGTTATCTATTCTGATTATCGAAGACGCGCCGGATTTGCTGGAGCAAATTCACACCAGTATCACTGATTCTATCGACCATTTTGATCGTTCTGATATAGACTTAACCGTGTTGCAGGCCAGCAATGTCAGCGAGGCACTACAGCTGGTGAATACCGATGGTGACATACAGGCCGTTATTTTTAGTTGGGATACCACCGTAAACTGGGAAGAGATAACCCCCGATCAGCAAGGCAAAATTGCCAACAATTCTGCAGTAATCGATGCAATCAAGGCTATTCGTATAGAGTTACCTGTCTATGTTTTAGGCGATGCCATAAAAGGACTTGAAATCATCGATCAGACCTCCGGTGTCGAAGCCTTTTTCTATCGCAACGACATCATCACCGATCCGGAGTCGATATTGGGTTACATCATCAATGACTTTGATGACCGCAGTGAAACCCCCTTCTGGACCGCCTACAAGGATTACGCGGTGGAAGCCAATGACTCCTGGCACACACCCGGCCACAGCGGCGGCGCCAGTTTTCGACATTCGCCCTTTATCAGCGATTTTTATCGCTTTTTTGGTCGCAATGTATTTGTCAGTGATTTATCGGTCAGCGTTGATTCCTTAGGCTCTTTATCTGACAGCACACACGCTATTGGCAAGTCACAGGAAAACGTGGCCAATACCTTTCACGTCAGACATTCCTATTTTGTCACTAACGGCTCATCCACCTCGAACAAGATCATATTGCAAACCCTGTTGCGGGAAGGCGATGAGGTGATCGTGGACCGCAATTGCCACAAATCTGTGCACTACGGCATCGTCCAGGCCCGGGCCATGCCCTTGTACCTGGACAGCAAGTTAAATGCCGAATACGGTATCTTCGCCCCGCCCTCTCTGGCACAGATTAAATCTATGCTGGAACAACACAGCAACGCCAAATTAATCGTACTGACTGGTTGTACGTACGATGGTATTTTAACCGACATTAAACAAGTGGTAGACATGGCCCACGCGCGCGGAGTGAAGGTATTCATCGACGAAGCCTGGTTTGCCTATTCGCTGTTCCACCCGGATTTTCGTCACTATTCAGCGATTGCCGCCGGCGCTGACTATGTTACTCACTCTGCCCATAAAGTGGTTTCTGCCTTTTCACAGGCCTCTTATATCCACGTCAACGACCCGGATTTTGACAAAGACTTCTTTAAAGAAGTGTATAGCATCCATACCAGCACCTCGCCGAAATACCAGATCATTGCTTCGCTGGATGTGTGCCGCAAACAGCTGGAAATGGAAGGCTTTAAGATCCTCAACGAACTGCTGGACAACGTAAATCAACTGAAGCAGCAGGTCAGTCAGTTTAAACGGATCCGTATTCTGAATCCGGCCGACTTTAAAAAGATGTTCACCCATTTTGAAACAGATAACCTTGGGCATGATCCACTGAAAATCCTGCTGGATATTTCAGCACTGGATTATTCTAATCAGGAGATTCATCGCTTCCTGATGAATGAAGTGGGCCTGGAAATCGAGAAGTTCACCCACAGCACCATTTTGGTATTGCTGACCCTGGGTGGCATGCGCTCTAAAATTGTACGCCTGTACAACGCCCTGAAGAAGCTGGACTCCGGCTCGGTGTCACTAAACAAGAGCAAACGCAAAAGCGTGTTACCGGCTGCAATCCCACCCATTAATTTGGTGACCCTGCCTTCAGACGCCTTTTTTAGTCAGCGGGAATCTATCGCCTGGCAGGACAGTGTCGGTCGCATCGCTGCCGGGTTAGTAACCCCCTATCCGCCCGGCATTCCGTTACTGGTGCCAGGACAATTAATCGAACAGGATCACATTGATTACATCAAAGCCTTGTCCTCACAAAAGCTCACCATTCAGGGCTTATACGATGGCGAACTTTATGTGCAAAAAGACAATGGAAAAGACACTCGTTAGTTAAATCAACAGAATGACATTGGCCCACTTTGTGTTGCTTAAATAACCGTCGCAGCAGTGTTCAAAGTCCATACACATCTGGCCCTTTCGCGAAACAAGCTGATAGCGCAGACAAAACCTGAAGATTGGCAACCAGGATATGTCTGAGGTTTACAGTGGGTCAAAGTCATAGCCGACCAGCGTTGAGAAGTAGCGCGCTTTAGAAAAAAGCACAAAAGTGAGCTTGCGCTCCCTTAGCGCACCGTTACTGCCCTTTATACAGCGTCTTAATCCAGCGCTCGGTAGGGATAAAATTCCAGGACCAGCTGTCCCATTTGCTATCCAGCCCTTTCGCCACGGCTTCATCCATAGTCATTCCGGCGTCTTTACGGGCTTTGATTTCTTTTGCTGTCACCTGCAGCATTTGCAAAGAGTTTTGCAGATCCTGACGATTTGCCAGTGCGCCGTGTCCGGGAATAATCTGCGTATTTTCATCTGCGGCATCAATCATGGCCTGTAAGGTATTCATATATCCCTGCACTGTGCCGCCCCCATCAAGGTCGATGTAGGGAAACCAGTTTTTAAACAACATGTCACCGGCATGAATAATGTTTTGTTTTTCGAACCAGACAAAACTGTCGCCATCGGTGTGACTGGCGGGAACGTGTTTGACGTGAATGGTATCGCCATTAAAGTGAAACTTAACGCCTTGCTCATAGGTCACTACCGGTAATGCGCTTCCGGACACCTTTTCGTCGCTAATCAGACGCATTCTGACATTGTCGTGGGCAAAAATGGTAACGTCTTCGTTATCCTTAAACCAGGCATTGCTGCCGGTGTGATCGCCGTGATAATGGGTGTTGATCAGATACCGAATTTTGCTGTCGGAAATAGATTTGATGGCATCGCGGATTTTCGGTCCCAGTTCTTCAAACTGATCGTCAATCACCAGTACGCCATCGTCTCCGGCAGAAACCCCGATGTTGCCGCCAGCGCCGGATAGCATGTGGACGGATTCAGATAACTTCGCCGCTTTAATTTCAACATTTTCAAATCGGTCATGGGCCGAAGCCTGACCAATTACTAAGCCTGCCAACACGGCTAACACTGTTTTTTTCATAATGCTTCCTGGTTGTTTGCCAGAACCTGTTGCCCTGTAATTTACCACCTGGGGTAACACGCTCTGAAGTTGGGTATGAATTTTGCGATTTTTCCGCGAATTTATGTATAGTGGCAAACTGGCTGAAGTGATCAACTAAAAAATAACAATAAGGTTTGACTACATTGGGAATATCTCTGGGGAACTTCAACAATAAAAGCGCCGGTGCGTTGCTGCTGTTATCACTCGTCGCTGCCATATACTGTTTTATCGCCGTTCCGCCCACCTGGAAAGAACAACAACTCCGCTACGATTTGTATGAAAATAGCAAAGGGCAAACAGTATATGTCGAACGCGGTAAAGAAGTGCAGATTGAAGCACCGATAGCCCGCTCACTGTCACCGTTAAACCAAACCGCACTGAACCAATTGCAGGGTGCCCCTGACTTACAATCTCAGTGGGTGTATGAGGATGAAGATCCGGAAAAAATACTGCTACTGAAAGCCGATTATCATCTGGGTCTCTGGTCGTTACTGCCTGCACTGGTAGCGATACTCATGTGTCTGTTGACTCGAGAACCGGTGGCGGCCTTGCTCAGTGGCATACTGGTGGGCGCCATTATCCTGGGTAAATTTGATATAACCGGAGAGGTGCTGATCCCCAGTGTCGGAACAGACAATGCCGCCAGTATCTTAATTTTGTATTTGTGGTTATTAGGTGGCTTGTTAGGCATTTGGTCTAAAACCGGGGCAGCTCAAGCCTTTGCCGAATACATGACCCGACATTTTGTTAAAGGCCCTCGCTCTACGAAAGTCATCGCCTGGAGCCTGGGCGTTTTGTTTTTTCAGGGCGGCACCATGAGTACCGTACTGGTAGGTACTACGGTAAAGCCCATGGCTGATAAGGCCAACGTCAGTCACGAAGAAATGAGTTACATCGTAGACTCCACGGCATCACCGATAGCCTCACTCATTGCCTTTAACGCCTGGCCTGCCTATGTACAGGCACTGATTTTTGTGCCCGGAGTTACCTTTCTGGCCACCGAAGCCGACCGCATCAGCTTTTTCTTTAGCAGCATTCCCTTTAGTTTTTACGCCATGTTGGCCATTACCGGCACCCTGTTGGTTAGCCTAAATCATTTTCAGTTGGCCGGAAAACCGCTCAGAAAGGCATGGCAACGCACACAGGCCACCGGCGAGTTAGATGCGCCATCAGCAAAGCCCATCAGCGCCAAAGAGTTACATCAACCGCAGTTGCCACAAGGCTACCGGTCTTCACCACTGGAATTCATCTTACCCTTAGTGATGCTGCTGGCTGTGGCGATTCTTACCTTTGTATTTTTAGGTACCCCTAAAATTCACTGGGCGTTTGGCGCGGCGCTGGCATTGTGCCTGGCAATGGCGCTGGTCAAAGGCATGACCCTGGGGCAAATCATGGATGGCTTTGGCAATGGTCTGAAAGGTGTTGTAGTGGCCTCAGTGGTGCTAATGCTGGCCATTACCATCGGCGGCATCAGCAAGGAAATTGGCGGCGGCCTGTTTTTGGTGGATTTGTTAGGTCAACAACTGCCCTTTTGGGCGTTGCCGGTAATATTGCAATGTATGACCATGCTGATCGCTTTTTCCACCGGTACCAGTTGGGGGACGTATGCGATCGCATTTCCGCTGGCGATGCCACTGGCCTGGGCAATTGCGCAATCGCAGGGACTGGCTCATCCGGAAATCTTTATGATGATATGTTTTGCCACTGTGTTAAATGGCAGTGTGTATGGCGATCAATGTTCACCGATTTCCGATACCACGATTCTAAGTGCGATGACAACCGGTTGTGATTTGATGGACCACGTCAAAACTCAAATCATTCCGGCGACTATGGCTGCCGGTGGCGCTGCTGTTTTATGGACACTGTGTACGCTGGTGTTTGCATAGCGTCAGCACGAGGTAAAAGTCACAATCAGGTACGTTACTGATGCGCGATGGCAATTGACAAGCCAGTTACAACTAGCTATGTTACCAATTAGTAAAAAAGGCATTACCAATTTATAGTTTTAGACTATTATTTAAACTGCTCTTTGTTGCCACAAAATTACCCTATGTCAGGTTTTATGTGGCCAAAGTGAATGTTGTCGCTAAATGGTTAATTATTACCAATAAAGAAAAGAGATCTCTCAAATGAAAAGTCGTCGTCGCTTCTGGACAGTGGTTGATAAACTCGAATCGTTAATAGAGCAAGGTGAATACGCCGCTGGCAGTCGCTTACCCGCTGAACGGGAGTTAGCAGAAGCATTTGACGTCAGCCGCCCCACCATTAGGGAGGCGATTATAGCTCTTGAAGTGCGCGGTAAGGTAGAAGTTAAAACCGGCTCCGGCGTGTTTGTTACCGATGCGGATGAGTCTGACAAACTATTAAAAGAGATCAGCGCTTTTGAACTAACCCAGGCCAGAGCCCTGGTTGAGGCAGAAGCGGCTGCACTGGCGGCAGCCACAATATCAGAAGAAGAGTTAAATCGCCTTGCGCAGGCACTGGAAGACATGAAAGTCATGGAGACGGCAGAAGAAGCCGATATGCGTTTTCACGAAATAATTTCCAAAGCCACCCGCAATAGCGCGTTGTTACTGTCGGTTAGAAATTTATGGGAGTTGAGACGCACCCGGCCACAAATTATTGCCGCTTATCAGGATGTTTGTTCGCAAGGTATTGAACAACGACTTAAAGAACATACCGCCATCTATGAAGCGATTGCTAAACGCGACTCATCCGCAGCCAGAAAGGCCATGCACGATCATTTTAATCGTCTTATTAACGCGTTATTTGATGCCAGCGAGAAAAAAGCGCTGGAAGAAATTCGCAGAAAAACCAGCGAAACCCGCGGCCTGTATTCAATATCTCATTTATCTCAATAGCCTCGCCGGTGCAGCGCTCTGAGTAATGGGCGCCGTTTCTTCAGTTCCCCCATTTCAGGCAAAAAAATAGCAAGCCCAGGGCTTGCTATTTTAACAGTGCTGACAGCGGTTGATTAAAAGCGATAGCTGGCACCGAAGGTAATGCGTCGGTCAGTTAAGCCTTGATAACACAACAGCGCCCCTTCATTTATGCAGTATTGTTCAACGTCAGACTTGGTCAGGTTAACCGCTTCCACTCCGATGTTAAGGTTCTCATTAACGTCATAGCTGATACTGGCATTTAACTGGCCGCGATCATCCTGAACCACCGGAAAGCCCCATGGAAAACTGCTGGTACTGCCGAAGTCAATTGAGCGGTACGCCTCACGCCAGGTATATCTGGCCCGCGCTGACAACCCGTATTTCTCATAGTAAACAGTCAGGTTATAGGCGTTTTCAGACAGATCGATAAGTGACTGCAATGCCGTTACTTCTATATCCTCAACCCCGGTAGTGGCGGCGAATACCGCATTTGCCCGACTCGTTCCTGTATCAAACGACTCACCACCAGAGAATTCTTGCTTGGTATAGTTCGCAATAACACCAAAGCCTGACGCCCACCCCAACTCACTTTCAAATTCTGACAAGTCGTACTGAACGGCCACCTCGATACCTTTTTGTGTGGTTTCGCCTGAGTCATTGATAGTGGTGGATGTCGGAACACAAACACCAACTCCTACGTTAGGGCCAAACACATTGATGTCAGCGATTGGATTAAAGATACCGCCCTGCTCACAGTCAGGTCCTGTGGTATCGCGATACCCTGTGGTGGGATCTTCGTAAGGGTCAGTTTGCTGCATAACGTGCAATGCACTACGGGTTTTGTGGAAGTAACCAATGCTCACCACGCTGGCTGGTGCAAAATACCATTCAGCAGAAATATCAAACGAAGTAACTTCTTCAGGCTCCAGCCCGGGATTTCCAATTGATACCGGAGGGTTAGGGCTGGTACTGAAGGTTACAGAAGTAGACAGATCGTCAAAATCAGGACGACGAATATCTTTTGACCAGCCAGTGCGCACCAAAACATCATCCGTAACATTCGCCACGATATTCAGTCTGGGTAACACAAAACTGTAGTCACCTTTAGACGTCACCTGCTCCACAATTTGATTGCCATTGGCATCCTGGGTAATGGAGTTACCCACGGATTTCACCTCCGTCTCAACATAACGCAAACCCACATTACCTCTGAAAATACCGGCTTCAAAGTTTGCCTGAGCAAACAGCGCATTAGTTTCTTCTTCTATATCAAAAAAGCCACTGACAGCTGATGTAGGTGAATCAATAGGACGGCTTCCACCATGAGCGGTAATCGCGGCATTGAGGGTGGCCAGCACGCCATCGGGGTCAGACGCAACAAGTTCCGGGTTAATGAGCAAATAATCCCGTACAAACAAATCCCGACCATCGGCATCGCCAAAGTTGGTGGGGCCCGGAGTGAGAAGTTCTGCAAACAAATCACCAGAAGGACTGTCGGCCATACTTCTCAAACCCAGATTGGAGCGCACCTGATCACGCAAACTGGTAGATTTGTTGAAACGGTAGCCAAAATCAACAGAGCTGATATATTCGAAATCCAGTGCGTAATTAACATCCACTCTGAACGCATCTTCACCGTTCTCGGCCACATCACGGCCCACACTGACATCGCGTAAAACGACGTTTGCCGGGTCAAGTAGTTGCGCGGCCGTAGGTGAATTTGCCTCATCAAAGGCGATACCAAATGCCAGTGCACCATCGAGGTCGTAGGCAAAGGGCGTTCCGTTTTCATTGGAAGAGTTTATTTCGGCATTGGGGTTAATAAAATTTAAAGTGGTATTAATGCTGGGGGTTGTTGAATCTGAATTGGACGTTGATGCCTCCACACTGACGCTAATGTTATCGCCATTCCAGTCACCGCCTAAACGGAAGATTTTACTTTTGGTGATACGGGAATTGGTATCACTGGAAAAGCGCAGATTGGGATCCGCACCGCCTTCCTCAACAGGAATAACCCCTTGCAATGCCGCCTGAATACTCCCCAGTTCAACACCATCCAGACTGCCAAAGTTCACGGTTTCAAAAGCACTGGGCACTGAGACGTTTCTCAAATCACTTACGCCCGAAGCCTGCACTCTGGAGCTCTCTTCACGGCGCTCTTGATCATTGATCACCGCATCAAAATAAAACTTGAGATTATTGTCTAATTCCCATTCTAACGTACCGGAAAAATTCTTAGTCTCGTACTCGTAGTTGTCATAGTCCTGATTTAAAAACTGAATAGGCAGAAAATCAAAGGCCTGAGCACTCGCTACGCCACTGTCAGCAAGCACAACATTGTCACGATCCACTCTGGGACGAAAAGCGGATACGTCCTGTTCTGTATAACTGCCACTCAATACGATACCAAAACGTCCATTGTCCAGGTCCCAGTTGTCACCGTAAGATCCTGAGATACGCGGGGTCATGCCATCGGTAGAGAGACTGCTGTCTTCGGCCTGCACACGCACTGACGCCAGGGTGTCATCCAATTGTAACGGGCGAATGGTTCGCAGATTTATAGTACCACCCACAGACCCTTCGATGGTTTTAGCTTCAGGGGCCTTTGTGACTTCAACAGCGGAAATGATTGCCGCTGACACATCTTCGAAATTAATACCACTACGGCCAGAACCGGAACCTACTGTGGAAACCCCATTAATCTCAGTTCTGTTAGCATTGGTGCCCCGAATTTGTACTCCGGTTCCTACCCCCGCTTCCCGGGTAATTTGAATCCCCGTCACATTCTCCAAAACTTCCGCCAAGTTTTGATCCGGCAATTTACCAATATCGACAGCCTGTATCACTTCAACGAGATTATAGGCTGAACGTTTTTCAGCCAGGGCGTTGGTCAGAGATCCCCGAATGCCAGATACCTGAATAACTTCGACATTGTCGGCTTCGTCGGTGCTTTCTTCCTGAGCCAATACCGGGTTTAGCGTACTCAGCGCGGTTGCAGAGAGCACCGCCAGAGTGATTTTGGATAGATTAGGTCTCATCTTGGTTTCCATAGTTAGTTGTGTGTTTAACGAAACATTTGCAAATTACCAATTGGCCTTTACAAAAGCTTCACATATTTTTTACAACACAAAACACTTTTGGTCAACCCCTTGGCTCACCATTTAACTTACCACAAACATTTACCAAGAACATAAAGGCACTTACAAATTGGTATGTTTTCATTGTATTTTTACAAAAAATAACGCCATTTCAGGATTTTCAGAAAACGGACTCCACGGCTGGAATCTGGCTGTGTACCCGAGATTTTTTGATTAAAATTCAAGGCGTTAAAAAGGGAAGTAAGAAACAGGGTTAGTAGTGGCGATGGTGTTCAGAGATGGCGAGTTGCGGGTAAATCCCGACGCAGTTATCCGTTGTCAGAACAGGGGGGAATCCCCGTCCTGGACAACCAATATTTTTTTAGAAGCAGATAGCATTATTTATAATTTTGCTATATCCAACCACAATTCAGGGCGACCAACAGGTGTGTCGGGATGCATATCAGGATTGGCGATTCGCATTACAACACGATGGCTAAAATGACTTTCTTCGACGGCGGATTTAATCATAGGGTTGGCAAAAAACAAGCTGTCGAAGCTACCGTCGGTGATGGCCTGCTCCAGCCCGTTCAATATGCTTGCATGCAATTGAACACTGTCTTTGCGCAGATAAAAATACATGGCGTAGGGATAAATCAGCAACAGATTTTTCTCCACCTGCAACCCCAGTTCCGGGCGAGATTTAACCTCAGACCAGGGTTCATGCGCCGCCCGAGGAAAATAATCAAATCTTCCGCCATCCAGCATGTGGAATAGATTCTGATATTTAACACTGGTTTCTACCTTCAACCCCGCTTCTTTCAAGACCCGCGTCGATCCCCAGAAGTGCCCCATGCCCGCAGTAAACTGACTAAGACTGGATAAACTGGTCACCGAGTCGAAACGAGCCTGGTCACCTTGACGAATAATAAATATCCGGTGGCCTAAAAGCCCCTTTAACAAGGGGATACGTACCGCGTTAAGCTTGTCATCGAGCACTTTAGAAGAGCCTGCCCACATCAGATCTATTCGGCCTGCATCGGTTTCTTCCACCAACCGCCCCACCGGAATCTCGGTGTCCAACTGAGCTAAGTTCCGCGTATTACCAGACTTGCGCAGTGCCAGCTCAAGAATAGATAGAATCAATTCTTCCTTTTCACCTACTACCTTGTTCACTTTTATTGTATCAGCCCGCGCTGCAGCTTCAGTGACACTGTAAAACAACAATAAAAAAAGCAATATTCCCGGTTTCATTTCTTCCTCCTAACCTGTCAGCATGTAACAGCAAGAACGCTGCAATGGATATAATTTGAGAGTGCCTGTCTGGTTGCCATTTAACAGATACCAATAAACTTATATACCAACAGGATAACCAAAATCAACATCAAGTTAACATTTAATTATTACCAATATTGATTATTGGTTAACTATTGCTTAACATTTAGTTAGATTTAAGACCCGCAATATTTGTCCCGGGATTGTGTCTATGCTGAAAATATCCGTTAAGATTAAAGATAACAGGAGTTAAACGATGGCTTTAAAACGACAGGCTACAATACTTTCTCTGAGTTTGTGGGCGACAACAGGTTTACCTGAAGCGCTGGCGACTTCCCTTCCCGCTGACCAATTCGATCTGAGCCACTGGAAGATCACTTTACCTATGGACGGCGACAATAATGGCAAAGTTGATGAGGTTGATGTTGCAGAGATTCAGGCCTATAGCCACAGCGACTATTTCTTTGTCGATCAACAAGGTAATTTAACCTTTCAGGCTCCGAATAAAGCAGCCACCACCGCCACCTCCACCAATACCCGAAGTGAGCTGAGACAAATGCTGCGAGGGACAAACAAAAAAATTAAAACCAAAGCTCCGGGGAATAACTTCGCTCTCAAGGCACACCCAAACAACGAATCTTTTGGTGCTACCGGCGGTATTATGCAGGCCACACTGAAAGTCAATCATGTGGCGGTCAATGCAAGACACCCCGAAAAATACCCCGCGTACTCTGTCGTTATAGGTCAGATCCACGCCGGAAAAGACAACCACTTAATCAAGCAAAACCAGGGCTTTGGCTGGGGTAACGAGCCTCTAAAAATTTATTATAAAAAGTGGCCTGAGCATAATACCGGCTCAGTTTTCTGGACCTATGAGCGCAACCTCCCCAAGCAGGACCCCCATCGTATCGACGTTGCCTACCCTGTTTGGGGTTTTACCTGGGAGAATCAACAAGATCCCGGCGACACTGGTATAGCGTTGGGAGAGAGTTTTAGCTATGAGGTCCATGTTTCCGGCAATGTAATGCATTTGAATTTTACCGCTGATGGCCATCAACCCGTGGAATACCAGATAGATCTGTCCAACAACATTGATGCCTTGGGCATACCTGATACCAGAGATCACCCGCAGGGTTACGCAGGAGACTGGCACTACTTCAAAGCCGGAGCTTACAATCAATGCAGCGTGAAGGATCAACCAGGGTTCTGGTATGCAGGGTGTGCCGGTACCGGGGACTGGGAAGTTGATAAACAAAATGGTGACTATGTAAGTGTTAGCTTTTCGCAGTTAAAACTACTACCAGCCAACTAACGTTGGCCTGCCCCACCTAATAAGAACGCCAGATTCTGCCTGAACTGGCGTTTAGTTTTAGCGCTGCTCACAGTGGCAGGCTGTTCGCAATTTGTCAGCAGATTAGCCTGGTGAGTTTTTTTGACGTTTTTCCGTAGTAATTAATTATTTCCTCCGCAAACTCAGTAATGCGGGCTCGAACAAATCCAGCTTTCTTATAGCTATGAACACCAACTGCATTGATTTCGAAGACAACTCGGCTGAACTCAATGGTTTCAGCGTTCCAGGACAAAATGAAAAAGCCTACCCCCTGGCGGTGTACAAAGCACTCAGCTATACATCCCCCGGAGTGACACAACACGCCCGATGTTCATCGTGCGAATAAAGAATGATAAATTCAGGGGTATCACTGTGCCCCTGTTCGACACGACCAGCCTGCAACCAACTGAGCTTCGTTGCCCACTCCGGCATGCACCTTTCGATTCAAAGATTGGCCGATATTCGCAGACATCTCACTCAAAATAAAACGCAGCAATAGTCAAAATAAATCAGTATTAATATAGGTGTATTGGTTAAATTAAATTTAGAGCTAAGATGGCGGTTCTGGCCAGAGGAGAGATAGAGTGAAGAGCGCTCACTGTACTGGTGAGCGCTATTTAGGTTAACGATTAATATTTGAAGCTGATACCCGCGAACAAGCGAGGACCGTAGTCGTTGACTTCACCCAGGTTATCCTGCACATAAAAATCCTGAGATTTTGGTGCACTGAACAGGTTGATAGCTTCGACCTTTACGCGAATGTTCTTATTGATTTTATAGGACGCTCTTGCCTCCCAAACGCCCACTTCATCCACATAACGCAAACGTGTTCCGTTGCTGGTGTAAGGCTGAAAATACTCGCTTCGATACTTGTAAATTAATGCCGTATCCAGATCGCCAATCTGATAATACAATTGCCCACTGAAGACGTGCTCAGAGAAGCCTGGCACAGACCCCGCTGGCACAATACCAGCGGTTAATTGCGTGCTATTACCATTCACATCGGTGATAAAAGTATTGCCATAATTGCTGTCTTCAAACTCAAAGTCAGTATCGGCGTAGTTGTAGCCAAATTTAACCCCGACCCCATTGTCCCAACGATAGGCAATAGAGGCTTCGATACCAAACAAATCACTTTCATCTTCATTGGTGACGGAATTAGTGACAGGCAGGATCACTTCCTGGCCATCCACAATAAAGGATTCCAGTTCTGTACGCTGCTGGAAACCGCCCTGGAATTGCTTGTAGTAGACACTCAATGCAAAGATCGAGTCTTCGTTTGGATAATATTCCACAGCCAAATCGTAGTTCCATGACATCAGCGGCTGTGTATTGGGATTACCAGAGCCATTGGCGCCCACAAACAGATCTGACAGCGTAGTGGGGGCTACGTCATCGTCCGTCTGGAAGGTACGACTGTATCCCAGATCACCTGGGTCCGCTCTGGACATACCGCGATAAATACCCGCACGCAGCAATACTGTGTCACTATAATCCATCACAAAGTTAAAACTGGGCAGCACTTCAAAATAATCCCCGCCACCTTCTATGCGCTCCAGTGAATCACCCGTTACCAGACTCAATACACCAAACTCATCTGAAACCACATCAAAACTGTTTCTGAAACCTATAGAAGTAACCTCAGTATCCACCAGTCTGACACCAAAGTTGCCTCGAACCACTTTGTTCCACATTTCTGTGTCATAGTTCGCCATCAGGTAGGCCGCGGTGGTTTTTTCTGTGACATCTTTGGTACCGGAATTTTGATATTCAACACCGGGATATAAGAATTGACCGCCATTTGAAGCAACCACAGCTTCTGAGAAACACTGATTGTTGTACGTTGCCCAGGAAGAACCGGTGCCACTGGAAACCAGATTGCCATCGCCATCAATATGGGTAATGAGATCGCCGTCTGAAACGCTGGACAGAAAATCACTTTCCGGAAATTCTATCTGACAACTCTGCAATACCTCGAGTGCCGAAATCTGCCCCGTGTCCAGGTTAAATTCATTACGCGAACCATTGCCCTGACTACCACCGTATTGCACAAATGTCAGCTCAGATAATCGCAGTCCACCCTGAATACTGGTAAAGGCTCCGCCATCCAACTCATAATTAAAGTCCAGACGTGCGCCAATCACTTCGTTATCGCGAACGTTTTCCCTATCAATCCTGGTACGCAGGCTGTCGGTGAAGTTTGCTATGTCAGTCACATCAAAATCCGTCACCGTGATGTGCGGAATATATTCCCCCATGTCCCAGGTAAAGAATGGACGATTAGCGGTTCTGCCACGGTTAGATATTTGCAATTCTTCACGCTTAGTCTGTGAATAAGATAAATCAAATATCAGTGATAGTCTGTCGGTTGCAAAATGCTCGATATTGATACCAGCACCGCGGTAATTTTCTTCACGAGAGAACTGTTCACCCGCCGATTCGAATCGCTCCTCACCTTCCCAGTGTAAAATACCCCCCACCTGATTGGTGATCAGCGTCGGACCGGTAACCCCGGGTGTTGCTCTTTTTTGTAACCAGATCAAATCATGACGCGCTTCAGCCTGAATACGATCTGAAAATTGAGCATCAAGGTTTATTTCCCAGGCATCGGAAGGCTGATATTGCAACGCAAAAAATAACGCGTCGCGCTCATCAGAAGTTTCATTCTGACGATAACTGCGGCTGCTTCCCGTCCAGGCATAGGGTGTTCCATCGCTTAAAGCACGGCCGGTCTCCGGATCAATTTGTGTGTCATAACCCTGATTGCTACTGCCACTAACCTGATCTTCACAATCACCAGCGCTACTGCGATAGAAGCCCTCATTGGTATTATAAGGGTCGTTGAGACAGGCCCATAACGAAGACCCGGTTGGACTGGAACTGCGATATTCCGCTTCAGGCTGACTAATATCCTGACGCTGAATACCAAACGACAAACCGATCGCCTGGCCATTGTTTAATTCGAACTGATCCACGTAACTGAACGTGCCCCGGTATCCCAGGTCACTTTGCAGGGAGTTTTCAATGTTGCTCTCGTCAGGGTTGTAGTTGAGTTTTACTTCACCCTGGACCCGTTGCTTCCCAAAATCCAGAGGGCGCAAAGTCTCAAGCGATACCACACCAGCAACACCACCTTCTATCATGGAAGCGTCCTGGGTTTTGTATATCGCAACTTTTTTCACTAACTCAGAAGGAAATTGCGAGAAATTTACCGAACGGTCGCCACTGCCATTGGTCGCTTCCCGCCCATTGATGTGGGTTGCGCTTAAGAAAGGGCCCAGACCGCGAATGGTAATTTCGGTGGCTCCGCCGTTTTCACGATGCGATGCCGCACCGGTAATGGACTCCAGTGCTTCACCAATAGACAATGCCGGTAAGTCACCGATGTCTTCGGCAGACAAACCATCGACTACTGTGGTGGCTTCGCGTTTAATCGCAATCTGATCCTGAATGGTCTTGCGGGTCCCCACCACGTCAATCACTTCAACATCCGTTGCCTGCTGCTCGCTCGTTTGTTCCTGAGCCAATACCGGAAAAGTGGCGGCTCCCGCCAACGTAACCAATAAACCTTTGCGCAACCAGTTGGCAACGGGATTCAACGCAAAAGCACGTTTAGTGGAAAAAGTTTTAAATTCTGTTTGCAACGACATTACAGGTTCTCCGTGGTCAATTCGAGTGCGCCAAAGGCGTCGTGTCGTTTGTTAAAAGGTCTAATAAGGATGTTTGCTGCCATACGATTAATCATCCTGAGCCACCCATGTTGATCCTGCGCCAACCTCTGTCGCCTGGATATAGTGTAGGCCTTTCGCTCCTGCAATGGCCTGAGCGCCATCGGGGTTGGTTTCGGTCAGGGTATTGGAGGCGGTTATCAAATCAGGTGCTTCTTTGCCGTTAGCACCAGGGTCCTGGTCTACCGCACCGTCGGTGTCAAACTGTCCATTGCCATTCATATTGCGAATGTCCACCCAGTATTCATCTTCCACATCGCCAGAGGCGTAACTATCACTGAAACCAAAGTTGTTGGAGAAAAAGGACTGGTCGTGATTGATCAGATCGCAATCATATTCAAAAGTGTGGTCACTACTGCTGGCATCGAAGGGCAAAAACAAGCCTTGTGCCAGAGGATCATTGTTTAGTCCATTGGCGATAAGATTGGCATCAAAATCGATGACAAAAAAGTTTTTGGTCAATGAATACAACACCGGGCTGTTGTCGGCTGTCAGTTCGTCACAGTCGCCAACCGGCGCTCTAGAGCCAATCTCAGTACTGAAAACAATAGGTTGAATCGAGTTCAGAACCGTGTTGTTTTTCACCGATAAAGTTAAATCACCGGTGCCATCTAAAATAGCCTGGTTGCCACTATTTGGCACACCGCCGTCAGCCTGGGAAAATGGATTTGGAGTAAACACCAGTCCACCCGCTTCTTTATTGGTGGAGCGAATCCCTGCGATGTAATTGTTTTCCACTGTGTGACCCAATGGTGTGATCAGCACTCCACTGGGGCGGTCGTCGGAGCCGGCGATATCGGTGGTACGAATAATGATATTGTCGGTGACGGTGTTGAATCCACCATCTTCCAGCGAAATACCGCCGTTGGCATCAATAATTGTATTGCCGTGAATTGTGGCGCCAGACGTTTGCACCCGCATCAATCGACGCCCAGTAACAAAGTTATCAATGCGATTGTAGCGAATAGTAAAGCCGCTATTTTCAGCCGAATCAGTGCCAGTGGTGCTGCCAACATTTAGCAATAATAAACTGGAATCATCAAAATTTGGGTTGTCGCTATTGCTGAACAGATTGTACTGAATGAGGTGATCAGATCCTGCCGATGCCAGTTTTATCACCGCGCCTTTTTCCGCGTTGTTTCTGCCGGTAAAGGTATTGCGTTCAATAACAGCACCTGAACCTTTCAGCATTAACCAATGATGCGTGCTTTCGTTCAGCGCTGCCTGATCCCCGGATAAGGTGTTTTGGCTGAATATAAAGTTATCCGCCTCTGAATAAATTACCGCCTGCTCTTCGGTTTCACAAAATGAACCGGCTTTGGTATCAATATCCGTAAAGGTAATGCCATTAATTCTGCTACCAGCAGCCGTTGCGGCAACATGGATACAGAGTTCACCGGAGATCACCGGCATTTGTTCTTCGACAGCCCGTAATTGCACAGTACTGCTCAGTGAAATTTCATCCAAATCACTGTAAACATTGGTATTAAGTCCAACGACACTGCCATCTGCTAATCCGCCATTCACAGCGGCCAACAAACCATCTGCATCGGTTACCACCTTGCTGTATATCACCGAATCTAAATTCGCTTCGACACTATCACTAAAACCGTCATTGTCGACGTAGCTGGCACTGACCGAAATCACAGTGCCGGCCTGGTTAATTGGAGTCAGTGTATTCCCCTGAGCACCTGCTATCACTGCGCCGTCGGCCATCCAGGTATAGCTGACATTGGCACTATCGACACCATTGTTATCCGTAATAACTGCCGTTAATACCGCATCGGCAAGATAAGGTTTAGTGCCTAGAATAACAATACTGCCCGCTTCATCGACGGCAACACTAGCCACTTCAATGGTGGGGTCAGACAGGTTCTCTTCGGTAAACCCATTATCATCCACGTAGCTCACCAATACGGTGATCACGCTGCCGATCAACGACTCTTCAACCACATAAGTAGACTCAGTAGCACCTTCAATAGCCACATCATCGGCGTACCATTGATAGCTGATTTCACCAGAAGCACCATCAGCATCATCAATTTCAGCACTCAGCGTATTCCCCACTGTTGGCGTACCGGAAATCGTCACAGCGCCTTGCGAGTTCACTCTTGAAACCGGTCCTACAGGATCTGAAACTACCGCTTCGTCAAAACCGCGATCATCGGTATAACTTGCTGAAACCGTGATGAGAGTACCAAACTGCTCTTCCTGTAAATCTAAGGTAGACTGAACTGCATCGGCGATAGCTTCATCATCGGCATACCACTGCCAGGCTACCGTAGCGCTTTCTATTCCATTGTCATCAGACAAACTGGCATTAAGCTGCCCACCAACGACTGCCTCTCCTGTGACACTGACCAATCCCGCAAAGGGTATTGCAGCCACACCCGATGTAGCACTGCTGATATGTGATTCATTAATTCCTTCATCATCGGTATACAAAGCCTGGACCGAAATAGCGGCACCGATTTGCGCATCGGTTAACAAAAATGAACTCTGGCTGGCACCTTCAATGCGTTCTCCATCGGCATACCAAATATAAGTCACGGAACCGGAAATGCCATCTGGGTCACTGACAGTAGCGGTGAGTGTTTGCCCGGTTGTGGGAGTTCCCTGCAACGTTACCGAACCTCGGGTGTTTGGATTATTATCTGATGCACCACCGCAACCAGCGAGAGCCATTGCGATGGTACAGAGCGTAAGTACTTTTCGTTTCATGATGGTTTGAATCTCCAACTTCATGATTTTACCGACCTGATTACCAATAAAAGACACAAAACCCAATTATTGGTAATAATATTAACAGAGCTTTTGTTAACCTATAGGTAAATATAAACACACTTTCACAAAATTTACCATCATTGCACAAATAAAAATAACAATTAATTTACAACATAAGCAAATGAGATATTACAAAATTACAGAAACACAGTTACCAATTTGCAAATATTGGTAATTACAAAGATATGGGATGATAAAGTTTAAGGTGCGAAAGACAAGAATCCGATACGACCTTGCAAAAAGAGATAGTGCTCAACGGTTGGCATGTATAACTGCGGTCTTGATCGGAGACTGCAGCTCAGAACCCGTATCCCGCGTGCATATTATTCAGATGATAAAAAGTCGCCTGTACATAGTCTCTGGCATCGCCGCTGTTGTTCTGATTGTAAACACCGGCTTTAAAATACATATACTGACTATTGCTGCCGTAACCGCTTTGCCTCATATCCTGAGATTTGTGAATATTTTGTTTTCCTTCCCGGATCAAGGTCACATACAACACTTCGTCCTGAACAGTGATTTTATAGCTAAACTTTTCATTGAGTCGGATGCCATCATCTGGATCGCGCCAGTCGCTGGATCGGGACCCGAGTATCTCAACCCATAAGTCTTCCCCCCCGTTAAGCTCATGTGCGAAATACACGGCTCCCAAATCATTGTGAGGTAATTTGCGATAGTACAGACGAATGGGTTCATCATCAGTGGCGTGAATTTGTCCTATGATGACCCGTCCAACTTTTTTGGGATCACCACTCACAGAGACCCGGTTGACTGCCAACGTCGCTTCCAGGCTCCCGTCTACCGCTGCGGCGTCACGGCGTACAGAGCCATGAGCAGAGCTAAATACCCAATTGTTTTTACTGATCCCCTGAGTTTTAATCCGGGTATTGCCACGGCGCAACATTTCTCTTAATTCCGTTCTGGGATAGCGGGTGTTTTTTGAGGTCCTGGCTCCTTCATTCGGGCAGGCGAAGACCATTCCACCATCAGCAGCGGTATAAAACAAAGGGTTAAGGGTAAAGCCCTCACTCAAGGGTTGCTCGTATATCATGTCGGCCTTGCCATCTTTGTTCAGATCGGTAGGTAACGTCAGACTCCAGTCCAGCAAATCAAAGTTTTCTGAAGGACTAACATCCGATTTCAAATGCCGCCAGTCACCCAACAGCTTGCCTTCAGGCAATTGTTGGTGAGGACCGCCATGTGACGTCTCTCCCGACACTGCCACGCTCATCGGCGCACACCACAATAGCGCAATAATCACCCACCTGAACCTGATCATAAAACCTGACTTCCCACAGAATAAACACACTGATTAAATACATCGACGGGAGCTGCTGAACCGGCAATTACAGGCTTGCGTTGACCATTTGCCATGGCTTTAGCACTGGCCCGCTCAGGCAAGAAAGCAATTGGAGGATTGGCCTGGTTAAACAAATGAATTTTACCATTCTGGTACCCTGCTCTGTCCTTTTTGGGATACATAGAGAATGTAGCCTGACTGACCCGAAAGGCAATTTCTTTGCAGGCAGCCAATATGGTGCGAATCAGCATAATTAAGTCAGTATCCACGCCATCTTGTTTCAAAACAGGGATTAAACGACGCATCAGGAATACCGGTTTAGGCAGTTGAGATCAGCAAAACACTGCGTCAATCGCTTCGCCATCTGCTGCTCAGCCTGGCGCAACCAGACCCTGGGGTCATAGTGTTTCTTATTGGGTTTGTCGTCACCATCTGGGTTACCTATCTGGGATTGCAGGTAGGCGTGTTTTTCCTCATAGTAGTGCTTTACACCCTGCCAGCTGGCCCACTGGGTGTCTGTATCAATGTTCATCTTTACCACGCCGTACCTCAGAGATTCGGCAATTTTTTCCGGATCAGAGCCGCTACCACCGTGAAAAACAAAATTAAGGCTGTTGTCTGGCAAATCAAATTTGGCAGATACATACTTTTGAGAATCCCTCAGTATTTCCGGGGTCAGTACTACATTTCCGGGTTTGTAAACGCCGTGAACATTGCCAAATGAGGCGGCGATAATGAAGTTTGGACTAATCTTACTGAGCCTTTCGTAGGCCCAGGCCACATCTTCAGGCTGTGTATAAAGTGCAGAATTGTCCAGATGGCTGTTATCCACACCATCTTCTTCTCCACCAGTGCAGCCCAACTCAATTTCCAGGGTCATTCCCATTTTCGCCATGCGGGTGAGATAGCGCTCACAAATAGCAATGTTGCCCTGCAAAGACTCTTCGGATAAGTCCAACATGTGAGAACTAAACAGTGGCTTTCCGGTAGTGGCAAAATGCGCTTCACCCGCTTCCAGCAAGCCGTCAATCCAGGGTAGTAAGGGTTTTGCTGCATGGTCAGTATGTAACATAACCGGTACCTGGTAATGATGCGCAACGCTGTGAACATAGTTTGCGGCTGCTATAGCCCCGGCAATTGCAGCCTCGTGCTTATCCAGCGGCACTGACTTGCCAATAAAAAATTGTGCACCGCCATTAGATAACTGAATAATCACCGGAGATTTTACCTCTGCAGCAGCCTCCAGGGTGGCATTAACTGATTGTGTACCCACCACATTGACCGCGGGTAGCGCATAACCATGCTGTCTGGCATGGCTGTACAGCCGGGACACTTGCTCGCCGGTTATGACACCAGGAACAATGTTTTTTTGCTTTGAACTTGTGTGGACAGCCATCTTAATTTTCCCGCTAATGCATGGCCAGGCGACAGGCATCAGTGATCGCCTGCCAGTTGCCCTGCTCCACCCAGTTTTTTGGCGAAACCCAGGTACCGCCTACCGCAAACACATTCTTCAGGGACAGGTATTGCATTCGGTTTTCAGCGTTAACACCACCTGTAGGACAAAAAGAGACAGACCGGAACACTGAAGACACGGCAGCTAAAAACTCAGGACCACCTGATAATGCCGCCGGAAAGAGTTTTTGTTCTTCAAATCCATGTTCTGCGGCTAACAAAATATCACCGGTATTTGATACGCCAGGTAAAACAGGAACAGGACATTCCTCTAGTTGACGCAATAAATTCTCGGAAACCGCTGGGGTAACAATGAAATCAGAACCCACTTCAAGCGCTTGTTGCAAAATCGCGGTTTTGGTAATAGTACCAGCACCAACAACAAGGTCAGGCACCTGTTGTTTAATGGCTGCCAATGCCGCGAGGGATTCTTCGGTGCGCAATACAACTTCGACTAATTTTAGTCCGGCGGCTGCCATAGCCCTGGCAATTTGTACCCCTTGCTCAGAGCTGTTGGCCTGAATAATAGGTAGCAGTTTTTGTTCTGACATCAGTTCAGAAAAGCGTGTCATGGTATCTCTCTCTAATAACGCTGGCGGCTTGGATAACTGCGCCAGTAGCGTGCAAATGTAAATCTAACAAATTGAATATTGGTTTAGCTGGCCTGACTCATAGCCTGTTGAAATGCCTCGGCTGGAGCAATAGCACCGGGAAACTGAATAACAATTCCCGCTGCTTTTGCCGCGAAACTAACGGCTTCAGATATACTCTTTCCACTGAGGCGGCTACCCAGATACACGCCGTCAAAGGCATCCCCCGCGGAGGTAGTATCTACCACGTTTTTCACCGGAGTGATAACGTGATTTAACAGGGATTCACCGTCAAACGTCAGTACCGATTGCGGACCATTTTTCACCACAATTTCTTTTAATTCATACTGTTGGCAAAACGCCATTACCTGCTGAGCGGAATTGACCTGGAAAAGCACCTCTAAATCCTCAACGCCCGGCATGGCTATATCAGCCAGTTGAAATGCGCGGTGAAAGCTTTGCGCTGCCTCCTCTGGGTTCTGCCACATAGAAGCCCGATAATTAGGATCAAACACCAGGGTAACACCTTGCGCCTTAAGCTTCTCCAGTTTGCGCCAGAACAACTCTCTGGATGGTTCCTCTATAACGCCCAGCGCGATGCCCGAAAAGAACAGCATGTCACTCTGAGCGATTTGCGCCAGTTCGGCATCATTCAGGAAATCACAGACTTTTCTGGCTGCAGAGTCTTTGCGCCAGTAACTAAAACTGCGTTCACCGGCGCTATCAGTTTCAATAAGGTATATTCCCGGGTGTTTGTCTTTAGCCTTAAACACCAGGGATGAGTCCAGTTGTTCTTGCTGAAACTGCTGCAGCATACGGTCACTGAGTTTGTCCTGCCCAACTGCGGTGACAATGCCGGTATTTATCTGATTAAAGGTACGTTTTAAATAAACGGCACAATTGTATATATCACCGGCGAATGACTGCTTCATGGTTGTGTCATCAGTGGCACGCAACTCCACCATACACTCACCTAGTAAATAAATGGTTTTCATCGCGTTACTCTGGCTTTTTTAGCGGTTCAATTTTGGGGATTAAGAGCCAGACGGCCGCCATAGCGATGATGGCCAAAGAGGCTCCGATCACAAAGGCTGGGGTATAATTTCCGTCTGCGGTCAAAAAAGGTACCAGCGAGGTCAATCCTACCGCCCCTAGCTTTGCCGCCATACCAGAAAAACCAGCTAATGTGCCTACGGATTTTTTACCTAACAGGTCGCTGGGCAACGTTTGTACGTTACCTATTGCGGTCTGAAAACCAAACAGGATTACCGCCATTATCAACACGGCAATAACCGGCTCTCCCGGGTTCGCCATCGCCAACAAAGCGGGCAACATAATTAAACAGCCGAGGGTAATGATTAGCTTTCGGGTTTTATCTGCACTCCAGCCGGCCTTCAGTCGGTTTTGTGCCAACAAGCCACCAAACCAGGCACCAAACATCGCCCCCACATAGGGTACCCAGCCGTAAATACCGATGGACTGCACATCCATGCCATATACTTCATTGAGATAAATTGGAATCCAAAAAACAAACAACCACCAAATTGGATCAATCGCAGCCGAAGCAATAATCACGCCCCAGCTTTGCTTGCGGGACAATAACTCCTGGGTAGAGGGGTTATATTCATCTTCATCGGATTGCGCATCAATATCACAAACGCGTTTTTGACCTGTGAGTATGTATTCCCGCTCCTCATCGGTGATCCAGGGATGCATACCCGGTGGGGCTTTCACCAGAATCAACCAGGGTATCAGCCACAAAAAACCAACAAGGCCAACAGCAATAAACACCATTTGCCAACTGAAATAGACTGTCATGTATGCGATAAGAGGGATGGCAATGATGCCGCCAATCGCCGCGCCAGAGTTGAAAATCCCCTGCGCTAACGCCCGCTCTTTCACCGGGAACCATTCAGCGCAGCCCTTGGTGGCCCCGGGCCAGTTGCCCGCTTCTGCGACACCTAAGATGGCTCTAAAAATACTGAAGCTCAGTACCCCCTGTGCAAAGGCATGGGCGACTGTAGCTAATGACCACACCCCGATAGACAGAACAAAGCCAATGCGGGTGCCAATCCAGTCAAAAATTTTGCCGAAAATTGCCTGACCAAACGCATAAGCAAATACAAAAACAATAGAAATGTTGGCATATATCTGTTTGCGTTCCAGTGCTGATTCGTCGGGAAAGAGTTCCTCCACGATATCCGGCCATAAAACGCTTAGAGCCTGGCGGTCGATGTAGTTAATAATCGTGGCCAGTGCAATCAACACTATTACCCACCAGCGTAATCCTTGTAGTTTCATGGCTTTACTCCTCCAGGAAGTCTTCGCGGGCCGGGCTGAAGGTGTCAATCAAAATGCCCCCCGTAGGACACACGGCACCGTGCTCTACAAATGGTGGGATAAGGCAACTGTCACCAGGTTTCAGGATTTTCATTTCACCGCCAATACTAAAGTGAAACTCCCCCTCTTCCACATAGGTCACCTGCGAGTGGCGATGTTTGTGGGTGTAGCCTTCCGCCCCTTTGTCAAAGAACACCTTTACGGCCATTAGCTCTTCATTGTAGCCCAACATCTGACGTTTCAGACCGCCACCGAGATCTTCTATTTCTGTTTCGTTGCCAAATAAAAAATGGGCGCTTTGTTTTTGCATTGCGGTTACTCCTGGGGGTCTTTAATCACATAAACGGCCAAGCGCTTATCAAGTGAATAACTGTCGTTGAGATAATTAAATTGAATGGGTGTCTGGTTAAGTTTGTTCTGGTTGTTTTCCGGCATCTGATTAATAACGATCAGGTAGCTTTTGCCTGCTCTATCCAGCCGTACTAACGCCAGGTTTTCTTGTTGTTCGAATGACAGACCGGTTATTAGACTCTCAGCCTGTAAGGTATATTCTTTGGCCGGGTTGTATTCACCGTGCGGTTCCAGTACCGAAACAAACTGGTGACTGGCTTTACCCTGCACCCGACGAATAAACCCTGACTCGTTGCGAAGATTAAAATTGGGATCATTGGCACCCAGTTGCGTAAACAGAAAGGCTTCATCTCCGTTTGTCAGGCTGGTATGCGTATAAAAGCTGCCGTTATCATTTAACCAGGAAACGCTGGCCAGGCCACGCTCAGGTGTCGCCTCCCCCTTCAACCATAAATGCTGATACCCATTCTGGTTGCCCAGCGCGCGCAATTGTTGCTGATGACTATGAATGCTGAAACTGGTATCGATAAGCTGTCCCTGATAATGCAGGGGTAAATCCAGTAGTTTTGCTTCACCGGCATTGACCCTGAACACATCAATCACCAGGCTGGTATCTGTGTCAGGCAACTTCACCAGAGCCATGGTCCTGGATAAATGCGCATCCGGATAGGCGTTGCCAATTTCGGCCATGGCCACAGACCCTTGCGGAGTATGTTCAAAGAAATTCAAGGTAGGGTGTGAGCGATTACCAAGTTCAACGTCTGAGTCAAAATGGCTGATTTCATTGACCACCAGCGTATTGTGAGCCACGGTTTGTTTTGCCCAGCTGTTGTTTTCCGGTAGATACCGGCCACCAAACTTGGCCTCGACATTCAAAAAACGGGCAGCGCCATAATCCGACACAATTTCCTGCCCCTGATGGTAGAACTGCCATGTCAGCTTATCAAAATGGCCATGTCCCAGACCTTGTGCTGCGGGCTTAAACACCAAAGCAGAGTTCCCACCTTGTTGTTCACGCATTACGACCAATGCCCCTTCCTCACCTTGTGCCCCGTCTCCGAATGCCACCGACCGGAAAGGGTATGGCGATTGCTTTTGTGCATCCAATGCCTGCGCTATCTTCAGTCCATCACCGGTCAACAGTATCTGATTTTGTTGCCCGGCAATATCCAGATATCCGCTGTCCTGAGTCTGGCTATACGCCACAGCAACCCCATGTACCAGTTCAATGGTGTCGATGCCTTTGCTCTTGATGGCATCGTTAATAGGGAAGAACAGCCCGTTGTAGCTGAGTTGAACGGTGGTATCGATAGCTTTTATCAATATGCCATTGCGATAGTCAAAAATGTTGCGCTGCGGTTCATTGTTTTCTATTGCCTTGGCAAACGTGATAAAGGGCAATAAAGCAAATCTCTGATAATAGGGACCTTCGTTATAATATCCGGCCGGCGAAAAAAGTTCGTCCAGTTGCCGTAAAAAGCCACCTTTACCTGATTTGTCCAAATCCAGCAGCGCCTTTTCCACCCATTCGGGTTTATTCAGGACATATCCAGCCATGCCAACACCGGCGGTTGCCCAGGTGCCATGGTTATGGACTTTGTTAAACGTAGAGGGTTGCCCTTCCGACAAAAACAAAGCGACCGGCACTAACAACTGTCGCTCAATAGTTGCGGTATCCTGTTTTGATAATCCGGAATTTACCAGGTCATAGGCCTGAATGGTGTAAACCAACCACATGGCCTCGTTAAGGCTCTGCCAAAACAACTTGCCAGGATTCTGAAAACCGATTTTGCGTTTTGGGTGCAGCGCCAATGTGGGATACAACTGTGCGTAAGCCAACAGCATCCGACCGACAAAATCTGCGTATTGTTGCTCCTGAGTTAGCTGAAAGAGCACCCCTGCGTTATACATTAACTGATAATTTTTCTTGTGCTGCTCGTGCGTATAGCCTCCCCCGCCATCACGGGGTACCGGCACAACGATAGGCGCTTGCATTTGCGCGTCAACCTGTATGCGCACCGCCTGAAAGGCGTCAGAAAAACGCCCAGGTTGGGTTATTGCGATACGCATCTGTTCTATGTCACTCTGGGTAATCACCAGATTCGGTGTGTCTTTGGCCACAACTGCCGTTATGGACCCCAACATAAACATCAGCAGCGCGATGCCCCTTTTGAAGTACAAATTACCTGGTAAATTCATCGTATTCTCCGGCTATGGACGTGCGTCATACTGATTGTCAGAAACAATCGCCGTATGCGGGCCTTTGACTCGCAATTCAGCGATAGCCGGTGCCGGTGTTTCGATAAAGGTATTTTCTGTGATCCTGGTTTTGGGTTCACCCACAGTGTGCTCAATCTTTACAGGTGCGGAGCTGAACCACTGATTGTTGAGTAGATCGGCCACCTGAACACCGTGTAAATACAGGCTGGCCTGGGTTTTATTGCGCTTACCATCACCGACATTGATGATTTCGTTACCGCTGGCTAACAGGTGCGGTCCGAAGGTACTTTCGTCCGTACCGCCGCGATATAATTTAAGCAAAGCACCCTGCACATCTTCAAACAGGTTGTCCTGCAAATTCACATATTCCGCATTGTAAATACCCAGGTCTTCTATCTCTGTATCAAGGCGTAAAATGTCGCCGGTCACATTGATAAAAGCATTGTTCTGCAGCGTAATTTCATCGGCAAATGCGCCTTTGCCCGTAACAAAAAAATGAAAGGAGTGGTTAATATCCAGATCTTTAATGTAGCTGTTGAGTACCTGCAGGCGATAATTCTCCACCATACCCCATTTTTGCGTGCGCACTACCGCATTGCCTGCCGCATCCGGACTGGCTTCACCGGAGATATTCAGTTCGTCTAATTTCAGACTACCACCATCGCGGATTTCAAACAGTGCAGAGCGTTCATAAGTTAAAGTAGTGCCTTTTTCCTGCGCGCCTTTAATGGTTAAGGTTTTACTGACGGGGATGAGCCTGGGAATATCATACTGGCCCGGAGACAGCATCAGAATATCGCCGGATTGGGCACTTTCAATCGCCTTTACTAATGCCTCAGCACCGGCCTCTACCTGAATAACACGACCAGAATCAAATGGGAGCAGTGCCGGTGTTTTTGGATACCAGGTGACCCCAGTTTCGGCTTTAGACACGACCTGCAAATTTGGCTCTGCACCAATCTTTCGCGCTGATGAACTCAACAAGCCATTTTTATTGCGTTGCAAAGTCATTGCCTGGGTATTAATACCCGCTTTTATAGCATCGGGGGCCTGGGTATTGGCCACATTGCCAGAAAATTCAATGCCACTCACATCATCAAACAAAGTAAAAGGCTGTTGACCATCGTCGTTGACAATCAGGTTATTTTTAAAATAGCTGTTCACCGGTACCGCACTGCGCTCTGCGTCGCTACCGGCGGCCAGTTGAATATGCCTGACGTTCACAAAGGTGTTGTTTTCAATTCGGGCATTGTCTACCTGATGGTACCGGTTGATTGGCGAGTCAGGCACCCCATTCATAACCGTAAAACCACTGCCGAAACGATAACCGGTCAATCCTTCCAGGTAATTGTTGCGCACTATTTGATCTTTATTAATGATCCGAATTCCACCGGTGTGTGGCACACCATTACCAATAAATACATTCTTCTCAATCAGGTTGCCATTTCCATGACGCATAGTGAGTGTGCCCTGGGCTTCGTAAAAGACATTGCCACGTAAGGTGTTTTTACCGGATTTCACCGAAATGATTTCAACTTCGCCATTGGTTTGCTCAAAATAATTGTTCTCAACCAGGGTATACGAGTCTGTCAAAGAAAAGTGACTGGTACCAATGCGTAGCGTTTCGCCACCATTGGACCCAAAGGTTGGGCGATAACCGAAATAGTTGTGATCAATCTGATGATGGTTTTGCTGGCTGTTTTCGTGATTCAGGCGAACGGCAACCGTAACACCTTTATTGCGTTTACCTACCAAATGACTGTGATCAAAGCGATTGTGTTGGCCATACATCGCGACCCAATAATCCGACTCTTGTTTGTCAGGATTGTTGTAATTGTCGATCACGACTTCAGTAACACGGGAGTGATAAGCAAATTCATCTTTGTTGCGACGAAATTCAATCACAGCGCTACTGGGCGTATAGCCATCGCGAAACACCAAACCCGACACCAGCAGGTGTCTACCCGCCAGTCGCAAGTTGGATTGTCCGGATAGTATCACCCGCCCCCTGGTCTCGGCGGTCAGGTGAATCGGGGCGTCTTTCGTCCCATTGGCATGCAGCAATATTTCAAAATCCTGCCAGGTACCATTTTTAAGGACAATGACATCACCGGGTTGCAATCCGGTACTGATTTCCTTAAATGCCTGCTGAGTGTCAATAAAGTACTCTTTTGCCGATAATGGAGAAGCCATTAACAGCAACGCAACTGAGCACAATTTTGCAAAAAAGACGCCGGAGACTTTCATAATCACCCCTTCTGAACCAAGGACACCAAATTACTTTTCTAACTTGCAAAAGTAATCAAAGATTTCCGGCACATTGCCCCGGCCCATACCCGCGTCGAATGCGGCCTGTAGATAACCAGATGAGCCTTCCGCGATTTTTGACTCGGTGCCAAGGTCAGATAACATCTGTACAAAGTAGTGCAAATCTTTGTTGGCGTTAGAAATAGAAAAGCCCAGGTCACTGACGTTATCAACCGCATAGTTTTTGCAAAACTGCATAAACGGAGAACTGGATGGGCCGGTTGACATGATGTCAAACAGTTGTTGCTTATCAACACCAGCACGCTCAGCGACAGCAAAGGCCTGAGACATGGCACAAACCGTGGTCATGCCCATAAAATTGTTAATCAATTTTGTTGTGTGACCTGAGCCTAATGCGCCGAGATAAAAAACGTTTTCACCCTGGTCTTCCAGTACAGGCTTAACCTTGTTAAAGGTTTCAAGCTCGCCTGATGCCATAATATTGAGCAGACCATCTTTTGCATGGGCTGGTGTGCGACCCAGTGGTGCGTCGATCATGCCTACGCCTTTTTTAGCCAAATCGGCGCCAATCTTGCGGGTAGAAGCCGGAATCGAGGTGCCAAAGTCAATCAGTGTCGAACCGCTTTTTATTCCCGCTAAAATACCCGCTTCACCGTAGATAACGTTTTCGACAATGTCAGAGGTCGTCAAACATAACATTACAATATCTGCGCCTGCGGCCAGGTCCTGAGCCGTCTCAACAGTGCGGGCTCCTCTGGCAACACACTGGGCAACCGCATCTTTGTTAAGGTCCATCACAATCAGGTCATACCCTTTTTTTTGCAGGTTCTCTACCATATTGCTGCCCATAAGGCCCAGACCGATAAAACCAATAGTTGGTTTAGACATGAATCACTCCTGAGTTTTGGTTGCAGGTGATTGTAATCACCCCGGATGCCACGGACGTAGCTGCAGTCGCATCCCAATTATTTCATTCAAGGCCAGAGAGTTTAAAAAGTTTCCTGGAAAACTTCTTTCCAGGTTTGTCCTCTGTTCTTGTCAACATTCAGTCAAAAATGCCGGACAAGTTGACCACTTGTAAGAGGGTAGATGGTTACCAGCTAACAGTTACCACTCCGCCCTTAATTAAACTTTATTTTTGTATTACCATTTTGTCAACCAATTATTTACCAATTGTAAATCATTGGTTTGGAAACTGTTTATTAAAACCAAAACAGATCAGATTTTAATTAATAATTTCAATTGGTTATAGGCTTGGATGGTTTGCACCAGAAAACGAAGTTTTAATGGTTGACGCATTAATTTTTAAGTGGAGAGGTTGGAGATAGTGGTATCAAGACAGCTGGCCGAGCCACGAGGAACACGAATATTGAATACTGGTAATAACAATTTAACACTGCCGGTAAACAGATCCGTTTAAAATTTGCTAATTGCTCCCTGTTCGAAACAAGAGTGGATAAAATAGCGCTTGCAACGTACCCTAGTATCGATGAGTACAACCGGATTTCAGGGAATTTAATGTCAGAGAAAAACACTAAAAAACTGCCCCCCAACGTAAGGGTAATGATTGCACTGTGTGCCAGCCCTACCCTGATGGTGATCGCTTTTTTGTTTTACAATCTGTACACAGCGCAATGGCGGGAAATAGGGATCAGCACGGTGATATTTTCACTGCTGGGGGGCTTTGCCTACTATGTGGTCATTATGGGGAAATTGCCTTTCACCGGGCGTAAGTAAGTCGCAGCGTAAAACGCAGGATTAGCACTTAAACCGATCCAGGCGCTTTTCTAACCGATTGGCGCTTTCTAGTAGTCCTTCGATATCATTGGTATTTTCCTGAACTTCCTTACTTTGCATTTCGGTATTATCGCTTAACAACTGCAGGGATTTAGAGATTGCTGCTGATACCGAGGTTTGCTCCTGCACAGCGTCGGCCACTGACTCCATATTATCAGCCAGTTCTTCAATGGCACGATTCGCTTCAACCATGATGTCTTTGGAATCAGACGCAATGTTAACCACATTTTCCACCATAGTGATGCTTTCAGTCATGGCGACAACTGAGGCGTCGGCGTCTTCAATCAAACCACTGGTAATGCCCGATATCGATTCCGTATTTTCCCGGGTTTTTATGGCCAGTTGTCTGACTTCGTCAGCCACCACAGCAAACCCCCGACCATGCTCACCCGCCCTGGCTGACTCAATGGCGGCATTTAATGCCAGCAGATTAGTTTGGTCAGAGATAGCGCGTATGGACTCCATAACAGTTTCTATCTTTGCGCTGCGCTCTGCCAGTTGATTGACCTTTGCCCCGGTTTGACGTAATTCATTGTTGAGTATATTCACTTCAGACACCGCCTTATCAATAGCTGACGCGGCCTTGTCGGTCTCGTTGCGTGCAGCGTGAGACAGGGTATTGACGTCCTGGGTGCGACGTGCAACCTCTTCGTTGGTAACCGCTAACTGTTCCGTGGCGGAGGCAATCTGGTGAACCTGGTCCATATTGCTGCTGGACAACGCGGTAATATGACGCGTATTTTTCGAGACGCGCTGACTCATTTCAGCCACCTGATTTGAAATTTGTTTTGCTTCGCCAGACAGGCCTCTGAAAGCCGTTACCATATTAATAAAAGGAGTCAGGTCTTTGTTGTTTTGGTCCAGCTCCACGGTTAAATCAACAAATCGTTCGTCCTTGAGCATTTCGCTCACTGACTCGATAATACTGTCGCTAAATTCGGCTTCGCGTTTACTGATGTTGGATATCCAGATAAGTACGGCTCCCTCAGCCACAGCAAACCCGGCGTGGATCACCAAAATGTAAAATTTGACATACTCCGGCAAAAACACATACACCGGTGCCCCGCTACTTTGTAAAACGAAAAAGATGATATGATGCACCGCAACCGTTGCCACTGACGCCGCGACCACCTGCCAGTCACGGTACAAAACGGTGAATGCCAGGACTGCAAAAATTTCAAAATGCATTTCTGGCAGACCATAGGATTGCTGAATGTGAAGTGCCGCAAACAACTGGATCGCAATACCGATAACAATGCGGGTGATCCGTGCATGAGGATTGGCGTAAATCAGCATCAGTGGCAGTGACAGAATAATTACACTGCCCAATACGGCTTCGCCCCAGGTGTTGGTAAATATTGCGATAACCAGGGATAGTAAAGCCTGACCGAATAATACCATTTTAAAAATGTTGTGGGCCCGGTCGAGATAATCAGTTTTCATGGCGTTCCTGTAGGGGTCTGTCGAAATTCTTTGAAATTTAATTCGTTGTATACTGATAGTTTTAGAGTGTAGATCAAAACCTTGAAACCACCATTAGACCAAAGTGCTAGCTTGCTGCGCGGCACAATGACAAGAGAAAGGCTGATTTACTGGCTGGTAGCGCTTTGGTGTGTGCTGTGTTTAGCACTGGTGTTTTCCTTCACCTTTTCCAAATCCCGAGATTTCGATGCTGATGGCACCTTCATCCAGTATTCGGCGGCAACGGATTTTGATCAGGCATTTAGCGGTTGGTTGAGTGCTGAAGTGGGCGAGTTAAAAAACAAAGTCGTGCATTTCAGTCAGGGGAATTGCACCTGCGAATGGATAGCACAATCCCACATTCACAGTGTTAAATTACTGGCCGAACAACAAGGCAAAACCAATCTGCAACTAGACATCTCCGGCTTGCCTGAAATGACAAAACGACTGCCGGTAACCCCCGCAGTTGCGGTTTACGACCAACATGGTCAGCTCACTTATCTCGGCCCTTATGCCACCGGATTTTTTTGCAGCGCAGGTCAGGGCCTGGTAGAAACCTTTATTAAGCAATCACATGGCGAGACAGGTTACGGAGGAGCAACCATCCCGCTGGATGCCAATGGGTGTTATTGCGGTATTAAGTAGACTATCTATTAACCATTCTCATTCTGGTAATGATTGGGGCAGCATGTGGCACATCCCCAATATTATGGCCAAACTGTATTCGCTGAATACCATCTTGTAGATCAGAGTTAAAATTTGTATCTGAACTATTTTTGATGTACCAGAAATAAGTTGAAGACCTCCTTACTGCAACATCGGCACGCCCATCACCATCATAATCTGCAGGGACGGGAATATCTGATGCCTGGCTTCCAAATGCAACTCGTTGTATTGCGTTGTCAGAACTATTCAAAATATACCACATTTTATTTGAAGGTCTTCTAACTGCGATGTCTGCGATACCATCACCATCATAATCTGCAGGAACAGGGATATCATCGGTATTTTTTCCGAACTGAACACGTTGTATTCCATCCCCTCTTTCAGAATTGAAATTCGTTCCGGAACTATTTTTTATATACCACATAAAGGTAGAGGGTCTTCTGACGGCAACATCCGCTTTACCATCACCATCATAGTCTGCCGGAATAGGAATATCAGTAGCTTCGCTCCCAAAGGCCACTCGTTGAATTTCACCATCAGAGCTATTCAAAATATACCAAGTTTTATTGGAAGGTCTTCGGACAGCAATGTCAGTGATACCATCACCGTCGTAATCCGAAGGTACAGGAATATCATCGGCACTTTTTCCAAATTGGATACGTTGGATACCGTCAGCCATTTCTGAGTTGAAGTTTGATCCTGAGCTATTGATTATATACCAATAGAAATTTGACGGACGCCTGACGGCAATGTCTGCAATTCCATCGCCATCAAAATCTCCTGAAACAGGAATGTCTCTGGAGTCTTTCCCAAATTCACTCCTCATTATCTGCCCTGAAGATGAACTGAGTGCATACTGAAAATAATTTGAAGATCTGCGAATAGAAACATCTGCAATACCATCACCATCATAGTCAAGAGGAACAAATTCTGTTACTTCCTGCGATATCGTAGTTGCAGTAAAGGTTTCGCTCCGGTCTCCAACAGTCAGAGTTGCTTGTACCTCTTTATTCATTTCTTCACTTGAGCGCAACTGTATCTGTACGATGTCCCCATTGTCCACGAAACCACGCTCAGTTGTAAAATCGCCTTCATTTACTCTATATTCCCCATTTTCGATTGAAATGGTAGCTACGCCAGAAATACCCGTCACGGTAATTGAATTCGATAATAAATCGGTTGAGACAGCAACATCGTATTGGGGAGAAAATTCGAATGCATCAGGAGAAATATCTGAATCGCCTATAGCGTGCCTAAATACGCCACCACCATTAGTTCCCACATATAACACATAATTGGCTATCGCCAGTTTGTTTGCTGCATATTTGGTTAATCCCGGCATACCAGAGGAAGGGAATTCGGACCAGGTTGAGCCATAATCATTCGAAACAAATACACCATTGTATGCCTCAGCTAAATATACTGTATTTCCCTGCGAAACGAGGTCAGTAACACAGTCTTCATTTCCAGGTTGAGTAAAATATGGTCCTCTCCAGCTAACATCAGCGAATGATTCTGCCGAATAAGCATCACTGCTTTCTAAAACTCCAGTGTACAGGCTACCCGCTATGACCCTGCGGTCGTCAGTTATGGTAATTGCACCAATATTAGAATTATCCAGTATTTTAAAAAAGCTCTCCCCGCCATCAACTGACTTATACAAGCCCCCCAGGTGCTCATCATCACCTGGATTTAAATCTGAAGCAGCAACATAAATATTTAAGTGATTGTTTATATCCACATGCAAGTCATTGATATACAGATTCGAAAACAAATCCTCTGTGTTGATAGCGTTGAAACTCACACCACCATTGTCTGAACGGTAAATTACACTCCCGGAAATACTCTGATTTTTACGATTGGATGCCAAAGTTGCATAAACGTAACTTTCATTTGAAGGAGCAAATTCGATATTATTGAATCCTCCTTCAACTTCATCTAAATGATGTTGCAATACAAGAGAAAACGTGTCACCGGAATCAGCGCTGTAATATAACGTCCCGTTGAATTTGTCCGACACGAGAACAATGTCGGGATTTACGGGGTTAATTCCAACGCCAAACGTTTGAAAAAGACTGCTGGCTTCGCCAGTTACTATACCTTGCCAATCATTACCATACTGTTCAGAACGAAACGGCCCACTCAATCCAACCGCGTATACAATATCACCATCTGCATTTGCTTTTAAACCATCAATAGATGCACCTGAAAAGCCTCGACTCCAGGTTTGCCATGTTTGACCTCCGTCGGAAGATTTAAATACACCTCCGCCGTAATTATTTACGTAAACAATGTTCTCATCCTCAGGATCAACGACCAGGTCAATTGGAATTCCTGCGTTTATTCGGGCAGGTCCATATTTCCCAGATTCCTTACTATACCCAATCCAGGTATCACCAGCGTCTTTACTTACATAAATAGCGTTCTCGAATCCTGCGTATAACGTATCAGGATTGGAATGCGAAAAATTTACAGTCGATATAGGGCCGTTGATAACATTGACTGCCACCCTCTCCCAGGAGTTTCCGCCATTGGATGTACGGAATAGCCCCCCACCATTGGGATATTTTCATTTTGACAGGCGTCGTTCGCTACACCACCAGCATACAGGATACTGCTATTAGTTGGATGCATGCGTAAAGTGCCCAGGTAAGGGTCTTCAAGACCATTGTTAATACTTTGCCAGGTATCGCCACCATCGGTACTTTTTAAAACTCCCTCACCTCCAAGATCTTCAATACTGTTACCATCGCAATTACTATTTGCAGCCTCAACATCAAAAATCCCGGTAGAGAGGTAAAGTGTATCCGTATTATTAGGATCAACTATTAGGTAGCGGGCAAGATTGTCGCCCGTCCAAATGGTGCTCCAGTTCTCACCGCCATCTACACTTTTAAAGACACGCCCCTTAACTTTAAGAAATGTTCTCCCCACCTCACCGGTTTGTAATTCAGCCTGAGCATAGACAATGTTTGAGTTCTCAGGCGCAACCGTAAACCCACGAAATACTAAATTTGTGTTCTCTTCACCGGCCAAACCCTTGTCTATACCATTAACTTTTCTGGTCCAGGTGCCACCACCATCAACAGATTTAAATATGCCAAAGTCACCTTCACTTTTAGTACCTGCCCAAAGAATTTCAGGGTTATTGGGATCTACGGCAAGGCTAAATATATTGATATCTACCCCTTCTTGCCCTTCGGCCAATATCCCACTATTAGATGGAGTCCATAAAGCCCCGGCATTGTTTGAAACCAACACGCCAGCAAAATTGTCCGACAAAAACATCTGATTTGACTCAGTTGGATGGATCAGTACATAGTACCCAAGCCCGCCAATAGGCCCACCTGTAGGTTGCCATTCGGCAAAAACGTGACTTGAAATAAGCATTAGAAAGCTCATAAACATGCGTTTCATAAACTGAACTCCCGAAAAAACACGGTTGTGGTTTTAGGCTCACCTAAACCTAACCAATCATCATAAAACTCTCTTAGTAGTAACGTGACCGAAATACGGCCATTTTGAACCGGTTCAAATAGTATTGACTCTACAGCGGGAATCATTGGAGCCAATCTGTTATCAGACTCGATGTAACTATTCACCCAAAAAGGGGACGGATATAAACGGTTCACCTTACTGACTCTGCCATAACCAGTCTTTGCAACGAGTACTTTGCCATAGGCGTTTCCAGCTTTTCCCGGTAGGTTTCCTCGCACCCAGTTTGGAATCCTACTTCCTTTAATCTGCTGCACAGGTTTTCCATTGCTGTCCACCACGTCTATGATCAAAATGAGATGTCTCATAGGATTTCCACCGGGAACTCTGTGACCAGCTCCGCGATTAACTAACTCTATTCTAATAGATAACCCATCACTTTGATTATCAAATTCAACTTTACTCTCTATTGCTTTAACCACATCAGATAATTCTGTTTTAAAATGATGATTTGACAATGTATCTGATGCTCGAAACACACCTCCCTTGTGTGGATCAGCCGCATAATTTGCAGCAGTAACCATATGGCAAGATTGACACTCTGTTCCTTGCTCTGCATATTGGCTCTCAATCCATTCGGAATAATCAGAGTAGATATTTGTTTTCCAAAATCGTCCCTGGTGACAAGCGGCACAATACTCGCTTTTTTTGTACAGTGGATTGAAACTATCCCGCTCTCTTGCAACGTCATCCAAAGAGCCAAAAAAAACTTGAGAATCTTGCGGTTTTAGAAATGAAATTCGTTGTTTTCCCAGCAAGAGTGAATCACTGCTGTCAACATCAATAATTTTGTGGCAAAAATCGCAACTTATAGACGCAACCGACTTTGAACTCACGGGTGTATGACACAACATACATTGCGCAGTCGGCAGTGCAATATTTTCAGAATTTATTAGTTTATTGAAAAGTGACTGGTTGTCGATGTTAGCGTGTGAACTCTGTCCCCATTCCCTGGTTATTCTTTGGTGGCAATTTTCACATGGCTGAAAATGGGTGGGGGTATTCTCACCCATCTCTGAATGTAATGATGCTAACCATTCATATCTTTCATCATTTTCAGGTAATCTGCTAAGTGTAAAAACAACTTTTTTGACCTGCTCCTCAACAAGGTCATGTTTTACTCTAACTTTTTTTGCACTGATTAAATAGCCATTCTTCCAAACAGTTAAAACTGACTCAGTATTCGTCAGGTTGATACAAAACTGCCCTTTAGCATCTGTAGATACAGTGTTCACAGTAGCCTGCTCCCTTACTGTCGCATTATTCAGTGGAGCGCCATTATGGTCTTCAACAAAACCACAAACTTTAAGTGAGGCGACAAAGATAAACGCACTAAGCATAGGGAACTAATATACCCGCAAAAGGTTGTACAAAAATCACTCTATCAGTAACCAACACTGACATAGTATAAAAATCAGTACAACCGATTTATATTAATTTTATTACGCTCCTTAGAAAATGAAGTTTTAAAGATTCACCAATTCGCCTGCTTTATGGCATTTTCAATATTACTGATATCCGCATTCACTGCATCGCTGTTCAGGTCGGCCAGGGCAGCGCTAAAACTAAACGTCATCAAGACAAACTTATCGGCATTTTTGATAGAAGAAATCCGCCAGCGGGTGACAACAATATCCTCACCATCTTCTTCACCGCGCAGTTCTTCTAAATCACAAAGCACCCCTTCGGTAATGGTTTCGTAATCAGCCTGGGGATAGACACTGTTTATCAGATGCTGTTGTTGCTGTTCATCCTTAACATCAAACTGATAACATTTTATGGTCAGGTTTCCGGCTTCGTGGTTTTGATTGAGTAAAACGATTTCAGGTACCTGACTTCCAAAATTCAACGACTTATCCGGTTTCATATCGGATTCGTGTTGCAACCATTCTTGCGGTAATGTCAAAGTGGCAATGCCAAATAAATCAATACTGTTCATCAGGCACTTTCCCCCATCGGGCCAACATAGGCAAATCGAGGGATTTGCTTGCCGTCAACCAGTACAGTTTCGGTAAACATGCTGAAGGGCCGTATCCACAATTTGCCCTCGCCATACAGGGGCCGGTAAATCACATACAAGCTTTCATCCTCAGAATGGGTGGCCGTATCGATCACCTGATAATCATGGCCTTTGTAATGCCGGTACAATCCGGGTAACAGGGTATTGTTTGCTGAATGTTGACTCATAAATTACTCTTTTTCGGAAAGCAGGGTTGCCTGAGTGCTCACCGCTACAGTTGCATCCTGATGCCACCAGCGCAGCACCCACAATAAGAAAATCAAAACGGGGATACAGGACAACATGATTACTTGTACTGTCCCCCTACTTTTTTTATCATGGATTTTATGGAATGCCAAAGAATTACTTAAATAATGCCATATGCGTATTCGTATGTCAGATACAGTTCAAAGACTCAAGTCTTGTCAGACTCTGAAAGACGACAGTTAAAAGAATTCGATAAGTTTTGCAATAATCACCCTGAATATCAAAAAGCTGAACATGCTGTTTACAGCGACTTAGGCATATCAGCCTACAACGGAGATGAAAGGGAAGCTCTCAAGTCACTACTAGAAGCTGTAAGGCTAAGAAAAATAATACCTGGCAGTATAATTTGTTTTGAACACTTCGACAGGCTCTCTCGCCAAGGCTTCAAAGCGACCTATGACTTGATCACCGAAATCCTAGAACAAGGTGTTAATCTCGCGTTTTTGAAGACTGGAGACATTCTTGAACAGAAACACGCTGATGACGTTTTCAGCGTTACCAAAATTGCAATGTATGCTCATGAAGCCTTTGAAAGTTCGAGGCTTAAAGGAGAAAGGGTCAGCGAGAAATGGAAACAAAAGCAGCAGCAAGCCGCAGACTTTAACAAAGTTATGACAACCAAGATACCAGCTTGGCTGTACGTAGAGACCCACAGTAAAGATAACAGAGAGCTGGTTGTTGACTTTCGCAAAGCCCAAACAGTGAGGCGTATTTTTGAGCTAAGCAAGATTCACGGTAACCCCACAACAGCAAGGATCTTAAATGAGGAAGGCATACAACCTATCTCAGAATTTAATAAATCTGGTTTGTGGCATCCGTCTGGCATCAAGAACATTACTAGAAACCCTGCCGTGCATGGCGAACTGCAATTGTACAGGAGCAAAAAAGGACGAGAGGCAGAGTCACAAATCCTACCAAACTACTACCCCGAAATTATTTCCAAGAAAGAGTTCAACCTCCTGCAACGAACACTCGATAAAAGAGGTAAGCACCTAATAGGAAGAACGACGGATATCTTCGCCAACTTGTTACAGGGGCTTGTCTTTTGTGGCGAGTGCAATGGCAAAATGAATCTGACTTGTAAGAACAAAGGGGGTAATGACAAGTACCTACGTTGCATAGCTGCTAAGTCTGGTTCTGGATGCTCTAATAATCGTTTGTATCGTTATGACCTAATAGAAAAAGCTATGCTCGATGTTACTCAATACAGCTTTAAATCGGTGCTTGCGAGTAACCAACAAGCAATCCGTGACGTTGAAGAAAACATTATTGCTATTGAGCAAGAACTTGACTCACTCAAGAACCGAGAAACCAAATTAACAGCTAGTTTGGGATTCCTCGAAGATGACACCCAATTAATAAAGCAAATCAATAACGTTCAAACACAAATCAAAACTAGTAAAAGACAACTTAAGCTCGCAAGAGAACAGCTAAAACCTGAGGCGGTTATTGGAGAGCAAGAACTAGCACAGCTACTGACAGACTTAAAACGTAGTGGTCAAGACCGCCAAAGAGTAAACCAGTTTCTGAGAGCCACCTACAAGCTTGTTTGTTCTGCGGGTGCTAACGATGTGTTGTCTGTAGAAGTGAACAATGTGCCACCGCAAGCAGAGCCAACAAAAGCCTTTTCACTCAAAGCCAAACCTCAAGCAGGCGGTACACTATTCATTTTAGAACGAGGGAAGTTGTCAGCTTTCACTTATGAGCTTACCCACCAGAAATTGAAAGTAGAACCTCTTTACGACAATGAAACTATGTCATTTATTGAAGAGGTAGAGGTTGAAGATTTTGCATTACAACCTTACATGGAATACCGACTTAAAAAAGGTGCAGTCATTCAATCTCCTATGAAAAGATTTGATATTACTAAACCAGACACAGTAACCCTACCAGACGGAACGAGGGTAAAGGTATTGAAAGTAATCGAGGATTAGAGATTAAGCATCACTTAGGGTCTGAAAATCAGTTCACCTTTGCTCCTCTGAAAACTGCATTCTACCGTTGACTTTATCGGCAAATATTTTCTAAATCGCGATTTAAGACGTTATTTTTATGCAGGTAAGGGGGCAGGCTAGGGTAAACAGAGAAATCACCTTAGAATAGCTTTCAGAGCCTCTGAGAAGCACTTGCACATCTCATCTTATGCTATTAGACGCAAGAGATTTTGTTACATTGAAGTGCTGTGCGCCACACAGTGTTGACAACCATGTTATACTGAAAATAAAGGTCAAATAAAATTTAAGATTAAAAATATCCTATAATATCGGTAATGAAAACACAATTCTAACCCTGTGTCAACATTTCCCTAGACCTTACAGAACATAAGGACCAGTTATCTGGATAGAGGCATGGAAAGCGTTCTAAAAACACTCGTTACTCTAACCCCTTACCGCGTTAACTCAGTCCTCAATACAACAATCCAAAACACTTTAAGAAAGGAGACTTTAAAAATGAATCAACAAGGGAAATCCTTGATCAAAGAATACAATAATAACTTCTTCACTTTGAAGAAAGACAAACCATCTTACCTCACAAAAGGTATTCACTCCTACAATGGAGTTACTCTACCGATCAACTCTTCGCCATCGGCTCATGGCGACAAGGGACAGTCTGTGAAGCGTATGTTGGATACCATACTACGATCCACCATCAAACAGATGGCTATTAACAAAGAACTGGTAGTAGTGAGATTAAACCTCTACCCCGGTAATACATGCTTTGATATCAGCGACTTTATGGACGATCTCAAAGACTCGATTTACCGCAAGTACTATGGGGTCACAACCAATAAACCATCCCCCTACAACCCTGTAGAGTTCATCCGCGTAACAGAGAAGAACTCAGAGGTAATGGTAAACGCCTATCACCACCACCTACTGATCTACTTGCCAAAGACTAGGGATTACTCTACATCAGGGATGGCACAAGCAATCAAGACGATGGCTGACAATAAAATTAAGAAACGACTATGGGACAAGATCACAGGCTGCTATGTAAACCAATGCACTTACAGACAACCAGAGCAAGACTCCGCACATCTTTACAGCTACTTTGGTTGGGACTGGAAGGAGACCCCCTTTGCTTCTTGTTCTGGGTTCTTTCTGCTTGAATCAGACAAGATGGACTTTGAATCTTACCACCAACAACAAGAAGCATTACAAAGATGTTTGGACAATAACACAGGCTCTTACTACATCGACACACGCAAGCTTCAGGAGCGCAAGCAATATGCAGGAAAAGCTATAGGGAACCTCTTTGTTGAATTCTTTTATGCAGCGTCCTACATGGCGAAGGTAGCGAGTAAATACAAGCCTGTGAACGCTGGGAACACTTTCAAGTTTATGCATAGCAGTAGAAACACAACACCATTTGTTTTTAATGAACTTGAAGTGAAACGAGAAGAAGTCAGAATATTGAATGAGATAAGAGATTATCCGCTACGTGCATTTAATTCCACAAATGGAGAAGTAGTATAATCTCGGTTACTGATTCAGGCTAGTGCGTTAAATACTCCCCCCTCCTACCTGTCACTTGGTAGGTGACTCCGAATAAACACCACTAAATACGCACACAGCCTTTATGATACTTGGTTTACAACTCTAAAGACTAATGTGAATTATTCTCAAATACAATTGACAGTTGCTGGTGGTAGTCTTTCTGTATCCCATGAATAGTGTGACCTTGAGGCAATTGATATATAAAATGCAATTATGAATAAATGCATAATATTTTAAAGTTAAAAAGTTGCTTAGGCCCCTTCTAAGAAGCCTCAATCACATAACCAAGCTTCCTTGCTTTTTCTATAAAGTTAGTCAGATTATCTAACGTCCATTGATCGCATACAACTATGGAACCATCGATCAAATTAATAACTTCGTCTTCTTTCATGAAGTGCCTTTTATCTTTTTTTCCTTCGTACTTATTGGATACATAATCAAGTTTGTTAAATACACCGTGAGATCCTCCCTCAAGCTTTTTGGGGAAAGTTAATGACAATTTGTTAAAGCCAATGCCGGGATTATCAGCAACGTATTGTTTAACGACAGCGAGAACCAGCCTATTTTTAGCTAACTTTTTGCCATTAAAAAGGTACTTTGTATTATCTCTTGATTTAGGAGCGCTTTTTTCTTTTACATAGGTTTCATGATCAACGCCTTCATAATGGTTTAATAGTCTTTCAATGACATTGACAGGAGTGTCAAAGCCTTGAGCGAGGTTTTCTAACCTTGAGTAAACAGTGGATGGAACTCTAATAACATGACTCATAATATCACCTTCATCTAAATATCATGTTACATGTTAGCGTTGATAACTGTTAGGTCAAGTTAATTTAAGAGAAGTCCATTCAGGGTGTTCCAAAGTTCATTAGAGTACACCCCAATGCGTACACTTCTACCTGACTACAAAATCAGGCTGTAGCCCCTATTCTTGTGTTGCCATCGGCCCCGAAATCCATTAAGATTTTGAAGTCTTAGATTTAAATAGGTACGTTATATGAGTAACATTGCTTACATAAGAGTCTCAAGCACCGATCAAAATAATGAACGCCAGTTAGCTGATTGTGGTATTACATTTGATAGAATATTCGAGGATGAGTGTTCAGGCAAAGACACAAACAGACCTGCCTTAAAAGCTATGCTTGAGTATGTTCGTGATGGTGATTGTATTCACGTACACGATATCAGTAGATTAGCTCGCAACCTTGAAGACTTGCTAAACCTTGTTAAAGACTTAAATGCTAATGGGATAAGCGTTAGGTTCCACAAGGAAAATTTACACTTCACTGGAGAAGCTAATCCGATGCAAGAGCTAATGCTTTCCATGTTAGGTGCTGTGTATCAGTTTGAAAGGTCAATGCTTCGTGAAAGACAGCTTGAAGGAATAGCAATTGCTCAAGCTGCTGGTAAGTACAAGGGTAGAAGCCCCGACTACACAAGAAACAAGAACATTAAGAAGCTAAGAGCTGAAGGTGTCTCACTTCGTAAGATTGCTAAACAACTAGGTTGTTCTTTGAGTACGGTTCAAAGAACGCTGGAAAAATAAAGTAAAATAAATCAATCGCTTAAGGTATTTTGAAATCATAAACGGAATCCCGATCACCCTATATCAGTTGCTAAACACCCCGACACCCAAATTGGTAGATATTTTCCCAGCTAAGCAGCACCAGCTTTAGAACCAACACCACCCTATTTTTACAAAATTTTGGGAAATTCCCCAAAAACATAACTCCTGTTTATGTGCTTTAACGACCATAGTCTACTAAACCAACAAGACTGTCTTAGGCCGGGACGAAGATTAATCACCTTTTATGTAAGGTATTTTATCTTTGGCTGCTAAACTCCGTTGGTTGTATTCACTGATATAATATGGAAAGTTTGATGAAACCCCTAACAAATATTTTTAGCCTGTTTGTTGTTTTGTTTTTTAGTATGTTTACCAATTTTTCTTTTGCAGAAATTTCTACAACTCCACACGATTATACTGGAGATGGTGTTGCAGATATAATCATGAGGCGCGCGTCAACTTATTCATTTGAAAGCCCATTTGGTGTATCAGAAATATTCGGCAAACAATCAAGCGATATTCCTGTTGCTGGTGATTTTGATGGCGATGGGAAATATGATTTTGCAGTCAGAAGACCCGAGACAGGGTATTGGTATGTATTAAATTCAAGCGGTGGTAATACGAATTCTATTAACCAAGATGGTATTCAAAGAGTCCAATTCGGAAGGAACGCAAGTGATATACCCGTAGTAGGGGATTATGATGGTGATGGTGTACACGACTTTGCAATTAGAAGACCTTCAAATTTAACATGGTATGTAAAGAACTCTTCAGGCTCTGGTTTTAACTCCGATGTTGGAGATGGTATTCAGAGAATCGTATTTGGTAGAGAAGAAACTGACATCCCAGTTCCCGCTGATTACAATGGAGATGGAATTACCGATATGGCTGTTTGGAGGCCTTCGACTCAATATTGGTATATTAAGAACTCTGCAGGGGAAAAAGTTAATTATAATTCTTCCCGAGAAGATGGAATTCAACGCATCATTTTTGGTATAGGTGCAGATGAAGTTCCAATCCCAGCTGATTATGATGGTGACGGCATCTCAGACCTAGCGTTATACAACACAATTTCTTTTGATTGGATGGTTCTTAGTTCACTGACTGGTGAAACAATTACAAAATACAATGTTGGTTCAGGGGAAGAAGATATACCCTTCGCTGCAGACTTTGACTCTGATGGCAAGGCTGACTTCGCAATCTGGAAACCATCAAACCAAACAATAAGTGTTCTCCGAAGTTCGGATGAAAGCACGATTTTGCTAGTTACTGGTAATGAAAATGATTTTCCTGTAGCTACGCCAATCCCGTTAATAATGGACTTGATGCAAGATGATACAGTCACCACCGGACCTGACCCAGTTGCAGAAGAAAGGCAATTATCGCTGAGTATATTTAACCAGTTTGGCGAGCCTGACAACCAACTTTCAATTGATAACCCACTAATCGTCGAGGTAGTAATTACAGATGGAAATGATATGCCATTGGGCGATATTCTTGTTCGGTTTTCTCTTAGCTCGCCGGATTTAGCTACTATCGTGCCAGCTTCAGGTAATGTTTTAACAGGCCAAAATGGTAAAGGTATTATCTCCTTGATAGCGGGAAATGTTGCGGGAGCAGGAATGGTTGAAGCAAGCTTGGATAAGGGCGAAACAGTGCAGCTTGGGTTTGAATCCGATGGTTCTGGTAATTAACTACTTATCTCTGTGACTAACTGGATCGCAATTGAGATTAGCGAAACCATATTCTAATGCTCACGAGAATAGTCTTTTAAAGTGCCAAACTTTTTGGCTAAGAGAACTAGCGAAGCTTTTACTGCGAGAAACTCATTTGGGAATATGCTCTTTGTTTATTAGTATAATTGCTAAAAGTAATAGTAGGGTAAACAGACAAACAATTATCATGGCCTGCCACCCAAGAAAATACAGTACCGCTCCGGCTGACAATGAGGCTGCGGCCTGAATGGCAAACATAACGCCATCGTTCAGCGCCTGTGCCTGAAACCGTTCTTCCGGTAAATAAGCTTTGGGTAATAAACTGGTTCCGGCAGTAAACAGGAAGTTCCAGGCGATGCCTAAGAGCACCAAAGTTACCCAGTAATGCCAGTAGCCGACGGCAAAAAACCCGGCGAGGATACACAATCCAAACATAACAATGCCTGTTAATATGAGCTTTAACTCGCCTATTTTGCCAATCAACCAGCCACTGAAAAAAGACGGTAAAAACATGGCTACTATATGGCTCTGGATCACAACTTTAGTATCCGCCAGGCTGTGATGCTCAAAGACGTGCATATGCACCGGTGTTGCCGTCATGATAAAGGCCATTAAACCGTAACCCAGACTGGCCGAGAGTACCGCCACCACAAATCCCGGATTGCGCAAAAAGCGTTTATTACCGGCTGTTTGCGAAGCGTGTGCCCGGCTCTGTTGTAGTTCTTCTGTCTTTTTGGGTTGATAAAACAAAAACAAAATAAAGCAACAGACCTGGATACAGGCCAGTAAATAAAAAGTCCCCTGAAAACTACCGGGTGTCAGTCCCTGCCCCAGTACAGACAATTCCGGTCCCAAAATAGCAGCTACCAGCCCACCTAATAAAACCAGTGACACCACCTTAGGCACACGATCTAAGCTGACCCATTCTATCGCTGCAAAACGGATTTGCTGAAACCCGGCAATTGCACAGCCCAGCATGGCAGAGGCCAGACAAAATTGCACAAAGGAAGCCTGTTTTACCGCATTTGCGGCCACCAGACTGGCAGCAATTCCCATCACTGCCGCCATCATAAATACCTTTTTACGTCCCAGCTTTCGCATTAACAGAGCAATGGGAGATACCGAAAATGCGGTCCCCAAAATCATCAGTGCCAGAGGCAGTGTGGCATATTGCTGAGCCGGAGCCACCTGCGCACCAAAGATACCCGCCACCAACACCATTAAGGTGCCTGAAGTGGTACTCAGTGCGGCAATAGCGGCTAATAGCCACACAACAGGAGGAAATCGCATTGGTCTTTCTCTTTAGATGGAGCAACCTGCTCCGGGTTAAATTAAATAACGACCTGCTAACATCATCAATCCCGCAGCCGTCGGTTTACCATGCTGCCAATCCCCCCCTTCGACACCGCTACCTGCAATGTCGACGTGAGTATAGGCGTACTGTGTATCATTCAGCCCTGACGCCAGTTGCAAAAACGCCATAGGGAACTGATGGCCTCTGGCCGTCACCGCAGACGCTGCATTGTTAGAGGATAAAATATCATCGGCTTTGGTGCGCGGTTTAACAAAATCGAAATCTTCCCGACGGGAACGCGATATCTCAGCCGGGTCCGCCCACAAGTCGCCCGCAACAGATAATTGCTGAGCACTGTTTTTTGCCCTGGCAACCCCGTTTTCGACCAACGCTGTATAAGGTCCAACGGCACGAGCGGCATGGCCGGTCAGCGTGGCCACTGAAAAGAATTCCGCTTTGTCATCTTCTGCAGCCAGCTCTTTCAGGTGAGTCAATACATCGCATAATACCAGACGTCCTTCGGCATCGGTATTTCCGATACGGACCCTGACGCCGGCGCGACTGGTAATGATTTCATCTGCCACAAAAGCGTTGGAGCCGATGCTATTGCGCACCGCACCCACTTCGGCCACCACTTTTATGCCTTTGGGCTGAATCGCGGCCAGCATTTTCATAAAACCTACCACAGTTGCCGCACCGCCTTTGTCACGACTCATCCCCGCCATGTGACCACCGGTTTTCAGGTCTGCGCCACCTGTGTCATAGGTAATACCCTTTCCGGCCAGGTACAAACTGTGCTCAATTGGTCCCTCGCCTTCATAAGTCATGGTAATAACACGTGCCTGATGGCGTTCTACCGACTCAGACGAACGAGCCACGGCAAACAATAAAGGGTAGTCTTTTTCCAATTGGCGTTGGTTGCTGATCACTTCCACCTTTACCGCGCTACCCGCTAAGGCAGAGACACAATAGTCTGCAAAACCGGGGGGGGGCCATACGCTCCGGTTCAGTGCCACACAAATCTCGCGCCACGCGTTTTCCCGCTTCAGCTGCCATCAACCAGGAGGAAGACGTCACAGAATCGCCGGTAATAAGGCCAATTTCCTGAATGGGTTCGATATCATCCTCACGCAGCGCTTCACGCGCTTCCAGGGGTTGCCACAATCCCTGGGTAAACCCGAGGTAGGCGGCACCAATGGCATTTTGAAAGTTTTGACCTTCTGCGGCTTCCACCCACATCAGCGGCTTGCGTATACCCGCCGACACTGCCACTTTTGCGGCTTTATTGGCCACATCGAAATACCGTCTGACATCGTCATAATAACGTGAAAGCTCCCCGGTTGGGGCAAAAACAATACGCTTTCCGGGAACGTTTTCACCACTGAACAGCAATACTTCAGCATCCACTCTGGCGTCTATTTCCTGATGTTTTAGTAGCGCAGTTTTAATGCTGGTGTCGGTAACGGCTTCCGCCTTGGGGGCCACGACGATCAGGGCATCCCAATCTGAGGATTGGGCCAATGCATCGGCGATACTGTTAATGTCGATAATATTTGGATAAGCCATGGGAAAACTCCTTGTTATCGGGTTTGATACCAACCTCTGTAAGCGACGATTGATATTAGGCAAATGAAGAAAATGAGGTGCTCATTTTGCCGGGTTCAGCGCAGCGTCACAAGCCACTGACAAAACCATCTATTCAAAAATACCGGTAAATTGTGCAGTTAAGATTCCGTTTCGCCGCCGCCCCCGGCTTCAAACCGCAATGGCAGTTGCCGACTATCGGCTTCGTGGGGCATGGCCACATGTAATCCTACCAGGCGAATACCGCGTTTTTGCTGACGAGCCAGAATTTGTGGTATTAAGGTCTCAAAGGTACTTAACGATACCACCTGAGTGCGTTGGTCCATGGTGGTTTGTTGAAAATCAGAAAATTTCAGTTTTATTCCCTGATTGTGAACGGTGAGATTTGGGCTTACCTTTTTCAGCCTTTTGATCAGTTTAGGGTAGAGCTTATGAATAATCTCCAGACATTGCTGCTGCGTGTGAATATCCTGGGCCAGTGTCGTTTCGATACCCACGGATTTTCGTTCACGGTGAGTGCTGAGCGCTCTGTCATCCACCGCATGACAGCGATCCCAAAGTATCTTACCAAACTTGCCAAATTGTTTTAGCAATCGCTCTCTGGGATAGTTTTGCACGTCGGCGCAAGTTTCCAGCCCCAACAATGCCAGCTTTTCCTGAGTAACCTTACCTACGCCTGGAATTTTCTTGAGTGGTAATCTGGTGACAAATTCCAGCAGTTTTTGTGGTGGGATGACACACAGTCCATCGGGCTTGTTTTCATCACTGGCAACCTTTGCCACGAACTTTATGGGCGCCACACCGGCAGACGCCGTTAGACCGGTTTCATCGAATATTGCCTGTCGGATGTCTTGCGCTATCCGTGTTGCACTACCTGCAAACAGGGTGGAATCGGAAACATCCAAAAAGGCTTCATCTAAAGACAGGGGTTCAACGATGTCAGTGTAGCGTTTAAATATCGCTTTTATTTTGCGTGACTCTTCCACATACACATCCATGCGCCCCGGCACCAATGTCAGGTGCGGACATAGCTTCATAGCGTGCGCAGTCGCCATGGCAGAGCGAACCCCGAATTTTCTGGCCGGATAATTACAGGTGGATATCACCCCTCTGCGATCAGAGCTCCCCCCGATGGCAATCGGAATTCCACGCAACGCTGGATTGTCTCGCATCTCCACGGCAGCATAGAAGCAGTCCATATCGATGTGAATGAATTTACGCAAAACACACTGAAACACTGTTTATTTGAACAGTATTCTAGTGGATTTTTAGGCGAATTAATACGGTTTTTAGCTGGTGGGATTATGTTGCAGCAGTGAGGTTGATTTGCGGAACCTGCAGACCGTCACTGAGAGTGTATCCCTGCACTTGCAATGACCTGGGCAACATCCGTGTTGCCTATCTTGAGTTTTTTTCTGGCCATTCGACGTGTTGCACCAAAGGGCCTGATTCTCATGAACTTCGAACACAATCACGGCGGACCTGTAAAAGAACACAGGCAACGCGCCGACAATAGTGCCATTAAAGCAATGTTTAAATTAACCTCTGTCTTGCTGGAAAGCTCCGGCCAGGCAGACTAAACCTTGAACTGTTTCAGCACTTCGTCCAGATTGCTGGCCAGACGCTTAAGCTCTGAGATGTTTTTCTCAACGTCTTTACTTTCCATGACAGTTTCATCGGCCAGTTCAGTAATGTGGCTGACGTTTCTGGCAATTTCTTCAGCTGTATATGATTGCTGCGTGTTGGCAGCTACGATACTTTGCATTTGCTGTTGGATTTGCTCTACACCAGAGAACGCCTGATCTAACACGGTTTGCAAATCAGCCACCCGTTGCACACCAGACTCCGCCTGGGAATTACTGGCGGTCATGGCCTGACTGGCTTGTTTTGCCGTAGTTTGCAGGGCGCCAATGATTTCCTGGATATGGCGGGTGGATTCCTGGGTACGACTGGCCAGGGTTCTGACTTCATCCGCGACCACAGCAAAACCACGTCCCATTTCACCAGCGCGGGCCGCTTCAATAGCCGCGTTGAGGGCTAACAAATTGGTTTGTTCGGTAATGGCAGAGATAACGTCCAGCACTTCACCAATTTTATCGGTTTCCGCTTCCAGCGCGGCAACAACCGTCGCGGCTTCGCCAATCTGCGTCGACAAAGAGTTGATATCACCAACAGCCGATTTTACTACGGCGCTGCCTTTGTCCATTTCAGCTTTTACATTGTCCGCCACTTCCATAGCACCACTGGTATTGCGGGAAACGTCTTTACTGGTTTCGGCCATTTCATAACTGGCGCTGGCGACCGATTCAATTTCGCTCTTTTCGTTATTCACCAGATCCAGGTTGTGTTGCGTGATCTCACTAACGCTTTTGGTTGTACGGTTAACCTCGGTAGTAATATCCATGGTCTGTTTTACCAGGGCCTGGATCTTGTCCATAAAGCGATTGAATTCGCTGGCCAGCTGACCAATTTCATCTTCGCGCTTTAAATCAATGCGTTTAGTCAGGTCGCCATCGCCGCGGGAAATGTCTTTCATGGCGTGTACCATGCTGTTCAGCGGATTAAGCATAGGACGCACAATCATGAACACCATCACTGCAATAATGGCCAACATAATAATCATCAGGAAAGTGACCTGCCATACGGCACTGGTCACCGGCGCACTAATTGCTTCGTCCGGCACCATAAAGCCCAGTTTCCAGTTGAAGTAAGGGTATTCACCGGCAACTTTATCGAAGATGACTTTGTAGTGTTCATCTTTCCAGTACACTTGTGTGACCCCGCTGTCCTGGCGGGTAACCATATTTTTTAACTGGGCAAAACCTTCAGTATCACTAAAAATACTGTCAACCTTGCTCATATCCGACCCCGGAGGGAAGCGTTCATTGAAGCCGGGAAAATATACCAACACCCCTTTGTCGGTTACCAGAAACGCATTACCCATGCCCTGATATTTGATTTTACTCAGCAGCTCTTCGCCAATGGTGGAAATCAGAATGTCCATACCGCCGATACCCAGAAAACGGCCGTTGCGGTTCACCACGGTTTTAATGGTGGCTGAAATTGAACCGTCGTTTGCATCCACTGCCGGATCTGACAGGTATAAGCGCCCCTTATCCTGGGCTTCAAACCACCAGGGGCGTTTATTGGTGTAATAATTAGGGTCGCCGTCGTAACGGCCATTTAAATCGAAATATTCAAATGTATTGGCAGAGCCAAAGAAGACACTTTTTATCGCCGCGTCTTTATCGGAGAAAAACTTAAAAAAGTCCCAAACCTTGCGATAATCTTCATCATTGGAAATATCACTGCGGCGGTCGTCGTAATCTTCAAACCAATCCAATACCAGCGGATTAGCAAATACACTGTGGATCACCTGCCCCTTGGCATAGAAAAAACCGGCAATTTCTGTGGCTTTTTGGGATACGATGTTTTGAATATCGCCGTTGACGCGTTCAATCGTGCTGGATTTCACTTGTTGCACCTGCCAAATTCCATATAGCAAAAACAAACAAGCGATTCCCGAAACACAAACAGCGATCAGTCTTTGACTAATAGACTTCTGAAACCACATATTGCAACCTTATTGATTTAATTTTTATTGTACTTACGCCTAACCTTAACGGCCGCGCTCAAAATTTGTTGAGTCGGATTCAACCTGAGCCTGCAGAGCTGTGCTACACAAGGCTACTGACAAGATGAATGAGCTCTGAGATGACTGGATACAGTGATGGATGTCATCTAAAACGATGCTTATTGTCTGAATTTAAGCCAGACATGTAAAGGATTGTAAGCGCTTTATTGCATCAATGACAGATGGAAAATAAACCGCATAGCGTGAAACAAAGTTTACTTTATGGAGTAGAGTCAGGCATCTGACGACCAGATGCCCGTAAATAACCGTGACGCTGACAATTAAACAATTTTATTGTTTTGCCATTCCTCAATCTTTTTTTGCCGGGCTTCTTCCCGTTCAATACGGGCCTTTTTACGATCACAGGGTTCAGGGCAGTCACATGCCTTGTCGATGCCCAATGCACCGAGCCCACCGCAGGAGCCTGAAATTGTTTTATTTTGTAAAATATAACCAATTGCCATTGCGGCAACGACTATTAAAAAGAACACGAATGCTAACAGAAAGGTACTCACTGCGTACTTACCCTTTTTTACTCATAAATGAATCAAAACCCGGCGTAGTATACTCTTTAAACTCGCCATTTTCTCGGGTAATCAACAAAACCGCCAGATCATTTTCCAATGCCATAGCCAGCCCCGCATCTTTACCCATTACTGCAATTGCCGTGGAATATCCGTCAGCGGTTAAACAGGAAGGATGCACCACAGTAACAGAGACCAGATTATGCTGAATTGGCTTTCCGGTTTTTGGATCAATGAGATGGGAGTAACGCATACCGTCTTCTTCATAATAATTGCGGTAGTCGCCTGATGTCGCGATAGCGTTATTACCAACAGTGATAATTTCCTGTATTGCCCGCTCAAGAGAAACCGGTTTTTCAATAGCAATTCGCCACGCCTGGCCATTGCGCTTAACACCTGCCACACGCATTTCTCCGCCTATCTCTACCAGATAATTGTCAATGCCAAAAGACGCGACTATCTCCGCCACCTGGTCAACACCATAGCCTTTTGCCACGGTGGACAAATCTACGTACATATCCGGATGAGCCCGGCTTAAACTGTTACCGCTTACGGATAGTTTATCAATGCCCACTCTGGCTCTGGCAGCATCGATATCCACATCGGAGGGGATCACTTCCGGTCTGGCCTGAGGACCAAATCCCCAGAGGTTTACCAAAGGTCCGACGGTGATATCCAGATACTGATTGCTCAGTTTGCCAATACGCAAAGCTTCTTCAACCACCACCAATGTTTCAGAGGACAGTGGGTAGGGTTCGGTGCTTTTTGTCTGGTTCAGCATCGACAACTCAGACGCAGGGTCGTAAGTAGACATCAGCTTGTTGATATGTACCAACTCATCATCAATGCGTTGCTGCAGCAATGTGCTGTCAGTTGTATTTTCTGACCAGTATTTAATATTGTAGGTCGTGCCCATCGTCGGGCCAGACAGATGGACTTCCGCTGGAGGTTGCTGGCACCCTGCCACCAACATTAAGCAAAGGGCTATCAGGGTAAATAGGCAGACGCGAAGTGATACTATGTTCATGTTTAAAACTTAAAATCGTTGCTAATTAGGGCCTATTAAAAAAGGGGCCTTAGCCCCTTTTTTCAAATATTTACTGTCTTAACCGCCAAAGTCGTCCAGCATAATGTTATCGCCTTCTACGCCCAGGTCTTTGAGCATATTGATAACCGCCGCGTTCATCATAGGTGGTCCACACATATAGAATTCACAATCTTCCGGCGCCGGGTGATCCTTCAGGTAGTTTTCTAACAATACCTGGTGGATAAAGCCGGTATAGCCTTCCCAGTTATCTTCTGGCTGTGGATCAGACAAGGCCACATGCCACTGGAAGTTATCGTTTTCATCCTGCAGCATATCGAAATCTTCTACATAGAACATTTCACGCAGTGAACGGGCACCGTACCAGAAAGAAATCTTGCGGTCTGATTTAAGACGACGCAGCTGATCGAAGATGTGCGAACGCATCGGCGCCATACCTGCACCACCGCCGACAAACACCATTTCAGCCTGGGTTTCTTTCGCAAAGAATTCACCAAATGGACCAGAAATAGTGGCTTTGTCACCTTCTTTCAGACTCCAGATGTAAGAAGACATCTTACCGGCCGGCAGGCTCAGGTTATTAGGTGGCGGCGTAGCGATACGCACGTTCAACATAATAATGCCTTCTTCTTCCGGATAGTTAGCCATGGAATAAGCACGGATGGTTTCATCATCCACTTTAGATTCGATATCAAAGAAACCGAAACGCTCCCAGTCAGGACGATATTCCGCCGGGATATCGAAGTCCTTGTATTTAACGTGGTGAGCAGGGGCTTCGATCTGAATATAACCACCCGCACGGAAAGGTACACTCTCCCCGTTTGGAATCTTCAGCTTAAGCTCCTTGATGAAAGTGGCCTTGTTGTCGTTAGAAATAACTTCACAATCCCACTTCTTGATACCGAAAATTTCTTCCGGTAATTCAATGTCCATATCTTGCTTAATAGCAACCTGGCAGGACAAACGGCAACCTTCACGGGCCTCGCGCTTGGTAATGTGATCCAGCTCGGTGGGCAGGATTTCACCACCACCGGCTTTGATATCGACACGGCACTGGCCGCAAGAGCCACCACCACCGCAAGCAGAGCTTACGAAAATACCATTTTCCGCCAGGGCACCCAGCAGCTTGCCACCCGGTGATGCGGTGATCGCTTTATCAGGATCACCATTAATCAGAATTTTAACATCGCCGGTGGGAACCAGCTTCGATTTAGCGAACATGATAATAAACACCAATGCCAAAACGATAGCGATAAACATACCTACGCCGAGGTAAATATCAGTTGGATTCATAATCTTTTATTCCTCTCCTGACGCCGCTTAGATTGATACACCGGAGAAGGACTGGAAGCCCAACGCCATCAAACCAGCAATAATAAATACAGACCCCAGGCCACGAACACCTTCAGGCATGTCTGCATACTTCAGCTTTTCACGAATACCGGCTAACAGGACAATGGCAATCGCCCAGCCCGCACCACTACCTACACCGAAAAAGATGCTTTCGGTAAAGGTGTATTCTTTCTGGATAGCAAAGGCCACACCACCAAAGATGGCGCAGTTAACCGTGATCAAAGGTAAGAAGATCCCCAGTGCGTTGTACAATGCCGGGAAAAACTTATCTAAGGTCATTTCCAGAATCTGAACCAGTGCAGCAATAACACCGATAAAGGTCAGGAAGCTCAAAAAGCTCAGGTCAGCCTCAGGGAAACCGGCCCATTCAAGCGCACCAGGAGCCAGAACGTTTGAATACACCAATTGGTTTACCGGCACTGAAATACCCAGTACTACGATTACCGCAACACCCAGACCCATTGCCGTTTTGACCTTTTTCGATACCGCCAAAAAGGTACACATACCGAAAAAGTAGAAAAGTGCCATGTTCTCAAGGAAGATTGAGCGCACTAACAAGCTAATATAATGTTCCACTTTATTTACTCCTTAGGCTCTACTTGTTCCGGACGAATGGTACGGATGAACCAAATCAAGCCACCAATCAGGAAGAACGAACTAAACGGCAGAATCAGCAGGCCATTACCCTGATACCAGCCACCGTTTTGTACCAGTGGCAGAATTTCATATCCTAATAACGTACCGAAACCACCCAATTCTTTGATCGTACCAATAACAATCAAGACAAATGAGTAACCCAGGCCGTTACCGATACCATCGAGGAAGCTCATGGTAGGTGGACTCTTCATAGCGTAAGCCTCAGCACGGCCCATAACGATACAGTTGGTGATAATCAGTCCAACGAATACCGAGAGCTGTTTTGACACTTCATAGGAATAGGCTTTTAATACCTGGTCAACCAGAATTACCAGTGAGGCGATAATGGTCATCTGAATGATGATACGCACGCTGGAAGGGATCTGATTGCGAATTAACGAGATAAATAAATTAGAAAACGCCGTTACAAAGGTCAGTGCCGCTGACATGACCAGTGCGGTTTCCAGTTTTGTAGTTACTGCCAATGCTGAGCAAATACCCAGGATTTGCAGTGCAATTGGGTTACTGTCCAGGATGGGCCCGAACAATACCTTTTTCATTTCTTTTGCATTGCTAGACATTGTGCCTCTCCTTATGACTTAAGCCATGGCTTATTAGCCAGAAAGTTACCCAACGCGCGATCACTTAACCAATAGTCTAGTGACGCCTGAACACCGTTGGAGGTCAAAGTTGCACCTGAAAGTGCATCCACTGTGTGCGGATTATCGGCGCTGGCATTTTTCTTCAGTTGAATAGCAACGTCACCATCTTTAAACAGCTTTTTACCATCCCAAAGCGCCTTCCAGGCCGGGTTCTGAACCTCACCACCCAATCCAGGAGTTTCTTTCTGATCATAATAGATCAGGCTACGCACTGTATTGCCATCAGCATCAACCGCCAGCAATCCATACATCAGGTTCCAAAGACCGCTGCCGTACACTTCCAAAACCAGTCGGGTTACGTCTCCGGCTTCGTTTTTAATATGGTACACGCTGACCACTTTCGAATGACGGAACACCTTTGCCGTATCTGGCTTAGGGCGAACCTGATATTCGTCGTCTTTGGCGTATTTGAACATGTCGAAATCTTCCGGTACTTCAACGTACTGGCCAGATTCTAAATCCACATAACGCTCTTCAACGAATTCGTCATAAGTACCGGCAATGTCGCCAGCGGCTTTATCTAACAGACCTGCCGCTTCTAATACGTTGGTTTGTTTGTCCAACTGGGCATTAGCCGTTTGCAGACTTCTAAGGCCTACCGCTGCTGTAGAAACAACAATAGAGCAGGCAAGACATACAGCGACAACGATGCCAACTGTTCTTCCAAGAGTTTCTTTACGCGCTGACACGTGCCATCCTCCGTTTAATATTGCTCTGAGCCACGAAATAATCAAACAGCGGCGCCCATAAGTTAGCAAACAGAATTGCCAACATCATGCCTTCCGGGAAGGCCGGGTTCAGGACTCTGACCAGCACACACATTGCGCCAATCAATAAACCATACGCCCACTTACCTTGATTGGTAAAAGATGCAGAAACCGGATCAGTTGCCATAAAGAACATACCAAAAGCAAAACCACCAGTAACCAGATGCCAATACCAGGGCATTGCCATCATTGGGTTGGTATCACTGCCAATCAGGTTTAACAATGTCGCGAAGATAGCGGCACCGAGTAACACACCTAAAACGATGCGCCACGAAGCAATCCGCAAATAAATAATAAATAACCCGCCCAGTGCTAGCATCAGTGTAGACACTTCACCTGCTGAGCCCTGGATGTTGCCGTAGAAGGCATCCCACCACAGCGCAACGTTGCTGTAATCCAGCGCACCAGAAGCCGCCTGACTTAACATAGTTGCACCTGAGTAGCCGTCGGCCGCCGTCCAGATAGCATCACCGGAGATTTGCGCCGGATAAGCAAAATACAGGAAAGCACGACCCGATAGCGCCGGGTTAAGGAAGTTACGACCAGTACCACCAAAGACTTCTTTGGCAATAACCACACCGAAAGTAATACCCAGTGCAACTTGCCACAAAGGAATTGTTGCCGGTAAGGTCAGAGCGAACAGTACCGAAGTCACGAAGAAGCCTTCGTTAACTTCGTGTTTGCGGATAGAGGCAAACAGCACTTCCCAGAAACCACCTACAATGAAGGTCACGGCATAGATTGGCAGGAAGAAACAGGCACCATAGCCCATCATGCCCAACCAGGACACGCCGTCTACGCCCAGTTGTCCACCGAATGCGGTAAACAGGGCAGCTTGCCATACATCTGGTAAAGCCACCGCACCAGCGCCATTCAAAATGGCAAGGTGTGCTTGCTGACCAATGTTGAACATGCCGTAAAACATCGCCGGGAAGGTAGCCATCCACACCAAAATCATGATGCGTTTCAGGTCAATACTGTCTTTAACGTGAGTAGACCCTTTGGTGACCTTGCCAGGTGTATAGAAAATGGTAGCTGCGGCTTCGTAAAGCGCATACCACTTCTCGTGTTTGCCACCCGGTTCGAAATCGGGTTCAATCTTTTCGAGATACTCTTTTAAACTCATGATTAGCCCTCTTTCTCAATCTTATCCAGACAATCCCGCAGCACGGAGCCGTAATCGTATTTGCCTGGGCATACATAGGTACACAACGCCAGATCTTCTTCGTCCAGTTCCAGACAGCCCATAGTCTGAGCGCTGTCAGTGTCACCGGCCAGCAGATCGCGTAAAAGCAGTGTGGGTAATACATCCAATGGCATTACGCGTTCATAGTTGCCGATTGGCACCATGGCACGATCTGAACCATTGGTCGTTGAAGTCATATTGAATAACTTGCCTGGGTTCAGGTGACCCAGATAGGCTTTAGTGATCGAGTGCTTATCAGAGCCTGGAGTAATCCAGCCGAACAGCTTTTTCTCCCGGTCTTCAGCAACAACGGAAAGCTGTGTCGCATAACGTCCTAAATAAGCGTGGACACCGTGAGCGTGTAAGCCATGTAATACTGAACCAGAAATGACCCTGGGTTCGTCACAGTTAAGCTCATCAGCGGTCAATTCCACCGTGTTGGCACCCACCAGAGTACGTACCAGTCTGGGGTTCGATACGACAGGACCGGCTAACGCAACAATGCGTGAGGAATCAATCTGCCCGGTGGTAAACAGTTTACCAATGGCGATGACGTCCTGATAGCCCACATGCCAGACAAACTTGTTTGCACCTGCTGAGTCAAGGAAGTGGATATGCGTACCCACCAGACCCGCAGGGTGCGGACCAGAGAACTCTTCAGTAGTTACTGCAGCATTACCCGTGCTGACAGAGGCACCAGAAGCCTTAGTCACCCAGGTTTTCCCCTGAGTTAACTTGCTGACAACCTGCAAACCGTTTTCAAAATCTGCCTGACTCTGCGCAATAATAACTGCAGGGTCTGCTGCCAATGGATTGGTATCCATCGCATTGACAAAAATTGCAGTTGGCGTGGAATCAATAGCAGGAATTTTACTGTAAGGGCGGGTACGTAGCGCTGTCCATAATCCGGAATCAACAAGCTGAGATACGATGCTCTCTCTGTCTAAACCGGCTAATTCCGACGCTTCATATTTGTTAAATTCTACCTGCTCATCACCGGCAATCTTGATCACAACCGATTGCAAAACACGTTTTGCACCACGGTTGATTTCAATGATTTCACCAGCAGAAGGGGCAGTGAATTTAACGCCAGGATTCTTTTTGTCTTCAAAAAGAATCTGCCCTTTTTTCACGACATCGCCCACCTGACAATGCATAGTGGGACGCATGCCGATGTATTCTTCACCCAAAACAGCAACGCGCGTAATCGGCGCACCGTCGTGGATTTCTTGAGTTGGCGCTCCCGATATAGGGAGGTTGAGGCCTTTCTTTATTTTAATCATACTTACATGCACTAGTTAAGGATTAATACTTATCAGGGTTGTGCTCACGAGCAAACCCAATCCTGATAAGTATTTTGAATTCCATACAAAAACCTGAAAAGGTCTTAAGAACCGTTTATCAATCCGCTTCGCGCCACTGTCTTACAAAATAAAATTTGTAACCACATGAAACGTCGCTTAACAAACTGCCGAATTCTAGCACTACATGACCAATTTGCGCTACGCCTATGTGCCCAGGCTGGTTTTTTTGCTTTATTTTTAGCCACAAGCTGTACAGATTTTATTCATTACACTAGCAATAGATTGTGTTTTGTCAACGAAGCTGGCTTTTTATCCGATACGGTTTTTCGCCCAAATTGTTCTGAGTAAAAACACAAAACACCGCCTTGGCGGTGTTTTGTCTGAAACATCGGTGTAAATTTATAGTTACCAGTCGGCTAAAGGACTGACATCCTGTTGATAATCTACCGCGTCGAATCCAAAACCAAACAAGTGTAAAAACTCGCGGTGATATCCCTGATAGTCACTCAACTGATGGAAGTTTTCCTGAGTCACCTGATCCCACAACGCTTTTATTTTGGCCTGAGTGGCATCATTGGTTTCTTTACCATCCATGCGCAAACGCCCGGCTTCATCCACTTGTGGCGCTTCCTGTTGTAACAATCGGAATAAACCATCGATTTGCTCAATACAACCTTCGTGGGTGCCCTCTTCTTTCATCACCTTATATATCAGGGAAATATACAATGGCATAACCGGAATTGCAGAAGATGCCTGAGTTACCAGTGCTTTTAATGAAGACACATAGGCTTTGACGTTTAACGCCGCTTGCTTGCTCTCGATGGCCTGCACAGCGCGATCCAGGTCTTCTTTCGCTTTACCAATCGTAGCATGACCGTAAATAGGCCAGGTTAATTCTTTGCCAATGTAGGTGTAAGCAGTCGTTTTGCAGTTTTGCGCTAATACCCCGGCTTCGCCTAACGCATCTAACCACAATTCCCAATCTTCGCCGCCCATCACCTTAACGGTATTTTGAATATCATCGTCAGAAGCTGGCTCCAGTGATACCTCGTGTACCAGGTCCTTATCTGTGTCATACGTTTTGGTGGTATAGCTTTTTCCAACAGGCTTGAGTACCGACTTATAGACTTCACCGGTTTCAGGGTCAGTGCGACGCGGCGATGCCAGACTGTAGATCACTAAATCCACCTGCCCCATATCCTGCTTAATCGCGTCAATCACCTGTGCTTTGATCTCTTTAGAAAACGCATCCCCATTCAGGGTTTTGTGGTACAGCCCGGCTTCCTCAGCCTGCTGATGAAACGCGGCGGTATTGTACCAGCCAGCGGTGCCGGTTTTCTTTTCTGACGGTGCCTTTTCGAAACACACCCCCAGAGTTTTAGCACCGTAACCAAATGCCGACACAATACGCGACGCCAGGCCATACCCAGTCGAACAGCCTAAAACCAGTACATTTTTCGGGCCATCTTCTGAATGGGATTGCGCTTTTACATAATCAATCTGACTGCTGACATTATGCGCACATCCAACCGGATGAGCATTAGTACAAATAAATCCGCGAATTTTTGGTTGAATAACCATAGCTGAGGACATTCCTTATTGTGTTAAATGGTGACAGCCAAACACAGTAACGGTTCAGCTGTTTAATTGCTGCCTATTGTAACCAGCGCACAGGATTCAACAACTCTGAACAGCTGTGTATCTCTGTTATGGCAATGCAAAATCGTACTGTCGATTCGATTCAGTCGCCCTGAAGTTCAATCCATCAGGGCGGATTATTGCCGGCTCTGGTAAAGTCTGGCCTCAGTAATACCATGGAAGTTAGCCACTTCTTGCTGGAACTTTTTATAGTGTTGATAAATTTTGGCAAATTGCGGATCTGCCGCCGATTGCTCTGCTAACACTTCGTCGGTGGCCGCCTTGAGTGCCTGTATCACATCGTCCGGTAATTGTTTTAACGCTACGTCATGAGTATTTAACAGGGTTTGCAACGCGGCATTATTGCGCGCCGTGTATTCATCTAACATGTCCTGGTTTACCGCTCTGGCGGCGACTTCCACAATCTTTTGCAAATCCGCAGGTAATGCTTTGTAAGCCTGTTCGTTGACGATAAATTCCAGCGTGGTGCCGGTTTCATGCCAGCCAAAGGCATAATAGTAATCGGCGGCTTTATGTAACCCAAACGCCAAATCATTGTAAGGCCCCACCCATTCAGTGGCATCAATCGCACCGGTTTGCAATGAAGTAAACAGCTCGCCACCGGTGAGTGACACTGGCACGCCACCCAGGCGTTTTAACACTTCAGCGCCAAGGCCTGGTATGCGCATTTTCAGACCTTTAATATCCTCAACACTGTTGATTTCTTTTTTAAACCAACCCGCCATCTGAGTACCGGTATTACCGCCCGCAAAGGGAATTAGCCCAAATGGCTTATACAATTCCTGCCACAGCGCCAGACCACCACCGTAATGCAGCCAGCCGTTCATTTCCTGGGCATTCATACCAAAGGGGACTCCGGTGAATATTTGTGCTGCAGGTGCCTTGCCTTTCCAGTAATAGGGGCCGGAATGACCAATCTGAGCGGTCCCCTGCGCTACAGCGTCAAACACTTCAAACCCCGGTACTATCTCACCGGCGCCATAAACTCTGACATTAAGACGCCCGGCTGACATCTGATTAACCATTTCAGCAAAGGTTTCCGGCCCTTTGCCCAGCCCCGGAAAATTCTTCGGCCAACTGGTGACCAGTTTCCATTCAAATGATTGCTGCGCAACAGCACCATCAACCTGCGCCGGTGAATCTGACGCTGAATCCGTACAACTCATCAACAGCGTCACAGACGCCACTAAAAACCATTTTTTGAATACCAACATAGGTTTCCTATCCGTATATTTTCTCTGGGAGCCAGGTAATCAATTCAGGCCAGATGGCCATCATGATCAATAGGCCCAATTGTATTACCACAAATGGGGCAACACCTTTATAGATTTCAACCGTTTGCACCTGTGGTGGTGCCACGCCACGTAAATAAAATAACGCAAACCCAAACGGTGGCGTTAAGAATGACGTTTGTAAATTCACGGCAATCATGATCCCCAACCACACGGGATCAACGCCCATCATAAACAAAACAGGCGCCACTAAAGGTACGACAACAAAGGTTATTTCAATAAAATCCAGAATAAAGCCGAGGAAAAAGATGATCACCATTACCATCAGGACAGCGCCAAACTCCCCGCCCGGCAGTCTTTCGAAAAAACCGTGAATCATTTCTTCGCCACCAAAGCCCCGAAATATCAGTGAAAATATGGAAGCGCCAATGAGGATCATAAAGATCATGGCGGTAACTTTGGTGGTATCCATGGCCGCGGCTTTGAGACGACTCCAGTCCATTTTCTGTTGCGCAAACGCTAACAAAATTGCGCCGGTAGCCCCAACACCTGCGGCCTCGGTGGGTGTCGCAAAGCCAGCCAGAATCGATCCTAACACCAGAATAATTAACATCAAAGGTGGGAATAAGGCGCCAAAAACACTGCCCTGAAAGGTGTCCTCGCTGGCACTGTCTTTGTTTTTCGTGACGATTGGCGTCACGATCAAAACATACAACGCATACAGGGCCACCAACATTAATCCAGGGACAATAGCGCCCACAAACAAATCACCGACGGACACAGAGTCAGGCGAAAAATTCCCCATATTTAACTGAGCCTGTTGATAAGCCCCGGAGAGCACATCGCCTAACAACACCAGTGCAATAGACGGAGGAATGATTTGCCCCAATGTGCCGGTAGCACAAATGCTGCCGCAGGCCAGTGATTGCGGATAACCTTTATTGAGCATCGCCGGTAGCGATAACAGCCCCATGGTTACCACAGTTGCACCAACTATGCCGGTACTTGCAGCTAACAGCATCCCCACTAAAATTACCGATAACACCAGACCAGACTGAAAATTACCGAATAACTTTGCCATAGCGTTTAGCAGATCTTCTGCTACTTTGGATTTTTCCAGCACAATCCCCATCAGCACAAACAATGGCACCGCTAACAAGGTTTGATTGTTAATAATGCCAAACAACCGGCTGGGCAACGCATTGAGATAGGAGGTTTCGAAGGTGCTGGTAACTATGCCCAAACCGGCAAAAAGCAACGAGGTGCCCGCCAGGGTAAATGCCACCGGATAACCCAGTAATAACGCACCACAGACACAAACAAACAACAATAGCGCCATGATTTCCATTTACTGATCTCCTGAAAAAGCCAGTTGGGCATTCTTTGCAATTTCAGAAATTCCCTGTAAAAACAAGGTGGCCGCAAATAACAGGATAAAGGTTTTCAACAGGAACAAGGTCGGTAAACCACCGGCGGCCTGCGAGGCCTCCATCAATGACCATGACTTGGCCACATAATCCCAGCTCATGAAAAAGATAAAACTGGTGAGCGGCAGTAAAAATACCAGGCCTCCCCAGAAGTTTACCCGGGCTTTTTTCCTGGGACAAAAATTGCGATAAAACACATCAACCCGCACATGCTCATCCAGTTTTAGCGTATGTGCCGCACCCAACATAAATATTGCAGCATGCAAATACATCACTGACTCCTGCATGGCGACCCACCCCATGTCAAATCCATAGCGCAACACCACAATAAGAAAGGTCAATGCCGTCATCAGCAGGGTGAACAAACTAACCATAAAGCAAAGCTTTTCATGAACAACATCAATAAGTTGACTAAGTTTTTGCGACATGAAATTCCAAAGATTTTGATTGAGACGATGTGTTTAATCTCAGAACCTGTGTTTTTAATGCAACGTCCAACAGGTTCTAAATGATTGATAGAAGAGCTTTTTATCAAAATTTCGCAAAAATGGGAATGTTAAACTCTTGTAAATTCCCTGGCTGCGCGATTTTTGTCCGGCTATATAGCAAAAAAGACGTCACAATGACGTCTTTTTAACACTTCGCTCTGTACCGGGTTCAGGAAGCTTTGCGACCTGAGCCACCGAGACAGGCAGGAGAATCCGGTGCGTCTCCATACAAGCGCTCCCATTCCTGAGCAGTGTATGTATGCAGTGCAAGGGCATGAATGTGGTTTTCTATTTCATCTTTGAGCACGCGGTTAACATCTTTGTGACGATGCAACAAACGCTGCCCCTGGAAACGCGGTGTTACCAGTACCACCTTAAAGTGTGTTTCCGACCCAATAGGTACATTGTGATTAGAACTCTCGTTGATGACCTCCAGAAAAGCGGGCTCAAAATGGGCCGTTAACTTATCTTCAATCGAATTTTGAATGTTCACTTGTGAATGCCTCCATAATCAAATCTGACGCTAACACAGATAAGAGCTTATTTGCCTTTGTAGAGGAGCCAGAACATTGCCTACCTCAAATGCGTGCTTTGTACTTTTAGGATGTAAATCCGATGCCGACTTACACTGAAAAACACAAAACACTTAACTAAATTTAGCCTGTGTTTTTAATTTTAAATACTGAAATAAGCAGAAAAAGCGCTTGCTTTTTGATAACTGATTGAGTGCCAAACTTATATTTTTATTTTTGGATTTTATCAGATTCTATAACCGATGTTCTCTTGCCTTTGATGCGCCTGAAGGTCAGGTTAATTCGCTCTGCAACGGGTCGCTTTATTCGGGCAATACCGTGTTGCCAATGCTGCTGAGTGGTTCCCTGCATAACCAGTAAACTGCCTGATGGCAGGTCCAGTTGCAGCTTAACAGCCTGCTTTTTGTGGATCAGATCAAATCGACGGGTCGCGCCCAAAGTCAGTGACGCTATCACCGGATTGTGCCCCAGTTCAGGCTCATCATCACTGTGAAAGCCCATACAATCCTGTCCATCGCGGTAGAGATTAGCCAGCACACTATTAAACTCGACTCCGGCAAAACGACTACACAAGGCGCTTAAGTGCGCCAATTCTTCCGTGAGCGGCAACGGCGCCATGTACTTTCCGGAATATTGATAGCCGGCATCAGGTAAACCATACAAGGCCTGTAATCTCGGTATCACATGCCATTTGCCATAAACTTTTATTGTGTCTGACTGCCATTGCAGGGAAGTCCGCAAAGCAGCAAACAACTTCGCGCTATCCCGCTCCGCCACAAAATCGGGCACATAGCGAAGCGTCCCATCAAAAAACCCATCAATGCCCGGTAACAAAGCACGTTTCGAGGAGCCTGTTGGAGGTTTGCGGGTGGCGTGGCCAGGATTTGTGATAGACTGCCCTGACGATGCCTGCCTACCGGGCAGGTTGGTGAGTAAGTCAAATTGTTTCATAGCAACAGCATAGCGTCCCGACCGGCAATAATTAAGAAAACCTGATGAAAACAGAACTCAGTATACAGGATAACACCTGGCAGCTTTACCGATATCCCCCGGAAAAACAACACACCAGCTTGCAGGCGTGGGATTCTGCCGATGAATATCTGATAAACTATCTGCAGGAACAGCAATTACTCAGCAGCCGTTCAATACTGGTATTAAATGACGATTTTGGCGCACTGGCCTGTGTATTAGGCGATGCTGTTACCAGCTGGTACTCGGATTCCAAAGTTGCGCAACTGGCCTTGCAGCAAAACTGGCAACGCAACACTGACATAGCACTGCCGTTTGATATCACCAATAGCCTGGGCCAGTTACCCGACACTGCAAATATTGCCATTATCAAACTCCCGAAAAACAATGGTTTTCTGGTGGAGCAGCTGATCCGGTTGCGGCAAGTGCTTCCCGACGGAGCCACAGTTATCACTGCCGGAAAAGCGAATCAAATTCAAAAAAGTACCCTGGCCCTGTATGAAAAACACCTGGGCAGCACGCATACCTCACTGGCCGTAAAAAAGTCCCGGCTTATCTTTAGCCAGGTAAATAAACAACGACAAAGCCAGTCCAAATATCCTGTCTGTTGGGACACAGAATCCCCCCAATTAACAATTTACAACCAGGCCAATGTCTTTTCTGGCGCCTCATTAGATATCGGTGCCCGCTTTATGATGGACCACCTGCCAGATTGTCGGGATAAAAACGTACTGGATTTAGGTTGTGGAAACGGTGTTTTGTCTGCGGCCATTGCCAGGCACAAGCCAAATCACCTCTATTGTGTGGATGAATCAGCCAGTGCAATAGCGTCCGCTTCCCTGACCCTCAGGCACAATGCGCCAGATATCCCGGTGACGTTTTTTCATTCTAACTGCCTGGAGCAGGCCGCAGTACCGGCATTGGATCTGATTGTTTGCAATCCGCCTTTCCATCAACAAAATACCATCACGGACCACATTGCCTGGCAAATGTTCAGCGATGCCCAACATGCCCTGCGAAAAGGCGGTGAACTGCGCATTGTGGGGAACCGACATCTGGGTTACCACGAAAAATTAAAGCGCCTTTTCGGCGGTTGTAAAGTGGTTGCAAGTAATCGCAAATTCGTTATTTTAAGCAGCACTAAACGTTAACAGGAGTCTTCATGCGTTTTTTAATTACCGTTTTTTTCATGGCTTTTATGCTCATTCCTTGTGCATCCCAGGCCGCCAAGGACGGTTCCCATATCCAACCCAACAACCTGTATCCCCGTGTCAAAGTTGAAACCGACTATGGCGATATGGTGGTAGAACTCGATCGTCGTCGCGCACCGATTACCGTGAACAACTTTTTGCGTTATGTGGAAAAAGGCAGTTACGACAACACCGTATTCCACCGTATTGTCCCGGGTTTTGTGGTGCAAGGCGGAGGCTACGATAAAGAATTCAATGAATTGCCTTCATTCGGTAAGATTTTTAATGAGTCTGGTAATGGCCTAAAAAATGATATTTATACCGTCGCCATGGCGCGTGAAGATGATCCTCACAGTGCCCGCCGGCAGTTCTTTTTTAATGTTGCAGACAATGATTACCTGAATCCGGGCCGCAACTGGGGTTATGCGGTATTCGGTTTGGTTCTGGAAGGTGCAGAAGTGGTGGACCAATTGTCACAGCTGGAAACTGCCTACAATGTTGAACTGGGTTGGCGAGATGTACCTGTAGAAAACGTGATGCTAAAGAAAATCACCCTGCTACCGGAACCCGTTATTAACCCGCAATAAGCTTACTGCGAAACTCAAATAAGGGCTGGTAGACCATGATTACACCTTTTGGTAATCATCATCCATTACAGCCCCTTTTCTTTTTTCACCAGCTCATAAGCCGCCTGAATATCCTGGGCTTTTTGCTTGGCAATGTCCAACGCCTGAGGCGGCAAGCCTTTAGACACCAGCTTATCAGGGTGATGTTCGTTCATGAGTTTCCGGTAGGACTTTTTAATCGCTTTAGGATCGGTATTGGCGTTTACCCCTAATATCCTATAAGCATCATTCAGTCGATCGGCCTGTGAGTAGGTTTGCCGGGATTGTTGACCACCCTGATAGGTCCCATCCCGCTGCTGATAATGTTTGCGCGAATATTGCTCTCGTTGACGCCGGTAATAGGCTTCTTCATCAAGACTGCCGTCGCTCTCATCTGCCCGCTCGTCTCTGGAGCGTTTCTGCTCAGCCTTACTACGCGGGCGCCAGCCGGGTCCTTTGGCAGCCTGCTCCTGTTGCCAGGCTTGCTGTTGCTGACTGGCCTGGCGAAAACGCAGTTCCGCTTCAAACGCAGAAATCAAATACAGCAATTCTTGTTTCTGGAACTTCAGGGTTTGTGCTACTTCCAGCAGGATTTTTTGCTCTTTGGCATCCATGCGGCCATCGGCGTAAGCGGCCTGAATCAAAATTTCCAGATAGATTTGCAAAATATCCCGGCGGCCATAACATGACTCGTAAAATTCTTTCAGGATATCTTTAACCGGAAAATCGGCCGCCTTGCCCTCGCGAAACGCCTGCTGTGCTTCTTTGCGGGTGTCACCGGTGAGATTCATATCATTCATCAATTGGGTGGCAACCTGGATTTCAGCTTCAGTAACCCGACCATCAGCCTTTGCCACATGGCCCAGAACAGAAAACAAGGCATGAAAGAAAACAGCCTGATTTTTGACCGAGTCCTTATCCACAAAAAAGCGACCAAAACCGCCCATCTGATTAAAGTCCTGACTGTATCCCCGGTCGAACATATGGCCGACGATAAAACCGAGGATTGCCCCCGGGATTTTGGCGAACATGGCGCCAAACAGCGTCCCTAATACTTTTCCCCAGATATTCACGCTTGCAGTTCCTCTTCTAATTGCGCCAGTCTTTCAGGTGTTCCTACATCACACCACTTACCCCTGTGCCATTCGCCCTGCACCTGACCGGTAGCAATGTGTTTGCGAATTAGCGGTGCCAGGCGCATTTTTTCGGGACGCAGTCCGGCAAAAAAGTCGGGGTGATACAGCGCAATACCGGAGAAAGTGAAACTGTTTAACTGGGGTTGTTTTTCCCGCAGCTTCCCGTCTACCAGGGAAAAATCGCCCTCAGGATGATGTTCAGGATTCGTCACCAGCAGCAATTTGGCCAATGCCTGCAACGGCGAATGCAGCAAGGGTGCAAAGTCGACATCCGCATAGACATCACCATTGACCACCAAAAACGGAGCATCCCCCAGCAGAGGCAATGCCTTAACAATGCCACCAGCGGTTTCCAATGCTTCGGTTTCAGCACTGTAGTGAATATCAAAGCCAAATTGCCTGCCATCCCCAAATGCCGCTTCAATTTTATGACCCAACCAGGCGTGATTGATAATCACTCGCTTGATCCCGGTGTTTTGCAGCTTCTCCAGATGATATTGCATCAGTGGCTTACCATTGAGCGGCAGTAAGGGTTTAGGCAAGATATCAGTCAAAGGACGCATACGCTCCCCTCGACCTGCAGCCAGAATCATGACACTTTCAATATTCACTGTTCAGGCCGCTTTTTTCGCCTGTACGGCGGGAATGATCACCTCGCGAAGCAAAGCCGCAAACTCCTGAGTCTGCGGATAGCGTTCGCCAAAAGTAACGATGTATTGCAGAGTTCTGGGTACATCTGCTAGATAGCCTTGCTTGCCATCGCGGTGACACAAACGACAAAAAATTCCGCTGGCTTTGATATGTCGTTGCATACCAACAAAATCAAACCACAGACGAAACGTCTCAGCATCAAACTGGGGATAATATTCTGCCTGCCACTGCGCCAGCAGCCTGTCTACCATGGACTCCGGCCACACTACATAACAGTCCCGCAATAAGGACACAGCATCATAAGTAACCGGCCCGACTACCGCATCCTGAAAATCGATGATCCCCACTGCGTCATTATCTAAAATCATTAAATTGCGCGAGTGGTAATCGCGATGCACCCCGACCTGTGGCTGGGATTTAAACACCGTTCTGATAGCGTCCTGTGCCTGTTGGATAACGCTTTTCTGGCTGGCCGTTAACGGCAGGTCCAGATGCACCTGTAACAGCCAGTGATTAAACAGATAAAATTCATTGTCCAGCAAAGTATCATCGAACGGCGGTAAGGCCCCCACTTCGGTGTCGGTGACCTTGTGTATCGCCGGTAACACGGCCAGTGCGGACTGGTACAGGGATTCAATATTGTCCTGTGTAAAAAAATCAGACAGCAATTTATTGCCGAAATCCTGAAGTACCCAAAAACCCTGAGTCAGGTCTACCGCTTCAATATTTGGCACCTGCACACCTGCCGCTAAATAGCGTCGGGCAATGTGATAAAACGCCGGATTGTTTTCTTTGTCAGGTGGGGCATCAACAGCAATGTAAGCCTGTTGTTGCCAGGTAAAACGGAAGTAACGACGGAAACTGGCATCCCCGGAAACCATGTCCAGAGCCTGGGTTTGGAAACGGGTCTCCGAGTTTATCCAGGCTAACAGGGCTGCCGCTCTGGCTTGTTGGGCATCTTTTTCAATAATGGCCATGAGGAACTCTTTTTGTAGCGCAAGTAAGTCGGGCAAATTCTCTTGGGAAAAGTTAATTTGCTGAACGTTAACTTTTTTGTTTTTATGGTTGTCAGTTTATCAGGTTCAACGTAGTGTGTGAGCCAAATCTGAACGCTATTTAGTATTTTTTTAACGATACGCTGGTAAAAAACAACGAAACCTTTAGAATTCAGCCGTGATTCTCACTGTTTCTGGTCAATTAAGGCATCACAATACCTTTTTTTATGCAAATCAAGCAACATTACTTTCTCCCGTTTGCTGTCGTGTTCAGCAGTATGTCACTGGCAGACGAACAATGTCTGGTGCCGGTGCCATCCATTGATAAGCAAGCTTTGGCGGCTAAGGGTGAAATTGTGGTAAAAGCCAATTCTGTATCCATGATTCAGGACCAGTTAGCTGACTTCAGTGGCAATGTAGAAATTGCCAGTCAAAAAGCCCAAATCAAAGCGCAAAACGCCCGAATTGACAAAAATACCCGAAAACTGACTGCTTCCGGTGATATTCAATTTCAGGACAGGCAAATGCAGGTACAAAGCGAGGATCTGTTACTGGATCTCGATTCCAACAAAATGGAAATGAACAGTACCGGTTATCGCATGTTGCAATTTCAGGGCCGTGGTGCCGCGCAAAAAATCCAGCTCAATCAAACTCAGGGAATTGCGTTACAAGACGTTAGTTTCAGCACCTGTCCGGAAGACATGGAAGACTGGAAAATTGTCGCCAGTGAAATTGAACTCAAACCCAATGAGCTATGGGGAACCGTAAAACATGCGCGTTTTTACATCAAAGATGTACCGGTGTTTTATTTACCTTACTTTTCTTTTCCGGTAACCACGCAGCGCCAAAGCGGTTTGCTGTTACCCAAAATTAACAGCTCCGATACCTTTGGTTTGTCGTATCAACAACCAATTTACTGGAATATCGCACCGAATTACGACGCCACCATTACGCCCCGGGTGATGACCGATCGGGGATTCCAGTTAAAAAACGAATTCCGCTACTTAACCGAGCAACACACCGGCGCGGTTCACCTGGAATTCATGGCCAAAGATACCGATACGCCGGATAACGATTCCCGCTATTTCTATCGCCTTACCCACCAGGGAGAAATAACCGAAAACTGGTTTATCAATGCCGAATGGAATCAGTTAAGCGACGATAACTATATCGTCGACCTGGGTTCTGACTTTTATAACCGGGCGGATACACACCTGTTCAAAACTGTGTCATTGGCGTATGACAGCCATAACCTGGATATTAATGCCAGCTTCAGAGATTTCGAAGTTATTGGTGATCACCCCAGTACCTATCGCGCACTACCGGAGATCAAACTGGATTACGACATCTGGCAGGGAGAGTACCTCAATTTAGACGTGCACTCTGAGCTAGCCCTGTTCGATAACCGCGAAGGGGGCTTGCCCAAGGCCGCCAGGTTACACATCGCCCCCAAATTATCACTGCCCTGGTATACGCCCTGGGCGGAGTTTTTAGCTGAAACCAGCATACTGCACACCAGCTATCGTCAGAAAAATACCGAAGATACCAACCTGGATAAAAATGTCAGTCGTACCCTGGGACAGGTGCGGCTCTACGGCACTATGGCATTCGAACGAGACACCCAGTGGTTTGGCAAAAACCTCACCCAAACCCTTGAGCCCAAAGCCCAATATCTTTACACCAGTTACAAAAACCAGGACAACATCGGACTTTACGATACTACGCGTTTGTTGAATGACTTTGATGGCTTGTTCCGCGGTCAGGAGTTTACCGGACTGGACCGCATCAGTGATAAAAATCAGATAACGCTGGGTGTAACCACCCGACTAATTGATGACGCAGGCAGAGAACACCTGAAATTTAGTCTCGGCCAAATCTTTTATTTAAGTGACAACCGGGTACTTGAATCTGAACGTCAAAACAGCAACCGTTCCGCACTGGCCACCGAGCTTGACTGGAACATCACGTCACGCTGGACAGCCTCACTGGATGCACAAGTTTCCTCACAAAATGAACGAGTTGAAAGAAGCAGTGTCTCACTGGAGTATCGTTTTGATAACAACAATTTGATTCAGGTTGGGCATCGCTATGTCAGGGATTTATCCGGCGTTGAAATCAGCCAGGCGGGGGTTACAGCCAGTTGGTCGATTGCTGAAAATTGGCAATGGGTGGGCCGCTACTATCGGGATTTAGATCTGAACAGAAGCACAGAAAGTTATACCGGTTTCCAGTATGACTCCTGTTGCTGGTCGTTACAAATTGTATGGGAAAGGCATCTTACGAATCGCTTCGATGCCCTTGGAAATCAGAGCCTGGACGAATATGATTCAGGTATAGGTTTAAAATTCGCTTTCAAAGGAATGGGTCAGGGCAGTAGCCAGAGATCATTGTTAAACGATGGTTTATATGGTTACCAGCAACCTTATGTAATAGGTCATTAAAACTAGTTATGAAACTTAAAATCATCTTTTCAATATTATTACTATCGTGTGCGCAGTTAGTGAGCGCTCAGCAACAAGAATTAGACAGTGTCGCGGTTATCGTTGATCAAACCGTGGTACTGGAAAGTGAAATTGAGGAGCTAATTGCCACGGTTAAATCCAATGCCCTGCGCAACGGACAAAACCTGCCCAACGACAGAGTTTTGCGCACCCAGGCGATTGAGCGATTGATCACCGAAGCGCTGCAAATGCAAATGGCACAGCGAATGGGGATGCAGGTCAGCGATCCACAACTGGAAGACACTATCAAAAACTTTGCTTCTGCTGAGGGCATGTCTGCAGAGCAGCTACGCGACAAAGTTGAATCAGAAGGCATGAATTGGGAGCAATACCGGGAGCGCATTCGCAAAGAACTGATCACCGGTGAAGTAACCCGCGCCAATGTGCGCCGCCGGGTTTATATTACGCCGCAGGAAATTACCAACATGGTACGCCTGATTGACGAACAGGGTGCCAACGAAGTGGAATATCGCATGGGCCACATTTTGGTGGGCTTTCCCTCAGGTGCTTCACAGGATGATATCGACGACGCCAAATCTCGTTCTGAAAAGGTGATGGAGCTCTTACAAAAAGACGATGCCGATTTTGCCAAAATTGCCACTACCGCCTCGTCCGGCCCAAGAGCCCTGGAAGGCGGTGATTTAGGCTGGATGAATGTTAACACCATGCCGACGTTGTTTGCTGAAGTGGTTGGCGACGCCAGCAAAGATGAATTAATTGGGCCAATCAGAAGTGGTGCAGGTTTTCACATTCTCAAAATTATTGATATTCGCGGTAAAGAAGTGGCCGAAATTGAAGAAGTTAACGCCCGCCACATTTTGATTCAGCCTTCGGTTATTTTAAGTGAAGAACGCGCCGAGCAAATGCTCAAAGACTTTAAGGCACAAGTGCTTGCCGGTGACGCCGATTTTGCCGAACTGGCCCGGGAACATTCAAAAGATCCAGGTAGTGCTGCTCGCGGTGGTGAACTGGGCTGGAACGATCCGTCCATTTATGTGCCAGCCTTTAAGAATGCCCTTGCCAATCTGAATCAACCTGACGAACTTTCAGACCCTTTCAGATCATCACACGGTTGGCATTTAGTACAATTGATCGGTAAACGCGTCGGTGACGTAACCGACAAATTGAAACAGGAAAAAGCTTATCAATTGTTATTCCAGCGCAAATTTGGTGAAGAAAGAGAAGCCTGGGTTAGAGAGATGCGTGATCAGGCTTATATCGAAGTACTGGAATAATTCTTTCGGAGACAAACATGCCATTAAAACTGGCTATCACACCCGGTGAACCCGCCGGAATAGGACCAGATCTGGTGATACAGATGGCACAGCTCGAATGGGATGTGCAACTGGTGGCCTTTGCGGACCCCGATATGATGCAGCAACGGGCAGCCCGCCTTGGGCTGCCCCTGACATTGGTTGAATATCAGCAGCAGGATGATCGCATTCTGGCCCCCGGGCAGTTGTTTATTGTCCCCATCAAAGCTGCGGCCACTGTAGAAGTGGGCCAGCTCAATGAAGAAAACGGTCACTACGTGGTTGAAACCCTCCGTCAGGCTGGTGAAGCCAATCTGCGCGGTGAATTTGACGCCGTCGTTACCGGCCCGGTGAATAAAAGTATTATTAATAAGGCCGGGATATCCTTCTCCGGACATACTGAATTTTTTGCCCAGCAAAGTAATACCTCTGACGTGGTGATGTTACTTTCCACACCGGGCTTACGCGTTGCACTGGTAACCACCCATATACCGCTGGCCTATGTCAGCAAAGCCATTACGCCGGAGCGACTGGACAAAGTGATCAGTATTTTGCACCACGATCTGATCACTAAATTTAAAATTCCGCAGCCCAAAATCTATGTCTGCGGACTCAATCCGCACGCCGGTGAAAATGGCCATATTGGCAAAGAAGAACAACTGGTGATCAACCCCACTCTGGATATTTTAAGGGCGCGGGGCATCAATTTAATTGGCCCTCTGCCTGCCGATACCATTTTTCAGGAAAAATACCTGAAAGAAGCCGATGTAGTCTTGTCCATGTACCACGACCAGGGCCTGCCTGTGCTGAAATACAAAGGATTTGGTGCATCGGTCAATGTTACGCTAGGCTTACCAATTGTCAGAACCTCGGTAGATCACGGCACCGCCCTGGATTTAGCCGGAACCGGCAACATCGACAATGGCAGCTTTAAAGTTGCTATCCACAAAGCAATAAAACTGGCGACAAATATTAATGAGTAAAGCCCATTTAGGCCATGTAGCCCGAAAACGTTTTGGTCAGAACTTTTTACACGATGAGCAAGTGATTGCTGACATCGTCAGCGCCATCGGACCTCGCGTAGGCGACAATTTAGTGGAAATTGGACCAGGTCTGGGCGCACTCACCGAACCGGTTTGCGCTCAGGTAGACAAACTCACGGTGGTGGAGCTGGACCGGGATCTGGCCAAACGCCTGCGTTCACACCCCTTTATTCGCGATAAGCTCACCATAATCGAAACCGATGCACTGAGCTACGATTTTGCACAACTGGCGCAAGACAAACCCTTGCGCATTTTCGGCAACCTGCCCTACAACATCTCTACGCCCCTGATGTTCCACCTGTTCGAATTCACCGGTATGGTGAGCGATATGCACTTTATGCTGCAAAAAGAGGTTGTGAATCGTCTGGCGGCTTATCCGGGACACAAAAACTATGGCCGGTTATCAGTCATGGCACAATATTATTGCCAGGTGATCCCGGTACTGGAAGTCCCTCCACACGCTTTTCAGCCACCACCCAAAGTAGATTCAGCGGTGGTCAGATTAATTCCACATGCTGCGCCTCCGGTAGCCGTTAAGAGTAAAAAAGCGCTGGACCAGGTGTGTGCCGTCGCGTTTAATCAGCGGCGCAAAACCATACGCAATGGCCTTAAAGAGTTGTTGTCAGAGGCAGAAATAGAAGCGGTAGGCATCAACCCCGCTGCCAGAGCAGAAACCTTGTCTCTACAGGACTTTGCCAACCTGGCAAACACATTACCTACGCAGGAATAGCTATGGATAAGGACAGCGACATTGCAGATTTGATAAACATCGAGGTGGAAACCGCCTGGTTACCGGAACAAATCAGTAAAGAGCAAAAAAAATACGCCTTCTCCTATCACATCACCATCACCAATGGTGCCACTGTGCCGGTGCAACTGTTAAATCGTTATTGGTTGATAACCGATGGCGACGGCAAACAATCGGAGGTGGCTGGCCCAGGTGTGGTAGGCCAAACCCCGGTGATACAACCGGGAGAGAAATTCGCCTATAAATCCGGCGCCATTCTGGACACTCCCATTGGCTTCATGCAGGGCCACTATGAGTTTAGCTGTGGCGACAGCCAGCTGTTTAAAGCGCCTATCGATGTTTTCACACTGAGCGTTCCCAATACACTGAATTAATCTCGAGGTACAGGCATGGCTGTATACGTGGTAGGCGACATTCAGGCTTGCTATTCCGGTCTTAAAAAGCTGTTACTAAAAGCCAAATTTAAACCCGAAAGAGATACTTTATGGGCGGTGGGAGACCTGATTGGACGAGGCCCCCAGGCACTGGAAACCATCGAGTTTTTAATGTCACTAGGGGACAGCTTCAACACCGTATTGGGTAATCACGACCTGCACTTTCTGGCGGTCAGTCAGGGTATCAGGGAAAATCGCGATAAAGAAGGATTTGGCGCCATCCTGCAAAGCAGCCATAAAAACCGCATTGTGAACTGGTTACGCAATAAGCCATTGGCCGCGTCGCCGGCACCGGGATTTTTTCTCAGCCATGCTGGTCTGTATCCTTTATGGTCTGAACGCAAAGCCTTTAAACTGGCACAGGCAACCTGTCACTATTTGAACAGCCCGCAGTGGCTGAAATTGCTGGAATACATGTACGGCAATGAAGAAGTGCGTTGGAACGACAGTTTAACTGGCCTCGCCAGACACAAGTTTGTCATTGATGCTTTTACGCGAATGCGGTTTGTGGACCAAAACGCCGTGCTAAACCTGAACCTCAAAACCGGGCCACAGGACGCGCCTGAGGGTATTTTCCCCTGGTTTGAACACCCGCGACTGAAACATGATGATCATTTGCTGTTCGGTCATTGGGCAGCGCTGGACGGTTATTGTCCGAATAAACGGGTACATGCTCTGGATACGGGTTATATCTGGGGTGGAAAACTCACGCTGATGAACCTGTCCACCCTGGAAACTCTGTCCGTCAAATCCCGCACACTGTAATTTAATCCCTGTGTCTTTGCAGTGTAACGAATTGATAGTTATAGGGGTTTTTATTGTCTGGTGAATGGCTTTGTTTCTCAACTTCACACCAGGTTGCCACCTGCTGATAATCAGGGAATTGCGTGTCGCCTGCAACGTCAAGATCAATAAAGGTCAAATATAAGCAGTCAGCCTGCTCTAAGAACAAATCATAGATAACCCCACCACCGATAATCATCACCTCCTCAGCGGCGTCGGCAGCTTCCAGAGCCAGCTGTGGTGTGCTCACCACAGTAACGCCCTCCGCCGCAAAGCCTGAACGGCTGATCACTATATTGAGCCGTCCGGGTAAAGGTCTGCCGATGGACTCAAAAGTTTTACGTCCCATGATCACGGGTTTGCCTAAGGTCACAGCCTTAAAGTGCTTCAGGTCGGCAGGGAGATGCCAGGGCATCTGATTATCCGCACCAATTACCCGGTTATGGGCCATTGCTGCAATCATGGAAATTTTCATAGAATTCATGCTCGTAGGTCACTTCAGCAATAATTACCCGATTCGGTAATAGCTTGCCTGAAAAAACAAAGTCCGACATTGTCGAACTTCAGGTGACGGTATTGTACTGAACCAACGGCAAAAGTCTAAGTGATAGCGATTTCTTTTCCGAGTTTTAAGGCCTGCGCTTTTTCCTGCAAACTCAGGCCCTTATGGCTATTCGCTGACTTTCTCCAGCCAGTGAACGGTTTCGCCCTGTATGGCATTTTGAATCGCATAGTGGCTCATGCTTTTTGATTCGGTGGCGCCGTGCCAATGCTTGACATGTGGCGGAGTCCATACAACATCACCGGCTTTTATCAGCTGCTTTTCACCATTCCATTCCTGCACCCAACCTTCGCCCTGGGTAACGATTAGGTATTGCCTAATGGTCTGGCTAAAAATGCACAAACACGCGTAATCTATTTGGGTGACAGCAATCCCAGTATCGTTAAGTCGGCAATCAGAATACTTGAGTTAATTATCCATCAGGAAGATGCAGATTTGCTGGTACCTTTGGTAGTGGATGAAATTCTGATAAGGCTATTACGCAGCCCGGCCGGACCTGAAATTGCGCAAATCGGATTGACAGATTCCAACGCACACAAGATTTCCCGTGCTATCGCATGGATAAAAGACAACTTTGCCTGTCCCCTAAAAGTGGAAGATCTGGCTAAAATGGCAGGTATGAGCCTGTCTTCTTTTCACAGCCATTTTAAAAGTATTACCGCAATGAGCCCGCTGCAGTTTCAGAAGAATTTTCGTTTGCAGGAAGCCCGCAACTATATGATTACCCGACATTTAGATGTGAGCAGTGCCTGCCATCTGGTGGGTTACAGCAGCCTGTCGCAGTTCAGCCGTGAATACAGCCGACTATTTGGCGCCTCGCCCAGCAAAGATCTGCACCGCTATCGAAATCACTAAGTCAGAGAGTTACCAGGTTTTGTGAACAGAACAATTGATTCCTGTCACTCTCTGTTCTCAAATCCCTGTTCTCAAATCTCTGTTCTAAAAATTATCAATGAGATCAGAACAAGGTCTGCTTTAGCGTTCGTAGATCACTTCGACGTCGTAATCGTCATCGTCCCAGTCGTCATCATCGTCGTCGTCATCTTCGTATTCCGACATGATCTGTTCATCATGGGTATCCCATTTAAAGTCGGTTTGCCCTTCTTCCTCTTTAAAGTCTTCCACCGGTAGGGTTTCCAGCATGTTCATGACATCGTGACACAAGGTATCGGTACCAATTTTCTGGAATGCAGAGATTTGGAAATGTTTTTCTTGCCAGCCAAGACCTTCCAGAATGCGCTGACATTCTTCTTCCACTTCTTCCGGCAACATCAAATCAATCTTGTTAAACACAATCCAGCGCGGCTTTTCAGCCAGTTTAGGGCTGTATTTTTCCAGTTCTGCGATAATGGTTTTGGCATTTTCCAGCGGATCAGACTGATCCATCGGCAACAAATCTATCAGGTGCAATAATACCCGGCAACGCTCGAGGTGTTTAAGAAAGCGAATCCCCAATCCCGCACCGTCCGAAGCGCCTTCTATGAGTCCGGGAATATCGGCAATAACAAAGCTACGTCTGGCGTCCTGACGCACCACTCCCAGATTGGGGATCAAAGTGGTAAAGGGATAATCAGCTACCTTGGGCTTGGCCGCAGACACGCTGCGAATGAAAGTACTCTTTCCGGCATTGGGTAAACCCAACAGGCCAACATCTGCTAATAGCAACAATTCTAATTTAAGATTGCGGATCTCGCCCGGCGTACCATTGGACTTTTGACGTGGCGCCCGGTTAACGCTGCTTTTAAAACGGGCATTCCCCAATCCGTGAAAGCCCCCTTTGGCCACCATCAGCTTTTGCCCGTTCTGGGTCAGATCACCCAACACTTCACCGGTGTCTTTATCGGTGACACGGGTTCCGATGGGAACATTGACAGTCAGATCTGAACCGCGTTTACCGGTGCAGTCAGTGCGCTGTCCATTTTGACCACGCTCTGCTCGGTGAAATCGTTCAAACTGATAGTCGATCAATGTATTGAGGTTTTCGTCGGCCAACAAATAAACATCGCCGCCATCACCGCCGTCACCACCATCGGGACCACCACGAGGAATGTATTTTTCGCGACGGAAACTAACGATACCGTTACCACCATCTCCCGCTTCTACACGGATCTCAACTTCATCTACGAATTTCATGAGGAATCTAACTATTAATAAAAAGCTAATTGTAGGTCAGAATTTATTCTAACGCTGCGGTCAAATTCGAACCTACTGTAACAAAAAAAAACCCCGCTTGTGCGGGGTTTTTCAATTCGATTCGAAGCGCCGATTAAGCAGCTACGATGTTCACGTATTTACGGTTCTTAGGACCTTTAACGTCGAACTGAACTTTACCGTCTGATAAAGCGAATAATGTGTGGTCTTTACCAATACCAACGTTGTCACCTGCGTGGAATCTAGTACCACGTTGACGAACAATGATGTTACCAGCCAGAACTGACTCACCACCAAAACGCTTAACACCTAAGCGTTTGCTTTCTGAGTCACGACCGTTCTTAGTACTACCACCGGCCTTTTTGTGTGCCATTTGTCGTCTCTCCTATTAAGCGCTAATGCCAGTAATTTTCACTTCTGTGAACCACTGACGGTGGCCCATCTGAGAACGTGAATGCTTACGGCGACGGAATTTAACAATCTTTACCTTTTCGCCACGACCATGAGTCACTACTTCTGCAGTCACTTTGCCGCCCGCTACATATGGAGTACCGATTTTAATATCGTCTCCATTACTCACCATCATTACTTCGTCAAAAGTAACAGTTTCACCTGGAGCTATTTCAATTTTTTCCAGGCGAACAGTTTGGCCCTCAGCCACACGGTGTTGTTTACCACCACTTTGGAAAACCGCGTACATAACTTACTCCGCACTTGCACTGTGTTTACCCGAAACCAACCAGTGCATTCATTCAAAAAACAGGGCGCGAATTGTATGTGAATTATTTGGGACTATCAAGGTTAAATTTGAATTTATTTTGTACAATTCGGGATTAGCTTAGGATTTCCTTCCGACAAGGCAGAAAAACTGGATACCTCGGCAGTTTTTTGTCAGAATTCGCGCACTTACGATTTTAATTTCAAAAGCTTATCTGTACCCTTCAGCAATGGAAATAGAGCAAATCCGTCAACTCAGCGACAATGACATGCTGAGCGTCAACCGTTTGATTCAGGAACAAGTTCAGTCAGAAGTCTCTCTGGTGAACCAGCTTGGATTCTATATTGTTAATAGTGGCGGTAAACGTCTGCGTCCTATGCTTTGTGTACTGGCAGCCCGCGCGCTGGGTATTCAGAACAATCAGCATCACACTCTGGCGGCCATTATCGAGTTTATTCACACCGCGACATTACTACATGACGATGTCGTCGATGAATCAACCATGCGTCGCGGCCGCGAAACAGCGAATGAAGTATTCGGCAACCAGGCCAGTGTATTAGTGGGAGACTTTTTGTATACCCGCTCATTTCAGATGATGGTAAGCCTTGAGCGATTCCGGGTGATGGAAATTTTGGCTAATGCCACTAATGTCATTGCCGAAGGTGAAGTATTGCAGTTGATGAACTGTAACGATCCGGACACCACAGAAGAGCGCTACCTGCAGGTGATCTACAGTAAAACCGCCCGCCTGTTTGAGGCCGCAACGCAACTGGCAGCCATACTTACGGATCAGGCAACAGACATTGAATCCGCTATGCAGGACTATGGCAAATATCTGGGCACCGCATTTCAGCTGATGGATGATATTCTCGATTATGCCGCTGACAGCGAAGTCATGGGCAAAAATGCCGGTGATGATCTGGCTGAAGGCAAACCTACGCTGCCGTTGTTACACGCCATGTGGCACAGCGATGAAGCCAACAGCCAGCTGATTCGCTCAGCGATTGAAAACAGTGATGGCACTGAAAATTTCGACACCATTTTAGCCGCAATGCGCGCAGCCGGGTCCCTGGATTACACCCTAAAACTGGCTATCGAGGCCAGAGACCAGGCGGTGGCAGCACTGGCCCCCATTCCTGACTCTGAATATAAACAGGCCCTGATCGCGCTGGCGGATATTGCCGTTAATCGAGACGCCTGATATCGACAGCACTGATATCGACATTACAGATATCAAGCCCCACTCAATATCCGGTTAAAAATAACCAGAGTAATAACCCGGTTGGTTAAAACTGTCCAACGAACCGGGTTACTCCGGCCCCGCTTATAGACATTGTGCTGGATTTCTCACTGGCACTACAATTGCTCAGTTCCTGTTGAATTGGTGTAACTGATACACCTTGTTGCGCAACATGGGAACACAAAATGGCACAGTTAAAACTCAATCCCCAGGACACCGACACCTTCAAACTGGCAGGCACCCTGCAAGCCGCATCATCCGGCAATTCTGAGGCAATCCGGCATCTTTCTGGTGTTCAACCGGAGACTATCTGCGCCCGTTCACGCGTGCAATGGATGCAGGCGATGCGCAATTTATTGCGTACAAACAACACCTGCAGTCAAATGGTTATGGATAAGATTATTGCGGTCTGTCGTTTTCTTGGAGACTGGTCTTTACTCATTCAGATACAATCAAAAGGGTCGCTTTTTCCGGCAAACCATGAACTTGTGACCCCCTATATTCAGCTGGGCAGGTGGAAAGAGGCACAGCACCTGCTACAACAACATTCAGATACCGCGTTAAGTTCAACACACGCTCAGCAAGCTGGCTATGTAGAGGCAGCATTGCAAATACCTGGGATAAGCTACGCTGAAGCGTCGAAAAGCCAATTGTATCTGACACCGATGGACTTTCATCATGTCAGTGATTTTTGCTGGCAATATGCCGATCCGGACATCGCCAGTCTCTGCAATTTACCGGTGTTCCGGTCCGCTGAACACTGGATCAACTGGCTATATTATTGCAAACAAAACCCCCACCAACAGCTGTTTGCCATCATTCATCGGGAATGGGGATTTATCGGCTCCGCAAACCTGCACGTGCATGATGGACATGGCTTTTTCTATTATTGGTTGGGAAGCGACTTTCGCGGACAAGGTTACGGACCTGCCGCGGTGCAGCAGCTACTGCAATTGGGCAAGGATCATTTTGCCATGCAGGATTGCTTTACCAAGGTATTCAAACACAATCGGATTTCTCAGCAAGCCACACAAAAGGCAGGCTTTGCGCGACTCCCATTTAAAGCCGTGCTGCCGGAAGATAACGAAGTATTTTATTATCAGGGCAAAGACTGTGCTGTACCGGAATTATACGCACATCTTACAGCGCTGCTGGTGTCCCTGGGATCAGAGATTCAACTGGCTCCACTTGTGTAGTTATTTCAGGGAGTCGATGCCGTTGCATCGACTCCCCAAAGCCCACCGAACTAACCCCAACTAATAATAATTTGGCCATTAGCACCACATCCGCCGGAGCCCCCAGCGGAAAGTCCATTGCCGATGAAGTCTGACGTTTGTGAGTGTCCGGCATGATACTCAGCGGCAGAAGGTGGTTCAAATCTCGCTTTTTTTTCCGGCGGAGCATGTTCAGGTGCGTTTTCCTGCGCTTCGAATTCCTCCCTGCCACGTTTTTTCAGCAAACCGGATACGACCTCTGTCATGTGCTGCAATGGTTCATCCAATTCCATTGGCATAGCGCCACTGTCATTGGAAAAGCGATTGAACATGGAGATACGACCGACATTGGTAACGTCACTTAGCGCCCCGTAAGAAATCATTTCAAGTACTTGTGACTTTTTCCATAAAATGCGACCCGTTGCAGACGCTCCGGAAAATGTGCCTCCGCACCCCCCCTCGACTAAGACTAAATTATCAAAACGGGATTGCGCTCCCTGACCGCCAAATTCACCCGGTTTGCCCCCGTTTCCACCGAGGCCAGCCCTCAGGGCAAGGGGCTCTGCTGACATGCGCAGTCCGGGATAAAAACGAAATATACAAAAAGTGCCATCAGCACCGCTGCCTCCGCCAAGTGCGGGTCTGGATGCAGAATAACCGGTAAGCGCGTTTTCGCCGCCGGCACCGCCCCCTCCGGCTCCGGTAATAGTAACCAGACACCATTTTATTTCAGGCGGGGGCTGCCACAAATAGTTGCTGTCAAAAATCAATTGTTGATTGATGATAATGGCGGGGGTTTGCTCCTGTTTCATCATTATCCTCCGCGACAATTTAAATTAAGATCATCGTTCAGTGCCTCCAGAAACTCCTGATCCCGGATTTCTGTCACCAACATGCCTTTGCTTTTTTTGTATAATCCCTCTTCAAAAACCTGATAGGTATCTGCACGGCACCAGGTGATGTTCTCATATGCCTTATATTCAGAAATTTTATCAAGATCATTTATCAAATTATAAAGGTGAAATTTAAAGCATCTGACCACATTGTTTATCGCCCATAGACATTGCTGATAGCCGGAATCTGCATATTGTGGTGCAAGATAGTGTTCAGCAGGTTGTTTCGGCTTTTTCGGGTCATAAGCGCCGGGTTTGTAGTTAACAAAAAACGAATGGCGATCGGCATTATCCACATTGAGCAACTCGGAATTGAGCACAAAGTGGATAAATTTACGATCCGGAAATTCATAGTCCATAAACTTCGCCACTGTTAGCAAAGGATCAGAAATGTCACCGTTTGACAGGGTCTGTTTCAGTCCGGCGAGATCATTATCACTTTCCGGTGATATGGCCACCAGCGCTTTGCCAAACACATCCAGAAACTCCTTCTTTTGAGTAGCCTCAAAACATTCCAGTAATTTATTCAGTGCGGTTACGCCATTAGATTTGACCCAGGTATGAGCCACATCTTTTATCCAACTGTGAGTATATACCCAGGCTTGCATTTCATAGCCTTTATTACTTTTTAAAAATTCTGCAATTTTAGCTAAATAACGTTTTTTCCTGTTATCACTCGTACTGGCGTCGAATTTAGTTTGGGTGCGGATGTCCCCCCGGATCTGACTAGGCAGGCCACAAATATTGGTCAGATAATAAGCCAGCAAGGTGACAGCAAACCCCGCTACCGGTGTTTGTGGGTTCACCGTTGAGGTTAAAAACTTACGAAACCCTAAATGCAGACGATTCAATGCATCCAGATATTTGGAATCAAACGAAGCATCTAAATCGGCGCCCAGTTCTATTAATTGCATCGCACAGGTAGCCGGAACCGTCACATTGTATTGCGGTGCCACCAGGTTCACGCCATTTTTCATAAAATTGCGCTGAATTACTCCCTTCAGAATATCATTTCTAAAAATATTGGGGGTTTGCTGACAGTTACAGTTAGGCATTTCCTCCGGATGCAGTGTAAAGTTTTTGCGCGCTAATTTGATAGTGTCAGGACGACCATTTTCAATAATCCCCCAGGACCTTATTAACCCATAATCTACGTTTTTCCCGTGCCCCACAGTGGACGTTGGCCCACGTAACATTGCCAACACCATATTGACGTCTTTGGTTTTGTCACCGGGCTCTTTATGATGCCTGGTCTGGTCAACATCAGGCTGATTAAAGATCGCATTGTAAAATCGTTCAGATGTACTGATATACAGAGCTTTAGTCCAGATAGTGCCAATGTCTCGCATTAATTTCCATGGTTCACCCTGCGACTTTAGTGTCGGAAATTCAGCTTTATTTGTGTCCCACACAGCCGGGTAAGATAATCCCGGGGTACCTAATTCCAACACATCAAAATAGTCGGTGCCCAGGTCCCAGCTTCCCACCGCATCATCAATAATTACATCTTTATCCACAAAATATGGTGAATTCTCAATCTCAGCATGAAATAAGTATTCCAAAGAGGCTTTTGTCTTTTTTTCATCCTCAGTTAATCCTGCGCTGGAATGTTGTCCGGTTTCTCTACCATAAACACTTTGCGCAAACTCAGCTTCAAAGCCAAATATTGTGTCTTTGTCTGAAATAGACGGCGTAATACTTGTTTTCGCAATAGCAGCTTCGTTATAAATGCTGCCAATCGCCTGCTGCTGCGCCAAATAAAGTTCCTGGTAATTTTCATTTTCAAAATTCAATCTGTCATTTTCATCAAACACAGAAGGGATAGTGATAAAATCAGCCATTTTATTTTCCTCTAACATTCATATTAATATTAAAAATCATTCAGATAGTTACCCTGAGGTTCTGTTTTTAAGAAGGACTCTTTTTTCTCTGAACAGTGCTCCAAACTCATTGAATCTGAGGCTGCCTTTTTGCTTTCAGAAAATGCCTGTTTTTCAAGTCGCTCCTGTTTATCCAAACTGCGATAAAAGCCCATGATTAATTGCTGTAGTGTTTCGAGATCTGCCAACACCTGTAATCTTTTCTTGCGCTCGACTCCGGCATCGAATTGATGGCGGGCATCTTCCGGCTCTTCAATATTGGCCAGTCGCTGAGTTACCAAAGTCATCACCTGATAACAGACATCCGGATGACTCACATCAGAAAAATCCCCGCCCGAAGATGTTTTGCACGGGCCGAACACTTCGGCGATGTAGACTGATTTTGCCCACTCAATAAGTTGCGCTTTTTGTGATTCGCGCTCAGGTTCTGAATAAAGTCTGTTGACGACTCTGACAAAAGTTAAAAATTCAAAATCCATGGTCGCTTTAACAATTTGCTTTTACTGTTGCCTCCTGATTGCAATTGAAATACCAAATCAATAAACAAACTAAAAACTACCTTTATTAACTTCAATTTTTCACAAATTGGTCACATAAAGGCGTCGCATTTTTATTTTTGGTAAAATGCAACCAATCTAATAAATTTATTTAAGGCCATTTATATCCATTAAAAAATGCAGACTGGATATATTCGTCCAACGGGTTTCAGATAATTTTTTTAAATTCAAGGAAACCTGGCAAGTTAGTGTCATTTTCAAAAGAAAATCGGGTCAAATTCAAAAGAAAGGGTATTTTAATATCCGATACTATTTCTCTCTGAACCTTGCAGGAGGATTTAACATGGATGCACTCAGAGCATTTATCCCGGTATTTCCACAAGTACTTCCTGGCATCATTAGCCAGAACAGTGAAATGCAAAAGCTTGCCCGGCAGGCTCGAAAAATAGCCACAAGCAATGCGTCTGTTTTTTTAAATGGTGAAACAGGAACCGGAAAAGAGATGTTTGCAAAGGCCATTCACCAGGTAAGTGGTCGTCAGGGAGATCTGGTTTCCGTCAACTGCGGTGCCATACCGGAAAACCTGTTCGAATCACTGTTTTTTGGTCACGAAAAAGGCGCTTTTACCGGTGCGGATAAAAAGCAAAATGGATTTTTTCATCAGGCCAGTCAGGGCACGCTGTTCTTAGACGAAATTGCAGAATTGCCACTGAATCACCAATCCAAATTGCTACGTGTCCTGGAAGAGCGCCGTTTTACTCGTGTAGGTGGCGCCGAATCCATCCCGTTTACCGGGCGGATCATCAGTGCCTCACATGTGGATGTAGAGCAACAGGTGGCACTGCGCCACTTCAGAGAGGACTTGTGGTACCGGCTCAATCTTTTTGAACTTACCATCCCGGCATTAAACCAACGCCGGGAAGACATTCCGCTTTTGGCCCGTTACTTCGCTAAAAACTCGCAACACATACAACTTTTACCTTGTGCACTTGAACTCATGCAATTTTCAGATTGGCCGGGCAACATCAGGCAACTTAAGAACACCATTGAAAAAGTGTCGGTGCTGGCAGAGTCTGAAGAAATTTCAGCCATTACACTGCAACAACTCGCCATGTGTGAGAGCGGCATTGACTGGGCTGCACGGGTAGCAATGGAAATCATCGATCTGCCCATTTCAAACAAACTCAAATCGATTAACGATGCACTTATCGAGCAAGCTGTTGAGGCGACAAAGGGCAATAAGTCAGAAGCAGCCCGAATACTTGGTGTGCACCGAAAAGTAGTGGAACGACGCCTGGCACAAATCATGTCATTGAGGTAAGCAAATGAAACCCATATCAGATCCTGTGAATACCCTCGCGGCCCCCATTGCATCAAACGCTGACCAAAAAAGCGCACAACAACAGGTTACGCAAGAGGTTCTGCAACTAAAGCAACAAGCTGATCAGCAATTATTGCAGTTAATGTTGCAACAAAAGTCCCGGTTAAACGATATGGTTCAGCAATTAAGAGGGCACACCCCGGATACAACCCGATCTGACAAACCCCAAAACCAGCAGAACCTGGTACAAAATTTGCCCTCCAATGACACACCGTTGTCAACACAGGAAGAGCCCGTGGTACCACTCGCACAAGTCTCTAAATTACAGGCCGACAATTTGGGGCACCTGGATATCATCATGAATCGTATCCAACAAACCTTGCAGTCCAGGCACAGTGAATCCGATGCCGCGACCGCCGATTCCAATGGAGAGCCTGATGAGCCAGTCAAATCTGATCTTTGAAGCCACCCGGCAAGCTTCGGGCAATTTCGTCTGCGATTCGGCTCCTGAAGTTCAGGAGCCGAAAACCAGTAACCAACAACACCATGAGACAGACTACCGTCAGGAAAAGTTTGTCAACGACGATGCTGCCAACGGCGATGGAAGTAGCACTGGCAGACAAGCCTACTACATCGACCCTCAGCTTCTGTTCGGTGTTTCGCCCCCATGGGTAAAACCGAATAACTCGCTGTTTCAGCACACTTTTGAAAGTAATCTAAACGGTGGATACAACGGCTATTACCAGCAGATGTTGCAGCAATTTGAACAAATGCGCGCCATTCTGAATTCACAACTTAGTCACGGCTTCAATCGGGAATAGTAAGCTAATGGGCATCTCAATCAGCAACATTGTGAAACGTAGTGCGGCGTTTAAAAAAAGCCAGTTGGCAAACTTCAGGAAGTTTGTTGATGCCAGCAAGACGCTCAAAGCAGCCGTTAAATCGGAACAACTGCAAGCCAAACAGGACTGGCAGACACTACACAAAATGCTGAGCGAGCTCCTGGGTCCGGTACAACCCAATGGTGAGTTACCAATTGAGATGTTAGTCACCGACAGCGATTATATCGCTGCGTTGGGCAAGGTGACTGAACTGCAGCCGGGATTCAATAGCAGCAAACATTCCAGGGAATACATTCAGGCGTTTCAGAAAGCCATTAATGACTACATGAAGCAACGGGAGCATGCTGATGAGTGACGCTGAAAATAGTGCCGACGCTGGCAATACAGCACAAGAGCTTATTCAGCCACACATCAACCAATCTGTGGCTCTGGCCGTGCAAAGTGCTGCGGATTTATTGAAGAACATCAATACTATTGAAACGACAGTGATCGGGGTCGCTTCCGCCAGCTGGCTGGCTAACCCGGCTATGTCGGAGTACAAGGATATTATCGAGAATGCCACCAAAACCATTACTTTTGCCGCAGAAAATCTGGCCAAGGTCGGTGAATCAGGCGCTCAGGTATTAAAAGACTTACAACCATAGGCCAGAAATGACCAGTAAAAATTCACAACCTGGAGGAAATTGACCAATCCGGATACCAATGAAACCCTGTTACCGCAATTCAATGTGGACGCTTAAGACCAGTCAGGCTGAGGCCTGAAGGACGGATCTCGCCAGTTATTTAACAATTGGCAAGTTATTCGCAATGCGTTATTGGCACACAGTGCACTTTGTTGAATTGAGAAATAGGAAACAGGTATGTCGGAAGAAAATAAAATCATTGATGCGGTTTCGCTCATTGATGTTTTAACGGTTGGTTCTGCGCCAGCAATGGCCATGGGACAGCTTTACTATTCATTAGCGTTTAACTCGGGGATGGCATCAATGAACATGGTGCTGGCAGCCCAGCAAGCGTACGAGGCACAGCAGGCAGCAACAACTCAGGGCGTTAAATTGCTGCTGGGTAGTAGTTGAAGCCTCTCTTTAAGCAAGGCCTGAAGGTGTAATCGGCAACACTGGTGGGCCTTTTTATCACTTCGGGTATGCTGCGCGAAGTAATAAAAAATGGCAAAACGAGACATTTAACTTTAAGTAGGAGAAACATTGTGACACAGCCGAAAACCACTGACAGTCAATCACACTACGCGGCACAACCCGCGTCGCAGGAGCAACAGCATGAGTCGCAGGAGCAGTTACTTTCCCAAAGTGAGCAATTGCTGCAAAATGCTCTGAACAGCTGCAATATTCCTGGATTTACTCCTGTCCAGTTGGCATTTCCCAATGCCATTTCAGGGCATCAACAAGCGCAAAGTAGTAACTACAGTATGAATATTCAGCAACTTTTTGCGCAACAGGCTCAGCTGTTCAATCCACCTCAGGAAAATACCGATAATCCGGGCGCTCCTGTTACTGACCCCGTCCCTGACCCCAACGCGGTGACCGATCACAGTCCGGCGGAGACTACCGAAACCGATGAACTGCAGGCTATCCGGGCTATGTTTGACTCCAACTAAATTATCAGCAAAGTTCGATGAATCGCTTTCAGGTGCCCGGATGTGACCCCCCTGAACCCGACAATTTTGCCCCAACAAGAACTTGAACGGGAGTTTCAGACACCATTGAAAAGTGTGCTTGAGACAAACCTCAGTGCACTTCTTCCTGAGCGGCAACAAACCTATGACGATATTCTGGCCTATACACTCAACCCTTTTCACTTTGGCCCAATTCCGATAGCGTCTCAGCAAACAGGTAATCAGGCCTTTACCTTAAATTCTGCCCCGTTTTACTGGCAAACGTTGTTACTCAGTGATCAAACCCTGTGCTCCGAGGTCATAGTAATGGTTTGGCAGGACGCGGTGTATCTGGCGAACCTGAATATCCTGCCCGGGACCATTGGGCTAATCGCGCCCCTGGCACCTGAAAAGACGATGCGATGGGTATCAGGATTGGTACAGTGCACACTGCAAAACCTTCAGGGATTATGCCTGCAGCTCGGCGTACGGGGTATGGTATCGACACTGTACAACCCCAATCTGGCGGCCATGTTCAAACAATACGGTTTTAAACGGGCCAAACACCGAACAGAAATAGTAGGCCTGCCATTGCCGGCACTTTATTACCTGGATCTGCTGCAATCCCAATGCTGAACAATGTGATACAGCTCCTTCAATTTTTTTGATATGGACATAAAACGCCCATTTTTTTACTCAACATGGTTGCTATAGGCCACCAGCCCCTCTCCCTCCATGCATCATGAAATAAAATTTAATTCATATAATTCAATGAGATAACAAGCATTAAATTGCCAACTTAAAGTTGGCACATTCTCTGTAATACCCAGTCGGGTGCATTGATAAAACAAGGCCCCAATAGTCAACCAATTAATCACTAGGGAGATCAGTGATGTCAGATTCAGTAAACGCTGCGGTGATCGACAGTGTCACTATCGCTAACACAAAGGTGCTTGCCGAGGCACCCGCGATGGCGATGGGCAGCCTTTATCAAACCATGGGGAACTCTGTTGCCATGGGCGCAGCTAATGCTGTCTATGCACAACAACAAGCCAATATGGCGTTTCAGGCCGCGACGGTACTGGGTGTGACAAAGCTGTTTGCTCAGAATGGCTAATCACTGAAGATTTGAAATCAACCTGAGGAAAAAACTATGTCACAACCTGAATTTGTTAACGGTGCCGTGGTGGATTCAACCACTACGGTAAATGCGTCAGTCGGCGCCGTTGCTCCGGCAATGGCAATGGGCAACCTGTATCAAACGATTGGTAATTCTGTTGCCATGGCCGCAGCAAACGCGGTTTATGCGCAGCAACAAGGATGGATGACTTCACAGTCTGCAGGGACTTTGGGAGTCACAAAAATATTTAGCCAAAATAAAGGCTAAGTAAACATTTGCCTTAACCTGGCAAATTAATATTTCTCAACAAACAAAGTGTAATAATTAGGAGATTAACCTATGGCTAATACAACCAACCCACAACCAAGTGAAGTCAACGGCGCTGTTGTTGACGCGGTAACCATCGCAAACACCAAGGTCATTGCTGAAGCACCTGCAATGGCAATGGGCAGCTTATACCAAACCATCGGCAACTCTGTTGCTATGGCAGCTGCCAATGCTGTGTATGCGCAACAACAAGCTAACGTAGGCTATCAGTCTGCCAGCACGCTTGGTGTAACCAAACTGTTCGAACAGAACCAGTAGACATTAAACCACTCAATATTTAACCGGAGGAAATTATGAGTAGTGCACAACCCGCAACAGTCAATGGTGCTATCGTCGATGCCGTTACGATTGCCAATACCAAAGTACTCGCTGAAGCCCCTGCTATGGCAATGGGTAGCCTGTATCAGACGATTGGCAACTCGGTAGCGATGGCGGCAGCTAACGCCGTTTACGCTCAGCAGCAGGCGAATGTCAGTTATCAGGCAGCCACCACACTGGGTGTTACTAAATTGTTCTCTCAGAACAAGTAACTAACGATCCTCTGGAAAACGATCTAACTCGTTTTTCAGAGTTTCTTCCGCACCGACAATGGCGCTGTCTGTTCAGAGCCGCAACACTCACGGGGTGAATTTATGTCTACCGCAGAAAATAGTTTTATCGAATGTTCGCAGTACATCAATAACGAAGTACAAAGCCAAAGCAATGAAACCTTGCAGGTTTTGTCACAAGGTGGTTTAGTCAATGCTTTAACCTTGTCAATGCTCAACAATACGGCGAATCAGTATTCGTCACAAACATTGGCAAATTCAGCAATGGTCCAAACCTGTAATAAAATCCTCGGTGTCTGATCGAGGTTAACAAACTCATTAATATTGATTATCAAGGAGAATTAAAATGGCCAGCACCTCTTCATCACAAGATGTATCCAACTGTGTAAGCGCACCTTTTGACCCCGTAGACGGTAATTCACCGGGTAGTTGGTCATTGTGTTACAACGGCGTGCAAAACTCGCTGACGATGTCCAGCAAAATTAACAGTTCGGAAAATCCATTAGCCCCGCCCCCTAATTTAGTTTCCACCATTGATGAGCAGGGCCTTAATGACCTGATCGCCTTTCTGTATCAGGTAAAAATGATGATGCAAAAGCAAAAATCCAAATAGCGTCAATTCACTAACCGCTATTAATCCAACTTTCACGCAATCTGGAGAGATGTTATGAGCGATGAATCCCCCCTGGAACAGGAAGAAGCAGACGTGGCGTCAATCACTTCAATAGATGATGTCACCGCCACATCCCTGGCACAATCGGTGGCATTTTCACTGCAAAATGAAGTTGATGCTTTGCGCAATCAAAATACGGTGAACATGGTTGCCATGGGTTCAGCTTATGCAAAGTGGCTGGAAAATCCGGCGATGGGGCAGGAATTTGAAAAAATCATCGAAAACACAGCATTAAAAAGTGAAACGATTCTGGGACCGTATTCTCCGGCGCGTAGCCGGGAAATCCAGGACCCACCACCAAGACTGGCCACCTCCATTTTTAGTCGTATCTTTAATCGTCGTCCGGCAAATTAATTCATTTTTTGTGCCGGCGACACGTCCGGCATTTTGCTATTCCTCAGCCCAGAACGAATTCAGTAACGCAGCCTGTTCAGCACGCTGTTGGGCGGCTTCCTGCTCCTGATGTTTCGCCTGTAATTGCAATGCTTTGCCCTTAGCGTTGATTTTAGTTGCCTGCTGGGTGGCATCAACAGCATCCTGCGCAGTCATATTTTGAAGCCACCTTGCAGGTTGCCAGTACCAGCCAAACCGGTCATATCTCGGTGTTCCGGACACAATTATCTCCGGCCAGTTAAAGGATCAGCTCAGGCAAAGAAAAGCCATCGTTTACCGACTCATTTCTGGCAGAATCGAGACTTTCTTCGGTGCTGTTTTCTGCTGGCAGATCCGGCTCCTGAGGCCCCTCCGTCAGTGGCCAGTCGTAGGGAACAGGAAGTAGCGGGTAATGACCGACAATCCGGGCAAATACCGCTTCCTGCCAGAGCATTAAGGCCTTTAAATTGCGGATATACGATTGCCTGGCGGTGTACTCTCGTTGATAGTCAAACCATCCCCTGGCTGACTCCGGATCAGGCGCTGACATATACAATGCCATTAGCCCTCTGGTGGTGGGTACATAAAGTGCGGATATCTGCTGCAATGTGTCTTTTAAAGCGACGTCAGGTAATAACCTGATTTGCTGGCATAACACCAACAATGACTGCATATCCTTAAAAAACTGTGCCAATGCCTGTTCCGGCGGACTGGGCTGAAGATATTGGCTGGTTTCAGAAAATACCTGTACGTCCCTGAGCAACTGGTTTATCTCGATAAATTGTTGGCTCATATAATTGCAATCGCCCATGTTGATTCTCCTAAATAGCAGGCTGTTGTTCAGCGCCAGTAGTCCAGATGATGCGGATTGCGCACGCCCTGGCGCTCTGAAACAGATTGATTGCTGATGCCTGATGGCTGTGTTGCCTGTTCTGCATTGGCCTGTATGCCGTCATCTTTCGCGCTGTCTGGTTGCCAAAACAACCAGTTTTCATAAATATCACTGTCATTGAGGCCAGTTTGAAAATTCAGCCAACAATAGAACTCAGTAACCTGTTGTAAAATCCAGCTCACATCCGGCTCATCTTCCGGTTGGCTGTTGTCTACCAGATTAGAAATAGCGCGCATGACGTTTGCAAAGTCCGCTTCTGACTTAGCAATCTGAGTTTCTGACATTGCCTGCCCCTGACTTTGTAGCAACACCAGGCGGGCCTGTTTTAACCAGCGCAGCAGCTCCGCAATATCCGCCTCTTGCTGCCGGAACAGGCGCAATTTGTCCATAAAAGCGATGCTGTCTAACACCATGATTGAAATCCTCGCAATGTATTCTTGCACAGCACCCTGCCAGATGTGTGCCAGTGATCTGCAAAGTGCTTTTGAGAATAATTCCCGGCCCGACACTGGCGAATATTGATGACAGCGCCAAGCCAAACGCCAATGCACAAAATTCACCGGCGCATTCAGACCTGTTTAAAACCATTAACGGTCAAATGTGACCAGGCACCCTGTTAACCCGAAGGCCTCATTGCCCGTCTGACCTGCAGAGGATTTTTATCAAAGGTATGTTTAAAGGTGGTGGAAAAATTCGCTTGATCCGGATATCCCACTGCGATAGCAATTTCCTGAATACTCAGCTCAGTAGTAATGAGCAAGTGCATTGCCTGCTCCATGCGTTGCTGGCGTAACCAACCGGCCACCCCCTGCCCGACTTCTTTCTTAAATGCGCCCGACAAGGTATTGCGATTGGTAAACATGGCTTTACTGATGGATGCCAGGGTTAAATGCTTATCCAAATTTGACAACAAATAGTCACAGGTTTTCTTCACCAGCTGTTGATGTCGCGAAAATTGATTAAATGGGTGCTGTGGTGGAGCGAAAGGCCCCGACGCAAACCCAGGGTTGAACATGGTCAGGGAGCTTAAAACCCGTTGGCAGATATTCACCAGATTATCCGTAGAATGACTGGTAAGTTCGCCCACTATCTGAAAGGTTGTGGTACAAATATTAATGACTATTGCGGCGACGGGCTGTCTCGCCAGTTTGCGCTTTGCCAGCTCAAAGCCTTCTTCAAAGTCGACGATTACAGCACTAATCTTTTTTTAAAAGTGGCTATTTCAAACTGCCGCAGCGAAGTAAAAACCACACAGTTGCATTGCATTTTAAAGGTTTCGATAACCTGAGACATTTGCGGTGACCCTTTGGTCAGGAACACCAAAACTTGCGTATTGCGTAACATTTCAATTCCCTCGTACCTAAATGAGGGTGTTATTTTAACCACACCTTTACCGGTTGCACGGGAATATCTGCACAATTGCTCAAATTTTAGCTTTATCAGGTTATTTCAGGCGCTTTGGATGCTGTTCCGAGTTTTGCGAAGATTGCTGGCTCAGGGCACTGTCATCTGACGGCACAGGTGGCTCATTCAAGCCCTTGTAATGCTCCCTAAAGGCACTGGGTAACACATCAATACCCACCTTTTTTCCCAGCTTGACAATGGCTGGCAGGGTAATAGGTGAGAAAGGCAATATCACTACCACACTCAATCCAAGCCCTTTTATAACGTCCTTAAATTGCTGATTGGCTTCCTGCATTTCCTGCTCAGTGGCTTCGCCGCGGGTATACTTGTGATAGATGGCCAGCATTTGTCGGGTTTCTGCACTCTCCTGTGCCAGCCCTTTTTGCAAAACCACCAGCGCTTTGCGCATTTTGAAAGACAATGCTTTGTGATCGAAGAATTTTCTGTCGAACAGCTTATTGTGTTCCTGAGCGGGCTTTTTTTGGAAGAAAGGCCGACTGCTCACTGCAGAACGTATGCTGTTTATAAAGTTTTTACCCTGAGCCCGCACAATAAGCCATTTTCAAGAATTGATGCCCTTAATATGTGCGTTCGACAGCAAAATTACAACGTTTGACTGATTTTATTTGGTTAACAAAATTGACAGTTGCGGCCCGCTGACAGATATTGCATTGAGTGGCTGAATAAAGAGCAGAGCTAAAACACGAACGTCTTATCATGAACGGCAATAACGGAAACTCAAACGAGGGCCCGAAAAACAAACCCAATTCCAGCTTTGGTATTGTTAAAAACCAGGGCCGGAATGCTTTTGCCAACGATTCAGCACCGCAATCCAGGCAACGCGCCAATGCCGTGTTTGAGCCTCCCGGGCGCACTCGCAGCAATGCCCAGTCAGAACCGGTTACCCGCAACAGAGCAAACGCCGTTTTTGGCGCACCGGAAGGATTTGGAAAACGCCAGAATCAGGGGCGACAGAATAGTCAGCCCCCAAATAACACCGGATTTGGGTTAGGCGAGCAGGTTAAAAACCTGGGACGTGCGGCATTTGCCAAAAACCCGGATCGCAATAACCTGACTTTCAGCCAAAAAACCGGATTTAACCTGATGGCCGGATTTATGGACAAACTCATTGATGCGGCAGATAAGTCCACGGCAAAAGACAGCAATGAGCGCCCGGGTTTCCTTAAACCGCCTGGAAATACTGGTTTTAATCCGGGCGGAAACAACGACAACCGCCGTACGAGCCTGCAACCGCAGAGCAAAAACAATGACGACAATGTCACTGCCGGCGAGTTTTTCAAACGCCTTCAGACCGCTTTGCAAGATCCTGCGAAATTTAAGCGGGAAGCGCTGCAAAAAGAACAGGCCCGTGCCAATCAACAGCACAATGCGCCGCCTGAGCAACAACAAAGGTTGCAATCCAGCAGCAAAGAGAAACAACCCACAGCCCAGGAGTTTTTCAAAGAGTTGCGCGGAGCACTGAAAGATCCAGCCGGATATAAACGAAGAGTGGAAGCTCAGCAAAAACAGCAACAACACAACCAGGCGCAAAACCCACCACCACCGGGAAAAAACCCAGCATTACCCGGAAAAAACAACGCCACAACCAATCGTCAATCCGAGGGGCAAAAGCCCAGCTCCAGTCCGATAAAAAAATCGCCACGCAAATAGTCTAAACATAAAAGTAATCCCCTGCTGCGACAACCAATAACTCAAGCAGCAAGCCCAACAGCGATTTCCAGCGCTGAGGGTTTAAAGTCGTTTTACACATCCCTCTAGGTAATTTATTTAACCATAAGATTCAATTAGTTAGTCATCAAAAGACTGAATTGTAAGAGGCTGTAATAGCTTATTAGCCCGCCATCACCTATTTTAATTATGGTCATTTAAGTTACCCAACATGGCTATTGGTTAGAGTAACTACATAGTTTTGAACAAATGCAACAAGTTCTGTTACGGAATGGAAAAGGAGTCAAAATGCGATTTGAGGCCAGAACACGGTTACCCCTGGAGATGGGAACGTTTGACGTTTCAGTTTTTACCAACGCTCAAGGATTAGACGTGGTGGTGGTTCATCACGGAAAGCTAAATCACCAGCACAACCTCCCGGTCAGAGTGCATTCTTCTTGCTTTACTTCCGAAGTACTCGGATCTCAAAAATGTGACTGTAAGCAACAACTCGACTATGCACTGAGTTATATCTATGAACACAGCGGCATTGTCTTGTATTTATTGCAGGAAGGTCGCGGTATTGGCCTGGTGAACAAGATACGAGCGTACGCTTTACAGGAGCAAGGCTATGACACCATAGATGCCAATACAAAACTCGGATTACCGGTGGACGCCCGAACCTACGAAGACGTGAAAGGTGTTCTGGATTATTTCTCGGTGGAATCCATCAAGCTCATGACCAATAACCCGGACAAGATAGCGCAACTTACCGGGCTGGACATTAACGTGACAGGCCGCATACCCGTCCCCGCCACACCAACCTGTAGCTCCATTGATTACCTGGATACAAAACAAAAATTAATGGGACATATGATAAAAACCCGGTCTTTATACGAATCCCGAGAAACCCATCATCACTCACCAGCAACAACTTCCCAACGCCCCTTTGTTCATGTCAACTTCGCTATTACAAACCAGTCTAAACTCGCAGATGCTCGGGGGCAGTGCCTTGCAATTTCCTGCGATAAAGACTGGGAGCGGGTGCACGAGCTGCGCGAAAGTTACGATGCTATCGCCGTGGGCGCGAATACCTGGCAAAACGACGCGCCAAGACTTACCAGCCGTGCTGAGTACTTAGGCAGGAAACCAAAAAGTCAGCCCCATCGCGTGATCTTTGGTGGCCATCACAATCTTGACATACAAGATGATGCTCTGCCTCGCGAAACCTTTGTTATTGGCGCGGAGGTGGCAAGCATACGAGGCTGCCATGGGATCTACAGTGCAAACCATTCTTTGTCATCACCGCTAAAGGAATTAAAACGCGCCGGGGTTACGTCGCTTTTAGTGGAGGGCGGTCCAACTCTCATTAAATCTTTTTTACAGCAAAATGCGGTAGATAAGCTCTCCGTCTTCGTGGCGTCTCATAACATTCCGGAAGCGATTCAGGCGTTAACGCAACTGGTTCAGACACTGCCTGAAGACGAAATCACCGCCGAGAAGTTTGGCAAAGGAACACTACTCAGTGTGGATTTAACTGAATCTCAGCAAATCCCAGAACAATTGGATGTTGCCATATGAAAAACTCTGTATTTGGTTTATTAAGTCGCGAATATTCCGCCGATGACATGGCCTATCAAAAGCTTCGTGAACTCACCATTTCCTGGACTCGTTACCGATATCAGGGTGAAATTATCGAGGGGAACAGCGTTGATGAAATCATGGCAAAAGCCAGCCAGACAGACGCCGGCTTTTGTTTAATTCAGTCTGTTGGTCATATCATTGATGAACGCTGGTACCTGTCACACTGGGGTAAAAATGGGTTTTACGATTCCCTGCAACAGTTAGCGCAACAGCAGCCTTTCCTGGTGGCGGCCGAACCACATTCGGACGGGGTCGGGTCGCTTAACACCGACTGTCTGCTCGTCAACCTGGAAACCTATAACGCACTGAATCAACCGCATTTCTCCCGCCCCGACAGCCCTTTAACGGGTGACAACTGGATAGCACAAAGCAATTACCAGCAACTTGCCATGCCGGTATTCGGCAACGACATAAACCATTGCCGCTTCTACCTCAACGAGTGCGAACAATCCACGCAAATATTGACAACCCTGTTTGGCCGATCACTGAAACCAGACATGGTGGAATTTGACGCACAAAGTCCGCAGCAGCGATTTATCGATAAAATTAACCGGCAAATCAATAATGCTAAAAGCGGTGTATTCCTGTTCAACATTGAAAACTATGGTGAGCTCAATGCCCGACAGGCGAAGCAACCTTTGGAGGCGTTATTCTCTGTCGCTGCGGGTTTCAAACCCTATCGCATTTTGATGGAAAAAGGCTTTACCGAAGATACCCAGGTTATCTTTTTTGACTACAGTCAAAGTGCGCTGGATATCAAAAAGCACATGATTGAACATTGGGATGGTGACGATTTCCCCGGTTATGTTGCACGGCTTTTTGACGAATTTCCGCACCCTGAGGTTTTTTATCAATTATGGGACAGTACCACCCCGGAAAATATTAACTGGGCTGATATTGCCCACATGTGGCAGCAGGAACTGGAAAAATGGGGAGGCAAAGAAAACTTTAAAGCGCACTGGCAAGTTTGCCGCCGCTTACCCCACCAGTTTTTACACTGCGACCTGCTTAACGACCGCCAACCGCTGTTGAATAAACTCGCGGAGTTCAAACACAGTTACCTCTGGTGGAGCAATGCCTTTTTTACCATCTACAGCCACTGGCATTTCGACGCCAGTGCCCGCAAACAGCAATATGTTGACTGGCTCAACGCTCTGCTGCACGCCGCGCCTCACTGTGAAATTAGTGGTGCGGATCACAACAATGCAGCGGTAAACGGCCTGAAGGTGGGTGAATACCTTGCCCGTTTTGAAGCCCAACACTGCGACCAGTTGCGGCCACAACAACTCAACAAAATCAGTATGCCATTTTAATAAGGACTTCTATCATGTCAGACATTAACCATGAATTTACACGCCATCGCGGACCAATAACCTGTGCCACACATATTCCGTGCAGTAATCAAATCATCACCTCAGGTTACGACAATGCCGTGGCGCTGTTTGATTATACTTCGATGGAAGTTGAGCTCCTGGGTTATCATGAGCATTTGGTCAACCGGGTTACAGTTGATGGACGCGGAAAACTGGCCGCAACCGCCTCGTCCGACTACAACGTATATATTTGGGATTTAACCAGTAAGCAGGTTAAAACCGTATTGCGCGGTCACAACGATGATGTAGAAGACTTTGTCTTTTTATCCGCATCACGTGGCGCGTCGGTGTCCAGAGACAATCGCATCATTATCTGGAATTTGAGCAACGGTGCGATTGAAAAAATCATACTGGGTCATGAGAAAGATGTCCTGTCGGTGAATTACACCGCCGGAAAACTGTATACCTCAGGCGACGACATGACACTGCGGGTCTGGGATGTGGAGACCGGCAGACAGATCAATATGATTGGTCCCTTTGAAACCGAAACCGACACCTGCGCTATAGATCCGTCCCGCAATCGCATCATTTTGGGTTGTGACGACGGTTATGTTCGCATTTTTGATTTGCAAGATGGCACCTTAATTCATGCCTTTTTGGGCCATCAGAGCGCCATCAAAAAAGTCGCCGTTTCCCCTGTTACCGGCGATATTCTGTCTGCAGCCTACGACCAAAAAATACAAATCTGGGACAATAAGGACTTCACCTTAGTTTGTACCCTGGCGCATCACAAAGCGCTGTGGGAACGCTCGTTTAACTGGAGCGCAGACGGCAGACAGATTATTGCCGGTAGTTTTGACGGCACCGTGCTTATCTGGTCAGCCGAATCTGGGCTGCTGTTAGATGAAATAGGCGACAAAAGTCTTGAGGGTAATGCCTGCTTTAACGATCTGGCAGCGAAAAACAACGATGAACTGGTTATCGTCAGTGATGATGGCATAGTGCGTGATATCACGCTGACTGCGCAGGAATCCAGCTGCAACCAGGAAAAACGCCCCGCTCAGGGACGCATTCTTATGAATGCAATAGCCTGGTCTCCTACCACGCGTTATACCATTGCCGGTGCCCACAACCAGTGTCTGTATTTTTTCCCTGAGCGCAGCGCCATCAGCGAAACCGAAGTGCGACTCAATGAAGGCCCATTAAATTGCCTGAGAGTAGCAAGCATCCCGCATTTTCAGGGGGACATCTTTGCCGCCTGCTACAGTGGCACAATTGTAAATCTGTCAGCCACTGGTGCCATAAAACAACGATTAGCAATTCACCCGAATGCGGTCAAAGCGCTTGCCTTGCATCCGGACAAACCCATTGGCGTGAGTTGCTGTGCAGAGGGTACACTTCGCGCCTGGCGCTTTGATGGCGAGATAACCGGTGATTTCAAGGCCCATACGGCCATCATTGATGACGTTGACATTTCGCCATCGGGACGGCTAATTGCCAGCGCAGGCCGTGATTTTGTGCTGAAAATTCACGATTTAGAAACAGGTCTATTGCATGCCAATATCCCGCTTGGCAACCGCTCACCCAAAGCATTGTGTTTCGTTGACGATGCCACCGTTATTGTCACCAATTATTGGGGTGAGTTACTGCGCGTATCAATAGATGAAGAAAAAGTCACGCGTAAAACGATCGCAAACAATGGCATCAGCGGTATTGCGGTTATCAACCGGAATATTGCCGCGACCTCCTACGATGGCTCTGTGTATTTAGTCAATCCGGAAAACCTGGATGTCTTCAATCGCTACAGCGCCATGGTGCAGCGTGTTGAGTCTGTATGTCATGCCTGATTACACCTCAGCCCGGCATCGTTTTGTGATTTTGGCAGCGCCCCGATCGGGCAGCAATCTGCTGTGCACAATGCTGCACTCACATTCCGATGTGCTGTGCCACCATGAGGTATTTAACCCTGATGGGGTTTATGTGGCCGTGCCACTGCGCAACAGCGAGTTCAGTCTGGGCAGCATACAGCAACGAGACGATAATCCGGCTGAGTTTTTAACAGCCTTATGGGGGCAACACCTTGGCTGTTCGCACGTGGGATTTAAGATGACCCACAGGCAACATCCCGGTGTATTTAAGCAGGTCTGTGCCGACCCGGACATACACAAAATAGTGCTCACCCGCCGCAACCAGATTGCGGTGTATGTTTCGCGTCTCATTGCCGAACAAACCGGTGTTTGGGAAGACTACAGCACCGCGCCGGTAAACCAGGTGCAGTCCGTTAACGTTGACCCAGACTCGCTAATTGAGGCGATTCGTTTCAATCAAAATTATTACGCGGAACTGCAAAACACAGCAGCGGGAAAGGTCACTTATATAGATTACGAAGACCTGTTTGCAACACAAGAACAAGCCCGCCTGTTGACGGCAATGGGCCTTAAGACTTGTGCGCTGAGCGCCGGCAGTCGTCGACAAAACCCATTTCCACTATCAGCGCTGGTTAAAAACTTTAATCCGCTGAAACAGCAATTATTACAAAACCCAACGACCCGCTCACTGGTGAGCGAACTGGACACTTAATTACAGCAGAGGAACACACAATGTCACCCCAATCTGGTACACAAAAATACGGCTCTCATTTTAAGGGCAAATCTCTGGTTATCGCTTTGTCTGCGCTTGTGCTTGTCGCTGCTTGTGTCGGCTCAAATGGCACAAAACCCAAAGAAACCAACAATGAATTTGTTACAAATGCACGACTACCAAAAGACGTCGATATGACCTGTACGGTCAGCGATGATGAATTTAAAAATTGGTTTTATGCCACCAAAGTGGCGGCCAATGGTGCCGTTACCGCCGCAGATAGTACCGACAGTGTTTTCGCCGACTTTTCTAACAATACCCGTTGTGATTTTTATCGCTGGGGCGCCCGCATGTTTTTGTGGATGACAACCGCGAACGAAAACTACCACGTGTTTAACACACCACCGCAGTTTTATGACGTCTCGGTAGAAAGCAATAGTCAACGCCAGTTTATCGCCTCAGATGGCACTCTGGCCATTGGCCTTCGAGACGGTAAAGACGATGAATCGATTGAGCTGGGGCAAGCTGGTGCTGACGATGTACTGCTGTCACAGAAAAAATCGCTGGTTTACTACAGCATATATACCAACGATGCATTTGCCATGTATCGCACCGCGATGGCAGTTAAAAATGGCGATACCAGTCTGATAGCGAATCTATCGAAAACAAAACAGGCAGAAATAAAACTCCTGGCAGAAACCATGCCCGACAAATTCCCCTACAGCGGATTGCAAATGTTGGGGCTGGACGCGTTTTCATCACTTTATGGCAGAAAACTGGTTAACCCTAAAACCATGATCCTGGAGCTAAAAATCTCCTGGGTCGATGCAGACACAGTCGCAAAGCGCGATGATTACATTCTCACTCAGGCTACTGTACCTGTGTTTAACCGAACAGAGGATCCGACAAAATGGAAAAACACCGGAGAGACAGAGAATAAGACCCTCGCCATGGTGGGCTTTCATATCGGTGGGACGCTTGAAGGTCACCCTGAGATGATTTGGAGTACCTTTGAACACGTCAGCAACCTGCCAGACAACAGCTATTCCTACTACACGAATGAAAAAAAGAAAACCACGAATACCCAAAGCTTTGACGCTTCCGAAGACTGGCTGTTCTTCCCTAAAAACGGAACCCAACCCGACGAAATTACCGCCAATGCGAAAGTTAATCATGCAGAAGGCAGTACCAGTGCCACAGAAATCGTTTCCAGTGGCTCGGCGGACATTGGCCCGGTAGATGTATACCGGGTAAACCCCTGGGGTAATGTACAAAACGAACCCAAGTTGAAAGACGCTACGCTGGAAAACAACACCGATCTGGTGTCCATCAATAAATCCATTCTGTCGAAACTGGCCAAAGGCGATCTGCGGGGTAATTACCTGCAGGTGGGCGGTATCTGGTCGGCAAAAGGTCAAATCCCAACCGGGTATCCGGATATGTTCCCACCCAGTGCCCATAATGATCCAACAGATACCTACTTCCGCGGTTCCCTATTTCTGGCAAATACAACAATGGAAACCTTTTTCCAGTATCAAAATAATATCGATGGTGCGGTATTTCACGCCAATTGTTTCTCTTGTCATAACTCAGGTAAGGACCAAATCGCAACGAACGTAAGCCACATATTCGAAGCATTACAGCCACTCGAAGCACGTAACACAAAACAGTAGAACTTTTAGCAACCCACTACAGGTGAATGAAATGAAACAGACGTCAATCAGGATATTGAGCGTATCAATTTTAAGTGCCGCGTTAGCCGCTGGCTCTGCATACGCAGGTTACAATGGAAAAGGTGGTGTCGACGATGGCAGTGCCATTACCGCCTCAGAATTAACCCTCAACGGCTATCAGTTTCCCAATGAACTGGTGGCCAATGCCAGTCAAACCCAATTAGCTAATCACGCCTGGCGGTTATTTATCGCCGCAAACCAGCCAACCACGGCAACACTGCAAAGCGGCGCAGGCAGGACTAAACCCGACGCCACACGAAACTTCAATGATACTGACGGCTATCAACCGCAAGCCAACCCCACAGTATGGCAGAGCTTTTATCACAGAGCAGAAGCGTTTCCTTATTACAAGGCAGATGGTACCAAACCGAATTCTCCCGCAAATCAAACGCCCACGTATTACTATTATTTGGGTGAAAGCAATAACAACAGAACTGCGACACAAAAGGTCATCACAGGCGCAAATTATGTCAACCTGGATGAAAATAATCAGGTTAGCCAAAACATGCTGTACTACAGCCACGGCAATGATCCGGATTTCCCGGTGTTGTTTATGGCCAAAGTCAACGATGTAGAACTGAATTACGTCTGGGATATCAACGCGCCACGATTTGCGCCATCCAGCCTGGAATTTCCACACCCGGTTGTCACCGGTGATCAGGCCAGTACAGTTTCCACGATAGAGGTGAAATCTGCCTGGCGCCGGGTCAGTGATATGAAAAATGTCGACCCCACTAAGTTCCACCAGGTGGAAGCCACTTATTACATGGGTAACGCTGAAGATTATGCACCTGTCACCGATAAGTTTGCGCTAATCGCATTGCACATCATTCAGAAAACCAACAATTACCAAACCTTTATCTTTACCACCTTTGAACATGTGGATGCAGTGGTGACTTCAGAAGGTAAAATCATCGATCCGGAAATTGATTTGTCGTATACAACTCTAGCCTACGGTGACGACTCACCTGCACAAACCAATGCCTATGGTGCCTACTCAGTGAACGCCTCTGGACAATCTGGTGCGGCTAACGTGCGCACAGATTATACTTTACCTGCAGCAGGCGCAGCCGACGATTCCAGATTTCCGGTGAAGCGTTTAAAAACCATCAGCGCCGAAGTGAATGACGTGAACAATCAGGTGGCAGCGCTGATGCCTGCAGATTCGGTCTGGCGCAACTATCGCCTTAAAGGCGTACAAGCCGTTCCAACCAGTTATCCAGACAACAATGGCACTGTGCCGCTTGATTACTATCTGGCCAATATCGTAGTAGAAAGTAGCCAACCGGGCCTGCAATTGTTCACAGGAACTGTGGTGAATCCAAACGAAAGTAATCAGGAAACCTTTACCAACAACCGCGCTTTACCCGGCAACGACAAAGGCGCTGCGGGTCCTAATGTGTCTCCGGCACCGCAAAACAACACTATCGGTGCGGCCAAATGGACCATGGGCGGCTGCATGGGTTGTCATGGCAATGCACAGGTGGCAGGACAAGACATGAGCTTTTTGGGTTTTGGTATTGGCGGCAACGGCTTTTTCGTAGACCCCGTAGCTTCGTCAGATTTGACCCAAAAAGAGCGAGAAGCCTATTACGACGATCTGATGAATCGCAAAGCGACATCGCTACAACAGTCGATGAAGTAGGCCTACTATGATGAACGCCACGCCCATTGATATTCAGTTTTTTGCTGCCGGTATTGCTAATGCGAAAGCAACCGCTGTACTGGAAGATGAACACCACGGATTTTACATAGCAACATCCGGCAGTGGTGTCAGCTATTTTCAACCTGACTTACATCGCTGGCAAACGTTCACTGAAGTTGATGGGCTGGCGAACCCCGATATTCGCGCCATGTTAAAAACCCGGCGCAACAGGATTTGGTTTGGCACGGCAGACGGCACCAGTTGCTACTGCCCTGCAACCAGGACCTGGGCCAGTCTGTTTGTGTCGGACGGGTTGCCTGATAATGCCGTCTGGTCACTGCTGGAGGATGCCCACCAAAATATTTGGTTTGGCACCAACGGCGGTGGTATCGCAGTGCTGGCGAACGGGGCCGACTTGTCCCGCCTGTCATCCGAAGACTGGACCATCTACAACACCCAAAATGGTTTAACCGGCAATAATATTAATGCATTGCATCAGGACCAATTCGGCAACATATGGGCCGGTACCACCCAGGGGGTTTCCTGTTATGAATCTGCCAGTCAACAATGGGTCCACTACCTGAAAAACACCTCCATCAACGCCATTACCAGCGACCGGGATAACAAGGTTTGGTTTGCCACCAATCAGGGATTAATTTGTTATTACAGTCATGATGAACACTGGCAAACGTTCAATACCCAGTCCGGTTTAGGTTCTGATACGGTACAAACGCTTTCATGGTCTGAAACGGGTGGACTGTGGGCCGGAACCCGAAACGGCATTAGCAAGTTCCTCGGTGACAGCAACTATGCGAAAGGTGCCAGTGCTTTCCTGACGTTAACGCAAGCAGATGGGTTAACTGACAACATGGTTTGGGGGCTTTTTCAGGATTCCAGGAACACCCTCTGGATTGCGACCTGGGGGGGCGGTGTCAGTCGCTACAACCCGGGGCAGCAAACCTGGCAAACCTATACAACACCGTCTGAATTCGCTGACACCTACACCATGTCAGTGATTAAAAGTGGCACTAAACACGTTTGGATTGGTACCTGGGGAGCAATCAGTCGCTACAATCTTGAAAATGGCGAATGGTTGACTCTCAGTAGTGCCGACAACCTGCCAAACAACAATGTGCAGTGTCTCGCGCAATTGCGGGAAAATGAAGTCTGGGTTGGTGCGTATGGTGGACTTATACATTACAACATCGACACCCAAACATGGCGTTTCTACACAAAAGATAACGGATTAACCAGTAACAACGTAACGGCTTTGCTTGCGAACAAAGCAGACAAAAAACTATACATTGGCACCGACAAAGGCCTTTGTTGCTGGTCGGAGTCAGCGCAAAGTATAGCGGCAATTCATGGCTCCGAGTTTGCCCAAAAATCAATATCCGCGATTTATTCTGATCAAACTGACAATCTTTGGATAGCAACGAACAATGGGCTGTTTCAACAAGAGTCCGGCGAACATTGGATTCAGTACAGCAAAGACAATGGGCTGCCATCGCAAAACGTCACAGCAATTGCGGTGGACTCAGAGGGAACAGCCTGGGTCGGCACAGACAAAGGACTTTGCTACCGACGACGGGATGGTCAGCAGTTTGCAACAATCGCCACACTGAGCACAGAAGTTAGTTCTATCGCAATTGCAGATAATAATGTTTGGATTGCAGACAGTAACGGCACACTGTATCGCCTGAATGGTTTATCCACAGAACAGCTTGCAATCAACGATTTTGGTGCCGATCCCTTAACCTCACTGGCCTTCGACGAGCAAGGCGACCTGTGGATTGCATCGCAGGGAGGCGGGGTATTCTGGTTATCACTGCATGGAAAAGGGGCCGGCTACCTGCAGAATTTCACGGCGGGCGCCCAGCACTTTGCGACAGAATTTGCCGTAAATTCCCCCTGGATTGTTACCGGTCGCCCGGAATCCGTTGCCGCAGCACAAAGCAGCAATAACGTTGCCGTTACCATTGAGGTAGCTCACCGCCCTTTCCTGTCTGTGGCACAGCAGGAGGAAAACCCGTTTGTTTGGGTTGGCTCTGATGAAGAGGGCCTGTATATAGAAGCCTTAAACTCACACCATGCCGCGATTGCACCTGACAAAGAGAATCGCGTAAACGGCCTGCCCTCAAGACATATTACGGCTCTGTCCAACCCGGTTAATCTGGGTATCTGGGTTGGCACCCGCTGTGGACTGGCCAGGGTCAATCAACAAACCCAACAAGCCGAAAAAACCTATTCTTACCCGGCAATACCATCAGGACCGGTCAGCGCCATTGCAACCAACCCACAAGCGCAAACCCTGGTGGCATTTAATAATATAAACCCAGCCCGATTTCAGGATCATACTGCCGCTGCAAGACGAGAAAAGACCAGTCTGTGGCTGGCGACCAGCCATGTAGAGGAATTACAACTCAGCGGCGAAGACCTTTCCGATTTTGAGAATGCGCATGTTTTGACTATTTACTCCGTCGACGAGAGCAACTTTTGGTTGGGAACCGATGTTGGCTTGTTTAACCTTGCTTTGGATAATCATCTGATCACACGTATCGATTCTGTACCCGCCGATACCAGTGTGACCCGAATTAGCGCAAGCCCTGGCAGCCAAATAGCAGTTTTAGCCTTTGACAATAGATCAAACAAACCGGCTGTTTTCTGGTCCGGTAACGCGCTGTCATCTCCGCTGGCGGCAAAACAGCTACCGGCATCCCTTATCGCCATAAGCAACATGGCTTTCGATAATAATTCGGATACCTTGTATGCCTGTGTTGGTTGCAACGTTTTTCGACTGAACCCCCAATAACAATGAGAATTCTATGCAATTATTTTGTGCGCCGACTTATCCCGACAAAGAGCCCTATGGTCTTGCTGTGATACTACATCATCTGGACTACTCGGTAACCTTAACACCGGATAATCCGTTTGATGCCGCCGTATTATGGGAAGATGAAACCTTTTTAAAGGTCCCTGACATCCTTAAGGAGATAGCGCAATCCAAACCTGTTATCAATATCGATTGCATCGATATCAGCAAACAATATGTGGAAAACACAATTTTCCGACTTTTCGGTCATACCACCTTTGTAAACCCAATGAAATATGAAGGCAAGTGTATATTCAAACCAGATGGCAATGCTGTCAGACATGGGTTTGTGGTGGACTGCCCGGTGGATGAGATACAGAAAGATTGGGTATACCAGCGCATCATTGAAACCAGAGAAAATGGTTTTCAAATTGAATATCGCATTCCGGTTATTCTGGGCGAGATCCCACTGGTTTATGTATCGCAGCGGGATTACCCCACCGACGATATCCGCCAATGCAAGCGACATAAATTAACCCCCATGCCTGCCACGGACGTGTTAAGTCCACAGGAAATCCAAAATATGTTGCTGTTTAGCAAAACTATCGGCATGGATCTCGGTGAGCTGGACGTTATGCGCTGTAAGCAGAGTGGTGAGCTTTACATCATCGATGCCAATAAAACGGCCGCAGGCTATGGACTGGAAAACCGGGCCTGCTGGAGTCCAGGAGATCGCAAAAAAGTTATTGCGATACTTGCCCGGGTGTTCGAAAAGAATTTAATGCAACGAATAAAGGAATATGAACAATGCACCACTCAAAAAGCGGGATAAATATACACTTCGTCAACGGTTTAGTGTCCGTGATCATCCCCACTCACAACCGGGCACAGTTGCTACAGGCCACTTTAGATTCGGTGGTGCAACAGTCGTATCGCCCCATCGAAATACTCATCATGGACGACGCTTCACAGGATGATACCCGGGAAGTTGTGGAGCAATTCAGTAAGCGATGGGGTTCCCCAGAATTGCGTATCCATTATCAGTATCATCAATACTGCAATGCCAGTTTGTGCCGCAACGCAGGATTGCGCCTCTGCCGGGGAGAATTTATCCAGTTTCTGGATTCTGATGATGTCATTCATCCTGAGAAACTGAATAAGCAGGTGGCACAGTTAAACGCAGAAGCCCTGGATTTTGTCTGGTCTCCAACCATTCAGTTTTCTGAGCAGCCGGACTGGCAAAGTCCGGTGTACGTGGGAGGGCGAAAAAGTTATGCCTGCCATGATGAGCTGGTGATTGCCTTTATCAACAAAAGCCAGTGGCGAACAGATTCGGGATTGTTCAGACGTTCAGCCTGTATCAAAACCGGGCTGTGGTCTGCTATCAGTATGTTTCAGGATTGGGATTACCACATCAGGCTACTGGCCTGGCGTCCCAAAGTAGCACAACTCAACCACAGTTTGTCTGCCGCCAGACAACACAGCCAGGGACGCATTGGTGACAAGTGGGGCAACGGTTCCGGTCTGGATGGCGCATTAAAAGCACTCAGCAATATTACCGATGCCACCATGTTTTCACTCAAAAGCAATTGCGATTGGCAAAATGCCATATTGACCCGGGCCACAGAGATTGTGCAGCAATCCCGGAAAACCAATAACCGGGCGGTCGCAATTAAGGCTTCAGAATTTATCGACCTGTTTTTATCCTCCACCATAGTCCAGGAAAAGTCTGCTGTATAAAAACCGGATTATGGCGGTGTCATTATGTGTTTGATCACGGATCTCAACCATTTGCGCAGTGGGTCCTGGTGAGTACGCTCATGCCAAATCTGCACGTAATCCACTTTCGCCAGCGCAATCGGACAATCATAATAAACAAAGTTGTTGTTGCGCTTAACAGCGATATCGGCAACCGGTTTAACACAGGTAAACAACAAGTCTTTTTGTTGCGCAAGTAAATCCAGTGGCGCCAGGAAACTTGAATATCCGGCAAGCACCTTACGCGTTTTGCCCAGGCCTTTCAGGATCTCATCCACTTTACCCTCCAACGCGCCACTTAAGGTGACAATAACGTGCTGACAGGCAATATACTCTTCCAGATTGAGCCCGGCTTTTATCCTGGGGTTTTCTTTGTGAGCGAGTACAACAAACGCATGAGAACACAAAAATTGTTGATAAAACCCACCGGGAATATCATTGAAAAATCCTGCGATCGCAATATCACATTGGCCATTTTGCAACGCTTCTTTTGGCAACTTTCCGTGCGTGTCACGCAATGCAACTTGCAGGTTTGGGGCTTCCTGGCGGGTTCGCCCCAACAATTCAGATATCAGGATATGTTCCACCAGATCGGTGGAATACAGGGTTACTTTATCTGTTCTTTGCAGGAAGTCACTCTGCCCGAGTTCCTGATACAGACCTTCCAGTTCCCGCACCAGGCGTTGCACAGATGGTGCATAGGTTTCGGCAGTCGGGGTGACAGTCAGGCCACGAGCAGCCCGCACAAATAGCGGATCATTGAATTCCTGACGCAGTTTATTCAGCCTGTGACTGAGGGCAGGTTGACTTAACGCCAACCGCTCAGCGGCACGGGTTAAATTACGTTCTTCGTAAAGCACGCTGAACACCAACAACGCATTGAGGTCCCGGGCAAAGACATTCAATTTTTTAATCACTCATATAAAAACAATTCATTTCAAGAATATCAAAGACTATCCCACAATGGCACCACAGTTTCACTTTGAGCACATAGAGTATGAATAACCTAAACATTGGAATTATCGGTTCCGGCATGATTGCCGGTGTCATCGTTGACGCCATTCGACAATCCAGCAATGCCACCATAGCCGGCGTTACCAGTCGCCGCTATGAATCAGCACAAGCCTTTGCCACACAACACAACATTGCCAGGGTGTTTACCAGTACCGCGCAAATGTTAGCCTCGGGTGAAGTTGATGCCGTATATGTGGCGACACCTACATCTGTAAAAGAGGAAATTGCAATTGCAGCAGCTAATGTACAAAAGCACCTACTGGTTGATAAACCCTTTGTCAGCCTGGCCTCATTAGAACGTATTGTAGCTGCAGCTAAGCAAAACAAAGTGGCCTTTATGGATGCGACACACTTTACTCATCATCCGCGCAGCAAGTTCCTCAGCGGAACGGGATTGGAGTCGGAGATTGGGTCTCCGCAGGCACTGCGCAGCAGTTTCTTTTTTCCGTTCATGGATAAAACCAACATTCGCTTTGACCCGTCAAAAGAGCCTACAGGGGCTGTCGGTGATATGGCCTGGTATTCAATGCGAGCGATCACTGAATACCTTAAGCCTGAAACGGCAGTCAATAAAGTCAGTGGCAGCCTGGTCCGAGATCCGGAAACCGGCGCAATTATACGTGGTAGTGGTCATATTGCGTTTGAAGACGGAAAAACCAGTACTTTCGACTTTGGATACAACGCAGGCGTATGTGTCATGGATCTGGATGTACTGGGACAGACTGGCATGATTCACATGGATGATTTTGTATTGGACTGGCATTCCGGATTTGCGTTTAACGATGCAACTCACAAGGTTGGGTATGTTAAGCGCACGGCAATGCAAACGCCGGCAGAATGGCAGTACAAATCCACCTCATCGGAAAAGCCGCAGGCAGTTTATCTGATCGAGAACTTTGCCAGTATTGCCCGTGATCCCATTGGCAAGGCAGCGCAGCATAGTATGGCATTGGCCATTCAAACTCAGGCCTTATTGGAAGGTTATTGGCAAGCGGTTAAATAATTCAGGAGAACACAAACATGTTAACAGTGATAGCACGGCCAACCGTTGATCCGGCAAAACTGGCAGACGTAAAAGAGGCCATGTTGGAGCTGGTAACTGCTTCCAGAAAAGAAGCAGGTTGCCTTTTATATGAATTGCACCAGGACAATGAACACAGCAACCGATTCACCTTCATTGAACTTTGGAGCAATCGCGAAGCATGGCAAACACATATGCAAAATGAAGCAATAACTGCTTTTAACAAGAAAATCTCAGGTGCAATCATCAATTTTGAATTGCAGGAAATGACAAAAATTGCCTAACGGAGAATTTATGACAACCCCATCGATACAATTTAATAATGGATTGACCATTCCTCAAATTGGTTTTGGCACTGCCGCGATCGGTCAGTGGCAACAGGATGATGCTTATGTTAAAGATGTTGTATTAAGTGCCATTGAAGCTGGCTATCGCCATATCGATACCGCTTCGGTATATGGCAATGAACGCAGTGTCGGACAAGCGATACAAGAATCCGGCATACCGCGCGAAGCATTCTTTGTCACCACTAAAGTTTGGGATAGCGAGCAAGGTCGCCAACAAACCAGCGCGGCTTTGCATCGTTCACTGGAGCGATTGCAACTGGACTACGTTGACCTCTATCTGGTGCATTGGCCCAACCCGACTATGACACAACCTACCTGGCAAGCAATGGAGCAGTTACAGGCTGATGGCTACCTTCGTTCCTTAGGGTTATCAAATTTCAGACAATCGGATATCGAACAGATTCTGACCTTTGCTGAGGTAAAACCGGTGTATAACCAACTTGAAGTTCACCCCTACCTGCAACAACGCGATCTGACCCGCTTCTGTGAATCACAAGGAATAGTGGTGTCTTGCTGGTCACCTTTGGGATCAGGCAGTTGGAGTGGTGTCGCGGTTGAAGAAAAACCGGTGTCAGATAGCGTTATTCAGAAAATTGCTAAAAACCATGGCGTGTCCAGCGCGCAAGTCATCCTGAAATGGGACCTGCAACAAGGGCGGATCATTATTCCAAAATCGGAAACGTTGAAAAACATTGAAAGTAATTTAAGGCCTGGGGGCTTTGAGCTGAACGACAACGAATTAGCGGCTATAAACGCCTTAGATAAAGGTCGTCGATATGGTGCAGATCCCGATACCGCCTTCAAAGACAACCTGAATATTAAGGTTCCGGATTGACGTCAGGCATTGAATGAGGAGCACAGTAGTTAGTGGTCATCATGACCGCTAACTCGGGGGCAGAACATAATCCGGTAACCCATGCAGCAAATCCGCAGTGGCTACCGAATTAATCATTATGATAAACCGATAACTGCGGTGTAATTACACCGCGTTTTGGTCAATAACCTTTACCGGTACATCAGGCTGAAACTTAGGCTTAGCACTGAGTTCTTCAACCGGCGGCGCAAAATCAGTCAATTTAATCCCTCTGACTGCATTTTTGTATTCCTCAATACTGGGAGTACGCCCCAGAATAGTCGACAAGACCACCACAGGTGTTGAAGCAAGCAGCGACTCGCCTTTCTTCTCTTCGGTGTCTTCCACTACCCTGCCCTGGAACAAACGGGTTGATGTCGCCAGCACAGTGTCGCCTTTTTCCGCTTTTTCCTGGTTACCCATACAAAGGTTACATCCGGGACGCTCAAGGTACATGATATTCTCATATTGAGTTCGCGCCGCTTCTTTTGGTTTTGCATCATCAAACTCAAAGCCAGAGTATTTCTTAAGCAGTTCCCAGTCGCCCTCGGCTTTTAACTCGTCCACGATATTATAGGTAGGTGGCGCAATCACCAATGGTGCTTTGAATTCTACGCTACCATTTTGGTCTTCCAGGTTTTTCAGCATTTGGGAAATGATCTTCATATCCCCTTTGTGAACCATACAAGAACCAACAAAGCCCAAATCTACCTGCTTAACACCGCCATAGTAGGAGATTGGTCTGATGGTATCGTGGGTATAACGCTTGGATACATCCTCGTTGTTAACATCCGGATCAGCAATCATTGGCTCATCAATCTGATCCAAATCTACCACTACTTCAGCGAAGTATTTGGCGCTTTCATCAGGTGCCAGCGCCGGGTTTTCACCTGACTTAATTTCTGCGATGCGTTTGTCAGCCAGTGAAATTAGGTGATTAAGCGTTCCGGCTTCGTTTTCCATGCCCTTGTTGATCATGATTTGGATACGGCTCTTGGCCAGCTCCAGAGAGGCAATAAGGGTGTCATCTTCTGAAATACAGATTGACGCTTTGGCCTTCATTTCTGCAGTCCAGTCGGTAAAGGTAAACGCCTGGTCAGCAAGTAAGGTTCCGATATGTACTTCAATAACGCGTCCCTGGAACACGTTCTCACCATACTGCTTTAACATCTGTGCCTGAGTAGCATGTACAACATCACGGAAATCCATGTGATCTTTCATTTCACCTTTAAAGGTTACCTTGACAGATTCCGGGATTGGCATGGTAGCTTCACCAGTGGCCAACGCCAGCGCTACCGTACCCGAGTCGGCACCAAACGCTACACCTTTTGACATTCGGGTATGGGAGTCACCACCGATGATAATAGCCCAGTCATCCACAGTGATATCATTCAGTACCTTGTGGATTACATCGGTCATGGCGTGGTAAACACCCTTAGGATCACGCGCAGTGATCAGACCGAACTTGTTCATGAACTTCATTAATTTAGGAATATTTGCCTGCGCCTTTTTATCCCAAACAGACGCAGTGTGACAGCCTGACTGATAGGCTCCGTCAACGCTCGGAGATATAACAGTAGCCGCCATGGCCTCCAGTTCCTGAGAAGTCATCAGTCCGGTGGTATCCTGGGAGCCAACAATGTTGACTCTGACCCGTACATCTGAACCAGCGTGCAGGGCTTCCTCAGACAGCACACCCACCGCATTTTTGTTGAAAATTTTCTCAACGGCGGTAAGCCCTTGTCCCGGATTGGAAATTTCTTTAGAGGGTGCAAACACCATCGGCGGCTCTACGCCCAGAGTTTCTGCCGCAAAGGTTTGTAGCTTTTTACCAAAGACAATGGCATAAGAGCCACCTGCCTTCATAAACTCGACTTTTTGAGGCGTAAACGAAGAAGAAATATCCACCAACTCTTTGTCGCCGCTGTAGAGTTTTTTCTCTTTAGTGTTGATTGTCAGCGTTGTACCGGTGGCTACCGAATAGACTTCTTCCAGGATCGGATCGCCATTGGCGTCCAATACCGGCTTGCCATTGTCATCCAGTTTTTTGACCCAGTTTTTCAGATCAATACCGATACCGCCGGTTACACCAACAGTGGTTAAAAAGATAGGGGAAATACCATTTGTGCCTGCCACGACAGGGGCAATATTCACAAAGGGCACATAGGGGCTGGCCTGTTTACCGGCCCAAAGAGCCACGTTATTTACCCCTGACATTCTGGAAGAACCAACGCCCATGGTGCCTTTTTCAGCGATCAACATCACTTTTTTATCAGGGTGTTGTTTTTGCAGTTCCTGAATTTCGGCTTGTGCTTCCGGAGAAATCATACATTTGCCGTGTAATTCACGGTCTGAACGAGAGTGGGCTTGATTACCGGGTGACAGAAGATCTGTTGAGATATCACCTTCCGCGGCAATGTAAGTCACGACATCAATCTTCTCATCAATGTCTGGCAACTTAGTAAAAAATTCTGCTTTAACGTAACTTTCCAGTATATCCTTGACGATTTCATTGCCCGCTTTATAAGCGTTTTCTAATCGTTCAGTATCGGCTTCGTACAAAAACACCTGGGTTTTTAATACTTCTGCCGCAGGTTTGGCAACGCTCAGATCGTCACTTAACGCAAGGTCCAAAAGCACTTCGATAGAAGGGCCGCCTTTCATGTGTGACAATAATTCAAAGGCGAATTCGGGAGTTATTTCCTGAACATCAACCTCTCCAAGAATGATTTCTTTCAGAAATTTCGCTTTTACACCCGCAGCACTTGTTGTACCTGGCAGTGTATTGTAAATCAAAAAATGTAGTGAATCGTCGCGATCCGGATGCGCAGCATCTTTGATTTGGTCAATAATTTCCGCCAGTAATTCAGCACTGTCAATCGGCTTAGGATGCAGGCCAAGTTCCTGTTTACGGGTTTCGATTTCTTTGGAATATTCGGAATACAAGCTCATTAAAAAAACTCATGGAGATAAGTTAAAAAGATGGCGCATAGGATACCTGATTTTTAGCCCGTGAGTAAGCATTAGACTAATGCGCATCATTCAGCGAATTTATGATCCAGAGAATCAAGCTATTACATTGTTTTTAAAGGATTTTTCATTTTAACAAAGGCAAAAAAAACACCTCTCAATTGATAATAGTTTTCATTATCATAAGTACAGTTCAAAACTGCTTAAATTAACACCACGTCGGGGGGCGGTTAAGCACTGCTGTCCACTACTCTGTTATCGCCATTCTGACTTTTCCCGTTCACATCGATTTCATCTTTGCTGACACCGTCTCGATAAAAAACAGATTCCAATACATAAATTGGTAGCATGCTTTACCATTTGTGTATTATTAATCAAAGATTTATTGAACCACAAATCGCCTTGCCGCATGTGTCCAAATCAGCCTACCCGGGGTAGTTTGAAGTGCTTTCTTTAACGGGTGGTATACATTCTGTCATTGAGTCGAATCAATGACATTTACCCCCACGAGTAGTGTTCTAAGTCTAAAGGTTACTTGCCTATGTTCGAGGTAAGCCACAAGTCAATTTACTGCATCGTGAAAGATGACGCCCATGGTGTAGCGGTGGCCACTCAGCACCTGACTGACACCATGGCGCATATGGGCCCGGCAATACCCTTTTGTACCCTGGACGGGCCGAAATTTTGTAGTAAAAAATAGCGCATCACCGCATTTTGGCTTGAGTACAATTGCCCTGGATTGAGCTCTGGGAATTTGTTCTGTCAAAACAAATTCACCACCTGTGTAGTCCTTTTCTGGCTCGTTCAGAAAACATGCAACCTGAATTGGGAAATAGACCTCACCGTATAAATCCTGGTGCAACGTATTAAATCCCCCCTGACCATATTTTAAAATCAATGGCGTCGGTTTCTGTTGGCCGGCGAATTGACATTGCGCCTGTAACTCCTGATAGGTATCGGGAAATCGTGTCTCAAGCTGCAACTGCGCCATCCACAAATTGGCAACTGGAACCAGTTCAGGATACAGTTTCTCCCGCATGATGCTGACTATATCGGGTAATGGATAATCCCAGTACCGGTAGGTTCCCATACCAAAACGATGGCGTTCCATATGGACAGTTTTGCGATAGAGGTCGTCATTCTCAAACAAATTGATCAGGCTTACACATTGTTGCTGGCTGAAAAATCCCGGCACAATTGCGTAACCAACCCGATGCATTTCATCCCTGACGTTCTGCCAGTTGATTTTAGCGATGCGATTGGCTAAGTCAGTCATTTGATTGGGCTGTTCGTGCAGCCTCCCAGCCGATGATCGCCGTTTTCTTGTTGCTCCCCCATTTATACCCACCAATTTGACCGCCACTTTGGATGACCCGGTGACATGGAATTAAAAACGCCACTGGATTATTTCCTATGGCAGAGCCGACAGCACGAGAAGCTTTTGGTTTACTCAGGTTTCTGGCTATATCGCTATAAGAGCAGAGCTTTCCCATCGGGATTTTCAGCAAACTCTCCCACACTTTTAACTGAAAAGGGGTACCAGCCAGATGTAACTTTATTTGTGCCATTTGGCGCCAGTCTTTTTGGAAAATAAGCAGTGCGTCCTGTTGAAATTTGTCATTAATTTGATGCAGCTCGGCATTAGGGAAACGGACATTCAGTTCACTTAATGCTATCTCTTCGTTTTCCTCAAAGGACATGTGACATACACCTTTAGGCGTTGATGCAACCAGCACTTTGCCGAAAGGACTAATAGCAAAACAATAATTTAAGATTAAATTTGCACCGCCATTTTTAAATTCACCCGGCGTCATTGCCTCTATATTGACAAAAAGATCGTGCAAGCGACTTGAACCAGACAACCCGGTTTCATATGCGGCATCAAGCAGTGTAATACGATTATTGAGCAACGTTTTGGCGTAATCCAAACTAATATATTGCATAAATTTCTTGGGACTAACGCCAACCCATTCACTGAACATCCGTTGAAAGTGGAACGGACTGAGGTTTACAGCGTTTGCAATTAACGCCAACGAGGGCTGCTCCTTGAAATTCTCACGAATAAAATGAATAGCGTTTTCTATCCTTTCATAGTCAATTTGTTTTTGTTCCAGCATCAGGACACCACTCCACTTTGCTATGTTTTACAAACCGATACACCGCCATCGACCAGCATAGCGGAACCGGTTGTAAAACCAGACATATCAGAGGCCAAATACAGCGCAGACTGTGCGATTTCTTCCGGTGCAGCGATTCTTTTCAGGGCATGTATGTTTTTGACAAATGTTTGCACTTCTTCACTATCACCAAACTCTCTGGCCATATCAGTATTAGTACCACCAGGTAAAAGGGCGTTTACCCGAATTCCCTGGCTACCAAATTCAGTCGCTAACGCCTTTGTCAGCCCTATTAATCCCGCTTTACTCGCCGCGTAAGCAGATTGCAGTGGAAAGCCTGTGGTAAACCCGACAAATGATGAAGTAAAAATTAACGATCCGGATTGATTGCGAAGCATCGCCGGGATTTGATACTTTGCCGCGAGAAAACCACTTGTTAAATTTGTTTGCATCAATGTATGCCAATCATCTAACGACATTTCAGTTACCGGACCAGGCCTCCCCAGCGCGCCGGCATTGTTAAATGCAACATCCAGTCGGCCAAATTCCGCTAACGTGAATTCCACCAGATTGCGATGATACTGCTCGGAACAGACATCACCGGCCATCACTCTGACCTCCCCACCCTGTTGCGCTATGTCTTTTGCAACGTCTTGCAGAATAGATTCTCTGCGTGCGGCAATGACAATTTTAGCACCCGCATTGGCAAATAGTTTGGCAGACGCGAGGCCAATACCAGAACTTGCCCCCGTAATAATAACCACTTTATCAGTCAACTTAATCATGTGCGCTCCACACTGTATGTTATTCATCATAAGTGTACAGAGACAGCTGATTAGCAGCCGACCCGAAACTTGCTATGAATCAGAAAAATGTGTTCTACATAAAGACATATGCTATTCAAAAATGAAAAAAAGAAACTCACAAAAAACTTGGCTAGCTTTCCAGAAATTTAAACAATCAGGTACAATCTGCTTCCATAACAATGAAAAGAAATTAAAGGGACAGTTCAGGCACCATCTTTGAGCAATACAGCTTAAGGTACATTACTACCAATTATTAGGTTCAAAAATCAATGAAGCTGTAAATTGGTAACCTTTGCCTCTAACTGTTTTAATAGGTACAGACCCACCAGATAGTGACGCAATTTTCTTCCTGAGCCTCATAACCAACGTTTCCAATGCGTGCATCCCATGCTCATCATCTGCGTAGCTCAGCTTTTGTAAAAGGCTAGTTCGTGAAACAGGTTTTTTGGAAGTACCTGACAATAATTCAAGAAACAACTTTTCTTTACCACTTAGCGTGCAATAGAGCCCTTCAGGTGAAATCAACGTCCAGTTAACCGTATCAAAGCGCCATGGGGACATCAAAGCAGTATTTTTAGATGATATCTGTATACTTTGGTAATGCTGTGTGAAACCCAACGGGCAAGAACTAAGCTTTGAGCTAATCTGCTGCGCAACTGATAAACGATTAGCAAGATTGCGAATTGCCCACTGTAGTTCATCTGCACAAGTCGGTTTTACTAGATAAACATCTGCACCAGAAGCGTAACCTTCAATTCTAGATTTATCTGATCCAAGCGCAGTCAACATTATCAATCCAACAGTCGTATTTTTTCTTACGAATTTTGCCACTTTTAGGCCGGATTCGTCTGGAAGACCAATGTCCAGAACAATCACATCGGGCTTTTTACCGGACAATAACTTATAAGTTTGCATCGCATTTTCCGCCACAGAAACGGAAAAACCCTTCAATTCCAACTCTGCCTGCAAAAGTTCGCTTAAATCCTTATCATCCTCCACTAAGAGAACAGATATCATGAATTTATCTGTATCTGTTTCACATTTATACATTCGAAATTGTCACTTTTCTTTTATTCACTAATCTGAAGAAGTTGTGTTTATCGGGAGCTGTAATAAAAACTCACATCCATTAGTTATTTGTGAGTTTAGATAAACCATGCCACCATATTTAGATACAATCTGGCGAACTATTGCGAGCCCTATACCCACTCCTGGGAATTCAGCAGAGTTTTGGGCTCTGTAAAATTTTGAAAAAATCTTATCGTGTTCAGTCCTCGGGATACCGACACCATTGTCTTTAACTTTTATCAGCAACCACTCTGGATCGATTGACTTGCAACATATGCTAACAGATTGGCCTGCATCTGAATTCCGACTAGTGGCACTGTATTTGAATGCGTTACTCAATATATTATCCAGACAACACCTTAGTTCAGCCGAAGGCATAGCGATATGGACATCCGTATATCCTTTTATTGTGACATTTACACCAGTATCCTGATCACGAAATTGTTGAACAACTTGAGCCAAAACCTCTGCTAATATTGTGCGCTCTGAGTTATCCGCATAAACAGATGTATTTGGCAGATGTAATTCCCCCAGTGAAATACTCAGAGTCTCTTTCATTCTTTTTGTAGCACGGCCCATCGCAGCAATTCGGTCATTGGCCGTATGCGAAGTTTTGGTTAACTCCGCCCTCAGCAGTCGTAACCCACTTTCTATAATGGCCAGCGGTGTTCGATATTGATGTGACACCATTTTCATCAGTGTTTCCTGTTCATCATTGGCAATCCGCAATTGTTCGTTAGCGATAACCAACCTGCGACTATAGCTAAGTATACTGTAATAGCGAACTACCAATACCAGGCTCAATATTCCAGTAATAGCAATTGTCCACCAAACCCACGTATAATCGATATTTTCATAATCCATAAATCGTATCCAGCGATTAATAATGATGTTTTTTTGTTGCTCAGAAATCGTAGCAATAGCCATATTCAGAGTTGGCAAAAGAGGAGATAATTGCTTTTGCATTGCAATACGATACTGGCCAGTAAACTCCGTATGCCCTATAATTTTCAGGTTATTCAGTTGTAAAGCATCTACGTTGTAACTCATACCGAAGATCGAGCCTACTGTCGCATAGGCAGTATTCCGGCTCACAGCTCTTAACGCGTCCTGCGTTGAGTTCACATATACAATATCAATCATGGGATACTTATGTTGAATTGCTTTTGCAATACGATAACCGCTGACTGACGCCAGACTTTTTCCTGCCAGACTATGCAAATTTGCAACATAAGGTTGATCTTGCCGTGAGATAATCACCATCGGAGCTGATAAAAATACATCGCTAAATAGCATAATCTGCTCTCGTTCGGGTGTTGCATTTAACCCCGAAATAAATTGGCATTTTCCCTGACGAAAAAAGCGTAAAGTTTGAGACCAACTATTTGTGGGAATTAACTGCCATTCAATATCCAGCTCATGAGCAATCAATGAAAGATACTCAGAAAAGATGCCTTTATGCTGATTGTCTGTGCTGAGAATGTCAAATGGGGGCCATTGAGGATCAATACACAAGGTGTAGATATTGCGGCCCAAGTCTAGATCTTCCGAATGTGCTTCTAACAAGTAATTGGATGATGCTTGATTGCCAATTGACGCCCCCCAAATCGCACTCAATGCATTGAAACTTGTTGTATAATCTTCGGCTGCACTCTTGAAGGGGAATAGAGTAAAACTAAAAACCAACAGCCCTAATGTAAAAGGAATATTAAGATTCAAGCGGCACATGAATGACTTACTCACAACATCAATTGGTGAAACGAAACAATAAGGTTAATCGTAATAAATTTACCGTATTTAATCGAAGTTATATCTAAGATGTAAAGTATTAATCATGTTTATAAAGCCAGGTAGTTATTTTCCCCCTGGCTAGAGAAGTAAGCAGGTTCAGGCCCCGTTGAGCTTCTAAGGCTTTTTCAGGCTAAATATTAATCACAACTCGCCGACTCGTTGTTTGAATTTCCACTGTATGTTAACACCAGATAGTGGTCATTATCCGCTTCAGATTTTTTGTTATGAAGCCTTAATGCCGGGGAACCATCATTGATTACTTTACCGTCGATACTCGCCCAGAACTTGTTGTTGTCAGACTTAAAATCCTCGCCGTTATAAACTAAAAACCAAAACTGAGCACCAGGAGCTGCGCTTATGCCACTATTGCAAGCTTCATGGTAGACTGGATTGGTGCATCCAGCACATGGTTCTACAGTATTCCCAGTTTTATCCGTAATATCTGGATTGTATGTACCAGAGTTGCTGCAAGTAACAACAAATTCAACACCGCCACTATTACCGGAATTTTCCGGATAAAAATGCACATCTCCCGGGCTATCAAAGGTGTCAGCATAGACATGGAGTTGATGATATTTTGAGCTATTCCCTTCTATACAAAAGCTATAATCTCCTGAACCATGCGAATGAATAAAACTACCACCCGAACTTCGGTGATTGCGCATTTTGAACTTCAACGCATTTTCAGTTTGATTCACTACCTGAAAATTAAGGTACGTACCATGCCCAGCTTGCGCCGAGGATGTTGCTAAGACGAATAACATAAACGTTATTTCTATACACCAAAAAACGCGGTTGCGATACCAAGCGGTTAAACTGCCGTTCACTATATTATATATTGAAAATCTTCCTCCTATTCTCGATTCATTTGTGGCGCAATACGCACTATTACTATGATGTAACAATTTATCTTTTTTCATAACTGGTTCCTCTGTGATTTTACAAAGCGCTTTCGGATATTGCCTTGGTTAAAAACAGCAATTAGCTACACCAGAAAGCTAGCTTAATGTTCAAAGAGGATTGCTTAAGGTTCAACCCATAAACCATCACCAAGCCTCACCTAAACTCACGTGCTCAATAAAGTATTCTTATTAAGCACTCATACACAAACAGATGAATCAGCTTCCTTTTAAAAATGATAATTATTTAACACTTAAAGCAATTTAAAATTATAGAATAAGAGTGATGACCCATTGTGGATGGGTGAGGACCGCCCGGAAACAGGGAATACCTGGACCTGTTTCAGGTCCGAACGCGAGACAAGTGGACGTCGAGCTGGAAGCCGCCACCATGGAAGATTTAAACCTCGTTGGTGGAAATCAACTGCTATTGATTACATCAAGGTAATTTACGAATTAACAGAACGAGATAAATGCTGATCCCCCGTTAAGTGGGTAGATCCCGTTAAGTGGGTAGATCCAAATGAGTTAGAGTGCATTAAAAAGGGATGGTGCCCAGGGGCGGACTTGAACCGCCACGGCCTTGCGGCCACTAGCACCTGAAGCTAGCGTGTCTACCAATTTCACCACCTGGGCTAACTTTTCAGAAATGGAATCTGAAAGTCGCGTTTTCGGAATTGTTATCCCCGAAAACGGACGCGAAAGATAAAGGTTCCGGGTTAGTTTGTCAATCGTAAAAATGCTATTATTCGCGGAATTGTGCAAATTTATTAAAAACAGATTATTTGATGAGCAATGTGGAATACCTGATCCCTGTCAGGTCGGTTATTTTTGAGGAAGAAATTAAGAAAAGTCGCTTTATTACCCGGCTAGCTCACACTCCGAGCATCGACAGTGCCAAAGCCTTTGTGGCGCAGATTAAGGAAGAATTCAAAGATGCCCGCCACAACTGTTGGGCATTTGTGGCAGGTGCACCTCAGGACTCAATGCAATATGGATTTAGCGATGATGGCGAACCCAGTGGTACTGCGGGCAAGCCAATGCTAAACCAATTGACAGGTAGCGATGTCGGGGAGATAAGCGCGGTGGTAACCCGCTATTTTGGCGGTACCAAACTGGGCACTGGTGGCCTGGTAAAAGCCTATGGCGGCGGAGTTCAGCAGGCGCTTGTGCAATTACAGACACAACTAAAAGTGCCGGAAACGCAGTTTTCTCTGCAATTGCCTTTTGATCTGGTTAGCCTATTGGAATATGCCGTTAAAGACGCTAATGCCAGCATTACCGAACGCCAGTACAACACAGATATCGTGTGCCGCATTCAGTGCCCGGTCATGAATAAAAATGCCCTGGTAACTCAGCTAAAAAACCAGAGTAAAGGCAAGATAAACTTACTTTCCGATAACTAGTCAGTGCTTGCCTTGTTACCAATAAATAACTTCGATAAGTCATCCACTGCAATATGCGTTTGATAATAGGGAAACATTGGCTCGTTATCAGGCCCAATAGCCTTTATGACCTGGCGTTTGGCGGTACCCTTAACCAGCAAGGATTTGCCCACCAGTGCTTCACTGACATTTTCACCGTACTGGTTAATAAACTCGCTGACCAGCTCAGATTTTAGTCTGACCGTCAGACAACGACGATCTCGATAATCTTTTTCGGAATTAATATACAGGATATTATTGTGGATATTAGCCGCCTTGATCTCAAATTGAAACACGCCATCAAAACCAAATGGACCAAACATCTCTGAAAGCTCAATGGCTTTCATCGGCCTCATTCCCTTGGCATTAACGAAGTCGGATTCAAATCCGTTTTCTCGTAACTGAAATAAAAAGTGCTCAGTTAATCTTTCGATAGCATCTGACCGTTCCTGCATTTCCCGCTGTTGTTCATCGCTGACGACAATAGGTGGCTGCGAATTTAGGTGTTTTTGACCCACGTCACTCTGATAAAAGCGGATCAGCGCCACAAGTTCTGCTTCGGAGTAATAATCCAGATAATATTGTTTAACGGCTTCACTTGTTAACCTGTTGGACTGGGGATAGCTCAGCAATTCCTTTAACTGAGACTTGTAGTCCGTTACCAAATGTTGATAGCTGTCAGGAATCAGGTCCAGCTTTAAGCGTTTAAGATACGCTTCCTGCATTTGCGCGATGATTCTGTTTTGAGCTGATTCTTCAGGCGGAGCACTCCTGATACTCATAAACTCGTCCAGCAACAGAGATTTACTATCGTTGAGTTCAGCCTGCAGCATTGATGTGTGTGCGCAGGTAAACGCGAAAAATAAAGCCGCACTAAAGCGAATTCTCATAAATGCATCCTTGTATATAATTTTTCCCAGTTTACCGGGTTTAATAGCAACCTGGCAACTCAAACAAAAAAGCCAGTGCATGGCACTGGCTCTTGTTTAACCGAAGTTCAGGATTAACCGTTTACGAAATCCTGACCCAGTTTAATGTCGCCACGCAGGCCTTCCAGCATATCGTCTTTGGCTTTTTGCTCAAACGCGCTTAATTCGCCATAAGGCAGAATTTCTTCAACACCTGCTGGACCTAATCTGACCGGATGCGCAAAGAACTCAGCGTCATCGCTGTTGGTTTCAACATAAGTGTACTCAACCACGTTTTGACCTTGCATTGCGTCAACCAGAGACAAACAGAAACGCGCTGCAGCCTGACCCATAGACAAGGTTGCAGAACCGCCACCCGCTTTTGCTTCAACCACTTCGGTACCGGCATTCTGAATACGCGTAGTCAGCGAGGCCACTTCTTCGTCAGTAAAGTCTACACCGTCTACCTGCGACAACAGAGGCAAAATAGTAGTACCAGAGTGACCACCAATGACAGGAACGTGAATCGCTTCCGGGCTTTGGCCTTTTAGCTCAGCAACAAAAGTTTCAGCGCGGATCACGTCAAGCGTAGTCACACCGAACAGTTTATTTTTGTTGTAAACGCCTTTTTTCTTCAGCGCTTCAGCTGCGATAGCAACTGTAGTGTTTACCGGATTAGTGATAATACCGATGCAGGCTTCCGGGCAAGTATCCGCAATCGCATCAACCAGGTTGCGCACGATACCGGCATTGATGTTAAACAGATCGGAGCGGTCCATACCTGGCTTTCTTGGTACGCCCGCTGGAATCAACACGATGTCACAGCCTTTTAACGCTGCAGATAAATCGTCTTTGCCAAAACCCTTAACCTTAACATCAGTTGGGATATGGCTTAAATCTACGGCTACACCGGGAACTACTGGCGCTACATCGTATAAAGATAATTCTGAACCTGCGGGTAACTGAGTTTTCAAAAGCAGGGATAATGCCTGTCCAATACCACCGGCAGCACCTAAAACTGCTACTTTCATTTTATTCTCCTATGAAGTGCAAATTGTCGCGCGATTAACCTGAGTCAAGAATAGCTGGACTATTCAACGTCACCAGGCTGGGAGCTGTCTTCCTGAAATCGCTAACTGGATAACAAAGAGACGGATGTGTAATTGTGTCACAGTGTATGGGTATTTTTCGCAAAATCAATACACAGACGCCAAGCGTTTAGCATTAATACCAGTTCCACTATATATTTGCCCTCTCAGCGCAGCCTCAGGGACATTAGTTCAAGGCGTGCGAAAGAAAGAATACTGGTGGTCTTGTGAACTTCGCACAACAAAGACAAAAGTTTCGGGAAAACTTTTGAACAGCTTTAGCTGGCCTGCGAAGCAGGTGATATTCAGGGATGAATATCATAAATAATGTTCCTGAGGCGCGTCTACGGTGGGGCTGAAAAGCATTTATACTGTGTTGGATGTTTTTGATTTAGGCCCACTAAACCTGCAAACATCCGCCTTGTCTAAATGCTTTTCATCACCCACTGAGCTGGGTAAATATATAATGGAGCTGGTATGTCATGTAACGTTTACTTTCTTAGAACAAGTCGGCAAAATAGTGAATTATTATGTCAGCGTAACCAGAGTGATGAATGGCCAGCAAGCAAGAAGAAGAAATTAAGGCATTTAAAGAAGTATTAAAGGCAGAATCCTACGGTTCGCAAGGCGAAATAGTAGAAGTCCTGAAAGGTATGGGATTTGCCAATATCAGCCAATCGAAAGTGTCTCGTATGTTGAGCAAGTTTGGGGCGGTTCGGGCACGTAATGCCAAAGGTGACATGGTGTATTGTTTGCCCCCGGAGCTGGGGATGCCTACCGCGAAAAGCCCACTAAAACAATTGGTGCTGGATGTAGAACACAACGGTGTGATGATCATTATTCGCACTACCCCTGGAGCCGCACAACTTATAGCCCGTTTGCTGGATTCACTGGGTCGCTCTGACGGCGTACTGGGCACCATCGCCGGTGACGATACAATCTTTATTGCCCCCTCCTCGGTGGATCAAATTGAAGAGATTCGCCAAAAAGTAGAAGATTTGTTTGAAACGGTTTAGCAACTAACAAAAAGCCCGCTAACTAATTCGCGGGCTTTCATCTGATGCTAACCAGGTATTTTCAGCACTAACGCTTTTGCACCACCAGGCTGCCAATGGAATACCCTGCGCCAAAGGAACACAGCACACCATAATCCCCTGACTGCATATCGTCCTGATATAGGTTAAACGCGATCAAAGAACCGGCCGAGGCGGTATTGGCATAGCGATCCAGTACCACGGGCGCTTCCGTTGCATTGGCATCCCGCCCCAGAATCTTTTTAGCAATCAGCATATTCATATTGATATTGGCCTGGTGCAACCACCAACGTTTCACATCAGTCGCCGTTAAATTGTGCTGACCCATGTGATTTAAAATGTGCTCAGCTGCCATCGGGCAAACTTCTTTGAATACCTTGCGGCCTTCCTGATGAAATAGTTTGTCAGTGCCAAATGCATCCACATCATTGGCACGGCTCATATAGCCAAAATTTGAGCGTATATTAGACGAGTATTTGGTTTTAGCAGAGGTACTTAAGATCTCATACTGGTTATCAGACACACTATAATCTTGTGCTTCCACCAGCATGGTAGTAGCCACATCACCAAAGATAAAGTGACTGTCTCTATCACAATAGTTTAGCTGTGGTGAGACAAGTTCGGGGTTGATCACCAAAACAGAACGCGCCGTGCCCGCTTTGACCATTTCCCACGCTCGGTGTAATGCAAATGTACCTGCTGAACAGGCCACTAACATATCGAAGCCGAAGCCCTCTATGCCCAGAGCGTCCTGGATTTCGATGGCAATAGCCGGGTATGCCCGTTGTGTGTAAGCACAGGACACAATTACAGCATCCACCTCTTCAGCCTTACGACCAGCCGCTTCCAGCGCTTGTTTAGCGGCTAAAACGCCAATTTCTGCCTGATTAGACAGCTCGTTTTCCCCGCGCTCAGGAATGTCGGGCCGCATCCGTTCGACATCCAGAATTCCGTCTTTGGTATACACATATCGGCTCTTAATACCGGAAGCTTTGTAGATGAATTCGGCACTGGAATGCGGTTTTGCAGCCAACTCTCCCGTGGCGATTTGAGCACTGTTCTCTTCGTTAAATTTATCAGCATACTGATTGTAGCTGTCTACCAGCTCTTCATTGCTGATACTAAATTCCGGGGTCCATAATCCTGAACCACTGATTACAACCTGGGTCATTGTCTTTTGCCTGTAGTAAAACAGCCATTAGCTTAACCACTCACGCTCAAAAAGTCATTCACTACCCTGCTTTCTGTTGCCCCCTAAACTACACTGTTGAATAAGTATGTGGGGATTTACAATAATTTTGTGTTTTATTTATCATCAATCTACCTATTCTGCCGATGATAAGGTACATTTATATGAAAGGTTCGTGACATTGAGCACCACCCTACAAGCTCAGCGTGTTCCATGAATGTTTCATAATATTTATAACAAAAAGACAGAATGAACGCCTATGAAGATGCAACAAAAGCTAATAGTGGCTATAGCCGTATCGGTGATTTTGCCGACGTTGATTATCGCTATTGTTAGTATTTCCAAAACCACCAGTCAGTCCAAACAAAACTTTATTACCGCAACTCAGAACGAAATCAGGCAAATAGATAACAGCTTTAAGTTGTTTTTTGAGCAGGTTAAATCCAATGCTAAATTTCTGGCCGCGCACCCACTGGTAAAATCAGTGCCTGTAGAGACCAGCACCTATTTCAATGAAGAGCGCATGATGGACCCGCTAAACGCCCATCCCAGAGAAGCCGAGATTTTTGATTTGTATCGCCAGTTTGGCACCACTCACGAAGAATTGTTATACGTGTATTTGGGTACGCCTCACGGTGGTTTTATTCAGTATCCGGCAGAAAAAATAGGTAATTACGACCCCAGAAAACGCCCCTGGTATCAACAGGGTATGAGCAACCCCAATCAGGCTGGCATCACTGATGCCTATCAGGGGGTCACTGGTGGGCCAATGGTATCGGTGATGTATTCCATCAGCGACGATGCCGGACGGGCCATCGGGGTACAGTCAATGGATGTATCCCTGACCACGTTGACCGACATCGTGAAATCCATCAAATTGGGTGAATCCGGTTACCTGGTTTTGGTGGATGATAACGGTGTGGTGTTAGCCGACTCCAAAACACCCCGCAATAATTTCAAAAAAGTCGGTGACATCGCCTCTCCGTTTTACGAAGAGCTGGCAAAACGACTGAGAAGCAGCGCAGCGTCAAACTTCACCACTGAACATCTGGATTCGGATGTGCAGGTAACCACTTACTACTCTCCTACCCTGAAATGGCATTTCATTGGGATCATAGATAGCAGCGAGATTCTTGCTCCTACCTATGCCATGAGCTTTTTAATCATCGTATTGGCCGGTGCCATGGTGGCAGGCTTTATCTTTCTGGGCATCTATCAGGCGAAACGACTGGTCTCACCTATCCTGGTGGTATCCAAAGGTTTAAAAGACATTGCCAGTGGTCAGGGCGATTTAACCCAGCGACTTTCTGTTGCCTCTAAAGACGAAACCGGTGACCTGGCGCGCTGGTTTAATCAATTTCTGGACTCAATTCGCAGCCTGGTACAAGACATCAAAGATGACTCGCAATTACTGGCTGATAAATCTCAACAGATAGGCCACATTGTAGAAAGTATTAAAGACGCCAGCCACGAGCAGGAAAAGGCCATTGAGGATTCCTCCCATGGCACCTCAGCAATGGCACAAACGTCACAGGAAGTTGCCACCAATTGTGCTACTACGCTGGAAATGGTTTCTAATGCCGAAACCTCAGCCAAAGAAGGCACACAAATTATCGGTGCCATGGTAAAAGATGTTACCCGCCTGAGCAGTACCATCAGTGAGTCTGCTTCAGCCATGAAAGAGCTGGAAAATGAAAGCAGTAACATCACGCAAATACTCAGCGTTATCCGGGGCATTGCCGAGCAAACCAATTTGCTGGCATTAAACGCCGCCATCGAAGCTGCACGTGCCGGTGAACAGGGCCGAGGATTTGCCGTGGTTGCCGATGAAGTCAGAACGCTGGCAAAGCGCTCTCATGATGCCACGGAAGAAATCGATACCATGTTAAATAATCTGGTGGACAAAACGCGTTTCGTTTCGGGCAAAATGAGTTCCAGCCTGGAGCAATCTGAACAGGCAACATCGCAGTCTACGCATGCAAATCAATCATTTGAAGACATCAGTAAAGCGGTGGCACAAATTCGTACCCGCCTGGACGAAATTGCCAATTCCGCCGAGATCCAGAACCAAAGTTCTCAGCAAATCGATAATAATTTCGCAGAAATTGGCAATTCGGTCACCGGCATTGCAAATTCCAGTGACACCCTGGCCAGCAACGCTAAAGAATTGATGCACTTATCCAGCGAACTCAACGGTTTGGTTGGCAAATTTAAGGTCAAATAAACCAGAGCCTTTCAAACTCAAGGGGCTTAGGCCCCTTTTTTAGTCCATAATTAAAAACAAAGCTGTAAAAAATGGAAAACCAATGAACAAAATCCCAGTTATTTTTGACCATGATGGCGGTGTTGATGATCTGCTGTCGCTGATGTTGTTATTGACTATGGAGCATGTAGATCTCAAAGCAGTGTGTGTAACACCCGCTGATTGCTTTTTGACAGACGCCACCAAAAGCACCTTAAAAATACTGGATCTCTTTGGGCGCAAAGATGTTGTAGTAGCACAGGGGAATTTGCACGGTATCAATCCATTCCATTGTGACTGGCGGGCACAACCAAAAATGGTGAATGCCCTGCCCACCATGTTGAGCTGTGAAGACGACTGGTCCCTCGTTACAGACATGCCCGCACATGAATACATGCAAAAAGCATTACAGGAAAGCAATGAACCCGTCACGGTATTGATGACCGGCCCCTGCAGCAACCTGGCAAGGGCCCTGGAAAATGCACCGGATTGCATCAATAAACTGCAAAAAGTCATTTGGATGGGCGGCGCTATTGATGCTAAAGGTAACGTAGCTAACTATAATCACGATGGCAGTGCTGAATGGAATGTATACTGGGATGCGCCCGCCGCGGACAGCCTGCTAAAATCAGGAGCCCCATTGTGGTTAATGCCACTGGATGCCACCAATTGTCTGCCCATCAGTATGGCATTCTTAAAGGATTTATCCGCCTATCGCTCTTATCCCCTGGTGGAACTGGCCGGGCAATTTTGGGCTTGTACGGTTGCCTCTATACCCACCTATGAGTTTACCTATTACCTCTGGGATGTGATGGCTACCTGTTGTCTGGGTTTAGGGGATGATGTCATAGACTGGCAGGATATTCGTTTGTCTGTCCGCACCTCAGAACCCTCGGAAGGAAACACCTACCGCGACGAAAACGGCAGCCTGGTTAAAGTCGCCATGCAGGCCAACCGTCAGGCAGTCGTGGATTATCTGGTGCGACAGTTGCAGCACAATATTTAATTAACAGTATTGCCCGACACAGCCTGTGACTGCGCAATGTCCTGCTGATGTCGGGCACACGATTGCGAATATCAAATCCAAAAGTCGTCCCCATTCCCGACTGTTCGATTCGCTCAATCTAACTCGCTACCCTCAACCACAATATACACGCTCACCACAATATAATTCTGGCAATTTTTTACCCATTCACGGTAAGCAACCCTGAAGAAAGCGTCTATACTTAGCGTTAACTCAACCTAAGGCGACTTTTCACCTCTGAAAATAAGACCAACGCAATATTATGTACCACCTTCAAGGAGCCCATAAACATGGCAGGGAAAAAGAGGACAAAAGCCAAAATAACTGCGCAGCGAGTTCGATAAGTCGCAGAGGACAAAAAGATGAAGATTAAACAATATGCCAGTTTTGTTTTAACTTTCATCGGCAGCGTGTTTGCAACACTTGCCAGTGATTTCACGGATTTGCGTTTTATCACTGTCGACGAACCACCGGTCAATTACCTGTCGCAAAACGGTGTGGTTAGTGGCTACACAGTTGACATCGTCAACCACCTGCAAGCGCAATTAGGGTTTGTTACTGATATTGAAGTAATGCCAGAATCCCGGGCTATGCACACGTTGGAGCAAGACTACGGCGTGGTGATGTTTAGCATTTCCAGAACCGCAGAACGGGAACACAAATATCACTGGCTGGCACATGTGATCAGTAAACGCTGGGCATTCTATTCTCGCCATGATTCAAAATTAACCATTACCTCTTTGGAAGATTTGCTGGACAGCAACACCGTTGGGGTTATCCGGGGCGACATCCGGCAATCCTGGCTCAAAGAAAAAAATGCACGTTACCTGGTGGAACTCTCAGAATACGACAGGGCGATTGAAATGCTCCTGGGTGAACGCATCGATCTCTTGTTTTACGAGTCTTTTGGGATTTTCTCCACCTTGCAGAAATTGGGCTACAACAGCAACAGAGTGAAGCTTCAATTCATTGCCAATGAGTCGGATGTTTACATTGTCATGTCAAAGTTCGCTGGTTCGGAAAAATTAGCCAACAAACTTAAAAAGCACTTTGCTGAAATAAAAACCTCTGACTGGCATAAAAAACATACAGCTACATGGCAAGCAAAACTGAACATGTTGGGTATCGCTGATGCCTGGGTTGTGGACGGCGTACTGCATTATTAAAATGTTCCGCCCGATTAAGCGGTATTAATCCCGTCTTTTACCTGCTCCGGCGTTACCACATTTTATAATCCTGCGTACCAGATAAACCCTCGCGTTGTCAGGCTGCCTGCCTCCCGACGTCGGCATAACCACATTGCTGCACGAAAACCACTAGCGATGCCCGGTTTTTAATGCGTAGTTTTCGATAGATATTGCTGCAATGAAACTTGATGGTGCGCTCGGTTAAAAATAGTTTACGGGCAATCAGTTTATTCGACAGGCCCATCACCACATATTCCATTACCTGGTGTTCGCGTTTGGATAAATCAGTAATTATCGGTTCGCTTTGCATGGTTTTTCTCCTTCACTTCGGTTTTTGCCAGAGGTTCGGTTAGTGTCGTTCTGCTGGTAGTTCATGAACCCGCCCTTCACTCAAGGCATAGACCCGATCGGCGGATTTAATGGTTTCTGGTCGATGCGCGATAATGATTCTGGTCATATTCAGTTGCTTGATATGCGCATTGATTCTGGATTCGTTTTCCACATCCAGGTGACTGGTGGCTTCATCCATGAACAGGATCTTAGGATGGCGATAAAAGGCTCTGGCCAGCAATATTCGCTGTTTCTGCCCTCCACTCAGACTGGCCCCCATGTCGCCCACCAGAGTGTTGTATTGCATCGCCGTTTGCATAATTTCGTCGTGTATGCAGGCCAACTGCGCACACAACACTACTTTTTCATAGTCGATTTGGGTTTCAAAGCAGGCAATGTTATCAGCGATAGAACCGCTCAATAGTTGATCGTCCTGCAGCACCCCGGATATTTGCTGCCGGTAATCCGGCCATTGCGAAATGGCTTTGCCGTCCACTTCAATACTGCCAGCGGTAGGTTGGCTCAGTCCCATCAGGCAGCGCAATAAAGTGCTTTTGCCGCTGCCACTGGCACCAACAATTGCCACCGTTTCACCGGCTTCCACCTGCATATTGATAGCATGCAATATAGGTGGTTCCAGCTCACTGTAGCTATAGCGCAGATCTGTTACCTGGATTCGCCCCTGTAACTGAGACGCCCCGGCCCCCGGCCCGGCCCCCGGCCCGGATGCCAGGTCAACGTCAGGCTGAGTGCAGGCCGGATCTTTATCGCTGTATACCACGTCGGCAAGTCGTTCCAAATGCAGATCCAACATCTTAAATTCAATGGCCTTGGTGATCAGGGTATCCAGAGCACCGATAAAGCGATTCTTATAACTCATAAAAGCGTATAGCATGCCCACGGACATCAGATTGCCCATCACCGCCGTGGCAGCAAAATAGATAATGACAATGTTTTCCAGGCCGAACAGGATCTTGTTGGCAGTATCGAATCCAATCTGCCATTTGCTGATATGAATGCCTTTGTTAATCGATTCTGCTAAATAATTCTGCCATTGATTTTGGCGATCGGACTCTTTGTCAAACAGCTTTATGGTCTGAATTGCGCGTACAGACTCCATAAAATGCGAGTTTTCCTTAGCCGTAGCCACAATGTGCTCTTCTGATAAGCGCCGCACCGGACGATACAGCAATACTCTGAGCAACGCATAAAGGCTGACTATAGCTAAAACGATAAAGGTCAGTTGCAGGTCGTAAATAAACATCACCACCAGGGTGATCAGGGCCATCACACCGTCAATAAATACCGAGACAATACCGTTGGTCATCAACTCCCGAATGTTATTCAATGAGCCAAAGCGCGAAATAACGTCCCCCATGTGACGTTTAATAAAATAATCCATGGGCAATCGGATCAGGTGATGAAAAACATTGGCGCTCATTTGCATGTTCAGGCGGTTGGACAAATTGAGTACCACGACCTGGCGCAACAGGGAGGTTCCGGCTTCAATCAATAACAGCAGACCAAACCCCACCGCTAACACACTCAGCAAATTAGTATCCGAGCGCATCAACACATCATCCACAACGGTCTGCATGTAGTAAGGGCTCACTATCGCAAAAACCTGGAGCAACAGACTGAGCAAAACCATCAATCCCAGACTTCGCTTTAAACCGCTGATATTGGACCAGAATTGACCGAAGCGAAGTTTGTTCTTTTCTACCCCGGGTTCAAACTGTGAAGAAGGCAGCAGTTCAAGTGCCACACCGGTAAAGCACTGGCTCACTTCATCTAAGAATAAACATCGCTCTCCGACACCCGGATCATGGATAACCACCTTGTTTCCCTGTACCTGTTTTAACACGACAAAGTGCTTCATTTCCCAATGCAAAATGCAGGGTGTTTGCAATTGTGTCAGGTGCTCAATTTCCAGTTTCAGGGCGCGCGTGGTCAGATTCATATACCCGGCAATCGCCATAATTTGTTTTAATGTGGCGCCCTGCGCCGAAATTGAAAACTTGCGACGCAAGGTAGTCAGATCCGTTTCCAGACCATGAAATCTAGCCACCATCGCCAGACATGCCAGTCCACACTCTGCGGCTTCCGTTTGCAGGATCATTGGCAAACGTCGGGCACCACCAAAATTCAGTAAGGACTCGGGTCTGACGTTAAAATTCAAGGCTTGTGTACTCATCATAATCTCCCTTTGATGCTATACAGTGGCTCTAACAACCATTCAATCAGAGTACGCTCAGCTAACTGGATATCTGCCGACAACGTCATGCCGGGTTTTAAAGCCAATTTTTGACCAAACGCCTGCACCCAGTTTTTGTCCAGTGCGGCCAGTACAATAAACACCGGCTCCTGAACATCCACGGCCATATCGTTAATCTCGTTGGGTAAAATGGCCGCCTTGGAAATATCCAGTACCGTGCCACTATGCAAACCAAACTTTTGATAGGGAAACGCGTCATAGCGCATTTCAATCACTTGTCCTGGTTGTAAAAACCCCGCCGCTCTTACCGGCACCAGTAATCTTGCCTGAATAGTGGAATCTGCCGGCACAATCGTCAGCAACGGCATATTGGTTTTGGTGTATTGGCCCTGATTTACCTGGATATTGGATACAAAGCCACTTTGAGTCGCTTTGATAATGTGTGCCCGCTGCCCGTGCAACTGAGCGATATTTTTTGCCACCTCACTGAGTTGGCTCTGGATCTGCGCCAGACTATTTTGCTCTTCTTCGGGGAAAATACGCAGCTCAGATTCAAGGGAACGACGGCTGTTCTTTTGATTTAACAACTGCCGTTTAATTCCGGCGATGTCACTTTGCAAAGCCAATTCTTCTGCTTGCACACTGCTGTAATCAAATTTTGAAATGTGTCCCTTGCGCCGCACTTCATGGCTACTTTCAAGACGCTCTTTGACCAGGCTATGACGTTGCTGCATCAACGCTAACTGATGCTCCAACTGCAACATCTCCTGATTAACAGACTCGATTTTGGCTTTTGCATCCTGAATGCGATGAAAATAGATTTGCGAATTGCGTGTCATCTGTTGTGTCAGCGCAGTTTTTTGCTTTTGGTATTCGGCCAATAACTGTTCTTCCAGACTGCTGCCATCCTGCAACACCCGGTCGCCATTCACCAGTATCAGCGCCTGTCCCTGCTCGACATAATCGCCGTCTTTCACCAGAATGCGTTTGATTTTACCGCTGGCAGATTCTGCGAAGACCCTGATCACCCCTTTTTCGGGTTCCAGCCAACCCTGTACGGTTTCCTTACGGGCATATTCACTGTGAAATAACCAAACCATAATCGCTACGACCCACAGAGTTATCGCAAGGGCAATCACGGATAATTTAATGGAAGGCAAAACCAATACGTTTCCATGTAATCGGTGCTTCTGCCCTTCCAGTGCTTCCTTGCGGAACAAACTTCCTTTCATGTTCTCAATCCAAATTGCGGTTGCGGTTAAGCACAACATCGTTGTGCAAACGTTGAGCTAAATCATGGAAGAGAATCGAAAATCAAACTATCAAATACGGGCAGGACTATAGTAAAAATGAGAAAATTATCTGCGAACAATAAGTGAACAGCGTTCACTAAACTTGAAGTGTACCGCCGATCCAGGTATTGACTTGCGCGTCAGGCTCGCTGTCGGGTATCGTCTAACAAGCCCACCAACTCGCTGGCGGGTAAGGGTTTGTAAAAGTAATAGCCCTGAAAACATCGACAGCCTTTGCTCTGTAAAAAGCGAAACTGCTGCTCGGTTTCAACCCCTTCTGCGATTGTTTCCAGCTCCAGGCTTTCTGCTAAATTAATAATGGTGGAACATATTTTCTGTCCCTCGGAGGAGTTGGCGCTTTCTTCAACAAAGGAACGATCAATCTTAAGAATATCTAAAGGCAGGTTTTTCAGATAACTCAATGAGGAATAGCCGGTGCCAAAATCGTCAATCGCCACTTTGATATCTAACTGTTTCAACGACCGGAGCACCTCAGAGCAACCTTGCGTATCTGTTAAGAACACGCCTTCGGTGACTTCTATTTCCAGCAATTCACCACTGATCTCATATTCCTTTATCAATCGCGTAATCAGCGGTACCAGCTTACCGGAAACCAGGTGTTTACCGGATAAGTTTATAGCTACCGGTAGCAGATTTTTGCCCTGTTTTCGCCATTCGCTGAGTTGCTGAAACACCATTTGGAAAACCATTTCTTCCAGTTGAATGATGATGTCTTGTTGTTCGGCGATAGGAATAAATGTAGCCGGGCTGACCGGGCCTTTGTCGGGTACCTGCCAACGCAATAGCGCTTCGGTACCAATTACCCGCTGTTGCATATTGACTTTAGGCTGATACAAAATATGGAATTGCTCAGGATGATTTAAGGCACTGCGCAATGCCTGCCCGAAGAAAAACTGCTCAGACGCACTTTCCGCCATTTCTGGCATAAACACTTTGCAATTATCTCTGCCCGCCTCTTTGGCGTAATACATGGCAATATCAGCCTGTTGGATTAACGCTTCGGCTGATACCGGTGCCGTCTTTTGCATGGCAACGCCAATGCTGGTAAGGATTTTAAGTTCTTTATCCTGCAACTTAACCGGTTTGCGCATAATGGTGAGTATTTTAGCGGCGATATTCTCAACCGTTGACTGACTGGCGATCCCCGTCATCATCACCACGAACTCATCGCCGCCCCACCTTGCCACGATGTCGGTGTCACGAGTGACCTCTTTAAGGCGTTTCGCGACTTCTTTTAGCAGGTGATCACCGGCTTTGTGGCCCAGGGTATCATTGATCTGCTTGAAACGGTCTAAGTCTAAAAAGAATAACGCCAAATCCGGGCCAGCAGCATTGTCATCTTCCAGGTGTTGTTGCAGGGCGTCCATCAAATAGGTTCGGTTGTACAGGCCAGTAAGAGGGTCGGTAAACACCAATTGCTGTAACCTGTCCTGCATACGAGTTTGGCGGGTGATATCACGCACATGAAGTGTGTATTCACTTTCGTTTAATAGTCCAAGTGAAGCGCTGGTGATGGTAATTTCCGCAGGAAACATCTCACCGGTAACACGGCGCAAAGCAATGCGATTACGGCGATTTAGCAATAACCCTTCAGGTTCCGAAAATTTGTGGGCCAGGCTGTCTTCAACCCGGGCCTGCGTATCGTCTAAGACGAATAATTGCACAAAACTTTTGCCCACAACCTGACTTTTAATTTGTCCGAAGGTTCTTTCAGCCGCGGGGTTAAATTCAATAACATGGCCTTTCAGGTCAATAGTGATGATACAGTCCATCGAAGCATCTAAAATGGCACTTTTGCGTTTCTCGCTGGAGCGAAAGTTCTCAATGGCATTATCACGCTTGGCCATTTCCGTTTGAACGCGATTGATAACCCGATTGTATTGTCGGGCGATTTGGCCCACTTCGGTAAACGGCTCCTCTTCCACTGACTGTTCAAACTGGCCTTGTTTTTCCTGAGTTTGCATTTCGCTTAACAAGTCAATCAGTTCCGTAGACGCTTTGTGCTCACTGATATTCATGCCCAGGTATTCTTGTTCGGCAGATACCCGAAGCGGCACAATGCGATTGATCAAATGTAGAAACAACAGACTGGTAAAAAAACAAAACAGTCCAATGACGACAATACCCAAACTCTGGACCCACAATTGTTGCCAAAAGCTCAACCCGGTAGCCAGCAGCGTGGGTTCCCCAAAAAAAGCCACAGACAGGGTACCCCAGATACCGGCAATAAGGTGCGCCGGAACCACACTTAAGGCATCATCCAGCTTTAATCGGTCCATCAGCAGCGTACCAAAATACAATAAAACACCGCCCAAAGCGCCAATCAGCGCAGCCTGTGCCACTGATACAGCATGGGCTGAAGCGGTAATAGAAACTAATCCCGCAATGACCCCGTTGAGAATGTAAGTCACATCTACAAATTTGTGACGCCACATGAAAATAGAGGCAGATGCCACCCCGCCCCAGGCGGCCGCAAGGCAGGTGTTAAGTAGCACCCCGGGTACGCTTTCATTAAAGATCAGTGTGGAACCACCATTAAATCCAAACCAACCCAACCAGATAAGAATGGTGCCCAACACCGATAAAGGCAGGTTGCTACCCACCGGGATTTTTTTCCCGGTATCAAATCGACCAATTCTGGGGCCAATCACAATCACCGCTGCCAGCGCTATCCAGCCCCCCACTGAATGCACAATTGTGGAACCGGCAAAATCAACAAACCCCAGTTTCTGCAACCAGCCCAGATTTTCGGCGTTAAACGCCGATGCCCATGCCCAATGCCCCACGACAGGATAAATAAAACAACACAAAATGAGCGTGACCAAAATATAGCCACGATAAGACATGCGTTCAGCCACGGCACCCGATAAAAGTGTTGCCGCCGTGCCACAAAACATTAGCTGAAATAAGAAGAAGCTCATTTGCCAGGCAGAGCTATGCGCACCAAAAAGAAGCTCTGTGGTACCCACAATGCCCCATAATGAGTCACCGAACATCAAACCAAAACCAAATAACCAAAATACCACTGAGGCAACAATGAGGTCAGAGAGGTTCTTGGCAGCGACGTTGATGCTGTTTTTGCTACGTATTTTTCCGGTTTCCAGGCATAAAAACCCTGCCTGCATCAAAAACACCAGCATTGCACTGGCAATCAGCCAAAAAAAATCCATGGGTGATTCCTGTGTTGCTTTTTGAGAATGTAAACAACAGCAAGAAGTGCGCCGAAACGAACATGGTTGATTTTTAAGCTTTAATAAAAAAGCCGGGCAATTGCCCGGCTCCACTCATTACCTCAGGATTTTGCCCCGATTAAAACTTATAAGAAAAGCCTGCTTTAATTTCGTACAGTGAAGCATCACCGATACGAACTTCAGCCGGAGTTCCTTCTTCAACGGTATTCGGGAAGTTGACTTGCTCCAGAATACCCCAGTCGTCATTCAGGAAGTTGGTCAGGTTATCAATAACCAGGTAAAACTGCCCAGTGTGACCATCGCTAAACCCCGGAACTTCTTGTGTGATCCGTAAATCAACTTTAGTCCACCATGATCCCTGTTCACTGTTACGCGTATCACCAGGTCTCAACACAATCGGTAAGAAATCCAGATATGGCGTAAAGTTATACGGGTCAATCGTACCGTCAAAGGTATTGCTGTAAGGTTGACCAGAATTAGACGAACCATACAGAGAGAATCGTGTCTCTAGACCATCAAACAGCTCAGTTGCATAATTTAACGTCGCTGTAAAACGGTGTCTGATATTGTAATTAGACAGAGAGGACACTTGCTCCTGAGGATCAAAGAAGGCACGGCTCGTGTAGTTGGAGAACGCCACTGAGCTGGTCATTGGCTGTACGTCTTTCGCATTGCTATAGGCGTAACCCAATCTCCAATCCACACCGTTGTCATGCTGTTTAGCAATCGAGCCAGATAACGAAACAGATGTGCTGTCTTCGTCAGAGTTTGTCAGTACAAAAGACGGCTCTCTGACACTGTCGTAGATTGGATAACCATCGTCGTTCGTACCAACTTGTTCGATATCACCGCGTAAAACTATCGTGGCGTCTTGAGTACGCGACACCAATAAATCAACCGTGGTCACGTAGTCACCCGGCAAAATATGCGTTGCGCCTAATGCGAATTTCCACTCTGAAGATAGTTCGTAATCCGGATCAAGGTAGTTGATTTCAAAATTATCACCTACGCCACCCGCTACTGCATCATACAACTCCTGCGGAATGCCGTAACCCGGGCCATTTGGTACCCCTTGCTCTAATCCTGCGTAAACGACATCATCGTCAAACAAGGAACGTGAACCATCGGTGTAACCAAATGAGCGACCACGCTGACCAAACTGTAATACATTGTTTGCAGAGAAGTTGTTAGACATCCAAACAACCGGATTACCACCGGTGTAGAGACCCACACCACCGCGAAGTGTGGTGTCATCACTTAAGGTGTAAGTAAAGCCAACACGAGGTTGTAATAAGCCTTCACCATCCAGGTTCGTTGAGTTTGAGAAGCCGTAGTCAGCGACAAAGTCAGGGTTTTCAAGCGGGGCGTCGCTGGTCGTATACCAGTCGTAACGCAAGCCCACTTTCAGGATCAGGTCGTAAATAGGCTCGAATTCGTCCTGAATATAAACAGCATTTTGCGTGTAACCCCATTCAGCTGCGGCGTCTTCAGGAATATTGGAAGGTGCGTTGTTGTAGTAAATGGCATCAGCAAAACCATTGCGGAAGTTTTCGATGCCATCAAAGCGAATTTCAGTCTCAGAGTGTTGCACAAACATGTTAAATACATCCAGAGACTTAGACTCGACACCGAAGGATAAGGTGTGACCATTGTCAAAGTAGTAGTTACCTTTGAAGATAATGTCTGACTGATCGTAATACAACTTGTTGGCCTGGCGGCTATCATCACCACCGATGTACACATCAACATCGTCAGTTTCAATCCGAATTTCACCAAAGTCTGTACCACCAACACTGATCTGACGATTGTCCAGTTCCAGATAACCCAATCGCAATTCGGTAGTGAATTTATCTGACCAGTCTGAATAGATAGACATAACGTAGGAATTCAGCTCAGCGCCACGCTCGTACAGGTGATTTTCAAATTCAAACTCGTTTAAATCACCATCTGATTCTGTGTAATTGTTACCATCGTTATACAGATAAGTGAAGGATGCGCGATGATCAGAATTAATGTTCCAGTCCAGTTTAACCAGTAATTTTTCGTCATAGTTGTCTAAACTGGAAGGAATTGCACCTGGATCGTAGTTGTAGACGTTTCGTGCAATATCTGCAATCTCATCCAGCTCGGCCTGGGTAATGTTTATTTCGTTCACAGCACCTGAACCAATAGCGCCGCGGTCAAACAGGTTTGCACCATTTGCTTCTTCATAGGCAACGTAAGCAAACAATTTATCTTTGATGATTGGGAAACCCACATCAAAACCAAATTCTTTCCGGCTGTAGTCACTTAAAGTGACATCATCTGATTCCAGTGAATCACCACGCAGTGAATCATTGGTATATTCAAAGAAAATACCGCCGTGAATTTCATTGGAGCCGGACTTAGTTACGGCGTTGATATTACAGGCTGTAAAGCCACCGTATTGCACATCAAACGGCGCCAACTCTACTGCAACCTGTTCAATCGCATCGTAAGGGAAAGGCATACGTTCTGTGGGATAACCATTGGAGTTAAGACCAAAGGAGTCATTCATTTGTACCCCATCAACCGTCAAACTATTGAAGCGAGGATTCTTACCACCACACTGAATAGAGTTGATGCTGCCCCTTGATTCGTCCACGAAGATTCTTGGGTCAATACGTACGATATCAGAAATATTTCGGTTAATTGACGGTGCGTTTTGCAGCTCTTCTAAACCAAAGTTTGCAGAAGGTCCAAACTCACCACCCGCCAGTGTAGAAATTTGAGATCCGGTAACCACGATACTTTCCACGGCTTGTTCCGCTTCCAATGCAATATCAAATACCGAAGGTTCACCCAGATTCAGATAGACATCATTGATGGTGGTATCTTCTAAGGTCGAACTATCTACCTCAATTGTATAAGGCCCGCCTACACGTAAACCACGCGCACTGAACTGACCCGCACCATTTACGGTCGCAGTACGCACTGTTCCCGATGGAATGTGGGTAATGGTTACCGTTGCTCCTTCTGCTGCATTTCCAGCGGGACCAACTACGTTACCACGAATACTGGATGAGGTTTCCTGGGCAACAGCCACAGACGAAAGCCCACCAGCAAGTGCAACCGCCAAAGCGACTTTACTCAACTTAGTATTTTTAAACATTGTGTTTTCCTGGTTTTAAGTGTGTAGAGAAATTGATGGCTTAAGCCAATTCTTATTCATATTGCACGATTAATAATAGTACGAACTTTGTAACAATTGAATATTTTTTCACCAACAGAAAGACGGCAGCACCCCGCTACCTCTCCCATCAGACATTTCTATATTGGCTTAAAACTGTCTGGGTGGTCAAGAAATCGACGAAAGGATAGTTGAAATTGATGACATTAATATTGCTAAGTACTACAAAACAGAGAAAAAAAACCAAAAAAAAACCGGGTTACAAAACCCGGTTTCGACTCTTTATCAGTGTTACTGCCACTTAGAAAGTGTAACGAACACCGACTTTAATACGCCATGTAGAATCTTCAACATTAAAACGGCTGAAGTTACTGGTGTTAGTACCGCCAAAGCGTTCCTGATAAACGTATTGGCCCTGGTCATTCAGATCCCAGTCAAACAAGATTTGTTGTGGGTACTGCATGTCGTAGTGCTTACCCCAGTCGTCGTTTAACAGGTTGGCGAAGTTATCAATATTCAGATAAACCGTCGCTTTGTGACCTTCCATAAAGCCAGGGACTTCCTGATTAATAGACAGGTCCATAGTGGTAACCCAGGGTTGTCTACCGGAATATTTAGGTACATAACCCCCTGCGTTACCAGCGACTCCCGCCTGGCTTGCAATCGCCATAATCTCGTCATAGCTCAGGCCAGCATCAAAATCAAAGTTGGCATCAGATGCACTGCCTGGCAGATAGGGGATATAAATATCACTGTCGTCGAACTCACCTTGATCACCAAAGTGCGCATCGCGGAATGAACCTAAGGTCCAGGCAAAAGGTTCGCCAGAACGACGCTCAAAGAACAGGTTGAAGGTGGTTGCATAACCTTCAAAGAACTCTTTCTCATAGGAAAGGTTCACAACCCATCTGTGCTCAATTTCGTAGTACGCTGTACCTTCAGTAGGGATATTACGATTCTGAGTAACTTCAAACTGGAAGTTAGATTCAGCAGTAGAGCTGGTGCCCGGGTTAACTTCAGTAATATTCTGGTTAGTATATGAGGTACTCAAAGTCAGACCATTGTCCCACTCTTTGTATAATGAAGTACTCCAGATAATGCTGCGGCCACCATCGCTGGCATTAGTTAACTGTAAGTCCCAGTTACCTTGCAGATCCGGATCGTCATAAACAGAACCCCAGATAATGCGGCCATCTGTTGCCGTACCTACCTGCTCGCGAGACAAGTCTACCCAAAACGCAGAGTCTTTCTTGTCAACATAACTAAACTCTGTACTCCAGGCAAAATCATCGCCAACACCAGGAATATCAAAGGTCAGGTCTACCGCTAACTGGTAACGCCAGTCGTTAGGCAGTTCAAAGTCAGGATCAATAGTGTTGGTGCTACCTGCGCCTGCAACCAGTGAATCCTGTACCGAACCAGGGATGGTGGTGAAATCCACATTGTCAGGGTTGGCAATCGCCTCATTGGTGGCACTTGAAGGTGCATTTACGTTTGTCACACCGTCACGCGTATAGGCGTTGGCAATCCATACCAGAGGTGTTCCACCTGTATAACGGCCTACACCACCACGGATAGTCATTTCGTCGTTGACATCGTAAGTAAAACCGATACGAGGTAACAGAATATCTAAACCGTCCTGGTTTTCTGTGTTTGCATAGCCATACTGGGCCTGGAAGTTTTCGTTAAGGCGCGGTGCACCATCAACACCAATACGCTCATAACGCAAACCAGCCGTCAGCATGAAACCGTCGAACAATTCTAAGTTCGCTTCACCGTAAGCAGCATATTTGTTGCTGTCGACGTCATAAGCGATATCGTTAATATTGCCGGTATAGGCGCTGGCATACTCTAATCTTGAAGGCGCTTTATTTTCGAAATCGTCTAAAGAATCAAAAGACCAGGTACCTGCAGAGTCACGACCGAAGATATTGAAGTTAGATAAATCTTCGTACTCAACACCAAAGCGATATTCTACGTCACCCGCCAGATAAACAGCGTGTAAACCGAACTTCAACTCTTCGTTTGCCAGGCGGTTGGCATGACGGCTCTCATCCTGACCTGCAGCGATTGAACCATTTTCAGTCTGAACATTGATCTCACCCCAGCCCACTGAAGTGTTAGAAGCCTGCTCATACTCTTTATAGGAGAAGCTGGCTTCAGTCGAGAATGCATCATTCCAGTCAGAGTAAACGTGACCTGTTAATAATGTGGTTTCAGAAGCCTGGAACCAAAGACCTGAGCCCATGTCTAGTGTAAAATCTGAGTCTGTATAGTTACGCGCCGCAGTGTTGTCCTGGTAGCTATAGGTCAGGTCAGCACGGTGATCTTGCGTAATGTTCCAATCTAATTTAACCAGAGTTTTCTTGTCGCTATCGTTAGGTGGAGTGCCACCCAATGAATCTGTCAGGCCGTATACGTTAGACATGATGCCAATAAAACGGTCAACTTCTGCATTGGTTACACTGTGTCCACTGCCAGCCAGATCGTTCAGGTCATATTCGAATAATACGCCTTCTTCCCATTCTTCATAAGAAGCAAAGAAAAACAGTTTGTCCTGAATAATCGGACCACCAACGGTAACACCAAAAGTAGTTTCATCCGTGTCTACCGGAATATCGACACCAGGATTACGCTCAGTGTCTTCCGCATCACCAGACTCAACAGTATCTTCATAGAAGAAACTACCGTGGAATTCATTGGTACCCGATTTGGTAACTACATTCACGTTACCACCGGAGAAGTTCGCAGCACGGGCATTGAACGGCGCGAAATCAACAGAGATCTGCTCTACCGCATCCAGTGAAATAGGCGGACGCTGTGCTGGATAACCATTGGAATTAAGACCAAAAGTATCGCTGACACCCACACCATCTACTGTCAGTGAGTTAAACTTCGGGTTAGTACCAGCGATGCTTAACTCAGTACCATCAGGTGATACAACCGCCAGAGGGTTTAAACGAACGATGTCTTTGATATCACGGTTGAAGGTATTGCCCTTCATAATTTGGTCTTCGCCAAATACGCTACTGCCACCGTTGTTAGAGAAGAAGTTGCGGGTACCGGTAACCGTAATGGTTTCCAGATCCTGCATGGCGTTCAGTTGTGTATCCAGGTTAAGCGGCTGGTTCAGCTCAAGGTAAACGTTTTCGATTACCTGACTTTCGAACTCTTTGGACACGATCATCACAGTGTAAGGACCACCTACACGCAGACCACGCGCAGTAAATGCACCCTCAGCATTGACTTCAACTTCTTTCACTGTGCCAGAAGGCTGGTGAATCATTGTAATCGTGGTACCTACTGCTGGCGAGCCTGTTGGCCCTTCAATAACACCACGAATGGATGAAGACTGACCGGTATTAGCAACAGCAGCTGTAGACAAACCTACAGACACGGCTACCGCTAACGCGATACGGCTTAGTTTAGAACGTTGCAACATTGTGTTTTCCTGGTTTTATAAAAATTGTGATTATAAGTTGTGACTATTTACATTTTGTTACTGGTATGTCGTAAATAGTGCGGTGCTGCGTTTATGACACCAATCTGAATCCTTTCAGTGATGTTACATTCAATTAACAAATTCGAACGCAAAAAAAGCAGCCAACACAGCACCCTGTGATGCACTTATTTTCTCAATCAGACAAAAAACAGGAAGACTTTAATGCCATTCATAATCTTTCGTTAATATATGTTAAATATCAACAAGTTACATATATTAAGTAAATTTACTGGTTGAAATAAGTAAGTTTAGCTGGTGAAATAGCGGCTGATTTTTGTGCATTCACATTAAGAAATGAGAAACTATCCCCTATCCCTGACGAGTTTAATACTCATTGCGTTGGTACTCGCCGGATTGACGTTTGAAATAAGTCGTAACGCCTTCCCACTAAAAATAGACGTTATACCGACCGTGCTATCTTTTCGGGACAATTGCAAAACCATATCAGGTAAAAACAATGACGCGCTGGTCCTGGCAGTTCAAATTGAAAACATGGCCAAAGAACTGATGACGTCGTTATGTAAAAATCCCACCGTCTCTAAACAATTCGGCGAAGTTCGCGCCCACTGGATGCCAAATGAGCGTGAAATGCTGGATTTTGTAGGCAAAGGACTGGTGGACCTGGTGTTGATTAAAGACAATTTTATACATGCCTTTAACTCTGACGAAGTGTATGGCTACGAAGAAGTCGCCAGTTACAATAAATATGCGGCGTTTTTTATCGGCTTACGTGAAAAACCCATTTTGAATAAAGAGTACCTGCTGGGAAAACGCATTGGAATTTTGGATTATGCCAGCAGCCGCTCCGGCCATATCGCGCCAATGACCTTGTTTAAGGAGCTGGACCTGGATGAAAACCAGGTACAACTGGTGTATGGCAAATCCCATCAGCAGTTACGCTGGTTTCTGGAAAATGGCTCAGTGGATATTATTTCCACCTATTGGTCAGACGCTGATGCAGAACGGTTTAATAGTGAATACCGCACAGCGTTGGTTTCAGAAATAGAAGGCAGTAAATGGTATTTGAAAGAAGCGGATAAAAACACCGCATTGAAGTGCGCTATTCAGCAAGAGCTGAGTAATTTAGCGCTACAGGACCAGGGATATTATCGGCAACTTACGGTTACCCGCCCCTGCGCGCAACAAGGTACAAACTAAGATGAACCTGCAACTGATAAAAAGTAATCCGCTGGTGCAAAGCGCACTACTGTTTGTGCTGCTTACCCTGGTGACCATTCAGGGTAATTCGCTTAGCCGACAACAGCAGATTGACGATGCCTTGCTGTTATTAAAAAATCGGGTCTCCCTCGATGTACTGGATCTGAACATTGCCAATGAATTAAGTGCCAAAGTAAAAGACAATATTACCGTGCGCCGCTATATGCACAGTCTTAATGAATATCTGGATTCGGTTAAGTTCCCGCTGAAACTCAAACGCATTGCCAACTTTAACTACGAAGGGCCGTTTGATTTGACTGTTACTGAAGTAAGGCACTTCGAACTGAAAACCTCCCGCACCAGCATCGATGTTGAGGCCAGCATCGTAGTCAGGCATTTTCAGGCATGGACTATGTTGTTTCCGCCCTTTTTTACTCTGTTGTTTTACCTTTTGAGTCAGGCCAACAGTAAAAAACGCAGTGTTACAACGCTCCCGGTCAGCGAAGAACAAACCCACCCTGCAATCATGGTCATCGATCTCAGGGATCGCAGCTTGTATATGGACCAGTCTCCCGACATTAAAACTACACTGGCCAATAAACCACTGTGTTTTTATGTCGCCATGTTGAAATATTGCAGCGAACAGGAAGCACCACAGTTGTACCACAATAAAAATCTGCCGGAATCCTTTATTGAACTGGCCAACAAATATTTTTATCGGCTGTTAGAACTGGGCCACTCCCGAAGAAAACGCCCGGACTTTGACAGTAATATCGATAAAATGCTCAGTGAGATTCGCACCGCACTGGATGAAATACTCACCAACTATCCCGATGTGAAGTGCCACTTTTACCCGCAAAAAGCACAAGGAGAAGGCTCCCGTTCAAAGTTACACAACTTTGCACTGGTTACCTTGTCAGCGGAGCAATTTCAATTGATTGGCGATTAATTCGACCAAATGGTCAAGTTTTAGTTGATATTTTGCATTTATTTGCGTTAAATCAATCATGACTGCTGGCATTTTTTCACTTCGCTGGTAGTCTTGACTAAAACTGTCCTGTTTACCAATTATGAGTCTTGAAACTAAGGTGATCGCGATATCCGGCGGCTCCGGCTCAGGAAAATCCCTGTTCACCGACAAAATTAAACACTACTTCAAAGAAAATGGCGCTGATATTCAGGTGATCAGAGAAGACAACTATTATCGTTGTCAGGATCATCTGGAGATGGAAGAGCGCATCAAAACCAATTACGACCATCCGAAAGCGTTCGAACATGAACTGTTGGTGACCCATCTGGGACAATTAAAAGCGGGTAACGCGATTGAATGTCCGGAATACTGTTACAAAACCCATACACGCCTGAAAGAAACCCGCACGGTTCATCCTGCGCAGGTTATCGTTGTTGAAGGCATCATGTTGTTAGCCAGTCCGGAGCTTATCCCTCTGTTTGACGTAAAAGTGTTTATCGATACACCGCTGGATATTTGCCTGTTGCGTCGTATCAAACGGGATTTATTAGAACGAGACAGAAGTCTGGAGTCCATCAGCAAACAATATCAGAAAACCGTAAAACCTATGTATCACCAGTTTATTGCGCCCAGCCGATTTATTGCTGACGTAGTTGTGACACAAGGCGGAAAAAATCAGATAGCGCTGGATGTGATAAAGTCCCACATAAAACAAATATTACAATAAAGGAACATCATGATTAGTATCTTGGGAATCATTGCTTTGCTGGGAGCCGCCTGGCTGCTCTCCTACGACAGAAAAGCCATCAACTGGCGTACGGTGGGTGGTGCGTTTGCGATTCAGGCCAGCGTCGGTTTATTGGTATTGTATTTTCCGCCGGGCAAACAGTTCTTACTCTGGATTGCCGGTGGTGTTTCCCGGGTACTGGAATACAGCCAGGCAGGTATCGATTTTTTGTTCGGTCCCATAGGCGACAAATCCCTCGGTTTTGTATTTGCCTTTAACGTGTTGCCGGTTATCGTATTTTTCTCTGCCCTTATCAGTGTGCTTTATCACCTGGGGGTTATGACTATTATCATTCGGGCCATTGGCGGCTTTTTACAAAAAGTTTTGCACACCAGTAAACCCGAATCCATGAACGCCGCCGCCAACATTTTTGTTGGTCAAACCGAAGCACCACTGGTTGTAAAACCCTTTATTCCCAATATGACCCGCTCTGAGCTGTTTGCGCTCATGGTAGGCGGTATGGCATCTATTGCAGGCTCGGTTATGGCGGGCTATGCCGGTATGGGCGTTGAAATTAAATATCTGGTTGCGGCATCTTTTATGGCAGCGCCCGGTGGCCTGCTAATGGCGAAAATGGTCTTACCTGAATCTGGCGCCCCCAAAGACGAGCTGGAACAACTCAATCCAAAAATGGAAGAGAATACCAACATCTTTGATGCCGCTGCACAGGGTGCGGCCTCGGGCCTTAAAATTGCGGCCAATGTCGGCGCGATGCTGCTGGCCTTTATCGCCCTGATAGCCCTGCTAAATGGTTTAATTGGCGGTATCGGCGGCTGGTTTGGTATGCCCGATCTGAGTTTCCAGATGATTCTGGGGTATGTGTTTCAGCCCCTGGCCTGGTTGCTGGGTGTTCCCTGGAACGAAGCCAATTTAGCAGGCAGCTTCATCGGTCAAAAATTAGTGGTGAACGAGTTTGTGGCTTACCTGGACTTTATCACTCATCGTGAAAACCTCAGTGCCTCAACACAGGCTATCGTGACCTTTGCCTTGTGTGGATTTGCTAACTTTTCTTCAATCGCCATTTTAATGGGTGGAATTGGCGCCATGGCTCCCAACAGACGCAAAGATTTAGCGTCACTGGGCTTGCGGGCTGTTATCGCCGCCAGTTTTGCCAACCTGATGAGTGCCGCACTGGCTGGCTTCTTCATCTCCATCTCTTAACATTTTGCGGAGGCAACTATGCAATTAGTAGCAATCGACTACCAGGCAGAAAACGCTGCCGAGTTGTTTACCCGTTCACTGCGTGAAACAGGTTTTGGTGTATTAAAAAACCACCCCATTCAACAGTCTGCGGTTGAATCCATCTACAAAAACTGGCAAACCTTCTTTGATAGTGAACAAAAAAACGATTTTGTTTACAACAAAGATACCCAGGATGGCTTTTTCCCCGCCAGTGTCTCGGAAGTAGCCAAAGGCTTTAAGGCAAAAGACATCAAGGAGTATTTTCATTTTTACCCCTGGGGACAATGCCCTGACCACCTAAGAGCGGAGCTGGCCAATTACTACAAAATGGCCAATGAACTGGCCAAAGAATTATTGAGCTGGGTTGAGCAATACTCACCGGAAGATGTTGCGGCCGGTTACCGACAATCGCTGTCCAGCATGATTGATGGCAGTGAGCAAACCTTGCTGCGGGTATTGCATTATCCGCCATTGCAGGGAGATGAAGAACCAGACGCTATTCGCGCCGCCGCCCATGAAGATATTAATCTGTTAACCATTTTACCCTCGGCTAACGAACCTGGCCTGCAGGTGCAGGCCAAAGACGGCAGCTGGATGGATGTCCCTTGTGATTTTGGCACCCTGATAGTCAATATAGGTGACATGCTCCAGGAGGCTTCGGGTCACTATTATCCGTCCACCAGTCACCGGGTCGTCAATCCGGAAGGACAGGACACTTCGCGCTCCAGAATTTCATTACCACTGTTTCTGCACCCCAAACCAGAAGTCGTGCTGTCTGACCGCTATACCGCTGACAGCTATCTGAAAGAGCGTCTGAGAGAGCTTGGCGTGATTTAGACCCGTGTTGCAGTAATGCTACAAAAGTAACGTTACGCATTAATAAGAAAGTTTGAATTGGCGAATAGACCTTTGTTTATTCGCCAATTTTGTTTCTGTTTGATATGTTTTAGGGATACCCAACAGGAACTTGATATGAAAAAATTTTTTGCCTTACTTGCGTTAATCGCATCGGCCAATGTTATGGCCGAAAAACCTAAACTGGTGGTACAAATTACCGTAGATCAGTTGCGGGGAGATTTATTATTCCGCTACCAGCACAATTTTCTCAACACTGAAAACCAAAAGGGATTCAATCGCTTCCTCGAAGATGGCACCATTTATACCAATGCCCATTATCGCCATGCCGCTACGCTTACCGCAGTGGGTCACGCGACGCTGGCCACCGGAGCCATTCCGTCGCAACACGGTTTGATTGGCAACAATTGGTATGACGTCGCCACGCAATCGGATATGTATTGTGTTGCCGACAAAACCACTAATATCCTGTTGGGTGATGGTTACAGCGCGTCACCTAAAAACCTGATGGCCTCTACCTTTTCTGATGAATTGCACTTTGCCAGCAATGGCAAAGCTAAAATCTATTCCGTGTCAGTAAAAGATCGCGGTGCCGTGCTTACCGGTGGGCATTTTGGCAAGGCGTTTTGGATGGACAAAAATACCGGGAATTTTGTCACCAGTTCTTATTACTACTCTGACTTTCCTCAGTGGGCCACGGGTTTTAATGAGTCCGGCGTAAAAGACAGTTTTGTAGCCACACAGTGGGACTTGTCCAGACCCGAGGCTGCCTATGTGAACAGTACCGGAAATCAGATATTTCAGATTCCGCCACGTGGATTCTCACGCGGCTTTCCCCACCAGTTACCTCAGGAAGCGGGCAAGGAATATTACAAAGCGTTGAACCTGACTCCCTATGCTGACTCCCTCACCGCGGAATTTTCCAAACACATCACCACTCAGCAGGGGCTAGGCAAAGACGAGGTTACCGACTTTCTGGCCATCAGTTTTTCATTGAATGACTACATTGGTCACAATTATGGCCCCTACAGCCGTGAAGCCGAAGACGGCCTGTACCGTCTCGATAGTGTGTTGGCTGATTTGTTCACTTTCCTAGATAAAGAAATTGGCCTGGACCAGGTCCTACTGGCCTTTTCTGCCGATCACGGTGTGGATGCCATCCCTGAATACAAAAAATCTTTAGGCTTTGCAGGTCTGAGAGGGGATGTTTCCAATAAATTTAAACGCTTTGTCAGTGACTACGCAACGAAAAACAAAGTAGAGGGAGATTTGCTGTTCTCCATTCGCCTGCCCAACATTTATATCAACCACGATACCGTGGCGCGCAATAATCTGGAGCTGGACCAGCTCCTGTCGGATTTCACCACAGAATTGGCCAGTTACCCCGAAATTGCCTCAGTTTATAGCAGTAAAGAGTTAGCTGCGGGTACCAGTAAGTCTGATCCAATATCGCAAAAAGTCAGCAATAATTTTGTTGCTCAGCGCTCCGGTGATTTGGTGGTGGTGCAGCAAACGTCCACCATGACCGCCAGCTACTCTGCCGCGACCCATGGCTCGCCATACAAGTACGATACTCACGTACCTGTGTATTTTACTGGCTGGAAAGTGCCGGCGCAGCGCATTACACGCCTGACCTCTCCTGAGGACCTGGCGGTAACCTTATCCGCAACTCTGGATATCGGCTATCCGGATAAATCTACAGGCAATGTGTTACCCGAAATTGCGGATTTAAAATAATCCGGGTTTACGGATACCAAAGGCCAGGCGCTTCGCCTGGCTTTTTCATTCCCACGTATATTCCTGCAACTTGCGCCAGACAAACACTCAACACTATACTTTCAGGCACCACTATCTGACCGGGCCGTTATTTTGTTAAAACTAGTTGGATTTGCATTTGCTTTTATTTCCATCACTGTCATGGCACAGCAGAATAGTGCTGATGGCCTGAATCTCTGCCCTGAAAAGTGGTTCGATATTCGCTTACCGGAAGGCAGTAAAACCTGTCGGGTTTTTGGCGTCAAAAAACCATCAACCTTGAGTTTTTTTATCAAATCCACGCCTGAAATCGTGTCGGAAAGCCTGGCAGCACAATTAAATACTGCGACTGTTGCGAAACAGGGAAAATACCTGACACTGCACAGCCGGGACAAGCAGTATCGGGCTTACATCTATGCAGACGGGCCGGGAACTCAGGTTAACCTGATAGTTAATTAAGGCGATTTCCCGGGTTTTTAGCGAGCTTCTTTAATCAACTACTAACTCTGGCACTGACTTTGCTTTGAGTGTTAACAGAAAAGCGTATTTCAGTTAGCAGGAGAAAATATGGAACTCGCAATCGTTTTATTTATGTTACTTATCGTTGTTACGGTGGGAGCTATCAAATTAAATGACGGTGGCCTCGCCTTTCCATTTGCCCGAAAAACAAATTTGTTTACCCCGGTGGAACGCCAGTTTCTGGATCTGCTGGAAGCCTCAGTAGGTGACAAATACCGCATAATTTGTCGTGTGCGCCTGATGGATATTCTGGCTGTGCGCCCCAAAACCGAAAAGAAAACACTACGTACGGCCATGCAAAGGGCCGCAGGTCATCATCTGGATTTCGTCCTGTGCGATAAGACGGATTTATCGCCGGTTATCGCAGTTGATCTGGTGCATCAAAAAAGCAAAAAGGATGGTTACAAAACCCAACGGGATTGGTTTTTAAGCGGCGCTCTGGATGCTGCCCGGATTCCGCACCTGCGTATCAAGGTAAAAGGTGGCTACAAACCGGCAGACATTCGCGCCTGCATCAATGCCAAACTGGCTCCCATTAAGTACAAAGAGCCTAAAAAGCCACTGGTTGCTGGCACTAATAACCCGGATCGCAAGGCGACTTTCACCCGCCCCATCGCCGCCTGATAGCGCAACGACTTCATCGACCTCCGGTCACCCCTTAATTGCCAGACTGCGTCTGGCATTTTTTTATTTACGACTGTTTTTTACGTGAGCCTGTCGTTAAACTGTAGGTTCGAATTCAGTCACAAAACGCTGCCAGAGTATAACGGCGGCCACGGAACACATTCCGGCTTACCAACAGGATTTATAAACAGCTATGAAGATCGGTATTTTAGGCGCAATGGATCAGGAAATTGCACTGTTAAAACAACGAATGCAATTAAAAGAAACCTTCCATTTTGCACACCTTGAATATTACGTCGGTACGATAAATGATGTCGAAGTGGTATTAGTAAAATGCGGTATAGGAAAAGTCGCAGCATCTGTCTCTACCACAGTAATGATAGACAGATTTGCACCGGATTTTGTGGTCAATACGGGATCTGCCGGTGGTTTTGATACACAGCTGAATATTGGCGATGTAGTGATCGCCACCGGTGTACAACACCACGATGTCGATGTTACCCATTTCGGCTACAAACGCGGTCAGGTCTATGGCATGCCAGACATTTACCCCTGTGATGTCAGAATGGTGGACGCGGCTGTAAATGCTGCAAATAACATTACCCACACCACCATTAAGAGAGGACTGGTATGTACCGGGGATTCTTTCATTGGCTGCGACGAAGCGGTAACCCGACTTAGAGGTCTGTTCCCGGATATGTCTGCCGTCGAAATGGAAGGTGCTGCAATCGGGCAAACCTGCTTCATGCTGGATACCCCATTTTTGGTGATCCGTTCACTATCAGATATCGCCGGTAAGGAGTCTTCTGTATCCTTTTCGGAATATCTCGAACAAGCAGGTAAAAACTCCGCCGAACTGGTGATGGCCATGATTCAGGAGCTGGCGAAATATCAGGATTAATGGGCTAAATGGCACTATTCTCTGAGTTAAACCCCGCGCTGCTCAGTGCGGGCATACTGGTTGTGGCTTTATTAGCCGAAGCCAATATTCGATGGAGTGACAAGAGTCACCCCTTAACCTTTTTGAAATTCTTTGCCCGCGCTTTAGGCAAAAAGGCCGCAAACAGCCAGCGTTCAGTGGGACAACAGCGGATTGCCGGTATCATGGCCATGGTAGTTTTGCTCGCACCACTGGCAATTTTGATATTCACTATCAAGTGGTTTGCCGAATACGACTGGTTCTTTGAAGCTTTCTATCTGTTTATTGCATTGCGGTTTAGTGCCGTTAATTTAAAAACCCGACAAATTATTCAGCAATTGCGGCAGGACAAAAGAGCGCTGGCCCGCAACACCTTATCCGGGATAGTGTTAAGAGAAACCAGCAGCCTCTCCAAAGTAGGCATCATTAAAGCCAGCATGGAAACCCGCCTGCTGCGTTTTCATTACCAGTATTTGACTGTGATCTTCTGGTACCTGATAGGTGGAGGCGTTACAGCCTTGCTCTATCGCTGCTTGTATGAAATGAGTCAGGAATGGAACCTGAAAATCAAACAGTTCAGCTACTTTGGCAAACCTGCCGCCTGGTTAATGTTTGTTATGCAATGGCTTCCGGTTCGAATTTCTACCCTATTCTTTAGTATTACGTTAGGATTGTCCGGCTCCTTTGCCGCAGTCAAACGCCTGGGCTCACAGGTATCCAGCCATAGCTTGATTTTGGCGGTATTTGCCGGTGCGTTAAAGTGTGAACTGGGCGGACCGGCCTTTTATGGCATCAAAAAAATTCGTCTGCCAAAATGTGGGACTGATACCTTACCCGGCATCGAAGATGCCCGCCGCTTAGGCATATTAATGATCCAACATGGCATATTGTTGTGTATGTTAGTATTTCTGGCCTACACCAGTGCCTGGTTTATTTTCAACAATGCGGCTAAAAGCTTCACGGGTTAAGCCGACATAAAAACATAACTACTTATTACAACTAATATTCAATTGAGCATAACTATGAATCAAAACAATACCGTTCTTGAAACGGGCGATTTTAAAGTCGCTGACATGTCTTTGGCTGACTGGGGCCGAAAAGAACTCACTATCGCCGAAAGCGAAATGCCAGCGCTGATGCGCATCCGTGAAAAATATCGTGCTGAGCAGCCCCTGGCTGGCGCCAAAATCCTTGGCTGTATCCACATGACAATTCAGACCGGTGTGCTGATTGAAACTTTAGTGGCATTAGGCGCCGAGGTGCGTTGGTCATCTTGCAATATATTCTCCACCCAGGACCATGCGGCTGCCGCAATTGTTGCCGCCGGTGTACCGGTATACGCCTGGAAAGGGGAAACCGAAGCCGAATACGAATGGTGTCTTGAGCAAACCATTTTGCAAGATGGTACCCCCTGGGATACCAATATGGTGCTGGACGACGGCGGTGATTTGACTGCCATGTTGCACGAAAAATATCCTCAGGTGCTGGACAAGGTTCACGGTATCACTGAAGAAACCACCACCGGTGTTCACCGTTTGTTAGAAATGTTAGAAGCAGGCACTCTGAAAGTCCCGGCCATCAATGTTAACGACTCAGTAACCAAGTCTAAAAACGACAACAAATACGGCTGCCGTCACAGCCTGAATGACGCCATTAAGCGCGCCACTGACCATCTGTTATCAGGTAAAAAAGCACTGGTCATTGGTTATGGCGACGTAGGTAAAGGTTCCGCGCTGTCTTTACGTCAGGAAGGCATGATTGTAAAAGTAGCAGAGATCGACCCCATCTGTGCCATGCAGGCCTGCATGGACGGTTTTGAGGTGGTATCTACCTATAATGCCGGTAAAAACACCGGAAAAGCTGAAGATATCAACAGCCAGTTATTACAAAACACAGACTTACTGGTAACCACCACAGGTAACGTTAATGTCTGTGACGCCAACACCTTAAGCGCCATCAAATCCGGTGCGGTAGTCTGTAACATCGGTCATTTTGACAACGAAATTGATACTGCGTACATGCGCGACAACTGGCGCTGGGAAGAGATTAAACCCCAGGTACACAAGGTTTATCGCAGCGATGATGACAACGATCATTTGTTGCTGTTATCCGAAGGTCGGCTGGTAAACCTGGGCAATGCCACAGGTCACCCTTCACGTATCATGGATGGCTCGTTTGCCAATCAGGTACTGGCGCAAATCCACCTGTTCCAACTGGGCTTTGCCAATATGGATGCAGACGCGAAACAAGCGGCCATGTCGGTAGAAGTATTGCCTAAACAACTGGATGAAGAAGTAGCCCGCTATATGGTAGAAGGCTTTGGCGGCGTCATCACTCAGCTTACCGAAACTCAGGCCAAATACATCGGCGTGACGGTTGAGGGTCCCTTCAAACCCGAAACCTACCGCTACTAACACATCAAGGGTCGGAATGGTTAGAAACTTTCAACCATTCTGACCCCTTGTTCTGCTTTACAGTTTCCCGGATGCTACGTAGACTTCATGGCTTAACATCGCAACTCTGAAATCGTTTTGGAAATTACCCTCACTACACCAGCTATGCTGTTCCCGGCTATATCTTTACTTCTGTTGGCCTACACTAACAGGTTTGTAACGCTTGCCACTTTAATCCGTAATTTCGATGAAAACAGTGACGATGAAAGTACCTTTCAACAAATAGACAACCTACGTAAACGCATCCAATACATAAAAAAAATGCAGGAAACCGGGGTATTTAGTTTTTTCCTTTGTGTTCTTTCAATGCTGGCTATTTATCTGCAATACAACACCGCCGGAGGCTGGATTTTCGCCCTGAGTCTGGTGTTCTTGTTGTATTCATTGTGGATGTCAGTGAAGGAAATTCACATCTCGGTGGAAGCGTTAGATGTCTTCTTAAAGAATTTTAAAAGCAGATGAACACCCAAATACACTACAAACAATATGAACCTGAAGACTTTGCTGGCGTTATTAAACTTGGCAACATTGTGCACGGTGACAATTACCTGGATGATGAAAAATGCCAGAAGTATTACAACACCAGCTTCAAAAATGGCATCAATGCCTCCTTTGTAGCCTATGATGGCGACGAATTAGTGGGTTTTCGATTAACCCAGGCAGCGAACAAGTGGGACATCAATGAATGGTGCTCCCCGCAACTTTGGCAACTTTCCGAGGATCAGGTTTGCTACTTTAAAAGCAACACAGTGAACGCCAACTATCGCGGACATGGCATTGGCTCCTCTTTGCTCATGCTGTCTATCGAACAGGCCAAATTACAAGGTGCGAAAGCAGGCCTGGCGCATATCTGGTTAGCCAGCCCGGGCAACAGCGCCTTTAAGTATTTTAAAAAATGCGGTGGTGAGTTAATTAAAGAGCATCCAAACCGCTGGGCCGGATGGTATGAAAGCCATGGCTACATTTGTCCGGTTTGTGGCCCGGATTGTGATTGTACCGCCGCTGAAATGATGATTCGTTTTTAAGACCCGTTCCTTTATGTATGACCCATTCATTGATGATGCTACGGCATCATCGCAGCCATTGCCTGAATCCTACTGGGCTTCGACTATTACAGAAACCACCCAGTTTTCGCAATTAACTGAACAGCGCAACTGTGACATTGCCATTATTGGTTCAGGTTTTACCGGCATGTCCTGCGCTCACTATCTGCAACAGCAACAAGGCGTGAATGCTGTGGTATTAGAAGCCAATCAGCCTGGCTGGGGTTGCAGCGGCCGCAATGCCGGATTCGTATTACCTGGTAGCGGACGTCTGGATTTTGGCAGCTTATGTAAGCAATATGGCGAACAGCCGGCCCGAACCACCATCAACGAGTATTACCAGGCACTGGAAACGCTGGAAGATCTGGTGCAATACGCTGACGCTAAATGCGACATCAGTACCGGTGGTTATTTAAAGATAGGCCATTCGCAACAGGCCTTCGAAAATCTGTGCCGTGGCACAGAACGCTTACCTGAGCAGTTTGCTGAGCAATATGAGATTATCAGCGCCGAACAGGTAAAAACCGATTTTATTCCTGGTTACGCCAGTTTCGGCGGGGTCTATCGCAAAGCGGGTCAGTCACTGAATCCGTTGAAATTATCTCTGGCACTGGCGAATAAACTGGCATCGGATTCAGTGCCAATCTATGGTAATTCACCAGTTTTGAATATTGTAAAAACCGCTCAAGGCTACCAGGTAAACACGCCTCAGGGCACACTGACCTGCGAAAAAGTAGTACTGGCCAGTAACGCCTACAGCCTGAAAAACCTGTTGCCCGGTCTGTCAGAAAAGCAATTCCCGGTGCTGTCCAGTGTCCTGGTGACTTCTGTGCTGCCGCAATCAATTGCAGACAAGTGGCAAGCCAATTTAATGGCCATGGATACCCGCTCCCTGAAATACTATTTCCGACTGCTTCCTGATAACCGGCTGTTATTTGGCGGACGAGGCGCAATCACCGGGGCAGAAGCCAACACAAAACAAAGTCAGCTAAAACTAAAAGCAGCGTTTGACCGTTATTTTCCGGCCCTGAAGCAATTGTCCACCGACTGGTTCTGGAGTGGTTGGGTGAGTGTTTCAGCAGATGATATTCCGCACGTTTTACAGAGCGAGCAATATCCCGGGATTTATTATGCAACCGGCTATTGTGGTTCAGGTCTGGCCTATTCCTGTCAGGCGGGTAAACGGCTGGCTGACTATATCCTGACCCCGGAAAAAGTGCCGCAAAGTCCGGTGTATCAAAAGCCACTACCGGCTTTTCCTTTTAGCGCCTTTCGTCGCACAGGATTGCAGTTGTTTTACGCCTGGCATCGCCTGGTCGAACAAATCACCATGAAATAAAAAAGGCGCTATTTACAGCGCCTTGTTAATTTTTTACTAACTAAAATCTTAAGCTATTGTAACGCGAGCAAATTTGCGTTTGCCTACCTGATAAACCGCGCTACCGGCAGCTGTAATAGTTAATTTATTGTCTTCCACCTTATCACCGTCGATTTTAACCGCACCTTGTTTGATCATGCGCATCGCCTCTGAAGTAGAAGCCACTAAACCTGCGTCCTTTAACAAATTGGCAATCGCATAGCCTTCAGCCGGCAAAGTCAGTTCAACTTCAGCGATATCGTCAGGAATCGCATTTTTCTGGAATCGGGTAATAAAATCCTGATGCGCTGCTTCAGCGGCGGCATCGTCATGGAAGCGCGCGATCAGTTCTTTGGCCAGCAAAATTTTAAGATCTCGCGGGTTTTTCCCGGTTTCAACACTGGCTTTGAGTTCAGCAATTTCTTCCAGCGGGCGGAAACTCAATAAATCGTAATAGCGCCACATCAAATCATCAGATACCGACATGACTTTGCCAAACATTTCATTCGGTGTATCCGTGATGCCAATGTAATTGTTCAGCGATTTAGACATTTTCTGCACGCCGTCCAGACCTTCCAGTAACGGCATCATCAGGACACACTGCGGCGACTGACCTTCTTCTTTTTGTAACTCACGGCCCATCAACAGATTAAAACGCTGATCAGTGCCGCCCAGCTCCACATCAGATTCCAGGGCGACTGAATCCCAGCCCTGTGCCAATGGGTACAAAAACTCGTGAATAGCAATTGACTGATTATTGGCAAAACGTTTTTTAAAGTCATCGCGCTCCAGCATTCTGGCAACCGTCTGACGGGCAGCCAGTTTGATCATACCTGCCGCACCCAATGCTTCCATCCACTCGGAATTGAAACGGATCGTAGTTTTTTCCGGATCCAGGATTTTAAACACCTGCGCTTTGTAGGTTTCCGCATTGGCCAGCACATCTTCTTTGGTCAGCGGCTTTCGGGTTGCGTTTTTACCTGTGGGATCACCAATCATGCCGGTAAAATCACCAATCAGGAAAATCACTTCATGTCCTAACTGCTGAAACGCCCGCAGTTTATTGATCAACACAGTGTGACCTAAGTGCAGATCAGGAGCAGTCGGATCGAACCCCGCTTTTATCTTAAGGGGTTTTCCGGTTTTTAATTTCTCAATTAACTCTTCTTCAACGAGGATTTCTTCTGAACCGCGTTTTATTTCAGCAAAAGCGCTTTGCCAGTCCGACATCTACAGACTCCAATTCGAATAGATTATTTACAAATTTGCCGGATTTTACCGGGCGCAACACCGGATTAAAAGGGCAATACCGCTAGAAAAATAGGCACAATCGGGGTATTCTGCGGATATTAACGTTTTTGGCAAGCATAAACCGCTGAATTAGCGGAACTAAATCAATCCAAAGACGACAAAATAATAATAAAAAATAAAACAGGTCCTTCACGACTCAAAGTCGTGATATTTGTGCGCAAAACCCGCAAGGGTAAAAAAACAATAAGAATGATGAAACAAATCCATGTTGCCCGGCAGCATTTCGACAGGCTGCCTAAAAAACACAAACTGTTGCTGTCAGCACTTGTGCTGTTTACGTTATGCATGATGATGCTGCCCGGTGAAGCTGACAGCAAAAATGACAGCAACGAGCTGCAATTTTCTCCCGGTGAAAGGGTCAGTGTGGCGTTACCTGCGAGCTTAGACAACAGCAACGATACCACCTCTTTTATCGTCACCGAAGACATGCTTCAAAAGCCCTCTGCGGCAAACCCAGGCAAACCGATACAAACAACAGAGGTGGTAAAAGAGCCGACATCGGGTCAAAAAGCCTTATCACTGCCCCTGCAGGAAAACACTGAATCCATGCCCGTGGAACCGGACATGGAGCCGGAATCTCAATTAGCGACACTCAACGCCGAGCTGCCAGAAGGATTAGCCGGATTTACCCGCGATAAAGCCACGGAGCTGATGCCGGGCCTGCGCTATGCCTTGCCGATCGATGATGATTTTCTGGCCATAAATAGTGCGTTCGCTGAAGAGGAACAGGAATGGCAGACCTTCACCGTAAGAAGCGGTGATAATCTGGCAAAAATATTCTCCCGTGCCGGATTAAGTGCCAAAGAGGTACACCATGTCAGTCGGGCCGGCAGTGCAGCCAAACGATTGTTAAAAATCATGCCCGGAGAAAATCTGGAAATACTGAAAACTCAGGACGGCCACTTTAAAGAGTTGCAATACAGCTACTCTCCCACCAAAGCCGTGCGGGTGTTTAAAGAGCACAACAATTACGGATCTGAAGTGCAGGAAAAAGAGCTTTATACCCGCCTGAATTACGCCAGTGGTGAGATTAATTCAAACTTCTGGAATGCCGGGGTTGAAGCAGGGCTGTCAGACAATTTAATCATGAGTCTGGCCACAGTTTTTGGTTGGGATATCGACTTTGCTTTGGACATCCGCGAAGGCGACAGCTTCAATGTAATCTTTGAAGAAAATTATATCGAAGGTGAATTTGTTGGTTATGGTGATATCGTCGCCGCCGAGTTCTCTAATCAGGGCGAAGAATTTGCCGCAATTCGCTACAAAGATGGCAATTACTACACCCCGGAAGGGCGCAGTATGCGTAAGAGCTTTTTGAGGGCGCCGGTGAATTTCAAATATATCAGCTCTAACTTTAATCCGCGTCGCTTTCACCCGGTGCAAAAACGTTATAAAGCGCATAACGGCATCGATTACGCGGCGAAAACCGGCACTCCGGTCGTAGCGGCAGGCGATGGAAAAGTGATCGAGTCCTCCTATAACCGTTTTAATGGTCATTATGTCTTTATTCAGCACGGCGATACCTACACCACCAAGTATATTCACTTCAGCAAACGCGCTGTGAAAAAAGGCCAGTGGGTTAAACAAGGCCAGGTAATCGGCTATGTTGGTGCTACGGGTTTAGCGGCCGGACCACATTTGCACTATGAATTCCTGGTAAACGGGGTGCACAAAAACCCCCGTACCGTGAAGCTACCCAAGGCCTTACCAATCAAAAAGAGCGAACAGGCGGCATTTCTGGAACTAGCCAAAGACTACAAAGCGAAACTGGATAACAACCGCCGCATCATGCTTGCCATGAATTAATCCGTTCACGGCTTCATTTTTTTCAGATTGTGGTACGCTTTTAAGAGCGTATCCCTTTTCCTATTGGAGAATCTCATGACTCATAAATATATTGGGCTGATTTCTGGCACCAGTATGGATGGTATTGATGCCGTCATCGTGGACTACGCCAATAACCAGTGTAAAACACTGGACTTTGCCACCTATCCCTACCCGGAAGATTTATTAGATGAATTAAAGACCCTGTGTCAGCCCGGTGATAACGAGGTAAATCGCCTGGCAATGGCAGATCGCCAGGTGGCCGCCTGTTTTGCCAGTGCCTGCCAGGATTTGCTGACGCGCAACAACCTCACCGCCAGTGATATCAAGCTGATTGGCAGTCATGGCCAGACAATACGACATCACCCCGATGGCGAATTTGGTTACAGTGTGCAAATTGGTGATGGCAACTCCATTGCGGTGAAAACCGGTATCGATGTTGTGGCTGATTTCAGACGCAAAGATATTGCATTGGGTGGTCAGGGAGCGCCTTTGGTACCGGCTTTTCACCAGGCGGTATTTAGCAGCCCGGAGGAACATCGCGTGGTACTCAACATCGGTGGCATTGCTAACATCAGTTATCTGCCCAAAGGTTGTGACCCGGAACAGGTACTGGGGTTTGACACCGGTCCGGGCAATCGATTGATGGATGCCTGGTGTCATGAGCACACCGGCAAGGAATATGATGAAAATGGCGCCTGGGCGGCTTCAGGTCAGTGCCATTTGCCACTATTACATGCGCTGAAAAATCAGGATTACTTCAAGCAACCGGCCCCTAAAAGTACCGGACGCGAATTATTTAATCTGGAATGGTTGGAGCAAAGTCTGACAGTTCAGCCAGAGGAAATTCCAGCCGAAGATGTTCAAGCCACTTTATTGGAGTTAACCGCACTCAGTATCGCCAATGACATCAAAGCCCTTCAAGCGGTTGATAGTGTCTATGTCTGTGGCGGCGGTGCCCAGAATGCTCATCTGATGGCCCGTATAGCGGCACAATTGGATGGTATCAAGGTGACCACCACTCATGAACTAGGTATTCACCCGGACGCGGTGGAAGCACTGGCCTTTGCCTGGCTGGCCTGGGCATTTGAAAACAATGTACAAGGCAATGTCCCCAAAGTCACCGGAGCGAGCCGTGGTGCAGTGTTAGGCACATTGTTTAAGCACCAGTAATGGCCCGACTAAATACAGGGAAAGCAATCAGCTTCCCTGTTAATCTTTCCACTTTGCTGAATACACTGCCTATCAATATTATAATCTCAGCCACTTATTCATTTTTTCTTTAGCTTGAGAATGAGATAATACTCGCTGGTTTTTAATCGCTTGTTCTCCACGAGCGATTCCCTCAAGAATAGACATGCGCTTTTGCATCATTTCATAATCTTCAACATCAACAAGATAGGCAGAAGGTTGGCCATGCTCAGTAATCAAAACTGGCTCTTTCGAAGCATGGAGATCAGCCAATAACTTGGATGCTTGTCTTTTTAGCGAGGTTACCGGTTCGACCTTCATAGTCAGATTCCCAATTCAGCAAAGTGTCACTATAACATCGCTTAGCTTTGTGATTTCAGCTAAAAACAGTCAGTATCAATTCACTGCCAAACAACAAAAAGCCGCAATTGCGGCTTTTTTATGAAATTAATTCCACTTCAATCAGGATACGGTTAAGTATCCATTGGGATTATGCAACTACGCTATTCGCAGCGTCTTCAAAGCGTCCGCTCAGCAGTTGTGTCAGTGGTGCAGTGCTTGAATAGTGCTGCTGACAGAACTTGCTGGCTACCTGCATGTATAGCTCATCTACCGCTTCTGGAGTCATAAACTTATCACTGAATCCAGGCGATACCGGGTCGATGTGCAGGCGTACCACGTTTATAAAGTGGGCAATCAGCTCCTTGATGTTCTCAGTTCCTGTAGCAATACGCATAGTCGTCAGGTAGATGCCCGCGTCTTTTTGTTCTGCTTCGCCCATTTCCGAGTGAGACGTTAAGGCTGGGCACAAAATGATGGTATTGTTCTGGCCGATGCTGACCTGGTGACTGAATGCAGGCTCCAATGCATCAAAGAAACGCACAAAGGTATCACGCTCAAGACCGGATTTTTCCATGTCCAGAGTGAACAAGGCACAAGGCCAGCCATGACGCATTTGTTTGTTTTTGATGGCGGCATTGTGGTTGCCTTCAATACTGTGGCAATGCACTCTGATTTCCGGGTGAGAATGGAAGAACTGGCTCAACACCTGAGCATTAATGCTCTTCGCCAGAATTCGCTGCTCCAGGGTTTTCATACCGGTTAAGACATCAAAAGCTTTCTCTGAATCCAGGAAGGCACCTTTAATGTAGTACACGTCCCAGAACATAGTACGCGACCAGTCGTAGTCATTAACACACTGTCCTTTGGCCTGGAACATGCGCCAGGTTTCAGCAATCACCACACCCGCTGTTGTAGCACCGCTACCGCAGATGTCTTTGGTGTAACTGTGCACCACATAATCCGGACGCTCGCGTTTGTCGGAACGTTGCAGAGGCTGATGTAAAACCGGCGTTGCCAGGGTGGAATCCAGCATCACCACATGGTTGTCCTGATGAGCAATTTTACAGATACCGGCAACATCCAATACATAACCATGGGGGTTACAGGGAGATTCAATGTAAACGTGCAGATCGTGAGTTTCCAGACGCGCCTGATGCTTGGCTTTCACGTCCTTCATGAAGCTTTCAAAAGTATCTGCGTCATAGCCATCAAACCATTCGATCTGGATGTCCATGCGGTTCTTTCTGGCAAAATAGTCGTGCAGCAACTGGTAAACACCGCCGTACACATTGCGCGATACAATTAGCACATCACCGTGACCCAGTACGTTAGACAACATGGCATCAATCGCCGCCATACCGGAGTTGAAGTTCCACGCCAGATAATCACCTGCATAGGGGCCAGCTTCCATTTCTACGATGGCGTTCGCCAGAGAAATATTAGTGGGGTTTAACAAACGCGAATAAATCTGGTGAGTGGCCTCTTTACCCTGGAAGGCGTCGTCAACCCATTCAGTACAGGCGTATACATAAGTGGCCGTGCGCACTACTACCGGTGTCGCAGAAAATAAGGCGGTAGTGTTATCAAACAAGGGATAGTGAGTTTTTGCCACTTGCGAGCCGGTTTGTTGCTGCAAACTCTGGAAGGTGGCCCGGAATGGGTTTTGTAAGGTATCCAGAACCTTGGCAATTTGGAAGCTCAAAAACTTCTTAGCATTGAAGTAAGCAATTTTGTCTTTGCGATCTAAAGTGGCCAATGTTTTAGAAGTTACCTGCCACAGATTGGAAATATCAATCTGCGCCTGATACAAGTGCGCGGCCGCTTCAAACAGACACTTGCCATATTCAGTTTTAGGGTCGATACCAAAGTGCGCTAACTGCTCTTCAGCTAACTGGTTGACTGTTGTAGCGACGCTGGTATTTCGTTTAGGGGAGAGGATCTTTGCTGTTTCGACCTGTTCGGACATGTTCATACTTCTCAGATTTTTTGTGATTGTTATTTTGGACGACGTTTTAACGCCCGCGCTCACTTTTTTCCAGAAAAGCACCACAAATAAATCCGCCCGAACAGGCAAGATATGTTTACTTTTTATTTACAGCTGTCAGTTAATCCCTTGATTTAATTGATATAAGGTATAACAAAAATGTTAAATATTTACTGTCCCAGTAAAAACAACAAAGGAATGTGTAAACGCGCTTGCCAAAATCGCTCTTCGTGACCATCACCTACAAAGGTATTGGTGATCCAATTTTGATAATCATAGCCCTTTTCCCGCATCACTTTATCCGCCAGTGCCTGATATGGTGGATAGTATTGATCCAGTGTTTCCGTGCCCAAATCAAAATAGATTTTATGGCTGTCGGGATCTGGCAGATTTTCCCGCATGTAAGCTGCAAACGCCTCAGGAATGGGGCTGTCAGCCTCAGGATTACCGCCAGGCCAATGTGTCGAAAGACAAGCAGCCCCACCAAAAATATCGGGATATTCACTGATGGCATACAGGGAAATAAGGCCTCCCATACTGGAACCCATCACAAAGGTATTATCTTTGTCGGTGTGAACCGAATAGTGCTTATCTACATAAGGCTTTAATTCCTGAGTCAGGAATTTGAGATAATCATCAGAGCGAATTTCCCCCTGAAACAATGGCTGGTTGTAGCTTGTGGCGCTGACCAGGCGCTGCTGCCACTGAGGTGTCAGGCTCTCGAAGACCTTTTGCGGAAAATACTCGTTGCGACGCGCAAACTTACCATTGTGATTGCCATTAAAGGCCGCCACCACAATAAAATCTTTCACCCGCCCCTGTGCCATCAGTTCAGTACCGACATCATCAACATCCCAGGCCTGTTTATTCCAGGTACTATCGGCATCAAACAGGTTTTGTGCATCGTGCATGTACAACACTGCGTATTTTTTAGTTGTACTGTAGCCTTCCGGCAACCAGATAAAGACGTTTTTTTGTGGAAACAATTCAGAGCCAAACGGCTCCAGCCTTTTTAAGGTACCGCTGCTCACTTCAACAGCCTGACACAGGGTGCTCACCATCAAAAACCAAAGTGTTAAAAGAATTCTGCTGCTCATTAATTTGCCTCCGATAAGCGTCACTGTAGCGCTGATAACTGTAGTTTTACCGAATCCATGATTTTGGCGTCATGGTGCTCGCCACCGCCAAATTGCCACTCGCCTCCCTCAGGGGTCAATTCCCTGTAGGCACCTTCACCTGAGATATCCCAGGTGGTCAGGTAGATGAACACATCTTGCCAATCGCTGACCCCAAACTGTTCGCCGCGATAGAAAAAGCTAATTTCACCTCTATCTTTATCCACACTAACCTGGGGTGCAATGCCTACCTTCTGGCCCATTTCATTCGCCGATGCATGAGTTGAACGATACATGTAATTACCCCAACCATAGGCCACATGCGCCAAATCCCAGCTGCGATTTTCCGGCATAGTGGCGTTAAGCAGCGGCAGAGTGTGGGCGCCCTCTTGCTCAGGAAAATCAAAGAACAGGGTAAAACTGGTATTGTCAAAGCCATTGGACGGGAGCCAGTAATCACTTATCTGGTTCATTTTCAGGGTGAGTTTTAAATTAGCGCCAGCCGTTTGCGCATCCACTTGCAATATGTCCATCTGCTGCTCGCTGGCCTTTTGTTGAGGTCGTAAATAGTGTCCGGATTCACCCCGGTCATCGCCTTTGGCATCAGCCACAATGACCTGAACTTGCGGTTCAGACACGCTTGCAGCAAATCGCTGGGTGTCCGACACAAAGTTGTGGTCAGGAGCATACAGCTGTAATTCGTATTGCGTTTTACCCAGGTTTCGCACCGGGATCACTGCCTGCCACCGCCCCTGGCGATCCGTTTTAATCCGCTGCGCAGTATCGAGGTTGCCGTTTAATATCGGTTTAATGGTCGCGTCAGCCTCGCTAAAAGTGCCTGACACCAGGATATCTTGTTCAAACACTTTGCCATCAATCGAGCTATCTAAATGTATAGAAACCTGAGGCGCCTTGTTTTCCGAAGCTTGTGGCGGTTTATCAGAGGACAAATACACCGCCACAGCTCTGGCGGGCAACTCCATCGACAGGTTCCCTTCTGCGGCAATTTCAGGCGTTGTCAGCGCAACGTTTTGGTACAAGCTATGCAATTGCGTACCGGCTTGCAGCCCGGTTTCTACGCCATATAACAACACAGCATGGTCGGCGCTGTTAAGTACTATGATAGCCGTCTGCCCCTGATATTGACGCTTGTATACCAGAACGCCGGGGCCGGATTGATTGGACGCCAACAAGGTCAAGTCACCACGGCTGAATATCGGATGGGCCTTGCGTATTGCCGCTAACGCTTTGATATAGCGGAATAGCTCAGAGTCTCGATTGAACTGGTCTTGCTCGCTGAGGAAGCCTCCGGCAAACATGGCTTGTCTTGATTCCTGGTGGCCCTGCTCGGTGCCCTGATAAATCACAGGTATTCCGGGAATAGTTAACAACAACGCCAGTGCTTGTTTTAATGCTGCTTCACTGGCACCCGCTAAAAAGCGCTTGGTATCGTGATTATCAATAAAGTTAGGGATTACATAGGGATCGGGATACATCTCCATAAATGCCTGCAACCGAAAAGCCAGTTGCGCTGTTGGCTTGCCTTCCCCTAAAACACTGCCAATTTCAAAGTACAAAGGAAAGCCAATCACTGAGTTGAGTTCAGGTTTATCCTCACTACCTAAAAAACTAACAACCTTGCTCTCGCCTTCCGTGTCGAATGGTTTTGATGCTTCGAACACTTCCCCAAAGGTTAAAAAATGATTTTTACCCAGAGCCTCTGCCTGGGCATAAATGCCATCCTGATCGTGCAAAAATTGCTGCCAGAAACTGTGCTCCACATATTTAACGGTATCGATGCGAAAGGCATCTACGCCAACTTCAGTCATCCACCAGCGATAAGCATCTTTAAATGCCGCAATCACTGCCGGATTTTTGGTATTAATATCTGACAGATTGCCCAATTGATAGGTAAATTGCTGCTCCAGGCTCTGATAATTCGATGTTCCGGGAGTCCAGTTGTAAATACCGGCTTCGGCATGTTCCGGATTTAGACGATTCACCCTATTAAATGGTGCCATCTCAGGTGCGGCCTGAAAGCTCTGCTCCAACAGCACAAAGTTTTTTGCGGTATCTTCAGGATCGTATTCCCCCTGATAACCAAAAAAGATGCCGCTGTGATTGACGACAATATCCTGAATCAGGTACATGCCCTTTTGATGCAGCGCCGCTGAAAGCGCCTTGTAATCCTCCAGGGTGCCATAATGCTCATCCACTTTTTTAAAATCCCGAGCCCAGTAACCATGGTACCCGGAATATTCAGAGTCACTACTCCACCACTGATTAGCGACCGGCGGTGTTAGCCACACAGCCGTTGCGCCTAAGTCCTGTATGTAGTCCAGCTTTTGCGTAATACCCGGGATATCACCACCGTTATAATGGCTTTCCTTACTCGGATCGTACTCACCTCGCCCCATGTCGTTATTAGTGGGGTCACCATCGTTAAAACGGTCGGTCATTAAAAAGTAAATGATCTGATCCTGCCACTGCGGAGACGGTACATGCCGGAGTTCTCTATTAAGTGTCTGATTTTCTGATATAACCTTATTTTGCACGTCTTCACTGGCCTGCTGCGGCTTTTGAGCGGAACAGGCAGTAACCACACTTATCAGAAAGGGAGAAAACAGGAGAGCAACAAGGTATTTATGATTCACAAATAAACGCACTATGTTCAGTCAGGCTTAGTCTAATACTAGTGTTTTCTGTTGCATTTACCCGATGAATACGTTTGCAGTTGCTCAGAAGGTAACTGGCATCCAGATGAGGGACCAGCGTTTCACTTTTTCCTCTGCCGCCAATTTTTGTGGTGACACCACCTGCGCAGCTTTACAGGAAGTACTTTCATCCAGCGCCTGACTGTTAACCGCTCCCACGTATCCCCCGTCTATCGCTAAACACACTGCCACCACGTCATGGCAATGGTGACAGGTGATAAACTCAGCTTGCTCAGAGCCTTGTTTTAATCTGTCTATGTGAGAATCAGCGCGAATCGCCAGTTTTCCTTTAGGATCCGACAACCAGCTGATATTTCTGCAGGTGCAAAAATCACAATTACAGGCCCTTGGGGCATAGCACTTGAGCGGATGCGGCAAATTGAGTTCAAGCTTTACACTACCGCACTGACAACGACCTGACTGAGTGTGGCTCATAGAGTTCTCCTTAAAACGTGGTTGGCGTTAACAGTGTAGCCCCTTATTTTGTTATGTCGCCAGTAAATATTTTCCCATTTCTCTCTGTTCAGGCGTAGAATCAATAACAGGAAAGCGTTATGAGTTAAACAAAATGGACGTCATGGTTTTAATTTTATTAGTGGGATTATTTGTTTTTGTGGCGGCGATTATTTCGTTCCAAAACAAATCTCAAATCAAGCGGTTGTTGCAGGTTAATAAAACCCTCACCAGTCGACTTGAGCTGCTCAATATCCAGCTCAACAAACTGCAGTCTCAGATGGCCAGACTGGAAAATCCCCCCGATAATATCAGCGCTATGGCTGTGAAAAATGACACCAGCGAAATCAGCGCCAGTGCAACCACAGATTCAACTCCCTCAAATAAGGTAACGCCACCTGTTGATGCTGAGCATGCTGCAACAAAGATAAACCCAGCACCGGCATCTGTCACCGAGTCCTCAAAAGTAGCTAAGACCAAGGTGTCACCTTCCACCAGCAAGCAAGGTTTCGACCTGGAAATCTGGTTGAGAAAAAATCTATTTCTCTGGTTGGGCGGCCTGGTACTGGCGTTGGGCGGACTATTTCTGGCCCGCTATGCAATAGAGGCTAATTTAATTTCACCCGCTCTGAGAGTCACAGGCGGCACCCTGTTTGGTATTGCACTGGTAGCGCTGGCAGAATATCTGAATCGCCACGCGGAACGTTTTGCCATTCATTCCAGTCATGTGGTGGCGGCTATTGCCAGTGGCGGCAGTATTACCTGCTTTGCCATGACCATGGTGGCCTGGGATGTTTATCAGTTTATTGCTAATCCGGTGGCGTTTGGCTTACTGGCCATCATATCGTTATCGGCCATCTCTTTAGCGTTGCGCTACGGGCCAATCATGGCGGTGGTGGGTATCATTGGCGCTTATCTGGTGCCAGTGTTGGTCTCATCAGACTCTGCCAATATTACCTTGTTGTTGCTGTATGTTTGTTTTATCTCTGCAGCTGCCATTTGGGTGAGTCAGCGGGTATCAAAATCCTGGCTTTGGTGGCAGGCCCTGATTGGCCATTTTGTGTGGTTTTCAGCGGCAACAGCCTTCGCACAAGAAACGGATATTCTGATCATCTTAATCACCGCACTACTGTCGATTTATCTGTTTATTTTGTCCGATTTAATGGGTTGGCGATTACAAAAAACACTGACTCAGGCACTTCCGGTACACACCTTGTTAATGCCCCGCAAAGAGCACCTTCCGATATTGTTTTGCGTCATACTGCTGAGCTTTATGCTTTGGCAATTCAGTAGCGATATTAATCTGACACTGGTTAATCTGGTGTTGGGCTCGGTGTTATTAGTCAGTGCAGTTCGATACAGCGCACTTGATAGCTGGCCCTTTTTGGCGCTAATATTTGCGCTGTTTTCATTATATTTATTCGCTGTCCCAATCGACTTAAATGACAACCTGTTTCCCTTCCGCAGTGGCTATTTGTTCGCACAAATACTGGCGCTTGTGTTTGTCATCTACGCAGCGCTAATGAGCAAAGTTTATCCCGACAGAATCGCCTATCTGTTGCTGCTGGTTTTAGCCCCGATTAGCAGCTACAGTCTGAGTTATTTTTGGTCTCCGATTGCTGCCAACAGCATACTCAACCCGGTTTGGATCACCGAATTACTGCTCCTGGCAGCTATCAGTTGTTATGTGGCTACCAGAGCGGCCAATCATTTGCATAAAGTGAGTTGGCTGATTCTGTGTAATGCCTGTGTCACCCTGTGTCTGACCCTTGTTCTGAGTAAGAGCCTGTTGACATTAGCCTTGTTGGTGCAGGTAACCAGCATGTGTTACCTGACCCGGAAATATCTGGTGGCTCTGCCTGACTGGTTATTTAAAGTGGCTATTGGTATCGCCACCCTGCGGTTAACCTTAAGCCCCTGGCTGGATAACTATGCCGACGAAACCTTGTTTACCCTGCATTGGACACTCATTGTTTACCCGCTTGCTGTCTGTGCCCTTGCTCTGGCCTATCGCTACAGTGACTCTGCAACATTGTGCAGTTGGATAACCGGTGCCATCTTGCATCTGATCGCATTGTTCGTGACCACAGAGACGTCCTGGTTGCTCGTGGGCCATTACCCGACCCCCGGTGATCTAACCTTTAATGAAAGTGTGTTGTTGGCATTCAACTGGATGCTATTGGGTTGCGTCTATCTATGGCGAATGCAGGCGTCCAGCACAGGAAAACCCCTCTACCAGTTGGCCGGACTTGGACTGCTGACCTTAAGCTTATTACTGCAGTTAGGTATTACAGTGTATGGCTCCCCGTATTTTTCCGATATTGCTGTTGGCACAGGTATCATTAACTGGCTGCTCCCCTTGTGGGCTTTACCGGCCTTACTACTCATCGGATTAATTCGCTTTCGCCTGTTGCCAACCCTGCTACAACAACCGGCGCAAACCATCGCCGGTGTGTACCTGTTTTTATTTGTCAATGGCATGATCCGCAACCAGTTTCAGGGCGGTACCATAAACCTGCTGGCTGAAACTTCTGACTCAGAGCTGTATACTTACTCGTTCGTCTGGTTGTTACTGGCAACCACAAGTATTTTTATGGCACACCTGAAAGGCAATAACACTATTAAGAAAGTGGGTTTTGGACTGCTGGCAATGGTGGTTCTGAAAGCCTTTTTGGTGGATATGGCTAACCTCGAAGGCTTGTACAGAGCCTTGTCATTTATAGGCTTAGGTTTGTCTCTGGTGGGAATTGGCTGGCTATTTCAAAAGATTCAAAAATCGCCATTGCCCCCCACTGCCCCGGTTAATTAAAGGAAATTTCATGGATGCACTAGCACAACAACTCAACTTCATTCTGGAACTGGATAAACTCAAAGCCGTTTACCGTCAGGCGCTGGTGAAAGCCGATAATAATCGCCAGGAAAACAGCGCGGAACACAGCTGGCACATAGCCATGTTGGCCCCTGTTCTTCAGGAACACGTCGCAGAAGAGGTGGACTTACTGCGGGTTATTAAAATGCTGCTAATACACGATATCGTGGAAATCGATGCCGGTGATACTTTCGCCTTTTCAGAGCAAGGTGATCTGGATGCGCAGCATGGCAAGGAATTAGCCGCCGCCAATCGCATTTTTGGATTACTGCCTGAAAGCCAATTCCAGGAATACCGTTCTTTATGGTTAGAGTTTGAAGAGGCAACAACAGCCGACGCCAGATTCGCCAAAGCCATGGATCGTATTTTACCGCTGCTGCAAAACATGCAAAACGAAGGCGGGAGTTGGGCTAAACACGGTGTTAAAAAGTCTCAGGTGTTAAAACGCAATCAATACCTGGAAGTGATTGCACCGGCCATCTGGCAGTATGTTTGCGCACAAATAGAAATCGCCGTTAACAAGGGCTGGCTCAAAGACCAATAACAACTGGACGGGATAGTAACCATGACACGGGCATTTAAATTACAACAGCGAATGAAGAATGCCCTGATTGTACCGGTTATGCTGCTGACTTTTGCCAGCAGCCCTCTACTACTGTTATGGCTGTATTTTAATTTTTCCTGGCCCGGATTAGGGTTTGTTCTGATAAACAGTGTGTTTCCCATTTACACCCTTATCAATAATCAGCAACAACAGGTAGAAACCCGCTCCCGCCAAAACACGTTACTGCTGGTTATGCTGAGCAGTTTTGTGTTGCTGACCCTCTCCGTATCAAATCATTGGTTACACTATCTGTTGCCCATAGCCGTGTCTTGTTTGCATCTTTGCCTGGTTTGGTTGTTAACCCGGGGATTACCTAAATTGCGCTTACAGCTAACAGGTCTGGAGGAAGGTAATCACTTTCCGGGTTTTGTGTTTGACGATCCTCAGGGCAACCCGATCACCCGAAAAACACTGAGCCAGGGGCCAATACTGTTTTATTTTTTTCGTGGTAGCTGGTGCCCGTTTTGTACAGCACAAATAGCCGTGCTGATGGCCCACTACAAACAAATCCAGGATGAAGGTATTCATCTGGCCTTTGTCAGTGCAGAGCCCCACGAGGAAATGCAAAAGCTGGCCGCCAAATACGATGTGGCCTGCGATTATCTGGTGGACCGGGATTTCAGCTTTTCGTCAAAATATAAACTGGTGCATGAAGGCGGCTCGCTGGCCGGGCTGAGCCGTTTTGGCCAGGACACCTTGTTGCCTACCCTGGTGCTGATTGACCACGCGGATAAAATACTGATGTTACAGCGCAGTGATAATTTTCGCTTGCGTCCGGACCCTGACCACGTGCTGTCGCGCATACAGGGCCTGGGCAAAAATGCCTGGCTGGAAAAACTCATTCAGCAACGCACTCAGGAGCTCAGTGCAGAGAAAGAAAAGTCAGAGAAGATCATTCTCAACATATTGCCGGAACACACCGCAATTGAGCTGAAAGAAAAGGGCCATACTCAGGCCAGACATTACCAGTGCGCCACTTTGTTATTTTCTGATTTTGTCGGCTTTACCCGCATTGCCTCAGGGGTTTCGCCTCAGGTTTTGGTGGACTCTCTCAATGCCTATTTCGAGCGCTATGATCAGGCTGTCGGGGAACTGGGCTTAGAAAAGATTAAAACCATAGGCGATGCCTACATGGTGGCGGGCGGGTTGCCCGTTCGCAGCGACGATCACGCACAAAAATGCGTGCAGTTAGCGTTAAAAATGCTGGAGATTGGCGAACAACTGAAAGCCAGTAACCCCGCTAAAGGACTATGTGTATTCGATATTCGCATCGGTATTCACAGCGGTCCGGTAATGGCGGGCGTAGTTGGCAAGCGCAAGTTCAGTTACGACATCTGGGGCAATACTGTTAACCTGGCAGCCCGTATGGAAAGCGCCAGCGAGCCTGGCAGAATAAATATATCTCAGAACACCTTAAATCAGTTGGGCGATCAGGTTGCCGTTCAGTCACGCGGGGTCTTATCGGTGAAAAACCACGATCCACAACAAATGTATTTTCTGGCCCCTGCACAAGTAATCACAGCCTGAAAGTAACAATAAGCTCATTGGCCTTTTTTCGTGGGAGCAAAAAATGGTAATTCGATATAGCAGGTAAATCCCTCTCCTGGAGCGCTTTTTATGGATATTTTACCGCCCAGTACCTGCGAAACATAGTTGTAAACCAGGTGCATCCCCAGGCCTGAACCGCCTACCCCCAGGCGCGTAGTAAAAAAGGGTTCAAAGGCTTTTTTCTTCACTTCGGCGGTCATGCCAACACCGTCATCTCGATACTCGATAAACAGCATATTTGCTTGCTTTTTGGCACTGATAGTAATACTGCCCCGTTTGTTATTAGCAAAACCATGTAACACCGAATTATTGACCAGATTAGTAAATATCTGAAACAGTGCCCCAGGATAACTATCCAGCTTAATTCCATCCGGGCAATCAATGATGAGCTTGTGGCCTTTTTTTGAATACAAGGAATTCAGCGAACGCTGAATATCCTGAAGCAGCGTTTTAAGTTCAAATTCTCTGCGCTGTTCGCTGGTTTGATCCACTGCCACTTGTTTAAAACTGGCAGTTAATGCACAGGCCCGCTCCAGACTACTTAAAATGATCTTGTTGGATTCCCGCAGCTTATTAAGGTGCTTTTCCAAATCGCTGCGCTTCAGCCTGTTTTCACTGACTTTATTCTCCAGCCAGCGACAATCATCATACAATGCGGTAGCAGCCGTTAAGGCAATGCCCATTGGGGTGTTAATTTCGTGAGAAACCCCTGCCACCAGGCCCCCCAGAGAAGCCATTTTTTCTTGTTCAATAAAATCAGCCTGGGCTTTTTTCAGCTCCTGAGTGCGCTCCTCCACCAGACTTTCCAGCGCTCTCGCCCTGGCTTTGATCCATTGTGTGCGGATCCGAAAGCCACCGTAAAACAGTGAGATTGCCAGAAATATACACAGGCCGATAAACCAACCAGTTTGCCAGTATTGAGCCTTGATGTAGACGCTAAAGGTCAGATTCTGATTGCTTTTTTGACCGGTGCGATTGGTACCTTCCACCTGAAAAAGATATTCTCCGGGCCAGAGATTACTGTAGCTGGCAATGCGGCGCGCGGCATCTACCTGCGTCCAGTTGCGATCATAACCCACTAGCTGGTACCGATACCGGTTTTTGTCCGGTGCTGACAAATCCAGTGCCGCAAACTCGATACTGAAGCGCCGTTGGCCCGGCTCTAAGGTCAACCCATCCTGTGCCAGTCGCCCGCTATTGACTAATTCACCGTCAATCCACAATTCAGAAGCCACAACAGCAGGCTGATAACCCCATAATGAAAAGCGCTCCGGCTTCACCATCATCAGGCCCCGACTACCACCAAATAAAAACTCTCCATGCGACGTCCTGGTGTACGACCGAAACCAGTTGGTACCAATATCGACACCATCCGCTCTTTGCAATGGCGTCATTCTCGCTAATTCTGGTTCATAGACATGAGTAGGGCTCCAGATCCTACCCAACTTGTCTTCCAGCAAATTTGCGCCCATAGGGCGGCCACCAAAGCCGGCTTTTTCACTGTGGTTTTCCAGCCGGGCGATCCCGGCGTCATCAAATATAGCAAGATGAAGACCTGCTGGCGTATCCAGCCACAGGCGTTTCTGGCTGTCGTATAACAAGCCGACAATACTTATGGTATTGAGTAATCGGCCGTTTGCATCTTGCCCATCAACCGCTACCAGGTATTCTGTCCCCGGTTTCACCACATACAATCCCGTTGCCCCTGTGGCTACCAGTAATTGTCCGTTTTCCTGTTCGTGAAGGGCGTTAATGCCATCCCGCATGACATTGCCATCCTGCATAGGGTAACGAATAAACTTATCAGTATCTGGCTGCCAATAAATTAATCCTGAATTGGTGCCCACCCATACTCCGCCGTTAACAGAAGGTCGTATCGCCCGAATGTTGACTCTGGGCAATCCTTGTTTTTGGGTATATAAGAAAAACTCGTCACTGAACGGGTTATATCGATACAGTTGTCCTGGATTAACCCCCACCCAAATTTCACCATTGGACGTTTCTGCCATTGCCGTTATCCAGCCAGATTGCAATTTACCGGCAACATTGATTTCCGGTTTATGGCTGCCAACTACCCCTTGCCCGGACTTAACAACATTGATTCCACCACCGCGAGTACCCACCCAAATATCGCCAGAGGACAATGCCAGAACACTACTGACATTAGGTTCAGTGAGGGCATTTTCAGTCAGTAAGCTAAATCTCAGGGTTTTAACCCAGTCCTGGTCACCTAACACCCGCTGTACACCACCCCCATAACCGCCAATCCACACTAAGCCGGAGCGGTCTTTGAGCATGGTGCGGATATCATTGTTAGCCAGACTGAAACTGTCGGACGGATCGTGAATACTGCGAGACAACCAGCGCCCATCTTTGATAGCGATTCGGTCTATTCCACCAAATCGCGCGGCCCAGATTTCCTTATCATCCTTTTGAAAAATATCGTAAATAGTGCTCTTTTGATACTCTTCTGGCTGTTCTGCCAGCGCCTGTAATAAAAGTCCACTTTCGGGATCGAAGCGCCATAATCCAGAAGCATTACTGCCAATCCAGATTTGCCCCATATCATCTTCAAACAGTGTTCTGATATAGAGATTCTTAACATCCGCATTGTTGGCGGTTACCCGCTCAAAAACATCATTCGCTCTGGAATAACGCGCCAGTCCAGCGCGGGTCCCCACCCAAATTTCACCGTTTTTGTCTCGTAATAATGCACGAATTCCATTGTGAGGAATGCCATGTTCAACCGTATAATGAGCCAGCAGTTCTCCCTGAAGCGTCGCCAGGAAAAGCCCGGTATTGGTGGCTAACCAAATCTGATCTTGTTGATCCCGTAAAATTTGAGCGACACTGGAAAGGTCCGGGTTTTCCAAAAGAAACTGCTCACTAAATAATCGGGTAAAGCCCTCTGATTCGGGATTATAAATGGACACGCCGCCGGGCTCGGTAGATAACCATACCGTACCATCATCAAAGACATTGATGTTGCGCACGAAATTGCCTCCAATGGAGGTGTTATCATAGGCATTGTGCGAATATAACTTGTAGCGGTAGCCATCGTAACGCACTACTCCGGCAGCGGTAGCGATCCACAGAAACCCTTGTTTATCCTGCGCAATATCGGTTACCACGTTGTCCGGGATGAGCTCAGCATTGCCGATACTTTCGAAGAACATTTGTGCCTGACTTTGTACAGAACAAAACAGCACAACCGAACACCAGACAACGGACCGCATTATTCCGCTATATATATCACACGCCAACCTGAGCGCACTACGCATGTGCATTTAGAATTCCACAATCACCTGTCTAAATCTAATCATAGATAGCCTGACAGAACGCGTCAAAAACAATTGTGGTGTAGGAACCTATAGCAAACGAGGTATATCGGGGTGTAATAATGCAAACTCCAGGTCGGATAACGTACCAAAGCAGATTTGTTGATACACATTGTTTTGGTATTACATCAAAGTGTAAATAAACTCATCCGGGCCTCAGGCTCAACGTTTAGCAATTATCTCCTGCGCTTTTTGAACAACATCATTGAGATCTTTCACCGTCATGGTCTCTTCTGTTTCATACCTCAATCTGGCGATACGCATCAAATCACAGGATTCTGTGTAGGCTTTTCTGCGTGAAGCAGGACTTAAAAAAGTGAGAGTGACAGCAAGTACGCCTGACAATAAGGTGTAAGTGGTGATCAGATTGGAATCTTCTGTAGTGCCAGCCGTTCCTTTTGTGGTAGCCAGGAATGCAAGGATCGTAGCAGCCAGCCCAAGAAAGTAGTGAGCTGAACTCCATATCCTTTCGTACACTTTCCATTCTTTCTGCAATTTTTTGTATTTATCTGGTACGACCCTGTCAGTATTGGCATCCACTGAATTCATCTCCGCGTTGAGCATACTATTCAGTATATTGCAGAGTGATTTAAACCACATTCTTTTAGCAACTATTTTTTACCGAAACACGGGTCTTAAGTTTCAATTATCCTAGGGTCTTTTGAGTTCATATAGTTCAAGCGGCAAACCATCAGGGTCCTGAAAAAAGGTAAAACTGGCGCCGGTATAGGGGTCAATCCTGACCGGCTCTACCTCAATATCCTGCTGCTTAAGGTGACGGATACTGTCCTGCAGGCTTTCTGTTCTGAAACTTATGTGTCGCAAACCACAGGCTTCCGGCTGAGACGGTCGCTCGGGTGGTTCAGGAAAGGAAAACAGTTCGATTTGGGTACCATCAGGCAATAACAGATCCAGTTTGTAGCTATCGCGTTCTGCCCGGTAATTCTCAGCAATGACACGCAATCCCAAAACTTCAGTATAGAAGTGTTTAGAACGGCCATAATCTGAACAGATTATGGCCACGTGATGCATGCCGGAAAGCACAGCTTCACTCCCGGGGATCGGTAGACGAAGCTTCGATTCGCGCTTTGTGCTGGCTCATAAACCCCAGTAAGGCGGGATAACTGGCCAGTTCGTGCAGTTGTCTGAAAGCCGTCCAGTCCAACAGGCAAAACAGGCAGATTTCAGGGTATTCCCAATGTTCAAAAGCCCCCTGTTCTACGGCATTATTGAGATGTGAAAAGGCGTGACTGACGCGTTCATCCTGCAACCTGAAATATAATTTGTCATCGTCGGACTCGATATCGGAACGCTGTAACAATAACAGTTGCACCAGCGAGTCATTGATAGAGTCGATAACCGTCAGCAAATTTTCCTGATTCCAGGTTAATGCCGGTAAACTGTATTTTTCCACCAGATACCGAAAAATCACCCGGGAGTCGTAAATGACATCGTCGCCATCTTCCAGCATAGGAATTTTTAACGTCGGGTTTTTTGACATCAGGTAATCGCGGTCTTTGCCGGAGAAAATCTGCATGTTGACAAAGTCATGCTCAACATTGGCCAACAACATACGAATCCGACGCACATAAGGTGACGTGGTGGAGCCATAAAGCTTTAACATGAAAATTCCTTCTGTGTTACGTGTTATTTTGCGACCTGAGGCACTGGCTCAGACGTATTTTCAGCATAGGATACACTTTGCTTGCGCAAGTCTCGTTTAACTTTTAAGGCTAACAAGCAAGGCGTCAATACTAATGTTAATAGTGTAGCAAATGCCAGACCTCCTGCTACTGCCGTAGCCAATTGCGACCACCATTGCGTAGAAGGCCCGCCCAACTCAATGTTGCGGCCAATGACATCGATATTCACCTCCAACACCATAGGTAACAGGCCTAAAATCGTGGTCACCGTGGTCATCAATACCGGCCTGAGACGCTGCGCGCCGGTGCGCAAAATGGCCTCCATCGCCGGTATTCCTTCACGCCGCAGAATATTGTAGGTGTCGATGAGTACAATATTATTGTTTACTACAATCCCCGCCAATGAAATAACCCCAATGCCTGACATCACAATACCAAACGGTTTTTGCACAATGGCCAACCCTAAGAACACTCCCACCGTGGAAAACAGCACCGCACTTAAAATCAAAAAGGCCTGATAGAAACTGTTGAACTGGGTAACCAGAATGATGGCCATTACAAACAGTGCCACTAAAAAGGCATTGCCCAAAAAGTCCTGTGATTCCTGTTGCTGCTCATTTTGGCCCTTTATGGTAATTTCAACATCAGGATGAATATCCAAATCCGGCAGTTGCTCCTGCAACCTGGGTAATTCGTGATCCAGCAAAATGCCCGGTACCATATTGGCTTCAACCCGAATAACTCTTCGGCTATCAATATGTCGGATAAGATCGGTTTTGGGTTGTGCTTTACGCTCTACAAAATTTGAAATCGGCACCAATCCCGAAGCGGTTTTTACCCGTAACTCATCCAGTTTGCCGATAAAGCGGTCTTCTTCCGGGAAGCGCACGCGAATGTCTATTTCATCATCGACATCATCAGGGCGATATTCGCCAATTTTTAATCCGGCCGTCACAAACTGTACTGTGTTACCCACCAGGGTGGCATCCGCTCCAAACCGGGCGGCATCGCTGCGGTCCACTTTGAGCATCCATTCCAGTCCGGGTTTTGTGGCTGTATCACTGACCGCGGTAAAACTCTCGTTGGCATCCAGGGCCCGGCGAATTTTCAGTGCCGCTTCATCCAGCAACTCCGGATACCGGGAAGCTAACTGAATTTGCAAATCTTTACCGCTTTGTGGACCATTCTGATCTGGTGATATTTCCAGATCCAGCCCAGGTAAATCCCGAAGACGCTGTTGTACCTCTTTCAGAATCTCATCGGAATGACGACGATATTGCCAGTCCACCAGATTCAGACGCAGGTAGCCCACCTGATCGCCGCCGGTACGGGCGTAAAGGGTTTCCACTTCGTCTAAATCCAGTAAGCGATTTTCCACTTTGCGCACCACCGCATCTTTTTCATAGATAGATAAGTCACCATGAGAGCGCACATTAATGTTAATACCAGGGCTGTCGACATGAGGGAAAAACTCAACCCCAAGTCCGGAAACCCCGTAAGCGGTATAAGACAATACTGCAATAACGATAGCCGACAGCAGCACTTTCCACGGGTGATAGATCAGTTTATCCAATACCCGCACATATTTTCCGGTAAAGCCGGTCAGGGTGCGAATGTCCCCTTCTTCAGCCTGAATCATTTGCGCCTTGGCCTGCGGCGTAATATAACGCGGCTTGCCGATGATAGTGCCCAACGTCGGCACAAAAATCAGTGCCATCAGCAACGAGGCTGAAAGTGTGGCAATCAGCGTAAAGGGCAAATACTTCATAAACTCGCCCATCATGCCGGGCCAGAACATCAGTGGCGCAAACGCCGCCAGGGTGGTCGCCGTTGAGGCAATAATCGGCCAGGCCATTCGCTGTGCCGCTCCTGCATAGGCCTGTTTGCGATCAACCCCTTCACTCATTAACCGGTCAGCGTATTCTGTCACCACGATGGCACCGTCCACCAGCATGCCTACCGCCATAATTAATGAGAACAGCACCACCATATTCAGGGTGTAGCCAAACACGGAAATTAACAAAATGCCGGTTAAAAATGAGCCGGGGATGGCGATGCCCACCAGTGCCGCCGTGCGCAAACCTAAAATAGCAACAATGACAATCGCCACCAGTAATACGGCTGTGCTGACATTGTTTTGCAGATCGCTGAGCATCAACAAGACATCTTTCGTCTGATCTCCGGTGTAGGCCACCTGCACACTGTTTGGCCACAAGGGCGTTTGTTGGGCAGCCGAGATCAGGGTTTTAACCTTTGCCACGGTATCAATAATGTTCTCGCCGGGACGCTTTTTGACTTCCAGCGACACCGATGATTTACCATTGACCCGGGCAAAACTGTTGGCATCTTTATACGCGCGGCGAATGGTGGCGACATCCTGGAAGGTAATAACCCGGTCGCCTTCCACTTTTACAGGCTGCTCAAAAATGTCTTTTACCGATTCAAATACCGAGGGAACTTTAACGGCAAAACTACCGGCACCGGTGTCCAGAGTACCGGCAGGTACCAGTCGATTGTTGCGGGATAACAGATTGAGTATGTCGTTTTGATCCAGGCCATAGCTTTCCAGAAGTAGCGGATCGACGATGATCTCCACCTGGTCTTCCCGCTGGCCACCCACTTCTACTTCTAATACTTCTTTGATGCCTTCCAGGCGATTCTTCAACTCGCGAGCCAGGCTGATCAGGGCCCGTTCACTGACCTCACCCGATAACACCACGGTCACCACCGGCTGTTCGCCGGCCATCGTGACTTCGTGAATAGTGGGTTCTTCAGAATCTGAAGGCAGTTTCCCTCTGGCCACCGTCACCTTGTCGCGGACATCCGCCAGTGCCACTTTAGAGTCAGTACCGGCCAAGAACTCCAGGGTAATACTGGCGTGTCCTTCTCCGGCGTTGGCCGTCATTTCCTTCACCCCTTCAATGGAACGCAGCTCCTTTTCCATCGGTTTGACCAACATCCGCTCCGCATCTTCAGGAGAAATACCGTCGTGTACAATAGAGACGTAAATAAAGGGGATCGGTACATCGGGATTCGATTCTTTAGGAATATTGATGTAAGTCACCGTGCCAGAAATCAGCAACAACAAAAAGATCATCAGCACCGTACGGGTGCGCGTCAGTAATGAAGAAATAATACTGCGCATGTTATTTCACCTGTACGATATCGGAAGCTCGCACCACTTCTACTTTGTCGCCATCGCGCACAAAGCCCTGACCAAGCGTGATGATATCTGCCTGATGACCTAAACCGCTCAACCAGACGCCTTCGTTATCACTTTTCACCATATTGATAGGCACAAAATGCACTGTGTCGTCAGCATCTACGGTTTTAACCCCCAGCTCGCCACGCTCATCTAATGACATCACGGCCGGTGTAACTCTGACGGCAAGTGTTTCTTCCAGCGGGATAACCAGTTGTGTGCTCATACCGGCCAGATATTGTCCTTCCGGATTTGGCACAGCAACTTCAATCTTAAAGGTATTGGTGCCCTCATTGGACACACTGGCAATGTAACGCACCTGCCCCGACACCTGACGACCGGAAACCAGACGCGCCTGAGCTGATTGCCCTTTGCGTAACGCCGCAATGTCATTTTCGGTGACATCGGCACGTATTACTAACGGATCTAAGTCCACCAAAGTGGCCAGCGGATCACCCACTTTGACGTAATCACCTACCTCAACAGCGTGGGTATTCAATACACCGGCATAAGGGGCCTTAACTTCAGTATTTTGCAACATGATTTGCAGTGCAATCAGTTGCGATTTGGCCGACTCCAGATTGGCAAGCGACTGGGCAATCGTCACTTCCGACTGCAGACCTTTTTGTTTCAGAGACTCTGCACCCTGCAGTTCTAACTCCCGTTGCTTCACCGTCGCCTGTGCGGAACGAACCTGCTGTTTAAGGTCTTTTTCATCCAACCGGAATAACAGTTGTCCGGCGCTGACACTGGCCCCTTCCGACGCCAAAATCTCCGTTACCTGAGCCGCAACCTCGGCCCTTAACGTGGCCATGCGGTCTGGCTCGGTGCGGCCATAAATGGACACTTCTTTATTCACGTTGTCTGCTACAAAGGTGGTTACTTCTACCTTTTGTAGCAACGCATCCTGTTTCTCTTTAACGGGCCCTTCGGTTTGACCTGAAACCATGCCGGAGGCGATCCACAGCACCAGAAACAGGCTTATGATTAGTGCAATCCAGACAGGTTGTTGACGAAAACGTGTAATTAAGCGAGACATGTACATTCCTTGCGAATAAAAACAGGTGACACACATCACCCCGAGCGATGGCAGGCGATGTTCCAGAGCAGGTAATATATTAAGACAAATGACCAGAAAAACTATCTAAAATTGGTCAATTAGCTGACTAAAATGTGTCAAATCGCTACTACAGGCCGTGCTGGTAACAATTTGTCAGAAATGGACAGATGATATGGAATGGCAGATCAGATACTAAAGGAAGAACCACAACCACAGGTGGTCTCAGCATTGGGGTTATCCACCAGAAAACGGGCGCCTTGCAAACCTTCCGTGTAATCTACCGTTCCCCCCATCAGATATTGCAGGCTCATCGGGTCGACCACCAAAGAAACCGTTTCTTTCTCAATCACCATGTCGCCGTCGTTGACCTTTTCATCAAAAGTAAAGCCGTACTGGAAGCCAGAACAGCCGCCACCGGTCACGTAAACACGCAACTTAAGCTCAGGATTTTCTTCTTCTTCGATCAGGCTTTTGACTTTTAAAGCGGCTGCATCAGAAAAATTAATCGGAAACTCAGAAGTGGCTGACATTAATACCTCGGAAAAAACAACAACAAAACGCATTTAATGACAAATGCAAAGCGTGGCGAATTATCTAATACCTGAGTAAATCAGTCAACTATTGCTGCGTTTCTTGCCAGGCATCCAGTTTTGCCTGCGTCTGCTGCTTTAAATCAACCTGATGCTGAGCCAGCCACCAGCGTTCCATAATACGTACATTGCGTTTATTGGCTTTGTAAAATAAATCCACGATATCACCCACCACAGGAATAAAGCCAAAGGCGAAATCCAACAAACTGTTGCGTACCATCTTGCGTTGCAACGCTTTAGGCATACCCAGTTTGCGCCCCAGATAGACAATTCTCAGCGCCACTAAAGTCATGACAGCATCACCTATCCCCGGGATAAGGCCTATCAGAAAATCCAACCCCACATTGATGCCGATTCCCGGAATGCGAATTGCTGTGTCAGCAACATTTGCCAGACGCTGTGCTGCGAGTAGTTCCTGAGGAGCTTTGATCTCTTGTTTCATCGGGTGACCCACCTGTAACTCAATGACTTTAGTTAGTCGCAAAATATTGTTGCCAGTGATAGTTAAACGCCGGACGCAATGACGGATGATAGCCAATCACCTCAAAGTTGAGGTCGCGAAATTCGCGATTAACGTCGGCACTTTGCTGAATACCGAACAAGACCTTGTTAAGATTTTCGGCAATATTCTGGCCCAACACGGACTTTTCGCATAGCAGGCGATTACCTGCCACCACGTTATCCGCCAGTTCTCGTGTTTGATAGACACTCAACTTCATGGCCAGTTTAGATTCAATCTTGCTGATCTCCTGCTGACCGGACCCCACAAAGGCAAAATCAATGCGTCCCTTCTTGAGCAGTTCTGCACTTAACATACCCACATCCCGCTCCCCGGCATCCAGAGTAAATACCTGTTGCTGACTATCGGAATACTGCTCTACAACGGATGTCCACATATTTGTCACACCATTAAACAAGGCGGTGCTTTTTCCGGCCTGCATCAGTGTCGCCACGGATATCATGTCGTTTTCCAGCCAGGCGTCCAGGCTCCCCTGCTTTGCCACGATAGGGTAAGGTAATAATACCGTTGTCGGTTCGGTGAATACTCCCCATGTCTCCCGATCAACATTGTGCGTGGCGCCATAGAAACAATAGGCTTGTTGCGGGTCCCGATTGTGTTTTATGAGATGCCAGTTGCGTTTTAGTGGATAGGATTCAAATTGATGTTCATATTCGGGCAACCGGTCTGCCAGCCAACGCATAAATTGCAACTCCGGCCCGGCAACGATTCTGGTGCCGACCACCACCACGCCATAGGACTTGGGGCGCAACCAAATCATGGTTGGTTTGGCCCATGCAGCAAAAGTACTCGTCCCCAGGAAGAGCAACAAAAACATCGGCAGCAGGATGTTTTGCCTGTTGCTGTTGAAGTTATTCACTGATTGCTGACTCATTGAGTTGCCATTCGAAGGTGCGCTTCAAATAATCGCTGCCCCACTTCTTGTCCTTCAGATAAGACTCCACCACAATAAGCTCGGGTGCAAAGTCATCAGGAATAGAAAACTCGCCTTTGAGTACTTCAAAATAACGAAAACTAAATTCCATATCATCGGAATTCTCGGTCATGCTGTCAGTTAACTGAATCTCACTGGGCTTGCCGGCGTGACTGCCCACCAGGCTTATCTTTACCCTGCCTTTAACCGTTGTGCGATGCCGATCTTGTTGCATCAGGATCATGGCGTATCGAAAAAAGCCATCGCTGGCCGTAGGCTCGACATTAAATGAATCAATAACAAAGCCATCCTGTTCCAGCTCAGGAGCCATCACTTTTTGATAGAAACTCAACTCGCGGCGCAATTCATTTTCGGTGCTCATTTGCTGCTGAAAGCGCTTGCGATTTTCTTCTGCCGCCAGGCGGGCTACTTCTAAATCGACCCCCAATATATTGATATCTCGTGTTAAGCGATCGTTTTCAGTAACCAGGTTATTGATGGACTGGTTTAGGGTTTGAATCTCTTCCTGTTGCTGCTCGTGTTTCAGCCCTGACCAGGTATAGCCCAACCAACCTGAAAAAAACATCACGGCAATCAGCGCCAAATAGAAGCGAAAAGCGCCCAGTCGCGCTTTGAGGTGGTTTAGCTGCACCGGCAAAAAGTCCCGATAAAAATGCACATGCGGCTATTATAAACACACCAGAAACAGCGATAAAGGGCTTATTCAATTCACATCAGACCACAAAAATAGAATTTATTCATATACTTGCGTTCTATCTGGTATCGCCTATTGCTATGATATGTGATACCAATATTGCTCAACGAAGTCAGTGGAAACCCTTTTGCAAAAGTCCAGCCCATGCCGGTAAAAGTCCTGCTCCGAGCCATGAAAAAGCGCCTTTCTTTGGCGTCATGGCGTGTGGCACTGTCTTATCCGCGCACGTCTCTGCAGTTAAGTTTATTGGGCGTGTTGGCGGGGGTCAGCTCTGCCACCTTAATTATTCTGTTTCGCCTTAGTTATGAAAGCCTGCAATTGTTGTGGCTGGACGAAGTCGATAACTTTTCTTCTATTGAGCCAGAAATGCGCTTGCTAATCCCGATAGTTGGCGCGTTGTTTATCTATTTATTCGCCAGGTTAACGCGCTTTAAACACTATCGCACCGGCATTCCGTACGTCATTTATCGGGTCAAAAACCACAACGGCCTGATGCCATTTAAAAATACCTTAAATCAGTTTTTTGGTGGCATGGCGGCGCTGGCCAGTGGTTTTTCGGTGGGTCGTGAAGGACCTGCGGTACACCTTGGCGCAGGCGGCAGCAGTTTTATCGGCAACTGGCTAAAACTGCCTTACAACAGCATCAGGATCCTGACCGGCTGTGGTATTGCGGCGGGAATATCAGCGTCGTTTAACACCCCCTTTGCTGCGGTGTTGTTTGTTATGGAAGTGGTGCTAAGAGAATATAAAATCCACATTTTTATTCCCATCATGTTGTCTGCTGCCTGTGGCTCTGTGATGAGTCGACTGGTATTTGGCGATGATCACGAACTGGCGTTTTTAACCATCGCTGACTTTGACACCTGGATGTATCTTTATTTCATCGCCTTTGGCGCTTTGCTGGGCGGTATCTCAACCCTGTTTAATATGCAAATTATGAATGTTATTCGCTGGTTCAGACCCGTGAGTATGTTCTATCGCTTGTTACTGGCCGGAATCATTACCGGGTTAGTAGGCTGGTTCGTACCCAAAGCCATGGGCAGCGGATTTAGTGCCATACACTGGATTGTAACTGCACCTCAGGATATACAACTGTTAATGTACATTGTTGTGGCCAAATTTATTCTGACTATCTTTGCTATCGGTCTGGGTATCCCGGGCGGGCTGATAGGTCCGGTACTGGGACTCGGCGCTTTGCTGGGTGCGATTCTGATGTATCCGTTGGGGTTGGCCTATGATGATCCGAGTCACCTTACCAGTAGTTTTGCCATATTGGGCATTGCCGCTTTTTTAACCTCGGTGGTTCACGCCCCGCTGGCCGCGCTTTCGGCGGTAATGGAGCTGTCAAACTCCGTGGATGTAGTATTGCCTGCGATGCTGGTGATTGTGCCCTCCTATGTTACCGCCAATCAGTTTTTCAAAAATCGCTCCATTTTTATCAGTCAGTTGGACTATCAAAACCTGCCTTATTCAACGTCTTCCATTCGCTCCACCTTGCAAAAAGTGGGAGTTCTGGCACTGGTAGACAGAGAATACAAACTGTTCGTTGATGCTACCGACAAACACATACTGGATTTCCTCGATACGGCACCGACTCACCCGGTAGTGCAAAAATCAACCTACGAAATTGATGTGCAATATCATCTGGTACAATATGATTACAGCCTCAACAGAGAAGAAAACCCGTTGCGCTTCTTTCCCATGCAGGGGGTGTCTTCGCAAGCGACCCTGGCAGAAGTCTATGAGATATTGCAAAACCGACGTGAAGGTGCAGTATACGTTCAGGGGGCAACACCGGCTTCTATTGTCGGCGTAATAACCTGGGATGCGGTGCGCAGTTATCTATACCGCAAAGAGTATTAACGCAACAGGACATCAATATGACCATACTCTGGCTCAAAGCCTTGCATATATTTTTTATGGTAGCCTGGATGGCGGGTATCTTTTACCTACCGCGCTTGTTTGTCTACCACTCACAAACCGATTCCAAAGAAATCAGCAATCAATTCAACGTTATGGCACGACGCCTGTGGTGGTTTGTGCTGCCATTCGCCATATTGACCCTGGTGTTTGGTGTAGCTCTGATCTACAACTACGGCAGTAGCTGGCTGGCGGCGTCAGGCTGGCTGCACGCCAAACTGACACTGGTTCTGTTTGTTTATGGCTACTACGGTTATCTCTATGTACTGATGCAACGTTTTGCCAGAAATGAAAATCGCCATAGTCCCAGGTTTTATCGATTTATCAATGAGGCACCGGTTTTGATTTTTCTGGCCATCATTGTTTTGGCGGTAGTAAAGCCCTTTTGACGAATACTGACCGGAACAAATTGAGAAACTAAACAATTCCGCCGGAAAATGGGCTCATCCCGGTTACAGGCAACCGGAAATGAGCAACCTAATTTGAGTAGCCCACTTTCCCGCAAGGCGGCTTTTTACCTGTCGACCAGTATCTAACTCACTACCGCAGGTGACGCGGAGCCGGTTGACGGTTTCGCCTGATAACCTTGTAATTTTGCTGCTTTGCGCCGGTTGATCGCGGCAACAACCACAGGTGTAAAGATCAGGGATAAAACCACGGAAAACCCCACGCCTCCGGCCAGCACCACAGCAAGCGGTGGCCAGAATGTGCCTTCACTAAATAACAACAAAGGAATAAATCCCCCCACCGTGGTCACAGTAGTCGACAAAATATGTCGGCTACAACTCATAGTGGCAGTTACAATCGCTTCAGTATCTCCCAGCCTCGCCCGCTCATCGGCATTGATGGCAGCGATCACCACAATAGATCCATTGATTGCCACACCGATCAAACCGGCACTGCCCAAAATTGGATTAAAGCCCACGGGTAATCCGGATATCCATAAACTCAGCATTCCCAACCCAACAGAAAGTCCGGCTACTGCGCCAATGACACCGGCCAGTTTAAAACTATTGAACGACAAAATCAGGGTCGCCAGCATCAACACCAACAGTACCGGCGCATATGTTGCCAGTTGTCCTAACGCCTCCTGCTGCTTGTCGGCATCGCCTTTCATTTTCAGGCTGTAGCCTTGCGGCAGTTGTATACGCCCGTCATTTAGCAGACGGTACAGATGATTAGAAACATCAATGGCCGTGGCATTTGGCAATAAAAACGCCTCAACGTGATTCACTCTCACCCCGTCATTGCGGGTGATGCCAGATAAAGTGGGCACCATATCAAAATCCCCTAATGCCGCCAGCGGCACCCATTGCTGTGCTTCAGCTAAGCGGGTGTTGACTACCGGCAAACTGGCCAATTGCTCTACACTGGCCCGCTCCTGTTGACCCAGCCGGATGCGGATGGGGATCTCTTCGGTTCCTTCCAGAATCGAGCCACCGGTTGCGCCATCCAGTGCCGCCCGCAACTGTGCGGACACATCCGCGTAACTCAATCCGGCCAACTGCGTTTCGTCATAATTGGCGTTTAAGATCAATTCCGGCTCACCCGTTTCAATAGAGGCAATGCTTTGGGTAATGCCCGGAATTTCAGACATCGCCAGACGAACCTGTTCGCCCAGTTGCTGCAACACCTGTAAATCCGGGCCAAATATATCAACACCAATAGGCGCTGAAATAGGGGGGCCCTGACCGAACGGACGCACCACTATTTGTGCTTCCGGGAAACTGACGTTCAGTTCTGATTGCAACTCTGAAACCAGCGAAGCCGCGGCGTCAACACTGGCAGCAGAGACGACAGCCTGCGCAAAAAACGGCGTGTTGTCCCGCGTCATTACCTGATTGTAGTAAACCGAAGGCACAGATCCGGCCACCAACCAGGCCACCTGGGTGACATTGTCTTTTTCCCGCACTTTGTCATCGATGTTTCGGGTAACAAAGAAGGTACGCTCGATACTGGTGCCAGCCGGCATCCACAGATACATTTCAAATTGATCCCGGTCTGCGCTGGGGAAAAACACGTTTCCTAATTGTCCCGCCAGTACAAACCCCAACACAGGTAGCCCCAGTGGCAACCACAAAATGCGCACAGGATTATTCACTGCCCATTGTAGTTTTCGTTTAAACAACGGAGTTACCAGTGGCAACTGCACACCAGATTTATACCAGCGCGCCTGTTCGGATTGACTTTTACGGGGTAAATAACGGGCCGCCAATGCTGCAATCAGGGTCAGGGAAATAAACAACGACCCAATCAAGGCCATCACCACACTGATGGCAATAGGCCCCACAAAATCACCAATATTACCCGGCAACAGGAATATCGGCATAAAGCCTAAAATCGTGGTCAGGGTTGAGGCTAACAAGGGTACAAAAAGATGACGCAAGCTTTGCACCAGCGCATCCATTCGGGACATCGCTTTGTCCTGCAAATTGGCTCTGATCTCGTCCGTCATAACGATAGCATTGTCAATTAATAAGCCAATGGCGACTATGATGCCAAATATCGACATCTGATGAATTTGCTGGCCGTAAAATGACAGCGAAAAAATCGCAAAGGCGGCAGATAAAGGCAATGACAAGCCGACTATCCAGGCGGCTCTTTGCCCCATAAACAGCAGCACCACAACCATCACCACCAGACTCCCTAACAACAGGTTTTGGGTCAGGTCGGCGAGTCGCTGTTCTGTATAAATATTTTGATCAAAAACAATCTTGGTATCCAGCGTACCGGCATATTCCCGCTCAAAATCAGCCACCACGGATTTGGCATTGGCCATCCATTTATCCACTCTCACGGTAGTCTGCATACGGGCCGCTACAAAAACGACCTGTTCACCATTGAGCAGGGCGATATCTTGCAGTGGCTGCCGCCAACTTCGCTCCACCTGAGCAATATCCCCCACCCGTAAATACCCGCCGAAGGTGTGATTTTGCAATGGAATATCCCGCACTGATTCCAGGGTATCCAGTTCTTTAGCCACCTGCACTCTGAGATTCGTTTCGCTGTTGCGCACCACCCCGGCCGGTGATTTTGGATCATTGGCAGCTACGATACTGGATGCCTGGGATAAGGTTAATCCGGCATTGGCTAATTGCAGTGCATCGATGCTCACCAGAATCTCCTCTTCCGGCTCACCGTAAATTCGTACAATTTCAGTACCTGGTACATTTCTCAGACGGTCAGATAACTCTTCGGAAAGGCGCGCCACAATAGTCATATCTTGTAGCCCATCATCCGTCACTTCAGGATGCTTTGGCGCCAGTGCCACTTTTAAGGTAAACGCCGTCGCACCTCGCTTGGTATCCAGTTCCGGCTCACCGGCACCTTGCGGAAACTTCTGCGCCGCATCTGCGAGGCGGTCGCGGATCTCTGAAAATATCTGTTCGTTAGTCGTATTATCAACCCAGGCCTGCAATTCAATGTTTACCACCGAAATACCCGCTCTTGAGGTGGATTTTAACTCCTTGATTTCATCCAGTTGCCGCAGTTCATCTTCAATAACATCGCTCACCAGCGCCTCAACACGCTCAGCAGACGCACCAGGAAACGGGGTCAATGCGATCACATTGCGCAAATCAATGCGCGGATCTTCCAGGCGTGGAAGATTGACTAACGCAGAAACGCCGGCCACCAGAATAATGACGATACCGAGCAACAGCAGATGACCATTGCGGTAAAAAATACTGTACCAGGGCGATTTTTCAGTTTTGACAGAAAATTCAGACACAAGCCTACCTCCTGATTATAAACTGACGGTGGTCAGGGATTTCGCCACTTCCGGAAATGGCACCTGTTTGGCATACACCTGTTGTTCTGGCACTAACTTTTGTCCACCGGTCAGAATCACATAATCCTGAGCGTTCAGTGCGCCGCTGACATAGGCATTGACTTCATCGGCATAAATGATACTGACAGCCTTAGTAATCAGTTGTTGTTCACCCTGGACATCAGATACCGTGAACAAATTCCACATGCCCCTGATCCCATTGGTTAATGCTGTTTTAGGTACCCAATATCCCGCCAGCTGGGTTTCCACCGGCAACTTCAGAGTAAGCAAATCGCCCGGTAATAACATGGGTTGCGCAGTGTTGGCCTGGGTAATTTCAAAAATTGCGTCTACCGTGCGGGTACTGATAGTACGGGCGTTAGCTACGGATTTTAATCGGGCATTGATTTGCTGAGTGCCTTTAAACAGGGCATAGTTTTGGCCCTGCTTTAAGCGGAATACCTTATCTGCCGACATAGCCATCCGCACCTCTGTGCTGTTGTCTTGTTGCAAGGTAAACACCGTCATGCCCTGTCCGACCACGGAACCAGGATCGATCTGACGGGATAAAATCGTGCCATCAAACGGTGAATAGATTTTCGACTTGGTAAATTCCACCAACAAACTGTCTTTGCGCGCTTCCATTTCTCTTACCAGCGCCCGGGCTGCTTCGGTGGCTTCGCGGGTTTCATCCAGGCGCTGCGACGATTCCAGCTTTTCGCTCACCAGGGTTGCAATGCGGTTTTCCGATAACTGTGCCAGTCTGGCATCAGCTTTAGCGCGGGCGATCCCGGCTTCGATTTCCTGCATTTGTGCAGTCAGTCTTTGGGTATCCAGTTCCGCCAACAGTTGCCCCTGCACAACCCGATCACCTTCGTCGACATTGGTCAGCAATAAGGTACCGCCCCGCTCGAAACCCAACCCGGCTTGTTTTGAAGCTTCCACGCGCCCCACAACTTTCACCATGCGGGTATAGGCTGTTTCGCGTGCCACTTTGATAACGTCAACATGCTGTGCAAAGGGCCGGTCTGGCGCATCTGGCACCTGCCCGGCACCTGCCGCTTTTAATAAAAAATACAAAAACAAAACCGGCACAATGACGAACAAAAAAATCACCAATCCCGGGCGACGGTTTGCAACCAGAGAGGAAAATGGACCTGACATAATAAACTCCAGTAAATAGCGAGCATTGCGATAAGACGGAAATAATACTAGACTGCTCAGTATGATAATTCAATTAAAATACTAGACTGTTTAGTTTGATAATTGTAAAAAAGTTGTATATCACATGAATAATCCGAAAAGATCACAAGCCGGTCGGCCTAAAAGCACAGAAAAGCAACGTCAGATTTTGATGTCTGCCAGTTGCCTGTTTTTACAGCAGGGATTTAGTGCTACTTCTATGGACAATGTAGCCAAAGAAGCGAATGTCTCTAAACAAACAGTATATTCTCATTTTAAAAACAAAGACGCCCTGTTCAGCGCGGTTATCGCCCACAAATGTCAGCAATATCAGATGGACGAAGAACATATAATGCAATGTCCGCGTTCGTTGCTGGAAGTGTTACACCTGGTCGGCGAACAGTTTGTTCGGTTACTCCATGACGAAGAGGTTATTGCCATGTACAGAGTGGTTATGGGTGAAGTAAGTGCCAACATACATGTAGCTGAACTGTTTTACGAAGCAGGCCCCAAAAGAGCCATGCTGATGCTGAAAGATTACCTGATTCGACAGCGGGAATTGCAGATCCCCGAGTCCCGTTTAAAACACCTGGTGATGATATTTTTTAATATGCTCAAGGGAGAGCATCACATGAAAAGCCTGATGGGCCTCCCCTGCGAGCTCAACGAGACTGAGCAACTGGCATTTGTTAACCGCGTTGTCGAAGACTTTATGACTATTCTGCGCCATCAGAATGACTGAGAGGAATCGTTAACAACCGCTCCGCTATAATAACTTCTCCGTGGAATTGTTGTCTGATTAGGCGCAATGACTCGTTGAAATGTCGCTCACTGCGCTTCATAAAATGCGACAGCAAAAGTTTTTTAGGCTGCACCCGCTTTGCAATTTGGGCGATTTGAGTCGGAGACATATGCAGGTTTTGTGCTACCGGATGCGCATTGTCAGGGATTGCCATATGCAACATCAACAAATCAGCGCCTGTGGCAAATCCAGCCAGTTTCTGGGTATTATCGGACATATCACCACTGTAAACCAGACGGCAATGACCCACATCGACTCGCCACGCCAGTGCCGGCACGGGACCGTGATGCACCGTTAAAGCGGCGACCAGTCCCCATGAGAAGTCTTTGACAAATACCGCGTTTTCTCCCGGTTCAGTCGCATCCACGGCATGCAGTTGAAAGCGCTCCCGTCCTTTGTACAGATAATCCGACAAATAGGAAAATGCCCCGTTTTTACCAAAAAGACGTTGCACAAATTCACCGGTGGCTGGCATCAGGTGGTTACCATCAGGACCAATGACATACAAATCCCGATTTCGTCCGGTAAAATAGGCACCTTTGACAAATGCAGGCAAATCCGCGCTGTGATCGGTATGCAGATGCGAAAACAAAACCGCATCTACAGTGGCAAAATCGGCGCCGCTGTCACCAAAACTGATGCTGGTGCCACTACCGGTGTCCAACAGTAATTTAGCCTGCCCATTCAGCCAAAGCTGATAACCCGATGACGTTCGTCCATCGTCCAGTTCCGGTCCGCCGGCACCTAAGATCTGTAAATAAATGTCTTCGCGACACTGATCGGCAAGCGCATGTACGGGCAGTGCGACATGCAGCAGCAACAGCAAAACAACAACTCTCAATTTCATCTCCTTTTTTTTTCAGACCTGATGATTGCCACTGATATTGCGCAGTAAGTTGCTATTTTCTGGTTTATACCTAACACTACTTACATTCTTACCGAAACGCTATTCTTCTATGAATCAGCTAAAAGTATTTGTGCTGATCCTGTTTTTTTACACAGCTTTTAGCGCCAGTGCCACCCGAGATATCCGCTACCCCCGTCCTGAAGATGGGGTTGATAAGCGCCAGGACTTTGCCCTGCTTATTCTGGAAAAAATCCTGTCGCGCTATCAGGACAGTTACCAGCTGCTTGAATCAGACTACCCGGCGCAACAAGACCGTGCCTTGTTGTTGTTAAATGAACGTTTGCTGGATGTGGTCTGGACCGGCACCTCAAAGCACCGGGAAACAAATTACCGGGCCATCCGAACCCCCATCCAAAAAGGATTACTGGGTTGGCGCCTATTTTTAATCAACAAAGACAATATCGAACTGCTTAAATCGGTAGACACTCCGCAACAACTGCGTCTGTTCAGTATTGGCCTGGGAGGCGGTTGGCCCGATGTCGGGTTATTCAGCGACAATGGCTTCGTAGTCCATACAACCACATCTTATGACGCCCTGTTTCACATGCTGCAAAAACGTCGTTTCCAATTGTTTCCGCGCTCAGTGTTAGAGATCTGGGAAGAATATGACAACTATCAACAATTCGATATTGCCATCGAACCCAACGTGATCGTTCACTATCCCTACGCTAATTTTTTCTTTGTCAATCAACAAGACGAAGCACTGGCAAAGGATATTGAAAGTGGCTTTAAAGCCCTGATAGATTCAGGTGAGTACGAAGCTTTGTTCCAGTCAACTTATCGGGAAACGTTGCAACAGGTTCGCTTTTCAGAGCGAAAAATATTGTCATTAAAGAATGGATTTTTTCAGGAACCTGACGATACAGAAAAAAAATATTATTTTAATCTTTGATTTAGGATGACGATTTTATATTCTTTGTTAACAAAAATAATAAAAACAAGTAGAGCGTGTTGAACTTCACTGTACAAAATTTGTTCTAGATATAAGCGTTTTAATCGAGGAACAGTCCTACAGGCTTGGTGGTTTTAAGTCAAAGGACTGTGACAAAGAGTAAAGCGCTTATATGACGAACCCTTCGGGCAGCGCCTGTGTGCAAAATTGTACCGTAAAGATCAACACGCTCTTAACAAAAACGCCATCGGAAGGCGTCAGGTAAAGATTTGCTGTGCCCACAAATTGTAACTATAGTGTTACAGGAACGTTTCAGGCTTGTTAATGACCCAGCCGCACCGGGGATTGGTGCGACAATTTTCAGTCTGGATTTTACCGAAAAGCGTACAAAAAAAGAGGCATTAGACGCCCATGTTTAAATCGATAAGTAACCAACTGGTATTTTGGTTGTTCGTCAGTGGTTTTATAGCTGCCAGCCTATCCGGTTCAATCGCCTATATGATTTCTTCCGGTCAGGCAGAAAACGAATTTGAACAACAAATGCAGGCCCAGCTCAGTTATGCCAGAGTGGCTCTGATAGAGCCGGTATTCACTTATGATTATGGTCAGGTAGAGCAAATTGCCAAAGCCATGACAGACATCGATATTGTATCCGGGGTCACTATAACTGACCATCGCGACAAAGAACTCGGCAAGTCAGGGAAAACCCGGGTAACCGATGATTCCTTCGAAGCATTTGAAACCGGCGTCATTAGCCGGGACAACAAAGAAATCGGCAAGATCAGCGTGGTGTTCACCAAAGCGCCAATGCAAAGCAAGTTGGCCAGTAATGCTTTCTCTGCGATGTTTAACATCCTGATCCTGGTGGTGGTAATGTTGGTTGCGGCCGTGATAACCACCAGAAAATTAGTTTTGTCGCAGTTGCTGGATGTTACTTTATCTATCAAGGAAATTGCTTTAGGTGACGGCGATTTAACCCGTAAACTGAAAGGTGCCCGAAGTACAGAGTTTGCCAACCTGGCACGCAACTTCCACCTGCTGCTGGAAAAACTAACGGAACTGATTAAAAACGTACTGCAAACCGGTAACGTCATTGAAAACCGTTCTGAAACCATAAAATCCATGATGGTGAATGCCAATAAATCCACGGATACCCAGTTGTCCGATGTGCAGATGATTGCCACAGCCTTGCAGGAAATGTCTATCACGGCGTCCAAAGTCGCCGAGCATTCGAAGCACACTGTTGAGCAAACAGACATTGCCAAAGAAAGAGTGGAACAAGGTCGGGATCGCGTTGAGAGCAGTGTGGGCATCATCAAAGGATTAGAAAGCCAAATCATGGGCACTGCCGACCAGGTTTATCGACTGCGTGACAACAGTGAAAAAATTGGCTCTGTTGTAACCGTTATCAAATCTATCGCTGAACAAACTAACCTGTTGGCACTGAATGCGGCCATTGAAGCCGCCCGGGCTGGCGAGCAAGGGCGAGGATTCGCGGTTGTAGCTGATGAAGTACGTACTCTGGCGCAGCGTACACAAGCATCTACGGAAGAGATTGAGAATATTGTCACCGGTCTGCAAAGCTCAGCCGAAGACGCTCATCAGTCAATGTCCTCCAGTACCAGTGCCGTGGGTCAGGCAGCCACCGAAGCCGACAGTATCAGCGAGATCCTGGATGGTATTCAGGAAACTGTGGTGAATGTCAGCGATATGAACCACCAGATCGCCGTCGCCTCAGAAGAGCAAAGTGCGGTCAGCAATGACCTGAGTAAACGTATCGAATCTATCAGTCATTCTGCCGATGCACTGGCCACCACTATGAGTGAGGTGGACGAAATTTCCGGCGAACTGGAAGACAAATGCCATGATATGCAAAGCATGTTAGGGCGCTTTAAGTTAGATTAAGCAATACCCTAAAAACCCAGGGGCAACTGTAACAGTTGCCCTTTCTTTTCAATACCAGACAACTCTGTATCCCTCCCCCACCACCAAAGTGACACAACATAAAACCCGTGTTATCTGCGATAAATCAGGATAAACCCATACTTCGACTTTCTTTTTGCTGGCAACCGAAGGACAATACACAGGTTTAATTCATCAGCAGGGTCAAATCACCATGAGTCGTTTTTTAGGACAACATATCTTGTCTGTAAATCAATTTGATATCGATGCCATTCGTCAAATTTTTCAGGTTGCGGACTCCATGGAAGTCTATACCCGCAGGGAAAAGCGCACTACGGTATTAGATGGTGCCATTTTAGGAAACCTGTTTTTTGAGCCCAGTACCCGAACACGGGTCAGCTTTGGTACAGCCTTTAATTTGTTAGGCGGTAAAGTGCGTGAAACCGTGGGGGTGGGTAACTCGGCCCTGGCGAAGGGCGAATCCTTGTATGACACCGCCAGAGTACTCAGTGGCTATTCCGATGTCATTGCCATGCGTCATCCTGACGCAGGATCAGTGGAAGAGTTTTCCAAAGGTAGTCGGGTCCCCTGTATCAACGGTGGTGATGGTCCCAACGAGCACCCTACCCAGGCCCTGTTAGATTTGTATACCATTAAAAAAGAGCTGGCCTTTCATCAGCGTGGTATTGATGGCCTGCACATTGCCATGGTGGGAGATCTTAAATTTGGTCGCACAGTGCACTCTCTGGCCAAACTCTTGTGTTTGTTTAACGATGTGCGCTTTACCTTTATTTCACCTGAAGAGCTGAGTATGCCTGATTATATTCTGGACACCATCAGCAACGCCGGTCATCGGTTTAAGGTGCAAAACACCCTGGATGGCCAATTTGATGCCGATATCTGCTATCAAACCCGGGTGCAGGAGGAGCGCTTCCCATCCAAAGAAGAGGCCAACAAATATCGGGGTAAGTTTCGCCTGAATCAGGCGATTTACACCCAACACTTCCAGTCTAAAACCGTGATAATGCACCCATTACCGCGCGATTCTCGTGCTGACGCCAATGAACTGGATAATGATCTGAACCAAAATCCGAATTTAGCCATATTCCGTCAGACCGACAATGGGGTTTTGGTCAGAATGGCCCTGTTCGCCCTGGCATTGGGTGTTGAAAACAAAGTGAGAGACTATGAACGGGCCGTTCCCTGGCACTATCACAGCAAATAACCGCCCCGAACCTGTTTAACTAATCGAAAAAAAGACAAGAGAGCAAAGCAGTAATGCAAAAATCTGAACAACTTTTTTCCCAGGCAAAACAACATATCCCGGGTGGCGTAAACAGCCCGGTTCGCGCCTTTAAAGCCGTTGGAGGTACTCCGCCCTTCATTGCAAAAGCCGACGGTCCTTACCTGTACGATGCAGACGGTAAACAATACATCGACTATGTCTTGTCCTGGGGGCCAATGGTTCTGGGCCACAACAATGAAGCCATCAGAAACGCGGTGGCAAAAGCGATCGAGAACGGTCTGAGCTTCGGTGCTCCCACCGAACTGGAAGTGCAAATGGCCGAACTCATCAGCCGTCTGGTGCCCAGTATGGAGATGTCCCGCATGGTAAACTCCGGGACGGAAGCCACCATGAGTGCCATCCGTCTGGCACGCGGTTATACCGGCAAAAACAAAATTCTGAAATTTGAAGGTTGTTATCACGGCCATTCAGACAGCCTGCTGGTTAAAGCTGGCTCAGGCGCTTTGACCTTTGGAGTGCCCAGCTCACCCGGTGTACCGGACAGTGTGGCGCAACACACCCTGACAGTAGAGTTTAATAACCTCGCCAGTGTTGAGGCGGCTTTCACTCAGTGCGGTGACGATATCGCCTGTATCATTGTTGAGCCGGTTGCCGGAAACATGAATTGTATCCCACCAGTGCCAGGATTTCTTGAAGGCCTGCGCAGCATTTGCGACAAGCATGGCGCCCTGTTGATTTTTGATGAAGTCATGACCGGCTTTCGCGTTGCCCTTGGCGGTGCTCAGGCACATTATCAGATCAAACCAGATCTGACCTGTTTAGGTAAAGTTATCGGCGGAGGTATGCCGGTGGGTGCCTTTGGTGGCAAACGAGATATCATGGAACATCTGGCGCCCAGTGGCCCGGTTTATCAGGCAGGGACACTATCAGGTAACCCCATTGCCATGAGCGCAGGTTTAGCGGCCCTGAACGCTATTCAGGCACCCGGCATGTACGACACCCTGGCTGCCAATACCGAAAAGCTGGCACTGGGTATTCAGGCTCAGGCCAAAGAGTTAGGCGTGCCTATGACAGTTAATTATGCCGGCTCTATGTTTGGTTTGTTTTTCACTGATGTCGACAAGGTGGTGAACTACCAACAAGCGATTAGTTGCAACAATGAGCAGTTTAATCGCTTTTACCACAAAATGCTGGAACTTGGCGTGTATTTGGCACCGGCCTCCTACGAGGCGGGATTTGTGTCCAGTATGCATTCAGAAGCCATTATCGACCAGACCATTCAGGTGGCCCGCACGGCACTGGAAAGCCTGTAAACAGGAAACAAAAACGGGCGGATTCTCCGCCCATTTTTTTGTCGCACTGACAGCAATTTTATTAATGGATTGAACTTCCCCCAAAAAATGACCTCTATTGCATAGTTTAATTAGCAACTGATGTCACTTGCATTCAATCAGCATCCATCATATTCCATCCGACGCCAATGAACCGGACTTCACAGGGTTAGACGGTGACATTGCGTACGGGGACAATCAACAGCATCCGGTATTCGATATCGGGCAAGTGGAATTTGCCGATGCAAACCTCCCCATTGATGTGCATCAGACCATTGACGAACAAAACAGTCCGCCACCTCGTCTCACACTGAGCCAGCAGAAACGAACACTGTTTAGCTCGTTGGTACTTCACAGCATTTTTTGCGCTATCATCCTGTATTTCTCCGCAATGCAAGCCCCGGTAATTTTGCAACCCGCGCCACCAGTCATTCCCATTCAGGCCACCTTGTATTATCCACCTCTACCGGCTGCCCTACCGGCAGAGCCAGAAATAGAAGAAACCGAAACAGCCGTCGAAACACCAGTCGAATCCACACAAGAATTGAGACAAGAACCCATAGCGCGCACTGAAATTACCGATGTACCTGAGCAGGCGATTGCTCAAAACGAACCAGAAGTCGATACTCAGCCCTCACCGGCTACCCCGGAAAACCTGCCTCCTAAAAACGCGCTCAACCATTCAGAGCCCAACAGTCTGCAGCGTCTAAATCAGGCACTGAGTTCACACCTGGGTCAAATAGCTGAACAGGAAATGCAGGCGATGAGCAATGATGCCGTGCGAAACCGCGACCAGACTTTTTACCAGCAACAAACCCAGGGATATAACCTGGTGGAAGAAGATCCAAACAAACGACCTACTAAAAACATAGATTGCAGCGGCACAACAGGGAAAACCGTCGGCATATTGTCGGGATTGTTAGGCGGTACATTGCGCTGCACCGAAAAACCGGATTTCCAAAGGTATATTGATTCCAGGCTGAATAAAGAAAAACAAGACTAGATTGCAGTGGTGGTTTTAGAAACGGTCCTGCTATTGCGGTCGTAACTCGGGTGATTTTAATAACGTTTCTGAAATTAGGTTCAGTGTACTGATGTAGCGCCTTCGAAGGGGAGATCCCCTTCACCCCCCGTTGGCCCTGACGCGAGACAACATAAGTCTCAAGCGCAGAACCAGAAGACCGTCGATGATAGTGCGTCCATGCACTTCCATCGACTTGGGCAACAATCCCTGTTGCCAATCTTCTGCTTTTACCTGCCCTTTCGGCTTATCTCGCGAAAGGGCCAGATACCAAAGAACTTCGAATATACAGCGGTGAGTTGTTTGACAAATGTATCCAGGGTGTCCGGACTTCCATGGAAATAGTCATTGAGAGTAACGCTCTGTTCAGGTGTGAGCAACGCAACACCAAAGCCGCCGCATTCCACTTCAAACACTAAATGCAACGTATAGCAATCACAGCAACGCGGTGCAATCTTGATTTAGATGCACAATTACCCGGTAAGAAGCGCCTCCTCAGAGGCTCTGCATATTTTTAAAAATCAGAATCTTTAAAAACGCCATAGGGTGATTTGTCCACGTAATCATTAGTGCCCCAGGACAGATTTCCACCTGAGCCAAGATTGGCGATGGTGTCAAAGTATGAGCCGGCACCACCACCTGGTAAGATCCGGGTTTTGGTTTTTGATTTAGGACTGCCGGATTCCGGTGTCAGGTCTGACGTTAGCGCGATGCAGTTGGCTGGGTTTTCATCTGACACACACACTGTAGAGCCTAATATATAGGCATTGGGTTGCGGCTCGCCACGGGCAATAAAATACGAATAAGCCACCAGGCCGGTGCGGTCATGGCCGTTGGCGCAGTGAATGTAATACACATGCGGGGTAGTGTGAGCCGTGTTCAATAAGGTGTGTAATGTTTCTCCGGCCCACTGGTCCAGATAGAAGAGGAAATTGCTGCTGTTATAAGGGCTTCCCGACGGCTCAATTGGCCACCAACACATTTTCGCGCCATTGGGTGCGCTGGCGGAGGTTAACCACATATCGGGTTCATAGGTGCCATTAGTGAGCGTTGTGAGTGTGGGTTCTGTTGGGGTGGCTTTGTTAGGATCAAAAGCGTGGGTTTCCTGGTGGTTATCGCGACTAGGATCTCTCAGACAGACATCATGAAACAGATAATCTGATCTGCTGACCGGAAATGTGTCGCCTGTTGCGTCCTTATAGCGCTTACTCATAATAGTGTGTAACCCTTCAAAATCCACGGTTTGCGGTCCATCAGGTGTCGTGGGTGCAGTCAATGGTTCATTACCGCGGAACAGAAAGTTTTTCGCCGGACTGGTTATCTTACTGGTGGGTTTTGGTGTTACAACATCCAGCAGGCTGACGATATCTGGGTTGAGCTCCTGGTACTGATGCAGGACACCCGCTGATTTTTGCGGTGGGCTGATAGCAAAAAAATCAGGCGTACCGGATTGCGTGGTGATCCAGTTGCGTTTTTTTTTCATTTTCCAGATAAGCCCAGCTTTTTTGCCCAGGTATAATGCCAATAGTCACCTGCCCGTACTCAGGTTCCGAGCCAGTGGTAAAGCCATTTTTGACCTTGAGTTCCGTTTGCAGCCAGTGCGAGGGTTTACCGGAAACACAGGCAATTTCTAACTCCAATGCCGGAAAGGTACTGGTTTTGGAGGTCGATGATCCAAAACTGATTTGCGGATAACCGTTACTATCGGTGGTGGGTTCAGGGACTTTAAACCCGGCGTTAGTAATGGTCGGCCCATTCATTACCGTCATCGTAACGTTTTTAGTTTCAACAAAGGTGATGGTTAATTCCAACCCCGGAGAAAGCGCAAAGGTGTAAGTGGCTTTTTGGGTTGGCGTGGGTGCTGGTGTCTTTCCTGATGTCATTTTTTCTATCCCGATAATGAGTCCTCATTGAGAATAGCAGCTATTTCAAAAAATATTACCCAAATCAGCCAGCTAATTAAATAATGGCATTTTCAGCAATTTCAGGCCCTCGTTAACTAGCTCTCCTCAGCTCATTGACTGCTTCACAGACACCTGCCTCAATAATTACAGCGATCAGCGGCTGAGTTGTTCCAGTAAATCCACCAGGTCAGCATCTTGCCAATCATCCAGCGCATCGCCTGCCTGAATTTCAAAACGGCAGCTCTGTTCCCCCTGGGGCAATATTCGGTCGAATAGCCAGATACCTTTTTCTTCAGCGAGTTTCAGCGCCCGTCGTTCCAGCACCTGAGCACTGACCGGCAACTGCACCAAAAAGCCGTTGCATTGCACTGGAAAAGGCAAGGCCTCATCGCCAAATCGATGCTGAATCGCTTGTGCCAATGCATAGGCCCGTTGATGGAATTCCGGAATTCTCGGCAGATAGTGCCGCAGCCCCCACAGTGCGCTCAAAACATAAGGAAATGCAGTAAACAGATCGCCCCCCATGCGACTGCGCCAGGGAATAAGCTGTTCAATAAATTCAGTTTCACCAGCAACGACTCCGCCTGCTGCTGCCCCTAATGTTTTGTACAAGGAGACATAGACAGAATTACCAATACCCGCCACATCCGCGTAGGGTTTTTGCCAGTAACAGGCGGCTTCCAATAATCTGGCTCCGTCAATGTGTATCGGTATCCCGCGGGTTTTCGCAAATTGTTGTAAATATTCCAGTGTTTGCCACTGCGGCAGGCGAAACCCGGCGCGCCGGGTAGGAAGTTCCAGCACGATAGCCGCCAGATCTTCGGGCAACCGCGCAATGTCATTGTCGGTAATGGCACAATGCGGCTCGCCGAACATCCACACCTCAAGATTCAGCAACTTGTCATAGGCGTCGCTTTCGTCCACGGCGATGTGTGATTGGGGATGTATTGCTATCCGATGGCGGTTTAGGTTTGCTGACCACTGCAACAGCGCCGCATTTTGCCCCACCATGCCTTTGTGCACAAACAAGGCTCGCTCTTTTCCCAACAGCTCAGCGATTTTATTTTCCAGCAAGGTTATCGTCGGCCCGCTGTTATAAAAATCGATTTGCTGATCTATTTCCGGTACCTGCGCAATGCGCTGTAACCATTGTTTGTGATTTAACGGTTTGTGTCGGGTGATAAACTTGTGGCACTGCGCCATTAGCGGGTGCCCGAGTAAAATACCTTTGTACATCAATAACATCCCTTCATCGCATTGCGTGCTGCGGGTTAACTGCCAAAAAGGCGTTCCCACAGCGACTTTTCTTTTGTTTCCTGTGGTGGTTTTCCATCACAGGTAGTGGCACCTGGCAATGCCGGTAGATAGGCCGGGACACTTAAACCGTTGGCACAACCAGGGACTTTGCGGCTGCCATCTTCAGGCGCAAAATGGGCAATACCAATGCCTTCCGGAAACGCCTGGTTAAAGGATTTCGGATAAATATCCCGCTGCATGTTGATGAAAATTGACATGGCACCGGCCGAACCGGTTAATCCGGTTTCCAGGTTGTCGTCGTTGCCCACCCATATCGTCGTGGCCAGTTGATTGTCCATACCACTAAACCAGCTGTCCCGATAATCGTCAGTAGTGCCGGTTTTGCCGGCAAAATTTACCCGGGGAAATACCTGCTTCAGACGTTTACCCGTGCCTTCCCGGGTAACTTTATGCAGCGCGTAATTCACCAGGTAGGCCGCCGCTTTGTCTACCCGCTGTTCCGGGACATTCATGCGATACCAAATCGGAATATCATCATGAGTGGAAATCGCGGATATGGAATGCAGCTCCTGGCGAATTCCCACGTTAGCAATGGTTTGGTACATCTGATTAACCTGCCTGGGTGACAGGTTCAGTGCTCCCAGTGTCATGGCGGGATAAGTATCAAACTTTTCTTTAACACCCAGGCGTTCTATGGTGTCAGCAACGTTTTCCAACCCCAGCGTCATGCCCAGTTTTACTGTAGGCACATTCAGTGAATGCGATAATGCCGTTAACAGGGGGACACTGCCGCGAAATTGTTTATCCACATTTTGCGGCTCCCAATACTTGCCATAACTACTTTTAAGCCTGATGGGCTTATCTTCTATCGGCGTTGCCAGGGTATAGACAGCGGGCTGCTCCAGGGCAGTCAGATACACCGCCGGCTTGATCAGTGACCCCACAGGTCTTCTGGCATCCAGCACCCGGTTAAACCCCTGATAATCAAATTCTTTGCCCCCTACTAACGCACGAATACCACCGGTGCGAAAGTCAGATGCGATGATGGCCGCATTGAGCGCCACCGTATCCCGGCTGCTCTGAAGGGCTGTTAAAGTTTTTTCAGTGGCCTGCTCCGCCGCCCGTTGAATATGTGGGTCAAGGGTACTGAAAATCTTAATGCCAGACTCCCGTAAATCCTTGGCCGGTAACACCTGACGCAACTCGCGATTAACTTGTTGCATAAAAGCCGGGTATTTGTGTTGACTCAAAATCCCCTTGTCCACCGCATTTAACGGACTTTCCACCGCGTCGGTATACATTTCTTTGTCGATAATGTCCTGCTCAAATAACGTGCGTAGAACCACATCGCGACGCTTGCGGGTATTTTGCGGATGGCGAAAAGGATTGTAGGCAGACGGGCCTTTGACCATACCCACCAACGTCGCCTGCTCGGCCAGATTCAGTTCTTCCAGAGGACGATTAAAGTAGTAATAACTGGCCAGGCCAAAACCGTGAATAGCCAGATCCCCTCTTTGCCCGAGGAATACTTCGTTCAGATAGGTTTCGATAATTTCATCTTTGCTGTAACGCAAATCAATGATCACAGCCATGATGGCTTCGTTAATTTTGCGTATCAGGCTGCGTTCACGGGTAAGAAACAGGTTTTTTGCCAACTGCTGAGTTAACGTTGAGCCACCCTGTACCGTGCGTCCGGCCTTAATATTCGCTACCAGTGCCCGTAAAATTGCAAGTGGTGCCACCCCGTGATGATGATAAAAATCGCGATCTTCAGTCATGATCAGCGTTTCAATTAACGAGGTAGGGATATCTTCCAGCGTTAACAAGATCCTGTCTTCTCTGCTCTGAGTAATGATCCGGGTCACCATCATGGGCTCCAGCCTTGCCTCATTGACCTGGCTGGTAACAGCGTTGTCATAAATACTCACCAGCCGGTCATTTTGCAGTTTCAGGCGCAATTGTCGTGCGGACTCAAAGCCATCGGCAAACGCAAATGCCCGACGAAAAACCCGAAGTTCACCACCTTGCAGCGTGTATTCTCCGGGCTGCCGGATCTGGCTGACCTGCCTGTAACCAAGTAAACTCAGTTCCTGAAGAATCTCGTCGCGATTAATTTCCTGCCCTTGTTGTAACGTTAAAGGACGGGCAAAAAGCTGAGCCGGCACCACCCACTTATTGCCGTCAAAACGGGTTTTAATTTGCGCATCCAGATAAAATCCGTAAGCAAATAAGGCCACTAAAAACACAGCGGTCAGTTTCCAAAAGTATTTTTTAAACCAGCGAAATGGGGCAGAAATCAATTTCAAATCAGGTTCCTAATGCAATTTCAGGAAAGGCGTTTACGACGTTATGCCGTATAATACGTGACAAACTTTGATTAAAAAAGCACTGACACAATGCGCACATTTATCGGCCTTGAACCCGATGCCGACACTAAACTGGCGATCGCCAACTGGCGGGAACTCGCTTTTCCCTCCTTGCAGGGCGCTATCCCGATGGAAAACTTCCATATTACATTGGCGTTTTTAGGTGATATAACACCAGCACAACAGGAAATTCTGTTTGCTCTGAAAAGCCTGGCACAGCCGCTGCACTTGTACGCCGAGGAAGTGGGTTATTTTGCTAAACCCGGCATTGGTTTTCTGACCATTAAACAGGATGAAAAACTGCTGTTGCTGCAACAAAAACTCAGCCAACAATTACAACATATCGGCAGATTTAAGCGTTCTCAGAAGTTTATCCCTCATATCAGCCTTTCCAGACAAACCTTAACGCCTTTACCTTCGCCATTACTAGCACCGCGCTTTGAATTGCAACTCAACGGCTACCATCTGTACGAGTCACTGCGCCACAAAAATCGGGTCAGCTACCGCATTATCCACAGCTGGAATAGGATATAGCGGATTCAGTGTAAACTGGCGCTGTTTTCGTGAAAAAATTCGTTATACTGAACCACTTAGTCAAAAAACCATTTTCAGGAACACCATGCGACAAACGTTTCGCCTTATCATTGATTGCCCGGACCAGGTAGGTCTGGTGGCGGCAGTCAGTCACTTTTTAGCAGAGCACAATGCCACTATCGTAGAAGCGAGCCACCACACCGATTTACAAACTGGCCGATTTTTTATGCGCCATGAGATCAGTGCCGATAATCTCGCGATGAATCTCCCGGAATTTAGTGCGCTGTTCGTTCCTGTCGCTGAAAAATTTAACATGCATTGGCAACTCACCGACTCTCATGAAAAACAAAAAGTCGCATTGTTAGCCAGTAAAGAATCTCATTGTCTGAATGACCTGTTACATCGCTGGCACACCGGTGAATTGCACTGTGATATTCCCTGCATAATTGCCAACCATCCACAAATGCAGCAATTTGCTGACTGGTATGATGTCCCCTTTCACTGGATTGATTTTAGTGCCACCAGCAAGGCTCATGCCTTTCAGGAAATTGAAACCCTGCTAGACCACTACGAGATAGATCTCATGGTACTGGCCAGATTCATGCAAATTCTGCCGCCGGAAACTTGCGCAAAGTGGCAGGGTAAAGCAATTAATATTCATCACAGCTTTTTACCCTCCTTTATTGGTGCGAAACCATATCAGCAGGCTTATGATCGCGGTGTAAAACTCATTGGTGCCACCTGCCATTATGTCACCCAGGATCTGGATGCCGGTCCCATCATCGAACAGGAAGTGATCCGCATCAGCCACAGCGATACCGCTGAAGATATGGTGCGCAAAGGTAAAGAGTGTGAGAAGTCAGCGCTGGCGCATGGCCTGCGTAATCACCTGGAAGAACGAGTAATTATTCACGGCAATAAAACCGTGGTATTTGCAAAATAATTGCCGGGGATGTTTAGGTTCAGCCCGATTCGGGTTCCCCTGGCTCAGCCAATTGCCTGAGCCAGGCACCGATTGCAATCAGTTTAATTCAGATTAAAAATTGTTGTTGCCCTAAAACTTGTGTTCAATACCAACAGACAACCAACGCTTGTCCTCGGCACTGTCTAACTTGCGGTTGGTTAACCAGGCAAACACCTTGGTACTGTCACCAAGTTTATAATCGGCTCCCAGTGTGATGCTGTTGTCATCTTCTAATGTTTGATACTGAGACTTCAATTTCCATTTGTGCAAACGGTACTCGGCATTGACCGTTGCTCCGGACTGAGATTCACCACCAGCCGATGGCTCCTGTTGATGTAATCCGGCGCCCAATGTCCAGTCATCAAATTTTCCAGCGACAACCAACCGCTGAACGTCATATCCTTTAATTTTACTGTCGTGCGTTAGCGCAGCGTAAATTTGCGATTTTTTCAGTTTAGGATCGCCGTAATAGACACCAATAGAAGTCCCATCATCTTTGTCTGATGCATCCTCTACAACATATGTGGCCGCAACCACAAAGCCATTAAGTGATGGACTAAAATAGGTCAGTGAATCGTTGACCCGGTTTTCGCCTTTCCACAGACCTTTTAAATCAGCTTCATAATCACTGAAAGTATCCATGGGCTTGGACAATTGCTTGGTTACTGTGTCGTTGCGCCCTACCACCACTTCACCAAAACTGCCCTTTAATCCCAGATATTGGTTTCTAGATTTGATGTTGTCTGAATCATCCAGATCCGCCAGGTCCACTTGCCACTCAAGCAAATAGAACACAGTAAGGCCGTCTTCGAGTTCCTTTTCCCCTTTAACACCAACGCGTGATGAATTGCTTTTCAACTCGGTGAAGCTGCCCTCGCCTTCATCGGCGTATTGCAGCGTCATATTGACCTTTCCATAAAAATCTAACAGTTCTGCTTCCTCTGCAAAACAAGAACAGGTTAACAACATAAACGACCCAAAAAGGGTCTGTGGAAGCGGTTTGATGTCAGGCATAAAAGTGTCTTGAAGAATAATTTCGTGCAGTGAAATATCGGAGCACGCATTATTACACTTTTATTTCAGTTTTATTACAATTATGACAATTAAATTAATCTTTTGTGAATTTTTACCTAATTCCCAGTGCCACCAGTCGATCAAAAAAGCCAGCTAGCGTAACACTAACTGGCTTTTTTAACACTTTGCACCAGTGCTTTTTGACTATCCGGCGAATATGCCCTTCAGCATAAAGAAGAACATAATCGACAAGCCAGCACCGACAGGCAGTGTAATGACCCAGGAGACCACGATATTGCGAACCACACTCAGATTCAAGGCGGCTATGCCTCTCGCCATACCAACACCCAGAACGGCTCCTACCAGCGTTTGTGTCGTGGAAATGGGCAGGCCCGTTCCCGAGGCGATGACAACCGTAGACGCGGCAGCAAGCTCCGCGGCAAAGCCACGACTAGGCGTCAAATGGGTGATGCCATTACCGATGGTTTTTATCACCCGGTGACCAAACAAGGCCAAACCGGCTACAATACCCAATCCACCAAGCGGCAATATCCACCAGGCTAAGGCGGCTTTTTTGGCAATTTCACCACCCGAGTTAACCACACTGACAACCGCCGCCAAAGGTCCGATAGCATTGGCGACGTCGTTAGAACCATGCGCAAAGGCCATACAACAGGCGGTTACAACCATTAACACGGCAAAGACTTTTTCTACGTTGTTGTAGTGCATTTCCTTGTCGCTTTCAGGATCAAATTTGATGCGATTAATTGCCACTCTACCAAGCAGTCCTACGCTCACGGCAATCAGGATAGCCAGGGTAAACCCCATTTCAGATGACAGATCTAAACCAACGTGCTTAAGCCCCTTTTTGATGGTTACCAATGCAAGTACAAAGCCCGCTAACATCATATAAAAAGGCACATACCTTTTGGCATTGTCAAAAGGGCTGTCAGTATTGAAAATTAACTTTTGCGCACTGTTAAAGATAAGAAAAGCGATAAAGCCTGATATGGCTGGCGTAATTACCCAGCTGCCCACAATACCGGCCACTTTGCTCCACTCTACAGCATCAGCACTGACGCCAACTGCGGCAAAACCAACTATGGCACCAATAATGGAATGTGTAGTAGAAACAGGCCAACCAAGATAGGAGGCTAATGCCAGCCACAGGCCTGCCGCCAGCAAAGAGGCTATCATGCCAAAAACGAGTAATTCAGGTGAGTCCACAAAAAAGGCGCTGTCGATGATACCTTTTCGGATCGTAGAGGTTACCTCCCCTCCCGCCAGATAGGCGCCGGCGAATTCAAACACCATTGCAATGAAAATAGCCTGCTTAATAGTCAGCGCTTTGGAGCCCACGGAGGTCCCCATGGCATTCGCCACATCATTTGCCCCGATACCCCAGGCCATCAAGAAGCCAACGACAGCGGCAACGATAATGAGTATGTCGCCATATGTATTGATAATATCCATCGTTGAAAACCCTATTTAGCCAGCATTAATTCTAATCTGGAACCTACACGCTCCGCGACATCGGCTAGTCCACCAATGCCTTCAATAATTTTGTATAAAAACATTACATCTACCGGTGGAAGTTGTGCTTCCAGCGCGTGTAATTTACTGCGTAATTTAACCTGCAACTTATCAGTGTCGTCTTCGATCATATCCAGTTCATTAACCATATTTTCTACCAGGTTAACTTCCCGACCTCTGAATCCGGTTTCCAACAATTCATCCAGTTCGTTAATGGCTTTGCTGGCCTGCACTGTGGCATCAATGCATCGTTTCAGGTACACCATAAACTCTTCCTGAATCGCTTGTGGCACCAACATATGACGACCAAATACCAATCCGGAGACATCTTTCGCTTTGTTTGCGATCTGATCCTGGTGTTTTAACAGGTCCAGTAAGTCCTGTCTTTCCATGGGCATAAAGATACCGCCCGGAAGACTCATGCGTAATTCGCGTTTTATTTTGTCGGCTTCTTCTTCTACGGAAGAAATTTCTTTTTGAATTTTTTCAGCAACTGACCAGTCATCGGAAAATGTTGCTTCGAAGAAAGGGATCAACAAATTGCTGCATCTGGTCACAGTCAATATATGTTGTTCTATCGGTTTGAGCGGTGATTTTGCAAAAACCGCAAGAAATGAATTATTTGGCATATCAATCAACTCTTTTAGTGCCTATTTACCTACCAAGGTCTGAACCGGCGGCATGATATATTAAGTTAAGTTACAATCAAACGACAAATTGAAGACAGAATCTCAGTGTAGTACATAAATCGGTCACAAATCCTTAATTATTATCCCTTGCATGCCGGACATTTACGCCCTCCACAAAATAAATAATGTACTCGCAGATATTCTGACATCGGTCACCTATACGCTCCATGGCTCGCAACGCCCAAAGGACATCCAACCATCGGGAGTCCAGTTCTGCCCGTTGTTGCATTTCCTGCATCACCTGTAGGAGCAGTTCCTTGTAGTTCGCATCGACCTTCTTGTCTTCACCGTGAATTTGCCGTGCAGCCGTTACATCCATACGGGCAAAAGCATTTAGTGACTTTTGTAATATCTCTAATATCAGGTGTCCTGTCTCCACCATACCGGATTTGATTTTTTCTGAGGCGGGTAAACTGTACATGGTGATCATTTTGGCGATACGTTCAACTTCATCCCCTATTCGCTCCATGTCTGCGTTGATCTTGACGATGGTCAGTACCAATCGCAGGTCACTGGCAATCGGGTGTCGCTTGGCAATAATTCGCATGCACTCTTCGTCAATACGCATCTCCAGTTCATTGACTTTGTTGTCATCATGAACGATAGTTTCAGCGAGTCGTTGGTCATCAGTTCTGAGGGCAATTAACGTCTTACTTAATTGCAGTTCAACCTGACCGCCCATAGATAACAAGGCATTCCTCAGGTTTTCCAGTTCCTCATTAAACTTGCCTGATATGTGCGCAGAGAGATTAACGTTCATGCCTAACCAAACCTCCCGGTTATAAATGCTTCGGTTTGCTTGTGAAGCGGCATAGTAAACATCCTGTCGGTGAGTGAATACTCAATCAGATCACCTTTATTTAAAAATACAGTCTGTTCGGAAACCCTGGCCGCTTGTTGCAGGTTATGCGTTACAACAATAATGGTACATTTCTCTTTGAGTTTATAAATCAACTCTTCAATCATTAAGGTGGAGATGGGGTCCAGAGCCGACGTGGGTTCATCAAGCATCAAAATCTCCGGCTGCAGGGCTAGTGCCCTGGCAATAACTAATCGTTGCTGCTGTCCGCCCGATAGCTTCAACGCTGACTGAAACAGGATATCTTTGACCTCATCCCACAAAGCCGCCTGCATCAGTGAAGACTCCACAATGTCATCCAGAATCCGACGATCAGTTATACCTTTTATACGCAACCCGTAGACCACATTTTCATATACGCTAATGGGAAAGGGATTCGGCTGTTGGAACACCATGCCCACCTGTGTTCTCAGGGCGGGTATGTTCTGCCGCAAGCCATAAATATTGCGGTCATTGATATAGACCTTACCGGATACCTTAGCTTCCGGGTTGAGATCATTTAGGCGATTAAAACACCCGATCAGCGTTGACTTGCCACAACCACTGGGGCCAATTACCGCAGTAATACTGTTAGCTGGTATCGCAAGCGAAATATCCCGCAATGCGAATTTATCACCAAAGCGCAAAGACAAGTCTTCGACTTTGATGGCAATATTATCTGTTGCCACTCCGTTGAGACCTTTATCAGTAAACACTTGCCCGGCAACTCCTACGTTTAATGACCATATTTCTTTTGCAATCGGCTTCGCACCATAATCGCGATAAAATTCAGAATCAATACCACTGTTAATAACAATAAACAGGCGGCAAACATCATACCTGCGCCTTGTGGTGTCGACTGTCCCTGAAATGCGCCTTCATAAATAAACACCCCAAGATGCATAAACTGCCGGTCTAAATGCAGAAACGGCCATTGTGCATCAACGGGCAGTTCCGGTGCATAGCGCACAGCCCCCACCATCAGCATTGGCGCAACCTCACCGGCTGCACGTGCAATTGCCAAAATAATCCCGGTCATCAGGCTGGAACTGGCAACAGGTAAAACAATACGTCGAATGGTTTCATAACGGGTCGCTCCCAGCGCATAGCTGGAGTGGCGCAGTGATTCGGGAACCCGTCGTAATCCTTCTTCTGTGGCAACGATAACCACCGGCAGGGTAAGCAGCGCCATAGTTAGAGAAGCCCACAGTAGTCCCGGTGTGCCAAACGTGGGATTAGGTAAACTATCGGCATAAAACAGGGCGTCTATATTGCCGCCGACCTTATACACAAAAAAGCCCAATCCAAACACCCCGTAAACCACTGAAGGCACAGCTGCCAGATTGCTTACCGCAAGGCGAATAATGCTCACCACCGTATTGTTAGGTGCGTATTCAGTTAAATAGATAGCGGCCATAATACCCAGTGGTGAGACAAAGACTGACATGAGCAATACCATCAGCACCGTACCAAAAATGGCAGGAAAAACCCCGCCCGATTGGTTTGCGTCTCGGGTATCTTCAGATAAGAACAGCAGCAGGTTATTTTTAAATACCATCAGCTTTTGCCACAGAGTCATATCATTGGGATAGAACACCTGCCGGACGTGTTGCAGTTGCAGTTGCTGTTTTTGACCATCCGCAGAAAGCAATACTATTTCATAATTGTCCAGCGCCCTATCCAGTTCCCTGATGTCCTCTCGCAGCGACGTATAACGCGCTAACAGCGCAAGCATGGCCGGAGAATTTTCCGCACCACCTTGCATCCGCAACCGGGCAATGTCCTGGTTGATACTCAATAGCTCCCCTTCAACCAATAGCGACTTTTGCTTAACGATCACCGCTGTTGCGTCCTGCAACACCGCAAGTTGGGATAGCTCCACCACGTCCCCAGCCGCCCGTAAATATTGAGGCTGACTGAGTAAAAAGCGCCCGTCATTCAAATCGATTCTGGCAACACCGGATAAAGTGTGTTGCGCGATAATTTGCTCCGGAGACAGCACTAATTGGGTTTGATTACGAGCGCGCTCGTAGGAATCCAGATGCAACCATACCCGCTCGCCTTTGGTGCCGCGATGCCGCTCACCCGACACATAACCGAAAAGCGTTTTAGGTGAAGATCCGGCGCTGCTGTATTCCACGCTCTGTATCGTTTTTGGCCAAAAAAAGTTCAGACCATTACCAATCACTATAGCCAGCACCCCAAACAGTGCAAAAAACACAACGGCCAACGCCAGGCTTGAAACGAATTTCAACCATTGTTCTTTTATCGCCAGGAGAAAAGCCTGAGGAGTATTCATAATTGGTAACGATGCCTCAGCTTAATGCGTAAAAATTCGGCGCAGGTATTGAATACAAAGGTGAACAAAAACAACAGCGAGGCAACTAAAAACAATACCTGATAGTGTACAGTGCCGGGTTGTGCTTCAGGCAGCTCGATAGCCAGATTGGCAGTCATGGTGCGCATACTTTCCAGCAAATTCCAGTCAGCAACCGGTGTATTACCACTCACCATCAGCACTATCATGGTTTCCCCGATGGCCCGGGCAAACCCCAACATGATTGCCGACAAGATACCCGGCAGTGCCACCTTAAGTACAATTCTGACCAGCGTTTGTGAGCGTGAAGCCCCCATAGCAAAGGACGCCTTAGAGAGACTGGGGGGTACCTGGTAAATAGCATCCTCAGCGATGGTAAATACCGTTGGAACAATCGCAATCCCCATTGCGATTGCCAGAACAAAGGTACCTTTTAAATCAGTGCTCAATAAGCCACCGGTTTCGTTTTTCCAAAGCGACTGCATCCATTGGGGAACATCCATTAAAAATGCGTTAAACAGGGCCAAAAACACCAGTATCAAAACGCTAAAAAAGCCCAGTTCCCAGGCGCGAATATTGCGGTGCCGGTTGGCTTCGTTCAGCCATACAAACAACAACAGAAACAGGGGGCTTAAAACTAAAAACAACAAAACCGCGATCAAATAACTTTCGGACAATGGCAACAGCCAGATAGCCGCTAAAAAACCAATTACGACTGAGGGCACGGCCTCCAGCACTTCGATGTAAGGCTTGAGAAACCGGCGCAGTTTGGGTCCGGCATAATAAGCCGTATAAATAGCACTGCCGATGGCCAGCGGAATGGCAACAATAATGGCCAAAAATGCCGCCTTAATGCTCCCCATTAGCAATGGCACCAAACTGTATTTGGCTTGCGACTGGTCACTGGCCGATGTTGTTTGCCAAACATAATCAGGTTCCGGATAACCGTCGTACCATATTTCAGCCCAAAGGCTACTCAGGGAAATCACCGAGTCAGGATTCTTCACCCGCCAATGCTGCAATACCTCGCCTGACTGGCCCCACAAATCTGTCCCCTGCACGAACAGTGAGTCAAATTCGGGTAATTCGGATGTCTCGGCGGTTATTTCACCCGTTGTGGCATTAATAAAAAACTGCCGGTCATCCACGATGGCCAACACCAGATCGCCGGAGACATGAGCCAGCTTTTTAAACTGCTTACCCGGCAACTGAATGCTGTACAACATTTCCAATCGCATGACGCCGTTATCGTTTAGAACCGACCATTTTTCAGCGCGCAGTTGCTCATCCAGCAATAACACCGAACGATCCGTTGACAAACTTACCGCAGCAATGACGTCTTCCAACTCTGCGCTTCTGAAATACTGAATTTGTGACTCGCTGTCAGACGGTTGCAACAGTATTAAATGTTGCCCTGCGTACAACAGGTTTAAATTGTGATTATCGATTCTGAACGGTGCTGTACCCGGTAATAGCATATTGCGGATGTGCGCCAGCGGCTCTCTTGTTATCCGGTCGAAGCGCAGAAAGTGCCAATATCCCAGTACATCTTTAAGCAGCAATGACGCCTCATTTTCAGTCAGGTGGGCCTGCCATGGCTGTTTGGTTTCAGGTTGAATACTCGCGGGAAGACGCACGCTAAACACTAACTCTTTTTCACTTATGGCTGCGGTGTCCACCTGCCAGGCCCGCAACAAATTATTGTGATTGATCTCGAATAAAAAGTTACTGCCGTGAAACGCATGCCACTGACTGCGATAACAGGATGTCTCTGATTGTCCTGTGGCCCAGCTTCGTCCACCGCGAAGTGGCCAACTTTCCAGCGTATTGTCAAAATGGCGCTTCAGCAATTTGTAATGGCAATTATTGGCGCTGCTGAGATAAAAATAATCGGCATCAAATGCCGTTCTCGCGCTTATCAGGCGCGCTTCCTGCTGCAAAGGCATTTGGTATTGAAGAGTCAGTTGTGGACTGCTGAGCAACGGGCGTGTCACAGAGAATAAATGCCAGATAAGGAGCAACAACGTCACCAACACCAACCAACCGCCCAGCGTTATGGTCGCAGTTACACGCCGGTCTATTTTGACTTGTTGTTTTTGCAGTCGTGTTAAGTGATCTTTGGCCAAGGTTCTGGTACTTAATCGCTTTGTGGTGAAAATGGCAGGTCCGGGCATTCTGCCCCGGGGACCAGTCAGACGCATTTTCCTATTTAGGATGTGCCTGTTAAACCTTGAGAAGGTAACACACTTTATAAAAAAAATAATGACAATTTATTCGAGATCAAATTACCTCAATAAATGGGCTTGCTGAACGTCACTTGTGTCGTATAGTTACAGTAAGACGAAAGGAAACAGTGAGAAAAATATGAAGTCTATTGTTATCACGCTGGTAGGTAACGACAAACCTGGATTAATTGATTCCATTGCCAAAGCCATCGCAGCGGCAAAAGGCAACTGGCAAGCCAGTAGTTTTGCCCATATGGCCGGTCATTTCGCCGGATTTGCCGAAATCCAAATCCCGGAAGAGAACGAAGCGGCACTGTTGGAAAAGCTGCAAAATCATCCTGATCTGAAAATCACCCTGAGTCAGGGTATCAGTGCTCAAAAAACCGATCTTAAAAATGCCACCATAGAAATCGAGGCCAATGACCGTCAGGGCATTGTTCAGGAACTCACCAACGTACTAAACCGGTTTAACCTGAACATAGTCCAGTTTGAATCAGAATGTGTCAGTGCGCCAAACTGGGGAAGCCTGATGTTTAAAGCCACCGCAGAGGTAACATTGCCCGTCGAAGTTCAGACGGAAGATCTGAGAACCGCGCTGGAAGGCTTATCGGATGATCTGATGGTAGAAATTAAACTGTAACCGTCGGCAGCTTCGGTGATTTAACGTCCAAAGGCAACGAAGTGTGACGATTTGTAATAAAATCGTCACCATACTGCAAGATCATAAGTCACTCATTTTATTCCGGTTGTAACTGAAAAGCACATGTCCCAAGAACTAAGCCTGTATTATCCGAAAGAACTAAGTTGGTTATCCTTTAACGAACGCGTATTGCAAGAAGCCGCCGATAAAACCAATCCGGTGGTAGAGCGCATTCGCTTTCTGGGTATCTACTCCAATAACATGGACGAATTTTTCCGGGTTCGGGTGGCCGAAGTCAGGCGCCAATTAACGATTTTCAGCAATAATAAAGACGAACAAAAAGAGAAAGAAACCAAAGAGTTACTGGAAAAAATCCACAAAAAAATTCTGGGGCTGACCAAAGACTTTGACAAAGTCTTTAAAGATGTAGAAAAAACCCTGATGCGCTATAACATCCTGGTGATTGATGCCACAGAAGTGACTGAATTTCAAAAAGGCTGGCTGGAAGGTTATTTCAAGAACAAGGTTTTGCGCCATATCGCCCCGATTCTGGTACATCGCAAAGTTAACCTTGTAGAACGACTCAATGACTCCGGCAATTATCTGGTGGTGCAAATTCAGCGTCACGACAAGGCCAACCGCTACGCCATCATTGAAGTTCCCGCCCAAGATCTGTCCCGATTTGTGCTTATCCCACCGGAAAAATCCAAAAAGAAAAAACACATCATTCTGCTGGATGACATTATCAGACTGAACCTGGAACGCATTTTTAAAGGCTTTGTGGAGTTTGACTCGCTGCAGGCGTTCTCTTTTAAAATGACCCGTGACTCAGAGTACGAGATCAATGATGAAATTGACGAGAGTTACATGGAAAAAATGTCAGAAGGCATGAAACAACGCCTGATTGCTGAACCGGTGCGCTTTACCTATGACGAAAACATGCCGGAAGACATGCTGGAATTTATCAAGAAAAAACTCGGTATGTCATCGCTGGACAGCGTGATTGCCAGCGGCTCTTACCGCAATTTCAGAGACTTTATCGGCTTTCCTAATGTCGGTCGCGAATACCTTGAAAACCCTGAGCTTCCGGCAATTCACACCCAGGATTTTTCCAAATATGATACGGTGTTTGAGGCCATTTCCGCGAACGATACCCTGTTGTACTATCCCTATCATCGGTTTTTGCATCTGACCGAATTTGTCCGCCAGGCCGCCTTTGACCCGAATGTAAAACACATTCGCATGAACCTGTACCGGCTGGCCAGCAAATCCCGGATCATCAGCTCCCTGATTGATGCCGTAGATAATGGCAAGAATGTCACTGTGGTCATGGAGCTAAAAGCGCGATTTGATGAAGAGGCCAACATTGAATGGTCCAAGCGCATGACCGATGCCGGTATTCGGGTACTGTTGGGAATACCCACCTTGAAAATACACTCCAAACTGTGTGTAGTCACCCGGGAAGAAAAAGGCGAACTGGTACATTATGCCCATATAGGCACGGGAAACTTCAACGAAAAAACCGCCAAAATTTATACCGACTTCAGCTTGTTCACCCGCAATCAGGAAATCGCTACAGAAGCGGTCAGCGTATTTGATTTGATTCAGTATCCTTATCGCTCATTCAAGTTCAATCACCTGCAGGTGTCCCCCATTAACAACCGCACTAATTTGCAAAAGTTGATCCGCTCTGAAATTGCCAATGCCACTCAAGGCAAAAAGGCCCGTATCGACCTGAAAGTCAATAACCTGGTGGATGCCGAGTTGATTGATGATCTCTATCGTGCCAGTCAGGCAGGGGTGAAAATACGCGGCATTGTGCGCGGCATGTGCTCGTTAATTCCGGGGATTAAAGGCATCAGTGAGAACATTTCCATTATCTCTATCGTTGACCGATTTTTAGAGCACCCGCGCGTGGTGATATTTGAAAACGGCGGCGAGCCCAAAGTATATATTTCCTCAGCTGACTGGATGGCCCGCAATATGGACAACCGCATTGAAGTGGGTTGCCCTATCTATGATGTCCGTCTTAAAAAGCGCATTATTGATATCATGGATATTCAGTTTAAAGACACCACCAAAGCCAGGGTGATTGACGCAGAGCAGAAAAACACCTATGTTGCCCGCGGAAACAGAAAGAAAATTCGCTCACAGGTGGAAACCTATAAATACCTCACCAGTCTTGAAGATATTGTCGACACCTCAGATGACGAAATACCGGAAAAACCCCAGGACATTAGCTAAGGCGATGTGGCGTTCCGGGTAGCGATCTCCACAGAAATAACCTTTGGAATACACTATGACAGATCTTGAAGATGCCCTTGATGCCGTAGACAGCCGCGAAGTCACGCCGGTGGCTGCATTAGATATAGGTTCCAACAGTTTTCATCTGGTGGTTGCCCGTATTATGGCTGGCAGTGTCCAGATCCTGCACAGAGTGAAACAAAAAGTGCGCATGGCAGACGGTCTGGACGATGACTGCATGCTCAGCAAAGAAGCCATTGCCAGAGGCATCGCGGCATTAGAAGAATGCAAAGAGAGTATGCTGGGGTTTAAACCTGAAAAGGTGCGTATTGTGGCCACCTACACCCTGCGCAAAGCGATTAACAGCGGTGAATTCATCAGCGCCGCGCGCAAGGTTTTACCCTACCCGATTGAGGTCATTTCCGGGGTAGAAGAAGCCCGATTAATTTATCAGGGGGTCGCCCATACCAGTTCATCGGCAGGCAATCGGCTGGTGGTAGACATTGGTGGTGGTTCGACAGAGTTTATCGTGGGCGAAGGCTTTGATCCGTTATTACTGCGCAGCTTGAGCATGGGTTGTGTCAATTTTACTCAGCGTTACTTTTGCGACGGTGAGTTAAAAGAGAAGGCCTTTCAAAAAGCCATTACCGCCGCCCACCAGGAACTGGAACTGATCAGTGACAAATATCGCGCCATGGGTTGGGATGTTTGCATTGGCACCTCAGGTACCATTAAAACACTGGCAAATGTGTGTGCCGAGCTGGAAGGAAAATCCGAAGCCGGAAAAATCACTCATGACAACTTAAAAGATCTGATCAAGCATTGCTGTAATGCCGGCAAAGTGAGCAAACTGGGTTTAAGCGCCATCACCGAAGACAGGTTACCGGTATTTGCTGCCGGTCTGGCCGTACTTAAAGCCGTATTTGAGAGCCTGGATATTAACGAAATGGAATATTCCAGTGCCGCACTGCGGGAAGGCGTGCTTTATGAAATGGAAGATCGCTTACTGCATCACGATATCCGTCAGCGCACCGCAGAAAGCATCGCCACCCGCTATGATGTTGATACCCAGCAGGCCCGGCGGGTATTGCAAACCACGTCCCATTTGTATCAGCAAGTTAAAGAAGACTGGTCCCTGGGGGATTCAGAATTACAAAATATTCTCGGATGGTCTGCGCTGTTACATGAAGTGGGTCTGCAAATTAATTCCAGACGGGTGCAACAACATTCTGCCTATATATTAACGCACGCGGATTTACCCGGTTTTAACCAGGAGCAGCAAATATTGCTGTCGACCCTGGTGGCCTGTCATCGCAAAAAGTTCAGTGTCGACAATATTCCGAAGTTAGAGCAGTTTGAACAACAGCAGGTATACCACCTGATCAGCCTGTTGCGCATTGGCGCATTGCTCAATATCAAGCGCCAGGACAATCTGCTGCCAGACATTACGGCCAGTGTCAGTAAAGAAGGCCTGCACCTGCAATTTTCCGACGACTGGTTAGCCAATAAACCCCTTATTGAAGCCGACCTTGCAGTAGAAGCCAACAGACAGGACGCTTTGGGTATTAAACTTAGCTTCAGCTAAAAATATTGAGCTGGCAGCTTCATAATTCATCATAATTCTTACTCATGCCACGTTTGAAATAATGATGATAAAGCACGAAACTTGCAAAAGGCTATGGCCGTTGGTTTAACAGCATTCATACAAACATCCTTGTGCCAGAAGAATGTGCACACCCTTACCACTGTTAACCGAACTTCACCGGAGAGATGTGTTTGAAAACGATAGGTTACGTAGAAGACAATGATGCCATCCGAGAAAATTACGCAGAGTGCTTTACCGAAGCCGGCTTTCAGGTAACCGCCTTCGCCGATGCGGAGAGCGCCCTGGCTGCATTTAAAGCAGCCATGCCCGACCTGCTGCTGCTGGATATTGGACTGGGTCATCAGCGGGATGCCGGATTACAGCTCTGTTTGGAGATACGCAAATTCAATGACAGAGTACCGATTATCTTTTTAACTTCCCACGATAAGGATTATGAAAAGATTTCCGGATTGCGCCTGGGTGCCGATGATTACATCACCAAAGATGCCGATGTCGATTACGTCATTGTTCGTATCGAAACCTTAATGCGCCGTATTCAGGCATTACAAAATGCCTCCGCTGTTGAAGCGCCGCCCACAGCAGGCGAGCCAGCCAAAGAACTGGTACTGGATCACAATACCTATCAGGCATGGTGGCAAGGCACCTTGCTGGAGCTGAGCCTGACGCAGTTCTGGATATTAGATGAGTTGCAAAAAGGCGCCGGTCAACTATGTTCTCATAATGCGCTGATGAAAGCCGCCAATATTGTGGTAGAGCCCAATACGATTGTGGCTCACGTCAAATCTATTCGCAGCAGTTTTAAAAAAGTGGATGCTGATTTTGACAACATTCGTACGGTAAGAGGTGTGGGATATCAATGGCTCGAAAAAAGCCACTGAATGATATACCAAAAAACACCCATGAATTTATAGGTTCAGGAATTCAAAGGTTCAGGTGAACGCCATCAGGCAAAAACCTTATCTTTTATCCTGGATGGGTGCATAACACGATGAAGTTAACCATTCTTTCTGTCACTATTTGGCTAATACTCAGCTGGCCTCAGTTGAGCTACAGCAATGCGCTGTCTGAGCCTATAGTGTTTTCTGAATCTGAGCAGATCACGATTGCTCAGGGCCTGCCCTCCAATACCGTATTTTCACTGCAACAAGATGAACTGGGATTTATCTGGGTAGGAACGCCGTCAGGTCTGGGTTTGTTAGATGGCTATTCGGCCCAGACCTTTAGTCACCCTGCGCTTCCTGAGCTATCCATGATGAGTCCGGGCAATATCTATCTGGATAAGCAGGATGAATTGTGGGTGGGTACCTGGGGTAAAGGTATTAAGGTTATCAATCATAACCGTACGCTGCTGAAGGATTTTAGCTGGATAGGCGACGCACTGGCCAGCGAACGTATTCAGTCCATATTTCAGGCCAGTGATGACAGTATCTGGGTAGGAACGTTCGACAGTGGACTATTCAGGATCATTCCTGAAACCCAGACATTACAGGCCTGGCAACACCAGGCCGGACAGCCGGGATTAAATCACAATCGCATCTGGAGCCTGTCACAGGACAATGAAGGCAATATCTGGATTGCCACCTCCAATGGTCTGATTAAGCTAAACCCTCAGGATCAGAGCTTTGAAAGCTACTTCAATGCCAGTGATATGTCGGTGGCGGACAAACTCATCCGCACCCTGTTAATTAAAGACAACAGTCTGTGGTTCGGCACCAACCTGGGGTTGTTCAAAATGGATTTGAACACTAAAAAAATTGAAAAAATGATGCCGCCCGGCCGAGATATTATTTCTGTTAACCGCATCGTCGCTCACAATGACTCAGGGCTTTGGATTGGTACCTTTTCCGGCATTTTTTACTATTCACTGCAAGCCGAAGCGTTTTTCAGCTTTGAAGACGGGCAATACAGTTATTTAGCGCAAAAAGATATTCGCGATATCTGGGTAACACCCAGGGATGTATTACTGTTAGCCACCCGCTACTCCGGCATATACAAACTCAACCTGCGCCCTAAACCGGTACAACAAATCCAAAATCAGCATTACCTGGATCAGAACAAACTACAAATATGGGAAATGGCCCGGGATGACGAAGGCAAAGTCTGGGCTGGAACCAACGACGGCATAATACGCTTTGATCTGAACAGCAAAAGTACACTGTCATTACCTCCGGTGCTGGAAAACACCATTAATGGCTTAACCCTGTCAGTGGCAATTAGCCAAAATAAGCAATGGCTATGGATAGGCACGGTAAACCGACTTTTTCGCTACGACCTCATCTCCGGTGAATTGATTTCCTTTAATGAGCGACTGGGTATCAATCAACTGAACCATATTCGCTTGTTTGTGGATAGCAAAGATAATCTGTGGGTGAATTCGGCACATCAGGGGGTGCTGATGGTTGCCCCCGACGGAACTGCGACTCATTTTCACACGGGGGCGCCACTGCCCTACAAATTACCGGATAACAATATTGCGCAACTTGCAGAAGCCACCGACGGCGCGTTGTGGTTAATAACCGGCAACAGTGAGTTATTGTATAAACGTCCACAAGATGACTTTTTCACGCGTTTGCCACTGAGGTTCTCTGCCGGTGACGAAAACGCGAATTACATCGCCACCAGTTTGCACAGCCACCGTGATAATTTTATCTATGTCGGCACCTATTCCGGCTTACTCAAAATCAATCGCAACTCAGGGGTTACCCAGCGCCTGACTATCAGTGATGGCCTGGCAAACGATGAAATACGCGCCATCACCTCTGACTGGCCAGGCAACCTATGGGTATCCACCGGCACAGGCATAACCCGCATCAGCGCCGACGGTACAGAAATGCGCAGTTTTGGCAGAATTGACGGCCTGAGTAGCCCTTCCATGAATCTGCGTTCGATACTTAACTGTACCGAAAGTATGATGTGTTTCGGCAGTTCAAACGGCATCAATTACATTGAAGAAAACCTGCAGTGGCAAGGTGACCACAATGAAAACATTGTCATTTCAAACCTTTGGATCAATCAGGAAAAGCAAGATTATCCGGCCACCGGCGACAACTACCTGAATCTGATCCTGCAGAGCGATGAACGCAATATTAAATTTCAGTTTGGGAAAATTGATCATCGCCCTGCTGCCACGCACGAATTATATTTCCGTCTGGAGGGCTTCGACGATAAGTGGTATGCCAGCGATGTTTCGCGCATCGCCAATTACACCAACCTGTTGCCCGGTAGCTATGTATTCGAGGTAACAGACTCGCCAACCCACTACCAAAAGCACAGCAGTGCCAAAATAATCGTGGAAATCATCCCGCCGTTCTGGTCCAGGTTGTGGGTCCAGGTGGCCAGTGTATTAGGTTTATTAACCCTGTTAACCATAGGCTATCGCACCCGCATCAATCAAATTCGCCGCAACGAACAAAAGCTCAATAAGTTGGTAGAAGCGCGTACCCGCAACATGGCGTTGCTGGGGGATATTGGTATGGAAATCACCCGTTCTCTTAACTTTCAGGAAATTTTTTATAACCTGCAAAAACACCTGAAGTCTATCCTGACCGAGCATGACTTTATGTTGGGGCTGTTAAATGAAGAAAAAAATGCCCTGAAATTTGATTTAGTGATCAGTAATTTTGAATCCCTGAGCCGTCATGCCATCAGTTTGTCTGAGCATCCCAATATCTGTGTGCAGTGCTTTAAAGATAACAAAGAGCTGGTGATCAACAGCGCAAAAGACCGGGTAAAAGCACTGGAAAACGGCCTGAATTTATCCCCGATGTTGGACTATCAATCTTGTGCCTGTTTACCACTGCAAATTAATGGTATCGCCACCGGCGTTATTTTTGTGCGCAGCCGTCACGAAAACGCCTATGGCGAATATGAGCGTCAGTTTTTACGTACCATTGCCGCATATACGGCAGTGGCATTAAAAAATGCCCGGTTTTATCAGGAGCAGAAACAAACACACGAAAAGCGCATCACGTGGCTGGAAAACATCACTCATTACCTCAATCACGAAATGAAAAACTCCATGTTGGGAGCACAAACCTCACTGAACATGCTCAACCGCAAAATCAAAGATGTCGAATTGCACAAGTATGTTGATCGCGCCGAGAAAAGCCATAAAGAAATGCGTAGTATTATGAAAGCCGTCAGTGAAACCACATCGCTGGAAGCCTCTATTATGCAAACCACATCCATAGAGTTTGAAGTTAGTCAGGTGGTCTCAGAGCGACTGGAAGACTACGAAGCCATTTATCCGCAGGCATCTGTGGTAGGGCATATTACCCCGTTTGTATTTATTCGCGGCAATGACGCATTGATCACTCAATGTCTGGATAAGCTGGTTAATAACGCGATAGAGCATTGTCAGGCGGATACCGATATCGAGGTCAGAGTTGAGTTGCTCGACAGCAACTGTGTTATTTCTGTCGCCAATATTGGTGACCCATTGCCGGAAGACGTGGATGATATGTTTAACCTGTTTACCTCTTCCAAAACGGATGCCCGCAAAGGAAACTTTGGAATGGGCCTCTATGTAGCCCGGCTCATCGCAGAATTTCACCATGGTCAAATCACCGCTGGCCCGCTGGTGAAAGGTTTTCTGCAGGGTGCTAAATTTGAACTGCGCATCCCGATTGAATAACACTTAATCGGTTTCGCGGTTCTCGCCTCTTTAGTCTCCTTTCATTGCGCGTTAAAAACCTCCCTGACTCGCTGGAATATTTTTTGCCATTGGCTAAACTGGCTTTAACTACCAGAAATGGATATCACATCATGCCGACGTTATTGTTCCGTCGTACAGGGACCCGATTATTTGCCAGTTGTGTTTTTGCCAACCTGCTTAGCCAGGTAAGCTACGCCGGTGATGCACTGGAAGTTATCGAAGTCTCGGCCCACAGACAAAAACAACCCATCCAGCAACTACCGGTTTCGGTCACACTGCTAAAAGCAGAGCAGTTAGCGACACTGGTCCATCCCAGTATTGAACAGGCCAGCGAGCGCTTACCCGCGGTATTCGCGGCCCCTAACTCCGGCGCATCAAAACTGTTCATTCGCGGCATTGGTTCTCAAGGCAATGCCGGCATGGATCAAACTGTGGCGGTATATCTGGATGACGTTTACCACGGTCGCTCCAGAGTCATTAAGACCAGTTTGTTCGACACAGAAAATCTGGAAGTCTTTAAAGGTCCGCAAAGTCTGCACTTTGGGCTAAACACCACCGGTGGCGTAATCGCGCTTACCAGCAGAGCGGCATCGTTGGAGCAAAGTGAAGGTTATCTGGCACTGATCGCAGGTGAACATCAGACTCTGGGGATAGATTTGGCCAGAAACATTCAGGTCAATGAGCAATTCGCAGCACGCACCGCATTAAAACTGCAGGACAGTGATGGCTATTGGGACATGATTGACAGCCAGGGAGAAGGACAGGCAGACAGTGGCACGAAACAGCAGGCAGGGCGATTATCGCTGGTGTGGCAGGCGCATCAGAATCTGGTTTTTAACCTGAAACTGGAAGGCCAGCATCAGCAACAGGACAACCCTTACGCCTGGCAACCTGGTGGTTGCAACAATCTTTATGGACTTGGATTGTCGACCCAAAATCAGTTGCAGTCTTTCTGGGAATCTACCGGTTCAGAACAGGACAATCCATTACGCGTACCTGCTACTTGCCGGGAAACCTTTGTTGATAACCAATTCGACGACCGCTCCCCCAGTGCCCCACATAACGAGGCGGAATTACAACATCAGGTTGCGGTGTTAACCAGCCACTGGCAAGGTGAGCAGGTCAATGCCCGACTGATCTCTGCAATCTACGACACGGAATTTGGATTTTCAGGTAATGACCTCAGTCACGGCGCTAACTTCAAACGTTTGTATTGGTCTGAAGACCAGGTAAGGCAACATTCTCAGGAGTTACGCCTGAATGGAGAATTGTCCACGCAACTGCGCTGGGAAGCCGGGCTCTACTGGCACGACAACCAGTTGTATTACAGCACCTCCGATCTCGACGCACGGCGTCAGGACAATCTACAGCTGAACTACGCACAGGCCTGGCAAGACGAACAGCGCAGGGCCGTCTATGGGGCGTTGGAGTGGCAAGCCACTGAAACATTGTCTCTGTCGCCGGGACTGCGCTGGCAAAACACCCGTAAACACTTCAGTGGCCTCAGTCATTTATATCGTGAACAATTTCAAAGCGAGGCGAACCGCAGTTTGTTCACCGAAACACTTATCCAGGATGTGACAGCCGATCCCGCCCACTACCGCCAGTTTGAGGCCCGCACAGTCAGCGAATTTCAGGGGCAACGATACGACTTTCATTCACTATTGCCATCTTTCACATTCGGCTGGGCGCCACAAGCCAATTACTATTACTGGTACAAATGGCAAAAAGGCGCCAAAGGTGGTGGATTTAATTTTCGTCTGAATAATCTGTCTGAATCAGAATTACGCTATGACGAAGAATATGCCTGGAGTCATGAGCTTGGTATACGCCAACAACTGTGGGCACAAAAGCTCGCGGTGTCAGTTGTGCTGTTTCACACCGACTACCGAAACCTGCAACAAAACTCCAATATGGGTGACGATGGCTTTATCTCGGGGGCACTGATCCGCAATATTACTGCCGCCCGTTCTCAGGGTGTGGAGCTGGATGTCGCATGGAAAATATCCTCTTCCTGGCAACTGCATAGCAATGCCACCTGGCTGGATGCCGAATTCTCCCGATATCCGGGGGCTGACTGCACCCGCCTGCAAAGTGTTGTTGCTAACACCGATGTTGCAGCGCTATTTGGTGCCCAACGTCAGCAAGGCTGTTTTCAGGATCTGAGTGGGGCCAAAATGCCATTTGCCCCCGAATTCAGCCTGTCCACCACCTTGAGTAATCGTTATAAAATAGATAAAAATTACCAGATAAATAGCTCATTAAACTGGTTTTACTCTGATGACTACTTCACCTCTCCCCACGCCGATCCTCTACGTCAGCAAAAGGCGTTTCATAAACTCAATCTCAGCCTGGTATTGACCCGCGACAATGCCCCATGGCAAATAGGCTTTCACATCAATAACCTGACCAACAAGCTAACCACCGGACAACTGGGCCAGGACGGAAATGCGGCCGTGTCCGGATTGTTAGACAGTCCCAGACACTGGCTCATTCGGGCAGAGTACAAAATTTAAACTATAATAATTTTTTATCCAACCAGGCTAAGGAAAATAATATGAAATACCCCTTCAAAACCAACAGCAAGCTGGCTCTGTCTGCACTTTGTTGTCTGTTGCTGGCTCAGGGATACCATAATCCAGCAGAAGCGCGTTCTCAGGTGGTAGAAACATCAAATGACTGTGCTGTAATGACCACTGCCGGTCAACGTAAGACCCTGCTGGACAACGCCCCAAAACTTAAAAACCCACCGGTTTATGATTTTTCTGATAAAGATAAGGATACCAAGGCCAAATTGGTGGTGGAATATAAAACCCCGGTGTTGGCGGGCTGTCAGACCCGGCTGAGACAGTGGGCTGGCCCTAAATATGATGACCGTCCGGTGGGTCCTACCATGGTGATCCGCCCGGATCGCACCTACCGGGCCGACATTTACAACAAATTACCCGCTGAAAACGAAGCCACACGACAAGAGATGACGCGCATGGGGCATCTTCATCATCTGGATGGTGCCGGACATGGGGGTGAGTCTACGACGCTTGGCTATGTCCCGCCCAAACCGGTAGAAATGAATTTTAACGTGCCTCACAACTTTAATGTTACCAACCTGCACACCCACGGCTGGCATGTTGATCCCACCGGAAAAAGCGACAATATTTTCCGGGAAATGGAGCCTCGGGAAGCGCCCTACGATCAAATCGTTCATCTGCCAAAAGGTCACCCATCAGGAACATTCTGGTATCACGCTCACCTGCACGGCTCAACAACCTTGCAGGTAGCCAGTGGTATGGCCGGAGCACTTATTGTTAACGATCACAACCAAGGCCTGGAAACCATTGAAGTGATCCGCAATGCACCAGACAGAATCATGCTATTTCAGCAGCTGGCTTACGGCAGAGACGGTCAGATAGAAAATTACGACAATCTGCAACAAGGCGATATCAGTGGCACCGGCAAAGCCGTCGGTTATAAAAACCTGAACCGGCCGGTGTTCGTCAATGGTCAGGCTTATCCAAAGGTTGCGATTAAACCTGGTGAAATCCAACGCTGGCGCTTTATTCACGCCGGTATTACCGATGGCATCAATCCGCAACTCGTTAAGGTACCTGCCTCAGACATCAGCGAAACCGGTGATATCGACTTCAGCAACGCTGAGGTGATCAATATGTATGAGATAGCGTTAGATGGCTTGCCCACAGGCACTATGCCCAGTATCCCATATGCGGTATTAGCACCCGGTTATCGCACCGATGTATTGGTGCAGGTTAGCGCTTCTCACAGCGATGAAGACTCCCGGTTGTTCCTGATTGACCAGGGTCAGAAAGACAAGGTGAATGTACAGTTACGCGACAAAACCGATACAGATCCCGGTGTTGCAACGGGTGCCATCAACTTTAGACGCATTCTGCTACAAATTGAAACCCACGAAGCCCTGGCGACGCCGCAAGCCCTTCCGACTCCGGACCAGATTGCACAAGCCTACACTGACTACACTCAGGGTGACCCCTACACTGGCGAAGCCCCACTTAAACCTCTGACGGCAGCAGAGCTGGACAACGGCAAGATCCAGCAGGTGCATTACAAGGTGTCTTCGCAATACCAATGTCCGGAACATGGCGGAAGCTGCACACCCTGTACAGATGACGCCAACAATCTGGTGTCCTGCGGTGCTGAGGCGAAGAACTTTTACATGATTTGTGATGGCCGGGATGCGTATGGCAACTGGTCCTGTTTTAACTTTAATCCTTCCGTTGATTTTGCCCGCATTCTGGGGCTTAACTCCGCTAATATCTGGCAAATCAGTGGTGAGTCCAACAGTGCCAATCACATCTTTCATATTCACGTAAATCCTTTTCAGGTACAGCGTAAGTTTGCCTACGGCGTTAATTATCCGTTTCCGGAAGGCATGAACGAAAACGACTGGGTCTGGAAGGACACCCTGAAAGCGCCGGTATTCCGCAATACCGAAACCCTGACCAATATTGCAAGTCAGGCTCAGCTGGATGAATATATCAGCGGTAAAACCTTCGATCCAAAAACCCCGACTTCAGGTGTTAAAGGTATAGGTCAGGGACACATCGCCACCATAAAAACCCGTTACACAGTGTTTACTGGCGCTTTTGTGCAACATTGTCACGTACTGAACCACGAAGATCAGGGCATGATGCAGGTGGTATCGATTGAACCCGCCCTGGAAGATATTAAGAAAGAAATTCCGCAGCTACACAAAGCCATTATGGAACATGGCCGGATAGAGTAAGCATTAATTAGGCAACTCTGTAAACAGCAACAGCGCCAATTGGCGCTGTTGTTTTATCAATAGCCTTGGCAAGTGCGGCTAAAACGCAAACCGGCGATCCATCTTCACCTCTTTGCGGCGAGAGTTATCAATTTTATAGACGGGTAATTCACGAATGTCAGCGCGCTCACGGCGGGCTACATAGGGCACCAATTGCGCATATCCATCGCGTTTCCCTGCTGTCATTGTTGCCTCAAACAATGCCATACTGCCAACGGTGAACACTTTGACATCGGTAAAATAGTATTCCAGTACATTGGTCAGCTGTCGCACGTTATCCTTGCGGTTGTTGAGCACACCTTTTTTATTGTACATGGCCATCAACATACTGGAGATTTTGCCGTTTTCAGCCTGACCCAATAATGTACTACCAAAAATTTTGCCTTTGGGTGCCATGCACATCCGAGCATTGTGAAAAAGCGTAGACAAGCGATCTTCAAAACTGCCCTGCAGGCTCTGGATCACCATATTCAGATTGATGGAATCAAATTTGCGGCTTTTAAAATTCCAGTTTTGCAATAAATTGGCGTAGTACAAATGCGGTGAAAGGTGCTTTGCCTGTTTGTGTGCGGCTTTTAATGAGTCCTTGTCAGAATCCAGAAATGACACCATCAGTTCAGCATTTGCCTTTAATCGCTTAACCAGGGAATAACCGCCTTCTACCCCCACTTCCAGGTGGTTCTTTGAGACATTGCGCTTAAACAGTTTTACCAGATCAGCTTCAGGGCAACGCCACGCCAGTTCGTTGATCAGATCATGACCCAACATCTTTGATAAAGTACTCAAAGGGGTTCTTTTTCCGGTGGCTTTGTTCTCTTCCAATGATAAAGCGGCAGAAGTAATGGTCTTTCTCATGTTGCTTTCCTTTCCAAAACTGAACCAGGCTGCCCTTGTTTCAGTACCGGGTCTGACTTCGAATACGCCCGGTATTCGTGCCCGAAGGTTTCTGTGATGAAGCCATATTAAAGAAAGCAAGATGAATCATCTTCTGAGTGGCGTGATCAAAAATGAAAGGATAATTTGTGACTCAACAGAGAATAGCCACATTGTGAAGCAGGCATTTACACAATCAGCCAGTTTGTGCGTTTTATCTAATCAAAAAATGCCTCAAAAAACACTAAACAACTGATTATTAGAATGTTTTTGCAATCCATTCATTTTTCATCATAGTTTTTAATCAATTGTTAACTGCAACAGTTTCCCGGAATCCGTCAGCAGAAAAATATTGCCTGCTGCATCCTGCTCGATACCGCGCAACCGTTCATTGAGGTGACTTAAAAAACGCTTCTGAGCGGTGAACTGACCATCAGACATTTCCACCAGCCGCAGCTCTCTGGATTTAAGTGTGGTCACTAGCAGCTGCCCCTGAAACTCGGTGAATTGCTGCCCCCGATACAAAATCATATCTGAGGGAGCGATTGACGGTGTCCAGTCCAGCCAGGGGGATTGCATGCCGGGATAAGTAGTAAACGGACTGATACTGGCTCCGGAGTAATCCTTTCCGTTGGTGACCACCGGCCAACCGTAATTGACACCGGCTTTGATGATATTAATTTCATCACCTCCTGCCGGGCCATGCTCATGACTGAACACTGAATTTGAGACAGCATCAAATAACAATGCCTGCGGGTTGCGATGCCCAAGCGTCCAAAGGTATTTGGCTTCGGCAAACCAGGGATTATCCGGAAGTGCCCTGCCGCTGTCGTCCATACGCAGTATTTTGCCCAGTTGCGCGTCTTTGCGTTGCGCTGACTCCCGATAATCAAAACCATCACCGGAACTCAGCAACAGGGAACCATCAGCCATAAATGCAATGCGTCCGCCGTAATGCACGGGAGTATCTTTGCCGGGGGACACAGAAAAAATGGTTTGTCCGTCTTCCAGTGTTAAACCCGACAGATTCAGGCGGGCCTTGAATACAGCCAATGCGTTACTGTCAGCATTTCCCTGGCTGTAAGATAAATAAATCAGACCATTATTCTCAAACGCCGGGTGCAGACTGACATCCAGCAACCCGCCCTGCCCGGCAAAATACACTTCAGGTGTACCTGCGACCCGTCCCTGTATAGTGTTATCCTTGATGTAAAGCAGCTGCCCACTTCTTTCAGTCACTAACCAGCCCCCTGACGGCAAACTGGCCATAGCCCAGGGAGCGTTCAACCCTTCCACCAAAACAGTGGCACTGTATTCAGTCGCCATCACATGAACGCTGCACACCCAACCGAAAATCCCCATCAACAGATAACGCATAAAAGACCGTATTTTGCTTTGACTTAGCTTCATTTTAGGGAAGACAGGAGCGATTACCAGTGTTTTAATAGTGAGCAGTAGACAGGCATAAGTGATTAGATACCATGTCCATAAAACTATTATTGCATTTCTCAGTCGCGGTGCTGACCACCTTCTGCATTGCCAGCATAGCGCACAGTCAATTTGTGCTGGCGGCGCTGACCGATGTTGGCGTTACTATTCCCCTCGCCGACAGGTTAAGCATGACATTGTCTGATCTCATCGGTTTATTGCCGGGTTATGGTGCCATCATTCTGCTGTCACTGCTGGTTGGCTTTCTGATTGTAGAAGGTCTGTCACGTTGGGTTCGTCCCCTGCCCGCCATTCGATACCCTGTTGCGGGATTACTGGCCATGTGCTGTGCATTACTGGCAATGCACCCGATTTTTAACGTCTCGCTGATCGCGGGTGCCAGAACGGAATTGGGCTTTTTAAGCCAGATTTTAGCCGGTGCTGTCGGTGGCTGGGTGTTTATGCAGTGCCGGAAAACCGTATAGTTGTTGCTGTTCTACTCTGATATCGCATTAGAAGCAGGCCTATTTCCCCATTTTGACATCATCCGTTAAAAAACCCGATGCTAGTCATTTTCACATCCACGTCTGAAAGGCCGCGCTAAGATGAGTTAAGCCGTTAATTTAAATCTCAGTTTATAGTTGGATTGGGCTAAATTTGCCAGGCACAAAAAAAGCGCCGAAGCGCTTTTTTTATATCAGCAATGTTGATAACAAGGCAGTTGTTAAGAAGACAGTTCCGCCTGAATGCGCTCAAAGCTGTTCTTCTCAGAAGAGACGTATTGCATCCACTGCTTCGCCATTCTGGAAGTGCCTTTGAATTTCTCAGCTTCTGCCAGGGCGTTAAGCGCTTCAGCAAATCGCTGCTTGTTAAACAAGGCCATACCAATCACCAGGTGGGCTGTACCCGGGCTGCGAATATCGCCTTTATCCAAAGCGATGCGCGCATTATCGATAGCCTGATCCCAGTTGTCTGAGTTCAGGAACAATTGTGCTAATTGTGCATTTAACTCGCCATCTTCAGACAATTCCGCGGCCGCCTGCATCACAGGAATAGCCTTGTCGTTATCCCGGGAAGCTGCATAACATTGCGACAAAAACCGCAGGTTCTTCAGGTTGCGCTCCAGTTTGCCATTGTCCATGGCCTCTTCCATGATCCGCGCGCCTTTATAAGGCACCTGATGGTAATAATACAGCTGAGCCAGGTTAAACATATCGTTGCCAGACTCCACATATCCCATCTGATAGGCCGCTTCCATCACCGCCAGTTGTTTTTTCTCCTGACCGATATCGCCATACATACCACCCAACTGTATCCAGTATTTGGGTTTATCATAGTAGCGCACCAACTTAACCAGTACTTCAGTGACCTTTTTAGGCTGCTTTAGCTCGTAATAAATGGCCCGTTGCAGAATGTACCAGTTTTCATCGGCAATGCCGTCATCGGGATTGTCTTCCTGCGTCGCAATAGCCAGTTCGATATAATCAGCTGCCTGCTGATAATCTTTGCTTTGGTACATGGCCTGTGCTTTCAGCACATAGTTTTTAGCCGGGATCTTTCCCTGATTCAGCGCTTCCCAACGCTCCAGATAAGTGATCACATCATTGTACTTTTCCTGCATCAGACTTAACTGCGCCAAACTAAACAATGTGGCCTGTTCAAAGCTTTCTGGTATTGGATCTTGAGCAACCACTGACTTGAACGCTTCGAATGCCTGGCTAAAGTCTTCGGCATTGTAGTAAATAAACCCATAGAAATTGTACATCATAGCTATTTCATAGCTATTCATGGATCCAGATTTATCCTTCACCTTATCCAATATTTCTATTGCTTCTTCAATACTGCCTTCGTCTCCGGCCTTTTGGGCTCTGGCTAGCTGCTCATAAACCTTGCCCCTTAATGCAGGAACCCGTTTCAATTTGCGTTCAGTAGCTTGTTCTTCCTGTGCCAGCACAATGCCACCCGAAATTACCGAATGCGTTGCAGGTGCAACATAAACAGCAACTCCGAATAGAGCGCAAGCAATTCTTGATAAAGAGTGTTTTAACATTGCTTACCTCTAACCATCAATTTCAAAAGAAATACGGTTTTGTATACCCGATACTTCTGCAGGTTCACCATTCACTACGCGCGGCTTGTATTTGAATTTCATCGCAGCATCAATAGCCGCCTGCTCAAATATCCCTTGTGGCTGTGCTTCCACTACCACAGGATCGCGTACTGAACCCTGTTTAGTCACCGTAAACTCAACAATAACGTAACCTTCGATTCCACGTTGTAAAGCTCTCCGTGGATATACCGGCGCCACTTTGACTATGGGCAGATACTCACCGTCGCCGGACTCCAAAGCCAAACCACCGTCCAATGCCACATCTGTGGAAACGTCTTGAGAGAAGTCCATGCCACTGCCTTCAGCGTTAGGTGTTGATGAGTCAAGCTGAGGTTGATCCATTTGTGGTGGTGGCTCTTTTGGCGGCGGTGGCTTACGAGGCTTGCGCTCTTTTTGCTCTACCGCTTCTTCTTTAGGCACCCGGACAAAGTCCAGTACCCGGCCTTTGGGCGCGTCCGTTAACGCGCTACCACCACTTTCGATCAACGACTGCATTACATAAAACAGGGCCATTGTGATACCTGCACTGAGAATTAACGCAATCAATACCCGAATCATAATTACTGCTCTGCTGCCGCAATAGATACGTCATATGCACCGGCGGCACGTGCTGCATCCATTACTTTGATTAACTTATCAACATTCGCTTCTTTGTCAGCCTGAATAACGACAGAACCCTGTGGGTTTTCTGCTTTCAAACGCTCAATGTTGGCTTGTACTGCGCGCACGTCGACCTTGCGCTTGTTAATCCAGATTTCACCTTTGTCGGAAATCGCCACCAGAATAGTCGCTCTGGGCTTTGCAGCCGCCGTAGAGGCTTCCGGACGATTGACGTCAATACCCGCTTCTTTAACAAAGGATGCCGTTACAATGAAGAAGATAAGCATGATAAATACGACGTCCAACATGGGCGTCATATCGATTGTGGCTTCTTCCTCTTCTACCAGATTTTGAAAATGCTGTTTCATAAATTTCTCGCTTTAAGGCCGGGTTCATCACCCGGCACTTTAGATATGTCTGTCCAGTTCTAATGCTTCTTCAACATGTGTGCGCTCGGCTTTAACTGTTCTGGTTAACCAGGCTACAGCAAATACCCCTGACAACGCACCGACCATACCGGCCATAGTTGGGATAGTGGCTTTAGAGACACCGGATGCCATTGAACGGGCATTGCCTGAACCGGAAATCGCCATGACATCGAACACTTCAATCATGCCGGTTACGGTTCCCATCAGGCCCAACAAAGGACACAATGCCACCAGCGCCTGGATAATAGACACGTTACTGTTCATACCCAGGTGCAAACGCGAAATCATCATTTGTCGAATTTGCTCTGCGTTCCAGGAGCTGCGATCTTGACGCGCTCCCCAGTTTGCAATGGCTTCATTTTTAGCCTTCTGATGCCAGATGAAGAAGTACAGCGCCCGTTCCAATATGAGTAGCCACATCACGAAGATCAGGATACCGATGTAGAACACAACGGCTCCACCGGTTTCCGTAAAATCGCGAATAGCCTCAAAAAACTCGATGAACATAGCTATTAACCTCTTTCAGCGCGCTCTGCAATCACCCCTGAAGACTGTTCTTGCAGAACTGCAACAATGCCTTTACTGCGCGTGTTTAAGAATGCGTATAACAAGGTAGTTGGGATTGCAACGACCAGACCCAGCACGGTAGTTACCAGGGCTTGAGAAATACCACCAGCCATCAGTTTAGGGTCACCGGTACCAAATAAGGTAATCGCCTGGAAGGTATTGATCATACCGGTTACGGTACCCAACAGTCCCATTAACGGTGCCACAACTGAAATGATTTTAACGATAGTCAAAAAGCGAGATAACTTAGGTAATTCACCCAGGATAGCTTCTGTTAAATGCAGTTCTAATGCTTCTACATCCGCCTCCGGGTACTTGTCTTTAACCAGTAACACACGACCCAGCGGGTTATCCGCTTTCGGTGTTGTCGATTTTTGCTGAGCATTCACTTTCATTTGAATCAGTGACAAGTTAATCAACTGAATGATAGCCAGTAAGAAGCCTACTGCACCCACACCCAAAATGATGTAACCCACTAAACCACCTTGCTCAACACGTTCTTTTAGGTTTGGCGCCTGAACCAGCAAACCCAGAATGGAGCCACCGGTAGGATCTAAACCAAATTTAACAAATTCACCACTGGACGCTTCCAGTTCGTTGATTGAGGTTTTGTAACGGTCCGCAGGCTGACGAATTAATTCAGCGACGGTGCCAGTGGCCGGATTGAAATCCAGGTATTTGCCATCCGCTACCAGTGCAAAAGGACCTACGCGGGTTACATCTTTGGTGACTTTGCTACCGTCGGCTTCAACCACTTCAGTACTGAAGTTTGTCACTTTACCGGCCTGGGTCATTTCACGCTGAATTTCAAACCAGACACGCTCAATTTCTTCAATGGATGCCAGCTTAGAGGACTTACCCATTGACTGCGCCAGGTTATCAAGGAATTCACCACGACCAGGAATTTCCGCAGAAATCACCGAGTTTTGGAATTTGTTTTTGGTGTCGCCCGACACTTGCTGCAGCACACCAAACAACTCTTTAAGTGAACCTAAGCGCTTGTCCAATGCACCCTGTAAGTCAGCGATTTTAAATTCGTTTTCTTCAAACGAGGTTTCCAGACGCTCACTTTTGGCTTCTTCATTGGCACGGGTTTGCTGTGCTTCACGGATCATGCGATCTTGCTCTGCAACCTGAGCACGGAACTGTTGTTCACGCTGCTGGTTTTGTTGGTTCTGAGCAAACTTACCTTCTTCCAGTTGCTTTAACAAAGCATCCAGGTCGAGGTTTTTGTTTTGTGCCATTGCACCACCAGATAAGACGGAGGCAACGAACAATGTAGAGATAACTTTAACGAACTTTTTCATTGCGCAATATCCTTAGTTGGTCTTCTTAACCGGTAGCATTAACAGGTCAGGGGCTTTTTGCTTTTTCGCCATACGCAAGCCACTGGTCAACTGTGTGCGGTAGCTGGAATCCAGCATGTCCCAGGTCTTGGTGTCCTGATTCCAGACACCTTGTTCAGAGCCATCACGGGTTTGATAGGCCAATACGGTACGGCCAACTCTCAAAAAGTCGACATCGCGTTCCTGACCACCCAGACTTAAAATGCCTGAGTAAGCTTCCATAGTGCGGCCGTAATCCATTTCTACCTGGTAAGCTTCCATAACACGTCGAAACTTCTCAGAAGAAGACACATCTGCACGGTCCATCATGTCGCGTAATGATTCAATGCGGTCAGAGCGCTCTTTTGGTAAGAACGGCACATCCAGCTCCACGAACTGCTCCAGTCCGTCAATCATGCGTATCATCAATGGGGTGATTTGGCGTTCAATCACACTGACTTCGTCAATGGACTTATTCAGTGCCGCCATTTCCGCAACCTGGTTAGCAATTTGCTTTTCCAACTGGGTGTTATAAACACGCAAACCATCGGTTTCTTTATTGATGGTTTTGAAAGTTTGCAATTTGTTGCCCACCTGCTCAGAGTAAGCATTAACTTTTTCCTGAGACGTCGCGGCAGATTCGTTAATTTGCTTAGCAGTATCAATGGCTGGTTTGATATAACCATCTTCCTGAGCACTTCCTGTCATAGCAGTGACAGACAAAGCTGCAGCTACAACTGAAAGGGTAAAAGTTTTGGAAAACTTCATATAAAAAGACCCTAAGATGTGTGTTAACTATACAATTGGGCGTACCGCCCGAAGATGGTGCGAGATTGTAGGGGGGAAATATGATCGTTTTATTACATCACATTTTGCTGCGCTCAAATGCGCTTCGCAGCCGCCCCAATTAAGCAGGCCGAGTTTGCAGGCATAGTGTCGGCCAACTTTCCCGTAGTAATGCTTTCGCAGCCGGAAGTTATCTTATTGATGGTTAATGGAAGAAATATGACAAAGCTGAAAAAGGCAAGCTGTGTGTCAATTGATTTGCCGTTTTACATTACGAGAATTTCTGTTTTTGCCCCTGGCCGAGATTACAAACCAGATGTTCAAGAAAGTTGACGGTTTAGAAGTGTTGTTGTAATCAAAACAGGAAGGTAATTATTGGGCTTCCAATCGGAAGCCCAATTCATTAAGTCGATTAAAAATCGTATTTGTAACTTACGTTAAACGTTGTACCAACAGTTCGGGTGCGAACAGCGATATCGTTTTGTGTTACTTCCTGGTCCTCGCCAAGAAGGTTCTTTAGCCTGAACTTTATTGTACTATTAAACGAAGGATAGTAAGAATAAACTACATCTAAAGAATGGAACGGTTGTTCAAAAGCATCTTCACGGCCATTGATACCTGATGCAAGAATTCGCTCCCCAAACACGTTGTAAACCAAAGAAGCACTGTGTTCACCATCAGCTGAATCGTAGCTTAGTTGAAGGTTCACTACGTACTCTGAATGACCATTCATCCGCTTGGTTGTATTGGTTAAGCTTCCGGCATCAGCCGCATCTATGGTTACTTCAGAGTCACTTAATGTGATGTTTCCTGACGTAAAGAAGCCACTTGCCAACCAGGATAAGTCATATAACCACTCAGCCTCGATTCCATAAAGCTCAGCAGTGTCACCATTGGTAAAACCAGCAGTATAGGAAGAATCACCAATTCTCAGGATAGTTTCGATGGGAGCAGCAATATCCTTGTAAAATAATGACAATGCCAAATTATCACCATTGGGATAATACAACTCATATCGAACATCATAGTTCTTAAGTGTACTTGCCGTTAGCTGAGTATTACCTGAGGTTCTTATATCCGTTAAAGGATCAAAATAACCTACCGGAACAACTTCTCTTAAATCCGGCCTAACGACAGTTTCACCGTAACCAAATCTCAATTGGTAGTCGTCACCATTAATGTAAGTCAGGCTAAGCGAAGGGTACCAATCACTTTGCTGCACTGAGCCATTCATGATGTTTTCTTCACTATATACCGCTTCAAAATCTTCACGGGTAAATATTGAAGATGATGTTCCAATGGCGACCTGTTTAAAGTCTTCAAAACGAAGACCCCCACTAATACGCCACGTGTTATCATAAATTACATCGAATGAGCCATATCCTGCTTCTACTTTTTGTGCCGCCAAATAATCATCTGGCTCAGACAACTCAGGTTCGTTAAACGCTAACTGAAGGTTAGTACTGTCAATAAACTGATTATCCAGGTATGAAGTTATACCGTTTATATCACTCAAATCGTCATTGACACTAACAGCGGTACCTGTGTTGTTTACGAAAAAGCTCGAGGTAGTGTAGTACCTGGAACGATCAAGAACATCCCATCCAGCTCTGAACTCCAACTCATATTTGCCTAATGAGATTGGTAAGTTTACATTGCCGCCCCAGGATTTCATGTAGTCATCCATTTCTACAAACTCATAGTTTACCTGGCCATTGCCACCACTTATGATGCTGTCAACATATTGCTGGTTATCATCATATTGATCGGTAAACGCGTAGGTTGCCTGCAGTGGAATATCTGTTTCAGCTTCTGATTGGGTATATTGCCAGTCGGCGCCAATTCCCCAGTAATCAAGTAGCGTGTGTTGACCGCGAAATTGATCCACGTCTAAAGTACGCTCTTCGAAGGTGAAACTATGTTCCCGGCCGGCCCTATTACCACTCACAATGGTGTTGTTTAGTGTCGGGTTTTGCAGTATCGAAATTTCAGCTTCATCTTCATTATCTTCAATATATATTTTATTGTAGCTAATGCTATGAGTACCCAGTCGGTAGCCAATGTTTAACAGCCCATTTAGACGCTCGTTTTCATTGGTAACTTCCGAATCAACAAACTGATCAAAACATGAATTGGCAACGGCTTCTTCAGTGTCCAGTGTTGTCGAACAGTCGCTTTCAACCTGATTGGGGTTAATAACGGCATTACGTCGCTCTGTATACTTCCATTTATTATCGTAAGCAACCGATGCCAAAAACCCGATAGTTCCGCCCAACCAATCTTCGTCGTAGCTATCGCCAATAAACGCCTGAATGGAATAATTTGGGTCCAGTGAACCGTCAGTAATCGACATATCTCGCGGGAGTGACTTCATCAAATCATGGTTGACTGTCGTCGCCTGCTGAGCTGCCGTGGCACTTTCGTTATTAGTTAACACATCACGGTTAATAATGCTGGCTAATGAAAAATCACCTTTGTAGTGTAAAACGGCATTTTTTAACGCTTCAGGTTGTCCATTTTCATTGCGGTTATAGGTAAAGCCATCAGAACTATTGGAGTCAGCTTCAACGCCAACCTGAATCCCACCTACAAACTCGCCAGGAACGGATTTAGTTCTGATATCAACGTTACCGCCACCAAATGCCGCAGGCATGTTAGGGGAATATGCTTTCTGTACAGACAGGCTCTCTATCACGCTGGTGGGAAATATATCCAGTGGTATAACGTTACGAGTTAAGTCTGGGCTCGGAATTGCTGCGCCATTCAACCGGGCACTGGAGTATCTCTCACCTAGTCCGCGCACGTAGATAAATTTGCCATCTACTAACGTCAAACCAGTCACTCTTCGAAGAGCCGCAGCGGCATCACCATCACCAGTACGAGATATTTGCTCAGCACCTAAAATGTCTGCAACAAAAGCCTGGTTCTTACGCTCTTCGATTACTGCTGCCGCGGTTCCCTGTAAACGAGAACCTCTGGCAACAACTTCTTCAATTGCCGCGTCGTCTTCCTGAGCGTAGACAAGCACTGGGCTTGCTAACATTGAAAGAGCGACTGCAACTGAGATCTTACTTGCTCTATATCGAGTCTTCATAATTCAATCCCACTTTCAGAATTGATAAAAAGGCGCAACAACGGCGCCTATTTATCTATTGATACAAATTGATTATTCGTCGTTTGAATTATCGAAAGCGTCTTTTGCCCAGTTGTACCAATCTGAAGAAGTGTCTGTGTCTGATACAGCACCAATGAAGTCTACTGCGGTGAAGAAGTCACCTAAAGTCGTTACATCAAAAGGTGAAACAGTGATGTCTGCACTTCCAGTTGCAGTTGCAAACCCGTTGCCAGCCAATACATCAGCGTTACCACCAGTAACTTCACTGTTACCACCTTCAAACCAAGCGGTAACTGTTGTTGTGTTTCCATTTTCAGCAGTCAGGTCAGTATCGTCTGACAATGTTGCACAAGCAGCAACTGAGTTTTGGAATGATGTTACATTGGCAACAACGTTATCTACAGCATCGCCAGAAATATCAAAACAGAAACTTTGAGTGTCAACCGCTTTAACCAGCAGGCCGTTGTACCAGGTCGCGGAGATATTATCATCAAGCTTAACAGCCGTTGATGGGTCTGTGTCACGTACTGACAAGTTATCAGTAGTGATTACCGTAACATTAGCAATATGAGGTGCAGAAGCAGGAGCTTCAGCAGAACTGTCGCCTTTTTCACCGTCTGATTCAAAACCATTGTTACCCATTGCAATCACTTCACCGTTCGCATTAACAACAGTTCCATGCTTTGCCAAAATAAACTGTGCGTTGCCCTGCCAACCTGCATCAATATCAATGCTGTCATCCTGGGTATCAGTAACAACGATGTACTTCAGGTCAACAGCACCACCAAACAATTCAATACCGTCATCGTAGCCAGCATAAATATCGATGTATTCAATGGTGGTACCTGAACCAACAGCAAATAAACTTAAAGAGTTTAAGTCATTACCTTCTTCAGCACCTGCCGGTAAACCACCAGCATAATGGATTTTAACAAATCTCAGACTACCACTGTTGTCAGTATTGTCAGAACCACCATAGTAAGTCACTGCACCTTCAGACTCAGCGTTACAGGTACCGGCACTGCGCTCTGCGTCTGTACATTGGTCAGTAATACCAAAGCCGTCGATCATGATGCCACCCCAATCCTGAGGAGAAGCGCCGTTACCTACGGTATCAAGGCGAGAATATGCTTTAGCAGAAGTAAAGGTAACCGGAGCGGCATAAGTACCTTCAGCAACAATGTTAGCTCCGCGGTTGATTTGTACACGTGAAGAAGCGTTGTCAAATACAACAGTGGCACCCGCTTCAACTGTCAGTGTAGGACCGTTTACTTCGACAGTACATGCTTCAGCAACGGTGTTACAACCTTCACCCATAATTAAAGAACCAAGAAAATAATGTACGCCGCCATTTTCTAACGCATCCAGAGATAAGTCTTCTGTAATTTCAACCGTCGAACTTGCAAAAGAAGCATTGTAAGTACAATCTGTTCCGTCATAATTTCCCTGCAGCTCACCGTAAGAAGCACAAGGATTTTCATCTGCAGGTGGCTCACTCGTATCAGGGTTATTGTTGTTATTGGTTGTATTATTAGAGTTGTTAACACTGCTATCATTCACTGTTGGAGTTACGTTGATATCTCCACCACAACCAGCAAGAGTTAAACCTACTGCAATTGCACTAACTTTAAATAAATTCTTAAGTTCCATCGGGTTCTCCGGAAGTTGATATGTGTTCAAGAATATAAATATTAATGAGTACTAGATTTTAATCGCACGCAGAGTACTTAAAGTGAATGACAATTTTGTTACAGGGGTAGTAAGCGTCACAAAACTTTCATATTTGTAACGCAGAAAAAGGAGAGAAACAGCTTGCCTGGACTTATTGTCCGGCCTCTAAAAGTGACAATACCTGCGATGAACGGGCCGCCCCCAAAGGCACATAACCTTCTCTGCGGGTGATGGCATCGCCCTGGGCAGAATAAATGAATCGCACAAACTCCAGGTAGGGGTTAGCCAGCGGTTCTCCGGGGTGTTTATTGATTAACAGATACAAAAATCGGGAATAGGGATATTCGCCGGTGCGGATATTGGTTTCCGATGGGGCAATCGCAGCCCGGTCTTCCGATAGCTTTACAGATAACAGTTTAACGCCTGCATTTTGAAAGCCCCAGCCCGCATAACCAATCGCGCCCTTGAAAAAGGCCACAGACTGCACAACGGATGTCGAACTGGGTTGCTCAGCCACCTGCGCCTTAAAGTCACCATTGCACAGTATTTTATCTTTGAATAAGCCATAGGTACCGGAAACTGCACTGCGTCCAAACATGCGAATGCGGTGCGGGAACAAATCACTGCCGGTAATTGACGACCAATGCTCAATGGCGCCAGGGCCACCGCAAAACCGGGTAACTGAAAAAATCGCATCAATCTGTTGCTGTGATAAGGCCGTTACCGGATTATCCAGGTCTACGAACAATGTGATGGCATCTAAGGCCACCGGCACAAGGGTGGGTTCGTAACCAAATTCACTGATGAACGCATCGCGCTCGGATGCTTTCAGGGTGCGGCTCATCGGGCCAATGTTGGCGGTTCCGTGGGTCATAGCAGGCGGTGCGGTTGAAGAGCCAGCTGCCTGCAACTGAAATTTAACCTGCGGATAGTGTTCGCTGAATTCTTCAGCCCAGACCGACGTTAAATTAGACATAGTATCTGAACCGACTGAAATAATCGTGCCGGCAATGCCATGGGTTACGTTGTAGGCCTGAGTGCTATCCGCAGCGACACTCAATACTGGCCTGATAGCCAAACTGCACAGCAATAAAACCGGGACAAGCTTAGACACTGGCAATAATTTGCTTTGAAAAGGAAAAAGAAAACTCACTGCCCTCGCCCACCTCACTTTTGATCTCGAGACGGGAATTATGATGGGACAAAACATGTTTAACAATAGATAATCCCAATCCGGTTCCGCCGGTTTTGCGGGAACGGGCTTTGTCGACGCGATAAAAGCGCTCAGTTAAACGACTGAGGTGTTCTTCGGCAATACCATCACCATTGTCCACCACTTTAAATCTGGCCTTGTCACCATCCCGGCACCAGCAGATCCGGATAACGCCGCCGTTGGGCGTGTAATTGATGGCATTGAAGATCAAATTCGAAAAGGCACTGCGCAACTCGGTTTCGACACCGTAGATCACCAGGTCGTCTTTAATCTCAAACTGAATATCGTGATGCTTATCTTTATTGAGGGACTGGGCTTCAATTTCGATGGTGCGCAGCACCTGAGGCACATTGACGATTTTTTCATAGACGCGTTCGGTACTGGCCTCAATGCGCGACAAGGCCAGCAACTGTTCCACCAGGCTTTGCATTCGCACCGATTGTGTTCCCATCTCTTCAAAGGCTTTTTCAATAAAGGACTCTGGCATGTCAGGGCTTTCTTTGAGCATTTCCAGATACCCGCTTAATACGGTCAGTGGTGTTCGCAGTTCATGGGAGACATTAGCCACAAAATCTTTGCGTATCTGTTCAACATGGCTGATTTGAGTGATATCGCGGGCGATAAGCAGATAGTGCTTTTCACCATAGGGCATCATCCGAAACTCTAACACCCGATTGATATTCGTGGGTGATTCAATTTCAATGGGATTATCGTAATTGCCGTTGCGCAGAAATTTCACAAAGTCCGGATGCCGAATTAAATTGTCGATGCGCCGCTCGGCATCTTCCGGCCAGTTTAGACCCAGCTCGATACGAGCCAGACGATTACACCATTCGATATGCCAGTCGGCATCCAGTACTACCGCGGCATCCGGCAATGATTCCGAACCTTCGCGAAAACGACGAATCAAATTACCCAGTTTTTTGCGTTTAAGGCGATTTCGACGCTGCATGTAATATATGCCGTCGTATATATAGCCCCAGATACCCGCAGCATCAGGTGGCGTGAACTTTTTACTGTGCCACAACCAGTTGTTGAGCTTGATCAGGTGAAAGTAATTAATGATAACCAGCGAGGTCGAGGCCAGTGCAAATGACCATAACCAGGCATCAAAATACCAACCCGCCAACAGTGCCAAACCATACCAGGAGGCAATGCGGGTTATACTTTTCACCCAGGAGAAGGGATTATACAAGTGCTACCTTTTTTAGTTAGATTACACCATCCGGTCTGGTGAACAGCCTATTTACTGCTTTACAGAAAAGCGATACCCGGAGCCGCGAACCGTTTGTATCATGTTCTCATGACCGTGGCCAGAAATGGCCTTGCGCAGGCGTCGGATGTGAACATCGACTGTGCGGTCTTCAACATAAACATTGGTTCCCCAAACATTGTCCAAAAGCTGCTCGCGGCTATAAACACGCTCTGAATGGGTCATGAAAAAGTGTAGCAGTTTAAATTCAGTTGGCCCAAGTTTTAAGGCGTTGCCATGAGATGTCACACGGTGCGAAACCGGATCTAACACCAATCCACTGAAACTGATCGGCTCTTCATTAGAGGTCGGTGAGGTTCTTCTCAACACCGCTTTAATTCTGGCGATTAATTCCTTGGGAGAAAAAGGCTTGGTAATGTAATCATCAGCACCCGCATCCAGTCCTCTTACCTTATCTTCTTCCTCACCTCTGGCGGTCAGCATGATAATGGGAATATCTTTAGTGTGTTCGTGCTGTTTGAGCTTTTTGGCCAGTTGTATGCCACTGCCGCCCGGTAACATCCAATCCAGCAAAATAATCTCTGGATAGGGTTCGGTGACAGAATCAAGAGCAACGTCGTAATCTCCCGCTTCTGTGACATCAAAGTCGGATTGCTCTAATACAAATTTAATCATGTCCCTGATGGGCGCTTCATCTTCAACTACGAGAATTTTTTTAGTCACTTTACCACCTCAATCAAAATAGCCGCGGCAATTATTTGTCGATTTGATGACAAAATTATGAAATTTCCATCTTCAAACAGCAAAAACCATAACATAACCTCAGGTTAAACAAAGAAAATTAAGCCTGGCTGCGCCTTGTCTAATTAACATTTTCTGCATATTCTTAGCCGAGGAACACAAAAAAATAATTCTTATTCTTCGGGTACCATTACAATGAGTCTGGCTCAGGGTCTGTTTCAACAGGATTTAGCAAATTACGAAGGGCTACGTTAAATGTCAAAAGTTAAAATTGGATTATCAAGAAAACTTTTGACCAGAGTGCTGTCTGTTTATTTTATCTTGACGTTAATCGTCACCGTCGGTCAGATATTAACTGAATATCTCAACGCTAAAAATCACATACAAAGTGAATTACAAACTCTCAAAAATACTTTCAGTACCAGTCTGACTCGTGCCATTTGGGAACTTAACACACCGCAGGCGCAATCTATCGCTGAAGGATTGATGGAGCTGCCCATTGTTGAGGGTGTGCAGATCCGCGACGAGAATGGCAACTATATTGCCGATTTAGGGCGCACAGTGGTTCTACAAATGGACCCGGTAAACACAGGTGTTATGCAGGACCACGGAGGCGGTACCTTTGGTTATACATTCCCGCTTATATTCGAGTTTTCCGGGCGAACGTCTAACGTTGGCGATGTCACACTCTATTCCAGTTTTGAGATCATATTTGGCCGTATCCAGGTGGGTGTTTTCTTCCTGATTGGCAATGCCATTTTAAAAACCGGCTTTCTGGTATTCTTGTTTCTCAATGCCTTTCGGCGCATGTTAACCGAGCCGTTGTCTGATTTAACTCACCAGATAAACGAATTCGATATCGACCGCCTGGAATCCTCAAAACTGCACGTCAAAATTGAAGATGATAATGAGCTGGCCGTTTTACGCGATGCCTACAATAAACTGGTGGACGATTTAATCGATTTTCAGAATCGTCTGGGGGGCGCACAGGCTGAACTGAAAGAAGCCAACCGCAAACTGGACGAACAAAACCTGATGCTGGAACAGGAAGTAGCCAAGAAAACCGCCAGTTTGTCTAAAATCATGCTGGATCTGGAACAGCAAAAAGATGAGTTGATGGTCAAACAGGAAGAGCTTAAACGGGAGAACGACAGTCGCCGTTTTGCAGAAGATACCCTGATCCGCAAAAACAATGAATTGGCGGATTCGATGGAGTCATTAAAGGTAGCGCAAGATCAATTAGTAGAATCAGAAAGAATGGCCTCTCTGGGCGGCCTGGTGGCCGGTATTGCCCACGATGTGAATACACCAATTGGTGTCAGTGTCACCGCGGCCAGTTTTTTACAGGACCGGCTAAAATCACTGCAAACCGCATTTGACGACAAAAAACTGACCAGCAAAACCATGACGGCCTTTATTGATGAAGCAGGACAAACCACCACTTTGCTGCTATCAAACCTGAACCGGGCGTCAGATCTGGTCGCCAGCTTTAAGCAGGTGGCGGTAGACCAAACCAGTGAAGCCGAAAGAGAAGTGGATATGAAAGAATATATCCGCGAAGTCACGCAGTCGCTGGCTCCTAAATTTAAGAAAACCAATCACACGATTGATGTCGACTGCCCGGATGATTTAACCGTAAGATGCGCGCCCGGTGCAGTTGCACAAATCGTGACTAATATGATCATGAACTCCCTGATACACGGTTTTGAAAACGTCAGAGAAGGCCACATCAGGATGAAAATTTGGAGTGACGACAACCTGGTGCACATTGACTATCAGGACAACGGCAAAGGTCTCAACAAAGAAATGTTAGAAAAACATTTTGATGCCTTTTTCACCACCCGGCGCGGCAAAGGGGGTTCCGGCCTAGGCACTCACATCATGTACAACCTGGTAACGCAAACCCTGGGCGGTAAAATTGAAGCAGAAAGTGAGCCTGGTCAAGGGCTTAGATACATCATTAATTTTCCGAAAAACAAACGCGCCGGTTAAACTGGATTAGCAGGTGCAGACCTGCTAATCTCCTGCCCTTTTCTCAGATCCAAATCGGGTTCAACAGCACCGAAACCGATTGTTCATACAGACGCTAAGAAGATTATGTGGTTTAAAAATTTAAAAGTTTATTCGATTACCGAGTCTCTCGATATTTCCCCTGAAGATTTCCAGCAGCAGTTAACCCAGGTGGCATTTCGCCATTGTGGCAAGCAAGAATTAGCAACTATGGGCTGGGTAGCACCGCTGGAAGGTGGTCAGGAATTATTTCACCTGGCCAATGGGCGGTTTTTACTGACCCTGAAAAAACAGGAGCGTTTACTGCCATCTTCGGTAATTAATGCAGAATTAGAAGAAAAGGTCGCGCAAATTGAATCAGAAACCGGTGCGCCGGTCGGCAAAAAAGCCAAGCAGGATCTCAAACAAGAGATTGTACACCGTCTGCTGCCGCAAGCTTTTACCAAAAACAGTTTTTTACACGGCATGATCAGCCCCAAAGAAAATCTGGTGTTTGTTGATGCCTCTGCCGATGGTAAGGCTGAAACCTTCCTGGCCCTGTTGCGTAAAGCGATGGGTTCTTTGCCGGTAGTACCACTGGGCCGAACCAGTATTGCGGCATCGTTAACCAGTTGGTTGCAGGAGAATAAGGTACCGGCAGGGCTGGAACTACAAGACGAAGCCGAATTTAAAGACGAAGCGGAAGAAGCCAGTGTGATCCGCTGCAAAAATCAGGACCTGACCTCAGAAGAAATGTTAAACCACATTGCTTCGGGTAAATCCGTGCACAAAATTTCGGTAAAATGGGAAGATACATTGACGGCCATTTTGCAGGAAGATCTGGCGATTAAACGCATTAAATTTACCGACGTACTGCGGGAACAAAATGATGATATTCCCAAAGACCAAAAAGCGGCAAAACTGGATGCAGATTTTGCGCTGATGTCGGGTGAACTGGTGCGTTTTATCGGTTACTTACAGGACATTTTTGATCTGCAAGAAGACGCTTAACAGAGCACAACGCATTGTTGTAGTGCGCAATACGTAGTTCGCATTAGATGCCCCGTTCCGGGGCATTTTTTATTAGTGTGTTTTGAACTTACCGATACTGACGGATATCGATTGTGATTTATCCGAAATCAGTGTTGCGGCATTACGGGTTCGGTTAGCTTCTTCTGAAGTCAGATTAGTTTTCTCGTTCAAAGAGGTGAGATTGCGATTAATGTCTTCGGCCACTGCGGTTTGCTCTTCGGTTGCCGTTGCCGTCTGAATAGACATTTCAAATACATTGTCGACGGTGTTTAACGCATTATTGATGTGTTCTTCGGTTTCTTTAGACAAAGTAACCGTTACCCCCACTTCATCAAACACCTTCTGAACCACAGCAACCACGTTATCCACTCCTGACTGCACTTCCTGAATCATTGACTGGATATTTTCAGTGGAGTCCTGAGTTTTACTGGCTAATGACCGTACTTCATCAGCAACCACGGCAAAGCCTCGTCCCTGCTCACCGGCGCGCGCCGCTTCAATCGCTGCGTTCAACGCCAGCAAATTGGTTTGCTCAGCAATGCCTCTGATGACATTTAACACATCCGATATTTTTTCTGAGTTTTCAGATAACTTGTGAGCACTGGTAGAAGCCGACTCGATACTCTGATGCACAGAGTTTATCTGTTTAACTGAGTCGGCAATAACCGATACCCCTTTTTCGGCAGAAAGTTTTGCCAACTCCATGTTCTCTGCGGTTTTTTGCGCAATCGATGACATCTCAATCGTAGCCATACTCATTTCATGAACGGCACTGACGATCATGTCAGAATCTGAACATTGAGCTTTGACAATTTCCGTAGTGCTGTCGGCGGATTTTTTCAGACTGTCGCTGGCATCACTTAAATCGTGCACCTGATGGCGAATATCGTTTATCAGACTCGCCAGACTCTGGATAAAGCTATTAAAGGCATCGCCGAGTGCCCCGAGTTCATCATTGTGCTTTTTGACAATGGTTTGAGTCAGATCACCACCGCCCGAAGCAATTTCTTCAATGCGTTGGGTAATTTCGTTGATGCGCAACAATAACGAACGTTGACTCAGAAACGCCACGACAGAACAGGCGATGATCACCAATATGATACAGATGGCCGCAATCGCCTTAAAAAAACTGTTTTGTGCTTCTATCTCGTCCTTTAGCTGATTTGCTCTGGAAAAAGCCAACTCGCCCGCTACGTCAAACACTGTTCTCAGCGCCTGAAAACGCTCCTCGGAGGCCCCGTTTGACAATTGTCTGGCGCGCTCCAAATCACCACTGGCGGAGAGTTGTTTCACCTGTTCAATACTCGACAACCAGGCATTGTATAAGGTTTCAAATTCAGACAGTTGCCGGATGATATCGGGATAGGAACTCATTAAACGTTTATATTGCATGAACCGGTCATACGCCTGTTGCGCGTTTTCCTGCAATTCCGTCACTGCCGATTGATTGCCTGTGCCAAACACCAGTTGCTGCTCTGCCACCCGTGCCTGATAAAGATCGCGATCACCATTTAACACCAGGCTCACCGCCGGCATAAACTCAGACGGAAAAGTACTGGCTTCCCGCTCGATGTGATTAGTTAACTGGGAATAGGATAAAAAGACGATAATCGTTGCCAGCCCCATGGCAACGATGGGAATGGAGTACTTCACTCCAATACTTTTAAAATTCATAACCGGGTCCAATATAATGTTTTATATCTCCACTCCAATATAGTTTGCTTTGCTAAATTTCCCAGTAAAAACACCAATTTAATTGTGAAAAAGATCAGAAGTTTTTATTCCTAAAGATAATATACCCACAGTGTGAAAGTGCACACTGAAACGCCTGACATATCGATTTATCGAGGTTTCATTCACCAGTTGTTCATGACTAAATTAAGAGCGGACTGCGCTAATTTTAGGTAATTCGGAAATTTGTACTAGACTGAAATTGCACGCTCACTGAATCGGGAATCACTTAATGAAATCCGTTAAAAAGTATATTTTTTTATCCTTAGCCCCTGTGGTAACTCTGGTTAGTACTGATCTTGCCGCCGAAATTGATATCAGCGGTAGTTATCGTGTCAGAGTAGAATTAGTGGACAATCCGGTCCGACAGGCCGCTGGCAGCAGCGATCAGGCCCTGTCGCATCGGCTGACTTTAAAAGCAAAATACAGTAGTGATAATTTTTACGCCGTTGCAGAATTAATGGACGCCAGAATGTGGCTGGATGACGAAGATACCCCACTGGGCACGGATGACGTGAATGCATTAGAGCCAATCCAGGCACATTTGGGATTTCTGTTTCCCGCGTTAGACGGCAAAGCCGATGTCAAACTGGGCCGTTTTACCGTTGATATGGGCAGCAGGCGTTTTGTGGCGCGAACCCGATACCGCAATACGCACAATTCATTTACTGGTGTACTGGCGAACTTTCAACGAAATTTTGATACCTGGCAGTTTATCTATGCAGCGCCCGATAACCGGCTGCCCCGCTCCCGTGATGAACTGGACAGCAACAGTGTAAAACTCGATAAACCCTATGCCGACAATGTGTTTTATGGCGTTCACTTTAATCGTAAATACGCCACCAAGGCGACCGGCGAATGGTTTTATTTTGGCCTGAAAGAGGAAGATCAGGCTGACTTAGGCACCCGTAACCGGGATATTCACACCTTTGGGATAAAATGGGATCAGGCCTACTTACCCAATGACTGGGGGTATCAGCTGGCAGCCGCTTACCAATTTGGCGATGCCAGAGCCAGTTCCAGTGCCGCGGATATTACTGACCTTGATGTCTCAGCTTACTTTTTTCATCTCTCGTTCGGCTATAAATTTACGGACAACTGGAAGTCCACCCTGTTGTTTGAATTCGATTACGCTACCGGTGACGATAATCCCGCTGACGATGAATACAATCGCTTCGACACCCTGTATGGAGTGAGACGATTCGATTTTGGTGCCACTAACCTGTATGGCACCTTTGCGCGCAGTAATATCCTGGCCCCCGGATTGCGTTGGAAGTTCTCACCCGCGAAAGACGTAGGGGCATTTTTGGGGTATCGGCCGGTTTGGCTGGCTGACAAAGATGACGCATTGCCTGCCATCGGCGCCAGAAATACAACGCGTGAATCATTTGTCGGCCATCAGTTTGAAACCCGGATCCGACACCAGATTCAGGACAACATTCGCTTTGAGACGGGCGCGGCATACCTTATCAAAGGCAAGTTCTTTGATGATGTGCAGAATGCCAATCCCGAGGGCAACACCACCTATTTCTACGTTCAGACCACCTACTCTTTTTAAATCAGGTACTCTATGTAAATCAGGTACTCTTTTTTAACCCGGGTACTTTCAACAAAAACCCCACATTGTCGTGGGGTTTTCTTTGGTAACCGGTGATCACCTTGTGACCAGAAGATTAGCTTAATTGAATATCGCCTTACCGGCCTCTTTCATGTCTTTGTATTCGTCGCTTTCAACTTTCGCTAAATCGCTGATCATATTCTTCTGCATACACAGATTCAGGATGGCATCTTTCTGATTGTTAACATGTCCGGCTACCGCTGCCCCCATGCGGACAAAATCCAGATAAGATACAGATTCGGTTTGTACTTTCAGATTGCGCCAATGTTCGGCTACCTGTACAAAGTCTTTACCAAAGCCCCATTCTGCGGTGATAGTACCACCAATTCGTCCGGACAATTTCTGCACGGCGACATTGAGAAAAGCAGGGTTAGCAAACACTTCTTCATGGCGCTCGGCTTCTGTCAGAATTGGCAAAATACCGATATTGTGTACCAAAGAGCATAAGGTCAGCGTATCCACATTCAGCCGACGATCTTTGGTTTCATCCTGATAGATTCGAAACAGGGCAAGCGCATTCGCAACCACATCGACGGTGCGATCCCAAATTTTATTAATATAGCCTTTAATAATCTCATTCTTACTGACAAACAGTTGTTCCATCGCCAAAGCCGTGGCGATGTTTTTAATTTGTGTTAAACCGATACGGGTTACCGCCTGATTTAGAGATTCTACTTTAACGCTGCGCCCCATATAGGCACTGTTGGCGATCTTAATGATACGCGCCGACAATGAGGGATCCTGACCAATTACATCAGCCATGGCGTTGAGGTTAATTTCCGGATCATCAGCCGCCTTTCGAACCTTAAGTGCGATCGCTGGCAGTGTTGGCAACACCAGGGTATCGTTGTTAATTTTTTCTACCAGAATGGTGAGCAATGCATTTTCAGTGGACATTTTCCAACCTTTTCATATGAACCTGATTGCGATGGATCAGGACTACTAGTTTGAACGAAGTGGGCTGTACTAACCTCTTGTGATAACCAGAGCCGTTCGGGTATAAAAATCCATCCAATACCAAAACTCATAAAATAATGATCATCAAAAATAGCAAATACTGCTCAATTAATATGCTAACCGCCAGTAACATCCCTACCCCTTGAGTTTAATTTATTTTCTTCGATTCACCAGCCATTTATCTGATCTGGCACAAATTTTTTTTGAAATGAGGCTGTGTAAAAAATGCAATTTTTGTTGCAGATTTGATTTTTACCAGGAATTGAATAATGTTATCCGCAGTTTTAATTTCAATAACGACAATAATGAGTGTTTAACGATGAGAAAAAACCCACTGAGCGGTATTCTGCTCGCCACTTCCCTGTTGGCGCTAAGCGCCTGTCAGCCGAAAGATCCCGTAGCGGGCTCAGCCACGGCCAATCCGGAAGTTGCCCCCTATTCCCTGTTACCTGAATTTGAAAATCGTCTAGATATCTATAAGCAGGTACAACTGAATGCCGATCTCTCCCACCTGTCAGACAATCAAAAAACGATGTTAGCGGTGTTAATTGATGCGTCGGTGATCATGGACGAGCTGTTTTGGCAACAGGCATACGGCCCAAATAAAGATGAGTTGCTGGCGCAAATAACCGATCCCAAAGTACGAAAATTCGCAGAAATTAACTACGGCCCCTGGGACCGACTGGACGGTGACAAAGCCTTTTTAACAGGTGTAGAAGCCAAATCTCACGGTGCTCAGTTTTACCCGCAAGATATGGATAAGGCCGAATTTGAAGCAGCGCAGTTGCCTGCAAAAGACGGACTGTATTCAGTAATTGAACGACAGGCCGGCGAACTCAAAGTCATCCCTTATTCGCAAAAATATAAGGTGCCACTGGAACGCGCCGCCGGACTACTTAAACAGGCTGCAGTGCTTGCTGAAAATCAGGAATTCACCAATTACCTGAACATGCGTGCAGAAGCCTTGCTCAGCGACGATTATCAGGCGTCTGATTTCGCCTGGATGGACATGAAAACCAATCCCATTGAATTGGTTTATGGCCCTATTGAGACTTATGAAGATCAGCTATTTGGTTATCGTGCCGCGTTTGAATCTTATGTTTTAATCAAAGATTTAAAATGGAGCGAAAAGCTCGCTAAATACGCGCAGTTCCTGCCGGAATTGCAACAAGGTCTGCCGGTTGCCGAAGCCTATAAACAGGAAACCCCAGGTGCCAATGCCGACCTGAATGCCTACGACGTGATTTATTATGCCGGTCATTCCAATGCCGGTAGCAAAACCATTGCTATCAATCTGCCCAATGACGAAGAAGTGCAACTTTCCAAAGGCACCCGACGCCTGCAGCTTAAAAATGCCATGCGCGCCAAATTCGATCATATCCTGGTGCCCATTGCTCAGGAGTTGATTGTCCCCGAACAGCGCCAAAACATTACCTTTGATGCCTTTTTTGCCAACACCATGTTTCACGAAGTGGCGCATGGTTTAGGTATTAAAAATACCATTAACGACAAGGGTACCGTGCGTCAGGCGCTGAAAGAACACGCCTCAGCATTGGAAGAAGGTAAAGCCGATATTCTGGGTCTGTATATGATTCAGCAATTACTGGAAAAAGGGGAAATCGCTGAAGGGGTTTTACAGGACTACTACACCACGTTTATGGCTGGCATCTTCCGTTCTGTGCGCTTTGGCGCTTCCAGTGCGCACGGTAAAGCTAACATGGTGCGCTTTAATTATTTTAAAGAGCAAGGCGCTTTTAGTCGCAATGAACAGGGTCAATACTCCGTTGATATGGATAAGATGCAACAGGCCGTTAGCAGCTTGTCGGAATTAATTCTGACCTTACAGGGCAACGGAGATTACGACGGTGTTGCTAAGCTGGTAGCAGAAAAAGGACTGATTGATGAGGCGTTACAGGCAGACCTGGACCGCTTATCTCAAGCCAATATCCCGGTAGACATTACCTTTACCCAGGGTAAGCAGGTATTGGGCCTGTAAGATTACCAGCCCTTTTGTATGAAACCCGAATTCAAACAACCGTTTGAATTCGGATGTTTCATTGCTACACTGATAACTATCAGCAATTTAACGCCTTAAACAACAATATTCATGAAGTTACATCGCCTTGAAGGCTATATCCAGGATATCTGGCTGGTAGAAGAACCCCATGGCCTTATGCTACTGGACGGCGCATCCCGGGCTGATGTGCAGAACATTTGCCGGTTTATCAGCGAACAGCTTAAGCGCCCATTGCACCACCTCAAGGTGATAATGGTTACCCATATGCACCCGGACCATGCCGGGGGTGCCAGAGCCTTAAAGCAAATCACCAAAGCGCAAATCATCACTGGCAATGTGCCCGGCCAATGGTATAGCGGCCTTGATGGCTGGTTGATGCATTTAACCGATATCTTGTTGGCCCATTGGGTGGCCGGGAGAATGAAAAAATCGCGCCGCCTGATTTGGTACTCTCCCTGGATGAAAGCTGACAGGTATCTCAATGATGAAGACCAGATCCCGGAATTTGAAGACTGGCGGGTACTTTTCACCCAGGGTCATACAGACAGGGATATCAGTCTCTGGCATCAGCCCAGTCACAAAGTGTATGTGGCCGATCTGATGGTGAAGGTAAAAGCGCGGTTTATTCCGCCCTATCCGGTGTTTTATCCCAATCGCTATAAGGCATCATTAAACCGAATCAGACAACTGGCGCCTGACAGCATCCTGCTGGCACATGGCGCAGAAGTACAATTAACCGAAGCAGACTTTGATTATCTGCAACAAAAAGCGCCGGCCATTCCGGCAACCCACTGGCGCTCCGTAAAAAGCAAGTTAGCGCAGGTTTTGGGGCTAAAGACAAGCCACTAAACTTTTAATTTTTCCTGGTAAGGCGGCCAACCCAACGGCTTACCCGCCAACACATGCAGATGAATGTGATAAACCGTCTGACCACCGTGCTCATTGCAGTTCATCACGGTTCTGAAACCATCCTGGGCAAAACCTTGCTCTTTGGCGATATGGCTGGCTACCCAATGCAGGTGGCCCACCAAAGCGTTGTCTTCTTTGGTCATATCATTAATGGTGGCGATGGGCTTTTTCGGGATCACCAAAAAATGCACCGGCGCCTGCGGATTAATATCTTTAAAGGCCAACGCTTCGTCGTCTTCGTACAGGATATCGGCCGGAATTTCTTTGTTAATGATCTTGGTAAAAATCGTTTCAGACATAATGCAATTCCCTTAAATCGCTAAAACAGCAAAAATAACAATCCCCAGTACGATCCGGTAAATAACAAAGGGCGTCATTCCCAGTGTGGAGATCCACTTTAAAAACAGCGTAATGCAGATATAAGCACTGATAAAGGATAATACAACACCGTAAAACAGTTCTTCCCAGTTAACGGCCACGTCACTGGACAATAGTTTGTAAGTCAGGATAGTGCCGGCGCCCAAAATGGTGGGGATAGACAATAAAAACGAAAACCGGGCGGCTTTTTCGCGGCTGATGCCTAAAAACAATGCCGCGGTCATAGTCACACCGGAGCGAGAAGTGCCGGGAATAATGGCCGCTACCTGCGCCAGACCGACAATCAGGGCTTTTTTCCAGGTAAGCTCAACGTCTCCCTGTTGCCGGGTTGCCACTTTGTCGGCCCAGTACAACAACAGACCGAAAACAATAGTGGTGGTGGCAATTACATAACCGGAACGCAGCCAGCCTTCCACATAGTCCTTCACCAGAAAGCCCACAATGATCACCGGCAAGGTTGCTAAGATAATCATCCAGGCCAGTTTACCGTCTTCGGTCACGTTGCCGGTGAGAGATTGCCCCCAGCCGACGGTTAATTGCAGTACTTCCTTGCGGAAATAGCTGACCACCGCCAGTAAACTGCCCACATGCACCGCAACGTCAAAGGCCAATCCCTGATCGTGCCAACCAAAGAGTTGCGAAGGTAAAATCAAATGCGCCGAACTGGAAATAGGCAGAAACTCTGACAATCCCTGTATAAGCGCCAGGATAATAATTTCTGGTAAGCTCAACTTAATGTTCCTTTTACGATGTAATCATCTTTTTTACGGGTGACAGCTATGCCCACCGATTGCACCTGTTTTAAAATATCTGGTTTGAGAATTTCCAACTGAATTTCTGCCAGCGGAAAAGCGCTAAACAGATCTGCGAAAATCAGATCGGCAAATTTTTCCACCAGTTCCGGGTGATGCGAATCAGACAGCTTTTCGATGCGCTCGACAACCGCAGCATAATCGATGGTGTCTTTTACCTGATCAGATTTCATCGCTGAATTGAGTTCTGTCAGCAGAGTTAAATTGAGGATAACTTTCTGGCTGTTTTGCCTTTCCCAGTTATAGACTCCGATGATGGTGTCGATTTCTAACCCGTTTATAATGATTTTGTCCATAAAGACAGCTTATAATGATGCTTCGAATTGTCATTGCTGGGGATCATACTGATTTATCCTGGATTGTCTAACCTCAAAATGAGGACATCATGCTAGCGGTTTTATTGCCGGTGCTGGCTTATTATCTCGGCTCTATATGCAGTGCCATTGTGGTGTGCCGGTTGTGGCATTTGCCCGACCCCCGGTCAGAAGGTTCTGAAAATCCCGGTACCACCAACGTGTATCGCATTGGCGGCAAATGGCCAGCTCTGGCCACCTTCAGTTTTGATATGCTAAAAGGGTTGTTGCCGGTGCTGTTAGCAGTGTCAATGGAGCAGCCGGAAATTGTTGTAGCGCTGTGTGGCGTGTGCGCCTGTCTGGGGCACATTTTTCCGCTGTTCTTTAGTTTTAAAGGGGGCAAAGCCGTCGCTACCGGTTTTGGCGTGGTCCTGGCACTGGAGTGGCTTATAGGCGCGTTTTTGATCCTGGTGTGGCTGGGTATCATGAAAAAAATACGAATTTCTTCCATCGCCGCCATTATTACCGTCAGCCTGGCCCCGATATTGGCCTGGCTGATTCAGTCTCCCTGGTTCATGAGCATGACTTTAATGAGTTGCACCATTGTTTTGCGCCACCTCCCCAACATTCGCCGACTGTGGGAAGGCAGTGAACTCAAAGCCTGAAGTGCTTCTATTTTAACGGTTGTAATTCATCCAGTGGCCAGCGTGGCAATACCTGGTCAGCCATATCATCCTGTTGTCCCGCTAATAAACGTTGCGCACCCGCATAGGCAATCATAGCGCCATTATCAGTACAAAACGCCGGCGCCGGATAAAAGGCTTTTCCGCCCAACTTATCCATTAACTGCGTTACTCTGTCCCTGAGTTGCACATTGGCACTCACTCCACCTGCAATGACCAGTTGCTTTACATGGCATTGCTTTAACGCCCGCTTACATTTTATCAACAAGGTATCGATGACCGCTTCCTGAAATGCAGCAGCCACATCGGCTTTGTCCTGCTCAGATAATTCACCGGATTCCGAGGCAGCTTTCAAATCGCGAATAGTATTGGCAGCAAAGGTTTTCAGACCACTGAAGCTGAATTGCAGGCCCGGCCTGTCAGTCATGGGACGGGGAAAAGTAAAACGCCCGGTATTGCCCTGATCCGCTAATTTAGCCAACCGTGGCCCGCCCGGGTAATCCAGTCCCAGAAGTTTCGCGGTTTTATCAAACGCTTCACCGGCGGCGTCGTCCACCGATTCTCCCAGTAGTTCGTAACGTCCGATGGCGTCGACCTTAACCAACATAGAGTGCCCACCTGACACCAGCAGTGCCACAAAGGGAAAAGACAAATCAATATCATCCAACAATGGCGCCAACAGATGCCCTTCCATGTGATGCACACCCACGGCAGGAATATTCCAGGCGAATCCCAGACTTCGGGCCACCGAGCTGCCCACCAGCAAAGCACCGATCAGGCCAGGCCCCCGGGTATACGCAATCCCGTCTATATCAGCCTGAGTAACACCGGCTTCTTTTATCGTTTCTTCAATCAGCGGGATCACTTTGCGAATGTGATCTCTGGAGGCCAGCTCCGGCACTACACCGCCATAATCGGCGTGAAGTTTCACCTGACTGTACAGCGCATGAGATTGCAGGCCTTTGTCAGTGTCATACAGGGCAATACCGGTTTCATCACAGGAAGTTTCTATTCCTAATACCAACATAACTATCATTCTTACGGTCAAAACTGGCGCTAGTTTACCCAAAAGCGTTTAGCAGAACCAATCTAATAGCGCAGCAGTGAGAAAACCGGACAACTAATCTGCACAAATAGCCTCCATTCCCTTTACTTTACCTGGCGATATGATTAGAATTGCGCACCATTTTTAGCCGTGCCGTCTATTTTTTAAGCACATTATTTATAAGATTTTGATTTGAGGTGATTATTTAATGCCAATCGTTAAAGTAAGAGAAAACGAACCGTTTGACGTAGCACTGCGTCGTTTTAAGCGTTCTTGTGAAAAAGCGGGTATCTTGTCCGAAGTTCGTCGCAGAGAATTCTTCGAAAAGCCTACCTGGGAACGCAAGCGTAAAAAAGCAGCTGCTAAAAAGCGTCACTTGAAAAAAGTGGCTCGCGAAAACGCTCGTCGTATCAAGTTATACTAAGTCGTTAACCGCGAATTATTGCTAAGTTATGTCTTTAAAAGAATCACTTAAAGAAGCCCAAAAAGACGCCATGCGTGCCAAAGACAAATTACGTCTGGGTACCATTCGAATGGCTTTGGCAGAAATTAAGCAAAAAGAAATAGACGGCAAAGTCGAGTTAGAAGACGCTGATGTATTGGCGATTTTGACCAAAATGGTCAAGCAACGCAAAGATGCCATGCAACAGTTTGAAGCTGCCGGACGCGAAGATCTGGCAGAACAGGAAAGAAATGAAACGGAGGTGATACACTCATTTCTTCCTAAGGCATTAACCAGTGAAGAACTCGACGCCTTAATCGCCGAAGCTATGACCAACACCGGTGCCAGTGGCATGCAGGATATGGGCAAAGTGATGGGATGGTTAAAACCCAAAGTTCAGGGTCGCACCGATATGGGCGAACTGAGCAAAGCCATCAAGGCAAAACTTACCGCATAATTCACGGCAGATAATCTGCACTAACGAATTTATCGACTTGACACAAGCCGCACCTTATAACAAGGTGCGGCTTGTTTATTTGTGGACCTTAAAAATAACAATTTATGGCTGGCAGAATTCCCCGTAGTTTTATTGATGACCTATTAGCTCGCGCTGATATCGTTGAGCTGATCGATAGTTTTGTGCCTTTAAAAAAGGCCGGCAGAAACTATCAGGCCTGTTGTCCTTTCCACAATGAAAAAAGCCCCTCTTTTACCGTCGCCCCGGATAAACAGTTCTATCATTGTTTCGGCTGCGGCGCCCACGGCAACGCTATTTCGTTTTTGATGGAATACGAACGGTTGGAATTCCCCGAAGCGGTGGAAGAGCTGGCCCGTATGTATCACCTGGAAGTGCCCCGTGAAGACGGCGGTAATTTCAGACAGCAAAGTCCGCAGCAAAAACAGCAGTTGCAGGACGACTATGAGTTGATGAATAAAGTAGCGCGTTTTTACGCACAACAATTACGTCAGCACAACCAGGGACAGAACGCCATCGATTACCTGAAAGGCCGGGGCTTAAGCGGTGAAATTGTCAAAACCTTTGAAATAGGTTTTGCACCGCCAGACTGGGATTCGGTATTACGTCAGTTTGGAACAGACAATCAGTCAGTCCAGCAACTGATGGATTTAAAACTGGTGAATCAGAACGACCAGCAACGTCGTTATGACTTTTTCCGCGACCGCATCACCTTCCCTATTCGGGACCGTCGTGGTCGGGTAATCGGCTTCGGTGGCCGCATCATGCAAGGCGATGGCCCCAAGTACCTGAACTCACCGGAAACCCGAATTTTCCATAAAGGTTCAGAGCTTTACGGCTTCTACCAGGCCAAGCAAGCACACCGTAAACTGGAAAAAGTCATCATCGTCGAGGGCTATATGGACGTGGTGGCCTTAGCGCAATTTGGTATTGATTACGCTGTGGCCGCACTGGGCACGGCCACTACACCGGAACATATTCAGTTATTGTTCCGCAACACCCAGGAAGTGATCTGTTGTTACGACGGAGACCGGGCGGGACGCGATGCCGCCTGGCGGGCGCTGGAAAATGCCCTGCCCATGTTAAAAGATGGCTGCAAATTAAAGTTCCTGTTTTTACCGGATGGTGAAGACCCGGATACCATGGTGCGTCAGGAAGGCAAAGAGGCCTTTGAGGCACGCCTTAAACAGGCCCAGCCCTTGTCGGAATTTTTGTTTGAGCAATTGCGCCAACAACACGACCCGTCCACACTGGAAGGCAAAGCCAGCCTGAAAGCACAGACGATGCCGATGCTGGAGCAGGTACCGGGTGAATACCAGAAACAGATGTTAACGGAAAAACTGGCCACCATTACCGGCGAGTATAATCAGGTAGTAGCCAGCAAAAAAATCGCTGAAGCGAACGTCTCTATCAAGGCGCAAAAAGCCGATTACGAAAAACACCAAAAGATATCCGATTCTCCGGTAAGAAGATTGTTGCATCTGTTGTTGCACGCCCCCGAAGTAGCACGACAGGTCCCGGAAGTGACACCGCAGAGTCTGTTGGCCATCAATCTGCCTGGCATGAACCTGTTGCGTGATATTCACAGCATTTGCGTGTCTGAAACAAGCGTTATGGGCATTCAGGTGCTGGAGCGTTTTCGTGAGCACCCCCATTACAACATTCTATTGCAAATGATGAGCAAAGAAATGCCGCCGGGTAAAGATTTGGTGGCTGAATTCAGAGGCAACATGAACCGTCTGATCCAGTTGCAATTAGAAGCCAGGCTGGATGAACTCACAACGCTTTCCCGCGTGCAGTCATTGAGTGCCGAGGAAAAACAAGAAATCGTAGCGCTAACTAAAGCCCTGCGCACCGGTGTCGCCACTCAGTAGTAATATAAAATTACAGCCCGAGCCTTGTAAAATCGGGATTTAACACCAAATATTAGGGTGAGCGCGACGATTAGTAACTTCAGTTAGTAATGATTTGTAAACAGGCCAGAAAAACAAATTTTGTACAAGGCATAGATTGTACACTTTTTTATCTGCTATAATCGCTAATTCCGCGCGCGTTGGCGCAACGTCTTCAGGAGTGCTCCGATAACATCATTCGTGCGGCGCACTTGAACTAGTAAATTTATATTGTGGAAGCATATGGCAAGCAAGCAGTCACAGATCAAACTCCTCATTGCTAAAGGTAAAGAACAAGGCTTTTTGACCTTTTCTGAAGTAAATGACCACCTCCCGCAAGATATCGTAGATTCCGATCAAATTGAAGATATTATTCGCATGATTAACGACATGGGTATCCAGGTATTTGAAAATGCCCCAGACGCCGATGAGTTATTAATGCAGGAAACCACTACCGATGAAGAAGTGGCAGAAGCAGCCGCACAAGCGCTAGCCACGGTAGAAAGTGAAATAGGCCGTACAACGGACCCGGTACGCATGTACATGCGCGAGATGGGCACAGTTGAACTGTTGACCCGTGAAGGCGAAATCGAAATTGCCAAGCGTATCGAAGATGGTATCAACCAGGTTCAGTGCTCTGTAGCCGAATACCCTGAAGCCATTACTTACCTTTTAGATCAATGGGATCTGTACGAAGCCGAAGAAATTCGTTTAAGTGACATTATTCTGGGCTTTGTTGATCCTAACGAAGAAGACGTCGCTCCCACAGCAACGCACATCGGCTCTGAGTTGTCTCAGGAAGATCTGGACGACGAAGACGACGATGATGACGACGACGATGATGACGATTCTTCTGATGATGAAGATAACAGCATCGATCCGGAAATGGCGCGCGAAAAGTTTGCAGAATTGCGTGTTCAGTACGAAGCCACCCGTGAAGTCATCGCTAAAAATGGCCGCGCTCATGCTAAAGCGAAAGAAGAAATCGCTAAACTGAGTGACGTATTTAAAGAGTTCCGTCTGGTACCGAAGCAATTCGACCGCATGGTGCGCAATATGCGCTCTATGATGGACAGAGTGCGCGTTCAGGAACGCCTGGTGATGAAGCACTGTGTTGCTCAGGCCAAAATGCCTAAACGCGACTTTATCCGTAAGTTCGCCGGCAATGAGACCTCTCTTGACTGGTTTTACGAAGTATTAGAAAGTGATCACCCTTACGTTGAACAACTTAAACTTCTGCAGGAAGACATTGAGCGTTGTGTCAGTAAAATTAACCAGGTAGAAGAAGAAACTGGCCTAGTGATTGACGATATCAAGGATATCAACCGCCGCATGTCTATCGGTGAAGCGAAAGCTCGCCGCGCCAAAAAAGAAATGGTAGAAGCCAACCTGCGTCTGGTTATCTCAATTGCCAAAAAATACACCAACCGCGGTTTGCAATTCCTGGATCTGATTCAGGAAGGAAATATCGGCCTGATGAAGGCGGTAGACAAGTTCGAATATCGCCGTGGTTATAAGTTCTCAACTTACGCCACATGGTGGATACGTCAGGCAATTACCCGCTCTATTGCAGACCAGGCGAGAACTATCCGTATTCCGGTACATATGATTGAGACGATCAACAAGCTTAATCGTATCTCCCGTCAGATGTTGCAGGAAATTGGTCGTGAACCCACTCCGGAAGAACTATCTGAGCGCATGTTAATGCCGGAAGATAAGATTCGTAAGGTGCTGAAGATCGCCAAAGAGCCAATCTCCATGGAAACCCCCATTGGTGACGACGAAGATTCGCATCTGGGTGACTTTATTGAGGACAGCACCATAGTGCAGCCTCTGGATTCAGCCACCAACAACAACCTTAAACTGGCAACTCAGGACGTGTTAGCGGGCCTTACCGCCAGAGAAGCAAAGGTGTTGAGAATGCGTTTTGGTATCGACATGAACACCGACCACACGTTGGAAGAAGTGGGTAAGCAGTTCGACGTAACCCGTGAGCGTATTCGTCAGATAGAAGCCAAAGCATTGCGTAAATTGCGTCACCCGAGCCGCTCGGAGCAATTGCGAAGCTTCCTGGATGAACAATAATTAAGGAATGGGCGCGCAAAGCGCCCTTTTTATATGCGAAGAAAAATACTGTTATTCATTTTTTGTGGTGTGCTGTCAGCCTGTGACACGGTCAAGCCCGCTAATCCCGTATGTCGTATCAGCGATCAACATCTGGACGATGCCACCGGTAACGCCGGTTGTTTTATCCGGGTAAACGAAAAACTACTGACACTAGGTAATATTCAAACCGGCCGCCTGGATGTACCAGGCGGTACAGCAGATGAAGGTGAGCTGGCACAATGTACCGCTCACCGGGAAACGTTTGAAGAAACCGGCTTTAACGTTGAAGTAGGTAAGTTATTAGGTATTGCAGAGAATGGCTTTCGGATTTACCAGTGCCAGTTAGCAGACGAAGTAGGCGAAGATATTGACCGTTTTCCGGTACCCGACTGGACAAAGCACGAAGTTGCGTTTATCAAACTGACCGACCCGTTTGATACCTTAGCCAGTGAGTGGCGCTATCCAAAACGGCATATTGAAACCCTGGATATGTTTAACAAAACCAGGCCGGAAAACGACGAAGCAGAAAACGTCAAAGATAATTAATCGATGTGCAGCGTACAGTCGGACTGGCTTACTCCAGATCACCTAACAGCGAATCTGTCCAGTCCCGTGCCTGCTCCATTAATTGTGCTAACAAACAGGCTTGGGACCAACCGCATGCCTTGGTAAGATCGTCCCAGTCAGCCCGCTCCAGTAACATAACTTTACTCAGGGTCTCACCTTTAAACCCGGTAAGGTTTAGCAGAGCATTCTGCACATCCAAAGGAATGAACAAGTGCTTGATGACCTCTGGCAGCTCCATGTTAAATACTCTGTCCAGTCCTGAAAATAAACCTACGGTAAAATAACTGTCAGTATCATTTAACTCTATGGCTTTAGCCAACAGTTCACAGGTTCTGGCACGTGTCAGTAATATGGTAAAAAACGCATCAGGCACATCGCTGTTTTGCATCAATGAAATCAATATAACCCACTTTTTCAATGACACTATCCCCAAAAACACCACGGCTTGCTTCAGGCTACTGACTTCGCGTTTTAACCCCTGAGCAGGACTATTAAGGATACGTAACAGTTGATAGCTCAATTTAGGATCTTTGGATACCAGATACGATAATTTATCAAAACTGACATCCGGTTGTTGCAGCTCGTTAATGATCGTCAGGGCCAAATTAACGTTCGCATTGATTTTTCGCCCTTCAACTAACTGAGGCCTTTCTAAATAATACCCCTGAAATAAATCAAAGCCTAAGCTAACACACTGCTCAAATACATCATAAGACTCAATTTTTTCAGCAATTAACACCTTTCCCATAGCCTTAATACGTTGAATATCCATCTCATGTTTGTATATATTACAAGCAAGCACATCAATTTTTATGTACTTGACCATGGGGAGTAAGTCCTCGAAATGCGACTCAAACGTAAAGTCGTCCAGAGCAAAATGATACCCCAGGCGTTTTAGTCGATAGATTTGCTTTATGAGAGCTTCATCTACGACAGTGTCTTCAAGGATTTCAATAATGGCTTTGTTGGCATCCACCGGAAAAAACGAGTCAGAAAACAATAAATTTCGAGTAAGGTTAAAAAATAGAGGGAATTGAACCAAAGCTTCATCATCATTGATACTACCACAAGTATTCAGTATTAATTCTATAGTAGCAATGTCATCATCAACAAAGTCGGCTTTATCTACATTAGATTGCGAACGATACAACAGCTCGTAACCAAATATCCTGTTCCTGTCATCAAAGATGGGTTGACGAGCACAAAGCACGTCAAGGCTGGTGTACATGTGATTCTATTGCATCCTTAAATTTAGATTTAATTATTGTACGACCGATGATTATGGCATTATTGTCTTCATCAACTATATACAACTTTAGGCTAATACAAGGCTGCTTTGAGCCACATTAACGGTAGGCTTCCACCAACTTGTCCAGCATCCCCGAAAGTTGCTGTAAGGCTTCACTGGTTCTGGCCACTTTGTCAGACACCTGCAGATTGTCTTCCGTTTCACCCTGAATTTGCTTCAGGTTCTCACTGATAACATGGGCCACCTGGGCCTGCTCTTCAGTAGCCGTAGCAACCTGATCGTTTATGTCCCGCAGCGCCGTGATACCTTCAGTGATACTGCTCAGCGACTGCTCAGCCTCAATAACGGAACTTACCCCGGTACGGGCCTGTTCCCGGCTATCTTTCATCAGGGATACAGCTCTTGCGGCTTCCTGCTGTAAACGGTCGATAGTTTTCTGAATTTCCTCTGTCGATTCTCCGGTGCGCTGTGCCAGCGAACGCACTTCGTCTGCGACCACTGCAAAGCCACGTCCCTGCTCACCAGCCCGGGCAGCTTCAATCGCTGCATTTAATGCCAACAGATTAGTTTGTTCTGATACCCCGCGAATGACTTCCAGTACGCTGCCAATGGCGTCGGTGTGGCTGGCCAGTTCATCAATTACAACAGCTACCGATTCCACTTGTGTTGAAAGCTGCTCAATAGATTGTTTAGCCTGCATAGAAACTGCCTTACCCTTGTGACTGGCATCTTCTAAATCATTTGAGGTTTCTGCCGCTTTGTTCGCATTGCGCGCCACTTCATCCACGGTGTCGCCCATTTGACTAATTGCAGTTACCACTTCTCCGGTATGGGTAGACTGTCGTTTGCCCAGCGCTAAAGATTGTCTGGCAAAGTCCGCCACTGAATCAGCTTCTGTGCGCAAATCTTCGCTGGTATTGGCGACCATCTCGACAGTTTTTTGAATCTTTTCCACAAAGGCGTTAAAGCCTTCGCCAAGCGATTGCAACTCTTTGGAAGACTGTCGCTCAAGTCGCACATCAAGGTTCGCCTCTGCCTGCCCCAATTCGGCAAACACGGCGGATAATTTACAAATAGGGGCCGCAATGATGTTGGCAACAAATACCGCTAATACCGCAAATCCGGCAGCCACTAATGCGACCCAGACAATCATTTGATTTCTGGCAGCATTGAGTTCAGCGAAGATCTCATCCACCGGCACCTGCGCCACGACATACCAGCCACCCGACTCGATATAACTACTGGCTAAAAACACCTCTTCACCATCCACCTCAGTGCGGCTCATAGCGAATTCAGAACGGGTCAGCAGTTTGCGCTCAACAACGCCACTGTACAGTGAACCCAAATCTTTTTTGTTCAGAAAGGACTGGTTGCGATGAATTTGCACCAGTCCCTTACCATCGGTTAAAAATACAAAGCCGGTTTCTGCCAGTCTGTTACTTTTCAGCTTGTCCACCATCTGATCAACAGATAACCCTATCCCTGCCAAAACCTGTCCGTTCAGTTGTTGATAGTTAACGAACATCTTGGTGCCCGCCCCTTCTTCTGTGTAGAGACTCATGGAAGAGGCTTCGCCGGAATCGCGAAAGGCAAAAAACCAACCGTCCAAATTATCGTTATTCAGTACTCTTAAAAAGCCATCCTGGTTCCAGTATTGTGCTGTACCGCGATTAGCCACAGACACATTGGTTAAACCATACTGGTTTTTGATATTGTTCAGATTGCGTATCACGGTGTCTTCCTGTGCGCCAGGTGACCCATTGCGCATCCACTGATTAACAAACTCGTCGTTCGCTAATTGTCTGGTAGCGCTACGCATAATTGAGATTTCTTTGTCCAGCTCATTGCGAATGCGTTGCAAAGTATTGGGAAGCTCCACTTCTTCAAGGCGTTCCGACACCAGATTTCGTGCGCTAAACTGCCCAATTGCACCAACGATTATGGTGGACACCAGCACTGCTATCAGCAGTGAAAAAACAAATAATTGTTTAATAGATAAAGATGCTAAATTCATTTATTGCTCGTTATGTGCGCAATGGCTCATTATTATTGTAGGAGTGACAACTGCAAAAATACAAAAACTTTGTAGATTATGTCCGATATATTTCTGCTCTTATCATCTCGTTTTCGACCAAATAGTCAACATCCTGAAACTATTTTCTATTTTTATTGGCTTAGATTGCCTTTTAAAGACAAACCAGGTAATTCCGTTTACTTTTTGTTGCTCCACTGGCAAACTCATCAGACCACTTGAAACATTTTTGAGGATTTTACCATGCCAGAATATCGTGCTCCCTTAGACGACTTCCAATTTCTTCTTCACGACTGGTTAAACGTCAGTGACCATTATCGCCATATCGGTAAAGACGATATTGATGCCGAGCTGGTAAATGAAATTATTGCCCAGGGCGCGCGCTTTGCTGAATCAGAAATCGCCCCGATCAATCAGGCGGGTGATCAGCAGGGATGTAAACTCAGTGATGGTAAAGTCACTACTGCACAGGGTTTCCCAGAAGCCTATCAGAACTATATTGAAAACGGCTGGAACGCCATGCTGGGGTGTGAAGAATATGGCGGCCAGGAACTGCCTTATTCGGTGGCTATCCCGGTACACGAAATGCTGGTATCCGCCAATGTTAGCTGGCGCCTGGTTTGTGGCCTGACTGAAAGCGCAGTACTCGCGCTGGAAAAACACGGCAGCGATGCGCTAAAAGAAAGTTATTTGCCCAATTTAATCAGCGGTGAATGGACCGGCACCATGAATTTGACTGAGCCTCAGGCAGGCTCCGATTTAAGCTTACTCACCACCAAAGCTGAACCTAATGACGATGGCTCCTATAAGATTTCCGGCACTAAAATCTTTATTTCCGGTGGTGACCACGAATGGACCGATAATATTATTCACCTGGTATTGGCCAGACTGCCTGATGCCCCCCGGGTGTGAAAGGCATAAGTTTGTTTCTGGTACCTAAAATGCTCCCCGGTGAAAACGACGCATTCGATGTGCCTAATGCGGTCTCGGTGGGTAGTATCGAACATAAAATGGGCCTGCATGGCTGTCCCACCTGTGTCATGAATTTTGACGGTGCGACAGGCTGGCTCATTGGCGCACCACACAGTGGCCTGGCGTGTATGTTTACCATGATGAACGACGCGCGCTTTCAGGTGGGTTTACAAGGTACCGGCATCGCTGAGGCATCTTATCAGGGAGCACTTACTTACGCCAAAGAACGTTTACAATCGAGAGCGCCACAAGGTGTGCAACAGCCCGATGAAAAAGCCGATGCCATCATTCATTTGCCAGATGTGCGCCGCATGTTACTGACTCAAAAAGCCCTGACAGAAGGTTGCCGGGCTTTGGGTTTGTTGTACGCCAAACAGGTAGACCTGGTGCGTTTTGGTTCTCCAGAAGAGCAAGCAAACGCAGAAGCCATAGTCGCCTACCTGACCCCCATCACCAAATCCTTCTTTACCGATGTGGGACAGGAAGTCTCCCAGTTGGGGGTTCAGATTTTTGGTGGTCACGGCTACATTCAGGAATGGGGCATGGAGCAATTGATTCGCGATAGTCGTATCACGCAATTGTACGAAGGCACCAATGGAATTCAGGCACTGGATTTGATATCCCGTAAACTGGTGCGAGACGGCGGTAAAATGCTTCAGGCAACGGCTGAACTATTTGCCGGTTTGATTACCAACATCGCCAATCAACAGGACCGCGATAAGGCACAGGAAGTCTACGATTTGTGGTTAGCCGGCTCGCAATCGTTGATGGCGGGAGATGCGTTTGATACTGCCAGCCGAGCCTATGATTACATGCAGTTTTGTGCCTATTCATTACTGGCCATATGCTGGCTAAGCCTGAAAGACACTGCATCAGGCAATGACAATCAACAACTTGCCAATAGCAAGGCGAAAGTTTGTGAGTTTTACTTAAAGCGCCTGTATCCGAGAGCCCTGATGCACAAAGCCGCTCTGACAGACAACGGTGAGGACCTCGCCGCGTTTACTCTGGACGATTTTTAGCCGTTCAGGAAACGCAAAAAGGGAGTCAAACGACTCCCTTTCAATAACCGTTCTGATTACTGGCGAACACCTTCAACATGCAGTTCCAATAACACCGTTGTTGGCCCTAAAATTTCTTTCATGCCATAGTCCGCCATGCGGATCTCGGTATTGCCGGCAAAACCCGCTCGATAGCCGCCCCATGGATCATCACCTTCACCAATTTTCTCAGCATCAATAACAATATTTTTAGTGGTACCGTGCAGCGTGAACTTACCCGCCACTTCCAGTTTCCCATCGCCTTTATCGGTGATTTTAGTACTGACAAACTTTGCTTCCGGAAAGTCTTTTACATTTAAAAAGTCATCGCTGCGCAAGTGTTTATCGCGTTCAGCGTGATTGGAATCAATGCTGGCCGTTTTGATATTTACCGCGATTTTTGCCGCTTGTGGCTTTTCAGCATCATAGCTAAACGTGCCTTCAAATTCGTTAAAGCGCCCGGTCAACCAGGAGTAACCCAGATGCTGTGTTTTAAAGTTTATCGAAGCGTGAGCACCTTTGCTGTCGATAACATAATCCGCAGCCTGTGCCAGGGGTGATAACAACGCAGTAAGCAATACAGCGGCTAGTGTTTTTTTCATAATAATGTCCTCAAATTTAATGTATCAGTTTTTTAGTACACGCAGCATACGGCGCAGCGTATTATCTTTATCAATAAAGTGATGTTTCAGCGCTGCCAGCGCATGCAACACCACCAGTACTATCAGTCCATAGGCCAGGTACTCATGCACCAGTCCTGCAACATCCTCCTGATTTTCCAGTAACTCCCCGAACCCGGGTACTGTCCACCAGTCAAATATTTCTATACCGCGTCCATCGGCGGTTGAGATCAAATAGCCACTGCAAAATATGGACAGTAACAAACCATAAAGCGCGGCGTGCGCCAGGCCAGCGAGGCGCTTTTCCCAGGGATTGCCAATAGCTTTGGGAGCAATATTAACGAACTTCCATCCCAACCTGAGCAAGATAAACGCCGCTAACAACAAGCCAACACTCTTATGCCAATGAGGTGCAGTTCGATACCATTCACTGTAGTAATTCAGCTCCACCATCCACCAGCCCAACGCAAACAGCCCGATAACAGCAATGGCCGAAATCCAGTGCATCACTATGGCCACCCAACCAAAACTATTTTCGCTGTTTCTTAGCATACCAACCTCTAAATGACCTGAATCACCACACGATATCAGACAAAAATGAACATAAAAATGTTAAAAATACGGGCTTAACTGTCGAATAAATAGAACCAATCGTCTCAGACGCTGGATTTTATGGCATGGTAAAGGCTCCGGCCAGCTATTGTAATAGCCATTGCAGCCAACACTTTGTAAGCAAATCTTCCAGCGCCGGGGCCAGGTCGTGTTCCGGGATCAACACTTCCACCAGTGCCGATTGCTCCGGTTGTGACTGCACTATTTGCAAAGTGCGGTACAACTCTTCACAATTTTTTACCTGATAACCCGGCATGTTGTACGCCGTAGCCAGACTCAGATAATCCCACTTCGGCAATATATCAAACGGCGCAAACTCGCCGTGAGGCGTAAAGGCGCATACATCCACAAAAGATTGCTCTATGGCATATACGCCATTACTCATCACAAACACGACCGCGTCCAGTTGGTTGCGCGTAATGGTAGACAAAGACTGACACATCATCATAAATCCACCATCGCCAGCCACCACCAAACTGCGCTTGTCTGAGGCCATAGACGTGCCGGTAACGCAGCCAGTTTCGTGCCCCAGTGATCCCCAGGCGGCATCGCCTACAAAACTATCCTGCGGTAAACCCACCAATCGGGCCGCCTGGTAAAGCGACGAACTTTCTCCCAGTATCAGATTGGTGACAGGCAACAACCGCTCCCTGACCAACCAGCCCCAGAGCACATCAAAGAAGGATTTGTAGCCCAATGGCTGTGCCAACAACTCGGGGGTTAACTCCGGCATGGCAGGCAAAACAGGTAGCGGAATGTCATTGCGGGGGAAAGCACAGCTTTGTTCGCAATATTCCGTCAAGGTCCGGATAAAATCCGGTAGTTGTACATTGTGATAATGTTGATACCCCACCCTTGCCTGTTCAGCATCCATCGCAATGATATCGGCGAACTGGTTTTCCAGTATATCCAGATAATCGTCAGTGAAAATAACGCCTAATGCCAGTATCGCATCAGACTCACTGAAATAATCGTTGGTGCCAGGGTTAGAAGCTGCGCCGGCGTATGTACCAATGAAAGTACCCGCGTTCTCATCCAGGGTGGTTTTTCCCAGTGTGGTGGTAGCATAGGGTAAACCTGACGCTTCCAGAAGGTTTAACACTTTTTCTTGCAGGCCGAAACGAGCAATTTCAACGCCCACCAACACCACGGGTTTTTTAGCGCTTTTGATTTTCTCAATAGCCATGTTAATCATGGCTTCCAGGGATTCCTTTTGGCTGCCCTGTGACAGCGGCGTCAAAGTCCCCTGTGGCGGCTCACACTCCATGCCCCAGACGTCCTGCCAGGCTTCCAGGTATATGGGACGACGGTGAGTAATGGCCTGAGTTAACGCGTGATCAATTTGCTGCGGCGCTTGGTCAACATGACTCAAAATTTCGGCGGCAACGGTGACGTTGCTATACACATTCCGGTCTGCGCCCAGGCGGCCTGTGGAGTGATGAAACAAGACCCCGGTTTGTTCAATCGTGACCCGGTTAGCAGTTGTCGGGCTGGCTGTGATCACCACCACCGGATTGCGCTCCACCCAGGCGCCTGCGATAGCATTTAAAGCACTAAAGGTACCGACACCAAATTGCACCGATACCGCCCCTATCCCTTTGTACCTGGCATAGCCATCTGCGGCATAACCTGCGCCTAACTCATTGACATCACCCACAGCGTCAATACCGTCAAAGGCTTCCAGGGCATCCATAAATTCAGCAACATAATCGCCTGGTACCTGAAACACTTTGTCTAAACCCAACTGTTGCAACCGGGTCAGCAGATAATCAGCCACCGTGAATTTCGTTTTTGTGGCGGGCTGCACTAATGCGTTATTTTTGGACATGATTAATACCCTCATAAGCAAATTCTGTCACCTCATCCAGGGTTTTGCCGCAACCTGAACAGGTAAATGGCGGTTTATCAACGTCACACTGACAACCGTCCGGACAAGGCACAGGTAAAAAGCTAAAGCCATGATTAGCCTCCAGCCAGGATGAGTAATCCGGATCATTGACTAACCAGTCGGGTTTAGCCAATGCAAAAAATGACTCCAGGGTAGATTCTGCTGTGTTTAAGGCACCTTCTACCCAACCTTGTTCATAGGAATAGGCTTCGCCAACAATATAGATATCCTGGTCTTCCACCGGATGACGCATCCGACACATAACTTCATCCAGTCGGTAATTGGCTTTCCACTCATGCCAACCACCGCCATAGGGGTCTTCGCCCCACTCCTGATATACCGCCGAATAGGGCATGGGCAGTTCTTTTTGATTGTGCAGTGCTTCTATCTGGCGCTGTGCCGACTCCACCATATCCTGGGTGATTTGAAACTCGTGTCTGAGCATCACGTCTTCACCCTCTATTGCGCAGCGACTTTGATTGGGTAAAAAACCCTGATATTGCTCGCCTTTTTCTAACCCCTTCCAAAACGGGATGGTTTCAATATCGTTGTAAGACGCCATCAACAGTGAATTCATGGTGTTTTCGCCGCCTTCCTGTTCACATTCCGTGCCCATGTAGTAGGTTTGGCGAATGGGCAAATCGGTGACCGAGCGGCCAGCCACCAGGCCTAAACTGCGCCACCAGGGACGCTCGTAAGCCATGAACATTTTGAAGGCCTTTTGTATCAATACGGACGGGATATTTTCTTTTAACCAGGGATCATCAAAGAAGGAGGACTTAACCAACTCCAATGAACGTCTTGGCATCGCCAAAATCACTTTTTTAGCCCGAACCACGGTGGGTTCAACACCGTTACACTGCCGGGTTTTACCGGCCTCATCAGTGATTGCGGGATAAAACAATAGTTCGTAAGTGCAGTTTTGGTCTTTGCGTAGCCGCAACGCATCAAGGCGATGGTTCATATAAATGCGCTTACCGTCAGGAATAATCCCGCCAGCCATCGCATTAAAATTCGCTGCCAGGGTTAAAGGCAAGGCCTGAAACCCGTCTTTTAAGGTTAAAAACACCGTGTCATCGGAATATTCGGTAGCAGGTAATTGCGTTACTGCACTGGCGTTAGCCACATTGGCATCGTACCCGCCGGCGTCTTTCATAAATTGGTAGGCTTCATTGCTGAGCACGCGCTCCAGTAAATTCCAGAAACCGTATTTCCAGATTTCTTTGCCAAAAACCTTAAGTTGCATCTGTTCGCACAGGCTCATATCAGCAAATCCGGGGCAAATCAGATTCATCACCTTAACCTGCAGGTTTTCGGGGCCATAGCCTTTTTCAGACCAATTCATTTTATAGGGAATGCGATCCGGGCATTCGGCAAAATCCCGATACCGGAAATACTCACCGCGTAAGTAAAACAAGTTGTTATCAGCATGCGCAACCGGACTGGCAGGATCATTTGGGTCAATGGGCAGCGACGAACCCATCGGAAAATTCTTGGTTTGCAGCCCCAACTCATTCACCAGGGTTTTCACCATAATGTGGTCCTCAGGGATGTAACGCATGCCTCCCAATTCTGCCACCACGTTGGGTAATCCGGGAATACGTCGGCTGTAAAGCCTGCCACCAATGCGGTTACTGTATTCAAACAGGGCAATTTTTTGTTTGTCGCCATAGGCCTGTTGCAAACGCCAGGCGCTATACACGCCAGATACTCCTCCCCCGACAATCGCCACGTCTAATTCTATTTCATTCATTTTCCTTTTCCCTTTAACAGTTTGATAATCCTGCACACAACAACCTGTACAGAACGAAAGTGTATTTAATTTCTTTTGATAAAGAGTAAAAATATAGCCAATTTTTAAGAATGTGCTGTATAGATATGGCGATTTTGAGAATTAATTTTCACTGACAGAAAATCTGGTGAGATGAAGCCTGTTAGGGATGAATCAGTTAAGCGGGTTATTTTGCAGTGCTGGCGGAAGAATCGCCGTTGCAGACATCCAGATAATGCAGAATTTTTTTGCGACCATCTTCAGAAGCGTACATTTCCAAAGGTGTGGCATTGTTAAACAAAGGACACGGATGGTTGAGCCACTTTTCGGTGAGTCGCGCATCATTAAAGAAGACCATGGCTTTCTTGTAGAGTTCGCTTTCCATTTTATTGGCTCTTAATTACTGCACCAGAAACATAGAAGGAATTCACAAAAATGTAAAGAAACGGCGCTCAAAGTTGCCACTGAGCTTTGATACTGTCATAGCTGCCATCCCTTTTCATCGATTCCAGGGCCTTTTTTAATCGCTCCACTATCACCTTATCCGTTGTTAACCCTGTCGCTATGTGTAGCTCTCTTGCCAGTTCCGGTAAGGCCAGAAAACGCATCACCTGATCAGGGGAATAACCCGCCTTGTTTATTTCAATATTCTGCGACAAGGTATTGGTCAGCACAAAGTCAATATGCGCCTTGAACAACATCCCCCAAAGATGATCATAACGCGATGCCAGGCCTAAATTGTGTTTGTCACTAAAGCCCTGCTGACGAAGATAGCTCTCTGAGAAATAGCCCCTTACTGTGCCCACTACGTACTTTTTGGCGTCTTGTAAGGATGTCAGTTGAATGTGTTGATTACTTTTTAAACCGATCAGAAACGCCTGCGTTTCATAGACGGCACCAACCCACTGAAATTGTGCTTCCCGGGGCCCTGACTTTAACAAGGACAACATAAACACGTTCGCTTCATTGCTGGTTAGCTCAAACGCCCGCGCCTGGGGCATAAGAATGGTTTTTGCAGGGTATTCGGCTCTGCTTGCCACCTCTGCGGCGATGGCTACCAGAAAGCCCGTTGCGGTATTGTTTTCATCGTTGAAGTGAATGGGGGGCAACTCTTCAGCAACAAACAACAATGGATTCGCCAGCACATTCCCGGCGCTCAGTGCCAACATGACAATTAGCCATCGACAGCACTGATACACCTTCATCTAACTTTGCCCCTGGTATTGCTCAAGGTAAGCTTCCAGATAATCAATTGCCTCGGATTCACTGGCAAACAGGATCTCATCCAGTGCGGGTTCAACACCCAGTCTTTCTCTTATACGGCGAGTTTGCGCAATCGCCACCGGTGATTTCAGTACGTAGGCTGCTCTTACACATCCTAACTGCAAGCCAATTTTACCCCCTGCTATCAGCATAGCTTCTGCTTCTTCGGTGCCCACCATGGCTTCCGATGAACTGCTCAGATAGCCCCAGGGACTGCCTTTAAGATCGCCCACCACCTTAACCAGGTTGTCACAAAAAAACTGTAAAACACTGGCGTTAATGGCCCCAAAAAAACTGGCCACCACAATCCGGCCTCGTCGCTGCAGGGTCACACCACCAAATTTATTTTTGAATTTAAGCAGATCAGTCAAATCGTCGATTTCAGCATAAGTTGATAACAATCTTCTACGAGCCTCATTTGGGCTAAAAGTTCCCGGAGCCTATGACCATTGCGGTACACTATTGCAGCAGTCAACTGGCCCTAGTTTAGCTGGCGAAAATCCAGAATGGAATCACTATTACAGGAAACTAAACAGCAGATAAGATGCCAGCAACACTGTGACCCACATCACCATGGTACTGGTGGGGTTTGTTTTGGAGAGCTTGCCAAAAGGTCCTTTGCGGTGCAGGAAGACATGATTCAGATTGTCCAACCATGTGCTCACCCATTGACCACAGGCCCGCTCTACACTGCGAAACATCACCAGCCCCAGACGCAGTGCCTCGGGAAGCAATTTGCGATACCCCCACTCGGCATCAATATTTACTGAGCGTAATTCAGGCGGATAATAGCCTTTGAGGTTTAACCACACAAACGCCAGGGCCGAGAAGAACAATAACTGCGTCTGCGCCAGTACGTGGCTGGTGTCATAAGGGCTATAAGTGATAGCAAACGGCAACAGGCTGTATAGCAATTCCGGGAAAACACCGATGGTGATACACAGTGTCGCCGCCAGCGCCATGGCCAACAGCATATTCAGAGGCGCTTCTTTGGTTCTGATGCCGCTGTCGTGAGCGAAAAAGGCGAAATACGGGATCTTAATACCCGCGTGATGAAATACCCCGGCGGACGCAAACAACAGCATCAACCAGATCCAGTCATAGCCTTCTTTTAGCGCTGCACTCATCACCATAGATTTGCTGACAAAACCGCTGAATAACGGAAAGGCAGATATCGATGCCGCGCCAATCAGGCAGAAAATAGTGGTTTTGGGCATACTTTTATACAAGCCGCCAAGTTCTGATGCGTTACTGCGCCCGGTCATATGCAGCACAGCCCCGACAGACATAAACAGAAGCCCCTTAAAGATAATATCGTTGAAGGCGTGTGCAACGGCGCCGTTGATGGCCAGTGCAGTGCCGATACCAATACCCACCACCATAAAACCAATTTGATTGATCATGCTGTAAGCCAGCACACGGCGTAAATCGTTTTCGATCACCGCATAAAATATCGGAAAACAGGTCATAGCAGCGCCGACATACACCAATACCTCTGCCCCCGGAAATGTGCGGGCTAACATGTATACGGCGGTTTTAGTGGTAAAGGCGCTTAAAAACACCGTGCCTGTCGCGGTGGATTCAGCATAAGCATCCGTCAACCAGTTGTGTAAAACAGGAAAGGCGCATTTAATGCCAAAGGCAATAAAAATAATCCAGCCAGCGGTACTTTGCAGTCCGATAAAGCCCAATGCAGCTTCGCCGGTTTGCTGGATGTACAAAATACTGCCTGCAATCAACAGTAAGCCGGAAATGATTTGAAAGTACAGATACCTCAGGCCAGAATGCAGTGCGCGTTCGGTGCGTCTTGCCCAAACCAGAAAGACTGAAGTTAAGGCTAACATTTCCCAGAAGACGATAACGCTAATCAGATCACCGGAAAACACCGCCCCCAGCGCGCTACCGGCATAAAGTAACCCGGCAATTTGCTGCATTTTATCCTTTACGTGCCAGGCGTAAACGGCAGCAATGAACGCGGCAATATGGAAGATAATGCCAAACAGCATACTCAGCTTATCCACTTTTAAAGGGGCCAGTTGTAAATCAAACAGTTGCAACTGCCAATGCAGGCCGTCGGAGAGACTAAGGCATAGTGGCAATCCCAACAACGGTACCGCCACAGCAACCAGCGGCCGCCAGCGGTCATTGCTTAGCAACGCAACAATCGCTCCCAGGTAAAAGGGAATAAAGGGTGCCAGTTCAATCCCCCACATGGTGCTCTTTTCCTTCGTTCTGCTTGTCTGATGTTTCGTAATAATCCTCATCACGCATTACAGCAAGGCGCATCCATTTGGCGACAAGCACCAACACCACACATCCCACAAATCCGTATAATGGATAAAAGCCGGGAAGCCATTCCCAGGGGTGCTCAGTGTGGCGATGCAGTACGAAATCCAGAAGCAACAACATCGCACAGCCCACATAAAACACCTTAAGCAGGCGCTTCACCTTATTGGGATCATCAAAAATGTGTTTATCTGTTGGTTTCATTTACACCACCTTACTTGCAAGTTGGTAAATGGCATCGGCAAAAAAGAATAAGCCAACACATGCCAGCGTTGTGAGCACAATAGCCAGTAGAGAGGCTTTAGGTGCAAGATCTATGCTTCCGGTAGCAGCAGGCGACAATGGCACTGCCGCCGTTGCAGGAAAGAACGCCCGTAAGGACACGGGTAACAAATAACCAATACTCAACAGTGAACTTAACATCAGAAGTAGCATTAACAGCCAATGCTCCGTCTCTACCGTTGCCATCAGCAACAACCATTTACTCCATGTGCCACCAGCGGGCGGCAAACCAATAATACCCAAACTGGCGATTCCAAAGGCCAGCATGGTGATGGGCATTTGTTTACCCAGGCCCTGCATATCCTGAATTTCAGTTTTATGGGTGGCCACTAAAATGGCTCCGGCACAAAAAAACAAGGTAATTTTACTGAAGGCATGCATGGCAATGTGCATGGTGCTGCCTATTATCCCCAAAGGTGTGGCCAGCAAAGCCCCCATGGTGATGTACCCCAGTTGACTCACTGTTGACCAGGCGAGGCGCGCCTTAAGGTTGCGCTTTCTGATAGCCACCAATGAAGCGACCAGAATAGAAAACCCTGCCAGATAAAGTAAAAAGGTAGTGCCAGGCAAATTGGCCAGGCGTTCAATGCCAATGACATACACCATAACCTTGAGTATGGTAAAAACACCGGCTTTAACCACGGCAACCGCATGCAACAAGGCACTAACCGGGGTTGGTGCTACCATGGCAGCGGGCAACCAGCTATGCAGTGGCATGAGTGCGGCCTTACCAATGCCAAACACAAACAGCACCAGGATCACAGACACCACTTCATCACTGACCTGTGCAAACAAACCGCCATTTTTAAAATCCAGCGAGCCGGTAAAATGCCAGGTACTGATAATGGCCAATAACAAAAACAGGATGGAGCTGAGCAACAATATCCCCAGATACACTCTGGCACCGCGTTTAGCTTTCGCGGTTCCCGCATGTGCCACCAGCGGAAAGGTGGACAGGGTCAGTAATTCATAAAAGATAAACAAAGTCAGCAGATTGCCCGCAAAAGCAATACCCAATACCGAAAAAATGGCGATAGCAAAGAAGCAATAGAACTGCGTTTGTCTGGGCTCATGATGGGCCCGCATGTAGCCTGTCGCATATAAGGTAGTTACTGGCCACAGTGCACTGGCCACCAGCGCAAAAACCATACCCAGAGGTTCAATCTTGAAGGCGATAGTTAATCCCGGAAACAAAGCGAACAGGTGGCACTCAATGGCAGTACCGGCCCATAAACTTTCCAGCAGCAACAGGTTAACAATAAAGACGAGTATGCCAAACGTTATACTCAGGGTTTCCCGAATGTTGGGTTGCTTGCGAAACAGAACAATCAACAGCACTAAAAAAAGCGGCAATGAAAGTGTCGTAATTAACAAGGTACTGGCATTCATGGCAGCACCTCAATGTGCATTAACTGGGTCGCGACCTGGTCAGTGAGCGTCACTGTCAGGCGGGTATCCATACCAAAATACAGATTGGCCAGCACCAGCACCCATACCGGGATTAAGAGCGACAACGGCGCCTCTTTAAGTTGCGCCTGATTGACTAGAGCAGGCTTGAAATAAGCGGCATCCACCACCTTCCAGATATAAATGACAGAAAGCAGGGAACCCACCAAAATAATGACAGAAACCAGATACCAGCCCTGCGCAATAGCCGCCTGCAACAGATACCATTTACTGACAAAGCCGACGGTAAGTGGCATACCAATAATACTCACGCCGCCAATCACAAAAGCCGCCAGGGTAAAGGGCATGTGGCGACCTATGCCCTGAAAGTGTTTCAGACTAACCCCACCAATCCGATAAAACACCGCGCCAAGCGTTAAAAACAGCGCCCCTTTCATCAGGGCGTGATTGAACAAATGCAACAGGCTGGCCATAAGCCCAGTGATTGAACCAAAGCTCAACCCCAACACCATATAACCAATTTGCGCGATGCTGGAGTAGGCTAACATGCGCTTGATATTCTGCTGATTGATAGCCACCAGCGAAGCCACCAACACCCCCAGAGTGCCCAGGGTAACAAACACCGCCTGCAGCGGGATTGTAGTAAAGGAAAAATCCACGCCAAACACCACGAACACAAAGCGCACCACCACATACAGTGCCACCTTGGTGGAAGAGGCTGCTAAAAATGCCGTTACCACGGTGGGCGCATAAGCATAAGCATTGGGTAACCACATATGTAGTGGAAACAGCGCCAACTTCAGACAAACACCCACAATAAAAAAGCAAAATGCCACGAAAATGGTGCGGGTATCGGCCATTTCCGGTAATCGCTCAGCTAAATCAGCGATATTCAGGGTGCCGGTTTTCATATACAGAAGCCCGATACCAATTAATATAAAGGTGGCACCTATCGTGCCCATCACCAGATACTGAAAAGACGCCCACAATGCCCGACGGTCACGGCCCAGGGCGATCAATACATAAGAAGAGAGGGAAGAAATTTCCAGAAAAACAAACAGGTTAAATGCGTCACCTGTCACCAAAATGCCCAGTAATCCGGCAAAACATAACAGATAGGCCACATAAAAATAGGTGTGTTTTCCAGGTGCGATATCCTTTTTATTTTCCAGGCTGGTATGGGCAGACGTAATCACCAGCGTGCTGATTGCGGTGATGAGCAGCGCCACAAACGCGTTTAGCTGATCAACGCGAATTTCTATGCCATAGGGCGGCATCCAGCCACCGAGATGGTAGGACAGCGGACCGGTATCCGACACCTGCCACAACATCAACGCAGCAACAACGAATGAAAAACCCGACACCAATAAGGTGAACAACCAGTTGAGCAGTTTGTGGTTGATCAACAGGCATAATGGTGCCGCCAGCAGCGGCACAATAACCTGTAAAATAGGTAACTGTGCACTACTCATGAAACGGCTTACTCCTTTTTTCACTGCGACGCTTTTTCACATCCCATCGTTGAATAACATCTTCTTCAACAGTGTGATAAGCCCGTTTAATTCTGACTATCAGCGCCAATGCCACCGCCGTGGTGGAAATACTCACCACAATCGCGGTCAGGATCAGCACATGCGGCAATGGATTGGAATACACCGCCGTGCCTTGCTCTATCTGAATGGGCGCAGTGGCTCCCGTCACTTTCGCCATACTGATATAGAGGATAAACACCGAGGTCTGAAAGATGGTTAGCCCCACCACTTTTTTGATCAGATTGCCATCGGTGATAACAATAAATAATCCACACATCATCAGGGCGACCACAATCCAGTAGTTATAAAGACCGAAAAATGTCTGTAGCCACTGAGTCTCAAAGTTCATGGCGCCCCCTGGGTTTTTTCACCATCCCGGGCAGCTACTACCCTGGCTGATTTTGCTGGCGAAACCACACTTCCGGTAAAGGTGAAAAACACACAAACCATCACCGCCGCCACGGTCAGCCCTACGCCAAATTCAATCAGTAATATGCCCAGGTGTTGCCCGGCAACAGGTGTCTCCAACAACACCGAATAATCTAAAAAGTTGCCGCCCTTTAACATGGAAACAATGCCCACAGAGCCATACAACAAAACCCCCAACGCAGCACAAAATCGAATGACCGGAAAGCTGATAACCTGCATTGCATTTTCCAAACCATAGAGCATGCTGTAGAGAATGATGGCTGCCGCAAAGATCACGCCGGCCTGAAACCCACCACCTGGCCCAAAATCACCGTGAAACTGCACATACAGAGCAAACAGTAAAATAAACGGAAGTAATAGCTTGGAAGTAATCCGCAATATCAGGTGATGTTTCATGGGCTGCATGTCATCCACCACAAAGCCATCACGGGAATGGGGCAACAACGCCAGCACAGCCACACCAGCGGTAAACACCACGACCAATTCACCGAAGGTATCAAATCCCCGATAACTGGCCAGCACGGCAGTAACGTAATTGGGAATGCCAATTTGTTGCTCGGTATTTTCCAGATAATAGGCCGCTACATGACCATTCGCCGGATTTTCAGGCATGCCAAAATAGGGCATTCCCAGCGTGCCATAAATCAACAGGACCCCAATCACCAGCACCAAAAGCAAGCCTATCCGGGTGCGAATACTGGGTCTGGATAGCTCATAACGCCCGGTTATTGCCAGAGTAGTCAGCATCAAAATAGTGGAGATACCCGCGCCCACAGCAGCCTCAGTAAAGGCGACGTCTACGGCATCCAAAACCACGAACAGACTGGCCGACAACAAACCGTAAATGCCACTTAACATAGCGATGGCAAATAGATCTTTCAGGGCAATAATGGTGAGTGCCGTCAGCAGTAAAAAAAGCAGCAGAAAAACATGAATCAGGGCTTCGATTTTACACCTCCTGACGAATCATCCTCCCTGCTCATTGCCGGGATATCGATACGGATATGTTCCCCCAGAGGTTTGCGGCCACTGTGCAGTGCCGCTTTTGCCATCGCGTGACTGGACGCCGGCCCGGTTATCAGTAAAAACAACAATATGAACAGCAGTTTTAACGTTACCAGGCTAAACCCTGCCTGCAACATTAAGCCACTAAGTACCAATCCAGCCCCTAAGGTATCGGTTACGCTGGCAGCATGCATACGGGTAAAAAAGTCGGGGAACCGATGTAAACCAACCGCACCGGAAAAACAGAAAAAGCTGCCGCTGAGCACTAAGATGCCACTGAGAATATCAATCCACAGAACATTATCTGTCATGATTAATTTCCCCCCGCTTGTCGTATTCAAAAAAGCGTAAAATTGCAATCACACTGATAAAGTTCATCAGTGCATACACCAGTGCGATATCCAGAAACATCGGCCTGCCCATCAAAAACCCCACCACGGCGATAAACAATACGGTTTTAGTGCCAAACATGTTGACCGCCAGAATACGGTCATACAAAGAAGGGCCAGCCATTGCTCTGAGCAAGGCTAAAAACATAGTGACCACTATGGCAATTACAGCTGCGGTTAACATCAGGACACCAACTGCCGAACTTTCTGACCTTTTTCACCGCTGAGAATGTTGCTGAATGCACTGTCTGTCAGGGCGTGAACCGTTATGCTGTCTTGTTGAAGATCTATTGAAATAGTGCCCGGCGTGACCGAAATTGCATTGGCATAAATGGCTTTTTCCATGTCACTCATCTGGCTCAGTGTATAGGTGATTAACTTAGGTGAAATGGCAGGCTTAAATTGCCAGATATGTTTGACCACCAGCAAATTGGAAAGGAATAAATCCAGTAACAACCAGCTCAGGAATCGGGGTAATTTCAGCTCAAATCCCACCGGGTGAGTTTCACCGTCTAAAATGTTGAGCCGGTACACGATATAGAGTACCGCCAGCACCGACGCCAATCCCAAACTCAGAATTAACAGTGAGGTGTGCCCTGACATTAGCAACCAAAATACAGCTAAGGTCATACTAAAACTTAACGTATGTCGCATATCCCCTCCATGCCAGCTATTGTCTATCAGGGCCTGTTGGCCTCTGGTGTGTGAATCTTGTTAAACCGTATTTTTGCTTACTTTTTTGCCTCTATAATTAAAGAGTCTGTGCGCAGATAGTGCATGACTTTTTCAGCGACATTGCCGAAAATCATGCCGGATAATCCGCTGCGCCCCATGCTGCCCATCACCACCATTTCGGCTTTGAGGTCATTTGCACAATGGGGGATCATTTTTTCAGGTTCGCCCACCGTCACATGCAATTGCACATTGGGAATATCAAACGGCGACACGACCGCGGCCAACTTTTCCTCTGCCTCAGCGCGATGCTTGCGTTCGTGCTGCCTGACGTCGATCATATCCAAATCCATCTGAATACCGGATACCGGAATGCAGTAAACAACGTGCACCTGGCAATCAAAGGTGGACGCCCATTTCCGCGTCCAGTCCAAAATGGTGTTATTGAGCTCAGTGTGGGCCGCATCATCCGTAGTCGGATCTATCGCCGTCATCAGCGCATGTTTGCAATTCCAGCGATGATGATGTGCTATTAGTACCGGAACCGACACATTGCGGATCAGTTCCCAGTCACAAGGGGTGTGAAACAGCGACTCTGAGCGATGACCCGTTTTAATGATCAAATCAAAACGCCTGGTTTCGCAATATTCTGTCACCCACCTGGCCACGTCTTTAGTAACCACGACCTGACTTTTAATCGCATCTTTATGGGGGTAATCTTCAAAGATGTCACTCAGTGTTGCGGTTAGTTCTTGCGCTGAATTGGCAAGTGTGGCCGCATCATGTTTATCTTCTTCCTTGATAAAGCGGATCACTTCGATGTCTTCTCCCATCGGAGCCGCAATGTCGTGAGCTTTAATTAATGAGCAATTTTCACGCTCGTGCTTATCAGTAATAACCAGAATCGTTTTAGCCATACGGCCTCTTTATAGCGCATTTTTTGAACGAATAAGCCTAAGTATAGATGAGATCTTAAAAATTGAAGGAAAACCGAACAAATCTTGAAAATAGATTATAAAATCAACGATATAAACAGAGCTGCAGACGCTTAAAGTATCTACTACCTGGCCTCAATTCAGGTTGACAACAGCGCCTTCAACCTGAATCAGCACCGGGCTTAAAGAATCAACATCCGTGTTCAATTGCACCTCTGAAACCCTGTGAAACGCCAGTCAGAACATTGCTCAGAAAAGCGTCCTTAAGTCCATTTCCCGGCCACACTATTTTTGCACGTCAGCGGCAGATGCGCTGGTATTAAGAGTCTGATTAAAGCGCTTAATATCTGCCGCTTTCACCAGGCTATACACACAGGGCAATACCAGTAATGTCAGCACCACCGCGCTGGTCATACCGCCCACCATCGGTGCCGCAATACGGCTCATAACTTCTGAGCCTGTGCCGCTACCATACATAATAGGAAGCAGTCCGATAATAATCGTCGCCACCGTCATCATAACCGGGCGCACTCTTAACCCTGCTCCCTGCAACAGGGCTTGCCGATAGGCGCTATCAGAAATGATCCGATTGTTGAGATTGGCTTGTTCTTTTAACTCCTTAACTGCCTGATTGAGATATACCAGCATGATAACCCCGATTTCCACCGCCACACCGGCCAGGGCAATAAAGCCAACCCCAACGGCCACTGAAAAGTTGAAGCCTTCAAAGTACATCAGCCACAATCCCCCGATCATAGCCATGGGCAAGGTAGCGATGATTAACACCACTTCACTTAAGCGACGGAAATTGAGATACAGTAAGATAACAATGATGGCTAATGTCAAAGGCAGTACATAGCTGAGCTTTTCTTTGGCCCGTTCCATGTACTCATACTGCCCCGCCCAGTTGATAGAATAACCTGCGGGTAATTCCAGCTTGTCACTCAATGCAACTTTGGCGGCATTAACATAACTGCCCACATCAATATCTTCGATATCTATAAAGGTCCAGCCATTGATTCTGGCGTTCTCACTTTTAATGCCAGGTGGGCCATTTTCGATATAGATATCCGCCACATCACCCAACGCTATGCGCTGGCCTGAAGGTGCAATCACCGGCAAGCGCGCCAGCTTTTCCGGTGAATCCCGATAGTCCTGCGGATAGCGCACATTCACTGGATAGCGCTCCTGCCCTTCCACCGTTTGGGTAACATTAATACCGCCAATTGCCGTGGCAACCACCTGCTGTACATCCGCAATATTCAGGCCGAAGCGGCTGGCTTTATCGCGCAAAATATCCACTTTGATATAGCGCCCACCAGCCACACGCTCAGAGTAGACCGAAGCGGTTCCAGGCAGTTCGCCCAGGATCCGCTCCAGTTGCTGTCCAATGTCCTGGATAACACTCAGCTCCGGACCGGCCACTTTAATGCCCACCGGCGTTTTAATCCCGGTGGCCAACATATCAATGCGGGTTTTAATGGGCATAACCCAGGCATTGCTGACGCCCGGAAACTTCACCAAGGCGTCCAGTTCCGCTTTCAGACTTTCAGTGGTGAGACCCTCTCGCCATTGGGATTTGGGTTTCAACTGAATAAAGGTTTCGATCATAGTCAGTGGCGCCGGGTCTGTTGCTGTTTCAGCCCTTCCCACTTTGCCAAAGACGTTCTGCACCTCGGGAACCGTGCGAATCAGCTTGTCGGTTTGTTGTAACAACTCTCTGGCTTTACCAATGGAAATACCGGGATAGGTGGTGGGCATATACATTAAATCCCCTTCATCCAATGGCGGAATAAATTCACTGCCAATCTTGTCAACCGGATAAAAGCCTACCAGTGTCACCATCAATGCCACCACAATCGTTATTTTGGGAAACTGTAATACTTTGCTCAATACCGGCATATAACTGGCTATCAGCAAACGGTTTAACGGGTTTTTCTTTTCAGAAATCACCTTACCGCGAATAAAGTAGCCCATTAACACTGGCACCAGGGTAATAGCCAGTCCGGCGGCAGCCGCCATTGCGTAGGTTTTGGTGTAAGCCAGCGGCGCAAACATACGGCCTTCCTGTGCCTCTAAGATAAACACGGGTAAGAATGAAACCGTGATAATCAACAAACTAAAAAACAAGGCAGGCCCCACTTCGCTGGCGGACTTAGCCACTATCTGCCAACGGTTTTCATCGCTCAGCGGCGTTTTCTCCATGTGTTTATGCATGTTTTCGATCATCACTATAGCGCCATCCGTCATGGCGCCGATAGCGATAGCAATCCCCCCTAAGGACATGATGTTGGCGTTGATCCCTTGCAGATGCATGATAATAAAGGACACCAAAATGCCCAACGGCAGGGTGATCACCGCAACAATAGAAGAGCGAAGGTGAAATAAAAAGGCCACACACACCAGCGCCACTACAGCCAGCTCTTCGAGCAACTTACCCCAGAGATTGTCAACAGCGCTCTCTATCAGTTGTGACCTGTCATAAACCGGCACCACTTCTACCCCTTCGGGTAACGAATGCTTAAGTTCATCCAGTCTGGCTTTCACACCGTTAATGGTTTGCTGTGCATTTTCGCCAAAACGCATAACGATGACACCGCCTACCACTTCGCCTTCGCCATTCAGCTCAGCAATACCCCGGCGCATTTGCGGCCCCATACTAACCTGGGCCACATCGCCAATAGTCAACGGCGTGCCTTTTGTATTCACACCCAGCGGTATTTGTTCGATATCTTTAACCGACTGGATATAGCCGGTGGCGGTGACCATGTATTCGGCTTCAGCCATTTCCAGTACCGAAGCTCCGATCTCCTGATTACCGCGGGTCAACGCTATCTGCACCAGTGACAGTGGTACCCCGTAGGCCCGCAACTTGTCCGGATCCACCTGCACCTGATACTGACGCACCATGCCGCCGACAGAAGCCACTTCTGATACACCGTCAACGGTTTGCAGTTCGTACTTTAAAAACCAGTCCTGAATACTGCGCAACTGACTGATATCGTGTTTACCGGTTTTATCAGTTAACGCATAGATGTATATCCAGCCCACCCCTGTGGCGTCCGGCCCCAGTTGTGGCCTTGCCTGCTCGGGTAAATTTGGGGCAACCTGACTTAAGTATTCTAAAACACGGCTGCGGGCCCAATAGATATCCGTGTCATCATCAAAAATGACGTAGACATAAGAATCCCCGAAAAAAGAAAAACCTCTGACGGTTTGTGCACCTGGCACCGACAACAAGGCCGTGGTGAGTGGAAAGGTGACTTGATCCTGGACTACCTGAGGTGACTGTCCCGGATAACTGGTTTTGATAATCACCTGAACATCGGATAAATCAGGGATAGCATCAACCGGTGTATTTTTCAGACTATACAAACCAGCAAACACTAAAATAAAGGTACAGAGCAACACGAAAAAGCGGTTGCCAACAGACCATCTGATGATTGCTTCAATCATTAACCTTTCCTCAATTAATGACCAGAATGGTCCTGATGTTGTTTGGCATCAGCTGCAATTTCGGTGATCACCAAATCATCCCTGACTTCAAAGGTAAAGCGGATCGCATCACCCGCTTGCCAACTATCCAGAGGTAAACTCTGCGCCAGCACAAAGTCCATCGTGGCAGGACCACGGTTCCATTTAGCAATGGCTTCGCGACTGATATTCAGAGTGCGTCTTTCTCTGTCTATCGCATTAATCACACCACTTACGGTCGCTTCAGGGTAGTCTTTCTCTACCGGCCCCATAACGTGAATCCCAGTCACGGAATAGCCGCCATCTGCCAACTTTGTCACTTCAAAATGCAACCCATAGCCAGCTTGTAATGCCTGCATATCAACAGATTCTGCTACATCAAAGTCCATGGTCATTTCTGGCCATCCCCAGGCCGGTACCGCATCATGAGTGATATTGACGCTGCGCTGTTCAGCTTGCACAGAATTTATCTCGCCTTCCATCCAGACAGCATCGGGGTCTTTGTTGGGACTCATGCGCTGAAAGTCCGAACTTTTGCTGGACTCAGAATCAATGAGGAATTGTGCCGATGTGACCACCCGGTCGTCGCCATTCAGGCCTTCCAGAATTTCAATAACATCATCGGATATACGGCCGATTTTAACCGCCACAGACTTGTATTGTCCTTCGCCCATCACCAGCACTACGCGGTCCTGATCGCCGGTGCGAATCACAGCTTCACGGGGCACCAATAAAGCATTTTCTTGCGCATCGGCATGAATGGTGACCTTGGCGAACATATTAGGTTTGAGTAACCTTTCGCGATTATCAAATTTCAAACGTACTCGTAAGGTTCGGGTCCTGGCATCAAGTGAAGGATAGACATAATCGACTTTGCCAGGCCAACTGCGCCCAGGTAAATAATCCAGGGTCATGGTCACTGACTGGCCGGACTTTATCAGGGCCGCGTCTCGCTCAAACACTTCCGCTTCCACCCAAACCTGCTCCAGTTTGCCTATGCTCATCAGCGTGTTACCCGGCTGAACATAAAAGCCTTCACGAGTTTTCAGGGCATCTATCACCCCGGACTGAGGGGCATAAAAAAACACGGTTTGTGAAGCGCTACCGGATGCTTTCAGCTCCTGAACAAAATGCTCAGACACCTGAAGTGCCAATAAACGCGCCCTTGCGGCGTTAATTAAATCCCGATTATTGCGTTTTAATGCCAGTAAATACTCTTCCTGAGCATTCACCAGTTGCGGTGAATACAGAGAATATAAAGGCTGCCCCATTTGCACCGGATCCCCCTCGGCTTTGACGTACAGTCGTTCAATCCAGCCATCAATACGCGGATGGATATGCACCAGGTTATCCTCATCATACTGAACATAGCCCACAGTCTTAATTTGCTGGTGCAAATCCATGGTTTTTACTTCCGTCGTGCGCACCCCAAGATTATTGACCACATGCGGGGCAATTTTGACTACCCCAGGCCCATCGGCTTCGTTACCCAGGTCTTCTTCATAAACCGGGATGAGGTCCATGCCCATTGGCGATTTACTAGGTTTGTCGCGCCGATAATTGGAATCCATTGGAGCTACCCAATACAGGGGTTGCTTTTGTTGTTCGGCTTTTTCTCCCTCTAAGGCATTTTCTCCCTGAAACATCATCAGTACACTACCCAAAACGAGTCCGATTAACAGGGTGACAAGCAATTGAATCTTTTGTTTCATGATTATTTTCCGCTCCACTTTGCGTCGTTCAATACAACATCCGACTGAGTCAGAAAATAATTAAGTCGTGCTGTTGATTTGAGCATAGCAATATCAATTTTTAACTTAGCGATGCGCATGTTGAGTTCTGCGATTTTGGCTCTGACCACCTCAGCAAAATCGCCGTCATCAGTGGTGTAGGCATTCAACGCCGCTTCTGCCTGGTCTTTGCTTTGCTGTAATAATTGCGTTTGATACAAGTCGGCGCGCAGTCTGAGCCGGGAGATTTCTTTAACATAGCCCTGCACCTTGCTGATCATTTGCTTTAACAGCACCCGTTTTTCGGTTTTTACCGCTTCGGACTCAGCAATTGACGCGGCAACCTGTTTATCTTGTTTGTTTTCAGTGAACAGCGGTAAGTCCATACTAACCCCTACAGAAAAGAAATCCGCGCGACTACTCCCTTGCGGAGTATCATCGCGGTAACTATAACTGGCATTTAATCCCCAGGCGGATTTGTAGCCCTGATGCGCGATTTGCACCTGTTTTTGTGACGCCTGATAGCTGACATCAATCGCCATTACCGCCGGGTGACGCATTAGGTGTTGCGCCAGTTTTTCTATATCCAGAGCTTGCGTGCTCAATAGTTCAGGTGCCAGTGCCGGGATTACAGGTAGCGTTTCTTCCACACTGTATTCGTCCACACTGTACTCATTCAATAAGGAGGCATGCACAGAGTCGGTTAATGCAGAATAGTCAATCAGCCATTCATTTAATCCGGCCAAGGCCACATCGCGAAACTGCGCCTGTTCATTTAAGCGCTCATCCAACTGCACCAATTCCAGACTGGCTCTGATGACATCCTGTTGCCGGGTTCTTTGCAGTGCTGTGGTATAACTGCTTCTTGCAGCTTCTGCCATTTGCTCAAACAGCACCCGATCCCCCTCAATGAGTTCAATGATTTTGCTGGCCTGATAGGCATCGAGCCATAAAAGCGATACTTCAGCAGCCACCTGTGCCGCTCGGTTCGCTCTTAACAACGGGTGCTTCTGTGCCTCTATCTTTAGACGGGATTGAGTGAGCGCCAGGGTATCTCCACGTGGAAATATCTGAGACACGCCCACCTTTAACTGAGTCATGGCTTCCTGATTAAAACGCCAGGAATCCACCGGAAGATTCATCATGCTGACGGAGACATTCGGGTCTGGTAATTGACCTGCCGCGACACTGCGCTGTTCAATAGCGGTCTGGGTGAGCTGGCTCTGTTTGTGCCAATTGTCGTGCTTGTTAGCCAACTCAATAGCCTCAGGCAAGGTCAGGCTCTGTTGTGCCGAGGCATAGCTGCTTAACCCCACACAAAGCATTAAGCTGACAACGAAAACAAGGCGGGAAATCGAGAAACGACGGGCTTTCGATATTCGCCAACGGCTAGTAAATACTTCACTCATTTTTACCTCCAGAACACTGGAACAAAAGGCGCTGCAAAGCGCAATTTCACTGATTCAAACTTTTCATTGTGCGCATTGCGTAAATTTCAGGCGCACTGATCCTGGTCAGGCAAAAATGGGGGGACGATATAGGGAATTGAGAGAGATATCGAGGTTGTGTTGGTCTAGAGCAAAAAAGTTATTTGTAGGAAAACTGGAAGTGCTGAGCACTGCACTGTCAGACAGACAAGAAAAGCTGTGACAACTACTTTCAGGGCACTGGCATTCGCTACCACAGTGGGATTCATCGCTGCTGTTATGATCCATCTGGGCGTGTTGCATAAGGTCGTGTTTCATAGGAGCATGGCCCATGCCAGCATGGTGCATGCTCTTATCATTACCGCTGTGATCTACACCGCTATGGGTCATATCACTATGCTCCATGTCGCTGTGATGCATTTTCACATCAGTCTGTATGTAGGAATCATGATTCATATTACCGCTCATCGACATCGCGCAAGACATTGTGGCATAGGCCATAGATTGCCCAACCAGTGACAGCACCAGAGCAATAATGGTCAGCAACTTTGCGCTGAATTTGTTTACAAAGCGATATTTCATAGCCGAACAAATTAACAAAATTTTGGCGGATAGACAATAAACACTCCAGTATTACGCATCACCAAATGTTAAAGAATGTGACTTTACCACTTACTTTAAACCCCAAATTTTGTTTATTTTTTGAGCGTCACACATATACTCATTAAGTCAATATTGAATACAGAAAACATCAAAATCTTCAACTGTCATTTCATCATGTATCCGCTAAATGATTATAGGTACATATTAAGTATTAATCAGGTAAATCATTGTTCAAAAGGGGTGGACTCACATCACATCCATTACCTTAGATTAGATTTATAAATCCGAAAAAAATAGAACATTAATTTTATTTAATATCCAGTACAGGAAGGCTTAATACAGGCTTGCTAAATTACCTCTGAATCAAAATTACGAGGTAAATCTATGCTATTTAATCGACCATTTTCTAAACTACTATTGCTTTGCTTTGTGTATATAATATCGGCAAATTGTATAGCAGCAAATCATCAACAAACCAGAAAAATTCTGAAAGAACAGCAGGTTATTGACGCCAGAGTGGTCAACAACTTTGCGCTAAATGCTTTTGCGAAGCGATATTTCATAGACACTCGATTAAATTTTTTCTAACTGTTTTCTATGATGATGTTAGGTGCTTAAGCCTTTCAGCACACAATAGTTCATTGTGGAAAATAACTTTCTAAAAAATTGAATGAAAATTAAAACCTATTTGTAAAACTCAAACCTGTTTTGTCCTTTTCTTTTAGCTATGTACATGGCTTTGTCTGCATGGTCGATCAAACTTTCCTCGCTATCAGCATCACCAGGAAAGGTGCTAATTCCTATACTCACCGTAACGATAACTGATTTGCTGTTGAGTCTGTGAGGTTGACAAAAGCTGGAAAGTATTTTTTCGGCAACTTGTTCACAATCCCTCAGACTGGCAACCTCGTTCAATAACACCAAAAATTCATCCCCACCATACCTTCCGACACTGTCACTCGACCTGATACAGTTTATTATTCTTTTGGCCACTGATTGTAGTAATTTGTCTCCGATTAAATGTCCAAGCGAATCATTAACCAGTTTAAAACTATCTAAATCAAGGAATAACAATCCTATTTGAGTGCTTTGCCGCTTTGCTAAATTCATGGCAAATTGAATGCGGTCTATCAATAAAAATCTATTTGGTAGGCCAGTGAGCAGATCGTAGTTTGCGCGATAGTATGTTTCCTCCGAATGAGAATCGTCTATTGATTTTTGGTGTAACGCTATTACAAAACCATTGCATGTTCCCGCATTATCGTACACGGGGATCATGGTTCCTTGCATTGTAAGGTGCTGTGAAGGAAAAGATATATCTCGCGTTAAAAGTGGAGGGCACTGCTTCTGGGCAGAGTTTAAAGAATCCAATTGGATTAACGCTTTTCTAATTTCATTTTCAAATTTAAAACCAACCAAATTTGAGATTGGTGTACCAAACGCAGCTGTATGGTTCAAGCCAGTGACAACTTCCGCATTTTGATTTAGGAACGTAATCAAACCATATTGATTACATCCTATTATGGCTATCCCAAGAGAGTTTAATAATCCAGCGGGTTCATTCTTCATCATAATGTGTATTTCATTGCCTCGATAAGTGATTGCGCTAAGGCGCTTTTTGTGGCTTTTCAACAGAAACACTTTCGTAAAATTTCAGTACATGATGCATCCAGGCATTATTGTGCAAATTAGGCCAACTACTGCCGCTGAATGACGGTGCTTTTTTTAAACATTCAATGTTTATTGATAAAACAAATTCTTGTTTCTTAATATCCAGTTCAATATTTTGCCAAGGAACCATAAACATGACTTCCCCGAATCCAAGAAACCCACCGCATGACATCACGGCAAAGGTAACTCTTCCCGATGGGTATGAGACGATCATGTCTATCAACTTACCCACCCGAGCACCCTCACAATCTACGACATTGTTGCTACCGAGTTTTTTTACTCTGTATTGACGTATTATCTTTGATGGACGCTTTTCTTTGAGGGTACTTTCGGCAATTTCTTCAGTGTTCATTGTTAGTCTCCTTATATTCTGATTTTGAATTTAACGTCGTTTTTTTGTATCGCCCCGTCTTACCTTTTACGGTAAGTGAAAGCTTATCCTCACATTCTCTATTTGACCTACGGGATAGATGCTTTGATACCTCTGAACTATGTAGCATTGGAAACCTCCAATTTAGATGGAAGACAACATGGGCTCATATGAGTTGTCTTAGAAGCATACGATAACATTGTGGGATGACGACGAATGTGCGGCAGACAACAAAGGCCTGGGAAAATAGCTGTTCAGGTTATGTGCGTTTGCGAACTGAAAGGACAAACTGAGTTGTTTTAATCTGAGTGTATCGATTAACAAATTTGGAGGTGTCTATCAATAATTTAAAGGATAATTCGGTTACAAATAGCAAAAAGAAAAGAACAAGTAGACCGGCACAGAGAATGAATAAAATCAGGAAATGCCGAGTTAGGAAAATCAAAAGCAGAGACAGAATCAGTAATTACTATCGCTATGCCTGACCATATTCATGTCTAGTTACACAACACTCGGACCGAATACCCTTAATCAAATAACGACTTGGTTACGCCGAAAAGCCTTCTCAAAAAATCTGTGAGCAAGATTTTAATCAGCTAAGTAATGTTGGTTTTAAGCGAATACCATGACCAATGAGGACTCTTACTAGTGTTATCACACATATGCAAAACTATATATTAAATTGCCTTAGCGATGAAACAAAAAACTGGGCTATGGACAATGGTAAAGTTGTCACTTTAACCTCTGGTGGAATAATTTATCGTGCTGGCGCTGCGATTGATCGTATCTATTTTCCAATGACCTCAGTGATAGCTTCGTTTGCAGAACTGGAGAAAGGCCGGTGTTTATGTGTTGGATTAATTGGTAATGAAGGGATGCTAGGGGCAAGTTCGGGACTAGATAAAAGCAATAGATGTTTAAAGTTCAAGGTGATTGAGTCTGGAGCTGCACTATCGATAAATACCCAATTATTCCGGAACCACTTAGCAACCTGCAACGAGTTGAGTAGTTTAATCAATCATTTTCTTTACGCGACAATGCTTCAGAATGTTCGGAATGCAGCTTGTTGTTACTTACATGATGCAAAACAGCGTCTTTCGCGTTGCTTGTTAACTATAAGCCAAAGATTACATTCAAAAGAATTGAATTTGACTCACAATGATTTGGGCGATTTACTCGGAATCCGACGGAATACAGTGACAGGTTTTGCTAATGCGCTGCAAACAGAGGGGGTTATCAGATATAGCAGGGGCCATATCATTCTTTCATCCCGGTCAGCGCTAATAAGGACTTCTTGTGAGTGTTATGAGGATGAAAAAAGCCATCATGAGGCCTTTTTCAAAAATCATGGCCATTGGCGATATGGAACAGAGGAGCGATAATAATAGTCTGCCCCGAGTATCTGAAATAATTATCACATCCTATCCACAAAGTGGTCATGACTCTGAACCTAAAATTTTCAAAATTTTGCAAGTATCAAGCTTAGCTACATAATATTTCCACATCGCAATGACACCCTTTTGTTTTGCCACTATTTCTGTCTTATCTCCACATAGCCAATATAGTTTGTAGTCGGAAATGAGAGTCTCTACGAATTCTGTTGCTGAATTATTTTTAGGTGCGAAATTTCGCACTTAATTGGAGTTCAGTGTGTGTAAGCGCACGGAACACTGAAGAATCAAGAGGTATATTATCATCTCCACCATCGGCAATTAGGTCGGTAGTGAAAACCAGAGGTACTTATGCAGAACCCCACTAAAGACGCAAAACCTGACCAAGAAAAAAAGCTTGCACCGGAAAATGATCCAAAAAAACAACCTCCTAAGCAAGAACAAAAACGAGATAACCAGAAGTAGGTCTATAAGTTATTGAACTTGTTTCATTGAGTGCATTGGTCGAATTAACTCATATTTCTGATAGATTCCATAATGCACTTGTTTGGCATTTATTTTAACCAAGGACGTACACAATGCTTGATCCATTTCAAAATATTTTTTTACAGGTTCTTTCTGCTCTAAAAAGATCCCTGACAACACTAAGCTAAATTATGTTTTCCACAAATAAAATTACATGGCGAGAAAGGTACTTAGATTTAATTCATACCACGAGCGGATTAAATCAGTATTGGTCATTATCCAAATTAGCAGAGGATTTTAACTTTACGCTAAGTGAACAGCCTTTTATTGTGCGAATATTTCTGGAAAATATTATGCGTCACTATAACGAGAATGGTGATGCAAAGGGTAATCTTACCTCTGTTTACATCTCTGCATTGACGGTCAGACAAGGAACAGACGTAGAGTTTCCTTTTCGTCCTCAACGTGTTCTTATGCAGGATTATACAGGTGTTCCTGCTATCGCCGATTTAGCGGCTATGCGCGAATTTGTATCAAAGTCGGGCGGTGATGCGAAAAAGGTAAATCCGGTGTGTCCTGTAGATTTGGTTATTGATCATTCAGTTATTGTTGATCAAGCAGGTAGCTCTGACGCGCTGGATCATAACCGTAAATGTGAAATAGAGCGTAACCAAGAACGATATCAATTTTTAAAATGGGCCGAAAAATCATTTCATAATCTTAGAGTTGTGCCTCCTGGCCGGGGTATATGTCATCAAATTAATCTTGAGTATTTCGCTCAGGTAGTGAGTTGTGAAGATGGTGAATTGTTTCCCGATACGCTGATAGGAACCGACAGCCATACCACTATGATTAATGGTTTGGGTATACTTGGCTGGGGGGTTGGCGGTATAGAAGCCGAAGCAGTAATGCTAGGGCAACCATTGACACTAAACTTACCAAAGGTGGTCGGTGTTAAACTTGTAGGAAAATTATCATTGGGATCGACTGCGACTGATCTGGCGCTTAGTATTACTGAAAAATTACGACATCATGGCGTGGTTGGAAAATATGTTGAATTTTATGGTCCTGGTGTGCTGCATATGAGTGTCGCGGATCGTGCGACAATAGCGAATATGGCACCGGAATATGGCGCGACTTGTGCGTTATTTCCAGTTGATTGCAAAGTGATTGAGTACCTGGGCTTAACCAATCGTCCCGCATCACTAATAGAACAAGTCAAAGCTTATATGTCTATTCAGGGATTGTTCTACACACACGATACTGAAGACCCCGTGTATCAGGAAAATATAGCCATAGATGTGTCCAAAACGGAGACATCATTAGCAGGCCCTAAACGCCCGCAGGATCGACTAGCGTTATCCGAAATTAAAGATAAATCCCTGAATGAGATACTTATTGCCGGACACCCGGTTCCTGATGAGGGTTCCCCTAAGGGCCTTCAGTCTCAATTAAAACATCAAAAATTATGCGATGGAGATATTGTTATTGCAGCCATCACATCGTGCACAAACACCTCAAACCCGCATGTAATGTTGTTGGCTGGGTTACTGGCAAAAGCCGCGGTAGAGCGTGGTCTGTCAGTGAACCCAAGAGTGAAAACCTCACTCGCTCCTGGCTCCCAAGTTGTTGCTCAGTATCTGGATAGCTCGGGGCTTCAGCCTTATCTGGATTGTTTGGGGTTCCAGCGGATTGGTTTTGGCTGCACAACCTGTATTGGTAATTCTGGCCCTTTGAAAGGGGAGCTTGAAGCTGAAATCGAAAAACACCATTTACAGGTAAGTGCTGTATTATCCGGTAATCGAAACTTTGAGGGACGTATTCATCCTTCAGTGACACTAAACTGGCTAATGTCGCCCCCACTGGTTATTGCTTTTGCCCTTGTTGGCCATACTCGTGTCAATTTGATTGAAGACCCCATAGGTACAGATAAAGCTGGCCAAAATGTGTTTCTATCTGAACTCTGGCCTTCTGATAAGCTGATCACCGAGATGTCGGGACATGTTACTCAAGCGCTGTTCGAACAGGCCTACAAAGGCTTGTTTGAAGGCGATGACAACTGGAATAAATTAACTGTTGAAAAATCGGTATGCTATCCATGGAAGGAATCGTCAACTTATATCCGTCACCCACCCTTTTTAGCTAAGGCATTTACCCCTAAGGCAATCAAGTCAGCTCGGATTCTTGCTATTCTAGGTGACTCTGTGACGACCGATCATATTTCTCCCGCAGGTAAAATCAGCGAATCCAGCCCTGCTGGCAAATATTTACAAGCGAATGGTGTTGTACCTGAGTACTTTAATAGTTACGGATCAAGGCGCGGCAATCACGAAGTAATGGTACGGGGAACTTTTGCCAACGCCCATCTTAAAAATAGTATGGTCAACCATACTAACGGTGGATTTACATATTACTCAAGTAATATCAAAGAAAGTATAGCTAGCATTCCCATATATAACGCAAGTCAGCAATACCTCAATGAGGGAACCCCTCTCGTGGTCTTTGCTGGTAAGGAATATGGAACAGGCTCAAGTCGGGACTGGGCCGCCAAGGGATGTCTGCTGCTGAATGTAAAAGCTGTGATTGCTGAATCATTTGAACGAATTCATCGTAATAACTTGGCAATGATGGGTATTCTGCCAATCCAACTTAGCGAAAATGTGACCGTCGGTGCTCTTCAACTGAGAGGTAATGAAATTATTCACCTTGATTGGGATGGTAGCTTATCTCCAAGGCAAACATTGAAGCTGATAATTTGTGATTTATCTAATGAACAGAATACAATATCAGTTATCGTGCGAATAGATAGTGAACGTGAACTTAAATATTTTCTATCCGGAGGGGTGTTGAGTTATGTCGCGTCTCAGTACGTTGCCAGGCCGAATCACGACAAAAAGTTTTGTGAGGATTAAAACGTGTGGTAACTCAAATCCTCACAATGCTCAATGAAACCCCTAACTCAACAGCCGATGATTGACAGCCTATATGATTTTGCAGAAGTATCCATTGCTTGTATATATAGGCAATGGCTGTAGCTTGACCGTGAGTAGATATTTTTACGTTAGCTTTTCAACTAACGCTGTTATATAACAAGCAGACAATGCGACAAGCTACTTTGCTATTTTATGTTTTGCATTGATATAAAAAGTATTAACTTTTTTGACCCAATTTATGTCATTCATATTCGGCCACTTGTCTTTGTAAAATGATGGCGCGGCTTTGAGACGCCCAACTTCAATATCTAATACAAATCGTTTATCGATATTGTTAAAGCCGATTGCGCTCCATGGAATAGCCGAAAGCTTTTCGCCCATTCCCCAAAAACCTCCGAAGGACATCACCGCATAAATGGTTTTGCCACTTTTTGTGTCTATCATTAATTCCTTTAGCTTTCCCAGTTTCTGGTCATCTTTATTGCGTACTTCACTACTGGTAAGAACGCTTAAAGGTTGAATATTAATAACTGCATCGCTTGCGGTTGTCTCTGCTTTTTTGTCTATGACAGGTAGCGCCATAAATTTCTCCAGTGCATATAATTGCGAGTTAAATATCATTCTCCAACCCGATTAGATTACAGCTTCATTATCGTAGCTTGCGAATCAATCAAGTGGATTGGCATATTCTAAATGAAATGAGCTGGATTTCTGTTCGTTATACCTCATAGCGTCACATTTTATTCATCCCCAGACAAAGACTACAATCTAAGCCACTCTTAATATCAGCGAATTGCTTGAATTAGACAGAGGGAGGGACATTCTTACCTCCAATGTTCGCTATCGAACCTACACAAACCAAAATCTATATTACGCTGGTCATTCTAATAAAGAACGAAAGTTATTCATGTTGGCTGAAAATGCATGATGGAAACAATCTACTGCAGGCAATATTGAATGATGTATGGAGACGTAAAATCAGGGATACAGCGCTATTGACTCCCCTTATGGTCCAAACAACATTACCAATATAGGGAAACACCGTTCTGCATTACTGACAAATGGCCGTATGAGTTTTTTTACCTTAAAGACATACAAAAACAACTTTCCTCCAAACTAGTTCAGGGAATTTGTTACGAAGTCCGTCTGACTCGATCTGAATAAATAGATTCGTTTAACTATGCGCGGAGTGACTAAAATATTATTCGATTAGTCCCAGGTGAAATACATAAGCCCCCATTATTCGAGATTAGGCAAAAGAACTACAAGGACAACAAGATTCCACTCATGACACACAGTAACGGATGAACATAAAGCGAACAGAGCAGCCACAAAATTAATGCAGAAAACAATCAAATACAGAAAGCTGTCCTAGTCATCAGTGCAAACGATATTCTTGATCACGCCATGCCTTATCAATATAGCAATCTATAGATTGCCATCAATAACAACAGAATATAAGCCCAAATAATGTCAAAGATAACTAAAGAGCCTGAACACTATGAGGATTAAAAAGCTGACTAAATGGTTAGTTGCGGATACCAGAGGGCATTCAGCTCAATTACCTCAATCCCCCATAGATTGGTTGAGTCATCCTCTTGGCCGCTTTTTTAAGATAGAAGCAGCCGCCGGACTGGTGTTGTTGTTTTTTACTTTATTAGCGCTTTATCTGGCTAATTCTCCATTGGGTCCAGATTTTATGGAACTGTGGAGTACTTCAATTGGTATCAATTTGGGTGATGTTGAATTTAAGAGGTCTTTGCACGACTGGATAAATGATGCTGTGATGACCCTATTTTTTTTCTTGATAGCTCTGGAGCTAAAACGCGAGTTAGTGTTGGGGGAATTGCGAAAACCCCGCCTAGCCATGTTATCTGTTTCAGCAGCATTAGGCGGAATGATTGTTCCTGCAGGGTTCTACCTTTTTCTCCAATCAGGTGAAATAGGACAGCAAGGCTGGGGAACGGTTATGGCAACGGATACGGCTTTTGTTATTGGTTGTCTGGCGTTACTTGGCAGGCGAATTCCAAAAAGTTTACGTGTTTTTATGTTGTCTTTAGCCATTGTGGATGATCTGGGAGCGATTATTGTCGTTGCTTTAGGTTATGGTAAGCAACTTGACCTTGTTTATATTGTTATTGCGCTGATAGGCTTCGTAATGATCAAAGTTATGTCGATGATCGGAATTCGCAGTACTGCTTTGTTTTTTATTGGCGGCAGCTTAGTATGGCTAATGGTTGATGCTTCAGGTATACACCCCACGGTTACAGGTGTGGTATTAGGATTAATGACCCCAACGATCAAGTGGGTAAGTGATGACCGATTGCAGATTATTATGGATTCTGTAGTTGCCTATCCGCCTGGTGACCTTTGGACTGACAACAATGTTAATCGTAAAGTATTGAAAACCGCGGAAGCTGCGGTTCGCGAAGCTCTCTCGCCAGTTGAGCGACTAGAGTTTGTTCTGCATCCTTGGGTTGGTTTTGTTGTTATGCCATTGTTTGCGTTCTCCAATGCAGGTATCCCCTTAACGATGGCTGACCTCCCAGCATCTATCAGTACAGCTGTTTTTATCGGTTTTGTGCTAGGCAAACCGATAGGAGTATGCTTGTTTAGTTGGCTTGCTGTGCGCTTAAAGGTAGCCGTGCTGCCACCAGATTTGCCCTGGTTGATGATTGCAGGTGGGGGCATGCTGGCAGGCATTGGTTTTACCATGGCTATGTTTATTGCCAACCTGGCTTTTAGTGCTGAACACATAAATGCCGCGAAATTAGGCATATTATCTGCATCCGTGGTTTCCGCACTAATTGGTTTGACTGTATTGTGGGTTGCGACTCGTTGTGAAAATCCTACACGCGATGATTTTAATGAGCAGGCAAAGCCAAATTAACATTAAAAAATCGATGAAAATCCAGAAGCAACCTGGAAAAATTTATAATGCTGATGAAATAGCTGAGTTGTATAGGCTTTGTAAAGAAAATAAAGAAACAGGGATTAAAAAAAGAGATATTAAAAAAGGCCCGTGCGTACTTAGAAAAGTAGTTAGCTTGAGGTACGCCTTCATTATCTACAACAGGGACTGCTGGTCTGTTCTTTCTGTATATTAGATGTTCATCCGAATAGTTTTTTTTGCACGTAACAATAAGCCTCGCTCAAAGCGCAACCAAGCCAATCAATGATTTACAGAATCAATTAAACCATTCAGGCTGAAGTCTTACGGCGTGTATGACTATCGTATAATCCATTCGGCTTTCTGGGTATTGAAGAGCGTTGCGGTATCATTCGTATTTACCGTATTGAGTGTTCAGAAGGGCAAAAATCAGCCAGCTTATAATCATCCACACCACAAGGAGTAGTTCGAGATAACTCAGGTCAAAGAAGTCAGTCTACAGCCATGAAAGGCAGACGTTCTTGGTGTCAATTTGGACTTGAAGAAAACATGAATTGCGGAAGCAATATTCACGACAACGCAGTTACCAAGCGCTTTTTCAGTTACTTAAACGCGAGTGAATTAAGAAAAAACACACTAAACAGGCAAGAAGCAAGAAGTGATTGCTTTTTTAGCGGCACTTTAAACCTAAAGTTAAAGATTGCATTCAAAAGAATTGAATTTGACTCACAATGATTTGGGCGATTTACTCGGAATCCGACGGAATACAGTGACAGGTTTTGCTAATGCGCTGCAAACAGAGGGGGTTATCAGATATAACAGGGGCCATATCATTCTTTCTTCCCAGTCAGCTCAAATAAGGGCCTCTTGTGAGTGTTATGAGGATGAAAAAAGCCATCATGAGGACTTTTCCAAAAATCATGGCCAATTGGCGATATGGAACTTGAGGTGCTGTAAATGTTTCCAAATTCCGAAGTATTGATTGTATTATTTGGGTACTTTTTAAATAACTTCCCATATGTGCGTCAAATAACTTCCCATATGTGCGTCAAATAACTTCCCATATGTGCGCCAGCGCACATACTCAAAGTGCGTTTTAGTATAAGTTTGTACTCTTTGGTAGCACATTGAATAGGCGAATTGGATTTTTTGTGAATTTTGATCGAATTGCAACTATCCAGAGCTTTGTCCCTGACGCATGAGGTATCAACAAAGAAAATAGAACATTAAGGATATGCGAGGAAAATGAATGAACCAACAGTCAATAGACTTTTAAATGGGCTATCAGAAGACAGCAAAAAGAGGATATTTAAATATTTAAAACGAGCCAACTTACCGCTTGGGAAAGTGTTGTTTGAGTCTGGACAGGCAGTATCATGTGTCACATTCCCTGCAAATTGCATTGTATCATTGTTAAATTACACCGTTGATGGTGCGAGCGCAGAGATTTCTGTGGTGGGTAATGAGGGGGTAGTTGGTATTGCTGTATTTATGGGAGGTGAAAGTACCCCTAACAGAGCTGTTGTGCAGAGCGCAGGATGGGCGTGGCAATTACCCGCTCAAATATTGAGAGAGGAATTTAACGGTTGCCAACATACAAGAATGATGTTGTTACGCTATACCCAGGCACTAATTGCTCAAATGGCACAAACAGCAATATGTAACCGTCACCACAGCATCGATCAGCAATTGTGTCGTTGGTTGTTATTGTCACTGGATAGATTAACAGGAAATAAACTAACAATGACCCAAGAACTGATTGCTAATATGCTGGGTGTGCGTCGTGAGGGGGTAACTGAAGCGGCAGGTAAACTTCAAAAACTTGGAATCATTCATTATAAACGCGGGCACATTGAAGTATTAGATAGAGTAAAGCTTCTGACGCTTTGTTGCGAGTGTTATGAAGTGGTTAAACACGAAACAGACAGGTTAGAAGCGTATTAAATAGAACATTTCGAAAATTCATTAGCTACATGTTAGCCGTATGGTGTCCACTTAGTAACTTCTTGCTATCGCACCTCTCCTAACGATTATTCGTAACACAAAAGGAGTGATTGCAATGACAAATGACAATAATCCCTCAGGTGATCCGTGGCGTAAGCCACAAAACTCACCACCCGATCTGGATCAACTAATAAAATCTATGATTAATCGTTTGAAATCGGTCTTACCCGGTGGACAATGGGGGGGGATTAAGTTTGTCTTGTTGGTAATTCTGATAGTCGTTACTGGCTGGCATTCTGTTTATACGGTCCCTAGCGACTCTGTTGCTGTTGTTTTACGCTTTGGTAAATATGTTGGTCAAACTACTCCGGGACTTCATTTTAAGTTTCCATTTTTCATTGACGTTGTACGTGTGGTTCCGGTTAAACGTCAGTTAAAACAAGAATTTGGCTTTTTAACGCGTAACACTGCTGATAGGGTCGTATCGTCCCGCAATAGTGACATGGAAGAAACCATTCGCAAGTTTAACTCTCAGAACGAAACTCAAATGGTCACTGGGGACTTAAATGCGGCCTTGGTTGAATGGGTCGTCCAATATCGTATATCAGATCCTGTGAAATACCTCTTTGAGGTTCGACAGCCGGGTGAAACTTTGCGTTACGTTTCAGAATCGATAATGCGTGAAGTTGTAGGGGATAGGACTGTCGATGAGGTAATCACCATTGGTCGCCAGGAAATAGAATTCATTGCATTACTTAAAATGCAGGAGACATCGACGAAATATGCCATGGGTTTGAGTATTGATCAGGTGCAATTGAAAAACATTAATCCTCCAAATCAGGTGCAGGAATCGTTTAATGAGGTTAATCAAGCCCAACAAGAGAAAGAAAAGTTAATCAATGAGGCTCGAAGGGACTACAACAAAGTAATCCCTCTAGCTGAAGGAGAGAAAGATCAGCGGATTAGAGAGGCTGACGGTTATCGACTTAGACGCGTTAATGAAGCTTTAGGTGATACCGCAAGATTCAATGTGATGTTGAGTGAATACTTGAATGCCCCAGAGGTAACCAAGAGGAGAATATACATTGAAACAATGCAAAAAGCCCTGCCTCATGTAAAACAAAAAATTATTTGGGACAGCGAAGTGAACGGCGTTTTACCGTTTTTGGACCTTAACAAAAAAGTGAATATGCCTGATGGAAAATAAACGTAAAGTCACCCTCGTTATAAGTTTTTTTATAGTTTCTGTCGTTATCATAGTGAAAAGTACTTTCTATACCGTATCAGAAATAGAGCAAGTCATTATTACGCAGTTTGGTAAACCCATTGGCGAGCCTATCGATAAAGCCGGTTTAAAAGTTAAACTTCCCTTTATTCAGGAAGTCAACGCTATTGAAAAAAGGGTTCTTGAATGGGATGGCAACCCGTCAGATATGCCAACCAAAGATAAATTATACATTTCAGTCGATCTTTTTGCCCGTTGGCGAATTGTTGACCCATTGCAATATTTCCTGCGGTTGCGGGACGAGATGAGCGCCCAATCTAGGCTTGATGATATTTTGGGAAGTGAGACAAGAAACGCCGTTGCGAAACATAAGCTCATTGAAATTATCAGAACAACTAAAGATCGCATTCCTGAACGTGAACAAATAACCATTGGTGTCGAAAATTCACCTACAATTGGAAAGCTGGTTCCAATTCAAAAAGGTAGAAAAGTAATTGAATCAGAAATATTGAAGGCTGCAGCGAATAAAGTAGAAGTATTTGGCATTGAATTGCTAGATATTCGTTTTAAGCGAATCAATTACAATGCAAGCGTAAAACCCAAAATATATGATCGAATGATTAGCGAGAGGCGTCAAATAGCTGAACGATTTTTGGCAGAAGGTAAAGGTGAAGCTGCCAGAATACTGGGGGATAGAGTACGAGAGCTTAGCCGAATTCAGTCTGAAGCCTACCAAAAAGTTGAAGAAATTCGTGGCGAAGCTGATGCCACAGCTGCAAAAATTTATTCCGCATCGTACAACAAAAGTCCAGAGGCTAAATCATTTTTTAAGTTTACGCGTGCCATGACTGCTTATAGCGAGATAATTGACCAGGATACTTTGTTACTCATGTCTTCAGACAGTGAAATGTACAAACATTTAAAGGGCATTGAACTCGGTGAGCTTAGCCATGTTAATTAATAAGACCTTAATTCATTTGAGAAAGCCATTATCAACTTTTCAAATTAACCAAAGACTATTCTAAGGAAAATGTATGAATGATGAAGAAGAGCAGAGCATAATGTCACATTATGGTATATCACGGTCAATTGAAACGGTTTATCATTTTCAAGGGCACAAATATCAAAAATTAGACGATGCTATTGCCTATGCAAAAATTATCGAAAGTCAATTTCGCAAAGTCAATAATTGTGACTCTGAACAGCTATAAAATACGATTTATTTGAGTTACCTTTCAGCCTCTTAAATTACGTAAGCTGTTCTTCTATCAAAGAGTGCGACTGATAGAGCTAGTAGTTTAATTCCAAAGGGACCTTGGCGGTTATACTTCGCTAATTTGTCCAGTCAAAGTAGATCCGGCGAGTTTTTAACTGAAGCGTAGCTCAGATTTGAACTACGCCAGTATATTTACATACTTATGCTGAAATCGACAGACATCTAAACTATCGCCAGGTTGCCTTTATCTTCCAGCCAGTCTTTGCGTTCTGAGGAACGCTTTTTGGCCAGCAGCATATCCATTAGCTCCAGCATCTGCTGGGCGTCATCGACGGTGAGTTGCACCAGGCGACGGGTGTTGGGGTCCATGGTGGTTTCCCGAAGCTGAATAGGATTCATCTCACCAAGACCTTTGAAGCGCTGGACGTTAACTTTGCCCTTTTTCTTTTCGGCCTGAATGCGATCTAACACCCCTTCTTTTTCGCCTTCATCCAGGGCGTAAAACACTTCTTTACCTACATCTATGCGGTACAGAGGCGGCATAGCCACATAGACATGTCCGGCATTTACCAGGGCGCGGAAGTGTTTCACGAATAAAGCACACAACAATGTGGCAATGTGCAATCCATCGGAGTCGGCATCAGCCAGAATACAGACCTTGTCGTAGCGCAATCCGCTTAAATCTTCGCTGTCGGGGTCAATACCCAGCGCCACGGAGATATCGTGAATTTCCTGGGAAGCGAGCACCTGAGAGGAATCCACCTCCCAACTGTTGAGAATTTTACCGCGCAGTGGCATTACTGCCTGAAATTCTTTATCTCTGGCCTGTTTCGCTGAACCACCAGCAGAATCCCCTTCCACCAGAAACAGTTCTGAGCGGCTGGTATCCTGGGTGGTACAGTCGGTAAGCTTACCAGGCAGTGCCGGACCTGAAGTGATTTTTTTACGGGCCACTTTTTTGCTTTGGCGCAAGCGTCGCTGGGCATTGGCGATAAAGAATTCCGCCAGAGACTCGGCGATGTCAGTGTGTGAGTTTAGCCACAGTGAAAACGCATCTTTTACGACTCCGGACACAAAGGCCGATGCCTGACGCGATGACAGGCGTTCTTTGGTTTGTCCGGCAAACTGCGGATCCTGCATTTTTGTCGACAGGATATAACTACACTTGTCCCAGATATCTTCCGGGGTCAGTTTTACGCCGCGCGGCAGAATATTGCGAAACTCGCAAAACTCCCGCATAGCTTCCAGTAAGCCCTGGCGTAAACCATTGACGTGAGTACCCCCCTGCGCGGTGGGGATCAGGTTAACATAGCTTTCGTTGACCACTTCGCCGCCTTCGGGTAGCCAGACTACGGCCCAGTCTGCCGCTTCATTATTGCCGGAAAACTGGCCCACAAAAGGTTCGTCTTCAGGCAGGCAAATATATTCTTTGGCAGACTGCATCAGGTAATCGCGCAGTCCATCGGCAAATTGCCACTCGATTGTTTCTTTAGTGATTTTGTTGTCGAAGCGGATCTTCAGACCAGGGCAAAGCACAGCTTTGGCGCGCAAGATATGGCACATCTTACTGACCGAAAATTTCGCAGAATCAAAATAAGAGGCATCGGGCCAAAAACGCACCCGGGTGCCGGTATTGCGCTTACCGCAGGTGTCAATAATTTCCAGTTCTTCCACCTTGTTGCCATGCTCAAAGGCGATGGCGTAGACGTTACCGTCGCGTCGTACATTTACTTCGACCCGGCTGGACAAGGCGTTAACCACGGAGATACCCACACCGTGCAAACCACCGGAGAACTGGTAGTTCTTGTTGGAGAATTTGCCACCGGCATGCAGTTTAGTCATGATCAATTCGACACCTGAAATGCCTTCTTCCGGGTGGATATCTACCGGCATTCCCCGACCATCGTCGATAACTTCCAGCGACTGATCTTCGTGCAAAATCACCTTGATGCTGTCGGCGTGTCCGGCCAGCGCTTCATCAACACTGTTATCGATTACTTCCTGGCCCAAATGGTTTGGGCGAGTGGTGTCGGTGTACATGCCGGGGCGACGTTGTACTGGTTCCAGTCCGTTGAGGACTTCAATGGCTTCAGCGTTATATTGTTCTGACATGCGAATTGATCTTTCTTATAATTATGTGGCTAATACTTGACCTGTAAACTCACTGAAATCACAGGCCATCTGCTTGTTACCAAGCCTTGCTTCCGATACTACCAATGTTTAATCAAACAAAAAACGGAAAATATCAGGTAAAAAACGCTCATAGCCCTGAAAGGCATGATCACCGCCCTGCTCAATGGTGAACTTTGCTCCCCGGTACTTGGTTTCAGCCTCACGGTAGTCCAGCGTCTCATCGTCAGTTTGCAACAACACCCAATAGTTTTCCGGGGTCGTGGGCACCTTGCTGTACATGCTGAGCAATTGCTGCATATGCTCAGCCGTTAAGGTAAATTTTTCATTGGTATAGGGATGCTGATGTTCACCGAGGTAATCAGACAGTACTTCATGAGGTTTTGCAGCCGGATTGATCAGTACCGCTTTTGCCTGGCATTGCTCCATTAAATAAGTACTGAGAAATCCGCCCAGGGAGCTGCCGACAAAACCTAACCGGGCATCGGCATAGGTTTGCAGTAACTCATCAAGGAAGCGTTTAGCTTCCTCAGGATAATAAGGCAATTGTGGGCACACAAAGGTAATATCAGGATGATGCGCTTGCCAGTATGCCTGGGTGGCCTGCGCTTTAACTGAGGCGGGTGAGCTTAAAAATCCGTGTAAATAGATGAGAACCTGCTTCAAAATGGCTCCTTATGAGTGACTGACTGATAGGGTTCAGGCGCAATTACACCGTGGAATCAGCTTGCTGCTTAAGGCAAAACAGCAACCATTCGGCCAAAAACAAATTGACCATTTCTTTTTCATTTTTCTGGTGCATTTTTTTGTTGGGATAGTGATAACTGGGCTGAATCGCCGCCACATTCTGACTACTCAACACTTCGGCCATGCGGGCATCATGATAGATACGCACCTTCATCACTGGCTTCATCCATTTTGGTAATGAATCGCCCAATTGCCGAATCTCGATTGTGGTGGTGTAGCGGCTGGCTTCCAGAATAGAAAGCTTGTAGCGCAAATCTGCACCATCACCAAATTCATAGGTCAGACTTTCGGTATCACAGTCGGGTAGCAGTTTTAAAATACGCGCATAATTACCCTCGCATATTGCGTGCAACCCTTTCAGGTTTGGGACGTATTTTCTTTTTGTAGCTGCTGCGAAATCCATAGTTCTGACCTTTGTACCTCTGGGAAAACTTGACGACTGGCCCCTTGTTATACCTTATGTGCAGGTAGCTTTTCCAATAGTTCTTGTTTATTTAGAAAGAACCACTGCAGGGCAATAATGGTAGCGGAGTTGTCAAATTCTCCGGCATTGAGTAACTGTTTTACCTGCGTTTCAGCGATGCGATGCACCAAAATATCTTCATCTTCATCGTCCAGACCATGAATGCCCTGCGCTGACTCAGCATTAACAATGCCAAGGTACAGGTAGAGCCGCTCTGTGGTGCCACCGGGGCTGGGCAGATAATCTGTTAATGGGAGCAAAGCGTCTACTTTCAACCCGGCTTCTTCTTCCGCTTCGCGTAAACACACGTCTTCAGGCGTTTCTCCGGCATCAATCATGCCCGCAACAATCTCCAGCAGCCAGGGCTTTTTCGAGGTGGGCAACGCCCCCACTCGGAACTGCTCAATCATCACAAATTCGCGTCTTATTGGATCATACGGCAACATGGCCACAGCATGGCCTCTGCCCAACACTTCGCGCTGAATCCAGTTGCTCCATCCACCTGCGAATAATTTATGTCGTAATTTATAGTTGAAAACAGTAAAAAAACCTTCAAATTTAGGTTCCTGATGCTCAATTTCGACATCAGCGTCTGAAAACCGGTGCCAGTTAGTCAAAAAAACCTCCTCGTTTTTAGCCTGGAAGTGGCAAAGACTAACACGGGACAAAGGTTACAGACGAAAATATTCTGTTACACTTGCTAAAACACTGTTACTGCAAAGCAGTTGGGGTTTGGCTGAAGGTTAAGTAAACTGCCAGCCAGAAAAATAATAGGGGTTGCTTTGCCTGTTCTGTTGAATTTTGGGTGACAGATAGCTCCGGTAAACGGGAATTGGACTACGTCTGCAGCCAATACTTGCTGCGCAATAAATAGGAACGCACATGAAAAAAACACTCTTGTCCATCATGATGGGAATAGGACTTGTCGGCACTGCCAGCGCCGAAGATTTGTTACAAGTCTACCAACAAGCTTTACAGAACGACCCGGCCACCCTGCAATCGCTTGCAAATAAGGACGCCGCTTATTCTGGCATTAATCAAAACAGAGCCAGTTTGCTGCCTCAGATCAGTCTGGAATTAAGCGCTTCCAGAACCAATGGCGACAACCATCGTGAAACCAACGATGTTGCAGTGAACTTTACCCAATCGATTTGGGATTACTCAAACTGGAAAAACCTGGATCGCGCAGAACTGGTAGCCTCACGGGCCGATGCCAACTATGGCTTTGCCAAGCAAGATCTCATTGTTCGCACAGTAACGGCCTATTTCAATGTGTTGCAGGCACAGGATGACTTAGAGTTCGCCAAAGCAGAAAAACGCGCCATCGAACGCCAGTTAGAACAAACCAAACAACGTTTTGAAGTGGGATTAACGGCCATTACCGATGTTCACGAAGCGCAGGCACAGTTTGATACTGCGGTTGCCAGTGAGATCAGCGCCCAAAACAACGTCGAAATTACCTTAGAAGCGCTTAGAGAAATCACAAACAATTACCACGCGTCCATCGATCCGCTGAACACGGATACTTTCAGCGCCAGTATGCCGGCCCCGGCCGACATTAACGCCTGGGTTAGTCAGGCCGAAGATCGCAATCTACAGTTGTTGGCGTCGAAAATCGGTGTTGATATTGCCAAAGAAGATATCGATATTGCCAAAAATGGTCATTACCCAACGGTGGGTTTACGGGGCCAGTACAACTCCAATGACACTGACGGCCAATCTGCAGATGCCAGTAACACAGGTACTTCTGATGGCCGGTTTAATACCAGCTATGTAGAACTGACCGTCAACGTCCCTATTTACTCAGGTGGCGGTACCTCTGCAGCGGTTGACACCGCACGCCATGAATTTATTGCCACCAGCGAAGATCGCGAACGGGTATATCGTTCCGTGGTGCGCAATGTGCGCTCAAACTATTTCGACGTCACCGCCGCTATTTCTCGCATTAAAGCGTTGAATCAGGCAGTGGTTTCTGCCGAAAGCGCTTTGAAAGCCACCGAGGCGGGCTTTGAGGTAGGTACCCGTACTATTGTTGACGTGCTGCAAAGTACACGTAACCTGTACGATGCAAAACGTAATCTTGCTGGCGCCCGCTATGGGTACATTACCAGTATACTGAGCCTGAAACAGGCTGCCGGTACACTGACTGAGCAAGATGTGGCAGACATCAACAACGGTTTGAAATAGCCCAGGAAAGCAACCCCTAAAACGCAAAAAGGATGGCACTGCCATCCTTTTTTGTATGCAAATCTAAACCCGTGTTGCAGTGTTTTCAATTACGCACTTTCAGATAATCACGTACACACTCTAAGTCGATAATCACGTCTTCCAGAGAGTGACTAATATGCGCTACCTGATCTTCACCCCGGGGCATTTCTGAAAGGTTCGAGGCAATGGTTCCCAGCTTTTGTTGCAATTCTTCAATCAGCATTTGCGGAGTCATGTTGAGTTTCCTGTCAGTCATAATTATTTTAGATTCACCTGGCACTGGCTATACTACGTTGCCAATACAGAAAAAGATTTGGTAAAAAACTTAATCATTTGTAAGACATCAGCCACAAATCAGATTATAGAAAGTGTCTCTGACAAACAGGAGCACTATTCACCGGCTCTGTGAAGTCATTCACAAACTTATTCTGATAAGCCTGAGTCTGACCTTATGAATTGGCTTGCTGGCTGGCAGATTTAAAATTCTCCACCATTTGTTGAAACGCCAATAACAAGGCTGCGCCATCTTTGTGAGTGCCGTGTTTACCGCCTAACTCACCAAATAATTGCATAGCCTGAATTTGAAAATATTCCTGATGCGACATCATGCCATTCCCCTGCATTAAACTACCGGAACTACTCTCTGTATCGGCATCAATGGGAAAAGCTTGCGGGAAAAATAACCGTTAAATTGTGAACAATTTAACGTTTGCGGTTAATTTGCTGGTTCAGCGCTTCAAAATGGCTTACCACCTGTCGCAACTGACGGCTGATCCGTCTGACATCCTTTAAGCCAACCGGCGACTGCGCCAATGACTCTACCAATCTACCCACATCCTGACGTAATGTTTGAATATTTGAAACCGTACTACTCATCTCGATTAAAAATCACATTGTTGAATTTTTGAAAGTTTAGTGCATTTTTTTGTGGATGCGAGAATTTTTTACCAGATTAATAAAAATTTTCCCATCATCACACCGGCCACTGCTACATCGCCGCAGCAATGACCTTCACATAATACAGCACCCCGGCGAAAAAGAACTCCACCGCAATCAGCATCATGATCAAGCCCATCAGTCGCATCATAACGTTAGCGCCGGTTTTACCCAGCACCCGCAAAACACTCTCACCAATGGTAAAAACCACCGCCGTTGCCACACAGGCGGCAAAAATCCCAAGTACCACATTAACCTGCTGCATTGCCGTATTGGCCTCCTGCATAAACAGGGTCACCATAGTAATAGCACCCGGGCCACAGATCATGGGTATTCCCAAAGGCGTTACCGCAATATCTTTGCCGTAGTTATCATCGGATTCTTCAGGCAGCTTTTTTGGCACAGTGCGCCCACGCAACATTTCATACCCCATGATAAAAAACAAAGCGCCGCCTACCACCCGCAATGAGCTGACGTGAATACTGAAAAAATTAAAAATGGCCTGCCCTGCCAGCGCAAAGATCACCATGGCGGAAAACGCGGCGGCGGTTGACAACAAAATGACTTTGCGACGGGTTTTGATACTGAGGGATTGGGTCAAACTGATATACACCGGGATAGCGGCTATCGGGTTGATCATGGCAAGTAAGGAGGTAAAAACAAAAAGTATGTGTTCCACAGGCAGGGTTCCAGTATCCGGGTCAGTAAAAACTCATCATCTAAATGATATTCAGGCGCAGATGGTGCTATCGCTACTGCCCGCTATATTAACGAATTTCATTTGACAGTACCCAACATTTACCTATCCTATGCGCAATTTTTACCTGTTATGCCCCAGCTATGCAAATTACCGAAGTTCAAAACGTCTTTTTGCGCATTCGTTCCAATAAAATTTTCGAACTGTTTGTTATCTCAGTGATCGTGTTCTCGGCCCTGTTGGTGGGAGCGAAAACCTATAAATTACCGGACCCCTTCAATCAAATCACGCTGTTTTTAGATTGGTTTATTACCGGTTTTTTCCTGGTTGAGATTAGCATTCGTTTTCTGGCAGAAACCAAAAAGCGGTATTTTTTCAAAGACTTCTGGAATCTGTTCGACACCACAATTGTGTTGATCAGCCTGATCCCCATCGAAAACTCCGAAGCCGCGGTTATTGCCCGCCTGGTGCGCGTTTTTCGGGTATTGCGTATGGTGTCCTTTATCCCCGAACTACGTATCTTGCTCACATCGCTCATTAAAGCTTTGCCGCAGCTGGGCTATGTTATGTTATTGATGTTCATCATCTTTTATATTTATGCCGCTGTCGGCAGTACCCTGTTTTATGACATCAATCCGGAGTTGTGGGGCGATATTGCGATTTCCTTATTGACCTTGTTCAGAGTGATGACCTTTGAAGACTGGACTGATGTCATGTACGAAACCATGGCGCACTATCCCCTTAGCTGGATCTTTTACATCAGTTTTATTTTCTTCACCGCCTTTGCGTTCTTAAATATGGTGATCGGTATCGTGGTGAACGTCATGGAACAGGAACATGCCAAAGCCCGGCAGGAAGAACAGGAAGCTAATCACGAACCCAGCATTAAAGATCTGGATGAAAAGTTAACGGCGTTACAGGCGCAAATGCAAACTCTGCTGAACAATCAAAAGCGTTCTGATCCGCAATAGTTTAAAAATAAAACAGAATAAATTGGCCCCATGAGAGCATTTGAATTACAATTGCTCTCTTAACCCTGAAAAACACGCATATTTTTGCGCCTCCCGGCGCGCATTCTACCGGAAATTCTTTACATGACATCCAATACCATCAAGTTCAGTGATCTTAATTTACCCCAGCAAGTGCTGGATGCACTGGACAAAATCGGCTACGAAACCCCCTCACCTATTCAGGCGGAAGCCATTCCATTATTGAGCGAAGGTCATGACCTGATTGGTCAGGCACAAACCGGAACAGGTAAAACCGCTGCCTTTGCTCTGCCCATGTTGGCAAAAGTAAACCCTGAAATTAATCAGCCACAGCTGGTTGTTCTGGCCCCAACCCGAGAGCTGGCGATTCAGGTAGCCGAAGCATTTCAGGCCTATGCGGCATTTAGCGACCGCATTCGCATACTACCCATTTACGGTGGTTCTTCGTATGACCATCAGATCCGCCAGTTAAAACGTGGCGTACAAATTGTCGTGGGTACACCAGGTCGTGTTATCGACCATATCAAACGCAAAACATTAAGATTAGATAACGTCAGCATGTTAGTACTGGACGAAGCTGACGAAATGCTGCGCATGGGCTTTATCGATGACGTGGAATGGGTACTGGAACAGGTACCAGCCGATCGTCAGACCGCCTTGTTCTCGGCCACCATGCCACCGCAAATTCGCAAGATTGCTGATAAGTTTCTGGATGATCCAAAAACCGTAAAAATCGCCGCCAAAACCAGCACCGCTGAAAAAATACGCCAGCGCTTCTGCAAGGTATCACCTAACAACAAGTTAGAGGCACTGACGCGGGTACTGGAAGTGGAAGAATTCGACGGTGTCATTATTTTCGTGCGCACCAAGACAGCCACCACTGAGCTGGCCGACAAACTGGCGGCCCGCGGTTATGATGTTGAACCGCTCAATGGTGACATTCAGCAAAAATCACGTGAGCGCACTGTTGAGCGTTTAAAACAAGGTCAAATTGACATCCTGGTAGCTACCGACGTAGTTGCCCGTGGTCTGGATGTTGATCGCGTCAGTCACGTGATTAACTTTGACATTCCTTACGACACAGAAAGTTATGTACACCGGATTGGTCGTACTGGCCGTGCCGGTCGTGAAGGTGAGGCTATTCTGTTTATTTCACCTCGTGAAATGCGCATGTTAAAGGCCATTGAAAAAGCCACCAAACAGGCGATTGCGCCACTGCCAATTCCCAATGTCAGTGAGTTAAACGAATCTCGCCTGAGCCGTTTTAAAACCCGGGTATTTGAAGCGTTAGACGCTGAAGATCTGGAAACCTGGTCAGAAGTCATCGCGCAAATTCAGCAAGAAACCGAAGCCGGTCCGAAAGCCCTGCTTGCCGCTTTCGCCAGCCTGGCTCAAGGTGGTGAACAAATCTTCTTATCTGAAGATGACGTGCCGGAAATCAATCTGCCGGATCGCGGCGCCAGAGACAATCGTCGTGAACGCGGTCGCGATGGCGGCAGTCGCGAGCGTGGTGAACGTGGTGGTCGCGAACGCAGCCGCAATAAGCGCGATAACAAGCCTGACGAGAATATGCAACGTTACAAAATCATGGTGGGTCGTAAACACGACGTGCGCCCTGGTAGCATTGTTGGTGCCATTGCTAACGAAGCAGGCCTGGACAGTGAGTTTATCGGTGCAATAAACATTTATGATAATTTCAGTACTGTTGATCTGCCCAAAGGGATGCCCAATGAAGTTCGCGGCATTCTCAAGAAAACCCGTGTGGCCGGTCAAAAACTGGATTTAACCGAATGGCAAGATCGTCCCGAGAAGAAGTCTCGTCCACGCAATAACAGAGACTAAATATTAATAACCTTTGATTATATCTATAACCAATTAATGATTTATTGGTTATAGATAAATCTGGCAAACTGACTTCAGTTTAATATCTGGGTCTCCGTCATGCGTTATTTTCCTTTGTTTTTCGATACCCAAAATATCCAGGTACTGGTGGTGGGTGCCGGTGAAGTCGCCGCAAGAAAAATAGAGCTGTTGCTTAAAACCGAGGCCACTATTTCAGTAGTGGCACCGGATGTCTCACCTACCGTGGCGCTGCTGGCCCAACAGGGCAAAATCACGCTGCATCAAAACCGCTTTGAGGTACAATATTTAGATGGCGCCCAGTTGGTATTTATTGCCACCAATGACGAAACGCTTAACGCCGGTATTCAGCAACAAGCCAAGGCCAGAAATATCATAGTGAATGTGGTGGATAACCCGCCATTATGCGATTTTATTACACCGTCGATCGTAGACCGAGGCAATATCACTATTGCCATGAGCAGTGGTGGTGTGGCGCCGGTGCTGTTGCGTTATTTACGCCAAAAGCTGGAGGCCATCATTCCGCAAAATATCCGCTATCTGGGTGACTTTGCAGAAAAGTTTCGTGAAACCGTAAAATCCAAACTGCCCACAGTGACCCAGCGTCGCTATTTTTGGGAATGGTTTTTCGACAGTGATGTGGCCGAAGGCGTGTTGCAAGGCAATCTGAGTGAAGCAGAAATGCCCTTTTTAGAAAAGCTGGAATCCGCTGGACAGGACGAGAGTTTTAGCCAGGGACAGGTTTATCTCATTGGTGCCGGTCCGGGTGACCCGGAACTACTGACTTTCAGAGCATTGCGCCTGATGCAAAAAGCCGACGTAGTAATTTTTGATCGCCTGGTATCCCCTCAGATCATGGATCTGGTGCGCCGCGACGCCGAAAAAATCTATGTGGGTAAAGAGAAAAGCAATCACACTATTCCTCAAGAGCAGATCAGTGCCATGTTGGTGGAAAAAGCCAAAGAAGGTCACCGTGTGGTGCGTTTAAAAGGCGGCGATCCCTTTATTTTCGGCCGTGGCGGTGAAGAACTGGAAACCCTGGTGGATGCCGGTGTGGATTTTCAGGTGGTACCAGGTATCACTGCAGCCAACGGCGCGGCCAGTTACGCGGGAATTCCCCTGACGCATCGCGATCACGCGCAATCGGTGGTGTTCGCTACCGGTCATTTAAAAGACAATACCATTAACCTGAATTGGTCCGGCCTGGCACAGCCCAATCAAACCATCGTGTTTTATATGGGACTTACCGGCCTGAGTGTCATTACCGAAAAACTCCAGGAACACGGCTTATCAGGCGATACGCCTATTGCTTTAGTGCAGCAAGCTACCCTGGAAAGCCAAAAAGTGGTTACCGGCACCCTTGCCAATATTTTAGACAATCCAGATGTAGCCACATTAAAGCCGCCAACTCTGATAATCGTAGGCACTGTTGTATCACTACAACAGCAATTTGACTGGTTTAATCCCGCAACAATTGCAGAAAAAAGCCTTTGAACCTTGCGTTAAGCCGGATTGAAAGAAATAATCTAGTCATTCCACTGATCCGGTTTAATAACAAGTATGTCTGCAGACGACCTGGAAAATTCGTTTAAAATTCTCAAGCAAACCGTGCCGCTGCTGATCAAGCACAAGATATCCGCTGAGCCAACCAACTATGCGATCTGGTACACCTATGCCAGCAACCAGTCGCCAGATCTCAATCAGGCGGTGGATTCTGCCATTGATAGTTACAACGCTATTTCCGAAGCCCGGGCTTTAGATATGTACCGCACACACGTTGCGGACAAACAGGAAGTCAGTGCCTGGCAACTGCGACGAAGCATTGATGCGATGATCACTGAGCTTAGTCAGACCGTTAAAGATACCCGCCACGAGACCAATGGATTTCGCGATGTCATGGACAAAAGTCTGGATGGCTTAAAAAAGGTGGAAAGCGAAGGCTTTTCCGTAGAAGAAACCATGTCAATGGTGCGCAACCTGGTCAAAGAAGGACAGAAGATCCGCAACAGTACGCTGACCTTCAGTGCCGCCATGGCAAATGCCGAAAAAGAGATCAGCGATTTAAAAGAAAAGCTGGAAGTCAGTAAAAAGGAAGCGCTGGTTGATGCCCTGACCGGGCTCAACAATCGGCGCTATTTTGATTCTGAGTTTGCAACTGCTGTAGCAAATGGCGAAGCCTCACTCATTTTGCTGGATGTGGACCATTTTAAAAAGTTTAATGACAGCCACGGTCATCAAATGGGTGATCTTGTGCTCAAAGCAGTGGCCAAAAAGTTGAAATCCAGTTGCCGGGATGGCGCTGAGGCTTATCGTTTCGGGGGCGAAGAGTTTGCTATTATTCTGCCTGTCAGCAATCAGGGACGCGCTTGCCACCTGGCCGAAACAATGCGCCGCACTATCGAGAAAATCCAGGTTAAACAGAAATCTACCGGTAAAGTAGTGGGCGATATCACCGCCTCTTTTGGGGTTGCCGTGTTTGCAGGAAGCGAATCTGCTGGTAATCTGATTGAAAAAGCGGATAAATTGCTCTACGAAGCTAAACGCCTGGGCCGCAACCGGGTTATGCCCATCAGTTAATATTCCGATTTAGAATGAAAGTCACAAAGGGAACTTGTCAATGCACATTGATGTCAACAGCCTGAGTAAGCGCTATAAAAACCTGACCGCAGTAGATGCGCTCAGTTTCAGGGTCAACAGTGGTGAAATTTTCGCGATTCTGGGCCCCAATGGCGCCGGAAAATCTTCCACCATTCGCATGTTAGTCGGTCTGACAAGCAAAGACAGCGGCGACATTGTTTTTCAACACCATGAGCAGTCTTTCACCCAGTTAGACAGCGACCAGTTTGGTTATCTGCCGGAAGAACGCGGTCTGTATCAGGACGTTTCAATACACAAAATTTTGCATTACGTGGCCGCGTTAAAAGGTATGCGCAAAGCCGATGCGGAGCAACAAATTCAGCACTGGTTGACGGAGTTTGAATTAGCTGACCGGCAAAAAGAACCGTTGAAATCTCTCTCCAAGGGCAATCAGCAAAAGATACAGTTATTAAGCAGTATCATCCACCGACCTGAACTGGTGATACTGGACGAGCCCTTTTCCGGACTGGACCCGGTCAATCAGGAAAAAGTGATTCAGTTTTTAAAAACCCTGCAACAACAAGGCACTACGGTATTGCTCAGCGCGCATCAGATGTCTCTGGTGGAAAAGCTGGCCGACAGGTTGCTGCTGATGGCAAACGGCAAATCGGTGTTGTACGGCAATATGGACAGCATTCGCACGGAATCGACACTGGGCAGTGAACTGCAACTGGAGCTGGCATCGGTGCCCGAAACAGCGCAACTGGATGCCATTCGACAAGGCTTTGATGATGTCTGCTCGGTAACCCTAAACAAAGCAAATAATCTGCACTTACAATTGGTATCCGGCTGCCAGATCCCCAATCTCCTGCAGCAACTAATGACCATGTTGCCGATTATTAATTTACAACTGCAACAACCGGGGCTACACGAAATTTATCTACATGCCCTCAGTGAAAACACCACAGGGAGTCAAAATCATGCATAAGGTTTGGATTGTGGCTCAATGGGAATTTCTGAAGAATCTCAAACTAAAACAAGAACTCATTGGTTATTTTATCATGCTGGCCATCTATGGCGCTCTGTTCGCAGTGCAATACTGGCAACAACAGACACAGCAGGAAAAAGTCATACTGGCTGTTAGTAGCGCAGTACAGGTGCAGCTCAGTGACCATTTTCAGTCTCACCAAATAGCAAATCAACCGGATAACGAGACTTATCAGGCTATCATGCAGGAACAGGGATACGACGGTATTTTATTGTTTGATACAGCATCAGGACAGTATCAGTTGCTGATCCCCAATGAGGTCAGTTGGCGCACTAAACTGGAAACAGAGCTGGAAGATTACGAGCGTCAGCAGTTGCTTCAGGCGATGAATATATCGGATGAAGAACTGCAACAATTACAGCAACCACTGAATATTGCCATAATCAACAATGCAGAACAGGATGTAGGACAAGACGCCCGTTTGCTTAGTACTGTGGTGGCCATTCTAACTGCACTTGCGGTTTTTAACAGTTTTGCTCTGAGCATGACTTCGGTTACGCAGGAGAAACAGCACCGGGTTACGGAACAACTTCTGACCTGTGTTAATTTTCAGCAATGGATAGACGGCAAAGCACTGGGTTTGTGTCTGTCCAGCATCAAGAGTTTGCTGTCGACCTTGCTGATTATGGGTTTAGTATACAGCGCCATTATGATATTTTCGCCACAACAGGAACTCGATCTGAGTCTGGCAGATTCGCCAGTTACACTGATGGTGTTGTTCTGTATTGCCGGTATCATTTTTTGGAATTACGTGTTTGTAGGATTCTCAGCCACCATTGACGATCCCAATCACTCCGGTAAAACCGGTCTGATGTTTTTACCCATGGTGCCGGTAATGTTGGTATTTATGGTGCTGGATGATCCCGCCGGTGAAGTAGCCACCATCTTATCCATGGTGCCCCTGACAGCCCTGTCTTTTATGCCTATGCGTCTGGCTTCGATGGCGGTGCCCGCGTGGCAAGTGATGCTATCACTGGGATTGATGATCGCGGGTATTTGGGCAGTACGTTTGTATGCCAGCCGGATTTTTCGCGCCAATATCACCCTGTTTGGCAAAGAGCCTACCTGGTACCAGATGTGGAAAAACATGCGAGATAAATCCTTATAACGCGCCACGGTGCATCTTTGCCGTTCTAAAATTTAACAACCAGAGACTGTTAATTGTGTTACGACAAAATCTCGGCTTTGCCCTCAATCTGATTGCACTTGGGTTATTTGTACCCGGTATTTTACTACCCATGTTCTCACTGGATATGGAGCTGTTAGCAAACCTGGGAAATTCAGCGTTAACCGCGTCGCTGGTTGATAAACAACTCTCGATTCTGGGTACGGTTGACGAACTTTGGCAGGATCAGCGTTTTCTGGTGGGCTTTTTGATTTTGTTTTTTTCAGTCATCATTCCTGTCCTGAAAACTTTTCTGGTAGCGATAGCGCGTTTTTGTCGTACTCCCGGTACACAACAGAAATTGTCGGCTCTGGTAAGTAATATCGGCAAGTGGTCCATGGCCGATGTTTTTGTGGTGGCAATTTTTCTGGCAGTACTTTCAACGGATCACAGCAGCACCAGCAGCCAGCAGGAAATCAACATGGGGTTGTTTAAAGTCAGTTTTGAACTGAGCTCGCAAACCCTGTCAAACGTTGGGCCAGGATTTTGGTATTTTACCGGCTACTGTATTGTGGCCCTGGCAGGCACCCTGATTTTCCAACACGGTGTAAGATCCCAGTCCCGTTAAATTGGCAGTTTTGCCAGTTGTGCTATCTTTAACAAAACAAACCTGCGGAAACATCGCCAGCCTAAACCATGGAAGCGCTGTCACTCACGGGATTTAAAACCCGTTCTACCATTTCGCTACTGACCGCTCTGGCAGTATTGCTGATGTCCTATGCCATACAGCAGCATTACATCGAGCTGCAAAAGCTTAAGGTCCTGCAAGCCAGTCTGGCAAAAGAATTGAGTGAGCGCGCCAAAACGCTGGAGCTTACTTTACAGGCTCTTATTTCCACCAGCCAGTTATCCCATCGCCGCAATTTGAAACACCACGCGGTTGAGCAGCTTTCCCGGATCACGGAAAACCGCAATTATTTTCGCCATCAGGCATTTAATCATGACACGTCCGACAATGAACGACTCACGGAGCCACTGTACCAGCAGTTAGAACAACTCATCACGGTTACCCGGGACGCGTTAAATGACGATACGACACCTGCCCAACATTTTATCAGTAGCGATGCCAATCGCGACATGTTGACGGCATTGCGCCAACTGGCTGATAACCTTTACCAGGAACAACAAAGCCACCAGGAACAACAACTCACCCGGCTACAACAAACACTTATTTTGTCTGTTACGCTTATCACAGTGGCATTGTTATTTGTAGTATTGCCGGTACTGCGGCGGGTTAAAAATGACAAAGCAGCTATAGAACGCCAACGCACTCAGATTGCCCGCATCAGACATACCTTTGATACCTTTACTGATCACTCACAAAACGGCGTGCTCAACTATGAAAAAGCCACCGGGAAGATCAACTTTGTCAACCAGAGCTTTGTTGAAATGCTGCAATATCAGCACAAATCGCAATTGCTGGGTGAACCGGTGGAATCGGTTTGTGTTGGTCACAATGCCACAAATCAAAACGAAATGTCAGGCAAAGTCCTGGCCCTGAATGGCACTGCAATTCCGGTATTTTTTGATCAGTTCAGCTCACATCGGATTGACGATGGTGCCGAGCTGATTTGGCTCAATATCACCGATTTGCGGTCTGTCATAGAAGTTGAACAACGCTCGCAAAACGCGCAAAAAATGGAGTCTATGGGCACCCTGGCCAGTGGTATCGCACACGATTTCAACAACATTCTGGCGATAATTCGCGGCAGCTCTGAGTTGTTAAAACTCAGCGTAGCTTTAAACGACAGTGCCCAAAAATGTGTCAATCATATTATTGAAGCTGGCGAAAGAGGCGCGAGTTTGGTACGCCAGATTTTACAGTTTTCCCGGGCAGACACCGAATACCTGAAAGTGATCGACATCGCACAACACATTAGTCAAACGTTAGAGTTGCTGGCCCCCGGGCTAAAAAAGAAATGCACGGTCAATTTCGCCTGCCACGCACAAGGTAATATCCTGGCTGATGAGTCCTCCGTCAGCCAGATACTGATCAACCTGGTGAAAAACGCCTCCCAGGCAGGTGCCACCAGCGTCGATTTAACACTGACCCGGGAAGGAGATGACTTTCTCTTAGCCATCACCGACAATGGCAGTGGCATCGCGGAGGAAGCAAAACACAAACTGTTCGAACCCTTTTTTAGCACCAAGAAGAAAACCGAAGGTACCGGACTGGGTTTATCGGTGGTACACGGTGTAATCCAAAAACTAGATGGCTCCATCAGTGTCCACAGTGAGCCGCAAAAAGGCACAACATTTGTGATCCGGTTGCCTGCCACACCGCTTCAGGCAGAGGAAAATATTCCAGAACCCAGTCCGCAGAAGCTGAGTGGCACTGAGCAGATATTACTGGTGGAAGATGAAGCCAGTTTGCGCAATATCTATAGCACCTACCTGACCATGAAGGGTTACAAGGTGACCGAAGCCTCCAACGGCCAGGAAGTACTGGCATTGTTCCAGCAAGCAAAACATCAATTTGACGTACTGGTAACAGACCACAATATGCCGGGCTTATTAGGCTCTGAACTGATATTAGCGATACGCCACCTCAGTAAAAAGCCCATCAGAACCATTATGGTTACCGGCGACATTGAAGACGCAGCCAAAGAACTCAAGAACCAGGGCATGATTGATGAAATACTCACCAAACCCATTGCCCTCAATAATTTAGATAGTGCTATAGAATCGCCTTCGAGTTCGGTGAATTCAGACTCCAATCTACAATAATTTTGAATGGTCAGTGTTTGTTACAGCCCGACGGACATTTCACATCGCGGCAGGTCATCAAGGCATCAACAAAATCAGCCCACAAATGAGTTAAATATTACACACCTGAAAAAAGCCGGCATAAAAGATAAACATTTCAATTTTATTACCGATAAAAGAAACAGCAACGCTTAAAAAAGAAACTATATGTAATATTTATGAACGTTTCTTAGCTCATTAAATGAACTAAGTGACAATGCTAAAAAATACTTCAACTACGAAACCAATGTCATTTAAGTGTTGTCGTTACATTTAATTACATCTGGGCAATAATGTGCCACAACACATTGATAAAATGGACTTTATTGCCGCGACAGGTGGCAAATTATGTCAGGTTATATAATCTTCGGTATATAATTTATTCCCGTCTCCCAGAGTTTTCACACAACTCAAAAAAGTAAAACTTTTGGCACACTTTCTGCCTAATGAAAATCATCTGAGTACTTCAGATAAAAATTTACCTTCTTTATTTATAGCTCTTTCAATATTTGTATATTTAAAACACGTTGGAGTGTAACAATGTTAGAACAGATTACGCGTGATAACACCATTATTGATATCACCAGCCGGGGTGAAAAAGAACAAATCAACGGTGGTTTATTTAAAACCACTTTAGGCTCGGTGGGTGCAGTGGTTGACAATGTCAGCAACGTCAATAACGATACGGCGACTATCGTCAAAAAAAGTGCGGACACACTGGATAAACTTCTGGACTCCTCTGCGTCTACATCAACTCCTGCTTCCGGAGAAGGACTTTTCTCTGACAATGACATTTCAGACCTGCAACGCCAGTTTGCCGGAGCGTTAAAAACCTCATTGCTTACATCAAGTGCAGCAAGCCAACAATCTAACAGTGAAGTTGCGAGCACTGACCAGGATGTTCCACAAAACCAGACGTCTGAAGCTGAACCCACCTCAATCATCGAAGGAATGATGAATGATGCAGAAAAAGCCTTTGATAGTTTCGTCAGTTTTTCTTTTGGGGCAGACGGAGCGGGTATTGAAGATGTCTTCGAAGCAGTTAACCCACTAAACCATATTCCAATTGTTTCTGATATTTACAAAGGAACAACTCCCACAGACATTAGTGCAGCTTCAGCAATTGCTGGTGGTTTCATTGCCGGAGGTCCAATGGGTGCAGCCTATGCAGCGATTGACACAGCAACTGAGTCAGTGACAGGAGACTCTATTACTGAAAATGCCTTCAATTTAGGGGCTGAGTTAGTTTCCAACATTAGTGCTTAAAAGTTACACCATTACATTGTGAGAACCGACATGATGAAGTTTCATCTGCTTTCGTCCTTTCCTCGCCAACCTTTTTTATGTGCGAAAACCAAGAGGCTTGCACTTTTCGCTGCTTTTATTCTGCTAACAGGTTGTCAAACTCTCAATTCATCAGAACAAGAAGTGGTTAAGAATTTACCAACAGATCCCCGAGTAAGTAATACTCCCCTTCCGCATCCCGAGCCTGAAAAAATAGCAAGGGGCAACATCGACTATGTCCCAATACGAAACAAAAATCCTCCTCAACTGGTTGCGCCAACAGGTTCGCTGTTTAATGAGAATGAATACTATGGACTGTTTCTACATAAAACCAATTACAAGATTGGCGACATGGTTCAGGTAGTCATTGAAGAAGAAACTAAAGCGACCAAAAACCAACAACTGAAGAAGGATAAAGCCAGTGAAATGTCTGTTGGTCCGCTGCAGGTTAGAGCCGGGGGGATAAACCTGGAGAGAGGACAAGTTAATGTGGATCATCAACAAGGCAGTTCTTTCGAAAGTTCAGCCAGTAGCGAACAATTTAATTCAGTAGAAGGTGTTATCAATGTTTTCGTTAAAGAGATCCTCAACAATGGGAATTTAATCGTTGCAGGAGAAAAGTGGTTAAAACTCAATGAAGGAGAGGAATTTGTCAGAGTCATTGGTGAAATACGCACAAAGGATATAACCGCACAGAACACCGTAAGCTCGACAAAACTGGGAAACCCAAAAATTGAGTTCAGCGGTGTGGGTGAACTACAAGAGAACCAAAGGGGTTCTGTAATTGACAAAATTCTTTCCGTTTTCAATTGAGTAGATCATGGATATAAAAACCATTTTGATAGTTATTTTAATGGGTTGGTGCAACCTGGCCTATTCGGAAAACTGGTTTTACGGCCAGGCAAGAATGTCAATTGATGGCGCTGATTTGGATGCCGTCCGTGAATTGACCATTAAAAATGCAATATCGGATGCGTCCTACAGAGCCGGAGCAACGATTTCTTCAGAAGAAATCGTCTTAGATGGGGTGTTGGTTGGTAGTAAAGTTATATTACAAACGCAAGGCTACCTGAGACGCGCAGAGGTTTTGAGTGAAGATATTAGCAACGGTGTTTTGACGGTAAATGTCAGAGCTGACATTCTCGTGGATGAGGGTTGCAGAAAAACCAAATACGGAAAAAGACTGCTCGTAAGTCAGTTCGTGTTGATGGATCCTAAACAAGCTGCATTAGGGCAGCTTTTTGATATTGGGACACATGTAACGAAAAGGATGCAGCTTCAATTAAACTCTCACATTGAACAGCTCAATGCTCATTTAATAAATCAATCTTTCGATCTAAATGACGCTAACTCCGGGTTCCAATGGCCAGAATTAGTCCGCAATTCTGAATACCTGGAAAGAGAATATGGGCATCAGTATGCACTTTTTGGCGTAATTCGTGATCTAAGTTTGTTTACCCAAACCAAAGACAAGATTTTTTCAAAACAAACCAAAACTCGTCGAAGCTTCACGATAAGAATTTACCTCCTGGATACCTTTAGTCAGAATATCATCCTTGAGCAATCCTATCATGCTGAAGCTGACTGGTCATTTTCCCTCAATGATCCAGTAGATTTACAAAGTAGCCTGTTTTGGCAGTCTGACTTTGGCATGGCGATCGCCAATACTTTGGGCAATGCTGCCATTGATATTGACGATGCAATTAAATGCTCCAAAAGTTATGCCCAAATTATTGCGCCTACTGATAGTGGATTCATCATAAATTTAGGTGCATCGCACGGAGTTCAGGTCGGCGATATATTAAATCTAAATAAAAGAGTTTCAGAATACTCTGGTCGAATATTAAGTAAACCCTATATTTCTCACCAGAAAGACAGTGAATTCAAAGTAATCAGTTTAAATTCAGAAACGTCCGTTATCTACCCGGTGAAAATTGGCGCATCACTCAGTGCAAGGGTATTCGATTTTATGAGCTCTGCAGAACAAAAACACTAATTTGATATACGGATAACGGACCACAATAGGCCTGGCTTATTGTGCTCTGAACGGAGAATAGCGATAGGCCACCTCAGGAAAGCCCATCAGGGCCATTATGGTTAACAGCAACATTGCAGGCGCAGCCAAATAACTCAAAAACCAGGACATGATTGATGAAACACTCACCAAACCCATTGCCCTCAAGAATTTAGATAGTGCCATTGAGGTATCTGAGCCGGATGCGTCAGGTATTAAATAATCCGATGATTTACATGTTACCGATAGCAGCGACCGGTTAACTGTCGCACCCCCCGTGTTTTTTCAGAATTTTGTCTGGTAATTCAGGCGACTCTAACGCCAGGGAGTCTAGTTGTTTCTTCACTTCGTGCAATGCAGATTTGGCCTTATCTTCTTGCGATCCGATGAGCAACGATATTTCTTCTAGAGATCTTCTGACATCCCCATACTTAGCACCAGCAAGTTTATGTTTTTCGGATTTTTGGCTAAATTTCAAAAAGGTTTGCAGACCCGCCAATATTGCAATAAACAAGCTAATAACACCCGATATGCTTTTTACCGTTTCTGCGCCCCATTCTTCTACGACCGATGACGGAACTAAGACTTCTGCGCTACCCACAGCGGCCGACATCGCAACAACCGTAGCCCCTAAATACAAGAATAATTTTTCATAGCTGTTGCCTGCATCATAATGGGCAGATTGGCTGGTCATTGCTCGATCCTGCCACTTCGTCTTCAGCTTACTTAACTCTGACTCATCCGTATTCATTTATCACCCTGATAGATTTTACTGTTAGTTAACGCCGCGAAACGAAGCACCCACCGCGAAATTAAATACTCGTAACACTGCCTGAATTACAGCATTGTTAGCTGAATGTATCCAGTAACAATTAAAGTCAGTGACAAATCAGCAATAAATCAGAAAATCGTCAGGAAATACAAGTTCAACGGCTGTACCTTCAGTTGCTCAGTACCATGTTTATTGGCGTATAAAAACCGAAGCACAGATAAAATCCAAAGAGGATTCAATGAAAAACAAATTTCTGATAATTAGCTGCACGTTATTGATTATGGCCAGCACCGTTAGCGCTGACAATAGTATCCGTATTAATGCAACCGCTGCTGCGGCATTACTGGATGGGAAATGTGGTAGTGACGAATGGGATGCTGCAACAAAACTGGATTTACCGGCTGGAGCCTCACTGCTTATGATGCAAGACAAAGATTATTTTTACCTGTGCGCCCGTGGTAAGCCAGAAGACTATACCGTTTTAGATGTATTTATAAAGCATCCTCAAACAAAGCAATTGCACAAATTTCACCTGTCTGCACAAATGGGAGAAGCGATATTTGTAGGCAACGACTGGCGTCCTTCGGCCACCTGGGATTTACAGGATTACGCCGGTTTTTGGGTTCCTTATTTCGGATTACAGGACCCTGAAAACCGAAAAGATCCCAAATTTGCCAAAGGTACACATAGACAAATTCAGATAGCGCGTAAAAAATTCGCAGGTAATCTTTGGACCATGATGATCGGCGTCAGCGCGATTATACAGGGAGATAAAAACGTCTCACTGTTTTTCCCGGAACAAGCCCAGGAAACAGATGTGAATAGTTGGGCATTGTTCTCTTTTTCAGACGAATAGAGAAAAACAGCGTCAGTTTGCCTGAAATGATAAGCCGCCGCTCTTGTCATGGACAATACGTCGCGGACTATCATTCACCTGATTGTCCAAAATAAAAAGCCTCTAAGATTTCTTCGAGGCTACATGGTATTGGGGAGCTAACCGATAAGCCGCCGCTCCTGTCATGGATAATCCGTCGTGGACAACCTTTCATCTGATTGTCCGAAATAAAAAGCCCTGAAAAGAAATCAGGGCTTTCTGAAGTTGGGGAGCTAACCGATAAGCCGCCGCTCTTGTTATGAATAATCCGTCGTGGACAATCATTCATCTGATTGTCCAAAATAAAAAGCCTCGAAGATTTCTTCGAGGCTACATGGTATTGGGGAGCTAACCGATAAGCCGCCGCTCTTGTCATGGATAATCCGTCGTGGACAATCATTCATCTGATTGTCCAAAATAAAAAGCCTCGAAGATTTCTTCGAGGCTACATGGTATTGGGGAGCTAACCGATAAGCCGCCGCTCTTGTCATGGATAATCC
>NZ_JAJEWQ010000002.1:0-127200 GCF_020687805.1 Planctobacterium marinum | reverse complement strand
CGTCGTGGACAATCTTCATTTGATTGTCCAAAATAAAAAGCCCTGAAAAGAAATCAGGGCTTTCTGAAGTTGGGGAGCTAACCGATAAGCCGGGTTCTGTCGTGGACAATCATTCATCTAGGCCTGCAATTGCTCACAGGCTCAAGCAATCTACCCGGTTCCAACGCGGGTCGCGCCATAAGGAACCCTATTTGATTTTGCTCCGGATGGAGTTTACCTCGCCACACACTGTTACCAGTGGTGCGGTGCGCTCTTACCGCACCCTTTCACCCTTACCCCATTGCTGAGGCGGTCTTCTCTCTGCTGCACTTGTCGTCGGCTCACGCCGCCCAGAAGTTATCTGGCATCCTACCCTATGGAGCCCGGACTTTCCTCCCCCTGCAAGCAAGCGGCGATTGTCTGGTCAGCTCGCCCGCTATTCTACGTTGTTCAGGGAATTTCACAATCATTAAATATTTAGTGTTTGTTTTGCGCTAACTGGCGCAAAGTGATAAAACTAATCTAAACTGAAATGTAAAAAATGACTAACGAGCACAAATGAGCAAGGGTCCACAGGGTGACGCTTCCCACACCCGATTACTGAAAGATCTCCTGAAACGAATTTATAGTGTATCCCCGGTTAAAGATTCTTTATTTGAAATTGCCGCTGATTACTTTTCTCAGGCACCAGAAAATGAAAAGCGTCTTGCATTCGCTAAATCTCAAATCGATGATGTTGATGAATCTATCGATATGACTTCCGATGCGGAAAAGCTTAAGAAACTCAATGCCAGAAAAGACACCCTGGAAATCAACTACAAAGCCATAGAGCGCGAGCTGGAAGAAAAAAGACTGGCCCGTCTGGAAAAGGTCATCAAAATCACCACCGACTTGATGTCAACCTTGCAGGGCAAAAGCCTTGAGGATTTCAACAGCAATGTTGCACGGGCGCTAGGTACCTTACAACTATTGTCGCCCACGCAAGGTCGCGATGTAGCCAAACAAAATCAAAAAACCAAACACCTTTACAAGGCGATATTGTCCGTTCGCCTGGTGCATCATTTACTGCATGAAGAAAAAATAAAAGACGAATACCTGTGTGCCAAGTTTCAGGAAAACATCGACTACATGGCTGAGGCCGATGAACAATCAGAGGAAACCTCTCCCTATCGCACTGATGTTGAAATTCCATTGATTATTGCCTGCTTATGTCAGGATATTGGTCAGGTTCACCCAGATGCGGATCTGATACTGCGCGGCGAAGACGGTGATCTTGATGAGTTTCGCATGCTGGAAAAAGAAGAGCGCAATAACCTGCTAAAAATAAACTATACCCAATCTCTTAAGTTTGTCACTCAGGGTTTAGGAATGCAGAAGTACGCTGGAAACAGCAAAGAGGAACGCGCCGCATTTAACGACAACGAAAAACGCAAACTCCTGTTCATCAGGAACCTGTTAAAAGGCGCTATTAACCCCGGTGACGGCATTGGCAACCTGTTAAAGGTGCCACAGGTTTATTGCTCTGTAGTGCTGTCAACCAAAGACAATTACAGCTACGAATCTCTGCCCCGCGTTAACGCGGTCATGGAGAGGGGAGCCGAACTCGGCGCCTATAACAAAGCCGTCAGCGATGCCCTGATAGAAATGTTGGGAATCTTCCCACAGGGATTTGGTATTGCCTATATCCCCAAAGATTCCGATGGTTTTGATTTGGACAGGTACGAATATGCCGTGGTTAACTCTTTGTTCCCAAAACAATCTGACGTACCAATTTGTCGCGTTGCCACAAGAGGACTGCAGTTTAATGCGTTTGCACTGAACCACGTCATTGGTAAAACCAACAATTTGTTTTACCCGGCAACCCGTAAAAAGCTGGAAAAAGTCAGCAAAGCCAAACTGATTGAAATTCTGAGGGAACTCAAGTCTGACTTTAACGAAGGTGAAGATTCTGATCTGATCCCGCGCTGCTGGCACCCTCAGGATTTTTTCTCTTTCACCCGGACTCAAAACCTGTGGAATAAGGTCAACTCAATTAAAAACTAACGCTATTTCAGACTCAGACTATATTTGTAAAGATCGTTTTTCTTAAGGTGATAATGCTCTGCAACAATCGCTGCCGCCTTTTTAGCGGGCAACTCCGCTAATAAGGCCTGCATTAGTTGCACCGCTTCTGCCGGCAAATCACCTTCTTGCTTTTTAGCCGGTGCCAGCAACAATACAAACTCACCTTTTTCCCGTTGAGCCTCTTCTTCTAACCAGGCTACCGCCTGTTGCGCTGTTCCTTTGAAGAACTGCTCAAAGCTCTTGGTGAGTTCCTTTGCAATCACCAGTTGACGGTCGGCTTCCAACACCTCGTTGATGTGCAGCAACGTATCTTTTATGCGGCGTGGAGCTTCATAAAATATTGACGTACATGCGCTGCCCTGTACCGCTTTGAACGCATTTTCTCTGGCCTGATGTTTAACCGGTAAAAAACCTAAAAACTGAAAGGCATCGGTAGGTAGTCCGGATGCGCACAAAGCGGTGATCACGGCGCAGGCCCCCGGGATCGGCGTTACCCGGAGTCCGGCATCACGACAGGCGTTAACCAGCGGATAGCCAGGATCACTTATTAAGGGTGTTCCGGCATCAGATATCAACGCAATATCAAGACCAGACTGCAATTGTTCAATCAACCAGGATTTTTTTTGCACTTCATTGTGTTCATGCAATGCAATCATGCGTGTATCAATGGCATAATGTTGTAAAAGTCTGGCGCTATGGCGGGTATCTTCGGCAGCGATTATCGCGACATTTTGCAACACTTCGATTGCCCTGTGGGTAATATCGTTTAAATTGCCAATCGGTGTCGCGACAATGTAAAGTTGTCCATGTGTTGCCATCAAAAATGCCTGTCGTTGTAATACTGAAGTTGCATTTTAAACTATTCGCTCTATTTTGTGGTTATCTATGTTGCAAAACAAATATTTGAATCTCTTGCTTCTGGTGCTTTTATTAGCGGGATGCGGCAGTACACCGAAGAAAACCACATCGGTGCAGGCCAGCCCAACCCCAACAGAAACCCGTCATACTAACCGTTCTCCCGAAGCGTTGCTGGCCCTTGCTGAGCAGTCAGAGTCACCTGCCAGCTACCTTATCGAATTGGTTGAAACCGTGGCAAAAACACATTGCACCAAAGCCATTGATATTGCTCATTTGGTGCAAACCAGGCAATTACTGACTTCCGCACAACAGCAACAACTGGCAATTACACAATCTCAGTGTTTATTGCAAACCAGCAACTATGTTGCCGCAGAAAGTATGTTAGAGAGCATTCCGGATAATTCGCCCTGGATGCAACAAAAGCACGACATGTTGTATCAGGTATACCTGGGATCAGAGCGCTGGTGGCTGGCCGCAAACTCCCTCGCCATCAGTGGGCCTTCAGATTATGCCAATGAGCTTAAGATATGGGCCATAATGCAAAAATTGTCAGACCAGGAAATTGCAACCCACCAAAAGGAAATCAGTCGTCTCAATCCGTTGTTGCAATTACTGGTTGTACAACGGCAGCTAACTCACAGTGACGAATCGACCGACAGGCAGTTTTCCGCGTGGCAAAGTCGCTTTCCCAACCACCTTTTTGCCAGACAGCTACCTGATGATATCGCCGGGATACTCGCGCGTCCAAAAGCCAGCTTTGAGAACGTACTGGTATTATTGCCGCTCTCCGGACCAAGACAGGCACAGGGTGAAGCAATAAAAGAAGGTATTCTGGCTGCCAATTTTTCCTCCAACTTTGCAGAGCGCCAACTGGATTTTGTTGACACTCAGTCATGGACAACAGACAACCCGCCACAGCTGGATTTTACTGGCTATGATTTGGTAATTGGTCCGTTGCTGAAAGAGAATATCGATCAAATTCAAGCCCTTATTCCGGAAGGACTACCGGTACTGTTTTTAAATCGCACTGAAAACGCCTATAAACAATTGGGACAATATTATTATTCTTTGGCCCCCGAAGATGAAGCGGTGCAACTTGCTCAAAACCTACATTTACAAGGGATCAGGCAGCCCATGCTGATCGCATCGGAAAATGCCACTTATCAACGCATGAAATCCGCCTTTTCAGAAGAGTGGCTGAAAAAAAACCTCAAGGCCCCGGTGATACTGGATTTTGTCGATAACAACGACGTCAGACAAGGCGTTAATGACACATTGGCACTGACAGACAGCAAAGAGCGCGTAGCGCAAATTCGCAATTTATTGCGACCGGAGCTTCATGCTTTCGAACGCAATCGCCGTGATATTGATGCCATTATTATTCTGGCGAATACCACCCAGACAGAGTTGATTAATCCGCTAATTGAAGCCAGTACCAGCCCATTTGCAGAAATTATTCCGGTGTATGCCACGTCCAGAAGTTTTAGCCGCAACCTGAGCAACAACGATTTGCGGGATTTGCGTAATTTGTATTTTATCGAAATGCCCTGGATGTTGGGAGAAGCGCAGTATAGCTGGTTGCAAAAACAAACCGACAAACTTTGGCCCGGTCGTCGCGATGCACTGCAACGCCTCTTTGCAATGGGTTATGATGCCTTTAATATGGCGCCCTATTTACCTTTATTAGCGCAGTTTGAAAACCAGTCCTGGCAGGGCCTTACCGGCACCATCAGGCTCAACAACCTCAATCAAACAGAACGAACCATCAAGGCGGCGCAATTTACTGAACAAGAAGTGATTTTACTTGAAGGTGATTAGCGGCCTGAAGGCCAGACTCAATGGCATACGGGCTGAAAAATCGGCCCGCAACTATCTGATTAAGCAAGGGTTAACTTTTTGTGAGGCAAACTACCATTGCAAATGGGGAGAAATTGATCTTATTTTCCGTCATGCTGAGCAATGGGTTTTTGTTGAGGTAAAATCCAGAGCTTCCAGTGAGTTTGGTACTGCCGAAGAATTCTATACGCCTGGTAAACGAAAAAAGTTGCACAAGGCGATAATGCACTGGTTAAGCAGCCAGGGGCTGAATCCTGAAATCACCAACTTCAGAATTGATTTGGTGGCGATAAACGACGACAAAGTAGATTGGTACCAATGCGTCGAATAAACGAGACATAAACAATGATCGAACAAATAAAAGCAAATTTTACCGAATCCATTCAAACTAAAATTGCAGCCGCAGAAACACTGCCGGAAGTGATCCTAACCGCCGGTGGCATTTTGGTACAGGCCCTGATGAACGGCAATAAGATCCTGTCTTGTGGAAATGGTGGCTCGGCCGGTGATGCACAGCACTTTTCTTCCGAAATGTTGAATCGCTATGAACGCGACCGCCCCAGCCTTCCGGCAATGGCCTTAACCACCGATCCTTCTACTATCACTTCGATAGCCAATGATTACAGCTACGACGAAGTGTTTTCTAAACAGGTACGGGCACTGGGCCAGCCTGGCGATATTTTGCTGGCAATATCCACCAGTGGCAACTCCCGCAACGTAATTAAGGCGATGGAAGCTGCGGTCAGCAGAGACATGAAAATCATTGCTTTAACCGGCAAAGACGGCGGTGAAATGGCCGGATTACTGGGTGCCAATGATGTAGAGATCCGCGTTCCTTCCAACCGTACAGCACGAATCCAGGAAGTGCATTTGTTAGTGATCCACAATTTGTGTGAAGTCATCGACGACAGCTTATTTCCTGCTCATCACGACGAATAACCAAAATTAAAGAGGCGATTAATGAAAAAAGTTCTGTTGCTACTCGGTTCTGTTTGGCTGCTGTCTGGCTGTGCTGCCGTGCTGGTGGGCGGTGCTGCTGTGAGTACCATTACCGTCAATGAAGACCCCCGTTCTCTGGGGGCACAAATTGACGATACAACGTATGCCACGAAGATCAGAAGCGCCCTTTCCGAAACGCCGGCAATAGAAAAGAACGCCAATGTGAATGTGCACGTATACAACGGTGCGGTGTTGCTCACAGGGCAAGCACAAAACAACAATATTAAAGCTGAAGCAGAGCGTGTTGCCGCCGCGGCAGCTGACATTGTAACCGTGCACAACCAGATCCGAATCGCCAACTCAACGGCGGTTTCCACACAGGCTCACGACGTCTGGCTGTCGTCTAAGGTACGCGCCAGTTTACTGGCTAATAAACAAGTCAATTCATTAAAAATCGACGTGGTGGTGGAAGACTCCGAAGTCTTTTTAATGGGTATAGTGACCGAAGCAGAAGCACAAAGAGCCATTGATGAGGTCAGAAATATCAGTGGCGTCACCAAAGTTTTTAGTGCTTTTGAAATAAACTGATAGTGGCAGGTGAAATAAAATGTGTCGTAGAAATGAGTTCCGATCTACTCATTGATTTGCCTTACCAAGGTGTTTTACCCACAGCGGGTCACATTTAGGCGAAATCGACACCCGTCTGTATTTCTCCTGGGTCACCGTGGTTGTATCTTCCAACGGCGTCAAATAGACAGCATTGTACTTTGATGTTGCTTCTTTGAAGGGGAAACCCCCTCTCCCCCTTGTCCATGGCGAGAGATGACATAATTCTCAAGCGCAGAACCAGAAAAGTGTCTCATTTGAGCTCATTGAACCATAAATAAATTTACCTGGCGGTATAGTTCAACGGGTACGCTGAGTAGATGTATGACGCTGAGACATATACATGCCAGCGTAAGCTGGCATGCACAAAATCAGATTACAACATCAACTTTGTTTTTAACTCAGCCACATATTTATGCTCAGGGTAGCGTCGAACAAATTGCTGATATACCGTATTGGCTTGTACTACCAAGCCTTGCTCAAGCGACTGGACGATAAGCTGTGCGTCAAACTCCGGGTGCGAAAAGTGCATGCTAATAGTATACATAATCGCCAGTTCCCGGGCTTTATCAACGTCATCGGCAAGGCTGTAGGCATAGAAACCATATAATGCCAAATAGTTAATATCAATATTATGTTCAGCCTGTTGTAATGCCAGATCGATCTCAACGGGACCGTTTTGTCGGGCGGCAGAAATTAATGCCATTGTTGCTTCATCAGAGAATGGTTTTCTTGCACTAACCGGCAAGCCCAGCGCCAGCACCATAGCTTCAGCGGCTTTGGCAACCGAGCCTGGGTTTTGCGCAGTAATCAGCTTTCCGTCTACTGCGACATAAGGTAGCATCGGTGCGTTATGCACAAACTGCGCGCCATTTTTTATTAAATGGTCTTGCAGCAAAAACGGAAAGTCCGACAAATGCTCACTGCTAAACGCATGCTCTTCCTTGTTGGTAAAACCATTAACCTGCTTACCAGCCACGAAATAACTTCCATCGGTCAACTTTAAGTCTGCAATGGCTGCTGGACCATGGCAGACAGCTGTAATTACTTTGTCTTTATCTATTGCGTTGGTTAGCAGTTGCTGTGTTGCTTGATGGCTGGGTAAATCCAACATTGCGCCAGAGCCTCCAATAATAAACACACCGTCATAATGCTTAATGTCAGTTTCGGCGGTCGCCAGTGTATTCGCTAACTGCGCAGTAGCAAGCGATTTGAATCGCTGAATATACTTCAACGCGTCTTTATTGTTTTTAACCAGTACTGCACCGCCTTTCGGGCTGGCAATATCCAGCTTTACGCCATTGTCATGTAATACTAAATATGACTGAGCTAATTCTTCTAAATCATAACTAAGTTCAGGGTTAGCTTCTGAACCGTAACTGGAGATTAACATTAAAACGCGCTTTTCTTCAGCAGATACAAAGGAGCTAATTAATATAGTGCAGGTAAGTATATAGGTTAGAAATTTCATTGAATTATTCCTGTTATGTAACAGGTTCAGCATAACTAAACGACCGTCGTAACCTTGTGAAGAAAATTAAATCGGGCAATATTGCCGCTCAATTGCCCATTAAATTTCCTCTAAATTACTTTGCCTTCTGTTGCCAATGCCCGGGGGCTCCATCTTTAGACTTTTACTTTTTTAACGCCGTTTGGTTATATAAAAACACACTTAGCTGACCATCAATGTCGGTGAAGCTGACTTCTAAACCAGAATCCTGATGAACATACTGATGTTTACCTTCCACGGCGGACAACGGATAAATGTCACCGTTGGGAAATTTAATAGCGATACCATCTGCCAATTTCGATTTAAGCAATGACACCTGCAGTCCATTTTCAAACTCATAATCCCCTTCCAGCCTGTGTTGCTTAATCGGGTCAACCATCCGTCTTCTATAGGTTTTGGCCTTGTAATCAGGCCAGTCATATACGTAAGACACGGCTCTTATCATCTCAAAACCAACACTAAAGCCCGCATCAGAATTAGTCAAAAACACCGCACCATCTCCGGTTTCAGGATACATCAGCATAAAACTGCGATAGCCGACATTGCCGCCGTTATGTTTAAAAAGAAATCTTTTCTCCGCGCCATCTGTAACAAATGTCATAGCTGGCTGACCACCAAAATAGGCGGATAAATCTTCCTCCGGTTTAACCGGTGCTAACATTTGTCGCACTGAACGCTTCGAAATAACGTCACTCTTACCGTGATAACCTTTTGTTAATTCAATCGCTAACTTGGCCAAATTTTCAGCAGTTGACCACAAGCCCGCAGCAGCCTGCTCTGGATGCCGCCGCCAGCCACCGTCGATAATCGCGCCAACGCTGTCATGCCCCAGCGCTACCTCATTCTTTGTTTGATGCGGATATAACATATCAAAGGAGCTATGATGCATATCTAATGGCTGTAGTACCCAGGTATCCATCAGCTGCTCAAACGGTTTACCGAATTCATCCTGCAGCGCTACTTCTGCCAGGGTGTAACCTGCCCCTGAATACATCACTTGCTTACCAGCTGCAAACTCAACTGCAACGGCTTTTGTATTGGCGGGGTTTTGTCCAAGCAGGGTTTGTTGGTCGGTTGGGATAGTAGCTCCCTGCATGTAACCCATATAACCGCCGGCTGACAAGCCAGAACTATGATTAAGCAGGTTTTCAAAGGAAATTACCTTGTCAGCATCCGCTTGCTCGACAGGCAACTGAAAAGATTTAAGATATTCGGTAATCGGCTTGTTTATATCAATCTCACCTTGATCATGCATTCTCATTAGTGCAAAAGCGGTAACTGGTTTAGCTAACGATGCAGCCTGAAACACGGTACTACTGGTTACCGGCCTTTCTGAGGACGAAGATAAACGGCCATAACCATTGGTCCAGACTACTTTGCCATTATCAATTAACGCAAAGCTCAAGCCTGGCACCTGATAAAAAGCCAACCTATCCTCAACTGAAAAAGTGGGCACTGAGTCGTTTTCAAACACTACCGGCAGCCTTAGTCCATGCTCTACCGCGATTTGCTCTCCCTTCGATTCAGCAACCACAATCTCTGCCTGACAACATATTACAATTTGGATAACTATCATCGTTGACATGAACAGATATTTCGTCACTTTGCTTTTCCTTTTTTAATTCACAGTCACACTAACAAACATCAAGCATATATGAAAATACCGGCTAACCATTGGCGCAAATATCAAATCCCGCCGGACAGGTTTTCGGCTTAAAATCACGAGTCCACTGCCTGAACTCAATCCAGCTAAACTGCCGCCAACCACGGATATCTACCAATGTCTTAACATCAAGTTTTAGCGCATCTATAGCTTGGGCAAAGCGCACCATATCGTGGTAAATACGTGGTTTAGCCGTTTTTAACTCGGTAACATAGTGATCTTCTGCCAGCACCATGCCGACAGAGGGTAAATAAGCCAGCAAATAATGTTGTGAATGTGCAGTGGCGATATCAAACAGCTTCAGATCACCCAGCGTGAATTCTACTCGTTCTGGGACCAACAGCAGTTGGTCCGGCTGAGCACCAGCAGCATATTTTAAAATGGTATCCTTGTGCTGCATGGCAACTACCAATGTTGCCCCCAGTTCCAGGGCGTTGTCCAACCCGCGCACGTTGGCATTATGATGATGAGTCACCACAAAATACTTGAGTGGCTTATCTTGCATCGACAGCTTTTTAATCTCGTAAAAATTCTCCGTAAGCGCCTCCGCTGCGCCCATAGCGATATAATGATCGGCCTGCTCAATAAATACCGTTAATGCCCTGCCTTTACCGGCCTGAAAAACACCAGCGCTGAGTTTCTTTGCAGTAAGTTCTGACGCATCTATGGTTGCACCCCAGGGCGTGAAATGGTCAAAGCCACTAAATGCCGCGCTGAGTTCAGGATTGAGTTCAAGATAACGATGCACTGAGCTGAGCCGCAGCTGACCATTGACGAAGAAATTCATATCGCGAGCATAGGGCAATTTAGCTGCGATATTGTGATTGGAGAAAATATACAACATGTCACCTGCCCGTGGATGCTGGCGCAGTATTTTATAGATAAGGCCGGACGTACTATCTACAAAGTAGGTATAGCGCTCACCAGAAGCATGTTGCAATATGAGCTTTTGCTGCAAGCGGCCACGGTAATATTCCTCGCCATTGAATTCCAATTCCGATGACAGGCGAGCTAAACGTCTAGCTTGCAGCGTATCACTGCTGCGCTCTAACGATGCCCCTAAACGGTCAAAGTTTGCCCAACTTTCTTCAGAGTATTTTTCGTGCAGAATGTCGTACATGATGGTGCTATCACCCTGCTGTACCCATTTTTCTAAATCCAGGGTGGTACGCGGTACCCGATACGATAGCAAACTCTTGCGCTGGTTTTTATAGTCTATAGTCAGCTCTTCGTTAATACGCCATAACTCTGGTACATCCGGTAATTCGGACTCGCCTGGCCAGGGGCCTTTGTTGTAGTCGACAACTTTAATGCTGTTAGCTTGCAATAGGGCAGCGCCGCCGTAGGCCATAACCAGCTTATCGATAATAGATAGTACTTTATCGGAAGCCCCTTTTTTCAACTGCACATTATTTTCCGATGCAATACCTGAAAATGCGGTCAGCCCCAGCACTAAACAAACGGTAGTCAAACACATTTTTACTTTCATATACACTGTTCCTGTTGTGCGATAATTGCAAACTAACAAAGGCAATGTCGTGAATTTGTGAAAGCACAGACTGCCACCTGACAAAATCTTCCGGTTAGGCGATGCCGACTTTAAAAAATCGATTATTTTTTAAAGTCGGGCAAACTTGCTGGCAGAATAGTTTGGCCAGGGTGAGCAAAATGCACTGCAGTTCGACGCCAGAAAGCAGGACTGTTGCAGTGGTTGTGATCCATAGCAATTCCTCTCTATTGATCAAGATAGTGAAATCATTCATGGGTTCTGTTTCTCTAATTTGTTTAGTGATAGATCATGTCACCAGGCACCATGAATATTCTTTTCTGACTTCATGTTTCAGAAAGTAATTTTATTGGGACACCTCAGGTTTGATAGGCAAGGGCTAACACCGGCTGCAGTGCAAGGATCAACTTTGGCCCGTAAAATCTCGTTATTTTGTAAAGACCAATACTACCGACAAAGTCTTCACACTGCCTTTGCTAGGCTAGATTGCTGAGACATAGGAGTAAGGGTTATGAAAACTATTATTAGTTTGTTACTAAGTTTGGTGCTGCTTGGCGGTTGCACCGGTACGCATCTGGATATTTTTCCTGAATTGGAAAACCCAGACCAGATGCAAAAGAAAATTGCCCCCAAGTTGTTACATCAGGATATCGACGCCCTGGTTGAAGGAGTTAAACTGCGCCACCCGGACTTTGCCGGTTATGCCGATGAAGTAACGCTTTATCAGCAGGTCGCTGAGCTTAAAGCAAATATCTCCACACCTATGACACGGGTAGAGTTTTTCCGCCATATCGGGCAATTGTCACATCTGTTTCAGGATGGCCACAGCTTTTTAATCTGGCCCTATCAGGAGTTGGACAAACTGCGCGAACAAGGCGAAAAGCCCTTTCCGTTTTTAGTTAAACTTAGTACCAATGGAGTCTTCGTTGCAAAACAATACCGATATGCCGAGCAAGTGCTTCCTGCTGGCAGTCAGCTTATTAGTATAAATGAGCTGGCAGTGGCAGATATTTTCACTAACCTCCAACGTTATGTCGGTGGCGAAACTACCGTTCTACGACAGGCCTTTGTCGCTGAACGCTTGCCGTTTCTACTGTGGGCGGTATACGGATTTATTGATCAGTTCGATATTGAATACAATCATCTGGGTAAAACACAACGCCTGCGTATCAACAACCAACAAAACTGGCAGATTGTCCAGACACATGATCCTGATACAACGGCCGACGTTGTTTATCGCCGTTTGAATGATTCTACCGGCTATTTGGATGTAAACAGTTTTGATGTGGAGCCGGATGTATTTTCTGACCAGTTAAAGTCCGCCTTTAGCCAAATTGCCCAAGACAACGTCAGCGCGCTGGTAATTGATATCCGCCACAACACAGGCGGCAATACTGATACGGCTACAGAGCTGGCTAGCTATATCGCCAATAAGCCTTTCCGTTTGGTATCGCAGGTTACAGAAAAGCTCAACACAGACAATCGCGGCCTGTTTGGATATAAAGGTGACATTGGTGAGATTATCAGAACTGAATGGGATGACTATGTAATGCCAAACGCGTCGGAGATTCACTTTAAAGGCAAAGTTGTCGTGCTTGTTGGGCCGGTTAGTTACTCTGCTGCAATCGTATTTGCCACCACTATTCAGGATAATCAGTTTGGCTTACTTGCTGGTAAAGCAACGGGTGGCTTCGCCAACCAGAGTGCACAAGGTAACCTATTTAATTTACCCCACTCACAGCTGCGGGCGTATGTTGCAACCCGTTTGCTGGTAAGGCCAAGCGGTGATAACACCGTAAGTGTTGTACTACCGGAGCTACCTATTGCAGACAAGCTGCAGGATCAGCAAAACGCTATCGATACCACCCTTCAACAGGTGCTACAACACCTGAGTACCGCTGATAACCATGCTAAGCTGCAATAAGCTGTACACAGATTAACAAAAACAGAGAATCAGTGCGATGACGATAGTGTCAGTACTTGTAATTGAAGACACCCCAGAGATTGGCCGCGAAATATGCGACTTTCTTAGCCTACAGGGCATGCAGGTAGACTACGCAGCCTCTGGCAATCTGGGGCTGTCACTAGCTAAGCAACAACACTATGATGTCATCGTGCTGGATGTAATGCTGCCAGATACTAATGGCGTTGCGGTGTGTAAAGCACTAAAGCAAAACTGCGATCCTGTACCGGCAGTCTTAATGCTGACCGCACGCGACAGTATTGCTGATAAGAGTCTGGGCTTTGACGCAGGTGCAGATGACTATCTAACTAAGCCGTTTGACCTTACTGAATTGTTGTTGCGTTGCCAGGCTTTGGCCCGCCGCCATCAACTGCACCAGTCACAAACTATTGTGATTGGTGAACTGGCCGTTAACGAAAAGCAGCAGCTCGTCAAACGTGAAGGCAAATGCCTAAAGCTTAGCAGTACGGATTTCGCCATCCTGCTGTTATTGGTACAAGCGTACCCAAATGCGGTTAGCCGCCAGCAACTGGTGAATAAAATATGGGGTGACGAAGCGCCGGATAGCGATGTTATCCGCTCGCACATTTACACTCTGCGTCAGGCATTGGATAAACCCTTTTCCACGCCTATGTTGGCAACATTGCATGGCATTGGCTTTAAACTGCAAGTGCAAGGTTAGGTATGTTAGCTTCACAAAGTTTAAAAGCCAGTTTACAGCAAAGCATTATGGTATTTAGCCTGCTGTTAGCACTGTGCTTTATGCTATTAATGCTCGGCTACGCATGGGTAGTTGAAGACAATGTGTTTAACCGCCTGGTAACGGCGGAAGCCGAGCATATTACCCGGCAATATCAAAAGACCGGCAATGTCATTGCCCCCAGCCAGCCCTTTATGGCGCTGCATGCCGGTTGGCAATCAATGTCCAAAGAGATTCAGCAGTTACATCAGATGAGGCCAGAAAGGATAGAGTTTCCTAATGGCGGCGGCGGCACTTTGCACCTGCACACAGTAATGCTAGGTAACACAGACTGGATATTAGCAGCAGATGTTACCAGCTTTGAAGTGACCCGTGATTACCTGCCAAAGCTGCTACCTTATTTAGGGTTGGCGCTGTTTGTGGTACTGGCGATTGCCTTTGCCTTATCACTCTATTTAAGTCTGAAATTTATCCGGCCAATAGAAGCGATCAGTACCAGGGTAAAACAACATAAACCGGGTACTGAGCTCAATCTCGGCGATATATTGCCGGATAACGAAATAGGCTATCTGGGCCACACCATTCAGCACAATGTTGCACAACTACAAGCCGCGTTAACACGTGAAACCGATTTTACCCGTGATATAAGCCATGAACTTCGCACACCAGCCACAGTATTAAAAATGGTACTTAGTCGACTTAACAGCACTGCAGCGCCAGATGAATTAACTCTTTCTCAACTAAAACAATCGGCGTTGCAAATGGAGCAAACTATTCATGTATTACTGGCACTGGCGCGAGAAGAATCAATGCAACAACAACCACTTTGTCTATTGGCCGAAATTGAGCATTGCCTGATAAATAACCCCAGGTTAATGCGCCAGGACGATCTGCAGTTACAGCTGAATGTTGCCGCAGACTATCGCATCAGTGCCAATAAGAATTTACTGCACATTTTGCTGAATAATGTCATCGACAATGCGTTTCACCATGCCAGTGACTGCCAGTTGGAGATTAGTCTTAAGAGCGATGAACTGCGTATTGCCAACCCGGTAGCAGAAGATAGTCCTGATGACCTGCTCAGTCCTGGCGTAAAAGGCCATAATAGTGAAGGCATCGGACAAGGACTGCATTTGGTCAACCGCATCTGTCAGGGCTACCACTGGCAGCTAAATTCTAGTATCTGTGACAACTGGTTTTGTCTGACTATTGACTTTTCCGCTACGCATTGTGCTGGTCATAACAGCCAGCAAAAAAACGAAAATCCAAACTAACGCAGTGTTAATGCCAACAAAACAATTTAAATTGCCAGTTTTGATAAACTGCATAGGTGGTCGCAATCACTAAATTAATTAGTGCATACAAGCTGTCACCTGATAACCAATTGAGTGAGCTACTACCGCAGCACGCCAACACTTTGCCGAACGCAAACATCATTGCGCTTAGAATGTTGGTGCAGCAGCGCTACGGTCTGGCAAATTTTTGCACCACATAGCCAGTACCAGTACTCCAACACCAACTACCTGCTACTTAGCCGTATTATCGAACTATCGTGCCAGTTTCGTCATTTCGATTTTATAAGTAGCGCTATACATCAGACGCCTTACCTGAATGCAACTTTCCGCTCAGTAAAGGATATCAATACAGAGCGCCTGATCAGTGGCTATTACGTGGGTTTTGGATAAAGCTAAAACAGCATTCCTAATGCCCTCACACTCAGCCACAGCAATATTGCGCAAGTAAGCATAAATAACAACTCCAGTAGCCTGACAAGCCCAGTTACCAGCTTAAGCTTTATCTTTTGCCAGAATGTCTGGGGGGTATTAACCCCCTGTAAGAAACGGTGTCCTTGCAAGGTAAAGGCAATGGATGCACTCCAGGCAAACAGCATAACCAGAGGCAGTAGCCAGGACTGATAGTCATTCCCGGCCAACAATAGCACATAGAGCACGCTTAAAAAGGTCAGCAGGGCAGTAACGGTAAACAGTGATTGCAGCGGCAACAGGGCCATTAAGAGGCGTCTCAGGGTGGTCATTAGAGTCTCCGGCAACATAGCGCAAAAATAAAAGGCGCCGCAGGCGCCTTTGATAATTATTTTACCACTTTCAACGTGGGCCGTCCTCTTGGCGGCTTTGGTGGATCATCGTCGTTACCGTCAGAATCCCCCTCTTCCAGCACGCTTTTTAATGAATCCAGCTCAGTGTCGGCGGAGTCGGTTTGTCCGTGTTTCTCTTCTCTTGGAAACATGGTGCCGGCACCATTCTCTCTGGCATAAATAGCCAACACTGCACTTGCAGGCACCACTAGGTGCCTGGGCACTCCAGAAAATCGGGCATCAAATTCAATGTCCACATCACCTATCAGTAAATTACCACAGGCCGACGGCGAAACATTGAGTACGATTTGTCCGTCTTTGACGTACTCATCAGGCACGATCACACCTTTAAAAGTTGCATCGACCACCAGATGAGGCGTCAAATTGTTATCCACTATCCATTCGTAGTAAGCACGTATCAGATAGGGACGGTTTGATGTCATATTCACTGTCGTTTTACCATTCAAGCATTAAAGTGGATTGTGAATTTCACGTTCCTGATCAGTCAGGGATGCCTTGAATGATTCACGTTCGAAAACGCGATTCATGTAGTTTTTCACTTCGCGGCTGCCGTTGCCATTGAGCTCAATACCCAATGCCGGCAAACGCCACAACAGCGGAGCAAGATAGCAGTCCACCAGACTGAATTCTTCACTCATGAAGTAAGGCTGCTCTGCGAACAGTGGTGCCAATGCCAAAATAGACTCGCGTAACTCATTGCGATGCGCCTGAACGTCGCCTTCGCCTTTCATAATCTTTGCCGCTACGGTGTACCAGTCATTTTCAATACGGTGCATCATCAGACGGCTCTGACCGCGAGATACCGGGTAAACTGGCATCAATGGCGGGTGAGGAAAACGCTCATCCAGATATTCCATTATGATATGCGCAGTATAGAGCACCAATTCTCTGTCGATGAGGGTTGGTACCGTGCCATAAGGGTTCAGTTGTAATAAATCTTCTGGCAGATTGTTAGGATCTGCATACCCGATTTCAACCGCAACACCTTTTTCCGCAAGTACAATACGCACCTGGTGACTGTAAATATCCAGGGTGTCCGAAAACAACGTCATAATAGAACGTTTGTTAGTGGCTACCGCCATTCATTATCCTCCACAAAACTCAATCTGTTCACTGTCCGGCTTATTAGGCGGCCAGTATTGTGAGACGCTAACTCTCAAAACTAAACACAAAAAGGGGCAGCGTTGCCCCTTTTTTATTCTACACGATTTGAAGCAAGATTAATGCACTTCTCTCCAATAATCTTTCTTCAGCAGGTAAACAAATACGAACAGTACCAAAATAAATACCAGGACCCATTTACCAATAGCTTTACGCTCCAGCTGCATAGGCTCCCCGGTGTAAACCAGGAAATTAACCAGATCCAGCATTGCAGCATCGTATTCAGACGGGCTCAGCTCACCTGTACCGTCGCTTTTGATGCCGACGTAACGGTCCACCATTTCACCGTCAACCATACGCTTTTCGGTGGTTTTAGACGGTGTACCTTGTAACTCCTGCAGTACGTGCGGCATACCAACTTCCGGGAACACCATGTTGTTAACACCGAACGGGCGGCTTTCATCAACATAGAAAGTTCTCAGATAAGTGTACAACCAGTCTGCACCGCGTACTCGGGCAACCAGAGTTAAATCCGGAGGCGGCGCACCGAACCATTCTGCTGCCGACTCAGTGGGCATTGCAGAACGAATGTAATCAGACACTTTCTCACCCGTGAACTGTAAATGTTCCTGGCCCAGCTCTTCGGGAATGCCTAAATCGTTAAAAGTGCGTTGGTAACGCTGATACTGCATCTGGTGACAACCCAGGCAGTAGTTCATGAATAACTTAGCGCCATTTTGCAATGAGGCTTTATCAGTTAAATCATAGTCTGCGTGATCCAGCGGGTAGTTGCTGCCAGCCGCAAAGACCATCGATGGAACAGCAATCAGCGCAGCAATAAGGGTATTTTTTATGTGCTTAATCATTATTTCGTCACCCTTTCTGGTAATGGCTTGGTGTCTTCATTTTTACTGTATAACCACAGCAAACCAAAGAAGCCAAAGTACATTACAGTCGCAATCTGCGAAGCAGTAATCTTCCAGTTTTCCTGTGGCGTACCGCCCAGATAACCCAGGAAGATAAAGACAATCGCAAACACAATCAGATTCCATTTGTGCAGGCCACAACGATAGCGCCATGAACGTACCTTACCGCGGTCTATCCAGGGCAATAATACCAACATGATAATGGCTGCAAACATAGCGATAACACCCAAAAGCTTATCAGGTACGGCTTTCAATATGGCGTAGAAAGGCGTGAAGTACCAAACCGGGAAGATATGCTCAGGCGTCTTCAGCGGGTTAGCAATTTCAAAATTAGGATGCTCAAGGAAGTAACCGCCCATATCCGGATTAAAGAACATCACATAACTAAATGCAGCGAGGAAGAAACAGAAGGCCACCATATCTTTCAATACGATATGAGGGAAGAACGGAATCACATCCTTGGTGTAATCATAGCGATTAGTGTAGTACTCATGGATGGTAAAGTCGGTTTTCTCTTCTTCCGGTAGTGTGCCTTTTGGCTTTTTAACATCAATGCCATCCGGGTTGTTCGAGCCCACTTCGTGCAGGGCCACGATATGCAGAAATACCAGAATTACGATAACCAGCGGTAGTGCTATGACGTGCAGGGCGAAGAAACGGTTTAATGTGGCACCGGAGATAACATAATCCCCCTGAATCCAAATCACCAGATCAGGACCAATCACCGGAATAGCACCGAACAGGGATACGATAACCTGTGCGCCCCAGTAAGACATCTGACCCCAGGGCAATACATAACCCATGAAGGCTTCGGCCATTAACGCCAGATAGATAAACATACCGAACAGCCAGATCAGCTCTCGCGGTTTTTGATAGGAGCCATAAATCATGCCCCGGAACATGTGCATGTACACCACCACAAAGAATGCAGATGCACCTGTGGAGTGCATATAACGCAGCATCCAGCCGTAGTCGACTTCACGCATGATGTATTCCACTGAGGCAAAAGCGCGCTCGGCAGAAGGTTCGAAGTTCATGGTTAACCAGATACCTGTAACGATCTGATTAACTAAAACGATGGTGGCAAGAAAACCAAACACATACCAAAAATTCATATTTTTGGGTGCCGGATATTGGATCGCGTGCATATTCGCAACGCGCATCATTGGAATTCGGTATTCAATCCAGTCGAGTAAGTTTTTCCACATATTATGCTACCTCCGCTTCTGAACCGATCAATACCCGGTTGTCATCCAGAAACTGATATGGCGGTACCACCAGGTTGAGTGGCGCAGGTACGCTTTGGAAAACACGACCAGCCATATCAAACTTAGAGCCATGGCACGGGCAGAAGAAGCCCTCAGGAACACCTTCCACATATTCAGCAAAGGCACCGTCTTTCAGATGCTGTGGTGAACAACCCAGGTGAGTACAAACACCCACTAACACCAGATATTCCTCTTTCAAAGAGCGGTGACGGTTTGCGGCGAACACAGGTTGCTGTGGTTCTACGGATTCAGGATCGCGTAATTGATCCTCATGACCCGCCAGCGCATCCAAAACCTCTTGTGTGCGACGTACTATCCACACGGGCTTTGAACGCCATTCAACTCGCATAAGTTGGCCGGGTTCTAATTTACTGATGTCTACTTCCACATCGGCACCGGCTGCTTTCGCACGGGCACTCGGATTCCAGGAAGCGATAAAAGGAACGGCAGCTCCGACTGCACCAACACCACCTACCACACAGGTAGACACTGTCAGAAATCGACGCCGGCCATTATCTACGGGCGCATTGCTCATCCACTTTACTCCAGAGGTCGGATATAGTGAGTTATTGTTTTCTTGCCAGATATTTGTAAGTAAATATAAAGCTTTTCCAAGTCGGCCAAAATGATAAAAGAAAAACCACACTCAACACAAGGAATTCATGGTCAAAACAACGAATTAGTCACGATTGACAGGCTTTTTACAGGTTATCGTGAAATACCTGAAGGGATATCGGTTGGCCTAACATCGGCCTAAGTGTAGCAATAAAAAACAAAAAACCCGACATGAAGTCGGGTTTTTGACAAAAAGCGAAAAATTAACGCTTGGAGAATTGTGGACGCTTACGTGCTTTATGCAGACCCACTTTCTTACGTTCAACGCGACGAGCGTCACGAGTAACGAAGCCAGCTTTGCGCAATGCAGGACGTAAAGTTTCGTCGAATTCCATTAATGCACGAGTGATACCGTGACGGATAGCACCTGCCTGACCACTGATACCGCCACCTTTAACAGTAACGTACAGGTCAAATTTGTCGCTCATTTCAACCAGCTCAAGCGGTTGACGAACAACCATACGTGCAGTTTCACGACCAAAGAACTCATCCAGTGGACGCTTGTTAACTACGATGTTGCCAGTGCCCGCACGTAAAAATACACGTGCAGTAGAGCTTTTACGACGTCCAGTACCATAATATTGATTTACAGCCATTATCTATGCTCCTTAAATATCTAACACTGTAGGTTGTTGAGCAACATGATTATGCTCAGCACCAGCGTAAACTTTCAATTTACGGAACATTGCACGACCCAAAGGACCTCTGGGCAGCATGCCTTTAACCGCTTTTTCCAAAATCATTTCTGGCTTGTGTGCCTGTAATTTAGAGAAGTTAGTCTCTTTCAGGCCGCCTGGATAACCAGAGTGCGAGTAATACATCTTGTCTTGAGCTTTGTTACCAGTAACAGTCAGCTTCTCAACATTTACTACTACGATGTAATCGCCAGTATCCATGTGAGGAGTATACTCTGGCTTATGCTTGCCACGAAGACGACGAGCAATCTCAGTTGCTAAACGTCCTAAAGTTTTGTCTGTGGCGTCTACCACGAACCACTCACGTTTGATCGTGCTTGGTGTTGCTACAAAAGTTTTCATTAATCTTTACCCAAAAAGATTTGATTCAAAAAAATCTGTTACCTCAAACCGGATAACAGTCGCCATGCTATTGAACGAAAAACCCCTTCGAGTCGGTTCAATTTCGGCACATTCCCTGTTGCCATTAACGGGCAGGGCGCGAATTATACAGATTTTAATCGTAAAAGCACGTTTAAATTTTAAGCTTTTTTCACCTGAGCGGGCTGCTGTTGGGCAAACATGCCATTTATCTTCGAGCAGGCAAGCAAAGTGCTAACGGCTACCCGCGCCGCCTGACACAAGTCACACCAGCAATGATTTCCCTCTAAGGCAGATGCTGAGTTGCGAGATAATCATGAGATTGCATTTCCTTTAACCGGCTGATGCAACGCTTAAACTCAAATGAAAGCTGCCCCTGAGTATAAAGTTCGTCAATGGCCACCTCGGCAGAGATAATCAATTTTACGTTGCGCTCATAAAACTCATCCACCATGGCGATAAAACGACGGGCGATATCATCCACCTGTTGATTCATTTGTTTGACGTTGGCCAGCAGTACCGAATGATAACAACGGCTTATCTCCATATAATCGGTTTGGCTGCGAGGTCCACCGCACAATACATCAAACTCAAACATCACCACGCCATCGGCATTGCGCTCGGCCTGAACCTGTCGCCCGGCAATGTTCAGCATCGCCTCAGTTTCGCAGGATTCCGGGGCCAGTTGTCCAAAATAATGATGCAGGTTTTTATCTGCATCATCATCCAGCGGATAATGATAAATTTCCGCCTGCTCCAGGGTGCGCAGACGATAGTCAACGCCGCTGTCAACATTGATGATGCGGGTATTCTGCTCAATCAAATCGATAGCAGGTAAAAAACGCGCCCGCTGCAGACCATTGCGGTACAACCCCTGCGGCTCAATATTGGAGGTGGCCACCAACACAATTCCCTGAGCAAACAATTCTTCCATCAGGGTGCCCAGGATCATGGCATCGGTTATGTCTGACACAAAAAATTCGTCAAAACAGATGATGTCGGTTTCGTCGGCAAACTGTTTGGCCACGATTTTAAGTGGATCGGATTTGCCCGCCAGGGTTTTCAGCTCACTGTGTACCCGGTGCATAAACCGATGAAAATGCACCCGCATTTTGCGTTCACCAGGCAAGCAGTCATAAAAGGTATCCACCAGGTAGGTTTTACCTCGCCCAACCCCGCCCCAAAAGTAAATTCCCTGGGTCGTGGGCTTGTTCATGCCTTTTCCGAAGGCCGCTTTAATTTTTACCCGCCAGGTTTTCTTTTGCTTCGGATGAGTTAATTCGTCATACAGACGTTGTAATTCTTTAACTGCATTTTCCTGCGCCGAATCATACTGAAAATCCGCAGATTTCAAATCTTGTTGATACTTTTCCAACGGCGTCATGTGCAACATATTCCGACAGTCCTGATAATGTGGTTCAGTTCAAAGGCGCCTGATTATATGCGCTTACAAATAAAAAATGCACATTAACGCACAATTTATATGCTGTTGGCAGAAGTCCGTCTTGTTGAAAGCCGCCCGCAACCGCATAATTGCGCTGGTATTTTAAAATTTGTGTTATGCTCAAATGAGTTGTTAGCGAGGTGTATTATGGATTGGTTAATCGGAATCGTATTATTAATTGCCGGTATCGGGATCGGTGTATTTATCGGAAAAACACTCTTTGAGCCAAAGCGTCCTGACGCCAATGAAGAAGCCAAAGAAAAATCAGAAAAACAGTTGATTGCCGAGCAAGCCAACATTCATATTTCCGAAACGCAGTCTGCCCTGGGGAAAATTCAGGAGCAGTGCGCAGTATTGGCCGAGCAGTTAAATCACTATCAATTAATTATTGATGAAACCACCACCGACAAAGAACTGAATCAACTGGAGTACTTTCATCAGCAAGCCACTTTGCACTTGAAAACCCAAAAGAAAGAACCCAAAAAAGAACGGAATACAGATTATCAGCCTCTGGATTACTCAGAGGGACAATCTGGCCTGTTCGCGGGTGACGCAAAAAAACATTCTGAAACATCTTAACAGCAAGGGTTTAGGAACTTAGGCGCGTCACTCAGGTCTTTATGAGAGTTATATCATCGGAGAAAATGAAACAATGAAAATGCGCATTTGGTCCGCCTGGACTCGAATCATATGCCTAAGTTTAGTGGTGGGACTATCCTCAGCCAGCCAGGCTGCCCTGCCCTTTTTAGGTGGTGACAATGACGTGCCGACACTGGCACCCATGTTGGAAAAAACCACCCCCGCTGTGGTCAGCATATCTGTTGAAGGCACACAAAAAATTCGCCAACGGGTACCTGATTTGTTCCGTTATTTTTATGGCCCTAACTCCCCCAGAGAACAGGTGCAGGAAAAACCATTCACCGGTCTTGGCAGTGGTGTCATTATTGATGCTGAAAATGGTTACATCGTTACCAATGCTCATGTTGTCGACAATGCCGACGAAATCACCGTGTTATTGAGTGACGGTCGCGAACTGGAAGCCAAAAAGCTCGGTGAAGACAAAGACTCAGATATCGCTTTGTTAAAAGTAGAAGCCGACAAACTGATTGATATCAAACTGGCAGACTCGGATGAGCTGCGGGTTGGCGATTTTGTTGTGGCCATTGGCAACCCCTTTGGTATCGGGCAAACAGTAACATCCGGTATCGTCAGTGCTTTAAGCCGTTCTTCGGCACTGGGGATCAATGCCCTGGAAAACTATATTCAGACTGATGCCGCGATTAATCGCGGAAATTCCGGTGGTGCTCTGGTGAATCTGAAAGGCCAACTGGTGGGTATCAATACTGCCATTGTTGCCCCTACCGGCGGTAACGTGGGCATCGGATTTGCCATTCCCAGCAATATGATGAAAAGCTTAGTGGATCAACTGATCCAGTTTGGTGAAGTACGTCGCGGATTACTGGGTATTACGGGCGGCAATGTTGACTCTGGTCTGGCTGAGGCAATGGACTTAAGCGTCAGCAAAGGGGCTTATGTCAGCCAGGTATCCCCGGATTCAGCCGCAGACAAAGGTGGCCTGAAAGCCGGTGACGTGATTGTTTCCCTGAATGGTCGCTCGGTATCCAGCTTCAGCGAATTACGCGCTAAAATCGCGACACTTGGCGCCGGGGCGACTGTTGAAATTGGGGTGATCCGCGAAGGCAAAGAAATGGACATTTCGGTAACCCTGGATGACTCTACCGAATCCAATGTCGCGGCACAGGACATTCACCCGGCATTCCAGGGCGCGACCTTTGCCGATGGTACCACGGAAGATGGTGAAGCAGGTGTCGAAGTCACAGAAGTTGAACCGCACTCATACGCAAACCGTTTAGGTCTGGAACAGGGCGATATTATTGTCGGTATAAACCGCAATCGCATCACCAACGTAGCAGAATTGCGCCGCTACCTGAACGATTTTGAAAGAGGGGTTCTGGCCCTGAATGTGCGTCGTGGTGAATCATCCCTGTACGTGGTCATTCGCTAACACAACATCAGCATCGCTGAGCAGTGCTAAATGCACTGCTCAAGTGCTTCCCATATTGATTCAAACTGAATCAATGCTATTCTAGGCCCCGCTACAATCGCGGGGGTTAGCTTGAAAAACTCAATTTTCTTTATCATTAAATCCATCTTACTGGGTATTGCTGTATCGATAATTTTATTGCTACTGATCCCACAATTACGCAATGGCAACCAGCTACAGATGAGCAATATCTTTCCCGGAGATATGCCTAAAAAGGTGAGTTTTGCCGATGCAATAAATCGCTCCGCTCCTGCCGTTGTTAATATCTACAGCCAGAAAACCATTCGACGCTCCGCGTTGTTTCGCAATAATGAAGTAGAGCGCACCTCACTGGGTTCCGGCGTTATTATGAGTGATAACGGCTACATATTGACCTGTCTGCATGTTATTGCAGGGGCCGACTCCATTGAAGTCATTGTGGCTGAACAAAGCCGCATTTATGAAGCCCAGGTGATTGGCTCCGATCCCCTCACTGATTTAGCCGTGTTGAAAATCAATGCGGATAATCTGCCGGTTATTCCGCAACTGGAAGAAACCAACAAAACCCAGGTGGGTGATTTAGTGTTAGCCATTGGCAACCCTTACAATCTGGGACAAACCATCACCCAGGGTATTATCAGTGCCACCGGTCGCTCTGAGGTGAGCCAGTTAGGCATAGGCGGCCACCGCAACTTTATTCAGATGGATGCCACCCTAAACCAGGGTAATTCCGGTGGGGCCCTGGTAGACAGCAATGGTTACCTGGTAGGCATCAACAATGCCAATTACAAGATTTTAGAAGGGGGTCAACCGAAAGACGTGCCCGGTGTATTTTTTGCGGTACCGTCACAAATGGCTCAAAAAGTGATGCGTGACATTATCAGTAAAGGTCGCGTTATCCGGGGTTATGCAGGTCTGCAAGGCAGTGATCACGAGATTGCCGGGGTGATTATTATCGGCGTGGAAAACCGCAGCCCGGCATCCAGAGCCGGTATTCAGGTGAGTGATGTATTGATCAGTGTCAATGGCGCTACAATCAATAGCGCCCTGGAAGTGCAGTCCATTGTGGCGAATACCCTACCGGGAACCACCCTGGACTTCGAGGTAAAACGCGGTGGTGAAACCATCGTTTTACCGGTTGTCATTGGCGACTTAGACAGCGTATTGCGCGCCGGTTAGTGCAGGCTACAGAAATAACAAGGCACCCGAAGGTGCCTGCAATGACAAAAGGTTTTAACTGATTCGGGTAATGTCAGCCCCGAGGCCCCGGAGCTTTTTCTCTATTTTTTCATAACCGCGATCCAGGTGATAGATCCTATCCACCAGGGTTTCACCGGTTGCGGCTGTCAAACCGGCAATGATCAGGCTTGCCGAAGCACGTAAATCGGTAGCCATTACCTGGGCACCACTTAATACTGAATTGCCTTTGGTAATTGCGCTGTGTCCCTCCAGCGCAATATCTGCTCCCATGCGCTGCAATTCCGGTACGTGCATAAAACGATTCTCAAAAATTGTTTCCGTGACGGTGCCGGTGCCTTCTGCTACCGCGTTTAATGCCACAAACTGCGCTTGCATATCGGTCGGAAAGCCCGGGTGTGGAGCGGTACTGATCTGTACACTTTTAGGTTGCCTGCCTTGCATATCCAGACTGATCCAGTCTTTCCCGGTTTCAATCACAGCCCCGGTTTTACTGAGTTTACGCAAAACCACTTCCAGACTGTCAGGCGCTGCATTCTGACACAGCACTTTGCCACGGGTAGCAGCTGCAGCGACCAGAAAGGTGCCGGTTTCAATCCTGTCTGGTAAGACTTTATGCTGGCATCCACCCAGTTGTGCACGGCCCTTAATATGGATAGTGGCCGATCCCGCTCCGGTAATTTGTGCGCCCATCGCCTGCAGACACAAGGCTAAATCGGTTATCTCAGGCTCTCTGGCCGCATTTTCGATAACGGTTTCACCCTCTGCCAGTGTGGCCGCCATCATCAGGTTTTCGGTGGCGCCAACACTGACTTTGTCCATCACAATATGCGCGCCCTGTAAACGCCCGTTCACTGAGGCCCGAATGTAACCATTGGCAACTTCAATACTGGCGCCCATTTGTTCCAGGCCTTCCAGGTGCAAATTCACCGGTCTGGCACCAATGGCACAGCCTCCAGGCAAAGACACATTGGCTTCCCCAAAGCGGGCTAACAATGGTCCCAGCACCAGGATTGAGGCCCGCATGGTTTTGACCAGATCGTACGACGCCGTGTGGTTATTTACAGAGGCCGGGTTGATATGGACATCGCCATCTTCCGCTCTGAATGCCTCGGCGCCCAGTTGCTGTAGCAGCGCCAGGCTGGTATTCACATCTCGTAAAAAAGGCACATTGCTGAAAACACAGCGTTCAGTCGTCAGCAAACTGGCGAGCAGGATGGGCAGCGCCGCATTTTTCGCCCCCGAAATGGTGACCGTGCCAGATAAAGGCTGGCCGCCTTTGATGAGTAATTTATCCATGAATAATCCGGTGGGAAAAAGGTGAACGAAAGTAAAAGAGGAATTAACTCAGATCGGGGAACAATAATTTTTTGTCTTTTTGCCACTGCGCCTCGGTGAAGGTTTTCATCGTCAGCGCGTGCAACTCGCCGCTGGAAATATGGCTTTGCAATGGACCATAAATCATTTGTTGTTTTTTAATCCGGCTAACACCGTCAAAACAATCGCCCACGGCTATCACCTGAAAGTGGGAACCATCACCGTCCACTTTCACAAAGCTCAGTGGTAAATTGTCTTGTAAAATCGCTTCTATCTGTTGTGGATCCATTTTATGACCTGTCTGTTTTAGTCTATTTCAAGCAGTTTATCAGCATCGCTCAGTTTACTCAGCTTTTTTAACGCATTGGGTACATTGAGCAGCTGCAGTGATTTACCCGATTTTTTCAGGTTAGCTTTGAGATTAATTAACCAGGCAAGCCCCGCCGTATCATTGTTTTCAGCGGCTGCCAGATCAAGCTTTACAACCTCGTTAAACTGGCTCAGCAACGGCACTATCTGTTTGTCTGCGCAAGGGACTGACTCAATAGTCAGGCTGCCTTCTGGTTTCAGGCAACCCTCGTGATAAGTCAGGGTAATTTTGTCGACTGATTTAAGCATCATTATCCAGTGTAATTTTTTGAGCGTTCTTTTCTTGCATAATGGCGATCACTTTTTCGATACCTTCCTGACGCAAAATCGACTCGAATTCGCTGCGCTTGCTGGACAAGACACTGATCCCTTCCGCCACCATGTCATAGGCCTTCCACTCTTTGGTTTTGCTGTTTTTGCGTACTTTGAATGCAATTTTGATGTCCGGACGCTCGGTATCTTTGACGATAGCGCGCACCGTTACCGCTTTTTTACCATCGAAATCTTTCTCCGGTTCAAAGACCACATCCTGGCCTTCGTATTGCGCCAAAGCCACCGCATAAGTAGCAATCAGGTACTTGCGAAACTCTTCAAAGAAGGTCGGAATTTGCTCGCGGGGCACCGACTTAAAGTGCTTACCCAACACTTTGGCACCGGCAAATTTATAATCGATATAGGGCAGTAATTCCTCTTCAACCACAACTTTCAGCAAGTCAGGATCCTGTTGAATAGTGGCCTGTTCCGCTTTAATGCGGGAAAATGTTTTTGTCGCTACTTCTTGTAAAATTTTATAGGGATTTTCGTCTGCTATAGCGCCCAGCGAGAACATCGACAGGCATAGCAGCCATCCCAATTTTTTTAACCACATGTTATTGCCCTCAAATATCATTTTTAATCTGTATTATTCATCGTTTCGGCTGAACAGGAACTGACCGATCAGATCTTCCAGTACCAACGCCGACTTGGTGTCTTCGATGAAATCGCCAGGTTTCAGGGTGTCTACACCATCAAATGAAAAACCCGGTTGAAAACCCACATATTGCTCACCCAGCAGCCCGGAGGTCAAAATCGACACCGAACTGGTATCAGGGAAATCACCATATTCCTGACTAACAACCAGTTTTACTACAGGGGTGAAATCGTCTTTATCCAGCGAAATACTGTCAACTCGACCGATGATCACACCGCCCACCTTCACGGCTGAGCGCGCTTTCAGCCCGCCAATATTGTCAAACTTGGCAAACAGCTCATACGTTTCGCCCGAGCCTTGCATACCCTGATCAGCGACTTTCAAGGCCAACATCAAAAATGCGGCTACCGCCAGCGAAACAAACAATCCAACAGCAATTTCCATTTTACGAGAATTCATTAATGAGCTCCTATTCAGTTCCGAACATTACAGCGGTTAAAACAAAATCCAGTCCCAGTACCGCAAGCGACGAGTGCACCACAGTTTGCGTTGTCGCTTTACTAATCCCTTCAGAGGTAGGAATGGAGTCATAACCATTGAATACCGCTATCCAGGTAACAACAATGGCAAACACCACGCTTTTGATGACGCCATTCATAATATCTTCATTCAGGTCCACGGCAGATTGCATGATTGACCAATAACTGCCGGCATCGACACCCAGCCAGTCAACACCAACCAGATGACCGCCTAAAATACCAATAGCACTGAAAATAAGTGCCAACATTGGCATGGTCAGAATGCCCGCCCATAATCGGGGAGCGATAACCTGACGAAGCGGGTCTACCGCCATCATTTCCAAACTGCTGAGCTGTTCTGTGGCTTTCATCAGACCGATTTCTGCCGTCAGTGCTGAACCGGCCCGCCCGGCAAACAATAGCGCCGTGACCACCGGCCCAAGTTCCCGTAACAGAGACAATGCTACCATGGGCCCCAGGCTTTCTTCGGCACCGTAATTTACCAGCACGGTATAGCCCTGCAGGCCCATCACCATGCCGATGAACAATCCAGATACCAGGATAATCAACAAGGATTGCACACCAACCACATACATTTGTTTAATGGTCAGCGGAATCGATTTCATCGGTCTTGGACGGGCGACAATGGCGCCCCAAAACATCACTGACGCACGACCTATCCGGGTTATTCCATCGATAGTATTGCGTCCGGTCCTTGCAAAAAACTCCATATTAACTCCCTAACAACGCTGAGCTGATATCGTCAACCGGATAATGGAAAGGCACCGGACCATCTGCATCACCGCGCAAAAACTGTTGTACCAGGGCAGAATCAGAATTTTTGATCTGTTCCGGTGTCCCTTCGCCAATAACCTGCTTTTCAGCGATAATATAAATGTAATCAGCGATAGTGAGCACTTCTGTCACATCATGGGTTACCACGATACTGGTCAGGTTCAGTGCATCGTTCAAATCTTTAATTAATTTTACCAGCACGCCCATCGATATAGGATCTTGCCCGGCAAAGGGTTCGTCGTACATGATCAGGCGCGGGTCCAGCGCAATCGCGCGGGCCAACGCAGCCCGCCTTGCCATGCCGCCGGACAACTCACTGGGCAGTAATTTTTCCGCGCCGCGCAAACCCACCGCCTGCAATTTCAACAGTACAATAGTTCTGATCACATCCTCAGAAAGGTGTGAATGCTCTCTGAGCGGAAATGCCACATTGTCGAAGACCGACATTTCGGTAAACAAGGCGCCACTTTGAAACAACATACTCATATGACGGCGACATGCATACAATTGCGCCCGATTCATTCCCGGGATTGACTTACCGGCAAATAGCACATCACCGCTGTCGGGTTTGAGCTGGCCACCAATTAAACGCAACATGGTGGTTTTACCGATACCGCTCGGCCCCATAATTGCGGTAGTTTTACCCTCGGGTATAGACATACTAATATCGTGGTAAATCGTGCGATCACCCCGTTTGAATGTCAGATTTTTAATTTCGACCAGATTTTTCATAGTGTGCAATCCCGAGCGCGCCGCCCTCTCCCTTTTTTCAGTCCTTTTCGGTGTTGGCTTTTTACAAATTATAGAGCAAGTTGAAACCTTATTCTGTCAGTAGCCTGTAAAGGAGTGTGTATCAGTGTGTATCCCGATACTAAGGTCGTTCAGCTCATTTTATCCGATGCCCCGATATTGGTGCTATTTTACGAAGTTTCAAGGCGGCAAAACAAAATCAAAAAGTAACAAGATATATTCTAAATTTCAGAAACAATCGATTTTCACCCGACCGGGCTTTGCCAGACAAAATTACCCGGCCTTGTCAGGTACAGTCCGCGACGATGCGGCGCAATTTTTGTGCACCCGGACTCAATAAACGCCGGTATTTGCCGAACTTACTTCAACATTGGGGTTCAAATAGTTTAAACTTTTAAAGTTGTACCCATATTAGAGTCATTCCCTTGCCACTACATTTCAAGAAGATCGATTTTTATCCATGCTGACAGACATTGCCCTTTTTATCGTTGGACTTGCACTGCTGAGCTGGAGTGCTGACAGGTTCGTTTATGGCGCTTCAGCCATGGCTAAAAACTTCGGTATTTCCCCCATGGTTATCGGGATGACCATTGTCGCCATGGGGTCATCCGCCCCGGAGATCATGGTATCAGCCACTGCATCAATGGCCGGTAACGCCGACACCGCAGTGGGCAATGCTATCGGTTCAAACATCACCAATATCGGTTTGGTATTGGGCCTTACTGCGCTGTTTAAACCCCTGATGGTCAGCTCCGGCACTATTCGTCGGGAAATGCCGATACTACTTATCGTGTCACTCACCGCGGCCTGGTTTCTGGCAGATTTGAGTTTGAGTCGCAGCGAGGGTATCGCGCTGATGATTCTGTTTTTTGTTACAATTGGTGGTCTCACCTGGCTGTCTATTCAGGCTGATCGCAAAGATCCTTATGGCACCGACACGGCTGAAGAAATTCCATCCGATGTGCCAACCCACAAAGCGATTTTCTGGGTTATGGTGGGCATGGTGCTATTGCCCATCAGCGCCGATATTATGGTGGATTCAGCGGTGAACATCGCCAGATATTTTGGCATGAGCGAACTGATGATAGGCCTGACCATCATTGCCATTGGTACCAGCCTTCCCGAGTTGGCGGCCAGTATTGCCGGTGTATTAAAAGGCGAAGATGACATGGCACTGGGTAACATTATCGGGTCTAACATCTTTAACATTTTAGCGGTAATGGCGATGCCGGGATTAATCGCACCGGGCCTAATCGATGCTGATGCTGCTAACCGGGACATCCACGTGATGCTGGTGTTCACCGTATTGCTGCTGTTATTCAGCTTTGGTTTACGTGGTGTGCGCAAAATAACCCGCTGGGAAGGTGGCATTCTGGTGGCCGGATATATCGGCTACCTCACCTTTCTGTTTGTGGCATAACCGGGTAAAAGCCTAATGAAAGTCGATACTGCACAACTGATTACCTCAGCCCAACGGGTTCTGGATATCGAGCTGGATGCGATTCAAAACCTCAGAAACGCCTTTGATGAACACTTTATCCAGGCCTGTCAGTTGCTGCTTGGTTGCAAGGGCAAGGTTGTCGTTACCGGTATGGGAAAATCCGGTCACATTGCCAATAAAATTGCGGCAACACTGGCTAGCACCGGCACACCGGCATTTTTTATGCACCCAGGAGAAGCGGGACACGGTGACCTGGGGATGCTGGGTAAGGAAGATGTGTTACTGGCGATTTCCAACTCTGGTGAAACCTCTGAAGTGGTGTCTTTGTTGCCGGTAGTCAAGCGGCTGGGTATAAAAATCATTGCGATGACCCGCTCTGCGGAATCTGCCATGGGGCGTTATGCTGATATCCACCTGTCTATAGCGGTGCCGCAGGAAGCCTGCTCCCTGGGACTGGCCCCAACATCCAGCACCAGTGTAACCCTGGTGTTAGGAGATGCGCTGGCAATCGCGTTGCTGGACGCCAAAAACTTTACTGCTGAAGAATTTGCCCTGTCGCACCCCAGTGGTTCACTGGGCAAAAAACTGTTACTCACCTTACAAGATATTATGCATACCGGTGATCGCGTTCCCACCGTTGACGCAAACAGCAGTGTGCGGGATACCCTGGTCGTTATCACTCAAAAAAGCTTAGGCCTGGCGGGCATCGTTGACGAGCAAGGCAAGCTGATTGGGGTGTTTACTGATGGCGATTTACGCCGGGTTATCGATGCCAGAAAAGACGTTCACGCCACGCTCATCAAAGATGTGATGACCAAAAACTGCTATACCGCCCGCAAAGATATGTTGGTGGCAGAAACGCTGACCCAAATGGAGAACCGCAACATCAGTGGCCTGATTGTGGTAGATGACGAGCAGCGTCCCATTGGTGCGTTAAATATGTTAGATATGGTCAAATCCGGGGTGGTTTAATGACACAAGTTGACACGCTTTACGGCCCGCTGGCCCCTCAACTGATAGAGTATATGCGCGACATCAGACTGCTGGCCTGTGATGTAGACGGGGTATTCAGCGATGGTCGCATTTATCTGGGTAACCAGGGAGAAGAGCTCAAGGCGTTTCACACCAAAGACGGCTATGGTCTGAAAGCACTGTTAACCGCCGGCGTCGAAGTTGCCATCATAACCGGCAGAAAATCGCAGATAGTCTCTGACCGGTTTTCAGCGCTGGGGGTGCGTCATATTATCCAAGGCGAAGAGCAGAAAAAGTCTGCGTTACAAACACTGCAACACTCCCTGAATATTCCCGCGCAGCACACTGCCGCGATTGGCGATGATTTACCCGATACCGGCATGTTTGAATTAGCCCAACTAAAAGTGGCTCCCGCCGATGCGCATCCGGGCGTACTGCATTTAAGTAATTACCGCACCACCACACCGGGTGGATTCGGATGTGTTCGGGAATTATGTGACCTGATATTATTCAGCAAAGGAAAACTGCAAGGTATATTGGCGAGTAGCGTATGAGTCGTATTCACATCAGTATCGGTCTGTTATTTATCGTATTGCTAACCCTCTACGTGAATATGATTGCCGATGATAATACGCCACAAACCATAGACGACACACCGGAAGCCTGGAATCCCAATTATCAGGCCCGCAATATGAAAAGTACCCTCTATAACGAATCTGGCAGCGTCAACCACGAGGTGTTTGCCTCCTCGATGGAGCACTACGATATTCTCGGCTTTACGCTGTTTGAACAACCCGAATACACCATTTACACCGATGAAACAGACTCCCCCTGGCAAATTGTTGCAAATGAGGGGACACTGTATAGTGATCAACGTATTGAACTTGAGCAAAATGTCCTTATCAAAAGTCTTAATCAGGACGACTTTGTACAAACTATCGAAACCAGCTTTGTAGAAATTGATTTGCTCAACAAAACAGCCAAATCGAATAACCCGGTCACCATCACCGGGTTGGATTTCATTATTGAAAGCAACGGCTTAACAGTTAATCTGTTGACCCGTAAACTGGAACTCAAAGACCATGTTAAAACGATTTATCAACAACCTGTTGCCCATTAGCAGTGTATTGCTCCTGCTGTCATGTCCGGCATGGGCTGGGAAAGATGACTTTAAACTTCCCATTGAGGTTGATTCAAAATCTCAGTTTGTCGATGGAAAACGCAAAACATCTGTATTCAAAGAAGATGTTAACGTGCGCCAGGGCACCCTATCCATTAATGCTGACGAAGTGAGAGTGTCGGCAGAGGATGGCAAAGGCAAAGAAATCTTTGTGGCGCTTGGCAAACCCGCTGTTTATTCCCAAACTATGGATGACGGCAGTAAAATCACCGCCAAAGCTGAAGAAATTCGTTACATTGTTGAGTTTCGGACCCTGGAGCTTAATGGTGCGGCAGAACTTTATCAGGACACCAGTATGGTGAAAGGTGAAAAGATCAGCTTTAATTTAGAGAAAGAACAGTTAATCGCCGGAAGCAACGAAGCGGATGGCAGAGTGACCACTGTTTTTCAGACCGACGATAAAAATTAATCTGCAAGTGCAACCGAACAAGGAAACTCATTTAAGTGCCCACGTTATACGCGAATAATCTGGCAAAATCCTATAAAAGCCGTCAGGTGGTGCGAGATGTCAGCATTGAAGTTAGTACCGGCCAGATAGTTGGTTTACTGGGACCCAATGGGGCCGGGAAAACCACTACATTTTACATGATCGTCGGTCTCGTTCCCCTGGACAAAGGGGAGATTTTTATTGATCAGCATCAACTGACCTTGCAACCTATGCATGTGCGGGCGCGTCATGGCATCGGTTATTTGCCCCAGGAATCTTCAATTTTCAGAAAACTCAGTGTGTTCCAGAATCTGATGGCCATTTTACAAATGCGCAAAGAGCTGGATAACGAGCAACGCGAAGAACTTGCCGATGAACTGCTGGATGAATTTAATTTAAATCACATTCGTCATAATCTGGGCATGAGCTTGTCTGGCGGTGAGCGTCGCAGAGTAGAGATTGCCCGCGCTCTGGCCGCCAATCCGCAATTTATTTTGCTGGACGAACCCTTCGCAGGCGTTGACCCTATTTCTGTTAATGATATAAAGAAGATTATTCACCACTTGCGGGACAGGGGGATCGGCGTACTGATCACTGACCACAATGTCAGAGAAACGCTGGATGTCTGCGAACAGGCCTATATTGTCAGTCATGGACAGGTCATTGCCGAAGGCGAACCCGAAACAGTTTTAGCAAATCAGCAAGTAAGAGATGTATACCTGGGTGAGCAATTCAGGCTATAGTAACACTAACAACAATCTAAAGATTGGGGCACAGTAACCCTGAGCTCTGGAGTCGGAAAAAACCATTTTTAATGAAGCCGTCTTTACAACTAAAATTTAGCCAACAGCTAACAATGACCCCTCAATTGCAGCAAGCAATTCGTCTGCTGCAACTGTCAACGCTTGACCTGCAACAAGAAATTCAGGATGCGTTAGACGCCAATCCATTGCTGGAAGTGGATGAAAATACCGAAGCCGGTAGCGATGAAGCGTTGGAATTACTCAAAGAACCCAAAACGGCTGAGTTGAATGGCGCCGACAGCGACAACGAATTCAGTGGTTCAGACGGCATTGACTCCAGTGATGCACTGGAAAAGAACGATTTACCCGATGAGCTTCCCATAGACAGCACCTGGGACGAATACTACAGCGCATCATCAGCACCCGCCTCGTCAGGTGGTGTAGGCCCGGATGACGACCAGGTGTATCAGGGTGAAACCAGTGAATCCATACAGGATCATCTGCTCTGGCAATTACACCTGACCCCGTTCAGCGAAACCGATGAAGCCATTGCTTTGGCCATCATAGATTCTATTGATGAATCCGGTTATCTCACCGTTTCGGTTGAGGAAATCCTCGAAAGCCTCGATGATGAAGAAATTGAAATCGACGAAGTGGAATGTGTCAGAAAACGCATTCAACACTTCGACCCCTTAGGTTCAGGCTCAATCACACCACAAGAGTGCTTGCTGGTGCAGTTGGGGCAATTCCCCAAAGACACTCCCTGGTTACAGGAAGCAAAATCACTGCTGTGTGACTTTTCCGATCTGTTAATGGCAAAAGATTTTCGTACCTTGATCAGAAAATCTAAATTGCGTGAAGAACAGCTCAAAGAAGTATTAAAGTTACTGCAAACCCTGAATCCGCATCCGGGCAGTACCTTGAATACTAAAGAACCAGATTATGTGATCCCCGATGTCTCGGTCATGAAAAAATCCGGACGCTGGATTGTCGAACTCAACCCCGATTCCGTGCCAAAGCTCAATATCAATCAGCAATATGCCGCCATGAGCCGGGGCAGCAGAAATAGTGCCGACGGGCAGTTTATTCGCTCGCATATGCAGGAAGCGAAGTGGTTTATCAAGAGTATCGAAAGCCGCAACGACACCCTACTCAAAGTGGCCAATTGTATTGTCCAGCAACAGCACGGCTTTTTCGAGCACGGGCCGGAAATGATGAAGCCCATGGTGCTTAACGACGTGGCTGAAATGGTGGATATGCACGAATCTACGATTTCCCGTGTGACCACGCAGAAATACATGCACACCCCGAGAGGGATCTTTGAGCTGAAGTATTTCTTCTCCAGCCATGTGGCCACAGAAAATGGTGGGGAATGCTCCTCTACCGCCATCAGGGCATTGATTAAAAAACTGGTGGCCGCTGAGAATCAGGCCAAGCCACTCAGTGATAGCAAAATTGCGCAATTGTTAGCCGATCAGGGCATTATGGTAGCCCGGCGAACCATTGCAAAATACCGGGAATCGCTCTCGATTCCTCCATCTAACCAACGTAAGAGTCTGTTATAGACTTCCCTACAAGAAGGACGACCAATTATGCAAATAAACTTATCAGGTCATCACGTCGAAATCACCGATTCTCTTCGCGATTATGTCGATACAAAATTCACTAAACTGGAACGACATTTTGATCACATAAACAATGTATATGTCATCTTAAACGTTGAAAAACTCAATCAAAAAGCAGAAGCAACCATGCACCTCGACGGTGGAGAAGTTTTTGCGACATCCGAGCACAAAGACATGTACGCTGCCATTGACTCTCTCATCGACAAGCTCGACAGGCAGGTAATTAAGCATAAAGAAAAGCTCAAGAGTCATTAGAGGAGTCTAAACGAGGATGGAAATCAAAGACATCCTTTCATCGGACTGCACGCGCTGTGCAGTCCCCATTACCAGCAAAAAACGCGCTCTGCAAATCATCAGTGTTGTTGCCAGTGAAAAACTCAGCGAACTCAATGAAGAAGACGTTCTGAACAGTCTTCTGTGCCGGGAAAAAATGGGCAGTACCGGGATCGGCAACGGCATCGCCATACCACATGGTCGTGTTGAAGGTCTGAGTAGTCCCCTGGCTATTGTACTCACCTGCTCGCCTGGTATAGAATTTGACGCAATCGACAATCAACCGGTCGATATATTTTTTGCGATTTTGGTGCCCGTTGAGCAAACAGAAGGTCACTTGCAAACCCTGGCCCGTATAGCTCAAAAACTCAGTGACAAAGAGGTCACCAAAGTAATCCGCAATTGCCATTCAGACAACGCATTATATGAAGCATTGGTATGAAATTAATTGTGATCAGTGGACGGTCCGGCTCAGGAAAGTCTGTAGTATTAAGGGCGCTTGAGGATCTTGGCTACTATTGCGTAGACAATCTTCCGGTGAGTATGTTACCCACACTGACCCACGCGGTTGTCAGTGAATACGACCAGATTGCCGTCAGTATTGACGTGCGTAACTTACCTAAAGACCCAGAACAACTCACAGAGAATCTGGATTTTTTGCCCAACAAAACCGACCTGACCATTATTTATCTGGATGCCAGTGACGATATTTTGGTAAAGCGTTACAGCGAAACCAGACGCCTTCATCCCTTATCCAAAAACAACATTTCTCTGGCTGACGCTATCGTTAAAGAGCGGGAACTTTTGGTCCCTATTTACGAACGCGCAGACCTGCACATTGATACCGATAAATTGTCGATCCATCAGTTGGCAGAACTGGTGCGAGAACGCATTCTGGGCAAGAAGTCCTCACGACTGGTCCTGGTTTTTGAATCCTTTGGCTTTAAAAACGGTATTCCGAAAGACGCCGATTACGTCTTTGACGTGCGCTTTTTGCCTAATCCACACTGGATACCTGAACTCAAACCCTATTCAGGTAAAGATGCGCCCGTTGCTCAATACCTGACAGCACAGCCCATCGTGGTGAAAGTGATCGGTCAATTTCAAAACCTGATCGAAACCTGGCTGCCGCATCTTGAGAGAAACAACCGCAGTTACGTGACCGTTGCCATAGGGTGTACCGGCGGACAACATCGCTCAGTATTCATCGCTGAAACCCTGGCGAATTATTTTTCTGTTGCTCACCCTGATGTGCAAATCAGACACCGGGATCTGGACGCGTGAATCGAGCAGAACGAACCCTAACCATCACCAATAAACTGGGCCTTCACGCCAGAGCAGCCACCGAACTGGTGAAGCTGGCCGCCTCATTTTCCGCAACTATTATGCTGCACAAAGACGGCAAAAGTGCTTCTGCAGACAGTGTTTTGGGCTTAATGATGCTGGAAGGGTCACAAAACAAACAGGTGAAAGTCATTTGCGAAGGCAATGATGCCGAGCCGGCATTAGAGGCAATTTCCGCATTATTCTCCGCGCGGTTTAACGAAGCTGAGTAGTGTTTCACAATATTTAAACCTGGATTGTGATTTGTTTCATTAGTAGATATCCAGCAGCCACTTATTGCTATAAACTATAATAAACGAACAATAACAATGACCTGTGTATACAGAACGCTCATCTGTAAAGGACTTTCAGGTTGTTAATGGAAATCAGTTCATCGCAAAAATAAGGAGTGTCGATAAGTGCCGGGAACACCTTATCTAAATCTAAAACATCGTGATTTAGCCGGATTCGGTACAGCTTTCTACACCCTTATATCAGCCCGCAGCAACGTTTCTCAGTATCCGCAAAGCCAGTCAGCAACGTTTGACATGGCAGTATTCTCTCTTGTGCCCTCTGGTGAGGAAGCACACTGATGGAACAAAATAAGCTCGAACAGGAATACGTCACCACGCAACTGGATGCCATTAACGACGCGCTCAGTAATGGCCTGTTTGTGCATGTGCGCAAAATGCTGCACAGCATTCCCCCCGCAGATGTCGCGTTACTTTTAGAATCCACCCCGGTTCGCAATCGTTCTTTGCTCTGGAAACTCATCGATACTGATTACCACGGCGATGTGTTAGAAGAACTGTCTGAGGATGTGCGCAACGGCATCATGCGCGAAATGGTGCCTGAAAAACTTGCTGACGCCCTGGAAGATATGGACACCGACGACCTTGCAGAAATGCTGCACGGTCTGCCTGACAGAATGGTTCAGGATGTCCTGGAGTCCATGGACAGCATGGACAGAGCCAGAGCAGAACAAGCCTTATCCTATGGTGAAGGTACCGCCGGTTTCATTATGAACACCGACACTATTACACTGCGACCGGAAGTCAGTGTAGAAGTGATTCTGCGCTACCTGAGACTCAAGCAGGAACTACCGGAAGATACCGACATGCTGTATGTCACCAACCGCTATGATCGGTTGATTGGGACGGTGCCTCTTACCAGCCTGATTACTGCGGCCCCGGAGATCAGTGTTGAAGAAATCATGGAAGAAGAACCGGAAGTCATCAAGGTGGATCTGGACGAAACCGAAGTAGCTAAATTGTTCGAGCGTCACAACTGGCTGTCGGCACCTGTTGTGGATGCCAATCATCAACTGGTAGGCCGTATTACCATTGATGACGTGGTTGATATCATCCGTGAAGAGGCCGAACACTCCATGATGAGTATGGCGGGTCTGGAAGATGAAGAAGATACCTTCGCTCCGGTACTCAAAAGTACGCAACGCCGCTCCATCTGGTTAGGTGTCAACCTGTTTACGGCTCTGATGGCCGCCATGGTCAGCGACCTGTTTGAAGCCACATTAAGTCAGTTGGCGGTTCTGGCCATCCTCAATACTATCGTTCCCAGCATGGGGGGTGTGGCCGGTAACCAAACCCTCACTCTGGTTATTCGCGGTATGGCACTGGGCCATGTCAGCGCCTCAAACTCTCGCTGGTTGATCAGTAAAGAACTGGCTATCGGCTTTCTCAATGGCATCATCTGGTCGGTTTTGATTGCCTCGGTTGTTGCCGTCTGGAAACAAGATTACATGTTAGGATTGGTGATTGCGTTTGCCATGATGGTCAATATGGTTGCAGCGGGCCTGTCGGGCGTTATCCTACCCATCGTGATGAAAAAGCTGAAAATCGACCCCGCGTTGGCGGGCAGTGTGATTCTCACCACCATTACCGATGTGGTGGGTATCTTTGCGTTTTTGGGCACCGCCACCTGGCTGTTGCTGTAGACCCGCATCCAACATGGTTTTCGAATTAAATTTCAAACCAAAACGCGCTAACTCATAACCCAAAAGTCAGAAATTACTCCAATACTCCTGAGGTCTTGTTGTCTGTTAATTACACTACAGGAATACAATAATGATCCGTATCGTTTCTACACTGTTTGCACTTTTCGTTAGCTTAAATACTCTGGCTGGGATTGATACCCAAACCGATGACAATGGCGTGATATTGGCAGGGCATGATGCCGTGGCCTATTTCACTGACAACAAACCTGTGATGGGTAAGGCTGAATTTACTGCTGTTTACCAGGGAGCCATTTATCGGTTCAGCTCTGCTGAAAACCGCAATACCTTCAACCAAAATCCGCAGCAGTATGCCCCTGCTTACGGTGGTTATTGTTCAACCTGCACAAGCTTTGGCAAAAAATTTGAAGTCAATGGCAAAGCCTTCAAAATTGTCGACGGACAATTGTTCGTTAATAAAAACGAAGAAATTCACGCGTTTTGGTTAAAAGATGTTGCCGGCAATATTGTCAAAGCCGACAACAACTGGCCGGAAATTAAACACGTGCCCGCCGATGAACTCTGATTGCTAAGTGTCACTTTATCCCCGCCATCGCGCGGGGACAGGCAGAACCAGACTGCAGCCTGAACGCGATTGCCAGTTTGGCGAAGCACGGTTAGTGATTAAAACGCTTTTCTCAGATAAGGTCGGTAATTGGCAGTCCAAAAATTTTCCTCTATACGCTGCCGCAATTCAGCCTCACTCAGCCCGGGCACATCCCCCTCCTGAACAACCACATTCGCGATGGCCAGCGCAATGTCTTTACTGATCGCCTGAATTTCCTGCAAAGGTGGTAGTAACCCGCCACAGCCCTGATTTACCAAAGGCGAACAACCGGCCAACGCTTTACTGGCCGCCATCAACATTGCATCCGTGATGCGCTTAGCCCCGGTACTGACCACCGCCAGACCAATTGCAGGAAACACATAACTGTTGTTGCTCTGACTAATTACGTGCTGAGCCCCTTGCAGGCTGACATCGTCAAACGGACTGCCCGTTGCAAGCAAGGCTGCGCCATTCGTCCAGCGCAAGACGTCTTCGGGTTGAGCTTCAGCCAGACGTGAGGGATTACTCAGCGGCAATATCACCGGTTGCGCGCAATATTGATGCATTGCTTTAATGGCAGCTTCATTGAACAAACCAGGCTGACCGCTAACGCCCAACAACATATCCGGTTGCACCGCATGCATAACATCCTGCAAACTGTGTTCCGTGTGACTAGAAAGCCCTGCCGGTAAGCCAGCATGTGCCAGACGGGCCTGAAATGGCTTCATATCAGGGGTGGACGTGGTCAGTATTCCATCCCTATCCAGCATATAAATCTGCTGCCGTGCCTGTTCATCGGTCAGCCCTCGCTCTCTCAGACAGGCAATCCATTGTTCTGCAATTCCACAGCCAGCTGACCCTGCCCCGACAATAACAACGCGTTGCTGAGTGATATCCACTTTTTTAGCCGCACAGGCGGCAAGCATGACTGCAACAGCGACCACCGCCGCGCCCTGAATATCGTCATTGAAGCAGCAGTATTCCTGCTTATAACGCTGCAACAGCGGCGTTGCGTTATGTTGCGCAAAATCTTCAAATTGAATGAGGGCGTTGGGCCAACGTCGCTTTACGCCCTGCATAAAAGCATCCACAAATTCGTGGTATTGCTGCTCATTGATGCGTCGGTGACGACATCCCATGTACATGGGATCAGATAGTAACGCCTCATTGTTGGTGCCAACGTCTAACATCACAGGCAAGGCATACGCGGGACTGATACCACCACAGACGGTGTACAGCGATAGTTTTCCGATCGGAATACCCATGCCACCAATGCCCTGATCCCCCAATCCCAGCACCCGCTCACCATCAGTCACCACAATGATTTTGATATTGCGCTTGGTGGCATTATGTAAAATGTCATCGATTCGATCTTGCTGATGATGGGCAATGAATAATCCCCGGGCACTGCGGTAAATATCCGAGAATTGCTGGCAAGCCTCACCCACCGTTGGGGTATAGATGATCGGCATCATCAGCTCGATATGCTGTTCAACCAGACGATAAAACAAAGTTTCGTTGCTATCCTGAATATCCCGCAAAAATATATGCCGTGCCATATCCGATGTTAATTGCTGGTATTGCTTAAAGGTGCGCTCAACCTGCTGCTCTATCGATTCGTATTGAGGCGGTAACAGACCTTCTAAATTAAAGGCAATACGCTCACTTTCGCTAAAGGCACTGCTTTTGTTAAGCAAAGGCATATCCAAAAGCGATGGCCCCGCATGGGGCAAATATAAGGGTTTTTGATTCTTATTGTGCATTCACAGTAATCTCAGGTGTTGTTATTCAGATGCAATTGCGTAGCTCAGAAAATCAGCGGAGCTACCCACACGGCAAGTGCTGTTACCAACAGGATACTCATCAGATTGAGGATAAATCCGGCTTTCGCCATCTGCGGAATACTGATGTAACCCGAGGAAAACACGATAGCATTAGGTGGTGTTGCCACCGGCAGCATAAAGGCACAACTTGCCGCCAGAGTCACTGGTATCATCAGCATCATAGGTTCGCCTCCCATTTCCAGCGCCAACACAGCCACAACCGGCAGAAAGGTTGCCGATGTGGCGAGATTGCTGGTCAGCTCAGTCAGGAAGATCACCAGGGTGGTCGCACAGAGAACCAACACAATCATGCCAAAGGCATTCATGTTCACGAGCCCCTCGCCTAACCATTGCGCCAGACCAGAATCAGATACCGCCGCAGCCAGACTCAGGCCCCCACCAAACAAAACCAGTACCCCCCAGGGAATGGATTTCATGTCTTCCCATGCCATTAATGCACCTTCCCGTCCCTTTCCCGCAGGAACAATAAACAGTGCAACAGCGGCAAACATCGCTATTCCGGCATCGGAAAGTCCATCAATAGATAACCAGGTCGACAGCAAAGGCCGGGTCATCCACGCCAGTGCCACCAGACTAAAAATTATCCCTACCCGCCATTCTTCCTGACGGACCGGCCCCAATGCCTGGCGTTGTTTTGCCAGTTGCATACGCGCACTATCCGGGGTTACAAACGAGACCGGGTAAATCCAACGAGTTAGTGCCAGCCAGGCGATGGGGAGCAGAGTGACACTCAGTGGCACTCCGATGAGCATCCACTTTGCAAAATCCAGTTGCACATTGTAGGTTTCATTCATAAAGCCCACTAAAAAGGCATTGGGGGGTGTGCCCACCAGCGTAGACATGCCGCCAATGGTTGCGGCGTAAGCAATGCCCAGTAACAACGACAATTGAAAATGCCGCCGCTCTTTCAGCGAAAAACCGGATTGTTCTGTTTCCATGGTAGAGACGATGGACAATGCAATAGGCAGCAACATCATGGTGGTCGATGTGTTTGTCATCCACATACTCAAAATGGCACTGACAATCATAAACCCCAGAATAATGGAACGCGCAGAACGACTGACATAACTCAAAATAAAGTAGGCGATACGCTTGTGCAGGTTGGCTTTCTGCAATGCCGTCGCAATAATAAAACCACCTAAAAACAAGTAAATCGTCGGATTAGCATAGGGGGCAGATGCCGCCTTTATGGGCAAAATATTCAGTGGCGCAAACACCACTAAAGGCAGTAACGCCGTAACGGCGACATGCACCGCTTCTGTGGACCACCAGATTGCCATCCATACACCGATCGCCGCCGTCATCCAGGCGGTATCACTCAGCCCTTCGGGGGTTGGGGAGATTGCAATTAATATAAACAGCAAAGGTCCCAACCACATGCCCAGATTTTGGTATCCGGCGCGGCCACTGGCGGCTTGCTGATTGTCTGTAATGGGTAAGTCTTGGGCCATGCTCATTACTCCTTCAGCATTTCCGGAAACAGATAATGAACGGCTCCGGGCACCATTTTGGTGCTGCTGTGACCGACACCCTGTACAACGTCGATGCGCCATGGGGATTCGATATTGCGTTCTATCACAGTGTTCATGACTGTGGCGTAAAACCGCAATCCACGAGAAAACACGTTGCGTCCCTGAGCATTGGCCCTGGCACTGTTACTGAGCGCCTTGGTACGAGGCCCGGTGTCCTGATCCCCTAACATGATGGTCAGAGGTTGTTGCAACCAGACATCAACTGACTCTGGCGTATGCGCAGTACCGCCGAGTCCAAAAGGATACGGGCTTTCATCCGGCATGGTAAAAAACGCCGGGTTGGCCGCTACCGCCTGAGATACCGGCGCATTGGGGCGATTCAACATAAAGGTATGTACAAATCCGCCGCCGGCAGAATGCCCGTACAACGCAAACCGGGTTTGCGCGGAGCCAAATCGGCGCACAAAATCGTCAAATACCAACTCAGGAACCGAATAAAACTGCATGGCTTCGGGTTGCGGTTGCCCCTGGTGGTCGGTCAGCCCCCCCAGATTATATAAGTACTCACTGTCACAAACCTGCAAACTACAACCAATAGCCAACACCACAAACTGGTGTTTTAACGCCAGTTCATGCCATTGATCACGGTATTCATCGGCGTTGCGTTTTGCTCCGGGAATAACCAGTAATACCGGCGTATCTTCACCGGCCCCTTGTGGAACAATAAACTCCACGTTGATTTTCCCGCCAGGCCATTGGGTAAATGAGTAATTGCCCACCTCTCGCCCCTGCCAGGGTTGCGTGGGTATCGTCGCGCAAGCGCTTTGAAAAACAGACAGCAACAACAACGCTGCCGTCATGGAAAACATTTTCATCATAATCGTTCTCTTTAATGGATTACATCCGGCGTCTGAGTGACGCCGGTTTTATGCTGTAAGGATCAGAAGCTGGCGCGTACGTCCAGATAGAAATAACGTCCATAATCCTGATGGGCATCTTCAAAGTAACCAAAGCTGGATGCCGCCAAAGGAGCGCGTTCATCCGTCAGGTTTTTCACCCCCAACCGGAAGCGTGTGTCAACTTCATGAATTTGCGCGGTGTAGTCCACGGTGGCATCAAAAGTCGTCATGGCCGGTATGTTGTAGCGGGTGCCGTCTTCCAGTGTCAGCTCTGCCTGATAAAAACTACCAATTCGGTAGGCAGAGAGCGATGCACCATAGGCATCTTTACGCCAGGTCATGCGCAGGCTGTGTTTTTCTTTTTGGTTGCCATTGCGGCGCACCAGATCATCAAAGCCCATCACCGGGAAATGCGCCGGCAGTATGCCATCGGCCTGCGCCTGCACCAGTTGTTGTGCGACGCCCCCCGCTTCCTGCTCAAATTTATCCAGGAAGGAGGCATTGTAATCCAGCTTGAATCGACCAAAATCAGAGCGCAAGGTGTAGTACACACCTAAATCATGCCCTGACACGGTACGGGTATCTAAATTGGCGTACCGGTCGTCTATGTAGTTGATCTGACCCGCAGCACAGATACCTGCGGCGTTATAAAATGCCGCTTCATCCGGATCGATATCACCGCGATTTACGGCTGAATTAAATGTCGCACCTTCACAATTTGCCGTGCCCTGTTCCAGACGGTACAGAAGGTCCAGCAAAGAATGGTTTTCCTCGCCAAGCAGACCAATGGTGTCTTTTTTCTTGATGCTCCAGTAATCCAGAGTGATCGCTAACCCTTCCAGCGGCTCAACAACAATACCCACAGAGGTGTTGTCCGATTTTTCAGGTTGCAGATCTTCGCTGCCCTGGGCTATGCGTTGCAGCGAATAATTGCAATCTAATGCGTCCTGGTCAGGGTCCCCGCCATTTTCAGCCGCATACAAACAAGCATAGTCAGTGCGGGTTTGGGTGCGCGCGACGATTTCTTCATTGATAGTAACCAGATTCGGGGCCCGGAAAGCTTCAGACCAGGAGCCACGCAACAACACAGGTTCAAAGGGTCGGTAACCAAAGGCCACTTTGCCTACTGTGGTATCGCCAACATCGGAAAAGTTCTCGTAACGCGCAGCCAGTTGCAAATCCAGATTGTCCAAAATTGGGATCTGGAATTCAGCAAACAACGAACTGACATTGCGACTGCCTTTATTATCCGGCGTAGGACTGGAATTCACGACATCAGACACAAACGGATAGGTATCACCATCATCATCGATAAACTGAATAGTGCCATCCAGGCGTGGATCGCGATCATCTTTAAATGACTCTTCGCGCCATTCGACACCAGCAACGAAACCTACAGCGCCGGCGGGTAATTCGAACAGATCAGCATTGGAAACTTTGAAATCAAACGTGGTTAACTCTGATTCACTTTTGCGATACACATCTATCAATGCCCGTTCGATATTGGAATCAACGCCGACAGCAAAAGGATTATAAGCGGCTGCAGTGGTATCGTTCAGCGCTTCCTGCATCAGCGTATTGGAAACACGGTTGTGGGTGACATCATCTTTAGTACCTTTCGAATAGGAAACCGCGGTTTCCCAATCCCAGTTCCCCAGATAACCCCGTAGTCCTTGCAGAAAACGATAGGTTTCACCCGAGTTATCAACAATACGCGGCAATTCAGCAAAGCGGTAGTTATCAATTTCCAGTGCCAGCCCCTCGCAGGGTACTCCCTCCATGACTGCCGGATTGTCCAACCTGTTGGGTGAACCACACGGACCAAAGGGATTGTAGTAATTATCAGCCGCCACAATTAATTTAGAGGAGGAAAACGAAGCTGTCGGGTGACGTCTCAGATTAGTATCGGACTTATAACCCATGATTTCGGTAAAGGCTTCCCAACCGTTTTCGAAAGTGTGATTAATATTGATGAAAACATTGGTGCGCTCCAGCTCAGAGGTCAGGTCGCGATCCAGATTCATGTTGTAACGCTCTGTGCCCTGCCCGTCTGGTGCTGCGCAAAGGCCATTGCCCAGCTCCCAAACACATCGGGCATCACCGGAGGGGAAAGTTTCAAATTCGCCGCTGCCATCGACCAAGCCTTCAGTGCGCAGCGGATTAGAAGCTGCCACCCGATCCATAATATCAAACTGACCATACAATGAGTTGGCACTGGTAGAATCAAACTCAGAGTGACCATACCAGGGTGAATCCGGAGATAATCGATCCGTCAGGTCAGCATTGGACCAGCGGGGATCGTCCTGTGAATTAACGCGATCTCGCTGATAATAGTTGAAAATCACCCCGATATTGGTTTTGCCATCATTGATGTCTTTACCCCAATGCATGGACAGCGTTTGATCATTGCGAGGCAGGTTCTCATACTCCTGCCATTTTACCCGTACATCAAACCCGACAAAATCGGTAGGGGTAACCGTATTCACGACACCTGCGACGGCATCGGCACCATAGATAGCTGACGCTCCATCGCGCAAAACTTCTACCCGTTTAGCACCAAACACCGGGATAGTTTGAGAGTTCACAGTATTCACCGGTACAAAGCTGCCACCAACCACTTCGGTTTGATAAGCCGCGGAATTCACCATGCGACGACCATTGAGCAATACCAATGTATTACCTGTCCCGATATTTCTCAGGTTAAACGCCCCCACATCACCGCGCGCGGCATTGACACCACCGCTGATATTGCCGGCCTCATTAAAAAAGTTTTGGCCATTTTCCGGGATCAGCTGCAACAATTCATCACCGGAATCAACTCCCATGGTGGCGATATCTTCAGCGCTCAGTTGCGATACGGCTAATGCTTCACTTATTTCCGCACCTTTTATTTGCGAGCCCACCACGGCAATCTTTTCAATATCTTTGTCTTGTTCTTCAGCGGTTTGTGCGGCTACAGCCATACTCAGAGATGATGCTACCGCTAACATGCAAGTGGAGGTCAGCAAGCGGTCGTAGCGAATAACCTGGGTAATTTTATTAATCATTGTTTTACCTTAACGTTAAAAGTGTGTCCTATGGGTCTTCAGACAATGCAGCGTGGCGCTTAGGGCGAATCATCACGCATTAACATCAAAGCAACAATTGCAAAGACTTTGCCAATCCAAAAAAATAGCTTTTTATTGTTGTTTTTCAATTAGTTAAATATAGAGAACTTTATTTCACCTGGCTTTTTGGGTGAACTCCCACACGTTACATTTTTGTAAATGGGTGAACATCCACCCATTACCTTCCATTAACAAATAGGAATCAGGGTAACTTATAATCCCCTTTGTCCAGGCCGTGTTTGCGCATTTTGTCATAGAGGGTTTTACGGGGTAATCCCAGGTGCTGTTGTACATCGGTCAGTCGCCCTTCATTGGCCCGCAATGATTCCTGAAGTAGCTGTCTTTCATAATGGGCGACTTTTTCAACCAGTGTCAGCTTGTCATTTTCAACGCCTGGCGTCCCATCATCAAACGCCGTTTGTCCTCCCATCAGAACAAAGCGTTCTGCGGCATTACGCAATTCCCGGATGTTTCCCGGCCAGTTGTGTTGCTGCAGGCGAAGCAGTTGCTCGTTGGTCAGGCGCGGGGCGTCCGTGTGAAAACGGGTACTGGCAATAGCGGCAAAATGTTGAAACAACAGCGATATGTCTTCTTTGCGCTCCCTTAACGGCGGTATCTCCACGTTGATCACATTGAGTCGATAGTACAGATCTTCGCGAAACTCGCCTTTTTCCACCAACTCCAGTAAATCCACTTTAGCGGCGGCGATTACCCGAATATCCAGCTCAACCTGACGATTGGAGCCCAGCGGTTCAATCCGTCTGTCTTCCAGTACCCGCAACAGCTTTATCTGCAGTGCCATGGGCATACTTTCGATTTCATCCAGAAAAAACGTACCGCCATTGGCGTGTTCGATTTTTCCCACCCGCTTTTTCTGGGCGCTGGTAAAGGCACCAGCCTCAAACCCAAACAATTCACTTTCAATCATGGATTCAGGAATGGCACCACAATTGATTGCCACAAAGTTCTCATTTTGTCGTTTGCTGTTGTAGTGCAAAAAGCGCGCAACCAGATCCTTTCCGGCTCCGGTTTCGCCTTTGATCAGGACATCTGCCGGGATATCCCGTATCTGCAGAAGTATGCGCCGCAGGGCTTTGATTTTAGTGGTATGCCCTAAAATTCGCGGACCAGCACCGGCTTGCGCATCCAGTTCGTTTTTCAGTTCTCGGTTTTCCAGTACCAATGCACGTTTTTCACCCGCGCGTTTGATAACGTCCAGAATGTGCTCATTGGAAAATGGCTTTTCGATAAAATCATAGGCTCCCAGGCGCATCGATTCTACCGCTGTAGAAATATCACCATGCCCGGTAAGCATCACAATGGAAAGCTCCGGATCCAGCTTTAGCGCTTCGCGCAAGAACGCAACGCCATCCATTCCTGGCATATTGATATCGGAAATCAATACGCCGTTAAAGTCCGGTTCCAGTTTGCGCATGGCTTCGCGGGCGTCAGTAAACACATCAACCTTGTATCCCTCCAGCTGCAACAACTGTTGCAGCGAACGCAAAATGGTAGGTTCATCGTCAATTATATAAATAGGTAAGGTCATTGCGCTCACGCCATGCTCCTGGGCAAAATTAGAGAAAACATCGCACCGCCCTCGGGGTGCTGCTGCGCGGTTATGGTACCGTTAAAAGACTCAATAATGCGCTGAGAAATAGTTAATCCCAACCCCAACCCTCGTCCTTTAGTTGTGTAAAAAGGTTCAAACACCCGATTGGGATTACCCGGTTCAAGACCCGGACCATAATCCCGGACACTAATACGTACCTGTTGTGGCATAGCTTCAACGGTGATACTGAGTTTTACCGCCTGGCAACTTTCCTGAGCCTGCAAGCCATTGTTGATCAGGTTAACCAGAACCTGCTCCAACGGCACCGATTCAGCCATCACCTGTAAGCCAGAATCGCTTTGCTGAATCTGAATTTCAGCCTGCATTTTTTGAATTTTACTCTCCAGTATCGCCAGCGAAGCACGCACGGTTTCCTGCAAATCAACCGGCCCCACCCTGCCTGCCGATTTGCGCGCAAACAGTTTGTATTGTGCGACTATCTTCGCCATCATGCGGGTCAGCTTAATAATTTCTTCGATGGTTTGTTCAATGCCATCGGTACGACCTTTTTTAAGCATCAGCAGCAGCGTTTCACTGTATGTCAGTAACGCCGTTAAGGGCTGGTTTAACTCGTGATTAATACTGGCAGACAATTCCCCCAGCAGTGCCAGTTTACCGGCCTGAATTAGCTCATTTTGGGTTTCTTTTAAGCGTTGTTCGGTCAGGGCCTGTTTATCGATTGTATCCACCAGCGCAATATTAGTCTGGCGCAATTCGGCTGTGCGCTTCTCTACCCGTTGTTCAAGTTGTTCATTAACCTGAGCTAACTGACGCTGGGCGATCAGATGCCGCCGCCAATACAGGCTCAGCAAAGCAATTAAAATAAACAAGGCACTGGCCGCCAGCAGGGTCCACATAACCAACACAAACACCTGACTTCGGGGCGTTAATGCCAGCAAGTGCCAACCCACCTGATTCATCACTTTATAAGCCACCAGATAGCTGGTGTCGGCAACCTGATTGGGCAGCGTCACTTCGGACTGCTGTAGTAGTGACGGTAAGTCATTGTGGTCGGTTAATACGGCCAGGGGGCCTGCGCCATATTGCTTTTGACGGATCAATTCAGCTTCTACATCCGGTGCCAATGACACCAATGAAGAATAATTCCACTGCGGGTTAGAGCTGTAGAAAATGACACCGTGATTGTCGGTGAGTAAGAGTTCGAAGCCACTGTTAATGTCATTGTCTTCAATCACGCTCAGCGCCACTTTGACCACCATAACACCAATGATAAGCCCGGCATCGCGCACCGGAAACGAAAAGTAATAGCCGCGTTTACCCGACACAGTACCCAAAGCAAAATAGTTGCCGTCCGTCCCTTCAATGGCCTGCTGAAAGTAGGGTCGAAATCCGTAATCATTGCCCACAAAACTATCCGGCTCGTGCCAATTACTCGATGCAACGGTCATGCCGCTTGCCGACAAAAGGTACACTGCATCACTGGCCAGATGGGTGTTATAAGTTTGCAGCAGTTGGTTGGCTTTATTCAGTGTCGCGGCAGTGGGAGCATGCAGGGCTTCGACAATGACAGGGTGCAACACCAGTACCCGGGGTAAAGTGCGGAATTTATCCAGCTCTATTCCAAGGCGACTGGCAACATCTGAAATCTGCTGGTCGGCGCGATTTTTTTCGGAAGTCACAGCAATCGAGTAAGACAGGAGCCCCACCAGGATCAAATAGCACAACCAGATAATAAATGTGATGCTTCGGAACATAACTCAGCACTCAGCCCATGCAACAGAGCGCATTGTTATAAACGTTTAACAAATAGATTACAAACAACAGAGGCGCTTTAATTGTGATTCGAAGCGACTGAGCAAGAGAAGGTGCTTGCCCGTCCCTTGCTTAAACGCGCCACGGCTTAGTCAATGTCATTGTCCTGAGCGGCCATCCAGTCTTTCAGTTTTTGCAAATCGTGCCCATAGGCTTGTTGCAACTCTTCGACCCAATCATAGACATTTTGCCACCAGGCAGGATGATCTCCCTGCTGGATTTTATTGGCAATCTTTTGCACAGCTGACAGGCCTACAGATCCGGCCGCGCCCTTAATTTTGTGGGCATGGCTGCACACTTCGGATTTTTCCTTGGCACTTAAACTCAGTTGCAGCAGTTCCAGATAATTTGGCATCATTTGCTCAAACACCGTCAGGCTGTTTTGCATCATGTCGATACCTATGGTATCCAGCAGCATTTCCAGTAGTTCCATATCCAGTGCCGCATGTAAGTGCTTATCAGGGGTAACACCGGGTTCCGGCAGTGCAGCGCTGGCCTGTTGTGGCTCACTTTCAGCAAACAACTGGTTAAACACCTCAATCACCCGGCTCTTTTTAATAGGTTTAGCGATAACGTCATCCATGCCGTTATCCAGATATTCCTGACGGGTTTTAATCACGTTTGCGGTCAGTGCCACCACCCGGGTATTTTTGATCAACCCTTCTTTACACAAAATGGAAGCCACTTCGAAACCGTTCATGTCGGGCAACTGAATATCCAGCAATATGAGATCATAATGATGATTGCGCACCTGCTCCAACGCGTCTTCGCCGGTCATGGCCACCGACACTTTTTGCCCTAATTTTTCCAACAGCGCCTTGGCCACCATAACGTTAAGTTGAATGTCTTCTACCAACAGGATATCCAGCGAGCGCGTCATCAACTGTTGCGTGCGTATGCCCTGAGAACTTACCGCCAGCGGCAACTCAACGGTAAAACAGGTACCTTCACCCAGTACGCTGTTTACTGAGATATGGCCTTTCATCATAGACACCATCTGCTGACAAATCGCCAGACCAATGCCGGTGCCGGTAGCGCTTTTATGGTTGGGATGGTCTACCTGGTAATACATGGCGAAGATCTTTTCCAGTTCTTCCTGCGGTATCCCCACCCCGGTATCGGTGATCTTAAACTTCACCAGTGAAATGCCGTCCTCCGGCATCGATGCTTCAATGGTCAGACTGACATGGCCCTGCGGGGTAAACTTCACAGCATTAAACAGCAGGTTCCATAAAATCTGGCGCAGGCGGGTACCGTCTACTTCCAGAAAGGGTGGAATGGGTTCGATCAGATGGGATTTAAAGCTCAGGCCTTTATCGGCCGCCAGTAATTCGATGATACTGCCCAGCTCCAGAGAAAACTCTTTCAGATTAACGGTTTTAAGCTGCAGTTCCAGTCTGTCCCGTTCGATTTTATCCAGGTCAATAATATCGTTGAAGATGTTGCCCAGGGTGATGGCACTGGCATAAATGGTGCTGACCCAGTTAAATTGTTCCTTGTTGAGCTGAGTATCCCGCAGCATGCGGCTCAGACCAACAATACCGTTTAGCGGCGTACGTAATTCATGGCTAATGGTGGCAATAAATGCTGTTTTATCTTTACTGGCTTTTTTCACCGCGTCGGCAGCTTGCTTGCGCTCTGTAATATCACGACCAAAGGCCAGCAAGCCTAAACGGTTGCCTTTGGGATCAAAAAACGGCACCTTGCGCATTTCATAATAGCGACGGCGACCGTCAGCAAAGCGCAGCCATAGTTCTTCGGTAATACTGGCATTACTTTCCAGTACTTCGTTGTCACTCATCACCACCTGACGGGCAAGCTCTTCATCGTAAACCTGATGCGGTGTCAGCCCCATCAACTCTTCTTCGGTTTTACCCGTCATCTGTTCGGCAACCCGGTTGCAACCGGCAAATTTGCCTTCTTCGTTGCGGTAGTAAATCAAGTCCGGCGAGGCATCAATAATAGAGCGCAGCAAGATAGAATAGCGCAGGGCCTGTTCTTCTTTTTCCGTGCGGTTGTGCATCTGGTTTTCCAGCTCAGCAAACACCCGCTCGCGGTCCAGTTGCGCCTGCTGACGGGTTTCTATTTCTTTATTGAGTTGATGAATATTATTTTGTAGCTCCTGATGCAGACGGATGTCTGCCTCCCGCATCCGCTCCATTTCGGCAACCGCAGATTGCATTTTTTGCCGGGATACTTCCAACTGTTTAACCAGGGCACTAAACACTAAAAATACCATTGGCGCCACGGTGCAGGTCAGCACGATCGCCGTGATCAAATCCTCCAGCTCAATATGCGCGCCGATAACAAAGCGAATAATAAATGAACCTATGGAAGTCACCACCAGACTAAACAGAAACAGCACCAGGGTGCTTTTGGTTGCGCCGTATTGAGAAATCCAACGGGCAGCCCTTTCCGCCCAGGAATCCAGTTGCTGGGATTGAACTTGCTCAACCGGATTGGGTTGCTGTTCTGGTTTTGACGACATACTCAACTCACTTAAATTTTTAGCCGCATCCTAGCAAGTAATTGCCTGGTCTGCCACGAGTGGAACAGCATCACTATTGTTTATTCATATAATAAACATAAATATTCTAAACTGTTCTAGCTGTAAACTTACTGTTCTATTAGCGGGTGATTTTAATAAGGTTTCCAAAAATAGAAGTTTTATCCTATTGGTAAACCCCCAAATGAAAACTTTGTCACAATAGTGTAATTTTGCAGCATGAAAACAATATTTTTATCCCACTTTCCCGTTTGTAATTTTATTACAGCAATTGATTTATTTCTGTAATACAGTTATTTTGATCAGCCCGCTTGAAAACAAATTGCATAAAGATTCGAGCCAGACTGGTATACCCCTGACGACACAAAATAAGAACATGGAAGTCGCAAAATTGAAAGAACACCAACGATAACGTTGGGTGAGAGAACATATACCCTGCCCAGTCTTAGGTTGAAGGAGTTGAGTTAATGAAACTATACAATCCCAATGACAGTCGGGATAATTGCGGCTTTGGCCTGATCGCCCATGTGAATGGCGAGCCAAGTCACCGTTTGGTGCACACCGCAATTCATGGCCTGGACCGCATGCAGCACCGTGGCGGTATCGCTGCAGATGGCAAAACCGGTGACGGTTGTGGACTTTTATTACAAAAACCTGACGCATTTTTTCAAAAAGTCGCCAAAGAGCATGGTTGGACTTTAGCAAAGAACTATGCGGTCGGAATGATTTTCCTTAGCCAGGATGACAAAAAAGCCCAGGCGGCCATGGCCATCCTGGATGAAGAGCTTGAAAACGAAACACTGGCGGTATTAGGTTGGCGCGAAGTCCCTACTGATCCTTCAGTACTGGGAGACTTGGCGGTTTCCTGTTTGCCAACGATTAAACAGGTGTTTGTGAATGCGCCACAAGGCTGGCGAGCTGTGGATCTTGAGCGCCGGTTATTTATGGCCCGTCGCCGCGCTGAAAAACGTCTTGCTAAAGATCAAGATTTCTATATCGCATCATTGTCAAATCTGGTGTCGATCTACAAAGGCCTGGTAATGCCGAAAGATTTACCACGTTTTTATCTGGATTTGGCTGACAAAGACATGGCATCAGCCATTTGTGTCTTCCATCAGCGCTTCTCCACCAATACCCTGCCAAAGTGGCCGTTAGCACAGCCTTTCCGCTTTTTGGCCCACAATGGTGAAATTAATACCATTCGCGGTAACCGCGACTGGGCACAGGCCAGAACCTATAAATTCCGCACGCCTTTGATCCCGGATTTAAAAGAAGCGGCACCTTTTGTAAATATGGAAGGTTCCGATTCGTCTTCGCTGGATAACATGCTGGAACTGTTTTTGGCCGGTGGTATGGATTTATTCCGCGCCATGCGCTTGCTGGTGCCACCCGCTTATCAGAACGATAAAACCATGCATGAGGACTTACGTGCTTTCTATGAGTTTAACTCCATGCACATGGAACCCTGGGATGGCCCGGCTGGTATCGTACTAACTAACGGTCGTCATGTGGCCTGTAACCTGGATCGCAACGGTTTGCGTCCGGCCCGTTATGTAATCACCAAAGACGGCTTTATTACCCTGGCCTCAGAAGTGGGTATTTGGGACTATCAACCCGCTGATGTGGTCGAAAAAGGCCGGGTTGGCCCCGGTGAAATGCTGGCGGTAGATACCCGCACCGGGAAAATCTGGCGCAGTACCGAAATTGATGAAGATTTGAAAGGCCGTCACCCATACAAAGAGTGGATTGATAGCCATATCCGTCGTTTAAAACCCATCGAAGAGTACGAAGAAACGCTGATTGGTCAGCGCACCTACAACGATGATGAACTGAACGTCTATCACAAACTGTTTAACTACTCATATGAGGAGTTACAACAGGTGGTTAAAGTGCTGGCCAGTGATGGTCAGGAAGCTGTCGGGTCCATGGGTGATGATACGCCGATGGCGGTGATGTCCTCAAAACCACGCATTATGTATGACTATTTCCGTCAGCAATTCGCGCAGGTCACCAACCCACCTATCGATCCGCTGCGGGAAAATCACGTGATGTCTCTGGCCACCTGTATTGGTCGTGAAAAGGACGTCTTCAGTGAAACCTCCGGCTATGCCGACAGAGTATTGTTTTCTTCGCCTATTCTGACTTATACCGATTTAGTGCAGTTGAGAGAGTACGATCCGGAACACTACTATTCAGAAGTAGTGGATTTGAACTACAAGCCTGAAGAAGGTTTAAAACGCGCCATTGAACGTATCTGTGATGAAACCGAATACCTGGTGAAAACCAAAAAAGCGGTATTTGTGGTACTGTCTGATCGCAATATCAAAAAAGATCGCTTACCCATTCCCGCTGCGATGGCCGTTGGTGCAGTTCAGCGCCGCCTGGTGGACAAGTCTTTGCGCTGTGACGCAAATATTGTGGTGGAGACCGGCTCAGCCCGTGACCCTCATCATTTTGCGGTGTTGTTAGGACTTGGAGCTACTGCCGTTTATCCTTACCTTGCTTATGAAACCATCGAGCAGATGGTGGAAAAAGGCGAGATTGAATTAAGCCACATGCAGGCCTTTATGAACTTCCGCAAGGGGATCAACAAAGGGCTGTTTAAGATCATGTCGAAAATGGGGATCTCTACGGTCGCCAGTTACCGCAGTTCCAAACTGTTTGAATTAGTGGGTGTCGCTGATGAGGTCATGGAAATCTGTTTCCGTGGTGTGCCATCGCGCATTCAGGGTGCAGGCTTCAGTGATTTCGAGCAGGATCTGATGAACCTGGGCCGTGTTGCCTGGCTAAAACGCAAGCAGTTGAGTCATGGTGGATTACTGAAATACGTGCATGGCGGTGAATACCACGCCTATAATCCTGACGTGGTAACCAGTCTGCAAAAAGCGGTTAAATCCGGTGATTATGCCGATTACCAGGTGTTTGCAGATCTGGTGAATCAACGTTCACCAGCGCATTTCCGCGATTTATTAAAACTGAATACCGGCAAAGAGCCTATCTCTATTGATCAGGTGGAGCCGGCTGAAAGTCTTTATCCACGCTTTGACAGTGCGGCCATGTCTATCGGCGCATTGAGCCCGGAAGCCCACGAAGCGCTGGCGATTGCCATGAACACTCTGGGTGGACAATCCAACTCCGGAGAAGGGGGTGAAGATCCCAAGCGTTTTGGCAATTCCCGCAACTCGAAAATTAAACAGGTGGCATCAGGCCGCTTTGGGGTAACCCCACATTACCTGGTGAACGCCGATGTTATTCAGATCAAGGTGGCCCAGGGCGCAAAACCCGGTGAAGGTGGCCAGCTGCCCGGCGATAAGGTGAACAAATATATAGCGCAACTGCGTTTCTCAGTGCCAGGTGTAACACTGATATCACCACCGCCCCATCATGACATCTATTCGATTGAAGATTTAGCACAGCTGATCTTTGACTTAAAACAGGTCAATCCAAAAGCGCTGATCTCGGTAAAACTGGTATCAGAGCCAGGTGTAGGCACCATCGCAACCGGTGTTGCCAAAGCCTATGCTGACCTGATCACTGTTTCTGGTTACGACGGTGGCACCGGTGCCAGCCCGCTGACTTCAGTAAAATATGCCGGCTGCCCCTGGGAGCTTGGCCTGGCTGAAACCCAGCAGGCTCTGGTAGAAAATGGTTTACGCCACAAGGTACGGGTACAAACCGACGGTGGATTAAAAACCGGTCTGGACGTGGTTAAAGCCGCGATTCTGGGCGCAGAAAGCTTCGGCTTTGGTACCGGACCTATGGTAGCGCTGGGTTGTAAGTACCTGCGTATTTGTCATTTGAACAACTGCGCCACAGGTGTTGCCACTCAGGACGAAAAACTGCGCAGCGAATACTTTATCGGTCTGCCGGAAATGGTGATGAACTACTTTAAGTTTATCGCTCAGGAAGTCAGAGAGATTCTGGCCAGTTTAGGGGTTCAGAAGCTGGACGACCTGATTGGTCGCACAGAATATCTGCAGGTACTGGACGGCATCAACGCCAAACAGCGCAAACTGGATTTAAAACCCATGCTGGCCAAAGCGGAAGCCGGTTCGCATACGCGCCTGTTCTGTTCAGAAGTGACCAACAAGCCTCTGGATAACGGTGATATGAACCTGGCGATTCTGGCTCGCGCCGAATCTGCGGTGCAAAACAAGTCGGGTATTCAGTTGAATTTCAACATACGCAATACCGACCGCTCTGTAGGTGCGTCGTTGTCTGGCTTTATTGCCCGCCATTATGGCAACCAGGGCATGGCAGATTACCCGGTAAACATCAGCTTTAAGGGTACAGCCGGGCAAAGCTTTGGCGTCTGGAATGCCGGTGGCCTGGAAATGCGCCTGGAAGGTGATGCCAACGATTATGTAGGCAAAGGCATGACCGGCGGCAAGCTGGTGATCTACCCACCCGCAGGCGTGGAATACGACACCCACAACAGCGCCATCATTGGTAACACCTGTTTGTACGGCGCCACCGGCGGTAAATTGTTCGCCGCCGGACGTGCCGGTGAGCGTTTTGGGGTGCGTAACTCCGGGGCAATCGCGGTGGTAGAAGGTACAGGTGACAATGCCTGCGAATACATGACCGGCGGTATTGTTGCTATTTTAGGCAAGATTGGCGTGAACTTTGGTGCCGGTATGACCGGTGGCTTTGCTTATATTCTTGACGAGCAAGGCGATCTGCAAAACCGGGTAAACCAGGAACTGGTGGAAATTCTGGACATCGGTGACAAAATCATTCTGTCAGAGCATCTTCGCGGCCTGGTGGATCAACACTATGAAGAAACCGGTAGCGAACACGCACTGAAGATCCTGACTAATTTCGCGGATTATTTAGATCAGTTCAAACTGATCAAACCCAAAACCAGTGATGTGAAGAACCTGCTTGGCCATATCAGTCGCTCTACGAATGAGCTCAGAGTGCAGGCGCAGTAACGGAGTAATTTATGGCTAAGAATGTTTATCAATTTGTTGATGTAGAACGTATCGATCCGCCGAAAAAGCCGGTGCACGTGCGCCGCGCTGACTTTGGCGAGATTTACCATCCATTGTCGGCTTCCCAAACAGAGGGACAGGCCGACCGTTGTCTGGACTGCGGTAACCCTTATTGTGAATGGAAGTGCCCGGTACACAACTTTATCCCGCAATGGTTAAAGCTGGCCAACGAAGGGCGTATTCTGGAAGCCGCAGAGCTTTCCCATAAGACAAACAGCTTACCGGAAGTCTGTGGCCGTGTGTGTCCGCAAGACCGTTTGTGTGAAGGGGCCTGTACCCTGAACGATGACTTTGGTGCGGTCACCATTGGCAGTATCGAAAAATACATTACCGACACCGCCTTTAAAATGGGCTGGCGTCCGGATATGTCGGACGTGGTGCAAACCGGTAAAAAGGTCGCTATCGTTGGTGCCGGTCCTGCGGGCCTTGCCTGTGCCGACATCCTGGTGCGCAACGGTGTTAAACCCGTGGTATTCGATAAATACCCGGAAATTGGCGGTCTGCTGACCTTCGGTATCCCGTCCTTCAAACTGGAAAAAGAAGTGGTGCAATTGCGCCGCGAAATCTTTACCGAAATGGGTGTGGAGTTTGTACTCAATACCGAAGTGGGTAAAGACGTGCAATTCCAGGACCTGATCGATAAGTACGATGCGGTATTTCTGGGTATGGGCACATACAAGTATATGAAAGGCGGTTTCGACAATGAAGCGGCGCCGGGTGTATACGATGCGCTGCCCTTCCTGATTGCCAATACTAATCGCCTGATGAAGCTGGAAAAAGATCCGGCTGATTACATCAGTATGCAAGGTAAAAAAGTCGTCGTACTGGGCGGTGGTGATACCGCGATGGACTGCGTGCGAACGTCGGTGCGCCAGGGCGCTGAGAGCGTGATTTGTGCCTATCGTCGTGACGAAGCCAACATGCCGGGTTCACGCCGCGAGGTTACCAATGCCCGTGAAGAGGGTGTTGATTTTCGCTTTAATTTGCAGCCGCTGGATATCGCTGTCGACGAAACCGGCAAAGCAGTGGGCGTAAAACTGGTGAACACCCAGTTAGGTGCGCCTGATGCCGCAGGTCGTCGTCGCCCGGAACCGGTAGAAGGTTCAGAGCATATTCTGGAAGCTGATGCCGTTATCGTCGCTTTCGGTTTCCAACCCAGCCCCGCCAGTTGGTTTGCCGACTACGGTATTATTCTGGATGAAAAAGGCCGGGTACGCGCCCCATCGCAAGGCAAATACGCCTATCAAACCAGCAACCCAAAAATCTTTGCTGGCGGCGATATGGTGCGTGGCTCAGATTTAGTGGTTACTGCCATTGATGAAGGCCGCAAAGCCGCAGACGGTATTCTGGATTACCTGAATATCTAAGCGTCTCGCAATCACACATTTAAAAGGTCAGCAATGCTGGCCTTTTTTGTGTATGTACTACACGCTACCCGCTCGCTCAACCACCAGAATCCTGGCCTGCCCCTTAGGGTGAGCAACGTGTTCCGTACCTACAGAGGCAAAAAATATGTCGCCTGAATGCAGGATTGTAGATTTAATTTCGTTGTTTTCTTTGTACAACATTTCCACAACACCATCCATAACAGCAAACACTTCTTCACCGTCATTGACGTGCCATTTATAGGGTTGATCTGTCCAATGCAACCGGGTGGTAATGCCGTTCATATTGGCAATATCCTTCGCTCCCCAGGCACTATTTGCGGTGAACGCTTTACTTCTGATAACTTCCACTTTAATTCCCTACGCTTGCGATAAATCAGAGCGGATAATACCTCAATAAGGTGCACTCCCCTAAAACCAATACGCCTTAAATACAAAAACACTCAAGGCCGGAAAGATGCCAATGTTTGAGCATCACTACCATACACTTTGTTCAATTTTATTGCCCACAGGTGCAGTGGTTAAATACTCCCTTCACACCTATTGTATGACTCACTATCATCCCGCCATCGTTGCTGATTTGGCGTTTTATCATGCAAACGTTAATCACTAATGATGTTCAATGACCGTCAAAAGTCCTCGCTGCCCGCATCCTGATAAGGGTGATATCACTATCACCATTGCATCATTTGACCATGGCCTTAGTGCCCGTCAGTGCCGATAGCCCCTATCAATGGATCTAATTACCCATTCTCATTCAGGCTGAGATTCGTTAAAGTGGGCTGTTAACGCGCCAAGAATAACAACTCTATGCTGAAAGTCCCATGCTGACACCTACACTGTTACTGATTGCCTCGCTGTTGTATTTGCTGGTGTTATTCGGCATTGCTTTTTGGGGTGACCGAGCCAGCCGCTGGCAGAAGATAAAGCCGGCTATTTACAGTCTGGGCCTGGGGGTGTACTGCACCTCCTGGTCTTTTTATGGTGTACCTGGCCAGACGGCCGAAACTGGTTGGTGGATCACGCCCACCTACACCGGGGCGATTTTAGTCTATATCCTGGCCTGGCCGCTGGTGCTGAAAGTCGCGCGAATTTGCCGCGACAACAACCTGACCTCCATGGCGGATTTTATCGCTACCCGTTATGGTCGCTCGATGCGCATCTCAGCGCTGATTAGTCTGGTGTGCGTGATTGCCATCGTGCCGTATATCAGTCTGCAAATTCGCGCCGTTGCCAACAGTGTCAATATTGTTACCGGCAACAGTGGCGCCGGTGGCAACAGCGCCTTATTCTTTACTTTGTTGTTGGCGGCCTTTGCCATTTTGTTTGGTACCCGTAGGGTTCGTACTTCTGAACACAACCCCGGCCTGATGTTGGCCATCGCGTTTGAGTCCATTATAAAATTGCTGACCTTTTTGGCCGTTGGCATCTTTGTGGTCTGGTTTATGTTTGATGGCATTGCAGATTTGACGGCTCAGAGTCAGCACCTGAGTTATCACAGCGACGAATCGGCCAGCTGGTACACCTATGTCAGCCAGACCTTTATCGGGGTACTGATGATGTTCTGCCTGCCCCGCCAGTTTCATGTCTGTTTTATCGAACAAACCAGCGAAAAAGAAATGCTGCCCTCTCGCTGGTTGTTTCCGCTGTATATGCTGGCATTAAATGTGTTTGCCCTGCCCATCGCATCGGCCGGTTTACTCTGGTTTCAGGATAGCCAACTGGCGCCTGACAACATTATGTTGTTATTGCCTATGGCGGCCGACAGTCAGTTTATGACCTTAGTTTCCTTTTTAGGCGGATTTGCTGCTGCCACCAGCATGGTGATCGTCAGCGCCATTGTACTCAGTATCATGGTGTCTAACGATCTGATTACCCCCTGGTTAGTAAGCCGCACGCGGCAATTGCAGGTAGCCGAGCGACTAAGCCCGAAAAAGCTGATCCTGTTTCGCCGTCTCACCATTATCATCGTATTACTTTCGGCCTGGTTGTATTACCAAATCACCCGGGACTATGGTTTGCTGGCCAATACCGGTCTGATGGCCATGACACTCGTGGCACAATGTGCTCCGGCACTGTTGTTGGGACTGTTCTGGCGCAATGCCAATGAAAAGGCCGCCCTGTACAGTATTTTGGTGGGCACCGCACTTTGGAGCTACACCCTGTTACTGCCGACGCTGTTGTTTTCCAGCGCTCCGGACAGTGAAATATTGCAGCAGGGTTTTATGGGGTTCAGTTTGTTGCTGCCAACCGCCATGTTTGGTTTGCAACTGGATTTTATCAGCCATGGTCTGGTGATCAGTTTAGGCGGTAACCTGCTTACTTTTTTCTGGCTGTGCTGGCGTCAACGCCCTCTGGTGGCCGAACAGTTGCAGGCCTCATTGTTTATCAACAACCAGGTGCGCAACGACAATCAAAAACGCGGCTACGACAACCTGAGCCTGGCCAGCATCCAAAGCTTGTTATCCCGATTTTTGGAAACCGACCGGGTACAGGAGTTTTTTCATAGCCATTATGGCGAGACTGAACCCGACTGGAATAGCACGGCCCCCAAAGTACTGTCAGATAAATTAGAACAGGAGCTGTCTGCCATTATTGGCGGTGCTTCCGCCCGGTTGGTGCTGGAATCGGCCAGCGGCAGCAACAATGTAGCGCTCAGTGAAGTGGTCGAACTGGTGGACGAAGCCAGTGAAGTGTACAAGTTTAATCGCGCCCTGCTGCAGTCCACCATACAGAACATCGACCAGGGCATCTCCGTAGTGGACAAAGAGCTGCGTATCGTGGCCTGGAATCGCGCTTATATCGATATGTTCAACTACCCGGACGGCGAAATTTACGTGGGCCGCCCGGTGGAAGAGGTAATTCAACTTAACGCGCAACGCGGCTTATTTGGTGATATTGAGAAAGGTCAGATCGACGAAGAAGTGGCCAAACGTGTCGCCTACCTGCGCTCCGGAAAACCTTACAGTTTTCGCCGTGTGCATCCCAGTAATAAAGTATTAGAAATGAAAGGCAACCCACTTCCCGGTGGTGGGTTTGTTACCACCTATACCGATATCACGGAATTTGTGGAAAACCAGAAGGCCCTGGAAGAACTCAATGTACATCTGGAAAACCGGGTTCAGCAACGTACCCAGGATCTGGAGGCGATGAATCAGCGACTGGAAGATGCAAGACAACTGGCTGTTCAGGCGAATGAGGACAAAACCCGTTATTTCGCGGCAATCAGTCACGATTTACTGCAACCTTTTAATGCCGCAACCCTGTTTAATTCCATACTAAAAGAAAAGCTGCAAACACCAGAACTGGCTGAACTGAGCAGTAATATCCAGAACGCTTTAGAAAACGCCGAACAACTTGTTAATTCTGTACTGGAACTTACCAAGCTGGATGCCGGAGTGATCTCACCACAAGTGGAAGATGTCGATGTTTATCAACTGATCACGCCCCTGTTGGACGAGTACCGACTCATGTGTGAACAAAAAGGGCTGGTTTTTCAGGCCGCCATTTTGCATCAACTCACCCGTACCGATGCCAGATTGTTAAAGCGGGTATTGCAGAACTTGCTGACCAATGCGATCCGCTATACAGAATCCGGATTCGTCAATATTGAATGCCGCATTGAAAAACAGTTGATGATCATCGTCAAAGACTCAGGAGAGGGCATCAAGGATGAAGATAAAGCGCGTATCTTTAAAGATTTCGAACAAGCCAGCCGTCAACACACAGGCCAGGGGCTTGGGTTAGGCCTGGCTATTGCTTCCCGCATATGCCGTATCCTGGGTCATGAGCTAAGCTTTGACTCCACCTGGAAACAGGGCAGTGAATTCAGAATTACGCTGCCCTGTATCAAAGGAGACATTAATCCGGGTGAAACCCTGCAAAACAAAGCGGTGTGTAAAACCGATATGCAGGGTGTGAATGTGCTGGTCATTGATAACGAACCGGCTTTGCTGGAAGCTATGACCCTGCGGCTGGAAACCTGGGGATGCCTGGTACACAGTGCCAGCAATCTCCAGGAGGCGCTGAAAGCCTGTGCACATTTCGCCCCCGATATTATTGTGGCGGATTACCACCTGGACAATGGTGAAAATGGCATAGACGCGGTGCAACACATTCGCGCCAGTTTGGGTCAAGCAATCCCGGTAATTATTAACAGTGCCGATCATGCCGAAACCATTCGGGAAATGGCCATGGAACAGGGCTTCGGCTTTATCGCAAAACCGGTAAAGCCAGCCACATTGAAACGCCTGTTAAAAAAAGGATTGGGCTGATCGGATAGCAAACATCAGCCCCATCCAGTTGTCTTAATCGCCAAATAAGCTATTGCGACCAGGTAATTTCAGCTAACTGATTGGTGGCTGTCTGATGAATAATCAATCCCTGACTGCCCATCCGCATATGTCTTATAAGTCCGCTGTAAACGCCTTCTTTGCTGGGGATTTGCCAGCTTTGCATGGTTTCTGTCGCTAAATCAAAGCGCACCAGCGTTTCCGGCCTTTTGCTGGATTCATTAAACCAAATGGCACCATCGGCGTATTCAATCGCATAGGGGTGGCTGTCCTCTCCACTGGGGTTGTCCCACTCTGTTATTGTGCCGGTTTTAGGATGATATCTGCCCAGTTTACCCATACCTGAATTCACATAAAACACCATATCGTCAGGCGTAATGGCCAGGCGTCGCGAATGGCTCTTGTCTCCGGGCAATTTGATTTCCTCCAGGTGCATGGATTCGGTGTCAACTTTGATCAGGCAGTTGCTGCCGTTGCAGGATACCCAGGGGGTGCCTGATGAATCGATCTTAATGCCGTAGGGGCGCGAGCCCGGGGTTGGCAGTGTGGCCAGTTTAATATCACCGGTAGCCGGATCTAATCGCCCAATCATATTGCTGTGCTGCAAGGTAAACCAGAAAATCCCCTGCTGATCAAACTCGCCGGTGTGAGGGTCCCGGGCATTGGCATCTGGCATCCTGAACACCTTAAAAGTGCCAGATTCAGGTTCTAAATAGCCGACAGTGCCGTTTTTGTTGCCTAAAAACCAGGGAGTGAGATTTTTATCCAGTGTCACACTGTGGGGAAATGTACCGGGGGGAAGCACATACTCTTTCATCGCACCGGTTTTGGGATCCAGTCGCCCGAGTATATTTCCCCACTGCCCTACCCACCATATCACACCGTCTTTACCCTGCACCGGATCGCGGGCACGCTGTCCGAGTGTCGGAACCTGCCAATAACGATAACTCAGCTGCCTCTCACCGGGCACCTGTACAGAGGCCCGACGTTGGTTTTCAGGATATTGTTTAGCAAGATAGGCGCTTAATTCATCGGCCTGAGACTCGTTCAAGTCGACCATGTAACTCATCAGCGTTTTCCAGTGTGCCTGATTGTACCCGGCACTGTACTCCAGATTGGAAAGGCCGTGACAGGCGGTACATAGTTGCAGTTGCGCCGGTGGTTCGCTCAGCGCCGGTAAGGCCGTCAGCATCAGACCCAACCCCATCAACAGTTGACGGGACTTGCCAGCAAAATAGTTCGCAATCACCATAATCACCTCAGTTTTTGTTTCGTGGCCCGGTATTTTTTGCCTGAAGGCATAATACCAATCAGTAATAATTAAACCGCATATTAAAAAACCTTCAATTCTTGTAACTCAATGCGTAATAGTAGACATTACGCCATCGCAAAAAATTACACTCAATAATAGTTTTATATCATGCTGCACGCTATTGTCCGCTTCCTGGGGCTCCAAAGTAATGTGGTTTCGTCTGAAAAACTGGTGGCAACACTGGGGGGCGTACTGGCCATATTTTGCTGTTTTTACCTTACTCAGTTTTTTACCGGTACTGCCGGTACCGCTGCAATACTGCCCTCCATGGGCGCATCTACGGTTTTGCTGTTTGCCGTACCACACGGACAGCTGTCCACCCCCTGGGCATTGTTTGCCGGCAACCTGTTATCCGCCATTATCGGAGTAACCTGCGCACTTTTTATCCCTGCGGTTGGATTGGCTGCCGCCATCGCAGTGGCGCTGTCCATTTTAGTCATGCACCTGACCCGCAGTTTACATCCGCCTGGCGGGGCCACAGCATTAGCCGCTGTTATCGGCGGCACCAGTATTACCGAATTAGGATACTGGTACGTTATTACCCCCACACTACTTAACTGCAGTGTACTGTTTTTGGTAGCGCTGCTGTTCAACAACATCTTCAGTTGGCGCAGATACCCACAAAGCCTGATGCGTTATCAAAGTGTGGGTTATCACCCTGACACCCGTCAAATCAAAAAGCAGCATATTCACGAAGCAATAAACCGCTCAGAATTAGTGATTGATGCCAGCGATGAACAAATCAAACACATTATTGATTTGGCTGATGCCATTTTTCACGAGGAACTATTGAAAGGCTTTAATCTCGAGGCCGGCGCATTTTATACCAATAGTCAGCCAGGCAGGAAATGGTCGGTGCGCCAGGTCATCGATCAACATGAACACCCGGAGCCAACCCGCCATCAGATCATCTATCGCATCGTTGACGGTGAAGGCAAGGGGCAGTCCGGCACGTGTTCGTTAGTGGAATTTGCAGCCTGGGCAAAAGAGAAAATGCGTCCCAAAAATAACCCCGTTTAAAATTTCGGTAGCGCTAGTTCAGTTGTTACCTCTCCCTGGCAAACTGAGTTTATATCAGTTTGCCAATCGCTGCATCAGTGCAAATATTTCATTAAGAGAACTAAAATCCACCAGCCAATTACCTGTCTTGCCGGTTCCGGTAACAAAAACCTGATATCCATGCTATAACCTGCGATTCAATATGAAATCACAATTTGCTTTGCAAAAAGGAGAAAATAATGAACATCAGGACTTTAACTTTACTCGCCTCACTGTCTTTTGCGGGCTTTACTCAGGCAGAACCCGCCAGTCAACAAAGCGTTGAAGATCTGCTTGTGGCCACCGGCGCCGCAGATCTGGGAGCACAGATGATGGCGCAAATGCTGCCAGCAATGAAACAATCCATGCCCGATGCACCGGAGGCGTTTTGGACAGAATTTCAGGCTCAGGCGGACTTCTCGGTATTAATGCAGCGCATTATCCCTATTTATCAAAAGCATCTCACTGAAGAAGATGTCGAAGCCATTAACCAATTTTACCGCAGCGACGCAGGTCAAAGGCTGGTGAAAGTGCAACCTCAGATCATGCAGGAGTCTATGATGGCAGGCCAAGCCTGGGGACAGGAAGCCGCTCAAAAAGCCATGATGAAAGTCCAGTCTGGCGCACAGGCCGGACAATAACCCGCAAAACAATAATTAGGGGCAAGCAAACTTGCCCCCTGCCAGCATCCTTTACCATTTCATCATCCAGAGACTCCCGCCCGGGCAACAACTTGAGTGGTCACTGATGAATATTAGACTAAAGTCTAACTCGTATTAGACTATAGTCTAAGTTCTTCATTTTTAAGTTCGTTTTGCTCTCAAGATCACTAAACTTCGCCCTATCAAGACAAGGCAGTCAGCGCCTTTTTCAAAATTGTTACAGAGAGTTTAATAATGAAAAACAACCTTAAATTATCCGTTGCGATCATCGCGCTTCTTTCGTCGGGTGCAGCTTCTGCCACCTCTATAAAAACCTGTACCCTGGATTATTCAGGGGTGATGAATGCTATTGACGTAGACAATGGTGTGGTTACCGGCGTTGCAAAACTATTTGCCAAACAGTCAGCCAACGAAACTTTTACTCTGGTGGCCAAAGACGGTCAGGAATACGAGCGCTCGGGTACGATCACCACGACAGTTGATTTGACACAATTTGCAGCCGACGGAGAAAGCTGCGCTTTTGACAATCGCTTTACTCCCATCCATTCCATCAGTGACAACCGCCCATGGCGTCAATTTCAAATGCGCTTTGATAGCTATTACGACAGCAACATCATGGCCAGATACCAACACAATGGTATTGACAGCAAGCTAATGGTGGCTAATGGCTGGACCTGGGGCACCGACATGGCGGGTATCCATGTATTTGAAATGATTGACGGCGAGTTTTTCCCGGTAAAGTATGATATTGACCAGGGCAATGGTGAATTACCGGCTTTCAAAGCAGGTAGCACCACAATGAACATGAGTGGCGATGGCGGCCTGTGGCAATACAGAGCGTCGGCGGTCAGTGAGGATGGCAGAGTCGTTGCCGGTTACGCCAAACTGGAAGAAGATGTCACCTTTGAAAATGGCTCTAAAATCAAAGATTCCGATAAGTTCGGTATGATTTGGGAGCTCGCTGAAAGCTGCAGTATCGACAGTACCAAATGTAACGGTGATGATGCCAGTCGCCTGACCAGTGGTTCTGACAGTACCAGCAATATCCGGGTGCGCTCCCTCAGTGCCAGCCAAATTACCCGTGATAGCAGTGAAAAAGCCGTTTATAGCAACGGAGAAAATGTCACGATTGAAACTAGCGGTTTATCAGAAGGCCAGATCATCAGTTACGACGCAATCCCGACGGAATTCACTATTGGTTATCGCTTTTTAACAGGAGCTGAAAATGTTGGCTGCACGCTCATCGATACCGGTGGCGCATTTACCCACAACAAACTGGAACGGCACGACCCATACGTTATCTTTGGTGACGCCAACAACGGCCAGGATTATAACACGCGTGACAAATCCGTATTGGACGAAGGTGAACTGACCTTAGCCATTGCTGTGTACAGCGACAACAACTGCGAAGGTGACCCCTTCTTCAATGACTCGGTGACAGTCACTATCAATAAAACCGATGGCACTTCTTCGCCCGGTGCACCGGCTGACGAAGCGACCACAGAAACATCCGGTGAATTCTACCTGGTAGACAGACAGGAACAGCCTTCAAACTTTGAAATGCTGAGCTTTGATGCCGACAGCACCATGTCGAGTATTTTTGGTATTAACACTATCAGCGAAGGTAAATACCTGTTGCACGGCCGTTCCGCCTCAGGCAAAGCCATGGTGGCGTTGGTAACGCTGTAAGCGATTCCAGCAGATTCAGAAAGTAAAAAGTTGCCGCCGGCAACTTTTTTTGTTTCTGGTGAAGTACCAATAGTATTTTTATCCTGACAGCCATAACCGGCAGCCAAATCATCTATAATTTCAGTTAACTTCAATAAATTGATAGCCAGGGCCTGATGAGTCGTAAACTTCGCAAGCAGCAGAAAAAGTTAAAGGCCGTCGCTCACACTGAAGCCAAGGCTGAGGAACAGTATTTTCAGACGCTGCCGGCGCATTTCAAGCCCTTATCACAGAAAAATGGCGTGACGCTGCTCAACCGGATAAACAGCAACCAGAATCCCGGTTATTACTACGACACCCGCTCTGGCAAAAATTATAAGGTCATTTATCGCTCTTACGATGGCGCTTACACGGCTGTGCGGCTAAGCCAGTCAGAACTCAAACTACTAACATGCCATTCTGATGCCGCCTCTGTGGTACAAAAGCTGGGGAAAATGGATGAAAACGCCACATTGGCGAAGCAGTGGCTGCTGCATCAACCGCTGCCTTTGATTAACAAATGTCATCAAATTCTGAGCTTCCTTAACCAGTACACAGCAAACAGCCAGGAGCATGTCACGCTCGTTTCAGAACTGGCAGACATAGCTCAAAATATCTTTTTCTCGCCTTCTCCGGTTTCACCTGAGGTGGATTCAGCGTTTGCCAGGCAACCCGAAAAGAAAAGACCTGAGCAACTGGCCGAACAAGTCGAGCAATTAGTCACTGTCGTCTCGACACAGGAATTGGCAACCCTGCCAAAAAACCTGAGCATATTCATACAAGCTCTGGCGGCGGATTATTTGAGTAATAACAAAACGCTTCTGTTACTCAATGAGACACAAGTCGATGCATTGCTCCATATTGCCATTAAGCTGGACCCCAGGAGATTTTCAGACCTGTTGCTCTCAGGGCATTCGCCGTTGATTAAACAAGCTCTGGGGTTGCTGTTTCTATTTATCAGTGGCGCTAAAACTGACAAACCCGATGAAGAGCAGGTTAATCTGCTGCGCCATTTATATGGGAACCGGGATAAAGTTGGTAGCCAGGCATTTCAGTATTGGCTGCAAAGTACACTGGAAAATCTCCAGAATGACCTCCCGGATTGTCCGACACTGACTTCAGCGTATCGGTATTATGCCCACTGGCATATCAAGGGTGTTAATCCGTTAACTCAACCGAAAAAAGCCGCCATCATCTTACCTGTAGCGATTTTTGTGGTGTGGTTCTGCGGACAATTTTACGGTGAAGAGAACGTTAAAACCGGCACATGGGCCGCTGCCAGTGTTACCAATATCCTTCTGCCTTTTGTGATGTACCTGGTGTTTCGGCTTTACAGTTGGACCCACTGGCGCTCTGCATCTTACCTGTGTATCGCCATGATCCTGTGCACTGCACTTATCGGGCACAGCAACTACTATCAGGATTCCAAAAAGCATTTTGCCGGTGTCTATCAGGAGCAGTTGTTACAAGAAGGACGCAGTATCCCGAAAGATACTAACAGCGACACCCTGTTTCGGGCGTATCTCGACAGCAGGTTGCCGGACAGTTCAGGAGTACTGTTTTTCGACCATCTGCGTTTTCGGGCAATGGTGGGGACCTGGTCAGAAGAAAGAGCTTATATCTACGGCCCTTACATTGAGGTGCATCGCCAAGGGGTTAACGTCTGGTTTAACTGGGTGCTGCAACTGCTGATTATCTGGATCACCTGTGGCTTTGCCTTTATCTTTGCCAAATATCCGGCAAAAAGAAACACAGAAGAAAACGCTGCTTCTAAACCAAACTAAAGCAAATATCACAGGCCAAAAATCACACCTTAAACTTACTGACCAGTTGCTGTAATTGCTCAGCTAAGCCAAGCAGTTTATGGCTGTCATTGGTGCTGAGATTTGACAGGTGTTCGGTTTCACCACTGGTTTCTGCGATTTTACTGATGCGCCGGTTAACATCTTCACTGACCTGATGTTGCTGTTCAGAGGCTGTGGCAATCTGGGCGATCATGGCTGTCATGTTGCTGATATCTTTGGTGATCACCGCAATACCGGCACCGGCGGTTTCCACTTTATTGACGGTCAGTTGTGACTTGCTTTGCCCTCCCTGCATCACCCGGACGGCCGCGTCAGCAGTATGCTGCAGGCGCTGTATGGTTTGTTGGATTTCTTCGGTGCTCACCTGAGTGCGACTGGCCAGGGTTCTGACTTCATCCGCCACCACCGCAAATCCCCGTCCCTGCTCTCCGGCGCGGGCAGCTTCAATGGCGGCATTTAGCGCCAGCAAATTGGTTTGTTCTGCGATGCCCCTGATGACCTCCAGCACCGACACAATATCACTGACATTTTCTTCCAGTGTAGCAATAGCGCTGGCCCCACTGCTCACATCATCGGCCAGTTCACGAACATGCTGCACAGATTCCTGCAGTTCAGCAATAGCATGTTGGCTTTTCACTTCAGCATCTGAGGCCGAGCTGGCGGCCTGTTCAGCACTGCCTGCGATTTCAATTGCCGACGCGGCCATTTCGGTCATGGCGGTAGCCACCATGTCGGTTTCCTGATTTTGTTGTTTAACCCAGTTGTGAATTTGTTCGTTGCGCTCATCGATGAGTTTAGATGCCGCTTTTACCTGACAGGAGCAATCCAGCACCTGCTCCACAATTCCGCGTATTTTATCTACAAATTGATTAAAGCTGGCAGCCAGTTGCCCCACTTCATCCTGGCTTTTGATGTGCAATCGACGGGTTAAATCCCCCTGGCCGGTAGAGATCTCTAGCAGGTTGTCGTTCATTTCTTCCAGGGGGCGCATAATACGTTTAGCCACTACCCGCACCATAAACACCATTAAACCGCTTACTCCGACAGACACCAACAGGGCAAAACTCAAAGAACTCGCCGCCGCATTCTCAGCCTGGCCAGCAATTTGGGCCACTTCGTGATCAATATCATCAATATAGAATCCGGTGCCCACCATCCAGTTGTACTCCGGGAACCACAGGGTGTAACTCAGTTTCGGCAATGGCTGTTGTCCCTGACTTCTGGGCCAGTGGTAAAGGTAAAAGCCATCCTTGTTTTTTGCGGCGTTGATCAAGCCCTGCACTACATATTTACCGTTGGGATCTTGTACATTCCAGTAATTTTCACCTACACCCGAAAGGTTGCTACCCAGTGCCACCCGGTCGCCATTTTCTGCATAGGCAAATAAATAATTGCTGCCATCATAGGACAGTGACTGAATGTAATGCTGTACTTTTTGTCGGGCTTCATCGTGACTTAAGCTCTTGTCCGACAGAACAAACTCAATGCCACTTAAACTCAATTCAAGGTAGTTTTTCAGCTCGGCTTTTTTCAGGGACATTAGATTATTGCGGGTAGCAGAAATTTGCTCTTCAGAAGAAGACAGCAACGTCATCCAGAAGGTCAACATTAAAATGGCGCACAAAAAGACAACAGGGACCAGGGTTAACACCGTCAGTTTATTTTTCAGGCTCATCACTTATTACACGAAACTCTTTTTACTTTGCCACCTCGTCACTTTAAACATTTTTTTAACATTTGAATGCTGTACTTAAGTACCATGCCTGCATATGAAAAAGGCCGGATAAAAATCCGGCCAATAACATGCTGTTTTAAACAGGGGCCCTATGGGCAGGTGCCCAGATACCAGGTGACATCATCGTCTGAGTGCAGAGTGTTGTTACCCCAGGTAGAACCCGGCATTGCATCATCACTGCCGTTGGCAAAGTAATCAGGCACATAAATATTGCCCGTACTGTAGGCGCGACCTGCCACTTTGTGATAGTAATTGGCCGTGGTCACTTCGCTGCACTGATTGCCTGAACCGCCGCCAGAACCACCGCCTGAACCGCCACCTGAGCCACCACCTGAACCACTGCAGGCTTGTAATGGCCCGGTACAGGAAGCATCATCATCCTGCCACTGACACTGCTGCCCGACAGTTATTTCGTTAAGTTTAAAGGGCGCAGTGCTGTATTCCAGATAACAGTTTGCATAGTTGGTGTAATCCAGTCTGCCAGCCGATATGTGCTCATCAAGTGTCGCAGTTTGACCGGCGTCAACATCAAAACTAACACTTTGAGATGAAGACAGACTGGTCAGGTCGGTTGCCGTTACCTGAGCGGTATTACTGCCACCGGGCAGATTACAGGCCTCAGCACTAAAATCAGGCACGGTGACATCGGCAACCACAGTGCCGGTAGCAAAGCTGACTTCTACGGTATCCAGATTGAGATTAACGTCGGTTACTTTACCGGTAACAGTGGCACATTGCCCCTGTACAACTACAGCAATATCAGACAAATCAGGTGCTGTCGCTGGCGGCTCAGGTCCAACTCGTACCTGACCGGTGGCCGGATCGCCTTGTTTGTTTTCATCATCAGTTGCGACAACCACCACCGTATATAATCCATCCGGCAGTGACCCACTCACCAGCGTAAATTGATTGCTGCCGTTAACGTTGCCACTGAGGGTATCGTTAACCGGACCGCTGATGCTGGCACTGACATCCAGAACACTACCTTCCGCATCTGTGGCACTGCCGCTGATGGTTATCTGACTACCGTTTGCGGAAAACTGGACATTCGCCAGCACAGGACCGGCGTTTCTGTCTACCCGTTGGTTGTTGTCCAAAAAGTACTGACCCAGATAAGAGGCATAGTTAATGCTGTTACCATTGACATATGAGCCACTGGCTCCCTGGCCACCAGACCAGGAATGATCAAGATTGTCAAACCACAACATGGTCACCCGACCATCCTGCCACTGAGTTTCACGGGCGGTATTTGAGGGGCCTTCAGAAAGCGTATTAGTACCTGGCAGTTGACTGACGCCATACAGCTCAGCCATGCCGTCAGCATTTTGCTGGTTATAGCACAGATTAACGGTGGTATCGTTTTCGCCTTGCGCAATAGAGGCAATTTGGCTATCAAAATGACTGCCATAACTGCCACCATATTGACTGCAGCGAGCAGCTACATCTGCACTTTCACAGGGGCCAATTGCGCCACTTGAACTGGTACCGATGCTGGGTCCGGCACTGATCCCCATGCCGGCAAATACGTCTGGTGCAAGACAGGCTGTGGTATTGGCAAATGCCGCGCCTGAGGATAATCCGGCAATATATACCTGATCGGGATCAATGTTACGGGAACTGTCACCCGACAAGGTATTTGCCAAAGTGATCAGGTTTTTATAATCCCCGGCACTGCGGGATTTAGTGCCCTGCCAGTAAGACCAGCAGCTAAATCCCGCTTTGTTCATGGCATCTGGTACCGCAATCACTAAACCATATTGCTCAGCGGCATCTTCCAGATTGGCGGTGAGGTAAGCATCAATGGATTGGGTACAGCCATGCAATACCAGCAGCAAGCCTTTGCCATCACCGATAGCAGACGTGGTATCAGGGGTGTAAATATGGACTTTGTTAAAGCCACCAATATTGACGTTATTCTGCCAGCTCCCTGCCAGCAATGAGTTTGAAAAGAGTACAGAGGTTAAAAATAAGAGTGTGCCTGAAATTGCATTTCGGGCTAATCGTAGGGATTGCATCATTGTTGTTCCTATTGTCACAAGTTAATTGTTAACGCCAGGAATACGGGTTACACATCTAAGAAATTACTTTCCCATCCCAACGCTTTCCCTAATCTAGTGCATTTTTCGCACAATTCCGCTGGTACTTTAGTACAGTATGGCGTAGTGCCAGAGTGAGATATCTGTAGAACTGTCTGTCAGGCTAATTAGCTATGTAACTTTCTCCTGACTTCAGGCCACAGTGATGAAAACGGGTGTTTTTAAAGCTGATGGGCACCGTCTGGCCACAGGGAAGTTGATTATAATGGGGCGGCAAATTAGGTCCGCATTGCTGCACATCAAAATGCAAATGAGGCCCGCCGCTTTGACCTGTATTTCCACTCAGCGCAATAACGTCTCCGGTATTCACCTTATCTCCTTCTTCCACCAGCGCACCATTGTGGGTTAGATGAAAGTATCGGGCAACGCTACCGTCCTGGTGCTGAATAAATACATAATTTTCTTGTAAATCAATATTGTTGCCGTCAATAAAAGACGCTCTGACACTAACAACCACACCTTCTCTGGCGGCTACGATTTTAGTGCCAATCGGCATAACAAAATCAATTGCATAAAGACCCACACCATTATTTGAAGCCCGGTAGTGCTCTGTTGTGGCATAAACCTGATGGCTGGTGCCAAATTCATAAGGAAGCACATACAGCGAATTTTGTTGTTCAGGGAAAGCAGTACAATCAACCTCAAGTTTTGCACATGCCATAAAAGATACGGATGATAAAACGACCAACACAAAAAGATTTTTCATTGAATTTCCTTATTTAAAGACACTTAGTCGTGAAAATATTTGTGATGGTTTAAACGTTCGGATAACTATCCCGAACGACTACCCTGACACCACTCCATTATTGTGCCGTTGGTGTGGCTGTCCGGGTAATTTGTGTGGCTGTCCGGGTAATTTATCGATGATAATTTCGTTTGGAACTGTTGGCAGACGTTAGGGAACCCGCAACAAATTCATTTGAATTGTTAGAGCTAATGTTTTTTCAATATACTACCAGTGTGAATCGTTGCTCTGTGGTGGCTTAATCCGGATCATCGTCACTGTCGGACTCTGAAGGCGTTGAGTTTTCTTCGATATCAGAATGCCACTCATTGATACGGCTGATACTGCAGGATGTCCTTCTCTCAGGTTGCGCATCGGTAACAATGCGGTCTCCTGTTCCCATGCAGCCCAGGCCAGTGCGGGTAATTACGGCAATCTCAATCATGGCCCAGTCCGGGTCGCATGCCCCAATCAGGCTCACTTTATAAGTTCGGTTATTATTCAAATGCACCAGCAGCGCATCCCTGTCATTATCTACATTGCTCCAGCCTCTGATCGAACGGGTATGGCAGACCTGTCGGACTTCTTCCCCGACACGCGGATCATTGTTTTTGTCATATCGGCTTTTCGCCTGCTCTGAGGAGCTGGCACACCCCATCAGCAATGCGACGAGCGACAAATTAACTAGCATTTTTACAGGTTTCATGGCCTTTCTCTCCGATAATCATGTGACCGCATAGCATAAGCATAGCCTAAATATTCACCCTTTATCGAACTTAAACACATAAAAAATCGGTACTGATCGACAGGGTCAATGGTGATTTTAACGGGCCTCAGAAATCTATATCACAGCCCATTACAGAGTTTCGTTCCTGAACACTAACTCCAGGCGAATTCCCGCCGGGCTGAATAAGAAAATTTGGGTAATTGCTAATTGAGGCTGAGTTTTGCTTTGAAACTCAATGTTCATCGCCTGCAACTTTTCTACAAACGCTTTTAGCCCCTGTAACTTAAAGGCCACATGATCCAGATATCCGGGTGTCTCATGAGCTACATGAACGTCACTCACTACCAGATGGACCACGGCGCTGTCCTGATGATAAAGCCAGTAACCATCACTGGCTAGCGTAGGTCTGAACCCATCGTGTAACGAGAACAGCTCACACAGAAACTGCTTTTCCTGCTCAATCAGAGCGGCGGGCGCACTGATATTGATATGATCCAGATGCATAAGAACCTCACAAAAGAAGTGGTACTTAAGCTTACGACAATTCCGACCAGTGGTTAAGCGTGCCCAGCAAATAAAAAAGGCCGAAACTGGTGCAAATCACAGAACTCACCATCCAGAATGTCACTGAGTTTTGAGTAATGGCTGGATGACTGGTCACAAACGGCAATATCAACCCCGCCAGGCCTCTCACCAGATAGACAAGGGTAATCAGCACCAGCGCGGTTTTCAACAGAGGTAAGCGCACTATCACGCCGGCCGCAGATAATGCGTAGAGTCCCCAAACTGCGAGAATTGTGGCGATGATTAAGGTGGTGATCATGGGTTGTTTGCTGCCCATTTCTGCCATTTTCGCCATTTGCTCTCCGGCGCCAAAAAAGCGATACCAGCCAGGCCCACCGAAGACGATGGCAACGTGTAACAATGAGGCGATAAAACTGCAGCAGGCAGCAATGATAAGTTGTGTTTGTCCGTTCATGGTGCTTCCCTGAAGTTAACCTTGTGCTCTATAGCAATTACACCTGACGCAATTGCTGCAGAATCAATCCAGCCTGGGTGCGGTTATTGACTTCCAGCTTCTCTAAAATAGCCGATACGTGATGTTTAACAGTGCGTTCCTGAATTTGCAATTCCCACGCAATTTGTTTGTTAAGCAGGCCGTCGGTCAGCAGTTGCAACACTTTAAATTGTGCCGGTGTCAGTTTTTCCACTTTGGCCGCCAGCTTTTTTTCTTCTGATTCGGTTTCGGTGACCTGAGATAAATCAATATCCTGCGGCAACCAGATCTCGCCGTTAGCCACCATATCCACGGCCTCTGAAATATGCCCCAACGAGGCGGATTTGGGAATGTAACCGCTGGCCCCTAGATGAATGGCCCGGGTAATAATGGCCGGATCTTCATTTCCGGAAACCATAATTACCAGGATATCTGGCCAGGTATGGCGTAACTCGGTCAGACCACTAAAGCCATCGCAACCAGGCATATTCAGATCGAGAAAGATAAATTCCACTTCGGGTTGCGCAGTTAATGCGTCCCGCACTTCCGGAAAACTCTGCGCTTCGATGATCTGGCATTTCCCCAGGGATTGCAAAATTGCCTGAGTTAACGCAGCACGAAATAATGGATGGTCGTCAGCAACAATGGCTTTCACGGCATCAGGGGTAAACATAAATTCTTCATCCCCGTAATGTACTTGAAGGACTCACCAGAAACAATTCAACAGATAAAAAAGGCAGGTGCAATTGCACCTGCTCACCTATGCCAAAATCCACAGAAAAAAGACTTCTTTGCAGGCATTTCCAAGACAATCAGGCAGCTATCGTCCCTGTGCTGTTGTGCTTTGAGGCCGAGTCAGGCACTTTGATTGTCATCTTCCGGCTCTTGTGTTTTTGATGTGTGAACTGCATAAGAGCACCGTTATTACACAGCTCACACACCGCCAACTCAGTGCTTAAGCCATTACCTGAAGTTAATTTCTGTTGTCATTCGACACCACACACACTTAGAACCGGTAACCCACTGTCAACGTAACAGTACGAGGGTCACCATAATAAGCAATCAGGGTATTGTCGCCGCCCAGACCTGGCGTGTACTTACTGATATCAGTAGGGTCCGTTGGATCTGGCGTTACAAACTGATAGCCACCTACCATATACTCTTCGTCAGTCAGGTTTTTAACATGTAATCCGGCCGTCCAGTCACCGCTGGCGCTGTACCAGTTCAGACTCATATTCAGCAAACCATAACCGTCCTGGGTTAACAGGCTGTCTTCTTCAAACAACACATAATCATCACGGTAGTAGTAGTTGGCATTGAACACAAAGTCGCCAAATTGATTATCAAAGGCGTAGTTTAACCCAAGGTTATAAGTCAGCTCCGGCGTATTAGAAATGGTAAAGCGGTCAGACTTATCAAACAGTTCACCGGTGGTCGGATCGGTATCCAGTACTTCGGTAAACTCTGCATCAATCCAGCCAAGATTTAAGTTCAGCGTCAAATCATCCGTTGCCAGGTAAGTAAATTCCGCTTCAATACCGTCAGCCTTGGATTCACCGGCATTCGCCAGACGTTGATTCAAATCGGCAAAACCGTCGCCGGGCAGAATCGAAATGTACTGACGATCTTTGTGATCCAGAGTAAACCAGGTCAGGTTGGCTCTGAGATTATCACCCCAGTCGCTTTTCATCCCCATTTCAAAACTGTCAACGATTTCCGGATCAGCGGCAGGTTCTGCTGTCGTGGCACGCGGGTTATAAGTACCGGATTTAAAGCCTTGCGAATACGACGCGTAGAACATGATGTCGTCCGTGTGCTGGTATTCCACCCCAACGCGTGGTGTAAAGCGGGACCAGTCGTCTTCGTCATCCAATACATTGGGGACAAGGTCGCCGTCAGGACGAATATATCCGTCTACCCAACCGGTTTCCGGATACACATTGTCAAACACTAAACCGTTGTCAACTGTGGCTTCCCGCTCATCTTTGGTATAACGCGCACCCAGCGTCATGGACCATTTTTCACCGATATCAAAGCTACCCTGTGCATACAGGGCCGTACTGTTAGAATTACTGCAGCCCGCAACTTCACGGGTTAAACCAGGCGCTCCCAGGGACGCACCAAGAATACCCAGAATGGCTTCAAACTGACCACAGGATTCGCCGTCGTAATAATACAGACCAGACACCAGACTGAATCCGTCTGCGCTGTAGTTTAACTGCAACTCGTGAGTGGTTTGTTCATCGTCATAGATGGCTGGTACGTCAAAAATCGGCAGTGGCGTATTGTCAAAGTCAATGTTGGTCGGTGAATAGCTCTCTCTGTCCGCAAAAATATACTTCAGAGTGGTATTGTCGTTAATATCCCAGGCCGCTGTCAGGCTAATGCCTTCCAACTCAACCTTGTTCCAGGTAGGTAAGCTGGTGTACGAATCGTAAACACTGTCGGGCACCGGAGCATCGGTCAGCAGGCTGGGTAGCAAACGGTAGCCGCCTTTGGCGTTGGAATCATCATCCGTTTTGTCCCAGGCCAGACGGAAAAACAAATCATCAGACGGTTGATATTCCAGCGTTAAGCGCGCTGCGGTCACGTCTTTGTTGTAGTTTTCCCGATCCTGATCCGGTAAATCTGATTGCAGATACTCACCAAAACCATCACGATTTAAACTGGCAAATCCGAAGCCAACGTAAAGTTGTTCGCTCAGCGGATACTGGCCGGTCATTTTCAGGTCTCGTTGACCATAACTACCCACCGAGGCTTTCACTGAAAACTCCGGATCTCCGGACATCGGCTTGGTGACATATTTCACGGCACCACCAATAGTGTTTTTACCGTACAAGGTACCTTGCGGTCCCCGTAATACTTCAATACGCTCCACGTCAATGATATCCAGTACCGCTCCCTGAGGACGCGCCAGATAAACATCATCGATATAGATACCAACACCCGGCTCATAACCCCAGAGCGGATCTTGCTGGCCGACACCCCGAATAAACGCGGTAAGGGTACTGTTGGTACCACGGCTGCGCTGCAGTGTCGTGTTAGGCGACAAAGTCTGAATCTCAGTAATTTCTGCCATGCCTTTTTCAGCCAGCTCTACGGCAGAAACCGAAGTGATGGCCACCGGCACTTCCTGAATGCTCTCTACCGTTTTACGGGCAGTTACCTGAATTTTCTCCAGGCCTTTGGTTTCGCTTTGGTCAGTTTCCTGTGCCAATGCGTTCGTTGATAAAACACTACCAGACAGTGCCAATAAAATTGCCAGAGACAATTTACTGCGTGCACCGCTGCCAGTTTGCCCTGTATCGGACTGTCTTTTGTTAAAATTCATCGCAATATTCGTAGTTGTGTTGTTCATGGTACATACCCTTTACTGTGCCATATCTGTCTCAGGAAGTTCTTTATTTTTATTTATTTCAACAAGTTACCTGCTCAGACACGAGCGGTTTTAAGCCCGCCTACTCTCAATGTCAACAATACATTAACCAATTTTTTACAATCGCGATGCTGTACTTAAGTACCATATGAAATTTTTCGGGCCTGTTTCAGAATCAACCCGAAACTCCTTCATCTCAATGTCAGTTTTGTAGGGTTTTACAGTCACCTCCTCGGCGCAGGCTGAGGAAGTGGCTGTCTTAAAGACGTTGGTTTTGCTTATGCAGTAAGGGCAACGGCAACAGGAGTACGACATCTTGACAGAAATGATTGGAATGATAGGGCTTATTGGTGGTTTGGCACTGCTGATAGCACTGACCATGCGGGGCATGAATTTGTTTATCAGTGCCCCGCTGTGCGCCATCCTGGTGGCACTTTGCAATGGATTACCACTACTGGCTGAAAATGAAGACCTGGTCAGTTTTTACATGACTGGCTTCACCAGTTTTATCGCATCCTGGTTTTTTATGTTTTTGCTGGGCTCATTGTTCGGCAAATTTATGGAAGATACCGGATTAGCAGACAGTGTTGCCCACTGGATTGTGGGTAAACTGGGTATGCAACATGCGGTGTTTGCCATTATTGCGGCGTGCGCCATTTTAACCTACGGCGGGGTAAACTTGTTTGTAGTGGCATTTTCCGTCTATCCCATGGCATTGAGTTTATTTAAAGATGCCAACCTGCCGCGGCGTTTTATTCCGGCAGTACTGGCCTTTGGCTCGGTGACCTTTACCATGACGTCAGCCGGTTCACCGGAAATACAAAACTGGATCCCCATCAAATATCTGGGCACAACGCCTTATGCTGGCTGGCAGGTGAGTCTTATCGTGGCGGTATTTATGGCCACGTTTGGTTACTGGTGGTTAAAGCGAATGATTGGCAAGGCAGTGGCCAACGGCGAACACTTTGAACACAGAGAAGACGATCCTAGCTGCACAAGTCCGGAGCAAAAAGACCAGCTTCCCCATCCGGCGATGGGCTTTATTCCCCTGGTAGTGGTTCTGTTATTGTCCTTTTTCCTGCACGACGCCTTTGGTCACAAAGCACTAATTTTAGCCCTGGGTGGTGGCGTGTTGACCATTCTGGTGATGTGTTTCACCTACTTCAGAAATCTCAGTAACGCCATCAATGAAGGCACAACCGGTTGTCTGATTGCAATAGGTAATACCGCCGCTGTGGTTGGTTTTGGTGCTGTAGTCAAAAACACCGAAGCCTTTCAGGTGGCAGTGGATGTTATGACCCATATTCCGGGGAACGAGTTAATTGGAGCTGCAGTGGCAGTATCGGTGATCGCTGGCCTGACAGGTTCCGCATCCGGTGGCCAGGCCATCGCACTGCCGTTGCTGGCTCCCCATTATATGGATCAGGGGGTAAATCCCGAAGAACTGCACCGGGTTGTCGCAATCAGTTCCGGCGCACTGGATACCCTGCCTCACAACGGGTATGTTGTTACCACTATTCGGGCCATTTGTAAGGAAACTCATGCCAGCGCTTACTGGTCCATGTTTGCCATGAGCGGCGTAGTCCCGCTGATTGGACTGGCTCTGGCAGTAACCTTATTTATCCTGTTTTAAGTTGACTGAGATGCAACAACCATGAAAAAAATTCCCTGTCTCCCCCTGTTTCGCAAGCACCTGTTGGCCCTGCTCAGTTTACTGCTGTTTTGTCAGTTTAGCTGGGCCAGCTTTCTGGTGGAAAAACAACGTTTCAGCATAGACAATTTTCAAACCCACAATGGCAAAACCATTCCTAACGTCACCCTGGGCTGGGAAGCTTACGGACAACTGAATGCGGACAAATCAAACGCCGTTTTGATCACCCATTATTTTACCGGCAGTTCCCATGCCGCTGGTAAATATCACGAATCGGACGCCAAACCCGGTTACTGGGATGCCATTATTGGACCGGGAAAAGCCATTGATACCAATCGCTTTTATGTCATTAGTATGGATACCCTGGTGAATGCCAACGCCAATGATAAGCAAGTGATTACTACCGGCCCAGCCTCAATTAATCCGGAAACCGGAAAACCCTGGGGCTTGTCATTTCCGGTGGTCACTATTCGCGATTTTGTGGAAGCGCAAAAAGCCCTTACCGACAGTTTGGGTATCAAAAAACTGCATGCCGTCGTGGGGCCTTCCATGGGCTCGATGCAGGCCATCGAGTGGGCGGTGGCCTATCCGGAACAGGTGGGTAAAATGATATCGGTTATTGGTGTGGCTGAAGCGGACGCCTGGTTAGTGGCCGGACTGCAAAAGTGGTCTGCGCCAATTTTAAACGACCCCAACTGGCAGCAGGGTGATTATTACGACAAAACGCCTCCGCTGGCCGGATTAACCCGGTCATTGGCAACCATTACTCAGGAAGCCATGCATCCGCGTATTTTCAATCAGCTCAACCCTCAGCATTCCGCCATGGAAGCAGGGCCTGCAGCCAGTATCACCCAAAACTTTAAGGTAGTGGACTGGCTATATAGCGCTGCACAAGGTCGCGCCAGCAGCATGGATGCCAATCATATTTTGTATCTGGTGCGAGCCTGTCAGTTATTTATCGCCGGTCATGAAGGCAACCTGCAGAACGCGCTAAACAAAGTGCAGGCCGAAACCCTGTTTCTGCCCGCCACCGGAGATTTATTGTTGTTTCCGGAGATGGCGAAACAGGCCCACCAGCAATTGCAGCAAGCCGGAAAAACATCACACTATGCTGAAATTCAGGGGGACTGGGGCCATCTGGACGGCATTTACGGCATCCAGCAACAAGCAGATACCATCAAACAGTTTTTGGAGCAGTAGCTATGGCAAAATCTTATCTCAATCTCGTTGCCTGTGGTCTGGTCATTGCCACAGTCTCAGTGCCTGCTCATCAGGCAATGGCGGATACTGACCCGCTCAGGCTAGAACTGAATAACAAGATCACGGTTTCCGGCGTTTCCTCCGGTGGCTATATGGCGAATCAATACCATATTGCCCATTCTGACAAAGTCTCCGGGGCCGGTATTGTGGCCGCAGGACCGTACCTTTGCTCAGAAGGCAACCTGATGACGGCCATGAAGCAATGCCTGGCCGATGGTGCGCCCCTGCAACAAAAAGACTTAACCCAATCGGTTAAATACGCCGCTGACAAAGCGCTGATAGCCAATCCGGAAAACCTTAAAAACGACAGAGTCTGGTTGTTGCACGGTACCCTGGACAATCGGGTTGGGGCCAGTGTTTCAGATGCCCTGCATACTCAATATCAGGCATTGCTAGCCACAGCCCACATTCAGTACGTGCAGGACAAGCCCTTCAACCACGGCTTACCCACCGAAGATTTTGGCGTTGCCTGCAGTGAAACCAGTACACCTTTTATCAATAACTGCGACTATAACGCCGCCAAAGTAATGCTGGATTGGCTGTACCCTGAACAAGCGGCGGACGAGTCAAGCCCTTCAACCGGCCAGCTCTATACTATTCCACAGCCAACAGAAGTTAATGACAGCGCCACCGGACTGGACGAAAACGCCTGGTTGTACGTGCCTGAGCAATGTGCCGCAGGTGAACCCTGTGAGCTGCACGTCAGTTTCCATGGCTGTCAGCAAAATTACGCCACTATTGGAACGGATTACATCGCAAATGGCGGCTTCAACAGTCTGGCAGAGCAGAAAAATCTGGTGCTGTTATATCCGCAGGTGGCTTCCGGTAACCCATTAAATCCACTGGCCTGTTGGGACTGGTGGGGTTACACGGGGGATAATTTTGCCGAGCGTTCTGGGGCGCAATTAACGGCGATAACGCAGCTGATTGATGGCTTGCAATCACAACCTTTCACAGGAGAGGCACAATGAAACACAGAGTTTTAATCACCGGTGCCGCCAGTGGTATCGGCCTGGGAGTCGCCAGATTATTAGGCGAAGAGCATCAACTTATTCTGACCGACCTGAATGCGGATGCTTTGCAACAGGCACAGAGTGTGTTGCGGGAAGAAGGCATTGAAGCGCAGACTTTCGTATTAAACGTTACTTCACAACAGGATATTGATGCCATGGTAGAACAGCTGGATGCACCAGTGGACGTGCTAATCAACAATGCCGGTATCCAACATGTCAGTCCGCTGGAGAGTTTTCCCATGGATCGCTGGCAATTGATTGTAGATATACTGCTGACCGGCCCGGCCCGGCTCACCCGCGCCTTGTTGCCCGGTATGCGTAACCAGGCTTTTGGTCGCATTATCAATATTGGCTCTATTCACGGTCTGGTGGCATCCCCCTATAAATCCGCTTATGTAGCCGCAAAACACGGTCTGGCAGGATTCTCCAAAGTGCTGGCGCTGGAAACTGCTGATACCGATATCACCATCAACACCATCTGCCCGGCCTACGTAAAAACCCCTCTGGTGGAAAAGCAAATCGCGGATCAGGCGCAGGCCCATGGCATCAGTGAAGAAGAAGTGATCAACAATATTATGCTGGAGCCGATGCCGAAAAAGGCCTTTATCGATATCGCTGAGATTGCCCATACGGCGAAATTCCTGATGGCCAAAGAAGCCCGCAACATGACCGGCCAGTCACTGGTGCTGGATGGCGGCTGGACAGTTCGATAATTTTTGTTATTGGCGTTTCCCCGATGCCACTCGGGGAACTCCCCCCTTTAAATCTTCAACGCAAAATCACTATTTTTTCTTTCATTAATCTAAACTTTTTGCCAGATCCCACGCTATAATTGCCACCTTTATCCTTAACGAAAATGATTATGGGATCTGTACCTCGATTATTACCTGAATGGGTATCTCAGGAAGCGATTTTACTCAGTTGGCCTGATGCCCAGACAGACTGGGCTGACTGGCTGGAAGATGTGCAAAACACTTACATCTCGCTGATCAACAAACTGAATACCTACTCCTGCCCGGTTATTTTGTTGGCGCGCCCGGAGCAAATTCCCCTGTTGCAGGAAAGACTGCATCCCAGCTCCAGCGTGATGTTGCTGCCTGCCGATTACAACGACACCTGGATTCGGGATTATGGCTTTTTAACCTGCGAGTTAAGTGGCCATCGCTATCCGGTGAGTTTTACCTTTAACGGTTGGGGCAACAAATTTGATGCCAGTAAAGACAACCGGGTAAATTGCGCCTATCTGGCAGATATGTGTCGCAAACAATTAACCGAATTTGACCTGGTGCTGGAAGGCGGCGCGCTGGAAATCAATGGTGACGGTTTATTATTGTCCACCGAACTTTGTCTGACCAATCCTGAACGCAATGGCGACATGACACTGGCCAGTTATGAAAAGCGCTTTGCCGAGCAGTTAGGCGCAAAGCGCACGATTATTTTAAAGCACGGCCACCTGGAAGGCGACGATACCGACGGCCATATAGATACCCTGGTGCGGTTTACCCCGAAAAATCATTTAGTGATCCAGACCGCCTTTAATCGCCCGGAAGACAGCCATTTTCAGGGACTCAATGATCTGCGGAATGAATGCCAGCAACAATTGCCGGATAGTGAAATTTTTGAATTACCGCTACCCCACATTGTCAATAAAGAAGGTGACAGATTGCCTGCGTCTTACGCCAACTACCTGCTCAGCAATAAACACGTTTTTGCACCAGTGTACGACGAAGCAGAAGACAATCTGGCGATTCAGACCCTTGAAAAAGCCTATCCGGACTACAAGGTTATACCGGTAAATTGTCGGGCATTAGTAGAGCAGTACGGTAGCTTGCACTGCATCAGTATGCAAGTACCCACAAACACTTTAAAGCCTGAAATTATTGAACAGTTAAACCGTGGAGTGACAGTTTATGAGTGACCGCAAGCTCACCGTTGGTCTGGTGCAACAGGCCATTGCCGACAACGACAAACACAAAAACTGGGAAGCCAGTAAGGTCCAAATCGAACGTCTGGCCAAAGAAGGCTGTCAACTGGTGATGCTACAGGAGCTGCACAGCACCCTGTATTTTTGCCAGGAAGAAAACACCGATTTTTTTAATCTGGCAGAGCCGATCCCTGGCCCTGCCACCGACTATTTTGCGCAAATCGCGGCCGATCTGAATATCGTTCTGGTGACCTCTCTGTTTGAAAAACGCGCTGCTGGGCTGTATCACAACACCGCAGTGGTGTTTGACGGCAAACAGGGCATGGTGGGTAAATACCGCAAGATGCATATTCCGGATGATCCGGGCTTTTATGAGAAGTTCTATTTTACTCCTGGCGACCTGGGTTTTACCCCGATTGACACCTCCGTGGGCCGTTTAGGCGTATTGGTTTGTTGGGACCAGTGGTATCCGGAGGCCGCCCGATTGATGGCTATGGCCGGAGCAGAAATTCTGCTTTATCCCACAGCAATCGGCTGGGATAAAACCGACAGCGAAGAAGAGCAGCAAAGACAATTTGGCGCATGGCAAACCATTCAGCGCGGTCATGCGGTTGCTAACTCATTACCTGTTATGGTGGCCAACCGCACCGGCTTTGAAGCCTCACCTATGGTGGGCGATCCTGGTATTCAGTTTTGGGGACAGAGTTTTATCGCCGGCCCTCAAGGTGAAATTCTCGCCAGTGCATCCGCTAATAAAGAAGAAAATCTGATGGTGACCTTTGATATGCAGCGATGTGAATCGGTGCGTCGTATCTGGCCTTATTTCAGAGATCGCCGCATTGACGATTATCAGGATCTCACCAAGCGCTGGCGCAGTTAATCATACTCTCAGGCTGAGTGTCCGCTCAGCCTGGTTATTTCCCTCACCTTGTCTTGCGGCACATAGCGCTGCAATACCTCGATAACTTCCTCCTGATGCCAGAGCGCAAAACCTTGTCGTGCAAGCGCCGTAAAGTGCTCGGTTTCAGGCAAACCAAAATATCGCTGTCGGGTTATATCCTGCTCGTAACAATCCAGTTGCCCACACAGCTGCAACTGTTCAACGGCCTTGAGTATCATTTGCACGCCGAGCGGGTATAACTTAAGAACGTGCCCAAACAAAGATACAGAGCTATCAACCGATACCCTTGCAGTATCGATAATGCTCCCGGTATCTATGTCACCGGAATCAATATAATGCAGTGTGCAACCTACCTGTGACTCTCCGGCAAGCAGAGAATGTAAGGTGGTCAGTATGCCCTGGTATTGCGGCAGCAATCCGGAATGAAGGTTTAGCACGCCCAATCTGGGCCCCTGGATAACCGGAGATTTGATGATTTTGCCAAAGCGGATGGAAATTACCAGGTCAGGTTCAGATGCTTTAAATGTTGCCAGCCCCTCTGGCTGATTAATGTTTTCCAATACACGGCAACCATTTTCGCCACTATTTCCGCCTAGTTCTCCCAGCTCATCAAAAGTCAGATAACGCGCTTTGTTTTTTTGCTGCTCTGCCAACGGGCAAATCACCTGATTAAACAATGCCTGCTCTAAAAACTTCAGTTGCTTTAACGCCTCAGGTATTACCCAGTCCTTTTTCGGCAAGCCTACAGACTCAGACAAAAACACGGTCACATTATGTTGTTCAAATAAGGGCCGTAGCAGATTAAGCGCAATGTTTGCGTGCAGGTCCCTGTTAGCAAGAATGGTAATCTTCATCAGTCACTCGCGAGGATAGCGTCTTATCACCTTAACGCAAAACCGATGAAAAGGTCAGCCCTGAATCTGACAAACTTTTAAAGGTCGTTTATTGGTTAAGTGCTTCCAATGCGTGCTTGGGATCAGCATCTAAAATTTTAAGTAAGGCGCGAGCAGGACCTGTTGGATGGCGGCGGCCTTGCTCCCAATTTTCTAACGTGCGTTTGCTCACACCCAATACGTCAGCAAATCGGGCTTGTGTTAATCCTGTTTTGGCGCGAATGGCTCTTACTTGCGGCTCAGCAAACTTCGTTGTACGGGTAGGCCTGGCATTACCTTTGATGATATCGTTGGCTTGACCAACACTCTCTATTAATTGTTTAAACAAGTCGTCATTCATTCTGACCACCTCTCTACGATTTGCTTTAGCTTTTTAAGCTGTGCGTCTGTCAGGTTGTCCTGCACATTTTTCGGGTAAGCCAATAACATATAAATTTGTTCGTCGTCGGTCATCAACTCAGTTATGAACTTGGTGAATATAGGCATTTCAATATTTACTATTTGGTGACTTTAACACTAAACAAAAATACGCCAATGACGCACTTAATTTACATAAAAAAGAACCTAACTTTTAAACATAAGATTAAAGTGGTGGACGGCAGCTTTAAGGAAGCGGAGGGTCAGAGCAATATTGTTCCATGACAACTTTGAGCAAATGCAAACATAGCGCCCCTCATAAATAAGCCATAATTTCTTCAGCGAAACATTGAGCTTTGGCAGTTTGCCCCACATTGAAGACTATAAGTCCTCCCCCAAGTACAGGCGATGAGCTTTGCCAACTTCGGCCACAAGTTCATCCATATAGCCAAAGGCGACCAAACCGGATTTATTCGCGTAATGCGACCAATTAGAAACCGTCTCCACCACAGCCTTTACCACTTTCTTAGCTTTCGCTTTACCAATGTCAGCAAAATGCGCCACAGCTAATAAATCGTCCAACTGAATATCTCGTGTTTTACCATTAATGGTCATTTGATGCTTACTTGTCCAGCCAGTACCATTACTATAAGTGATATCGTAAGCTGGCGACAGCCGCCAAACACCAGACTGATCCATTAAAAATGAAATGTTCTTTGTGTGATCATCTTGGTTAACAGACACCACATTGAAAACCATCCGCAAATAGAACTGCTCAATTTCTTTGGCCGATAAACCTAGCTCACGCATAACGCCTATCGCCTGCTCATAAGAGTAGCCGCCAGATACGTTGAAATCATAGTGAGCCATACCACACAGCGATTGCATATGAATCTTGTCACCACCATTAAGCCTGTCAAAGCGCCTGGTCATAAAGTGAGAACGCCCGTTTTCTTCAAACAAGCGACATTCATTCATTTCAACGCCAGCATCCAGGGCCATTAAGTAATAAGCGTATTCAAGTAAACCAAAACCTTTCGGATCTGAAAGCAACTCCTTATCTTTATTGCCATCAACGCCATCAAACTTTAACAAGTAGTAATCGAAACCTTCACCAGCCGGGGCTTGACCAGTTTTAATGACATTGGTTTCTTTATTCCAAGCAATAACCGCTTTTGCTCGCGCACCGCCAGCTGATGTACCAACTAAAATAATTTGCTCAACAGTTTCGCGTCGCGCATCCTGACTCTCATGAGCAAACGTCGTATTTAACTCAGTCTTTTCTTGGAGCGCCTCATTCGCCAGATCAACAAGCTCACTTAATTGAATCTCAGATACGCTTTCTTTGATCTCACCAACAGTCGGCTTAAACTCTAACCCCCCCATACCACGAGAGCCGATATAACAAAGACGCTCTATTGGACTGAATGATTCTGGATCGCGAGATTTATGCTCTAGCCACTGGTCAATTAATCGGTTACCAAACTTGTCCGGCAAACTATCGGCCAACATTCCTGGCAAACCTTTAAAGGTTTCTTTTGATAAATCACCAAACGAATAAGACTTACCGCTTAACGGCATCTTAATTGGTGACAACTCAATGCCCGAACGCTGAAAATGCTTTGAATACTCAAAGAACCCCAATCCCCTTTGCCAAGTGACTGAGCCTATCAATGTATCCCACAGATATATATCAGCCTTTTCGATTACTTCTGCCATTACTTGTCCTTATCTCCATGTAATTGTTGAATCGGTTTATTCCACTCAAAACCCGTTGACGGCTCTTTTCCACCCTTAGGTTTTGATACACGCTTACGCTTTTCATTTCTTGCTGTAAGCAAAGATGCTGACTTAATTGGCGGCTCCGGCATAAAGTTATCTATTTCATGTAACTTGCCCAAGGCACGCATTACAGCTAACACCTTTATCATTCCAACGCTTCGTTTACCCCCCTCTAAGCTCTGAACCGTTGAGACATTTACGCCAGCTTTATCAGCCAACTCCTGTTGCTCTAGTCCTTCATTAAGACGTGCCTGTAAGAATCGCTTACCTATCACCTTCAAGATAGCTGCATTACTTTTTCTATCGAGCTCCATAATAGTGCCAATTTCCGTTATAGTGTTTATAATATTGACAGTATAATGTAAATAAACATTATTGCGAAAACCAATTAATAGTGTGAAAAAGCATTATTATGTAGCTAAAACCTGCAGTACAATGCTTATATTCACTATTATGAGTTTGCATTTATAGGAACCTTAGCGTCTGCCAACGCATTAAGACGCAGAACCCAACTTCCCTTGTCAGCCCATTTTTAAAGGCTTTGTATTTTCGATATAGCAATTCAGTGCAAGATAGGAATTTAGAAATCAGAAAACGGTAATAGAAGTCAATCAACCAGAGTTACCGGTGGCCTGCTTTTGGCACTCAGCGATCGGATAAACAAATTTGCCAACCTCAGAATGCAATTAACCCTTTTAAACACAATTTACAAAGGCTAACAATTCCCATCAGGCGCAATCCAGGCTAAGGTTTTGCTTTCAGATAACAATAAGGCAAAGGTAAGCCATGCTTAGACGATTTTGTACCCGCATCGGGTTGATACTGTTAATGGGCCTCACACTGCCATTACAGGCAGAAATGTCGCCCGACGATATCACTAAATTCACCCTAAAAAACGGTATGACCATCATGGTGATGGAAGACCATTCAATCCCCAACGCCAACATGTATATCTTTTGGAAAGTGGGCTCCCGTAACGAATATCCCGGAACCACAGGTTTGGCACATTTTTTTGAACACATGATGTTTAATGGTGCGAAAAAATACGGCCCCAAAATGTTTGACCAAACCATGGAAGCTAACGGCGGGGCTAACAACGCTTATACCAGTGAGAATTTGACGGTATACACTGACTGGTTCCCGGCTGATGCCATTGAAGTTATGTTCGACCTGGAAGCTGACCGTATTCAGCATCTGGCCTTGGATCCCGAAATCGTAGAAAGCGAACGCGGTGTTGTCACCTCAGAGCGCTCTACGGGTCTGGAAAACAGTAACTTTCGCACTATCTGGGAAGAAGTTAAAAATGCGGCGTTTCGCGCCCATCCCTACAGCTGGCCTGTCATTGGTCACGCTTCGGACATAGAAAACTGGACCATGGACGACCTCAAGTCCTTTCACAAAACCTTTTATGCCCCCAACAATGCCGTGACTGTGATTGTGGGCGCGGTGGATACCGAAGAAGTTAAGCGATTGGCCGAAAAGTATTTTGAGCCGATCCCGGCACAGGAACCACCCAGAAAAATCCACACGGTTGAGCCGGAACAAAAAGGCGAACGCCGCGTTTATACACAAAAACCATCAGTCACCAGTGCCAATATTATGATGGGCTTTCACATGCCGCCCAATTCCCATGAAGATTACTACCCGCTGCAATTGCTGAGCGACATCTTATCTTCCGGCAACAGTTCTCGTTTAGTGCGGGCTTTGGTTTTTGAGCAACAGGTGGCCGACAGCATTTCCACCTTTGCATTCGACAGCTTTGATCCCAACTTATTTTATGTTTACGGCGTAGCCAGCCAGTCAGCGGATGCTGAAACCCTGGAAAAAGCCATCATTGCCGAACTGAACGCAGTGGCCAAAGAGGGCATCACTGAAAAAGAGCTGCAGAAAGTGAAAAACCAACGTCTGGTGAATTTCTATCGCGATATCGGCACCATTAATAATCGCGCCGATATGTTGGGCCGTTACGAACTATTCCACGGCGACTACAAGAAGATGTTTAGTGCGCCGCAAGACTTTGAAAAAGTGACGGCAGAGGATATTCAGCGGGTGGCAAAAACCTATCTGATCAAACGCAACCGCACCGTTGGCATTTTAGATTCTAAGGAGGACAGCCATGAAAACGATCTATAAAGTCATATTGGTTGTTGCGCTGTTTCTCAGTCAACAGGCGCTCGCCGCATACAGCTTGCCCGAATACCAAAAAACGACGCTGGAAAACGGTTTAACCATCTATCTGATGGAACAAAAAGAAGTACCACTAATTGATGCCACAGTGGTATTTAATGCCGGTGCTACCCGCGATGGTGATCTGCCGGGACTGGCCACCATGACCACCGAAAATATGTTGTTTGGTGCCGGCGAGTTGGACAAAAACAGCTTCGAGGAAACGCTTGAGTTTGTGGGTGCAGAAATGAGCACCGGCGTGTCATTGGACGACAGCCGTATTTCAGCCTCATTTGCCAAAAAGGATCAGGATAAAATTCTGAAGCTACTGGCCGATGTGGTTCAGGCTCCGGCCTTTAATGCTGAAGAGTTCGACAAATATAAAACCCGTTATCTGGGTAACCTGAAACGCCAGAAAGAAAGTCCTCGCAATGTCATTGGCGCCTACTTTAACCAGCAAATTTTTGCAGGACATCCATACAGCAGTCCGGTTGGTGGCGATGAGACTTCGGTAGAGCAAGCCGGGCTTGAGCATCTGAAATCTTTCTATACAGGCTGGTTCCGCCCGGAAAATGCCGCACTGGTGTTAGTGGGCGATTTTGATGCAAAAGCCATGTTAACCCTGGTTGAGTCTTTATTTGGTAACTGGCAAGGCACGGGCAAAGCCGCCAAAGCAACGGCTTTTCCAACCGTCTCCGGCTTTGAGAAGAACCGGGTTGTTCTGGTTAATAAAGACGATGCCAGAGAAACCACCTTCTTCATTGGTGGTCAGGGCATCGCCAGAAGCAATGAGGATTTTGTGGCATTAAGCGTAATCAACACCGTTCTGGGTGGCCGCTTTACGTCCTGGCTAAACGACGAACTGCGGGTTAACTCAGGGTTAACCTATGGTGCCAGAAGCCGTTTCGATGCCATGAAACACGCCGGCAGCTTTTACATTTCCACCTTTACCGCCACAGAAAATACCGAAGCGGCTATAGATTTGGCCCTGAGTACTTACCAGCGGCTATGGGAACAAGGGCTGGATGATGCCACGCTGAAATCCGCCAAAGCCTATGTGAAGGGCTTGTTTCCTCCCCGATATGAAACCACCGGACAACTGTCTGGTTTATTGGGGGATATGTTTATCTACGGCTTTAACGAAAGTTTTATCAATAACTTTCAAAGTAATGTCGACAAACTGGATGCCAAAGCCAGCAAAGCCCTGATTAACAATTACTTCCCACGTGAAAACCTGCAATTTACCATTATCGGTAAAAGCGCAGACATTAAAGAGATCGTGAAAAAGTACGGTGACATCACCGAAGTTAATATCACAGCGCCGGGTTTTTCATTGTAAAAAACCACAGCTATTTCGCTCTATATTAAGCCCGGCTCGCCGGGCTTTTTATTTTAAATTTGTACCTGCCTGCAATAATCGGGATAATTCCCGGCAATTGATCCTCGCGATTATCTCAATTCCAACTAAACAGGTGTCTTGTGCATAGCAAATTTGATTTACTTCCTTTAAACCCGGCGTTGCACGAAGCGCTGCAAAGTCAGCAATTTACCGAGATGACCGAGATTCAGCAAAAGGCCTTGCCGGAAATTTTGGCGGGTAAAGATGTGCTGGGACAGGCCAAAACCGGTAGCGGGAAAACCCTAACCTTTGCCTTGGGTTTGCTGCAAAAAACCGATACCAGCAGCTTTGGCGTACAGAGCCTGGTGCTTTGCCCCACCCGAGAGTTGGCCGAGCAGGTGGCCGAAGAAGTGCGCAAACTAGGCAAGCGCATGACCAATCTCAAGGTGTTAACACTTTACGGCGGCACGGCAATAGGCCCACAAATCCAATCGTTACAGCACAGCGCCCATGTCGTTGTGGGTACACCAGGCCGCATCATGGATTTAATTTTGAAAGGGCATCTTAACTTGTGGCATGTGAAAACCCTGGTGCTAGACGAAGCTGACCGGATGCTGGATATGGGCTTTGAAGAAGAGATGACCACTGTGATTCAGGAAGTGCCCCAGGATCGCCAAACCCTGTTGTTCTCAGCCACCTTCCCTGAGAGCATAAAACGCATCAGCCAGTCTATCCAGAATGCGCCGGTAGAAGTGGTGGTAAAAACCACCCACGACAACAAAAAGATTGAGCAACTGTTCTTCGAAGTGCAAAAGGATCACAAAGTTAAAGCCACTGCGGCAGTATTATCTGAGTATCAACCTGAGTCCTGCATCATTTTCTGTAATACCAAAATCGCCTGTAAGGAGCTGGCTGACGATTTGCGAGACATGGGCTTTAGTGCCATTGCCTTGAACGGTGATTTAGAACAAAAAGAGCGCAATCAGGTGATTGCCCGTTTCAGCAATCAAAGTGAGCTGATCATGGTGGCAACGGATGTGGCCTCACGGGGACTGGACATAGATGGCGTCAGCCTGGTGATCAACTATCAGGTAGCCATGGAATCAGAAGCCCATATTCACCGTATTGGCCGAACCGGCCGGGCCGATAGTGAAGGTATGGCAGTAACATTGGCAGCACCGGAAGAAGTACACTTTGTTCGGGCTATAGAAGAGTTACAGGGACAAAAAGCCCAGTGGAAAGGCATCCAGGCTCTGCGCTTTCACGCCAATCGCATTTTGGAGCCAAAGTTCCAGACAGTGGCCATTGATGGTGGCAAAAAGAACAAGCTACGCCCGGGCGATATTCTGGGTGCCCTGACTCAGGATGCCGATATTCCCGGTGATGACATTGGCAAAATTAAAATCACCGCCACCCATTCGTTTGTCGCGGTGAAAATACGCAGTGTTAAGCGCGCCATTAATTACTTCAAAGAAGGCAAAATTAAAGGCAGACGCTTTAAGGCCAGAAAGCTCAGTTAACTAAACGGGTTTCACACTGGTACCTTGTATCTTTAACTTGCAAGAATATCCCAAAGGGTTATCCATCATTGGCCGATTATGAAATTACTTAATTTACATCTGTTACTCCTTGTTGTCTGTAGTCTCCAGGCAGTTGCCAATCCGGGATCTAAATATGTTGAGCAGTTGATAGGTAACCATCTCACCTCTCCAGCCCGGGTCTCCCCGCAATCGAACAGAGAGGTAATTCAATCAGACAGAGATATCTGGCGTGTGTCGTTACCCGTCGCAAACCGCCTCATTTCTATGCCGGTGCTGGACCAAGAAGGAAACTCATATTTCGGCACCGATTTAGGTAAACTCTACTCCATAAGTCCCGAGGGTGATATAAACTGGGAGATTCAAACCGAAGGACGTATCTATTTGTCACCGGTTATTGGCACAGACGAAACGCTTTATTTCCATGACGTAGCTATTAATGACGAGCAAAGTGCATTATACGCATTCAATACAGACGGTACTGAGAAATGGATTTACGTAACATCGGGGCTTTCTATCAGTGCCATTGCGATTGCCAAAGACGGTACTCTCTATTTCACGACTGACGAACATTTGATTGCACTTAGAGCAGACGGCACTGAACGATGGAAGTATGCCAGCCAGTCTCCTTTTACCTTTCCCATTGTCGGGGACGATGGCACCATTTATATGCTTGGTAAGGATAACTATTATCTCGAAGCGATTTCTCCCGAAGGGCAATCCAGATGGCAATTTGATTTACAGGATATCTTCAAAGGCAGTCCTTCTATAGGGATAGACGGCAATATTTATATCGGCAGTGAAAGAGGGTATTTATACGCTGTTTCGCCAGAGGGTGAATTAGTTTGGCGTATTGACTTTTCTGGACAAACGCAACCCACAGTTGATGTTGATGGCACAATTTACGTCGGGGATTATGGAGGTACGCTATATGCGTTAAACCCCGACGGTAGTGAAAAATGGCAATTCCAAACAGAAGGAATAATTTTTTCTTCCCCTCTTATTGGTAATGATGGAACACTGTATTTTACCTCATTAGATAATCATGTTTATGCAATTAACAGAGATGGCGTTGAACTATGGCGCTATGAAACTGAAGGAGACCTAATTTTATCTCCGTCTTTAGACAATGAGGGCAGACTAATTGTAGCCAATTCAAAAGGGACAATTATAGCGCTGCAAACAGATAGTCAAGGTCTTGCGCAAACTCCATGGCCTAAATATAGAAGCAACAACCAAAACACCGGAGCACAAATCCGTCTTGTTGAAACGAATAGTTTTAATCCACCACTCGACTATGACGGTGATGGCAAAGCGGATTTGATAGTACGTAGGCCAAATACCTCCATGCAATACGTTCTCAACTCTTCTGATGGTGAAATTCAGAGGCACGAATTTGGTTTTTCTGTTGGGGATATCCCCATTTCAGGAGACTTTGATGGTGATGGAATCACAGATATTGCAGTAAGACGCGCCTCGAATAAATATTGGTACATAAGAAACTCATCTGGAATTGATCCACTCACTCAGTTTAACGATGGCATCACTCGTTTTCAGTTTGGTCTGGACGAAGAAGATATCCCTGTACCTGCAGATTATGACGGCGATGGCATCACCGACATTGCGGTGCGTAGACCTGGCAACTTCATGTGGTATATACACAATTCTTCCGGTGTGGACGAGCTATCTGGATTTGCCGATGGAATCAGCAGGATTCAGTTTGCTTTAAACAAGGAAGATATTCCTGTTGTAGCTGACTACGATGGCGATGGTAAAGCAGACATTGCCGTTCGTAGGCCTTCCAATCAATACTGGTATATCCGAAACTCTTCGGGTGTTGATGCCCTCTCTGCGCACGATGATGGAATAAGTAGATATCGTTTTGGTGCACGAACCGAAGACATACCGGTAACGGGTGATTTTGATGGGGATGGCAAAGCTGATTTAGCGGTGAGACGGCCTTCTACACAAACATGGTACGTACTGAATTCTTCAGGAAGTAATTATAACTCTGAGGCTTCAGATGGCATTCAAAGGGTCAGGTTTGGACTCGATGCCTCCGATATACCCGTAGTAGCAGATTATGATGGCGATGGTATCTCTGACTTTGCAGTTCGTAGAGCCTCAAACCAATATTTTTATATAAAAGGCTCTTATTCCGATGATATCTTACGACAAAATTTTGGAAAAGTGGAGACAGATATTCCAGTCGCAGCGCCTATTGCTGCGAAGGTTGCTATGGTTAATGGTGTCAACTAACATCATTTTCAAATAGACAGAAAGCCAGCCCACTAGTCAGCTAATGCATCTTCCTTTGCCAGGTGTCCGTATTTGAGATTCATAATCATACTTTGACTGCGCTTGCTGATCATGCGCATCAACGTCAGCGCTTTGTTGGAGTCTTCTACAAAGCGCTTCAAGAAGGTTTCTTTAGTCATCACCATCATTTGCAAATCGGTTTTGGCCACCACATCGGCACTGCGCTTTTCTCCCGTGATCAAAGCCAGTTCACCAAACATTTCTCCCGGCTCTAATGTCGCCAGCACGGTGTTCTTTTCTGGTATTCGCACTTCGGCACAGCCATCAATGATAATAAAGGCCTCAGCCCCTTCATCTCCGGCTTTAACGATAGTTTCTCCTGCTTTGCAGAACCAGCGTTGATAATCCATGATGAAGTCATGCAGTTTATTCTGACGAATAAACTCGACAAAAAAGTCTTTAATATCAGCCATATCCATCAAGAGAGGTAAAACCTGACAATCCAGATGCGGGTCATGAAACTGCTCACCCACTTTTTTAAAACCGATACGCCGAAGCAAAGGCGCAATGGTTGGATTGATTGGAGCCACAACATGAGTGATGTTATTTGAAATGGCGTAATAGGCCGCCATTAAAATGAGTCCCATGGCGATTTTCTCACCACGGTAATCCTGGTGAACACAAAACATACCGGAATGCATTAACCGGGCATCTTTGGGTACATATGGACGAAAATCAAAATACTCATCCGCAGGCAAGCCGCAACTGTCATCCATTGAAAAGCGAAAGGCCCCCACCGTTTCCCCGTTGTGCTGAGCCATCATTTGTACCGAGGAAGGAAAGGCATCAAAGCGATCATACAGCCGCTTTTCACTATTGCCTTGTAATATATTTTCCTGCTCTGCAAACACCAGGTGCCGCAACCGAAAAACACTGTCCAACTCTGCGGTGCTGCCTGCCAGGCGCATACAAATCGGCATATTTACGCCTCCCCTGTTGAGGTCGAGACAGCAAAAGCACCGTATTCCCCCTTGTGCAGGCGGTGTGGATAATCAGGCATAAAATACTGCCGAAAAACGTCACTGTTGGCGGTTTCCTGCAATTTAAAATCTGACCGTTCTATAAAGGCTTTTAAGTCATTTTCCTCACACAGCCAGTTTAGCGGTTCACCTTTTAGTTTCAGGTAAAGCTTCAACAAGGGTCCGTAAGATTCCGGATGATTACTGGCAGGTTCTACCGCAGTAAAGACTAAATGTCTGGGGCTGCTATCAAGCAAATCCAGTAAAGACTGCAACAGGCTGTATATTTGCTCTGGTGTCAAATACATTAGCACCCCTTCGACGATGCACACAGTCGGCTTTTCTGGCGCAAAAGCACTGCACTGTCCCAGCTCCTGCTGCAAGGTTTGATGGGTAAAGTCCACCGGTAAAAAATGCAGGTTATCCAGTTTTAATTGCTCAGAAGTCAGGGCCTGCTTTTTCACCTGATGGGTTGCAGGATGGTCAATTTCAATACAATTGAGCTGTGTATTTTCTTCCGCCAGACGATACAGCAGTGTATCGAACCCGGCCCCAAGATTAATGATTTGAGTGGCGCCGGCGTCAATCGCCTCGCGTACTTTCTTTTCAATATAGGCTTTGCGCAGCACGTAATGCAGACTGATGGAAGGTAACAGCAGCCGCTCCATCAGTGGCAGTAAAATCTTACCGGCAGCGGAATTAATTTGATTAAGTCTTTTGCGTCCCTGGGCGGAACTTTGCAGGATATGGGTACCCAGCTCGCGATTTCGCGGCGACACCAGATGACTTAGCTCAGGTTTTTGTGCCACAAAGAGCAATCCTTGTAACACGGTATAGGCGGTAGAACTGGCTTCATTGTCCTTCACGATTTTCTCCCCTCTGTTTTTATCATCCAAAAGAGCTTAACGAGGTTAACCAGCCCGACATTGCTTCAAGCTTCTTGTCCAGAATTCGGTCCTTCACCCTTTCGCTCGTTCAATTGTGCAACGTTAAGCTCCACGTTAGAGGTAAACAGACCAGAAGTCCATGAGTAAGTGAATTGAATTTTATTCAACGCGGCCCTTTCAGATGGTGCAATGATGTTTCAGTAGACGTCAGTGTTCATCAAATACGATGCCGATACCCTTAAAAAAGCTGATGTAATAATTAGTAATGTGATTTTGATCTGCAAATACCTCGGCCGTCCATTGCAGGTTACCGGGAGTCTTATTTTCCAACAGCTGCGTGAACTTGAGATAGGCGTCAAAAACCTCATCCCCCTCAGCCGTTCTTGAGGCCATTGTCAGATAGAGTGACTTTGGCTTCATTGGATTTTGTCCCACCAGCTTTTGATAAAAGTCGGCAGCGAAGTTTTGCAACGGAGGGCTGGCAGCGATATACCGGTCAAAATACTCCGGATGAGCACTGAGTAAATCTACCGTGAAAAAGGCAGCTAATGAGTGCCCATAAAGGGTCGCATCTTCTGTTGTGCGATACCTGGCATCAATATATTCCCGTAGTTCCTTACCCATGAATTCGGCGAACTGCTTACGATTGTGGTAAAGATCATGGCTGCGTGCATCTTCCTGAGGGCGATTATGAATGGCAACAATGATCAGTTGCGGAACCTGATTTAACTCCTGATATAGTCGCGTCGCGAGTACAGCGTGGTTCAGGTGGCGCTCACCGTCCAACAAATAAAGAGTAGGATACCTCTGTTGGGAAGAATGATAATTATCGGGCAGATGTACAACAACGTTTCTTTGCTGCTGCAGAATCGTCGAATCAATCTGAATTTGAGTGGCGTTCCCCACAACTAAATCAAGCTGGCGCTCGGTGGCCTGAACAAACGTACAACCCACAATCCAGAACAAAATACTTAAAACAGGTTTCATCAATGCAATCCCTTACTGAACAAAATTAAAAGCAGGGACATGTATAACCTGAAACCCCAAAGGGTCGAAGTAAAACGCGATGTATAGAGTTTTTTTTAAGTCGAATGCAGCATTTTTCGATATTTTGCCGGTGTCACGCCGCATAACTTTTTGAAGTAATTACAGAAATGACTTTGATGGCTGAAGCCACAGTGCAAGGCGATATCGGTCAGGGGACTTTGCCCTTTAAGTAAGACTTTGGCCCACTCCACACGATGCCGTAAAATATAATCCGCAGGGCTGTCACCAAAGCTCAGCTTAAACATGCGTGCGAAGTGATAGGGGCTGAGTGCAAGCTTGGCGGCAAGCCTTTCAATACTCAACTTATTGCCAAGGTTATCCAGAATATAAGATTTAATAGTGCGTTTGTCTTGGGCCGATAAACCGCCAGCGACACTGTTCTTGAGCGCCCCGGTATCGCAATATTTGGCCAACAGCTCGCAAGACAAACTGCTTATCATTTGCTCCAGATAAATGTGTTCTATTGCCACACCAGAGTTCAAGGTATTGATAAAGCTAAGGATTTGATGACTAAGTGCCTGATCCTGTTGATACACCAAGTCCCGCAAATTGGCGAACCGTGCATCCATGTCAAAGTGTCTCTCCGCTTCTCGCCGTAACAGGGTATCTGGGACATATAAATGCGCTATTCGAATAGGCCCCAGTGTTTGCCATTGACTCCAGTGACCTTGCGGCATCAGGCAAAGTGCGCCGGGGTAACCTTTTTTATCAGGCATATCTTTGCGGTAGGTACGATATCCTCCACTTAAATAGAGGCTGAGTGTATGACCCTGTTCGTACTGATATTGTACGTTATTCGTCGGAACATCCCATACCCGGAAATTCACCCCTAGGGGTAAATCCAATGACTGAGATAAGGCAAGTTGCTGTGAGGTATTCCCGGCAGGTTTATTGGCATGAAACCTTAACATAACGACTATCCGTGGTTGTCCTGTGAAGAAGCATAAACAAAAAGCGCAAGATTTTGCAATTGTTCTTCACCGAAATACATTAAGGTTGAAAGCAACAATAACCCTTAAAATAAAATGCTATTCGATATGAAAACAATTCTTCCAGTTATCTTTCTAATTTTGAGTGCAATGGCTTTTTCATGGTCTGCGCAAGCCACTGATAATTCAGCCGAGCCTATAATCAGTGGTTATTGGCATAAGGTGAACTCAACGATTATGCAGGAAAACCGGCAATTCGCAGTGTATTTACCCCGCTCTTATCAACAAAAACCTGAAAAAACGTATCCGGTTCTCTATTTATTGGACGGGGGTGTGACACGGGTTAGAGGCATCACCGGCATGGTGGAATCACTGGGCGCAGAAGACTTAAACCAACAAATACCAGAATTCATAATTGTCGCGATTCCCAATACCAATCGTTCCAGAGACTTGACCCCGACAAAAACAGACTTGATTTTCAAAGGCAAAGTACTGGACGAATTAAAAGACAACAGTGGCGGTGCCGACCGCTTTGCTCATTTTATTCAACAGGAATTGATCCCCCACATTGATTCCACTTATAGATCCAACCAGCAAAGAGGGATTTTGGGAATGTCTTTTGGCGGGCTATTTGTTGCTCATGTACTTTTAACCCAGCCAGAATTATTCGATCAGTATCTGATTGCCGATGCCACCTTTGTCTGGGATGATAATTATCTGAACCGAACTCTGACCAAAAATCAGAATAAACTGAAAGACACCCAGCTCAGTGTCTTTATCGGGTTAGCCAACAACGCTCATCTGGGGGAACTGGGCATGACGAATCGCCAATGGGGCAATGAGTTTATTGCCGGACTTAACGCACTAAACAATCCTGATTTACACATCAGATCTCGCTACTTTCCGGATGAGCAGCACGCTACTGTGATGTTTCTGGCCTTTTATTACGGTCTTATTGAACTATTTGCACTGCAATCAAAATAACCCCACAACAAGGATAACTTAAGACAATACTGCTCCTACCACACCGGGCGTTATGGCACTTTTGAACTGAATACGTATGCAGATATTTGATACTGCGGCGGGTTGTTAACTATAGTTAAAGGCTAAATTTTGAACCATTTTGTTTGGGAGTGGTATGCGTTTATCTATTCGTTGTTGTGTGAGTGTCTGTTTAAGTCTGCTGTTAATGGCCTGTGGTAGCACACCAGAGGTGAAGGACCCCTATCAGCCGCAACCCTACGTCAAGCTGACCCACCCGGAATGGTCCAAAAACGCCACTATGTACCAGATCAATACCCGTCAGTTTACACCAGAAGGCACCTTTGCAGCAGCTCAGGAGCAGTTGCCACGCCTGAAAGCACTAGGGATTGATGTGCTGTGGTTAATGCCGGTTCACCCGATAGGAGAAGAAAACCGCAAAGGCAGTTTAGGCAGCCCCTATTCAGTAAAAGACTACATGAAGGTCAACCCTGAATTTGGCACCCTGGATGATTTGAAAGCTTTTGTGGATGCGGCTCATGATTTAGGCATGTACGTCATTCTGGACTGGGTCGCAAATCACACGGCCTGGGACAACTGGATGCGCTTTGAACACCCCGAATGGTACGAGCGGGATTACAAAGGCGACTTCAGACCAACCCCCTGGTGGGACTGGTCAGATATTATCGATCTGGATTTTTCTCAGCCTGAGCTTCGCAAGTATATGACCGAAGCGATGAAATATTGGGTGGCCGAAGTTGGTGTTGATGGTTATCGCTGTGACGTGGCCGGATTTGTACCGGTGGATTTCTGGAACAACGTGCGCAAAGAGTTAGATGCCATAAAACCCGTTTTAATGCTGGCAGAATGGGAATCTCGGGATCTACATGCCGAAGCCTTTGATATGACTTACGCCTGGTCATGGTCGAAAACCATGCATGAGATCGTAAAAGGCCATGCCGATGTTAATGGCCTATTTGTTTATTACTCCTGGAATGAAAGTGCCTTTCCAGCAGAAGCCTATCGCATGGTACATGTAGCCAACCATGATTCGAACGCCTGGGAAGGCACCATGTTCGAAAACTATGGGGAGGCACTGGACGCAGTGATCACCTTATCAGTTATTGGCGAAGGTTTTCCTATGATGTACAACGGGCAGGAAGCCGGCAACGCCAAACGACTGGCGTTTTTCGAAAAAGACCCTATCGTCTGGAAGCCCCATCCGATTGGCGACCTCTACAAAACCTTGTTCGCCCTGAAACATGACAACAAAGCCCTGTGGAACGGTCAGTTTGGTGGTCGCATGGTGCATGTTCCCAACAGTGAAGCTAAAACGGTATTGAGTTTTGTCCGGGAAAAAGACGGCGATAAGATCTTTGCTGTATTCAACTTCTCTGATAGTCCTAAAACCGTTTCTTTTAACGAGACACTGTATCACGGCAAATACTCAGATATATTTTCAGATAACCAAATAAACCTTAATGAAAACAGTGAGATGACCTTACCAGCCTGGGGTTACAGAGTTTTACAAAACTAAACCTGCTTGTAAAAATGTATACTTAAGCTACTTAGTTGTAGCGGTATTATTTAATGAAGAAAAAAGCGCTTGGCCTGCTGGTTTTAGCGGGTATTTGTTCGGGCCAGACCATGGCCCAAAGTTGTCAGGCATTGGTTGAACTGCAAACCGGCGCAGTGCTGGAAGCCAACCGGCTGTTTGGTGGCTCGTCAAATCGCTTTTCCGTGGTGGTATGCAACAATCAGTCGGAAGCGATATATCGGCAGTTTTATGCGCAAATTCACTTCGAAAGAACCCGGGCGCTGAGCATTCCTACGGCAGGACTATCGCCGGTGAATGCGCCGCTACAACCGGATAATCGTTCAAAAACGACAGGGTTGATAGCGGCCGAAGACGAAGCAAAAAACCAGTTCAATATTAAACTCAGAACCCGATACACCAGTGGTGAAGCGGTGGACTATTCCGCCGTGAAACAGCTTTCCCCCGGTCAAAGCGCAGTATTTGAAGACAAGGGCCTTACAGTTGGTATTGTCCGACTTGGCAATAACCTGCGTTAGCCTGAAATTAATGCGCCGGTATGTGAGAGCTGCTTAAATTGTCCGTCTGGTTTAACTCCTAAGCGCCCCAGTTGAGCAAATAATAATTCCAGCGTGGCGGCGGCATCTTCCAGTGCATTGTGGGCAGGCGCGGTTGCCAGACCGTACCGTCGGCGACTCTCGGTGAGGCTCACAGGGCTATTCTGATAGCCGGATTTCCCCAGCAGATATTGCTCCAGCAACAAAGTATCGATGATCACCGGTGAAGGACAGGTTAACTGGCACTGTCGGTAACTTTTTTGCAACACGCCCCAATCCAGTCGATGGCAGTGCATCACCCAGACGTGATCATCAGCCAACGCCGCAAGTTGCACCAGTTGCTGTTGCAGACTTACTGCGCTTTGTAACTCAACATCAGTGATACCATGTATTACCGGGCTTTGCTTTAAACTGCTGTCGGTTTGCACCAGCGCATGATGGCTGCTGGACAGATCCAAACTAAATCCGGCACCTTTTATCCAGCCTACAGACACAATATCATCCTGTTGCGGATCCAGTCCGGTCAGCTCCAAATCCACGGCCAATAGTGCCACCTCAGACATGCGTTGCCGCAGCAGCTCGCCATCTGCTATCCGCAAACCGAGTCGATTTAGCACAGCATGCCAAAAGTCCAAAGCTACCCCCCAAGACCACTGCTGAATTTCAGCAGCAACGCAGACTGGGCTTTTTTAATACTCTGAAACGCTTTTTTGAGTTGGTATTTTTCCATAGGTGTTAGCTGACGGATATCCACCAGATTATCGGGTTTTTGCTGATCCAGCTGGCTATTTAAGCGCAGTTCATTTAAATACAGCCAGATGCTTTTCAGATTAGCACAGTCTCTGGAAGACAGGAGTCCGGATTCGCTCAACGCCGCTAACCGCTCCGGTGTACTGGCTACTTTTAACCCGACAGAAAGCGCATACAGGCGCACAATACTGTTGACAATGGCCACCGCGTTAACTTTCAGATTTATGGCTTTTTTGTGCTCATTGTCTTCATAAATGAAACGCTGAAACAAACTCAGGGGCACCTCACAGCGGTTCACTTCTCGGGCCAGCGCGGCCAAAAACAGCGGTTTTTTGAACAATTCAGCGCGCCGGGATTGCAGTTGTGCAAAGAGTGTTTCACTGCCCTGTACCAGACGAACATCTAAAAATATATTGAAATGAAGCAAGCGCTCACTACTGGGTTCCGAAACGCATTGTTCAGCTTCAACCACGGCTTCCTGCAGCGTTTTGCGCAGCTCCGGGTTACTGGCCATAATATTGCCGTTGCACAGTGCTATCCCACATTTGGCTAAGCCATTGCACACATATTGCGCCATAGCGCGAAAATAATCGGCTTGCCCGGTATCAGGCGCTTGCGCCAAAAGCAAGCCGTTGTCCTGATCGGATGTGAGCAACTGGTCTTTGCGGGCCTGACTGCCATACACCAGCCAACACCAGGCAAATGGTGGCTCACCATGCTCGCGAAAATAAAAGTGCAGTAACCGACGGGTCATAACATCAGTCGCCCTGGCCAACCATTGCCCGACATTGGCAAACCCCTGTTTGCCCTGCATGTTAAAACGAATGTAATGTGGGATTTGCCAGGCGTGTTGCATAAGTTCATACAAGCTTGTGGCGCGGGAAAGGGATTTTATTAGCCAGACGATGTTAGATTTTTGCCGGTTTATAACATCTGACTTGGTCATGATCCCCACCGGGCGATTGTCCTCATCCACAATCGGCACATGGCTGAATCCACTCTCCGACATCAGGCACACGGCATCCAGCCAGTCTTGCTGCGGGCTAGCCACCTGAAGATCCGTTGTCATCACCTCACTAACCGCCACATCTGAACTCAGATGCTTTGCCAGCACCCGGGTGCGCAAATCTTTGTCGGTTAAAATTCCCTGCAATGTCTCGCCTTCGCAAACCAGCACAGATGATACATTGCATTCTGTCATCAGCTCGGCACACTGCGCAACACTGGTATCGGGCGTTACCTGCACCAAAGGTCGGTGGCACAGCTGCTGCAAAGATGCTTCCTGCCATTCGGCAGATTGAAAAGGCTGGTTGTCATAGTGAATACTGTGGGCCAGGTCTGTGAAAAAACGCTGTACAGCGCGGGTCTGGTCACTCAATTTAATGAGTGCAGCAACATCAAGGCAATACACCAGCCCGGGCGAATGCACCTTAACAATGTTTTCAACGGGAATATGAAAGGGATTTGCACACAAGAAAACGTATTCAGACTCACTGATGTAGCGCCCTGATATCTGATCCTGTGCATCCCGGCTCTGAACTTCAAACTCGCCGGTTTGAATAAGCAACAATCCGTTGCCGGCCTCCTGCTGAGCCTGCAATAAGGGCAGTGAGTCCTCGTTCAGATAGATGAGTTTCGCTGCGCTAACAAATGCCACCCGCTCCGGGTGGGTTAGTGACTCCCAGGGTGAAATACCGGAGATAAAATCCAGCGCCTGTTGCGGAAGGTTCGACATGATTTAATCTCTTTTTAAACAGGAAAACGGTCCGGGTATCAACCCGAACCGTTTATTGAGTAGCAACAGATTTAGTGAGCCTGTGCTTCACCGGCACCTTTGGGATAGCGGATATCCTCCACCATTTGCTGTACCTCATCGGGTGCCTCAGCCCCCAATTTGTAGACAACAAAGGCCACAGTAAAGTTGATCATCATCCCAATCGTACCGATACCCTCTGGTGAGATACCCAGGAACCAGTTGTCAGGTGTGCTGGCTGCCGGATTAATAAACTTAAAGTAAATAATGTAGGTGGCGGTAAATCCGATACCGGCCAACATGCCAGCCACAGCACCACGACTGGACATTCTCTTATGGAAGATGCCCAGAATAATCGCCGGGAAGAACGACGACGCCGCTAAGCCAAAGGCAAAGGCCACCACCTGCGCCACGAATCCAGGTGGGTTAATGCCCAGGTATCCGGCGATGGCAATCCCCACCGCCGCCGCCAGACGTGCGTAAAACAGTTCCTGTTTATCGGTAATTTGCGGCATCAGATTGCGTTTCAGTAAATCGTGAGAAACGGAGGTGGAAATTACCAGCAACAGTCCCGCCGAAGTAGACAGGGCCGCAGCCACACCACCGGCAGCCACCAGCGCAATAACCCAAACCGGTAAGTCGGCAATTTCGGGGTTGGCCAGCACCATAATGTCGCGGTCCACCTTCATTTCGTTGCGCTCATCGCCGGAATAAAACATCTTGCCATCACCGTTTTTGTCGTCCCACTGGATTAGCCCGGTTTTTTCCCAATTCTTAATCCATGACGCAGCTTCGGAGTACTGCGTACCGGTTTGCTCTTCCCCGTTGATGGTTTCAATCATGTTGACCCTGGCAAAAGAAGCAATGGCCGGAGCGGTGGTATAAATCAAGGCGATAAAGACCAAAGCCCACCCGGCACTCTTTCTGGCATCACGCACTTTGGGCACCGTAAAGAAGCGCACGATTACGTGAGGTAACCCGGCGGTGCCCACCATCAGTGCGGCAGTGATACAAAACACATCAATCATACTCTTGGTACCGGAGGTATATTCCGTAAAGCCCAGTTCGGTGGAGAGACCATCCAGCTTTTGCAATAACGACTGTCCCGAGCCATCCGCCAAATCAGCACCAAACCCAAATTGCGGAATAACGTGACCGGTCATTATGATGGAGATAAAAACGGCTGGTACCAGGTAGGCAAATATCATCACACAATACTGTGCAACCTGGGTGTAAGTGATGCCTTTCATGCCACCAAGCACCGAGTAAAAGAACACGATCCCCATGCCAATAATCACGCCCATGGTGATGTCCACTTCCAGAAAGCGGCTGAACACCACACCAACGCCGCGCATTTGTCCGGCCACATAGGTGAAGCAGACAAAAATAGCGCAAACCACAGCAACGGTTCTGGCTGTCTGAGAATAATAGCGATCCCCAATAAAGTCAGGCACAGTGAACTTGCCAAACTTGCGTAAGTACGGGGCCAGACACAAAGCCAGCAATACATAGCCGCCGGTCCATCCCAACAGATAAACCGAACCGTCGTAGCCCATAAAAGAAATTAATCCTGCCATGGAAATAAAAGACGCCGCAGACATCCAGTCGGCCGCAGTCGCCATGCCGTTGGCCACCGGATTGATGCCACCACCGGCAACGTAAAACTCTTTGGTGGAGCCCGCTTTCGCCCATATGGCGATGCCGATGTACAGCGCGAACGTGATCCCCACGACAATAAAGGTCATTGTTTGAATACCCATAGCGCTCCCCTATTCTTCGCTAACGTTAAATTCTTTGTCGAGCTGATTCATCTTGACAACGTACACAAAGATGAGCGCAACAAATACGTAAATAGCCCCTTGCTGGGCAAACCAAAAGCCTAACTTAAAGCCGAAAAATGGGATCTGATTGAGGACATCCACCAGCAGGATACCGCAACCAAATGAGACGCCGAACCACACTGCCAATAACGTCAGCATCAGGCGTATATTTCGCCGCCAGTAAGCCGTTTTTTGTTCTTCTGATTGAAAAGCCATAGTTATTTCTCCAAATTACAATGCTTAAGATAGACAGTTAATGGTTATCATCAAATAAGACCTTGGTCCCAATGGGACTATGGTCCCGATTTACTGTGCTACACTGCCGGAAAAACGATTGAATAGCGATATATGACGTTTATCTGGTTTGCACTGGCTGCCGGTTACCTGGCGTTTATTTTCTGGTTGGGCAGTTGGGGCGATGGTCGTAGTCGCCAGGCTAAAAAATTCAGCTCTCACCCTCTGGTGTACAGCTTTGCGCTGGCAATTTATTGCACGGCCTGGACCTATTTTGGTGCCGTTGGAGAGGCCGCCCGTAACCAGTGGAATTACCTGCCCATCTTATTGGGGCCAATCCTGCTGTACCTGTTCGGCTACCGGCTGATCATCAAGCTGATCGAGGTCAGTAAAAAACAGCATGTCACCACCATCGCGGATCTGGTGTCTTCCCGCTACGGCAAAAGGCAAAATGTGGCACTGATTGTCACTTTGATTGTACTACTTGCCACAATTCCCTATATCGCATTGCAATTGCAAGCCATTGGTACTGCCTTTAGTCTGGTATCCGGGGAAAAAAACACCACTTTGATTGTTCTGACAGCATCCCTATTTCTCGGCGTTTTTTGCGTGATATTTGGCACTCAAAAAACCGATGTTACGGAATATCGCCATGGTCTGATGCTGTCTATTTCTTTTGAGTCAGTATTAAAGATTGCCGCCTTAACCTGTATCGCCGTATTCGCACTGTGGAGCCCCACCACTGAAACCCAGTTGTTTAGTCAGCAGTTTTTACAAACAGAGGCGATTGAAAACAGCTTTTTTAAACCCGCATTTTGGCTACAAACACTGGTTGCAGCCATAGCGGTACTCTGTTTACCCCGGCAATTTCACGTTGCCATCATCGATAACCTGAATGTAAAACACGTGGCAACCGCACGCTGGGTGTTTCCCGGGTATCTGGCACTTACCGCAATCCTCATTCCCATCATTGCAACCGCCGGTACCCACTTGTTTGCAGGCCAGCAGGTAACACCAGACAGTTATGTGATTGCCATTGCCACGGAATCGGGTAACCGCTTCTTACAGGCAATGGTGTTTTTGGGAGGGCTGTCGGCGGCCACCGCAATGATTATTGTCTCGACACTGACCCTGAGCACCATGCTTAGCAATGACGTGATCCTGCCTAAATTGCTCAACAAATCGGAGCGATTGCATCACCGACATTCCCATATCCATTTTATTCTGTGGTTGCGACGCGGGGTTATTGCCGGAATTTTATTGCTGAGTTTTAGCTACCACATCTTTTTATCCGGCAATATGTCCCTTTCCAGCATTGGTCTGCTGGCCTTTTCACTAGTTATTCAGTTGTCACCGGCATTGCTAGGCGGGCTTTATTGGCAGCGCGCCCATGCACACGGTGTGATAGCAGGCCTGATTGCCGGGATATTTACCTGGATTTTGTTGCTGATCTTCCCCTTAGTGAATGGCACGGCCACCAGCAGCCTGGATAGCGATACCATCAGTATTACTGCCTCCATTGCCCTTGCTATCAATTCGCTGTTTTTTGTATTGTTTTCCCTGATGGCCCGCCCCAATCTGATGGACAAATTGCAGGCTCAAAGTTTTGTCTCAACTCAGGAAACACCGTCACTGGAGCATATTCCAACCACTTCAGCCATCAGCAATGAAGATCTGATCACCGTATTGCGCACGTTTTTAGGCAGTAACCGCACCAATCAATTACTGTCTGATTTTGAGCAAACTCAACGGCAAAGTATTCATCCGGATGACTCCCCGCAGCAGGAGTTTATTGTCTTTTGTGAACGCTCTTTGGGTGGGGTTATCGGTGCGCCCAGTTCGAATTTGCTGATCAATGCGGTACTGAAAAACCAGCAAATGAATTTTGAACAGTTAGTTTCGGTGTTTGACGATACCACGCAAGCCATACAAACCAATCAAAATACCCTGTTCGCCTCGCTGGAAAGTCTGGCACAGGGGATCAGCGTTATTGATAAGGATTTGTGTCTGGTGGCCTGGAACCGAGGCTATCTGAATATTTTTAATTATCCTGAAACCTTGATTAAGGTAGGCACACCGATTGAAAACCTGGTGCGATTTAATGCGCAGCGAGGGGAGTGTGGATTCGGTGATGTTGAAAGCCTGGTTCATAAACGCATGGAGCATCTGCGGGCCGGAAAGCCTCACAAATTTGTGCGCCAGCGCAGTGATGGCCGGGTTATAGAAATGATCGGTAATCCTCTCCCCCACGGCGGATTCGTAACCAGTTTTAATGACATCTCAGAGCACATCGAATTCCAAAAAGCCCTGAAAGAAGCCAATATCGACCTGGAAAAACGGGTGTCTTCCCGGGCGGATGAGGTTAAAGCCATCAATTCAGAGCTCCTCAAAGAAATTGAACGCCGCGCTGAAGTGGAACGACAACTGGTGGAAGCAAGGGAGCTGGCAGAAAAGGCCAATGCCTCCAAAACACAATTTTTGGCCCTGGCCAGCCACGATATTTTACAGCCCATTAATTCCGCCAAGTTATATTTATCAGCTACCGAAGGCATGGTGATGTCGGTGGAACTACATCAGACCTTGCAAAAACTGGATCAGAGCCTGCAAGCCGGTGAAAACCTGATCGCCACATTGCTGGAAATTGCCAGGCTGGATCAGGGAGCCTTAAAACCCAAAAGCAGTCCACAGAACCTCAGCAAACTGTTATCAGGGCTGCTTACTGAGTTCACTTCTATGGCTGAACAGAAGCAACTAAAACTCAACCTGCATTGTCCCCGGGAGTATTGGGTATGCGCAGATCCGGTTTACCTGCATCGCATAGTGCGCAATCTGCTTTCCAATGCATTAAAGTACACTCATCGCGGTGGAGTGTTGCTCAGTGTCCGACGGAGACAGCAGCAACTGCTGTTGCAGGTATGGGACACCGGTGAAGGTATTTCAGAACAACACCAACAGCACATTTTTCAGGATTTCTATCGCGCCCACGATGGCCAGGAGACCGGGCTGGGCCTGGGGCTGGCCGTTGTCGCACGGTTGAGCAAGTTAATGAATATGCCGCTAACCCTGAAATCCAGGGTCCATCAGGGTAGCTGTTTTGCTTTGCTAATGCCGGTGGCCGAAAAACAAGCACAAGCGGAGCACCCCGCAGAAACCAGCAAGCAAGACATCGCCAAACTGACGGCCCTGTGCCTGGATGATGACAAACACAACCTGGATGCCATGCAAACCCTGCTGGCCCGCTGGCAGATAAAAACACAACTGGCAGATAACTTCGACGCGGCCCTGCTGGCCCTGCAACAACAGCAACCGGATGTTATTTTGGTGGATTATCAACTCGGAGAAAGTCGTAGCGGTTTAGACTTTATGCGTCATATTCGCAGTGCGCTAAACAACCAAACTCCGGCCATTTTAATCACTGCAGAGCGGGATGAAAACATCATCCAGCAAGCCCGGGATCTGGGTATCAGCTACCTGCCAAAACCCGTTAAGCCCGCCAAGTTGCGCTCCTTGTTAAAGAGTTTCAGGATATGACTATAGCGCAGCTAAAAAACGCTGAAATGGCCTTGCGCACCATACAATGACTTAACTGAAATGATCAGAGCGCTGCAAAAAAGGCTTTAACGAATGGGTCCTGCGGGTCCATTTTTAAGCGAAAGGATTGGTACACATCGTTTAGAGGTGCATCTGGCAGGCTGTTTACTACATCAATGACGTCCTCAAACTTCTCAATATCGGCTTCAGTTTTCAATACCATCTCTTCCAGTGCTGAATGCAGCACACACTGACTGGCTAATAGCTTTTCATAAATTCTCAGGCGCCGGGCTTTGCGCTTTGGTAGCATAAACGCACTAAACAGAATAACCCCTTCCAGTTTGGGCAGTTCGGTCAGGATATCCTCCAGCATCATGTAACAACCGGGCATGGCAAACTCGGTTGAGCTGAGCAGGTAGTGCAATTGCTTTTTATTGGCGTAGTCCCGGATCACCAGGTTTTGTACCCGTTGCGGATGTGATACCGCCCTGACTGGGCGACTGCTGACATAACCGCGATAACCCTGTTGCTTAGTCACTGAAGCCTCCCGGATACTCAAACTCCATGCCGATGCGGGTTGCACCACGAATGGTAATGGGATCAAAATACTCTCCAAGCCGTTTGCCGGCATAGGGTGTAAATAGCCCTTTGAAGCGAATATTAATCGACCAGCGAGTAGTGTCTTCTTTGTTAACCCGGCCACCATGCATAACCGTTGGTGTGAACAAAAGTACACTGCCATATGGCACATCTGGCCAGACCAAATCAGGCTCTACAGCGTGAAACAAGGCATCAGTGCCCTGCTCGGAAAAGCTGCTGAGCTTCTGTCGCCATTGCCGATCTTTGGCGGGCGGACATAGAAATACGCTTTTAGTGCGGAAACAATCCACGAACGGAACCCAAAGCACGACTTCAAAAGGCGAACATTCTGAGCCCCAGGCGTCAGAGTGTAAATGCACAATTGAACTGTCGTCTTCCGGTAGCAAAACACTCATGCCCATATTGCGCTGCATCGCCAACTCATTGCCAATTAAGGTTTCCAGTAAACTCTGGGCAGTGGAGAAATAGGCCTCTCTAAACCAATCCGTCGCCATCAGTCCGGCGATTAAATGCAATCTCAGGTCATTTAGTTGTTGTGGACCAATAACCTCTGCGATGTTATCCAAAAACGCCCCCACATCCTCCGGCAACGTCAGCCCAAGGTGAGCCGCCGTGAGTTCTGCAATTTTTTGTCGGATGCGATTTAGTGCCGCAAGGTTTTCTGCCGGCTGGATCACATAGCCATCTTCTAAAAAACGCTGTGTGATTATCCGCTCATTTTCTCTCAATAAATTCATCTACTTACCTGTTGAAGGGGAACATGCAATCTGCCCGATGTGCACAACCAGTGTAACCTGAAGCTGAACCACTGTAATCATGCAACATCAAAGATATCGGTAAACCGCAGAGTGATTTTGATTTTCATCAACAATACGATTTTTTATCGGCATACAGTCGAACAATTTCAGTCGCAAAAAGAACAATATGATCCGGTGCTAGTTTTACCCGCAGTACACCTGGTATATGGAAGGTTTGACCATTTCAACAACGGGTCAAACCCATCGCTCTTCGGCATTGGCTGCGGCAATTTGTCGCATTTATTTTAGTCACCAGTTTAGTAAATTAACTGGCAATTTTTAGTCCGTTAATTTACTAACCCAGAGTAACTATTACTAATGCAAAAGCCTCTGAAATTGCCGCTATACAGCGCATTGCTCACTCTAAACCTGTCACTCAGTGCCTATGCCGCGACCTCATCTCCCGACGATAGCAGTGCCGAAAACGATGCTCTGGAAGTCATTGTAGTTACGGCCACCGGAAATGAGGAAACACTGTTCAATGCCTCCGTGACTATCGAAACGGTTTCAGCACAGGACAGTGAATTTGATCGTGCCACCTGGATTGGCGAAACCGTAAACCGTATGCCGGGTGTGTATTTTTCTAAACTCAGAGGCCCTGTGGATGCGCCATCCATCCGTCTGCCGGTCTCTTTTGATAATGTTTATTTGTATCTGCAGGACAACGTCCCCCTGCAGTCTCCCATTTCCTTTAATCACGCGGCTTTCTCGTATTCAGGCGCTTTAACCTCTCCTGGTGGTATGGAAATACTAAAAGGGCCAGGTACCGCCATCCATGGTTCTGACGCGTTAGCCGCAGTCGTGAATGTAAAGAGTAAACAACCGGTATATGAACCTGAAACCCTGGTAAGTTATCGCTTTGGTGAAAACAATTTACAGGATATTCGCTTAGATACATCCGGCGCGCTCAACGACAGTAACGCCGCCCGTCTGGCAGTGTCTTACCAGAGTGACGATGGCTGGCGTGATACCACCGCCTGGGACAGAACTCAGATCATTGCTAGACACCTGTATGAAGATAACGGCTGGGAAATTAACAATATTCTGAGCTACACCAAATTCGATTCCCAGATGGCAGGCGCACTGACGCCTGAAGCGTTGCAAAACGATCCGAAATCAGATGGTCTGGCGGACGCAGTTAACCGCGCAGAAGCCAGGGATAAAGCCGAGTACTTTCGACTGAGCTCAGAGATCCAAAAAGCGCTGTCGCAACACATTACTCTACAGATCACGCCCTATATACGCACCATTGACAGCCAGTATATGCACACCTGGGAGCCCGCCACGACCCCCATCACCAAAGCGGTTACCGATACGCTTGGCATGCTTAGCAGACTGTATCTGAATTGGAACGAAAGCAGTTCCACCATTTTGGGTCTGGATGCAGAACTAACCGACTTCGCCAGAACAACCGAACAAACCCGCACTACGCAAGTGGTTTGGGGCACAACCTACCCGCAAGGATTGCACCTTGACTACGACGTCAATTACACCAGCCTGGCTCCCTACATCCAGCACACCCAGTCTCTGTCGGAAAAACTTAGCCTGGTACTGGGTTTGAGATACGAGCATTCGGATTATGACTATACAAACCATCTCAGTAGCGCTGATTTTTCTGCTGAAAATCCATCACCCTTTTTACTTCTGGAAGAAAGAAAAGATAATTTCAGTGAATTGCTACCCAAAGCTTCTTTAAGCTACGCTATTTCTGAACGACACAATGTGTATCTGCGCTACGCCAAAGGATTTCGCATTCCCGATGATTCCGATTTGTACATACTCAGCAGTTCACAGGCAGAGTTCTCACTGGAGCCTGAGACCATTCAAAGCTATGAACTGGGATATCGCGGCTGGTTAGGTGAAGGCATAAGTTTAAATGCCGCGGTTTATCGCATGATTGCCAAAGGCGGAATCGTAACAGGAATTGCAACGCCTGCCGGCAACATATCAGTCAATGGCGGTGAAGAGCAGTACCAGGGAATTGAACTGGGATTACAGGCGCAACTCAGCGACGAACTGATGCTGACGCTGGCCGGCGCCACGACAGACAATAGCGTGAAGCGCAGGTTTTCTGATACCCAAAGCGTACTTGATGGAAAAACGCTAATCAACTCCCCGGACCCGATTGTGAATGTGCGCCTGCAATACCAACCCAAAGTGTTGTCCGGATTATCCGCAGAACTGGAAATTCAACACACCGGCAGTTGGTTCCTGGACGAAGCTAACACCCGCAAAACCGACGCTGAAAACCTGTTGAACCTGCGCATGGAATACGCGTTCACCGAGGCTTTGCTATTTGATATCAAGGTACAAAACCTGCTGGATAACGAATATTTGCTCACCGCAGAAGCCCCGGTTTGGGCACCAGAAGGCCGGTTCAGACCGGGCTCACCCAGAACTTTTTCTGCGGGTCTGAGTTACACATTTTAATCCGAACAGGCTGCCTGGCATGACAACTCAGGCACAAGCCAGGCAAACAAGGTACAGATATTATGGCAATTCGCGACGGGCTTTATCCGACAATTTGGCGCTGGCACTTTTACGCCGGCATTCTGATCACCCCCATCATGCTGGTGATGGCCATTACCGGCGGCATTTACCTGTTTCAACATGAAATAGAAGATGCCCTTTATGGCGAGCTTTTTTACCGTCAGGATGTCAGGCAACCGGTCAGTAATGTCGACCACGATGCCATAGTGAATGCCGCCAAAAAAGAGCTTCCCGGCGGCATTTTAAATAGCTACCGACCCGCCCATGGTATACAAGAAAACGCCAGAGTCACCCTGACCGATACCCACCAGCAGCGGACCACAATCATGGTGAACCCTGATACGTTAACCGCAGTGGGCAGCATCAATGACAGTTGGCGTCTGACAGCCATTGCCAAACAAATTCACGGCGGATTGATGGCGGGGACATTGGGTGAAGTACTGGTTGAATTAGTGGCCTGTTGGACCATTATTATGATCGTCTCCGGGCTTTATCTATGGTGGCCCAGAATAAAGGGGTTACGTGGAGCACTGATTCCTCGACTCAATCAATCCAGTCGCATAGCCTGGCGCGATTTTCATGCCATCCCCGGATTTTTACTCTCTGTCTGGATGCTGGTGATTATTGCCACCGGCCTGCCCTGGTCGGTAGTCTGGGGGAATTTGCTGGATCAATTCGCCATTGGTATCAATCAGGCGTTTCCCCAGGAAGTATTCAGCCGTCGCCCGCAATCACAACCCGCTACCATTCCCGGACAGCCTCAGGTATCCGTCAATCAATTAGTACATACGGCCCATCAAAACGGTTTTCATCATGGCTTTGAAATTCAGTCTCCCTGGGGGCCAAACGGCAGTTTCGCCATTATGCCAGGCCATCACGGGCGAGACCTGGCCGGTAACCGATACCTGTTTGTGGATCAGTATTCAGGCTCAGTGTTACTGAAAATCGAATGGCAGGATATTGGAGCCATAGGACAAGCCACGTCCATTGGCATCAGCCTGCACGAAGGGCGTTTGTTTGGCCGAAGCAATCAGATCATCAACTTGATAGCCCTGATAGTGCTTATCTGGATGGGGATCAGCGGAATGATCCTGTGGCTGAGACGCAAACCCGAAGGTTCCCTGGGAGCCCCCAAAGCGCGCCGGGGTATACAACCTTCCAGGGCATTGAGTATCACTGTATTAACACTGGCCATCGCCTTGCCGCTGGCGGGACTCAGTATGTTATGTGTCTGGCTGCTGGACAAAACCCTTAACCGGGTCAGGGCAGTTTAGCTTCCGAGCTGACTGGAACCGTGTGGCTTCACTTGTGGCCACTGAGATTGAGGTAGTTTGGACTGGCCTTTAGATCTGTATCATGTTCAGGGTTTTGCAAATAGATAAACCGCGCCGTTTCCCATTGTGATAGTGGAAATATATGTTTGGTGTAGTCGTGTTCCTCGAGCAACCTGCGATAACTGCCGTTGTGAATAACCCGACGAAATGCCGTGGTTAAGCGCTCAGCTAACAGCGCATCCGAATGCCGGACATAGAGATATGACGCAAAGTCATACTGGATGACAAGGGATTTATCCATCATGACGGAAGGAAAAGTCCGTTGATAGTTTGCCAGCTCGCTGACGACTTCATGGATGCCTCGAGGAAACATATCGCAACGCCCCTGAAACAGCATTTTTACCATAGACTGGTTGTTAGAAACCCGTGCCACAGCGATACCATTGTATTCGAGTATGTCAGCGTCCAGCCAGGTCTTGCCCTGACAGGCCCGGAAAGCTTTTAAGTCATCCAGGCTGGCAATCCCGGCGAAGCGACCGGCATCTTCGCTGCGGATCAGTGCAATGCGATAACCCAGTAGCCCTCCCACAACAGGCAAAGGGATTTTGATGGCCTGATTGTTCAACTGCTTTTTGGCACCCGCCCAGTTAATATCAATCACTTTGCGTCTTAACAGGACTTCCAGCTTTTGTTTTCGGTAACCATCTTCGGCAATTTCAAGTAACTGGTAATGGTCTGACAACTCAGGCTCACGCCAGAGCAGATTCATAAATTCAGAGAAAAAAAGCTGACCTGTATGGGCATTTTCTGCATGTCCTAAAATCTTTACCGGTTGTTTTGCCGATGCAAAACCACACACAAAAAGCACAACAACAATCGTGAAACAACGAAAAACACTTTGCATAAAGTATGCGCCTGTCTCAAATTCCAAATTCAGCGGCAGTCAGGCCCAAAGTATAGTGCAAAAACAAGCAACTGACAGGGCGTGCTTGTTTTTGCGGGTGAGCGTCAGCTTTCGGCAAAACCAGCCTGAAGCGCCACCGATAACAGAACCTATGGATTACAGTTGCGGTTATTCGGAAGTGGTATTGCGCATTGTCATAGCAGAGCCATCCAGCACCCGCACTTCGCGCTGCGGGAACGGAATTTCGATATTATGCTCGCGCAAGGTTTCAAACACGATCAACAGCAAATCACCACCAACGCGATTCTTACCATCGTCTATACCTACCATCCAGAACTCCACAAACATATTTACGCCGGAGTCGCCAAAGGAGTCAATTTCACAATCAGGGCGCTCTTCAAATGGAATGTCTTCACCACTGATAACCTGAGGATGTTGGCCTACGGCCTCTTTGATAATGTCGCACATGGCGCGAATATCGGTTTTATAGGCCACACTGAAATCAATGCGATAGCGCTGTTTCGGATCTTTGTGGGTCCAGTTGATCATCAAAGAATTAATGAACTTCTCATTGGGCACGAGTATGTCTTTGCCGTCATAGGTTTCCAGCACGGTGTACCGCATGCGAAATTCCCGTACGAAACCTTTACTGCCGTCTTCCAGCTCCACGAAATCACCGATGGTGAGTGAGTGATCCATCAGTATGATGATCCCTGAAATAAAGTTCGACGCAATACTTTGCAGGCCCAGACCTAACCCAACACCCACGGCTCCACCAAATACCGCCAGGGCAGTCAGGTTGATACCCATAATGTTGAGCAACAACACAAACATGACGCAGAACAGCGCCACTTCAAAGACCTTGGTAAAGACTTCCTTCGTGGTGACATCCAGCTTTTGATGATTGCGAATAATCTCTTTACCAACATTGCGGGACGCCCTGCCCAGCCAAAACAGCACCACACCAAATATCACCACTCTGGCGACACCGTAGCTTGATACCTGTACGTTGCCGATGGTTATGGCCATGGATTCCATCACCGCTACAATCCCAGGCAATATGCCCACCAGATGCAAAAATACGATGGGCAATATTACCCAGCGCATAAACATGGCGATGTTTTCACTGTCTACCAAAGCCCGCACAACGGTATTTAAAAACAATAATACCGCGACCACCAAAGCGACATTGAGCAACCAGGCATCAAACTGATATTGCTCGCCCAACACGGTAGACAGTTTTAAGAAGGAGATAGACAGAATGGGAAAAATAATGCCAACTAATTTGTGCCCCAGCACTTTCAGAGTATGAGCACCGCTTTCCGGTGGTTTAGCCGCAGGCGCAATGCGATTGCGTATCTGAGCGGCGGTCAAAAACGCGAACAAATAGATAGTCAATATAATAGATAATTGCACCACAAAGCCCATACTTAATACGGCTTCCTGTGCTGTTAACCAATACTGATTTAACGTTGTGCCCAACGAGTTAGTGGCAAGATCAAAGGGATCAGAAACGCGGTTAGTAGTTGTCATATAATGTGCTTACTCATTGGGGTCATACCAAACAGTACTCAGTATAGCTGAACCTGATGGCTTAAAATTGGGTTGTGATCAAATAATAGTTATACAGAATAAAGCAAGTAAAAAATGCGAAACCTTCGTAACGGTTGATTCTGCCAGGCCCTTTAATGCCCAGACAAAAAACCATCAATGCGATAGTCAATGCCGTCATTATCATGCCATCGCGATACAAAAAGGTCGAATCCACCTGAATAGGATTAATCACCCCGGCAACACCGGCAACGGCCAACAGATTAAACAAATTCGAGCCTACAACGTTACCAATCGCTAATTCGTGCTCGTTTTTCCGCACGGCTATGATGGAAGATATGAGCTCAGGCAACGAGGTACCAATGCCGATAATGGTTAAACCGATGATCAAATCACTAACCTGAAAATACTGCGCGACTTCCACCGCTCCCCAAACCAGTACCCGGGAGCTGACAACTAACAAAATTAGCCCGGCCACCAACCAAAACAAATAGGAACGCAAAGCGGTTTTCTCAGTACGAACCGCGTCAGCAACATCGTCCACCAGCGGATCTTTGGGTTGTTTAATGGTTTGCCAGACGCTCCATGCTATTAAAATAACCAGGATACCCAACAGGGTGAAGGCTTCATCTGTGGACAAAGTTAAGTCTGTTAGTTGCCAAACTGACAAAAAGGTTACCGCCAGTAAGATGGGCAACTCTTTGCGCACAATGCCAGATTTCACCGCAATCGGGCACAACAGCGCAGTTAACCCTACAATCAAGGTGGTATTCGCGATATTGGAACCATAAACGTTGCCCAGTGCCAGACCGCCATTGCCTTGCAAAGAGGCAAACACAGACACAATGATCTCGGGAGCCGAGGTACCAAACCCGATAATAAACATACCGATAAACAAGGGAGAAACGCCGAGGTATCCGGCGGTTTTAGCTGCCCCGCGTATGAAACGCTCAGCGCTCCAGACCAGTAGCGGTAATCCGATTAAAATTGCCAGGGTGGGCCAAATCATGGGTGCAAATCTCCGGTCGCTGAGACCTTTATCAGAAAACCGGATTATCAGGGTAAACAGTGAAAATACAAAAACAATATTTCAGCGCTTGTTGCGTTTCGCTTACCAGAATGTGAACAGCACAGGTTTTGCCGTTATTCCGGCGCCTGTAATTTAAGTTGATTGGCAATCAGTACCGCCTGAGTGCGGTTGGTAATATCCAGCTTGCGCAATACCGAGGTAACATGGGTTTTTACGGTTTTTTCTGCGATACCCAGTTGGTAACCGATTTGTTTGTTGAGAAGCCCGTCCCGCAACAAACACAATACCTTATATTGAGACGGTGTCAGGGTGGCAACTTTATCCGCCAGTGCACTGAACTCTTCATCGCTGTCGCCCAGTTGACCGGCCACTCGCTCAGGTACCCAGGTTTCCCCCAACAGCATTTGCTTGATGGCTTCTACCACTTCTTCAGCCGGAGTTATTTTAGGTACAAAGCCCATAGCACCAGCGTCCATCACCTTGCTGACAATCTCCACCTGCTCCAGGCCGGAGACAACCGCCACCGGAATTTCAGGGTGTAACTTGCGGATGTGCAACAAACCAAATAAGTCATCACTGCCAGGCATGTGTAAATCCAGTAACAACAAATCCAGATCAGGGGTTTCTTTGAGCAAAGCCAGGGTGCTTTGCATATCGGCGGCTTCCAGGATCACAGAATCGGGTAAACGCGCCCCTAACGAGATGCGCAAGGCATCCCGATAAAGAGGGTGATCATCTGCAATCAGGATAACCGACACGATAGGCTCTCGTTACCCTTGAGAACGGTTCATACGATTTTCAATCAGGGTATCGACAATCGCCGGATCAGCGAGTGTAGAAGTATCTCCGAGACTGGCGAAATCATCGGCAGCGATTTTCCGCAGTATCCGGCGCATAATTTTGCCGGAGCGGGTTTTAGGTAACCCCGGTGTCCACTGCATTAAATCTGGAGAAGCAATCGGACTGAGTTCCTGACGTACCCATTTGACCACTTCTTTGGTTAATTCATCAGTAACCTGGGTTCCGGAGACCGGAATAACATAAACGTAAATCCCCTGCCCCTTGATGTCATGGGGATAACCCACCACCGCTGCCTCAGCAATAGCCGGATGAGATACCAGAGCACTTTCAATTTCGGCTGTACCTAAACGATGACCAGAAACATTCAATACATCATCCACCCGTCCGGTTATCCAGTAGTGACCATCTTCATCGCGTCGCGCACCGTCACCTGTAAAGTAGTTGCCCGGATAGGTAGAGAAATAGGTCTGCTCAAAGCGCTCGTGATCCCCCCACAGGGTACGCGCCTGGCCGGGCCAACTGCGTTTGATGATCAGGTTTCCTTCTGTCGCACCTTGCAGTGCCCGCCCTTCGTTATCCACCAATTCAGGTTCGATACCAAAAAACGGATTCGTAGCAGAGCCGGGTTTCATTTCTGTGGCTCCGGGAAGCGGAGTAATCATCATGCCCCCGGTTTCGGTTTGCCACCAGGTATCCACAATCGGGCAACGGCTGTTACCTAATACCCTGTGATACCATTGCCAGGCTTCCGGATTTATTGGCTCACCCACAGACCCCAAAATGCGCAATGAGGCTCTGCTGGAGCCCTCACCGGCAAAGTCGCCTTTGCACATCAGAGCGCGAATTGCGGTGGGCGCAGTATACAGAATATTTACCTGATGTTTATCGACTATCTGGCCGATGCGACGCTCATCCGGGTAGGTGGGCACACCTTCAAACATCAGCGTTGTGGCTCCATTGGCCAGCGGACCATAAACAATATAGGTATGTCCGGTGATCCAGCCCACATCAGCCGCACACCAGTACACTTCTCCTGGTTGATAATCAAACACGGCCTGATGCGTGGTGGCAGCGTAAACCAGATAACCGCCGGTGGTGTGTAAAACACCTTTGGGTTTCCCGGTAGAGCCCGATGTGTACAAAATAAATAACGGATCTTCGGCATTCATCGCCTGCGGTTCACAGTGCGAGTCACATTCCGCCAACAGGGTTTCCGCTGCCACGTCAACGCTGCCCATCGGCACATCCAGACCAGTAGCATTAAAGACCAGGACATGACTGATAGTGGGGCACGCCTTGTCACTCAATGCGGCATCGACGTTTGCTTTCAGAGGAACCGATTTACTGCCGCGACGCCCGGCATCTGCGGTGATCACCACTTTGGCCTGACAATCGTTAACCCGGTCGGCAATCGCATTAGGAGAAAAGCCACCAAAAATCACTGAATGCACGGCGCCAATGCGGGCACACGCCAGCATGGCATAAGCAGCTTCGGGGATCATGGGCATGTAAATAGCCACCCGGTCGCCTTTTTCAACACCGAGCTTTTTCAGGCCATTCGCCAGTTTGCACACTTCGTCGTGCAGCTCCTGAAAGCTGATGTTCTTGTCTTCATCAGCGCTGTCACCTTCCCAGATAATCGCAGTATCACCGGCGCGCTCAGCCAGATGTCGATCGATACAATTAGCACTGACATTCAGCTCACCATCGGCAAACCAGTTGATGTTCACTTTACCCGGCTGAAACCCGCCTTCAAACCCTTTGCTGGGCGCTTTAATCCAGTCCAGCGTACTGGCTTTTTGCAACCAAAAGTCGTCGTTGTTTTGCATCGACGCCTGGTACTGTTGCAGATAATCTTGTTGTGTAATTTGGTAATCGCGCTCAATGGCTTGCTGATCTACAGGCATATTCATAACCACCCTTCCAGGATTTAAGATAATTCCGACCACTTTAATATAGTGCCGCTAAATTCCATATGGGACTTTGGTCCCGACTCTGATGTCTGGCTCAGGGACAACGTTTCTCAGACTTTGGTCCCATCAGACCATAGCCCTATATCAAAATAACGCAAATGGGGTCATTTTTAAAAGCGTGTTCCATAGCTTCTGGTAATAAAAAATGAAAAAAATCATGTCGCCTCTGCTCCTGCTTCTGTTAGCCGGCCAGTCCCACTTTGGCCTGGCAAACCCTATCAACAATACCGAATTTGGTTTTTCCGGTTATGTAAAACTGGACGCCATCGCCAGTAATTATAGTGATGGCACCCTGGCATCCGGTAATATCGGTCGGGACTTTTACATTCCCAGTTTAACCCCCGTGGCGGGAATGGATGAAGATACCCAATTTGATGCTCATATCCGACAATCGCGTTTTCGCTTTACCACCTCAACCAAACTGGACAATCAGGACACTATAAAAGGTGTACTGGAGTTTGATATGCAGGTGGTCCCGGATGGTGATGAGCGTATCAGCAACAGCCACCAGCCACGAATCCGTCATGCTTTCCTGACCTATAAAAACTGGCTGTTTGGGCAAACCTGGACCACCTTTCAGGATGTTTCTGCCCTGCCCGAAACCCTGGATTTTATCGGTGTTACCGATGGCACTATTTTCGCCCGTCAGGCGCTGGTGCGGTATACGCAAGGCCCTTTTCAAATCGCCCTGGAAAACCCTGAATCGACCATTACGCCTTATGGAGGTGGAGGCCGCATCGTCAGCGATGACAATGCCGTGCCGGATCTGGTATTGCGCTACAATCATCAACGCGACTGGGGCCATTTCATGGTGGCCGCACTGGTACGTCAACTGGCCTACAAAAATCAACAGGGCGGTAATGATATCGACAGCACCGAAACCAGCTATGGTATCAGCCTTGGTGCCAAATTTAAGTTTGGTCAGGACGACCTGCGGCTGATGTTTAATACCGGTGCCGGATTGGGCCGCTATTCGGCCTTAAATGCCGTCAATGGCGCGGTATTAGATGCCAACAACGAACTTCAGGCCATTGATTCCACCGGCTACGCCATATCCTATCGACACCTCTGGAACAATCAGTGGCGTTCCAACTTCACCTACTCTGCCTTCAACGCAGATAACGATACCGACCTTACCGGACTAAGCGCAACCGAATCCACCTGGAGTACAAGGGCTAATTTGCTTTTCTCGCCGTCGAAAGAATTAACCTTTGGGGCTGAATACGCCTTTGCGAAACGGGAAATTGAAAGCGGCCTGGAAGGGGACATGAATCGGCTGCAATTTTCAGCGAAATACGCCTTCTGATAGTACATATCCCCCATTAAAGTGCTCTTTTTAAAAGAGCACTTTCATTGTGTTTGCTTGTCTATGAAAAAGGGCCGGGGGTTCTATGCCATTCAGTGTCGTGTTTTGCCGTCATGTCTGGTGCAAGATGCTCACCTGTCAGTGATTACCCGCATGCAAATACGCCAAAATATTGCTCATCAAGAAATTTATGGATGAGTAGCTCTCATCGGACACGGATAAAATCTCGGATTCGGTCTGGATAAAGGCACCTTCAACGAGTTCATCTTTACAATTTTCCACAATTGCCCGTGCGGATTCAGGTGTCGTTTCCAAATGAAATTGCAATCCGATAACATGCTTACCGATTTGAAAAGCCTGATTTTCACAGCCCTCACTCCTTGCAAGCTGCTTTGCACCAACAGGCAGGCTATAAGTTTCTCCATGCCAATGGAATACGTTTATTTCTTCCGGAAACTGAAAAACGGAAGCGTTTTCTGGTTGCACCGCCTCTACCTGGAACCACCCGATTTCTGCTAATGAGTTGGGGTAAACTTGCCCACCCATGGCACTTGCAATAAGTTGTGCTCCAAGGCAGATACCCAAAACAGGTTTCCCCGCCGTTATTGCACTTTTAATGAACTCTTTTTCATTTTTCAGCCAGGGAAAACCCGCTTCATCATTGACGCTCATGGGACCGCCCAATACCACCAGGAAATCAATATCTTCTATTTTAGGCAACGCCTCAGCGTTAAAAAGTTGAGTGCCTGATATTTGGTAGCCTGCGCTTTGGAGCCAGAATTCAATACTACCCAAACCTTCAAATGGTACATGTTGTAAATAATGTGCCCGCATTTCGCATCCTGTTTTATTGCTAATGTTAAAATTAAAGTGCAGTGCCTTGTTGGTTAAGCGCTATATGAAAAACACTCAGTCAGCCACATAATGTTGACCCTAAACTGCCGTGTTAGATTGCAATGACACAACCACTCCAACCAGTGGCACATTGTTCTGCAACCACTATTGCTGATTGGGTTTCATTTGCTGTTGCTAACAAACCATCTTTACTCCAAATCGCACTTTTTCCTGCTGCTGCCCACCCACCGGTAGGGCGATTGTGATTTGCCATAGCAACGAGCAGGTCAAATTTTTTTGCGTAATTCTTCATAACTTCCGTGTCCGCCTGGTAACCTCCCTTGGTAATAAGCACACCAGCAACGTATATTGCGGCACCTAACCCAAAATAATGTTCCGCGTGTTTTTCATTATTTGTGTCTGCACATATTGCGTTGTCAACCAGGTAACCACCCAAGTTAACATGATGAAAATGCTCCCCTTTATCAAAAAACTTATCCTCCCCTGGATGTAAATTCATCTTGGCGTAAGATTCCACCGTTCCTGCTGCGGAAATAAAAAGCAGTCCAATTTTAGGTAAGTTTTCACCTTTCAACGGAGCTCCTGCGCCGATACTAATATTTTTGTCAATAGCCATATCAATTAAGGGCTGCAGGCGGCTATCTTCGTGAGTAAACGATAATTCTTTTGCCAGCTCAGGCTCGTAGCCCGTCAGGGAAAGTTCCGGAAATACAATATAGGAAACACCACAATCTCATTATCGCTGCCATTGCCAGAGAAATGGCAGCCTATATCTGGGCTATTGCCAAAGAAGTGGTACTGACACCTGTCAACCCTAAATTACGACTAAGTCGAGTACC
>NZ_JAJEWQ010000021.1 GCF_020687805.1 Planctobacterium marinum | reverse complement strand
TTTCATGACTGGGGTGAAGTCGTAACAAGGTAACCCTAGGGGAACCTGGGGTTGGATCACCTCCTTACGTAAAGGTGTCGAATTGAATTCAATTCGATGTTCACACAGATTGTTTTATTGTTTAAAAGTAAAGAAGTTCGAAGACAGCCTTAGCCGACGGCTCAGGTGCATTGAAGGCCTGTAGCTCAGCTGGTTAGAGCGCACCCCTGATAAGGGTGAGGTCGGCAGTTCAAGTCTGCCCAGGCCTACCAAAATTCCATTACTCTTCGTTGTTTGACTCGTCGTTTAGCAGGCTAAACGTCCTCGCCAAACGCCTCGATTAATGAAATTTACATTGTTTCCCAGTCTTCGAAAATATTGAGGGGCTATAGCTCAGCTGGGAGAGCGCCTGATTTGCATTCAGGAGGTCAGCAGTTCGATCCTGCTTAGCTCCACCACTCTTCTTTACACAGACTGAAATGCCTTAATGAATAGGCCCGGACTTATCGCAAGTGCTGAGATTATTCATTAGGGTTTTTGTCTGAATTGCTCCATGCAATTACAGAGCTTTCCTCCTTCCATGGAGGTCATACTCTAAAGTGTTCTTTAACAAACTGGAAAAGCTGATAAATCATCGATATTGATGTGTTGCGTAAGTGATGCATTTGATATCAACCAAGTATGTATTTTTTAAAAATTTAGGGTAAACGATAGCGTTTTACTCTATCTGACATAGGCGAGTTACAGTCAACTGCAATTCTTGGATTACAAAGTGGCAACATTGAGTGATACAGGGGTTGTATGATTAAGTGACTAAGCGTATACGGTGGATGCCTTGGCAGTCAGAGGCGATGAAGGACGTGTAAATCTGCGAAAAGCGTAGGTAAGGTGATAAAACCCGTTATAACCTACGATGTCCGAATGGGGAAACCCGGCCTTAGGGTCATCTGTAACTGAATTCATAGGTTGCAGAAGCAAACGAGGGGAACTGAAACATCTAAGTACCCTCAGGAAAAGAAATCAATTGAGATTGCCTTAGTAGCGGCGAGCGAACGGGTAACAGCCGATGGTTTATGTTGTAGTGGAATCTTCTGGGAAGTTGAGCGATACAGGGTGATAGCCCCGTACACGAAGCAGCATAAAGCACATATTAAGTAGGACGGGACACGTGTTATCTTGTCTGAAGATGGG
>NZ_JAJEWQ010000020.1 GCF_020687805.1 Planctobacterium marinum | reverse complement strand
CCACGCCGGAAGACCAAGGTTTCCTGTCCCATGCTAATCAGGGCAGGGTAAGTCGGCCCCTAAGGCGAGGCAGAAATGCGTAGTCGATGGGAAACGGGTTAATATTCCCGTACTTTTATATACAGTGATGGGGTGACGGAGAAGGCTAAACTGGCATGGCGTTGGTTGTCCATGTGAAAGTGAGTAGGCTGAGAACTTTGGCAAATCCGGGTTCTTAAGGCTGAGACACGAGACGAGTGACTACGGTCACGAAGCAGTTGATGCCCGGCTTCCAGGAAAACCCTCTAAACGTATGTATATAAGAACCGTACCCCAAACCGACACAGGTGGTCAGGTAGAGAATACTAAGGCGCTTGAGAGAACTCGGGTGAAGGAACTCGGCAAAATAGTACCGTAACTTCGGGAGAAGGTACGCCTCTGGTTGTGATGAGACTTGCTCTCTAAGCGACCGGAGGCCGCAGTGACCAGATGGCTGGGACTGTTTATTAAAAACACAGCACTGTGCTAACACGAAAGTGGACGTATACGGTGTGACACCTGCCCGGTGCCGGAAGGTTAATTGATGGGGTTAGCGTAAGCGAAGCTCTTGATCGAAGCCCCGGTAAACGGCGGCCGTAACTATAACGGTCCTAAGGTAGCGAAATTCCTTGTCGGGTAAGTTCCGACCTGCACGAATGGTGTAACCATGGCCATGCTGTCTCCACCCGAGACTCAGTGAAATTGAAATCGCAGTGAAGATGCTGTGTACCCGCACCTAGACGGAAAGACCCCGTGAACCTTTACTACAGCTTGGCACTGAACATTGACCCTACATGTGTAGGATAGGTGGGAGGCTTTGAAGCGTTGTCGCCAGATAGCGTGGAGCCATCCTTGAAATACCACCCTTGTATGTTTGATGTTCTAACACTGACCCGTTATCCGGGTCGTGGACAGTGTCTGGTGGGTAGTTTGACTGGGGCGGTCTCCTCCCAAATAGTAACGGAGGAGCACGAAGGTTAGCTAATCACGGTCGGACATCGTGAGGTTAGTGCAATGGCATAAGCTGGCTTAACTGCGAGACAGACACGTCGAGCAGATACGAAAGTAGGTCATAGTGATCCGGTGGTTCTGAATGGAAGGGCCATCGCTCAACGGATAAAAGGTACTCCGGGGATAACAGGCTGATACCGCCCAAGAGTTCATATCGACGGCGGTGTTTGGCACCTCGATGTCGGCTCATCACATCCTGGGGCTGAAGTCGGTCCCAAGGGTATGGCTGTTCGCCATTTAAAGTGGTACGCGAGCTGGGTTTAGAACGTCGTGAGACAGTTCGGTCCCTATCTGGTGTGGGCGTTGGATGATTGAGGGGAGCTGCTCCTAGTACGAGAGGACCGGAGTGGACGAACCGCTGGTGTTCGGGTTGTGATGCCAATCGCATTGCCCGGTAGCCAAGTTCGGAACGGATAACCGCTGAAAGCATCTAAGCGGGAAGCCGGCCCCAAGATGAGTCATCCCTGACAGTTTAACTGTCCTGAAGGGTTGTCTAAGACTAAGACGTTGATAGGCAGGGTGTGGAAGCGTTGTAAGGCGTTAAGCTAACCTGTACTAATTGCCCGTGAGGCTTAATCATACAACACCCGGTATTATTTGGTGTTGTGACAAACAAGCACTTGCTTATGAAGAAGAGTAGAACGCGCTTACCCAAGCAAGAAAAGAATTCATACGATTTATCAGATTTTTCCCAGTTTTGTTACCAGTTTTGTCTGGCGGCCATAGCGATACGGAACCACCTGAATCCATTCCGAACTCAGCAGTGAAACGTATTAGCGGCGATGGTAGTGTGGGGTCTCCCCATGTGAGAGTAGCACACCGCCAGGCTCC
>NZ_JAJEWQ010000001.1:1197206-1202476 GCF_020687805.1 Planctobacterium marinum | reverse complement strand
TGTCTGGCGGCCATAGCGATACGGAACCACCTGAATCCATTCCGAACTCAGCAGTGAAACGTATTAGCGGCGATGGTAGTGTGGGGTCTCCCCATGTGAGAGTAGCACACCGCCAGGCTCCTATTCAGAGAAAGGGCTATCCGTTTGGGTAGCCCTTTTTTGCATCTGGAATTCAGAAAAATTCAGTTGCTGTATCAATACAGCCGGATAGCCCTCTCCCTAAATAGCGATTAGCTGCGCTAATCACAAGAGATACCCAACCCATCGGGAAAGCTTCAACATTATATTTCTGATTAGTGCACGGGGTACAAACATCCCTGTGATGGCAGCCAGCCTCGCCATCCATGGCGAGTCGCTCCGCAGGCTGCGTTCATCCAGTAGGTGAACGGTCCTGCTGCGCCCCCATGTGAGAGTAGGTCGAGATTGTTCCCGACAATCTCCGACACTTCCGCCATCCATGGCGGGCGCAACCGCCAGGCTCCCAATTTGAAGAAGGGTTACCGAAAGGTAACCCTTTTTTATTGCCTGCGATTTATTCAATTCCGTTCATTTATCCGAATCAGCGGCAACCCTTCATCAAATCGAAGGTTGGTGTCACACCTCAATGGGAAACCTAATCCATCAATTTAGCTTCATCACATGTTCTCTGATTGGTGTACAGGGGGCAAACATCCCTGTGATGGCAGCCAGCGTTTTAGTAACTAGAAGTAATCTATTTTTGTTTGTGTTTAAGCTATGAAGTTTAAACCTTCCATGGTAGGGGCTTCCAGCTCGACGTCCCCTTGTCTCGCGTTCAACCCTAAAATAGCTCCAGGTATTCGCTATTTTTAAACGGGTTTCACCCATGTGCAGTCGTTCGGCCGGGCTAAGTAATGGTTGTTTGTGCAGGTTCGTCGTAAACACATCCCTGATGACCGTCACCCAGCCCCGGCATCCTTGCCGGGTCGTTCAGCCCTGACAAAGCTCCAGGTATTCGCTTCGTCCGAGACGGGCTTCACCCCCATGTGACAAAATCATCGGGAATGATTTTGAACGTGCTTTAGCACGGCCCCGAAGGGGTGAGTCTCAGGGATGAGACGAATTAAGTAGGTCGAAAGTGTCTTGAAAAGTTAATTGTCTTTGGTGAGTTGTTGCTCTCTTTGTTGTTTGTATTCGTCGTAGGATTGTTTTTTTAACTCTTCGCATTCTTTGATGTGCACAGTTGAGTCTTCTATGCACTTTTGATGTTGGTGCGATTGGAGGCTGTCGTACATAGCGCGATTGCTGCAACCGCTCAATAGCAGAAAAACAAAAGCAAAAGTTAAAAACTTATTCATTATTTTTCAGACCTGTAATTGAAATAAATTATCGTAAAACAATAATAAAATGGATGCGCAGGAATGTCATTGATAAAATCACGGAAGTTGTAACTGGTTTTTTCCTAGTCAGTCAGTATTCGGTAGTTTTCTAAGATAGCGGTAAATTGACCATCAGTTTTCAATTGTTCAAAGCTTTGAGAAAAGTCACGCACAAATTTTGTGTCTACTTTCTTGTTAAAAGCATAATGGGTGGTTAACTCTTCAAGAGTAAAGTGCACCGTTAAGTCATTTTCGCTTTTTCCTAACCTGTTAAATTCGAATTTCGCGATATTTTCATCAATAGCAACAACGTCTATACGTTTTAACAAAAGCATCTTAATCACTTCTAAAGAGGTGGGTAATTTCACTGTTGTCGTGTTGTTTAAACCATGTTTTACCAGGAGTTGCTCACCGATATCATTGCGGACCACACCGACGTTCAGTGTGTTCATCTGTGCTACAGAATTCAGCCTGGTCGCTGTTTTAAGGGTAATGACCGATATTTTAGAGGTTAGTATCGGGCTGGAGAATTGAAACAATGGTTCTCTGTAGTTTGATTTTGTCATGGTAAAAATCGCGGCGTGAGGATTGTGTAACGTGTCTTTGTAGGCTCTGGCCCAGGGGATGACCAGTATTTCCTTTTTAGAGATAGGTGAGCCCATATTGGCTAAGATAGCAATCAGCAATTCGACACTAAGCCCGGTTAACTCTCCGCTACTGTTGTGGTAATTGTAGGGCGGATATTCTTCGGTCATCCATAAGATCTCCGCTGAGCTAGTCTCAGACTTACCACTGTTTAAAAAAACACAGCAGCAGAGAAACAACAGCAATCTTGCTTTGTTTATAAATGAAGAGAACTGCATACTTGCCCGGTTCGGCATAACACTTAATAGGTCAATACACCCTGAAATTAAGTATAGATGACAGTGAGGATTCTTCTAGATAGGGTGAATTCCGGTGACATGAAAGCGACAAAAGCTAAATAGAAAGCAAGGGTAACGTCACAATGTGTCTTTTCTGCCTTTGTCGCTGGTCGTATTATTAATTACGCTTTAGTCTGCTAAGGATTCACATGGGGGGTAGTCTACAATAGCTTGAGTTGCCATTTGTTGTAAAAACAACTGAGTATCAGCATTAACCGAAGAATGATTCAATACACCGAGTAAATCCGCAGGATGAGCTGTGATGGTCTCAAACAATACCAGTGAGGTTAAATATGCGCCGGTGCTATTGGCGTGGTTGCCGTCACTGGCGTGCAAGGACAAGGATGGCTGTATCCTAAGTGCGTTGTCCCAGGCGAATCCGACAGGCGCAATACAGGTGGGTGCAACAATAGCTATGCCATGATGAATGCCATAAATGTACTCTGCTTCTCCGGCCAAATTACGTTGACCCCATTCAGGATACAAAATAGGGATCCCGCCTTTGGCTTTTGTCTTGTCAATGAACGTTTGAGCTGCATCAGTTGGGTATTCTATCGTACGACTTATCGAATATTTCTGTGCCTGCAATACCACATAATCCCAGTCTCTTTCATCAAAGTGAGCCATAGTGGTATCGTCTTCCAGGTGCTCTGACAGGAACATAGATTTAACCGCTCTTTCAACCAATATATTGCCATCGGGCGCGTAGCTTTGAAGGGTGTTTTGCAACAATTGCGGCAGGTTACCTGTGCTGGTGTGACTATTCCCTATCATCAAAACCGTAATTTGATAATCAGTGGGTGGAGGCTGACCACTGTTATCAGGGCCTGAATTGTTTGTTTCGTTATTACTACCACCGCCACATGCGGTTAACAGTCCAACAGAAAATACTATTGGGGTCAGGGTTTTAAGTATTGTCATTGTCGTTTCTTATAATTATTTAACCGATGAACTATAACATTAAAAGTTGCTGAAATAGTGTTGAATTAAATATAACGCTGGATTCAGGGAAAGCGGTTGTGGTTTTCCAGGCTGGTGTGGCTCATAATGGTCGCAGAAAATCAGCAAGTTTTAAGGTGTAATGTGAGTAATATAACCATTGAACAACTGCAACAGCTATTAAAAGATGAAAGGTCTTTTGTGTTGAATATTGTTGCTAACTGGTGCCCCGATTGCACTGTACGGCAGGTGGAAAACTTGCCTTTGTTCGCGCGCTTGTTGCAGGAGAATGGTTTAGATTTATATAACCTGGTTGTACAGGAACACAAAGGACAATTTTTGTCTGATGCGCATCAGCAACTGGTTACCGACCTCGGGGGACATGGATATCCTCGCACGGTTTTGTTTGAAGAGGGTCAGGCTATTGATTCGGATAATGTCGAGGTGACAACGGCCGTTGGGTTGCAACATCTGGTGGTCCGTTTTCAGGAGATCAGAAAAAAGCCCGCATAGTTGCGGGCTTAGTCTTAATCGTTACCTGATACATCGGGCTCATCAAAGAATGATTCTTGCCTGCTGCGCTTGGTAGGGGCGCTGTAACTTTCTTCAAATTCTTCGTTAAGAGAAATAATACGGGTTTTGCTGATCCTGTGTCGATAGATCTCTCTTAGGTACATAATGGCTTTTTTGACATTGTCAGCAGTCAGCCGAATGTCATTAATGGAGGTAAACTTGTTTTGCTCCCGGATAAGCTCCTTGTATTTTTTCTCGTACATGGGCTTGATGGCATACCAGTTTGTATCCAGAATCTTCGCCGGGTTTTCATTTTCTACCAGCATATCCATCAGCAGTTGTTCATCGAAATGCTCTGCGCGAATAAACTCCACGATGGCTTTATCGATGGTTTCGTCATAGCGGTAATTGTCTTTGGCGAAACAGCGTTTAATGTAAGCGACTATCAGAGTTAAGAAGTCGTCACTTAAACAGGGGCTCTTGGCGATCAAGGTAGTTAACGACAGATTCGCAGAGGCTCCGATAACCAGAGCGTAGCGTTTTAACGTTGTATTGGGGAACAGAGAGTTCAGGTGCACTTTAAGTTTGTTCAAGTCCATGTAAGACAATTTAAAGTCTTTGGGTAACGAGACAATCGACACCACAGATGAACAGTTTTGATAAAAGTGTAATTTTCTAATCTGCTCAGGGTTAAAATTGCCATTTTTATAGTCCGCCAGGACTTTTTTATATCGACCTGATTCGATCGGCAACAAGCTGATACCTTCAATGGCCTGAGTTTGCTTGTTGTAGTGGGGCAGGTCGATGGAACGATAAAACAAGTCATCAATGTCCAGTCGCTTGCCATCACTGTCTTCACTGGCGACAACTGATTCTGCGTAGGCAATAGCCACAGGGCCGGCGAGGCTCATGAACAGATCATTGGCATCCAGGCGAATGGTCTCACCGATATCAATACCGGCGCGATGGAAATAGTTTTCATCGTAATCCGTGGTAACAGCCTGAGCGGTCAGAATGTTGAAAATTTGTTGGCTGATATATTGATTGGCATGCTTTTCCATGGCATTAACGTCGATTTCATTAATGGTGCCACCATTGTCATTTTCTTCGGCGTAACGCATGATATCGTTGGAAATCAGCATCATGGCATTCCAGGGGCGAATGCGATTCATCACTTCCGCAGTATGGCCATCGTCAACATCCAGATTATAGGAAAAGTCCCACTCTTCGGAGAGGTATTTACACAATAAGCGCCCGGCATTGATATGCAGCGCTTCAGACATCTGCATGCTTTTATCTGTGATGTTGGGCAGAATACAAATACCACTGGTGAAAATTGGCTCAAATACAAACGATTGATTTTGACTGGCGAGATCTCGCTCCGGTTTAACATCAAAGGTTTTGCTCATATAGGAATATTGCTGAGCAAGGCCAAACTCCGATGCCATGCCAGAGCCCGTGCCACCGCCGGCACTAAAAATATAGAAATACAAGCGCGACTGGTTTGCCTTGATCCCGCAGGAATCAATCAAATAAGAATGAATAAACTTCCAGTCAT
>NZ_JAJEWQ010000001.1:653231-1197108 GCF_020687805.1 Planctobacterium marinum | reverse complement strand
ACTCCGATGCCATGCCAGAGCCCGTGCCACCGCCGGCACTAAAAATATAGAAATACAAGCGCGACTGGTTTGCCTTGATCCCGCAGGAATCAATCAAATAAGAATGAATAAACTTCCAGTCATTGTTGGAAAAATGCTGTGTGTCTTTGTTAAGAATAATCTTAGCCAGATATTGGCCTAAAATGGGGGCGTTACCGGCACCACCGGCATGAACCTCCGAGAGGTCCATAATTTTTAGTTTGCGATACTCGTCCAGAAAGTTACTTTCTGCTCCCTTGGAAGAAAATCGGATTCGGCCATCAATATCTTTGTCCAAATCACCTAACATAACCAGGGGTTCAATTAAAAACACAGGTTGGGCTGAGTTTTTGGAGTTGAGCTTTAAGTTCTTCTGTAACCATTTAACCGGTTTATTGTCCGACTCTTTGGCTTTTTTAAGCTCTACATTGAACTCGTTCATATAAAAGTTGCGGGCATTGTGTACCAGCGAGGCTACTTCGAGTGCAATGTTAGAGCCACATCGCCCTAATCCTATCAGGCATACCGACGGGAAGCTTTGCAACTTTGTTTCAGACTCACTGTCATTTTCCGCCGGCGGGTAAACATTGTTACGCAATGAATCGAGGTTTGATAGAATTTTAGAAATGTCTTTTTCAGTGTAGTAATTGAACTGAGAGGGAAGCGTCGTTGTTTCTCGTTGCTTTGAGGTTGTAGCGGGCGTTTTAACAATTACATCGTATTCTTGCTCAGAACTGTACTGATCTTCGTTATCTACCATGGTCTGTTTATTTCTTATAATTGGTTTTTTGGTGCGCATAATTGCCCCCCTGCTATGTCGAACCACTACAGAAGGTACCACTATAGTGTATTTATTGCTCAATAAGCAATGCAATATATCACTTAACAATTCCTTTACAAATGAAATTTGTAGAAGCGAACTCAGTCTGTTTTGGGTGGTAAATTTACCTTTCGTAACTCCGGTTTGTCAAATCAGTCCTTAGCAATGATTGTTTGCAACCCTTTATCGCGCTATGGTTAGAGGTGACTAAGCCTACAATAAGACATGTTATGAGTGCCAAGCCATTTCCTATCCTCACCAGTGACAGATTGCTGTTAAATGAATTAAAGAAAACAGACCGAAAGTCCGTGTTTGAAATTTTCTCTGATCCAAAAGTAACTGCACATTATGATGTTGAGCGATTTAACGACATAAAAGAAGCCGATCACCTCATCAACTATTTTAAATCCCGCTTTGAAACCAATACCGGAATACGTTGGGCTGTGCGAGAAAAAGGATCTACCCATTTAATTGGCAGTTGCGGATTTAACAGCTGGAATCAATACGATGCCAGTGTCATTCTGGGGTATGATCTCTCGCCTAAATACTGGGGTAAAGGCTATGCCAGTGAGTCAGTGAAAACGATCCTCGATTATGCGTTTAGCCCGCATTTTCCGATTAAGGTGAACCGCATAGAGTCGCTGATTTTACCCAGTAACATACCTTCTATTGCCGTGTCTGAAAAAGCGGGGTTTCAGTTTGAAGGGGTGATGCGGGAAAAGTGCTTCTGGAACGGGGCTTTTCACGACATGAATCTGTACAGTTTGCTGCGCAGAGATTACTGTTAACGGCTTAACTCGCGCTTTCAAGCACCTCAATCCCCCAGGCAACACTGGCCTTCAGCGCTTTGTGGAGCGCATTTTTGCCACTTAGTTGATGTTCTGTCAGCAGTGTTTTATGTGGTAACTGTTTTAGCAACAGGTCAGTCAGTAAAGAGATATGGGCATTAAATGCAATCTGTTGCGAAATCAGCGCATTCAATAGCCTGACTAAATGCGGTGTGGAGAGTTCCAGGCTGCGATTCCCGTCACAAAACAAACGGCATAACGCCAGTGTTTCACCGTTTAAGGTTAACCTGATCTGGTCAGGAGGGCAGGCTTGCAACAAGCGAATTAACAAGGCGTTATCAAGGGATTGAAAACACTGGCGGGCGTGAAACCTCAACAACTGATCCAGGTTATTCTGTTGCGCCTGACGCAGCTTCGAACCATTATCGCTGCTTCTGAGCGTCTTCAGGACAGTCAGATTGAATTCGGCAGTGGCTTTATCTCTGTGAAATCCGGTGAGTACAGGATAAAAGTGATTCTTTTGCCAAAATAGTAATAAGGGATCCGATGCACCAAATGAACTACCCAGGTAATCAATCTGTTGGTCCGAGGCCCATCTGGCCAATTCATTGAGCATGGCTTGTCCTACACCACAGCGACGATGCAGGGGATTTACTGCAATGCGTATAATCCGAAAATATTGAAAGTTAAGGTACTGGCTCTGGCCTAATCCCAATGCCAATTGTTGCGCCAGCATGTGACCCTGAACCCGGCGTTGACCTTTTATTACACCCTGCTGAAGTGCTGTTTCTGTGAGCTTGCCTTCGAGATTGCCACATAAAGCTCCCAGTAAATTTTCGGCCCTGGCGCTGCCAGCAAATGCCAGAATCACCCGTTGCTCCGGTGCATCAAGCAATGTCATGAAATCATCCGGGGTGGTCTGATAGTGGGCTTCAACCAGCAATGAAAATACGCAATTGAGTAGTTCCGGTTGTTTTGTCAGGGCTTCACCGCTGTAGAAACGAACCTGAATATCTGTGGGATCAGTAAGCGAAGGCAATACTTTTACCGGCAAGGCTTTTAGCTGTAGTGTTTGCCACCAGAACTTTTCCAGACAATCATCGTTTTGCCAGCGAAAAGGGGACGTCAATTGGGTAAAGTTGCTGCCGGGACGATGTTGTTTAAGCCAGGGGGAAAATCTGATTTCAAACCCCCGGCCACTGCCTTCATAACCGTGAATTGTGGTGCTAAACACGATTCTGGGATAACGGTGTGTTAGTTTTTTAAGTAGCTCCACCGGAATGGCCGCAGCTTCGTCAACGATCACCAGATCCATTTCATGTTGGTTTAACATCAAGTCGTCGACGGCCACAAATTGCAATTGTGGCAACACCGCTTCATTGTGTTGCCGGGCGTGTTTAAACAACGTTTCTACTGCACTTTTTTGTGGTGCGGTTATCAATACCCGGCACTGTCGTTCTTCAATGAGTTCTGCCGCGGCTATACCCAGTGCCGCAGTTTTGCCGCGCCCGCGATCGGCCGTTATCACCAATGGACGCTTTCTGTGACCCGTAACCACTTTTTTGATGCCTGCTATAACTTGCCGCTGTTGCCGGGCTTTGTCTTCAAGGTGGATTTGGGCCTGGTCAAGTACGGCGTTGCTGCCCTGCAAACCATCAGGTGTCCGGACAATGGTATCTGCAGTGCAACGAATCTGGTTAATCAGATGATGGATAAACTGGCTGGTATGCATGTTTGCCAGTTGCGCGTAAGAAATTCGGTGTTTCAGGTAGGGGTCATTATATTCAGGCCAGAATTTGAAATCCGGACACAGGAGCACCATCAGACCATTCTGCTTTAACGTGCCAGACAGGGCTGCTAAAGCGTTGGCACGTGTGCCTTGCCAGGCGTTGTATATCAACCAGTCGAATTCCTGTCCAAGGTACTGCCGAAATTGCTGATTAGTGGTTTGTTGGTCAGCCCACGGCATGGATGACTGAACACCACAGGTTATTATTTTTAGTTCAGATGGCAGTGTTTCAGTGAGGTGGGTGAGTATTTTGTCCGTTTCCTGCAGGCACCATCGTTCATCACCTGAAATCACCATTAACTGCCGGTGATGAACAGCTTGAAAGCGACTATTTATCAGGTCTTTGAGCGTTTCGTCCATGTAAAAATCGGGAAATTAAGTATAATAATAGCTAGTGTATTGAATTCAGTGTAGGAATACGAATGAGATTTTTTTCCCGCCGCCTGGTAATGCCCAATGATCTGAACTTTGCTAACTTTCTTTTTGGTGGCAGAGCATTGGAATGGATTGACGAAGAAGCGGCGATTTACGCCATGTGTCAGTTGGATACTAAGTTTCTGGTGACTAAACATATGGGAGCCATCAGCTTCGAATCGTCTGCTGCCGTAGGGGACGTAGTCGAGTTTGGACTCGCTACCAAAAAAGTGGGCAGAACCTCACTGACGGTAACATGCCTGGTGCGCAACAAAGCAACTAAAAAGACCATATGTATCGCAGATGATATTGTGTTTGTTATGGTGGACCCGGAAACAAGGCTGCCCACACCTCATGGGCGTACTTTAGAAGATTTGGAAGAAGCCACAGCACAAGAAATGGGCAGGTTAAATCTGTCCTGAGGATAAACCAGATAATACATCCTGCTATCGCTATCAGTGTTTTGTTCTCGTCTGCCGTCCACCAGTTAGGCTAAGTTGGGGGCGGTTGCGCGTTCAGGGCACAGATAGCCAGTCAGTGTGAGTACCGGCAAATGTCGACAGTAATCGGCTACATCAAAGAGTTACATCAAAGAGCTACATCAAAGTGCAAAAACTAAGAGCGCCAGGCGCTAGTTAATACGGGTACCTGAAAATTGCGACAAGGCACAATATTGACCTTTGCTGGTTAAAATTCTGCAATCTTTAATGGCTTCATCCTGTGACGCATAAGGACCAACCCGCAAGCTGTAATAGTCTTTACCCTGCACGTTGACCAGCTCTGAACGTGCGCTTCTCAAACACAATACGTCTTTAAACTTATTATATAGCGAATCCCAACCTTGCTGTAAGTTCCCTTTTTTACTGTAAGAGGCCAGATGTAGCGCTACATTACCTTCTACTTTTCTGTTACCTGGCGGTGTGCATCTGTCTGGTCCGCCAATCGAAGGTGACTGTCGTGCGGATTGACTAAAAATAGGCGATTTGGCTACAAAGTCGCGGCTGGGTTGGGGACGCGAAACTGTGGGCGGCGGAGTTGCTGTTTCAGTTATTTCACTTTGGGGTTCTGTCTGTGCTATGTCAGTTTGATCTTCGCTAAAAGGTGAGCTTACCGGCTTAGATTCTTTGCGTTGCGGCACTTCCGCTTTTTTCACCGGCGTCGCTACCTGCTCTACCGGCTCATCAATGAAAAAGCTGGCCGCTGCAACGGGGGCTTTTTCCCTGGCGGGTGCTTCTGGTTCTTTACTGATTGCCGCCGCAGTAACAGATTCCGTTTGTTGTTTTACCGGCGTGTCTGATATGTCGTTGGCTTTGGCAAGTTCCGCAATCAGAAACTTTAAATCTGATTCCAGTGCCACTAAACGCTTAATACCAGGTTTGAGTTCTTCCCATTCCTGAATGTGTTTGTTGATTTCCGAGCGGCTTTGCAGGCTGATTTGGGAGTTAATGGCATCCGAGTTTGGACCCCCATTAGTGGAGCATCCTGTTATATACAGGCACACGGAGGCCACGGCAGCTAAGTACCCTTTAGTCCGGTTTTGATTGTCCTTTTTAGCGCACATATTTTTTTACCATCCCTTGACGCTCCTGGAATTGGTATGAGTCAATTTTTTGCTGTTGTAATTTTATTTAGTGTTTAAGCAATAAATGAACCATGTTTTACATTTTATGTGTCACGCTTGTATTTTTGATCATTTAGATTCCACGATAACAACATCGGTAATTGGCATTTGTCGTGTGGCAAACTGCGTATCGGCGTACTCTTGTTGCCCTTCGTATACTATTTTCAGCGCATCTTGCCGGGATGCTTTAAAATCCGGCAAAATAATATTTGCCTGTCGTTTGTCTAATTCTGTGAAGATGTTCAGACCGTTAAGTACGCCCACCTGTCTGTGTACCCCTTTGTCGTTCACCAGATAGGCCAGCAATCTCCCGGTGGGGCTGTGTAAACCGCTTCTGCTAAGATTCACTGAAGCCTGCCAGTTGTTTTGGCTCTCCCCGGGACTTAGCAGCGTGACTTCATTGATCTCAACCTGAACATCTTTCGCGCCCTTACGTAAAATGATCGGAATACTATAGCTAAGCAGTAAGTTGAGCTTGATTTGCATTTGGCCTGCGCTTTCATTTTCTTCTTTTGGTGGCAGGGCCGTGAATTGCAGGTGAGAACGATATTCGCCATCCGCCAAATCCTTGGTTCGGCGTGCAATGACTTTAACCGTTTGACGTTCGCCTGGTTTCAGAGTGACCTGTCTGGGAGAAAAGCGCAGAAAACTCTGTGCTGACGGAAAGTTCTTTTTCTCGTCTTCGGTAAGCTGCAGGTATGGGCCGCTTTCAGAAGCTTTCTGATCAAACAACTCAAGGCGGTAGCTTTGCTCTTTATTACTGGAGTTTAAAATCGTTACCCTGGCGCTGCGGTCCCGCTCTTCGAAGGCAACGCGGGTTGGTGTTATCAGTAGACTCGCAGAAACAAAGCCCGAGGCTAACAGTGAAACAATGAATAATAAGGTTGTAATCAAGTTAACTGGATTCATAACGTTTTCCGGGTTTAATAATTAATTGTAATGCGTAAATCAGAGGTGTAGGTGGTGTCAACGAAGTTGAGGGTGCCTGAACCCGATGTCACCATCGTGCCGCCTACAATAATTTCAGCGGTACCGTCGCCACCGGTGATCACCGATGACTGAGTGTGTAACTGAGTTAGCGTAAATTGTTCCGGTGAATAAATCACCGAGTTGGTATTCGCCTGCGTGATTAATGAACTGATGAATAACTGCAGGTTGCCGGGGAACCCACTGGCCTCAAATATGGCCGGCTCACCGGGCTCTAAGGTTCTTAACCCTGAAGAAATACTGTAATTCCCCAATTCATCAATGGTGATTGATTGTGTCGTAGCATTGTTGACTACGGCCACAGTACCGAAATTTAAAGGCTGTAATAAATTCAAATCAGCCCTGATTGCCAGACTCAAAAATCCAAAGGCCAAAATAGTAAGTTTGATGACATTGTTTTTCACGGTTGTTGATATCCTTGTCTGCGAAGTTGCATCACGATGCACCGGTGCGCCCCTGTATTATTCATTAACAGTGGATTTCCAATATAAAGCCTTGTGTTATTGATGCAACCTGAGTTTGAAATGGAGTTCACTTTTGCAATACCTGTAAGTCAATAGGCTGGCAGTTTAAATCCGCTGTAGTGAGCAATTTGCACAAGTTGTCGGGTTCATCAATCAGCTCAAAAAAGCCTACGTTGAGTTGGTATTCATTGGTTTTATCGTCCCGCCGGTAAAAGGGGGTTAAGTCCTGAATGAATGACTTGAGACGTTTTTTCCTCAGTTGCCAGAAAACCTTGAGCATGGTGAGCGAATTAAACCGTCCAAGATTCATGGTGTAACCGGTCTCATAGTGCTTTCGCGCCAAACCAAAGTCGAGACCCGAGACAAGGTCGCCTTCGTGATCCAGGGTCACGGTTTGCACCTCTGACTGAACTAAGTTCTTATCTTCAGCATATGTAGGAGATACCCGCACAGTGTAATCGCCCGGGTGCACCTCGGAAAATAAGTAGTACCCGTCGTATTCAGCGTCTATTTGTTTAATAACATCGCCATCACTATTTAAAAGCTCGACGGTGGCGTAGGCGGCGCTTTCTTCGTCGTCGTCGGCATAGATACTGACGATGCCCTCAATGTCGCTGCCGTAAACCACCGGAAAATCAAAAGTATCAACAAAGCCGGGTCTTGGGGTGATGGAAATACCCGGGATCGCGGGGATCATGAAGGCGTCCGGCAAGGTGGATACATCCAACTGAATATCGGTCGCGCGGGCTGTTGACAGTGCGGCTAACACCGCAACGCCGGTTTCGTTGGTGCTGGCTTTACCGTAAATCTGTTTCGCATTCACGGATACGCCTTCCAGTAATGGTTCTCCCTCCTCATATATGCCATTGGCATTTTCGTCATGGAAAACCCTGACCACCAGAGAGCCCCGGCTGCTTAGCTGTTTGCTGGATAAAAAGTAACCTGTTCCATTACCGGCGTAGCCGAAACTAAATCGCGTTTGTACACTCATGGAGAATTTACTTAGATTATCCCAGGCCAGGTTCGTTGCCAGACTGTAACTGTCCCGATTGAGGCTGGCCTGCCAGCGAACTCGGCTTATGGATTGGTCAAAGTCGTAGTCCAGGTTTAACCGGCTTTTGATATTGTCGGTCAGATTCCAGCTAAATTGCGTGCCTGCAGAAAGCAGTTTGGGATCATCCAGTAGCGAATAATTGATCAAAAATCGGGTAAATACGTCACCAAAATTCGTTTGAGCACTGATGCCCCCCTGCAATGAATCAATCTTTTCTTCGGCAGTCGTGACTTGGGCATAATCAAGGTTGGTATTGATAGAGTAACCCGGCAACCTGTAGGCCAGATTGGAACTGATTGAGGTAAGCTGATCTCCGTCAAATTCGTCGCGGTAGTTCAGGCGCGTGGAATGGGTCAATTGTTGACTTGTGCCTTGCCAAAGTGGGCCTGCAACGGTGAAGCGGACATCTGACTGGGTGACTTTATTGTCAGTTTCTAAGCCTGTTTCGCTGTATTGCACGTTGAGGTTGGCAGACTGATCATAAACATTGGTGCGGGCACTTACATTGATATTGGCCGTGCCCGCATCATTGTAGGTTAGATCACTTCCGAGTAAAAAATCATTATTGATAGTCAGGCTGCCACCTGCTGAATAAGTATTAGGGTCGCTGTCGCCACCGAACACATTGGTGTGGCCCACTCGGGCAGAAAAGGAGTCCGACAGGCCAATACTGTATTTTCCACCCAACCGATAGCCGGGGTTTATCGTAGAGTCACTCTTATTGCTTCCGACATTTAAAAAAGAACTTCCGACATCCTCCAGCGACAGGTCATACTGAATTTCGTTGCTACCCAGCAGATTGCCTTCGATGATGTATTGAGTTTGTTCAGTTCTGACCTGGCCCTGAGGACCATAAAACACCAGCTCAAAATCATTGACCCCATAAATCAAAGGCACGTCGTTAAATTCGTATCGGCCAGTCTGCACCCGTAAACGTTGATCAAGTAAAATACCATTGCGATATAGTTCAACGTCCCAGTCTTGCGCAATGTCACCCACCAGGTTGGTAAAATCTATGTCATTTAAAGCGTTTGAAGCTACATTTGAGATAGCAACCCCTCTGGATTGAGCGCCGGTTGTGGCTCCGCCCACTCTGGTGCCCGTGATATCGCCGATTTCCAGTCTGGCGGCATTCAACGGACCTAACAGATCTTTTTGATTTGATTCTTTGGAAAACACCAAACGGGCGTCCGTCAGAGGGTCGTTGTCAGTGCCGGAGAGAAAAAAGTTAGAATGGAAATAGGCCAGGTCACGGCCACCTTGCAGACTGTACAAGGTTGAGACCTGGTCGTTGTTATAACTGACACTGACTAAGGCATCCAGTGTTTGCGGCGATATTGCGGTATAGCCGGTATCTTCTTTGGGTGGTAAGACAGGCAAAGGGCTTCGCTGGTTCCTGTTGAGATTGCGATTCTGTCGTTCCAGGCGGCGCTGAATGGGAAGCGGTTGTTTCGGCGCTAAAACCACCATCAGGTCAATAAAATCAAAACTCATCTTGATTTCAAACCACACTGAAAGGGTGTCGGCGTCAATGTAAATTTCGTCTTCGGTTAACTCGTAGGCGTCATCAGGAACCAGGTACGTTTCTTCATTGATGGTGACCCATAACTCGTCTTGGTCCGCCCGGGACAGGGCAAAGTGATTGTTTTCCGCGACATACCATCCTTCAGCTTTGAAAGGCTTGTTCTGAATTTCAATCGGAAAGTCTAATATTTCAACAAAACTGCTCAGTGCAAACCTGACATTGGAAGTATTCTTTTTAGCGAACATTTCCCCAAACAGGTAATCACCAATTTGCGTTGTGACAAAGAGTTCTTCTCCCTCGACAAATCGTTCATTGCCGGTTGTGTCATCCCTCAACTGCACAGTAACCATGGCGTCATATTTAGTCTGAATATTGTTTACCAGGGTGCGGAATTTTTGTGATTGATAGAAGCCGGACTCTTGCTTCTGCTCTGAAGCAATTGCATTGGTGATGCAAAATGTTAAGCCGAACATTATCAGGGTGCGCATTAATAGGTGACTCAATGACTCGCTAATTAATTGATAATTATATTTTTAATAATTAGAGCGTGTTGACCTTAGCTGTACGATACTTGTTCTACATAATCGTGCTCTGGTCGGTCACAAGTGAATTCGGGCTGGATACGGTGCGAGAACTGGTCTCGCACCCGAATCACTTAGTATGAAACCGTAATAGAATAACTTCCGGTATACGTTTCATCGATGTACGAAGTGGTATTGGCACCCGTTGCATCTTCAGTGTTTAGCACTGCACCAAATGCAAACTGAGCTGCACCGCTGGCATCAGTGGTTATGGAGCCAGCATCTGAAGCTACAGCAATATCAGTACCATTGGCATTATCGTACAGATCTGCGCCAGTAATGGTGAAAGTACCGTTTGTCGGTGGTGCTGAAGGCGCTGAAAGTGTCACTGAATCATCGGCTGGAACAGAGATGGTTAATGTTGTAAAGGCCGCTGCACCAGAGATATCAAAGATAGCAGGCTGACCCGCTGTGATGATAGTTGCTGAAGCATCTCTATCACCGGCGTCAGTATCAGTAGTACCCGTAGAGCCTGAAGTCGGTGTACTGCCGTTTGCAAAAACAGTCACCTGTGCCTGAACGGTACCATCTAATGTTGCATCAGTATCCTGTTCACCCTGTACCGTAATAGTACCGAAGCTAAGCGCTTGCGATTCTGCTAAAGTAAATGAGTTTTGAATGGTTACTGAAGCAGTAGAGTTTGCTGTTTCCTGAGCATTCACACTTCCTACCAAAGAAGCTAACACCATGCATGATATTGCTGTTTTTGTACTCAACATTTTCATCTATATTTCCTCGATTTCATCAGATTTGAACTCTCCCTGTTCACATGTATAAGGTACACGGAGAGGTGTGTAGCTCTTGGGCGAAAACAGCATTTTCTGACTTTTTCGCCTAATAGCTCAGTTATGTATCGACGCTGTAAAGTCCATTTTTAGGTTAACAGTTCATCTTTTAGCAAAAAAAGACTGCAAAATTCAATAAATAAGGAGGTTTTAGTTAAAGTGGGTATGAAAATTGCCCACGATGTCAGCATCATAAATCAGCTTCATAAAAAAATGGCTGGTATCCCACTGATTCAGTGTTACCATGCGCCTGCAAATCATGATGCAGAGTACAAATTCTGATCATTTTTGTGCAGCCAGGGGGTGCAAAAAGCGCTGAGATTGATTGTATACCAGTTCCCGTGGGTATTTGTGCTGAGCGAACAAATATTCACCGGACCTGGTATATTGTCAAAACCCCAGACCTGATCCGGATAATACCGGCGTAGGGATGGTACAACATATATTGTTTCTCATCATATAGCCGAAATGCCGGATCTTTTCATGTTTTAACAGGAAGAGATCCTACCGTGAATACATTTTTTAAAACGTCATTAGTCAGTTTAGCCGTTGCCGCATCGACAGGGCCTTCAGCCTGGGCACAGGACGCTGACCTCTTATCTAAATCTATTGAACATATTGTTATTACCTCTGACTTTCGCGGTTTAACTGAAAATGAACTGCCTGCCAGTGCCAGTATTTTATCCGCAAAAGACATTGAACAGCGCCAGGCCCAGTTTTTAAGTGAAATGCTGGACAGTGCACCGAATGTTAATTTTAACAGTGGTGCCGGAAGAGCGCGTTATGTGCAAATCCGTGGTATCGGAGAACGCAGTCAGTTTACTGAACCTTACAATCCTTCTGTTGGCTTTTTTGTGGATGATCTGGACTTCTCAGGCACGATGGCCATTGCTACCTTATTTGACGTGGAGCAAGTCGAAGTGCTGAAAGGACCACAAGGTACAGCGTTTGGCTCATCCTCAATGGCGGGGGTAGTTAAACTGAAAACCGTAGATCCTGACGGGGTTGAAGGTGGTAAAGCCAGTGTCAGTGTTGCGCAAAAAGACAGCTACAACCTCGCTGCGGCTTATGGAAACGCGATTAATGAGCAATGGCAGTTCCGTACGGCGGTGCAACAGTATGTCAGCGATGGTTACGTGCGTAATGATTATCTGGACAGAGACGACACCGACAATATCGATGAATTTTCCTCACGCCTGAAAGTACGCTATTTGCCCACCGACGACATAACGGTCGATTTTGCGTTGCACTATTACGATGTAGACAATGGATATGATGCGTTTTCGCTGGACAATATACGCACCACGATTTCGGATGAACCAGGTTTTGACCGACAGGAAACACTGGCATTCAGCACTAAGCTACGATGGCAGATGGATGCGGTTACCCTGGAAGCCACTCTGGGCAGTAGCGATTCAGATATGGATTATGGCTATGATGAAGACTGGACGTATGTGGGTTTTCATCCCTGGGAATATTCCTCCACTGACCATTATTTCCGGGAAAGAGATACCGACAGCCTGGATCTGAGGCTGATGTCGGCAGAGGCATTAAATATGGGTGGTATTGAGGCCGACTGGGTGGTGGGTGTCTATTTCAAGTCCACCGATGAAACCCTGCTAAGAGAATATACCTACGATGCTGACTTTAACAGTGATTATGCCCTGAAAAATAAGGCGGTATATGGTGAAATTTACCCTCAGCTTAGCGATAAGGTAACCCTGACTCTGGGCCTTAGACTGGAAGAAGCCAGTCTGAAATACAGTGATAACCGTGATTTCGCAGACACCGAAGACGACACCTTTGTGGGTGGTCGATTGGTGCTGGATTATCAAATGTCATCAGACTTGTTATCTTATGTGAGCGTTAATCGCGGCTATAAATTAGGTGGCTTTAATGCTGATCCGCGCGTTTCTCCCGAGAACATTTATTTTGAAGGTGAATACACCTGGAATTATGAGATCGGGGCTAAACAGTATTTTGAAGACACTGCCTATGTCGGATTTTCGATTTTCTACATGGATCGAAATAACACCCAGGTCAGTGATTTTCTGGTGATGCCCAATGATGACACCGGGGCCGTGAGTTTTGTCGATATTATTAAGAATGCTGATATTGGCAAAAACTTCGGTCTGGAACTGGAAAGCTACTACCGCCTGACGGATAACTTTGAGATTTTCTCCAATATTGGGTTGCTGGATGCCAGTTTTGAAGGATATAGCAATGCAAAAGGAGAGTTGATTGTAGAGCAAGATCAGGCTCAGTCTCCCAGCTATATGTTTAATATAGGATTTAACCTGGATTTTGCCGATGCCTGGCGCTTCACCGTTGAAGCCGATGGAAAGGCCAGCTACCGATTTTCAGATGGACATGATGTTGAATCCGGTGATTATACCCTGTGGCACTTCAATCTGAACCGAGACTGGCAAGACTGGACTTTGTCCATCTGGGGTAAAAACATTTTCAACAAAGAGGTATTTGTCAGAGGGTTTGGTGGTTTCAGTAATGATCCGCGTGACTTTTACGAAATCCCGGAACCCTATCTGCAGTTTGGCAACGGGCGTCAGTTGGGCGTCACAGTCGATTATCGTTTTTAAGGAGGCGTTATGAATATTTCAGTGGAAGTCAGTTTGTACCCATTGGCCGATGGTTATCTGGAAATCATCAAAGCCACGGTAGAGCGGCTGGCTCAGGCACAACAGGTGATGGTTAAAACCAATGCCATGAGCACACAAATGACAGGGGAATTTGATGCGGTTATGGCCGTGTTGAAATCCGAAATACTGCAAACCTTTCAGGAAACCAATAAGGCGGTGTTTGTCTGTAAATTTTTAAACAGTGATCTCGAATTGTGATGGAGCTGCTTTGGCAACAGCTAATAGCGCAGTCTTTTGCGGAAGTTGTGGCGGTGCTGTGCTCGTTGTTATATGTGCATTTTGCTGCCAGACAACAGCTCTTGTGCTGGCCATTTGCGTTGGCCAGCACGGCGCTTTACACCTGGATTTTTTGGGAAACCAGTTTGTTTTTTCAGTCAGTACTCAATGCCTGGTACTTGCTAATGGCTGTCTATGGTTGGTTGACCTGGCGTAAGATGGATCAAACCGAGCCCAATCAGATTCAACGGTGGGGCCTAACCCGCAATATTGAAGTCATGTTAGGGTTGTTCTGGGTTTCGGTATTGTTATTTCAGATAGTACAGTTTCTCAGTTCCGAAGCCATCCTGTTCCTGGATGTGGCCATAGCGGTATACAGTGCTTTTGTCACCTATATGCTGACTCAGAAAATACTGGAAAATTGGTTGTACTGGTTTTTCATAAATAGCTTTACTGCCTGGTTGTGTTTTCAGCAGGAGCTGTTCTTAACCACGCTATTATTTTTAATTTATGTTGTGTTTTCCGTAAAAGGTTATCTACACTGGCGGTTAGAAGACAGGGCCGTTAATTAAAGGGGAAAGGGGTTCTGAGAAAAAGCCACTTACCTTGATAACAACAAGAACACTCTGATGCTGATTGAAATTGCCACACATCCTGTCACCGAATTATTGGCAATATGCTGTTTTCTGACCTACGTGTTGCTCAGTGCCAAAGGCCTTATCTGGTGCTGGGCTGCGGGCTTTTTGACTTCATTTTTGTACACCTTTATTTTTATTGGCGCTCACCTGCCAGGTCAGGTGGTGCTGAATATTTTGTTTATGTTGATGTCTGTGTGGGGTTGGTCTAACTGGCTGGAAGATAAAAAGCCCGATGGCATAAGTGTGTTTACTTATGCGGACAGGCGTAAATTATTGATATCGGGCGTGATTGTTGTGTTGTTCGCCTGGGCCATCAGTTTGTTGCTGCCCTCGTATTTTGAAAGTGGCAAACCCACCATTGAAGCAATAGTTATTGCTTTTAGTCTTTATGCAACTGTGCTGACCATCTATCGCAAAATAGACAGCTGGTTGTACTGGGCCTTAATAAATTTCACCAGCTTTTTACTGTTTTACGATGAAAACCTGTGGCAGACATCTTTTATGTATCTGGGCGTTGCCATTATTTCTGTATGGGGCTTTTACAATTGGCGCTCGTTTCGCCGACAAGATGAGATGACAGTGACGAACTAATGTCAGAATTTTCAATCACTACCTTCCTGGAATCTGTTCTTGATACCCGTCACTTTCAAATATCCCCCTATGAATCGCAGGGAACCAATCTGCATTATCGGGTTGACGCCCAACAAACTTATTTTTTGAAAGTGTTTCAAACTAACCAACTGCAGGTGGTTTCCAGACCAAAACAGTTTCATATACAACGTCAGGTTGCCTCACAGGCATTAGCACCCAGGCCGGTGGCTTTATCCGGTTGCGAAACCTTTTGGCTGGAGGAGTGGGCCAACGAGGCGGCAGTTGAATCTGTCTCTGGTTCCGTAGACATCATTAACATCGCTGAATCCATGGCGCGGGTTCACAGCCTGAAAGTACAAGCTGATCATCTCGATATACAAGCGGAATGGCACCGCTATATTGAACTTGGTCAATTGGCTCTATCCCGTTACGGGCCAAAGATTGACAGGTTGCTGGCGCTATTTGAACGGCACAATGAGCGAATTTTTTGTCATAACGATCTGCATCGTTCCCATATCATTTTGAATTCCCGGGGCATGACGTTGCTGGATTGGGAATATGCGGCGCTAGGCAACCGCTATTTTGATCTGGCGGCTTGTATCCAGGTAAACGCGTTTACTGTTCAGCAGCAGGAGGTGTTTTTACGGCACTATGCGCAATTGGCGGGATTGCAGTTGCAGGAAACAGAGGTCAGAACCCATCAAATGCTGACGGTTGTAGATTTTACCGCTGAGTTATGGCATAACGCCTACAATCACATCAATAAATCTGTGAAGAAGTAAGGTTTATGGGAATTTCGATTACAGCTCAGGAAAAAGCCATTTTACAAAAAGTGGCAATTCCACCAAGGCCAGAAACGCTGATCAAGATTGGTGAAGAGAGTAAAAAAGCGGAACCTGATGTCAGCAAAATTGCCGCCATGATCACGGCCGATGTAGGTATCTCTGCCGCTGTGCTTCAGGTGGTAAACTCACCGGTTTTTCGCCGCAGTCGCGAAATTCAGTCTATTCAGCAAGCGGTAATGACGCTGGGCTTAAAACGACTAATGCCGCTGGTTAAGTCTGTTGCCTTAAAAACTGCCGTGGGTGAAACGGAGCAACTGGCCGCCTTCTGGGATACCGCATCAAAAATTGCTAATGCGGCCTCCATTGCCGCGGATTTATTGGACAAAACGGCTTTAAAAGATCATGCCTATATGCTGGGGCTGTTTCACAATGCCGGTATTCCGGTGATGATGATGGAATTTGCTGATTATTCAGAGGTGTTGGCAATGTCTGAGTCACAAGGTTGGCTCGCGGTCGCAGATGAAGAGCGCAATCGCTATGGCACTTCTCATCCCACCATGAGCGCGGTATTAGCGCAGAAGTGGAAGTTACCGGCAGTGATGGTAGAGACCATTTATTATCAGCAGGATGTTGAAGGCCTTTATTCGTCTGGTGAATTATCAGCCACCGGACTGGATTTAATGAGCATTTTGAAATTGGCTCGCCATGGTGTGCATGTGGAAAAAACAGATTCCACCTCAGACAGTGAATGGGAAGAAGTGGAAGATGCAATTATTGAACGCTTTGATCTGACCGATGCTGACATTGAAACCCTGAGAGAACAACTGTTAGACAAGATGTCTGAACAATAAGTCAGCGAACGGTTCATGTTGCGCGATAAAAGCCTTTACCTTTGAAAAACTCTCAGTATAATGCCGCGTCCAGTGTTAGGACACTTTCATCGTCTTAACCACGACAGGGGTGTAGTTCCAATTGGTAGAACAGCGGTCTCCAAAACCGATGGTTGGGGGTTCGAGTCCCTCCACCCCTGCCACTTTTCTTTCGACTCAAAATGGGGTACAACACCCTTTTTAGCACTGCAGAGCAGCCAGCATGAGCCAGGCCAAAGAATCCTCGAAATCGCATACCGAACTTCAAAGATACACGCTGAATGAACTGGGTATCGGTGGCTGGCGCTTATCCGATCCCGGTGCACTCAGTGCTGAAGTGGCTGAGTCTTTCGCTATCGTTAGCATCGAAACCTCGCAGTCTAAAAGCGATGTATCTGAGGATGCAGCGCCGGTAACAACCGCGAAAGAAAGTGCCTCAGATGTACTGAAACGCTTGTCGGGGGATTTATCGAAAGAACAACCCATCAAAAAAGAGCGTGCAGTACCGGAAAGGCAGGCACAACCCGAAGCGTCACCAGAGCCTGAAAAGTTGGATAAGTGGCTGGTGCAATGTGCGGCAAAGCCCCTACAATCGGATATCGAACTGGCTCTTAACGCATTGCAAATACCTTATGTTACCCGGGCTTATGATAAACCGGTGCAGTATAGCGGCGTGATTTCCGACAATGCGGAATTAGCAAAAGCCGCCGAACAGGTGTTTTCAGAACAGGCCCTGAAATCTTCAAAATCGAAAAAGCAATTGTGGCAACACTTGTCACAAGCTCAAAAAAGCCCGTCGTGAACCAATTACAATTTCAGGAAATTCAACCGGAAAATTACGATGCAGCCTTTAAGTTGCAAACTACTTGTCATGCCTTTCCCTGGTCACAAGCCGTGTTCGTTGACTGTCTGACGCCACCTTATTTTGCCTGGCAGTTGGTGGATGAGAATGACGCAGTCCAAGGCTATTATGTTGGCCTGCTAGCCGCGGTTGAAGCTACCCTGATGGATATCGGAGTGGCACAGTCGAGTCGCGGACAGGGGCTTGGTCGAGAGCTGGTAAAACACTTTCTGTTAGAGTGCAATAAAAGGCAGGCCCTCGATGCCTGGCTGGAAGTGCGGGTGTCCAATAAGCCCGCCATTGCGCTCTATCACGACATGGGTTTTGAGACTATTGAAACCCGCAAAAACTACTATCCTCTGGCGGACGGAAAAGAAGACGCCTTAATCATGAAAATTGAACTGGGAAAATAGGCCTTTATCCCCCGGTTAACTGGCTTTTTAGGGCAAAATCGGTATACTTCCCGGCCAATTTAACCGTTCGGAATGCTAACCTGTAATGACCTATCAAAAAGAAGTCGACAAGCGACGTACTTTTGCCATTATCTCTCACCCTGATGCCGGTAAAACCACCATTACCGAAAAGGTATTGTTGTTCGGAAACGCGCTGCAAACAGCGGGTACGGTCAAGGGCAAAAAATCAGGTCAGCATGCTAAATCCGACTGGATGGAAATGGAAAAAGAGCGTGGTATCTCTGTGACCACCTCGGTAATGCAATTTCCTTACGGTGACAACCTGGTCAACCTGCTGGACACACCCGGACACGAAGATTTCTCCGAAGATACTTATCGCACATTAACAGCAGTAGATTCCTGTCTGATGGTTATCGATTCCGCGAAAGGTGTTGAGGCCAGAACCATAAAATTAATGGAAGTAACCCGTCTGCGTACTACGCCCATCATCACGTTTATGAACAAGCTGGACCGTGACATTCGCGATCCGCTGGAATTGTTGGATGAAGTGGAATATGTACTTAACATTAAATGTGCGCCTATCACCTGGCCGATTGGCATGGGTAAGGAATTCAAAGGTGTTTATCACCTGCTGCGGGATGAAACCATTCTGTATAAAACCGGTCAGGGGCATACCATTCAAAACAGCCGCATCATTAAGGGGCTGGACAATCCGGAACTGGATGAAGCCATTGGCAGTTACGCCGAAGAACTAAGAGAAATGTTGGAACTGGTGCAAGGCGCCAGCCATGAATTCGATCAGGAAGAGTTTTTGCGTGGCGAATTAACGCCGGTATTCTTCGGTACCGCATTGGGTAACTTTGGTGTTGACCACATGCTGGATGGATTGACGGAATGGGCACCTAAGCCACAGTCGCGTCAAACCCACGAGCGTGAAGTTGCTTCTGAAGAAAACAAGTTTACCGGCTTTATTTTTAAGATTCAGGCGAATATGGACCCCAAACACCGCGACCGTATCGCCTTCTGTCGTATCGTGTCGGGTAAATATGAAAAGGGCATGAAAATGCACCACACCCGGATTGGCAAAGACGTACGCATCTCGGATGCCGTAACCTTTCTGGCGGGTGACCGTTCGGTACTGGAAGAAGCTTATGCCGGTGACATAATCGGATTGCACAATCACGGTACTATCCAGATAGGGGATACCTTTACCTCGGGTGAAAAGATACAGTTCACCGGTATTCCCAACTTTGCCCCGGAACTGTTTAAACGCATTCGTCTGCGTGATCCGCTAAAGCAAAAGCAATTGTTAAAAGGTCTTATCCAGCTGTCCGAAGAAGGTGCGGTTCAGGTATTCAGACCACTAATGAACAATGACTTAATCGTGGGCGCCGTCGGTGTGCTGCAGTTTGATGTGGTCGTAGCGCGTCTTAAAGCGGAATACAATGTGGATGCCTTGTATGAGCACGTTAATGTGACGACGGCTCGCTGGGTTTCAGCGAAACAAGAGAAACACCTGGAAGAGTTACGCCGTAAAGCACAGGCCAACCTGGCCTTAGATGGTGGTGATAACCTGACTTACATTGCGCCTACTATGGTCAACCTGTCTATTACTCAGGAACGTCATCCTGATGTGGTTTTCCATCAAACTCGTGAACATTAAGAACTGAGCGAACAAATGAATATTCAACAACAACTTTTAGCCCGTTTTAAAGCTGCGCTTGCTGCCATTGGCGCGCCAGAAGACGCACCAGCGCCGTTAACGCAAAGTACCCGCGCAGGATTTGGTCACTATCAGTTTAATGGCGCAATGGCGCTGGCCAAAAGCCTGAAACAAAAGCCTCGTGATATCGCTCAGTCTATCGTGGATGCTGTGGACCTGGATGGCATTGCTGAGAAGCTGGAAATCGCCGGTCCTGGTTTTATTAACATTCATTTAAGCCCGGATTTTATTGCCAGTCGCATCACCAGCATCAACAACGAAGCAAAACTCGGTGTTGTACTACCTGAATCACAGAAAGTGGTCGTGGATTATTCTTCTCCTAACCTGGCGAAAGAAATGCACGTAGGTCACCTGCGTTCAACGATTATCGGTGATGCCGTGGTACGCGCACTGGCATTTTTAGGGCACACTGTGATCCGACAAAACCACATGGGTGACTGGGGAACGCAATTTGGAATGTTGCTGGCGCACTTCAGCGATAAGTTGCAAGACAACCAAATGGCTGAAACCGCGCTGTCAGATTTGGAAGATTTTTATCGCGAAGCCAAAGTGCGTTTTGATGAAGAAGAGGGCTTTGCAGATCGCGCTCGCTCACAGGTTGTAAAACTGCAAAGTGGCGATGACCAATGTATGGCGTTGTGGCAGCAGTTCATCGATATCTCTATCGCGCACAGTGAAGAGGTGTATCACAAACTGGGTGTTACGCTAAGTCGCGACGATGTTATGGGCGAAAGTGCCTACAACGATCAATTGGCTGATGTGGTCAGTAAACTGAAGGAGCAGGGGCTGGCGGTTGACGACCAGGGCGCTGTTGTGGTGTTTATTGAAGAGTTGGCCGATAAGGAAGGCAACCCTGCGGTTTATATCGTTCAAAAATCCGGTGGTGGTTATTTATATTCCACAACGGATCTGGCTGCAATGCGTTATCGCTCATTTGATTTAAACGCTGATCGCAACCTGATTTTCACTGATGCCAGACAGGCACTACACTTTAAGCAAACCGAAATCGTGGGACGCAAAGCGGGCTTTAGCCGCCCAGAAACCACGTATGAGCACTGCCCATTTGGCATGATGTTGGGCCAGGACGGTAAGCCGTTCAAAACCCGTACCGGTGGCACTATTAAATTAGCTGACTTGCTGGATGGAGCCATTGAGCGTGCCGAAAAGCTGGTGGCTGAACGCGATTCTGATCTGACTGCGGATGAGTGCAAAGACATTGCTGCCAAAATCGGTATCGGCGCAGTTAAGTATGCTGATCTGAGTAAGAATCGTACCACCGACTACATTTTTAACTGGGACACCATGCTCAGTTTTGAAGGGAATACCGCACCTTACCTGCAATATGCTTACACCCGTATAGTCAGTATTTTCAGAAAGGCCGGTATCGAGCTGCAAACAATTTCTGCTCCGGTGAATCTGCAGGCAGAACAAGAGCTGGCATTGGCTTTAAAGCTGGGACAGTTCGTTGAGGCGCTGGACCAGGTTGTATCAGAAGCGACACCGCATGTTCTGTGTACCTATTTGTATGAATTGGCCAGCTTGTTTATGTCTTTCTATGAAGCGTGTCCTATGCTCAAGTCTGATGTAGCAGAAGAGGTGAAGATGAGTCGTTTGATGTTAGCAGCCGCCACCGCAAAGACCATTGCATCTGGTCTTGATTTGCTGGGTATAGAAACCCTGGATAAGATGTAAACATCATCGATTTTGCTTGTAAAAACCCGGTTCTTTTAACCGGGTTTTTTATTCTCGGGAAGTTTATTTTTGCTGTGTTTAGTTGGACCGTTGCAGTGATGTCAGTTCAACTGACAATTATAAACTGTACAATTAAGCCTGGTGCTCAGTCATCAGTCCTGATAGGCAGTAGTGATGCGTGCCATTATAAAGATTCCCAATGAGCATTAAGAACTTCTGGATATTTGAACTCCAGAAAAGCCAGTCCAAAACCCAAGATAACAAAAACCTTCGATAAAATGTCAATCACTATAATTCATCTCCTCAACAGACATTTAATTCCCCAAAATTGGTATTTCTGAGAATTCCGCACAGGCTCTTAAAGGGCAGGAGAACAATATAGGTTGGTATGGATTCTACAAAGCACAAGTGTATGAAATGTCCTAAAGGACAACGGCATCGCTTTCCTTTTTATTCAGACCAGTAGCGTGTTTTTCACGTCAGGTAGCCGAGACTTTTTGGGTTCGAACAATTTAAACTCTTCGCTTAATTTAACAGTAATAGTTTTGATTTCTTAGCTGTCAAAACTAATGCTGGTTTCGTAAGGACTAAAATGAACAAAATTTTCAAATTTGACCACCGTGACCACAGTTTTTTGAGGTTAGTGGCTTTGTCGTTTTTATTTGTCTCCCAGGCTCAAGCATCAGAGGCTGATTCTTACGCCCTTATTTACTCGTCTTTTGAAGGAAAAAGTCGTGAGATTTTTTCTACTGATATTACTGGAAAAAAGAGAACCAAATTAGCCAGTTACACATTGTCAGATGGTTACCCGGTTGTTTCGCCTGATGGAAGCAAGTTCGCTTTCTATGGAAAATATGATGGCTACAAAACCTGGTCTATTCATACGGCCAATATTGACGGCAGTAATGTTGTTAGGCTAACTACAGATAAAAACGTATGGGATGCTGCCCCTTCGTGGTCGCCAGACGGCCGACATATTCTGTTCTCGAGAAACAAAAAAAGCCAGGGTGGTAGTACACACGAAGAGATTTGGATTATGAATGCCGATGGAAGTGAGCAAAAACAAATTAAGGGACTGAGCGGGGGAGGAGCGTCTTTCATGCCTGATGGGAGAATAGTTTTTCACTCTAAAACCGGAGCCAGTGAAATAAGCATAGCAAATCGAGATGGAAGCAATATCATAACACTGACAAACAATGATGCTGAAGATTGGCATCCGGAGGTTTCCCCTGATGGAAAACACGTTGCTTTTATGTCAGACAGAGATGGAAATCGAGAAATTTATGTAATGGATATTGATGGGGAAAATGAAAGGCGTTTGACCAATAATGAATTGTCTGATTGGGATCCTGTATGGTCTCCTGACGGCGCGAAAATAGCTTTTGTCTCTGATAATGTTGAAGGTTTATATGATATCCATATTATCAATGTCGATGGTTCCGGTTTATACCAAGTTGTTAAAAACGGCTCACAGCCCTCCTGGATAAATGCAGAATAAAACCCGAAGATTGGCAATAAAGGTGAAAGGTGTTGCCAACTTCGATGCGAGTATAAAAAAATCCAGCTCAGGGAGCTGGATTTTTGTTTTGTAAGGTATCTTAAATTGGGCTTAATGCACCCAATGATGACGTTCCGATTTGGCTTCGATGGCGGCTCTGGTGGCTTCCGGCATAAAGGCTTCATTATCATCTTCAAAGAAGAATTTATTGCGTTTACCTTTTTTGCCAAACTCACTCATGGTAGCCGCATCAAAAACCCGACCATTAATGATGGTGTATTGCACCATTTCACTCAGGCGGATATCACTCAGTACATCACCTTCAATGACCACTAGGTCAGCCAGTTTTCCGGTTTCGATACTGCCGATATCCTTATCCATACCCAGGTGTTTAGCACCGTCTATTGTTGCGCCGCGCAAGGCTTCCCAGGCACTGAATCCACCCTGATTCATGATCCACATTTCCCAATGAGCTGCCAGACCTTCGCGCTGACCGTGGGCACCAATGTGTACACCTACACCATTATCGCGCAGCTCTTTGGCATATTCGGCGACAGCGACATGGTTATATTGATTATCCGGTGCCGTTGGGCGTCGGATAGAACGCTCATCCAGCAAATAGCTGGGGGTGTAACGCAACAGGCGCGGGTTTTTCCAGACCTCGGTGCGATCGTAGAAGTATTCTTCACCCATCATACCGCCATAGGACACCACAAAGGTGGGGGTATAACCAAATTTGGTGGCGGACCAAAGCTGGGTCAGATCAGAGTATCCACGGGCAATCGGTAAAGAGTGTTCAAGTCCGGTGTGGCCATCTACCATCATGCTCAGGTTTTGCTGCAACTTACCGCCGCCTTCAGGCACCACCATCATGCCCAGCTCCTGTGCGGCTGCCAGTATCTGCTGACGCTGCGAGCGGGCAGGTTGGTTGTAGCTCTTCACTGATATTGCACCTACGTCTTTTAAACGCTGCAGATGAAACAGGGCATCCTCATAATTGTTGACTATGGCTTTGTAACCCAGTGCTTCCGCGCCGTACAAGATAGTGCCAGTAGAGTAGATTCTGGGGGCGACGATTTTACCCGCTTTTTGTAATTCCGAAGCCGAGAAAATCTCTGTAGTGTCGTTGGACGGATCGTGGATAGTGGTGACACCAAAGGCTAACAGTGAGTACATTTCCCAGTTTTGCTGTGGAATGATTTCTTCACTGCCCTGACTGCCATGGGCGTGGGCATCAATCAGACCTGGAACGATGGTTTTTCCCTTTGCGTTTAGTTGCAATGCGTTTTTAGGAATAATGACATCGGCTTCAGCACCCACCGCAACAATGCGGTTATCTTTAATCAAGACTGTGGCGTTTTCTAATACCTCTTTTTGATTGTCGGCATTGCGCATGGTGACAACGGTGCCACCAACCAGGGCTACATGACCATTGGGTTTGTAGCTGGATTGAGTCATGGATAAATTAGTCTTGCTGGCTTGTTCTTCGCCACTTAACTCTGACTCTGCCAGGAATTCAAAAGAACTGTCCAGGCTGCGCTCGTAGTACCAGGGACCGTGAAACCAGCCCACCGCGTCACTTTTCGATGACCAGGATAAATACTCACCGGCTTCCTCAGAAATTTGTTTTACCGGAATATCTTTGGTGCCAGCGTTAATACTCAGGCGCATTCCCAGATCTGCAAAGGCAGCAACATACGGTTTATATTGCTGAGTAAAGGCCACCCACTTTTTATCCGGTGACAGACGGTATTCCAGGATGTTATCTGCACCGTACAGGTGTTCTTTTTTATCTTCGCCATCAAGGTTAACGCTCACTAACTGACGTTCCGGATAATCGCTGCCAGCGACAGATTCTGTGAAGTACACCCGGCTGTTATCGCCCGCAAAGTGTGGATTACTGCCGGATTTACTGACACGTTTGCTGCTATTGGCCGCAATATCGTGCACATAAATGCCTGGCTCTACTGACCACTGTGGCGATAACAGGTAGCCACCGGTGAACTTGCGGTAGGTGATTAGCTTATCGTCTGTGCTGAAACTGGGTTCAACATAGTGACCCGGATATTGGGTGATAATTGTACTGCGGCCACCTGTAGCAGGTACCGTGCGCACAGAGCCTAACTCAAGATCATGCCAGGTGGTGTAAACGATGGTTTTACCGTCATGGGAATAGCGCGGGTAATATTCATCATGACTGTCCTGGTCCGTCAGGCGCATAGTTTTACCTGATGCCATGTCTTTAACATAGAGTTTGCCCAGTGCCTGAAACAGAATGCTATTGCCATCCGGTGACTTTTGCGACCAGCGATGCATCTTGGTTTCAAATTGCTCCGGTGCCACATCCACATCGAAGCGAATGCCGTCGGCGTATTGCAATGTGGCATCAACATTTACCGGAATGGTTTCCAGTGATTGATCATTGACATTAATTTTATGGAATTTTCCGCCTGTCCAGAATACCAGGCTTTGGCTGTCCGGCATCCAGTCATAATAAGCAAAATAACCCTCAGACCCGAAACCTTCCTGCATATCGCGTTCAAGGTTTAGAAACAGTGACGTTTCAGTGCCGTCTTTGTTGTTTTTCAGAAATAAGCCGGTTTTGTTTTTAACGCGGCGAATAAAGGCCACATATTTGCCATCCGGAGAGGGCGTTGGTACGACGGCGCCGCCGGTGCCAGAAATGTAGGTTTCAGTTTCACCCTTTTCCAGATCGTAGCGTTTAACAGCAAAAATACCTTTTAGCGGATCGCGATTGTATGAGAAACCGTGTCCACCGACGGTGTTTTGAGTGTAATACAGGTATTGCCCATCTGGTGAAAAAGCCGGATCGGAAATGTTGTTTTGTTCTTTGTTACCGCTGGCCCGTTTGACTACCGGTAAACCTTTGCCACCGGCATAGTGATACAACCAGATTTCTCCGGCTGGGATACTGCGGGAAGACATGATGCCTTTCATCACAGCGATATACTGGCCATCAGGACTCCACTTAGGAGAGTGCAGAATATTGGCGTCTTCGTTGCTCAGCTTTTTAAGATTGGTGCCATCTATGTTCATGGTCCACAGATTGGAAATTCCGCCGCGGTCGGAAATAAACGCGATTTTTTTGCCATCGGGTGACACACTGGGCTGAATATTCCAGGCAAAATCCTGAGTCAGGCTGGTAGCATTACCGCCCTGGATGTCTGCGATATAGAGGTCGCCCAACATATCGAATACAAAGCGTTTACCATCCGGTGTCACATCCAGACTGGACCAGGTGACTTCATCTGTTTTGACCTTGGTTTGTTGCAATTCAAAAGGGGGATTTAAAACGTCCCACTCTTTGCTTTCTTCTGCTGCCGTGCTGGCTTGTTCCTGTGCGACTGTCGTTAAAGGCGCTAAACCCAAGCTCAGTAGCAGGGGCAATGATTGCAGGATCCGGTTTTTCATTCTTTTTTGCATTTTGTTGTTCCGGTTTGTCTTTATGTTGAGAAATGCTGTCTCATATTAACCTGGATTTAGCCGGGGCTAATATGAAAAAACCGCATTGTGTAATGCGGCTTTTATACTCATTAATGTATCGTGTGGATTAGTGCTGGTGTCCGCAGCCACCTTCACTATGAACATGGCCATGTTCCAGCTCTTCGGCAGTGGCTTCTCTGACTGACACTATTTCAACCGAGAAAGACAGATCCTGACCCGCTAACGGATGGTTGCCATCGATAACAACGCCTTCGTCAGTAACATCAATAACCATTACCGATTGCTCACCGTGGTCTGTGGTGGCTCTGAATTGCAGGCCCGGAGCTACTTCCATACCTTCGAACATGGTTTTTGGCACTACCTGAACCAGTGCATCGTGTCTTTCGCCATAGGCCTCAGCTGCTACAACCGCAACATCAAATTTTTCACCGGCGGTTTTACCGATTAACGCATCTTCCAGACCTGGAATTAAAAAGCCCATACCGTGGATAAAGACTAATGGCTCGCCATCAAAAGAACTGTCCAACTCAGTGCCATCACTGGTGGAGACGAGATAATGCATGGTAACTACATGATTGTTTTCAATATTCATTGTGATCCTGTCAGGATTTATTCTATTCGACTGAATAGGGGAGTGAGTGGATGCTGAGTCTGGAATCTGGCATAGACTTAAACCTCAACACGGCGTCATTTTCAATATCATTTGGCAAAACGGCAAATACCCAGGTAGTACCATCTTGCTCACTGCTGACTATATTAGCAATTGTGCCGGCTCGCCGCCAATTTTCTCCCAATTGCATCTCAATGGTGTCGTCTTGCGGCACCTTATCCGTTAATTGGCCCTGTAATATATAGCCGGCGCGTTTATTTTTACCCAGGTATTTGGCTCTGGCAACCGTCTCCTGGCCCATATAACAGCCTTTGGTAAAGCTGATGGCGTCCAGTGCCTGCAGATTTAACATCTGCGGAATGTATTCAGCACTGACATTGCCCAGCAGGTGGGGAATACCGGCCTGTATATCGGCCACTAGCCAGTCTTGCTCTGAGCCGGTATGGTTTTCTGCGGGCAGCGATTGGGACGTCAGACAGATGAATCTGGCGCTGTTGTCCGGCAGTTTAAAAACGAGCTTGTCCGCGATTCGGGTAAGCTGCATTTTTTCCGTGGGCAACTGAGCAGCGATTGCATCGTTATCCAGCCGGGTAGCACCGTCACCATCAAAGCCATACAGAGTGACATCATCGCTGATATCGGTAATATCCACCTTGGCGAATACCGCAAACTTTTTGAATGCCGCCAGACTGGCCTGCAGACTTTGTGTAAATCCAATCAATAAATAGGCGTCATCCTGAGCTAACAGATAAAAGCTACTGATCACTTTTCCTTTGGAGTCGCACTGACAGGTAAACTGTACCGCGTCTTCAGTAAGTTTGCTTATGTCGCTGGTTATCTGGCCTTGCAGATAAGTTTTAGCCTCTGGTCCTGCAAACTTTAAAACGCCAAATGTGCTGAGTGGAGTTAATGTTGCCATAATGCCCTAATCTGAAACTGTGTTTTATGGCGATCATATATTGGGATGATGTATCAACATGCAAGCATTTCGCGACGTTAATTGTTAGAATCCCGCCAGTGTTGAATAGATGTTAAATAGTATGGAATTTGAGAAGAAACGATTTTCCCGTCTGAAGTGGGCCTGCCGCCGCGGCATGTTAGAACTTGATGTCTTGTTTATGCCCTTTGCTGATGAGGCATTTGAAGAATTGAGTTATCAGGACAAAGAACTGTTCGAACGCTTACTTACCTGTGATGATCCGGATCTTTATGCCTGGTTTATGGGGCATCAGAAATGTGATGACAACGAGTTAGCACGCATGGTGAGTATTATTCTGAACCGTGTCAAAGTTTAGGATACAGGTAAGAGACTCCCATTACCGGCGCTACCTGAACGGGGTGATTTTACTGTTGATGGTAGCCTCTGTCTGGAGTTGGAAGTCGGATATTTTTGTGTATCAACAGTGGATACAGAGTTTATTTACGCTGTGCCTGGGCCTTTATTTTTGGCCTAAGCTTTGTCAAAAGGACCAAGAGCAAATCTTCCAGGTTGATGAGGATGGCAGGGTGATTTGGTTGCAACCCCAATCTGATATCAGCTGGCAAATCTCTTCCCGTTCCCGATTTAACGGCTGGTGGCATTGGTTGGTGCTGGAAAGCCCCATGACGTCTCCCCGTCAGCACCGGATGTTGTTCAAAGACAGTGTCAGCGATGCTGACTGGCGGCACCTTTGTCGCATCGTTAATCAGATCATCAGGAAATAACCTTGTGGCCATCAATACCCTCAGTGGAAACTCGCTGACGTTAAATCGCTTTCGTTTGCTGCAGAGTCTGTTCAAAGGCAATACAGTGACGGGGGCCGATACCCTTACTGGTAGTGAATGCCTGACGGCCCAGTTAACGCCAAAGCCTGGCAAAGTAACCCAATTTAATCAGGTGGTTGGCTGGCAGTCGTCATCGTATTTAGCACCTACCTGGCTACAGGTGGCAGCGATGCCCATGTATCTGAACCTCCTGTCCGATCAACAATTTCCTTTTTCACCGCTGGGACTGGTGCACGTTGAAAACAGGGTGACTTTATATAAGCCGTTACCCGTGAACCAAACGTACCAATTGCAGTGCCGTTTGGACAATTATCGACAACACACCAAGGGCGTACTGTTTGATATTGTATTGGAGGCACTGTCAAACAATGAATTGGTTTATCAGGGCAAGGCTAGCAATTTGGTGGTTCAGTCTGCGCAAAAGGGAAAAGCAACCAAGCAAAAGGTAGCAGAAAGCGATACCGCTGCTGGCTCGCTCATGACAAACACTGAATGGCATCTGTTATCTTCGGCTGGGCGTGAGTATGCAGCGGCCTCGGGGGACTATAACCCTATTCATCTGTTTCCTTTGGCAGCTAAACTTTTTGGTTTTCGTCGTCACATTGCTCACGGAATGTTGTTAAAAGCCAGGGCCTTGAGTACATTACTAAAAGATAACGACAGTGACCCGGTGGTGGCAAATATCGCCTTTCGTAAACCGGTGTTTTTACCAGCGAATATTACTTTGTGTTCATATGCTGATGCCAACTGCACAGCATTCAGATTAATCAGTGGCGACAGTGTACATGCTTGTGGTGAGCTACAGATTACCTCTTAATTAACTGGTTTGTAACAGGAGCAGGGAAGATGAACAAAGACAGTCTCAATAACCGAATTCAGGCTTATAAAGAGGTATTTGCCAGCGGCGAGATTCAGGCAACACACCAAAGGCTGGTTGCGGAGTTACAACGCATCAGAACTGAGTTTCACAAAACCTATAAGGCTGAGATGTCGGTGGCGAGTGTCATGCATGGCTACATCGATTTTACCTATTTTTATATACAAAATGACTTTCTGAAAAAGCGCAAGCTCAAACTGGCCATTGTATTAAACCATCAAAAAGTGCAGTTTGAACTCTGGTTGCTGGGGCAAACCAAAGACACTCAGCGTGATTACGGGCATAAATTGGCGGCAACTCAGTGGGTGAATTCCAGCACCATGCCTGAATACGCCATTTTTGAAGTAGTGATTCAGAAAACCCCTGATTTTGACAATCCGCAATGGCTTTGTGAATCTATCCACCGTGAATTTGTTTCGCGATTCAGTGAAATTACCGAGACCTTAAACGCGTTGGATAGCTGACGCTGTTCTTGTCGGTTGAAATTTAATCAGCTAAGGTGTTGCCAGAATTAGCCGTATTTGATTCTTACTGTGCAATATCAGACTTTGGGATATCGGTATGAAAAAGATCAGTTGTTTAATTTTGTTCATCATCTGCCAGGGCGCTTTTGCTCATGCGCCCAAAGTGGTGCCACCTGGCGCGGTTGAAGCAATTCCTTTCCCGGGTCACAAAACCCTGCTCTTAACCAAAGCTGATGATAGCCCCTCTGAAGTGGCAATACTGGAACTTGAATTACCCGCAAAGTCGTTTGGGGCACCACCACATGTGCATCTCAATGAAGACGAACACTTTTATGTCCTGGAAGGTAAAGTGGATTTTTTGCAGGAGGATAAAATCATTCCGGTGGAGAAGGGAGGCCTGGTGGTTTTACCCAGAGGATCATTACACGGTTTTTGGAATGATTCTGAGCAACCAGCCAGGTTATTGCTGGTGGTATCGCCTGGAGAATTCGCGTCTTTTTTTGACAATGTGGTGGCTGAGATCAGAAAACAAAATCCGGACAGACCTGATTTGGTGGGAGCCATTATCGCAAAAGAAGCACAAAAACTGGGCGTTGAAATTCACCCAGATAAAATGCCTCAGGCGGCATTAGCGTTAATGCCCAGGTAGCGAATGCGGACTGGCATGGTGGCATTTAATCCGACGGCGATGTCTGATTTAGCCAGTGTTGCTCAGCAGAAAGTGAGCCGTAAACGTTAATTCAGATATTCCGGCAGTTGCCCCGGTGTTAAAACTGTTGGTATAGCCTCAGGCAAGGCATCTGGCCAGTCAAGGTTATAGTGCAGCCCACGGCTTTCTTTTCGGGCCAGGGCGCAGTGCACCATTAACTCTGCCACAGTCACCAGGTTACGCAGTTCCAACTGATTGTTGCTGACCCGAAAGTTGGCATAATATTCCTGAATTTCCTGTTGTAACAACTGAATGCGGCGCAGTGCACGCTCCAGTCGCTTGTCGGTACGTACTATGCCCATGTAATCCCACATAAACAGGCGCAACTCGTGCCAGTTGTGCTGAATCACCACTTCTTCGTCAGAGTCACACACCTGACTTTCATCCCAGGCCTGAATCGGTTCGTCAGGCAGACTGATTTGTTTTTGTGCCATGATAGATTGCGCCGCAGCCCAGGCGAATACCACGCATTCCAGTAGTGAATTACTGGCCATGCGATTGGCACCGTGTAATCCGGTATAGGCCACTTCGCCGATGGCGTACACGTTATCCAAATCAGTTTTGGCATTCAGGTCGGTCATCACACCGCCACAACTATAGTGAGCGGCAGGCACCACCGGAATCGCCTGTTTGGTGATATCGATACCTAAAGAACGGCATTTGCGATAAATGGTGGGAAAGTGCTTAATGATAAATTCAGCCGGTTTATGGCTGATATCCAGGTACATGCAATCGGCACCCAGGCGTTTCATTTCAAAGTCGATGGCGCGGGCTACGATATCCCGGGGAGCCAGTTCCAGGCGTTCATCAAACTTGTGCATAAAGCGGGTGCCGTCTTTATGGCATAGCCAGGCCCCTTCGCCGCGCAGTGCTTCGGTAATTAAAAAGTTCTTTGCCTCGGGGTGATATAAGCAGGTGGGATGAAACTGATTAAATTCCATATTAGCCACCCGACAACCGGCGCGCCAGGCCATGGCAATGCCATCACCGCTGGCAATATCCGGATTAGATGTGTATTGGTAGACTTTGCTGGCACCACCTGTGGCCAAAACCACGAACTGACTTTTAATGACTTCTACCTTTTCGGCATTGCGGTTCCAGACGTAGGCACCCAACACCCGTTTCGTGTTTTGTTTGCTTTTGATCAGATCCACCACATTAAAGCGCTCCATCACTTCAATGTTGGGATGTTCTTTTACTTGTTGCCCCAGAGTTTTTTGAATGGCTTTGCCTGTGGCGTCTGCGGCGTGCAAAATGCGACGATGCGAATGACCCCCTTCGCGGGTAAGGTGAAAGCGGGTATTGCCTTGTGAGTCTTCTTCCTGGTCGAAGGGCACACCGGTATTAATTAACCATTCCATGCACTCTCTGGCGTGTTCTGCAGTGTAGCGTACGGTGTTTTCGTCACATAAACCTCCACCGGCAATCATAGTGTCCTGAATATGAGACTCAATACTGTCGTTCTCATCAAATACGGCAGCAACGCCACCCTGGGCATATTTAGTGGAGCCTTCAGACAATTTACTCTTGCTGACGATAATGATGTTCAGGTCAGCGCTGAGCTTTAGTGCCAGACTGAGGCCGGCAGCACCACTGCCGACGATTAACACATCACAACTGTATTGACTGGTTTCGCTCATATACCCGAAACAACTCTGTTAAGAAAAATCATGAAATACTAACATCTTACAAGTGAAACAGACAAAAATAACAAATTTTCAGTTGAAGCCCCTAAAGGAGCCTGTTTCTCCGTGACAAAACTTGTAGAATAGCTTTTTAGCCCAAATAGAAGGCTGACCAGCCCTTTATGGGGGCGATTTTTCAAATTTTTTAAAAATGTTTCGAACTTTTTTATTTCATCGCAGTCTACTTAAGTGCTTGTTGGAGCCAACAGCGAGTAACGGAAAGAGTAGTTAGGAGACCGGGCTCTAATGAGTGAGCAGTTTACAGACCAAGAGTTGGTTGAAAGAGTCCAGCGTGGGGACAAGAATGCGTTTAATTTGTTGGTACAGAAATACCAACACAAAGTCGTCAATCTGGTCTCACGATATGTAAAGAATTCCGGCGATGTGGCGGATGTGGCGCAAGAAGCCTTCATCAAAGCCTACAGAGCCATCCCTGGATTTCGGGGTGAAAGTGCGTTTTATACGTGGCTGTATCGCATCGCAGTGAACAGCGCCAAAAATTATTTAGTGGCGCAGGGGCGTAAACCGCCTGCAAATGATGTTGACGCAGCGGAAGCAGACTTTTACGATGGCAGTGAAGCCTTGAGAGAGAATTCAACCCCTGAACGGGAAATGCTCTCAGATGAAATTAAACGGATTTTATTTAGTACGGTAGAACAATTGCCAGAAGATTTAAAAATGGCAATTACCTTAAGAGAAATTGAAGGCATGAGCTACGAGGAAATCGCCAGCGTAATGCAGTGTCCGGTGGGGACAGTGCGGTCGCGAATTTTCCGGGCTCGTGAAGCAATAGATAAGGAAATTCAGCCATTACTTGACGCCCATTAGGGTTGGTATGGCAGAATTGTGCGACTGAATAAAACAGCGCAGTGGAATATCGGAAGCAAAATAAAAGCGAAGAGGCAATATGACGCAGTCTAAAATTGAAAACTTATCTGCCCTGGTGGATGGCGAGCAAACTGACAGCAAACTGCTGGACGAGTTGGCGAGCGACGCTGAATTAGCATCCCGTTGGCAGAGTTACCATCTGATCAAAGATGGTTTGCGAGGCGAGTTACCAGATTCGTTGAATCTGAACATCGCAGACGCTGTGGCTGAGGCAATTGAAAACGAGCCGGCGATTGTTGCTCCTAACCTGAAAACCCAAAAAGACAAAAAGTCACCTGTTTGGGGAAATGTTGTGCCTTTATTCCGTCAGGGTGGGCAATTTGCAATAGCCGCTTCGGTGGCGGTAGCCGTGATTCTGGGTTATCAGCAGTTCAATCAAACTTCCCAGGATTCTGATTTAAACATTGCGCCGGTAAAAGCAATCTCTGGTATTCCAAGCGGTATGTCACCGGTGAGCTTGTCTCAGGACCGCGCAGTGCCTAAAGCGAATGTTGCAGAGCAGCGCCGTAAGCTCAATGCATTACTGGCAGACCATCAACAACGTATGATGCTGAAAACCGCCGATGATGAAACGGTAATCGAAGCGGAAACGGATGAAGACAGCCAACAGCAGGAGCCAAAGTAAGCTTTCTGTTGTCAGCTATAGTCAACGCTTAGTTGTTCCGAATATACTATAAGGCCGATATTGTCGGCCTTTGTCATTTCTACTCCATGGAGAATCAATGTTAATTCGTATTTTGCTGGTCATGTCCCTGTTGCTTAATTTGCCTGCAATGGCATTACAGGGAAAGGTGATTGACGGGGTAAGTTACCCTGCCAACAGCGCCGAGGTCTGGCTGCAAAAATTCCGTGATGCCTTACACAATCTCAATTTCACCCTGTCGTTTGTGGTTACCCGTGGCAACGCAGAAACCCGGCCTTATATCTGGCGACACGGCATAGTCGATGGTATTTCCATGGAGCATCTGAGCCAGTTAAATGGCCCGGGAAGTGAAATTTTTCGCATCGGCGACAAGGTCAGTTTCTTTGAACCCAACAGCGTGGCCTTTAGTCTGCAGAGCAGCCATATCAATGGCCCGGTGCCACTGACGTTTTTTGAATCGCCGATCAAGCTGGCTGAAGCCTACAGTTTTGTGGTGGTGGGACGCACCCGCGTATCCGGACGAGCGGCACAGCAAATTCGTATCGTCAGCGAAGATGGAAGCCGCTACAACACCACTCTTTGGTTGGATCAGGAAACCGGTCTGTTGCTCAAAATGGACGTGAATAACGCTCAGGGGGACTTGCTGGAGCAATTGCAGGTTACTTCACTGGACGTGACCGAAGCGCCTGATGAATACTTTGAAAAGATCGAGCAATCCCGTCTGCCTGAAATTTCTAATTTACCAAACAATCCTGATCTACAGTTTTCCTGGCAACTAAACTTTATTCCCAAGGGCATGGAAATTATTCAAAAAGACCGTCGTCGTCTGGTTTCATCACGGGACGTGGTGGAATACCTGATGTTAAGTGATGGTCTGGTGGATGTTTCTGTGTATATCAGCAAAGACGATGGCACCGTTAAAGAAGGGGGCTGGCTATTTCATGGTTCGGACACCCTGCTATCCATCAGCAATGGCAATATTATGGTGACGGTAATTGGGAAAATTCCCCCGGAAACCGCCAATATGATTGCTTCTTCTGTTGGCCCTGTGCGCTCCTCGTAACCGGGAACTACACTATGCAGGAAGAAATCGCTCAGGTTGTTAGCTATCACAATGGTGTTGCTGAGGTATCTACCCGGGTGCAGAATACCTGTAACCATTGCGAACAAAGCAGCCACTGCGGCACTAGTTTACTGGCCCGCTATTTGGCGCCTAAGCCTGAAAATATCAGGTTACACACTCATCATCCCTTGCAACCAGGGCAGCAGGTTAAAATAGGTCTGCCTGAATCGTTGCTGCTGAAACTGGCTTTTGCAATTTATGTCATGCCCATTGTTATTTTGCTACTGAGTGCCACCTTGCTAACGGCCTTGTTTCCCGCGTTAGGGGAAATCTGGCTGATACTAATTTGTGTCGTTGCCTGTGTCAGCTGGTTTATTGTGTTGCGCCAGGGCATTCGTACGCAGCGCTTTGAAATCAGAGAACCTGAGATTATCCAGGTGTATCAACCGGACGAAACCCCGGTAAAATTCGTCGCGACACCGTAAATTCCTCAATTTGTTCAATTTTGACACGATTTTTAACGCTTTCTTTGCGGTTAAGTTCGCTTTCCTGAGCGGAAATTAGTAAAATCGCCGCCTGAAAAAATCCATATTGACTTTTTCCGGGTTGAGATTGTCAAAATTATTGAATCGTTCCCCGGAAACCGACGTTTTTTGTAGGTAGTATTTTATTCAATGCAACTAAAGCATATTCGTAACTTTTCGATCATTGCCCATATCGACCACGGCAAATCCACGTTATCCGACCGTCTTATCCAGCATTGTGGCGGCCTGACTGAGCGCGAAATGGCGGCGCAGGTTTTGGACTCAATGGACCTGGAAAGAGAGCGCGGCATTACCATTAAAGCGCAAAGCGTGACCCTGAATTACACGGCTCAGAACGGGGAAACTTATCAGTTAAACTTCATCGACACCCCCGGACACGTGGACTTTACCTATGAAGTATCCCGGTCATTGGCCGCTTGTGAAGGTGCCTTACTGGTAGTGGATGCCGGACAGGGCGTAGAAGCACAGACGCTGGCTAATTGTTACACTGCCATTGAGATGGATATGGAAGTGGTGCCGGTATTAAATAAAATCGATTTACCGCAAGCTGATCCTGAACGAGTCGCCAAAGAGATCGAAGATATTGTCGGTATCGAAGCCATGAACGCGGTGCGCTGCTCAGCGAAAACCGGCGTCGGCATTGATGAAGTTCTGGAAGTGATTGTTAACCAAATTCCACCGCCGGAAGGCGACGTTGATGGCCCGCTAAAAGCGCTGATTATTGATTCCTGGTTTGATAACTATCAGGGGGTTGTGTCTTTAGTGCGGGTGGTCAGTGGTGAGCTGAAAAAAGGCGATAAAATTAAGATTATGTCTAACGGTCAGGTGCACCAGTTAGACAGAGTGGGTATCTTTACGCCAAAAGCCACAGATACCGACGTGTTAAGAACCGGCGAAGTAGGGTTTGTTGTCGCCGGAATTAAAGAAATTCACGGTGCGCCAGTGGGCGATACCATTACCCTGGCCAAAAATCCCGCCGACAAAGCGTTACCAGGGTTTAAAAAGGTAAAACCTCAGGTATACGCTGGTGTATTCCCCATTAGTTCAGACGACTACGAAGATTTCCGCGATGCGTTGGCAAAGCTGAGTCTGAATGATGCGTCTTTGTACTATGAACCAGAAAGTTCCACCGCTTTGGGCTTTGGTTTCCGTATTGGTTTCCTGGGTATGTTGCACATGGAAATCGTTCAGGAACGACTGGAGCGTGAATACGATCTGGACCTTATCACTACAGCACCAACAGTAATCTATGAAGTAGAAACCACCAGAGGCGAGATATTGCAGGTGGATAATCCTTCCAAATTACCTGCAGTGAACGACATTCAAAACATCCGCGAACCCATCGTAGAGGCTAACATCCTGGTACCACAGGAGTATCTGGGTAATGTGATTACCTTGTGTGTGGAAAAACGCGGTATGCAAACTAACATGGTGTACCACGGTAATCAGGTAGCGGTTACTTATGATTTGCCTATGGCGGAAGTGGTACTGGATTTCTTCGACCGATTGAAATCTACCAGCCGCGGTTTTGCGTCACTGGATTATAACTTCAAGCGCTTCCAGGAAGCAGATATGGTGCGCCTGGACATTCTAGTTAACGCCGAGCGCGTTGATGCCTTAGCGATCATCACCCACAAAGAAAACGCTCAGTATCGCGGTCGTGATTTGGTGGACAAGCTAAAAGAGCTGATCCCAAGACAGATGTTCGACATTGCCATTCAGGCGGCGATAGGCAACCACATTGTTGCCAGAAGTACAGTAAAACAGTTGCGTAAAAACGTTACAGCGAAATGTTATGGCGGTGACGTCAGCCGTAAGAAGAAGCTGTTGCAGAAACAAAAAGAAGGGAAGAAGCGTATGAAGCAGGTAGGCAATGTTGAGCTGCCGCAGGATGCCTTCCTGGCGGTATTAAAGGTTGATAGTTAGATGGCGAATTACTTTTCCATATTTCTGGTGATACTGACGGTAGGCAGTGGACTGATCTGGTTGGCAGATGCCCTTTTATGGGCACCTAAACGCAAAGAGAAACTGGCCATTGCCCGGGCAAATACCAGCAACGCCATCGACGATGAAACCCTTAAGCAAATCGCACCTATTCCTTCGGTGGTTGATACAGCTCAGCAGATATTCCCGGTGATCGCGTTTGTGCTGGTATTGCGCTCATTTTTGTATGAACCCTTTCAGATCCCTTCCGGCTCAATGATGCCAACACTGTTAGTGGGCGATTTCATCCTGGTGGAGAAATTTACTTACGGTCTGAAAGATCCGGTCGCCAGAAAGCAGTTTTACGACGTTGGCACACCGGAGCGTGGTGATATTGTGGTGTTTAAATACCCGGAAGATCCCATGGTGGACTATATTAAACGGGTAGTGGCATTGCCTGGTGATCGCGTGGTGTATCGCAATAAACGCGTTTACATCCAGCAGGCGTGTGCCGATGGCGATGTATGTACTCTGAAGCCTGTGGATCTGAAGTTTGAAAACAACAATGAGTTTGAGTTTCATTTTAGCCGTCTGAATAAATTCAGTGAAACCATTGATGGCAAGACACACCAGATTCTGCAAAATCCGGATCGTCCATCAATGGAAATGGCCTATTTTGACCAACCCGGAACCGCCATCAATGAATGGGTAGTACCGGAAGGGCATTATTTTGTGTTGGGTGACAATCGCGACAACAGCCGCGACAGCCGTTTCTGGGGATTTGTGCCTGAAGAAAACCTGGTAGGTAAAGCGGTAGCAATCTGGATTAGTTTTGAGTTCGAACGCGAGGAAGGCAGTTGGTTACCCAGCTTCGTGCCTACCGGCGTAAGATTTGAAAGGGTAGGTGGAATTCAGTAAATGGATGATATCCGTTTTAATCAACTGACCAAAAGAATAGGTTATCAGTTTCAGGATCGCAGTTTGTTGGTGCAGGCATTGACGCACAGAAGTGCCGCCAATGAACACAATGAACGTCTGGAGTATTTGGGTGACTCAATCCTTGGGTTTATTGTTGCCAAGTATTTGTACAATCGTTTCCCGGAGCAGCCTGAAGGTAAATTGACCCGGATGCGCTCTACCCTGGTAAAAGGCGAAACCTTGGCGACTATCGCCCGTCAAATGGAGCTGGGGGAAGTGATCCTGCTGGGTCCTGGCGAGCTAAAAAGCGGTGGATTCTCGCGGGATTCAATCTTGTCAGACGCAGTAGAAGCACTGATCGGCGCCATTTATCTGGAAGCCGGAATGCAGCAGTCTGAAGAAGTGGTACTGCAATGGTTGCACAAAAAACTGGAAAAACTGGATCCTAACTACCACCCTAAAGACAACAAAACCCGCCTGCAGGAATACTTACAGTCGAAACATTTACCGTTGCCGGAATACGAAGTCACTCAGATAAAGGGTAAATCCCACAATCAACGTTTTTTTGTGAGCTGTAAAGTACAGGAACTGAATCACCTGATTGAAGGCGAGGGGGCCAGCAGACGCAAAGCCGAGCAGGACGCAGCTCAGAAAGTCATCAGGAAGCTAGAAATTGAATGAAACATATTGCGGCATGGTGGCGATTGTAGGTCGCCCCAATGTCGGGAAATCCACACTGCTAAATAAAATACTTGGCCAAAAAATCAGTATTACTTCGCGTAAGCCACAAACCACCCGCCACCGCATCATGGGTATTGATACCGAAGACAATAAACAGGCCGTTTTTGTTGATACCCCCGGTTTGCACAAGGACGAAAAACGCGCCATCAACCGACTAATGAATCGCGCCGCCAGCAGCTCGTTGACGGATGTGGGTTTGATCCTGTTCGTTGTTGAAGGCACTCGCTGGACCGAAGATGATGAAATGGTGCTGGAAAAAATTAAGCACTCATTTGTGCCATGTTGGTTAATCGTCAATAAAACCGACAAAATCAAAGACAAAGACGAGCTGTTACCGCACTTCAAACAGCTGGTGGAAAAGTACAAATTTGAAAAGATTATTCCGGTATCTGCCAAACAAGGCACTGCGGTTGAGGAATTGAGAAGCGAAATATTTAAAACGCTGCCTGAGTCAGAGCATTATTTCCCGGAAGATTACATTACAGATCGCTCGCAACGCTTTATGGCGGCTGAAATTATTCGTGAAAAGCTGATGCGCTTTACCGGTGATGAACTGCCTTATTCTGTTACCGTAGAAATTGAACAGTTTAAAATGGCAGAAAACGGCGTATTTCAAATCAATGGCTTGATTTTGGTTGAAAGGGATTCGCAAAAGCCAATGGTGATTGGCAAGGGCGGTCAACAGCTCAAACGCATTGGGGTGGAAGCCCGTCAGGATATGGAATCCCTGTTCGATAATAAAGTATTTCTGGAATTATGGGTTAAAGTTAAATCTAATTGGTCTGATGATGATCGGGCTTTGCGTAGTTTAGGATACGACGACAATTAGAATTAGCCGATTTAAACAGAGGTTACACCATGTCTTTAGCTGATATTCGACGGGATTATTGCAATAACCAATCTGATCTCAGTGAATTGGGTGAGGATCCGTTTCAGATCTTTGAGCTGTGGCTGCAAAATGCTATTGATGCCGGTATTCCCGACCCAACGGCCATGACAGTGGCGACAGTAGATAGCAGTGGACAACCTTCACAGCGTATAGTGTTGCTGAAAGACGTCAGCACTGACGGTTTTGTTTTTTATACTAATCTCGAAAGCCGCAAAGCCCAGGAACTATCCCACAATAATAAGATCAGTCTGCACTTTCCCTGGCACTATATGGAGCGTCAGGTGAAAATCTGTGGTGTCGCAGAGAAAGTCGGCATTGCCGAAGCCACCAAATATTTCCTGAGCCGACCTAAAGGTAGCCAACTGGCAGCCTGGGCATCGGCCCAGAGTCGGCCTGTATCCTCTCGCCAAATGCTGCTGCAAAAGCTGGAAGAAACCAAACAACGCTTCTCTAAAGGCGATTTAACCTTACCTAAATTTTGGGGCGGTTATCGGGTGAAAGCCCATGAAATCGAATTTTGGCAGGGCGGGGCAGACCGTCTGCACAACCGTATTTGCTTTAATCTGGTGGATGGCAACTGGCAAAAACAGCGTCTGATGCCATAACGGCTATCAAATGATTGATAGTCACTGTCACCTGGACTTTGCAGAATTTGACGCCGACCGCCCTCAGGTTTGGCGCAATGCGCAAGCCAAAGGTCTGACAGGGCTATTGCTGCCTGGTACTCAGGCTTCGCGCTTCTCACATCTCCAATCAATTGCACAACAACAAGCGGGTTTTTACTACGCACTGGGCTTACACCCCTGGTTTCTCAATGAGCAAAGTAGTGCAGATTTGGAAGCGCTGGAGCAACTGCTGCAAGATACCCAAAGCGATCCTAAACGCATCGCCATCGGTGAAACCGGACTGGACTTTCACATAGCTGTTGAACCGGCTTTGCAATTGCGGGTGTTTGAGCAACACCTGACACTGGCGCAACACTTTAACCTGCCGGTGATAGTGCATCACCGTAAATCCCATAACGACATTTTGCGTTTACTGAAACGCTATCCTGATGTTACCGGCGTTATTCACGCTTTTTCCGGTAGCAGCTATGAAGCTGAAAACTATGTTAAAGCCGGTTTTATGTTAGGTGTCGGGGGCACTATCACCTATGAACGGGCTAATAAAACCCGAAACGCCTTGCTGGCAGTGGGGCTGGAGCATTTGTTGCTGGAAACCGATGCGCCTTCTATGCCTTTACACGGTAAGCAGGGGTTGCGCAATTCGCCGGAGCACTTGCCTGAAATTGCCGCTGTTTTGGCAACGCTGTTTAACCAGGAAGTTGATAGCATAAGCAGGCAAACAACAGACAATTTTGAGCGATTATTTCTGCGTTAACAGTGTTATCTCAGCAGGTGAATGCGCGTGTTATTAATTTCTGTTTCGCCACAGCGTAAATTTACGGCCCACAATAAAACCAATTATCAGCAACAGGGTTGCGGCAAATACAAACGGACGGTAATTGGCTTGAATCACCGGCAGTAATTGCGTCATCAGTGTTTTGCGACTTAAGGTTATACGTAAAAAGCCCTGAGGTTTGCCATTAACTATCAAATCAGCAATGTAGATTTGTGGTGAAAGCGCCCGGTTGTCGTATAACAACTGTTGAGCCGGTTGCCATTGCTCATTGAACACCGCTTGCCCATCAGGCGCAAATAATACCACTTCTATCACACCGGCCTGACTGGCGATGCTGTTTAGCAGGGTGGTGATAGCTTCATTATCTTTGTCGTTGATGGCCACCGATAATAACTCGGTATATTGATTGAGCAACCGCTCGCCGGTGATGTGTACCCAGTCGTGCCATTTTTCGGTTTGGTAGTTGCGCTCCACCACGTACAGATAAAATCCCACAAGCAACAGTGACACTGCGATCAGCAGGTTAAATACCCGTTTCCAGACGCGTTTTTTACGTTGTTGTTCGCTGAGAATTTCTACCAGTGGCATAGGCGTTTTGGCTGTTTAGTTCTGGGTCATGTTTATTTATTATGAATCTGAGAGTATCACTTTAGGGCGGTTAAAGGGTAGAATTTCACAAAAAGTTATCCAGGACCTGAAAAATTGTATCTCGCTAATTTGTCTCAGCAAAACCTTTTTGATTTTCACCTGTTAGAGCTTTTGGCCAATGCCAGAACCACACTATATAACCTGACTGATAGCCAGTTAAAATTTTCTGCAGAAGCCTCAGTTAATACTGATTCACTGCAACACCAGGATATCACCGGCGAAATCTTACCTAATTTACCTGTCCGGTCGCAGAAGCTGGTGGTTTTAGGCGAAGGGCTGAATCTGGAAAAGCTGGTGAAAGTACAAAATGCGCTGACAGCGGAGTTGGCCTTTGCCGGATGGCATATTAGCCCACGAGCGACCGGTATAGGGGTTGTTGCCAAAGCCTGTGTGACGGGAACGAAGTCCGACATTAATGCAAAACTGGATGACATTGCCAACCAGTTGCATGTTGAAATCGCCCTTGTGGATACACCACCGGTACTTACTCAGGGTGGTTTAATGGTGATGGATATGGACAGCACCCTGATTGCGGTGGAGTGTATCGACGAAATTGCTAAACTGGCAGGACTCGGCGATAAAGTTGCCGAGATCACCGAACTGGCCATGCAGGGCAAACTGGATTTCAAGGAGAGCCTGTATAACCGGGTTGCTTGTCTCAAAGGGGTCGATGTAAGTTTACTGGAAGGTATTCGCGATCGCTTACCGCTGATGCCAGGTGTCTCTAAGCTCATCAGTCATCTGCATCGTCATCAATGGAAAATCGCCATTGCTTCCGGCGGTTTTACTTTTTTTGCTGATTACCTGAAAGCGCGCCTGAACCTGGCTGACGCGGTATCAAATGTGCTGAAAGTGGAAGATGGTAAACTGACCGGCGAAGTGATCGGTGCAGTAGTGGATGCTAATGTTAAGGCACAAACGCTGGAAAGCCTGGCACAAAAATTCGACGTACCGGCGGCGCAAACTATTGCTGTAGGTGACGGTGCGAATGATCTGGTAATGATGCAAGCGGCCGCCTTTGGTGTGGCTTATCATGCTAAACCCGTAGTGCGTCAGCAGGCCAGTGTGGCAATTCGCTTTGGCGGTCTGGATACTTTGCTGGAGTATCTGGATTAGCATTACCACCGGCCATGCAAAGTGGCCGGGGTGAGCTGTCTAATAATAGACAGGATGAAACAACCACCCCCACGCAATGACTGTGGCAATCATAGTGGCAACCAACAGTAAAATCGCGGCTGTTACAATTGAGCTGGCGTAAACAAATCCTTCTTCAACCGGGATGCGCATGATAATCGGTGTACCCACATAAAGTAGGTATATAGAGTAAGCCAGTGCGCCCATGGCAATAAAGCTGAAAAACCACAGTTCCGGATAAAATGCCGCCAGTCCCGACATAAATAGTGGGGTGGCGGTATATGAAGCCAGTTCTAATGATTGTGCCCAGGTAGGTTTGGAATCATAATGCTTACCCATGTAGTGAATGATGTAAGTTAAACCGAAAATACCTGCCAGCAAGACTGAGTAAATGATAATTCCCAATAACAGGGATTCATTGGTATTAAGGTAGATGCGGTCACCGACACCAATACTCCAGCCAAGGTGTCTCGCAGAAAACCAGGCCATTATAGCCGGGATAAAAGTAATAATGGCGATGTGAGAAAGGCTGAACTTCAGGCTCTCATGGCGTTTTTCGATGGTATGCCATTCTTCTTTGGGATGAGCGTATATGCCCCACAAATGATTCAGTACCATTTTAACCTCTTGTTATTATGACGTTAACAAAATGTTAGCGGTTGTTGAGATTTTCATCGACCAGAGCTTAATCGTCAACAGGTTTATTCGGTTTGGGTGAGTTTTTATCCAATGGTGGGCTGGTGCGGGCATCGGTGGAAATTGAGCAAGCCATAAGGTAAAGTTGCCGCCTTTGTATTTGGGCTGAAGTACCATTTCAATTCCCACAGAGTCGAGCAACTCTTGAATTGGTGTAACAGCGGCGTCGTTGAGGCAGACATGCTTGAGAAATACCAGGAGTTATTAGCTCCTATTTATGGCTTTTTACATTGTGAAACTCCGCAAAGCTGGCTGGATGAAGCCACTAAACCTGAAAATTTACATACCGTCTTGTTAGATCATCTGGTGTGCGAGTTAAAAGCAGCACAATCTGCCATGTTGCTCATTCGTAAATATGCAGTGGATCCTGAAAGTACTCAGGCACTGTTAAGTTGGCTCAAGCCCTTTGAAGATTTTACCTATCGCAAACAAGGTGACTGGCGGACGCTGGCGGAGCACAGTCGCCTCAACAAATCCATGGTGCCCCGAGGCGATAAGCCTTTTAGTCAGTCGCTTATCGACAAAATGGTGTTACTAATAAAAGAAGAGTTACACCACTTTTATCAGGTCTTAGAAATCATCCATGATCTGGGATACGAGTATGAGTACGTCAGTTCAAGTCGCTATGCAAAAGGCATGTTAAGTCACACCAAAAACCACGAACCAGATGCCTTTATTGATAAACTGATATGCGGCGCTTATATCGAAGCCCGCTCCTGCGAACGCTTTGCGAAACTGGCGCCCTTAGTGGATGAGCGCCTGGGTGAGTTTTACATTTCCCTGTTGCGCTCCGAGGCCCGACACTATCAGGATTATCTCACGCTGGCTGAAGATATTGCCGGGTGTGATATATCTGAACGCATCGACTATTTTGGTAAAGTGGAGGCACAACTGATCAGCTCTCCCGATGAAGATTTTAAATTTCATAGTGGTGTGCCTGTTGATGCGTTATCCTCAGTTGCAATCTAATAATCAAGCGGGAAACCTCAGCCGCCATGCAAAAACGCTTTAGTCAGGCTTGTGAAAACAATCGCCTTCCCATTCTTACCCAATTAAAAATATATCTCGCCGGGAAACAACATTTGTTGGAAATTGGCTCTGGCACCGGACAGCATGCCAGTTATTTTGCGCCCGAACTGCCACACCTGATATGGCAAACCTCTGACGTTCCGGAAAACCATCCCGGTATCAACGCCTGGCTGGCAGAGGCACACTGCGAAACCTTGAGGCCACCAGTTGCCTTGTGTATCGGGCAGGATGAATGGCCTGAGCGATTATTTGATGCTGTTTACTCCGCCAATACCGCCCATATTATGCAAAAGGAAGAAATCCGGCTGCTAATGCAACTGGTAGCAAAACATTTACCGTCCGGTGGGGTTTTCTGTCAATATGGGCCATTCACTGAGCAGGGCCAGTTCAGCAGTGACAGCAACAGAGCGTTTCATCAACAACTGATCGCGCAAGGTTACGGTGGCTATCGGGATATTGATGAACTCAAAACTTGGGTTCAGGGACAGGGTCTGACACTCAAAGAGATAATTAATATGCCCGCCAACAACCTCATGCTGGTCTGGGTAAAAGTCTGAAAGGAACAACACAATGGCAGCAAGTAGTTTATTAGCGTTAATTGACGATATTGCCACTATTCTCGATGACGTGGCGGTGATGTCCAAAGTGGCTGCAAAGAAAACCGCTGGCGTACTGGGAGACGACCTGGCTCTGAACGCTGAACAGGTATCAGGCGTGAAATCCGAGCGGGAATTACCTGTGGTGTGGGCAGTGGCAAAAGGCTCATTCCTTAATAAGTTTATTCTGGTACCCTCGGCACTGCTTATCAGTGCCTTTTATCCACCGCTTATTATTGTACTGCTGGTTATAGGCGGCTTGTATTTGTGTTTTGAAGGCTTTGAAAAAGTCTTTCATAAACTGTTCCACGCTCAGCAGGACAAAGAGCATGATCAGGCGTTATTGCAGGCGGCAAAAAGTTCAGCAGAGAGCTTAAAGGCTTTTGAGCAGAAAAAAATTAAAGGGGCAATACGCACTGATTTTATCTTGTCAGCCGAGATTATTGTTATCGTGTTAGGCACGGTGCAGCATGAGCCTATGCTGCAACAAATATTGGTATTAAGTGGGCTGGCGCTGGCATTTACCGTAGGCGTATATGGCCTTGTAGCCGGTATAGTGAAACTGGATGATTTAGGACTGTATTTGCTGGAATCGGGCAACAAACTTAAAACCGCCATCGGGCGGGGATTATTGGCCTTTGCGCCCTTTTTGATGAAGACCTTGTCTGTGGTGGGGACCCTGGCGATGTTTTTGGTGGGCGGGGGTATTTTAGTGCACGATGTCCCATTTTTGCATCACATGGAAGAAGCATTAATGCAAACTGTGTCTGGCGTAGTGGGCACTAGCGGTTTTTGGGCCGGGCTTGTATCTTTGATAAATTCTCTGGTTGTCGGCGTTATAGCTGGTGGTTTGTGTTTGTTGCTATGGTGTGGTGTGAGTCGCTTCAGGGTGGCGTCCTAACCTCGTTGGAGGTGCTGATTTTGGGCTCTGAAATTTTATGAACCAGGTAAATACTCATCTTGCCGATAAACTTTTGTCTTTAGCACGTTCTAAAATGGTTTATCCGGTGTTGGTGTTAGTTTCGTTTCTGGAATCTATTTTAATTCCGGTACCACTGGAAGCCATTCTGATCCCTTTGATGCACAACAACCGGGAAAAAATAAACTGGCTGGCAGCTTGTGCCTTACTGGGGTGTGTTATTGGTGCCATCACCGGGTATCTGGTGGGAATGCTGTTTTACGAGCAGTGGGCAGAGCAACTTTATCGCTTATTTGGCGATCAACAAAGCTTTAACCAGGTGATCAGTGCCATCGAAGCTCAGGGCTTTGTTTATATTCTGGCTGTAGGTGTAACGCCCATTCCCTTTCAGGTGGCAATGTTGGGGGCGGGCGTAGCGCAATATCCATTCATGTTGTTCCTGCTCGCCACACTCCTGGCTCGCGGTATCCGCTATTTTGGTTTAGCGCTACTGGTTTATTATTTTGGTCCGGCTGCTGGCAAAATGTTTAAACGCTATAAGTATCCCATGGCCGCGGCATTTACCCTGGTGTTTATCGGATTTCTTTATTTTCAGTTTACCTGATCACCGCTATACAGTTCAGCATGGAGTTTTTATTGAGAGAAAACCCTATGCATCAGCCTTATCAATTTACCCGGGACGAAGAGATATTCGTTCAACAATTCCAAAACTGTAGTTTGCCTGCAGAGCAATTTGACCATCTTGGTCATATCCGACTGACATTTTTGATGTTACAGCGCTATCCTCAGGAAATTGCCACTGAAAAAGTGTTAACTGGCATCAAAGCTTATGCCGCGTCGCTGGGCGCAAAAGACAAGTTTCACAAAACGTTAAGCTGGTTTATGGTGCAATTGATAGCCAGTCGTATGACCACGCAGGCAGGCACTAATTGGGCTGACTTTACGACGAATAATCCAGATATAATCTACGATAATAAAGCCTTAGTACTGCAATACTATCAGGCTGACAGGTTACACAGTGACAAGGCGCGAAATTCCATCCTTTATCCAGATCTAAAAGAACGTGGAGCAGAATGTATAGTATAGGCAAACTGGCCAGTGAACATGGTTTATCCAGAGGGACACTGCTTCACTATGATCGCATTGGATTGTTATCGCCATCGGGGCGAAGCAATGCCGGTTATCGCTTGTATTCTGAGCGGGACAGAGCGCGATTAAAGCAGATTTGTCATTACAGGAGTACCGGTCTCAAACTGGATGAAATCAGCTTGTTGCTGGAGAAAGGGGGCGATACCAGTGAAATCTTACGCCAGCGCTGCCAGCTCATCAGTCAGCAAATAAGCCAGTTAAAACAGCAACAACACCGGCTGCTTGCTATGTTAAACAACTCTCAATTAAAAGAGTCAGGACAAATCCTGAGTAAAGCGCAGTGGGTAGCCATTCTACGCAATTGCGGTATGGATGATGCTGCTATGTGGCAATGGCATCGGGAATTTGAACGTGCTGAACCAGAGGCTCATACCCGGTTTTTACAAAGCCTGGGCATTGATGAAGCAGAAATTCAGCACATAAAAGCGCGTTCCGTTAGAGCGATCTGACCTTTGCTGCAAAATTTTTCGTAGACGCAAGTTTCAATATATGTGAATATTCATATATGTAAAAAAACATATGTGTTTAGTCATGAATCCATTAAAATTTTTCAAATGCCTTGCGGATGAAACCCGCCTGAAATCATTGCTGTTAATTCAGCAGGTGGGAGAGGCTTGCGTATGTGATTTGATGCATGCGCTGGATCTGGAACAACCCAAGATATCCCGACATCTGGCAGATCTGCGACGCTGTGAAATTGTACAGGACGAGCGCCGTGGTAAATGGGTTTATTACCGGTTACACCCAAATTTGGCCTCCTGGGCCAAAGATGTACTGGCACTGGCAGCCAGTGACAACCCTGACTTTTATGCAACCAGTCTGCAACGCCTGCAATCTCAGATAAATTGTTGCCCACAGGATTAACTATGAAAATTCTTTATATCTGCACCCATAATCGCTGTCGAAGCATCCTTTCAGAAGCGATAACCAATGAACTTGCTCATGGCCTGATTGAAGCCCGTAGTGCCGGCAGCCAGCCCGTTGGTGAGGTTCATCCTCTTTCTATTAAGTATCTTAGCGAAGCTGGCTATGCAACCGAGGGTTTGCAAAGCCAGTCCTGGGATGAGTTTGAAGATTTTGCGCCTGATGTGGTGATCACCGTATGTGACTCTGCCGCCGGAGAGAGTTGTCCGGTGTGGTTTGGAAAATCAGTAAAAGTCCATTGGGGATTATCCGATCCGTCAAAACTGCAGGGCAGTGAAGCAGAAATTAAGCAGGCATTTATGGAATGTATCGAAGAGATCAAAACCCGGGTGCTGTCGCTGGCCGAAGTCGCCGCGCTAAATCATAGTCCGGAGACTTTAAAATCAGAACTGGCCAAATTGGGAGCTAAATAGTGAATATCACGGATAAAAACATGCCAAATATGGATATGGCGCAAGTGCAAACCCCCACATTTGAACAGGTGAAACCGATCGATTTACCGCACCCTCCCAGGTTTTTATTGCTGCATGGTTCGCTCAGGGAGCGTTCTTTTAGCCGCCTGGTGATTGCTGAATGTGCCCGAATTCTTGAGCACTTTGGCGCAGAAGTGAAGATTTTCGATCCCCATGGCTTGCCTCAAACCGACACAGAAGAAGTGGATCATCCCAAGGTTCAGGAATTAAGAGAGCTGATGACCTGGTCTGAAGGGCAGGTGTGGTGCTCGCCGGAGCGTCATGGTTCCATGACCAGTATCTTCAAAAGCCAGATTGACTGGGTTCCTTTGTCTTTAGGCGCGGTGCGCCCCACGCAGGGTAAAACCTTGGCGGTGATGCAGGTGTGCGGTGGCTCACAATCCTTCAACGTCGTACAGCAATTGCGACAACTGGGGCGCTGGATGCGCATGGTGACTATTCCCAATCAGTCTTCAGTGGCAAAAGCCTTTTTAGAATTTGATGATAATGATCGCATGAAACCGTCGGGTTACTACAACCGCATCGTGGATGTCATGGAAGAGCTGATGAAGTTCACCTTATTGCTACGTGGTAATAAAGATTACTTTGTTGATCGTTATTCTGAGCGGGTGGAAACCGCTGAAAAACTGATGCAGCGAGTTAATCAACGCAATATGTAAACCCAGTCAAACAGAGGGGGATTCATGGTAGTTATTCATCACAATCCTGAATGTGGTACTTCAAGAAACGTACTTAAAATCATTCATGACGCAGGTTATGAACCCGTTGTTGTCGAGTATCTGCAACAGGGCTGGACCCGGCCTCAATTACAGGCGCTGTTTGCCGCCGCCGGGTTAACCCCCCGAACGGCACTGCGCACCACTAAGTCTCCGGCAGAAGCGTTAGGCTTACTGGAGGAAAGTGTTTCAGATGCGGTGATTTTGGAAGCCATGCTGGAATATCCGGTGTTGGTAAATCGCCCCATCGTAGCGACTCCAAAGGGTGTGCGCTTATGCCGTCCCAGTGAAACCGTGTTGTCTTTGTTAGACGACTGGCCAAAAGGGCCTTACTTCAAAGAAGACGGAGAGATGATTCTGGATGCCAATGGCCACCGAACGGGCGGTTCAGAATAAGCAGATCGTTATCTACTTGATTGTCGAAATACCAGCGACTGGGCCAATACCCGAAGTAATGCCAACAGCATTAAACAACATACGCCCAGTTGCAGTGACCGAAAAGCCAGCTCACCTAAGGTTGAAATAGTTAACCGTCCGAGCCTCGATAGTGGGTCTTTAACGTTAACATGGGAGCGGTGATGCTGCTTTTTAACAGGCCCGAATAGGCTCGATAATTTCTGTTTGACATCGTTAACATTGCGCCTGAAGGCAAGGTTTTGTGAGGTTTTGTTCATCAGTAGACCCTCCTGGTTGCAAGTTCGGTTAACTGACTGTCATATTTCTCTTATCGGTAGTTTTAAAAAATTATTTATTTTTCAGTCAGTTTTTCAATTGAATACAGGCTAAGCTGACGAGGGTGAAATTGACCTGAATAAAACTGAATAGGCGGGATACTGCTCCCGTGATGAAGGTGCCCAAACTACGATAAGCGACCTGATTTCAACTTGAAAAGTGGTATTTCTACAAGTTTTTCGACGCCGCTTTTTTGTAGTTTGGGTTTACCTTTTATGCTGCCAGAGTTACCTGCACATCCACATTACCGCGAGTGGCATTGGAGTATGGGCAAACCTGGTGGGCTTTGGCAATCAATGCTTCAGCCACTTCTTTTTCTACTCCTGGCAAGCTGACAGACAAGGCTGCGCTAATGGCAAATCCAGCGCCTTTATCATTTTGACCAATACCTATGGTGGCTTTTACCGACAAGTCCTCTGGCAATTTCAATTTTTCTGCACCGGCGACAAATTTCATGGCGCCAATAAAACAGGCAGAATAACCTGCTGCAAATAATTGCTCAGGATTAGTACCGTCACCACCGGCGCCGCCCAACTCCTTAGGTGTGCTCAGGGTGACAGATAAACGGTTGTCTTCAGACACTGACTGACCATCACGGCCACCGGTTGAAGTTGCTGAAGTTGTATAAACTGGATTCATGGGATCTCCTGCCATTTAGGTTAGTTAAATAAACATTACTGCGATAACAATATTTTGGTTAAAAAAGCTCCGGAGAGCCTTTACGTGTTTAAGTTATCGCAATAACAATTATTATGCAAGTTAATTTTTTGCTATGCGATCTTTCAGGGCAAGAAGCTGTGTTTTCAACGCTGCAACTTCTTCAAGTGAAATACCGCAAGTCTCAGCCAGACAACGGTTAACCGCCAATCCATCTGCTCTAAGTTGTTTACCGTTTTCGGTGAGTGCGATGCTGAGCGCGCGATCATCTTCTTTTCCGCGTATGCGTTTAACCAGTCCCTGTGACTCCATTCGTTTAATTACCGGGGTCAGAGAGCCTGATTTCTGTCCAAGACGTTCCGCCACAAACTTTAAGGTGACGCCATCCTGTTCCCACAAAATCAGCATAATGGTGTATTGGGTATAGGTCAGTCCCAATGGGTCCAGCAAAGGTTTATATGCCTGAGTCATGGCCAGAGACGTGGAATACAGGGCAAAGCAAAGCTGGTTGTCCAGCGCCAGAGGGTTTCGGTTACTCATCTTGATACACTAATAGTTATTGCAGTAGCGTAACAATCCATGGCCTGAGATTCAATGTGTAAATGCGCTTAGTGGCTGAGGTTTACGGCAAGGCGACTTTGAATAAATTCCGCCAGCTTATTGACCGCATCCTTGTTACGTTGCTGGCGTACGGTAAGCTGAATAGCGATCTTACCCAACTGCGGCAAGGTGCTATCTTCAATGATACTGAGGTGATTGGGTACGGTGCTTCGGGCCAGTGCCGTGATCCCCAGGCCTTCCTGAATCGCTGCACTGATGCCGGTGATATCTGAAATAGTATAGCGGATATGGTGGTGCAACCCTGCTTGCGTCAGCCCCACCAACAGCCGTTGTCGATAACGACAGCCTTCGGGGGCAACTACCAAATCTACAGAATTGCTGTTCCTGGGGTGTTTATCTGAGCCCACCCACACCAGATCATCCGACAAAGTAAAATCACTGGCCTCATTTTGCGTATCGGTAGCAATAGTCAGGAGTAAATCAAAGGGCGCGCTGCGGTGTTTTTGCAATAACGAGGCGCTAAGTGATGAGGTCACTTCCAGCGTGACATCCGGGTACATGTTGTTGAATGAACCAATAATAGAGGGCAAAAGTTGCGTGGCGAATTCACTGGGAATGCCCAGTCTCAGATTACCGCTGACAGGTTTTTGCGCAAAAAACTGAAAGATCTGATCGTTTTGTTTAAGCAGAGGAATTGCCAGCTCATAGAGTTTTTGTCCGGCGTGATTCACCACCTGACGTTGTCCTTGTTTTTGAAACAACCGGGTGCCCAATTGCTCTTCCAGCTTTTTGATCTGCAAGCTCACCGCAGGCTGAGAGCGCCCCAAAACCTCACCGGCTCTGGAAAAGCCATCCAGCTCTACCACAGTCACAAATGTACGCAGGTTTTCCAGTGACAGTTGTTTCATCGCAAAATCTGACCCTTGATTGGCAGTCGGCAAAATTGTTAGCAATTGTACCTGAGGCTTCCTTTAAAAACAGGGAACTTTTACACTCAGCTCCACACTAATGTTGCGTTGCCAATAAAATATCAAAGGAACCCATGAAAAAGTCGCCCATTTTTGCTGCCATAGCGTTGTTCGGATTCAGCGTTTATAGCCACGCCAGCTCGCTGGAATTATTACAACAGCGCCTTACCGAATTGCAGGGAACTACACCCATTAATGCACAATTTAGTAATCAGATTGAGAATATTCGAGGTGAGGGCAAAGAGCAGCGTATCAGAACCGGCGAGGCCAGTCTGGCCTTATCTGATGACGGCAGTGGCTTGCAGGTTCGCTACTCCCAGGGGTTGCTGGTGAAGGTAGAAGAAGAACAACTGGCAAAAACCGAAAACGAAGAGATCAACACACCCACAATGATGGCCCTGGAAAATCTTGATGCTATTGATTTTCAAAATATGATTTCAGCCGCCAACAGTTTAGAGCGCGCCATATTAACCAGTGAATATGTCGGGGTGATGGAATCAGATGAAGCGACAGAAGGCGAAACCATACTGCAATTTGACTTGCCACTGGAAGCCATTATTGATGACAAACAAACACGAAGCTATGTGGACAAATTTGAAGGGCAGTTTTTGGTAACGGTAGCAGAAGATGGCACGCCGCTGCGTTCGCGCATCTCGTTTAATGGTAAAGGCCGGGCTTATATCGTGATGAGTGTCAGCGCCTGGTTGGAAAGAGAAACCCAATATCAGTTACACGGTGACAGATTGTTGCAGGTTTCCAGAGACGGAAAAGGCGGCTTTAGTACTTCCTTTTTTCCGGATACCAGTTGGTCCAGTTCAGAATCATTGGAGTTACTGGGGCAAAACGCGTCAATTCAGTTCAGCGCCAATTGAATAAGAGTGTCAACAACTCTACTCCCGAAAAAATAACCCCATTAATAAAGAAAAAACGTCCGGCCTGTGCCGGACGCCAAAAAGCTCGCAGTTAGCAAGTGTGTCACTTAATTATCGAAAACGTTGGTTAACGTATTATCTTGCGTGCTTTTTTATTCGTTTAAAAAATAGACGAATACCGGCTCCTGTTTATTCCTCCTATACTATTTTTATTTCAACAAATTGCACTTAGTCCTTCTTACATTGGGCTTTTTGTTCTTTTTTGAAACACTATTCGATTTAAAGCTATTAAATAGTTAAATGTCATGGCTTAAATGTATTTAAAATTATTATAAGTGTATTTGTAAAAGCAATTTGTTGCCTGCCGGTTAAGCGCCTATAATTTGCGCCACTAAATGCCCTCAAGCAAAGCAGAATACAACGAGAGAACAAGCCATGCTGCAAACAACTCCGCTACATGCCAAACACCTTGAGTCCAACGCTAAGATGGTGGACTTTCACGGTTGGGAAATGCCCCTTAATTACGGTTCACAAATCGAAGAACATCACGCTGTGCGTCAGGACGCCGGTATGTTTGATGTATCTCACATGACCATCGTGGATGTAAAAGGTGCCGATGCTAAAGCGTATCTGCGTTATCTGTTGACTCACGACGTTGATAAATTACAGGTAGCGGGTAAAGCATTGTACAGCGGCATGCTTAACGAAGCGGGCGGTGTAGTAGACGACCTGATTGTTTATTACTTCAACGAGCAGGATTATCGCGTTGTGGTTAACTCTGCTACCAAAGAAAAAGATTTAAACCACCTGAACAAGTACGCTGAAGGTTTCGACGTATCTATCACTGAGCGTCCTGAGCTGGCGATGATCGCGGTGCAGGGGCCAAACGCCAAAGAAAAAGTGGGCAGCATTTTATCTGATGCGCAAAAAGCAGCCGTCGAAGGCATGAAAATGTTTTTCGGTGTTCAGGCTGAAGACTTATTTATTGCTACTACGGGTTACACCGGCGAAGCTGGCTACGAAATTATTGTGTCTGAAGACCAGGCCGCAGCATTGTGGGACAAGCTTTTAGCGGCAGGTGTAAAACCTTGTGGTTTGGGGGCGCGTGATACCTTGCGTCTGGAAGCTGGCATGAATCTGTATGGTCAGGATATGGACGAAACCATTTCTCCTCTTGCCGCCAACATGGGCTGGACAGTTACCTGGGAACCGGAAGACCGTGACTTTGTAGGCCGTGCCGCATTAACCGAATTAAAAGCTACCAGTAATGAAAAGCTGGTGGGCCTGGTGATGACTGAAAAAGGCGTGCTGCGCGCAGGCTTAAAAGTAAAAGCCGAAGGCGGTGAGGGCGTTATTACCTCAGGTACATTTTCACCTACTTTAGGGCACAGTATTGCGATGGCGCGTGTCCCTAAAACCGTTGGCGATACAGTTGAAGTGGAAATGCGCAAAAAGTGGGTTACAGTAAATGTGGTAAAACCCAGTTTTGTGCGCAACGGTAAGTCAGTTTTATAATTTAACTTTTGCTAAACTGAACCGTTATAGAACCGATTAATTCATCAAATTATTAAAGAACTATCCGAGGAAAAACAATGAGTAACATTCCTGCTGAATTACGTTATGCCACTACTCACGAGTGGGTTCGCCCCGAAGGTAATGGTGTCTTCACTGTAGGTATCACTGAACACGCCCAGGAATTATTGGGTGATATGGTATTTGTCGATCTGCCAGATGTGGGTGACGAAGTCAGCACTGGTGACGACGTTGCGGTAGCTGAATCTGTAAAAGCAGCTTCTGACGTATACGCACCAATCAGCGGCGAAATCGTAGCGGTTAACGAAGACCTGGAAGATTCTCCAGAGCTGGTTAACTCTGACCCATACGGCGACGGCTGGTTATACAAAATCAAAGCCGAAGACGAAGCCGAAGTGGAAAACCTGATGGATGCCGAAGGCTACGAAGCCAGCATCGACGAAGATTAATCGTCAAGTGATTATGGGGTCAGAGCCGTTTTTAAACATCTCTGGCCCTTTTTCTTAGTAAGCGCGTAAAAAAATGACAAGGTCAGAGCTACTTTTTAAATGGCTCTGACCTTCAAATTTGAAACTTTAACAAAACGGGTCTGACCCATAGGAAACTGAAGTAGCATCATGTCTGAGCAATCTCTCTCATTATCTCAATTAGAACAAACCGAAGATTTTATTCGCCGCCACATTGGCCCAAGCGAGGCAGAAACCGCCGAAATGCTGGCCACGGTGGGTGCAGAGTCATTGGACGATTTGATGCAACAAACGGTGCCTGGTTCAATCCGTTTACCTGAACCCATGGACGTGGGCAAGGCGGTAACCGAAGCGCAGGCGTTGGCTAATCTCAAGCAGGTAGCTAAAAAGAACAAGCTATTCCGCTCTCACATCGGTATGGGTTATAGCGATGTGCTGGTACCCAACGTTATTTTGCGTAACGTGCTGGAAAATCCAGGTTGGTACACAGCTTACACGCCTTATCAGCCAGAAATTGCCCAAGGCCGTTTAGAAGCACTGTTAAACTTCCAACAACTTACCATCGACTTAACGGGTCTTGAGCTGGCTTCTGCGTCACTGCTGGACGAAGCGACTGCCGCCGCTGAAGCGATGGCACTGGCTAAACGCGTTTCCAAAAACAAAAAATCTAATACCTACTTTATTGCTGACAACGTGCATCCGCAAACTATCGACGTAGTTTGCGCCCGTGCTGAAATGTTCGGTTTTGAAGTGGAAATCGCCGCTGCTGAAAAAGCCGCTGACGGTGATTATTTCGGTGCCTTGTTACAATATCCCGGTACTACTGGTGAAATTACCGATTTATCCAACCTGATTGCTGCCGTTCAGGCCAATAAAGGTATTGTGGCGGTTGCTGCGGATATCATGAGTTTGGTACTGCTTAAAGCGCCTGGCGAGCTGGGTGCTGATGTTGTGTTAGGTTCAGCACAGCGTTTTGGTGTACCTATGGGCTATGGCGGTCCACACGCCGCATTTTTTGCCACCAGTGACAAACACAAGCGCTCACTGCCGGGCCGTATTATCGGTGTTTCTAAAGACACCCGCGGTCGTCCCGCACTGCGTATGGCGCTGCAAACCCGCGAGCAACACATCCGTCGCGAAAAAGCTAACTCTAACATCTGTACAGCACAGGTATTGTTAGCCAACATGGCGTCGTTTTATGCGGTATACCACGGTCCGGAAGGCCTGAAAACTATCGCCAACCGTATTCATCGCTTTGCTGACATTCTGGCTGAAGGTTTAACTCAAAAAGGCTTCCAGCTACGCAACGACACCTGGTTTGACACCATCAGTGTTAACGTCAGCGAAGAGCAAAAAGCCAGTATTATTGCTAACGCGTTAAATGCCGGTATTAACTTAAGAACCGACGTAGACGGCGCTTTGGGGGTGAGTTTTGATGAAACCACCACTCGCCGTCATGTTGAAGACCTGTTCAACGTATTCTGTGGTGAAAATCACGGTCTGGAAGTGGGCGCACTGGATGCACGCATTGTGTCTCAGGGCAGCAAATCAATTCCTGAAGCGCTGAAGCGTACAAGCGATATCCTGACTCACGAAGTCTTCAATCAGTATCACTCAGAAACTGAAATGCTGCGTTACATCAAGTCACTGGAAAACAAAGACCTGGCGCTGAACCACTCAATGATTTCACTGGGTTCATGTACCATGAAGTTAAACGCCACTGCCGAAATGATCCCGGTTACCTGGCCAGAGTTTGGTAGCGTTCACCCATTTGCACCAGTCGATCAGACCCAGGGTTATCAGGAGATGATCACCGAACTGAGCAACTGGCTGATTGAAATCACCGGTTACGACAACCTGTGTATGCAGCCAAATTCCGGTGCTCAGGGCGAATACGCTGGTTTGATCGCGATTCAGAAGTATCATCAAAGCCGTGGCGATGCTCACCGTGACATTTGCTTAATTCCAAGCTCAGCTCACGGCACTAACCCAGCGTCTGCCAACATGGTTGGCCTGAAAGTGGTGGTGGTTGACTGTGATAAGAACGGTAACATCGACATGGCAGACCTGAAGGCCAAAGCCGAAGAGGTTAGCGAAAACCTGTCTTGTATCATGGTGACATATCCGTCTACTCACGGTGTTTACGAAGAAACCATCAAAGAAATCTGCGATATCGTGCACCAGTACGGTGGTCAGGTGTACATGGACGGTGCCAACATGAACGCCCAGGTAGGTATTACTTCGCCTGGTCTGATTGGGTCAGACGTATCCCACTTAAACCTGCACAAAACCTTCTGTATTCCACACGGTGGTGGCGGCCCAGGTATGGGACCTATAGGTGTTAAATCCCATTTAGCGCCATTTTTGCCAGACCACGCCGTAATCAATGTGGTAGAGGGCAACAAAGGCAATGGTGCCGTTTCGGCAGCGCCATGGGGTAGTGCATCAATTCTGCCAATCAGCTATATGTACATTCAGATGATGGGTAGCGAAGGCCTGAAAAAAGCCACTGAAATGGCCATGCTTAACGCTAACTACATCGCCAAGCGCCTTACCGGACACTACGAAGTCTTGTACCGTGGCCGTAATGACCGCGTAGCCCACGAATGTATTATTGATTTACGTCCGCTGAAAGAAGCCAGCGGTGTGACTGAAATGGATGTGGCCAAACGCTTAAATGACTACGGCTTCCACGCGCCAACAATGAGCTTCCCGGTAGCGGGTACGCTGATGATTGAGCCAACTGAATCTGAAGCCAAAGCCGAACTGGACCGTTTCTGCGATGCCATGATCAGCATCCGCGAAGAAATAGCCAAAGTGGAAAGCGGCGAATGGGATGCCATCGACAACCCACTGCACAATGCACCACACACACTGGCCGACATCTGCGACAGTAACTGGAACCGCAGCTACGACAGACAGCTGGCAGCTTACCCAGCCGAAGCCGTGGCCCGCAACAAGTTCTGGCCAACGGTAAACCGCATCGACGACGTATTCGGTGACAGAAACCTGGTATGTAGCTGCCCGAGTGTAGAGACGTACAGAGAAGAATAAGCGATACGCTTTTTCGAATTCTTCTAAAAACCAGGGCCTTTTAGCCCTGGTTTTTTATGGGGGTATTAGTCGTTGTTAGCGAGGAAGGGGCTCGGATTTACTCTATACTAATCATATCACTTTTGATGTGATTAGTATTGTTATCCAAATCACAAAAGTGATTCGATTGGGGGGATTAAAATGAACAAAGTGTCGGCTGATGCCCTCATTTTTTTGTCTGTAATCATTTAAAGGCTTGATATATCTAGTGCATGGACTAATTGTGATTAATATCACTCTTAGTTCAGTCAATTGCCTCGCCAGTTGATTTTACTAGTGGGTTTTTCGTTTTTCCTTTAATTCATCGACAAAGCTATACTCGGTTATAATAATATTTTTATTCTCTTTTTCTTCTGGCTCTGAATCGTCTAGTTCACTATCTAGCATCTTTTTACTTAGCGTTGTTTTGATCGATTTGAATGAACTCTGAATCAAAGCTCCTGCTCCTGTTATTGTTAAAGCTGTTTCCGCCAACTGTATCGCAGGCTCATAATAATTGAGAACAATTTCGAATACAGAGCTGCCCTCACTTACAGAACTGAGAGACCAGATTAAACAATTCTCTTCCTCATCGGCTTCGTTAATATCAATGATATTTAATTCTGATAGCGAAAGCGCTAACTCTTCAATCAATGCAAAATAACCTTCCAAGTGCTTTGGTGTTGATACGCCAATTTCTTTCAATTCTTGGTAATTGCCAAGAACGCTCAGACCCACAACATCATCAACATATGGGATATCAGTTGTTATAGTGATTGACGCTAACTTTGTTACATTGTGAAGTGACTCAATCTGATGTGTGCGATAGAGATTTTTATTCCCAAACTGAAGAGGTAATGGTTCTTTTGATTGGGACTTGCTTGATTTCAATGAATCATAAACTTTGTGAAGCAGGTGCTCAGAAGCTAGCCCTCTAAATTCAGCGTCTCCCATTAGTTTATTAAAAATTTCTTCATTGCCATCCATCCGGTCTATAACAAGGCTGCTAAATGCCTTATTAAATACATACCTGAAGTCATCTATATTGTTTGCTAGTGCAGCAAGCTGTAATTTTTCACTTTCTACAGCCTCTTGCTGAATCTGGTCGAAAAACAATTGGTCAGCTTGAGTGAAATCAGTTCCAAAGCGATCATTAAGTAAATCAACAAGCTCAGATAAACGAATCATACCTTCGCCTTGTTGACCTGTTCCTACATCTGAAGGGCCTTTTAGGGGCTTAGCTTCACCATTATTGAGGTTTATTTGACCTTCGCTTATTTTTTGTAATCGGTAATATTGTAATTCAACATCATCTTCGATGTGATAATCTGGACCACTCGCTTTTCTGGGCAGCTTAGTTAAAAGAAAACGGGCGTATGTATATAACTGCTCTAAGTCTGAGTCTTGGTAAGGAATAACCTGAGACATAAAGGCATACAGGTTACGAAAATCAACTAATAATCCTTTAAACTCAGATCGCTCAGCTTCATCTAATTCTTTAAAGCGCTCAACGGCCTTATCAAGAATATTGTTGAATTTAGCATGATCTGTTTTCGTTTCTTGCCTTCTTGGCTGGAAGTAAACATCACAGAATCGAGTTACTTCTTCTTGAAAGATAATACCAGCCTCATTAATTTGATCTTGAAGACGATACAAGTGTTGTGGGTCTGTCAATTCTTCAGCTTTTACCTCTTCATAGAAGTCTTTAAACGCCCTAAAAATATCTTCCCTTTTATTTTGGAAATCTAATACAAAGGTGTCTTCTTTGCCCGCACACATTCTATTTAGGCGAGAAAGGGTTTGAACAGCTTGTATGCCTGACAACTTCTTATCCACATACATTGTGTGAAGCAAAGGTTGGTCAAAGCCAGTTTGATATTTTTCTGCTACTAATAGCAATTGATATTCGTCGGTATCAAATTGCTCTGGAAGTTCGCTTTCTTTAATACCCCCATTTAGTCCTACTTCGGTATATTCTTTACTTGGAATTTTTGGATCACAAACAGTGCCTGAAAAAGCGACCAATGACTTCACATCATCATATCCTTTTTCTTGAATGTAATGATCAAACATTTTCTTGTATTCGACGGCTTGTAAACGAGAACTCGTTACAACCATTGCTTTTGCTCTGCCACCAATTTTATGTCTTACATGCTGTCTGAAGTGCTCAACCATCACTTCAGTTTTCTGGTATAAATTGGTCGGGTGACTATTTAAGTTTCTCGCTAGTGCTTTGGCTGCTTTTTTTCTCTCGACATGAGGGTCGTTCTCTGACGATTTGGCGATGCCGAAATATGCTTTATATGTCGTGTAGTTTTTAAGGACATCAAGGATGAACTTTTCTTCAATTGCTTGCCTCATTGAATACTTGTGGAAAGGTACTTCCCCTGTGACCGGGCTAGGCTCATTAAATACATGCTTGGTTTTGTATTTTGGTGTTGCGGTAAAAGCAAAGAAACTAATGTTAGGCTGCTTGCCACGTTTCATCATCTCTCGACAAACATCTTCAAAATTGTCGAAAGCGTCATCGCTTAAATCATTTTCAACGACATATTTCGCAGCTTCTTGTTCAACGCCATACTTGTTTAATACACCTTTTAATTCCATCGCAGATTCGCCAGATTGAGAGCTATGAGCTTCATCAACAATTACGGCAAAACATTTTCCAGCAGTGCTAAACTGCAACTCACCATTTAGCTGGTTTTCTTCATTCAGCTTTTCTATTGTTTCCGTAACAAATGGGAATTTTTGTAAAGTGGTTATGATTATTGGCGTACCATTAACCAATGCATTTACAAGCTGTCGTGTATCTTCATCAATTTTCTCAACAACACCTTGTTTGTGTTCAAATTGATATATGGTGTTTTGTAACTGCTGATCTAAAACTCGTCTATCAGTAACCACAATAACCGAATCAAAAATTCTATTCTCTTCTTCGTTATGTAAACTACTTAAACGGTGTGCTAACCAAGCAATTGAATTAGATTTACCTGAACCTGCCGAGTGTTCAACTAGGTAGTTACGGCCTGGCCCAACTTGGTAAGCATGTTTTATTAAGCTCCTAACTGCATCCAATTGGTGGTAACGGGGGAAAATCATGGTTTCTTTAGTGACTTTCTTAATGCCTTTATCGGTGAGAACTCGCTTTTCCTCAACTTGAAGATGCATAAAGCGACCAAGAATATCTAATATGCTGTCTTTGCTAAGTGTTTGCTCCCACAGGTAAGATGTCTTATAAGAATCATTTTGGCTCTCAGGATTGCCAGCTCCGTGGTTACAGCCTTTATTAAAGGGTAAAAAGAACGTTTTATCACCATTAAGCCTTGTTGCCATAAAAACAAGCTGGGTATCAACTGCGAAGTGAACCAAGGTGCGTTTTTTAAATTCGAAAATTAGCTCTTTAGGGTCACGATCATGCTTGTATTGTCGCTTAGCGTGTTCAACGTCCTGACCTGAAAGCTCGTTTTTAAGCTCCATAGTGACAATTGGCACACCGTTGAGGAATAGAACGACATCCAATGAGTTTCTGTGTAAGTTAGAGTAATAAAGCTGGCGTGTAACACTTAAAATATTGTTTTTGTATAAAGCCCAAGTTTCTTCATTTTTGTTGTTATTTGGCGCAAAAAACGCCATTTTAATTTTCTTGCCGTAACACTTAAAACCATGTCGAAGAACTTTTAGCGTACCTCGGGTATTTAACTCTTTGGCCAGTGTATCGACGATTAAATTAGGTGTACCTTCACCATGTATTGTTTCTAGCGCAGACCATACCTTAGGTTGTGTAGTTTGAACAAAGCGAACAACTCGTTGTGGTTCAAGTGCTTTTTCAGTATCAAACTCTTTACTATTACCCTGCTCGTAAAGATGTTTCTCTAGTAGGCAGGCTTCTATTGCATCTTCAAATCGAGCTTCCGTATGTTTTTTCATCGTACTTCCTTACCCAACTAGCACAGGGCATTGATTGTCTAACTCTTCTAATTTCATACCATTCAAATCATCGTAGTGGTAATGGCGAATACTATGATCTCTAATAATATAACCTTCATCATCAACAAAACGACTGGGATCATCCATTGTTGAAAATACAAACTTTTTAAGATGAAGGCGCTTCTTTTCATTGGTGTATAAACTGATAATTGCCTGAACGGCTTTGCACCAAGATTCTGTCGCTGAAAGTTGGTCAACTAAGCTCTCAGGTAAAGAAGCCGATTTAAACTCAATACAATAAACCGACAATTTATTGCGATAAAGCTGGAAAATAACAAAGTCACATCGTTTAGACCAAGGCCGAGCATCGTCTTCTAAGAAATGAAATAGGGGATCTGTGTTACCTTTTTGATTTTTCAAATCCAGTTTGAGCGCAAGTATTTCTCCGCTAAATGCCAAACGCACTTTTTGCTTACGCTCTGCACCACCTGCAAGGAAGATTTTTTCTTCTAAAACAACACGCCCTCCGTCTCGCTTAGTTATTTCATAGGCATTGGTGTTTAAGTATGCCTTCAATCCCCTGAAATATTTGTTTGCATCCACTGCCATGGCACTAATTATCCCTATTTAAGACCAAATCTCGGACGTCAATTAGTCCTGTGACCGCTGCATTAATAAGCTCTTTTTTGTAGCTTTTTAAGTTCTCAATGGCTCTTTGATTTACGTCAATCAGTGAGTCAATTTTTGTGACTGAACCTTTTATATATTGGGAAATTTCTTTTTGTTCTTCAAAGGGTGGAAAGCAAACAAAATAGCTCCCCAGATCACTCTGCGTGATACTCGGTAAAGCTGTTTGTGTCGCAATATAATTAAATTCGAAACATGAAGCTATGTAGTATAAATATTCTGGGTCAACATCTTCTCCGATAATTGAATAAAACATTGTGTCCACAGTCCAAAATTTTTCATACACCAAGAGCGGCTTATCAATAGTCCCTTTTCTGCCAAAGAGTAAAGATGGTCCTTGATGTATATACTCGCTTGCTTTTCTGAACGCTCCACCAGAACCATATACTGGATACCCAAACTCATGATCAAAAACTTCAATATGTTTATAATCACAACCGTTTTGGATTTTAGCTAAAAACTTTAACCGTCTGATTTTCCAATGTTCAGGCATTTTACCGTACCATCGTATTCCCGAATCACGTTTTGTAACGTTTTCATTTAAACCTTGCGTAGTGAACTGACGTGTTAAAGAAATTTTTTGTTCAGAAAGCTTTTCGATTACTTCTGACTTCTTTTTTATTAGAGCATCTACTTTTTTTGTTTTATTATCTAAATAATTAATGATCTGTAACTGCTCTTCTTTGGGAGGCAACCATACAAAGCAAGACTTTAATATGGCTTGTGTGATACTAAAAACCTTTACACCTGTAACTCTTTGACGAATTTGAGTTCGAAAGGGTTCTGAATGAAATAGATAAGCTAAGTACCTAGGTAGCTCATTAGCTTGAAGCCTCGCTATTACAGTGTGGTAGCCTGCAAAAGTCGTTTCATCACTATTTAAATAAGTAAAATTCCCCGAACCTTCTAAATCCTCTGAGGTATCCGCAAAAACAAAGTCCCCTTTATTTATCAAAGCATTCTCGTTTGTTTCGAGGTACTCTTTATCAACAAATTTGAGTTGATCTCTTTCTGGGATTACTTCAAAACCTAATTTAGAATGAATTTCACCATAGTTAACACATGGTATTCCTTCGTCTTTCAAATTAGCTTTGGTGATGCCTAAGCCTCTGTCGAAAGTGAATAAATGTCGAAATCTGATTTTCCTCCAATGCTCAGGAAGGTCTAGTCCCTCAATAATGTCACTGGGCACTAAATTGTTGTATTTAGCGAGTTCCATTAAATTACCTCCGAAATCATTTTCATGATTTCTTTTTCTAATGCTTTAATTTCACCTTCAATATCTTTTAGTGGTCTTGGCTCTATGTAATCGTAAAAGTGACGGTTAAATGATATTTCATAGCCCACTTTTATTTTGGAATAGTCTATCCAGGCATCATCTCTGTATGGTAAAACCTCTTTAGCTAAAAACTTCTCGCAATGCTCTTGGGCTAGTTCTAATAGCTTAGAAATGTCTATTTTACCTTTGTTTTTCTTCGTTTCGTAATCAAGCGGAAGCGGTAAATCAATTAATGGGTTCACTTCATCTCGTTTGCCGTTAATTAATATGCCACCCGGAAATGGGATATTCTCGTAATCTCTTAAGTCAGAATCAGGCTCAGGTTGCCCCTTAGAATCTAAACAAGGTTGGGCAGTAGGGTCTTTTTCTGCTAAAGCGCCATCTGCAAGTAGTGCCTTTTTCATTGCTGCATCGAATTTTAATTCTGAGCTAGCAAACAGCTTTTTAAGTTGGTTCTCAATAACTTTTCTATCTTTTACTAACTCACCATTTGCGTACAATTTTTGAGCTTCACTTAAAATTCTTAGCAGCTCTTCTTGGTCAGCCTTTCCAGCAGCAATTTCATCAGCTATAGCTGCTTTATCTTTGCGTTTAGCTGAAGTAGCTAAGTTTAAGAAAAAGTCAGAGTTTTTGACTCGTTCAATACGCTCATCATTAACAATAAAGTTTAATCTTAGCGGTCTTTCAACAGTAACTTTAAAATAGCCAAAGTCCTGATTATTAAATATTTTTGAAACAAAAATATCTCTATCTTTATCACGCTTTTTATCTTTCGGGCTATCTAAGTTAGTTCCTATTTGATTTAAAGTTCGAGTTATACCATCTTCAAAGTTGGCATAGAGCTTTGTGATTTCAGAAATATGATCAGGTTCGTTCACATCTCCATTGACTGGACCTTCGCCAATTTTCTTGCGTTTATCACCCAAGCTTTTTTTCATCTTCCACGCATAGTCGATGGCATTGATCAGCTGAACTTTACCTTGTCTTCTAGGCTCTTTACGGTTAGTTACAATCCAGATATAGGTATAAATGCCGGTGTTATAAAACATTTGATCAGGCATGCCGACAATGGCTTCTAACATGTCATTTTCAATAATGTAGCGTCTGATATTGCTCTCACCGCCACCGGCATCCCCTGTAAACATTGGTGAACCGTTAAATATAACGGCTACGCGTGAGCCTCTGCCACCGTCAACACCGCCTGGTGCAGGGAGCTTGTATGATTTTGGTGGACGTTCCATTTTTGACATCATGTGCATCAAAAATAGCAATGCGCCATCATTAATGCGTGGTAAGCCAGGACCAAATCTTCCGTTGAAACCAAATTGATTGTGTTCTTTTGTTACGTTGTCTTTCTCTGGTTTCCACTCCACGCCAAAAGGAGGGTTTGCAGCCATGTAATGAAACTTTTCATCAGGGTGGCCATCACCATCTGCATAACCTTCTTTAAACTTGCCTGTGCCTAACGTGTTTCCGTATACAACGTTGTTGACATCTTCGCCTTTGATCATCAAATCAGAGCCACAAATTGCATATGACTCAGCATTGTATTCTTGACCAAACAACTCAACGTTAGCGTCGCTATTCAGGTCTTCGAGGATAGTGCGTTCTGATTCAGATAATATGCCACCAGTACCGCATGCTGGATCGTAAATTTTAATTACTTTACCGGCTTTATGGATTTGTTCTTCGCCGGTGAAAAGCAAATTAACCATCAATTTAACCACTTCTCTAGGTGTATAGTGGTCACCAGCTTCTTCGTTAGCCTGTTCATTAAATCGTCTAACGAGATCTTCAAAGACATTACCCATTTTATCGTTTGGTACTCTGTCTGGGTGCAAATCTATATCAGCCATTGCTTTAACCACCTCGTAGAGACGGTTAGCATCGTCTAACTTTTCGATCTCTTCGGCAAAGCTGAATTTTTCAATGATGTCACGAGCTCTTTTTGAGAAACCAGCAATAAATTTATTAAGGTTAGCAGCAAGTTTATCGGGATCATCCAGTAAAGTCTTAAAGGTGAAATTTGAAGTGTTATAAAACTTAAGATCAAATTTTTGGAAGATGATTTGCTCGATAGTGTCTTCATCTTGGTTGGCTTTTACCAGCTTTTCATATTGCTCTATAACTTGCTGTTTGGTTTCAAGTAAAACAGAATCTAAACGTTTTAAAACTGTAAGAGGGATCATTACTCTGCGGTACTGAGGAGGTCTGTACGGTCCACGCAATAAATTCGCAATTTCCCAAACCTTATTACTGTGTTCTTTAAATTGTCCAAGTTCTATCATTTTCTATTTATCCATTGATTTTGTGTTAGGTTAGGGCCTAATTTTCAAAAAATTCTTCATCAATTCTTTTAAGGTGCAGGACCTGCTCATCTCTGGCACCAATGTTATATCGCAGCATTAATCTGGCAAGCTCTTTGCCGTCGATTAGCACTATTCGGGTGCCAAGGTCTTTTGCTGTTTGTATTGCTGAGGCGGTAAAGTTGGAGGTGGTGATAAAAATACCTTTGTGGGCTTTTTTGAGGTTGAGTGCTCCAAAGAAATCTCGAATATCACCAGCACTTACATTGTTCCCTTCAGCATAGCGCTTGGCTTGGATGTAGATTTGATCAACGCCAAGAGGGTCTTGATCTATCACACCGTCAACGCCGTTGTCGCCCGTTTTTCCTAGTGCATGTGCCGCACTGTCGCCTGCACCCCCATATCCCATGGCGACTAACAATTCGATAAGTAAATTTTCGAAAAAGTCGGGGGGGACTTCTCTGGTTTTATCTAGTATTTCAGCAGCGAGAGCTTCATTGATGGTTTTATAAGCTTTGCGTAATGCTTCGTCTGGGGTTATTTGGCTCTCCGCAAATTCAGTGGTTAATGCATCATTGCTGGGTTCTGATCCGTTGCTTTTATTGGCGAAAGCCACAAATTCATCAAATTGTTTTAGATAGTCATTGTCAATTTTGGTGTTTGGGTTGGCTAAGGCATGTTTGCCTCTTTCGGTGATCACGAAGTGGCCACGGCGGATACTTTCAAGCAGTTCGGCTTTTGCCAGGTAGGTTTTGGCCCATCCTACGCGGTTAGCAACAATGCTTTGCCTGCCGCTGGGCAGGGTTTCTTCGCGTTCGGCGTCGGTCAAGTTGAATCTGTCAGCAAGCTGGTTTACTGCGTCACTGAGTTTAACTTCCTCGCCATTTGCCTGCTCGGCAAATTCCAGAAGTGGGCGCATAAAGTCTTGGTAGCTGGGTATCACTGAACGTCCTTATTTTTAAACTTGTTTGTAAATCATGAATACCGTCTAACTTAGCGTTTTATGCTATGGCAATCGTGTGAAATAGGCAACATTTCTTGCCCTATGTGTAAATACTATAATAATCATTCAGTCACCGTCATTGTATAGGTTACTGGGGAAATTCTGATAGTGAGGTTAAATCGCTAGTTAAGGTTAATGTGCCTTGATCAATAGTTCCAACTTGTCTGAGAGTAAATATTTAACCTCAAATCTGTAATGTCAGGGAATTGTAATAAGTGTTCTTCTATCTTAGATACTGATTGCTTATCAATAGACTTATTGAATACGTAAATCTACTTTGCCTTAAAGAGCAAAATATCTTCAGAGTAGTTCAGTCTTCTGGCCAAATTAGTTCTGTGCTCGCCTTTACTATAAACACCTTTTCAGGAACTCAATGTTTATAAGTTGATAGCGGGTGCTGCGCCCAGCGCCAGATTTTTGCAAGCAGCGCTTTTCTACAAGCGCGGCCAAATGGCGTGTGGCTGTCGGTTTACTCACCTTAGCTACTTTGTGATATTGCGAAGTATTGATACCATCAGCAAAATCACCATCCAGCATTCGGTTGAGCACTTTTACCTGCTCTTTAGCTAATTGGGCAATATCGACACTGCGCCAAAAGTTGGTTTTAAACACTGTGCGTTCTATATCTTGTAATACGCTGTCAAAAGTGGAATCGAGTGTGTTGAAAAACCAGGTAAGCCAGGGGGTGATATCCAGATTGCCTCTTTGGGTTAGTTCCAGAATTTCATAATAGCTTTTTCGGTGTTCCATGATGCCTACCGACATGGCATAAAAGCGCACTGATTGTTGCTCTGCTTGCGCAAGCGCTAAATCTGTTAGCAATCGCGTTATTCGCCCATTACCATCATCAAGCGGATGCAGGGTTACAAACCACAGGTGAGTGATGGCAGCGCGTAACAACGGATCGAGGTCTTTGTCTTGCCTTGAATCGTTAAACCACTGAATAAATTGCTTAAGGTCTTTATCAAGACGTTCTCGTTCAGGTGCTTCAAAGTGCACCACTGGTTTATCAATTCTACCCGATACCACTTGCATGGGAGCATCTCCGCGTAATTGGGTACCACGTAATCGGCCACCCTCGACTGGATTGAGCAAAGAATGGCCTTCTGGGAACAATCGCGTATGCCAGTATAAAATACGCTCAAGGGTTAATGGTGTATCCAGGTTGTTTACCGCATCCAGCATGATCTCTGCAAGGCCGTCGGTTTGCTGCGTAGTCGGGAAGGGCTTTTCTTCAGTTAATCCCAGTTTATTTGCCAATGATGAACGTACAGAGAATGCGTTAAGTTTTTCTCCCTCAATTGCACTGGAGTGAACGATATTGGCCAATAGTGTATCCAGCATGGATTGTACCGGCTGTATCGATTGACTACTCATCTTGCCCAACAGCACGCCTTGTTTAAAACGCGCCTCTCTGAGCAATACATCAATAGCGCTCTTATCCCATTTAAATGACGGCCAATCAGCCTGTTGCCATATCCACATATACCACCCTTGATGCGATTAATTTATTAATCAAATCATATTGTGATGTGATTTCAATGATTAATCAAATCAAAATATGATTTGATTAGGGCTGTTATTCACATCAATGAATTTGGAATTTATCGTTTATGGGGTACTGTAGAGGACCTTTATGGGGAGTACATGAAGTTCACATTTGAAACCAACGAAGCAGTAGCGAATTTCGACGAGTTACTGAAAAAAAGTGCAATCTGAATTCGTAGAAATTAGAACAAAAGGTAATGCTGTTGTCCTATCGGCCGAAGAGTACAACCAGATGGGAGTGTAGTGGTTAAATAAATTCGGACACCAATTTAGCTGGAAAAGTCAACCAGAGATGCAGTTGTTGCAATAATTGCAACAACTGCTGAGCACGGGAAAGCCTATCAGTTGGCTCACCACAGGCTAGATGTCATCATTTCAGTAGGTTATAGGGTTAAATCTCAAAAAGGTATGCGATTTCGTCTTTGGCTATTAAACGCTGAGTTTTTTAAAAGGTGCTCGGTTGCTCGTTATGATAAACATTTCCACGTTGATTTTAAGGTACTACTTGCCCCATTGTTTTAAACTCCGACTGGCAGAATTTTAAAAATGATTCGGTAAGGCGGCTCATTTTACCTTGCTCAGAAGTGGCGAAGCCGTAGCTGTATTTGATGGTGGGCAGCAAGGGACGGGCTACGAGGTCGTCGTTCAGGTATTGTTGTGCCAGTAGTTCATTGACCAGGGCGATACCCAATTCTTTTTTGGCGAAGCTACAGGCGACGGCGACAGTGTGTGCTTCGAGGATGATTTTCATGCGGGCATTGAGCTTTCTGAATTCCACGTCGATGCGTTCCCGCGAGCTTCTGCCTTTGCCCAGTACGATCAGGTTTTGGCCTCGCAGATTTTCAATGGAGATCTTTTCCAGGCTGGCCAGTGGATGGTCTTTTGACAATACACAAACCGCCTTACTTTCGATTAATGGTTCGGTCTTTATGCCGGGGTGTTCTTCGGGTAATTGTACAAAACCACAATCTACCGAGCGTCTGGCAATCAGCTCTCTGGCGGAGGCCGGGCTTTGTGTATCCAGTACAAACTTTACCATTGGATTATTTACGATGAACTTGGCGATTATGTCTTGCAGCGGACCGGTGATAAAAGAGCTGGGAGCAACAATTCTCAAGGTTCCCGAGTTGGAGAAAAACAGATTGTGCGCCAGCTCTGTCAGGCGGTTCGCACCATTGAGGAATAAGCTGACTTCCTGATAGAGAATATGGGCTTCTTCGGTGGGCAGTAAGCGACTCTTTTCACGATAAAACAACTGAAACCCCACAACTTCTTCCAGGCTGGCCAGTTGTCGGCTGATACCCGGTTGCGTTAAGCCCAGAACACGCGCAGCTTCAGTTGCCGAACCTGTCTCTACGATTGTGGTAAAGGCTTCCAGACTTTTGAGGTTTAAGTTGCTGTTTAGTTTCATAAAAGTCTCGTGATACGCTCTGCTTTTCTGGTGTATGGGATTCCAGCCTTTGCCGATGTTAAGTGATATGCCTGCGTCCAGCAACGAAATAATACCGGATGCTACTGACCTATATCAGCATAAGCAAAATCATTCTTCGCAACGGTTTTAGAACGTAGTCTGTTAAACTGCTCTTGTAGATCCTGCATTTGCTGATGAAGTGGCGAATTACGGGCTATGCCTATCATCGGCACAGTTTGCCAGGTGGCGTTACTGATTGGGAACGCGTATACATCCTGTGTTGCCAAAGGTTGTTTTAACAGATAATCACCTATGCTTTTGGCGCTGACTATCATGTCTATTTTACCGGAAGCCAGTAACCTGAAGTATTGAGGAATGGTGGTGGCGCTGAGGCTTTTGTAATAGCTGATATTATTACCATTATGATGAAAATACAGTGCTCCGCCTGGCAGGTTTCTTGGCCTTACTTCAAGATAATCGTCAAGGTTTAGAGAAAAGGGCTGTGAGCTTTTTTGATAATATGCATACAGGGTTTCAGAGGGGCTATCTGAAAATGCGATAAAACTCATATAGCGCTGCATTTCCGGGTGTTTTTCGAGGCCAATCATAATGTCTGCTTTTGCATTTTTGATGAGCTCAAGGCAGCGTTCAAAAGGGCAACTCCAGAACTCGAAGTTGAGTTTCAGTGCTTTCGCTACTGCCATTGCCAGCTCAACATAGTCTCCGGAGGGGTATCCGTTTTTGTCTAGCACTACATAGGGGGGCTGCTCTGCGAAGGCAAAAGTAATGTCCTTCTGGTTGGCACTCGCAGTGAAGGCGAGCAAAAGCATAACTGCACTTATTAATCGGTTTGCGAGTGACATTGCTAAGATATCGCCTGTTTTACATAGGTTGCGGCTTGCTGTAAAACGTTATTGATATCAGCTTTGAGAGCTTCGTACTCAGGCTTCTTGCTGAACGCTTGTTCGTTCATGTACAGGGCCCGGTTTAATTCAATTTGCATTGAATAAATACGGTTTTGGGGATCAGAATAAGCTTGTACCAGGTAGCCACCTTTGTAGGGGTTATTTAATGCAACCTGATAACCCAGGTCACGAAAGTGGTAAGCCATTAAATTCATCAGCGCTGGATCACCCGTAGCGCCGTCTCTGTCGCTAAGCACAATATCTGCACGCGGCAGGCCCGCATCAATATTCATGGCATTGCCAATGGATTTCATGGAGTGGCAATCAATATGCCAGGCAGCACCAAATCGTTGCCTGAAGTTGGTTAGTTTGCTTTCTATCGCGTTGTGATAGGGGAAGTAATAGTCATCAATTCTGCTTTTTACTTCCTGAGCGGACAGCTTTCCCTCACTGACAGGAATGCCAGGCAATGCAAATTGACGGATAAGTCCCATGCCTCTTGTGCTGTATGCGCTAGGGTTAATAGCCAGTCCACTTGTTGCAGCGTTGTCGCTGAGTAATTCAGGATTAATATCGTCGTACTTGCGATTTAAATCAATCACCATTCTGGATATGTGTTGATGGATAAGGGTGGCGCCAAAATAGCTACAATCACCAAATAGCTCATCTATCCAGGCGTCCCATCCGGATAACAGTGCGTTGTTAGAGGCACTGGTTTTAAAGTTGTCGGGTAAAACACGGCCACTGTGTGGACTGTCAATAAGCAGCGGAATGACAGATTCATCAGTTTCAGGTTGGATGATTGCAAAGCTTTTCATCCCCTCGTTAAATTGGGGATTACCACTGTCTTGAATAACACTATTTTCCATTTGCTACTACCTAACTAAAATGTCTTACGCCACCTTATTCAGGTGTTTTAGTCATTCCACACTGTGCGTTGTCAGGTTATTGTTGTGGCCTGCAATGGTTGCTTTTTCAGTGCCGATAACTGCGTTTATGCCAGTATTTTTAATAAAGAAAAACACTGGTTGTTAATCGTACTATTTAGGTTAGCCCTCTCATATTTCTATTCAATAATATGATTTATATTGATTGATTTATGATAAAAAGTTATCGCCAGTGTAAGTTGAGTTTCAATGTTTAACGAGAGACCGGTATGGAGGTTGTGGGTAATTGTTATCCTTAATTAGTGAGATTGGCTTAAGCTCACTGACTTTTTGTGTATAACGAAAAGTTATCAAGTTATGATGTAAATTAATTTTATTGCATGAGGTTTTTGCGTTTTCTATATTCGGTTTAATCGGTGAAACGAACAGAAAAACAACACAACCAAATCGGAGTTAGAAAATGAACGTACGTAAACCTCGGTTGAGTATCATTGCCCTGAGTATTTTGCTGGGATTAAACAACAGCGTATTCGCTCAGGAAAGTACTTCTGCTGCTGAGCATGGTCAAAACCATGAAGATGCACCAGAGCGGGTTCAGGTGACAGGGAGCCGCATCAAAAGAAGTAGTGATTCACCCAGTCCTGTGCAGGATATTTCGCTGAAAGATTTGAATCAAAAAGGTGTTGTTTCTCTGGGAGAAATTCTGCAGGAGTTACCCTCAGTGGGTGCCAGTCTGAACGGCAATGGTTCAGCGGGCACCAGTCATGGTTCAAGTAGTTTGAATTTGCGTAGTTTAGGTGAAAACCGCTCGCTGATTCTGGTAAATGGCCACCGATGGGTAAATGGTGCCGGTACCCGGGGTTTTAGGGATTTTGTTGATTTAAATACCATTCCTAAGGCGATTGTAAAGCGGGTTGAAGTGTTGCAAGACGGCGCTACGGCAATTTACGGTGCGGATGCTATTGCCGGCGTAATGAACATTTACACCCATGATGAATATGTGGGAGCCGAGATATCAACTTATTATGGCGAAACCAGTCATGGTGACAAAGAAACGCTGAACCTGGATATGCTCTGGGGCAATGACATCGGTGATGCCAATGTACTCTTTTCGATGAGCTATTCAGACAGTGAGCCGGTTTACACTCAAGCTCGGGAATTAACAGCAGTTCCTCTTAACGGTTTATCATCTGGAACACCAGAAGGGCTTTTCAGAGAAGCTAATTTAGCATCAGTATTAGATTTCGAGATTCCGACACTTGGGATCACCCGAAACGCTGGTCAGGATGGCAGTGACCTGGATTCCTGGCGTGCGGCCACTTCTGGTGACACCTACAATCGCTACGATAATAACTACGTAGTAGGGCCACAGGAGTTGTTCTCTACTTACCTGCAAGCCATCATACCCTTTGACAGTACCGAAATGCGCGTCGAAGCACTGTACAATCGTCGCGAATCTGACCAGCAGTTTTCCCCTGTGTTATCTGTGGTAAGAGGCTCCAGAGGATTTTCTATCCCTAATAATCCGCTGGTTAATCCATTTGGTGTGGAGTTTAGTGGCAGTGATTTTCAGCATACTTCCTTTATCACTGAAAATGATTATCGGGTTAATGCACAGGTTGTGGAAACGCTGCGTTTTGGTGTTGGCCTTGAAGGTGAGGTGGACCTGGGCGATTTCTGGAGTTGGGATGCGTTTTTGTCGGTGGCCAGTAACAAAGGTGAGTTTACTTCATACAATCAATTGCATTTAGATAAACTGGCATTGGGTTTACAAGCCTGTGACGCATCTGCTTTTGATGTTGATGTAGGCAGTTTGGCCCAGGGTTGTGTACCGATTAATTTGTTTAACCCGTTGTCTGATGAAGTGATTGATTACATCAATTTTACCGGAAGAGACGAGAACGAAGCAAAACAACTGGATTTTACCGCTAACATCTCGGGTGTGTTGTTTGAGTTACCCGCCGGTGAAGTGGCTCTGGCGGCCGGTATCGAATACCGTCGGGAAGAAGGGGTGGATACCCCTGACAGTACAATTAATGATGCGCCCTTACTCAACACTTACCGAACTACCTCCTCATCGCCGCGCTACGGCACAGATGGCAGTTACAATCTGAAAGAAGCCTATGTCGAACTGGCGATCCCTTTATTGCGCGAAGTTACCATGGCAGAGTATTTAGAGTTATCTGTTGCTACCCGATATTCAGACTACAGTACCTTTGGTAGCACGACGAACAGTAAAGCGGGTATTCAATACAAGCCCGTCCAAGATGTCTCTTTGCGTGCCACCTGGGCTGAGGGGTTTAGAGCACCGTCAATTCTTGAGTTATATGAAGGGGAGCGCTTTACTTTTTCTGCGGTAATTGATCCGTGCTCCGGCAATAATTCCTCGGTGGGGTGTGCAGGTGTACCCGCTTCCTATGTTCAGCCCGATTCCAACGTGCAATTAAGAACCGGGGGCAATCGTTTACTGCAACCTGAAACGTCAGAAAACATTTCCTATGGTATCGTTTACGAACCGGCGTCAATTGACGGTTTTAGCATTACCCTGGATTGGTTTGATATTGAAATCGATAACTCTATTACCACTGTGGGGGCACAAAGCATTCTGGATACCTGTGCTAATACCGGGCGGGCCTGTGACTCAATTACCCGTGATGGCAGTGGCGAAATCTTGGAAATTATCGACGGTCCTATCAACCTGAACAGCCTCAAAGTGGCTGGAGTGGATAGCGTGATCCGCTATACCGATTCATTCTGGCAGGGTGACTGGGATTTCAGTTTAACCATTTCAAAATTAAGCACTTATGAAGAAACCTCGGTACTGTCTGATGGTTCAACCGTGGTGGATGACAAGTTGGGGCAAGCGCGCAGCCGCGAAGCTTATCCTGAATGGCGCAGTTCATTCTCGACAAGATATGAGAGAGGGCCTATGACGTTAGCTTACTCGCTGCGCCATATCGGTGATACAACAGAAACCTTCCAGGGTGAGGAGCTGCACATACGTACTACTGTGTATCACAACATTAATGCAGTATATGAGTTTGATGAGCAATGGACATGGACTGTAGGGGTGAACAATATCGGTGATAAACAACCACCTACATCCAGAACCAATGCCAATATTAATTTTGATCAAAACACTTACAACGCCATTGGTCGATTTATGTATACCAAGGTGAGTTATCGCTTTTAAAGCCGAAACCACGGCGGGTGGGTTATTTTAAACCCATCCGCAAAGTTTCGTTTTGTGATTTTAGATAGTTGTTTTAAATATCCCGGGTGGGTGTATTGATATGAGTGAGATTTCCCTAATGAAAAGTCAAAGTGCCGTTGATACTGACAGTCAGGTAGCAAAGGAGCCTTCTGTAAAAGGAAATCCGCTGGTTATTCTGTTATTTATTTTACTTATTGCCGGTGCGCTCACTTACCTGGTGGACTCGGGGAGCTATCAACGCGATGGTAAGGTGGTTATTCCCGGCACCTTTCAGCTCATTGAAAAAGATACCTCCTTAAGCCATTTATTGTCGGTGAGGGATAAAGAGGATATTGAGGGCGCTACTCCGGCCAGTGTTGCCGATCTGTTGCAGGCTATACCCAAAGGGCTGGATAAGGCTTCCGGGCTTATCTTTATGGTGTTAGTGATTGGCGGCATGTTTGGCATTCTCACATCATCTGGCGCTATTGATAACGGTTTACACAAACTTATCGGACTGGTTAAGGGTAATATATTTGCACTTACCATCATTCTGATGACGGTATTTAGTTTTGGCAGTACCATGCTAGGGCTGGCATCTGAGTATTTGTTGGTGATCCCCATTATGGTGGCGCTATCCAGAAAGGTTGGGCTGGATCCCATATACGGTTTTGCCATTTTGACAATTTCAGTGAAGGTGGGCTACATCGCCTCTATTCTGAATCCGCTGCCTCTCACGATAGCGCAACCACTGGTGGGATTGCCCATTTTTAGCGGTGCAATGCAGCGCAGCGTTTATTTTGTGGTGTTTCTGATGCTGGGTGTTGGCTTTATGATCTATAAATTGCGCAAAGCTAATTCAGTTTCTCAGATAAGTATAGATACCCCTCATTTTACCATTCCGTTTCGTCATGTGTTGATGCTGGCAGTGATGTTTATCAGCATTATCTTTTTGGCCATCGCCTCCAATCAATGGCAATGGAAGCATCAGGAAATCACCAGTTATTACATTCTGATCAGTATTCTGTTGGCCCTGATCAGTGGTTACAAGCCATCGGAAGCCGCCCAAGTGTTTGTTGAGGGCATGAAAAAAGTGCTGTTAGCCAGCTTTTTAATTGGTGTAGCTTCGGCAGTGGCAATCGTGCTCAGTGATGCTTATGTGTTGGATACCATAGTGAACTGGATGTCTGGCTTCATTGGCGAAGGGAATAAATACGCCGCTGTTACCGGTATGTTTGTTAGCCAGTTATTACTGGATGTGTTGATCCCATCAACATCCGGACAGGCGGCCGTAAGTATTCCAATTCTGAGCCCTTTGGGGCAACTTTCTGGTGTTACTTCTCAGCAAACCGTCACAGCGTTTTTATTTGGTAACGGCATTACCAATTTGCTGACCCCCACCTCTGGCACCCTGTTGGCTTATCTGGCCACGGCGGGCATTTCATGGACACGTTGGTTCAAGTTTGTATTGCCCTTGTGGTTTATCTTCTCGGCGGCAGCCCTGGTGCTGCTCTGTTTAGCCGTTAGTTAGTGAGTGTTGGGCGCTGTTTTTTCTCTGTTGAGAGCAGCGTTTTACAAACAATCAAAACTTAACAGGCTCTGGTATTTGCAATTTTTAGTATAGGTTGTGAGGTGTCCATGAATTTATCCAACATTACCATTCGAAATCAGTTGTTATTGGCCATATTGATTCCTTGTGCTGCCATGCTGGGCATTGGAGTGATTGGTGCAGTCTATCAATCCCGGCTAATTCACCATACTGAGCAATTGTATCTGAATACCGCTGAGCCGATGCGGGCTGTTGCTACAATTGCATCAAGGATCCCACGTATGCGGGTGGGAATAGATATGATGTTCTTACAAATGACGCCACTCAAAGATGCAAGAGGCATTCATACCCGGGTTGAAGAAACTAAAATAGAAGACATTCCCATCATGCGTAAAGAACTGGCAAGAGCCGTGGAAACTCAGGTGGATGAGAGGCTCAAACAGAAGGCGCTTGCACTGACAGATATTTTCGAAAATATGGTGGTAACGGAGCTAAATCCCATGTTGGATGCCTTGTCCAGAGAAGATATGGAAGCGGCCAGTGGTTATTATCGACAATACGCCAATTCCTATATTGCGATGCGCAAAGCCAACAACGACATCCTGGATACCTTACTGCAACAGGCTAAAAAACTAAACGCTGAAAGTACCGAAGCATACGAGAAATCATTGCGCAGCACAGTGCTGATTCTGGGGATGTCGCTTTTATTTTGTGTATTGGTTTGCTTTTTTGTTGCCAATAAGCTGCGCATTCGGGTGGGGCACATCAGGGAAGCCATGGCCAGAGCAGCAAGCACTATGTCGGTGTCAGAACAAATAGGATTAAAAGGCAATGATGAACTGGCACAAATTGCCAGCAGCTTTGATGTGTTCCTGAAAGGAGTCAAAAATGCGGTGATTAATCTTCAGCAAAACTCAAAAGCGCTGACCATATCCTCTAAAGCTACCGCTGAACTGGCAAAAAGCACCGGTGACAACTGTCTGTTTCAACGAGATCGTACTTCACAGGTGGCCACCGCCATTAATGAACTCAGCGTTACGGTAAAAGAGGTGGAAAGCAATTCGGCTATTAGTGCTGACCTGGCCGAAAAAGCAAAACTGACGTGTCACGAAGGCGAAGATATTGTCGCTAAAACCCGGGTTTATATTTCAGGCTTGGCTGATGAACTGCACGGAGTCACGGATGTGGTGCAGTCCCTGGCTGTATCAGTGAATCATATCAGTGCAATGCTGGATACCATCAGAGGGATTTCAGAACAAACTAACCTACTGGCCTTAAATGCCGCGATTGAGGCCGCCAGGGCTGGGGAGCAAGGCCGTGGTTTTGCCGTTGTGGCGGATGAAGTGCGCAAATTGGCAAATCGCTCTACTGATTCCACCGAGGAAATTCAGACGGTGATTAATCGTCTGCAAAACGACTCTGGCAAAGCTGTTGAAGCCATTAAAAAAGGCCGTGAACGCAGCGATTTTGTTGTTGAATATGCGGATAAGGCTAAACAGGCATTACAGAAAATCAGTAGTAATGTTATGGATATCCTGGAGCAAACAGTGCTGGTGGCAAATTCCACTACAGAACAATCGACGGTGGTGGCTGACCTGGAAGAAAACGTGGAAGGTATCAACGAGTTAACCAATGAAACTGCCAGCATTGCAAAACAATTGACGCATTCAAGTCAGGAGCTGGACAAGGTGTCCGTTTCTTTAGATTCTTCCGTAAAGGTATTTCGTCTGTAAACACGTCATAAGGGCCTGTAGACCATTGTTATTGGTGAGCAACTAGCAATGTATTTGATAATCCCAAATCTGCTCGAAAAACCCCTAAACAAAAAGCCACCATACTGCGCTATGAGTCAGGGTTTGGTGGTTATTAAATAATCGTATAATATTGCTTTAAGTCTCTGATTATTTAATATTTTTCTTGTGATTTATGATTTAAAAACGAGGAAAACATTATGTCAGAGTTGGGTGGTTTTAACCTGTCAAAATCAGGCGCTGTAAAAGAGCCTGTTGCTATTAAACCAGTGCAAATACATGACCTGCACTGCGTACCTGAAAACGGTGCTGATTATCTTTTAGTACTAAAAACCATGGACCTGGTCTGTCGCGACGAAAATGAATATGACGCTATTTTGGGCCTGGATTAAACACTGAAATACTACTCGCTCAATTAAACAACCGTTCTGCAATGTTTGTTGAACTCTAAGCAATAAATTTTGATAGGGGAGCAGTAAAATAAAATAACTATTTGTCTTTTTTAGTGAACTGAATGCTATGGTTAAATTATCTAATGAACATCTGATTATCGGCGCTACAGGAAAAACGGGTGTTCGGGTCGAACAAAAATTGCGGGAAATGGGATATTCTCCCAGATGTGCTTCCCGATCATCGCACGTTTATTTTAATTGGGACGAACCTGTAACGTGGGCCAAAGTACTTACCGGAATTAAACAAGTTTATATAACTTATTACCCTGATCTGGCGGTACCCAAAGCTCCTGAAGATATTTCGCAATTCATTGCTCTGGCAAAGATTAAAGGGGTACAGCGTGTCGTGCTACTTTCCGGAAGAGGCGAGCCTGCGGCGAAACTATCTGAAAATATAGTCAAACAATCAGGCATCAGCTGGACAATTGTTCGTGCCGCCTGGTTTAACCAAAATTTTAGTGAAGGGTTATTCAGGCAATATATTCAGCAATCCAAAATTGCCTTACCTGTCGGAGAGACAAAAGAACCTTTTGTCGATATTGACGACATCGCTGAGATAGTAGTGGCAGCGTTAACTACGGACAAACACAATGGCAAATTATACGAAGTTACAGGTCCAGAATTATTGAGCTTTGCACAAATTGCGGAGCGCTTTAGTCAAAGAATGAACCGAGTTATCACTTTTGAGCAAGTTAGTTTGTCTGCATACCAAAATAACCTGGCAAGGAGTGGTGTTGAAAAAAACACTATAGATGCGCTCAGCTATCTATTCACAGAGGTGCTCGATGGACGAAATGAGAGTATAAAAAATGGAATTACAGAGGCTCTTGGCAGGCAGCCAAAAAATTTCAGTCAGTTTATCATTGATAATGCTGCGTATTTTCTAAAGGAAGGGTAACACTATGGCAGTTGATGGAATACCGATTGTAGAAGCAGTATTGAAACTTGCCATGCTAACAATGATTGGCTTGTATTTTGTGTTTTCAAACACTGTTATGAATGTTTTAAAAAGATCAGACAATGGTGCAGTGGTAATGGTGGAAATAAACAAGCAGATTATAAATCCTGTCTTTTTGTTGTTTTTTATGGGATCAGCAATTGCTTCTCTGTATTTTATTTTGTTTGGAAATACTGGTGATATTGTTGCTGGTGTGGTTTTTTTGCTAGGTACAACATTTGTAACCGTCATTAAAAATGTGCCATTAAATAAAACGCTACAGTCAGAACATGGCCAGACCAACAGCCCTAATTATTGGCAAATATACCTTGAAAAATGGACTTTTTGGAATAATATTCGAACTGTTGCCGCGATTATGACTGGATTTCTGTTGGTGTTATAACCGTTCTCATTCATCGTATCGAAGCTACTATTCAATCATTTACTTTCTTAACTCAGAAAGGATTTGGGAAGCAGTATGACGTTCGAATATAAAAAACGAATTGAAACTCATATTAGTGATGAAACAATCGGAAAGCTTCTTGATAGTTTAAAGATGGAGCGGGCTTTTTTTACGGATTCTAGTTTTTCCAGTCCATGGAGTATAGATTTGCCCGCCATGCCGAACTGTATGATGTTTCACCTTGTGCTTAGTGGAAAGAGTCATTTTGAGATTGAAGGTGAAACATTTGATTTGAGTACGGGGGATTTTATACTGTTTCCTAAAGGCGAAGGTCATCGACTTTCTGATGGTACTTGTCAACAGTATACCAATCTAAATGCTTTACCAATAAAAGCTGTTTCTGCACGTTATGAGACATTGACGTTTGGTGGTGGTGGCGCGCAGACAAAAATGATTTGTGGTGTATTGCTGTTTCAACATCCGCTGACTATTAAACTTCTCGGTATCCTACCTACATATATCAAAATAGACGCTGACAATCGTGAAGCAATAAGTATCGTAGAGAGTTTAAATCATTTGTTAAACGGTGAATCGAAAATTATCGGTGTTGGAGCGGAAGCCGTGGTTACCCGATTGTCCGAGGTTCTGGTCATTACGGCAATGCGTCAATATCTAAAGAGTTTAAACGGTAAAAAATTGGGCTGGCTGGGTGCTTTAGAGGATGATCGTATTGGGAAATCATTATCTTTAATCCACGATTCTCCTGAAAAACACTGGTCTTTGGAAGGGCTTGCGCAGAGTATTGGGATGTCCAGGACGAGTTTTGTTCAGGAGTTTAAGCGTTTGGTTGGTAACACCCCAATGGATTATTTAAGCGAGTGGCGTATGTCGTTGGCATATGCCAGATTGCAATTGACTAAAGATACCGTGCTCTCTATTGCTTTAGACGTAGGCTATCAGTCAGAAGCTGCATTCTCGCGTGCATTTAAAAAGATCATCGGAAAACCACCCGGTGAAGTCAGAAAAGCTTATCAAACTAATACGGATATTAAACCTGAATGCTAATAAGCTCAATATTGGCCTGAATTAAGCTTAAATTCAAATTGAGCCCATCTTATCTGTTCCTGGATTTATTTTCCTACCTAACTTATTCGCATTTGGCGTTGTTTTTTATTGCATAAATATTAACAGTTAAAATTGTTGATATCTTATTTATGTTGCAACGATCACAATTTTTAAAATTCTAGTATTGGTTCGTTATTCCTTGAGTTGAATTCAAATTATTATGAGTGTAAAAAATTGCACTTTGGTTTGTATTGTTACCGAATTTAAGGGGGATTTTTAACTTTTACTTTAATTTGAACTTTTGGCTATGTTTTCTGAACTATCTGTGATTTTAGGTGTGCCTCAAGATTGTTACCTTTCCCGGGACAATTTCAGGAACGAAAATCAAATGGCCAAGCCAAAGTTTACAATCAATAGTATTGCCGCACGTATTTATATTATTCCTACTGTTGGAGTGATATGTTTTTTGATTTTTTTGATCAGCGTGACAGTTAATGGCTTAGCTTCCAGCGCATTATTGAGTTCATTGGAATCAAATGATTATCCGAAACTTCAATTGGCAGAAAAGCGAGTAGCTTTACTTAAAAGTGTTTCTGAAAGCTTTGTTTCAGCAGCTATCACTGCAGATTCAGATGCTGTTGCTACAGCTGAGGCTTTTTATAGTGAGTTATCAGAAGTCAACAACAGTTTGATCTCTTTGGATTTGGAAAGAAGTGAATTTCTTTCACGCCAGGTAAACGCTCTTGAAAACTATTTTGCGTTGTCGAAACGCCTGGTGATGGCGTTGATTGATAGTTCAGATTCAGGTTATATCCCGACAGGTCAGGATAGAGCGAAAATGAATGAGCTGTTAGAGACGCTCAAGACGGAATATGCGAGTTATCGCAACGAAATAAATCAAAATCTTACTGCAAATATCCAATTAGCGCGTTCAAAAAGTGAAAAAGTAATCTCACAAGGCGTTGTGTTGGGGTTGGTTAGTATTTGTTTGTCTATTGGAATATCAATTCCTGTTCAGCGCGGTGTTTCAGATTCCCTCCTGCGTGTTACAAATTCATTGAGAAGTTTTTCTAATGGTACTGGTGATCTGACTGTCAGATTGGAAAGCACTGGTACCCGGGAGATTGCTGCTCTGTCTTTTGCATTCAATGCTTTTATTGAAAAGCTGAATAGTACATTTAAAAGAGTTGTTGAACTTTCCAGCCCGCTTTCTACACATGCTTTCAATGTTAGTTCGGCTGCTGAAGAAACCAGTACGATTTCTGGTTTGCAATCACAAAATGCAAAAAGTGCAGAAACCGCAATTAACTCAATTACTTGTGATACAGATTTAATTGCTGACAATTCTCATAAAGCTAAAGCCATATCTGTTTCTGCCTATGACAACACTGAAGCGGGTAAGAAGATGTTTTCTCAAACCGTTGAATCAATAGGGTTGTTGAAAGGGGCCGCTGAACAGGCGGTCACGGATATGGATGAACTCCTAAAAGATGTCGCTCATGTAACCTCAGTCTTAGAAGTAATTCAAAACATTGCCTCTCAAACTAATCTATTAGCATTAAATGCGGCTATAGAAGCTGCCAGGGCGGGAGAGCAAGGACGCGGGTTTGCGGTTGTTGCAGATGAGGTGCGCATGCTTGCAACCCGAACACAGGAATCAGCCACTGACATTCAGGATACCATCGAAACATTGCAATCCGGTGCAAAAAGGGTGTCTACGGCATTGTCAGGTTCAAGAGGTCAGGCTGAAAGCAGTTTTGAACAAATCGAAGTTGCAAACGAAGCGCTTACTCAAATCGCTCTTGATATCAATCGTATCAGGGAACTGTCTGAAGACAACGCGGAAGCAACAAGTAATCAGGTTGAGTTAATTCGCACATTTACCGGCACAGTTGAAAAGGTGATTACTTCAGCTCTGGAAAATGAAAAAGCGTCTGGCGAACTGGCCTCTGTCAGTGCTCATTTAGTTGAGATGGCAAATGAACTTACACAGATAACTGACGAATTTAACGTTTAACACAATAAGAGAAAATAAAAAATGAAGCAGTACAACACTGGCATGCTAAAAACGGGCTTGCTGATAGCAGGTAGTTTTGCCTCTTCAACCGTTTTTGCTGAAATTCAATGGAATGGATTTGCATCTGTGAAGGCATCGTATGCCTCATACGACAATATCGTAGTACCTATTAATCAGTTACCAGATGACAATGAATTTACGTTTAAAAACGATTCAGTATTTGGGTTACAGGCACGCGCTGATTTAGCTGACGGTTTAACAGCAACTATTCAAATGGTTGCTGAAGGCCGAAACGATTTTGATTTGGAGGCCCGTTGGGCTTACTTGTCTTACAAGCTGAATGATAATTTTACTATTAATGCAGGTCGTATGGCCAACCCCATATTCTACCAATCCGAATATGAGTTGGTGGGCTATGCACATGATTATGGCCGCCTGCCTAAGTCAGTATATTTTGGCTATGAGTTTAATGTAGTCGAAGGTATTTCCCTGGATACGCAGCATCTTATAGGCGATTTTTTGCTTAAAACAAAAACCCTGTATGGTACCTGGGATGGCGATATTTTTATTGGTGCAACTGGTAGTGAGCTTTCTGCCTCTTTCGATAGTTTATTGTCGTTTAGGGCGGAAGTCTCTAAAGACAATTGGTCGCTATTTTCGGGTGTTATGTCGCTTACCTTTGACGACGAAGGCGGTTTAATTGAATTGCAAAATGGCGTAGGGCAGGGAGCTGCTGCAGCCGCCATTGCTAATGGCGCTACAGAAGCTCAGGGTCAACAGTTAGTCAACTTGTTAAGTTACGCCGATAAAGACGGTATTTACGCTTATGCTGGCTTTAACTGGAGTTATCAGGATGTTTTAGTGTCCTATGAACGCACTCAGGTTACTTTGGATGACACTGCATTTCCCGATGTGGATGGATGGTATTTATCTTTAGGTTATCGGTTTAACGACCTTTTGCTTACTGTCAGAAAAGAGAAGCTGGACCGGGATTTGGAGCTGGAAAGTTTTGACTTTCTTGGTCATCCCATTTTAGAAGGCGCAGCGCAAGCTTTACATATAGCTACCGGTGGAGGTTTGATTGATGGCTATGGGGTAGGTATGCGTTACGATTTCCATCCGAACGCAGCCTTAAAATTTGACTACTTCTTTGGTGACGATGACAGACCGTTGACTTTACCTCTAGGGGAAAAGGGAGAATTTGATGTAGTTACTTTAGGTGTTGATATCGTCTTTTAGGAATCGGAATAATGAAAAAAGTATTAAGCCAGGCTGTTTTTTTATCGTGTTTGTTGCTGCCATTGTTTGCAAATTCAGTCAGTATTGTTGTGCACCCGTCTAACAGTAGTGCGCTATCAAAAGATGATATTGTGCGAATCTTCCTCGGAAAACAAAGCGAGTTTCCTGGAGGGGGGGCGGCAGTCCCGATTTCGTTGCCGGAGTCAAACCCTACTACTGATAAGTTTGTTGCTGATGTTCTGGGTAAGTCACCGGCACAACTGAAATCTTATTGGGCAAAACTGGTTTTTACCGGGCAAGGCGAACCCCCTGAAGTACTAACGGATGAGCAGGCAATATTACAAAAAATAAAGGGTAATCCCGCTTATATTGGCTTCGTAAGTGATGCTGCTGTAGGGGATTTAAGGGTTATTTCTACATTTTAAACTTCGTTGTTTCAGGGGCTTTTGCCCCTTTTACATTTTCAGTTGCAATGGAGTGGTGTCAAAGACAGAAATGGCACTAAAGGACGATGAATCATTGCTGGTATTCGGTGTTTCTATTTGGTTACTTTGCGGTACTTCCTTGTTTAGGTGACAAGTTAACTCTGGCCACTGCAGAAAATATTGAACCGTACGTTATTTTTCAACACAACAACGCGGTGACGGGGATAGATGTAGAAATAATGCGCGGCATTTTGGAAAATGTTGGTATTACTGATCTGGCTATTATTCCTCTACCTCGGGGCCGGGCTGAAAGGTTGATATTATCCGGTGAAATTGACGGCTTTTTAACAGCGTTACCGTTTATTGAACACAAAGATGCAAATCTTTGGTATTCAGACGTTATCTACAATGCGAGTTTGAGTTTGATAACCAAAGCGACATCCAATATTGTCGTTCGTGATTTTATGAAAGGAAGTAATTTACTACTTGGTGGGGTTAGAGGATCTCCAACTTCTTATTTCATACCAAATAAGGTATTAGTTGGTACAGATGACATACTATATTCTTTGTTAAATATGGGCAGAATTGACGGGGCTGTGGCTGAAGAATTGTCGTTTTTTAGTTTGGTTCACAAATGTTCATATGTTGATCAATTTAAAATTGCAGAAAATATTGCGTTAAAACCTGTCAGATTTGCAATTAGCACGCAATCACCTCATTACAGAATAATCATCAATAACTTCAATTTACAATTGGCTGAATTTAAGTCCTCAGAAAAAATAGAAGAGTTATTCATTCAGTTTTTAGATTTCTGATCTGAGCGTGACAGGTTGAAAGCCGACAGTTTTTTATTTGTTCTAAGGTGTGAAAAATATAAGTTAATGTCAAAAATTTGTACGTCTATAGCTCTCACTAAATCTTCAAATGTGTTCAAAACATTTCTAGTTTTAGCTTCACAATTGCTCTTGCGACTCTTGGTGTTTTTAACACTCTCGTTCGGTTTTCAGGTGTCTGCAAATGAAAATTTCAAATTTAGAATGACTATTGATCTGAATGAGTTTCACTTAAATGACCGATTAGCTCATTTGTCCATTGAGACCATTTATCGTGATTCAAAAGGTCATATGTGGTTTGGCACGCAGGACGGACTTTCAAGGTACAACGGTCTCTCAATAGAGAATTTTCTGACAAATGATGGCAAATCGAGGCTCAGTGATAATTATATTGTTGAAATAATGGAATCAAAAAGTGGTGACATTTTAGTCACACATAGAGAAGGCGTTGATAAATTTGATAGTCAAAAAGCTGCTTTTGAACCGCTGCTAAGCCTAAATCGGATAGAAGATATCGATATCAGAAAATCTGGGATTGATGGAGACGGGAATATATGGATCCTGACCAGAAATCACGGAATTATAAAATACTCCGGAGATACGGCTACTAAAATCAATCGTTATCTTGAAGATACGAGTATGCTGACAATGACAGTTGCCAATGACGAAGTCTGGGCTGCGGGTGAAAATACACTGTACTTTTACAATAAAAAAATCGATATATTTCAGCCAGTTAATTTACGTGGCAGTGATTCTGTATCAGGGGTGAGAACAATTAATTTAATTGGAGAACAGTTAGTACTTGGCGGAAAAAACAAAGCCATTCTTTACTCCAGAAGTGAAAAACCATATTCGGAGATTGAAGCTACCGAGATATTAAATTGTGCCGGAACAGTTAATGGGGTTTTCAAGAGACGAGATTTTTATTGGGTGACGACCTCGTCTCATATTTGTATTTTCGAAAGTGGAAGTAAGGAACTGCAAAAAATCATTGAAAAACCAACACCTTTTCTCATTCAGTCAGGATTAACTGATAACTCCAATGTTATTTGGTTTGGCACAAATTCTGGTGTTAAACAGTATTGGGGGGACCTTTCTTTATTCAACCACTTTAAGCTGACAGATGGAAACATTGAATTAGGTGGTGTTGTTACTGCTTTTGCTGAATCGGAACATTGGGGACTGATTATTGGTACCTGGAACAATGGAATTTTTTCGCAAAAAAATATGCCAATGGAAAATCTGAAAAATAAACACGTTGTAGAATTACATATTGATGCACTAAACAATCTTTGGGTTGGTACTTATGCCAGCGGCATATTGCGGTTTAACAGAAATGGATTGCTTGATCTTGTTATAAATAAAAGTAATAACAATGTATTGCAGAGTGACTCCGTTAGTGCCATTAAGTCCCTGGATTACAGTTCCATACTTTTTACGACTTTTGGTGGCGGGCTTTACCAGTATCAGGTTGAATCAGGTGTTTTGCTTCAAATTGCAGCAACCGGGCATTCTTCGCAAACAATCAGTTCAAATTATATAACCAGTTTTGCGCCAATGAATAATGGCGGTTTGTTGTTGGGTTTGTACGATGGAAGTGCAGAGTCCGTCAGTCTGAAAACTGACAAGGATTATTTCTCTGACAAAGTCAATTTTTCCAGATTGGGTATTGAACGAGTAATGGGTATTACCAAGCTGGGCAGAATGGATACATACGCCATTTCGACACAAGATAACGGTGTTTATATTGTTGAACTGGATGCCTCAAGGCGTCAGATAGAAAAAAAATTGTTTAATGTTCGCACTTCCCCACTGGTGTCTGACTCTGTTTATGGAAGCTTGCGTGGTGGTAAAGATAATTTGCTCTGGTTAAGCCATTCAAAAGGTCTTTCCGCTATCAATTTAAGACAAGGCAAAGTTGTTAATTTTAAAAAACAAGATGGCTTGCAGGGTGCTGATTTTAATAGTGGTTCATACTTTAAAAGTACAATCGATGAAAAGTTATATTTTGGTGGCGGTAATGGTTTTAATCAGGTCAATATTGACAATTACCTCGGTGAAGTAGAAGCGAGTACAGCAAAAATACATGTAGATAGCGTTACAGATATTGTCAGCCAGTTAAATTTAAAACCAACAAAATTATCTGGGAACAATCATTATTTGGTCGAGAATGGCGCCGCCATTGAAATCAGATTTTATATAGATGATTACGCCTACCCGCGGAACCAGGAGTATTATTATAACTGGATGAGCGACGATGAGATGCCTAATAATTGGAGGAAAATGGCCAATGGTACATTAAGTATTTCTCCCCTTAAAGAGGGTATTCATCGAATCCGTATTAAAGGTCGAGATGGCTATGGAAAAAATATTGAAAATGAATTAACCATTGTTTTAGAAGTACCTCCTGTTTTTTGGAAAAGTTCGTTGGCATATTTTGGTTATTCACTGGTTTTTGTTTTATTACTTCTGATAATTGAGTATTTAAGAAAGCGAAAGGAAACTGAACTATTAGTCAACCAAAAGAAATTAGAGTTAGAGGTCAAAAAGAAAACTTCAAGTCTGTCAGACGCAATAAAATCACTGCAGGCAATAAAAGATGAACTTGAACGAGAAAGTAGAACTGACTATTTAACAGGTCTTTACAATAGGCGCTATTTTAAATTTCTGACAAGTGAAAAAGCCAGATTGTTTAACACCCTTGAGCAAAGGGAAGGGGACACTAGTTTAGCTTCATTAGGGTTAATATTAATTGATATTGATTACTTTAAAAAAATAAATGACGAACTTGGGCATGATACAGGCGATCAGGTTCTTGAAGTCGTCGGTAAGGTGCTCAGAGCTGTTAGTTCTTCGGATGTGCATGGATTTAGATGGGGAGGTGAAGAGTTTTTGGTTTTGGTTGAAAAAGCATCACAAACACAACTAACGGATTTGATTTATAAAATAAATGGGCTTCTTAAAATTGAGTTCAGTAAAATTTCAAAAAATGGCAATAATTCAATAACTTGTTCATTTGGAGTTGGGCATGGCACAGTACCTGTTGATTGCGAAATGGTACCCTGTCTGAATAGTTTATTTAATCTGGCGGATGTTGCTTTGTATAGAGCCAAACATCATGGAAGAAATAGTTTTTCTTATTTGTGTCGAGATGCACTGTTGCAATCGGGAATTTCTAACTTTGAAAAAATCAGTTTAGAAAATGCAATTTCTAGGGGGCAGGTTGAAGCAAAGGTAACTCCTTTTAATGCCTGAATAATTTGCTGTTACTATTGGGGCCCGGCGTTTGTAGTAAACGTTTTCAGTTCAGCGATACCAATGCTCCGAACCAAAACTAATTACAGAGGTTGGATTTGTGACTGCATTTTTTGTGAGAGTTTCAACCATTGACGAGGTGTCTGACCGAGCTTTTTTTTAAAAATTCGGGTGAGGGCCGATGGATGTTCATAACCAACTTCACTGGCGATAAAATTTAAAGATTTGTCTGCTAATAATAGTTGTTGGGCTTTGGCGAGTCTGATATCTGTAACGTAATCTTTGGGGGTTTGGCCGAGAATCTCTTTAAAGCTTTTTGCAAATCGGGTTCGTGACATTGCTGCTTTTTTCGCCATATTATTGAGATTCCAGTTTGTTGCAGGGAATTGGTGTACTTCTTTGATTACCCGAGATAGTAAGGGATGATGTGCGGCTGTTAACATTTGCTGTTGAATCAGACCTTCTTCTATTGCAAACCTGAAAATTTGCAACACGAAAATATCGGTTAATTTGTCCAACATGGATTGTCGGGCAAAGCGCTGCTCAGTGATTTCACCTATGAGCCATTTTGCAGTACAGGAAATTTTACATTCAGGGTTTAACTGGAAATAAAAATAGTCAGGTAAGGCGGCGAAGATAAATGAGTCTTGTGACGTAGATAATGAAATACTGGCATTTATCATTTTTACAGGCAGATCACCGATGCTTTCAATCATATGAGGTACAGCTGCTGGCACAATAACAATAGCGGGCCGGTCTACTTGTATTACTTGTTTACCTTGTATCAGTATCCTGACGTTTCCTTTTTCGAGAAAGTGAAGTTGTCCTGTTTTGCCAAAATGCCTTGGTCCGCTCAGATTTCCCTGGTATTCGATCTTAGTGGTGAATGTATGCTGTGCCATTATTCCATTTAAAACTCGCATATTTTATTCTCGTGTTCAAAATCTATAAACATGTAAAACAGCCTTGGATAGTTCAACATAGTCAGTTTCATGTGGTCTGTTGAAGGCTGGTAAACTCAATTTAAGATAGCTATATGTGTTTATTTTGTTGGTGTGTTACTTGTACTGATGCCGAGCCTTTCCATTTTTGAACGAAGTGTATTAGGGTGAATTTTTAGAATTGTAGCCGCGCCTAACTTTCCTGAAATTCTGCCGTTTAGGGCTTTTAAAGTTTCTTCAATATGTTGCTTTTCTACTTCTGCCAGGCTGGTTAGGTTATTTTTTCCGACTGAATCTACAACTTTGTTCGGGTGAGAAATAACCCCTGAATTGTTGGCCAGTTCAGGTGCGATAAACTCGTCGTTAATTTTTATATTCGGAGATAGTGTAAGTATCGCTGCACGCTCCAAAACATTTTGTATTTCTCTAATATTGCCCGGCCAGGGGTAAGCCAGCATTTTATGCATTGATTCCGGAGTTAACTCTTTTAGTGTTTTGTTGAGCTTATTTTCCAACTTCTTTAGGGTGTAAGATATTATTAAAGGGATGTCCGAAATTCTCTCTCGAATAGGAGGTATCCACATAGGAAAAACATTTAGTCGATAGTACAAGTCGTAGCGAAATAAACCTGAACGACATAATGCACTCAGATCCTTGTGTGATGCGGCAATAATCCTGACATCTACCTTTAATGGCTTGTTACCACCGATACGCTCAAATTCCTGCTCCTGAATTACTCGCAATAACTTTATTTGAGTATCCATAGGTAACTCGGCAACTTCGTCTAAAAACAGTGTCCCTTTGTGGGCCATCTCAAATCGGCCAGCACGAGCATGTAAAGCTCCGGTAAACGCCCCCTTTTCATGTCCAAATAACTCGCTTTCAACGAGATTTCTAGGAATTGCCCCGCAGTTTAGTTTTATGAGTGGTTGACTCGAACGATTGCTTTGTCTATGAATCATCCTGGCAATGAGTTCTTTGCCGGTTCCGGTTTCTCCGTGGATAAGGACCGTTGCACAGGTTGTTGCTACTTGTTTTACTTCGTTTAAAACCTGTTTAATTTTGTGATGTTCTCCAATAAGCTCAGGAGTGCAACCATCATTTGTGTCGAAATCACCGGGCTTATCAATTTGATCTCCTTGAAGATTACGCAGCCTTTGAATTTCAATTAATGCACTATTTAACTTTTGTTCCTGAATTATTGATGCGCTTATATCTCTAAAAAACAGTAGAGCTCCAATGATTTTTTTATCTTCCAGCCAAGCGGTACAAGACAACTGTACCTGAAAGTCTGTTCCATCTTTTCGCCATAAAGTCCATTGCGAATAGCGTCGAGTCTGACCGTCCTGGAGGACTTTGTTGATTACATCGTCTGGCTTTAGAAGGCCGCTTCTACTATCACAATCACAACCTACAATGTCATGAGCTCTTTTACCGGTCAGTTCCTTGTCTGTCCAACCCGTCAGTCTCGATGCGGCATTATTCGCAAATACGGTTTCTCCGAATCTGTTGAACCCCAGCACGGCCTCATGTGTAATGTTGAGTAGTAAAAGGTTTAAACCCTTAAGTTGACTATATGTGTAATTCATAAACTAAAAAATCTGAAAATAAGCCTTCAAAAACACCTATGAGGTTTTCGGTCGTTTGCATTCTACGGCGGCTGATAATAGCGACGACATCAATAGCACTGTTGCCTAATCGTCCAAAAAAACATACTTTTTTGCTTTAAATTTAAATGTGGGTAAGTCAGGCATTATGAAAACGCCTGAAATGACTTCATTGAGAGAACTATCTTTTATGATTGCTTAAATCTAATGATTGAGCGAGGTTTTGAGCTGTTTCTGAAAGTCGTGAAAGGTGTTCTGAAGCAGAAGTTACTTCAGAAATAGTATTTACCATCTCAGAGCTTATGTTGTTAATGTGGTTTAATTGTTGCGAGATATCTCGTGCCACAATCGCCTGTTGTGTATTCGCTGTGGCAATTTGTGAAATCATTGAACTAACCTGTTCGAAGCTGTCGACAATATCTTCCATATTTTTCTTAGCTATGGAGGCAAGTTCAGTGCCTTCTTCAAGCAGAACCATGCTCTGTCTCATGCTTTCAACTGACTGTTGAGTTTCAATTTGATTACTGGATATTGTCTGTGCAATCTTATTGGTAGCGTTTTGGGTTTTACGAGCGAGCCCCCGCACTTCATCGGCAACTACTGAAAAGCCTTTACCATGTTCTCCAGCTCGCGCTGCTTCTATGGCGGCATTTAACGCAAGTAAATTGGTTTGTTCAGCAATGCTATCTATAACGGAAACTACTTTCCCAATTTCTTCACTGTTGTCATTTAGGTATTCTATTTTTGTAGAAACTACGGAAACTGCTTCAGCAATCTGGGTCAGTGAACCAATACTTTGGGTAACTGTTTCGCTACTACTACTGGCGTTGTTGTTGGCAGATTGTGTTGTTCCGGCAACTTGTTTCGCATTGTTACTAACATCGCCGACGGAACAGGTCATTTCTTCCATTGCTGAAGCACTTTGTGCGGTACAAAGGGATTGTTGGTTTACTAAATCGCTCAATGCAATACTAGAACTGGCCAATGCGACAGCTTTATGACCTACATCTTCGGCCACGTTTTTAAGTTTCGCAACTGATTTTGCCACCTGGGTTTTAATTTCCTCGTGCATCTGCTCCAAATTGTTTGACATTAAATTACTTCGTTGAGCAATAGCAACATAGTCGAGAACTATCCCTAAACAAGGGATAAGGTATGACAAAGTTTTTAAACCATGACTAATATTGAATCCATTGTCGAAAAGTACTTCAGACGAAAATGCCATATGAATCTGAGCCATAACCTGAGGCAACATGCTCAATATGAGACTGGAGTAGAAAATGGATGGGGAACGGCGGTTCAATATGGGCAATAATATTGCTCCAAGCACTATATACAATATAAGAGGTATTACATCGTAGGGCCTTTTGATGAGTGCATCTTCAAATTGACTCTGAGGCAGTTCCGCACTGGAGCTGGTTATAGAAATTATTGCTGCTGCAATAAATAAAAATATGGTAGTAGTGATTAATATTGGAATGTGTTGGCTTTGTTTGAGCCGTGTAAACAGTAGTAAAAACACCCCAAATAATAGTGTTAGGGCGCTGAATACTCGAGCTTCTGCCCAAGTGAATGGGATAAGCTGCGAATCTGGTGCAGAGACCTCAATAAGCCGAGATGCAGCGGCAGTGTGATACATATCCATACCACCTGCAGCTAACAATACCAGACCAATAAATGGCACAACAAAATTACGCTGAACTCTATAGTGGGCAAAAGCTAATATTGCGGTAATTACTGCAACCATTACCGCACTTAGCTCCAGCATCATATGCCAAAAGGCGCCGTTGAGACCATAAAACATGTGGTTGACGAATATTGCATTGGATGCTGATGGGTTAAACAAAATCATTTGTTGAGCTTTTTCTGCCAGTAGAACATGACTATCTACTTGTGCTGCATTATGTGAGTATGGTGACACACCCAGTTCAACGCCAAGTATATTCAATGTGTCGGGAAGCATACTCAACATCACTACGGTGATGATCAGCCACACGGGGGCTTTGTTAATATTTGGCATTGTCGGGTGCAGTCTGGATGAATCCTCAATGCGTAATTTATCTGCAACATGGATATTGTTCGAATCTGTCATTATTTGTGAGTACCGGTGTGACTGTTGTTGTGGCAGGGTTCAACGCTGGTTGTAGTCTTCCCTGGACTTTGCTTTTGCGTTAAACAAAGACAACAAAACTCGTGCCAGTTAAATGTAGAAAAGTAGAGGATGATTTAACTCATTGTTTAATATATGAAATAAATAAAATCGATATTCAGTAGTAAACGATTCTCTGTATGTGGGATACGACATTTCGTTATTTAGAACCATAAATGTCACTTCCTCGTTGTTTTTTAGTACAGGTTGCCAGGTTTAATTTGGTTTATCTATTACTGTATTCTTCAACCTTTTGTGCATATTGAGACCGTGCCTGGTTGGTTATTTGTTCGCGGGTTATCGATGCTTCGTAGTGGGGGAATTCTATATTGTATTGACCGGGTAAATTCTGTTCGAAAATTAACCCTAGTTCCTTTGTAGACAATTTCTTACCCACAGTATCATCATAAAGTGCTTTAGCTACATCGCTGCTTAATCCCATTTCATCAAGAGTCATAAGTAGATTGCCTCGGTGTAAATCCGTCGAATTGTCTGCGCCTAAACTGGCAACAATAACCCCATTCATTGTAAAAACTGCATCAACGGGTGTGTTTTGACGCTGTAGGTGTTTTTGATGCATTTCCAACTGTTGCTTTGCAGCATTACTTTGATTTTGTCGCTCTAAATGGTATTCACGTTCGACAAATTCTCTATAGGACTTTTGGTTGAACAATTCGAATGCTTCTGCGTTAGTTGGTGCACTGGTAGGTGAAAACTCAATAATTTCAACTCGATCGCCATACTGTTCTTTTAATGCCTGTTTTGCCTGACTGTGATTGCCGTTGCTGGCCAATGCGATGTAACCAAAATTATTTCGGCTGGTGATACTATCACCAAACATCATTGCAGGTTTCCCATCTACATAAGCAATAGCAGTAACGTCTCGCTGTTGCCCTTTAGTTAGCAGCATTGCTCTTGTGTCTTCGGGTGAAAGTGCATTAAGTTTTAATTCATGGGCTTTTGGAGCGGGTTCAAATTTCTGTAATTCGTGCGGCAATGGAAGTTTGTGCATCAATGAGGTACCCGTTCCAATGGCAATACCCTTTGATGGGTCATATTTTTCAGATTTAGATGCTGAAACAGACGCGCCTGATACGCCAGAATGTGCTTTAGCAGGCCACTGTACGCTATTTTCAACTTTCATGTTTGTTTTCCTGTTTATTGGTAGGATTCTTCGTAAGAGCGCTTATTTCTGCAAAAAACTCACCAATTTTATGCGTTTGCGGGAGGAACAATAAAAAAAGTCGTTTTGGTTTAAATGTTTAATAAGGCTGTTTCGGATGTACAGGGAGGGGGAAAGCACAGATTTGTGGGGTTGCTATATTGATATTTAGAAAAAGGCGATACAAATAAAAAGCGAAGTATTACATGTGTGGAGAGTCTTGGTTTGAATATTCTAGATTTTCCAAAGGCGTAATTCTCAAGACCTTTTAATGATAATGGTTTGTAGCGGAAACTTTTTGCCGGTTACAACTATTGCCACCTTGAGACTAAGAATGGCATATTCTGCGTGTTATATGTGTTTAGAGTTCTGCTAGTTTTGCATCTTTGGTTGTAGCACTATTACTTGCCATTGCATGTCTTGGGTTTTTGCCAATGTCATTCAGGCTGTAAAAGTAGTGGCGCTGTGATTCTGGTATCTCAAAATAGGGATTGTCCATTTCAATGATGCGTTTTGTTGCCAGGTTTGAGCGTTGTAAAATCTGGCCGAAATAGGCATTAAACAACAGATCATATTCTCCGGAATCAATCAGTTTCTCAAATCCGCGGCGAATGATTTCGGCCTGTTGTTCATTTTCTTTTCTGAAAAAGTAATACAGGGCACTGGGGTAGTGTAATGCCACGGAATCATTTACTGTCAGATTCAGCGCCTGGTGCGAGTCGAGTTCCTGCCAAATCTCAATAATTGAGCGGGGAAATATATCTATTCTGCCGGCATCCACGAGCTTAAACATACGATGATAGTCACTGACGGTTAACAGTCCTAATTCGTGGTGTTTTAAAATCCGGTTGTCGGGCCAACCAAGGCCTTGCACAAAGGTATAGTTTTTAAGTTGCTGCAGATCTGTGATAGGTGTAAAGGCCAGGTTGTTGTGATCATGCACTAATAGCATTCTGTAACCTAAAAGCCCTTTGGCAATGGGGATCTGTACCGCGTGATATTTGGCCAGTCTGTCTTTGTCTGCAGCAAACCACGCCATATCAATGTGACCTTTGTCCAGCAGGTGCAGTACCCGGTGTTGAGTGGCGTCTATCGGGATTGACGTGATGTTGAGTTGCGTGTCCTGCTCTGCCACGATGGCATGCAATAGTTTGATAGGGAATTGGCTGCGTTCGTCGGTTTGATCCTTAGCTACGGCGTAGGAGAGCATCGTTTGGCAAAGTACCAAAGGCGAATGAAAGGATAAGCTGATCAAAAATGTAAAAATGCTAAAACAGGTCAATCGCATCAATAAACTCCGAAGCCGCGCCAGTCAAAATACTGCCGACCGGGCAATATGTTTTTTCTTGATTTAATGCAAGCTTAGCTACTTACGGAGCATTGCTAAATTGAACTTTGGTTGTAAATGCGGGATGTTTTTTGATGACAGAAATAAAAAACCAGGGCAGTTTTGCCCTGGTTTTAAGGTCGCCCGGTGGGCTGATTACATATTGTATCGTACGCCAAAGAACACTTGAGTTCCGGTGTGATTGTACTCACGCATCAGGTTTAACGTGCCATCACCTGTGGTGAATAAGCGCTCATATTCGTCTGTCAGGTTAATCACTTCCAGCGTAACCGTCAGGTTATCGCTGTAGTTGTAATACGCTGATAAATCGATATGCGTTGGTCCTGTGGTACCGTGCTCAACGTTACCATTGCTGCCGCTAAAGTCAGTGATGTAATCGTCACGCTTGTTGGCAGAGATACGGGCTCCGTAGTTATCCTTTTCATAGTACAGGGTAAAGTTAAAGGAGTTTTCAGATAAGCCTGTAATTTCCCCTGAACTGGATACTTTAGTGAAGTTAGCTACCACACCTAATCCATCAAAAGGACCAGGCAGGAAGGTTAGCGGTTGCTGATACACTAACTCAATACCGTTTAGCGTATTCTCATCACTGTTTACACTGGTAATGTGCTCATAAGGAATGCTCCGCGGGTCCAGTGCGATTTGTGGATCGTACTGAGGGTCGTTGTCGATAAACGGATAGTAAGCGGAATCCACCAGACGCTCTTCAGAGGAGCTTTGGATCCAGTCGGTAACGTCTTTATAAAAGAAGTTGGCTGCAACCAATGCTTCTGGCTGGAAGTACCACTCAATGGCAAAATCCACATTATCAGACACGAATGGCTTCAGGAACGGGTTACCTGAAGTTATACGACCATTGATGTAATCAAAGCTGGGATTTCCAGGGTTAAGTGAACTCAGGCTGGGGCGGGTAATGGTTTGAGATAATCCCAAACGCACGACCACTTCATCGGTAGCGTCCAGCGACAGGTTCATTGCAGGCAGGAAGTTTTTATAATCGTTTTCGATGCTGACCGGATCTGCCTGGATTAAACCGGTAGACGTTGTTGTGGTTTCCACATAACGCATACCGAAGTTGCTACGCAATACCATGTCAGCAATATCATACTCAGAGCTCATTTCCAGATAAAAGGCAGAGGTTTCTTCCTGTACCTTCCAGGTTTGGGCATTACGCGGAGACCAGGTTTTATCCAGTAACTGATTATTGATAGCGTCGAAATCGGCAACAATAAAGGAATTTAGCGGGCCATCAAAGCCGCTGCCAAAGTCATCTACCGGCATAATTTCAGCAAAGCCTACTGCGGAAGCCTGGTCCGGGAAACCGTTAATTTGCTCTTCACTGTAGTTCACTACACGATCGTTAAAGGCGAAACCAGTTTTAATGGTGACTTCATCACCGATGTAGGTGAAATCCAGTTTGGCTGTATCGTTTTCACGCAGCACATCTGTGGCTCTCAGGCGACCATCTGACAAGTCATAAAAGCTGGCATCGTTAACGTCGTAACCATAATCCAGAGTGGGCACATTAGCATTATTGCTAAAGTCAAAGCTGAAAGTATGCGCCGTGTTGTTGGTCATGTTGTAACGATATTGCTCAGAGCGGGCATCAGATTCTGCAGTACCAAGCATGGCAGCCATGCTCAGACGGTCGCTAATGTTGTAAGTTCCTGACAATACGTATTGGCTAAAGTCTGTAGAAGAAATTTGCTGACGGCTCTCAATACGCGATTTAATGCCTTCATAGGTACCGGCTAATACCTGCTTGCCATTGGGGTGAACAGTAATCGCGGTAGGTGTTAATTCATCGAAAGTACTACGGAACATTTCGAAGAAATTGTACATGGTACGTTCGTTGTCCAGTGTCGATTGCAGTGTATCGAAAGTGAGCACAAGGTCATCGTTAGGAGCCCACTGAAACGAAGCTGTGACACCCAGTCGTTCCTGCTCGTTGCCGAAGTAATCCGGGCGAGGTAGGCGGGGTGTCCATAAGCAGTTAACCGGATCCACGGCTTCACCGTCAACTTCACAAGGACCTGTGTCAGTAGTACCGGTGACGGAGGTATTGCTGGTGTCAGCGAAAATACCACCACCGTCGCGCACAGGTGTTGTCCAACGCACGGTACCGAAACCTTCCTGACGTACTGTACGTTCAGAGTGGGCGATTGATAATAATGCGCCGAAAGTGTCGTCAGCAAAGGTGTCGCTGATCATAAATGCCATGCGAGGATCGACTTCTTCGGTGATTTCGTTGTAGCCACCTTGTGCTGATGCAGCAATATGAAATCCAGGATTGTCAAAAGGCTTGGCAGAGTAGAGATCTACGGTACCGGCAATACCACCTTCTTCCATGGAGGCCGTGGGTGTCTTTTGAATATCTACGCGATTAAATAGTTCAGAAGCAAACACGTTAAAATCAAATGAACGTCCACCATTTACGCCACCACCTGAATCGGTACCGTCGGTACTGGCCGGGATTTCCATGCCGTTTAAAGTTGTACGGGTAAATGTTGGCCCCAATCCGCGCAATGTAATTTGTCGGCCTTCACCGCCTTCCCGGGAGATAGCAACACCAGGTACCCGTTGAATCGATTCGGCAATGTTCAAATCAGGAAACTTACCAATATCTTCAGCAGCGATTGACTCTTTTGAGTTAACCGCAGAACGCTTTTCCATCAAAGATTTAGTCAGCGAGCCCCGGTAGCCAGAAACTTCAATAACTTCCAGGTTTTGCGCTTCGTTGTTTTCGGCCGCCTCAGTTTCTGCCTGTTGTGCACTCAAGGTGGCACTGGACAGACTGAGGGCAATCAGTACTGCAAGTTTAGTTTTTGTGTGATTCATAGTTTCCTCCCAAGAAAGTATAGTCTGATGTAAGCACTCCAGGGCGCTTAGCAAAAGTAATGTATGTTGTGTTGCAGTTATGGGTCATTACTATTCCGCCAGCCATTGAAGCTGACCAGTAATCTGGTACTTGCCGATATTGACCTTGCGCAGATCTAAATCGGACACATTCTTGACATCGAAAATATGCTCAGCATTTTCCACATTAACCTGCTGAAATTGCACTTTGCCCAGCGGCCAGTCGTCAGGTGCGCGCATAAAGAACACGGTATCCACCTGGGCTGCGTTGATGTCATTGAAGAAAATATTGTTGTACTGGGTTTTAAAGTTGCCACCCCATTGGCTGGGGTAGTCCAGTTGGAACCAAAACAGGTGATCGTATTGCCCAACAGTGGCTTGTTGAATATAGATATTTTCAACTTTACCGCCCCGGTCGGGATTGGCCTTGAAGCGAAAAGCGGCGCTGCCGCCCACCAATGTGTTATTAAGGAAGTACACGTCGTAAATACCGCCGGACATCTCACTGCCCAGGCCAAGGCCATCTTCGCCACCCATGGTATTGTTGCGTACCACGATAGAGTGGCTGGGTTTGGCAATGTTACGACCATCCAGGTCGCGTCCTGACTTGATCACTATAGAGTCGTCACCGGTGCTGAAGTGGTTGTTTTCCACTAACACCAGACTACAGGAGTCAACATCAACTCCATCGTTATTGGGAAAATGACTGTCTACTTTGAGATCCCGCAATGTGGCATGTTCGGTGTAAACAATATGGTTTACCCAAAACGGAGAGTTCAGTGCAGTGTAACCTTCCAGTAAGACGCGCTTCGCGTTCAATATTTGCAGTAGGTCCGGACGCAGATAGTGGCCCTTGCCATACACGCGTTTGGCCAGTGGTTCGCCATCGAATCCTTGTTTTCTCAGGGCGCGAATGTCCGCGTCTTGTTGCTGATACCAGGCGTGGAACTGGCTGTCTGCATTGCCATCAATAATGCCAGTCCCTGTGATAGCGATATCTTCAACATGATTAGCATAAATTAATGGCGAGTAGGCGAATACCTCAGTACCTTCCCAGCGTTGTTCCACAACCGGGAGGTAGTGCGCTGGCTCTCCTGAGAATAACAGATGACTGCCTTCAGACAGGTGTAATTCAATGCGACTTTGCAAGTGTATCGGACCACCCACAAACCATTTTCCAGCGGGGACCGTGATTTTACCACCGCCTTGCTTGCTGGCATCCGCAATGGCCAGTTTTAATGCCGGAAGAATGTCTTTTTGCAATGATTCTGCATCTGCGTAGTCGCTTAGTTGATACTCTCTCGCCGGGATGTTGGGTAATTCAATTTGTTGCAGAATGTGTGACACTGCCTGGTCAATATCGTGTTGGGTGTTATTGGCGTGCGCAGAAACACTCAGCAATACCAGTCCGGTGGCGAAGAGATGTTTGACTTTGCCTATCCAATTTCCAATTGAAACCCTACTACACTGATTTTCCATTTATTAGCTCACAAATTCTGAAGTTACGTGTTTGAGATTTTTGTCATGGCATTGCTGTCGAATTAATGTCACGACTTTTTCACTATTGCTGCCACCGGTGGCATATTTAATCTATACAAACTTGCTACCGGTGGCAATGTTTTTTGTAAAAAATATGTTATTTATTTTTTAAAGACAGTGTTTGCGTATCGAAATGAAAACTGAGAAACACCCTTAAATCATTGAAATATATGTGTTTAAATTGCAATTTGTTATTTTGATGTTAATTCCATGTTGACATCACCTGTTGCTTTGTTAAACAATTGCTACCGGTGGCAATTGGGGTTTTCTGAAATTTTCCGCCGTCACAGGAGAGGACATATGTTGCCCGGGCCTGAAGGCAAAAAATTCTGATTCATTCCCTAAATTAGGTAACTAATTCATCCGGTAGCGAGTGGTTATTGCTGACGGGTAGGCGCAGGTAAAAAAGCAAAGTAGATATTCTGAAGCGTCACAAAAAGATGCGATTGCTTCACCCTGAATAATGTACCGACAGAAATCGCAATGCTGCAAACATCCATTGATAGTGAGACAGTTTATGTTCCGTAAAATCGTTTTTTTGATGTTAGTTTTAATGTTGTCAGCAACATCATCGGCAGCGGATCTGCAAGTTGGTATCAACAAAGTCAGGGCGCAAAACAATACCTACATGTTGAATCTGTTGAAACTGGCATTGAGCTACAGCGACAAGCCTTATCAGTTTGTCCAGACCAATGACCGGTTATCAAAAGATGCCCAATATCAGGCTGCGTTGCATGGCACTATCGCGGTGTTCTGGGGAGGGACTTCTCCCGAGCAGGAAGAAACCTTTATTCCGGTGCGAATTGATGGCTATCGCGGCCTGATGAGCTTGCGTTTTATGATTATCCGCGCTGATGAAATCGCCAGGTTTAGTCAGATCAATGATGTTAGTCAGCTGCTTGAAATTAGTATGGGGCAGGGACGGGGCTGGAAAGATGGCGACATTTTGCGTTCCGCAGGCTTTACCGTCGAGCTGTCTTCCAAAAAGAAAGGCCTGTTTCACATGCTGGAAGGAGGGCGCTTTGATGCCTTTCCCAGAGGCGCCACTGAAGCCTGGGCAGAAGTAGAAGCAAATAAAGACTTGTCACTCGCCGTTGAAGAGCACCTGATAATTCGCTATCCATTACCCACTTATTTTTTCGTCAACAAAAACCGTATTGAACTGGCGCAGGATATTGAACATGGATTGATGAGCGCGTTGCAGGACGGTGAATTTGACCGCTTTTTTTACAGCAGTGATCGGGTACAGCGGTTTTTACGTCGGGCGAACTTACAGCAGAGAAAAATCATTGATCTGAACAATCCGTTCTTAACGCCCGAAGCGATCGACAGCCGTAAGTACAACTTATCGGTGGAAGACTTAATTCAGGGGTGGCAGCGCATTCAGCAAGGTGAGTTTGCATTGCAATCTGACGAATCCTGAACAGATCGGATTATTGCATAGTGCCAGATTGGCAAATTTTACATTAACAAAATATTGACAAACTTCGGGCCATTAAGGAATAATTGCCACCGGTGGCATTATGAAGTTTGACATTATTTGGCAACACTAATAGCCATCTTGTCCAAACAGGACGTGTCTGGTGCCCGGCGCATTAAGCTGGCATGGTAAGGGCAAAAATGGTTTTAATATCAAAAAGGTAAACTATGACGTTCAACAGAAGACAGCTTTGCAAAGGGGTGATAGCGGCAACCGCGTCGTCGATTTTTTCCGGCTGTGCGACTTTACCGCTGGCAAAAACCAGCGATACAGCGCAGAACAACTCGCAAAATTCGATACATGACTGGCAAAGAGCGGATGAAATCCGCAAAAATACTATCGTACCCACATTCCCGGCGAAGCGTTTTGTGTTAACTGACTATCAGCCAGAGAACCAGTCAAATGATTATACGCAGGCGTTTGCTGATGCGATTTCGGCCTGCCACCAACAAGGCGGTGGTAAAGTTATTGTGCCGCCAGGTGTATATCCTACCGGCCCTGTTCACCTGCTTTCCAATGTTAATCTGGTGATAGAAAAAGGTGCTGACGTGCAATTTATCCCAGAACCCGAGCGCTATTTACCGGCGGTATTTACCCGTTGGGAAGGCATGGAATTAATGGGTTATTCACCGCTTATTTATGCCTATAAACAAACTAACATCGCGATAACCGGAGAAGGTACGTTATCCGGTGGCGCAGACAATCAAACCTGGTGGCCCTGGAAGGGGCCGCACAAGGAAAAACATTGGGAACTCGTTCCCGGAGAAGATCAAAAGCCCGCGCGACAAAAGCTGATGCAGGATGTGGAAGACGGCGTTCCGGTAGCACAGCGTCAGTACGCCGATGGGGCCTTTTTGAGACCGCCCTTTATTCAGCCTTACGATTGCCAAAACGTATTGGTGCAAGGTGTCACTATTAAGGATTCTCCGTTTTGGTTATTGAATCCGGTGTTGTGTAAAAACGTGACGGTAAACAAAGTGAAGTTTTTGAGTCATGGCCCCAATAACGATGGCTGTAATCCGGAGTCATGTGATCATGTGGTCATTGAAAACTGTATTTTTGATACTGGTGATGACTGCATCGCAATTAAATCGGGTCGCAATAATGACGGACGTCGCTTAAATACACCTTGTCAAAATCTGGTAATAGCCAACTGCAATATGAAAGAAGGTCACGGCGGTGTCGTGGTGGGCAGTGAGATTTCCGGCGGCGTTAATCATCTTTACGTGGAAAACTGCGTTATGGATAGTCCACATCTTGAGCGTGCGATTCGCATTAAAACCAACTCTGTCAGAGGCGGTAAGCTTGAGCATTTCCGGTACAGAAACATTACCGTGGGCAGAGCCAAAACCGCTGTCGTGATTAATTTTTATTACGAAGAAGGCGATGCCGGGAAATTTGATCCCACCGTGCGAGATGTAGTGATTGAAGACCTGGTATGTCGGGACATTTTGGTTCGTCCCTTTAATATTCAGGGCTTTGAACGCAAGCCCATTTACGACCTGACCCTGAAAAATTGCCACTTTCTCAATGAGTCGCCGAAATCTTCAATTGTCAGGAATATCAATCAATTTGAATTACACAATGTCAGTATCGCCGGCAAGACGATTGACGCTGCACAGTTAATTTCAAACAGTTAAACAAGGCCGTTAGGGCCATTAGCAATAGGATCGCATCATGCGTCAAACCAGAACTAAACTTAATTTACATCCGGATCGTCTGCTTTCCAGTGAACCCAATGTGGTGGCTGTGGCCAGAGAACTCTATCAGGACGTTAAGGATCTGCCCATCATCAGCCCACACGGACACACTGATCCTTCATGGTTTGACGAAAATCAGAACTTTGACAATGCAACCGTACTGCTGATTAAGCCTGATCATTATGTATTTCGCATGCTCTATAGCCAGGGGATTGCACTGGAAACACTGGGTATTCCCCAGCATGGATTAAAAGGCGACATGCAGGCTTCCAGAGATGTTGATCCGGTGGCGGTCTGGAAGATCTTCGCGCAAAACTACTTTTTGTTTGCCGGCACACCTTCGGGGTATTGGCTGGATTCTACCTTTGCCAACGTATTTGGCTTTGATGAAAAGCTCTGTAGCGAAAACGCCATGGAGTACTACGACGAAATTAACCGTCAACTGGTGCAACCGGAATTTCGCCCGCGGGCCCTGATGGATAAATTCAATATTGAACTCATTGCTACCACAGAAGGCGCTCTTGACGCCTTGCCGCACCATCGCAATATTGCCGGTACGGAAATGGAAAAGCGGGTTGTGAGTACATTCCGCCCGGACGATGTAGTGGATGCCAGTCGTGAAGACTTTGTCGCTAATATTGAGAAGTTAGGTGAAATCACCGGCGAAAATACCCAAACCTGGCAGGGTTACCTGGATGCCATTCGCTCGCGTCGTGCTTATTTTAAAGCGCACGGGCGCATTACGGCCACTGATCATGGGCACCCGACGGCGCGCACTGCCGATTTATCCAAACAGGAATGCGAAACCTTGTTTGCTGCCTGCATTAATGGCCAGGCCGATGAAGCAAAACAAGAGCTTTTCCGCGCGCAAATGCTGACCGAATTGGCGGGTATGAGCATTGAAGATGGCCTGGTGATGCAAATCCACCCTGGCGCACACCGCAACCATAATCAACAGGTGTTTGACCGTTTTGGCCGCGATAAAGGCGCAGATATCCCTTCCAATACTGAGTATGTCAATGCCTTGAAACCCTTGTTGGCAAAATATGGCAATGATCCTCGTTTGAACATCATCTTATTTACTCTGGATGAAACCGTCTACAGTCGCGAATTGGCGCCATTGGCCGGGCATTATCCGAGTTTAAAACTGGGTCCCGCATGGTGGTTCCACGACAGCCCGGCAGGCATGCTGCGTTTCAGACAACAAACCACCGAAACGGCCGGCTTTTACAATACGGTTGGTTTTAATGATGATACCCGGGCATTTTTGTCCATTCCCGCCAGACATGACGTGGCAAGACGGGTGGATTGCCGCTACCTGGCGGAGTTAGTGTGCAATCATCAAATCAGCTTTGATGAGGCAAAACAGATTGCATATCAGTTAACTTACGGCCTGGTTAAGAAGGCGTACAAGTTTTAATTTACAGTAGGGAGAAGATCATGAAATTCGCTGCCTCTACGCTCACTCGGGCGTTATCTTCGGTCATCCTTGGCGCCGCTATAGTGGGATGCAATAATGCAGCCCAAATCCCGACGGGTGACGCTGCGGCACAATCTGCTGCCAAGAAAGAACCTGATCTTGTAGCCAGTGCCGAAGTACACAACCCATCTGACTTTGCCCGCCCGGAAGAAGTGCTTTATTTTAGTTATTATGACCTGGGTCTGAACGGCGAGTCGCATCAGCTTAACGTGCGTAGCGGCAATGAAACGCTGCAAGCGGAGCAGGCCGATAAAGATTTAGATGGCCAGGCCGACGGGCTTTATGTCGTGGTGCCTTTGAAGGCGGCTGAAACCCGGCATATTGAAATAACACACAGTGCCCAAAAATCTGCACTGGTGAAACGCACACAGGCGGAAATAGCCACAAAACAAGGTGGCGAATGGCAGGCCCATTCAAAATATCCCGATACCCAGTTTAAAGAATATGTGGGTGGTGAGTTTGTTAATCAACAACAGGTAAGCCCACCGGAGCACTATACGGACCATTCAAACTGGATACGCTACGAAGGTCCAGGTATTGAATCTGATCAGGTCGGTTATCGCATTTATCTGGATCACCGCAATGGCTTTGATATTTTCGGTAAGCTGACAACGGATGTGGCACTGCAACAGGTAGGGCAGGACGGTTATGCTTCATACCATGATATGCAGGATTGGGGCATGGATATCCTCAAAGTAGGAAGCTCATTAGGGGCCGGCGGTTTTGGCCTGTGGCAGAATGAGACATTACATCTGATCAGTGATGCCAGCCAACGCACGGCCACTATTTTGGACAATAGTGCTTTACAATCCGCCTTCAGCATTGATTATCAGGGCTGGGAAAGTCCCGCCGGGGAGCAAGATCTGGCGGCAACCTTTGCCATGCAGGCGGGCAGCCCGCTGGTGAATGTAACACTGGACTTTCAACAGTCTGTGTCGCAAATGGCGGTGGGTGTGGTAAAACACAAAGACACTGAATTATTGCAGGGTAATACCAATATTACCGGCACAGCTTACACTTACATTGCCAGTTGGGGTAAACAATCACTGGATGGCAGTATGTTAGGTATGGCAGTGTTCTTTCCGCGTACATTGCTGGACGAGGTTACCCAGGATGAGGCAAATTATCTGGCGATTTTATCGCCAGAAGAGCGTGCCGAATCCGAGCCTATGGCCGCACAATTAACCTATTCTTTTGCGGCTGTTTGGCAACCTCAAAGTGGTATTGCCGATAAGCAGGCCTTTAAAGCCTACCTTGACAACACCGCTGAACAGCTAACGCAACCGGCACGGGTTAGATTGAAAACACAGCGTGCTGTAGCCGCTAAACAACAATCACCCGCGCTGGAAAAGCCACTCTACTGGAGCCAACAGTTGGCGGACAGTGAACTGGAGCGCAAAGGCTATGTTTATGCCCATGATGGCTGGGATGTGAATCGCCAGCGACCGCCTAAGTTTGAGTATGATATTGTCGGGCTTTATCCCTATGCGCTTTACGAATTGGCGAAAGCCACCGATGAAGCTAAATACAAAGAGGCTCTGCATCAAATTACAGGCAGCTTTATCAGCGATGATGGCAACATCAAACGCTATAAGCAGTCGAACTTTAATATTGATTCGGTAGCTCCTGGTCGTTCGGTGCTGGCTTTGTATAAAGAAACCGGAGAACAAAAATACAAACAAGCGGCTGATATCTTAAGGGCGCAACTGGTGTCCCATCCGAAAACATCGGAGGGCGCTTTCTGGCACAAGAAAAAATATCCTCACCAGTTGTGGTTAGATGGCGTTTATATGGGGATGCCATTTTTGGCGGAATACAGCCTGATGTTTGAAGATGGTCACAGTCTGGAAGAAGTGGTTAAAGAGTTTGAACTTACTCATCACTATCTGAAAGATGCCACAACCGGGTTGTATTACCACGCCTGGGATGAAGCCAAACAGCAAGACTGGGCCGACTCCGAAACCGGCTTGTCAGCGCATTTCTGGGGAAGAGGCCTGGGTTGGTTAGCCATGGCGCTGGTGGATGTACTGGAAATTATCCCCGAAGATAAAGCACAGTTGCGTATGCCCCTGATCACTATGGCAGAAGAGTTAGCGCTGGCGCTGAGCAATAGTCAGGATGAAACCGGCACCTGGTGGCAGATTATGGATAAACCGGGCGCCACAGGTAACTACCGGGAGTCCAGTGGTAGCGCCATGTTTGTGTACTTTCTGGCGAAATCCGTGGCCAATGGTTACATTGCACCTGAATACCAGGCTGTTGCTGAAAAGGCCTATGACGGACTGATCAGCGAATTTGTGTTGGTTCATGACAATGGCGAGATCAGTATGACCAATCAGTGTTATGTGGCTGGATTAGGCTTTGGCCGTGACGGCAGCTATCAATATTATATGTCTGAGCCGGTCTGGCAGAATGACCCTAAAGGCACCGGCCCCTTCATTTTAGCCGGTATTGCCATGCAACAAATGCTGCAACCTGTACGTTAAAATAAAAAAAGGGGGTAAGCGCTTTAGGCGCTTATCCCCTCTCAGATTTCTTATCTTCAGGCTACGAATTTATTGACAAACGCAGCGATGTTTTCATCCTGGCAATGGGTGAAAAAGCAATCCTGAAAACGCGGACCACCAACTGCCTGTTTCACCAATTCTTCATCGATACTATTCAGTGCCTCAAGGTAATCTTTGGCCACATCTTGTTTGAGCTGACTGAGAATACCGGCATTGGTTACCTGTGATTCTTTGCGTTCAGCCGGATAGCCCTGGCCGGTAACACCGGTAAAGGCTTTTTCGAAGATATAACGAATATTCAACTCTGCACCCCAGCCAAAACCTTTGGCAAAGGGCAGGGCCAGTGCATTACCGTTGTTGATTTGGGCAAAAAGGTAAGCGTCTGAAGGGTCAATACAATAACCACATACCACACCAGGAAAGGCGTTGGCGGCCATCAGTGCGCCCTGACCGGTACCACAACCGGTAACCACAAAGTCGACGGCTTTACTGTTTAACAACAGGCTGGCTATGATGCCAAGGTGAATGTAAGTCAAACGGTGGTCATTATCACCGTCCATGCCCACATTAAAAATGCTGTGGCCCTGGTCATAAGCAACAGCTTCTAATTGTTCAAGTACAATCGGGTTTTTGGCGGCCTGACTAAACTCGTTCATTAAGGCGATTTTCATACGGCAAACTCCTGAGTGTTAAAAAAGAATGATTTGATTCAGGCAACATAATGCCACCGGTGGCATTATGTTGCAAATTAATCCCGGAATAACCCATAACAATCGACTTATTCGCTGTCATTGGCATAGGGCGAAGAGACGGTTATTTCATAACCTTGTCGGCAAAATCGCGGATACCACTGTCTGTGCGTTTTACAGGCTGAATGGTGCCATCTTCATTAAAATACAGATATTCGGCCGTAGAATGGCGCTGTCTTTTGTGACAGTCTGAGTCAGTGGCCTGATACCAACGGTGGTAAAATAGCAGCCATTGTCCCTGATACTGCATAATTGAGTGATGATTATTGGCCTGGTGTTCCTGATCCATTATCTGTCCCTGGTATTGCCAGGGGCCAGTGGGTGAAGTGGCCATGTAATAGGTGAGCACCCGATTATTTTCCGGCATGGTGTAGTAGTAATTGTCGCCACGTTTAAAAACCCAGGGGCCTTCCATTTTGGGCTCATAGCCGCCCATATCCATTTTGATTAAATCCCCGTCAATGGCGAGCATATCATCCTGCATTTTTGCTACATAGTAATCGTGATTTTTACCATGAAAATACAACCAGGCAGTGCCATCGTCATCAATAAACAGACTGGGATCATTGGCATAGGGTTCGGTCCACAAAGGTTTGCCGATCGCATCCTTAAATGGGCCGGTGGGGGAATCACTGACGGCAATGCCAAGGCCCATCCATTTGGTGCTTTTCTCCGGGTTTACCCTGTCTTTAAAGCCGGTCCCGGCGGGAAACACCAGGTAATACTTACCATTTTTGTAGGCAGCGTCCGGAGCCCAGGCGTAGTTATCGGCCCAGCTCAAATCGTCAAGGCTGAGAATAACCCCGTGATTGGTCCAGTCTTTCAGGTTTTCTGATGAGAACGCCATCCAGTCCTGCATGTGGAAGTCCGCCTGGCATTCCATATCATGGCTGGTATACAGGTAAAGTCGACCATCTTGCCAGACATGAGCTGATGGATCGGCAGTTCTGAGGCCTTCTCCAAGCTCTAACGGATTAGCCATAACCGGATTTTGAGATAGCAGTAACCCTACGGCGGCTGCCGCAATACGTTTTTTAAACATGATAAAAGCCCTTTAGTAACTGAGTTTCAGGTGTTTGGGATCGGTTTCCCGAAGGAATTGCAGTAGTGGATGTTCCAATGTGCGTAATTGTTGCAACACCAGCTGTGCCACTTCACGGGCACCTAATTCGTTAAAATGCGTGTCGTCACGCACACCATTTGGATAATTGGGATGCAGACCCGGTGGAATATGCATAAAGCGCAAGCGGGACAGGGCATCGCCCTGAGCTTCAAAATAGGCGCGGGTGAGAGTATCCATATCCAGTAATAACACCCCGGTTTGTTCCGCCACCTGTCTGACATACTCACTGTAAGGGTGGGTGAGTTTTATGCTGCCCTCTTCGTTAAAGTAACGACGGGTTACCGGTGTCATCAATATCGCATGGGCTTGTTTTTCCCGTACTTGCCGGATCATGGTTGTCAGGTTTTGTTGATATTGTTCCGGTGTGGTGTATCGGTCTTTCTTGCGTTCTACTTCGTCATTGTGACCAAACTGGATAAATACAAAATCATCCGCCTGGAGGTTGTCGTATATCTGTTGCCACAAGCCCTCACTCATGAAGGTGCGGGTACTACGACCATTTTTAGCCAGATTGACAATATTCAATTGGTCTGAAAAGAAGTGGCTGAAAGGTACACCCCAGCCGGTTTCCGGCAGGTCTTTTGGGTGCTTAATGGCCATCGTGGAATCACCCGCCATAAAAAGTTGCTGGCTCATGACAGTGGTACTGAACATCAGACTTATCAGGCTAACCAGGGTCATGACTTTTTTACACATCAGAGCTTTTAAACTGCTGGTGGTCAGGCGGCGAGGTAAAGGCATTTATCAACTCTCTTTATCAGGTGGTGTAACGGTAGAATCGCGAACGATCAGATAGGGCGTAACTTCCCATTCCAGCTTTTCATTGCTGGCTTCAGTGGCAAACGAACGGATTAACTTTTTAGTGGCTAATGAGGCAATTTGCTCAACCGGACGGCGAATGGTGGTCAGAGAAGGTATCATTCGCGAGGCGATGATGTTGTCATCGAATCCCACCAATGACAATTGTTCCGGGATGGCAACGCCACAGTCTTTGGCGGCCCGCATCACACCGGCTGCCATTTCGTCATTATTGGCATAAATTGCGCTGGGATAGGGTTGTTGCGCAAATAACTGTTTTGCACACTCAATGCCGCTTTCGTAACTATTCTGGCCTTCCAGAATCCGTTCTTTAGGCACTTCGTGACCTTTCTCTTTTAAAGCGCTGCACAAACCTTCCAGACGCTCCGTTGATGAGCAAAAATGTAACGGACCAGAAATAATGGCAATGTCATCATGTCCCAGAGTTACTAAATGCTCGGCGATTTCGGTCATGGCTTTGCGGTCATTTGAAATCACGATATTGCTGTGATCATCTAAGTCTGCAGAGGCGATCCGCACATAAGGAAAATCGCGCTCCTGCAGGGCTTTAGCTAACTCCCGACTTTCAGACACCGGTGGCAAAATTAACACGCCGTCAACACGGGAACGATGGATAAAACTAATACAATCTTCAATAAAGTCGGCATTGTTCCAGTGGCAGGGGTGAACTACCAGTTCAAACCCCAGCTTGGTACAGACTTCTAACGCGCCACGTTGCACCTGGTCGATATAGAGGGCATCCGGGTTATCGTAAATCAGTCCCAACAGGTAAGACCGTTTGGAGGCCAGCCCCCGGGCTTGTTTGTCGGGCTGAAAATTCAGCTCGTCGATAACTTGTTGAATTTTAACGCGGGTTTTCTCACCTACCAGCGCCGAGTTGTTGATAACCCGGGAAACCGTGCGTTTTGAAACGCCCGCTACTCTGGCGACGTCGTTTATGGTGGTATTGCTTTTCTTATCCATTCTTATTGTCAATGCTTTAGGCCTATCGGTCGAGTCTATCACAGGTTTTCGTGTGCATTACATCAGGTCAAACCATCTTGGCAGTATTTCACTGATCGCGGGCACGTAGGTCACCAGCATCAATACCAAAAACATTACCAGGTATAGCGGTAACATGGGTTTAATGATGCGATGAATTGAGGTTTTTGCCACGGCACAACTGACGAACAGGACACTTCCCACCGGTGGCGATACCAGTCCGATGGACAGGTTCAGTACCATCATGATACCGAACTGAATAGGCGACATGCCCAGTTCCATAGCGACGGGTAAAAATATTGGTGTAAAGATTAATACTGCCGGGGTCATATCAATAAAGGCGCCCACCAGGATTAAAATGATATTGATCAGCAACAGGATCATGATGGGGTTGTCGCTCAGGGTCAGCAAAAAGTCGCTGATGGTTTGCGGAATATGGGCATACGACAACAACCATGACATCGCTGATGAAGCACCAATGATCAACATGACAATTGCGGTAGTTTCACTGGCTTTGAGCAAAATACCCGGCAACGCTTTAAAATCGATTTCCCGATAAATACCCACTGACAACACCAATGCGTACAAAACGGCTATAGCACCGGCTTCTGTAGCGGTAAATACCCCCATGATAATGCCGCCAATCACAATGAAGATAAGCAACATACTGGGCAATGCCGCCAGTACTTTTTGCATCGCAATTTTTAGTGGCAGGCGGGCAGCCACCGGATAATTATTGCGCATGGCGTAAATCACACATACGGTCATCAGTGCCAGACCCAGTAAAATGCCAGGTAGATAACCGGCGATAAACAGGGCGGCAATGGATACACCGCCGCTGGCGATGGCGTAAATGATCAAAATATTTGACGGTGGGATCAGCATCCCCGTTGTAGCGGAGGTGGCTGTAACAGCAGCAGAGAAATTTTCGCTGTAACCGTGCTTTTTCATTTCCGGGATCATGAAGCTGCCGATAGCCGACGTGGCAGCAACGGCAGAGCCGGAGATGGCACCAAACATCATGCAGGACATCACGTTTACCAGTGCCAGACCGCCCGGCAGCGAGCCAATGAGGGCCATGGCACATTCAATCAGACGACGTGCAATGCCTCCTTGTCCCATTATCAAACCAGACAGAATAAAGAACGGAATAGCCAGCAGGGCAAAACTGTCGATACCCCCCGCCATTTGTTGTGCAATGGTGGTTGTCGCGGGCACAAAGTCGATGTGAAACAACATCGCCAGTAAGGTGGCCAGCGCGATACAGATAGAAATAGGGACATTAATAAATAGCAGGGCAAAAAATACCGCCACCAGAATCAGTGCAGTGATATCCATTACAGTTCTCCTTTTGCGACTGACTGGAACAGCAATTGTTTAATGTTGTTGATACAAAACAGGGTGATCAGCGCGCCTGAGAAGGGGATGACGCTGTAAATCCAGCCCATTTGCCAACCCATTGCCGCGGAAATTTGATTGAGCTCCAGGGTAATACTCACCAGCGAAATGCCACCAAACACCATAATGCTCAGGGCGAAAAACATCACCAGTACCTCGATCAGCAATCGCACTTTGCGTTGCGCCTGGATGTTGAGTTTCTCCAGAAATAAATCCAGACCCAAATGTGCCCGGGTTTTATAGGCGTAGGCAGCGCCCAAAATACCAATCCAAATTAACAGAAAGCGTGCCAGTTCTTCGGTTATCGAACTGGGGGCACGCAGTGCAAAACGGGAGAACACCTGCCAACTGACGGTAACCACAATGGCGGCCATCATGAACATTAATAGCTTTTCCAGAAGCTGACAGATCAGATGTAGAAGATGAGACATGATGGTTTACCTACATGTTTTTAATTTTGATGATCTGATCTCCCACCGGCGTACCAGCGAAAGACTGATGAAATTCCGCCACTTTTTCCTGAAAAGCCGCTTTGTTGGGATAGGTGACAATAACCCCTTCTTTTTTCACTGTGGCCAATGCCTCATCGGATGCCTTTTGCCACAGCGCTTTTTGGTATTCCACAGAGTCAGCCATGGCCTGTGATAACCAACCTTGCTGTTGCGGGTTCAGGCTTTCCCATACCGGTAAGCTGGCCAGAATGATATCCGGGACAAAGGTGTGTTCATCAAGACTGTAATAGCGGGCTATTTCGTAATGACGGGACAGGTAGTAACTGGGAGGGTTGTTTTCGGCACCATCCACTACGCCCTGTTGCAGTGCGGCATATAATTCACCCCAGTTAATGGGGGTTGCAGCACCGCCCAGGGCGTTGACAGTCGCCATAGATGTCGGACTGTTTAACACCCTGATTTTTTTGCCGGACAGGTCGTCAGGGCTATTTATCGGCCCATCGACGGTGTAAAAACTGCGGCTTCCGGCATCGTAATAGCCCATGCCTTTAAGCCGCGCTACCCGTGCTTTTTCTAACAACGACTGACCGATATCACTGTTGAGTACTTTCCAGTAATGTTCCCGGTCCCGGATCAGGTAGGGCAGACTGAAGATTTTGATCTCAGGTACAAACCCTTCCAAAGAGCTGGCGGATACCTTGGTCATCGCCAGGCTACCGATTTGCAGTAGTTCCACCAATTCCCGTTCTGAACCTAACTGACCGCCAGGGTAGATCACCAGTTCCATGGTATCACCGGAATAGTGGGCCAGACGTTCAGCCATGTGTTCCATCGCGATGTGCACCACATGGCGGGTGTCTAACGTGTGGGCCAGGGTTAATCGGGTTTTATCCGATTCCTGGCCGCAGGCGCTCAGCAGCAGGACAAAGAGCGCCAGTATGGGCTTTTTAATCATCATAATCTTACCTAAGCGCTTCGGGTGGGTACTTATCCATATCGTCGTAGTCCAGGTTTTCACCGGCCATACCCCAGATAAAACTGTAGTTTTGTGTGCCACACCCGGAATGGATAGACCAGGGCGGTGAAATAACCGCTTGTTCATTGTGCACCCAGAGGTGACGTGTTTCTTCGGGTTCACCCATAAAGTGACAGACAGCCTGTGACTCGGGGACTTCAAAATAGAAATAAACCTCGTTGCGACGATCGTGCTGGTGAGCTGGCATGGTGTTCCAGACACTGCCGGGTTTTAAACAGGTGATCCCCATTTGTAACTGACAGGTGGGCACGACCTTGTTGATCAAGGTTTGATTAATATTGCGCTCATTGGAGGTTTCCAGGCTACCCAGCTGTAATACATTGGCTTCAGCCAGGGTGACCTTTTTACTGGGATATGTTTTGTGTGCCGGTGCTGAATTCAGATAAAAGCGTGCCGGTTGTTGTGGATCAACACTTTCAAAGCTTACATTTTGGGTACCTCTGCCCAGATACAGTGTATCTTTATTGCCCAGTTCGTAGCGTACTTCATCGGCAATCACAACCCCATCACCGGCGACATTGATGATGCCAATTTCACGGTTATACAAGAAGTAGGGAGCTTTTAATGCGTCTAAGGTGTCCAGTGTCAGGGATTGATGTACCGGTGCTGCACCACCAACCATGAAGCGTTCGTAATGGGTGTAAACCCAGCTAATGGCGTCTTCCTGCATTAACTGGTCTGCCAGGAATGCCGAGCGAAGTTGCCCGGTATCCATGCTTTTAACTTCATTGGGTCCAATGGCGTAGCGGTTTTCAAAGTGAGTTCGGGTCATTGTTTTACACTCCTTTAGCGTGCCAACCAGCCGCCATCAACCGCCAAAATATGACCGTTGACGTAATTACTGGCATGAGAAGAAAGAAATACGGCGGCACCAATCAGATCTTCCGGTTCGCCCCAGCGAGCAGAAGGTATACGATTCAGGATTTCTTTGTTACGCACAGGATCGTCCTGCAGCGCCTGGGTGTTGTCGGTTTTAAAGTAGCCAGGTGCAATAGCATTGACCTGAATATTGTGGCTGCCCCATTCATTGGCCAGTGCTTTGGTCAGACCTGCAACCGCGTGCTTACTGGCGGTGTAGGCGGGAACTGTTATGCCACCCGTATAAGACAGCATCGATGCGATATTGACGATTTTGCCCTGACCTGCAGAAATCATGGCTGGCGCCAGTTTCTGTGCCAGTAAAAAGCTGGCATCCAGATTTACCCGCATGACGTTTTGCCACTGTTCGTAGGGGTAGTCCACTGCCGGGCTGCGAAAAATGGTGCCGCCAACATTAATCAATATATCGATACAGGCATGTTGGCTCAGGGCCGTATCGGCAAGACGGGTAACGGAATCGACATCGCTTAGGTCAGCGGCGATTTGTGTTGCTAAACCACCGGCCTCATGAATGTTGTGCAGGGTTTCGTCACAGCCATTGTCTCTGCTGCTACTGCAAATAACCTGAGCGCCGGCAGCCGCCAAACCTTCAGCGATTTTTTGGCCCAGTCCACGACTGGCTCCGGTAACTAATGCGACTTTATCAGAGAGAGAAAACATTGATGAACTCATCACAACTCCATATTTTTAAATTGAGGGTGCCTTCACAGATAAGGACTATGCCACAGACACGTGGCGTCAACATCTGATTAACAAGTTAATAACTTGTTGTATTTTTTGCTACCGGTGGCAAAATGTCAAATAATAATTGCTACCGGTGGCAAAATCGCGTAATTTAAATAGTATTCAGCCTCCGGAGAAAGAACCCGAACGCTTTCTGCATATAGGCTGGCAATGTTATATGACCTGTGAATTTAGCTGGGGCTGAAGATGAAAAAATTAAACCGAACCGAATTTCCTTTTGAAAATTACCCAACCCGTATCATGCAATTCGGCGAAGGAAACTTTTTACGTGCCTTTGTAGACTGGCAAATTGATCACCTAAACAAAGAGAATGATCTGCAAGCCGGGGTTGCGGTGATTCGTCCCATCGATTACGACACGCTGCCGTTGCTCAACACGCAGGATGGACTCTATACCAGCATCATTCGCGGTATTGACGAGTCTGGCGAGGCGGTAGAGCAAATTCGTATTATTGATTGTATTAACGAAGAAATTCCGGTGTACAAAGAATTTGAACGCTATATGGCGCTGGCTGAATCACCGGATATTAAGCTGATATTTTCTAATACCACTGAAGCGGGAATTGAGTTTATCGACACCGATAAGTTAAGCGATGCGCCGGCAGCGGCATTTCCCGCAAAATTAACACAATGGTTACATCATCGTTACCAACACTTTGCCGGTAGTGAAGAATCCGGACTGATCATTATTCCCTGCGAGTTAATTGATTACAATGGCGACAAACTGAAAGAAATCGTTCTGCAATACTGCCAGTTGTGGCAGTTAGAGGACGGTTTTGTTAACTGGTTAGAATCCGCCAATCATTTTTGTTCAACCCTGGTGGATCGCATTGTAACGGGATTCCCCAGAGACGAGCATCAGGCCTTGCAGGAACGCTTTGGCTATCTGGATAACTTCATGGTGACAGCTGAGTATTTCCACCTGTTTGTGATTCAGGGACCTGAAGCACTGAAATCCTTTTTAAAACTGGATGACAGCAGTCTCAATATCAAAGTGGTAGAGGACATTTATCCCTACAAGCAACGCAAAGTGGCTATCTTAAATGGTGCCCACACAGCGTTAGTGCCGTTAGCTTATTTGGGGGGCCTGAATACCGTGGGTGAAACCATGGATGATGCGTTGTATGCGCGCTACGTTGAACAGCTGATGTTCGACGAAATCATTCCAACACTGGATTTGCCTGAAGATGAATTGCAGGGTTTCGCCAATGATGTCATTAAGCGGTTTAAAAATCCGTTTATTCATCATCAACTGGTGTCTATTGCATTAAACAGCATGACTAAGTTCAATACCCGTATTGTGCCGCAACTACAAAAGTATGTTACCCAGTCGTGCAAAGCACCTAAACTCATGGCAGCAGCGATAGCAGGACAAATTTTGTTTTATCGCGGAGTGCGGGACGGAGAGCAAATTCCGTTGTCTGATGGTGAAAAGTGGCTAAGCAGTTTTGCTGAATTGTGGCAAAGCTATGATGCCCAAACCCTGTCAGTGACTGATCTGGTACAGCAGGTATTATCCGCCGAGTGGCACTGGCAGCAGGATATGTCTCAGGTGGCAGATTTACAACAGCAAGTCACTGAACTGCTAACCCTGTTTATACGAGATGGTGTCAGAACCACCTTAACCACCCTGTTAGAGAGGGACGAGGTATGAAAAAATTTATTCGTTTACATGCGCAAGACAACGTAATGGTCGCCCTGGCGCCGTTGGCAAAAGGGGACGTTGTTGAGCTTGACGGGATCAGCGTAGAGTTGGTCGAAGATGTTGAGAAAGGTCACAAAGTGGCGCTGCAGGACATTGCTCAGGGAGACAATGTTATAAAATATGGCGCGCCCATAGGGCATGCGCTGAATGCCATTGTCAAAGGACAATGGGTACATACAGACCATATAAAAACCAACCTGAATGACGAACTGGAGTACAGCTACGTACCTGAATTGCCAGACTTTGCTGCACTGCAAGACGATTCACCCGAGATAAATATCTACCGCCGTGACAATGGCACTGTGGCAATTCGCAACGAGCTTTGGGTGGTACCCACGGTTGGTTGCGTCAATGGCATGGCCACGCAAATGGTAAATCGCTTTATTCAGTCACATCCAGACATGGAAATCGATGGTGTGTTTGTGTTTCCGCACCAGTTTGGCTGTTCGCAATTAGGTGACGATTTAGATACCACCCGGGTACTGTTGCAAAATATGGCCAGACACCCTAACGCCGGTGGCGTATTGGTGGTAGGCCTGGGTTGTGAAAACAACCAGGTGGGGGCGTTTCGCTCCGGTGTCACTGAAGTTTCCAGCGACCGTCTGAAATTTTTGGTGACACAGCACGTCGAAGACGAAGTGGAAGCTGGTCTGGAACTGATGGAAGAGTTGTATAAAACCATGCGCCAGGACAAGCGCCAACCGGGGCGTTTATCAGAAGTGCGCTTTGGTCTGGAATGCGGTGGCAGTGATGGTTTATCTGGCATTACCGCGAACCCATTGTTGGGTGAGTTTTCTGACTACCTGATCGCCCGTGGTGGTACCACTGTGCTGACCGAAGTTCCGGAAATGTTTGGTGCAGAAACCATCTTGATGTCCCGTTGTAAAGACGAAGCAACCTTTCACGACCTGGTGAACATGGTGAACGGCTTTAAACGCTATTACAAAGATCACAATCAGCCCATTTATGAAAATCCATCGCCGGGCAATAAAAGCGGTGGCATTACCACTTTAGAAGACAAGTCACTGGGCTGTACCCAAAAAGCGGGGCGCAGCAAAGTTCAGGCAGTCTTGGAATACGGTGAAATCATTAAAGAGCAGGGACTACATCTGCTCAATGCGCCGGGCAATGACGCCATTGCCACCAGTGCATTGGCTGCCTGCGGTTGTCACATGGTGTTGTTTACAACGGGCAGGGGCACCCCATACGGCGGATTTGTGCCTACCCTGAAAATTGCTACTAATTCAGAACTGGCTAACAAGAAACCGCACTGGATTGATTTTGATGCCGGCAGATTAATGTCGGACACCAGTATGCCGCAATTGTTAGATGAGTTTATTGATTTGTTGGTGGCGGCCTGTAACGGCGAGCCGGTGAAGAACGAGCGCAATCAGATTCGCGAAGTAGCCATCTGGAAAAAAGGAGTCACGTTGTAATGGCAGTGGCAAAAATCGCCATACTGGGTGAATGTATGGTGGAGATTTCTGGTGAGTTAATGGGAGCCATGCAGCAACGGTTTGGTGGCGACACCATGAACACCGCGGTGTATCTGAAGCAGGTGGCCAAAGACAGATTGCAAACCAGTTATGTTACCGCCATGGGCACCGACGTGCTCAGTGATGCAATCGTACGTGAATGGCAACAATACGGGGTGGATTGTCAGTTTGTTATGCGGGACGAATCCCGTCATGCAGGCTTGTATCTGATCCAAAATGACGCCTCAGGGGAGCGTAGTTTCCAGTACTGGCGCGACAGTGCCGCGGCGCGTTTTATTATGCAGCACAAAGATATCGACGCCATTTTCGAGGCATTGCGTGAATTTGATGCCTTGTATTTGTCGGGCATTAGCCTGGCGATATTACCGGAAACGGATCGCCAATTATTGCTGGATAAACTGGCTGAATTGCGCAAGCAGGGCGTTAAACTTGTGTTTGACAGCAATTATCGTCCTCGCTTGTGGCAATCGGTAGCACAAACCCGGCAGGTGTATGAGCAAATATACGCCTTGTGCGACCTGGCATTATTGACCATCGATGATGAACAGCAACTCTGGGCTGACCCGGATACTGCTGCATGCCTGGCTCGATTGCAAAAGTACGACATTGCTGAAATTGTCATTAAAGATGGCAGCAATGGTTGCTTTTACACATATAATAATCAAACCCATCATCATCCTACAGAACCGGTTAAGCAGGTGCTGGATACCACAGCCGCAGGGGACTCCTTTAATGCGGGTTATCTTGCCGGATGGCTGCTGCAGCAAGATCACGCAACCTGTGCCAGTTGGGGTAACAAACTGGCGGGACAGGTTATCCAGGGCAAGGGCGCAATAGTGCCAGTTGATACCTCATTTGCCGGACAGTAGTGGAGATGAGCAAGATGAGAAGGTTAGCACTTCTGTTGTTTTGTATTCTGAGCTTTCAGAGTCTGGCATTGGATACCGATATTGGTGTTTTGCGGGTGGGGAAATCTGCCCCTTATCAAACCATTCAGTCTGCCATTAATGCCAGTAGTGTTTATCAGCGGGCGATTATATTGGTAGACGAAGGGCTGTATCAGGAAAAGCTGTTTATCAGTCGCAATCAGCTGGCCATTATTGGCGTATCGGCGCAAAAAACCATCATTAAACAGAGCATTCTGAGAAAGCACTGGCGCAGCAACCACGACAATGACTGGGGCGCAGCGGTGGTGAACATCAACGGTTCGGATATCAGTCTGATTAACCTGACCGTGGAAAACGACTATGGCCGTCAGCACAATACTTCGGAACATCAGTTTGCCGTCAGAGGGTTTGCCAATAGCGATCGCATTATCCTGAAGAACTGCCGATTGATTGCCGATGGTGATGATACGCTGAGTTTGTGGAACAAAGACGGACGCTATTATCACGCCGATTGTTATTTTTCAGGTTACACCGACATGGTATGCCCCAGAGGCACCGCGCTGATTGAACGCTCAGAATTTTTTAATCACGCTCAAACCGCCACACTTTGGCATGACGGTGAACTGGACCCGGATTATAAGCTGGTGGTCAGCGACAGCCAGTTTGACGGTGTTCAGGGGTTCTGGTTGGGGCGTCGTCATTATGATGCGCAATTTTTCCTGTTAAATTCCACCTTCAGTGAGCGCATGGCAGATAAGCCTTTGTTTAAAAAGCGCTACCCTCAGGACCCTGATCGCGAACGCCCAAACTTGTACGGAGATCGCTACTTTTTTAGTGGCAACAGCTTTCCGCAGGAACTTGAATGGGCCAATGACAATCTGCGCTTAACAGACTGGGTTCCGGCGCAATATCCCTCTTTAGAGGCCTGGGTCTTTGACAATACCTGGCTTCCCAGCGAAGAACTACAAACGCTTCGCAACCACCTGACTGAGATATCAGACACAGGTCATATTTCCACTTTTTAACACTTTTCTACTTTGGCGATAACTAATGAAATCATTTAAAACTCTTATGCAGGATCAATGCTTGTTACCTATTATTCAGGCTGACTCAGTGGATGACGGACTGGCCATTGCCGCTGCCATGCAACAGGCTGATATCCGTTTAGTGGAAGTTGTATTGAGAACCCCGGCGTCGTTGCAGGTATTAGAGGCTATCAAGCAGCAGTTACCGGATCTGATCGTCGGCGCGGGCACCGTGGTGGACGAACAAAGTCTGAACGCAGCTATTGAGGCGGGTTCTGACTTTATCGTTACCCCGGCAATTTCACCAGACTTTTTGAAAAAGCTGGCTGCCGTTGAGGTACCTGTATTGCCAGGTGTGTCGAACACCGGTGATATTTTAATGGCCCGTGAACACGGCTTTAAAGAACTTAAGTTGTTCCCGGCTAACCTGTCTGGCGGCTATCAATTTATCAAAGCGCTTGGCAGTATTTTTCCTGATCTGGCTTTTTGTCCCACGGGTGGGGTGAGTGAAGCCAATAAAATGGACTACCTGCAATTAGACAATTGCTTTGCGGTTGGAGGCACCTGGATTGCGAAAAAGGAATGGGTGAGCGCTCGTGAATTTGCAAAAATCACGGAGTCTTGTATCGCTGCGAATAAAAAAGCGGCATAAACCACGTTAAATAAAAGCCGGATAACCCTGTCATGAGAAAAGCGTCAATTGTAAGAGATCATCAGCGAGTGTTGCTTACTCGCGATTGGACAATAAGGTCACTTTGGAGAGTCATCTGTCTGACTTGCTTGTGTTATCTGGCGGTACCCTCTTTGCTGGCTGATACATTACCGCCTTTGGCTTTTCCTGAGGCTGAAGGTTTTGGTAAATACACGCAGGGCGGGCGCGGTGGTAAGGTGATTGTGGTAGATACCCTTAGCGATAACCCTGACTCACCGGAGCCTGGTAGTTTGCGTTATGCTGTGACTCAGAATGAACCCAGAATCGTGGTATTTTCGGTGTCCGGCGTAATTCAACTGCAAGCGCCACTCGTGATCAAACACGATTACATCACACTCGCCGGGCAATCTTCACCTGGTGGTATTGTGATCAGTGGAGCTGAAACAGAAATCAAAGCCAATCAGGTGATTATACGTTATCTGCGCTTTCGACCCGGAAGTGCACAGTCGCAGGGGGATGCCCTGACGGCCCGACGTCATCGCGATATTATCATCGATCATTGCTCGTTGAGTTGGGCCAATGATGAAGTGGCCTCCTTTTACAACAATCAAAATTTTACCCTGCAATACAGTATTATTTCGGAGAGCCTGAATAACGCCGGTCACGCTAAAGGTGAACACGGCTATGGAGGGATCTGGGGCGGCAGTCGTGCCAGTTTTGTGTATAATTTAATGGCGCATCACCACAGCCGCAACCCGCGTATTAATGGTTATCGACTGGGTGCTCCTTATGCCCAAACAGAGGAGCTGACCGATGTGCGCAATAACGTGTTTTACAACTGGGGTAGTCAAAGTGGCTACGGCGGTGAAGCCGGGCGTTTTAACCTGGTAAACAACTATTATTTACCAGGACCTGCCAGTAAACCAAAGCGATTCTTCCAACTGTGGGGAGAAGGTGACAGTCTGACGCAAGCCTTTATCCATGGCAATGTTATGCACGGGGAAGCGCAGAAAAGCGGCAGCAACAGGCTGGGCATTGAAATAAAAAATGCCAAAAAATTGAGCGCAGATCAGCGTCAGGCCATATTCCGGCAAAGTTTGGTGACGGAGCCTTTTTGGTTTATGCCGGCATTTTTTGTTATGCCAGTTGAAACCGCCGAACAAAGCTATCAACGTTTAATTGAACAAGCTGAAATAGGGGCCAATCGCAACAGAAAAGGCAAATTTATGGATTCGGTGGATCAGCGTTTGTTACAGCAGATTAACACCCGACAAGTGGGGGGCGGTAACGGCATTATCGATACCGAACTGCAGGTAATTGCCAGTTGGCAACATTACCGGTCGGAATATGTCACAGACGGTAGCGATGACGCCTTACCGTCTGCGGAAAAAATTCCACTCTGGTTAGATAAAATAGGCGCCTTTTAATTCCTTTCTAAGCGGACTTTTGGGGTCCGTATCAAAAATTCATTTCCCGTCATTTCCTGTCTTATTCGCAGGAAATGACTTCATTTATCTGCTTTTTTGTGAATTTTACTGACTTCAAAAGTTTTTAACAAATTCGCATTTACTATTAACAATTGGTTGACAAATGGCTTTTTTGTTACTAAATTTGCCACCGGTGGCAATTAATATTTTTATAACTCTAAATAAACGCTACATACAGTTTTGCCTTTGTCCCAGTTTGGTTGTTTGCGGGATGTTGGGCTTGCTGTTTTTTAGGAATCAAAACAAAGAGACTGGAGAAATTCCACATGAAACGCTTTAAGTTGAATACAGTCCTGGTTGCATTAATGGTGGCGATGCCGACGGTGGCACAGCAGGCCGGCAACGAGGACGAGCAACCCACCCAACAGGAAACCGCGGCGGTCAGTGAAGCCGAACAGGACCTGGAGGTTATTCAGGTCAAAGGGGTAAAAGAGGCCGATTTAAAAGCCCGTGACCTGGAACGTCTTAAAAAGGGTTTTAGCTCCATAATTTCTACAGATGACTTAGGTAATTTTGTCGACCAGAACGTCGCTGAATCTCTGCGTCGTTTGCCGGGTGTAACCTTGCAACGCAGCGAAGGGGAAGGCAAGTTTGTAACCGTGCGTGGTCTTGGACCCGGATTTGTTTCGGTCAATATGAACGGCGCCGAAATGTCAGGTGTTGGCGATGATCGAAAAGTGGGCTTAGATGCCTTGCCGGCTGACCTGCTGGGAACAATCGAAGTATTAAAAACCCTGACCCCGGATCAGAACCTGAACTCAATCGGTGGTACGGTCAATGTTAAAGCGATTTCAGCCTTTGACAGAGGTAAAAACAACTTAAAGATGCGCCTTCAGGATTCCTATTCCGATTTGCGTGGCGAACATTCACCGAAATTCAGCCTGGACGGTACACAACTGTTTATGGATGAAAAAATCGGGATTGGCTATGCAATTTCCTATGAAGATCGACAGACCCAGGTGGACGAAACCCGTCATCACAGCACCAACGAAATGAAATATTATCAGGCGGATTTTGGTCTGGCTGATGACGAGATAAACGGCCCGGAAATTCTGGGACCATCGCAGTTGGAAGTGCGCCGGGAAATAGCCGACCGTACCCGTAAAGCGGCCTCTTTGAATTTAGAGTTTAAACCTACCGACACCGATTATTATTACATCAAAGGCACCCACACCCAGTTTGATGATGGTGACTTGGCATTACGTGAATTTTACGATTTTCAGGATGCTGGTTCTGTTGGTAGCGGTGAAATCCTGTACGTGGATGACCAGAGTAAAGAGTTTATCCTGAGTGATATTGATGTATTTCATCAGCACTTTATTCAGGAAAGCAGTAACGAGAGCCAGACCTTTAGTATTGGTGGCAGCAACAAATTTGGCGATGACTGGACATTGGATTACGAATTTGCCAATTCCAAATCCGAAGAAGACTCCCGTGGTGATCGTCGGGTGCAGTTTCGCGAGCGCGACCTGATAGTGTATGGTCAGGGTCTGAGAGACAACATCAACGCCCAGGTATTAACCCCAGAGCAGGCGGCCCAAATGGCCGGTTTGACCTATGAAGAAGGCATGTTCGGCACATCCGGTAGCGGCGATGCCAGTGATTTGTCCAACTGGGCATTTGATAACCTCTTTTTGGAAGGTGGGGTGCGTACAGATGATTTGAAAACCTACCAGCTCAATTTGCAAAAAGACGTATTTAACGATTATATCAATTACTTTAAATTCGGTGGCTTGGTGACCCAGCGGGATCACATTCGCGACAAAGATCGCTGGAGCTTTGATCCGTCTGCAGACGATTGTAATGGTGATCAGGCCTGTATTGACGCGGTGAATTCCAGTCTCGCGGATTACGCCAGTACTATCCCGGGTGGCTCTACCTTCCAGTATCCGTTTGAAAGTACTCAAACCGTGGATGATATTGTCAATGTTACCCGTCAAACCATTTCCGGCGCTACCAATGATGAGACGTCGGTAGAGAGTACCAAACAAGATTACACCATCACCGAAGACACCAAAGCATTGTATGCGATGCTGGAAACGCCTATCGGTGAAGACGCCACGCTGATCACCGGTGTTCGCTGGGTGGAGACGGAGTTCTCATCCACCGGTTACCTGTCGCTGGAAAATGATGACTTTGAGTTTAACGGAGCCGGGCAGGGCAGTCTGGATATCGCCATTCCCATGCCGGAATCCTCCATTAAATACAGTGAATTCTTCCCCAGTGCCCATCTGCGCTATGAGCCTACAGCCGATATTTTGGTAAGAGCCGCCGCCTGGACCAGCTTTACCCGGCCGTCCTTTAAACAGGCGCGGGGCTTTGCCACGTTTGACAGTGATATTCAGTTGTGTCCGCCCAATAGTGATAATTGTGACGATGATCAGGGCAGCGCCAATGTACAGCAATTGCAGGATTACATTCTGGGGCCAGACAATGGCCTTGATGTGGGTAACCCTAACCTGACAGCCATGACATCCATTAACTACGATGCTTCAATCGGTTGGTATCCCAGTGAAAACCTGTTTATGGAAGCGGCGATTTTCTACAAAGATATCGATAATTTTATCGTTGATGTGAATGGCCTGACGGCGTCAATTGCAGATCTGCCACTGACCTTACCGGTAAATCAAATCACTGAATTTGTTATTCCTCAGGATCTGGTTCTGAACCAAATCAATATTACTCTGAACGGTGATAAGGCCACGGTTTTTGGTTTAGAGCTGAGCTATAACCAGTATTTCGAAAATGGCTTTTTCGTGCAATCCAACGCTACCTTCCTGGACAGTGAAGCGACGCTGGACAGCTCAATCCGACAAACCAAAGTGGCGTTGCCTGACCAGGCTGACACCACTTTTAACCTGACTTTAGGCTGGGAAAATGAAGTCTTCTCTGCCCGTGTGATTGGTAACTACCGCTCTGAAGTGTTAGAGCAGATTGGTTCCTGCCCGGCCAGTGTGGATGTATCCAATGCCAAACAATGCAAAGTTTGGGCTGACCAATATCAGGACGGCTACACCAATCTGGACATCAAGCTGAAGTACGATCTGACCAGCAATATTCAAATCTATTTTGATGCCATCAACATCACTGAATCTGAAGATTTACGTTACTTTGAAGGCAATCAATACAGCGGTGGCAACATCCTGTATCAGAAAGAAGTGTATGGTCGCTCGTTTCAGTTGGGTACCACTATCAAGTTTTATTAATGCATTTGGGCAATTCTGTTGAGTACAGAATTAAGTAAAAACGGAGTGTGGCCTCATGCAGCGCACTCCGGAATTCACGCAAAACCTTTTTAAGGAGAAGACATGAAACTCCGCAATGCAGTCCTGATCGCAGGTGGTTTGATAGCAACCAGCTGTGGTTATGACGAAACCATTAATGTAAAAGAAGCACCGGCTCCCGCTTTGACCGGTGTGTTTGTAGATAGCCCGGTTCAGGGAATTAGCTATAACTCTGAGTCATTTCAAAATGGAAGCACCACCGCAAATGGTGAGTTTTCCTATTTCAGAGGTGACTTTATTACCTTTTCAATCGGGGAGTTAAGCTTTCCCGGTGTACCTGCGTCAGCAGTATTAACCCCACTGGATATGTTCGGCACGGATAACGTGTTCAATCAACCTGTGGTTAATACCTTGCGGTTGTTGCAGGCGCTGGACACCGACGGTGATCCTTCTAACGGCATTAGCATCAGCGACAGCGCTGCCGATGCCGCGCAAATGCTGTTGCAGGATGGTCAAACCGTGGCCGATTTCTTTAATCGTCCGGCAGACGAATTTGCCGCAGACGTGGAAGCCTGGTTGCCGGCTGCCGGTGGTGGCAGCGATACTCTGGTCGATTATGATGCGGCAATATTGCATTTCGTAGAATACCTGGAAACTGAATACGGCACATTGCTGACCAATGCGTTTAATGCGGATGTGATTTCCGGCACCTTATTTCATGCATTTCTGGATGGCAATACACCCGTACTGGCATCCATTACCTTCACGCCATCTGGTGATGATGGACTGAGTGGCAGCTTTATCTACAGCTCAGACGAGGCCGATGTAGCGGGTGAGTACAATTTTGACTTTGGCCGCAGAGCTCTGGCACTCACCGCAGCTGATGAAACTGTTTATCTGATTTCGCGCTCCTTTAATACGGTGAATCAGGTTTATAGCCTGTGTTTTGAAGACGACAGCGCTGGCGCGCTAACGTCCTTAGTCGCCGCTTGTGATGCCGCCGATGATGCGAAAGACAATCTGCTGGTGGTGTCTCAGGAACAGGCAGAAATTGAACTGGCAGCGTTGGAAGAACTGGCGAACTCGGTAGAACCGGCATTGCTGGAAGAGTTTGATACCGATACCACCACATTTTTCTCTTCTGGTTACAAACGCCTGAGTGATGATCCCAACAGTGGGCCATTGTATTTTAAAACCGGCGGTAGCCCGTTACTGGATGCCGAGTTGGGGCAGTTAACTCTGGAAGGCGCGCGCTTTACCATTGGTAACGCGGCTGCAGATCCCGGTCAGTCTACCAGTGGTTCAGATACTTTTGGCACAGGTATTTATAATATCAGCCAGGGTTTTACCATCAGTTTTGACGTGATTTCCCATAACGGTGGCGGCAGCTTCAACATGTATGTTGACAACAACACCACCAGTCAGGGCAATTCAGTACATGGTGACGCATCCAAGTTCTATGGCCTGAGTATCAATGATGAAAATCTGCCTCAGGGCCAGCGATTCGTGTATACCTATGAACCAGGCAGCGATGTTTCCGGCTTACCGGCTGATGATCCTGATGCCCGGATTTTAGATACCAGCATTACTAATTCATTCTTCCAGCTGCGTACCGACAGCAGTGGTCGCATTACCATTGATAACCTGAAGATTGAAACGGTTGCAGATTCTGTGGATGTCGAAATCCCGGAAGAACCTGAAGAGCCGGAAGAACCCACAGAACCAGAGCAACCGGAAATTCCAAACAGCAATTTACCGCTGAACTACGATTTTGTCGGCGTAACTGCGGATATCTTCTCTGAGGAATTCGATTCTCTGACCAATGCACAAGGTGAAACCTTACCTATGTACACCCGTACCGGTGGCTCTGTGAGCGTGGTGGAAGACGGATTACAGATTGACTCCGGACGTTTCACCATAGGTAACAGTACTCCGGATGTGGAAACCAGTGCAGAAGATCAAACTACCTCAGGGGTACTGGATCTGAGTCGCCCATATAAAGTGGTGATGGATATTGTTTATGTCAGTGATCCGGAAGGAAACAACAACTTCCAGATTTATGTGGACAACAACACCAGCAGCAGTGGTAAGTCTATTCATGGCAGTGCCTCCAAATTTTACAGTGAGCTGATCAATACGCTTGAGCCTGGCACTACACTGGAAGTAGAAGGCTTATTGGCAACCCAAAACTCCTTCTTACAACTGCGCACTGAAAGCGGTGGTGTGGTGATTATCAATAATCTGCGCATTGAATATATTGATGCTTTAGTTCTGGCAGACGAAGATTTTGAAACTTCTACGGAGTTATTCTTCACACCTGAATACAAGTCTATTCCGGATGATGCCAGTACCGCACTTTACTCTGTCACTGGCGGTGGTAGTGGTTTAACCATTACAGACGGGCAACTGAGTATCAGCAGCGCCAGATTCAGTTGGGGGAATCGCACCCCAGACACCGAAACGTCAGCAGATGATACCAGCACAACCGGTATCTATGACCTGAGTCGTCCGTACAAGGTGAGCTTTGACTTGATCAGCGCTGACGACCCGGATGGCGACAATCATTTCCAACTGTATGTGGACAACAATACCAGCAGCAGTGGTAAATCCATTCACGGCTCTGCGTCTAAGTTTTATCAGATCCTGATCAATGAGATGCCAGTGGGCGAAAGAATTGTGATTGAAGGCCTGGAAGCTACGGCTTCATCTTTCCTGCAACTGCGCACGGAAAGCGGCGGCACGGTCGTGATTGATAACCTGGCCATTGAATATGAACCGCTGGAAACTGGTCCGTCGATCTTTTCCTGTGACGATGAACCATCGCTGTATTTCTGTGATGATTTTGCTCTGGGTGATTTGTCTAACTGGGAACTGTTAGCCACTGCTGATAACACTGATGGTGCAGTGGGCCAATGGGATACAGTCGAAGACGACAGCAATACCGTATTGCGCTATACCGCAGGCAGTGCCGGTGGTGAAATTATCCGCCTGACGGATGCTGCGATGGCATCCATACCGGATACCGCTGATTATTTTATCGAAGCGCGCATTCGTCCCAGACAAAATAGCACCACGGCGAACAAACAACTGTATCTGTTAGGACGCTACGACAGTGAAGGTAATTGGTACGGTGGCGGTTTAAATCTGCAGAATTCTACTAGCAGTACCCGCGCTGAAGTGGCCATCAGCACTGATGGCTCCATCAGCAGACCGGTGCAGGCATCTACGCCGCTTATCCTGGGTACACAGGATGGTACTGACGGTGTGTGGTATCGCGTTCGTTTTGACCTGCAAGGTGATCTGTTAACCGTGTATTTAGACGGCGAAGAAATGGGCTCTGTGGCTGACAGCAGTTACACGGCGAAAGGTTTGATTGGTATGTTTACCAACAACCGCTCCTTTGAAATCGACGATATCAAAGTTGGCGACCCCACCGTTAAGCCGGTTCAGCTGACGCTGGACTACAAGTCACCCGAATGGCAAACCACCACCACCAGTGACCCTCTGTATGTTTATGTAACTGCGGTGCAAAATGACGGTGTCACCGAAGACAGCTTTAGCGCAACCTCATCTGACAGTGCCGTAGTCAGTGTTACCGTTGACGCCAGCAATGTTATTTTAACGCCGGTTGGCGCTGGTACGGCCACAGTGACCTTTGTCAGTGGCTCTGACGATAGTTTGCGTAAAACTATTGACGTCAGCGTCGAAGAAGGCTTTGTTATGCCGGTTTCTGAATATGGTGATATCAGCAGCCGTGTATCCCCGGTGATCAACACGCAAAACGCGTATATTGATACCAGCCTGAGCATCACCTTCGACAGCCCACCTACTCTGGGTGAGGTAGGCGAGGTCAGAGTGTATGCTGCCAGTGACAACAGTATTGTTGATGTGATTTCTCTTGGCGGCGAAATTGATAACATCGGTTATCAGGGCCAGGATCGCGTGCGCCGCGTTAACTATCGTCCGCTGACGATAAGCGGCAACACCTTAACCGTTAAACTGCACACAGCTGCACTGGATTACAACAGTGATTATTATGTGGCTATCGGTGAAGGTGTGGTTACCGGCACCACCTTAAACGGTGCCGATTTTACCGGTCTGGGCGCCAATACGGGTTGGCAATTCAGCACCAAAGAAATTGCGCCTGCCGGTACAGATATTACCGTGGATGATGACGGTAACGCAGACTTCAGAACCGTACAGGGTGCACTGAACTACGTTATGCAACATGTGGGCAGAGATGACGCTGCCACCATTACCATTAAATCCGGCCAATACAACGAACTTCTGTACCTGCGCAACAAAAACAATCTCACCATTCAGGGTGAAGATCGCGCAGCCAGCCTGGTGTATTACGACAACTATGAGTCCTTTAATGGCGGCACAGGTGGCAGCGAGCCGCTGAGCACTGGCACGCCAGGAGGAGGCCGTAGCGTCTTCTTAGTGGAAGGTGCCGACAACCTGTTGCTCAACAACTTTACCCTGAAAAACAGTCATATTCGGGATAACGTCAACTCTAATCAGGCGGAAACCATATATTTCAATAGTACTGGTCGTCTGACAGCCAACAACATGAACTTCTACAGTGAGCAAGATACGCTACTGTTAAAAGGTTATGCCTGGTTCTACAACTCATTGGTGGCAGGTAATGTGGACTTTATCTGGGGTTATGCCACAGCTGCATTATTTGAAGAAAGTGAGATCCGTAGCATTGGTGATTCTAAATACGGTGCCGATGAAGATAGCCCTGGTGGCTATGTATTGCAGGCTCGTGTTCAAAATGCCGATGATCCGGGGTTTGTGTTCCTGAACAGTGAATTTACCTCTGGCCCTGGTCCATTAGGTAACCTGGTGTTAGATGATTCTACTTACATCGCGCGCAGTGGCGGTAACAGCAACTACTTTGATAACGTGACCCTGATCAACAATAAGTTCGGGCCACACATTGCGGGCGTGGGCTGGGCCTACAATGGTATTAATGGTCAACCTGCACCGAATCCGGACCCTGCCACTGCTAATGCCGGCTGGCGTGAGTATGGCAGTATGGATTTAGAGGGTAACCCACTGGATCTCTCTGCCCGAGCTGGTGGCTACATACTGACTCAGGACGAAGCGGTTGCCTTTAGCACCCGGGCTGCGGTATTTGCCGGCTACGACAGCGGCGCAGGCTGGACACCTTCTGCGGTGGAAGCTCCAACGATTGAAGAAGACCTGACAGACCTGGGCTTCGCAGGTTATAACTTCGAGGTAACAGGTGGTGCCGGTGGCACTGTGGTTACCGTAGATAACGGCCTGTCTTTAATCAATGCGCTGGATACTGCCAGTGCCGCCAATGTACCGGTGACGATCTATGTAGATGGCACGATTACTGACGCCAACAGCGGTGGCTCGGGACGTTCTATCGAAATCAAAGATATGGACAACGTTTCAATTATCGGTGTGGCTGACAGAGGTGAGTTTGATGGTATTGGCATTTCCATCCGTCGTGCCAACAACATCATTATTCAGAACCTGAAAATTCATCATGTGTTGACAGGCGGCAAAGATGCCATTTCCATTGAAGGCGATGACGATGGCTCCACCACCAGTCGTATCTGGATTGATCACAACGAGTTATACAGCACCCTGGATGTTGATAAGGACTATTACGATGGTCTGATCGACAGCAAATCAGGTGCGCGCTATATCACCATTTCTTACAACTACCTGCACGATCACTGGAAAGGTTCGTTGCACGGTCATACGGATAACGATACCAGTAACACTGAGCGTTTTATTACCTTCCATCACAATCGCTTCGAGAATATCGAGTCGCGTTTACCACTGTTCAGATTTGGTTATGGTCATTTGTATAACAACTACTATAACAACATCTCTTCATCCGGTATGAACTCGCGCATGGGAGCGGAATTACAGATACAAAATAACGTATTTGAAAATACCAAAAACCCCATCGTATCCTTCTATTCTGAGCAAATTGGTTACTGGAATACTTCTGGCAACCTGTTTGGTGATGGTGTTGTCTGGTCAACTCCGGCTGACGGAGACGTGAGTGCCGGACCTGATGCCGAACCAACCAGTAGTTATGAAGTGCCTTACGATTACCAGTTGGATCCCGCTGATGTGGTGAAGAACAAGGTAATTAACAATGCCGGTGTTGGTAAAATCGACCAGTCTGGCCTGGAAATCCCGGCAATAGAGCAGGGCGGTGGTGAAGGTGAAGGCAACGGTGAAGCGACTGACGTTAGCCTGCCGTTTGCTGAGGACTTTAGTGCGGCAGATAAAGACAGCTTTTTCAGCGCCGACTATAAATCATTACCGGAAGACAGCAGTGCACCACTGTACAACGTTACCGGCGGCGGCAGCGGCATAGTACTGGAAAATGGCGAGATATCGCTCACCAGTGCGCGCTTTACCCTGGGCGAAAGCAATCCGGGTACAGACACGTCTGCTGATGACACGTCAGTAAGTGGTGTCTTTGATTTAAGCCAGCCGTACCGAATAGTGGTGGATGTCGTTAGTACTTTAGATCCGGATGCCGACAACAACTTCCAGATCTATGTGGACAACAACACCAGTAGCAGCAGTAAGTCTCATCTGGGCGGCGGTTCTAAATTCTACCAGACGCTAATTACCGAATTAAGTTTGGGAACCTTAACCGTAGAAGGACCGGTGGCAACCGCAAACTCCTTTATTCAGCTGCGCACAGAAAGTGGCGGTACCGTGGTACTGGACAATCTGCGCATTGAATATCTGGATTAACCTTCACTCAATGTAATTTATCAAACCACCTGTTTCGGCAGGTGGTTTTTTAGTTTCTACACTTGTCTCTCAATTCAATTCAATTCAATTCAGTTCGCTTTATATTGACCACAAAGGGGATTGTCCGAATCCCGGGTGTATTTTTAGCCTATGCATTTTTTAGACTGTAAATTATTGGATAAATAACAGTAAAAACAAAAATAACGCAAATAAATACGCAAATACGAATAATTATCAATTGAAATGTTTGTTTCTCTATTTATAATGTAGGCGTTTACATAAACACACGCAATTTATAGAGAACCGAATGACTAAAAAGCACTTTTTCGCACTGTCGCCAATTATGTTGGCATTCAGCCTTGAAGCACAAACAACCGATTCGACTCAAGCGCAAACTGCTGCAGACGCAGAAAAAAGCATTGAACGCATCCGCATTGTAGAAAGCCGAATTCAACGTATTAGCTCAGGTGCAACAGGTTTAGGTCTGGATAGCTTCGATACCCCGCAATCGTTGTCAATCCTGGAAGGCGAGACCATCGCTGACTATAACCTGACGGATATCAATAGCCTGTTCAAAAATGTAACCGGTATCAATGTTGATTCCACTGAAACTGATCGTACCTATTTCAATGCCAGAGGTTTTGACATCACCAGTATGCATGTTGATGGTGCTGGTATCCCGTTTGGCGATATTTTTGTTGGTGATCTGGATACCGCCATGTATGAAAAAGTGGAATTTATCCGTGGTTCAAATGGCCTTATTACTGGATTAGGCAATCCATCCGGTACTGTTAACTATGTCAGAAAGCGCCCTGGAAATGATACTCAGGCCAGTATTGATTTGACTGTAGGTCGCTGGTCAAATGTACGCGCTGTTGTCGATGTTTCAACGCCACTGACTGAATCTGGTAGCTGGGCAGCACGTGCAGTAGTCGTACATCAGGACAAAGAAAGTTGGCTGGATCACTATGCAAACAACCGCTCTGTTTTTTACGGTGTTGTTGATGGACAGTTAAGTGACGATGTAACAATTACCTTTGGCTATTCTCATCAGGACAACAACAGCGATGGTGTAACCTGGGGTGCTATTCCATTAATTTATGCTGACGGTACTCAAACGGATTTTTCTGTTGCCACCACAACGGCAATGGACTGGACCTATTGGGATACCCTGAATAAAACCGCATTTGCCGAACTGAGCTGGTATATCACCGACGATTTACAGTACACCAGTAAAGTCAATCACATTAAATACGAAGATCAGTCTGAACTATTTTACACCTATTACAACACCGGATTGGATGCTGACACAGGCTTAGGTATGCTGGGTTATCCGGGTAAATTTACCTCTGATGAAGACACCCTGATTTGGGATAACAATCTGCAGGGTAGCTTTATGGCCTGGGGACTGGAGCACACTTTTAATCTGGGAGTCAGTTTAGCCGACGCAGAAACCAGTGATATGGACTTTGGCGCGTTAAGCGGCTTTGACGTGATGCCTGGATTACCTGGTTGGAATGGCACTGAAGTTGCCAGACCTGCATGGGCTCCAGCTTATGAAGCCGGATTTACCGATATTTCCCTCAATCGTTTTTACGGTGCTATGCAACTGGCTGTTACCGAAGCCTTTGAATTAGTCGTTGGGGCCAGCTTCGTTGATTACGAAAACGAAGGTGAGTCATGGGGCGCGTCTACGTCTACCACAGAAGACGGCAGCAGCCCATACCTGGGTTTTACCTGGGAAGTGATGGAAGATCTTAACCTGTACGGTAGTTACAGTGATATTTATCAACCTCAGTACTACCTGAACGAAGATTTACAGCCACTGGGTTCGGCAGAAGGGCGCAGTTATGAAATGGGCCTTAAGAAGCGTTTCGATAATAACTTCCTGGTGAGTTTAGCGGTATTCAGAACAGAACAAGAAAACTTGTATGAATTCATTGAATATGGCGATGGCGACGGTATTGATGATGACGATTATTCTGATGACTTTAACTACGCCCTGTATCGCGGTGTAACCGTTGACTCTAATGGTTTTGAGTTAGAGTTCTCCGGAAAGATGAATAAGGAATGGACGTTGCAGGGTGGTTTTACCGTGCTGACTATGGATGATGAAAATGGCGACGAAGCCAGAACCTTTATTCCGCGCAGAACCATCAAGCTATTGGCCGATTATTCGCCTCAATGGGAAGAAAAGCTGCACGCCGGTATTTCTGTCAGATGGCAAAGTGAAATATATAACGATACCGCGTATGGCCGTATAACACAGGACAGTTACGGACTATTAGGTGGCTACGTGCGTTATCAGTTTAATGAACAAATCGCACTGGCTTTAAACCTTGAAAACATAACGGACGAGCAGTACATCAATTCTGTGCGTACTGATCAGGGTTTTTATGGTTCCCCGACCAACTACAGTCTGACATTGCGTTGGGATTATTAATCGCCAACATTGTAAAGCGTTCGGTAGGCAGTGTTTAGGGTTTTTACGGGTCTCCTTAAGCACTGTATGTCTCGCTCCGGTTTGAGTTGCCAAGTTCCACCTCATTCCGGAGCGAGACCCGCCGAATATTTCAAACGACGCCCAGGCCAACCACTGTTTTAATACATCCTCGTATTAAAATTAATAATGCTTCTCATTAATACTTTCAGTTTTTCGTCAATCTAGTAAACTTAGGGCAAAGTTAATCAATCAAATGTAATCGCTTTCAGTTTGTCGTGGATAACACGCAACAGCCAGAGCAATTGCAATGACCAGGAAAACGCTTTGAGTTCTATATCTAATTCCTTCCTTGCCAGTAAACGTTTCTGGCTCACAGGACCCGTGACGCTGGTAGTGGCATTGGTTGTCATGTTGGCTATGGCTGCCTGGTTCCCACCGGGTGCCGGCAAAGTTAATAACATCGTGATGCCATTAGTAATGTTTCCACTTATCTGGTCGGCGTTGTTTTTCTACACTTATCTGACCGACAAGTTAGCGAAAGCCGGATGGATTATGCTGGCGCTGTTCCTGGTGAACAGCGTTGTTTTAGCGTTGCAATTTTGGGGTGCATAAATGACTGATAAAAACACAGAGATTCGTTCCAAAGCCAAAGCGCTTTTAAGTCTACATTCCTGGTCGGGCATTGTGCTGGGGATGTTGTTATACGCGGTAATCTTTACCGGCACTGTGGCGGTGGTTTCAGACGAAATCGGCGAATGGTCTAACAGCAATCACCACATCAATCTGATGTTGAGCAGTGATCTGGATGGCACCATCAAAGGGCTAACCGAAAAGACACCGGCTGAATACCATGAAGAGATTTCCATCTATGAAAATCATCGCCAGCAACTGGTGTATTTCTTTCATACCCATCGCCAGAATCCATCCGGTGACATGGACGAATATGGCATTCAATACATTGTCGATCCGCAAGGTGAGGTGGTGTTGCAGCAAGAGGGATTCAGTTCCGAACTCTACGCACAGGATGACAGCAACGCCCTTAGCCGGTTCTTAGTGGCAATTCACACAGAATTACATATTCCGCCACCCTGGGGATTACTGCTTACCGGTATTCTCGGACTGGCCATGCTGATTGCGGCGGTATCTGGTTTTATGATGCACCGTCACTTGTTTACTGACATGTTCTCTATTCGCAAACAACGAGACGGCAAAGCGCTGAAACGAGATTCCCATACTGTGGCCGGAACCTGGAGCATACCGTTTGCGATATTACTGGCCTTTACCGGTAGCTTCTTCAGTTTCGCGACAGCCTTTGGTTTACCGGCCATGGCGGTAGTGGCCTTTGGCGGTGATCAGGAAGCTATGATGCATACCCTGGTCGGCGAACAGCAGGAAAAAAGCGAAGCACCGTTAGCGTCTGCCAATATTAATACTATGGTGGCGGATTCCGCACAGCGGGAGTCCATTGCGCCTATTTTTGTGGTGGCGTCTCACTGGGGCACCGAATCGGCCAGCCTGCTTACCTTTTTTATGCCTAATGAAGGGGGCGTCGGTTTTGAACAGTTGGTGTACAACGGCACCAATGGCGAGTTTGAAGAATACAAACCTCAGGTAGGTACAGTACCCTCTGCGGGCAGCGCCATAATGTCTCTGATTTATCCCATTCATTTTGGAACCTTTGCGGGGTTGATTTCTAAAATCATCTGGATCAGTTTAGGCGTGGCCTCCTGTTATGTGACCGTGACCGGCCTGCAGTTATACGCCTACCGCAATGAAAAATCCGAAACAGACTGGCGTTGGTTTAGTCGTTTTTGTGTCTGGGGCTTTTACGGGCTGCCTTTGTGCTCCCTTAGCAGCGCTATTGGCTTTTTTATCAGTGGCGGTTTGGCCCTCAATCAAAGTTTCTGGACGCCGGTATCTTTTGTTATTGCCGCCGGTGTTATAACGCTCGTATCACTGCTGATTAAAAATGTGAATACCCTGAAAAACTTGCTGCTGGCAGCCAATGGCCTGTTCTGTTTGTTGTTGCCACTGTTTCGCTATGTCACCTCGGATGTGGGCTGGCTGCAAGCGGCACAAAACGACATGATAGCGATGTTGTTTATTGATCTGACGATGCTGTTTTGTGGTGCCTGGTGCGTGTTTGGGTTATATCGGGCGAAAGCCAGCAACGAAAAACATACGGCTCAGGAAGAGACGCTGGCGGACCAACAGGAGGCCATGTCATGAATCACCTGATACAAACATTACCTTTTATTATCTTTGCCATTGTGATTGTGATGTTGTTGGCTCACTCAGACCCCAGACGAAGACAGCTATTTGAAAAATCAGATGTTAAACGCAGGGTAGATATTCAGGTGCCAGTCCAGGCCAGAAAATGGTTAGCCTGGAGTCTGGTACTCCCGCTGATTGCGTTAACTCTGATGGCAAACTACGCCGGTATTTTGATGTACGCCGGAGCCTTAACGGTTATCGGTTGGCTGGTGAGTGAACTACCGGCATCGGTTGTATAAAGATTCACTGAAGTTTAAATTCAACAACCAGGGCTATTTAGCCCTAGTTTTATTTGAGCCACCAGGTTGCTTTGAATGCCGAACATGCAGGAGTAAAAAACAGCTGATGGTGTCAGATTGAGTACTCAGTACTTTGATGGTGCTTTTTCGAAAGGGCGTTCACCTTCATCCCTCATTTAGCCCTGACGTGAGTCAATATAAGCCTCATTCGGAGAATCTAGAAGACCGTCAATGAACGTACTTCGAACAGAACCGTGATGCGTTATTTAACCATTTTAAAAGGGGTGTTATGTTAAGGTTATACACTGACTGGTATTAGCCTGGTATAGCTTGGCTCTATAACTATCGGGCTCAATGAGTGTATTAATTGACGGTAAGGTGAAAGTCTAATTTTTGGCGAAATCAGTGATGAGTAAAGAAACACCACAAGAATTTATACAATGTCACAAAGACGGATCGCTTTGGGCGAAGGGGCAGGTGATAGGTAACACTCCGGTCGGCTACTGGGAGTGGTATAGGAAAGATGGGACAAGGATGCGTTCAGGTAGTTTCGATAATGGTTTCCAGGTTGGTGAGTGGACGACATACGATAAAAATGGAGCAGTCTACAAGGTCACTGATATGAAAGATGGTAAAAAGAACGCTCAAAAAGCTACCGTTGAGTTGAGTTAACACAAATTCGTTGCACGTTTTTCACCGGGACAGTTCGCAAACCAGTTTTTCCGGCTAAAACGCCTTCATCACCTGGGTCAGAATCGCTCTTAAATCTTTTGGTGGTCGCTGCTTTACCAGTTTGTCGCATGCAACGTTGAGGGATTTTTTCAGGTCGCTTTCCATGTTGCTCACCATCTTCTGAAAATCCTGAGAGGACAGGGAAAGGGCACTGCGATTGGCGTGGTTGAGATTGCAAACCTGTTTGTGGAAATATAAAAAGCGGCCAAGGATCACGTAGGGGAAGTTGGCGTTTTTCATGGGGCCATGGGATGCATTCCAACCGCCGGTTTTTAAGCCTTTTATTTTCATACTGGCGATTTTATTGGGGAATATCGCTGCGCCAAAGGCACCGACTGCACCACCACCCAGCGCACCTAACATCAAAGAACTTCCACCTGTGACTATGTCCAAAGTGGCGCCACCCATGGCGCCGGTTAGTGCTGTGGCGGCTATTAATTGTTGTTTGTTCAGACCCCAAAGATACCATTGTTCCACCTCAAACAGATTGGGTGGAAAGGTTAGTTCATCGCCGGACAGTGCGGTGTTTTGGTGTTGGTATACCGATAACACCTGATTAAAGGCGTCCTGCTCACGCTGTTTTATCCATTGCTCAAATTGCAGTTTTAGTGGTAGTGCTAGGGTGTTGGCTTGCGATTTAGACAAGACTTTTTGTGCCACGCTGTAACTGCACACGTCCCGCAACAATTGCTCCAGAATACTGGCGCTATGCAGTAATTGATTTTGTCGTCTGGTTTGCAGGTCGTTGCTGATGTTATTCAGTTGCTCCTGCCAATTTTCATTCAGGTGGGCAAAGGTTCTGAATAGCGCATTTTGCTTGTCAAATTCCGCTGTCATAGGGTTGAATACTTTTACTGAGTTAAAGTATTGGCCCAGCGCGTTTTGCCATTGCTCTATGTACATTTCATTTTCGATGGGATTGATCAGCGCCATTCTGGGCTGACCGCTCCACCTTAATATTTCCATCTCGAATTCGTATTCCGGACCATAGGGCCTTGAGCCGTCCACCACGTAGATGATGGCGGAGCCTGCAACTACTGGTGAGAGTAATCGCACCTCATCGGGAAATGCCGCCTGGCATTCAGGTGATGCGACGAACATGGCAACGGTATTGGCCCTGTCGCTGGCATCTTTGACGTGACTTTCCAGCCACTTCAGCGCTTTAAATGGTCTTTGAAACCCTGGCGTATCCACCAATACCAGTTTGCCGCTGGGCATATTGATTTCATAGCGATCCGCATGTTCGGTGGTACCGCTGCGCTGACTGATGGCAACCTGATCGGTTTGGGCCAGGGTGGCAACGATACTGGATTTACCTTTATTGGGATGCCCAACGACGGTGAATGTCGGTATTGATAGGTTACTCATGAGTGTAAATCTCCGACATAAAGTGTCCACTGAGGCGTTGTTGCGACAAATCGCTGCCACTCATCAAGGTGTTGCGGCTTTGGTGGCGCGATAACATCGCTTTGTAGCTCCACCGGGCAAATTAAGCCCGCGTTACCGTCCAGATAATCTTTTAACTCCTCAAGGGGCGGTTCCCAGGCTTTCACTAAAACAAGAAGATTGATGTTGTCTTTAGAGAGTGAAGTGGTTTCGTCTGCCAGCGGTCCGGCGTTAATAACCGGTTGTTGTTGCAGCCGGGGCGACAATTGCTCGAGCACAGATGCAGAGAACCCCGCCCAGTTAACGACAGTAAACTCATGAGGCAGTGTTTTCGTCCACTTTGACGAAGATGCCTGCATCTGCTCGGTTGGACCGACATTAGCTCGGAGGTTGGGTTTTGCCACGGCATTTTTAATGCGCAAACGCAAATACCCCATCATGAGAATCCGGAGTAAAAGTGCGTAACAAAGCTGGCAGGCCATGATAAACGGCCACCAGTCAGAAAATGGCATAGCTTCACCAGTATGAACGAGTAACCTTGAATCTTGTGAAGAGGCCAGTAAAGCCATTGTGGGTTGTGCCGACTCCCAAAAATACCAGGGCAACGCAATGAATTCTAATAAAGGGAGCAGAACTTCCGGTGTCAGCAATGTGCTGCGCCAGACAAAGTGCATATCGGTAAAAACCAGCAATAGCAGCAGAGCCAGAATACTCCCTACAGCCAGCCCGACGCCGGCATACTGTCCATGGTATAAGACCACCAGTTTTCTGACTTTATCATCGACGCCAACCGGTGACTTCCCAAGTAGAAACACGAACCGGGTTTTTAACTGTTCTATTACCAGTGGTTCTTTTAAGGTAAGAGGCAAAATAGACAGCAGAGCGCCCAATACCGGTACCCCGACAAAAAGACCTAATAAAATTAAAATATTAACCTGACCGTACTGATCGCCGGCGAGCAAAAAGACACTGCACAAAAAGCCCAGTGCAATGCCTGCCATCAGGGCGGTATGCTGAGTGTCAAAGGATGATTTTGTAATTGTTTGCAATGGTTATCCTGTTGATATTACACGGTTATGGAGCTGGTAACGTATTGAATACGTTTAATATTATCTTATCCATTTTCCTTTTTATATCTCTAGTGAAGGCTTAATTTGTGAAAATAATTTGTTGTTTAGATTTTTTTGACGGTGATTAAGTTTATCAAGTGATTGGCTGTTTTATTTTCAGTACAGGTTACTTATCAGAATGCTAGCCCAAACAAGGATACAGATCGTAATTGCGATAAACACTGCCGCTGATCCAAGATCTTTTGCTAAACCCGATAAGGAATTAATATCCAGACTTATTCTATCAATACATGCTTCTATAGCAGTATTCACTATTTCAGCAAAGATCACCCCAAGAACCGAGATCACAAGGGCTAACCTTTCATACAAAGTAATTGACCACATTGTTGCTATTGTGATTGAAAAAAATAAAAGAACTATTTCCTGTTTAAATGCCGATTCATTCTTTAATAGCCATTTGATAGCGCTAACAGAGTTGTTTAGTGCTAACTTTAACCTGGTAATGCCTACCGGTTTATTAATATTGTCAAATTGCATATTTTGATTCTCTTATGATTTTATTGTGCAGGGTTTAAGAATATCCAAATCAGGTATATAAGTCGGAGTTTCAACCGAACTTATGCCAAGCAATGTGTCAAACAAATTGTCATGTGAGTAGGGTAATTTTGACAATTGACCAATACATTTATTGAACTCAGGTTGTTGTAACTGATTACTCCAGTAAATCATAGGTATGTGGGTTTGTTCTTCCGGAGCTAGTGCATAGGGGAAGCCATGTAAATACAGTCCTTTCTCCCCCAGTGACTCACCATGATCAGAAATATACAAAAACGTTTTTTGCTCTGCGTTTAAGGAATCCAGTGTATGTATTAATTTGCTCAATACATAGTCTGTATAAACAATAGTATTATCGTAAGTGTTTATCAGAGTTGATGTTTCACAATTCTGTATATCACTGCGGGGACAATCAGGATTAAATTGACGTTTTTCTGCAGGGTATCTCCTGAAGTAAGTTGGACCGTGAGATCCAATCATGTGCAAAACAATAAGTTGATGGGCTGATGTTGAGCTAATAAGCAGTGATTTGAGTTTGTTTACTAAAACTTCATCAAAGCAATAGTGACCATCACACAAAGGATTATCGCTGTTTGGGGGTATTTGTACCGTCTTCAGCCGAGCACAAACACCTTTGCAACTGCTGTTGTTATCAATCCAGGTCACATCAACACCACTCCGTTGAATGATATCGAGAACATTTTCCTGACTTTGAGATATGCGAGCGTCGTAATTATGGCGATTAAGTCGAGAAAACATGCAGGGTACAGAAATGGCTGTTGCAGTGCCGCAGGCTTTAACTTTTGAAAAATATTTCACATTAAGTTGTCTGGTGTAAGGATTGGTTTGGCGATGATATCCTTGATAGAAAAAACTTTTTGCTCTTGCTGTTTCTCCCACAACCACCAAGGTGATGGATTTGGCTGGTCCGGATTTTCGGATGGGATGACTATCCAACAGACGAAATGGTAGTGGCGGATAAAAGTAGTTGTTACGTAAGTACTTAAAGCCTGCAGTATAAAAAGCAAAAGGCACGATATAGCTGGTCAAATCTCTATGATTGCGTCCCGTTGATGCGTAGTCTTGATAAAACGGCACAGCTGTAACGCCGCAGACAAAGATAGATACCAGGTTCAGAATTAAAAAACTCTTCAAACGATTTCTAAAGTTGCCGATTATCTTAAGCCTGCACAAAAATATCGAAGGCAAAATTCCCAGTAAACACAAAAATACAAAAAATTCTAAACTCAAATAGGAAAGTACTTCACCAGTGTTAGTTTCAACGACATTCTGGACCATGCTTTTGTCGAATATTACACCGTAGTTTATTGTTGCATAGAACAGTATTGCGGAGAGTATTACGCTGATAGCTGCAACGGGTTTGACGTAGGTTATCAACGATAACCAACTGATGAGAATTACGCTTAACGCCGTTAACAGTATTGGTATTGATAACATGAACAACCAATTAATTGTCTCTGTATTTAGTGTAATTGCTGAATACGTCTTGTATATAAATGGTCCGTTAAACAGCAATACAATATAAACAGAGACTAGCATTACAAATTTTGAGTAGGTCAAATAGGGCAGCGGATACGGTTTCCCGACAAGAATATTCATAGGTGTCTCAATAAAGATAAATGGAACTGGTATCTGAGTGCTTTAGCGGTCAGCAAGGTGATAGCGGTGCTCACTGTATGCGAGAGTACTAAATAATACGTGAGCTAATGCTTTAGTTTTGAGATCTTCATTTCCCTGACTTTGCGGCACTTTCGTTTGCGATTTGTTACCGGGATTGTATTGCCAAAAGCTGACCTGCTGGTTCGGCATCAGAATAACAGCCTGATTGTTTTCCAGGTAAGCGAAGTTGTCATAGTATTGCATCATTGCACGTTCAACCGGATAGTGCTTATTTAGATCAAAACCTACCATCGGAGTCGCAATATCCACTCCAAGCAATGATAATAGTGTTACAGGAAGATCTATCTGACTTGTCAACCTGGAGTCTGAATTCGGTGCCTGTTCGCTGTTCAATATTACAGCGGGAATATGGAATGATTTTATTGGTACAGGTTCTGAACCATACACTCGGACATCGTGATCCGCGACGATCAGAAAGATAGTATCTCGCCAATATTCTTGTGTTTTGGCATTGTTGATAAATTGGCCAAGCGCATAGTCAGCGTATTTAATGGCCAAATCTCGATCAGGATTATCACTTATAAAGCCGTCGGGTAATGACACTTTACCTTGCGGGATTAAAAAAGGGTCATGGTTGCTGGAGGTAAAAATCAAACTGAAAAACGGCTTTTCTTTCGCATGTAGTTTATTGAGCTCTATATTAGCCTGAATAAATAAGTCCTCGTCACTGACACCCCAGGAGGAGACAAAATTCGGGTTGTCTATGTCATGAAAATCAACAATGCTGGTAAAGCCATTTCCCAGGAAAAAACTTTTCATATTATCAAAATGACTTTCTCCGCCGTACACAAATTGCGTTGTGTAATTCAGTTTCGACAGCGCTGATGCAATAGTAAAGAATTGCTTTTGTGATTTAGAAAGTTTAACAACTGCGCGAGAAGGCGAAGGAATGAAACCCGTGGTCAGCGCTTCTATGCCTCTTACCGAACGGGTCCCGGTGGCGTACATATTAGTAAATCCCCACCCCTGACGGTATAACTTGTCCAGCTCCGGTGTTAATCCACTACCACCTAAATGACCCACAAATCGCGCACCCAAACTTTCTTCTAAAATCACAACCAGGTTTTTGTTGTTGAACTGAGCTACAGGTGAATTGACTGATAATGTAGGAATTTCCTCTGAAAGATAATTCTTACGGTGTGCAGCTTGCCTGACTTGTTTAATAATTTCTTGTTTTGGTAGTTTGCCATAAAGAGATGCGCTGCTTTTTTCGTTTTTGCTATTCTTAATAGCAAAAGCAACGCTGTACAAAGAATTGAGTGTCAATGAGTTAAGTAAAGCATCCTGAGCAAAGTACACCAATGATGGATTAAGAGGTCTGTGACCTACCGTGCCTCGTGCAGCAAGCAGACTCAGTAGTAGTATAGCGAGCAAAGTTCCCGCCATTTGATAATCACTGACGATTTGTACATTGTTAGTTGTAAAACCCCGACTAATGTATTTAAAACTGAAGACAGTAACAATACAACACACCACTAAAGATATGATAAGCGAAAGCAAGTGGCCGTGTACCAGCATAGAAAACACTTCGCTGGGAAATTCCAGGTATTCGACGAATAGTCGATTAGGTCTTACATCATATTGTGCAATGAACGATGGTGTTGCCGTTTCAGTAATGGCGACTAACATCAAGACAATACTGCAGTAAACTGCGTAAATACGGTCCAGATTTCGAGTATTGAAAATTAGTCGCAGCATTAAAATTAATACCGCAGGAATAAGCAAGTAACCCCAACTGCTTAGATCTACTCTCATTCCACCGATTAGAATTGGTAATAGGTCAGAAATATTGATTCTGTTATTTAGCCAAATTACCAGACCAATGCGAACAATTGAAAAGATAAAAATCAATATAAGGCTAAAACGTAATAGTGGGGTTAGCCAATTGAGGTATGCTCTCACCACAAACTCCAAGTATTCAAAACTGCGGCGATGCTAAGGCGATAAACTTAAGAAACACTTAGGAAAATCTTAAAGTTAACTTAACAACTAATACTTAAGTGAAACTTCAGTTAATCTTAAGTTAACTACGGTAATCTAAATAAAAGTGGCTGGATGTTTTTGGCCTGACAATTGTTATGAAAGTATTATTGATAGAAGACTCTTTTTCTTTAAGGCGAAGTTTGAGGGTCGGTTTGCAAAATTTGGGATTTACAGTAGACGATACCGGAGACGGAGCACATGGCTTAAGTATGTGTTTGTCAGGTGATTATGATCTCATCGTATTAGATATTATGCTACCCAGCCTTGATGGACTCACGTTGCTGGAAACGTTGAGACATAAAAATAATGATGTTCGAGTATTGATATTGTCCGCAAAACAAGAACCAGAGGATCGGGTCAATGGGTTATTGTCTGGTGCGGATGATTATTTGATAAAACCTTTTTCATTTGACGAATTGCATGCCAGATTACTGAGTTTGATGCGCCGTGGGGGGTTAAAGGCGATCAAGGATCAGATTGTAATAAATAATCTGACGCTGGATTTACAGCTCAAGACTTTACAGGTTAACAAAATGGTAATTGACCTGACTCCCAAGGAGTACAAAATCGTTGAGTGCCTTTTTACCAATCAGAATAAAGTGATCACTGTTGAAAAGATTAGTACATATCTGGCCGGGCAATACGATTCTATTGCAAAAAACTCGATTGAAGCGCATTTGTCTTCTGCCAGAAAAAAAGTAAGAGCAGCAGGTAGTGAATTACCCATCACTACAAAGCGTGGTTTTGGTTATCTGGTAAACGTGCAGCAATGAAGTCTATTCGCAAAAAATTAGTTGGAACGCTTTCCTACACTATAACAGGGTTAGTACTATGTATTTTGTTGGCTACCGACATTGCCGTTGACAGTTGGATAGATCATCAATTTAACCGCTCAATGCATGCCAAAGCTGGTATGTTAATGACGCTTGTTAAACAAGATAAAAATGGGATTGAATTTCGGTTTTCTGGGGAATTTTTGCCAGAGTTTGAAGGCTCTGTAGAGCCAGAATACTTCCAATTATGGTACAAAAGTGCTGTTTTTGAGCGCTCTGATAGTTTGGATCTTTTTTCCCGCAAAAATTTACCTTATGAAAATATTAATTTAGGACAATCGAAAATATCAAAAACTCTTTTGCCAGATGGCAGAGATGGCAGAATTGCATACGCTAAATTTATTCCTCAGGTGGATACACGAGACAGAGATTATTTTAAGGAAAACTCGCAAGAACCCATGGTTTTGGCTTATGCCGCCTCTGCTGAGGAATTAAATTTTGTACTCTGGCTAATTGATATCATTTTTATCGTAACAACCATTGCTGTCGTAGTGTTCATTAGACTTTTTGTACGTAAATCGGTTGATACTGGATTGAGCCCTTTAAACAAGTTGAATCAAGATTTGTGTAGTCTCAGTATTGCTGATAAAGCGGCTGTGATTACACTGGACGAACCCGTCCAGGAATTGACGCCTATGGTAGATAGTTTGAATCGCTTCATTGAAGAAAATCGGCAGTTGTTTTTGAGAGAAAAGCGTCTGACTTCCGATATAGCCCATGAGCTTAAAACGCCTATCGCAGAGCTTATCAATATGACAGAAGTGGTACTCCGGTTTCCTGAAAAAAATGAACTGGAAGCTGATTTCAAACCTGAAGTTTTACGGATTAGTAAAAGGCTTAAAAATATCGTTTCATCGCTGTTGCAGTTACAAAGTTATAGTGGGCAAAAACTAAGAAAAGAAGATGTATGCGACATCAATTATGTACTGGAGAGAATTTTAGATAATAGTGAAAGTGACAGGGTTAATTATCAGCCTAAAGAATCTCTTCCTTTTGTTGTAAGTAATTTGTTTGCATTGGAGTCAATACTGATTAACCTTATTAATAATGCTATTCAACACAGCCCAGAAAGCTCAGAGATATTGATTAATACCCGATCTACTACAAAAAATAATGTGGTGATATCTATACAAAATACAATGCTTCAACCTCTCTGTAACGAGAATCTTCAGCAAATGTATGAACCTTTATGGCAAAAAGACACTGCCAGAACATCCTGTGAAAACTTTGGGTTGGGGTTATCAATTTCCAGAGCTCTTGCTATTGCTATAGACGCACAATTGACCGCAACAGCCGAGAAGGAAAAAATTGAGTTTTCGTTGTTTGTTAACTAAAAGCTGAATAATACTGAATTTTAAATTCTTGTCAGCATGTTCTCAATATTTTAATTAACCCTTAATTAAAATCGTTAATAATTTATTTACACATTATTATTACTAATCCAAACCTGGAATTATTCTCATTTGTCAACTAGCAACCAAAGATTAAAATGTGCGCGTTTTTTGTTCTGTACCCCACATATAAAATTAAGAGGTTGTTATGTTAAAGTCTGTTTTGGCTACTGTTGTTTTCGCTGCTGTTGCTCACACGGCATCGGCTGTTGAGTTCGTAAATGTTGATAGCTCTAAGTTCACTGAGTTGTGCATTGTTGCCGTTCAAAACGGTGAAACGGTTAAAGGTCGTGAAGCTAACGTTCAGTGCAACGGCATGCCAATTAACCAGTTTGATAAGAAGTACAACAACGCTGAAGATGAGACGGCTACTGTTATCACATTTGAAAATGTAGACAATGCACCTGAATCAGAATTGTGCATTGCTGCAGCAACATCGAATGCAGCATTTGTTGCTGCTAAAGATCGTTTAAACATCAGCAAAAATAATATCAAATGTAACGGTGTTGATTTGCCAAAGTTTGCTAAACGTTTCAACAAAGAGTTCCAAAGCTAAGACTATTGCTGTCCGAAGCGTTTAAAAAAAGGCGAACTATGAAGTTCGCCTTTTACATTACTGAGGATTAGGAAATGTGTTTATTGGCAGGAAGCCGCACCAATGTCACTCCATACTGCAGCGACACCTGGCTCGTCACCCTGAGTCCAGTATGCGGCAACATAGCGTCTGTCCAGGTGATTAACTTCGCTGCCACCGGTATAAGCGACGCCCGCGTCCCAGGGAAATTCTACATCACTTAACAAGGTCCACGCAGAGTTACTGTTAGACGGTGCGGAATTTTGATTCCACCAGTTAGCCTGCCATACCAGGTTGTTATGACTGACGGTCGCACCGCCGGTGTAGGTGGCGCCAGCACTCCAGGCAGCATAATTGCCAGCATTAGGATCGCTGGCATCACAAGGATTTCCGGTGCCTGTGCCGGTTACTGTAATTGTTACGGTTGCAGTGTCGCTGTCGGTGCCATCGTCCACCAGCACCTGGAATACCAGATCTTCATTGCTGGAAAGAGTGGGAGCGGTAAAGTTGCTTTGTACAGAGGCTGCGTTGGTTAAGGTAACGGCGGTACCTGATACCTGCTGCCAACTGTAACTCAGGGTATCACCGTCTGCATCTGTGGATGCACTGGCGTCCAGAGTCACTGAAGCATTTGCCGCTACCGTTTGATTACTACCGGCATTTGCAACAGGTGCGTTGTTACCCTGAGATTGCGCTTTTAAGGTGACTTGTACGCTATCAGTATCGTTTAGCGCACCATCGTCGACAGTGAGTTCAAACACCAGCACTTCATCCTGACTTACAACGTCTGCACTAAAAGAGGCGACAGCGCTGTTGGCATTGCTCAGTGTTACCGAAGGGCCAGATAATTGTTGCCACTGATAACTCAGGGTATCACCGTCCGGGTCGGTGGAGCTGTTGCCATTGAGTGTAACAGTTGCTGGCAGAGTGGAAATAGTCTGGTCTAATCCGGCACGTGCTGCAGGGGCATTGTTACCCGTGCCGCCACCATGGCCCAATGCGACATGCATGGCGTTAAGGATGTCGCCATTGTCGGCATCAATTTCCCAGGAGAACAATCCCGCCAGTCCTTTTGCTGCCACCAGATCCCCCTTGGCCTGTACTGACGTGGCATCGTCATAGGTTATCAAATCACCACTGCTGGCTTTGAACAAGTAAGGGGCTTCAGCGGTACTGTCGTAATGATAGCTCCACTCTGATGAATTGCGGTATTGAGCGATGTCGCGATAGTCCACCACACCAGGCTCCCAGGAACCGGCAACCGGACCTGTGGCTGTACCTGTCATATGACTGGTTTGATCATAACCACTAACGCCTGTCCAGCCGCGACCGTACATGGCAACACCGGCTACCAGTTTTGAGGGCGATACGCCCTGAGCCAGAAATTCATCCACAGCTCCGCTCAGATTAAATTGCTGGGTTTGGGCATCACCAGCGCGAAAATCGGGCGCATACACGCCTGCCTGGTGTCCCAGTTTATTCAGATCAAAAGCGCCATAGAAGTCATAGGACATAATGAAAATGTAATCCATGTACTGCTGAGTAGCCTGATAATCAATGCGATTAATTTTTTGTTCAGCGGCACCTACGGCAGAGGTAAGCTCGTAGGTTCTGCCGGTTTCGGCTTCCAAAGTGTCCAGCATGGCGCGCAAGTCTTGCATCAGCAAACGGTAGGTTTCGCCATCCGTGGTGGGATTGCCAAGACTGGCATTGGCACCACCACCACCTGGATATTCCCAGTCGATATCTACACCATCAAAAAACTTCCAGGTGCGCAAGAATTGCTCCACAGAATCCACAAAGGTTTGGCGATTGGCACTGTTACCCAGGTAATAGAAGGGATCAGATAAGGTCCAGCCACCCACAGATGGCAGGATTTTCAGGTCAGGGTAGGCCTGTTTCAATGCCATTAGCTGGCCAAAGTTACCCCGGTAGCTGTCACCGGACACCTGTCCATTTTGGGTTTTAGTTACTGCGGCAAAAATATCGTGAATAGTGACACTGAAATCCGGCATGCCGTTACAACTGGCCACTAGTACATTGTGACCGCCTGGATTGGCGGCCTGCAGGGAGTCATTTGGGCCACAGATTGGAATAAAGCCATACAGGATATGGGTAAGGTTGTAAGCCGGGATTTTATCCACCGGGAATTTTCGGCCATAAACACCCCATTCAACAAAGTAACTTCCCACAACAGAGTTAGTGCTGTTGGTGTAGGGTTGATTGTTTTCCCCGTCCGTTAATACCAGCGGATCCATGTGGCTGCCGTCAGTGTCTTCCACTTTGATGGCTATCGGCGATGCTCCGGCAGTACATCCGTCAGCGTTACAGAGTTCAACATTCAGTTGATATTGTCCTCCCGTGGCGACCTGCAACGTAGCACTGCCGGTTTGTGAGGCTCCACCTCCGCTTAAGGTTTGCTCTAAAACGACAGTGTTATCCAGCAGATACCGAGCTGAAGTGGCCGTATCGCCAGACCATTTTGACCAGCTAACCGGAATTTCGGCGTAGTCATTGACCGTAACCAATTGTTGATAAGCACTGGCGGTTTCATCAATTTCTATGATGGCGAAATTGGTTTCCATCCAGTCAATAGTGGGCGCGCCGGGGGCGGCTGCGAGTGCCTGACCAGCAAAGCCGGTACTGAGCAATGCTGTTGCCAGCGTGAATTGTCTTAGTTTCATTTTCCTTACTCTTGTTGCTTTGTTTGTGTTGTTTGATAAAAGGCCATTGGCGATTACGCCAATGGCCTGATCCGGAGTTAGTAGCTACAGATAGCTGTCCAGCTGCCGTCACTACCGGGTTCAGCTGTTGTCCACCAGTTGGCTTGCCAAACGCTGTTTTGATGAGTCAGGTGATCGCCTGTGTTGGCGTGGCTGGGATTGCCTTGCCAATCGGTATTCGGAAAGTCGGGGTAAGCCGGGTAGCTGGCTGGATCTATACTTTGACTGGCACAGCTTGTACCACTGTTGCCGCCATCACCACCGTCTCCGTTTGCACCACTGAATTCAGGTAAGTGCGGATAGGCGGATTTCAGGCCCAGTACTTTATCTCCCACCTGTATACGCAAACCCTCGCCCAGACCGGAAACCGGCAGGTAATACACCATGGATACGCTGAACTCAGCGCCTGCCGCAATTGAGGCAGCACCACTGAGTGGTATATTCACAGTATGGAAATCCGCCCGGGAGCCATTGAGTTTGAAGTTGCTGCCGGTATAACCCGAATCAGTGACATTCACACCGGCACCGTCCCAGTCTGTGATGACATCCCCGGTGGAGGTAGGCATCAGGAAGCTGATCTCGCTGCCAGCCGGAATAGTGTGTTGGCTGTTGTTAGTGAGCACCAGTGTTGGATTGATGGGGTAGTTGTTGTCGCCCACCGGCCAGTCTCGGGTTGATACACTGAAATCGATCACTTCATCTGGCACCGGCAAGGTGTTTTGCTCCAAGGTCATTGGCGACGCATTGGCAAAGGTGTTGTAGGCCAGATCCGTCAGGGTTGTGCCGAAAGTGTATTCCCCTTTGGCTGCATCAAAACCGTAGTCTCCGGCCATTTCCCAGACCATCATGCCACCGGCACCCATTTCGATAATGAAATCCAGTTTCTGTGCTAACGAGGTTTCATCCTCGATGGACAGAAATACTTGTTTTTGCGGATTCCACAACCAGCTGGCACCTAACGCCTGGCTGTAGTGATACTCGTAATCGCCCACAATTTTGTCGGCGGGATCATTGCTGTCCAGTCCCCAGTCTGGGCCGTAACTGGGCATGTCTCCGAAGTTAAGGCTGTCGGCCTGCATCAGGTTCATGGCATGCCACATAGGCATAGAGCCTGCCGGAATTTCATTACCCTGGTCGTCCAGATCATGCCAAAGGTTATCAATGCCTTCTGCACCATATCCACAAGGTGTATTGGCACCAGTACCGGGTAAACATTCGGTTTGATTGGGTAATGCGGCTTTACCCCACAATCCATTCGTTCCGCCAGTAACGCCCTGGAATCCTCGGGTGTAGTAGGGAATACCGACGTTAATTTGTGCCGGGGCAAATGCGCCTCTGAAGTATTGGTACGCCCAGGCAGTATTCAGGTATCCGATACCCTGATATTGCGCAGTGGTGTAAACGCCGGCGGCGGCCAGTTCAGCATCATCCCCGTTATCGAACAGAGCGGCTTGGGGGCCAACATATTCATTCCAGGCACCGTGCAGGTCGTAACTCATGATGTTGACGTAATCCAGCACGTCTCCCAGCGCAAAATCTTCCATGCCCCGCAGCAGGTAACCTGAGGATGGCGCCGCAATTGTGAGCATGTATTTGCGATTGTCCTGTGCGCCCGCGTTATCCAGCGCGATGCGTAGCTCGGCCATAAAGACTTCATAGTTATCCATCAGTTGTGGACGACACTTATTTGAAATCGCAAAATCGATTGGATTGCCGGAATCATTCATGGAAGAAGGATATTCGTAATCAACATCAACACCGTCAAAGCCATATGCGCGGATAAACTCCACCGCTGAAGCGTTGAAAGCCGCAATACCAGCAGCGTTGACGCCGCAAGTGTCGAGGTTGGTAGTCATGGCATAAAATCCGGTGGTTTCAGCCCAGCCACCAACAGATATCAGGGTTTTTACATCGGGATATTGCTTTTTAAGCGAGGCAATGTGATTAAAATGCCCCTTGTAGCTGAATTCGGGATCCATTTCGGCACCGGCCACCTCTGGCCATTCTATGTCTGTGGCTTCGGCTGATACCTGAATTTCATTGGTTTGGGTGTTTATGCTGGCAAAAGCGTAGTTAATGTGGGTGAGTTTATCCCAGGGCAGATCTTTAGCCAGATATGACGGTAAGCCATTTTTGCCGGTACGCCATGAGGTAAAGTAACCAATGATGCGCCGTGGATGATCATCGCCCATACACTCACTGCCATCTGCGCGATAGATTTGGCTGATATCACAGGACAGATTACCGGTGGCGGTCTCATTGACGGTCACAGTCAAAGCTTCAGATCGACCGCTTAGGTTTTCAGCATCTGTGGCGGTGGCACTCAGTTCAACTGTTCCGGATTGAGCCGGTTGCCAGGCCAGGTGATAAGGTGGCTGACTAACTACGCCAATGGATTGTCCGTCGACAAAAAATTCAACGCTTTGCACGTCGTCATTCACATCACTGACATCGGCTCTTAAGGTTACATTTTGATTGACGAACAGGTTGTTCCCTGGAGATTGCAGGGTCATTTGCGGAGCCTGTGGTTCTGTTACGGTATTTACCTGAATCGTGGTGTTTGCACTGTCGCTAATGTCGCCAGTGGTATCAATAGCGGTGGCTGATATCAGGTGTTCACCTGAGCTAGACGCTTGCCAGTCGGCATTGTATGGCGCGCTGTTATCGACAGACAACAGTTGTCCGTTTACAAAAAACTCAACCCGATCCGTTACCGCATTGCTGGCGGCCACGTCTGCGGAGATAACCACATTTTCACCGGCATTAAAACTGGCACCGCTCACCGGAGCCACAATCGACACGGAAAGGGAGCCATCAGGTTCATCGGCCAGTACACTTATGACAGCGTTGTCATTCGCGCTTAAATTATTGCCATCCAGGGCTTCAACCGACAGGGCTTTTTCTCCCGGGGTTGCGGCTGTCCAGTTCGTTTCCCAGGGAGATTCCGTATCGGAGAACAACAACTGGTTATCCAGATAAAAGTTCACCTGAGTAACGCTGGTATTGCTGGCCTGTACGTCGGCAGAGAGTAAAACGACTTCGCCTTCCACAAACTCGCTGTTGTTGAGGGGAGATGTAAAAGAAACGGTGAGGGAAGGGGAGGTATTGCCACTCAGGGTCAGACTCAGGCTGTTTTCCACCTGAGTAACGCCAATCTGACCGCTGACACCGTAGGTCAGGACCACACTGTTGCCTGGTTCCAGTAGAGAATCCGTCCAGCTGTTCTCTTCAAAATCCAGTTGTAAAGAATTGTCGTAATGGTTTCCGGTTTGGGTGGAGCTGGCATTTAACGCCGGATAGCTGATGTCAGTGCCGGACCAATTCGGTGCGCTGGTGACAATTTGCGAGTCAAATGTGAGTTGGGCATCGTCCAGATCGATAGCGTCGTTGCCGGTATTGGTCAAAGTAATGGTGTAATTGTTCCACCATTGTCCTTCGTCCCCAACTACCGCGACATCGGTTTGCCAGCTATTGGCGCATAATGCCGACGATATCAGACAGCAAGATGCAGTGAATACTCCAATGCCCATCTTTTGCAAGCAGGCGTTGCGTTGAAAAGTCATTCTGGGTTCCTCTGTTGGTTTTATGGTTAATGTAACCTGTGCATAAATGACAACGTTGTCATTCCCTAACAAAGAAAAAGGAACTGTGTTATTTCTGTTCCTCTATCCTGATTTCACTTTCCATTGTTACAAGCTGAGCGTGCCATCAGCGTTATTAAAGAATTAACATTATCCTTACATTGCGTAAAGAATAATTACCCAAAAATATCCATAATCGATGATAAGCCGATGATTTTTATGGCAATAAAGTTATGAAAAAGATTAAAAAACAATCAGCTGTTACCTGGATAACAAATGATATTTTGAAAAACCACGGTGTCTGAAAGTGCTTTGTAACCATGTGCCTGATCACTGAAAAAGCGCACGCTGTTTCCGGTGTTAAACGTATGCCACTGATCATCAAAAAACAGGGCAAGTTCGCCTTGTAACACATGAACGTGTTCGATAACCCCTACGTTATGTGGACCAGAGCGTTGTTCGTGATACTGCGTCAGGGTGATTTCAAACATTTCCATGCCGGAATCTGGCTGGTATGGGAACAGTGTTTTTACTCGCATGTTGCCGTCATTTGGAAAGGCACGTTCACTACTTCGCAATTCCATGGGGGTGGCAAAAAATGCAGAAAATGAGGATTCCAAACCGCTGGCAATTTTCCATAAAGTGGCGATGGTGGGGCTGGATTCCTGACGCTCAATTTGTCCCAGCATGGCTTTGGAAACACCAGTGAGTTTTGCCGTGGCATCAAGGCTCAAACCTTTCTGCTGACGCAGGGATTTTAAGTGTTGGGCAACTTCCTGCAAAAACTGTTTTTCTTTCATGATGCTTTTAAATTTGACTGATTTTTAAAATCTGCTGTTGTTATCGCTTGTGCGTTATAGCGTCCGGTGTTATTTTTGTTTGTGCGTAATAACGCACGAAGCATAGCATTATCCAACTCATTTCAACATAGCAGCTTGCTTAAACATTGAGGTTTTGATGAACAATACAATCAGGATCAGTCACATCTCTGCTGGTTTTACCGCGGTACTGGTGGGCTATACCAGCTCTATCGTTATCATTATTCAGGCTGCGACAGCACTGGGAGCCAGCGCACAACAGACTGAAAGCTGGTTGTTGGCGCTGGGACTTGCCATGGGGCTAAGCTCCATTGGGTTGTCCTGGTATTATAAAACGCCCTTGCTGACCGCCTGGTCCACACCGGGAGCGGCTATGTTAGCGGGGGCCTCGTTTAATTATGAGATGCCGGTAATTTTGGGGGCATTTGTAACAACCGGGGCGATGGTGTTTCTGACCGGCTTGATTCGACCTTTTCGGGACGTCTTACAAAACGTACCACCCGCCATTGCAACGGCAATGTTGGCGGCCATTCTGTTACCTTTTTGTCTCAGTAGTTTCGCTATTGCTGAATCCGATACACTGAGTTTTGTTTTGATGTTCAGTGGCTTTTTACTGGCAAAACGCTTTGTTCCAAAATACGCAATGGCGATCCTTTTGCTGCTGGCGCTCATTATTACTTTTAACGGAGTAAATGGCTTCGGCATAGGGTTAGACGGGCAGGGGATTAGCACCGAACTGGCTCAACCTGTCTGGATTACCCCTGAGTTTGACTGGTTAGCTGTGCTGAATTTATCTTTACCCTTATACCTGGTCACAATGCTTTCCCAAAATCTGCCAGGCATTGCTATGCTGAAAAGTTTTCAGTATCAGGCACCGGTTAAACCTGTTTTACTCGGAACCGGGTTAACTAACATGCTAACCGCGCCACTGGGGGGATTTAGTCTCAACCTGGCAGCAATATCGGCGGCTATCTGCATGACTTCTGATGTAGATACTGATCCTAAACAGCGTTATAAGGCTGTGCTTTGGGCCGGATTGTTTTATCTGTTAGCCGGGATTTTTGCCACAACCGTGGTAAACCTGTTTCTGGCCATGCCCGGTGAGGTGATCAAAATGCTGGCAGGTTTTGCATTGTTGGGCACCTTACTGATGTGTTTACAATCGAGTTTTAGTGATGTCACAGCAAGAGAGTCGGCCATTTTGACCTTCCTCTTCACCTTATCCGGTATTCAATTGTTGGGCTTAAATTCGATATTATGGGGCTTAATTGTGGGGATTGTGCATTTAAAATTCATGAAGTCTTCCGATTGAACCAAATTCTTTTAGAACCTCTGACAACCTGATTTCGGGCTGTTTATTGTCATACTATCAGTTATTATTCATGGCATGATGATGCTATTGTTGAGAGTAAAATGACACAAAAATTAGCTTGGGTGGTTTCGTGGGGTTGTCAGATAATTTTGGTGCTTTCCCCCTTAATTGCCGCTTACCTGGTGATTGATATTCAGGCTTTTGCTTCGTTAGCACAGCAAACACTGAATCTGGCAATTCAATGGCACGGGGTTACGGATGTGCAATGGTATACTGTGTGGGCGGCGACTTTCGCCTATTTTTGTGTTGGACTGGCGGGCCTTTATTATTTGCGCAAAGCATTTGTAAACTTTGCCAGAGGCGAGTTGTTCAATCTCGCCAACAGTCGCAATTTGCGTTTGTTTTCCCTGTTTTTACTGCTGCAGTCTTTGTTAAAGCCCCTTCATATTGCAATACTTAGCTTATTGTTATCCTGGCATCACCCTCCCGGGCAAAAGGTGTTATCGCTGATTCTGGGCAGTGATGAGTTTACCATGCTGGCACTGGCCATTATCTTTTGGGTACTCAGTGATATGTTGGTGAAAGCCAACGCGCTGGAAGAAGAAAATAAGCAGTTTATATAGTGAGATGTGATAGAGAATCGTTATGCCAATCGTGGTAAATCTGGATGCCATGCTGGCAAAACGCAAAGTTCGGGGCAAAGAGCTGGCGGCCAAAGTGGGTATCACCGAACAAAACTTATCTTTGCTGCGCACGGGTAAAGTCAAGGGCATTCGTTTTGGCACCCTGGAACAAATCTGCGCCGTCCTGGAGTGTCAGCCCGGCGATATTCTGGAATACGTTGCTGAAGAGTAAGCAATTGCTGGTGACGCCTATTTAGGGGCGTAACAAGGTGTATTGTTAGTTAAAATACAGATTTCGGCGATCAATGTGAAAAACTGTACTTTGGTACAGGTTACTTATGATTTTCATCAAGGCATACTTTTTTCTGATAGTTACAATGCAATGTGTTTTTCTGTGGGTTTGGCTGAGAGGTAGGAAAGGCGAATGCACAAAATACTAATCTATTCATGCTCTTTATTTAAAGACTGGACAGACGTTGAAGTTCGGAAATGGGAAGCTTACAAGCATCGGGGATTGATGCGATTTTTATTGGTAGAAGGCATGCTTAAATGGGGAGTTATTTTCTTTATTATATTTAGCCCCGCTATGTTTAAGTCTATCACCCTGGAAGCGGAAGAGCCTGTAACCTACTTCTTGTTGAGTTGTTTAGTCTGGGTTATTGCCTCTTTATGTTATGGTGCTGCAGTTTGGAGTGCTACCAACTATGCCTTTCATAGAAAAGCTAAACTTCCCATCGACAATTTAAACGAATAGTTACATGTACTTCAAAGCCAGGGCTTTTTTGCCCTGGTTTTGTAAAGTTCTCAGGTTCGCTGGGAAGTCAGTATTCGTCCTTTATTATCAACTCCCTCATTTCACTCATCCTTGCAATATTTACGCTTTACATCAAAACAGGCAAGTTGTTCGTCATTTTAGGCAAACTTTTAAAAGGTGCCTTTCCTATACTTTATCTCAACGGATGCGGTGAATATTTGTTCGGCGCAGTTTGTAAGATAACCCACAGTTTTTTAGCTTATCAGGAGCATCGAAAATGAAAAAAGTAACCTTCCCCAATACTAATGGTTTAGATATTTCACTGGCTGGTGTGATTAATTTTCCGGCTGACTTTAATGAGAGTACGACTTATCCAGCCGTTGTGGTTTCACATCCTGGCGGTGGTGTAAAAGAACAAACTTCTGGTACCTATGCTAAACGACTGGCTGAACATGGCTTTATCGCCATCGCCTTCGATGCATCATACCAGGGAGAAAGCACGGGAATGCCTCGCCAAACTGAAAACCCTCATGTTCGTACCGAAGATGTCAGTGCTGTGATTGATTACTTAACGACATTATCTTATGTGGATAACAATCGAATTGGTGCAATGGGTATTTGTGCGGGTGGTGGATATACCGCTAATGCAGCTATTAATGATCGTCGCATTAAGGCCGTCGCGACTGTAAGTATGGTCAACATTGGACAAATGTTTAGAAATGGTTGGGAAAATAACGTCAAAGACAGTGATGCCATTCCCTATATTCAGGCGGGTTCGGATGCGAGAACCTCTGATGCCAGTGGCGCTGAAATTGCCACTATTCCAATGGCACCACTTAAGGAAGAGGATGCGCCAAATGAGGAGCTGCGTCAGGCGTGGGAATATTATCACACAGAGCGGGCTGCCTGTCCTACAGCCCCAGGCTTTGCGACAGCGAGAAGTTTGAACCAAATCATTACCTATGATGCATTTTTTAAAGCTGAAGCCTTTTTAACTCAGCCGCTGCTGCTGGTGGTTGGTAGTGATGCCGGTAGTAAATGGATGAGTGACGATTTAATGCAGCGTGCGGCAAGTGAAGATAAACACATGCACATAGTCGACGGTGCAAATCACATGCATCTTTACGATGGTGAGCAGGAAATAACGAGTGCAATTTCAGCAATCGCACCTTTCTTCCAACGCACTATTTAATGCCAATTGTTTAATTTACGAGGGATTGATTCCCTCGTTTTACCAGTTTAGGAACGATTATGAATACCCAAAAAGTAACTTTTCAACATCAAGATATGGTGTGGGAAATCTCAACACTAATAATCACACCAGATAATTTTAGTGAACAGAAAAAGTACCCCACAATCATCAGTGTTCACCCATTTGGTAGCTGTAAAGAGCAAACTTCCAGTGCGGTTTATGGCAAGGCGCTCGCTGCACAAGGTTATGTTGTACTCGCGTTTGATGCCAGTTTCCAGGGCGAATCAGGCGGAATGCCCCGCTTTATTGAAGAGCCAACACGTCGCGTTGAAGACATCAGCTGTGTAATCGATTTTGCGGCTACATTGCCCTATGTCGATATGAATCGTATCGGGGGTATCGGCATTTGTGGCGGTGGTGGTTACATATTCAATGCTGCCCTGACGGAAAAGCGATTGAAAGCCGTCGTTGGCATTACCCCGGTAAACCTTGGTCGTTTGTTTAGGGAAGACTTCACGCAATTTAATCCGGTCGGTGCATTGCAGGCCATGGCAGAGCGACGCACTGCTGAAGTTAAGGGGGAGAGTTTGCTGGTGAACGAGTTGCTGCCGGCAAGTCCCGAAATTGCCAAAGAACATGGGCTCACTGAGAGAGATGTTTTTGAAGCAACCGATTATTACAAAACTGCTCGTGGCCAAAGCCCAGGGGGAGCAACAAAAATGTTGTTTTCTCATGCGCAAAAAATATTAAGCTGGGACGCTTTTGCTTTTGCCGAAACGTTGTTGACTCAACCTCTGATGTCTGTGGTAGGCAGCAAAGTGGGGGCTTTTGGGGCGTTCAGAGACGGGCAGGAGATTTATGGCAGAGCGACAGCCAGTCAGGATCGTCAACTGGTGAAATTAGATGACTGGTCCCATTATGATTTATATGACAATCCCAAGGCGGTGTCTCAGGCAATGGAGCAAATGATTCCGTTTTTGGCTAAACACCTGGCCTAAGCGGTGTATTGCTTACTGCGGTATTGAGGTTTGCTCAATATCGCAGGGGCTACAATGCAGAAGTATGAGGACAAACACATGCTTATAAAATGGTTGGCAATCGGATTTTTAGTTCTGCTAGCGTTAGTGATAATTGTCACACTTTACGTCACCGGTACCGAGTGGCAGCAATCACAGGTACATCGGGACTTTGTGGCTGAACAACAAACATCAACAGATGAAGTTGGAAAATCCGCAGTGATTGTTTTTTCTCGATCAGGTAGCACGTCAGTGTTGGCTAATCATATTGCAGCAAAGCAAAATGCCAGGTTAATCGAGATTAACGCCAAAGATTATGATTTAGGGGTACCTGGTTGGCTTTCTGCGCTGGCTGATGCCAGAAATCATGTTGCCGATATCACCCCTGAAAACCTGGATCTGACTGAATTTGATACCATTTACCTCGGCTCGCCAATATGGTTATACAGTCCCGCTCCGCCAATCTGGCAAGTGGTGCAAAACAATGATTTTTCAGGTAAGCATGTTGTGCTGTTCAATACCTTTAACAGCAAATTTGAGCAGACATTTATTGATGATTTTAAAAAGTTAGTGATTCAAAAGGGCGCGATTTCTTTTGAACACCAGTATGTAAAGCGAGGTCGGATGGGAGCACAACTGTCTGTTTTTGAAATGTTATCTGTCTTCGACAATAAATACCCGGGGTAACCAACATGACCGCATTGACACCTAATTCCGAGCACCTTGAGCTGACTGATTTTGTTTACCGCAAGTACCGAAAAGTGGGAGACCACGATACACAAATACCCGGTGTAACGGTGCATTTGAGGAACTCTCCGACGGAACCGCTGCATTGTGTTTATACACTCAGTCTTGCATTGGTGCTTCAGGGTAGTAAGGAACTATTGTTAGATGGTGATATCAGGCATTGTTGCGCCGGGCAAACGATGCTGACTACATTTGATTTACCGGTAATTTCGCATGTTACAGAAGCGAGCCGAACTTCCCCTTTTATTGCGGTAATTTTAAAACTGGACTACGGCCTTATTCTGGAATGCTGCGAAGAACTTAAACTTCCTCAACCGGCCAAAGATATCCGCTATCAGGCTCTGTCATGCCACGACGTGGAGCAGGGAATGCTGCACACTGTTAAGCGGTTGTTTGAAACACAGAATGAACCAACATTGAAAGTTGGACTGATGCCACTTATCCAGAAAGAAATAGTATTCAGGTTGTTGGATGGTCCACATGGGTTGCATTTGCGACATTTAGCCACTGAAGGGTCACCGAATAGCAGAGTGGTTTCTGCGATCAGTTGGTTGAAACACAATTTCATGAAGCAAATTGGTATGGATACACTTGCCGAAAAAGCGCACATGAGTCCCTCAACATTCAGGCAGTATTTCAAATCACTAACAGGTAACAGTCCTTTGCAATATTTAAAAACTTTGAGGCTACAAGAGGCGAGAGATCAAATGGTGGCTAACGGGTTAGATGCCTCGTTAGCAAGCAGCATGGTAGGTTACGAAAGTGCTTCGCAATTTAGTCGCGAGTACAGTCGTTTATTTGGGTTATCTCCACAAAAAGATATCAAGCGATTACGTGATGGGCAGTAACAACAAATAGCCCGGAGATAACCGGGCTTTTGGATCATTTATTAAACAGAATCTTTATTCCATCAGCCACATTCTGGCACCGCGGCCAGGCAAATAGAACTTATGCCATTGGCTGGTGATGTATTGCACATCGCTGCTTAAGGTGTCGCGGTAGTTGCGATACCACCACAGGTTGTCAGCCTGAGTATCTACCCAAACATCAATGCCATTACCGCACTTGTTGATACCGACTACGCCCTGATGATCGCGTTTAAACAGTATGTGGCAGTCGCTGTGGCTAATCACCTGCATACCTGAGCCTTGCACACTGTTGTGGAAATCAATCATGCCGGCTATGTCACCGCGTTTGTACATGTCCTGCCAACGACCATTGTCGCCTTTGTCAGCACTTTCATTATGGTCTGAATAAATCATAGGTACACCGCCGTTGCGTCCCAGAATATAAGCATTGGCCAGGAATTCGTCGGTGGGATCTAATATTTGAAAGCGAAACCCGTCATTCAGCGGGATATCGTGGGTAATGCTAAAGGTAACGGCTTGCGAACCTGGTAGTGCCTGCCCATAAGCGCCTGGATCAACTAACTGGCTCATGGAACCACCAAAACCCAGAGCACTGCGCATTTGCGCAAATAGTGGGAAGTCGTATGCGGCGTGGCCCGTGCCACTCATATAAGGAACCAGAAAGTTGTCGTTGTCTGAGTTTCCGGCACCGCCAAAAGTAATCACTTCACCAAATACATGCACGCCATTTTTAATGTTTTGGTCGAATATCGCATTGATGTGATAGTTGGTCATGTGTTTAACCGCATCTACCCGAAAGCCGGTTACTCCCATGTTTTTAAGGGTTTGCAGGTATTGTTTTTGTTGCGCCACAATCCAGTTATTTGGGTCCAGGTCCGGTAAGCCTGTATCACCGTTACCACCGCACAGGCGCCAGTATTGTACATGGCCCGGGTTGTTCCAGTCGGTGATACAGCCTGGATCGTGGAAATCCCAGGGGGCGATCAGGTTGTCGGTAAGATCACCAAACAGCTTGATAGAATTGTAATAACTTGCGTTCTGAGCATATTCATCCAGCACCAGAGTGCCGGGGTAATTCAGGTCTGAGCGCAGCCAGGCTTCGTTAGCCATGTGGTTAAACACGATATCGGCATAGGTTTCAACACCGACAGACTGCAGCGCCTGTATCATGGCCTGAAAGTCATTGGTGTCCCCCAAAGGGTTGTCGACAACACGGTAGTCTTGCGGCTGATATCGGCCCCACCATTCGTTCCCACTGGATTTATAAGCCGGAGATACCAGCACTTTTTTATAACCCAGATTGGCAATTTCCTGAGCTTTGGCGGCCACTTCGGAATATTCCCAGTTAAAGGCGTGGAGGATGACATCTGCCTGGGCGGCCGGCAAATAACATACGGCGGATATCACGATACCCGTGAGTAACTGTCTTAACTTTTTAATCATTTTCTAATCTCAATACTGTGATGTTTAATCCTGGTATCAAAAAAGCGAAGCCGCCGTGTGCACAAGGAAAGCGGGACGTTTAATTTTTTGACCGGGTTAAGTCTGACCATTTCTGTACACTATTTGAACCGCATGCATACGTATTCATCACACAAAATTAACAATTAATTAACGTTGGTGTGAAGACAAGGACACTTAACCGTATGTTGTGATTCTTGATGAACATTGGTGCTGCCTGGCAGTCAGGCTGTGACCCGGGGAGGTTATAACGAAATTTTGTAAGTGCTTTATCAAAGTCACCAGTTCTGTTGAGGTGCAAAAAATTCGCCCTATAGTGTGTGCAAATGTTAATTAAATGTTTTTCAGGTGTTAATCGAAAAGGGGGTGAAATGCATTGGTTTTACAATATCAGAAAAGTGCAACAAAGAACGGAAATGGTAGGGAAGTTAGGCAACCTCTCTGCGCCAGGACTATTGCTTTTGTGTTGTTTTTTATTTGGTCATAGTGTTAATGCGGCGCCGGAAGATGCAACTTTGGCACCCAACAACGGGGTACTCTTTTCCATCGGTCAGGATGTCGATAGCATCAATGATTATGTCGCTGATTTAGGGCAGCGCCCAGGTGGTGTTGCAAATTATGTTGGTATTGTGCAACTGGATGGGCTGTTTTCTGATGCGGATGCAGGAGCAGGGCGCAACAACGTTGCTGAGTTGGCTGCGGCGTTTCCTGATGCGGCATTAATTGTTGGTGTATCAATGAATAATCAGCTTGGCGCTGTTGTCGCCGGGAATTACAACGCCAATATTGATACCTTACTGAATACGCTGGCAGGCTATGATCGCCCTGTATATTTGCGCTGGGCCTACGAGGTTGATGGTGTTAAGTGGAACACCAGTCATACCCCCGCGCGCATAAAAAGCTCCTTTCAGTATGTCCGAAATCGAATAGATGCCCTGGGGCACGCCGATAAAATAGCTTTGGTATGGCAGGTTTCTTCCTATTGTTACAATCAGTACGAGGATCTGAATAACTGGTATCCGGGCGACAACATTGTTGACTGGATCGGACTGTCTTACTTCTCTCCACAAGACTGCACCAGTCTGAGCCGCGTTCAACAGGCGGCGGAGTTTGCCCGACAGAAAGGTAAGCCACTGTTTATCAATGAATCAACACCACAGAGATATGACCTGGCGCAAGGCACCTATTCTGCAGACGGCGCAGGCGGAAGCAACCGGATAAACAAGTCAGGACAACAGATCTGGAACGAGTGGTTTTCAGGGTATTTTAATTTCATTTTGCAGGATTACGCTGATGTCGTTAAAGGAATAACCTACATCAACGCCGATTGGGATAGTCCGGAGCAATATCGCTGGGGCGGATACAGTAATGGTGTGTTTACCGGTTACACCGAAGGCTATTGGGGAGATAGTCGGGTACAGGCTAACAGCACAATACTGAGCAACTGGAACGCACAAATCAATCAAAGTACTTTTCTCAAAGCGGGAAGCAACCTGTTTACACAGTTAGGTTACGGGGAGAGTAGTGATGGTGGCAGCGATAATGGCGACAATGGCAGCGGCGACAATGGCAATGGCAGCGGTGATAGCGGGAGTGGAAACCCGAATAGCGAATTTGGCATCAGTTACATCGATAACGATAGTTTTGTGGTATTTCACCGGGACAATGGGTGGACCGGAAACTGGCATTACCTTTGTGTCAACGGGGCATGTTACCCGGGGACACTCAGCAATGGCTACTATCAGTTGCAGTTCGACAACATGACTCTCGGCCAAAGTTACGATATTGAATTTAAAGTTCAGGATGATGCGCTAAGTCAATTTATAACCAGTGATACTGTGACATTCACAGCCTCGGGGGATGCTGGCCAACCGGGGAATGGCGATAGTGGCGATAGCGGCAGTGGTTCAGGTTCCGGCGATAACGGTGAAAACCCCGCGACTGAAAGTGATTTTGGCATACGTTATCTGTCTGACAGCCGTTTTCAGATATTTCACAAAGACAATGGCTGGTCAGCCGCCTGGCATTACCTGTGTAGTGATGGCTATTGTGTACCAGGTGCGCAAAGTAATGGTGAATATGTCCGTACGGTAACGAATGCCATCCTGGGGCAATCTTACAGTATTGAATTCAAAGTCGAGGATGCTACGCAAGGGCAATACCTGATTTCTAATGTAGTGACATTTACATCACCCTGATAACCAGGGACAGAGTTTCAATTCATGGGGAAGCTAATTGCTCCCCGCTGTCTAAGTTAACATTAAAAAGGTTTTTTATGAGATTGCTTAAATTTGCAAGATATGGTTCTGCTTACGCCCTGGTATCGCTTGGCGTTTTGTTGAGTTTCAATTTAAATGCGGCGCAATGCCCACCCATTGAACTGGGGGAAAAACATCCCGCTGCCGCAGGTAAAGATATGTCTACTGAGCACACACAACCTTGGTGTGATGCAGTGTGCGTGAATGTGTTGGCCAATGGCACTGCCTGTAGCAATGCTGCAGGTCAGATAGTGACTACCATGGGGGTCTGTAATGATCCTTTGCAGGTACGTGAATCTATCCTGGATATTGAATACAACCTGTGCATCGACATTGATCAGCAATTCATTGATCAGTCAGGCTATACCGGTCAACCGCCGGGAGTTAATTACACGATATCTGCGGCTGATGCAGCCCTGTATTTTGCTGCCTTATTTGCCGAAGATACAAATAATAATGGTGTCATTGATGGCAGTGAGGTGACCACGGCTAAAAATCGAGGTTTAGGTCTGGTGGCAGAGCTGAACACGAATGGTGATCAGATCATCGATCGCAACGAAGCCAGTCAGGCAAAAGGTGCTGATCCTTGTCAGTTATTATCCACCGGATTTAGTTCTGGTTTGGCAACGGACGATATTTTGTCCTATATCGGACTTTATTTGGGGGATCCCATGGTGGACAAGTACGCCGGCGATCTCGAAGAACATGTTAAGAACAATATGCTGGCATTCACCCGCACATGGCAACCCAGTTATTGGAAAACCACAGCAGGCTCAACAATTGGTTCAAACCCCTCTGCGGTAACCGCCTGGTACGATGGACAATACAATGGCAGCAAACGGGTATGCGATCCTGGTTACAATGGCAAATTTAGTCAACTGGTTTCGGCAATGTCCGGAGGCAATAATGGCGGCGATACCGGTGGTGGTAGCAACGGAGATGGCGGCAATGGCGATAACGGCAATGGCGACAACGGAAATGGCGATAACGGAAATGGCGATAACGGAAATGGCGGCGATGGCGATTTTCCGGTGAGCAATAATTGCCCCTCTTCACATCCTCATTATTGCGCCAGCACAAACCAATGCTTTACACCGCAGCAAATGACTGACTATTGCTCATAAAGCCTCGAAAGCGTGCAAACAAGGACGTTTGTGCCCGATTGGCTTGGCCTTTTGTTGGTACTAAATGATGCCGCGATCAACTTCTAATCGGCGATTACTGACCATTGTAGGTTCCTCGTTGGGTTTGACCCTTGGCATTTGGTTGGCTGTCGGGTCACTAAAATCTACCTGTTGCACGGCTGAAACAAGTTCCGTTAGTGCGCCTTTGCCGCTCAAAAGAGCGCAAGCCAATGATGCGGTTAATGTTCAGCGGCCCAGCGCTGATTTTGTAAAAACACCGCGGCATCAGTCTGAGCCTGTTGTGGATACCCGTACCGACGTTGAGGTGCCAATGGTGGACATGGATAAATTCGGTAATTACGTCGCAACGCTGGCTGATTCCGGCGATGGTTTACAGCGATTTCTGATTTCAGACTGGCCAGTAGAGTTTCCTGACGTGGTCGTTGCAAATGGTCACGTGGTGGAAGGATGTATGTCTTATCAGTATTTTGTCCGCTGGCCGGGGAGCATCAGTCTGTTGGTTTTAGAAAACAACATTATGCGCCTGTATCATTGGGATTGCCGGTTTAATGTTGAGCTTCAGTCTTACGAACTGGAACCTGGGCCGCTTCCTTCGCAATGGATCAGGCGCAGTGTACGACAAATTCTTGAACACAGTAAATTTACCCGGGTGAATTTAAATGAAGAATCGATTTAACTGGCAGGGTATGGCACTATGCTTTGCATTGGCTTTTATCCAGGTTAGCAGTTCTATGGCGGCTGGTGAGCTTGATTATGCACCGGCTAATGAGGCTGTCGTACAGAAACAACTGTACCATTCCGGTGGACATTTTTCTGGCGCTGAGCTTTGTCCGGCATCGGCCTTTGATACCATTACTCCGATAGCTTCGCTGCATACGGTTACTGCAGAGCAGGCGCTGCCGATGACTGTCACCGGAGTGGCAGAATTCATTGAACGCCATGACATCAGCAGCGTAACAGGCTTGCTCGCACACTTACCCCGGCATTACCGCACACACTTTTCGTTGCTGGAACATACCCGGGCCACTGGGCAAGCTAATCTTGAGTTTCCGCGTATTGTTTTGTTTGGCACTGACGGGCAGTTTTTAATGAATGTAGGTACCAAACCCGATGACCCTACTTATCACCTGTTGGACGTGGCGCAATTACACAGTGAAACAGGTCATTGGGAGTTTTCAGTGTTTGACTTCTCAGGGAGTAAACCAACCTTGAAACGCAATGACCCCAGCTGTCAGGAATGTCATGGCAGCAGCAATGCGCGGCCTGTCTGGGGCTCTTTCTTGGAATGGCCCGGCGTGTTTGGTGACAGCATCATTGATGGGCCGAGGCCGGAAGCTATGCATCACACTCATGCTGAAAAAATCAATCGTTTAATTCAGGGAGACAGCAATTCAGAGCGTTTTTCATTCCTGGTTTGGCGGCCGGAATCAATGCGTCGCGGTGGTGTTCGTTTTATTGCGGAACACGATTTCGGACCAGAGTTATTGGTATCCAATCTGGCGATGGGCAGCGCGACAGCCAAGGGGGCATTCAGGCGTTTGACTCAGCATCAGGAAACGGCTTACCGCCAGGCAAGAAAAGCACTTTTGCTGTCTTATTATCAGTTTCGTGATGCACATCCTCTTCGATTTAGTAAAGTGAATCGGGTTGAGGGCCTGCATGACTGGTTGCAACAGCGAAGGCAGTTAGTAGCGGAATTATTGCCCGCGTCCCCACAATCTATTGCACCGCTGGATTTGCAACTGGCAACGTTGGGTCTGAATACTCAGGAGGCTTTTTCACTGGCCACCTTGCACAATAAGGAGCAACCAGCGCCTCTGTGGCAGACTGCATCGTCAGATCTATACGATTTATTGATGTTGCAGGTACTCGATGATTTGCGTCGCGTTGACCCGGAAATTATGGAAATACTACAACAAGTTGAACCCTTTTATGGTGTTTTCCAATGTCCGGAAACGGTGCAAAATCTGGCGCAACTTATTGATTTTAAAATGTTGCACCTGTTCCAGTTGCAGGGCGAAGCGCGATATCAGGTACATCGGGTGTATTTCCCAAAAGACGTTGATGATGTTTATCAGCAGGTATTTTTACCTGTCGCTGATAAGTTAATTCCGTTACTACAAGAAGCAACTGGGCACCCTCAACAACAAGTAGCAGGTCTTAACTAAAACCATGCTCCATTAACTATACGCCTGGCAGGCTCACCCTGACGCAAAGTCCGCCTTCCTGGCGGTTTTGTAGCGCAATGTGACCGTGATGGGCTTCAGCAATTTCCCGGCACAGCGCCAGGCCCAGGCCGCTGCCACTATTTTTGGTGGAATAAAACGGGATCAGCGCCTGAGAAAGCACTGATTCAGACATGCCTTTGCCTTTGTCTAACACTTCAATGACCACGCGGTTCAGCTTTTTCTCCAGACGCAGCGTAATGTCACCAGCTTCAGAACCAGATTCATGAGCATTTTTTAACAGATTTATCAGCAATTGCTCCAGTTGGATTGGGTCGGCGTGAAATACTAATCCTTCGGGGAAGTCAGCATTAAAAGACCATTGTTGTGACAATTGTTCCGCCAGCTTCTCAAATTCAACAGATTGCAATTTGGGCTCCGGCAGTTTGGCAAATTTGCCATAACCCTGCACGAAAGTGACCAGGTGTTTAATGCGCTCTTCGATGGTATTAAATACCCGGTTAAGGCGCTCATCCTGCACTTGCTCAGTGAGTAACTTACCGCTGTTCAACATAGAAGAGATTGGGCCAAGGGAGTTGTTTAACTCATGACTGATAATGCGGATCACCTTTTTCCAGACGGCCACTTCCTGGCGGCTAAGCTCCCGGGTCATTTGTTTTAAGATGTACAACTGATGTTGTTGGTTATTCAGTAAAAACTGGCCTGTGGCCAGATGCCAGGTTTGCTGTTCGTCAGAGTCATTGTTAATACTGAATAACCCCTCCTGCGCCTGGAGTATGACATTACTGACTGCTTCCGGAGCATTGTTCAGTAGTTCTTCCAATACCAAACCTTCCAGTTTGGTATTGTTGATATGGAAAAAGTGACGGGCGGCCCAGTTGCTGAAAACCACCTGCTGGCGGTCGTTGATCAGCAACAAGACTTCCGGGGAGTTTTGCAGTACTTTATCCAGCATTAATTCTCGCTGGTAAATCCAGTGTTTTTCGGCTCGGAGTTTTTCGGCGGTTTGATTGTACAATCGGCTCAGATTGCCCAATTCGTCGTTATCATTGTAGGACAACAAAGACGCGTATTCGCCATCCAGAAAATTGAGTAATCCGGTTTCAAGTCCTGCCATGCCCTGATTAAAACGACGCAGTGCATAGCCGCTTACTTGCCAACAAAAAAACACAATACCGGTTAACAACAACAGCTTGTTGACAACATGAGTCTGTAACAGATAAAGCGTCGGAATACAGGCGAACAGAGTGCAACAAAGTACTACCTTTTGCAGTTTTAGTTGTAAATTCATGTGCTGATTTTTACATCCTGAAGTACGGCGTTAATAGTCTATGTCAAATTTTTGCAGGCGGCGATATAAGGCCTGGCGGCTCATTCCAAACTGCTTAGCCACTCTGGCGATAATACCCTGATGCGCTTTCATGGCATCCAGTAAGTCCTGTTTGCCAGGCTCGGCCTGAGCGGCTACAGAAGTTGCCGTCTGATGGGTACTAAGCGGTGAATTCACGGTTTGAGTTGCAGGTTTTGACAGGGCAAAATCTTCAGCTTCTAATACACCGTCTGGCTTTAACACATCCACCCGTTTGCAGGCGTTTTCCAGCTCTCTGACATTACCTGGCCAGTCGTAATCTGTGAGCTGCTTTTGCGCCGTCTTACTGATTTCCCGCCCGGGCAAAAAGTGGTTTATCAGGGGTAACACATCGTCGCGCCTGTCGCACAGGGCAGGCACATTTAACTCAATTACGTTGAGGCGATAGTACAAATCTTCGCGAAAGTCGCCACTGGCTATCATACTGAGCAAATTGGCATTGGTGGCTGAAACCACCCGAACCTTAACATGCCGGGTTACCACTGAGCCTAAGCGTTCAAAGTCGCCAGTTTGCAAGACTCTGAGCAGTTTAGTTTGCCCGTCCAGTGGCAGGTTACCGATTTCATCTAAAAATAACGTGCCGCCATCCGCGGCTTCAAAACGGCCGATACGGGCTTTATTGGCGCCGGTATAAGCCCCGGCTTCTGCGCCAAACAACTCTGCTTCGATGAGTTCTTTGGGCAACGCGCCGGCATTGACTTTTATAAAGGGCTGCTGTTTCAGGGGGGATTGTGATTGTATCAGCTCAGCAATTTTTTCTTTACCAGTACCATTGGGGCCAGTGATAAGTACCGATACATCAGAGCGGGCCACCTGAATAGCCATATCGACAGTGCGTTGCATGGGTTCACTGGCGTAAATTAAGCCAATATCTTGTGCCGCCTGAACGGCATTTTGCTGTGCCTGTTTAACCCGGGCCAGTTGCGCCGATTGCGCTTTGGCTTTGCCCAGTTCGATCAGGTTGGCCACGCTGGTTAATAATTTACTGTCATCCCATGGCTTGGCGATATAGTCGGCCGCACCGGCTTTCACTAGTCCTATTGCCTGCTCCAGCTCGGTCCAGGCGGTGATCAAAATGATAGGCAGGTGAGGGTTAAGCTCCCGCAATTGATAAAACAATGCAACACCTTCTTCGCCTGATGTTGTATCAGCGGAGAAGTTCATGTCCTGAATCACCAGTGTAATGCATTGGTGATCCACGGCCTGAATGGCTTCTGCGGGACTGGCAGCGGTCACAGGTTGATAACCGTGCAGTTCCAGCATCAGTGACAGGGCATCCAGCACGGCGGGATTGTCGTCAACAATCAGTATCTTATCCATATTTCCCGGTGTTTATGTCTTTGTTTGTTGCCTAGCAGCGCCAGTGGCGTCTGGCGCTGCTTTTGAGGGCGGCTTAGATGCTACGAGTGGCGATGCTGGGCGAGATATTGGCAGCTCTTCTGGCGGGTACAATAACCGCTAAGAGACTGATCAGCAATACAAACAACGCGGTACCAACAACATAGGCATAATCTAGCGCAGGCAGGGAATAATGTGCCATTAACTGATGCGCTACCAATATTGCACCGATACAGCCAAGGACTAAGCCCGCCAGACACACCATGGTATTTTCCAGTAAGAAATAACGAATGATGTCTGATTTTCTGGCGCCGATGGCACGGCGGGTACCAATTTGTTTAGTGCGCTTGCTGATATTAAACAGGGTTAATCCAAAGATCCCCAGTGCTGTCACAGACACTAAAACGACAATTAACACAACCAGCATTCTCAACATCAATGTATCAGAGGCATTGTATTCTGCTTTGGCCTCATCTAATCCCTGTAGTGAAGTGATAACCCGTTGATTGTTTTCCTGCAGCATCAAATCTTCAATCTGTCGCATTATGGCGGCCCGCTCACCGGCATGAGCACGGACAATGAATTTTTGTCTGGCTGTTCCGTTAATCAGTGGAAAAATAACCACTTTTTCTGCCACGTTGCTACTTGGCCAGGGGGCGGTCATTTGCTCTACAATACCAATAATTTTAGCCGGAGCATTGCGCACGTAAAATACCTTGCCCAAAGCGTCTTCATCGGGAAACAGTTCTTCCGCCCAGGCCTTGCTGACAATCGCTACCGTAGGGAGCTTGTCGTAATTTTGGGCAAACACCACATCCTCTTCAGTAAAGTCCCGACCTGCTATGAGTTTGACACCCAAAGTTTCTATGGCGTTGTGATCCGACATGCTATAGGCGGCATTGGCAGAGCGGCCTTCTTCGGGCTCTGGCACAACACTAAAGCTGGAGCTTGAGCCACTACCGGTTAATGGCACCGCTGTGAAGTTCGCGGCATTGATCACGCCCGGTATATTGCGTAGCAGGGCTTCGTCCAGTTCAATTTGTTGATTGTAATCGGCGTTTTCCTCAAAACTGGTGACCCGAAAATAGAACAGTTCTTCCTCCGGATAGCCTGTTTCTTTGTTCAGATAAGTCATCCGGTCATAAATGATGAATGCCGCATTACTGACTATCGCTGTGGTAATCGCGATTTGAAACAGCAGCATCAGTGCGCCTGCTTTGGAGCGCAACAGGGCATTAAAAATAGGCTTTAATTCAGACATGTTGGCTCTCCTATTGAGTTTTCAGGTAAGTGGCAGGCGTGGTTCCGCACACCAGCCAGGCTGGATACAAACCGGCTATGACGCAGGATGTAATGGCAATAGCCGGGGCGGCTATGAGCATGGTGATATCCATGGTGGCGAGTTCGGTGTAATAGTCCTGAGTCAAACGTACACCCCATAAACCCAGTTGCGAAATGCCAATGCCAACGATGCCACCCATCAGTCCCAGTAACGAGACTTCCACTAAGTGTTGATAGAAAACCTGGGTTTTACTGGCTCCCAGGGCACGGCGAACGCCTACTTCCGGAGCGCGACGTAAAAATTTAGCCAGTAGTAGTCCTAAAATATTGGCCAGACATACGGCCAGGAACATAAAGCTTAATCCGACTAAAATACGGTTATCTTCAGATACCACACCACGGTAATCCATAGTCTCCAACACATCCCGCAGAGCGTATTCCAGCTGGTCACGGTCAAAGCGACCTGATTTTTGTTGTTCCTGCATATAACTCATCAGGAATTCGCCATACTCGCGCTCTTCCTGTTCGTTGTTTAACTCAGCCCAAAACTGAATCCACAGATCCTCAGAGCGCATTTTTTGCTGAAAGGTGTTAGTTTCTTCACTTTTCCAGCCATTGGTGTTGCCCCAGGTGTCTATTTCAAAGGGAGCGATTAATGAAAAGGGCAGAAACAACTGCTCGGCATCGTGGAATGCGCCGTTATTGACATCATAAAACTTGATATTGAGTTTCCATTGCTTCATGACACCGACAACCAGATAACTGCGGTTATCCAGATAGATCATGTTGCCAACAGAGTTCGCGCCTCCAAATAAACGATTGTTGATTTCTTCGTTTATTACCACTACCGGTGTGGCATTGTCTTGTTGTTCCAGTGTCCAGGGGCCACCATGCACAAACGACAGGTTGAACATGTCAAAGAAATCGCGATTGGTCATGCGCGCAGTTTCAATAAAGGGTTTAACCTCTGGTGTATTCATATGAACCGAGAAACCGGCTTTCATACTGGGTACTTTGCGTGCAGGAATGGGCGCATTGCTCAATGCCACGGCATCCTGATAGGTCATCTGGTAGGGTAAACCATCTGGCGAGCCGCGACGGGTTTGTTCGCCTTCCATGGTTTGTAACTGCAGGTGGAATAATTTATCACTTTTTTCAGGAATGGGATCCATCGACATCATGTGATACACCGACAAACTGGTCATGGTGATACCGATACCCACAGCAACGGCAAATACCATCAATACACTGACCACCGGAGTGCGCTTAAAGCTGCGCCAGCTTAAATCCAGATAGTGTAAAAACATCTCAGGCTCCTGCTATTTTTTGCATAGGTTCAACACCATTGCGTTGATACAGAGTAATGTCTGCCATCTGGCCATCGACGATTTGTACATTGCGCGGTGCCCGACGAGCCAGCTCAGGATCGTGAGTTACCATGATGATAGTGGCACCATCGCGATTGATTTGTTCCAGCAGCTCCATCACCTGACGGGCCATCAGGCTGTCCAGGTTGCCGGTGGGTTCGTCGGCCAGCAAAAAGCGCGGCTCGCCCGCCAGGGCACGGGCAATCGCCACGCGTTGTTGCTGACCGCCGGACAACTGTTGCGGCAAATGTTTGGCACGACTGGCCAGGCCTACCTGCTCCAGGCAGCTTTCAATGCGGCGCTTGCGCTCTGCGGATTTAATACCGCGATAGCGCAACGGCACTTCAACGTTTTCATAAAGGTTTAAATCGGGGATCAGGTTAAAGCCCTGAAAGATGAAACCAATTTTCTGATTGCGCAAATCAGCACGGGCGTTATCTGACAGACTGCCCACATCCACACCATCCAGAGAATAGGTACCACCGGTAAATGGCTCTAACATGCCGGCGATGTTTAAGAAGGTGGTTTTACCTGAACCTGACGGGCCGGTTACGGCGATAAATTCACCTTCATCCACTTCCAGGTTAAAGTCTTTTAGGGCGTGAGTTTGTACCATTTCAGTCTGATACATTTTGCTGATGTTTTGCATACTTAACATAGTGGATTCCTTGTTTATTCTGTCTTGTAATAGTTAATGGCTTAGCGCAACAAAATTGAGTTGGCTTGCGCAAATTCTTCGTAGTTTGAAATAATTAACTGATCGCCGGGTTGTACCCCACTGAGTATTTCTACTTCCCGCATGCTGGTAGCACCCGGTTGTATATCGATGCGTCGGGCGATATCGCCTTCCAGACGATAAGCCACAAAACCTCCAGATTGGGTAAAGCTGCCGCGTCGGACTTTTAATACATCTTGTTTTTGTTCCAGTAATACCCGCGCTGATAACTGCTGGTTTTGGCGTATGCCCATGTTGTTGTCGTGGCTGAATTTAACCCGGGCTGTGACTTCGCGGTTGGTTACTTCAGGTGAAATAGCGGACAGCGTGCCGGTAACGGTTTTATTCGCTAATTTCAGTTCAACATCCATCCCTAAGCCCAAATCATTGGCATAGCTTTCGGGTACATTGATTTCAGCTTCATAAGCACTGAGATCCACCAGGGTCATCAATGAATCATTGGCTGCTACGAGAGTACGGTCCTGCACAAACAGACTCCCAACCATGCCATTCACGGTAGCCTTAATCGTGAGGGCTTCTACCTGACGTTCCAGTTCAGATACCACCAGTTTTTGTCGTTCAATGGTATTGCGCACCGATTCCAGTTCGAAGGCAAGGGTATCTTTGGCCAGTGCCACTTCCTGCTCTGCGTGTTTAAAAGTAACCTGCGCACGCGCCAGTTCATCTTTGGCTTTTTCCAGATCAATCTGATTAATCAAATGATCTTTTATGGATATTTGTGCTCTGCGGTTTTCCCTTTCGGCAGCCACCAGATCCAGTTTTGCTAAATCCGCCTGTTTGGATATGGTGAGTGACTGACGTCGGGTGTCCAGCTCTTTACGCGCCAGCTCACCTTCCAGGCGTGCCAGCTCAGAGCGCTCCTGTTTGAGTTGGTTATCTAACTCCGGGCTGTCCACTGTAGCGACCACCTGACCGGTCTTAACATCCTCACCGGCTTTTACCTGCAGGTTTACAAACCCTTTCTCAGGACTGTATAGCTGGGGGGCATTGGCTGCTACAACGCGTCCGGTAGCCACGATGTCTCGCATCAATTCGCCTTTTTCTACTGTGGCAATTTGTACCGTCGCGCGTTCGATCGATAAACTGGCGTCACTGCTGTTTATCAATGCATTGGCGGATACGGCTCCGATCACCAATACCGCAGCTGCGACTATCCACTTTATTTTGCCCTTGCGGGGTGTCGCCATCACTACATCTTGTGCGCCTGTATCCCGTATCATTGTTGGCCCCTTTTTAATGCTGAATAGTCGTCATACAAAGCGACACAAAATGCAAAGGCCAGGATGGTCAATGGCGTAGTAAAAAACTGTAATAGCAACATAGTGGCATTCCTTCGATAAATTTACAGAAAAAATAGCCAGTACCGTGCCAATTTGTAAGTCATTGAAAATAAACGAATAAATATTTTTCGTCTCACTGGGAAAGTGTCCGCGGACAGAAAAAGTGTCCGCAGCGGACACTTTTAATACTCCAAATCCAGGGCTATTTAGCCATACATAGAAGTTTTTTAAGCCAGGGTATTTTTGCCCTGGTATGTCATGCGGAGTGATATAAAGTTTTAATTGGATAAAACATTAAGTTGAAAGTTTTGTATTTTATCTGTTGCCTGATCCCGCTCTAATTCACCTATTCGCAATGACATGACAGGTGAAACACAATGCGTTTGCATGATGATGCATTACTCAAACACTTTTCTTATATCAACGGCAGCTGGCACAGCAGCAATACTCAGCTCCCGGTAACCAATCCGGCTTCCGGTGAAGTTATCGCCCGGGTACACAACGCTGACGTTGAACAAACTGAACTGGCGGTAAAAAGCGCCAAAGCAGCCTTTGCTGACTGGTCAAAAACCTCTGCTAATGAGCGTGCTGCTTTGATGCAAAAATGGTACGCCCTGATGATGCAGCATCAGGACGATTTGGCGCAGATTCTGACTGCTGAGCAGGGTAAACCTCTGGGTGAAGCTCGCGGCGAAATCGCTTATGGTGCGGCATTTATTCAATGGTTTGCTGAAGAAGCTAAGCGGGTTTATGGCGACACTATTCCGGCGCCCTCCGGTGACAAGCGCATCCTGGTGATTAAGCAGCCGGTGGGTGTGGTGGCAGCCATTACTCCCTGGAATTTCCCGAATGCCATGATTTCCCGTAAAGCCGCTGCAGCGCTGGCGGCTGGTTGTACCTTCGTGGTGCGTCCGGCAACACAAACACCTTTGTCGGCGCTAGCCATGGCTGAATTGGCCGAAAGGGCAGGCATTCCTGCGGGCGTGTTTAACGTGGTGGTGGGCGATGATGCCAGAGGCATGGGCAAAGTGCTGACCCAGCATCCCGACGTGGCCAAATTTACTTTTACCGGTTCTACTCAGGTGGGTCGTCAGTTGATATCCCAATGTGCAGAAGGCATTAAAAAGGTCTCCATGGAGCTGGGCGGCAATGCGCCGTTTATTGTCTTTGATGATGCCGATATTGACGCGGCGGTACAGGGCGCACTGGATTCCAAATACCGCAACGCCGGGCAAACCTGTGTCTGTACTAATCGTATTTTTGTACAAAACAAGGTTCTTGAGGCTTTCACTGAAAAGTTTGTAAAGGCGGTTAAAGCTTTAAAAGTTGGCGATGGCATGTCTGAAGGCACACAAATTGGTCCCATGATTTCCTCGCAGGCGGCGGAGCAGGTGCAGGATTTGGTCATTCAGTCGGTGGCGCAAGGGGCGAAAGTGGTTGCCGGTGGAACCACGCCGCAACGCAATTTTTACCAGCCGACAGTGTTAACGCAGGTGCGCAATGACATGCCAATTGCCTGTAACGAAATATTCGGCCCGGTATCGCCCATTATTGCCTTTGAAAATGAAGCCGATGTGCTCGCCATGGCGAACGACACTGAATATGGCCTGGCAGCCTATTTTTACGCGCGCGATATCGGCCGGATCTGGCGTGTCGCGGAAGGGCTGGAATTTGGCATGGTGGGTATCAATGAAGGGCTCATCTCTAATGCCGCTGCGCCATTTGGCGGTGTAAAGCAATCAGGCAATGGCCGTGAAGGCTCCCGCTATGGCCTGGATGATTATCTGGAAATTAAGTATTTGTGTCTTGGAGGAATCAACCTATGAACCCGCTAAATGAAACAGTGACAAACCAGTCATTACAACAACGCAAAAGCAAGGTATTTGCCCGTGGTCAGGGCAATGTTTATCCGGTATATGTTGAGCGTGCGAAAAATGCCGAAGTCTGGGATGTGGAAGGCAATCGCTATATTGATTTTGCTACCGGTATCGCTGTGTGTAACACCGGTCACAGTCATCCTGATGTAGTGGCGGCGGTAAGGGCACAAAGCGAAAAGTTTAGTCATACCTGTATTATGGTTAACCCTTATCAGGTGGGTGTTGAGCTGGCAGAAAAACTGGTGGAAATAGCGCCTGGCGATTCGGAGAAAAAAGCCATTTTTGTCTCAACCGGCGCTGAAGCAGTAGAAAACTGCATCAAGATTGCCCGGGCTTATACAGGTCGCAGAGGCGTGATTGCCTTTAACGGTGGTTTTCACGGCCGTACTAACCTGGCGATGGCACTGACCGGAAAAATCACGCCTTATAAAAACCTGTTTGGTCCCTATATGGCGGAAGTGTTTCACGCACCATTCCCCTGTGATTTACACGGTGTCAGCACAGAGCAGGCGATGAAAGCGTTACGCACCCTGTTTAAGGTAGATATCGCCCCTCAGGACGTAGCAGCAATAATTATTGAGCCAGTACAAGGCGAGGGCGGTTTTTACGCTGCACCGCCGGCATTTTTGCAGGCGCTGCGCAACCTGTGTGATGAGGAAGGAATTGTACTGATTGCCGATGAAATTCAGTCGGGCTTTGGCCGTACCGGCACTATGTTCAGCATTGAAAAGGCCGAAGTTGAGCCGGATTTGATCACCATGGCAAAAGGCATTGCGGGTGGCTTTCCACTGGCGGCTGTGGTGGGTAAAAGTGAGATTATGGATGCGCCACTACCCGGTGGTTTAGGGGGCACTTATGGCGGGTCGCCGGTAGGTTGTGCGGCGGCACTGGCGGTATTGGATGTGATTGCAAAAGAAAACCTGATCGCCAGAGCGAACCTAATTGGTGAGCAGTTCGCTACTCGCCTTAAGGTACTGCAATATGAATTTCCGGCGCTGATCTCTGATGTACGTCATCAGGGCGCTATGATTGCTATGGAGCTTTGCCTTGACGGAGACGCTGAGCAACCCAACGTTGCACTAACTCAGGCGCTCATCGCAGGGGCTGCGCAGCAAGGATTGATATTGTTGGCCTGTGGTTTTTATGGCAATGTAATCCGGTTTTTGCCTGCCCTGACCATCTCAGATGAGGTGCTACAGGAAGGACTGGATGAGTTTGACAGCCTGTTTTGCAGGTTGGCTAAGAAAATTTAAATCAAAAGATCACCGTGGGGGAGATAGCAAAACATTATGATCAATCGTTTGATTCATATCGACCCCACCAGTGATGAAAGTCTGCAGGGGCAGATTAGACAAAAGTTGGTGGAAGGGATACTGGTTGGATCTTTTCGACCTGGTGCCAAATTACCTTCCAGTCGCAAACTGGCGGAACAACTGGGGGTGTCCCGCAATACCGTGGTTCTGGTCTATCAGACCCTGATGGAAGAAGGCTATATCGTCACCCGGGACCGCAGCGGTATCTTTGTCAGTGAAGATATCGCCAGGCGTAATGTGTTGGCAACACCGCCTTCTTTATTTAATCATCAGTCGCGAGACAATGCGCATCGCTTTAAAGGCGCCATTGCCAGTACGACGTCGGTATCCAGTCCACAAAACTGGCAAAGCTATAGCTACCCCTTTATTGATGGCAAATACGACTCATCGTTATATCCGGTCAAAGAGTGGCGGGAGGCTAACAGTAAAGCCAACGCCACCAAAGAAATTGTGCAGTGGTCGAAGTTGCAGGGGTTTGAAGATGATCCTATGTTACTGGATGAGATCCGCAGCAAAATCTTGCCCCGGCGCGGTATACAGGCAGAGCGGGAAGAAATTCTAATTACCACGGGGGCACAACAGGCTTTGCATCTGGTCACTGAACTGTTTGTCGACAGTAGCATCACAGTGGCCGTAGAGGAGCCTGGCTACCCCAAAATGCGCGACTTGCTGTTGAAAAATAACGCCTCGCTTGTTTATCAGCCTGTGGATGAAAACGGTATCCTGGTGGATGACCGACTCAATAATTGCGACATTTTATACACAACGCCCAGCCACCAGACTCCCACCAGTGTGACTATGTCAATGGACCGTCGGGATGCCCTGTTAAACAAGGCGTCGGAGCAGGATTTACTGATCATCGAAGACGACTTTGAGTTTGAAAGTAATTTTCTGGGGCAACCTCATCCGGCATTGCGCAGTCTGGACAGAGATAATCGGGTGGTTTACGTATCCTGTTTGTCTAAGGTATTAGTCTCCGCCTCGCAAATTGGCTTTATTGTGGCGGACTCTGGCGTGATTGCTGAACTTAAAAAATTGCGGCGTCTGTTTACCCGCAATCCGCCGTTATCCAGTCAGCGCACAGTGGCCTATTTCCTGGCATTAGGTCATTACGATGCCTACATGATGCATTTGCACAAGCTGTTTTTTGAACGTTGGTTGACCCTGAGAGAGGCCCTGAATATTTATTTGCCTAACTGTGTCAATACCGGTCCCACCCAAGGCGGCACAGCCTGGTGGATCACTGGCCCTGAAACCCTGGACGGTGAGCACTTGCGGCAAAAAGCTGCGGAAGAAGGCATACTCATTGAGCCGGTTAAACGCTACTTTGCACAACAGCAGGCGCCTGAAAACTGTTTTCGCATGGGCATTACCAGTATTGAAAATAACAAGATCCGCGCCGGTGTGGAAAAGCTGGCCGATCTGATCCATCAACTCACCGCTAAACACGAAGAAAAACTCAGCAATGCCAAAGGTAAGCTGCTGGACGAAGCCGCATTGCACAAGGTGCTGCCCGGCGTGCAACTGGAATGTGAAATGGTGTATGGCGTGCTATGTGAGATTGAACTCTGGCCAGATGGCAGTATGACGGGCCGTACCGGTGGACTGGACCCGGAAGTGGATTCCGGTGTCTGGTGGATAGAAAATGGTATGTATTATCGTCGCTGGGAATTGTGGGGCTATGGTGAAACCAAAGGCTATTATGTCATTCTGGATGGCGATGAAATGAAATGGTTTGATCAGCACTATTGTTTCGTCAGGCAGTTGCAGGTGAAAGGTTATCCGGCATAACTGGCACCATACTCAGAATGCAACTGGTACTATTGTTTTTGTCAGGATGCCCCTAAAGTGGACCCATAGTCTTGATGAAAACCGCTCTGAGAAGAACTTATGACTCATTTTTCTGTTGCAGGATTGCAACTGGCCCTATCCAACGGCAATAACCTGGCACATATACAACAACAGGTGGCACTGACTAAAAAACGCTTCCCCTGGCTGGATATGATGGTGTTGCCTGAACTGGCCGTCCACGGCACAGATCCCGCGAATGCGGAAGCCTTGCCCGGCAATACCGAAGCGCAGTTATGCCAACTGGCCCTGGAGCAAGATGTATGGCTGGTGGCTGGCTCGTTATTCGAGCGGGATGAGCAAAAGATATACAACACCTGTTCAGTGATCAATCGCAATGGTGACGTGGTGGCTCGTTATCGCAAAATATTTCCGTTTTATCCTTACGAAAAAGGCGTTAGCTGCGGCGAGCAGTTTGTGGTGGTGGATGTTCCTCAGGGGCGCATCGGTATTGCCATTTGTTACGACCTGTGGTTTCCCGAAATGGCCAGAACCCTGGCAAGTATGGGCGCAGAATGCCTGATATATCCCACCTTAACTGGCACCATCGACCGACATCTGGAAGTGGCTATGAGCCAAACCACAGCCGTGCAGCAGCAAAGCTATGTGTTATCGATAAATTGTGCCGGTGAGCTGGGCAACGGGCGCTCAGTCGCTGTAGGGCCCGAAGGCGATATTTTGCATCAGGCCGGTGAAAATCCGGAAATTATGCCAATTGAAATTGATTTTGAGCGGGTACGCCGTTGCCGCGAACGCGGTGTTCTGGGGCTGGGCCAGCCGCTAAAGAGCTTTCGTGACAATACGGTTCGCTTTGCTCCTTATCAGGCTGAAAAAGCGGCGTTGTCCGGATTAAATGAGTTGGGCAAATTGCAAATGCCCGGCGAAAAGCAAAATACAGTTGAGAAAAAATAACACCTTACTGGACCAATTTGTCATCGCAAACTGGTACTAGTGAGATTTTTAACTCTGTTCTAGGCTGCGAGTGACTGTACAAAAATAACACCAATGGGATAACACTATGAAAACCGTCACATTCAAAAAATCACTACTGACCAGCGCAGTTTCCTCCGCGCTTCTGCTGGCAGGTACACCTGCAGCCTTTGCTCAGGAAGCCGAGGCTGAAAAAGGAAAACTTGAAGTTATCGAAGTGACAGCAAACCGTCGTGCGCAATCAATTCAGGATATTCCTTACAATATTTCTGCAGTATCCGGCGAAGAACTGGCCAATGCACAAATTGTCGATGCTTCTGAAATGATGCGTGGTGTAGCGGGGATTACCGTCGTTGATCGCGGTTATCGTAACTCCGGCACGGTGAACGGTGTGATTATCCGTGGTGTTAACGTGGATAATGGCGCGAACGGTGATGTGCCCTTATCTGCGGTGCCTACCGTGGCGACTTATGTTAACGAGACACCTTTATACGCCAACTTTATCCTGAAAGATGTGGAACAGGTAGAGGTGTTACGCGGTCCGCAGGGCACCCTGTACGGTTCCGGTGCGTTGGCCGGCACGGTGAAATACCGCATGAACAAACCGGATACCTCGGAATTTTCTGGCTCAGTAGGCCTGAATTACGGTCAGACAGATGGCTCAGATGGCCATAATTTGGGCGCTGATGTGTTGGTGAATATTCCCATTAGCGATAAAGTCGCAGTAAGAGCGAACTTTGGCAAAATCGATAACGATGGCATCGTGGATTACACCACCTTGTACCAACTGGACCAAAATAATTACGCACCAGCTGCGCAAAATGGCGATATTGCCGCAGGTGGACCTATATTCACCAGTAAAAAAGATGCTGACACCGTTGATATTGATTACGGGCGGGTTTCAGCTTTGTTTGAAATCAGTGATAACGCTACCTTACTGGCGTCACACCAATTTCAGGAAGATAAGATCGGCGGGCGTCGTCAGGTAACGCGCGGCACTCACTGGACCACAGGCACAGAACAAGCTTATGGTGAATATGAAAATGGTGCGGTGCAACTGGAACCATCAGAGCGAGATGTATCATTATCAGCACTGGAGCTGGAGTGGAACCTCGGGTTTGCCACGCTGACTTCCAGCGTATCTCGCTATGATCACAGCGGTGAGGCGGTCAGTGATAACACCGGTTTTTATGCTAAAAACGCCTGGTTTACCGGCCTGTATTACGGCTCACCCCGACCTATGGCCCAGGCTGTGCGTGGTTATGATGAAGAAGCGACAGTAATGGAAGTGCGCCTGGTGTCAAACGAGCGGGTCAACAATATTGACTGGGTGGCTGGCGTTTATCGCATGGACCAGGATGCTACCGTGTACCAGGACAGCTATATGCCAGGCTATCAGGAGTGGGCTGGCGCAGCATTTAGCTGGTGGGACACCATGGGCGATTTTGGCATGGTTTACACCGACAATGATTTTCATTATGTGCGCAATGTCGAATTTAAAGATAGTGCCTTGTTTGGCGAGCTGACTTATCACTTCTCTGATGAGTTTCGCATGGTAGGTGGTTTGCGCTACTTTAAGACTGAAACCCAAAATGACACAGAGCTGTCCTTACCTATCTGGCCATTTTTGGGGGGCGATCCCAGTTTCTCTGATGATGAAAATGGCACGCTATTCAAGGTCAATGCGTCCTATGATTTAAGTCAGGATACCATGTTGTACGCGACTATTTCTGAAGGTTTCAGACGGGGTGGTGCTAACGCTGTACCCCTGTCAGGCAGTCTGGAAGAGCGTGCAGAATGGCAAAGTTACGACTCTGACAGTACCACTAACTATGAAATCGGTCTGAAAGGCACATTACTGGACAATCAACACAGCTACACCTTGTCTGCCTTTATGATGGACTGGCAGGATCCGCAATTAAACACGGCGTCCTACTGGGGCTTCTTTACTGTCGCCAACGGTGAATCAGCGGAGACCCGGGGGCTGGAATTAGAATTACAAGGCTACCTGAGTCCAGAGTGGCACTACGTGTTAGGTTATGCCTTTGTGAAAGGCGAGTTAACCGGTGATTTTTATGCGCCATCAGGAATTTCCAGCGAATCGCCCACCTATCTGGTGGCAGCCGATGGCGCTGAGCTACCCTTAACACCGGAGCACACCTTAAGTTTTGCCATCGATCATACTTACACACTGGATAACGGTATGTATCTGGTTTCCAGAGCCAATATGTATTATCAGTCTGATTCGGTGAACTGGTTGGGTGATAGTCCTAAACATCAGGCCGACATTGATGGCTTTGCACTATTTAATGCCAGTATGAGTTTGATGGCGGATGACTGGAGCGTGTCTTTGTACGTGAAGAATATCACTAACGAAGAGGGTGTTACCGGTTTAATCACAGAATCGCATATGGGTACGGAGCCCTCAGAGGCTTTCCTGGCAAATTCCTCGAAAGACTATATTAGTTTGCCCAGAACCATTGGTTTGAGTGCCACTTATCGGTTTTAATTGAGCATTTTCTTCATGTGTCGTGCGTGGGAGCAGGAGGTCAGTGGCAACACTGGCTTTCCTGTTTTTTATCGCGAATAATGTGAATTCTCAAAGCAGGCGGTTTATATTGCAGTTTTCATCATCTTCAGAATCTCTTCTACCAAATACGCCAGCGCTTGAAGCGGCGCTGGATGATGTCTGGGAAATCATAAATCGACAGCAAGCGAAACCTGCGCGTCAGGCCTGTGATCATCTTATCGCACGTTGCTCTGGTTCAGCAGACGTTTGGTTTGCCAGCAGCTTTTTAGCCTTTCAGATGCAACAGTTTGAACTGGCATTACAGCACATTGAACCCGCCATTGAAATTGAACCGGAAAATGAACGCTGGCAATTGCACAAAGCTCATACTTTGTTGCGTATGCAGTGTCGCACAGACGCCAACTACTTACTGGATGAGTTGCTGCATGTTCAATCATCTTCTTTGGATTTCTACACTGAATTAGCATTAATACTCAATGGCCTGCAACGCTACAACGAAGCAAAGGCACGGTATCAGAAAGCGTTAGCATTAGTGGATTCTGAATCGCCAGAAAATACCGGAATACGGGCGCAACTGTTGTTTAACCTGGCGTCGGTGCAGCGTTATCTGGGGGATATTGATGCTGCTGAAGCTTCGCTGGACAAAGCTCTGCAACTGAATCCTCTGGATACGGAAGCGCAATTATTGCGTTCGGGGTTGCGCAAGCAAACTCATGAGAATAATCATATTACTGAGTTAGAGTCGGTACTGGCTAAGACGTCAGGCCAATTTTTACCTGCGGCTCAGGTGTGTTATGCACTGGCGAAAGAGCTGGAGGATATGGGTGAATATGACGACAGCTTTACAGCCTTGCAACAAGGGGCCAACGCCCGGCGCAGTATCATGCAATATGATGTCACCAGAGACGAAGCAATTCTAACGCAATTAGCCACCCAGTTTGATGCTGATTGGTTTGATTACACTGCAGATACCGTTGCCGGTTACGAAAATGACGAAGCTATTTTTATTCTGGGTTTGCCCAGAACCGGCTCTACGCTGGTGGAGCGTTTGTTAAGTCAGGACCCTCAGGTGTACATTGCCGGTGAGCTGAATAACTTTGCATTGCAAATGATGCAGAAGGTTAAAGCACAGGGACACCAGGCCAGAAGCCCCCAGGAACTGATACGGCAATCTGGGAGCATCGATTTTGCGACATTGGGACAGTCGTACATCGACAGTACCCGACCTGAAACCGGCCACACCCGGCACTTTATTGATAAGTTGCCGTTGAATTCATTGAACATGCCGTTGATCCATCGGGCATTACCCGGCGCGAAAATTGTTTATGTGCAACGCTCTCCGATGGATACCTGCTATGCCATCTATAAGAGCCTCTTTACCCATGGCTACCCCTTCTCCTATCAACTGGATGAACTGGCCCGATACTATGCGGCACATTACCGGTTAATGCAGCAGTGGCTGGCCTCAATGGGTAAAGCGGTTTATACCCTTAACTATGAAAAACTGGTGACTGAGCCTGAGCAGGAAGGGCACAAGCTATTTACCTATTGTAATCTGACCTGGCGCCAGGCATATGCGCAAACTCACCAGAACCTGGCTCCTTCAAGTACCGCCAGTGCAGCACAAGTTCGACAGCCTATTCATCAAGGCTCTGTGGATAAATGGCGTCGATATGAAGCGCACCTGCATCCTCTGCAACAGCAGTTACAAGCACTGGGAGTGCCTTGTTGATGCGGTTTTGGGTGTTGCTGATAAGGTCACTGTTTGTGCATAAAATGGCCCTGGCCGGGATTGGAATAGCATGGTTCTCGTTAAGCGTTTACAGCGCCGCGGCTTTCGCGGCTGATAATCCGCTTGCAGCAAATAAGGCAGGTAGGCTTGTTGCAGAAAACTTGCTATTAGCGGATATCACAGACTCTGCGCCTCGTACTATGGCAATGTTTAATTTGCCGGTACACAGCAACATCCCGGTTACGCTAAAAAGCGGTAGCATCAGGCTTCAGCCCGATGTCAGCAAGGCAAATATTAACATTCATTCACAGCCCGAAGACTACCTGTATTCACAAAACACTTCTCCGCCCAGCTTTGGTGACAAGCGCCAAGTGTTGCCAGAAATGCAATTGGACTTTCGTATCCTGGCAGAAGATGCGCCGCAACCCGCAGGCGGTGTTCATGCCAATCGGCGTTACCACATAGTACCGGTTAACCGCCAATTACAGGAAACTCAGCACCCAACATGGGATTATATTTTGGGTGTAGGAAATGTGGTGCAATTGTCTGAGCAAAGTCCGCAGTTACAGATTGCCCTGCCTTTTGCTCTGGTAGAAAAAAATCAAAATTGTGTGCACAACGGGGCGCTGTTTCTGGATATTACGCTGGGCACTGAACTAAGCACTTTTTATTATCAAATTAGCTCAGAAACCTGTGGTTACTTTCAGGCTGATTTTTGGGGAAAAGGTCAGGTTGTTCTGCAGCACAGCGAGTTCAGCACAGAAATACCCTCCATGGCTGATAGCCCTGTGTTAGCGGAAACCAATCCAAAAATCAGGCCATTGCAGCATTTGGCAAACCATGCCCAGGAAATGGATTTTGCTCGATTGCAGCTACAGCATCTTATTCCAGAGCAGGCCTTATCTGCGCTGGGCGTGATTTATCAGGGGGAGCATTATGCCACACCTTGTATGACAAGGGCCGGTGTGTATCCGTTTTGTGAGCAGTTGGTGTTGCCTTCCTATTCACTGGCTAAATCCATATTTGCTGGTTTATTAGTGATGAGTTTAGAACAGAGCTACGGTGATATTTTGTCTATCCCGGTGACGCAGTGGATTGCACAGTGCCGCACGGCAGCCAATATCGACAAATGGCAGGGAGTCACCGTTGGCCATTTGCTGGATATGAGTACCGGGAATTATCAGTCACGCCAACACGGTGTCGATGAAGGTGGCAGCGATAGTTCTGGTTTTTTTAGCGTTGCCAGCCATGAGCAGAAATTACAATATGCCTGCAATCAATTTCCTCGCCAATCCACGCCAGGCACTGAGTTTGTCTACCACACCAGCGATACCTATTTGTTAGGCGCTGTACTACAGGCCTGGTGGCAGGATAAAAGCGCTAATGCAGACGCAGATGTGTTTCGCGATGTGCTGGTAAAGCGCATTTTTGCTGCGGCGCAGCTGAGTGAGTTGGCCCAAAAGAGCCGACGCTCTCAGGGAAGTACTGAGCAACCGTTTGCCGGATATGGCTTATTCCTTCTGCCCGGCGATTTTCACAAACTGGCGGATTTTATACAGCAACAGTGGCAAAACCCTGCTGCTACTGCAGCGCTGCTGCATTCAGACATGCTGTCCGACACCTTGCAGCCCCACGTTCACAACACCCTGGCCACTGAGTTTGCCAATATCCGTTATAACAACAGTTTTTGGGCTTACAACCTGAAACCCATTTTGGGCTGTGAGCAAGATAATTATGTGCCCTACATGATGGGCTATGGTGGATTGGCGCTGGTGTTTCTGCGCCCGGATTTGCAGTTTTATTATGTCAGTGATGGGCATCAATACAATTGGCGTGACGCCGCCATCGAACTCAACAAGTTAGCGGATATTTGCCGCATTAACATATAACAATAACAGGAGAGACAAGGGTGGAGCAGACATTGACAGAAAATCAGAATCCCGACAAACCTTGGTATGTGGCAGCCAATGGCATTGCCGCCAGTGTATTTTTGGCCTTTCTCACCACTGCCGGTATTTTTTATATCAATATCATGCCTGCCGTTGTTAGTGGTCTGGTGGATGGACTAGGTTTTACCAGTCAGCAGGCGGGCTATGTCAGTTCGGCGAATCTCTATGGTGCATCAGTAGGCGCATTGGCGGCGGTGTTTGCTATTAAGCACATTCGCTGGCGGTTGTGGTCATTCGGGCTGATGTTGGCGATTTTGTTAATTGATTTTAGCTCCACTTTTATTGCTCAACCGCTGGCTATGATTGCTCTGCGGGGCTTACATGGCTTGTTGGGCGGTTTATTGGTGGGGATCGGGTTTGGCATTATTTCCCGCACTACTGATCCGGATAAAACCTTTGGATATCTGCTGTTTATTCAGTGGGGGTTGGGCGGCCTGGGGCTGATGTATTTGCCCGGTCTGGTGCCTGAATACGGCACCAGCGTATTGTTTTATGCACTTATGATGTTTACTGCAGTCAGTCTGGTAATGTTGATATTCCTGCCGGATTATCCGGTTAACAGCCAAATTAAATCCGAACATAAGGGACCTAAATTAGCCCTTATGAAGCTGCCTAACTTGTCTTTGTTAGTATTGGTATTGACCGCAATCTTTTTATTTCAGGCCGCCAATATGGGCTTATTTGCTTATATGATCGCCATTGGCAGAGAAGAAGGCTTGGCCATTGAATTTATGAGCCCTTCATTAGGAGCTGCCAGTTGGGTGGCGCTGGTGGGCGCGTTTCTGGTTATGATTTTAGGCTCCCGATACGGGCGAATGCTGCCCCTTACCGTTGGTATTCTGGTGACGGCCGCGTGTACCTGGGCATTGCATTTTAGCGAGATCGCTTCGGTGTATTTGTATGGCAACATCATTATCGGGGTGGGCTGGGCGTTTGTCTTGCCTTACTTGTTTGGCATCTGCTCGGAACTGGACAAGGCCGGACAATATGCGGCGATGGGCGGTTTTGCTTCCAAAATGGGCCTCGCCTCCGGACCTTTGGTGGGAGCTTTATTGTTACGCAATGAAGTCTATGGCCCGCTCATTAATGCCGCTACAGTAGGACTGCTGCTTTGCCTGGTGTTTGCCTTTAGACCCGCCATTTCACTGGATAGGAAGTAATCTACCAACTTCGATCATTCCGCCCTGTGAAAACCCGGGCACCTTTCTGGTCCAATCGAAACGCTTAATCTGGCTCTATTTGATTTCGTCTTTGTGATTAATATTTGTTCAGGCATAAAATGAACAAAGGTAAGAAAATGAAAGCAACGATAAAATACCTTGTGCTGGCTTCGGCATTCGTGTCACTGTCAGCGACCGCTGAACAAGTGTTTCTGGAAGACTTTCAGGATGCCAATGCCAACGGCTGGACAATGTCTGGCAATGGCGGCAATCTGGTGACAGTCTATGCAGGTAACTATTCCTTACGCCTAACCCGTGCCCGTACCGCCACTCAAAGTGTTTCCACAGCAGGCTACAGCAACGTCAATGTGAGTATCGAAATGGCTGCCAGTTCGTTGGAAGGCAGCGACAAATGCATTGGTGAAGTCAGCAGCAATGGCGGTACTAGTTGGCAAACAGTAGTACAGGTGGTGGACGGTCAGGATAATGGCGTGACCTTATACTCCGGCAGTTACAGCAATGTGGCACTGGATGATAATAGTGCGTTACAGGTGAGAGTGCGGGCCGCCGGCAACTGGACCAACGATTATTGCTGGGCTGACAACATCAGTATTACCGGTGAGCAACAAACCAGCCTCTACGACAGCCTGAATGGTACTGGCAATGTCAGTCGCAGCGCCATGACCTACAGTACTTTATTTTCTGGTTACACCAGCTTAACTGACTTCTCTGCCTTTGCCGTTCCGGCGCAAGCTAAAAACCCAACTCATCAGTTTTCCGGTGAGCTGGAATTGTTAAACGAAAGTACCACTGGTAATTTGGTGGAGCAGGGTACCAGTCTGGCGGGCTCTTACACAGATCCGGAACATTTACCCGAATTCAGTTTTGAGTTTGTTCAGCACGGAACGCACCTAATTCCGGTAGAGCGAGGTCTGATCGCCACCAGTCATCCGGCCTGGTCTTATATTATTGAGCCTGGTCGCGTCTGGCAGGAAAACAGCGACAATAATTATTCACGGGTCGCCTTGCCATTTGCATTACAGGAAAACGGCGCAAACTGTACCCACAACGGGGTCATGACCTTTCTGTTTAAAGACGATGGCTCGGTATCCAATGTTGCCTATCAAATTGCTTCCGAAACCTGTGCTTATTTTAAATTTAACAGTTGGGGGATTTTAGGTGCGCAATATGCACCATACGCCGTTACCGGCGCACAACAACTGCAGGTGGATTACGAAGCTGAAGTCGCCAGTCGTATGCCGGTTAAGCCTGTATCCGAGCTGGACAACGATTATCCTACTGCAAACCTGCAGGTATCTGTGATTGGTAGTGAACAATCAGCCACCCATAGCAGCGCCTTTGGTGTTGTGGTGGATGGTACGCATTACACCGGCGGATGTGAAACCCGTTACGGCAGTTATCCCTATTGCGACGTTATGGCACTACCGTCTTATTCCACCGCGAAATCGGTAGTGGGTGGTATTGGGCTTATGCGCCTGGAACACAAATACGCCGGAAGTCAGAAAGATGTCTCGGTGGCTAACTGGGTGTCTTCCTGTGGCGGCTCTCAGTGGAGTGATGTTACCCTGGAGGATACATTGGATATGGCTACCGGTAATTACGATTCAGATGCATTTCAGGCAGATGAAGCCTCTACCGGTATGTTAAATGGATTCTTTTTAACCTATACCGACAGTCAGAAATCCAGTTTCTCCTGCAGTTACAGCCGCAAAGCCACGCCCGGCACTAAATGGGTGTATCACACTACAGACACTTATATATTAGGCAAGGGGATCAATGCGCTTTATCAGGCCTGGGAGGGCAGCGGTGCGGAATTTTATGCAGATATGCTGGTGGAAGAATTGTGGAAACCATTGGATTTGAGTCCGGTTACCTATACCACGTTACGCACTTTTGATACTGCGGCACAGGCCTATACCGGCTATGGCTTAACCTATCATCGCGATGATGTCGTAAAACTGGCTGAGTTCCTGAACAAGGACGATGGCAAAATTAACAGCGTCACTATGTTAGATCCCACATTGCTGGCTGATGCGATGCAGCAAACCAGCAACCGTGGACTGGATGCGGGCAGCAGTATCGATAAGTATCAGAATGGATTTTGGGGCTGGAATGCGAAGCAGGCTCTGGGTTGCAGCAATGATACCTGGATCCCATACATGTCCGGTTATGGAGGAATCGGTATTGTGATGTTGCCTGGTGATATCAATTATTATTTCTTCAGCGATAATCACGAGCATACTTTTGTGAACACAGTGATTGAATTAAATAAGATTTATAACTTCTGTAGTTAATCAACATCAGCTTCATGTTGTAAGTTATGGCGGCCTGCGGGTCGCCTTTTGTGTGTGGTTTCACATAATCTATTTTTGGTTGATGGCATATTAAAAGAATGTTGTTTGCAGAAAGTGCTAACTTCAACGTCTTTTGTTGTAATGTCGGAGCGCCGACAGCGCCTCAAGGGATGTTGTCTGCGACACCCCTTAAGAAACCCCCGCAGCCCTTGACGCGCAAAAGCAAAACCTCCGCTTTCAGAACAACAGTGACCATCAATGACAGTATGTCCCTATACTGGCATTGATTGAGATATCTTCCCTGATATCTCTAACTGTTGTTTCTTCTGAAAGCGGAAGTTATAGCGCCTAAAAGGGAACCCCGGAAAGGCACTTCGAACATAGAATTGTAGTGATTTTTAGAACGAACTAATTGTAAGTTGATTTAATTTCAACATGATACAAGGAAAACTTCTCACCTCCTTGATTTATAGAGCGATGGGCTTCAAAATCAAACTAAGTATATTCAGTTTTAAGATGTTAAAACATTGAAACGTTCTTCGGTTATTCCTAAACCCATCACAGAGTACGATTTACGGCTGCTGCGTATTTTTAAAACCGTGGTTGAAAGCGGTGGTTTTGCGGCGGCAGAGTCCAGTCTAAATGTCACGCGTTCCACCATCAGTGTTCATATGTCGAATCTGGAAACCCGAATGGGACTGACCTTGTGTCGTCGTGGGCGTGGGGGCTTTGCGCTGACTGAAGAAGGACAGCAGGTGTATCATGCGGCATTGACGCTGTTTGACTCCATGACGGATTTTTCGTTTCTCGTGAGTAATCTGGGCAAAGCCATGAGTGGCGAGCTGGTGATACTCTGTTCGGACCAGCTGTCCGGTGAATACCAAAAAAAGCTCGCCAGAGTCATCGCTAAAATTAATCAACAAGCTGGTAATTTGCATCTGGTGCTGGACATCGAATCATTGGCTAACATTGAACAAGCCTTGTTGGCTGATAAAGCCCATGTTGGCCTGATCCCGCCGTATCACAATATCGACGGACTGGAGTATGCGCCGCTGGTATCTGAGCCCATATTCCTGTGTTGCGGCAAAGATCATCCACTGTTTTCAGTGTTGGATTCGGATATTACTGAAACAACATTGGAGCAACAACAGGCTATTCATCCCGGGATTGAAATTGATCACATGGGGCAAGAGCAGTTGCGACATCTCAATTTGTCTGCGAGGGCTTATCAGTTTGAGACCCGAAAGGTGATGGTGATGTCAGGTTGTTATCTGGGTTATTTGCCACAAAGCCAAATCCAACAGGAGTTAAATCGCGGTGAAATTCGACTGATAAAACCAGATAAGCTGAACTATGATTTTAACCTGTCACTGGTAACGAAAAAATCTGCCAGGGAAAAGAAAAAAGTGCAGTTTGCTAAAGAGAGCTTTGCAGCTGAGTTTTAAGTAAATTAAGTCCTGTTAACCTGATTTGGCGAACCAGTTTTGAATAAATTCAATAAATTTAGACAGCGCTGGCGGCAAGTGTTTTCTGTTGGGATAGAGGGCGTACAGGGTGAGCTTAGGTTTAGGTTGTTCTTTTAACACTTCCTGCAAGCGACCACTGTCTAATCCCGGTTTGGCCACAAAGCCGGGCAAAAAGGCCAGACCTAGCCCGGCTTCCACGGCGTCGCGAATCATTAGCGTGTTATTGGCCTTTAGGTTGCCCTTGATATTGATGCCCTGTGCCACCGGCCATACCTTACCACCTTTGAAATAACTGTATTCAAAGCAGTTGTGCTGAGTGAGATCCTGGACAGTTTTAATCGGGGCGTGGGTTTTTAAATATTGCGGTGCAGCACAAATATGATAATCAAACGCTTTTAAAGGTTTGCCAACATATCCCGAATCCAGTAACTGACTACTGGCGCGAAAACCAAGATCAAAACCGCCTTCCAATAAATCCACACTTTCGTCTCCCAAATGAATGTCCAGCTCAACATCGGGATAAGTGCGCATATAGTCGGCGATGACCAGGCTCAGGTCCGTCAGACCTAATACCATGGGCATATTGATGCGTAATTTTCCGCGCATACTATTTTGACTTTGCTGCACATAGGCATCAGCTTCATTAACCTGAGCTAAAATCTGTCGGCAACGCTCCAGATAACCTTCTCCAACAGGCGTTAACTGAATCTTGCGGGTAGAGCGGTGCAGCAGGCGGGCACCAATGTCCTGCTCCAGTTTCTGAATTTCTTTGCTCACCATTGAAGCGGTGGAATCAATTTCTTCTGCCACTGCAACAAAGCTGCCCAGTTCGGCCAGACGACTAAACAGAAACATGCCCCGTAATTTATTCATTAGCCTTGTGCGATAGATTTAATTGATTCCATTTTGGCACTAATGCAATTCCATTTGTAGTGTTTTTGTTGTTGGGTTTGCAGCGCAAACTGTCCCTACAGCAATTAAGCTGATTAACCTGGAGAGTAATGCAATGTATACCCTTTACTATGTGCCTGATTCCTGTTCATTGGCAACCCATACCATTCTGAAATTACTGGGGCAAACACCCAGACTCAAGTCTGCAAAATCACTATCAGATTATGAAACCGTTAATCCCACGAAAATGGTGCCAGCTTTGGCAACAGGCGAGCGACTTTACACCGAGGGTGCGGCCATTATCTTGCATTTGCTGGATAATCATCCAAACCCATTGATGCCAGTGAGTGGTGAAGCGAGACAGACGGCAATTGAGTACATGATGTTGGCAAACGCCAGTATGCATCCGGCTTACAGCCGATTATTTTTTGCGGCAAATCACATTCAGGATGAACAGGTACGCCTTGAATTTTTCAATGCCGCCGCCCAGGCCATCAATCAATTGTGGCAAGTAGTGGAAGCTAAGCTGGGTGAAGGGCCTTATTTGCGGGGAACTGAATTATCTCCGGCAGATGTGCTACTAGCAGTGTATTCCCGCTGGGGGCAGTTTTTCCCGGTGGATATCCGCATCGGTGAAAAAGCGCAGCGCATGATTCAACAGGTGTTAGAACATGACGCTTTCCAGACGGCGTTGGCAGAGCAAAATAAGGATGCTGAAAGTGTTGGCTGAACAATCTGAAGCTTTATCAATGCCTGAAGCTGAAAGCCAGATCCGAGAGATTGTTCAGCACTATTTCGAAGGACTGCATTTTGCCAATACCGGGTTGCTACGCACTCTGTTTAGTGAAGACTGTGTGCTCAAGGCACCGGGCATTCGCCGGGACCTCAATCAGTGGTTGGCGCGGGTGGAAGATCGTCCGGTTCCGGCTGAAACAGGTGCGGCCTTTGATTATCAAATACTGACGCTGGAAATTATTGGTGAACAGGCAATGGTTAAGGTGTTATGTCCTTTGCTGGATGATGTGTTTATCGATTTTCTGGGGTTACTAAGGGAAGACGGGCAGTGGCGTATCGTCAATAAAATGTACGCAGATAAACCTTAAAGGAGGTAAAAAATGCCATACGTAAATATTCAAATTACCAAAGAAGGTGGAGAAAATGGGCAAGGGATCAGCGCAGCGCAAAAAGCGAACCTGATCAAAGGCGTCACCGAGTTGTTACAGCGGGAGATTCACAAAGATCCGGCTACTACCCATGTGGTGATCAGCGAAGTAGAGCTGGCCAATTGGGGTGTTGGAGGATTGCCGGTAGAGGCGTATCGACAAGCTCTGAAAGGGTGACTCTCATATCAAAAAAGGTGCGGCTCTTTCGAGCAGCACCTTTTAAATTGTATGTGGAATATCTGTAGAGTTTGCCTGTGCAGGCATTCCGTCAGGTATGGTAACCGCGCAGCAGGTTGTCCACGGCTTCCAGTGTCTCCTTGTCCAGCTTCAGGCGTTGCAATGCGTCCATCGCTTTATCGGCGATAGCATGCTTATCATCTTCAACCGGTTTGGCCGATGCTGAGGCTTTGGCGGCTTCTGAGTCATCGGTTAACTGATACAAAGTGGAGAATACCAGGTGGTTTAATTGCGGAGCCAGGATACCCAACTGTCTGATGATGGTGCCCGTCATGGTGTTAACCTCTGCAGGGCGATTGATCAGCGCGCTGTTAACCAGTTTTCCTGCCTGTTCAGTGGTTAACACATTAACACTTTGATATTGCGTTGTTGCGGCAATCATCTTAGTGCGTACCAGCGGCATGTGAACATTGGTAAACTGAATGTTGTCAGAGGCATATTCAAAGGCCGCAGTATTGGACCAGGCATCCAACGCGCTTTTTGAAGCGGTATAGGATGAGAATCTCGGGCTACCGGAACTCATGGCGGCAATGGTTGAAATATTGACGACGTGACCCGTTTTGCGCTCAACCATGGAAGGTAGCAGGTTCATAGTCAGACGAATAGCAGAGAAATAGTTGATTTGCATCACCCGTTCGAAGTCGTGGAAGCGCTCGTAGGTGAGTCTTAACGAGCGACGAATAGAACGGCCAGCGTTGTTGATTAAGATATCCACATGACCATGATCTTTCAGCACTTTCTCTGTTAGATCATCCAGGGAGTTGAGATCCGACAGATCGCAGGAGTAACTCACTGCATCACCACCCGCTGCTCTGATTTCTTCCACTGCGGCATCCAGTTTTTCCTGGGTTCTGGCTACCAGAATCACTTTGGCTCCAGCCCTGGCACAGTTGTCTGCCACTTCGCGGCCAATGCCTTCAGAACCGCCAGTAATTAATATGTGTTTTCCTTTAACCACGTCAGGCAGGTAGTGGGGTTTCAGGTACTCAGGATTGAGGTGCTGTTCCCAATAATTCCACAAGCGGCGGGCATAGGTTTTAAGTTGAGGACAATGGATATCACTGTCTTCGAGGGCGGCGAGGGTATTACTACAGTCGTATTCGGTAGTGAGGTATTCCGTTAGCATGACCTCTTTGGGAATTTTCAGGTTTTCCAATACCTGCATTTTCACGCCCTGAACAATGGCCTTGTTTTTCAGGAACATTCTGGGACCCGCAGGCAGAAAATCCAGTAGTCGCTCCGCTGGAATATCCAGCTTCATCGTTGGTCCTTTAGCGGCTTTCAGGAAGTTGTTGATTACCTTGCCGAAAGTCATGGGTTCTGGGTTGGTTAAATGAAAGCATTTACCGTCCAGATCCGGCTTGTGGCTGATGTGGTCAAGAGCGTCAGCGACGAAATCAACCGGCACTATATTGGTGGGGTTGCCGCGATAAACGGGCAAAGGCACCCAACGTGGCAGCATTTCAGCGATGGTATTAATCAGGTTAAAGAAGTAGTAAGGGCCATCAATCTTGTTAATCCAACCGGTCTTCGAGTTACCTACCACAATACCGGGGCGATAAATACGCCATGGCACGTTACACTCGGTACGCACCAGAGCTTCTGATTCATGTTTAGTTTGGAAGTAAGGGTTTTGCTCGACGCCCACGGCTTCTTCAAACATATTTTCTTTGAATACACCCGGATAGAAACCCGCGGCAACAATAGAACTGATGTGGTGAAAGCATTTTACATTGAGCTTTTCGGCCAGGGCGATGGCCTCTTTGGTGCCTGTTACATTGGCTTCTTTTTGCTGCGCCTGATCGGCAGTTAAGTCGTAAACGGCACCCAGGTGATAAAAGTGCTCGACGCTGTCAAGTTGTGCTGGGTCAACACCACACAACTTCTCGCCCAGGTCGCCGGTTACCGCAACTAACTTGTCTGCTGAGAGACCATGCTCAAAGCGCATTTTCTCTATTTTTTTCACTGATCCGGGTCGCACGAGCGCGAATATTTTTCCTTCTCGCTTGCTTAATGACGCTAAAAATTGCTGTCCTACAAAACCGGTGATTCCGGTAACAAAATAGTTCATGCCGCCTCTCATCTGATTACTTAGTATTATCGTTGTGTGTACGAGCTTAGCCCACTGAATTTAGTGTAGTTGGGAAACCCTGCATGTCCATTTTTACATTGAGTTAACAATAATTGCCAGTTTCTTCTGTGGCGGTTAGTGTGTATCCTCTGAAACACTTTAATAATGATTCAAGGAATGACTGTATGAAATCCCTATTTTGTACCGCTGTACTCTTGTCTGTTGTCAGCAGCAGTACGTTTGGCAAAGACCTGATTGATATCAATACCTTTCCCGAATGGTTTCAAAACGATATGCAACGAGAGCTGACAATCAGCGACAGTTCAACCATTACCATCGACGCGCTGGAAGTGAATGGCAAAGTGCCTGGTAAGGCGACATTGGCGGAGTCGGGAGACGGCTATTGGTACTACTTAATTGATATCGGTACCGGCTCGCCATTGGAGTGTTACAGTTTTACCAGTTTTGATGGTCCGGCAAATTCATTGTATGCGGTGGTCGAAGTAGGATTGTCTGGTGTCGAGGAACTGAATAAAAAGACCCTGTCTGGTCAATACAACATGGCCATAGATACCGGCGTTATCAACAACACGCCTTTTTTATCACTGGATACCCTGTACATTCTTGACGGTGAAAATAAGGAACGGGTTACCGGATTAATTAAGGGCTTATCCGCTGAGACGGAGCAAAGCCTGCAAGTGTGTATGCATAATGAGTTGGGGTACAGAGACAGTTTTTACCGGGTTTTTGAGTCCTTTGTGAAACTTTTCCAGAAATCGCCCTCAGGCAGTACCTTTTTTGAACCGGTATTCAGGTTGAGCTTTAACGGAATCCCCATCGGGTTTGGTTACGAAAGCCACTCAGTTGACCAGGACGGCGACATTAAAACCCACACCAAAACAGCACTGCTGACCCCTGTAGACGCTTCGAATGTTTCGCGCACTGACGGTGTCGATATCTCCTGGAGTACCGCGGAAGGTGCACTGATCAATGCCTCTACCCACACCATAGAAAACAGCACTCTGAACTCTCAGTTTGACCTCAGCCAATCCGAGGGTAAATGGCAAGTGGCAGGGGAAATGCAGGGCAAACCTGTCTCGGCGGTGTTATCCCATGAAGGCGCTTTGTTGTCAGACTATGGCAGTTACCTGGTATCACTGGATTTGCTGGACTCTGAACAGGGCCAGGTGTCACAGAGTATGTGGGTGGCAGAAGCGGACCCGGTAACAGTTACTGAAGTGAGCTTCAGTAAAGTAACTGATAATGAAGAGGCGAATTTGAAAATGGATATGGGGCCATTTGCCTTACAATTTTTGTCCGACAACAAGGGGATATTGCGCAAAGGCTCAATGGCACAAGGACCGGTGACACTGGACATTGAATTAATTTCGGTTGTTGGTGAGCCCGTGTTGCCATGAAGCGGAGTCTGTTGATGCTCGTTAGTTTGCTTGTCGGTACTGTTCATGCGGACACGCCGCCATTGCACCAGGTTCCGCTGCAGTTGGCACAAGGGTTATCTTTGCCGCTGCACAATCAGATTCAGTTTGAAATCGAAGTCAGTAACGTTGATAAAACGCTGTCCAGCTTCGATGGTTGGCAGCATGTGGTTGCCAGCAAAGGACAACACAATGTGCTGCAGATACGATTATCCAGCACACCACAGTACACCGGACCCGTTACCGACAGGTACTTGCTGAACAGTTTTGTGGTGGATTTTGATGAACCTGAAGTCAACGCGCTTGTGGCACAATTTAAAGCGGAGCACAGCGAGGCCGGATGGCAATTGGTGGATATAACCCGATTTGTAAGCCGTTATATTGACAACCCAACCTATGTACACAATTTTAATATTGCGTCTAAAGTTGCCGCTTCCCGCAGTGGTGATTGCACTGAATTTGCGGTGCTGACCGCCGCCCTGGCTCGTGCGCTGGGTATTCCTGCCAGAGTGGTACTGGGCACCGTCGTTATGGAAGAAGACGATTCGGTGAACTCCTTTGGTCACGCCTGGGTGGAAGCTCATCATCAAAACACCTGGCATACACTGGATGCTGCATTGTACCCGTCTGCTTCACAAACCATATTTTATTTGCCCTCGGGGGTACTGGAAAACGAGGGGCCAGGCTTCACCATGTCTGTGATCAACAGTATTAGTCAGATGCCGGTGAAAATCGCAAATCTGGGCAATGTGAATGCCGGATAAACCCAATTATTTCCCTTCTCAGAAACGAAAAACCAGGGCTAAATAGCCCTGGTTTGTTATTTTCGAACCTGTTCAGGTTAATACAACTCGGCCAGCATGGCTTCGTTATACTCGGTGAGTGCTTCACCGGTTTTCACCTTAGTAATATAATCCGGGTTGGCAATAAACGGGCGTCCAATGGCCAGCAAATCAAAGCGCTCTTCTTCAATTGCCTTGCTGCCCGTTTCGGCACTATAACCGCCAACACCCATCAGGGTATTTTTGTAGTGTTTGCGCACAAAGTCGGTGGCTGAACCGCCCAGATATTCAAATTCCATACTGTCATCAAATAAGCCCAGGTGCAGATAGGCAAGGTTGCGCTTTTCCAGCTCGGTCAACAGGTATTCAAATACGCCCCGATCATCTGGGTGACCCTGCATATTAAAGTAGGCACCCGGCGACACCCGCAAGGCAGTGCGTTCATGACCGATTTTAGCTACGATAGCGTCGACGACCTGTAATGGGAAGCGCGCCATATTTTCTGGCGAGCCGCCAAATTCGTCTTCGCGCTTGTTAGCATCATGGTGTAAAAACTGATCCAGCAGATAACCGTTGGCACCGTGAATTTCTACCCCATCAAAGCCTGCTTCAATGGCGTTCTCAGCCGCTTTGGCAAAATCCGCCACCAGTTGTGCGATTTCAACAGCAGAGGCGGGTTTAGGTACCTGATATTCCAGTTCTCTCATACGCGGTACGGTACCCTCAACTTTCTCGGCTGACGGGGCTAACACAAATTCGCCATCAAAGAAGTAAGGATGGGAAACCCGGCCACAATGCCAGAGTTGCAGGAATATCTTGCCGCCTTTGGCGTGAACCGCTTCAGTGACCTTTTTCCAGCCGGCAATTTGCGCATCAGTAAATATGCCTGGTGTATTGGGGTAGCCCTGACCATCGGCGCGGATAATCGTGGCTTCGGTAATGATCAAACCCGTTTCAGCACGGCGGGCATAATAATCTACTGATAATTGAGTGGGTACCAGATCATCATCAGCCATACAGCGGGTAAGTGGCGCCATGGCAATTCGGTTTTGAAGCGCAATGGTTTGGTTTAATGCAAAGGGGTGAAATAAGTTTTCAGTCATCTCGGTTCCGTCAGTTAATTTTGAATGCTCATTCAAGATACGCTTATTTGAATGGGCATTCAAGTAATATTTTGAATGTCCATTCAAATAAGAATACAATGTCACCTGGAAGTAGGGTAAATTGGCCTGAAATGGGTGTTGTAGCGAGTTGATTTGGTATGAGAAGTGCGGAGTTTGATAAAGAGCAGGTGTTAAGGGCCGCCATTGTGGCGTTTGCTACCAAGGGCTACAGTCAAACCAGTATGCTGGATTTAAAGAAAGCTACCGGCCTGCACCCTGGTTCTATTTATTGTGCTTTTGAAAACAAACAGGGCCTGTTGCTTTGTGCTTTGCAACAATACAGTGATGATCGCAGTAAAGAGTTTGTGCAACTCTTTGAAAATGCACCTTCTGTCAAAGAAGGGTTGCGCCGGTATCTCAATAAAACCGTACAGGATCTAACGCAACAGGGCCATCAGTGTGTTTGTTTATCGCAAAAAGCGCTCAGTGAAATGGCGCAGGTGAATCCTGTGGTGGAAAAAGCGGTAGCGGAAAATATCGCCGGGTGGCACCAGGGGTTTGTAAACGTGTTGCAAACAGCAATACAGCATAATGAAATTGACAGCAGCCGCTCAGCAGAGCAACGTGGTCGTTATCTGGCGATGGGTATCACCGGCCTGAGAATTTATGCTCAATCAAACAATGATCCCGGGCATTTAGCTGAACTGGCGCAACAGCTGTTGGAAGATGTATACCGCTGAAACTTCCTCCGGCCAGGCTATTTGGTCAGGAGCATCCGGGCAGAAACGCTGGCGAAATAGCCTAATGATGAGCAAGCTGTTAAGTTTGGCATACCAAATGGCGCAGCTTTAGTTTCTTCAGTCAGCTACAATGAAAAATCAAAAATTTATCACAAACATCATGAGAGTCGTCGCTGCCATGGTGACATTTGTGAGTATCTACCTATTTGCCCCCTGGGAGTATGCCTGGTATTACCTTCAACCGCTTCCGGCTACAGTACAGCAGGAGCTGAACAACGCAGTTGAGCAAGGGATTGATGGTGTGCTTGTATACGTTGATAAAAAGGGATCTGAGCCCACTTATTTTGTTAGTGGAGTCGATAACCGTGTCAGTCAGCAGCCGGTTCGCCCTGATGCCTTATTTAAAATCGGCAGTATAGCTAAGCTCTATGACGCTGCGGCCATCACGAAACTTGCGGCAGCGGGACAGTTGGTGTTGGACAAGCATTTAGCCGACTATCTGCCTTTTACCCGAGGACGAATTGAACATGCTGAGCAAATTACTGTTCGGATGATGGTGCAACATCGCAGTGGCATCCCCAATTTTACCGAGCACAAACGATTTCATTGGGGGGAATTGGATTTTGATATCCAGGAGCTGATCCTGGATCAGCCCGCTGATTTTGCTCCCGATACTGACTACGCCTATTCCAACAGCAATTACCTGTTGCTGCAGTTGATTATCGCCGCAATAACGGGCGCTCCCCATGGTGAATATATTGAACGCACTTTGTTAGCGCCATTGGGGTTAACCCGCACGTTTTTCTCTGTAGGGGAGGTCAATAAAAATGAATTAATGAGTGGTTATCACTTGGGCTATGACGATGATCTGCGGCACCTGGACCAGGGGTATGTGGCTACTGCAAAAGAGGTGGCAATCTTTTTGCGCGCTTTAAACGAGGGCGCTTTCTTTACTGAACAGGAGCGGCAGCTGTATGCCTCTCTCTATGGCTACAATCACAATGGTTGGGTACTGGGTTATCAAAGTATTGCCAGATACCATCCGCAGGAAGATATGGTGGTGATTCAGTTTGTCAGTACCACGGGCAACGATTTGGTGATGTTAACCGGTATTCTCTATGACCGGGTGCTCAGGATTTTGCGAAAGGCACCATCACAGCATTAGCGCCAGGCTTTGTTTTTTTGTGCCGATAACCACATTGGAGGTAAATTTCGCTACGTTTTCATTGTCCATAAATAATCCTTGTGACAATTGTTCAAAGTGCGCCATATCCTGACAAACCATAATGATCATAAAGTCAGCCTGGCCTGCAATATAAAAAACCTGTTGTACGGCATTAGTGTTATTTAGTTTTTCTGAAAAGCGGTTAATAGCGGCGGTTCCGCCTTTGTGTAAAACCACTTCTACTATCACGGTGACCAGCCCTTTAAAACTGTCCGGATTCAGAACAGCAATTTCTGATTTGATGGCGCCACTATCTTTGAGTTTTTTTATTCTTCGTTGTACAGAAGAGGCCGACAGGCCTATTTCTGCCCCAATCTCAAGACTGTTTTGGCTGCAGTCAGTTTGCAGGCGTTTGAGAATAGCGATGTCAAAATCATCCATGGGGATTATCTGCATAAAAGTAGTTAATATGACTAATAATAGTCAATATACCGCCTGTTTTGAACCACAAACTGCACAGCAGCACTCTATAATAGTGGTGTCAGTTAAGGAGTTGAAAATGAAAAGAGTTTTATATTCAGGTAATCGCAATGCCTCTAGCTGGGCATTTCGGGCCTGGCTAGCATTGAAAGAACAGGCAATAGATTTTGATGAGGTGATGGTAGATATCCGTCGTCCTCAACGATGGGACAACCTGGCCAGAATTGGGGAGTTCTCCCCACCCGCTGCTGTGCCGGTACTGGATGATGACGGATTTATTATTTTTGATTCGATGGCGATAATGGAATACGCCAATGAGATAGGGAATGGCAGTTTATTACCATCAGATGCCAAACAACGCGCTAAGGCCAGAAGTTTTGCCGCCTGGCAGCATTCTACGTTTGGTCGGGTGTGTTCGTGTTTGTTTTTTGAGAGCGCCTTCTATAAAGAAAAGCGAGCATTAACTCAGGACGAAATTGCCACACTCAATAAGGTATACGATATCTGGCAGCACACCATCGCCTCATTTTCAGGTGACTATCTGATTGGTGACTTTTCGCTGGCGGATATTATGCTGTTGCCTTCTGTTATCCGCTTTAATGCCCATTATCCGCCTGACGGACGCTGGCCACTGGTACAAAAGTGGTTCGAACAATTACAGAGTCGGCCCTTTGTAGTGGAATGGATGGATGAAGCTCATTCTCTTGAACCCATTTATTTACCGGGTTATCACAATGATCCGTAAAGGATAAGCGAAAACCAGGGCTATTTAGCCCTGGAAAAGAAACTATCAAATTCTCTTGGGAAGTGTTTTTTCATTGACTCGGTTCGCTGTGTTGTGGCCCGACCCAATAAGTTGTCGAGTTGACCGGCTGTTTCTTCCAACCAACCGGCCGTTGTGTGTACTTCGGAATCTGCCAATGTTTTGGCGAAACCTGCAGGAAGTCTGATATCGATTAAAAAGCTAACTCGCTGTTCTTCACTCTGGGTTATGGGAATAGCGGCCTGTTGCCAGGTACCATAAAGCCGGGAATTGATGTCATTACTCAGCAAAATGTCTTTAAAGGCGGGCTGTAATCGCATCGCAGTGAAACCGCAATACCGGTTATTAAAATTATTTGTCGTCACCATCATTATAATTCGTTGTTCAACGCCGCCATTTCCATCTACTTTTCGCGCAATTTCCTGCATTTATTCAACCGCCGACTCAGGCTTAATTGCAGGGCTTTTGTGAACAACCAACAACGTATTTTTGAAGACAATGACACGAGAAAAACCTGACGTAGAAATCGTTCGAGACGCATATGACTACTGTATGGACGCCATGCAGGATACCGATGCCAGCGACAAAGAAATTTTACGCGCCATTAATGACGAAATGAGCTCCGAAGGTTATGCGCCATTTCCCAGCCTCAAGGCGGTTAAATCTTACATCAAAGCAGCACGCAAAGATTAGTTTGCTGACTTCGGAAGTTTAATGAAAATTTGTTTTTTAATGTATCCGTGGGAAAAGATCTCCCACGATTCTGATTCTACTTTGCGTCTGATTCATGAGGCGGTGTCTCGTGGTCATACTGTTGCAGTAACCACTCCCAATAATTTAACGATGCGGGACAGTATCGCCAGCGCATTTTGCCGTGTGCTAAAAAAAGGTGTGGTGTCCAATAATATCGCAGCCTTTTACAAAAATGCTCAATTCCGCAAAGTACAATTGCCGTTGGCCGGGTTTGATGTAATTTTTATGCGCGCCAACCCACCACTGGATACCATGGCACTTAACTTCCTGGACTCAGTGCGCTCTGATACCTTTATCATGAATGATATCGACGGTTTGCGTCTGGCGAATAACAAGCTGTATACCGCGTCGTTGCATGATCCGCACAATGAGTTTATCCCGGTCACTCACGTTTCTAAAAATATCGATTACCTGTTGCGGGTACTGAAAGAAAACCCCAATGAGCGCATGATCATGAAACCCCTGAACGGTTACGGTGGCAGTGGCGTCATTATGGTGGAAAAGTCAGCTCACAGTTCGGTGAAGTCATTGCTGGAATTCTATGTCGCTGATGATAAGAACTACGTGATCCTACAGGATTATGTGGAGGGGGCTGAAAAAGGAGATGTGCGCATCTTGATGCTCAATGGTGAACCCATTGGCGCGATGCGTCGTGTGCCGTCTGAGAATGACATGCGCTCTAATATTCACGCCGGTGGTCAGGAAGTCAAACACGCGCTCACTAAACAGGAAAAACGCCTGTGTAAACACATTGGACCGAAACTGGTGCGTGATGGTTTGTATTTTGTGGGGCTGGATGTCATTAACGGCAAACTCATTGAAGTCAATGTCCTGAGCCCTGGTGGTATCACCCGTATCAACCGTTTAAACCGCGTCAAACTGCAAAAGCAAATCATAGACTTTGCGGAAAGTGTCGTGAGTGCCAAAGAGTTGGTGATCAGTCGTAAAAGTGAATTTCGCAAGGTAATCGAAGATGCAGACGCTATCTGAACAGCAGGTCATCAACAAAATCAATCATGGTGAGAGTTTCGTTGCGCAGTTGCTTGACGGCAGCCTGACTATTCACATCAGTGATTATCAGCCATTTATTGCTACGGCCATTCACAACGGTTCGCGTATGGCGGAATCGCTATTGGCAAAATGCGCCTTAAGCAATGCTGAGCGGTATTACGAAGAAGATCCACTGACCGGTGAATTTATCTCTTCGTTGCCCATAGTATTGCAGGCCGAAGATTCTCGTTATGAGTACGATCTGAATCGCGTACCGGAACATTGCATTTATTCTGTTGCCTGGGGCAAAAATGTCTGGAATGAGCCGCTGGCTAAATCCGAAATTGCCACCATTACGGCAAAGCACGACACCTACTATCGCATTTTACGGGCATTGCTTAAAAAGTTGGAAGCCCTGCACGGTTTTGCCGTGCTGTACGATATCCATTCATACAATTATCAACGCCGTGATCAACCCACACCGGTATTTAACATTGGCACTGAGCAAATCAACATGCGCAAATGGCGCAATGACATTGGTCGATTAGTGGGGCTTTTGGAAGGCGTTTCTCTGCCTAATGTGGAAAATCTGGTGGCAGTGAATGACGTTTTTTCTGGTTTAGGTTATCAGGCCAGCTTTGTAAAACAGTTTTTCCCCAATTGCCTGTGTATTCCGTTGGAACTGAAAAAGGTTTATATGGATGAACTGACCGGTGAACATTTTCCACTGGTGATTGAGCAGTTAAAAACCGAGCTAAAACGGGTGATTACCCAGCATATTTCTGTGATGATCGAAAAGCGTAAACGTCGTTCCCGTGTTAAAGCCGCAACGGTCTTGTCTTCCGCGCTACCCAAAGAAGTTCAGGTACTGGATAACGAGCTGTATAAATTAGCCAGAAACATGGACACCCTGGACTATATCAACCCGTTAAATCTGAAGCAGGAAAAGGCCGCATTTATGCGCCGTCCTCATCAGTATCGTCCGGCGTTTCGCTATCGCCAGTTGGACCTGGACCCATTTTTGTTCAAAGAGGCGTTATATCGGTTGCCGGTGGATGAAGTCCGCGATGCCAGTATTCAGCTGATGTATCGTCGGGTTATCGACCAGCTGGCAAAGCGTATTGATTTGCTGACCAGTATCGGCACCGAAGAGTTTTTATATAATTCCCTGCGGTATTATGGCCAACCCAGTGACGATGATATCAATAACGCGCAGTTTATATTGCACGCCAGAGTACACGACGAAGAACCAATGCTCAGCTACGAGCCGGAGCAAATTGTGCAGCGTTTTACCGATGCTGCACAGAGCTACGGCATTGATTGCAAAATCATTGTCACCGATAAAATCGTGGCTGGTGCGCTGGTCAGCGGTAAAACCCTGAAAATCAATCCAACCCGACGATTTGGTGAAAAAGAGCTCCAGGCACTTATTGATCACGAATTAGGTGTGCATATTGTAACCAGTGCCAATGCTGATATTCAGCCGTTAAAAGTACTGAAGATCGGTTTACCAGGCAATACTTACACGCAGGAAGGCCTGGCAATTTTGTCTGAGCATCTGGGGGGCAATATTCTGGTTTCCCGTCTGCACACCCTGGCATTGCGGGTAATAGCGGTGAATCGCATGATCCACGGAGACAACTTCAATGATGTTTATCACGAGTTGACCGAGCGCTATGAAATAAATCCGGACAGGGCGTTTACCATTACCGCACGGGTATTTCGCGGTGGCGGTTTTACCAAAGACTATTTGTATTTGAGCGGTTTAAGTCAGGCGATACGATTACATCAGCAGCGTAATCTTGACCCATTACTAATCGGAAAAACCTCATTTGAATTTATCGATATTCTGGATGAACTGATTTCCCGGGAAATCTTCCTGCCACCAAAATACAGACCGGCGCCATTTTGCCAAAGTGGTCCCCGTGACCAGGTGGTAGATTATTTGTTGTCGAGTATCCGATGAGTGCGATTGCCGAATTACGACATTTTGATGCTGAAGATGACGCACTCTTGTTCGAGCAGATCGCACAGGACATTCAGGAAAAAGGCTTCAGTATCAATCCCTGCGCGTTACCTGCAGCGCTGACAGAAAGCCTGTATCAGCAAGTGGTGCATATGCATCATGCAGAGTTTGAAGCTGCCGGGATTGGCAGGGCCAACGAGCACAATTTGAATGAATTTGTGCGCCGGGATGAAATATGCTGGATAAACGGTGACTCAGCAGCAGGCCAGCAATGGTTGCAATGGACATCTGCCTTGCAGACCTATTTAAATCGCCGATTGTTTTTGGGGTTATTTTCATTTGAAAGCCACTTTGCCATTTACGGCAAACAGGACTTTTATAAACGTCATCGGGACGCCTTTGCAGGCGAATCTAACCGGGTGTTATCGGTGGTGGCTTACCTGAATCACCAGTGGGCCCATCAGGATGGCGGTGAACTGGTGTTATATAAAGATGACCATGACATGGAGGGGAGCAGAGTGCTACCAACCTTTGGCACGGTTGCAGTGTTTCTCAGTGAGGAATTTCCCCATGAAGTTTTACCGGCTAATCGCGAGCGAATATCTATTGCCGGATGGTTCAGAGTCAACGGCTCACATCACGAACGGGTGGATCCGCCGCGTTAGGCCATTGCACAATAATAAACTGAAAACCAGGGCAAAATTACCCTGGTTTTTATTTGTTTGCCAGGGCAGCATTGAAGCGAGCCATAATGCCCCTGGCATCAGTGACGCTGTTGTGGATAACAAAGTAAATCGGGATTTCTGAAATCTTTTTATTGTTGAGTTGCACATCCGGCATATTCTTTTGCAGATAATCCATCAGCGCCCAGTAGCCCAATACATAATCAGCTTCGCCTTTGAGAAGAAGTTCAATCGCTTCAGGTTTAGTGTTTGCTACCACAAAATGTTGTTGTTGCTCTGTGGTCAGCGCTTCTTCGAGAAAACCCCCATAATTATATCCACGAGTCAGAATAACTTTTTGATTGGCCAGTTGTGAAATCCCTGAAATATCCGGTCGATCGTCTAACCAGAACACACGCAAATCAAATCGCGCAAACGGCAAGTCACTATATATCACGTTGTCCATACCGGGTACGCCTTTGGGTAACGCGCTCAACTGCACTTTTCCGGTGGCGATAGAGGAGTAGAATCTGGCCATTGGGGTATTGATGGCTTTGAATTCAATCTCTGCAATCTGCAATACCGGCTTGAGTTGCTTGATCCAGAGTCCGTCCAGTTTCCCGTCAATATCAAAGTAAGTATAAGGTGGGAAAAACGGCGCAGCCAGGCGCATTTTGTCTTCGGCTAATGTACCCGTTGAGCACATTATTAACGTCACTATAAACAGATAACGGCGTAGCGGCATATTGTTAGTTCCGGTGGTTTTTTATACTATCAAGAACAGCTTAGCTTAAAATTTATCCATATGACAACCGTCATGACTTGCTTTTGATTTTCAAACTTATCCGGGACCGAAAGGGGACTACACCGCCTTGCGGCAGGCGCTGTCAGCTGCTGGAGCTGTCTTACAGGGTATTCAGGAGTGACTTACTGGACGGTATACAATGTTGGTTTGTTTGGCAGCTCATGCTCGAGTTTTAGTTTCCACTGCTGGTAGTAATCATCGGAATAGCCGTATTCAGCAAACAGAAATTGCACATCCTGGGACAGATAAAGCTTCGCCAGTCCCTGATTAATACGCTCTAAAGTGCCGGCAGCGTGGGTTCCTTGTTTTGCCATAACCCGGCTGTAGTTAACTGAAAGAGGATCACCAACCTGTTGCAGGCATGGCGCCTTGTATTCACAATAGTGGACGGTGACACCGTGGCTTTGCAATATATAGTTGATCCGGCCCGACTGCAGCAGCCTGACGAGGTGTTGTCTTTCCCGCGCCGAATAGATGTGTTCAAAGCCAAACTCATGAGCCAGATCTTCCTGGACCGAATTGGAGATGACGCCTACGGTATCGTACTCAAGGTTAATGTCTGAATATTCCCGCACGGGGTTTTCTACGGTGGTAAACAAGGCTGAATAATCGGTCGCCAGTGGCAAACTAAAACTGGCCCACTGGCTGCGCTGCTCAGTTTTAAATGCGCCAAACACCAGATCCAGGCGTTCATCCTTGAGTCGGTTCATGGCGGATTGCCAAGTGGTCGCGATAGGAAGTAGATTTACTTTTTCGGCTTCAGCGGCCATTTCGATTAATCGCCAGGAAAGCCCATAAGGCCTGGATGACTTAATTTGTTTTTCATGATCATCAAAAACAGCGATTACAATGTCTTGTCTGGCCTGGTCAACATTGCTATCCGTAGTAACGATGGCAGGTTGAGCAATAACACTGTGGCTGAGCACCATCAACAACAAAAATACACCACAGCATACTGTCATCTGAAACAGATAAGTAATGATCCTTTCTGTGGTTTGTTGTTTTTTAGTGTTATTCATTATTATGTTTATAATCAATACCCTAAGTGAGTACCGATAGTTTTTCCCCTGGATTCCGCTTGTATCGGCTGAAGTGAAAAAAACTGCACTGCTTTTTTCGCTTCACCGTTTTACATTGCGCATTTTGCTGTTACGCAATGAACTCTGAGGCAATTGTCCGGCAATCCGCATTGCTGAGCTATTAGCTAATTTCCCGAACCCTTGTAAGAGATTGACCATAAAACAGGATTAAATCGTTGTTTTGTATAGATAAACTACCGAAAAGCTGGGTAGTCTTCACTGGAGGGAATTAGCGGTTGAGCTTGTTCAATAGCAGTCCACGCAAATAACGGGCAGTATTATTATCCAGTGGATTCAGGATCCCCCTGTTAGCCGGTGGAATGTGTGCTTGTTCTTCAGGTGAGAACACATAGTGCTCAAACACCTCCCGCCAGTATGCTCTTTGCTGTGGCGGCAGTTCCCGGATACTGAGAATTGCATGCATTAGCGCATCTGCAGGGGCACCAATGAAATTGTCTACCTGTCGCCACCAGTAATTGATAAGCACGTTAAAGTCTGCGAGTCCTTCGACGTGGTGCCACCACATGCTGGGGATGTATATTGCGTCACCAGGCCCCAAATCGGCGACTACAGCGTGCTGCAGTGCCTCTTCAAATAAGGGAAAGCGTTTTAAGTCCGGATTGTGAAAATCCACCAGGCTGGCTGGCTGGCCGGCAGGGGTAAAATCCAGCGGTCCAATGTACAGATTTTTAATTTGCTCCGGAGGAAACAAAGTAAACCGGCGTCTTCCCGCCACGACGCAAGCGATATTATCCGGGGCATCGTAGTGAGCCGCGATACGGCTTTGATTACCCAGCCAGATACTGACTAAGGCTTTGCTGTGCAAGGCGGGTAAGTCGTTGTCCTGACGAAAGCCCGGCAGAATGTGATCTATCGCAGTCGAACCAACATAGAGGGTATCCCGCTCGGATTGTTCGCTTTGTTTTAATTCGTTAAAAACCTGATCTAACGAGTCTTTGCTGCGACTAAAATTAAATCCGGTCAGCGTTTCGTTGTAAAACAAACGGCCGTTATTGCTGGCGTCTGTGCGCATTACATGCACGGGCTTGTGATTGTAAAAACCCGCTAAATACGCCATAACAGCGTCTGGCTTGTTATGGCATTGTTGCACTACTGGCCATTCGCTCACATAGCCCCGCAAAATCACGGGGGCGGCGTTTTCCAGCAGACCCTCTGGCAAGGTCTGCTCACAAGCAACCGCAATTTCGGCCATGCTTTGCACTATTTTGCGGCCAGTCTTTTATTTTTAAGCGCTATCAATCTTGCGATATTTTGCAGTGAGGCATCCATCATATAAATCAGCTCCAGCATGCCATTTTTGTGCAGGCTGGCCACCTGTTCGCCGCTGAGTTCCCGCAGTTTATCCTCATGAATGGTGTATAAGCCAGCAAGCTCAACATTTTCACCGTTGTCCAGTTTCGCTTTCAGGTTGACCGACTCCATAAGTTCCAGTGACTGCAAGGTTTCGACAAACGCCTGAGTGTGCATCCAGCCCTGTTGCAGAGCATTGAGCACGGCGCTGATGTGTTGCAGATAGGGACTTTGTCCGCCTTGCTCCAAAAACAGCGGCTCGCCTTCAGTCTGGCTGATGCGGGGGCTGTCCATATCAATGTGTACTACGGCTTTATCTTCAGGGGTGGCGGGATCATTAGAACTTTGGAAGCCAATCAAAAATGGACGACGTTGCACCGAAAGGGGAAGGTAGTGGGCGTGCCAGCCATTGTCATCCAAAAACAGGTTTTCTTGTTCCGCCATACCGAACATGGCAATGATTTCGAATTGCCCGGTTTCATTGTTCTTTCTGAAAAATAATGGGTAATCAGCTTGTGCCGCTTTTAACTCCGAGGGAACAATTCTGGCGTAACTGTGGTTATCGCCATATTGAGGGTGTTGTGCGGTAATAACTTTGATGTCTTTGTGGGTAATATTGTCTAATAATTGGTGGTTGGCCATCATGGCTCCCTAATTTGGTAAATTATTCTTCGTCGTGGTTTGCAAAAACCACGCTTAAATGGTTTGCAGCCCGTAGTTTATTATTTTATTGATCAATTCTCTATTAGTGGGTAATCCACTGAGCAATTTTCGGGTCATTTCCTGATTTTTGGCAAAGTGCTGTTGCGCTAACCGTTCATTGGCGGAGCGTCTTTGCGTAGCACCGGGCTGGGTATGGAAACCCATGCCATACAGCACATACTGATAACTGGCAGACGGGAATACCTCGTCTATCTGAGTAAAATCCTGATGCCAGGGAGACTGATAACGCCAAAGTTGTAACAGGGATTGCAGTTCCTGTGGAATGGTTTCTGCGCGGCAATTGTCGAGCCAGTAATCACTATCTGTGCGTTTGGTGAGCACATAATGCAGTTTTAAGAAGTCAATAATGCGATCCCAGCGATAGCGGAATTTATCATTAAAGCGCCTGGCGACTATGTCCATGACGGTCCGGGTTGCGGGCATTTGCTCACTTATCATTGCCGCTGAAAGCTCTACCAACACTAATGCAGAGGCTTCCAAAGGTTCTAAAAATCCGGCTGACAGACCTACTGCAACACAGTTTTTATGCCAAAACACTTCTCTGTGACCTGGCTGAATATCAATCTTCCTGAGGGTTAAATCATTGGCCTTTTTGCCGATACTTGCGCTGAGGTAGTTGCGCAGCTCCTGCTCCGCGCCGTCCTGCGATTGATGGGCGCTGGAATAAACATGGCCAACGCCTCGTCGGGTGGGTAATCCGATATCCCAGATCCAGCCAGCCGATTGGGCTGTTGAAATGGTGTGACTGGCTATCGCACTTTGCTCATCAGGGTAGGGAACCTGTACCGCAAGGGCGGTATCATTAAACAACACCTCTTTACAGCTTTTGAAGGGGATCCCAAAATGTTTACCTAACAGCAGGGCATTAAAACCGGTGCAATCAATAAACAGGTCGCCCTGCAATGCCCCGTGTTGTCGTGTTTGCAGTGAAGCGATGTCGCCGTTGTCATGGCTGTTGACGCCTTCTACGTGATCTAAAATATGCACGGCACCCAGTTTTTCGGTGCAATGTTTCTGCAAAAAAGTGGAAAACTTACCGGCATCCAGGTGATAGGCGTAATTCGCAACATGTGCATATTCTGGTGTGGTGTTTTGTTTTGGAGCCAGCCCCTGTTCGCAAAGGTGGCTTTGAAAACAAACTGCATCAGCAAAAGAGACTTTATCAGCGTGCTCCGTCCAGAAGGGTACCAGGTTTATATCGCTATAACCCTGCGGCAAAACCAACGGATGGTAATAAGCATCGTCCTTTGCACCGGTAACCCATTGGGCAAATTTGGCCCCTTGTTTGAATGAGGCATCGCATTCTCTGAAAAAGTCGGTTTCGCGAATACCGGCTTTGCGCAACGTACCCCGCATGGTGGGCCAGGTACCTTCACCGACACCAATGGTTTTTACATCCGGTGATTCAATCAGGGTTATCTGTAAGCCATTTTCTGAATTGGCACAGTGTTCCGCTGCCAGTACTGCGCAGGTAAGCCAGCCAGCGGAACCTCCACCGACAATAACCACTTTTCTGATCTCTTTATCCAAATCGGACTCCAAATTCACTTTTTTAAAGTGTACAACATTAAAAAAAAGCCGCACAAGGCGGCTTTGATTTAATTGCCTTTGTTGTTATTCAAAGGTGTACCTGACGCCCAGCGCATAACGCGGTCCGTACTGTCTGCCGAACAGGAATTGGTTGCGATAGCGACCGTAACCTTCTTCGGTTTCATTGGTAATGTTGTAGCCTTCCAGGAAGATAGTCAGCTCTTCAGTGTGATCATAGTTGATGCTGAAATCAGTAATACTGGTATCACGGAAGTACTGAGGTGGCGCATCTGCAGAACCCTGCTCCTGGCCAACACCAATCAGATAATCATCACGCCAGGTATGGGTTAGCTTGATTGACCACTGATCATCTTCATAGAATACCTGGAAGTTAGCTGAATCACTGACACCTGGCAGTGGTTCCTGCACCACTAACAGGTCGTTGTCATATTCAGAGTCACTGTCCACAACCGTGGCATTCAATGAAACCCCAAAGCCGGTATCTGCGATCATGTGTTGTATCGCAAACTCGATACCATCAACCGTTTTTTCAGAAGGATCGTTAACCGGCTGATTGACCAGCCACTCTACCAGTGGATCATCATCCTGCTGGCGAACAATCTGGGTCTGACAACAATCGTCATCTACACCACCACCATTTTCGATGATGCGTTCCCAAATTGCGGTGACAGTCGGTTGAATACCTTCAGCTTCCAATTGAGAAATCGCAGCCGTTGCTCGCGGACCGATAAAGGGATCGCGTAAACCGTCAAAGGTCAGAACATTCGCTCCATTGACGATAAAGTTCTTAACATCTTTTCTGAAATAACCCAAAGAAACATAACTGGCCTCGTCGTAATACCATTCAAACGACAAATCCAGGTTTGTGGATTCAAACGGCTCCAGACCGGGGTTACCTGAGCCACCAGTTCTGCTGCCAGGTTTGGGGTTAGGGGACAGGCTACGCCCGGCGCTCATATTACCCAATGAGGCCCGTGAAATGGTTTTACCTGTGGAGAAACGAACAAACATGTCGTCCATTATTTCATATCTCAGATCCAGAGAGGGCAACAGCACATCATATTCACCCGTACCTGAAACGAAGACATCATCTCCTTCGCGGAATCTCAACTGCCATTCGGTGGGGTTTGACCACACCAGGAAGTCCTCGGCACGTTGCAAATTGGTGCTGAGTATTTCGGTTTCTTCGTAACGAATACCGACATTGACATCCAGGATGCGGTTTGCAATTTCAAACTCCATCTTGGCAGCGAGATAAGCCGACAGGGTTTCTTCATTGATATCACCCTGCGATATCTGGCCTGACGTGTTGAATGGGTCAGAATTGAAGTTTGGAAAGTATGCCTGCAATCGGGACAGCGCCTCACTCAGATCCCAGTCGTAATAATAATTGGTACCTAGTGCGCTACCACCACCGGCGAATTCGTCCAGCAGATCACCGGTTTCCACCCGGGTGAACATACTGTCGGGGAATACGGCCTGGTTGCCATTGTAGCCATTCGGCCCCTGGTTTCCACCAAACCCGGTACGACCACCGAAGTATTGCTCTGTATAGGCCGCGCCCGCTTTCACATCAACCAGGAAACTGTCATTGGGGTTTAACCATTTGCCATCAATTTGGAACTGCTCCACAGAGGATTCGCCGATATTGCGGGAGAATTGCGCGAACAATGGATCAATATCATTCGGATTTGCTTCCGCGGCACCATTTGGCCAGGTCATTTCAAAGTGAGGTATTTCACTGTTGGTGAAATCATAGGTTTTGGTCACGATGTTGTTCGGCGCAATAATCAGCAATGAGCTGGCGTTAGTGCCTTCATCTAAACCATCATCGTAGGTGACTTTGGAGTCGTGATAATCCATTTCAACGTGGAAGTCATCATTAATTTGCCATTCCCAGTTAAAGCCGACAGAGTCTTGCTCGACACCTATCGTGCTGGCCGTGCGCGAATGGGCAAAATCATTTTGCACTTCGGTAAAGCGTGTCGCTGTACCATTTTCATCCAACTCGTAATTTGTGACGTTGCCGCCGAAGTTAAACCAGATACCGAATCCATAGCCTTCAAGCGATGTTTCTGCCTCGTTGTAGAGGTAATCAGCGGTGAACGTCATGTCGTCGCGAGGTGCAAATTGCAAGGTCAGATGGGTGTTAGTCCGGTAGCGTTGTACATCATTGACATCATAGGATATCTGACGCGGTAAAAAGGTGTTACCCACACGACCATCGGCTACACCATCTAACAAATCTTGCTCTTCGCTGGTAGCTTCAGGGCGAGGGTCGATATTGTTTGTTGCCGCGCCAAATGGTCCGGTATTCGCCTGCCAGCCGGGAATGTTGGCACTTTGTTGTTGGAAATCGCGTTCCTGGTAGGAGGCCGTGATAGAAATACCAATTTTATTATCCATAAAGGTATTGCTGTACATGGCCGCAATTTCAGGGGTAACGTCATCACCCAGCTCATTGGACTCATCATAAATGCCTTTCGCTGACACTGTGTACTTTAACCCAGGAGAAGCCAGAGGCTTACCGGTTTCGATGTCAACTGTCGCGCCCAAACCACCACTGGGAACATCAACGCGGCTGGATTTATAGACCGACAAGGTGCTGACACCTGCCGAGGATAAATTGGCCAAATCAAAGGAACGAGAGTTGCCGGTGCCCGGCATCTGACGGCCATTTAGTGTCAACAGGTTAAAACTGGGGCCGAAACCCCGAACGGTAATTTCACTACCCTCGTTATTGCTTCGGCTGATTGTCACCCCGGTTATCCGTTGCAGTGATTCTGCCAGGTTAGTGTCCGGGAATTTGCCCATTTCCTCAGCGGAAATAGCATCTACGATACCGGACGATTCGCGTTTGATATCCATAGAGCGGGCCATACTGCCGCGAATACCGGATACCTGAATTATTTCAACATTACTGTCTTCTGCAGACTCTTCAACTTCCTGAGCTGACAATGGAGACAATGCTGTGGCGCCCAGCAACATGGAAATGGTTGCTGACAGGCGTTTTTTTGAAAAGTTGGTCTGTTTCATAATAACCCTACTTTTTTGTGTGCTGTATCTGCAACCCTAAGCTGATGCTTCAGTGTGGGTTGCAGAGTTGCGTTATTCCAATCTGCGATGCAGTGTGATTAATTCTCAGTGAACATAGCGTTGTCGATTTGGTAGATGGCGCCGCCACCTGTGCCCCAGGCCGGGAAAACCATCACCACATCAATACCACTGACGTCTAAGCCCGCATCCAATAAGGTGAGCAAATCAAAGCTGTAGGTTTGCCATTCACCGGTGATCGGATCCAAACCTTCGTTACTGGTATTTAATGCCACCTCTACAAATGAGGTATTACCATGTGCTTCGATTTTGAGTAGCCAGCTGGTGTCGCCTGATGGGGCATTTACCACACGCATGTCAAACTGGAACTTACCGGCAGAAAGATACGCTGAGGCATCGAACACCTGTCCCTGATCACGGCCATTGAAACCCATCACAGTGCCGTTGTTATCCAGAATCTGGAATTCAGCCACTGCGCCATGTCCATCATCCAGCATTTGCACTGCCGGTGTGGTACCGCCGCAACAATCCCACATTGGCCAGTTCTCATTTTCGCTGTCGGCAAACAGTGTCAGAGCGGCGTTGGCAGAGCTGCCGCCACCTGAACCACCGCCCGATATGTCACTGGGGTTACCAACATAGACATTGTCTACGCGATAGGTTGCACCCTCACCAGTGCCCCAGGCAGGGAAGATCATAATCACATCAATACCACTGACGTCTAAACCAGCATCACTCAAACTTAATAAGTCAAAGGTGTAGGTTTGCCATTCGCCTGTTACCGGGTCCACGCCTTCCTGACTGGTATTCAAAGGCACTTCTACGAATGAGGTGTTGCCATGCGCTTCGATTTTTAACAACCAGTCTGTGCTGGAAGAGGGCGGTGATACCACTTTCATTTCAAATTGAAATACCCCGGTAGTCAGAATGCTACTGGCATCGAAAGGTTCGCCGCTGTCACGGCTGTTAAATCCCATCACAGTGCCGTTGTTGTCCAGAATCTGAAATTCCGCTACAGAACCATGATCGGCATCGTCCATTGCGACGGCGGGCGTAGTGCCACCACAGCAATCCCACATCGGCCAAGCTTCGTTTTCCGCATCAGCGAAAACCGCTAACAGAGGACCGGTTGAGCTACCTGAGGAAGCATTAGGATCATAGATTTTAGCGTTATCTACTCTGTACGTTGCGCCTGCACCTGTTCCCCAAGCCGGGAAAATCATCACGATATCAATGCCGCTGACATCCAGTCCCGCATCTGACAAAGCCAGCAGAGGGAAGGTGTAAGTTTGCCATTCGCCGGTGACCGGATCCTGACCCTGAGTACTGGTGTTTAGCGTAACTTCGGCAAAAGAAGTGTTGCCGTGCGCTTCGACCTTGAGCAACCAACTGGTTTCGCCTGCAGGGGCATTAACCACTTTCATGTCAAACTCAAGTACGCCATCAGACAGAATACTGGAAGCGTCAAACGGGCCATTGTCACGGCCAAAGAAGCCCATTACCGTACCGTTGTTATCCAGAATTTCGAACTCTGCCACAGTACCGTGCTCTTCATCGTCCATGGCTTCAACCGGCGTTGTTCCGCCACAGCAATCCCAAAGTGGCCATTCGATATTGGCGCTGTCTTCAAACAGTACCAGTTCAACCGAAGGTGCACTGCCTTCCGGACCGACAATCAGGTTGTCTACACGGAATGTCGCGCCATCACCTGTGCCCCAGGCCGGGAAAATCATAATGACATCAATACCGCTGACATCCAGTCCTTGATCAGACAGGTAGGATAGCGGGAAGGTGTAGGTTTGCCATTCACCCAATACCGGATCAGCGCCTTCAGTGCTGGCATTCAGAGGTACTTCGGCAAATGACGTATTGCCATTGGCTTCAACTTTTAACAACCAGCTCGTGGCGGTGGTAGGTTCTGTGACCACTTTCATATCAAAGCGCAGGCTACCATCAGACAAGGATGGCGAGGCATCCAGTGCGCCGGCATCGCGACCATAAAAGCCCAATACTGTGCCGTTGTTGTCCAGGATTTTAAATTCCGCTACCGCACCGTGTTGTGCATCATCCATTACCACTTCAGGGGTCGTACCGCCGCAGCAGTCCCACAATGGCCAATCTGGATTTTCTTCATCAGCAAAAATGGTTACCGGATCAACTGACGGTGGAGCTGGCGGTGTAGGGATAGGCGCTGCGCCTTCTACCAATCCGTCGCCTTCTTCATCATAGCCAGGGCGAACCGTTTCGCAGCCTTTACCGGTGTTTCGGTCAGACGAACACTCGTAAACCCGAACATAGTCCACTTGCATGGCCTGACCGCCTTCAAAGGCACTTTCATCAATGCCCAAATTGTTAACGTTTTCAGGCCAGTTTCCACCAACGGCAAAATTCAGAATCATATGAAAATTTTGGTCAAATGGAGCGGCGCTATAAACGTTTTCTTCTTCGCCGGTGACTGAGTTAAATTGTGGCACAAACCAGCCGCGGTGAGAAAGGCCCACGGCCGTACCGTCATTCAGCCTTCTGACCACTGATTTGCGTTGTGTCGCAAACAGGTAACCATCCATATACCAGCGAATTTCGCCTTCCTGCCATTCGATAGCGTATGTGTGGAAGCCGTCAGCCGGGTTGCTGGTTGGGGTATAGCTCTGGCCTGAACTCATATTGTTGGGCCAGTCGAATCCATAGTGCAAGGTACCGTGAATGTTAGATTCGGCAACACCGCTTTCGGCGTCTACAACACCCAGGTTAACCGCTTCTAAAATATCAATTTCACCCGATTTGGGCCAACCGCCATATTCTTCATCTGTAGGCAGCATCCAGAATGCCGGCCAGGAACCTTGTCCCTGGGGTAATTTTATACGGGCTTCGAAACGACCATAGGTAAAATCACCTTTGTATTTAGTGTTTAATCGCGCCGAAGTATAGGGCAGTGGGAGATCCTGATCTTCGGAGGTGGGCATGGCAACAATATTAAGCATGCCGTCAGTAACAAAAGAGTTACGCGGGTCATCGGTATAACATTGTTTTTCATTGTTGCCGCCGCCCTGACAATTGACCTCATGGGTCCATTTGTCAGAATCAATGTCGGCGCCGTCAAATTCATCGCTCCATACTAATTCCCAGTCACTGTCCGGCTGGTCTGTGGCCGTTACAGGTGGGGTTGCGATCGATGGGTCTATGATTGTATTCGTGGTGTCACTACCACCGCCGCACCCTAACAGACCGGCTGATAGTAAGGAAGCTGAGATAATGTGTGTGAGCTTGTTCGCTCTGTAACTTACCATGTTGCTCTCCAAAGTCATTTTATTTAATTAGCCCCGTTTACGTCGCTCAGCCGTGTGTGTTGCTGCAAAGTGCTTGTGACGGAGTAATGCTCATTTGGGCAAGTCAAACAATTCTGTTCAGCTACGGGAAAACTGAATTTCCTTGTTTGCTTGCAGTACTTCTTATGAAAGCGCTTACATTTTTGTTTCAAAAAATAACGCATAATGTAAGCGCTTTCATCAATGTTAAAAATATGTGTTGCTCAAGTCAACATATTTTTAACATTCTGAACTAAACTGAATCTTGAAGGTGTTTTACCGCGACGCAAATCTCGCTTTTTACAGTGCGTTTTGCGGGTAAAAAATAGAAACGATTAGATACGGATAACTCCCAATACCACCCATGTCTGTTGCTGCTAAAACCGGATTAAAATCACAAATTATCTGGCAACCCTTGTTGTTGTTTGCCGTTGTGGGCTATTTGCTGGCGGAAATGTATTTTTTGACCGTGCTGGTGAATAGTCTCTATGTCAGTGAGCACATTTCTGATCTGACCCAATTGGAAACAACCGGAAGAGTTATTTCAGGCGCCGGGCTTGGACTTTCAGTACTGATCGGTTTATCGCTGCATAAAGGCCTGAACAGAACCAGTGCTGTGCGTCGTGTTTCTATCAAGTTGGGATGTTTTATTCTGGTGACGATTATGGGTTATGTCGCCATGAAAGAGCTATACCTGGTGATGGAGAAAAACGCGTCTAAAAATATTGTTCATTGCAGCTTATTAGGCAATGCCGCTAACCGACTCTTTAGCAATGGCAATCTACCGGACTATCACCGGTTTGTGGGCGCGGAACGGCTTGCGGAAAACAGCCATAAGCAATTGGTGCGCTTATATTTGCCGTTACATGTTTGCCTTAATGAAAGCTATTTACACACTTTGCAAACCAGTGATGTGCTGGCTGATGAACTCGCCCTGATGTTGCTCGACACCGGCCTGCCCGCCAAAGTAGCCAAACCTGCTATTGCTATTTATCAGGGATTCAAAGACAAAATTGATGATTTTTACCCAATTGTTGAAGGGCTGGATAACACCAAAAGCTCAGAGCCGGAAAGGACGTTGTATATCGATACTGCTGTGGCGCAATTTGAGGCATTCTTAACGACTCAAAGCCGCTACACACGATTTGATATTGCGCGCCTATCGGAAGTTTATCATTGCAGCTTGTCGGCCTTACCTGAGGCAACAACAGGCCCGCCAGAGCAGCGTTTTTTATTGTCTGTTAGCCGCTGCCTGAATACTATCGTCAAAGCCAGATTTCCCTCCGTTGCCCCTATTGTTCATGCCGAAGACATCTATGCTTTAGAAGGGGAGGTTGCCCGGCATTGGTCAAGGCAACTGGTGCAGTCGCCAAAAGATATACCACAGGAAGCGTTTAACCTGATGCGCAAGAGCTTTGCTCTGGTGTTTTTACCGACCTATGCCGTGCTGGTGAGTACCTTTGTTGTGTTTATCTGCCTGGCTGCGTACGTGCGCACCCGTTTTCTGATTCGGGCGCGTCGAATGAAGCAGCGTATAAATCCACTAATTAATGCGTCTCTGTCACCGTTAGTTGTGGTGCCCTTTATCTGGACAGCAATCTTTTTGTGGTTACCCCGAACCGAGACGGAACGGGTTTTGTTTCCGGAGCACCTTCAGTCGCAATGGGGTAAGGTGATTGAAGTGGCGTTGCGGCCGCTGTTTTATTACTACGATGCATCACTGACCGGATTCGATTCACTGAAGTTACCCCTGTTAGTTGCACAGGTCAATGCCACCGAAACCCCACCGGTACCCAGCAAAATCCATCACAAACGTCGAGATCTGGGTGGTTTCTATCAGTTGTCAATCTGTGGTGAAACCTGCGAAACCGTGCGACTGGTACTGACGGATTCTATGACCACAGGGCGCGTTTATTATCCTAAACAGCGCTGCAACACGACATTGGTGTTTGCTGCTGAAACCGATTTACAAGGTTTCTCCTATTTTGAAACCGGTGATGCAAATTCGGCCTGTCAAATTAACCGACGGTGGCAAATTCAGGCAGTTGGTGACGTTTTAGAGGTGGTGCTGGAAGAAGGGCAACAGGTTTTGCGTCTGACCGCACAAAACCTGTTTATTTAATGGTGCAACCTGTTACCTGTTGCGAATCCATTGGACTGCGCCTGTGTGCAAAAAGGCACCGTAAAGATCAACCCGCTCTAGTGACTGTCTTTGCCGGTAACGACTTTGGCATGCTGACTAACTGACGCACAGCCTTTGCCTGTTTCCGGATCTTTACTACATTGATAGGCTCTTACATAGTCAATACTAAAACGCTGTGGAAAGACCTGGTGATCAATGCCTTTTTCGTTAACATTTGATGCCCAGGCGCCACCCACTGCGAGATTCAGGATCAGATGAAAGCGTTGATCAAAAGGCGCATGGCCTGGATTGCTTTTTACCTCACCTGAATCACTTTTTAATTCCGAAAACCAACCGGAAGAGCGCTGCGTAGCATAATGCACATCATCCATGTACCAACGAATTTCACCTTCTTCCCACTCTACTGCGTAGGTGTGAAATCCCGTTGCCGGGCTGAGTTTACCCGGCAATTCGTACCAGGTTCCGGAATACACATTTTCCGGCCAGGTTCGTCCATAGTGAAGGGTGCCGTGAACCCGGGTTTCTGCTTCGGGGCTCAGGGTGCCAGATTTGTCTGTGTTAACCCCGATATTGACTGCCTCCATAATGTCAATTTCGCCCGAAGCAGCCCAGCCGCCATAGACGTTATCAGTGGGTAGCATCCAGAATGCCGGCCATGTGCCTTGTCCATGAGGCAGCCGGGCCCGCATTTCAAACCGTCCGTAGCGCCAATCTCCTTTGTTTTTGCTGCGCAAACGTCCTGAAGTAAAGGGGAGGGTGCGGGTCTGGGTAGGATCCCAGGCAGGCGAATCTTCTGTTTCACTGGCGCCGGTATGGGCTTCTTTTCTGGCCACAATATGCATGATACCGTCGATAAACTCAAAATTGCCGGGTTTGTCTACGTAACATTGTTGCTCATCATTCCCGCCTCCCCAGCAGTTGATTTCATAGCTCCATTTAGTCTCATCAACCCGGTAACCATTAAATTCATCCTGCCAAATTAACTGCCAGCCTTTGTCTTGCCAGTTAACTTTTTCCGGCGCTGGCTGTTCAGCCAGACTGTTGCAGGCGAATAACGCCAGGGAAAGCGATAATAACTTAGGATTTTTTAACATTATTGTTCACTCCGACAGGATTGCGGTATGGATGCACTTTCCTCAGGTTGACTGGTGAGTATGACATCGGATATCTGCAACTGCGTCCCTTGTGTTGCATGCAATGCGAAAGGGGACATAATTTTTGTAAAGTTAACACCTTGCTTCGCCAGGCATTGCAGTGGCAGTTGCACGGTTTGCCAGGCGTTACCCTGCGCCGCACTCAGTGTTGCGGTGAGGTCTATGCTGTTGACGCAGTTATCCATACAGATCAATTTGAGTTGCACACTATCACTGATGCTGGTCACGTTTACGTCAAACTGCAGGCTGGCTCCGGATTCCAGGAAACCCATGAGGTCATCGGGAAAGGGGCTGTACAAACCAAATGCCGCGTCATTGAGCCAGGTTATTTGCAACGCATCTTCCTGCACCCGTCGGTCACGGGTTCTGACCTTGATTGCATCGCTGTTAAGCACACTGGCGGTCATAACCTGTTGCCCCTGAGCATCGACCGCGGCCAGTTGCCAGGGGGCTTTCACCGCCCCCTGATATAAGGCCCGATCATCCAGTGTCGCGCCAGAACTGCCATTGTCCTCAGCCAGCATTGTGATTGGTTTGGCGTCAGAACGATAACTTAACCCGTACCCGTAGGGGAATAACGGAGCGTAATCTGCCTCGCCCTTATTGGCTTGTTGTTGAGGTGTCTTCGGCCAACTGAAGCTGAGTTTCCCGTGAAAATCATGTTGGATTTCACCCTGGCTATCGGTGAACAATACATCGGCAATGCCTTGTCCTTCTGAGCCGGGTAACCAGGCGGCGACAAAAGCGTCAGAAGCGTTGATTTCGGGATTCACCCACATTGGTCTGCCACTGATAAACAGAGAAACCACCGGGATATCCTGAGCTTTAAGTGATTTGAGTAGGGCAAGGTCGGATTTACTGCCGCGTTGATATTCCACATTGTCTAAATCGCCATTGCCTTCAGCATAAGGCTCCTCGCCAAATACCACGATTGCAACATCCGGCTTTTCAGTAAATGTGCCTTGCTCAGACAGCTCAACTTGACCGCCTGCCTGAGTCACTACTGAAGCTATACCGTCGTAAATGGAGGTACCACCGGGAAAATCTGAATTGTTGTTGCCCGTTCCCTGCCAGGTAATACTCCAGCCACCCGATTGTTTGCCAATATTGTGTGCGGCATCACCGGCCACCAGGACTTTCTGATTGGGAGAAAGCGGCAGAGTTTGTTGATTGTTTTTCAGTAACACCAGTGATTTTCGAACCGCTTCACGGGCAATATCTCTGTGAGCCTGAGCACCAATCAGCGACTGTTTGTTGGCGTGAGGTCGATTCGCAGGTGATGGTTTGTCGAATAAACCGGCGCGCACTTTAACGCGCAACACTCTGGTTACGGCATCATCAAGTCGGGACTGGGGGATTTCTCCGGATTGTACCTGAGCAATCAGGTTTTCATAGAGTGGTTTCCACGCCTGGGTGGGTACCATATAAACGTCCAGCCCGGCATTCATGGCCTGAGCACAGTTTTCATTACTGCAACCTTTTATCTGACCGTGACCATTCCAGTCGCCAACCACAAAACCATCAAAGCCCATTCGCGTTTTCAGCACATCGGTTAACAGGTATTTTTTGCCATGAATTTTTTCACCATGCCAGCTGTTAAACGACGCCATGACAGTTTGCGAACCTGCGCTTAAACCGCCTACGTAACCCTGAGCATGGATAGTGAATAAGGTTGCTTCGTCAGCGATGTTGTTGCCCTGATCGTCGCCCTTTTCTGTGCCACCATCACCGATAAAGTGTTTAACTGTTGAGATGACTTTGTCGTCACCAAAAAAGTCGCTTTCATCATCACCCTGAAGGCCTTGCACTATCGCTTCTGAATAATCCCGGATTATCGCCGGATCTTCTGAATAACTTTCATAGGTTCGGCCCCAACGATCATCGCGAGCAGCGGCAACGGTAGGCGCAAAAATCCAGTCGATACCGGTTGCCTGAACTTCGATTGACGTTGCGCCCGCAATGCGTTTGATCAGGTCTGGATCATTCGCGGCACCCAAACCGATATTGTGCGGAAAAATCGTGGCACCAATCACGTTATTGTGACCGTGAACGGCGTCAGTACCCCACATGGTAGGAATGCCGGAACCATCCAGGCTGTCGTCGATTGAAGCCTGATACATGGCCTCCGCCAGTGCTACCCAGTCGGATACAGTGGCGTGTTTGTTATTGTCCGGATAGGCGCCGCCACCATTGAGATAGGAGCCGAATCCATATCGACGCATATCCTCAACACTAATGTCACGGATTTCAGGCTGGATAACCTGTGCCACTTTTTGTGGCAATGTCATACCCGAAAGCAGTTCTTTCACTTTGGCTTCGACAGCGGCATCAGGTTTAATAGCGATATCCAGTTTTGGCCAGATTGCATGAACGTTAGGTTCAGCCCGAGAAGTATCTGCGCCGGTATTTTGCTCCGTAACTGCCGGCTGGCAACCTGCCAATAATAATGTCGCAATGCTGGACGCAAGGAGAGAAAGTGTTTTACTCATTGTAACTTACCTTTGAATTCGGGTTGTCTGTTAGTATTCAGTTCCGCGGGGCTTAAAGCCCTTAAAGCCAAAAAATGCGATGTAGACATAGCAAACCAGCGGCAATACAAATGAGGCCTGAATACCAATGGTGTCAGCCAGTACGCCCTGACACAGAGGGATTACCGCACCGCCAACAATAGCCAAACACAACAATCCGGAACCCTGGCTGGTTAGAGGGCCCAATTTTTTGATGGCCAGACTGAAAATGGTGGGGAACATGATGGAGTTACAAAGACCCACGGCAATAACCGACCACATGGCAATCGCACCATCAAAGCTCATGGTGGCGGCAAGTAATAAGATGGACATTGCACCATTGAACGCCAGGATCTTGTTGGCTGCGATATAACTCATCAGAGCGGCACCAATAAAACGACCTATCAGCGCACCTCCCCAGAAATAGGCAACGTAATTAGCGGCCTGTGCTTCTGACATATTGCCGATATTGGCTTCGCCTAAATAGCTCACTAAAAAGCTACCAATGGACACTTCGGCACCGACATAGGTAAATATGCCAATGGCGCCGAGAATCAGGTGTTTATGTCGCCAGATGCTGTCGTTGGCCGGTACTTCTGCATCGCTGGCTTCCGTGGTGTGCGTATCCGGGATGTGGATCATTTTAAAATAGATACCAAGGGCGATAAGAATAACGGCTAATCCCAGATAGGGAACGATCACTTTATCGACTGAGGCGCCGTCCGCACCGTGTGTTCCACCGAAAATCAAAATACCACCAACAATTGGGCCTGCGGTGGCTCCCAGGGAATTAAACGCCTGGGTCATATTCAGTCTTGCTGATGCCGTTTCTGGCTTGCCCATCAGCGTAACTAATGGATTAGCCGCTACCTGCAATATGGTGATCCCCGATGCCAGGATAAATAGCGCTCCAAGGAACATCCAGTACGCAGGAATTTGTGCGGAAGGGATAAATATTAAGCAGCCAACGGCGGCGGTTACCAGACCGATGAAGATTCCGAGCTGGTAGCCCGATTTTTGTATGAGCCGTCCGGCGGGGATAGAGACCAGAAAATAGGCGCTGAAAAAACAAAACTGCACCAACATTGCCTGAGTGTAGGTAAGTTCAAAAACACCTTTAAGGTGTGGGATTAGTATGTCATTCAGTGATGTGATCAATCCCCAGATAAAAAACAAAGAAGTTAACGAAATGAGTGCAAAGCGATTATTTATCTGCACATCCTGTGGTTGCACGTTATTTGTATTTCCCGCTGAAATTCCAGCCATAGACTTGTCCGCCTTGTAATAGTGCTAAGTGTTTTTTCACTATAAATGAAATATTTGTTTGACGGCATTGTAACAACACATTAACATAAATGAAAGCGCTTACATTTAAATTTTCTTAACAAATTTTTTTGAGTGAAAATGTAAGCGCTTACAGGACGGTTGCTGACGATTCTCAAGCGAAACCAAAGCCGGGTAGTGAAGATTGCCCGTTAGTAGCAGCCTATATTATTGCTGAATTCTGCCGGATAAACTCTGTTATGAAATTAGATATTGCTCCACATTCTCCGCTACGAAAGAAGAACTTTTGTTTTGGTGTCGCCACTGCTGCTTTTCAGATTGAAGGTGGAATTAATACCCGTGACCGAAACATTTGGGATACGTTTTGCGCAAAAGAGGGAGCAATTCGTGACAACTCCAACGGGGACATCGCCTGCAATCATTACGAGTTATGGCATGAAGACCTGGAGTTGATATCGCATCTGGGCGTTGATGCCTATCGCTTTTCCATTTCCTGGGGCCGCGTAGTGGATGCACAGGGGAATGTAAAACCTGAGGGAATTCAGTTTTACCTCAATATTCTCAAGCGATTAAAAGCCCTTAATATTAAAGCATATGTCACCCTGTATCACTGGGATTTGCCACAATACCTTGAAGATGCCGGCGGCTGGCTTAATCGGGAAACGGCTTATCAGTTTGCCCATTATGCTGATGTGGTCAGTAAAGCGCTCGGAGAATACGTGTATTCCTGGGCCACGTTAAACGAACCGTTTTGTAGCGCTTACCTGGGCTATGAAATTGGCGTTCATGCTCCCGGCAAAGTCGGGCGTGAGTTTGGTAAAAAAGCCGCACATTATTTATTGCTGGCACATGGTTTGGCAATGGCAAAGCTGCGCCAGAATTGCCCTGACAGTGAAAGTGGCATCGTGGTCAATGTCAGTCCCAGATATGGTGAAACTGATAGCCATGAGGATCAAATTGCCGCCAGACTGGCCGACGAACACTTTAATCAGTGGTACATCTGCCCACTGCTAACCGGCGAATATCCCACGCTTATTGAACAACTACCCGAAGAAGAAAAACCCGATATTGTGGATGGTGATCTGGAAATAATAGCGGCAAAGCTGGACTATCTTGGAATTAATTACTATACACGTGAAAGGTATGTTGCCGATCCACAGGAGGGATTCCGGGAATCTTCCAAAAAGCCCTTGCCACTCACTGATATGGGGTGGGAGATTTACCCGCAAGGCTTAACGGATATTTTAGTGCAACTTCATGAACAATATCAGCTACCACCCATGTACATAACCGAAAATGGCGCGGCAATGCCGGATGTGTTGAAAGACGGTGCCGTTGTAGACAAAGCACGCGTTGCTTATTTCAGAACGCATCTGCATGCTGTTGAACAAGCCATGGCACTGGGAGTAGATATTCGCGGCTATTTTGCCTGGAGTCTGATGGACAATTTTGAATGGGCAGAAGGCTATTTAAAACGATTTGGTATTGTTTACGTAGACTATCAGGATCAAAAAAGAATCATAAAACAAAGTGGCCTTGCCTATCGGGAATTTCTGTTGGCTCGGTAAGTGTTGTGCGCATTATTTGGGGATGAAAAGCTAAATGGTATCAGTAAAAGAAAAAGTGGCTTACGGGTTAGGGGATACCGCAAGCAATATCATTTTTCAAACGGTCATGCTGTTCCTGTCATTTTTTTATACCGATATCTTCGGTATTTCTCCGGCGGTCGTCGGCATATTGTTTTTAGCGGTCCGGGTCGTTGATGCCATCACTGACCCTCTGATGGGGGCGTTGACTGACCGCACCAATACCAAATATGGCAAATTTCGCCCTTATTTACTCTGGTTAGCGATCCCCTTTGCGGTGATCAGTATTCTGGCCTTTACCACGCCGGAACTGTCCGAAAATGGCAAGATGATATATGCCTTTGTCACCTATACGTTGTTAATGATGGCCTACACGGCTATCAATATTCCTTATTCTGCGCTGGGGGGAGTCTTGACCGCTGATCCAAGAGAGCGGGTTTCAATCCAGTCTTATCGCTTTGTATTTGGCATGCTTGGTGGACTGTTAGTTACGGCGCTGACTATCCCTCTGGTAGATTTGTTAGGACAAGGCGATAAAGCCAGAGGATATCAGTTAACGATCACGGCCATGAGTATTTTAGGTGTGATCCTGTTTTTATTGTGTTTTGCCGGTACTAAAGAACGCGTGCATCCACCGGTAACGCAAAAATCTGACTTCAAAAAAGAACTGGCTATTTTATGGCATAACGACCAATGGCGAATTTTGTGTCTGGCCGCCATTTTTGTGTTAACCGGCATTGTGATGCGCTCAACGCTGGCCATTTATTATGTGAAGTACTACCTGCTCAGAGAAGATTTGATTACCTGGTTTGTGACTTTGGGCATGATTGGCAATATTTTAGGTTGTGCGTATTCGGCTTACCTGGCTAAACGGATATGCAAAATCAAGTTGTATATTGCGATGCAACTGATTGCTGCCGGTTTTTCCATTGCTGCTTTTTTTGTGGGCGATCAGCAGATTATATTAGCTTTTGCACTGTACTTCTTATGGTGTTTCAGCTTGCAGATTGGTACGCCATTGCTTTGGGCTAAAATGGCCGATGTGGTGGATTATGGGCATTGGAAAAGCGGTATCAGGATCAACGGCCTGGTGTATTCTTCGGTAGTGTTTTTTATTAAATTGGGATTGGCCATCGGTGGCGCAATCGCGGGTTGGTTATTGGCTGCATATGGCTACGTCGCTGACACAGAGCAAACCGATGTCGCGAAACAAGGCATATTGTTGTCCTTTACTCTGTATCCGGCCATCAGTTTTATCCTGGTGGCCGTGGTAATGAAGTTTTACAACCTGACAGAGCAAAAACTCGATGATATCCATCGCGATCTGCCAGATTTAACCCGGGTCAGTTAACTGAAAACGCTATGCCTTGTCACTCTTCAGCATGGCGATACTGTCCCGACTTATGAGTTCAGGCATAAAAATGTGGGTAGCATCAAATGGCCCCTGGCCGTATATGCGACTTAATATCCAGTTGGCTGCCGTTTCTCCGATAGCGCGGGTAGGGTAGTCAACTGTGCTCAGTTTTGGATGGGAAAAGCGGGAAAATTCGATGTTATCAAAACCCACCAACGAGATATCATCGGGAATAGATAATCCGCGTTCACGGATAGCATCAGCCGCCCCATAAGCCATTTCATCATTGGCACAAGCCACCGCAGTTGGTGCTTGTCCTGAGTTCAAAAATGACAGCATTCCCTCATACCCGGAGCTGGCCTGGAAGTTGCCTTCGAATACGCGCAGGCGATTGTAGGGAATATTGGCATCCTGTAATGCTTGTTTGTGACCTGCCAACCGGTCGGCGGCGTCAGATTTCCACAACGAACCTGAAATATAAGCAATGTCGCGATGGCCGTAGCGGATTAACGTTTTCGTGGCGATATAGCCACCTTTGACATTATCCAGACTGATACAGCGGTCGGCAATTTCCGGGATGTAACGGTTAACCACCACAAAATCAACATTGTCTTTGGACAGTTCAATAAGATAGTCGTTTGAGACCGCTTCCAGATGCAAGATTAGTGCATCACATCGTCTGCCAAGTAAGGATTCGATGGCCTTGATTTCATCTTCTTCATTACTGTGTCCGGCAGCGATAAACAGATGCTTCTTGGCTTTCTTTAACAGCCTTTCTGAACCGGATAACATGTCGCCAAAAAACGATCCGTGTAATTCCGGTACAACATAGCCCACGGTATTACTTTTATTGGAGGCAAGTGACTGAGCAATAAAGTTGGGGCGGTAACCCAGCTTTTTCATGGCATCTTCGACTTTGGCGCGGGTGGCGGGTTTTACCTGATCGGTATCATTTATGACCCGGGAAACTGTTGCTAATGATACACCAGCCAGTTCGGAAACTTGTTTGATTGTTGCCATAAAATAAGAACGCTGAGCACTCGTATGAGAAAGAATTAATGTTCTATATTCTCAGCTTCTTAGGGTTTGTCAAACGATTCATAGCCGGATTGCCCAAAGAATGGGCAATCATACAATACTGAACTCAGCAAAAGGCGCCGGGGCGCCTTATCACTTTATCATTTTGTCTGATTTTTAGTTTGGAGTAACTTGCCAGATTGTTACTGTGCCACTGATTTCATTACCAATGACCACCAGTGCATTGCCGCTGGGGCTTTGATCGGCAGAGACAAAGACCATGCCTTCCGGTGCGGAATCACCTGTCAAGTTTGCACCTTCAGTGGTGTCACGGTTGATCACATATTCAACAAACTGCGTGTTGTAGGGATTGGTAATATCGTAAACGAAAATCCCGCCCATACGCTCAAGACCAATAAAGGCATAGGTTCTGTCACCCACAGTACCAATCGTCAGAGCTTCCGGTTCAGGCCCTTTGTTGGCAGAGCGTGAATCACCTTCATTTGCATCGTCGTTGTTATTGAATTCATCACCGTGTACCGATGCAGTAATGCGTTCAAAATCATCACCGGAATCGAATACTACCAGACCATTGCTATCCCAGATGGTAAAAGAGCGAGCACCGTAGGCATATATGTTTTCGTATACCCCATCGCCGTCACTGTCGCCCAGCTCCGCGGTTACTGTCAGGCGACCAATGGGGAAGGCGGTAAAGTCAAAATCTTCGGGATCGTCACCGGCGTTCATTGCCAGTGATGAACCTGCTGCAAAATCAAGGCGGCGGCCCTGAGTTTCATCCGTGTAGGAGAGACAGCCATCATCTTCGTCAAAGTCTTGTCCGCCAGCGACATCACACAAGTCTTCGTCCTGGTTTCCTTCGGCATTTAGGGTGTCAAAGAAATATTCTCTGGCATCCCCTTCATTGGCGGTAACGACGAAATCAGCATTGTTCCAGCTGTAGGTTGCGATGGTATCGGGTTGGTACATTCCATAAAGGTTGTCGTAGGAGCCGAAACTAACAGCACCATCTTCCATACCATCAATCAACAGGTCGCTCCAATCCTTAAAGCCTAAACCCACCACTTCGAGACTATTGTCGGTTAAATCTACGATCGCCAGACCGTTATTTTCCTGCAGTGCAACGTAGGCCACCTCATTCGTGGCAGCAATGTATTCCGGCTCTAAATCCTGAGCAACCGACACATTGATAAGGTTGCCATTGATGGTGCGGCCATTGGGATTAGGGAAGTGCATTCCCTGAGCTTCTAAAGCGTCCTGCATACCGTTGTAGGCAGTAAAGTTGAGAATAGTGGCGGTATCTGCTGGCATGCCATCAGTCATGTTGATAATGGCCACAGAGCCTTCCGGATCAACCGAATAATCACCGGCAGGTTCGCCTTCGTTGGCAACAATCACTTTACTGCCATCAGGCGTGAAAGTGACCATGTCCGGCAGATTACCAACGGTAACGGCTTTAACAAAGACCGGTGTAGCGGCATCAAGACCATTGTAAAACAACACTACACCGTTATCGGCATGCGCATCTGCAGCGACAGCAATCGCCATCCAGTCACCTGATACGGCAATGCTGTTGGGTCCACCTAATGCAATGCCATTGGCGCTGGTTTCCAGTACCAGCGCGGTTGACGTTAAATTTGTGCTGGTTAACGGGTTGCTCAATGCCTCTGCGGTGAGTCCGGAAATATCAATCATTTCAACAGTAGGTGCATCGGCAGCACTATTGATAGCGAACACAGTTTGCGTGGCTGCATGGTATTGTACGATTTCTGCCGCGCCTTCGGGGTCTTCAGGATTCAGTTGTGCCCGCCCTACAACACTCATGCTTACACCTAATGTGGCATCTTGTCCTGGGGTACCTGGTGAGCCAGTGTCACCCTGAGCACCTTGTGGTCCCTGTGGACCGATTGCACCATCGTCACCATCATCGCCGGAACAACCGGCCAGAATAGCAATCACTGCCAAAGAAAGAAGTGTACGTTTCATGATTAATCCTATTTTAATTTGCACATTTGGGCTGAAAGTCAGGCCCAATATTAAAAATAGAGAATGTGACAGAATGGCTACGAAATTATTAAATCTTTCAATGGTTTATGACCATCTGGACAGGTTTTGATGTTAATTTTCGATGCGCCAATTGACGGCTGAACGGGTCAGAACAGGTGGCCCCGGAAAGTTTGGCTGTAGCTATTAAGTTGGTCCGGTTATTGCTGAACAGATGCAGGGTTAACGAATTTTTGACTTATTATGTTATCAACAACAGCTTCGCAGGCGACTTCACTTTTCCAGTACATCGACGATCAACGATCCAATGCACAATTTGTCAGTGACATGCAGAATTTAGGAGCAAAGAACAGTGCTCAGGATGTGGATGCCATTCAAAATAGCCTGGTCAACGTGCAGTCTATCGACAACATGGTTGATCAGATAATTAGCGGTGAAAGCAGTGTCACCGGTGACAAAGTTAATGACATGCTGGATTTCTATTTTAAGCAGGTCAAAAATGAACTGAAAAGTGTCACTGAAGATCTCAACCTGTCTAACATTCCGCCACTGCAACTATCTGATGGAAAGTGGCAACTGGCTTCTGAACAAGCCGACAATAAATCTTTAAACAAGTTGGTTGATTATCTGAATCGTGACAGCAGGCTTAGTGAGCGCATGGAAAAGGTAATGATGCTGTCAGAGCTCAGTGAACAGGTGACCGCCCGGGATTATGCACAATCCTTAAAGAATGACGACACATCGGACAAAGATATTGAAGCTTATTTGCTGAAAACCAGTGAACAATTGCAACAGAACCGCTTTCTCAGTGTTGAGTCAGGCAACCTGAAACTGGGGAATTATGGTATTGCCAAAGAAGAATATCAGGAGCGCTTTGGAAAACAGGCGGATGCTACCTAGCCAATTTAGCTAAGTTAACCACATCCGCCCAAAACGTTGGAAGGGAATCAATACCAACAAAGCGCATATCCGGACCACTCTCAAGCTAGTTTACAAGGGGCGGTTATGCCTTGTTGGCATGTTTCAAGACGCATCGTCTCATAAGTTTTATCGGCATTGGAACCCCCCAATTGAGCATTTTAGCCTAAAGTATTAGATGGCCTCTGGGTTAAATACTGAGAAATTGTTACCCTTATAAACCTGACTATGATTAAACTGTACCGGTAATTAAACTGAGGCTTTTTATAAATGCATGATTCTTCCCTGGTCATAGCAAAATTTGGTGGCACCAGCGTCGCAAATTTTGAGGCTATGAAAAACTGTGTGCGTATCGTTTCCCAGAATACAGACTGCAAACTGGTGGTAACCAGTGCCCCGGCGGGCATCACCAACCATCTGGTGGAATTGGGTAAAACGCCCATGTCCGGAGAAGATAAAGAGATTATTTTGCAGCGAATAGAGCAGCAAATTTTTGACATTTATGAACAACTCAACGACAAGCAAAGTGTTAAGCCTAAATTGGACAACCTGTTTGCCGGCATCCAAAAGGTCGTCTACGCTGATGGCATCAATGAAAGCCCGATGTTACAGGATGAATTACTGTCGTACGGTGAACGGCTGGCTTCTTTGTTGCTGGCTGCCTGTTTTAATGAAAGTGGCGTGGCGGCTCTGGAGTTCGATGTCAGACAGGTGATGCTGACCGACGACAATTTTGGCTCTGCTACACCCGATATTGAGCAACTCGCCATTCGCGCCCAAAAAGACATGACCCCACTGCTTGCAGAGCGGGTTTTGGTAACCCAGGGCTTTATAGGCAAAACCGCCTGGGGAGACACTACGACGTTAGGCCGGGGCGGTTCCGATTATACTGCCGCTTTATTATCTGAAGCGTTATCCGCAAAACGCTGTGAGATCTGGACTGATGTGGCCGGGGTGTTTAGCACTGACCCACGTATCGATGAACGAGCCTATCCCATTGCTGAACTGAGCTATGACGAAGCTGCAGAGATGGCAAACTTTGGTGCGAAAGTACTACATCCAGCAACATTAGCGCCAACGTTAAGGCAAAATATTCCGGTATTTGTGGGCAGTACCCGTGCCCCTGAGCAGGGCGGCACCACTATCGTTAAAGATTGTCAGTTTGAACCGACATTCAGAGCAATAACCCGACGCAAAGAGCAGCAATTGGTAACACTGCACACGCCTAAAATGGAACGTACTACGCAGTTTATCGGCAAGGTATTTAACATCCTGGATCAGTTTGGGTTGAGTATCGATTTAATTACTACATCAGAAACCTTTATATCTCTGACTTTCAACGCCTGGCATGCTACCAATCTGGCGCAGGCGTCAACCCGGGCGTTAGCAGAACTGGAAAAAATCTGCATTGTAGAGGTAACACCAAAGCTGGACCTGATCACGATTGTTGGCAATAAACTACACGCGAAACACGGTGGTGCTGGCAAAATATTTGAGGTGTTGGAAACCGTCAGAATCAGAATGATCAGTTACGGCGCGAATCCACACAATATCTCGTTTCTGGTGGATGAAGAAGCCAGTACCGGTGTGATAAAGGAGCTGCACCAACATTTGCTGGCTGAAAACCTGGCCAGATAACGCGAACGGTCATTTTAACATGGTATAAAAAAACGCCTGTATGTCAGCATACAGGCGTTTTTCTTTGGGTAACGATTAATCGTTGGTAAGTGTCATGCTGCTAAGGGTATTTGCCGCGATGTCATCCTCAGTAAACAGGATAGGGCGTAAACCATTGCTTTGCGCATAGAGCACTGACTGGTCATTCCAATGAGGTGAAAACGCATTATTGGATTGTGAGAATGTTAAAACGCCTCTGCCTTGTGGACCATCATCGGTAAACTCCACCACCATCATCCAGCTGGAGCCATAGCGCACATGATAGCCGGCACTGCTTAGGCCTGAGGCGAGGGGTTGTCCGGTAACCGCCGAGTCAACTCTGTCATAACTGTGGTGAGGTAACAACGTACCGTCGCGGCTTTGGCTGTAATTGTAATCAAAGACATTAAAGCCACCTTCCCGGTTGTTTGCGCCTGGCCAGGGAATAACTGCTCCTGATGGCGAGCCGTCCGGCAGGCTCTTTTCGGTAAACTGCATTGCTCCTAATGGCGAGGCGGGATTAAAGCCCGCTTCATTCAGATTATACCAGGCGGTTGCTAATGCTACCAACGCCGTGTCATAACTGGCCGGTGCCGACGGGGTTGTGGTGGCATTTGCGCTATCAAAATCATCACTCAGCGCATTAACGCAGGTACTGTTGCTACAGAATTCATAGGCAAATTCCCGCAACAAACCGCCACCGATACTGTCGCTATTTTGCATGCCATTCCAGGCTGTGAGTGTGCTGCAGGCAGGCACAACATCAACCGTTTCGCCGTTGGCTATTTCGACATTGCGTTGCCCGCTTTCATCCGGCTCGCAATTAGCCAGCAGATTGTCCAATACTAACTCTGCAAAATAAGAGCGGTTTGAAAATAACGCATTTTCAACTTCAGTTGCATTGAATCTGCCATCTTCACCACTACTGTCTTTGAGCAGTTTCTGGCCCATTCTGGAGCGCATCGTTTGCGGTGTATGAGTATCGCCATAGAGCGGCGAGACATAGCCATTGAGGGGCATTTCTGCGTTAGTTAACCAGAATGAATCATTCGAGTTTTGCACATAAGTATTGGTCAGTAATTTAGGGGCATTCTCATAAGGTTCGGCATTGGTGAACCCGAAAATACTGGAACTACCTGGCAACACGGTAAACCCTGCCTGAGCTCTGAGACCTGCAAATGTGGGATCATTGGCAACACCGGTTTCCGCGTTCAATGTGAGGTTCGGTACCGTTGAATCATCAATGTACCAGGCATTACCCTGATCGTCCGCGTAGAGGGTGTTGTTAAAAATGACACCATCGTAATCTTTAAAGGCCTGCTGAAATTCCGCCAGATTGCGGGCCAGATTCATGGACACCCAATGTTCCAGGACGTCATTGTTGTACATATTGGCATCCTGCACATAAAACGCCTGATTGTCGTCCCAGACAAAGGGGGCCGCTGTTGGCGGTGCTTCAATCATCGGGCCTCGCGCGGTAACGTAGATATCTTTCTCAAAGGGCACAACTGCCGTACCAATGTTCACCATTATTTGCTCAGTACGTTTTTCAACGGGTAAAGCTTGCCCGTCAAAAATATAGGTTTCCCGGTCCTCGCCGAGTTGCAATTGATACACCACAAAGTGTTCAGCGGTTGAGAAGGTGTGAGTCCATGCCAGATTTTGATTGAAGCCAATATTGATTGCACCAGGCATACCGATCAGGGAACCGCCGGTAACATCCATGACACCCGGAATTGTCAGGTGCGACTGGAAAAAACGAATTTGACCGGTATGGGGAAAATGGGGGTTAGCCAGGACAATGCCTTTGCCATTTTCTGTCATTTCTGAACCCAGTCCCCAACCGTTGGAACCCAGGCCCGCGGCAATTCTGTCTGGCAGGGTTAAATGGGCTTTTTGCGACGCTGCAACTTTGTTGATTTCCTGCAATGCTGCAGTAACCTGTTGCGAGGATTTACCCGCCGTCGCCAGGCGCGGCAGATACTCATCACTGTCGCCTGGATTGGCGAAAAACATTAAATCGAAAAAGTTTGCGGCGCCAGGCAGTAAAGCGATGGAATACATATAAGTCAGTAAATCGACACCTTCAATCGGCATTACCCAGGCCTGCCCCGCACAGGGCAGGTTCGGAGTAGGGTTGCTTGCCAACTCAGTCAGGTATTTGTTGTACCCCTGAGCAAAGCCACTGAGCATTGCGCGTGATCTATCGGGTAAATTGTCAATATTGGCTTCCGCAGCAGCTCTGATCCCCGTTGCCAGATAACCAAAGTCGGAAATTAGGTTGCCGTTATCGGCAGCACTAATTTCGCCCGTTGCGATATTAATGCTGGCATGTGGTCCAAAAAATTCTGAGCGTCGACTATTCGCCTTTACAAAGACATCAGCAAGAATACAAAGGTGGTCTTCGGCCTGCGTATATCCGCTACCGAACGCTAACTCCTCTAAACTATTGGCGGTAATATGGGGCACACCATAACTGGTGCGGCGAATATCCGCTGTTAGTGTACCTTCCGCGAATGCCGGTGCCTGTACAGGCGTAACCGGATCGGGTGGTGCCGGAATAGTAGGGTTCGTGGGTGTCGGAGGCGGTTGTACTGAAGGGGAAGGGGGATTAGCCACACTGTCGGGCGGGTTGTTGCTGTCTGATGAGCAGCCTGTTACCAGCAACGAGGCGGTTAACAATCCTGCTGATACTAATGTCAACTTAGTCATGTCCGTTTATCCTTTGCAAATGGGTCGAGAAAGATACTAGTCAGAGGTCTGACTTTCGTCAACTTAACATATTATTTACAAAAATGAATGATATTAAATTCACTTGTATTTGAGCATTTGCCTGATGTCAGGATTAGATTTGCCGTTGTGGTGTGTTGCAAGTCCAACCAGGCACAATTATGCTGTTGCCCGAAAATGAATGTGATAACCAGGACAATCAAACTATGAAAAGCTTGTGGCAAGGCGCTGTGCTGATGCTGGCAGTGTTAATCGCTTTTAATGCGTCAGGCAAGAAAGATTCCGCTATTGCTGATTCGGTAGGTTACCTGACACCCCAACAGATTTTAGCCAGTTACCCTGAATTTAAATCCGGGTATCAGGATTACCAGCCTTCACCGGCAGATATTGAACACATCAAAAAATTGACGGGTAAGGAACTGTTAGTGATGTTTGGCAACTGGTGCCATGATAGTCAGCGGGAGATACCAAGGCTCCTTAAATTGCTCGATAGCAGTGGTGTTGAGTTGCAGAAGCTCACCCTGTTGGCTGTTGACAGAACAAAGCAAGAACCTTCGGGAAAAGCCAAAGCAAACCGACTCAAATACACGCCCACTATCGTTCTGTTAGAGGGGGATAAAGAACTGGGGCGTATAGTTGAACGGCCCAGAACAACATTGGCTCAGGACCTCGCCAGTATGCTTGGTAACCAGGAATATTAGCGCCAAAGGTTTGGTTGGCACGAAGCTTGATTAAGTCTTAACACTTGTGCGGCAAAGTTGCCATTTGCCAAATTGTTGACGAAATCAGGAGTCAGTCATGTCAACCAGACAACTTATTATCAATATCGAAGCCTTGTCAGAAACCTTGTCCGAGAAACAACTGGTGCAGTTCCTGGATATCATGGATGCCATGACAGTGATGGTAGACGAAGCTAAAAAAATCAGCCATGACCTGATCGCTGATTTTGACCAACCCAATGAATGTCGCTTCCTGCATTAATAATTTCATGGTGTCAGAGTTCTTGATGTGATTTCAAGATCTTTGACACCCTGAGCTTATGACCTTGAGACTTAAACTGGTGAGTTATTGGTAAATGTGTGCAATTGCGGGCTAATCATATTGCTTTCAATATTTTGTCGTTTTTGAAAAGCCATACTGCTTAATGCCTGTGATGCTGCCCTGAACTCGGCTTCAAATTGCGGATTGCCTATGTGCTTGATGGAGCGCCTCAATGCATCATTTCGCCTGTTGACCAACTCTCTTTCGTTGAAATTAACTTCTATCATGAAAAACCCTACAACTTAAATGGATAGCGACGAGGTATTGCAAACGTGGATTCAAAGCACATGGAACAATGCATACCTTGAAAACGCCGCCATTTTGCCCGGTGCTCTTTACAAAACGGCGAATCCCCGATGAAAGTTGTATGACAAAGGTAATTACTACTCATTTTGTCGGTGCTTTAAACGCGGGTCTGCCAAACAGAAACCCTTGTAAATAATCAGCCTGAAGTGCCACCAGACATTCCGCTTCTGCCGCTGTTTCAATGCCTTCCGCGATTATCTGTATACCATTTTCTTTGGCACTGGCGATGAGATGTTTTACGATTTTTTGTTTAGACGGTTGTGAATCAATATCGCGTATTAAAGCCATGTCTATTTTGGCAAAGTCTGGCATTAAATCATGCAGTAAATTTAACCCTGACCAACCAGCACCCACGTCATCTAAGGCCACTTTAAATCCGGCATTGCGATAAAAATTCAGAACGCCTTTTAAGTGCGCCAGATTGTTTACTTTGTGGGTTTCGGTTACCTCAAAAACCACATCACTGGCCTCCAGTCCCGCCTGAGAAATGGCTGCTGCCGTGGAGCGTAAACAATAGGATGGGTCGTATATGCTGGATGGATTGAAATTGACAAACACCTTGCTTTTAAGCCGGGCAGAAGCGGCGTGTTCTATTGCAGAGCGTCTGGCCGTCAGGTCGAGCGAGAACAAAAGATCCGATTTATCAGCCACAGAGAAAACATATCCGGGTGGAATGATGGTGTCGTCCTGATCTCTGAGCCGAAACAGGGCCTCGTGAGCGAAGATGCGGGGAGCGGCTTTAGTTGCATCGGCACTGTAAATAATTGGCTGAAACCAACTTTCGTATCGGTGTTGCTCAACAGCATCTACAATCCACAGGCTCTTATAGCGATTGATAAAGGTGTCTGCACTTAGCAGTCTGCCCACGGCTTCCAGATTAAGCTGCCGGGTTCCTGAGGTTGAGGTGATTTTCGTGTTTGCTTTTTCCGGCCCTTGTAATTCGCCATAAATTCCCAGCAACAACATCTCAATTCGACTCGAGTGGCACACAACGGTTAAGCAATGGGTGTCCAGGATCTCCTGTTCAAAATCCAGTGAGCTGAATAGTTTCTCCAGTTTTGACTGAGTTTCAGTCGTTGGTGAGAACAGGAAAAATCGGGTTTCTTCAAAAAAATATCGGTTGATTGCCTCACAATCTGCACACCACATATCGCTCTCCGCTGTCAGGGAAGTTGAACTTTGTGGCCTTAGTACGCAAAAAATGAGGCAAAGGTTTATTGCCGGTTTATTTACAGAGTACTTGCCAGGCGCGTACCCTGATTAATGGCGCGTTTGGCATCCAGCTCTGACGCCACGTCGGCACCGCCGATTAAATGATACGGTTTGGTCAAACTCTCAGTCAGTTCACGCAATGGCTCCTGACCGGCACAAATGACAATATGATCTACATCCAGGACTATTGTTTCCCCGGCAATAGTCAGATGTAGCCCCTGGTCATCAATGTTGTGATACTGGCAATCTGCTAACATTTGTACGCCTTTTTTCAGTAAACCCGCCTTGTGCACCCAGCCACTGGTTTTACCCAGATTTGCGCCCACTTTGCTGCTTTTTCGTTGCAGTAAATACACTTCTCTGGGAGATTCAGATAGGCGTGGCCGTACGCCCTCTATTCCGCCCCTGGCTTGCATCGCCATATCTACCCCCCATTCCTGCATAAAGCCTGCAATGTTCTGACTGCTGGGCTCGCCTGAATGGGTCAGATACTCACTGACATCAAAACCGATGCCACCGGCACCAATGACTGCCACTTTTCTACCGGGTATTACTTTTCCTGTCAGCACATCGATGTAACTCACTACTTTTTGGTGCTCAATACCCTCGATATTGGGAGTTCTTGGGGAGATACCTGTAGCGATAATCACTTCGTCAAAGTCGCTGTTATTGAGCATTTCTGACGAAACCCGGGTGTTAAGCCGGACATCGACTCGCTGTTTTTTGAGTTGCACGGAAAAGTAACGCAATGTCTCGTAAAACTCTTCTTTTCCGGGGATCTTTTTAGCCATATTAAATTGCCCGCCAATTTCGCCGGAGGAATCAAACAGGGTCACGTTGTGGCCTCGTTGTGCAGCTGAAGTCGCTGCAGCCAAACCTGCTGGTCCGGCGCCCACTACGGCAATGTTTTTGGGAGTCTGGGTTTTATCCAGAGAAATTTCGGTTTCATGACAGGCCCGTGGGTTTACCAGGCAACTGGCAATTTTTCCTTCGAATACATGATCAAGGCAGGCCTGATTACAACCGATACAGGTATTAATTTCTTCGGATTTGCCTTGTTCGGCTTTGATAACAAAATCAGGGTCTGCCAGGAAAGGGCGGGCCATGGAGACCATGTCGGCGTCCCCTTTGGCTAAAACCTGTTCAGCCACTTCCGGCGTGTTAATGCGGTTTGAAGTGATCACCGGAATGTTCAGTTTTTCTTTGTATTTGGCGGTCACCCAGGTGAAAGCGGCTCGTGGTACTTTTGTGACGATAGTGGGTATTCTGGCCTCATGCCAGCCAATACCTGTATTGATAATGGTAGCCCCGGCCTGTTCTATGGCTAATCCCAGTTGTACCACTTCATCAAAGGTGGAACCACCTTCTACCAGATCCAGCATCGACAGGCGGTAAATAATGATAAATTGTTCGCCGACCGCTTCGCGCACTCTGCGCACTACATCCAACGGTAATTTAATGCGGTTTTGATAGTCACCCCCCCAGTCGTCATTCCGCTGATTAGTACGTGCGGCAATAAATTGATTTAAGAAGTAGCCTTCTGACCCCATGATTTCAACGCCATCGTAGCCGGCTTTTTGGGCCTGAGTGGCAGCAAAAATAAAATCCTGAATTTGTTTTTCAATGCCTGTGGCATCCAGTTCCTTAGGCGTGAATTTGTTTATGGGGGCACGGATAGGAGAGGCACCTACCAGCTTGTCGTTAAATGCATAGCGGCCAGTGTGCAGGATTTGCATACAAATTTTGCCACCTTCTGCATGTACTGCGTCGGTAATATATTTGTGTTCAGTGACGGCTGCGTCGTTATCCAGTAATTTGCAAACGGGATGAGTAGAGCCTTCGGCATTAGGCCCGATTCCGCCAGTCACAATCAAACCAACACCGCCTTTGGCTCTTGCTGCGAAATACTTAGCCATGCGTTTGTAGCCACCAGGCACCTCTTCCAGACCAGTGTGCATTGATCCCATAAGCACGCGGTTCTTCAACTGGGTAAAACCTAAATCTAATGGTTGAAATAAATGAGGGTAGTGGGCGTTAGGTTGTGAGTGCATAGGGTCTGCTCCGCATGTTGCTATCAATGTCAGGGGTTTTAAGCTCAATAAGTTCCAATTAACTTTTAACTTGACGGTGTCAAGATGCATTCAAAATAAACCTTGATGTTGACACTGTCAAGATGTGAATTTTGTTGATACTGTGGTTTAATAGCTTTCTGTCGGTAACCAGTGAAAACTACAAGCGAGAAATATTGGCATGACAAGCGCAGTGTCAGTGCAGGATAAAAAGCAATACCACCATGGTGATCTGAGAAATACGCTATTGTTAGCCGCCACTGAAATGCTGGTGGATGGCGGTATAGAGGGCTTGAGTTTGCGCAAACTGGCCGATCGGGTTGGGGTGTCTCGCACGGCGCCATATCATCATTTTAAGGACAAGAGTGCATTGTTGTGTGGTATCGCTCAGGAAGGCTTTAAGCGCTGGCAGTCACGTCTGAATGCCATTCTTGACTGCACGGAATTGAACGATGCAGAAAAATATCGCGCGATGGTGAAGGTGTATCTTTACTATGCCTCTGAAAACCCGGAAATTTACGAATTGATGTTTGGTCGCACTATCTGGAAGTCTGATAATGCTACACCGGATTTGAAGTCAGTGGCTTATCCCTGTTTTCAGGCTCATGTTGAACTGGTACGTCAGTGGCAGCAAAAAGGAATACTGAACGCTCAGGAGGACAGCCTCAGATTGGCGCAGGTGAGTTGGGCCACCATGCATGGCCTGGCCAGATTACTGATCGATGGTGTATATGCGGATGTGTCTCATCTGGATGAAATGTGTGATTGCCTGGTAAACAGTTTTATTAAACATGACTATCAGACGAAATAGAGAAAAAGCTCCATTTTTTGCAGAGAAAAAATACAGGCATGTACTTATCACAACAACATAATTTTCTTTTTTGCCACGTCCCAAGAACCGGTGGTTCCTCACTATTTAAGCATATTAGCGAGCATGTTCCGGACGCAGAGCGTGTTTTTTTACAGCATTCATCCATGAAAGAAGTGCAAAAGATCATTGGTGCAGACTTCGATCATTTGTACAAATTTGCCATCGTACGTAATCCTTGGGAAAGGCTGGTTTCCTGGCACGCCTTAACGGCCCTAAATAAAGTCAACTACAACAAGAATAGTAAGCATCTGGAATTATATCCTGATTCGCCTCACTGGAAAGGGTTTGATGAGTTTCTTGAAAAGGCCTCTCTTCAAAAGGTTGAAAGTTTTCGTGGCGATTGGTTGAGTTTTAGTCAATGGCTTCAGCTTACAGATGAAGAAGGTAATTTATTGGTCAACGATATTGGTCGCTTTGAAAACTATGCGCAAGACAGCAAAAAGTTCTTACTCAAAATTGGTGTTATTCAACCATTTTCTACCATAGTAAACGACTCTAATCACTTACATTACAGCGAGTACTATTCCGATTTTGGCAAGGAGTTAGTAACAGAGGTGTTTAAGGACGATATTGTTAATTTTGGGTATAGGTTTGAGGATTTTCAATAGTGCATTTTTGCTGGTGAGGTCATGCCATCTCAATCTTCTGATTGATATACATTCGCAGTTCATTAAAACACCGTCTCGATACTGGTATTACCGCAAGCGTCATCCTCAATAGCTTGTTGCCGTTCAGTTTCGGTGAGTATGCCAACAAACGGGGTTTGTCGACGCAGCTTATTCATTCTCGGAGTATCTTCCAGCGCACCTGCCCGAAACCGGTCGTGATCCTCAATATTATCCATTAAACATATCCAGGTAAGATAGGCACCATGCCTTAATCGCCCTTGCTGATAACGTTCCTCAATGGTTTGAACAACTTGCTTACGCAATTCAGGATGGCTGATGAGTTTTTCCACCATGACTTTGTGAATAGCCAGAATTTGTCGATCTACGAACTTCTCTTTCAGGCCTGATTTACGCACAGAGTAGGGCTTGTCGGTCTTCTTATGATTTCTTGATGCTGCAAACATGGTCAATAACAAAAATTGATGATACTGGTTAAATATACAGTTGTTTAATGGATTGTCCAGCTTACTTTCTGTTTTGTTACGAGTGGCTCACTGGCTATTCGCTTAATCCCAAATCTTTGACAAATCCGTTGGCTTCGATGCTGGCAATACCTTCATCATCAAAAAGGATATCAACAGACCCCTGCTTACCCTTAAAAAAGTAGCTGATGTTATCTATGGTTAGTACATAGTCGCCAATCGACCGTTTAGGAGAAAGGACCTTCTTCTGTAAAGCAATTTTGTGCTCACCCAACGTCCATTCAAACTCCCGGAAATACGAAGTCGCGAACTCTTGTACGTACACCTCGTGGTTTTGGTTCATGCTTAGCCAGATAGAGTATTTTTCCGGGCGTTGTGTGACCTCCATTTGCTGCTCTCCGGCGGTAAATACATTGTTGTATCCGGATTGTTGAAAGGCGAATCCAAAATTAAAGATGACTTCCGTGCCGGTTGGGAAACGCAACAGCCCCTGACCTTCATAGCTAAACTCAGCATAAGCCGGGTGGCAAATACTCAGGGTAAAAATCAATAACAGTCGGATCCTTAACATACTTCATTTACTGCCGTTTAAAATGAATAAGACGCTTTACTATTTAAGCACAGAAATCCAATCTAACAAATATATCGGCTAATTTTGTTCCCGAAGTAAAGGCATTAACATGCCTTCCAGGCCATTGAGTTTGATTTCGTACATCAGTGCCAACTGTTTGCCCAGTTTTCCATCAGGAAAGCCTTTGTCGTTAAACCACACCAGGTAAGGTTCAGGTAATTTCAGCAAAGGCCGTCCGGCGTATTTACCAAAGGGCATGATGGTGTTGATGGTTTCCAGCAGTTCCTGTTGATTTACATCGCTAAACATCGTTGTTCCTTGTATTTGTGTCGGTATGACTTTTTTGTTGCGCCTGCCAAAGTGCATAATATTCGCCCTGCTGGGCGATTAGTTCAGCGTGTTTGCCGGATTCTTTCAGCTCACCGTTTTTCAGTACCAGTATCTTGTCGGCATCCACGATCGTGGATAGTCGGTGGGCGATCACAATACTGGTGTGCCCACGGGCAATTTGGTTAAACGCGGATAAAATTGCTCGCTCTGACTGGCTGTCAAGGGAGGAGGTGGCTTCGTCAAACAACAATATTGGCGGTTTTTTGAGTATGGTTCTGGCAATGGCAACCCGTTGTTTTTCACCGCCGGATAGTTTCAGTCCGCGCTCACCCACTTTGGTGTCCCAACCTTTGGGCAGGTTGTCAATGAATTGAGTAAGGTGGGCCAATTGCAAGGCATGGCGTACTTCTTCGTCTGAAGCATCGGTACGGCCATAGCGAACGTTTTCCAGAATACTGTCGTTAAACAATACTGTGTCTTGCGGCACGATCCCGATCAGTTGTCGCAATGAATCCTGGGTGACTGCTGAGATGTCTATCCCGTCGATATTAATCTGTCCTGACGTGACGTCATAAAAGCGGAACAGCAGTTTAATCAATGTTGATTTGCCGGAACCGCTGGGACCTACAATCGCCACTTTTTGACCGGGTTCAATCATAAAGCTGATATTTTTTAAAATGGGCCGGTCGGGATGATAGTGAAAATTAACCTGTTCAAAACTAATTTGGCCGCTTTGTATACTGATGGCTGGTGCATTCGGCTTGTCTTCCACCTGAGGTTGCTTTTTTAACAGGTTGAACATGTTTTCGATGTTTGCCAGTGAGCCTCGTATCTCCCGGTAAACAAACCCCAGAAAATTCAGCGGCATAAATATCTGCATGGTAATCGCGTTGATCAGCACAAAATCACCTATGGTCATAGTACCGTGCGCAACGTTATAGGCGGCCATCGCCATCATGCCTGTCATGGCCGCAGCGATGATAAATGCCTGTCCGCCATTCAGGGCAAACAGGGATAGTCGGTTTTTTCGCCTGGCGACTTCCCAGTCAGCAAGGTCTTTGTCATAGCGCCTGGTTTCGTATTGTTCGTTGTTAAAATATTTCACTGTTTCGTAATTCAGCAGGCTGTCTATGGCACGGCTATTGGTAGATGAGTCTGCATGATTCATTTCTTTGACAAAGCGAGTACGCCAGTCAGTGGCTTTCATGGAAAAGCTGACATAAGCCACCACCGAACCCAGAATAATGGCGGCAAACTCAACACCATATTGAACAAATAGCACCCCTACCACAGCCATAATTTCAAACAGGGTAGGCACAATGTTAAACACCATAAAACGCATTAAAAAACCAATGCCTGACGTGCCGCGCTCAATATCGCGGGACAATCCACCGGTTTGTCGGTTGATGTGGAAATCCAGGTCCAGGGCGTGCAAATGACGAAAAACTTTGAGTCCCACCCGGCGCATTGCTCGCTCTGTGACACGTCCAAACAAAACATCCCGAATTTCACCAAATAAAACTGTTGATAATCGCAACACCCCATAAGCCACCACCAGCGATAAGGTCACAGCAAGAAGTTGGGTAGTGGTATCATCGGTATTCAGACCATCAACTGTGTGTTTCAACACAAAAGGCAAACCAATATTGGCCAGCTTGGCGGCAATCAGACACAACAATGCCAGTATCACCCGCGATTTAAATTCAGTTAAATAAGGCCATAAATCCAACAGGACGCGCCAATTTAAATCGGTGTTTTCATCAACAGGGAAACGGTTACTGCGCATTTGAGAGTTCCGGATTAAGGGCAGAAAAGGGTAGATTTTAGTTTATGTGGGCAAGGATTGGTTGTTCAAGTTTATGCAGACCGCTTTTCCAGTTAATTTACAGGTAAAAGCACTAACTCATATCCGATAAATAAGATTTTACCTTGAGGTAGCGTTCTTTCTGTTCACCGGTTAGCTCGCCATTTTCAATGGTGTAAATACACTGCTTTAGTATTTCCTTGTCGCTTTTGGCCAGGTTGCTGGATTGTGCTTTCATGCCGAGTGTTTGCAACAGGTTGAGTGCAATGGAAGTATTTTTTGGCATCAGTATAAAGGCTTTGCCAAAGACATCCATGGCATTCTCGGTGTCGCCACGCTGATAGTATTCCACAGCTTTGTTGTTCAGTTCTTTCGGGGTAAGCAGAATATCGTGCTTCAGGCGTTTTTCTTGTTGCAGATACTGAGCATGAACCGAGTTTTCACCGTCCTTTTCAACGGCCTTATCCGCCAGAAAGGCGATAATTTCGGCGCTTTCTTTGTGCATGCCCACCGAGTGTAGTGCTTTTGCACGGTCCAGCAGATCGCTTTCGCTGTGCGACTGCCAGTTGTCGGAATGAATTTGTTTCAGTAGTTCGGTTGCGCCTTTGGTGTCGTTTTGCAGTTGTAATATACGGGCGTTACAAACATCCATTTGGGTTTGAACTTCACCACCCTGGGCAATTTCTGAAAAGTGTGTCAGGTAATCGTTTGCTTCTTTGGTAAGGTTAACTGTTTGCTCGTCCTCAGTGGTCATGGCGTAATCAATTCCGGCTCTGGCCACATCCAGATAAATGTTGGGTTTGTCATGCACTGAGTTTTTGGCGTAGCGTACGATCTTTTTCGTGGTTTCGAACAGGGTTTTATGATCGTTAGTGAGCCGTGACAGCTCCACTGTTTTTTGATGCCTGTTCAGGTTTCTCGGAGACACTTCTGAAGCCACCACTGAGCTTTCCAGAGCAGTATCAAAATCCTTTTGGTAAATTTGCAGTTCGGTTAATAAATCATAGGCCAGCAACTGAGTATCTGGTTTTACTGCTAATCGCAATATCAGTTTTTCGGCATCTTCTACCTTGTCTGCCTGCAGCAAGGCTTTTACCAGACCCATTTGCGCCCAGGAGTGGGGCTGAATGTCGACTATTGCCTGATAAAAGTCCACCGCCTGCTGTGCGTTGTTCATGCCAAGCAGTATTTCACCTTTGGCCTTCAGCGCGGTTGGGAAATAATCAGCATGTGCCGAATCAGCCAAAAACTCGTTAACAGATTCTAAGGCACTGTTGAATTTTTTATCGTGCATGTAGCGGTAAATTTTACGCATCGCCCGCTTGCGGGAGAGGGCACGCGTAAGGCGTCGGTCCAGGTCTTTTATGGTGAAGGGCTTAGCCAGAAAGTCGTCTGGTTGTAATTCCAAAATACTGTGGATCAGTTCTTTACTGGTATCGGCACTGACAAATACAAAGGTGGTTAACATTGACAGCATATTGCGCCGCTTCAGCTCGTCGAATAAAAAATAACCGTCTTTTTCCTTGCGGAACTCATAAGCGCACATAATCAGGTCGTAAACCCGGGTATTGATCAAATCCATAGCGGTTTGCACCCGGTCGGCGATAGTAATGTCATGAAAGCCTAACTTTTCCAGCGGATACTTAATGTAGCCGATGGCCAGTTCCTGGTCATCGATGACGAGTACCTTTGATTTTGCCGCCAGGGCCTTATCTACCATGATGTTATTGAATCCAAGTCATTGAGGAGGTGCATCTTTTTATCGACTATATGGGTTTTATCATGAATTTCGTGAAAAACAAGTAGTGCACTGTGGAAATTAGGGCTATATCCCTAAACTACAGTAAGATCGCCGATTCCGGTGAATGAAAAACGGTCAAACGGGTAAAAGCAACTCAGGTCAGGGCAAAAGTACCTAAACCTGGCACCGTTGAATCTTGCTCCTGATTATAAACGCTCGGCGTGATGGTATAACCTGTCCAGTAAATCGCTAAACAGCCTTTGTTCCTCTTCCGTCAAGCATTGCAAAATGTCGTTCTCGTGCTGGTAAGACAGAGGCACAATCTCCTTATAAACCGCTGCTCCGGTATCAGAAAGTACAATTTCAGAGCGGCGCTTGTCATCAGCAGCTACACTGCGTTCAATCAAATTGCGCTTCAGCAATTTGGCGATAGCCCGACTCAAAATGGATTTTTCGATTTGGGTTTTGGCCGAAATCTCGTCCGCTGAAATACCCGGGTATTCCCCCAAAACCGCCATAATACGCCACTCGGTAATAGAGAGGGCGAACTTATCTTTGTAGGTCTGCGCCACCAGACTACTGATCTTGTTAGACAAGATAGAGAGCCGATAGGGCAGATAACGCTCCAGCTTTAGTATTGAGGAATCTGGCAATTTAGCCATACAGTTTTACTCGTCAACAATACAAGGATAACTGAGTCTACCTTGACAATAGTTGTACCTACAACTAAATTGGTTGCAATTACAACTAAGTTGGTTGCTGTTGGTCTACACTACAGGAACATTAACTTCGAATAATATTAACGTGGAGAAGTGAAATGGCGGATTTGTTTGAGAACCCAATGGGGTTGGATGGTTTTGAATTTGTTGAATTTACGGCGCCTAAGCGCGGAATTCTGGAGCCCGTATTCGAATCAATGGGTTTTACCAAAGTAGCCGTTCACAAGTCGAAGCAAGTGGAATTGTGGCGTCAGGGTGATATCAACTTCATCACTAACTATGAGCCCAAGAGCCATGCTTTCTACTATGCCGAAGAGCACGGTCCGTCAGCTTGCGGTATGGCATTTCGCGTTAAGAATGCACAAAAAGCCTATAAATTGGCTCTGGAAAAAGGTGCTCAGCCGGTAGAAGTGTACACAGGTCCAATGGAGCTACGCTTACCTGCAATTAAAGGTATTGGTGGTGCCACTTTATACCTGATCGACCGTTACGAAGAAGGTTCAACCATTTATGACATCGATTTTGAATGGTTGGAAGGCGTTGACCGCAAACCTGAAGGTTGTGGTTTCCATACACTGGATCACCTGACTCACAACGTATACCGCGGTCGTATGCAATATTGGGCAGACTTCTATGAGAAGTTATTTAACTTCCGTGAAATTCGTTACTTCGACATCAAAGGTGAGTACACGGGCCTGACTTCCAAAGCTATGACGGCTCCTGACGGTAAAATCCGTATTCCTCTGAACGAAGAAGCTGGCGGTGGCGGTCAGATCGAAGAATATCTGATGAAATACAATGGTGAAGGTATTCAGCACATTGCGTTTGCCTGTGATGATCTCTACGCTTGTTGGGACCGTTTGAAAAAGCAGGGCACCAAGTTCATGACAGCGCCACCGGCAACTTATTATGAAATGCTGGAAGAGCGTTTACCAGGTCATGGCGAAAATGTACCAGAGCTGCAGCAGCGTGGTATTTTGATGGACGGCACCACTGAAGGTGGACAGCCTCGCTTGTTGTTACAGATTTTCTCTGAAACGGTACTGGGGCCGGTATTTTTTGAATTTATTCAACGTAAACAAGACGAAGGGTTTGGAGAAGGTAACTTTAAAGCCTTGTTCGAATCTATCGAACGTGACCAGGTCAATCGCGGTGTGATTAAAACCAAAACTGAGGCAGCAGAATAATGCTAAAGCGTATCCACCATGTCGCTTATCGCTGTAAAGATGCGAAAGAGACAGTAGAGTTTTATCAAAAACACCTGGATATGGATTTTCAGTTAGCCATTGCCGAAGACAATGTGCCTTCTACAGGTGCGCCGGACCCCTACATGCACGTGTTTCTGGATGCCGGTATGGGTAACGTTTTGGCGTTTTTTGAAATTCCTAATTCGCCGGAAATGGGACGTGATCAAAACACTCCAGCCTGGGTACAGCATATTGCCTTTGAAGTGGAAGACATGGACACCTTGTTGGCAGCTAAAGCTCGCCTGGAAAAGGCCGGACTGGACGTGTTAGGTCCGACGGATCACACTTTGTTCCAGTCTATTTATTTCTTCGATCCAAATGGTCATCGAATTGAACTGGCCTGCAATACTTCTGAGCCGGCTATGTTGGCGGAGTTAAAACGCGTCGCCCCGGACATGATAGAAGAATGGTCTCAAACTAAGAAAGCCCCTAAGCATGCCGACTGGCTGCACAATGGTGAAGGCTTCAAAGCAAAACAGGGAGATAATGCCTGATGAAATTAGCAAGTTTAAAGCACGGCCGTGATGGTCAGTTAGTTGTCGTAAACGCCTCTTTAACCAAAATGGTAAGTGCCGCAGAAATCGCGCCAACCATGCAGGCAGCACTGGACGACTGGGCAAATGTAGAGCCAAAACTACAGTCTTTGTATTTACAACTGGAAAATGGTGAAATTGCTGGTGAAGAGTTCAACCAAAAGCAATGTCATTCGCCATTACCTCGTGCCTATCAGTGGGCTGACGGCAGTGCTTATGTAAACCACGTTGAGTTGGTGCGCAAAGCGCGTAATGCGGTAATGCCGGAAAGTTTCTGGACTGATCCGCTGATGTATCAGGGCGGCTCTGATTCTTTTTTAGCGCCGAATGACAACATCATCATGCCTCAGGCTGATGGATTTGGTATCGACTTTGAAGCGGAAGTTGCCGTTATTACTGATGATGTACCAATGGGCGTTACAGCTGAAGATGCATTGAAGCACATCAAATTGATTATGATCGTGAATGATGTGTCACTGCGCGGCCTGATCCCCAATGAGTTGGCTAAAGGTTTTGGTTTTTTCCAGTCTAAGCCTTCCAGTGCATTCGCACCAGTGTGTGTTACGCCGGATCAGTTAGGCGATGCCTGGCAAGATGGTAAAGTGCACCTACCGTTGGTTTCTCACTACAATGGCGAGATGTTTGGTAAGCCTGAAGCGGGCATCGATATGACCTTCCACTTTGGTCAGTTGGTGGCTCACGCGGCCAAGACTCGTCCTCTATGCGCCGGTTCGGTTATCGGCTCTGGAACTGTCTCCAATAAGCTGGACGGTGGCCCAGGAAAGCCAGTAAAAGACGGTGGTGTTGGGTACAGCTGTATTGCTGAAATTCGCATGATTGAAACGATTGAAGACGGTAAGCCAACTACGCCATTTATGCAGTTTGGTGACACTATTCAAATCGAAATGTTCGACAAAGACGGCAAGTCTATTTTTGGCCAGGTAAACCAAAAAGTAGAACAACAATAAGTTTATTAAGTGGCGTAAATGCCACTGGAATGAGACAAATCAAAAGTCCAATCAACTCTGATTGGGCTTTTTTTCATTTTAGTAGTCAAACCCTCAGCAATCAAAACCTCAGTTTTAAGGCTTCACACAAAAACCGCATAAAAGGCTGAGTGGTACCAAATAGTTTTGCAACCCGTTCGGGCAATGCCGGTTCCAGAATAAAGGCTTCCGGTAACTCTGCCACGGCAATAAAGTCTTTGCGTTTGATTTCTTCAATCAGTGGCAACTCCTTGTCATAGCCTTTGGGCGGTCTTGTGAGTTTACTTCCCTGCAATTCAAAATGCTGCAGCATGGGTTTATGGCTAATGGCATCCTGATAAGGGCCTGGTTTGGCTACGATCAAATCTCTGATGGCTTTTAATGCATCAGAAGCGGGAGCCCAGGCGCCAGCTGCTAAAAACACCTGACCGGGTTCGATATGCAGATAAAAACCCGGTGCATGCACGTCCTTACCAATTTCGTGGCGAAACTGGATGCCGACATTGGTTTTATAGGGTGATTTATCTTTGGAAAAACGCACATCGCGATAAACCCGCATAAGTGAGCCGCCCATCTTTTTGGGGATAGCCTCATAGTGTGGTGAGATGAGTTTGATCCAGCTTTCCATAGCCGTAATAAAATTCAGGGCTGGCGTTCTGACCAGGTCTTCATATTCCTGTTTATGGTCGTTAAACCAGTCTTTATTATTGTTGTCTTTTAGCTTTTTCAGATACTGAAAAACAGACTCGTCAAATTGCCCAAATTTCATCGCGGAACCTTATTAAAGCGCTCATATATAGAACAAATCTCGTATAGCAGAGGTTAACACGCTCTAGTATTTGTGACGAGACAGACCGGTGATTGCCAATATTTTTGCAGAAATTTCCTCAATCGAAAAATGCGTACTGTTCAGAAAGGGAATTTTTTCTTTGCGGTACATGTTTTCAACTTCTCTGATTTCCATGCGGCATTGCTGTTTTGAGGCATATCGACTATTGGCTTTGCGCTCCGAGCGAATTTGATGCAATCGCTCAGCGGAAATAGTGAGGCCGAACAGTTTATTTTTGTAAGGACGAAGGGCCGGTGGTAATTTTAAAATATCGCCCATATCGTCTTCGGTAAAGGGGTAGTTGGCGGCTTTGATACCGTATTGTAGTGCCAGGTACAAACTGGTGGGGGTTTTACCGGATCGAGATACACCCACTAAAATAATATCGGCTTTGCCGTATTCTTTGAGGTTGGTACCGTCATCATTCGCCAAGGCAAAGTTTACTGCGTCGATTCGAATATCATAGGTTTTTTCGTGGATGCTGTGGGTGCGGTGTTTTTCCGGCTTAGAGGGTACGCCCAGGGTTTTTTCCAGTGGTGCTATATATTGGTCCAAAAAGTTATAGTGGATCCCCTCCGATCTGGAGATGATTTCCCGCACTTCTTTGTTCACTATGGTGTAAAAAACCAGCGGCCGCTCTCCGGTTCGTTGGAAACTTTCAGAAATTTTACGAACAGTTTTATTGGCTTCTTCTTCGGTTTCAACGAATGGGACTGTCACGTGATCGAACTGGATCGGGAATAAAGACAGCAGTGCATGGCCAAAAACCTCTGAAGTGATGGCAGTTCCGTCAGATATATAAAACGCTGTACGCATAGGGCAAAATTCCAAAATGTAGTAATATTATTACGAAATAAAATAAGATTTTCTTTTTTATAACTAAACCTCTACAATGCCCGTCCCATAAGGGCAGCGGTCACATGAAGCGAGTCAATTTTCAGCACTTAAGGCGCAATGCTTTTTTCCAATGGCAAGCTAACCCCAAGCTCGAATTAATTCAAATATTGGTCTAGTTTTTTATTATTTAGTTAATTGTTAATCGGGAGAGTCGGTAGTGCAAGAATACATTCTTTGGTACGAAGAATTAGGTATGAATGATGTGGGGCGTGTAGGTGGAAAAAATGCCTCACTGGGAGAGATGATCTCCAATCTTGCCAATGCTGGCGTTCAGGTGCCTGGCGGTTTTGCTACCACAGCACATGCTTTTAACGAATTCCTTGAGCAAAGCGGACTGAATGATCGTATTCACGATGTGCTGGACACATTAGATGTAGACGATGTGGATGCGTTGGCAAAAACCGGCGCAGAGATTCGTCAGTGGATCATCGATACACCGTTCCAGCCTGTGCTTGAAGAGGCCATTAAAACCGCATTTGACCAGATTCAGTCTGCGTTCGAGTCAGACGCCTCGTTTGCGGTGCGCTCTTCGGCTACCGCTGAAGATATGCCTGACGCCTCTTTTGCCGGACAACAGGAAACCTTTCTTAACGTAAAAGGCTACGACAATGTTCTGGTAGCTATCAAACACGTATTTGCATCGCTGTTCAATGACCGCGCCATTTCCTATCGTGTTCACCAGGGTTATGACCACAAAGGTGTTGCCCTGTCTGCTGGTATTCAGCGCATGGTACGCAGTGACCAGGCGTCTTCCGGTGTTATGTTCAGTATCGATACTGAATCAGGATTTGAAAACGTGGTATTCATCACTTCTTCCTATGGTTTAGGGGAAATGGTAGTGCAGGGTGCAGTAAACCCGGATGAGTTCTACGTTCACAAAGAATTACTGGGCAAAGGTTATCCTTCGGTATTGCGCCGTAACCTGGGCAGCAAACTGACTAAAATGATTTACTCTGCTGATACATCTCACGGCAAACAGGTGGAGATTGTTGACGTAGCGGAACAAGACAGCCGTCAATTCTCTTTGTCTGATGACGAAGTGATGGAGTTGGCAAAACAAGCGCTTATCATTGAAGCCCATTACCAACGCCCCATGGATATTGAATGGGCCAAAGACGGTTTAGATGGCAAGCTTTATATTGTACAGGCTCGCCCTGAGACGGTTAAGAGCCGCGAAGATTCACAAACCATTGAACGCTACCAGTTAAAAGGCAACGCCAACACCTTGTGTGAAGGGCGCGCAATTGGTCATAAGATTGGTGCTGGTGCCGCTAAGGTGCTGGACTCAATCGACGAAATGAACAAGATCCAGCAAGGTGATGTGCTGGTAACTGACATGACGGACCCTGATTGGGAACCCATCATGAAGAAGGCTTCTGCGATTGTAACCAATCGCGGTGGACGTACCTGCCACGCGGCCATTATTGCGCGCGAGCTGGGCATTCCTGCGGTAGTCGGTTGCGGCAATGCCACCGATGTGATCAGCACCGGCGACAAGGTAACGGTATCTTGTGCTGAGGGTGATACCGGTTTTATCTACGGCGACGAGCTGGAGTTTGATGTACAGACTTCCCGTATCGATCAAATGCCAGAAGCGCCCATGAAGGTCATGATGAATGTGGGTAACCCGGATCGTGCTTTTGATTTTGCACGTTTACCGAATCACGGTGTTGGTCTGGCGCGTCTGGAGTTCATCATTAACCGCATGATTGGTATTCACCCTAAAGCATTGCTCAACTTTGATTCTCAACCTGAGGATTTAAAAGAAGAGATCAGTGACATGATTGCCGGATATGCTTCTCCCACCGAGTTCTACATTGAGCGTCTGGTGGAAGGTATCGCCACTATTGCCGGTGCGTTCTATCCACAAAAAGTCATCGTACGTATGTCTGACTTTAAGTCTAACGAGTACTTTAACCTGGTGGGCGGCCACCAATACGAGCCGGACGAAGAAAACCCAATGTTGGGCTTCCGCGGTGCCAGCCGTTATGTTTCTGAAGATTTCCGCGATTGTTTTGCCCTGGAGTGCGAGGCGATTAAGCGAGTCAGAAATAAAATGGGGCTGACTAACGTGGAAATCATGATCCCATTTGTGCGCACCCTGGAAGAAGGCCAAAAGGTCATCGATTTGTTAGCTGAGCAGGGCCTGAAAAAAGGCGAAAATGGATTACGCGTGATCATGATGTGTGAATTACCGTCCAACGCTTTGTTAGCTGATCAGTTCCTGGATATATTTGACGGCTTCTCCATTGGCTCTAACGACATGACGCAGTTAACACTGGGACTGGACAGAGACTCTGGTCTGATTGCGCATTTGTTTGATGAGCGTGACCCGGCAGTGAAAATGATGCTGGGCATGGCAATTAAAGCGGCCAAAGAGAAAGGCAAATACGTCGGTATTTGTGGTCAGGGTCCTTCAGATCATGAAGACCTGGCAGCCTGGTTGGTGGAGCAGGGAATCGATAGTGTTTCTCTGAATCCGGATACCGTGGTAGAAACCTGGTTATACGTGGCAGAGAATTTAAGCTAACGGTAATGTCTTGAATATAAAAAACGGAGCTGTCTTATGCTCCGTTTTTTTATGCCATCTTTTTGCAGCAGTAACCTTCTGGCAAGGTAGTTGAATACATCCGTTGCAGCTAACGGCGACTATAAATTGCCTTGTCCAACTTTCTGGCTCCCCAGCTCATCATTTTTTGACTCTTTCTCAGCCACTGACGTGCCAGTGGGAAGTCAAAGCTGAGTAAGAACAACCCGGCTACCAGGAATAATATAGACCCCGGTAATATAGCGAACACAATACCGATAAAAACCCCGATACTGCCGAGTGTGATTCTGATAGGTTTGTTTAACATGGATACCCACAGCTGTTTATTCAATTCTAACTATAAATAGGTTTGGCACTCTGACCAAAATTTCATCTGTTACAAAGTTTGTCGTGTGATCTTTAAAGGACATTTTGCGTTAAATCATTATAATCAGTGCTACTTTATATTGCTTTCACGACACGCCGGAGCCTATGTTACCTCTTCTAGACAGTCAGCAGTCTATTGCCAAAGAATATCTGGACTTTTTAGCGCAACTAAAATCCGCAGGATTTAAAGGGGATATAGAAACCCAATACTCAGCCAGATTGGCGGTTGCTACTGACAACTCTATTTATCAGCGTCTGCCGCAGGCAGTGTTATTACCACGTAACACCGAAGATTTAAAAGTCATCGGCTGTCTGGCAGCAAAGCATAACAGCGTAAAGTTCTCTGCCAGAGGGGGTGGCACCGGTACTAACGGGCAAAGCCTGACTCAGGGCATAGTGGTGGATTTATCCCGTCACATGAACAAAGTACTTGAGATAAATGCTGAGGAAGGCTGGGTCAGAGTGCAAACCGGAGTGGTGAAAGATCAGCTCAATGATGTATTGCGTCCTCATGGTTTTTTCTTTGCGCCTGACTTGTCCACCAGTAACCGCGCTACGATTGGTGGCATGATCAATACTGATGCCTCAGGGCAAGGCTCATTGGTTTATGGCAAAACCAGTGACCATATATTGGGGCTGACTTCGGTATTGATTGATGGCACGGTACTGGAAACAACTCCCATTGCCGCAGATAGCCAGCAAGAGCCGCGCTATCAGGCAATCCTGACGCAACTACAGGCCAGCTGTATCGAAAAACGTGAACAGATACTGGCTAAATTCCCCCGATTAAATCGCTTTTTGACCGGCTATGATTTAGAACATGCGGTTTCAGACGATTTACAGAAAATAGATGTCAGCCGTGTACTGGCAGGTTCTGAAGGTTCACTGGCCTTTATCACTGAAGCCAAATTAAACGTGACACCCATTCCAAAGAATAAAGTCTTGATCAATATCAAGTACGATTCCTTTGAGTCAGCACTGCGCCATGCGCCCTCGATGGTGGCTGCGCAGGCTACATCAGTCGAAACGGTAGACAGTAAAGTATTAAATTTAGCTAAAGCTGACATTGTCTGGCACTCGGTCAGTGACTTGATTAGTGATGTGCCCGGGAAAACCATTGATGGTCTTAACATTGTTGAATACAACGATGACTCAAGAGAGCAGATTGACGCCAAAATAGCCAGATTGCAGACCATGCTGGACAGTCAGATAGCGAACGGTGAAGCGGGTGTGATTGGCTACCAGATGACCGAAGACCTTGCCGCCATTGGTAAAATTTACGGGATGCGTAAAAAAGCGGTAGGTTTGCTGGGCAAAGCCAAAGGCTGGGAAAAACCCATAGCGTTTGCTGAAGATACGGCCGTTCCACCGGAAAATCTGGCGGATTTCATCATGGAATTTCGGGCATTGCTGGATTCTAAGGGGTTGCAGTACGGTATGTTTGGCCATGTGGATGCTGGCGTGTTGCACGTCAGACCGGCGCTGGACATGTGCGATCCAAAACAAGCAGAACTAATGCAGCAGGTTTCTGACGAAGTCGTGGCCCTGGTGGCCAAGTATGGCGGACTCATGTGGGGTGAACACGGAAAGGGTTACCGCAGTGAGTACGGTCCGGCATTTTTTGGGGAAGAGCTGTTTACCGAGTTGCGCAAGATAAAAACCGCGTTTGACCCTCACAATCAGATGAACCCTGGTAAAATCTGTACGCCGCTGCATTCTGACGAACAACTGGTTAGGGTGTCTGATGTCAAGCGTGGTGACTTTGATCGTCAGATTGCCATTGAAGTCAGAGACTCATTTGCCCCAGCTATGAGCTGTAATGGCAATGGTTTGTGCTTTAATTATGATACTAAAAGTCCAATGTGCCCGTCCTCCAAAGTCACCCGGGACCGGCGTCACTCGCCAAAAGGGCGCGCCGGTATGCTCAGAGAATGGCTAAGGCTGTTAAGTGAACAAGGTTCAGATCCTGTGGCGTTGGAAGTCGCCCCCAGGCAGCCGTTTTTAAGCAGAGTCCGAAATTCATTGTCCGCACAACGCCAAACTGACTTTTCTGAAGAAGTGTTTGACGTCATGGATCATTGTCTTGCCTGTAAAGCGTGCACTAACCAATGTCCGGTCAATGTGGATGTACCTACTTTTCGGGCACGCTTTTTAGCCATGTATTACCAGCGTTATACCCGGCCTTTGAAGGATATGCTGGTGGCGAATATTGAAACTATGGCGCCGAAAATGGCTAAATTGCCGGGTTTACCCAACTTTTTTCTGAAACAGCGATGGTTTAATAAACTATTGGAGAAAACCGTCGGCTATGTGGATTCTCCAATTTTGTCGCAACCTACTTTGCAACAACGGGCAAGTCAATCTGGCATTGAATCTTTTGATCTTGCGCAGTTGCAGTCGTTGTCAGAAGCGGACAAGCAAAATAAATTACTGATCGTTCAGGACCCTTTTACCAGTTATTACGAAGCTTCCGTTGTGCACGAACTCATGCTGTTAGCTCGTCAACTGGGATTTAGCCCAATTTTGGTGCCTTTTAAACCCAATGGTAAACCTCAGCATGTGAAAGGTTTTTTGCAGCAGTTTGCTAAAACTGCATCTGATACCGCGGCCTTCTTAAATCAATTACACGAACTTGGCATCCCAATGGTGGGTATCGATCCGTCACTGGTGCTTTGTTACCGCGACGAATACCAAACTGTATTGGGAGAGCAGCGCGGCGACTTCAATGTTTTATTGGTGCACGAATGGTTAGCAACATTGAGTGATAAGCCGCAAATTAAACAGGATAAGGAATATGTGCTGTTTGGGCACTGTACGGAAAAAACTATGCTGGCTCAGAGTGAGAAACAGTGGCAAAACATTTTTACTGAGTTTGGCTTAACGCTGAAAGTGGAGTCGGTGGGGTGTTGCGGCATGGCTGGTACATTTGGCCACGAAGCAAAGCATTTGCAGGAATCTTTAACATTGTTTGACATGAGTTGGGAAAAACCAGTCAGTCAATATCAGCCTTCACAAATTCTGGCTACCGGCTATTCCTGTCGCAGCCAGGTGGCACGAATTAAACAGTTTAAACCCAGACATCCATTGCAGGTGTTGTCGGAGCAACTTTCTCGCTAGCGGTGGGAACTTATTCGCTGATGGCCTTTCAAACAAAGGCGTAAGAAATAACATGAAAGAAAAAAGATGAAAGGAAAAAGCCTGTTCAATAAAACGATGTTGTTGTCGGTGTGTATGATAGTGGTGGCCTGTAGTGCCACTCAGGCACCCCCTTATGAAGCGGACAAGGCTCCTGAAGATCGTGAAAATTACAGCGGAGCAAAAGGCCTGATGCAACAGCAAAAAGATCAAAGTTACATGGCCAAAAAAGAGTTATCTGACAAGTGTGAACAAGCTAAAGTGAGCCAAGCCGTGGCTATAAAAGAAGGTAACAGGGAAGAAGCTCAAAAACAGCAGGTGCTTATCGACAGAACTTGCGTCTGACTTCATTGAATTACAAGGGTAAAACTTGTAATAGCTAACGGGACAGCCGCAATGCGCCATCAGGGTGTTTAGTGATATAGATTATAAATCACCGGTTACCGCTCTGATTATGAGCTTGCTCAGGATCGCAGATTGCGAATTTGTAAGAAACTGACGTTAATGTGTCAGTTCAACCTTTGACCAGGAAAAGTCATTTACCGGACAACACATACGCTGTCGCGGGATACCTGAGTCCATAAACACTGAACCTATCGCCTGAAAGCCCTGAGACTCGAAATGGTCAACGCCTTCTAATTCGCATTGCACATAGACGTCGTTCAGTTCTTTTTCTTTCGCAATTTGCAATAGGGAAGTGTACAGCACATCGTATATTTCGTCGCTGCGATGGTGCGAGATCACCGCTATTCTGCCGATTTCACCATCAGGCGTTATACGTCCTGTGGCGATATCTGTGCCATCGGAATCAACAACCAAAACATGTTCTGAGTTGGGATCTTGTTGGTCAAATTCTGACTGGCGTGGGATTCGCCACTCACAAACAAATACTCTGTCGCGTAATCGCTTTAGCCTTCGTTTGGAATGACGCCAGTTCACTTTTTCAATAGTGAATTCGTTCATACTTGTTGTGTCTGCGTAAGTTTACTTCAACCGGTTCTTTATTAATATTGTTACCAGCCATGCTCCGAGAGCCATAGTTGTAACATTTCTGAATAAAAAATCAATATGAATGCATAAGTATGAGTATTCAAAATTGTACTATTTAATCAGATTGTATTATCCATAAGCCCTTATTTAACATTGTAGACAAGTTGTGAATAAATTGTGAACTAAAATTGAAATTTATTTTCTTGTCAGGCAGCCAAACTGTTGAATTGAGTAATAAAAATACCTGTTTTTGATCATCTACAGGCCAGGCATAATAATCCCCATTAATGAATGTGGATAACCGCTTGTCTGAGTCATTCACCTGATAGTGCAAATGACGGACCCCCGGACTTTTAATAAAAGAAACCTGGTTGGCTAAAAGCTGGTGAACCTGTTCAGGGGTATAATCTTCATCAGGGGGCTCGGTAATAAACTTCGGGGCATCAGTCAGGTGAGTGCCCAACCAGTTTTCAAACTCAGGTGAGTCAATGGTCTGTTTCAGCAGGTTTCTGAAGGCCTCGGTTTCGTTAGTACGCAACTCGCATGATAATGCTCGTACAGCCAACTGAGGGTCTGTGTAGCGTTTACCTTGCCAGTTGTTGTCCAGCAGGTGATCACAAAAACTGTTGAGCAGTTCTATCTGGTTGGCAGCCCTGAAACCAATGGAATAGTTCAGGCATTCTTCCTGTGCGACACCGTTGTGCGGGTGTCCGGGCGGAATGTAAACGATATCTCCCGGATACAAAATCTCGTCAATGATGGGCGTAAACTGCGAAATCTGCCGTAGTTTAGGGTGAGGAGTGATTTCCTCAAAGTCGTCGGGTAGACCCACCTGCCAACGTCTGGAGCCTTTACCCTGCACAATAAATACGTCGTATTGATCAAGGTGAGGGCCAACACCGGCACCGGCTACTGAATAGCTCATCATTACATCATCCTTGCGCCAGCCGGGAATAAAATCAAACTCGTCCATCATTGCCTGAGCTTCTGGCAGATAGTTTTCCAGTCCCTGCACCAATAGCGTCCATTGCCCCTGGCAAACTGTCGCAAACTCGTCAAAGGGACCGCAGCTTACTTCCCAGCTATTGTCTGCAAAGGAAATAATACGGCTATCAATCTCTTCTTCCATGGCCAGTCCGGCCAACTCGTGCTCGTCGGTGAAATCAGTAAAGTTCGGGAAGCCCTGCCTGATGACCAGCGGTTTCTTTTGCCAATAGTGCGCTAAAAACTCAGCGCTGTTAATTTTGAGTGTTGTCATTAAACCGAATAGGGTTCGTTAATCCAGTAGACATTTTGCGGGCCCATACCTTTAACTTCAATAGTATCCTGGTAATCAAACATAAACTGTCCTTTGACCAGGTCATAAGTGGCCTCACTGACCTGTATTTTTCCGGCATAGCCCTGGCTTTCCATACGAGAGGCCAAATTTACTGCTTCACCCCATAAGTCGTAGCTGAATTTATGCATACCAATAACGCCGGCCACAACGGGGCCGCTGTTGATACCTATGCGCAGCGTATTGCTTAGCTTATTTTCTCTGGCCCAGAGAATAAATTCCTCCTGCATGCGGATAGCACATTTGCAGGTATTGATGGCGTGTTTCTCCTGGTAAACCGGCAAACCGGCTACGGCCATATATTGATCGCCAATGGTTTTAATTTTTTCTAAGCCGAATTTGGCGACTAAGCGATCGAATCGACAAAACAACTGATTGAGTAATGACACCAGTTCACCTGGTGGATAGCGTTTGGCCAGGTTGGAAAATCCTTCAATATCAGCAAATAAAATGGTGACATTGTCAAAGTGATCGGCAATGGGTTTTTCCTCCTGGTTGAGGCGGTTAGCGACTTCTTTGGGGAGAATGTTGAGCAGCAGCATATTGGTTTTAAACTGCTCTTTGCGGATAGTTTTCCAACTGGACTTCAATGACACGTAAATAAAATAACCGGTTAAAAAGCAGCTGATACCAAAACTGAGCTTATCGCTTTTACTTAAAATTGCCGTCGCCAGATCGCTTTCCAAATTTAACGGATTAACCACAAGGGCAGTTTCCCAAAACAAATAGGCCAGCAGAAACCATAGCATCATATACACCACTTCTTTGGTGGTTAAGTCAAAGTGGAGAAAGGGGATTGCGAACAGGGCAATCAGGAAAAAGTAATGGATAGGGGTTAAAAAGTCATAATTAAACGACGACAGCCCAATGTAACTGGAATACAGCAAAATCAGGCACAGCCGGGCGGCACAATATCGGCTCGCTCTGTTGAGTAACGGAACGCCGGTCATTAAAAATGCGTGACTTAAAATTAACAGGATTTGTATTGGACTGTGTGCCGACCACAGTAAAAGCTGAACAGGTAACTGCAACAGGATTACACCGCAAGCCACCAGACTGAGTACATTGGAGAATCGTATAGATTGATATTGCTCCGGCTGCTGTGGGTTAGCACCGGCCAACAGAATTGTGTCTAATTTTGGGGTATTCACATTATTCAACTACAGGGTAAAGTCAGTGTAGTTAGCTTATGTGATGTGGCCTGAAAAGAGTGTTAAATTTGGGACATTCAGTGCCAGCCGTGAGACTGGCACTGATTAACCGGCGATAAAACGGGTTAGCGCTGCTCGGTGAGCTGTTTCGCCATGCCAATGTAGTTGGCCGGTGTCATGGCCTTTAACGCCACTTTGGCTTCTTCCGGTAACGCCAGGTTATCGATGAATTCAGCGATAATTTGTTGGTTTACCTTTTTGCCTCGGGTCAACTCTTTCAGCTTTTCGTAGGGTTTTTCAATGCCGTAACGGCGCATGACTGTCTGGATTGGCTCAGCCAGAAGCTCCCAGTTGTTGTTCAGTTCGTCTAACAGACTTTGTTCATTTACCTGCAACTTACTGATGCCTTTCAGGGTGGCCTGGTAGGCAATCAGTGCATAACCAACACCGACACCCAGATTACGCAAAACGGTTGAATCCGTTAAATCCCGTTGCCAACGGCTAACAGGCAGTTTAGTGGCCAGGTGGCCGAAAACGGCGTTAGCCAGTCCAAGGTTGCCCTCTGAGTTTTCAAAATCAATCGGGTTAACCTTATGTGGCATGGTGGAAGAACCAATTTCGCCAGCAATGGTTTTTTGTTTAAAGTGACCCAGCGCGATGTAACCCCATACGTCGCGATCGAAATCCAGAATGATGGTGTTAAATCGGGCAATGGCATCAAACAACTCAGCGATATAATCGTGCGGCTCTATCTGCGTAGTATAGGGGTTCCAGGTAATACCTAAGCTGGTTACAAACTTTTCAGAAAATCCATGCCAGTCAACATCGGGATAAGCGGACAAGTGGGCATTGTAGTTACCCACTGCACCGTTGATTTTACCTAACAACTCAACCGCATGGATTTGTTTTACCTGACGTGCCAGACGCGCTTTGACGTTTGCCATCTCTTTGCCCATAGTGGTAGGAGAGGCGGGTTGCCCGTGAGTTCGAGCCATCATAGGTACATTCAGATATTCGCCTGCCAGCGCATCAATGGCATCAACCAGCTTGTTGCACCATGGCAAAATGACTTCATCACGGGCGGCGCGTAGCATCAACGCGTGGGACAAGTTGTTGATGTCCTCTGACGTACAGGCAAAGTGAATAAATTCATTAACGGCATTTAACGCTGCATTGTCCTGTACCTTTTCTTTCAAAAAGTATTCAACCGCTTTGACATCATGGTTGGTGGTGCGTTCAATATCTTTAATGCGCTGAGCATCTGCTTCATTAAACTCAGCAACAATTTTATCTAACAGGGCGTTTGCCGCATCATCAAACTGAGGCACTTCTGTAATTTCAGGCTGATTCGAAAGGGCTTGCAGCCAGCGAACCTCTACTTCAACACGGTATTTTAATAGGCCGTATTCGCTGAAAATTGAGCGTAATTCAGTGGTTTTGTTACCATATCGACCATCAACTGGTGAAATGGCAGTTAAAGCAGACAGTTCCATTCAGGAGTCCCCGTTTTAGAAAGTTTGATTAATAGTCTTTAAAGTGTTCTCTGCAGATTGCAAAATTTTACCGCGTTGGAAAATAATGTTTCGGCGTTTGCCACCCAATTGCCGCCACAGAACCGCTGAGCGAATACCACCTAATAACAGGGCGCGTACTTTGTCCTGGATGGATTGTTGTTTCAGAGAGGCCGGATCGCCAGCTACCTGGATTTTATGCGGTAGCGGACTCACATTATCTTTGTAAATACTGGCCAGATTCGCAATCATCTGGTTTTCAAATAAGGACATCATACTGGTCTGGCGTTTGATATTTTCAATCCGTTGACCAATGGCCGCCAGTTTGCCGTCACTTTGCGTTATTTTTCGCTCTAACGTAAGCAGGCTGGCGACGTAGCGGGTGATTTCCTGATCTTTAGTGGCTTTATCACCCAGTTGTGCAATCAGTACTTCAAATCCCAGTTTCAGGTTTTTAAGTGCGCCATAAACGTCCACGGTAGCATCAGGATCGGTAGCCACAATGGAGCTGATAGTGGTTTGATAAGCATCTTCAGAGTAAGGCTTGCTGCGGGCAATTGACTGCACCAGAATTGCGGCCTGGCAAACACCAGCCAGCGGCAGTTGGATTTCATCAAATCGATTCATTAACGTATATAACTCTCAATAATTCCGCCGCCAAGGCAAACTTCATCGGCATAAAATACTGCAGACTGGCCGGGTGTTACCGCTTTTTGTGGTTTATCAAACAGCACCTGACACTGACCTTGTTCATCAATAGTCAACTGGCAATCGATATCCTGCTGACGGTATCGGGTTTTGACTGTGCAGCGCAAAGTACTGCCGGCGGTAACCGGGTTTTCTCGGGCTACCCAGTGCAGTTGTTTTGCCACCAGGCCATTGGAAAACAGGCGAGGATGATTAGCGCCCTGGCCCACGATCAGCACATTGTTCTCAACGTCTTTATCAACGACATACCAGGGTTCATCACCGTGATTTTTAGTGCCACCGATGAACAGGCCTTTGCGTTGTCCAAGGGTGTGGTACATCAGGCCGTCGTGCTGGCCGATTTCTTCACCTTCCGCGGTTTCAATCTTGCCAGGTTGTGCCGGTAAAAATTTACCGAGGAAATCTTTAAATTTGCGCTCGCCAATAAAGCAGATACCGGTACTGTCCTTTTTATCGTGAGTAATTAACCCTTGTTCTTTAGCAATATCCCGCACCAGAGACTTTTCCATGTGCCCGATGGGGAACAGAGTTTGCGCAACGTGCTCACTTCCTAATGTGTACAGAAAGTAACTTTGATCTTTATTGTCGTCCAGGCCACGCAACATTTGCCACTTATCGCCATCTTTACGTCTTTGCACATAATGGCCGGTAGCGATGTAATTGGCACCTAATTCCTCTGCGGCGAACTCCAGAAATGCTTTAAACTTGATTTCTTTGTTGCACATAATATCGGGATTTGGTGTGCGGCCGGCTTTGTATTCTGCCAGAAAATACTCGAATACATTGTCCCAATACTCAGCCGCAAAATTGATGGTATGCAATTCAATGCCGAGTTTGTCAGCTACCTGCTGGGCATCTTGCAAATCTTCAGCGGCAGCACAGTATTCGTCATTGTCGTCTTCTTCCCAGTTTTTCATAAACAAGCCTTCCACCTGGAAGCCTTGCTCTTTCAACAGATAGGCGGAAACGGAAGAATCCACACCACCCGACATACCAACGATGACTTTGGTCTGCTCCGGTATGATTTCTTCGCCGTACTGTGTAATTGCCGTGGGATCAAAAACTGACATAGAAATTACTCATAGAAATTGCTGTCGTACCTTGTTTGTTTCGGGCTGCTTAAAATGGGGCGCGATTTTAACAAATTAAAGTGGGATATTCATTCCAATTCCATCTAAAACAGAAGAAAAGTTAGTGCTTTTTGGCAACGTTAAGGCAGACACTGAGGAACCGTACCGAATGCATTGCAGTGATTTTGCTGCTGGCCAGATGCAGATATTTCGGAATTGCGCCGACTCAGCATAGCTTTGTGCGGTTATAACAAGGGATCAATTTCTTTGATGATTCTCGCTGGATTCCCTGCAACAACAACGTTATCGGGGAAACTTTTAGTAACAACTGCACCGGATGCAATCACAACATTATCACCGATTTTAACTCCTGGGTTGACAACAGCCATCCCGCCAACCCAACAATTATCGCCAAAGGAAATGGGACTCGCGAACTCTTTGCCGCTATTGCGGGCATTTGGGGTCAAGGGATGAGAAGCCGTATAAATACCAACCTGAGGCGCGAGCATACAATTGTCACCAAAGGTTATCGGAGCGACATCCAGCAAGACACAGCCAAAATTGGCATAAAAGTTTTCGCCCACATGAATGTTCATCCCGTAATCACATTTGAAGTCTGATTCTATATATATTTGCTGTCCGGTACGACCAAACAACGATTTGATAATTTCTGCTCTTTCATCGGGTAAGGTTTGGCTGGTGCTATTCAATTTTTCCAGCTTCAGTCTGCACTGCCGACGAAGTTCAACCAGTTCGGGATCGCCCGGGGAGTACATTTCTCCTGAAATCATTTTTTGCTTTTCATTCATAGTTTCACCTTATTATTGCCAGAGAGGCTTCGACAACGATCTGCAAACAATGTTCAGCTAAATTTCCGCTATGCTGACCCTGGACGCTGAGAAACTTCCTGATATTCACCATTGGCAATGCCATCAATGGTCCAGTTGCCGACGCGATACCGGATCAGGCGCAGGGTGGGGTGACCTATGTGGGCTGTCATGCGACGCACCTGGCGGTTGCGGCCTTCCGTGATGGTGATACTAAGCCAGGTGGTGGGAATGGACTTGCGCTCGCGAATCGGGGGATTGCGAGGCCAAATTTGCGGCTCCTGGATTATTTTTACATTTGCCGGTGCGGTTAAACCATCTTTTAGCTCTACACCGTCACACAAGGCCTGAATAGAGGTTTCTTCGGGAATGCCTTCAACCTGCGCCCAATAGGTTTTTGAGGTTTTGTGTTTTGGCGAAGCGAGCTTGTTTTGTAATTTCCCGTCGTTGGTAAGAACCAGTAGCCCTTCACTGTCACGGTCTAACCGGCCTGCCGCATATACATCGGGAATATCGATAAAGTCCTTTAGGGTTTGACGTTTTTCGGCGTCAGTAAATTGCGATAACACATCAAACGGTTTGTTGAACAGAATAACCCTGGTGTGGAGCGGCTTTTCCTTCCGGGGGGTAAACTTTGGGTTGCCATACGCTTTTTTCTTAAAAGGCATAAAATTCAATTTTTTTGTGGTTTTCTGCATAATTATACGGCTTACGCGGTTGTAATTACATAATTTAGCCGTATATCATCTTTCGCGAACTTTAAGTGTGTTGATCTTGAGTGTTTCAATGAGCGAAGATCAACGTATTTAATGGCAGAGCATAAAACCTGAGGTGAAGTTGGTCTTGTTTTAATTTTCATCTATTGTTTATGTTCTGGATTTTCCCTTTTCGTACCATTGTCAATTCGGCTACATACGCGTTAGCTGAATTGCGTTCGACTAATTATCGGTTGGATTACCAACAGTATCGAGGTTTAACATGGCATCTAAGTCAAAGATTATCTATACCAAAACAGACGAGGCTCCGGCACTCGCGACATATTCTTTGCTTCCGATTATCAAATCATTTGCAAGTGCTGCAGATATTGATGTGGAGTTGAGTGACATTTCATTAGCGGGTCGAATTCTGGCTAACTTTCCTGATTTCCTGACCGACGAGCAAAGAGTTCCGGATGCGCTGGCTGAACTGGGTGATCTGACTCAGGAGCCAGATACCAATATTATTAAATTACCCAATATCAGTGCTTCTATCCCGCAATTACGCGCAGCTATCAAAGAATTGAATGCCAAGGGATATGCTGTACCAGAGTTTCCGGAAGATCCAAAAGATGACAAAGAAGCGGATATCAAAGCGCGTTACTCTAAAGTATTGGGCTCAGCAGTAAACCCGGTATTGCGTGAAGGTAATTCAGACCGCCGTGCTCCGAAAGCCGTTAAAAATTATGCCCGCAAGCATCCGCATTCCATGGGCGCATGGAGTCAGGCGTCGCGTTCACACGTAGCCCATATGCGTGGCGGCGATTTCTATTCCAGCGAAAAATCCACCACCATCGATAAAGAAGGTCATGTGCGTATTGAGTTCACCGACACTAAAGGTGAAGTGACTGTGCTTAAGCCTCGCATTGATTTGGAAGCGGGTGAAGTGATCGACGGCATGTTCATGAGCAAAAATGCGTTATGTGCCTTTTTCGAAGAGCAAATCGAAGACGCTCGTGCCACTGGCGTATTGTTCTCGCTGCACGTAAAAGCCACAATGATGAAGGTATCTCACCCCATCGTATTTGGTCACTGCGTTAAAGTGTTCTACAAAGACCTGTTTGAGAAACACGGTAAACTGTTTGAAGAATTGGGTGTTAACCCGAACAACGGTTTAGGCAGTGTATACGATAAGATTTCTACTTTACCTGAGTCGCAACGTTCCGAAATTCAGGCTGATATCAATGCCTGCTATCGCACCCGTCCACCGATGGCGATGGTTAACTCTGATAAAGGTATTTCTAACCTGCACGTACCCAGCGACGTTATCGTAGATGCCTCTATGCCAGCGATGATCCGTAACTCTGGTCAAATGTGGGGACCGGATGGACAGGCTGCTGATACCAAGGCGGTTATCCCGGAAAGTACTTACGCTACTATTTACCAGGAAGTCATTAACTTCTGTAAAACTCACGGCGCCTTTGACCCAACGACAATGGGTAGTGTACCCAACGTGGGCTTGATGGCTAAAAAAGCCGAAGAATACGGCTCCCACGATAAAACCTTCGAAATGTTTGCCGATGGTACCATGCGTATTATCGACCAGGACGATAATGTTCTGATTGAACATCAGGTGGAAGAAGGTGACATCTGGCGTATGTGTCAGACTAAAGATGGCCCTATCCGTGACTGGGTTAAACTGGCGGTGAACCGTGCCCGACAGTCTGAAACACCGGCTATTTTCTGGTTAGATGACGAGCGTGCACATGACTCGCAACTGATCACCAAAGTGACTGAATATTTAAAAGAGCACGATACCGACGGTCTGGATATTACCATTCGTTCCCCAGTTCGTGCGATTCGTTACAGCATGGAGCGGGCTATTCGCGGTCTGGATACCATTTCTGTAACAGGTAACGTGTTACGTGATTACCTGACTGACCTGTTCCCCATTCTGGAGCTGGGCACCAGCGCCAAGATGTTGTCAATTGTACCGCTAATGGCGGGCGGTGGTTTGTTCGAAACCGGCGCAGGTGGTTCAGCACCGAAGCATATTCAACAGTTCATTGAAGAAGGCCACTTGCGTTGGGATTCTTTAGGTGAATTCCTGGCTCTCGCGGTTTCTTTGGAAGATCTGGCGATTAAAAACGACAACAAGAAAGCTCAAATCCTGGCAAATGCCCTGGATTCGGCTACCGAGACCTTACTGAATAACGGTAAGTCACCTCTGCGTCGTGCCGGTGAACTGGACAACCGTGGCAGTCACTTCTATCTGGCAATGTACTGGGCTGATGCAGTGGCAGCACAAACTGAAGATGCCGAATTGGCAGGTAAGTTTGCTCCACTGGCTAAATTGCTGGCTGAGAATGAAGCGCAAATCGTTGCCGAAATCGATGCCACTCAGTCGAAAGAGACTGACATTGGTGGTTATTACATGATGGACGATGCAAAAACTGCAAAAGCAATGTGCCCCAGCGAAACGCTGAACAAAGCACTGGCCGCTTATCAATAAGCGTACGCCAGTAATAGCAAAAACCCGGCTACAGATGCCGGGTTTTTTTGTGAAAAAATATAAAGCTGAAACACGTTAAAAGCGCCGCTTGCTTTGAACAGAGGAAAGTCACCAGAACCTGTTGTTTAAACAGTTTGTGTTTTCATCTGGCACAAAGCAAAAAAGCGAATGTCGGGATTCGCTTCTTTAAATCATGTTTTTGAAGCGATTTATCTTTCGGCTTCTAGCTCGAAAGTAATATTCTCAGCATGCAGGCCTTTAGGGCCATTCTCAACTTCGAAATTAACTTCCTGGCCGGCTTTCAGGGTGCGATAACCGTCCATTTGAATAGTGGAGTAGTGTGCAAAAATGTCTTCGCCGCCACCATCTGGTACGATGAAACCGAAGCCTTTTGCATTATTGAACCATTTAACTTTACCAACAGCCATACTTCTGATCCTAAGTTTTCCTTGAACTGAACTTTTAATGCCCCCACTATCTCTTATGTGATGTGGGATTTCTTATTATTTGTAACAAACTGTAGATTTTTTGACCTAAGTGTGTCAAGCCCAAATTCACAATTTATTAATTTAATTTACCAAAGTTTAAACCTATTTGATTGTTAGAGTCTATTCTATAGTTATGAGTAAGTTCGACATTATAAATTCCGGTCAGGAAAAGCAGTTAGAAGCGGTCAAACAAAAAGTGCAACCGCCTTCCATGTTTAAGGTACTGCTCAACAATGATGATTACACGCCGATGGACTTCGTGGTGGAAGTTCTGATGCAGTTTTTTAACTTAGACGCTGAAAAAGCCAACCAAATTATGTTAACCGTCCATTATCGCGGAAAAGCGGTATGCGGTATCTATACCGCTGATGTTGCCGAGACGAAAGTTATGCAGGTGAATCAATATGCCCGCAAACATCAGCATCCACTGCTGTGTTCTATGGAACAGGCATAGTCTGTAAAGGGGAAAGCATGTTAAACAAAGATTTAGAAAGAACCCTGAATGAAGCGTTTATTTTCGCCAGAGAGCATAAACATGAATTTATGACAGTGGAACACCTGTTACTGGCGCTATTAGATAACCCATCGGCAAAAGAGGCGCTAAAAGCCTGTGGTGCCGATATTGATGCCATTCGCGCAGAGTTAACCCAGTTTGTAAAAGAAACCACTCCGCTCATCCTTGATGAAGAAGGAGCCGATCGCGAAACTCAACCCACGCTGGGATTCCAGCGGGTATTGCAACGTGCGGTATTTCACGTGCAGTCTTCCGGCAAAGAAGAAGTCACCGGTGCCAATGTCCTGGTGGCTATCTTTAGTGAGCAGGAGTCACAGGCGGTTTATATACTGAAAAAAGCTGATGTGACCCGTCTGGATGTGGTCAACTTTATCTCGCACGGCATCAGTCGCAATGAAGACGACAGTTCAGGGGCGGATGCCGAAGAGGTGGAAGAGGGCAGTGAAGGCGAAGAAAATCAGTCTTTATTGTCAAAATATTCCAGCAATCTTAACGCGCTGGCGAAAGAGGGTAAAATCGACCCACTTATTGGACGTGATGATGAAGTGGAACGCACCATTCAGGTGTTGTGCCGTCGCAGAAAAAACAACCCCTTATTGGTGGGCGAAGCTGGCGTGGGTAAAACCGCCATTGCCGAAGGTCTGGCATTTCGTATTGTCGAGGAAAATGTGCCTGATGTGATTGCCTCAGCCACTATCTATTCACTGGATTTGGGCGGCCTGCTGGCAGGGACAAAATACCGTGGTGACTTTGAGAAACGTCTCAAGGGTATTCTGAAAGAGCTTCAGCAGGACCCTGACGCGATTTTGTTTATTGATGAGATACATACCATAATTGGCGCTGGAGCCGCCTCAGGCGGCGTTATGGACGCTTCAAACCTGTTAAAGCCTAAGCTATCCAGTGGTGAATTGCGCTGTGTTGGGTCTACAACGTATCAGGAATATCAGGGGATTTTTGAAAAAGACCGCGCTCTGGCACGTCGATTCCAGAAAATTGATATCACCGAACCGAGCGTATCCGACACCACTAAAATTTTAATGGGACTGAAATCCCGCTATGAAAAACACCATAGCATTCGCTATACCAACAAAGCTCTGCAGGCAGCTGCTGAGTTGTCTGCCAAATACATTAATGAGCGTCACTTGCCAGATAAAGCGATAGACGTGATTGATGAAGCGGGTGCAGGGCAAAGGTTGTTGCCTGCTTCGCGTCGTAAGAAAACCATTGGTGTGCCTGATATCGAACATATCATCGCTAAAATGGCGAGAATCCCGGAAAAGTCGGTGTCCGCATCGGATAAAGACGTACTGAAAAACCTGGGGCGCAACCTTAAAATGGTGGTGTTTGGCCAGGATGAAGCCATTGATACCTTGACCGACGCTATCCGCTTATCTCGCAGTGGCCTGGGTAATGAGAAAAAGCCCATAGGCTGTTTCTTATTTGCCGGACCTACCGGTGTCGGGAAAACTGAGGTAACGCAACAACTGAGTAATGTCATGGGTGTTGAGTTGGTGCGCTTTGATATGTCTGAATATATGGAGCGTCATGCGGTCAGCCGTTTGATTGGTGCACCGCCCGGCTATGTGGGATTTGATCAAGGCGGCCTGTTAACCGACGCAGTAATTAAAAACCCTTATTCCGTGGTGTTGCTGGATGAAATCGAAAAGGCCCACAGCGATATCTATAACATCCTGTTGCAGGTCATGGATCACGGAACACTGACTGATAACAATGGTCGCAAAGTGGATTTCCGTAATGTGGTCTTAGTCATGACCACCAACGCCGGTGTGCAGGAAACGACTCGCAAATCCATCGGATTTAAACAGCAAGATCACAGCCACGATGCCATGTCTGAGATCAATCGCACTTTCTCTCCTGAATTTCGCAATCGACTGGATGCTACCGTGTGGTTTAACCACCTCAGCGAAGACGTTATTTTGCAGGTGGTGGACAAGTTCATCGTAGAATTACAGGCGCAACTGGATGGCAAAGGCGTGTCTATGGAAGTGACCGATGCTGCGCGTAAATGGTTAGCCGAAAAAGGCTACGACAAAGCAATGGGCGCCAGACCGATGGCCCGTGTCATGCAGGAAGAAGTGAAAAAGCAACTGGCCAATGAACTGCTGTTTGGTGAATTGGTGGATGGCGGTGTCGCGAAAATTGGTGTGAAAGCCGATAAACTGTCCTTCACTTATGAAAACGTGAAGAAAAACAGTAAGGCAGAACATTAAGCCACGTGGCAAACAAACATTAAAAAAGGTGCATTAGCACCTTTTTTATTACCCGTGAGGGGTGTCACCAAATGGTTTTTCTTGCGCGTGGTCGTACTGGCGCGGAAATGTTCTTGCGAACGGAAATTATCTGGCGCGGTAAATGATGCGGCCTTTGCTTAGATCATAAGGCGTCATCTCTACGGTGACTTTGTCACCTGTCAAAATACGGATATAGTTCTTACGCATTTTTCCAGAAATATGCGCAGTCACAACGTGACCATTTTCGAGTTCTACTCGGAACATAGTGTTTGGAAGGGTTTCCAGGATGGTACCTTCCATTTCAATACAATCTTCTTTCGCCATCTATAAAAATCTAACCTCAGATATCAATACTATAATGCAAATGCGGCGGGGATTTTGCCCAAATAGTGTTCGACTGTAAAGGGCTGAGTGCAAATTATTTCGTTATTAGTTGCCATCCGTCCTTGAAATGACGCTCATGGGGCAAGAATTTGGATTTATAGTTCATTTTTTGACACGCGTCGATTTGATAACCCAGGTAAACATAGCGTTTTTGCCATTCAAAGGCTTTGTGGATTTGAGTCAGTATCGCCAGAGTACCCAGTGAACGATGCGCCAGGTCAGGGTCGAAATAGGTATAAAGTGCTGATAACGCATCATCCAGCTCATCAGTGACCGCCACCATTACTAATTTGCCTTCTTCCCGGAATTCGAAAAAAATAGGCTGTGACCAACTGCTGAACAGAAACTGATAATATTGCTCAGGATTTGCCGGATACATCGAACCATCGGTATGCCGGGTGTTGATATAGCGCTCATAGAGTGCGTAGTACTCTTCTTTGTGTTGCCGGCTAACCTGCGACTTGACCTGTCGGTTCCTGGCAAGCACGCGTTTTTGACTGCGGCTGGCTTGGAACTTTATGACCGGGATGCGTATCGACTGACAGGCTTCGCAGGCAGGACAGTTAGGGCGGTAGATCTGTTCGCCACTGCGTCGAAAACCGTGCGCCAGCATCACTTCGTACTGTGATTTCAGGTCAGGGTCCTGATAGCTGGCAAACACCAACAACCGTTCCTTTTCTTCGGGCAAATAACTGCAATCAAAGGTGCCTGTTATGCCAAATTTCATCAGGTGACCGTGACTGTTTCTGAGGGTGAGAGTTCCAGCGCGTTGCGCCATAAACCTTTGGGATAATCTCTGCCCAACTCTTGCTTAAGTTGTTTTAAAAAATCAAACCTGGAAATCGATACTGCACCCAGTGAACTCAGGTGTTCGGTTTGCATCTGGCAGTCAATAAAGCGGCAGCCAAAATGCTTCATGTATTGCACCAGGTGATACAGCGCCAGTTTTGAGGCGTTGCTGCGACGATGAAACATGGATTCTCCACAAAACACGTTGCCAATACCGATGCCGTACAAGCCACCAACGAGATCATCACCTTCCCATACTTCAATGGAGTGGGCGAATCCGGCGTTGTGCAGTCTGACGTAGGCTTGCTGCATGTCTTCTGTTATCCAGGTGCCTTTGTCGTCTCTTGGCGTTGCAGCACAGGCGGCAATCACGTCAGCAAAGGCCCTATCTTTTGTAACTTTATAGGGATGTTTTTTTAAAAATTTGCGAAAACTGCGGGATACCTGAAAATCCTCCAGATACAGAATACCTCTGGGATCTGGCGACCACCATAGCAATGGTTCGCCTTCACTAAACCAGGGGAAAATGCCATTTTCATAGGCTTGTAACAGTCTTTCAACAGACAAATCTCCACCGAAAGCCAATAGTCCATTGGGCTCTTCCAGGGCGAGCTCTGGGGGAGGAAATGTGACGGCATCATCCAATCGAAATAGCTGGATACTCATTCTCAGTTTGTACTCTGGTTACTACAGCGGAGCCGAATTACAGTGATCAATAATTAGATTTTATGCCACAAACGTTGTGGCCTCAAGAATTGTAGACCCAGTTATTCGATGAAATTTTATGAGTTTACAGCGCTGCCACGATCGTGCTGAATTTTTCTCCACACATTCGCTGTAGCTCTTTGTCATGCTGCAGGTTTGCTTTGTTATTTTGCAATATCAGGGCGTTTTCACTCACCAGCTTTTTAATGTGATCTGTATCACTGCGCAGGCAGGCAACTTTTAAGGCGTTCAGTACCGTGTTGTACCTGTAAGGATCTATTTTGTATGCCTGGGCAAGTGTTGCCTGGCTTTCTTCAAGTTGGCCTAATCTCAGTAATGCATAGCCCTTAAATTCCAGTGCTTCTACATTCTGAGGAGCGAGGCCCAATGCCTTGTCGTAACTTTCGATGGCCTTAGCGAAATTCTTTTCATATCGGTACAACACACCTTGTTGTATGTGTTGATTGATTTCATGTTTTATTTCATCCTTGGCGATAGATTGCAAAAAGAGTTGGCTGGTGGGGGACTCAACCATACCTTCCTGATTAAACATCAACCTGGCTTTATCTAAATCTCCGGCAACGTATTCTAAAATTGCTTTGTTGTATTGCAGCTTACCTTTGGTGGGGTACTCAAGGGGCACATTCTCAACCTGTTCGGCCTCAGCGTAGCGTATCCTGGATTGTTCGTAATCGCCTTTGGAGAATGCTATCCAACCGGCCGCATTTAAGGCGTCAATTCTTTGCGTTGGTGAAGCGCTTACCTGAATCGACTGCTCTATCAAACCGGTAGCGACATCAAAGTTATCATTGCTATAGGCCTGTTTAGCATTCTGGAAATAATAATTAAATGATTTCGTTGAGTTTGACGCTTCATCAGATGATTGCGCTGTCGCCAGACAACTCAGGGTTAGCAGTATAAGAGCCATTTTCATGATCAAAATGCCCCAAATTGTGAGTTAAATTTAGCCTTTTCAAGCACCAGGTCTTTTTTCAGACTACTGATCTCAAAGTTTTTCTGCTGAATGATACTTTGTTGCCTGACGACGGTTTTATTTTCAAATTGGACCAACGCGTTATTTTTTAAAAATACGAAGCCCCGCCCATCGTCGTCGAGATCGGCTTTGACATTGCTAACAAATACCGGTGTGTCATCGGCGTGATAAGGCCTGACAGAAATCGCTATTTTACTGGCCGGACTCATGTAAACGTACAACACACTGGGAATAAACAATAGCGTCGATATGACGATAAATGCGCCAGCCAAAAACAGTTGGGTTTTGACATAACTGGCTTTTTTGTCTGCTGCTAAGACCCTGGCCTCGTGAATTTTGTTTTGAGTTCGGGTGATAATTGAATAACACAGGAACAACCAGATGGCGGCAATGCCGGGGACGCCATACTGGAAAAATGCACTCAGAGAGTCCAGTGTCTCGGGGTTTAAGGTGATCATAGCAATGCCTCATCCAATGAAACTTTTATTCCATTAAGAATAGACTATTTAGGTAAGAAAATTCCAGAAAAAGTGAGATTTAATCGAAGGGGGACGAACAGAAAAGCGCGCCTGTTTGCACAGGCGCTGCTGAGGATAAAGACTAATCGTTTAGGGCGTCCAGATATTTTTCAGCATCAAGTGCCGCCATACATCCGGTACCCGCAGAGGTAATCGCCTGACGGTAAACATGGTCACACACATCACCTGCGGCAAAAACACCTGCGATGCTGGTTTGGGTGGCGTTTCCATTCAAACCACTGTTGATTTTCAGGTAGCCATTTTCCATGTTTAACTGACCCTCAAACAGGCTGGTATTAGGCTGATGCCCAATAGCAACGAATAGCCCCATAACATCCAGATCTTCGGTAGTGTCAGACTGAGTATCTTTGATACGCACACCTGTTACACCCATGTCATTACCTAACACTTCATCCAGTGTTTTGTTCAGGTGTAGGGTAACATTGCCATTTTCTGCCTTGTCCAGTAAGCGTTGTGTCAGGATCTTTTCTGCGCGGAACGTATCTCTGCGGTGGATTACGTGCACTTCGGAGCAGATGTTAGACAAATATAGCGCTTCTTCCACGGCGGTATTGCCGCCACCGATCACTGCCACCTTTTGGTTTTTGTAGAAGAAACCGTCACAGGTAGCACAGGCCGAAACCCCTTTACCCATGAAGGCTTGCTCGCTTTCCATGCCCAGGTATTTTGCTGATGCGCCGGTGGCAATAATTAATGCGTCACAGGTGTATTCACCCACATCGCCTTTTAAGCGAAAGGGGCGTTGCTTCAGATCTGCTTCATTGATGTGATCGAAAATGATTTCGGTATCAAATTTTTCTGCATGTTGTTGCATTCTCACCATCAGATCCGGACCTTGCAGGCCTTCTGGATCGCCGGGCCAGTTTTCAACTTCTGTGGTGGTGGTTAATTGTCCGCCTTGCTGAATACCGGTAATTAATACCGGGTTTAAGTTGGCTCGGGCCGCATAAACCGCGGCGGTATAACCTGCTGGGCCTGAACCCAAAATCAATAATTTAACATGTCTGGCTTCTGACATCGTTATCTCCAAAGTGACTGTAATCTGTGCCGGCAGAGTAAGCTTGAAGTGGCCGGCGAGGTGCTGGCGGCCTGAGTTCATCTCACTGCCCGGTCGGTTCTAATTCCGGCCTGTGTATTGTCCGGGTGCTTCTGAAAACATCAGAAGCATAAAATGTGTTGCCTGTCAGGACCTGACTTTCGCTTGTTTGGTTCCCAACTAATTTGTGACGATGTTGGGTTGAAACTTGTTAAATCAAGAGTGAGTTTTCATTTCAAAACTTTATCTGTACCCACGGAGTTTAAATCTTCCCTGATATTCCGCAATTGATAAAAATCGTTACAAGCAATCAATTATTGTGATTAATAATTTTTGGCAGCTTTTCCGATATAAAGGTAATATTAGAGAAGCCTGTTGAACTTTTTCGCACGAAATTCGTTCTATTATTTATATGCATTAAAGAAAAACAGGCTCTGGTTAAGGCGTCTGAACGATTTAATGTCGCAGGCGCCTAGTATCATCAACCGGCAAGAGGTAGTGTTCATGGCACATAGTTTCGGTACCATTTTGCGAGATGGTCAGGAATACATGAAAGTCTGGCCAAGACAGAAGCAACTATTTTCATTGTTTCCCGACGGCAAAGTCGTGCTTGCCACTGAGTTTGCCATTAAGGTTATGCCGCCAGCCGCCGTGATAGCGGCCGCTTCGCTGATCAATATTCATGGTGCTGAGTACGCTCCTCAGGCCATTGCAATTGCCGCTTTTTTTATGAGCTTGCCGTTGCAAGGTTTGATGTGGCTGGGTCATCGGTCAAAGCAATCGTTACCGCCTGCTATCAAAGGCTGGTATCAGGAAATACACACCAAAATGCGTCAACAAGGTTGCGAATTGCAATCCGCTAAGGCTCGTCCCCGCTACAAAGAGTTAGCGCAACTACTCAAAACCGCCTTCGAAGAACTGGATAAAGTGTTCACCAGGCAGTTGTTTTGATGGGCGTAAGAACCGACCTGGGGCGCACTGCTCCAATTTTGTGCAAAATTAACTCGCTTGTCTGCCATTAACTCGACACTCCGTGTGTTAGGCATTACTCTTACCCTACTAATTTTGAATATATTCAATCATATCGATATTTGGATCGCATAATGAATAAGCATTTTATTACTGCCCAATCGTTGCTGGAAGACTCCTTCCGTCTGGCGGCAGAGGTGTATAAAGACGGTTTCAGGCCGCAATTTATCATAGGTATCTGGCGCGGTGGCACACCGGTTGGTATTGCTGTACAGGAGTTTTTTGACTACAAAAAAGTACACACGGATCACATTGCTGTAAGAACTTCATCTTACTATGGCATTAACCAGCAATCGAAAACCATTAAAGTGCATGGTCTGCAATATCTGGTAGAAAATGCCAATGCTGATGATGGTTTACTGATAGTTGATGATGTGTTTGATTCGGGGCGCAGTATTGCCGCGCTGATTGAGCAAACTAAAAAGTTGATGCGACTCAATACACCTAAAGATATCAGAATAGCAACCCCCTGGTACAAGCCAAGCAATAACAAAACCAATATCACTCCTGATTATTATGTGCATGAAACTGCTGAGTGGTTGGTATTTCCTCACGAGTTATCGGGTTTAACGAAAGATGAAATTCGCGAGGGTAAATCCGATATTGCCAATGTTCTGGATGTGATCCTGTAACACAAAAAACACCCTGTAGTTCAAAGATCGCATTGTTCCCACAAAGCCGCTCAAAGAAGCGGCTTTGTTGTTTTTCAGGCAGAGTTTTGTAGATTTTTGATGAAAATGTGAAGCAAAGTGCAGTCAAAAGCTGCTAATTGTAGTTTGCCAGCCTGGGACATTGGCAGCACTGCTAAAAGGCCGTTATCATAACAAGGTTATTGTTCAGAGAATCCACATGGCTGTTCGACTTTTTCACTGGTTAGACGAATCCATCACCCGCAAAATCGGCGGGCTTTCTGCGGTATTACTGACCTTTATCCTGGCATTGGTGTTGTATTCGATTGTGCAATTACGGGTAATTAGTCAGGAAATCCGGGAATTGGCTCACATTGATGTACCTATCTCTGAGATTGCTGCTGAAATCGAGGTGTTGCAGCTGGAACAGCACATTTTTATGGAACGCCTGCACTATGAGTTGAAGTTGGCGGGGAACAGCAGCGTCACCCTGCAACAGGCCATGCAACAAAAGTTCAAAGCCTTTTCGACGGCGTTAGAGCAACAAATTCAGCAACTTACCCAGGTGATCAAATCAGGGCTGGAGCAGGGCAAAATCGTCAAAAAGAAATCTGCACATCTGGCCATACTGGCAGCGTTTGATCAGTTCGAAGCTGCCCGGGAAGCTTTTCAGACTCATGCCAGTCAGGTGCTGTTCAATCAAACAGGAACACTGTCAGATCAGCAATGGGCACTACTGGAACAACAGGCACAATCACTGGATGACAAAGCCATTCAGGTCTTGCGGGAAGTGGAGGCGATTTCCCTTGATATTAGTGCTCAGGCTGAAGAGCATGAAACCCGGTTTTTTTACGTAAATAGTGGCCTGGGTATTAGTGCCTTTTTAATTGGCATCAATGTGACTCTGTTAATTATTGTCTCTTTCCGCCAGAGAATGCGCCATATTAATCATCAGATAGACCGATTGCATCAGTCTATTTCTGGTCAGAAAGGAACTATTGCCACATCAGAATTGAGCCCCAAGGGCAGGGATGAGCTGGCCAAACTGGCTAAAGATATTAATCGCCTGATGAGTCGTTATTCTGAAGCCGTTGTACATCGTGAGGGCATCGAGGAAGCGTTGATCCGCCAGGCGACAACAGACAAGTTAACCGGGGCCTACAATCGCCACAAATGGGAGCAGGCGGCGACCGCATTGTTGGCTAAAATGAACCCGGAGCAGGTATCCAGTATTATCTTATTAGACATCGATAACTTTAAACACATTAACGACGAATTAGGGCACAATGTTGGTGACAAGGTGTTACAGCAGCTGGTCTGCGAAATTCATAGTCTGATCCGCCAGAGCGATATGGTTTTTCGACTTGGCGGAGAAGAATTCGTGTTGTTATTGCAAGCCTGTGACCTGCAAAAAAGTGTCGCAATCGCTGAAAAAATCCGCAGCATGCTGGATTCAGCCAAAGCCACTGATATTCCTCATTTCACCGCCAGTTTTGGGGTGACTGAAATGCAGCCAGGTGATGATCTGGAAAGCCTGTTAGAAAGAGCGGATAAGGCTCTCTATCAGGCGAAATCGCAGGGTAAAAATCAGGTGTGTACGGTATAACTACTTGCCATCAATATAAAACTTATCATGGAAGGTATAGACCCAATGAGGTTTATAGATGATCAGCAGTGTCATGGTCATGCCGTTGAGTAAACCTTCCGGAAATAACAGTAGGGGGATCAGAATAAGGTAGTTGTCCTGAACGATATCCCAACTGTGAACGCCGGCCAAACTGTAATAGCCACCCAGTAAGCCCATTTTCAGCACCAGGCTGGCAAGCCCGGCGAAAAAGCCACAGACGAAGACATAGATAAAAAAGTGCTTTGGCAAGCGATGGAAGGCCAGTGAGTAAATCGCGTAACTCAAGGTGAGCGGTGCGACCACAGACAATAATCCGTTCACACCGAGCATCGACCATTTTTCCAGGCCAACCAGCGTCAAACCCAACAGGGCCAGCGAGGAGCTGATAAGCGCCCAACGCAACCCCAGCAGCAATACGCAGGCGGTCAGCCATAAAAAATGAACGTTTAATCCGTCGTATATACCAGTACGGAACCACCAAAGGGTAAACAGGCAGGCAGCACTGCCAAAAACAAAATGCTGCACTTTGCGTTCACTTATCAATCTGCTGATATTGACATTTTTAAGGGTAAATACCAGCAGTGCCAGCCAGGCGACCAGGGCAATGACTTGAATCAGGGTCATTATCACTAATGCCTTTGTTATTTATAGGTAGTCCAGATGGGAGCGTGATCAGAGGGTTTTTCGATGCCTCTGAGTTCATAATCAATTCCGGACTCAACCAGGTTGGGCTGCATAGATTTGGTACCCAGTATGACATCAATACGCAGACCCCGGTTATCGTCAAATCCACGTGAGCGGTAGTCAAACCAGCTGAACTGGTCGTATGTTTCCGGATTCAGCTCTCGGTAGCTGTCATGGAAGCCCCAGTCCATCAAGCGGCCCAACCACTCTCTTTCTTCCGGCAAAAAGCTGCATTTACCGGTTTTTAGCCAGCGTTTACGGTTTGGTTCGCCGATGCCGATATCCAGATCGGTAGGGGAGATATTAATGTCACCCATTACGATGATATTTTCTTCAGGAGTGTGGTGACTGCCCAAATAGTTCATCAGGTCGGCGTAGAACTTGCGTTTCGCCGGGTATTTGATTTCGTGGTCCTGACTTTCCCCCTGGGGAAAATAACCATTGAGCACCCGGACTTTTTCGCCGCGTTCATCTTCAATCGTTACCATAATCATGCGACGCTGTGCGTCTTCGTCGTCAGTTGGGAATCCGTATTGCACTTCCAGCGGTTGCTGTTTGCACATCATGGCGACACCATAATGACTTTTCTGGCCGTGATAGAAAACGTGATACCCTAAGGCTTCAACTTCCTCTTTCGGAAACATATCATTGTGTACTTTAATTTCCTGTAAACCGATAATGTCCGGTTGATGCTTTTCTACCAAAGCGGCAAGTTGATGGGGTCTGGCTCTGAGGCCATTGATATTAAAAGAAATGTACTTCATCAGATAATTTAGCAAAGATTCGATGAACCTATGCTAACAAACAAGGCCGAAGGTTGACAGGGAAAAGCCCGTTGATTCATCAGCAAATTGTGTAAGGATATAAATAAAATTTCGCAAATCATGAACCGCATCGAACAGGTCAACATGAAGCCACACTATTCATGTCCATTGTGTGGATCTGTCAGTACGGAGTTTTACTGGCAGGATAAACGCCGTCATTACTGGCACTGTCAGCACTGCCACCTGGTATTTGTTCTGCCTGAATTCTTTCTCAGTCCGGCATTGGAAAAGGCCGAATACGACAAACACGACAATACGCAACTGGATGGGGGCTATCGGCGTTTTTTAAACCGAACACTGGCACCGCTTGTAGATTATTACCAGAGCAAAAGCCGGCCATTAGCGGAATTGTCCGGCCTGGATTTTGGTTGTGGTGAAGGCGCTTTTTTAAGCCAGATGGCGCTAGAGCAAGGCTTAACCGTGGCGAACTACGACCTGTTCTATCATCATAATCCCGGCCTTTTACATCGCCAGTATGACTTTATTGTTATGACTGAGGTGCTGGAGCATATCGCCAGTCCCGCTGATTTGTTTGTGCAGTTACAACAAAGTCTCAAACCGCAGGGGGTGATAGCCATCATGACCAAACGCGTTTTGGACAAATCGGCGTTTGCCACCTGGCACTACAAAAACGATCCCACTCATATTTGTTTTTATTCCGAAGCAACATTTCAATGGCTGGCGCAACAGTTTGGTCTGGCTATGCAGTTGGTGGATAAGGATGTGGTGTTTCTTATTGCCAACAGCTGAGATATTCAGAATTGGCCTGTTCAGAATAGATACCTGGTTCGTCAAAAAGCTGTGTTAAGCTTTAGGCCTATAATAATTCAGAAAAACGACGCGATGCTACACCTGATCCAGTCAAATAAAATGGAATTACTGCTGGCCAGCCTATTGCAGAAATTGGCGCTGCAAACCTTTGAAGAACAAGGTTCGGATTCAGACCTGGTGGCCTTACTGCAACCTGATACCATCCTTGTGCAAAGCCCGGGGATGTCTCAATGGTTAAAGATCAATATCGCCAACACCCTCAATATTGCAGCCAATATTGAGTTTCCTTTGCCATCCAGTTTTATCTGGCAATTATACCAGGCCAGTATCGAGGATTTACCGGATGAGTCGGCGTTTAACAAACAATTTTTAACCTGGAAAATCCTGCAACTGTTGCCGCAATTACTGGCGCAACCCGAATTTGAAGATGTCAAAAATTACATCGGCGACAGTGCAGAAGCGGATTTAGCTGAACTGCCTAAGGCCTACCAATTAAGTGCGAAAATTGCCGATGTCTACGATCAATATTTGATGTATCGACCCGAGTGGATTCAGGCCTGGGAGAGGGGCGAAAACCAACTTCCTGATGTCAATATTGGCGCTCAGGCATGGCAACCTGTGTTATGGCGGGCAATTAGTCAGTTTACACAGCAGGCGGGTGAGTCTCCCTGGCACAGAGCCAATATGCACGATGCCCTGCTGGAACAACTTAACAAAGCTACCGGGCAGGTTGATAAAGCGCTGTATGTATTCGGAATTTCATCGATGCCGGTACAGCAGTTGCAAATTTTACAGGCATTGAGTCAGAGCCGCGAAGTTTATATTTTTTGGTTTAATCCGTCAGAGCACTATTGGGCGGATGTGGTCGACAGCAAACAGTATCAGAAGCAGCAATTATCGTTGTTCGACGAGCCTGACGAGAAACAGCAAATACGACAACAGCAGGCGTTTGCGCTTTCTGATGTCGGGAATCCATTGCTGGCGTCCTGGGGTAAACCCGGACGAGATTTTCTTTCCCTGTTAACGGATTTAGAGCCGCTGCAGGAGGATCTTTTCCAGGCACCCGAACAATCGCATTTACTGGGTTGGGTGCAAAAAGAGGTCTTTCAGTTGAGTTTTCGGGGAAGCCGACAGCCGCTGTCAGTGGCGGATTTGTTAAAGAACAACGGAAAACACGCCAAGCAAATCTTGCGGGAGGATGATCACTCCATTGAGATCCATGCTACCCATTCCCGATTACGGGAATTAGAGGTGCTGAGGGATCAGATTTGTCACTGGTTTGATAACGGTGATGTAAGTGATCTAAGCGACATTATCGTTATGATGCCGGATGTGGCCGTGTATGCGCCGCTTATCGAGGCGGTGTTTTCCAGGCCACTGATCAGCAAGGAACTGGCACAGCAAGGCGGTTTGCCCTTTGCAATTTCTGACCGTAGCCAGGCACAGGAAGATAGTCTGGTGGAGAGCTTTTTGCGGCTGATGTCTCTGGAAAACGCCAGAATGACACTCAGTGAAGTGTTTGAATTGTTCAAAGTACCGGAAATTGCTGCGCGTTATGGGATTGAACAGGACGACATACAGGCACTTCATCGCTGGTGCTATCAGGCTGGAGTCAGATGGGGTTGGTCCGGGTTGGAAAAGCAACACTGGGACTTGCCGGAAGAGCAACAAAATACCTGGGTTTTTGGTTTGCAACGCCTGTTGGCGGGTTATGCCCATCCGGGCGAAGAATCGCTGATGGGGGGCACGTTACCCTTCAATGAAGTGGAAGGGCAACTGACAGAATCACTGGGACTGCTACTGGCTTTTGTGGAAGACTTGCGTGCGTTGACAGCGTTTTGTCGATGTTCCCATGGGCTGGAGCGAAAAGTATCTGAGTCGCTGGCAGTACTGGATTGTTTTTACCAGGTTGAAGCCGACGATGAATATCGTTTGCAAAAACTCAAAGAGACGGTGGCAAAACTCAAAGGGCAGGGGCAGCATTATCAAGGCTTAGTCAGTCAACAGGTATTTGTGGAAATGCTGAAAGACGCACTGAATGAGTCCGGTGTAGGACAGCGCTTTTTAGCCGGTAAACTAAACTTCTGCACCCTGATGCCGATGCGCAGTATTCCTTTCCGGCACGTTTGCATCCTCGGCATGAATGAACCCGAGTACCCCAGACAAACCACACCGATCAGTTTTGATTTGGTCAGTCGTTCACAACCTCGCAAAGGCGACCGTTCCCGCCGTCTGGATGATCGCTACCTGTTTTTGGAAGCCATGTTATCAGCCCGAAATAAGTTTTACCTCAGTTATCAGGGGCGGGATGACAAGAGCAATGAAGTCAAAGAGCCGTCTATTTTAGTGTCGGAGTTATTGGCTTATTGCCAGCAAACAGCCTGTTTGGAAGCCGATATGGTGCGCAGTGTGGATGACGCTGAGCAGGCCATCAGGGCACATATTTTCAAAACACATCCATTGCAACCCTGGGATAAAAGCTATTTTTCAGCGAAGCAGCCGCAATCCTACGACAAGACCATGTTTGAGGTCGCCGATACGCTGCAACAACAGCCTGTGCCGGTAAGCTTCTGTCGCGCATCGCAACTGGACATCGCTGCGCTGACAAAGTGGCTTGAGGATTACCCTGAAATACAGGCCCTGTTAGCGGCAAATCAACAGTCAGACTTGTCCGGTTTGATACAGTTTTATCGCAATCCGGTGCGGGCCTGGTTCAAAAGTTACTGGAAAACGCAGTTTCCGAGCTTGCAGGAAGGGCTACATGATGATGAGCCATTGTATCTGGATAATCTGGCCCGGTATCAGGCAACACAGCAATTGCTGCAAGGATCTTCTGAGTCTTCTGTGTTGCTGGCTCTTGAGCAGCAAGGGCAATTGCCCATCGGTAACCTGAAGTTATTGGAGCAAAGCGAACTCAGTGATCGGGCGCAATTACTCAAATCCAAATTAGAAGCTATCACGGGCAAGGCTGATACCCAACTGAACAGCCAATGGATTTTTACTCAGGTTGCGGTACTGGGGGTAAATGTTGAACTGCAGGGCGCGATACCGTTGGCGCCTAACAACGATATGATATTGTACCGGCCCGGCAAACTCAGCGCCACAGACCGGTTAAGCTGTTGGATGACCTGGTGTTTGTACTGTGCTGCCGCACAGCGCCAGAGTAAAGGTTGGTTTTTAGCTCTGGACAAATCCATATTTTTCGACCCTTTAACCATGGAAGAAGCAAGTCAGGAATTGCAAAAACTCATTACCATTATGCTCGTCGGGCAGGTGCGTTGTTTGCCTTTCTTTCCAAAAACCGCGCTGCAATGGGCTGACACGCACGATGAGGCGAAAACCCATTTCGCCTATATCGGCAGCCAGTTTTTACCCGGAGAAGCGGACGAACCTCACAATGCTCGTGTTTATCCGGCGTTGCAGGAATGTTGGCCGGAGTTTGCGCAACTGGCAGACGAACTGTTTCAACCCATTCTTGCCAGGGAGCAATGGCAATGAAAAAACTGGATATCACGACATTTCCATTAGATCAGAATGCACTGATTGAAGCCAGTGCCGGTACCGGTAAAACCTATACCATCAGCAATCTGTATTTGCGACTGATCCTGGGGCACCAATGTCAGCCACTGAACGTGGCTCAAATTCTCATTCTGACTTTTACCAATGCTGCGACAGCGGAACTCAAAGATCGTATTTTGGCCCGAATTCGTCAGGCCTGGCGAGATTTTGTTCTGGGACAAAGCGATGATGAGTTCATCCAGACATTAATTGATGTTTTACCGGACAGGGCGCTGGCGCAGCAGCGTTTACTCATCGCGTCTCAGGAAATGGACCTGGCCAGCGTGTTTACTATTCATGGATTTTGCCAGCGAGTATTAAGTGAACATGCCTTTGAAAGTGGTGCAGCCTGGCAGGAAACATTGTCTCTGGATGACAGCGCCTTGCTGAAAAAGGCCAGTAGCGACTATTGGCGTATCCGCGTGGCCGGATTATCGGAAGCGACATTGCGCTGGTATTTAAAACAATGTCCGAAACCTGAAAATCTGATTCAACAGATGCGCCCGGTATTATTTCGGGATATCGGCGACGCAAACCCGGAAGCGCTCCACCAACAGTGGCACAAAGTACAACAGGGGTATGATGAGGCTTTACGGGAAACGAAAAGCTGGTGGCAGGAAAAACAAATTTCGCGGATGTTAGCAGAGGCAGACCTTAACGCGAGGTCGAAAATCAGTAAGGCTGCATTTTTAGAAGGGATGGCACTGTTCGCCGCCGGCGAAGCGGCTGTACCGGATTTAGGGAATGATGGTTGGTTAACTTTGTCACCTGACAAGGTTGAAAAAGCCCGCAAAAAGTCGTCTGCGGAAATTGATACAAGCGCCTTTTCGCGTTTTGAAAATTTGGCTGAACAGGAAGCCAGGGTCAGCAGTGCCCGGCAACAGTATTTCTTTTGGGATGCGCTGTTGTTTTTTCGCAATCATTTGCAAAAACAAAAGCAACAAAATGCCGAACTGAGTCCGGATGACCTGTTAACGCGGTTGCATTTAGCCCTGTCGGAGGATTCCAGGCAAGCACAACAGCACCTGAAAACGCTCCTTCAGGATAAATATCCGGTGGCGTTAGTGGATGAGTTTCAGGATACCGATGAAACTCAGTTTGCTATTTTTAAGGCCTTGTATGCACACGATGCAGCATCGCAGCATCGCGCGCTGATCATGATAGGTGATCCTAAACAGGCTATTTACAGTTTTCGTGGCGGCGATATTCATACTTACCTGTCGGCGAGACATTTTGTCCCTGAAATGTCCCGCTATACCTTGTCTACCAACTGGCGCTCTCAACCGCAACTGGTGGCCTCGGTGAATCAATTATTTGCCCAAAGTCAAAGCGGATTTATGCACGAAGATATGCCGTTTCATGCTGTTGAAGCCGGTAAACAGGCAAAACCAGTCTTGCTGGATGGTGCAATGGTACCGGCAATGCAATTGGCGGTTTTACCCGATAGTGTGGATAAAAAAGGCATACCTGTGGCTGTAAAATGGGGCCAGAGTTCTCACGATATGGCTCAGGTCTGCGCCAATCAGATAAGTACTTATCTGGCGAAAATGCAGATTGACGGTCAGGCAATTGCCGCCTCTGATATTTGTGTGCTGGTTAGGGACAGGTTTGAAGCGCAACTGATTCAACAGGCACTGCGCCAGCGGCAGATAGACAGCGTGTTTTTGCGCAAGGATACGGTGTTAAAAAGTCCGGTGGCCTACAGTTTGTTACTGCTGTTAAAAGCCATTGTAGGTTACAAGTCTGAAACCGCCATTAAAGCAGCATTGTTGGACGGTCTGTTTGCCTACGAACAGGATGAACTGATGACATTGAATCAGAATGTCATGCAATGGCAATCGGTTCTGCAAACATTTAATCGCGCTTTTGAAATCTGGTCATGGCAAGGCGTAATGGCCGCGCTGGAATATGTATTTCAGGCGTTCGAACTATACAAGCGCATTATGGCACATAACCCGGAGCATCATCGCTGTGTAACGGATTTGCGACACCTTAATGAAATCCTGCAATTTCAAAGTGGTCGGGTAGAAGGTAAAACTCCGCTGATATTGTGGTTTGAAGAACGCATTGCCAATCCCGACTTGCTTGCAGCGGATGGTATTGAGGGCACGCAATGGCGCCTGGACACCGATCAAAACCTGGTGCAGGTGTGTACCATTCACGCTTCCAAAGGACTGCAATATCCGATAGTTATGTTGCCCTTTACCAGTCGTTTCAAAGACAGTGGTGGCGGCTTCTACCACGATGAAGAGCAAGGGCTTCAATACAATATTGAAAATGACGAAACATTGAAAACCCGACAACAACAGGAGCGTTTAGCTGAAGATATCCGATTGTTTTATGTTGCGGTAACCCGGGCTGAATTTCACTGCTGGTTAGGGGTATGGAACAATACTTTGTCAGCAAGAAGCGGTACCTCCGGTTTTGCCTCTACGGCTATCGGACGTCTTTTGGATTTTGAGACTGACCAGGCGTCACTGGCCGCGCAAATTATTATGCGTATTGAGCAGCGGTTGCAAGGTCAACCGGTAAACATTGACCTTGTGAGTAAGGCTCAACTGGAAGAGGTACATGCTTTTACACCCGTTTCGTCAGATACACAGTCGTTGTCCTGTAAACAGTTGCAAAAAGGCATTCAGCAAACCTGGTTGTTGACCAGCTACAGTGCGATATCCCGTACGAGACAACTGGAAGTGGCGTCCCTCGCTGTTGAGGAGGAGTTAAAGGCCGCCGATGAAGCAGTGATACAATCAGATGAGGTAGGTAGTCTTGGCGAACAGCAGGAGTCTGAACACCCGGTGTTGGCCCCGGAGCTGGCTATGCGCTTTCGCTTCACCAGAGGGGCGGCTGCCGGGTCGTTCTTGCATGAAGTGCTGGAGCACTGTGAATTTGATAAACCGGAGACTATCACCGCACAGTGTCATGCATATGCTGAAAAATACAGTGTGGCGGAATCGGATATCCCAGCCATTACAGACTGGTTGGTCGAGGCCCTGCAAAGTCCTTTGTCGGGTGGCGAAGAGGCATTGCGCTTATGGGATCTGCCGCGGCGGCAACAGTTAACTGAAATGGAGTTCTTTTTGCCTTTGAATCAGGTAAATGTTAAACAATTCAATACGTTAATTCAGTCATGGCAACCAGACCTGGCTGGTCATTATCATTTGAATCAGCTGAATGGGATGCTAAAAGGTTATCTGGATCTGATTTATCTTCACCGGGGCCAGTTTTTTGTGGCTGACTACAAATCTAATTTTCTCGGCGAAACCCCTGAAGATTACCAACCCGAGCAACTGCATCAGGTAATGTTGCACCACGACTACTATTTGCAGGCCGTACTCTATTCAGTGGCGTTGCATCGTTATCTGAAAAATCGACTGAAGGATTATGCTTATCAACGCCATATTGGCGGGGCGCAGTATTTGTTTCTCAGAGGGATGAGCCCGCATTATCCGGAATGTGGTGTCTTTACTGTTACACCTCCTGAATCTCTTATTTTGGCGTTGGATAGTTTATTTGAAGGAGTATTCGAACATGAATAATGTGGTGAAGCCTGGGCGTTACAGTCTCCGTCAGCATGACAATTCATCCCGGCAGGAATCCGCCCTTACGACGCCGTTAAATCGCTTGCTGGAACGGCAAAAAATCCGTGAAATTGATCGCAGCTTTGCAATTTATGTGGTGCAACAGATCTATGGCTCTGGGGAGTTACACACACCCAATGACAACGCAATGTTACTGGCGATGACCGCAGCTCTGCTCAGCGAACAATTAGGTCAGCAGCATGTGTGCCTGGATTTAACGTTAATTCAGCAACCTTTTTTACCCGATTTCATTTTCCCTGAAGCGCAAAAAATAAAGCAACTATTTACAGAGAGTGCTGTGCAGCAGTCAGGGTTATTTAAATTAGCGCAGAACCGCTTGTATCTCAGCCGATATTGGCAATACGAGTACCTGATAGCTGAGAAGTTGACGACACTCGCTGCAACACCCTACAGCGAACAGGCTGTCGCCGACTGCCTGCAGCAACTTTATTCATCAGTTACCGAAGATGAGGAGATTAACTGGCAGAAAACCGCGGTAGCGCTGGCTTGCCTGCGCGGCGTTGCGGTAATCGCGGGTGGTCCCGGCACCGGGAAAACCACGACAGTGGTACGCATACTGTGGTCTTTGTGTGAGCTAAGTCGACAGCAGGGCGGCAAGCAACCCATTATTAAAATGGTGGCACCAACAGGAAAAGCTGCTGCCCGCCTGACGGAATCCGTTTCCGGTGCAATCGCAAAACTGCCCAGTAATTCCACTAACATTCCATCAGAATGTAGCACCATTCACCGCTTACTGGGGCCAATGCCTGGTTCAGTGTTTTTTCGACACAATAGTCAGCATCCCCTCAACGTGGATGTGTTAGTGGTGGATGAGGCATCAATGATTGATATGCCGTTACTGGCGAAAATGCTGGCCGCATTACCGCAACACTGCCGGTTGATTTTGCTGGGTGATAGTCATCAGTTAGCATCCGTGGAAGTGGGTTCGGTATTTTCTGATCTATGTAGCCTCAAAGCGGGGCGCAATTTTTATTCCCCTGACGCGCTGCAGCAATTGAGTGCCGTGACCCGTCAGCCAGCTTTGCTTACTGCACAACAACAGGCTTCGGAAACCGTACATAGCCCCTTTATTAATAACATCGTATATCTGCAAAAGAGTTGGCGATTTGGCGCGGATAGCGGTATCGGTGCATTGGCTAAAGCCATTAACAGCGGCGATACATCGCAAACAGTAAATGTACTTAGATCATCGCGTGATGATGTTGTCTGGCAATTTGCTGCCAATCACCAGGATTTTATTAGGGCTATTTTGCCTCACTTTGAAAGATTGCATGATGCCGTTGACGAAGGGGCTGTTGGCAAGGCTTTTGAGGTGCTCTCGCAATGGCAGGTGTTGGCAGTTCAGCGCAAAGGAAAATGGGGAGTGCAGACGCTGAATTCTCTGATTCACAAGGCGTTGATGAAGGCCGAAAGAATTACTGTAGACGATGAATTTTATGCCGGCAGGCCAATTATGATCACCAGTAATGATTATCAGAATCGATTGTTTAACGGTGATATCGGTATCGTGATGCGGGGTGATAAACAACATGAGGATGACCTGTTGCGGGTATGGTTTGTGGATTCTGAACAGGGGTTTCGCAGCTTGTTACCCGCTCAGTTGCCCTCACATGAAACCTTATATGCGATGACGACCCACAAAAGCCAGGGATCGGAATTTGCGCATGTATTGATGTGTTTACCCGAGTCTGTGGCCGGTGAAAAAGGTCGGGTCAATCGGGAATTACTGTACACGGGGGTTACCCGTGCCCGGAGTAGTTTTATGCTGTTTTGCGATGAAACAGCAGTTGTACAGGCGGTGCAACAACGATGTCTGCGGGCATCCGGGCTGGCCTTTGCATTGGCAAATAAAGGTTAGTCGAAGGTGATCAGAAAACGCTTAGCAAGAGTTCGGTGCCTGGTTGTGCTGCTTTGTAGTGTAGTAGCGCCATTTAACCCGGTTTTAGCAACAGTAAAACAAAGCCAGGAAATCCGACATTATGCAGTGAACCCGTTACCCGGACAAACACTGCAGGAAGCCATGCGAGCCAGTACTCCTATCCAGAAGCACAACCGCCACTGGTACGGTAAAACACAGTGGAACATTAATCCTCTGTATCGTTTTCGACATTTATCAGGCGGCTGTTATGTCAATGATCGCAGTGTCGAACTGGCCATTGTGATCACGCTGCCGCAACTTGAAGGACAGGCAGATGACACCGAATTGAGCGCACAGTTTTCGCGGTTTTACGATGCTTTGCTGCAACATGAATTAGGGCATCAGGCGTTGGGAATTGACGCGGCCAATGCCATTGATGATTTCCTGTCACAGCCTAACATTTTTGCCGATTGCCAGGCATTGCAGGTGGCTGTCAATGAGCGAGTAAATGCCATTATCAACCAGTATCAGCAACTAAATAAACAATATGATGCAGAAACCCAACACGGCAAAACTCAGGGCGCAGTGATAACCGGTCGCCGGGAGCCGTGATCAATTACTTAAAATAGCCGTTGACTTCAACGAGTCTCTTACCAGGGGTAACAGTCTTCGGCTAACGGGCACATGCTGATTTGAGCTTAAAACTAAAAAGTGTTGCGGGCTTTCGCTGTGTTTTTCAGAAAACAATGATGTCACTTCATTCAGGTTCACCAGATAGGACCGGTGTACTCTTAAAAAGGTATCAGGTAGCAAGTTTTCCAGTTGTTTTAACGAACCTGAAAACAGTTTTTCATGGTGATTTTTCAAATGCAGCTCCACATAGTCACCAGATGCTTTGCAGTAGGCGATATCTGGCGTATCAATGAGTTCAAGTTTGCCTGCCGAGGATAATTGCAATTTGGTGGGGGTGTTATATTGTGATTGCTGAGCCAATCGAAACTCCAGTTTGGCTACTTGCGCGCTTTCCTTGTTTAATTGACTTTGTTGTTTTTTATAGTCACTGGCTTGCTGAATAAAAATTACCAGCAGCACCACAGCGATAATCACAAAATGAGTAAACTCGTGAAAACTACTGGCACTAAAGAAAATGACAATCGCAATACTCAGGTGGATGAACAGACTTTGCCTTAACTCCGGGGAATTTTGTGTACGCAGGTAACAGGCAATTTGTACCAGGTTAAACAGTACCGGAAGCAATATTCCCAAGGTGACTTTGGCATCGAAGCTCGGCACTAAGATTATTGCCAGCAAGCTGAGACAACTGCCGGGATAAATCCAGTGTATTGCTCTTTTTCGGGCAGTTCTCATGGAGTTATAAGACAGTAACATGACGCCAAACCAATATGAGCATACAGTAATGGTGATAAGTCGAATATCTTGCCAGGGATACGGGTATTCAATCAATCCACGTGACAATTCTGCACTTAACTGCAACATCGCAAGCGAACACATAATGACTAACATTGGGTATTGAAAGCGGATCTTTGTCGGCGCTGTGTTGCGCCCAAAACACAACACTAAAAAATAGACTAAACCCACCGAAAAAGCCCCCAGTAACACCAGGCCAGCAATTAAATAAGGTTGGATCTGATCAATTGATTTACCCCATGTGCCAATCCCGATTATATGCACGGGATAATCCAGTGAGATAATGCTATGTTGCCCGGAAAGCAGCATAACCAGGCTGTTTTCTGACCTGGTTAACAGTGACGCCGGGATAGGAAAAGCGGTATCCATTGCGCCCGGAGTTTCAGCTTTGGTGTCTGCCGGTTGACCGTTGTGTCCCAGCAATGTTCCATTCAAATAAACTGAACTGGCTGCTTTAGCAGACACAAACAATCCCAGCGGCTGAGTAAATTGGGCAGCAGACTGGCCCAGATCAAACTTAATCTGGACCCAGAATATCGTCTTTTGTGGATCGATATGACGCAGTTGCGTCGTCTGGCAATGCGTTGCATTGAAATCCGGCGGGCTTTCCGGTTGACCAGACCAGGGGCAAACGGTAACCGGACTGTTATAAGGCAGCGTAAAAAACGCACTTGCGTGAACATGGTTGCTGTTTAACCCACTCAGCGTGAAAACAAATAACCAAATCATTAACTGTCTGTCGTTCATTTAAATCGAGTCCGAATACCGTTCGTAGAATTATTCCTACCGTTGGCTAAGCCAGCCCTGTTTTATGCGGGGTATCAGCGAATTCTGCTGGCCAATAACTGGCTTAAAGGAGCTAATACAGAAAATTTAAAGGAGTCATGATATGCGAAAAAATAACCTTATTATAGTCGTCTTGATGTTAATTTTGTTTTCTGTCCAGGCTCATTCAGGACCGATAAAAAATGAAACGGCGATTGAATTTAAATCCAATTCTGGCCAGAGCAGTCCCGCTTATGAAGGTTTTTTTAGGGTGCCTGAAAATCGAAATAATCCTGACAGTCGTCAGATTAGTGTTAACTATGTGCGTTTTCCTGCAACCGGTAAGACCAAAGGGCATCCCATTGTATATCTGGCCGGAGGACCCGGTGGCTCGGGCATTGCCACTGCAAAATGGCGGAGGTATCCGCTGTTTATGGCATTGCGAGAATTCGGGGATGTCATCGCATTGGATCAGCGCGGCACGGGCCAGTCAGAGCAAGCAGAAACCTGTTCTTCAGGGCAACAAATCGCCTTAACTGAGCGAGTGTCAGATGAGGAAATTCAGCACCGTTATCAAAAAGCCGCTTTGGAATGCCTGTCTTACTGGAAGCAACAGGGTATAGATGTCTATGGCTACACCACAGAGCAAAATGCATGGGATATTGAACAATTGCGAGTACATTTAGGCGCTGAAAAAGTAGTCTTATGGGGGATTTCCTATGGTAGCCACCTCGCGTTCAGTGCGATGAAACTATTCCCTGAGACGATAGAAAAAGTCATGATTGCCAGCGCTGAGGGTCTGAATCAAACAGTTAAATCGCCGGCACTGACAGACGATTATTTTTCCAGAATTCAGACGGTGATAAATCAGCAACCCCTTGGGACTGATATCTCCGATTTGCCTGCTTTGATGCGAAGAGTGCATCAAAAACTGGAACGGCAACCATTACCCCTGACCATTCCACAACCCGATGGTTCCGCGATACCCATGCTATTGCAACGTTATCATATGCAGATGCTTGCCAGCAGAATGATTGCTGATCCGGGCCGTTACCTGACTTTTTTGATTCATATTTATCATCACCTGGACAAAGGCAACGCCGAGTTGTTGTTACAGGTTTTGCAGCGGGGCATATTCGACGCAGAGCCCATTAGTTTCACCCTAATGCCATTGGCGATGGACATTGCCTCAGGCGTCAGTGCAGAAAAACTGCAGGAAATAAACGCTCAGGCTAAAAGCGCACTATTAGGGCAATTCCTAAATTTCCCAATGCCAGCATTAAATAAACTGGACTCACAACTGGATTTGGGGGAGGAATTTCGCCGCAAGCCTGTTGCCGATATTCCCACCTTATTGTTTACCGGAACCCTGGATGGCCGAACTTACCCTGACGGGCAGAGCGACGCAGTGAGTGGTCTTCGCAACGTCACTCAGATAAAGGTGATCAATGCTGGACATAATCTGTTTACCAGTTCACCAGATGTCCTGAATCGTATGAAGGAATTTTTGCTGGGCAAACCTGTATCCCGGCAAGCCATTCAGTTACCTTTGCCTGTTTTTGCCTTGGAAAGATAAATAAATTCTTACAAATCAATGAGAAGGAGGTCTGTATTGAGGCCAGGTACAGACTACTCTTTCTTTTCCGGGGAGGGTATTCTCGACCTGTAATTACACATAAATCAACGGAATCAGGTTGAAAAAATAAAATCCGGTTTCTAAAGGGAGTTGTCATGAGGTTTAATTTTTACACAGTTTTGATTTTTTTAACGCTGGCCTGTAATAGCTTTTTTGTCGGTGCGAATGACGCTGATGACTTCCTCGCGGCACTAAAGAACCATTACCATTCCACTACGTCTATTGAGGCATTTTCATTGACGCATAGCTATATGGGACGCATTGATCCCTATCAGTCCTGGGACTTTGCAGCACCAGGTCGCTATCAGGCGTTCAAAATCACTGAAATCGACTTTAAAAATCAACACTACTATCAAAATGTTGTACATCACAATACGGGAGGGCTGTATTTTGATGAAGTTCACTTTCAAAACGACAGTGAGAGCCTGCGTTATGAGCGAAATGGCATCCCATTAGGGAAACGGGCTGTTGAACAGAGTATGGATAGCTTTGCCAGATACAAGAACCTGACCTTAATGAACCTTGATTTTTTTGCGGTTCGACCTTTGTTGGCGCTGAGTAATGCTGACCATATTGAATATCAATCAGATGAAATTAGCGGGCATACCACTGTAGTCCAACGCAATTCAAACAATGTCGTTATGGAGTACGTTTTTAACAGCAACCCGTTACGCCTGCTTTCTGTCAGCAACAAAACCAGGAATCGCGTTTATTTATACGATGATTACCGAACCAATCAAGGCCATTATTTTGCGCATTCTGTGGTCAAGCATTACAACGGAGATCAGGCGCCGAGCTTTATCAGCAGAATAGAAAGTTTTCAGGTAATGAAAAAGATTGATGCTGAAAAGTTGCGTTTACCTGCTGGATATACCCGGTTTTCAAAAGAACCGGACCAGGCGTTACACTTAACCCAACTGGGGCAAGACTTATACCTGATAGCCGACGGTACGGCGAGAGAAAATACGCTAGTTAACGTCACCGGCGACAGTATCATGGCGTTTGGCGCACCAATGCGCAGTGAGCAGGCGCGACAAACCATTGCGTTAATCAAGGAGCACTTTCCCCACCATGACATCGCTGGTGTTTATGTTACTCACCCTTACAACGAACATATTTCAGGCCTGTTACCCTATGCTGAAATGGGCATCAAAATCTTTGCTGACAACTATACCATTGCGGCAATCAAAGCCTACCCGCGCTTTGCCAGAGAGATTGATACCTTTAAATTTGAAACCCTGATACATGGTCAGGTAATGGATAATGTCAGGTTTTATGTTCTGGAGAATGCGCGCTCCAGGCGCCAGGGGTTTGCTTATTTTGAACAAAGTGGCATTATTTTTCAGTCTGATTTTCTTGAAATCGCGAACGACAATACGATTCCTGACATTCTTCCCGGTTACAGCAAACAATTTATCGAGTTTGTCAGAAGTGAAGGCTTAAATGTGACGCGTTTAGTCAACAATCACAGAAACAATGCTATTTCTGTAGAAACCATGAACCGTGCTTACCTGGCTAATTCAATGTGATGTTTGTGGTACCGATTGTCGCCCAAATGGCGAGTGCACCTCGATGTAAACCCTATGCTGTGATGGTGAGGATTTACAAGGGGTTTAAACCAGCGAAAAAGCGTTGTAGTCTATCGTAGCCGAAACAATAAGAATAAATACATGCAACCCAGTATAAAAGAATCTCTGAAAAGTGGCGGAGAGCCCGAAAGTCAGCTGAATCTGCTATTAGACTACTTTAGGGACAACCCCGGTCTGATGTTGTCAGTAAGCTATTTGATGCTGACCTTATGCGGCATTTTTTACAGCGTAACCTTCTACAACGAATTTGGTATCAGCGTCCTCAAATTTGCCGATGTGGCTGACCTGATGGTAGTCGGGATCAGTGAGCCTGCAGCATTAGTCATGTTTAGTGGTGGGCTGGTGGTGGCCTGGGCGTTTGATTTAGTGTTGATTTATTGCTATCCCATCCGACAAAAATGGCTCAAAGCCCCTCACAGTCTGAAACGCAGTATTATTCTGTTCTTTAATTATGTGCCAAAGTCGAGACAGGGCTTGTTGTTGGGGTTTGTGGTGATGTTTATGGTTTATGCACACCTGTTTGTTTCCCTGTACGCACAGTGGCGAAGCGGCGACATCAAAGCGTCCAAAGACGACTATGTCAACGTAAAGGCAGAGCAAATTAGTGCAAGTGATAAATTAAAACTATTGGGCTCAACCACCAACTATCTGTTTGTGTTTGATGTTGCCGCCAATCAATCGCTCATCATTCCTGTTGAAGCGGTAACGGTGATTTTACCTGCACCACCTGTACCTGAAATAAAAGCCAGCCTTGAAAAACAAACCAGCGACACGGCTGAAAAATAAGGCCGTGGTCAGGCTCAACCGGCCCGGTGAGCGTTGATAGTGTATGTCGGGTATAAATAACTCTGTCGGGTATTTATTTTTCTCGGATTTGTGTCATTCTTGTCGTCATAACTTTGTAGATACTGGTTTGTTCAGATGCGATTATTTGTGATCTTGTGTGCTCATTTTTTACTGCTTGCCTGTGCCAGTCATCGTGCAGACAACACAGCTGTGAATCCGACCGAAAAAACCAACACGAATGTTTGTGTTGGAGAGGTGACGGCTCCTGCCGTATTTGCCCCCATGTTATCCGAAATTGAAAATCCTGAGTTGGTAAAGCGCGCGCTGGGTGAGGATGATCTTGGTGGTTTGTGTCAGGCCAGGGCCTATCAGGTTAATCAGTCATTTGACGTTTACCGCGCCTGGAATAGTCAGAACCCGTTCAGCCAGTATGGCCATTGGTGGTCTTTTTCTATTCCATCCGGAAAAATATCTGAGTATCGTACTCAGTATGCTATTTGTCCTAAATTTTCACCTTTAGACATGTTAGTGCGTTGTGCGTTACAGGAAGGCAGTGTCGTGGTGCTGGGAACCGGACAAAGTGCCGCTTGTAGTGCTCACTTAACTTATCCCGTTTCCTCAACGGTGCAAATTTATATTCCGAACGCCAGTGAGGTAACCCAGTCCTGTCAGTCTTTTTATGGCGTATTTAGCTGGCAAAATGTCGATAAAAACCCAAAAACCAAAGCTGTAGTTGAAACACCATCCGAGGCCGATAACAGTTACTAAACTATGTGCCAAAGGGAATAGATAACAGCTCTGTGGATTCTGCTGTGACTTTTAACAGGCTGCCTTGTTCGTACCAGTCCCCTAAAACAATGCGCTTTGCCGGTGTTCCGATGGTCGTTGAAATGTGATGAATTGCGGGTCTGTGGGTGTGGCCATGAATCATGTGTGAAACATTAAAGCGCGCTAAATAGCTAAGCACTTCTTCCGGGGTAACATCCATGATGTCCTGAGTGAGTTGTTGCTGATTTTGTTTGCTGGTTTCCCGGCCTTTTCTGGCGATATTTCTGCGGGTTTTCAGCGGTAACGCTAACACCAGGCGGGGCCACCACCAGCCGCGCGCTTTGCGGCGAAACTTCTGATAGGCCAGATCTTTGGTGCATAACTCATCACCATGCAAAATTAAGGTTGCAGTGCCGTACAGATCGATAACCTGCTGCTGGGGCAACAGTATCATACCGCTTTGTTCAGCATATTTTTTGCCCAGCAGGAAATCGCGATTGCCATGAATGAAATACACAGGCACGCCGCTGTCTTTGAGTGTCAGTAAGGCGTTAGCAATTGAGCGGGTGAACGCGTTTGATTCATCGTCACCTATCCACACTTCAAACAAGTCACCCAAAATGTACAGGGCATCGGTGTTACCCGTATCGATTTGCTGCAGAAACTGCAGAAAACAATGGGTTATATCGGGTCTGGTTTCACTGAGGTGCAGGTCGGCAATTAAGAGTGTTTGATTCACGTTGGTATTCTGATTGTAGTGATACCGTTGCCGTTACATATTTCGTGGCAACGGTATTAATAGGGACAGGTTTGCTGCCCCAATGATTGAAGATTACTCAGCAACCGCTTTTTCAATGATAACGTCTTCAACAGGTACATCCTGATGATAACCGTTATTACCGGTTTCAACGTTTTTAATTTTTTCAACTACGTCCATGCCTTCGACAACTTCGCCAAATACACAGTAGCCCCAGCCGTCACGGCTTTCGCTGCGAAAGTTAAGGAAGTCATTATCAGCCACATTGATAAAAAACTGTGCTGTCGCTGAATGGGGGTCCATAGTACGGGCCATGGCAATACTGCCTTTTTTGTTACTTAAGCCATTGTTCGCTTCATTTTCGATGGGATCTTTCGTGTTTTTTTCGCCCATGCCTGGTTCCATGCCACCACCCTGGATCATGAAGTTATTGATAACGCGATGGAAAATAGTGTTGTTATAGAAGCCATCATTTACATAAGACAAAAAGTTAGCGACTGTGTTGGGGGCTTTGTCTGCGTCCAGTTGAATCTTAATGACGCCGAAATTGGTGTGTAATGAAACCATATTTATTCCTGTTTATCACTGTTTGGTGTTTAGTCGCACAAGATGGAGACTAAAGCTGCAAAACTCAAGTTTAACAAACATTGTAATTCTTTGGGGATTTTCCTGAATTAAGTTGGAGCCAATGGTGGGCAGTGTTAAACTGCGCCACGCATAAATTAGGATTAAGGAACCCGCATTTCATGTTGCAAATATACAATACACTGACCCAAAAGAAAGAAGCCTTTAAACCGCTACAAGCAGGTAAAGTAGGCATGTACGTCTGCGGAATCACAGTGTATGATCTTTGTCACATGGGACACGCCCGCACCTATTTAAGTTTTGATTTGATGGTGCGTTATCTGCGCCACAAAGGGTATGAAGTTAACTATGTGCGTAACATTACCGACGTAGACGATAAAATTATCAAACGCGCCAATGAGCGGGGCGAAGATCTTGCGCAATTCACTGAGCAAACCATTGCGGAAATGCACAAAGATTTTGACAGTATTGGCCTGTTACCTGCGGATATAGAGCCGCGAGTGACCACTCATATGGATGAGATCATCGCGGTGATTCAGCGTTTGGTGGATAAAGGCCATGCCTATCAGGCTGACAACGGCGATGTCTTGTTTGAAGTGGGCACCTACAAAGAATATGGCAAGTTAGGTAAACAGGATCTGGAACAACTGAACGCCGGTGCCCGGGTGGAAGTAGAAAGCTCAAAGCGCGCACCGCTGGATTTTGTGTTGTGGAAGATGGCTAAACCCGGAGAGCCGGGATGGGAGTCTCCATGGGGAACCGGGCGACCAGGTTGGCACATTGAATGTTCTGCGATGAATCACAAACATTTGGGAGAGCACTTCGATATTCACGGCGGCGGCTCGGATTTGATATTCCCACATCATGAAAATGAGGTTGCTCAGTCTTGCTGTGCGTTTGATACACCTTACGTTAATACCTGGGTACATACCGGAATGGTGCAGGTAAATCAGGAAAAAATGTCTAAATCATTGGGCAACTTTTTTACATTGCGAGACGTGTTACAGCAATACGATGCTGAAACGTTGCGCTATTTCCTGATGTCGGCACATTATCGTTCACAGCTGAATTATTCAGAAGACAATATCAAACAGGCTAAAGCCGGGTTAGAGCGTTTGTATACGGCATTACGCGGTGTCGAAATAACCGACACTACCGAGTGTGTGCAGAGTTACCTGGCAAAGTTCGATGCTGCTATGGATGACGACTTTAATACTCCTGAGGCTTTTGCGGTGTTGTTTGAACTGGCAAAAGATATTAATCGCGCACAAAGCGATACGGTAAAACAAAGTCTGGCGGCAACCCTGAAATTCCTTGGAAATGTGATGGGCTTTTTACAATTGTCACCTGAAATTTATTTGCAGGGTGGGGCTGGTAATGATGATGAGGCGGCAATGATTGAAGCACTTATCAAAAAGCGCAATGATGCCAGAGCAGCCAAAGACTGGGCGCAAGCTGATGCCGCCAGAGACGAGCTAAACGCGTTAAATGTGGTATTGGAAGATGGGCCTGGTGGTACTACCTGGCGCAGAGGATAGCACCTGAAAACCGCGCCCTGTTAAGCCAAAACAAGAAAGCCGCGATATTGTTATCGCGGCTTTTTTCTATCCAAAAAAACGTCATCCTTGACGAGTTATCCAGGGGATGATTTTCCCTTACTGTACATCCCAGCTCAGCGTCACACCTGAGAAGGTGCGGTAGGCGCGGATGCTGATATGCCAGGTGTCTTGTCCTGGGTTTGTAAATGTACAGGTTTCGTTGTTACCTGATTCATAAGGACGGCAATCATAATTGCTGGTAGTTGGCTGTGCCCCTTTTCTTATGTACAGGTCAGCGTCACCAGTGCCACCAGAAATGCTGAAGTCAGCTGTGCTCATACCCGCTGGCATGTCAAAGGTGTAATGCAACCAGTTGTTACGAGAAGCAGACAGATCAGTCAACTCACCAGAGCTACCCTGACCACCGGAACCACCGCCACTGTTGTCAGTGAAGCTACCGGTTAGTGAAGCGCCGCTGTAAGTTGAGTAGGCGTGAACCTTCACGTAGTAAGTACCCGTTTGTACGTTGCTGATGGTACAGCTTTCAGAGTTACCTGAGTTCCATGAACGGCAATCGTAACTAGACGTGCCTGGCTCAGAACCAAAGCTGACATACAAGTCGGCATCACCGCTACCACCAGACATAGTGAACTCTAAATCAGTGGCACCTGCCGGTACATCCAGAGTGAATACCTGCTCATCGTTCGTAGAACCAGAAAGACCAGTTACAGCAACTCCGTTAGTCAGTTCAGTTTCACCTGAACCACCACCTGAGCCGCCGCCAGAGCCAGTACAGTTTGCCGCCATATAGTCAGAAGCCGCTTTAGTCTGAACCAGACCCCATCCGGTACGATTGTCCCGACCTGAAGAATCCAGATCCAAGGCAGTTTGCTTCAATGCATTACGAACTTCGGTTGCACTACAGGTAGGATTGTTGCTCCATGCCAGTGCCGCTACCCCTGCAACATGTGGTGTTGCCATAGACGTACCGTTGTAATACGCATAATCCGTGTTGCCACGAACTTCCAGGGTTGCGTTGCTGCCAACGTTAGCCAGTAAGCTTTGACCTAATGCGCGGTTTACCGACACTGTTGGCATGTCGACTGCACTGTTACCATCAACCAGGAAAGGATTTTGTAAGCCCGGGCGAGCCGAGTTACTGTATACGATAACACCTTCAGCACCAGCGTTGGCACAGGCTTCGGCGGGATCGATTTCCGGATAGTTAGAGCCAGATTGGTTCTCATAACGCTCGGCAATACAGATTTTGCCTGACATATTGCCACAACTATAGTTACCGGCGCTCATGCTACAACTGGCCAGTTCGCCAGATACAGTGCCATTTACGTTTGTAATAACGTAGTTACCACCTTGTTGTACATAACGCGATTGCGGCAGGACGCGGTCATCACCGGTGGTCGAACCGTTATAAGTGATAAAGCCCTGACGGCCATCACCCACGCCCACAGTAGATAAAATTGCCTCACCCGGACCTGACAGTTCTACCTGAGAGGTGTACTGAGAAAACTCAGCGTGCAGACCAGATTCGTCAACGGCAGCAACAGAGACAACCGCATCGTACGATGCAGGGTAGGAATGAGTCGAGTCGCCATCGTTACCGGCAGCAGCAATTAACAACATACCGTCATTTTCAAAAGCCTGCATGGCATTGCTTTCTGAAGTGGTAGAGCTTGGGCCACCTAGTGACATGTTAACCACCTGGGCACCAGCCGTTTGACAATCGTCAATGGCATCAACCAGGTCACTACTGTAAGCCCAGCCAGACGCGGTGAATACTTTGATTATGTGCAGATTGACATTGGTGTTAGGTAACACACCGACAACGCCTTCATTATTATTGACTGCGGCAATGGTTCCGGCAACGTGAGTACCGTGCGAGCCACCTGGTGTTGACCATTGACCAGTACCACTGTCGTTTGTACCAGAGGCATTATTAGCTGCAAGATCCGGGTTAGTGATATCGTAACCTGAATCAATAATACAAACTGTCGTGTTGCTTGCGCTTGCGTCGCTTACCTGATCGGCCTGTACGTTAGCAATACCCCAGGGAGAGTTTTCAGCCATTGGCCAACGTTTAGGGTTCTTCTCCGCTCTTGAGGCATATGCTGAGCTGGCTAATTTTGAAGTGATAAAATCAACATCATTAACATGCAATTCAGCAGGCAGCTTTAAAACGACACTGTCCTGTCCGTGACTTTTTACAAAAGAGAGTGGGGTTCCTGCTCTGAAAGCAAAATCCATCATAATTTTCTGACCGCGATCAGCAAGGCTGGTCTCACCGGTACGGTTGGTTTCCTTACTCATAGTATTGCTGGTTTCACCAGCCATCTTTAACGCAGTAACGTCATTTGAGCTACGAAGCTTAACGACGATTTGGTCAGTAGTATCAGCGTACTTTTGTCTTTTTTGTTCTGCACGCCATTGCGCAAAACCGGTGGGTTTTGCGTTTTGGTCATGGGCTGATGCTTTTTGCTCTGCAACTGTCATTGGTGCTGCATGAGCTGTTGCGCCAAGAGTGGCGGCGCAAAGCAAAGCAACCGTAGTTTTATTGAATATCATTATTGTTGTTTCCTTAAACACTTGTTGTTTTTTGTACGAAAATAACACCCCGAATCTTTTTAGATTTTTCTGACTGATCAGACCTGATGTCCGGGTAAATTAATTTCGAACAAAGTTTTTATCACTGTGAAAATGCACTGTAAATAGAATGAAGGAATGAGAAGAATAAACACCTAAATATTTCTGTTGTTTTTCTGAATTAAGTGGGAGACGTTGTGTTTGTTGGTCTGCAGGATTTTCAAAAGATTAAAAAAAGTAAGCTTATGTAAATAAAAGATTACACAATTAGTCATAATGTAATCAAATGTAATTCAAATTATTTGGAAACGACACTAAAAAATAACCTTATCAGGTAGATTTTTGTCCGGATATTTTTGTCGGAGCTATTTATATCTGTGGCCTGCGAGTGTCTTTGATTACGCTTTGTGCAATTTAATGGTGGGTTTACAGAATTTGGCTTGTATTGCTATCGGGAGGTTTATTTCCGCAGGAACTGGATTTATGTAATAAAGCTACAGAATAGTTGTTTTTTACAAAAGTATCTGCATTGGCGTTCTGGTTGGTGATGTTGGTTTAGTGCCACTTAGATTGCACTAACGAGCATTTTTTTGTACAAGACTTCGCGTTGAACAGTCATTAAACCTGGGATCTGTTAAAAGCCATATTGAAGCTTTAACATAAACAGCACAATGGCAGAAAAGCAGACTGAGATAGGGAACCCTATTTTGACAAAATCTCTGAACCGATATTCGCCGGCACTAAAAACCAGCAAGTTGGTTTGGTAGCCCCAGGGTGAGATAAAGCTGGCACTGGCGGCAAAGGCCACTGCCAGAGCAAAGGGCATGATGGGTAAATTCATTGCCGCACTGATCCCCCAGGCAAATGGAAACATCAGGGCTGCAGCCGCATTGTTAGTGACTAGTTCGGTTAATAACAGGGTACACAGATACACAGTAACCAGCACGGCAAATGGTGATGCATTCAGCAACAGTGGTTGCAGTGCCTCTGTGAACAAATCTATCGTGCCGGTACTTTCTAGGGCACTGGAAAGAGACAGAGCACTGACGATAACGATTATCAAATTGGTGGGTAAGCTGCGTTTTAGTTCATTGCTGGTGACTACCTTAGTTAGCACCAAGGTTACCAGTAAAAAAATAAGGGTGAGTTCTAACGCTAATATATTAAAGGCGGCCAATGCGACAGAGAGTAAAAATCCTCCGACAGCGAGAATATCTTGCCAGCCATCCAGCTTCTTTTCTACCTTCAATTCGTTGAGTAAAAAGAAGTTATTGTTTAGATTGGGGCGGGTTTTAAAGTCTGCTCCTGTGGCTAACAGTAGAAAATCACCGGCTTTGAGTTTGATTTCCCCCAGCTTACCACTGAGCCTTTCACCGTCTCGTCGAACACCCATTACCGCGGCGTCAAACATAGAGCGGAAACCCACAGATTTAAGCGTTTTTCCTATTATTGGTGCGCGGTTAGTGATAATAACCTCTGTGAGATTTTCTCTTAACAGGCCGTTACTGTCTGCAAAAAAACTCAATCCGGGCAAGTGATCAAGACTGTCAACACGTTCAATATTGCCCGAAAATATTAATTTGTCACCGGCCTGAATCATGGTTTCCGGATGCACCGGACTGATTAACTGCCGTTTTCGTACAATTTCCACTAAAAATAGTTCGGGCAGGTTTCTGAGGTGATTGTCCTCGATGGTTTTCCCCACCAGTGGCGAATCTTCCTCAACTTTTGCCTCAATGATGTAGTTTTTAAACTCATTTGCTCTGGGCTCAAGCTCAGGCAAGAGCTTTTGGAGCAGGAAAATGAGCACACAACAGGTTAATCCGGCGGTTAATCCATACAGTGTAAAGTCCCAGAACTGAAATCCTGGTTGCCCATGTTCAATTAAAAAGCTGTCTACGATCAGATTCGTTGAAGTGCCTATTAGGGTAACTGTGCCACCTAAAATAGCCGCATACGACAAGGGAATGAGCAAGCGGGAAGGGGCGATATGCTGGTTGTGAATCAAAGGACCGGTCAGGGTTGCAACCACGGCAGTATTGTTGAGAATGGCTGAGCTAAAAAAGGATATTACGATGACTTTTATAGTTGAAAGACGCTTGTTTGCTGTAATGAGCTTGCGTGCCAGCGTTTTCATAACCCGGGATTTATCTACGCCAATACTGACCAATAGTAAAAGTACCAGAATAACCAGTCCTTTGTTACTCAGGTTACCCAGTACATTACTCATAGATAATGTCCCTGTGATTAACAGGGACATTGTCGCCAGGGTAAAAATAAGGCTGGGACTTCGACTCGAAAATACCAGTCCCAAAATGGTACTCAGGAATATGCCAAGTACCAGTATTTGATTTAACTCCATATCACCTTATTTTTTGAGTTGCGAGATATCAATTGCCTGCCAATTAGGGAAATGTTTGCGCACTAAAGCATTAAACTCAAGCTCAAATTCGGAAAAGTCCTGCGAATCGGCGCTTTTTTGAGATTCATTGGCTTTAATTATCATCCCGGATCCCACTGTGGCGTTTGAGATACGATCAATAACAATAAAGGCACCGGTGGCGCGATTTAGGGTATAAGGGTCAGCAGCCACTGATTCGGTTAATTTGAGTTGCACTTCGGCAATTTCATTTAACTCCAGGTGTACAGCGTCACTCTTTTCCAGGGTATTAACATCAATTTTGTGTTCAATGGATGAAATACTACCCGTTACTTTTTTCGTTGCAAACTTAATCGCATACTGCTTGTTAGGCATTAAGGCTTCTTCAGCCATCCACACCAGATGCGCTGTGTAGGTGTCAGAATTCAGCGGTTGATTGTCGGATTTGACGATCATGTCTCCGCGGGAAATATCAATTTCGTCTTCTAACGTCAGGGTGACGGCTTGCGGCGTGTGAGCATATTGTAAATCGCCATCAAACGTTACAACGGATTTCACCTTCGATGTTTTACCGGACGGCAGTGCCGTAATCTGGTCGCCAATCTTAATTTCACCGGATACGATAGTACCTGCAAATCCTCTGAAGTTAAGGTTTGGACGCGTTACATACTGTACCGGGAAGCGGAAGTCTTCTTTGTTTTTATTGCGGTCAATTTCGATAGTTTCGAGGATTTGCATCAATGGCGCACCCTGATACCAACCCAGATGTTCGGAAGGGTTAACGACATTGTCGCCATTGAGGGCCGAAATAGGCACAAAGTTGACGTCTTCAAAGGCCAGATCTTTCGAGAAGGCCTTAAAATCAGAACGGATCTTTTCGAACACGTCTTGTCTGTAATCCATCAAATCCATCTTGTTGATGGCAACCACAATATTTTTGATGCCCAGTAGTGAAACCAGGAAAGAGTGACGTTTAGTCTGAACCTGAACGCCGTGTCTGGCATCTACCAAAATGATAGCCAGATCACAGGTGGAAGCGCCTGTTACCATGTTGCGGGTATATTGTTCGTGCCCGGGCGTATCCGCAATGATGAATTTGCGCTTATCCGTAGAAAAATAACGGTAGGCAACATCAATGGTAATACCTTGCTCTCGTTCCGATTGCAAACCATCTACCAGTAATGCAAGGTCAACTTTTTCACCGGTTGTTCCCACTTTTTTACTGTCTTTAACAACGGCGGCAAGTTGATCCTCATAGATCATTTTGGAGTCGTGCAGCAGGCGACCAATTAAAGTGCTCTTACCATCATCGACGCTACCGCAGGTTAAAAATCGAAGCAGGTCTTTTTGCTCATGTTGTTCAAGATACGCTAATACATCTTTTTGAAGTAATTCGTTTTCGTTATGCATCGTTTATGCACTCACTAAAAAATAGGGGTTTAAAACAGATTCTTTTTGGTTGTAGAGCAACTCGTCTCCGGAGTCTTGCCAGATGCCAGCATCATTTTGCTGCATCAGAGTTACCTTACCACCGGCCGCATTCACAACCGCATGTGCTGCGGCAGTATCCCACTCAGAGGTTGGGCCAAGGCGAGGGTACAGGTGTGCTTTACCTTCTGCCACCAAACATAATTTCAATGAACTTCCCATTGCAACCAGTTCGCTGTCTTTGCCCAGCGCTTCCAGAAACCCTGCAATTTCGGGGCTTTGGTGAGAACGGCTACCAACCACTTTGAGTTGTTGCGCCTGTGTTGAATTAGCCGGTTGCAACGCATTTCGGCTTTTGTCACTGTGCTCTTTAAAACAGCTACCACCAATAACGCCGGCATAAATCTCGTTAATGGCAGGGGCGTTAACTACACCAAGCACCGGACTTCCCTGGTGTATCAGGGCGATGTTCACGGTGAATTCACCATTCTTTTTAATAAACTCTTTTGTGCCGTCTAACGGATCTACCAGCCAATAAGTTTGCCAGGTTTGTCTTTCCTGCCAACTGATATCCGCTGATTCTTCGGACAGTATGGGGTAGTCTGAAATGTCAGCCAGACGCTGCACAATAATCTTATGAGCCGCCAAATCCGCCTCAGTCAACGGGCTTTCATCGGATTTTTCGTAGATAGAGAAGTCTTTCTGATAAATTTCCATAATGGCGTCACCCGCTGAACGGGTGATATCAATCACGGGCTCCAGGAGTGTGTTTAATTGTTCAGAAATACTCACTTAAATAAATCCTTTTTGCAGTAATTGTTGGTATAAGTCTTCGGTCACGGCTTCTGCAGTTTGGTCGCTAACTTTCAGGTGAATCTCCGGAGAAAGCGGTGCTTCGTAAGGGCTATCCAATCCGGTAAAGTGTTTGATATCACCAGAACGGGCTTTTTTATACAGCCCCTTGGGATCGCGTTGTTCACAGATCTCAAGTGGCACATCCACGAATACTTCTACAAATTCCTGTGCGTCCAGTAATTCCCGGCAGAAAGCGCGATCAGCTTTGAAAGGTGAGATAAAGGCGGTGAGTACAATTTGCCCGGCGTCTACAAATAACTTCACTACTTCACTGATACGGCGAATATTCTCCACCCGGTCTTTGTCTGAAAAACCCAGGTCACCACATAAACCATGACGAATATTGTCACCGTCCAGTAGATAGGTGTGTTTTCCTTCAGCCTGTAACTTTTGTTCCAGCAACCCGGCTAACGTGGATTTGCCTGAACCACTTAACCCGGTAAACCAAATGGCCAGGGGCTTTTGCTTATTCTGTTTTGCTCTGCTGTTTTTATCAACTTTGTGCTCGTGCCACACGATATCGCGACTCATCAGAAATAACCCTCCATTTTTTTCTTCTCCATTGAACCGGCAGAATCATGGTCGATAACCCGGCCTTGTCTTTCCGACGTTTTGGTCAACAGCATTTCCTGAATAACTTCCGGTAATGTGCTGGCAGTCGATTCGACTGCGCCGGTAAGGGGGTAACAACCCAGGGTACGGAATCGCACCGAAAGCATTTGAGGTTCTTCACCCTCAAGTAACGGCATACGTTCATCGTCTACCATAATTTTAACGCCGTCTCGTTCCACAACCGGTCTGGGTTTGGCCAGATACAAACTTGGGATATCAATATTTTCCATGTAGATGTATTGCCAGATATCCAGCTCGGTCCAGTTTGACATGGGGAATACCCGAATGCTTTCGCCCTTGTTTATCTGAGCGTTGTAAATGTTCCACAACTCCGGACGCTGGTTTTTCGGGTCCCAACGGTGATTTTTATCACGGAAGGAAAAAACCCTTTCTTTGGCGCGAGATTTTTCTTCATCCCGGCGAGCACCCCCAAATGCGGCATCAAACTGGTACTTGTCCAGAGCCTGCTTTAACGCCTGCGTTTTCATGATGTCAGTGTATTTGGCACTGCCATGGGTGAAGGGCGTTACTTTGTTATCTGCCCCTTCAGGGTTGGTATAACTGATCAGTTCGAAACCATACTTTTCAGCCATTCTGTCCCGAAATTCGATCATTTCCTTAAATTTCCACGTGGTGTTAACGTGCATCAAAGGAAAGGGGATTTTTCCGGGGGCAAAGGCTTTACGGGCCAGATGCAATAGTACCGAAGAGTCTTTACCGACCGAATAGAGCATGACAGGGTTTTCAAACTCTGCGGCTACTTCACGGAAAATATGAATACTCTCAGCCTCAAGTTGTCTGAGGTGAGTTAAAGAAGGAATTTGTGATGACATATTGAGCCTAAAAAATTCTAGCTTATAACTAATATATTAAAGAATTATATGCTTAGAACTTTAACACAATATGTCAGGTTAAAATATGACTTTTTGGACTAATTCAATCCCAAAAATAATAAGATACACATTCTGAGTTACTTCGAAAACTCAGCTCTTTCTGTTGCCCAGGTTTGCGCTTCCACAAAACTGTTGGCTGTGCGATCAGAATCGGCATTGATCTTCATGGAAATAAAGTAGGCTTCTTCCCATTCTGCTTTCTCATAGCGGCGAACCAGATTGATATAGTCAGCCATCAGTCCTTCGCCTTTAATCAGTGCCGTTTTTATCGATTCGGCTAACGGAAGCTTCTCTAAAAGCTCTTCAATGCTGGTGTCCAGCATCGCATCTAAAAGCGACAGCAGTCCCACCAAAAAGGCGGATGACTTATCCACTTTTTGTCCTGGTAGGGCGGCAATGGACTCACAAAATCGTGCCCGGGTGAGAGACATCACCGTCAGTTCATGCGGCTTGTCGGTTTTAAATTGTGCGGTAAACATCAGGGAAACAAAGCGACGTAACTCTTGCAGACCGATGGCCACAATAGCCTGTTTAATGTTGCTGACTTCCTGCTGGGTACGGTTAAACAAGGAAGATTGCGCGTACTTGAGCAGCTTAAATGACATGTTGACGTCAATTTCGAAAGCACGCGTAATTTTATTAATGTTTGGCTCTTCTTCGGCCATTTCTGACATGAGTTGCGCCAGCGCTAACTGAGAAGGTTGCAGCGAGTAACCTTTTAACACTTCTGGTTTACTGAAAAAGTATCCCTGGAAATAGGAAAACCCTAAGTCTACCGCTGTCTGATAATCTTCGTGGGTTTCTACTTTTTCCGCCAACAACTTAATTTGTGGGTATTCTTCAATCGCCGTTATGACTTCTTTGATTTCATCAACCGTCATGGCTTGCCAGTCAATTTTTATAATATCGGTATAGGGATAAAAGTGTTTCCAGACGGGCTCATGGACATAATCGTCCAGTGCCACTATGTAACCCTGTTCTTTGATCTCTTTAACGGCAGCCAGCAGTTTTTTACCGGGTCTGACGGTTTCCAGCACTTCTACAACCACTTGGTCATTGGGCAAGAGCAGTGGGTAACGGTCAATTAACGTATCGTGGGTGAAGTTGATAAAGGCCAGCTTATTTTGGGTTAAGGTATCCAGTCCCAAATTGGTTTGCAGGCCATCAATCATTTTTGAGGTGGCCTCATTTTCACATACGTCTGGAAATACATTTTTCAGACTTTCCCTGAACAAGAGTTCATAGGCATATACAGATTTATTTATATCCAAGATGGGCTGGCGTGCTGCATAAAATGCCATGCTTTTGGTCCTTTATCCGGCTGTCATACGCTAACCCTGCAACAGGGGAATTTAACGGTCGCCACGGTTGCAGGTGATTTCATTGTAGTGATAACTTGAGTCGAGTCAATTTCCATCTACAGGATATTAAAGGTTTTTTTGCATACTCATAAAATCTTGTTGCATGGACTCTGAAGAATCCTGACTGCATAAACTCACCAGCCATATAGACAAGGTCGCCACGATAAAGCCCGGGACAATCTCATACAGGTAGGCGCTCATTGTTGCACCTTCCGGTCCAACCGGCGCATAAATCCAGAAGAGAACCGTGATGGCACCGGTTAGCATGCCGGTTATTGCGCCAGCTCTGGTGGTTTTTTTCCAGAATAAGCTAAACAATACTAAAGGCCCAAATGCAGCACCGAAGCCTGCCCAGGCATTGGAAACTAACGACAAGATAGAGCTATCTCTGTCATGAGCGATAAATATCGCCAACGCAGCCACCAGGAAAATACTGATACGGCTCACCAAAAGTACCTGTTTTTGTGGCGCGTCTTTGTTGATAAATTCATGGTACAGATCCGTTGCCAGCGAGCTGGATGTTACCAGCAGTTGCGAGGAGACCGTACTCATAATGGCTGCCAAAATTGCCGCCAATAAAAAGCCGGAAATGAATGGGTGAAACAAGGTGTTGGATAAAACGATAAAGATAGTTTCCGGATCGGAAAGTGGTAACTGGGTTTTATGTACGTAAGCCAGACCGGTTAGGCCAACTGCCAGCGCACCAATTAACGTGACTAACATCCAGCTCATGCCGATTTTGCGGGCGACTTTGAGATCTTTTACACTGGAAATGGCCATAAATCGCACGATGATATGGGGTTGGCCAAAATAGCCCAGTCCCCAGGCCATGCTGGACAAAATCGCCAGCAGGGAAACCCCGTTAATTAAGTTAAAAGCTTCACTATTTGCGGTTTGAATTAACTGGCTGGTTTCTGTGCTGCCGCCCAGTTCAAAGATGGCCACAACAGGCACCATGATCAGAGCGACAAACATGATACAGCCCTGTACAAAGTCGGTCATACTTACCGCCAGGTAGCCGCCAAACAGGGTATAGATCACCACGATACCGGCTGTGATATATAGTCCTAACTCATAGGGCAGTTCAAAAGCGCTTTCAAATAATTTACCGCCACCAACGACACCTGAGGTAGTGTAAATGGCAAAAAAGGTAATAATAACCATGGCGGAGACAATGCGCAGAATCCGTGAATTATCTTCAAATCGACGCTCGAGAAAGTCCGGTATGGTAAGGGAGTTGGTCACCTCAGTGTAGGTACGCAGTCTCGGCGCAACAAAGGTGTAATTGCACCAGGCACCAATTAACAGACCAATGGCAATCCAGCTACTGGATAAGCCACTCAGATACATGGCACCGGGCAAGCCCATCAACATCCAGCCACTCATATCCGAGGCACCCGCAGACAATGCCGTAACCGCCGGGCCTACTTTACGGCCGCCCAGTAAAAAACCAGAAACAGAGGCATCATTAGTTTTAAAAGCGAAGAGTCCAATGGCCAGCATGGCGCAGAAATATAGGGCGAGGGCGAGTAGTAGATAAGGGTCCATTCAATTGTCCGATTATTCTTTTTATTGTTACATCATGACACTGAACGCAGGTAAAAATCCAGTTCAGAGGCAATTTTGTTTCGGTGCTTATCGCAATATACAAAAAATCCGCCTTAAGCGGATTTTTTAATATGAAGCTGCTCGGTGAGGTCAGGCCGAAAACTGCATGGATTGTCGAATTCGGGTTTCCAGTTCCGGGTCGAGCTTGCCTTTCTCACCAATGATAGTGATATCTGCTTCCTGCATTTTCCAACTTCTGCCTTCATAGGCATCGTCCTGAAACTGACTGTCTATCTCATTTTTTAAATCTTTAGGGGTTACAAACAAGGTAATATCCCCGGATTCGGTGTGCATGACCAGATGTAAACTTTTCTGGCTTTCAAAAAAGCAGAAATTGGCATACGTCACCTGACCAATTGCATTGAGCATTTCACCGCCAAAAGTCGCCAACTTGGTGTTAACTTCTTCCAGTGACACCTCTCTGGATACCCGTTGGGTATAGGCTCGCTCATGGTACATATGCGCAAGTGCCAGGTCGGCGCCGGAACGGATATCCGGGTTTTGATTAAACAGGGTAAAGCTCAGACCCACAGCAAAAGCGATACTGGCAGCCAGTGCCAATTGCACTATGTGGTTTCGCTTGCTGCTCAGTGCAACAACTTTATTCTGTTTCGTTTCCGGCTGTTCCTCTGCTGTTGGAGTTTCTGCAGCATCGCTTTGTGGAATGTGCAACAGTTTGTCCATCAAACCTTCAGGGACAGCTACTTCACTGGTTTCTTTTATCGCTTTATCCAGTTCCAACATAGCAATCTGAAACTCTTTCAGGTTTTCATCAGCGTTTATTGCCGCCGTTATTTCCGCGTCACTAGTGGCTGGATCAGCCATGATGGATTGACGAATTTTGTCATTGTCTGTATTCAAAGACATCTCTTACTTCTCACCTTTTTCCAGCGCTTCTTTCAATTGATTGCGAGCCCTGAATAATCTTGTCATTACTGTGTTTTTGTTTAAGCTGAGTTCCTGTGCGATTTCTTCACCATTGTACCCAAAGATCACCTGCAGCATTAAAGGCTCCCGGTATTCCTCGCTTAAATTTTCCATCAATTTGTGCAGTTCACCGTGTTCTATTTGGGTTTCATGCATTGGGCCATCATCTGCCAAAGAAACATCGTCCATATCCACCAAATCGAATTGCTTACGCTCGAAGCGTCTCGCATTTTCGCGGCGCAGTATGGTTATCAACCAGGCTTTTGCAGCCTTATCGTCTTTTAATGAGTCCAGTGATTTCCAGGCTCTTAAAAAGGTTTCCTGAACAACATCCTCGGCAATGGCTTTGTCTTTGATCAACCAGTAAGCGTAACGGTACACATCTGCGTGCATGTCGCGAACCAGCTGTTCATATTTTTGTTGCTTTTCCTGCGTATTCATTGTGACCGTTTAAATTTTGTTTTGATTTCGTGAATACTTCACAATTTTTATAATTTCGTTAGAAGTTGTAAAACATTGCTTACAACGCCCGATAAAGCCCGGCCAACGTGTTACCGGGACTGAGATAAATAAAGCACCGATAGTACGCTGTTTTAAGCTAATAGCGCAAAAATAGTTTCTGTTGTTACTGTCATATTGATATCACCCGGTAAAACCCAGTTAACGGGTGGGATACAGAGAGGCTAATTGTTGCTTTTCTTTCGTGCGGTATTGTCGCTGTTGTTTTTCCACCTTCTGTGCTTCCGACAACAGCGCTTTCAATACTTGCTTTTCCGAGGTCTGACCCGACTGTCCGAAATAATGCTTAAAAAAGTTATCAATAGCGACTTTTAACTGGCTGTTGTCCAGTCGCTCAAGGTGGGTATATACCGACACATTGTTTAAACCGGATAGAGTAGCTAACCAGCCGGGCAATAGGCCATTCACCTTATTGACGTCGACTTTATTGCGCATCAATTCTTTTTGCAGTTCTTGCCAGTAGGGTTTTTGTACACGTAATGGGGTGCTTTCTGTTTTAACGGGTGTGACTCTCTGCCGTGCAGACAGCCACCATATCAGTAACGTCAGCAGCCACAACACTAACAGCGCCCAACTACTGACAGACCACCAGGCGTTGCTCATGGGTATGGCGGCCAGGGGCGATTCGGTTACTGTTGCGGGTGGGGTCACCGGATTGACTTTCGGACTGTCAGGGAGTGCCTGAGGTGCACTGGCGGGGGCAAGTACCTCAATGCTTCGCGCGGGTAAGCGGGCCACTTCGGTTTCTTTAGTGACCACATTAAACCATTTCAGGGTAACTTCCGGGATTATCATTGTGCCTTCTTCGTTAGGGATGAGGGCCACTGTTTCCGTGCGTTGCGCCACAATTGTCCCGTTGCGTTGTACACGTGCGGTTTCTGCTTGATCCGGGTACGCCTTCATCGACGGTGGGTAAAGTGTGTCCAGTTCTGGCAGCTGGGTTTCGGTAACGCCTACCGCTGTCAGTGTAATGGTTCGGGTCACCGGCGTTCCCACCCGAAACTCATTGTCAGAGGTTTGCCACTCTTCGGTGAGCTGCACGAATTCAGACGGTAGCCAGTGTTCATTGTACCCTTCCGGGATTGGTAACACTTCAACGTCTACATCTTTAGCAATGCGCTGTACATTGCGGGTGCGATTAAAAAAGCCGAAGGATTGACGATTGTTGTCGATGACTTCACCGTCAAATAACGGACCGCGAATAGTATACTCGCCACTGCTATTGGGAATGATTGAAAAGGTACGCTCAATAATTCGATAGCGCTTGCCATTAATAATGTCGGTAAACTCTCGATCTTTACCTACCTGCTCGATATCTGCCCCGGGTAATTCGGGTTGGCTCAAACTGCCACTTTGCAAATCAACGGCCAGATGCAGGCGGGTAGTGTATTTGATTTGCTGCTGCACAAACACCGAGGCTTTCTCCACTTCGGCGGTGATATAAATGTCTCTGTTTTGCGCCTGAGTTGCATTAGACACAGGCACTACCTGAACCTGAATAGGTGCTGTGGTAAGTCCTGCCACCCGCAGAGCCGGAATGGTAAATTGTCCGGCCTGTCTTGGCATTAACGTGGTCGTCCATACGGTCGAGCGCGTGGTATCGAAGTTGATCATTTGTGTCTGACGGCTAACGCTGGTGCGTCCTACGACAAAGTCCTGTAAAAGCGGTGAGCTGTCAAATTCGTCGCCGGGTACATCATCATTCACTGTCACCGTTAATCGGAACGATTCTTCTACCATAACCGGATTTTTATCTACAGTGGCGGAGGCTTCCGTTGGCGCGGCTAAAGCCGTATTAGCCCAAAAGATAACCAGGCAAAGTATGCATAATATGGGATTGGAAATGTTAACTCGCATGATCTACCAATTTTTTTGTTGTGAGTTGGGAAGTCGTTGTCGTTGCCGACGCTTTTGTTCAAGCAACATTTTGCGCTTAAGCAAAAATGCCGGATCATCAGGTACCTTGCGCAACCAGTTTTCAATTTTCTGTAATTGTTCTTTCTGTTCATCAGTTAACTCAGGTTGTTCTTGTAACTGAGCTTGTTGTTCCTGCATCTCCTGTTCGGAATCAGATTGTTCCTGCTGAGATTGCTGTTGCTCTTCTGATTGCTGCTGTTCAGTTTGTTGTTGCTCAGCCGCCTCCTGATTGGGTTCGCTTTGTTGTTGTTCTGAAGGCTCTTGCGCTTCAGCGTCTTCGGATTGTTGCGACTCGCTTTGTTGTTCCTGCTGTTGCTCTTGTTGCTGCGATTCGCCATTTTGACCATCTTGCTGGTTCTGTTGCTGAGGATCTTGCTGTTGCTCATTCTGTTCAGTGTTTTCGGAGTTTTGATTCTGTTGCTCTTGTTGTTGCATCAAATCTTCGAGATATTTTTTGTTTTCCGCGGCGTTAGGGTATTCCGGAGCCAACTCCAAAACTCTTTCAAAGGCGGCTATGGCTTGTGGATATTGCTGCAATTGCGCCAGACTGTTGCCCAAAGCAAAATTGCCATCAGGGGTATCCAGCGCTGAATAGACTTCAGCCGCAGCCTCATAGTTTCCGCCATTAAAATGCGACAAGCCTTTCCACATTGGATCATTAAATTGTTCTGCTGCCTCGGCAAACTGTTCCTGTTGAAAGCTCTTAGCGCCTTGTTGATTTGGTGTTTGCCACAGATCCTGCCACCAGTCTGCATGCACTGGTTTATGGGCGTCTGTCAGCAGTGTTAGCAGTAACAAGGGCAATACACCCCGTCGAAAGCTGTATGCCGCCATTGGCAGGAGTATTAACAGTAACCAGGGGCCAAATTCTCGCCATTGGTCACCGAAACTATTTTGCTGTTCACTCTCTTTTGACTCCTGTGGCTCAAACAAAGCTTCGGTTAAATATTTGATATCGGCATCGTCAGGTCGACTCATCACAAACCGACCACCAGTGCTTTGTGCCAGGGTGGAAAGCGCCGATTTTCTCAACCGGGGAATAACTACCGCACCTGCGGCATCCTTCAGGAAGTTGCCATTGAGATCCTTGATAGGGGCGCCTTCTTCGGTACCAATCGCCAGAATGTTGATGGTGTGGTCGTAGTCTGACAATAAATTGCGGATTGGCGCGACTTCAGAAAGATCGACACCATCCGTGAGCCAATAGATTTCGCCACTTTGATAGCCCGCATTTTTGAGAAGTTCGAAGGTTGTTTCCAGCGCGAAAAGGGCATCGCTTCCTTGTGATGGCATGATTTCTGGCGACAAACTGGGGATTAACGCTTGCAGGTTTTGAATGTCAGAAGTCAGTGGGCTGATGACAAAAGCCTCTCCGGCATAGGCCACCAGACCGGTTTCGCCTTCTTCCAGCAAACTGACCAAGTCCATGGCTTTGTAGCGGGTACGGGCCAAACGATTTGGTTTGATGTCTTCAGCTCGCATCGACATCGACATGTCCAGCATGACGACTTTGCCTTTGCTGACCTGATACACAGGTTGTGGCAGGCGTTCCCATGTCGGACCGGCCAACGCTAAACAGGCGATCATCCAGCCACAAAACAACAGTCCCCAGGGCGGGGTAACGCCTTTCGTTGCTTCACCGCTTATCAGGTTGTTATACAAATGATTTGCTAGCACGCCTTGCCAACCACTCTGCGAGCGGGCCTGTTTGCGCAATGACAATACAAGCACCGCAAGGGGCAGCAAGGCCAGTAACCACAGAGGTCTGAGAAAATGAAAGTTGTCAATGATGTCAAGGTAATTCATCGCGTTGCCACCCCTCGAGAAAGACCACCAATGAAAACGAAAATACGCTTAACCAATGGAATCAGCGCCATCAGCGCGCTGATAATCAATGCCAGTGCCAGGGGGTAATAAAACAAAGCTTTTAACGGACGCATTTGTCGGGTTTCTCGGGCAATCGGTTCCAGCTCATCTAAGGTGCTGTAGATCTGTTCCAGTTCTTGAACGTCGCGGGCTCTGAAATATTGCCCACCAGTGGCTTGCGCCAGATCGGTCAACATACCTTCGTCCAGTTCCGCCGATGGATTTATGCGGCGGTTACCAAATAAGCCCCGCGTTATCATTTGGTCGGCACCGACACCAATCGTATATATGGTAATGTCTTCAGCTACGGCCAGTTCCTTGGCTTGCATTGGGTCCAGGTTGCCTGCCGTATTTTGTCCGTCTGTGAGCAAAATGAGGACCCGATTAGATTCTTCTTTTTTGCGGAATCGTTTAACGGCCAGGCCTACGGCATCACCGATAGCCGTTCTTTCACCCACCAGTTTTATCAGGGATTCACTGAGTAGCGTTTTAACAGTTTCCCGGTCGTAGGTGAGCGGCGCCTGTAAATATGCGGTGTCGCCGAACAGGATAAGACCAATGCGGTCACCCACCCGTCGCTCAATAAAATCATCCATCACATATTTAATCATCTGCAGCCGGTTAACGGTTCGGCCGTTAATGGCCATGTCTTCCATTTCCATACTGCCGGATAAATCCACTGCCAGCATTAAATCCCGGCCTTCTGACGGAATACTGATGGGATCGCCTAACCACTGAGGGCGCGCAGCGGCCGTAACCAGGGCTATCCAGGCCAGGCTCGCCAGAATAATATAAACTTTACTGCGCGAAGCCGGCTTTTCGATGCTTTGCATCCCCTGAGTGAGCTGCGGTACCATCAATGCGGCTTGTTGTTGCGCCTTCTTACCGGGCAAAAGTCGCGCCAGTAACGGCAGGGGTAAAAGTGCAAAGGCCCAAATCCAAAGAAACTCAATCATGACTGGCTCCTTCTGCAACTATAAGCTGTTTTTTACCGGGAGGTAATGCCAGTTTAATGTAATCTATGGCTAAGCCCACCAGTTGCGTTGTGTCCTCACTGCCTGCACTGGCCTGTTCCCCGGACGTTCTGCGGTATAAACCGCTATTCAGGGCCTGAAATAAAACCTGAAATTTTGCCGTCTTTGCAGGTTTTAATTGTGCCGCTAAAAAGGCGGTCCATTGCTGACTGTGCAAACTTTCCACCTGGCCTCTGGGAAAGTAACTCATAAACACTCGTTTTAAGATCTGATTACAGTACTGTAAGTTGTTTTGTTGCGATAATGGCAAGGCTTTCAGCGCCTTTATCGCCTGCTTTTTGGCTTTTTGTTGTTTGACTCGTTTAACGCACCAGACAACCCCCAATGTCAGTAAGATCAGACACAGGGCTAACAGTGCCCACCATCCCCACGCCAGCGGCCACAAACCAACGTCTGCACCCTGTGGGTTTTGGCTAAAAGATTCGGGTAATGAAACTGGCATACCTTGCATAATTTGATGTTACCTCAGGCTATTTTTTGCAAAGGATTCAGTTGTGTTTCCAGGGGAACCCCGGCGTTAATATCAATCACACGAACGTGGGATTGCTGCAGTTCTTTGTAGATATTATTCATCAATTGAGCATGTATTTTTTGATAGTCCATGGCCTGGCTTTGCTCACCGAGCGTAATGTTCTGACGTGTTTTACCATCGGTAACCGCCACGGTTTGCGCTACTCTGACTGCGGGAAGCTGATGTTCAAATGGGTCGCTGATGCGATAGGCCATCACTTCGCAGTGCCGTGATAATTGTGACAGATGGCGCTGCGCAGCATTGTCCAGATGTAAAAAATCACTGAGAATAAAAACAGCGGAGCCGGGGCGAGCCAGACGTCTGATGCGGGCACAGGCATCACTGAAGGTTTGTGCCGGATTATCTGAAATGGCATTTTGGTGCAGGTTTTTGATACCGCTAAGTAACGACAACACCGCTTTTTGTCGAGTCATGGGTTTAAATTCGCGATGTTCAGATTCATTGAACACCAGACCACCGATACGATCACCGCGCTTTGAGGCTCCCCAGGCGATCAGAGAAGCTAAATGTGCCGCAGCCACGGATTTAAACAATAGCTGGGTACCAAAATGCATAGAATGAGAAAAATCCACCAGAATAAATACCGGACGCTCTTTTTCTTCCCTGAATAATTTGGTGTGAGTTTTCCCGGTACGCGCCGTTACCCGCCAGTCAATGGCCCGGATATCATCACCGGGTTGATAATGCCTGGCTTCATCGAACTCCATACCCCGACCTTTCATTTTCGTAAGATAGGTACCGGCGAGGCGGGCCTGCACCGTTTTATGGGGGTTTAAATTCAATAAACTGGTTTTACTGCGATAATAGAGCAGCTCCGCCATATCGACATTGACGCCGTCGGCGTGATGAACCCGCAACCAGGCATTTACATCAAACTGTGCCATCCGATTGTCTCCTATGGCACAGGAACCAATTCAATAATCAGGTCCAGAACCTGATCAGCCGTTATACCCTCAGCTTCCGCTTCATAGGACAGCAAAATGCGATGACGCAAGGTATTGTGTACCACAGCCTGAATATCATCGGGGCCGACATAGTCTCTGCCGCTAAGCCAGGCGTGCGCGCGGGCACATTTATCAAGCGCAATCGTGGCCCGTGGGCTGGCGCCAAATTCTAACCAACGCACCAGTCTGTCATCATACTTGTGACCCTGACGTGTTGTGATAATGATTTCCACCAAATAACGCTCAAGATTTTCATCCAGATGCAAAGACAGTACTTCTTCTCTGGCCTTGAAAATTTGTTCCTGAGTAAGTGGCGTCGGCGGTGTTACTTTTTGCTTTAACGATTCTGAACGGGTCAGTCGCAAAATTTCCAACTCGGTTTCTGCGCCCGTGTAATCTACATTCAGGTGCATTAAAAAACGGTCAAGCTGAGCTTCCGGAAGCGGGTAGGTGCCTTCCTGTTCAATCGGGTTTTGGGTGGCCATAACCAGGAATAACGAAGACAGCGGATAGGTTTTATTGCCCACTGTAATTTGCTGCTCAGCCATTGCTTCCAGCAGCGCCGACTGCACTTTTGCGGGAGCCCTGTTGATTTCGTCGGCTAACACCAGGTTGTGGAATAGTGGTCCTTTCTGGAATACAAACTCACCGGTTTCTGGTCGGTAAATGTCGGTGCCCGTCAAATCGGCAGGTAACAGGTCCGGGGTAAACTGCACACGGTGAAAGTCACCTTCAATGCCTTTTGCCAACGCATTTACCGCTCTGGTTTTTGCCAGGCCCGGCGGACCCTCAACCAGTAAATGTCCATCGGCCAATAAGGCAATCAGGATATTTTTAGTGAATTCCGGTTGCCCAATTACCTGGGAGTCTAAATAGGTTTTTAACGTTCTGAACTGTTCGGCTGCCATAGTTTTCTTAATTTTTTACTATTTTGAATGAGGTAGCGGAAATTCCGCAGATTTAATCTATTCTCAATGGGCTGGCAATGCTACTTCGAATATTGCCTGCCAGTGTGCATTGATACCAAAAATAAGAGCGTGCAGTCTATATAAGGTTCCATCTGTGAAAAACAATGTTACAAACAGAGCGACTTATGTAGAAAGTTTGAACAAGCTGCTGATCCGGGGCGGATATTACAGAATTTGCCACTTTAGATTGTAATTTCTAATCAAAAAGTTAAAATCACAAAAAATTAACAGGTCTGACCACTCAGAGGTGTAACATGTCCAAACAGCAATCTGTCACCACCAGAGACGGTGAACGCATTGCCATCGTCGCAGGTTTAAGAACCCCTTTCGCAAAAATGGCGACGTTTTTTCACGGTATTCCGGCACTGGATTTAGGCAAAATGGTTGTCAATGAAATGTTGGTGCGCAATGACATCAAACCAGAATGGGTTGATCAAGTTGTGTATGGCCAGGTAGTCCAGATGCCTGAGGCGCCCAATATCGCCCGGGAAATCGTTCTCGGTACCGGGATGAATGTCAGCACGGATGCCTACAGTGTGTCGCGTGCCTGTGCCACCAGTTTCCAGGCGACAGTCAATGTTGCCGAGTCCATGATGGCCGGTATTGTCGATGTGGGCATTGCCGGTGGTGCGGACTCTACGTCGGTATCGCCAATTGGAGTTTCTAAAAAGTTAGCGCGCGCCCTGGTGGATGCACAAAAAGCAAAAACCCTGGGGCAAAAGTGGGCCATCTTCAAAAAACTGGGCCTGAAAGATTTAATGCCGGTACCGCCGGCTGTTGCTGAATACTCAACCGGTTTGTCGATGGGGCAAACGGCGGAACAGATGGCAAAATCTCACCAGATATCCCGTGAAGAGCAGGATGCGTTGGCGCATCGCTCTCACAGCAATGCCGCAGCCAGTTGGAATGACGGCAAGTTAGACGGTGAAGTGATGACCGCCTGGGCTGAACCTTATAAAGGCGCGTTGGAAAAAGACAATAATATTCGCTTTGATTCCAGCCTGGAAGGTTACAAAAAGCTGCGTCCGGTGTTTGATAAAAAATACGGCTCCGTTACTGCGGCGAATGCAACCCCGTTGACGGATGGTGCCTCTGCAGTGCTGATGATGACAGAAAGCAAAGCGAAAGCCCTGGGTTATAAACCGTTGGGATATATAAAAAGTTACGCATTTTCTGCCATTGATGTCTGGGAAGACATGTTGATGGGACCGTCTTATGCGACACCTATTGCGCTGGACAGAGCGGGTATGACCCTCAATGATCTTACATTGATTGAAATGCACGAAGCGTTCGCAGCACAAACACTGGCTAACGTAAAAATGTTTGCCAGCGATAAATTTGCCAAAGAAAAATTAGGCCGGGACAAAGCAACGGGTGAAATTGACATGGACAAGTTTAATGTCATGGGTAGCTCTATTGCCTATGGCCACCCGTTTGCTGCAACGGGTACACGTATGATCACGCAAATGCTGAATGAACTTAACCGCAGAGGCGGTGGAACTGGTCTGTTGACAGCCTGTGCCGCTGGCGGATTGGGCGCAGCGATGATCGTAGAAACTGAATAATTAGCCGGGATTTGGAGAAGCAAATAATGACTGAACAAGTACAAAGCGCCTTCACATTAGAGAAATTTGAAGACGGTATTGCCATCCTCACGATGGATGTGCCCGGCGAAAGCATGAATACCCTGAAAGCGGAGTTTGGTGATCAAATCAGCAAAATGCTGGATGACATCGAAAGCGACAGCGATATTAAAGGCGTTGTTCTGGCCAGTGGTAAAAAGTCGTCTTTTGTGGCGGGTGCGGATATTACTATGCTGGCAGCCTGCAAGACCGCAGAAGAAGCAGAAGCCTTATCAAAAGGCGGACAGCAAGTCTTTGATCGGATGGAAAACTTTCGGGTGCCGTTTGTAGCCGCTATTCACGGCCCTTGTCTGGGTGGTGGTCTGGAGCTGGCATTGGCCTGCCATTACCGGGTCTGTACGGATAGCCCCAAAACCCAGCTGGGTGTGCCGGAGGTACAACTGGGTTTGCTGCCTGGCAGTGGCGGTACTCAACGCTTACCCGCACTGATAGGTATTCAGCAGGCGATGAAAATGATGCTAACTGGTGCACCGGCGCGTCCCAAACAGGCCAAAAAATACGGTATCGTGGATGACGTGGTGCCAGAGAGTGTATTACTGGATGTGGCACGTCAATTCGCTCTGAAAGGGAAGCCGAATCGCAAGCCGCCGGTACTCAAAGGGGCCAACAAATTCCTTGAAGGCACTACCCTGGGGCGTCAAATTCTGTTTAAACAGGCTCGTAAGCAAACGATAAGTAAAACCAAAGGCAATTATCCGGCGCCGGAACATATTCTGGATATTCTGGAAGCCAGCGGTGGTAAAGCCACCAAACGCGGTTATGAACTGGAAGCTAAGTTTTTTGGTAAGCTGGTTATGACACCGGAATCAGAGCAGTTGCGCAATATCTTTTTTGCTACCACTGAAATGAAAAAAGAAACCGGTGTTGACGGTGTTGCACCGGCAAAACTGGACAAAGTCGGCGTATTGGGTGGCGGTCTGATGGGCGGTGGTATCGCTTTTGTCACTGCCAGCAAAGCCGGGTTACCAGTGCGCATCAAAGATGTGCGGGCTGAAGGCATCGCCAATGCGATGAAATACAGCTATGACCTGCTGAATAAAAAGGTAAAGCGCAAGTTTATGCGCAAGTCAGAAATGCAGAAGCAAATGGCGATGCTTACCGGCTCACTGAATTACGAAGGCTTTAAAGATACCGATATCATAGTAGAAGCGGTATTTGAAGATGTAGGCCTGAAGCAACAAATGGTGAACGACGTGGAAACCCACTGCAAAGCATCCACCATTTTTGCATCGAATACTTCATCGATTCCAATTCGTCAGATTGCTGAAAAAGCTGCACGTCCTGAGCAGGTAATTGGTCTGCATTACTTCTCACCGGTAGACAAAATGCCGTTGGCTGAAGTTATTGCCCATGAAAAAACCTCAGACGAAACCATCTCTACGACGGTCGATTTTGCCAAAAAACAGGGCAAAACACCCATTGTTGTCAAAGACGGTGCCGGTTTTTATGTCAACCGAATCCTGGCTCCTTATATGAATGAGGCAGCAAACGTGCTTCTGGCAGGTGAGCCCATTGAACATATCGACTCGGCATTGGTGAAGTTCGGCTTTCCGGTTGGTCCGATGAAGTTGCTGGACGAAGTAGGAATTGATGTGGGTGCGAAGATTTCACCGATCCTGGTGGCCGATCTCGGAGACCGGTTTAAGGCACCTGACGCGTTTGATAAATTGCTCGCGGATGATCGCAAAGGCAAGAAAAATGGCAGGGGCTTGTACAACTACAGTGGCAAGAAACCCGGTAGAGAAGTAGATTCCTCGGTGTATAGTTTATTAGGTATCGAAATCTCTAAGCGTATGAGTGCCGAGCAGATTGCTGAGCGTTGTGTATTGTTGATGCTGAACGAAGCGGCGCTGTGTCTGGATGAAGGGGTAATACGCAATCCCAGAGACGGCGATATCGGTACTATCTTTGGTATTGGCTTCCCGCCGTTTTTGGGTGGCCCGTTCCGTTACATGGACAGTCTTGGTATTGGTCACGTAGTGGCTCGCCTGGAACATTATCAGGGTCAGTTTGGCGATAAATTCGCACCTGCTGAAATCCTGAAAACTATGGCAAAAGAAGGTAAGTCGTTTTATTAATTCTGGCTGACCCTTATATTAAAAACGCCCCATTTTTGGGGCGTTTTGCGTTATAAATCCAATTGAAAACACAAAGGGATGGGGTTAGCACAATTAGTACTGACTGCTATTACACTGATTCTGATGTTGCTCGCCCGTTATGGCTCAATATGGTTTGGTCGAAATAACGATATAACGCATCAATACTCTCTGTGCACAGGGAAAACCATTCCTGAGTCGACATCAGGTTTTGTGCCGGTAATAAGTGCTCCTGAACGCACTGCAATATCGGCGGGATAAGGCGGGCCTGATGTTTAAAGCCCGTGTCCAGTCTTTCCAACAGGCTCACTGATTCACTGAGCTTTTGGCTTAAGTAACAAAGCCGAATTTTGGTGATACTTTCACATCGACCAGACGAAGTAACGTTGGTACCAATGGCTCGGGTTTGCCCTAAAAACTCAATCACGTATAGCAGGTTTCCTCCGGACTGAGATGCGGCATTGGAATTTTCGTTTCTCTGCGTGAGCAGCGCCAGTGATAATTCGTCCTCTATGGTATACATGAGTTGTCTTATCAAAGCATTGTGTTGCTTAAAGTTTACCTCTACGGTGTTGTTCCGCCATTGTTCAGAAATTTGTTGCCACAGCTTTACCGTAGACAGCCAATATGAACTGCTCTGTTCGGTACTTCTGTAGTCATTAATTGCCTTTTGAATGCGGTGCGCAATTTCGGTAAGTTCAGCGAATACCTGTGTGTCTCCGCTCAGCCAGGCGATAGATTTGCCACGATGAGTCTGAAATAACCACATTAGCTGACGCAGTGTTTTTAGCCGGTGCGCCTGTTGCACATCAACGGTCAGTGGTTTTGGCCGCAGTAGCCAATACAAGCCTGAAACCACGGAGGTTAGCAATAGGCCGATCCAAATATAGGACATAATATGCTCCTTATCACCAGCGTTAAAGGGTGATGGTTTTGTCGTTGCTCAATGACCAGACATGCTTTGCAATCAGCGCCGCCTGTTCAGCGGCATAGCCATTTTGCTGCGCCGTTAAGGCCAGTTCTTCGATACTTTTGGACATTTCGGAGGTGGCGGTCTGCTGTTGCTGAGAGGCACCTGAAATATCCTGAATATCACTGTTGATTTGAGAAGACTGCTGACTGATTTGACTCAGTAGCAACTCGATATTACCGGCCTCAGAAACGGTATTATCAATATTGTGTACCACCTCCTGCATGTCCGAGGTCAATACTTTGGACTGCTTTTTAAGTTGCGCCAGATGCTCATCAATTTGTCGCACCGAATCATTGGTTTTATTGGCAAGATTGCGAACTTCATCCGCCACCACCGAAAACCCGCGCCCATATTCACCCGCTCTGGCGGCTTCAATGGCGGCGTTCAGCGCCAATAAGTTGGTTTGATCTGATACTTCGCTGATCAGATCCGTGATGGAAGCGACATTCAGCGTGAGATCTTCTAACTTTTGCAACTGTGCAAACGCATCTTTGGACAGTACGGCTACCTGCTCAACGTGGGCTCTGACCTCGGAGACAGAGGCGGAGCCCGACTGGCTGAGATCATTGGTTGCCTGAACACTATTTTGAATATCAGTAATATTACGACTGACTTCAGCCAGTGTGTATTCTATCTCGCTGATACCGGCCGCCAGGGTACTGGTGGTTTGTGATTGCTGCAGAATGTTAGTGGCCAGTTGCGCTGAATTGTGGGTAAGTTCCTCAGCGGAATGGGATATTTCAGAGACAGAATCATTGCTCAGTTCCAGTTTTCTGGAAAAGGTTTTAAGGGTAGCCAACAGATTGATTTTGAATTGCAGATCGGAGTTAAAGCGCAATTCACTTTGCGCCTTTGTTTTTCCGTTTTGCTGGATAAGGTTTAGTGTGTCAGTTAATGCGTTTTGACGCGAAATTAGGCTCAGATAGAGCAATCCTGATTGGACGAGAAGTGCAGTCACTAACAATGGAGTAGCGCCACTCAGATAAAAGCTTAATAAAATGCCCGATGTAGTGGCTATAAGAAGCAGTGGATAGTAATGGTAACTCCGTGTCGAGCTGAGTTGTGGTGTTTTCCTGGATAGCACATTTACCTCCTTTGCTTCGATGTTGCGTCAGTTTCGGGTGCTGAGTGTGGCCCGGCAGCAGAAACCGTGAAGGAAAAAACCTATTGAGTGCTTCAATTTGAGTGCCATAGTCATGTGCTGGCCAAAAAGAAAATACCTGCCATTAATCAGAGGGTTACGAAATGATGTTGGAGGCAGCGCTATTGCACCCTGCCAGTTATTTCACCGCGATGGTGCAAATGCACAATCAGGCGCCAAAGTGATTGTCAACACTGAGGGGCGCGAACGACGAAACCGATGGCCCTATTTATGTTGATAAATGGTGTGCAATGGCTTTTCAAAACTCGTGGTTGCACTGCTTTGTTTACCCGGACTGTATAGAACAAAATGACTGTTTTTATGGAGAAACTGCTGCCCGAACCACTGCACGACATCAGCTTGACTGAGCCTGGCAATTTCATGGTTAAGGTGTAGCTCATGCTGAAAGTCTACCTGTGGTCTGGCAATTGCACTCCAGTACCGTTGACATTTTTGCGGGAAGTTGATGGTTTTTTGCGAAATCTGACGCTCCAGATTTTTTCTGTACTTCAACCATTGTGGTTCATCAATGGCTGTTAGCCATTGGTGAAACTGGCTCAGTGCATTAAGGGTTTCCTGGTAGAGTTCATCGGCACTGGCATTGGGTGACTGAATGAATAATACTGTGCCAGGTTGCTCATTAAAGGGCATGTAACCTGTCCCGACCTGGTAGCCCAGTTGTTTTTTATTGCGCATCCAGTCGAAATAAAAGCCAGCCAATATACTTTCCGAGAGCATCATAAGCGCTCTGGTTTTCAGGCTCTTGTCAGCGGTTTGCAGGTATAAAACAATGGCGGCATCCTGATGTTCGCAGGCGAAGCGAAAACTGCGTTGTTCAATGTCCTGCAACATCACAACTGACGCCTGTGTGCGTTCTTCGGGTATCCGGGTGGGCAGTTGCAGTGAGTCAACAAACCCCGACAGCGCACTTTCGTCCCAGCAACCGTACAACAAACTTTCTAGTTGATACGCACTAAATAGCTCAGTGTGTTTCGTCTGAATGTCTTTTAGCGTTAGATTTTGCACAATATTAGCCAGGTCTTCTGGCAACCATGAGGCTTTAACAAAAATTGCCTGCAGCACGGTGAATAACCGGTTGAGGGGTTTGTTGTGGATACTACTGTGCAGGCTGTTGAGGTAGTCCTGTTTGTGCAACTCAAAGTCAGGGCAGGGTTGGGGCGCCGCGCAGATACGCTGTATCAATTGTCTGACTAAATCCAACTGCTTATCAGCAAAGCCACTGGTGTGTAACCCGATACCGCGCTGATGGGCATAAAAATGGAAGTGCAAACCGGCCAATTGTGCCTGATAAAAGCTATTGTGCAGGCTGGATTCCAGCGCACTGGCGTACAGTTTACGTTGTGCTACCTTATTTATGTCGGGATTTAAATGGGAGCTGCGCCAGGAAAAGAAGCACTCTCCCTTTAATCCTGACTCCAGGGTGTCAGTGCCGTACCAAATGTTGTGTTGCTCTTTAGAGGTCTTTACAGGCAACTGATTGAGTGGTTTTTGTACCGGTTTAATGTCCGGAATAAATGGATTAACCCCGGGTAGTGCTAATTCCTTGTCGAACAGCGATTCCAGCTGTTGCGGCACGGCCTCCATATGCCAGGGGCGATCCTGGTACGCAACCTGATACCATTTGCTGGAATGCGTTGCCGTGTGCCGGTTCGAAATCGAAATTACCCGCATGCGCTCAGGATTTATATTGGCTAAAAATTGCTGTAATTCTGCTTTGTGCAGGTCGCCTAACAGGTAGTCGCCACACAACACTTCATGCTCTGTGTAGCGTTGAACATTGGTTACTAATTGCTGCACTAAATCAAGAATGTGTTGTCCGGTTTGATGTTCAAAGGCAATGCGATTGAGACGACTTTTCTCGGCATAATGACGTTCAATATCATCAGTGTTTTTTATGATTTGGCAAAAGTGGAATACACTGGCAATAATGGCCTGGATATGTTCCATACCTTTTTCCGTCAGCTCGATATACAGGTTAAAATCAGCAAAGCCAGTGCCTTTTAATCCCGGTCCTGCCAGTACCTGTGTTGCCCATTGTTGGGATTTCCACAGCCGAAGCAAACTGCCATGACCTTCGTAGCCAAACAGGTGACTCACCAGAGTTTCTATGTTTCTGGCATCTGCCAGGTCAGGGGTTTGGTTAAATATCAGTACCAGTCTGTGATGAGGTCTGGCGGTATTAATTTGAATGTGTCGGCCCAGTTGCTTAGCCAAATACAAAGGTGTGCCGCTGTCTTTTTTACGGCAGGGAGTGCCTTTTTCAAACCGGCTTAACTGCTCAACAAGTTTCGGGACTAACGCGCTATTTGCCGTGTTTGTAATGGCGCAAACCGCGATGTTGCAGGCCACAAAATGTTGGCGCCAGTAGTCTCTTAGTAATTGCTGAAGTTCCTGAGTAGAAAACTGTGCAAAAGTCTCGTTATTGCCAACAGCAAACTGGTGGAAAGGGTGGGCCGGATTGCAGGTTTCTTTCTGGACTTCCATGACACGGCGCTGTTCTTCGGTCACTTTGTTGTGAAATTCCGCATTAATGGCCTTGATCTCTTTTTTGATACCGGCTTCGCTTAGCAGTGGCGATTGCAACATGTCAAAAAAGATATCCAGAGTTTCTGAAAAGTATTTATGATGGACTTTAAAATAAAAGGTGGTGGATTCAGCGGATGTCCAGGCATTGATTTTTCCCTGATGACTATCTAAAAACTGAATAATGTGATTGTCTTCGGGGTAGTGTTGGCTGCCGGTAAATAACACATGCTCTAACAAATGAGCTAAACCGGGACAATGCCGGGGATCAGAAAAGTTGCCGGCAGCGACGGTGACAGCGAATGCGCAAAATTCAGTTTGTGGGTCTTCGACATGCAATATTTTAATGCCATTGGGGACATGGAGAAGTTGGTATTCGTTATTGTCTGTCGGGGCTTTAATCAAAGGTGTGGACCATTAGTTCAAACTACTAAGTTTAATTTATTGTTTTTCGTATGCGTTTATCAGTGGTTTCATAATTACAAAGACAAACATGCTCTAAAGCATAGCTACAAATTCATAGAATTACAGCGCTTTTTTGTTATCATGTGCTGATTAATGCACAAAAAAATCAATAATTTAGTTATGCAGTTATTCCTGATGCGGCACGGAGAAGCGGAACCTACTTTTCACGATGATGCGCAGCGCAGCCTGACAACCCAGGGGTTCATAGAAAGCCAAAAAACCGGAGTATGGTTAAAGGAAAACATACATAACATTGAGTATGCGCTGGTGAGTCCTTTTAAACGCGCACAGCAGACTTTTGAAATGGTTCAGTCGATTGTTGAAATCGACAATTTTGAGATCTGTGCAGATATCACTCCCTCAGGCAAGGCGGAACAGGTACATGACTATGTTTATGCCCTGGCCCATGAGAAATCTGTTGAGTCACTCATTATAGTGAGCCACATGCCGCTGGTAAGCTATCTGTTAGATGAGTTTTGTGGCAAATTGCAGTCGTTGATTTTTGCAACCGCCTCAGTGGCCTGTCTGGATTTTGATATTGAACAAAATAAGGCCACATTAAAACAAGTCTATTTACCCTGATGTGCTAAGCGTATTGACCTTTGCTGGTAAAATTGCGAAATTGGCGTATATTCAAATAGAATTGATGGCTCCTGATTATTTTTTAACTAAAAATAACTGGAGAAAATAGAGCAACCAACCGATAAAGAGATCGGGAGGATTGAGGAAATGTCAGGTAATAGTTTACCTGCGCAGTTACAGAAGGTGTTGCAAAGCCATCTGGCGCAGAAAGATATTGCTTACGACGACGAGTTGCAGGGCATCATTAACAGATTGTAAGCGTTGAATGAATCTGTTGAAGAAGTCAAAAGTAAGATACTCGAAAATCGCAAAGCGAAACAAAGCACTTCTTAATACAGAGGTCTGGATATTAAGGTTGTAAAACAATCTTGGTCTCTTTACCTCTGTAGCATCTCTTGAGCTGTTCCGGCTCATACACAAACTGATAAGCACCGATTTTCAGAACAATCCGAACAGGTACACTTTTACCTTAATTTTTACCCTGTATTTGCCCGTCAATGCTTGTGCGTCTATGCGCTGCTATTGACCAGGCAAATACGCCTGTTGCTAACCTTTTGGTTTTTCAGCTCTTTTCTCTTATCTCGCGAACAGGCCGGACTCGTCCGGACTTTGAACATAACAGCAACGGAACGTTTAAATAAAATTCACTGAAAATTTATCCTTTATGTTTGATGTATTTCTCCTATAGTGAAGAAAACGTCCCTGTGGGTCGATGTTGAATAGTTATTTTTAGTTTTATTTACTATCAGGAGAAAACAATGAAAATTTTAGGAAAATTGATTTTAGTTGGTTCAATACTATTTTCTGGCTTCAGTTTTGCTGGAAGCGGTAAAGCAATTGTTCCGCATTGGGGAGCACAAAGTGGGAAAGCATCTTACATATTTCTCTCTAATATTACTGACCACGATGTAATAGTCAGTATTACTTATTATGGAAAAAATGGGGCAAAGCTATCTCCTTCAACCTATACAAACTTTACCAATAGCAATACACAATTATCTGCGAGAAGTAGCAGATATGTTTCTATTCAGCCTGGTGCCTGGGACTATGGGTTCGCAACAATTGAATGGATAAATTTGCTAGATGAAGATGATACTGTCGCGTTAATAGCCCATGGTTTCAGGGTCGTGACCGCAACCACATCAACTCGTAGTGATTTTTCTGTTCAAATAAACAATGGCTTGCCATTTTAAACATAACAAGAACATATAAACATGGACAAATACGCGTTGGCAGGCGTTCTATAGCCAACAAGTATTTGGCCTTTAATTTAGTCGTTGAGCACTAATCAATAAGGAAATTCAAATGAAAAGGCAATTTATAATTTATCTGCTAATACTCATCCCGCAAATAGGTTTAGCAAATCAACTTTATCGAAGTCCTCAACCCGTCGACAACGGAAAATACTACATTATTGAACACAAGAAACTGGATGATGGACTGATAGATGTTTTGTCCAGTCGGGTAGGCAAAAACAATGCATATACAGATTTTACGAAACTCAATGCTGACTGCAAAAGTTTAAAATATCTTGAACTAGGCGGTACAAGTGAGGATGGACTCAGGGATGCTCCTACTAAAACTCTTAGACCGTGGAGTAATGCCAAATGGACAAGTTTAGTAAGTGGTTCAAGCAAATCAGATTTAGTCCAGTATGTATGTAAAGCTCAAAGGTAGTAATGTGCCTAACAAAGTGCTAAACACATTCCTTACAGGGTGAAAATGGAAAGGTGATCTGGTATCCACTTTTTACTACCGCAGAGACGAGCGTTAGCTACCAAAGTGCTCATCCAACTTTTTCAGTAATTCCAAGCCTCTTTTTTTATCACCGGTAGCAGCCAATGCTTTGAACCGTACTTCAGTATCAAACTCAGCTATCGCCTGAGTTGATAACTCTTCTATCAATTTGTTGAGGCTCAATTTTTTATGTGCCGCTAATGCCTTTAATCTATTATGTTTATCGTCTGGTAAACGCACTGTTATAGTCGACATATTAAACTCCTCTTAAATATTCTTCGGGCGCATAAACTTTCAGACCATCAAACTGTAACTCGGCATTTCGCAGATCTTTCAGGTTATTTGTTATGATGCACTTTGAGTTTCCGGCCACTGCAAGTTCAATAAGAAAATTATCGCCTTCATCTTTTAAATTAGGTCGCCACAAATAATGTATTTGTACCCACTCACAGACAGCAAAAAAAGCAGCGAGCAACTCGCTAATTTCTTCCTCGGTTAGAGGGCATAACTCTTTTATATTTGGCCTTTTACTTACGGACTCATATTCCAAAAATAAGGCAGTGCTAACAAGCGGCCTGAGTTGGGCCTGCAGACAACGCCGCACAATTTCCCGTGCTGGTCCAGCTTTGCCAATCAAAGCGCTAATAAGTACACTGGTGTCAATAACGACTTTGTCCATAATAATTATGCTAGCGTATATGCTATCACTTTTCAATTTGGCAATGGCAGCTAACAACCAAATGGTGGGACCCAAACACGCGGGCTTTGCTTTACCACGATAGCCCCTGCGTTTGCGACGTTAAATTAGAGCGTTAAATATCAAGGAAATAATCTGATGAATTGGAACAACCTAAATATCCTGCAAAAACTAATTGTAGGCTTCATCATACTCCTTATCGCTGCAACGACACCCGAGTTAATGTTACTGGTAGATTTGGGCGGTATTGAACTGGCTATGACCGCCCTTGTTTGGTATCTGAGGCCCGTAATTGCTTGGATGCATTTGAAGTGCCGTCGAATAAAAGAGGTGTTTTTCATTTTGCAGATTACACTAAAGAGAAGTGCATGGTGTCAGCCAAAAGTATTTGTTACTCAAGCTGCTTTTAGTGTAACTGCATTATTTTTAACCAGCTCGTTAGCATTGTCCATTTTCTTTTTTATCCCCGGCATTTTATTCAATTCGGCATTGGTTTAAGGCATAAAACAAAAAAATTTTAAAGCTGGAGGCTTATTCGCCGGGCCCTCTTATTTTTTATCCCGGACATCAAAATAGAAAGACAGCCCCTTTAAAGTTCAATCAATGCCCTTTTCCCCAAGCCCTGGCCTCGCTATAGGATATTTGTTTAGATCTTCGGGAAATGGGGGCAACAGAGAACGGGTTTAGCCTTTTACTGGTGCTTTGCTGGTGGATAAAAACAATGCCAAAAAGCATTTTTACTAGCCAGATAAAAAGACTTGTTACAGCGATGGCTGAATGATTTTGAAGATGAATCACATGACAATTAAACAGGAAGTGCGCAGCATGCGTTTCTGCTTCCAGAGGCATTGTTTTTGGGGTTCAGTTAACCCTAATCGTTGTTTTTACCCTCATTCGGGGAAATGTAAAACTCGGGCATTACCCTAATCGTTTTAATTTTGTTGTCTTCAATATCTACTATTTCGATGGGGTAGCCGGCAAGGCGAAAACTCAGGTGGGATTGTGGGATCTCTTCAAGGTATTCCAGAATCAGTCCGTTCAGGGTTTTTGGACCGTCAGTGGGTAAATTCCAGTCCATTTCCCGGTTGATATCGCGAATGTTGTTACTGGCGTCCACCAGGTAGGAGCCATCCTGTTGCAGGCGTGCTTCGCGATCGCTTTTCTCTTCAATAATGCTGGTGGTAAAGTCTCCGACGATTTCTTCCAGAATATCTTCCAGCGTAACCAGGCCCTGAATATCGCCGTACTCGTCCACCACCAGGCCAATGCGCTCTTTTGCAGACTGGAAATTATACAGCAGGTTATGCAGGGGAGTTTTTTCCGGCGTAAAGTGAATTTCCCGTACCGCTCTGAGTAGTGAAGCTTTAGAAAACTCGTCTTTCGACAGCAGTCTCAGCGCGTCTCTGACATGAATAAAGCCAACGGCATCATCTATGTTGTCTCTGAACAGCAATACCCGGGTGTGCTGAGCGTGGGTAAGTTGTTTTTGGATGATTTTCCAGTCGTTGTTGATATCAATGCCAAAAATGTCGTTGCGGGGCACCATAATGTCTTCAGCGGTGACTTTTTCCAGATCCAAAATGCCCATCAACATGTCCTGGTGTTTTTTCGGGATCATGACACTGGACTCATGGACAACGGTCCGCAATTCTTCTTTGCTCAGTGAATGGTTTTCGACTTCGTCCGGGTTTACCCGAAACAGTTTTAAAATCCCGTTGGTAATGTAGTTAAGGGCGATCACCAGGGGGTAAAATATTTTCAGTAGCGGGGTCAGAATAACCGAGCTGGGAAACGCAATACGCTCCGGGTAAAGCGCCGCCAGAGTTTTTGGGGTTACTTCTGCGAAAATCAGTAATACTACGGTCAGGCCAATGGTATTTATCGCTGACGCAACGGCCAGACCATAATCACTAAACCAGCGCAAACACAAAATGGCAGCCACCGTTGAGGCGCCAATGTTAACCAGATTATTGCCGATGAGGATCAGACCGATAAGCCTGTCTGGTGTATCCAGAAGACGTTCAACGCGTTTTGCTCCTTTGTGGCCTTCACTGTTTAAGTGTTTCAGGCGATACCGGTTAATGGACATCATCCCCGTTTCGGAGCTGGAGAAGTATGCGGATAGCACGATGAGTACTGCTAGTATAATAAGTAGCGTACTGGTTGATATATCGTCCAACTAGTCAGTCCTATGTAGTGTGACAGATGCAAATTTAGGTGGTTATAACATTGACTTCAAGCGTTAATCTGGCTTTTTGTCGATTTTATTAGCCCATCAGGACTTCTTTTACGATTCGGCTGCCGAAATAAGCCAATGTCAGCAATATCACTCCCACTACCGACAAACTGATAATGGTGTTGTCTTTTAATCCAACGCGCTTGTGAGCGACAATCATGCCGGCATACATAACCCAGGCGAGCGTGGTGAGGATTGTTTTGTGTACCTGGCGCTGTTCAAACATGTTTTCCAGAAAGAAGAAGCCACTGGCCAGCGACAATGTGAGTAGTCCGGTTCCCAACATCAGCAAGCGGAACAGGTTTTGTTCTACTTCCATCAGCGGGGGCAAGGAGGAGTGAATAATAACCGCCTTTTTTTGTTTTAAACGTCGATTAATAAAGGACAGCTGCAACGCGTATAAGAACGCGATGCTTAAACAGCCATAGGCCAATAAGGCAAAACTAATATGGGCCATCAGGGAAGGGCGCAACTCTATATGCATGATGACAGAACCCGGGGTGAAGCTGGCCACGAATACTGTGATTGCCGAAAAGCCGGTAACTAATGGCAATAAGAACGTTTGCTGATTGCGCAATGACAACAGCCAAATAACGGCAGTGATCATCAGAGCTGTGATAGAGCCAACGTTGATAATACTCAGGTTCTGACCATCTCCTGACAAGATGCTGTTGAGCAAAATGATCAGGTGCAGGGTAATCGCGCCAGCCGTTGCTAAGAGAGATAACTTAATGAGTGGCCCATCTTTGTGAAACCATCGACTTGCGACAGAGACAGCTGCAACGATATAAAGCGAGATGCAAATGAGATTAAGTATTATCAACATATTCATTTATTGAGAAAATTCTTCCGCCAGTATAAATAACCCGAGGCAGATACACTAGTGTTTGACGCAAATCCTTCATATTAAAAATGCAAATCCCCACAAGCGGGTACTCATTCGGTGATGCAAAAGGTATAATCAGCCAAAATTTTTCGTGAACCAGTAAGCAAGGCATCAGCATGTTCGATAATTTGACCGAAAGGCTTGGTCAGACATTAAAAAATATCTCCGGTAAAGGTCGTCTGACGGAAGACAACATAAAAGACACTATGCGCGAAGTGCGCATGGCATTGTTGGAAGCCGATGTTGCATTACCGGTCGTCAGAGAGTTTGTGGCAAAAGTTAAAGAGCAGGCTCTGGGTGAAGAAGTGGGCAAAAGCCTGAATCCAGGCCAGGTATTCATTAAAATTGTTCAGAAACAGCTTGAATCTGTGATGGGCGAGGCGAATGAAGCATTAAATCTGGCTGCAACACCACCGGCCGTGGTGCTGATGGCTGGTTTGCAAGGTGCGGGTAAAACCACAACCGTTGCGAAACTTGCCAAATTTTTAATTGAGCGTGAAAAGAAAAAAGTGCTGACGGTCAGTGCTGACGTGTATCGTCCGGCCGCAATTAAGCAGCTCGAAACGCTGTCAGCGGAAGTTAATGCTGAGTTTTTTCCGTCCACTGTAGAACAAAAGCCCCGGGACATCGTCAACGCTGCGATGGAACATGCTAAAAAGTCATTTATTGATGTGGTGTTGGTGGATACAGCGGGTCGGTTAGCTGTGGATGCTGACATGATGCAGGAAATAAAAGACTTGCATGCGGCAATCAATCCGGTGGAAACACTTTTTGTCGTGGATTCCATGACCGGTCAGGATGCGGCGAATACCGCGAAAGCCTTTGATGAAGCATTGCCATTAACCGGTGTGGTACTGACCAAAACCGACGGCGATGCGCGCGGCGGTGCGGCCTTGTCGGTACGTCAGATCACCGGCAAGCCCATCAAGTTTTTGGGTATCGGTGAAAAAAACGATGCCTTAGAGCCTTTCCATCCGGAGCGCGTTGCTTCGCGTATTCTGGGCATGGGCGATGTGCTTTCACTGATCGAAGAAGTGGAGCGCAAAGTCGATAAAGACAAAGCCGCCAAACTGGCCAAAAAGGTGCAAAAAGGCAAGGGCTTTGATCTGCAGGACTTCAAAGAGCAACTGGAGCAAATGCGCAATATGGGGGGCATGATGTCCCTGATGGACAAACTGCCAGGCATGGGTGGCATGACTGATAAAATCAAAGAGCAGGCTGGCGATAAACAGTTTACTCAGATGGAAGCCATAATAAACTCCATGACTCCTGGTGAAAGACAGCGCCCGGATATCATCAAAGGCTCGCGCAAAAAGCGCATCGCTGCAGGTTCGGGTACACAGATTCAGGATGTGAACCGTTTATTAAAACAGTTTACCCAGATGCAAAAAATGATGAAAAAAATGTCTGGTGGTGGCATGAAGAAAATGATGCGCAATATGCAAGGCATGATGCCACCTGGCGGCCCGGGTGGAATGTTTCCACCCAGATAAGCAAGCCGGTTTTGCGGGATTGATGTCACAAAGTTTTACAGTTTAAAGTTTACTATTTGCACTGAGTTGCTACTTTTACAACATTGAATTAACAGGGTAATCAAATCATGGACAATAAAGAATTCAAAGGGATATTACTGGCAGCGGGAAGTTTAGGGCTTGTGGTCTGCCTTTTTGTGTTGATTGCGTCTGCGTTATCACTGTTTAAAACCAGTAAATTGATCCTGCTTGCCTGTACACTCATTTCATTGATCCTTTTCCATGAAGGTCTGGCCAGCAATGTTCAAGCCCGCATTAAGCGCTTAGCCAGGTTTCACCTTCGGGAAATTTGGCAATCTTTGCAGGCCTGGCGCGCTAACTGGTGTGCCATTAAGGCCTGAGTCGACTGGGTTACGGCAAGACGCTGGTTTCAGATTACTCATTAGTGACTCAGAGACCAGCAAATGGCGTTGTTGTTCAGTAACCGTTTGAATTTCAAGATGTAGGCTGTCTTTTGGTGCCATTGCCTGAACCTCACTCTCTCACTTTTAAAGCATTTTCCCCGGAATATTGCCAGCAACTTCGGTCCTGGTTTACAACACCTGAGCAAATTATATTCTGGAGTGGCTACAAGTTTGGTCATCCTGCAACCCTCAATGAATTTGCAAACCAGTTAAAGCTGGTATCTATTCCTGCCTATGCCATGCTGTCAGCAGACGGACAGTTGATCGGTTTTGGTCAAATGATGTTTGATAATGGCCGTTGTCACCTGGTGCGGGTAGCCGTCAGTCCGGCTTTTCGGGGACAAGGGTATGGCAAAATGCTGTTAAATTGTTTGTATTTGCAAGGCCAGAAACTACACCAACCGCGTTACTTTTCGTTGTTCGTGAACAAAAAGAATGCAAGCGCCATAAAGCTTTATGTAAAAGCCGGATTTCAGGCCACCAGATACCATGGCGTGTTGCCCAACGACAATAGCTGGTACATGGAAAAACCGGTGTTGCAAAAGTAAACGAACTTAAAGCCACACCCGTTGAGGGTGGTTGTATAAATACAGGCTGAATGGTCAAGTTGTTATTGCGGTTGTTCAAAAAAATCTATTTTTGTGACAAATTTGCAGGATATTTGCATAACGAGTTTACGCTAAGGGTAATTGCTGTATTTTTGACGCAGTAATTACTTCATTTTATGACTAACAGATTAAAGAGTATCGAAATGGATCTAAGACATTGGTTGCTGGTTTCCCTGACTACATCATTGCTTGCCTGCGGTGGTGATAGTTCAGACGAGGATGTTGACAGCGTTACAATCCTGGTTTCTGCAGGGTCAACCGTTAATGAGCAAAGTGAAGTTACGTTAAGTGGCCGTACTACATTGGATAATGTCAGTAGTTACAGTTGGTCGGTGAGCGACAGTGATTATACCCTGGAGCATGAGGATTCAGCTTCAGTGGCTGCCACGTTAACGACGCCTGAAGTCAGAACAAGTAGCGAGCAAGTCACGCTGACGCTTTCTGCGACGTCTGAAGAAGGCGGTACCATAAGTGGCACCTTTACCCTCACCGTTGAACCCGTCAATATTGCACCAACGGCTGACGTTGCCATTTCCCAGGACAACCGTTTTGACGAAAATACCTATGGTGGCGCGATTGCCGTGACCTTTACCGGTAGTGGTGCAGATGAAGATCCTATTGATGCAGAAAGCCCAATCAGTGCTTACAGTTGGCAGCAAGTATCGGGAACTGATGTACTTACTGGCCTCGACGTGTCAGGCAGTAGTCTCACTATAACTACACCGGCCTTGGCAGCGTCAGAAACACTGGGGTTTGAATTTACGGTAACAGACAATGAAGGAGGCACTTTTACTGAACCTTTCGAAATAGTGGTTCTGGATGTGACTCAAACCCATCCAATTGCCGAAGCGGGTGAGGCCATTACGATCATGGAAGGTGAGCGATTTTTATTGGCGGGTTCAGCAACGTCACTGAGCGACGATGCAACGCCGTTTTTGTTTGAATGGACCAATAATTCCAGTGATCTGGCCGAATTCGCGGATGCGTCGGATGCAACCACTTATGCGGATGCCCCGGCCGTCACAGAAGATACGGATATTACTATCGACCTGCGAGTCGTGGATCAATTTAATAATGAAGACAATGATCAGGTGGTAGTGACAGTACGTGAAATGCCCGCCACCTATGTGAATGATACCGGAGTGGTGGTCAATGTTTCCAATACCGGTCTTATCAACGGTTCCAGTCACAGCTTCCCTGGTCAGGATGCCGATATTGGCCGTGACCGCATGCATGAATCTGATGTATTGGAAAAGGCCGGCGCCGGAGATGAAGGCTTTGATTTTACGAAACTGGACGAATTTGGTGATGAAATTGACGCCACCGAAACCGACTGGAGTTGTGTCAGAGATAATGTCACCGGATTGATTTGGGAGTTAAAAACCAACGATGCCGGTTTGCATGATGTTGATAATACTTATTCCTGGGTTTCGAGTACCACCTCAGAGGAAAACCAGAATGATAGTGCCAGTTGTACCATAGCTAACTGCAACACCGCCGCATTTGTAGAAGCGGTTAATGCTGAAGGTTTGTGTGGTTTTTACGACTGGCGTATCCCCACCCACAACGAGCTGATGTCTATCATGCATTTTGGCGAGTCAGGTGGAACCTTTGTTGATCGTGATTACTTTCCATTTAATAGCCCGGATACCAGCGTACCTACCTGGTATTGGACCAATGTTCAAAATGTTGATGGCGCCAGTGGTGACACCCTGCAAAACAGTTGGGCTATCGACTTTAGTTCTGGCAACGACAACTTTTTATTGAAATCCAGCGAAAATTACCTTCGTCTTGTGCGTGCAGGCCGGTAAAAAGGAGAACAACATGAAATTGAATACCTTATTGTTATCAGGCTTTTTAATGATGGCATCATTTGTTCAGGCGCAAACCTGCGTCAGTGGAATCGGTGAAACCGCACCGCAAACAAATTTTACAGATAATGAAGATGGCACTGTGACCGACAATACCACCGGACTTATATGGATGCGTTGTAGTTTGGGGCAAACCTGGAGCGATTCCAGTAATACATGCACTGGCGATGCTACCGCCATGACCTGGCAAGAAGCGTTGCAGGCGACTTATGGCTACGAATTTGCCGGTGCCAATGACTGGCGCCTGCCAAACATCAAGCAATTGTTGAGTATTACTGAGAAGTCGTGTGTGCGTCCTTCTATCAACGAAGACATTTTTCCGGAGACCACTTCGGACGACTACTGGACCAGTACACCATCGCTGACCGATTACAGCATGGCCTGGGTTGTGGCCTTTTTTAACAGCAGTAATTCGTTGAAAGAAAAGGACGCCTTTATCTATGTGCGTCCGGTCAGAGTCGCTGATTAGTAGCCGGTTTCGATAATTGATTTTAAAGGCCTGATATCAGGCCTTTTTGCTTTTTTTACGGGAATTTTTATTAAAGGGTTGGTCGCTACTAAATCGCGTCAGAGCTTTATTGGGTTTACCTTTGGCGTGCGCCTTATTGACCGACTTTCGCTCATAATCTTTTTGGGCTTTGCCTTTTAACTCACCTTTGCGCTCCGGTGGAACCAGGTGTTTAGGGCCGTTGCCAATTAAATGAGCTTTACCCATTTTTTTCAAAGCTTCGCGCAACATGGGCCAGTTAGCCGGATCGTGATAACGTAAAAACGCCCGGTGTAAGCGGCGATGTCTTTCACCTTTGGCAATGCTGACATTCTCACTGTCGCGCGTGATCTTATGGATGGGGTTCTTCTCCGAGTGATACATAGTAGTGGCATTAGCCATTGGAGAAGGATAAAAGTTCTGCACCTGATCCAGTTTAAAGTTATTTTCTTTTAACCACAGCGCCAGGTTCAGCATATCAATGTCCCTGGTGCCAGGGTGTGCAGAGATAAAGTAGGGGATCAGATATTGTTCTTTTCCGGCTTCTTTAGAGAACTTATCAAATAACTCCTTAAAGCGATAATAGGTGCTCATGCCCGGCTTCATCATTTTGCTCAATGGGCTTTCTTCTGTGTGCTCAGGAGCAATCTTTAAATACCCGCCCACGTGATGAGTAACTAACTCGCGCACGTAATTGGGATCTTCGATGGCCAGGTCGTAGCGCACACCTGAGGCAATCAGCACTTTTTTAACGCCTTTGACGTCCCGTACTTTTCGGTACAATTCTACTGTTGGGGTTTGATCGGTATCCATATGGCCGCAGATATCTGGCCATACGCACGACAAGCGGCGACAGGTTTGCTCTGCTTTGGCACTTTTACAGCGCAGTTTATACATGTTTGCGGTGGGACCACCTAAATCGGAAATCACTCCGGTGAAACCGGGCACTTTGTCGCGGATTTGTTCTACTTCGCGAACAATAGATTCTTCCGAACGGCTCTGAATAATCCGTCCCTCATGCTCGGTGATGGAGCAGAAAGTACAGCCACCAAAACAACCTCGCATAATATTGACCGAGGTTTTAATCATGTCATAAGCCGGGATCTTTTCTTTGCCGTAACTGGGGTGGGGGACCCGGGCATAAGGTAAATCGAACACGGCATCCATTTCTTCGGTTTCTAATGGATAAGCGGGCGGATTTATCCAGATACTTCTGTCGCCGTGGCGCTGCATTAGTGCGCGGGCACAACCTGGATTGGTTTCCTGATGTAAAATACGCGAGGTATGGGCATAGTGGGTTTTCTCATCTTTGACCACTTCAAAGGCCGGCAACTTTACATAAGTCTTATCCCAGGGCTTGCGTCGTGTCGCTCTTGGATTAAAGGGTTGCACTGTAATGGCTTGCGTTGTATCTGTTTTGGCATCAGCCGCATTTTGCGTGCTGCAATTTTCTTCCCACTCCTGATAAGGGCTGGGAATGGGGTCAATCTTTCCAATCTTATCGACACTGGTGGAATCAACGCCTAACCAGTCAGGTAATGCGTGTTTGACAATGATCGCCGTGCCGCGCACATCCTGCATGTCTTTAATGTCTTCTCCGTTTGCAAGGCGGTGAGCCACTTCTAAGAGTGGTCGCTCGGCATTACCAAACATCAGCATGTCAGCTTTGGCGTCAAACAAAACTGAACGGCGCACTTTGTCAGACCAATAATCGTAGTGAGCAATACGACGTAAACTGGCCTCAATTCCACCGATGATAACCGGTTTTTTATAGGCTTCTTTACAGCGCTGGGTATAAACGGTTACAGCTCTGTCAGGCCGTTTGCCATGGACATTGCCGGGTGTGTAGGCATCGTCGTGGCGGAGTTTGCGATCGGCGGTGTAGTGATTGATCATGGAGTCCATGTTGCCAGCTGTTACCCCAAAAAACAGATTGGGTTCGCCCAGCGCCATAAAGGCATCTTTGGATGTCCAGTCTGGCTGAGCAATAATACCTACTCTGAACCCCTGAGCTTCCAGGGTGCGGCCAATCACTGCCATGCCAAAACTGGGGTGATCTACATAGGCATCGCCGGTTACCAAAATGATATCGCAACTATCCCAGCCCAGTTGATCCATTTCTTTGCGAGACATAGGTAAAAACGGTGCAGGATCGAAACATGCCGCCCAGAACTTTGGAAACGAAAACAATCCCCGTTCAGCTTTCATTCGCTCAACGGGCTTTTTGACAACAGCCATACAAACTCACTTAAAAAATAACTTTGTTAGTTTAACAAAATTTTCTCACAGAATATCCAGCTTTATGGTTTATGCTTTGGGGATTTTTTTAAACTCGTGGTCATTCACTCATTTTCAGGGAAGCTACACGTGAAAAAACTTGTTATTTTGGTTCTGTTTTTAGTGTCTGTGCATTTTATTAGTCGGTATAGTCTGGGATTTTCTGTTTACCGGTTGGGCGATGCCATTGATGTGGCGGCCAGTCTGGGGGCTAAACTGGCGTGTTCGGCAAAATATGTCTCAGGCTTTGACGACGACCAGATCATCGAGGATCTCGCGTCCTATTCTCCAGCTACCCGCTTGTTAGCGCTAAATTATGAGGTTGACCAGCAACGGGTAACTGCCAATCTGCATGGAATGAGTGAGTATTCTGCGAAGTATCGTCCCGGACTGGGTTGTACCCTGGAGATAGGTGATACCGCGCCGTTGGATGAACTTGTCGCTCCTGAACTGGTTCAGCAATCATTACCCTGGCCGCAAGGGGAGCAGGTCACCACACTTAGCCGCGAATATCAGCAACTGAGTGAAAATATCCTGGCGTCTGATAATCAAAACGGTTTACAAACCCGGGCACTTCTGGTGGTTAAAAACGGGGTGGTAGTGGCTGAGTCATATGCGCCTGGTATCGACAGTAATACACCGCTGTTGGGCTGGTCTATGGGCAAAAGTGTGACCGCAATCATGTTGGGGCGCATGGCGAACATGGGCTTGCTGGACACAGAAGCGCCCACTGGTTTTGCTTCCTGGCAGGGTGATGAACGCAAACAGATCACCCTGGAGCAACTGTTGCAAATGTCTTCCGGGCTGAAATTTGACGAAACCTATGCGCCAGGTAGTGACTCTACGCGTATGTTGTTTACTGCCCATAGTGCCTCAGAGGTGGCATTGACGGCCACCGCTGATAAATCACCCGGTGGTTACTTTTCTTATTCTTCCGGCACTACCAATATCCTGATGCGGTGGATGAGAGATCAGTTGGGGAGCAATCAGGCATTAATTGATTTCTTTTATCAGGAGATTGCACAGCCGTTACACCTTGCTAACACTGTTTTTGAAGTGGATCCATCCGGGGTTTTTGTTGGCAGCTCTTATATTTTTGCCAGTGCGCGTGACTGGGCCAGAATGGGACTGTTGATGTTAAACAACGGCAAAGCCGGCGAACAGGTATTACTTTCCGGGCAGTGGGTCAGAGATACCCAATCCCCAATTAAAGCCGAAAATTATCAGCAATATGGCTATCAGTTTTGGCTAAACCGCGGTGGCAACCAGGTGCGCTGGTCTGAATTGCCCGAGGATGCTTATATGATGATGGGCAATCGCAAACAAATAGTGATGATCATACCTTCCCAAAATATGGTTATCGTCCGACTGGGCTGGACTTCGGGGAGCTATCCGACGGAAGAGAACTTTGCACGTTTTGTCGGGCTTTAATTCTCCATGTTTTTCAATAATTAACTTGCAATTAAGCCCAAAATCCGTACAATTCGCGAGCCTTTTTTCCGGCATTTATCGGGCGTAAGCCTTAAATTTGCCTGATGAGGGGTAAAGTTGACGTTAACGTTAGTAGCTTTTGCCTTGCGTTGATAAGGCAGAACTAATAACGATTTTGAGGCAATTATGGTAACTATTCGTTTACAACGTGGTGGCGCTAAAAAAGCCCCCTTTTATCAAGTAGTAGTGGCTGATAGCCGTATGAAGCGCGATGGTCGTTTCATCGAAAACATCGGTTTCTTCAACCCTACTGCACGTGGTCAGGAAGAAAGACTGCGTTTGGACCTGGACCGTGTTGAGCACTGGGTAGGTCAAGGCGCTGGTTTGTCTGACCGTGTATCTCGTTTGGTTAAAGACGCGCGTAAAGCGTCTGCTTAATCTGCGAATAAGTGTAGGGCGTTATGGCATCTGAAACGGTTACATTAGGCAAAGTTGGCGCACCTTACGGTGTGAAAGGTTGGTTTAAAGTAACATCCTACACAGAAGAGTTAGATGGAATATTCGATTACTCTCCCTGGCTGTTGTTACAGGGTGGAGAAGTAAAGGAATACACAGTGGAACACTGGAAGCACCATAACAAAAGTTTGGTGGCTAAACTGGTGGGCGTAGACGACAGAGACGCGGCGGAAGCCATTAAGAATCTGGAAATCAACGTTGACCCTGCAGTGTTACCACAACTGGACGAAGACGAGTTCTATTGGCGTGAACTGATTGGCATGACCGTGGTGAATTCCAAAGGTTATGACTTCGGTAAAATCGAACAAATGTTCGAGACCGGCGCGAATGATGTGATGGTAGTGAAAGCTAACATCAAAGACGCCTTCGGCCAAAAGCAACGCATGATCCCGTATCTCTATGAGCAGGTTGTTCTGGAGGTGGATCGTGAGGCAAGAAAAATCACAGTGGACTGGGACCCGGGTTTTTGATGAGTGAGCAACATTGGTTTGGATTCGTTACTTTGTTTCCAGACATGTTTGACACATTTCTGAATCAGGGCGTCATTGGAAGAGCTGTCAAAAGTGGGCTGATACACGCACAGTGTTTTAACCCTCGTGACTTTACGCATGACAAACATCGTACAGTTGATGACAGACCTTATGGTGGTGGCCCGGGCATGTTGATGATGGTTCAGCCTTTAACAGATGCAATTAATGCTGCGCAAGCTGCAGCAGGAGGCGATGCCAGGGTTATTTACCTGTCGCCTCAGGGTAGTACTTTGAATCAACCAAAAGTAAAGCAATTAGTGCAAAGCAAAAAGTTGATTCTGGTGGCGGGTCGGTACGAAGGTATTGACGAGCGCGTTATTCAGACCATGGTAGATGAAGAAATCTCCTTAGGTGACTTTGTCTTAAGCGGTGGTGAGATCCCGGCAATGGCCCTTGTGGACAGTGTCGCCAGACTCATTCCCGGGGTGCTAGGTCATGAGCTTTCAGCAGAATACGATTCTTTTGAAGACGGATTGCTGGATTGCCCACACTACACCAGACCTGAAGTATTGAATGGCGAGCAGGTGCCAGCGGTATTACTCAGCGGTAATCATGAAAAGATAAGACGGTGGCGTCTGAAGCAGTCTCTTGGGAGAACATGGCAAAGACGTCCCGATATGTTTAAAAAACTGGCTCTGACTGAGGAGCAAGGCTCACTCCTAAAGGAGTACCAACAAGAAGTCTTGCAGCAAGATGACAGTTATTCCAGTAAGCGAGGAAAAGATGAGTAAAATCAGTCAAGATATCATCAAGCGCATCGAGCAAGAACAACTTAAATCTGATGTTCCTGAGTTCGGCCCGGGTGACACAGTAGTTGTTCAGGTTCGCGTTAAAGAAGGTGATAAAGAGCGTCTTCAGGCTTATGAAGGTGTTGTAATTGCTAAGAAAAACCGTGGTTTACATTCTTCATTCACTGTTCGTAAGATCTCCAGCGGTGAAGGTGTTGAGCGTGTATTCCAAACTCACAGTAAGCAAGTTGATAGCATTGAAGTGAAACGCCGTGGTGCGGTTCGTCGTGCTAAACTGTACTACTTGCGTGGTCGTACTGGTAAGGCTGCTCGTATCAAAGAGAAGCTTAACTAAGCAAACTGTGGAAAGGCAGGAACTAACATTTCTGCTTAAACAAACAATGTTATCGTCAACTTCGAAAAAGCCCGCAGCAGCGGGCTTTTTTGTGATATTTACCCAGTAATAAATATTTTATTACAACTTACCCCGTCAAATGTTTACTTTTCTTTCCACTTTCTCAAGACAAATGTTAACAAGTTGTTAGTCATTTAATCATCAATTTGCAATAGTGTTCATCGCATTTCCCCACCAGATGTCCGAAGAACGTAGAAATATATCTACCTATTGTTCTTTTTACCTGATGCTTAGGTGTTCAAAAATTACCCGATTGCATAGTTTTATCGATACTAAGGTGTAAATTATATACCCGTCGAGGTGTTTACTTCCTGATTTGGTGTGTTATAAGTTCCAGCGCAGTGTTTTCACTGCCACACGAAACTGGCTGTTCTAAACGCGGTTTTAGGCAGCAGCAGTAAAAAAATAACAAGGAAAAATCCATGACACACATAAAAAACGTCAAACTTACATTGGCGGCGATAGCGGTTTCTTCCGCTTTCTCTGCTTCGGGCGTGCAGGCTCAGGAAAATAATAGTATCGAAAAGATCTCTGTCACCGGTTCACATATTCGTCGAACGGATATGGAAGGTCCTTCGCCGGTAGCCAGCATTGATGCCGGGCAAATCGCAAATAGCGGGGTCACTGATTTAATTGGGTTGTTCACCAAGTTACCAATTTCCGGCCAGGGCACATTCTCAACCCAGGGCAACAGCAGTGATGACACCGCGAATGGCGGTTCCAGTGTTTCATTGCGGGGACTGGGTGCAGATTCCACCTTGATATTGGTCAACGGTCGTCGTGTTTCAGTTTCGCCCTTTGCCAAAGGGATCGATACCGCGTTCGTAGACATCAATAATATTCCTATTTCTGCCATCAAACGCGTAGATATTCTAAAAGATGGCGCATCAGCCACTTATGGTTCGGATGCTATTGCCGGGGTAATCAACATTATTCTGAAAGATGACTTCGAAGGTTTTGAAGTCTCAGCGAAATATGGTGATACCGCTGATGGTGGTGGTGAAGAGCAAAACTTTAGCGTTATTTACGGTACTTCCAGCGATAAGGCCAGCCATACTTTTATTCTCGATTACTTTGACCGTGAAGAAATAATGTATTCCGACAGAGATTATTCCCGCTCTGCTAACCAGGCAGCCATCAGCGGCGTATCGGATGCGGTTGATTTCCGGAGTTCCGCAGGTATTCCCGGAACTATTGCTTTAGCGTCAGATCCCACAGTAAGAATGCCGGATACTTTTGGCAATGACGTGTGTGCGCCTGAGGATATTATAGGTACTTTGTGTGGCTATGATTATGCGCCACACATGACCTCGGTACCGGATACTGAGCGCTTTAGTTTCAATTACATGGGTAAATATGAAATTTCAAACTCAGTCACTGCGTTTGCCGAACTCAATGGACAAAACTCAAAGTCTATTGTACGTGGTGCAGCCAGCCCAAGCTTTAATGAATTGTTCATGGCGGGTGATAACCCCAATCATCCTTTTGCCGATGATCCATCGCACCCATTCTATCAACAAGATTTAACCATGCGTCGTCGTACCGTGGATATCGGTAACCGTGAGAAACGCGTTGATACTGATTATTATCGTACGATTCTTGGGTTAGAAGGAGAGTTTGGTGACTGGAGTTGGGAACTTGCTTACAGCTACATCAAAAGTGAATCTGTTGAGCGTGGTGTGGATGGTTTCCCCAACTCAGTCCGTATTCAGGACGCGATAGATTCAGGTTTATGGAATCCCTTTGAACCTTCTTCTAATTCACAGGAAGCGCTGGATTATATCGAAACGTCTACAACGCGTGTCGGTAAATCTACGAACAAGTCTATCGACGGTGTTGTGTCTGGCCCGGTAGCCGAAATGTTTGGCAATGATGTCATGCTGGCAGTCGGCTTTGAATACCGCGAAGAATCTATCTCTGATAATCCTGATGAGCAATTTTTACGTGGCGAGATCTTTGGTACAGAAGCTACTCAGGCCAATGGTGATCGCGACAGCACCTCTTTCTTTGCAGAGGTTGCCTTGCCGTTTAGCGATACGTTTGAAGCGCAGTTAGCGCTGCGCCATGAGGATTATAGCGATTTTGGTACTACTACGGACCCGAAAGTGTCCTTCTTGTGGTCGCCAATGGAAAAATTATCTCTGCGGGGTTCCTGGGGCACGGCTTTCCGCGCACCTTCACTGCATCAGTTGGGCCTGGGCCGTACTGACGAATCACCTAATCTGGTCGATACCATTCGTTGTAATGCTGTGGGTATCGACTGTGATCCGAAAGAATATACCGCTGTATTCGAAGGTAACCCGGATCTGGGACCAGAAGAGTCCACCAGTTACAATCTGGGGATGATTTATGAAATCACTGAAGATTTAAGCTTTTCACTGGATTACTACAACTATGACATTGAAAACATTATTGATTCAGACACTCAATTTGTCTTCTCTAACTTTGGCGACGATCCCAATGTCGTAACGCGACTCCCCACCGCTGATCCGAATGATCCAGGTGAAGTAGTACAAATTTTTGATTCTTTCCAGAATATCGGCGACCTGCAAACCAGTGGTTTAGATTTAGACGTGCAATATACCCTGGCGTCATCTATGGGTGATTTCCGTTTTGGTTACGTGATGAACTACGTGCTGGAGTATGAAGAGTTACGCCCTGACGCCGACGGTGGCAAGCGTGTCGCCTTGTCTGAAGGGGAGTTTGAGCAGCCTGAGATCCGCTGGACCACCTCTATGGATTGGTCTAAAGACGATTGGTCGGCAGCGGTTGCTGTGAACTACATTGGCGAGTTTGACGGTGACAAAGATTCAGGTTTTGGTGATAAGACCGTTGACTCCATGACCACGGTGGATCTGACCGTAAATTATCTTGGTGTTGATAACGCGGTCTTTACGCTGGGCAGCACGAACCTGTTTAACGAAGAGCCACCTTTTAGTCATCATGACTTCTTCGCTTTTGTGAATACCATTCACAGCAGCCAGGGGCGTTATGTGTATCTGAAAGGAACATACAAATTCTAATAGCGTGAATTTAGCTAACGTATCAGCAAAGCCCTGACTGTTTCAGCCAGGGTTTTTTTTGTTGAAGCGCGAGAGATTGTTAGCTAGGCTTTTTAGCGACAACTAAAAGATGGAAAAACTATGTCATTACAAGAAACTTTCGAACAAGCCAGTGTTGACTCAAAACAATTGCCGCAACGTCCCAGTGATGAAGACATGTTGAAAATCTATTCCCTGTATAAACAAGCCACAGTCGGTGATGTGACCGGTGACCGACCGGGCATCTTTGATTTTGTGGCGGGCGCCAAGTACGACGCCTGGGCCGAACAAAAAGGCAAATCAGGCGAAGTGGCTATGCAGGAATATGTGGACCTGATCAACAAACTAAAAGGTTGAACAAGTGTTTACCGGGCCGGACAGACAAGCGCAAAGCCTGCCTGTTCAGGCAAGGTGCTGCGCTAAATGGCCCAGCTCCTGTAACCAGCCCTGAATATTCATTTGGCGATGTGACTTTTGTTTAAACCCTGACTCGATAAGCACCAGATGAGTTTTGCCACTGACAGTGGGCTTTAAGGTCCATTCCACCAGGGTGGCGCCAGAGGCCTCAAAGGGCACATCCGGATCGTTCATCCACTGGTAGGCAAAATAGTTTTCAGGGTTAACGGAGACCACTTTCATGGCATATTTGCCTTCACATTGGGTGCGCCATTCAAAATAGCCTTCAGCACCTTCGCGCAATTCAAATACCGCACTATCGCCAAACCATTGAGCGATTTGCTGTGGATCTGTAATGGCCTGCCAGACTTTTTCCAGGGATTGATTAAAGGTCATTTCGCGTTTAATAAAATCAATGTTACTCATGCTTTATCCTCGTTGTTCAGATGATGTTTAAGATTTTGTAATTTGCCATCCCATTGTTTAGCAATCGGCTCCAGCCATTGCCATGCATCAGAAAAGGCGTAATGTTTCAGAAAATGACGCTTTTCTTTTCCCTGAAATTCGGCCGCGACGGCACCGGTTTTGATCAAAGTATTCAGGTGCTTGGTCATTGCCTGACGGGAAATCCCGCTATCATGAGTCAACTCCTTGATTGACAATCCAAACTTAGCTGCATGATAGCTGCTAAGTTGCTCTATGATTTGTCGACGGGTGGGGTCGGCGATAGCCTGAAATATATCCATAGCAACTACTAAAAAATGACGATAATGGTTTTATATGCAACCCAAAGGTTGCATGTCAAGCCGTAAAGCCATTCTTTTTATCAAATATCGGCGGGTCAGGTTTTCACTCTGGGCCGGATTGTGCCAAAATTCGCTGCGGACTTAATAATTAAAACAGGAATAAATATGTCTGACTCTACCTGGGTTACGCGCGCGCTGGATAAAGTAGAACGCGTCGGTAATAAACTCCCGGACCCTGCGGTTATCTTTTTAATCAGCCTGATGATCGTATGGGCGTTATCAGCGCTGTTGTCTGGTGTTCAGTTTGACGCCATCGACCCCCGAACCGGTGAGGCTGTGGTGGTTAATAACCTGCTGACTGGTGCTTCCTTAGCTGACTTTTTATCGCGAATGGTGACTATCTTCACCGGTTTTGCACCTTTAGGTGTGGTTTTGGTGGCCATGTTGGGTGTTGGTGTCGCAGAGCATTCCGGCTACATTAATGCTGGCCTAAAGCGTATGCTGGACTCAACGCCTAAAATGTTACTGACCCCGTCGGTAATCCTGATTGCGATTGTCAGTCATACCGCCACCGACGCCGGTTATGTATTGGTTATTCCGCTGGCGGGCGTGATATTTTATGCGATGGGCCGTCATCCTCTTGCGGGTATTGCTGCGGCGTTTGCCGGAGTCAGTGGTGGTTTCAGCGCCAACTTTATTCCGTCAGCCATTGACCCACTGTTACAAAGCTTTACTCAAAGTGCGGCTCATATCATTGATCCCAGCGTACAGGTTAATCCACTGAATAACTGGTTCTTTAACTCGGCCAGTAGTTTGCTGATTATCGGTATCGGCTGGTATCTGACCGATAAAGTCATCGAGCCTCGTCTGAAAAATACCCCGGTTGATGGCGACCCCAATGACATCCCTAAATTTGAAGACTTAAATCCAAGACAGAGCAAAGCCCTCAGAATCGCCACTATTACCATGTTGGCAGGGGTTGGGTTATTAGTGGCTATTTTGTGGCCAGAAGATTCACCAATGCGTGCCCCCGATGGTCAGTTAACCTCTTTTGCTGCACCAGTCATGCGTTCAATTGTACCGCTTATATTCTTATTGTTTGTGATACCCGGTGTGGTTTACGGCTACCTCTCTGGTACCTTTAAAACCACTAAAGACGTTATAGGTGCCATGTCCAAAGCCATGGGCAGCATGTCTTATTATGTGGTTATGGCGTTCTTCTGCGCCTTGTTTATTGATGCCTTTGGTAAATCTAATCTGGGAGCCTTGTTGGCCATCGAAGGTGCGCAGTTCCTGAAAGCCATGAATTTGCCGAGTATGGTAACTATCGTTGGCCTGATTTTCCTCACAGCCTTTGTGAATTTATTCGTTGGCTCTTCTTCGGCAAAGTGGGCCTTGTTAGGCCCGATATTTGTACCTATGCTGATGCAACTGAATATCTCACCTGATTTAACTCAGGCTGCGTACCGACTGGGAGATTCTTCCTCTAATATCATTACTCCGTTGATGCCGTACTTTCCATTGGTTGTGGTTTATTGTCAGCGCTATGTGAAAGGGACCGGAATTGGTACCTTGTTATCATTGATGTTGCCGTTTTCAGTGACTATTATCAGTATCTGGACCGTATTTTTATTGATCTACTGGGGGTTGGGTTTCCCACTTGGGTTGCAATCCAGTTATATTTATCCCGCACCTTAGTCGGTCGAGTGAAAGGTGGGGGGAGTCACCTTAACAGGTTAACCGGAGCACTATGCAACAGCGCATTTTTACCTTGATTTTATTCTATTGGACTGCGTTGTTTGCTCCGGTTTATGCTGCTCAGGAGGCCGAAAATGTGCCGCTCGACGACCTGATGGCATTGTCGTTTGATGAATTGTTTGATGTGGAAGTCAGCATAGCCAGCATTGCCCCCCGTAATATTAATGACGCTCCCTCTACTGTCAGTGTTTTTACCCGCAATCAAATTGCCAATCTCGGCTTTCAAAATGTCTACGACATACTGAATCTGGTGCCAGGGTTCCAGGTCACGCGTGGCGATTGGGTGGGGGCCGTGCCTAAGGAACACGCCCGTGGCGTATACCTGGACAATGGCTATGTGTTGTTTTTACTGGACGGCCAAAGGGTTAACGAGTTGTCTTTTGGTAAGGCTTCTGTGTATTTGCCATTCATGGCACTGGATCTGGTGGAACGCATCGAAGTCATACGGGGGCCAGGGTCTGCCATATATGGTAGCAATGCGTTTATGGGAGTGGTGAACGTGATTACCCGCAAAGATGACAACTGGGTTCACGCTGCGGTGGGGCAAAATAAAGGAACGAAAATTAATGCCGGGTTCAACCTTCAGCTTAATGACCTGTCCTTGAGCTTTTTAGCAGACCTTCGGCAACAAGACGGCAACGACTATGGCAACGACTATGGCAACTTGTCTGAGCCCAAATTTCAGGACCCTTCCGAACATCAGTTTCTCAGTGCGGCTCTGCAATACCAAAGCTTTCAGGTAAAAGTGCGTTGGAATCGTTCTGAACTGGAGGACTTCATTAATCTTGGTGGGGTGCATCCGGAAAATTTCCATTATTCCGAAAATATCGCCTGGTCAATGGCTTACCAACATGAAATTAGCGAACAAACACAAATTACCGTAAAGGCACAATATACCGAACATGAGATTGAATCTGCCGGAAAAGTTTTGGGAGCAGAGGAAGCGGACTTTATTACACAGGACTTTTTAACCGGGCCTTTTTGGATCACCGATGATTTGGAACTATCCGTTGATATCACCCATGTATTGTCTGAATCCGCGCTGTTAAACCTTGGACTGGAATCGCGTCGGGCCAGACAAACACAAGCCGGAACAGTCACCAATTACCTGGACTTTTCCAGCGGAGCGCTGACCTTATTGCCGGAGTTTTATTTGGGAGCAGCACAATCTTTCGCGACACAGGGGATCAATGCGTTGTCGCCGTTGCTATCCAAACAAAACACCCGCAGTGGATACGTGCAATATAGCCAACAGCTTAATGACAATATGGACTTTTATATCGGTGGTCGCTTTGACGATGTTGCCGATATTGACGCCAAATTTTCACCCAGAGTGGCAGTAAAATACCAGCTGAATAGTCGGCACAGTGTCAAATTACAGTATGGTGAAGCATTCAGAACGCCGGTGACCAATGAACTTTATTCCGAGGATTTAGTCACAATCGGCAACCCGGATCTGAAGCCAGAAGAAATCAAAACGCTGGAAATTTTATGGCAACGTCAGTCAGAAAAAAACAGAACTGAATTAGTATTGTTTAACAACGAGCTGGACGCCTTTGTGAACAAAGTGTCGCTCAACAATACATTGGATCAGGCTACTTTTCAGAATGTGATCAAGGAGTCGATATCGGGCGTTGAACTGGCCCACAGATCCAGAGTGTCAGATTCCTTTGAATGGTATGTCAATGCCACCAGTTTGTTTGATCAGCCAATTAATCCCAGTTATCGCCGCTTTGCCAGTGCGGGACTGCTTTGGCGTTATATGAAAACACGGATAAGTTCTGAATTAATCTGGCGCCAGGCGATTGAAGTGGACAACCATTTTAGTCACGGTAGCTACAGCCTGTGGAATATTAATTATCATTACCAGGCCACCCCGGAATGGGCAATCCGCTTCACCGCCAGTAACTTGTTCAACAAATCTTATTGGGTGTATGAACCCAGGCTGGCGAATAATGCCATGCCTGGCTACGGCCGTGATGCCTGGTTAGGGGCAACCTATGCGTTTTGAACAGGAATTACTGTTCGATGCACTGCGAGCTATTCTGTCAGATACTGTGCCTTTAAAAGAGTTCGAACTGCTACAGCAATTGCAGAGCCCGCCATGGGAGTTGTTTGAGAAAAACGCGCTGAGCAATGAGTTACGTCTGTTCCAGACCCACTTTACCCTGTTTCACACTTTATACCAGTTGCAGGATTATTGGCTGGCTGAAGGCCTGGGGTACCTGAAAATTTCAGCATTACATATTCAGTTGATGCCTGGTGAGGGGGCAGGCCTGATTGATGAAGCGGAACACAAAATTAAACGCTATTACAACGACTGGCGTCACTTTTCTCAGACCACAGAACAGGATGTTGCGGCATTGCTGGATAGTTTTTGGCGCGAATTTGGACAAAGCAAGCAGTGGCAATCTCCGGCAACGACTGAGGTGCACAACGCATTTGTTTTTTTCACACTTTCGCAGGAGTCAAGCTGGTCTGAGGTGAAGCGCTGTTATCTGAAATTCCAATTAGACCATCACCCCGACAGGGGAGGCGATGGCCAGCTTTGTCAACAAGGGGCTGTTCATTTCGATGTGTTAAAACGCTTCTATAAAACCGCGGCATAGGCAGTATTAAACGGCCTTTTTAGTGATTAAATCGATTTATTTCATTTTTTGCTTGTTCTTTAGATATTCAAATGTTAAAAAGTCAATATATAGTGCTAAATAATTAAATCTTAGCTGTAACGAATTGATTACAATATGTCTTTAGTCAACGCACACAATCAGATTCTGCTCAATAATCTTCCAGGTTATTACCGCACCTATTTCTTTTATTATTGCTAATTCCCAATTAGCTACCCCCACTTTTACTCTTTTTACACATTAACAATCAGGTACAAACATGCATAAGGATTCTATCGATAACGTCCACGTCTCAGCCGAAGATGTGCTTGTTACTCCGGAACAGTTACAACAACAGATGCCGGTCAGTGAACGGGCATTAGCGAAAATTGGCGAAGCCAGACAAATTATCAGCGACATCATTCATCGCAAAGACCATCGTCTTCTGGTGATTTGCGGTCCGTGCTCTATTCACGACGTTGAAGCCGCTAAAGAATACGCACTGAAACTTAAACGCGTGCAGGAGTCCTGCATGGATAGTTTATATGTGGTTATGCGAGTGTATTTTGAGAAACCACGTACTACAGTAGGCTGGAAAGGTCTGATCAACGACCCGCACATTGACGATAGTTTTGATATTGATACCGGATTGCGCAAGGCCAGAGAGTTATTGATTTGGTTAGCAGAGCATGAGATCCCGGTGGCCACAGAGGCATTGGACCCAATTAGTCCACAATACCTTGCCGAGCTATTCAGCTGGGTAGCCATCGGCGCCAGAACTTCTGAATCTCAGACTCACCGGGAAATGGCCAGTGGATTATCCATGCCGGTAGGTTTTAAAAACGGGACTGACGGCAGCCTTGATATTGCTATTAACGCATTGCGTTCAGCGGCTTCACCTCATAGCTTCATGGGTATCAATAAACAAGGCCAGGTGGCCATGATCCGCACTCAGGGGAATCCCGATGGACATGTGATTTTGCGTGGTGGTAAACAGCCTAATTACGACTCAGTGTGTGTGGCAGATTGTGAAGAACAACTGTTAAAGGCCGGGCTGACCGCTGGTCTTGTTGTGGACTGTAGTCATGCCAATTCAGGAAAAGACTATCGTCGTCAGCCCCCCGTTGCGCAAAACGTTGCCAATCAGATCCTGGAAGGTAATGAGTCTATCATTGGTATCATGCTGGAAAGCCATTTAAAAGCCGGAAATCAAAGTAGTTCAGGTAAGCGTAAAGAAGAACTGGAATACGGCGTATCCATTACCGATGGCTGTATTGATTGGGAAAGCACAGAAAAATTATTAAGAGATATCCGGGATAAACTAATAACTGTGCTACCTTTGCGATTAAATAAAATGAGCAAAGCCAGTTAGGACAACAAGCATGACACGTGAAGTGGATAATAAAACGACTTCCGGGCAGGAGCCGGCATTGGATCTGAGCGAATTACGCCAGCAAATTGATGCTCTGGACAGTGAATTGGTGCAGATTTTGGCAAAACGGTCGGCACTAACTCGTCAGGTAGGTGAGTTCAAAAGTAAGACCGGTTTGCCCATCTATGTGCCAAGTCGCGAAGCGCAGTTGCTGGACTCCAGAAAAGCCCAGGCCAAAGAGGTGGGTTTATCTGAAAGCCTGATTGAAGACGTACTGCGACGTGTTATGCGGGAGTCTTATCAGACGCAAAATAAACACTATTTGTGTGCCTGCCCTGAAGTGCAAAATATTGTTATTATCGGTGGGCATGGGGCATTGGGGTCTAAGTTTGTCACCATGTTTGAGCGCAGTGGCTATCATGTTGATATTATTGATAAGGATGGCTGGCATGAGGCTGATAGTCTGTTCGCAACGGCCGGTTTAGTACTTGTAGCTGTACCTATTCGTCAAACAGAACAAGTGATACGGACATTAAGTCAGCTTCCTGAAAACTGCATTCTGGCGGATATCACCAGTGTGAAATCAGGTCCGGTAAAAGCCATGTTAGAGACGCATCAGGGGCCTGTAGTCGGGTTACATCCAATGTTTGGCCCGGACGTACCTGGCCTGGTTAAGCAAGTTGTAGTGATATCTCACGGGAGGCAGCCTGAGCAATACGAATGGTTGCTGGAGCAGTTCCGCATCTGGGGGGCTGCGTTAATCGAAAGTACCCCAGAAAAACACGATGAAGCCATGGCCTTTATTCAGGTTATGCGCCACTTCAGTAGCTTTGTTTACGGTGCCCATCTCGCAGCAGAAAACCCCTGTCTGACCGAGTTATTGAAACTCAGTTCACCCATTTACCGTCTGGAACTGGCCATGGTAGGGCGGTTGTTTGCTCAGGACCCGGTACTCTATGGCGACATTATCTTCAGTAGCGACACCGGCAAGGCACTTTTAAAACGCTTTCACGGACGCTTTGATGAAGCCATGGCCTTGCTGGAATCCGGTGATAAGCAGCAGTTTGTCAGCCAGTTCACAGCGATTGCCGAATGGTTTGGTGACTACGCCAGCCAGTGTCTGGCGGACAGCAAAAAGTTATTGTTAAAAGCGGATGATGATCGCACCCTGGAGACGGGGGTTTAGACAAAGTTTCCAAAGCTGCAGATTATTACTGATCGCGAAAACAGATCACTACCGACAGATTTTAGCGTTTGGCTTTTGGTAGTTTGGAGCGTCTGACAACCACATCCGTGGTTGTTGGGGCTGTACGGGTATCCTGGGTATCTCTGAGCCTGGCGACAACGCTAACAGTAGACGACAAGCCATGTTGTTGTTCAAAACTTTTCAGGCTGGATACCTGGCCTGCAGTGCTTTCAAATCGACTGCTGACCGCTTTCGGATTAAACACAACGCTCCCCATTGAACCTGGTGTAATGCCTTTGAACAGGTGTTCTTTACTGCGTCCTGATATCCCTATCTGGTTAGCGGCTTTGCTCTGATCAACATTAATGACGTTGGAACGGGTTTTCTTTTTGTCATCTTCAACGACGGCGGAGCCAAGTATTTGCCGGGTTGTTTGTTTATCAACGTCAAATCCTCGTATCACCGGTCCGGCATCACCCCAGGAATTCATTCTCTGACCGGCTATTACTGAACGGGTTTTTACGGATGCGTTGTCAAACAGGCTGGGGGGCTTTTCCTTAAATTGGCCACGTTGCTTCTGTGCTTCCAGCGCCCTCATCGTCGTTTTAATGGAGGAATGGGAGTCTGCTTTGCCACGTTTTTCACGACGCTCCTGCATCATTCGGCCCACTGCCGCAGCTTGTTGCGCAATGCCAAATGTTTGTTTCAAATCGGATTTAATATGTTGTTCTGAATAGGTTGCAACATAATGCTGGGCGCGTTTTGCGTCACTGAAGTTTATCCAGGTTTGTTTGGTTGGACCCTCCGCCGCTACAACCCGGCCACTGGGCATTTGGTGCATATCCTTATACTTACTGCCTGGCGCTGCCGGCGCATAAACCGTACTGAATGCACGGTTAGTTCCGGTATTTTGACCGTTGATTAACCGGCGCGAATCCACATTGACGACTTTTTTTCCGGCTGTGGATTCACCATCGATTTGGTGAATAAATGGTCTCAGGGGGCCTTTGCCATTGGAACCGTTCATAGTAATCAAATTAATTGTGAGCAATATATCTACACAATAGATCAGGAAAGACCAAAAATATAGGCAAAATTATATGCGCTACTTTTTATCCTGATCTTCCAGTTCGGTTACCACTTTTTGCACCAATTTTACCCGACTGTTTTTAACCAGGGCGTCGCGTAAGACGTATTCAATTTGAGCATTCAGGCTGCGCAGCTCGTCATCCGCCCAGCGCTGCATCGCAGCGAGGACGTCTTCGTTAATACGCAGAGGGTAGGCTTTTTTTGCCATAATCAGTAGAGCGAGCCGGTATTCACCACAGGCTGTGTGGCTTTATCGCCGCACAGTACAACAAGCAGGTTGCTGACCATGGCGGCTTTGCGTTCTTCATCCAGCTCAATGACGTCTTTTTCTGCCAGTTTAGAGATAGCCATATCCACCATACCAACAGCGCCTTCAACGATTTTGGCTCGAGCCGCAATAATGGCTTCGGCCTGTTGCCTCTGTAGCATAGCGCTGGCAATTTCCTGAGCGTAAGCCAGGTGACTGATTCTGGCTTCCTGCACGGTAACCCCGGCTTTGCCTAAACGTTCCTGAACCTCTCTTTTCAGTTGTTCAGCGATTTCGACCGGGTCGCTTCGCAAACCAATTTCATTTTCATCGGCGGGATCATAACAGTAAATATTGGCAAGATTTCGTATGGCAGCTTCGCTTTGAATGCTGACATAACTTTCGTAATCGTCTACCTCAAAAACCGCTTCAGCAGTGTCAGTCACCGACCAGACAACAATGCTGGCGATTTCGATGGGGTTACCATTTTTATCATTAACCTTAATTTTGGCACTTTCAAAGTTCCTGATCCGGAGGGAAATTGTTCTTCGGATAAAAACAGGAATGGTCCAGCGCAAACCATTTTCGCGAACTGTGCCCACATAGCTGCCAAATAAGGTTAAGACTTTGCCCTGATTAGGCTGCACCATGAAAAAGCCAGGCATACACAAAATCGACAAGAAAATTAACAATATTTGGGTACCCGGAAACGTCTGAGGAAGCGGGCTCATACTTATTATTGAGCCGCCTATTACCACCAAAAGAATGGCAAAAACAATGTAACCGCTGACCGAAAATCCACGTTTTTCATTAATCATAAATCACCTAAAATGATATCAAAGTGATATCACTATGATTGAAAGTCAGAGTTTCGGCAAGTCTGTTTTGTGATAATTTTCAGATGTTCAGGCTAAGTCCATGATTTTTAGTCAAAAAAAAGCGCTCTCAGGAGCGCTTCGGGCGATGGGCTAATTTATTGAGATATGGCCTTCACCATGGGAACTTTGGTGTGATCAATATCTTCACTGGGATAGCAGCCCAACACCTTGAGGTTTCGGGTTATATTGGTGAGTTCTTCAATGGTTTTCTCTACCGGTCCATCCTGAATATTGCCTTCGACATCGATGTAGAACATCTCTTCCCATGGATTACCTGTGATGGGGCGAGATTCCAATTTAGTCATATTAATATTGTTGTCTTTGAGTACGACCAATGCTTCAACCAAGGCGCCGGGTTTTTGAACTGTAGACATAACAAATGTTGTTTTTGCCGGAATCTGCAGAGGTACGACACAGGGCTCTTTGGCGATAACAATAAAGCGGCTGTGGTTTTCCTGTTGATTGGCGATATTGCTTTGGATCGGGTGCAGGTCATAAAGCGCGCCACCTTCAGCACTGCCTATAGCCGCAATATCAAAACGCTCTGATTCTTTTACTTTCTTAAGTGCATGATAAGTACTGTCGCATACCTGACGTTGCACATTACCCAGGGTGTTGAGAAACTGGCTGCATTGCTGAAAAACCTGAGGATGACCGTACAGCATTTTGATGTTGCTTAAGTCTTTTTCATCCTTGGTGAGGATGGCGTGTCGGATCGGGAAGGTAAGCTCTCCCACGATGGCAATATCACTGTGTTGCAGTTGGTCGTACACTTCGTTAATACTGCCAGATGAGGTATTTTCGATGGGCAAAACCGCGAAATCGGCAGTACCGCGTTCGACGTGTTCGAATATCTCTGCGAAGCTTTGGCAACCAATTTCCTGTAACACACCGGGGCGACGCGCAAAATACTTGTGTGTGGCCAGATAACTGTAGGCTCCTTTGTCTCCCAAAAACGCTACCCGGTTAACACTGTTTTGCTTGTCCGGATTGGCGTGCTGTGTGAGCAGTGCCTGTTGGTTTAGTACTGAATCTTCAATAATCAGGTGAAACAGGGATTTTACATACTGCGGTGCCAGGCCACATTGCTGCCCTTTTTTAACAAGTTCAATGAGCAGAGATTCTTCTCGTTGTACATCGCGTACATTTTTGTGATGGCGAATTTTATCTTCTGCCACCGCTTTGGTAAGTTCCTGACGTTTGGCCAGCAGTTTGAGCAATTGCTCATCGGTTTCAGTGATCTGGGTGCGCAGTGTCTGCAAGTCCATGGTATTTTCCTGGTGTTATTCTCTGTAAAAGCAAAAAAAAACCTCCCGGGTGGGAGGTTTTAATATTTCGTACTCACGCACAAGCCTCCCGATTCAGGATGAGGTAAAAAAGAAAAAGAGTGCGTTTTTTGTATTCATGGTTCTGAAAGTAAAACTACAGCCATTAAAAGTCAACAAACTAATGGTTATAACTCAGCAATCAATGATATTTCTCTATTCCGTGAGCAAGGATACCAGCATCTTTTTCACCATGCTGGGCTCAAAAGGCTTGTCACACAAGGCGTTTACGCCCGTTTGCTGAATGTTTGACATATGCAAACTGTCAGCACTTTCTGAGGTAACCATAATAATCGGAATATGCGCTGTTTCCGGATTGAAGCGAATAAATTCCGATAATTCACGGCCGTCCATTTCCGGCATATTGTAATCGGTAACAACAATGTCAAATTCATTGTCTTTCAGATAGGTCAGTGCCATGGCGCCATTTTCGGCCTCAATAAAGTTTTTAGCCCCCATTTTTTCCAGTGTACGACGAATGTGACCGCGGGCCAGCATACTGTCGTCCACCAGTAACACTCTGATTTGGGTAATATCAAAATACTCCAGTTCGATTTCATCTTCGTTGATCAAATCCAACGAAGCATTTAAGGCTTTCGTCAAATGCACGGGTTTAAATGGCTTGGGTAAAATCGCTGAGATACCCGCCTGCTTGTATTCTTCCAATTTAGAGGTTTTGGTTTCGCTGGACACCAACATAAAGGGAATCGACGCCAATTCTGAAGATTCTTTGATGTATTTCAACACATCAATTGCGGTGCCATCAGCAAAGTACATTGCACTGACAACCAGATCCGCTCCGTGAGATTTGAGCGCATTTTTTGCGCCGGACACATCAGATACCGCGTCAATTTCAGCGACATTCTCTTTGATCAATAGTGAAGTTATGATTTTTCTTTGGGTGTCAGACGGCTCTATCAACAGGATATTAAGGTCTGATATTTGTAGTCTTTGTATGAGATACTCTTGTTTATTTAGCCACCGGCCAGTTTGACGGTGTAATTCTTTGCTTCCAAAAAGGTTTTGATTTTATCCCGGTTATCGCCCTGGATCTCGATAACCTGATCCTTGACAGCACCGCCGGTTCCACAAAGCTTTTTTAGTTCTTTTGCAATGGCTTTCAGGGCGGTATCGTCTAACAGCAATCCCGAAACCGTAGTGACTCCTTTTCCTTTACGGCCTTTTGTTTCGCGTCGTATACGCACCACACCATCGCCTGTAGGTGTCGACTTGCTCTGTTCTTTCTTCGGTATTCGACCAAAGTCGGTACTGTAAACTAAAGGGTTTTCTGCCATGATTAGATTCGTTAACTGTTTATTTTTGATTTTAGTCAAAAATATTTATTGTTTATATGGTTAATTTAGGTTTTTGTTAATTCAATCCTGTGGCGTTTGCTCTTTGTCGCATATTTTTCGCGAAAAGGTGATGACCTCCTGAGCAAATAGCTTAAACGACATTTGTAAACAAACTATTCGACCAAAGTATAACTACGGAGTATTTTCATGAGTGTAGAAAGAGAACTTTCCGGTGACGGTAAAACATTGACCATCATCCTGGATGACAAGTTTGATTTTTCAAAAGTACAGGAATTCAGAGACGCCTATGCAGAGGATATTGAGTCTGTCTCAACGGTTATTGTTGATTTAGGCCACACCGAGTATATGGACAGCTCTGCGTTAGGTATGTTGCTCAATATGCAAAAGTCATTAAAAGAACAGGTTTCTGATTTTCAGATAGTTAACAGCAGACCGGCAGTTGCCAAAATCCTGCAAATCTCCCGATTTGATAAAAAGTTCACCATCAAATAACGCGTCAGCCCTTTAGCTAAATGCGGATTTTAATTGTTGATGATGAACCGGTAAATCGTTTCCTGCTGGTGCACCTGCTGCAGGAAAACGGCTTTACGGATTGCCATGAGGCCGAATCCGGTGAGGAGGGGTTGCGTCTGGCCGAAAAGCTGGTACCGGACATTGTCTTGCTGGATGTGGTTATGCCCGGTATGAGTGGCCACGATGTTGCGCCTAAACTCAAAGCGCTGCAGCGTGATACCTACCTGCCAATAATCTTTATTACCGCTATGGATGATGAAGAAAACCTGGTGCAATGTCTCTCGGTGGGCGGCGATGACTTTGTGGGGAAACCATTTAATAAAACCATCCTGGCCGCAAAATTAAAAGCACATGCCCGCACCAGAATGCTGAGTAAACGCGCCTATCAGCAAAATCGTGAGTTATTGTTCCATCAACAACATATTGAGCAGGAACACGCCATCGTAGAGCACATTTTTTCAAATGTGCTGACAATAAACCGCAGCCTCGCAAAATTTCTTGATAGCCAGTTAGCACCCGCCAGTAATTTTAACGGCGATATGTTGTTAATAGAACGCTCTCCGGGGGCCGGACTGTATGTGTTGCTGGGTGATTTTACCGGGCATGGACTGGCCTCTGCCATTGGGGCCATTCCGGTTTCCAGAGCATTTCAAACTATGTCAGAAAAGGGCATTCCGGTTGCGGAAATGGCAGAAACCCTGAACAAGACACTGTTGGATTTTTTACCTGATGGTATGTTTTTTGCCGCTGCTATCATAGAAATCGGGGAAGACGGATGTACCCTGGACATCTGGAATGGCGGCCTGCCGCACCTGATCCTGTTTGATATAAACGGTAACATTAAAAAGCGCTTCGAATCGGCTCATATGGCACTGGGGATTTTGGAGCCGGATGAATTTGAAAGTGATACAGAACATTACGAAGCTGACCTGGGTGATCGTCTTCTGGGTTATACGGATGGCGTGATCGAGTTGTGTAATGAGGCAGGGGAAATGCTCACTGAGGAAGGGCTGGAGGCGTGGATTTCTGATATGGATGAAATCAACACCTCGCAATTGATGCAAAAGGTCGAGCAGTTTCGTGCTGACGGTGAGCAGGACGATGACATCAGCATGTTTATTTATGCGGCTCAACCGCTCGGATTAAAAAAGCAAATTGCTGCCTTGCCTTCCGCGTCATTCCGGTTAAGCATCGAAGTAACCCACCAGAATTTTGGGTCAGCGAATCCGGTGGGGGAAATAATCGATTTAATTTCAGGACATGCTGCGTTTTATGGATTGCGATCCAATATCTTCACGGTGCTCAGCGAGTTATATAACAATGCTCTGGAGCACGGAATTTTGAAACTGGATTCACAGTTAAAAGACTCTGCCGAGGGGTTTATGGCATATTTTGCTCAACGGGAAACACGCATTGCCAATTTGCAACAAGGCTGGATCCGCCTCAATGTGACTTACGATGCCGACGCGGCGCAATTGGTATTTACCATTAAAGAGAGCGGCGAGGGGTTTGATTTCGATACCTGGGTTTCTGATGCAGATTCGGAACAGTGTTTTGGTCGGGGAATTGCTTTGGTTAAAGAGTTGACGGATAGCTTTGTGTACCTGGAACAAGGTACTAAAGCGGTCGCCACTTTCAGCCTTGTGCCGCATCAATAAGAGACGGGTTTTTCGCAACGGAATATTTTACAGCTATGTTTGTAACAGAGTGTTAATATGGCAAGAGAATTTACAGGCCAATATTGAGAATAATTCTCAATTGAAATAGTATCCGCTTCACCGATAACTTATCGACATTAATTTATGAAAAAACTACTACTTGCAACGTCGCTGTTGATAAGCAGCTTTACGCCTTTGAGCAACGCACAGGAAGTCAATGTTTACTCTGCGCGCAAAGAGGAACTTATCAAACCTTTGCTGGAAGAGTTTGAAACAGCACAAAAAGTCAAAGTTAACCTGATCACCGGTAAAGCGGATGCCTTGATTTCAAGAATTGCATCTGAAGGTCAATTCAGCCCCGCGGATTTAATCTTAACCACGGATGTGGGGCGGTTACAGCGTGCTAAAGAAATGAACCTGTTGTCGGCCGTTGACTCCGAATTATTACAAAGTAAAATTGCCGCTAACCTCAGAGATGAAGACGGTTATTGGTTTGCTTTGACTATGCGCGCCCGCCCGGTTATGTATCATCCTGACAGAGTCAAAACCGGTGAATTAGGGTCGATATTAGAACTGGCCGACGCGAAATGGAAAGGCCGTATTTGTATTCGTTCCTCGAACAATATTTATAACCAATCCATGGTGGCCGCCATGATTACCAAGTTTGGCGAAGAAAAAGTGCAAAATTGGGCAAACGGTTTTGTGAAGAACTTTGCACGTACTCCTAAAGGGGGAGACAGAGATCAGATCAAAGCCGTTGTTGCCGGTCAATGTGATATCGCGATAGCTAATACCTATTATCTGGCAGGCATGTTGGCAGATACTGATACGGAAAACCAGAAGATTGCCAGCCAGTTAAAAGTACACTGGCCAGATCAACAGGGCACAGGCACTCATGTCAACATTTCCGGTGCTGCGTTACTTAAACATGCACCAAACAGTGCTGCCGCATTGCGTTTAATGGAATTTTTAGCCAGTGACTCCAGCCAACAATGGTATGCGGAAAATAACCATGAATACCCGGTGGTGGCTGGCGTAGAAACCAGCGCGTTGTTAAAAACATTCGGTGATTTTAAAGCTGAGGATGTTCCGCTACAACAAGTCGGTGAACTCAATGCCAGCGCCATTAAGATAATGGATAAGGCGGGCTGGAAATAGAAAAGGCAGTTACCCGACCCGTTACTCGCGGGTCGCTCTCCATGAACTCATTGTTCAGTCTAAACACCCTGGTGTTGTTTGCAGCGGTGATCATCGCCGTGCCTTCCTGTGTCGTATTTGGCGCCTGGCTCTGGCCAGATTGGGGACTCTGGTCACATCTGTCAGAGACGGTGTTAGGTGATTATATCGTCAATAGTCTGGTACTGGCATTTGGCGTGGGGATAACTTGCGGGTTTTTGGGTACCTGGTGTGCCTGGTGTGTCAGCCAGTATCAGTTTGCTTTTTCCCGGTATTTTAAGTGGTTGTTATTCCTGCCACTGGCTTTTCCTCCTTACATCATGGGGTATACCTATACCGGCCTGTTGGATTTTTCAGGTCCGTTTCAGGAACTACTCAGAGAGGCAACCGGCTGGGGCTACGGTGACTACTGGTTTCCGGATATTCAGTCAATGTCCGGGGCCATTTTTACCATTTCGGTTGTGCTTTTCCCCTATGTTTACGGCTTAGCCTACGTGGCATTTTCGTCGCAGTCTCAATCCCTGTTCGATGTGTCCCGCAGTCAGGGGCTGAACGAAAGACAGTATTTTTACAAAGTGGCTTTACCGCTCGCGTTGCCAGCTATTAGCGCCGGCATGTTGCTGGCAATGATGGAAGCCTTTGCGGACTTTGGAACGGTGGAATATCTCGGTGTGTCTACCCTGGCCACCGGAATTTTCAGAACCTGGTTTGGGATGAATGAACCGCTGGTCGCGGCGCAATTGTCTTCCGGTTTAGTCTGTTTTGTATTGTTTTTGCTGTGGGGTGAAAAGTGGGTTAGGCGCAAACAACGGTTTTATCACACGCGTAACACGACACCCAATCAGCCGCGAAGGATTTCATGGCAACGGCAATCCATCGTGCTGGCAAGCTTGTTGAGTATTTTCCTGCTGGCGTTTGTGATCCCGGTGATCCGACTGGTGTCCTGGTCGGTGTTGGTCGTGCAAACATCCCCCGACTTTGCAGCGTTGTTTACCCTGTTAAAGAATAGTTTTTTAGTGGCTGCGATAGCTGCTATTGTCGTTATGACCATTGCGCTGTTGTTTGGCTACGCTCAGCGTGCTGCACCACCGAAAGTGATAAAAAACGCCATCGGTCTGGCTACCATGGGCTACGCTTTCCCCGGTGCTGTCATTGCGGTTGGTGCGGTGATTGCCTTGGGTAATACTGACCAGTGGCTGAATAAATTAACGCTGCAGCTTTTCGATTTTCAACCCGGGCTGGTGTTATCCGGTACCCTGTTTGCGCTGATATTCGCCTATGTGATCCGTTACCTGACAGTGGGCTATCAGCACGTATTAAGTGGCCTGGCGAGGGTGTCGCCGTCGTTAGATGAAGCCGGCAAAACTTTAGCTGAATCAGGGTGGGGGATTTTGCGCAGAATACATGCTCCAATACTGAAACCCACGCTACTGGTTGGTATACTGATGGTATTCGTAGATGTGTTAAAGGAGTTACCGGCCACACTGATTCTGAGGCCGTTTAACTTTGATACGCTTGCAGTAAAAACCTATGAACTGGCTTCAGATGAGCGCTTAACCGATGCGTCATTACCAGCGCTGTTTATTGTCTTAGCAGGTTTATTACCTGTCTGGTTTATTCAAAAAAATATCAACACAAATTAACCATGCTTACACTTCAAGATATACAAATATGTTATGGCAGCAACCGGGTTGTTGAGCAATTTAGCTGGCACCTCGATGCGGGAGATATTGGGTGTTTGTTGGGGAGTTCGGGATCAGGTAAAACCTCGATTTTAAAAGCGATTGCTGGCTTTAAAGCGATCAGCACCGGAGGGATTCATATCAATGACAACGAAGTCAGTTCAGACATCCGCCAGGTGCCACCCGAGCAGCGACAAATTGGTATGATGTTTCAGGATCTTGCGTTGTTTCCACACCTGAATGTGGCACGGAATATCACCTTCGGGTTACAGAAATTAACCAAGGACAAGCAACAGGCCCGTCTGGAGGAGTTACTGGATCTGGTGGATTTGGTGGGTAAAGAAAACGCCATGGTGCACGAATTATCCGGTGGACAACAACAACGAGTAGCCTTAGCCCGGGCCCTGGCGCCTAAACCGAATTTACTCTTGTTGGACGAACCTTTTTCAAGCCTGGACAAGGATTTGCGAGAATCATTGGCCACACAAATCAGGCAGATCCTCAAAGCTGAACACATAACCGCGCTGCTGGTGACTCACGATCACGTCGAAGCCTTCACTATGGCAGACAAAATCGCGGTACTGAATAAGGGGCACCTGGTTCAGTCCGGGACACCCTATGAAGTGTATCATCGCCCGGACTCGCCTGATATCGCCCGATTTTTGGGGATATGCGACTATCTGCCTGCACAGCTAAATGCTGAGGGGAAGGTGGCAACACCCCTTGGCACTTTCGCTATGCCCTCCGGTGGTGAATATGAACCCGGTGCTGCCCTGCAACTTCTGGTGCGGCCGGATGATGTGGTACACGATGACAATAGCGCTATGAAAGCAACTGTGGTTCGCCGCTATTTTAAAGGTGCACAGTTCTTGTTTGAATTGCGCTGTCAGGAACATCGATTGCATTGCTACGCCTCAGCGCATCATGATCACAAACCCGGTGACGCCATCGGTATCCGTTTTGATATGCAGCACAGCGTGATTTTTCCAGCCGGTTAACCATGGTGTATACTTAAACCAATCAGTAAACTTGTGATCGCTCGGCGTTAGTCTCCTGGCCATGAAGTGGCTGTGTAACTCATGTTTACTGTCGTTGTTATCATTTTCGTTCCGCATAAACGTGCCGCAGCGCAGAACGGTGTTGCAAGCCTGGTCTTTATTAGTTCATTTGGTATGTCGTGAAAAAACTGCTGGCGTTATTTTGGTTCATCCCCGTACTTTGCCTCGCGGCAGAGTTACCGCTGGTGCGTACGATAGGGCCTCAGAAAGCGGATGATGTTAGTCATACTTATTTTACTGCTTTGTTGCAACAGACACTAAAAGGGCAGTATCAGTTAGATATTATTGACTATCCCGGGCAGGGGCGGGCGCTTAAATTGCTGGAAGCCGGGGATTTTTTTGATGTGATGTGGTCCGGCAGTTCTCAAACCCGCAATAAACAGCTGATACGCGTCCCGATTCCTTTGTTCAAGGGCGGCTTAGGTATTCGCGGGGCCGTGTTACATCAGCGTTTTCAGGACACCTTTCTGCAAATAACGACATTGCAGGAACTACAGCGTTTTAGTATTTGCCAGGGACGGCACTGGCCAGATGCTGATGTACTTGAAGCGGCGGGATTACACGTGATCAGGGTGCAAAGTTTCGAAGCAATGTTATCAATGTTATCGATAGGTCGCTGTGATTTACTGTTCTTGAGTATTTTTGAGGGTAAAGGTGAGCTGGATGCAGTTAAACAGCAATTCCCTGAACTGATTTGGGATACTCATTTACTGCTTCGCTATCATACTGAAATGTACTTTTACCTGAACAAAGACAACAGGCAATTGGCCACATACATAGAGTCTCAGCTTATTGAAATGATGACTTCAGGCGCGTTTGCTGAGTTTATGGCTTCACATGCCTTGACCCGTCAGGCGTTTCCGTTACAGCAATTTGAGCAATCGATTGTGATTCGTTTATCTGAAGAGGCGGATAAGAGCCTCAAAAAGTGGGCCTTTGACTGGTAATTTCGTTCATGCTGCTTGCATCTTCGGCAATTTTGTAAGCAGATGTTTGATACCTTTAAGTGTTTGCCTGATGGCGTTAAGCTTAGCAGTCTGTTAAACAGATACTGTAGTTATGATTGCAAAAATCTTAGGTTGGTTAAATGACAGCGAAGCTGACGCTGGGGCAAAAAATGCTGAAGAGCTTACTGTGCCGATTGCAACAGCGGTTTTGTACTATGAAGTTCTCAGGGCCGATGCGCAATTCAGCAATGATGAGATTCAGGCATATGAACAAAAGGTCCTGACTGAGTTTGGTTTTGCCAGAGAACAATTAGCGCCATTTTTACAAAAAGTCGAAGCTAAGGCCAAAGATGCGGTAGATTACATGCAATTTACCCGCTTAATCCATGAGAATTGCTCACTGCAGCAAAAGCGCCATATTCTGACATCGCTGTGGCATCTGGCGATGGCGGATGGGCAGGTGGACCCACACGAAGAACACTTGATCCGCAAAATGGCCGATTTGATGTACTTGTCACATGCGGATTTTATTCAATGCAGAATGTCTGCTGAACAATCAGCGACTGCTGGGAAATGAGCGCGAGATACAGGTATTGCGACCGGCGTTCTTTGCCTCGTATAAACACCCGTCGGTGAATGACAGCGCGTCAGTCAGGGTGACTGCATTGGTTGGCACCAGAGAGGTAATGCCAATGCTGGCTGTAATTTTACCAAAGCTACCATGACCTTCATGCGGAATGTTGGCTTGTTCAATACGCGACATGATTGTCTGCGCAAATGCTTTGGCACCTTCTAAATGAGTATTGGGCAGAATTGCGGAGAACTCTTCACCGCCAAAACGCGCCAGAAAATCCGTTTCCCGTTGAATACAGGATTGCAGAATTTCGGCCACCTGTTGCAGACACTCATCGCCTTTCAAGTGACCATAGTGGTCGTTATACTGCTTAAAAAAGTCAATATCTATCAACAGGATACTGAAAAACTCCTGCTCACGCAGGGCTCTGTGCCATTCTGTGTGTAACACTTCATCGAAACGACGTCTGTTCGCAATTCCGGTGAGTCCATCTGTTGTGGAGAGCATTTTTAAGCGCTTTCTGTGGCGTACCAGCTCCAGGTGATTGCGCACCCGCATTGTGACAATTGGGGGGTGAAAAGGTTTGGCTATATAATCAATAGCCCCCGCCTGAAGGCCTTTTTCTTCGTCTTCAATACTGTCCAGTGCAGTGATAAAAATTACCGGAATGTGAGCGGTTGCGGGATTTTGTTTCAGGTGATGGCATACCTGATAACCATCCATGTCTGGCATAACAACGTCCAGCAGAATCAGGTCAGGAAGCATACGAGTGGCTTGCTGCAGGGCGCTTTTACCGTTGGTGGCGAACACAATATCACAATCGGCACGTAAAATTTCACCGAGCATTTTGATATTGCTGATAGCGTCATCCACCACCAGTACGGTTTGTTTATCGGCTGTAGACGTCTCAAACATGTTACTTTACGTTCTCGTGTAAATTCAGCGTTAAACAAATTTTATTCAGATAGTTTAAGGCTAGCTCATAATCCAGTTGATGTATTGCCGAATCGAGATCTTGTAATAAATTTTTAGGCACCTGACCATTTAACATTGCTTTGAGCGTGACAAAATTATCCATGGCATCCAGAGATTGTATTTCTAATAAACTCTGCAGGTTATCGGTGCAAAGCTGTATGTCACTGAGTTTTTCGATAGTGAGCAGGACCGGCGGCGTTGTTTCAGGTGCGTCTTCGGCGTGGTTTTTAGTGAGGTGTTGCTGCAGTGCTTGTCGGAGTGCATTAAGGTCCTCGTTTAACAAACTCAGCAGGTTTTGATCCAGGCTATGATGTTTTTTAAAGCCACTTTCCAACGCCACTACCTTACTGTGAATATCTTCAGCCGCCACATTGCCTGACTCACCCTTCATGCGGTGTATCAGTTGGCTTATTTTCAGATTATCCTGTTCATCTATCGCATGGCCAATTTGTTGCTGAAACTGCAAACAACTTTGGGAAAACTCCTGCAATATTTCATCTAACAGGCTGTCTCGCTGGCCTATTCGTTTGTACAGGGTTGCGATGTTAATACCTTCTATTTCGGGCAGCACAGACGTCGATTCTACCTGAACACTGCTATCCTTCAGGGGCTGCTGACCGCCCGGGACCCAGCGTTTAAGCGTGTCATAAAACACGGAGACATCAATGGGTTTGGTAATGTAGTCATTCATGCCTGCCTGACGGCTTTTTTCCCGATCTTCTTCCAGTGCATGTGCTGTCATAGCGATGATAGGGAGTGTCACCTGATGCTCCTGGCGCAGTTTTTTAGCAGCGGTAAGACCATCCATTACCGGCATCTGGATATCCATCAGGATTAAATCGAAGTGTTGTTCACGGACTTTGTCCAGTGCTTCCTGACCATGATTTGCAACCGTTGTTGTGGCGTGCACATCCTCCAGTAATGCCAGGGCAACTTCCTGATTTATTTTGTTGTCTTCAACCAGCAATATATGTTTGGCGGTTAAATCAGGTCGGGATGGGGTTACTGAATCTTTTTGCGACAGTTCGGCATGCGAAAGGTTGAATAGCCGGTTCAGGGTTTCCTGACAATCATGTACATTCAGCGGTTTATAGAGCACCTCGTGAAACAGCTGATTGATATTCTCAAGATGTTTTTCTTCGGCACCCGGAGAGGTCAACAATACCCGTTTCGGCATTGTGGATTTTCCTGATTTAATCAGCATTTCAGCGCTTTCAAGGCCATCCACTTCTGGCATAAAGTGGTCGATAAAAATGGCCTGATAGCGGGACAATTGTGCTTCATGCTGCATCAACTTGAGCAAATGGCTGGCTGAATGGGCTATGGTACTTTCGATGTTAAATTGCTTCAGGATTTCCTGAGTAATCTGAGCGGAGGTTTCACTGTCATCAACAATCAACACACTGGTTGGTGAAGGTAGCGGCGGCACTGCCACAGGCAAAACCTGACTTTTATTGCTCAGGGTAAACCAGGCGTCGAAATAAAAGGTACTGCCTTTACCATACTGGCTCTCGACGTTTATGGTGCCTTTCATCATGGCAACGAGGTGCTGACATATAGCCAGTCCTAATCCAGTGCCTCCAAACCGACGGGTAACACTGTTATCAGCCTGGTTAAAAGACTGAAACAGCAGCTTTTGCTTATCGGCATCAATACCAATACCATCGTCCTTCACGGAAAACTGCAGATGTAGTTCTTTATCGCCGGATTCAAGGATCTCAACCTTAACCAAAATTTCGCCTTGCTCAGTAAATTTAATGGCGTTGTTTACCAGGTTTAACAGGATTTGCCCCAATCTTAGCGGATCGCCTGATAGGGGTTGGGGTATGTTGCCCGGTACGTCAAATAAAATGTCCAGCGGTTTGTTCTGGCTCTGGCTTATTACCACGTTGGCTAAATTGCTGAGCAGCTCATCAATGGTAAAGGGAATATTTTCGAGCTCCATTTTACCGGCTTCTATCTTGGAAATATCCAGCACATCGTTCACCAGCCCCAGTAGTACATGGGCCGAGGAGTCAATGCGGTTCAGGTACTGTTGCTGTTTATTGTCTAACAGGGTTTTCTGCATCAGATAGGTGTTGCCTATGATGGCATTCATTGGGGTTCTGATCTCATGGCTCATATTGGCCAGAAACTGACCTTTTGCCTGGCTGGCAACTTCGGCATTTTCTTTGGCCTCGATAAGATCCGCCTCTATTTGCTTTTGTCTGGTGATATCGCGTGCCAGGCCTTCTACACTTTTGAGGTCACCGGTTTCGTCAAACAGATTGACTTCTGAAAACAGGATCCAACGTTTGTTACCATCACTGTCTTTGATTTCACCTTCAAATTCTGCCTGCTGCAGAGCCAGGTTCACCTGATTTAAATAGCGTCTGGCCACCTGGTTGATAGGGTTTTCGGTGAGCAGACGGGCAATGTCTTTGAGTTTTTGCGCTGGATGCCCGTAAAGTTGCGTTGCGCCTTCGCTAATCCAGCTTATTTTGCCATCGACTCCACGGGCATAAACAAAATATTGATTGAGGCTGCTGACCAAACGATGATATTTGCGTTGGTTTTCGGTTAAGGCCACTTCTGAAGCTTTACGCCGGTCAATTTCTTTATTTAATGAACGAAATAAATACAGTGACGTGAGCCAGGCAATCAGTAGCAAAAATAAGGCTATAGCCCCCTGTAGCATGAGCTGATTGCGTATATCTCGGGCCAGCATTCTGAAAAATTCATCAGATACTTTAAAGTGGGCGATGCCCATAATCGCAAAGGTGACCGGGGAATAAAGCGGAACATCAACATCAAAGCAACTGCTACAGTCACTGTCACCGCGTACAAAGTTGGGTAATTCGGGAAAAATGTCTTTGTCGATTTCAATACTAATTTGTTTGAAAAATGGGTTGCCGAGATTGGGCTCCTGATAAAGCATCAGATTGCCAATGGCGCGTTCGATCTCGTCGCTGTTATGCATCTCTTCGTAATCCTGAAGGGCCGAGAGCAATTGCAATCCCTGAGCTTCTGCGATGAGTTTGGCATCGGCTGCGGCCTCGGTGCGCAGTTTTGGTTGCAACACTTCGGTCCAGTAGAGCGCCAGCGAGATTTGCAGGGAGATAGCCAACAACACAAAAATAGCGGATATCGCTTTAGGGGTGCGCTTCAGGTACTTTTTATCTTGTGGGTTCATACAGCGTTGCCACCCTTAAGAAAAATGATTTGATGCGTATACCAGAATTATTCATGACCTGAGCATTGATAAAGGGTTTGGGGCTGGTATCGATAGTGAGGCCGCTGAATATGCCCTTTTCAACATCTCCCTGAAACGGGGAGTAAGTGACGATATTATGGCTAAGTCCAAATTGTGCAATGCCTTTGATTTCTTCGGTATTTAATTTGTTCAGGATAAAAATTCCGGCTACCGCGATGTTCATTTCTTCTATATGTGCCATATCCCTGACCAAATGAACGAACACCGGCATATCTTTGATGCGTCCTTTTTTATCGCCACGGCCCATTCTCAAAAAGCTGCGGGCGAGTTTTTCTGCCTGCTGTAACTCTCCGGTGTAGAGAAATACGATGTCTAAACCATTGTCCGGATTGTGCTTGTCATTGATGTCCTGATCCGCCTGCAAAATGGACTTAAACATCTTTAAGCCATTAAGTACCCGGAAGTCTTCGTTCGACCACACAGGCGCGCTAAAGCAGACAGCAACACTCAACAACAGCCACTGATACCATTGCTTCAGGCCGGAACTTGTTGAGGTTAACATCGGTGGGTTCTGTCCATGTTTGTCTTCGGCTTGCTAAGTGCTACTTAAGTGTAGAATTTAAAACAATTATTTGTAGTATAGCCATAGTTGTCAGAACAGTGTATTGGATTCTGAAAGCGCTTCTTTTCTTTGTTGATCCCGCTCTTCCAGATGCTCCTGCCAGCGCTTTTGGGAAATATGCGCTTTCACCACTTCCAGCACTTCAATTATCAGTTTAAGGATTTCATTATTCACCTGTTTTTCGTCGCTGGTGAGGTGATTAAAGCCCTTGTCGAAGATATCTGCCACTGTGTCGTTATCCAGATCTTCCAGCATATTAGTGATCGACTGAATCACCACATTTGAGACGGTATTTTGTAACCGCTTTTCAATGTTGCCACCCAGTACCGGTACCAGATTTAACATCGCAATTTGGTCGTCCTGTCGAACTGCTTTGGCGACGCTATTGATAATGTGCTTTCTGATAACTTCGCCTTGCTCCGGATGGCTGATGGAGGTGCCAAGGTGTTGTGCCAGTGAGGATACCCATTGCGTGACCACCGTCTTTCGGGGGCTGATAATGTTATCCGCAATTTCATCCAATAAGCTGGAACCTTTGGCAATCTCGTCCTGGGCATCAGTGAGTATTTTAACCACGATACGGTCACTCAGCTCTTCAATCAGCACGTTATAATAAAACTTGATAAAACGGAAAAACGCCCAGCTTCTGAAGTCTATGATCTGATACTTGTGCAGGCGATACAGCACCGAGATGATGCGCAAAAAGCGAAAAATCCGCGCTGACTCGACAGGAATACAACCGACTAAGTCATACCAGTGAATAAAGGGGAAAAAGTACCAGCGCATATATTCTTTGTGCTTGATCGCCACTGCTCAGCGCACCATAAACTCACTCAGAAACACGGCAATAAAACACAAGTCGAGGAACAAAAAGTTGGCGTGAATTGGCGCATAAAGCGCAATCACCGCAGGGGCACTTTGCTGCAGAAAATCAAACACAGCAGAGGTGGCGTATAAGGAATCAAAAATCAACAATATGAGATTGACCACTAACAGCGCCATCATCAGTAGATCAACGGCGAACCAGATCCCTTGTTTACTTGCTCGCAGTCTTTCGTAGTTCATGGCTGATCTCCTATGGGCAAAAACACAGAGCAGGGGGATGAATCAATAATCTTTTCAAATCAAAAGTTTAAAATCAACACAAAGCTTTAACTGTGTGTCCGGCGCTGTCTTTTAGTGGCTATAGTGGCAAAGCCCAGGGTCACTATTGTGAATAACCACAATGGCATGTCGCCCCAATAGCGATACGCTGTCATGCCGGATACTTTATGCAATGCTACCTCTAAGGTGGCGCTGCTAAATTGTGGAGCCTGAGCGATCACTTTGCCGTGATGATCAACATATGCTGTTATACCATTATTGGTGGCACGAATAAGGGGCAGGCCAAATTCGGCGGCACGCACCTGGGCGATTTCCAGATGTTGTGCCGGGCCATGGGAGTCACCAAACCAGGCATCGTTGCTTACGGTTAGTAGAAAATCTGATTTTTGTCTCAGGTTCGCCTGGATTTGTCTGGGGAAAGCAATTTCAAAACATATCGCTGCCACAAAATGGTGGCCATTGACCAGCAGATTGGGTTGTTCATAAGCACCGCGACTAAAAGATGACATGGGCAAATCAAAGATGGGAGCGAGTCCGCGCAGCCAGTCTTCCATCGGGATAAATTCACCAACCGGTAACAGATGATGTTTACTGTAACGGTTCTGATGAAAGTACTGGTATTCAGGGCCGGTTGCGTCTTGTGCCGCTTTGCCCAGTACAATCAGGTTATTGAACGCTTCATAGGTTTCAAAATTGTAATTCACAATACCGGTGATCAAGCCGGTATTGGTTTCAAAGGCGAGCTGGTCTAGTTCCTGTAAATATCGGGTTGCAAGGGGTTCCAGTTTCGGAATAGCGGCCTCTGGCCATAAAATTACATCGTTGTGCCACAGGTTTTCACTGAGCGCCAGGTACTTTTGCATCGTTGGTTCGTCCTGTTCGGGTACCCAACGAAGCTCTTGTTTAATGTTGCCCTGAGCCATGGCGATATTGACCACCTCGGGCTGTTTTTCTGTGAATGTAAACGAAGACGCCAGCAACGTACTCAGGGTCAGAAACAGCAGACTGACGGCAATGGGTTTGGCTTTTTGTTGCTTAGTCTGGTGAGATGGAGCGACTAACTTACCAAGCAGGCACCCGGTAACTAACAGCAGAGCACTGACTCCGGTTTCCCCGATGACCGGGTACCAGCCAGCCAGTGGACTGGTGGATTGGGTATAACCCAATGAGAGCCAGGGAAACCCGGTTAAAAACCAACTGCGCAACCACTCAAACAGGAACCAACACGCGGTGATCACTAAAATCTGATATTTCGTCGGGCTAAATTTTTGCGACAGCCACAATGCCCCGGCCGGAAAGAGCGACAGGTAGGCTACCAACAGTGCCATAAGGGCCAGCGAACCTAAGAGGGGCAAGCCTCCAAAGTTGGCAATACTGACATGTACCCAACTGATCCCCGCACCAAACCAGCCTAAACCAAAGAAAAAGCCCGATTTAAAGCCTGATAATGCGTACCTGAAATGCAAAAAGAAAATCAGCGGTAGGCTGATGAAGGGGATAAACCACAGTGAAAACGGGGCATAAGCAAAGGTCATTGCTATGCCCGATAAAAGGATCAGAAGATAGTGAAATGAATGTTGTTTAAGCACTGGCGAGATGGTTCGCTGGTACTCTGGGCAGGGTGACCTTGAGTTGAATGAGTCGTCTGCCGTCAGCGTTATTCACCTTAAATTCAATATCATTGATCACGATGGATTCATCTTTGGAAGGCATGTGACCAAAACTATTGAGTACGATGCCACCGATAGTATCGGCCTGTTCTTCGTCAAATTCAGTATTAAAATAGCGGTTAAAGTCATCAACAGCGGTCAATGCTTTTACTGAATACGTATAGGTATTCAGAGCTTTGATGTCTTCGGTCTCTTCATCGTCAGCATCGTGTTCATCTTCGATTTCACCGACAATGAGTTCCAGAATATCTTCAATGGTAACCAGGCCAGATACGCCGCCATATTCATCGATGACAATGGCCATATGATAGCGATGCTGACGAAACTCGCGCAACAGGACATCCACCCGTTTGCTTTCCGGCACGATAACCACCGGACGCAGAATATCTTTAAGTTCGAACTGTTGTACTTCGCCGAAGGCATATTTGAGCAGGTCTTTTGCTAACAGAATACCTTCTACATGATCTTTGTTTTCTGACACTACCGGAAAGCGCGAGTGGGCGGTTTCCAGCACTAGAGGTAAGAATTCAGACACTGTCTGGTTGATATCAATAGTGACCATTTGCGCTCTTGGGATCATAATATCCCTGACACGCATTTCCGCCACCTCCAGGACACCGTGTATCATTTCCCGGGTACCCGGATCGATCACTTCCTGCAATTCAGCTTCGTTGATAACTTCAACCAGTTCTTCCCGACTTTTGGGCTCTCCTGTGAAGGTTTGAATGATTTTTTCTAACCAACTCTTACCAGAAGAACCGTTCGTAGAGTGTGGGTTGTCGTCGTTACTCATGAGTTTGACATAATTCCTTTGTTGGCAAGCGCCCTATAATTCATGATCAATATAGGGGTCGTCAATACCTAAACTGTTTAAAATTTGAACTTCAAGGCTTTCCATCTGTTCCGCCTCTTCGTCGTTTATATGGTCATAGCCCAATAAATGCAAGGTGCCATGCACCAACATATGTGCCCAATGGGCGGCTAAGGTTTTATTTTGTTGTTCGGCCTCTGTTGCGACGACCGACTGACATACCACTAAATCCCCCAGAAGCGGCAAATTTAATCCCGGAGGTTGTTCAAATGGAAAGGACAATACATTGGTGGGTTTGTCTTTGCCTCTGTAAGCACTGTTTAGTTCCTGGCTTTCCGTTTCATCCACCACCCGAATGGTGATTTCCAGTGCTTCACCGGCTGGAAAGTCGGCGAGTATTTGGGCTGGCACGGCTGCCAGGGCCCGGTTAACCCAGGATTCAAATTGACTAATGATATCTTCAGACAGGGGGGGGGTGGTGGCCAGCTGAATATCAATCTCTGTGCTCAACCGGCCGTTATCCGCGTTTGCGGTCATGACTGTTCGCCTGTTTGATTATCCACCGAATTCAGGCGTTCCAGCCTGGCCAATTCTTTCTTTTCTTTTTGTATCCGCGCTTCTTCCTGCTCGAATTTGTCATAGGCCTGCACAATTCTGGCCACTACCGGGTGACGCACCACGTCGCTGGCCGTGAAGAAGTTTAGCGAAATGTCGTCGACTTCTTTAAGCACTTCGATAGCATGGCGCAAGCCGGAGCGCACGCCGCGGGGCAGGTCGATTTGAGTAATGTCTCCGGTAACCACGGCTTTGGAATTGAACCCGATACGGGTCAAAAACATTTTCATTTGCTCTACGGTGGTGTTTTGGCTTTCATCCAAAATGATAAACGCATCGTTGAGCGTGCGGCCGCGCATGTAGGCCAGTGGTGCCACTTCTATGACATTGCGTTCAATTAACTTTTCGACTTTTTCAAAACCCAGCATTTCAAACAAGGCGTCGTATAAGGGGCGTAAATAGGGGTCCACTTTCTGTGACAGATCCCCGGGTAAAAATCCCAGCTTTTCTCCCGCTTCAACCGCCGGACGTGTCAGCAATATGCGGCGCACTTCTTGTCTTTCCAGGGCTTCAACTGCACAAGCCACCGCAAGATAGGTTTTACCTGTACCGGCCGGACCAATACCAAAAGTGATGTCGTGTTGAAATACGTTCATCAGGTATTGTGACTGATTGGGATTGCGCGGTTTTATAACGCCACGTTTGGTTTTAATATGAACTTCTTTACCCCAGCCGGCATCGCTTTTTTGTTCCATGATGCCGCAGGCCTGAATGGCGAGGTGCACCTGCTCAGGCTCTATCTCCGGCAACTCGCCTTTGACAGGTTGGGTTTCGACGTACAAATTTTTCAGCAGCGTCAGAGTGGCTTCTACAATGCTGTCTTTTCCAACGACTTTAAAACTGGTGTTGTTGTAGCTGATTTCCACGCCCAGGCGCTTTTCAATTTGTTTGATGTTGTCATCAAAAGGGCCACATAAACTGGACAAACGTCGGTTGTCTATGGGCTCCAGGGTAATACTTTTAGTAACTAGTAATGAACTACTCAATGGCTTATCTGTGATTAATGTGGTTGAAATTGGGTAACACCCAGATTGTCTGTCTTATCCTGTCGAGTTTCCAGGATACTTTCGGGCGTAGTGGCAATTCTCAGGTTCATTTGATTTTCAGTGCGGATAACGTTGCCGCGTAACGAGTTTGCGAAGACGTCGGTGATATCGATATCAACAAATTTGCCCACCATATCCGGTGTTCCTTCGAAGTTAACTACCCGGTTGTTTTCGGTACGACCTGAGAGCTCCATGATGTTCTTTTTAGAGGGGCCTTCGACTAATACCCGCTGTACCGTGCCCACCATATTTCTGGCGATGCGTTGTGCCTGTTGGCTGATGCGTTGTTGTAACAAGTGCAAACGCTGTTTTTTCACTTCTTCACTGACGTCATCTGGTACGTCGGCTGCCGGTGTACCCGGTCTGGCACTGTAGATAAAACTGAAACTCAAATCAAAATCAATGGCCTGAATCAGGTTCATAGTATCTTCAAAATCTTTGTCACTTTCGCCAGGAAATCCGATGATAAAATCTGATGACATACTCAGATTAGGACGGATTTTCTTAAGACGTCTGATTTTAGATTTGTATTCAATGGCCGTATGGCCGCGCTTCATCATTGCGAGGATGTGATCTGAACCGCTTTGTACCGGCAAATGCAGATGATCCACTAATTCCGGGATAGTTTCGTAAGCATCAATGATGTCGTCTGTAAACTCCACCGGATGCGACGTGGTGTAGCGGATACGGTCGATTCCATCGATAGCAGCCACTAAATGCAGTAATTCGGCAAACCGGCAAATGCTGCCATCGTAATGTTCACCGCGAAAGGCATTCACGTTTTGTCCTAACAAATTGACTTCACGCACGCCTTGCTCGGCCAGTTGCGCAATTTCAAAAATTACATCGTCGACCGGGCGTGAAACCTCTTCGCCGCGGGTATAGGGTACAACGCAGAAACTGCAATACTTTGAGCAGCCTTCCATGATGGAAACAAACGCCGTAGGGCCTTCAGCCCGTGGTTCAGGTAACCGGTCAAACTTTTCTATTTCAGGAAAGCTGATGTCAACCACGGCTTTTTCACCGGCCTGAATTTGCGAAATCATTTCCGGTAAACGGTGCAAGGTTTGTGGACCAAAGACAATGTCTACATAAGGCGCGCGTTGGCGAATGGCATCGCCTTCCTGAGAAGCTACACAGCCACCAACACCGATAACCAGTTCCGGCTTTTTGGTCTTAAGGTTTTTCCAGCGGCCCAACTGATGAAATACCTTTTCCTGCGCTTTTTCGCGAATCGAACAGGTATTCAGCAAAATGACGTCAGCGTCCTCTGCTTCTTCAGCAAGGGAATAACCATGGGTGCTATCCAGTAAGTCAGCCATTTTTTCCGAATCATATTCGTTCATTTGGCAGCCCCATGTTTTGATAAACAGCTTTTTACTCATGCACTCTTGCTCAATTCTTAAACTTGTTCGAAAAATTCGCTCTTTTGGGGCAAGTATACCCGAAAAAAGGGCGCGTATTTTATAGCCTATTGACGTCAGTTTCCAGATATTTAATAACAATGCTCATCCCGTTGAATATTCAATGCAATGGGTATACCGCCATTTAAGTCTACGCGAGGGTCAGCGGGTTGAGATCCTTCGATTGGATAGCCCGTCTATTTGCTGATTTGGCAACAAAATATTCAGCGATCCTGGCTTTGTATCCTGGAAGTGAAAGCCCGGGTATATTTTTACATACTCAGTTATTGATAGTGTGAAGTAATTCCCAAAACCACCAAAGAACTTTAAATGTGCAGTTGAAATGTTCGATATCTGTTCTAAATTTGGAATTATTGCAGAGCAGATAAAAGCGTGTTTTAACCTTTGCAAAAAATCTACCCCGCAAAGGTAAATATACGCCAATCAAGGTTGCGATTTAACCAGGCTGTTTGATGGCTCTGTCCCGGTGTCAAAGGAATTTTCAGCGACTGATAGCATGACCCAGTCCTTCGGGAAACTTGTGTAGTTTCGTACAGAACCCTGTCTGAGGAGCAATTAGTAATGACAGACGACAAAGGCCCCAAAAAGCAAAAAGTTGAATCAAAAATTGAAAAACTGGAAGACCGTATCGCCCCGGGTGGTATCGGTGGTTTAGTTGGTGATCTGGGTATTGAATCTAATGATGCACCACCACCTGGCGATGAAGGGGGCCCCCATTCCGGTGGCGAAGAACATCCCCCAGGCGGTGAAGAAGGCGGACCGCCCCCCGGTGATGAAAGCGGTGGTAATACAGTTACTCATCCTGATGGCACCGTTGAAACCTACAATGACGATGGCTCAGGTAGCGTTGTATATCCTGATGGTGCCACTGAAACCTGGGATGGCCAGGGTGGTGGTAGCTGGGATGATGGACAAGGCAATACCAGTCAGTGGAGTGCCGATGGCTCGGGTAGTTGGTCATCTGCGGATGGCAGTAGTGGCTATCACAACGCTGATGGTTCCGGTGGCTATTCTAATTCTGATGGTAGTTATGGCGCTTACAGTGCGGATGGCTCCTACAGCCATACCGAAGCAGACGGCACTACGTATCAGGGTAACGCCGACGGTTCAGGTTCAATTACCTATCCTGACGGCACATCAGAAGCCTGGGATGCTCAGGGTAATCCGGTAGGAGAGAGCCCCGACGGTGGTGGTGAAGAGCCGCCCCATGATGGCGGTGCGGAGCAACCGCAGGAAGGCAGCGAAAGTGGTACGGTTACTCATCCGGATGGCACAGTGGAAACCTGGAATGAAGATGGTTCAGGTAGCACAGTGTATCCCGATGGTGCCACCGAAACCTGGGATGGCCAGGGTGGTGGTAGCTGGGATGATGGTCAGGGCAATACCAGTCAGTGGAGTGCCGATGGCTCGGGTAGCTGGTCATCTGCAGATGGCAGCAGTGGTTATTACAATGCCGATGGCTCAGGCGGCTACACCAATGCCGATGGCAGTTCCGGATCCTACAATGCTGATGGTTCCGGCAATCACACTGAAGCAGATGGGACAGCCTACACCTGGAACGCCGACGGTTCAGGTGGCGTAGAATACGCGGACGGCTCTTCTGAGTCCTGGGATGGTCAGGGCGGCGGTAGCTGGGACGATGGTCAGGGTAATTCATCAACCTGGGCGGCTGACGGCTCAGGCTCCTGGACTTCAGCTGATGGCAGCAGCGGTTATCACAATGCTGATGGTTCCGGTGGTTATTCTAATTCTGATGGCAGTTACGGTAATTATGGTGCCGATGGTTCATACAGCCATACTGAAGCAGATGGCACCAGTTACCAACAAAATGCCGATGGTTCTGGCAGCATTACCTATCCCGATGGTTCCGTGGATGAGTGGGATTCTCAAGGTAATCCGGTAGGTGAACCAGCAGGTGGAGAGCAACCGCAAGACGGTGGTGAGTATCCTGAAGGTGGCGGTGAAACTGGCGAATCCGGAACGGTAACGCATCCGGATGGCACAGTTGAAACCTGGAATGAAGATGGCTCAGGTAGCATGGTTTACCCCGATGGCTCCAGCGAAACCTGGGATGGTCTGGGCGGAGGTACCTGGGATGATGGCCAGGGGAATACCTGTCAGTGGAGTGCTGACGGTGCCGGAAGTTGGACGTCTTCGGATGGCAGCAGTGGTTACTACAATGCTGATGGTTCTGGTGGCTACTCAAATTCAGACGGTAGCTATGGCAACTGGAATGCGGACGGTTCCGGAAATCACGTCGAAGCCGATGGGACTTCTTACCAGTACAATGCCGATGGTTCCGGCTCAGTGACCTATCCTGATGGTACTGTTGACGCGTGGGACTCGCAGGGTAATCCGGTAGGAGAAAGCGGTGATCAAACCCAGGGTAGTGGCTCTGGTGGTGAATATGACGGCACTGCCGGAGAAGGCGGCCATGATGGTACCGCAGGTGAGCATGGTGATGATGGCTCTCACCCAAATCCTGATGTGGTAGACGAGCAGGTGCTTGACGATGGCACAACCGTATTAACTTATGCCGATGGTGCTATTGAGACTTTCAATCCTGATGGCTCCGGTAGCATGGTGTTCCCCGATGGTTCTACAGAAACCTGGGATGGTCAGGGCGGCGGAACCTGGGATGACGGACAAGGCAATTCCTATACCTGGAGTGCCGATGGCTCTGGCTCCTGGACAGCATCCGACGGTAGCAGTGGCTACTGCAACGCCGATGGCTCCGGAGGTTATACCAACAGTGACGGCAGTCATGGTAGCTATGCTTCTGATGGGTCTTATACCCATACAGAGAGTGATGGCACCGTGTACCAACAAAACGCCGATGGCTCAGGCAGTATCACCTATCCTGATGGTACAACTGAATCCTGGGGCAGTGACGGCACGACCAGCGGCGGTCATGAGCCTGGTGGACCGGAAGATGATGGTGATGACGAATGGATGGAGCCCGGCAGTGAAATGGAAGACCACGGCGAAGTGGTGGATGAGCAATTCAACGAAGATGGCTCAGGAACAGTAACCTATGCCGATGGTACGGTGGAAACCTGGAATGCCGATGGCTCAGGTAGTATCAACTACGCTGATGGCGGCACGGAAACCTGGGATGGTCAGGGTGGCGGTAGCTTCGATGACGGTCAGGGTAACAGTTGTCAATGGAGCGCAGATGGTTCCGGTAGCTGGACCTCAGCTGACGGAAGCAGTGGTTATTTTAATGCTGACGGGTCGGGCGGTTACAGCAATGCCGACGGTAGTTATGGTAACTGGAATGCCGATGGCTCGGGTACTCATACCGATGCTGATGGTACTGTCTGGACGATGAACAGTGATGGCTCTGGCAGTGTCATTTATCCGGATGGAACATCAGAAACCTGGGATGCCGGAGAAGCACCCTACCCGGAAGAGGGCGGGGATGGTGAACCTATGGATGACGGCGGAATACACGGAACTGTACCTCCGGACCCCAATGGCTATGTCAATGAGTTTATCTTGCCATTGTTCGAAGGAGGGAGTGATCCGGCTGAGTGGGGACTTGACTACGATGCGGACGGCCCAACCAGTTGGACCCTGCCGATTGACATGGGCGATGTAGACCTTGCCAGTAGCACCTTTGTTATCTCTGGTGAGATGGTAGGTGAATGGGAAGGTGGTATTCCACCGGAAGCAACGGGTCCTGATGCGGATGGTAATTACATCATTCAAAGCTGGCCTTTAGCAGAAGTAATAGATAACGGTGATGGTACTGTCACCTTAGTTTTTGACCTTGATGAAACGCCTTAACCGGCAAATTATTAACTATCGGAGAATATAATTATGGCAACAGTAACTAAAGCTGACCGTGTAAAGCAAAGAGCCCTCGCCGCCGTTGCAGGTGCGAAAGTGCAAGGCTATAAATTGGCTGCCAAAGCGCAGACAGCAAAAGCCAGAGCACGCTCTAACTAATATTTGTTGGGTTTCGGGGCGGGCACATTGCCCGCCTTTTTTGTTTCAGCTACCGGGATGTTGGTCATTGTCTGCAATCAAAACACAGACTTTGCGTAATCTCAGCGAACAAAAGGAAACTAATACTATTTTATTAGTCTTTTTATGGTTATATCGTTCTATACTTAAACGGCGATAACAGAAGAGGTGTGACGGGAACTATTGATGGTGAACCGGACTGTAAGGCAAACTGCAAACACAGCCAGCAAAGAAGTCGGCGAATTAAAACGAAAAATTAAAATACTTTCCACGTCCCGGAAATTGACTCACGAGTTCATCGGACAGGCTCATGGGGTCAAACACCTGATGCAAATTGTGTTTGATCGTATTCTCAATGCCCTGGATGCAGAAGCAGGCTCCCTGTGGATCAAAGACGAAAACATTAAAAAAAATGTCTGTCACCTGGCTGAAGGGCCGGTTAAAGATGAAGTGATTGGCTTAAAGTTAGATTTTGGTTTGGGCATTGTCGGAACCGTTATTGAAACACAAAAATCCAAAATCATTCTCAATTGTGCCAAAAGCAAAGAGTTCACCCAAACTGTTGATCAAAAAACCGGATTTGTTACCCGCTCTATGATTTGCGTTCCCTTGATCATTGATGATGAAGCTTATGGAGCCATTCAAATCGTGAATAAAAAACACGGTGTCGACGGGCAGTTCGATACCCACGATTGTGAATTAGTTAAAGACCTTGCCATCAGTGCCGCGATTTCCATGAAAAATGCACGCCTGATGGAAATGGAAAGCAAGGTAAAAGAAATGAACGCCCTGATGAGCATTTCCAACGAAGTAGTTTCAACCCTGGATGTTGATCAGGTACTTAATCTGGTAGTGAACAGAACCAATGAGCTGGTGGATATCGCTTACGGAGCCATTGCCCTGGTGGATGACGACGGCGAATTGAGCCTAAATGTAATTTCCGGTGGTCAGAAGGTGGATCTCAAAGCGCCCAGGCAACTGGCCATGCTGGCGCTGATGAAGCAGGTACAAAACCTGCAACGTTCAGTGTATGTCGCCGAGCGGGAGCGGTACCTCCACAGTCAAAAAGGCAAAATCAATGACTGGGTCAAATACCTGAATCAATATGATGTTAAAAGCCTGTGGACCGTGGCGCTGCGCGATGAAGAGGGCGTATTGGGGGTGTTGTGGTTTGAAAGCAATATTGCCAATTTTGCCAATGCCGGTAAAGGCGATTTGCTGCACATTATGGCTTCGCAAGCCACTGTGGCGTTGCGCAACGCCAGTTTATTTAAAAGCATCACCAAACGAAAATCCCTGTCCGGCCTGAAAGAAAGTGGCCTTAAATGGTTTAAAAGTAAAGGCAAACGTGCCGCGATTGTAATGGGCACAGTCGTCACCCTGTTACTGAGTTTTCACTTTTTACCCGTTTTGCGGTGGGTGGCAGCACCCACCACCGTTGAAACGCAACTGGGGCAGGGAATATTTACCCCGGTAGATGGCCGAATTAGCCGTATCCTGGTGCAGGAAGGGCAACCAGTCGCAGCCGGAGATGTTGTTGCCGAATTAGACACCACCGCTGTGAGGCTGGCATTGATTGAAGCCCAGGCGCAACTGGCTATCGCGGAGCGACAGATTGTCGAGGCCCGGGCTGAAAAAGACAGTTTTGCTTTGTCAAATGCCATGATTCAGCGCGAATCTACGCTGGCGAAAGTCACCAAACTACAACGAGATTTAACAAATACCGCGATTCTGGCCCCAATTTCTGGCGTAGTCCTCAATACCAATATTGGCGAGTTGCAGGGGCGACATTTTGCGACCGGCACAGAGATTTTTCGCATCGCCAATCCGGATAAATTTAGACTGGTAGTTCACGTTGCTGAAGAAGACATTATGGATGTCAAAATCCATCAGGAAGTTCGCGCGGTGTTGAGGGCTCGGCCGGGTGAATACGTGTACGGCAAAGTCTTACATGTGGGGCGCTCCTATGATGTGCCTACCACTATTTTGGAAGGCGAAGAAGAAGTTGATACCAGTGAGCTGAAAACCGGCTTTGTCGCTGAAATACTGATAACTGAAGCCGATTATCGGGTGTTACCCGGCATGACCGGACAGGCGTTGATTTATACACCGGATACCTCGGTTGTAGAGCGTTACTGGCGTCGGGTGCGCAATTTCTTTGTGTTTACCCTGGGGTTATAAGTTTTGAGCGTGATCCCCGCACCATTGCGAGACGAAGTCAAAGTGCGGCGCTTTGTGCAGCAGGGCGATGTGAGTTTTGTGGTTAAAGAACCTGATAAACAGGAGTACTACCGATTCAGCATACCACAAATGGAGCTTATCAGGTTATTTGACGGGGTACATGATTTGACGGCCATAGTGGAGCGCTTCAATCGCGAGTCACAACGCTACGAATACGATACGGAAACGGCTGAGTCGGTGTATCACGCCTGTAAGGATTATCAAATCCTGAAACGCAGTAAACAGGAAGAAAACGTCGCCTTATTAGAGCGTATCAGGGATGAGCGCAAAAAATCATTGTTGCAGGCTAAAGGCAGTATTTTGATGATGCGTTTTCAGCTAGTTAATCCCAACAAGTGGTTTGACAGCATCATAGATTCAATTCGATTTATGTGGTCCCCCAGAGCTTTGCAATTTCAGGCCGGATTCATTGTTCTGGCGATGTTGGTTATCCTGTTTAATGCAGAGCGATTCGCGCAGGACTTTACCCAGGTTTACCTGCAAACCCAGATCAGTGGTGTGTTTTACATCTGGATTATCGCCTTGTGTGCGATTGCATTGCACGAATGCGGCCATGGCCTGACCTGCAAGTATTACGGCGGAGATGTGCATGAGATGGGATTCTTATTACTGTGTTTTCAGCCCTGCTTATACTGCAATGTCAATGACGCCTGGCTGTTTGAAAATAAAACCCACAAAATCCAGGTGGCCCTGGCCGGTGTATGGGTCGAGCTACTGTTAGCCGCGACCGCCACCCTTATCTGGTTGCTGGTGGATATCTATAATCCGGTTGGATACATCGCTTTTGTGCTGATGACGATAGGCACCGCCAGCTCACTACTGATCAATCTCAATCCATTGCTGAAATTTGACGGTTACTACATTCTGACCGATTGGCTGGAAATGCAAAATTTGCGACAGAATGCATTGGCCTGGTTTTCATGGAATCTGAAAACTAAACTATTCAGGAGCGATGAAGAAAAACCCTTTAATCCAACACCAAGAGAAAAGCGCGTTTATTGGATTTATGGCACGTCAGTGGTGTTTTACATGACGCTGATGTTGTCATTTATTGGTTGGTTGGGTTATCAGTTTGTGTATGCTCAGTTTGGCTTCATTGCCATACTGGGATTTCTTTATCTGGTCTTTCGACTCTTAAAATCCATCACAGGAAACTGGATGATGACACTGGTGCAGTGGTGTAAACACTATGTATGGCAAGACAAAAAAAGCAAAGTAAGAACACTGCTGTTCATGTTCGTCTTTGTTGTGATAAGTGTGTGGTGGCAGCCGCGTTTAACCCTGTATTCGGAGGGCATCGTAGAGGCGCCCACTCATATTGTATACAGTCCGGCCAATGCCCTGGTAGAGCAGATAAATTATACCGAGCAGCGCCAGTTAACCCAGGCTGTGGGTGAACCCTTGCTGGTGATGACCTCACCAGAACTGTTAATTCAAAAACAAGATCTGGTAGCGCGTCGCGCAGAATTAGAGGGGCAAAAAGTCGCAGCAATGCTGGAAAATGAATCCTCAACACAGGCGCGATTGGCAATTGAACTTACCCTTATTACGGAAAAGCTGCAATCTGTTGACCAAAAGCTGCGTGATCTGACTATCGCAATTCCACAGGGGCAATGGCAGGTTGAAGGTCTGTCTCCGGAGTTATTGCAGGGCCGGTATTTTACTGAACAACAAGAAGTACTGAAGCTGCTGTCAGAAAACAGCCGCTATTTCGACGCGATAGTCGATCAGCGGGATGTCTCCTATCTGTCACCGGGACACAAGGCGAAAGTACGTCTGAATGCGCAACTGAGTCGCGTGTTTAACGCCGAAGTTCAGGTGATTTCAGCACTGGCAAAATCCGCAGGGGTGGAGCAAAAAGTACTGGTCAGAATGCGGATCACCGATTGGCAATCTGAGGATTATTTGCCGGTCGGTGTTAGCGGCGAAGCAAAAATTTATGGTGAAAACCTGCCCCTTTGGCAACACTTCATGTTTAAAATCAGGAAATTTTTTAGAGCGGATTTATGGCTGTAATCAGGCGTGTTTTTATATTTATTGGGTTGTTCACTGCACTGTCAGCGTGGGCGGAAAATCTGGCATCTGTGCATTTGCGCGGGGTGGTTGTGCCAGCGCAACAGGCGAAATTATCCGTAGCGCAACAGGGGCAGGTAACCTGGATTGCGCCTGATGGCAGTTATGTTGAAGCCGGGGCAATACTGGCGCAAATTAACGACATCAGACTCAAGGCGGAGTTAAGTCAGGCCCGCGCAATGTTTCATTCTGCCGAGGCGGAACTGGCCGCCGCACAGCATGCTCTGGAAAAAAGCCGCCGCCTGGTGAATGAGGACATTCTGTCGGATATCGCATTAACGGAAGCCGAGTTTTCTGTGCGAACCGCCGATGCGAAAGTCGCGGTAAATCGGTCCAAACTGGAATTGGCGGAACTGGCGGTGCAACAGGCAGTTTTGCTGGCCCCCTACGACGGTGTGGTAGCCAATAGTAAAATATCGGCAGGTGAATGGGCGCAGCCTGGGGATCCAATTATTGAATTCGCCTCGTTGCTGCAGTTAACTATGTCTCTGGATGTACCGCCCGAATATACCGAACTGTTACAAGAGGGAGACTCGACAGAAGTGTTGTTTAAAGGGCAGGTGATAGGTAAAGCCACCGTGAAACGTCTCTTTCCACTTTTGCAGCCCTCCAGTGGCCTCAGAAGAGTGGTGTGGGATATTCATACCACGGAAACTATGTTGATCTCTGGACGTTATGTGGAGCTAAAAGCGTGGTTTTAAAGGGCGTTAAAAATAGTGTCCTGCTGTTGGGCTTAACAGTTGGTATTGCCAATGCGGAAACGCTGGAGGTGATATTAGAGAAAGCCTTCAAACAAAACCTCGATTATCAGATTGCGCTGGAGCAGTTACAAAAAGCTCAAAACGATGAAAGCACAGCCTATGGTCAACTGTTTCCCGAACTGAGTTTAAGTGCCGCCAGAAATGAGGCGTTGTTTGACAATCAGAACGACACACTGCTAACCGATTATTCTGCGCGCCTGGAACTCAATCAGGTGTTATACGACCCGGCCGTCTGGCAGGCCTGGAAAATTAGTCAGTTAAGGACACTGAATGCCGAATTGGGGTATGTGCGGCAAAAACAGCAACTGGTTTTTACTGTAAAACAGCTATGGTTCCAACTTATCACTAATAAGGCGTTGGCTCAGGAAGCAAAAGCCTCCCTGACGCGGTTACAGCAACACCGGGAAAATGCTCAGCACCTGTATGCCAACGGCAAGATTTGGCGCAACGACTTGCTGCAGGCGGATGTTCGCGTAGCACGGGGGGAGCAAAGCGTATTGGTGGCCGCAAACACGGCCCGGCGCACAATGACTAACTTAAATATCCTGTTAAACCAAAACATACTGGTAGAAATTGAACCGGCATCGTCGGACCCTGATATTGCGTTTATGCCGGAATTAGGTGCTAGCTTACAAATAGCGATACGCAGTCGCCCCGACCTGAAACAGTTAGATTTGGCAGTTCATATTGCCAGGCGCAATAAAAACAGTGTGGCCTCGGGATATTGGCCGAAACTAACGGCCAGAGTGACGCAAAGTAACTTGTCAGATCAGTTTGATTTTGCTGGCGCAGCCCGCGACACTCAACTCAGCATCAATATGAACTGGACCCTGTGGGACAACTTTTCCACCCGCAATCAAAACCGTAATGCGTTGCATGATGTTCAAATCGCCCGCAAAAACTACATGCGTACTAAAGAGTTGGTGCAACAGGAAACTCACAATGCCTGGCTGGCCGTGCAGGAAGCGCGACAAAACATTACTGTATTGCAAAAGGCTGTTAGTCAGGCAGAAGAAAACTTCCGGGTGACGGGGATTCGATACAAAGAGCAGCTAAGTACAGCAAATGATGTCCTGGATGCGCAGGATCTGCTCACCAGTACCCGTAGTGATTTACTGGCGGCCAGGGGGGATTTCTTTATTGCTAAGGCGCAACTCAGCTTCGCTATAGGCGCAGATAACTAATCGAAATGCCGTTAAATTTGCACAAGAATTACTGCGCTTTGCTATAGTAGGGCCTCTTTATCTGTCATCGAAATTCGTATGTCCCTGAAAAAAATTAACATTGCTGAGAAGTTTTCCCTGTTTGATGATCTTTGGTCACCCAAAGTGTTAGGAGAGGCCAACCAGCAACTCATCAAAGTCGCTAAAGGGCAGGGGCGTCTGGTTTGGCACGCTCATGAACAGGAAGACGAACTGTTTATTGTTTTTAAAGGTGAGCTGAAGCTGCATTTACAACCCGAAAATGCTGAACCACAGATTGTCAGCCTGCTTCCAGGCGAAATGTTTGTTGTACCTAAAGGAATGCAACATTGTCCAGAAGCCGATGTGGAAACCCATTTTATGATGCTGGAACCAAAGTCTACTCAGCATACCGGCAGCCATCAAACCAGCCAAACCGTTGCGATAACCGAACAAAAATGGATTTAAAATATGGGTGAAAAGCAGTTTGATCTGATAGTTTTTGGCGGTGGCATGGTCGGCGCGTCTGCGGCTCTGGGGTTTGTTCGTCGCGGTTTAAAGGTCGCTATTGTTGAACCAGACAAACCTGTCTGGTCAGCATTGAAAGAAGAACCCGAAATTCGGGTTTCTGCTTTCAGTCTGGGCTCTGAACAGTTGCTCACAGAATTGGGCGCCTGGTCGCATTTGCGGGCCGGGCGATTGCAACCCTATCGCAAACTGTCAGTCTGGGAAACACCGGGTTGTGAAACCCATTTTTCAGCCGCTGATTTAGGGTTCAGTCATCTGGGATATTTATTAGAAAACCGACATTTACAATTGGCAATCCATCAGGCCCTGAGCAGCTTTGAATCACAAATAAGCTGGTTTTCATCCGGGCGAATACTGGATGCTGCGGCGGGGCAATGTCAACTGGACTCAGCGGTATGTACAGGAACCCTGGTGGTTGGTGCTGATGGCGGTAACTCTGCAGTCAGAAGAGACCTGCAGGTAGGCGAAACCGGTTGGCAATACCAACAACAGGTTTTCGCCCTCAATATCAAAACCCGCTCCCCCAGTTTGCAGCATACCTTTCAACAGTTTAGTACCGATGGCCCCATGGCCTACCTGCCACTGTTCGATCATTATGCGGCGCTGGTGTGGTATCTCCCGGCTGATAAGGTGCAAGTGCTGGCCCAAACCGACAAGCCCCAGCTTAAAAATCGAATCTTGCAAGAGTTCCCGGCGTTGCACAGTGATTTTGAGATACTTAATGTTGGCAGTTTTCCAATCCGCCGTAATCACGCTAATCACTATTTCAAAGGACGGGTGGTCTTGTGTGGAGACGCTGCTCACAGTATTAATCCGCTGGCTGGTCAGGGGGTTAACCTGGGATTTCAGGATGTCGCAGCGCTACTGGAAATTAATTTGAATGCCGACATCTCAGCGCAGTTGCAGCAATATGAAACAACACGGCGCAGGGAAAACAGTGTCATGATGACGGCAATGGATGGGTTTAATATTGCTTTTTGCAATCCCAATCCAATATTAAAGTTAATGCGTAATACCGGGTTGTTTTTGGCACAACGAAGCGGCCCTTTGAAAAAACACGCGCTCAAAAGAGCGTTGGGAGTGAAATAGTGACAGTTTTTATCATTTTGGGCTTGTTGTTTCTGGCCTTATTTGTAGTGGTGCCGCTGGTGGAAAAGCATGGCAAGCGTCACAGCCCTGAAGAATTACAAAAGATCACCCGCTGGATCTGGCCATTGGTGGGTATCATGCTGGTGTTGCAGTTAATTCGGATGGCATTTTTTTGAGGCAGGGTAGCCTGCCTCATGCCTAATATCTGTTAAACCTGATTGATCACCAGATCCCATTTTCCGTTTCGCCCTGAATTTCGCAATCGCCATTCTTGTACTCTGGTTTTTCACCGGCATCCCGCCTGGCGAAATAATGTTGGCTGATTGCTACAATCGTGGGGGTTAACATGATGATGGCGGTAATGTTGATTACTGTCATCATACCCAGCGCCATATCGGCCATCGCCCATACTTCAGGTAATGCCGCACTGGAACCCCATAAAATCATGGCCAGATAACCTGTGGTATAAACTGTACGACCAACTTTGTGATCCAGTTTGAACATGTGCAGGTTACTCTCGCCGTAGGCGTAATTGGCAACTACTGAGGTAAATGCAAACAAACTGATGGCGGCTGCGACAAAATCTGCTCCCATTCCCCCTAGGTGTGTTTCCATTGCAGACTGAGTAAGACGGATACCTTCCATCTGATCACTTTGCGAGCCACCGGCCAGCAATATAATGACTGCAGTGCAGGTACACAGCACCATAGTATCGATAAAAACGCCCAGCATTTGCACATATCCCTGCGACACCGGGTGATTGGGATTCGGCGTGGCGCCAGCTGCGGCATGAGGCACACTACCTGAGCCGGCTTCGTTAGAATATAAACCGCGTTGAATACCATTTTTAATGGCCGCGCCTAATGCACCGGCACCGGCTTCCTGCAAACCAAAGGCGGAACTGATAATATCCCAAAGTACCGCCGGGACGTGTTGAATATTGAGTAAGGTAATAGTAAGGGCAATAACCACATAACTAACGGCCATGAAAGGCACAATGTATTCGGCAAACGAAGCGATGCGTTTCAGCCCTCCCACCACGATGGCACCGGCAACCAATATGATCACCAGGCCACTATAGAAGGTCGGAATACCGTAAGCATTATTCAGTGCATCGGTTATGGTATTGGCCTGAACGGCACTGAAAATAAAACCATAACCCAGAAACAAACACAGCGAAAAAGCAATGGCTAACCAGCGTTTGTTCAGCCCCTGCTGGATATAATAGGCGGGACCACCACGGAATTCACCGTTGTCATCTTTTACTTTGTAAAGCTGTCCCAATACACTTTCAGCAAAACCGGTGGCCATGCCCAACAGCGCAATCATCCACATCCAAAATACAGAGCCAGCACCGCCCAGAGAAATGGCAACAGCGACCCCGGCCAGATTACCGGTGCCTACCCGCGCGGACAGGCTGGTACACAACGCCTGAAAAGATGAAATGCCGTTTTCACCGCCTTTTGTGCTGCCCTTCATAACAGAGAACATGTGACCAAAATGACGGAATTGCAAAAAGCCTAATTTTGCTGAAAACCAGAAACCCGCAAACACTAACATGGGAATAAGGATGGGAACGCCGCCAATGCCTGGCAAGGATATCGTATTGCCCCAGAGTACGCCGTTAATGGCGGAAACGATGTCGTTGACCAAAATATAAAGACCTTATAGTTTTTTTGGCAACAATACTGACTATTGTAGCGTCATAAGTCCAGATGAAATCGTTATTCTGCAGAAATGCGGGCATAAAAAAACGCCAGACAATGGTCTGGCGTTTTTGTATGGCTGGGGTAGCTGGATTTGAACCAACGAATGGCGGGATCAAAACCCGCTGCCTTACCGCTTGGCTATACCCCAATATTCACAAGCAAACGGCTTTGTGAATAAAAAAGGTGGCTGGGGTAGCTGGATTTGAACCAACGAATGGCGGGATCAAAACCCGCTGCCTTACCGCTTGGCTATACCCCAACAATCTATGGTGCGGAAGGAGAGACTCGAACTCTCACGCCGTGAAGCACTGGAACCTAAATCCAGCGTGTCTACCAATTTCACCACTTCCGCTAAAAAAGTTGGTGGCTAAGGCGGGACTCGAACCTGCGACCCCATCATTATGAGTGATGTGCTCTAACCAGCTGAGCTACTTAGCCGTTTACCCGACTGCTTGTCGAGTGGCGCGTATTATGCTGATCTGGATAGGGTAGGTCAACCCCTTTTTATGACAAATTTATTAACTGCTGGCGAAGTAAACAATTCGGTTAAAAAGTGAGAATTCACTGGCTAATTGTTAACCCCGTAGTCAGGTTTTTATGAACATGGCCGTTGTTTTCACGGCTATTCAGCCAGGTTTAAAAGGTTAAAATAGGCTAATTTACTTATAGTTCTAAAAAATAGGATTTAAGTGCCGAATTTATGCGATTTAAAATCGAAAAAATATAATTATTATAGTTGTCACTGGTTTAATTCTTTCAGTGAGAGCAAACAATGAAAAATGTCTTAGTAGTAAACAGCAGTATTAATGGTGAGCAAGGTAACTCGAATAAGTTAGTTCAGGACTTTTTACGTCAGCTCGGTGATGAACAACAGGTTGAGATTGAAACACTGGATTTGAGTAAGCGCAATATAGGCCATCTCAGTGCAGAGGAAATGCAATCCTGGATGACGGCCCCGGAAGAGCGCAATGATGTGCAAAAAGCGCTGGCGAGTTTGTCTGATGATTTTGTTTATCAGGTGCAACAGGCTGATGTGATTGTGCTTGGCGTACCTATGTATAACTTTGGTGTTCCATCTACATTGAAAGCCTGGATTGACCGCATTGCGCGGGCCGGGATCACTTTTCGCTACACTGAAAATGGTCCGCAGGGTTTGCTGGAAAATAAAAAAGTTTATGTGATGGCGGCAAGAGGTGGCATGTACGCGGGGACTGCTAAAGACTCACAGACCACCTATTTAAATGACTTTTTTGCCTTCGTGGGGATCACGGACGTAGAGTTTGTTTATGCTGAAGGCTTGGCAATGGGGGCTGAAACCGCCAACAGTGCGTTTGAACAGGCAAATGAAAAAATTATTGAACTAATCAATAAAACCGCTGCCTAAACTATTGCAGTTAGCAAAGCTGACATTGTTATCTCCCCGATAACAAGTCTGTTAGCTAAAGTGTGTTCCAAGTTGAGTGTGCTTATTGCCCCGTTAAATTAACGGGGCTTTTTTTATGCCGTATCCGGGCTGTGAGATTAGTATTAAAAGGTTACCGGGGCAAAGCGCTTTCTATATCTGCAATAAAGTCGCTATCTGTGGGTTTCGTATACGACGAATAACTTGTTATTTTTTCACCGGTACTGGTGATCAGATATTTATAAAAATTCCATTTCGGTTCAGTGCCCGTGGCTTTAGACAACTGACGGTAAAGCGGATCCGCATCGTCGCCTTTAACATGCAGTGGCTCAAACATCGGGAATTTTACGCCGTAAGTCAGTTCACATAACTCCGCTGTTTTCGCCTCGTCTTTGTCTTCCTGGTTAAAGTCATGGCTGGGAAATCCCAGTACCACAAAACCCTTGTCTTTATATTGGCTGTACAGTGCTTCTAATCCTTCAAACTGTGGGGTAAAACCACAATAACTGGCTGTGTTGACAATCAAAACGGCTTTGCCACCATATTCGTTACATAAATTTACAGTTTCCTGGCTGTTTAATTTGCGTTTCAGATGCTTGAGTTCAGAAGGGCATTCAGATGCCCATGACGCAGGAATGGAACACAAGGAAAGTATTGCTAACAGAAGGATTCTTTTCATAATTTACTCTTCAACATTGGGATTGTAGCTGTTACTAAAATGACACAGCGAAGGATCAATCGCTATTAACTATTGTCCTGGCCGTGTTTGCAACCTCTACACAATGACGCTTTAATGATTTATTGTCCAGAAACAAAAATAACGATGGAAAAAATATGGTTCCCCGGAAAATTAAGGTCTCTCTGTTAAGTGCCGGGCTGGTCATGCTGACCGCCTGCGCAGCTACCGCGCAAAGTACTGCAACTTCCTCTTCAATGGCAATGCAACCGGTAGATGTCCCGCCGGTTATTGCGCAACTGGCAAATCAGGCTACGCCTAAAGGTATTACCCTGGAAAAAATCATGTCAGATCCCGATTGGCTGGGACGTCAACCCGGTCACTATTACTGGGCGGATGACTCACAATCAGTATTTTATTACCGCAAACGAGAAGGTTCAGTAGTGGATGAGTTGTGGCGACTGGACAGCGGTCAGCCTGACAGTGGCAATGGTGAACTGGTTGGGTTAGCGGAACAGCACCTGGCACCGGATGATGCGGTTTTGTCTCCCGACGGAACCACATTAGCCTGGGTCTACGAAAATAGCGTTTTCAGTAAAAACTTGCAAAGCGGTGAGGTTAAACAGCATACAAGGCAGATGGGGCAGCCTTACAATCCAAAATTCACTCGTCAGGGCAATTTGATTTATGCCGACGCAGGTTCGGTTTATCAGGTGGATCTGCAACAAGGTGGTATTTCACAACTATTAGCCTGGCATTTTGACGATGCACCTGAAGCTCTGGAAGAACCGGAAGATTACATTGCTGAAGAACAAATTAAGTTGATCAGTTACGTGGCCTCTCAACGAGAAAAACGTCAGCAGCAATTTGACTATAAACAACAATTAAAAGCAGAAAACCCGGTTTACAATAATAATGTCTTCTATTTTGACAGTGCCACAGAGCTAGTTGAAGTCAGTGTTTCCCCCGACCTGAGCAAAGCGATTCTGGTGACCAGAGAAGATGTGGAGACACGCTCTGATACCGACATTATGCCAAACTACATAAAAGAAAACGGCCGCATAAAAGCGGAAAGTGTCAGAGCGCGGGTGGCTGATGCAGAGCCGGTTGAGCATGAAATCTGGTTTCTGGATCTAACGACTCAGGAAAAGCATCTGCTGAGTTTTGAAACGTTGGCAGGTTTTGATGAGGATGTTCTGGCCGAAGTTAAAGCGGAAAATGCACAGCGAGATGGCGAAGAATACGAGTCCGAAGCCGTGCCAAGAGCCATCAGTTTAATGCAGGATTGGTACTGGAATCAAAGTGCGATTCAATGGAATGAAACAGGTTCTCAGGTGGCGGTCATGTTAGAAGCCTGGGACAATAAAGACCGTTGGATAGCGACAGTAGATTGGGAAGAACAACAATTCAGGCAGCAACATCGCCTGCACGATGAAGCCTGGGTTAATTATAAGTTCAACAGCTTCGGTTGGTTAAACAACAGCGATACCTTGTTTTATCTGTCGGAAGAAACCGGGTTTGCCAATCTGTACGTCAAACCGCTACAGGGATCGGCAACCAATCTGACACCTGGCGCTTATGAAGTCGATGAGCTTACGTTGACCCGAAACGATGAATATATTTATTTTCAGGCCAATAAAAAACACCCTGGCATTTACGAAATCTATCGGGTTAATCTCAGTTCAGGGGAAATAGCAGCAATAACCGATTTAAATGGGGAGACTTTCTATCAACTAAGCCCGGATGAGTCACGTCTGGTTATTCAACACTCCAAATTAACCTTGCCACCGGAATTATATGTGCTGCCTGCTCAGCCTAATGCAGAGGTTAAACGCCTGACACATACTGTCAGTGAAGAATTTCTGAGTTTTGATTGGGTCGCACCTCAAATTGTTCCGGTGCAATCTGATCACAGCGACAGACCCATTTATTCAAGAGTGTATATGCCCAGTCAGTTGTCATCTGAGCAACAGTATCCGGCGGTTATCTTTAACCACGGTGCCGGATATCTGCAAAATTCTCATCTTGGTTGGTCGGGCTACTTCCGTGAATTTATGTTCCACAGTTTCCTTGTCCAACAAGGGTATATTGTAATGGACATGGATTACCGGGCATCTAAAGGCTATGGCAGAGACTGGCGTACTGCTATTTATCGACAAATGGGGACACCGGAGATTCAGGATTTACAAGATGGTGTCGACTGGCTGGTAGCAAACGCCAGAGTCGATCGTGACCGGGTTGGCACTTATGGTGGTTCTTACGGTGGGTTTATGACCTTTATGGCGTTGTTTACACAACCCGATTTGTTTCAGGCTGGTGCAGCTTTGCGTCCGGTTACAGACTGGGCTCATTACAACACGCCATACACCTCAAATATCTTAAACACACCGGAGGTTGATCCCATCGCATTTGAGCGCAGTTCACCGATATACTTTGCAGAGGGCCTTAAAAAGCCATTGCTAATCAATGCGCCTATGGTGGATAACAATGTGTTCTTCGTGGATGTGGTAAGACTGGTACAGCGCTTAATTGAACTGGAAAAAGAGAATTTTGAAACCGCAATTTACCCCGTAGAGCCTCATGGCTTTAAAGAGCCAAGCTCATGGCTGGATGAATATCGTCGGATCTATAAGTTAATGGAAACCCACGTAAAATAACGCTAGCGAACTTACTCAGGTGTCTTCGGACACCTGAGTGTCTTTTGTTTTTTGCTGTTTGTGCGCTGGTATGACAATGGCGGCAAGAAAGCCTGATAGCGCCCCATAGAGATGGGCATCAACGGCAACATTAGCCTGAATCAGCGACGCAGTGGCAACACTGCCACCATATATTTGCTCCTGCAACAGCTTTATCAGCAAACCCGCCAATAGCAACCATCCGGTCGTATAGCCGCGTTTAATATCCTGTACAACGCCCCAGGCAAACAACCCATGCAGCATGCCTGACAGCCCGACATAATGACTGAGATCGGAAAACCCAAACAAACCCACAGCTGTTCCAAGCGTACAGAGAAACAGTAAGCTCAGACTGTTTGTGTACTGGTAATATTCGCCGTGCAATGCCCACAACAACAGTAACCCGGCGAGATTCAACAGCAAGTGATACAGATTGGTGTGTAAAAAATGGGCACTGAACAAACGCCACCAGGCGCCATCTTTTATGGCATTCAGATCATAATTCAGGCGTGCGTGAAGCACCCCGTCAAAACCATATAAGCAAACCGCCAGTACGCCGCAGCACGCCAATACTAACCAGTGAATGGTTTTAATTGGTAGATGATTGGGTAACAATGACTTTATTAATGACATTATGCTGAAAAAACTCAGTTTGGGATTGCATCGCTGCTATGCAACGTTTATGTTGAAATGAATATGCCACAAAAACAACAGAATTAATATTTGCTATGTCGCTGATTTTGAAAGAAATAAATGAAAAGTGTTTGACCTTAACCTTAAACCGCCCGGAAAAACGCAATGCCCTTAGCGCTGACATGTATAAAGAGTTAGCCGACGAACTCAAAAAACAACAGCAAAATCCGGCAATTAAGTCGGTACTGATAAAAGGTGCGGGAGAGCATTTTACCGCAGGAAATGACCTGGCACAGTTCGCTAAGGTTGAAAGCAAAGCTGAACTGCACTCAACACTGGAATTTATGCAGGCCCTGATGCAGTTTCCCATGCCTGTGGTGGCCCAGGTATCGGGGATGGCTGTGGGGATAGGGACCACCATGTTATTGCATTGTGATTTAGTATACTGTGATACCAGTTGTGTGTTTTCCCTGCCATTTATTAATCTGGCATTAGTGCCTGAATATGCATCCAGTTTGTTATTGCCACAGCTGGCGGGTCACCGTAAAGCCAGTGAATGGTTGCTGTTAGGTGAATCGTTTGGCGCCGAGCAGGCCAGGGAATTTGGGCTGGTAAATGATGTACTGGAACCGGAGCAATTAGCCGCTCATTGCCAAAAAGTGGTCAGCCAGTTAGCTGCAAAACCTTATACCGCACTTAGGCATACTAAAGCCTTAATGAAATCTGCTTCAGATAGCGTAAACTTGCACATCGACAAAGAAATTGAGGTTTTTGTTGAACAACTGAAGTCGGAAGCGGCAAAAGAAGCGTTTAGTGCCTTCCTGGAAAAGCGCAAGCCAGATCCGAAAAAGTATTGTTAGCGCCAGCTCGATTTTATCTGTGTTTTTACTTCTCACGCCAAACCAAGGAATTTGAAAATTGTTAAAACGTATCTTCGCACTCTGTTTTTTGTTTGTTTTCACCAGCAGCGCATTGGCCCAGACGAAAAAAGTAAGAGAAGACGGGGAGCCTGAAGCGGCGACAGGATTCAAAGCAAAGTCCGCCGTTGTTGCTGATAATTACATGGTGGTAGCGGCACATCCTTATGCTTCCTGGGTGGGGAAAAAGATCATTAACGAAGGTGGCAGTGCCATTGATGCCGCGATAGCCATACAGGCAATGCTGACCCTGGTAGAACCGCAATCGTCAGGCTTGGGTGGTGGTGCGTTTATTCTGTACTGGGACAACGAAAATAAACAATTACACACCTTTGATGGACGAGAAACGGCACCCGCAGCAGTAAGCCCCATCATGTTTATGCGAGACAACAAACCTATCCCCTGGAAAGATGCCGTTGTCGGTGGCAGTTCTGTAGGGGTACCCGGGGTTCTGAAAGCACTGGAGACGGCCCATAAAGAATTTGGTGTACTGGAATGGCAACGGTTGTTTTTAGATGCTGCGGCAATCGCGGAAGAGGGGTTTACTGTTACACCGCGGCTGGAAAAACTGGTGGGCCTGAATTTACATCCCGGATTACAGGCATTTACCAATACCAAACTTTACTTCTATCCAGGCGGCTCTGCGATTAAATCAGGCTACAAGCGAACCAACAAAAAACTGGCGCGTACGCTACACGGCATCGCTTTGGAAGGTGCTGACTATTTTTATCAGGGGGAATTGGCAGAACGCATTGCCAAAACGGTACAAACCGCCTCTATACGTCCCGGCCTGCTTACTAAAGAAGATATAGGTAACTACAAGGCTTTAAAGCGTGATGCCATTTGCGGTCATTATAAAAAGTATAAAGTCTGTGGTATGGCGCCGCCTGCATCAGGTGGTATCAGCGTATTGCAAATCCTCAAAATGTTGGAGGGTTTCAAAATGGAACAATTTCAGCCTAATAGCGCCGAAGCCATTCACCTCTTTACTCAGGCCTCAAAACTGGCCTTTGCCGACCGCAACATGTATATCGCCGATACTGCGTTTAGCCGGTTACCCTTTGCTGCTCTGATTAATCAGAGTTATTTAAAACGCCGGGCAGAGCAAATTTCTCCGGATAAAAACATTCGATATGCCCGTGCCGGAACGGCTTATTCTGAGGCATTTTTGAAAATGGGTAATGCCTATGAACTACCCAATACCAGTCATATTTCTATCGTAGATAAGAAAGGCAATGCTGTTTCGATGACCACCAGTATCGAGTTTGCCTTTGGCTCCGGGTTAATGGTCGAAGGATTTTTGCTCAACAACCAATTAACCGACTTTAATTTTGAGCCTTCGAAAGGGGCTTACCGGGTATTAAACCGGGTTGAGCCAGGAAAGCGTCCCAGAAGTTCAATGTCGCCCACTATGGTATTTGATGAAAACGATCAGTTGGTGTTAGCTATCGGATCACCAGGTGGTAGCCGTATTATCAATTATGTGGCGCAAACTTTGATTGCGGTACTGGATTGGGAAATGGATGTACAGCAGGCTATTAATTTACCTAAATTCACTAATCGCAATGATTATACAGCGATAGAAAAAGGCACTGATCTGGAACCGTTGGCAGAAACGCTCAAAGCAAAAGGCCACAGCAAATTAAAAATCATTGATCTGAATAGTGGTTTGCATGGCGTTCAGATTAAGGATGGCAAATTAATCGGTGGTGCCGATCCCAGAAGAGAAGGTATCGCGGTGGGGGGCTAAGCGGCTTATCGCTTAGCGAAACTTATCCGCCATGATTGAATCCACCACCCATTTTCCATCTTCTTTGACCATTTTGACCGTGCGCAGCTCGTCGATAACATTGCCCTGATAGTTGCCGGTGAAAAAGATGGAAACATTCTGTTTGGTAGCATATTCCAAACGACCTACCGAGTCGCCGGCATCAATTTCCATGTACACCTCACCATCGTAGCGAAGATTAATGATGTGACGCGCTACATTGGTGGAGGTATGGTAAGACTTCATTAGTCTTTGCATTCGCGGCGATGCGTGATTCAGCGCTGTCCTGAAATCATTTTTGTTATAGATGCTGTCGAAGAAAATCAGGGCTGACATGTCGGCCGTATTGTTAACTTGCTCACCAGAGGATTTGATCTTTTCGCAGGCGGTCAGGACAAAGATCAGGAATGGAATGAGAACCGCTAGTTTTTTCATATAATGCTTAAATCAACGTAGCTAAATTTAGTCCTCTAGTCTGATTTTTTTTTCGCAAAAAGTAAAGGGAGGTCAACCCTCCCTTTACTAAAACCGTATTAATTCACTGGAATTTAACTTATTGTTCCAGCTCATTTTCTGAAAACAGCCCTGCGAACAGTGGGCTGGACAGATAACGCTCAGAAGAGCTTGGCATGATGACGACGATATTTTTACCTTCGTTTTCCGGTCTGGCAGCAATGCGCTGTGCAGCGACAACCGCAGCTCCGGAAGAAATACCCGCTAAGATACCTTCTTCTTTCATCAGGCGGTGAGCCATGGCGATAGCGTCATCGTTACTGACCTGCTCAACTTCATCAACCAAATCTAAATCCAGGTTGCCCGGAATAAAGCCTGCACCGATACCCTGAATTTTGTGAGGTCCAGGCGTCAGGTCCTGGCCAGCTTTGGCCTGAGTTATCACCGGAGAATCAGTGGGTTCGACCGCAACGCTGGTGATAGCTTTGCCTTTAGTCTTTTTAATGTAGCGACTTACACCTGTGATAGTGCCACCAGTACCCACACCGGCGATAAAGATATCGATATTGCCATCAGTATCTTCCCAAATTTCCGGACCTGTGGTTTTTTCGTGGATTTCCGGGTTGGCCGGGTTATCGAATTGTTGCAGCATGACAAACTTGTCAGGATCTGAGTCAACGATTTCCTGGGCCTTAGCAACGGCGCCTTTCATGCCTTTGGGTGGCTCAGTTAATACGACATTGGCACCAAGTGCTTTTAACAGCTTGCGACGTTCCAGACTCATACTGGCAGGCATAGTCAGGGTAAGCTTATAACCTCTGGATGCGGCAACAAACGCCAACGCAATACCGGTGTTACCGGAAGTAGGTTCAACCAACTCTTTACCTGCTGTCAGTAAACCGCGCTTTTCGGCATCCCAAATCATGTTAGCGCCGATACGGCATTTAACACTGAAGCTGGGGTTTCTGGATTCCATTTTGGCGTACACATTACCTTGCGTAACCCGGTTGAGTTTTACCAGTGGGGTACCACCGATGGATTGGGAATTATCTTCAAAAAACTTCATAATATGTCCTTGAAATACTGGCATTTATATTCTGTCGGTGATTAGGGTTTAAATGACCACCTAATCACAATTAAACACTAGATTAGGCCGATTTACCTAAAACGAAAGTGTATTTTGCTATAACTTATTGTTAAATTTTTTGAAACAAATCCAGATTCATCGAATCACAGTCTATTTTGGAGAAATGATGTCCTTTCAGGGTTCCGATAAATACCTCGCAACAAAAGACCTTCAACTGGCGGTAAACGCCGCTATTACATTGCAAAAACCGCTGCTGATCAAAGGTGAGCCGGGCACAGGTAAAACCGTATTGGCGCAGGAGTTAGCGGATAGCCTGGGCGTTCCCTTGTTACAGTGGCATATTAAATCCACCACCAAAGCGCAACAGGGATTGTATGAGTATGATGCGGTGTCGCGATTACGGGACTCTCAGTTGGGAGATGACAAAGTACACAACGTTGCTAACTATATCGTTAAAGGGAAGCTGTGGCAGGCATTTGAACATGAGCAGCGCCCGGTACTGCTGATTGACGAGATCGATAAAGCCGATATTGAATTTCCCAATGACCTGCTGCTGGAATTAGACCGAATGGAGTTTCATGTTTATGAAACTCAGCAAACCATCAAAGCTACTCAACGCCCGATCGTAATTATTACCTCTAACAATGAAAAAGAACTGCCGGATGCTTTTTTGCGCCGTTGTTTTTTTCATTACATTAGTTTTCCGTCAGAGGATGAAATGCGACAGATTGTGCAACTGCATTATCCGGATCTGAAGAAAAGCTTGCTGAATAGGGCTTTGGAGTCGTTTTTCAGTTTACGTGAAATACCGGGCCTTAAGAAAAAGCCGTCGACTTCGGAGTTGCTGGATTGGTTAAAACTATTAGTGGCAGAAGACATTCCTGAGGACGTATTGCATGAAGCAAATAATAAAAATGCCATTCCACCTCTGTACGGTGCATTGCTGAAGAACGAGCAGGACATTCATTTGTTTGAGAAACTGGCGTTTATGGCGCGACGCTAATGTTAATTCCTTTCTTTTTTAAACTGCGTGAGTATCAGATCCCGGTTTCGCTAAGGGAATTACTGGATCTGCTCAATGCCTTAGATCAAAACCTGGCGTTTGCGGACCTGGAGGATTTTTATCATTTGTCACGACTGTGTATGGTTAAAGATGAATCCCATTTTGACAAATACGACAGGGCCTTTGCTGATTATTTCAAAGGCATCCAGTCCGTCGATTTATTAGGCGACACGATCCCGGAAGAGTGGTTGCGCAAGGAATTTGAACGACTTTTCAGCGAAGAAGAAAAAGCCAAAATTAAAAGTCTGGGCGGCCTGGAAAAATTAATGGAAACGCTGCAGCAGCGATTGCAGGAACAACAAAAACGCCATCAGGGAGGGAACAAATGGATAGGCACGGGAGGAACGTCACCTTTTGGCTCAGGTGGGTACAACCCGGAAGGTGTGCGTATCGGGCAAAATGGCAATGGCCAGTTTTCCGCAGCTAAAGTCTGGGATAAACGCGAGTTTAAAGACCTGGCCAGCGATGTAGAGTTGGGCACCCGAAATGTCAAAGTGGCATTGCGCAAACTGCGCCAATTTGCGCGAAGCGGCGCCAGAGATGAACTGGACTTAGCCGGTACTATTGGGGCAACGGCAAAAAATGCTGGCTACCTGGATATCAAAATGATGCCGGAACGGCATAATGCTATTAAAGTCCTGTTATTTTTTGATGTGGGTGGTTCCATGGATGCACATATCCAGGCTTGCGAAGAATTATTTTCAGCCGCACACGCCGAATTCAAACACCTGGAATTCTTCTATTTTCACAATTGTGTTTACGAAGGGGTTTGGAAGGACAACAGCCGTCGACGTAAAGAGACCATTTCTGTTTGGGATATTATTCATAAATACAGCAGCGAATATAAGGTGATCTTTGTTGGTGATGCCACCATGGGGCCGTATGAAATCACCTATCCTGGCGGTAGCGTAGAACACTGGAATGAAGAGGCCGGGGCGGTATGGATGAACCGTTTATTACAGCACTTTAAACACGCCATCTGGCTGAACCCGCAACCGGAACAATACTGGTCTTACTATGCGTCGGTGAAGATTATGCATGAAATTATGGAACAGAGGATGTATCCGTTAACCCTGACAGGTATCACTAAGGGGATTAAGGAATTATTGTAAATGAACTCGCCTTCGCCAGACAATCATAAGCAACCAGTGGTAGAGGCTCCGGGCCATGAACTCCCGTCTGTTGCAAAAGACAATAAGAACTATATCACCCCATACGCCTTTGCGGTTAGCGCTGAATTATATGGAAAACCGTTGGCCGGGCCGGGTAGGCGAGGATTGGCGATGCTGATTGATGCCGCACTGGTACTGTTGTTAACCCATCTCAGCGATTTTATGCTGTTTGGCTTTATAGGTTGGACGCTGCTGGGGGCAGGGCGGCAATTGGCCAGTAAACCGGGTTACCGTTTTTCCCGAAACGCCCTTAAAGTAATTGGTGGCTTTTGTATGTTTATCTTTGTTGTCGGTTGTTGGGAATATATCGATGATAAACATTTCACGAAAGGACCAGAATATGAGGTTACCCATGTTCCCGGGGATGAGGTTAACCCTGCTGAAATCTCAGAAACAACTCTACCGGCAGAGCCGGAAGAGACCGACTTGAGCAGCGCCGAGTCACGGGATTTGTGGCAGCAAATCGAAGATGAACTGGCGTCAATGGGGATCAACTTTGGTTGGGCTGCGTTTTATTTTAGTGTATTTACCGGATGGTTTTCTGGTCAGACTATTGGTAAAAAAATATGTGGCATCAAGGTGATAAAGCTGGATGGCTCGGACCTGAACTTGTGGGAAGCATTCGGCCGCTACGGTGGCTATACCGCAGGTTTTGCCACCGGGTTGATGGGATTTATTCAGGTGTATTGGGATCCTAACCGACAAGCGATACAGGATAAAATTTCAGGTACACTGGTGGTGGTAAAAGATGCGCCAAAAGTGTGTATCGAAACCAAATTACCCTAAGCTGGCCACAGGGTAATATCTCAGGAGGCAGAAGATTGCATAAAACCGTAGTGATAACAGGAGCTGGTCGGGGGATTGGCGCCGCAACAGCCAAAAAACTGGCTAGTCAGGGTTATGCCGTTGTTGTCAATTATCGTCGCGATGCTAAGAGCGCTGACAAGGTTGCAAAGGATATTGTGGCCGCTGGCGGCAGAGCCATTGCTATTCAGGCGGATGTGTCCCTTGAATCAGACGTTCAGCGCTTGTTCCACCAGGTCAATGCTGAATGGGGGCCAGTCCGTTGCCTGGTAAATAATGCCGGTATGCTGCAAACGCAAATGCCATTACAGGATATGAGTTTCGATCGTTTTCAGGCAACGATGAATACAAATGTATTAAGCGGTTTTTTGTGTTGCAGGGCCTTTATCCGACAGGCTGAAGGCGCAGGTGCAATTGTTAATGTTACTTCGGTTGCCGCCCGTACCGGTGCACCTTTTGAATATGTCGATTACGCCGCATCAAAAGCCGCGATGGATGCCATTACCAAAGGACTGTCGATAGAACTGGCCGCCAGGAATATCAGGGTAAATAGTGTCAGACCTGCTTTTATTTATACCGATATGCACGCTGATGGCGGTGAACCTGAACGGGTCGAACGGTTGATCCCGCAAATTCCATTGCAACGCGGTGGTACACCCGAAGAAGTTGCACATGCCATTGCCTGGTTGTTGTCAGACGAAGCGTCTTATATTACCGGTACGTTTCTGGATTTGGCTGGCGGTAAATAATATTGTCGATTATTTGATAAACTGGCGGTGTATTACCTCCAGGTTTTCCAGGATGGTACTTTTTCCCAGAATATCCAGTTGACTGATGGTGGTTGCCAGTGCTTCGGGAGTCAGTAAACGTTCAAATTTCGCGCTCTGCGCCAGATGACTGATATGCCAGGGTTCGTAAGCAACCCCGCCATTATCCGTCGCGTAGGGGCAATAAAATCCCATAGCTTCAAGGTTGTCATTCATCCAGCGTTTGAGCTGACCACAGGGGCCACCAGGCAGATATTCGTCTGGCACTAATTGCAAAGTTTTACCAGATTCAGCAATACGCGGGGCATCGTAAACATCAATGTCGGTGCCCCAGTGATGTCGGCTGGTGCCCGGCAATGCTGACCAGATTAAAATGGTATCCAGCTTTTCTTTATCCGTCAGTGCACTGGCATCGCAGGGGGTACCGACGCGGTTCAACAATGGTCGTTTACCGGACCACTTTTCGTTCCAGATCAACAATTGCCGTTCTACAGGACGGTAGCTGCTGGCGATATCCAGATTTACCCCGGCATTGTTGGCAGCCTGGCGTAGTTTCAGAAAGTCACTGACAATAGCTTCATGCAAGTAATGCCTGTCGTCTATTTTCACCAGCGGAAGAGATTGCAATATTTCCATCGGGCCTTATTCCACTAATAATTCGGCCAGAATATTCTCATACACCAGTGCTAACTGATCTAAATCAGACATACTGACGCATTCATTCACTTTGTGAATGGTGGCATTAACTGGACCCAGTTCCACCACTTGTGCGCCTGTGGGAGCGATAAAACGACCATCTGATGTACCACCTGCGGTCGACAACTGAGTTTCCCTGCCGGTTACAGATGCAATCGCCTTTTGAGTTGCGGCTACCAAATCACCTGCTGCGGTTAAGAAAGGCTGTCCGTTAAAGGTCCAGTGAATGTCGTAATCCAACTGGTGTTTATCGAATATTTCCCGGGTGCGGGCAATCAGTTTTTGATCGGTAACTTCGGTAGAAAAACGAAAGTTAAAGCACACATCAAGATGACCGGGAATCACATTGCCGGCTCCTGTTCCACCGTGAATATTGGAAATTTGAAAACTGGTAGGAGGGAAGAACTCATTGCCTTCATCCCAAACCGTCGTGCTCAGTTCTGCCAGTGCCGGTGCTGCGAGATGTACCGGATTTTTCGCCAGGTGAGGGTAGGCAACATGACCCTGAACACCTGTTACCGTGAGGTCACCGGTGAGTGATCCTCGACGCCCATTTTTGACTACATCACCGACTTTTTCAGTGCTGGAAGGCTCACCCACCAGACACCAGGTGATCTTTTCGTTTCGCGCTTCCAGAGTATCAATCACTTTTGTGGTGCCGTTAATAAACGGGCCTTCTTCATCGCTGGTAATTAAAAAAGCAATAGAGCCTTTGTGATCAGGGTGTTTTTGTACAAACCGCTCAGTGGCGATCAGCATCGCCGCTAAACTGCCTTTCATGTCGGCTGCGCCACGACCATAAAGTAAATCCCCATCTTCGGTTGCGCTAAAAGGGGGATACTTCCAGTTTTCTTCAGGGCCGGAAGGTACGACATCGGTATGTCCCGCAAAACAAAAAACCGGGCCTTCACTGCCTTTGCGGGCCCACATATTGGTTGTGTCGTGAAACACCATCGATTCTACATCAAACCCCAAAGGCGCTAAGCGCTCTGCCATCATTTTCTGACAATCAGCATCTTCAGGTGTTACAGAGCGACGATTTATCAGATCTTTGGTTAATTCAACTACCGCTGACATCAGGCAAAAACCTCATCCAGTTGCTTTGCAGAAAAGCCTAAAATAAATTCCCCCTGGTGTTCGATAATGGGGCGTTTAATCATGGCCGGATGCTGCACCAATACCTCGGTGACTGTATCGCGGGTTATGGCCGTTTTCGCATCATCACTTAGCTGGCGGTACGTGGTGCCTCTTTTATTGAGTACTTTCTCCCAATCAAGATGCGCTAATACCTTTTCAAGCCAGACAGCATCAATACCGTCAACACGGTAATCGTGAAACCGGAAATCTATTTGTTTTGTCTCCAGATACTTTTTGGTTTTCTTGATGGTGTCGCAATTCTTAATACCGAATACTGTTGTCATTGTTGGTCCTGTGAGTGTCAGGTATGGTTAAATATAGAGATCGAGTAGCACATCTTCATTCGCGATAACCTGGCGGTAATGTGGTCTTATGCCGCTTAGCCTGTTGCTGTTTAATATAGTCACAGCAGCAAGTGAAGATTTAAGGTTATCTTTCATTTTTCGTAAATTAAAATCCAGTAAGGCTTCGCCACGTCGCAATTTTTGCCCCGGCCTGGCATACAAACGAAAGCCATTGCCCATAAGCACTTCGGTTTGCAGTCCCAATTGAATTTGCATCCTGATACCTTGTGCCGACTTAAGGCGTATCATTTCAGCGGTAGGCGGCAGCTGTTCTACGGTGCAGTCAAAGGGCGCCACAACCTGATAGCCACTGAGTTCGATGGCAACACCTTCGCCAAACAGACGCTGCGTGTAGAGCAGGGATGGGAAGTTGTCTAATGTACAGACTTTGCCATTCACCGGAGCAGCAATGGCGATATGCTTTTTGAATTCTACGCTGTCTTCAGAGTCAATTAGTCTTCCCAGAAAAGGCTTCATAAAATAACTTTGTAGCCATCCTTTTCCAGAGCTTCTGCGGCATTATGCAAATCCCGCTCTTTCACCAAAAAATAATCAGTTTCAAAGGTGGATACCACGAAAATACTGATGCGGGCTTTTGCCAGCACATTGCCAATTTGCGCCATAATACCCACCATGGATAATTCCAAAGGGCCTAACACTTCCAGTGCTCGCCAGTCGCCATCAGATTCTTCTGAATCCAGGGAAACCGTTTCGGGTACCACGATAGACAGTTCATCGTTGGTTTTGCCAATAAAAAAAACCGATGCGTTGAATACCTGACGCGGTACTTCTGCATCAGCGGCAAGGCTATGTACAATGAATGTTTGTGGTAGAGTGGCTAGTGTTTGTTTTGGCATAACATGTCCTTTGCGAATCTATCGGAATTGTGCGCAACCTTGCCCCAGAGTTCAAGTAAAGTTTCAGTTGTGCATAACTTCACCACTTTTACTTAGTTATTCACAAAGTCTGTGGGTAACTTTGGGGGCAACCATTGTTTAACTTGTTATGTTGTTGATATTTAATGTTTTTATTGGTTGGTGTGATTTTAAACAATCCACAGGGGCTTTGTTTTATTAGTGAGCAAAGTGCTGATTTTTTGATTCCCAGCAAATGATTTAAGAAAAAAATAGTAGGAATTTTGGTGTAATGAATCGCGTGTTAAATGTTTTTGCCGGGCCCAGAGCGCTCCAGCTACTTAAGGTATATGGCCTGAAACCTGAGCTTTTTCATACTGTACTTGGTGCATCAGGAGGTCCAAAGTGGTTTGTTCTGGCGGGCATTGATCGAGTATTGATATCCGAATTTTTTAATCGCAGAGCGCAGCCTCTGAATATGGTGGGCTCTTCTGCGGGTGCGTTTCGGTTTGCCTGCCTGACCCAGCCAGATCCGGTGGCAGCCATTAACCGACTGGCAAAAGACTATTCTGAAACGGTTTACAGTGAAAGGCCTGACATTACTGAGATATCTGACAAAGCGTCGGCATTACTGACGCGAATGTTACCCGCAGAGAATCGCCATTTCGTTGCAAATAACCCGGTTTTCGTGGCTCATTTTATTGCAGCCCGGTGTCGTGGGTTGCTGGCGCCGGAACGCAAGGCTATCCAATACCCCGGACTTTTGTTAAGTGCATTGGCCAATGGTATCAGTCGACGCCAGTTGGGCCGGTTTTATGAACGCTTTGTATTTTCAGGAGCCGGACAAGCTCTAAATTTTGAAGACCCCGCCAGATTGAAAACCAGGCAGGTTGCCCTGACAGAAACCAATGTCATAGATGCACTTCTGGCTTCAGGGGCGATACCCGGCATTTTAAGGGGGATCCCCAACATCGAAGGCGCGGGAAAAGGCATGTATCGCGACGGCGGGGTGACAGATTATCATTTCGATTTACGCTTTGACGCCGATGCGGCGTTGACCGATAAAGTCGAAAATAACCTGGTGCTATTCCCACACTTTTATTCTGTGCCAAAACCCGGATGGTTTGATAAATCGCTACCCTGGCGGCATCCTCACAAAATGTGCTATGACAATGTGGTTATGGTGGTGCCTTCTCCCGAATTTGTGGCGTCTTTACCTTATGGCAAAATTCCCGACAGGCACGATTTCAGCAAAATCCCGGTGACCGAACGCCTGGCATACTGGAAAACCGTACTGTCTGAGACAGACCGGCTGGGCGAAGCTTTTTTAAATCTGCAGGATGTAGCCTGTCTCAATGAGGTGCTTAAACCCTTGCCCTTTAAAACGATTTAAGCTTCAGAAAATAGAGCGACCTAAAGCACTGGTAAATAACGCCAGTGCTTCACTACCCGCCAATGAATTGCCAAAGCTGTTGAGCTCCGGCGACCAGACACAAACACTGCATTCGCCGGGAATAATCGCGACGATACCGCCACCAACACCACTTTTGCCCGGTAGTCCTACGCGGTAAGCAAAGTCTCCTGCCTGATCATAGAGGCCACAAACCGCCAACAGGGCGTTTAATTGTTTGCTTTGGCGATGCGTGACCACTTGTTGCTGTGTCACCGCCGATTTGCCCTGATTGGCCAGAAAAAAGAATGCTCGGGCCAGTTCAATGCAGGACATCTCAATAGCACAGGCATGAAAATAGATATCCAGTACTTTTTGTACATCATTGTCGAAGTTATTAAATGCTTTCATCAGGTGCGCCATGGCGGCATTGCGATCACTGAATTGCTTTTCAGAACGGGCCACAACTTTGTTGGAGGTAATACGGGTATTGCCGCACAAGTCCCAGAGCAGTTCTTTGAGTCGTTGTTTAGGTGCTGACAATCGCGTAGCCAACAGATCACATACCTTTATTGCACCGGCATTAATAAAGGGATTACGGGGAATACCTTGCTCTAACTCCAACTGGATCAGTGAATTAAAGGCGTGTCCGGAAGGCTCACGTCCGACTTTTTGCCACAGGCTTTCACCATACAGATTAAACGCCATGGTGAGGCTCAGGACTTTTGAGATACTTTGAATGGAAAATCGTTCGGTGGCATCACCGGCGGAATAGACTTTACCATTGATGTCGCAAATCGCTATGCCCAGCTTTTGACCACTGATTTTTGCCAGTGCCGGAATATAATCCGCCACTTTCCCCTGGCCGAGCAGGGGTTTTACTTCATCTAAAATGCCCTGAAGATCGACTTCATGGCAATCGGAACACTGGCTCATCTGGTCAATATCTCTGAAATAATCAAAAGAATGCGAGTTATAAACGCGTAGCCTGCGACTTGCAAGTCAGCAACGCCATGAAGGTGCCGCCGGTTATCAGCAATTGATTAAAAACTCGGCTTTCAAACGTCAATTCAAAATTAGTGCTTGCACCGGCGGTTTCCTGGCGATAATATACGCGCCGCTTCGAAAGACAGCGCATCAGGCGTTAACCCTTTCAAATCAGTGCGTCCGTAGCTCAGTTGGTTAGAGCACCACCTTGACATGGTGGGGGTCGGTAGTTCGAGTCTACTCGGACGCACCATTTTTTATATTCACCAAAAAATTTCTGTTCCAACGTAATTTTGCAATTTTAGGGTGCTATTGATTTATAGATACCTTGCTGCAACTGCATTCACTGGCGTTTATCACGTCCAGCAAAGCTTTATGCAATCTTTCCAGTGACCCGGTTAAATTTTCCAGATCTTCCGTTGCTGTTAGTATTTCCTCAATTTCTACATCATTTTCTAATAAATTAATGATTTTTGGCAGACGTTGATTTTCGTCTAATTTAGCGTATGTTCCCATAACCGCCTCCGCCGATTTAACCAGGGTAAAAATCTCAGTCATGAACTGAGTGTGTTGTATTCCCTGAGTAAGGTAATCAGCAATTTTTTCGTCGTTCTTTTTGCAACGTTCGCCCTCTGCACTACTCTGTAAAACATCAACACAATATTCCATGTAGTCTTGAATGGAATTGTCTTGATTCAGCTGTGATGCACGGGTGGCAATATTTTTAATGTTTTCACTGCTGGTGATATATTGTTTTAATAATTTGCGAGCTTTCACTCTGGTGGCAAAACTTAAAGTCGGCACATTGGTCGATTCGGATATTTGGTTATTTTTATCTGAATGTTCTACAGGTTCAGGATGGCTTAAGTGATTTTGTTGCAATCGAGCCTTGCCCTTAACAGTGAGTGTATTGGCAACAATTGACTCAGGCAATATCTGAAGTGGAGTATCATCTAGCATTGTCACCCTACCTTGTTCAGTCACTGAAAACGTTACCTTGAATAGTTGCCTGGCATAAAGCATAAAAGCGGACACTTTCCAGCTTTCGGTGTTTGTTCTGATGGCATTGATTGACGTGATGCCATACTTTCGATAAAGGTCATCAGACATTTCCAAATGTGAATTGGGATCTAAAACATAAAAAATGCCTTTGTCAGTGCCATGTAAAGAGCCGTAGAACTTCACGTAGTTAATAACATCAACTGAATTGTTAAGAGACAGTCTATAATCTTTGTTGATTGATGGTAATACGTCGGAAATATTTTCACCCAGTTGATAGAAGCGCTCATTTGTCATATTTCTTAAAAATAAATAGCGCTGATTGGGTTTTGTGTTTTCGTGTATCGAATACAAAACAGCATTTTGTTTTTGTTTTGTGTAGAAAGGAATTTCAATCACTTTTACCTGAAGCGATGACACTTTTTCTATCGTAGCGATGCGTTTGCTATAAATATCAATAGCCCAGGATTTTTGCTCTGGATCCGCATTTTTCCAATCTCCTTCTATTGGGGGATTAATCGGAAGTCTGATTTGTGCAATTGCGTAAGAGGAGAAACACATGACAAATAAAAAGAGTATTAGATATCTTTTGCAAATAGACCAGGCATTGTTTTTTCCACTTTTTGTCATATGAGAAATCACTCTTTATCGTTTTAGTTTAATTTATCACAAGGCGTTGTATTCTATGTGAAAATTTCGCGAATATTATTTTAATTTGTGTCTTTTCATAAAACGAGTCTATAGCGACTAAAATCGGAATGATATTGACAAGTTAAGGGGAAATTTCGCCGGGCACGTTAATCAGAGACAACGAAGAGTGACTGGCGCTGAGGGACATCGAAAAGGCTAGAATGCGCATTTATGTTTGCTCTTAAACAAAGCAAGCCATCTTCATTATACTAATTAGACGGAACGGCCTCTTGTTCAGACTTGGAACACCAAAGCTCAATCTGCAGAGAATGAGTTAAAGCGTCATCAGACAAAATTTAATAACGATGAAACAAGGAACTATCAGTACAAATAGCTCCTCGTTGCTGCTTACTGATTATTGGTCACCGAAGATCTGTTGGCGGGTTTAGGCTTCTTGCTTTGCCATGGGTTGCTTTTACCCGGTTGCGCGTCGTTTCCGCTGGTTTTTCTTGCCTTAGCTGGTCTGCGGCGCTTTTGGCCCGCATTGGCAGGTTTACCACTGCTGTTGCGCTTGGGAGCACCTGATTTAACCGGCTTGCTGGGTTCTGCGGGTAACGCCTGACCTGGCTCAAAACCTTCCACAATTTGCTTGGGAATTCTCAGTTTAATAAAGCGTTCTATCGCGTGGAGTTGTTCGTTTTCAGCGTGACAGACAAAAGAGATAGCCCGGCCATTTTTACCGGCTCGCCCGGTTCGACCAATGCGATGCACGTAATCTTCACACACATTAGGTAAATCATAGTTAACGACATGTGGCAGTTCTGCGATATCAATCCCCCGCGCTGCGATATCAGTAGCCACTAAAACCTGTATTTTATTGTCTTTAAACTGCGCCAGTGCTTTGGTACGCGCCCCCTGGCTTTTGTTACCGTGAATTGCAGCCGCCGGGATGCCTTTTTTCACCAAGTCGGTGGTGAGTCGGTTGGCTCCGTGTTTGGTGCGGCAAAATACTAACACCTGGAACCAGTTTTCACTTTTGACCAGATGAACTAGCAGGCGCGTTTTCTTGTTTTTATCTACCGGATGCACGCATTGTTCGATGCGATCTACGGTAGAGTTTTCTGCCGCTACAGATACTTCAATGGGGTCGTTAACCAGACGCTTCGCCAGATCTCTGATTTCTTTTGAAAAGGTGGCAGAAAACAACAGGTTTTGTCGTTTTTTGGGCAACAAGGCAAGAATCTTTTTAATATCGTGAATAAAGCCCATATCCAGCATTCGGTCGGCTTCGTCCAAAACGAGAGTCTCAAGCTGTTGAAACTTAACGGCATTTTGCTGGTATAAGTCCAACAGGCGTCCCGGTGTAGCAATAAGTACATCGGTGCCTTTGCGCAGTTTCATCATTTGCGGATTAATTTTTACACCGCCAAAAACCACGTTGTAATTCAGATTCAACTCTTTACCGTATTTCATAACATTATCGGCAACCTGCGCAGCCAATTCTCGGGTAGGTGTCAACACCAGAGCACGCACCTGATTGTGACTGGCGCGACGACGACTGTTTGCCAAATTATGCAGTAGTGGCAGAGTAAATGCCGCGGTTTTGCCTGTACCTGTTTGCGCCGCCGCCATAACATCCTTGCCAGCCAATACGGCAGGGATCGCCTGTTGCTGGATATCAGTAGGAGACGTGTATCCCTGAGTTTTTAAAGCGTTTAAAATGGGAGTACAAAGGGAAAGAGAGTCAAATGTCATATAATAAAATCTTGAACCGGAACGAAAAATTGAAAATGAAGCTTCACCCGATGTGAAGGGCCGGGGAGCATACAGGATAAATTGGTGTTTGACTATTTTTTGTTTAATATTTGTTCATATCCACCATAATTATATGGCGTAAGAGTGTCAGTACCGGGACTTTCAATTAACTGTGGTATCATTGGCACACTAACCTAAGTGGGGAATCCGTTGAGTATATTAGTCCGCAATCTGCCCAGGTCGTTATCTGAAGCAGATTTAAAAACAATGTTTACGCCATATGGCGAGATTGAATCTTGTCAGCTGGTAATGGATCAACAAACCGGTCTGTCAAAGGGGTTCGGCTTTATTGAGTTTACCGAGCAAGAAAGTATCGACAAGGCCATCGACGCGCTCAATAGCAAAGTACTGGAAGGGAATAAGATCAGGGTAAAATGGTCAAACCAGGAAAAAAGACAGGCGCCAGTCAGCAGCAAGCCCGATCTGGATTACAGTAATGCCTGGAATCATGTGAAAAAGGACAGTGATGAATAGTACGGACCCGCTACATGGTGTTACCCTGAAAATAATGTTGACAGAGTTGCAACAAGCGCTGGGTTGGGAAGGGCTCAGCGCCCGCGTTAACATCAACTGTTTTAAAAGTAACCCCAGTGTGAAATCCAGTCTGACATTTTTGCGCCGCACGCCGTGGGCCAGAGAAAAAGTGGAAAATTTATATCGCAAACACAAAGGTATAAAACCCGTATACACTCAGCCCAAACGGCAGCCTGACGTGAGCAACCCCTGGGCAACTGCGACACCCAAAAAATCCAGGTAATCTGCCGGTCTTCTATGAAGAAACATGAAGGTTCCTGATAAAGCCCGATAAGTAATTGCGAAAGGCCGTTCTCCCTGAATGGCTGAAAATCTTCAAAAATTGCCATAAATTTATTCAACCGACTGATATTTAAGGAATTTCAGCAATATAAATGTGTAGTAAAAAATACACATTATTCTTTGTTTTGATGATTTTCGGATCATCCTTTTTCATAGTTTATGGGCGTTTCTGCCCCCCATTGACAGCCCCATACCCCAGCTCATAATGGCGTGAAATTAGTCTGGGGAACAGGGCCATGTCGCACTTCCAAAAAGTCAGTATTGATGATCTGCAAACAGGAATGTTTGTGGAGGCCGTGGTGAAACAAACCGGAAACCTCAAGATCACCAGTCAGGGCACGATTAAAAGCAAGAGCGTCATTAGTTGGCTGAAGGATAAGGGAATACTGGAAGTTGTAGTCGATGTCAGTAAATGTGTGCGACTCAAAGCAGATAGTTTCATAAATTTAGCAAACTCGGGTTCCAGGCTTTGCGAGTCAGTGCCGGATACCACAGCGCCCGCTGGCAATGTTGATTTTAAAATCGAAATAAAACGTGCCTCGGCACTATACAAAAACGCTAAAAATATCCAGAAGCGCCTGTTTAATGCAATTGATAAAGGTCTGGATTATGACCTCTATGCCACAAGCAAAATAGTAGCAGCAGTAAGTGCCTCCCTGGATCGCAACGCGAATGCCCTGTTGTGTATGACTCAAATGCGCGAAAAGGGCGGGTATCACTACGAACATTCGGTAAATTGCGGCGTTTTGATGGCAGCATTTGCCAAAGCTATGGGTTTTGAAGAAGCCATTGTTAATGAACTGACACTTGCCGGTTTACTGCACGATATCGGAATGGTGAAGATACCGGCAAAGATAATCAATAAACCCGGAAAGCTCACTGCCGCCGAAATTAAAGTAATGCAGCAACATGTTAAAGTCTCGGTGGCATTACTGGCTCCGTTTCAGGAGGTAAACGAAACGGTTTTAAATACGATTCGTAGTCACCACGAGCGATTAGATGGTACCGGTTACCCATTAGGTATTAGCGGGGATAAAATCAGTTTGTATAGTCGCATGTTAGCTATCGTTGACACCTACGATGCGATGATTTCAGAGCGGCCTTACAAAAAACCCATTTTGGCCGCCAATGCACTAAAATTATTGCTCAAATATTCAGAATCAAAATACGACAGAGAGCTGGTGTGTAAGTTTATCAAGTGTATTGGTGTTTATCCTATTGGCTCTTTGGTTAAACTGAAAAGTGAAAAAATCGCCGTGATTACGGATCTGAATAATGACATGGTGTTTCGTCCTAAAGTGACTGCATTTTATTCCACCCGCTCCAATCACTTTTTGGCTAAAAGAACCATCGATTTGGGGCTACATCACAGTGAAGAAATATCTGAACCTACCTCAGCCAGAAGCTACCGCATTGATTATGTACGTTTTTTCGAAGAACAGTTACAAGCGGTGTAACCTGACTTAAATCAGATCCTTATTCAGAAAGTGCTTTCTCATTGCAAAATTGTTAATTGAAGTCCGTTGGTACTTTAAATATGCAAAAAAGTGTGTCTTAATTACAATTTAATTATCCTTAAAAATCAGACCTGTGGCGCGAGCTTCTAGTTAAAAAGTACAGGTTTGCAAAATGAATAGTGCAAAGACTGGCGAACAGAGCTAGTATGAACTTTCACATAATAGAAAGGTGGAGTAGTTATGGCGTCCACGGATGACAATAACAATGATGAATTCGTATACCACGAATATCTCAGAAAATTGCCATTAAAATCTGCATTGGCAAATTACTGTCGGGCACTGTTTTTTGAGCCCCTTAACTTGCTGCACGTGGGGCTGATACTGTTGTTGAAAACCCCCATGATGCTGGCTGTACCTGGTAAAGTTGCTTTTTCATGGCAGCTGTACTGCATGGGTATCAAAGCGCTGCCCACCAGTTACGCAGTAGCCAGAAAAGAACTTCTGTTAAAACTCTTCCATCGCTATTAATTCTAAAATCCATCGATACCGCTAATCACTGACAAATACCTGGCAGGTATTTGTCTGCTGAGTCCTTGTCTGGCTGAAGTAATGCTACCTTTTAAGTCGAAATGCCAATGCCTGGCCCTTGTTTTCAGGGTCGTATAAACTGCCGGTGAGGCCTTAATTGTGGCAAGTAATTACTCATTCCTATTGAGAAATTGATTGCGCATTTGTGCAGGAAAAAACAAATTTATACCGATGATGATGTTTATTTTTCCATTGTTCACTGACAATAAAATTATACAGGGTAGGAGTGCCAACGATTTTTGCGCGGTATGCGGACACAGACTGACCTTGCTAAAGCTTTAAACTAAGCAGTCTGCCTTCATCCTCAAAATACGAGGCTTAGGTGCCGGGTATTATGCCCGAAAAAAGCACATTTGCGCTCTCAATCCTTTGAATTATACCCCTAGTACTAATGATCTTATGCCCGGTTTGATAGTCAACGTGAAAGGTTTTGCTTCACGGTTTTTGCCCAGGGTTTCGCGCTATACGTTTGATCATACAGTGGTTTTAAACGCTAGTTTAAAAAATATTCATCAAGGCATTGTGGCCTTTCAGCTTTGTTGCTAACTTAGACATAATTTTGGTTTTATAGAACATTCGTTATGCCTTTCGCCGTTCGGGTTTTGTTATACAAATTTGTTATGGTTATGCTGAAGTTGGTGACCGTGTTTATACCTGCTCCTAAACCCACAATCTATTCTGGTGCGGGTTCTTCACTCAAACTTTGTGAATCTCTGAATTACATGGGGGTTAACCGGTTACTGATTGTTACCGATGAGATGTTGGTTAAATTGGGGCTTTTGGAACCCATTGAACAACGGTTAAAGGCCTTGAATATCGAATTCGTGGTGTTTGATAAGGTGGTACCTGATCCGGGCTACCAGATAGTTGAGGCGGGTGTAGATTTAGGGGTGACTCACAAATGTGATGCGGTTCTGGGATTTGGTGGAGGCTCATCACTGGATGCGGCAAAAATCATTGCAGCGAGACTGACTAATCCGGTCCCCATCAAAAAATTAGTGGGTGTTTTGAAAGTCAAAGTAGCTCCCGTGCCGATTTTTACAATTCCAACTACCGCCGGTACGGGGTCAGAAACAACTATAGCTGCCGTGGTGTCGGATCCCGATACTAACCAGAAGACACCGGTTATCGATCCCAAATTAGTGCCTGTAGCCGCAGCCTTAGATCCGGTATTAATGACGGGGTTGCCACCACAGATAACGGCAGCAACCGGTATGGACGCCTTAACACATGCCGTCGAATCTTACATTTCCAGACATGCCGCTCCTGATACTGATGTGTATGCGCTCAGCGCCGTTAAGATGATAATGAAGTATTTACCCGTCGCATACAAAGACGGTAATAACCTGGAAGCCAGAGAAGCCATGGCATTGGCGTCGTTTTACGCCGGTGCGGCATTTACTAAAGCAAATCTGGGTTATGTACATGCAATCGCTCACCAGTTTGGCGCCTTTTACCACACCCCTCATGGCCTGGCTAATGCCATTGTACTACCGAAAGTATTGGATTATTCGTTGCCGGCCGCCACTGAACGTCTGGCGCAATTAGCTGTTGCCACCGGGCTGGGTGATCACAGTGAAGCCGAACCGGTTTTAGCGCAAAAGTTTGTTGATTCGGTCAAAGCTCTGAATCAGCAAATCGGTATACCGTCGACGCTGGATAAACTAAAGCAAGAAGATATCCCGGCGATAGCTAAAGGTGCATTAAAAGAGGCTCACTATTTATATCCGGTTCCCAGGTACATGAATAACAAACAATGTCAGGCAATGGTGAGCGCCATGCTGGCTTCGTAAAACCTGTCTGCATATTTTCTGGGTTACTTTATACGCCTAAAGTATTAGTCAATTGTGATTATCTAAGCGTTTACATTGTGCTACTTTGGCCTCTTTAATTCTTTGACGGGGCCTGGTTACCTTGACGCGTGAATCTTTGCAGTCCCACGATATATTATTGTTTGCCGTAGCCACTTTGCTGGCTTGCACTGCAAATTATTTTCCAATCGATTTTTTTACCGGCTCACAACTGATTCTGGGAAATGTGATTGCGGTGGCGGTCACTTTGTTGCTGGGGGCCAGGTATGGGATTGCCTGTTGCCTGATTTCCGGATTAGTGACCTGGTTTAACTGGCAACACCTCTATGTGTTACTGCCGTTTGCGGGAGAAATTGCGGTAATCGCTTATGCCAGGGGCAGACAAAAAAGTGCTTTTTTGTTTGGTATCCGATACTGGTTTACAGCGGGATGGATCGTGGTTGCCATTCAGTATTTTAGTTTCAGTGATTATTTTGTTATTACAAAATTTGCCATAACTGTTAAATACATCGTCAATGGTATTGTTAATGTGATGTTCGGCTATGTCTTAGCCTATTTGTTACGTCCATATATCAAATCTTCCTGGCGAGAATCCCTTCATTTTAGCCGCATTATTGCGGTAGCCATCTTTATAGCGCTAACAACCGGACTATTACTCAACACCTTTTACTGGTTAAAACGCTACCAGTCAGAAGCGCTGGGTTATCTGCAGGAGGAGTTGCGTCTTGAAAGTGAAGTGGTGGCGTTAAAACTCCAGGGTTACTTGCAGGAACATCTCCAGGTACTGGAGCTGGCTGCCGATTTAAATCAAACACAAACAGACAACTGGTCGGTGACAATTCAACAACTCGCGACCAATTATCCGGACATTTTAACGTTGTTGGTAACCGACAAAGCGGGGATGATCACTGCAACGCACCCAGCCGAAATGTTGGCCGCGATCACGTCTCAGTCTACAGCGTCTGTCAGTGTGGCCGATCGGCCTTATTTTTATCAGGTAAAAGCCAATAAACAGCCCTTTGTATCCGATGTATTTCAGGGACGCGGATTTGGCAATGATCCCATTGTTGCGCTGTCGGTGCCCAAAAACCGGGCAGGGTCGTTTACCGGTATTTTGGAAGCGTCTTTAAATTTAAAACGACTCGCCAATCTGGATCGTAAGAAAATACATCACTCACAACAATTGCTGATTCTGGATAGCGAGTCGCGGATCATTTTTTCTTCTGAGGAACTGGGGTTTGATTTTTTACAGGATATGAGTGAAGAACCCGTGCTCAGACACCTCAAAGACCGTGGCAATTATTATTTCGTGACTGCCAATGGCGAGTATTGTATGGCAGAACGGAGTTTTATTGAGGGCAGCAACTGGCAGGTAATTAGTTTACTACCGCGCACAATTTATGAGCAGAATGTTGCCTCCAATCTGGTCTGGTCCTTGTCGATATTAGCGTTGATATTGATGGTGTGTTTTTGGGCAGTAGAAAAGTTAGCCAGAAAGATTAGCGAACCCATTGTCAGTTTTAGTCGGGAGTTATCCGCTATTAGCGACTCCGGAGACTTTCAACGACTGAAGTCCATTCGATTTAGCTCTGAAGTAAAGGAGTTTCAACGTATCGTGCCGGTCATAAGGCGCTTTGCAGAAAAGCTCAGCACCAGTATCAAAGAATTGGAAACAGCCAGCCGCAAAGCGGTAACGGCAAACAAGGAACTTGAGCAGTTAAATCGCAACCTGGAAGATGTCGTCTATGAACAAACCAGTGAACTTAAACACGCGCTGGAAGAGGCCCAACAAGCAAACAAAACTAAGTCGGAATTTCTGGCCACGATGAGCCATGAAATACGAACGCCCATGAATGGCGTATTGGGAATGCTGGAGTTGATCGAGTTAACACCTTTGACGGCAGAACAGAAAGCTCGGCTGCGGGTGGCACGCTCCAGTGCTGAATCGCTGTTAAGTCTGATCAATGACATTTTAGATTTTTCTAAAGTGGATGCCGGAAAAATTGAATTCGAAGCGATCGAATTCGATATGATTAAATTGCTAAGCGATGTTACCGAAGCAATGGCGTTAGAGGCGGTGAATAAAGGCAATCAACTGGTGATGTCGGCCCATCAGTTACGGCACGCATATGTGATTGGCGATCCGGGGCGGATACGTCAGGTGCTGACTAATATTCTGGGCAATGCCAACAAGTTTACAGACTTCGGCGACGTTGCCGTTATTGCTCACAGTAGTGAGCAGCAGGACAGGGTGTTGTTTACAATTAGCGTCAAAGACACCGGGATCGGAATTCCGGATGACAAACTCGCCACGTTGTTTAATCCATTTACACAGGCTGATGCCAGCACCACCAGAAAGTTTGGTGGTACTGGATTGGGGCTGTCGATATCTCAACGATTATGTCAAATGATGGGCGGCGATATCAGTGTTGCCAGCCAGGCAGGTGAAGGCAGTGAATTTACCATTACGTTGCCATTGTTACCGGGCAAAAAGCAAACCGAAATAGTGGATTTGGCGTTACTTTATGAACGCGTAATTTATATATACGAGCAGCACAAATTACCGTTTTTCAGCGAATACCTGCGTGCTTTAAATGCGCGACTTTTGTTGGTTAAACCGGCGATGTTGTGCACTGCCCTGGAAAAGGTAAAGAGTCTGGCAAAAAGCCCATTGCCTGTACTTATTTTGATTGATGAAATGCCCTGCTCAGAGGAACTGGTAAACGCACTGAAAAAAGCGCAATCTGAAGGCGGGCAACTGGTGCTACTGAACTCTGTTAAATCAACGCAACACCCTTTACAGTCAGAACTCAACAATGTGGCTACCTGTGTAAAACCTGTTACCCCCGTTAATTTCAGAAATGCCATTTTAGGGGGTGAAAACGATGGCCAACAAGTTGGCGGCACTAACGAGGCGGTGAACACCGAGGTGGCAGGCAAAAGGGCACTGTTGGTGGAAGATAATCCCATCAATCAGGAGATTGCCTTGCATATGCTCAATGAACTAAAACAAAGAGTGGAAGTAGCGGCTAATGGTGCTGATGCCATTGAGCAATTGCTGAAATCTTCTGAGGGTTTTGATTACATTTTAATGGATTGTCAAATGCCGGTAATGGATGGCTTTGAAGCAACGCAGCACATTCGTTCAGGCGCGGCAGGCGGTCGATATCGGGGAATACCGATTGTTGCATTAACTGCCAATGCTATGAAAGGCGACAAAGAGCGCTGCCTGGCGGCTGGCATGAATGACTATCTGTCTAAACCGATTTCAATTGAATCTCTGAGAGGAAAAATCCGCTCAGTGACAAAATCCGTGGAAACCTGGCAAGAATTTTAAGCGAAAAGGCCCATCAGCTGGTACGCACCGCAACTTCGCAACGTTTAAACAGGTTTTGCCAAACGGTTACGTGCTCTTTGATTTGCTGTAAGAATGTCAGGTGTTCTTCCGGAGCAAGCCAATTCCCTCTGCTTTCGGCAAGTGGCAATTGTGCAAGTATTGGCGTTATTTGGTAGTACCAGGCGTTGATTTTGCCAACATGAGGCTGAATCTTCTGGATGAAAAATAAATTAAAAACATTGCTCAGGTATTGCGCTTTTTGTTTGTGTCCCGGGTGAGATTCGCAGTCGAGGTACGCCGTCTCAATGGCAATAAAATCAGTTAAACGTGGCAATATTTGGTTAAATATACGGATATCATTTTTGATTTTTGCCGGGGTTTTGGCGTTGGCTATGTTGTTCAGACTGTCTTCCAGACGCCTGGTTTCGACAGTTTTACCCGATTCAGCGGATTCCGGTGAGTGCTGGCTCAGTTGCTTCCAGCTTTGAATGGCAAAGCGGTGATCCTCTTCGGCGCTGAAATAGGCCTGGCGGCTCCATAGGGCAACGCTGATCTCAGGGCTGGTGTTTACCAGGTTCAGCCAGTTTTGTTGCACATCACGTTGCTTTTGTTCGAGTAGCGGCAACAGACTGGCCTGCACTTCGTCGGAAGTACGAGTCAGACAATCTTTGAGCGCCTGATATAAGCGAAAATCGTACAAATAGCGTTGTGAAGGAGCCTGCAGCTTACCCAGCGTGGTGTTACGCTCAGCAATAATGGGTTTGATACCACAATCAGGTAACTGGTAAAACTCATTGAGCTTAATTTGCCTGGTTGCTGTTACCGGTTGCGCTTTTTTGGGGGGGGCCATGCTATCAGCGGCAGCGATGGCCGTGACCTGCCAGTCTGCCTCCAGGATGTAGGCTATGCGTTGGCCGTATTCGTCCAATGTTGATTGCAGGAAGGGTTTTTGTGAACACGCACTGACCCCCAACCACAAAAAAACGGTTATCACCCAGCGGGAGGTTAGTCTGTAAAAAAGCGATTTAGTATATCTGTTCGTCATCCGAGCTGACACTGAGCTCTACGGTTCGGCTAACTTCATTCAAATGTAAGTTTAAATGAATTGGGTTACAACAATTGGCACAGTCTTCTATGTAATCCTGGTCGCCATTACTACAGTCTAAATCCAGATGAACCGGATGCCCGCAATGTGGGCAGTTAATGTCAGTATGTTTTAAAGTATGATCATTGAACATGGTTTGCCTCGCTATTCTGGTAATCATGACCTCGTGTTTAATTTCGCTAGTGTTTTTGCAGTTGTTTTAACGTTTCCTGTGCCGTTGTAACATACGCACCTCCAAACATTAGCGCATGATTTAATAAATGGTATAACTGATAAACAGGGCGCCGTTGCTGGTAGCAATCAGAAAGCGGCCAGACTTCCCGGTATCCTTCGTAAAAGGCTGCGGGGAAGGGACCAAACAGCTCGGTCATTGCCATATCCGTTTCCCGGTCACCATAATAACAGGCCGGGTCGAACAGCACCGGCGTGTGTTTGAAGAATGCCACATTGCCGCGCCACAAATCGCCATGCAGCAGCGACGCTTCCGGTTGGTACCCTTTGAGTAAGTTGTATATTTGCTGTGTTGCTGAGTCTATGTTCACAAACCGAATACCGTTTGTTGCCATCATGCGCAACATAGTGCCAATTCGGTGCTCACTATAGAAAGACGCCCAATCCGTATCCCATTGGTTTATCTGGCGGGTGCGTCCGATAAAGTTATTAAAATGACAACCGTATTGGCTTTCGGTGTGAAGGTGCAATTTGGCTAACTGACGTCCCATTTCCCGCCAGTCCGTTGATTCCCCGTCACCTAGCGTCAGGTGTTCCAGTACAATATAGGCGTGTTCCTGAGTAGACCCGGTGCAGATAACTTTGGGAATTCTTACGTGCGCCGCTTCATGCAACAGTGATAGTCCATGCGCTTCTGCATCGAAGCTTTCTTTTTGTGGAGCCACATCGACTTTGACAAAGAAGCGCCTCCGACCATCGGATATTTTATAAGCCCGATGACTATCGCCACCAGACACTTCTCTGATGTCATCACAGATGAAGTCCTGCTGTATTGCATGACTTATGTTGTCACTGATGAAATGCCACATGTTCGTTAACCTACCCAAGATCAGTTTTCACTGCTAATAACTGACCAACCTGTTTGCCTGATGCCATGTTGATAACAGGAGAGTGCGCTCTGGCAGCAAGTCTGTTAATTATGGTGAATAACTGGCTAAATTTAAGGGGCAATCACGGATTTTTATGGAACTTCAGGGTAAGCCAATGGTTTCTCTTGATATTTTTTTTTCGCAAGTTGGGTTTTAAGCGCCTTAAAGGTATTCATTGTTGATTGTTTCATGGTTGTGCGCACTAACCAGTCAGGAAGAATACCACCTGGTTTAGCCGTTCCGGCCCAGGTAATCAGCGTGTGTGTCGAAGATGTTTGTGTTGCTGACCAGCAGCCTTCAATGTCTTGCATAGCGACTAAATGATTGGCGTCATTAAAATCAGGATGTTGCGCAACCTGAATGTGCATTTTTTGGTGGCCAGGGAAAAAACGCAGGGTCGATTGAGTGCTCATTTTACGATCACTGAAAGGCCAGGGGGCATGAAACTCGGTATAAACCAGATCGGTATATTTATCGGTACCGGGTAGTGATACGACCTGAATAACATCATCTATCCATTGTGGTGCGTTAGCTGTATCTCTCAGTAAATTCAGCAGGCTCCAGTAGGGTGTTTCTGCCTGGGTTTGCGCTTTTATCCATGTGCGCTGTTGGCTGTCTTCGGCGCGCCAAATCGTAACACCGGCTTGTTCCTGCTCAGCTTGCCAGTCTAACGCGGGTTCGCACGCCAATGACCTTACTGGCAGCAAAAGCAAAAATAAAACAGCGGCGACGGATAAACCAGCTGGTTGTGAAAAATGTCTCAAAAACGGTTTTAACCGCATATTGTGCCAACTCCAGGGTGGAAAATTCACGAGTCAGTTGTTAGACTCGCGACGCGATTTGCGCAAGTTTTGATGGATCTCGTTATTTCATAGACAAAGCCAGATTGCAAAGCATACTTTTTTATACTGAATTTAGCATGTGGCGTTTGGTAGGCGTCACCACTGTAAAAGGAAAACTCATGCCAGTTATTACTCTCCCTGACGGAAGTCAGCGTCAATACGACAATCCTCTTTCCATTTTAGATGTTGCCAACGATATAGGCCCAGGTTTAGCCAAAGCAACGATAGCCGGTGCTATCAATGGTGAACTGGCCGACGCCAGCGATATTATCACCGAGGACGCTGCGCTTCGAATTATCACCGCTAAAGATGACGAGGGACTGGAAATTTTGCGCCACTCCTGTGCGCACCTGTTAGGTCATGCGATCAAACAACTATGGCCGGATACCAAAATGGCCATCGGCCCGGTAATTGACAACGGTTTTTACTATGATGTCGACATGGAGCATTCGCTAAGCCAGGAAGACCTGGATAAATTGGAAAAGCGAATGCTGGAATTGGCCAAAACCAATTACGACGTTGTTAAGAAAAAAGTAGACTGGCAAACCGCAAGAGATACCTTTGAAGGTCGTGGTGAAAGTTACAAAACCACTATTCTTGATGAAAACATAGAAAAAGATGACAAGCCGGGCTTGTACCATCACGAAGAATACATTGATATGTGTCGTGGTCCGCATGTACCCAATATGCGCTTCTGTCATCACTTTAAAATCATGAAGGTTGCAGGCGCCTATTGGCGTGGCGACAGCAACAACAAAATGTTGCAACGTATTTATGGCACGGCCTGGGCGGATAAAAAACAACTGAAAGGCTACCTTAAACGCCTGGAAGAAGCTGAAAAACGCGATCACCGTAAAATTGGTAAAGCCCTGGATCTGTGGCACTGGCAGGAAGAGGCACCTGGCATGGTGTTCTGGCACAACGATGGCTGGTCGATATACAAAGAACTGGAAAAGTACGTTCGTGAAATGTTAGTGGATTACACTTACGATGAAGTGAAAGGCCCATTGATGATGGACCGCTCCTTGTGGGAGAAGTCTGGTCACTGGGATAAGTACGCAGAGAACATGTTTACTACCCAGTCTGAAAATCGTGAATATGCCGTAAAACCCATGAATTGCCCGGGTCACGTGCAGATCTTTAACCAGGGTTTAAAATCTTATCGTGATTTACCGTTGCGCATGGCCGAGTTCGGCAGCTGTCACCGCAATGAGCCATCAGGCGCGCTGCACGGTCTGATGCGGGTGCGTGGTTTCACCCAGGATGATGCCCACATCTTCTGTACTGAAGAGCAGATCCTGGACGAAGTTAGCGGCTGTATCAAAATGGTCTATGAGGCATACAAGACCTTTGGCTTTGAAAACATTGTCGTTAAATTATCTACTCGTCCGGAAAAGCGAGTGGGTGACGATGAAATGTGGGACAAAGCAGAAAAAGGCCTGGCCGATGCCCTTACTGCAAATGACATTGAGTTTGAAGTATTGCCGGGTGAAGGTGCGTTTTACGGACCTAAGATCGAATTTACACTTTACGATTGCCTTGAAAGGGCATGGCAGTGCGGCACCATCCAGCTGGATTTCTCTATGCCTGGCCGACTGGGTTCAACCTATGTCGCAGAAGATGGCGAGCGCAAAGTGCCGGTAATGATTCACCGGGCAATCTTGGGATCACTGGAGCGTTTCATCGGTATTTTAACCGAAGAATACGCGGGGCAATTCCCGACCTGGTTATCTCCAACCCAGGCTGTGGTGCTTAATATTACCGATAATCAGGCGGATTACGTTAAAAAAGTCACGGAAAAACTACAAAAACACGGAATTAGAGCAAAGTCGGACTTGAGAAATGAGAAGATTGGCTTTAAAATCCGCGAGCACACTATCAGGCGTGTTCCATACATGCTGGTAATCGGAGATCAAGAGGTGGAAGCTGGAGAAGTAGCTGTCCGCACTCGAAAAGGTGAAGATTTAGGAAAATTTGCTGTAGATGATTTTATCAGCAAAATCACTGAAGAAATTCACCAGAAAAAGATTTGCTAATTTTCTCGGAGGAATAACCTATTAAAAGAGGTAACAATAGAGCGGACAGCGGTAATAAAGAACGTATTAATAACGAAATTACTGCCAATGAAGTTCGTCTGATTGGAGCTGACGGAAGTCAGGCGGGGATAGTATCCCTGAATGAAGCCCTGGATAAGGCCACTGAAGCTAATATGGATTTGGTTGAGATCAGCCCGAATGCTGAGCCACCTGTCTGTAAAGTTATGGACTATGGGAAATTCCTCTTCGAGAAAAGTAAAGCTCAAAAAGAGCAGAAGAAAAAGCAGAAACAAATTCAGGTCAAGGAGATTAAATTTCGCCCTGGCACTGATATAGGCGACTACCAGGTAAAACTGCGCAACCTGCGTCGCTTTTTAGAAGGTGGTGACAAAGCCAAAGTAACTATCCGTTTTCGCGGACGTGAAATGGCACACCAGGACATCGGTATCGATCTTTTAAACCGGGTTAAAACCGATTTGGAAGACATCGCTACTTGTGAGGCCTTCCCTAATCGGGTTGAAGGTCGCCAGATGATCATGGTGTTGGCACCCAAAAAGTAGAGGTTGTAAGGCCTGCAAGTAATCCATTGAGCTTGCTCGAAGGGTTCGCCTTGCGACTATGTAGCAATTGCTATGCACGCCTTTAATGTTTTAGCGTGTTTAGCCTTAAAAATGCGGAGTATGTAATCATGCCCAAAATTAAAACTAATCGCGGTGCCGCGAAGCGTTTTAGAAAAACCGCTTCAGGCCGCTTTAAAAGCAAACAGTCTCACCTGCGTCACATTCTGACTAAGAAGAGTTCTAAGCGTAAACGTCACTTGCGTGGCAAAAAGCTAGCTCATGATGCAGATACTGCGTTGATCCAACGCATGTTACCTTACGTGTAAGAGAGGAGACTGAATAATGGCAAGAGTAAAACGCGGTACTATCGCACGTGCTCGTCACAAAAAAGTATTAAAAGCTGCAAAAGGTTATTACGGTGCGCGTTCACGTGTATATCGCGTAGCCTTCCAGGCGGTTACTAAAGCAGGTCAATATGCTTATCGTGACCGTCGTCAGCGCAAGCGTCAATTCCGTCAATTGTGGATTGCACGTATCAACGCTGCAGCACGTTCTAACGGTATGTCGTACAGCCGTTTTATTAATGGTCTGAAAAAAGCTTCTGTAGAAATCGATCGCAAAATTTTGGCGGATATTGCGGTACACGATAAAGCAGCTTTCACAGCATTAGTAAACGCCGCTAAAGGCGCATTAGCTTAATTTTTTAACAAATTTAGCTTAAGTTCTTATATGGGAAACGGGATGCAGGATGCATCCCGTTTTTCTTTTTGGGCTGATAAAAAATCTATATTTATCAGTTTCTTATCTAGAAAATCTGGATATTCCTTCCTACAAAAACAGATTCTCCTACAAAAAAACGCGCATAACGTAGGAGCGCATTTTGGGCACAAAAAAACCGCTTTAGAAAAGCGGCTTCTTCACTAACCAGATAGTTGGCGCTATCTGACACAAAAACAGTTACGGACTGTTTAAAAATTCACTTTCAGTTTAGTGAAGGGGTACCTTTTTGTCTAGTGGTTTGGTTGCTTTGCGAACAATCAATTGAGAAATAGGCAACACAACAAAATAAAACTAAGTCATTCATTAAATGCAATTTTAAAAACCAAAAACCTTCACCCAATGCAAAAAGATTTAATAAGGTTTGTACGTGACCTCTATTATCAACCTTTTAAGGCAAAAGAGCTCTTCTTTCACAGTTCTATTAATGATGGAGAGTTAAATGGTAAACGTCTTATGCGCTCTGAGGGGAGGGAGAGTATTTGTCTACTACTAGCTGCATGTATAGCTTCTCTGAACCTGGCGAACTTCAAATTAGAGACGCCTTTGAGCAGTGGTGGAGCAAAAAGCTTGTCTTGGCAAGATTTACTCCGGTTTTTACCGGATGGTTATAAAACCTACAATGGTCGCCCGAATGACTCAATTTACGAGGCGTCTAGGGTTCTCCAAAAGTTGAATATTCTTGGTTTGGTTCTGCAGTATGAAGTTATGGAAAATGGCGACAAACGGGCAGTACCGGCTATTAAATGGCTCAATAAAAATTGGTTAGTAAAAATTAAGGCTGTTAAGTTTTCTCACCTTACTCGAGTGGCGAAGTACACAAAAGAGGGCATTGATGCCAAATTCAAAAAATGGAGACTGCGAAATAAGGGACATAGTGACCATATAATTGCTGAAGCAGAGTACAGGAAGCAGCTCTCAGAAAAGGTTGGCGAAGAGAAGGCTGCACGACTACTTTCTCAGAATTCCGATCGACAAAAGATAGATGAGTTTCTGAAGTTAAAGGCAATGTTCCCTGTTTCGGTGATCAGAAAAACTTATCCAGAACTGTTTATTTAACAAGTCACAATAAAAATACCAATTAGACACACCGGCTTCAGCCGGTTCTCGTCGTGCTTCGTTCTTTACTGTTGTGTGATTTCATACTTTTTTGCCTTCATGTAATCCAGAAAAATATAAAAAATTTGGAAAATCGGCCTTATTTTTTGTGTTGATTACCCATTGAATCAAGAAATAAAAATATATCCGGTAGTTAATGATTTACATCCTGTAATTATGTGAATATATCCGAGTTGTTTCTATATTCACGTATATCTTCATTATATTAATAAGGCGCGCCTCCCGGCGCAATTTGATCGCTGCGCTATGCAAATGTGGCGTCGCGTTAGCCTGGCGAGCCAGGCGGCGACAGAAGGCCATTCTAATTAGTTCGGGAACGGTCACAGACTCATTATTCAAAAGAATCTACCTAACGCTTTTGTCTAGCAGGAGGGGAGTTGAGATCTGTTGTTTCATCAATATCAGAGCGCCCAGAATCAGTGAACAGCTTCTTGCATCTCTAGTGACTACCATTCCAATAGATCTCTTGTTCCAATAGCTCTGGCGACTCCTGCGGGACGCAGGAGCCTGTCTAGCATGGCTTCGCCATTGAACGTACATAGTACGGATGGTTGACAATAGTGTCAATGCGATATAGTATGGGCTTTGTCCGTACATAGTACGGTTGAATGTGTTTTTAAATGTTATGAATGTTTCAAATGTATAAGGTTAAAACGGAGAATGATAAATGAAAAATCTAATCGCGGTACTTGTGGGTACATAATTTGAGGAGGCTCCATGACTTAAATCAATAATTAAACAGGACTATGTAAAATGACTGCATTAGCAAAAAATGAATATAAAACAGCGCTTGGTAACGAAAAGCCTGCGCGTATTGAACTTAAAACTACGCCAACAGTGAAGCAACAGTTGGAAACGGCAGCAGATTTGAAAGGCATTAGTTTAACCGCTTTCATGCTGTCGATTGCTCAGGAAAAAGCTCTACAAGTAATCGAGTCCAGCCACGTTACTAGGTTAACTAGGGACTCTTGGGATGTGTTAGATAGGGCAATGAGTAAACCTGTAGAACCAACTGATGAACTGAGGGCCTTGATGAAACGAAGGTGAATTTAAATGACAGAAGAATGCCAGCCGGCAATATTTCCACTAACAGAAATAATTATAGATAAAAGTAGCACTCAGGACTTTGATTGCGGTCAGAAGTTCCTAAATAATTTTTTAGTAAAGAGCTGCGCCAAAAAATTAGAAAAGAATTTAATTCGAGGTCATGCGGTTATGATGGGCGATCAAATTGTCGCTTACATTACATTGCGAGTGCATAGCCTCGAGAAATCGTGGTTTGTCGGTACTGGAAGTCTCCCTAAGCAAGTCCCAGTGCTAATGATCGATCAGATCGCAACCGATTTGCGCTATCAAGGACGAGGGATTGGTAGGGATTTACTTGCCGAGGCATTTAAAAGCGCTGTTATAATTAGTGAGCAAGCAGGACTTAAAGGAGTTGTGTTGTGGTCACATCCCGATGCCGTGGGCTTTTATAGTAGATTGGGGATGGTATCTATAGCTACTAAGCAAGACGGGGATATCGAATTAACATTGATGTTTATATCGATTGAGTCGATTATTGCCGCCATGGAAGACTATCAGGCAGCGTCATGAAGTTAAATTACCAATAAAGCCACCGTTTCAACGGTGGTTGCTTAAAAGAGTAAGCTTTATTCGAGAGAGGGAGCTGTGAAAAAGCAGGGAATGACAATAGAAACTAGTTGGGTAGCCCCCCTAGAAGAGGTATTTGCAGAATTAAATGATGAAGCCAAAAAATCTGCTCGTGACCAGTCAAAGGAGGCCTATAAATTAATGTTAAAGTGGGGAGTGACCACAACAGTATTCTTAATCTTGATAGGAACATTTGTCTACTGGAACCCTTTTGAACGTGACATTCACACTTGGTTTGCCAGATCAGGCTCATTGATAGTGTTAATTCCGCTGTTAAGTGAAATCTGGTTTTTGTCGGCATTTAATAAACTTATTCCAGAGGATTCTTCTTCAGCCTATCCAAGGTTACTCATTTGCGTTTATTTAGAACGTAAATTTAAAAAATTAAGATGCTTCTCAGTAATTGTTACTACGACATTAATTATATCGGGGACACTCATATGGGGGTATGGAGATTTGATTCAACTGCTGTAGTTGAACGATAACTAGGGAACGTAATAGGGAGTAGCATTCAAGCGAATGCGTCACTACTTTGTTCTTGCATCAACAAAGTTTTAAATAACTTCGTGTAATTACCTATTTCAACATACTCTCTCTTACTTTTGGTGGTAAATCGTCTTGCCATTCAATTTTTGAAGTATCTTGATTGTACTTAACCAGAATTTGCCCTCTATGACGTCCATTCATCTTGATTATTTCATAGGCTTGAGACAACTCTCCTGCTGAATAATAATCTGCCATGAAGTCTAGAAATGCATCGGTTGCTTTTTGATATTCAAATTCATCACATAGCTTTGGTAATAAAAGCTTGAAAGTAAAACCACTTGCTGTTTCGGCAATAACAGAAAAAGACAATGTATAAGGGTTGTCATTATTTTTCTTTCCTGCACTAGAGTACAAAGTAGGTTCAAACCTGCGAGTTTTTATTGTCTTGTCACACAGTTCTGATATCCCTTTCTTTAAAAATTCGTAGTGGTCTTTTGCCACCTCTTTTAAAAAGGACTCAAAATATGGCTTTCCAAGAAAAACGGCAATGGTTGTAGGAATAAACCATTCTGCACAGGCAAAGGGACCGGGCTTTGGCATTTTTTTTAAATCCAATCCTACTTCCATTTGATCCACTGTTGCTACGAACTCATCGAAGAATGACTCCTCTATTACATCAATGTGCACAACACCTACATTAGTTCCTTTCATATCAATTCCTTTCTCATGTTTGGTGACAATATTTAACAACCAGATTTCTCTTTGGGAATAACTGGGGGCAAATGCAATTGAATGCTTGGAAGCTAACCCCTGAAAATGCTGGTTTTGTCCACAAATCGTCATTAACCCAGCAAAACTCAAAAATAGTTAATTTGACCAAAATTTACAGTAGCACTTTTACAACTAAAAACGCTACTGAAAGATATGATTTTGAGACATTGGACAAAATCACAAAGCCAAACGAATCTGACTGGTTCCAGAAACCGTGATTATGTTAAAAAGCTACAAAATCGACAAAATTGCTTTATCATAAAATTGTTGTTATTTTTTGCCTGTTAGCACAGACCGGAACTGATTATCAGGGTGCTAATCTCGGTTTGATAATTTGACGTTTCAGACCCTCAGCCTAGAGCGAGATGAAAAAGAGAACTCCGATAACCTCAAAATGCTTGGTGCTTTTCACATTGGTTCAATTGTCACACTGAACCACAAAAAGAACTTTCAGGTACAGTGAAAAATACAAAGCGCAAGCCTTTACATTGTTTCTTTGCGGTTTCCCAACAGCATAATTCTTGAGCACTATTTAGTCGCGATTGTTAAAAGTATATGCCGTCAAATTTTGGGAAGATTTGGTCTATGGTGTATAACCACCAAAGTCCATACAAAAGCACGAAAAAAAATAAGCCTGAAATTGTACTGAATGCTCTGGCTTTGCTGATGTTTCGAAGCTTAGAGTTTGTATAAAACCAGTAACAATTTGCTAAAAAAAGTGCATTTGCAATAAACAAGATCAAAGTCATTAGCCAAGCCGTAAAATAAGGGTAGTTTCCAAGAGTTGGAATGTAGCTATCCATGAACAAAACTATATTTAAAAACGCAAATGAAATTGTGAAATTTCTGATGCTGTCAAATAATGTTTTTATATCTTCACGCAATGCACCTAGCCTCGGCTTTTCTGCTAATACATCTACGTTGCCATAAATTTGTTTGTTAGATTTTTCTGTGGTTTCTGCTGACATGATTTTCAGTTGGTTTGCAAAAAGTACTAGTTTGTATTTTTTCAATGCTTAGTCTGTAGGAAATGTTATTGATTTTGCGTAAGAAAATTGATTAGGTGGCTTAATATGTTTAGGGTTTTAAAGCTCCTGTAAAGCAGCCTTGGCTGCGTGGTTAACATTTTTATTTGGGTTTCCTGCACCTGCTTAACTCGCGACTTATATTATTTAATACCTCAATGAGGAGTTCAAACGAAGTGCTGAAAGCTCCTTGAGGTATTAAATAATATAAGTATTGATACTGAAAGTGCAGGAATGTGAGGGTTCTATCGAGTTAAGTACAGTTGATTTTCATAATCTGTACTAGCTCAGGCCTGATCTGACAGTTACCCGTTTTTTGGGTGCCAGTGTCAGTTCTTTTTGGGCTGATAAGGATGTTTAGCAAACTCTCATGACTTGTGTTTTCCAGTTCTGTCGTTAACACTCTAGTTATTCTGTTATTAAATTTTTGTGACGCTTTTGTTCACTATGTTATATCGATTGCTCTTTGTTTTTGTCTGTGTGGTGATGTTGGGGATTGCTAACCTTTCCCTGGCGCGGGCTGGTGAGGCTCCACAACCCATAGGACTTAAAATCGGTGTGATTGATATTAGCTTTGCCCCTTACCACATCATCGAAAACAACCAGGCAAAAGGGCCGGATATTGATGTCATACGCGCAGTTGTGAGTCGCATAGACAGTGATTTTAAAGTCCTGCTGTTACCGCAAAAAAGAGCGACGGATTACCTCATCAAAGGCCGAATCGATCTGGGTGTGTTGTTTAAAATGGACCGCTACCGAAAGCATGTGGTGTTTGGAGCGCAGCCTTTGCACAAGTCTACCTATCGGTTGGCAATACTCAACGACACACCTTTTAGCTATGAACGCCTGGAAGATTTATACAGTCACGGTGATATCGGTGTGGTTTTTGGTAATTCGATTGGCGTAGAGTTTGATGAGGCGGTGGCACTGGGCAACATTAAGCCAATTCAGGTGAATACAATGGCTAAGCTTCCTGAGCTGCTGTTTTTAAAACGGGTAAAAGCCGTGGCAGTCAACGAACGAATTTTTACCTGGTATCTGGAGCAACGAGGCGAGATTCACAATGTCAGATTCTTAGATAAACCCATAGGTGAAGAGCGGGTTTTTCAGCTGGGTATCTCCCGAAAAGTTAAAAACATACAACCCGAAGATTTGCGAGATAAAGTCGACTATTTCCTTGAACGGATGCTGGAAACTGGTGAACTTCAGGAAATCTATGCTTCTTACGGTTTATCAATGCAATATTACGATCCTCATTGGTCCAATACTCAATCCACATCCACAGAGTCTCAGTAAGCGGAATACTGAGCAGACCGTCATTTAATTTACTCTACAAAATAAAATAAATATTGCACTCTTACAAATATCCTCTACATTATAGAGTAAATGGTGCAGATATTTTCATTATGAGTGAGCAAAAATACTTAGGTGAGTTTGAGCAGGTAATCTTACTGGCAGTGATGCGCCTTGGCTCCGATGCCTATGGCAAAACCGTGCGAGAGTTACTGGCAGAGCAGCTTAATCGAGATGTAACCGTTGGAGCGCTGTATGCAACCCTGGAACGTTTAGAAGTCAAAGGTATGGTGACATCCAGTATGGGAGAGCCTACTAAAGAGCGGGGCGGTCGGGCGAAAAAGTATTTTAAAGTTACAGCCAAAGGACAACAGGCGCTGAAACGCAGTAAAGATGCGTTGACTCAAATGTGGCAGGGCCTGACTTTGCGTGGCCGCGGAGTGCAATTATGAGGTTTAAAAATCAACCAATGGTATCTCAACCGCCACAGATTACAGAGCGCTTTTTAACCTGGTGTTTGCCGACGGAATTAAAAGAGCCTGTGGTCGGAGACCTGGCAGAAGAATACTCGCAGAAACTGCAATCTCAAGATTATTTAACCGCTTTGGCATGGTATCAGCGTCAGGCTGTCAGAACGGCCGTACGTTATTTATGGCAAAACAAAAGGGGATTGCTGATGTTTATTTTAGGCTTGTTGACCTTTCTGGCTACTTTACTCATGGCAATCATGTTTAGTGGTGAAGTAGGCATATTTATAAATGTACCGTCTATTCTGGTGGTTTACCCGCCTGCCATCTTTTTAACCATTGGCATCTGCTCTGCGCAAACCTGCAAAACGGCATTGCGGCTATTGTTTGATAATGAACTGATAATGGATATTACAGAATTAAAAGCCGCCAAACACGTTTACACAATACTTGGCAACAGCAGTTTGTGGCTGGGATTTATGGGGCTGGTTATAGGCGGCGTAGCGATTGCTATAGATGTGAATGAAATCATAGAGCACCAGATGCTCGGTCCAGCTATAGGTATCTCTATATTGACCTTTATGTATGGATTGATACCCAAAGTAATTTGTTACATAGGTGAGCAAAAGATTCAGCACCTGATTATTCAAAAAGAGGCTTAAACAACTAGTCGCTGATTTAAGTTGCTACTGATTTACGGTGCAAAAAAATGCCGGACTCTGAAATGAGCCCGGCCTTTTTAATCAGTATTGACTATTATAGTTGCGGTAATACCTGCAAAGTCATTAGTCGGCTTTGATCGGTGAGTTTTACATTCACCAGCTCAAAGCGGTCATACTGGGAAAAGTTCTGAAGCTCAAATGGCAATGCCATGGCCCGGCTCTGCTCAAAATACTCTGCCACGTCGGCAGTTTGCAATGAGTGGGCTTTGCCGTTTTTATCGATACCTTGCAAGGTCGCAGTCAGGTTGTAACGACCTGGCTCCAACACATCCAGAGATACCCAGAGCTTATCGCTAACCGTAACCTTTTCAATGGCGGCAGTTTTAGCGGTAAGGGCAAAGGGAAGTTTTGCTGAACGCTTGATCAGCTTACCATTCACGTTTCCAAGCGTATGGATTTGCACCTGATAGAGACCATGACGGGCGCCGTATTCAGACAACTGTTGATCAAAAGTTACTTTGTTGTGCTGCAGTTGTGCTGCAATGTGCTCGCCTGTAGGTGTGATGATGCTGACCTGGGTCGTCATTGGAATGATAGCCTTAGCGCCCAGATTAGCATTGATAGTAATTGCCTGCTGCTGGCTGTCCAGCTGAGAGGGCACCGCAAACTGGAGTAAACCGGTGCTGCCTTTTTCCTTCACATGCAACAGGTATTCAGCATCACCAGGTAGTTGTGATTCACTGCGCATAGTTAATGGCTTATCAGAGTGATTAGCTACTTTTACGGCGACACTGCCATCATCAAATCCGGCTGTTTGCATGGCTTCTTGGTCAGCCAACAGACTCACCGTGGGTTGAGAACCGGCGGAAGCAGACAGACTGATTGAATCCATATTTACAGCCGGAGATATCTGACGAGCACCGGACTGATAACTGGCCATGGGAGCCAGTCTGACTAAAGCGTCAGACCCTACATACAAAGGAAAACCTTTGTTTAGCTCAGCACCAGTCACTGTCTGCCAGTATTCGTCGCTTTGTACCTGCTGACTTTGTGAAATATGACTGCTGGTCGAATCAACGGTGGGCCAAATGTAGGTAACCCGCTGTTGCTCAACATCGTCCTGCATCGGGAGAGATACTGCAGCAGGCTCACTGCTCTGATAAGACTGCTGTGTCGCAGCTATCGCCTGACTGCTAAGCGCCAGTGCCAGTACCAGGAGGGTTTTGTTTTTAATGTTTTTTATAGGTTTCATCTTTGGCTCCTAGATACGGTCACGAACTAATTTGTCCAGGTTAAAACAGTCACGGCGACTTTGCTGGTGACTCAGAGGTTCACTGCCTTTGGTTTTTTGCTTGTCTTTAAACCAGGTGGTTCCGGCCGCCTGTTGTGAAGAACAATTCAGGAAACCATCTGAGCAGGAGTCTAACCAGTTTTGTGTTACTTCAAGAGCAACCTGATTCTGATAACCTGCGCAATAGCTGTCACCGTCCCATATCGCAGAATCAACATCACTGCCCACTACTGCTTCAAAAATCGTTGGTAAAGCCGGACGACCCGAAGTACCGGACAAATAGTTGCTGTTGTAATAGACCATCCAACTTTCCTGCTGCTGTCTTACGGCGTCAGATTTATAGCCTAATAACCATCCCAGGGTAGATTCAAAAACATTGCCGTTCATTACCGCGTCAGCTAACGGAGTACCGCCACTGGAAGGAGCAAGTGCAATGACCCGGCTGGTCTTGTTTATGATATTCGGATAGCGGCTGTCCCAGGTAGGATTACTCAATATCCAGCGCATCACATTGCCGCCATTGGAATGAGTCACTACCTTCAGATTGGTTATCTGGTTTTGACTGATAAACTGGCTAAGGGCTCCTGCCAGGCAGCCGGCCGCGGCGTTATCCCACATGTATTTATCGAAATTACAGTTAATTACCAATACCAGTGATGGGTTGGGCAACCCCTGACGTACTGAGTTCACGAAATCGCCGGTCCAGTAATCGTTGTAGGCATCCGATGGGTTCCCTGTTCCATGCACTAAGGCCAGGCCAGTATTTGCGGAAACCGGGGACGAGAGGTAGAGGAGTAGGGTCAATATAGTAAATGTTATTTTTCTCATTTTTTGTTCCTGATTTTTTATAAAAAGATCTGAAGCCCAAACCCGAATTATTGGTTTATGGTCTGGTATGACTTCCGACCAGTGCAGGTTATAGTGATTAAAAATTAATCTCGCAAGGGATTTACTGCTCTTATGGGAAATCAATATAAGGGTAATTAAACTGACCGGTTCTGGTTATATTATTTTGAATTAACAATTTTGTTACATTTGGCGGCTAATAGTGGAGGTGATCCGACTTCTACAGCTCTGATCAGCGGTTATTCGGTTAAAATGTCATCCTGTTGCAATGGCGAATGTTATACATTGAATAAGCACACACAAAAAAGTTGCCGGGACACATCATTATGAAAATAGCAGATCGCATTCCCAGAAATGGGAAAACCAATTACACACACGAAATGGCGAAAACCAGACGCGACTTTTTAACCGCAAAAACTGGTGAAGCACTGGAACACACAGGCCAGTTTAGTATCGACCCTGGCTGTCTGCCCGGAAATATTGAGAACTTTATCGGTGTCGTACAAATGCCGGTTGGTGTCGCGGGCCCAATTACCATCAATGGAGAACACGCACAGGGCGATTTTTACGTGCCTCTGGCTACAACCGAAGGCACGCTGGTAGCCAGTTATAGCCGTGGTATGCGGGTTATCAGCGAGTCAGGTGGCTGTAAAACGACTGTTGTAGAGCAGTATATGCAGCGCGCACCGGCATTCATTTTTAATGATGCTCAGGAAGCACGGGCATTTGGAGACTGGGTCAAACAAAACTTTGACAACATCAAAGAAGTGGCGGAATCCACCACCAGTATTGGAAAACTGGTGAATATTCAGCAGTGGTCAGTGGCAAAAATGCGCTATTTGCGTTTTAACTATACGACGGGCGATGCAGCGGGTCAGAACATGGTTGGAAAGGCGACACTGGCCGCCTGTGAGTGGATAATTGCTAATTACCAAACGCCGACACGCTATTTGCTGTCCGGAAATATGGATACTGACAAGAAACACTCCCATCTGAATATGTTGGGCTCGCGGGGTAAGCGAGTTATCGCTGAAGTGATTATTAATCGTGACATCCTGATGCGTTATATGCACACCGATACTGTGGCTATGGCTCGTGCTTGTGTCATGGCGAATACCGGAGCCATGATGGCCGGTGCGGCCTACAATGGTCCACACTCAGCCAATGGTATCGCGTCTCTGTTTATCGCCACGGGGCAGGATGAAGCCAATGTGGTTGAGTCTCATGCCGGCATTTTGTCTCATGAGTTATTGGACAATGGGGATTTATACCTTGCAGTTACTTTACCTTCTTTGATTTGTGCTACCTATGGCGGCGGGACTGGGTTGCCAACCCAAAAGGAATGTCTCAATCTGTTGGGTTGTTACGGCAAAGGCAAGGCGAATAAGTTTGCTGAGATAGTTGCTGCGACAGTGCTGGCTGGTGATATTTCACTGGGATGCGCTGTGATCGCCGGTGACTGGGTTACCAGCCATGACAAATACGGGCGAAATCGCGACTAAGGTTGAGCCGGGGCCTCAAACTGTGTGGCGAGAGGTACTTGACAAACATCCAGCACCGCTGGTGGCTTTTCGAAAAAGAAAGGATGGCTGCGGTGTCTGCGCTCTGCCAGTTTGACATCAAATAAGTTACCGTGGGTATTTTCCACCCGGATTACCGGTCGTTTTTCAACAGGTAACTCACTTACCAGAATCGTGGACTGGATTTGAGTGGGCTTGTGACTGTTTGCCATTAAGCCATCATCGCCGACTACACCGCGTTGGATGCGCTGCACTACTTCCATGCCATATACAACCCGGCCAAAGATTGTCATTATTTTGTCCAGGTATCGCGGAGCCTGACCAATAGTAATGTAAAAGTCACTGACGGCTGAGTCAGGGTCATTGTCACGAGCCATTGCGACAACACCTGGACAGTGAGTTAACCAGTATTCCGTTTTTTTGGCGTTCAGCGCAATCGCAAAACCCCGGCTGAATGCGGTATAGGCCGCAAATAAATCCCTTTCCTGAACCAGGCTAAATTCCAGCTCTTTGGTAGGGTGAATCGCTTCCATTTTTAAAGGTGGATAGGGCTGTTTACCTTTACCTCCAGGCCCTGCCTGGGCGACAAAACCATCAATGACACGGTAAAACGCAGTATTGTCGTATGCTTGCAGGTTGTGCAGTGCCAGGAAGCGGGACACGTGTTGAGGTGCAATATGAGGCGCTAACTCGATGTACACATCACCAACATCGGTTTTCAGAATTAACAATCGGTCATCGGGTATTTTTATGAATTCCTGAGCTACGCTGAAACAGGAAAGGCAGGTAAATGTTAATGCAGCAACGGCTTTTGTTACAGTAGAAAAGGGCATGGACGGTTCCTGATTTAATTTTGTCTGTTTGCGCTGCGTCGCAAAATTTTTTTCCAATACTACACTATACTTATACCTTAATTTTATTAATGGGCATATTCCGTTTATAAACTGCACAGTGACGATTGGATATTTTTAAGGCTCCGTTAATTTGTGTAGTGTCAAAATCAAAGTCAGGGCGTTTTTTTCTGAGTTTAAAAAATGTACAGTAATAAATAGCGCGCTCTGCTTACACAGGGTTTAGTGGCAACGCTGAACAGTGTCAATTTGTTTGAAATCGGAGGTTGAGATTATGATCGGTACGACACCTACGTTAAAAGACTTGTTTTGTCAGCTGGGTTTGGATGCCAGCGATGAAGGCATGGACTACTTTATTTATCAAAATAAAGGCTTGCCTGATGATGTCCATATAGAACATGCCGACTTCTGGACGGATTCTCAACGGGCGTTTATTAAAGCTGAACTAGAAGAAGATGCACAATGGTGCGAAGTTATTGATCAGCTCAATGCAATGTTGCATTAACGGATTAGCTGATGCAATACGCTCCCCTCGGACAGCTGTAATTGGACTGTTGCGATTGGTATAAAAACTTAGCTGGAAGCAGCAATGGAAAACTGGAAATACACTAACCGGCGACAGTTTCTATCGGGTTGCGGAGCACTTTGGGCTGCCAGCGTATTGACGCCCGTAACCGTAAACGCCGCGCGTCAGCCAAAGCTCCATACCGGATTAATTCCCAGTTCCGGTGAACGTGTGCCCATGTTAGGAATGGGCACCTGGATAACCTTTAATGTGGGAAATAATCCGCAACTTCGCAACGCCCGTGCTGCGGTGTTAGGGGCTTTTTTTAGCGCCGGGGGAACGTTTATTGACTCGTCGCCTATGTATGGTTCAGCAGAACAGGTGCTGGGATACACCTTGGCTAAAAACCCCGGGTTCAAACCGTTTGCGGCCACTAAAACCTGGACCAGTTCACAAAACGAAGCCCGGGAACAATTGAGTGACTCACTGGCCTTTTGGCAGCAATTCCGCTTTGATTTGTTACAGGTTCATAATTTAGTCGGTTGGCAACATCACTTACCCTGGCTTCAGGAACTTAAGCAGCAGGGGATCATCCGATACCTGGGCATCACTACGTCTCATGGACGGCGACATAAAGAAGTGGAAATGATACTCAAGAGTCATCCTGTGGATTTTGTTCAGTTGACCTACAACCTGATTGATACCGAAGTGTTGCAGACGCTCATCCCTCTCGCCCGGGAAAAGGGGGTAGCGGTTATTTGCAATCGACCATTTCAGGGAGGCCGGTTAGCCACTCATGCGAAACAGGCACCTGTGCCCGGCTGGGCAGGTGAGCTGGGCTGCTCTACCTGGCCACAACTGTTATTAAAATATGTGCTGGCCACACCTGGTGTCACGGTAGCGATCCCTGCCACCAGTCAGGTGGCTCATATGCAGGAGAACATGCAGGCAATGTATGGCGAATTGCCTGATCTGAAAACTCAGCGGGCCATCAAAGACGCCTTCAGAGCTATCTAATATGGATGTATGGTGGACTTATTCAGTACAGGACTTTATTTTATTCTCTAAGCAAACCTGGTTGCTGTTGTATGCCGAGTACGCCGCAAACTGGTGGTGGTTGTTCCTGGTATTAATTACCTTGTTTCTTCTTTGCTGCGTATATCATTGGTTGGGGAAGAAAACCTTATGGGTCGCGTTGGCGTACAATCAAGGCAGTTACCTTACTTGCCTGTTGTACTACTGGCTTTTTTGTCATCAGATTAATCTGTTTGCATCCTATTTTGCCGCCGCCCTGCTGCTGCAAATGGGGCTTAATCTGGCAACAGACTTTCGTGCTGCAACTGCTTCAAACCGCCGCTGGACCTTGTTTGTTGACGTTCATAAAGATCGAAGACGGACTCAGCTATGCTGGCTTGCAGGTTTGACACTTGTGGCCGTGAATGTTGCCGTGTATTTGGGCAATACTCCTGCTGTGTGGTTGTTGCCGGGGCTGCACCCAATAGCCAGTCTGAGTCTGTTGTTACTCAGCTGGCGGTTACAGGGTAAAACGCCAGGCGTTGTGTATCTGATGCCTGGCTGTATTATCATCATTGAACTACTCACCCTGTATGCCGTTGAACTGCATTACTGGTGGGGGTTCTTGTGCATGTTCCTGTTACTTTGTTGGCCATTACGTCGCTCATATAACCCTCAATATTGAGGTCAGGAGACGGTAGCTGTTTCGTAGCTTGCAGACCATTCTAACGCTTCCTGGTAAATGCCAGGCAGGACTTTTTCTTCTATTTGTACTACGTTGGCAAAGCGCTGAGTGTTATACCAACTGCCGCTTTCATAAGCCTTAATCAGCTGCATGATATGGAACAGGCTATTTTTATAGCCCAGTAGCGCTTCTTTTATTTCATCCATCAGTGGCAGAGATAAGACGATGTCTTCCATGGATTTGTTCAGGATAACATCGATGAGTGAAAACAATCCCAGCAGAAAGCCTGAATCAGTATCTCCCGCTTTGGTGCGACCGGTGATAATTTCGCACATTCTCGCCCGTACAACGGACATCCTCACCAGTTCGGCAGGTTTTTCCTGAGCAATGTGTGCGGTGGCGATCAAAGCAATAAATTTGCGGGCTTCTTCTTCGCCAAGATAAATTAACGCCTGTTTGATAGAACCCACCTGCTCCTGTAACTGAAACAGACTGGAATTGATAAATTTCAGCAGTTTGTAAGTCAGTGAAACATCCAGCTCAAAATGAGCGGTTAATCGGTCAAAACTAAATTGTGGTCGCAGCACTTCTGACAGTATCGCCACCACAATGTTGTAGTTGGCACTGACATCTTTACCACTCATCATTTCAGGTTGGCAAAAAAAGTAGCCTTGAAAAAACTCAAACCCCAAACTTTTGCATTGCTCAAATTCCTGTTGTGTCTCCACTTTTTCAGCCAGGAATTTGAGTTTTTTGTGTTTTTTCAGAATGCTTAACTGAGCCTGTATTTGTTCATAGTTCAGAGTTTGTAAATCAAATTTGATAAGACGGATATACGGCAAAAACCGATCCCAGGCAGGGTTATAGCTAAAGTCATCCAGCGCCAACCGGTAGCCTTTTTCGGCTAATATCTGGCAGGCCGCCAGCAACTCATCACTAGGCTCTGCATCCTCTAGTATTTCAATGATCAACTCTTCCGGGGCAACTAAGGCGGGGAGTTGTTCGATGATCCCTTCACTACAAAAGTTAATGAGTGCTTTTCTACCACCAGTAATGTGTGCAAAGCCACTATTTAAGTGATGATTTAATATCAGGCGAGAGGTTGCCGTTTTAGATTCAACACCGGCCGGGTAGGCGTTATCACTACCTTCCCGGAACAATAACTCGTAAGCTACTGTTTGCTTGTTGTTAAGCACCGCCTGGCGGGCTACAAAAATATCCATATGTCATCTAATAGTTTGATTTTGTGCAATATTAGCGGACCATGATAAATATTTTAACCGGTTTGCTAATCTTGAATCGTTAACCGTTCAAAAATACAGCAGGAAGCTGTAATTATAGGTCATCAACCTGATCTGTGATAGCAATGTGTCATAACCTTAAAATGGATACCAGTATTAACCCAAGACATACGACTAATTTACTATACCTTCACGTTGATTGGGGCAATCAGTCCCAAATTTGCAAAATATCGCCGAAAACGAGCAATAAATTACTGTATTGTATGAAAAATAGGGCATTGTACTAGCCCATTTCCACGGGTTTCGTGTAGAATTCCGCCTTCATCATTTTCCTTAAATTTTAAGCATTCGGGGAGTTTATGGATCTCGAAGCCATAGTGAATAAGGCGCAGTCAGAGATTGCGTCTTGCGATAGTGTGAATGCACTAGACGAAATCCGTGTTGGTTACATGGGCAAAAAGGGCGAATTAACCGCATTATTAAAAGGTCTGGGGCAGGTTGCTCCGGAAGAGCGCCCCCTGATGGGACAACGCATTAATGAAGCCAAGCAGCAAGTGCAGCAGGCCATCCATGCGCGCGGTGAAGCACTGAAAGAAGCAGAACTAAATGCCAAACTGGCAAGCGAATCGATTGATGTCACATTGCCCGGTAATAAAACCGACGTAGGCGGGTTACATCCGGTTTCCCGAACAATTAACCGCATAGAACGATTTTTCGGTGATTTAGGGTTCGAGGTTAAATCCGGGCCAGAAGTGGAAGACGGCTTTCACAATTTCGATGCACTCAACATTCCGGCACATCATCCGGCCAGAGCAGATCACGATACTTTTTATTTTAACCCCGACGTAATGTTGCGTACGCAAACATCTGGCGTTCAGATCCGGACTATGGAAACTGAGCAGCCGCCACTGCGTATTATTTCGCCGGGCCGCGTGTACCGAAATGACTATGATCAGACACACACACCGATGTTCCATCAGGTAGAAGGTCTGATGGTTGATAAGAATGTCAATTTTGCTGAACTGAAAGGTATTTTGCACGATTTTCTACGTAACTTCTTTGAACAGGATTTACAGGTGCGTTTTCGCCCGTCCTATTTCCCTTTTACTGAACCATCCGCGGAAGTGGATGTGATGGGTGAAAATGGCAAATGGTTGGAAGTGCTGGGGTGTGGAATGGTACACCCTAACGTATTGAAGGCGGTCAATATCGACCCTGAAGAATACACCGGCTTCGCATTTGGTATGGGCGTTGAGCGACTGACAATGTTGCGCTATGGCGTAACCGATTTACGCGCGTTTTTTGAGAACGACTTGCGCTTCCTGAAACAATTTAAGTAATAAGTAACAGCATGAAATTCAGTGAAAAATGGTTAAGAGACTGGGTTAATCCAGCAATTTCAACAGATGAATTGGTGGCACAAATCACCATGGCCGGTCTGGAAGTGGACAGTGTTGATGCTGTAGCTGGCGAGTTCAGTGGCGTAGTTGTCGGTGAAGTCGTTGAGTGTGGTCAACATCCTGATGCTGACAAGTTGCGAGTTACCAAAGTGAATGTCGGCGGTGACGAGTTACTGGATATCGTTTGTGGTGCGCCAAACTGCCGTCAGGGTCTAAAAGTCGCGGTGGCGACTGTGGGTGCGGTACTACCGGGCAATTTTAAAATCAAAAAAGCGAAGTTAAGGGGGCAACCTTCATTTGGTATGTTGTGCTCCTTTTCTGAGTTGCAAATCTCTGACGATCACGACGGTATAATTGAACTGCCGTCAGATGCACCAGTTGGCCTGGATATCCGTGAATATCTGAACCTGGATGATGTTTCTATCGAAGTAGATTTGACGCCTAACCGCTCGGACTGTTTAGGTATTCGCGGTCTGGCCAGAGAAGTCGGTGTGTTAAACAACGCCGATGTTACTGAAGTTCAGGCTCCACCGGTTGCTCCTGGCATTGACGAAAGTCGCAGTATCACTCTGGAAGCGCCCGAAGCCTGCCCTCGTTATTTAGGGCGGGTAATCAAAGGCATTAATCTGGAGGCGAATTCTCCGACCTGGTTAACCGAAAGGTTACGTCGCAGCGGCGTTCGTGCTATCGACCCTGTGGTCGACGTGACCAACTATGTGTTGCTGGAGCTTGGACATCCAATGCACGCATTTGATCTGGCCAAATTAGAGGGTGGCATCAAAGTTCGCTTTGCTCAACAAGACGAATCGTTAACTTTGTTGGATGGCAATGAGGTAAAACTGCAAAGTAATACCTTAGTGATCGCCGATGAACACAAGCCGTTGGCGATGGCGGGTATCTTTGGTGGACTGGACTCAGGGGTTTCTGACGGTTCCGTGGATATCTTCCTGGAAAGTGCGTTTTTTGCACCTTTAGCCATTGCCGGCAAAGCCCGCCAATACGGACTACACACAGATGCATCGCACCGCTATGAGCGTGGTGTTGATCCTCAGTTGCAAAAAACTGCCATGGAACGAGCTACGCAACTCTTGTTAGATATTGTGGGTGGCGAAGCCGGCCCTGTGGTGGAAGCTGTTTCAGATAGCCATATCCCGGCCGCTAAAAAAGTTTGCTTGCGTCAATCGCGTTTGGCACGTGTTCTGGGAATTGAAATTCCTGCCGCTCAGGTAACCGAGTTATTGCAGCGCTCTGGCTTTGATACTTCTTTTGATGACAGTGCATGGCAGTGTCTGGTGCCGGCCTATCGCTTTGATATCGCAATCGAAGAAGATTTGATCGAAGAAGTGGCCCGCATTTATGGTTATAACAATATCCCCAATGTGGCACCTGTAGCGTCGCTGGCGATGCCGGAGCATCGGGAAAGTGCACTGAACATCAATGTGTTCAAAGATGTGTTGGTGGCCAATGATTATCAGGAAGCAATTACCTACTCATTCGTTGATCCTAAAGCACAAGGATTGTTGTTTGCGGATGCTGAGAGTTTAATATTGCCACATCCAATTTCGGCGGATATGTCGGCGATGCGTCTAAGTTTGCTACCCGGCCTGTTGAAATCCGTAAGCTATAATCAGAATCGCCAACAAAGTCGCATTCGTTTGTTTGAAACCGGCTTGCGCTTTGTTCCTGATACTGCTTTCAAGGTAGGGGTTCGTCAGGAAGAGATGATTGCCGGTGTTATCGCCGGTGATAAGGCCCCGGAATACTGGAATGAAAACAGCCAGAAAGTAGACTTTTTTGATATTAAGGGTGACGTTGAGCGATTACTTTCACTCACCGGTAGTGCTGCTGAATACCAGTTTAAAAAGGCCGAGCATAGCGCTATGCACCCAGGACAAACGGCAGCGATTTACCTCGGTGAACAGTTGGTGGGCTATGTCGGCGCTGTGCATCCTAAGTTTGAAAAACCTTTGGCGTTAAATGGCCGAACTTATGTATTTGAACTGCTGTTAACGCACTTAAATGAAGCAAAGTTGCCTAAAGCGAAACCCTTGTCACGTTTCCCTGCTAACCGCAGAGATATAGCAATTATCGTTGATGAAGCAATAAATGCATCAGAAGTCTTGCAAGTCATTGAAAAATTTGGCACAAATCTACTGGTTGGCCTAAACTTATTTGACGTGTACCGTGGTGACAATATTGGAAAGGGTAAAAAGAGCCTTGCTTTGTCCCTGACACTACAAGATGTTGAGCGAACGCTTGAAGAAAGTGAAATCCAAAGTATTGTTAATGGTGTAGTAGAAAAACTCACTGAAGAATTTAATGCATCTTTGAGGGAATAACCTATGGCTCTGACCAAAGCAGATATGGCAGAACACCTGTTTGAAAAATTGGGTCTTAATAAACGAGACGCCAAAGATCTGGTGGAACATTTCTTTGAAGAAATGCGTGAAGCCCTGGAGGCGGGTGAACAGGTAAAACTATCCGGATTTGGGAATTTTGATTTGCGGGAAAAAAATGAACGTCCTGGCAGAAATCCTAAGACAGGAGAAGATATACCCATCAAAGCCCGTCGCGTGGTCACATTCAGACCTGGTCAGAAGCTTAAAAGCAGAGTGGAAGGGTCTAAACCCGCTGATCTTTGATTAACCGCTGTGTTGATTAATCTAAATTTAAAAGCCTCTTCGGAGGCTTTTTTGTTTTATCGTAGCAACTTTCTATTGTCTAAAAACGCCAAACATTCGGGCCCGCTTAACCGTTTCCCTGGCCCCGTCTGTGGCGTACTGACTGTTAACTTTAGCATTGTCATTGGCAATTGAGGCACGACGCTGTAGTTGTAATTGATTACCTGCGGTATCTGTGCTGACGGTTGCCCCGCGTTTTTGCATCTCACTTTGCATCAGGGTGACAGCCCGTTGCTTTTGCGCCATATTGACATGATTGGTGTTGTCTCCGGGGAGCATTTTCTGAGAACTCAGATTGTGAGGGATCATGTGATCGCCATCGCCTCCTTTGTAATCTTTAAACATTCTGCTTTTGTCTGTTGGACTCAGGATGGCTCGCATAATTTGCGGTTGAATCTGTCCATTCAGGACTCTGTCAATTTGGTTTTCGGTAGAGTTGTGGTTTTCCATAACACGAGCTTTGTTCATCTCAGTGGATATCTTCGCATAATATCCGGCCTGGTCCTTATCGGTAGTAACGAAAGTGTGCCCTTGTGCCCGATTTTGATCTCCAATCGCAGCAGACATGCCTGGTCCTCCCTGAGCACGCAGTCCCTGCTGATTGATTCGGTTTTGACCGTCTGAATGCACGCCATGATAAACCCTGAGGGCGTTATAGGATTGGTTTGCAACCTTAGCAACATGCGCCTGAAGGGATTGATTGGCTTTATTGTCCAGTATTTGTCGGTTCGGGCCATTTATCATCTGAGCTTTGGCATCTCTGCGAGGATCCTGCGTTGGCGGAGCCAGGTTGCGTCCGTAATTGCCACGATTCATAGTCATACCTCCGTTATGGGTTGGTAAATAAAGTAACCCCGAAATGTGCAGGTAAAATGGAAGGTTAAAAAATTTCCGTGATGGTTTATGATGCTTATCCCATTTAGAATGAACTGTATCAATCTGGCTCAATTATTGACTTACTGAGAGGTGCGGGAAATATGCAGGTTTCAATCCGGGAAGGCTCAGTTAAAGATGTGGCCGCAATGCAAAAATTGATCCCTGAATTTAGTAAAAAACACAGTGAAATATCAATATCAGAGCGACTTAAAGACCGTATCAGCCTTATTCTGATCGCCTCAGTTAATGGTACTGATGTTGCCTTTAAAGTAGGCTACCAGGTGTCAGATAACGAATTCTATAGTTGGATTGGAGCCGTTTTACCGCAATACAGGAAGTTGGGGGTTGCGCAGGCACTGCTTAGTCAGCAGGAGGCATGGGTGAAAAAGCATGTTGGACTCTGTTATATCAGGGTTAAATCCATGAATCAGTTCCCTGCTATGATGAGTTTACTGATAAATAATGGCTATCAGATTCATGGCTATGAGGACAATGGTAACATTACAAGCAGTAAGGTTCTTTTTATTAAACAGCTTCAATAACCGGACAAGTACATATGCATAAACTAATAGAAAAATGGTTTCAATGCTGGAATTCGGGTGAAATCGACGATTTACCTATAGCCGATGACTTTATCCATACCAGCCCCTTTGGCACTATCGAATCCAAACATCGTTACATGGAAATTGTCGCTAAAAACAAGCAAGACTTTTTAGGCAACAAACTCACCGTTATTAAATATATATGCGATGCTGATCAGGTTTGTGTGCAGTTCGAGCAACATAATAGTAACACCGGCCTGCAAATGACGGTGTGTGAATGGTATGAGCTTGAAGGTGATTACATCAAGAGTATTCGCTCTTTCTATAACGTCGGCAATGCGGTGATTCAAGGGTAATAGTTGCAAATAATGATAACAACGTTAGCACATCACAAACGGACTATTGCAGAGCAAATTCATTCTGTTTTCCAGGCGTCCTACAAATTAGAAGCTGAATTGATTCAGGCGCAAAACTTTCCGCCGCTAAAACGCACAGTTGAACAGATAGCATAATCAAATAATGTATTCATTGCTATGCAAGAGGGCAGGCAACTAAGGGCTGTGATTGAAGTGGAATTGGCATCCGATGTGCTGGAAATTCACAGCCTGGTGGTGGCTCCTGAGTTTTTTAGAAAAGGCATTGCCGGGCAACTGCTGCAACATGTATTTAGCCTGGGCGATTTTGAGAAAACCTTGGTAGAGACCGCCAGCAAAAATAAACCTGCTATCCTTTTATATGAGAAACACGGTTTTAAAGAAATTAAACGCTGGACCCCTGAACACGGTATAGAAAAGGTTGCTATGCTCAGGGCCTGAAGTTGATCTCTGAATTCTGATGATACGTAATACAGGCAGGAGGACATTATGATAAAGATTGGTACCAGTGCCTGTGTGGTAGGTGATAAGGTCAGGTTCGATGGTGGCCACAAGCGCTCAGCTTTTGTGGCTGGACACATTGTGACACATTATGAGCTTGTAAAATTTTGCCCGGAAGTGGGGATAGGGATGCCGGTTCCCAGACCGGCGATCCAGTTAAGAGAGGTTGATGAGCGGATTCGTTTAGTTGATTCTAAAACCGGTGAAAAAGATTACAGTGATGCAATGGCCGGGTACTTCTCTCGTCAGCTTGAACGCCTGCAAGAGCTTGATGGTTATATTTTGGCTGCCAAGTCACCCAGTTGCGGTATGGAACGCATCAAGATTCACAATGAGGATGGAAAGTTATTACACCGCGATGGCGTCGGTATGTTTGCCGCAGCATTAAAACAGGCTTTTCCGGATCTGCCAGTTGAAGAGGATGGTCGCCTGAATGATCAGGGGCTCAGAGAGAGCTTTTTCACCCGAGTAGAAGCCTATGCCAGGTTCAGGCAGTTGGTGCTTGAAAACATGCAGCCTTCTTCATTGATTGAGTTTCACACCTGTTATAAATATTTATTGTTAGCCTACAACCCTAAAATTTATTATGAGTTAGGGCCTGTGGTGGCTAATTGTCGTCAGGATTTTGATGCCGCTGTAGCTGCCTACCGCAGTAAGTTTATGCAAGCGCTATCTAAACCCACCACCCGAAAAAAACACACTAATGTGTTGATGCACCTGCAGGGGTTTTTCAAACAGGAGCTGGACAGCAAATATAAGTCGGAACTGACTGAGGAAATAAAAAAATATCACAGTGGCTACGTGCCGTTATTGGCACCGTTGACACTGATAAATCATTATTTGCGGGAGTTTCCAAACGAGTTTTTAGCAAAACAGGCGTATCTCAATCCATATCCGCTGGAATTAGGATTGATGGCATAAAAAAAGCGCCGTACAGGCGCTTTTTTCGTCATCTTCGCGTCTCGAGAATGTTTATCGAGGTAGCGTTGAGCCTGGATGCTCTTTGTCGAGCTTTTCATTCCAGAATGCCTTTACAGAAAAGCCTGACTTGTCTGCTTTAGCCTTTTTAGGTGCAGCCGCTTTAGGCGCTTTTTCTGCCTTTTTGGCTTCTTTTTTAGGTTCAGCTTTTTTCGGCGCAGCTTTTGGCGCTTCTTCAGCTTTTCCGCCTGCCAGCTCGTCAGCCATTTCGTCTAATTGTGCCAGACGCATATTTTTACCGCCGTCGACACTGTACCATCCGCCCTTGGCTTCAATTTCCGGCGCTTTGCCGTTTGCAGCTGTGTAGGCTTCTGTGAATTTAGCAATTACCTGATCTTTATCCAATTTACTCATATTAATCTTAACTATTTTGTTTTTAATACTTGAATGCGAAAATACAGCCAGTTGTTATACAGTGTTTTATAGCTAAAGTCTAATTTTCATACTGAATAGCGTTTTTTGTGACGAAAAACAGGGGAAATCGAATGAAAAATACGGAATTGTTGAGCTGGTTAAACCAGCGTTTGCAACCGCAGTTAATCAAGGACTATTGTCCAAATGGATTGCAGGTCGAAGGTAAATCCAAGATTCAGAATATTATTACCGGTGTAACCGCATGTCAGGCGCTGATTGATGCTGCGATTGAACATGGTGCCGATGCATTGTTAGTGCACCATGGTTTTTTTTGGAAAAGTGAAAATCCCGCCATCGTCGGTATGAAATACCAACGTATTAAAGCCTTGATAGACAATGGCATTAACCTGTACGCCTATCACTTACCCCTGGATGTGCATCCGGAATTCGGCAACAACAGTCAATTGGGAAAGCTTCTGGGACTTACCGATATTCACAGTGTTGAGGCGATAAAACCAGAGGGGGTTGTAATGCGGGGCACCAGTAATATCCACACCAGTGTTGCCGATTTTGCTAAAAACGTTGAACAGCGGTTGGGCAGAACACCAATGGTAGTGGGTAATCTCAAACGCAAAATCAATCAGGTGGCCTGGTGTACCGGTGGCGGCCAAAGTTTTATTGAGCAGGCTGCCGAACATGGCATCGATATGTTTATTTCAGGTGAAATCTCAGAACAAACCACACACATCGCCAGAGAACTGGGGATTGCCTACCTGTCGGCAGGCCATCATGCCACCGAAAGATACGGAATAAAGGCACTGGGAGAGGTTGTCGCCCGCGAGTTGGCGCTGGATGTCAGCTTTATTGATATCGACAACCCGGTGTAAAGTTTTTCCGGAATCTTATTCAGTGAGCTTTTGCCAAAGTCGCCCTAAAAATTCGTAGGTCGCTGTCTCTGTTTTATGCAGATAATGCGCATCGGGGAGGTATTCCCTCAATAACTTTTCACCTTCTTCGCGGTGAAGGTGCCCGGTGGGCGCGGGGATGGGCGTCAGTTTTTGTTGTCGAAAGAACTCTATGGCGCGTGGCATGTGGCTGGCAGATGTGACCAGAGCAAATTTTTTATTGGTTAAGACAGGCGTCATAAGCTGTGCTTCTTCGCGTGTGTCTTTAGGGTTTGAAAAGACCGTAATGCGATGTTCACTGATCCCTAATGCCATGGCCAGCTCTTTATTGGTTTCTGCATTGCTCATGGGTTGACTGCCACCATAGCCACTAAACACAATACGAGCGCCCGGCTGTTGTCTTGCTATTCTGACTCCTTCGGTGACCCGGTGAAGTGAGCAGCTGTCTATCTGTGCGGTGATGGGAATGCGCCTGTCATTGACATGACCGCAGCCCAGAACCACGACGAAATCCACGGTCAGTGATTCGTCAAACTGTGCTATGTTGCCTTCAACCTGTTTGACCAGATAATCAGCAAGTGGTGGGGTGGTGACAGCTATCAGCAGCAAAACACTCAGAGATTGTAGCCAAATGGCGGCTTTGTGGCGGCCTTTTAGCATGAGCCACAAGGTAAAAAGTAAAATGATAACCAGTACCGGTAAAGGCTGTAATAATGCGCCTAACCATTTTTTCAACGTAAAACCTAGCATAGTTGTGTGATCAATGTCCGATAAAAAAGTGAAAAGCAAAGCGCCTGAGGGAAACAATGATACCAGTTTCGACCACATTGCCAGCAAGTTTGATAAAAATATTTATGGTACCACCAAAGGGCGCCTGAGGCATGAAATGCTATTGCACAATCTGGAATTTTTGTGGCCATTGTTGCCGCCACAGGCCAAGGCGCTGGATGCCGGAGGAGGCACCGGTGAATTTGCCAGAGAGTTGTTGAATCAGGGGCTGAATGTCACGTTAAATGACCTGTCCCGGGACACCCTGGAGGTGGCTAAAACCAAACTGAACGCCGGTGAAAACCTGACTTTGCAGCATGGCGCTATCCAGGATATCGATGAACAGCAGCAATTTGAACTGATAGTATGCCATGCCGTGTTTGAATGGTTGCAGGAACCTGAATCTGTCCTGCAAAAGCTGCTGCAATTATTGAATCACAAGGGGTACTTATCTCTGAGTTTCTTTAATCAAAACGCCAACCTGTTTGGCAACATTCTGTACGGCAATTTTGATCTGATCAAAAACGGGATGAAGCAAAAAAACCGACTCAGGTTAGCCAGTCACACGCCACTATTGCCCGCTACTGTGCTCGGCTGGTTGGCCAAATTACCCTGTGAAGTGATTAAAACCTCCGGTATCCGTTGTTTTCATGACTATTTAAAAGATAAGCAACATCAGGCGTTGCATTATGAACAGATTAAAGCGCTGGAATTAGCCCATTGCCAACAGGAGCCGTACCTGTGGTTAGGCAAATATTTTCATATCGTGATAAGAAAGAACTAAATTGTGCTTGCAACTGCACGCGTAATTTCTTTTAATCTGCCTACTCGATTTTACGCCTGCCAGATACCTGTTCACCGGTATTCTCCTTGCGTATATCAGAAGAGGAGCGTTGGCCAGATAGTTCAACAGGGATAGTCTGTTTATCTTTGCTGTTTGAATGACGGGGACCATCGCCGAGAACTGACTGCAATCAGACGGCAGTCAGTTTGGTTATTTGAGGTGAAACTCTGTAACTGTCACTCCGTGGGCGGAGTGTTGGGCTTCTGGTATTGAAACGTTTGCTAAAAACGTTCCTGCCAGTGTTAAATTGCATTAATTCATTCGGAATACATTAATTATGACAGGACTGATAGTCGCAAAGTTTGGTGGCACAAGTGTCGCCGATTTTGACGCCATGTCTCGCTGCGCCAGTATAGTGGCAAGCAATCAGGATATAAAAGTTGTCGTCGTCAGTGCCTCATCCGGGGTTACTAATTATCTGGTGCGGTTGGCAAAAGGCAATATGCCCACCAACGAGCGGGATGCTATCCTGGCGCATATTGCTGATATCGAATTTTCTATTCTCAAAAAAATGGGTAATAAACCTGAGCTGGCTCAGGCTCTGGAGCATTTGCTCAATGAGCTGTCAGCGATCGCAAAAGAATCTGAACTGGCCAATTCACTGGCGTTGCAGGATGAGTTGTTGTCTTTCGGTGAGCGCATGTCGTCATTACTGTTTGCTGAAATATTGCGCGAGCACAGGGTTCATGCCGTCAACTTTGATGTTCGTCAGGTGGTTAAAACTGACTCGTCATATGGCAAAGCCACCCCCGATATCGAACAAATAAAACATCAGGCAGAAACCCTGATATTGCCGGAATTGCCCCACAGTGTTTTTGTTATGCAGGGTTTTATCGGCTCCGATGAATTCGGCAAAACCACCACCCTTGGGCGTGGCGGTAGTGACTACAGTGCGGCATTACTGGCGGAATCAGTTCAGGCATCAGCTCTGCAGATTTGGACGGATGTCAACGGTATCTACACCACCGATCCTCGATTGACTGCAAAAGCCCGGCCAATACCTGAAATCAGTTTTGATGAAGCGGCAGAAATGGCAACCTTTGGTGCAAAGATTTTGCACCCGGCAACACTAATTCCGGCCATGCGTTCCAATATCAGGGTGTTTGTGGGGTCCAGCAGAGATCCTGAAGCCGGTGGTACCTGGGTAGCCTGGGAAACCGAGCACAAACCCGCCTACCGTGCCATTGCCCTGCGCAAAGAGCAGGTACTGTTAACCCTGAAAAGTCCTGCCATGTTACACGCCACCGGTTTTCTGGCGGAAGTGTTTACACTACTGGCTAAACACAAAATCAGTGTTGATTTGATAACGACATCTGAAATCAGTGTCGCACTCACATTAGATGAACCCACCAATGGCAATAGCCGCAAAATTACTCCGACTTTGCTGGCGGAGTTACGGGAAATCGGGGAAGTGGAAATCGAAGAAGGTTTATCTTTGGTGGCCGTTATCGGTAATCATTTACAGGCGACACGAGGTGTAGGCGGTAACGTATTATCCGCGCTGGAAAAATACAATTTGCGTATGATTTGTCACGGTGCCAGTGCCCACAATCTGTGCTTCTTAGTCAGAAGTGATGATGCGCCAGGCATTGTAGAACATTTGCATCATTGCCTGTTCGACAACTAAAGGGTTAATCTGGCGCTATCGCTATCTGATTTTCAGGCTTGATAGTGCCGCTGTTAAAATCCAACAAGTTGTTGATTGTTGTTGTGGCAATTTCTGTCAGGGCTTCTTCGGTGAAAAAGCCCTGATGACCTGTTATCACTACATTGGGAAAGGTTAACAACCGTTGAAACACGTCGTCCTGAATAATTTCGCCAGATAAGTCGTTAAAAAATAACTCTGATTCCATTTCATAGACATCTAACGCCAGGCCTCCTAATTTTTTCGATTTCAGGGCACCGATCACCGCTTTGGTATCCACCAGTCCACCGCGCGAAGTGTTGATGAGGATTGCGCCAGGTTTCATTTTTTCGATGGCACTGTCGTTAATCAGGTGCTGTGTCTCAGGCGTTAACGGGCAGTGCAGACTGATAATATCACAAGCGGATAACAAGCTTTGCAGTGGCTCGTAACGTGCCCCGCTTTGTAACACGATTTCTGATTGTATCGGGTCGTGGCACAGTAGTTTACAACCGAAACCTGCAAAAATACGCACTACAGCCTGCCCAATTTTACCTGTGCCGATGATGCCCACAGTTTTTCCGGAAAGGTTAAAGCCCAACAATCCCTGCAGTGAAAAGTTATTTTCTTTTACCCGATTGTAGGCTTTGTGAGTTTTCCGGTTCAGTGTGAGTAATAATGCCAGGGTATGTTCCGCAACCGACTCCGGTGCATAGGCCGGTACCCGGGTAATGGTTTGACCAAGCTTTGCGGCCTGCTGAAGAGCTACGTTGTTAAAGCCCGCACAACGTAAACTAATGTGCAAAATCCCGAAGCTTTTTAAGGTTTTCAGTACCGCTTTAGACAAGTTGTCATTTACAAAACAGTTAACAGCATCAAAACCGTCAGCAAGGGCAACAGTCTCAGGGCTTAATGCCGTTTCAAAAAATGTGAACTCAATAGCCGTGTCTATGGCGTGTTTCTGCAAAAACCATTGATCGTACGATTTTGCGCTAAACACGGCTACTTTCATCGTTTTCATTCCATGTATTTTGTTGCCTTTATCATCAGGCTTTAATGGCGGCTTCTATGTCTGATTTGATACTTTCGGGTTTTGTGTTGGGCGCGTAGCGTTTAATCGGCAGGCCATCTTTGCCAATCAGAAATTTGGTGAAGTTCCACTTTATGCTTTTACTGCCCATTAATCCCGGGGCTTCAGACTTGAGGTAGTCAAACACCGGAGCGGCATTTTTGCCATTGACTTCCAGTTTTTGAAACAGGGGAAACTTCACGCCAAAGTTGATACTGCAGAACTGCTCTATCTGTTCATTATCACCTGGTTCCTGATGACCAAACTGATCACAAGGAAATGCCAAAACTTCAAAATCTTCCCGGCTGTATTCATCATACAGGGCCTGTAAGCCATCATATTGCGGGGTGAAACCACATTTGCTGGCGGTGTTTACAATCAATACAACCTTTCCTTGATATTGTGCCAGGTTGATGTCTTCACCTTTATTATTTTTAACTGTGAATTGGTAAATGTTATCTGCCACGAGAGGCTCCTCGATGTTGTCATAGAATCAAGCATAGCGTTTTTATTGGCGCTGTGCAGCGTAAATTTTTCCGCTTGAACTACAGGTGTTATTTAACGCAGAATGCGTCCTCGATGAAAAATTACAATATCCGGGTAGTTGAAAATGAGAAATGTTGCCTTTTTAGGTCTGGGCGTTATGGGCTATCCCATGGCGGGACACTTAGCCAAAGCGGGTTTTAATGTCACTGTCTATAACCGCACACCAGGAAAAGCTGAACGCTGGTGTCAGGAATACAATGGTACTGCTGTTACGACACCTGAAGAGGCCGCAAAAATGGCAGATATCATTTGTGTCTGTGTTGGCAACGACAATGACTTACGTCAGGTGATAATGGGTGACAATGGTGTTGTAAAAGGCATTCGGGAAAACACTATTGTCATTGATCACACCACCACCTCTGCCGAAGTGGCTAGCGAAATGGCACAAGAATTAGCGAACAAGCAGGTGGCTTTTTTAGATGGTCCGGTTTCCGGCGGCCAGGCCGGTGCAGAAAATGGAAAACTGACGGTTATGTTGGGTGGAAAAGCGTCTGTGTATGAGCAGGTAACGGAGGTGTTGGATGCCTATTCGCAATATCATCGACTACTAGGGGATGTGGGTGCCGGACAAAAGGCTAAAATGATGAACCAAATTTGTATTGCCGGCGTGGTTCAGGGCCTGGCTGAAGCATTGGCATTTGGTCAAAATGCCGGTATGGATTGCGAAGCCGTGGTTGATGTTATTTCCCGGGGGGGCTGCGCAATCCTGGCAAATGCAAAACAGACATAAAACCATGTTGCAGGATCAATTTGATTTCGGGTTTGCTATCGACTGGATGCGTAAAGATCTGGGGATAGCACTACAGGAAGCAGGGCGCAATGGCAGTAGTTTACCGCTGACAGCACTGGTGGATCAGTTTTATGCCGACGTCCAAAACATGGGTGGTGGCCGTTGGGACACTTCGGCGTTGCTAAAGCGGTTGACTAAATAAGCTAAAAAAGCGGTGCTGATGCACCGCTTTTTCGATTTATCTGGTATTAGGATCGTACATCCACTGGTGACCTTCGTATTTAATCCGGGCCCGCGGATATTCCCGATCTGCTTTCCACGAACGGTTGTTGAGTCGTACCACCACGCCCGGGTAAATCTTATTTTTTGCTTCCAGGCCAATAACTTCGACATATTCTTCTTTGGCTTTTTTAATTTCGATGATTTTTTCTTGCAGCCACTCTAAGGTTTTTTTCTCATTATTGAACAGGTGAATTGCTTCGTTCACTCTGTCGGCCAGTTGCCTTGGAATTTTTTTGCTTTTGATAAAATTAATTTTGTCTTCGTGGCTCTTGTTGTTTTGTTGCAGTTGCAGCCACAATTCATCCAGTTGATCTTTTTTCTCCATCAACTGGTTAAAGCCACCACTGAAATCAATGGACAGGGCACTGCCGGATACGGCGCCTAACGTGCCTGCTGAAATTTTGCCATAACATTCAATTTTACAGGCGAACAGGTTGCCATTTGGATTATTGATGGGGCCGGCAGTGACAGTGCCACGACAATTGATTTTACTGTAAGCCAGTTGTCGCCCCACAGTAACGTTGCCATTGCAACGAATATCAAGGCCTTGTCCATGGGCCACATGCACACTGCCTCCGGCTTCCAGTATGGTACTGTAATCGTCGGACGCTTCCTGATGCTTACCGGTTGCCCCTTCGGTGATAATTATATCGCCGCCGGCCTGAATAAATGCTGATTCAACAAAGCCATTAATGGTGATATCGCCGGTGGCGATGATTTGCATTTTTTCTGTGACATCGCCGTTAACCAAAACTGCGCCATCATAATTGACATTACCGGTTCCGACATTAACCCCTTTGCAGATAAAGGTGTCATCTACCCACATGCGATCCTGTTTGAATTTCGGCATGCCGTTTATTTCGGCGATCAATAGGTTTTCATCATCCGGGCTGATTTCAGTTCCCGAACCTGGTTTGAAACTGACCCAGGTGCCCGCTACAGGTTCTAACGGTGTGCCGGTAACTGTATAACCCTTTCGCCCTTCAGTGGGTTGTGCCCGTCTGGCCACAGGCGTCCCGGCTTTTACGCAAATAATATCGCCCAGATCGCGCATATCAACGCGTCCGTCTTTTTCTTTGGGCTTGAGAATGCGCTCCAGTGCATTTTCGACCAATGCTTTTACCCGGGAGTTTTTACCATTTCTGGCCGGTAATCCCATTGCAACAACATCATCCAGTACCGTGCCTGGAGGGGATTTTCTGGCTTCATCTGCCATCTCTACCAGCTTTTTCTTGCTCAGTCCGCGCACAATGCCCAGTTTTTTGGCCTGAGTTTGCAGGGCTTTAACCGAGGCTTGTTTGCCTGCCCAGGCCGACGTGATTACCAGATTTACCCGCATTTCGTCTTCAGATAGCCGAAAGTTGACTTGCGCGTCGCGTCTTTCACCAATGCGTTCTGTGATGGGGTCTGAGGTATCTACGCGTTGTGCGTTTTTAAATGTAGCAACAGCGGCAGCAATAGCTTCTTCAAAGATATAGAAGGTGTTGTATTCGCTACTTTTGACGAATGACATTATCGACTTCTCTTCCAGACGGCCTTCTATTTCTGATGGCATCAGCATCAGGTCAAGATACTCGTCGGTTGGGTCGATTTCTAAATAAATTCCATTCATTTGTTGTACCGCAGTGCTTTTATAATTTTAGAGTGACAGCTGACAGGATATCAGGCATCAAATGTTACCAACATATCGGCAATGTTTGGTAAAACTCAAGATTACAGCTGTTGAGCGTACTGATACAAGTCTTTTAGCAATCTTAATTTTTGTGGTTGCTGGCTATTTTCAGCGACCAATTGTTCCACTTCAAGCAGGTAATCGTTAAGTGTCAGGCTGGCTGGCGAACCGGGGTCGGTCAGTCGGTATTGGCGGTGCCGTTGCCATTTATCCAGTTCCTCAGCGTTAAACAAATTAGGATAGTTTCTGCCGCGATATCTGAACAACAGAGTATTGAGTCTGGGGTCGCTAAATTTCCCGGCAAATTTATCCAGCGACGCCGGTGCCGTATCCAGAAGTTGCTGGCAAAGTTGTTGATCTGCGTCGCTTAAAAACCCGCCACTGTATAAGGCGTGATCCGGGTCCTGCTGCGGGTTTTCTGAACCCTCGTAGAGTGCGGAGATCTTTTGCTCCAGACCCACTTGTTGCTGTATGAACTTCAGGTTCGAGAGGCATTGTTCCCGATCGATTCCCAGACGCTGGGCGTTCTCTTCCGTCAGCGTTTTGGCCGGGGCCACCACAGGACATTTGTTCAGATGAATGAGCTTTATCGGCAAGCGCGCCTCGCCCGGCGATAACTCATCGCTGCGCAGGTACATTTTGGCCTTTAATTCCTCAATGCTGAGTTCTGCCAACGGCTCAACCGGCAGGGCAAGGTTGATGCAGATAATGGCATTTTTATTGGTAGGATGAGGACAAAGCGGGGCAATCCAGGTGCAACAGCCGTGTTCAGAGGGCAACTTAGACGAAATGTGTACCAGCGGTGTTTTTAAGGCGGTATTAAAGTATCCGGCGACTTTGTTTTTCGCTCTGATGGAAAACAAAAACTCGTAGAGTTTGGGTTGCTTCTCTTTGATCAGTCTGGCCAGGCCAATTGTGGCGTAAACGTCAGACAAGGCGTCATGGGCGGATTCGTGTGCTATACCATTGGCTTTCGACAGAAGCTCCAGCTTAAAGGTGGGTTTGCCGTCATCATTGAATACCCAGTTAATACCTTCCGGTCGCAGTGCATAACAGGCTCTAACCATATCGATGATATCCCAACGGCTGTTGCCATTTTGCCATTCACGCGCATAAGGATTGAAAAAATTGCGATACAGAGAAAAACGGGTCAGTTCGTCATCAAAGCGAATGTTGTTGTAGCCGGTAACACAGGTAAGAGGACGACTCATCTGTTGGTGAATTTTCGCCATGAATTGCGCTTCAATCATGCCGTCACGCAACGATTGTTGCGGGGTAATACCGGTGATTAAACAGGCTTGCGGATGAGGAAGATAATCGTTGGGTATCTGGCACATCCAGTTAATTGGATCTTCAATGGGGTTGAGCTCAAGATCGGTACGAATCGCAGCAAACTGACTGGGATGATCTTTATGAGGTTGAGCCCCCCAGCTTTCGTAATCGTGCCACAAAATGGAAGGTTGGGAATTTAACGCGTTGCTCACATTTAGCTGTCTGTAAGAATTCAAACATAAATTCAAACAAAAAAGCGCTTTCGAAGCAACTGATACTGCCCGGTTTACTGCTCTGTTATGGCGGTTTTAATGGGGCTGAGGTTTAGATTTCAGCCACATTGAACTATAACTTTAGCGAACAGTTAAATTGGAGAGTGTCATGAGTCATCATACCTATAAATTAATTGAGCTTACCGGCTCATCGCCTGAAGGTATGCAACAGGCGATAGAAAACGCCATCGCTAAGGCCAGTGAGACGGTGCACAATATGCGCTGGTTTGAAGTGACGGAAACCCGCGGTCACCTTGAGCAAGGAAAAGTGGCCCATTGGCAAGTGTCCCTTAAAGTGGGATTTACACTGGACTAATCAAAACCTGTATGAATATTGAAAAAATAGTTGTTATTCCCCGAAACTTGGGACTATCTTTACTGGTAAGGGAGTTAATCCCCGCTCCAATGCTTTACAGCGCTTAGAATCCATACTTATAAAAGGAGGCAGAATGGAGTCATTACAGGTTTGCGATTATATGAGTCGGCGTCCTGTTACGTTTACGACCGAAATGCCGGTTGCCGAAGCCGTCGAGAAGTTATTGCATAGCCATCAAACCGGGGGCCCGGTTGTTAACGAGAAAAAACAACTGGTGGGATTTTTATCTGAACAAGACTGTTTACGACAAATGATAGAGTCCAGTTACTATCGCGAGCAGGTGGCACGTGTAAAAGATATCATGATGAAAGACGTGTTATCGCTTAAACCCTATGCCTCAGTTTTAGAGGTTGCCCAGAAGATGATTTCTGAGAAACCCAAGGTATATCCGGTAGTTGACGACGATGGGGTATTATTGGGGAGTATTAGTCGTGCCCAGATACTCAATGCCATCGATATTCAGTTGCGGGATGGTTACAAGCACGCCGGTTAAACCCGGTGCAATAAAAAACTGGCAATAGCTGACGCAATTTTCTAGGATCTGTCGCTCTTTTAGTGACAGGTTTCTAGATTTTGCCCAAAGTACAGTCTTTCCAATATTTATCCAGTCAGATTGATGCGTGTCGCATCAGTGATAAACATTATTTCCGTCGAAACATAGAAAAGTTATCCGCGCCTGCTGACGGAGAGATTGATGTGCCGGATAAGTTACTGGCTGCCATCGTTAACAGCCAGCAATGGGTAAACCACAGACTGGAAAATCGTCCGGAGCTGAATTATCCGGAATTACCGGTATCACAACAAAAAGAGGAAATTTTAACTGCCTTGCAGCAGCATCAGGTGGTTATTGTGGCAGGGGAGACCGGCTCAGGTAAAACCACGCAGTTACCCAAAATATGCCTTGAGGCAGGGCTGGGTTGCAAAGGTCTGATAGGTCATACCCAACCACGCCGTCTGGCAGCCCGCAGTGTTGCCAGTCGCATTGCCGAGGAATTGCAATCGCCACTGGGGGAGACGGTAGGTTTTAAAATTCGCTTTACCGACCAGACATCAGAATCTTCCTACATTAAGTTGATGACAGACGGTATCCTGCTGGCAGAAATTCAGGAAGACCGGTTTCTGAGTAAATACGAAGTACTGATTATTGATGAAGCACACGAGCGCAGCCTCAATATTGATTTTATCCTGGGCTATTTGAAATCATTGCTGCCCAAAAGACCCGATCTGAAAGTCATCATCACTTCTGCCACTATCGATCCTGAGCGATTTTCCAAACACTTTAACAATGCCCCAATGATTCTGGTGGAAGGGCGAACTTACCCGGTCGAGGTCCGCTATCGCCCGCTGATGAATGAGCGCAACGAAACACGCGACCAACTGGAAGGTATTTTGGATGGGGTCAAAGAGCTTTCGAAGGCGGGGCGGGGCGATATCCTGGTCTTTTTAAGCGGCGAACGGGAAATACGCGATACCGCGGAGTTTCTGGCCAATGCGAAATTAAAACACACGGAAATTGTACCCCTGTATGCCAGGTTGTCTGCGTCAGAACAAAACCGAATATTTCAGCCTCATCACGGTCGACGAATTGTGCTGGCCACCAACGTCGCTGAAACCAGTTTAACCGTGCCTGGCATTCGCTATGTTATAGACACAGGGACCGCACGGATATCCCGTTACAGCTCGCGCAGTAAAGTGCAACGACTACCCATAGAACCTGTGTCCCAGGCCAGTGCTAATCAGCGCGCCGGACGATGTGGGCGCGTTGCAGAAGGTATCTGTATTCGCTTGTACGATGAAGATGATTATTTGCGTCGACCGGAGTTTACCGATCCGGAGATCCTGCGTACCAATCTGGCCTCAGTCATTTTGCAGTTAACGGCATTGCGGCTGGGTGATATTGAGCGGTTTCCATTTGTTCAGCCACCGCAATCCCGAGATATTACTGCCGGGATCAAAATGCTGGAAGAGTTGCAGGCTGTCAGCAAAGGTAAACGCGGAATGTTGACGCTGACCGCAATTGGACGGGCAATGTCCCGGTTACCGGTTGATCCGCGTTATTCACGTATGTTGGTGGAAGCTGACAAACTGGATACGCTAAACGAAATCATGATTATCGTGGCCGGATTGTCCATTCAGGACCCTCGGGAACGTCCTGCTGAATTTAAACAAAAGGCCGATGAACTGCACACTCAGTGGCTTGACAAAGAATCTGAGTTTGTCGCTTATTTAAACCTGTGGAAAGGGTTTCGCGAGCAACAGCGCAATATTTCTGGCAATCAGCTGCGCAAATGGTGCAAAGATCAGATGTTGAATTATCTGCGATTGCGGGAGTGGCAGGATATTGTTAGTCAGCTTAAACAGGCGTTTTCATCATTGGGGTGGGGGATTAAAAACCGTGCTGCAGATTTTGAAAGTGTTCATCGCTCATTGATCCCCGGCCTGTTAACCAATGCCGGATTTATGGAGCAAAATAAAGAATTTCTGGGAACCCGTAACAATAAGTTTGTGGTCTTTCCGGGATCAGCACTTTATAAAAAGCCACCTAAATGGTTGATCGCAGCTGAACTGGTTGAAACCAGTAAATTGTTTGCCAGAACTATAGCCAAAGTTGAGCCAAAGTGGTTAGAAGACGCGGGTAAACACCTGTGTAAATATCGCTATGCTGAACCATTCTGGAGCAAAAAGGCGGGCGCGGTTAAAGCAAAGGAGTCCGCCACCATGTTGGGGCTGCCAGTGGTGAATCAGCGCACTGTGCTGTACAGCAAAATCGACCCCGCCATCTGTCGGCAGTTGTTTATTATGGAAGCGCTGGTAAACGGTGACACTAAATTAAATTATCCGTTTCTGAGACTGAATCTGGAAAAAATCGCTGAAGTCGAAAATCTGGAAGAAAAAATTCGACGTCGGGATTTGTTAGTGGACGAACAGGTCCTGGTGGATTTTTACGACCAAAAGTTGCCTGAAAATATCTGCACCGAAGCGGACTTCAAAAAATGGTGGCAACGACAGGATAAAAATGAACAACAGCGTTGGCATCTGGTTAAAGAGGACTTGTTCAAAAATGACGCCAGTGATGCCGGAGAAAGTCACTTTCCGGATCAATGGCGTGCCGGGAACCTGGTGTTACCTCTGGAGTATGCATTTAACCCGGGTGCAGATGACGACGGGGTCAGTTTAAAAATACCCCTACCTCTTTTGAATCAGGTAACTGAAGAACGGTGCGACTGGCTGGTGCCAGGGTTAAGAGAAGAGCTGGCCATAACAATGATTAAATGGCTACCCAAACAACTACGTCGCAACTTTGTGCCCGCACCAGATTACGCCAAAGGGGCTATTAACGGTCTGGAGGTAGAAGGTGATTTTAAGAAAGCCTTTACTAAAAAGCTGACCAGGATGAGTGGCGTAGTATTGTCTGATGATGTCTGGGAAGGTTTATCATTGCCGGCACATTTGCAGTTTAATTTTAAATTATATGATGAAAACGATAAGTTTTTAGGGCAATCCAGAGATCTGACATCTCTGAAAACCCAGTTTAAAAAGCACCTGAGCAATACCCTCAAAGCTGTCGCGACCCCTGACCTCGAGCGGAAAGACATACAGAGCTGGGATTTTGATGATTTACCTGCCCAGTGGACCAATAAAGATGCCGCTTATACGGTGAAGGCCTATCCCGCCCTTGTCAAAGAAGGTAACAAGGTTCACCTGAAATTGTTTGATGACGCTCACAAGGCTGCTCGTTCACACCAACAAGGTGTAAGACAACTGCTGATTAAACAATTGCCATCACCAATTAAATATCTGCAAGACAAACTACCTAACAAATCTAAATTGGGCCTGTACTTCAATCCGTTTGGTCAAATCAGGGCGCTGATCAGTGATTGCATTGATGCCGTTGTGGACGAAGCCATACAAAACTCAACTTATGATTTGCGATCAGCGCATGGCTTTGAGCAATTGTGTCAGTCCCTGGCGGGCGAGTTAAACGATCAGGTACTGGACGTCGCCATTCAGGTAGAAAAAGGCCTTACCACGGCCCACGGTATAAGCAAAACCCTGAAAGGCAAAACACCGTTGAATATGATTAATGCTTTTGCCGATGTTAAAGGCCATTTAGCGTCATTAGTGTACCCCGGCTTTGTTGCTGATATTGGGGTTGAAAAGCTGAAAGACTGGAACCGCTATATTGAGGGGCTGGCAAGACGTCTGGAAAAAATTCCGGTGGACCCCATTCGGGATCGCAGTCAACAGTTACAGATTGAAAAAGTACAGCAGCGCTATGAGCAGGTGTTACAGAAATTTGCACGTGAAGTGAACGCACCAGAAGGTCTGGCAGATGTGCGTTGGCAGATTGAAGAGCTACGTATTTCACTTTTCGCTCAGCAACTGGGTACAAGTATGCCGATTTCATCTAAGAGGATCGAAAACTATTTAGACAAGTTCTAGTGATAGAGGTGCAGGCAACATTTTTTTTACATAGAATGATTCGCAGTTGCTGAGTTTGTTTGTTTTGTTCAATGGCAAAAAAGAAACAAACTCTGCGCTAACGGGAATGACTTCCCGGATAATAATAAAGTCGATGTTTCACTTAGCCAAGAGGTAACGCAATGCTGGGATACGACGACAAACGCGCTTTTTTCCGAATGATGATGAACTCTCCGTGTACGCTGTTAGTGAATGGCGATGGAGCCAAACAAAAGATCTCGGCCCTGTGTCGTGATATCAGTGCGACTGGTATGTCATTTGAAGTACCAGAAGCCTTGCAGGTTGGCGACGAAATGGAAGTGAATATTGAATCTACCAGTGATCAAATCTCTTCGTTGTGCGCTATTGTAAAGGTGGTCAGGCAGTTTGAAGAAAACGACAGTACTTTTGTGGTAGGTACCGAAGTTGTTCAGATGATGTAGCGTCAGTAATAATAACAACGGTTTCTTAGCTGCCCCTTAGACGCTACTTTACTGTAGTTGGGTGCATGTTCTCTCATATCTTCATGGAATTAGAATGTCAGATTACGCCAAAAAAGCCATAGTATCAGGAAAGGTTCAGGGCGTTTTTTATCGTGCCACCACACGTGAAAAAGCACTTTCACTCAATCTTAGCGGTTATGCTAAAAACTTACCTGATGGTTCTGTTGAGGTGTTCGCCCAGGGGGAGTCAACAGACATTGAAATGCTCATGGACTGGTTATGGAAGGGGTCTCCTGCCTCAGCTGTGAGTTCTGTGACGGTTTCTGATACGTCATTTTCCGACGCCCACACAACTTTTACTACCTGTTAAGAATGTCAAACGATGCAAATGCAGTTTTTGGATATTGATCCTGTTACGCAAACTTGTGATTTAAATTCCTGTGCTGCGCCCATTCCTGAAAAAGGTGAGGTGCTATGCCATGTAAAGGCATTTGGCATTAATCGAGCCGATTTATTGCAAAAGCAAGGAAAATATCCAGCACCGGCTGGCGCGAGCCAGATTCTCGGTATGGAAGTCGCAGGGGTGATTTGCGATGTGGGCGAGGGTGTCGATCGAGCACTGCAGGGCAAAACGGTTTGCGCTATGGTGACGGGCGGCGGGTATGCGCAATATGTTAGTTTTCCCGTGGAACACGCCATTCCAGTTTATGATGATATGGCCATGAGCCATGCGGCTGCGATACCCGAAGTTTTTCTGACCGCCTATCAGGCACTATTTACCATTGGACAACTTCAACCTGAACAAAAAGTATTGATACATGCCGGAGCGAGCGGTGTCGGCACAGCCGCGATTCAGTTGGCAAAGCAGGAGAGCGCTCAGGTAGCGGTGACGGCCTCCAATGATGTTAAGTTGCAGGCATGCGCTGATCTCGGAGCAGATATTCTGATTAACTATCGGCAAAATAACTTTGATGAGGTACTAAAAACGCAGGGCTTTAACGCTGATATTGTGGTGGACGTGGTGGCCAATGACTATACCGGCAAAAACCTGAATATACTCGCGGTGGATGGAAAAATTATTCAGTTAGCGATTCTGGGGGGACGCTACGTTGAACAACTGGATATGGCAAAAATGTTGGCAAAGCGAGCAAGTCTTATCGCCAGTACACTGCGCAATCGCAGTGATCACTATAAAACCCAATTAATCCAACACTTTGTACAGCGATATTCGGGGGCCTTACGCCGTGGCGCAATCCGGCCTGTGGTGGATCGGGTTTATTCCGTTGCCGATATAAATCTGGCTCATGAATACATGGCCAACAATAATAATATTGGCAAACTGGTAGTATGTTGGTAGCCGTACAGAGGGTCAGCTTTGTTCAGCCAGATAACCCTCATCCTGACGTTGATTGTCGTTTTCGGCTGCCTGACGTGCCAACTGGTCACAGCGTTCATTCTCGGGATGGCCAGAATGGCCTTTCACCCAATTCCATTGAATTGTATGTGGCTGACAAGCCGTATCTAAACGCTGCCATAAATCTTTGTTTTTAACCGGTTTTTTGCTTGCTGTTTTCCAGCCTTTGGCTTTCCAGCCCTTGAGCCAGGAAGTGATCCCTTGTCGGACATATTGACTGTCTGTGGTCAGGTTGACATTACAGCCGGTGTTAAGGGTTTCAAGTGCCACTATTGCAGCCAGTAGTTCCATGCGATTGTTGGTGGTCAACGCATAGCCTTTAGCCAGTTCTTTTCGGTTCTTTTTGTAAATCATTATTGCCCCATAGCCGCCCGGTCCTGGATTGCCCAGGCAGGAGCCATCGGTAAATATGGCAACATCTTTTTTAGTCATTGTTTTTTGTCTGTCTTTTTTAGCAGATCATAACCTGATTGTATTCATGCTGTCAGTCGTTGCGCTAAAATAAAGCTAAGCCCCTTGATTTATCCTTTCATCCTGGTGTTAGATCAGTGTATTGAGCTAGCGTCGTCAATGTATGGAGTTTTGATGCGTCAAATAGTATTAGATACAGAAACCACTGGTATAGATCCCAGACAGGGACATAAGGTAATTGAAATAGGCTGTGTAGAGCTGGTGAACCGCCGACTCACGGGCAATCATTATCACGTGTATATTAATCCTGAGCGCGTAGTGGAACAGGAAGCCATAGACGTCCACGGAATTACCAATGAGTTTCTGACCGATAAACCGGTATTCTCACAAGTTGTAGACGAGTTTTTAGAATATGTACGCGGTGCTCAACTGGTGATTCACAATGCACCGTTTGACATCGGGTTCCTAAATCACGAACTGGCTTCCCTGGCGACACATAAACAAATTAAAGTCGATCAAATTTGCTCGGTGTTAGATACCCTTGAGCTGGCCAGAAAGCTCCATCCCGGGCAAAAAAACAATCTGGATGCTTTGTGTCGTCGTTATGGCATAGATAACTCCCACCGTGAACTCCACGGCGCCTTGCTGGATTCCGAGATTCTGGCAGATGTTTATCTGCAAATGACCGGAGGGCAAACACGTCTTAACTTATCAGGTAATGACAAAAGTGGAGAAGACGACCTCAGTATTCGCCGGTTATCAGGGGAACGCAAACCATTAAAGATTATCAGGGCATCGGCCGATGAACTTAAACATCATGAAGAGAGACTCGATATCGTAGAAAAAGAAGGCGGAAAATGCCTTTGGAGAACAGGACTTTGATAACCCGATTTGTTGCTTTACTTTGTATTGTTTTACTTTCTGTGCCTCACAGTTATGGGCAGCAGAGGGCGGGTAATGCAACAGATCAGCAAAATACCATTGACAGAAGCCCGTTGGTGGAACTCGGTAACGACTATTACAACGGCATAAAATTGCTGCAGAATCGCTTTCGTATCGATTACAAGGTTGATGAAATTACTATGATCTTCTTTCGTAAGTTCGGCTCAACACCGGTGGTGTTAGTGCGGCCCGACGGCAGTAAGATTTTTCAGAATATGGCAGATGATCTGGATATCGTTTGGTACGACTCCCAAACCTACGACATGATCAAAATTAAAAATCCCACCCCAGGCCCATGGCAGGCAGTGGGACAAATTTTGCCTGACAGTCGGGTCATGGTGGTCAGTGATATTCAACTGGAAACCAATCCACTGGCACCTATCATCTTTTCGGGTGAGATAATTAAGCAAACCGCCTACCTGACTAACGGTGGTCATGCAATTGATTACAATGAGTTTCGTGACGTAGTACAACTCACCATGGAGTTTAAGAGTACCAATAACCCCAGCTACAACAACTTTGGTGCTCAAACAGAACTGATAGCAACCTTTCAGGACGATGGCAAAGGGATGGACGAAAGGCCGTTGGATGGCACCTTTACCGGACAGTTTAATCTCAGAATAGCTTCAGGTGAATGGACCCCCATTTTTACAATAGTGACCCCCATGTTTACCCGTCAAAAGGTGGGTGAAAATATCCTGTTGCTGGATAATCCCATTTCTATCGATGTTGAGCTGGATGAAGAAGGAGACGGTTTTCACCTTCTGAAAGTCGATGCAGACAGAAAAACCGTCGATATGTCCAGTTTACTGGTGGATGGTAAGGTGCGGTTCCTCAATGGCGATGTACAAAATTTCTCGATTACTGATATTACCGACAAAATAAGAACTCATGAAATTGTAAATTTTGAATACGGTGTATTCAGGGTCAAGTTAACGGCTTACGGCAACACGGTCGATGGGCGTGATTTTATTCTGGACGTGCCCGAATACACCTTCGTATTTGAAGAACCATTGTTAGAAACCAATCTGGAAGATTTAGACGCATTGCCTGAAGATGCACAATCGGCAGAAGCCCTGGCACTGCAGGAGTTAGAAAAGTTAAAAGCCGCGCCTGTGGAAGAGGAAGGTATGCCGCGCTCACAGCTCATGGCAATCGTGGTGGGGGCTAATTTGTTTATTGTGATATTTGGTGGCTTTATTTTGTGGTTTTTCCTGGGCAGAGGTAAAGCACCAAAAACAAAGAAACCAGTTGAGGTCGACAGGGCTGTACCCGAAACCAGCGGTGGTTCGTTTATGACAGAGCTGTTGGATAAGATAAAGTCCTTGCTACCCGGCAATAAAGGCAAAAGTGATGGTAAAAAACTAAAATCCGCGGATGATGCAACGGATTCCGGGATTATCGAACTGTCTATGCCTGACTAATAAACCGCCTCAAATTGGTGCTTATTTTGTCACTGAACAGAAATAAAACTGTAATCGTTTAAATAACAGTCTGTTAAAAGAAAATATCAAATAAAGTGGAAAAAAGCTGTTGACTCGACATACCTGAACCCGTATCATCTGCGCCGCGGTTGAGACAACGGGCTTGAAAAACAAGTAAGTTGTTGAAAGTAAAAAGATTTATTAAATCTTAATGCGGAGTGGTAGTTCAGTTGGTTAGAATACCGGCCTGTCACGCCGGGGGTCGCGGGTTCGAGTCCCGTCCACTCCGCCAATTTTACTTTCGTCTCGACTTCAAATTACATGCGGAGTGGTAGTTCAGTTGGTTAGAATACCGGCCTGTCACGCCGGGGGTCGCGGGTTCGAGTCCCGTCCACTCCGCCACTAATTTGAAAGCACATAAGCCACCTCAGGGTGGTTTTTTTGTGTCTGGGATTTTTCCCTACCTTTTTCCTCAACATCCATATCAACACATATCAAAGACAATACCGTAAGATACTATTACTGTTCAGGTTAGCTAAACAGGTTAAGTCGGAATTGAACTGCGCAGTTCTTAGAAAATTAAATTGGTGACGCTAATCTACATTGGAAGGTGGTCGCTTGTCACTGTGACCTAAATGACGATCCGGGGATATGATGTCCCTGACCAACTGCTTAAGTTCGGTAATATCAGGAAACCTTCCTTGTTCTTTTCGACACCAGACGATTTTACCATCAGCGATAACCTGAAACTTTCCACCCGTGGACGGGATAAGCGACAGTGCTGAAATTTCATCGGTAAAGGTGGTAAGTAACTCTTGGGCCATCCAGGCTGAGCGCATTAACCAGCGACATTGTGTGCAGTACATAATTTCAACTTTGTAAGACATACGTGTTCCTAATCGTTATTGCATCAGGTTTTAAACAGGCCAATTTCCCTTTGCTTCTGGTTGAGCCAGCTTGTGAATATTTGACTTCCTGAAAACTCAATGGTGTAGTCTTTTTCATCTGAAATAAAGACTAGTTGAGAACTTGTCATTCTAAATTATTCGATAATTTACCCAAATAGAAATTATTATCATTTATTATGATGTCACAGGTATGTTGATGTTGGCCGGTAACTGTTGGGTAAGATGCAATATACCTTGTATGTAATGAGTTACAGGATTCACCTCCGGGGAACATGAGCAATCAATATCACCGTGAACTTTACTTTTTCAGAGAATTACCGAGCAGATATGAAAACTAAATCAGATATTGGCCTTATTGGGCTGGCTGTGATGGGAGAAAACCTCATCCTAAATATGGCGAATAAAGGCTTCACCGTGACCGCCTACAATCGTTCGACTGACAAAGTCTCGCATTTTATCAATGGCCGGGCGAAAGGTTTAACTATTCGCGGTGCGGATAGCTTAGAGGCACTGGTTGATTCATTAGCAGTGCCGCGAAAAGTGATGTTGATGGTAAAGGCCGGCGCCGCGGTAGATGCTGTGATTGAGCAGTTGATCCCGTTGCTGGACGAAGGTGACATTATTATCGATGGCGGTAATACCTACTTCCCTGATACAAACCGTCGAGTTGCCTGGCTAAGAGAAAAAGGTATTCACTTTATTGGTACGGGGGTCTCTGGTGGTGAAGAAGGGGCTTTAACTGGCCCTTCAATTATGCCAGGTGGTGCAGTTGAGGCCTGGCCTGAGGTTAAACCAATATTTCAGTGCATTGCCGCGAAGGTCGAAGGGGATTTTCCTTGTTGTGACTGGGTGGGTGAAGATGGTGCCGGCCATTTTGTGAAAATGGTACACAATGGCATTGAGTACGGAGATATGCAGTTGATTTGTGAGGCGTACCAGCTCATGAAGCAATACGTAGGGTTAACCGCTGATGAAATTCACCAGGTGTTCGCGGAATGGAATAAAGGCGACCTGGACAGCTACCTGATGGAAATTAGCCGCGACATCATGGCATTTAAAGATACTGATGGCACACCGCTGGTCGAAAATATATTAGATACCGCAGGACAAAAAGGAACCGGCAAATGGACGTGTGTTGCTGCGCTGGAGTTGGGTGTGCCATTAACCCTGATTGGTGAAGCGGTATTCGCCAGATGCCTTTCCGCACAAAAAGATGAGCGCGTTGCTGCCGCAAAAATCATTTCTGGCCCTGAGTCAACATTTGATGGCGACCGACAGGCTTTCATAGAAGATCTACGCCAGGCTGTTTTTGCCGCCAAGATTGTAAGCTACGCACAAGGCTACGTATTGATGCGAGAAGCCGCTAAAGAACATGGCTGGCATCTCAATTATGGTGGAATAGCCATGATGTGGCGAGGCGGTTGTATAATCCGCTCAGCATTCCTGGGCAATATTAAAGAGGCTTTTGATAAGCAGCCCGGGCTTGCCAACCTGATGTTGGACAGTTATTTCAGTGAAAAATTACAAGCCGCTCAGGCGGGTTGGAGAAGAGTGGCGGCCGCTGCATTAATGAATGGTATTGCTGCCCCCACCATCAACTCAGCACTGAGTTATTTCGATGGCTACCGCAGTGAAAGATTGCCGGCAAACCTGTTGCAAGCACAACGTGATTACTTTGGTGCTCATACCTACGAGCGTCTGGACAAAAAACGTGGTGAGTATTTTCACACGAACTGGACCGGACGCGGTGGTGATACCGCGTCAACTACCTATGACGTATAAGGTTTCAGAGCGATAGATGATAGCCATACGGTGCCTGACAAAATGACAACTCAGTTGCAACAGGCGCCGGGCGATTCAAATGTGGGTGACACCTGGTCACCTGCATTACTATTGGTTACAGCAAATACTTAGACAAATACCTGGCCCTCGTTTAGAGTCTCAGTAAATTGTTGCCGGAGTAACCATATGAAAAAGCTCATTATTATTTTTATTGCAGCGCTGCTCTTAGTTGCCTGTTCCAGGTTGACTAAAGAAAACTACGATTTACTTAAATTAGGCATGAGTCAGGATGAAGTTCAGGCCATTATTGGGGCACCGAGCAATTGTTCTGAGACGTTAGGCACGACATCGTGTATCTGGGGCAGTGAAGATGGCAAACACATCAAAATCATTTTCCTGGGCGATAATGCCACAACCTTTAGCAACAACGGCTTAAAATAATCTCAAAGGAGTTTTACGATGAGAATTGCACTGTTTCTGGCTTGCTTTTGTCTGATATTTTCTTCAACTGGCTTTGCTCAAAATATCCTGAGAGTCTCAGGTCATGGCACCGTATTGACCGCGCCTGATGGCCTGCAATTTGACGTGATTATGCGTGAAAAAGGCCCCTTAGTGAGTAAGCTTTTTGCTTCTGTTTCGCAAAAAACGGAACAGGTGCAAAGTCTGTTAATCAAGCAGGGCGTTGAAAAACAGCACATCCAAAGTATGCAGATATTTGTTTCCCCGTGGATTGAATATGAAAACCAAAACAGGGAACAAAAAGGCTTTGAATTAACGCGCATCATTAAAGTAAATATCAAAGAAACTGAAGCATTAAGTTTGATTTTTGACCATGTTTTTCGCATCGCAAATGTTGAAATTAACAACATTCAAATGCTGGTCAATAACGAACAACAACACTATGAAACCGCGTTGCTTAATGCCATCGCTGATGCCCAGGATAAAGCTAAACAAATGGCTGGTAAGTTAGGGGTGTCTTTGGGAGAAGTTGTTGGCGTATCAGAGATATCTGCTAACCTGCCAGTGCATGAATCCGCAGGTATGATGCGTGTTGCTGCAAAGGATAGCTTTATGCCGGGCGAAACTGGAATCAGCGCGATAGTGGAAGTGCAATTCGCTATTAATTAGTGCCAGTTGATATATCTATATAATTAAGCAAACCTTGATCTTTGCTTAATTTCCCCAATATCGCTTTTCCCGAAAAAACAAATGCGTAATACAGCCCCTTTTTCTGTTTTACGCATACGAATGTAATTTGAAATCTGTTTTAAATTAATGCAAAACAAATTAAATTAGCATTCTCTCGAAATTGCAGGAAAGAATTATGGCGAAAACGAAAGAGCAGTTATACGATGAATTAGCGCAGGAAGCCGAAGCTATTTTGGCCGGTGAATCTGATATGATCGCTAATCTCGCGAACGTTGCCTCTCTTGTCTGGAATAAACTACCGTCCGTTAACTGGGCGGGTTTTTATCTTCTGAAAGGTGATGAATTGGTTTTAGGACCATTCATGGGTAAACCGGCTTGTGTGCGTATCCCGGTTGGTCGTGGCGTATGCGGTGCCGCCGCCAAAACTAAATTCCCACAGGTGGTTGAGGATGTTCATGAGTTTGAGGGGCATATCGCCTGCGATCACGCTTCAAATTCTGAAATTGTTATCCCGGTAATGGTCAATGGGGCGTTAATCGGTGTGCTGGATTTAGACAGCCCTGAAAAAGCCCGCTTCGATAAGATGGATCTGGTGGGATTGCAAAAAGTAGTTAAAATCGTAGAGGCTGCTTTAGCTTGAAGGAATTCTTTGATATTCACGTAGTTTTAGCTACGGCTGAAGACATGGATGTCTTTGATGAAGAGCAGGCAGAAGAAGCTGCTGAGCAGTTGAATACGATATTGCACCTGTTGTACGACAAAGCCGATGAAGACATCCCGGTAGAACAATTAGAGAATATGGTGCAGCACGTATGGGAAAATTGGCGAGAAGACGCCGATTTATTGTCAATTGATGCCCAGGATTTAAGTGATTGGGTTGACCAATTGCTGGCAACTTGGGATGATGCGCACATCTGAACAATTATTAACACAAGACTATTTCCATTAATGGATACTTCCGAAAAATTTTCTGACTCAAAACAAGTCATCCAATTCCTGACCGAAACATTTCCAGCGTGCTTTACCAGTGAAGGTGATGCAAAGCCGCTTAAGATCGGTATTTTTCAAGATCTTGCCGAGGCACTGAAAGATGAGCCACGGGTAAGTAAGACCCTTTTACGCAGTTCTTTGCGGCACTACACCAACAGCTGGCGTTATTTGTATTCCATCAAAGAAGGTGCAGATCGCGTAAGCCTTGATGGCAGTGCAGACGCTAAAGTTGAAAAAGACCATGAAGATCATGCGCAGTTGCAACTCAAAGAGAGTAAGCAAAAAGTCGCTGAGCGGAAAAAATCTGAAGCGAAAGCGCGGCAACAGGACGGTGAAAAGAAAAATTACAAAAATAAGTCAAAAGCTAATGGCAAGACTGCACCAGATAACGCTAAGCTAAAAGAACGCAAAGCGCCAGCTAACAGACCTAAACCTGAAAAGTTAACGGATTCAGATTTAGTCGCTGGTACCAAAGTGTCCGTAAAAGTCGGCAAGTCTCCGATGCCTGCGACGATAGTTGAAGTGGGCAAAGATGGCATTCAGGTTATACTTGATTCTGGAATGCAGATAAAAGTACAGCAAGACAACCTGCGACTTATAGCCAAAAAAAGGTAGTTGTATGAGAAAAGTAGTTCGTGTAACAGTTCTGTCAGCATTGCTGGCATCAATGGTATCCGGGAGTGTTTTCGCTTCTGACAATGCCCCCGAAGCACTGCCAGAGTTGAACCCGGAAGGACAACACAAGGTAGCTGCAAAGCGGATATCTGATTTGTTCACACGAGCTCACTACAAAGAAATACAACTCAACGACAGCACATCTGAAATGATCTTTGATCGCTATTTGCGTTCCCTTGATGCAAATAAATCGGTGTTTTTGGCATCTGACATCGAGCAACTGCGCAAATTCAAAGATGATTTTGATGAAGCCCTGTCAAAAGGCGATATGTCTGTCGCCTATAAAATGTATGAACAAAACCTGGAAAAGCGACTGGAACGATTTCAGTTTGCTTTGACACTGTTGGAGAAACCTTTCGACTTTGAAAAGGAAGGGGATAAATATTACTACGACAGAGAAGATGCCCAGTGGCCTGCAAATAATGCTGAATTAGACGAAATTTGGCGTCAGCGCATCAAATACGATGCGTTGAATCTGAAACTGGCGGGTAAAAACCAGGAAGAAATTAAAGATTTACTGGAAAAACGCTACAACCGCGCCATAAAACGATTACACCAAACCAAGAGCGAAGATGTGTTCCAGACGGTGATGAACGCGTTTGCGCGCAGTATCGAAGCGCATACCAGCTATCTTTCGCCTCGCAACGCCGAACGTTTTCAGATGGAAATGAACCTGTCTTTTGAAGGCATCGGTGCCGTGTTGCAACTGGAAGACGATTTTACCGTGATCCGCAGTATTGTGCCTGGTGGACCGGCGGATTTATCCAAAAAAATAAAACCGGAAGATAAAATTGTCGGTGTTGCTCAGGAAGGCGAAGAGTTTATTGATGTCATCGGTTGGCGTCTCGATGAGGTGGTAGAGCTGATCAAAGGGCCAAAAGGTACCGAAGTTCGACTACAGGTTGTTAAAGCCACCGGCGATGTTGCTGCACCTGAGGTCGTCGCCATTGTACGCGATAAGATTAAACTGGAAGATCGCGCCGCTCAGTCGAAAGTGTATGTACCTGAAGTCGGTGTGCACAAAGGCAAAAAAGTCGGCGTGATTACCATTCCATCTTTTTACAATAACCTGCATCAGGATGTGAGAAATGAGCTGGCCTCGCTGGAAAAAGATAACGTAGAAGCCGTTATTGTTGATTTGCGCGGCAATGGCGGCGGTTCATTAACCGAAGCAACGCTGGTGTCCGGATTATTTATTGATGAAGGCCCAGTAGTCCAGGTGCGTTACAGTACCGGTAAGATCAGTGTAAACAGTGATACTGATGGTGTGACATACTACGATGGCCCGTTAACGGTTATGGTGGACAGGTACAGCGCATCCGCATCCGAAATATTTGCAGCGGCAATGCAGGATTATGGACGCGCTCTAATTGTCGGTGAACAGACCTTTGGTAAAGGCACGGTGCAACAGCATCGGGGACTGGGACGTATCTATGACTTTTACGACAATCCGCTAGGCAGTGTGCAATTTACTATTGCGAAATTTTACCGCATTAATGGTGGCAGTACCCAGCACAAGGGTGTAGTGCCCGATATTCTTTTCCCATCGCCAATTGAGGCAGCAGAATGGGGAGAAAGCCAGGAAGATAATGCGTTGCCATGGGACAGCATATCACGAGCGAACTACACGACTTTCGGTGAAACCAGCTCAGCTGTCACCCAGGTGAATAGCAAATATCAACAACGCATAGCCACTGACCCTGAGTTTGCGTATATCTTTAACGATATTGAGCGTTATAAAGAGAGCAAAGATAAAGACTACATCAGTATTGTTGAATCAGAGCGCAAGAAGGAAAAAGAAGATCTGGAAGCGCAGCAATTACAACGGGTAAATGAAAGACTGGTGAGAATGGGCAAAGAAAAGATCACGACATTAGATGATGTACCAGAGGATTTAGAAGAGTTAGACCCATATCTGGATGAAGCGGTAAATATTACTCTCGATGTGGTAAATACTGGCAAGTATGCCATTAACCGTTGATCTCGATTTAATTCACTAAAAAGGGCTTTCAGGCCCTTTTTTATTGGTTGCAAAAAATTCCGTACGCGGTGAAGATTGCAGATTAATTACAAAAATAACAACATAACAACAAGGAATTTACATGAATAACAGAGGCGAGTTTTCAACGAGAATAGGTTTTATTCTTGCCGCTGCCGGCTCAGCTGTGGGCCTGGGAAACATTTGGGGCTTCCCTACACAAGTCGCCAGCAATGGTGGTGCTGCATTTGTTTTGGTATATATCATTTTAGCGTTTGTACTGGCCTATCCGGTATTGATGGCTGAACTAATCATCGGCCGTGCCACACGTGCAAACATGGTGGATGCGCTCGGGCAGGTAACCGGCCACAAAATAGGGCGGGCAACGGGGGTATGGGGCTTTATAACCGTCTCTCTCATTTTGTCCTTCTACGCTATTGTCGCGGGTTGGATGATTTCCCATTGTATTGAAGCGCTGATGTCTTTCCTGGGGCAAGATTCATTGTCAGACTGGCTCACCAGTCAGTCCCAGTCACGTAACCTGATATTCTGCGCTATATTCATTTCGTTAACTGCATCAATCGTGGTTGGTGGTGTCAGCGATGGCATAGAAAAATGGTCAGTGCGTTTGATGCCAACCCTGTTTGTTATTGTCGGCATTCTGATTTTGTATGTTGCGATGCAGGACGGTGCATCGGAAGGAATGCGGGCTTATTTGCTGCCGGATTTCAGCAAAATAGGTAATCCCGACCTGCTCATTAGTGCGATGGGGCAGGCGTTTTTCTCTATGTCGCTGGGGGTAGGGACCATGTTGGTGTATGGTTCGTACGTCAGTAAAAAAGAGAATCTGCCATCGTTAGGGGTGTCAGTGGCTCTGGTGGACATTGGCGTTGCCATTTTGGCCGGTCTGCTTATTATCCCGGCTATGTATGTTGCGATGCATAATGGCGTCACCATTTTCAATGAAAGCGGTGTGCTAATCGAAGGGTCTAATCTGATATTCGCGGTTCTGCCTGAACTGTTCAATACTATGGGTGATATCGGTAGCCTTGTTGGCTTTGCTTTTTTTGCGCTTATGATTATCGCAGCATTAACCTCGTCTATTTCAATGCTGGAAGTGCCGGTTGCCTATGTCGTCGAAAGTAAAAATGTAGCCCGTACGAAAGCGGTATGGCTTATCGCCGGAGCGATTTTATTGATCAGCGCCACGTTAGTATTTAATTTTGATTGGCTATTTGGCCTGGTGGTTTCACTGACAACAGAATATAGTCAACCCTTGTTAGGGCTTGTATTGTCTATTTACGCCGGTTGGGTTTGGAAAAGAAACGAAATTCTGCAAGAACTTAAAAATGGCAATGAAGCTGCCGAGCACTCATTTTTCTGGCGGGTATGGCCCTGGTACATTAAGTTTGTATGTCCGGTCATTATTGTCGTTATGTTTGTCCGCTCTTTCTTTTAAATTACCCGTTGTATCGAAGAGAATAAAAGATGTCAGAATCACAATATAAAGAACCTTCACTACTGGATTCCATTATCCCTATTGTCGTGCTTATTTCCCTGTTGGGCACGTCAGTGGTGGTATTCGGGAGTGACTCTTCCAGCGGACCCAATCAGATTGCATTACTGTTAGGAATGGCAGTAACGGCCATTGTTGGATTGAAGAACGGCTTTACCTGGAAAGAAATAGAAGAGGGGTTGATCAAGGGGATTTCAATCTCGTTAGGGGCCATACTGATTTTGTTAGCTGTTGGCTCCCTGATTGGCACCTGGTTATTGTCCGGGACGGTACCCACGCTAATTTACTACGGCCTTGAGCTACTTAATCCTACGGTGTTTTATACCGCCTCTGTGGTTATATGTGCTGTTGTTGCCATGAGCATTGGCAGTAGTTGGACTACTGCTGCAACTGTGGGTGTCGCTTTAATTGGTATCGCCAACGGGATGGGAATGTCCGAAGCGATTACTGCAGGTGCCATTGTGTCTGGTGCGTATTTCGGTGACAAGGTTTCGCCTCTCTCAGAAACCACCAACCTGGCACCGGCTGTCGCTGGTACGGATTTGTTTTCTCATATTCGATACATGCTGTGGACTACGGTACCGAGCATTGTAATCGCATTAATCTTATTCACCTTCCTGGGCTTTAATGCCTCCAATAACGTCGACTCAGAAAATATTGCTCAAATGCAATCTTTGCTACAGCAGGAATTCAATATTGAGTTTCATATGCTTATTCCCTTGTTTGTGTTGTTGGCAATGGCCATTAAAAAGGTACCGGCATTTCCTTCTGTGGGTTTCGGGGCGTTGCTCGGTGGCCTTTGGGCGATTTTATTTCAGCCAGAAGCCATAGCCCGGTTAGCGGATGGCGATTACTCCATTCCGATGGCGATTAAAGTGGTTTGGATTGCGTTGTTTGATGGCGTGTCGTTTACTACCACCGACGCTAATCTCAATGATTTACTTTCCGGTGGTGGCATGTCCAGTATGCTCAATACCATCTGGTTAATCATGTGTGCCATGTGTTTTGGTGCGGTATTGGAAAAAGTAGGCCTGTTAAAACGCGCTGTTAGCGCTATTTTGAAAGGGGCAAAATCCGCAGGAGATATGGTGACGAGAACTATTTTAACCTGTTTTGGTACTAACCTGATTACCGCTGATCAGTACATTTCCATAGTCATGCCGGGACGCATGTACAAAGAAGAGTTTAAAAAGCGCGGTTTACACCAGCTTAATTTGTCTCGTAGCCTTGAAGATGGAGGCACCATAACGTCACCGCTAATCCCCTGGAATACTTGTGGTGCTTACATGCACAGCGTATTGTTGGTACATCCCTTTGAGTATGCGGTTTTTGCCTTCTTTAATCTGATTAATCCGGTATTGGCAATTATTTATGCTTATCTCGGCATTAAGATATTGAGATTAGAGCCGCCTGAACATATACAAGTTACTACGAGTGATTCCCCAAATGGGACTTGCGGTCCCAATAACTAAAACAGGCAATAGATGGATAATTCTGCAGTAACGCCAGCCGCCAAACGGCTGGCTGACTATAAACCCTATGGCTTTGAAATTAAGTCAGTGGATTTGGTGTTTGATTTAGATCCACAGCGAACCCGGGTTACCAGTCGATTAAAAATTAAGAAAACCAACCTCAGCCAAAACAAGTTAATGCTTGATGGTGAAGGGTTGGCGCTATTGTCTTTCAAAGTAAACGGTCAGGTTTACGAGGCATTCCGGGTTGTTGAAAATGGCCTGCAGGTGGTATTTCCCTTCGAGAACGCAGACGTTGAAATTGTTACAGAGTGTCTGCCGTCTGAAAACAAGTCGTTAGAAGGCCTGTACTATGCGGCCAGTACTTTTTGTACACAATGTGAAGCCGAGGGCTTCAGAAAGATAACCTACTTTCCTGACCGGCCAGATGTGTTGACAACCTACACGGTGAAAGTCATTGCCGACCAGGAAAAGTATCCCTATCTATTGTGCAATGGCAATAAAACCGGGCAAGGAGAGCTGGCAAACGGGCGTCACTGGGCGACATGGCATGATCCCTTTAAAAAGCCCTGTTATTTGTTTGCTTTGGTGGCAGGTAATTTTGACCAGGTTACCGACCAATATACCACTATCTCAGGACGTGATGTTGCACTTGAGTTGTACGTAGATAAAGGCAATGGCAGCAGAGGTCAGCACGCACTGGACTCCCTGAAAAAATCAATGCAATGGGATGAACAAACCTTTGGTCTGGAATACGACCTGGACGTGTACATGGTGGTTGCTGTTGATTTCTTTAATATGGGGGCAATGGAAAACAAAGGGCTGAATGTTTTCAACAGCAAATTTGTTCTGGCGAATGCGGAATCTGCCACCGACGAAGATTATTTCAACATTGAATCTATTATTGCCCATGAGTACTTTCACAACTGGACCGGAAATCGGGTTACCTGCCGGGACTGGTTCCAGTTAAGCCTGAAAGAAGGCCTGACGGTGTTCCGCGATCAACAGTTTAGTTCGGATATGTCTTCCCATATCAGCAACCGTATCAAACAGGTGCGGGTCATGCGGGAGCATCAGTTTGCTGAGGATGCCGGGCCAATGTCACATCCTATCCGCCCCGACGAAGTGATTGAAATGAACAATTTCTATACGGTGACGGTCTACGACAAAGGTGCTGAAGTGATTCGCATGATCCACACTCTGCTGGGGCAGGATGGATTCAGGAAAGGGATGGATTGTTATTTTGAACGTCACGACGGCCAGGCCGTAACCTGTGATGACTTTGTGCAGGCTATGCAGGATGCCAGCGGTGTTGATTTATCGCAATTCAGACGTTGGTATAGCCAGTCAGGTACGCCGGTAGTATCAGTGTCTAAACACTACGATCCGGCGAATAACACCCTGACGATAAGTCTAAAGCAAACTCACCCGCCAACAGCAGGTCAAAAAGAAAAACAAAACTTACATATTCCGGTGGCCTGGGAATTGTTCGATAAGCGTACCGACGAGGTAAAAAGCGGGGTTTTCAGTTTATTAAATGACGCTGATGATCTGGTCATTGAAAATGTAAATGCGGAACAAAATATCGCGTTGTTTACCGACTTTTCTGCGCCAGTAAAGGTGCAGCAGGCAATCGATAACAGCGAGTCGCTGGAAATCATGTTGTATGCCAAAGACAGCTTTGCGCGTTGGGATGCTGCGCAGTCGGTATACTCTGATTTAATCTGGAAGCGAGCTGATACCGGGGGGGATGTTGCAGGTGACATAGCCGCCATTGCTCAACAATTGATATCTGCCGGTATTTCCGACCTTGGTCTGCTGAGCGAGCTGTTGTCTTTACCTGGCTTTGAATACCTGAGTGAACAACGTGAAAAAGTGGATGTTTTAACGCTGTATAGCGCCAGAGAAGCGGTTCGAAAAAGTTTGGCCGATGCACTCAACACATTCGCTGTCGACTATATTGAAGGGTTTGAAAATAAGCCGTATCAGTATGAGACCAGCGATGCAGAAAAGCGCCGGTTGAAGAACTTATTGTTGCAATACCACACATTGGCCAGTGGCCAGACTGATTTGGCACAACAGCAATTTTCTTTAGCGAATAACATGACCGATTCGCTGGGCGCGTTACATGCGCTGAGAACCCCAGGGACCCTGGGTTGTTTTGAAAGTTTGATGTTAGACTTTGAACAAAAGTGGCATGACGACGTACTGGTACTTGATAAGTGGTTTGCGCTACATGCCGGCACCGACAGAGACGATATCTTGCCCACTTTGGATTTGCTCACCAGCCATCAGCGCTTTACGTTTGATAATCCTAACAGAGTGCGTTCAGTTGTTGGTACATTTGCTTTTTACAATGTTCCGCAGTTTCACAAAGAGGATGGTTCCGGTTATCAATATGTCGCCGATAACATTATTCGACTTAACAGTGTTAATCCCCAGGTTGCATCGCGCATAATTACACCACTATTGAAGTGGAAAAAGCTCACAGGTCCTCAGGCTGAAAATATGCGTCTGCAATTAACGCGTATCGCTGATACGTCAGGATTAAGTAAAGATGTGTACGAAAAAGTAACCAAAAGTCTTGGCTCTGATTAAATCAGAGCCATTTATTTAAAAAATATTCACAAAAATGAAAAGTTATTTTTTCAGCCTCAATATCAGTTATTTCGATTGTGAAAATCTTTATCGACCTCAATTGAACACCTGTTTGATGACGTCCGACTCAGGCGAAAAAGTGCAACTTCCCACCAAGAATCTCAGGCCGTATGTAACGAAAACAGGGATTCAGGGGCGATTTCGTCTAATCGTGGATGAAAATAACAAGCTCAAATCCTTTGAAAAAATTGCCTAGCCAGGCTATTACTTCGTTTACCTAAAATAAATAAATGTTGATATAACCGAACCTTACCATCATTTTAACTGGTACGATTAGTTCTTGCGTCCGTATTAAAATGATGTAATCATTTTGTTAATTATAAGCATGCACTCTGTGTTTATAGGGTACACACAACACCAGCCTGCAGAGACAGGGGAGAATAAAAATCATGATCAAAGGGCCTCGTATCTTCAAAAAGTCGCCTCTTGCCATTGGACTGGCCGCTGCTACCGTTATGTCGGTTCCAGCCCACAGTGCAAATTGGGAAGTCGGTGGTTTCAATATTACGTTCGATTCAACCTTTTCACTGGGAACCAGTTATCGGGTTGAAGACCGTGATTTCGGGAAAATTTCTAACAGTAGCCAACCCAACCTTGACTGGACCGGTTATAACATGACCACCAATATCATTTATGAGGGTGAGGATATCTGGAGACTGAATGACGGTGTCGGTGCCTATTCAGCGAACGGCGACCTGGGAAATTTAAACTTTGACAGGGGTGAAGCTTTTTCAACCGTATTTAAAGGCGTGCACGAATTAGACATCAACAAAGGTGACTGGGGTGTCTTCTTACGTGGCATGTACTACTACGACTTTGAATTGATGGACGGTGATCGTCCGTGGCAAAACCCTATCTCCAGCCAGTTGTCAGGTAACGATGGCCGCAGCGATCTGTGTGATGACCCAAGAGCAAAAGAAAACGCCTGTACTGACGTGCGGTTATTGGATGCGTTTTTCTATTGGGACACCTATCTGGGTGAAAAGCCATTCAGCTTGCGTATTGGTGACCAGGTGATTTCCTGGGGTGAGAGTACCTTTATTCAGCATGGTATCAATACAATCAACCCGGTGGATGTAGGTCGTGCCAGAGCACCAGGTGCGGAACTAAAAGAAGTATTTATTCCGGTGGGAACGGTATTTGCCTCATTGGGCCTGACTGACAGTTTTAGTGTCGACGCTTATTATCAGTATGAGTTTGAACGCAGTGTTTTACCCGTGTCTGGTACCTATTTTGGCACCAATGATTTCGCCGGTGACGGCGGTCACCTAAATAACATCCAGTTGAGCTTTACCCGTAACCCGGATATAGACCAGGCGTTTTTAATTAATTCTCTCAATCAAATTGGCGCTGCTGTACGTGCCGGAGCAGATCCGACCGCTATGGGCTCTGCATTGTTAGCACATGCAACCAAAGTGGCGATTCGTGCTGAAGGCGACGACTTCTACAACGACGCCAGTGACAGTGGTCAATACGGTGTTAAGTTTACCTACTTCTCTGAAGCCTTAAACAATACAGAGTTTAGCTTCTACCATCTGAATTATCACAGCAGCCGTCCATTACTTTCCGGACTTAGTGCTGACTACAGAGGACAGACTATTGCGCAAGATATAGGATTTCTTGCTGCTAATGAGATCACAGCGTCAAATATCACAGATTTAAAAATCTTCCCTAAAGCAGCGGCATACTTCCCGGAAGACATCAAACTGTACGGTATGAGCTTTAACACCAGCGTGGGTGAAACCTCTCTGGCAGGTGAAATTTCATTCCGTCCTGATGAGCCGATGCAGATTGACGATGTAACCCTGCTTTACGCGGCATTCCCGGAACAGTTAGCTGCAGCAGGACTGCGTCCTGATCTGGCGGGAATTTCTCAGTACGACTCGTACATAGGTCATGCACCGACTCCTGGTGAATTCATTGAAGGTTTTATTGAATTGGATAGCCTGCAGTTGCAGTTAACCGCGTCCCATTTATTTGGACCGGTTGGATTCATAGATAACCTGATTGTTTTGGGTGAAGTGGGTTACGTCGAAATCCAGGATATGCCAGATCCAAGTGTGTTAGCGTTGGAAGCTCCAGGCACACACCGTTCAGTACCTCTGGTACCCATTACTAATCCTGATGGCTCAGTGTCTACCCGTGAAGGCTTACATGTTGGTTTATCTAACGGTCCGGAAACCGGTGCTCAGTTTGCGACTGATAATGCATGGGGTTACCGCTTACTGGCTGTAGCAGACTTTAACAACGTGTATAGTGGTATCAACTTAAGAGTGCGCTCTACGTTTGCCCACGATGTTGACGGAACCACACCAAATCCGTTGTTCCTGTTCACTGAAGATAGAAAATCGGGCAGCATCAGCTTCACTTTCGATTATCTGAGCAAGATGTCCGGCACCTTCTCCTACAATGCATTCTGGGGTGGTGGTCAGGCGAATGACTTATCCGATCGTGACTTTATCTCTTTTGACTTTAAGTATTCCATCTAAGGAGCGAATATAATGAAAAAACTGGCCCTGATTGCATCTGCAATTACCATGGCGCTGTCAGTAAACGTGGCAAATGCCAAAGTTTCTGAAGCAGAAGCCGCCAAGTTAGGAACCGAATTAACTCCGTTAGGTGGTGTCAAAGCTGGCAATGCTGATGGCAGTATTCCCGCGTGGGGCGGTGGTATCACGAAAGCACCGGATGGTTACACACCCGGCGATTTCCACCCTGATCCATTTACCGCTGACAAGCCGTTATTTGAGATCACATCCGCTAATCTTGAACAGTACAAAGCTTTTCTGACGCCTGGTCAGATAAAGCTGTTTGAAACCTATCCAGACACTTACCGCATGCCTGTGTACGAAACGCGACGCACAGCATCGAATCCACAATGGATCTACGATCAGGCAAAAGTAAATGCGGTTAACGCCGAACTAGTGCAAGGTGGTAACGGCATCAAAAACGCCTCAGGAGCAATTCCATTCCCGATCCCTTCAAATGGTCTGGAAGCTATCTGGAACCACTTATTGCGATATCGTGGCCAGGGAGTGCAGCGCTTTGGTGGTCAGGCTGCGCCGACAGCCAGTGGAGATTTCACTGTTATCGGGTTTGATGATGTTTTAATGATTAAATATTCTCAGCGCGATGCGACACCTGAGTCTCTGTTTGAAGAAAACGTACTGTTTAAATTCAAACAAAAAGTGACGGTACCAGCGCGTCTGGCAGGCACAGCGTTACTCGTTCATGAAACCATGGACCAGGTAAAAGAGCCGCGGAAAGCCTGGACGTACAATACAGGTCAGCGCCGTGTGCGCCTGGCGCCAAACGTGGCCTATGATGCCCCGGGAACAGCGGCTGATGGCCTGAGAACCAGTGATGATCTGGATATGTTTAACGGTGCTCCGGACCGCTATAACTGGGAGTTAAAAGGTAAGCAAGAATTATATGTTGCTTACAACAACTACAAGTTGCACAGTGATCAGGTAAAATACGACGACATCTTAAAACCTGGTCATATCAATCCTGACCTGACGCGTTTTGAAAAACACCGTGTTTGGGTTGTTGAAGCCACACTGAAAGAAGGTGTCAGACACATCTACGAAAAACGCGTGTTCTTCATCGATGAAGATAGCTGGCAAATCCAGGTCGCGGATATGTATGATAATCGCGGCGAATTGTATCGGGTTAATATTGCTTATGGCGTAAATTATTATGAAGTTCCTACTCATTGGTCTACGCTTGATGTTAACCATGACCTCAACTCACGTCGTTATCTGGCGGTGGGACTTGATAATGAAGAGAGTATGTATGACTTCTCTGTAGAACTTCAGGATCAAGATTTCACTCCACAGGCGCTAAGAAGAGAAGGGCGTCGCTAAAATCTGTGTTGTTTGGTGGCCCACAAAAGGGCCACCTTTTTCTATGTTGAAGGATTTATGAAATCAGCAAAAAGTATTCTCGTTTCTTGTCTTTTATTTTGTTCCGCGTTATCGGCAACTGAATCCTCTTATCTTGCCCCACTAGCTCACAAATCAATGTTATTGGATATCGTCACGTCAGACAGCCGTTTATTGGCCGTTGGTGAACGCGGCCATGTCCTGGTATCAGATGATAATGGCGCAAACTGGACGCAAAAGGTTGTGCCTACAAAATCCACGTTGACCGCTGTATTTGCAATGGGTGAGCAGCTCTGGGCGGTTGGGCATGATGCCGTAATACTTCATTCTGCTGACAATGGCGAAACCTGGCAAACTCAGCAGTTTCTACCTGAATTAGAGCGTCCTTTGCTGGATGTTTTTTTCTTCAACCCTGAGCAGGGAATTGCCATTGGCGCTTACGGGGTATTTTTCAGAACTCAGGACGGGGGACAAAACTGGGAGCGGGAATACCACCCAACGTTTCTGCACCCGGATGATCAAGCCTATGTTGAAGAGTTGAAAGTCGAGGATGAGGAATTTTACCGTCAGGAAATGGCGTCCATTTTGCCGCATCTCAACCGAGTTACTGCCGATGGACAAAGATTGATTGTTGTCGGCGAATCTGGATTGGTGGCCTACAGCGAAGATTTTGGTCAGAGTTGGCAACGGGTAGAAACCAATTACTATGGTTCATTTTTCGGTGTTGCTAAACTGGCTAATGGTCATGTGATGGCGGCAGGATTGCGGGGTAGCCTGTATGTCTCTGAAGATGACATGGAGAGCTGGCGTCGTGTAGAAACTAAAACCACTGCGACGTTTAATTCTGTTATTCCAGTCAATGACTCCGGTGCAATACTCGTGGGTAATAACGGAACGGTTGGATATTATCAAAACGGAACAATGCGACTCAAAAAACAGAAAGACGGTGAAAATGTCATCGATGCGATTGCTGCCGGGCAAAAGGCCATTGCAGTATCGGCTGTAGGTTTTAAATCTCTCCCTCTGAATTAAGGACATAAAACAGATATGAATTCGTTAACCGATCTTCTTGAGAAATTGCTGTTCAGGCATCGGCTTGCCGTTATCCTGCTGTTTTTTGTTGCGACAGGCTTTCTGTTTTTCCAGGCGATGCAACTTAAAATGGACGCCGCGTTTACTAAAAATATCCCGTTGAACCATGATTACATGGTGAACTACATGAAGCACAGCAAAGATTTTGGTGGTGCTAATAATGTGTTAGTCGCCGTGTGTGAAAAAGACGGCGACATCTTCAATGAGAATTTTTTCACTACCTTAAAGAATGTTCACGACCAGTTGTTTTTTATACCTGGTGTGGACAGAAGCCTGGTAACTTCGCTGTATTCACCATCTACACGTTTTACTGAAATTGTTGAAGGTGGCTTTGCCGGTGGTCCGGTCATTCCTGCTGACTTTTCCCCTTCCAGTCCTGAAGCCTTAGAACTGGTTTCGGAAAATATCACCAAGGCAGGCATCGTTGGCAGACAAGTTTCCACTGATTTTCAATGCGCAATGGTGACGGCGCAGTTACTGGAACTGGACCCGGAAACAGGGGAAAAACTCGATACCCTGAAATTGGCCGCGCAGTTTGAAAATGAACTACGAGGTCAGTTTGAATCCGATACTATCAGTATCCATATCATTGGTTTCGCCAAGATGATTGGTGACGTGGCTGATGGTGCTAAAGACGTGGTGTTGTTCTTTACTATCGCGATTGCCATTACGGCCGTCATGGTTTACTTCTTTTCCAAGTCACTTATGCTGACCTTCCTGCCGCTGCTGTGTTCTGTGATTGCGGTGGTGTGGCAATTGGGCTTGCTAACGGTAATAGGATTTGGTTTAGATCCTATGTCGATTCTGGTGCCGTTCCTGGTGTTTGCCATCGGTGTGAGTCATGGCGTGCAGATGATCAATGCCGTGGGCAAAGAAGTGGCCAATGGCTCTACTGCCAAATTGGCATCACAAAATGCTTTCAGAAAATTGTTAATACCTGGTGGTGTTGCACTGATATCAGACACTGTCGGTTTTATGACCTTGCTGGTGATTGACATTGGTATTATCCGCGAACTGGCTATCACGGCATCTATGGGGGTTGCAGTCATTATTCTGACCAATCTGATTTTGTTGCCGGTGTTAATGTCTTATCTGAAATTAAAAACCAAATGCGCTGAAGATGTTGTTAACAAAACAGAAAGTACAATAGACGCCATTTGGGAACGTATTTCATGTTGCTCATCAATGGGGGTTGCTAAGTATATTCTGGCGATTACTGCTGTATTGTTTGTACTGGGCTGGATACAGTCAAAAGAAATGAAGATTGGTGACCTGCATGCAGGTGCTCCGGCGCTGCACGAGTCGTCCCGCTACAACCAGGACACGTTTTTGATCACGGATAAGTTTGAAATCACGGTGGATTATATGTCCGTCCTGGTGGAAACTGATGCGGAAGCCTGTACGTCACACGATGTTATGAGCGCGATTGATGAGTTCCAGTGGAAAATGACCAACATTGATGGGGTGCAATCTGCTATCAGTTTACCGTCGGTGGCTAAACGTGTGAATGCCGGGTACAACGAAGGTAACTCGAAGTGGAAGGTATTACCAAGAAACGAGCAAACCATGGTTCAGGCCATTGGTCGGGTGCCCACATCCTCAGGCTTGTTGAACAGTAATTGCTCTGTTATGCCGATTATCTTGTTCATGGAAGATCACAAAGCTGAGACAATCAATCGTGTGGTTGATGCGGTCAAAGCGTTCAGAACCGGATATGAAACAGACAATCTGCAATTTAAACTGGCTTCCGGGCCGGTCGGTGTAATGGCAGCAACCAATGAAGCGGTTGCGGCGGCACAAGACCCTATGATGTTATATGTCTTTGGAGCCGTAATCATTTTGTGTCTGATGAGCTTCCGCTCACTGCGGGCAACCTTATCCGTGGTTATACCCTTGTATGTGGTGTCAGTATTGGCTCAGGCATTGATGACATACCTTGAGATAGGCCTGACGGTGTCTACCTTACCCGTTATTGCTCTTGGCGTAGGCATTGGTGTGGACTATGGAATTTATATCCTGTCTACCATGAGCCAAAAACTGAAAGACGGTATGTGTTGTCAGGATGCTTACCTTGAAGCCCTGAAGGAGCGGGGAAGTGCAGTACTATTCACAGGTATTACACTGGCTGTCGGCGTCAGTACATGGGTATTTTCGTCACTTAAGTTCCAGATGGATATGGGGATATTGCTGACATTTATGTTTGTGGTGAATATGCTGGGAGCTATACTGGTATTACCAGCTATCGCAGCCCTGTTCTGGCGTAAGCAAAAATAATATATTGCATAGCAATGCAAAAAATTAATAAAAAATGACCTTTCAGGTCATTTTTTATTTGAGAAGCCTGAATATTTATTTTTGGTGCAGTTTTGTGTTGTAAATTTCTCTTTAATATTCAGTAATATTCATGGAAAATATTGCAAAATCTAGTCTCTGAACCAGGCTTATCAGAGACTGGCAATTACCCTACATTAAGCCCAACATCACAAGGTATTGAAATGACGGTATCTACAAGCGCACATTCTGTTCTTTTGAACAACGTGTACCAACTTATTAAAAATAAAGTAGATAAAGAAAAACAAGAACTGGTATTTCAGTTCGCTAAAAATTTATATCAAAACGTCGCAAACACCGATCTTGATGGTCGTAGCGATAGTGACCTTTATGGAGCAGTGCTCAGCTTATGGAATGAGTTTGCTACCTACAACAGTGATAAATCCTTTATTCGCGTATTTAATCCGGATGTTGCTAAGCACGGGTGGCAATCCACATATACCATCGTAGAGATTATCGTAAAAGATATGCCGTTCCTGGTGGATTCGGTGCGCATGTCACTAAATCGATTGGGCATCACCTCGCATCTGTTGATCCATAGTCCTTTGAGTCTGGTGCGTGACGAGCATGGAAACCTGGTTCAGTTTGGCGAAGGTGCCAAAAACCAAAACACCACTAAAGAAACGGTGTTTTTGATTGAAGTTGACAGACAAACTTCCCGTCGTAAATTGGACGCTCTGGCGAAAGAAATTGAATCTGTAGTGGATGAAGTTTGTTTAGCGGTTGATGACTGGCAAGCAATGCGGGAACGCCTGAAAAGCATTATTGCCGATTTCAAAAAAGCCCCGGCGCCTTGTAGCAAAGAACAAAAACAGGAAGCGGAGCGCTTTTTGGCCTGGGTAGAAGATCACAATTTTACATTGATGGGTTACCGTCATTATGGTGCGAAGGCTATCAAAGGCGATTACCGTTGGATTGCTGACAATGAATCCAGTTTAGGATTGATGAAAAACTCCATCAGTGATCGGGAACGCGTTCTGTCCAGATTACCCTTATCTGCTCGCCAGGAAACCCTGAGCCATAAACCCCTGATCCTCACTAAAACCAATTCCAGAGCCCGTGTACATCGTCCTGCCTATATGGATTACATCGGCATCAAAACATTTGACGACAAAGGCAACGTGATTGCAGAAGATCGCTTCCTGGGTCTTTATTCCGCGTCTTTTTACAACAGCAGTGCCTTACAACTGCCGGTTCTTAAGGATAAGATCCAACGCATTTGTGATGCGTCGGGTTTTGAGCGAGGAACACACGCTTACAAGGCCCTGTTAAATATCATGGAAACCTATCCCCGTGATGAGATCCTGCAAACCACAGACGAAGAGCTGCTTAAAATTGTCGTGGGCATTTTCCAGATGCAGGAGCGCGGTATTTCCAGAATATTTGTCAGAAAAGATATCTTCGGTCGATTCTTCTCTTGCATGGTATTTGTTCCCAGAGAGCGCTACAACACGCAACTGCGTAAAGAAACCCAGGCGTTGCTGAAGAAGTCTCTTGGCAGTGACAAAGAAGTCGAATTTACAACCTATTTCTCTGAATCGGTTTACGCCAGAACCCATTACATTGTTCGTGTTGAGAACAATAATGTAGAAGTTAACGTAAAGGACATAGAGAAGAATATTGTGGAACTATCTAAATCGTGGGATGACAAACTGGGCTCCGCAATCAGAGCCAGCTATGGCCAGACGAAAGGCAAAGCGTTAGAACAAAAATATGAAAGCGCTTTTTCCCGTAGTTATATGGAACAAAATCTGCCAGGCACAACGGTAGTAGACATCGAAAAGCTGGAATTGCTGGATGATAGTCACCGCCTGGACATGCTGTTCTACAAACCTCAGGAAGAGTCCAGAGACAGTGAGGCTGTTCGTCTGAAACTCTTCCATAAGAAAGAGCCTATTCACCTATCTGCAGTGTTGCCGGTATTGGAAAACTTCGGTCTGCGCGTTATCGATGAAACGCCTTACGAAGTGAAGAGTGCCGACGGCGATGTTAACTGGATCATGGATTTCTCCATGTTACACAGTACCAGTGCCAAAATGGATATGGTGAAAGCACAATCGTTGTTCCAGGATGCGTTTTCCAAAGTCTGGAATGATGATCTGGAAGATGATGCCTTTAACCGTTTGGTTCTTGGGGCAGGGCTGACGGGGCGCAAAGTCACCATTTTGCGTGCCTACGCTAAGTATATGCGCCAAACCGGCAGCTCTTTTAGTAATAGCTATATTGCCCGTACTTTGGACAGATACCCAGATATTGCCACACTGATTATCAGTTTGTTCGAAGCGCGTTTTGATCCCAGCAAAGAGCAAGATGCTGACAAGATTGAGGCATTACAGCAGGATATCAAACACAAATTAGATCAGGTGGCAAACCTGGATGACGACCGTATTATTCGCCGTTATCTGGACATGATAATGGCCACACTGAGAACTAACTTTTATCAAACGGATAAAGAAGGGTTTGAAAAACCGTATATCTCCTTTAAGTTCCTGCCGGAACTGATTCCGGATATGCCCCTGCCGTTACCTAAGTTTGAGATTTTTGTTTACTCACCGCTGGTTGAAGGTGTGCACCTGCGTGGTGGCAAAGTGGCTCGCGGTGGCTTGCGCTGGTCCGATCGTCAGGAAGACTTCAGAACCGAAGTGCTGGGATTGGTAAAAGCCCAGCAGGTAAAAAATACCGTTATTGTTCCGGTTGGCGCTAAAGGCGGGTTCGTTTGTAAAAAACTACCGGTATCTGAAGGTCGCGATGCGATATTTAAAGCCGGTCAGGAATGCTACAGAATCTTTATCCGCAGCTTATTAGATATCACCGATAACATCGTAGATGGCAGCATTGTTCATCCGGAAAATGTGGTACGCCACGACGAAGATGATCCATACCTGGTGGTTGCCGCTGATAAAGGTACTGCTACTTTCTCAGATATCGCCAATGGTATTTCAGAAGAATACGGGTTTTGGTTAGGTGATGCATTTGCCTCTGGTGGTAGTGTAGGTTATGACCACAAAGGCATGGGCATTACAGCAAGAGGCGCGTGGGAGTCGGTTAAACGCCATTTCCGGGAAATGGGAGTTGATTGTCAAACCACAGATTTTACCTGTTTAGCGGTAGGTGATATGGCTGGTGACGTATTCGGCAACGGCATGTTGCTGTCTAAACACACGCGTCTGGTTTGTGCCTTTAACCACCTGAATATTTTCTTTGATCCGGACCCGGATGCGGCCAAGACCTGGGTAGAGCGCAAGCGTTTGTTTGATAATCCAAAATTGGGTTGGGATGATTACGATAAGTCTTTAATTTCTAAAGGCGGCGGCGTGTTCTCTCGCTCAGCGAAATCTATTCAGTTAACGCCGGAAATGCAAAAGTGGTTGGATACCAAAGCCACCAGTATGACACCGAATCAGTTGATCAATACCGCACTTAAGATGCCGGTTGATCTTATCTGGAACGGCGGTATCGGCACCTATGTGAAAAGCTCTAAAGAAAGCCATGCAGATTGCGGCGACAGAGCCAATGACGATGTACGGGTCAACGGTAGCCAGGTTAAGGCCAGGATTGTCGGTGAAGGTGGTAATCTGGGTCTGACCCAGTTAGGACGGGTTGAATATGCGTCAACGGGAGGCCGGGTCAATACCGACTTTATTGATAATGTGGGTGGTGTCGATTGCTCGGACAATGAAGTTAATATCAAAATCTTGCTGAACTCTGTGGTCAATGCCGGTGATCTGACAGTCAAACAACGTAATCAGTTGTTATATGACATGACCGACGACGTTGCAGACCTGGTGATCCAGGATTGTTATCGTCAGACATTAAGCATGTCGATTACCCATCAAACCGGCGTCGGCTCCCTGAAAGAGCAGTTGCGCTTTGTACATGGCCTGGAGCGAGACGGGGTGCTTAACCGCGAGTTGGAATTTATCCCTTCTGACGATGATTTATCCGAACGTCTGACCCGTGGTAAAGGGTTTACGCGTCCGGAGCTTTCGGTACTGATCTCCTACGGCAAAATGGTACTTAAAGAACAGCTCAATATTCCTGAAATAACGGATAACCCTTATCACGCCAAACTGCTGCTTAGTGCATTCCCGAAAGTGCTGCAAGACAAATTTGCCGCCAAAATGGAAGAGCATCCATTGCGGGCAGAAATCATCGCTACGAAATTGGCCAATAACATGGTTAATGACATGGGACTGAACTTCCTGTTCCGTATGCGTGAAGAAACCGGCGCAGCAGTGCATGAAGTTGCCAATGCTTATGCCGTGATCAAAGGTGTGTTCAAGATTGAAGCGCTGTGGGGCAGTGTCGAAGATTTGGACAACAAGGTCTCTGCTGAAGTGCAATTGCAAATGTTTGACAGCATACGTCGCACGTTGCGTCGCGGTTCTCGCTGGTATATGCGTCACGGTAAAAAAGGTCAGGAATTACAAGCCTGTATCGACAGTTATGCCGACACGTTCGACAACATCAGTGAAAATCTTGAGGCTTACCTTGTTCCGGCTGAATACAAGCAATTACAGCTCAATATTGACAATTTCGTGAAGCTTGGGGTTCCCAACGAAATAGCGACCCGAATTGCCAGTATGAGTAATCTGTTCTCATGTCTGGATCTGGCGCAAATCGTCGCGGAGCAGGATCGCGATACTTCGCTGATTGCCAGCTTGTATTACATGCTGGGTTCTGAGTTGGAATTACATTGGTTCCTGGATCAGATCAATAAACAGGCTGTTTCAAATCACTGGCAAGCACTGGCGCGTTCCTCTTATCGCGAAGAGTTAGACTGGCAACAACGCTTACTAACGGTTGGCATTCTTAAACATGCACCGGAAAGCAGCGATGCCAGGGAAATTTTAGATAAATGGATTAAAGAGCATCAATTCTTGCTGGAACGCTGGTATCATATGATGGCCGAGTTTAAAACCAGCACAACTCATGAGTTCGCTAAGTTCTCAGTTGCTTTACGAGAGTTGGGCTTATTGAGTTTGAATTGCGATTAGTAATAGTACTAAATTTGAATGTTTGAACGAAGGCCCGGTATTAACCGGGCTTTTTATTTTATTAAGGGATACTGAATGTATTGGTTAGCACAAAAGTTGCTGTTTAATCTGGATGCTGAAGTCAGTCACGACTTAACGCTTAATTTTTTAAAGCGTGCGCAAAACACACCTTTAGAGAACTTGTACAAACAAGACGTAGACGCTAAACCAACTCAGTTTCTGGGTATGACGTTGCCTAATCCGGTCGGACTTGCTGCAGGCCTGGATAAAAATGGCGAGTGTATCGACGCCTTTGCTGCTATGGGGTTTGGCTTTATTGAAGTTGGAACCGTGACCCCATTGCCTCAGGCCGGTAATGATAAACCCCGGTTATTCAGGCTTAAAGATGCCCAGGCCATCGTCAATCGCATGGGTTTCAATAACAAAGGGGTGGATTACCTGGTTGAACAGGTAAAACAGTCGCAATATCGCGGTGTGCTGGGTATCAATATTGGTAAAAACAAAGTCACACCAGAAGAAAACGCGTTGGATGATTATCTGATTTGCATGCGTAAGGTTTACGAACATGCCAGTTATATCACGATTAATATTTCTTCTCCTAATACACCGGGCTTACGCAATCTGCAATATGGCGAAGCGCTGGAAGCCTTGTTAAGTGGTATTAAGCAGGAGCAGCAGGTTTTAGCTGACAGGCATGGTAAACATGTCCCGGTTTTGGTGAAAATAGCACCGGATCTGAGTGCGGAAGAAATTGAAGGCATTGCCGATTCACTGAAAAAGTCGCAGGTGGAAGGGGTCATTGCCACCAATACCACTATTTCCCGTGACGGTGTGGAAGGATTGCGTTGGGCAAAAGAAGCCGGGGGATTAAGCGGTGGACCGCTAACCCAAAAAAGCCTTGAAGTTACCCGTTTACTGGCGAACGCCTTAGCCGGTGAAATCCCAATCATGGGGGTAGGAGGGATCGATTCTGCTCAGAGCGCACAAGACAGATTAGATGCTGGTGCACAAGTCCTACAGGTTTATTCATCCTTTATTTACCAGGGGCCACAACTGATCACAGATATCGTGTCCGGTATTCAGGTGGCTCATTGAGTTTTTTGCTACCTTCTCCTCATTGGCAATGGGAGCTGGATCCGGAGTTTAAGTGCCTGACTCTCAACCTTGATACCGGGCACAAGGTGGTTACCGGCATTGCCGCTAAACAGTTGCGAGATAAAGACCTGAGCAGTGTCGCCTTTTCGGTAACTGATACCGAAATTTACAATGAACTGGTGGAGTACATCGAAATCTCGGTGTTTAATCAATGGCCGGAACTGGCCTTTCAGGTTGTGATCAACGCCACTGCAGCCCTTGTCTTTCACAAGGAAATTGCCGCAAAAAACTGGCTGTACCAGGAAAATGTGGACGCAAACTCAATGTCTGTCACCATACCCGGTCTGGCTTCAGTCACCTCCCGGTTCGATGGCGCTGATATATTGCTGTTAAACCCTGAAGGGCATTATGTGTTGGCCATGTTGTTGCAACCATATCAGATTAATGAAACCAAACAATTAGCCGCTTTTTCTCTGATAAAGGTGGGTGTTGACAGATTATTTGCGTTTACCGGGGATAGCCTTGAAAACGCGGGAACAGATGAATATGTATAAAATTCTTATCACAACAGCATTGGGCCTGGAAGAGTTACTGGCGGCAGAAATAAAAGAGTTACTGCCAGAGTTGGAGTGTCAGCAAAAGCCCGGGCAGGTCATTACCAGCGCTGAGCTTGAAGCCATTTATTCTATTTGCTTGTGGTCACGGTTAGCTAACCGCGTCTTACTGGAATTAACGTCGGGCAGAATAGAGACAGGGGATGACCTGTATCAGTTGGCTTGCGAAGTCAACTGGCCTGGCCAGTTTGACCTGAAAAACACCTTTGCTGTAGATTTTTTCGGCACTAACAAAGAAATACGCAATACCCAGTTTGGCGCTCTGAAAATAAAAGATGCGGTGGTGGATAAATTCTCTGAAAACCACTCAACCAGGCCAAACGTAGACAAAAGCAATCCGGATATTCGCATTCAGGGTAGAATTCACCGTGATAAAGCCGCTATCTATCTGGATATGTCCGGTGGCAGCCTGCATCAACGCAATTACCGGCAGGAAACTGGCCCGGCACCCATTCGGGAAAACCTGGCATTTGCCATGTTAATGCGCAGTGGCTGGACAGCGGATACTGACAAGCCCTTATGTGACCCCATGTGTGGTTCAGGTACTGTGGTGATTGAGGCTGCCTTGTACAAGGCTAAAATTGCCCCGGGGCTGCAACGCAAACAATGGGGCTTTAGTCATTGGGCAGGGCACAATGAAAGTGTGTGGCAAGTTATTTTGGGGTCTGCTAAGAAAAGGCAGAAACAAGCCATTGGCAATATCTTTGCCGGTGAAATAAGCCATAAACTCATTAATATTGCGAAGCAGAATGCCAGAATCGCAGGCGTGGCTGATATGATTCAGTTTACTCACAAAGATGCTACAGAGTATGCGCCGGCAACTGAAGTACCGGGTTATCTGGTGAGCAACCCACCATACGGTGAACGTTTAAGCGACTTCAACCGTTTATTGCCGATTTTCCAGCAATGGGGTAGCTGGTTAAAGGAGTATTATGCGCAGTGGCACTTAGCCTTGTTAACCTCAAACCGCGAACTGCTTAAACAACTCAAACTGGCTTCTTCCCGCAGTTATAAATTTAAAAACGCCAATCTGGATTGCGAGTTAGTGCTGTTTCACATGGCTGACAGAAATCTGGCTGAACTGAAACACGAAGCAAAACTGGAAGGTGATTTTGCCAACAGGTTACGGAAGAACTGGGATAAAACGCGACGTTGGTTGAAAAAACAAAACACCGAATGCTATCGCATTTATGATGCGGATTTGCCAGAGTACAATGTGGCAATTGACCGGTACAAGGATGCATTGGTGATCCAGGAGTATGCTGCGCCGAAAAACATTCCGGAGCAAAAAAGCCGTGCCCGCCTGCAAGAAGTGTTATTGGTGGCGCCTAAAGTCCTGGACATTGAGCCGCAAAATGTTGCGTTAAAAGTGCGCGAAGTTAAAAAGGGCAAAAATCAATACGAAAAAGTCTCCCGTCAAAATAAGATGATGGAAGTTCAGGAAAATGGCGCTAAGTTCTTAGTTAATCTGTTTGATTACCTGGATACCGGATTATTTCTGGATCATAGAGATACCCGGAGCATGATCCGCAATATGAGTAAAGGCAAGCGGGTGTTAAATCTGTTTTCCTATACCGGTTCTGTGTCGGTCTATGCGGCATTAGGAGGTGCTAAGTCGGTTACCACGGTAGATATGTCTAATACTTACCTTGATTGGGCAAAACAGAATTTTGCTCTAAATAAATTGCAGGGAGATTTTGACTTTGTCAAAGCCGATGTCACCAGTTGGTTAAAACAAAACCGCTATCAATATGATTTGATATTTATTGATCCACCTTCTTTTTCTAATTCCAAAAGCATGGAAAACACCTGGGATGTACAGCGAGATCACGTCGAACTGTTAAGGGATGCGAGCAAGTCTTTAGCCACCGATGGCGTTATTGTGTTTTCCAATAATTTACGCAATTTTAAATTGTCTGGTGACGTGACGGAAAAGCTCAATCTGACGGTGAAAAACATCACAGCAGATACTATTCCCGAGGATTTTAAGCGCAATAGTAAAATTCATCATTGTTTTCTTTTACAGGGTAAATAATCCACATTTGTATGCATAAATTAACTTTGTTCTCAGGCACTGATTGCCATTTGTGTGACATCGCCAAAAGTATGTTGTCCACGTTGTTAGCAGACAGCATTACGCTTTCTGAAATTAACGTTAAAGCCGAGCGCCAGTATTTTCATCAATACGGCGCCAGAATACCGGTGTTAAGAAACGATGAGTCAGGGGTTGAATTAGGTTGGCCGTTTGATGAGGCGCAGTTACAGGAGTTCTTAAGATAATGTTGTTACAACTTAAAGACGCCTGTATTGCTTTTGGGCACAAACCCTTAGTTGAAAAAGGCAATCTGACATTAAACCCCGGTGAAAGAATGTGTTTAGTCGGACGCAATGGCACGGGGAAATCCACGTTACTGAAACTGATTGCCGGGCAACAGGCACTGGATGATGGCCAGCGCATAGTGAACAGTGAAACGGTGATTGCTGTACTGCCGCAGGACCCGCCTGCATTGGCTAATATCACAGTGTTTGACTACATCGCAGAAGGACTGCAGGAAATCGGTATATTGCTCAAGCAGTATCACGAAGTGGTAACGCTTGTGGCTGAAGATCCGTCAGAGCAAAACCTGGCGACGCTGGACACCTTGCAAAAGCAACTGGATGCCCGTCAGGGCTGGCAATTAGAGCAGCGCATTGAGCAGGTGATTTCTCTGTTGCAGCTTGATGCTGATGTCACACTGGAATCATTGTCTGGTGGCTGGCGCAGAAAGGCCGCGCTGGCTAAAGCGCTGGTGCGTAAGCCGGATATTTTATTATTAGATGAACCCACCAACCACCTGGATATTGAGATGATCAATTGGTTAGAAAATCAATTGATGGAATACCAGGGGGCCATGGTTTTTGTCAGCCACGACAGGGCGTTTATCCGTCGTGTGGCGAATAAAATTGTTGATTTAGACCGGGGTGTGTTGACCGAGTACCCGGGAGATTACGCAAAATACCTGATTAAAAAAGCAGAGGATCTGGAAGTGCAGGCCACTCAGGATGCGCTGTTCGACAAAAGATTAAGTCAGGAAGAAACCTGGATACGTCAGGGAATTAAGGCTCGCCGAACCAGAAATGAAGGTCGGGTGAGGGCCCTGAAAGCAATGCGCGACGAATATGCTCAGCGACGCAAAGTGCAAGGTAATGCCACTATCCAGTTAAGTGACGGTCAGAAATCTGGCAAACGGGTATTCGAGGCCAAAGGGCTTACCTATGCCATAGATGGACAGCCACTGGTAAAAAACCTGGATTTACAGGTAATACGAGGTGATAAGTTAGCTCTGGTGGGCCCTAATGGGTGCGGAAAAAGTACCCTGATCAAATTATTGCTGGGGCAGATTACCCCTGATGCCGGTACAGTCAAGCAAGGCACCAATTTAGAAATCGCCTATTTTGATCAACACCGCGAGCAACTGGACCCTGACAAAGCGGTGATCGATGTGGTTGCAGATGGCAAACGAGAAATAGACATAAATGGTCGCGGGCGTCATGTAATTAGTTATTTGCAAGACTTTTTGTTTTCACCTGAACGGGTACAATCCCCGGTATCTTCTTTGTCAGGTGGAGAAAAAAACCGCTTATTGTTAGCCAAGATCTTGTCACGTCCCGGTAATTTGTTAATTCTCGATGAACCCACCAACGACCTGGATGTAGAAACGCTGGAATTACTGGAAGAAACCCTGGCAAATTACCAGGGAACCTTGATTCTGGTTAGCCATGACCGCGAATTTGTGGATAATGTAGTCACTTCGAGCTGCTTCTTTGAAGGGCAAGGTATCATTCAACAGTTTGTTGGCGGCTATCAGGAAATTCATCGCTGGTATGCGCAGCAACAAAAAGACAAAAAAGCCAATGTAAAGATTGAAACTTCTGCCCCGCAGGAGAGTCGAAAGAGCGTTTCAGGTAATACAAAGGCGAAAAAGCTCAGTTACAAATTACAGCTGGAGTTGGATGAGTTACCGGAAAAAGTGGAACATCTTGAAAATAAAACTCAGGAAATTCAGGAACAAATAAGTGCTCCTGAATTTTACAGCCAGGATCAGGATAAGGTCTCAGCCACGCTGACCTTGCTGGCAGAAACAGAACAACAATTGGAACAGGCTTATTCTCGTTGGGATGAGCTTGAAAGTATGAAACAGGAATCAACGAGTTAATGAAATATTTTAAATTTGCCAGGGTTGCCTTGGTTTCAATGGCGGTATTTTCTCAGGCTTCACATGGTGCACTGTACCAGGTTACAGAAATTGATACTCATGCGGTGTCAAAAAATGCCTTCCCGGTGGATATGAACGAGTCAGGTGACATCGTTATGTCACTTACTTACAGTTCACAGTTCCCGTTAGCGGAATACAATATTCCCATTGATTTGTCGCTGATAGATTTTGAAAGTGAGACCTTACAGGATAATTTAACCGACATTGAAGCGGCTCAAAATGGCAACTTTAATCTCGAAGATTATCAGACTATTCTGAGCGTTATTCGCGCCGGTCAGGGTGTGAGAACCGTGCAACGACTGGTTCCCTGGCTTAGCTATGTGTCAGACACCGGGGCAGTGTCCTATATTCCCGGGTTTGATGTTGAAGACGCTGACTACTCAGGCTACACAAAGAGTGTTGATACCCGCGTTAAGGGGATTAACGACAGTGGTGTTATCGTGGGTAACTCTGAAGGAAACCCGGTAAAAGTTGAGTACGTCAATGAAGACGATGAGGAAATAACCTATCTGGTACGTGGACATACTACCCGAGGTTTTGTCGACCTCAATGGTAATACTGTCGGTCTGGTTTCCGATTCTGATTTGGTGGGCGGATACACCGAAGCCCGTGATGTTAACAACAGCCTGATGGTGGCGGGGTTAGAAATCTTTAATCCCAGAGAAGCCATCACTGAAGCGGTAGAAACCTGTAATGATGAAGAGGACCGTGGTGACCAGCCATTGGAAACCTGCTTACAAAATTTACATGCGACGTTGTTCAGTACACACCACCGCAGAGCCGTAATCTGGCAGTTAGACACTGATGGTAATGTCACTGATACCATGACTTATGAAGTGCCTTTTGAGCCAGAAGAAGACGATGACCGTTTGTTTTCCAGTGAGGCACTTGCAATAAACGAAAATGGTGTGGCCGTAGGCCGAACCACCAATTTCTTTGAAGACAATACGGATTTTATGAGCCAGTATGCCGCGGTATTTTCCGGTGACGAAATCATCAGTATCACAGACAGAAATGAATACCGAAGCAGTATTGCGACAGACATCAATGACAGTAATCTTGTGACGGGATATGCGGTAAAACGTATTAACGGTATCGATCGCAGTAAGTTTTTCGTGTACAACACGGATTCTAATGAGATTAGCTTCCCCGATGACTTTTTCCCTGGTTCTTCCAGTGTCGCCCGGGGAATCAACAATAATGGTCAGGTTGTGGGCGAGGGCGAGGTAGAAACCACCCTAAGTAGCACGCGACGCAGAGAAGCGTTTGTCTATGATGTGAACGACAGCACCTTTCAGAACCTCAATGATTTATTGAGTTGTGATTCACCTTATACGATTATTCAGGCGCATAGCATCAATGACAGTGGGCAAATTGCTGCGCTGGCCAGAGTCAGACGGGCTGAAACTGATGTTCAGGGTAATCTGGCATTAGCTGATGATGGTTCTGAAAACCTGGTTGATACCTTTATCACTGTACGTTTAAATCCGATTCCCGGTGGCGAAATTGATTCCTGCGATGACGATGATGACGATACCAGCGCGCCTGATCGTCAGGGTGGCTCAACGGGATGGGGCTTGTTGCTGTTACCCCTTGTATTACTGATGAGAAGATTTAAACGCTAATAAACCAGTTGTTTTTACTTTGTCTGAAGCCGCGATTCGCGGCTTTTTTATGCGTTTTTAATCATAAAAATTAACCGCTAATTGCATGTAATTAAAAATGTAATTTTTATGAAAAAATGTTGTAAAGAAAAAGCTGTATGGATTTCATTTACTTATGTGTTGTCAAGTAGTCAGTGTAAAAATTAAACCTTGAACACAAGGTCAGGATCCTCTATTTCATAGGGGTGGGCATAAAGCCTACAAACAGCAATTGATAAAGAGGTGAAAATGAAAAGACAAAAGCGCGATAAATTATCTCGGGCCCACGCAAAAGGGTATCAAGCTGGTATTTCTGGTAGGGCTAAAGACAACTGTCCATTCCAGGCTGTAGAGGCGCGTTCTCAGTGGCTTGGTGGTTGGAGAGCTGCAATGGAAGATCGAAGCTTAGGTCTTGTAAAATAAAAACACAATCTTCAGTATTTTAGAGAGAACAAAAGCCCCGGTAGAGGGGCTTTTGTATATCTGGCACTAAATTAAAAGTTGCTGGTATCCTGAAACAGACCCACTTTCAGATCTTTTGCTTCATAGATTGGACGGCCGTCTACTTCTACTACTCCATCACCAATGCCCATAAACAGTTTGCGCTTGATGACGCGCTTCATGGTAATTTTGTAGGTGACTTTTTTAGCTGTAGGTAAGATCTGGCCGGTAAATTTCACTTCGCCCACACCCAGTGCACGGCCTTTGCCGGGGCCGCCACTCCAACCCAGAAAGAATCCAACTAGTTGCCACATGGCATCCAAACCCAGGCAACCGGGCATGACAGGATCGCCCGGAAAATGACAATCAAAGAACCACAGATCAGGTGTGATATCCAATTCAGCATGGATGTAACCTTTGCCGTTGTCTCCGCCATCTTCGCTAATTTCTACAATGCGATCCATCATCAACATATTGGGCGCAGGCAACTGGCTGTTTCCTGGTCCAAAGAGTTCGCCGCGACTACAACTAAGTAGGTCTTCTTTATCAAACTGATTCTTTCTTTCTGACATTTTTGCACTTCACTGTTTAAAAATTTGCGGCTAATTTAGCGAACACTTGTGCGCTAAACAAGTCTGATTAGTCTTTTTCGCCAGTATTTTTATGGTTTGGAGGATGACACAGGGTATTAATTGTGCAAATTTTCTGTGAAACTTTCATTCGTCGTGGGAAAGGGTATAGTTGCATAAAAGGGATGACTTTTCATAGACATGAGCAACGTTAAAAATCGTCTGAAAGCAAACGCAGATAAACAAAAGCGGTTCAGAGAAAAGCAAAAAGCTGAAGGCAAAAAAATGTTAAGAGGCTACGTAAATCCTGAAGCGGTTGATTGTTACGCCGAGTTGCGAGACAAGACTGGGTGGACTGACAGCGAAATTTTAAGTAATTCTCTGAGAATCACCTATGCAGCATATAAATGTGGTCAAATTAAACTGTTAAACGAATGGCTTAAAAAGAATCAAAAATGAGTTGGACAATCGTTTTCTGGTATACCTCAATATTGGTTGTGGTTTCTGTCATTGGACGCCTGTTTGATCTGTCTAATGGGACATGGCAGCAAAATACCAAAGGCTATAAGGTTCAGGATGTCATTGATGTCATCGTGGTGCTGTTTGGCCTTATCGGCTTGTTCGGTTTGGCCTTTAACGAGCGCTACTTTAGTCAGTCTCTGTGGCAAGGTTATTTTGTTGTTACCATGGTCTATATTCCCTTGTCTTTTTTCACCCCTAAATTCTCCGGTATGCGCCAGTTATACGGTAACTTTAATGTGTTTAAGGCGGTTGTCTCCAATACCTTGTTGATGGCACCTTCACATATTGGACAGTACATTTACGCGTTTAATGTAAGCTGGGCTTAGTTTTCAAATCTCCATAGGAATTTAAATGAACACACTCGCAAACAAAGTGGCTATTGTCACGGGTGGGGCCTCAGGTATTGGTCTTGCTATCACTGAAGCGCTGCTTAAAGCCGGCGTTAATGTAGTTATTAGCTCTCGCCGTCAGGCACTGCTGTCAGAAACTGCGGATAAATTTAATGCCATATATGAGGCCAGGTGTTTACCAGTGGCTGCCGACGTACGAATAAAAGCGGATATTCAGGGGCTGGTTTCTAAAACGTTACAGTCATTTGGTACAGTAGACATTTTAATTAATAATTCGGGCCTGGGTGTTACAGATAAAATTATTGATTGTCCGGAAGAAAACTGGGATTTAGTCATGGAAACCTGTACCAAAGGGACTTTTTTGCTGAGTCAGGCAGTGTTACCCACGATGCAGGCGCAGAAAAGTGGATTTATTATCAATATTGCTTCTCAGGCTGCAAAAAATGGTTACGCAGAAGCTGGCCCTTATTGTGCGGCAAAATTTGGTGTATTGGGGTTGGGCCTGGCTCTGCAGGAAGAAGTCAGAGAGTTTGGCATCAAGGTCCACAGCTTGTGTCCCGGGTTAGTGCAGGTGCCGGCGGCAAACTCGGAAGACAACCAAAAGTCTGGTTGGTTACAACCGGAAGATCTGGCGCAGTCAGTATTATTTTTACTTCAACAACCCAAACGTGTCCATTTTGACAATATTGGTCTTTGGGGTTTCCCGGTATAAATGAGGAGCAAAGAAATGATGAAATCTATTCCGTTATCAAATTATTTTCCATCGGTGAGTTCGATTGGGCTAGGTTGTATGGGATTTGGCGGTGACTGGAGTGCAGAGCCGTTTACACCTGCACATATTACGGAATTGCACCAAGCTTTAGATGCCGCACTGGAAGGCAACATCAATTTTATCGATCACGCTGATATTTATACATTGGGCAAAGCCGAAGCGGTGTTTGGCGAAGTGCTTAAACAGCGTCCGGAATTGCGTGAACAATTCGTGATCCAAAGTAAGTGTGGCATTAAATTTGATGACGACAAAGGCCCGGCGCGCTATGACTTTTCAAAATCCTGGATAACACAGTCAGTGGAGGGTATTTTAGCGCGACTAAATATCGAGCAACTGGATATATTGCTGCTACATCGCCCAGATCCTCTGATGGAATTGGATGATGTTGCAGAAGCGTTCAATCAGCTTATCGAACAGGGCAAAGTTAAGCACTTCGGCGTTTCTAATATGCATGATTATCAAATGGCATATTTGCAATCTGGTTTGCAACAACCCCTGGTCGCCAATCAGTTAGAAATGAGTCTGCGCAATCTGGACTGGTTAAATGAAAGTGTAAACGCGGGTATGTCATCCGGTACAACGAATCACTTTTCACCGGGTATTGTTGAGTATTGCCGCAGCAATAATGTGCAAATACAGGCCTGGGGATGTCTTGCACAAGGATTGTTTTCGGGGCGCAATCTCGATGGTCAGCCTGAAAATGTGATTGCTACCGCGAACCTGGTGGCTATGATGGCGGCAGAATTTAACGTATCTAAAGAAGCTATCGTGCTTGCCTGGTTAATGCGTCATCCGGCAAATATTCAGCCAATCATAGGTACGACAAACCCACAACGCATCCAGGCCTGTGCACAAGCCACTAAGGTGCAATTAAGCCGTGAGCAGTGGTATCAGCTTTACGTTACATCTCGTGGCGAGCGTATGCCGTAAGACGTATAATTCCAACGATGATCAGGTATTGAGCCAGATAATAACTGGCCATGATCCAGACCGTTGCGAAAGGGATGGGGTGCCGAAAGGCATTCCAGGCTATCAGGCTATCTGAGACGGCAAAAATCAGGGCGCCGTACAAATGAAGACGATGGGACGTTTGTGCCGAAAAGATAGCGCTGATACACATAAAACTGATAACGCCAACGTACACAATAACCGCATATCTCAAAACAACTTCTTCCGGCATCACCCACTGGGCCATAAACCAGGAGTAGATCAACATAGCCAGCGCCGCCAGATGTCTAAACCGGGCTTTGTAAATTTGCACATCGTCGACAAATCGCGCAAAGCAAATGATGTAAAAGACATGAGCGATCAGAAAAGCACTCAGGCCCGCCATAAAATTCTGTTCAAACTGCATTGCCAGTAATACATCGCCTAAACCGCTAAATGTCAATGCCAACAAGGGATAAGTACGATGCCCCGCAGGGAGCTGCTGGTAAGCCACTAAGGCTAAAACAACGATTGGGAATACCTTTACCAGAGGACTCAGGGGGTAGGGTGCCAGAGGGCTGCTGAGCGTATATATAACAGCAATGATAAAAAATAGTGAGACGTAAAGCTTATTCATGATTTTATTTTTTGTGATTCATCATCCGATAGCCAAGGTATAAGAAAATACCGCAAAGCAGCCAGGTGAGTCCAATCAATAAGTTACTCAGATCTACCAATTCTGGATGGCGTATTTTTAACTGTATTGGCAAGATGCCTCTGATAACACATAGCGAGGAAATTGTGATTATCGCGGCTTTTAACAGCGGAAGCACGCGAATAAACCCCGCGGCTGACAGTGCATACGCTGTAACTGCTAAAAATAGTGCGGAAACAAAAATGGTGCCAAGCGGAGCCAGCAGTGTTCCTTGTCGGGCAGATTCGACGATTTCCATCGGAGCATACTGGGCCTCAAAGCACTGAGGCCCTAAATATATACAGGACATATGAGCTATCGCTGTGCCCGCTGCCACAATGGCTACTACCAGCAGCAAGCTAACTGCCAATGTACGCTTGCTGAGTTCATTTTCTTTTTTCATTGTCTTTTAAGGCTTTAAACTGTAAGGGACCTATTGGTTGTGCTGTTGCAGTTTTTCTCCGGCGGATTGCAGCTCTGTTTCCAGTTGTTTAGCGTTGTCTTTGCGGGGTTTAACGAATCGGGCAAGCCAAAAATATAAAACAGGTGTGAGAAACAGGGTAAATACCACCGCTAAACCCAGTCCGCCAAACACTACCCAGCCAATAGCGTTTCGGGCCTCTGCACCGGCGCCACTGGAGACGATTAAGGGGATACCTCCCAGAATCGTAGACATTAAGGTCATCATAATTGGGCGCAGACGCACTTCACCGGCTTTTAATATCGCGTCTTTTACTGAATGTCCCTGGTCTCTGAGTTGATCAGCGAACTCCACCAGCAGGATGGAGTTTTTTGCCAACAGGCCAATCAGCATCACCAGACCAATCTGGGAATAGACATTGATGGAAGTGCCGGTTAAAAATACAGCGTAAATAGCCGCTGCGATACCGAAAGGCACAGTGATCATGACAACCAGCGCACTGTTAAAGCTTTCGAACTGCGCGGCTAAAACCAGAAGTACTATGATAAAGGCTACCAGGTAGGTGATGTTAACCTGTTGATCGGTTTCTCTGAAGGTCAGTGCTTCGCCCAAAAACACCAGGCCAAAGCCATCCGGTAACACATCTTGTGCTAGTTCTCGCAGGCCGGTAACGGCTTCTTCCATGGAAATACTGTCAGGCAAGTCCACATCTACTTCAATGGCCCGTCGCTGGGCATGACGCTCTAACTCTGCGGCAACGCCTTCTTCAGTGATGTAGGCAATACTGGAAAGTGGTACCAAACTGCCATTACCTGAGCCCACATACAGGTTTGTTAAATCGGCTGGATCTGCAATGTCCTTATAGGTGGACTGCAACATAATCGGAATAGCCTGATCACCGACATTGAGATTACCCAGATCGTAGCCACCAATGGCAGATCTGAGCGTGTTGGTAATATCAGAAAAGGGCACCCCCAACTCTTCTGCTCTACGACGATCGATATGCACCCGCATTTGTGGTTGAGTAGGTTGATAGGATATTTCGGCCCGCCCCATTTGTGGAAAACGGTTTTCCAATGCTTTACTGAAATCCTGTGCGACATCGTATATTTCGTCATAATCATTGCCGGTGATCGCAAATTCTAAACCGCCTCCCTGTCCCCTAAGGTTTAGAGAGTTGGGACCAAATGCTCGCCCCGGTGCGCCTGGAATCTTGTTCAATTCAGGTCTTATTTCGGCGATGATATCTTGCTGTGATTTACTGCGCTGCTCCCAGTCTTTGAGATTGACCGTAATGTAGACAATATTGGGGTCCCACTGACCGACCACCGTCTTGATGGTTTCGATGTTGCCATCTTGCATATAAGGTAGCAAAGTGTCTTCCATCTTTTCAGCTTGTCGGTCCATAAACGCGATACCCACACCATCAGGTCCCCGGGCGAAAATACGGACATTGCCCCGGTCTTCGGGTGGAAGCAGTTCTTTTTTCACTGAGTCATAGATGGCGACAGCGCCCCCGGCTGCCACAACACTCAATAACAACACCACAAAACCGCGGGTTAAGCACCAGCCCAATGCGGTTTTATAGCCTGTTAAACAGGCATTGCCAAAACCGGAGAACATGGTCTTATTGTTGCCTGTGGGTATTTTGGCCTTAAAGGCAGGCACCAGCGTTAGCGCAACAAACGAGGAAATGATCACTGAAGCTGACAACACACCGCCGAATTCTCTGAACAGTCGCCCCGCTGTGGAAGGTAAGAAGGCGATAGGTACAAATACGGCCACTAACACTGCGGTGGTGGCGACCACGGCGAAAAACACTTCCCGGCTACCTATAACTGCCGCTGCCTTGCTGGCCAACCCCAGTGATTTTCTGCGCTGAATGTTTTCCGATACTACAATGGCGTCATCAACAATCAGACCTGTTGCCAGCACTAAGGCAAGTAAGGTAAGTATGTTGATGGAAAAGCCCAGCATCCACATAACCGCAAGTGACCCGATAAGTGATACCGGAATAGAAAGCGCAGGGATAATTGTGGCTCTGAAAGAACCCAAAAACAGCCAGAGGGTAAAAACTACTAAGGCAATAGTGAAGGAAAGAGAGGTTAACACCTCCTCAATGGAACCGCGAATAAACTGGGCGTCATCATCGGTGATGTGTATTTCTAAGGACGGAAATCGGTGTCGTAATTCTTCAACCATCGCCTGAGTTTGATCAGATATCTCGATGGTGTTAGCGCCAGCCTGGCGCAATATTTCTAACCCGATGACGGGCTTGCCGTTGAGGCGTACAAAACTGTTAGCGTCGGCAGGACCGAAGTACACATTGGCAACGTCCCCAACACGGGTATTCCCTGATATCAGGATGTTCTCTACTTCGCTGGCGGTTATAGAGGTGGCATCAGCTCGCACAATTACCTGCTGATCTGTAGAACGCAGGCTGCCTGCCGGGACGTCAAATGGCGCTGTACGCAAGGCGCTGGCGACGTCGGAAAAGGACAGGGCAAAACTGGCCAGGCGAATAGGATCGACGGTGACTCTTAACACCTTTTCCCGTTCACCATTGATGCGAATATCCGCCACCCCTGGTATAGACAAAAACAGCGGTGCAATATCCGTTTCCACCATCTCGGTGAGCGATTCCATTTCAATACTATCGCTGGACAGCGTCAGGCTTACCACGGCACCGGCATCATTATCGGCTTTCACGATGGCAAGTCGCTCAACTTCATCAGGCAGTTGCCGTTGCACCTGACTGATAGCCTCCCGCGTTTCGTTGGCGGCATCTTCTATATTGATACCGGGTCTGAATTCTATGACAACCCTGGCAAAGCCTTCTTCACTTTGCGCTCTGATACTTTTTACACCACTGACTCTGGCAGCAGCGCCTTCCAGCCGACTGGTAACTTCGGTGTCCACGGTTTCGGGGGCACCCCCGGGGTAGGAGGCGCGAATTGACACAACCGGGCGGTCTACATCGGGTAATTCCCGCACTTCCAGACCCAGAATGGCCGACAAACCGGCAATAATGATCAACAGATTCAGTACTATGATCAGTACCGGACGTCGAATTGATAAAGACGGGAGATCTTCTTTGTGACTGGTATGTAGCTCAGACATTAGCCGGGCTCCACACTGGTTAGTTGTTTCTTACCGGTATTGCTAAAAGCCTGCACCGCCTGACCTTCTCTGAGTTGCTGAATTCCTTCAATAACCAGCGATTCGCCACGTTGTAGTTGGCCTTCGACCAGTATATTGCCACGCAGGCGTTGCACAATATTAACCCGCTCGCGGTTTGCTTTTCCTTCCCGAACTATCCATACGTAGGCACCGGTTGCTCCCCAGGAAAGTGCGGCTTCCGGGATCACAGGATAGGGTTCACCATCAAGCTGCAAGGTGACTTTGAAACTCAATCCAGGACGATAAACATCATGTTGGTTATCCAGAATCGCCCGCACTTTGAGTGTCCGGTCCTGGATATTGATGCGTGAATCAATTTGCGCTATCTCAGCCGTTATTTCATTACCGCGATTATTCCAGGGCGATAGCGTCACAATGGCCTCATTGTTAAGAATTGTCAGCGCGGATTCGGGCGCAGAAAAATTGATATAGAGGTTGGAACGGTCATCGATGGTGGTGATTAAGGTATTGGTGTTGATTCGATCACCTGGTTCCACATCGGTCAAACCAAGGTAGCCGGAAAATGGTGCGTTTACCGTTCTGTCTTCAAGATCCGCTGCAGCTGACTGTAACTGAACTTTTGCCAAATCACGTTCTGTGATGGCATCATCGACATCGCTTTGTGTGGCAGCGCCCCGGGTTTTGCTTTCTTTCAGTCGGGTAAGTGTACGCTCTCTGTCAGCGAGTTCAATTTTGGCGCGCTCAACTGCGATTACCTGCCGTCGATCATCGAGTTTTATTAATACCTGACCGGACTGTACAAAGTCACCAGGCTGAAATAATACCTCAGTGACAATGTCGGATGTGGCAGGGTAGATACTGACCGAGCGTTGAGCCTCCGCCGTACCAATGGTGTCTATTGCTGATTTGAGAGGTTGAAATTGCAGTGGTTGGGCAATGATGTTCGCTGCCCGTTCAGGTCCATTACCGGATTGCGCGCTGACCATTGCGTTGAAGAAAAAAGCCGCAGCTATAACCACACTGAAAACCAGCTTCGATGTCATCCAAACTCATCCTTATCAAATTAGCATTTACGCAGGCTAACAGTGTAAGGATCAGTGTGGCGATGTACAGTATATTTACGTAAATTTACAACATGCTGACCGGGTGGCTATTTCCTGATGGCCTCATGATACCAGTCGGTAATTTTCTGGCGTTCCTCTTCAGTCATCTCTGTTTTATTCAAAAAAGGCATGTCTTTGGTCACAGATACCCGGTGGTGGATTCGTGGAGCCCATTGAATAACCTGTGACCAGTTGTCCAGCTTTAATCCCAGTGGCGCAACCACAAAGATATCGTCGCTGGGTGTCTCGCTGTGACAATTGCTACAATGTTTTTGCATTAAGGCCATTATGTCCTGATTTACCGGAATTGTGGGGGCTGATTCCACTGAAGTTTGCACCGGTGTGGTTTGAGGTTTTGATACCCAAATGGCGATAAATAACATACCTATTGCGCCGGTAATCAAAATTGAAGGCCGGACTATGCCTATGTGGCGCAGATTGAAAAAGTGCCTTATCCAGGCTGATACCGCAGCTATAGCCACTAGTACCAACCAACTTTGTGGGTGCTGGTAGGTCATAGGGTAGTGGTTTGAGATCATTAAAAAGATAATGGGCAGTGTGAGATAGTTATTATGTACTGAGCGCAGCTTGGCACCGGCACCCCATTGCGGATCAATGGGCTCTTTATCTGTTACCGCCTGGACCAGTTTTCGCTGCGATGGAATGATGGTAAAAAACACGTTACCGGCCATTATCGTGCCTATCAGGGCGCCAACGTGAATGTAGGCACCGCGACCGCTAAACCACTGAGTAGCCAGCCAGGCCGATAAACTTAAAAACAATACTAAAAATACCGCAAAAAGTCCGGCAGATTTTGCCAGCGGGCTGCGACAGGCAATTTCGTAAATAAACAAACCGCCAAAGATAAACCCCAGGCCCAGGCTGATGGCTGTGGAGGCCTCCATGGCTTTAACACCCGGGTCAATCAGGTAGGCTTCGGCGCCCAGATAATACATCCATATCAACAGCAACATGCCACTCAACCAGGTGGCGTAGGCTTCCCATTTAAACCAATGCAGGGTTTTGGGGATTTGCTCCGGGCCGTATTCGTATTTGGCGACTTCGTAAAAGCCACCACCATGCACAGCCCAAAGATCACCTTTAATGCCTTTGTCTTTTTTCCATTGTGGCGGCTGGCGAAGATTGTTATCCAACCAGATAAAATAAAAGGACGCGCCTATCCAGGCGATGCCTGCAATGACATGAAACCAGCGAATAAATAACGCAACCCAGTCAGCCCACATAAAAGTCCCCTTAACTTATTGTTTTTAGCTATCCCTGTTATTTGTAGTTTGCCTTCACTAAAGGCTATTCCGTTTTAGTTTTTATTATTGTGCCTGCCATACAGGATTACCTGCAATCCAGGTAGCGACGGTGGCACGTTCGTCGGCCAGCATACTCAGCGCGAATAAAATATCTTCTGCATCGTCAGAGTCCTGTAAACGCAACGAAGATAGCTCATTAAAATGCGGATCTAACACGGTAAAATCAGCAAATGTACCGGCGTTAAAATCCCCGATATCAGGTAACTTCAGGGCATCTGCTGCACCTCTGGTCATCATGTACAGGCCTGACAACGAATCCATGGTGATGTTTTGTAACTGAAATACCTTGTAGGCTTCGCCCAATGTGCGCAACATACTAAAACTGTCGCCACCACCTACATCTGTGGCCAGAGTCGTTTTAACGTTAAACGCTTTGGCTTTATTGAGATTGTATAATCCGCTACCCAAAAACAGGTTTGACGTGGGGCAGAAGGAGACAATCGCCCCTTTTTCTGACATCAGTCGCCATTCGTCATCTTCCAAATGTATGCAGTGACCGAACAAAGAGCGCTCTGTCACCATTTGGTAGCTGTCATACACGTCCAGATAGTGTTTACTGTTGGGATACAGCTCTTTTACCCAGGCAATTTCCTGTTGATTTTCACTCAGGTGAGTTTGCAAATAGACGTCTTTGTAACTGGACATCAGCTCACCCATCATGGCCATTTGTTTTTCGGTACTGGTGGGGGCGAATCTTGGCGTTATGGCATATTTCAGACGGCCTTTGTTATGCCAGGTGGCAATGAGATCAGCAGAGTCCTGTTGCGCTGACTCAGGGGTATCCTGCAAGTAGTCTGGGCAATGGCGGTCCATGCATACTTTGCCGGTTAATATCTGCATATTGCGCTCGTAAGCCGCACTAAATAATTGTTCTGCCGAGTTTTTATGAACAGTTGCCCATACGGCAGCCGTGGTGGTGCCGTTGCGCCACAATTGGTTCAGGAAAAAATCGGCAATCTTTCGGCTATAGGCCGGATCTTCAAATTGGCGCTCTGTGGGAAAGGTATATTTGTTCAGCCAGTCAATTAGCTGCTCCCCGAAACTGGCAATCATTTCTGTTTGTGGAAAGTGCAGGTGGGTATCGATAAAACCGGGTACCACCAGTTTGTTGCCGTAATCTATCACTTCCGCATCGGGATAGCGTTGTGTTAACTGCGCAGCCGTATCCGTTGTCAGGATTTTTTCACCATCAATGGCTAACGCACCTTGTTTGATTTCCACTACATCCTGTTGCGGCGATTCTGTGCTGTTTGGGAAGTGGACAATATGACCGGTGATTAACTTGATACTCATAATTAACTTATTCTCTGAATTTTTTACTTAACTGCCGCGGTAACTACTAAAACCGAAGGGCGAGATCAACAGGGGAATGTGGTAATGGCCGCCACTTTCTGTCATTTCAAAATGGATATCGACAAACGGGTACAGGCTGTCCGGGGCGTAACTGTCCAGGTATTCCTTACACATAAAGCGCAAACAATAAATCCCGGCCTCGTAGTGCGCTATGCCCCAATCTTTACAGCGACCATCGCTATCGGTTACCCCCTGATGCTGTGTCCCATCTGGCGAGGTTAAAATTAAGGCCATTTCTGCTGCAGGTCGCCCTTTGGTGGTATCTAAAACATGGCTGGATAACGTGATCATACTAAGCCTTCCATTTGCAATTGTTTGTTAATTCGAAGCAGGGTAATTTTAAGTTGTTCGGCAGCCGCTAATTGAATTTCAGTTTCGGTATCATTGGGCAGCCGCTCTTCCAGTATTTGTAACATTTCCCCGGCACTTTTCCCCGTCGCAAACACGATAAAGATAAAACCATGTTTTTCCAGATATTGCTGATTTAGCCGGTGTAGCGACTGCAAGGTTTCTTCACTGGCACTTTGGGCGCCGGATTGTTCACTACTGGCTATGCCTTTCGTACTGGCGTATTTTTCTCGCAGGCTGTTGACATCGCCAATCATAGGGTGGGCTTCAAAGGCTTGCAGGTAGTCCTGGTGACTACATTGTTGCCAAAAGAATTCCGCTTTGGTTTGTAATTCAGATAAACCTAAAAAGGGACGGGCTTGTGTCATTTTTTGACACCAGTTTTGCGCCGCACAGGTTTGTTCAAACCAGTTAATGCAATCGTCAATATTGAGCTGATTGAGTTGCTGTAAGGTCACGCGTGAGTGTCCTCCTGAATGTATTCTTCTGTGTCAGTATCCGTGCTTTGCTGTTTCGATTGATGCAACAACTGGGTGATTTGGGCCGCCATGGAAATGGCCACTTCAATGGGGGTTTTTCCCGGCACCGAGAGTTCACCTACCGGGCTCACCAGCTTGTTTATTTGGACATCGCTCAGCTCTCGTTGTTTTAATTTGTAGCGAAATCGTTTGGCTTTGGTTTGCGAGCCTATCATGCCTACATATTGAATATCATCTCGCTTGAGTGCCGTTTTAACCAAATCGAAATCCAGCTGATGATTGTGGGTCATGATCAGAACAAGCGTATTTGCTGGTAGTAACTTTAATTCGCTGACAGGGCAATCAGTGGCGATGATATTGACGTTGGCTTGCATTGTTGCCGGGAATAAATCAGAACGTTCATCAATCCAATGTATTCTTACTGGCAAGCGCTGCAGGATAGGCAGCAATTCATTAGCAACATGGCCTGAGCCAAATACGGCGATTTGTTGTGTCTGGATCTGATGGCTTTCCAGTAATACCTTGGCAAAACCACCACAGCACTGGGCCAGCTTAGCTGATAAGGGGTACTCTTCGACTTTTATCGCCGTATTGTTTGCCAGTAGCATGGTCTGAGCGCTACGCGTAACCATGTATTCCAGGTTGCCACCGCCGATAGTGTCAAAAGTCTGGTCCTGAGTGATCACCATCTTGGCGCCACTGTCTCGTGGTACCGAGCCTTTGTGTTCTATGACTGTGGCCAACACAAAGGGGTGCTGTTTCTCCTGACAATAGCTGATGGCCTGCATCCAGTTGCTGATCTTCATCGGCTTAACACCTCTACAGTGAGGCTGTCAGCAGGCAATGCCTGAATAGCCTTTAACACTTTTTCTGGCGTGGCAGGCGGATCCAGCTTCGGATCTTCTTTGTAGTCAGTCAGGCTGGAAATGGCATCTTTAAGTGCACACCAGACACTCATGGCCAACATGAGGGGAGGTTCACCCACAGCCTTGGAGTGATAGATACTGTCTTCTTCGTTGGGGTAAGGATATAGCTCTACATTGAATTCCCTGGGCGTATCCCCAATGGCCGGAATTTTATAGGTTGCCGGATTATTGCTGAGCAATCTGCCGTTGTCGTCCCACAACAATTCTTCGGTAGTCAGCCAGCCCATACCCTGAATGAACCCGCCTTCAATCTGGCCAATATCAATGGCCGGATTTAAGCTGGTGCCGACATCATGCAGAATATCAACCCGGTCAACCCGATATTCACCGGTTAAGGTATCCAGAGTTACCTCTGAAACCGAAGCGCCATTGGCAAAGTAGAAAAATGGGCGGCCGGTTCCGGTGGTGCGGTCATAGTGAATTTTAGGGGTTTTATAAAAACCGGTAGAGGACAAAGAAACCCGATTCATGTAAGCCAGTTGCACCAAATCGGCAAAGGGGATTTGCGCCTTATCCAGGCTAACCACACCATCTTTGAATGTAACCGCGTCGCTGTTTCCCTGATTTTGCTCGGCCCAGAAATCCGCCAGACGTTGTTTTATTGTTAAACAGGCATTTTGCACGGCCTTGCCATTGATGTCGGTGCCGCTGGAAGCAGCAGTAGGCGAGGTATTAGGTACTTTGTCCGTGCGGGTGGCGGTGACTTCGATATGCTCAATATCCAGACCAAATTCATTGGCGGCAATTTGTTGGATTTTTGTGTGCAGGCCCTGGCCCATTTCGGTGCCACCGTGATTTACCTGAACGCTGCCATCAGTATAAACATGTACCAATGCACCCGCCTGATTCAGGTGCTTTGCGGTAAAGGAAATACCGAACTTGACGGGTGTCAGCGACAGGCCTTTCTTGAGAACGGTATTTTGCTGATTAAATTGCTTAATGCTTTCTCTGCGTTGCCAGTATTCTGATGATTCAGTCAGTCGCTGGATAAGATCCGGCAAGTTGTTATGCTCAATCTTCATGCCGTATTGAGTCGTATCGCGCCCAGCACCACCATACAAGTTGCGCTGTCGTATAGTGAGGGGATCTTCTCCGGTTTTCCGGGCGATAGCCTCAATCATGGCTTCAGCTAATACCATGCCTTGCGGCCCACCAAAGCCGCGAAACGCAGTGTGAGATACGGTATCGGTGCGACAGCGGTAGCCCACAATGTCAGCTGCACCGAGGTAATAGGCGTTGTCACAATGAAACATGGCTCTGTCGACAATGGCTTCAGACAAATCTGCTGAATGGCCACACAGCCCATTGATATTTGCCTGCGTGGCCTGAATTACCCCTTGCTCATCGGTGGCCACCGTAAAGCTGTTCTGGAATGGATGGCGTTTACCGGTCAGCATCATGTCCTGCATGCGAGGAACCCGCAATTTGACCGGGCAGCGGTTGCGTACGGCTAGCAAGGCTGCAATGCAGGCCCATTGCGCAGCCTGAGTCTCTTTACCGCCAAATCCCCCCCCCATGCGGCGCATATCAACAGTAACCTTGTGCAGTTTGATATTTAGCACTTCGGCAACCAGTTTTTGAACCTCACTGGGATGTTGTGAGGAAGTGTAAATGCTTATTCGGTCTTCTTCCTCGGGAATGGCCAGCGCAACCTGTCCTTCCAGATACATGTGTTCCTGACCGCCAATTTTGACCTCACCGCTTACGGTAATGGCCGCCGAAGCACTGCTTTTTTCAAAATCCCCTTGCTTCATTTGGTGCGTCGGGCGGACGAAGTTTTGCTTCTGGTGAGCCTGATGGATATCTAAATCCGGTTTTTCGGCGTCGACTTCTAATTTTCCTAAACCAGCCGCTTTTCGGGCAATATTGGTGGAGGTGGATAACAATGCACACCAGGGCTGACGATGAAATAAAATCTGTTGGTGCGCCAGCATCGGGTCGCCCTCGAACACCGGAGCAATATCCAGATGACCAGGTACGTCTTCTGCTGTGATAACGTCCACAACGCCGGGAAACGCTTTAATTGCACTGACATCTTTGGTGCGAATGATGCCCCTGGCGGTGTCGCTCATTGCCACCGCGGCGTGCATTAGGCCTGCGGGCTCTGGCATATCGTCGATGTATCTGGCTTTACCAGTTACATGGCGGTCAGCACTTTCGTGCTTTTTACTGGTGCCGACTGATTTAGTGCTGAAACCGGGTGTCGTGTTGTTGTCTATTAATTTACGCATGTTGCAACACCCTCAATTCCGTGTGGTTGTGGTTCTGAGACTCCAGCCAAAAGCGCTGCCACAAATTAACCAGCATATCCTTGCGGTATTGCGCTGTGGCTCTGACATCATCAATTGGATTGAAAGCATTGGCTAATATGGCTTTGCCTTTTAGCATGGTTTCTCTGTTCCAGGTTTCTCCGGTGATGGCTGTCTCCAGTGCAGCGCAACGAGAAGGAATGGCCGCAACGCCACCAAATCCGGTGCGCAGGTTACTGACAACGCCATTTTCCACCTGCAGATTAAAGACGGCACATACCGCTGAGATATCATCTTCGATACGTTTGGATATCTTGTAAGCGCTTAAAAAACTAGCATTCACTTTTGCGGGAATACGAATATCGCGCAGCCATTCTCCGGAGCGAAGGGCCGTTTTTTTGTAATCTAAAAAGAAATCCTGCACCGGCAAGCTTCTGCTTTGCTCGCCGTCGTCTAAGGTCAGGGTGGCATCTAATGCCAATAAGACCGGCGGCATATCACCAATTGGCGAGGCATTGGCGACATTGCCTCCCAGTGTTCCCTGATTGCGGATAGGCAAAGAGCCAAGTCGGGTGAGTAGTTCATTGAGTTCAGGGTATTCATTTAACAAAGTGTCTTGTAACTGGCTGTAGGTGACAGCGGCACCAATAACTAAATGTTTGTTATCTATTGTCAGGCTATTAAGTTCAGGGACATAACGTGTGCTGATCAACTGCGGCAAGATTTTGTACATTTGTGTCACTTCCAGCGCCAGGTCGGTGCTGCCAGCCACCAGTCGTGCATCAGGATATTTGTTGATTAGCGCAGCTAGTTCAGTGCGGCTTTTGGGTAGATGCAGTCCGTCGACTCCTTGATTGTCGGGCAAAGCCTTCAGAGACTGAACGACATCGGACTCTGTTTTGGAAAATTTATCGGGGGCAGGCTGATCGCAAGCCTGTAATGTTGCATCGATGATAGGGCGGTATCCGGTACAACGACAAAGATTGCCTGACAGGGCGTGTTCAATGTTATCTCTGTTTAAATCATCGTTGCTGCCTTTGCTTCTGTCTTTATACAGGGCAAACATAGACATGACGAATCCCGGAGTACAAAAACCACATTGTGAGCCATGCTTATCCACCATGGCCTGTTGTACCGGGTGTAATTGTGATTGCTCTTCCAGGTGTTCGACGGTGAGAAGCTGTTTACCGTCCAGCGCCGACATAAACGTAATGCAACTGTTGATGGCTTTGTAATTCAGACCATCGTCGGATTTATTGATCTCTGCTAATACAACCGTGCAGGCACCACAATCACCAGAACCACAGCCTTCTTTGCTGCCAGACAGTTTCTTATCTTCTCTGAGCCATTCCAAAACCGTGCAATTGTTATCAATATTGCTAATATGGATGGGTTCATTATTCAGCAAGAAGCTGATCATCAGGTGCCTCCGGGTTAAAATATATTGCAAAACTTGACCGTTTGGTCAATATATTGGTATTTCAACAGGGTTGCAAGTGAACAATTGGGTTGTCTGAATAAACGCCAGGCGCTAACTAAAGTCAGACAATGCCTTTTTGTTATAGCCTAAATTAACTGTAGTACCTGTTATAGTATGGCGCTTTCTGCGAAGATTAATATATATTGTTTGCAGCCATCGCTATCAGAAATTGGAATACCGATAGAGGAAAAGAATCAGTGCTAGTGCAAAAAAGCGTCAAAAAGAACGTAAAGGGCAGTGTCAGACAGGCAAATTACGGTAAAATTATTAAAGCTGCGGTGACTGTATTTGCCACTAAAGGTTATCAGGGAGCAACTGTACAGGAAGTGGCAGAAAAAGCCGGATTACCCAAAGCTAACGTACTTTATTATTTCAAGTCTAAACAGGGCATCTATGAAGCCGTGTTGAGCGATATTTTGTCTCTGTGGAATTCCAGTTTTGATCACGCAACAGCGCAGGATGATCCGGCGGTCGCCTTGTCGCGTTATATCCGCGAAAAACTGGAAATATCCCGCACTTATCCCGAAGCCTCTAAAATCTTTGCGATGGAAATGATCAAAGGAGCAGAGCAACTGTCTGATGAAATTAAGGCCGGCATGGTTAGCTGGTTTCAATCTCGTATTGCCATTATTCAGCAATGGATTCAGGACGGCAAAATGGCCAATGTGGACCCGGCGATGTTGATGTTTCAGATTTGGGCTACCACCCAGCATTACGCTGATTTCTCCGCTCAGATCAGTATATTAAAGGATGGCAAGATGTTGAATAAAAAAGGCTTCCAGGATGTTGGCGATTACCTGTGTCGCTCAATTTTGAGCAGTTGTGGCCTGAAAGTACCGGAATAAAAGTTATGGCCAGTTATCCCAGAGATTTAAAGGGTTATGGCGCCAATCCGCCAGATGCCAATTGGCCCGGTGGGGCGCAGATTGCGGTACAGTTTGTACTTAACTATGAAGAAGGCGGCGAAAACTGCGTTTTACACGGTGACAGCCACTCAGAAAAATTTCTTTCAGAAATTATAGGCGCCCAGGCTTATCCTGATCGCCACCTGTCCATGGAGTCCATCTACGAATACGGCAGCCGCGCCGGATTTTGGCGATTGCACCGATTGTTTCTGGAGCATCATATCCCAATCACGGTGTTTGGTGTCACTATGGCGATGCAACGCAACCCGGAAGCGGTACAGGCCATGTTGCAGGCAGACTGGGAAATTGCCAGTCACGGATTGCGTTGGATTCATTATCAGGATATGGACATAGCTCAGGAACGCCAGCAAATTGATGAGGCCATCAGACTGCATACACAGTTAACCGGCAAAGCGCCGGTTGGCTGGTACACAGGCAGAACCAGCCCAAACACACTGAAATTAATCGCCGAACGAGAAGATATCCTCTATTGCGCAGACAGTTATGCGGACGATTTGCCTTATTATGATACTCAAAATGGCAAACCCCTGTTGATGGTGCCTTATACCCTGGATACTAACGATATGCGCTTTGCAACCGCGCAGGGTTTTAATAGTGGGGAACAGTTCTATCAGTATCTCAAGGATGCCTTTGACATTCTCTATGAAGAAGGGCAGATGCAGCCTAAAATGTTATCCATTGGCTTACATAATCGCATCATTGGCAGACCTGCCAGATTCGCTGCTTTAAAACGTTTTGTAGAGTATGTAAAAGCCAAAGATCACGTTTGGCTGTGTACCCGCGAGCAAATCGCCCGACACTGGCAGGCAGAGCATCCATACTGCCAAGATTAGTTCGACGAGTTGCTACGTCTTGAACAGTCTGATTTTTGCGCTCGTTATGCAGCCTTGTATGGCAATATCAAGTATCGCCATTAGCAATTGGTAGAACCTGTGTAATTGACCTAAAATCGGAACAATCAGGACAAGAACAGCTCATTGGTGAAGTAGTTTGACGCAAAATAAAAATACTGACAAAACGCTGTTTACCATTCCTGAGACGCCGCGAACTCGCACCTCTGATGTCCTTGTTTCTCTGATTGAGCAGTGCGGTCAGGAAAAAATCACTTTGCGAATGTTGACGGACCGCATGGGAGATCGGACTTTCGGTTTGCTTCTGATACTCCTGTCTATTTTTAATGTGATCCCGTTTGTATCCCTGTTTGCTGGTATCCTGATCATGTGCCTGGGTATTCAGATGAGCTTTGGGCGCACTAAGGCCTGGTTACCCAAATTTATCCTGGAACGCCCGCTTAGTGGACCCAGTGTGGCTAAAGCCTTACTGACTTTTGAGCCAAAAATCAGGGCGATAGAGCGTTTTTTAAAACCGCGCTGGCAATTCACCGAAGCTTTTATTGTTGACCGTATTAATGGTTTTATCATTACCTTGTTGGGGGCCATTATCACATTGCCGGTACCATTTACCAATTTAGGACCTGCTCTGGTGTTGATGATTATGGGACTGGGATTGTTAGAGCGTGATGGTTTAGTGCAAATTGCAGCGGCGCTGCTGGGAGTGAGTGTGATGACCGGATTGTTTTTCCTGGTTTTTTAAGCATCACAGAATTTAGAACGATAAAGTAAAAGAAAGCTGCAATGAAACCAATTGAAACAGGCAAAGCCTACGACCAAATTACTCATTTGTGGCAGCGAGAATCCTTTAATCGCCAGAATGGTATTGCAGCCCATGAAAAAGCGCTGGGCTTTGCACAACCCGAGGGAAGTGCGTTGGATATTGGTTGCGGCTGTACCGGGCGGTTTCTTGATTTATTGGTATCTCGTGGCTATCAATATTCGGGATTAGATGTTTCGGCAAAGATGATTGAGCTGGCTCGTCAGCGCAACCCTGATGTGTGTTTTTATCACGGAGATATCTGTGAGTTTAATTTAACGCAGCAATACGATTTCATCACAGCGTGGGACAGTATCTGGCATATTCCATTGGATATGCAAAAACCAGTGCTGAATAAGATTATTGCGGCACTTAATCCCGATGGCGTATTTATTTTTACTTTTGGTGGTACGGAAGAGGCAGGGGACCATCAAAATAAAGCAATGGGGCCAGAAGTTTATTATTCCTCGTTGGGCTTAAATGGGTTCTTAACTCTGTTTATGGACGCCGGTTGTATCATTCGCCATCTGGAGTTTGATCAGCATCCCGAATTACACACCTATCTGGTAGTGGAAAAGGGCACTTAGCTTTCGAGTGGTCTATCAGTCTACGAAATTTACGTTTAATAACATCTTATTGTTTGTTGCTATGTGGTCATTTCTTTATCCTGAGAGCCAGTATAAATGTCATGGAAGCTGTTTTGTTATCCATTTATAAAAATCGCCGTGATTTTCTATTTCAATTGATGTTTTTGTTTCTGGCCACTTTGTTAACGCAGTTCAGTTACATTGCTTACGAAAAGATGGTTTCTGATGAAGACTTCATTGTTACTATAGTACCCAGCCTTTTATTCTTGTCTTTATGCACTTTACCAGCATTGCTTGTAGGGCTCACATGCGGCAAAAAGCTGGGCCTTGGCTTAGTGAGCGAGAGAACATCTGAAACTAACGGGCTACAGAGAGGGGTGAAATTTGCGTTTATAAACGGAATTGCCTTGGGCGCATTCCTGTTGGCAATTCGCTGGGGAAGTGATTCCGCTTTGCCCGATGAGATGCCAGAATATGGTTTTAGGGGAGTTATCGGTGGATTCCTCGTGTCTCTTGGGGCAAGTGTTGGGGAAGAAATTTGGTTCAGGCTTGGATTAATGACGTTACTCTTGTTTGCCATACAAAACCTGCTCCTAAAAAAAACTTTAACTGATGTCGTAGTATTTTGGACAATATTAGTGGTGGGTATTTTATTTGGGACAGCCCATCTTCCCCAACTGATGTCTTATGGGGTAACCGATGCGTTTGCTATTTGGGGTACCGTTATAGGAAATACCTGCGTTTCTATTTTATATGGCTGGTGCTTTTGGCGTTATGGACTTATTTCTGCCATAGTTGCGCATTTTAGTCTGGATCTAGTATTACATTGTCTGACCGCTGTATTTTAAGATACTTGTCTAGCCTTATTAGAAATAAATTCAAAATTTAGATGATATTAATCAATATGTATTTAAAACAATAAAAAATCATTGAGCTTCATGAAATGATAGATCTGTTTCCCACAGTTTTATACTCCTGCATGTTGGGCATGGTGTTAATGGCCTTGTTGCAGGTTTTTAAAAGACCAGCACAAAAGCAAAACTTTTATCTTCAGGGACTGTTTGTGTTATTGCTCGTCCATTTGCTGGGTGAACTGTTCATTTATTCCGGTGCCTACGTTTATGCGCCCGGTCTGGCGGGGTTGCAATTACCTTTCAGATTACTGTTGGGACCAGCTTTGTATCTTTATGCTCATGCCACTATGTCTGCTGAAAAAGCCGTAGATAAAAAGATTTTGTGGTTAGCTGCTGCCGGTCCGATTTTGGTGGTTGTGGCGATGTTGCCCTTTATGTTTTTGATTAGCCCGGCAGAAAAGCTGGCACTGGCAAGTCCTGCCACACGCGATCCAGAATTGTGGCGCATTGCTTTATTTACCTGCTTGTTTAGCACCGTAACATTTATCGTGTTTACCGCTGTTTTTCTAATATTATCGCTGAAATTGCATAGCGCTCACGTGCAACAACTTATGGAGCGGTTTTCTGAGATAGAGCACAATTCACTAGCCTGGTTTAGATCCATTTTGTGGGTTTGGGGCGCCGTATGGCTACTGTTTTCAGTGGAGTTTATGGCGGGGGCGATGGGTTGGTTGTGGGTTGGCTCTGGTAAGCTGCTGCCAACACTTGAAGTTATTGCCCTGGGAATTTTTATTCAAAAATCGCTGGCACAGAAAATATTAGAGCAATCTGAAAAAGGCGCACCTCGCACCAGTCAGCCTCGCGAAGCCATTATCAGCAGTGAGAAGATGCAATTAATTGCTTCCAAACTTCACAGGGCTATGGTTGAAGACAAGTTGTTTTTGCAAGACGACTTGTCGCTGAACAGGTTATCTCAGGCAATTGCAGAGACAGAAAACCATATTTCAGAGACCTTATCGCAACATCTGAATACGCGTTTCTTTCAGTTCGTCAACCGTTATCGGGTGGAAGAAGCAAAGCGGGAATTAGCGCAGAGTGACAAATTAATCACGACTATCGCCTTTGATGTCGGTTTCAACTCTAAATCCACATTTAACACCGCCTTTAAAAACATGACGGGACATAGCCCGTCAGTTTATCGAAACTCACTAAACCAATAATATTACCTGGCTATGTTGTTTCTCCTTCAATTGCACTCGGTTTCCATGAAATCGCTAAATAAATAATGATTAACCCCGTGCTAATCTCAAAAAAACTGAAAAACATATAGTGCAGTGTGCCTCCCATAAAGACGGTATAGGTTTGTACCCCGGTGGTAATCACTCCAGCAATGATGTTGGCATATTTGTTTAGTTTGTAGCTGAGAAGCCGGGACAGCGGGATCATAATCATCGGAATTTGCATGATGAAAGCAAAAACCAGTAAAAATTCCTCGGTAATATGCATTCCACCTACGTCACCGGATAAAAATGCTTCTAAATATTTAGCCAGGTGCAAAGTAAACACATCGCAATAAATATAATTCACTGTCAGAAAAACCCAAAGTAAGGGTAATAAACCCTTGCGGTTGCCATCCCATTCAATCATGTTCATATCACTCCTAATTAATTAAATTCGACTAGAAGTTCTATCATTTGAGTAATGTTGTCGTCTGAATGGGCCTATTCGAACTCGTTTTTGACATTTTTAAATGTAAATTAGCAACTTCAGCAATGAAACAGAAAAAAATGGGGTTATTATTTGACCTTAGGCGGGACTATAGGTTATAACTTTGCATGTTAATGGGATGTTACTGGGATGTAATCAAGGATGTAGAGTGGTTGCCTGTAAGCAACCGTCAATCACAAAGTTATCAATAGACACAACAGAAAGGCCTACGCGCCTTTGATTTTTTACAATAAATGCCACCGGTGGCATTTATTTTTAGCTCAAGTTGCTACCGGTGGCATTTTGGGGTTGGTAAATGTGTCGGGATATCAAGGTATGCCAAAGATAACTTAATTTATAATTATTTAAGGTAAATACAAATGAACATAGGCAAGAGAAAACCGGGTTTATTGAGCTCGGCAATTGCTTTACTTTTATCCGCGCAATCTGGCGTGGTTTGGGCAGATGCTGGTGGCTTTGCTTCATTAAATGGCGGAACTACCGGTGGAGCAGGTGGCAGTGTGGTGTATGCAACCACGGGGACCGAGATCCACGCCGCATTGTGTAACCGGGCGGCTAATGATACTCCAATCATTATTCATGTTGAGGGTACCATTAATCATGGCAATACTTCGAAAGTGTCTGGTAGTTGTAACACTGCAGATGACAAGATAGAAATTAAAGATGTGAGCAATATTTCTATTATCGGTGTTGGTAATGGGGCGCTTTTTGATGAACTGGGTATTCATTTACGCAATGCATCGAATGTAATTTTGCAGAACTTGCATGTCCGTAATGTTAAAAAATCTGGTTCGCCCACATCCAATGGCGGTGATGCCATCGGTATGGAATCTGATGTATTTAATGTCTGGGCTGACCACCTTACGCTTGAAGCTGGTGGCGGTGAAAGCGATGGTTACGATGCGTTATTTGATTTAAAAGACACCAGTAAATATATCACCTTGTCTTACAGTATTTTACGAAACTCCGGAAGGGGTGGCCTGGTTGGGTCCAGTGACAGTGATGATAATAATGGCCCGGTAACCTATCACCACAACCTGTATGACAACATTGATTCAAGAACACCACTGTTGAGACACGCTACCGCTCATGCCTATAACAATGTGTATAGTGGTATAAACAAATCGGGTATGAACCCGAGAATCGGTGGTGAGATCAAGGCTGAAAACAACTATTTTGAAAATGCCAAAGATCCGTTAGGAACCTTTTATACCAATGACATGGGATATTGGGATGTCAGTGGCAACATTTTTGATGCTTCAGTAACCTGGACTGCGGATTCAGATGATAACCATCCAGCTGGCCCTAATCCTGTTTCCACTACCAGTATCAGTATTCCTTATGTTTATGAGCTGGATGATGCATCCTGTGTAGAAGCCATTGTGCTGGCCAGTGCCGGTGCTAATACCGGTTTAGCCGTGTCTGATGGTAATTGTTCAACGTCAAATGGTGGAGATAATCCTGATCCAAACCCAGATCCAACGCCTGATCCCGATCCGACGCCTGATCCTGATCCAACACCAGACCCGGATCCCGGTGAGTTTGAAACCGGCGAAAACTATTCATTAAACGCCGGTGCGGATGGTAGCTCAAAGGGCAGTGGTACCAGCTATGGCAATGTTACCGATGGCGATACGACAACCTACTGGTCTCCGGGGGGCAGTACCGGAAGAATCTCAGTTAAAAATCTCAATACAGCGGTAAATTTAGTCAATATTATTGAAGCTGCTGGCTCTGAAGGAAACATAGGTGACTGGACATTGGAAAACCATGATACCGGAGCCGTGCTGGCCACCGGAAACGGAGCAGGTTACATTCAGTTCAGTGAAGTAACATTGAACAAACTGAATTTTGTGATCAATTCGGCTTCTGGTGTACCCAAGGTCGCAGAATTTGAAACCTATCTGGCGACAGGTACTGTACCGGATGAGCCTACAGAACAACCGGAGGAGCCAGTGGATCCACCAGAGGACCCTGTTGATCCGCCTGAAGAACCCACTGAACCACCAGAAGAGCCGGGCACCGGTGAAGGTGAGGTAACCTCTACCAGCGAAAACTATTCGATTGGTGCGGGTTCTGACGGTAGTTCTAAAGGAAGCGGTACCAGTTATGGCAACGTCCGAGATGGAGACTTAAGCACCTACTGGTCGCCGTCCGGCACTACGGGAACCATTTCAGTTAAGAATTTATCCGCGCCGATCAACGCGGTTCGCATTCTTGAACATGCTGGCACAGAGGGCACAATCGGTGACTGGACCCTGGTAAATCATGATTCAGGTAGCGATTTGGCTTCAGGTAATGGTGTTGGGGACTATATTCTGTTCGACCAGGTTAATCTGAGTAAAGTCAGTTTTGTGATTGAGTCGGCATCTGGCACACCCAGGGTGACTGAATTTGAAACTTATCTGGCCACTGTTTCAGAAGGGGAACCCGATCCCGATCCACAGCCCGATCCGGACCCAACGCCTGATCCCGATCCTACTCCTGACCCAGATCCTACTCCGGACCCAGATCCAGGTAATGGCGGTGACAATGGCGATGGTGTGGTGAATTACCCCAACGCTGATTGTGCAGAACTGATAAACAATGATGCGATTAACTGGCGTGAGTCTTCATTGCAAACCGACCAGGAAATCGTTGCCTGTCTGGCCAATTCTCTGGGCTCACCGGTAGGTTATGGTGCGGCAGCGACGGGCGGTTACAATCCGGCAGGAAATAGTCAACTGGTGGTGATCACCAATCAGTCACCGGAAGATCAAATTCTGGCGGCTATTTCATCGGATGATTACAACTGGATTGTTTTCGACAAAGAAGACTTCGCCAACGAAACTTCCATAATGATGTACCGTCCTTACTGCGCTGACCCTGCCTTGCAAAGTGCGCTGGGTGTAGATGAGGCAACCTGTCGGGATCCGCAAGCCTATTGCTCAGCCAAAGGCATGTCTTCGGGCGATTGTTTGGTGGATTTTTTCAATAGTGAGCTCAACGACAGTAGTTTGCCAATACGAAACTATCTCATCGACAGCAACACCACCATTGATGGTCGGGGTGCCAATGCAACCTTTGTGTTTAACGGCTTTAAAATTGGTGCAGACAGTAGCGGTGCATCTACCCATCAGTCCGAAAACGTCATCATTACCAATAATAAATTTGTTGGTGTAGGGCATACAGAAGATCATGATCTGGACCCGGATATGATTCGTTCTACAGGTGAATCGCACGATATCTGGATACATCAAAATACTTTTGACACTACCGGCGACTCTGCGTTTGATGTGAAGGTTGGTGCTTATGATATTACTGTGTCCTTCAGTAAACTGGTGAATGTTAAGCGCGCTGCGTTACATGGTTCCAGTGATAGTCGGGCCATCAATTCACAGATCACCACTACCATCCACAACAATCTGTTTGTTACTACAGACGATAATTTTGGTGCCAGTTCCTACAATACGATGCGTCGTGTACCGCTATTGCGTCGAGGACAAAGCCACCTGTTCAACAATGTGTTTTATGGTTATCGCAAAGATGTCATGAGTATTCGTGTTGGCGGAAGTGCGCTGGTGGAAAACAATCTGTTTATGAACCCTGTAGTTAACTCAAAGGGAGACGATTTGTCTGACTGGCAAGTGGAGCTATTCACTGATGCAGTGCGGGACGGTAATCTGGAAGTGACGGGAAGTTATGTTTACGAATCCGACGCTAATTGCACGACATCAGGGGCTTTTGCATCCCTGGATGTCACCGAAGGCAATGGTCCAGATATGTTTGCGGACTATGATGGTGCTTCACAAAACACCATTAATGCCAATCGTCAGATTGCAGAAACAGAGCTGCGAGACTATGTATTGGCTACAGCCGGTAAGGGCAGTAAGACGCCATGGGTATCGGCTTACACCGAAGGGAAAAGCAATATCCTGGCATCAGCGCCTGGCTCCTGCCAGTAGGGTTTAGCTTTTACCTGTAACAAGCACCGCGTTGGCAAACAGCGTGGTGTTAGATATTTAAAACAAGAAAGGCGGTGTTAAACCGCCTTTCTAAATAAACTTTTAAGATTAAACATTAAATCTGAAGTGGATAACGTCACCGTCTTTAACCAGGTAATCCTTACCCTCAAGACGCCACTTTCCGGCTTCTTTAGCACCTGATTCTCCATTGCAGGCAACGTAATCGTCGTAGCCAATCACTTCAGCACGGATAAACCCTTTTTCAAAATCCGTGTGGATTTTACCGGCTGCCTGTGGGGCAGTTGCACCTTCAGGGTAAGTCCAGGCCCGCACTTCTTTTACACCGGCGGTGAAATAGGTTTGCAGGGTTAACAGGCTGTAACCACCGCGAATTACGCGGTTAAGGCCAGGCTCATCCAGGCCCATTTCTTCCATAAAGTCTGCTTTTTCGTCGTCTTCCAGCTCGGCAATTTCGGATTCGATAGCAGCACAAACAGGCACCACTACCGCGTTTTCCTGTTCTGCAATTTCACGTACTTTGTCCAGATACGGATTGTTTTCAAAACCGTCTTCATTCACATTGGCAATGTACATAGTTGGCTTAAGCGTAAGGTAGTTCATGTAGCTGATCGCAGCAGCTTCTTCTTTGCTCAGAGAAAGTGAACGCAGTGCTTTACCTTCATCCAGATGAGGCTTAACTTTTTCCAGTACTGTCATCTCAAATTTGGCATCTTTGTCACCACCTTTGGCGCGTTTACCAACGCGAATTAACGCTTTTTCGGTGGTTTCCAAATCTGCCAAAGCCAGCTCGGTATTGATAACTTCGATATCATCTTGAGGGCTAACCTTGCCCGCTACGTGCACAATGTTGTCGTTTTCAAAGCAACGTACAACGTGGCCAATAGCATCAGTTTCACGGATGTTGGCCAGGAATTTGTTGCCCAGACCTTCACCTTTAGACGCCCCGGCAACCAATCCGGCAATATCCACGAATTCCATGGTAGTGGCGATCACTTTTTGTGGCTTGACGATTTCAGCCAGCTTGTCCAAACGCAGATCCGGTACCGGCACAACACCGGTGTTTGGTTCGATTGTACAAAACGGAAAGTTTGCCGCTTCGATACCCGCTTTGGTGAGTGCATTAAACAGAGTTGATTTACCTACATTCGGTAGGCCAACGATGCCACATTTAAAACCCATTGTTTTTCCTTTATAAGCAGAGTCAGCCTTTAAATGAATGCAAGCGATTCATTGCGGCTTTAATATCTTGTTTAAACAGTATATCGATACAGCGCAACGCTTCGTCTATTGCTGCATCCATTTTATTTTGATCTTCCGCCGAGGCTTTACCCAACACGTGACCGGTTACCCGATCACGGGAGCCTGGGTGTCCGATGCCAACGCGCAAGCGCAGGAATTCTTTGTTATTGCCAAGTGCTTTGACAATATCGCGAATGCCGTTTTGGCTGGAACTACCACCGACTTTGAATTTGATGATACCAGGTTCGAGATCCAGCTCGTCAAAAGCCACTAACAGATTCTCTGGTTGTAATTTGTAGAACTGCATTACCGCACCGACGGATTGACCGCTTTTATTCATATAAGTGGTGGGGATAAGCAAGCGAACATCCTGACCGGCAATAATGCCTCGACCAGTTAAACCAAAAAATTTGTTATCAGCTTTAAGGGGAATGTTTGATTGTCGAGCCAGTTGTTCTACTACCCAACTGCCCGCATTATGGCGTGTGTTTTGATATTCGGGGCCCGGATTTCCCAGGCCCACGATAAGACGAATATCTGACAAGCAGATTATTCCTCTGTAGTCTCTTCTTCTGCTTCTTCAGCAGCACCGCCTTTAGCAGCCTTGATAGTTACAACTGCAACATCATGGCCTTCACCTTTAGCAAGCTCAACTGAAGTAACACCTTCTGGCAATTTAAGATCAGAAAGGTGAACAGTTTGACCTAACGCAACATCCATCAGATCAACTTCGATGAACTCTGGCAGGTTAGCAGGCAAACAGCTGATTTCGATGTCAGCAATATGGTGCTCAGCGTGACCGCCGTCAGTTTTGATCGCAGGTGCAGCTTCTTCATTCACGAAGTGCAAAGGAACGTTTGTAGTTAAAGCGTGTGATGCATCTACACGTAAAAAGTCTAAGTGCATGATCTTAGGCTTGTATGGGTGACGTTGCATGTCTTTAACCAAAGCTTCAACTTTCTCGCCACCGATGTTCAGTGTTAAAACGTGAGAATAAAAAGCTTCAAACTCTTGCGCCTGGAAAACTTTGTTATGAGCTAAAGTTAATGAAACTGGCTCTTTGTCGGCACCGTACAGGATCGCAGGAACTTTATCAGCGTGACGAAGGCGGCGGCTCGCACCTTTCCCTAAGTCAGTTCTGACTTCTGCATCCAGATTAAAAATTGCTTCTGGCATAAATTACTCCAATAAATCTTAAAATTACGAAAACTTCGCGACCAAAATTTTCGTCGAACGCACTTCACTGCGGAATTACAGCTGTGCTTACCCTCAAAAAAGGGCGGCGAATTCTAACATTAGCAACGGGGTAGCACAATCAATAGTTTGATATTTATGGAGATTAATGTGCAGGGCGGGGAAGAGTGGTCTGCAGCAGACCACTCATAGCAATATTAATGCTCGAACATTGCCGAGATAGATTCTTCGTTGCTCAGACGACGAATGGCTTCGGCTAACATTTTGGACAAGCCAAGTTGTTTAACTTTACTGACTTTTTGCATGGCCGGAGATAACGGAATACTGTCAGTGATAACGATTTCGTCAATTACTGAGTTTTCCAGGTTGCTGGCGGCATTGCCGGAGAATATAGCGTGGGTGGCATAAGCGTATACGCGATTTGCGCCATGGGCCTTTAATGCATCTGCAGCTTTTGCCAGAGTGCCGCCGGTATCAATCATGTCATCGACGATAATACAATCACGGCCTTCTACTTCACCGATAATGTGCATTACCTGAGCTACGTTGGCTTTTGGACGACGCTTATCGATGATCGCCAGGTCGATATCGTTCATTAGCTTGGCAACAGCACGTGCTCTTACCACACCGCCAATATCAGGAGACACTACAACCGGGTTGTTAAAGTCGCGCTTGCGCATGTCTTCTAACAGAATTGGCGTACCAAAAGCATTGTCTACTGGTACGTCGAAAAAGCCCTGAATCTGTTCAGCGTGTAAATCGATAGTGAGTACGCGATCAACACCGACGTTAGATAGAAAGTCGGCAACCACTTTTGCAGTAATTGGCACACGGGCAGAGCGAACTCGACGGTCTTGACGGGCATAACCGAAGTAGGGGATTACCGCGGTGATTCTGCCAGAAGATGCGCGGCGCAGCGCGTCTACCATAACAATCAATTCCATCAGATTATCGTTGCAAGGCGCGCAAGTGGATTGAATGATGAACACATCCGCTCCCCTGACGTTCTCATGAATTTCGACACTGATTTCACCATCGCTGAATCGGCCAACGCTGGCGTGACCTAATTTAGTATATAGTCTGTCAGCGACTTTTTGAGCCAGGTCAGGCGTCGCGTTACCGGCAAAAAGCTTCATATCGGGCACTACGTTTTTCCTCAGAAAAGTAGGTGGAGCCTGTTGATCTAACATAGGGGGAGAAATAGTAAAAGCTAATGTCCCGACCCTGAAAGCAACAACTCCGTTAATGTAATTGTGTTATGGTCGGGTAAGCGTGAATTTTCGCCAGATAATCATGGTAAAAACCTGCTGCCAACTCGGTTTTAAAATTCGGGAAGTTCCTGACTTAGCCGCTTGTGTAAAGGCGATTCGACACACCCTTGAGCGACAAAACCTGAGCAATGTTCAGGTAAATCATGCAGCGCCTTTTGGGCATCTTCAGGGTGATTAAATACACCGAATATGCTGGCTCCTGTTCCCGTCATTCTTGACGGCGCGTATTGTAACAACCACTGTAACGTATTTGCAATAACTGGATGCTTTTTACAAACCAGTGCCTGGCAGTCATTGCGGGTGTCTTCAAAACGGTAATGAGCTGTGTCGAGCAGCGCGCTATTTCTGGGTAACTCCGGATCAGTAAAAACCTCCGCGGTGGATACATGTACACCTGGGTTTACTACCAGAAAGGTTTGCTGTGTTTCTGGCGCTGCCTGAAACTGCTCGCCAACTCCGGTGGCAAACGTGGTTTTACCGTTGATAAATACCGGTACATCGGCACCCAGTTGCAACCCCAGATGTTGCAATTGTTGGTTGGTGAGATTGCATCGCCAAAGGTGGTTTAAGGCCACTAACGTCGTGGCCGCGTTGGAAGAGCCCCCACCGATACCGCCGCCCATTGGCAATATTTTGTCCACTTCTATTGTGCAGCCCTTTGAGACACCACAAAATGTTTGCAGAAGTTTGGCGGCTCTGACAATCAGGTTTTGCTCATGGGGTACTTCGGGAAAGTGGCTTAACAGTAAAATTTCAGGATCGTCGGTGATATTAAAGTGCAGTTCATCACCTACATCTAACATCTGGAACAGCGATTGCAATTCGTGATAACCGTCTGAGCGGCGACCGGTAATATGCAGAAATAAATTGAGCTTTGCCGGACTGGGCCAGTGTCGGGATAGGAACATAGCTAATTTGTTAACCTTTAAAATGCCATTCGCTAATGCGGATTTTTAATTGCAGTTTATTGTGACTCAGTAAAATGTTGTGGGGCAGCGCTGTGCCAGAAAACACCTTATAGTTTTGATATTTGACTCGCCAACCATCCTGGCTGGTAAATGACCAGAGCCTGCCATTCTCGTCCCGCTGAACAGCCTTCACGGAAGCACCAGCCTGGTTAAGACGGCCAGAAATCCAGTATTTTAAATCGTCAACCGGAATGTTCCATCCGGTATTTTGATAAATAAGACGTGTGGCATTGCTGTCGGTAAATGTGTTGTCGTCTACTTCCAGCAGCACGCGCTCGCCCGTTTTTTGCATGGTCAGCAGTGTACCACCAATGAGTTTCGACAATCTCAACAAGTAGTCCTGATCATCTTGTTCCCAGGTCATTGAGGCGCTGAATTTTTCTTCCGGAGATTTAAACGCAATGCGACCGTCTATGGTCCAATGTTGCGGAAACTTACCGGCTACAGAGGCATCCTGGAAGCGTATTTCAGGCCTGGTCGCACAGGCTGAAAGCAACAGT
>NZ_JAJEWQ010000001.1:478972-653134 GCF_020687805.1 Planctobacterium marinum | reverse complement strand
TTTTTCTTCCGGAGATTTAAACGCAATGCGACCGTCTATGGTCCAATGTTGCGGAAACTTACCGGCTACAGAGGCATCCTGGAAGCGTATTTCAGGCCTGGTCGCACAGGCTGAAAGCAACAGTATTGACAGTATCACCAGTATTTTATGCAAACTTTTTCTCGCGTTGTGCAACATTAAGGACAATATCAGATGTTAATTTGTGACAGGTGCAAAAGGTTAACGTAAATCGGATAAAAGATACCACTTTAATTTTGTTAATCTATTTTTCTAATAACCGAAATAGATTATTAAGTGTTGAGCTATAGAGTAGGGTACTTTTAAATAGCTTAGGATTTGCGTAAAATGTCGCGCCTTTTGCGCCGCCGATGGCATAGTTTATTTCGGCGCGGGCTAAAATTAACATACCAGAGAACAACGGGATTCAATGTCGCTACTTACGATTGGCGTTAACCATGATACCGCTCCAGTGGAAATTCGGGAGAAGGTAGCCTTTTCTCCAGAATTATTGCTGGAAGCCTTAACAGAGTTAAATGCCTGGCAGCAAGTCAATGAAAGCGTGATCCTGTCTACCTGCAATCGCACTGAAATTTATATTGATGTAGATGATGTTTCCGCGGATGCCCTGATAACCTGGTTAGCTGATTTTCACCGTTTGCCGCACAAAGAATTGCGGGAAATGACCTATTGCCATCAGGATACCGAGGCTGTGGCGCATCTGATGTCAGTGGCCAGTGGTTTAGACTCCCTGATTCTGGGCGAACCACAAATATTAGGGCAGCTAAAACAAGCCTATACCAGTGCCAGACATGTCGGTACGGTAAACAGTGGCTTTGAACGACTATTTCAAACTGCCTTTGCTGCGGCTAAACGAGTGCGTACCGAAACTGAAATCGGCGAAAACGCGGTATCAGTAGCGTTTGCTGCCGTACAATTAGCCAGACACATATTTACCGATGTTACCAAAAGTAAAGTGTTGTTAATTGGTGCCGGGGAGACCATTGAGTTAGTGGCCCGGCATTTGGCTGACCAGGGGGTGAAAGACATGGTTGTCGCAAACCGAACCCTGTCTCGCGGAGAGGAATTGGCCCGACAGTTTGGTGCTTCTACTATTACTTTATCGCAACTGCATACCCGTCTGGCCGACGCCGATATTGTGATCAGCTCTACGGCAAGTCAGTTGCCTCTGGTGGGCAAAGGTATGGTGGAATCGGCACTGAAGCACCGTCGTTACAAACCCATGTTGCTGATTGACCTGGCGGTCCCCCGGGATATTGAAGAAGAGTGCAACGAATTAGATGGCGCTTTTTTGTATACGGTCGATGATTTACAAACGATAGTGGCGCAAAATGTAGCTTCCCGGCAAAAAGCCGCTGATGAAGCGAAAAGCCTGATTGTCGAAGAGGTAAACAAATGGGTTTCGTGGCAAAATCGCCAACAACACAGTGATTTGATCCGGCAATTGCGGCTTAAACACGAGAACGAAAAGCAAAAATTACTGCAACGGGCGAGGAACCTGTTGAGTGAAGGGGCTGAACCTGAGATTGTGCTTACAGAGCTTGCCAATAAGCTCACCAATGCGCTAAGCCATGCACCAACGCAAGCGATTAAGCAGGCCGCAGAAGCACAAGATATGACACTGTTAAACAAGTTGTCAGAAGTTTATAAACTTGAACCGAATAATGTAGAAGAGAATTAACTGTAAATGAAAGCATCTGTTGTTACTAAACTAGAAACGCTGATAGAACGTTTTGAAGAAATCCAGGTGATGCTGAGTGCGCCTGAGATCATTTCAGATCAGAACAAGTTTCGGGCGCTATCTAAAGAGTATTCGCAACTGGAAGAACTGGTTAAGTGCTTTAAGTCCTGGCAGCAGGCGGAAGAAGATTTAGCGACAGCACAGGAGATGTTGCAGGAAAATGATCCTGAGTTGCAGGAAATGGCGCAGGAAGAATACAAACAAGCCAAAGACAACATCGCACAATTGGAGCAGGAACTGCAAATTCTGCTGTTGCCCAAAGATCCCAACGACGACATGAGTTGCTTTTTGGAAATTCGTGCCGGTGCTGGCGGTGATGAAGCTGCTATCTTTGCCGGTGATTTGTTCCGTATGTACAGTCGCTATGCAGAAAAACAAGGCTGGCGCATTGAAACCATCAGCGCCAATGAAGGCGAACATGGTGGCTACAAAGAGATCATCGCCAACCTGGTAGGTGATGGCGCCTATGGCACCATGAAGTTTGAATCTGGTGGTCACCGGGTGCAACGGGTACCAGAAACCGAATCTCAGGGACGCATCCATACTTCTGCTTGCACGGTAGCCGTCTTGCCAGAAATCCCTGAGTCTGAAGCAATCGAAATTAATTCTGCAGATTTGCGGGTGGATACCTTCCGGGCCAGCGGTGCCGGTGGACAGCACGTAAACAAGACCGATTCTGCAATTCGTATCACTCACCTACCTACGGGATTAGTGGTGGAGTGTCAGGATGAGCGTTCACAACACAAAAACCGCGCCAAGGCGATGTCGGTATTGCAGGCTCGTTTAAACCAGGTGGAAGAAGATAAACGCGCCGCTGAGGAAGCCAGCACTCGTCGCAGCCTGGTGGGAAGTGGTGACCGCTCAGAGCGAATTCGCACCTATAACTTCCCGCAAGGCCGGTTGACTGATCACCGTATCAATCTTACTTTATATAAACTGGAAGATGTGATTGAAGGGGAGCTGGACGCTGTGCTGGAACCCATCAAGCAAGAGCATCAGGCAGACCTGTTGGCGTCATTGTCTGATGACCTGTAACACCTGAAATTTGTGGACAATCTGACTATCCAGCAAGCGCTTGATATGGGCATTCAGGCGCTAAAAAACCATTCAGACAGTGCAAAAACAGATGCTGAAACACTGCTTTGCGACGTTCTGCACTGCAATCGCACCAAACTCATTGTCGATGCTAATTATATATTAACTTCTGAACAAGCCTGTCTTTGGCAGGAGTATCTGCAGCAACGAATTCAGGGGCGTCCTGTGTCTTATATTATCGGGCATCAGGATTTCTGGACGTTGTCGCTGGACGTCAATGAATCTACCCTGATACCGCGCCCGGAAACAGAGTTGTTAGTGGAGTTAACCCTGGACCTGACGGTAGCAGATAACAGTTGCTGTCTGGACCTGGGTACAGGCACCGGGGCAATTGCTCTGGCGATAGCCAGTGAGCGCAAAGGCTGGCAGGTTACCGGTTGCGATCGGATTACTGAAGCGGTGCAACTGGCCGCCCATAATCAACGCAAAAATCACGTAGAAAATGCCAGATTTCTGGTAAGCCATTGGTTTTCCGCGTTGGGTGAGCAAGCTTTCGATGTGATAGTGACAAACCCGCCTTATGTAGAGTCTGATAGTGCGTATCTAACTCAGGGGGACTTGCGTTTCGAACCCGGCAGCGCTTTGACATCGGGCGAAGACGGGCTGGATGACATCCGACTAATTATTCCGCAAGCGCGACAACACCTGAAATCTGATGGTTGGTTGCTGATTGAGCACGGATTTAAACAGGCTAATGCGATCCAGGAATTATTTGCTGATGCAGGGTATGAGCAAATTCAGACCCGCCAGGATTGCGCTGGTCACGACAGGGTGACATTCGCTCAATTCAAGTTGCATAACCCTTTATAAAAGACTAGTTTAAAAGGTGTAAAACTAGTTATTGTCGTTATTGAGGGAAACTGGATGTCTGACGATTTTCTTTTCGCTGATGATTCTGAAGAAGAAGAAATTGAAGAGCGGGGCTCATGGAAAATTTTAGTTGTAGATGATGAACCTGAAGTTCATGCCGTCACTAAGCTGGCACTAAGCGACTTTGTGTTTCAGGAAAAAGACCTGGAATTTATCAGTGCCCACAGTGGTGAAGAGGCGAAAAAGGTCTTTATGGAGCACGATGACATTGCGGTCGTGCTACTGGATGTGGTGATGGAAACGGATGACGCCGGTCTCAAGGTGGCTGAATTCATTCGCAATGAAGCCAACAATCATTTTACCCGCATTATTCTCAGAACCGGGCAACCGGGCCAGGCTCCTGAAAAACACGTCATCGTCAATTACGATATCAACGACTACAAATCAAAAACCGAACTCACTGCGCAGAAGTTATTTACGGTTATTATCGCTACTTTGCGCTCCTACCGGGATATTATTTCTATTGAAGAAAGCCGCAAAGGACTGGAAAAGATCATTTCTGCCTCAGCCGATTTATTTAGTATCCACTCTTTGGAAAACTTCATAGATGGCATAATTCAACAGCTCAGTTCATTACTGGGAGGCGCCACAGACGCCGCCTATATTACCAACGCACTGGCGTCTACCAGAGGTGGCAGTAGCCACGAGCTCAGTGGCTTTGTTGTCTTCTCGGGTATGAATGACAACGCTGCGGAAGTCGAAAAAGCGGTTCGCCCACTGGAAGAGGTCGTTGAAGGCGATATTCTGAACGCCTGTAAAAAGGCGTTGAGAGAAAAAGATGTGGTCTACGCTGATGATTATGTGGTTGCCTATTGCCAGAGCAACACAGAACCAGGTTCGCTGTTATATTTGTCCGGGATTCCGCGAAAACTCAATGCCAACGATAAACATTTAATTGAGATTTTTGCCAGCCATGTGCAGGTGGCTTTTGAAAATGTGTTGCTTACAAAAGACATCGAGGACACCCAAAAAGAAATACTGCAAAAAGTGGGGCAGGCCATGGAATGCCAGCTTAGTGGTGGTCGGCATATCGAACGTATGACTATCTTATGTGAGCTGTTAGCCAGAGAGCACGGTTTGTCAGAAGATGAAATTGGAATTCTTAAGCTGGCTGTGCCGTTACACGATGTGGGCAAACTGCGTGTTCCGGTGGAGATACTTACTAAACCCGGGCCATTATCCATAGAAGAAATTGAACTGGTGAAAAAGCATGCCAATGATGGTTACGAGTTGCTCAGAGACAGTGATAAGCCCATTATAAAAACCGCCGCTTTATTAGCCAGAGAGCATCACGAGCGCTGGGATGGCAGCGGCTATCCGCGAGGTATCAAAGGCAAAGAGATCAATCTGTTCTCACGCATTGCGGCCATTGCCGATGTTTATGACGCACTGCGAGGAACGCGCTGTTATAAAGAGCCCTGGACCGTTGAAAAGGTGGTGGAAAAGTTCCAGCAAGAGCGGGGAAAACATTTTGATCCGGCGTTAGTGGATACCTTGCTGGATAATATTAAAAAGTTTGAAGCGATAATATTTGCCTATCCCGACAAACAATAATTACCATAACTGTCGTAACAATAAGAAAAACAGGAGTCTGCAGTGTACTTAATGGTTAAACATATTCATATGACGGCAATCGCCGTCAGTTTTTTACTTCTGGTATTGCGTTTTATTTGGGTGATGTCTAACAGTGGAATGATGTCGAAAAAGTGGGTGAAGGTAGTCCCTCACGTGATAGATACCGTCTTATTAGCCAGTGCCATCACCTTGTGCATTTTGCTGGCACAATATCCGCTTTACAACGGCTGGTTGACAGAAAAAGTGATTGGCCTGATTGCCTATATTTTGTTGGGATTATTCGCATTGAAGCTGGGGAAAAACAAGGTGATAAAAAGCGTTGCTTTTGTCGGCGCGGTGGCGGTTTTTGCCATGATTGGCAAAATTGCAGTTACCAAACAAGCTTTCATTTTCTGATAAAGGATTTTCCTGCCAGTCCGATAACATCTATAAGTGTGATGTATAAAGGACAAATACCGTGATAGAGCTTAAACATGCGATTCAGCAGCATAATTTATTTAAATCTGCGTTGTTGATTTCGCGTTGTTACAAAAGTGATTTGGATATCGCGCAATCTATTTCCCAAATGGAGCAACTTATCAATCAGGCCGCTAAGTTTGTCGGTAATGTAGGCGACAAATTTGCTGCTTTTGAACGCCTCAGAACCTTCTTTTATCAGCAACTGGCTTTTAGTGGCGACAGTAAAAACTATTTTGCAGCCCGCTATAATTTATTGGATGAAGTACTACAATATCGCACCGGTATCCCTGTAACTTTGGCCATCGTCTTTTGCCAGTTAGGTAATGCGCTGGGATTAAAAATGCAGGGTGTTAACTTTCCCGGGCATTTTCTGGTGCGGTTTCAGGTGTCTGACTCAAAAATTGTGTTTATCGACCCTCTCAATGGCGAATGCCTTAACTGGCAGCAACTGGAAAAAAACTATTTTAGTATCCTGGGAGAGCAGGCTGAAAAAGAGATGCCTCTGGAAACATTAGAGCCCACGGGATGTGAAGAAACCATCTTGCGGCTGCTGCAAAATCTGAAAGCTTCTTTTATCAATGAACAAAAATACCACAACGCCTTATCTACCATTGATTTGTTACTGAGCTTGTGTCCCGATGATCCTTTTGAAATTCGAGACAGAGGCTTTTTGCTACATCAACTGGATTGTCCTAAAGTCGCTGCGGCAGATTATGAGTATTTTGTGGAACGTTGTCCCAAAGACCCGTCAACAGAACTACTGCGAGCACAAATTCAGAAGTTGCGGGAAAAAATTGTCATCCACCATTAATTGGTGTCAACAGAAAAAGGTGAGCCTGCGCTCACCCTTGCGTCTTTATTGCTGTTACTTCAGCCGGTGCAGAATGCAACACATTGCCACCTCATCAAACAGCGCTGTGCCGTAAACTTCAACAAGATCCCGAGCACCGGCAAACAGTTGTTCAATGTACACAGCATTTACGCCCAGCATCGTCAGATATTCTTCCGTAACCAGAATGTACTGTGTTTTGAAAGGAACAAGAACTTTACTCTTGTCTGCCAACAGTGCCTGTTTTGCCTCTTCTCTGTTAGCAAACCATAGATTTAACAGGGGGGCGCACTTGGGGTGATACCAAAGTGACCCATAATCCTGTGTGACTTGTCCTGCGCCGGTCAATACCTCAGAGGCGTGATGCCAATGGTTAAACCCAGCCTCACATGCGATCTGTTGTTGGCACATTGTGAGTGGCTGCGGAGTTCCTGTTTGCGCCAGCCATTTTTGTTGTTTTTTAGCTTTAATTTTGAGTTCGGTTATGGACTTTTTCATCAGGCATCTCCCTTCGATGAAAAATGTGAGCGGCACAAATTCTGTTCTGCAAGGCGATACAAGCAAATCACTAAAATAAGCAGCGCAATATCTGTCATCTGACAGGGAAGCAGGTTTGTGGAAACTTTAAATAGGCCAGGGCCAAAGATTAATTCGGTCATAATGTGATTCCTAAGTAATTTGGTTTCCGCAGGGCCAACTTAGGTTCATCAGAACCGGTACTTTAATCCTTGTTAAAAAGGAGGTTGTTCAGAGTGATGTCATCTTGAGCGGAACAGGCGCCTCTGCCACCTGCGGCACAAAGTACTCTTCATTTTTTAAATTGTCAATGTTGAAGCGAATTGTTATCGGTTCTGCTGCATACGTATTCATGCGGCTTTACATACGTATGCATATGTTAATGCCTTGTAAATAAATGTTTAAAAAACTAATTTCCCGCGTTAGGTCCATTTAGTTGCTCTTTGAGCATACCAGGTGTTGCAAATTCAACCGGAAATGATAATGAAAATACCATCACTCAAACTGAAGTTACTGACTTCGACATTGATGAGCATGGCACTGCTGTCTTGTTCGTCTGATAAACTGGAACTTCCTGATATTCCACCGCCATCCGCAAACCCGGATACGCCTGCACCGCTGTCATGTGATGCACCGGAAGTGGTCAATGCAGACGGCGATGCTTGTGAACTACCAGCTCCCACTGTGGTTGCTCAGGATAATGAGGCGGTTATTTTTTACAATCGTCCGGATGGAGAATATGACGGTTGGGTATTGCACCTTTGGAATAATGAAAACTGCCCCGATACGGTAGCCGAGCCAACTACATGGCCAGAGGGGCCATCAGTGATGGGTACAGATCCTGTGTTTGGTGGCTATTTCATCGTACCGTTACTGGAAGGCTACTCAGATTGTATGAACTTTATTGTGCATGACGCCGATGGCAATAAAGATATTTCACAGCAAGATTTGATGATGGATTTATCCGGTGAACGTATGGCCTGGACGCTGTCGGGTGTGTCAGATGTATTTTATGAGGCCATTGTTGAAATACCGGTCACGGTGCAAAACGCTGAGGTTCATTGGGTATACAGTGATACCTTAGTTTGGGGAACCGATACCAGTGAATACGCCGATATTCGCCTGTACTGGTCTGAAAGTGCAGATCTGGAATTCGATCCTGAAAGCGGCATAGCCGGAGACCATTACGTATCTCTGACAACTTCTGAGACACAGAACAGCGAAGCGGCATTGGCGTTAAATCAGGCGGACTGGGATAGCCTGACGACAGACGCTGAAGTCGAACAGGTTAAGCAAATGCTGAAATCTCAGTTGATCGTTGTCGCTATGGACGCTGACGGTGACGTTGCCGCTGCAACTCGTGTGCAAATAGCGCCGGTGCTGGATGATCTTTATACCCGCGGTGAAAGTGATGCCGATGAGGCCAGTTACGGTCCACACTATGAGGGAGATACCGTCAGCTTAAATCTATGGGCTCCTACAGCGCAAAATGTCAGCTTAAAATTGTATGATGCTGATAAAGCCTCGCTGAATACGACAGCCATGACCTATGACGGGACAACTGGTATCTGGAGTTATAGCGGAAGTCGCGCCGAACTGGATCGTCTCTTTTACCGCTTCGAACTGACGGTTTTCCATCCGCTTGAGAATGACCTTGTTACCGTGGAAAGTACTGACCCTTATTCTGTCAGTGTTGCAACTAATGGCCGTTATTCGCAAATCGTTGATCTCAATGACGATGATTTAAAACCGGCCAACTGGGATAGTCACTCGTCACCGGTGATAGAACACTTCGAAGATGCTGTTATATATGAAGCACATATTCGTGATTTCAGCGCGTTAGATAGTTCGGTGTCGCAAGACTATCGCGGTAAATATCTGGCCTACACGGATGCCAGCTCGGTGCCGGTGCAACACCTGCAAAGCCTGGTGGAGAAAGGATTAAACTTCTATCACATCATGCCGGCAAACGATATCGCCAGTATTAATGAAGATCCCGCGCAAGTGGTGAATCTGGAAGACACTGTGGCGGACTTATGTGCATTAAATAGCGGTGCGCCGGTGTGTGGTGTTGAAGATAATTCTGCCACTTTGTTATCCGTATTTGAAAGTTATGATCCGGCGTCAGAAGATGCACAGGCTCTTGTTGCGGCAATGCGTGGCTATGACAGTTTCAACTGGGGTTATGATCCGCATCACTTTAATGTGCCTGATGGCGCCTATGCTTCCGACGCTGATGGGGTAGCGCGTATTGTAGAGATGCGCACCATGATTAAAGCTCTGCATGACATGGGGCTGCGTGTCGCGTTGGATGTGGTATACAACCATACCTCTTCCTCTGGTACTAACCAAAATTCGGTGTTTGATAAAGTGGTTCCTGGCTACTATCACAGGTATAACCACGTTACCGGCGATATCGAACGCTCAACCTGTTGTGAAAATACCGCAACAGAAAACCGCATGATGGCCAAATTCATGTCTGATTCTCTGGTGTTGTGGGCGGAACAATATCGCTACGATTCCTTCCGTTTTGATCTGATGGGGCATATCCCTAAAAGTGCCATAATGGACTCCTGGGCGGCAGTTCAGTCCGTGGACCCCGATAATTATTTCTATGGTGAAGGTTGGGACTTCGGTGAAGTGGGCGGTGACCGTCTCTTTGAACAGGCTACCCAAAAGAACATGGCGGGTACCGAAGTGGGGACCTTTAACGACCAGATCCGCGAAGCTATCCGCGGTGCAGCCATGTTCAGTGGCGACACTGGTTCAGGAATATTGCGGGTTCAGGACAAAATCAGAATGTCTTTAGCTGGCACGTTGACTGATTTTCAGTTTGTGAGTTCCACGAATGCCTTTATCAAAACCAATACCATCGGAGGTTATGCACAGGACCCGGCAGACATTATCAACTATGTGTCTAAGCACGATAATGAAACCTTGTGGGATCAACTAAATTACACCCTGCCGTCTGATATCTCTATTGAGAACCGGGTCAGAGCGCAGAACATTTCGATGGCGACCGCGATGTTGAGTCAGGGCATTCCGTTCCTGCAGCAAGGTGGTGATTTATTGCGCTCAAAATCCATGGACCGCAATACCTATGACGCCGGTGACTGGTTTAACCGAATTGACTTCTCGATGAATGGCAATAACTGGAACGTGGGTATGCCATTGCAATCGGAAAATGGCAGTCGCTGGGATGAGATCCGTCCTATCCTAGCAGATGCAGGGCGGGCGGCCGCCATGTCAGATATTCAGTTTGCGGCTGAAGTCTTTAAGGAATATCTGGATATCCGCCAGTCAACTAAACTGTTCCGCCTGACCAGCGGTGAGCAAATCAAAGCGCGTATTGGCTTTCATAACGTGGGGCCCGAACAGGAATCAGGCCTGATTGTGATGAGCATAGATGATGGGGCAGACCTGGAGGATATCGATCCACTTTATGATGCTGTCGTTGTGGTGATTAATACCACAGACAGTGCCATAACCCATGCAATCCCATCGGCATCCGGTTTCAGTTTGCATCCGGTTCAAATGAACTCGATTGATCCTCAGGTGGCTGCTGCCTATTTCTCTGAAAATGGCGAACAGGGAGAGTTTACTGTACCGGCTTATTCATTGGCGGTGTTTGTTCAACATCAGCAAGGTGCTCAGGGAGTTGGACTTAACCAATACGCTACCATCGGCACACCTGATCTGCCGGTTTATGGCAACACCGCAGTCTACATCCGCGGAGACATGAATGACTGGGGCACGTCCAACCCATTGAGCTATCAGGGGGAAGGCATTTATCAGGTGTCCATTAGCCTGGTAGAGGGGGTAACGTACGAGTTTAAATTTGCCAGTGAAGACTGGGCCACTGTTAACTTTGGCGCCGGTGACAATGGTGAAGTCATAGCTACCGGAGAGAGTCTGACCTTGGGTTATGGTAATAATCTGATGTTCACTCCCGATTCTAGCGAATCCTATATTTTCTCTGTAGATGCCAGCGACGCACAGGCACCATCCATTACTGTCAGAGTGGAGGAACCTTTCGCGGGAGTCGGTGTATATTTGCGCGGTAGCATGAACGACTGGAGCGAAAACAACCGGTTTGTTTATGAAGGCTCAGGTATTTACGGTGTTCAGTTGCAAATGGCGGCCGGTGATTATGAATTCAAAGTTGCCTCAGCAGATTGGGAAACCGTCAACCTCGGCGGCGATGGTTCAGCGCTGTCTTTGGAGTCAGATTACGGCTTATATGCCGGTGCCAGTAATGTACAAATTACAATCCCCACTGACGGTGTTTATATCTTTACCATGGATGCCGCCGATTTGAATGCGATTAGTCTGAGTGTGTTTGAAGGGGGTATGTATGGCAGTACGCCGGTGTTTATTCGCGGTACGATGAATGACTGGAGTACGGTGGACGAACTGCAGTTTGATGGTGTTAAAACCTATTCGTTGTCATTGCCTCTGGCAGCTGGAAGCTACGAGTTTAAAGTTGCCAGTGAAGACTGGGCTACCGTAGACCTGGGCGCAGGTGCACAAGGCAACAGTGTTGTTGTTGGTGAAAGACTCACTCTGGCGCCGGTAGGGGGGGATTTGAGTCTGAATATTGCTCAGTCTGGTACCTATTTGATTGAACTGATTGGCCCGGATAAAGCGTCTCCGGATTTGCGAATCACTTTGCAATAATCTGAATGAGGAAAAAACGCCACATATTTTGTGGCGTTTTTTATGTCGTTTGATTTAGTCGAAACAGGGTGTTTTTTCGACTAATTTTGAAAGCCACTTTCAATGCATATTATGTAAATATGCTGTTAAAGTTCCCATGAAAAAGTCTTATGATGGTTTCACTTGTTCATCACAAATGTTTCTCAAATTTACCCATCCTTTAATTTAAATCTATATTAAACAATGGTTTAAGCACTTCAGGTAAAAATAATTCCAAAAATGGAAATGTTAAAAAAATGTACGATAATGAGTATGAATACGTATGCAAGAAGTTGTCACGTTTCAAATTCAGGCGTTAAAATCTTGGTAAATAAAAATAAGAGAAACGCTGAGAAAGGAAATCAATTTTCAGCCTGACCCTTAACTCTGGTAATAAAAACGGGAAAACACAATGTCACAATTCAAAAAAAGCATGTTGGCCTTTTCGGTATCTGCTGCGATGACAGGCCTGACAGCAACTACGGTTGTTGCTCAGGAAGCTGAAGACGCTGCTGATAATACTGAAGTCATTCAGGTCACTGGTATCCGCGGTGCACTACAACGTGCACAAGCAATTAAGATGGACGAAACCTCCATCGTAGAAGCACTGTCTGCAGAAGATATCGGTAAGTTACCTGATACCTCTGTTGCCGAATCGTTAGCGCGTTTACCTGGTCTGGCCGGTGAACGTCGAAACGGTCGTACCAGTGGCTTATCTGTTCGTGGTTTTAATGAAAACTACGTTGGTACTTCACTAAATGGTCGCGAACTTTTGGGTATGGGTGACAACCGTGGGGTTGAATATGATTTGTACCCAACAGAAATTGTTGCCAATATCTTAGTCTACAAAACACCTGAAGCAGGTATGGTATCCCAGGGGATCGGTGGTAGCGTTGATTTGCAAACCATCAAACCTTTGAGCGCTGATCCTACACTGACCATTAACGGCAATATTGAGAAAAATGGTGAAGACGCCGGTAACCCGGACTTCGATAATGATGGGCATCGTTTGTCTATGAACTTCGTTGACCAGTTTGCTGATGATACTTTAGGTGTTGCATTAACAGTGGCAACCATGGAGTCTCCACGTCAGGAAAATCAATTTAGAGCCTGGGGTTACGATCCAATTCTAAATGGTGGAACGCCACCAACAGAAGGTGAAGGCGTTGCTATGACTGACGAACTAGTCTTAACAGGCCATGACTCTTTCACTCGCTCAGCGATGCTTGAAAGAACCTCAATTGCCGGTGTTATTGAGTATGCACCTAATGATGATCTGAAAGTTCAATTTGATGCTTTGTACATTGATTTTGAGGAAAATGATGCTCGTCGTGGTCTTGAAGAAGGTGGTGCTGTTTGGGGGGGAACTCCTTGGGCGCCTACAGCAACGGATAATGGATTAGTAACGGCTGGTTATTTTGACAATTTTTACTCCGTAGTGCGTAATGATGTGCGTCAACAAAAATCAGAGCTGACAACATTTGGCCTGAATATTGAGTATGCAATTAACGACAACTGGACCCTTATTGCTGACCTATCGACAAGTTCTGTGGATAAAGAACTTACAGATGTAGAAAGTTATTCTGGTGTGGGCAGAGCGGGTGTTGATGGGCGTCCTGGCTCAGCGCGTTCATGGGTTATGACACCGAATGGACCTATGTATAGTGCGCATCCAACATTACCCAGCGCCGACTTAACCGATCCAAGTCTTATTTCCCTGGCAGGGCCTCAGGCATGGGGTGGTGGACCAATTGCCAGTGACGCACAAGATGGATTCGTTAACGCTCCGATTTTTGACGAAGAGTTAGACAGCGTACGTTTTGAAGTTGAAGGCTTAGTTGAATGGGGCATCTTTAACAAGGTTACGGCAGGTGTTAACTATTCTGATCGTGCAAAAACTAAGATCAACAAAGGTTTCTACCTGACTGCACCTGAATACCCAGGACAAGGTCCGATTCCGGAAGTATTGGGTGTTGCAGATATGTCCTTTATCGGTATACCCGGTGTTCTGGCCTATGATTCTCTTGGCTTGTACAACAGTGGTTACTACACTGCAACTGATGCAGAGCCTATTGACGCCGGCCGATTAGGTGACACTTACACTGTAGATGAAGAAGTGACTACTCTGTTTGCGAAACTTGATATTGACACTGAAATCGGTGGAAAGTTATTAAGAGGTAATATCGGTGTTCAGGTAGTTGACGTAGATCAGAGTTCATCTGGCTTCAGTACATTTGCTGGTGATGACGGTTTTATCGTTGCTGTACCAGTAACAGGAGAGGATTCATATACTGATGTCTTACCAACATTAAACTTGAGTCTGGAAGTGGCTGAAGATCAATTTATTCGTACTGCGATGTCAAAAGTTATGACGCGTCCAAGAATGGATCAAATGAAAGCTAACAATCAGGCAAACTTCCAATTTAACGATCCTGTGATTTTGGCAACGTCACCTGCAAGTGGTCCATGGTCAGGCTCTGTAGGTAACCCAGCGTTGCAACCGCTGGAAGCAAACCAGTTCGATTTGGCCTATGAGAATTACTTTGCAGATGACGCTTACTTTGCCGTTTCATTCTTCTATAAAGATCTAACCAACTGGCATACCGCAGGCAAAGCCGTGGCTGACTTTAGTGAAGTTTATGTTCCTGGATTTCATCAAACATCTGATGGGCAGGCTCCTGGTACACTGCTGGGTTTAGTTGACTTTACTCAAGATGGAAGAACCGGCTATGTAAGAGGTTGGGAATTGCAATTGAGCTTGCCATTTGCCCACATTGCAGATGTGCTTGATGGCTTTGGTATGTTTGCCAGTGCAAGTTTCCTGGATGGTCAGTTGGATGAAGTGACAGGGGATACACCTGCACCTGTTGAACGCGTACCTGGATTGTCTGATGAGTCTTATTCATTAACAATGTACTATGAAAATGCCGGTTGGGAAATTCGTGTATCTGGTACAAAACGTGATGCGTTTGCCACCGAAACACGTGGACTGAGTCTCAGTCTGCAACCTAGTACCGGTCAGGGCGGAGAGCTTTGGGATGCGCAAATTGGTTATGATTTCAGCGAATCTGACATTGAATATCTGCAAGGTTTACGTGTAACCCTGCAAGGGCAGAATTTGACGGATGAAGATGATATTCAGTTTGCCAATGGCGACCCTCGTCAGGTCACATTGTTCCAGTCATACGGAAGAAACTTCCTGGTTGGCTTCAACTATTCTTTCTAAATGTGATTGATAGGTTGCTCGACGCATTATGGGTCAGCAACACTTAAAAGTGTCATAGCCCCAATTAGCTTGCTGTTGGGGCTTTTTTAATAATAAGTGGCTATTGCTCTTCGTTGTCTAACTTGAGAGGGTAGAGCAATAGCTCCTCTAGTTTGGATTGTCTTAATGAATAATAAAATTAAAAAGGTCGTCATAGTCGGTGGTGGAACTGCAGGTTGGATTTCAGCTGCGACTCTAAAAAAGTTGCTCGGCGTACAAATTCAGGTTGAGTTGGTAGAAAGTGAAGAAATAGGGACCGTTGGCGTAGGCGAAGCGACGATTCCTCCGATACGTTTGCTCAACAACATGTTGGGTATTAACGAAGCTGATTTTATTCGTGAAACCAAAGCCACTTTTAAATTGGCAATTAAATTTGAGAACTGGAAAACACAAGGCCATAGCTACTACCACACATTTGGTGCCCCGGGCAAATCCTACGCATTTTGCCTGTTCCATCATCTTGTTAAGAGGGCACAGCGTCACTATAACGAACCTTATTCAATCTGGGACTATGACCTGAATTATTTAGCCGCGGAAGCCGGTAAATTTGGCATTATTAAAACTCAGGACCCGGTTGTTGAAATGCCATTTGCTTATCACTTTGATGCCGGTTTGTATGCGAAATTTTTGAGGACGCATTGTGAGAAAATGGGCGTTACACGCACTGAAGGGTTAATAGAGCATGTAGACCAGGACGCTGAGTCCGGTTATATCACCAGCCTCCGCTTGAAATCAGGGCATGAAGTATCTGGTGATCTGTTTATTGATTGCACCGGGTTTAGAGCAATTTTATTACAAAAAACACTAAACGTAGGTTATGAGGATTGGGGACATTGGTTGCCTTGTGACAGAGCTGTAGCCATTCCAACTGAGCGTGATGAAATTACAAAACCTTATACCCGTGCGATTGCCCACGATGCGGGATGGCAGTGGCGAATTCCACTACAACACCGAAATGGTAATGGACTGGTTTATTCAGGCAACCATTACAGTGAGGAAGCAGCGTTAGCCAAATTAATGTCTAACCTCGAAAACAAAACGCTACAGGACCCCAATTTTATTCGTTTTAGAACCGGGCGTGCCAGAAAGCAGTGGCATAAAAATGTGATTGCTGTTGGGTTATCAAGTGGTTTCCTTGAACCTCTGGAATCTACCAGTATCCATTTAATTCAATCTGCTGCGACCCGACTCGTACATATGTTTCCGCAAAACGGTATTGACCCTCAAATGGTTGCAGAATTCAATAAGCAATCACAACTTGAATATGAGCAAATAAGGGACTTTATTATCCTGCACTATCATGTCAATGAACGGACTGACTCGCAGTTCTGGCGTGATTTAAGAGAAATGCAGGTACCTGATTCACTGACTCACAAGATTGAGTTGTTCAGAGCGAACGGTAAACTTTTCAGGGAGCAAAACGATTTATTTCTCGAGCCGTCATGGCTACAGGTGATGATGGGGCAGGGTATTGAACCTCAGGATTATCATCCGCTGGCCAATAATATCGCGCCAGATAATTTACCTGAATTAATGAAGCAGTTGCGCAGGGTTAAAAATGAACCATTAACCCGGCTGCCCTCTCACGATCAGTTTATTGAATCTTTGTGTAAGCAATAGTCATGTCTATGTTAAACATTATTATTGCCGGAGGCGGAACTGCAGGCTGGATGGCAGCCAATCTCATGATTAAAAAGTGGGCGTCATTGCCGGTAAAAATTACTCTGGTGGAGTCCCCTGATATTGGGACTATTGGTGTTGGTGAGGGTTCTACACCCTCCTTAAAACGCTTTTTTGAAATGCTGGAGGTGCCTGAAAAAGACTGGATGCCGGCCTGTAATGCGACGTACAAAGTGGGCATTAAATTTAATGGCTGGAGTCCTGAGTCTGGCATTGAAAGCTACCGTCATCCCTTTATTTCACAGACAGATGTTTTTACTCAACGGGCATTTGAAGTGAATTGTCGCACCCGTCGTCACGGCCTGGATACCCATACTGTGCCCGAAGATTTTTTGATTAATGGGGCGTTGGCCAAAAACAACCTGGGACCAATAACCCCGGATAACTTTCCGTTCAAAATGGAATACGGCTATCACTTTGACAGCGCGTTACTGGGCAACTATTTACAAAAACTGGCGTGTCAGCGGGGTGTACAACACGTTTGCAAACGTATTCTGACAGCAAAACAACACCAGGACGGCCGTATACAATCTTTAATGTGTGAAGACGGAACTGAGTTGGCCGGTGACTTTTTTGTTGATTGTACTGGCTTTAAAAGCCTGTTACTGCAAGAAACCCTCAATGTCCCATTCAACTCTTATCAGGATTGCTTGTTTAATGATGCGGCGGTAGCAGTGCAAACGCCGGGCTCGGAAGATATTGCAAATGAAACAGAAGCCACAGCGTTAAGTCATGGTTGGTGTTGGCGAATTCCACTTCAAAACCGGGTGGGGAATGGATACGTTTACAGCTCAAAACACCTGAATCAGCATGATGCAGAACAAGAGTTCAGAATACATTTAGGTATCCAAGACAGCGATTTAACTTGCCGTCATCTGAAAATGAAAGTGGGACAGGTCGCACGTCACTGGGAAAAGAATTGTCTGGCTATCGGATTATTACAGGGGTTTATGGAGCCGTTGGAAGCGACTGCCTTACACCTGGTGCAAATCTGTATCGAAATGTTCATTATCAAGTTTGAAGAAGGCCAATTTAGCGAGCAATTCCAGGCTCAGTTCAATCGGTTTGCGAGAGATCGTTTTGACGGCGTGCGTGATTACATTGTTGCTCATTATAAACTTAACACCCGCACAGATAGCGAATATTGGCAACAAAACCGGGAAAACCAACAATTGTCGCCATCACTGGTACGGCTCTTGGATGTCTGGTTTAAACGCGGAGAAATAAGTAAAGAAATACAACGTCAGGATATTGCTAAACATTGGGATAATATTTCCTGGCATTGTTTACTTTCGGGTTATGGCGCTTACCCGGCGCTTGCACCTAATCAACCAGGCAAAGGGGATTTGTACCTTGAGCAACACATTGAGCAGTATGTGCAAGGCTGCGCTTTAAACTTTAAACCGCATCATGACAACCTGGTGGCACTGCGTCATGATTGATTCTAAAAAGCGTTTTAGTAGTACCAGGCGTTGGCTCGGCAATGTGTTGGTACTTTGCTGTATTCTTTTTCCGTTCGTAGCGTATTCCTTGGGGGCCAAAGAATACCTGGACCATACATTTATCGGAAATACGCTGCAGGTTCAAACTACCGAGGGGGCAATTCAGATAACCCCCTTAAGCCAGGCGGCGGTGGAAGTTTTATATTTACAAGACGACAACACCACGGCCCCGTCGTTCGCCATTTCCCCTGATCTGAAACGACCCGCGTTTGGTTTGTATGAAGAGCCCGGAGCGTTGCTTTTGCTCGGCAAAGAGTTACGGGTTGAAATCAACAAGGCCCCCATCTCAATTGCGTTTTTCCACAATGATGTGCCGCTGCTGAGTCATGAGTCAGGCTTTTTTCAACATAAGGGCCTGCAAGGAGTGCGTTTTAACCTGCAAAAAGACGAATTTCTGATCGGCGGTGGACAACGTGTATTGGGTATGAATCGCCGTGGTCATCGACTGCCCTTATACAATAAAACCCATTGGGGCTATACCACGGAATCAAGCCAGATGTACTTTGGATTACCGGCGCTGTTGTCCTCCAATGGATACGGGTTGATTTTTGATAATGCCGCAAAGGGTTTTATGGATTTAGGTGCCTCAGATAGCAATGTTATGCAGTTTGAAGCTGTTGCCGGACGCAACGCTTACATCCTGGTGACAGGTATCGTTGACAACAAGGTGGATTACCCGCAACTCATTAATAATTTTACCGAAATCACCGGACGACAACCCTTGCCACCTGCCTGGGCCTTTGGAAACTTTGCCTCCCGCTTTGGTTATCGCTCTGAAAAACAGGTACGGGAAGTGGTTAAACAATATCAGGATGCTGATATTCCTTTGGATACCGTGGTGCTGGATCTCTACTGGTTTGGTCCTGAAATGCAGGGGCACATGGGCAACCTTGACTGGGACAGGGAAAACTGGCCAACGCCGGAAAACATGATTGCCGATTTTAAAGACCAGGGCATTCAAACCGTTGTAATCACTGAGCCATTTATTTTAAACACCTCTAAAAACTGGCAAAGTGCGGTAGACAATGCCGCTCTGGCTACGGACATGTCTGGCAAAAAGCCGCGCGTGTTCGACATGTTTTTTGGCACCGCAGGCCTGGTGGATGTTTTCAGTGAATCTGGTCAGCAGTGGTTCTGGCAACGCAATAAAGATATTTTAAGTCAGGGAATAGCCGGAGTATGGGGCGACCTCGGGGAACCGGAAGTACACCCTGAAAATACCCTACATGCCATAGGGACGGCCAACGAAGTTCACAACGCCTATGGGCATCGCTGGGCACAGCTCTTGTATGAAAATCATCTGCGGGACTTTCCCGACGACAGATTATTTTTACTCATGCGCTCAGGGTTTGTGGGGTCACAGCGTTTCGGTATGATCCCCTGGACCGGAGATGTGAGCCGTTCCTGGGGTGGATTAAAGCCGCAAGTTGAACTTACCCTGCAAATGGGCATGCTCGGATTAGCGTATACCCACTCTGATTTAGGTGGTTTTGGCGGTGGCGAAGATGTCTTTGATAAAGAGATGTACATTCGCTGGTTGCAGTATGGGGTATTTCAACCTGTTTACCGGCCACATGCGTTTGAATCTGTTCCTTCCGAACCGGTTTTTCACGATCAACAAACTCAGGATATTTTGCGAGGTTGGATTAAGCTGAGATATCGCTTATTCCCTTATAACTATTCCCTTGCATATGAAAACGCGACGACCGGTATGCCCTTAATGCGCCCGGTTTATTTTGCCGAGCCGGACAATATCGATTTGTTGCAAGAAAAGGCGAGTTATCTGTGGGGAGACGCCTTTTTCGTGCATCCGGTAACCGAACCTGGTGTGGATTCCGTAACTACTCGCATACCCAAAGGTATTTGGTTTAATTTTTGGAACAATGAAGTTGTCGAAGGTGGCAAAGAGCAGCAAGTTGCAGTGTCTTTGAATACCATACCACTATTTGTCAAGGCCGGAAGTTTTGTGCCTTTTAGCCATAGTACTAAGCCTTTAAGCCAGTATCGCGGTGACGCGCTTGATATTCATTATTATCATCACGATTCTGTCAGCACCGGAACCGGGCTGTTGTATGAAGACGATGGTAAAAACCGAGATTCTCTGACTGAGGCTTTACATCTGACCCACCTTAGCGCCGCGCAAAGCCCATCAGGTCTGAATATAGAAATTAACACGGAAGGACAAGGTTTTCCTTCTATGGTTGGCAACAGAACAATCCGATTTAGCCTGATTAATGTTGATACTCAAAATGTGAAGGGTATCAGGGTCACGCAGAAAGGGCACAAAGTCCCACATCTCATTACTTCATCCGACAATGAAAATCTGCGGTTTTCATTTGATTGGAACAATCTCGACGTAAGCATTCAAATTATCACTAATAACAGCCTGATCAAGGAGCAAATTCAATGAAAAAACTGGCAACCGGACTTCTGGTAGCGTCAATGCTGGGAGCATGTAGTAAGCCTGTCTCTGATATCGGGGTGAGCAAAGATACTCCGGCTAATTTTGCAGCACATTGGCTATCTGCAGAGTTACTGTTAATCCAACCCGATGCTGAGGCTGAATCCTTTTCCTTGTTTGTTTCAGCAGAGGCTCAGTTAGATGACGGGGTAAAGCCCGATGTAGCGCTGGCGCTAAAAGCAACCGAAAAGCCGGATTGGCTGGCCACTGTTGCACCGCACCTGACGGAATTTAATGCGCTGACATTCACGGAGAAAGTCGCTGATCTTAAAGAACTTTTGAAAGGGCAACTGGCGGTGGCACAACACAATGCCAGTGGTGAAGTGATCCGTGTTTCTTATGTGCAAACCGCCAGAGTGCTGGATGCCTTGTACACTGAAAAAAGTAATGACGCTGATGACGCCAGTGATTTGGGGGCAACGGTTCAGGGGACTGGCAGTGAGTTTGCACTTTGGGCACCGACTGCGAAAAGCGTAAAGGTCAATCTGTATGACGATAGCAAATCGCTGTTGTCTTCACTTGCCATGGTTGAAGATGAAAACGGCATATGGCGCACATCATCAGATTTAGGGCAGGGTACCTGGTATCGTTATGATTTGGAAGTTTATCATCCCCGTTCGCAGGCCATAGAGCATTATGAGGTCACAGACCCCTATTCATTGAGTTTGTCTCGCAACAGCCTGTATTCTCAGGTTGTAGATTTGGGCAGTGAAGAAACCCAACCTGCCAACTGGGAAAAACAATCGGTTGCCGAACTTACTCATCCTGAAAGCCTGATCTTATATGAGACCCATATTCGCGATTTTAGTGCATCAGATAAAAATTTGTCTAATCCTGATTATGCCGGTAAATACAAAGCTTTTACTGAAACGGCCAGTGACGGTGCAAAACACCTGACTGCGCTGAAACTGGCCGGTTTAAACACGGTTCACTTGTTACCCACCTATGACATATCTACTGTAAATGAAGATCCATCAAACGTGATCTTCCCGTCAGATCCAATGACTAAGGTGTGTCAGATAGCGCCTCAGGTGGCGGTTTGTAACAGCGCTATTGATAAAACCCAGTCGTTACAAACGCTGTTGCAGAGCTTTGATCCAATGACCGGTGACGCGCAGGCAATTATAGAAGTGATCAGGCCCTATGACCCATACAACTGGGGCTACGATCCTTATCACTACACGGTACCTGAGGGCAGCTATGCGCTGAATCCGGAAGGCATTAATCGCATACTGGAGTTTCGTGAAATGGTGCTAAGTCTTCACGAAAAAGGTTTTCGGGTGATCATGGATGTGGTCTATAACCATACTTTTGCCTCTGGTCTGGATGATAAATCGGTACTGGATAAAGTGGTGCCAAACTATTATCACCGCCTGAATCCCATGTCCGGCATAGTGGAAAAGTCTACCTGTTGTGAAAACTCGGCCACTGAGAATCGTATGATGGCTAAACTGATGACAGACTCGTTGGTCGTCTGGGCGCGAGATTACAAAATTGATGGCTTTCGCTTTGATCTGATGGGACACCAACCTAAGGCGGCAATGCTGGCATCACGCGATGCTGTCAGAGCGGTGGACCCCGACACCTATTTTTATGGCGAAGGCTGGAACTTTGGTGAAGTGGCCAATAATGCACAATTTGAACAGGCGGCCCAAATCCCCCTGGCAGGGACTGAAATAGGTACCTTTACTGACCGTCTTCGCGATGCTGTGCGTGGTGGCTCCTCGTTTGTCAGTGCTGATGAGCTAAGGTTCGGGCAGGGCATTGGTAACGGTTTACTGGTGCAACCCAATGAACTGCAAACCGAAGCACAACAGGCGGCTCAGTTGGCTGAATACTACTTGTCTATGGATCAGATCAGAGTCGGACTGGCAGGTAACCTGGCAAACTTTCCGTTAGTGAATGCACTCGGAAACTCAGTGACAGGTAAGGATATTCCGTATGGCGGGGCACCTACAGGTTACGCGCTTGACCCCGCTGATACCATTAACTACGTATCCAAACACGACAATCAAACCCTGTGGGATAACAACCATTATCGCATTGCGTTTGACGCTACGACCGAGCAACGGGTCAGAATGCAGAACCTGTCATTGGCTTATCCTCTGCTGTCTCAGGGGATTCCGTTTTTGCACATGGGGGGGGAATTGTTGCGTTCCAAGTCCTACCTTCGGGACAGCTATGATTACGGTGACTGGTTTAATGCGGTGGATTTTGGCAAACAGTCAAACAACTATCAGGTTGGTTTACCGCCAGCGGTTAAAGATGAAGCCAACTGGGATGTGATCACCCGTCTTATTGCTGGTAACGAAGGGCGCGATAAGGTTAAACCCGCGCATATTCAGTTCGCAGCAAGCGTCTTTATGGACTTTATTGCAATTCGCGCTTCCTCCCACTTGTTTAGCTTACAAACAGAACAGGAGGTTATTGAGCGGGTTGCTTTTCACAACACCGGAAAGGCACAACAGCCTGGACTCATTGCTATGAGTATTGCAGATGGTGAAGGTCAAAAGGATATCGATGCGGCGTTCGATGGCATCATGGTAATTTTTAACAATGACATTAAGCCTCAATCGTTTGCCTTTGAAGGCGCCGGCGAATATACACTGCACCCTCGCCAGGCTGGCGGCGCTGATCCGGTAACGGCGTCAGCTCAGGCCAATGCTGACAGTTTTGTTGTACCAGCACTCACCGTTGCTGTATTTGTTAAATAACGTCAGGGATATCAGGAGGCTCTCTCTGAGCCTCCTGATCGTGTTTTAACTTACAGGCTGTTCATTATTTTGATGTGACGCCTTAGATCCAGAACGGTGAAGGCGGCAATAACAGCCAGGCTCACCTTAAAGATCAAACCCACATGCTCAGTGATGCGCGGGTCCAGACTTTCAGAAATACCCACAATTACTGTGTGATCTGCATGGGCGAGAAGCAGCCCCAAAATAATCAGTCCAACAACGTCAATCAGCAGGGCCAACACAACCGTAGACTTGTGCCACAGTTGGCTGAACAATTGCCAACCATACAAAGCGATAGAGCACAGCAACAGAATATTTACCGGCCAGTACATCAGGTGAAAAATATCGTGAAACTGGATCGTTAAACTGTCTAATGTGTAGGTTGCATCCTGCGAAAAGTCCAGCCAGTGATTCCAGATAATAAAGATTGCTACATCGCTGATCACGTTGGTGACGGCATCCTGCTGATCTGATTTACTTTGCTTTATTCCCTGGGCTTTGAGCGGGTCCCAATCTTCCTTGAAATAATCGGTTTTGCCCTGGTATTCCAAAATTGCAAATATCAGGGTTGTCAGGGCAAAAGCAATCAGCCCCAATTCCATTAATCCCCCAAACCAGCCGGACGTGAGGAACAGATCGCTGGTGCCGGTGACATAGCGCAACAGCCCATTGATGAAGAACAGGATGAGTACCAGAGTCAGTGCGATTCGCACGCTGTAGCGCCAAACCGGAAACAGCTCAGGTCCAATCAGATATTGCTGTTTTCCGTATTTGGCGGCAACCGTGCGGGGCGAGCCCAACTTCCTCAAAACTTCAGCGATTTCTTCATCAGAGGCATCTCGTCCTTTTTCTTCGGCAATGGTCTCCAGATGCTCTTCGATGCTGCTTTGCAGTTCAGCTAAAACATCTCTATCCGCTGAGTCGGGTAAATTCGACTCTACCTGGGTCAGGTAAGTTTGCACCAGATTCATTTTTCCACTCCTTGCAGAATTTGCTCAATGTTAGTATTTAGGATTCGCCACTCACTTTGCATGGCCTGTAAAGCAATAACGCCGTCTTCAGACAACCAGTAAAAACGCTTTTTTCTTTTTGTTTCTTCGCGCCACTCACTGTTGAGCAGGCCTTGTTTCTCAAGGCGCCTTACAAGTGGGTATAGCGTACCTTCATCAATATCTAAGCCATTCTCAATCAGTGCTTTCCTGAGAGAATAACCATAGTGCTCTTGCCTGAGTTGCATAAGTACAGCAAGCACCAAAATTCCGCGGCGCAATTCTTGTTTTAATTTATCCAGTTGTTCGGTTTCCAAAGGTCATCTCCTGAACGCGGTCACACTAATACTTTAATATGCATGTTGCCCCCAGACTTAGCCAGGGAGTTTATACTGGTTACTGCATACTGTTTGATAAATACTGTGTGATAAACAGTGTTAATACTATGCGCCGTATAGTATGTGTCGTCAAGTAAATTATTAAAAATATCACTGTAATGGCAGGCAAGCGATTGATACAGTTGTACTTTTATTTATACAGGCAGTATTAGTTTTTACACGGAGACGGAATTATCTGACCGTTGAACTGAATCAGACTGAACTGCTATTGTCCATTTCAGGAATTGCTGCAAATAGGGAAAAGTGTGAATAACGACTCGTTACCCGTGTTAAAAAACATCAGGTTTATTTTACTTAGTGCGCTGCTACTGTTGCTTGCGGGATGCAGTACTCAACCCACCGTACATATCTATGGCAAATATCTGAAGGTTGATACTGTTCAGCAATTAGAACAACAGTTTGTGGAACTGGGTTACCAGGCCGAAATCAATCAACTGGATACCCCGGTGTCTATTACAGAAAACACCATTTTGTATTCGCTGATGCTGGAAGAGCAGGCGACATTAGATAATGCAGTGGCGGCATTGCAACAGAGTGGGTTTGAGGTGAATCTGTTGCAACCTATGGTAAGGGGCAATCATTGGTATACTAAAAACTCGTTAGCCCTGATTTTGTTTCCAACTGACAGCAGTACAAATAATCACTTTTATCAGCAGGATCTGGTGCATCAATATCAGGTGTCTGAATGCAAAACACCGTTGCGGTTGCAATTAAATGCAGATTTCAGCTATCAGCTAACAGGACGTGAGTGGACCCAGGAGGAATTGCCTTTAGTTAGAGGCAGTTGGCATTACCGACAGTACCCTTATGTGGAACTACGGCCTGGCAACAATACCCAATGGCATATGTATTTTGAAATTAGCCGCTCTACTACAACCGATCAGATTAGTCGCATTGAGATGCAAAAACTATCACCCCTCGAGCCCTATAAATTGATTTCAGGCTGTACTTTTGAAGTAGGGGAGCGTATTTAAAGGGAAAGCGCTATTGTTATTGTCAGAGTAAAAGACCGGCGCGAGCCGGTCTTGTTTAAGCGTTAAACTCTTAAAAATCTACCATTCGGTTGTAAATCTGACACCGAATTCACTGGCATCGTTAGACAAAATTCGCAATACATAGTCGCCGGTATTCAGGCGCGCATTGTCGTAACGCTCATCAAAGATATTTCGTCCGTATAACCCTACTGTATAGGCTTCATTGCCTGGCGTGTAGGAAATATCCATGTTCACCAGGGTGCGGTCTTCAATCAACGTCATACGCTCAGGTGCTGAGCTGGGCTCGCCATACATATCATCACGCCAGGAGTAATCCACTCTGACTTTCACTGAGGCGCCGTCTTCCATAAAGAACTCGTAGGCGGGGCCAAATGCGATTGTCCATTCAGGGGTTAACGGTGCAACCGGGGTGAATACAGTGCCATCCACCAATTGCTCGTCTACTTCAACATCCATAAAGCCAATGCTGGTTTGCAGGCTGAAATTGCCCAGTGTCAGGTTGCTGTCGAATTCTACACCACGGGAGGTTTGCGACACTACCAGGTTAGCAGTATCAAAACCGGCATCACTGACCTGACTTACCTGATAAGGCAGGTCATCATATTCTGTATTGAATAGGGCGATGCTCATATCCAGATAGTCAGTTAAACGGCCCTTAACACCCACTTCATAGTTCACGGCAGTGATGTTTTCAGTCGCAGTAAAACAATTATTTGCGTTCACTGTTTCAATTGCATTGTCCAGGTCATCAAAACCTCCGGCGCCAAAGAACTGACCAATCAAACAATAAGGGCGGGCAGGATATTGTCCCCCCTGATATCCCGTCTGAATGGTGGCGTAAGCATTCATGCCATTGTCAAACGTGTAATTTCCGGCCAATTCCCAGCTCAGTTCATCCCATTCATCAGCGTCATAGATAGTGCCAAGCGCCGGGAAAACGTTGGCTGATGCGTCTTTTTCATCTTCTGTATAGCGCAGACCACCTGACAGACGAAGTGCGTCTGAAACGTCATAACCCACATTCACAAAGGCTGCTTTACTGGTCGCTTTTTGATCCAGTTGCAGGGTATTGCCTCCTGCGTCGAAACTGGAGTCAGCACCCTGACGGTTGTCACCTTCTTCCTGGAACCAGTACAAACCGGCCACAAAGTCAGCGCTTTCTCCCAGGTAACCACTAAACTGCAGTTCTACAGAGTCCTGTTCAGCGCTGCCACGCTCAGGATAATGATCCAGCGCGTACACCGTTGCATCGTCATCCAGGCCAGCTTTGTACTCTGAAGAGCGATGGCTGGCGATAATTTTCATCATCAGGTCATCACTGATATCCCACTCAGTTGTAAAAGACACGCCATGAGCGCTATTGGAAACTTCATTGACGGCGTCAGTACCAGTGGCATTGTCATAGATGTCTGCTGCGACGTCGTCATTCGATAACATCACGCCGACACCGTTGTTACCTGAGGTGTAACGCGTGTCAGGGCCCAGCTCGTCAATGAGTGCGGTGTAGGGGCGCAAGCCACCGTCACCGTTATTGCCATCGGCTGTCAGAATGAAGCGCAATGAATCAGAAGGTTCATATTTAACGGAGAAACGACCGTATACTTCCTGAGTTTCACCCACATCCCATTTAGGGTTTTCCAGGTTGTAGAATTCACCCAGACCATCGCGTTCGGTATAACCAATATTCATGTTAAACGCCAAACCTGGCGACAGTTCACGGTTGGTGAAAATATCGGTGCGCAGACGACCTCGGGTGCCTGCTTCCAGGTTGACTTTAGTTGAGTTTACCTCGTTGGGTTGTTTGGTGATGATATTGATTGCACCACCGATAGAGTTTCGGCCATACAACGTACCTTGTGGGCCACGCAAAACCTCAATACGCTCGATATTTGACAGGCTCCAGTTTTGTCCAACCTGGCGACCCAGGTAAACCCCGTCCACATAAACACTGACGCCAGGATCTGTGGTGATCAGGTGGTCTTGTAAACCGATACCGCGAATAAATGGATTGGCTGATGAAGTGTGGCCAGCCGAAAATCCGGTAACATTCAGGTTGGGAACAAACTTGCCGACATCCGTCAGGTCGCTGATGCCTTGCTCTGCCAACGCGTCACCCTGAAAAGCGCTGATGGCAATGGGGACCTCATAGATAACCTGCGCCCGTTTTGTGGCGGTAACGGTAATTGCTTCGAATTCTGACGCCTCGTCTTCGGATTCCTGGGCATTGACCGTGCCTGAAAGTGCAAGTTGAATTGCTGCGCACAGAAGTGATGTTCTGAGCAGCCTGTTGCTGTCGCGGTGTGTGTTCATGTTTTCTCCGTTGCAACACCACATAGATCTGGGCCGGTGTTGCGATTGTGTGTATGTTTTATTTGTTGCCTACGGCTTCCGGGCTTAGCAATATGCTGATGGCTTTGCTGTCGGGAAGGTGTTTTTGTAAGGCATTATTTGTGTGGCAGCTTCGTGATGAAGTGCTTCTTTACGCGGGAAGGTATTTTAGCGCCATTTTTGCATTATTGTTAATTTTTTTTGACCAAAAGGTCGAATTTTGTACTTTTTGTTTGATAATTTTCTATTACACCCTGTTCCCAGAGATTGTTCGCTGTTCAATTCGCCGCAAATTAGATAGAATTCCGGCCCTGTTTTTGAGGTAAGTAAAGAATAAATATGTTTGAAATCAATCCTGTGCAAAATGGTATCGCAGACGTAAAAGCGCGTACTGAACTGCTTAGGGGGTATCTTTGACTTTGCTGTAAAGTCAGAGCGCCTTGAAGAAGTTAATCGGGAGCTGGAATCTCCTGATGTATGGAACGAGCCTGAACGCGCGCAAGCCTTAGGTAAAGAGAAGGTTGCATTGGAAATCGTAGTGGATACGATTTTGCAGTTAGACCAGGGCGTTGAAGATGTAGAAGGCCTTCTGGAATTGGCGATTGAAGCCGAAGACGAAGAGACTTTCAATGAAGCTCAGGAAGAACTTAACGCGATGATCGGTAAGTTAGAAGAGCTGGAATTTCGCCGCATGTTTTCCGGTCCAAATGACAGCAATGATTGCTATCTGGACATTCAGGCGGGCTCCGGTGGCACCGAAGCACAAGATTGGGCAAATATGCTGTTGCGCATGTATTTGCGCTGGGGTGAAGAACATCAGTTTAAAACCGAACTGATTGAAGTGTCTGACGGGGATGTGGCCGGTATTAAAAGTGCTACAATTCGCTTTGGTGGTGAGTATGCCTTTGGCTGGTTGCGCACAGAAACCGGGGTGCATCGTTTAGTGCGTAAATCACCGTTTGATTCAGGTAATCGTCGTCATACATCTTTTGCATCAGCGTTTGTTTACCCTGAAATCAATGACGATATTGAAATTGAAATTAATCCGGCTGATCTACGCATTGATACCTATCGGGCCTCAGGTGCCGGTGGTCAGCACGTAAACCGAACGGATTCAGCGGTACGTATTACTCACTTACCCACCAATATCGTGGTGCAGTGTCAGAATGACCGGTCGCAGCACAAGAATAAAGACCAGGCCATGAAGCAGTTAAAAGCGAAGCTTTATGAGTTTGAGTTGCAAAAACAAAACGAAGAAAAGCAAGCGATGGAAGATAACAAATCGGATATCGGTTGGGGCAGTCAGATACGTTCATACGTATTGGATGATTCGCGCATCAAAGATTTGCGTACCGGTGTAGAAACCCGAAATACTCAGGCCGTCCTGGACGGTGATCTGGATAAGTTTATTCAGGCCAGCTTGAAATCTGGCCTTTAAATCAGGAAATTATAGACACATGTCTGAGCAACAACTCGATGAAAACAAATTAATCGCGGAACGCCGTGGCAAACTGGCGACTATTCGGGAAAATTGTCCTGCGAATGCACACCCGAATAAGTTTCGCAGAGAGAACTACAGTGCCGATTTGCAAATGGCTTTTGGCGATCACGATAAAGAAAGCCTGGAAGAACTGGCCGTTCAGGTGTCTGTTGCTGGGCGTATTATGTCCAAACGCGGCCCCTTTTTAGTCTTACAGGATATGAAAGGCCGTATTCAGGCCTATGCCGCCAAAGATGTGCAAAAGGACTTAAAAGCGAAATACGGCCAACTGGACATCGGTGACATAATCGGTGTCAGCGGAGCGCTGCATAAATCCGGTAAAGGCGACTTATATGTCAACATGGAAAGCTACGAATTGTTGACGAAGTCTCTAAGACCATTACCTGAAAAATTCCACGGGCTGGCTGACCAGGAAACCAAGTATCGCCAGCGTTATGTGGACTTGATCATGAGTCCGGAAACCCGTGAAACCTTTGTGATGCGCAGCCGCATTGTTGACGGCATTCGCCGTTACCTGAGCGATCGCGATTTCATGGAAGTCGAAACTCCGATGCTGCAGGTTATTCCAGGCGGTGCAACGGCTAAGCCATTTGTAACTCATCACAATGCGTTAGATATTGATATGTATTTGCGTATTGCTCCGGAACTATATCTGAAGCGATTAGTGGTGGGTGGCTTTGAACGGGTATTCGAAATTAACCGGAACTTCCGTAACGAAGGTCTGTCAACGCGTCACAATCCCGAGTTCACCATGATCGAGTGGTATCAGGCTTATGCCGATTATCACGATTTGATGGATTTAACCGAAGACATGTTGCGTACCTTAGCGCGGGATATATTAGGCACTACGGATATTCGCAACACTACCAAAAACGAAGAGGGTGAAGTTGTCAGTGAAGTGATCTACAACTTTGGCGAACCCTTTGCCCGTTTGAGCATGGCAGACGCTATTATCAAACATTACCCGGAAGTGGATGCTGCCATCATTAATGATGCAGAAAACAATCTGGAAGGTTTACAAGCCATAGCCCGTCAGTTGCACATCAAAGAGCCGGAAGTGGATGGTATTTGGGGACCAGGAAAATACCTGTGTGAGATCTTCGAAGCGGTAGCGGAAGAAAAGCTGGAGCAACCCACATTTATCACTGAATATCCGTGGGAAGTGTCGCCCTTAGCGCGTCGCAACGATGACAATCCTTTTATCACTGATCGTTTCGAGTTCTTCGTAGGTGGTCGTGAACTGGCCAACGGTTTCTCCGAGCTTAATGATGCTGAAGATCAGGCGGCGCGCTTTAGAAAGCAGGTGGAAGAAAAAGAAGCCGGTGACGATGAAGCCATGCATTTCGATGACGACTACATTCGCGCCCTGGAATACGGATTACCGCCAACAGCAGGCGAGGGTATAGGTATCGATCGTCTGGTGATGTTGTTCTCTGATTCACCGACGATTAAAGATGTGATCCTGTTCCCGCACATGAAACCGGAAGTCACTGAATAGTCCCGCGGTTCAATGCGACAACGTTCAAAACAGGCGCTGAAAAGCGCCTTTTTTATTCGCGGCAGAAAAGACTTTTAATTCCTGTAATATGAAATCAGGTTTCACTCCAGAAAAACACATAATTCCCTGTGGTGTTTGCCTGACTGTCCTGTTCTGATGTGGTCCATTCGATATCGGTAAAGTTGAGAGTTAATTGTTCTGTGGCCATATCATTTGCATGTGATTGGGTTTCAATGGAGCTGATCATGCAGTTGAAGAGTTTAACCGTCACTATATTACCGATGATGGAATTGCCATCTCCATCGATGTTGGCATTGCGGCATAAAAATAATTGAGTCGGTTCAATACCATCGTCAATTGGGGTAGCGGATAGCATATGCTTGTATAAGAGCGGTGATGCTTTGTCTATGTATTTAACGATTTTGAGATCTTCCATATCAGGACGCCCTGAGGTTCTGGCAGAATTACTCACATTGGTGGTCATTTGTTGTTTAAAACCATACCCCATGGAAACAAGCTCGATACATCCTGACAAGTCTTCGCCGGACGTCATCAGTTCACCATCAATCATGCTGGCTCCCGCTAATTCTTGACGTCCAGGTTTTAGCAAAACTAAATCCAACTGTTTTTCCTCTGGATGGGGTTAACCGATCCAGCATAGGAAAGATCACCGTCGTTGTAAAACTATTCTCCGCTATGACTGCGAAGGCCGTAAAATAAGGAGCTGCACTTTTCTTAATCGCTAAACAGGGTTATTATATCGTATATTTACAAAATACAATATAGGGTGGGTTATGACAGAATTTACACCGTTGATGGCAATGGTTGGGGGAGTATTCATTGGCCTGGCCGGGGTGATATTGTTATTGGCTCATGGACGGGTAATGGGGGTATCTGGTTTAGTGGGTAATATTATCAATGCGCCAAAACAATCCCGTATTGCAGTTTGGTTTATTCTGGGCTTACTGACTGGCCCCGCGATAATCAATGCATTTCAGTATGATTACGCACAGATTAAATTACCTGCGGAAATATCACTGTCCTGGTGGCAAATAATTACTGGTGCGGTTTTAGTGGGGGTGGGTACCCGCATGGGTGCCGGTTGCACGAGTGGTCATGGTATCTGTGGTATTGGGCGGTTTTCGCTTCGTTCGGTCATTGCTACCTGTGTATTTATGCTAACGGGCATTGTTGCTGTCGCGCTAATGCGCCACCTGGTGGTATAGGAAACAACCATGACAAAAGTATCAAATTTGATGGCATTCTTATCGGGCCTGACTTTTTCTATTGGATTACTCCTGTCTCAGATGGTGAATCCGCTGAAGGTTCAGAACTTTTTAGACTTCTTTGGTAGCTGGGACCCCAGTTTATTGTTGGTTATGGTAGCTGCGCTGACAGTTTATTGGGCTGGTTATTTCATGGTTAAACCCAGGCTGTCTAAACCCTGGTGTGAACCGGGTTTTAACCTGCCTGTTCAGCAAAAACCTGACAAGTCCTTGCTGTGGGGGGCTGTTTTATTCGGCGCCGGTTGGGGAATAACCGGGTTGTGTCCTGGTCCGGCATTGGCCAACATACCTGGTGGGGAGCCGCGGTTATTGGTGTTCGTTACTGTGATGGTTGTCAGTATGAAAGTGTTTGACACACTGAGATATTCAGGAAAAGGATGAATTCATGAACATGCCTTTTTCTGAAATGGAACAACATGCCGGGCAGGCGGTCGCCATGCTAAAAATGCTGGCCAATAAACACCGCCTGTTGTTGCTATGTATTTTACAATCGGGTGAAAAGTCAGTTTCTGAGTTAAATGCGCTGGTGACTATACCGCAGTCTACCTTATCTCAACATCTGGCGTTTTTACGGCGGGAAAACCTGGTGTGTACAAGGCGAGACGCACAAACTATTTATTATTCACTGGCAGATAAGAAGGTGATCCCTATTGTCAGTTTATTGCACCAATTGTATTGCCAGTAAACAGGCGTTAATCGATGCCTACCACCTGACTACGGCGTTCCATTGCAACCACATTCATCCAGGTGTTATGCAGTTTACCGAGTCGTTCCTGGGTGCCAAGTGTTTTGAATCCGCATTTTTGGTGAAGCGCAATGCTGGCCAGGTTTTGTTCGAAGATACCGGCTTTTAATGTCCAGATCCCTTGTTGTTCAGAGCAATTGACTAGCGCCTGCAAAAGTTGTTTGCCACCGCCAAAGCCTCTGGCATCTGATGCCATATAGACGGTAACCTCAGCCACGCCGGCGTAACAACATCGACTGGAAACCGGCGGCAAGGCTGCCCAACCACATACCCGGTTACTTTCGTTAACGATCACCAGGCGACAGGAATGGACAAAGGACTCGTCCCATTCCTGCCAGGACTTGACCTCAGTTTGAAAGGTGGCTAAACCGCTATCAATGCCTTGCTGGTAGATAGCCTGAACACATTCAAAATCCATTTTAACAAATGGGCGAACCTCAAACATAGTGTTGTCAATTTGCAATTTTAACTGTGCTAAGTGTGAGACAAACCGCCAGGGTTCGCAACTTATAGAACCTGTCTTTAGAGTAAGTTATTGTCTTTATTAGTATTGTTCGATATTTGCGAATCCGGTGTTGGGGAGTTTTGTTGTTCGGGTAATTGCCATTCATCACCAATCACTTCATCCTCCTGGTCTTGCTCTTCCCAGGGGTATAGTGGCTCGACCGGCTTGGGATCTGCGCGGCGGAAAAACACAGCGGCTACTAAGCCAGCAACAGCGCCAAACAGGTGATATTCAAAGGACACCCCTTGCTCTCTGGGAAAGATAGTCAGGGTCATACTGCCGTACATAAAAAATGCTATCATCATCAGGGCAATTGAACGTTTGTCCCGCCGCAATATACTGGCCAGCAGCAGGTAGAAGAAAAGTCCGTGAGTTAAACCACTGGCACCAAAGTGCCACGCTTCACGCGCAAATACCCAGGTACCCAGCCCGGAACCAATCCAGACAATAGCGATAGTCCAATATTTAGAGTTGGGGTAGCCAAAATAGAGCGCCCCCAGCAACAGTAATAACGGCAAACTATTGCTGGCGAGGTGTTCGAATGAACCATGTACTAAAGGCCCCGTGACAATGCCGACTAACCCCGCAAGTTTACCCGGGTAAACACCGAGTTCATGGAGCGAGACGCCCAGCGTTACCTCAGCAATTTTAATACACCACAAACTCACTACAAACAACAGGCCGGGTATGGCAGCCTGTTTAATACTGACTAAAGCACCAGGTTTTACAGAAGACAAACTAATTTCCAATCACTCATCATTAAGGAAGATATAGGGTGGCTGTCCGGAAATACCAGTACTTTGTGCTTTAGTGTTGTTCATTTTGTTTAAGCAGCCATTGTCGCTCTTCCGGGGAGGCGAATTGTTCATCCCATGCTGCCAGCCTGGGTTTCATTAGGTAAAACCATAATGGAGGAACCAGAGTCAGGCCCAACGTGCCCAGATAACCGGTGGGCATCAAAGGCGCCTCTTTCATCGGTTTAAGGTATTGAAAGGGCACATTGGCATTGGCGTGGTGATGCGAATGTCGGGTTAAGTTGAACAGTGACCAGCTGCTAATTTTGTTATTGGCATTCCATGAATGTCTGGGAAATACGCGTTTTCCGGGAACTCTCACCAGACCATAGTGTTCCATGTAGTTGACAATCTCCAACAAACTTTTGGCAATAACGCCTGATAATACAAAGAACAGTAGACCGGATAATCCCCCCAATACATAACTGATCAGCATTAATATCAGACTCAATATCACCCCGTGAATAAATCGATTCTGCAGCGACAATACGGCTGTGTTTGTTCGCAACAACCGCTTTTTTTCTATGTTCCATGCACTGATATTGCCCTGGATTGTGGATATCACCATGTGCTGGTAGACGTTTCTGCCGCGCGGAGCACTGGCGGCGTCCTGTGTGGTTGCGATGTTGATATGGTGACCAAAAACATGTTCAATGGCAAAGTTACTATCAAAACTGAATGCCAGTAACCAACGTCCGATGCTGTGGGCTGTGCTTCCCCATTTCCGGTGCACTAACTCATGGGCAGTGACTGTACCCAGTGTGCCTGTCAGTAGCCCACAATAAAAAACGGCTACCCACCAGATTAAGTCAATTTCCCCTGTTGCTCGGGCAAGTTGCCAAATGGCACTGAAAATCAGCACTGATAATAGTGGTAATGCGCTCCAGAGTTGCCAATGATAAAACACGTTCGCTTTGGGTGCAGGCTCGGATAAATCATCACCCAACATCAGGTCTCCCAAAATAATGGACATCAGGGTGAAAAGAAAACCCGCAACAATCCACATGCCTCCCAGACTCAGAGACACAATTCCAACCAGCGCGTAAAAGTGAAACAGAAAAAATTTTAAATAGTGCATGCACGTTTTCTCAAAGTAACAGTAAAACCGGTACCGCCAGATATTGAACTAACAGCCAGCCTTGTGGGGAGGTGTACTTGTGACAAAAGGGGAGTCATTTATTGACAAGGTCAACAATAACCGGCATAACGTGCTTCTGTCATAGTGATAAAAGCACCGCGAATTAGTTTGTACGTCCCGGCACATTACATAACGCACATTGGTAAATTACTTCAGGCAATGGGCATTGATGCTTTGCAGTGGCTAAAAGAGTGTGAAGCATCGCCAAAACTGTTGGAAGATGACTCGTTGTGGCTCCCTCGTCGACAATATGAGCAACTTGTCGAAGAAGCGCTGCGTCTGTCACCGGTGCCTGATATCGGATTAAGATTGGGAGAAATGCTGGGGATAGGAAGCCATGGTTTACTGGGGTATGGTTTGTTGTTGTGCGAGGATCTGGCTCAGGCGACCAGGCTGTTGAATAAATACATCAGTACCCGAAGCGGTTTTATTAAAACTGCGATTGAAGAAACATCCGACAGTTTGAATATCCAAATTTGCTCCACCTTTGAAAATCAGGCTTTGCACCAGGCGTTTTGTGAAACTGTAGCGGTTTCGTTGGCCAAGCTGTTTACTGTTCTGGCCGGGCAGGATCGCATGGCAGCGGTTATCAAAGCCGTTCACTTTGACTTTGCTAAACCCGATTACATCGCGAGTTTTCAGCACCACCTGCCGACTTCACTGTACTTTTCCGCTCATGACTGCGTAATTGGTCTGGAGAAACAATGGCTTCACCACCATTTTAGTCAGGCCGATGAGATGGCGCTCAAACAATTAACCCGTCAGTTTGAACAGCAGTTAAAGCAGATTAGCACGGACATACCTGAATCATGGCAACATAAAGTGCAGGCTATATTAAAACAGGAACAGCATTGCGTGCCGGCATTGCAGGACGTGGCGAAGTTATTATTCGTAACACCCCGCACCTTACACCGCAGACTAATCGCTGAAGGTACCAGCTTTCGGGATTTAATGGTAACTCACAAAAAAACGCAGGCAGAGAAATATTTGTCGGAGTCCGCTATGACCATACAGCAAGTTGCCTGGGCATTAGGCTACGACGATGTAGCAAACTTTCGGCGAGCCTTTAAAACCTGGTTTAACCTGACACCCACTCAATTTCGCCAGCAAATACTGGATAAAGCAACAACACCATGAATAACACTGAACACAATTTGATTCCGACAGATATCGCTAAACCTGTTACATTGCATTTCGCCCATGCGAATGGGTTTCCGGCCAGCAGTTATAAAAAGTTATGGCAGTTTTTCCCGGATAATTTTGTGATACATGCCCATGAAAAATTCGGCCATGACAAACGATTCCCGGTTAACGACAACTGGCAAAATCAGGTGAATGAGTTAATTTGTTATTTGCAGGACAACTGTCAGGAAGCCGTATATTTAGTGGGGCATTCTTTTGGTGGTGTGATTTCCTTTTTAACCAGTTGCCAACGACCTGATTTGGTAAAAGGGCTGATAATGTTAGATCCTCCCATCATGGTGGGAATGATGAGTCACGTATTTCGGGTTCTCAAAAAAACGCCTTTGATTGATAAATTAACCCCATCGGGAAAATCTAAAATTCGCAAGGTAAGTTGGGATGATAAAGAGCAGGTACTGGAATACTTTAAACCCAAAGCGTTATTCCGGAATTTTGACCCTGAATGTGTACAAGATTATGTATCCTCAGCTATCAGGGCGGAAGGCAAGGGAGCCAAACTGGCCTATCATGCAGAAGTTGAAACCGCGATTTTTAGAAATATTCCTCACAATCTGAACTTATTCAGTAACAAACTAAGCGTTCCTGCTAAGCTTTTTACTGCACAACATACTAATGCCTGCTTTCCGCCGATGGTGCGGCGCTTGCTAAAGCAACAGCCTGCAATGGAACATCAGTTAATTAAGGGCGTGGGCCATATGTTTCCCCTGGAAAAGCCTCAAATGACCGCCGGATTAATTACCCAGACACTGAATGGCTGGGAATCTGACGCTGTGCAAAAATGAACCTGTGAGCGGTAAAGACATTCAGCTTCTGCTGTCTGAATGTCGATTTTATATAAAATCGCGATGGTGTATTTCATCAGGCCGGGTTGTACTGTTACAATCGCAATTCAGTTACTGCGCGTTCATTGAGCCCCGGGTGACACAGAATTAGTGCTCAAAACAGCAATCGGACTCAAATAAGTAATTCGTTTCTTAGTTTTTCGCAGCGTACCTATTTAGTAAGGGAATAAACAGTCTTGTCTCGCCCAGCTTCTATGACAATTAATCTTGATGCTCTGCGCCATAACCTGGCCATTGCTAAAAAGAGCAGCCCGCTAAGCAAAATCGTTGCCGTGTTAAAAGCCAACGCTTATGGACATGGTGCTGTGGAAGTGGCGTTTGCTATCCAGGACCGGGTGGAAATGTTTGCGGTTTCCAGTATTGAAGAAGCCATGCATTTACGGGATGCCGGGCTAACACGCCCGGTTTTATTGCTGGAAGGCTGTTTCAGTGAAAACGAGTTAGCCCAGGCTGCAGCCTTTGATTTTTCGGTTGTATTTCACAGTGAGTATCAGGTTAATGCTTTGGAAAAGCAGTCGCTGACTAAACCCTTATCGGCCTGGCTTAAAATCGATACCGGAATGCATCGGCTTGGCGTGTATCCCGATTCAGCTTTGCGTTTGTATCAGCGCTTAAAACAATCAAATAAAACGCGAGACCTGGTCACCTTGATGACCCATATGGCCAGCGCAGATTTACTGGATGAACCATACACTGCGCAGCAACTGGCGATATTTAAACAGGTTAAAAAACACATCATCGCCTCCGGAGCCAGTGATATTTCAACCAGTATTGGGAATTCCGGCACTATCCTGGGCTGGGACGAGGGGCGCAGTGATTTTGTCAGGCCCGGCATAATGCTTTATGGCTTGTCACCTTTCGACGTTCCGCATCCCGAGGCAGATAAACTGCTACCAGTCATGTCACTTCAGTCAAAAATCATTGCGATACGCACTATTGATAAAGGCGAACGCGTTGGTTATGGCAGTACGTGGGAGGCACCGCAACCTTCGCGCATAGCGACTGTGGCAATAGGCTATGGTGACGGATATCCCCGGAATGCCAAAAGTGGCACCCCGGTGTTAGTGCGAGGAAAACGAGCCTGTTTGGCGGGCAGGGTTTCCATGGATATGCTGAGTATTGATATTACGCATATTCCGGAAGTGAGAATGGGCGATACGGTAACTCTGTGGGGGGAATCGTTAAGTGCAAACGAAGTGGCACGTTGGGCTGATACTATTGGTTATGAATTGGTTACCCGAATGCCGCTGCGTGTACCGAAAACCTATATCCTTTCGGAGACGTAAAAAAGGCTGGTCCTGATCGGCCAGCCTTGGGGTAAATATTTAACAGATTAAGAGTAGTATCCTACCTGTAATCACTAATCTGCTTAGACAGCGAATTAGTGATTACATTTACCGTCAATACATCTGCCATATAGATACAAGCTATGGTTGGTTAGTTTAATACCATGCGCTTCACAGATTTCCTTCTGGCGGGTTTCGATAACGTCATCTTCAAATTCAATGACTTTACCGCAATCAAGGCAAACCAGATGGTCGTGATGATTTTTATCACTGATTTCAAATACGGATTTACCACCTTCGAAGTGGTGTCTGTCCAGGATACCCGCATCATCAAACTGGTTTAATACGCGGTACACAGTCGCCAGGCCAATATCTTCGCCTTGCTCTAACAAAATCTTATAGACATCTTCTGCGCTAATGTGCTGATTTTTCGGTTCTTTTAAAATTTCCAGTATCTTTAGACGGGGCAGCGTAACCTTCAGGCCGGCTTTCTTTAGTTCTTGATTTTGATCCATGTTCTTGGCTTTTCAGACATTAATTATCGTTATTATAAGTGACTTCTACAGGATTGAAAGGGGGGTATTCAGAATAAAAATATTGGCTATTTGTTAAAAACAAGTTAACTGGTTGTACCACATGGCGCTATACTAGGCTAGAATTAAGAGAGTATGCTAAGAAAATCAGAGATTTAAAGCCCTATGTTGGAACATGTTTATTCAGGCCCGAAGGCAACATTAAAGGGTAACCTGGGTTTGGTCGATACAAACCTAACCGATTGAATGCCAATTAGAAAAATAATGAGGCAAGGAAAGATATGCGATTTACAGTAGTAGCGAAAACAATTCTCGGCTTTATCTTGCTGGGTTTTGTGTTGTTTATCACCAATGTCATGTCATATGTTGGCCTTTCGGATATTCGCGAGTCATCTGAGTCGGTGATAAATGAAAAAATGCCTCTGCAAAGTCAGGTTCTGAAAATCCAAACCCAGTTGCTCAATCTGGGCAAAGCGTCTTTAAGCGGTTATTACCTGGATAATCTGTCAGCACTTAATAGCAATAAAGCACAATTCGACGAACTACTCGGTGAGTTTGAAGGAACGCTACGCGATTTACAGCGCATGCCGATGGGCGATGGTCAGCTTCGTTATTTGAGTGACGGCAAGCGTTCAGTGGAGTCCTACCTACAGAATGCGAAAAACATGTATTTAGAAAGACAGAGTTTTTTAAATCAGCGGGACAGTATAATCAGCTACATGGACAAGGTTTCGCTGGCAGTGGATGATACCAGCGCACCCTTACTGGATTTAGCGTATATGCCGGGTGCGGAGAGCGACGACAACCTGAAGAGTCTGGCGGGAGCCGGCAACAACATAGATACGCTGCTGATTACGTTGCTTAATTCCACGAACGAATTGGTTGTTACCCAGGACCCCAAAGTATCAGAAGACATCGCCAGTACCATGGAGTTTTCCATGAGTAATATCGATGAAGCTGATCAGTTTGTATCGCGGCTCGCTGAGTCGGTAGATACTGATGGATTAGTAGAAGATTACAAAGAACAACTGGCAAAACTCAGGCCGCTGATTTTTGGCAGCAATGGTGTCATTGCTATGCACCGATTTAAACTGGACAAACTGGCCAGCGCACAACAGGCCAAAACAGCCTCTGAAACCAGCCTGGATCAGGCAATCGAGCATTTTAAAGCGTTGTTTGACGAAGTTAATGACAGCACCCTGGCCGGGCAGAACGAAATACTGGAGATTATCGAGAGTAACATCACTATCGGTGTCATTATTATGTTGTTGGGCACGGGTCTGGCTGTCGGCACAGGCTTTGTAGTCTACAAGAGTATCTCTGTGCCAATTGGCCGAATTGCCCGCAGCTTGCGTGTAATCAGCTCAGGTGATCTGACGCATAAGGCGGATGCTTCCAGCAACTGTGAATTTGGTGACTTATCGAAGCAGGTTAATGTACTTTCAGAGAACCTGCATCAGTTGGTGGTACATATCCTTGAACAGCAGGAGGGATTAAATGCTGCAACTGCGCAAACTGTAGAGTTGGGTCATGAAGCGCTTGAAAAAGTGGATAAACAGCGGGAGGAAATCCACCTTACTGCAGAAAGTACCGAATTAGTCAGAAAAAGTAGCCAGGATAACGTTGAGCAAATCCGCATGGGAATGGAAAAACTCAATGAAGTGGCACAACAATCCGCGCAGGCAAGTGGGCTTGCTGCCCAGGGTGAAAAGCAAATTCAGCAACAGGCGACGCAGGCAGATTATTCCCGGGAGGTTATCTCAAACCTGGCTGAAAACAGTCGCAATATCGGCGGCATCCTGGATGTGATTAAGAGTATTGCTGAGCAAACAAATTTACTGGCACTCAATGCCGCTATCGAAGCGGCCCGGGCGGGTGAGCAAGGCCGGGGCTTCGCCGTTGTGGCGGATGAAGTTAGAACCCTGGCGACAAAGACACAGAATTCCACACAAGAAATCGAAACCATGATTGGCAGTTTGCAATCTGATGCTGATAAAGCTGTACGGACTATTGAAGAAGGTAAAGAGTTGTCAGATAAGAGTGTGGCAATGATCCGCGAAGTAAACAGCAAGGTTTCTCAGATCACAAATATTATCGAAGAACTGTCAGACGTGAATCATCGCATTGTGAAAGATTCAGGCGAACAGGACAGGGTGCTTAATGATGTATCGAAACGTTTGAACACCATTGTTGATCTGGCGGATAACAGCGCAGCACTGACAGAACAGTCGAATACAGCGACCGAAGAAGTCAATTGCCTGATGGCGCAATTGCAGGACGCGGTAACGCGATTTAAAGTTTAATTTAGGTGTCAGAAAACAAAAAAGGGAGCGAGGCTCCCTTTTTTGAGTTATCAATCTGAATCAGGCTAATTCAGCCAGACACATTTCATCAAATATTTGCTTTGACCAGGCTTTAACTCTTTGTTCTGTTAATTCTGGCTGGCGGTCCTCATCAATGCCCAAACCAACAAAGTGGTTATCATCAACAAGGCCTTTGGACGCTTCAAAATCATAGCCTTCAGTTGACCAATGCCCAACGATGATGGCGCCTTTTGTCTCTACGATATCTCTGACCATGCCCATGGCATCTAAGAAATATTCAGCATAGTCTTCCTGATCACCACAACCAAAAATACCCACCAGTTTGTCTGTAAAGTCAATTTCTTCCAGCTCAGGGAAAAAGTCATCCCAGTCACATTGGGCTTCACCATAGTACCAGGTAGGGATACCTAAAAGTAAGAAATCATACTTCTCAATATCTTCTTTTGTGCTTTTAGCAATGTCATGAATTTCGATGACATTTTTGCCTATTTCTTTCTGAATCATTTTGGCGACGTGTTCGGTATTCCCCGTGTCACTACCAAAAAACAGTCCGACGATTGCCATAAACTTATATACTCACTCTAAAACATTATTCCTGAACTGGTTCAGGCCTGATAAGTTACTAAATCTAATAAAAAGCGCTGATGTCAGGCATCAGGCGCTAAAAAATACCTGGATTACGCCTTTGGCTAAAAATCCGACACAACCAAAAAACAGCACAGAATATACTACAATTCTGCCGCCCATTGGGATGTTGTTCTTTTTCAGTACATCATGTACTGCAAACCCCATTAATACGAATAAACCACTCAATGCCAGATACATTACAATGGCTTCTATCTGTTCATAGTACTCGCTTAGCATGGCGTTCTTGGTTCGACCCTTTTAAATTGGCGCGCACTATAGCACAGACGCGACTTGTTGTTAATTGTGCAATTGATTTTCATTATCATCTTGACGATTTAGTCACTGTCTTCTAAAAATCTTGAAACAATTCCCGCGAACACGTTGGGTTTTTCTGCGTGTAACCAGTGCCCCGTGCCATTAATGACTTTTGCTTCCGCGTGCGGAAAAAGCGCCCCAATAGCTGGTTGATGGTCTCGGGTGATATAGTCACTGTTACCACCTTTAATAAATAGAGTTCTGGCCCGGTAAGGGGCACTACCCAGGATCGCCTGCGACAGAATGGCATAGTCACGGATTAACAGATCTAAATTAAAACGCCAGGCATAACTGCCGTCATCCTGCTTGTATAAACTTTTTAATAAAAACTGTCGCACGCCGGGTTCCATGATGAATTCCGCCATCAGTTTATCCGCTTGCTGACGACTGTTGATTTGTGCCAGATCAACATTTTGCAGACCATTAAACACATTCTGATGCCTCGGTGAGTATTGCACCGGTGCGATGTCTGCCACCATGAGTCGCTTCACCAGTGAAGGTTGTGATAACGCCAGATGCATTGCCACTTTGCCTCCCAGTGAGTGACCCAGTAAATTCACCTGGGATACTTCAATACTTTGCAGTGTTGCGGCAACACTTTGCGCATAGTGCTCAAAACTGAAGGTGTCAGAAAACGGGGATTTTCCATGGTCCGGCAAATCAATACTAATTACCTGATATTCGCCGGCAAGCTGCCTGGCAATCACGCCCAGGTTTTCCAGGCTACCAAACAATCCATGTAGCAATACAATCGGCTCTCCTCGGCCCTTAACGTCATAATTCAAAGTCATATGGTTACTTATTTACTGGTCAGCGATGTTATTTTATAAATTTAATTGAAATGTGTAGGCAATAGGTTAATTTAACAAGTATAAAAATACTGGTATTTGCATTTTGGACATGAAAACAGCCCTGATACTGCCAATGAACCAGAACAAGAGTGATACTGTGCTGCTGTCGGCAGATACAATATTATTCCCCGTTACCCCTGCAATCGTCGCTTCGTTTATTGTCTTAAAAAATAGGATTTATTGATATGGCACTTCATCCGCAGGCCGGTCAACCGGCTTCCCGAGAGCAGTTAGTTAATGTTCCCCGATTGATGACCAGTTATTACAGTAAGGTACCGGATGCTTCTGACAGCACCCAAATGGTCTCGTTCGGCACGTCTGGGCACAGAGGTAGCTCAATTTCTTCCACCTTTAATGAAACCCACATTGCTGCGATTAGCCAGGCGCTGGCGGAATACAGAATAAATCAAGGCACAACCGGTCCTATGTTTATCGGCATGGATACTCATGCACTGTCAGAAGCGGCGTTTGTTACTGCAGTTGAAGTGTTAGTTGCAAATGGCGTTACAGTGGTCGCTCAGCAAAATCAGGGTTATACACCCACACCGGTTATTTCCCACGCTATTTTGTGTTACAACCAAAACAGCAGCGGCGCCCAGGCAGACGGTATCGTTATTACGCCTTCACACAATCCCCCCGAGGATGGTGGCTTTAAATATAATCCACCCAATGGTGGCCCTGCTGATAGTGATGTTACGACGATTATTCAAACACGGGCAAATCAAATTATTGTTGATGGAAATCGCGATATTAAGAAAGTGACCTTCAATCAGGCGGTTAACAGCGATTTATACTCTGAACGAGATTTCAAGCAAGATTACATTGCGCAACTGGACCAGGTAATAGATATGCAGACAATTGCGGCGGCTAATCTGAAATTGGGCACGGACCCACTGGGCGGCGCAGGATTAGAGTACTGGGACCATATCGCCGATCGCTATGGATTGAATATCGATGTAGTTAATCGCCGTGTCGACCCGACCTTTTCATTTATGACCCGGGATAAGGATGGCAAATTGCGAATGGATTGTTCTTCACCGTATGCGATGGCCGGGCTTATTGGGCTTAAAGATAAATACGATTTGGCATTTGGTAACGATCCTGATTTTGATCGGCATGGTATCGTCACCCCTTCAGTGGGACTCATGAACCCCAATCATTACCTGGCGGTTGCTATTCATTATTTGTATCAAAACCGTCCACAGTGGCCTGGCTCACTGCAGATAGGTAAAACCCTGGTATCCAGCTCCATGATCGACAGAGTTGCCAATGCTTTGGGTCGTAATGTTGCTGAAATGCCGGTTGGCTTTAAATGGTTTGTGCAGGGGATGTTGAATGCTGAATTGGGTTTTTCCGGGGAAGAAAGTGCAGGGGGCATCTTTTTACGTCGAGATGGTTCTGCCTGGGCAACAGATAAAGACGGGATTATTTTGTGCTTATTGGGCGCTGAAATTCTGGCAAAAACCGAAAAAGACCCCGGTGAACATTATCAGGCGTTAACCCAACAGTTTGGAGCACCTGCCTACAAACGCATCGACGTGGCTGCCTCACCGGCACAAAAAGATGCATTAAAGTCACTCAGTGCGAATGACGTCAGTTCAGAGCAATTAGCCGGTGAAACGATTAAGCAGGTGCAGACTCATGCGCCCGGAAATGGTGCAGCGATCGGTGGCGTGAAGGTCAGTACAGAAAATGGTTGGTTTGCTGCCAGACCATCCGGTACCGAAAATATCTATAAAATTTATGCTGAAAGCTTTAAGGGCGATCAGCATCTTGATGAGTTGCTCGCTGAAGCACAAAAATTGGTTGATGAGGTATTCAAAAAGCAAGGTTGTTAATGGTTGGTTTCTCAAGTGTTAATATGGTGTTAATAAATGCGTTAATGAGTTGTTATGCATACGTTTGCGCTAAAAAAATAACAAAAAAATAACATTTAACCCCTTAAATTTGTGATCTAAACATGGTTAACTCTGCACTAAATGTAATTTAATTACAGAACGGTGTAGAGTTTTTTCATTTTTGAACTGAAAAATAAGCACCAGATGTGCATTAACGAGGTTTAAATCAATGGCAACCAGATCCACGACAAAAAGAACTACAGCTAAAAAAGCCGCCGTTTCTAAAACGGTTAAGCCAAACACACCTGTCAGCAGCGAAATTAAGTTTGACAAAGAAGCATTAAAGCAATCAATCGTTCGTCATCTGCATTGCAGCCTGGGGACAGATGAGAACAAAGCGAATAATCACGCCTGGTGGAAAGCCGTTTGTGCAGCCATTAATGAGCAGGTATTAGAGCGTTTGCGTACCACGCAAAAAACGCATTATTTTAATGATACCCGCGCGGTACATTATTTTTCGGCAGAATTTTTAATGGGCAGATTGCTGTCCAACAATATGCATAACCTGGGATTGTTTGAAAATACAGACAAAGCCTTACAGGAACTGGGCATTAATCTGACGGATATCATGGAAGAAGAACCGGATATGGCGTTGGGTAATGGCGGCCTGGGCAGACTGGCAGCCTGTTATATCGATTCACTGGCGACACTGGAGTTTCCGGCGATTGGTTATGGTCTGCATTACGAGCACGGCCTGTTTCGCCAGGAGATCCAAAATGGTGCACAGATTGAGCGACCAGACAGTTGGCGTGACTACGGCAATCCATGGGAAATTTGCCGTCCTGAGTCTATCCAGGAAATTCCCTTATACGGTTACGTAGAGACTAAATACGGCGAAAACGGCAAAATTCAAAAAGAATGGCACCCGGGTTCCATCGTTAAAGGTTTACCCTGGGATATCCCGGTAGTGGGCTATGAAGGTAAAACCGTCAACGTTTTGAGATTGTGGCAAAGTCAGTCATCTGACTACTTTAACTGGGATGTATTTAATGCCGGAGGTTATATCGACTCTCATTCAGAAACGGTACAGGCAGAGACCATTTCCAAGGTACTGTACCCCAATGATGAGACCGAAGCGGGTAAAGAGCTGCGTTTAATTCAGCAATATTTCTTCTGTGCCTGTTCACTGAAAGATATCGTAAGACGCTACAAGCGCGCCCATGGAAACGACTGGAGCCGCTTTGCCGAGCAGGTTGTTATTCAGCTGAACGATACTCACCCGGCGATCGCCATCCCTGAACTGATGCGTATCCTGGTGGATCGCGTTGAAATGCCCTGGGAAGACGCCTGGAGTATGACCACAAAAGTATTCGCCTACACCAACCACACATTGCTTCCTGAAGCGTTGGAGAAGTGGCCGGCTAAAATGATTGAGAAAATCTTGCCGCGTCACCTTGAGATCATTTATGAAATCAATCACAGATTCATGAAGGAAGTCGATGCTAAGTGGCCGGGGCAGGCAGAGATTAAAACCAAGCTTTCGATTATTGAAGAAGGCAATGAGAAAATGGTCCGCATGGGACATTTAAGCGTTGTCGGTTCATTTGCAGTAAACGGCGTTGCCGAAATTCACTCTAAATTAGTGAAAGCCAACCTGTTCCCTGAATTTGATCAAATGTGGCCTGGCAAATTTACTAACGTCACCAACGGCATTACCCCGCGACGCTGGCTTAAAGCCTGTAATCCGGAGTTGTCTGCGCTGATTGACAACAAAATCGGTACTGACTGGCCGGTACACCTGGATAAATTAACCGGGTTAAACCAATTTGCGAAAGATAAAAAGTTCCAGAATGAATTTATGGCAATTAAACGTCGCAATAAGGTCGCGCTGGCAGAAGAAGTATTGCGTTTGACCGGTGAGACCATTGACCCTGATGCCATTTTTGATATTCAAATCAAACGTTTGCATGAGTATAAGCGTCAACATCTGAATTTGCTGCACATCATGGCATTGTATCGTCGCCTGCTGGAAAATCCGGACTACGATATGCACCCAAGAGTATTTATCTTTGGCGCTAAAGCGGCACCGGGCTACAAACTGGCAAAAGACATCATTTATGCCATTAACAAGGTGGCAGAACGCATCAATGCCGATAAGCGTGTAAACAGCAAACTTAAAGTGATCTTCATGCCAAACTATCGGGTTTCGTTGGCAGAAAAAATGATTCCTGCGGCTGACGTGTCAGAACAAATTTCTACCGCGGGTAAAGAGGCCTCCGGAACCGGTAACATGAAACTGGCGTTAAACGGTGCCCTGACTATCGGTACTATGGATGGCGCTAATATTGAGATTGCCGAAGAGGTAGGTGAAGATAATATCTTTATATTTGGACTGACAGTGGATGAAGTCAATGCACTGCGTGAAAAAGGCTATAACCCACACGATCACTATTATCAGAACGCTGAAATTAAAGCGGTTCTGGATTGGTTGGATACCGATTACTTTACCCCGGGTAAGCCTGGTGAATTATCTTCCATAAAACGTAGTTTATTGGATCACGGCGATGCCTATTTAGCACTGGCGGATTACGAGTCTTATTCAGAGGCACACAGTCGGGTTGACAAGGCCTACAGAGATAAAGCTGGCTGGGCAGAGATGGCCATAATCAATACGGCGAACATGGGTAAATTTAACTCAGATCGCTCTATCCGTGATTATGTGTCTAAAATCTGGAAATTAGACAGTTGTAAGGTAACTTCTTAACCCAAAAACGCAGGTGAAAGTAAGACAAGTATCTTATATAACACCTTTTAAACTAAGGCGTTAAGCAAGTTTACGCGATACTTTACAGAATTAAGCCCTGATTATTGTGTCAGGGCTTTTTTTTTGATTAAAAAAGCGCTAAATTCCCTGTTGGTTTTTTGAGGTTCAGTCGTACTCTATGAGTGTTATTCACAATGTGCTTGCTGAGATTCCGAGTCGGTATGCTTTTTTGCAGAAAGTGCAAAGCTTAATCGACCAGAACGAACAGGTATCGTTGTTCATTATTGATGTTGTCAGATTTTCGGACGTTTCCACCAGCTTTGGCTACAAAGCGGGTGATTATATTTTGTCTGAAATTGTTCGACGCATTCAGTCAATTTTTGCTTTTGATGCTGAAGTGGGCAGGGTCAGTGGTGATGTCTTTGGTCTGGTATTTCCGGGGCAACACAGAACAACCCAGTTAAACAGCTTTTACACCCGACTCAACGAACATTTTAAGTCGCCAATTCACATTGGTGATCACGCCTTTATCGCCGATTTCAACGTAGGCGCAGTGTCTAACCCGGATGAAAATCGCGACGTTAATAAACTCTTTTCAGGTGCAGAAACCGCACTAAAACAAGCTAAAGGCAACAAATACGATAATTTCGCAATTGTCTCACTGACGCAAAAAAAGCACACAGGTGGGCGTGCTCTGGCCTTAAAGGCTGACTTAAAACGCGCTTTCGCAAATGACGAACTGGAGCTTTATTTTCAACCTAAGATTGATCTTAAAACACTTAAGATCATTGGGGCTGAATGTCTGTTGCGCTGGCATCACCCGTTAGACGGTGTATTGTTTCCCGGGGCCCTCATTGACGCTGCTGAATCCTACAATATGATGAATGAACTGGGGTATTGGGCGTTGCGTAAAGCGTTTGATAGCCTGTTGTATTTTCAGGCCGCAGGGTTTGATATCAATCTCGCGGTCAATGTTTCACCGACGCAATTGTACGACGATAAGTTTGTTCACCGCTTAAAGCAATACAGCGAAAATATGTGTATTGATTTAAGTCGTATCGAGCTGGAACTGACCGAAGATGCAGCTATGTCTAACTCACTGATGGTGAATCAACAACTTGCGGCTGCAAAGCGTCTGGGAGCCAAAATTGCTATCGATGATTTTGGCAAAGGCTATTCTAACCTGGCATACATTCGTGATTTGGATATCGATACCATCAAGATCGATAAAACCTTTATCATGCAGTTACTGGAAAATCCGGTAAATAAAGCCATTGTCGAAGCGACAAAAGTGATTGCCGATTCGCTGTCCTGTAATGTCGTAGCGGAAGGTATCGAAGAGTTACAACACCTGCATATTTTGCGGGAACTGGGAATTGGGTCAGGCCAGGGATATTTGTTTTCTCAGGCTGTTCCAATGCAGGATTTTATCGCTTTGTTGCACACTGATATCAGTGTGGGGGGCTCCTACGCTTTTACCGAACGAGCCTAAACGTCAAATCTGACAAGCCAAACCGGGCATTCTTGCTGGTCCCCGTCTTATAAAAGCCTTTGCATTCCTGTATTATTGCGCTATCAAAGACTAAAAAAATAAATACCCTACATTATTATGTCCAAAACCATCGATCTTTTACTGGCACAGGGTAACTTTCTGCAGTTATCCAGAAAATCGCCCGAATTATTTGCTCATCCACTGCAATTTACCTTGTCCAATCAAACGACTGTGCAGATTCACTCTGAAGGTGTCATTCAATTTGAGCCTGCAAATTATGGGGCGAAAGATATTGTCTATTCCTGTGGTGTTCACGGCAACGAAACTGCGCCAATCGAAATTTGTGACGATATTGTTCAGGCGGTACTGCGCGAAGAACTGCAATTAGCCCATCGTCTGCTTGTGTTATTTGGCAACTTACCCGCTATGGATATTGCACAGCGATTTGTTCATGAAAACATGAATCGTTTGTTTGATGGCGAACACAGTAATCCTCAGGTAGATAGCAACCCGGAAAGAAAGCGCGCCAAACACCTGGAAGAAAGGGTCAGGGATTTCTTCCTGTCGGTGCCAGGCGGCAGACAGCGCTATCATTATGATCTACACACGGCGATTCGGGATTCTAAAAACGAAAAGTTTGCGGTATATCCCTTTACTCACGGCCGGGCAAGAAATCCGGAACAATTGGTCTTTTTACAGCAATGTGGCGTGTCCACTATTCTGTTATCCGAATCGCCAACAACAACCTTTAGTTATTTCAGTTGCAAACATTTTCATGCTGACGCCTTTACAGTGGAATTGGGTAAAGTGCGCCCCTTTGGTGAAAACGACATGTCGCGTTTTGCCGCAGCAAAACGAATGTTGCAACGCTGGGCAACAGAGTCAGAAGTCGCATTACCTGAATTCGACGAAACGCAGTTTCACATTTATCGGGTCAATCAGATAATCAATCGCCACAAACCGGAATTTGTACTTCACTTTGAAGACGATACCCCCAATTTCACTGATTATCCCAAAGGAACATTACTGGCTTCCGAGCCTGGCGCGGAGTACCGGGCAGAACAGGATGGCGAAGCGATTGTGTTTCCTAATGCCAGGGTGGCTTTAGGGCAACGGGCGTTACTGACAGTCGTTCCTACCAGCCTGAAGGATAAATAAATGGACAAGCCTTTTACACTGCATCAGCGTCTGCAGGAAGATTGTTTTACGGTAAAGGACTTGCCGTTATGCCGGGTACTTTTAATGAATGAAACCAGGTACCCCTGGTTTATTCTGGTGCCTCGAGTTGCAGGGTTAACCGAGTTGATGCAGTTATCCGACGCAGATGCCCGGCAGTATTGGTTTGAATCGGCTCTTACACAGCGCTTTTTAAGTACAGAGCTTAACGCCGATAAACTCAACGTGGCGGCATTGGGTAATGTGGTCCCGCAACTTCACGTACACCATATTGGCCGCTTTAGTCATGATGAAGCCTGGCCTGCACCGGTATGGGGTAAATTTCCTGCGAAACCCTATAGTCAGGACGCCAGTTCAGCGTTAATCTCACAATTTATCGAATACACACAAGGAGAACCAGGATGATAGTAACCACCACACACGAATTACAGGGATATGAGATTGAACACTATTACGGGATTGTCGTCGGCGAAGCGGTAATGGGCGCCAATCTGTTCAAAGATATTTTTGCGTCAGTCAGAGATATTGTCGGTGGTCGCAGTGGCGCCTATGAAGATGTATTAACTAAAGCTCGTAAAATTGCTTTTTCTGAAATTGAGGCTGAAGCCAGAGGTTGCGGTGCGAATGCTGTAATTGGTATCGACATCGATTATCAGATAGTTGGCGATAAAGGCAGTATGTTAATGGTGAGTATCGCCGGTACAGCGGTTAAAGCACATAAAGCGAAGGCCTGATCCACATTATAAATAGGGCCGGGCTCTGAACCAGGCTGTGAGAATAAACTTGTTGCCTTTTGTGACAGGCTTACCTTCGTGGTAGGCCTGCGTGTTGACGTCGCCTGAGGCCTGTAAATTGTTCCAGATGCAGGCGGCACCTGCGACGGGTTTGACCACTTGCTGCGACTGAGTGAAATAAGTGTCTCCACCTTCAAAATCATCATTTAAATAAAGCAGGCAGGTCCAGGTGCGTTGCCCCTGATCTTTCATCGCTTGCTGGTAGCCCGGGTGCTGTTCGTCAAACCAGTCCGCATGGTTCTGATAAGATTGCCCCGGTTCGTAGCGCTGTATTTGCAAAGGCTCACAATAAGCAGGGTGTATCCCCATGACCTTGCTGATGTGCTGCGTGACTTTTTGTTCGATGTCCCTGGCAATATCCCTGACCAGCGCGGTGTCGGAAGTACGCCCCGAGTTACTTTGCGCATAGGCTTTGCCAATGACCTTTGAAGGGGCGAAATGCCGTTTTGAGCGAATGATAAGTTGCTCGCACAATTTAGCGTCCAGTATATTGGGAACAACAAACAACTGCAGTTCGTCACACCGGATCTGATGACGCATAAATTGTTGTGTAAAGTTGAGCCTGGATAAAGCATAAAAATAACCGGTAGAGCCGAACACATCCGCCTGCGAGGAAATGTTGTCAGGTAGTTGCTCAATAATCGCGCCTGGTGTGGGTGGCGTATACCCGCCCAGCAAAGCAGCTACAACAGATTCAGAAAACCCTCTTTTTAGCAGATAGTAAAAAAGTTGCTGCTTGTTTACCCCTTTGCGCAATTGCTGGGCAATCCACTGTTCCAGTTTTTCGGTGGCTTCCTGTAGGTCAGACATACAATTTTACGAAGTTGGATTTGCTTTCATCTTGGCTTGTTGCTTATATCCTGATTAATAATTCATTAATGTCAATGTAATTTCATCCTAATGGCAATACCCCTTTTATGGTTAGGTGCCGCTGCAGCCACCTATGCCGGCATAAAATACAGCAGTAAAGTTTCACAATATCGCGGCTATGCTGACGTGTTGCCCGGTGGTAGTCTGCAAACCGTTAAACCTGTTAATGGCGCCATTATTTGTTGTGAAGTATATGGCGTTCTGGATCACACCGGCATATGGGTGGAAGAAAGCATTATCGAATTAAACGGCAATGGCCTTGTGAGAAGTATCAGTCCGGAACGATTCCTGGCCGACCGCTCAGGAGAAGTCGCCTACATTGCTTGTGATGCAACAGGCTCACCCATGATCTCGGAAAATACCCAGATAAATGCCGTAAAACACATCTATCAATATCGAAACTATGATTTATTCAGCAATAACTGCCATCGCTTTGTTTGGGAAATGCTCAGTGATATCAGAGAGCCGGTGCATTCTTTCACCGACCTCAATAAACGACTGAACGCTTTTCACCAGGGGCCGGTTTCATGGTTAAAACTGGTCTGAAATGGCAAATTCCCCATGAAAATTTGACCTGAAACAAATTTTCTGTACAGAAATTACGCTATAACTAAACTGCCTGCTAAAATTGACAGTATAAAAACTAACCAATGTCGGTTGTTTTAACTCAATAGTGGAGGGTGTTGTTATGCAACATCAATTTCTGTTAAATAATTTGGATAAATCTGATCTGCTGCAATCTAGCTTAGTCGCGACTGGAATCAAAGAAAACGACATTCACTTTGTGACCGAAACGAACCGCGACTATGCCGGGCATCATATACATGAGGCATCAATCTTTGAAGAACGTGATTTGCTCCACAGTGCTGTACGTTATGGCATTGTGGGCTTTTTTGTCGGTATTTTACTGAGTGTTATCCTGTATCAAACCCAGCCTTACGGATGGCAATTTGGAGCGGTTAACGCCGCTTTTGTTCTGGCGTTGACGACGGGGTTCGGTGGTTGGATAGGGGGCCTTTTTGGCATCAGTCACAGAAATTATCGCATTAGTCGCTATGAAAATGAGCTGAAAAATGGCAAAGCTATCATGCTTGTATATACTGATGATGAGCACGCCGATAAAGCGAAGCAGATTGTGCAACAAACAGAAGCCGGTTCGCGATACCTCGGCAAGGATACGACCTTCGATAATCCGTTGAAAAACCAAAAACTAGAAGAACTGGAAGATTAGGAGAATATATGTCGCATAAGTTTGAGGAACAACCGCAAAATGCCATCACAGACAGTAAAATTGCGCGAGTAATACGCTGCAAAGAGTTAGATTACGGCGACCCCATTAAATGGTTACGCCTGGGGCTGAAAGATATGCTGAAAGCCCCACACATTACTGCCTTTTTCGGCTTGCTGTTTGCCATTGTACCTTGGTTTATTGCATACCTCGTGGAGCAAACCGGGTGGCACCTTGTAATATTACCCGCCCTGGTTTGTTTTATGTTAATTGGCCCGTTTTTAGCTGCCGGGCTGTACGATGTTTCCTGGGAGCTGGAGAAAAATCACGTTCCCAGTATCTGGCACAGTATCAAAGCAATTACCCGCAACGCCGTGAACGAATGGGCATTTGGAATATTGCTGATGGTGCTGATGATCTTCTGGCTGAGAGTGGCCGCATTGATACATGCATTGTACCCGCCTTATCTGGAAGACAATTTAGAAAACTTGCTTCCCTTCCTGACGGTAGGAACCTTGGTGGGGGCTGGCTTTACCTTACTGGTGTTTTTCATTAGTGCGTTTACCCAACCTATATTAATGGAGCGCAAGGTGGATCTGGCAACTGCAGTAATGACCAGTATGAATGCTGTGTGGGTCAACAAAAAAGTCATGGCTATTTGGGGTGGCTTTATATTTACCTGTGTTGCTTTTGGTTTTGTTGTCGGCATTACGCTGGATTATATTCTTGGGTTTGGTAGTTTCCTGTTTACCATGCCGTTAATTGGCTATGCCTCATGGCATGCCTATATTGATACAATCGAAACTAAGCGGGCCAGAAAGTTCGAATAAGTTTCATTGTTTAAATTCTAGCGGCAGTCTTCAGAACTGCCGCTTTCATTTTAATCTGATAAATATCAAGTGTTTACCAATTTAATTGACTGTTGGTCAGTTAATTTGTCTCTTTGTCACTGTTAATTAAATTCAATTGGGTCCCATTTTTATGATTTGAAGGCTTGCAGGTTAAAGCCGATTATTATTCCTCTGCTAATCTGTATCTATGCTTACACAGCGAGGCGGAAGGCAGGACGCATTCAGGCCATATCAACGGGATGTTGACACTAATTTAAATTGTTAGTTGCACAAGGGAACAGTAAGCATTGGGAGCAAGTTAATGTGAACTCAGGATGAGCTTCGCATTTAATATTTAAGCAGGATGCTTGGGTCCGAAATTAGCCAGGAAGGCGGTTAGCTCAGCGTTGATGGGCAACAAGGGAAGGGGCAACAGTGCAACGCCAGGTTAGCAGGAAATAACCTGTGTTGGACAGGACCAGTGACAACCCTTACAAGGAGTTGTCGGTAAAAGGGAATTGTCAGAGCAAGGAGAATTCTTCAGGGGCAGGAAGCAAGTTGTGAAGAATCTGACAGACAGACAAGGGTTGTTGTGTGGCACGCAGTTAAGTCACACAACACTCTTTTCCCCTGCATGATAATTTATCGGCTATTTTCGGTTTTATTGAGTGTTATTGGCGATCGCCTGATTGAAGTAATTTTCAACGCTAATTTGACTGTCATTCACCAGACGTTGATAACAAACCCCGGCAAAAGCATAGGAGTGAATGCCGTATTCAAGAAGTACATACGGGGCATCCGGGTTTGATTCGTCATAACTCCATTGACCACCTACAGTGGATCTAAATACTTCACCTACATAGGCACCGTAAATATTGCACAGAGTAAAAACGGCTTTGTCTTCCAGCGCCTGGTCGCGGTATTTATTAATCCATCTTAAGATAACTTCATCAATCACCTTAATGCTATCAGCACTGCCATCAAGATTGATACCGAACTCGTCACGTGTCGTAATCACCGCATTTCTGGCACTGTCTTGCATCAATTCATCAAGTTCTTCGCGGGTCATTGCCATATTTTATTCCAAATTATTGTTGTAGTTCTCGTTGGGCCAAAATTAAATCGGTCAGCATTTTAGTACCTGGTCCCATTCTATCTGAATGTGGGTTAACAAGCGACATAGTAACTGAGCGAAAACTACTGCCTTGTATATTTAACTGCGCCAGTTCACCGCCCTCAATATGTTTTTCAACATTGTGTATAGGTAACCAGCAAAATCCAAGTCCCTGACGCAGGAATTTGATAGCAGTTTCAAAGCGGCTGACGGTCCAGCGTTGCTCAGCCTTTAACCAACCCTGTCGTTCAATTGGCGCTTTTGCTGTATCTTTGATAACTATCTGCAAATGTTGCACCAACTCATTCGGATCAATAGGCCCTTTTTTCTGTGCTAACGGATTTTCCGGGTGAGTAACAGCGACAAATTTGACGTTGAGTATAGGCTCACTGAGCACCCCTTTTGGAATTGAGGCTGTGAGTGCAATATCAGCCCAACCTTCATTAATCAGTTCTTCTGTGCCGGTCAGCACCGTATCTATGATGTTCAGCCGACTACCCCGACAAGATGGATAAAAGTCCATCAGGATAGGTGTCAAAAACTGGTCAGGGAACGCCAGCTCAACGGCAATGTTTATTTCTGGTTCCCACGCCTGGTTGATGCTTTTGGCCAGCTCTTCCAGGTCTTCAACGCTCTTACTCAGCAGGCGGGAACGGCGCAGCATGACTTCTCCGGCTTTGGTCAGGTAAGCCTTACGACCTCGCACTTCCAAAAGCTGAACGTCTAGTTGGGATTGTAATTTTGCGACTGCATGATTGAGTGAAGATTGGCTTTTATTCAGCACTTTGGCAGCGTGAGCGTAGCCACCGTGGTCAACAACTGCCTGTAAAATTCGCCATTGCTCGAGAGTCGTTTTAGAGCGATACATGAGAATGTTCGATTTTTGTGAATATCTGATTGTAATACTAGCGCTACCATTCTAATTTTGTAAAGCGAATTTTTAATCCCGGCACTATCAGAACCTGAATTGCACGACGGCGAGTAGCTGTTGTTGTGACAATTTGGCATCTGTGTCAGTAAACTGTTGACGACTGGCTTGCCAGGTTTCGGTTAGCAGCAACTCTGTTCCTATTTGCCAGTGCTCATCAAGGTTATACCGATAGGCGGCTGTCAATCCCCAGCCGTGACCGTTGTTATTGTCCTCAGGAATCAAAGTGTCTTTATCTATTGTGTTAAAGTCATCAAATCTAAGGGCAAAATTATGCTGCTTATCGCGGTAGGCAATCATGGCATACCAACTATTAAACCCCACCAGTACTGCGCCTGGACCCATTGCAGTTCGTCCATGCATACCGTGCATAATCAAACGCCAGTTGCGGTCAAATCGATATTGCCATGACAAAGAATGAAAAATGGTATGCCAGGCATATTGGCCGCCGCGAGCCAAAACGGTCTCGTCTGCGTTGTTGTTAAAATAATGGTAGCGCAATCGGGATGTTTTTTGGTAATCCCAGTGTAAGCCCATTTGATATCCCCAACGTCCGTCGATTTCCCGGTAGGGTTCAACCCAGTTGGCTTGTGGGGCCAGTGCCTGGCCCTCACCAATGGAGGGATAATCTGCAAAGAAAACTCGCTCATTCACAATAGATTGTTTGTCATGCAGACCCCAGCCTCGCCAGGCGAGTAGTGTTCCGGCGGGATCATTGCCTTTGTATACAGCCCCTGAAAATGCAAAGGTATGAGGACTACGGTTGTGAAACCGACCTGGACGGGTGACTTTAAATTCGCCACCTAAAGTACGGACCTCTTCGCCTATCCAACTGCTGATTGCTGAATTGGTGTAGGTATAAGGTGACAACCAGCCGATGTCAGGGTTTTCAAAGCCAAATTCAGGATAGAACATCCCCGCTTTAAATTGCCAGCGATACTTGCTGGACCAGATGGGTTTATATTTTATCGAGAGCTGGGTCAGTCCGGCATGTGAACTGGGTGAATGTGTTGCATTGAGCACGGAATGCCAGGAAACATAGTCTGTCAGATCGCCTGATAATTCTAATAAAGCCTGACTGAGCTGCAATTTATTATCAGCATCGTATCTTAAAATGCCGGTGCCACCCTCTGTAAAACTCAATTCATCATCTACAGATAAGGCCAGACTGCCCTGAATCAACCCGCGCACTTTTAGAGATTCAGCCTGAACTGAGGTGGACAGCGTAATAGCTAATGTGATGAGGAAGGCGACAGATTTCATTGTTGTTCTCGGTTTTGGCTAATATTCAAAAAACGACTGGCAATGGGGTGTGTAGCCCGCCGTCAATAATCATCAAAATCGTCTAAGTCGCTGGCTTCATCGTAGCCGGGCAATAAAGCTGTTTGCAGTTGTACAGAAACCGGGGCTGAAGGCGTTAGTAGCTCACCCTGGTGAACGGGCTCTTGTTGTGACAATCTCGCGTGCCACAATTGCCAGCGAAATTGCTCATTTTCCGGAACCTCAATAGTAACTGCACCATTGCTGTCAGATACTGCAAACCAGGGGGTATCGGTGACATATACGTAGGCTTGCATCCAGTCGTGAATATTACAGCCGATGTGAATTGCACCGGTGGCAGACATTGTCGGTCCCGTCTCAGTTTCGCCAGCCTCGATAGTTAAATCAAAAGGCTGTGCTTCTGATAAGCTATACACCTGATGTTTTATCGAATCCTGATTTGGAAATGTAACCGTTGCGCCTTTTTTTACGGCCACAACGTGTGGTGTAAACTGCTTATTACTTTGACTCAGAGTGGCGCTTTGCGGGGTGCTGTTGGCGGCCAGCTGAATTGCTCCCTCTGTTAGCGGGAACAGGCTAATAATGGCATGGGGGAGTGGGTCACCCTGGTTATCTTTGAGTTGAAATGTCACCAACGCTCCCCAGCTATGCTGACTAAAACAAAGCAGGAAAATTACACTACGACACAGGGATTGCATAAGCAGCTCTACAAGTTATTCGACCTTAAATCGATTTAATAACGATTGCATATCTCTGGCTAACGACAAAAGTTCAACAACTTCCTTTAAGGTGTCCTGAGAATGCGCGTCGGACTCCACCGCCATGGATTTCAGGTTGTCGATGCTGCGATTAATTTCTTCTGCTGTTACCGATTGTTCTTCAACGGCACTGGCTACAGTCATGTTCATTCCTGAGATCAAATCAACGGCAGTGGTGATCTCTTGTAATGCTTGACCGGAGAGAATGGCTTTTTCATCCAAAATTTTTGAATTATTTAAAGATTCTTCCATCACTGATACGGCCTGGGCACTTTCAACGCTAAGTTGCTCGATGTTTTCACGGATTTGTTTGGTCAGTTCAGAGGTTCGCTTTGCCAGGTTGCGTACTTCCTCTGCGACAACGGCAAAACCTCGCCCTTGTTCGCCGGCCCGGGCGGCTTCTATCGCCGCATTCAGCGCCAGTAGATTGGTTTGGTCAGCGATTTCACTGATAGTGTCAGTTACATTGGAGATAGATTGGGTTCTGACATCCAACTGTTTGACCACCTCTGATGTCGTGGCAATGTTGGAGGTTATGGTATTGATGGTAGATACCGATTCGTTAACAACGGCATGGCCTTTGATCGCTAACTGATTCGCTTCTTCGGTTGCTTCAGAGGCATTCGCCGCATTTTTAGCTACATCGGTTACCGCCATACTCATTTGACTCATGGAACCAGCGACATCGTCACTGACTTCCTGTTGTTTTGAGGTCGCATGATGTAGATGGTTCATTTTCTCGCCAACAAATTCCATGGACTGCATAAAACTCACCATGGCATTTTTAACCTGTTTCAATATCGCTGCCTGGTTACTGGCAAACTTGTTAAAAGCAATGGCGGTTTCACCAATCTCATCACAACGGTCTTCCTCCAGCCGTTGTGTTAAATCCCCATCACCTGAAGAGATTTGTTTTAATCTGTCTGTCAGTACTTTGAGTGGTTGTGCCAGCAATCGAATCGCCATCAATGTCATAAAAGTACCAAATAATACCGCGCCGATTGTTACGAATAAGATCAGTGAGGCTGAAAAGGTAACGTTTGATTCCGCCTCCTGCACAACCATTTGGCTGTCCTTTGTAACCACCGCACTCATTTGATCTATCACATCATGCATTTCGGCAAATTTCTGTGAAGCATCCTGCAAACTAATTCGCGACGCCTCGCGCCGTTCTTCTCTGCCGTTATTTTCCCGTAGTGACACCACCTGGAAAGTCAGCGTTTGCCATTCTTTACTCAAACGCTCGTAATCATTCATCAAACGATGGATTTGCGGATCGTCAATGACAAGTTTGAATTGCTGGAGTTTTTGCTGTGCTTCTTCAATGTTCTGCTTGTGGTAATTCACCAGATTGCGAAATGGCGGAGATGAAGTGCTAACGAATATCAGGCTGCGTTCTGCTGATATGGCACGATACAAATTCGCATCGGCGGCCAACATCAGATTGGATGCCGTAAAGTACTTATTGGCGATGATATCGACATCATTGGCCAGTTTTTGCTGAGTCCAGAATGCCACAATGATAACCACAGACAATGAAGCAAAAAACGACCCTGTTAACAGCCAAAGTTTATTTTTGATGGATAAATTTAAAAACCAGTGCATATCTTATTATCCGGTGTGTCTTGCAAAGCGAACTATTTTTACTAGAAAGACTGCGGGCAGAAATAATTTCTGTCAATAAAAAGTGATTTGACCAAAGGTAATAAAAAGAACCGGGTTTGCCTGTTTCTTTTGCTATCGGAATAAATGTAATCTGCTGTAATGTGCTTATGTAAAATATTCCAGATAATGGTTTAACGCTTTGATAGCGCAACCATTTTTGAAGATGTAAGAGTGTGAAAACAGCAGTGAATAGCTGTTTAAAGTTTCAGATTTAATGAATTTGACTTAATACTGTTCCCTTGGGGCATTCGAAGAAAATGGATTTTTATACGGTTATATACATCGCTTAAAAAACCGGCTTTTTAATCTCATATAAGGAAAACAAATGAGTAATACTACTTTTCCAATCCCCCAATCTTTATCCAAAAATTCAATCACTGACTCGGCTGTTTCACTGGGTGGTGGGGTAGATCTGGCGTTTAATATCGCAGAAAAAGCAGTGCCTAAACCCTATAACGTTGCAGTCAAAGCAGCAAAAATAGTAAAGGGCGTTCTCTTTCCAAAGCCCAATATGACTTTGGAAACCCTGAAAGAAATTAAAGCGCAACTGGATGAAATGGACAAAAAACTGGATGAAATTCAGATGATAAGTTCAGCCACTTATATGGCTGTAAAAACCTTAGCTTATGATTACGCGCAAAACCACTATGACAGCATTGTCACCGCACTCATTGACGCCAATGCCGGTATTAATAGTAAGTTTGAAGACTTTTACACCCAACATGTTTTTCCTCGTACACCTGACGAATTCAATGAATTTACTGCAAACCTTTGCCAGGGAGGCGTTTGCTCACAGGCAGATAGCAATATTTTGAGACTTCTTGGGGCGAATGTACCTGAGTTGGCAACAAATGGCGTATTAACCGAAAGTCAGGGGGCTTCTTCAAATTTGGACCCCGCAGAACTATTGAACGAATTTCTTGATAGGTTAAGACCTGAGCGCAATATATGGAAAGATCTGAATAAGGCTTACCATGATGTGATTGAAAAGACTCATGGTGAGAGCAGCATCGACAATAAAGTTGTTTATTACATGGCAGCAATGCAACCCATTGTTACCTTGCAACTTAATTTACTCTCTGACATGCAACAATTGTATTTTATGAATCAGGTTCAGGTTGCGCTGCTATACAATCACCCAGAACTCTATACCGGGAGGCATGCACAGTTTCCATATACGCTATCTGATAAAAGTGGAAAAACAGGTTATGAAGAAACACTGGTATACATGGAAGCCTTTTTTGAGACTTTGGGTAATAAGTTCATTGCAGTCTTTGGAGCAACCGAAGATTCCAAAGACAGAACAAAAGGTATAATTCAATTTGTTGAACAGGCAAAATACCTGAACAACTTTTGTTCTGGTGACAGTGAATCTGACCAATTGTTTAATACTGAGAGCATTAATAAAAATTGCTGGATTGAAGAGCTCAATATGCCCAATAAGAAAAGTGAATGGCATACCGGTACCGTTACGGCATTGTGCCAAGTTTCAGATGATAGCCAGGAGCTTACTTTAAAAAGGCTTTACTTCAATTTTCCCTATAAAGTAGATAATTTAAATGGCATCACTGAACTAAATAATCCAGCAATTGAATACAAGGATGGTGTATTAAAAGCGAAAAACCCGATAGATCTTAAAAATATTGTTGATACCTCTGTGCTTTCTGGCACACCGTCAGCCTCAACATGGGTAGCGCACACCTCCGGCGCTCTTGGCCGTTACCACCTGATGTACCAAAAGTACAAAATCAAACTCGACTCATCCAGTAAATTTACAGAGCATGTTTACGACGACAGAAAAAGTAAAATGAACAACTCATCGCGTCCCAATAAGTACGATATGTCGGTAAAGGATGGCAAGCTTGAATACCCGAAATGGGAAGGACCGGTTTACAGTAGTTCAGCAAATCCAGATGGCTGGACCAGCAGTGCTTACGCAGAAACCCAAAATGGGCGGGGGTATTGGGTAAATAGCTATTTTGTGCAACGCGACTATCCATCCAGCACAGGAATAAGCGACGCCAAGGGACAACTCATTTATCTGGCGCCACTAAAAAATGACACTCGTTGTGAGCAAACGATTAAAGATGGCATAGTCACGCTCAGCTGGCCTGCGGGTAATGACCAGGAAGCAACAACAGTGAGTATAGAGACCACTACCAGTTGTAAATGTCCAGACAATAGCGGAGCCTCAGGTGGGGGAGCATCTTTTAAGTGTGGAGAAAATGTTTTTTCTGTTACTACTGAAGCGCCGATAGTGGAAATCCAGCCTTTAGCTCCTAAATAGTCCGAAAAAATTGCTGTGACAGCAAATTGCAGTTAGCAACTAGCCAAGCTTTATATCAGGATGGCTGTAGCCACAGCCATCCTGACTAATTATAAAAGCGCCAAGCCATTAATTGCGCAAACACTTAAGAACACTTTCCCAGTACAGGAATGTCACACAGTGGTGGGTTAGCCTTTGGCTAACAGCGCGTTGGCAACTTTGGAGTTATTGCTGCGATTAAGTGCTTTGGTGATCTTGTCACCAGCCTGCACTAAAGCATCCAGGTTAATACCTGTCTCAATGCCCATACCATTTAGCATATAAACCACATCTTCAGTGGCCACATTGCCTGAGGCGCCTTTGGCATAAGGACACCCACCTAAACCTGCGACAGCAGCATCGATGACATTGACGCCCATTTGTAACGCCATCAGGATATTACTCAGCGCCTGACCGTAAGTGTCATGAAAATGCACAGCCAGTTTCTCTACAGGTATATCCTGCAAAACTGCATTCAACATCAGTTGGGTTTTCAGCGGTGTGCCTACACCAATGGTATCGCCAAGAGAGATTTCGTAACAGCCCATATCTAGCAACTGTTTCGACACTTGCTTAACCGCTTCCGGGGCAATGTCACCTTCATAGGGACAACCTAAAACGCAGGAAACATAACCGCGCACCTTGATGTTTTGCTGCTGTGCGGCCTCAATTACCGGAGCAAAACGCGCCAGGCTTTCAGCAATCGAGCAGTTGATGTTCTTTTGTGAAAATGACTCAGACGCGGCACCAAAAATCGCCACTTCATCGGCTCCGGCTTCCATAGCTGCTTCAAAGCCTTTAAGGTTTGGTGTCAGGGCAGAGTAGGTGATGCCTTGCTTGCGTGTCACCTGTTTAAATACCTCGGCAGAATCGGCCATTTTCGGCACCCATTTGGGCGAGACAAAACTTCCGGTTTCAATCATGGATAGTCCGGCATTCGCCAGACCTTCCACTAACGCAATTTTATCTTGCAATAAAATATCGGCCTTTTCGTTTTGCAGCCCGTCACGAGGTCCCACTTCAACGATGGTTGCTGATTGCGGTAATGCCATTATTCGCTCACCTCAAAAGCCAGAAGCTCCGCGCCACCATCTACCAGTTCACCAGCTTGAAAGAAGAACTCAGTGACTTTACCTTTTGCAGGTGCTTTGATGGTGTGCTCCATTTTCATAGCTTCCATGATTAGCAATGGTGTATCAGCTTCAACCGTCTCACCTGCCTCAACCATGAGTTTTACTACAGTGCCATTCATGGGTGCGGTTAACCCCCCATCGGCATCCTGCATATCATCCAAACCCAAATCAGGCTCTTCTTCACTGAAGTGCAGAGCGGTTTGTGCGGTGTACAAAGACATATCACTGCCATGAACTACCAGCGTGGCTTTTTGGCGATGACCATTAACATTAGCAATTAGCTCATTGGCGCTCAGCACGCCAGATACCAACAAATCTTCGCCATTGATATTCAGCTCAAACTGTTCGGCGTCCACATGGGTAACAGTCACTTCGAATTTTTCACCGGCTACACCCACAACGACAGTTTGGCTGTGTTGCTCATTGGCACGCCAGGCGTTGGTAAATTGCCACGGGGACGAGATATCAGCACTGTTGGCTTTGGGTTGAGTCTGTTTTTTATTGAGCAGAATGGCAAGCACCATTAACGGCAAACATTGATTGAAGTCATAGTCGCTGTTAACAAATATCTTATCCTGATGCTTCTCAATGAAGCCAGTGTCCAGTTCGACATTTCTGAAGGCATCGGTGCTGGCCAGATTGTACAAAAACGGCAGGTTAGTGGTCATGCCATTGATATGGTAATCGCTAAGTGCCGAAGTCAGACGATTAAGCGCTTTGTTGCGATCTTCATCCCAGACAATCAGTTTGGCAATCATAGGATCGTAATAAACTGATACTTCGTCACCCTGGCGCACGCCGGTATCAACCCGCACATGGCGGTTTTCTAACGGGGCCTGCAGATAGGTAAGTTGACCGGTAACTGGCAAGAAGTCATTGTCGGGATCCTCGGCATAAACCCGCGCTTCAAATGCATGGCCATTGACTTTGAGTTGCTCCTGAGTGAGTGGTAAAGGCTCGCCAGCAGCGACATTCAGTTGCCATTGCACCAGATCCTGGCCGGTAATCATTTCGGTAACCGGGTGTTCTACCTGCAATCGGGTATTCATTTCCATAAAGTAGAAACTACCGTCAACGTCATACAAGAATTCCACGGTGCCGGCACCGACGTAGTCAATGGCTTTAGCCGCTTTTAGTGCAGCTTCACCCATGGCTTTTCTGACTTCATCAGACAAGCCTGGCGCTGGCGCTTCTTCGATAACCTTTTGGTGACGGCGTTGTACCGAACAATCCCGTTCGAACAAATAGACACCGTTACCATGTTTGTCACAAAACACCTGAATTTCCACGTGTCTGGGTTGTGTCAGGTATTTTTCAACCAGCATGGTGTCATCGCTAAAGCTGGACAATGCTTCGCGTTTTGCCGCAGCTAAGGCCCCGGCAAATTCTTTTTCAGACCATACCTGGCGCATACCTTTACCACCGCCACCAGCAGCCGCTTTGAGCAATACCGGATAACCCATGTCATCGGCGGCTTTTTTGATAACGGCTTCCGACTGGTCATCACCGTGATAGCCTGGTACCAGAGGTACACCTGCTTTTTCCATGATGGTTTTGGCTGCGCTTTTACTACCCATGGCTTCTATAGCGCCGGTAGGCGGCCCTACGAAAGCAATGTTGTTGGCTTCGCACAGATTGGCGAATTTGGCATTTTCAGATAAAAACCCATAGCCAGGATGCACCGCATCGGCGCCGACTTCCTTACAAACATCAATGATGGTTTGGGCTTTCAGGTAGCTGCCTTTGGCTGCCGGGCCGCCAATGTGCACCGCTTCATCCGCCATTTGCACATGCAAGGCATTGGCATCAGCATCAGAATATACGGCAACCGTGGGGATCCCCATTTTGCGCGCAGTTTTAATAACACGGCAACAAATTTCACCGCGGTTAGCGATTAGTAATTTCTTAAACATGTTTAATCCTTGCGCCAGTTGGGTTTACGTTTTTCCAGGAATGCACTCAATCCTTCCTGACCTTCGTCAGAGACACGGACGGTGGCAATTCGCAAACAGGTCTTTTCAATAACCTCTTCTTCACCGGGCTGATTCTTAATATCAAAAATCAGCTGTTTTGCTGCCGCGACCGCCTGTGGGCCGTTGCGCAAAATGTTATTCAGCAGATCTTCGATGGTGGTATCCAGTTCTTCCTCGGTAACTGTTTCGCTTACCAGCCCTAGTCTTCTGGCCCGTCGAGCAGAAAACACTTCCGCAGTCATAAAATAGCGACGAGCAACCCGTTCGCCCATGGCGGCAATCACATAAGGACTAATGGTGGCAGGGATCAAGCCAAGGCGTACTTCGCTTAAACAAAATTTACTGAGTTTGCTGGCGACTGCCATATCACAACAGGCCACCAGGCCCACTGCGCCACCATAAGTGGCTCCCTGAACCCTGGCGATGGTGGGTTTAGGCATGTAATTCAGGTGCCATAACATGTCAGCAAGCTTTTTCGCATCAGCAACATTCTCATCAAAAGAGTAATCCGCCATGCGCTTCATCCAGCCTGCATCAGCGCCAGCGCAGAAGCTTTGGCCATTGGCTTGTAATACCATAGCGCGCACGTTTTTATCTTCACCGATTTGTTTAAACAGGTGCGTCAGTTCAGCGATGAGGGCATCGTCAAAGGCGTTGTGCTTTTCCGGGCGATTAAGGGTAACCGTGGCTACGCCACGTTCATCAAGATTATAAAGTACAGAGTCAGTCATCATCACACCTTACATTCTAAAGACGCCGAATTGAGTTTCCTCAACAGGCTTATTCAGGGCAGCTGACAGGCTCAACCCTAATACAAAACGGGTGTCAGCAGGGTCGATTACACCATCGTCCCACAAACGGGCTGAGGCGTAGTAGGGGTGTCCCTGATGTTCGTAGTTGTCCACGATAGGTTGCTTAAAGGCTTGTTCTTCTTCTGCGGACCAGGTTTCGCCAGCGCGTTGTTTTTGTTCTTTTTTGACTTGCGCTAGTACTCCTGCCGCTTGTTCGCCACCCATTACCGAAATACGGGCGTTTGGCCACATAAACAGGAATCGAGGATCGTAAGCGCGGCCACACATGCCGTAGTTACCGGCACCAAAGCTACCACCAATGAGCACAGTGAACTTAGGTACGTTGGCGCAGGCTACTGCCGTTACCATCTTGGCACCATTTTTGGCTATACCGCCAGACTCATACTGTTTGCCCACCATAAAACCAGTGATGTTTTGCAGGAAGACCAGTGGAATTTTGCGTTGGGCACAAAGCTCAATAAAGTGCGCGCCTTTTAGTGCTGATTCGGAAAACAAAATGCCGTTATTAGCAACGATGCCCACTGGATAACCAAATATACGGGCAAAACCGCATACCAGTGTGGTGCCATAAAGTGCCTTAAACTCATCAAATTCGGAACCATCAACGATGCGGGCGATAATTTCACGCACGTCATACGGCTGACGAGTGTCTTTCGGAATAATGCCGTAAATTTCTTTGGCATCGTAAAGTGGCTCTCGGGCTTCGCGAATATCAATATTGGGTTGTTTTACGCGGTTTAATCGGGCAACAGAGTCACGGGCGATCTTAAGCGCATGGTGATCGTTGTTGGCCAGGTGATCTACTACACCTGATGTCCGGCAGTGTACATCGCCGCCGCCCAGCTCTTCTGCCGATACTACTTCACCTGTTGCGGCTTTAACCAGCGGTGGTCCACCCAGGAAGATTGTGCCCTGATTTTTAACGATAATGGATTCATCTGCCATGGCGGGAACATAAGCGCCACCAGCAGTACAACTACCCATAACCACTGCGATTTGTGGAATGTTTTTAGCTGACAGGTTGGCCTGGTTATAAAAAATGCGACCAAAGTGTTCTCTGTCCGGAAATACATCGTCCTGACGAGGCAGGTTTGCACCACCGGAATCCACCAAATAAATGCAGGGCAGGTTGTTCTGTTCAGCAATGGTTTGCGCGCGCAGGTGCTTTTTCACCGTCAGAGGATAGTAGGTACCGCCTTTAACTGTGGCGTCGTTGGCGACTATCATGCATTCCTGACCGGATACCCGACCAATACCCGCGATAACTCCAGCGGCGGGCACATAGTCTTCATAAACGTTCCAGGCTGCCAGTTGCGAGATCTCCAGAAAGGGAGAGCCGGGATCTAATAAGGCATTGATACGTTCTCTGGGCAATAATTTGCCTCGGTCGGTATGACGCTTATTGGCTTTTTCGCCACCACCTTGTTTGATTTGCGCGATTTTTTCTTGCAGATCGTTTACCTGCAGCGCCATGTGCTCAGCATTTTCTGCAAACGCAGCACTTTTCACATTAATTTTTGATTGAATTGGATTACTTGCTTGTGTCGACACATTTAACTCCGTTAAATCCGCTTCATAAAAAATCGGATTTACGAAAAATCCGATTCATTAATTACAACAGGGCTTGTATCTGCCCGGTCAATATACTTTAGACTGATTCTTTGAATAATTCGCGACCAATCAGCATACGACGTATTTCAGAAGTACCGGCGCCGATTTCATAAAGTTTGGCGTCCCGCAGCAAGCGTCCAGTCGGGTATTCATTGATATAGCCATTACCGCCCAATAACTGAATCGCATCCAGCGCCATTTTGGTGGCCAATTCTGCCGCATAAAGAATCGCACCAGCAGCATCTTTACGGGTGGTTTCGCCACGGTCACATGCCTTGGCTACGGTGTAAACATAGGCACGCGCGGCATTCATCTGAGTGTACATGTCGGCAACTTTACCTTGTACCAACTGGAATTCACCGATGGATTGACCAAACTGCTTGCGGTCGTGAATGTAGGGCACCACGATATCCATGGCGGCTTGCATAATACCGATAGGGCCACCAGAAAGTACCAGGCGTTCGTAATCCAGGCCGCTCATCAGCACGCGCACACCGCCGCCAACCTCGCCCAGAATGTTTTCTTCAGGAACTTCTACATCTTCGAATACCAGCTCGCACGTATTGGAAGAGCGCATACCCAGTTTGTCCAGTTTTTGCGCCTGAGAGAAACCGGCAAAGCTTTTTTCAACGATAAAAGCGGTGATACCTTTGGAGCCACCATTGACGTCAGTTTTTGCGTAAATCACGAAAGTGCTGGCGTCAGGGCCATTGGTGATCCACATCTTGTTGCCGTTAAGAATGTAACGGTCGCCTTTTTTATCCGCACGCAGTTTCATGCTGACAACATCAGAACCGGCGTTAGGCTCACTCATGGCCAATGCACCAATGTGCTCACCGCTTACCAGCTTAGGCAGATACTTTTCTTTTTGCGCTGCGGTACCGTTTTTGTGAATTTGATTGACACACAGGTTACTATGAGCACCATAGCTTAAACCTATGCCAGCTGATGCACGGCTAATTTCTTCCATAGCGACAACGTGGGCCAGATAACCCATATCCACACCGCCGTATTCTTCCGCGACGGTCATACCTAACAGGCCCATTTCACCGAATTGAGTCCATAGCTGGTTGGGGAAGGCGTTATCTTCATCGGATTTTTCTGCCAGAGGCGCAATTTCGCCCTGCGCGAACTGGTAAATACCTTCTCTTAACGCATCAATATCTTCGCCAAGATCAAAATTTAATGTAGGGTAGGGAGTATTCATGGATTTACACACCTTTGGTTAATTCAGATAATTCTTCTTTACAACGCAGCTCCACGTCATTTAGCTCATTCATCAGCATCTGAATATCTTCCATTTGCTGTTTCATGATGGCGCGTTTTTCATGCGTCATGCGTAACATTTCTTCTAGTTGTACTTTAGAGCTTTGATGAGAATCATAGAGCTCAAATAAGGTTTTGGTTTCAGCTAAGGAAAATCCCAAACGTTTGCCGCGTAGGATCAACTTTAGCCGAACTCTATCTTTTTTATTGTAGATACGACTTTGACCGGCTCGTTCCGGTGCCAGCAGGCCTTGCTCTTCGTAAAAACGAATAGAGCGGGGGGTAATGTCAAATTCTTTTGACAATTCACCAATAGAATAAGTTTGCTCACTCACAGGTTTACCTTTACGTTCACGTAAGGAATAAGTTAACGTAAAGGTAAAGTAACCCTGACAACTTTTCAACATTCTATTTACAACCGATTTCGACAAAGTTATCGCTTGCGTCCAGAATGTTGTACAGGATGGAGATGGTCCTAAAGTACAGTCGCTCAGATTGACCAAATAGACCACAATGCCAACATCATCAGCAAAGGTAATGAAAATGACAACAGAAAATATCGTTATTGTATCTGCCAAGCGTACCCCAATGGGCGCATTTATGGGCAGCTTATCCCCTCTGACCGCTACAGAACTGGGCGCTGGTGCCATTGCCAGTGTCCTGGCCGATAGCCAGGCAGACGCCAATCAGGTTGATGAAGTGATTATGGGCTGTGTTTTGCCTGCTGGTCTGGGGCAATCGCCTGCAAGACAAGCGGCACAGGCGGGCGGTTTGCCGCTTTCTGCTGGCGTAACCACCATTAACAAAGTGTGTGGTTCTGGTATGAAGGCCGTCATGATGGCTCATGACTTTATTAAAGCTGGCAGTGCTGAAGTGGTGATAGCAGGTGGTATGGAAAGCATGTCTAACGCGCCATATTTATTGCCTAAAGCCCGTGGCGGTTATCGCATGGGTCATGGCCAGGTTCAGGATCACATGATGCTGGATGGTCTGGAAAATGCCTACGACGGTCAGGCGATGGGCTGTTTTGCTCAGGCGACTGCCGATGCTGAAGGTATCACCCGTGAAGACATGGACGCGTTTGCTTTGTCCTCTTTGGATAAGGCCAAAACGGCGATAGCTGAAGGTTACTTTAAAAATGAAGTGGCTGATGTGGTGATTCAGGGCCGTAAAGGCAATGTGGTGGTCAGCGAAGACGAGTCTCCGGCTAAAGCTATGCCAGAGAAAATCCCCAATTTACGCCCTGCATTTAAAAAAGACGGCACAGTAACAGCAGCAAACTCCAGCTCTATTTCTGATGGTGCCGCAGCACTTATGATTATGACTGAGTCCAAAGCTAAATCATTGGGCCTTGAGCCACTGGCTCGCATTGTCGCTCATTCCACCAATTCCATTGAGCCAGAAAACTTCACAGTCGCGCCAGTGGGAGCAATGCAAAAGCTGATGGACAAAGCAGGTTGGTCGTTGAATGACGTAGATTTATTCGAAATCAATGAAGCCTTCGCCATGGTGACCATGTTGGCGGTGCGTCAGTTGGAGCTTGACGAAAGCAAGGTTAATGTCAACGGTGGTGCTTGTGCGCTGGGTCATCCTATCGGCGCATCAGGTGCCCGTATTCTGGTGACTCTGATCCATGCATTAAAACGTCTGGGTAAATCAAAAGGCGTCGCCTCATTGTGTATCGGTGGTGGTGAAGCCACTGCGATTGCTGTTGAAGTGATGTAATTCTGGTAAGTTGTTCGACAAAAGCTGGCCGGTGTGCCAGCTTTTTAGTTTTAAGCACTTAAAGAATGGCTATCTAAATAGGATTTGATACTGATTAATTCGTTTGCCAGCTCATCACAGGCGTTTATTAGCTGTTCAGCACCTTGTCCTTCCCGGATGGCTTTTCTGATTTGCATACACAGATTATAAGCCTTTGGAAATGCCAGTTTATTGGATTGTTTTTGCAATTCGTTAATGCTGGAAGCCAGTTCCAGTGATTCTGACACTGCCTCCTGTTGCATTTTATCCAGAGCAGGTGGCAGTGATGCAAAAAAGGTTTTCATGGCGCTGTGCCAGGCTGAAAAGCTGACACTGTGATTATGTATGCCTACTGCCTTATCAGTGCCAGGAATACTGTTAATTAACTGCATATCCCCCAGAGCCTGATTAATTAACTGACTGACCTGAGGGTATTGACGGGTTTTTAGTTGCTGCTCTATTTGATTAAAATGCTCACCAATATTCGCAAAACCGAAGTTAGCGGCCGAACCTTTTACTGTGTGTGCAAGTTCAGATAACGCAGGCCAGTTTTCAGCCTGCCAAAACATAACGGCCTGTTCCACCTCCTGATTGAGCTGCGATGCATAACTGGCAATGAGCTTTACCATATCCTCTTCTTGTCCCGCCAGCGGCGTAGCACCTTTGGGCACCGGCAAAGCCTGCATGCCACTTGTCGTCGTCTTAGTTTCAGGTGTAATCAAAAAGTCTGCAAGATAGTGTTCTAACAGGGCAATCAGGTCTTCTCTGGGGAGCGGTTTGGGTAAGTGTGCCGTAAACCCTTCGCGCATGTATTGTTCAACCTCATGCTTCATGTTATTCGCCGTCAGGGCTATCACCGGGGTGTCCGGATACGCCTTTTTGATTTGCTTTAGCGCCTGACCACCATCCATTACCGGCATCTGAATATCTAAAAACACCAAGTCAAATTGTTCTTTTAATGCGGCATTGCAGGCCAGAAGACCATTTTCAACATCTGTCACCATAAGGCCCATTCGGGACAACATTAAGCGGATGAGTTCGCGGTTGTTTGGGTGATCTTCTGCCAGCAGTACTTTGGCCTTATTAAATTTGGGTAGTGTTTGTTTTTGTGCCTCAACGGTTTGGGTAACAACGCGCGCTTCTTCACCTGAGGTTATCCAGCGACAATCGGGCGCAGGTTGTAGATTAATCGCAACCACAAATTCTGAACCTTTACCTTCTTCGCTGGATACAGTTAAATCGCCGCCCAATCCTTGCGCCAGATGACGGGAGATAGATAAACCTAAACCGGAACCACCAAAGCGACGATTAATGGAACCATCTGCCTGCTGGAAAGGTTGAAAAAGAGCCTGTTGATTGGCCTTGCTAATACCAATGCCGGTGTCCCTGACACCAATCAGTAACTGGTTTTCCAGCGATTTTACAGACACATTTATACTGCCTTTATCGGTAAACTTCAGGGCATTGTTGGTGAGGTTAAACAGAATTTGCCGCAGACGAGTGGGGTCAGTAATAATGGCACTGGGTAAAGGATAACGAAAATGCAAATCAAAGCTTAAGCCTTTGTCGCGCGCCCGTTTTCCGGTTACTGATTCTATCTGTGCAAGCAGTGGGATCAGTGGTGTGGCTATATTTTCGAATTCCAGTTTGTTTGCTTCTATTTTGGTAAAATCCAAAATGTCGCTGATAACATTAAGTAGGTGGTTGCCATTTTCGCAGATAATTTTAATGACCCTGTGTTCTTCTTTTTCTGGGATATCTCCCTGCAGGATGCTGTCGGCATAACCAATAATGGATGTCAGCGGGGTGCGAATCTCATGGCTCATATTTGCCAGAAACGCTGATTTAGTGTGAGTCGCCGTTTCAGCCTGTACCTTAGCCTTTTCTAATTCAGCAGATACCTTTGCCAGACGTTGTTTTTCTCGAGAGACAGTAAATATCCAAAAGGCCAGAGTTAACAATGCGCAGACAAGTGTAAAAGCAATAAACTGCGTCTGTTGAGAGCGCTCTTTCTCAACAGCTCCTTTTAACTGGAGAATTTTATTTTGTTCTTCCAACTCGGCAATTTCTGCCGCTTTAGCTTCGCTGTCAAACAGGGCTTGCATTACCATTAACTGCGTGGAATCTTTTTCCAATCTATATTTTATTTCTAGCTCTCTAAGTTCACTTAGTAACTCAAATGCAGATGAAAAGTTATTTTGTGCTGCGCTTATATTAGCTTTCAATTCAAGGTTGGATAAAATCGCTTCTTTCTCATCTCTGCGCTCTGCTAAGTCGAATGCTTGATTAGCCCATGTTAAGGCTTCTTCAGGGTCTCCTAATTGTAAAAGTGCTTTAGCTTTTCCTCTTATTGAGTATTCTCCTGTATAGCTTTGGCCATGATTTTTCGATAATGCTAATGCTTCCTCATAGGAAGCCAATGCACCAATACCGTCATTTTTCATTAAAAAAGCATCACCCTGGCTGTTTCTAACCAGAGCGGCACCTAACGAATCTTCTTCGCTTCTATACAACTCTAGTGCTAAATCGAATAGCTCTAACGCTTTTTCGGTTTGCCCCATCAAAAGCAAAGTATCGCCGATTCCTTTATTTACGCTGCCGTCGTTTTTGATATTTTTATATTTGTTGTAAAAATCAATCGCTGATTGATAATGACCGGCAGCTTTATATGTATTTGCCATGTTATGGTAGCAGTAGCCAACATAGAGCTCGTTTTCTAACTCACTATATATTTTGGAAGCATTCAGGTACTTGTTAATTGCTCTGGTATACTCTCCAATTAATTGAAGAATGTTGCCTTGAAGCATTTCTGAACGCGCCTGGACTTCACGGATACCATATTGAATTGCTAAGTTCTCAGCCTCCCTTGCTGATAACATAGATTTGTTATATTCACCTATAAAAGAATAAGCATATGATGTTGCGTTCAATACTCTTCCAGCTGCTTCAAAATCCTTTAACTGAATAAATTTATTTAGTTTTTCATTGGACATAGTTATAGCTAGCCGAGGTTTATTTCGCGCTAATTGTTCTATTTTTTGGACCTGTTCAATATTACCGGGAGATTCTGTTTTTTGTGGGGTAGGAGCCTCTGCACTTCGCACTTCATAGCATACTAACGCTATAAAAAGTGCGAATATCAAATTGACTGATAGTGAAGAGGCTCTATAGAACATTGCAGATTAATGTTGTTTAGTTCTACCTAAACGACCAATATTGTTTTTGTTATCGTCGTTACCAGCATTGTTATCTAATCCATTCCACGAACCCGTTGAGTTAGACAATGCGTTCATCATTAAATGTCTGATTTCGCTTTGATCCGCAGCAACTAATTTCGATGAGTCCGCAATTCCGGCGCTCTCTAAAATTTGCATTTTCTCTGCTTCAGACGCATGAAAAAATGAATCAGCTTTGCTAGTGTCAGTGGCCAAGTCAATATAAAAACGGCTTAAATTATCCATTTTACGTTCCTCTTTTTACCTTCGTTTTAGTTTCTTGTTTGCGCATTTGCTAACAAGTTAAAAAGCCATACTGCTTAACTGGCTCAATCTTCGAACTCTTCGTATTCTTCCCAATGTTCAATGTCTGCTTCGGTTAAACCCAACCAGGCTAGGCGGTCTTCGGCAAAAGTGGGTTCATTACCTGCTGGTACGTACAAGGTACTGATGGTATTGACATCAGCAGTAGCCAGCTCTTCAATGGTCATCCAATCTATACGCGGCGCAAACCCCGGCAGGGTAGGAGCTTCATAAACACATACTTTATGACTTGCTGGATAATACTCAGCCAATAATCGACTGAGAGCCTTTAGGCCCTGCTCGCCAGGTTTAAAATGATCATTAGTGTGCTCGCCGGTTAATCCCAATTGCCACAGTATTAATGCGGCGCTCGTATCCGGAGTTCGCCTGGTTAATAAAAAGCGTGTTGCTTCGTAAGATTGGCAGCCCGTATCTGCAGGGTCCAGGTCAAGGTCTGCATAGAGGCAGGCATCAGCAGCGATGCCCGGCAACATTTTTACCGGGTAACCTTCATTTTTTAAGACATTGCTGGCCAGCCGGGTGGAGGTGACAAACACGCCTGGGTGGCCATAAAAAACAGTAACTACCTGAACACCATTGCGCACCAGATCAACAATGTGCATGGCCATTTTTTTATAAATGTCAGGGCGGGAAATGCCTTCTTCGTTGTAGTATTTACCCAGGTGTTCGGTGGTGTTATTCAGGCTGATAATGTGCTGAATAGAGAGCGGATTTGGGGCCACTAATAACACCTTTTCAGCATTTTTAATCAAGCTTTCGGTTTCAAGTGTCATATGGCCAGGATGCAGGCCGCATCCGGCAATCGTCAGGCTGCCTTGGTTTGCAGTCATGAGTGATTTCCCTATTATTTTTCTATTCCGTGTTAAGCATATGCCACTATTAGATGTGTGGCAATTCTATAACCGACAAATTTTGACTAAATTTACTCAGAGATATTTTATCTTGCAACATTTAGTATTGAGTCAACTTAATTACGACGTAAGTTGTGCTGATACCGACTACCAGGCAACTTGTATTGCGCTTTACTCGAGTGTAAATCCTGACATTCAGGTGTAACGATGTGCTGAATTGCACTGTAAGCTACAATCACTGTTGAGTAATAAGTTTGTCAATTACCAGGCCAACAAAAAGTACCATTAACCATTTGTTTTATTTGAACAGTTTTAAGGCCTAACTTGGCATAATTGTGAATTTACGTGTAGATTGATTATGATATCCTGGTGTGTGTTTAGCTATCAGGGCTTTTGGGGTTATCTTCTGCAGTTTTTGTAGTAACAGGATTTCGCTACAGAAACGCAATCGTGGTTTACCCTGATACGCTGGGTTCGATATCAATAATGTTACAGCAAGCTGGTGCTGGTAAATACTAAAGCAAATTTGAAGGCTGGCATGAAAAGCATAATCTCTCTTATTTTCCTGTGGGTTTGTTACCCGTTACAGGCATCATCTTCGGTCAATGTTTCGGGATTTGGAACGATAGGTCTGGTTGTTACAGATTCAGACGAGTTCGGCTACCGGTCAGATTTTTCCAGGGTTGGGGGAGTATTCGACAGCGAGTTCGACTTTGCACAAACCAGTAACCTGGGTTTGCAGTTCGATATTATTGCTAATTCCAGCTTCGATGCCGTGGTGCAAGTAATTTATCGTGAACAGGAAGAGTACAGTTTGGACTCCATGGTAAACTTGGCGTTCGTGCGTTACACGCCTACCGCAGATTGGTCAGTGCGTATCGGCCGCACGGCTCTGGATTTGTTTTTACTGACTGAGTTTCGCGATATTGGTTTCGCTTACCCTTGGGCCCATGTTCCTTCTGAGATCTACGGGATTGTTCCTCATCGCCATCTCGATGGTCTTGACATTACTTATCGCCGTCCGGCAGGTAATGGAACGTTTTCTGCCAAAATGTTTTATGGTGAAAGTGAGTATGGTGTGACGGGGTTTAGCTCATCAAATGTCACACCACTTAATCTTGATAATATTGTGGGGCTGGCTTTAGATTATCAAACCTTTGACTGGGATATAGCGTTAAATCATACTCAGGTAAAATTCGACTCGACTCTCATTACGCCGCTCGCTAACGGACTGCGCGCGTTGAGTATTCAGGTACCGATCTTCGAGCAATTTTGGCCCAGTGTAAATGAGGTCGCTGCGGGAATTGATTTGAATAATCAGACGGGCAAATATACGTCTGTGAGTGGCCAATATCGTGCTGAAAGTATGACCTTTATGACCGAGTTAGCCCAGATCAACGCTGATTCGCTGACTGTCCAGGATATGCATAGTGGCTACTTTAGCGGTGTGTATCATACCGATTTGCATAATTTCTTCTTTTCAATCGCTTACAGTGAAACTAAGCAATATGAGGTGGGTGCTGTTGATTTAGCTATGTTGCAAAACATTCCATTTGCTACCGATTTGTATTTTGAAGCGTTGGGGGTGCTCGGATTTTTTAATGTTAACCAAAAAACCTTGTCACTGGGGTGGCGTTGGGATTTTTCCGATAACATGTCATTTAAGTTACAGTGGGATCATACACGTATAGACAACGGAGGCAGTACACTTTGGCAGCCTCCTGAACCAGGCGGTAACTTCAACGAGCCAGTTGGAAAAGTCAATGCCTTGTTTTCAAATCTGAGTTTTACATTCTGATGGTCGGGTGCACACTACTTAAATCATTGCTCCTGGTTAGCAGTCTCGGTGCTGTCAGTACACCTGATGCCTCTAACCTTGTTGTTGTGGTCAACAAAAATAATCCGACAGCCGAACTATCAAGAACGCAACTTATCGATTTATACATGGGGAAATACGTCGCTTTTCCCGATGGCCGTAAAGCACAGCCGTTAGACATAGACAACAACCACAAACTCAAAGAAGTGTTTTACAAAGAGCTTGTGGGGATGCCATTAAATAGGGTTAATGCCTATTGGTCCAGGGTTAAGTTTACAGGGCGGGTAAGGCCTCCTGTGCAGGAACAGGATGAGCAGGCAGTGCTGCAAGTTGTTGCCACGTCAAATTCTGCGATAGCCTATATTCAGGCTGACAATATTACGGACGACGTAAAAGTCGTGTATCGATTCAATGAATAAGAGCGGATTATTAGTACGACTCGCTGTGGTCATTGGGTTCGCATCAATCGCAATAGGATTGTTGTCTACCCAATTGTTTTACCGGTTGACGGTTAACAAAGAGATCGGGTTTGCCCATCAAAGTATTGATAGTCTGTATAAAACCGTTGAAGCCACTGCGGCCACTGCGGCTTATCTGGCAGAGAAAGATTTGGCGCAGGAAGTGATAGATGGACTTATCACAAACGACATCGTTTTAAATGCCAGTATGTCTTTCGAAGAAACGGTTGTCAGAACACATGAGCAACCATTGAACAACCCCATTGCTTTCCCCATCAAATCGTTATTTGAACCCAATAAGACCATCGGACAATTACTCATTGAGCCCAATGTGGAATTTATCGAGTTGCGGGCCAGCCAATTGGCCACCGAGAATTCCAATGCCATGGTGCTTCAGGCTCTGGTGGTTACGATAGTCTCAATATTTGTTGCATTTTTTCTGATCACCCGGCCAATTATTGCCATTGCGAAAGCTCTGCATCATACCAGACCTGGGGAGGGCAAGCGGTTAATGGTTCCGGAGTTTCACGATGGCAGTGAACTTGGTTTGTTGGTGCGGGATGTCAACGAATTACTGGATAAAACAGAAAGTCAGTTTAATCAGGAAAGGAAGTTACGAGAAGAAATTGAAGCATTGGAAAAACGTTTTCGGATGCTATTTGAAAATTCCCTGTCGCCGATTATTTTGATGGAGCCTGGTGGCAATATTCTGCTGTTTAACAGTGCCTTTGAAAAAGTACTGAATAAACTGGATTTGCAACTCAGAAAAAGTTTCGGCCCATTGCTGAAGGATTTATTTGATGATCCTGATTCGCTTTCCAGGGTCGTAGAAGTTGCCTTTGCAAACGAAGAAATCGCAACCGGAGAGTTTAAACTTAAAACCGAGGATGGTAACCAACATTTCTGGGTTCAGGTGGTGGTCACTGCAATCATTAGCGAAGATATGCGTGAGTACTATCAGGTAACTTTACACGACATTTCGAAGCGTAAACGAGAACTGGATGATCTCGCCTATCAGGCAGATTTTGACAAGCTCACTAAAATGTTAAATCGCCAGGGACTGGAAAAGCAACTGACCACCCTGATGACCACTCAAAGTCGATTTATGTTGGTGTTGCTGGACTTAAATTGGTTCAAACAGGTAAACGATATCTATGGGCACAAAGCGGGCGATGAAATTCTGATTTTTGTGGCTGATCGCATTAAGAAGACGCTTCGCCCTGAAGACTTTGGCGGACGTTGGGGAGGTGATGAGTTTGTGCTGCTACTCAGTCAGGCTGACCAGTCTGAAACACGAGAAATAGTAACAAGATTGGTAAATCGGATTTCTAAACCCTTTTATTTACGAAACTTTGAGCAAAATGTAACCATAGGTGCCAGCGTCGGGGCAGCAAGCTATCCGGATGATTCTTTAGATTTACAAACCTTGCTGCACCTCGCAGATAAAGCAATGTACCAGTCGAAAAAGTTAAAAGAGACCCAACCCGAGCATTTCTTACACTTTTCTGAAGAAACACAGCAAGTCCAGGTTAACCATGTCTAGGCAATTACCCAGCGTAAAACGCGTTGCCGAATCTATATTGTTGTTTAACGATATGAAGTCACGCATTTCACGGGTGGTTGCCGTGAATAATGTGTTTATTATGCTGTTTTTGTTCGTTGCGGTTAGCGGTCTGGTGCAAAGCGACGGTGCGTGGGTTATTGAGTGCGTATTGATAATCTGCTTTTTGATGGCATTAACCTGGTTTCTCAACACTGATACCAGCAATATTGTTGCCGGTATGATGCTATGGACTGTCGCAATTTTCGCCTTGTCTAAAGCATTTTACTTCGACGGTTTGTACGATAGCTCACTTGTACTATACCCGTTTGTGGTGATTTTCGCCGTGTTTCTGGGGGGTAAAGTACTGGTTGTTCCGTTAGTCCTGTTTATGGTGGCTAGCTATTATGCAATTGCCTATGCGGTTGCGGTAAACATCATTGAAAACAAAGTCATAAGCCAGTATTCAATATGGGCCAAAGCCAATGATATGGCGGCGATGTTGGTGTTATATGGCTTAGGTATTTTTATAATTTCCAACTTCATCAAATCTTTGGTGATTAAACTGTCAGAGGAAACAAAGTATAACGAAACCGTTCGTAAAGACTCAGAGCGACGGATTTTGTATGACGATTTGACCGGATTGCCAAACAGTGAGAAATGCAAACAGGATATTTCGGTTGGTGTTAAAAACCTCTCCAATAAAGGCAGTATTCAGGGCTTTGTTATATTGCACATAAACAATTTTAACTGGATCAACTCAACTCTTGGTCACGATTTTGGGGATCAAATATTAATTAAATTGGCGAAGCGACTGAGAAAACTGGAAAACAACAAAACCAACGTTTACCGAACCTCGGGAACAGAATTTACTCTTACTACCAGGGTCCCGGATTTTGAAGCGTTGAATGAATTTTGCCACCAGACCATCAGAACTACGATTTTACCTTTGTTTTTGGCGGGCTATGACCACGAAATGACCTGTTCGCTTGGTGTCACCGCCGCTCCATTTGATGGGGATAGCTTTGCAGAGTTACGCAGAAAGGCAAATTTTGCCGTTTACCGGGCCAAGTTAGATGAACCTAATTCCTATCAGTTTTATGAAAGTGGTATGGAAAAAGACATTTTGCATCGTCTTAATATGGTTCAGGATCTTAAAAGCGCTTTGGAAAATCGGGAATTTGAGCTTTATTACCAGCCTAAAGTCGATCTGCAATCCAATACAATCGTTGGGGCAGAGGCCTTGATCCGCTGGCATAAAAACGGGGCTATTATACCACCAAATACCTTCATACCCGTGGCTGAAGAGTCTGGACTGATAGTGGAAATTGGCAAATGGGTAATAGAAACAGCATGTGAACAATGTTCGGAATGGCATCAGCTTGGGTTCAAAGGGATGACTGTCGCAGTCAATATTTCTTCGGTGCAGTTTAAACGAGGAAATTTGCCAAACCATGTTTTCCGGGCGCTACAAAGGTTCAAATTAGATCCGAGCATGTTGGAATTGGAGATCACCGAGTCTTTGTTTATTGGCAATACTGACCACATTCAGCAACAAATTTACAGCATGGTTGATAAAGGGGTTAATTTTGCTATTGATGATTTTGGTACCGGTTATTCAAACCTGAATTATTTATCTAACTTTAATGCGTCTACGTTAAAAATTGATATGTCTTTTGTACGCAATATGCTGACGAACTTGCAACAGCAGCACATTGTGAATGCCATTATTCAGATGAGTCGCACAATGAATCTGGAAAATGTCGCAGAAGGCGTAGAAAGCGCCGAGATCGCAGCTGAACTCAAATCTTTAGGCTGTGTTTATGGTCAGGGATATTATTGGTCTCCTCCATTGCCCGCCAAAGACTTTGTTGCGTTGCTTAATTCGCAGGCGCGAAAAGCCTGAACAACCCCCATTAAAGCTGTTCTGACGTTTATCTGCCGAAAAGACTAACCCGTTTTTTGAATAAACCTAACGATTTACCGTTGACCTGACGCCTGTTTTTTATGGGTTATAGGATGAGTCTACATTTCTGCGCCCATGTGTCACTGTGCCATGTCTGTCGGTATGAGTCCCTCTGCTGACCATAAACCCGGTTGTATTGCGATTCTCGTGATAATGAAAATGGTCCACCGAGCCTGAACGACGTCTTATTTCAATTGACCCTGAGCGGGTACGCTGCTGACCATGAGTTCGGTTAGCATTGTCCCGGCGATCACTGGACGTTTCGTAGGTACGATGATGACTTATTTGATCTCCACGCGGTCTGTTCATATCACTCTCTTAATAATCTGCCTATTGCTTAACCTTATGTAAGAAAGTCTGAATGCGCAAATAATTACTCGTTTTTTCTCAATGTTTAACTCGCCAATCTTCTGTGCCGATGGGTTTTCAATCAGGAGTGTAAGCTCTGGTTGTCACTTTGGCGGAGGATATTTTTTAAATTGACGTTAACGTAAAGGTTAAAACTCTGCTAAAGTCGCTACAATTTCTTAACATTAACAAAAGAGCTTGTACCCTATGCAAACCGTTCCCTTGTTAATTGACGGCGAATTCGTCGCCTCTCAAAGCACAAAAACTATCGATGTAACCAACCCTGCCAACAATGAAACTATTGCCCTGGCACCTGTAGCGGAAGCCATGGAAGTGGAAAAGGCTGTTGCTGCAGCCAAAGCCGCCTTTGAAACCTGGCGCGAAACGCCTGTTTCTGAGCGTGCCCGTGTGATGATGCGTTACCAGGCATTGTTAAAAGAAAACCACGACGAAATTGCCAAAATCCTGAGCCAGGAAACCGGTAAAACCTTCGCAGATGCAAAGGGCGATGTCTGGCGTGGCATTGAAGTCGTAGAGCAAGCCATTAATATGCCGGCTCTGATGATGGGTGAAACGGTAGAAAACGTTGCCCGTGGTATCGACACCTACAGTTATATCCAACCTTTGGGTGTTTGCGCCGGTATTACTCCCTTTAACTTTCCGGCTATGATCCCCTTGTGGATGTTCCCGATGGCTATCGCGGCGGGTAATACTTTTGTACTTAAGCCATCTGAGCAGGACCCCATGACGCCGATGAAACTGGCTGAGCTTTTCATGCAAGCCGGTGCACCAAAAGGCGTATTAAATGTTCTGCACGGTGATAAATCGACTGTTGATGGATTGTTGCATCATCAGGACATTAAAGCCGTGTCGTTTGTCGGTTCTGTGCCGGTAGGTCAGTATATTTATAAAACGGCTACCGAAAATATGAAACGCGCACAGTGTTTTGCCGGTGCTAAAAACCATAGCGTGATCATGCCTGATGCCAACAAAGCTCAGGTTATGAATAACCTGGTAGGCTCATCAGTGGGCGCTGCGGGGCAACGTTGTATGGCGATTTCTGTTGCAGTATTTGTCGGTAGTGCACAGGAATGGATTGATGAATTGGTACCACTGTTCAACGACGTAAAACCCGGCCTGTGGGATGATGAGTCAGCGGCATTTGGTCCGGTGATCAGCCCGGCGGCCAAAGAGCGCGTTTTAGCCCATATCCAAAAAGGTAAAGAGCAGGGCGCTACCTGCTTAGTAGATGGCTCAGTATGCACTGTTGAAGGATACGAGTCCGGGAACTGGATTGGTCCAACTTTGTTCAGCAATGTTACGCGTGAAATGAGCATTTATCAGGAAGAGATTTTTGGTCCGGTATTGTGCTGCATGTGTGTGGACACACTGGAAGAAGCTATCGCACTGGTTAATGCCAATCCTTATGGCAACGGTACCTCCATCTTTACTGCCAGTGGCGCTGCTGCACGTAAATACCAACACGAAATTGAGGTAGGTCAGGTAGGCATCAATGTCCCCATTCCTGTGCCACTCCCTTTCTTCTCCTTCACTGGCTGGAAAAACTCATTCTTCGGTGATTTGCATGCTTATGGTAAGCAGGCAGTACGTTTCTACACCGAAACCAAAACTATCACCTCTCGTTGGTTTGAAGATGATATTCCTACCGGTCCGAATATGACCATTCACTTGCGTTAATAAAGGAGTGAGATGTGAACTTTAATCTGACTGAAGATCAAATTGCGTTTGCTGATACTGCCAGACAGTTTGCTGAGCAGGAATTAGCGCCGAATGCGGCTAAATGGGATAAAGAGCACTACTTTCCTAAAGAAGTGATTCAAAAAGCGGGCGAACTGGGTTTTTGCGGCCTGTATGCTCCGGAAGAAGTCGGTGGTCTTGGACTGTCTCGTTTAGATTCATCCATTATTTTTGAACAGCTGGCAATGGGCTGTACTGCGACTACGGCCATGATGACTATTCACAATATGGCCTCCTGGATGATTGCCACCTGGGGCACTGACGCTATTAAAAATGAATGGTGCGAAGCACTGGTGACAGGTGAAAAACTGGCGTCTTACTGTCTAACCGAACCGGGTTCGGGCAGTGATGCCGCTTCCTTGCGTACATCCGCAAAACGCGAAGGTGATGAGTATGTGATCAACGGCTCCAAGATGTTTATCTCTGGCGCCGGTGAAACCGACGTCATGGTGGTTATGGTACGTACCGGTGAAGCTGGCCCTAAAGGCATTTCTGCAGTGGTTGTACCCGCTGATGCTGAAGGTATCATTTATGGCAAAGCCGAAGAAAAAATGGGCTGGAATGCCCAGCCTACACGTCTTGTAACCTTTGAAAATGTGCGCATCCCGGTCACTAATCTATTGGGTGACGAAGGTCAGGGCTTTACTTTTGCTATGAAAGGTCTGGATGGCGGTCGTATTAATATCGCCACCTGCTCTATTGGTACTGCACAGCAAGCCCTGAATACAGCCAAAAACTATATGCAGGAGCGCTCTCAGTTTGGTAAACCTCTGGCGGCATTTCAGGCACTACAGTTTAAAATTGCCGACATGACCACGGAACTGGTTGCCGCTCGTCAGATGGTGCGTCTGGCAGCCTTTAAACTGGACAATAATGATCCGGAAATGACGGCGTATTGTGCGATGGCGAAACGCTTCGCTACTGACATTGGTTTTAAAGTGTGTGACGAAGCGCTGCAGATCCACGGTGGTTATGGTTACATTCAGGAGTACCCGCTTGAGCGTCATGTGCGTGATGTACGTGTACACCAAATCCTGGAAGGTACAAACGAAATCATGCGTCTGATTGTGGGCCGTCGGGTTCTGGCAGAAGGTGCCGGCGAATTACTCTAAAAACAAGGAGAATAAAATGAGCGAAGCGCCAGTTTTATTTTCAACCGTCGCGCTAAAAAACGGTCAACAGCTTGGCCATGCACAGCTTAATTTACCCAAGGCACTCAATGCCCTGAATCTGGAAATGGTGCAGTTGTTAACAAAGCAACTGCAAAGCTGGCAAGCCGACGAAGAAATAGCGGCGGTGGTGTTAAGCGGTGCCGGTGAAAAGGCATTTTGCGCCGGTGGTGATGTGGTGTCTTTATACAAGGCAATGCAGGCTGAACCTAACAAAACCCTTGGTTCTGTTGAGACCTTTTTTACTGAAGAGTATCAACTGGACTTTTTAATCCATACTTACAGCAAGCCAGTTGTTGTGTGGGGTAACGGTTTCATCATGGGCGGTGGCATTGGTTTGTTTTCCGGTGCCAGTCACAAGGTAGTGACCGAAACAACCCGTCTGGCCATGCCGGAGATCACCATCGGACTCTTTCCTGATGTGGGCGGAAGCTACTTCCTGAACCAGCTTAAAGACAATATGGGGCTGTTTTTGGGGTTGACCGGTGTACAGATCAACGCTGCTGATGCCAGATTAATCGGTATGGCCGATTATGCTGTTGCCGATACCAGCATTGACACTTTTATGGATAAATTGGCAAGTGCGGAATTTGCTGCAATTGCCGATGGGCTTAACTTGGTATTGACTGAACTGAACTCAGTATCAGAAGACAAATTACCTGCCTCTAACATCGCTCAGTTTGAGCCGCAGATCCAGAGCGCTATGGCGCAGACATCCTTGACTGAGGTTGTGGCTGAGGTGAGCAAGTGGCTCGAGTCAGATGAAAAGTGGCTAAACCGCGCCGCTAAAACCTTAGTCAATGGCTCTCCGGTCACTCAACGTCTGGTATGGGAACAGTTGCAAAGAGGTAAGCAACTTTCTTTAGCTGACTGTTTTCGTATGGAATTGATTATGGCCTGTCGCTGCGCGTCAGCAGGGGAGTTCCAGGAAGGGGTCAGAGCTTTGCTGATTGATAAGGATGGAGCACCCAATTGGCTCTACCCATCACAGGATATGATCCCGGATGAGTTTATCGCTTCGTTTTTTATGGGTAACTGGACTGAGCAAAACCATCCATTGGCTAATTTAGGAGTCGCATAATAATGGCAAGCATAGGATTTATTGGTTTAGGTAATATGGGTGGCCCAATGGCTGCCAACCTGGTGAAAGCCGGTCACAATGTTAAAGTCTTTGACCTGGTACCCGAGAATGTCGCCAAAGTGGTTGATAAAGGCGCACATAAGGCGGACTCTGCAGCAGATGTAGTCACAGATGTGGATTTTGTGATCAGCATGCTACCCGCGGGCAAACACGTGAAATCGCTGTTTGTTTCTGAGCAGGGGATCAGTGCCCATATTAAAAAAGGCGCCATGGTGATTGACTCCAGCACCATAGATGCGGCCTCAGCGAAAGTGGTGGGCGAGCATTTAACTTCTCTGGATATCAGTTTTGTTGACGCTCCCGTCTCCGGTGGTGTAGCAGGTGCTCAGGGTGGCACACTCACCTTTATCGTGGGTGGCAGTGACGAGCACTTCAACAAAGCTAAGCCTGTGTTAGAGGCGATGGGCAAAAACATCTTCCATGCCGGTGATATTGGTGCCGGTCAGGTAGCTAAAATCTGCAATAACATGCTGTTAGCTATTTTAATGACAGGAACCTCAGAAGCATTGCAGATGGGGATCAAGTACGGCTTGGATCCGAAAGTCTTGTCTGACATTATGTTGCAAAGCTCAGGGCGCAACTGGACGTTAGAACTGTATAACCCTTGTCCTGATGTATTGCCTAATGTGCCTTCTTCCAAAGGCTACGAAGGTGGATTTATGGTGGATTTGATGAAAAAAGATCTGGGACTGGCAATGGAAGCAGCGAACCAGAGTCAGTCCATGACTCCTATGGGGGCATTGGCGCAAAACCTTTACCAGATTTTGAGTGCCCAGGGGCAGGGGAACAAAGATTTCTCCAGTATTTTTCAGTTGTTGGGTCAAACCAAACATTAAAAAGGCAAACTGAGATCATGAATTTAAAAGATAAAGTCATTGCAATTACAGGCGCTGCGCAGGGTTTAGGCCGTGCAATGGCCGATATTTTGGCGGATGAAGGAGCCCATATCGCTCTGTTGGATATGAAAGAAGACAGCCTGAATCAGGCTGTTGCCGAGCTTTCAGAAAAAGGCATTACTGCCCGTCCTTATGTGGTCAATGTGACTAACGAACAGGAAGTGGAAGCGGTGTTTGAGCGCATTGCGGCAGACTTCAAACAATTAAATGGTTTGATCAACAGTGCCGGTATCATGCGTGATGGTATGTTGCTAAAAGTCAAAGAAGGCAAAGTTCAAAAGAAAATGCCATTAGAGCAGTTTCAGTCTGTTTTAGACGTCAATGTAACCGGTACGTTTTTATGTGCTCGTGAAGCCGCGGCTCAAATGGTGGATCTGGGTTGTGAAGGCGTGATCATTAATGTTTCTTCAGTTTCCCGTGCCGGTAATATGGGGCAAACCAACTATTCAGCGTCGAAGGCTGCTGTAGCGACTATGACCGTCACCTGGGCAAAAGAACTGGCTCGTTTTGGCATTCGTGCAGCCTGTATTGCGCCTGGCTTAGTGGATACCGATATGGCACGCCAGATGCGCCCGGAAATGATGGAGATGTTTCTGAAGACCGTGCCTTTACGACGCCTTGCGAAAGTAGAAGAGTTGGGACAAACCGCTAAGTTTATTTTTAAAAATGACTACTTTACCGGCCGTGTCATTGAGCTGGATGGTGGTACTCGCGTTTAAACCGCGATTTAATTTTACCTAATCGCACGTTTCTTCAGCAAACGTGCGCTCTCATACCAAAGGATAGTAGCCAAACGTTATCTATTGGGTATGCTTATCAGCAAGTAAAAAATTATACCTTTTCTATGTCCATTCAGACCGACAAACATAAGGCGGTATTTTTAGACCGTGATGGCGTTATCAATGAGGATCACGGTTATACCTTTCGTATCAGTGATTTTCAGTTTTTTGACGGCGTTTTCCCCGCTTGCCGTCGCTTTATTTCCATGGGTTATAAACTGGTCATCATCACTAATCAGTCTGGTATTGCGCGTGGATATTATTCTGAGGCTGACTTCGAGAAACTGACCGACTTTATGCTCAATGAATTTAAACAGCAGGGCATCTACATCGACGCAGTTTACCATTGTCCACATCACGCTCAGGAAGGTTATGGTGAATACAAAGTGGATTGCGATTGCCGCAAACCCAAGCCCGGAATGCTTTACACGGCGGCTGATGAACTGAACATTGAGCTTAGTCAGTCTGTTATGATTGGGGATAAAATTACCGATATGATAGCCGGTAAGGCTGCGGGTGTTAAAAAGTGCATATTAATCTCACACAATCAGACCTGTGTCTCAGGAGAACTGGCAGATGCAGTGGCACCTTCACTGCTACATGTCAGAATTTAAGCAGTTAGACAGAATGAGTATTTTAGTTTCCTGTTAATCCAGGTAGTATGAGGAATTAAAATGCCTGTGTGTGCAGAATACCTCTTATTTTAGGGAAAAGAATGGCGATATCCATTTCAGTATTGCTGATAACCGAGAACCTGGTGCGACAGCAATCAGTTACTGATTTACTCTCCGAACGGAATGTGAATGTAATCCATGTTCAGGATTCCAGTAGTGCGGTTTCCATGCTGAAACAGCAACCCGTTGATCTGATTATTTCAGATACATTCATCGGGCAAATGGATGCCTGGCGACTGGTTCGAATGGTACGGGCTAATTTGTTTAAAGTACCATCAGATACCCCCTACATTTTGATCACCGATACCTATTGCGAACATATTGCCAAAACTACGGCGTCGGCATTTACCATCAACCATGTACTGGCGGCTGAACACCTGGACACGCTGCCAGAACTGGTAATGACCTTTTCGGATAGCAATGAACCGTTGGACAACAGAATGTCTGTACTGGTGGTGGAAGATGATCCGGATATCGCAGAATTAGCCTCCCGTTTACTGAATAACAATTATCGGGTACAAGTGGCCGACACAGGAACTCTGGGTGTTGAAAAGTACAAAGCAGACAAATTCGATATTGTTTTGCTTGATGTGCAATTACCTGAGATGTCAGGAGGGGAAGTCCTCAAACATATACTGGCTGTTAATGCTCAGCAGGCAGTGGTCATTATGACCGCTCATGGCAGTACGGATCTTGCGGAGCAACTGTTAATTGACGGCGCTGTGGATTTTATTTCGAAGCCCTTTAAAGGGGAGCAGTTACGCAGGGTCATCGCCATTGCTGCCCAACGCGAAAATTATCTGGTCAGCAATAGTTAATTTGAAGACAAGGTTATGACCATCAAACGTCGAGAAGAGCAGTTTCGACAGCTGTCAGAGGCCCATACCCGTTTATTAAATCACCTGTCCACTGTGGTTATGGAGCTGGACAGCGATGGTTATATCAAATTTATTAACAAAGCCTGGGTGTTGCTAACCGGTTATTCCAAAGAAGATACTATGGGCAAGTCATTAGCGGATTTTGCTTATGGCGATGATGGCAATACACGGCAATATGTGCAGCACAATTTGAGTCAGATGCTGGATGGAACTGCCACAGCGAAACGCATTGAGTTTCAGTTAGAAACTAAGCCCGGAGATGCAATATGGGTTGAGGTGCAGTTCAACGATTTATATCAACAGGGCAAGGTCTCGGGTGTAACGGTAAACCTGGACAACATTGATGACCGCAAAAAAGCGGAAATGCAACTGAGCCATTTGGCCTCACATGACACCCTGACTAACCTGTATAACCGCCATTATTTTGATACCGAATTGAATCGTCTGGCCGAAACTGCGAAAAAGCAGGGGGTAGTACACGCTTTACTTTATCTGGATTTAGATCATTTTAAAGTGATCAATGATACCCAGGGGCACCACCAGGGAGATATCATCTTAAAAGAAGTCGCCGGTGCCATTTCGTCTGTAAAGCGTGAAGCGGATGTGTTTTGTCGGGTAGGGGGGGATGAGTTTGCTTTACTTCTGCCGCGTACCAATCAAAACGAAGCGCGCGAGATAGCGAATGAGATCTGTAATTTATTACAGCAAGGTCATTACCAGTTTGGCGAACGTATTTTTAAGATCAGTTGTAGTATTGGTGCTACCGAGATCAACGGTGAACAGACTGAGCCAGAAATGTATTTGCAACAGGCGGATATCGCTTTATATGTTGCCAAAAAGCGTGGCAGAAACCTGGTGCACGTATTTGAAAAAGCAGACAAAGAAACGGAAGACTTTCAGATGTCTGTACAGTGGGTGCACGTACTGCAGGAAGCCATCACTAAAGATCAGCTTATTTTACATTTTCAACCTGTGGTTGATGCGGTTACCCGCGAGGTACATTATTTTGAAGCATTGGTACGCCTCGAAATAGACGGAAAACTCATCTTCCCGGGCGAATTTATTCCCGCTATTGAACGGGTGGAAGACATTAACTTACTGGATCATCAGGTGATTTCTAAGGCCATGAGCATGATCAGTAAACACAGCGTGCTGGAAAAGGTTGCCATTAACCTTTCTGCTCAGGCTTTCAGTGATGAGCGTTTGTTGCCATTGGTGGAAGAAAAGCTCAATCAATATAACGTCAATCCGCAGCAAATTATCTTCGAAGTTACTGAGAGCGCCAGTTTAACAAATCTCGGCGCTACCCAGGATATGATCCAGAAGTTAATGGAACTGGGTTGCGAGTTTTCCATTGATGATTTCGGTACGGGTTTTAGTACCTTCAGTTACTTAAAACAACTGCCAGCAAATTGTGTCAAAGTCGATGGTTCTTTTGTTAAGGATATGAAAGATAACCCGATTGACAAAGCATTGGTGAAGTCAATTTGTGAAGTGGCCAGAGCGCTGGACAAAACAACCGTTGCCGAGTTCGTTGAAGATGAAGAAACCGCACAGGAATTGCAAGGACTGGGCGTAGATTACCTGCAGGGATATCACATTAGTAAGCCGTTAGGTATTGATGTGATTGAAGAGCGATACGAGCTAAAACGCAATGCTGGTAACTTTTAATACCGCTCAGGTCAGGTGCGGTAAGAAAATCAACCTGTTTTTTACTGGTAGGATGATTAGCGAAAAAATAATCACATTATCGGTATAAAATTGCTCAAATTTTGTGTAGATTACGCGCCTCGGTTTTCTAACGGATGAAAAATGATACCGATGTATAGCCCGAAACAATGAGTTTGTTTAATTGACTAAAAATGACTCTTTCATCGGTGCTGATAATGGACCTCGCAGTTGTTGCTAAACAACTGTCAGGTAAAGAATTGATGGCGACACGCTTCTTTAACAAGTGACAGGAAATGGTGGTGTTATGTCTATGGCTGATTCAAAAACGGAATCTGGTTTAGACATGGATGTATTTACGTATGCAGACATGATCGTTGATTATCTCAATCAACTGAATATTGATTTTGTATATGGTGTGCCCGGTGGGGCGATTGAACCTTTATTCAATGCTTTGGCTGTCAGTGCCAGGCATGGCGGAGTAGCTCCCGTTGTCTCCCGGCATGAATCCGGCGCGGCATTTATGGCTGACGGTTATGCGCGAGAAACCGGACGTATTGGTGTTTGTTGTGCGACAACAGGCCCTGGTGCCACTAATCTGATCACCGGTGTTTCAGGAGCTTACGCAGATAATACACCAATGCTGGTGATTACCGCCCAAACCCCTTTACCTAAGTTTGGTAAAAGAGCCTTACAAGATTCTTCCTGTGCCGCCATTGATACGGTAAGTATGTTTAACCATTGTACTAAATACAGTACCCTGGTGAGTCATCACGAGCAGTTAGAAACCAAACTGGTATCTGCTTTAATGACTGCGCGTAACGAACCTGCCGGTCCGGTGCATATCAGTATTCCCTCAGATGTGCTCAGAACCGTCGCGCTCAAACAAGCAAATGTCGAAAAGAAAACCCTGAGAACCCGCTATACCTTGACCGATCAGGGTGCGATGGATCAGATGGTTATCGAACTAAAAAGCGTGAATAAAGTGGCGTTATTTATTGGTGATGGCTGTAAAGATGCATCATCAGAGATTATGCGCTTTGCAGAGATGATTAATGCACCATTCGTAACTGGACCCATGGGTAAGCGCTGGGTTGACGAATCGCACCCTTTATATCGGGGCGTTTTTGGTTTTGCTGGCCATGAAAGTGCTAAAGAACTCCTGCAGGATCACAACAAACTTGATTTAGTTATTGCAATCGGTGCCGCATTAGGTGAACTGGGAACCCGTGGTTGGGCCAGTGAACTGATGAATGAAAAACTGATCCATGTGGATTCCCGTATTGAACATTTTACCCGTTCACACATGGCCAGACTGCACGTTTGTGGTCATCTCCCGACAATTTTCCGCATCGTAAATGAAAAGTTGAATCGGGCACAGCGTTACTGGAATAAAGAATGGGAAGGCTTACCACAGCCGGACCGCCTGAATATTAACGGTTGTGCTACATCGTTGTTTGATGAAGATAAGTGTTTAAGTGATGACAATCCGATCAAACCTCAGCGTTTATTTACCCACTTAAGCCGTGAACTGCCTGCAGAGACTCGTGTCTTTGTGGATGCCGGCAATGCCTGGTCATGGTCGATTCAGTATTATCAACGCAAAGAACACGATGGCAAGTTGCACATCGCCATGGGGCTTGGTGCCATGGCGTGGGCAATTGGCGCTGTTGTAGGATCCGCCGGTGGTAACCGGGTGGATGGCCCATTGAAGCCGCATGTGTGTATTACTGGTGACGGTAGCTACCTGATGAGTGCACAAGAGATCACTGTTGCCAAACAAATGAAACTACCCATCGTGTTTTTGGTACTGAATGATTCTGTACTTGGCATGGTTATGCATGGTCAACGTTTAGGCGGTGCTGAACAAGTAGGTTTTGAACTGGGTGAAGTCAACTTTGCCATGATGGCCGAATCGGTTGGGGTAGAGGGTATTGTTATCAATACCGTCGAAGAACTGGAAAGTATTGATTACCCACGCTTATTCAGCAAAGACGGTCCCACGTTGATAGACGTTCGGGTGGATAAAAACGAAGTGCCTCCAATGGGTGACAGAGTTAAAGGGATTGCAGTAAACGGTGGTTCCGCCACACCCGGAGGTTAGTGTGGACAACGTCCCAAAATTCAAAACAGCAATATGGCGTGATGAGGCGTCGCCTGATAATGAGTTTTTGGCCCAAAAAAGCTATTGCCATGGTTATGATGTTTATGGCGAAATGTTGGGGCAGGCAAGTTTTTCAGAATATATTCTGACCTTGTTTTTGGGACATAAGCCGGAACCTGATCAGCTGTACCTGTTTGACTGTATGGCTGTTGCGATAGCAAATTCAGGGCCACGTGATTTGGCAATAAGAGCTGCCATGAACAGTGGCGTGGGTGGAGCACCAGCCGCCGCAAATTTGATGTCATTTTTAGCGGTGGCCTCCGGCAATTACCAGGGAAGTCATGAGTTACAGCAACTGGTAAGTTGGTTTGTTCGATTTGATTTAGATTACGATAAATGGATCATCGCTTTAAATGCGCCAAATACAGAGCGAAGCAGGGAAGATATATGGGAGAAGTTTGAGCATCCACCGGGTTTTCTGCCTCATGCTCAGCAAGCCTCCCAAAATACCCACGATTTTTTAGCGTTGCGAGGACTCTGGAATAAATATCCAGCCATTTCCTGGCTGAAACAAAACCTTGAAAATTTTGAAAATACGCTTGGAATGGCGCTAGGCATGAATTTTGTTGTTGCAGCCTGTTTTTACCATTTGGGCTTTTCACCTGATAAAGCCGAACTTTGTAGTTTAATGTTGCGATTACCGGGCGCCGCTGTTCATTCGCTGGAAGCAAAACAACAGGGCTGGAAACAATTTCCATTTTTTGGACAGCAAATAGAGTTGCGTAATGATCCCGGCGAAGTTGGACCTTTACCCGATGTGTCGGAGATCTTACCATGAGCATTGCCGACCTGTTTTCGCATGAAAACAAAATTGTCACTGAAATGGGGCGCAGCTATTTGAGTCAGCGTGTTGTGTACCGTGGCAAAGACCTGCATCATGATTTAAAAAACTTGTCCTGGCTCGAGCTGTTTGCTTATGGCATTACCGGCAGACAATTTTCTGAATCGGAGGTCAAACTGCTTAATTTTATCTGGGTCAGTACCAGTTACCCGGACAAATCAATCTGGCCAAATCACATTACCGCATTGGCGGGGACTGCCAGAACTACACCTCCTTTGGCGTTAGCGGCAGGCATTGCAAGTTGTGAAGCGGCAATATTCGGCGGAAAACCCTTTAAAGTGGCTATTGATTTTTTCAAAAGGGCAAATAGCTACGTCAGTGATGGTGGTGAGTTGGCTGATTTTGTTGACGCAGAGCTGAAGCAACACAAGGTTATTTTCGGTTATGGCAGGCCGCTTGCCAGTACCGATGAACGGGTTCCTCATCTAATCAAGTTTGTTAAAGAAAACTCCATCAATTCTCTGGAGCATTTTAACCTGGCCATCAAAGTGGCTATTCTGTTAAAGGCAAAGAAACACATCAATATGAATGTTGCCGCGCTCTATGCTGCTTTAGGGGCCGATCTTGGTTTTGATGCGGAGTCATTTCATATGTACATGACATTGTGCTTTGTGGCCGGCATGCCACCCTGTTATATCGAAGCAAAACAGGATGTAGAAGGTGCCTTTTTACCAGTCCGATGCGACAGAGTAGAGTACACAGGAGAAAGCCAGCGGCCATGGTAATTTAGCGTTTGGCGGAAATTCCACCATCGGCTAGAATTTCCTGACCAGTTAAAAAACTACTGGATTCACTGGCCAACCATAAAACACATTCAGCAATTTCTTTTTGTGTCCCTAATCTGCCCATTGGGTGCATCGCAGCAATGTGACTTCTCATTTCATCATTGGATAGTACTGCTGCATTTGCATCAGTAGGAACCCAAGCGGGGCAAATAGCATTCACTCGAATACCGTTTTTGGCATATTCTAATGCGGCGGATTTTGTCAGGCCAATAACACCGTGTTTGCTGGCAGTATAAGCTGACGCTCCAAAGTCACTTGCCCCAGTTCCCCATAAAGATGCCATATTGACAATTGTGTAGTCCTTCGGCGGTTGAGATAAGAAAAGCCTTATTTGGTGTTTAAGACAAAGCCAAACACCTTTTAAGTTAATATCTTGTGTAGATTGCCAGTCATTTTCAGACAACTCATGAAGTGGTGCGATAGTGCCTCCAATTCCAGCGTTATTAAAAGCAACATCCAGCTTACCAAAGTACTGTACTACTCCAGAGAGCAAATTCTCTACTTGACTCTCGTTACTTACATCACATTGAATAAACCGTGCAATTCCACCTTCCTTTTCAATCTCGCTTACGACTTCTAATCCTTCTGCGGTTCTACGGCCAGATAAAACAACTTTAGCTCCATTGCTTGCAAACATTTTTGCGGTAGTTTTTCCTATACCTGATGTCGCGCCTGTTACCAGAACCACTTTGTCGTTAAAATCAATCATAATTGTTTTGAAACCTTTATCATGGCTGTTAGACCTGATAAGGGGAGGTCCCCTGGAATGTTAACTGCTCCACCTTCTGTACTCGGTCCGGTACTTGGTTCTAAAATTATTTCATCGAGTAGATTATCTACGCTAAAAGAAACATTCCAACCTTCATTACCAGTGTAATGAAGATTGAATCCAACATCTGAATATCCACTTAATGACTCTCGTTGGTCAAGGGGGGAGCGTTTACGCTTACCTATAAATGCAGCAGTGGAATGCAGAGACCAAGAGTCAGTAATTTGCCATAAAAGTTCAGCTTTTACCTGATGATTAGGGTACTCACCAACGTCATCTTCTACAAGGTCATCTGTAGACCGGACAAATGAATAATTTACTTTCATTGAAACGTAATCATTTAAACTGAGACCAGTTTCGGCCTCCAATCCATAACCACTAATTTCACCTACATTTTGAGCCGTTGATGTTGGGGCTCCCTGGTCAGGTACAAAAGTAATAAAATCATCTATTTTGTAATAAAAAGCATTAATACTTGATGTGTGTTTATCATTGTGGCGGTAACTATAAGCTAGTTCTAGAGAATCTATAGATTCTGGATCTATTTCAGGGTTGCCAAGAGCTACAGGGTTATTAACTGTTAAGATTTCAGCAAAACTTGGTGCTCTAAATGCGCGCCCATAAAGAAATTTCGTTGTAGATTTGAGACTGCTCGACCAAACCAGCGATAGTCGTGGGTTTACTGCAGAACCAAAATCTGAGTAATCGTCGTACCTGATCCCTGCTGTAAGTTCCCAGTCCGGTGCTAATTGCCAGATATCTTGAACAAGTAAGAATTTATTATTTCTGTCAAATTCAGGTATAAATATTTCATCAGTGTCAGACACATCTACTAAACCGTTCGGGTTTGGGGAAAGATCAGGAAAGAAGTTTTTACTTTCTCTAACCTCAAAGAGATCCTGAACCACATATCCAGTTCCAAGAACTAAGTGGTGATCCGCCCAACCTGAGAAGTCTGCTCGAATCTCAAATGTTGTTGTATCTTCTTTCCACTCAGGATTACCAATGATTCCGTTCGGAAAGGCGCCGAATAAGGTTCCTGGCGGAAGCAAATTTAAATTTCTCTCTATTTCTTGAGTTGAACGATAGTAATTGAAATGGCCCGAAAACTTCCATTCATTGGCAAGCCTAAGGGTTTCATATCTAAAGTCTATCATCAATTTATAACTACCAAATTTTCCGTTGGGGTCGAGAGCTTCGGATATGCCCTGACCGGTACCAACTTTTGCTCTATCCTGGTAACTAATACCAAGATCAAAATCGTTATATTCGGCATTTAAGTATGCATCCAGCGCTCTAAATCCTAAATTTGTACCACCCGGGGCGTTTGATACAGGTTCGAGGTCAAACAGGTCTCTTGCTAGTTCATCTAGTGGTGATTGTGCGTCATAGTCAATAGTCTCGTCAGAACCGTCTGATTCTAAAAACTCAACTGACATACCTGTTTTTAAGTCACCTTTCGAAAAACCAGTTTTAAACCAAGCATTATGGGTTTTATCACTACCAAACCCTGCGCCAGCTTCAGCTTGTTGGAGTTCTTCTGGCGAAAAAGTAATTATGTTTATAACACCTGCAAATGCATCGGCTCCATAAAGTGCAGAACCTGGGCCGCGTATGATTTCTATTCTTGAAATACTATTGATGGGGTATTCGCCCCATACAATATGGTTATCACCACGTACTACGCTTTTAGTGGGGACCCCATTCAGCATCAGCAGAGTTTGTGGAGAGTAGGTTGAGGTTATTCCTCTAAAATTAAATTTTGGCCCCATAGCCTGACTACTGCGACTAATATTAAGACCTGGTACCATTTTGAGAGCATCAATAAGATTTCTGGCGCCGCTTTGTCGAATTTGTTCTGCAGTAATCACTGATGCTACTGCAGGTGCTTTTTCAATAGCTTGCTGGGTGCCTGTCGCAATGCTGATAAATTCTTCACTACCATAAAAGTCACCAAACTGATCATCACCAAAATCATCTTCCAGATAATCGTCGTTGATGTCACTTTCCTGCAGCATGGGGGAGGCCGCAAAAATTGCTGATGACTGGCCGTAAATGGCCAATAACACACAGGTCGTGAGTAGTGTTCTTTTCATAGTTTGTGTCCGCGTATTAGTGCAGATGTGGTTTTATTATCAGAGCTTGCTCTATTTATTATATCTTTGATTGTATTAGCTATTTGGGTTTTAACAAGTCATTGCAGTGTAAAACTTTTATGAAGTTATGATTAATTTGCAAAACTTGCACAGGGATTAGTCAAATGTGTATTAAATTACATTGATGCTTGTGTGATAACTGAATGAACTACTTTAGGTAAGGGCAGCTAATGTAGTGGAAATACTGTAATTAGCTGATAGGAAGCTTAACGGTAAAGCAACTACCTTGCCCCTCAATACTTTCCACTTTTATCTTTGCGGCCATGAGCTCACAAAACTGTTTGGATATCGCCAAACCTAACCCCGTGCCGCCATAACGTCGGGTATCACCGCTTTCGACCTGTTGAAATTGATCAAATATCCTGGCAAGTTGATTCGCCGGTATTCCCATGCCGGTATCAATGACGTTAAAAATCAAGTGACCAGAATGGCTTTCAACACGCAATGTGACCGTACCGTTTTCAGTGAACTTACAAGCGTTAGACACCAGGTTTATCAGCACTTGCAGGACTTTTTCACTGTCAATACGTAGGATTGGATTACCGGCGTGGTTATCGAGTAAATACTTATTGTTATTGCGAGGGAACAGTGGCGCAGTGGCTTCCGCTAAATTTTGCAGTAAATCTTTCAGGTAGGTGCTGGAGAGGTTTAACTCCATGCGGCCGGCTTCAATTTTTGATAAATCTAACAGGCAGTTGATCATGCCTAATAATCGGTCGGCATTGCGTGTGACCTTATCCAGATCCGACGCCATGTCGAACTGTCCTTCATTTTCCGCTTCTTCTTTGGCCAGATCAACGTAACCGATTATCGACTGAATTGGCGTCCGCAGTTCGTGGGTCATATTGGCTAAGAATTCAGATTTATGACGACTGCTGGTTAATGCCGCATCTCGGGCCACGGTTAGTTCGGCTGTGCGTATTTTTACTTCGGCTTCTAACTGGTCGCGTTGATTCCTCAACCGCTCGTCCTGCTCGTCCAGCGTTAGCATCATCGCGTTAAATGAATTGGCCATTTGCTCAATCTCTTTTGCGCCATGTACTTTGGCTAAGCGGTGTTCTCCGGTCTCATGGTTATGTGACATGACTTCTGATAACGCCTGCAACGGGGTGAGCTGACGTTGGATAGCGCCGCCGACTATCAGAATCAGACCAATTACGGCGATACCACCCGTAATCGCAATAGTTAAAATAATATCGCGGTTAATCTGGGTAAGGGTTTCTTTACTAAAGGATAAAATGGCGTAGCCCAGCTTTTCTTCAGTGGATTCGAACAGCTCAGTTTCGCTATCACCTTCGTTATCAGTGAGAATAACCGCAGACGCAACAAACCAATTGTCATCGTCTTCTTCCAGGATGAGGTAGTTGCGGGTTTCCTGCCAGTTGAACTTTCGGAAGTAGTTTTCACCCCTGGCATCGCCGCGCCATCCAAATATTTCACCTTCGAGTGTCACCAGGCCGGCTCCGGCAACATCGGGAAACGACATCACCTGATCCAATGCGGTATCGGCGTTTTCTTCTGACTCGGTTAACAGTGCCAGTACCGATTGTTGCGCCAGCGCCCTGGCAACCTGTTGCGCATTGTTAACTGTCAGTTCACTGGTTTCTTTACCGGCTAACCAGCTAATGGTTATGCTAAATAGCACCAACAATATAAAAACACCGGCAACGATATAGGCTAATAATTGCCGTCTGATGCTGAGTGAGTCTTTGGTTCTGCCCACTGCGGCTCTGAGTTTGCTGTGTTCTTGCACGTCGTTCATAAAGCGCTACTGTGGGAAGGTGAGGTGAAATTGTTGTTTTTGCTGGGATTTGTAATCAAAACCCAGATGCGCGGCCGTTCTCAAATTAACGGCCAGTTTCATATTTTGTAGTGGTATGACTCCTGCATCATTTTTTGATACTAAGATATCCGTGACCATTTTGACCAACTGTTGTCCCAATGCCTCGTTGTCCGGGAACACAGAGAACAGCGCCCCTCTTTTGGCATGGGCAGGCTTGCTGGAGAATAATACCAGGTTCTGTTCCCAGGATTTTTCTAACAAATTGGGCAGTATAACTTGTTCGTGTGCAGTGATCTTATCAACCGGTAACCAGACAGCATCAGTGCGGGGGTTAATGTTCTCGAGCAATTTATCATAGGTGCTAATGGCATCTTTAATATTTTTCACTTCAACGTGATTAAAGGTTAAACCCTTTGCCTGAGCCTGTTCTGCGGCGATTGCAATTAACCAGCGACTGCCGGGAGAATAAACCACATTGATGGTTTTTATATCTGGTGCGAGGTTTTTTAATGAATCGAAAATAATGCCGGGATCGGCCAGTAATGAGATACCGGAAATGCCATTGGGCCTGATAGGTAAAGCTCCGATCGCAACAGGACGGTCTTTGTAAATATATTTGGCTATTCGGTAGCCGCGTTTACCCAACGCTATGAGCATTTCAGGCTGGTTTTCATTTACCCATGCCAGTGATTCGTCAGGCGATTCTGAGTTTTGAATCGCTTTTATCATTAATTTATTGGGATGAGCAGATTGAATGCCGGCAATGATTTCTTCAAACACTAAGTTTGCCGGGGAGGGCACTTCAGGATAAACCACTGCCAACGACTCTCTCGCCGCTAACGGGGTTGAGGTTGCCCAACACAAAAATAATGAATAAATAAATCTACGGCCTAAGACCACGGTACTGAATTTCCTTCACCTGATCAGCTTTGATACTAGCAACCAATCCTTGTATTGTAACGAAATTTATTTCACTGAAAAGTAAGAAATTTTATTTCGCCTGACTAAAACTACTCAACAACTTAATCGCTTGTCCTAACAATGGAATATTCAGTTCAACATTGTTCTGCGGGGAGCCGTCCAGGTTATACAGTTGGTAATTTCCGGAAGGGTCTACTTCTGTCCTTAATTGATTGTGCAAAATAATAATTTTATTTTGCTGATTACTCACGATCCAGTTCCGGGCTCCGCTCAGCAAATTTTCACCGGTGGAATGCAAATTATCCTGAATGGCACAACCCATATAATTGATCAGGGTGGCCGCAATATCCTGATGCGAAGTTAACTCGTTGCTGATAGTAACCGGCAAATTGGTATAAGCAGGGACACGAGTGTCCGGGTTTAAATAAGTCATCAGAAAGGGCGTTGAACCATTATTTTCCTGTATCCATTGCTCAGCCTGCGAGGCATTGACATGCAGTATATACAGCCCATTGTTAACAGCAGCTGGTATCTCACCTGACTCTGATTGAGTTTGTACTGGGACAGTATTGTGTTGCGTAAAAAAGGCTGCAACAGTGTCATCAGCACTGTAAGAAAATACCTGCTGGCCAGACGCTGTAATTAACTGCAGTAAAATGGGGGACTTATTCGAGAGGTTCGCGTGGAACACTTCGGGTAATCCATAAAGCGCTGTTTTTATACCGGCAATTTTAGAGGTTGAGAGATCAAAGTGCTGTGGCAACATCTTGCCAAATGCGGGCGAGGAGCGCTCAATGTGTGTTTCGAGGGCGTCATCCACCAGAATGAGTACTGCCTTTTTATCGGGATTCGTGGCGCAAAACAGCGAGCTTTTGGGATAACTAATACGTTCAAACTGATTGTTAAACTGCAGTGTTTTTTTAGTGCGGTATTGCTCAATGTCTAACAAACCATATTTAGACAGCAGGGTTTTAGCGGTTGCCGGGTAGGATAACGGGAACATGTTATCTTGTTTAACAACCGGTTGATAAAGGTTCGCATCAGCCCAAACGTGGACAATATGACTAAACATAAACAGGGTCACAAAACCAAAACTAATTGGTAAGCCGATTTTCAGCTTTTGCAGGCGTTCGATGCGTTGCCACAAGGAGTTAGCCACTAAAAGCTGAAACAACAACCAGGCAAAAAATGACACTAATAAAAATATGATTTGATGAAACTTCAATCCGGCCAGCACGGTATCAGTCTGCTGGCGAATAAACTCTGCAGAATATGGGCTAAAGTGCAAACCGTGGCGGGTATACAGCAGGGCATCAAAGGCCAAAAATGCCAGACCAAATGCCGCGACAGTTGATCCCCAGGCTCTTAAAAATCGACTATTGGGGAGCAGGTAACAAAGGGGCAACATGAAAATCACAAACCCAAAAAAGGTCAAAAAGCCGATATGACTAAACCAATTGGCGATGAGGTAAAACAAACCTAAAGCGGTTTCGGGAAGGGCGCTGCTAAACAGGTAAATACCGGCGATACAGATGGCAACAATAATGTTGCATAAGGTAAACCAGTGGCCCCAGGTTACCAGCTTACTGACTAATTGCCGTTTTGGCGTTTCCGTAAGGATCATGAACTTGTAATTTCGTTATCGTTATTCTGCTGTTACTTTTTTACGCTACTTAACAACACCTGGCAAAACTTTTCTGCCATATCGCCCCTTATCTCCTGTGAAACCTGGGTTTGCAGAACGTGTGTCAGGCTATTGCCCAGTACCATCATAGCCAGATCGGGTGATGGGTTATGTTTTTCAAGAGCGATTAAAATGTCGCTAAAAAGCGCCTCAAATTGTTCGTTTGAGTATTTTGATTGTTGTGGCATGTATACATCCGGAATATAGCTTGTGTAAAATGGTAACGCATTTTTGTTGTAACCTGAACTCTGATTAACAGAATGTCGGTTATCAGCAAAACCAGGTCGGTCTGTGTTAACCACAGGCACACAACTTAACGCACATTTTATGTCAGGTGACAGCAACATGCTTTGTTATTCTGCGTCCACCGACATAGATACAATTGTTTAATCGATGCATTTCCCGGGATTTTCATGTCAGCAATAATAAATCACTTTGTCGTTCATCAACTCATCAATGATGGCGAAAAGCTCAGTGTCAGGGCCAGAGACGATCTGTTTGACGTCGGCGCTGATATTGAGTTGTTCGTGCAACAACTCAGCCAAAGTTATAACAATAAACCGGTTAAAGGTATTGGCGGATTTGTACAGCCAGACGACGAGGAAGCTCAGAGTTTTAAAGACTTGCTGGCAGGTTTGATCGCCGGAGACATGGGATTTTTACCGTTTTCAGTGCAGATCTGCGACAAACTGGTTAGTGCGATGATAGAAACCGGCACGCCGGAGAGTGGCTTTATTGTGGTTACTCAATATCAGTATCTGGCCACCGATTATTTAATGGTGGCCCTGTTGGACACCAAAGAGCACGTAGAAATTAATCCGCAACTCAATTTAACCGTATCAAACCACCTTGATTTAGCCAAAATGCAACTGGCAGCCAGAATTGATTTATCTCAGTATCAAACTACGCCGGAATTAAACCGTTATGTGAGTTTTATAAAAGGCCGGGCCGGGCGAAAAATTTCAGACTTCTTTTTGATGTTCCTGGGTTGTGCAGAAGAAGTGGATATCAAGCAGCAAAACAAATTGTTGCTGGAAAAAGTCGAGCAGTTCATGGACGTCGAACAGTTTGCGCCGGAAGAAAAACAACAAAAGCGCGAAGAATTGGCCACTTATTACAAATCCCAAATTGAATCGGGTGAAGATATTGTGGTGGAAGATGTGGCCAAAACTCTGGCAATGGCGGATCAAACCCAGGATTTTCACGCTTTTTCCCAACAATCAGAAGAAAATTTAGAAAGTGCCTTTCAGGGTGATAAAACCTCAATCAAAACACTGAGCAAGTTCACCGGGGCTGGCGGTGGCGTCAGTTTGAGTTTTGAGCGAAAACTGTTGGGAGAAAGGGTGGTTTATCAGCCAGAATCCGATACGTTGGTCATCAAAGGTATTCCACCTAACCTGAAAGACCAACTGAACAAGTGGAAGGACTGATACCAGCCCGGTAAAGTACGAATCACTCAGCACTGGATTTAGCGCCATGAGGTCAAGGCGCGGAACGTAAATAATACTGTTGTTCATCGAACCTCACACAACAAAGAGAACGTGGCGCAGCGCCACGTTGAAAATGGATTTCAGTTCCCATTGAGTTGAGCAAGTATTTGATGGAATGGGTATAATTCATAGTTTTTAAAACAATTTTAAGTTGGTTTGAGGCTCTGCTTTTAAAAGGTGTTAAACTAAACGCTGAAATTGCAATTGTCATAAGGTAATGAAACAAGAATGCATTTATTTGTAAACGATCTGACTGTTATGGACTTTTCCTATTTGTGCCCGAAAAGAGGCATGGTGGGAGAGAGTTGGATCGTCGATGTTGTGCTCAATGGCGCATTAAACGAAGAAAGCATGGTACTTGACTTCGGAAAGGTGAAAAAAGAACTAAAATATCTGATTGACGAATATGTCGATCACAAACTGTTGGTACCCGCAGAACATGCTTTTGTGAAGTTAGGCAATGACCACCGCAATGATAATGTCATTGTAAACTTCGTTCGACCGGAAAAAGAAATCGCATTAAGCTGCCCACCTGAAGCGTATGCCTTTATATATGCTGAAGAAGTGACGATGGAGTCAGTGAGTCAGTATTTAAAAGAAATCATAGCCACCCACTTACCTGAAAACGTTGACGATATTACGTTATCACTGCGAACTGAGGTTATTGATGGTGCCTTTTATCACTACACCCACGGGCTAAAAAAGCACGATGGCAATTGTCAACGCATTGCTCATGGTCACCGCTCCAAAATATTGGTGAAACTGGATGGTCAGTTCGATGAAAAATGGCAGAGATACTGGGCTAACCGGTGGAGCGATATTTATATCGGCACAACTGAAGATATTGTAGCCGCGAGCCAATTGTCTGAGTCGTTGCAAAAAATTGCTCCGCAGGGCGATTATTACTGTTTTGCCTATGAATCATCGCAAGGCGAGTTTGAACTGATCATTCCTAAAGCTGAGTCAGAGATTGTGGACACTGATTCCACGGTAGAGTGTCTGGCGCAATATCTGGCCAACGAGCAGGCCGCTCTGACTCCGGATACCTCAGTTGAAGTTGTGGCTTTTGAAGGCGTTGGCAAAGGAGCAATCGCATATGCGTAAGGGCCTGACTGCTTTCTTAATGTGCTTATTTTTAAGTCAGGTTCAGGCGTTGGAGTTACGCGGTGAAAAACAGCAAGGCAGTTTGTTACGCGGTAAACTTCCCGCAGGTAGTCAGCTTTGGTTAGACGACCGGGAAATTACCCTGGCCGCGACAGGGGAGTTTGCTCTGGGATTTTCCCGGGATGACAAATTAAACTGGCAATTAACCTGGCGCTTACCTGACGGTACTGAACAAAAGCAGGCACTGGTAATTGATAAACGCCTCTATCAGGAGCAGCACATTGATGGTTTACCACCTAAAATGGTGACGCCTCCTGAATCAACCCTAACGCGTATCCGACAAGATGCCCAAATGGTGCGTAAGGCGCGGGACCGTATTGAAGCAGATACCGCCTTTGCACAAGACTTTATCTGGCCCGCTAAAGGCCCAATCTCCGGTGTTTATGGTAGTCGCAGAGTATTAAATGGTGAGCCAAAACGGCCCCACTACGGAGTAGATGTGGCCGGACCGATAGGGCAGCCGGTATATGCCCCGGCAGATGGTTTAGTTACCTTGTTTGTTCCGGATATGTATTATTCGGGAGGCACCTTAATTATTGATCATGGTTATGGTGTTTCTTCTACGTTTCTGCACTTACACAAGGGTCATGTCGAGGTGGGACAACGTGTTAAACAGGGGCAACTTATCGCTGAGATTGGTGATACCGGAAGAGTGACTGGCCCCCATTTAGATTGGCGAATGAACTGGTACGAAAAGCGCGTTGATCCGCAACTTCTCGTACCCACTATGGCGCCCTAAGGTTATTCTCCTAACCAAAGGCGCGCCATAACCGGATCGTCGATGGTGAGGTAAATTGTATCTTTCTCGGCAGCCTGAATCTGTAGCGACACCTGCAATAGTCGGCCACGTCTGAACAAGGTAAGTTCAACACTTGACCCCAGTGGATATTTGGCCAGTTCAGTTTCAAGAGTTTTACCTTTTAAATCCCACTGATTCAGTGCCACAATGCGATCACCTTTTTGCAGGCCCGCATGTTGCGCTGCGCGTCCGTTACTTACCTGTTGCACCGTAATACCGGAAGAATCACTGCTGTAATGCATGCCAAGATCAACGGCGTTGCTATCATACGCGCCTTTTTTACCACCGATATCCTTTAGGTTATTGCGGGCGCGAAAATGTGACGTTATGCCAAAGCTGGCCAGCAGCTCCTGCCATGGTAACTCATCGGTACTGTAAAGCGCTTTATCTAAAAACTCGCTCAGGTCCAGATGCAGTTTGTCGCGCAGTAATTCATGTATTACCTGGTTGTCTGTTCCGGATAACGGTTTGCCGAAGTCCTGCCACAGGGCCTGCATAACATCATCCAGACTCTGTTTATGTTGACTTTCTCGTTTGATGAGCAAGTCCAGACACAGGGCAATTACCGCGCCTTTGATGTAATAAGAAACGATGCCATTAACGGCATTTTCATCCTGTTTGTAGAATTTAGTCCAGGCTTCAAAGCTGGATTGTGTCACGGTTTGAACTTTTCGACCTTCTGTGCGATACAAACGCGTTAAGGTTTGCCCTAATAACTCCAGGTAGCTTTCCTGGTTAATAATCTGTGACCGCAACAGGCTGAAATCGTCGTAGTAAGAAGTAAAGCCTTCATATATCCATAACTGCTCTGAATAACACTCTTTGGAAAGATCCGGTGTCAGGTACACTTTGGGCTTGATTCGTTTAACATGCCAGGTGTGAAACAGTTCGTGGCTACAGAGGCCCAGAAATGAACGATAACCATCGGTCATGGTATGTTGCTCAGCTACTGTCGGTAGTTCATTGCGGCTAAATAATAATGCCGTGGAGTGGGTATGCTCTAAACCGCCAAAATCTGATTCAGAAAGCAATGTCATAAACAGGTAGTGTTTAATGTCAATATCGCTACTGAATAAATTGAGATGGTGCTGACATATTTTTTCCAGATCTGATTTTATGCGTGGCAGATCGGCATTGTGCCCTCCGGCTAATACCATCTTAAAATTGATGCCTTCTACTTCAAACTCCAGCACATCTGCGTCAGCAAATAATATTGGGTGTTCTATTAAGTCGGCATAATCACTGACACGATATAGCCCGATACCTGTGTCGTTTACGTCCAGCTGTGTCATGGCGGTAAAAGTGCGCCAGTTAGGTAACAGGTTGTCAGCCAGGATCGCCACCGTACTCGCCTGTTCATGCAGTTCCTGTACTTTCAGAAACACACTGGTACCGTTGGCAAAGCCATATTCTGTGTCTAAAAATGCTGCCCGTATAGAAAGATCAAAGGCATAAACCTGGTAGCGAATGATGGTTTTTGCCTGGCATTGGCTTACCTGCCAGCTTTGCTTGTCCAACTGTGTCACAGGCAGTGCCTGGTTTTGCTCGTTGCAGGCGCTGATGGTGAGCAGGTTTTTGGCAAAATCCCGCACCATGTAACTGCCTGGGATCCAACAGGGGAGAGTCAGGTTTAGTTCGTCAAAGTCTGCTGAGTCAATGTGGATCTCCACATTAAACGTGTGTTTAGAAATAGCGTCTATACTAAGTTGATAATGTAATTTTGAATTGCTTGCTTTCATAATTTCCTGAAAATTTGACGTCACTTTTTGGGGGAAAGATGCACTGAGGGCAGCTAAAATATAACGATAATAACCCGCAGGGTCCAATTTGATATTGAGACACCCGGGTAAATATCGCATAGTTTGTGCTTAGGCGAAACGGCAAGCTGCCGATAAGCAAGCCGACAACCCGATAAACAAAAAGAGTAATGTTACGCCTATGGCGATTTTGGCTTCCAGACAAAAACTTTCCAGCGCGGATGTGAATAAACTGCGCTCACTAAAACCCGGCTTACCGGTGGATTTTCAGCTTAGCTTTCCCAACACAGTCAAACGCGTTCGCTCCGAGTTTATCGGGGCGGATGGCCGAAAAACGTTGATTTTCAAATTCCCGGATGAAAAAAAATACGGTCCATTGCGCGATGGATTATATGTTGACGGGCAGGTCATCGTGCGCCTGGTGCTGGAAGACAGTGGAGAAATTGTGGCCTTTAAAGCCAAAGTTAAGGCGATTACCATGTCGCCTATCCATGCTGTCTGGGTAAACTTTCCGGAAGCGGTGCAGGTGCAGGGGTTACGGGCAGAAAAAAGAACCCAAATTCGGGTACCCTGTGAGCTCAATGCTGTGCAATCGAAAATATCTGATGAACATAAAAGTCGTCTTGGTGAAGGCATGATTCTGGATATTTCTGGCAGCGGTTGCCGGGTTGGTGTTACCCGCAAAGGCCGGGAAAAGATTGAAGATAAGCAAATCATGCTGACTATTAGTGCGCCCGGTAATCAGGAGGATTTCAAGTTTCGTTCGGAAGTAATGAATGTGCGTATGGATGAACTGTATTTTTATTACGGTTTGCGCTTCGAGGAAAAGAATCATTACACCGAAGCATTACTGGAGCGGTTAATGGTCAGCCAATAAAACAGCAGTTGCTCAAAAACCAGACATAATTTATGCTGACGCTGGATTATAACAAAAAATTAACAAATCATGATTCAGCAAATTCATCACCGACAGATAGATGCCTTACTCAGTGAGTACGGAGAAAGTCATCAAAATCGAACCAATATCTTGATCCATGGTATTGCCGTTCCGGCGATATTTTGGGTTACTATAGCGCTGGTGTGGTTAGTGCCAGTGCCAGAATTTTTAGCTGCAATGGATATTACTTTTGCACATATTCTGGCGATACCCACACTCTATTACTACTTTCGCTTGTCCGGGCCTATCGGGGCCGCAATGACACTGATGACCATGGCGGTTTTTTTGAGTATAGAGGCCATGTATCAACAGGGCATCAATGTACTGCAATTTAGTCTGGTACTGTTTGTTGTAATGTGGATATTGCAGTTTGTCGGGCATCATATTGAAGGTAAAAAACCGTCATTTTTCAAAGATCTACAATTTTTACTGGTGGGGCCTGCATGGTGGTGGGTACACTGGTTGAAAAGACTTAATATTTCGTATTAAATTCGCCTTTCTTTCAAATTATGCGACCAATAGCGTTTGTTGCAGGACAAGCAGCAAACGCATTGCATTGGGATGTCGTATAATTTCCCTCAAATCATCATTGGAATTGTCATTTGGTTAACTGGCATAAACTATTTGAAGACAGAGAGCGCTTGTTCTGGACACTGCATGTTGGTGGCTGGGCTGGCTTTGCTCTGGTTTATTATATCGGGTCGTTCTTACATGACATGCGAACTGTTTGGATCTTTGTCATTTTCCTGAACGCTATTGCTGGTTGCCTGATTAGTATTCCTCTGCGCTATGTTTATCAAAAGGTTGCCAAGCTGCAACCCTGGCAAATGTTATTGTCTGTGCTGGTATCCTGCTTTGTGGTGTCTTTGCTATGGCAGGTGATGAAAAATGTACACTTTTGGGAGATTTATAAGCATGGGTATCGTCCCGAGGACTGGTATTATTATTTGAATGGCAGCCTGAACTCCTTCTTCATACTGATGTGCTGGACGGGATTGTATTTCGGTATCAAAAACTATCAGTTGCTGCAAAAAGAGAAGCAAAATGCGCTGAAATCCAACGCAATGGCCCACCAGGCACATATTAAAATGTTGCGTTATCAGCTCAACCCGCATTTTTTGTTTAATACCTTGAATGCGATTTCTACGTTGATATTGGTTAAGGAAAACAAAACGGCTGAAGAAATGGTCAGCCGATTAAGCGACTTCTTACGTTATTCTCTGGATAAAGATCCGATTAAAAAAGTCCCTCTGGAACAGGAAATTCAGGCACTGAGTTTGTATCTTGATATTGAAAAGGTACGCTTTGATGAGCGGCTTGACGTGCAGTGGAAGGTTGATGAAGATACCAGTAAAGCCCTGGTGCCCAGCCTGATATTACAACCGCTAGTGGAAAACGCCATCAAATACGCCATCTCCAAAATGGAACAGGGGGGCGAAATTTGTATAGCCACTCGATTGTTTGGCCGGGATTTATTATTGGAAGTGGCTGATAACGGGCCCGGCGCCGATATCGTGAATGGTCAGTTGCATCGCACCAATGGCGTGGGATTGACCAATATTCAGGAACGATTACACTCATTATATGGGCAAGATTATTCATTTGTGGTGTCGCATAACGACCCTACCGGAATTAAAGTTAGTATCAGAATACCTTACGAATTAGTAGACAATGGATAAAAAAATTAAAGCAGTAATTGTGGATGATGAACCGCTGGCCAGGAAAGGGTTAGCGATTCGACTAGGTGCATTTGATAATGTTGAGGTCATCGGGCAGTGTGCCAGCGGGAATATTGCCGTTGACGAGATCCCCCAATTAAAACCAGACCTGGTGTTTTTGGATATTCAGATGCCCGGGCTCAATGGATTTCAGGTAATCAATAAACTCAGGGATACCGGTCAGCCTTTACCGCTAATCATCTTTGTTACTGCCTTTGATAGCTATGCAATCAAAGCGTTTGATATTCACGCCCTGGATTACGTGTTAAAGCCTGTTGACGACAAACGTTTAAAAGAGGCACTGCAAAAGGTTGAAGAGACTCTTAGCCAGGTACAGGAAGGGGTGCATAAACACAAACTGGCAAGTTTAATCGCTGATTTCACCGGCGATGATTGCGAAGATATCCTGCGCAAGTTAGCCGAAGGCGAACCCATCTCGGCAAACCCATACCCGACAGTGCTGGCTATTAAGGACGGCTCCGAAGTTACCCGAGTGTCCGTAGAGGAAATTCAATGGATTGACGCGGCAGGCGACTATATGTGTGTCCATGCTCAGGATGGAACCCATATTATGCGGCGGACCATGAAAGAGCTAATCGACGATCTCGATCCGCGTCGCTTCGTTCGCGTGCATCGCAGTGCCATAGTAAACATCAATTACGTCAATAAACTGATCAGCCACATCAGCGGTGAATACCATTTAGTGCTGCACAATGGCACCGAATTAAAAGTGAGTCGCAGTCACCGCGATAAAGTCAAAGAAATGATCAATGCCTGAGTGGTAGTTGCTCACTCGTAGTCAATACTTCGGGCAAAGAGTGGTATTCGCGGTTAACGCTGAACGTTAAAGGGCTGTGCGCATAAAGGAAGCTGGCGGTTAATGTTGACCACAGCTGTGTGCGTAAAATTCTCACAATCATGTGATAACTGGCTTCTGTTGCACGATGTGGCTAAACCATTAATGTAACTCTGTGCATATACAGCATGTGGGCTGTACGCTCTCAATAAAACCACCGTCCCGGGTCTTATTATTCAATGGATAGGTAAGCTGCCATCATCGACATTAGTGGCAGAACGTTACGGGACAATATTAGCTATTTGCAGGTTCCTGCAACTTCCTCAGGTCAATCTCTCACCTAATTTTTATTAGATTCTGATTTCTTTGGTGGTCGTAAAATTTTACGACAACACTATTGAGTTCATCTGCCGTCTGTTCCGAATGACCTGTTAACTTTAGTAAGCTACTGTTTTTAATGGTATTTAAGGCTTAAGCTGCAGTGTGTTGCAAATGTGTCAAAAAACACGCTTTGTAACATCTTTCACGGCATTTGCTGTTTATCGTGATAAATCGACGGCTAACGGATTTAAACTTTTTTCTTTTTTTGTTCGACCTATAGTTGCAACAATAAAATAACAAATCCGGGACAACAATGGATATTACCAAAGCAGCATTAAAAAATGCCTCCGGCGTGGCTATCGTCGTGGGTATCATTACCTTTCTGGGATTATTTAGTTTATCGGAGCTTCCCGTGCAACTGTTCCCGGACATTGAACGTCCCAGAATCAGTATTCAGACCTCATGGCGTGCGGCTGCACCTCAGGAAATTGAATCAGAAATCCTGGAGCCCCAGGAAGAGGTGTTGCAAGGGTTACCCGGTATGAGAACCATGTCGACGTTTGCCAATCAGGGGAATGCCTGGATAAACCTGGAATTTGGCCTCGAAACCGATATGCAAAAAACGCTAATTGAAGTCATCAGCCGAATGAACCGCATTCCACCACTGCCCAGAGATGCATTGTCACCTAACATCATGTTAGGTGGTGGGGGCGGTGGCCAGCCTGCTCTGACTTATTTCTTTTTGCAAAAATTGCCCGGCAACAATAAAGATATCAAAGAGTTTATTAACTATTTTGATGAAAGTATCCGGCCACAACTGGAAGCCATTCCCGGAGTCTCTCGCGCTCAAATGCAATCAGGTCGGGGAAGCGAAGAAGAGTTTCAGATCGTGTTTGACCCTTATCGCGCTGCTGAGCTGGGCGTTGATATTACCAACATTTCCCGGTTGTTAGGATCGGCAAATGATGTTTCCGGTGGCTTTGTCGAAGTCGGGCGTCGCAAATACACATTGCGCTTTGAAGGCAAATATCAGCCCCAGCAAATGGGCGAAATGATTCTGGAATGGCGCAATGGCAGTCCCATCAAGCTCAATGATATTGCTGAAATTCGCATCCAGGGTGGTGATGAGAATTACGTCAGTATTCAAAATGGCAACCCGGCTATTTCCATCCGCATTGACCGGGAGAATAATGCCAATGTGCTGGCCACGTTGCTGGAAGTCAAAGATAAGGTTAACGAAATCAACACCAATATGTTGAACCCGCAACAACTTACCATGGTGCAATCTTTTGATGCATCGGTGTTTATCTATCGGGCGATAAATCTGGTAAGCAGTAATTTAGTGATGGGTGTCTTCTTAGCGGTGGCAATACTGTGGTGGTTTATGCGTCAGCGCCGGGCCACGTTAATTGTCGCTTTGTCGATTCCCATTTGTTTGTTGAGTACCTTTGTGGTTCTGCAAATAACCGGTCGCTCTCTTAACGTTATATCTTTAGCAGGCCTGGCATTTGCTGTTGGTATGGTGTTGGATGCTGCCATCGTCGTTCTGGAAAACATTGTGCGGCATAAACGAGAAATGGCCAATAGTACTGAAGCAGCTGAAAAGGCCACAAAGCAAGTGTTTGGTGCTCTGATGGCGTCAACGGCAACCACCGTAGCGATTTTTATTCCGGTCATTTTCCTGAAAGATGTGGCTGGCCAGTTGTTTGCTGATTTAGCGCTGACCATCGCCATTGCCGTGGTGATATCGTTTGTTGTGGCAATTTCCATCTTACCTGTAGCCGCTAGTCGATGGTTAAACAAAGAAATGCCGGAAGACAGACTAAAACCAGTTTGGAACAAAATAACCCGCAGCGTGATGGGCGCCACATCTAACAACAAAAAGCGATTAACGATTGTTGCAGTATTGATGGTACTACCTGTCACTGCCACTGTAATGTTGTTGCCTAAGTTAGATTATCTGCCACCGGTAAAACGCGACGCCATCGATGCATTTTTTAACTTTCCGCAAGGTGCCAGTAGTGAGTTTGTAGAAAAAGAAGTTATGGATTTGGTGGTAAAGCGCTTGCAGCCCTATATGGATGGTGAAAAGCAGCCCGCCTTAAAAAATTACTACATCATCACCTGGCCAAATGGCGGCACTATTGGCGCACGAGCCAAGGATCAAAGCAAAGTTAAAGAGCTGGAAACCCTGATGCGCGAAGAAATATTGAAGGACTTACCAGACACGCGTGCCTTTGCTATGCAGGGCAATCTGTTTGGTGGTTTCGGCAATGGCAGAAGTATCGATATTCGACTGCAATCAACAGATACCGATGGTATGGCAGCCGCTGCCGTGATCGGTATGGACTTACTGGAAGAAACCTTTCCAGGGGCTAATGTACAGGCGAATCCGGCGCTTGAGCAAACAGAGCCTCAAATTAGCCTGATTCCCAACGATTCTCGCATGATGGAAGTGGGATACGACAGACCAAGCCTGGCCAACATAGTGCGCACGATGGGCGATGGCCTATACGTGGGCGAGTACTTTGATGGCATAAAGCGCATGAATATTATCTTTCGCTCAGAACAATGGGCTACACCGGAAGAGTTAGCTGTGGTGCCTATCATGACGCCTTCTGGTGAAATGGTACAATTGGGTGAATTGGCCGAAGTGAGACGCACTGTCGGCCCCAGCCAAATTCAGCGCATAGACCGTCGCCGTACCTTAACCTTGTCACTAAATCCGCCAGATAATATGTCATTGGAAGAGGCAATGGACATTGTCAAAGCGCAGGTGGAGCCACAAATACTGGCGGCGATGCCAACAGATGGCACAATTGCCTACGGCGGCTCAGCCAGCAGTCTGAACAATGTGGTTTCCACCATGAGTCAAAACTTCCTGTTTGCAATGGCGCTGTTGTTTATCTTGATGGCGGGCTTGTTCAAATCCCCTAAAGACAGCCTGATGGTTGTACTCAGTATTCCTCTGGCGACCGTGGGTGGCGTGATTGCCATGCAGTTACTCAATCTGGTGACGTTTCAGCCTTTGGATCTGTTAACCATGATTGGCTTTATCATTACCCTGGGATTAGTTGTTAATAACGCTATCTTGTTAGTCCATCAAACACGACTGGCTGAAAAAGAAGACGGATTGTGCCGTCGGGACGCAGTAGAGCAGGCTTTGTCGCTGCGCCTTCGGCCGATTTTCATGAGTACTCTGACCTCGATTTTTGGCATGTTGCCTCTGTTACTTATACCCGGTGCCGGCAGTGTTATTTATCGCGGTATGGCGGCGGTAATTGTTGGTGGTATGACAGTCAGCACCATATTTACCCTGATTTTATTACCCACCTTGCTGCAACTGTCTGTGGGGAAACCCTCGCAGGTGCCAAACCTGACCGGCGGAGGTGTATTACACAATGCAAAGAATCAAAAACTTAACGACAAACACTAATTTTACAGGACAGGCATAATGAAGACTTTAATTCGTATCGCAATTCCCGCACTAATGACGTTGTCATCATTGGCTTTAGCGCAGGAAGAAAACCAGGGGCCGCCTCCGGCGCTGGTAGAAGTAGATGACGTAATAACTGAAATGGTGTCTGAGCAAATTTGGGTACCCGGCACGGTGATGAGTCGTTCCGATTCTAATATTGCCTCTGAAGTTGGCGGCAGAATTGAGTGGATGGCAGACGTGGGAGAACTGGTGCAAAAAGGCCAGGTACTAGCCCGACTGGATGATGAATTACTGCAATTACAACTTGAACAGAACATTGCTGATATTGCCAAATGGGAATCTAGGGTGGCCTTACTGGAGCGCAAACAGGAACGGGTGGGTAAAATGGCGCAGCTCAACAATTCTTCCCGTGATGAACTGGATGAAATCATTTCCGAACTGGAAGTGGCGCGCCAGGAAATTCAACAATCACGCATTAATAAAAGACAAACCGAGTACCGACTGGCGCAGACTAATGTAAAGGCGCCTTTTGATGCTATGGTCGTAGAGCGTATTCAAACACCCGGGGAATACACTTCGGTAGGCGCTGATATGTTAAGAGTGGTGGATACGCAAAATATTGAAGCCAGTATTCGCGCCCCGTTATCAGCTTCTCCTTTTATTACCCGCGGTCAGGAAGTATTAGTTAAAAATCGGATCAGCGAAAAAAGCGAAACTATCCGGACTATTGTGCCTGTGGGTAATTCTGGTTCGCGCATGATGGAAATTCGCGTAGCTTTAAAACCCGGTGATTTCCCCATTGGCAGCGCAGTCAGAGTTGCACTACCACACAGTGATGCCCACGAAGCGATTACCGTAAAACGCGATGCTTTGGTGCTAAGACAGGCCGGAACGTTTGTATTTATCATCGATGATGAAAACAAAGCGCATCAGGTGCCGGTGAGAACCGGTGTTGGTATGGGAGAAAGAGTGGAAGTGTTTGGTGATATTCGCAATGACGACAATGTTGTAGTGCGCGGCGCAGAGAGACTGCGTGCCGGGCAAACCGTCAGATATCAGGAAACCACGGAAATCGCCCGAAATTAACGTCATTTAATCCATTGTTCTTGTTCCCTTCAGAACATTGTTTGCCGCTCAGCAGAGCGGCTTTTTTATTCCAGAATGTCAAAAAATTCGGTCTGAATCTTCACCAGGTACGGATCTAAGGGCTTTTGGTTGTTCCAGGTGTCTGGCAACGGCACTTCCACCAGTTGCTGATTTTGCTCGCCCACCATGATGCCTGACTTACCAGCAATTGCACACTCAACCGCATAGGCGCCCAATTTGGTTGCCAGGATACGATCTTGTGGGGAAGGGGAGCCGCCGCGCTGAATGTGGCCCAGCACAACAGGGCGACTTTCGATATCTAATTCATCATTGATTTTACTCGCCAGTGCCGTAACACCACCTGGTCAGAGGTTTTCAGCAACAACAACGATGTAGCTGCATTGGCCTTTTTTCTTTCGGGTGGTTTCGATTCGCGCCACCAGGTTTTTGAAGGCTGCTTCGTTATCATTGTTGATTTCCGGCAGCAATACCTGGTCAGCCCCAGAGCTGATGGATGCACTTAAGCCAATGAATCCGGCATGGCGGCCCATAACCTCGATCAAGAATACCCGCTCAAATGCGTCTGCGGTATCCCGGATTTTGTCTATGGCATCCAGTGCCGTTTCTATTGCAGTAAAATAACCTATGGTGGCATCCGTACCATAAATATCGTTATCAATAGTGCCAGGTAAGCCTATTACTGGTTTAGCCCAGTGTTGTTGCAGGTGATGGGCACCGTGAAAAGAACCATCACCACCAATTACCAACAAGGCATCGATACCGAGTGCTTCCAGGTTGTTAGCGGCTTTGAGCGCCGATTGTTCAGTTTTAAACTCCGGACACCTTGCGCTGTGCAGCAAGGTACCACCATTTTGGATAATGTTAGATACCATTTCAGGCGTTAGCTCTACGTGTTCACTATCCAGTAAACCGTAATATCCATGTCGAAATCCGACTACCTGTATATCGAAATGTTCTGCGGTGAGCACGATGGCTCGGATACAGGCATTCATACCAGGTGCATCGCCACCGGAGGTCAGAACAGCAATTCTTTTCATAGGCATTAACAAACAATCTTTGTGTTTAGTATCAAAACTATATGGCGATATATAGGAAAATGACAACCCAAATTAATCCCGAACGAAGATTTCAGCTTATAAAAGGCGATGAACAACCCATAATGTAGTCTTTGTACTGAAATTTTTGGGAAAAAGATTCTTGTAAGAAAGCGTGTTTTTTTCTCAATATCCGTCTTTTCAGGTGTAGACTGAAAAAACCTTAGCAACGGGATTCAACGCTATGAAAAAGTTGACAGCGCTATGTCTATCACTCCTACTTACTGCCTGTAGCTCTCAATTTGCCTACAATAATCTGGACTGGCTTATTCACTGGTATCTGGACGATTACGTTGATCTCAATAAAAGCCAGAAGGGGCTTTTCGATGCTCAGTTTGCCAACTGGCACAGTTGGCATCGGGAAAACGAACTCCGGCATTACACCGAGCAATTGCAAGCAATAAAATTGCAGTTACAAGGCGAAGCGATGACTGCGCAGCAAGTGCAACAGCATTTCGAGCAGGTCAGAGGGCATTGGCAGAGGTTAAGGCAAAGACTGACACCAGATATTGCGGCATTAGCGGTGCAACTCAGTGATGCTCAGATAGCGTCCTTATTTGCAGCGTTAGAAGAGAAGAATGTTGACGATGAGCAAGAACGCCTGGCAATGGATGAACAGGAACAACAGCAACTATTTGAAGAGCAATATATCGACAGGTTAAGTGATTATTTTGGCCGATTAACCGAGGCGCAGAAAATGCTTGTAAGCGACGCTGCCAGCAAGGTGATTTCTAATCACGTTGAATGGATCAGGTATAAAAGGGAAGTACAAAAAAACGCGCAAGCGCTGTTAGTCAACAGAGCTGAAAACCCGCTGTTTGTCGAAGAATTTAGCGCTTTGCTAAATGCGCCGGAACAGTTTCAACACGCCATTTACCAGCAAAATGCACAACACAATCGCCAGGTGTTTGCGCAGCTGATTGCAGACGTTAATGCCATACTGACGGAAAAACAAAAGCTACGACTATTCAGAAAAATTGATGGTTATATCGAAGACCTCAATGAGCTAACAGAAGATACCTAAAACAACTGGTTCAGAAAGAGCGATAAGAGTACACTTCGCGTCCCGATTCTTTATCTCTCATTTGCCATGGAATATCGTCCTCTGTTTGGATTTGCTTTGTCACTGCTGACCGCGGTGATGTGGGGTGTCTTGCCGGCTTTTATGTTACTGGCATTGCAAACAATGGACCCCATTACAGTCAGTTTTTATCGCTTTGTTTTTGCCTTTGCATTTGTTGCTGCAATGATTAGCTGGCGTAAACAATGGCCAATAAAACGACAGTTTGAACAGCGTCGTGGCGCACTGGTGATTCTGGCTGGGCTGGCATTGTCTGCAAACTATGTCGGATATGTTAAAAGCCTTGAATATCTGCACCCGGAATCGGCGCAGGTTATCATTCAGATCGCGCCTTTTTTGTTGATGCTGGGGGGCTTCTGGTTTTTCAAAGAAAGCTTTACGCGTTTGCAACTGTTGGGAACCTTGTTATTGCTTTCGGGGTTTGTGTTTTTCTTCGACAATAAATGGCAATTGCTGTTTAGTGGCTCAACAGGGTACACCGTTGGCGTATTGTTGATGTTGTTCGCGGCAATCGCCTGGGCCGTGTATGCGTTGTTGCAGAAGAGCTTGTTAACTCATTTTACGGCCAGACAGATGACCCTTATTTTTTATGGTTTCGGTGCTTTGATGTTGTTGCCTATGTCAACACTCAGCGATCTTTTTGCCTTGACCTGGTTAAGTGGACTGGCTTTACTTTTTTGCTGTGTAAATACGTTGATCGCTTATGGCAGCTTTACCAAGGCCATGTCTATTTGGGAAGCCTCAAAAGTCAGTGCGGTGATCGCCCTGGCGCCGATATTTACCATTTTAAGTACCAGCGCCGCGGTAGCTCTATACCCGACATTTTTTGACTATTCTGATCTCACTAAAACGGCATATGTGGGGGCGTTTATGGTTGTATCTGGTTCAATGCTAACAGCGCTGGGCAGAAAAAAAGCTAAATAGGCTTTACTGTTTTCCTACCGGGCGCTCGTCACTATGACAAATAGTATCGTAATCATCCCGGTAATAGCGCAAGTCCACACAGGCTTCTTCATAGCGTTGTTTTGCGGTTAAGGCCGCCTGAGGGTGGCTTTTGTCGTTCATTTGTTTACGCAAGGTTTGACACATTTTTTCCTGGCGCTTAACTTCCAGAATATCCTCACAGGGTTTGTTTTCCAGAACGATGCAACCTTGTAGCAATGATGTTGCCAGGCCGGCAAGCAGAATATTTTTCATTTTAGTTCCATGTACTGACTCAGGTCAGATTTTAGTTTTAAAAATTCAGTGGACTGTTGTGCACTGAGTGCGATGCCTTCAAGTATTTTGATGGTCTTTTTTGATTCTACGATAGTTACCAAATCCGGTTTTGTTGTTTGTTCCATCAAACGTGTCGAACAATTTAGTAAATTGAGTGCCACGTCGGCATTAACTTGTGAGTACTTTAATGCGTGACCGAAGGCCTCAAAGGCTGCCTGGTATTTGCCTCCGTTGAAGCAGTCCAGACCTTTCTGATTATAGTGCTCAAATTTGCCGCTTTGGGATTCTATTTCTTTACCTACTTGTTCCAACATATACTCAATGTTGTCATCTAATCTGTAATCACTGGCTCGCAGGTCGTCAGTGAGTATTTTTGCCTGATCGAATTCGCCAACCTTTACCAATAAACTGATGGTGTCTGGCGCTAATACCATTGGCATTGCTTCAAATTTTTGTTCGATCTCTTTTTGAGCTGCGCTCAGGTTGTTTTTGGCTTCAACGGATTTTCCATCTAATGAATTGATTCGGCCAGTGATTAAGTTGGCAAATGCGTCGAAGCTGAATTCATCGCCAGAACGGATCACCAGTTCATCAGAGCGCAGACGTTGCAGTGTCAGCATGGCTTCTTGCTGGTATTTATTCTTTTTGCCTTTGTCATCGGCATTTTCAGCCACATCAATAATTGAGCGCACAAAGTTACACATGTGCGCCAGATCCCTGTGCACAGAGCGTTTACTTTGCTCAAACAGTTCTTTGCAACATTGTTTGGCGAATTCATAATCCTGATTGATACGACCAATGGCCGCACCTAAATACTGGCGGTTAATAGAGTAGGGAGACATATCTAAAGCGAGCCGTATCTGGGCCATGGCATCGGTGTATCTTTCCAGCGCCATATAACTTTGCGCCAGAATATCATGCCCCTCAAGGGCTAAAAGTCTGGCTGACACTATTTGTCTGGCCAGTTTAATGCTTTCTTCATAGTCACCCATTAATAATTTGGTTCTGGCCATGGCGACTTGTGCCCAGGGCAGGTTTTTCTGTTCCAATACTTCCTGTAACAGTTGGTGGGCGGCATCAAAGTCATCGACTCGCCAGTATAATTCAGTCATCAATAATATGATGCTCTGGCGGTATTTTGTGGCGGTTTCTAACAAGGTTTTGCAGGCTACAATGGCACCTTCCCAGTTTTGTTTGTGAACTTCCAGGTGGATACTGCGCAGGGCCTGTTTTTTTTCGAAAGCTTTAGCCAGTCTGTTAAGGAGTTGTGCCTGAGAAAAGGGTTTGATGATGTAATCGTCCGGGTTGCGCTCTATACTGCCCAGCACTATCGGACGGTGGCTGTCGCCACTTACCATCATATAGACGGTGTCGGCACGGGTGAGTTTTTGAATTCTGAGTTGTTCAATTAACTGGTAACCATTCTTTTTGTTGGTGCCCAGGTGCAGATCTGCGATGACAACGTCAAACTTTTCCTTTTTGCAGTCTGCGATTGCCCCCTCTGCGCTTTGCACGATCCGCAAGGAGCGCACACCCAATTTAGAGATAATCCCCTTTAACATGAGCAAAAAAGGTCGTTGGTCGTCAACGATAATAACTCTCTTGTCTGTCAGATTTAATTTGGGCATTACAAGCGAAAGTGCTAATTCAGAATGTAGTCCTTAAAAATGAATGAGAACTGCGTCAAAAGCAAGGAAAACCACCAATGTTGTTGTTTTTTCGGGCAATTATTCAAAAATAAGGCGTGAGCACCAGTGAACTGCCGGGTTTGTATTCCGATGTGCTATGTGGGCAAATCTGTGTGTGATATCAGACAATTAATATAAAGATGGTGGAGGGGGCTGGATTCGAACCAGCGAAGGCGGAGCCGTCAGATTTACAGTCTGATCCCTTTGGCCACTCGGGAACCCCTCCAAAAGAGCGGCGTATATTAGCAGAAAAATTGCTGCTGTAAACATTTCGTCATAATAAGTTTTGTTTTTAAAGATTTATCCCTATTTTGCCGATAACAAGGCGTTGAAGAGTTTCAGTTTTGTGTGATGGACAATAACCAAAAAACAACCGTAAATCCGGAAATCAGGCAGACCGAGTTTAAGACCGGACTTGGCCGGGCGCTGCGTCACGGATCGCAAAGTGACTTTGCCTTGTTACTGTCTATGATGCAGCAGGATATAACGCAAAGACTGAAAGTCGAAGGGGAGACGGAAGACAAGCCGGTAGGCTTAATCCCAATAGAAAAATTTAATTTCTATCCCGAAGTTCCGCTCAAAACAGAGAAACAACACTATTTATGGCAACAGGAGTTTGCAGGGGCTATTCAGCGCAACGACCTACCTTCGGCAAAGTTGCTGGCCTATATGCATCCCACGCCTTTATCCCTGTATAACGATGTTAAACGAATCCCGGATGATGTAACGTCAAACTGCGATATGTTTACACAACTGAAAATAAAAGGATTGCAGAGTGAAAATATACAGGTAGATGAAACACTACTTTACGATACGGTTAGAGAAGTCAGGGAGAAAGGACTCGATTAGCTCAACTGACTTTATTCAGACAACACTGTTTGAATTTTTTCCCGCTGGTGCAGGGACAGGGCGCATTTCTGGATAATTTAATCTTGCCTGAGTCACTTTGCATCTGGCCGGTTGTATATTTCCACTGACTGTCCTGCAACTCAAAATCAGAAATCTCGTGCATTTGGTATACCGTGCCTGCCTCATTATAAAATGCGATAAATTCTACCTGGGCGAAGTTGTCTGATATCGCTGTAAAGTTAAGCACCTTTAAGCCAATCCAATGGGTGTTTTCGGCGGCACTACTGAGGCCCTCAATGTTCAATTTTATGCGTTGCTCGTTACCGTAGGTTTCCAGAATATACTGGTAGTTTTTAGTGCAATAAGCTGAAAACCGGGAGCGCATCAACTGTTCAGCATTTTGTGGCGTTCGTTTTCCGTTGAGGAATGGTCCACAACACAACTCAATTTTTTCCCCACTACAACAGAAACAGTTTTGCATTGATATATCCGGCAATTTAAATCAATGCAGTGTCTCATTGTCACGGATGTTTTCCAACAAGATCACCTGTACTTTGTTTCTGTGACTCAAATTCTGAACATATTCAAACTGGGCTTCCGACAGCTTATTTTTTTCAACCACAACAGCACTGCAATGACCAGATAATATAATGCGTTGCAATGACTCAAACTGGCAATGGTGCTCTTTTAATTTGACCTGTAGTACGGGTAAATGTGCAGCCCTGAGTTTAATTTCATCGTTGAGAAAGTATATCCAGCGCTTTTGTCGGATAAGACCCAGAAACAGCGCCCGTAATTTTGCCATTTCATCAAACTGATAAGGGGTATTAGCATTAGCACTTCTGGCTGAGTGTTTTGGCTGGCTGACCTGCACATCAATAGATTCAGATAAGCTGGTGCTCTGTGGAGCGTTGTTCGACTCGATTAAAAACATAACGAATACCTGTATAAAATACTGTATAGGAAAACAGTAATACTGTATTTCAATCCAGTCAAGTTAAATTTGCATAAAGTTTGAACATGGGAAATAATCGTTGGATAGCATAGTGTCGGCCAGAATTATTTTTGCCGGCCAGCTGATTTGCTGAATAGGCGTTGTTGTACCACTTTGAATCGAGTGCTTAACATTAAAAGTAAAAGCAATGCATATAGTATTGGCTCTGGATCGAATGATTTCACAGACCAGATGAAATGGAGGATCACCAACAAACTGGCGGGATAGATTAGATTGTGTAGTTTTTGCCATCGTTTACCCAAAGTGCGTTGCATTGCTCTGGGTGAAGTAACGGCCAGCGATGTCAGAATCAGAAAGGCGCTAAATCCTACAGTGATGTAGGGGCGCTTAATAATGTCTTCCAGCAAGGTATCAAAGGCCAACTGCAGATCAAAAACAACGTAGTTTGAAAGGTGTAGCACTGCCCAGGTAAAGCTATATAAACCCAGTAAACGCCTAATTTTTATCCATTGTGGCTGGCGCGTAAATCTGGCTATTGGCGAAACCAATAGCGTCAGTAACAGTAGGTTAATGGCCCCCATACCGGTAAAGTGAATTAAGGCCTTCACCGGGTCTGCACCCAGCGCATCGGTAAAAGCCCAATAGTACCAGGTCAAGATAAACGCCAGGTTAGTGACATGTATGACAATCTTAAGCTGTACAATACTTTTAGGTGTTACGCGTAATATCATTCTTCTAAAAATACTTACTCAAATCCAGATCTTTGTACAATGATGCAACTTCGCTGTAACCATTAAATGCTTGTGTGGCGATTCGTTGACTGCCTAATAATCCACCACTTCCTAACCGCCGTTCTGTCGCCTGCGACCATCGCGGGTGTGATACCTTTGGATTAACATTCGCATAGAAGCCATATTCACGAGGTTGCAGTATGTTCCAGGTGTTTGCCGGTTGGGTTGACGTTAATCGAATTCTGACCACCGACTTGATACTTTTAAAGCCATACTTCCAGGGGACAACCAGGCGTATCGGGGCACCGTTTTGCGGTGGCAAGGTTTTGCCATACAGTCCAACCGACATAAGTGTTAACGGGTGCATTGCTTCATCCAGACGCAAACCTTCTACATAGGGGTAATCAATACCTCCTCCCACAAAACGGCTTTTCTGCCCTGGCATTTCTTCCGGTCTGTACAGGGTTTCAAAGGCAACATAGCGGGCTTTGGATGTTGGCAGAGCTTTGTTCAGTAATTTATGTAATGGAAAGCCCAGCCAGGGAATAACCATAGACCAGGCTTCTACGCAACGAAATCGATAGATGCGCTCCTCGATATCAAAGCTGTTATACAGGGCGTCATAATCAAGTTTCAGGGGTTTTTCGACTTCACCGTCGACGATAAGTGACCAGGGATCTACGGTCAGCCCCTGAGCGTTGTCTTTAGGGTCGTCTTTACCTGTGCCAAATTCGTAAAAATTATTGTAAGAGGTCGCTTTTGCTTCTGATGTTATGGCATCCGATGCAATATAATTGCTGTTTTTCTTGTGGGGTAATGCCCTTGTCTGAAATTGCGGATCATCGCCAAACAAACTAAATGCAGTGCTACTTTGCGGTGTTGTCAGTAGCGCACCGGCACCAACAAAGCCCATGGATTTCAGAATGTTACGTCGGTTCTTAAACAGAGATTCGCTGGTGACGTTGTTTTCTGTTAGTGGTTGATCTACTGTTTTTAGTTTTGCCATATTCAAACGCTGCTCGGTTTACAGGTTAGCTGTTTACGTATGAGACCCGCTTTGGCTTAAAAAAATCTCTGAAGATGGTAAAAATTTATAATGGCGAGTGAATTTTATCCAGAATATCGGCGGCGTATTTCAACGCTGCATTGATATCTTTGGCGGTTAAATGGCGTTCCAGCTTTTTACGGGCATCAACAGCTTCATCAATGTTCTGACATACTGCCAGACTAAACCAAGCATAGGCATGAAAAAGACTTTTTGGCACACCATTGCCCTGTAGAAACAACATTCCCAAGTATAGTTGTGCTTTGCCATGTCCTTGCATTGCCGCTTTGCGTAGCCACTTTGCGCCCAGATAGTGATTTTTCTCGTGTTTGATATAGTGGATTCCGGTGGCAAATTGCTTGTGCGGCAACTGCTCAGGTGTGCTGCCTTTGGCTCTTTTTTCCAGCACCTGTATGAGATCGTCTATGCGCTCTAACAGAGACATTTCTAACTGATGAGCTTGTTGTGAGTGCAACAGTCCCGCTGAGTGATTGATATCAATGTCAGTTGAATATTCGAATTCTTCAAACTCATCGTCTGTGTTTTGCCCGGCGTTGTCACTGGTTTTTTGAGTATCCTCGGCTTGCGCATCACTGAGGATGTCATCAGAGTAACTGGAGGCAATAGATTGGCGGGATGTTTTTGGTGTTGCTGAACTTTCAGGGGCATCCTGCTCGGGTGACTCGGCTATTTGCGTGATGTCCTGCTTGATTTCCTGCTTAATGTCGTCGTCCAGAACGTCAGATTCTTCAAGGCTAAACTCATCACCAATATCTGAGTCATTATCGTCTTCAAGGCTGAATTCGGGTGACTCGTTGTCATCGCCTGCATCATTGAAGAATGCATCTTCAAATTCTACGTCTTGTTGTCTTTCTGCTTCAGCCATAATAGGTAAACCATGTTGTTCTTTATATTCATCCGCCGATTTTGAAATATCTTTAACAAACAGCGGATTATTAGCGCTTTTTGCCCCTTGCAAAGGTCAACACGCTCCATTAAGTTTAGTAAAATTGGCCGTGATTGATACCTTGCATTTTAGGTAAAAACAAATTGCCATGCATTCTTGATGCAAATTCATCTGTCATGCCGGAAATATAGTCGGCAATCACCCGTGTTTCAGCACCGCGCTCTTTGGCCTTATACCATCTTTTCTGGGTATTTTCTGGTAACAGCCGCTCAGGATCTGATGCAAAAGCATTAAACAATTCCATAACCACCAGTTGCCCTTTGTATTCCAACTGCTGAATTTCTGATTTTTTGATGACCCTTTGAAACACAAACTTTTTAAAGACGCCAAGGGCCTGCTCAAACTCTTCAGGAAAGCTGGCGTTGTATTTCAACAGGGGCTCAGCAAAAGACTCATGGGTTTGCGTTACCTCAATTTTGGTAATAAACGCGTTAACCAGGGCACCAATAGCATTTTTGCGCTCATGTGGGTGCTCGCTAAACAACAGATCACTTAATCTGGGAAGCTGCTCGTTTAACCAGGTGGCGCCTTGAATCGCCATGATGGGTCCCACCAGTTCTTTTTCAAAAGCGCTTTGGTTGACGATACCCATCACAATGGCATCTTCCAGATCATGAATGCTGTAGGCGATGTCGTCGGCCAATTCCATAATCGAGCAATCAAACGATTTGAACTGAGTTTTTTGGTGAGAATTAGGGCTTTTGCTTTCTTTGCTCTGTTGCAATAAGCGTTTGTCTTCGCTGCTGAGCACATCAAGCATCCACTCTAAAGCAGCACTATCATCATCATAAAGCCCTTTAGGAGGATGCCAGTCGCCTGCTTTTACACTGCGAAAATCTTTCAGGTTATCGGTTGGATAGCTGCCCTGAAGTTGTGCAATAGTGGCAGGATATTTAACCAGGCCAAGTAAGGTTCTGCGGGACAGATCCATGCCGTGCTCAGCCGTATAAGGTTCCAGCCGGGTAACAATGCGAAATGTTTGTCCATTACCTTCAAAGCCGCCGTGTTTGTGCATCATATAATTGAGCGCTACTTCGCCACCATGACCGAAGGGAGGGTGCCCGATGTCATGGGCCAGACAAAGTGCTTCTATTAAGATTGGGTCCAGCGCCAGCTCAGACATAAGCTGTGGATACTTCATCTGAAGTTGTGCTGCAATGCCTTGTCCGATTTGTGATGCTTCCAGCGAGTGGGTCAGACGGGTGCGATAGAAGTCTCCAATACCAATGCCCAATACCTGAGTTTTTGATTGCAGTCGACGAAAGGCTGCGGAATGTAGAATTCGAGCTTTATCTCGTTGAAACGGCGTGCGGTGATCTCCTTCGCGCACAGTACGGTTATCAAACCGTCTCTCAAGCCATTGATTGTCCAATCCAAACCCTCTTGCGTTTTTGTTTACGTTACTGTGCTGTAACAAGCGGGTCAAGAGGGGGATTGGATATTATTGGCGGGAAATTAGTCACGTGCAATGGCGTGAGTTATTCCAGTTCCAGTGTGATTTCATCCAGACTAAGTAAAAAACTGGGCACGTACGCTTCCAGAAAATACTCAACTTCCGGCGAGTGATAATCTTTAAGGGTTTGATCCATACGTTTTTTGGCCAGTTTAAATTCTTTATTGCCTGCAGCCAGCTCTTCCAGCGTTTTCAGGTAAGCACAAATCACGTCTGCGGCTTTGACTAAAAATGCTTCTTCGCTGCTGTGGTGTTGCTGGTCAATTAAAGCCGCATAGTCTTCCCGGAATTCTTCCGGTGCCATATCAATCAGGCGCTGCTCGGCTATTTTTTCAATCTTTTTATATTCTTCTTTTATGGCGTTGTTAAAATATTTGACCGGGTTGGGTAAATCCCCGGTTAGTACTTCTGATACGTCGTGAAAAAGTGCGATGGTCGCTACCCGGTTTGGGTCTACCTGGCCGTCATAATAACGGTTTTTGATCAGTGCCAAAGCGTGTGCCACCATCGCTACCTGCAGACTATGCTCCTGCACATTTTCCTGATGAACATTGCGCATTAACGGCCAGCGTTGGATGAGTTTCATTCTGGCCATGTGTGCGAAAAAGTGGCTTTTTGTATGCATATAACTATTTAATCCTGTATGTAAGTGGAAAAGAACTCTCTGATACCGTCTATCGCGGGCACCAGTTGATCCTGATGGGGCAAAAATACCAGTCGGAAGTAGATACCTTCAAAGAAATTAAAGGCACTACCATGGACTAACAGTACTTTTTGTTGCCGCAATAAATCCAGGATCATCCGTTCATCGTCGCGGATCTGAAATTTCTTTTCATCCACTTTGGCAAAACAATACATAGCACCTTTGGGTTTTACGCATTTGATGCCAGGAATATCGTTTAGCATTTTAAAAGCGATATCTCGCTGAGTCCGCAATCGTCCCCCCTCAGCTATCAATTCATTAATACTCTGATAGCCTCCCAGAGCGGTTTGTATGGCATGTTGACTGGGTACATTGGCACACATACGCATAGACGAAAGAATATTTAAGCCTTCTATGTACCCGCGTCCAAGGCGCTTATTGCCACTCAGAAACAACCATCCGGCGCGAAAACCGGCTACCCGGTAATTTTTTGATAACCCGCTAAAGGTCGCAAAAAAGATATCATCTGCCAAACTGGCGATGGAGATGTGCTTGGCACGGTCGTAAACAATTTTGTCGTAAATCTCATCACTGAATATCATCAACCCGTGTTGCCTTGCCAGTTCAATGATCTCCAAAAGCAGATCTTTACTGTAAACCGCACCCGTTGGATTGTTTGGGTTGATGATTACGATAGCTTTGGTGTTACTGGTTATTTTGGCGCGGATATCTTCGATGTCCGGAAACCAGTTGGATTTTTCATCGCAGCGGTAGTGTACCGGCGTCCCTGAACTCAGGCTTACAGCAGCAGTCCAAAGCGGGTAATCCGGAGAAGGCAACAACACTTCATCACCGCTGTTAAGCAATGCCTGCATGGCCATCACTATCAATTCGCTGACACCATTGCCGATAAACACATCTTCTATGGCAATATTTTTAATATTGCGTTGTTGGTAGTATTGCATCACTGCCACGCGGGCGGCATAAAGTCCGTTAGCATCTGCATAACCTTGCGAGCTGGGCAGGTTGTGAATAACGTCTTTGAGGATATCCTCAGGTGCTTCAAAACCAAACGGGGCGGGGTTACCGATATTGAGTTTTAATATACGGTGACCTTCATCCTCTAATCGTTTGGCTTCACTCAAAATGGGGCCACGAATGTCGTAGCATACATTGTTGAGTTTATTGGACTTTTCAATTGTTTTCATTTGGCATTTTTACTCCTTGCAGGTGTGCAAGAGTAAACAAACAGTGCACAGCTGTTAAGTGATTCTTTTAAATTTATCGGTACTATTTATAACAATTAGTCAAAAGTTTAATTTGAATTTAAAAAATCTTATGGATAATGGCCGCTGGAACACGAGAAAATACAAAACAATTGGGAGAAAGTATGGAAATACAACAAGAAGTATTGATGGCCTGGGGCATAAAAATAGGCCTTGCACTGGTTATCCTTGTCGTCGGTAACTTTATCGCAAAGACCATTGTAAACCTGGTGAAAAAAGCGCTTGCCAAAAAACAGGTAGATGCTGCCGTTGTTAGTTTCGCCGGTAGCATTATCTATGTTATCGGACTACTGGCCGTCTTAATTGCTTCAATGTCGCAGCTGGGTATCGACACAACCTCGCTGGTTGCCGTGATCGGTGCGGCAGGTTTAGCGATTGGTCTGGCGCTACAGGGGTCATTGTCCAATTTCGCGTCGGGTGTATTAATTGTCGTTCTGCGTCCTTTCAAAGCGGGTGACTTTGTTGAAGTGGGCAATCGTATGGGTACCGTCATGGAAATTAAGTTGTTTGCCACCAAACTTAAAACGCCAGACAACAAAATTGTTATTGTGCCGAACTCGTCTATTACCGGAAATGCCATTACCAATTTTTCGACGCAGGAAACGCGAAGAGTGGATTTGCTTATTGGTATCAGCTACGACGCAGATATTCGCAAAGCCAAATCGGTTATTGAAGAGTTAGTGGCCAGTGATGAGCGGGTACTGAAAGATCCGGCCTGGACTATTGCTGTGAGTGAGTTGGCAGATTCTTCGGTTAATCTGATTGTACGCCCCTGGGTAAAAACACCGGATTACTGGCCAGTTTATTGGCACCTTATTGAAAATATAAAAATTAAACTGGATGAAAACGACATCACCATCCCGTACCCACAAATGGATGTATATCTGCATAAAACTGAAAATTAATCTTCTGTAGGGAACATTGAACGTTCCCTTTCGTTTTTTAAAAGAGTAAACACAATGAAAAAACTATTATTAGTCGCTGCGATGGCTGCCTGTGGCTATGCACACGCCAATGATGACGAGCAAAAAGCCTTTACCCTGGACGGGGAACTAGGCCTTATTTTTACTACTGGTAACACAGAAACTACGTCGGTAAAAGGGCGCCTGAGTGCCAGCCATGAAATGGAAATGTGGAGTAATGAATACCTAATCGAAGGTCTATACAAAGAAGAGGAAGTGGAAAACGATCTGGGTGAGGATGAAAGCCAGACTTCCGCACAGCGTTATTTCTTGTCAGCGCAGGGTAACTATAAACTGGATAACCCGCAAAACCGCTTGTTTGCCTTCGGTTCCTACGAAGATGACAGATTTACCAGCTTTGATTATCAGGCAACGGTAGCCGCCGGTTGGAGTAGTGTATTTTTTGAGTCTTCAACACAAAAGCTGACCTACAGTATCGGTCCGGGTTATTCCTTCGCAGAAAAGGTGGATGGTGAAGACGCCAGTGGCTTTATCGTCCGGGGTGCGTTTGACTATTCATGGAAGATTTCCAACTCAGCAAACTTTAAGCAAAAGGTGAGCACGGAAGTCGGTAGCGAAAACACTAAATCTAAGTCAGAAACCTCTGTTTCGGCCAAGATTGCCGATGCGCTTTCTATGAAGTTTTCAATTATCTTAAAGCACAACTCTGAAGTTGATGACGGTGTTGATAATCTGGATACAGAAACAGCAGCCACTTTGGTTTACACCTTCTTCTAAGCTGTATCTGAGTGAGCCAGGCGGCTCACTCAGCTTTTTCATTACCTGTTGCAGCGGATTCCGCTTGTTGCCAGGTACCCGTCGATAAATTATTGGGTGAATGATTTTCCAGCGTGAAGCGCCAGGGAAAAGCCTGCTTTATCAATAATCCGGTTGCAAGATTAAATCGCCAGAATCGCTCTGCACCGTCAAAATACGGTAGCAGTGGGTGTTCCCATAATATTTCTGCGTTTCCGGTCATAGTGAGTACATCGCCGGAGGCAAAATCGATAAACAAAAGTCCTGCCGCAGGGTTGATTTGAAAATTTCCCAGGGTATTAAACACCTTGTTGCCGCTAAAGTCGGGAATCAACAAGGTCGTGTTGTCTTCTGTTCGAACAAACCCGGGGACACCGCCCCGATGTGAGACATCCGCACCGTAGGCCACGCCGTTTTGAATGGAGCGCCCGGCTGAGCTGGCTACGAAAAACGTATCTGCTTGCTCAATAATCTGATTTATCTCGCCATTAAACTGATTAAACCGGTATGTTACTGCCTGGGTTTTTACCGGGGCCGCTTGCCTGGTGCGCGTGTGAATATACTGCGGACAGTTGCCAAAAGTTTGCAGAACATTCAGGCTAATTTGCTTGCTACTGATGTCGGATACCATCGCTGATAGCCGATTCCGCCTTTTGGTCTCCAGCTCGATACCCAGTAAGCCAACCGGAAATTCAGCCATCATTGACTCATTAAACAGCTTCAGGGATTCTGCTAATGGATCTCCTGCTAGCGGAGTTGCATTTAAAACCACCTTTTTATCCGAGGGCGTTCGCATAAATCCGGGCTGGTTACAGAGTACCGAAGCCCATACCTGACCATCGATATCCTGGTGTCCCAGAAATACCATTGGCAGTGTTTGATAAAACAGTCGGTGCTGTTCTGGCATATGATCCCGTATCATTCTTTCACTGGTACGGGCAACTGATTCTGCAACACCCAGCTTTTCCTGAACGCTGATTTCACCGTGGTGAAACAATGGATAGGTGGTCATCAGAGACTCCTTTGGCATTTTTGCTTACTTTGTCTGTGCCGCAGTTATTTTAAATGTCAGGTCAGCAGCAAAGCATTGTTGTACAACTGAACTTTGCTACTGACCTTGCATTCATTGCGGTATCGTTGGTTAATTACAGCGCTTTCTTTGCATCTGTTTCAGTTGTCGGCATAGCGACAAATCCGGGCAATTGTTCCACTCTTGACAGCCAGGCACAGACTTGCGGAAATCCAGACAAATCAACACCGCCTTCCGGGGCATGGGCTGTATAACTGTAGAGCGCGATATCCGCGATGGTTCGATTTTCCCCGACTAACCAATTTCGACCGGTTAAATGTTGCTCCATAATGGAAAGTAACGCACTTGCTTTGTCTAATGTACTGCCGTGATCCAGTGACGCACCAAATACAGTGACAAGGCGTGCTGCTGCCGGACCATGTACTAATTCATTGGCTGCTTTTGAAAGCCAAACCTGAATTTGCGCCATCAGTTCAGGTGTATCTGGATACCATGAACGGTCCTGGTCATATTGAGTTGCGAGGTACACCAATATGGCGTTTGAATCTGCAACTACCCTGTTACCATCTTCTAATACCGGTACTTGTCCAAACGGGTTTTTAGCCAAATAATCTGGTTGTTTATGAGCCCGGTTAGCAAGGTCCACCGCGATAAGTTCAACATTAAGGTTTAGCAAACTGGCTAACAGTCTTGCTCTGTGAGCATGGCCCGACAATTCAAAATCATAAATTTTCATCATAAATCTCTCTGTGTTGTCAATGTAGAACAGAGTTTAAATTTATGTGTATTGGAGATAAATTAGCTAAACAACAAAACACAATCCATAAAATGTGGATAAAGGGCAGTTATGGACAAGATTGAATTAATGCGGGTGTTTTCGGTAGTGGCGCGCAATGGCAGCTTCACCAGAGCAGCCAACGAACTCAATATTGCAGTTCAGACGGTGAGTAAGTATGTAAAGGCGCTGGAAGACGAACTGGGGATACAGTTATTTAATCGCACTACCCGTAAAGTGACGCTGAATGATACCGGCACCGCTTACCTGGAAAAATGTGTTGATTTACTCGAGCAAATTGATGAGCTTGAATCAGTAATAAAAGTGACTCACAGTGCTCCCAAAGGGCGTATCCGTATTTCAGCGCCTACGTCGTTTGGTGAACTGCATCTGGTGCCGGCAATCCGGGACTTTTTGGTGTTATATCCGGGTATCAGTGTCGATATCGACCTGTCTAACCGCCGTGTTTCTCTGGTCGAAGAGGGGTTTGACATGGCATTGAGAATTGGTGAGTTGCCGGATTCAACAATGATTGCCCGTAAGTTAAGCGCGATGCGCATCGTGGTGTGTGCAGCCCCTGAATACCTTCAACGCTATGGCAGGCCGGCTCACCCTGAACAATTAGCACACCATAATTGTTTTGTAGATCATAACCTCAGACAAGGTCGCAGCTGGCGATTTTTGGAAAACAAACGGGTATTCAAAGTCGATGTAAGGGGAAACTTTGAAGCTAACTCTCCCGGTTCCATGCGACGTATGGTGTTGTCCGGCCTGGGGATAGGCTTGTGCCCAATGTATGTGATTAAAGACGATATCAGATGCAATACAATCGTCCCGTTATTTGAACAATATGAAGCTTATCAATACGGTGTTTATGCACTGTATCCGCACCGCAAACACTTGTCTCATCGTGTCAGAGTGTTGGTTGATTTTCTGGCTGAGCGATTTCGTCAGGAAGACTGGCTGCCACCTGGGTAAAAAGTCTTGTTCGCAGGATAATTTGCCACCGGTATCTTATTTTAGTCATAAAACCACGATACCTTGAAAGTTGACTAGAATTATCTCTATTGACAGGGGAAACGGGAAAGCGAATGAGATTGCCAACTTTCTACATTATTCATTGTTGTTTGGTGCTGTTGGTCAGCAGCCCGGGCTTAGCGTTAGCCACGATTGTAGAAATTGAGCGCGATGGTGAGATGATTGAATATCAGGGCTACCAAAATGCACGGGGTGCCTGGGTGTTTAATGCCGATGCGGAAAAACGCATTACTATGGCAACGCTGGACTGGCTACCTTACATTGGAGAAAATGCCTGTGGGCAAGGATGGGTACAGCAACTAGTTGTTGGTATTTTTTTGCAGCTTGATTATCAGGTGCACAGTTATTTTGTTCCATGGAAGCGTGCTGTAGCCATGGCTGAAAGAGGCTCGGTAGATATCTTGTACCCTGAATATGCTATCGCACCGAATGCACCTTCAGATATCTTTCCCGCTAAGAATCGCGACGAACTGCTGCTCTTATCGGAGCCGTTTTCCGGCGGGAACGTCGCGCTGATAAAGCGCAAAGATCATGCTTTTGATTTTAATGGTGATTTGCTTAGCCTTAAAAACCAAACTATCGGTGTTGTTGCCGGATATGAAAATTCACCGGAATTTGATGCCTTGATGGAAGAGGGATACTTTCACACCAACCCTGCTGTTGACGACTGGACCAATATTAAAAAACTGCAAAAAGGCAGAATAAACTTTATCGTCGCTGATCCTGTCGTGGTTAATTATAGTGTTTCGCAACATATGGAGCGCGATGAAGCTATCGCGTTTCAGGATAATGTCGAAGTATTGCAACCCTATCTTGCGGTTCAACCGTTATATCTGGCGTTCTCCAGGTTAAGAGAGGAGCATCTGTCGCATAAAAAAGCGTTCGATCGGGTGTTGACGTCATGGCGCGAGTCCGGAAAGTTGAAATTACTGCGAGATAAATGGCTGGATAAAGTAGGGGAAAACCGGCTCTGCTCGATGTACTAGCTGCACTGCGTCAAACTCTGAGCCTTAACATTACCAACCCGATTAAACCGGCGGATTGTAATCCGGAGCGTGATAGCGCACACTTTGCGAAGTTGCAGTGCAGTCACCCGTTGTATTGGAGAATTTCTATCTTGCATTTAATTGTTACGCAACCCGCCGAATCTGCCGAACTTCCCTGGACAAGCATTAAACGCCAGGCGCAGCGACTTGGACACCACATAGAACAACAAGGTGACCGCATTCAAAAGGTCATTGCTGAACTGCCCACACAGCCACTGGCCATTAAGCTGGTGACCGCCGCGGGTGGTTCCGGAAATCAGGTGACATTGCTGACTAACCCTGAACTTTGCGTAGATAAGGTGCTGAACGTATCCCCGGCAACGCCAGGTGAGGGTGTCACGGTCTGGTGCTTGAGCCATGCCTGGTTTGCTAAAATGTTGGCGCCCAGACTTAATTTAGATGAGCACGACGCCGCAGAAATGGAAAGCCTTCAGGCCCAGTGTTGTTGTTTGATTGCGTTAAAGCACAACAACATGACCAACTTAGCGGTAAAAGTTGCCACCTGTATCCCATCTTCCGCACTACCCAAAACCTTTACTTTTGAAACTGATGCCGGAACCGAGCAGCGGGATCGACCTGCTTATTATTATCGTCAGGCGGGTGTAATCCCGTGGCGCAGATTACATGGACAACTTCAGGTCATGTTAATTACGTCTAACCAGAATCGCTATTGGGGTTTTCCTAAAGGGGTGATGGAGCCGGGTGAAAGCCCGGAATATACCGCTGAAATAGAAGCGCGCAGCGAAGGTGGCGTCGTGGGGGTATTAGGCCAACGAGTGGGGCAGTTTGAAGTCCCTAAATGGGGCGCTACCTGCACCGTAGACACCTTTGCGTTGGAAGTCACTGAGGTACTACCCAGACAGGTTTGGCAGGAGAATCATCGCAACCGGCATTGGTGTAGTATTGCGCTGGCCAAAGGGCTGGTCAAAGATAGCGGCTTTGTTGCAGTGTTAAGTCATTTTGAAGCCTGTCTGGGATAAAATATCACTCAAAACATCCCCTCAAAGCAAAGTAATTTTGCAGATTTGTTATTTTTCCTTGATCTTTTAGTTAATAAATGACAACGTTGTCATATCCGTATATTGTTTCTTTTTCAGACAGGTTGATGAAAATACACTCATCAGGAAAACTGCTCTGACAACAAAATGACAGCGTTGTCAAATTGGACTATAACTTATTTACAGTTAATTATTGTGAATATAATTAGTCAACAGTAACGGTTTTTTGTACGTTATTTGCGTGCTGATGATATTTGTTTGGAGCGCCACTATGTTTGCAAAAATCACCCTAAAATCCAAAGTACTGTTGCTGGTTATTGTGATCACTGCATCTATGTCCAGTATCGCGTTATTGGGATTACACGCGTTAAAAATCGCCAGTGAGCAAGATAATATTGCTCGCATTGAGCAGTTATTTAAAAGCACTTATTCTGCGATTGTTCAATTAGAGCGGCTTACTGTATCCGGAAAGCTACAGGAGACACAGGCCAAGATGATTGCCGCGTCAATATTACAGGAAAACAAATATCACGACTCGGAATATGTGTATGTCGTTGATGAAAGCCTGGATTTTATTGCCGCGCCGCACGACCCGCAACTGGTGGGAACCAGTTTCAACGACTTTAAAGATGCCAAAGGCAACAGCATTGGTGCTTTAGTGGAGCGGGTAGCGATGCGGGGTAACGGCCAGATGGTTAATTATGACTGGACTTCTAAACGCGATGGTGAAGTGGTGGAACTTACCTCTGTAGTGCAACGCACTCCGGGTTGGGGCTGGTATGTGGGCACTGGTATTAGTTTCAAAGAAGTGGATGAGCGATATTGGTCGATTGCCCGTTGGTTAGTGGGGTTGTCTACGCTTATTGCCATAGGAATCGCGTTTTATCTCTATTATTTTGGCACCCGTTTACAACAAGACCTTGGTGCCGAGATTAAACAGGTAGTGTCCACGGTCAGTCGTGTATCCAAGGGAGATTTGAAAGACGACAGCTTTGATTTCGATTTTCGCCCGGACAGTATAATGGGTTCGATTACTTACATGCGAAAAGCGCTGACCGATGTTGTCACTAACATCAACGGTGTATCCCGGGTATTGAAAGAGCAGGTAAAAGATTCAGAAGAGCAGTCATTGCACCTGGATAAGTTGACCGGCTCGCTTAACAGTGAAACTGAAACGGTAGCCAGATCAATAGAAGAGATTGCCACAACCGCACAAAAAGTAAACGAAGACGTGGCCAGTACAGCGGTGGCAATTAATGCGGCAAAACAAAAAGGTGATGAAGCCAGCGAACTCACACAGGAATCCACAACGACCATCACAGAGCTGGAACGACAAATCGAAAAAGCCGGTGAGAGTATTCACGTACTGGGTGAGGAAGTACAAGGGATTGAAGGGGTGCTGCATGTTATACAAGGTGTTGCAGAGCAAACCAATCTACTGGCACTTAATGCTGCAATTGAGGCAGCCAGGGCCGGTGAACAAGGGCGAGGTTTTGCTGTTGTGGCTGATGAAGTCAGGAATCTGGCAAAACGCACCTCGGAAAGCACTCAGGAAATTCACAATATGATTGAGCGTTTACAAAAAGTAGCCAGAGACGCGATCGATTCAGTAGAAACCAGCATTAAAACCAGTGAGCACAGTGTTTCTTGTTCTTCTCAGGTCAGAGAAGCACTGGATGAAATGTTTACGCTTATTGAAGACAGTGCGCAAAAAAGCCAAAATATCGCCGTGGCCTCACAGCAGCAATTGCAATTAGCGGAACTGGCCAACCTACGTATCAGCGATATTTCCAAAATGAGTCGTGACACCGCACAGGTATCACGTAGTGCCCATGACAAAGCGGATTTAATCAGGCAGTCGTCAGAAGAGTTGCAGTCAGAAATGAAGAAATTCCAGATTTAGCAGTGACGGTTTCGCGACTAAAATAGGTCTGTTTGGAACAGAATACATTCTGCATAGTTCAACAGACCCTGACTGTATGGCGGGAATGTCACCAGACATTCCCGAAAACATTTCTTAGTCCGACTTTGCGACGGTGTTGATGCGATAAAATACCGCATAGAGGACAGGAACTACGCCCAGGGTCAGCAGTGTGCCCACCGCTAGGCCGAAAGCAATAACCACCGCCATGCCGTAAAACAACGGATCTTTAAACACTATCAGAGGCAGCAATCCCATCACAGTGGTGATGGTGGTCATCGTTATTGGACGAAGCCGGGTAATGCAGGCATCGACAATAGCATTAAAATCTGTTTTTCCTTCCTGCCGTTCGATGTCAATTCTGTCTATCAGCACGATGGCATTATTGATAATAATCCCCGCCAGGCTGTAGATCCCCAGCGTTACCATAAAACCACTGGGGGCATTCATCACCAGCAGTCCGATAACGGTACCGATAACAGACAACGGGATGGTGAGGAGAATAATCCCGGCGCGTCGGAACGAGTTAAACTGCAGTACCAATAGAATAACAATGATGGCCATCGCCAGTGGCATGTTGGCACTGAGTGCTTCTGCAGCACCGGCAGATTCCACAATAACTCCGTCGTATTCGATATAGTGGTTTAAGGGGAGATCGGCAGCCAGCGCCTGGATATCGGCATCTATCAGCGCCTTTAAATCCTCTGCAGACATCATCAGGTTGCGTCCTTCAACACTTACCGTGCGAAATAAATTCTCGCGTTGAATCTTTGAATACTGATATACAGGCCCGAAGTCAGCCACCTGAAACAAGGGGACGGCCTGTCCTAACTTACTGGAGTAGATGGACACAGTGCGCAGCCTGTCGAGATTAAAGCGCTCGCTTTCATTCGCGCGAAACATCACCGGAATAATATCTTCATTTTCGCGGTATTCAGTTACTAATGAACCGGAAAAAAAGCCCTGTAGCTCATTGGCGATGTCTTCTGAAGTAATGCCGACACGTCTTGCCCTATGTTGATCAACCTGCACCTGAACCTTAACAATCAGGTTTTCCCAGTCCTGACGAATATCCACGGTATCAGGTATTGATTGCAATAACGCCATGACCTCCTGAGCCTTGCTGTAAATAATGTCTTTGTCCGGGCCTTTCACCTGAATTTTAATGGTGTTGGAATCGGAAGGACCAAGAAACATTTTTTCCACCCGGGCGAAAACATCGGGGAAATTTTCGATAAAACCTTTGTGCAAGCGTTGTTGCATGGCATCCACTGTCTCTGCATCTGTCAAATTGATAACAATAAATCCTTTGTTATCAGCGGGATCGATAGGGTTGAGTGACAGCACAAAGCGTGGCCCGCCAAACCCAACATAACCGGTGAAACGCTCAATTTCCGGAAATTGTTCTTTGTCGTTCAACCAGGCAAAAATGTCCTGCATTTGCTTGTTAGTTGTGCGGGACGAGGTACCGTTAGCCATTTCAATATTCACGGTAAGTTGATTGCGATCAGAGTCGGGAAAAAACTGTTTTGAAACAAAGTTAAAACTCAAAAGGCTGAGTATAAACAGGCCCAACATTATGCCGCCAAATACGCCCCTGTGCGCTAATATCCAATGCAGGAAATCGCGATACTGCTGCTGAATGTTGCCCAACATAGTGCTCGCTGGAAGGGCACTGTTGTTGTCCGAATTGCTTGCGGTGTCGTCTACTTTAATGAAGTAATAACACAGGACCGGAGTCACACACAGTGCCAGTAGCCAACTGCTCAACAAAGTAATTAATATCACCAATGAAATTGAGCGGGTATATTCACCGGCCGCGTGTTCAGCCATCATCAGAGGAATGAAGAATAAAATGGTGGTCAGCGAGGAGCTAAGTAGCGGCATCGCTAGCTCTTTGCCTCCCTGAATCATAGCCTGCTTTCGCGCAACACCTGTTTCAAGTCGCCGTTTGAAATCTTCGGCTACGACAATACCGTTGTCTACTAATAGCCCCAGCGCAATTATCAGGGTAGCCAGACTCATGCGTTCCAGCAGCATGCCGCTGAATTGCATAATAGCCAGCGTGACCAGCATTACGAAGGGAATGATCGAGCCGACGATCAACCCTGTACGTTTACCGAGAAAGAATATCACCACCAGCAAGACAATTATCAAGGTTTGCAACACACTGACTGAGACATTGGATACGGTTTTGTCCACCTGGTCTGCTTGCCAGGTTGCCACTTCAATGTTGTAACCAATAGGCAGTGTATTGAGGATTCTGTCCAGAGTGCTTTTAAGCCGTGGCGCATATTCTAATATGTTGTAGTTGCTGGCCATATTGATAGCAAACATAATTGCTGGCTTGCCATTGAAGTAAGCGGGTTGATACACAGGATCGCGATAATCTCTTTTAATGGTGACAATATCTTTCAATGCGATGGTTTCTTCATTGCCCGGAATAGAGATATGGGTGTTACTGATATCCTCTATTGAATTGAAGTTTCCGGTAGGTTCTACCACAAAGGCTTTGCTGCCAGTATCAATCTGTCCTCCGGGCATGATTATATTTTGCTTTGATAATTCCGCGCTCAATGTGTAGGGAGAAATGCCCAATTGCGATAATTTGGCCCCTGAGGCTTCCAAAAATATTCGTTCTTCCTGCGTGCCCGAAATGTCCACTTTTTCTGTACCGGGTACCGAATACAACATATCGCGGATATGGGTACTGATGTCGGCCATTTCTGCCGGCGAAAAGTCATCTGAAGTGAGGGCGAGGGTGGCTACAGCCACGTCACCATAAGAATCGTTAACAAACGGAGTTTGGGTGCCAGATGGCAAATTTGCCTGGGCTTGTTTTACCTTGTTGCGCAGATCCTGCCAGATAAGTTCCAGATCAAAATAACGGTCGTATACTTCAACGTGAATTGTGGAAAGTCCTGTTGAAGAGGTAGAGCGAATCTTTTCCACTTCCGGTATTTTGCGAATTTCTTCTTCGAGTTTTTTAGTAATCAACTGTTCGACACGTTCTGGCGACATTCCCTCAAATCGGGTGCTGACCACTGCTGTTCTGATGGTTATGGTCGGATCTTCTTTGGCTGGCAAGGTAAAATAGGCAAATAGGCCGTTGATCAGCAATAGTACCAAAATCATCAATACCGGCTTGCGATACTGAAAAGCTATCTCAGTTAAGTTCATGTTCACCTCTTAGTTATACTGCTGAACATGCTTATCGAGCAATTTGACTGTTTGTCCATCCTGTAGGTAGTTGACCCCGGCTGTGGCAACAATTTCGCCCGGTTCAAGGCCCGTACTTACCAATATCTGATTGTCGTAAATGTTCTCTGTTTGCACTAAGCGTTTGCTGACTGTTTGACTGGTTGGGTCAAACACAAATATATAACTTGTCTGACCCTGACCAGGCATGATGGCGGCAATGGGCAGCCTGAAAATGTCACCAGAATAGCCGGTCCGTCCCGCCCCCTGAAACGAGAAGTCCACTTCAGCTGTCATACCTGCTCTGAGTTCTTTAGGTGGCGAGAGCACAAAAACATTGACCGGAAAGGCATTCGCTGATTCAGCTCGGGAACCTAATTCGGTAATTGTTCCCGTGTTGCTCATGCCTGGTAATGCCGGAAAGCTCACGGCGACATCAACTTCTTTGTTCAGCCGGGAAATTAAGGTTTCTGGTACCATTACTTTTACTTCCAGGCCGTCTGTTCCTTCAATTTCGAAAATTGCCTGACCGGGTGATATCTGCATGGACGGTTCCGCCAGTCTTTTAGTCACCGTGCCATCATAGGGAGCTTCTAATTCGGTATCTGCCAGATCTTTTCTGGCGATATCCAGTTGCGCCTGCGCAATATTGACGGCTGATTCTGCAGACTCAAAGGCTGCTTTGACATTGTCAAACCCCGACGCCGACACCAGTCCTTTTGCGATAAGCTCTTTGTAGCGCGTAAATTCGTTCTGTGCTTCACTTAACGAAGATTTGGCCTGTTGTAAGTTTGCTTCTGCAGATTGCAGCGACAACCGATAGGTGCGCTGGTCCAGTCTCGCAATAATCTGACCCTTTTGAATCCTGTCCCCTAAATCAACATCGATGGTTTTGATTTTGCCGCCAACTTCAAAACTTAAATTGGTGGCCTCTACCGGTTGAATGGTTCCCGACAATCTGCGAATTTGTTTGAAAGATGACGGTTCAGCCTGCACCCAGGTGATGGGGCGAATTGCAGGCTCGGGCGGGGGTTTAACTTCGCTGCAGGAAATCAGACTGAATAACAGCGAGAGGGAGAGTGTCTTGGCTTTCATGGTACTTCCGTTTAATGTGGAATGAGTAAATTATAGGGCGAATTAGACGCGGATGTTAGCATTTAGCACCGTACCTCGCTGCAGGTTTTACTTTTATTTAGAAAACCTGACAAATCTTTACAATCACACTCTGGCGTAAGGGGTTACGCCTGGTTGGTTTTAAATATCTGAATTTGACTCTGTAGTTCGCTGGCCAGCTTGGCCAATTCCTGACTGGCTACTGCACTGTGATTGGCGTTTTCAGCCACCATCCCGGTACTGATAGTGAATTCATTGATATTTTCACTGATTTCATTGGCAACCGCAGTTTGCTCTTCTGTGGCTACCGAGACTTGTGCATTGATATCTGAAATTTCCATCACAGCAGTGACAATCTCCTGCAAAACATTAGATGAATCTTTGGCGTGTTCCACACTTTGACTGGCTTTGTCCTGCGCTGTAGACATTGATTCTACCGCTTCTTTGGCTGACATCTGTAGTTTGCTAATCATATCGTTGATCTTGGTGGTAGACTCCTGAGTGTTGTGAGCTAACTGGCGTACTTCGTCGGCAACTACGGCAAATCCTCTGCCTGATTCACCGGCCCGGGCAGCTTCAATTGCCGCATTTAGGGCCAGTAAATTTGTTTGCTCAGCGATGCCCTGGATCATCAACACCACCTGATTAATTTCATTGGTTTGCTGATTTAATAAGGTGATTTTTTGTGCGTTTTCATTCACGACATTCGACAATTCGTTAATGCCTTTTATATTGTCCTGTATCTTCTCAATGCCAATGGCAGCGTTGCCATTGGCGTCATTGGCTTTTACAGAGGAGCTATTGGCATTATTGGCCACTTCCTGAATGGCCGTGCTCATTTCTGTGATTGCTGTGGCAATCATGGTGGTTTGCTGCTCTTGCTCAGTGGCTGTGGCTGCAACCTGAGTACTGATACTGCTCATTTCTTCCGCAGAAGAAGACAAGGTATAGGTTGCTTTAGAGACGTTTCTGACCAGGTTTTCAAGGCGCTCTAACATTTTGTTAAAACCTGCGGCGGTTTCTGCAATTTCATCACCGCCGTCATCAATGGCTCGCAGTCTTAAATCGGCAGTGTCTGCAATATTAATAATGGTGTCTCTGAGCGCTCGCAATGCAAATTGAATACTGCGGTAAACAAGCCATGCCAGCACGATCATTCCTATGATTAATGCAAATAACGTTATGTAGAGCAGTGTTTCCGTGGTTTCAAATTCAGCATCTGACTCAGCTTTGAATTTACTGGCTTCATTCAGTTGTAAATCAATCAGGTCATTAAAACTGGCACTTAAAGGATCAAATACGGAATAGAGCTCTTTAACAAAATTATCTCCCTGCAATGGATTGTTTGCCGAGGTCTGAATATTTCGCTCGTAGGATTCAATCAATCGAACGACATTTTGCAACTCTCTGGCAGACACTTCAGTGAGCCTTTTTTCTTCACTGGTCAATTTTGTTTGCAGGTATTTTTGCCAGTTTTCATCGGCGGTTTTTCTAAATTGTTTTATATCGCTAAGTAGTTTGTTTTTATCGATTAAACCCGCGCGATATTTGTGGTAATGATCGACAATATTTACCGCGTAATTATCCGAAACTACTTTTATTTGTTTTAGTGGAACTATGCGATCATCATAAAGACTGTCGATGCCGCGAATCAGTGTTTCCATGATACCGATCATAAACAAGCTCATGAATACAAAAGCGAATAAGGGAATGACACAAAGTGAAAGGAGTTTTGTTTTTACAGTCAGTTGGTTAAGCATAGTGGTGCAAAACGTTATTTCAAATTAGTCTTTTCAGTATTGTATAAAATCTAATTTGTACCAGTATGAACCGTCATATTTTTAAAATTTGCGCAGTTGAATATAAAAAGGAAATTACAAACTATTGAATATTTTCCTATTTTTGAGTTGGGATCAGGAACAGAAAAGTTGCAATAACTTTATTATTGCAACTTTGATATATTAAAAATATGGAATTAAATGTACTTTTTAAATGCGTCGTCCACCGGCGTATTGGCGATGTGATTGGTAAAATTGCTCATTACCTTTTGCGCCATGCCTAAAATAATGGCCAACATGTCCTGATTAGAATAACCCGCTTGATAAAAGGCTTCTGTTTGCTCTGCACTTAAATTACCGCGTTGCTCCACCATCGCCAGCGTGGTTACTCGCAAAGTTTCGAGTTTCGCATTTGCCAGTACTTTGCCATTTTTCACGTCGTCGTTTAGCTCGCTGTTAACGCCCATCATTTGCGCCACAAGGCTATGAGCCGGCAAACAATAATGACAATTATGGGCGCGGTTAATGGTTTGCCAGACGACCGTCAGCTCATCTTTATTCAATGAACTTTGAGTAAACAACCGGTGCAATTGCTGATAGGCCTCTAAGGCTTCTGGTGATTCAGCCATTACGGCATGCAGATTTGGGATCATGCCGAAGTCTTGTTGGCTTTTTTTGAGTAAAGGTTTTGCTGCTTCTGGTGCGCTTTCCAGAGTGTGGAGAGTGAAATCAGTCATCTTTGTTAGTCCTCTGTAATGAATTTACCATTTAAATTTATTTGAAATTGAACGCTTGTTCAAGGTAAATTTGAACAAATGTTCAAATTTGATTGGAAACAGATATGACTCGGGTGAATATTGACACTGCCATCGAAAAGGCAACGCAGTTGTTTTGGATGAACGGCTATGGTGCAACAACAATGAGGCAGTTGCAGCATGCCATGGACATGAGGCCGGGCAGTATTTATGGGGCTTTCGGAGACAAAGACACCTTATACCTCAGAACACTTGAGTGCTATAAAAAGCAATGGCTGTTAAAAATGAAGACTACTATGGCCGGGTCTGATACTGCGATTGAAGGTTTAACAAAAACCATTTCGCTGGCTATTTTCACTGACAACAGCGCACCCTCGGATCTGTGTTTTTTGGTGAAAACCGTGAATGAATTAGAAACCCGCCAACCGGATTTAGTAAGCTATGCCAGAAACGCATTGTTGGAAGTGCGTGATGAATTGCAGCAGCAAACAGAGTTGGTATTGGCGGAGCTTGGGAAAAGCCCGGAAGAAATCTCCGCACAGGCTAAAGGTTTGGCAATCATTATTCAGGCGCAAATTATGGGCCTGAAAGCGCAATTAAAGTTGAACAGAGAGCCTGAAGTGATCGCCGCATTAGTCGCCCAGTTTGTGGCATCGATATTCAGACAAACACCATCGCACTAACTGGCATTTAATGGAGTTGGTATAAAGTATGAAAACACTGATATTGTGTCGACACGCCAAATCCAGTTGGAAATACGCCACCGAGGATTGTTATCGACCACTCAATCAGCGCGGCCTGATGCAGGCACCTGAAATGGCCAGCCACAGTCAGCAGGCACCTGACATGGTGCTTTGTTCTCCCGCTGTCAGGGCCTGGTCAACTGCAGTATGTTACTTTCAGGCACAACGCTGGGATTATCAGTGTTTGCGTATGGAACCGCGATTAATTGAAGCAAGTCGGGACAATCTGGTCGCGATTCTGCGTGAGCTGAGCGATGATATTACACGGCTATACCTGTTTGGCCACAATCCCGGATTTAACGACCTGATTGACTGGCTATGTCCGGGCAAAGGTAAACCGGTTAATCTTGTGACCTCAGGGCGGGTTGAAATCAGTTTAGCCCTGGGTCATTGGCGGTTACTGGCTCCTGACGTCGGTGTGATTCAGGATTGGCGTGTACCGCACAAAAGTACCGACAAATAACCGACAAGGCATAGCGTCCCGTCTTTACCTCGTTAATTCGTAACGAAGCATTTCTAAAAGCAATTCCTCTGCATTTTTGATATAAACTCTGCTGCTTTTGTCATTTAATGGCAATACAACTAATACCCAATAATAAAACGACAGGATGAGATATGAGGAACATTCGAATTACTTTGCTGGCTGCTGCAATATCAGTCGCAATTAATGCTCAGGCCGCAGAAAGCGAACAGCACAAACTCTTATTGATGCAGGAAAGTGAAGCCGCTCCCGCAGAATCTGAAAGCGCAGACAAAGTAGCGGCGGAAGAGAAAAAAGAAAAGTCCATGACTGAAAAGCTGGCAGAAAAAGCAGCATTTCCGGGGTTAATGGATGTTTATCGCGACGAAAAAGACGGCTCTGGGTTTGTTGTAATTACTGATGATATGTTAAACAAGCCCATTCTTTACATGGCGCATACGGTCAATGGTGCCCTTGACGCTGGTCACTTTAAAGGGGCCTATCGCGATGGCAAATTGATCGAATTTCGTAAGTACTTTGATCGCATCGATGTCGTTGCGCTAAACCCACGTTACTACTTTGATCAAAGTAATGCCATCAGTCGTGCGGCAGATGCAAACATCAGCTCAGCAGTACTGGTATCAACAAAAATTGAAATGGACGAGGAGGGCAAGTATGCCGTTTCTTTGGCTGACCTAGTACTCAACGAAAGCATTCACAAGGTATCGCCCTGGCCTAACCCGGCTGCAGATAAAGATTCTAAGCGCTTTAAATTGGGTAAGTTTACCGGTGGTAAATCGCGCATTCTGGAAATTAACAACTTTCCAGAAAATACCGACATGATCGTAGAATATGTTTTTGAGGACGCTAATCCTAAAAATGCCGGTAATAATGAACTTGCCGATCCGCGCTATGTGTCTGTGCAATTGCAACATTCCTTTGTGCAGCTTCCCGATAATGACTTTAAACCACGACGAGACGACCCTCGGGTGGGATATTTCCTGCAACAATTCGATGATATGACCTCAGATCGCACCGCCAATTATCGCGATGTGATTAATCGCTGGGATCTGCAAAAGAAAAACCCTGGCGCAAAAGTTTCTGACCCGGTTAAACCGATCACCTGGTGGATTGAAAATACCACACCAATGGAGTGGCGTGAGACCATTAAAAATGCCACATTGGCCTGGAATTCTGCGTTTGAAAAAGCCGGTATCAGCAATGCTATTGAAGTAAAAGTTCAGCCAGATGATGCTGAATGGAGTGCCGATGACATTCGCTACAATGTGTTGCGCTGGACCAGTTCGCCAAGACCGCCTTTTGGTGGCTATGGACCGAGTATTGCGAACCCTTACACCGGCGAAATTATTGCCGCTGATATCATGTTGGAATACACCTTTATGAAAGGCCGTTGGATTCAGGCTAATTTCCTGAGTGATGGTTATTCAGAAACAGACACTGTGGATATTGAGCAAGAGGGTTTACATTGCTCTTTAGGCCATGCCATGAATGCTAACCTGTTGTTTGGTCAGGCAACGGCGATGGCCCAGGGCATGGGTGATATTGAAAAAGACAAGATGTTAAAGCAAACCATGTATTACCTGATTTTGCACGAAGTCGGACATACGTTGGGGTTGAACCACAATATGCGTGCCACGCAACTGCACGACAACGATGTGGTGCATGACGAAAGTGTTACTCAGGGCATATTAGCGGGTTCAGTGATGGATTATCCGTCGGTAAACTTCGCCCCTCCGGGTAAAGAGCAGGGGGATTTTTACACGGAGAAACCAGGACCCTATGATGACTGGGTTATTGAATATGGTTATTCCGAAGCACTTGACGATGCTGCTGCGGAAGAAGCCCGATTAACCGAAATTCTCAATCGTTCGACACAGCCGGAACTGGCATTTGGTAACGATGCCGATGATATGCGCGCACCGGGCAGACATATTGATCCCAGAGTTAACATTTTTGATATGTCAGGGGATGTTGTTGCTTACGCCAAAGATCGCTTTGAGCTAATCCGGGATACCTGGGGAAAAATGACTGAGAAAGCGTTAAACCCAGGAGATTCCTATAATGATCTGGTTGTGGGAGTTAATGCTGTTTTCACTGAATTTTCACGCCAGGCAAATGTCACCTCACGTTACATCGGCGGGGTTTATGTGGATCGTGCTATGGTTGGGCAGGAAGGGGCCACCAAGCCTTTTACTCCAACCCCAGCCGTGACTCAAAAAGCAGCGATGTCTTCACTAAGAGACAACCTGTTTGCACCTAATGCCTTTGACGGTATGCAACCCCTTTATGACCAGATGCAAAAACAACGACGTGACTTTGAGAACTTCGGCAAAAACGAAGATCCAAAAGTACACGAAATGGTATTGAAAGCGCAACAAGGGGTTCTTGCTCATGTGATGCATAAAAACACCGTTGAGCGCATCGTTGATACCGCGTTATACGGCAACGATTACCCGTTAGAAGTCGTGTTTGCCGATTTAACTGACGCAATCTTTGAGGACGATATGAAAGGTAGTGTCAACAGCTTCCGTCAGAATCTGCAGGTAGCTTATGTCGATCGCCTGCTGAATATATCAGGTCTTGAGGCCAAGAGTGCCTATCCGCATTTTGCACAGGCAGTAGCGACCTACGAACTTGAGCAGATTGTGGATGAGTTAAACCTCAAACGCGGTGATCAGGCCACAAAGATACATCGCAACTTTTTGATGCGTCGTATTAACAGCGCCTTTCACAAAAGCAAAAGTTAAGGCGATTTAAGCTGATACAGGCCGGCTGTCATGCCGGCCTTTTACTATCTGTGGTATGGGTTAAGTAGTAGTTTCTCTGCGAAATTGGTATTAGTATAAACACCCCCATATACGGATAAAACACGCATTCCCAACCAGCAGGAGAGTTAATTGGAATTTTTAAGCGAATACGGCATGTTTTTACTAAAAGCCGTTACTATTGTTATGGCCTTGTTGTTTGCATTCGGCGGACTTGTCTCAATCGCATCAAAGCAAAAACAGGACAAAGGCGAGCTGGATATCAGTTCTATATCCGACAAACTTGAGGAGTTGGAATATAAAGCAAAGGCAACGGTATTCAGCAAAGAGCAGTTTAAAAGCTGGGAAAAAGCGCAGAAAAAACTGAGCAAAGAAAAGGATAAAAAGTCCAAAGAAGGTGAAATTGAGGCGAAGCTTTACGTTTTAGATTTTAACGGCTCAATGGATGCAAAAGAAGTGGACAGTTTGCGTCAGGAAGTTACCGCACTACTGACTGTCGCGGCCGACAGCGATGAAGTGTTAGTCAGGCTTGAATCACCGGGTGGTGCGGTACACGGATACGGTTTGGCTGCGTCGCAACTGGCTCGCATTAAAAACCGTGGCCTTAAGTTAACCATAGCGGTTGATAAAGTGGCGGCCAGTGGCGGTTACCTGATGGCATGTGTTGCAGATAAAATTATCTCGGCGCCGTTTGCTTATATTGGCTCCATTGGCGTTATCGCCCAAATGCCTAACTTTAACAAAGTACTGAAAAACAATAACGTTGAGTGGGAGCAACACACAGCTGGTGAGTTTAAACGCACTCTGACGATGTTTGGTGAAAACACTGATGAAGCCAGAGTTAAATTTAAGGCTGAGTTAGAAGAGATTCATCATTATTTTAAGTCACATATCCAGGAGTTTCGCAGTGTTGTTGATATTGACAAAGTGGCAACAGGTGAACATTGGATAGGTAAAAAAGCGCTTGAGCTGGATTTGGTGGACGAAATTCAGACCTCTGATGACTACCTGCTGGCGCAGGTTAAAGATAAAGAGATCTTCTCGATTAAATATAAACCGCGCAAAAAACTGGCGGACAAACTGGCCGATGCGGCCAGCATGACCATGAAAAATACCCTGACCGAATTGGGGAATTGGCGCCAGTCGGTGTTTCGATAGGTAGCAGCACAAATAAAAAAGCCAGTCGATGACTGGCTTTTTTAATGGGGCGTGGCTGATTTAGTCGTTACCCAGTTTGTGATAAGACTTCATGTCGATTTCTTCGTTGTCATTATCTGCATCGGGGTTATTAAATACCTCTTCGGCCAGTTTGTTTTCTGATTTTGCGACGATACAGGCAACAGTACAATCTCCCGTTACATTGACGGCGGTACGTGTCATATCCAGTAACCGATCCACACCAATGATCAGCGCTATACCTTCAACGGGCAGTCCAACCTGCTGCAACACCATTGCCAGCATAATCAAACCAACTCCTGGGACACCGGCAGTACCGATTGACGCTAATGTCGCTGTAAGAATAACCATCAGATAGTCTGAGATCGTCAAATCAACGCTAAATACCTGGGCGATAAACACCGTAGCGACACCTTGCATAATGGCGGTACCATCCATGTTGATGGTAGAACCCAGCGGGATAGTAAAGGAAGAAACCGAGTTGTGTACGCCCAACTTGTTGCGGGCGGTTTCCAGGGTTACCGGCAATGTCGCGCTGCTGCTTGAGGTGGAAAATGCAAACAGGGCGGTTTCACGCATTTTTCTGAGAAGCATAGCGGGGTTCAATCCGGTTAAGGCTTTGAGTAATAGCGGGTACACCACCATGGCGTGAATAGCTAAAACGGCCAGTACCAGGAAAAAGTATTTAAACAGGGCCAATATCGTATCGAAGCCAATGGTGGAGAACAGTTTTGCCATTAAAGCGAATACGCCAATGGGGGCGAGGTTCATCAAAATGGTAACCAGCTTCATGATGACTTCGTTCAGGTCATTCATGATAACAGACAAACGCTCACCCGCTTTACCGGCCATCGACATCGCAATACCAAACAACAGCGCAAAAACAATGATTTGCAACATGTTACCGTCAGCCATTGCACTGATGGGGTTGGTGGGGAACATATTGATGATGACCTGAGGCAGTGACGGGGCATCATTGGCTGTAAAGGTGGTGTCTGCAGAGAGTTCTACGCCGTCACCAGGAGAGACAATCAGCGCCATGCTAATCGCTATGGTAATGGCAATCGCTGTGGTAACAACGTACAAACCAATTGATTTACCGCCCAGTCTGCCCAATTGAGAAGGATCACTGAGATTTGATGTTCCGCAAATCAATGAAACCAACACCAAAGGCACAACCAACATTCTTAAACTGGCGATAAAGATTTGACCAATAATGTTGAAAATACCTTCTACGAAAAATCCATACGTTGAAAATTCCAAGCCAAGTAGGCTAAAGGTAAAATCTCCGCTATCATCAAACAGTAACTGTAAGAAAAACCCGGTCAATATTCCGGCTATCATGCCGATAAAAACTCGGGCAGTGAGGCTATATTTTTTGTTAGTTTGTTCCATAGAATTTGCTTTATTTATTATTTGGGACAAGCGTAACAAGATTGTTTGCGAAGCTGAATAAAAAAATTTAAAAGTGGGGAAGTCGCGTGCTCAGTATAAAAACGATAAGGGATCTTCTGATGGCTATCTGGTCCAAACACATTTTAACCTTGTTGGCTTTGTTTACGCTAACCGCGTGTGGTGGCGGTGGTGGCGGCTTAAGTCGTGATAATAACGATAATCCAACCGATCCAGATACTACCTCCTTGTCCGTCCAGTTGACAATTCAGGAGGCGGAAACCGGCACCGCCAGTAACCAATTAAGCCTGACAACACCACTTTCGATCACTGCAACTGTGACCGATGCCGATGGCAATCCCGCCGATGACGAATTAGTCACCTTTTCATTTAACCAGGCCGGACTGGCAAGCTTCTCTCCGGAAAATGGCACGGCTTTAACAAATGCACAAGGGGTGTCCAGTATCGGATTATTGGTTGGTTCTATTCAGGGAGATGGGCTGGTTACGGCTGAATTGCAAACAGGAGAAAGCGCGCAAATCGGTTTTAGCTCACTGGGCGATGCCAGTGTAACCGGCAAAAACATCAGCATGCGATTGCTCAATACCGTATCAGGCGAAGAGGATAACGATCTGGCATCTGCTAACCCATTGCGGGTTGAAGTCTCAGTGACCGACCAGACAGGCGCGCCAATTTCCGATGAGTTGGTGACATTTTCGCTGTCAAATGACGCTCTGGCTTTTTTTGATCCTGCCAGTGCCACGGCACTAACGGAAGACTCTGGTGTTGCCACTATCAATTTACGGGTTGGTCAGGTGGCGGGGTCCGGAGTGGTTATAGCAACGCTTAACACTGCAGAGCAGGAAGATATCGGATTCAATTCAGCCGGTGATGGGCAGGTGGTAGAAGAGCAGCCTGCGACCCTGGACTTTTTCACCAGCTCCTTATTACTGGCCTCCAGTGGTTCTGATGAGGTAGAACTTATCGCATTGGTAAAAGATGAAGACAACATATTGATGGAGGGCATTGATGTCTCGTTTTCTTCTAATTCGGGTGAACTCAGTATCATACAGGGCACGACACAGGCTGATGGTACTGCAAGGGCCAGATTGACCTCACAGAATAACCCGGAGAACCGCACCATTACCTTAACCGCCAGGGCCGGTGGCCTGAGCCGCACGTTAACGGTTGATGTTACCGGGACCGTCGTGAATATTAATGCTCCGACCTCGGTGATTCTTAATGACACCGGTGATATCAGCATCATAGTGGCAGATTCTGATGGTAACGGTATTCCAAATCAGCAGGTTAGTTTGTCTTCGCAAGTAGAAGGAGCCCTGTCTGATACCAGCCCGGTAACCGATGAAACGGGTTTAATTACGCTGACTTACAATGCTCTGCTGTCTGGCACTGATGTGATTACCGCAACGGCGCTGAATGCCAGCGCATCACAGAGTATTATTGTTCAGGAGGACGAGTTTAGTTTTGCCAGAGCTACGGTAGAAGATGTGCCGCTAAATACGCAGGAAAGCATCACCATTAGTTGGTTAAAAGACAATACCCCTTATCAGGGAGGGGACATAGTATTAACCACCACCCGCGGCACCCTGAGTACTAATGCAGCCGTTACGGATGAAAATGGCCAGGTTACCTTTACCGCCAGTTCCAATACTGCTGGCCCGGCAATCATCAGTGCGCGTGGCACCGATTCGGATGATGGAGAAGTTTCTGCGCGTATTGAAGTGGAGTTCATTGCCACCGAAGTGGCCTCTATTATCGTTTCTGCCAGTCCCAACTCTATCGGCCCGGGTGGCCAAAAAAGTACCATTACGGCGGTGTTGCGGGATCCCATCGGTAACCTGGTGAAAGGTGTTACTGTGGGATTTACTGCTGAAGATGTCAGTGGCGGGAGTTTGTTTCCTCCCGCTGCGGTAACTGACAGTAATGGCCTGGCATCCACAGTATTTACCTCTAATACGGTAACCAGTGAAGATGCCATCGTGATTACGGCAACCGAAGATACCTCGGGGATAGCGGCCTCCACCAATATTGCTGTTGCTAATCGCGCTTTATTTATCTCTATTGGCACCGGTAATGAAATTCTGTCACCGACAGGAGATAGCTATGAAAAAGAATTTACCTTGTTTGTGACGGATGCAAACTCAAACCCGGTTCCTAATGTGGAACTTACGATTTCCGGTACACCGGTAAAATACACCGAATTATTAGACCCCAACGCCGAACCTGGTGATGCTAATTATCAGGTCAGAAGACCGGCTTATTACAAAGGCTACTGGGAACCATTCCCCAACGCTGATGCGTTTGAATATTGGGTTGCTGTTTATACTGCTGCCTGTTCTAACGAGGACATTGATGATGACGCTATCTTAGACAGCGGCGAAGATACCAATGGCAATGGTGAGATAGATCCGGGTAATGTGGGTGCCATTGATGGCAACGTAATTACGGATCAAAATGGTCAGGCGCGATTTAGTTTCAGATATCCGAAGAATTTCGGCGCCTGGGCAACCATAAAAATTGTTGCCAGCACCCCGGTGGCAGGCTCTGAAAATCGAAGCAGTCTGTTCCACACCCTGGGGGTTTCCGCAGAAGATGCCACCATTGAAAGTACGCCGCCTAATGACAATGATTTTGGCTCAGGTAACTCCTGCACCAATACGTTGTAGTAACGTTAAAGGCGACCCCAGGTCGCCTTTTTCATCACTGGCTTTTACGCAAATAATGCGCTCAGTGCTATTCTTGGTAGAAGATATACTATCAAGATCGCGAGGACTGTTTTGTGTCATTAACGCCTGAAGAAAAACTCAATCATTACCTTTGTGCACCGGGAAATGGGGTATTTACCGTCCAAACTGCGAAAGACAAAAAAGAAGTATTGCACCAGCGTTTGTATGGCGTCACCGGCGACGATGCTAACAAAGCCTGGCGAAAAAAGTTACAGGAATATTGTTACTACAAGGTAGATAAACCCCTGGTGTTCGGTATTTGCCATGACACCGGTGGTGGCATTTTACGCGGTGCCAATTGGGGGCCGCTATTTGTGCGACAAGCCCTGTACGACAGAATGAGTAAAAACAGTATCACCTACGATATTGGCGATATTCGGGTTATTCCACACTTGCTCATGGATAAATATTTGAATTCTGCCACTGTACGTAGCTGCCGCTCGGCACTCTATGACAACGAGCACCTTGAGCTGGCAGTGAGCCCGTTATCCATCGCCTATGAGGTTGTGCGCTGTGCCTATGAACTCAATCAGGGGGCGCGTTTTTTCGCCTTAGGCGGTGATCATTCCATCAGCTATCCGCTAACCAAAGCCTATATTGAACAACAAAAAAAACTGGGTAAGAAAGTGGGTATCATTCACTTTGATGCCCATACGGATTTACTGCAACAGCGGTTGGGTATCGACATCTGCTTCGGCTCCTGGACTTATCACATTCTCAACGACCTGGATCGGCCCTTCCACGTTGTACAAATTGGCATTCGCTCCAGCGGTAAACCGAAAGAGCACTGGCAGGAAAAATACGGTGTTAAACAGTACTGGAATTATGATGTTAAAAATCGGGGTATAGAAGCCATCGCGTCGGAAACTATTGAGCACTTTAAACAGGAAGGTATCGACGAGATTTACCTGACCTTTGATATTGATGCGATTGGTGCAGAATACGTGAGTGCCACCGGGACCCCTGAACCTGACGGTTTGTCACCTGATGAAGCTGTAATGGCCGTGGAGATGTTTGCTAAACACCTAAACATCACTTCCGGGGATATTGCCGAAGTAGCGCCCTTTGTCAGTACCAAACACTCCGGAACTGATGCCGATGAGCCTGAATCAACGTTGAGTGCCGCCGGTGAAGTGTCACGGGCGATTGTTGATGCGATTCAGTTTTAATTTCTGATTATTAATAATAATAAAGGGAGCTTATCGCTCCCTTCGTAAAGTCAGTCTGTGTTACGCCTGCTGGAAGGTGTAAACCGAGCCAATTTTCAGAATTTGCGTTAACTCATCCAGTGCAGAGCGCGACTCGTTGAGCAATTGCGGATCGGCCAGGTCAGCTACAGACAGTTGGTCTCGATAGTGCTTTTCAACCCAGGTGTTTAATCGGGCGAACAAGCCATCATTGATCAGCGTGTGTTGATTTACCGCCGCCAGTTCGTCTTCGGTCAATGCTACTCTAAGGCGCAAACAGGCAGGGCCACCGCCGTTACGCATACTCTGCTTAACATCAAAATATTTCACCTGTTTTATCGGTGTTCCCAGTGTAACTAACTTATCCAGGTAGCGACTTACAGACTCACTTTCCTGACATTCTGTAGGGGCAATAATCGCCATTTCACCATTCGGTAAAGTGAGTATTTGGGTGTTGAACAGATAGGTTTTTACCGCTTCCAGTACGCTGACATCGTCACGAGCAACTTTGATAAAATGTAGGTCATCACCGTTGAACTTGTCGCGAATTTCGGCAAATTTCGATTCTGTGTCCATAAACGCATCTTCGTGATAGAAGAGTACATTTTGATTACCAACCGAAATTACATCATTGTGGAACACACCCTGATCGATTACCGCCGGGTTCTGCTGCATAAACACCGCATTTTCTTCGCTCAGTCCGTGTAACCGCGCAATGGCCTGAGATGCCTCTAAGGTTTGGCGAGCGGGGTACTTTTGGGGGGCAGGCTTTGAAACATCAAAGGCTTCTTTACCATAAACAAACAGCTCTACACCTGAGCGGCCATAATCTGCGCACAGGCGGGTATGGTTAGCGGCGCCCTCGTCACCGAAGTGATCGTTGTCGGGCAAATGCATATGGTGCTGGAAGTATTTTGGATTCTGAAATGTGCCTTGTAAAATCCGTCCGGTGATCATTGGCTCCAAAGAGCGATGAAATTTGTTGGTTAAATTAGCCGGTGTAAAATGTACCTTGCCATCCGCAGTGTCTGCGCCGGGGGAAACTGTGGCGGCATTCGCTGTCCACATACTGGAAGCAGAGCACACTGATTGTAAAATATGAGGCGCTTGTTTTGCCGCTTTTTGCAGCACGTCTGCGTCGGTGCCGCTAAAACCAATTCTTCTTAAAGCATGCACATTGGGTCGCTCTTGTGGTGCTAACACCCCTTGTTGCATGCCAAGGTCGGCCAGCGCCTTCATTTTAACCAGACCTTGTTTTGCCGCTTCTTTAGGATTACTTGTCGCCTGGGCATTGCTGGAAGAGGCTACGTTGCCAAAGGACAACCCCCCGTAGTTATGAGTTGGCCCAACCAGACCATCAAAATTGACTTCGTATTGCTTCATTAGTTTCCTCTAAAGAGTTGAAGAATTCGCCTTGAGTTCTTTCATCGCGTCGCCATTATACGTGTTTTAATGCTTGTGCCAATCTTGAAGACCTTATTTTTAAAGGGCTGCAGAGCATGAATGAGATAACTATGAAGAAAATCTTGTTTTCTATTCACTTTGCAGATATACCTAAAAATAGGAAATTTTAATAACAGCATGAATGTAATGTTCCACTGGTCGTTGTGAATACCAGTCAGGTAAAGGTTAGAACGTATAATATGGCAAAATCGCTCGTTATTGTGGAGTCGCCAGCCAAGGCAAAGACAATAAATAAATATTTGGGTAAGGATTTCATCGTAAAATCCAGCGTCGGGCATGTCAGAGATCTGCCAACGAAAGCATTAGGCAAAGTTCCGCCCAAAAAACCGGCAAAAGAACTGAAAGAATTTAGTGAAGATGCAAAGCAACAATATTTGCAGCATTACGAATATCAAAAATTGGTGGATCGCATGGGAGTGGATCCGCAAAATTACTGGGAAGCCCACTATGAAATTATGGCGGGTAAAGAAAAAGTCGTTAATGAATTAAAAAAGCTTGCTAAAGATGCTGACCATATCTATCTCGCAACGGATTTGGATAGAGAAGGAGAGGCAATTGCCTGGCACTTGCAGAACATTATTGGTAATAAAAACAAAACCTTTCATCGGGTGGTGTTTAATGAAATTACCAAAAATGCCATAAAAGAAGCCTTTGAAACACCGGGCGAAGTCAATACCGCCCGGGTTAATGCACAACAAGCCAGACGCTTTTTAGACAGAGTCGTGGGCTTTATGTTGTCACCTCTGTTGTGGAAAAAAGTTTCCAGAGGGCTTTCAGCCGGACGGGTGCAGTCGGTTGCTGTGCGTCTGGTGGTTGAACGCGAGCGGGAAATCAAAGCCTTCATTCCTGAAGAATATTGGGATGTTCACGCTGATGTGAACAATCAGGCTAACACACCATTCAGAATGATGGTGGCAAAACAGCATGGCAAAACCTTTAAACCGGTTAATAAAGCGCAAACAGACAGTGCTTTAGCGCTGCTGGAAAAAGCTAAATATGAAGTGGTCAGTCGCGAGTCCAGACCTACCAGTAGTCGTCCAGGCGCTCCTTTTATTACGTCTACATTGCAACAGGCTGCCAGTACTAAGCTGGGCTTTGGGGTGAAAAAGACCATGATGATGGCACAGCGATTGTACGAAGCTGGCCACATTACCTATATGAGAACTGACTCAACCAACTTGAGTGCTGAGGCATTGAATAGTGCCCGTGGCTATATCGAATCTCAGTTCGGTGACGCCTATTTACCGGAGAAACCTAACTTTTATGGTAGCAAAGAAGGCGCTCAGGAAGCCCACGAAGCTATCAGACCAACGAACGTTGATAAGTTGGGGGCATTCCTCAATGATATGGAAAAAGACGCTCAGCGGCTTTATGAGTTGATTTGGAAACAGTTTGTGGCCTGTCAGATGACACCTGCCAAATACGACGCCACGACGATCACGGTAAAAGCGGGTGACTTTGATTTAACCGCCAAAGGCCGGGTATTAAAATTTGATGGTTGGACCCGTGTTCAGGAGCAGATAAAGCGCAAAGGCGAAGAAGACAACAACTTACCCAATGTTAAGGAAGGCGAAGTTCTCAATTTACTGAAACTGGACCCGAAACAGCACTTTACCAAACCACCAGCGCGCTTCAGTGAAGCCAGCCTGGTTAAGGAGCTGGAAAAGCGGGGTATTGGCAGACCGTCTACTTACGCCAGTATTATTTCTACCATTCAGGATCGCGGCTACGTACGCCTCGAGCAACGTCGCTTTTATGCGGAAAAAATGGGGGAAATTGTCAGCGACAGATTACTGGAAAAATTCAATGATCTGATGAGCTATGATTTTACCGCGAACATGGAACAACATCTGGATGAAATTGCCGAAGGCAAACTCAAATGGAAAGATGTACTGGATGAGTTTTACGGTGGTTTCTATAAAAAGTTGTTAGCCGCTGAGTTGCCTGCCGAAGAAGGCGGAATGAGCAGCAATAAATCAGTTGAAACTGACATTAAGTGTGATAAGTGTGATCGCGAAATGATGATCCGCACCTCATCAACCGGTCAGTTTCTGGGCTGCTCGGGTTATAACCTGCCGCCCAAAGAGCGCTGTACCAATACCATGAACCTGACTTCTGCCGATGAAGTTGTGGATCTGGACAAAGAGGACGAGGCAGAAGCTCAGGTGTTGAGAAAGCGCCACCGTTGCCACGTTTGCGGTACGTCAATGGACAGTTATGTTATCGACGAAAAGCGCAAGCTGCACATATGCGGCAACAGCCCGACCTGTACCGGATACGAAGTAGAGCAGGGCAACTTTAAAATCAAAGGTTACGACGGTCCGGTTATTGATTGCGATCGCTGTGAAGCCCCGATGGAGTTAAAAACAGGTCGTTTTGGTAAGTATTTCAAGTGTACCAATGAAACCTGTGGCAACACCCGTAAGCTATTGAAAAATGGTGAAGTGGCTCCGCCGAAATCCGATCCGGTGGATTTACCTGAATTACCCTGTACTAAATCTGATGCCCATTTTGTGCTCAGAGACGGCGCCTCCGGCATCTTTTTAGCCGCACATAACTTCCCTAAGTCGAGAGAGACACGGGCGCCACTGGTGGAAGAGTTGTTGCGTTTTAAAGACAGACTGCCGGAGAAGTTGCGTTATCTGGCGGATGCTCCCACACAGGATAACGAGGGCAACAAGACTCTGGTAAGGTTTAGTCGTAAAACGAAGCAACAATATGTTTCTTCCGAAAATGACAAGGGTAAAGCGACCGGGTGGACAGCCTGGTTTAAGGACAATAAATGGGTGATTGATGAACCCAAAAAGCCCGCCGCCAAAAAGTCTAAATGACAGAAATTGAAATAAAGGCTCGCAAGAGCCTTTATTTTTAATACAAAACCCTTATTTTAGTGGCTAATTGAGCACAGCGCGTTAAGCCTCCGGTATAGCGCAATTGAAGACTTACACCAGGTAAAATGGATGTCACTACCCGCGTCAGTATTTATTGGCTTTCGCTACAGCAATAGCCGAAAGAGCAATCAGTTTATCGCCTTTATCAATGCGTTTTCAGTGGCGGGTATCGCGTTGGGCTTACTGGCACTCATTGTCACCAGTTCAGTGATGAACGGCTTCGAACAACAACTCAAAGACCGGATTTTAGGCCTGGCTCCGCATTTTATCGTTGAAGGGCAACTACCCGATAAGGCACGCGATGCCTTGCAGCCCTGGATCATTAGCGATGCGCCCTACAGTGAAAACGAAGCCGTCATTCAGGCTCAGGAAGGTTTGAAACCAGTTTATATCCAGGGGCTGGATGGCAGTGCCTTAAAACAAGCGCAACAATTTCAACTCAACATGGTGCAGGGGAATCTGAATACGTTGGTGGCCGGTGACTACAACATTGTGGTTGGGCGACTTTTGGCAATGCGCCTGAATTTAACCGTCGGTGATGAGGTTCGGGTCATTATTGCAGGTTCGTCTGTTTATACCCCTTTGGGCCGTATTCCGGCACAACGCAAGTTTACTATCAGCGGTATTTTTGATGTGGGTTCTGAGTTAGACGACAAAGTGGCGCTCATAAACCTGACCGACCTTGCCAGATTGCAACGCAAAAAGCCGGATGACATCACAAATACCCGCTTATTTATGCAGGACCCATTTCAGTATCTCTCAGTCAGGGAGGTATTAACACAATTTGATTTGCAGTGGACAGACTGGCGTGAGCGCCAGGGTGCTTTGTTTGATGCGGTTAAGATGGAAAAAAACATGATGTTGATCATGTTATTACTGATTGTGGCGGTGGCGGCGTTTAATATTGTTTCGGCACTGGTAATGGTGGTGAATGAAAAACAGGGCGACATCGCAATTTTACGTACCCAGGGTATGAACCGCTGGCAAGTGATGCAGATTTTCCTGGTCAATGGTATATACAACGGTGTCAAAGGAACCCTCATCGGAGCGGTGCTGGGCATTTTGATAACCAGTCAAATCAATAACATCATACATTGGTTAAATTTACCTATAGTGAACTTCCTGCCGGAGGGAGAGTTACCCATTGTTATGGATGTTACCCAAATCAGCGTGCTGATTGGTACGTCATTAGGCTTGTGCATACTGGCCTCAATTATTCCGGCGTGGCGTGCGTTAAAGGTTAATCCCGCCAACGCATTGCGTTACGAATGAGCCGATTTGTTCATGGTCACCGAAACAACAGGACACATAAGACGTTATGAGTAGTTTATTGCAATGCCAACACATCAGTAAAACCTATGTCGATGGCGATCGTGACGTCCAGGTTTTAAAAGATGTGAATTTTACTATCAACAAGGCGGAGCAGGTGGCCATTGTCGGTGCATCCGGCTCAGGAAAAAGTACCTTGTTACATATTCTTGGCGCATTAGATCAACCAACACAAGGCCAGGTTATTTTTCAGGATCAGGATATTTTCCAGTTCACAGAAAAGCAGCAGGCTCAGTTTCGCAACAAACGCCTGGGTTTTGTTTATCAACAGCACCACTTACTTCCTGAATTTACCGCACTGGAAAATGTCGCCATGCCGTGTCTGATTGCCAGGATGAGCAAGTCTGAGGCGCAGGCAAAAGCGAAAATTTTACTGGAAAAAGTCGGCCTGTCTGAGCGTTTAGAACATAAACCATCGGCCTTATCAGGCGGTGAACGGCAAAGGGTTGCTATCGCACGGGCTTTAGTGATGGAACCTCAGTTGGTGCTGGCAGATGAACCCACAGGCAACCTCGACGATGCGGCGGGGGAGAGCATTTACCAGCTATTGGTGTCGTTGAAAACAACCATTTCCACCAGTTTTGTCGTGGTAACTCACGATAAAAGTTTGGCGGCCAAACTGGACAGAACCCTGTTACTCAAACACGGTGTTTTGACCGGGGACAAACCATGACGTCACTTCCACTGTTACTGGCGTCGCGTTTCAGGCGGAGTAAAAAGCAAAGCGGGTTTACCTCCTTTATTTCAGCGTCTTCCACAGTAGGCATTGGGCTCGGATGCGCCGTGCTGATCATTATGTTGTCAGTCATGAATGGTTTTGAAAAGGAGCTAAAAAACAGCTTGTTAGCCTATATTCCCCATGGGGAGTTGTTTGCAGTCAGCCCACAGGGAATGAACGACTGGGAAACCATGGTCGACGTCTTCAGCAAAGATCCCAATGTAAAACTGGTTCAGCCTTACATTACCGCCACGGGCCTGGTGCAAAAAGGAAAGGCAAACAAAGCGGTAGAGTTAACTGCAATATCACCGAAGTTGGCAAAGCACTCAGCACTACCCGATAAGGTTGAAGCATCACAGTGGGCACAATTTCAGGTTAATCAACAAGGCCTTATCCTGGGACGTAGTATCATTAAAAAGCTCAATCTGAGAATCGGTGATCAGGTTCAGGTGTTATTGCCGAAAACCGGTGCCGGGAAGCTGTCTTCACCAGATGCCATTTGGCTGACTTTACTGGGTGAAATTCATCTGGGCGGGGAGCTGGATAGCTTCGTAGGCTATATGCATCTGAATACGGCGGCAAATACCCTGGATGTGAGTACCGGCGCAATGGGGATTCAGTTAACCTACCACGATCCCTTTATTGCTCCCGCAAAGACCAGAGAGTTAGGGCATAGACTTAATCAGCATGCCTACATGAGCGACTGGACCCGAACGCAGGGACATTTATATCAGGACATTCAACTGGTGCGCTTTGTTGTGTATATCGCACTGACCCTGGTGATCGCTGTTGCCTGTTTTAACATTGTATCTTCATTGGTAATGGCGGTTAACGAGCGACAGGCCGAGATCGCGATGCTGAAAACCATGGGGGGCAGTAACCAACTTATTATCGCTACGTTTATGTGGCAGGGTATCATTAATGGCTTGATCGGGGTGACCCTGGGCAGCATTGTTGGCGTTTTGGCTGCGAATAATTTAACCGGGATCGCAAGTTTCTTTGAAACTTTGTTTGGTTTTCAAATATTGTCGGATGATGTCTATTTTATAGATTTCTTGCCATCAATGTTGAATTTAAAAGATGTATTAGTGACCATCTTTACGGCATTAATTTTAAGTGTTTTAGCGACATTATATCCCGCTTTTAAAGCTGCAAAAGTTAATCCTGCAAATGTGTTAGGACATTAATATTTTGTCCAAAGAAAATCGAAATTTCACTATTTATCCTGAGCATTATTACGATAAAGATGGGTATTTAAAACCACCAAAAATATTATACTTTTCAATTGTTTATTTGCTGCGCGGCTACATTATCATCGCGCTGTCTTCCAGCTACGGCAGTAACACCGAAACACTGCTTGGGATCTTCTATCCGAAGCTTTTCTTACTTTATATCCACCTTGTCATTGGCCTTCCGGCGTTAGTGAGTTTTGTGCTGTTAACCGCGCGTTTTTCCCTGCGGGAAAAGCAACGATTCTGGCCCCTGAAAGCCATCAAGCCCCTGATCACCTTGGGCCTGATTATGGATGTGCTATTGCATATTCACATCGCTCAACTGCAGTACTGGCAGTTTGACTGGATACTTGGGGGCCAATTGTTAGTGTCATGGCTGCTTTTATACTTTGTCGCAAAAAGAAAGCTAAACACAAATATATAAACCCGGAGAATCAACTTAGCCAAATTAGACTTCCTAAGATGTCGTCTGCACTAATATCACACTTTTCTCTCTTGTCCCTACATTTGCTGGGAGATTCCTGCTTTACATCTGTAAGGTATATTTTTCCTAAGTTAGCCTTGCCTAAAATTGTACACATGGCTATGGTACATAATAACGCCGTAAAAATTACTTGGGATAAGTGTTTAGGTTGTGTTAGTGCTTGTACTTCAACTGTCAGTTTCATTTCTAAATTTCTCCTATTTGTTTGTTGAATCTCTATTAAGCAACAACATTGGCTTTGATTCTTTAAAATTTAAGAACATTAATAGCAATATAGAGACATTGACTTTTGCCCGAGTGTTGCTCTTGATTTTGACTCCCGTTCAGTTTAGTGCTCTTGCCTCCATAGAAATGCATTTTCAACCAATTGATTCTGTTGATGAAATTGGTATGACTCCAATGAATATTATTGAACATGATTCTACTTTTTGGGTTGGGACAACCAACGGATTGGTAATGTTAAAACCCGGCGAAAGGCGAATATTTAATTCTTATAATGGTTACACCGTTGCTAACCAGGTTTCAGGGATAGCAATAGACTCCAGGGGTACTGTTTGGACATCGATAATTGGTGGAGGCGTATTCTATGTAAATCCGGTTACCATGCAACACGGTATGTTACAGGACATCACGTATTTACCACACCTTAATTGCTCTGATATTGCGAAGAATGATATTACCGACCAACTACTAATTGCCTGCAACGATACACTTTTTTTATTCAATATTCAGGACAAAGAGCTGATAAATTTGCATGAAAGGGGATTAAAGAAAATAAGCGTAAACACATTAGCATTTGAGAAATCAAATTCTTTTTTAATTGGAACCTGGGGAGAGGGGGTTTATCGGCTCGACATTAGCAAATTTAAGCTTGATGCTGTTTCCACTAAGCCTGAACAGGTTAATGCCATTACTATTGGTTATAATGGTGAGGCATTAGTCGCCGGCACAAACGGTGCATATGTTATAGAAATGTCATCAAAAAAACTCAAAAAACTGAGTAAAAAAGTGAACGGTTTAATTTGGGATGAAGATGTAAATACAGTATTTCCCCTTAGTACATCCGATTACCTTATTTCATTTTCTGCGCATGGGCTGCATCAATATGATGTTTCGCACGATCAATTAAAAAGGCCTGAGCATTTGTTTCCGTTATTGCTCGATAGCAGGTTTGGGGACGTAAATACCATTAGTTTTGCGGATAATAAGCGATACATACTAGTAGGGGCCGGAGAATTTGGGATTTATATGTTGCCTTATGAGCATAGTTTTGTTTCATATTTTACTGGTGACGATATTCGAACTTCGACTATTTCATTCTTAGAAAAAGTTGGAGAGCAGTTTTTTATAGCAGATGATAATAGTTTGTTCACCTTTGACGTTACTTCTAATGAAGTACATCTTTTTTTAGAAGGTGCCGGTTACACTTATTTTGTTGAATACTACAATAATAAATTTCTGGTAAGTACCTATGAAAAAGGTCTTTTTGTTTTAGATGAGACAGGCACTATTCTTGATGAAAGTATTGAAGTCACAGGATTGCCTTCGACACCTCAAACTAACTATTCAGAAATATTGAAATTAAAAAATGGAAATTATCTGTTAGGTACAGATTTTGGCCAGGAAAAAGGGGTTTATATAGGGAGTTTTGACACCCAGTTTAGCAAAGTGATTGACGATATAGTTGTCATAGAAATGCTCGAAATGGAAAATGAACAGGTCTTAATATTAACTGCTTATAACGGAGTATTCATTTACGACTTAAGGCAGAATTCAATAATCAATGCTCCATCTCCACTTGAAAATGCGTTTATGGATTGCATTGAGCAACTTCGCCAAGATTTGTTTTTAATCTGTGTACGGCGAAACAAAGCCTTCCTATTTGATCTTGAATCTATGTCATATCAAGAGTTCCATCCCGGTACTACAGAAATCAGAAATGTTCGAACAGCTGAAGTTGATACATTTAACAATTTATGGATAGCGTCAAGCAGAGGACTATTTTTGTATGACCTGGAGTCACAGGACCTGTCTAAAATTACAGAATCCGAAGGTATATTTAGTACCGAGTTCTCTTCAGACGTTTCCTTAATGTTAAATAATGAGGAAATTATTTTACCAGGAAACAAAGGCATTGTAAGAATTGACACGAGAGAAGCGAAGGCATTTTTTGAGCTAAAACGGCGTTCAAAAACTGAGACCACAATAACTAAGTTAAGTTACATATTAAGTGATCACAAAGGTGTATCACCCAACAGTAAGGAAACGCTCAACAGCGCATTGAACATTCCCTATGACAATATAGTCCTGCAAATACATCTGAGCCACAATAATATTTTTGAAGAAGGGCGATTAAAATACGAAACCCGTCTGATAGGCTTAAGTGATGAGTGGGAACAGCTTGAAGTCAATAAACATAGTACTTCTTATACTACGTTGCCGCCCGGCGAATATCAGTTTCAGGCCAGAATTGTTGATCCAAGAAGCAATGCAATTCAACCTACCACCTCTTTAACCATAAATGTGACCCCGCCCTGGTGGAAAACTGTCTGGGCCTATATCGCTTATCTGGTTTTGTTAGTTTCGCTGATTTACTTTATTTCCTGGTATCGCAACAAAAAGCTACTGGAAATTAACGAGCAATTAACCGAGAAAGTCCGGGAGCGAACCAATACGATTTCAAAATTGTTACAGCAAAAACAGACTTTTTTCGCCAATGTTTCCCACGAGTTCAGAACGCCTCTGGCTCTGATTTCCGGGCCTTTGGATGCAATCGCAGAAAAACTAAAAGAGCCGGTATCGTTAAATCATGTGGCCGTGATGCGCCGAAATACGGCTCGTCTGCAAGGTCTGGTTGATCAAATTTTAGAACTGGCCAAATTTGAAACCAGCAGCTCGTTACCCAGACAGGTCTATGACCTTAAAGCCTCCGTAGAGGTAATTGCGTCCTCATTTTCCAGTTTACTGGAACACAATCAACAGCAACTGATCATCAATGACATAGCACCTGTCCGGCTAAAGCTTATCGAAGATACACTGGAATTGGTTGTGTCGAATCTGATCTCAAATGCCATTAAGTACAGCGGATTTGGTACTGAAATAAGTGTTTCTGCGAATCAGGATGAGCAACGGGTTAATTTAATTATCAGTGACAATGGTAAGGGAATTAGCGAGGAAAATCAGGAGCTGTTGTTTCAGCGATTTACGCGTTTCGATGCTGGTGAAAATATACCAGGTAGTGGCATTGGATTGGCACTGGTTAAACAAATCGTCGAAAGCAATGATGGTGTTATTGCCGTGCAATCTGAGTTGGGCGAAGGGACCACTTTCACAGTGAGCTTTCAAAACAATGTCGCTCAAGACGAAGCCGTAACCCAGGTGTCACAGGTTCAGGTTCTGGACTCAGAACTTAATGTCACCTCACCTCAGTCAATGGATTCAGCCATTACAGGAGACAAGCAGCAGAACAGCAGTGAAAACAATAGTGAAAAGTTCAAAATTCTGGTGGTAGAAGATAACCCCGATTTGCGAAATTTTATCGTTGAATCACTTTCTGAGGAGTATGAATTAGACGTCGCTGAAAATGGTGAGCTGGGACTCAAAAAAGCCCAGGATAATATTCCGGATCTCATTCTGTCGGATATCCTGATGCCGGTAATGGACGGTTACGAATTGTCCAATGCAATTCGCTCTGACATGGCAACGTCTCATATTCCTATCATTTTACTGACTGCGAAAGGGGATGATCTCAGCCGAATGAGAGGCTGGGAAGAGCATGTTGATGACTACCTGACGAAGCCCTTCAAATTAAAAGAGCTTAAACTGAGAATTTCCAGGTTGCTTACCATTAGGGATATTTTACGTAAAAAGCATACCTCTGAACTTCACAACAGTTTAGCCACGAAAAATCAGGAGGCCATTAGTTTTCAGAGTAAACGCGACAAGGAGTTTTTTCATCGTTTTGAAAAAGTTGTTGAACAGCATTTCAAGGATGAGCATTTCACTCGTACCCAGGCCGCCAGTCAGTTAGCGATGAGTGAAAGACAACTCAACCGCAAGCTGTCCGCTTTGGTGGATTACAACTTTTCTGAATATCTGCGCAAGTACAGATTGCAAAAAAGTCGGGATTTGTTGCTGGCAGGACGCCAGGTTACCGAAGTCGCTTACGATGTTGGCTTTAATTCACCGTCTTACTTTTCAAGCTGTTTTAAAGCTGAGTTTGATAAGACGCCAAAACGCTATGTGGAAGAGTTAGAACAACCATAGTGGTGTTGAAACGGCGCTGACCGGTATCTGTTAATTTTGGGGCGTCCGTAAATACTGGGACAGGGTTTTATACAGGGTTCGCTTATCGATTGGCTTACCGACATGAGCCTGAGCACCGGCCTGGATATAAGAATTCACCTCTTCGGTCATTACGTTGGCTGTTTGCATAATGATGGGCATAGTCAGGCCTGCGTTTCTGATGGCGATGACGGCGTCCCGGCCACTCATGACGGGCATTTGCACGTCCATTAAAATCACATCAGGGCTTAATTGCTTAGCTGCGTCGACGGCTTTCTCTCCATTGTCGACGAATACCGCGTTGATGCCGGTTTCGCTCAACAGGTAGCGCAAAATATCTTTGTTGATGGGGTTATCTTCGGCCACCAGTACGTTGAAGCTGCTAAAGTCCGGGGCATCTGCTGCTTCTGTTTCCGCCAGTTGAGCTTCGCCTTTTTCCACCTGCACCGTGAAGCTAAATTCGCTGCCCTGGCCTGGTGTGCTTTGCACTGATACTTCACCCTGCATCATTTCCACTAACGATTTACATATCGACAGTCCCAGGCCCGTGCCGCCATATTTGCGAGTAGTGGAGTTATCGGCCTGTTCAAACTTGTTAAACAGCCGCAAACGCTGCTCGTCGCTCAGCCCGATACCGGTATCCGTAATAATAAATCGCAAAAACAGGTTGTCGTTTTGGTTCAGCTCTTCTACGGCAATACTCACAGAGCCCTGTTCGGTGAATTTCAGGGCATTGGATACCAGATTGTTGAGAATCTGGGTGATTCGCGTGGGGTCAGCCTGCCACCAGTCCTGGCTGATATCCTTACTGCGCAAGGTCAGCTTTATATCTTTACTTTTGGCTGTGTGGTTAAAGGTTCTGACGACATTGAGCAGGAGTTGCTTTACATTGAAGTGTATTGATTCTATTTGTAGCTTTCCGGCTTCCAGTTTCGAGAGGTCCAGTATGTCATTGACAATTGTCAGTAAGGTCTTAGCTGATTCAGTGATGCGCTGTACCAACTGTTTGTGTTCTTTGTCGCTGACCTTGTTGTCTAAAATTTCCAGCAATCCTAAAACGCCATTCATGGGCGTTCTGATCTCATGACTCATATTGGCCAAAAATTGCGTTTTGATTTGTTCTGACTTCTCGGCGGTGAGCTTGGCTTCTTTCAGGCTGCTGATTTGTCGGCTTATTGTGGCAGCCATGCTGTTCATGGCATTGATCGCCTGTTCAAATTCGACAAACTCCTGATCTTTCAAATAGGGTTGATAATCGCCCTGGTCAAACTTATTCGCGGTACGGGTAAGCTCCACCAGCGGATATTTTACCCGATTAGACAGGCGCATTATCAAAGCCACAGAGATAGCGATGACCAGTATGGTAAACAGCAAGGTATAAAATACATTTTCCTGAAACCGCTGCAAAAAGGACTGCTGCGATAACGAGATTTGTAGGGTCAGTTCACTGCCTTTATGAAAATCCAGATTACTGCCAAAAATAGTCTGACCGGCACTGACCAGTTTTCCAGCAGGAAGCGCGCCGTGCTGCAATACCACCGTTGAACCAAAATACAAGGTGGACTGTGTGTTTGGCGAATCAAATAATGCTTCTGCGGTATTGAGATCGATTTCCACGAAAAACGCCGATGTGACTCGATAGGGGTTAACTATTGATCCGGTTTCTTTTTTTAATGGCATGACAAAGAACAACCGGGTGTGATTAGCAGCAGAATCTGGCTCACCCAGCAGCTCATTGCTGACAGTTAACAGCAAGGGCAATTCCATCTCCTGACCATTATCCATGATGTCCTGGGTTATCTCCTTAATCCCTGAGGCATTTATTCTGTAAGTGCTGTTGGGATAGCCATCGATAATAAATGGGGAGCCATCGGTGATAAACGCAGCACGAACAAAAGAATTATCTTCAACTAACCGTTGCATTTGCTTTTGCGCAAATTGGGCAAACAATATATTTACCGCCAGCTCCCCAATGGCTTTATTTCGGGTGAATGAGGCAACCTGATATTGCAGTTGAAATAAAGCGCTACGTAATTCATAGGCTTCACGGTCCAGTTCCTTTTGCACCGAAAACTGGGCTTTTTCCATTCCCGACTGGTAGGAATCCCGTAAGAAGTAACCATAGGAAATCAGCAGCGGAACGGCGATAATTGTCGTTACTGAAAACAGCAGCATTTTGTGAATCGAGGGCTTTTGATGCTTCAATATAATTCTCGCCGCGTTTTTTCTGCTACGTATTGCATATATTCCGAAGCCTGGCTGGCATTTAATGCACCACCCTGATGACGATTAAAGCCCATAACCAACGCTTCCCAGATAATCGACATTTCCGGATCGGTGGGCAATGGGCTGGCATTGTCCAGTTGCATAATAAACTGGCTGATGTTGTCGTTACTCTGCAACTGAATTTGCTTCTGAATACTGCTGTTGGCGGGTAAAAACTGGTACTCATCCCAGATTCGGCGTTGAATCTGGTCAGATTGTAAAAACATCGCTAACTGCTTTAGTGCGTCCTGTTTTTCTGAACTTGCGGAATTGCCCGGAAAGGCCAGAGCAAAAACTGAAGAGTAGGGCTTCATAACCTTTCCCTGGATTTGCGGCAATTGCGCAATACCCAGATCATTGCCCAGCGCTTTGGTAAATCCGTTTAGCGCCCAACTGCCGTTGATCATGTAAGCGACCTCACCGGCAACGAATTTATCGAAACTGCATTGATAATGACATTCCGGTGCCACTATGCCGGATGTCGCAAGGCCCCGATAAAAATCCAGAGCGGTAGCAGTACCCTGAGCGTTTAAATTGACGTTTCCGTTTTCATAAGGGAGTGCCTCAAATGCCCCCAGAAACGGAATAAACCAATACATTTCATTGTAACTCCAGGCAATCAGATCAGCCCCTGTCGGTATTGTGTTTTTTTGAGCACTTAATTGTTGCCAGTTTAATGCCGGTTCAGATACCAGACGTTTGTTGTAATACAAAAGCAAGTGATTGCCGGCGATAAACGGGATACCCATTAACCGATTTTTAACACGGCTATGTAGTAAGCTTTTACTGGACAGGGCGGGACTGAGTCAGCTTTGTGGGATTTCGCTGAAATTAACCATTTCCAGCCCCAATAAATCTCCCGGTACCAGCACCGCATCGGGCAATGTTTTGGTGTCAGCGCGGATGATTAATTCCATTTTTAGATCCGCTGTATCCAACGCGACAAACTCATAATCTATCCCGGATTGTTGTTTAAATTCATCGAGATAGGTACTGATGTCATAGTCATCCAGGCTGGATGCGATGCTGATTACCTGGGGTTCCGGTTGAGCAAAAAAGGGCAAGATCAGGAATATTATGGCGGGTAACATTCGCTTGCCAGTTGAACGCACATTTTGCGATAAATTTTGTCCCAATTTAACCGCCATTGAATAAAACAACATATTGATTCTGCATGATTATTTTTTATTCTAGTGAATTTCTCCGTTGCCGCAACAGGATTGCTGCTTTTTCGTAGTGTCTTCGCCAAATATGGAAAGTTTGCATACGTATGTAAGTGGTTAAACCCTGAATAGCTGTTTAGAATCCTGTTAAATTAAGGTTAATTCATTGTTCCGCGAAGTGGAACCTGAATCAGGATCAGAAACCAGGAATAGATATGTTCAACACCAGATCATCGCGTTTATTTACTCTGTCTGCAGTCTCCATTGCCCTAACCGGTTTATCAACGATCAGTGCCTATGCTGAAACATTGACGGTGAGTTCACCGGATAAACGATTGGCGGTGACCGTTACAGACGATAATGACAACCCCCAATACAGTGTTCATTTTGGTCAGGAAACCATTCTGAATGCTTCCAGATTGGGTTTGAACTTTAAAACCTTACCGGAATTTGGTCCTGATTTTAAAATATCGGCGTCCTGGACAGAAACACAAAACGACACCTGGGAGCAACCCTGGGGCGAAAAGCAGTACATCAGATCCCATTACAATGAATTAGCCATAGAGTTTGAAAATCCACAAGGTTATGAATTTATTGTGCGCTTTCGGGTATTTGATGATGGGATTGGATTTCGCTATGAAGTCTCACCACATAAAAATATTGCGCAGGTAGAAATCGTTGATGAAGAAACTGAATTTGCTTTTGCAACTGATGCGACCACCTGGTGGATTCCGGCAAGAGGCTGGAACCGGTATGAGTATATCTACGAAACAACACAACTCAGTGAGATTGACAGAGTTCACACCCCCTTTACGCTAAAAACGCCGGCGGGAACTCATGTGGCCATTCACGAAGCAGCTCTGGTGGACTATGCGGCATTTACGTTAGACCGCCGACGCGGCACCACCTTAAAAACCGACCTGACACCCTGGTATGACGGTATTAAGGTTAAAACCAGTGCGCCCTTTAAATCCTCATGGCGAACCATCCAGGTGGCAGATGATGCCACCGGATTATTAAACTCCGACCTAATCTTAAACCTCAATGAGCCCAATAAGTTAGGGGATGTATCCTGGGTTGAACCGGGCAAATATGTTGGGATTTGGTGGGCAATGCACGTCAACGAAAAAACCTGGGGATCGGGCGATAAACACGGTGCGACAACCGAAGAAACCAAACGCTATATCGACTTTGCTGCGAAATACAATTTCGATGGGGTGTTAGTCGAGGGCTGGAATGAAGGATGGGACGGCAGTTGGTTTCACAATGGGGATGTGTTCAGTTTTACACAGCCATATCCCGATTTTGACTTACCGGCGCTGGCGCAATATGCACAGCAAAAAGGTGTCAGGTTAGTCGGGCATCACGAAACCTCTGGCAGTGTCAGTAATTACCGCAATCAAATACAAGACGCTTACGATTTGTATGAAAAAATGGGCGTTCGACAAATCAAGACGGGGTATGTGGCAGATGGTGGTGACATAAAACGCGTGGACGACAATGGTGTTGTGCGACACGAATGGCACGACGGTCAGTTTATGGCAAACGAATATCTTCACTCAATTTTAGAAGCTGCTAAACGCAAAATCAGCATCAATACTCATGAGCCAATTAAAGATACCGGACTGCGTCGAACTTACCCCAACTGGATTTCCAGAGAGGGAGCGCGAGGCCAGGAATTTAACGCCTGGGGATCGCCACCTAATCCACCCGAACATACTGCGGTATTACCATACACCCGAATGTTATCTGGACCGATGGATTTTACCCCTGGTATCTTTAATCTTGCACCCTATGGTTTGCATGCTGAAAACCGGGTGCAGACTACACTGGCAAAGCAATTAGCTCTGTATGTTGTGTTGTACAGTCCTATTCAAATGGCGGCCGATTTACCAAGGCACTATGAAAGCAATATGCCTGCCTTCCGGTTTATTCTGGATGTGCCCACAGATTGGTCGCATAGTATGGCGTTGGCCGGTGAGGTGGGCGACTACGTGGTGTTTGCCCGTAAGGAACGAGGCGCTGAAGACTGGTACTTAGGTGGCCTGACCGATGAAAATGCCCGTGTCGTGGAGATCAGCACCGATTTTCTGGACAAGAATCGCTTATACGAAATGCAGGTCTACCAGGATGGTGCCAGGGCTGACTGGTTAAACAATCCTTATGAGATGGAAATTTATCGCAAACCAGTCAGAGCAGGACAAAAGTTAACATTACGCATGGCGAAAAGTGGAGGTGTGGCAATCAGGTTTAAGGCTCAGAAATAAATCACCTGCTAAATCCCTCTGTTTTAGCAATGCAAATTCAGAGGGGTGTGTTACTTTTAATCAAATAACTAAAACAGAATGAAACGAAAGGGAAAGGCATGAACAAAGCTAAGCCGGAACTTAACTTTTTCCAGATATTTAATATGTGTTTTGGATTTCTGGGGATTCAAATGGGCTTTGCTTTGCAAAATGCCAACGTCAGCCGGATATTTGAGACCCTGGGGGCTGACTACAATAGCCTCGCTATTTTATGGATTGCGGCACCGATTACCGGTTTGGTGGTCCAGCCGATTATCGGTCACATGAGTGACAATACCTGGAATCGCTTTGGTCGGCGTCGCCCCTTTTTCCTGATAGGGGCGATTTCTGCCAGCCTGGCACTGCTCATCATGCCTAACTCACCTTACCTGTGGATGGCTGCCGGTATGTTGTGGATCATGGATGCGGCCATCAATGTTTCTATGGAGCCTTTCAGAGCATTTGTTGGTGATATGTTGCCGAAGCATCAGCGGGCTACCGGTTTTTCCATGCAAAGTTTTTTCATTGGTATCGGCGGTACAATAGCATCGGCCATGCCCTGGATTTTGGCTAACTGGCTGGACGTCAGCAACACTGCCGAGCCAGGTGTAGTGCCGGACTCGGTTAAGTTTTCATTTTATTTTGGTGCGTTGGCCTTCTTTCTTGCTGTGGCCTGGACTATCTGGTCTACCAAAGAGTACAGCCCGCAGGAACTGGATGAATTTGCTGCGGCTGAGGCGGAAGAAGAAGAAAAACGCGGTATAGAGCACGCAGTACAAATTAAACCGCATGTCAGTCGCTCCGCGCTGGCCTATACCCAGGGTGGTCTTGCCTGGCTTTTTGCCGGGATTATTATGACGGCAGTGATTCAGATTTTTAAGGCGTCGCTGGACAAACAATTGTTTATTCTGGCCGGGGTAGTGGCTTCTTTTGGTGTTCTGCAACTTATTGCCGGGATGTTGACCAAAAAAGGCAGCACTGAAAATGGCTTTAAAACCATGATGGATGATTTGTTTAATATGCCTGACACCATGAAACAACTGGCGTGGGTACAGTTCTTTAGTTGGTTCCCTTTGTTTGCAATGTGGATCTATACTACTGCCGCAGTGACTTCTCACCATTTTAATACCAGTGATACCGCCTCAACAGCTTATAACGATGGAGCCAACTGGGTAGGGGTGTTATTTGGTGGTCAATTTGCCTTTGCAGCGCTGGCTGCAGTGGTAATTCCGCTCCTGGTCAGGTTCACTAATTTACGAGTTACTCACCTAATCAACCTGAACCTTGGCGCAATTGGCTTCATCTCTTTTATGTTTATCGATAACCCCGACTATCTGATTTACTCCATGATAGGAATTGGCTTTGCCTGGGCGTCGATATTGTCGATCCCCTATACCTTGCTGGCAAACTCATTGCCACAAAATAAAATGGGTATATTTATGGGGATCTTTAACTTCTTTATTACCTTGCCACAATTGGTTGCTGCCAGCATTTTAGGCTTTATGATCACCCGAATTTTCGGTGGTGAACCCATCTATGCATTATTGATTGCCGGAGTAAGTATGGCGATAGCCGGTCTGTTAACGTTGCGGGTGCGGGAAGCTTGACGCTAAAAGACTACGGCAGTCACGATGCTGCCGTAGTTTGATTGTATCTTCTTATTTTTCGCCGCAACTCTGGCGCACGATGATTTCAGCATCAATGAGATGGCTGTTGCAGGGTTTACCTTCAATTTGATTCACCAACGCATCTACCAGCAACTCACCGGCAAGTTTGGTGTTTTGTCTGACAGTGGTCAGCGGGGGGTTGGTAAAAGGGGCGAGGGGAATGTTGTCAAAACCCGCTACTGCAATGTCGTCGGGTACTGAAACACCAGAGTCTTTT
>NZ_JAJEWQ010000001.1:267190-478874 GCF_020687805.1 Planctobacterium marinum | reverse complement strand
TAAGGCAGTGAGTACCCCAATTGCAATCAAATCTGAAGCACACAGTATGGCATCGACTTTTGCACCGGACTCCACTAACGCTTTACCCACATTATATCCGGAGTGCTCAGTAGATATCGCATCCCAATGTTTGGCCCGCTGATGCTTTTGAACAATGCCGGCATCAATTAAGGCGTCATTAAAGCCATTAAAACGCTCCAGAAACTCCGGACTATTGTTATCCGCCCCGCCTACAAAAACGAACTCTCTGTGCCCCAGCGCTAACAGGTGTTGGGTGATGTTCTTACCCCCCTGGTAATTGTTGCTGCCGATCACAATGCCGGGGTGGCTTTCGTTGATCGCTCCCCAACGTACAAAGTGTGTTTGTTGTTCTTCTAAAGCTTGTAACTTTTCCTGATATTCCAGAAAGTCCCCGTACCCCAGTAATATAATCCCGTCGGCTTTGTGTGTATCCTCAAAATCAGCATGCCAGTCATCGCTGAACTGCTGAAAGGATACCAACAAATCATAACCGGCATTGGCAGTGGCGCGGGTGATACTACCTAACATAGAAAGAAAGAAAGGATTGATCATGGAATCATCTGAAGTCGGATCTTCAAATAACAATAGTGCTAAGGTTTTGCTTTGTTGCTGACGCAGGTTGCTGGCGTTTTTATCTACTTTGTAATTGAGCTCCCTGGCGATACTCTTAATTTTATCGCGGGTTTCTTTGCTCACCAACGGACTGTTTCTAAGCGCCCTTGATACAGTAGATTGAGATACGCCAGCGCGATGGGCAATATCAAATGATGTGGCTTTTTCTTTCATTGTTATAAATACAGCACGTTGCCTTAATGGTCACTGGAAAATAGTAGTCTGCCCAGGTGGATTGACACAAGTTTTATTGCGTTTTGATGCTGTAAAACAATAGATTAACGGTTTTTTGTCGGTTTAATGAACAATTTGTCACCGGGTAAACTCGCGCCTACCCAAGATTTGTCAAAATAATAATCCATTGGGTAACTGTCGGTGTCGGATATTTACTGGATATCCGGTTTACAGACTTCCTTAACGTTAAGCAAAAAGTTATCATCTGGCTTTTGTATTTCTCCGCACAATCCAGTTGCCATAAGACTGAGAAATCAGGCCTGCAATGGCACTGAGGAGATCAGTAAACCCAGTAAGAGGATGACCAATGGCCGAGACAGAAAAGCGTCCGACCAATTTTATCAGACAAATCATAGACCGCGACATCGAGTCTGGTTTGCATACCACCGTACATACCCGTTTTCCGCCAGAACCGAACGGCTTCCTGCATATCGGTCATGCTAAGTCGATTTGCCTAAACTTTGGTATTGCAGAGGATTATCAGGGCACTTGTAATTTGAGATTTGACGACACCAATCCGGAAAAAGAAAGTATCGATTATGTCAATGCCATAAAATCAGATGTTAGCTGGTTGGGCTATCACTGGGACGGTGAGGTGCGATATTCATCAGATTATTTCGATAGCCTGCACGGTTATGCTGTTGAGTTAATTGAAAAGGGACTGGCATTTGTTGACTTCAGCACCCAGGAGCAGATCCGGGAAATGCGCGGTACGTTGAAAGCACCTGGGCAACATAGCCCATACCGCGATACTGATGTGGCGACCAACTTACAAGAATTCGAAAAAATGACTCAAGGTGAATACACCGAAGGTCATTGTTGTTTGCGTGCCAAGATTGATATGGCATCGCCGTTTATGTGCATGCGAGATCCGGTCATCTATCGCATCAAATTCGCACACCATCACCAGACAGGTGAAAAGTGGTGTGTTTATCCAATGTATGACTTTACCCATTGTATTTCTGATGCCATTGAGGGAATTTCTCACTCTTTGTGTACCCTGGAATTTCAGGATAACCGTCGGTTATACGACTGGGTGATTGATAACATCAGCATTGCAACGCAGCCAAGACAGTATGAGTTCTCTCGTCTTAATCTGGAGTACACGGTACTGAGCAAACGCAAGCTGATTCAACTGGTCACCGAAGGGTTCGTAGACGGCTGGGACGATCCACGTATGCCAACTATTGCCGGATTGCGACGTCGTGGATACACGCCGGCGTCGGTCAGAGAATTTTGTTCGCGCATTGGTGTCACCAAAATGGATAATCTGATAGAAATGTCCATGTTGGAAGCCTGTATTCGCGATGAATTGAACGAACATGCGCCGCGCGCAATGGCCGTCCTGGATCCGGTTAAAATCGTTATCGAAAACTATGCACAGGGCGAGGGTGAAACCCTGACTGCGGCAAACCACCCCAATAAACCTGAACTGGGTTCACGGGAACTGGCGTTTGATAAAGAAATTTACATTGAACGTGACGATTTCAGAGAAGAGGCCAATAAAAAGTACAAGCGACTGGTACTGGGTAAAGAGGTGCGCCTGCGCAATGCTTATGTGATAAAAGCCGAGCGGGTAGAAAAAGACGAGGACGGTAATATTCAAACAATATACTGTACCTATGATGCAGATACCCTGGGCAAAGATCCGGCCGACGGGCGTAAAGTCAAAGGCGTGATTCATTGGGTGTCGGCGCTACGTCATGAAAAAGCAGAAATTCGTTTATATGATCGTTTGTTCAAAGAGCCAAACCCGGGCGCTCTGGAATTGGCGGAAGCTTATAATCCGGATTCACTGGTGAAATTAAATGGTGTGGTTGAATCTGGACTGGCAAATAAGGCCATCGGGGAAGCCGTTCAGTTCGAAAGAACGGGATATTTCTGTCTGGATAAAGAGAGCAAAGCTGGTGCGTTAGTCTTTAACCGGACCGTAGCACTCAGAGATACCTGGGCGAAAATAGGCGATTAATTGCCATTTTAACGGTTCAGATAAACTCGATTTAAAAAGCCTCTTCGGAGGCTTTTTTATTGCGCTAACGCGGCTTATCCCCGCGTCAAAGCAGCATAGTCGCAGTTTATTTAGGCTGACAGATCAGCGTTTCGCCGGTGGTATTGATACTGGCGTCATCCATCAAATATAAATAAGCAGGCATGATTTGCGCCGGGGTTTTGAGGTTGTCCGGGTTTTCCGCAGGAAACGCTTTGGCCCGCATGTTGGTACGGGTGCCACCTGGGTTAATGCAGTTGAAACGCAGGTGAGTATTGGAGTATTCATCTGCCAGACATTGCATCATGCCTTCGGTAGCAAACTTGGAAATCGCATAGGTTCCCCAGTAAGCTCTGCCTTTATTACCCACTGTTGAGGTTGTAAATATCACGGAAGCATGTGGGGCTTTTTTCAATACCGGTAACATTGCTTGTGTCATATAAAATGTGGCATTCACATTGACCTGCATTACTTGCTGATATTCTTCGGGTGAGATTTGACCAAAAGGTTGTAATTGACCCAGCAGGCTGGCGTTATGTAGTAGCCCATCCAATTTACCAAACTGACTTTCAATAGTGGTAGCCATGTCCTGATAGTGTTTTACTGTCGCTCCTTCCATGTCCAATGGCACAATTGCCATCTCAGCATGACTGTTTTTTACGCATTCATCGTAGGTGGCTTCCAGTTTTTTTACTGTGCGTCCCAGTAAAATTACATTTGCACCATACTGTGCATACTGTTTCGCTGCCTCTTTGCCGATACCGTCACCGGCCCCTGTTACCAGGATTGTCTTACCTTTGAAGGCCTCTGAATTTGGCTGAAAATCAAGCATATAGTTTCCATTCATAAAAAAAATTGGATTTTAACACTGACTGTCCTATGTTTTGGATAGTTTATTGAGAAAAACAAGATACTTACAAACAGTTAACAAATCTTTGCAAATAATTTTATTTGCCCATAATATTGGGGGAGTTGTCACTGGTCGTACAAGTTATGCACACATTTTAACTACACACGATAAATGCGGACATTAAACCGACATGGTTGAACAATAATTAGAATAGGATTTTGGGGATACATATGAAAAAACTGCTACTCTGCACCGCAATTGCCGCATCACTAGGCCTCTCAGGCTGTGGGGGCGGTGAGGACCTGGTTGAAATCCAGGCCGATGCCACGGTCGATAAACCATTTGCGAGAATTGTTTTTGATCCACCTGGCACAATACCATTGCCTAATGATGCCGCAATGATTCCAGCCACGGACCTTTTTGATTTCACCATTGAGTCAGAAAACCAGGTTAATTTTAATGGCGGAAATCCGCTTGATGCCGTAGGTGCATTGGATGGATGGTCTACCCAATATCCATTGACAATTAATGTCGATTTACCTGCCAACGTTCAGATCCCACTTTCTTCTCTGCAGGTACCTAGCGCAATTCGCATTTTTGAAGCCACCCAGGCATTAGAAGGCTCTTCAGCTGCGTGTCAGGCTGTACTGGCACAGGTAGTGGCACCGGGTATTCCGTGCGAAATTGGTGCGCAGTTAACCTTAAATGAAGACTATGCGGTTACGTTAAGTGATAGCGATACTATTGCCATTATTCCCCTTAAACCGCTAAAACCCGGTCAGGGATACATGGTGGTTGTTACTGAAGATCTGAAAGACTCAGAAGGTCGTGGTGTTCTGGGTTCTACTACCTGGGAATTGGCCAGACAAGATATCAATGACTTACCACTTGCCACGCCGGATCAGCTGCAACTTCAAGGGTTGGCAAATCTGATATTGGGTTCAGGTGCCAGTGTAGGTCTTGATCCGCAACAAACCAGTTATGCAGCTTATTTCTCAACAGGCTCTGCGGGTACTGTAACTGCTACTGTTAAACAGTTGCAGGTAGGTCCATTCGCGCAGGCGTTAGGCGCGTTGTTGGCACAAGGTGTCGATATGGCTTCTGCACAAGCTGAGGCAGCGCAATATCTGCCTGCTATTCTGGTGAATGATGCGGAAAACGAAACCGCGTTTGATGTCCTTGCACCAAGATTGTTAGGTGCCGAGACCTACGGCCAATTGCAGGCGCTGGGTATTGCTACCTGTAGCAGTATGGTGGCGGTACTGAGCGATCCGAGCAATCCACTGAATCCTACGGTTGCCTCATTGTTTCCAAGTGTTGCACCTTTCTGTGCGTCTAGTCTTAAAGCGGGTCAAATTAACTTACCTTACTATCTGAATCCGGAAAATCCGTTAGGTGACTGGTGGCGTAGTGCTTGTACATCAGGTGCAGCGGTACAGGGGATAGAAAGTGCGGCACCAGGCACGGTGGCAGCGCTGATTCAGGCACAAGCCATCGGTCCAAACAATGATTTATGTCAGGCGGCTTCTGGTGGCCAGTTGTATGATCTTAACCTTGATGTTATCGAAAATCTGGATATTACTGACCGTCGTCACCTGACCAAGGTTGCGCCAATCCCGGCTGCAAACGGTTCAAACTCTGACGGCACGGAAACCATTCAGGTTCAGGTTACGGTTCCGGATGAAACCCTGATTCAGTTTTTAGCGGCGATTAACCCGCAGGTCAATGCGGTAACGCGTCCTGAAAATGGCTGGCCTGTGGTAATCATTCAGCACGGTATTACCTCTAAGAAAGAAGACGTACTTGCGGTTACAGGTGCGTTATCAATGGCTGGCTTTGCAACTGTCGCAATTGATCATCCGTTACATGGTAGCCGTGGCTTTGAAATTGACGGTCAGGTTATCAACGCTTCAAGTGGCTTTGGTGGTTCTCCTACCCATTACCTGAATTTAGGTAGCTTGCTGTCTGCCCGTGACAATTTAAGACAGAGTATTGTCGATACTATGGGTCTGCGTCTTGGTCTTAACGCCTGGGTTGACGTAACCGGTACTGCACCTATCGACGCCAGTAATGTGCACTTCATGGGACAAAGCCTGGGGTCTATTACCGGTATTGGTACCGTTGCAACGGCTAATACTCCGCTTACAGGAGATCTGGCGCCGTTTTCCGGTATGTTTGCATTCAACTCTGCCGGATTATCAGTACCCGGTGGCGGTATTGCTTCTTTCCTGATTGAATCTGCCTCTTTTGGCCCGCTGGTTTCTGCCAGTGTATTAGCCGGCGGTTCAGAGTCATTTCAGGTGGCATTAGCGACTTATGCACAGGCGAATGAAGTTTCTATCGAACAGGCGTTGATACCTGCGTATCTGCAATACCTGAACGAAAGAACTGCGGCGCAAGCAGCAGTGGACAATGGCCTGATTAGCCAGTTTGCCTTTGCCGCACAAACCGTTATCGAAGGTGGTGATCCGAATAACTACGCAGCACGTTTAGCGGCGACTACACCAGTGTTATTGCATGAAGTTGTCGGTGGTGGCACTAATGATGATGGCACCACGGCTACCAGCGATGCGGTGATCCCCAATGTAACAGCGTTGCCGACATCTGGAACAGAAGCGCTGATCCGCTTCCTGGGCTTGCCAACGGTAACCTCAACCACTGTGAGCGAAACACCACAAAGTGGTGCGGTACGCTTTATTGCTGGTTCGCATGGTTCGCTGTTTGATCCTTCATCCAGTGTTGCCGCAACCACAGAAATGCAACTACAAATGGCGCAGTTCTTTGCTTCGCAGGGAACGGCTATTGTAGTGACAGACGAGACGGTGGTTGCTAACTAGTTAATCTCATCGATGTAATACCAAAGCCCGCTATGCGGTAATGCCGATCAGTTAAGAAGTTGACATTCGGCACAAGAGGATCAAAATCCGATGATCGTAAGGTCATCGGATTTTTTTATGGAGCTTTCAGAAGCCCTCGCGCGTACTTCAATCAATCGACTCACCGAGTTTCGTTGTCTGGCAGATGTTTTAGACTCAGATATTGTTGATTCATGTCTTGCTTCAAATGGCGTTGCGACTCTACGCAAACGCAAATTGCCAATGGATGCAATGATTTGGGCAGTAATAGGCATGGCGCTATTCCGGATTGAGTCTGTATGTCAGTTGATCAACAAACTGGATGTGGTTTTGCCGCAAGATGTTGATTATGTTGCCCGCAGTGCGGTGACTCAGGCAAGAAAAAAGCTGGGGGCAGAGGTTGTCAAAGACGTATTCCATTTATCAGCAAAGCGTTGGCATGAACGAGCGGAACACCCCTCATGGTGCGGTTTATCCCTTTACGGTGTTGATGGTGTAGTGTGGCGTACACCTGATACTCCGGCCAATAATGTGGCATTTGCCCGAACTGCCAATAAATCCTATGAAGCGGCATATCCCCAGGTACGAATGGTGTGCATGATGGAACTAAGTAGCCACCTGATCCTCAATAGTGCTTTCGACAGCGTGGCAGAAAATGAAATGAATCTGGCCTCGAAGCTGATCGACACAATTCCAGACAATAGCCTGACATTGTTTGATAAAGGGTTTTATTCACTGGGATTGCTTCACGACTGGCATGAAAAAGGAACGAATACTCACTGGTTGTTACCCTTAAAGAAGGGAACGCAATATGAAGTAATAAAGAGAATAGGAAAACAAGATGTGCTTGTACGCCTGCAAACCACACCACAGGCCAGAAAGCGTCGTGAACATTTACCCCAAACCATAGAAGCTCGATTGTTAACCAAAACCGTAAAAGGCAAGAAAGTTGAGATATTGACCTCAATGACAGACTGTATGGCGTATCCGGCTGCGGAAATTGTTGATCTGTATTCCCACCGTTGGGAAATAGAATTGGGCTACCGTGAAATGAAGCAGCACATGCTGGAAAGCCGTTTTACATTGCGCAGTAATAACCCTGAGCTTATTGTTCAGGAGCTATGGGGCGTTTTGCTGGCCTACAACCTTATCCGATATAAGATGATTCTGATGGCACATTCATTAAAGGGGGTCTTTCCAAATCAGCTGAGCTTCCGCGATGCGTCATCTCACATCATACATACGCTCACTATGATGCCAATCTATGCACCGGGTAATGTGCCGAGAATTATACTGGATGTAGAAAGAAATGCCGCTCAATTTAAACTTGAGGGGCGACGAGAAAGGAGCTATCCCAGATGCCTGAAAGCATCTAAAAACCGATACCCTATCGCCAGAAAAAAGAAAGCCGCTCACGCTAAGTGAACGGCATTACGCTATGCGGGCTTTTTTATTGAGCCCACTTTACGATATGAGGCTATTTCAGGCTAATTAGGAACGTAGCCATTAAACGGTCAGGGCTTTCCCGACACTAAGCATGTCTGAAGTCATATTTTGTTGCGCACCTCACCCAGTAAAAAGAGTAGGATTCTGAAGACGCTAAGTAAATTGAGCTTTGGATTATTAGAGTGTTGGAATGCCAGATTGTTAGATTATTGGATTGCAAGCCATTTACGTGAAGCTGGCTGCGCTGATGTATCCCGATACTGGAATAACTAATGGACTGCGACTAAGTGCAAGGTGCTGATACAAAGAGCGCTTTGAGCCAGGCCAGTGCAATATTGTACTGCTATGGTCAAAACGTACGGGTTCTCAGGCGATTATTGGCGTTATCGCATTGCAGATTGGAGACATCATAGCATGTCGCATCTGATACCAGGTACAAAAACAACAAAGGAGTCTTGCGACTCCTTTGTTACTCATAGAGTTAAATCTGACTGATACTTACCAACCGCAAGTGCGGTCCTGATTTTGTTCATCAAGCCAGTCTTTCAGTGGCGCAAAATAGTCCAGAATTGCTGTAGCGTCCATTTGCGGCGAACCGGTCAAGGTTTCTAACGCTTCCTGCCAGGTTTTACTTTGTCCCAATTCCAGCATGTTGTTTAGTGCTGTACCGGCATCTTCGTTGCCATAAATCGAGCAGCGATGAACCGGGCCTTCATCACCGGCAATCTTACAAAGTTCACGATGGAATTGAAATTGTAATAAGTGTGCCAGGAAGTAGCGGCTATAGGGGGTGTTGCCAGGGATATGGTATTTTGCACCTGGATCGAAGGCGTCAGCAGGGCGCTCTACCGGCGCCATAACACCTTGATATTTTTCTCTCAATTGCCACCAGTAGTCATTGTACTGTTCCGGTGCAACGTCACCTGAGAATACACCCCAGCGCCACTTGTCTACCAGCAGGCCAAAGGGTACAAACGCAATTTTATCCAAAGCCAGTTTTAGCAACATACCAATGTCATTGGAGGCATCCGGGATTTCATCAATCAAACCAATTTCTTTCATGTACTTTGGCGTGATAGACAGCGCAATTACGTCGCCAATGGCTTCGTGGAAGCCATCATTGGCACTACCGCGATACAACAGGGGTTGCTGATTGTAGGCTCGTTGATAAAAGTTGTGGCCCAATTCATGGTGTATGACGGCAAACTCTTCACCGGTTTTTTGAATACACATTTTAATGCGCAGGTCTTCTTTATCGTCCAGGTTCCAGGCCGAGGCATGGCATACTACATCGCGATCCGCTGGTTGTGTGAACTGAGAGCGTTCCCAGAATGACTCAGGCAGCGGTTCAAAACCTAAAGAGGTAAAGAAGGTTTCAGCTTGCTTGACCATCTGAATTTCGTCGTAGCCTTTTTCTTCCAGTGCCGCGGTTACATCAGCGACCTGCATTTCTTGTTCAGGTTTTACGATGTCGTAAATGTTGCCCCAGGTCTGCGCCCACATGTTGCCCAGCAAGTGAGCCGGAATAGGCTGGTCTTGTGGAACGACATCAGTACCATATTGTTCACCCAGCTCCGCTCTGACATGACAATGCAGGGCGTCATAAAAGGGTTCAACCTGGCCCCACAGTCTGTCCAGTTCTTTTTCAAATGCATCGGCTTCCATGTCGTACTTACCGCGCCATAGTTCGCTGACATTCTCAAATCCCAGTTCTTTCGCGCCTTTGTTGGCAATGTCAACTTGCTCAATGTAAAGATCTTTCATTGGCGGTGACACCTGACGCCAACCCTGCCAGATATCTAACAGTAGTTTTTCGTCCCGTTCAGTTGCCATCTTGCTGCCCATTTCGGTCAGACCCCAACAGGTGCCTTCTTCAGGACAATATTGACCTGCACCGTACATGCCTTCCATGTCTGTGCCTATTTGAGCCAGCCTTTCTGATTCTGCGGCGTTACCGGGTGGAGGTAATACCAGCGAGTTTCTCACCAGATCCAGTTGTCTGCGGGTGTCGGGATCCACTTCAACATGATTAAATCTGGCTGACTCTTTGGCTAGTTCAGAAGCACGACTGGACAGCTTTTCAGATAAATACGCAGACACTGCAGCGGTATCCTGAATAATATAAGTCTGGTAAGCCCACGCAGCCTGGGCTGCTGGCAACTGCAGCTTTTCTAATTCTTTTTGCGCATTGGCTATAAAAGTTTTTGCATCTTCTGCCGTTGGTTGTTTTTCGGGTGCCTTTTCAACGGTTGCCGTTTCGGATGCATTGTTACATCCCGACACGCCAAAGGCTGTGGCCACCATAATGGCCAGCAATGAACGTTTATTCATGGAGTGTTCCTCATATCTGTCGGTTACCTTTTTGGTTGGGTGGCAAAAAGGCTATTATTTTTTTCGGGCCTAGTATAAGTAGCGTTAAACGGTTCAGGCAACCTAAATGCGATAAATTACTAAATACTGGCGTGAATTCAGGCCTGTTGCTTGAACTTTAAAATTAGAAACTTTACAGTCCTAACCATAAGAAAAATTAATAAACAGTACACGTGTCAACAAAAGATCGCATATTAAACGCCGCCGAACATCTCTTCTGTGATTTTGGCTTCGATAATACTTCTCTCAGAGCCATCACCAGTGAAGCTGACGTGAATCTGGCTTCAGTTAATTATCACTTTGGTTCAAAGAAACAACTCATACAGGAAGTATTAGCCAGATATTTAAGCGTGCTGATGCCGGCGCTCGATCAGCGAATAATGGCTATGAGTCAATCTACCCAGGCGGCCAGTACTGAGGGGCTGTTCAGTGCGTTAGTTGAACCTCTGTTGTCGTTAGAAAAAGTCAGGCCCAATGGAACCCGTGTGTTTGTGCAATTGTTTGCCAGAGCCTATTACGAGTCTCAGGGACATTTAAGACGCTACATCACTACGCACTACACTCAGGAGTTGAAACATCTGAACAAGGCATTGCATCTCGCGGTACCGCACTTATCCCCCAGTGAAGTATTCTGGCGTTGGCATTTTGCGTTGGGCTCTTGTGTTTTCACCATGGTGTCCAGCAAAGCGTTGTCCGAAATCGCAGAGGCTGAGTACCAGCAGCACATGGAAATTGAAGATCTGATCAGAAAAGTGATTACCTATATCGCTGCGGGATTCAGCGCCCCGAAAACATCCTGACAGTTTTGGGTTCACAAGCCATTATTGTGGACCCAGATTAAACACATCACACCTGTCATGCCTGAACCTTTTAAAAACAAGTTCTCCCTTGAGTTAGTGCAACTGTTAGCGCTAAAAATCCACGAGCAATATACGGAATTTAATCAGAACGCTTTTGTGCAAGCAGCCACCTTTGATTTTAATGAGCTTGAGCTAAAGCAACGTTCACAACAGATCACCGGGGCATTGCATCAGTTTATGCCGAACTCCTTTCAACGTTGTGAAACCATCATCAGAGAAATTCTGCACCCTGCGGAAATAGACAGTATGAATGAGGCGATTGTCGAGCAAGAAGGCATAAGAGGCTGGTTAATTATGCCGTTGGCTGATTTTGTCAGTATACGGGCCATTCCGGACCATTTTGAGGCAGGGTTAAATCTACTGAAGGTGTTAACCAGTCGTTTTAGTTCTGAGTTTGCTATACGTGATTTCATTCTGTTTGACCGGCAGCGGGCACTTGACATCATTATGAACTGGCCCAAATCCGGCGATAAACATATCAGGCGACTGGCCAGTGAGGGCACCCGTCCCAGGTTACCCTGGGGAAAGCAGCTGCCAGAATTTATCGCGCAGCCAGATTTAATCAGGCCGTTGTTAGTGAGTTTGCTGAACGATAACGAAGAGTATGTGCGTCGTTCTGTTGCCAATAATCTGAATGATATTGCCAAAGACAATGCCGAATTTGTTTGTGAGTTTGTAGCTGAGTATTTACCCGATGCGGATCAGACGCGCCTGCGTTTACTTAAACATGCCAGCCGAACGCTTTTTAAGCAGGGGCATCCCAAAATATTAGCCCTGTTTGGCTACACGCCGTTTCAGGGCAGTGTACAGTTTAGGTTGGCTCAGAAGCAGGTAGCAATGGAGAGTGTCCTGAGTATGCAGGTGGAATTGCATGGTTTAGCAGTGGGCAATCAGAAGTTGATGGTGGATTATATCGTCTGGCATAAAAAAGCTAATGGCACACACAGTGCGAAAGTCTTCAAGTGGAAACAGTTGGAATCTTACCGTGGCGATGCTATCACCTTAAAAAAGCAGCATTCGTTTAAATCAGTTACCACCAGAAAATATTACCCGGGCGAACACAGAATTGCGTTGCAAATTAACGGTCAGGTGGTGTCTGAGGTCACATTTGAGCTAATTGCCGGTAAGTAAATACCAGAGAATGTTGCTTGTCCGGGGGCGGCTTCGCTGCATCGGGCAACACTCTCTGGCAACATGGCGTAGTTCAAGCCAGCGGCTTATTCAAACAGGCCAAGGTTTTCTTTGGCGTAGGCTTCAAAATCAGTGAAACCGCCGATATGAGTTTGATCTAAAAAGATCTGCGGCACTGTTTCCACAGGCTTACCCACGGTTTTTTCAAGGTCAGCTTTGCTGATCCCTTCTTCGTGAATGTTGATATAACGATATTTAAAATCATCCCTTTCCTGGGTCAGTTTTTCCGCAAGATCTTTTGCTCTGACACAAAACGGGCAACCATCTCTACCAAAAATTACAGCGTACATAGATTTTCCTGAATGAGTGAACTTGTTCTTAGTTTAGTGCTTAGCTAAAAATATAACAGTTGATAGATTCGATACCTGTTATCGGTTTTTTAAATGAACAGCGCCAGGCACTATTTGGCCAACAATCAACGTAAATTGCCTGATATTTAAACATCAGGCTGCATCAGTTTGTTAAATAGCTGTAAAGCTAATTGCAATGCCCCTTTAGCATCTTTTATAGTTGTGCCAGTTTAAAACAACAATAATACGGTATTAATGGGAATTTTAATGTTGGACCTTCCCGGTCAGTCTCTGACGGCGGAAGATAAGGAAATACTTGAGCATCCGTTAACGGGTGGCCTGATCTATTTCACCCGTAACTTTGAAGATCATCAACAGATTACAGAGCTTACCCGAGAGATCAGAATGGCAGTCAAAAAGCCGTTACTACTTGCGGTTGATCAGGAAGGTGGACGTGTTCAGCGCTTCAGAAAAGTCTTCAGTGAGCTGCCTGCTATGGCGAGTATTCTGGAACGCGCAGAAGGCGATATGGCACTGGCAAAAAAATACTGCCGTGCCATAGCCGAACTCATGGCGTTGGAAATTCAATCCGTAGGTATTGATATCAGTTTTGCCCCAGTGGCAGACATCAATAACATTTCTGAGGTTATAGGGGATCGGGGGTTTGCAAAAAATAAGTCAGATGTGGTGGCATTAGTCGCGTCATTTTGCCAGGGAATGCGTGATGCCGGTATGGCAACTACCGGGAAACACTTTCCTGGTCATGGCAGTGTTAAAGAAGATTCGCACATTGCATTACCGGTGGACCAGCGTCCTGCTGTGGAGGTTCTCGCAACGGATTATTGGGTGTTTGAACAATTGGCACAACAAAATGTGCTGGATGCCGTAATGCCCGCGCACGTTATTTATTCAGCCTTTGATGATTTGCCAGCGGGCTTTTCTAAAGTGTGGATCGAGCAAAAGCTCAGAACAGAATTAGCCTTTAGTGGCGCGGTGTTCTCGGATGATTTGACGATGGAGGGGGCGGTAAAATGCGGTAGCCCCACAGAGCGAGCGCAATTAGCGATGGCAGCTGGTTGTGATATGGCCCTGATTTGCAATAATCGAGACGCTTCGATTGAAGTTCTGGATAATTACAAGGGTGATACAGTAATGTCACCGGCAATCCTGAAAATGATTATGCAGCAGGCCAAATACAACGGCTTAAACCATTGTCAGTCTTCGCAGCGTTGGCAAGAACTGCGTCAGATTCTGGATAGTTTTAATGACCACTAAACAAGCGATTATTGTTGTCGCGGTTCTCATCGCCGGGGTACTCAAATGGTATCTGGACAGTATCGGCGTTACTGCAGCGATTAGCTGGACTGCGGCAATAACTCTGGTTACTGCCGTGTTGTGGGTTTCAGAAGCGCTACCTATTCCCGCCACCTCCTTGATCCCATTTGCAGCTTTTCCGGCAGTAGGGGTTTTGTCCCATAAAGAAGCCGCATCAGCCTTAGGTAGCCATGTTATTGTGTTATTAATGGGCGCGTTCATGTTGTCGAAAGCCATTGAAAAGTCCGGCGTCCACAAACGATTTGCCTTGCAAATGTTAAAATTAACCGGTGGCAAAAGTGCGGCGCGACTGGTACTTGCTTTTATGCTTACCGCTGCGTTGCTGAGTATGTGGATCTCCAATACGGCTACAACCTTGATGTTGCTGCCAATTGCCCTGGCAATTTTGTCCTCTATTGATAATCCGCGGTTGGCTGCTGCTTTGCTCCTGGGTATTGCTTATGCTGCCAGTCTGGGCGGCGTCGGCACCCCGATAGGCACACCGCCAAACATTATATTTATCAGTGTCTATCAGGAATCTCAGGGGCAGGAAGTCACCTTTTTACAATGGATGAAAACCGGCGTGCCAATCGTTGTGATAGCGATTCCTATCATGGCGCTATGGTTAACCCGAGGTTTGGGGCAACTTGGTCCCGTTAACATTCCTACCTCAGGACAATGGCGCCCAGCAGAAAAGCGTGTGGTAACTGTGTTTGGTTTAGTTGCTTTAGCCTGGGTGAGCAGGCCCTACTGGTCTGATTTACTTGGGGTGGGGACCATTGGCGACAGTACGATTGCCCTGTTAGGGGTTATTGCCATGTTTCTGGTGCCCTCCGGCGACAAAGATAGTGATGGTAAACCCGGTAATTTATTAGACTGGAAAACTGCCAATGATATTCCCTGGGGCTTGTTATTATTGTTTGCCGGGGGGATTTGTATTGCGAAAGCGTTTACCGCGTCGGGGTTAAGCCAAAAAATGGGCGATTTGCTCAGTTTTCTGGATGGCGTACCTTTACCGGTATTGATTCTTTCGATTTGTTTATTTGTCACCTTTTTGACTGAAATTACCTCAAATACCGCAACGGCAACGCTGCTGATGCCAATATTAGCGTTGAGTGGTATGGCAATGGGCATCGAGCCGGCGCTGTTAATGATACCTGCCGCAATATCGGCCAGTTGTGCCTTTATGCTGCCTGTGGCAACGGCACCCAATGCCATCGTGTACGGAACGGACAAGTTCCCAATAAAGACCATGGCCCGGGAAGGTTTTGTGTTGAATGTACTGGTGGCGTTTGTTGTGTCCGGAGTGAGTTATCTGACACTGCAGTAAACCGGATGAGCAATCATTCCGCAATTTGCTCGTCAGGTGCTGCAGGTCGGTTGTAGCGCCTGATTTGCACTACCATGCCAAACATCGGGTGGTCAAAGTAATGAATTTCTGTGCTGATCATGCGGCGTAACTGATCGAAATGAAACGCCTGAAGAAAATTGGGTTGCAGGGGCAGTTGATTGTTTGCGGTTGTTGATGAGGGCTCTAACCCTTGCTCAACAGGATGTTTAAAGCTGCTCCAATCAATGACCACGGGTTTTCTGAAGTTTAAATCACTGTCTATATGCAGATACGGCGTGCGGCCAATATATTCAATGAAGACCTTGAGTCGTCCATCTACTGTCCAGACCGGCAATGTTTCATCGTTTAACTTAGATTGTTGTAGCGCCAAAAGCGCTGCCGGAGACTCGCTCTCCTCAATGTTTTGATAGTCTTGTGCTGCCAGAACCGCTGCAATTTGTTCATAAAGGGTAGGGTTATGAAAGCGATCTTCAGCCTCAGGATGGCGCTTAGGTAAACCGGAGTAATAGTATTCCTGGCCAAAGTTCTCACCCGCATAAATGCGATACCAGGGGGCATTGTCTCTGCCTACAATTACATTTTGTCGCCAGGCTGTATGCAACAATACGTTTAAGCCTCTGGTGCGATTGATGTCTGTTTTGAGCGTTTTCAGTTGTAACAGCTGTTTCGGTAAGGTGTAGGCTTTATCTGCAAAGGGGTACTCAATACCTTGTAACGTTGCGGGAACGGTGCTCAATTTTACGTTATTACGCAGCGCATACGCTTCATCGCTGTAAAAATCAGTTAATTCTGTTGGCCATTGGCAATACAAAGAATCCGGAAGTTTAATTTCCGGTGACGACGATTTAATGCTGGTGTTGTCAAATTGATCAAACACAGGTTGTGAGTGGTCCCGATGCTTACCCAGGTCTTCGTCTGAGACTTCAAAAAAGCGGTCAAGTTGACTTTGAAATTGCTCAGAAGGTCTGGTAGAGGTTACCCATTCCGGGTCATGCAACAAGGCATTTTGCAGTAAACTGGTGGCAATCGGCGGCTCATCAGTTAAGACAACGGGGCGGGTTTGTGCAGGAAAAGGGATAACCTGGTTTTCCTGGTTGCACAGGCTTGCTCCCTGGCGAAGAAAGTCAAAATCAGGGACCAGGGTTTCTGTGATAAAGTCACGCATACCCTGAGTATCAATCTGTGTAACCTGCAGCGGAAACTGTTCTTCCAATGTTTCCGGGGAGGTATCTCGTTCAAACAGAATCAATTCAACCTCAAACCACCAGGGATTTGACGTCTCATTAGCCTGTACCTGGGGGAAGGTAAAAGCGAATAAAACAATCAGGCTAAGAAAAAATGCTGCTTTCTGCAAAATGAAATTCCCTGGTTATTTATCGTTTAAACACTATGTTATCAGCCTTAGGCGACTTTCTGCTGTTTATTAAAATCTGTCAGTAAGTTTTCAATAAAAGCCAGTCGCCTGGTAGCTTCTGGTTTTTCAGAGGTAAACTTCAACTTTTGTGGTCCATCGAAGCGAAATACGTTGGGACGAGTTTGTATCAGTTGAATTATGTACCCTGGGTCTACCTTAGTGGATTCACTGAATTCAACAAAACCACCTTGTGCATTGGCATCGATTTTTGTAATACCTATTTGTTTAGCGCTCAGTTTTAGCTCATGAACTTTAAATAAGTTCTTAGTTGCTTCGGGTAGCATGCCAAACCGGTCAATTAATTCAATCTGAATTTCCTTCAAATCCGCCCGTTTTTTACAGGACGCGATTTTTTTGTACATGGAGAGTCGCACATTGACGTCTGCAATGTAATCATCCGGCAATAGTGTCGGGATGCGCAGCTCCACTTCTGTATGTTGTGCCATCAGGTTATCTAATGATGGCTCTTTACCAGCTTTCAGCGCCTCCACCGCTTCTTCCAGCATATCCATATACAGGCTGAAGCCCACGGTAGTAATCTGCCCAGATTGTTCTTCTCCTAACAATTCTCCCGCGCCCCTTATTTCAAGATCGTGGGTGGCCAACTCAAAACCGGCCCCCAAATTGTCTGACTGAGCAATAGCCTCCAGGCGTTTGGTGGCATCTTTGGTCATGCGTTTAGGGTGTGGCGTCAACATATAGGCATAAGCCTGATGGTGAGAACGACCGACGCGGCCTCTGAGCTGATGTAACTGAGCCAGACCTAAATGATCGGCCCGGTCCATTATTATGGTATTTGCAGACGGGATATCGATGCCGGTTTCGATTATTGTGGTACAAACCAACACGTTAAATCGTTGGTGATAAAAGTCAGACATGACGCGTTCCAGTTCTTTTTCACGCATTTGTCCGTGAGCAACGCTGACTTTGGCTTCCGGCACTATTTCGGAAATTTCACTGGCGGTTTTTTCGATAGTCTCCACTTCATTGTGTAAAAAGTAGACCTGACCACCCCGCAAAATTTCCCGCATTACAGCTTCGCGTATCAGTGCTTTATCGCGTTGTTTAACAAAGGTTTTAATCGCCAGTCGCTTGGCCGGTGGGGTGGCGATTATTGACAGGTCGCGCATGCCGTTAAGTGCCATATTTAGTGTTCGCGGAATCGGCGTCGCAGTGAGGGTCAGTATATCGACTTCAGCACGTAGGCTCTTGATTCGTTCTTTTTGTTGCACCCCAAAGCGGTGTTCTTCGTCAATAATTAATAAACCCAGGTCGGCAAACTTGATGTCTTTTTGAATGAGTTTGTGGGTACCGATGACAATATCCACTTTGCCCCCGGCTAATCCTGCCAACACCTGTTTTTGTTCTTTACTGCTGTTAAAGCGCGACATCACCTCTATCTGAAATGGCCATTGGCTCATGCGATCACGAAAATTTTCAAAATGCTGTTGTGCCAACAGGGTTGTAGGGACCAAAACAGCCACCTGTTTGCCCTGGCTTGCGGCAATAAACGCCGCTCGCATTGCAACTTCTGTTTTACCGAAACCCACATCGCCACACACCAGTCGGTCCATGGCTCTCGGAGACCCCATATCGTTGATTACAGCATTGATGGCTTGCTGTTGGTCATCAGTTTCTTCAAAGGGAAAGCTGTCAGCGAACTGGCGATAGTCCTGCCAATCTATTTTACAGGCCTGACCAGGTTTGGCTTCCCGTTGGGCGTAGACTTCCAGTAATTGCGCCGCTACGTCCCGTACTTTTTCTGCGGCTTTTTGGCGCGCCTTTGACCAGGTATCGGTGCCGAGATTGTGCAATGGCGCCTGATCATCACCGCCGCTATAGCGACTGATCAAATGGAGTGAAGCGACCGGCACATACAATTTAGACTGTTTGGCATATTCAATAGTCAGGTACTCTGTCGTAACCCCACCGGCATCCAGGGTTTGCAGGCCAAGATAACGACCAACACCATGTTCAATGTGCACTACAGGCTGGCCTGGCTGTAATTCTGCCAGATTTCTGATAACCGCCGATTCATCAGTTGGCTGCTGTTTTTTTCGCAATCGGCGTTGACTGACCTTGTGACCTAACAGTTCGGTTTCTGTAATAAAAGCCAGTGCACCGTCAGCGCCATGGATCACAAAGCTGTGATCAACATAACCCACGCAAATCCCCAGTTGTGCATGACCCGTTAAAAACGCTTCGGTATGCTCAAAAGGTTTTGGTTTTACAGACGCTTCCAGTAAAAGTTCCAGCAAGGCTTCTTTTCTGCCCGCTGTTTCGGCACAAAACAGTACTTTTGTACCACTGTCACGCCACGCTTTGAGTTGTGCCTGTAGTTTCGTGTAAGGACTCTTTGACTGAGCATTAATGGCGATGTCAGGGAGCTTTTCAATCGCATATTCAGTGCTGCCGGACTTTTGTTCAGACTGTTCGCTTCTGACATTTATTCTGGGCCACTGTTTCAGATAACTATTGAGTTCCTCCACCCGAAAAAACAGAGATTGTGGGGGGAGCAGGGGTTTTAGGGGATCCCAACGGTGTTGTTCATAGCGTTCATTTACGTCTGCCAGGAAAAAATCAATGGCCTGAGTTATATTGCCCTGGGTAACGAACAAAGTATCGTCGCTGATATAGTCAAAAATACTGGCAGTTTGCTGAAAGAACAACGGCAGATAATATTCAATGCCTGCCGGCATAACACCGGAACTGACGTCGTGAAAAATGGAGCCTTTTCCATAATGGCCGTCAAATGCTAGTTTGTAGTTTTCCTTAAACTGTTCGATACCTTGTTTATTGATAGGGAATTCATGAGCGGGTAACAGTCGAATGGATTCCCGCTTTTCTCCGGAGCGTTGGCTATCTGGATCAAACTCCCGAATGCTCTCAATTTCGTCGTCAAATAAATCCAGGCGCAAAGGACGTTGGGTGCCCATGGGGAACAGATCCACAATACTGCCGCGCACCGAATATTCGCCATGCTCCATTACCTGGTTAACTGCGTTGTATCCGGCTCGGTTGAGGCGGCTACGGAATGCCTCGATATCCAGCGTTTGACCTTGTTTGAGGAATAAAACGTATTTTCCCAGGTACTCAACAGGCGCGACTTTTTGCAGCATGGTTGTCACCGGGAAAATATAGATATCGCGCCCTTTTTGCGTCAGGTCATACAGGGTTTCAAGGCGTTGTGAAATAATGTCCTGATGAGGCGAAAACGTGTCATAAGCCAGTGTTTCCCAGTCGGGGAAAACAGACACGTTGATACTGGTGTGCTTTAAAAAATGGCGAATTTCGCGTTCCAGTTTTAAGGCGCCGGGAGTGTCAGAAGTAACAACTACAACGCGCTTCTGGCTTTCTGTAGCACAATTTGCAATCGCCAGAGCGGATGAGCTTCCGGCAAGATTGCACCAATGTTGTTGTTCACCTGCTTTTTTGGGGAATACCGGGGAAAAAATAGTTTTTTGCATTGGAGAAAGTTAATTACTCGATTTTATCTGTGCGACTCTTAAGGTGCTTTGTTTGTAAATGCAGACTGGCGCGTACCAGTAGTTCCTGGTCTTGTTCGCGGATACTGTTGTATATGAACGCGATTTTGAACTGATCTTCGTCCAATGGTTCACACAGGATCGCTTCCGCATAACAAAATACGGCTGCGGCTTCTTCTTCCAGGAAAATTTTAAGTTGATATATGCCACCGGGCAACATTTCTTTGTTGCTGGTGACAGTTAAACCTGCGCCACCGAACTCTGTAGTACTATATCGATTATCCTGATCATCTTGCTGATGCAGAATATAGGACATCATCAAATCTATTTTTTTTGATTGATGATTGAGAAATTCAGCAAGTTCCCGTGCGTGATCACCCAGGTGTCGCAAAGGTCTCAGCGCCCGGGTTTCCAGTTCCGCCAGTTCACCCGCCATGCGAAAAGCGTAGGGCATATGGGTAATCAACTGTTCAGATGTCGGCACTGTAAACCCGGCTTCTACGGGCAGCAAATTTACATTCAGGACATGCTTTATCGTGAAATACTCATGATATTGCTCTAACTTTTGGGTAATGTTTGTATCACTCATTTAGGGCACTTCAGGTTAATCATTAGTGGGGCATTTTTATCAGATTTTCTAATGCTTCAGGTTTGTGTAACAGGAATCCCTGGGCGTAATCCACATCAATTTCTTTTAATACTTTCAACATGGATTCGGTTTCCACAGCCTCAGCAATAACACTCATGTTATTCTCTCTGGCAATTGCCACTATAGATTCTACCATCATACGGCTGATCTTTTCGGAACCGATCTTGTGAATAAAGCTGCCGTCTATTTTGACATATTGAACGTCTAGCTCACGTAAAAATCCGTAAGAAGATGTGCCCGTACCGAAATCGTCCAGAGCAAATTTGCAGCCCAGTTGTTTTAACTTTTCAATAAAGCGACGGGTGGCGTTGAGGTTGGTGAGTGCCGATGATTCGTTAATTTCAAAACACAGCTTACTGGCATCGATGTCATACCGTTGAATCGTATCGTAAGCCTGATCAACAAAACTGGCTTTATACACAGACTCACCGGAAATATTGAGTGCTAATTCCCCTTTAAAATTGGGGAAGTCTGCCATCATCTGACAGGTTTTTTCCAGGACTTTTTGGTCGATAGCTGATATCAAATGGTATTGCTCGGCGATACTGATAAATTGCGATGGTTGTATCAGTTCCGAGCCGCTACTCTGCATTCGCAGCAGTACTTCAAATTTAGCAGACTGTTGTTTTTGGGTGGCGTAAATACCCTGACCAAACAAAGAGAATTTGTTCTGCTCTATGGCTTGCTGGATAACGGGCACCCAGCGAACAGCCCGGGTATTGTTGTTTACAGTTTCTTTTTCTTGTTCGTATATTAGCAGCTCACCGCCACCCTGGGACTTCGATTCGAAGTACAAGCGTTCGGCAACACTCATGATATGGTTTGCATCCTGAAATTCAGCATTGAGTTCCACCAGACCCATACTGACATTAACGAACAGGTGCTCTTTTTCCCAGTCGAAGTGCATGTCGTTGATGGCTTTGCGAATTTCAACGGCGCGGCGGGTAGCTGATTCGATGTCCGGACTGTTGTAAATAATTGAAAACTCATCGCCACCCATACGGGCCACAATTTCGTCGTTATTGGCGATGCGTTTTAGCAGTGCTGAAAGATTGCGGATCAATTGGTCGCCAGCGGCATGACCACAGGTATCGTTAATCACTTTGAACTGATCGACGTCCATGTACAGATAGAATAGGGTAAAATCTTCCAGCATTTGGCTTTCAAGCAATTTGAAATCCAGATGTTCTTCCATTGAAATGCGGTTGAGCAGGCTGGATGTCATATCGTATTTAGCAAGGTGTTCCAGTTTGCTTTGTAGCTTTTGTCTCTCGGCAATTTCTTCAGTGAGCTTCTGATTGGACAGGGCTAATTCCCGCGTGCGCTCTTTGACTTTTTCTTCCAGGCTGTTGGTAATTTTCTCCAACGCTGCGTTGGTATCCGCCAGCGTATTGAGCAGCAAACTATTGCGCAAATGCACGTTTACCCGGGCCAAAACTTCATGGGTATTAAAGGGTTTAACAATATAGTCAACGCCGCCCAGTTCAAAGGCTTTGTTGATGTCTGTTTTGCTGCCGGTGAGAAAAATAATTGGAATTTTGCTGGTGCTGGGTTCAGTCTGAAGTCGCTTACACACTTCCAGCCCATTCATGCCTGGCATGTTGATATCTAAAATGATCAGGTCTGGCTGAAACTCAAAAACCGCCATTAATGCCGTTTCCCCATCTTCAACCGGAAAAACATTATGGCCGTAGTACTCCAATGTATGACAGATGGTCTCCAGATTAATCTGGTCATCATCTACCACCAAAATCTTGGCGAAGTCTCTGGTATCTGGAAAGTCTTCTTCGCGCATTAAGGCACCTTGTTGTGATTGCGTTTCGGATCAGCAAACTTTTTTAACCGGTTTGCTCTACTGAAATCCTAGCAGTATCGCTTAAGTTTAGATAATTTAAAAAGTTTTTTTAGAATTAAGAAGAATAAAAGCGTAAATCAGACAACAAAAAACGGCCCGTTAAGGGCCGTTTCAATCGTACAAATAGGCAATTAAGCGGCTTTGGCTTTGCCTCTTCGGCTGGTTTTGGTTACCCCGGCTCGCAGGGCTTCAGGTTCAAAGTCATCGACATTGATCACTTCCAGGCGACCTTTTTCTGCGCGGTTAAGTAGTGCCACTTCCTGTTCGTTCAGCACACCCAGTTCGCTCCCTTTGATGGCCACCTGGTCAAGCTGTGTAAATGGCAGCTTTTCGTTGGCGGCATTACATACTCTGTCGAACAGTGGCTCGGCTTCCAGTATGTCTTTCAGGGTCTGTTCCATTTTGCCTATCGGGTTGTGTTCTGTCGGCGTTAAAAATTGACCGTGACCCAGGCGAGAACGGGCACTACCGGGTTGTTGTAAAATCAGGGCGATTTTATGTTCCAGTGCATCTGAAGGTTTGTTGTGGCGACGACCCCAGGGCATGATCATAAACTTCAGAATCCGACCAACCGCTTTACTGGGGAAGTTTTCCAGTAACTCGATAATTGCTGCCTCGGTTTTGTGCAAGGTATCTTGCATTGCCCAGTGCAGGAAGGGAAGATCTTCTTTTAAACGACCTTCGTCATCAAAGCGTTTTAAGGTAGCCGAGCCCAGATACAGATAACTCAGAATATCTCCCAGTCGCGCAGAAATGCGCTCTTTGCGTTTCAGTTCACCACCTAACATTGCCATGCAAATATCCGACAACATTGCCAGATTCGCGCTAAAGGCCGTCAGTGACTGGTAGTAAGGACGGGTTTCATCTTTGAAGGGGGCGTTGATAAATTTCGCCGCTGTAAAGCCCAACCACTTGCTGCGCACCGTGTTACTGATGGCAAATCCAATATGACCGAACAGTGCTTTATCGAATTCTGCGATAGCCTGGTTTTTGTCTTCGATTGCAGCTGCGTGGATTTCACTCAGAACAAATGGATGGCAGCGCATCGCACCCTGACCATAAATCATCATGTTGCGGGTCAGTATATTGGCACCTTCAACGGTAATGGCGATAGGAGCACCCTGATAGCCTCGGCCCAGATAATTGTTGGGGCCTAACATTACGCCCTTACCACCGTGAATATCCATTGCATCAATAACACACTGACGCATTTTCTCGGTCAGGTGATATTTACAAATTGCTGAAATGACAGACGGTTTTTCACCCAGGTCAACACCTTTTGTCGACATGCTGGTCACTGCGTCCATCAGGTAAGCATTGCCCCCGATTCGTCCAAGCATTTCTTCAATGTCTTCCATTTTGCCGATAGGGAGTTTGAACTGGCGACGGATACGGGAATAGGCGCCTGTGGCCAGAGCCATTGTTTTTACACCACCCGTGGAATTGGAGGGCAAAGTAATACAACGGCCAACCGATAAACACTCCACTAACATGCGCCACCCTTGTCCGGCCATTTTTACTCCACCAATGATGTAATCCAGCGGAACAAAAATGTCTTCACCTCGGATGGGGCCATTTTGAAATGGAACATTCAAAGGAAAATGACGATTGCCGATATCCAGCCCTTTCGTGTTGGATGGGATCAATGCACAGGTAATACCGATGTCTTTTTCTTCGCCAATTAACCCTTCGGGATCGTACAGCTTAAATGCTAAACCGACCACGGTAGCTACCGGAGCCAGCGTTATATAGCGCTTATTAAAGGTGAGTTTCATTCCAATCACCTCTTCGCCATTCCATTCACCTTTGCACACGACGCCTGTGTCAGGAATTGCCCCTGCATCGGAGCCTGCTTCCGGGCTGGTCAGCGCAAAGCAGGGCACTTCTTCGCCGCGGGCAAGTGCCGGCAAATATTGCTGCTGTTGTTGCTCCGTACCATAGTGTTGCAATAGTTCACCTGGGCCCAGACTATTTGGAACACCAACAGTACTGGCTAATACGGTACTTACACCTGACAGTTTTTGTAAAACGCGCGATTGCGCATAGGCAGAAAATTGCAGGCCACCAAATTCTTTTTTGATGATCATGGCAAAGAACTTATTGTCTTTCAGGTATTGCCATACTTCTGGCGGCAGATCGGCCAGTTCATGGTTAACCTGCCACTCATCTACCATTCCGCATACGGTTTCTACCGGGCCGTCAAGGAAAGCCTGCTCTTCCGCTGACAATCTGGCCTGAGGAATGTTGTGTAAGGTTTCCCAGTTTGGACTACCGCTAAACAACTCGCCATCCCACCAAACAGTACCGGCATCAATCGCATCTTGCTCAGTTTTACTCATTTCCGGCATAATTTTGCGGTACATTTTAAGCGCCGGCGCCGTGAAGTATTGCTTGCGCAGTGAAGCTGAATTCAAAGGGATCGCAATGGCGGCAAAGGCTATCCATCCCAGAACCCCAACCAGATTGAGCATGGTACCGACAATAAAAATAGCACCGACAGCCAGCGTAGTTTGGAAAAGTTTAATTCTTAAATAACTGCAAGCAGCTAACGCAGCGAACAGCGCAAAAAACCATATTAATAGATTCATAATGGCTCCTAAGGACAGTATGATTAATCTGTCCGGACAATTAAAATGTAAATAGTATGTTTAATTTATAGCATAATTGCCGGAATTCAAACAGGTGTTTGAATTATTTTTTTGTTTGCAAATATATGAGAATAAGAATTACTGGTTATGTGTGAATTACTTGGGATGTCGGCCAACGTGCCGACTGATATTTGTTTTAGCTTTTGTGGGTTGCTGGAAAGAGGTGGCAGAACCGGGCCTCACCGAGATGGCTGGGGTATTACCTTTTATGAAGGTAAAGGCTGTCGAAGCTTTAAAGATCCGTTGCCCAGTTGTGACTCAGAAATCGCGAAACTGGTGAAATCTTACCCAATTAAATCCTGCTCAGTGATTAGTCATATCCGTCAGGCTAATCGCGGCAAAGTGTCCCTGGAAAATACCCATCCATTTATCAGGGAGATGTGGGGACGCCACTGGACTTATGCTCACAACGGCCAGCTATCCAATTACAAAGACAAACTGCAATCAGATATTTTTCAACCGGTTGGCAATACAGACAGTGAAATGGCGTTTTGCTGGATTATGGATAACATCAAGAAAAAGTACCCTAACAGGCCGAAAGACATGAAACCGGTTTTCCGCTATGTGGCAAAACTCGCGGCATCTTTAAGGGAGTTGGGGGTGTTTAACATGCTACTGTCTGACGGTATATACCTGATGACCTACTGTACTACAAAGCTACATTGGATAACGCGCCGTGCACCGTTTGGAAAAGCAACCTTAATTGATACCGACTGGGTCATTGATTTTCAACAGGAAACAACGCCTAATGATGTGGTATCTGTTATCGCAACAGAGCCTTTGACAGGGGATGAAACCTGGCAAAATATGACCCAGGGAGAGTATGTTTTGTTTAAAAAGGGGGAGCCCATACTCAAAGGCGTAAAATAGCGATAACTCGCCCGAAAACACTTCTGTGCACGGGTGAAAGCAATTTGCCAACAAATCTGATAAGTTTAAGGTGTATTACAACTTGTGCCCAACAGGATAGAGGGCGCAAGTAAAACAATTATAAATAAGACAGAAAATTTCGAGGAAACTATGAAAAAGTTAACGTACATTTCAACTGCTGTTTCACTGGCACTGATGTTAGGAGCCTGTGGGCAGGCACCGACACAGGAATCCGCACAGGTAGAAACCCCGGCAAGTACTGAAGCTGCCGCCATGACTGAATCTGAAAAGGCCAACCAGTTATTCGAAGATATCTTTATGGAGAATGTTATGCGCTCTCCTATGTATCAATCCTATCTGGGTATCAAAACCGATCAGGATAAGTGGGACGATTTGTCTGCCGAGCGCGAATTAGAAGATCATGAACTGGAAAAGGCACAGCTGGCGCGGGTTAAAGCAATTGATGTTGATCAGTTAGATACGCAGACAAAATTAAGCTGGCAATTGATGGTTCAGCAACTGCAAAACGGTATTGATGATTTTAAATGGCGCAATTATAACTACCCCGTTAATCAGATGTTTGGTTTACATTCCAGTGTGGCTTCTTTGCTGATAAACCAGCATCGCATTGCTGATGTTACTGACGCTGAGGCCTACATCGCTAGATTGAATGGTTTACCGAAACTTTTCGAGCAACTTGTCGCCAATCTTAATGAGCGCGCAGAGCAAGGTATCATCGCACCCAAGTTTGTTTATCCATACGTTGTCAATGATAGCCAGAATATCATTAGTGGTGCGCCATTTGACGAGGGTGATGACAGTACGTTATGGGCTGACTTTTCGAAAAAGGTTGGCGCACTTGAAATTGACGAAACACAAAAACAAGCGCTTTTGGATGCCGCAAAAACGGCCCTGACCAATGCCGTAAAACCCGCCTATGAAAGTTTGATTGCCGGTGTGCAAAACATCGCTGCACAGGCGGATGATAAAGATGGTGCGTGGAAGTTTCCTGAAGGCGAGGCCTTTTATAACAACGCCCTGGCCCGTACTACCACCACCAGTCTGAGCGCACAAGATATTCATCAAATTGGTTTAGATGAAGTAAACCGCATTCATGATGAAATGCGAGCAATCATGAAAAAAGTCGGTTTTGAAGGCACATTGCAGGAGTTTTTCGTGCATATGCGCGATAACGAGCAGTTTGTTTATCCGTCAAATGAAGAAGGCAGACAACGTTATCTGGACGAGGCGACAGCCCTGATTGACAACATGAAACTTCGACTGGATGAACTGTTCATTACCAAACCCGAAGCTGATTTGATTGTGAAAGCAGTAGAACCCTTCCGCGAAAAGTCAGCCGGCAAGGCCTTTTATCAGCAACCTTCTATGGATGGAACGCGACCCGGTACCTATTACGCTAATCTGTATGATATGGCGTCAATGCCAACTTATCAGATGGAAGCTCTGGCTTATCACGAAGGGATCCCGGGGCACCATATGCAGATAGCCATCGCCCAGGAATTAGAAGGCATTCCAAAGTTCCGCAAATTCGGTCGTTACACGGCTTACACGGAAGGATGGGGTTTATACAGTGAGATGGTGCCAAAAGAAATCGGTTTATACGAAGACCCTTATTCTGATTTCGGTCGCTTAGCAATGGAGCTTTGGCGAGCCTGTCGTCTGGTTGTAGATACCGGCATTCACGCCATGAAATGGAACCGGGAGCAGGGTATAGACTATTACGTCAGTAATACCCCTAACGCTGAAGCCGATGCCGTTAAAATGGTAGAGCGACATATCGTTATGCCCAGCCAGGCCACGGCCTACAAAATCGGTATGAATAAGATCATTGAGTTACGCGAAAAAGCGAAGACAGCGATGGGTGATAAATTCGATATTCGCGAATTTCACGACATTGTGTTGGCAAATGGGCCTGTGCCATTAGACGTACTGTCCGGATTTGTTGACCAGTACATCGCCAGTAAATAAGCGAGACGCAGACAACAATAAAAAAGGCCGATGACGGCCTTTTTTGTTGCTGGAAAATGAATCTAATTTAGCAGTTTGTATTCAGAAAGTTGGATGTCACCTTGTTCGTCACCGTCTTTAAATTGTTGTAAACGAACTAACTGGTAATTCAGATCCGGAGCAAACCAGGACCAGGTAACTCGCTTATTGCTGCTGCGAATGGTCTTGACTTTGATGGTGTTAAGTTTACCAAAGGGGAGTTCCAGTACTTCCTCTCCGGCGATTTCAAAACCGTAAGTTTTCAGCTGACCACGATAATTGATCAGGTTATAACTGATGTCCTGATTCTTCAGCTTGAGTTGCCGTTGCAGATCGAAGCGATAAAGCTGGTTGTCCCATTCACCTTGCCAGTTGATGGTCGCGGGATCCTTGCGGCCTGATTTAATAACCACAGACTGGTCTTTGTCGTTAAATGTCAGACTGAGGGATTTGTCAGGACCGGTACCTTCGCGCTTGTATTGATATTTCTGTGGGACAAACTGGCCCTCAACAACATCAAACAAACTGGTTTCGGCACGGCGATCTGACAGGAAGAAAATTGACACATCACTTTTGTAAAAAAGCTTATAACCTGCGTCGGTCTTTTCCAGCGACATTACAGCGTGACCAATATCACTACCATTGCGATAGGCAATATATCGGGCTGAAAAGGGAGCCAGACTGGCCTGAGGCTGTGCGATTTCAGTTGTAGCTTCAGTGACTACCGTCGTTGCCGGTGAATCAACCTGTTGAGCGACACCTTGTGGGATAAAACATGTGGTTAAAAAATAAGTTAGCGGGATCGTAAACTGTTTTTTAAACTTCATGTACTAACCCTGTTTCTGGCAATTGCTGTTGTTGATAATGGACGCCTTCAGCGGTCATTGTTATTTTGTCTTCACAAATAAGCTTAACCGCATAAGGATAAATCTGATGTTCTATTTTATGCACTTTCGCTTTCAAGGAATCAACGTTGTCTTCTGCAAGTATAGCGACTGGTCCCTGAACAATAACAGGGCCGCCGTCTAATTCAGGTGTTACAAAATGTACAGAAGCACCATGATAACTTTCTTTAGCATCCAGCGCCCGCTGATGCGTATCCAAACCCTTAAATTTAGGTAGAAGAGAAGGGTGGATGTTGATTAATTTACCGGTGAAGTGTTCGACAAATTGCTGCGTCAGGATGCGCATAAAGCCAGCCAGCACCACAACATCCGGATTAAAGGCGTCTATCACTTCCTGTAGTTTTGCGTCAAAGCTTTCCCGGTCCGGAAAAGCTTTGTGATCGATAACCTGATGGGCAATATTATGTTGTTTGGCCCGGGTTAATCCGTAGGCATCTGCCTTGTTGGAAATTACAGCCACCACCTGACCTGGTATTTGGTTGCTTTCCGTCGCGTCAATAATAGCCTGTAAGTTGGAACCGCTTCCTGATATGAGTACGACAATACGTTTCATAAAAGCCGACTCAGCGTATTTCTACCTGGGCTTCATCACCATCCCGTGCCGCAATATCACCAATAATCCAGGCGGTTTCGCCCAGTTCATTAAATTGCTTGGTTATTGCTTCTGCTGCTGCCGCCGGAACCGCCAGAATAAGTCCTACACCACAGTTAAAGGTTCGGTACATCTCTCTGGTTTCAACGTTGCCCTGTTCCTGCAACCAGTTAAAGATGGTCGGCCACTGCCAGGAGTTTCCGTCGATCAGTGCTTTGGCTGACGCGGGCAGCACTCTGGGGATATTTTCCCAAAAACCGCCACCGGTGATGTGCGAAATTGCGTTGACAGGATGTTGCTCAATCACATTTAAGGTGTTTTTGACGTAGATACGGGTCGGTTCCAGTAGATGCTCGGCTATCGTTTTACCGTCCAGTAATTCACTGGTGTCAGCGCCACTGACTTCAATAATTTTGCGAATTAAGGAAAAACCATTGGAATGCGGTCCGCTGGAAGCCAGCGCAATTAATTTATCGCCCGGGGAAACCTTACTACCGTCAATGACTTCGTCTTTTTCCACCACACCGACACAAAACCCGGCAACATCGTAATCGTTGCCATGATACATGCCTGGCATCTCTGCTGTTTCACCGCCTATCAGTGCGCAACCCGACAGTTCACAACCTTTACCAATGCCAGTTACCACTTCAGCTGCGATATCAACATCCAGTTTGCCGGTGGCATAATAGTCCAGGAAGAACAAGGGTTCGGCACCCTGAACAATTAAATCGTTAACACACATGGCCACCAGATCAATACCGATGCTGTCGTGTTTGTTTAAATCCATAGCAAGACGTAATTTGGTCCCCACGCCATCGGTACCGGATACCAGAAGCGGACTTTTGTATTTTTCCGGAATCGAGCACAACGCACCAAATCCACCGAGCCCACCCATAACTTCTGGCCTGTGGGTTTTTTTAGTGACTGATTTAATTCTTTCTACTAGCTCGTTACCTGCATCAATATCAACGCCGGCATCTTTGTAACTCAGGGATTCTTTACTCAAAACGACTACTCTGGGTGTGGATAAAATTGGCGCTAATGTTATCAATTTAACAGCCTGATGAATACTGATTTGTCTTTTCAAATTGCCTTGAATTTAAGCAAATGAGTTAAATATTTTATTCTGAGGGGTGATCTTTGTCTCATATTCCAGGACAATAAACGCATTATAATCACACAGTTGACTTAATTTGCTGCGAAAAACGGTATGTTTACTCATTTGTTGCCTGAGCGTGTTTAACGTTACTGCGGCAGTGATACAAAACCTTTATGAGACCAAAGTGCGGGTTAATAGCCAAACTGTGGCTGCACAAAATAACGCGATTCGCGATAGTTACTATCAGGTGTTGGTTAAAGTCAGTGGTTCAAAATCCATTACAGAAGTGTCTGAACTAACGTCTAAAGCCGGTGACGCGAGGGATTTAATACAGTCATTTCGCTTTGAGATTATCGATGGTGAGCGGTTTATGGTTGCTCAGTTTGACGAAGGAAAAATCAACCAACTTTTAACCGATATAGGTAAACCGATCTGGGGTAAACGGCGGCCTGATACACTGTTGTGGTTTACCTGGCTGAATGAACGAGACGACAGAGAGTTGGTTACCGCGACGGCAGATCCTGAGGTTAAAAAAATCTTATTAGAACAAGCGCAAATCCGAGGTATTCCTTTCAGTTTTCCGTTAATGGACATAGAGGATGCACAGATTATTCATGTTTATGATGTATGGGGGCGTTTTGATGGCGTTGTTAAACGCGCGAGCCAGCGGTACCCGAACGACAATCTGGTTGCGGCGAGGTTGTTTGACCGACGACAGCTAACCACAGCAAACACAGAAGTATCAGAGCAAATGCGCTGGCAAATAGACTGGCAGGTATTAAATGATGAATTGATCGAGGAAGGGACTTTGTTTGCAGCGGAACGCAATCAGGTTGTTACTCAGTTTATCGATATGTTAGCCAATAAACTGGCTGAGAAATTTGCCGTGGTATCCCGTAGTTATGAAACGCAAAACTCAGTGACCATGACTATCATCAATCTGGATTCCATTGAGGCTTACGTGTCAGCGAAAAAGTTTCTGGAATCACTGGCGATTGTTAACAGTGTCCGGTTACTCAATGTGTCGGGGCAGAATGCCACTTTTCAATTGGATATCGTGGGGGTTCAGGAAGATCTGATAAATACCCTGGAGCTGGACGCAAAAATATCTCAAAAAACTGATCCATTCGGCAGAGTGGTTAATGAGATGGAGTTTATATGGCTTCGATAACCCCGCAGTTAGCCTTGCCCATTTCCAGCTCAGAATTTCATACCTTTGAGAACTTTATTGTTGCTGATAATGTCGAGTTGCTCGAACACCTCAAAGGGCTGGCAGCAGGTAATGCCTCTGAGTCCGTCATTACTTTTGTAACCGGTGGGCGAGGTGACGGTAAAACACACCTGTTGAACGCCAGTTGTAATCTCGCCAACGATAATCAGCAAATAGCAGTTTACATTGACCTGGATGCTGCGGATTCCCTCAGCCCCAGGATGCTGGATGGGTTGGAAAACTGCGATCTGGTTTGCGTAGATAACATCGATGCCATATTGCTCAATAAAGAGTGGGAAGTGGCGGTATTTGATTTGATTAATCGAATATTAGAAAGAGGCAATGTGCACATCATTTTGTCTGCACAAAAAATGCCTAAATTAATGTCATTCCGGTTACCGGATTTGGCGTCTCGCCTGGTGTGGGGGCAGTGTATGAGCATACGCCCGATTGGTGAACAGGAACGTGTTCAGTTATTACATCTGATGGCCAAAAATGCCGGACTGGAATTACCCGACGATTTGGCAAACTTTCTACTAACCCGTTTACCCAGAGACTTACATTCTCTCACCCGTGCGATGAAAGCGCTGGATGAGAGTTCATTACAAGCCAAAAGAAAACTAACAATACCTTTTGCAAAAGACGTATTGGGGATCAGTTAGGCGTTGGTTTTTGCTGTCCGGGTAATTTAGGTCTGCCATGGTGCAAAGCATGTTGCAGATAATGAGCGCGCTGCTCCGCTGATGCACTTTGCAAATCGCTTGCTACACCACGCCCGGCATTGCCATCTAAGTTTAAGTTATCCTGCCAACTTTCGCCCGGGTTCAGATATTTCGGCTCGGGTAAGGTTGGCTGAATCGCGTCAACATCCAGACCAGGATAAATGTTGCGCACAGTTTGTCGGGTGCGACTCAGTAATGCCGGGTCATTGATTCTCGAGCGCTGCCCCCAGGTAACGATTAACTCAGGATTGTTACTAACCACCTCCATGACCGCTGTGTCGGCTTCTGCATTAAACCGATATGCCATCATGAATCGTTCGAATAAGGTCGCGTAATCTTCTCTGATAGAGCTGTAGCTGTAATACATGGCGGCTCTGTCGTTCTCAAACATATCTGCAGCATCGACATCGGTGACATTGCGCTGTGCGGTTGTTGCTGTTGCACCGGCAAAACTCACCTGGGCTAAAGCCTTTAGTTCATCTGAATTAAGTGGATAAAAGGATGCAAAATTAGTTGAGTCTGCTGGCATCAGGTTGTAATAAGTCAGCGGATCAGAAGTAGAGGGGATATCTTGCCATCTGTCCGGTGGGAAATAGTCATTGGCATGGGCCAGTTCGTGGTACAGCAGCCAGGTGGTATCGGCTTCAACGTCTTCGAAGGTACGGCTTAATCGCTGTGCCCTGGGATAGGCAGCTCTTGATAAATAACTCTGGTTGTTACGCACATAACGCCAGGGCATAAAGAACTGTAACTCAGCACCAAAGGCACTGCGAAAATCTGGCACGTCATTCAGGGTGTCGCGTTCTTCCGGGCTTACCCAAAAGTTATTGGCATCGAGATAAATTGCGCCGGTAGCGACCCAGTAAAAAGACGGTCTGACTTCGTAGGAGATAATGATTGCCGTTACGCCGCGAAACAGTAACAACATATCCTGGGCTGCCACGGAGTTTTCAAGGTAAGTTTTTAGTCGGTCACCCATCCATTGGTGGGATACAAACACCCGGTCCATGACGTCTTCAATACTGGGTGACTGAGTTACCTGACCCAGCAGCGGCAAAGTTGAAAACCGGCAGGAACTGCTGACGGTATTATTGTAAACGCAGCTTTCTAACGCATTTGCGTATGGAGAGTCGCTGTTGTAAGCATGCATTTCCGTTGTAACGATGCGCTCCGCCGAATCGGGGAAAAAACCATTGTCACTTGCGGTCACGTTTTTCACCAGAACATAGGCGTCTTCGCTGACATTGTCGCCGTTATCCAACGTCATTGTGGCCCGGAACTGTAAAAGTTGATCGGCGCTAACGGACGGGGCAGTGAAAAACAAAAACTGATTGTCTTCAGTCTGGGTATAATTGCTTTGAGGAACGGTTACACCGGTAGTTTGTTGCCAGCTAATACTGATGATTTGTCGATCGGGTACAGCGTCTGCGCGAAGTGACACCTTAGCCGTTTCGGAAACCGCGTGATCCAACCTGACAGTGGCGCTTTGGTTATTGTCATTCACTAACAGCGTATGATTGTCCTGAAATTGCACGGCACCGTTATTGTCCGTCACCGTTACCCTGAACCCATATTCTCCCGCTGCCGGTGCATCAAAGCTCAACACCTGGCTATCTTCAGTTACCAGATTAATGGTCGTTCCGGACGTTTGTGCCCATTTAAATTGGTAGGCAGAGGCGTCGGTATTTAACATGGCGACTATGCCAACACTTTCGTTGACATTGGCTTCGCTATCTCCCTGAATGGTCAGTTGGGTTGCGGGAGTGGTTGGCGTACCTGGTGACGGCGAATCGCCCGAGCTGCCCCCTGAACCACCGCATGCAGACAATAGCATTACAGAACCTAACAACAACACTCTGGCCACAACGATTTCCTCTATTGTAATTCTGACAGTTTTTTCAATTTTAGCCCCAATTCTCTGCCTCTGCTTCGGGCGTAGTAACAACAGCCAATAAACATCAGCAGTGCAAAGAACAGTTCGATGGCGGCGTACCACCAATTTTGTTCTGTGTATATTGCAGTAAGACCGTGTAAAAAATAAATCATTACAACAAAGTTTGCCCAGGCATAGGTGTAAGGCTTTCCTTGCAACAGTCCGCGAAGGGGAAACAGCAAAGGTAACACCCAGAAAAGAAATACAAACAGATTAGAGTAGTTGCTGGTGCTTAAGACAAAATGCCACAGTATTACCCAGGCCAGCAAACCAAAGTAACCAATTAGTGCCAGCACCCGAAATTGGCGTGTTTGTGCCGACATAGTCGAAACTGTTGAGGTCGTGTTTTCGGTCATGAATTTCTCATTAATTTTTTTGTGATTTGCGCTAAACGTTTACCTTGTTTAAACGCCAATTGCTTCTCGTCTTCGCTTAATCGATCTGCAAACTGATTACTAACGACATGGCTGGCACCATAGGGCGTTCCGCCGGTTTTGGTATCATGCAACTCCGGTTCTGAGTAAGGAATACCACACAGCAGCATTCCCTGATGAATCAATGGCAGTGACATACTGAGCAGGGTCGACTCCTGGCCACCATGCATTGAGGATGATGAAGTAAATACCATGGCTGGTTTATCTACCAGGCTTCCTTTCAGCCACAGTGCTGTGGAGTCCTGTAAAAAGCGTTGTAATGGCGCTGCCATTTGTCCGAACCGGGTTGGGCTGCCCATTGCCAGTGCCGCACAATCAGCGAGGTCTTGCTGGCTGGCATATTCGCTGCCGGTGTCATCTGTTGTCTGCGCAACCGTCATTATGCGGGCTTCCAGCTCTTCACTGGCGATACCTAAAGCAATTTGTTCTGCCAGTTTCTTAGTGGCGCCGTGACGGCTGTAATAAAGCACCAGAATGTAGGCCATCAGAACAGCTCTAACACAGACTCAGGGGGCCGCCCGATACGAGCTGCCTTACTTGTAATGACAATAGGACGTTCCATCAATTTGGGAAAGTTCACCATGGCATCCTGAAGTTGCTGCTCGGTAGAATCACTTTTACTCAGTCCCGCTTCTTTAAATTCCGGCTCTTTCACCCGCATCATTTCAATAAATGAGCTGAGCCCTAGTTTATTTTTCAGCTCAGTAAGTTGCTCACCTGTCAGCGGTGTTTTCAAATATTCAACCACCTCGGGGCTGTGTTGGGCATTGGTGAGTAATTCCAGAGTTTGACGACTTTTAGAACAGCGAGGGTTATGTAGAATGGTGACGTTTGACATGCTAATCTCGAAAAACTAAAAACATCTATTCTAACGATACAACGCTTCAGAGAATACAAAATTGCGCAAAAATATTATTTTTTTTCTGATAGGACTGGTCTCGCTTTCTGCCGGGATTGTTGCATTCAAACACAACCAGGCTGACTTCGTGACCATTGACCAACAGGCTTATCGTTGGGGAGAACTTCGCGGGCAATGGGTGGTGGTTAATTACTTTGCGGAATGGTGTGCACCCTGTCTGAAAGAAGTACCGGAACTCAATAAGTTTCACAACACGTCAGGATATCCACTGTTCGCCATCAGTTTCGATAATGAAACCGACGAACATATGCAGCAGCTTCGCAATAAATATGACATGCGTTTCCCGGTGATCAGTACGGCAATTCCGGCAAAGCTTCCCATGGAGCCGCCAAAAGCATTGCCTGCCACTTACATCATCGATGACCATGGAGTAGTCAGACAACGTCTGATGGGGGAGCAAAGCAGCGACAATATTATTAAAGCAATCACCCGACTAAAGGGACTTTAAACGCTTTTGACTTTCCCGTAACTGTTCAATTCTGGCTCTGATTCGCTGCCGTTCCAGGTTGTTACCTTCAGCAAAGTTATAGGCAGTGTGCAATTCGTCAATCGCATTGGGGTAGGCGGCGAGTAACGAAAAATACTCGGCTTTGGCCTGATGCATTTGCAAGAAAGCTTGTTTTTTACCATGGGCGTCTATCAGCATCTGATAACTCAGAACATGGTTGGGATTTAGCAACAAGTAATCGTTTAAAACTTCAATTGCCTTATCATAGTCGCCATTTTCGATGGCGGCATTGGCGAGATTTAAACTGATCACCCTGTTTCTTGGGATTTTACTGGCCAGATTTTCCAGATTGCGTATTGCCTGTTCTTTGCGATTAAGGGCCAGTGAAATATCGGTGGCGAGATCGATATAATACAGATTTTCAGGATCTTCTTTTAACAACACTTCCAGCGCTTTTTCTGCCTTTAATGGTTGCTCATTGGCCAGGTATGACAATGCCAGACCATAATGCATTGCTTTTTGTTGTACGCCCTGGGTATTGCGGAGCTTATTTTCAAAGTCTGCAATGTTGTATTTGGCATCAAACATGTAACGAGCCTGAATCCGCGCTTTTACCAGATGAAACGGCAGACTGTCTGGCAAGTTTTTGCGCTGGTAATAGGCCTGGCGCGCCCTTGCATCGGAAACCCTGGACTCGGGCAGGGGGTGAGTTTGTAAAAATGCCAACTGCTTAGACTGGCCGCGGCTCTTTTCGACCAGTTTGCCAAAGAATGAAGCAGCCCCACTGACATCAAAGCCAGATTTATCCAGCATATCAAATCCCACCCGGTCAGCTTCCTGTTCGTTAGAGCGCGTGTAATTAATGCCAAATTGCGAAGATGCTGCCTGACTGGCGGAAATTGCAGCAATCCCGGCTTCAGGATCTGCCATAGTGAGCAGAATACCCCCCAGAATACTGGCCAGCGCCAGAGGTGCAGCCTTGCTTTGTGCCGCAATGCGACGCGCAATGTGACGTTGTGTTACGTGGCTAATTTCGTGAGCCAGCACTGAAGCCAGTTCGCTTTCGTTGTCAGCCTGATAAATTAAACCGGTATGCACACCAACATGACCCCCAAAGAATGCGAAGGCATTGATGGCGTCGTTATTGATCCAGAAAAAGGTAAAGGGAAATTTGACATTGTCAGCGTTAACCACCAGTCGGTTGCCAATATCGCTTAAATATTCCTCCAGTAGTGGATCAGAAATGACAGGCGCCTGACTACGCAGCTGCTTCATCATTAGTTCACCAATTTCTTTTTCTTTGCCAATGGTAATTGCATCAGAGGCTACGACTCCGATTTCGGGTAAGGAATTTTTATCTTGCCCAACCTGGGCACTGGCTAAGAAAGCACTGACTGACAGCAATAAACAGAACAGCTTTTTCATCATATCGTTAATTATTTGCTCTTTTTAAAGGTATAAAATTGATAACGTTGAACGGCTAATCTGGTTGACAGGTGGTTATTCCACCGAACCTTCTTCTTCAATGCGCTCAATGATGTGGTTAATGGAGTAGCCTTTTAGACCGACGATATCAATTTCTGTTGCAAGATCTTTTAAAATATTATCAACCGTCATTGCTGCAAACTTCACCAGCTTTTGATCTATCTCATCACCACGGGTAAACGCGAAGCGAATAAACTCAATAAAATCCGGTAGTTTTATCAAACATTGCATGGTGCTTGGGTCCCAAACGGTGAAGTCAATCTTGGGATTGTTTTTACTGTACAAAACCACCGGCTCTTCATTGACCTCAGGCATACAATGCACTTCATAATTGTTGCCAACAAAGCGACGATGAACAATTAACTGCGGCTTTCTCTTTACCGTGATTTTGCCACTGAGTTGCTCTTCACCGCCGAGACGCTCCAGATTCCAGTTGTTTCTTTTAACGAGGCGTTTAAAGGCATTGTCAAAGCCATGAATATTCATGCCTTCAAGCTCGGCAATTGAACTGGCAACTAAATGAAAAAATGGTGGAATTTCTCCCCAGTTAGAACTTTTGCGCTGTTGACTAATGGATTTTAACGTGATGCTTTCAGTCACCGGGGATTCCTTGAATATTTTGGTACCTTGGGCCTGTTTGACCTTTGGTATGTCAGTTTGTTCTGTAAAAACGCATTTTTGGCGAATGGCTTGGGCTGTACCTGTTTATCATTTCTGATTTGTTGGGCGGCAATTCAGGCCACCAGAGCGTCAATCATTCGCGTGGCTAAATGATAATCAGGCCACAACAACAATATACAGACTATATCATGCAAATCTCGTTTTGACAGAATGAGTCTGATAATATGCGCCAAGGAATACTGTAACGGAAGTCTGTGTATGTTTGGAGTGTTTGGTCGTTGGTACGAAAGGAAGTTCTCAGATCCTGACGCAGCTATGTTATTGCTGCTATTGGTATTATCTGGTGTTTTCTTGCTTTTCTGGGGCGGCATTCTGACTCCCGTGATTGTCGCCGTAGTACTGGCCTATCTGTTGGATTGGCCGGTTGTCAAACTGGAAAAGGCACAGGTAGGCAGAGAATGGGGCAGTAGCCTGGTACTACTCAGTTTTATTGGGCTTTCTATTTTAGTTTCTCTGGGCCTGGTTCCCGTTATCTGGCAACAAAGTGTCAATCTTATTGGTGAGCTACCCGACATCTGGCAAAAAGCCCAGGTATGGCTACTGAGTTTACCCGACACTTATCCGCATTTAATTAAAACCGATCAAATCCAGGAACTGCTCGTGGGTGTGGATGACAAGGTGGTGTCCCTGGGTGAAAAAATCATATCCGCTTCTTTCAGTTCTTTGTTTGGATTTGCGGCATTGTTGATTTACTGCATTTTGGTGCCGTTAATGGTGTTTTTTATGCTTAAGGACAAAAACCTGCTACTCACCCAAATCTCAGGCTTTTTACCTACGCAAAGACGGTTAATCGTGCAGGTGGCACAGGAAATGAACCAGCAAATCGTCAATTACATTCGCGGTAAAGTGATTGAAATCATCATAGTAGGAACCGTATCCGTAATCACATTTCTGGTCATGGACCTGCGCTATGCCGTATTGCTTGGGGTGTTGGTGGGATTCTCAGTGCTTATCCCGTTTATCGGCGCAGCTGTAGTTACATTGCCTATTGCCGTTGTAGCGTTGTTTCAATGGGGTATAAGCCCGGAATTTTGGTATGTCATGGTTGCCTACGGCATTATTCAGGTACTCGATGGTAATGTTTTGGTTCCGATTCTGTTTTCTGAAGCGGTCAGTCTGCACCCACTGTATATCATAGTCGCAGTGTTGTTTTTTGGCGGCCTGTGGGGGTTCTGGGGAGTATTCTTTGCGATCCCATTGGCGACGTTGGTTAAGGCATTGGTTAACGCCTGGTCGTCACCCGTTATGAATTATCAAAAGGAAGAAGAAGCCGCACAATAGGTGCGGCTTTGCGCAATAAGTTAGTTGGCTTGTTGCAGATAATTAAGCACCACTTCGTGGTGATCTTTAGTTTTAAACTTGTTAAACACTTTTTCAATCACACCCTCTTCGTTGATGAGAAAGCTGATGCGATGTAAACCATCAAATTCCCGGCCCATGAACTTTTTTAAACCCCAAACGCCAAATTGTTCCGCAACCGCGTGGTCTTCGTCCGAAAGCAATTCGAAATTGAGTTGGTCTCGTTCGATAAACTTGCCTAAGCGTTTAACGGCGTCGATGCTGACCCCGTAAACTTTTACATTTAATGCATCGAGTTTGGCTTTGCTGTCTCTGAGACCCTGTGCCTGCACAGTGCACCCCGGTGTCATGGCTTTGGGGTAAAAGTACACTAAGGTTTTCTGGCCTTTAAAGTCAGCTGAATTGACTAACTGACCATCCTGATTAGGGATACTGAATTGCGGGACGGGTTGTCCTTCGGAAATCGTATTCATGATAAAATCCTATGTTTTCTCTTTCATTGACCCTTGCAGGTTATGTTGTCTAATAAAGTCATTAAACAAAGGTTCAATGGTATCAATTTTTAATTCCTGTGGCATGCTCACCACCATTTTACACTCGACTCTGGTGTGTTCCTGCTCTATATCCACCGTCTTTTGTCGGAACGCATTAATGTGTATTCCGTGGTGGGTAAACAACGTCGTAATATCTTTGATGATACCGACCGCATCCTTACCATTGAATTCGACATCTGCCAAATGAACCAGGTGTTGCTTGGTGTGATGGCTGGTACGTTTGACCATGCAAAGAAGATCGAGTTTTTGAGCCAGACTTGGCAAATTAAACTCAGCTTTAGTGATGGACGACAGCGTCCCCTCTAAAATCATGTTAAAGGAAAAGTCTTGTCCATAGTGAGCCAGACGACTGTCCAAGATGTTACAGTTAAGAGAACATGCCAGTGTCGCAATTTCTCCTAAAATCCCCGCTTTATCAGCACCTAGGAATGTTACAATTAGCTGATGTTTCATACAGTTTTCCTGCGTCGCTCCTTTGTTTTTTTTATGTAGCCAGATAAAACTCGCGGATACCTTGTTTTTAATGGCTTAGGTCATTACCATTAAGCGCTATTTTTCTGGGAGCCCATATGATTAAAGGCAGTATTGTAGCGTTGATTACGCCAATGTCACCTGAAGGTGACGTCGATTATGCTTCATTGCAAAAACTAGTGCAATTCCACATTGACAATGGTACTGATGCCATCGTCTCAGTCGGCACTACAGGAGAGTCTGCTACGTTGCCAGTGGATGAGCACGTAGCCGTCGTTCAAAAGACGGTAGAATATGCCGATGGTCGGATACCTGTGATTGCCGGAACTGGGGCAAACTCGACTTCCGAAGCGATCGAATTGGGTGACTTGATGCAAAGTGTCGGAATCTCCGCCATGCTGAGCGTTGTGCCTTATTATAATAAGCCGCAACAAAAGGGCATGGTTAAGCACTTTCAGGCGATTGCCAATGCTGCAACTGTTCCGGTTATTCTTTATAATGTACCGGGGCGAACCGTTGCTGATCTAGAAGCAGATTCTGTGATCCAGCTGGCACAACACGAAAACATTGTCGCGCTCAAAGATGCCACCGGGGATCTTGGGCGTTTGGCGGAGTTGCGCGATCGGGTGCCAGCAGATTTTGCCTTGTTAAGTGGAGACGATCCAACGGGCTGTGAATTTATGATTCAGGGCGGTCACGGTGTTATTTCAGTGACGGCAAATATTGTGCCTAAGCTCATGTCTGATTTGTGTAAAGCCGCGACAGGTGGCGATCCGGAATTAGCCAGACAAATAGATGCATCAATTGCGGAACTTCATCGGAAATTGTTTATCGAACCTAATCCAGTTATGCCAAAATGGGCGTTGTACAAAATGGGATATTCGCAAAGCCCGTTTTTGAGATTGCCCATGGTGGAGCCTGACATTAGCAGTCAGGAAAGTCTCGAAAAATTATTAAAACAAATGGCGTTGGTTTAATGCAAAAAATACGTAAAAGTGCACCTGTGGTTGCAATGGTTTTGTCAGTTGGGTTAAGCGGTTGTGCCTTATGGCAAGACGAACAGAAAACGGATCCCTCATACCCTTATCTGGATTCCAGACAAACTGAGAAGGTAAAGGTTCCACAAGGAAAAGATACGCCGCAATTTGGTGATGAATATGACATTCCCAATGTTGGCGCTAATGCAGAATCTGGTGAACTGGGCGCAAAACTAGATATCAGTTCACCAAGACTAGTGTTACCGGTAGTTACCGGTTCCCGTATTTTAGAGGGTTCCCGCGAAGCCATTGTGCAGTTTGATCAGGTGCGGGATGACGTAGCGCTGGATACCGCTATCTGGAATTCGTTGATCAGCTACCTGGATGAGCGCGGTATCGCTGTAGTGGATTTTGATAAATCACAACAGCGTCTGAAAACCGACTGGATGATTATCGAAGACGACGGTGATAGTCCCTGGTATAGCTGGACCAAAACTGATCGCAAAGTAGGACAACGTTTCGAATTTACACTGGATATCAAAGCCCATGGCCGGTCCGCCACGCTTTACACCAAACTGGTGGATTATCTCGAAACCATAGATGAAAAAATAGTGGATGAAATTTCTGAACACCAGGTCAGGAAGAACGAAGTTGAAGTCTTAAATGACGTCATCAGTCATTATGAAAAGCAGTTAACGTTGGCGGATATAAGAAAGGCGCGCCAGGTGATGACTGGTTTGCCGATGGAACTAGGATTTGATGCCGATGGTAATGCTGCATACCTGGTTTCTGCCAGTTACGATGTCACCTGGCCAAGATTATTACTGGTGCTGCGTAAGTTGGGCTTTAATGTTAAAGATTTAGATCAATCAACCGGATTGATTTTTGCCACCTATGCCGGCGTGGATGAAGGGTGGTGGAGCAGTTTATTTAGCTCTAACAATAAACTCGAAATCGAACAGGATGATTACCGGGTTGTGGTAAAAGAGCAGGGAGAAAAAACCAGTTTATCGCTGAGAGATGCGGAAGATAATCCCTTATCGGCCAGTAAAATTAGCGAGATGTACCCTGCGTTTCAGCAGGTTATGACCACCAATGATTTAGATATTTAATCTACTGAAGAGCTATCATGCAAAAAACTAAAGAACTTTATCGCGGTAAAGCAAAGACGGTTTACTTAACCGATGACGCCGACAAATTAGTATTGGAATTCAGAAATGACACCTCTGCTTTTGATGGGCAAAAAATCGAACAGTTGGCTCGCAAGGGCATGGTAAACAACAAGTTTAATCATTTTATAATGTCTAAACTGGAAGAAGCCGGGATACCAACTCAGGTTGAAGCGCTGCTATCAGACAATGAGTCACTGGTTAAAAAGTTGGATATGATACCGGTAGAATGCGTTGTGCGAAACCTTGCTGCAGGTTCGATTGTAAGACGCCTTGGCGTGAAAGAAGGCATGGAATTAAATCCGCCTACATTTGAGTTTTTCCTGAAAAACGATGAACTTCACGATCCAATGGTTAACGAATACCATGTGTTATCTTTTGGTTGGGCGACGCAAGCACAGATAGATCGCATGAAAGAACTGACATTTCAGGTAAATAATGTCCTCAAGTCGCTATTCAGTGATGCAGGCATGTTGTTAGTTGATTATAAACTGGAGTTTGGTGTATCAAACGGTGAAATTGTTTTAGGTGATGAGTTCACGCCAGATGGCTGCCGTTTGTGGGACAAAGAAACCCGTGAAAAGCTGGATAAAGACCGTTTCAGACAAGGCCTCGGTGGTGTGGTTGAAGCGTATGAAGAAGTCGCTAAACGCCTGGGCGTTAACCTGGATTAATCCGAAACGCGCTTATACGAAAACAAAAGCCACGCATCAGCGTGGCTTTTTTGTTGGTTTAGAGCAACTTAATTTTTATATCTTGTTCTGCGACACAACAGCAGGGCAGTATTTCATCGTCGTCGATAAAAGCCAGTGGATCGGTCAGGTACTTTACTGTGCCACAAAGCAACTTGGTCCTGCAGGCTCCACAAAAGCCTTCCCGGCAATGGAAGTGGACTTCTTGTCCGGCAGCCTCTAACGATTCTAACAGGGTTTTATCGGCCTGTTGTTCAACTATTTCGCCTGTTTCCAGTGTTATGCGTAACGTATCAGAGGGTTTCATTGCGACGATATGATCTAATTAAAGATCAAAATCGCCGAAATCATCAGCATTAACTTCGCTGTCAATTTGTCCCACAAGATAGGAGCTTATCTCAGCTTCCTGAGGGGCCACCTGTACATTATCTGAATTTAAATAATTGTTCATCCAGGGCAGCGGGTTGCTTTGCACGTCAAACGGTTGACCAAGACCAATCGCGGCCATGCGATGGTTTGCAATGAACTCAACGTACTGACATAAAATTTCTTTGTTCAGACCAATCATAGAGCCATTCTGAAACAGGTATTCTGCCCATTGCTTTTCTTGCTCAACTGCTTTCAGGAAAATGGCCTCGGCCTGATCTTTACATTCTTCTGCAATCTCAGCCATTTCCGGATCATCTTTGCCCCGTGCCCACAGATTCAGTATGTGCTGAGTTGATGTCAGGTGCAGGTTTTCATCACGCGCAATTAAGCGAATAATCTTGGAGTTGCCTTCCATTAACTCGCGTTCGGCAAAGGCAAAAGTACAGGCAAAAGAGACATAAAACCGAATTGCTTCCAGCGCATTCACTGAATTCATACACAGGTACAGCTTTTTCTTAAGCTCTCGCATACTCACCTGGTATTTTGTGCCGTTCACGACGTGGGTTCCTTCGCCTTGTGTTTGCCATAGCTGGGTAACAAAGATGAGGTCATCATAATACTTCGAGATATCAGTAGCACGGCGTTTAATTTCTTCATTTACCACTATATCTTCAAACACTTCACTGGGATCAGAGAAAAGATTCCGCAAAATGTGTGTATAGGAACGGGAGTGAATTGTTTCGTAAAAAGACCAGGTTTCCACCCAGGTTTCCAGCTCGGGTAGCGAAACGATAGGGAGAAACGCAATGTTCGGGCTTCTTCCCTGAACGGAATCTAGCAAGGTTTGATATTTGAGATTGGAAACAAAAATATGTTTTTCTGAGGTGCTCAATCCCTGAAAGTCGATGCGGTCTTTACTGACATCCACTTCCTCCGGGCGCCAGAAGAAGCTGATCTGCTTTTCGATAAGCTTTTCAAATATTGGGTGTTTTTGTTGGTCATAACGCGCTACGTTCACCGGGTTTCCGAAAAACATGGGTTCACTGAGCGGGTTAGTGGTGTTGTGATTGAACGTTGTATATTTCATCTGACTTTATTTTTTATAAGAAGGTCTGCAATAAAGTAGTGGGAGCCTGTTGGCTCCCACTAACACACTTAGATTTTACAGGCGCCACCTGCGCAATCATCATCTTGTTCTTCCACAACTTCCTGGACGGCTGGCCTGCTGACCGCTTTTTGGGTTGTTTCAGGCTTACTGGATTCATCACCAGCACCATCTCGGGTATTGTGGTAATACAGTGTTTTCACACCCAATTTATACGCCGTAAGCAAATCTTTGATCAGTAATTTCATCGGCACTTTACCACCGTCGAACTTACCCGGATCATAGTTTGTATTTGCGGATATGGTTTGGTCGATGAATTTTTGAATGATCGCCACGAGCTGCAGGTACCCATCATTGGACGGGATATCCCATAACAACTCGTAGTTGTCTTTGAGCTTTTGATATTCAGGAACCACCTGCTTAAGTACACCGTCTTTACTCGCCTTGACACTAATATGCCCGCGCGGCGGCTCTATGCCGTTTGTGGCATTGGAGATTTGCGAAGATGTCTCAGATGGCATCAATGCTGACAGTGTAGAGTTGCGCAAGCCATGCTGTTGTATCTCTTTTCTCAAGGACTCCCAGTCGAGTTTCAGCTGAGAAGTACAGATGGCGTCGAGATCCTTTTTGTAGGTATCTATCGGCAATATACCTTGCGCATAGGTTGTTTCGTTAAATTTAGGACAGGCGCCTTTTTCTTTGGCCAGCTCAACCGATGCTTTCAACAGATAATACTGCATGGCTTCAAAGGTCTCGTGCACTAAATTGTTGGCGCTACCATCGGAGTAACGCACACCGTGTTTAGCCAGATAATAAGCAAAGTTAATGACGCCAATGCCGAGGGTACGTCGTCCCATAGTGGCATTATATGCCGCCGGTACCGGGTAATCCTGGTAATCGAGCAGGCTGTCCAGCGCTCTGACGGCCAGCTCCGATAGCTCTTTAAAGTCTTCCGGTGATTTAATGGCACCCAGATTAAATGCTGAAAGCGTACAAAGCGCGATTTCACCTTCTTCATCATTAACATGCGCCAATGGTTTAGTTGGCAAGGCAATTTCCAGACAAAGGTTACTTTGTTTAACCGGCGCAACTTTAGGATCGAACGGGCTGTGGGTGTTGCAGTGGTCCACGTTTTGAAGGTAGATACGACCTGTGCTGGCACGCTCCTGCATAAACAAACTAAACAACTCAAGTGCTTTTATCTGTTTCTTGCGAATCGTTGGATCTTGTTCGTATTGCGTATATAACGCGTCAAATTTGTCCTGATCAGCGAAAAACGCTTCGTACAGGCCTGGTACATCTGACGGGCTAAACAGAGTGATATGGCCGTCTTTGATCAAGCGTTGGTACATGGTTTTGTTAAACTGTACCCCGTAATCAAGGTGACGCACCCGGTTTTCTTCTACACCGCGATTGTTCTTAAGTACTAAGAGCGACTCAACTTCCATATGCCATAGTGGATAGAAAAGTGTGGCAGCACCGCCTCTAACGCCACCCTGAGAGCAGCTTTTTACGGCAGTTTGGAAGTATTTGTAAAACGGAATACAACCAGTGTGATATGCCTCACCACCTCTGATTGGGCTTCCCAATGCGCGAATTTTACCGGCATTAACACCGATACCAGCGCGTTGACTGACATATTTAACAATGGCACTGGCTGTGGCATTGATTGAGTCAAGGCTGTCACCCGTTTCAATCAGAACACAGGAGCTGAATTGACGGGTAGGGGTTCTGACACCCGCCATAATGGGAGTGGGAAGCGAAATTTTGAAGGTCGACGTCGCATCATAAAAACGTCGAATATAGTTCATTCTGGTTTCAGTGGGATACTTAGCAAACAGGCAGGCGGCCACGAGAATGTACAAAAACTGGGCGCTTTCATAGATTTCACCGGTGACCCGGTTTTGTACCAGGTATTTACCTTCCAGTTGTTTAACCGCAGCGTAACTGAAATTCATGTCTCGCCAATGGTCGATGTATTCTTCCATCAACTCAAATTCAGCGGCACTGAAATCTTCCAGTAAATGCCCGTCGTATTTGCCCATTTCCACCATTTTTTGTACGTGTTGTAGCAACGACGGTGGTTCAAACTGGCCGTAAGCTTTTTTACGAAGGTGAAAGATGGCCAGGCGCGCAGCAAAATATTGATAATCTGGACTATCTGTTGATATCAGATCGGCTGCTGACTTGATAAGCGTTTCGTGAATGTCTTCGGTTTTTATTCCATCGTAAAACTGAATATGTGCTTTTATCTCTACCTGAGAGACAGAAACGTTAGACAAACCTTTGGCTGCCCAATCAAGGACTCGGTGGATTTTATCCAGATCAATAGGCTCACGCTCACCATTTCGCTTGGTGACGTACAAAGTATTATTCATAAAGCTGCCACTGTTATTATTATAAATCGTTGGCGAGGTCGATTAAGTGTAGTCTGTCGCGCACACTTGTTAATGACCTGGACTGCATTGCTGCAGATATCAGGCTAGCTATGATGCTGTTTTCGACTCGTCATTCCCCAATTTAAAGATAACGTCGGTTATCCTTGGGACACAAGATAAAGGGGTTTTTCCTGCATTTCAACCCAAGATATAGGGTGTGTTGTTGCTTTAATCACCGCTGCTTTTTTCGGTTAGTGTAAGCTAACTTCAAAGCTATTCTCATTCAGGTGTATTTGGAATTTCAACAGCGATCTTACGGGGCAATTTTCGTATAAATTAAATAGTAATAAAATTAGTTCGTTTAGACTGAAGCGATCTAAAGATAATATTGACAAAAACCTCAACAGCAATCGACCTAACAACCCGGGCGATATTATACCCCGGGCAGCAATTCACAGAGTTCATGTGGCGAATCTACGCTTAAATCTACATCCCAGCTGCGCGCCAGTTCATCAGGCGTCAGATACCCGTAGCGAGCCAGCACTGCGACCATACCTGCAGCCTGGGCGGCTTCCATATCGCGTTCCGCATCTCCTACGTACCAGATACTTTGAGGTGCAACATTGAGTGTTTCAGCCGCTTTTAACAGAGGTTCCGGATGAGGCTTACGATTAGCAAAAGAATCGCCTGAGAAGCAAACCTGACAGCGCTTAAAAACCGGAAAAAAGGCTAACAATGCCTGAGTTAAAAATCCGGGCTTATTGGTAACGATGCCCCAGGGAATATGTTGCGCGTCGATCTGCTTTATCAGAGATTCAATGCCCTCAAACGGACGAGTATCCCGACAGACGTTAGCTGCGTAACTTTGCAAAAACTTTTCTCTGAGTTCTTCAGTGTCAAATTTGTCGAAGTTGTCTCCCAGTCCCATTTTAAGCATACCGATTGCACCATTTGAAGACTCGACACGATATTCATCGTAGCTTTTTTCAGGGTAGTTTAGTTGCTTTAAAATGTGATTTAGGGCATTGCCGAGATCCGGAGCGGTATCCAGTAATGTTCCGTCCAGATCAAATAAAATTCCACGGGGTTCAGCAATCATAGTTTTTGACAACCTACTATGTAATTAACATCGACATTGCTGTCAGAAAGATAATAAGATTTTGCCAGAGGGTTATAGTGCAGCCCGGTTATTTTACGCGCAGCTAAACCTGAAGCATCTGTCCATTTCATCAATTCAGAAGGTTTGATGAATTTTTGGTAGTCGTGAGTACCTTTTGGCACCAAACCCAAAACATACTCTGCCGCTACGACAGCCATAGACCAGGACTTAAGATTGCGATTCAGGGTGGAGAAAAACACCCAACCGCCAGGTTTTACCATGCTGGCACAAGCAGCAACGACTGAGGCCGGGTCTGGCACGTGCTCCAGCATTTCCAGGCAGGTTACTACATCAAACCTTGCTGAATGTGTTTGGGCCATCTGTTCTGCCGAAATTTGACGGTAATCAACTTGTACCCCGGATTCGAGGGCATGTAACTTTGCCACTTCCAGTGGTTCTGCGCCCATATCAATTCCGGTGACGTGTGCGCCGGCTTTTGCCATCGATTCAGACAAGATGCCACCACCACACCCAACATCCAGGGTTTTGAGATCATGCAGCCCATCACATTGCTGCATAATAAAAGACAATCTCAGTGGATTTATCTCATGCAGGGGTTTAAATTCCCCTTCAAAATCCCACCAACGACTGGCCAGATCGGCAAATTTTTGAATTTCTGAATAATCGACGTTTTCTTGCAAAATGCTGACTCCAAACAAGTTTCGGCAAGTATACGGCTTCAAAAGTCGCATTAACAGGTTCGTTTGCACATATATTCAGCAATCAACGTCTTTTATTTTTGTGGTTCGATGATAGAATCTTGAACACTTTTATTTCCTGTTTTGACAAGCTGCGATTTTTAAATCTAAAAAGCTTTGCAAAGATAATTAAACAGTGATGTTTCCCGGCGACTGTCGGTGAAAATAATAACAACAAGGCTGTATATGACTGACAACGCCAAAGAAATCCTTCCAATTAATATCGAAGATGAGCTGAAAAACTCCTATCTGGATTACGCCATGAGCGTTATCGTCGGGCGTGCATTGCCCGATGTCCGGGATGGTTTAAAGCCAGTGCATCGACGCGTTCTGTTCGCCATGAACGAACTAAAGAACGATTTTAACAAGCCATATAAAAAGTCAGCGCGTATCGTTGGTGACGTCATTGGTAAATATCACCCCCACGGTGATTCGGCTGTATACGATACGATTGTTCGTATGGCTCAGCCGTTTTCATTGCGCTACATGTTAGTTGATGGACAAGGTAACTTTGGTTCTGTTGATGGTGATTCGGCGGCGGCAATGCGTTACACCGAAGTGCGCATGGCGAAAATTGCACATGAATTACTGGCTGATTTAGACAAAGAAACGGTTGATTTTGTACCTAACTATGATGGTACAGAAAAAATCCCTGACGTGTTGCCCACCAAAGTTCCCAATTTGCTGGTGAATGGTTCCTCAGGTATTGCCGTAGGTATGGCCACCAATATTCCGCCACATAACCTTACTGAAGTGGTTAACGGCTGTATTGCGTTGATCGACAATCCGGATTTAACCATCGACGACTTGATGCAATATATTCCGGGACCGGATTTCCCCACTGCTGCCACTATCAGTGGTCGCAAAGGAATTGATGACGCCTATCGCACGGGCCGGGGTAAAATTTACCTGAGAGCCAGCGCCGAGATCGAAACAGATAAAAACGGTAAAGAAACCATTATCGTTTCTGAAATTCCTTACCAGGTAAACAAAGCCAGATTGATTGAAAAAATGGCTGAGTTGGTCAAAGAAAAGAAAATTGAAGGTATTTCAGCCTTGCGCGATGAGTCTGACAAAGACGGTATGCGTATTGTTATCGAGGTTAAACGCAGCGAATCAGGCGAAGTACTGCTTAACCAACTGTATGCTAATACCCAAATGCAAACCGTGTTTGGTATTAACATGGTGGCACTGGATCAGGGGCAGCCGAAAACGCTTAACCTTAAACAGTTATTAAATGCCTTTGTTCGACACAGACGTGAAGTGGTAACCCGTCGTACCGTATTCGAACTCAGAAAGGCAAGAGAGCGGGCGCACATCCTGGAAGGTTTGGCGGTAGCGCTGGCCAACATTGACCCTATTATCGAGCTTATCAAAGCCTCACCAAGTCCCGCTGAAGCGAAAAAAGGCCTGGTAGCACAGGGTTGGGCACTGGGTAACGTTGAGGAAATGTTACAGCGTGCTGGTGTAGATGCGGCGCGTCCTGAATGGTTAGAAGCTGAGTTTGGTATTCGTGATGGCTTATACTTCCTGACTGAAAACCAGGCACAGGCTATTCTGGACCTGAGACTGCACAAACTAACAGGTCTTGAACACGAGAAGATTCTTGCTGAGTACAAAGATTTATTAGATCTGATCGCAGAACTGCTGGAAATCCTGGCGAATCCAGATCGTTTGATGGAAGTCATTCGCGAAGAACTGGAAAAGGTGCGGGACGAATTTGGCGATGAACGTCGTACTGAAATTACGGCAGCTGCCCACGACATCGACCTTGAAGACCTGATCGAACGGGAAGACGTGGTCGTGACCTTGTCCAGAGAGGGTTACGTTAAGTACCAAAAACTATCAGACTACGAAGCACAACGCCGCGGTGGTAAAGGTAAAGCCGCCACCCGCATGAAAGATGAAGACTATATTGAGAAGTTGTTGGTGGCAAACACCCACGACCACATACTGTGCTTCTCCACCAGAGGTCGACTGTATTGGCTGAAAGTGTATCAGTTACCATTGGCCAGTCGAAATGCCCGGGGCAAGCCGATTATTAATATCTTACCGCTCGAATCCGACGAGCGTATTACCGCGATATTGCCAATTCAGGAATTCGTGGACGACCGCTTTGTGTTGATGGCAACCGCCAACGGAACCGTTAAGAAAACCGCGCTGACTCAATACTCCCGTCCTCGTTCAAACGGTATTATTGCAGTGAATTTGAATGAAGGCGATGAGCTGATCGGTGTTGCGTTAACATCTGGCGAGAGCGATATCATGCTGTTCTCTGATGCCGGTAAAGTGGTCAGATTTAATGAAAAAGAACGTGATGCCGAAACAGGTGCGGTGAAAATTGATGCTGAAACCGGTGAAGAAAGACTGGCACTTCGTCCAATGGGCAGAACTGCCACCGGTGTAAGAGGAATTCGAATGCAGGAAGGTCAGCGCGTGGTATCTCTGATCGTGCCTGAAACTGACGCTCCAATCCTGACCGTAACTGAAAATGGTTATGGAAAACGAACGCCATTAGATGACTACCCGGCGAAGAGCAGAGCAACGCAAGGTGTTGTATCCATCAAGGTGTCCGATCGAAATGGTGCTGTAGTTGGCGCGATTCAGGTGGATGAAGATGATGAAATGATGCTCATCAGTGACGCAGGTACGTTGGTCAGAACCCGTGCTAACGAAGTGTCAGTGATTGGTCGTAATACTCAGGGCGTGCGCATTATCAGAACTGCAGACGACGAAAAAGTTGTTGGATTACAACGCATCGAGGAAGTTGTCACAGAAGAAGTCGAACTTGTTGAAGGTGCAGAGACTGAAGGTGAGACGGCTACGGTTGACGCAGAATCCAGTGCACCGAATGCAAATGAATCTGACGATAAGGAAGCGTGATAGTGGAGCAACTTAAACTATCACCCGTTGGTTCGGTTGATGGCGATGTCACGGTACCAGGCTCCAAAAGCCTGTCAAATCGTGCATTATTGTTGGCAGCATTAGCCAATGGCACGACGACAGTGACCAACCTGTTGGACAGCGATGACATCCGGCATATGCTGGACGCGCTGTCACAATTGGGTATTGAATACTCACTGTCAGACTGTAAAACCATTTGCCAGATTAAGGGCAATGGCGGTGTTTTTGCTGTAGCTGAACCGGTAGAGTTGTATTTGGGTAATGCCGGCACCGCGATGCGGCCTTTATGCGCGGCATTAGCCATGAGTCAGGGCGAATTTATTCTGGGTGGTGAACCGAGAATGGAAGAACGGCCAATTGGCTCATTGGTCGATACGTTGCAAGCGGCTGGGGCGGATATTCAATACCTTAAGAATGACGGTTACCCACCGCTGAAAATAAATGGCACCGCACTGACAGGCGGGACTTTACAAATCGATGGCTCTATATCCAGTCAGTTCCTGACCGCCGTATTAATGGCCGCGCCATTATTTAGTGGCGATACCTGTATTCAGGTTACCGGAGATCTGGTCTCTAAACCTTACATTGAAATCACCCTGGCGATAATGAGTCAGTTTGGCGTCAGCGTTGAAAATCGCGACTACCAGGAGTTTATTGTTAAAGGCAATCAGTCTTATCAAAGTCCTGGCGAATACATGGTGGAAGGTGATGCATCTTCTGCCTCTTACTTCCTTGCGGCAGGTGCCATCAAAGGTGGTAAAGTTAAAGTATACGGTGTTGGTAAAGACAGTGTTCAGGGCGATATTCGATTTGCCGATGTACTGGAAAATATGGGGGCAAAAATTAACTGGGATAGTAACTTCATCGAAGTGGAAGGGGCCAAATTAAGTGCCGTTGACATGGATATGAACCATATTCCTGATGCCGCTATGACAATTGCTGTTGCCGCTTTGTTTGCCGAAGGTACCACCACCATTCGCAATATTTACAACTGGCGGGTTAAGGAAACCGACCGTCTGGCGGCTATGGCAACGGAACTGAAAAAACTTGGTGCCATAGTGGAAGAGGGGAACGATTTTATTTCAGTTACGCCGGTGGCTAATCTGAAAGAAGCCGCTATCGACACTTACAACGATCACCGCATTGCCATGTGCTTTTCGCTGGTGTCTTTGAGTGATACCGCCGTGGTAATTAATGACCCCAAATGTACTTCTAAAACCTTTCCGGACTACTTTGATCGTCTGAAAAAGATTTGCCACTGAGTCTTGTTGGCAGAATTTCTGTTAAGCCCTCCTGTGAGGGCTTTTTCAATTGTGGCATTTACCTGATGTCACAAACTCGTCATTGTAGAAAAATTTTGTACGCGTATAATGTCGCGCATTTTGTTCACAGCAGTTAATCAGGGAGCCCAAAATATGCTTAAAAGCCCAGTCGTTACCATAGATGGTCCAGGCGGAGCAGGAAAGGGAACCATCAGCAAGTTACTCGCGACCAAACTAGGTTGGCATTTACTGGATAGTGGTGCTATCTACCGGGTTTTAGCCGTTGCTGCTATACACCATGGCATAGAAGCCAGCGATGAAGAGGCGCTATTTCCTCTGGCTACCAGTCTGGATGTTAACTTCGATTACAGCGAAGCCGCAGAAACACGTGTCATACTGGAAGGCGAAGATGTTACTCACTCCATTCGCACTGAAGAAGTGGGATCGTTAGCATCAAAAGTGGCTTCTTTACCCCGGATCCGCGAAGCACTGTTACGACGTCAACGAGCTTTTAATATGGAACCAGGCCTGGTGGCCGATGGCAGAGACATGGGGACAGTGGTATTTCCTGAAGCTAACGCCAAAATTTTCTTGACCGCATCGGCAGAAGAAAGAGCGTCACGGCGCTATAATGAGTTGCGTGAAAAAGGCCATGATGTTAGTATTTCCGCCCTTTTGGCGGACATACAGGCCCGGGATGAACGAGATACAAACCGTTCTGTGGCTCCTTTAGTTCCTGCCGCCGATGCCTTAGTGGTTGATTCTACACAACTTTCTATTGAAGAAGTGTTGCAAAAAGTAGCCCACTGGGTAGAGACCAAATTGCATGAGGGTGAGGTTTAATTCACCCAAGTACAACTGCGTTTTAATGGATTAGAAACGTAAAATTTAACAACCCCATCTTACCGGATGTAAGCTTGGACTAAAAAACGAAAGATTATGACTGAAAGTTTTGCTCAATTATTCGAAGAAAGTTTAAAAGAATTAGAAACACGCCCAGGTGCGATCGTACGTGGTACTGTTGTTTCTATCGATAAAGATATTGTTTTGGTAGACGCTGGCCTGAAATCTGAGAGCGCCATTCCTGCTGAACAATTCAAAAATTCCAAAGGCGATCTGGAAATCGCAGTTGGTGACGAGGTTGATGTTGCACTGGACGCTGTTGAAGACGGCTTTGGTGAAACAATCCTGTCTCGTGAAAAAGCGAAACGCCACGAAGCGTGGGTTGAGCTTGAAAAAGCTTACGAAGACAAAGTTACCGTTACTGGTGTTATCAACGGTAAAGTTAAAGGTGGTTTCACGGTTGAAGTTAACTCTGTACGCGCGTTCTTACCAGGTTCTCTGGTTGACGTTCGTCCGGTACGTGACACGCTGCACCTTGAAGGCAAAGAATTAGAATTCAAAGTTATTAAGTTAGACGCAAAACGCAACAACGTTGTTGTTTCTCGTCGTGCTGTTATCGAAGAAGAGAACAGTGCAGAGCGCGATACGTTGCTGCAAACTCTGGACGAAGGCGTTGAAGTTAAAGGTATCGTTAAGAACCTGACTGACTACGGTGCATTCGTTGACCTGGGTGGCGTTGATGGTCTGTTACACATCACTGATATGGCATGGAAGCGCGTTAAGCATCCTAGCGAAATCGTCAGTGTTGGTGATGAGATCAATGTAAAAGTATTGAAGTTCGACAAAGAGAAGTCTCGCGTTTCTCTTGGTATGAAGCAAATGGGCAACGATCCTTGGGAAGAAATCGCAAATCGTTACCCTGAAGGTGCTAAGTTAACTGGTCAGGTTACTAATCTGACTGATTACGGCTGCTTCGTTGAGATCCAGGAAGGCGTTGAAGGTCTTGTTCACGTTTCTGAAATGGATTGGACTAACAAGAACATTCATCCTTCAAAAGTGGTTAGCCTTGGCGACACTGTTGAAGTTATGGTACTTGAAATTGACGAAGAGCGTCGTCGTATTTCTCTTGGTCTTAAGCAATGTAAAGCGAATCCTTGGGAAGAGTTTGCTAAGTCTTACAACAAGGGTGACAAAGTCACTGGTAAGATTAAGTCAATCACTGACTTCGGTATCTTTATCGGTCTGGACGGTGGTATCGACGGTCTGGTTCACTTATCTGATATTTCATGGAACAAAGCGGGCGAAGACGCAGTTCGTGATTATAAGAAAGGTGACGAAATTACAGCCGTTGTTCTGCAGGTCGACGCAGAGCGTGAGAGAATTTCTCTTGGCGTGAAGCAAATTGACGAAGATCCTTTCAATAAGTATCTGACAGATAAAAAGAAAGGTGCTATCGTTAACGGTACAGTTACCGCAGTTGACGCTAAAGGCGCAACAATCAATCTGGCTGAAGAAGTTGACGGTTATATCCGCGTTGCAGATTTATCTCGCGACCGCATCGAAGATGCTTCAACTGAACTTGCAGTAGGTGATGTTGTAGAAGCTAAGTTCATCGGTGTAGACCGTAAGAACCGCATCGTTAACTTGTCTGTGAAGGCAAAAGACGAAGCTGACGAGAAAGAAGCATTGGCCCGTGTGAACCAGCAAGAAGATTCTGGTTTCGCAAGTGCTATGGCTGAAGCCTTCAAAGCGGCAAAAGGCGAAGAGTAAAACTTGTACCCGCCACGCTGTGGCGGGTAACTGTCGGTAACGTCTGGTTTTTCATGTTGACAAAGGGGTTGAGATGACCAAGTCACAATTGATCGAAAGACTCGCCGATAGGGCGCGGCATATTCCTTCTAAGGAAGTAGAGGTAGCGATAAAAGAGCTGTTGGAGCAAATGGCTCAAACGCTACAGAAAGGAGAGCGTATCGAAATCCGCGGATTTGGTAGCTTTTCGCTGCATTTCAGAGCTCCCAGAGAGGGTCGTAACCCTAAAACTGGTGAGACTGTGAAGTTAGACGGTAAGTATGTACCGCACTTTAAGCCCGGGAAAGAACTTCGCGAACGCGTTAACGAAGCGATTGCAAATTAAAAAATAAAAAGCGGTTTGCCTTTGGCAACCGCTTTTTTTACACCTCTATTTTCAGGATTGAAATTGTGAAGGCGTTTCTTTATATCTCAATCTGTCTGCTTGGCCTGATTTTGGCTATTGTTTTGGGCTCACAGAACACACAGCTTACAGATTTTAACTTCTTGATTGCCAGACAAACTGTTTCTGTTACAGCACTCATGTCAGGATCTATTTTATTCGGCGCCTGTCTCGCTTCCCTGTTCTGGATCATTTACGTCCTCAAGTTAAAGCTCAAGCTGCGTAGCCAAAACAAAAAATTCGTCAAATCCTTAGATAAGACTAACTAATGCTGGAACTCCTCTTTCTTCTATTGCCAGTTGCTGCCGGCTACGGTTGGGTGATGGGCAGGAATAGTGTCAGACAGCAGCAGCGCAACACCTCGAAAATACTGACAAAACAGTACTTTAAGGGCCTGAATTTCTTATTGTCAGATCAGCCCGATAAAGCGGTAGATACTCTGATTAAAATGGTGGATATCAATACCGGTAACGTCGAAACCCATATAGCGATGGGCAACTTTTTCAGGCATCGCGGGGAAATCGACAGAGCCATTAAGGTCCACCAGAATTTGGTCAACAAAAAAGAAGTTGCCGGAACACAACGTGAAAACGCCATGTATGAACTTGGCAGAGATTACCTGTTGGCAGGCTTTCTGGAGCGTGCTGAAAATGCCTTCCTGAGTCTGATGGACTCCAAAGATTATTACCTGTTAGCACATCAACAACTGTTCAACATTTACCAAACCACCAAAGAGTGGGACAGGGCCATAGAGTTGGCAGAAAACATGGTGGAAAATCATGGCGACAGCGATGATCTTTCTAAGCGAATCGCGCATTTTTACTGTGAACAGGCGCAAATAGCCATTCACAAAGAGGCTTATCAGCAAGCAGAAAAATGGTTGCAGAGAGCTGTCATGTCTGATGAGCACAGTGTACGTCCCTGGTTTTTATTAGCCGAAATTGAAAAGAAACAAAATAATTTTGCTCAGGCTTTCGACTATCTCAGTCAGATCCCGCATCGCGATGTCGATTGGGTGAGTGAAGCGATACCTGGATTGTGGCAATGTGCCGAACAAACCGGTAACTGGTCGGCGTTAAAAACCATACTGGAAAGCCATTCTAATCAATGTGCTACTGCGTATCTGGCGCTGGTTTCCTTGTCACAAAAGGAAACTTCCTCTTCAGCTGCAGCACAATTGCTTCTGGAAAAAATTAACAAAAGTCCTTCCATGAAAGGCTTTCACAAATTACTGAGTTTATATGCCAGTGAAGAGGCAGAAAATTCAGACACACAGAACAGTTTAATGCTGTTGAATAAACTGATAGAAAAGCAAATTGAACAACGACCGAAATACCGCTGCAACGGCTGCGGATTCTCGGGCAAGAAGATCCATTGGTTGTGTCCTTCCTGTAAGACCTGGGGGGAAATGAAACCAATTAAAGGTTTAGATGGTGAATAAATGCAAGATAGTAAAGTCATAGTCGCTCTGGATTACAACGATAAACACGCCGCCCTTGAATTTGTGGGCCAGGTAACCCCTGACGCCTGCAAACTGAAAGTTGGCAAAGAGATGTTTACCTTGTTTGGCCCTGATTTTGTCAAAGAATTGGTTGGCAGAGGCTTTGATGTGTTTTTGGATCTAAAATTTCACGACATCCCCAATACGGTAGCTAAAGCTTGTTCAGCGGCAGCCGAGCTGGGAGTCTGGATGGTAAATGTTCATGCGTCTGGAGGTAACAAAATGATGGAGGCTGCCAAAGACGCACTGGATAAGTGTTCTCACAGACCAAAATTAATTGCTGTTACTGTGTTAACCAGTATGGATGTCGAGCAACTGCAGAGCATCGGGATAACAACGTCAATTCAGGCCCATGTAGAGCATCTGGCGGCCTTAACAAAACAATCAGGACTGGACGGTGTGGTTTGTTCCGCGATGGAAGCCAGCAGCCTGAAAGCACAACTGGGCAAAGAATTTCAATTGGTGACTCCTGGTATCAGACCGGTGGGAAGTGCCGCCGGAGATCAATCTCGTATTGTCACACCAGAACAGGCTGTCGCAGACGGAGTCGATTACATGGTTATTGGCAGACCCATTACCCAATCAGCTAATCCATTACAGACGCTACAACAAATAAATCAAAGCATCGCATAGGTTAACTGCCGGAAGATAATTGAAGATGCTGACTGCATAACCGATCAAAAAAGCCCTGCATTAGCAGGGCTTTTTTTTACCTTAGTATTTTTACAGAGATACAGGCTTAGTGGTTGGTGCTGAGGAGCGATTGCTGGCGCTCAGCAGAGCTGCACTTTTGCCGCTGACACGGATGTCAGGACGTGCTGCCACGTCACGTGCAACGATTTCTATCTCTTTAATGCTCTCCTGCAACTCTGCAGGGCGAGTCATCGGTGAAGACGCTTTTAACACAAGCACTTTAGCGCGCTTAGTGGCTTTTGCTGCTGGTTGAGTTGAGGTTTCCTTAACATCAACGTCTTTCGCTTCTGGCTGCTCGTTATTCGTGTCGGCAACATCATGGTGGAAGTCCATGTCCAGTTTGTGTTGCTGCGCTTCTGAGGCATCACCAGTAACCTGCGGCTCTTCAACAATAGCGGTGTCTGCTGCAGTATTCTCAGAGGCACTTTCTGCCGCTTCAGCTGTAACATCAAAGCTTAACTGCTTTTTGGTCACTTGCTGTTGCTTGTCTTCCGCTACTTTTTGTTGTTCAACATTTGCGCTTTCGGCTTGTTTGTTGGTGTCATTCTCAGCAGGTTTAGGCGCAGCTTTAGTCACTGGCGCTTTTTCAGCTTTTGGTTCTGCATTTACTGGCTCGGCAACAGCAGTCTGATTTGCTGATGGTGCATTTACGACATCGTCTTTAACCGCCGCCGGAGCCTCTGGCTTAGCCTTTTTGTCTGCCTGGGCCTGTTGCTCCTTCATTTGAGCCGTATTTGCTAAAGCCGCTTCTTTCTGAGTGTTGTCAACACGCACGCTTCGACGGTTCTCACGGCGTTTACGACGTTCTGCAACCTGTTTACGCGGACGGGCAATGTCATCGCGATCCGCGTTGTTGGTGCGAGCCTCATTATTACTGGTGGTGGTTGTTTCAGCATTGTTGCTTCTGACTCTTTCGCGCTTGCGTTGATTGCCCTGGCCTTCTCTATTTTGTTGGCGGGGAGCATCCTTTTCTTTACGCGTATCATTGCTGCGACGGTTTCTGTCCCTGTCGTTGCTGTTGCGCTGACGGCCTTGCTTTTTATTGCGGTTATTTTTGTTGTACTTATTGCCAGTGTTGTTTTTACCTTTGCCTTTAGCAGGCTTATCGTCTGACTGGAACAATCCGCTCAACCAGGCAAAGAATACGGCGAAAATACCGGGTTCTTTTTTCGGTGCAACTACAGGTGCCGCTGCTTTGGGAGCAATAAAACCAGACAGAGCAGGTTGCTCTCGCTTAGGCTGTTCAGTTGGCGTGCCAACAGATACTGCAGGGGTTGTATCAACCGGTTCACTGACCAGATTAAAGCTCAGTTCATCAGTGGCATCATCTTTACGGAAACGAATGACTTCATAGTGTGGCGTTTCCATATTGGCGTTAGGAATAATCAGTAACGATACATTGTGACGTTTTTCGATGTATTGAATCGCTTTGCGCTTTTCATTCAACAGGTAGGTGGCCACATTTACCGGAACCTGAGCGTGTACCTGATGAGTGTTTTCTTTGATGCCTTCTTCTTCTAATAAGCGAAGAATCGACAAAGCCAAAGATTCAGTACTTCTGATGGTACCTTGCCCTAAACAACGCGGGCATACGTGATTTGCTGATTCACCCAACGACGGACGCAGGCGTTGACGAGACATTTCCAGCAAACCGAATTTAGAAATACGACCGATCTGAACACGAGCTCTGTCACTTTCTACCGCCTGGTTCATGCGGTTTTCAACTTCACGCTGATGTTTCACCGGTGTCATATCAATAAAATCGATGACCACCAGACCACCTAAATCGCGCAATCTTAACTGTCTGGCGATTTCATCAGCCGCTTCCAGGTTTGTGTTCAACGCTGTTTCTTCGATATCTCCGCCTTTTGTGGCGCGTGCAGAGTTAATATCGATGGACGTTAATGCTTCGGTTGGATCGATAACGATTGAGCCACCTGAAGGCAGTCTGACTTCACGCTGGAAGGCTGACTCAATTTGGCTTTCAATCTGGAAGTGATTAAATAAGGGGACATCGCTGTTATAGCGCTTAACCCGGTTAGCGAAATCAGGGCGAACCAATTTAATGTGTTCTAGCGCCTGATCGTAAACCTTGGAATGGTCAATTAAAATTTCTCCCACATCACGACGCAAATAATCGCGAATAGCGCGAACGATGACGTTACTTTCCTGATGAATTAAAAACGGTGCAGGGCGCGAATCAGCGGCTTCTTCGATGGCTTTCCAATGTGTCAATAAGACATTTAAATCCCACTCTAATTCTTCGTAGGATTTGCCAACACCGGCTGTACGCACGATCAGCCCCATGCCCTTAGGCAGGCTCAGACGGTTTAGTGCGTCTTTCAGTTCTGTACGTTCGTCACCTTCGATTCGACGAGAGATACCCCCGGCACGAGGGTTGTTAGGCATAAGTACCAGGTAGCTTCCCGCTAAGCTGATAAACGTGGTTAAGGCTGCGCCTTTCTGGCCGCGTTCTTCTTTATCGATCTGGACAATGACTTCCTGACCTTCAGACACCACATCTTTTATGTTTGGGCGTCCCTCGATTTTGTATCCGTCTGGGAAGTAGCTTTTGGCAATTTCTTTTAGAGGAAGGAATCCGTGACGTTCCGCGCCATAATCTACAAAGGCGGCTTCAAGGCTGGGTTCGACACGAGTAATCGTGCCTTTATATATGTTGGCTTTTTTCTGTTCGTGACCGGGGCTTTCGATATCAAGATCGTAAAGCTTTTGGCCGTCAACCAGCGCAACACGCATCTCTTCAGACTGCGTAGCGTTAATTAACATTCTTTTCATATTGTGACTCAAATAGTGTAAATAGGTCACAATACAAACGGGGATATATCCAAATATGCCCTAACTAGCGATAGGCACGCAAAGTCTCCCGACTTAACATACTAGCAGTGATTAATTGGTCTAAATTGTCTTGCTTTCATAGATTACACGCTATTTAGCGCGTAATTAAAAATTCTTCCCACGTTTGCATTGTAACAGGTGATTAATCAATTTTTTACTGGGTTTATTCCGGTTGCAATCTGCATGAAACGTTACTCTCTTCATGGTTGCTGTAGGCTTTTTACTACTTCGCCGGAGTGTTACCCCATAATCCTGTATTACGCTTAAATGCAAGCGTAGTTAGATTATGGCATTAATCTTGAAACTGTAGCAAGAAAATAACGATTAACTGGTGTGAATTTATAGAAAATCTGTAAAATTGCGCTCGCTATGAAGAATCTCACATTTGATAAAGTACAAATATTAACCATTGAGCCGGATTATGAAGGCCAGCGGGTTGATAATTTTTTGAAAAACATACTAAAAGGTGTACCTAAAAGTATGATTTACCGAATTTTGCGTAAAGGCGAGGTTCGGATCAATAAAAAAAGAGTGAAACCCGAATACAAACTGTGCCCGGGTGATGAATTACGAGTCCCACCGATTCGGGTATCTGAAGAAAAGCAGGGGCCATCTGCAAATTTGTCTGCAGTACAAAATTTAGAGTCCTTAATCATTCACGAAGATAAAAAGCTCATTGTGCTGAACAAACCTCATGGTATGGCCGTGCATGGTGGCAGTGGACAGAGTTTTGGCGTAATTGAAGCGTTGAGAAGTCTGCGTCCTGATGAGCGTTATATGGAATTGGTACATCGCCTGGATCGCGATACGTCCGGCTGTTTATTAATAGCAAAACGTCGTTCAGTTCTTCGCAGTCTGCATGAACAGCTGCGAGAAAAAACAACCGTTAAAAAATACTTTGCACTTGTTGATGGGGATTGGCCTGAACATCGCAACAAAGTCAAAGCGCCACTGCATAAAAATGTATTGCAATCTGGCGAGCGGGTAGTGAAAGTGTCTGAGCAGGGTAAACCTTCTGAGACCCGCTACAATGTCATGGAGCGGTTTGAGTCGGCAACACTGGTGGAAGCGATCCCGGTAACCGGCCGCACTCATCAGATTCGGGTACATTGTTTACATGCCGGGCATCCTATATTAATGGATGATAAATATTGCACTCAGGAACGCAATGACGAGGCTAAACGCGGTGGTCTTGCCAGAATGTTTTTACATGCCCATGAGATTTCGTTTGCTGACCATGAGTCAGGAGAGCGGCAGGTTTATTCAGCTCCCCTTACGGACGAACTAAAAGCATACTTACAGGGACTTAGAAATGCTGGATAAGTATAAAGTTGTCATCTTCGACTGGGACGGCACTGTAATGGACAGCATCGCTCATATTGTTCATTGTGTACAACAGGCTGCAATAGACAACAGATTGGCAGTCCCGGATGAAGCCAGTGTCAGAAATATCATTGGTCTGAGTCTGCCTGAGGCATTTCTGACTTTGTTTGGTGAAGATAAAAGCGCTGATTTTGAACGGTTTCGGGATAACTACAAAGATCAGTACGTTAAAAATGACGATATTACCCCTCCTTTATTCGCCCATGTTCCCGAATTACTGACCGGACTTTTGGAAAAGGGAATAAAATTAGCGGTAGCGACGGGTAAAGGCCGACGTGGCCTGGACAACGCGATTTTGCGCTCAGGATTGGGCCATTTCTTCAGTTATAGTCGCACATCCGATGAGGCGGCCAGTAAACCCTCACCAGACATGCTGATACAGATCAGCCGTTTTTACGGCGTCTCTGCTGCTGAGTGTCTGATGGTGGGAGACAGTATTCATGATATGAAGATGGCTAAAAATGCCAACATGGACAGTATCGGAGTCACCTTTGGGGCACACCAACGGGAGAGGCTGCTGGAAGCTCAGCCCACAGCGATTATCGATTGTTACAGCACGGCTATTGGCTGGTTGAACTAAACGTTCACTGGCCATTGTCAGAAATGTGATCAAACAGATCCACATCAAATTCCGCCATGAGTTCCTGAAATGCCAACAAGGGCATTCCTATCAGGGCATTAATGTCTCGACCTACCATATTGTTAAATAACAAGATACCAGCCCCTTCACTTTTAAAAGCACCTGCACAGTCAAGTGGTGATTCAGCATCTATATAGCGTTCAATCTGGTGTTCACTCAAAGCCTTAAAGTGAACCCGGTATTCTTCAACCTTTGATTTGATAGTGCCATTGCTATGGCAAACGGCGATTCCACTTAGAAAAACCACTTCCTGAGCAGAAAATTCACGTAGTTGCGCAATGGCATTCTCGCGGGTATGGGGTTTACCAAGTATTCTGTTATTGTGCAGCGCAACCTGATCCACGCCGATGATATAGTGTTCAGTAAGTTTACTGTCATTGACTGTGTTTAATATATGTTGAGCCTTTTCGCGAGCCAGACGCAATACCAGCCTTTCCGCGGTTTCATTGTCTTTAGGTGTTTCATCAATGTCAGGCGATGCTATGGTGAAAGGTATTCCAAGTTTAGCCAACACTGATTGTTTGTAGCGCGAACCTGAAGCCAGGATTAAGCCAGGTAGGGAAGGGGAAATCATGGGTTGTGGTTTCCTTAATTAGTTGATTGGTATACAGCGTGACAAAGTCAACATTGGTGGATTGTGACATTATAACAAGGTTACCGCTGTTGATGCGTGATTCTTTATGTATTGAGGGAATAAAGCGCTAATCGCGATAATTGCTACTTGCGCAGGTAACAGGCCAACAAGCTGAAAACTAACGACCATAACCTGGAAAATCCCAGTATCATTGCTGATACTGTCACCTGTTTGCTATTTTTTAGTATTGGTAACAGCAAATTAATACACTAAGTCTTTGACTATTGGGTTATAAATCTATAATATGCGCGCGCTATGTCCAATGTCCGTCTTCCAAAACAGGTTGAGCCACCCAAGTGCGCTATGAAACGCTCCGATTATCGGGGTGTGATGGCGACTGGTGATATGCTTAGACTGAAAGAAGCGGTAATTGAAATTTTGGACGATGTCGCTGTTGATTTAAGGTTTGAAATAGACGCGCAGGGTCTTACCTTCTTTCACGGTAACATGCTGACCAAAGTTTCATTGGAATGCCAAAGGTGTAACAAGCCTTTTGAATATCCGATTGAGCAGCCATTTTGCTATACGCCAATAAGCGAAGGCCAATCAGTTGAAGATATTCCGGAAGCTTATGATCCGGTAGAGCTCAATGAGCATGGAGAAATCAATATACTGGAACTGTTTGAAGATGAATTAATTTTGTCTTTACCATTGGTAGCAATGCATGACGAAAAAGATTGCAGTGTCACTGATGCAGAAATGAGTTTTGGTGAAATTGAACCGGAAACTGAGCAACCAAACCCGTTCGCGGTGTTAAAAGAACTTAAGCGGAACCAGGAGTAGATTATGGCGGTACAACAGAATCGTAAGACTCGTTCCAAGCGTGGTATGCGTCGTTCACATGATGCATTAAGCGGTGCGACTTTGTCTATTGATGCTACATCAGGTGAGACTCACCGTCGTCACCACGTGACTGCAGATGGCTTTTACAAAGGTAAAAAAGTCGTCGAAAAGTAAGGTATCAGCTTGACTGATATTCGACTAGCAGTCGATGTAATGGGGGGCGATAATGGCCCCTCTATTACTTTGCCTGCCGCAATTCGCGCTTGCCGCAATTACGCCCACCTGTATCTCAATCTTTTCGGGCCAGAAAGTTTAATTCGTCCTTATTTATATGGATTACCTCCCGAAGTAAAACAACGTATTCGCATTACTGATGTGGCTTCTCAAATTAGCATGGAAGAGGCACCTACATCTGCACTTCGTTATAAACAAGACTCAACAATGGGCTTAGCGCTGCAATCAGTTAAAAGCGGGGAGTCTGATGCTTGTGTCAGTGCGGGCAACACCGGCGCATTATTGGCGTTATCATTATATTTTCTCAAGCCGTTACAAGGGGTTAAACGTCCCGCGTTGATATCCTCTATCCCCGGCAATAACAAAAAACGCGTTTATCTGTTAGATCTCGGTGCCAATGTTACCCAGGATGCCAATGCGCTTTACCAATTTGCGGTCATGGGCTCAGTAATGGCTGAAACCGTAGAAGGGGTTAAACGGCCTAAAGTCGCTTTAATTAATGTCGGTGTGGAGCAAAATAAAGGTAACGCCATAGTCAAAGAAGCGAATAAAATGTTGCTGGCTAACAACGACATAAATTACGTCGGTTATGTTGAAGGTGATGCGCTATTTAACGCCAGTGTTGATGTGATTGTCACCGACGGCTTTGTTGGCAATATCGTACTAAAAGCATCGGAAGGTCTGGCGAAATTCATTGCAAAGGAAGGCAAAAAAGCAGCAAACAAAAATATCTGGACAAAAATGCTGTCATTTATTGCTCGTCCGGTGTTAAAAAAGGTCTATTACAGGGTGAACCCCGACCAGTATAACGGTGCCAGTTTGATAGGATTGCGCGGCATTGTAGTTAAGAGTCATGGCAATGCCTCTGAAGACGCGTTTATGTATGCAATTCAGGAAGCTATGAAAGAAGTCGAAAGACAGGTACCCGACAAAATTCAGAGCAAGATAAACCATGCTCTCGTGAATAAGGCAGAATAAATGTACTCAAGAATTATAGGCACAGGTAGTTACTATCCCAGTGAAGTAAGAACTAACCGTGACCTGGAAAAAATGGTTGATACAACGGATGAATGGATTACCGACCGAACGGGTATAAAAGAACGTCGAATTATTGGTAAGGATGAAACAGTTTCCACGATGGGCGTTGAGGCCTCAAAAAAAGCGTTGGAAATGGCGGATATCGATCCTGAGTCTATCGACTTAATTGTATGTGGTACTACTACCGCACCCAACTCCTTTCCCAGTGCCGCTTGTGAGATTCAGGCAGGTTTGGGAATTCAATCTACTATGGGGGCATTTGACGTTGCCGCAGCCTGTTCAGGCTTTTGTTATGCGTTAAGTGTCGCCGATCAATACATTCGCACCGGCATGTGTAAGCGCGTGTTAGTGGTAGGCACAGATTGTTTATCGACATTGGTGGACCCTAATGATCGCTCTATGATCATCTTATTTGGTGATGCTGCTGGTGCCGTTATTATTGAAGCCAGTGAAGAACCCGGTATTTTGTCCAGCCATTTACATGCCTCCGGAAAGCACGGAGACCTGTTATATGCTTCATTGCCAACCCGTGGCGATGCCGCGTCGGTCAACTCCTCTTGGGGCTTCATGAAAGGCAATGCGGTTTTTAAAGTGGCCGTTACCAAACTCAGCGAAGTGGTAGATAAAACCCTGGAAGCCAACAATATGGACAAGTCAGATCTGGACTGGCTGGTGCCACATCAGGCTAATTTCCGAATTATCAAAGCCACTGCAGACAAACTCAATATGTCGATGGACCAGGTGGTTCTGACTTTACCGCATTACGGTAACACTTCCGCAGCCACTGTTCCGACAGCGCTGGATACAGCTATTAGAGACGGGCGTATAAAACGCGGTCAAAACTTATTATTGGAAGCTTTTGGTGCAGGTTTCACCTGGGCTTCGTTACTGATCAAATACTAAGGTTAAACTATGTCTAAAACTGCTTTTGTCTTCCCTGGTCAGGGATCGCAATCCGTTGGGATGCTTAATGAACTCGTTGCTGCTTCTGATGTAGTTAAAGCAACTTTTGCCGAGGCTTCAGATGCGCTGGGTTATGATTTATGGCAATTAATTGAACAAGGGCCAGCAGAACAACTAAATCAGACGGATAAAACGCAGCCTGCCTTGTTGGCAAGCAGTGTCGCAATTTGGCGTCATTATCTGGCGCAAAACGGTGCAAAGCCCGTTGTTATGGCCGGTCATAGCCTGGGTGAATATTCCGCTTTAACCTGCGCCGGTGTTTTACAATTTGCTGATGCCCTGAAGTTAGTTAAAGCCCGCGGCGAATATATGCAACAAGCCGTACCCGCAGGTACCGGAGCGATGTTTGCTATTATCGGTTTGGACGACGACAAAATCGTAGAAATTTGTGCCGCTGAAGCCAAAGGCGAGGTGGTCTCTGCAGTAAACTTCAACAGTCCGGGACAGGTTGTTATTGCCGGTAATGCAGATGCAGTTAAGCGCGCTGGAGATGCCTGTAAAGCGGCCGGTGCCAAACGCGCCTTGCCATTGCCGGTGAGCGTACCTTCCCATTGTGCATTAATGGAACCGGCAGCGATCAAACTCAAAGAGCAGTTAGATACGCTCACTGTATCTGCTCCGCAGATCTCGGTGATTAATAATGTTGATGTCTCGGCGGAGACTGAGGGAGACGCTATTAAAAATGCGCTGGTGCGCCAGTTATACAGCCCGGTGCGTTGGACCGAAACCGTGCAAAGGATGGCCGCTGACGGCATTGAGCAATTGGTAGAAGTGGGGCCAGGCAAAGTGTTAACGGGTCTGACTAAACGCATTGATAAAAGCCTTTCCGGGAGTGCTATGAATACTCCTGAATCGGTATCAGAATTTTTATAAAACTATCTAAGAGAGAAAGTAAAAATGGCAAACTTAGAAGGTAAAGTTTCGCTGGTAACCGGTGCCAGCCGAGGCATTGGTAAAGCCATTGCGGAAGCTTTGGTGGCGCAGGGCGCGACTGTTGTGGGTACAGCTACATCAGAAAAGGGCGCTGCCGCTATCAGTGAATACCTGGGCGAGAATGGGTCAGGTAAAGTGCTGGACGTTTCCAGCCAGGAATCCATCGAAGCCTTACTTGCTGCAGTCAAAGAGCAATATGGCGATGTGGATATACTGGTCAATAACGCCGGTATCACCAAAGACAACCTGTTAATGCGCATGAAAGACGACGAGTGGCAGTCCATTCTGGATACTAACCTGACGTCTATTTTCCGCATGTCTAAGGCCGTTTTACGGCCAATGATGAAAAAGCGTGCTGGCAGAATCATCAATATTGGTTCTGTAGTAGGTAGTAGCGGTAACCCTGGTCAAACCAATTACTCAGCAGCTAAGGCGGGTTTAGTTGGTTTCAGTAAATCCATGGCGCGCGAGATTGCATCTCGCGGTATCACTGTAAACGTGGTATCTCCGGGTTTTATTGATACCGACATGACCAAGGTGTTAACGGATGACCAGAAAGCCGGGATTATGAAGGATGTGCCAATGGAGCGCCTGGGTAAACCTGAGGAAATTGCAGCAACAGTTGCATTCCTGGCATCTGATGGTGCGGCTTATATTACTGGTGAAACCATTCATGTGAATGGTGGCATGTTCATGGTTTAAGCGACTTTGTAAAAAATTTCGCAAATGCTTTATGAATAAATATTAAATGTGCTAAATTGGTGGTTAGACCAGCCAAAAAACCCATGGTCATGCTTGCATGGTTGGGATTTGAAGCATAGACTAACCGCAATTTTACAACTTGCTAAAAGTTAGGATAACTAAAAATATGAGTATTGAAGATCGCGTAACTAAGATTATCGTTGAGCAACTGGGCGTTAAAGAAGAAGAAGTTAAACCAGAAGCTTCATTCGTAGATGACCTGGGCGCTGATTCACTGGACACAGTTGAGTTGGTTATGGCTTTGGAAGAGGAATTCGACACTGAGATTCCTGATGAAGAAGCTGAGAAAATCACAACTGTTCAATCAGCTATCGACTACATCAACGCAAACAAAGACGCGTAAGAGTCAAAGTTGAATATAAAACGGCTCTCCAGGGCCGTTTTTTTGTATCTGTATGAAAATATTTTTAAATACACTATCCAGTTTCTCCAGCGGAGGCTTATATGTCTAAAAGACGTGTTGTCGTTACTGGTCTTGGTATCCTGTCTCCACTCGGCAACGATGTTGCTTCTACCTGGTCAAATGTTCTGGCCGGGAAAAGTGGAATAGGGGAAATCACACGCTTTGACGCGTCTGATTTCAGTACTCGCTTTGCAGGCGAAGTTAAAGACTTTGACGTAGAATCTTATATCCCTAAAAAAGAAACCAAAAAAATGGACCTGTTTATCCAGTACGGTATTGCCGCGGGTAAACAGGCGCTTGCGGATTCTGGTCTGGTAATCACCGAAGACAATGCATCACGAGTCGGTGTTGCCATCGGCTCCGGTATCGGTGGTCTGGGTTTGATTGAAGAAAATCACACTAAGCTAACCAATTCCGGTCCCAGAAGAATTTCTCCGTTTTTCGTACCCTCTACCATCACCAATATGATTTCTGGCTTCCTGTCTATTATGGAAGGCTTAAAAGGGCCAAATCTGAATATCGTAACTGCCTGTACCACTGGTGTGCATAATATCGGTATTGCTGCGCGTACGATTGCCTACGGTGACGCCGACGCTATGGTGGCCGGTGGTGCCGAAGCCGCTATCACGCCATTAGGCATGGGGGGCTTTGCTGCTGCCAGAGCACTGTCTTCGCGTAACGACGACCCGCAGGCCGCCAGTCGTCCATGGGACGCCGATCGGGACGGTTTTGTCATGGGCGAGGGCGCAGGTGTCGTAGTGCTTGAAGAGTATGAAAGTGCTAAAGCTCGTGGCGCAGAAATTTATGCTGAACTGGTTGGTTTTGGCATGAGTGGCGATGCTTATCATATGACTTCACCACCAGAGAACGGCGAAGGTGGTGCTGCGGCAATGCAAAATGCCCTAAACGATGCCGGTGTTTCCCCGGAAGTCGTGGGTTATATCAATGCTCACGGCACGTCCACGCCGGCAGGTGATGTCGCAGAGGTAGCTGGTATTAAGTCAATTTTTGGTGAACATGCGAAAAAGCTGTTGGTCAGCTCTACTAAGTCCATGACAGGTCACCTGTTGGGTGCAGCAGGATCAGTGGAGACCATTTTTACCATTTTAGCGCTGCGCGATAAAGTGGCACCACCCACCATGAACCTGACCACGCCCGGAGAAGGTTGTGATCTGGATTTTGTGGCCGGTAAAGCTAAAGGCTTTGAGCAAGACTACGCCTTGTGTAACTCCTTTGGTTTTGGTGGTACCAACGGTTCTGTATTACTGAAACGTATTTCATAGTCAGCCAAAAACTGTCACAATAAAGGCCTGTTTATACAGGCTTTTTTTATGCATATAAGTTTCGATTATCCTTTTGAATCCAGAGCTGCCAGTTATGGTGACGGTTGTTTCACTACGGCGGCGATAGAGCTTGGTGAAATAGAGTTGCTGGAAGCGCACTTGTTGCGGCTTAAGTCTGGCAGCCAAAAATTGCGTATTCCGGTAACAGAACAAGACCTGGATTCGCTAAGAAGGCAAGTGTCTGAAGCGGTTAAGTCCATACATTGCGGGGTTGTCAAAATCATCATCTCTGCAGGTGATGGTGGCAGAGGTTATGCCCGTGACACTGTTATGCAGCCCAGGTGTTACATTAAAGTGATGGAAGGGCAACCTGATTATAGCCAATGGCAAAAGCAAGGTATTGAGTTATCCGTCGCGGACAATCGCCTGAGCAAACAGCCCTCGCTCGCGGGCTTAAAGCATCTGAATCGTTTAGAGCAAAGTCTGTTAAAACTAGAGCTAAACGCTGCACAGGATATGTTGGTACTGGATACGGATAACAAAATTGTGGAAGTCACCGCCGGCAATGTGTTTTGGAAAAGTCACAACCGTTGGTTTACCCCGGACCTTCATTTTTCAGGGGTTGAAGGTGTTATGCGTAACCATCTGATTCAGTATTTACATACAAATAACCAACAGGTCACACACATCAGAGCCTCTCTGAATGCCTTAGAGCAGGCCACCGACATGCTGATCTGCAATAGTTTAATGCGTGTTGTTGCGGTGAATTGTTTGCGCCTGGGTGCTGAGCAATCAATCCATTTAAGCAACCAGAATGTAACCAGATTACAGGTGAAATTGAATCAACATCTAACTATAAAGGGAATCTAGAGCAGTGTTCAAACGCAGGATTTTTATTGTCGTAGTTGGCGTCTCCGCACTTTTGAGTATTTGGTTTGCATCCAAAGCGTTTTTTGCTGTTGTGGCGCAACCCATTAATGTTACCCAGGAACAAACCTTGGATGTGGCGCGCGGTGAACCTCTTACCGGCTTATTGCACAAGCTCGACAAACAGGGGCTGATAGAAAACTCCCTGCTGCTAAAACTCCATATTCGCCTGCTGGCCGATGAATATCCCATAAAGCAGGGGCATTACAGTCTGGTGCCCGGAGCCAGCCTGCAACAGTTATTGGCTGATATTTCCGCTGGCAAAGAAAAGACCTATCGCATCACATTGGTGGAGGGGCTTACCTGGCAACAGTGGCGCAACGAATTATCACAACAGGACTTTATTCACAATGATCTCTCCGATGAGGAATTGTTAACCCTGTTAGACACAACCCATCCCTCTTTGGAAGGACTATTGTTACCTGAAACTTATGATGTCCGTTACCAGACGCCACTATCAGCGTTGGTAGTACGCATGTACGATAATATGCAACGTTTTTTACAGGAACAGTGGGCAAACCGGCAAGGCATGTTACCTGTAAATACCCCTTACGAAGCACTGATACTGGCGTCAATCATCGAAAAAGAAACCGGAGTGGCTGAAGAGCGACCGCGAATTTCCGGTGTTTTTGTCAACCGACTCAGGGATAATATGCGTTTGCAAACCGACCCTACCGTGATTTACGGAATTGGAAGTAATTTTGATGGTAACTTAACCCGGGCTCATTTACGCCAGAGTACTCCTTACAACACCTATGTCATTAAAGGCTTACCGCCCACACCCATTGCAATGGCCAGCAAAGAGTCTATCGTTGCTGCGCTAAATCCGGCCATGACAGAGGAATATTATTTTGTTTCGAAAGGCGATGGCAGCCACCAGTTTTCAGAAACCCTGCAACAGCACAATGCCGCAGTCAGAAAGTATCAGTTAGGTTTATAAGATGATTTATCCCTGGTTCGAAAATCAGTTTAACGGGCTAATGGCCCGCGCCAAACAACAAAAATTGCATCATGGTTTGTTATTTATCGGCAGCCGGGGTACCGGGAAGTCAGAGATACTGCAACAAATGGCACGTAACCTGTTATGTGTGAATAAAAGTGCATGTGGTCAGTGCCAGTCCTGCACCCTCTATGCCGCGGGTAATCATCCGGATCTCATTTTGACACCTTACGAAAAAACGATTGGGGTCGATGTCATACGGGAGGGCATTAGCCGACTGAATCAAACTTCTCACTTAGGGTTAGATAAAATACTGATCATTGAAAATGCCCATAAGATGACTGTGGCAGCCTCTAACGCACTGTTAAAGACACTGGAAGAGCCAACCCGCAAAACCTATATTCTGATGTCAGCCACCAGTGCCAATGAATTGCTTCCAACGATACTGAGTCGCTGTGAGAAACAACTGGTACAGATCACGGATAAGGCGATTGTTGAGCAGTGGTTGCAAGCACAGGGAGCCCCGTCAGATACATTGCTGTTAGCACTTTACTGGTCCCGGCCATTGCTCATTAACGCTATACTCAAAGATGAGGCGCTGCTGGAGTGCTTCGACTGGCTTAAAAATCTGCAAAAGATAAACAGTAGTGGCGCTATGCCCAACAAGCTGTTGGAAGAACATCACCTTTTACTGGACTGGATGGCTTACAAACTCAATGAAATAAAGCGCTCCGAGATTTCAGATGAACTCAGCCTCAAAGTGTTTGCTATGCACAATGAACTGTTGTCAGCCAGTAAAAACCTGAACATGCAGGGCGTTAACAAAACCCTTATCATCGAAAAAATGTTACAATCCTGGCGTCAGTTTTCGACCCTGCTGTAATCAATTAAATAATACCGGAGTGTGTAATGTTGGTGGATTCCCACTGTCATCTTGATCGATTAGATAAAACCAAAGAAGAATTAACAGACGTGATTAATACCGCCAATGCACAAGGGGTTGATCACTTTCTATGTGTTTGTGTTTCGGTCAACGATTTTTACAGTATGATGGATATGATCAACGGTTTGCCTAATGTTTATGCAACCTGTGGTGTCCATCCGTTACACCAGGATGAAGCCTGTCCTCAGGCCGAATTATTAAAAGCGGCACAGGCAGAAAACGTCGTAGCGATTGGTGAGACCGGGCTGGATTATTTTTATTCGCCGGAAAGCAAAGCGGTGCAGATCAAATCCTTTGTTGAACATATTCAGGTGGCTAATCAGCTCAACAAACCGCTGGTTATACATACCAGAGACGCACGTGAAGATACTATCGCCTTACTGAAGGAACACGGCGGCGAACAGTGTGGTGGGGTTTTGCATTGTTTTACTGAAAACTGGGAGATGGCCAAAGCTGCTTTAGATTTGGGCTTTTATATCTCCATATCGGGTATTGTTACTTTCAGAAACGCCGCTGAACTCAGAGATGTCGTGAAAAAAATTCCGCTGGATCGCCTCTTAGTGGAAACTGACTCGCCCTGGCTGGCTCCCGTACCGCACAGAGGTAAACAAAATCAGCCGGCTTATGTCAAAGATGTCGCTCAGTTTATCGCCGATTTAAGAGAAATACCGCTGGAGAAACTGGCAAAAATCACCACAGATAACTTTTTTAAACTCTTCCCGTTAGCCAGAGTCGGTTGAGCAGGTTTGCGTAAAAAGCCTCGGTAAGCTAGAATCCGCGCGCTTTTTGTACACTGCCTGAAATCCTGGCAGTGGTTAATTTAATTTGCACCGGATTAAAGATCCGGATAGCGGAGAACAATATGAATCAAGTCGTCATCTGTGCCATGTATAAATTTGTGGCACTGGAAAACTATCAGGAAATACGTCAGCCACTCTTAACCTATATGGAAGAGCAAGGCATAAAGGGCACATTGCTGCTTGCTAGTGAAGGCATAAACGGTACCGTATCAGGTACCAGAGAAGCCATTGATGCCTTGCTGGCATACCTTAATCAGGATGAGCGCATCAACCCGATTTCCTTCAAAGAATCATACGAAGACACGCAACCTTTTTACCGCACCAAGGTAAAATTGAAAAAAGAAATCGTTACCATGGGCGTGGAAGGCATCGACCCGCGTAAAACGGTGGGAACCTACGTTAAACCCGAAGACTGGAACGCGCTGATCTCTGATCCAGATGTGACAGTTATCGATACCCGCAACGATTACGAAATTGGCATTGGTACTTTTAAGCACGCTATCAATCCAAAAACCGAGACTTTCCGGGAGTTTCCTCAGTATGTTGCTGACAATATGGACCCCAATAAAAACAAGAAAGTAGCGATGTTTTGCACCGGCGGCATTCGCTGCGAGAAGTCCACTGCTTTCATGAAAGAACAAGGCTTTGAAGAGGTGTATCACCTGGAAGGTGGTATTTTAAAATACCTGGAAGATGTGCCCAAAGAGCAGAGTTTATGGGAAGGTGATTGTTTCGTATTTGATAACCGGGTAGCCGTTAATCACGATCTGGAAAAAAGCCACTACGACCAATGTTACGCCTGCCGACTGCCAATTACTGAAGAAGATAAGCAAAGCGATAAGTATGAATCAGGCGTTTCCTGTCCGCATTGTTTTGGCCAACACAGTGATGCTCAAATAGAGCGTTTTCGTGAAAGAGAGAAGCAAATTGCCTTGTCTAAAGAGCGTAATGAAGAGCATATAGGCACAGAAGCACGTGATGTTATGAACAAAATGCGCAAGTTGAAAATCAACGAGCGACGTGCTCAACGCCAGGCTGCTAAAAGCTAAGTGAGGCTCAGTCCATTTGGAAAACGCAAGTGTAGACACCAGCGCAGTCTAGCGTTTACACTGGGTTAAAGAACAGAAAACGGAAGCTTACTGATGAGCGACACAAAAGAAATAGATCAAGAAAAAATTAACCAGATCCGTGAAGAGTTTGATTTCTTCGACAATGACAAAAACGGCGAAATCGACTTTGGTGAGTTTTTTGAACTATTAAAAGTTATTTCCCCCAAAGCGAAGGAATCTCAGGCGCAGGAAGGTTTTGCGCTGATTGATGAAAATGGTGATGGTTCTATTGATTTTGACGAGTTTCTTGCCTGGTGGCAGGACAACTGGTGGGAATACTAATCCATTAAACTCAGCTGAAACAAAAAAGCGCCGACATTTCCCGGCGCTTTTTTTATCACATGCGATTTGTTACAGCGACAATGCCTGGGCTGCGTCCATATACTCCAGACCCAGCTGTTCACCCAATGCATCAGTAACCGCTTTATAAGTCACTTTGCCTTTGTGCACATTCAGACCGGCTAACAGATGTGGGTCATCCAACATGGCTTTTTTCGGTCCTTTGTTGGCTAACGCCAAACCAAATGGCAAAGTGGCATTGTTTAAGGCCATGGTTGATGTACGGGCAACGCCGCCTGGCATATTAGCAACGCAGTAATGTACAACTCCATCCACTACATATACCGGGTCCTGATGCGTGGTGGCTTTAGAAGTCTCGAAACAGCCGCCCTGGTCGATGGCAACGTCAACTACAACCGAGCCTTCTTTCATATTTTTGATGTGCTCTCTGGTTAACAGTTTAGGCGCAGCAGCGCCAGGGATTAACACCGCACCGACTACCAAATCCGCTTTAGACGAATAATGCTCAATAGCATCAACCGTGCTGAATACCGTTTTAACCCGGCCATCAAAGATATCGTCCAAATCTCTTAATCGCGGTAAAGAGCGATCTAAAATGGTGACATCAGCGCCCATGCCCAATGCCATCTTCGCAGCATTAGTACCAACAACGCCACCGCCAATAATCAAAACCTTACCAGGTGCCACACCCGGTACGCCACCCAGCAGAGTACCGCTACCACCTTGTGCTTTTTCCAGAAAGTGCGCGCCTGCCTGAACCGACATACGACCTGCTACTTCGCTCATAGGAGCCAACAGGGGCAGAGCGCCTGTGCGATCGGTTACGGTTTCATAAGCGATACAGGTGGCACCAGATTTAACCAGTAAATCGGTTTGGGTAGGATCCGGCGCTAAGTGCAGATAGGTGTACAGTGTCTGACCTTCAGACAGCATTTTACATTCGTTGGGCTGAGGCTCTTTTACCTTAACGATCATTTCCGCTTTTTCAAAAATGGTTTCAGGTGCAGCAACGATTGTTGCGCCAGCATCCTGATACTGTTCGTTAGTAAAGCCAATTGACGTGCCTGCATCGGTTTCTACCATCACCTGATGGCCGTGCATAACAAACTCTTTAACCGCTGCTGGGGTTAATCCAACGCGGTATTCGTGATTTTTTATTTCTTTTGGTACACCAATCAACATAGCAAGTAGGGTCCTAATTTCGTTAGAAAATATGTTTGATGAGTATAGGTAAAAAAATGCAGAATGAATCACTTTATTTTGCTATATTCCCAGATTATATATCTGAAAAAGTTTAAATAACGATATAAAATATGCTGGTGAAAACGCCAAAAGACCTCGATCGTATCGATCGCAAGATACTTATTGAGTTGCAGAACGATGGCCGTCTGTCTAACGTAGAATTGTCTAAACGGGTGGGGTTGAGCCCGACGCCTTGTCTGGAGCGTGTCAGGCGACTGGAAAATCAGGGCTACATTACCGGTTACGTGGCTCAGGTTGCGCCAGAAAAGCTGGGGGCAGCAATGCTGGTATTCGTTGAAATCACCCTGGTAAAAACGTCAGTGGATATATTTGAAGATTTTTCCAACGCGGTTAAAAAGCTGGAAGATATTCAGGAATGCCATCTGGTTTCCGGCAATTTTGATTACCTGTTAAAAACCCGGGTTGCAGATATGTCGAGTTACAGAAAATTATTAGGTGATATACTGCTTAGATTGCCCGGGGTGAGTGAATCACGCACTTATGTGGTAATGGAAGAAGTAAAGCAGTCGTCTTATGTTAAGATAAACGTGAAATAAAAAGCTGTGCGCAACAGTCATCATAATAAATAACAAGATTAATAGGGAAAGTAGCTTTCATAATGGCTCGTTTAAGTGGTATGCAAAGACTTATGGAAGTTGGCATGATCGTGTCGGCTGGCTTTGCGTTGTTTCTGTTCCTCTCCGTCGCAACCTTTAATTCTGCAGATCCAGGTTGGAGTCAGACCGGGTTTTCTTCTGATGTACGCAATGCTGCTGGCCCTGCAGGTGCCTGGATTGCCGATGTATTATTTTGGTGCTTTGGCTATCTGGCCTGGGTTATCCCCTTTGCGACAGCCTTTGTTGGCTGGTTTATCTTCCAAACCAGTAAATCGGTTTACGAACTGGATTATCTGACCATCGGATTGCGTTTGATTGGCGCCATCTCATTACTGATCGGGCTTACCGGTATTTTAAGTATCAATGTCGATGATATGGTGACTGTCACCTCTGGCGGTATGATAGGCGAAGCTATCAGTCACGCTCTTATTCCCTTTTTTAGTCTGGTAGGGACCAATCTGCTCTTACTGTGTTTTGTTTGTACTGGCTTTACTTTGCTGACAGGCATTTCGTGGCTGACCATTATTGATGGTTTAGGGTTTTACAGTGTTTGGTCCTATAAAAAGATCACTCAGGTGCCATTGCTGTTGGGGTTTGACGGTAGTAGCAGCCCAAGATTGACAGACAAAAGTAAAGATAAGCAACTTGCTACTTCACGTGCCAGTTCTCACAACATTGAAATCACCAGTATGCGCCCGGAGCCCGAACTGGATGACGATCAAAATCAGGAAGTCGTACAGGAAGATTATGATGTACCTGAGCGCAAAGAAGACAAGTTCGAAGCAAGAAAATCGGCTGACGAAAAGTCCCACAGCTTTTCTGCTATCACCAATTTATTTAAGCCCAAGCCTGTTACGGTTGAAGTGGTATCCGAAGAGGTCACCGAACGCAAAGAGCCAACAATCACTAACGATACACGTGCCCAGGATGCGCCAAAAGAAGCCAAAGCAACACCCGCAGCAGAGCCTAAAGAAGCCACTAAAGCTGCTGTTACGGTTGGTGTTCCAGGCGCCAGGCCGCTAAAAACCTTTAAAGAACTGGAAGATGTACCCGAAGGTATCGTGCCGTCTTTTGACTTGCTGGACAGACCGAACAAAAAGCAAAATCCAATTTCAGAAGAAGAGTTAGAGCAAATCGCCCGTCTGGTGGAAGCCAAACTGGCAGACTTCAACGTGGAAGCACGGGTAGTGGGCGTGTTCCCTGGTCCCGTTATCACCCGTTTTGAACTGGATTTGGCGCCTGGCGTCAAAGTCAGCAAAATTACCGGATTGGCAAAAGATCTGGCGCGTGCCATGTCAGCCATGTCAGTGCGCGTAGTTGAAGTCATTCCGGGCAAATCGGTAATCGGTCTTGAATTGCCAAACAAAACCCGGGAAACCGTGTTCTTAAGTGAAGTAATCGGTGGACCAAAATTCCAGTCGAATCCCTCCAACCTCACCATGGTACTGGGGGCCGATATTTCCGGAAACCCGGTGGTGGTAGACCTGGCTAAGATGCCTCATTTATTGGTGGCCGGTACAACCGGTTCCGGTAAGTCAGTTGGGGTTAATGTAATGATCTTATCATTACTCTATAAATCCACACCGGAAGATGTGCGCTTTATCATGATAGACCCCAAAATGTTGGAGCTTTCTGTGTACGAGGGTATCCCTCACTTACTGGCAGAAGTGGTAACCGACATGAAAGAAGCGTCCAATGCGCTGCGCTGGTGTGTGGGGGAAATGGAGCGCCGTTACCGGTTGATGTCAGCAATGGGTGTGCGAAACCTGAAAGGGTACAATGCCAAAGTAATGAAGGCGAAAGAGCAGGGGACACCGATAAAAGATCCACTCTGGTCTTCGGAACAAAGTATGGATGAAGAAGCTCCGGAGCTGGAAAAGTTACCCTCCATAGTTGTTGTGGTAGACGAATTTGCCGACATGATGATGATTGTTGGCAAAAAAGTAGAAGAACTGATTGCCCGAATTGCGCAAAAAGCACGTGCGGCGGGCATACATCTGATACTGGCAACACAACGACCTTCGGTGGATGTAATTACCGGCTTAATTAAGGCAAATATCCCTACCCGGATAGCCTTCCAGGTGTCGTCGAAAATTGATTCCAGAACTATTTTGGATCAACAAGGGGCAGAAGCCCTGTTGGGTATGGGGGATATGCTTTATTTGCCTCCGGGCACGGGTGTTCCAACCCGCGTACACGGGGCATTTGTGGATGATCACGAGGTTCATGCCGTTGTTGGTGATTGGAAAAAACGCGGCGAACCTGAGTACATCGATGAGATCTTAAACGGGGAAGCCAGTGCTGATGTCATGCTACCCGGTGAGCAAGCCGAAAACGAAGATCAAGAATACGACGCCTTTTATGATGAGGCGGTTGCGTTTGTTACTGAATCCCGTCGTGCTTCGGTTTCCGGTGTACAACGTAAATTCAGAATTGGTTACAACCGTGCAGCCCGTCTGGTAGAGCAAATGGAGCAAAACGGCGTGGTATCACCACCCGGGCACAACGGTAATCGCGATGTATTGGCTGCACCGCCACCTAAGGACTAATGAATGATTAAAAAGTTTACATATCTGGTATTGGCATTGACGCTTTCACACTCTGCCATGGCCAGTGATGACAGCAAAATGGCATTAAAAAAACAGTTAGCGCAGCTGCAATCTTTCAGTGCTAAATTTCAGCAAAAGGTGTCAGATGCGTTCGGTGAAGAACTGCAAAACGCAGAAGGCATATTGTTATTAAAACAACCACAGAAATTGTACTGGGAGTCATACGAGCCAAACGAAATGCAACTGATTGCCGATGGTGATACCTTGTGGCACGTTGACCCTTTTGTGGAACAGGTGGTCGCCATTAACCAACAAAATGCGGCGCAGGACCATCCGGTAATGCTGCTGGCTCAGCCCGACTCACCGATGTGGCAACACTATCTGGTTGAAGAAACCGCTGCGGGTAGCTTCACCATGAAAAGCCTGAAGGCAGATAGCGATTTTATTTCTTTAACCCTGTCATTCACCCAGGGAAATCTTACGACACTGACTATTCTGGATAAGATGGAACAGACCAACCAGTTGTTCTTTTCCGAGGTAAAACAAAATCAGCCCATAAGTGATGAGCGTTTTACCTTCACGTTGCCTGAGGGCTATAGCCTGGATGATCAACGGTAGTTCAGGGTAACAAAATCCAGAGTAACAAATACCATGCAACAATCAGGTTCACCGCTTGCGGCGCAACTCAGACCTAAATCTTTAACTGATTATATTGGCCAGTCTCATTTGCTTGGTCAGGGTATGCCTTTGCGCGCTGCATTGGAGGCGGGTAACCTGCATTCAATGGTTTTTTGGGGACCACCAGGCACGGGTAAAACCACGATGGCTGAGATGGTAGCCGCTCATAATGACGCCCAATTGATACGCCTATCCGCTGTTACCTCTGGTATTAAGGATATCCGGGAAGCAGTGGCAACTGCACAGCAGAACCGAACCCAGTTTAATCAGAAAACTATTTTATTTGTGGACGAAGTTCACCGTTTTAACAAGTCCCAACAGGACGCGTTTTTACCGCATATCGAAGACGGCAGTATCGTATTTATTGGTGCCACCACCGAAAACCCTGCGTTTGAACTTAACCGGGCACTGCTATCTCGGGTGCGTTTATACATCCTGGAAAAGCTCAGTAAAACAGAAATCCAGCAGGTTATCTCACGTGCTGTGGGGTACCTAAATACGTCGATTACCGAGGATGCGCTGGTGCTGTTGAGTAATTTTGCGTCCGGTGATGCCAGGCGAGCTCTGAACTGTATAGAGCTGGCTCATAGTGTTGCCAAAGCTGAAATTACACCTGTTGAGATCAAATATGCCGTAGAGGGACGGGTGGTCCAGTTCGACAAACAGGGCGATCACTTTTACGATTTAATTTCGGCGTTTCATAAATCAGTGCGCGGCTCCAGCCCGGACGCCGCTTTGTACTGGTACTGTCGTATTTTAGAAGCCGGAGGCGAGCCGCTTTATGTAGCACGCCGCCTGCTGGCCATTGCATCAGAGGATATTGGCAATGCCGATCCACGCGCCCTACAAATTGTAGTGAATGCCTGGGATATTTTTCATCGGGTAGGCCCGGCTGAAGGCGAAAGGGCAATTGCCCAGGCGACTGTGTACTGTGCCAGTGCGGCCAAGAGTAATGCGGTTTACAAAGCCTTTAAAGCAGCACGGCAATTGGCCGCAGAAACCGGCGATGCCGAAGTACCGGTGCACTTGCGTAACGCGCCTACAAAGATTGCGAAACAACAAGGTCATGGCCAGGAATACCGCTATGCTCACAACGAAGATTATGCCTACGCCGCGGGCGAAAACTACTTTCCACAAGAACTCAGTGACCAAAAGTTTTATTTCCCTGAACCCCGAGGCTTAGAAAAACAAATCCGCGAAAAACTGGATTATTTAGCCGAACTGGATAAAAACAGCAGCAACAAACGCTATGAGTAGTTTAAATATTTATCTGTTGGTGGCCGTTGGTGGGGCGTTTGGTGCGTCACTGCGCTTTTTTATCTCACAAATCATGCTGCAATGGCTTGGCAAGGGGTTTCCTTTTGGTACACTGCTGGTCAATGTTGTGGGGTCATTTTTATTGGGCTGGGTTTACAGCCTGACCGAGCATGGCCACCTGGAAATTGTTCCCTGGCGGACGTTAATCGCCATAGGGTTTTTAGGGGCTTTTACAACTTTCTCTACCTTTTCCGTAGACAGCTTATTGCTTTTGCAACAAGGCCACTACCTGAAAGGTATTCTGAATATATTTTTGAATCTCAGTTGTTGCCTGGGCGCTGCCTGGGTAGGACTACATATTATTAAGGGTTAATCAAACACCATGTTGGATGCAAAATTGTTGCGAACGGATCTGCAAGATACCGCCGAAAAGCTGGCGGCTCGCGGGTTCAAACTTGACGTTGAAAAGTTAGCTGCACTGGAAGAAAAAAGAAAATCACTGCAGGTAAAAACACAAGAACTACAAAATGAGCGCAACGTCCGTTCCAAGTCGATTGGTAAAGCCAAAGCATCCGGTGAGGATATTCAACCTTTGCTGGCCGAAGTGGGCAAGCTTGGTGATGAATTAGATGCCGCTAAGCATGAATTAAGTGCGTTACTGGAAGAAATTCAGCTGATTTCGCAATCTGTACCCAATGTGCCTGACAGTGCCGTGCCAGCAGGTAAAGACGAAACCGAAAACCAGGAAATCAGCAAATGGGGCACACCCAAAACGTTTGATTTCGAGGTTAAAGATCATGTGGATCTCGCAACTGGGTTGAACAATGGTGCCGATTTTGAAACGGCAGCCAAACTCACCGGTTCTCGCTTTGTAGTGATGAACGGTAAGATTGCCAGATTACATCGCGCTCTGGCGCAGTTTATGTTGGACACTCACACCGCCGAGCACGGTTATGAAGAGTGCTACGTTCCTTTGCTGGTAAACGACGAGTCGCTGTTTGGCACCGGTCAATTGCCTAAATTTGGTGAAGATTTGTTTCACACCAAACCGGCCACCGAAGAAGGGCAAGGCCTGGCGCTGATCCCAACTGCGGAAGTGCCACTGACCAACATTGCCAGAGATGTTATTTTTGATGCTAAACAATTACCGGTAAAAATGACCGCACATACCCCCTGTTTCAGAAGTGAAGCAGGCTCCTATGGGCGTGATACCCGCGGCTTAATCAGACAACATCAGTTTGATAAGGTGGAATTGGTGCAATTGGTTGAGCCAGCTAAATCCATGGAAGCCCTGGAAGAACTTACCGGCCATGCTGAAAAGATTTTGCAGTTACTGGAACTGCCTTATCGTAAAGTCCTGTTGTGCACCGGTGATATGGGCTTTGCCAGCTGCAAAACCTACGATTTAGAAGTGTGGCTGCCAGCGCAAAACACTTACAGAGAGATTTCCAGCTGCAGTAATATGGGCGACTTCCAGGCCAGACGGATGCAGGCTCGCTATCGTGCCGCCGACAACCAAAAGCCTGAGCTAATTCATACCCTAAATGGCTCCGGATTGGCGGTAGGTCGTACCCTGGTGGCTATTTTGGAAAACAACCAACAGGCTGATGGCAGTGTTGCTATTCCAAAAGTGCTGCAAGGCTACATGGGTGGACTGGAAAAAATTTCGGTAGCGTAATACTATCCGATAACAATGTTATCGGATAAAAAGTATCACAGGGGTCGTTATGGCAAGAAGTCGTGAGTTCAAACAAATGATGAAGTGGATATACTGGTTATGTATTCTGGCCATCATAGGTTTTATCGGTTACATCGGATTTGAAATATTCGTGACAGTAAACGAAGGCATGGGCCAAAAGAACTAACTCACAGGCATTTAGCCGGTTTTGGCAATCCGGCAAGCTTAGTCGCTTGTTTAGCTGCACCTTTAGGGAACAGTCGATGCAGATAACGGCTGTTTCCTTTATCTTCCCCCAGTTTCTTTTTCATGGCGTTAACCAGCGCTCTGATTGCCGGGCTGGTATTAAATTCCAGATAAAACTCGCGAACAAACCAGACTACTTCCCAGTGACTGTCAGTTAACTGGATATTTTCAGATTCCGCTAACAGCGGCACCATGTCCGCGTCCCAATCTTCAACGTTTTGTAAATACCCGTTTTTGTCCAACGGAATGCTTTTACCATTAAATTCTAATGTATCGGACATTAATGTTTTCCTTACCACGACAGGGTTCTGTCAAATTGTGCTGTCAGCGCGACTAACTGCGGGTAATTAAGTTGTTCCAGGTTGGTGCTGCGCAACGCCATGCCTCTGAGCTGCATATCTTCTTGCAGCACATAAACTTTCTGTTGCAGGGGTAAACTGTCATTGGCCAGATAAACGGCTTCAGCCATTAATACCAGCGCATCTTCTGGCGTAATCAGATAAGCCTGCTCACTGAGCAAGTCAAATCCGGCATTGTTGGTTAACAGGTGTAGGGTGCTCAAAATCGAATGACTCGTTGATATTCTGAAAGTGTCAGCGACAGATCCGCCGGGGTTAGTACCTGCACAAAATCAGGTAACTCTTGCAGGTTGATATTATGCCGTTGCAAATCCAATTGACTGGCATAAATGTCATCAATGTCGTAAAAGGGCAATGCTGCAAAGCTTTTGGTAAAATCTTTTAATGAGGTACCGGTGGTATTCACGGATGCCAGTTGCCGAACGCCACCTGAAACAAAGAACAAGGCGGTGGGGATCTCAAAGGTGCCCAACACCATTGCCATATCCACGGCGTCTTGCCCGGAGGTGTTGGCAAATGGCGGCTGAGTAATAACTAAAGCGATGTTTTTGGTCATATTAAAACTGTATAAAATGCTCAGCAGTTTGGCTTAGCTGGCTGAACTCTGCCAGGCCGCCAGCGTGAAAGGGCGCACTGAGGTTAAAGGCGTTTGTTTGCTGTGCATCTTCCTCGGTAATAACGCCACGTTTAATCGCAGCTGAAGCACACACAATCAGTTCCACATTGCTGTCCTGAGCCAGTTCTGCCCATTGCTTGTGAAGATTAAGCTCATCACCGGGTGGTTGCATAAAAGCATTGGCGTTGTGAATACCCTCGCCATAAAAGAACAGCACCACCTTATAGGATTGCTCAGCTGCCGCTTTTGCGAATTGTAAAGCGGAATAACAATTAGCCGAGGCAGTTGGTGAGCTGGTTACTAAAATCAAGAATGTTTTCATACGGATAGTTTACTTTATCGCACTGTAAAAACAAAACACCCCGCAAAAGCGGGGTGTTATAAAAGATTGCAATTAAATCAGAGATTAATCATCACCACCAAACGCACCCAGCAAGTGCAGGATTGCGGTGAACAGGTTGTAGATGTTCAGGTATAAAGACACAGTGGCTCTGATGTAGTTAGTCTCACCACCGTGAATAATACGGCTGGTATCAAACAGGATCAGGCCAGACATGATAAATACAATCGCTGCACTTACTGCCAGAGACAGCGCCGGAATACCCATAAAGATATTGGCAATGCTGGCTACGATGGCAACAATTAAACCTACCATCAAAAAACCGCCCATAAATGAGAAGTCTTTCTTAGTTGTTAATACATAACCAGACAGTGCGAAAAACACTAATGCCGTCGCACCTAATGCCTGCATGATTAACGCACCACCACCCTGTAATTCGGAATAGGCGTTAAGTAGTGGCCCTAATGAGCCGCCTAATAAACCGGTGAAAACAAAGATCCAGGCTAAGCCTGAAGCTTTATCTGCTTGTTTGTTAACAATAAAGAGACACACAAATGCACCAATAGACATGCCTAAAGCCGCCATTGGTGAAAGATTCATGCCCATAGTAATACCGGCGCAAATGGCACTGAAGACAAGTGTCAGGCCAAGAAGCATGTAGGTATTACGCAGAACCTTATTGGTCTCCAGTACTGAAGGCCTTGAACTGGCAGAATACACTGAATTTTGTTGCATCGTTAAACTCCGTAGTTAGTCAGCAAAAAATAGATATTATTATCTAACGCTAGTTTTAGGGTTTCGACCACATTTTTCAACTAAAATTCACTGTAAAGAGGTCGAAAAAGCGTAACCAGATATTCGAATTTTTCTGATTAGCGAGAGTGTGTTGAACTTTGCGGTACAATTTTGCAGCAGTCTGTGTGCAATTTAGACAAGGCGAATGCTTGAAGGTCTAGTGGTTCTCGATAACTGCTCCTGCGTTATTCTAATCACCTACATCCATGTAGGGATAAATCAAAAGCATTCAACGCGGTATAAATTGCACACAGGCGCTGCCCGAAGGGTTCGTCATATAAACGCTTTACTCTTTGTCACAGTCCTTTGACTTAGAACCACTAGGCCTGCAGGACTGTTCCGCGATTAAAGCGCTTATATATAGAACAAATTTAGTACAGCAAAGCTCGACACACTCTTAATATTTGGTCAATTTGATTAAAGTTAAGGCAGTCGAACAAATTAATGGAAATTAACCCTTTACAACCCTAAATAACATCATTAATATGCGCTCCACAATTTGGAGAGATGGCAGAGCTCGGTTGAATGCACCTGACTTGAAATCAGGCGTGGGGTTAAACCCACCGGGGGTTCGAATCCCTCTCTCTCCGCCAAATTCGAAGAAAGCCGCACTTTAGTGCGGCTTTTTTTGTGGGCCTTAAAAAAGAGCTACCAACTGCTGAATCATTCCGATTCAACCTGACAATACCAAAATGCCAACACCGGGGTTTATCTTTAGTCACGGTTCTACTTGTTTGAAGCCGACCGGGAGTAATTTATGCCGGGACAGATACATTCCTAAGATAATACCCTCGCTTGATCAGATTAAACTTGAATTGAACCCGCCCAACCGCTACCGTTTCACAAAAAATACCTTTTTAATCAATGGAAAAAATCAAGAAATGTCGATGTGGCTGTAAAGCTATGTTACCTATGCAGTCCAAAACCTGTCCGGACCGCTGGGTGATCCGTTGTAGTTTTGAGCAATGCAAGGCAGTTAATTACGGTGTTGGCTTACCCGATACCATTAAGGGGTGGAACCGATTGAGTTCCGGATTTTACCGTTAACCGGTTCAGATTGTTGAATAAATGGTCAAATATTTCGAAAATTGCTGCAGGCTCAGGCTGTCATTGACTAATTTGGATATTTTTACTTGCCCAATGGCGGTCTGTTGATTAAATTCTATTGTTGTATTGTGCAAAACAAGAAGAGACTTCCTGATGTTAGAGTGGAGCTACTAGATTGATAAAACTTCTGTTAGTTGATGATCATGACCTGGTCAGAACTGGAATTCGCCGAATTTTGGATGATGTTGAAGGATTCAATGTAATAGCCGAAGCTCAAAGTGGTGAGGCGGCAGTTAAACTGTGCCGTAAAGATCCACCGGATATTGTATTGATGGACATGAGCATGCCGGGTATAGGCGGGCTTGAAGCCACCAAGCAAATATTGCGTATCAATGAAGACATCAAAGTTGTGGCGCTGTCAGTACATAAAGAAAACCCATTTCCTGCAAAAGTGATGCAGATGGGAGCGTTTGGCTACCTCACCAAAGATGCCGATCCCCAGGAAATGATCATTGCTATTCAGAAAGTGGCACGGGGCCAGAAGTACATTGCACCCGAGATAGCGCAACAAATCGCGTTGGGTCAGTTGGATCTGAATGAAGATGATCCCTTTAAGTCGCTGTCTGAGCGTGAGCTGCAAATCATGATCATGATCACCAAAGGCACCAAAGTTCCGGATATTGCGGTGCAATTGAATATCAGTGCTAAAACAGTCAATACCTATCGTTACAGAATGTTTGAAAAGCTCAATGTCAGCTCCGATGTCGAACTCACTCACCTTGCATTACGTCATCACCTGATAAAATCTGATAACCTTTAATTCGCATGTCAGACAAGGAAGAAAGCCAGAGTAATTCGTTTGACTCTGGTGCATTTCTCAAAAATCTCACCCAGCAACCCGGCGTTTATCGCATGTATAACGACAAAGGGGATGTGATTTATGTGGGCAAAGCCAAGAATCTGAAAAAGCGGGTATCCAGTTACTTTAAGACTAATCTGGATAGCGTAAAAACCATTTCCTTAGTGAAGAATATAGCCAATATGGATGTGACGGTAACGCATTCAGAAACCGAAGCCTTCATACTGGAAAATAACTTTATAAAAAAGTACAAACCCCGCTACAACGTATTGCTGCGGGATGATAAATCCTATCCCTATATTCACCTGTCTGGTCATAAACACCCCAGACTGAGCATTTTTCGCGGCACTAAAAGAGAGAAGGGCGGTGAATACTTCGGGCCGTATCCAAGTGCCTGGTCTGTGCGGGAAAGCTTGCGCCTGATGCAAAAGATCTTTCCGGTGCGCCAATGCGAAGACAGTTATTATCGCGCCCGCTCCAGACCATGCCTGCAGTATCAGCTTAAGCGTTGTTCAGCTCCCTGTGTGCCCGGCTATGTCTCCGATCCTGAATATCAGGACCAGGTAGATTTAGCGCGCATGTTTTTAAAGGGCAAAAGCAAAGACGTTATCGCTTCTTTGGCAGATAAAATGGAAAGCGCCAGTCAGTCGCTGAACTTTGAGCAGGCAGCGGTTCATCGCGATCAAATCACTATATTAAACCGCATTCAGGAGCAGCAATGGGTTAGCGGCTCGCAGGAAGAAATGGACGTATTTGGTTTGTCCTATCGCAATGGTACCGCCTGTATTCAAGGCTTTTTCATCCGGGATAATAAATTACTGGGCAACAAAAGCTTTACGCCTAAGGTACCTGCTAATTCCGAGCTCAACGAAGTATTGGAGTCTTTTGTGGTGCAATACTATTTGTCTGGCGGAAAAAGCATTCCCAGCCAGGTGGTTTTGCCATTTAAACTCGAAGACAAAGACGCCCTGGAAAAAGCCTTAAGTCAGGAAGCAGGGCGCAAGGTGACTTTTTACCAGGGACTCAGAGACGAGAAAAAGCGCTACCTGGAGCTGGCCACCACCAATGCCGAAACCACTTTAACCACCTTGTTATCGCAACAAAAATCGATTCACGCTCGCTATCTTGAGTTGGAAAAGGTGCTGGAATGGCAAAAGCCCATTCAGCGAATGGAATGTTTCGATATATCCCACACTTCGGGCCAGCAAACCGTGGCCTCCTGTGTGGTGTTTAATCGCGAAGGGCCTTTTAAGAACGACTACCGTCGTTACAACATCGAAGGAATTACCCCTGGTGATGATTATGCCGCTATGGCCCAGGCCCTCAAAAGGCGATTTAAGCCCGGCTCAGATCCCGCCAAAATTCCGGATATCTTGTTTATTGACGGAGGTAAAGGTCAGTTAGCCCAGGCCGAGGCCTTTTTTGAAGACTGGCAGGGAGATAAAACACCACAATTGATTGGTGTGGCAAAAGGGACTTCGCGCAAGCCGGGACTGGAAACCCTGATTATGGCAGGCAGCCACGAGACCATTCCGCTGGAGGCAGATTCCATCGCCCTACATCTGATCCAGCACATCCGCGACGAATCACACCGGTTTGCCATTGCAGGGCACCGCAATCGTCGTCAGAAAGAAAAGAAACGCTCAAAACTGGAAGATATTCCAGGAGTAGGTGCTAAACGCCGGCAAAGCCTGTTAAGATATATGGGTGGTTTGCAGGAAGTGTTAGGCGCCAGCGTAGAACAACTAGAGCAAGTCCCGGGCGTTAGCCGCGAATTAGCCGAAAAGATTCATGCCTGGCTCCGTTCAGCCTGATACCAAAACAGACAGAAGATTACAGGAATTCAATGTACACCATTCCCAACCTGCTTACTTTTTTTAGAGTATTACTCATCCCCGTGTTTGTCGTTGTCTACTACCTGGACTGGCAGTGGGCACATCAGGCCGGCGCCTTTATATTTTGGTTAGCCGCAATCACGGACTGGTTTGATGGTTATCTGGCCAGAAAGCTACAACAAACCACCAGTTTTGGTGCATTCCTGGACCCGGTAGCCGATAAATTGATTGTCGCAGCCGCGCTGTTAATGATTACGCATACATATAGCACTTTGTGGATCACTATTCCGGCTATTTTGTTGATGTCTCGTGAGATCTTTGTGTCTTCGTTAAGGGAGTGGATGGCCAAGCACGGTGAGTCTGACACGGTAAAGGTGTCATTCTGGGGTAAAGCAAAAACCATGGCTCAAATGTTGGCACTAATCGGATTATTGTCTGAATTCCAAGTTTTGTACTGGGTAACTCTTGGCTACATTTTGCTTTATGTTGCCACCGTATTATCGGTGTATTCTATGGCCCAGTATTCGGTTGCCGCATGGACGACTATTCGTAAATACGCAAAATAACGCGAAATTGTTTGAAAATGACGCACTTAAGCCAAAAATCAAGCAGTCAGTTTAAAAAGAACATTTTTTCTGTTGACAGTAGGGCGCTTCACTGTAAAATCCTGCTCCACGTTTTGAGGTGCTGTCACTCAACTGAAACATCCTTAAAACGTAGCAAGTATTTGCGGGAATAGCTCAGCTGGTAGAGCACAACCTTGCCAAGGTTGGGGTCGCGAGTTCGAATCTCGTTTCCCGCTCCAAATGCTGGCGGGTTGGCAGAGTGGCTATGCAGCGGATTGCAAATCCGTGGACCTCGGTTCGACTCCGGGACCCGCCTCCATAATTTGGAAAATCCAATAGTGCAATCGCACTAACCCCCTAAGCCCGGGTGGTGAAATTGGTAGACACAAGGGATTTAAAATCCCTCGATCGTAAGATCGTGCCGGTTCAAGTCCGGCCCCGGGCACCATTATATTCATCAATAAAATCAATAACTTAAGCAAATCCTACAATTATCAATTTTCAGAAAGCAAAACAAAAACCTCTTACATTCTTCTTACACAATAAAACCGAACTGCGAAACCGGATTCAACTCAACAACTTTTTCAAGATGGTCTGGCGCATACTGCAAATATATTTCCGTCGTCATAATCGTTGAATGTCCCAGGCATCTTTGAAGCGTTACAATATTTCCTCCAGCCATCATAAAATGCACTGCGTAACTGTGGCGCAACACATGGGTTAGCTGCCCCTTGGGTACGTTTATTTTTGCTCTGCTTAATGCGTTTTCGAAAGCTTCTACAGCGCCACCAAACAAGCGAAACTTGTTTTCTGGTTCATGCCCCCGTATTAGCTTAAAAAGCTGCTCACTGATTGGTATGGTTCGCCTCTTACCGGATTTTGTATTACCAAACTGAATTGCGTTGTTCTTAACATGGTCCCGCTTTAATGATTCAGCTTCACTCCAACGCGAACCAGTAGACAAGCAGATTAAAACTATTAGGTATAAGTGACGATTGTTGGAGTCCTCACACGCCTTAATCAGTCGCGCTTGCTCTTCTTTTGTCAAATATGTGAGTGTACCTTCCGGGACTTTGATTTTTTCAATGGGGGAAACAGGGTCCTTGTGATGCCATTTACCTGTCTTAATCAGGTATTTGAAAACAGCCCTTAAGTAATCAAGTTCACGATTTACAGTATTTGGCTTAATGCCAGCCTCTATTCTCTTGGCTCGATAATTTGTAAGCTGTTCTGTAGTCATTATTGAGGCTACAGGGTTCTTAAGCCCAACACACAAGTTATCAAGCTTTTGCTTGCGTCCTTTGCTGTATTTCAAAAACTGTCCTTTGGCCTTCCACCATTCATCAATTAGGGCGCTTAACTTTCTTACATCACGCTTTCCAGCGCTCTTCGATTCTTCACCATTTTGATACTGTGCAATTATCTCTTTCTGCAAACTTAAACATTGAGACTTGGTATCTCTTACTCGTTTAATTTGCGGTCCCGCTCTACCTATCGGATAGAAATCTAAAAGCCACTTACCATCACTTTTCTTAGTAATTGCCATGATTACAAAAAACCTCAACCTTACATTTTGAATAAAGTGTACCCTATAAACACCCTATATCTAAGTTGTTGATATTGAAAGGGTAAAAAATATAATCGTAACGTTTAAAGGGTTTAACTATGAAAAAGTCAAAATATTTATTACTATCAGCGCTTATAGCGTGTTTTTTTGCAGTTTTTGCAAGTGCGGAAGAAAAGGGAAGTGACCTTGTGACAACTAACACTTTTTGTATCTTCGGCATTTGCTTTGAAACAAGGGGAAGTGGTGGCGGCTGGAAACCACCAACTGATTGATGGATTTTTCTTTATTTTTTGCAATTGATGATGCGTTGGTATTTTTTTATACCTTCGCATTCTTCTACCTTATATCAACAGGTCCTTTTTCAAGTGACTCTCTGTCATTAACCGCTATTATCCCATTGGAATATTTCATGTCTTTTATCAGAGACCCATTAATCAGTTTTGTTATGATCCATAGCGAATTCGCGTCTTTGATATGGCACCCTTTTTGGTTACTGTGTCATCTTTTATACATAATGTTATTATCCATAATTCACCGAGATAGAGGTTATGAGATTTCGCGTTTATTTAGAATGATATCGGTCACTTATTTTGGCCTGATGATAATCCATACTTATGCTTTAATAGACTCCTATACGTTCAAGAGTCATATATTTACCTTTATTTACACTTATGCTATACCGTCAATGAACATTAGCATTTTCCTTTACTCGGTTTATTATGTTGTTAGATATAGAAGTTTTCGTGGCCCCGCTGATAATAATTAGCTGTTTAGGGCTTTTAACTTATTGCTATACCTTTTTGAAGGGATTCAAAAAGAATAAAACTGCCGATATAATCGAGTTGCAGTCTTATAAGGATATGAAACTGGGTAGGGAATTCAGAACATTAAAGGATATGAGTAATTTCCAAAGGATCCAGAAGTTGGATGAACTACTTAGACAGGTCGATTAATTTTTCCATTGAGTCTATTTCTGCTTCTATGTCATCGTTGTTCAACGTTTTGTAGAAATAATCACCTATCAAGTTTATGAGCTCTTCGTTGAATTTATCCCCCTTCTTCATGCACCTCGTACCAATTAACATCATCATTGCCTTATAGAAAGCTTTATCAACCTTTGATTTTTCAGCCATTGGTTCTGTACCAAAAACAATATAATCAATGGATACGTCGAAAAGAATCGCAATCTTTACGCAAACGTCCATTGGTATTTTTGTAACCTTGCCTTTCTCCGTCCACCGTGTTGATGCATTGGGAGCTTTCCCGGCTATTTTTGCAAGGCCAGAAGCGCTATTAGTTCCTGAAATTTTGCATAACCTTTCAAATATTCCGCTATAATCTAGATCCATAACAAAATGATATTAAAATATACACATTGTGATATTGACTGTCACAAATGTGATATTCACAATAACCCCATCTAAAAATTTACCATTCTGGTCGTAAGGCTATCACAAAAATGGAAAGTGCAGATCTATCAATTGACGAATTGCTTGCTTTGGGTGGTGACCCGATAGCAACGCCTGAGCGTTTTTCAGAGATGATGGGCAAGACTATTAAAGCTGTTTCCCATGATATGGATAGGGGCTTAATTCCATATATTCAATTGAAACAAGCGGGCAAGCGCTATGTGAATATGGTCAAGTTTCGTCAGCAACTATTGAGTATGCAAAGCTCGGGTGTTCTCAGATGATTACCATCTATTACGACAATGACGGAGCAGGTGTGAACGCCACATGTTCAGACTGGCCGTGTCGTAATGAATGGTTTAACTCTATGTCGGAATTGCGGGACTTCTTAACCAGCGAATACGGCACCCAATACCAGTTAACTGAAATCACCCCGAAGAATTACCCTGAACTGTGCAAGGCGGGGGTGTTCGATGAATAAAGAATGGAAACTTCACGACACCTTGTTTGTTGACCACCTGGCGTTTACTGTGCCGGTTGCCGACTTTCGCCACCTGAACCGGGCAGGTAAGGAAAGCACAAAACGCAACCAGTGGGTCAGACTCCCGCAACCGCTTTTCAGAAAAGCCAAAACTCAGGAGGCGAAAGAAGCCCTGATTCGGGACTATCAGGCCAAATTCAGGGAAGTCTGCTACCAGCGCTGCCACCAGTTCATTGAAAAAATTCTCAATCTCAAAGTCGGCCATCCGCGCAATAAAGGCCTGCACGGTTACAACGAGTCAAGACGTCTGTACGACCCAACCGGAAAAATTGAAGTCGGATTTCTGGCCTATGGTGGCAACAACGATACTGTATACATTCAGATATCCGGCACCGGTTGTCAGCACACCTTTGCCAAAATCCGCCCCTTTGTACTGCATTTCTGGCTCTCTAAAGTTTTAAGCATTATCAGGCTTTCCCGTATCGACATTGCCTATGATGATTTCACCGGTAATTTCGGCACTAAATACGCTGAAAGCGCCTACGCTGACAACGGCTTTAACAACCCCAAAGGCGGGAGAACCCCGCAACTGGATATCAGACGCCCCCGCACCAGCAAAGAACTGTTCGGTGATACCGTTTACGTGGGAAGCCGCAAAAGCCCTGTTTACTGGCGCATCTATGATAAATCGTTAGAGCAGGGCGTACCCGGCAAGACATGGTACAGAACCGAAGTTGAACTTAAAAAAGTCTCGGTCGCCGTACTGGAAGACCTTCCCGCAGCCTTCGCTGCCCTTTGTGCCTTTTCCGCTTCCTACAAAGAACAGATTTCAGCAGACAGATTGCAACGCGTCCGGTTAGCCCAGGTAAAAACCCGTCTGGAATTTGCCGGAAAAATCCGCTGGGCGCGCAGGCAAGTCGGCAAACTTCTTACAGACGTTGCCGAACACTTCAACGGGGATATTGAACGTGCATACACCATTATCGCCCGCGAAACCGGTGGGAAATTCAGCCTGCCGGATACCTATAAACACTTACTTAACTTTGATTTAAGACCACTTGAGGAAGTAAAACCATGCAATTATTCGTAACCGGATTTGAACATTCAAAAGGCACAGGCAAAAGTAACGGCAAACCCTACGAAATAGCCACGCTCTATTGCTGTACACCACTAAGACCATGGAAAACCGAGAACGGCGAGAAGCGCGTCGCTGGCTTTCATGCAGACGAAAAACAAAGCGGCTTTAAGGTCAAGGCTGACCCGAAACTGATTGAAGAGTTCCTTGGCAACGCACACCCCGCGCACATGGACGTTCAACTGGAGCCTGACCCGGAAAACCCCATGAAAAACATGGTTGTTGGTGCTGAGCCAGTCAGACAGCATCAGGCCCCTAAGAAGGACGCGTAACCATGGATAAGTACGACCCTTATTCCGCACAGTTCGACAAGCATCTTCAACTGATGATGAAAGATCAGATGGATGAACTCGAAGCACTCATATCTCCGCAAGAACTCATGGAAATAATAAAGGATGCTGCCTATACGCAAGGCAATATGGACCCGAAAGCGCCAGATTATTTACCCAAAACGGTCGAGGAAATGAATTCATTCGCACCGGACCACTGGGTAATCATTGCTGCGGTTAATGTTGGCCTTCACGTTTTAAATAAGGCGGTTTAACCATGGACAAGGCCATTTTTATTGAGGGTGGGGTAAATGTCTTTCAGGCACTTGATACTCGTTTCGTCTTTAATGCGTACGCTCCTGACGGTGATTTTACATTTATCACTAACGGTAAAAATGGCCTTGGTGTAGCGATTCCGTTTGAACAATTTGACCATGCCATGGTGCGCCTGTCGCAATCTGACCGGGTCACATTTGAGCATCAGGACGACGGTAGTTATGAACTGATTTACGGGGTGCACTGATGGCAGGTTGTTTCGCAGAAATCACAATGGCTGGCGATTGTTACCTGTTCAAGGCGGGTGACACGGTCATTGTGTTTGAGCGGATACAGCAGGCCGGACATTATACGAGCCTCCTGAACGGGGGCTTACACTTTCAGTTGTTAATCGAGTTCGAAACATTCAGGAATGCATTCAACAATCTGTGCGTGTCGCCGGTTGTTGAATTTGTTCGTGATGATGCTGGCAATGTCAGCTTTATTCTGGAGCCGGAACATGCCTAGTCACTGCGCTGAATATTATGTAACAGGCAGGCACTTCAAAGTCTCTGAGACACAAACGGTGGCAGACTGCACGACTTATTACGCAATTACATATTCAGAAATGCAGCCACTGGAACTGCATCTGACAATCCCGTCATACATCAGCTGTAATCAGATACATTCATCAGGCACGTTTTTTACCTTTGCCCGCATTGATTACAACAGCTTTTCAGAATGCACTGCGGCAAACGAATTCATCATTTTGCAGGTTGCTACCTATAACGACCTTTTGAACTATCAGGCTGAACAGCCACAGACAACTGAAACTGACACGCAAATTGCAGCCGCACTTTATGAGCTTGGTGTGGATTCTACAATCATGATGTGGACCATTGGCGCGGGTATCGGCCTGATAATCGGTGTAATCAAGCGACTGGAGCACAGACCATGAATTGTTACAGTTACGATAGTCACTCAGATACACCGTACACACTAACAGGTATACCAGCCGCTGAATGTGTAGATCCTTATTATGCCCTTTCTTTGGCTTCTGAATATAACGCGCTGGCTGAATTTGAAAATGACCAGGACACTGGCGGCTCATACACAACGGGCCAGTGCGGTGAAATGGATAACGGCACATTTACACCAATCCCTTTGTCACCTCTTGATTGTGCCGCATATGAATTAGATGTTTTGGACACCGGGACCAATTACTGGAACCTGCCAGGACACATTACCCAGCCAGATTCTGGCTATGAAATGAATTTCGATGTACAGGCTTACGACCTCGCTTTTGGCTCAATGCTGCATGTGTGGGTTGGCGGTCTGGGCATTGGATGGATTTTGGCGATGATTGCCAAAATAAGACGTACCTAAACTTAAATATTTGGAGAAATACCATGAAAAATTTGAAATCAAAAATCTTACTGGCTACTGCTGCAATCGGCTCAACGGTGATGTCTGGCGTATCTTACGCAATCGACACAACCGCAGTTCAGACCGCTATCACGGCCGCTGAAACTGATGCGCTCACTACCGGTGAGTATGTTATCGGAACGGTGGCCTCGTTAGTGGTTATCGGTCTGATTGTCACCATGGTTCGCAAAATCTAGGTGACCAAAATGGATATGGGAATGTTACTCGGGATTGCTGACGGTTTATCTTTCATTCTTGGAGTGGGGCTGGGCTTTTATGCGACTCGTTAACAGAACCATATCCATTACTTTTGTTGTTGCTGTTATATGGTTTGCGTTTGTGCTTCCGGCACATTCGCAAGTCATCGTAGACAGCGATTTCATGACAGATGAAAACAGCATTTACCACATCAGTAAGTCTAAGACTCAGAAACAAGAATCTCTTATGCTGGAGGTTGGCACAGGTGCCAACGCATTCGACAAGCTCACTCAGTATTGTTTAGGTAAAACAATAGACAACCGCTACCCGAAACGTATATGTGACGGGAGCTATACAGATGTGGAGTTTGTGCAGGGTTCTCTGGCTGCAAAATGCACATGTACATCACAGACGCAAGCCGGTGGTGAAGTTACCGGTATTAAGGTTGATACCTCCGTTTCTGCGTATGCAGAAACAAGTTATTCATGCCCACCAGATGAACACCCGTTTTATACGACAACAATCGGCTATTCAAACGGAACTAATGTCTGTTTCGACCCGCAACAGCTCGGCGATGAAGACACGTGCCCCGTATCGCCGCACGATGACGATTATCTGTTACCTGCTGGCAGTAATTTCGCCCCGAATGTCTGTGTACAGCGTGATGACGGCTCACGCTGTGGTTATACCAATTCCGGTCAGGGGTACTATCAGTTAGATAATGAATCCAATTGCTACGCTAAGCAGGGGGAGTCGTATGAACAATCTGAACTGGTTCCGGCGGGTGAAGAGGGCAACTGTGTCCCTGACTCCGGTTTCCTGGTATGCACAGAAACGCCACAAAATATGTGTACCGGTGACGTTTGTTACGAGGGTTGTGGCACTGTTACATCCAACGGCCAGACCCATTTTGTGTGTTACACCAATGACACTGACGGGGATACCATTCCCGACTATGCCGACCCGGACATTGACGGGGATGGTATTGCCAATAATGAGGATTTGGATTCTGACGGTGACGGTTTCGACGACCCGCAATATCCCGATAATGGCACACCTCAATCCGAAGAAATTACCGTCAACATTGACCTGTCCGGTGTTGAATCCCTGTTATCCAGTGCGAACTCTAAGCTCAATACAACCAATTCCACACTAAGCCAGATGGACGACACGCTGGGCGAAATTCGTAATGAGATTTCAACGATAGGCGAAGTGGAAGAAAACGAAAAAGGCGCAATCACATCTGAGGAAGACGCCAATCAGGAAATAGCAGACGTACAGGCCGAATATGAACAGCTTGTCGAAAGCATCCGAACGGAAATGAGCAGCTTATTAACTGTCGATGTGCCGGAGGCCGGCTTTTATGGTTGTGTCGATATTATCCAGTTTTTGGGCGCCACAAAGCAAACCTGCTTTACCAATTTTCACGATGAGCTGCAGATAGTATCTGTGGCATTTCTGTTTATTTTTGCTGTTATCAGCATTGCTATTTTATTGAGGTGATCTGATGGACTTCTTCCAGGCTATTTATGATTTCTTTACTGTCGATGTTTACAACATGGCAAACGATGCCATTCAGTATCTGGCGCTGAAACTGATTTGGGCCAGAATCAAATTTACCATCTGGCTGTATTCTACAGCGTGGGCCGTGGCCAGCGCATTCATAGCTGATTTGCAACTGGCTGCAAGGTTGGCGGCGGCAATCGGCTATATATCACCATCATTAAAATCATCATTGGAATTTTTTAATGTCTTTACTGGGCTGAGCTGGGTCTTTCAGTCACTGGTCGCAAAATTCGCATTAAGCTTTGTTAAAAAATGAGCATAAAAATTCACCATGGCCCTGACGGAACATTTAAAACATCAGGCGCTATCAAAGACGATATTCTGAAAATCATCAAAACAGGCCGCACACTGATTACCAATGTTCGCGGCTTTTCTCGAGAAAACACGGTCAGGGTATTGGGTGAAGATGCGGTTCATCCAGACTTTCAGGTCATCCATATTGATACTGATGTACAGGCGGGGCGGGATAAACTGGCGCGCTTTTTTCACTGGGCACCGAAAGGGGCCTTCTTTGTCATTGACGAAGTGCAGCGCATATTCCCGCCCAAATGGACAGAAAAAGACCTCAGACTATTGGACTATCCAGAAAATCAGGACCATTTACCCGAAACTGACCGCAGGCCGGAAACTATCCACGTTGCATGGGATATGCAGCGTCATTACAACTGGGATTTTGTATTTACAACAACCAACATTAAAAAGGTCCATGAAATGGCCCGTGTCATGGCTAAAGTGGCAGTTCGTCACGTCAATATGGGTTTGTGGCGCTTTTATAAAACGGTGGAGCATGACAGTGAATCAAACGGAAAAACAGCCGCATCAATTACAACCGTCCGTTTCTGGCAGTACGTCCCGAAAAAGATTTTCGAACTTTATGCGTCAACTATCACAGGGGACCATAACAATATCGAGCCAAGAACCCCGTTTTATAAGAATCCTAAAATACTGGGTATGCTGGTTTTTCTCGTTTGTCTGTGGGGTTATCTATTGTCTAAGCCTGCCCCTAAAGCTATGGGGGGTAGTAGCGGCCAGACTGAACAAAAACAGCCTGGTAGTAAAGGTGCTCAGGTATCTGGTAAAAGTGATCGCGCTTCGGTTGCTCGCACTGTATCTGACAATTCAGGTAATAAACCTACTGCTGAAACTGTTTTAATAACAAAGCTTCAGCAACAATACCTTCAACAATATGACGCCATTTATTTCAGTGGCTACACCAAAACCAGTAACTCAATAGATGGTGTTTTTACCGCCATTAAGAACGGCACTGAGCAGGCCTTTACTACTGATGATTTAAAGGCGCTAGGGATTAGCTTTTTATTGCGCTCTGAATGTCTTGTGCAACTTAATTATGGTGAGCATGTAGCTTTCTACACTTGCCCACCAAAAGAAATACAGGAGCCGCTGCAAGAAACTTCAATATAGTCAGTTTCCAATAGCTTTAATCGTCCCTTTGGTTTTGCTCCGACAAATGTCCGGATAATAGTCCCTATAATCACGGCAAAACTTAGCCATTCTGAAAAACTCGTCCCTGAATTCTTCCGGCACTCTCAGGGTTATTTTAACGATGCCTGAGCGCTTTAATTTCTCTGAATAGTTTGCGTCTTTATTGCTCATTTTGTGCCTCCTCGCTGGCGATTACTTTATTCGTCCAAATATCTGCTTCGTAAAAGCTATTGCACTTTTCGCAATACCAGTAATCAGGGTGCGTGCTTTTGTAATGCTCCCATACATTGTTATCGAGAGGATCGTGATGATACGGTGCATCTTCGTCGTCTCCGTTTTCGAACACCATTGGTTTTTTACATTCCGGACATTCCATAATCTAGCCACCATTTTTCGAAACAACATTAAAGTTAATTGAACTGGTTTAGGCCCAAAATCACGCTTAGCTCTCTTCTTTTTGACCGGACAGGCAAGGGGGAAACAGCCCGTGAAGTCTAAATCTAAAGTTAATGCCTGCATGGTATTGGCCCCTTTGTATCAGTTCGCGTAGCGGACGGGGAACCCGCCGCTTACCGAAGTGATAACGAAGATGTGTAAGCCAGAAAAATTAGTCAAAACGGACTAAATCGCCCGCAGGGTTGCGAAGCAAGGGGGTCCCCTCTGGGGTTCCGATTTAGGAAGTTGACGAATTTTGAGGCGTCACAGGGGCCTTGCTTTTAAGGGCTGCCTGTCACGGCCAGTGACGCCCCCGGCAGGGAAATAAACTCTTTTTAGAGCTGAACACAGCCGAGCACCTACGGGAGCGCAGGCAGTGTGAAGCTCAAAAAGAAAAACCCCCGTGGCTGTAATACGGGGGTTAACTATCCCAGTTATACTGGTCTTGCTTCGATAAAGGGTTATATTATTTGCCTTTTGCTCTTTAACTTAGTTATTCTTATTTCTACAGCTAACTAAAAAGGAACTTTATGGCAAAGTTTTTAAACACCAGCGCAACTAATTACTATCTTGAAGAGTTGATTAAAACTGCTTCTGAGAGGCTTATCTTAATTAGTCCATTTCTTAAGCTGAACGATCGCATTCGAGAGTTACTGGAAGACAAGAATAGATTGAAAATCGATATACGTATTGTTTATGGTAAAAGTGAGTTGCAGCCAGAGGAAATAGACTGGTTAAAACAATTGTCATTTGTTAGAACTAGTTTTTGCAAAAATCTTCATGCAAAGTGCTATATAAATGAAGAGACTTGTATTATTACCAGTCTGAATTTGTACGAATTTAGTCAGGTCAATAATAATGAAATGGGTGTATTGATAAATCGCCTTGATGACCCAGACTTATATAAAGAGTCTTTTGAAGAATCGCAACGTATAATTCGAATTAGTGACGAAGTCAGAATCTCTTTGGAGCGAGTCCATCCTTCCGAGCAGTCATCTGGGGGAGAATCGCAACCGTTATCCACATCTAAGCTTGCGAAGAATAACAAATTAAAGACAGGTGAACTAATTGAAAGGTTTGTAGATTTAGGCTATCTCTCTATTTCAGGCGATGGTCATATACTCACTGAACTTGGTAAAGAAGCAGGCGGAGAATTAAAGATTAGCAAAAGGTTTGGTGAGTATTTTGTTTGGCCATCAGATTTAAGGGTGGCAGACTAATTGTTACCTTCCGACTGGTAGTGAACATACACATAAATCTTCTTACATTCTTCTTACATGGATGGGTATAAAAGGGGTAGTTATGGGGTTGAAAACGTTCTTTAACCCCTTGTTTTATATGAAATATATCTAGTTTTCTGACCTCGGGAAAGGATTTAAAATCCCTCGATCGTAAGATCGTGCCGGTTCAAGTCCGGCCCCGGGCACCATTTAAAATCACATAAAAATCAAATGCTTACCGGAAAAACATTCTAAATGTATTTCATTTGGTCAATAGATGTTATCTCGCCAATGTCGACAAAATGCCTACAAAAATTACGAAACTAAACTTGCTTTAGCAGGTCATTTGAAACTACCGGATTTAATTCCGCCATTTTTTCCAGGTGACTCGCTCCACGTTCCAGATAAACCTTGGTGGTTTGAATACTGCTGTAATACGGGGGTTAACTTACTTAGTTGATGCGCTTTGAATGCAATATGTATAACATTTAGTATTGAATGTTTCTCATTGATAATAATTGCAGGGAATTATGGGGTCAAAGTCACATACACTTTTTCATTTTACAGATTCGATAAACACTCTAAATAGTATAATGACTAATGGTTTCTGGCCTCGCTACTGTCTGGAAGATTTTAGGTGGTATAACAAAGATATTCCTAACGTCTCATATCCAATGGTTAGTTTCTGTGATATTCCGTTAACGAGAATTAGAGAGCATACTGATTTTTATGGTTCATTTGGAATTGGTATGACTAGAGAGTGAGGGGTTAAGTGTGGGGTAAACCCCGTAGTATATCTAACCGAAAATAGCTCTTTTCATCACAGTATTCTTAACTTTGCCCGGATAACTGAATTTGTTAATGAAAGTGATAAACAAAATCACATAGATAGCTTGTTTAACTTATTGGCTTTGACAAAACCTATTATGGGAAAAATGCGAGATAAAAATGGAAATGAAATATCGAAGGATTTTTGTCTAGAAAGTGAATGGCGATATTTCCCTTCTGTGGAACGATCGAGAAAGTGTATTCCTGCAAATACTCATTTAACAGATAAGGTACAATTTGATAATTATACTTTTAACAATTGTAGACTCGGCTTCCTTTTCGAAGATATAGCATATTTGATTGTTAAGAATGATACCGACTCTCTAGTCTTGTTTGATATGATAGATAAGATGTATGGGGATTTCAGTGATGTTAAAGATTTAAACTTGCTAAAGGCAAAGGTTATATCGCTGGAAAGTGTATCTAGGGACTTTTAGAAGCAGACAAGCAAGTTCTGTTAAACAAAAGGATAGCTTATGTGTAAAGGCATCCAGAGGCTTGAAAATCTCCATGCCTCAATAGATGTTTATTTTGAAAACATTGCCTACATAATGCCTGCAAAGTGACAGTAAGAAAAGGCATAGGCAGGTAGAGCAACTTTAATAAAATCAATAGCATACTGATTTAAAAGAGATTTGGAAAGTATTTAAAATCCCTCGTTCGTAAGATCGTGCCGGTTCAAGTCCGGCCCCGGGCAACATTATATTCATCAATAAAATCAATAATTTAGAATCACCCCTAATATTTAACTCTCTAAACCATTTGTTATCTTCTTTCGCTTTGTAGACGCATCGTAGACAGTAATTACTTTATTGATTGCTTCAAGCTGAATCGCCACTAAAAACTCAGACACTTCTCAGCCGTTCTTTATAGTGGTTATCCCCATCGAGTAATGGGCATGTCATAGCCCCTTGCGATCTTCGATCAACATTTCGCTGTTGAATTTCGATCACTGTTTCGCCATTGAACAACGACTAAGGAGTGTCCTTGGATGCAACTCTCTTAATGTCCAAAATTGACAATATCAGACATATGGGTGTAAATTAGATTCTGGAGGTACTTACCATGAACGTTAACTTAAGCACCGTATTTGAAGATTACATTAAGCAGCAACTTGATACAGGCATGTACAATAATGCAAGTGAAGTTATTCGTGAAGCTCTTCGCCTAAAAATGCAACAGGATGAAGTTTATCAGGCAAAGCTGGAAGCCCTGCGAACAGCCATTGACGATGGTCTAAACAGCGGTGCGTCTATACCCTTGGATATGAGCAGCATTATTGTTGAGGCAAGAAAAAATGCCGGGGTCGATGCTTAAAATTGAAATTAAACCTCTAGCTCGGAATGACCTGCTTGGTATTTGGGATTATACATTTCAAGAATGGGGAGCAGCTCAAGCTGACGTTTATTTGCAAGATCTGGAAAACGCTTTTTCCAAACTGGCATCATCCCCTTTGTTGGGCAGGTCAGTTGATGAAATTAGACCGAGTTTAAGACTTCACCCATACAATCATCATATTATTATTTACCAAGTCAATGATGCTTCCATAGTAATTGTTCGTGTTCTCCATAAACGTATGGACATAACTCGGCATAGGGTTCAATAAAACCTATGCCAGATCAAATGTCTCAAATAAGTAAGACGCTTTCAGGAGTATCATAAAAAATCATCGAGCTAAGATTTTCTACCAACCGTGGGCTATTTGCCTGGCAGACGTCTATCTAACACTGCGGAAATTCATTGGGAAACGTTACTTTTCCTGGGTGTTGTTGTGGGTTTGATTACCCAGGTTGTATTACCTGAATTGGGCTTTGGCGTATTTGAAGAAAGTTCACACTAGTGCCTTTCTGCCATTTTGTTTTTTGCAGTCGCATTCGTGTCACCTAAATTTGAAAAGTGGCGGTTTAAATCGGCATGACGGCTAAGAACCTAATAAATTTAACCACCAGGTTCGATGGGCTTTGTACAAGCAGGGCAGGTAATTGCGCAACAAAAGGCTTGTTTGCAGGGTATTTGGGGCATATCCTTGCCTCGGCATATGCTCAAACAGAGGTATAGAGTAAATTGATGAGCAAGGTCTTAGTGGTAATTATTGCGCTTCTGGCAGGTATTCTGTCAGGAGCCTTGGGTTGGAGAATTCAGCTATCAATTTTGTTTTTTGGGTTCTTGTTTTCATCATATTACTTATTGAAAACAAATCACTCATTAAAAAAACGATTGTGGTGGATTTCGTTACTGCTTCTCCCCTGGCTTGTCACTTTCGGTAGCGTTGTAATATTTGATCGCCTGTTTCATGTCCTTGTCATTTTAGTTGCCCCCATCGTTGCAACGTTAGTGTCGCTGCTTCTTCATCTAATTTCTAACAAGAGGTATTTCATTCAATCAGCGATCTCTTTGTCGCTACTGGTATTTTTTGGTTTGCATGTCTTAAATATTTTTCAAATTGAATCGACGCTTATCAATATTAAACGTGATTTTAATGGGGAAGTTATTGAGAGCTTTGCATATCAAAATCTTTTATCCTCAGAAAATAAAGTAACCCTGACTCATTTTTGGTCGGTAGATTGTTCAGCTTGTTTTAAAGACTTTTCCGTCTGGGAAGATGTCGAGTTCTGTGCCGCAAATAGCAATGCACTTGAAGTCAGACATGTTCATCTTGCAGGTTCTGAATATGAAAAAAGTTCAGTTCAGGCCGCTCTCGCTGCGATTGGCGTTGAATCTTACATTATTCCTGACTCAACCTACTTCAATCCAATAGAAACAGAGTCTGTGTATAAAACAATCGATGTTGTTGGCGTTCCTGCATTTTCATTCGCCAACGATAAAAAAATTGTGGTTGCCGGAAACGCTTCATTTTCCGCTTTTTCGAATTATAGTGTTGTCGTTAGCATATCCGCGCATCTCAAAAGTGTTGACGAAGACGCCCTGAGCTGTCTTGATGACGTTATAAAATTTTGAGCAGTGGCACGTTTATAATAGTGCGCGATAAATAAAATGAATTCTTTGCGATCGGAAAATTGCGCAGCACCAGAAATTGCCATAATTGACCTGAAAGCGTAAGTTGAGAAGCCACTGGTTGACAGTGTCTTAATTTTGTCCCTGCAAGTCCATCCGCGGCACAATGTAAAATATGTTGAAAACAATAGATTAGCGTTATTTCATTTGTTTAATGTTGTGCAGTTTTTCCATATTCGCTTCGAAATCGGCTTCTGCCTTTTGCATGCAGGACGGGCAAATACCATGGCTCAGAGACGCACCGGCATTTTTGCTGTGTAAATATTCTTCGATGGATAACCAGCCTTGTTGCTCATCTTTTATGGCCTGACACCAGGCACAAATGGGGATAAAGTCATTGATCACATGAGTCAGTGACGCTTCCAACTTGTTTTGTAGCGTCACCTGTTCGGTAATATCCTGGATGGCCCCAAAAAATCGCACTGGCTTGCCATCGTGATCCTGTTCTACTTTACCATACACTTTCAGGTACTTTATTCGTTCATCAATTCGCAGTCGATATTCATAAGGTGCTCCCCCGGCATTTTTGAGCCATTCCTGGGTGCGTTGGTTGTGCTTTTCTCTGTCGTCGGGGTGGATTCTTTCCAACACTTTTTGGTAGGTAACAGGAGAACCCGGTTCAACCTCAAATATTTTGTAGGCATTTTCCGACCACACCACAATATCCTCAGCAATGTGCCACTGCCAAAGGCCCAGATTTGCCAGCGATTCAGCTTCTTTTAATTGCCGTTGCAGATCTGATACCTGCTGCTTAACCCGCGCAAGTTCAGCTGCAACCTTTAGTTCCATCTTGCCATCGATATCTGAATGCTGTCGTCCGTTGTTCATGGTAGCTGTTTAGATGAGTTTGAAATTGTGCTGTAACAAGGTAAAACATCGGCTTCTTGTGTCAGCACTTGTGTTGTGCATGCCTATTTTTAGCAGAAGCAATGACAATGAGCAATTTTTAATCTAAGACTAATTGCCTATGTGTAGCAAAGCCAGATGTTGTAGTAGTATGTCAGTTAAGAATATACAGGTTAGCTTGTTTGGGGCATAAACACCTGTTTGTATTAATATTTGAACCTCTCAAAACTTGAGAATAACCCATGAATGAATCTGCTAATCAACAATTAGAACAAGTACAACAGATCTACAGCCTTATTGTTAACTTTCTTGTGGAGTATAGCTTCCAGCTACTGGGAGCGCTCTTTGTCTTTATCCTGGGGTTAATTATAGCCCGACGTATTTCGTCTGCCGTGGTGGGGCTATGCAAACGTAAAAACCTGGATATTACCTTGTCTCAGTTTATCGGGAATGTGGTTAAGATCACTATTCTGGTAATGATAGCCATCATCTGTTTAAACATGATTGGCATCAGTATAACGCCTTTCGTGGCCGCAATTGGTGCATTGGGTTTAGGTGCTGGACTGGCGGTACAAGGTTTGCTGTCTAATTATGGGGCAGGGTTTAACATTATTCTTGCCCGGCCTTTTGTGGTGGGAGATACCATCCGGGTTGAAGGTGCTGCGGGGGTTGTCAGAGAAATTACCCTGGCCTTTACCAAACTGGAAGATGAAGATGGGGTCGAAATCCTGATCCCAAACCGGCATATTGTGGGTGAAATACTGCACAACTCTCGCAAGTATACATTAACGGAAATGCAGGTAGGTGTGGCCTATAACAGTGATTTGGATCAGGTTATTGCGCTTCTACGCGATGCCTTACAGGGTATGGATGTTGTCGCACAGGAGCCGCCGCCGCTCATCGGGATTGCAGAGTTTGCCGATAGCTCGGTAAACATTGAATTGCGTTATTGGGTGGAAACTGACAAATTGTTTGCCTGTCGATATCAGGTCAATAAAATGATTTGGGATACCTTGAAAACCCATAATATTGCCATTCCATTTCCGCAACGGGAAGTTACGCTGTTATCGGCTGAGGGGAACAATGCTTAATTACCGGGCTAGTCGCTGCCTTGCAATCCTGTTGTCAGGTTGTTTATCCTGGCAATTGTTAGCCCAGGGTACCCCGCGCCATGGCGATGTCAGGAGGTTTAATGACAACCATCTGGCCTGGCACAACCAACAGCAACAGTGGATGCCACTTGAGTCGTTTTGGTTGCAGTATGCACAACACAACGGTGGTCATTTCTGGGGAGCAAAGGAAGTTTATCCAGAATACGACAAGGTACAGGAAAATGATACACTGCTTATCCAGACGGAAAGCGGTCCCTGTTTAATGGAGTTTTTTCATCAGAGGTGGCGCAGAGCTAACGACGTTCGTCGTTGGGATAAAGCATTTAATGAGTACGGTGGTTGTAGCACTGTATTTGACGACTAACCCATTGTTTAGGAAGTTGTTTTGTACAAAATAGAAGTTGAAGAATTGTTAGATATGCCAATTGATGCGGCATTTAAGATGTTAACTGATCACAGTAATTATAATCTTTATCCGGGCATCAAAGCTGCACAGCTATTAAAGTCAGGTAAGGATGATCCCAATGGCGTTGGTGCTGTCAGAGAAGTGAAATTAAGTGGCGCAACACTGCAGGAAGAAATCATCCGCTTTGAGCCAAATAAAGTCATAGAATATCGCATCACGCACGCAAAGCCGTTGCGCATTCATCATCCGGGTGGGCGCATGGAGTTTACCGAAGAGGGCGATAAAACCCGGGTCAACTGGACGTCAGAGTTCGGGATGCAGTTCCCGTTATTGGGTTCGATGCTGGACAATTATTTTGGTCCCAGGATGGCTAAATCCTTTTCAAACCTGTTGCAAGGCGTAGCCAGCCGCTATCGCTTTTTTAATCGTTAGGCAAACCCGTGTGCCAGTTGCCAATGATAGAGTTACAGTAATGATGCAAATGGCGCGTTATATCGTCACCGCAATGACCGGCGTTTTGTTCGCGAGCCAGGCGGCTAATGCCCATAATACGCCGTTACAACTGTTTACTGAGTCATTCCCTCCGTATAACTTTTTGCAAGAAGAACAACTAACGGGAATCAACTATGAAATTGTGGCTACCGCCTGTGAGTTAGCAGAGATTGAATGTGATTTTAATCTGGTACACTGGAACCGGGCTTATACCGCGGCATTGTCGCAGGAAAACACCGGAGTTTTTACCACTGCGCGTTACCCAAAACGGGAAGCGCTGTTTCGCTGGGCAGGCCCATTGGTATTTAGCAATGCGTGTTTTTACCGATTAAAGTCACGTACTGATATTATCGTTAATGGCGAACAAGACTTACTGAATTACACTGTGGGTATTGCTCGAGGAGATATTTACCAGGATGTTCTCAATGATTTGGGCATGACAGAAGGCGAGGAATACCTGACCTTTTCCAACAAGCATGAAGACAGCGAGATGTTTGCCCACAACAAACTCGACCTTATGATAGGTTCTTCGCTAACATTGGCATATCAACTTAAACGGGTTGGCTTAACGCCGGCTGATGTTGTGCCGGTATTGGAACTCAATGATGATGCGCTGGGCGGCAATCACCTGGCACTGCATAAAAGCACCGATTTAACTATTGTAAATGCCTTGCAAAGCGCAATGGACAGGATGTTGCAAGACAACACCTACGCCGAAATCGTCGCCCGCTACGTGACTCCACCTGATGCGTCTGTTTGGGCGGACAGTCCGCTGAAGCGTTGCCTGAATGGCTCCACCAACATTACACCAGGTACGAACTAACCGGAAAGCATTGCGCTCTCCGGTTTTTTAATTCGTATCAGATACTGATACTGTTCGGAATTTTAGACGGAACCTGGAAAGGATATTCCATTGGCCGGGTCTTATTACGCTCTGTGATGGTAGTTTCAATCTCTTGTAACGCCTGCTGAAACTTCGTCAGCGGTGCTAATACCCGGGTATCGTCAAAGTAGGGGCCCTGGTCTTTCTCATCCCCCTCATCATAATAACCAAAGGTATCGTACTGCAGGCTGGATAACAGGTATTCGAACAGGTAGGTATACGAGGATACATCCAATGGAGGATAGTACTTACAACAATCTTCTTCGTTGTTAATTACGGTATCTTTTCCCGGAGCCGGTTCATAGATAGTGCCTGCCACACTGGGCATAAAAGACATGAGTGGATATTGCGCAAAGTTAACAGACGCATGCAGAGGCCCCGCAATGTAAATGATCTGAGCAATAATGCGTTTTAAATAATCTACCGAACCTAATACCCAGGGGTGTCCACTGGATTCCGGGTTTTGTTCCAGGTGTTCAAAGCCTTTAAATCCGGCATAGTCTCCGGAAACCATCTCATTGATCCAGTTTTGCAATTCAAAGTCCTGGCGCACGTCGTCATCTTCGCGATAGTAAATATCAATGTAATCAGATACCCAGTTAAAGGTTGCCTGCCACAACAGCATGGTATCATCGCGAAACGGGAAGCTGGGCAGGGTATCGACACCACGTCGTGCAAACAGCACCTCAGGATTATTATCATCAAACTTCCAGTTTTTGTGGGCCTCAGCCACCATATCCCAGGTATCCTGAATTCTTGGGCCAACATTCGTCGCCACCACACCACCGGGAATAATCAAACTGTGCAGCGCACTCTGGTTAATATTAATGGTGAACCGAAAATGCGGTTTTAACAACACCATTAACGGATGCACCTTCGCGAAGTTGCGGTTTGCCGCCACCACCATGGGGTCAATTTCCAGGTGACAATCGCCAAGGTGCGCCACCGATTCATGCTGAATGGCATTACTGACATTGACAAAATATTTGGCAATCATCCATTTATAACCATTTTCATCATTAGCATTGCCGGCATCTTTGGGTGTAAACAGCGGGGCTTTTACCGGATCAGGGCTTTGGAGCAACTGAATCGCAATGGGCTGTAAAGCTCCGCCTTCTGATTGTGGATATCCGGCGGGCGGATTCGGGTTCAGATAAAACAGGCACATAGGTGCCCCTAAAAAGCGCTCTTCGCCGTGCACCGGTACACAGCTGGCGCCTTCAAGACAGGCGTAATCCACTACGTAGAGACGATTTTGTTCTGCAGCGGCTTTTAAGCTAACGGTGTCGTCACCAACTTCTGTTTTTAATATGCTGTCTGTTACCGGAAACTTCGTCAGTAACTTGTCCAGATCAACAATGTCGGTATTTTCTGGTGCGTTTAAGCGCACACCTCGCAGCATTGTCGTATTAAAGCCCCCGACCTGGAGATAACCCAAAAACCAGTCTTCCATACACTGGAACTGCGCGTCAGCCATCCAGGGCTTTCTATCATCATCAATCTGCAGCATTAACGGGGTGGGGATCTTTTGAAACAATTGCTTATATCGCTGCCAGGTTTCCGCTTCCAGGATTTCACGCCGATCGGTGGCTGACAGTAAATCCCACATCGAGCTTTTTAAAATTGCAGTGGGTCCGTTTTTTTCCACTTCTTTTGCCAATTTTTTGATGGCTTTTAAGCTACTTTGCAATTTGGAAGGCAAACTGCGCAGCTCTACGCCCAGCGCTTCCGGAATATCGTCAAGGGCATCAAATATGTCACCGATTGCGTCCACTTTATCGCTGATGCTGGTGTCCTGAAAATCGATCAATTCTTTTGCTGCATCCCGGATGCGATCCAAAATTGAGTGTTTTTTGGTGAGCGCTTTCTCTTCTTCCAGCATATCCTCAAGATTGGCGATGAGGTTGGCCATCATCGTCGCAACAATTGGGATCAATTTTAGTTTGTAAGGAGTATTAAATTCTTCACCTTCTGGCAGGTCAGCAGATAATGCTACACCTAACATATACGTATTCATGTAATTAAACGATGTGCCTGCTACCGAGAGCTGAAAAGCTCTTGCCGCTTGCTGGGTCGCCGAATCTTTTTGCGGAAGTGAGGGAATAACTAAACTCATAATAACCTTTATCCTTAATAATCAGGTTGGAATGCAGACATCAACACGCAGGCATGTGATGTTAACTCCTGAAAATGTAGCAAAAGGAAAGGAATTTACCAGTAAACAGCGCCACACTTTTTATCAAAAGTGATAGCTAATTTCTGCCCCATAACGCCGTGCTTCACCTTTGAGATCCTGTAACAAACCGAATGTCGGGCCCATATCAAAGTGGATCTGACTGTATTCTTCATCTGTTAGGTTTTTAACCCACAGCATCACCTGCCAGTTATCTCGTTGCCAGCTCGCACTGCCATTCCACAGTGTATAAGCGCCCTGGCGGGCAAGTGGGTTTTGATTCTGGTCAAAATAGAAGGCAGATTGATAGTCAAATTCCAACTGAAAGCTCAAAGTGCCAATTTCGGTATCAGTAATGTAATTTACCAATCCGTTGGCGTTCCATTCTGAGCTGAAAGGCAGGCGGTTATCCCTGATGGTTTGTCCCTGAATGTTGATAAACTCTTTCAGGTTTGCTTCCGGTAAGTAGCCGATACCAGCCTGTAACAGCCAGTTACTTCCGGGTAAATAGGTAACATCTGCCTCAGCACCGTAAATCACCGATTCACCCACATTGTCTAAAACCTGAGCGGGGGCTGATAATTGTTCGGCAGATTGTTGGTTCATAAAAACCTGCTGATCCTGGTAATCATAATAAAACGCAGCCAGATTCAGACTGAAGTCCTTGCCACCGGATTTAACGCCCACTTCCCAGGCGGTTAGCGTCTCCGGACCATATTCCGCCAGGCGAGCCTCATCGACAGAAAAGGCCAGACTGCCGTTGTAGCCCCCACTTTTAAAGCCACGATTAACGCTGTAGTACAGGCTGGTTTGCGCTGTCAATGTTTGCACTAACGCGATTTTTCCGGAAAGATTATTATCTTTTATTTCCCCGGGTATTTGCCAACCCGGTACATTGATACCGGTAAAATCCCCGGCCATCAGAGGCACATTGAGCTGAGATGTCGCAAAGTAGTCAATATCTTCACGGGTATAACGCAAACCAGTTGTTAATGTCAGGCTGTCATTGAGTTGATAATCCAACTGGCCATAAATCCCCAGTGAATTTGTAAAAACCTGATTATCATAGAAAAAGTGAACAGGCCCGGTATTTAATATCGCTCTGAAATCGCGGAACAAATCAATCTGGTTTTTCTGTTTAATATCTTCATCCAGATAAAACAATCCGGCGATTAAATAATGCTGCCCTAACTGTTGATTCAGTCGGAATTCCTGCGTGAATACCTGATTTTCAACGCCAAGATCGCCGTCGCACAGGCGGGCAGGGCTGGCGTCGCAATTGAAGGTATGCAATCTGTCTAACTGATTAATGCTGGAAATCGCCGTAAAGCTCCGTTGTGCAGAAAGCTGGTAGTTAAGTTCAACACTGGCCCCCAAACGCTCTGTAGTATGAGGGCTATTGTCATCAAGTCGCACAGCATGAAAATCGTTACTGCCTACGTTAAAGCCAAAATTGTCGGTGCAGGCGGTGGTGCCGGCCAATTCCGGTGAGCAAATTTCACCTGTCGCTGAGATATAGCCTTTGCTCCTGACCGGTTTTACATTGCCGTCCCAATCAGCGCTATGCAGCTTCACCAGTACCGACAGATCTTCCGTTTGGTGTTGTAATTGCAGTCTGAAATTGTCCTGACGCATTCCGGCCTGGGGATAACCGGGCTCCAGATTATGTGAAGAATACTCATAGTCCTGCTGACTAAAACCAGCTCTGATTGCGGTGTGCTCTGACAGCGCCGTGTTGTAAACCCCTTCAATTTTGTGGTGCGCCTGGTTTGCCAGCCCGGCAGTCAGATAGCCTTCGGTGTCAAAGGTGGGCTTTTTACTGGTCAGTAGCACAGCGCCACCTGTTGTGTTTCTGCCAAACAGCGTTCCTTGCGGGCCCTTTAATACTTCAATTCGTTCCATATCAAACAAATAAAGCAGTGAATTGCTCAACGAGCCACCAACAATGTTGTCCACATAAAAGGCAACGGGGGCGGTGGTGGTATTGTTGTAGTCCAGGCTGCCGACCCCGCGGATATTAACCACCGGGGGAGCACCTTCTCCGGTGTTGGCAGTGATTTTTACATTGGGAATTTGCGCCGACAACTGAGTGGTGTCTTTCAGGTTTAACTTTTCAATGAGCTCTGCCTGTAGCACTGATATTGCAACGCTGACATCCTGTGTTTTTTGCGCGCGTTTTTGCGCATACACAGTAATGTTTTCGATATCATATTGTTCAGGTGATGTATTCAGATTGTCATCGGCGGCAATCGCACCGGCATTAAAAAAAGCGATGAATATTGCGCAAGAGAGTGCAGTTTTTTTCATTAAAATCATAGTGTTCTGTCAAGCTACTGTAAATGTAATCCCTGACAAAGGATTTAGCACAGAAAAATCCTAACTTTTTTTGCACTCTGTACAGTGTAGCATATAAAACCCACCCGAATGTGCCACCCAGCACACCTGTAAGTTAGCAGGGGATTTATGCCTGGTGAATTTCAACTCTGTTGCGGCCTTTATCCTTAGCCTGGTACAGGGCCTGATCAGCGCAATGGAGTAATTGTTCCAACGAATCATTGCTGCCGTTAAAACCGCAAACGCCGATACTGGCTGTTACTGAAAACTGATGAGGCTGACAATTGATCTCTAGTGATTCGATGGAGGTCCGTAATCGGTGCGCGACATTCTGGCACAATTCAATGTCCGTATCCGGCAGTAGTAGTGCAAACTCCTCACCGCCCATTCGACCAAATAAATCTCCCGGGCGCAGGGTATCCATACAATTTTTAACTACTTTTTTTAGCGCTTCATCACCAGCGGCGTGCCCAAAATCATCATTTATCCGTTTAAAATGATCAATATCCAGCATCATTATGCCAAGTGGTCGCCCGGAGCGCTTGGCGCGAGCAATTTCGATATTCGCTAATTCGATAAAGTGTCTGCGATTACAGGCGCCGGTTAATGAGTCCAGGGTGGCCAGCAGCGTCAGTTTTTCGTTGGCTTCGTGCAGCTTGCGGGTGCGCTCATGAACCCTGGCTTCAAGCTCCGCATACAAATTGGCATTTTCCATCGAAATAACCAATTGCGAAGCCAGCAACTGAATAATTTCAATGCGGTCCGGTGTAAACGCGTTTCTGAGTATGTTGTTTTCCAGATATAACAAACCCAACACTTCACTGCGATGTGAGATAGGCACACACAAGATGGATTCGGGGCGATGCTTTATCACATAGGCATCCTGAGCACAGAGCGGATCTTCACTGGCATTGTGAATCGGTAACGCATGTTGTGTTCGCAATACGTATTGCAATACCTGCAGGGGCAGCCTTTCATCAGTCATAAAGCTGAAATCATCTTCAAATAATTCAACTTTTTTGTCTTCCAGGGTCGCTTTCGCTGTCCATTGCCACAGACCATTGTTGCGCAGTAACAGTGTGGCATTTTGCGCACCGGCATTTTCCACTACCAATAGCATCATGGTGTGGATCAGTTTTTCTTTGACGATTTCTCCGGAAATAGCCTGAGACGCTTTCATTACCGAATTGAGATCCAGGTTCTGACTTTCACTATAACCAGAGGTAACGGTAGTCGGGGTTTTCTCCCAGGTTTTTATGGTTGAGTCAAAACCTAATAGCTGATCAAAATTTTCCAGCAGCTTTAATTTCTTAACTTCACAGCCCCAGAGATCGTATAGATGAAATGCGCGTTTCAGGTATATCTGTGCCACTTCAATCTTATTGTATTGCAACCAAAAACGGCCCAGAAATTCGTTACTTAAGGCCTCTTCATGGAGCATGCCACTGAGGCGGGCCTCTTCGATGGCTTTTTCGTATAATTTGATCGTTTTAAGGTTAAATGAAGCGGTGATGCGGCTTAGCTCAGCCTTTACCAGCGAGGCTTTGCTGGCAAAATTGTGTGAGCATCCCTGGGCCCAGCCATTGAGTAAACTGGCGTACTGGCGAAGTTCATTTACCTGCTCTTCGCTCATCACGGTGTCCCGGTAGCGCATAACCAGATTAAGGCTGGTGCAATAATAAAATTGCGGCAAATAAATAGAGGAAACGACCCCCGGCAAAAGGGGTTGCAGTTTTTGTGCGTAGTCTTCAGCTACTGCCCAGTTTTCCGATAAAAACGCGGCTAACTGTTTAAAGCTATACAATTTGGCCATGGCCGTGTGATCATCAACACTTTCGTGCATCGGCACACTGTTGGATTCCTGATAAAAGTCGCCCTCTAACACCCAGGGTTGCTGACCGGGATCACGCAGATTTGTGATGGTCTGACACAGCATGGCAACGTAATAGTGAAATACCTCTTGCCCGGCTTCTTCAATGCTGTCCAGATAGGCTTTTGTACCTTGCAGCAAGTCCGGCAAATTTTGGCCAATATAAAAACTATGCACCTTCTCCATCATGGCTGACATGGAAGCGTATTCTAAATCGCCCCGGGTTAATGCCAGTTGAAAATTGCTGCGCAAGTCTCTGATAGAATGCTCAAGGGGCTTTTTCCAAATTTCGACAAAGGTTTTGATAACATAGAAGGTGCGAACTTCAATGTCTGTGGCAGAGAATCGTGCCACCAACTGTTGCGCAACATTGGCGTAACGCACCCCTTTGTCGATATCACCAACTAAACCGCAGAGCAGGATACCCAGGGTAGCAAACGCAAAAGAGGTGGTACCGGTACAGCCCCGGGTTACCGACAATTGCACCATTTTGCAAACCAGCAACGCAAATAGCATGGGTTGACTGCGAAACGCCGCTGCCGCAAACACGTTTAATACATCCAGGGCAATTTGTGTTTCTGGTCCCTGCGCGTTGTTTTCTGCTATTAAAAAATGATCCTCAACTGCTGATAATGACAGCAAGGTAGACGTAATAGCTTGTTCAACGTCTTGCTGAGTGGGGTGACGGGGCATGTCTATATCAAACAAAGACATGGCAGCAAGGCCAACATCCACCGCTTCATCAGAACGGTTTTGCGCAATCAGTGCCAAAATTCTGATTTTCATGGCACTCAGTTTGGCAAATTTATCTGCGGTACGTTGCTCTAATTCCAGCAGTATTTCCGCCATTTCATCATAACTGTTATTGATACAGCTGATTTCTGCAGCCTGCAGATAAATACCAATGATAATATCGGTTTTAGTTTGCCAGTCGTTATCGTTAATTAATCCGAGCGCTACCGAAAAGTAATCGGCCGCTGTCGCAAATGCCGCACTGGCACGGGCGCGCTCACCGGCCAGGCGATTCATATTCACGACATTTAGCCGTTCCTGGCTGTTTTTCAGGGCGTCGATATTGACGTTGAAATGATTAACCACCTCAAAAATACGTTCATTGAGTTCAGAACCAGACAGTTTTTCACTCAAAATGCGGCCAATTTGCAAATGTAATTTGCTGCGCTGTTCTTCCGACATGGAAGCATGAGCAGCCTGTTGCACCCGGTCGTGCAAAAATCGATACTCTGCCCGATTTTTCAGCTCTGTAGTGGTGGAGAAGGGAACATCTGTGTCCAGGTACTGTGCCCACTGCCATGCCTCATCAACCGGCACCAGGAACCCGGCTTTAAGGGCTTCCATTAATTGCTTTGCCACCTGTTGCAGCGTTTGGTGGCTAATGGTCGCCAGCGTATTTAACTCAAAACGATTGCCGATGCACGCCGCGCGCTGCAGTAAGGCCTGGGTGTCGGTTGACAGGCTACTCATTTTTTTTAACATCAAATCAATCACATTGTCGGTGCTGTCGGCAGACACCAATGTTGCAATATCCCAGGTCCACTGCATGCGCTCATGGCTGAATCGTATTTGTCCTGCATCGTAAAGCGACAATAAAAATTGATTCAGGTAGAAGGGGTTGCCCAGCGTTTTGTCAAAGCACAAAGAGGCCAGTTGTCGACATGATTGCAAATCCAGGCCGGTGGAGTCGGCAATAAAGCGGTTCATACCCTGCGCCGATAACGGGCTTAATTTTAGGTTGCTGCGAATGATATCGGTACTGTTTAACTCATCCAACGATTGTGCCAGAGGATGTGTTGCAAGTACTTCGTTGTCTCGCCAGGCCAGAACCAGATAGAGATGTTTAATGTGGTTATCGTTGAGTAACAGCGAAACCAGTTTTAAGGTGGCCAGATCACACCACTGCATATCATCGAGAAAGATAACCAGCGGGCGTTCTGTGTCACAAACTGCCCGCATAAATCGCTGAAAGGTGCGATGAAACCGGTTTTCCAGTTCAGTTCCCTGAATGTTAGCTAAGGTGGGCTGTTCACCAATAATGTGCTTCATCTCCGGGATGACATCGATAACCAGTTGTCCGTTTCCTTCCAGGGCCTGAAGGAAACGGTATTTCCAGTTTTCGATTTGTTCCTGGTTTTCCGTCAGGATTTGTCTGACCAGAGACGTCGTTGCCTGAACAATGGCCGAGTAGGGGGTAGAGCGCTCAAACTGATCGAACTTGCCTTCGGTATAATAACCTTGCCGTGACACTACGGGTTTTTGAATTTCCCGGATTAATGAGGTTTTACCAATTCCCGAAGCCCCTGATACTGTTAACAGCGATTTGCGACCATTCACAACCTTGTCATAGAGGCCCAACATGGTGGCTAATTCCAGTTCACGACCGTATATTTTTTGCGATAAATTCAATTCACCGGAATGATCGTTGGCGCCCAACACAAATTGCCCGATATCACCGGTTGTACTGTGTTCCCGGCGACAAATTTCCAGATCCCGCTTTAAGCCGGCAATCGTGACATAGCGATCCTCGGCATTTTTAGCGATGAGCTTCATTACCAGGTCGGATAAGGGCTTGGGAATACGGGAATTGTGCTCATGAGGCGATTTTGGCACTTTCGCGATATGGGCATGTACCCACTCAATGGGATCGTCTGCATCAAACGGCAGTGTATTGGTCAGCATCTGATAAAAGCTAATACCCAGAGAATAAAAGTCCGTGCGATAGTCCAGCACCCGGTTCATCCTGCCGGTTTGCTCCGGCGATATGTAGGCTAATGTACCTTTCAACACACCGGGTTTTTCGGCGTCTATGCTTTCCGACGCCAGTTCAATAGAAATACCAAAATCAATGAGCTTTATTTTTTGGTTTTGAGTATTCAGCAGGATATTGGAAGGGTTTATGTCCTTGTGAATAACTTTGGCATCATGCACGACAGCCAGACAATCCACCACCTTGAGGGCAAAACGCCAGAATTCAGGTAAACGCATCGCCCTTTCTTTGTATACCGTTGCTAACGATTCCCCATAAAAATCTTCTATCACCATAACCAGCGTGTTTTCGTGGCGGATCAACTCGTGGGTGCCAATAACCCCGGCACCGGAAAGCTTTTTGGTCAATTCAAACTCGCGCCTGAACCGGGCTAACTGTTCAGCGGTAGGGTAGTCATATTTAAGTTGCTTCAGTACAACGCTTTCGGGAAAGCCATTTTTTGCGGAATGGGTATTTTTCGCACGAAAAACAATGGTCCCTGAACTTTCGAAAAGTTTTTCCTGGATTAGGTAGCAGCCAATTTGGAACATGTTTGTGAGATCCGTTAAATGCCTGATGAAATTGTTAAAATAGGGCATTAAAGTCAGTGTCTTAACCTTATCGCTAAGCAGTTCTGGCATACAAGAGCGCTATGACTTGCCTACTCGGAGCTGCGCCTTGGCGTAAATTTGTACGGTAAAGGTCAACACACTTCTGTGTTAAACCTAGCAAATAACCTGCTTTAATTCTATGTTGTCAGGCCGTTTTAGCTGCTAAAAATCGAAGATTGTGGCCATTTGTTGTTTTGCTGTGCAACTAACGCTTATAAGGGCGTTGCAGCTAACCCGGTTTGTAAACAAAATGTTGCAACACCGGAGAGGTAACTCTATGATTAATAGAACGAATTCTGACTAAACCCAGCGGAGAAAGATGTTCGGAGATATTTCCTACCCACTGCGCCCCGTAGTGATAGATCAAGAAACATGCTTTTTCCTGCCAGCAGACTACGTCGCCAATAATCAGGACCCCGTCGCCAGTTTGCACGAATTCATGACGCTGGATATCTTTAGCCACAACAATGGTCAGTATCTGCCTCAGTCAGAATCCTTTTTAGAAATCGTAGCCTTTGCAAAGACCTATCTGCAACAGGACGAAGACAAACTAAAAAAGCTGTTTTTTCACAATGTCTGCCATACTTTTCATCCGGTTAAAGGGGTACTTTCAGTAGCCCTAAAACTCGCCATTATTGATGGTATTTCGCCCACAGACCAATGTTACGAACGTATAGGCTTAGCAGCGGCACTGCATGATATCGGCAATATTATCCAGCGCCAGGAGCACGAACAGATCAGTATTGATGTCTCTTATAAGAAACTGGTTGAACTTGGCTACAGTCAGTCGGTAATCGATAGCGTAGCCTGTAGTATCTATAGCACGGCAATCGACTACAAAGACAATATCGCAAAACGACAAGTGGGGTCGCGCGAGGCTAAAATCCTATCTGATGCGGATCTGAGTAATCCTGGCTTTTATGATGTGAATAACTTTGCCACTGAATCCATCAAAATATGGTTGGAACTGGACCTGTTTGCAATGTCGGAGTTTGAAACTACAGGTGTTGAGTTTACCCGTCAGTTTTTTACAAGTTTAGGTGGGTATTATACCAGGGCTGCGGCTTTTTTGTTTTCAGATAAGCGCCGCACAAACCTGCGATTGCTGGGTCCGGAAATCAAAACGTTAATGAAAAAAGCCGATTACAGTCAGGAAAAACTGGTTGAGTTGGTGCTTTCAACGGACCAACGTATAGCTTCACTAACCACGGGGTAATCGCAATATATCGCTGTTAAAATAAGCCTGTCAAATCCAAAAAGGCAGTTACGCGTACTTAACAGGCACCTTTAAAATAAACAAGGCGCAATAAAACAATGAATGCGCGAGAGATATTGACTTGTATTAATGAAAAGCTAAACGAGGCGGCACTTTTTTAAAAAAATGCAGGCGGCAGGCCTGCATTCAGTTGAGATGTTAGGCGACATCCAGAGATGACATATCAATAACAAAGCGATAGCGTACATCAGAGGCTTCCATACGCTGAAAGGCATGGTTTATTTCATCCATGCGGATCATTTCGCATTCAGGCAAAATGCCTTTTTCAGCACAAAACTCCAGCATTTCCTGAGTTTCAGCAATACCACCGATCAATGAACCCGCTATGCGGCGTCGGCCCAGGATCATCGGTGTCGTGTTGGTTTCAGCTACCGGGCCAACCTGACCAACCAGTACCAGCGTACCATCTACATTCAGCAGCGGCATGTATGGATTCAGATCGTGTTTTACCGGTACAGTGTCGATGATGATATCGAATTTTGACGCGGCCGTTTTCATCGCATCTGCATCACTGGAAACCAAAAAAGAATCAGCCCCCAGAGCCAGCGCATCGGCTTGTTTATCTGCGCTTCGACTGATCACTGTGACGTTGGCGCCCATACCTGAAGCGAGTTTAACGGCCATGTGACCCAGTCCCCCCAGGCCGACGACACCCACCTGGGTACCTGGTTTAACATTCCAGGTTTTTAATGGTGAATAAGTGGTAATGCCGGCACATAATAACGGGGCAACGAGTGCCAGATCTAACGCTTCGGGCACGCGCAATACGAATTCCTCACGTACAACCAGATGCCTGGAATAGCCACCAAACGTGATCTGGCCGTCATGCAGGTCCGGACTATTATAGGTTTGGATCATACTGCTACAAAACTGTTCTTCACCATCGTGACAGTGATTACAGGTTTGGCAACTGTCTACCATACATCCCACAGCGACGGTGTCACCAACCTTATAACGGTTCACGTCACTGCCAATAGCAGTAACGCGACCGACAATTTCATGGCCCGGTACATTGGGATACTGGGTCCAGCCCCAATCATTCCTTGCCGTATGCAGATCAGAGTGGCAAACACCGCAATACAGCACTTCCATAGCCACATCGTTCGCGCGCAGGGCACGTCGTTCAAAGTGAATGGGTGCAAGCGCACTGTCAGGGCTTTGGGAGGCATAACCAATAGTTTTCATAGTCACTCCTGTTTGAGTTGATTCGTTGTCGGGCAGGGCAAGTTAAAGGGCATTACGGGATATTATTCAATATGGCTCATGTTGGGTTTTTAATCAGCCTGATTATTAAATACCTTATTAGGCAGGTGTTATCCGACGCATATGCTTGTTTGCTCTGTTATGAGAATACTAATGATAAAAAGCGATTTCCTGAATGCCGAATATTGGCTGATGTTTGCCTAAATCTCCAAATCTTGTAAACAACAAGCTGAATTAAGCACCGAAAAACACATTTTCTAACATCTAATTGATATACAGGCACTTCTTAACCGACAGTTACGATGGCACAATCAGCAATTGAGATTAATATTTAAATCAAAATCCAGGGAATCTTTAGCAATGGAAATCCAAGCCGCAACTAAATCTGACTACCTAACGTTAATTGACATTTGGGAGGCATCCGTCAGAGCAACCCATGATTTTTTGACAGAATCTGATATTCAGGAGTTAAAACCACTTATCCTTGAGCATTATTTTGATGCTGTCGATTTAACATGCGCCATCAGTCAATCCGGAAAAATAACCGGATTTTGTGGTGTACATGACGGTAATATCGAAATGTTATTTATAGCTCCTGACGTACGTGGACAAGGTATCGGAGCTTTGTTAACTCACAATGCAATTCAAAACCAACAAGCCAGCAAAGTTGATGTGAACGAACAAAATCCACAAGCATTGGGTTTTTATCAACACATTGGCTTTAACGTAATCGGACGTTCAGAAAAAGACGGCCAGGGAAAACCGTACCCGATTTTGCACCTATCTTTGTAAACAACAGCTCAAACAAAATTAATCAGAGCCCGGGAAACCGGGCTTTTTTATGAGTGGTGAAATCAGCGCTGAAACAGGCCAAAACACAGCCTTGTAACAGCAATTCAAATGAAACGGCAAAGTTAAGATTTGAGCAACGCATTACAAATCGAGACTTTCAACAGCGAAAAATCAATAGTTTAAGATACCCAAAAGGCTAATTTCATGAAAATGCAATTTGAGGTTGGATTTTTACCTGGTCTTGTAGTGCAAGATGAGGTTTTCTTCATTGTTGTAGCCTAAATCCTTAAATACCCACCTCAGGTGTTTTATTTAACAGGTTGCTCATTTACTTGTTAGTGAGTTTAACTATGGTGATACGCAATCAGTTGCAACACGATTAAATCGGTTTATGCTTAATCGAGCGAACAAAAACAATTCACAAAGAAAAAATAATACTATGAGCAACGTTGCTTACAAAACCATCAACGTAGTACTCTTGCTCCTTAGTTTAACAAGCGTTAGCGCATGGGGTAATAATGCACTAAGCTCTTTGCCTGCGAATCCTGAGATGGAGAAGATTGGTAATTCACTGTGTATTACATTGGTGAATGCAAATGAACTGGTAAAGACATTGTTAAAAGCCTTGAAGATGAAATTCTAACTCACCTGAATGTCAGGCGTGACTCAGCAGAATATAAAATGGTGGCCTGAAACCATTGCGATTACATTGATTGGGTTATTAGCCAGCCAGAAACTGCTGATAGGTATGTCGTGCGTGATATTGAAAATTTAAAGGAAATGTTGATTGTTCACTTTAACGCAAAAAACGCGCGGCAGTTAAGCCAAATGCCCTAAATTGTAACGAAGATAAAAGATTATTCACGCTTTTATCCCGTTATCAGTCATTAAAAAGTGCCTTCTGGTAGGGCCCGAGTTTCTTAGGTACTTTCCATGTTCGCAATGGAGAGAAATAGAAAATACACGCTTATTGGTAGTAATAAGGTAAATTGGCAAAGGAAATTAGGTTACACAAGATGGATGTAGAAAATATACCCCTAACTGAGCTTAGGCAACAAATTGCAATGCTCTTCAATCAGCAGGAATATCAGCAGGTAATTGATCTTTTTGATCATATTCGAAGCTCTTCACATACGCTATCAAATATCCAGAGAAACATTTACCCCATATGGGCTCTGAAGGTAATTGCATTGTCAATGCTAAACGGCGACGATACTGCTGAGTTAAAAGTACTGGAAGCTCATTGCAGTAGTCGAGTGGAACTAATGTCGCCCAATTGCCAATTATTGTTATCAATGCGATATTTTAACTATATAGAAGCAATGGAAACGCAATCGCGTGAAGTGCTGGCTGCCAAACTAAAGATGTATGAATTGCAAGGTGAGGCTGCAAAATGGCAAACGGCTTATGAGGTTTTTGAGCAGCTACCGCCAAATGAGATAGAAAAACAAATCAGCATAACAATCAATGAATCGAACGAAGTCTACCCATTAGAGCAGATAAAGAGCTTTCATATTAACAATGAGTTACCAAACGAAAATGTCTTTATTGAATTTTGCGTAGAAAATGAGCACCGTACCGTTAGAGCCGTAATTCCGGGTCCTAATAATGACGGAATTTGTGACGAGGGATATGTGGCGTTTGAAGGAAATCAGGCAGCGAAATTTCCCATAACTCGTTTTCAAGTTACTGAGAGTATGGCACTTAGTCCTTCTGGTTTATCGATACGAACTGAGTCACTATGTATTAATATTATGAACGCAAAATTTTTGAATTCACAAGTTGCCAGATGTTAATGTTGTAGTCCAACGCATAATTGCGTTGCTTGAATTCATTTACAAAAAGGAATAGTAGTGGATCTTTGGCAAATATTTCCCGAATCTGTGTTGCATATACCCGGTATTCTCAACCTGTCATATTTATCATTGGTCTTGTACGTTGTCTTAGTTGTTATTGCGATAACCTATCAAGAATTAAGAACTGGCCTTGTTATTTTCTTACTTACAAGCTTTTTTGTCAGTGTTTATTTTGTATTATCTATTCGTTTTGGGGTTGGTAAATTCTTACCGCCATTGTTGCTATTGGCTATCATTTTACTTCCATTAATGACGCTTTGTTTTTCTATAGTAAAACGTGACCAAAAAAAATTTTCAGTATGGTTTCTTGCCTTATTAACAGGCGTTACTTTTGCATTGAGCTGGTTTATTTGGACATTAGTGTTAACAGGGAGCTAGCGATTGTGTAGCAGGTTAATTAATTGCTTTTACTTGTTAGATATTTATTGGCAAAAATATAAGTAAATTGCCTAAATAAATTTGATGTGATTAAGCAACAGCAGGGTAAATATATGAGGTTATTCTTTCCAGGGGTAATGTTTTTTGTATTCAATGTTAGCGTATGTGTAAGTAGTAACCCCCTTGCTTTTACAACAGATTTAACACTTCAGTGTTTTTCTATTCCCCAAAATTCTTCCTCATTATGCAGTGCCAGCACCATTGGAGTGGATAACACAAGTAACGATTTGTTGCTTTATCAGTTAGATGAATATAATCAGCTGCATTTACTTGATGTTCAGCGCGAAGACGGCAGTATTCAGTGGTTATGGGGGCTGTCAGAAAAGGGTAAATACACTGTATTGGTAATAAGCGAAGAAGGTCATTCATCTTATGCGTTTTATCTAACCGAAGAGGCTATTAACCTATCTGGTAATGAATTTCCCCAGCCGATTGCTTTAATTTCAGATTATTATCTTTCGCAGCTTGCTTATGTTAGTGACTCTGGTGAAGTGGTTTTCGCCCGTCTTGGCGGGGTAGGTAACGCCGACCCAACCATGTGTAGTTCAGTGTTATATAAACGTATTGCCAGACCAGAAACGGATGCGTGCTATGTTGATGAAAGCCTAAAACGTTGGACGATACCGAGATGATCTTAAAAAAAAAGTTTTTTAAAATCTTCATCTATTATTGGTGTGTCAGCTTGAAGCTGAATGGCACTATGCCAGCTCTAATGCAATACAGCCAATGGTTATTTGTGAAATGATGTCACACTCTCAAGCTATATATGTTTACATGTAAGATCTCTAGCAGAAATACGATTGAAAAAGTAACCATGCTTTGGATCAAAAACTTTGTAACTTCTGCTACCAAATTGTCCCGTTTCTTTAGTGGGAAAAATGGCAATATCATAGTTGGTAGGGTCCAAAACTGACGAGCCTCTCTTATCGCAAGAAATTAAAAACCAATTGTTTTGTACATTGATGCAGTTGGGGTTGTCGGATAAAATCGGCTCACGCAATAGCGTATTATAGAAAATGGCAAGTTTTGGTTCATTCTTACTGAAAGAGATTGATTTTATTTTCCATATTTTTTTAGATTCTGGTGAAAAAGTTACAGTAAAAGCGATTGGCTCGGTTCTTTTCGTGGTGTGGTATATGTCATCGTTTACCTTGAAACCCATCAAGTCATTTGGAAAGTCGCCTTTAGCTTTACCACTGCATTGAAAAGTTGGCCCGTTATCAATTTTTAATTGCAGGCGTCCCATTTCACTGATTAGTTCTTGTGATGATGGCAGCGTGTAAAACAAATCCAACTCTTTTTGTGCGGCTGGGTATCGACCAAGCGCCACTAATGTTTTGACTTTGAGTGAACTACACAGGGCGTTATCTCGGCCAATAAACTCCCGTGCCTTTGTTACTGCTTCTAGTGCTTGTTCATAGTCTTTTTGCTGCAAGGCATGTTCAGCGGCTTCGATATAGGCTTTTGCCCTGTTTTCGTTTGCGCTCTGAGCAAATGCCAAGGGTACAGAAGTGAGTAATAGTATCGCACCAATAGCGATAATAGTTATTGATTTAGTCATTCGTTTTTCTCTTCAGTAAATAAACAAATATCCCTAAAAACAGTGATCTTTTCTTCCGTTTTAACCACTGGGGGGCTTAACCAATTGCCATCTCGGTCAATGGTGCCTTGATTGAAACGATGCTCAGCCATACCGTCTTGAAAGCAGTTGCTTACTTGTGTTGTTGTCATGGAGATTGTTTGTTTCACAATGGCGGTATAACGGTTTACTCGAACAAACTCCCAATTACCATAAGGAAACAGAAGCCTGCCGTGTACGTCGATAACGCCTTCATGTTGTTGATTATTTGTATACTTTGAATCAATTTTGTACTCGTCTTCTTTTAAAGGTACATTTCCATTACTGCTGCCTGAACCAGCCCAAAAGTCATCGTTTGAGCCAGACATGTCCTTGTTGCTTGCCCACAAACCCTTATTTTCATTACTTGTTGCCGACGATGATGCTGCTTTTGTATTTCCTGACCAAAAATCATCTGGTTGATTTGAAGTTGAGCTCGTTTCTTGCCCATTACCAGACCAAAAATCATTATTGTTAGCCGGTGACTTATTAATCACTTTGTCCTTTTGTGCGCCGCTCCAGAAGTCATCTTCTTCGGTTTGTTCTTTGTCTTTTTTTTCTACATTAGGTTCGTTTTTGACAAAACAATTTGCCGAGGCAGACGAAATTGTAAATGTATGAGTTACAAGGCTTTCATCAAAACTATAGGTATAACCAGCAGTATCGATTGAGCTTGGATCTAAGATACCGTTTAAGTTGTTGCACTTTAACGTGAGTTTAGCCTTTATTTCGTCTCGAAATTCATTTTTAAACATTTCCCTACGCGTAGGGCCAAGATGACCTTTAGTTTGATGGTACCCTATTTGAACTCGTTTATTCTGGTAACCAGTCTTTTGTATGATAGGGGCACTTAGCCAGGAAAAGTCCACATCAGATGCGTTCGTTCCACTCTTTTTTCTTTCGTTATATTCACAGGTACCTGATGCACCATTGGAAGCCAGCTTGTAACGAATATTGCCAGAAGTGGTTTCATCTAAAGTATGGCCTTGTTCAAAGATAGTAAGTTTAACTGAATTTTCAGACACATATCCAAGTTTGCTGTACATTTGTTCGCAAATACCTTGTAAGATTGTTCTCGCTTTTCCTCTAACATCTGATTCAGCCTGGTCTATTGATGACCAGGTGTGATTGGCGTGAATTACATCATTGGTAGACACTGTACTCGTCATCTCTTTCGAGTTAATTGACCACGCGTTAGCAAGCAATGATATCAAAAAGCCCGATAAAAATTTGTTCTTCATAACGTTTAACCTCGTCCCTCACAACCAGTAAATGTATTGTTGGTGGCGGTAAAAGCGCTCACTGGTGTCACAGCCTTTCTTTCATAAGGTGCTCCAAGATTACTAAAAATAATACAGACAGGGCTTGCGCAGGTATTAGTCAATATGATCCCAGGCTCTGTGCAGGAACTTTCACGTTTTTCTACCGAGCGGCTAATATACGATTGAAGGGTAGTGATTTCACTGTTAATTGTGCTTGCTAATGTAAGCTTGGCTGCCATTAGGCAATGAATCAAAAGTACTACAATTAATAGGTTACGCATATCCCTTGCTCTTCTAATAAGAATACTGTTATTAAAATCCATAGTTGTATAATTATCAAGCAGATAGCTTAATTTTCTTGTGTTTTAAAATAAAAAAGGCGTGTTCGGTGAATTCTAAAAATCCAATTAGCAAAATTTATCAATTGGACGAGAGGCGAGTGCTCCAACAATTATTGGCATAGACAGTGGTGGTGAATCATCGCCAAGGCGTTTAATTTCTGACTCCGACTGTGCATTAATGAGTTTTTGTAATTCTTCCTTTTTCTGAGCAAGTGCTTTTTGCCTGGTTCTTTGAAACTCAGAATCTAATGTTATTTTAAGCTTTTGACGTTCTTTGTGTTGGTGCTCCATGCACCATTTTATCCTATGAAACATCACTAGTTGACCTGGTGTAACGATGCCAAATGGGGTTACCAGGTTTTCATTAGTATCGAAATAAAACCTTTTCCATGTGTTTGAGTAAGGCAAATAGCCACGATATCTAATTGTGAGCAGCTCGACAGCCATAGAAGGAAACGCTTTATTTCTGTACTGACGCCTGACAATTGATTCAGGGTTTTCAGAACATTAAATGCCAGTTCAAAGTCAATTTTGGAAAAACCTTTATTAAAAAGGTGTTCAAACATGATGTAAGTTGCTGGCAGATTTCGGGTATCCACGGTAATCATTCCCAATTTAGACATGATAGCCGCAGTTGTAGGTCCAGATGTTTGTACTTCCTTAATCGACATTTAATCAGCTCAGCTGTAAAGATGGCGTAAAAAAATAATACCCAGCAATCTATCGTGATCAACTCCAACACAGCCGCAAAATAGACAGATGCTGAAAGTTCCACAAATATCATGAAAAAACAAAGTCAACTGACAGGTTTAAATCATTCCACAAAAGTTGTTCAGCTTTGCAGTTGTCGTCACACAATGAAAACTTGTAAAAACAAACCTCTAATACCGTTGTGTGAGCGTAAAGCTCAGAACCAACTATAAAGTTATAAATTCTTATCCACATTTCATTGTTAGTTCCCATAATGTATATTATGTTAAATTCAATATTTATCCACATGTTGTTAATAACATAATTAAATCAATACGTTACTCAGCCCTACTGTGTTTTCTTAGTCTTTTAGTTTGGATTTAGCAGATCGTTCGCTACGTGCATGAAATTAAATTTTGCCTGTTAGGTTACCTGATATTTACGTAGCGAAAGCTCCTGTCAGCTATTGATTGCTACCATCGTTTGTTGCGGAAGCAGATTTTTAATGCGGCGGTTTTGCAGCGCCTGGATGTTTTTTTATCGAGCTTTACTATCATTACTGATAGAGAAAATTATGGCCGTTGCATGTTATGCGTTTGATACTTCAGTTTTTCACCTTTATCGTTTTGATATTCATTATGGGTTGTGTGCACCTCGGTCCAGACGCCGTGCGCACCAGTCGTATTGATTACAATAACGCGCTTCGAACCACTGAAGATGAACAAATGCTGTTAAACATCGTGCGGTTGCGTTATCGGGATCGAATGTACTTTCTCGAAGCTGATACTGTCACCACTCAATTTGCTTATTCTGCGTCTATGGAGCCTGGCCTGAACTGGATACCGGGTGTTGGTAATAATGAATCTTTGCGTAATCGCGTGGCAATAGAAGAACGTCCAACCGTGACTTATCGGCCGTTAAGGGGAAAAGACTTTGTTGAGCGAATATTAACACCCGTCAGTCCGGAAACACTGATTTTACTCAGTAACTCAGGATGGCCGATAAGTCGCATCCTGAGAACCTGCATTGAACGTATCAACAATCTGGAAAACAACTTTAAAACCAATCATCGCGATTTTACCGTGGACTCTGAATCACATCAGCCGTTTATTGATGTCGTTTATGCGCTCAGAGAGCTTGAACTTTCTAATCTCGTTGAAGGCGCTAAAGATCCGGAGTCAGGACAAATCGTTTTACAGTTTAAAGCAGCGGCACATAAGCACCCTGCCTTTCTCAAATTAACATCTGCCTTAAACCTCCAATCTGACTTACAGGTAATCCCATTGGTCAATGCCATCGAAAGGCAGGCACCCGATGTGATTACAATTCAGGCCAGGTCTTTCGATAGTATCATGTTCTTTTTGTCGCAATCGGTGACTGTGCCTGAACAACATCAGGCAGAAAACCGTATTCCATTGAGAAATGATGAACAAGGTCGGCGTTTTAATGAGGCGTTGGTAACCAAAGAATTGTTCAATGTGTACAGTGCGCCTGAACGACCTGCAAAGGCTTCAGTAGCGGTGTTTTATCGAGACAACTGGTTTTATATTGATGATAGCGATTCTGCAAGTAAATCCACGTTTAGTTTATTGACCCAAATCTTCGCCTTGCAATCCGGTTCAATACAGCAAGCCGCACCGATTCTTACCATTCCATTGAGCAATTAATTGCGAATCTGTTTACAGGTTAAAAGGCCTGGCATTAACAGTGTACGCCACTAACGACGAGGCTTTTTGATCTTCTCTGTCTTGAGGTGGCAACGAACAAGTAATAAAACTGTTGGGCATTGTGATGACATCGGAAGCGTTTCGGGGCACGGTTTTAAGCGTTTGCTCTCCAACACTGCTGCTTTTAGTGGTTTCGCCCCAGTAAGCCGCAAAGCCTTTATTGGTATAACTGGATTTTCCCATCTGACAAATGACGTCATGTTCTTTGTTCAGATCGGTGACTTTGATTTCTGCTGATACGTTGTGTCCCGCATCAACACTGTCTGCACTAATCGGACAGTAAATGAAGCTGCTTCCATGTAGTTGATCGTTGTAGTCTCCGCGGTTGTTGTAATTGAACAATGCCCCGGTGCGATTAAGTCGCAGTGCCTTTGAACCTGAAAAATACTGGCAGTTGTTGGCCAGGTAATAATGTTTTGCCGGTGTCTGCACATTTTTTGCCAAACAGATCACGGCACCCGCGCTGGTTGAAATAGTTCCAATAGCGATCGCTGATACTAAGTGTAAAAGTGATGTTTTCATACACGCCTCGTCCTAGGGTAATCGTTCGCCTTCTTTGGCAAAAAATATCGCCCCCTCGCCGGTAAATTCAAAAGAAACAAAGGACTCTCCTTGCCATGGTCTGTTGACCATCAGCATTTGAACCTTTTCTTCTACGCTTTCACCTTCTTCAACATATACTTCTAATTTACACAGACTGACACCACAATTACTCTCCTGGAGGTGTACGCCTTTTAGTTGTTTGGTATCACGGATCACTTCCAATACCCGCTTTTCAACAGACCGGGTCCATTCAGAATCTATACCTTCTTCAAACAACTTGTCTTCATAGCTGGCAATTTGTTGTTCTATGCTGACCTCACGGTTTTGCTCATACTGCTCTGAGTACATGTCTTCTACAGAGAGTGCGACTCTGTTCCGGGCTACGAACTCCACAGGTTCAGCATGTAATACGTTGATGTCTCTGTGATCTGACAGTGCAATGTTTGCCGGCATTGCCATGGAGTTAATACGGTTTTCAATTTGCTGTAAGCGCTGTTCATATTGCTCCTGGCGCTGTAACAGTAAGCCCAGTTGTCTGTTCAGCGTTTGCAATTCCTTGTTATTGCTGACGGCAGACTCACCTGTGCGGTTGTGAATCGTATCACTTTCCAGCCTGGCGATTTGCCGCTGCAGCCTGGTTTCAATCTGAGCCAGTTCTTTGAGCAGGCTTTCGTTCAGTGGTTGCTGAACTGAGGCGCTTGCAGAACTAGTGTTGAATGCGGTTGGCTTAAACAATAAATACCCTACTATGGTAAAGAGCAACGCACTTACCAGTAAAAGTAATTTTTGAATGCTTCCAACGTTATTCATTTTTCAGATTAACTCCCAATTTACCTTGCACTGACTAACGATACAGCTCTGTCACCTGGTAGGAAATCAACGACACGTCCCCTGCCTGCGAAGCTGCGGGCAAAGAACAGCTCAGGTTCGCTTTTACGTAGTTTGCATTGTGCTTGTTTAATTCTGAGAGTGATGTAGTGATGGCTTGTAATCCGGCACCTTTTTCACTGCGCACGGCATTGCCCCATCTGGAGGTGTACCGTTCACCAAAATGACTTCCGGACACCTGGCAAGACACTTCATCACCGCCGTGTCCACCGTCAATGAGGGTTACCTCTACCTGTAAAGCAGATAAAGATGCCGTTTGTTCAACTAAAACCGGGCAAAATAAAGTAATAGCTGAGTCAATATTACTGTTGGACAGGTTGCCCGTGGTATTCACCAGTACGCTATTGGCTGGACCAGCTGACTGATAACAAAGCGAAGCCGGATAAGTTTTAACATTGCTCGCGGCTTGTGCGTTTAAACACATGGAAAATAAGAAAACAGGAAGAAGCGTGAGACGTCTCATCAGTAACCCCTTACACGAAGTTTGTAAATGTTATGTAAATCCCTGACCACTTTGTTATCTTATATTCCGTTCAAAAAAGCAACCTCTTTTATAGCGAAAAGAATGACTTACCTTTGAATATGGAATAGATATTTGTTTGCCAGGCCACGGCAGATATGGCTTCTACGAAGACTTTAGTAGATTGAAAAAAATTGAAGATTTTTTCAAAAAAATGACAGATTAAGTTAAAACGTCCTGAAGTTTGTCTTTATAGCGCCGCGAAAGCATCAGTTGCTCACCGGAGGTTAACAGTACCGTATAATCCCCCTGATAGTTGGGTTGTAACTCCGCTACAGCTGACAGCCGGACGATGGTTGAGCGGTGAATTCGTCTGAATTCGACGGGATTGAGCAGTTCTTCGAGGTTGCTCAGCGTTTCTCTGTAAAGAATACTGCCAGCATTAAACAGGTGTAATTCCGCATAGTTGCCGGCACCGGCAATATATTTAACGTTATTAACATCAACAAACCTAACCCGTTTGGGTTCACGAATTACGATCCGATCTTTATACTGGCTGGTGTGGGTTTTTAAATCCTGATTCAGGGCTTTAATGGCCCGTTGATCCAGATAGATTTGATCGTCCATTTGCCTTTTTGCTTTGGCAAGCGATTCGTAGAGACGGGCATTTTTAAAAGGTTTTAACAGATAATCGATGGCGTTGAGTTCAAAGGCTTTTACCGCATATTCATCATAGGCCGTTGTAAAAATTACGATCGTTTCCGCAGGTAATTCGGCGGCCACATCAATCCCGGTGATAACCGGCATCTGGATATCCAAATATAAAATATCAGGTTTCTCCTGCCAGGCAATATCGAGGGCTTCCTGACCGTCTTTTGCCTGCGTGACCTCGTAACTATCACTGTCTTTGTGCAGTAGTGCCACAATGCTTTCGCGTGCCAGTGGCTCGTCATCAGCGACCAATATTTTAAGCATTTCCCTCTCCCGTCGGAACACTCAACCTGGTTAAAAAATACTGCTCTGGCAGTGCTTTTAACTCCAGGCTGAAATCGTTCCCGTATATCTTCTCTAATCTGGCTCTGTTATTACCAATACCTATGCCAAAACCGCTTTCAGACGCGGTTCCGGGCACTTTATTCAGCAACTCAAAGTGTAACTTGTTATCCTGAATAAATAGCTTCACCTGAATGAGATTACCGTTTATGTCCAGTTGTGCCCCGTGATGAATCGCATTTTCAACCAGAGGTTGCAGTACCATAAACGGTACCCGTACTGCCATAACATCTTCCTGTGCCGAAATATTAACGTCCAGTTTGTCATTGAAACGCAGTTGTTGCAGTGCCAGATACAGCTCAATAAAGGCTAACTCGCTTTTTACAGTTACCATTTCCTGGTCCCTGTTTTCAAGTATTGTTCTTAGCATACTGCTAAGATCACTCAGTGCATCGGTTGCCTCATCACTGCGCCCTACCCGCACCAGGCCACTGATCCCGTTCAAAACATTAAACAGAAAATGTGGGTTTAATTGTGCCTTAAGTGCCTGCAATTCAGCACTGACCAACTCAACCTTGAGTTTTTCTGCCTGAATTTCTTTGCTGCGCAGTCTCTGAGAATAATCCAGGGCATAACCCAAAGCGAATAACGCGAGGATCATAATGCTGTCTGCATGCCAGGGAGTATTGCGGTAAAAATAGGCCATCATGCCGACAATGTCGCCCTGCTGCCAATCTTGTCCGGTGGTAAAGTGCAGTAGGGAGATAGACAACAACTGCACCAGAATGGTCGTTGCCAGGACATAAATTCCATTAAACACAAAAAAGACCAACCACCCTTGTTGCTGCACGCGCGTTAAGGGAGCGAATGCAACGATAAAAGGAGCCACCATCATTGCGGGCAAATACCACAAACCAATTAAACCTGCGGCACTAAACAAGCTGTTCAGATCCTGCAAATAGATGTGTTCGGCGTGAAATTTTAAGTTAAAACTAAACAATGCCTGAATTAGCAATACCAGAGTACTACCTGTCCAGATGCGCCAATTTTTTAGTCTTGCAATTGCGTCTTTCAAGTTATTTCATCTACCGCTATGGGGTTAGGTTTTCAAAGCGACTAATGCTTAGGAGCGTTTTTCGCATCAGAGTTCATTTATTTTTAGGTGTTTATTGCGAAATTATGTACAAAGAACTCAATTTGAGCAATTTACATGCGTTGCAGTTGCAGTTTAATGCGGCGAAATACCGGAAATTACAGGGGAAACATCCCCTGTTAAGGCTAACTATTGCCATGGTAACAACATAAAACACGCCTTTTGTCCTGAATTTCCGTTATTTCGTCACAAAACTGGTCTATCTCGCTCCCCATTTAATAAATTCACCGTCTCAGCGCCCCACCACTTACCCCGGAGAAACGCCATTTCATGGTCAATTCCGGGCATTTCAAACCTGCTGAAAGTTATTCGTCCCTGAATTAATGCCGCTTGTCACATGCTTTCCATCTACTGCGGATCGTCGCTGGTGCTAACTGTAACCAAATCTTAATTTTAGCTGGCACAAACGCGGAGATAACTGCGGTTATCCCTAATAAAAATATAATTATCTCAGGGAGATTCAGTATGAAGAATCAATCTAAACTCGCAAGCTCTATCCGACTCGCCCTCACCATAGGGGCGATGACGACAGCATTGCAAGTAACTAACGTGGCAGCACAGGAAGCAGAAGACAGTGAAGCGGTAAGTGTTGAAAAGATTTCAGTAACCGGTTCCCGGATACGCTCAGCGAATTTGAACTCTGTTTCACCACTACAAACCTTCGATGCCGGGGACATTGACGCATCGGGTATTGCCAATATTCAGGAGCTGTTGCTGGACAACCCAACATTTGGTACGCCAGCTATCAGCCGTACCAATTCAAATTTCTCAACAGCCAGTGCGGGTATTGCGACGGTGGATTTGCGTAACCTTGGCACCGCTCGTACCCTGGTGTTGGTGAATGGCCGACGGTTTGTATCCGGTCAGCCAGGTGAAATGGCGGTAGATTTAAACACCATACCTGCGCAGTTTATTGAACGCGTTGAGATCCTCACCGGTGGGGCCTCATCCGTCTATGGTTCTGACGCCGTAGCAGGTGTGGTTAATCTGATACTGAAAGACGAATTTGAAGGCGTTGAGTTTGAGGGTCAATATGGCCAAAGTTCAGAAAGCGACGACGAAGAAAGACAATTTAGTATTACCGCCGGTGGCACTACCGATAATGGTAAAGGCAATTTAATGTTCCACCTGGGTTATACTGATCAGGGAGCCGTTTTCTCACGCGACCGCGCTCGTTCTGCGGTAGATCAGTTTTCGACTTTCCGTTTTACTGAAGATCCAGCTGACGCCTTTGATGCCACTCGTCCGTTCTTTTCTTCATTCCCACCCCAAGGTCGGTTTGATGCCGGTGGCACAACGTACACCTTCAACAGCAATAACATGCTACAGGAAGGCTTTAGTACTAATGGCGACGGTACTATAGGGCCCGATGGTTTCAACCGTAGTCAGTATCGTACCATCGCGATCCCAACGGAACGCTATTTGTTTGCCGCCAAAGGAAGTTATGAACTGAGTGATTCTCACTCGGTTTTTTTCGAAGGTAACTATGCTGCTTCTCAGACAGTCACTGAGTTGGAGCCCTTCCCTTTTTCCTCTGACGATATTTATGCTGATGGTGCTGTACCTTTGGAATTTAATGTCAATGGCAGCATCCTGACCAACCCTTATGTTCCGGACACAATTCTAAACGCCGCCAACGATGTAAACGGAGATGGCCTCAGAGATCTGGACTTCTTTGCCAAACGTCTGCTGGATGTTGCCAACCGTGGTAACACAGCTGACCGGGATACGTTCAGATTTACCGTGGGGTTTGAAGGCGAGTTATTCAATGATTGGTTTTATGACGTTTATTATGTCTATGGCCAAACCAAAGAATCTCAGGTGTCTAATGGCCAGGTAAATGTGCAGAACTTCCGCTATGCGTTAGAAGCGGTAACGGATACCCTGGATTTGGATGAAGATGGTGTAACTGATGAAGCCATCTGTGTAGACGCTACCGCCCGATCCTTTGGGTGTGTACCCATTGATATCTACGGTTTTAATTCGATCACGCCGGAAGCCGCAGCTTATATCAATGCGCCAGGCATGTTGTCTTCATTTATTTCTCAGGAAATATTTGGCGGTAACATCAGTGGTGATGCGTTTGAACTGCCTGCCGGGCCGGTGGGTGTAGCCGTTGGTTTTGAATACCGTGAGGAAACCAGCCGTGACGAGTTTGACGCATTGCAACAAGCCGGATTAAATGCGGGGAACGCTATCCCGGCCACCAAGGGCTCATTTGATGTAACCGAGTTTTATATTGAAACGAACATCCCAATCATTGAAAGCCTGAATGCCAGAGCGGCTTATCGTGCCTCTGATTATTCAACCGTGGGCAGCACAACCAGCTGGAACGTCGGTTTAGAATGGCAAGCCACCGACTGGATGCGTTTTCGCGCCATCGAAGCGCAATCTACCCGTGCGCCGAATATTGGCGAATTGTTTTCGCCACCCAGCCAAACATTTCCACCGGGTTTGAACGATCCCTGTACAGGAATTACGGCGTCAGATTCTGGTACGGTTGCAGAAAGATGCCGGGCTGATACCGGTATCGCTGCAAATATCGCCGCTAATGGCGCATTCACACTAAATCAGTCGGATATTCAGGGTATCAGTGGTTTTGATGGCGGTAATCCAAATCTGATTGAAGAAACCGGTAAATCAACCACGATAGGCGTCGTTATTACCCCAACGGGTATGTTGCAAGACTTTGGCCTGACCATCGATTACTTTGACATTGAAATTGAAGATGCCATCGTACCCACGCCAAGACAATTCATTCTGGATCAGTGCTATGGCGGTGATGCTTCATTCTGTCAATTTATTACGCGTCGTGCTGCGCCTCTGGGTACCAATAGTGCCGGTTCAATAGAGTTTATTAACAGCTCTGACTCTAACAGTGGTGGTGAGATAAACGAAGGTATCGACCTGACCCTGACTTATTCCGGTGATGTCGGTCCTGGCCGCTTGAATAGCCGTTTGGCATACACCTATGTAATGGAAGGCGGTGTTATTCCGCTACCAGGCGCTCCGGAAGACCCTTATGTAGGCGAAATTGGAGCCTCTGAGCATCGTGCCAATTTGAACGTTTCCTACGATTGGGACGAATGGTCGGTCACTATGGGCGCCACTTACATAGGTTCGGCGGCCCTTGATGATCAATTCCTGGCGGGCTTCGATCTGGCACCTGGCGCTATCAGTGTCGGTTCTGAGATTTATGTAGACACCCAGGTGACCTATCAGCTAACGGAGACTGTCGAGTTGTTTGCCGGCGTTGACAACCTGTTTGATCCAGAGCCGCCAGCAATAATCAGTGGCCTACCAGAGAGTGATACGGGGACGGAAACTGATGCAGGTACCTACGACCCAATCGGCCGCCGTTGGTATGTGGGTGCAAGAGCACGATTCTAAGTGTGGTGATTTTCAAACAAAGGAAGGTTTGATCTGGCTGCGTCTTACCCTGGTAAGCGCAGCAAACTCCTGACAGAGTCCAGGATGGACTCAACCTCAGGAACCTTAAACGTTGTGTCTGTGGCAGCCCCGAATCCGGGGCTTTTTTAGTATTTTTCCGGGATCCAGTTGAGTTTATTGATGGGCATACGCCGGGTCTTAGTGTGCTTAATTTCAGGCAATTCCACCGCTTTAAAATCTGTAGTCTGGTAATCAATTTGCGACAAAATATGAGCGATGCAATTGAGTCTTGACGCCTTTTTATGGTTCGCGTTGACGACAAACCAGGGAGATTCAGGGGTGTCTGTATGTCTGAACATCGTATCTTTCGCCGTAGAGTATTCATGCCAACGATTGCGGGCTTCGGCATCCATGTCTGAAAACTTCCAACGCTTTAGCGGGTTTTTAAGTCGCTCCTTAAAACGTTTTTCCTGGACATTGTCAGAGACAGAAAACCAGTATTTCAACAAAATAATGCCTGAATCGAGCAACATTTTTTCAAACACCGGGCAACTTTGTAAAAAGTACTGATATTCAGTGTCCGTACAAAATCCCATTACTTTTTCCACGCCTGCCCGGTTGTACCAGCTTCTGTCAAACAGCACAATTTCACCGGCAGCGGGGAACTGCGCTACATATCGCTGGTAATACCATTGGCCAGATTCTCTGTCTGAGGGCTTTCCCAGTGCGGCAATTTTTACCACTCTGGGATTGAGTTTGTCGCTGATGGCTTTGATTACGCCGCCTTTGCCTGCTGCATCCCTGCCCTCAAAAACGACGATAACCTTGAGCCTTTGTTCGACTACCCAATGCTGCAGGTGAACCAACTCGATTTGCAATTTCTGTAAGGCATCCTGATACCTGCTATCTTTCATGATTTTACTTTTAAATCTGTGACTTACGGTTTTGGTTAATGAATTATAGGCTGGCTAACAGGGTTTCGCATTTTAATCGAGAAATTACACATTCTTGACTAACTTTTTAAGTCTGACTGATCTACCATTGAAGGATAAGTTAATCAGGGAGTTTTCTATGAAACTGGCAATATTATCCCGCTCTCCAAATATATACAGTACCCGAAGATTAAAGGAAGCTGCGAAAAACCGCGGTTTTGATGTCAAAATTCTGGATACCTTAAAATTCGCCATTGATTTGAAACGCGGTGATCCGGATTTGTTCTATAAACAAAAAGAAATTTCTGATTTTGATGCCGTTTTACCGCGAATTGGGGCGTCAATCACATACTATGGCACGGCAGTAGTGCGCCAGTTCCAGGAAATGGACATATTTTGTGCGAATACAGCACATGGGATAAACAACTCACGCGATAAATTACGCAGTTTGCAGGTTCTGGCCAGACATCATATCGGCATACCGGAAACCACCTTCGTACGGGATAAAAAAGATGTTTTGCCTGCAATAGAACGTGTAGGCGGTGCACCGGTCATCATTAAATTGATCGAAGGAACACAGGGAATTGGCGTGTTGTTGGCAGACACCGTTAAACAGGCCGAGGCTATTATCGAATTACTGCAAAGCCAAAAGCAAAATGTGCTGATACAAAAATTTGTTGCTGAAAGCCGCGGCAAAGACATCCGTGCGTTAGTCGTGGGCGATCGGGTTGTGGCGGCAATGCGCAGAGTCGCTCAAGGTCAGGAATTCCGCAGTAATGTGCACCGGGGCGGACGTGCAGAACAGGTAGAGTTATCGGAAGAATATGAACAGGCCGCAATCCGCTCTGCTCAGATACTGGGATTAAGAGTTGCGGGAGTGGATATGTTGGAAAGTGCCTCAGGGCCGCAAATCATGGAAGTTAATTCATCTCCGGGACTGGAAGGCATTGAAACCTGCACCCAATTGGATATCGCAGGTGCCATTATTGACTATATTGCTGCGCAGGTAGATTTTCCGGAAATCGATATTCGACAGCGACTAACGGTAAGCAAAGGCTATGGCGTCAGTGAGATATATGTCCCGGAAGGCTCGAATTATGTGGGCAAAAAATTGTCAGAAATTGGGCTTTCAGAAAAAGATCTCAACGTGCTCACCCTGTATCGGGGTCATAAAGTCATCCCAAATCCGCGCTCAGATCGGGTTCTGGAAAAAGAAGACAAGCTATTGTGCTTTGGTAAACTGGAATCAATGCGCGGCATGGTACCGGTAAAAGCTCAACGCAAACGTCAGCCTAAGATTCAGGACCTGCCGGATACAGAAGTCACCAATGTGATAGCAAGTGACGATAAACACAAATCAAGATAGTACAACATGGTATCGGGATCATCAGCTGGTCCCGAGTAATATGCCCAAACGACAAGACAATCCCGACAAAGTTATGACAAATAATTATTTATGCCATGACATTGCCTTGTGCTTTGTTCTAAACTAGTCGGAAAAAATCAGCCGCTTGCCCCCCTACTAAGCGCACATAAATCCAATTTAACACTCAAGCTATCTCTCAGTGATTAAGGAGACTTTTTAAATGCATAAACTCGTACTTATCAGACATGGTGAAAGCACCTGGAACAAAGAAAACCGCTTCACCGGCTGGCACGATGTTGATCTAACAGATACCGGTGTTGCTCAGGCCAAAATGGCGGGCAAACTGTTAAAAGAAAACGGATTCAGTTTTGATCTGGCATTTACTTCCGTGTTAACCCGCGCCATGCGAACCCTGTGGATAGCACTGGATGAAATGAAGGAACTCTACACTCCGGTTATTCGTCACTGGCGTCTTAACGAAAGACACTATGGCGCATTGACAGGTTTAAACAAAGCAGAAACCGCTGAGAAGCATGGTGAAGATCAGGTGAAAATCTGGCGTCGTAGCTTTGATATCCCCCCCCCGGCAGTGGATGAGTCTGATGAACACTTCCCGGCGCATGACAAGCGTTACGCAGGCATTGATCCACGTATCCTGCCTAAAGCAGAAAGCCTGGCATTAACTATCGACCGTGTTTTGCCTTACTGGCACGATACCATAGTGCCTGAAATTCGCGGCGGCAAAAAAGTCATTATCGCGGCGCACGGCAACAGCTTACGGGCTCTGGTGAAATATCTGGACGACATGTCAGATGAAGAAGTGTTGGAGCTCAATATCCCTACGGGTGTTCCGTTGGTGTATGAATTAGATGAAAACCTGAAGCCCATCAGCAAACAGTATTTGGGTGATCCGGCAGAAATCAAAAAGATGATGGATGCTGTAGCGAATCAGGGTAAATCTAAATAATTGTTTTAGTGCTAGCCCATTGAAAAAGCCGCTGTTGAGCGGCTTTTTTGTTGTCCTGTCGTAAAGCTTAAATCTAAACCTTAAACCGGGCCAGATTACCATCAATTTGCTCACTCAGTGCATGCAATTCATCCGATTGCGTTGTGGCCTGGTGCACGTTTTCCGCCAACTGATTTGAAGCGTCGTGTATCGCTGTCGCAATTCGGTTAATCTCTTCCGTCGAGGTATATTGCTCTCTGGAGGCATTTGCAATGGTATTAGCCCTGCCGGAGATGTCTTCAATGGCTTCTGCGATACGCATTAAACTGCTGGTCACTTCCTGGGCACTGGCGCCTGTTTCAGCGGTCAGAGCTTTACTTTGCTCCATGATATTCACCGCATTTTGGGTTTGTTCCTGTAGTTCCTTAATAACATTCTGAATTTCACCCGTTGCTTCATGTGTACGACCGGAAAGCGCCCTCACCTCATCGGCAACCACCGCAAATCCTCTTCCCTGTTCACCGGCACGTGCGGCTTCGATGGCAGCATTTAAGGCTAACAGGTTAGTTTGCTCTGCAATTCCCTGAATCGTAGACAGTATACTGTTGATTTGCTGAGCCTGCTCATCGAGACGATTGATCGTTACGGTTGTCTCATCGATTTGACGCGTCAGGTTTTCCATCCGTTTTTTGTTTTCGCCGGCGTTCTTCATGCCATTATTGCCTTCTTCAGCCGCCTTTTGTGCTGCGGTTGCCGTATCTGTGGCGTTGTCTGCCACATGAGAAGAGGTTGTCGACATTTGATTAATTGCGGCGGCCACCTGGCTTATCTCTGATTGCTGTACCTGAATCGCATGATTGTTATTTTGGGCGTTGTCGCGAGCCGAGTTAGACAAGTTTGTCAGGCGACTGGCGGAGGTCATAGTATCTGACACTAAATCGTGAATAATCTTAATAAAATGGTTAAAAGATTGACTTAAACGGCCTATCTCATCTTCACTTTTTACTTCCAGACGCTTGGTGAGATCCGCATCGCCTTTGCAGATATCTGACATGGCTTTATTGAGCGACACAAGCGGCTGTAATAATAAGGAGATCATAAATCCGGAAACCAAAACCACCAGACCAATTGTAGCTGCAGATATCAACAGGTTAGTTACCGCAATCATCCCCAGACCAGACATGGCATCTGACTCTTCCATGGCCAACAGTAATTTCCAGTCAACACCGTCAATGGCAAAGGTTGCTGCCATCCAGGTTTCGCCGTCTATTTCAATTTCGCTGGCTTTATTGCCTAAGCGGGTTCCGCCACCAAAACTGGACAATGACTTACCGACCTTCGATTTGTCAGGATGTACTAAGAACTTCCCTTCACCGTCGATCAGCGCGGCATAACCGGATTCACCAATTTTTACCCCTAATACTTCTTCAACCACGTCCCCCAGTTCGACATCCGCGGCGATAACATCATTGGCCACCGGTTGCGCAAACGTCATAACGATGTTGCCTGAGCTGGCATCCTGATACGGTGGAGTAACTATCTGTTTCGCGGCTTGCTGTGCCTGCCTGTACCAGGGACGTGTTCTGGGATCGTAGTCCGCTGGCAGGTTTATTGCCGGATAGGTCAACATACGTCCGTCACCGGCTCCAACGTACATTACTTCGAATTTACCCGCGAGTTGACCTTGTTGTACGGTATCCTGAATGCTGTTTCCTAATTGCAGCGCTTCCGCGGCACCAGAAACCATCTGGCTTTTTACACTGAACCAATTGGCGACAAAACGGGTGGTATTTTCGCCGGTGCGGTTGATAATTTCGGTTACGCCACTTTTGAGCCCGGAGCGTGCCTGCAGATAATTTACCATGCCATTAATGGTGACCAGGACAAACACGACTGCGCCAACACTTAGCATTAATCTTGCGCGAATACTGATAGATGTCATTTACTAATTCCAGCTTAGATACGATAGGAAACCTGAACAGTTATCCCAAATATTCGATAGTTCAGCGACTGTGAGGTCGTCAGCAGCCAAACCCATTAGTTGCAGATTACTTAAAGGAACATCATATTAAAAGACGTTATATGCAAAAAAGTTAAATCAGAACAAGAATTTCCCTGTAAATGTGGCGTTACTTATCTTTGCGAATGGCGTTTAAATAGGCCCGATTCAGTTTTTGCTCTATTACCTGTGAAAAACTCAACCTGCCATTGTCCGATAACGCCACCAGTATGCGATGCGCTTCATCAGATACTGTAATGTCTTTGCCTTTTTGCCGCATCCGCGATTTTCGCACAGATGCATTCAGCTTCTGCTGTTGCTCAGGCTGTAAATTATCTGCTATCCAGTTTAGCCACTGCGCCTTATCATCCGGTAACTGGTGGAGACTGGTTACAGATTTATTTTTTTGCTCAAGGCTAATCCCCTGCCAAAAGCCTGGGCGCGCAATGCTGCGCATTAAATATTGTTTAACAACGAAAAAGTCAGCGTCATTCATCACGGTACTCACATAGCAATTGTTACCTGTCACAAATGATTGCATGTGACAGGTAACGTTACAAGCCTGTCATAGATAAATTATGTTAACCTGGTTACCGCCCTGTCATTCTTCGACCAAAACTGAACTCAACGCCTTTCGCACCATTAAAATATGAACTAATTCAGGAAGTTGGAAATTCAACAACATCATCAGCTAGAATAGAGTCTAAAAATTATTAGTTGTTTTTTCTGGGAACTTTATTGTGGAAATTCTGGATTCAATTATCTCACTGACCCTGGTGCTGTTATTCGTTATCGATCCATTTGGTAATGTACCCATCATTTTATCGGTACTCAAAGAGGTTCCAAAAGAAAGAAAACGCAAAATTATCTTCAGAGAAACTCTGATAGGTCTGGCGCTGTTATTGATCTTTTTGTTCTTCGGTGAGCATTTTTTAAAGTTATTTGGATTGCAAACTGAAGCGGTAACCATTGCAGGTGGGGTTATTCTGTTCGTGATTGGCATCAAAATGATATTCCCGCCCCCAAAAGGACACAGCATATTTGGTGGTGAAGGTGAACCATTCGTAGTACCAATTGCCATGCCCATGATTGCCGGCCCCTCAGCGCTGGCAACCCTGATGGTCATGTCAAAGACCTCTCAGTTGAGTTTACCCATGCTCACCCTTTCGGTATTGATTGCATGGGCAATTACTATGGTTGTTTTGTTATCCGCACCTTTTATGCTGCGCATACTAAAAGACAAAGGTCTGTTAGCTTTGGAACGCTTGATGGGGATGTTGTTGCTGATCATGTCAGTACAAATGTTTATCAACGGGCTTTTCGGATTACTTAAAAAAGCCCCCCTTTAAAATCAGCGGCTAACCACCAGTTGCGTTAGCCAGCGCGCGTTTTCCAGTCGATGGCTAACCGTCAATACCTGATACGTACCGTCAAACCATTGGCTGCAATTTTTCAGATTTACTCGCTGATTCGGTGTTAAAGAGGCATTTCCGATAACCGTAAGCTCCACTTCTGTGGGATAGTCATGGTTTTCGTCTGGTGCGTCCTCAAAATGCACAACGCCGTTAAAGTCCAGTAAGGATTCGCCATAAGTAAAACACTGCGCTGGGTTGTTCTCAAATGGAAAGTCGATGTCCGTAAGCGCATTTAAAACCACCAGAGTACCTACCCCTGACGATACCTGAGCCTCTAACGCCATCAGTTCACCACTAAATACCCGGGTGCAATGGTCTGCATCCCCTAATGCCACCTCTACATTTGCCTGCGGATTAATTTGCTTTGGAAAATGTATCTGATCAGTGGTTTGCGAAGATTCATTGATGGTAATGCTCGCAACACTTTCCTGATCGGCATGCAAAACCATCTGCACCGCACTGATTTGATGAGTCGCACTTAATGGCTGTCCATCGACGGACACGATACAGTTAATTGGCTTTTCGGTAACGGGGTTATTCATTTCACTCTCTGATATTTTATGTTTAATTATTTCGACATAATGGTAATTATTTTATTTACCACTACAATCTTACTCCCAGGCAAAGGAACACTATAAGGAATATAACTATGTCACAGCAAGAAAGGTTTGATATTAGCGCGCCAACAGCAATGTTAGGCTCAGTGGAACATGAGGATCCTAAAATAAATGATCCGATGCAGCAAAGAAGGCAGGTGTTGGGTGTTTTTTCCGTGATGGTTTACAATGCTAAACTGTTTTTTGATGCCATGCTTGCACAGGGTTTTGATCAAAAGCGGCTGTTAACCCCTTCAAACCACTTTCCCAGTCAGGTCCCAGGCTTAAACACCTATCAAACAGAAGCCATGGTGTTTAATACCCGCTATCAGTACCATCCCTTCGCAATTGTTATGTGTACCTCAACCGAAGAGGTACAAACCACGTATCATATGGCAGTTAAATATAATTTACCGGTGAGAGTTCGCACCGGAGGGCACGACCATGCTGGTGAATCCAGTGGAGACAACACGGTTTTAATAGATATTACCGGGTTAAAACCCAAAATTGAAATTGATGACGATGGCATAGCGACCATCGGCGCCGGATACCGCTTTTATGAGCTAACGCCACTTTTGGCAAAACAGGACCGAATGATACCGCATGGAACCTGTGCTACCGTTGCCCTATCGGGGTTTATTCAGGGCGGAGGCTGGGGCCCCTGGACCAGAAAGCACGGTATGTGCTGTGAGCACCTGAAAGAAGCCACAATCATTTTAGGTGATGGCACCCGGATCACCGCCACTGAAAAACAGCACTCCGATATTTTGTGGGCGTTACGCGGTGGTGGCGGTATGAGTTATGGGATTGTCACCGAGTGGAAAGTCCAGACTTTTGAGCTACCACATGAGATACACCGGTTTACCATTGAATGGAACTCTCCCACGCAATTGAGCACAGATTCCAGCTGCCCGTTACCCTCTGAGGATTACGCAACAGACAAAATACTGACAGCCTGGGAAGACGCCATTAACGAAAGCAACACTGAATTGCTGGGTACAAACCTGAAAATCAATGCGAAACACTTCGACGGTGATTTTGACAAGGCTTACAAAAACGGCATATACCACCATTGTTTGATGTATGGGTACTGGCAGGGTAACGAAAACCAGTTGCAGAACTTTATTGATCGCGCTTTTGCCAGTGTCGGCGGCACGAAGGCTACAGTGGTGATTTACCCGGCCAATGGCGCCGGTCAAAACGATGATGATGCCAAATACCCGGTGGATTTAATGGGTGACTGGGGAAGAAACTCTATCGCCGATGTCAGTCGCTATTCTGGCCAGGGCCCGGGCAATACCGCCTTGTTGCAGGGGACGCCGTTTACGCCAGATTATGATGCCCCTGCTCCCCATAAAATCAGTTCAAAACTGGTTCCGGCCAAAAGTTCAGGGCTATGGAATGACACCAGCCGCAAACAGTTGATCAGGACACTTTCCTCCAATTTACTAAGCCCTGAAAGCGAACACCTGGGCTTATTTAGTTATGTAACCCTGGGGGCAATTGTGGGGGATTTTTATCAGGATATGGGCGTTTCACAAGAGACTGCATGTCAGAAACCCTGGCAAAACCCAAAGGAACTGGGCGTGGCTTTTCCGTATCGCCCTTGCCAATACACTATTCAATATCAGACCTGGTGGAACGAAAGCATCAAAAACAAACTGGAGCTTCAAACCAACAAGGTCTTTGTCGATACCAACCGGGCTATGGACTGGATTGATGTGTCACAAAGAACCCAGATAGAAGGCGCTTATGGCGCGTTTATCAGCTTTAAAGATCCGGGTATTGCCACAAAAGTGTACTTTCAGGACAATTATGATGAATTGGTCAGTATCAAAAAGACCTACGTGGAGGACAGATTTAATCATCTGAGAACCCGAAAAACCATCATTTAATCTTCAGCCGGATTGCGGGGTGCAAAATCAGTGTCTGTCGCGCAATCCGGCGTTTGCTTTATTCACCAGTTCATTTATTTAAATTGTTTATTGCACTTTTACAGTTGATTCCCGCGGTTAATATGGTTTTAATCCGCTACAGATAAGATTAACGCTATAGCTTTTCATATGTTACAAACCTGGCAAATTTCTTCCGCTAACGGCAATCAGGCTACCATTCTTAACTTCGGGGCCCGCCTTATTGACTGGTGTACGCAAATTTCTCGCGGGCAGAACGTCATTGTTGGTTATGACCACATTGAAGATTATTTGCAGGACGGCGCCTGTATGGGGGCTATTGCTGGCCCCTACGCCAACCGGATTGCTCAATCTCAGGTCATTATCGATGGTCAGACAATTTATCTGGGCGCAAATGAAGGGGAAAATCACCTGCACGGTGGTAAAGATGGCTTACAAAACGTCTACTGGCAACTTAAGGAACAAACCAAAGACAAACTCACTCTCACTTACCTGCATCAAAAACGCGCAGCAGAAGGTTACCCCGGCCCTATTCATTTTGAGGTGAGTTATCAGGTAACAGAAAACAATAAATTACGCATCGAGTTTTCAGCCACTTCTGCCAGTAAAGTCCCGGTTGGGCCAACTGGTCACGCCTATTTTAATCTGGCTGAACACAACAAGAACATCAATAGTCACTGGTTAACACTCAATGCCGCCACATACACGCCGGTTGCGGCAGACAATATTCCCACCGGCGACATAGCGACTGTACCGGCGGACTTTGATTTCACCAGCCCTAAACAGATTACCACCAGTCTTGATCATAATTTTGTGGTATCCCGTACCGATGACAATGTGCCTGTGGCGCGTTTGAGCAGTAAAGAAAGCGGTGTTGCACTGGAAGTATATTCTGACTACCCCGGCGTACAGGTTTACACTGCAGATCATATGGGGTCGCCATTTGTGCCGCGTAACGGTATCTGCATTGAACCCCAATACTATCCCGATGCTCCCAATAAACCCGACTTTCCCTTTGAATTTACGACACCAGAGAAACCATTCAGGAAAAAAATTCGCTATCGAATGCTGGTGAACGAATGATTATTTGATTAATTTTAAAAGAGTCATTTAAAGGTTTTTCAGAGCAACTCAGCTTGTACTTGAGTTAAGCTGTTTCTTTAAACCGGCATTAAAACACAAATCCCGAATGTTGTTCTTTTTGTCCTTCAGCTTTCATTTGGGCTTTGTGTTTTGCCAATAGCTGACTGACCGATTCGGTGACACGCTGCGTCACATAGGCCGCCAATTTCGCATCGTCAAAATCGCGTAATGCTGGCAACTGACAACCAAATTCGATATAGCCATGCGCCTCTTCAACACCGAAAAAACGCGCCGCTGCATCACTTCGGTAATAAGTATTACTGACCTGAATATCACATTGTGCATTATCAACCTGAAAGCTGATAGCTTGCTTACCGTCCAGGATCTGTTTTTGTTTGGTTTTGCTAAGCATGGCAATCGCGTCAATTTCAATGTTATAGCGTTTTGCGATAGCCGCCAAAATAGTGTCCAGGCGTTCGGAGTCCAGCCGCTCCACCAGTTGTTCCGCTTTTAGTGACAGTAATTTGCCTGAATGATTGACACTAAAAGTCAGCGTGGCCAGTTTTTTCACGCCAGACTTATTGATAAATTTAGTCACGACGGTGGGTACTTCTTTATTAACATATTCTGCTGAGTTAAATGCCCAATGGCAAACGGGCTGAGCAAAACGTTTACTAACACTGTGTATCACGGTTTTTTCTGTGTTGCTAAGGTCCTCTTTGATTCGTTGATTAAGAGACTCCTTGCGTGCTTCCAGATATTCGTCTTGTGCCGCAAGATCATGGTAGATTTGGCTAAGCACTTTACCAACACCAAAACCACTCTGTTTACAGGCTATCTGATTTTCTGCCCGCTCTTTCACGGACAGGGACTTGCCCGGTTCCTGGTTATTTCCATCTGATAAGAAAAAGCTTTGCGGGCTGACTCCCAACTGTTGCTGAAGGGTTTTATCACCGCCCAGTTCAAGATTGTACAGTTTCAGGGCAGCAGATTGTTGTGCCAGGCAGGTGGATGTGGATAGTGATAATGTAATTAGCAACAGCGGCAGATATTTGCTCATAATGCACCCGTCAAAAATGTGTCTGATCGTCAAAGAAGACATGAATAACAGATTTTAAGCAAAAATTAAGCCTTATCCAGAGCAACACCGTTTTTACCCCGATTATTCTGAACATCGAAACGCGCTGCGCGCTACCGGCGATCCTGTAAAAAGCGAATAGGCGTAAAATCGCCCTCTTCCAGCAACGGCAAGCTGGACTCCACAAGACATTTTTCCATCCACTCTTTATCTTTTGGCTTCAAAGACATTGGGGAAGCTGCGGACACTTCGGAAATCAACGAAGGATTGATATCCGCAGTAGCTAATGCGATGGCCTGCCAGACATTGTGCTCAGCCTGCTCAATTTCTTTCAATAATCTATGGTGTTCACTGACATCGTGGCTGGCCAGTCTTTCAAATTGACGTTGCAATTGCTTAGCCCGCAACAGCGCGGGAGCAACCAGTTGTCGAAACAAGGACTCTTCTGTGGAAGTATGATCAGGGGGACTTAAAAATGATCCAGCCATAATCCGACATCTTACAAATTATAGGCAACACCTACCAGTTCTCTGTGATATGTGTAAGTGCAAAATGATTTATGAATTACACATGGCGGGATTTTTGTTTACACTAAGCGAAACATAAAAAGAGCAAATAAATGACCGAATCAGAACTTGTCAGTGTCGTTTTTCAAATCAGAGACCAGATTAATTTTCTCTGGAACTTCTACGTCACCGCCTGTGCAGTGCTCATTGGCTGGATTTATTCTGACAACATGTCCTGGAATAAAGATAAATACCTGGCGATTTCCGGATTGTTTTTCGTGTTCGCGCTGATCAATGTATTAGCGGTACACAAAGAATACGGCCTGCTGGCACTGGCATTATCTGACCTGATTAACAACGCCTCAGTTTCAGGAAAGTTTGTGCCGGCGCTTGCGCAATCAGGAGGTTTAGGTGCCATGGGGGCAACTTTAGTTCACCTGCTCGTAGATGTGTTGCTGTTGCTGCTAATTCGGCATCGGTTCAACAAGAAGCTCATTCGGGTTTAAGCTGCCGCAGTTTGTGAAGGCGAAAAACCGAAAAAACGCTTGTACTCGCGACTGAACTGGGAAAAGCTGCTGTATCCAACATGAAAGCTGGCTTCATTGGCCTGCATTCCCTGTTTAAGCAGCGCTTGTGCTCTTTGTAACTTTATGCCTTTGATGTACTGATTAGGTGGTAAATGCATCAGGCGCTTGAAGGCATTGTAAAAAGCCGTCTTACTCATATTCGATAAACTCGCCAATTGTTCAACCTGAATGCTTTTATTCAGGTTGGCGTGGATGTAATTTACCGCTTTCGACAATGGTTGAATGTGTCCGTATTGGTTCAATAGTTCGCGCAATGCAAAGCCATGTTCACCCGTTAAGATTCTGAAGTAGATTTCATCCACAATAGCATCCCCCAGTATCGCCGCTTCAGTCGCTGAACCGCTGACCTTTAACAGTCTGTTAAAGGCATCAATCAAGTCAACATCAGCTTCTCCGACAACAACACATGAGGCATCCAAAGGTTTGTGCTCGACAACATCAACGTCACTTTGCAGTCTTTCAATTTGTAAAATGATTTCGGCCAAACGCACCAAATTAATACCTAATGCTGCGGACAAAAAGGGGGTCTGTTCTGAAGCATCCACCACTTCTGTTTGCACCGGTAGGGGTAAAAAATTAATGAAAAAGTTTCCGGACCTGTACCTGTATACTTCCGATCCTACATGACAGACCTTTTCACCTTGTGCTATCAGGCATATCAGTGGCTCATACAGATTGGGGCATTTGGATTGCGTAACCGAAGATTTAAAACAGGCAACGCCTGAAACTTTGGTTTGATTAACCCCATCCTGCAATCCGATTTGTCTTAGCTGCTCACTGAGCAAGTCTAACTTTTCACGCTTTCCGGCCATAACAGTCCTGACACCTATAGAGTTCTGAGGTATTAGTTTTTGAGCGCAATACTCTACCGGAAAATTACTGCCAGAGCAGTTGTTGCTTTATGATTATGTACGATTAGGCATGTAATTAGTGAAATTGTGTATCGGAACGACCAGTTGCCAGGACTTTCACCGTATCAATGTATTCTTTCACTGCCATGTCTGGTATGAACATAGCTGTTCACCTGGAACAATATTGTCTGGTTTTTATAGCAGAATGAAGCTTAACCGACAAACAACCGTGAGAAACCCTGTTGGCTCGTCAAATACCATTAGACACTCACTCAGTGTCCTGGCAAAAGCCATCTTCAGCAGGCGTTTTTTACCGATGATTATAAAATGAAAAACGTTTTAAATTCAGTTACATCAGAAAAACAGCAGCGTTTAAAAACAAAAATGCCCAGCAGTTAATAATTGTCAAAGTTACTAAGCTACTGAGCATTTTTAAATGCTTGTATTAAGATAAAATAGTTACCTATTTAATATCGAAAAACGATTTAATATAGATCGCCCACTCATCTTTAGTGGGCTGACAAATCTTATCCTCACAAGCGATATACCAGTTTCTGATCACATGAATTTCAAGAGTATCAATAGAACCGGGCGCGCCATTTTCAATGTGCAGCACCGTCTCTCTACTGAGTCCTAAAATATCCCCTAATTGTTTTTGTGTAATTCCGGCCTCTTTACGCATGTTGCGCAATCGTTCCGGGTTAAATTTTTCTTCTTTATCCAATGGTTTAATTCCTCTGTCACGATGGAAACGGTCAGAATAGTATCATTTAAATTTAAAATGTGTGAGCCACCAAATTCAAATTTTTAACAATTCCGTGAAACAGTTTACATAATATGTAACCCATTTAACTTAAATATAGTTGCAAATGGATTATTAGTGAAATCAGGCAGATAAATTTGAAAACCAAGGAGAATATTATTGACCAAAAATTAATCGGAGGAGGCTGTACTGTCTATGAAAGTGACTGAATCAGAAAGGAAATCGCCTCCTGTCTTTTATAAAAGAGTCGGTACCTAAGACCTGTCTGTTGATAAACAGAATCCCACCACTGAACATTTCCCTGCGGCGCATCTTGTTCTAACACCAGAGCGGTTACCTTTAACCCAAGACTTTTGGCGTCTTTGATTGAGCTGATCAAGAAATCTCTGACCTCATCATTAGCCAGGCTTTCACCAGCAACCACCGTTGCCAGGCTGCCCCAGGCTATGGGCTGTAAAGCGCTGCGCAAAGGCGCTATTTGGGCGTGATAACGCTCAGCAAAGTCAGCGCCAAACGGGCCGGTGGCGCTGATAAACAAAATGCGTAACGACACATCCAGGGAGAGTGCTAATTTGCCAGTCGGAGTTACACGGTTTGTTGAATCTTGCATAACGTTAGTTCCGGCTGTTAAATCGTGTCATTGACGCGGTTTAATTTTGCAAGTTGGTCTGTAAGATCTCTGACTTGCTCTTCAAGTTTTATCACCCGACTTAGCAAATCGTCCTCATCGGCTATGACGTCTTCGCAGGCATCAATGAGCTGAGGAGTTTGTTCTTGCTCAGCGAAACAATGTGCATAGCGGCTTTCCCGCTTACCAGGTTCTCGTGGCAACCGTTGCACCAACTGATCCTGGTTAAAATCCATTAACGATTGCAACGCAGATTCAACCTCGTCGACATTACTAAACTCTGCCAGTCGATTACTACGGGTACGCAGTTCACCTGGTGTTTGTGGCCCTCTTAATAATAACAGACACACAATGGCAGTTTGTTGAGCGGTAAATTTGTAACTGCCAAATTCCGTATTACAAAATTTGTGCTTGTATTTGGTAACCCGGCTGCCCCAGGTGTCTTCCATAATTTGTCGTTTCGAGGCTAACGAATCCAGGCCACTCTGAACATCGGTTTCACTCAATGTCATGACAGGTTCCCGGTTACTTTTCTGATTACAGCCCACGGTCAGGCCATTGAGGGACAGCGGGTACTGCTCCGGCGTGGTAATTTCCTTCTCTAATAAGACACCTATAATACGTGCTTCAATGTCGTTTAGTTTGATCATTACCCAACTATCTCCTGTAAGAATTCTTCTTTGCGAGTGTTGCCTCGCTTATTTCGTCGTTATAGTGACAAGGTGCTCGCAGGTTGGATTATCTTCATCCATTATCTACTGCGCGGATTACCCTGTGTTCGATTCAACCGCTATTTCTTAAACACTTGCAATTCAAAATCAAGTGTCACGTTCAGACTCGTCAAACTGTTAATTTGTTGTTTTTTATCCTCGGATATTGACCAATAATACGGGGTCATCATCAATAAGTTTAATATTTGTTCACCGGCTATGGTTTGTTGCTCCGTGACCCGTCGCTGGAAAATGGGTGACAGTAAAATGCTGTCATCCTGTTTGACCGGATTTCCCTTGTGCGAGTTAACTGAGTCATATACCAGACCGGCCAACTCAGAAAGGTGTTCCCTGCCGGGCCCAACCAATAGGAAAATTCCCTCGGATTTCAGGCATCGATGAACTTCTGGCAGACTGTAAGGCGCAAAAATATCAAGCACTACGTCAAAGCTGCCGTCGCGATAAGGCAGATTCGCAGCACTGGCCACAGAATAACTGGCGGCTTTAAACTGTTTAGCCGCCAACTGGACGGCAAACTTAGAAATGTCCGCCCCCCCAAAATCCAACATGATTAAAACGGTCGGCTAACAATTGCTGCAATTCACGACCATAAAATCCTTCGCCACAGCCCAGGTCTAAAACAGTCGTCAGATCATGCTTACACTGCGCTTTGAGGGTCTCTTCCAGTGCTTTAACTAAACATTGGTAATACCCTGCCGTGAGAAAGTCCCGCCGGGCAAGTAACATCGCTTTACTGTCGCCAGGCGCTTTACTGCGTTTTTTGTTTACCGGTAAAAGATTAATATAGCCTTCTTTAGCGATATCAAACAGGTGATTGTTAACGCACTTAAAAGACCGCTGGACGGGTTCAAGGTGCTGCTTACATATCGGACAGAGATAAAGTGAGGATTTCGGATGCATTTTGTCATCTGGAGAGGTTGTTTTATTCAAGTTTGACTTCTCCTCTCCGGGGTCTTCAGTTATTGTGGCCGTCTATTTTCGCAAAAATTAGTTCCTGATGCTACGGAAACAAACTGATGTTGCGGTTAAAAATACCGTTAGATTCATATACAGCTTATTGATTTATCTCTCATTTAACCTTTATGTTAATGCAACTATGCAAGACAGTAACCGATCTCCAGACGCAATAAGAGTCGCCACATTTAATATCGGTCTTGACCAGGCTAAACAGCGGGGAGAATTAGCCCAACTGCTTTCAAAGGGTGATTACCCGGCGGCATTAAAATCCGCTGAAATCATTCAGCGTGTGGCACCGGATATCCTTTTACTAAACGAAATAGACGGCAATGACCAAGGCAAGACCTTACAAATTTATCTCGACTTGTATCTGAAACGAGGTCACGCAAACCTGCAAGACTTGGAATACCCCTATATTTATCAACCAGAATGCAATACCGGAGTCAGTGCCGGTATCAACTTCCGAGGCAGTGAGCAACGTCCTGATAAATTTGGATTTGGTCATTATGATGGTCAGTATTGCATGGCATTGTTGTCCAAATTCCCGATTCTGGAATCTCAGATTCAGACCTTCCAACGCTTTCTGTGGAAAGATCTCCCCGGCGCGCTGCTACCGCAATTAGATGGCAAAGCCTGGTACTCTGACGAAGGCATAAAGCAGTTTCGCTTATCTTCTAAAACCCATGCAGATATTCCAGTGAAGATCCACGGCAAGGTAGTTCATGCGCTTATTTCGCACCCAACTCCCCCCGTTTTTGATGGTGAGGAAGATCGGAATGGGCGCAGAAATTTTGATGAAATCAAATTCTGGCAACACTATGTAAACGGAGACCTGAACTGGTTGTATAACGACAATGGGGTACCAAGCTCGGGGTTAAAGGGCAATGACAGGTTTGTTATTCTTGGCGACCTGAACGCTTCCACGGTTGAAGGAGATGCAACCGAAATCAATGGCAAGCGAGCGATCACCGAGTTACTGCACAATCCCAAAGTGGCGCCGGGATTTTCAGAACGCCAGGTAGCGCAACACATTCCTCAGCGAACATGCGATGTGCCTCATAATGCGCAATCTCAATGGTGTCGTTATCATACAGCGGCGTGGAAAATGCGCGCCGATTATGTCATCCCATCCGCGTTTGGCCTGAATATACATAATGCTGGTGTATTTTGGCCTGCCGCAGACAGCGAATTAGCAACACTGGTAAGTGAAGATGAACGTGGCGTGAGTAGTTCCGATCACCGATTGGTTTGGCTGGATGTCACTGTACGGTGACAGGCTGCTGCGTAAATTGGCGTTGCAAATGCGACCTATTACGTTGCTGAATCGCAGATTTTGTACAGAAAATACAACAAAAAATCAGCAAATAAAGTCAATTTTTGTACATTTTCACTTTCAACTGCTGTTTTTTTAACTTATTATTTCGGATTAAGATGTTAATAAACTATTAACTATCTAAACGTTATTAGGTCTGGCATTATCCTGTATGTTAGTAAGATGAAGTAAATACCGATGTTTAATAAAAAGCTTCAAGTTGAAAAAGTGGAAATGGTTAAGAAAATCATTCGCAAGTATGATTATGGTAACTACGAAGCGACTCATAAAGAATGTGTTGAACTAGGTTTGAACGTAAACAGACCCGCCTTAGATCGCTTTGGCGAAAAACTACAGATGTTAGACTCTCAGGCAAAAAGCAAATCAAAATTGCTTTTCGACGAAGTTGAATCCCACTCTCCGACGGCTTCTGCGATTGAAATCACTAAAGAGCCCACCATCGAATTATCTGATCAGGTGACTAAAAGCGACTATGGTCGTTTTGCCAGCCGCTCTGAAGAAATCACCTTTGAATTGGGTGCATTGCGTATTCGCGAGAACGAATTGCTGACAGAGCTCAGCGAAATCAAAAAGAAAACCAGTAATTAAACTCTAAAAGCGCTTTTCCAGGCACAAAACTTTCTTGTGAGCTATAACTTTAATAAAGCCCACCAGAGTTTTAAACCATGGCAGATTTAACGGATACGCTGAGACAATTTAAAAGCACGTTTGATGCCTCTACACCTGCGGAAATACTGGAAACCATCAACCGCAGCTTGTCTTTATTTCAGTCCCACTCGGTGTGCGCTACCTGTCTTCCTGTGGGCAGTATTATGCCAAAGTTCCAGTTAAAGACCTTGTATGATATCCCTTTAAGTAGCGACCATTTAGTTAACGACAGGCCATTGATAATTACTTTTATCCGCGGTGGTTGGTGTCCCTATTGCATGCTTGAAATGCAGGCCTGGCAAAACTATTGCGACAACGCCAATGACACAATTAACCTGGTGGCTATCACGCCTGAATTACCTGAGTATACGTTGCAGGCCAAACAAGACAATAATATCACGTTTCCCATTTTATATGATGAGGGTTTGGCGTTTGCACAAGATCTGGGGTTGATATGGGAACTGGATGCAGAAATGATTGAGTTGCTAAAACGCTGGGAAATCGATCTTGAACAACGCAATAAAGAACAAAATTTCAGACTTCCGGTACCTGCCACCTTCGTAATTGACCAAAATTACAAAATTCATTTTCGATTCATAGAAGAAGACTATACATTGCGTGCTGAACCCACCAAAGTTTTGGAAATTTATCAAAAATTGCTTAATAACCCGACTGACTGAACCATTAACTTAATGTTTTTAAAACAAAATTATATTGGTGAGTGTTTTTTAATCAATGTAGATTTATTCCCATCACATTTAATCCGATTTTAAGGAAATTATGAATTTTGGTGAATTTTTGCCTCATCTATGTTGCAAACAATAACATAATCATCTACTTATAATGTTCTAAACATAACTATTAGCGTCGTTATGATAATCAGGGACACACAAATAAGATTAGTTTCGTTTACAGACGAATACACCAGTTACGCAGTGGCAGAACTTTTAGGCTCGGGGCAAATAGTCACCCGACCCTATGAAACCATCAGTCATGAAGAAGTCGATACCACCTACCCCATAATCTGGTTGGTGTTAGTTAATCAATGGGAAGCGATTAAGTCCCTTGATATTCGCAAATATCATGGCACTAATGAGCAAATCCTGTACCTTATTACCGAGCAAAAACCTCAAATATTGCCGCCATATCTCAGTGACAATACATTGTTTTGGCAGGCCGGCGGTGGTCAACTCATTGATAACCTTAAGTACGCTGAACAGCGTATTTTGCAACGACAGCATTTTTACCCTAAAGAACTGGACGATACCTTTTTACGCCTGAACTTCTATGGCCGTTCGCCAAGTTTTTTAAAGGCTGTCAAACTGATTAAAAAAGTGTCCTGCGCAAATACCAATGTTTTTATTAAAGGGCAAACCGGTACCGGTAAAGAGCTTACCGCCAGAGCAGTACACTATATGAGTGATCGTGCTAATGAAGCCTTTGTGCCAATCAACTGCGGTGCCTTTACTGATGATCTGATTTTAAGTGAACTATTTGGTCACGAAAAAGGCGCGTTTACCGGCGCCCAGAAAAGCAAAACCGGTCTGTTAGAAGTGGCCAATCGGGGAACGGTATTCCTCGATGAAGTGGATAGTCTTTCCCCAAAAGCTCAGGTGGCATTACTTCGCTTCCTGCAGGACAGCGAAGTACGCCCGGTAGGTGGAAGCGATGTAAAAATCGTTGATGTGCGCATCATTGCTGCTTCTAACAAAGAAATGAAGGAGCTGATTAAGGCAAAAGACTTCCGGGAAGATTTGATGTATCGCCTGGATGTATTGCAAATCCCGCTTCCGCCATTGAAAAAACGTGGCGAAGACATTCAGATACTGGCTCAACATTTTCTTTCAACCCTGAGCCTGCAAAGCAACAATCAAATTAAAGTTCTGTCTGCCAATATGATTACAGCAATGCAGGCATGGAACTGGGATGGTAACGTTCGGGAGCTGGAAAACTTCATAAAACGAGCCTGGTACTTAACCGAAGGCTTTATTATTTCCGACACCAGCTTGTTAACCGGATCGAATACAACGGATAACGATGTAATTAATCGCATCAACGGTGATTTGGAGGCTTTTGACGGGTTTCAGGCTGCAAAGGAAGAACTGATCGTGCAATTTGAACGGGACTACCTCACCCGTATTTTAGTCAAAACAGAAGGCAATATTTCCAAAGCAGCAAGAATAGCTAAAAAGGAACGACGCTCCTTTTGTCGGCTGATGGAAAAACACGGCCTGGAAAGAACCCAATTCTCTACCTGAACTAAAACAAGCTTATCTGAAGGCGCATAACATCCTGTTTGCGCTTTTTTGTTGTTTGCTCTCTCTACCATACACTCACTGTTCTTACCCTGACTTCTTGCCCTGACAGTGGCCTCTGAGGCAGCTTAACTGCCACTTAATGCTGTTTCCTTACAATGCGAAATGATCTTTATCACCAACGCCTGAATGGCCGCACCTGATTAAAGGCCGAATGGATAAACCATTCAGTGCTCATTGGGGTCCTATCGCCACAGCAAACCATACATCGCCCAATCATCCCATTAAAGTTCACTCAAACAATTCTGCCTGGCTAAGCCATGCCCAGCTAATCCGTGCGGAAATATCAGAATCCGCCCGGTTGTACCGTCACCAGAGTTACGCTCTTTGTGCAACGACTACGCATAACCGGTCATTTATTAAACATAACCCTGTATTTTTGTATAGGGCCATTGTGCCACGTAGGTCTGTTTCGCCCTAAAAACCCGCCAGCACATACCTTCCTTTACCTGGCGCTGAATTGGTTAATTTTTGCCAGGGCAAACAACCCCTACAGAGAAAAACTGCACATTTCAAATATCTATATATATCAACGACTTAAAAAGTTTTTTAAGTTGGCACGGATAATGCGCTTAGTTTCTGCGGACAAGTCCTATTTTAACGAAACAAGTGGATTACAAAATGGCATCACAACCGGTCAAAGTAGAAAGCATTGCCAAGGACATCAGGGAATACTTCCGAGGCAATCCGCATGCTGGAGATACTGTTGAAGGCATTGCGAGTTGGTGGATAACCAAACAAAGCATGAACAACGCCAGGGATCTGGTTATGGAAGCTCTTGAAATGTTAGTTGTCGAAGGAGAACTACATAAAAGAGTTTATGGAGGGCGCGTTATCTATGTTCGAGAGGCACTACATTAAGTAGCTACGAATTAACGCTTAATTTTTATCAACGGAGGCTAGTCGAATGTCGAATAGCATACAACATAAACTAAGCAGGGTTCGCCCACCTCGGGTACAAATTACCTATGACGTAGAAACGGGCGGCGCGTTGGAGAAAAAGGAGATCCCATTCATCGTGGGTGTTATTGCTCCTCTTTCTGCTAAATCTGATAAAGTTTTACCCCCATTACGGGATCGTAAAATGGTTCAGATTGATCGCGATAACTTCAACAAGGTACTTGATTCAATTGAACCTCGTGTCAAATTCAGCGTACCAAACACACTTCCTGACGAATCAGGCGAACTGTCTGTCAATGTGCCCTTTATGCACATCGATGACTTTGATCCTGTTGTGGTTGTTCAGCGAGTCCCTAAATTAAATGCAATCTACCTTGAGCGCAGTCGCCTTCGTGACTTCACCGCCAAGCTGGATGGCAACGATGGCTTAAACGGCATCCTGTCTGAGCTGTTATCAGACGCAGAGCAAGGTGACGCCATCAAAGCTGCAGTAGCAGGCGCAAAAGAGGCGGTAGAAACGGCTCGAACTGAACGCGCTGCACGTAAACTGGACCAGGCTGCTTATGAGGCCGCAATCCTGGAAGCGTACGCTGCAGAACTGGAAGACGGCAAAGCCATCGCCAGAATGCTTAGTGAAGGCCAGATGATTCTGGAAGATTCGCAAAAGCCCTATGCGATAGAGCTGATTGCTGAATACGTTGAGCAAATCATGGTAAAAGACGATTTGATCCCCAAAGGTGACAATCCGGACTACAACCATGGTGGTATGTTAACTCATCGTATTGCGGAAAAAGACGTCACTATCAGCAAGCAATTAAACCTAATTATTCACCACGATGACTTCCAGACGCTGGAAGGCAGCTGGAGAGGTTTACACTTCCTGGTAATGAATACAGAAACCAACAATAAGCTGAAAATCCGTTTATTGAACGTATCTTATGAGGATCTGTTCAAAGACCTGGATAAAGCGGTTGAGTTTGACCAAAGTGCACTATTCAAAATCATTTATGAAGAAGAATACGGTACTTTCGGTGGCGAACCCTACAGTGTTCTGTTAGGTGATTTCGAATTCGGTCGTACAGCACGCGATATCAAATTCCTGGAAATGATTTCAGGTGTTGCTGCCGCAGCTCACGCACCCTTCATAGCGTCAGCCTACGCGAAATTGTTCGACATGGATGATTTCTCTAACCTTTACAAACCTCGCGACTTAAGCAAGCTGTTTGAAAGTGCGGAGTTAATCCAGTGGCGTTCATTCCGCGAAAGTGAAGATTCGCGCTATGTAACGCTGACATTACCGAAAGTAATGATGCGTTTACCTTACCATCACGAAAACAACCCGGTTGAAGGTATCTACTTCGATGAAGATGTCGCCGTCACACTGGTTGACACTGATGAAGAAGGCAACGCGACGGAGAAAACGCTTAAACAAGTAGACGCGCGTAAGATCTTATGGAGTAACCCTGCATATATCTTAGGCCAACGTATTACTAACGCGTTCTCGTTGCACGGTTGGACAGCAGCTATCCGCGGTGTTGAAGGTGGTGGTTTGGTAGAAGGTCTGCCGGCTTACACATTCGAAACTGAAAGCGGTGATATAGAACTAAACTGCCCGACTCAGGTCGCTATTACAGACCGTCGTGAAAAAGAGCTAAACGACCTTGGTTTCATGGCAATTTGCCACTGTAAAGGCACTAACAAGGCTGCATTCTTCGGTGGTCAAAGTACCAACAAGCCGAAAATGTACCTGACAGATTCAGCAACTGCAAATGCGCGCATCTCATCCATGCTGCCATACGTAATGTCTGCATCTCGATTTGCTCACTACATCAAAGTCATCATGCGTGAAAAGATTGGTAGCTTCATGACGCGTCAAAACGTTGAGAACTATCTGAATACCTGGATCGCGCAATATGTACTTCTGGATGATACGCCGCCTCAACACATCAAGGCTAAGTATCCACTGCGTGAAGCACGTATTGATGTTACTGATGTACCAGGAAAACCAGGCGCCTACAGAGCTACAGTATTCCTGAAACCCCATTTTCAGTTAGAAGAACTATCCACGTCGATTCGACTAGTGGCAGATCTTCCTTCCTGATAACTAGTTAAGAGGAAATCGTTATGGATTTAGTATTATTGAAACCGGGTTTGGAAGACCTTGCTGGCGCCAGCTTAATTGATGGTGAGCTGGTAGACGCAGGTGATGATCTGTCGGGTTGTATCGAGCTGGTATCCATGCACTTTGGCATGAAACAGCAGATGACCACCGATGTGAGTAACGCAGCGCGTACCTCAGGTCGTCCTAACTTAAATGATATTACTGCAGTGAAGTATCTGGATAAAACGTCGCCGCTTTTATACAAATACTGTCTATCTGCAGCACCGATTGATGATGGTTCGGAGCCAACTCAAATCTTTCTTTGCCGCAACGCAAATATGGATGGAGACGGTAACTCAATCATCGGTAACATCATGACCGTGAAGCTGTACAACTGCATGATTAGCTCTGTAGAAGCCCAGTCACATCCCAATGACATGGCTACTGAGCAAATTACGCTTAACTTTACCGATATCGAGTGGACGACTTCGCATCAGGATAGTCAGGCTCAGATCACCGGTAGCTTCGTATACAGCTGGAGCGTGGCGCGTAACAGAGGACCAATGTAATGCGTCGCTTTCTCTTTGATCGGCTTTGTCAGCCAGATCTCAAAATGCCAGAGGATACCTTTGGCAAAATGAGAATCTTGCGGGAGTCGATCAGAGAGGAGCTCCAACGTTTAGTATCGGGTCGCTCCTGGTTTGATGGCATCCAAAAAGGCCACAAAGGGGAAAAATCGATACTTAACTTTGGCATTGATAATCCGGTAGACTATGCAGCCAACAATCAAGACAGTACCCTGTTAATGGAGCAAGTGCTTGAAATGGTTAAAAATTACGAACCACGAATTATCAATCCCAAAGTTAGCCTTACAGGCAACAGAAATCCGTTAAGTCCAAAAAGAATAGCGGTATCAGGTCAAATTAAAGTAGCGGATGTAAGAGAAGACTTTAGTCATACCCTGAGCGTCGCCGGAGTTAAGTAATGAGTCACTCAAGGGACCAGTTAACAGATTACTTTAAATCTGAACTCGCTGAATTGCGCAGTGACGCACTGGAATTTGCACGTGACTATCCAGCGATCGCCGACGAGCTGGCTCTGAATCAAGGCAAATCTCGCGACCCCCATATTGAATTACTGTTGCAGTCATTTGCCTGGATGACCAGTCGTCTGCGCCAGAATATGGAAGCAGAAACCAAACAGCTTCCGGCTATTCTGCTGCAGCAGCTTTATCCGCAATTAGTTTCTTCTATCCCTTCAATGGCCATTATGGAGTGTGACGTTGACGGGTTTTCAGCAGATTTTGACAATGGCTATCAATTTAAAGGTCAACGTCAATTCGAACCAATTAATGTGACTGGTAAGACGGAAGCCACAGCACGCTTAAATCAGTGTCGCTTTTCTTCCTGTCATCCGGTTGATCTGTGGCCGCTGAAAGTCAATTCAATCACTAAGTTCCCCATCAATCAGGAAGATTATGTGCGGAACCACTTTAAAACCGGACAATCAATTATCGACATTAATCTGCTGTCGTCACCAGAAGCCGCAGCTGATGGACTGTTAATGAAATGTCCACTTCGCTTTTTTATCAATCTGGACGATACCGCCAAATATCAGTTTTATAATCTCCTTGCGAAAGGGTTTGTTGGAGCCGTTGTTTACGACGCTAATGGTGAACGGGTGGCAACCCTGAGCAAGGAGAACCTTAAATTCTGTGGTTACGAAGATGACGAGCGCACCATGCCCTGCACCAATCAACAGGACCTGGGTTATTCGCTGTTATTTGACTATTTTCACTTCCCGGAAAAGTTCCTGTTTTTCGAAATCAACGGCATGGAACGGGTGCAGTTTAATCAGTCGTTGCGTCTGATGTTAGTGTTTGATGAACCCATTCCAAAGAATATTACACTCACCAGAAACAGTCTGAAACTGAATTGTATTCCGGTCGTCAACCTGTTCAAAAAAACCACTGAGCCTTTGCCGTTGACTCACAAAGACTATCGTTACAAGTTGTTCCCCAGCCGGGAAAACTACGATTGCCAGGAGATTTATCGCGTAGACAAAGTCTTCTCGATGAACCGGCGTGGTGAGTCAAAAGAGCTTCAGCCGTACTTCTCTATTGTGAAAAGCGATCACAAAGATTCGGACTTTCGCTGGATGGCGCAAACCGAAGCCAGTCACAAAACTAAAACACCGGGAACCGAAACCTGGCTTTCGGTGTTTAGCGAAGCGTTTGTGCGGGACATCCCCATAGGCGAAACCCTGTATGCAGAAACCCTGTGTTGCAACCGTACCTGGAGCGAATTGTTTAATATCGGTCAGGAGTTCACCGTTATTGGCTCTTCGCCAATTAAAACCGCACGCTTGCTGACACGCCCTACCCGGTATCGCTCGCAAAAAGCCAATTCGGAGCATATGTGGAAAGTGCTATCCCATCTGTCGTTGTATTATGTATCATTGACCGATCCTAAGCTGGCACAAGATTCATTAACGTCGATTTTGACCATGTATGCCGGCAAAGATAATAACGTCGCACAGCGTCAGATTGAGAGTATCGAAAACTTCACCGCAGAAAACGATATGTTTCCGGTGCAAAAAAGCGGTTGGCGCGGCTATTACCACGGCGTCAATTTTAAACTCACTTTGTACGGCAGAAAATTTGAGGGCAGCAGCATGATTTTGTTTGGCTCTGTTCTGAACCAATTCCTGGCGCTGTTCGCCCATATCAACTCATTTGTCCGGCTGGAACTGATGGTCGGTAACAAGAAGGTGTATCAGTGGAAACCCCTGAGCGGTCACAAATATCTAGCCTAGATCTGTTACAGGGTCAGGCTGAAGAATTTAATTTTTATCAAGCCATTCGCGTGCTTGAGTGTGTCGTGCGCGAAGAAGAAGGTATCCCACAAATTCGCTTCAAAGCCGTCAATGAACAGGCATTTATGCCGAATTTCATCGCCAACTTATATTCTGATCACAAAGTAACCGAAGTAAAAGTCAATGGCTACGCATTGACTGGACAGCAAGGCCCTCTTCCAGACGTTTACAATGATTTACTGTTAGAGCAAAAATCCAAAGGCAATCGCGGTCCGGAAGCCTTTTTGGATCTGTTTAACAATCGTCTACTGCACCTGCTTTACGATACTAAAAAACGCCTTGATCCGATGCTGTTTAACGACATCAGCATTAACAGTGAATTGTTTAATATCTTGGAATCACTGACAGGACTGGCGACTTTTGACTTGTTTCAACGCCTGCCGATCACCCAGGAAAAACTGCTGACATTTTCCGCCCTGTTAATCGGTAACAGACAAAACTATTCTTCGTTAAAACAAATTATCGAGTGCATGTTTGACTGCAACGTTGAGATCGATCCCTGCAAAGGCGGTTGGCGCAAGCTGCCAGAAGAGTGGCAGACCCGATTGGGAAGTGAAAAAGCGGTATTGGGCTCCGGTGTCGGCCTGGGTAAGAAACACTGGGATAATCAGGCAAAAATCGGACTATTGCTGGAACTTAAAAATATCGACCAGTGCCGACAACTGATGCCACGTGGAAATTTACACGAAGTACTTAAATCCATGTTGGCCTACCTGACCGACGGGCGCTACGAAATCGATGTCCGTCTGAAGTTAGACTGGGAATATTTACCTAAATCACAACTGAGCAGCCAGTCGTCGATGTTCCTGGGGCAATCCAGTTGGTTAAAATCCGATCATGTCACCGGAAAAACCCTTAATTTACCTAAGTTTACCGTAACGCCAACACTCAAAAATCAATTTTGGGGTGCTGTAGCATGAGGTATAATACCGGCACCAATACAACGCAAATCGCTGAAAAAGTCGGTTACACTGACTATCCCGGCACCAGTCGCTCAGACACGCCTCCATCACCCCGCTGTAGCCTGGATTTTTACCTGGAGCTGGATGACGGCACCATCATTGATGACCAGACTTTGCGCTTACAGAATTTTTCCGGTCAGGAATCGTTATCGCAAATGTTCGATTTCAACCTCAACTTGCGGGCCAATACCTTCTTTTCTTCCGGTATCAATAAGCCCTGGGGTAAAGAACTGGCCGGCAAATATGGCACCTTACTAAGCGAAGGTGGCGCCACCTCCCAAACCCTGGATTTCCAAAAAATTCTTGGTGCCAAAGCCTGCATACGTCTGGGAGCGCCAGAAACTGAAAAAGATGTGTTCGAAGGCGAGTACCCTGAAGCGCGTCCGGTGGTTTATTTCAACGGTATTATCACTAATTTTTCCATGGCTGAACGCGGAGTTTATTCCGCCAGTCTGAAACCGGCCGTCTTCAAATTGTCATTGCAAAACAACTACCGGCTTTTTTCTCAAAAAACCATTCTGGAAGTGATCATTGAGATATTGAGCGAGAACAGCATCGACTTCAATAAAGATGAACTGGAAAAGAAACCCTCAAGAGTGGTTCGCGGCTTAGCGGGTTACAGAAAACAGGACTGGTTACAGGCAGGCGAAACAGATTTAGATTTTCTGAACCGACTAATGCAAAAAGTCAGTTTATTCTACTATTTCGAGCACAGTGATAAGAATCATAAGATGATTATCACCGATCAACCCTACTACACCGGGATCTACGCCCGAAAGGTCAACAGTGATGGTAATGTTGAAGAAACCCATGATTTAAAAGAGTTGTACCTGAGCTATACCCATCAGCAAACTCGGGAAAGAGACGACTATATTACGCAATTTAATTATAAACAGAACCTGACGACATCCGGTATTACAACGGTTTTAGCACAAAAAGAAGCGACCTGGGAGTCACAAAATACCGCGATGGCCACACCGGTGTTCATTAATAAAACCAATAAAAAAGAGAAACTGAATATGGAGTTTCTCAACATGGTGCAATACGGCGCTTCTGAAAAAGAAATCAATACGGTAACCGATAACCATATGAACCGTCTGGTGGCTTCGCGGTTTGACTTTTCCGGTTCATCTACCTGCCCGGAACTAAAAGCGGGCCACAAGTTTGTGGTTAAAGAAAAGTACGACGATGATGGCTCCATGCCTATCTGCCCTACTCTGGATGGCCTGGAATTTGTCGTCACCCAGGTGCAACACCAGGGCAGCGCCGCAGGTGATTACTCCAATTCTTTTCAAGCCATGGATGCCAATGGCTTAGCATCGCCGTTTTCCGCACCGCATGAGAACCAGGGCAGTATCTTAGCGCTGGTGGTAGACAATAGCGGACAAACTGATTACGAAGGAAGCTCGGCAAAATACCTGGAAAAAGACGGTTTTGCCTACGATAAAAAAGATTTTCAGTTTGACGACAACGGGCAGCAAAAATTTAACTGTCGTGGCATTTATGTCACCTTTGTCGATGATCCGGATTCGGTTCACTGGGTTAAACTGGCAGAGCACATGCAAACCATACCGGAAACCGGTGCCTGGGTTACCGTGTCACGCTCCCAGGACAACAATGAAATCCCGGAAGTAACGCAAATCATGCAGAACAAGGGCAATAAAGTTATTATGCCCGAGGATTTTACCTGCTCCACCAATGTTGGCAATAACTACAGCACCAGTTACGGCGACAACACCAGCATCAGCTTTGGCGCCAATATTACCACCCCACTCAGCAAAGCCCGAACCATTGTGGAAAAACACCGCAAGAGTGGCAATTACAACAGTGTTAACTATTCAGAAAGCAGCTCTTACGGTTTTTCGGTAACTGAACGCAGTCATTCCATTTCCCGTATGGGTAACGGTCCGGATGCCGGTGATAATCCTGGCGATATGATGAGTTATGTCAATTACAGTGATTCATCAATTTATGGCAATACCTACAGTAAAAACTTGCACATTGGTAAACAAGAGAGTTACTCCACCCAAACAGGAGGGAGTTACAGTGAATCCACCCAAACCGGGGGCTCCGTAAGCGTTTCCACTATCGACACAACTGACAGTACCAGTACCGTTGGCACTTCTACCAGCGTCAGCACAGTGGGTACCTCAAATAGCGTCAGCTCAGTCGGCACCTCAAATAGTACCAGTACGGTTGGTACCAGCAACAGTATGAGTACAACCACCATGAGCAACAGTATTTCCAGTACTGATATGGCGAATGGTGTCGGCATTACCACAATGTCAAATAATGTTTCTGTCACGGATATGTCCAATAGCGTCGGTATCGTGAGCATGTCCACTTCGATGAATTTGACAAGTATCTCCTCCAGCCTGAATCTTACGAGTATGCAAAGTGGTTTATCGCTAACAGGCGTGTCAGACAACCTTTCACTGACCGGCGCCAGTTCGCAACTTTCACTGACCGGAAGCAGCAGTAACTTATCATTAACGGGCTCATCAAGTAGTCTTGGGCTCACCGGCTCAAGCAGCAGTTTGAATTTAACCGGGTCCAGCAGCAGCCTGAACTTAACAGGTAGCAGTGCTTCATTGAATCTTACCGGGGAAAGCTCTTCGTTAAATCTCACCGGCAGCTCAACTGATCTCAATATCACCGGCGGAGGGGCGACACTTACCATAGATAACCGTTCAACGTTATCTATTGAAGGTGCAATTTTAGAAATTCTCAGCGCAGCGAAACTGGTGTTATAACGACGATGAGAGTGATTAAACCCCAAAAAGTCGGACTACTGCACAAAGCTTATAGTTTTAAGTTTCGGCACTATTTTGTCTCCGCGCCGGTAATCTTTTTTGAATTGGGCACCCAACCTGGCGAAGCCGATCCGCACAACCCGTATAAAATATGCACTGAAAACCTGCAATGGCCTTTGGTTCAGGAGCAATTGGGCACGCAGATATTAGACATGGTAATGCCTAAACCCACAGCCGAATTCATGCTGGCTGGCAGCGCATGGAATACTGACCCGGAAAGCGCGAAGCCCATAGCAGTGGGAATAAAATTCGCCAACAAAGAAAAGCGCCTGAAAATTCACGGTGAACGTTATTGGCACAAAGGGCTACTGGGCTACAAATTAAGTAAGTCTGCCCCCTGGGAATCGGTGTTTGTTAACGAACAAAATGCCTACGGGGGTGAAGGTTATCAGGACAACCCCTTAGGCACAGGCTACGTCTGTCAGGATAAAATCACCGCCGCGCCCGGCATTGAAGACGACGACATCAGCGTTACGCGTATCGGTAAGAAGTACCCACCCGCGGGATTTGGCAGCCTGACAATCAATCACTCCCAGCGCAGTCAATACAATGGCAATTATAAAACCAAAGACTGGCTGGAAAATCATTTTCCGAATCTGGCACCGGATACTGACTTCCGGTTATTCCTGGCGGCTCGTAAAGATCAACAACTGGATACTTACCTGCGTGGTGATGAAGCCTATACTCTGGCGAATCTGGTGCAAAATCAGCCTGTTTTTGAAGGAAAACTACCGGGTGTTTACCCCAGAAGCTTCATTCAAACTAACGACACCGAAAACAACTTTAAGGAAGTACCACTCAACCTGGATACCGTGTGGTTATTCCCCGATATCAATGTTGGCGCCCTGATATGGCACGGCCAGCTTGAAGTGCAACAATTAGATGCCAGGGATATTGAGGCAAATTTGCTGGCCTTTGAAGCGCTGAAAGACGAACCCAGAACAATTGAACACTATCAACAAGCCCTCGCCCTCAGAGTCAACCCTGAAACTGCGCTTGAAGCCATTTCCGATGAATCTCCGCTGTCGCCACTTAAAACACCTGAGCAATTAGCGGCAGAACAAAATGAATACGACGAGGAACTAGCCGAGGCTGAAGCGCTGCAACAGGAACAACAAGCACAATTTATCGAAGAAGCAAAAGAAGCCAATGGCGGTATGTTACCGCCTGGATTTGAAGCCCCGGAACTGGAAAAACCCAAAGTGCTTATTCCCAAAGCCGCCATTAAACGTGGTTCTTTTAGTTCGGCACCACTGTTTAAAGAATTCGAGGCGCAAAAAAAGGCTGCCGAAAAGCAGCAAAAAGAGATGGAAGCGCAGCTGGCCGACGCTGAAAAACTGCGCGAAAAGCAACTCAAACAATTGGATCCGGCCCAGGTAAAAGCCATAAATGAAAAAGGAAACCTTTCTGACAAAATTGAGGAAATGCAATCATTGCCGAAAGATAAAAGCCTGGACCTGGATGAAGAGCAACTGAAAATGCTGCAGGAGCAACAATTTAAAGCGCAGCAATACAGTATGACGCCCATCTCTGACTGGCCAGAAGATGAATACGCACAGGAAAAACGCGCCATATTTATCCAGGCAATGAATAATGGCGAATCCCTTGCGGCAAGAAATTGGTCAGGTGCCGATCTGTCTCACTTAAATTTACAAGGATTTGATTTAAGCCAGGCAAACCTGGAAAATTGCAATCTGGAGAGCAGTAATTTATCAACCGCAAATCTGCACAAAACCGCCCTGTTAGGTTGTAAGATTAGCCATACCCGGTTCAACAAGGCCAATCTGCATGAGGCTAACCTCAGCAGCACCGTAGGCATAAACCCGTCGTTTACCCAGGCCAATCTGAGCAATGCCCTGTTAATGAAGATGAACCTGGAAAATGCCCGGTTCGACGCTGCCGATATGCGCCTCAGCGTGATCTTTGAATCCCACCTGAAACGCAGCAGTTTCAACGCTGCTCAATTTACCAAAGTAAGCATTGTAAACAGCAACTGCCGTGATTCCGACTTCTCGCATATTACGGCGGAAATGTTTGTGGCCATGAATACTGACTTTCAGTTAAATCAGTTTTGTCAGGTGAAATTGCTTCGTTGTGCCTTTTTGGATTCTGATTTTAGCGTAACTAACTTTGCCGAAGCTGAACTGGAAAAATGTCAGTTTAGTGGCGACGGAAAGTTATCCGGAGCCTGTTTTGCGGGTGCTAAAGCGAAGCAGTCGGGATTCAGACGCGTCGATGCTCGCGACTGGCACGCTCCGCAAGCCGCATTTAATCAGTGCGATTTGGGGGATTCGGATTTTCATCGGGGAAACTTTGTAAAAGCTCAGTTTATTCAATCCATTTTGTCCGAATCACGCTTTGTTGATTGCAACCTGACAGCCGCTAATTTCTATACCGCCTTGTTAAGAACAACGCTGTTAGAATCATGTCAGCTAAAAGGCGCTAACTTTTACCGGGCTGATGCCCTTACGGCTCTGGTATTCGACAGCAACTTCAAAGCGGCTGAAAACCTCGATCCTCTGACTATCAGGAGGTGGCGCAATGCCGACAGAAAAGCTGCTTAAACTGGCGCGCTTAAACCGCCTTATTACTCAGGACGAAATTGCAGGCGTTAATTTCAACGGATTAACACTGCCTATGGCAACCTTTCAGGAAGTGATATTTGAGGACCAGGTTTTTAACGCAACGCAATTCGAGCAATGCACCTTTTTAAACTGCCAATTCATAAATTGCACCTTTGAAAAAGCTCGCTTTACCACCTGCACCTGGCACGCGTCGACGTTACAACAGGTGGAATTTAAGCACTGCCATTTACTCGAGTCTTCCTGGGCCGCCTGTGAAAATCGCGCTATTGCCTTTAGTGAATGTGTCGTACAGCGCTGTGCCATGACTCAGGGACAACTGGAAGAATGTACTTTTAGCCACGGACAATGGCTGGACAGCGCCTTTATGCAGGTAGACTGCACCGCCGTGACGTTTGCTGATTCAGAGATGAATAATTTTGTGTTAAATGAGAGCAACTTTGACACCATTGCCATAGAGCAATGCCAGGTTCAAAGGGGCTTGTTTTTGAAGTGTCAGTTTAACAATAAGCAATGGCATAAGCTGGTTTGGCAGGCCTGCTCATTTAATGAAAGTGTATTCAACCACTGCACAATCACCGAAGCACAATGGCAAACAAATAATTTTATTGGCTGCCACTTTAACCATTGCCAGTTTTCGCAATGTAATTTACAGCAAACCCTGTTTATTAAAGCGCAATTTAATCAGGTCCATTTTGGTCAATGTGAGATCAGCGAAAGTAATTTTAGTGAAGTGTTCGCAAAGCACAGCCAATACTCTCAATGTACCGCAGACAAGAGCCTGTGGATGGCCTCGCAGTGGAACAGCTGCGAATTTATCGATCTAAAACTTAGTATGAGTGACTGGTCCCATGCCAATTTGGTCGACAGTACTGTGAAGAATTGTGATTTTACCGCTGCGAACTGGCATAAATTGCAAGAAGATAATACGCTTTGGAAGAAAAATATTAAAAAAATGCTAAGAATGACGGACAAATTACAGGCCAACTCGGAGGCAGCAGCCTGATATGGGTACACAAATTAAAAACGATATTACATTGGAAAGCACATTCGAACGGCCGATGTTTGCAGGTCAGGTGAGTTCAATTTCTGAATCCGGTCATTTTTTGATAAATGGTCACATTGAAACCCAGCAAGCACTGAGCTGCCTGATTAGCCCTTGTGTTGGCGACACCGTTTTATACTGGAAAGACAGCCAGAATCACGGATGGATTATCAGCGTTTTAAGTGGTGAAAAGCATCAGGAAAGAGAATTATCTTTGCCAAACAATGCCAGTATTAAGGTCAACACCACCAGTCTCACAGTAAATGCATCTGATTCCATAAAAATGAATGCTATCAAGGAAATCAACCTCAATGTTGCCTTAGGGAAATTGAACGAATGTGCACGTTCTATCTACCAAATGGTACAGGGTACCCTGGTGCAATGCACAAAACAGCTAATAAATAGGTCGGAATACCTTGATTTCCATGCCGAAAAATTGTTAAAAAGTCATGCTGCACAACAACTTATCACGGCTGAAAAAGACATCAAGATGGATGCTGACAGGATTAATATGGGGTAAATAATGTTTTGTAAAACTCAAATGTTTGCTCTGAGCCTTGGATTTCCCGACGTGTGCAAAATAGTCACACCGGTTGGGCCTGTGCCTATTCCTTTGCCAAATTTTGCTTTTTCGACGTTGGCGATCCCGACCATTTATAATCATTTTATTACCGCAATGCCGGTACATAATTTGGCCACCACAACTGCAATCAGTAGTGGTAATGAAGTGTCAGCGCCGATGGGCGGTGTAGTTTCCAACCAGTTTATTGGTTCGAAGCGCAATTTACTGGGTAGTTTCAAGACGTTTTTTCAATGTATGCCCTGTACCAGAATGCTGGACTTAAGCGGTCAAAACGGGTTACTGTCCAACATTCCGGGGTTAAATTTATCACCAAGCCAGGTGAAGGTCATGGTGCTAACTTGAAACAACTAATCTTTGTTACTGTACTTATTCAGTTTGTCACCGCCTGCTCTACAGTTCAGGTGGTTAATGAGTATATGCCCTGGTACAGTGGCAATCAGGTAGAAAGTGTTGGACTCAAGGTGAATACAGGCTCTGCAATGAAGTATGCGGTGTCTGTAGATATCATTTTTGCTTATGATGAAAACCTGGTCACCCTGCTCACCAGCACGTCTTCTGACCAATGGTTTAAAGAGAAACAAGGCTATATAGCCAGTTACGGCGTTAATATGGATGTTATCCAAAGGCAAATAGTGCCAGGTTACAGCGAGTTACTGAACCAGTTTTCCGAGCGAAGCGATTTAGCAAAAGGCGTTTTCGCATTCGCTTTTTACCCAAATAATCCCAATGCCAAAGCAGTCCTCACAGAAGTGGCGACCCCGTGGTTAGTTTTTGACGAAGCGCAAATGACCATGGTTTCATCAGCACCTGGCGGCTCTACAGGGGATAAATAATAATGAAAAATATATCTGTAATGCCGGATCCTGTGCAGTGGTTTGAGGGAATGTTACTTTCCCCACAACACTTTCAGCAGAACAATATCTATCTGGAACAGGCCATGTTCCATCAGTTGCAACGCACAAACCCTTTTTATTGGGGGGTATGTGAATTAGAAATTGACCAGGACGCGGTGACGTTCGATCAGTTGATCGTCAATAAAGTTCACGCCGTTATGCCTGATGGTACTGTGGTGAAACACGCTCTTTCGCAACAGCAAGCCATGGAATCCGAAGGGTTAAAACAACTGTCTATTCAGTTATCAGAGATCCCGGAAATTGAACCGCAAAAACCGTTTTATGTGCACCTTGCAATCCCGGCATTGAGCGACGGTTGCGCCAGTGATGTGGATAGCGAGTTAAAACGCTACGACAGCGTTAATGAAGGCAAAGTTATCGACCAGAACGATATCCAGAATAAAATCGATCTGGTGCGTTTGAGAACCCGCTTAATACTTTTAGTGGATTCACAGTTATCCCCTAATTTTAGGTCATTTCCGATTCTTAAGATGGAAAAAACCTACGACGGTAGTTTTCAGATTTTAAACTACACTCCGCCGGTTCTTTATGTTCCCAAAGTCGATGCGCCCTACCAGGTGAAGATTGGCAAAGATATTGAAGCACTGTTAGGTGACCTCAGAACAAAGGCTACCGGGCTACGCAACTTCTTCACTGACACACAAGGTCAGAACAGTATTGTCAGTGCGGTACAAAAACAGCGTATTCATTACCTGACCTCTTGTCTGCCGGGTGTTGAAGTTTTGCTAAATAGTCAAATGACACATCCGCAACAGCTTTATTTAGCTCTGGTTAATTTAGCGGGCAACATGGCCATCATTCACCCTGATTTGCTGCCCCCGTCATTCTCTGAATATCGTCACAATGACATTGACGGTACTTTTAAGGCCTTGTTTAGCTTTATCAAAGACATTACCGAAAGTATCAGGCTGGACTTCACCTGTATTCCATTTGAAATCAATGAAGACCACGAATACTCCGTATCTATTGATCAATTACCTGAGGACGGTATTTTTTACCTGTCACTGAAACAGGCCACAGGCTCAAGCCCTGACAAATTGAAACAGTGGTTAGACAACGCCATGATTGCTACCGACAACAACTGGGAATTACTGTTGTTATCGCGCACCCTGGGCGCAGACCGCACCCCAGTGAAAGAGTTCAAAAACCTTAAACTGTTAGCCGGAGATGAAGAGCTCTTTATTGAAATTAAAGTGGATCGCGAATTTATCGCGCCTAAACATAGATTGATGATCAGCGGCTCGGACCAATCCCTTGCGGATCACCAGCCTGCGGTAATTAACTGGTTCATCCCGCGAAAATCGGGTTAATGGAAAACTAGATGAGCATGTCACCAGCATCAATTAAACAAAACCAACTGATACTCAGGGCCTTTGAGGAAAGCCTTGCGTACTGGAATCAGTTGCGTGTTGATGTTGAAGCACACTTTAAAGAAGCTACCAGCCTGTCAGATCGCGAAGGCAAAGAAATCAAAGACGTTCCGCGCTATGTTCACCGGGAAATCACCGAGTACCTGTCGGAGCAAGAGCAACGGATAAAAACTATCGCCTCATCAGGGCAATATATCATTTATGTTCAGGCGCAATATGCGCTGGTAGCCTTGATTGATGACCAATTGCTGAGAATGGTTGCCTGGCCACACCAAACAGACTGGTTGGGCATGTTATTAGAGAAAACCTTGTATTCAAGTCGCAATGCCGGCCACAAACTGGTGCAACGTGTCGAGGAGCTGATTGAATCGGATGCCACCGGCAAAACCCTGTCACCGCAGTTAAAACAATTAGCCTACATCTATCTCTCAGTATTTTGGCAGGGATTTCGCGGCAAACTGATCAATAACACGGCCCGGCTGGAACACCTGATGAATGCCCTGGTAGAAATATCCGACTTTAACAGCGTCGATCTTTCCCATAAACACCTGTTTCACCAGCCCTATTTACACAACAGAAACAACGACAAAGCCGCGCGACTGGCACCCTTGTCGAAATGGCATCGGGTTACGTTGTTCGCCTTTATAATTTATCTGGCATTGGGCGCCGGTATCTGGGGAGTGCTGACAATGGATTTAAGTCAGGAACTTAGCTCAGTAATTACGATGAGTAATCAATAACATGAACTTAAATGAATTAAAGCGCATGTTCAATAAACTGGATGGGTTCTTTGGTGACTACAACCTCATCTGGTTACTGATATTACTTATTGTTGTTGTGTTCTTAATCATACTTGCCAGTGGTAAACAGATTAAGATTGTCATTCCCTTTTTGCCTCGTGGGTTCAATCGTATCAGCTTTTCAAGAGACGATTTATTTCGCCTAAAGAAAAAGGCGGATGATGCCGTAGAAGAGCGCAAAGAAGGCCAGGTCGCAAAGCCTAAGGTAAACGTTGTTGGGGGCCTGGTAAATGCTGTACAACTACTCAGTGGCGGTCACGAAAAACGCTATAAACTCCCTACCTACCTGATGATTAGCGGTGGTGATACCACACCGGATCGCGCCATGTTGAGCGAACTGGAGTCCGTTTTAGGTAAGAAAGAACAGCGCTTATTGCAGAAAAAAGACGATAGCGACAGTTGGTACTTGTTCCAGCAAGGGTGTGTGGTACACCATGAAAATACCGCACAAATTGTCTCGGAATTAAAGCAGTTCCGCCCGGAACGCCCATTGGATGGTGTGATCATTACACTGCCCATCAGCAAGTTTGTTGAATTAGATAAGCTGGAGCTGGAGAACTGGGCAACAGAGATTTATCAATCTGTCTGGCAAACCCAGCAAAAAGTCGGTTTTATTCTGCCCGTTTACCTGGTCGTCACCGGGGCTGAAAAACTACAGGGGTTTGATGCGTTTTGGTCCCAGGATCGGGTTAAGCGCTATATCAATCAACAGTTTGGTTGGGCTAACCCGTATAATGATTCACAACCTTACCAAAGTAGTTGGATCACCGAAGCCATATCCGCAGTATCGCATCAGATACGCAGCGCACAGATGTCGATTATCAGTCACGATAAGGCTTTAGATAAAAACAAACCCACTGAAGCTTTGTTGTTAGCCAACAGTCTGGATTCAACTGAAGCGCCATTAACGATTGTCTGTAATGAACTTTTTGGCAGTACTGCATTACAAATGCCGCTGATGTTTCGCGGTGTCTATTTTACCGGGCAAAATACCCAGCGAAATGCCGATACCGGTGATACTGAAAAACAGTTTATTTGCCTGCAGGAGCTTTTTGAACAAAAGATCTTTGCAGAAAACCGACTGGCCTTCCCTCCTCAAAACAAGCTGCTGTCCAGTAATAGTCGATTGCGCGCCTATCAATATACATCCATTATCACGTTTGGCGCGCTGACCACATTATTAGTCATGGACACCATGGCGTTAAACGCACAAACCACCGGTTTAGTGCGGGCAATCGAAAATGAGCCCAAAATTGAAGAAGTAACTGGCCTCACCCACGTCAACCGGGTACTGGACCACATAGGCTCCATGGACGCCAGTGAAATTAATTACCTGAGTATGCCTTTGTCCTGGCACAACTCCTTTAACGACCGCATTATGGATTACTTTTCGTCGCATGTTTTTGGCGAAGTGGTATTTCCTGCTTTTCAGTGCAAAATGCAATCTAAAATTCAGGACAAACTCAACAATATCCAAAACCTTGGCTCGTCTGTGGACTTTTCCAACTGGCTGAATGAATTGTCTGTCGGCTATGCGCGATATGACGAACTAAGTGATTTAATTACCAATGATCATCAGTCGTCACTGGACACCGAACGAAAAATTACTGACATTGTTGGCTACCTGTATGACACTAAACTTCCCGATAGTTTTTACGAGCACTCATCCCTCTACATACGAGCTATATCGAACAAAAACAATGACATAGAATTTAATACCTTTTGCGATATTAAACCCTTAGAAACCCCCGAGCAATGGAACAAAATCATGGCGCTGGCGAACCAGGAAATCGCCATAATTGCCCGTGAGGTGGTAGCGCCAAAAGACTTTTTTGAGTTAAGCGCCCAGTTGCAAAGTTTGCCGACAGTCATTAGCTGGTATAACAAGATCCCTGAATTTGCCCAGAGTTTAAAGCAGTACAATCAGTGGTTGTCGCATCTTAAAAACTATTGGCTTACCTCTCATGCCTCCCCTAATGAATGCATGTTAGTCCATGATTCCTTGCTGTCACTCAGTGATAACTTCGGACAGGACCGAAGCGCAGCGAAACAATTTTTAGAAAGCTGTCAGAGTGCAGTTTCGCAAGTCATGGACAACGACAATCAAAGTTTGTATATGAAAATTTATGCCAATACAGACTATCCAATGACCCTAAACCAAAATGCCGAAGCACTGTTTGCTTCCGTAGAAAAAACCAACGCGTTGAGCTATATGGATGTCGTCGCTGGCAGCGATTATGTAGATCGCGGCGAGGACTTTTTCTGGTCCACCGAACAGCTCAATCGCGCACTTGAGTTGTACGACGAATACGTTCAGTTTGCCAATACCGAATACCAAAGTGTTTGGCTTCCCAATAAAAAAGTACGAGACAATCAGGCCTATTTTGCGCAAGGTATTGCACTGAAACAGCTGCAGTTTGCCATGAACCGGCATGTATTGCAGGCCCAGATAGAAGAAGTCGCCGAGTTCCGTCCTGAGTCTTTGCGACCGGTGAGCCAGCAGGAGGCCTATTTGTCTGCCGCTGTTGGCAACTTCAGGAAATCCATGGATTCGATTTTGGCGTTGTTACTGGCCTACCAAAAACTGGAATTTGAAGAAAGTCACGCCTGGTTGTTAAAACTCAGTCAGGATCACGCTTTTAAGCTGTTAGAGCGGGTTGATAAGCTTTATCGCGACAATCGAATATTTACTCCCTTGCAGAAACCCAAATGGAGCGCCCACCAATACAACGCCGTTTTGTTTGGCATTAATGGCGATGGTCAATTGCAAGATTATCTTTCGGCTCAGGCCGAGCGAGCCAACAATATAGCCTTTGAATATGCAGAGCCGCTGGTGGTATTTCTGCTAAACACCAAAGGTAAATATGTTAATTACGAATTGTTTGGCAAATGGCAGAACACCCTGATTGAACTAAATAAACAACAAAATAAAGATCCTTCAAATAGCCTGGAACAATTAAACCAGTTCATGAGCAATCAATTAGCAGTTGTGGATCAGTCCAATTGCTTTGCGACAACGGCTGAAATGGTCGTACCGGAAGGTAGCGATGCCTTCTCATTAGGCCACAAAAACATCATCAACCGGGCCATTCAACATTGCAACAGCTTTAAGGCTGACCAAATTAAAAAAGAATATGCCCAGATATCAGCGTTGTTTACAGAGCTGTTAGCGGATAAAGCCCCCTTTACCCGCAAAGCCAAAGCGCGCAATGTATCGCCAAAAGTGATGCGGGAATTTCTGGAGCAATATTCGCCGTTGGCCAATGGACTGGTACAGCGTATGGCAGTATTGGCCTGGAAAGACAAAGCCTATAAAGCCGCACAAGACTTTATCAAAGAACTTGATGCCACCGCGCTGCTGTTCGAGAATATCCTTTTGGCTTCCGGCAAAGATTCATCTGGTATCGAGATTGAAGTTGAATTTAACGTGATGGATGAATATGCCCAGTTCACCGAACACCTGTCTTCCTGGACATTTGCTTCCGGGGCATATCAAAGCAGTTTCCCTGGCACCAGCACTATGGTTTTCTGGACTCCCAACGATCCGGTCATGATGTCATTAAAGTGGGCGACTCAGTCCCCTTATCGCGGCTTTGCCATAGATGGACGCAACAGTGGTCAGGGCGAACTCAATTACCGGATTGACGATATCTGGGGCTTATTGAGCTTTATTAATACCTATAAAGCCAATGAAATCGACAGCGAATCATTAGTGGCAGAATCCAGACTGTTAAAATTTGAAGCCAGTGTGTCAGCCAAATCGGGCCAACACCCGGCACCTCAGCCTAATGTCATGCGCGCTTTTGCCAGGTTCACCGTTTATGGTGTAGATCCAGAATCCAAACAAAAAATAGCGCTTAGCATTCCTGAGCATTTCCCAGAATTTGCACCGCAAGTGTTAAAAGGAAGCAACTGATGAGTACCGATCACAATAGTATTTTACAAGAAAGATTCGGACAAATGTGTGGTGTACCTGTAGATGCCCTGTTGCAACCTATTGCAGGTGACAACCCTTCAGGTGAATATCTAAAACATCACAGTATTTACGCGTCGCTGAAATCCGCACGTACCGCAGACGATGCCTCGGTGCCGATGGGGCAATGGGAACATGATTTAAAAGCCGCCGATTGGGATGAGGTGAGCCGCCTGGCATTAGAAACACTGGAAACCCGAAGTAAAGATTTGCAAATTGCCATTTGGTTGTTAGAGGCGCAAATCAATAAATGGGGTTTTTCCGCCATCGGTCCGATTATCTACTTTATTCAGCAGTTATGCGAAACCTTCTGGGACTCCTTGTACCCGGAAATCGAAGACGACGATCTGGAGTACCGAACAAACCTCATTATTTGGATCAATCAAAAGTTATTGCCAACTGTTAAACAGTTGTCCATTACGGCGACGCGTGGTGATGCCTATTACAGTTGGTCTGACTGGGAATTATCGGCTCAACATGAACAACTGCCTGCAGAAACGCGCAAAAAGTTACAAAACGATTTACTGCAAACTCAGACCATTGTTAGTTCTATCATCGCCACCCCCATTGAGTTTTACAAAGAAGTATTTACCAATTTAAAACTGGGTATTCTGGCACTGGAGCAGTTTTCTGCCTCGTTGGATGATTTGTGTGGTCGACATGCTCCTTCGTTGTCCGGCTTAACCTCTTTGCTGGAAGATATTCACGACACACTTTATAGCCATGTAAAACACCGCGGGCTGGAAGCCGCTCAGGCCTCTGATGAAGATGAATCCGAAGATAACAATATGTCTCCGGATATGATGAGCGCTGGGTCTGGTCGAGGACCGATCCGCAATCGTCAGGAAGCTTATGCCAAACTGGCAGAAGCTGCAGAATATTTGTCTCATGACGATCCCCACAGCCCTGTTCCATACCTGGTTTACAAAGCCATTGAATGGGGACAAATGAACACCGCAGAGCTGTACCAGGAATTATTTATTCAGTATCAGGGACAACTCAACATCTTTGAAGTCATGGGATTAGAACTGGATCCTAAGCAGGCACAAAGACGCTAACCGGAATAATCAACTATGCCATCAGCAAAAGACATTGTCGCAGCCAGAAAGGCCAATCTCACCACCAATCAACAACTGGCCCGTGAGAATGTCAACAACCTGATTAATCTTCGCGGTCAGTCGCAAGGGCAACGGGGCGTTGATATTAATATTCATGGCACCTTTGCCCGTGGTGAAGCCTGGACTAAAACCGGCTCAGCTTTTGACAAAGAAAACACCCGGGCCCGCAATACCGCCAGTACCAATTTTCAGTGGAGCGGTGGTCAAACAGAGGCATCGCGAGTTGAAGCTGGTAAACAGTTAAATGCTTTTCTGAAAGATGTTAACCGCCCTACCATAAACCGCTCAACCAGCAATGACGTCAACGCCATTGCCCATAGTCATGGTGGTAACGTTCTGGGTAAAGCACTGGGCGCTAAAAGTACCCCCAGTATTCGCAATGCTGTGATGTTAGGAACCCCGCAAATGTCCAGCGGGGGGAAAAACACCTCCTGGTCTGCCAACGCTGCGGACAAAGTCAGAGGCCAAATCCATAATATTTATGACAACAAAGACGCCGTTCAGGTAACGACAGCGAGAGCCAATGAACACATAACGGGCAATATGGTGTCTGTCGATAATAAATTTAGTGTGAAGAACAGCATCACTCCGCAAAACAATATCCGGGTTGAAACCGGCGCCTGGTTACCCAGCGTACAGGCGCACTCAGATATGCACGACGCCAAGATTGGCAAACTGACCAATCACCTTTTAGGTCAGGATGCAAAATCCAGTGAACGGATCAAAACCAGTACTGCGCGAGCCAACAACAGCACGGCTAAGTTTCATGGCAATTTAAATAACAGAGCCTCAAACGTCGTATTTCACAAAAAATGAGCGAGCCGGAGAATTCGGAACAGTATTTTGGTGAATATCAGGAAGTATTCGAAGCCCCTTCGGGGCAACTGCTCATCGATATAGGATTTAAAGCCCTCAGGCCACGCAACCACCCTCTGGAAGCCCTCATCGCACAGCACGAATCCAATCTACTGGGATATTATGCGATTGAATATGAAGGCTATATCAATGTATTTGCTGAGCACAATGAGTTGGTGGGCGGGCTAATCTTACAAAGGCGCTGGAATGCCGTCTCTATTTATTCTTTTTTTATCATCGAATCTCTGCGCGGCATTGGACTTGGCAAACGCATTCTTACTCTGGCTGAGCACCTGGCTCAACAAATGGGCGGCAAAGCACTGGTGTTGGAAACAAGTACCTTACACACTTATGAGTTTTATCTGAAAAACGGATTTACTCTGTTAGCGGAACTATCGGGTTATATTGATGGAGAAAACTGGTTTCATATGTATAAGGAAATTCAGCCAGTTGAAGAGTAAAGTTGTTGAATCACCTTACAGCGTTTCTTTTATACTTCGCCAACGACTCTTCTCAGCCCTGACGGTCCATTGGGGTTAGCCGCAACAGCAACGGTAGAAGCGCGTTTTTCGCTTTGCCCTATTGCCTCACCCAGGTGCACAGATTGAAGCTCAGAAGGCTTAATTTGCGCGCTTCTGCCACGATTCTGAATGGGTCTCATGCCGCCGCGCAACATACTTTGCATCTGAGGCGTCAATTGATGAGCCAGCGCCGTTTGCTGCCGGGTAGGCAGTGGCTCTTTAATACTATTACCAGCCGCATTTCGTCCTTCCATGTCAGATCCTCCCCAAGACTGACTGGCACGCAATCTGGGATCATCGTTTGCTGCGTATTCGCGACCGAACTGCAGTGCAGGTTGAAATGGTGCGTTAACACCTATCAATCTTACCGGGTTTCTTCCGAGTCTTTGTTCACCGAATCTCATATATTTTTCTGACAGCTAACTGTTTCTGGCAACGTTTTTTAATGTGCATTTGATTGAAAAAGGGAACAACACAATCCTTTATGCAAATAATCCATCCGTATTCGTTTGAATGTCATGCAATTCGCCTGTTCCATCGCGTTTCCTTGCACTTCAGGTTTCACCATAGGCATAAACAGCCGGTTTTGCAAACACTTATTCCGTTTTTAGCGCAATAAATTTCCAGATATCAAAGATAGATTTTTGTTCTCAAATCCATAGAATGTTCACCACAAAATAGTGAGCAGTGCATGGCGAAAGTATTACAAACATTTAATATAAGCGAAGCAAATATCATCGCGACTATCACTCAGGAAAAAGGCAAGGCCGATTTGTGTGTGTTTATTGTCAGTTCACCTGGTATGGCCTGGTCTGACGAACGCTGGTATCTCACCGACAACGAAGCGGACGCGTCTAGTACCATTTATTTTGGGCAAAGTGGCCGCTCTGCCCTGAAAGTGTGCTTTGTGAAAAATCCGGCAGATGCGGGCTGGCAAACTAATCACAAACTGAAGGGTAAAATTTAAAACAACCGGGTAACTCAGGCATCCGGGTTTAAGATTTTTGATAACGCCTCAGCGGTTTCTTCGGCTTGTTTTTGTTTTGCCTCGGCTTCGGGATCAGGTAACACAGGCATTTTGACAACCTGAAGATTGACATCATACACGGCCTCCCATTGTTTTTCCTGAATCTGGGCGGTGTGTTCATCTTTGTAATTACCCAGCAAAAGTAATAACGCTTTATTACCCAACGGAGTTTTGTATGGGATATAGGTTGGTGCAACATCGGTAATACCGATTAACGCCAGGTGGCGGTTACCATCATCTTCATTGGGATATTCGCCTAACAACACTGTGTACGTAACATCCACATCCATCGGGCTCACCAACAAGTCGCGTTGAGTAGCATATTGCGTCTTATCTTCTTCAGCCGCAGTTGCCTCTGTTGAGACAGGTTCATCCACGACCCCTACCCATTCACCTACGATTGAACCGCCAATTAAACCATCAGCTTTAAAAGGGGCTTTTACTTCCTCTTGCCACGACGGGTCCATTGGCCAAAACACCGATAAGGTATAACCGAAGCCAATTAACAAAGCGGCAATTATAATGTTTTTAATCATGATTGAGACGTGGCTAATTTATTTACTCGAATCGCAGTGTACTCCTGAGGTGTGAACAGGCGCAAACAAAATCCCGTATCCAGCGAAAATTGCCCAATTTATGCAAATATTACGACCATAATTCAAATAGGAAAAAAGGCCTAAACAAGAACCATTAACATTACTATCTCTTTGTTTTATAAGGTTTTTTACTTGTTTTTGAGTCAATATCTACTATACTAGATAACAACTTAAGCTTAGGTGATTCCACGATGCAAGGTGATAAACACATTTTAGCACTGTTAAATGAAGTGCTTACCGCAGAATTGACGTCTATCAATCAGTATTTTCTGCACGCCAGAATGTACAAAAACTGGGGATTCGAGCAACTAAACGGTGTTTGCTACAAGAAGTCTATCAAAGACATGAAACAGGCAGACAAACTCATGGAGCGGATCCTGTTTCTGGAAGGGCTGCCGAACCTGCAAAATTTAGGCAAATTGTTCATAGGTGAGCATTGCGAAGAAATGCTGTCCTGTGACCTTAGCTTTCAGTCACAACAAATTCCGCTATTGAAAAAAGCCATAGCCGAGTGTGAAACCGCCAAAGATTTTGTATCTCGTGATTTGCTTTCTGAAATCCTTGAATATGAAGAAGAACACATTGATTGGATCGAAGCTCAGCAATATCAAATTAGTCAAATGGGTCTGGAAAACTATCTTCAGGCGCAAATAGGAGAAGCGTAATGCAAGGCAAACAAAATGTAATCGACGCCCTGAACAGGCTGTTAGCCAATGAACTTACCGCTATGGATCAATACTTTATACATTCCCGCATGTATCAGGATTGGGGGTTCAACAAATTGTATGAGCGAATTGATCACGAGTTTGACGATGAAAAGCAACATGCGTCTCTGTTGATCGAACGTATTCTGTTCCTCGAAGGTGTACCGGATATGTCCAAGCGCGATCCTATTTTGGTAGGCACCGACGTTCCTTCGATGTTAAAAAACGACTTGAAAATCGAATATCAGGTTGACGCATTGCTGAAAGAAACTATGGCCTTATGCGAACAGGAACAAGACTTTGTGACACGCAATATGTTGCAGACACTGATTGATGATACTGAAATGGATCACGCCCGTTGGCTTGAACAGCAGATTGGCCTGATCGACAAAGTTGGGTTGCAGAATTATTTACAGAGTCAGCTTTAATACGAATTTGCGAGAGAAAAACTGCAGGTCGAATTGCAGTTTTTCTCTGGTTCCTGCCGACAAAGCTTCTAAAAAACTATTTCATTAAATCTAAATCAGTCAACCTGACCAATAACAGCCATCAGAAAACCGATCCGCAAACTGGCAGAGTGCAGTTACAACCCCCCGGCCAGTTTCCAATAAAGCTTTTATTCACTCCTTCACAGATGATTCCTATCATCTATTGCCGTAACTGTGCCCGGAACAAAATGCATTGCCAACTGCGGCAGTAAAATTTGATATACATCAATATTTGAAATAGCCATCGTAGTAATATCAATTGCTGTCAATATTAACCCCACCGGGATCAAAATGAGGCTAAATCCAGCCAAATGTAAATAGAAAGTTAACAAAGGTAATCAATAGGTTAGGTAAGATTAGTGATTCATTGATCAAGATCAAGTTAGTGGCCATGAAACTATCTTTTTGGGCCCAAAACCCTTATCATTTGGCCGCCTGAAAATCCTCTACCATTTAAACTCGGCAAATATGTGCATAATTTGTACAATTGACATTAGTTATCTATGGTTATCGAGGACACTGGTTTTAACTGGTGTTGCAGGCGTAGAAATTAACACTCAACACATGTGGAAGATGGTAAATAATGAGTGAAATGACCCGAGATCATTCTGAATATAACTACGACGTAGTCCGCAAATTCGCTGTTATGGCGATTATTTGGGGTATCGTTGGTATGGGCGTTGGCGTTTTAATTGCCGCGCAGCTCATCTGGCCAGCATTGAATTTTGACACGCCCTGGCTGACCTTTTCGCGATTAAGACCTCTGCATACTAATGCAGTAATTTTCGCTTTCGGTGGTTGTGCTCTGTTCGCAACGTCTTATTACGTGGTACAGCGCACCTCTCAAGTTAGACTATTTAGCGATAAGTTAGCTAACTTTACGTTTTGGGGTTGGCAAGCCATTATATTGTCAGCCGTGATCACCTTGCCGATGGGTTTAACGTCTTCCAAAGAGTACGCCGAGCTGGAGTGGCCCATCGACATACTCATTACACTGGTATGGGTTGCCTATCTTATTAACTTTTTTGGCACCGTTATTATTCGTAAAGTGTCTCATATTTATGTTGCCAACTGGTTCTTTGGTGCATTTATTATCACGGTTGCGGTACTGCACATCGGCAACAGCCTGGCGGTTCCGGTTTCATTAACCAAGTCTTACTCCATCTATGGCGGTGCCGTAGATGCTATGATGCAATGGTGGTACGGCCACAATGCGGTCGGATTCTTCCTGACGGCCGGATTCCTGGGCATGATGTACTACTTTGTTCCAAAGCAAGCCGGACGCCCGGTTTATTCTTACCGTTTATCCGTCATTCACTTTTGGGCACTGGTCTCACTTTATATCTGGGCTGGTCCTCACCACCTGCACTACACGGCACTGCCTGACTGGACTCAGTCAGTGGGCATGGTTATGTCGGTTGTACTGTTTGTTCCATCCTGGGGTGGCATGATCAACGGTATTATGACCCTGTCAGGCGCGTGGCATAAACTTCGCTCTGATCCGGTATTGCGCTTCCTGATTGTTTCCTTGTCTTTCTACGGTATGTCTACCTTCGAAGGACCTATGATGGCCATTAAAACGGTTAACGCTCTTTCTCACTACACAGACTGGACAATCGGTCACGTGCACTCGGGTGCGCTAGGCTGGGTTGCCATGGTATCTATCGGTTCTTTGTACCACTTGATCCCTATCCTGTTTAATAAACCTGGTATGTACAGCATCCGTTTGGTTAACGTACATTTCTGGTTAGCAACGGTAGGCGTGGTGCTTTACATCGTTGCCATGTGGATTTCTGGTGTAATGCAAGGCCTGATGTGGCGCGCAGTTAACGCTGACGGTACTCTGACCTATAGTTTTGTAGAAAGTCTTGAAGCCTCAATGCCCTTCTACTTCATTCGCTTCCTGGGTGGCTGTTTCGTAGTGACAGGTATGCTGCTAATGGCATACAACTGCTATAAAACCATCACCAGTGAAGACAAAGCAGAAGCGCAAGATGCTGCTGCCAGTGAAGCTCAGCCAGCGTAAGGAGTGCCGATGAAAAACGTACATGAACTCGTAGAAAAAAATGCAGGCCTGTTAGCCGTATTTATTTTAGTCGCCATTTCCTTTGGTGCCCTGGTTGAAATCACTCCCTTGATGTTTCAGCAACAAACTATGAAACCCGTAGATGGTTTAAAGCCTTACACGGCATTGCAACTGGAAGGCAGAGACATCTATATTCGCGAAGGCTGTGTGGGCTGTCATAGTCAGATGATTCGTCCGTTTCGCTCTGAAACAGAACGTTACGGCCACTACTCAGTTGCTGGTGAATCTGTCTGGGAACACCCTTTCCTGTGGGGTTCCAAACGTACTGGTCCTGATCTCGCTCGTGTTGGCGGACGATACAGTGATGACTGGCACTATGCTCACCTGATGGACCCTCGTGCCGTCGTACCTGAATCCAATATGCCTGCTTTTCCGTGGTTAGATGAAAACCTGCTTGATGGTAAACACACCGCCAGAAAGATGGAAATCTTCAAAGGCTTTGGTGTTCCTTATACCGACGAAGATATCGCCGGTGCGCAGGAGGCGGTCGAAGGCAAGACTGAAATGCAAGCATTGATTGCTTATCTTCAGTCACTGGGTACAGCACTTAAGTAGGTGACATTATGGATTACGGTACGATAGGCAGTATATTCACTGTTGCGGTATTTGTATTTTTTATAGGTATTGTGCTTTGGGCTTACAGTAAAAAGTCTAAAGCAGGGTTTGATGAAGCGGCCAATTTAGTTTTCGACGACGAGCCAAAACAAAAATCATCAAGCACAAATCGGGAGTCTTCTGACAATGAGTAGCTTTTGGAGTATTTTTGTAAGTGTAATTTCACTTGGCACAATACTGGGTTGTTTTCTGTTATTACGCTGGTGTTTAAAAAACAAAACCGGCGTTGAAGAAGGCGATGATATGCATCATGAATTTGATGGCATCCTTGAAATCAACAATGGGTTACCTGTTTGGTGGACCTACATGTTCTACGCAGTTATCGTCTGGGCTTTAGTGTATTTTGCACTCTATCCGGGTCTGGGTAACTTCCAGGGTTTACTTGGCTGGAAGAGCTCTCACCAGGATATTCGCTCTTTAGAAGAATCCAGAGCCGCCGTGATTGCCGCAAAAGAAGCGGGTGAAATTGTACAGTACGACCGTGAACTGGAATTCGCTGCTCAGAAATTTGATCCTGTCTTTAAAGCGATTGCTGACCGTCCTATAGAAGAACTGGTTAACGATCCGGAAGCGTTAAAAGTGGGACAACGTCTGTTTTTACAGAATTGCGCCATGTGTCACGGTTCCGATGCCAGAGGATCAACCGGCTTCCCTAACCTGACAGACAACGATTGGTTGTATGGTGGTACTCCGGAAAAAATTAAAGAAACCTTGCGCCACGGACGTCAGGGTGCCATGCCTGGTTGGATTGATTCCATGGGCGAGAAAGGCATAGAAGAAGTAGTTGCTTATGCGCTAAGCCTGAGTGGCAGAAGTGTCGATCAGGACCTGGCAGACAAAGGTAAAGCACGCTTTGCGGTATGTGCCGCCTGTCACGGCATGGACGGCACCGGTAATCAGGCATTAGGAGCCCCTAACCTGACGGACAACATTTGGTTGTATGGCGGTAGTCATCGGGCAGTAACTGAAACCTTAACCTATGGCAGAAATGGCGTTATGCCGGCGTTCAACGAACGCTTAGGTGAAGATAAGATTCACGTTGTTGCAGCTTATGTTTACAGCCTGTCTTATCAACCTTAAAGGCACGGTATAATTAACAAGGCCCCGGCTTTTAGCCCGGGGCTTTTTTATGACCGCAATTGACGATTTACAAGGCAAACAAAAATGGCTGAAAAGTGGTACAAACAATTCTGGCCCTGGTTTTTAATCACCATTCCGGCGATATCAATGGTACTTGGTTTTACCATCGTCTATCTGGCTGTCACCAGTGAAAACTCCATGGTCTCGGATGATTACTACAAAGAAGGGAAAGCGATAAACCAATCCATCAGTAAAAAGCGTATGGCTAAACAGCTCAACCTCGTTGCGGCGCTAACACTACAAGAAAACCGGATCTATGTGACTTTCCAACAGGCATTGCCACCGGACGCTGCAGCATTAAAACTGGACTTTTTTCATGCCACGTTGCAAGACAAGGACTTTTTTGTCATGTTAACCCGCAACGCTGAAGGCGTTTATTCAGGGGAACTGCGCAATGAAACAAAAGGCAAATGGCGTCTTACCCTGACCCCTTTTGATGAGTCGTGGAAAATCAGAAAAACCGTGTCTTTACCAATTGCCTCTGACATTATTCTGGAGCCTTAATGTACAACGTGGCAACAGGCCATTGTTTTCATTGTAACGAAACAATCCCGGACAACAGTCAGTTTTGCACTGAAGTTTTGCATGAACAGCGACAATTTTGTTGTCCTGGTTGTCTCGAAGTTGCACGTTCCGTTGTCGCTACCGGGTTGGAAGACTATTATAAATTTCGCACGGAACCTGCGGCCAGGGCCGATGCTCTCCCGGATAGTTTGCGCAAAGATATTCAAATTTACGACCTGCCAGAACTCACTGACGAATACATCAGCCAAAACAATCAATTTGCAGAAGTTCAACTTACCGTCGAAGGGTTAAATTGCCCGGCATGCGCCTGGCTTATTGAAAAGCGCCTAAACAGCAACCCGGCAGTGCGAATGGTAGGGGTTGATGTCAGTGCCAGGCGCGCCTCAGTACGCTGGGACAAAGACAGTCTGACATTGAGCCAGCTACTCAACCTGTTTTTTGAAATAGGCTATCGGGCCAGACCCTTTCAACCGGACCAGCATGAAACGATTTTCCAGACGGAAAACAAAAACTTCCTTAAAAAACTTGGACTAGCCGGCCTGCTTACCATGCAGGTAATGATGTTGGCATTTGGACTGTATTTTGGGGTATTTGGGAACCTGGATGCAGAGACGCGTCAGTTTTTGCATTGGGTAAGTCTGATCTTAAGTACCCCTGTGGTTTTTTACTCCGGCTCAGTTTTTATCATCAGCGCGTTAAATGGACTGAGCGCAAAAACCTTAAATATGGACATGCCGGTGAGTATCGCCATTGTAGTAACCTGGGCCAGCAGCGCCTGGGCAACCTTCAATAACCATGGAGAAGTGTTTTTCGAATCAATTTGCATGTTTATCTTTTTATTGCTTATTGGTCGCTACTTCGAACACAAAGGCCGCCAAAAAGCGGTAATTACCGGCAATAACCTCAGTCGTCAGTTACCTCAATTTGCCAGACTCGTCGCTGATGATGGCCAGATTCAGGACGTGCCGGCAAAAACCATCAGGCCCGGACAGCAAATTCAGATCAAAGTTGGCGATACTGTGCCCGTCGATGGCATCATTACTCAGGGCACCACAGAGCTGGACGAAGCGATTCTCACAGGGGAAGCTGCACCGGTGTGTAAAACCATTAATGCCCCCGTTTTTGGCGGCACGATAAATTTATCGGCGCCTATTATCGCCACGGTTAGTACAGCATTAAAAGATTCAGCCATTAACCAGATCAGTCGCGCACAGGAACTGGCTTTTTCACAAAAACCTAAATTTGCTATCGCGGCAGACAAACTCGCCGGAAGTTTTGTTACCCTGGTACTCCTGATTGCCACCCTTACCTTCCTGTACTGGCATCAAAAAGCACCGGCCGACGCACTGTGGATTACGGTTTCGGTATTAGTTGCCACCTGCCCCTGTGCGCTTGGACTGGCTACCCCAACCGCCTTCACCGCAGCCATGAGCAAACTCAATGAAAACGGCCTGGTGATCAAACGTACCGACCTGTTAGAGACCTTAAACAAGGTAACCGTATTTGCCTTTGATAAAACCGGTACGTTAACCCGAGGCCAGCCCAAAGTTCAGCGCTGGGAAAATCACAGTAACCTCTCTGATGAACAGGTACTCTCTGTCGCCGCGTCAATAGAAGCCTATTCAGAACACCCCATCGCTAAAGCCTTTGACAGCGCCACTAACCTTCCCTGTCAGGAGGTCGTAGTTTTCCCGGGAGAAGGGATTGCAGGGGAGCTACACGAAAAGCGATACCGCATCGGTAATTGTCACTTTGCGGGAGCAAATTTTAAGGTACAGCAGGCCGACGTTTATCTGTGCGAAGTAACACTAACCGGAGAACAAATCCCGATAGCTGAGTTTTACCTGGAAGACGCGTTAAGAGAACAAGTCGAGCCCTTTTTCAGACAATTAAATCGCGGCAGATCTGTTTTACTAAGCGGTGACAACCAGCAAAAAGTCGCTATTCTGGCGGATAAATTGTCTATCCCGGAATATCAGTATGGCGTTAAGCCCGTGCAGAAACTGGCGTACCTGCAAACCCTGCAAGCCAAAGGCGAAGTCATTGTAATGGTGGGTGACGGGGTCAATGACGCACCGGTTCTGGCCGGTGCAGATATCTCAGTAGCGGTGAATGGCGCCAGTGATTTCGCCCAAAATGCCGCTGACATTATCATGCTGAAAGACAATTTTTTAGCGATTAACACCTTGCTGGAAGTGTCGTTAAAAACACAACGCATTATTAAGCAAAACTTTGCCTGGGCTTTGGGTTACAATTTGCTGGTACTGCCTTTTGCAGTCAGTGGATTACTTCCCCCCTGGGGTGCGGTCATCGGCATGTCGCTAAGTTCGCTAATTGTGACCTTTAACTCGCTTCGTATTAATACACAAAAAGACAAGTAACATGAGCATTATTTACGTATTGATTCCTTTAGCTATCATTCTGGTACTTGTCGCAATCGCAATCTTTTTTTGGGCGGTACGCAGCGAACAGTTCAAAGACCTTGAGCGTCATGGACACAGTATCTTGTTTGATGATGACGTAAAAGACGCTTCCAAAGCTAAACCTAAGCCACCCAACGAAAAATAGTCTGCTCGTGAACGATCTATTTGCCGCGTTTTTAATCGGGATTGCAGGGAGCGTGCATTGCGGAGCAATGTGTGGTGGGGTTATTGCTGGCTTGAGTTACGCCATTCCGCCTGAAAAACCGCTGTTACCCTATGCGTTAAGCTACAATCTGGGCAGGGTATTCAGTTACAGCCTGGCAGGGTTTATTGCCGGGGCACTGGGCCAGATATTCAGTCACCAGATAGCCAGTGGTGTGGTGGTATTGCAATTAATCAGTGGTGTTTTTTTGTTGTTGCTGGGGGCTTATATCGGTAACTGGTGGCGCCTGCTGACCCGGTTGGAATCATTCGGAGCCCTGTTCTGGCGCAGAATATCGCCATTCGCCAGGCGATTTGTGCCGTTTAAACACCCGATATCCGCCCTGCCCTATGGGTTAATCTGGGGTTGGTTACCGTGTGGCCTGGTTTATTCAACGTTGGCCTGGAGTATCGCCAGCGGTAGTGCCACTGCCAGTGCGCTACAGATGGCAGCCTTCGGCTTAGGCACGCTACCGGCAACCTTATTACTGGCCTTTTCCAGTAATGAACTGCTTAACTTCACCAAATCCCCCAGAGTACGGCAAATCATCGCTATCGCATTACTTTGCTATGGGGCGTTTACCATTGCACAAGCCCTGTCCCATCATTTATAGTAACGATTCAGCGCGAAAAGGGATTGTATTATTCAATGGTAAGTCAAGCTCGTTATCCTCTTCACTGTCAAAACTGTAGCTTCAGTCAGTTGTGCCTGCCCTTTAATTTAAGCAACAACGAAATGGATAAACTGGACGACATCATCCAGCGCAAGAAACCCATCCAAAAAGGTGAAAGACTTTTTGAAACTGGTGACAAACTGAAGGCGCTTTACGCGGTTCGTTCCGGCTCATTTAAATCATATGCCATCAGCCAAAACGGCGAAGAGCAGATTACGGCATTTCATTTACCCGGCGAAGTTATTGGCTTCGACAGTATGTCTGAAGAGGCCCACCAAACCGTTACTCAGGCGTTGGAAACCTCGATGGTTTGTGAGATCCCATTTGCCACACTGGATAAACTGTCTGATGAGTTACCCGCGTTAAGAAAGCAACTTATGCGGCTCATGAGCGCTGAAATTAAGCAAGATCAACAGATGTTTATGCTGCTCAATCAGCGCACGGCTGAAGAGCGCTTAGCTTACTTTTTACATTCGCTGTCGCTGCGCTTTAATCAACGGGGGTTTTCCGCCAATCAGTTTAGGCTCACCATGACCCGCAGTGAAATTGGCAATTTGTTAGGGTTAACGGTTGAAACCATCTCGCGACTATTGTCAAAATTCAACAAGGAAGGAGTTTTAACGGTGGATGGCAAACTAATCAACATCAATAACCCGGCAATTCTGGAAGAAAAGAGCAAAACCTTTGCCCCCGAATGCCGCTAACCGGCAAATTCTTTTTGCAGGTTCTTTGATCTATAACAATAGATAAACTGGCAAAACTTTGATGCTGTTCTTACACTTATAATGTTCTTTTCACCAATTGGGACAATGCTATGAGTGGCTTTAATAAAATTTTAGCAGTGGTTGATCCAACCGAAGAGCAGCAAAAATCACTGGCCCGGGCACTGGAACTGGCCAATAAATGTAATGGTAAGGTGACTGCCTTTCTGTCTATTTACGACTTTTCCTATGATATGACCACCATGTTATCTGTCGAAGAGCGCGAGATCATGCGCCAGGCAGTGGTAGATGACCGTACTGAATGGTTGGTGCAATTAATTGAACAACAACCCAATGCCCATGATATCCACGTGGATGTCAAAGTCGTTTGGCACAATCGTCCCTACGAAAGCATTATCGTAGAAGCCATTGCAGAAAATTACGACCTGATTGTCAAAGGCACACAACAACACGATACCCTAAAATCCGTTATATTTACCCCCACTGACTGGCACCTGCTACGTAAATCACCCAAATCGGTATTACTGGTTAAGGATCACGCCTGGCCTGAAAATGGGGCCATTATTGGCGCGGTAAATGTCGGTAGCGAGGACGAAGCACACATTTCCCTGAACAATCGGATATCAGCCACCAGTCTTGAGATGGGAGGATTGCTCAAAGGACACGTGCATCTGGTCAACTCCTATCCAGGCACTCCGGTAAACATCGCCATCGAAATTCCTGAATTCGATCCGCAAACCTACAATCAATCGGTTAAAAATCACCATGAAGACAACATGCGGCAACACGCTGAAAAGTCCGGAATTGGGGCTGAATTTTGTCATGTTAAGGAAGGATTACCGGAAGATGTGATCCCGGCCATTGCCAAACAACTGGACGCGGAGCTGGTTGTCATTGGCACTGTAGGGCGACAAGGAATATCTGCTGCACTCATTGGCAATACCGCAGAACATGTTATAGATATGCTGGATTGTGATGTACTGGCTCTAAAGCCAGAGGGATTTGAATCACCGGTTAAAGTCTGACAGCAATAATATGCGACAAACAGAAAATTAATGTATACTCTGCCGCCATTTAATATCCGGGCAAACCGATATTGGATGCTTTATTGAGTCAAACGGGTTCAGAGTAATACAGATGTCAGCAGAAGCAGCAACCGCGGTTAATCACTTAACCAAAAGTAAACAACAATACAGCTTTAACAAATTACAAAAGCGCTTGCGTCGATGTGTTGGTAAAGCCATCGCCGACTTCAATATGATTGAAGACGGTGACAAGGTGATGGTGTGCCTGTCAGGGGGTAAAGACAGCTATACCTTACTGGATATCCTGCTTTTTCTGAAAAATATTGCGCCAATCCACTTTGACATTGTGGCAGTTAACCTGGACCAAAAGCAACCGGGCTTTCCCGAACATGTGTTACCTGCGTATCTGGACCAGTTGGGTGTGGATTATAAAATAGTCAATGAAGACACCTACTCCATCGTGAAGGAAAAAATTCCGGAAGGCAAAACCACCTGCTCGCTATGCAGCCGCTTACGGCGCGGCATTTTGTATCGCACGGCACAAGAGTTAGGCGCAACCAAAATAGCCTTAGGTCATCACAGAGACGACATGCTGGAAACCTTGTTGCTGAACATGTTCCATGGCGGTCGAATGAAGTCCATGCCGCCCAAACTGGTCAGTGATGACGGCAAAAATATTGTAATCAGACCACTGGCCTATGCCAGCGAAAAAGACATTGCCAGATACGCAGAAAAAATGGAATTCCCAATCATTCCCTGCAACCTCTGTGGTTCTCAGGAAAATCTGCAGCGCAAGATGATCAAAGGTATGTTACAAGACTGGTCCAGACAATATCCAGGCCGCATCGAAAATATGTTTCGGGCTCTGCAGAATGTCACGCCATCACATCTTGCCGATCCAAACCTGTACGACTTTCAGAGTATCACCACCTCAGACCAGGCCCCGGAAGAAGGCGATATTGCCTTCGACACTCCTGAGTTTAAAGACAACTTCAGCGAAACTGAGGACAGCGACAACGCGGTTAATATTCAGCTGGTTGAGTAACGGACTGGACTGATAGCCCTATAGTTTTTTATATTTATCCCAAACTTATTTGCCGGGCATTACTGATATATAGTGCCACAGAGTAGATTATTCGTTACTTTCAATAACGTCGTTGTTCAACTCAAAAACCAGACCTTGCTCAATATTACGAGCCGTTATTTTCCAACCATGGGCCTGTGCAATTTCCTTACAAATTGCCAGCCCGAGTCCGGCACCATGGTCTCGGCGGTGTTCACCTCGCCAAAAACGCTCAAATATCCGAGGTAAGAGTTCATTCAAAATACCGGGGCCTCTGTCACGAATTGCTATCCGGGATGTTTCGATACAAATATCCACAGCGGTTCCCTTCGGAGCGTGTTGAATCGCATTTTCCAAAAGATTCTTTATCAAAACAAATAATGCCGAACTATCAGCCTGCCATCTAACAGTTGATGTCTGGACAACATTCACGCTTACGTCGGCCTTATTGATCATTGGCTGCAAATAAACAACGACTTCTTTTATGACATCACCAACATTTGTGCTGTCTGGTTTGTAATTTTGTGCTTCGCTCACTTCTGCAAGCATCAATAATTGCTGCACATGCCGAGTCATATGCTCAACATCATTTAACAGCATATCGCGCTCATCACTCTGTTCTTTCAGTTCAATCTGGGCCCGAATTAACGCTAATGGTGTCTTAAGTTCGTGGGCTGCCTGTGCCATAAATTCCTGCTGATTTCGGAAGCCATGTTCCAATCTTTCCAGAACGCGGTTAAAACTCTCAACCATCGGCAAAATTTCGTGTGGAATTCCGTCCGGAGATAACCTTGCTCCCAGCGTACTTGGTGAAATATCAATCGCCGATTCAGACAATTCCCTTAGTGGTTTTAAGGTGTATCCAATGATAACCCAGGCACAAGTACCAAAGATAAAAAACAGAACAATGCTAAATACAACAATGCCCATCATCATAAACGGGAGAGCAAAGGCAGTATGTACAAAAGAATAGAATCTCTCACTAACTGTGATTTGAATGTGCCAGGTGGCGTCACCATTAAGCACAGAAGCAATAACATTATGATAAGAAATTCCGTTATGCTCAGAGAAAAAGTGCCCGGCTTGCGTTGTAGAGGTGGTGTTCTCGGAACCCCACAAACTGTTCATCGATAACTGCGTTTTACCGGTATCGTCTAATACCCGGTAGGCAACATCCTGCGGCATACTTGAAAACACCCAGTTGAGTTCACCATCGGCAATATCCAGTCCAACAGGTAACCCTGATTTGTTAAACTGGATTGTCTTCCCAATTTTAGTAGCAACATCAGAAACATCGAGAATGGCCAAACTGCTTTTATGAAAATAAGACAGCCAAAGAATAACCATTACAACCAATGCAATGCTCAGTACCACCCCAAGCACAAAGGCGAATAGTACTTTTGCACTCAATCGTTGACGCCATTTTTTCTTATTTAAGCGCATAGCCAAGACTTCTCATGTTTACAATTTCCAGCGCAGAGTCTATCGCTAAAAGCTTTTTTCTCAACCGGTGTAACACCACATCTAACGCATTGGGTGTTACAGCATCACTTAACCCCCAACCAGCTGCTTCCAGAGCACTGCGCCGTACAACGTCTCCCTTTTTTTGTATTAACAATAACATTACCTGAAGTTCAGCCGGTGCCAATGAAACACTTTCATTACCACAGCAAATTACACCTTCATCAGGTTTTATTTGTAAGTCTTTAAAACGCGGTTGTAGTGCGATGCTTTCCACTGGCCTTCTTAACAAAGCTCTGACTCTTGCAACCAGCTCTTCCATCGCAAAAGGTTTTGTTAAATAATCATCAGCACCTGTATCTAACCCCTCGATGCGGTCATGCAAAGCATCTCTGGCAGTTAATATCAAACAGGGGATTTTTATGTTTGCGCTTCGAATTCGTTTTACCAATGTCAATCCGTCTCCATCCGGTAACCCTCTATCTAAAATCAAAACTTGATAGCTGATCTGCTGCAATGCTTGCCAGGCCATATCAATGCGAAAGAAAACATCTACTGCTATTCCAGATTTAGACAGTTGCGTTTCAATAATTGACGCTAACCTTTCATGGTCTTCAACCAATAAAACACGGCTCATTAGAATTTATACATATAGAAAATTAATAAATTGTTCTCTGTTGAACTATCTACCAGAGGACTATTAGTTATTTCATTACCCAAACTGGTTACACTGAAATCCAGCATTACCGAATGACTCTGGTCGATCAAATAAGCGGTGCGCAGACCGTATTCAAAATTCACCGTTGCTTCTCCTGTGTAGGCTAAGCGATCACTTCTGACCTCATTACTTCTGACACCGTAATGGAAATTTACAAAGTTGTCATCTAACCAGGTAATTCCCAGATGGGGTGACAGTATTATTTTATTATAAAACATCCAGTTTCTTTCAAAGTTCAAGGTGACGCGGTTAGCCTCTCTATCACCTGAAATGTCAGTCAGCCATTTAGCCTCAACTTCAACCCACGGATTATTCCATTTAACGCCAGCTCCAATGGCAAAGCTTCCTTTACGTTCCTCCATTCCCTGTAGAATTGGAGTATCTTCGGCTTCATCTTCATCGTATCCACCAAAGTCGAACCCGCCAGTTAAACTAAACTCCAGGTGTTGTTCATCATTCAACCTAAACTCCGGCAGTTTAATATCAATATTTGGTCCAAACCAACGTACATATTCGTTTTCGAAAGTGACGATTGGTATTAGCATTGTATCTCTGTCGATGCCCTCAATACTTTGCTGATTGCTGATAGCTGCCAGGCCTACCCCCCAGCCATTCTGACTACCAACCTGTTTAGCGCTGTCGTCTTGATTCGATGGATGGAGCGGCTGCGACGATACGCTGCAAGAAATAACTAGCCCAAGAATGACGACACCTGTTGTGACATCAAAAGACAATTTTTGGTATTGATTCAAGCAAGGTATTAAATTCATTAATATTCACCAACATAAAACAAGTTAACCGCAGCTTCACGCGTATTCACTTACCTGAAACTTACTGTATTAAAAATTTTTCGGTAAGTTTCCTGAAAGTTATTGCAAGTAGAGTATTCCTTGCCCCAAACGAGAGCCGACAGTTTGTACACTGTTACTCAATGGCATAAATGTAATAAAGGAGAGTTTTACTAGTGAAAAGCAAGTGGCGAAATCTTACATTAGTAACCAGTGCTGTAATTATTGCCTTTATCGTCATTACTCTACTGGCCGTAATCATTGACCTCGCTCAGTAATGAATATCTATCATCAATATTGAAAAGTTATCTATTCGAACCAAGTACCCAAATAACACCAATACCAAAACTGAAGTTAGAATTACCTTGAAGGAGAGCACTGTTAACGGAAGCCGCGCCTGAAAAGTTTTGATAACGAACAAAAGCCCCTATCACTAATTGCTCTATGTTTACCGTAATCCCTCCAGAAAGCTCCGTACTGGCATAGCCTGACTGACCAATGTACTCCGGTCGATTTTCATTGGCATATAAACTTGAAACACCATAAAAGTAATCTTGAGCTCCCCCATCAGCCCAATTCAGGGTGAGTTGAGAAGTCCAGGTCATTGGTAAATTGTCTGATACAAGAATTATCCTTTTATGTTCAAATCCCAATCCCATACGGTTACCTACAGACGACAGGTAACTTAGGTCAGTAGCAAAGACTTTGCGCAAATAAATGTGGGTGCGCAGGTAGCCATCTGTATTGTCTTTATCTGTAAAATAATACTCTAGCTTTGGACCAGCCTCTAATGTCCAGTCTAAATCAGGCATCCCTTCACGCACCGTTGAATCATCGCTGTTCACTGGTATTCCGCCAGAGAATGATACATCTAACCCCCAATGTTCAAACTCAAAAATACTGCCGATTAGCCCTTCTCGATCCACCGTTATGTATTCATCTTGATAATAGAAGTAAGGTAGCGGCAGTGCATAATAAACCTGGTCATCAGAGCCTGGATAAGAGGGCAGACTAGCCGCAGCTACTCCGATACCAAACTCATAAACAGGTTCAGCGGATACTGGTGAAATTATCAAAATTGCAAAAAACAGGCTTAAGGTCTTTTTAAACATCAGCCCTCTCTAACAAAAATTTAGATGATTGATTTTCCATATAACTAATATTCTCGCGACATCATTGATATTGTACGAATATATCAATTGTTTAAAAACAGCCTCGTCTCTCCATCCTGTAAGGTTGTAAAGGCACTTTCTTTCACTCCTTGTTCGAGCAGAGCAATACCTAATTCTTTTAGTGGCTGATCAAACGATTCGGATGAAAGTTGAAAAGTACCAAAATGCATTCCAACACTTTGATTTGCGCCAAGATCTTTATGCGCCAGCACGGCTTCAGCAGGGTCCATATGAATGGACTTCATAAAAAATCGAGGGGCGTAGGCACCAATCCCCAGCAAAGCAACATCTGGAGGTCCTAAGCGTTTTCGGGTTTCCGAAAAGTGGCTTGAATATCCAGCATCTCCCCCGAAATAAATGCTTCTTTGCCGGTATTTAATGAAATAACTTCCCCAAAGACTTTTATCCCTATCAAACAAACCTCGGGCAGACGAGTGCTGTGTTGGGGTAAAAGTAATGGTGCTCCCCTCTTCCATTGAAATACTTTCCCACCAATCAAGCTCCTTAACGTTTCTTATGCCGACTGAATTAAGCAGCTTTTTATCTCCAATTGGTACGACAACCACGGGGTTAAACTTATCGCTCAATAGCTTCAGAGTTTTGATGTCCAGATGATCATAGTGATTATGGCTGATTAGAATGAGGTCAATATTGGGCAACTTGCTAATTGGGATTCCCGGCTTTCGAACCCGTTTAGGTCCAATCCAACTTACCGGGCTTGCGCGCTCGGACCACACCGGATCGGTCAAGACGTTAACCCCTGCAAACTGGATCAGAAATGTTGCGTGGTTAACAAAGGTCAAACTGAAATCATCAGGCCCAAGAGTAGCATCAAGCTGAGATACGCCTTTGTTCTCTATCCTATCTGGCCAATCAGGTCTGCCTTCACGCATCATTTGATATATATCAGATAGCCCCGGCGAAAACTGCTTTTGAAGTGTCGGGTTGTAATACTTTTTCCCATCAAAATGGTCAGAACGGCTCTTTCTCTCATTCCCGTCACACCCGATTAAAGGCGTTAAACAAAAGATATGAAGAAATATTTTGCAAATTTTATTTAACACTTTAACCTCAACCACTCTTTGAAAACTTTTCTGCACAACAGTTTTTCAGAACCAATTTATATTATTGATTGAGATTTCTTACTGAAAACTTACAGGTACGATTTTAAGAATGGTGAGCTAACGCGTGAACATCGTATATCCATTAAAATTTATCCGGGAAAAGCGGATAATATGAGGGAGAAATGGATATTGAGAGATTATTTGCAAGTTGAATTTCCTCCCATAGAGCGAGTTCATAAATTGGAAAATATCCGTTTGTATTTATCCTGTCTCCGTTTCCTATTCGAGTGATAATAACGGGCGAATAACGACGCTTAAGTTCACTCAAAAAATCATTATCGAGATAATCAGAATAGCACTCGCTTATAATAATGATGTCTATTTCTGGTAAATCCTCTAATGACTTCTTCTCCTGGATTATTTGGCCGCTAAGCACTGAATATTGAACAAAGGTGTCTGTTGGAAAATAGGGATTAACAATAATATTAGCGTCACCTACTTTAACTAAATAGGTATCATCGTTAGGCAATATTAAACTATTATCCATAGTACTTAATGTAACTTCGTGAAATACCTCTCGTTTTGATTCAAATAACAGCAGCCATACTTTATTGGTGTATATAGGAACCGCACCATTGCATGCAATACTCTGCTCACTTCCCGACGGGTAGCACCTTGCGGCCCCCTTTGAAAAAACTGTTTTTGTTAAGCACAGTACGCTTGCTGCCAGCAAAAAGGGAACAAACAATGGCGTCATTGCATAAATGACCTCTTTTAAAAATCGCATGCGCTTCTCCCACAGGAGCTGTTTTACTGATCACCAGTTAAATTAAACAGATAACACATAGCCTAAAAGAGAATACTTACGGAAAGCTTACTGTGAGGAACGGGTAAGAATGCAGTAAGTTTCCTTTTGCAATTATAGCCTCAACGTCTTAACCACCTATTTTGCCCGCTTTCAGTTGGGCTGATTAACTATTGAGTCTATGAATGACAAATACAGTATCATTTTTAAAATCAAGTACAGCTGCTCTTAAAAACCCCGGGCTTCCGGGAATAGAAAAGTTAAAGTGCTATCTTCACCATTTGAAGCTGCATATCTTAAGCCCTGTAATATTGCTGTTTATCCTGCCAACCGGACAACTAGTGGCAGATGAAAAAACGCAAAACACAGTTCCATCAATGACAGTAACTACTTCAACACCCCGTACTGTGGTATGGCCCAACACGCTAACTATTTATGGTGACATTGCTCCATGGCAAAACGCCAGTATCAGCTCTCAAATCGGTGGTTATCAGCTCGTGGACGTATCAGTAAATATTGGTGACATAGTCAAAAAAGGGCAAATACTGGCCCGTTTTGACCGCTCCTTACTACTTGCTGAACAGGCTGAGCTTGTGGCTGGTTTTGAGCAGGCCAAAGCGGAGTTAACTCGATTGAAAGCGTTAAAAAATAGTAAAGCTGTCAGTGAGCAAGATCTCCTGCAGGCCGAAACTCAAGCAAAAGTTTCAGAGGCTCAGCTGATAAAAAATCAGTTGCAACTAAAGTTTACAGACGTGATAGCGCCAGATGATGGGGTTATCACTTCCCGTTCGGCAACACTGGGAGCTACTATTTCTGTCGGACAGGAGCTCTTCCAATTGATCCGCAAACAACGACTTGAATGGCGAGGAGAAGTCACTCCTGAGCAATTTAACCTCATCAAACCCGGTCAACGTGTAACGTTGCTAATGCCCGATAACACGTCCACAAGTGCCATCATCCGACAAAAATCACCGTACTTTGATAGCAATACACGGCTGGCCACTGTTTTTGCTGATATACCAGAAAATGGCAATGCGGTCGCAGGGATGTTTGTTTCGGGGAATGTATCGCTTGGAATGAGCGAAGCCTTAATAGTACCTGCTAAAAGCGTCGTAATTCGGGATGGTCGCACTTATGTGCTAGCAATAAACGAAGATAAAGACATCACTAAAGTTTCGCTTCATTTTGTAGAAACAGGGCGAAGAAAAGATAGTGATGTAGAAATAATATCGTCATTTAAAAACGTCGAAAAGATCGTTGTAGAAGGTGCGGGTTTTCTCTCTGAAGGCGATATTGTTCGGATCGTCTCACAAGCAGAAATGGTTGAGGTGCAATAGACATGAATTTTGCCACCTGGTCAATACGAAACCCAATCCCATCCATTCTGTTATTTATTCTTCTGACCTTTGCTGGTTTCTGGGGATTTAACAGTCTACCTACTCAGAACCTACCAGACCTCGATTTACCGATGGTTACTGTATCGTTAACTCAACCAGGCGCCGCACCAGCACAGCTTGAGACAGAGGTAGCGAGAAAGGTAGAAGACTCTTTAGCTACGCTCAGTGGGCTAAGACATTTAAGGACCTCAATTACCAATGGTGCGATCTCTATTCAGGTAGAGTTCGTACTGGAAAAAAGTCTGTCTGATGCACTTATTGAAACAAAAAATGCAGTCGACAGTGTTCGCTCTAATTTGCCAACAGAACTTCAGGAACCTACCGTTTCGGCGCGCAGGAGTATTGGTGGTGCTGTTCTCACTTATGCAGTGTCTTCTTCTAGGTTGGATGAAGAAGCCTTGTCTTGGTTTATAGATGACACTTTAGCTAAAACCGTTATGTCTGTATCTGGTGTTGGCAGGTTCGAAAGAGTTGGTGGCGTTACCAGGGAAATATTGATTGAATTAGATCCAGTAAGAATGGCTGGTCTAAACGTAACAGCAGCTGATATCTCCCGAGCCCTTCGAAACGCACAGCAACAATTGTCGGGTGGTCGCTCCCAAATCGGAGAAGAAGAACAATCTGTCAGAGTTATCGCTACCGTTCAACAAGCCCAACAGTTACGTGAATTGCCTGTAACTTTATACGATGGGCGCCATTTGCGACTGGACCAAGTCGCAACGATATCTGATGGTATCGCCGAGCGCACTCAGACAGCTCGGCTTAATGGCGATTCTGTTGTCGGGTTTAGCGTGTATCGTGCAAAAAGGTTTGATGAGGTTAAAATTGCACAAAACGTGCGCAAAGCCCTGGCACAGCTTCAGTTGGATGACCCAACTTTCAAATTGACGTTCATTTCCGGATCTGTAGATGAAACCACAGAGCAATATAAAGCCTCTATGACCATGCTGTATGAAGGTGCACTTTTGGCAATCCTCGTGGTCTGGTTTTTCCTGCGTGACTGGCGGGCCACAATAATTTCGGCCACCGCGTTACCTCTGTCCATTCTCCCTGCATTTGGGGCGATGGCATTATTGGGCTATTCACTGAATACTGTCACGTTGCTTGCTCTTGCCGTTGTGATAGGCATTTTGGTTGATGATGCAATTGTCGAAGTTGAAAACATTGAACGCCATCGCCATATGGGGAAACCACTTCGCCAAGCCGCTGAAGATGCAGTAAATGAAATTGCTTTAGCTGTCATTGCAACCACCCTTTGTCTGGTTGCTGTGTTCATGCCAACTGCTTTGATGTCTGGAATTCCAGGTATGATGTTCAGACAATTTGGGTGGACGGCAGTCATTGCCGTCCTGACATCATTGTTGGTCGCTCGACTACTGACGCCTATGATGGCTGTACATTTGTTGAAAAGCGAACCGACTCAACCACAATCAGATGGAAAAGTAATGCGCTTCTATTTGTTGGTGGCAAATTGGTGTTTGATACACAGGCGCACAACGCTTGCCGGAGCCACACTTTTTTTCATTGCTTCAATGGCTCTGGTCCCTTTTTTACCGTCAGGATTTGTTCCCCCATCTGACAGTGGTTATACCTCTATTAATGTTGAACTGCCGCCGGGAAGTACACTGGCTAACACCCTAAACGTGACAGAAAAAGTGCGCACAGCGTTGCATGAGATCCCGCATATTAAAGACGTTTTTACCACTGTTGGATTAGCACAACAAGCCGGTCCAGGTACAGTGCAGGCAGGTGATGTGCGAAACGGTACTCTAACTCTGATTTTGCAACCCAGAAGCCAAAGGCCCCGGCAAATAGACATTGAAAACGCGGTTAGAAAAACACTCATTCATGTCCCCGGAGCACGATTTAGTATGAGTGGTGGTGGACCGGGCGAAAAACTGCAAATTATTCTGGCCAGTGATAATGAACACGCGTTAAAAGCTAGTGCACGTGCACTGGAGCGAGAGTTACGAGGAATTGAGCAACTTTCCAACATCACCTCTACCGCGAGCCTTGAACGTGGTGAGATTGTCGTTACACCAGATATGAATCGCGCTGCAAAACTTGGCGTGACAACTTCGGATTTAGCAGAGGTTATACGAGTAGCGACGAATGGTGACTATGATAATCAGGTTGCAAGGCTTAACCTCGACAATCGACAAGTCTATATTCGAACCCGGATGCCTTCCACTCAGCGTGAAAGTATCGAGGCGTTATCGAACCTGAGAGTCCACAGTGCGTTTGGCCTTATTCCAATTTCCAGTATTGCTGATATTTCTCTACAAAGTGGCCCAACTAAAATTGAACGGTATGACCGGCAACGATATATCACCATAAGTGCCGACCGCGGCGGCATGCCTTTAAGCGAAGCGCTTGCAGAAACTATGCAATTGCCAAGTGTTGTAAATATGCCCTCTACAGTGGAGCTAATTCAAGATGGTGATGCTGAGATTGCCGCAGAGTTCGCACTTGGTTTTGGAATGGCAATATTGGTCGGTATATTCTGCGTGTATTCAGTATTGGTTCTGCTTTTTAAAGATTTTTTCCAACCAGTAACCATCCTTTCTGCCATACCCTTGTCAATTGGGGGGGCATTTCTGGCACTCCTTGTTACCGGTAGTGAGCTAAATGTGCCTTCGATGATTGGCCTGGTGATGCTGATGGGTATCGTAACTAAGAACTCTATATTGTTGGTGGAGTATGCAGTTTTAGGTATCGAAGATAGAAAACTGTCATTAAACGAAGCACTGTTCGATGCTTGTCATAAAAGAGCACGACCAATTGTAATGACAACCATCGCTATGATCGCCGGTATGTTGCCTATAGCCCTGGGATTCGGCGCAGACTCCAGTTTCCGAAGTCCTATGGCGATGGCCGTAATCGGCGGTCTGCTTACCTCTACTTTCCTTAGTCTGATTGTTGTACCGGTGGTATTCACCTACGTAAATAGTCTGGAAAGGCGCTTAATGACACTATTCAGTAAATCTCATAATGAAAATGTGAGCACGACGGAAATAACATCATGAATTTTTTGGACCCCATTTCATATTGCAAAAACGCAAAAGCATTCATCCAATTCATTATGATGAACACGATCTGTTTACTTTGTGCTTGTGCAACAATAGAGAGAGTCGAAACATCGGTTGAACCAAAGTCTTTTGAAGAATATCGGAACGAGACACTGACCTATATGCGTGAAGCTCGCAAATTTCAACTTGTAGATACAGAGTCCGAACTTCAGTGGAATGCGCCGAAACAATGGACTCCTGAGTCTCTCGGTGTAAACGGAAAACCTGAACGGGGCATTTTGTTCGTTCATGGCTTAGGCGATTCCCCATGGTCTTTCACTGATTTGGGAAAGCAACTTGCCGAACAAGGTTTCCTGGTTCGAACCGTGTTATTGCCGGGCCATGGCACCAGCCCTTATGACATGCTAAATGTCACCGCAGAAGAATGGATTAGAATAGTTTATGAACAAGCTAAACGCCTAACTGAAGATGTTGAAGGGGATGTATTTCTGGGAGGTTTTTCTACTGGCGCAAATATCGTATTGGATTACGCTTACAAACACCCTGAAATTGCCGGATTAATATTTTTTTCGCCGGGTTTTAAAAGTATGCCCTTTGACTGGCTGGCTCCATTGGTGTCAAAAGTGATGCCCTGGATAATTGAACCAGGGGAGAATATACCGATGCAAACGCCCATCAGGTACATGAACGTTCCAACCAATGGTTACACTCAATTCTATCGAACAAGTGTCAATGCCAGAAGATTGCTGGAACACAAATACGATAGACCGGTGTTTATGGCCGTTGCTGAACACGATTCTGTGCTGGATACAAACTATCTGCTTAAAACGTTTCAGAATCGCTTTATGCATCCTAAGAGTCGACTAATCTGGTACGGCAAAGAACCTGAAAACATCTCTGCTCCAAACAGGATACTGGTGCGTGACGACAACTTGCCCGAAGAACGTATTAGTCAATTCTCCCATATGGGGTTACTGTTTTCACATGAAAATCCTCTGTATGGAAGAAATGGAACACAACGGATTTGCCTGAACGGTATGAATAGTGAATCCAGGCTTGCCTGTGAAAACGGCGCTGAAGTCTGGTTCTCTGCATGGGGATATGAGGAGAAAGACAAGGTACATGCCAGGCTTACCTACAACCCTTACTTTCAGTGGCAAACTTCGGTATTACTGGAAGTGCTAAACGATAAATAAGTATGAGGGTAACTGTTAATTCTCATCGTAAGATTTGAGTAAGTTAAAGGCGGATAAGCTGTCTCCCTAACAACTGTAGGAGACCCCCATGAACAAGGCACTTATCCATCTTTTTTGCATGATATTAGCCACAACGCATGCATATTCTCAAGCAAATGACATAGATCAAACTGACCCATACTCAATGATTAGCCAGGTCGCAAACCAGACCTTTATGCGAATAAAAGACCAACGAGCAGATATTCAGTCCAATCCGGGTATGATCGATGAAATCGTGGAACAGGAACTATTGCCTTATGTCGACTACAAATTTGCAGCTCTAAAAGTCCTTGGTAAACACTTTAAAGATTATGAAAAAGAAAAAATAGCCGCATATATGGAAGTTTTCCGAAACTATTCAACTTCTGTGTTTTCCAATGCTTTACGTTTTTATAATGACCAAAACATTGAATTTGAAACGAATGAAGATTTCTCCGGCAAAAAGTATGTAACTGTTCGCGCGTTGCTAAAAGAAGGTACCAAAACCACAAAACTGGCATTTAGTGTCAGAAAAGACAATAAATCGCAACACTGGTATGTTTATGACATAAACGCCGAAGGAATCAGTATGATTTCCAGCCTTCAAAGTCAATTTTCCCCTATTTTACGAAAAGAAGGTTTGGACAGCCTGATGCAAGTAATGATAAGCCGTGAACATTAGCTATGGTAATAGCACCAATTGCGCTAATCATGATTTTTTAGCAAAACCTGAATTAGTTCAAGGACTCATACGCATAATGCGGCGAGCCAAAATTGGCGATTTTAAAATTGTTTAATCATTCGGGTAGCCATTATTGGGTTAATGCAGTAATACGTTGTACACCCTCTAAACGAATTTCGTTAGGTAGCTTAGGCAGACTCGCGGCCTCCACATGCCAGTGGCCACTATTAAAGGTACTCAGTGCTTTAAAGGCTTCGGGGACAAGGCTATCGTCAGCAACGGTAATTTGCAGCCCCGTCGCTGAGGGCATCATAAAAGACAAAAAGCTCCCCATTTTGTCGAAAAAGCGTTGAAACGCGGCCATCAACATGCCCAGTTCCGCAGCATCCACCCCGTCCTGAAATAGTGCTGGTTTGGCTTCCAGTAATACCGATAAATCACAGCGGTTTTCGGGTTCCGATAATTTGATAAACAACCTAGCTTTAGCCAACTTTAACGCTTTTTCAGTGGGCAGCACAAAACGATTATTGGCCATCACATCCACCGGAATGTCCATTTTGTCAGTATTGATCATAACGCTCTGAACCTGGCACAGATCCTTGCTTTGCACATTCACAAAACCAAAGGCAAAATGCAGCGGTTGTAACTCTTCATCATCCAGTTTTCTTAAATGGCTGTAAAAATCACTGTAATCCAGATGCAACTCTCCGGCCTGTGCGGCTAACAATGGAAAAGCCACACATACTGCTGTAAGCCATTTAACTATTTTCAATTTTTCTTTCCTGTGAATGAATATGTTTGCGATTAACTCTGATCATTGCCTGTAGTTCCTCGACGTAAGCCTGGCCTCGCTCGGAATAATGCAAAAGTCCTTCGGCCAACATCTCAGCGGTAATAGGTTGCTGTGTTTGCCGTAATATCGCCCGAATGTAGCGCAAATCACGGTACGCAAAATGACGGTTCAGGGTGTTTAAATATTTAGCGACCCCTTGCGCCAGGTTAGTATATTTAGCCACTTCGTGATTCATGTCATCATCTCTGCGACGCGGCACAAAACCGCAGCCTTTGCGGTAGCACCACATACCAAAAAAGTTGAAGCCCTGGCGGGCAAAACGCGATGTTCCCCAGGCAGATTCATTCGCCGCCTGGACCAGAACCAGTTCTTTGGGAATGACATCCACTTTAATCAATAATTTTTCAAAAAAAGTGTCATCTAACTTTTTGAATTGCACACCGTAGGTTTTTGCCAGCGCAGTTAACCTGTCAAGCTGTGCTTCACTGAGCGCCTGAGTCACGCGCCCCTGGCTTTGCCATTGGCTATACAAGGCCAGGATTAATGTGCGTTGTGACAGGATGATTTCATTTTGTCGGTCAACTTCCGGACTCAGGTATTCAAAAAATGCCCTTTTCTTTTCGGTAACATTTTTAAATTTGCTAAAATCTGGCACGGTAACGGCGACAACCGGCAAAGGGTTGGTTTCTACTACCGGCACTTTGGGTGGGATAAAAAAAGGATACAAAAAGGACACCACGCCGATTAAGGTCACACCACCTGTCCACAAACGGGTTCGAAGCGATTTATGCATCGAAATGCTCGTCCCGGCCGGTGCGGCTGTCCGATCTGACTTCACGCTGGGCTGCTACATTAGCCGGACTAGAAGTTACCTCGAATTCTTTCACTGTTTCTCCCGCTTGCTGGTTTTCCACACCAAAGATATCTCTGTACAGTATCCCTTTTACATTGTAGTAAAAAGGTGAAACCCAAATGATGGCAATACCAAAAGTAATAATCACCAACACAAACAAGGCGGCGAAAACGCCGTAAAGCTTAACGAAGCTCAACCATTGATGATTTACCACTTTAATAGAAGTAAATATAGCTCGTGCAGGTAACATTTTCTTTTCCAACACCAAAGGTATCGCAAATCCGGTTGCCACCATCAAATACAATCCTGGCACTATTAGCAGCAATAAACCAATTTGAACCAATGCTGCCGTCATAACAGCAGTGACCGTAATAGTCAGGCTGCGGTTAACAAACTCAAACAGATTTGAAAGCTTGTTCTTTCCGCCAACACTGGCGTTAATACCCATCATCATTAACCCTGCTGCTAACGGTGTTATCAGTATCACCATAAGCAAATCCAATCCCAATCTGAAGCCAGGGTCGTTCGGATCGATGCCCTTTAAATCGGAAATATACCGCCCGGCACTCATAACCATTAAGGCCACCACAATCATGATAATTACTCCCTGTACCATGGAGGCTTTATCAATTTGCGTCAACTCCCAACCACTGCGCAAAACTTGTTTTAGATCAAAGTGATAATCCCCATTAAGAGCTGACTGCAACTTTCCCTGTGGCTTTTTAAACTGATTTTCAGACAACGATTTAAACCTTGAGTAATTAAAACGCGACTAGTATACCAGCATGTATTTGGAATGCATTGAAGGTTTGAAGTAACAAGGTTTAACGCAAGTTTTTGCATTGGTAATTTTTGCAGAGAATTAGTCAAATTCGCCATTTAATAGGCCGTGAAAACTAGCCATCAACTAAAGATAAATATAAGCCGTTGTTTTTACTATATTTTTAACGTGGCACTGTAATTGCCATTATTAAAAATAATGTTAATCGCAAATAACGCTGTTACTCATAGAGCAATAACAAATCTGCTATGCCATTGGAAATGTACTAGCAGAACCGCCACATCGGAGAAATAAATGAAAACTAAAATCGCCCTGATTATCGCCGCAACATTGGTCACTCAAACGAGCTTTGCAAAAGACAAAGTGAATTTGCAACAAAGCATAAAACTCACGGCGGAGAGCACAGTCCATTTTGACGTACCGGTAGGTAGCCTGAACATCGAAACCTACAATGGTGACACCCTGGAATTAGACATAGAAGTAAAAGAAGCCGACAGCGACTGGTTTAGCTCTGCAGATTTGGAAGATGTGGAACTAACCATTGATCAACGGGACAACGCCGTTTTATTAGAAATTGACATGGAAGATGTTGTACAAAAATGGTCAGTACGCATCCCAAAAAACATACACCTTGATATCGACCTCGGCGTTGGTGAAGTTGAAATTGACGATTTTGAAAGAACTGCAACCATCGATGTTGGAGTTGGTGAAGTTGATATTGATTTAGAAAATGACAACTACCGCCTGATTGATTTGGAAACCGGCGTGGGTGACGTTGATTTGCGGGGGTTTAACAATATTGATCGGGAACGGAATCTGGTAAACGAATCGATTCGCTGGCGCGGGAAAGGCGAATATGATCTTGAAATTGAAGTGGGTGTGGGTGAAATCAACGTTCAGGAATAATAGTAATTTCTCTCCCGTTATACGCTGATTTAGCGTAGTTCGCCCCCTCTTAGGGGGCTTTTTCTGACTAATGATTGATGGTACCAAATCTGCCTTGTTGGTAATCCCTGACCGCCTGACGTAATTCTTCCTGAGTATTCATGACAAAGGGGCCCATGTGCGCAATTTTCTCCTTGATAGGATTGCCTTTAAAAAGCAATAACCCGGCACCGTCTTCACCGGTTTCAATGCTGTTAACTTGACTGGCATTAAGGCTCACAAATTCTCCTTCCGTAGCTCCCCAAATACTGCCCTGATAAAGATAAGCCCCCAAAAATCCGGCCTGTTTGGCATCGATATTCAACACTGAGTTTGGCTTAAGTTGCAAATCTGCAATCGCACTATCAGCCGCCAGATCTGCCAGTGGACTATCATAGCTTTCACCATTCAGTTGCCAACGTCCCGCCAGTATTTTCACTATCCCTTGTGACAGGCTAAATTCTGGAACCGGGATGTCGCTACTGTCCTGGTAACGGGCCGGACGTAACTTGTCCTTTGCCGGCATGTTCAGCCAAATCTGAAAGCCGTGCATACCTTCTTTGCTATCTGCCAGTGGCATCTCCGAGTGGATTACCCCATAACCGGTACTCATCCACTGCACGTCTCCGGCTTTGATTGCCTTTTTGTTGCCCATCTGGTCCTGGTGTTCAAAGC
>NZ_JAJEWQ010000001.1:0-267091 GCF_020687805.1 Planctobacterium marinum | reverse complement strand
ACCTTCTTTGCTATCTGCCAGTGGCATCTCCGAGTGGATTACCCCATAACCGGTACTCATCCACTGCACGTCTCCGGCTTTGATTGCCTTTTTGTTGCCCATCTGGTCCTGGTGTTCAAAGCCACCTTTCAAAATATAAGTAAAGGTTTCAATGCCCCGGTGAGGGTGAGGAGGAAATCCGCCAATGAAATCCTGCTCATCATCGGACTTGAGCTCATCAATCATTAAAAATGGATCAAAAGCTAAAAAGTTAAAATCCGCCACGCGTCTTATATTGACGCCATCACCATCCTGAGTAGGCTGTGCAGGACGTTTTGAGAGTATATGCATAATCGAATCTCCTGAATAAGATAACGACTATTATCCATCAATTTAAATAACAAAAAAGCGCATAAAATGCGCCTTTTCATTCAATTTAATAGAACTATAACCAGAGTGTGTTGACCTTTGCTGTACAATTTTACAACAGTCAACATGCTCTAGCCAGATGTCAGTAGTTTAATGGCCAAAGCAATCAGGATTAGTCCCATTACCCGGTCAAACCAGTGGCTATTGTCACCAATAAACGCCCTGACCTTTTTTGAGCTTAGCACGTACGACAGAAACGAGAACCAGACGCCGGTAGCCAGCGTCATATACAGGCCATATACCGCCTTTACCGCCATCGGTGTATCGGCACTAACGATAACGGCGTAAAGTGACAGGAAAAATAAGGTGGCTTTTGGGTTCAGGCCGTTAGTTAAAAAGCCGGTCCAGAAGGCTTTTTTATCTGAGATTGTAACACCGTCAACAACCGCCTCGGGATCCTCGGCGGGCGGTGCTGGTTGGCTCCGCAAACCCTGTACCCCAATCCAGATTAAATAGCCCGCTGCAGCGTAACTGAACAGAGTAAACAACCAGGGCGTGGTTTTAATTAAAATACCAATCCCCGCCAATGAATATGCGACATGTAACAGTATCGCAAAACCAACGCCAATACTGGTGATCACACCGGCCCGGCGTCCGTAGCTCACGCTGTTTTTTAATACCACGGCAAAATCCGGTCCTGGACTGGCGACAGCAACCAAATGCGCGATTGCGATAGTGAGGAATTCGAGCCAATAGCTCTGCAATAGATCCATGTGATTTTTTTCCTTTATAAGGTATCGAGAAACTTCGGCACTTGTTCAGAAGCCAGACCGTAATATTGCTGCTCAAACTCTGAACCCACCGCGCTGGGTTCCAGATTGATTTCCACCGTCTGGCACCCATAGCTGGCTGCCTGTGCAACAAAACCCGCAGCCGGATAGACGTGGCCGGAAGTGCCTATTGCGATAAACAAGTCAGCCTGATACAAGGCCTCCTGAATTTCATCCATGTAATAAGGCATCTCACCAAACCAGACTATATCGGGTCTCATGCGTCTGGCGGGATAACAACATTTGCAGCCGTTGCTTTGATCCAGGTTTTGCGTCCAGTGTTGTGACTTTCCGGTTTTACAGCATTTTGCCGAGAGCAATTCTCCATGCATATGTAACACGTTTTTGCTGCCTGCCTGTTCATGCAAATTATCGACATTCTGCGTGACCACTAGCAGATTTTTACCCAGTTTCTTTTCTAATTTCGCCAGTGCCAGATGCGCCGCATTGGGTTTGACTTCTGGCGACTGCAATTGTGCCCTGCGCAGGTTGTAAAAGCGATACACCAGATCAGGGTTGACGGCGAACGCTTCGGGTGTTGTCACCTCCTCTACACGGTGGTCTTCCCACAATCCATTGTTGTCTCGAAATGTCTTTAGCCCCGACTCGGCAGAAATTCCTGCGCCGGTTAATACGACAACTTTGCCCATATTCTTTATTACTCGTTCTTCAAAGTTGAGGTTCTGACAAACTTTATGTTACATATTGAATTATTGAATCAGGTAACGCTCATCAGGAACAGGCATTTGAACAACACTTTGCCCTTTTTGCAACGAATTGAACAAAACTACAGTGAATTACCGCCAAGTGCCCGAGAAATCGCCACCTTTTTACAAAATGACCCGTTGCTGGTACTGAAATTATCTACCAATGATATTGCTAAGGCGTGCAACACCTCAAAAGCAACCGTCAGCCGTTTTTTTCGGCAACTAGGCTATAAAAACCATTTAGTGGTTAAGCAGGAACTCCGTACACAAGGGCAACCAATCGCCTCTAATCACAGTGATAAACAATTTCTGGAAGGTGAATACCAGCGCATCAAAGCGGCCTGGGAATACCTGCAACGCTATGGCATTGAACAAATAGCGGATGCGATATGCCATGCTGACAGAATCAGTATTTTTGGTTATCGCAATAGTTATCCCATGGCCATGCATTTTCAGCGGCAGTTATTGCAACTCAGAGACAGAGTGAGATTACTGCCACAACCAGGCCAAACTATCAGTGAAGAATTGCAAGGAATAGTCAAAGGTGAAGTGGCGATTGTGGTGGGCTTCAGACGTCGTCCCAGGGTATTCAAATCGCTGCTGGGCGAGCTAAAGAAATGCACCAGTATTATTTTGTTGACTGACAGTACCGGACAAATTTACAAAGATGACGTCGATCATCTGCTGGTGTGTTCATTGGGCGAAGAATTAGCGATGGACAGTTACGCCGCACCAATGAGTATGATATCTATGCTATGCCATGCGGTGTACAACACACTTGGCGAGCAAGCAACACAGCGAAGTTCCGCGATTTCCGAAGGGTATAAATCACTGGGTGAATTAGAAGATATCTAACAGAGCCCGCATTCTTTCCTGACCAAACGGTCAACACAAATGAAACATTTGTTTCATATAAAAATACATTTGAAACCAAGCCATTTTTGGTCTATGGTTAAAGCATGGGTTACGAATTATTCCGCATTCTTCTGCTAAGTACCCTATTCTATTAACTTTCTGTTTCAGTAGTTATATTCGGACAGAATCTGATGACCTCATCAGTGTGATAAGGCCCTTATCCGCAATCAGGTCAACGCACTCAACAAATCGTACCTTTGTAACTTACATTGATAATGTGAATATGGAAAACAAAACCGATCCCTTTATATTTCGGGCAAATAACACCGCTGACATGCCCATTTCTGCGCAAGACGGGCCTTTGCATGGGCTCACGTTGGCCGTTAAAGATCTGTTCCATATCAACGGCTTAAACACAGGTGCAGGAAATCCAGACTGGCTTAAAACACACCCGCCAGCCACAGCCACCAGTTCTGTTGTTACCCGATTATTAACCGCTGGTGCGCAGTTTTTGGGCAAGACACTAACTGATGAACTGGCCTACAGTTTAAATGGCCAAAATTTTCATTATGGTACGCCCCTAAACTACAAAGCAATTGAACGTTTACCTGGCGGCTCATCAAGTGGTTCAGCCGCTGCCGTCGCCAGCGGCGAAGCTGACATTGGTTTAGGCACAGATACCGGCGGTTCTGTCAGAGTACCTGCTTCTTATAATGGGTTATATGGCTTGCGACCAACTCATGGCGTAGTGGCAACAGATAACATGGTGGCACTGGCACCTGGCTTTGATACCGTGGGCTGGTTGACCCGTGACCTGAAAACCATGAATAAGGTGGCCCGTGTGCTGCTACCTGAAGGCACAGTATCCTCACCGGCAAAGATTCATTTCAGCACGGAACTCAATCATTTGGTTTACCATGGCAAGGCAATCGATAATCTGGTCGAACACCACACTGACATGAACTTCACCCCCTGTGCGTTTTCCACCAGTCTGTTAGCTAAAGCCAGTGACGCATTTCGGGTTTTGCAGGGCAGAGAAATCTGGCAACAGCACGGAGAATGGATAACTAAACACAACCCTAATTTTGCTCCGGATATTAAACAAAGACTCAACTGGTGTGCAGGTTTAACTGAAGAACAACAATACATTGCTCAGGGTTATCAACAGGAAGTCAATCAGACGATGGCAGTCTATTTAGAAGATAATCACTTTTTGTTAGTACCCACGACGCCGGGACCTGCTCCCTTGTTAAAAACCAGTGCCGAAGATCTGGTACAGTACCGAAATCACCTCTTAGGGCTTACCGCGCTTGCAGGTCTGGGCGGGCTACCGCAACTACATATACCATTAGATACCGGGACAGAAGCGCCTCTGGGCTTTTCGCTTATTGGGCCTGGAGGCACAGATATGGCATTAATAGAGCACGCTTTTAAACTTACAGGAGAAACTCCTTGATCGGTTTTACCGCACCACACCATGCCGCCGCAGAAGCCGGCACTGAAGTTTTACAAAACGGTGGTACAGCCATTGAAGCGATGGTGGCTGCTGCGGCGACAATTGCAGTGGTTTATCCCCATATGAATGGGCTCGGCGGTGATGGTTTTTGGTTGATCAGTGAACCCGGCAAGCCTCCTGTTGCCATCGATGCCTGCGGCACTGCATGCCGAAGCGCGTCGCCTGTGTTCTATCAGGGGCTGGCACAGATCCCGTCCAGAGGACCTGGCGCCGCTCTGACTATGGCAGGTGCTGTTGCCGGATGGCAACAAGCACTCAACATCAGTGCGCAATGGCAAACCCCACAGCCTCTGGCTGAACTTCTGCAAAACGCGGTTAATCATGCTCAGACAGGCATCGAAGTTACGCAAAGTTTGCAAGACGCCAGTCTAAAAACTCAGCAAGAATTTCAAGGTTTTGATGCGTTCCGACATGTCTTTAGCAACAATGGTGAAATTTTAGAAAAAGGCCAAAAGCTGCAGCTAAAACAATTAGGGAATACGTTGCACTATTTAGGTGAACAGGGCCTGCAATCTTTTTATCAGGGTGACATTGCCCAAAGCCTGGCGAATGATCTGGCGGCTGTAGGATCACCAGTCAGTCTCGCAGATTTTCAGGCTTACCAGGCTAATCAGGTAACGCCACTGAGTGTAAAAACCACAAAAGCGACCCTTTACAATCTTCCGGCACCAACTCAGGGCCTGGCGTCATTAATGATTTTGGCGCTCTTTGACAAAGTTCAGCATCTGGCACAATCAGAGGCAGATGTTATCCACCTGCTTATAGAATGTACTAAACAGGCATTTATTGTGCGCAATAACACAATCGCCGATCCCTCCCGGCTTACGGCTCCACAATCCAGTTGGTTGACAACAGCAACCCTGGACGAACTGGCAGCCAATATTTCAGTGAGTACCGCCCTGCCCTGGCCACACGAAGCCAGACCGGGAGATACCGTCTGGATGGGCTGCTGTGATAATCAGGGGCGCATGGTCAGTTATATACAAAGTTTGTATTGGGAATTTGGTAGCGGTATCGTTTCCCCGTCTACCGGAATTGTCTGGAATAATCGTGGCACGTCTTTTTCATTGGCGCCTCAATCCCTGCAGTATTTACAGCCCGGATTAAAACCGTTTCACACCCTGAATCCAGCCTATGCACAGTTCCACAATGGTGACAGAATGGTTTACGGCACGATGGGTGGCGAAGGTCAGCCACAAACCCAGGCTGCCCTGTTCAGTCGATTTGCTTATCTGGGCAAGTCATTGCAGGACGCCGTGACAGAACCTAGATGGTTGTTAGGCAGAACCTGGGGAGATGTCAGCCACAACTTAAAAATCGAAGAAAACCTAAGTCCCCAAATTAAGCAAGCTTTGCAGGATAAAGGACATGACATTGCTGTTGTGCAGGCGCTCAACGAGATGATGGGCCATGCCGGAGTAGTACACCTGTCAACATCACAGCAAATTACGGCTGTTACTGATCCCCGCAGTGACGGCAAAGGTATCGCACAAGAGGTATTAGCATCATAATGGAATTGTTACTGGATAACTGGACAACAGTGGCCGCTCTGATGGTCACGGGTGTATTTGCAGGCCTGCTGGCGGGCCTGTTGGGTGTTGGTGGTGGTATCGTTATCGTACCGGTACTTTATTTTTTGTTTCAGAGCTTTGGCGTTTCAGCTGAAACAGCCATGATTGTCGCCACAGCGACTTCGTTAGCCACCATCATTCCAACCTCGGTGAGTTCCATCAAAGCGCATCGTAAAAAAGGCAATGTGGATAGCAGCCTGCTCAAAGCATGGTGGCCCTATATATTAATAGGTGTTTTGGCCGGAAGCTTCCTGGTTACCCGCATTTCCGGCCATTGGTTTACGCTGCTATTCGGGGTGATTGCCACACTGTCAGCGCTGAATATGTTGTTTCGCACTAATCAGTCGCATATCGCCGAGTACCTGCCGGGAAAAGCCGGGCAAAGTCTTATGGCCAGCGCCATCGGTTTTTTCAGCTCTATGGTAGGTATCGGCGGTGGCACCCTTTCAGTGCCAATGCTGACAGCCTGTAAATACCCGGCCCATAAAGCCGTTGGTACAGCAGCCGCGATCGGGTTGTTAATCTCTTTACCCGGCGCAACGACGATGTTGCTGTTGGGCCAAACACCGGTTGACGCACCACCAGGCACCTTTGGGCTGGTCAATCTGATTGGATTTGCCTGCATAGTGCCATTAACGGTTTTATTTGCCCCGCTTGGCGCACACCTGGGCAGTAAATTAGACAGTGCGATGTTGAAGAAAGTGTTTGCCATTGTGCTGTGCATTACCGGCGTCCGGATGCTGGCTCAGCTGGTAATGTGACCTATGACGTTGCTATTTTCCAAATTTAAGGTGAGTAATGAAAAGACTTAATCCTCCTCCCAGATTGCTAATGGGACCAGGGCCTATCAATTGCTATCCCAGGGTGCTTTCGGCCATGTCTACGCAGTTAATTGGTCAATACGATCCGGTTATGACTGGCTATATGAATGAAGTAATGCAACTTTACCGGCAGGTATTTAACACCGAAAACACCGCAACCTTGTTGATTGACGGCACCTCCCGGGCCGGGATAGAAGCAGTTTTAGTCTCCTGCATTGAGCCCGGTGACAAAGTACTCGTGCCTGTGTTTGGTCGCTTCGGACACCTGTTACAGGAAATCGCTGAACGCGCAGGTGCAGAGGTACACACCATTGAAGTCCCATGGGGTCAGGTATTTAGCCCTGATCAGGTTGAAGATGCCATTAAAAAGATACGCCCAAAAGTACTGGCTATGGTACAGGGTGATACATCAACAACCATGTTACAGCCACTACAACAGCTCGGCGAAATTTGTCGTCGTTATGATGTGTTGTTTTATTCTGATGCAACTGCTTCAATCGGTGGCAACCCGTTTGAAACCGACCAATGGCAATTGGATGCCGTTTCAGTGGGCTTGCAAAAATGCCTCGGCGGTCCTTCCGGTTCAGCGCCTATTACTCTGAGTGAGCGCTATGTAGAGCTGGTGCGAAAAAGGCACCATGTGGAAGCCGGTATTCGCAGCGAACACCATGAAAATGGCAGCGCGAGCCGAATCAGATCCAATTATTTTGACATTCCGATGATCCTTGATTATTGGGGAGAAGAGCGCCTCAACCACCATACAGAAGCCACTTCAATGCTGTACTGCGCAAGAGAGTGTGCCATTAACCTGTTGGAAGAAGGCCAGGCGAACTGCATAGCGCGCCATGCGCTTCATGGCAATGCCATGGCCCAGGGTGCCTCAGGACTAAACCTGAGGTTGTTTGGCGATCAGAAACACAAAATGAACAATGTTGTCGGCGTCTACATTCCGGAAAATGTTAACGGCGAGCAAATTCGCAGTCAGTTACTAAACGATTTCAATATTGAAATTGGCACCAGCTTTGGTCCATTGCATGGCAAAATCTGGCGTCTCGGCACTATGGGTTACAACGCCCGTAAAGACGCTGTGTTACACACGCTGCAATCACTGGAAACCGTGTTGAGAAGAGCCGGTCATAAACTGTCACCAGGTGAAGCCATCGACAACGCTCTGGAGGTATATCAAAGTGCATAATCGCCCCCAAACGCCAGATTTTAGTGGTTACGCGGAGCAGGTGTTTAACCGTTGTGACGCCCTGGCACTCCACAGCCAGTCCTATGAAGGCATGGACCGGCGCTACCTCACTCCGGAGCACAGCATGGCCAACCTTCAGGTGGCGCAATGGATGACGGCTGCCGGTATGGAAACCTGGGTAGATCAGGCCGGAAACCAATGGGGCCGCTATAAAAGTGCTACCCCTGATGCAAAATCATTCGTTATGGGAAGTCACATTGACACAGTACCTAATGGCGGTATTTACGACGGAATTTTAGGCATTGTTCTGCCCATTTCCCTAATCCAGTATCTGTCGGACAACAAGGTAAAGCTGCCTTATCATCTGGAAATTGTTGCGTTTGGTGACGAGGAAGGTACGCGTTTTGGTACAACCTTGTTAGGTAGCCGCGCGATTACCGGTTTATGGCAACAACAATGGGCCGGGCTGGTGGATGCTCAGGGTATCAGCATCGAAGAAGCGCTAAGTAACTTTGGTTGTGAGTTTAGCCAAATTCAGGACGCATCCCGACTTAAGGATAAACTGTTGGGTTTTCTGGAAACCCATATCGAACAAGGCCCGGTGTTGGAAGCGGAAGACCTGCCAGTAGGCACAGTGTCGGGCATTGCCGGCGCTAAACGCTTCAAACTGAACATAAAAGGTCACGCAGGCCATGCCGGTACCGTACCTATGACCATGCGTGCTGACGCGCTGGTTGCCGCTGCAGAAATGATTCAGGTAGTAGAAGAAGTTGCAACGGAACTTGGTGTGGTTGCCACCGTCGGTAAAATTGCCAATTATCCAAATGCCGTCAACGTTATTCCCGGTGACGTGGAGTTTACACTGGATATCCGCAGCGAAATCGACAGCAGACGGGATACCGTACTGGAAATCCTGCAACAAGTTTTAGGCCAGGTAGCCGAAAAACGCAAAGTGACGCTGGACTGGAAAATGACTCACAGCGCCAATGCCGTTGCCTGTGATCCCAAATTGCAGCATCTGGTATCCAACAGTATCAGCGCAGCCGGATATCGACAATTTACCTTGCCATCCGGTGCGGGTCACGATGCTATGGCTATTGCTGATATTTGTCCGGTGGGTATGTTATTTGTACGCTGTGAAAAAGGCATCAGTCACCATCCGGCAGAATCAGTGATGGTAGATGACATCGAAGCCGCCCTGAAAGTCCTCAATAACTTTGTACGCTTTTATCAAAACCAGTATCAGGAAGAAAATCAGGTGTCGCTATCTTCACCGGATCTTTGTGCTTAACGGGACACTATCAATGTCCCGAACCGGATTCCACCGCGGTTAGCTTCTCTTCTTTTACGCCTAGCCAACATACGGCAGAAATAGCCAGGCACACCGCGCAGATGATAAACAACACGTTTTTGTCCTCGGCGTTGCCCACTATTAAGCCAACGCCAAGACTGGCCACCAGTTGTGGTAACACTACAGATAAGTTAAACAGGCCCATATACAGTCCCATTTTAGATTGTTCGACCTTGCGCGACATAATGGCAAAAGGCAAACTGATAGTGGCTGACCAGCCCACCCCAAGTAACGCCATCAACAGGTATATTCCATAGGTGTTGGCCCCGCTAAAGGTCATTGCAAAATAGCCCACAGCCATGGACGCGATGCACCAGCCATGCGTTTTGACAGCCCCAAACCTGGCCGACAGCGGCTGTAACAACAGTACCGGTAATATTGCGGCAATGGCATTGAAGATCATGAAACTGTAACCGACGACAGATCCCAACGCATTGTCATCAATCTCAGGTTGGTTAAAGCGCACAAATGGTGTCATATAGATAAACATGGACTGAATACCCACCCAGGTAAATGAATGAGCTGCCAGGACCTTTTGAAAGCCCAGGTGTTCAGTAACATTGTTGTCGTGCTGTTCTTTGGTTAACAGTGTTTTGGCGACAAAAAACAGGGTCAACAGGAAACACACGATTTCGATGTAATAGTGTTCGAAACGAATATCAGCCAACCTGGCAAATAAGGCATACATGCCATAAATCAGGAATCCCCATAAGGGCTGAATTACTTTCAATCCCGCTAAAAACCCCATTTTGGATTGCTCCAACTCAGGATGTAACTCAGATTTCAGTTCTTTTGGCTCGGTAATAAACAAATTGGGAATAACCGAAAAGGCCAGCACCAGAAACACACTAAAATAAATGAGCGCAAAGTTATTCCAAAAGGCGCCAATCGCATAAGCCAGGACACCAAAACTACCTGAAACTGTCTGCATCCAGGTGTAGCCTTTAGTGCGCTCTTCCCCTTCAGGGGTAACGTCTGCAATGATGCTGCGGGTGGGATTAAAGCTAACATTAATCGATAGATCCAATACCAGAGCCACGGTGATAGCCACACCGACTATCCCCTCAACACCCAGAGAGCTGGAAATAACATCAATATTGGGCAAAGCCAGCAAGCTCAACGCCGCCAGTACCCCGCCAATCAGAATAAAAGGCCGTCTTCTGCCGCCCCAGAACCACACATTATCGCTGATAGCCCCAACAATAACCTGTCCGATAATGCCGGCTAATGGTCCGGCAGCCCATACAAAACCGATATCGTGTACATCCAGACCAAATTGAGTCTGCAGTATCCAACTCATTGCCGCGATCTGTACTGATAAGGCAAATCCCATTGCCGTCGCGGGTAAACTCAGGATGGCGTAAAAACGATTAGACAGGTTTTTCTGAATATTTAACATGTGTGATAATTTTTTTTGATTTGGCTTATTGAAGCACTTTTCGAACGTTGTTGTAATAGATAGCGTATTTGCATACGTTTGCAAACTAACATTTTCTTAACATCCTGTATTTCTGAATGTTTTTTGTCCAGCAAAAATACCCCTTGTGGTGATTTAATCAACCACAAACAACTGGTTAGACATCCGACCTGTTATCTGCAATACTCTTCCCAAATTCAAGAACACAGGCTTTTTTATGCAGCCGGATGATTATATTCAACTCATTAAAGACGCAGATGACCTGGCGCAATTGCAATTAACCGTGCCCGGAGATTGGGCACAGGGTCGCACCGTTTTTGGCGGGCTTTCTGCGGGTCTTCTCTACCAGGTATTAAAATGCCTGGTTCCTTCTGAGCGGGTATTGCGCAGCATTACCTTTAATTTTGTCGGGCCTCTGAATACCGAAGAGCCGTTTGGCTTCAACTGGCAAATCTTACGACAGGGCAAGAATGCCACGCAGATCACCGCTAATATTATACAAAACCAACAAATAAGCCTGACTGCTTTGGCCTGTTTTGCACAGGACAGACAGTCTAAAGTTAAAGTAGAGGCAGAAAAGAAGCCGCTACCGGAGCAACCTAAAAAGGCTAAATACATACCGCAGATCCCAGGCATTACCCCTAAATTTTTACGCCACATTGACCTTTCGATCTCTGAGGGAAAAACACCCTTTACCGGCAGTAAATCATCAAGTTACAAGGGCTGGATGAGACTCAAAAAGGCGCCGAAAACCTTTACCGATGCTCACATTTTAACGCTTATTGATGCATGGCCACCAACCATATTGCAAATGCCGCTGGGCCCTGCCCCGGCCAGTACGATGAGCTGGAATGTCGAGTTTGTGCACCCGCACAAACCATTGGCTCCGGAAGACTGGTTAGCCTATGAAGCACACACTGTCCAGGCGTTTGGGGGTTACGGTCACTCCGAAGCGCAAATTCATGACAAAGACGGCGAATTAGTTGCCATCAGCAGACAGCTAATTGCCATATTCGATCAAAAATAATGTCAGGCCGTCTTCTCAGACGGCCTGTTTATTAATGACCTGGTGCCTGCCCTTCGAATGTTCCCTTAACCAGCGGCTCCCCATTGCGCAGCATACAGCGGCCTTTGGCATAAACCTGTTTAATCGCTAACGTTGACTTTTCTGCCAATACAAAATCGGCATCACACCCCACCGCTATGCGTCCTTTGTGTTTTAGTTTTAATACCCTGGCCGGATTGAGTGTCACGGAACTAATCGCATCCGCAATACTAACGCCATAGTCCAGTACGGCAGACTGAAATGCTTCATAAAGGCTTTGAACCCGTCCTACTTCGAGTCCCACTAATTCACCATCCGCATCAAACACCGGTAAACTGGCATTGCCATCAGAACTCATGGTTACTTGCGCTACCGGCACCCCAGCATCCAGACTATCTGCCAAAGCTTTTGCAGCCGGAATTTCACCTTCATCAATGAATTTTTGGTTTGTGCTGGAAGTAAAATCGATATAGCCACCCTGCATTGCCCACTTAATTCCCGCATCCAACAAGCCCGCGCTACGATTAATGTGAGTAGGATAAAATTGCGTAACAGGTAAATCAGATTGCTCAACCACCTGGTGTAAAACATCCAGTCGGGATTCGCTGTCGCCAACATGAATACTGACTATACCGGCTTTTCCGGCAAGCATACCGCCCACCCTCGCTTCAGATGCCACGCGTTTAATTTCATCAACACTGGGTTGTGATGAGCGATGATCGGCAATCGCGACTTCACCAATACCGATGATTTTATCAATCAAAATGACATCATCGGTCACATTGTTCAGCAGCGTTCGAGCCGGCAGTTGATAAGATCCAGTGTAGCAGTAGCTACTGATCCCCTCAGATTCCAGGGCGTGTGCTTTGGCCAGCAGATCGGGCAAGGTTCGCGTCGTGGCATCAGTCCCCAGTGCCCCGACAACCGTTGTCACTCCGCCTGTCGTTGCATCCGTGAGATTCATTTGTGGGGTACGGGTGTGAAACCCGCCTTCGCCACCGCCCCCGGAAATGTGCACCAGAGAATCAACGAGCCCGGGAAACATGAGTTTTCCACGACCATCAATAATTGTCATGAGATCCTCAGGTACCGACATTTTTTCCGCCAGATTATTCGCAATTGCGGCGATTCTGCGGTCAGCGATTAATACATCCACTTCGCCCATTTCTGTCGGAGAATACAACTCTACATTTGTGATCAGTGTAAACATTAAAAATCCTTATTGATAACCAATCAAAACGGCAACAGTCATGGTGGCCACAGACATCAAAAAGAAGATTAAATAGAGCTTCCAGGCAAACCTGACCCAGGTACTCCAGTCCATGCGCGCCACACCCAGACAACCGATTAACGATGCCGACGTTGGTATAATAATATTGGTTAATCCGTCGCCCAGTTGAAATGCCAGAACTGCGATTTGCCGGGACAGGCCCACCAAATCTGACAATGGCGCCATCAGAGGCATAGTGAGTGCCGCCTGGCCAGAACCTGAAGCGAGGAAGAAATTAAAAATTGATTGAAATACATACATGAAGATAGCCGAGCCAACATCGCTAACCCCCGACATGGCACTACCTGCATGATGTAAAATGGTGTTCAATACAGACGGGCTTGTGGTATCATCGCCCCCTAATAAAAGTACGATCCCTTTTGCCATACCGACGATTAGTGCGGCGGGTAGCAACTCTTTGGCCCCGGTTTGAAAGGACTCAGAAACCCGGTTCAGCGTCATGCGGCCACTGATGACACAGATAATTCCCACCAACAGCCCCATCGCAAAAAACTGCGTGGCAATCTGTGGAATGTAATATTCGTGAACCACAACCCCCCAGATCACCCAACCAATGCCTGCCAGCAATGTCAACAGAATCAGTGTATCAACAATGCCATATTGCGCCTGTAGCTGAGAATCGTGTTGCCGCCTAAAGTGAAAATCCGATTGATAACAAAGGGATGCTTCCGGGTTTGCTTTAATTTTAGCGCCATAACGCATCGTAAAAACGATCCCCACACTGGTAAACACGGCCCACATTACAATCCTGAAATCGGCACCCGATAACACCGGAATATCTGCAATGCCCTGCGCAATCGCAATGCTAAAGGGATTCATCCAGGATGTAGCAAACCCAATTTGGGTAGCAACGTAGGTAATCAACACCGCTGTAATGGCATCGTATCCCAGAGCAATAACTAATGGTGTCAGTACAATACAAAATGCGATGGCCTCCTCACCCATTCCAAAAACAGCGCCCCCTAATGAAAACAAAAAGAACATCAGGGGGATGATCACCGCATCAGCGCCTTTGGTACGTCTTATCAAAGCCATGATGCCGTTATTCACAGCGCCGGAATGCATGATGATGCCAAACGCCCCACCAACAATCAGAATGAATGCCACCACACCGACAGCTGAGCCGTTGCGATCGCCTGACACCATGCCCTCAAACGCATAGTTGATGAATCCAGGCTCACTGCCACCACTGAATACCGCTACACCAGCCTGACTATCAGTGACAGTCCTGAAGCTTTCGGGAACGATGAGTGTTCGTTTGACTGCTTCACCATTGACGATTTTTGTTACTTCGGCTGTCTCAAAATACCCCGAAGGCACAATATGAGTCATAAGTGCTGCAAGCAGCACAACAAAAAACAAAATCACAAATGCATCAGGCATTCTTGTGGCAAGATTGGGCTCGTCTTTCATATTCAAATCCGCGGTAAAGGTCGTTGCAGATAATATTAGGTCATTTTAGTGACATAGATCACTGGATTCGGAAGTGCGCGCTTTCAGCTGTCAGTATTGTTTTTGCAATCAAATAGAAGATGCCACCACGCCAGACTGTATTGCGCAAAAGAGGACTCAAAGCTATTCGTCGAACCACTCCGACAAATAAAAGCTTTGATAAAAGTATGTAGAAAATGAAACTGCTTTTTTTATCATCATATTTTTATTCAGGTCATCATTCCAATTTGCACCACAATAGATACAAAGAGTTGAAATATCCTTTGAATAGGTACTGAGAATCGGGTTCAATGTCAACTTATTTGACACAATTATCGGATTACATGAAATTTAAACATCTACGCTCAGTACTCTTTTTTGTCGCCACTTTAAGTTATTCACTTTTCGCCACCGGACAACAAAACACCGTCGAAACATATCCCCAAGCCACTGAAAATAAAGACATTTCCCATCAGTTAATGCTTATTGGTGGCGGCCTTAAATTGTGTAGTTCAAAGAGCCCGGAACACTGCAATAACCTGATATTTAATGACACCCACGCCCAAGTCAGTCAATTTTATTTAGCACGAGAAACCCTGTCAAAAATTGCAGAAACTCCGGGCTACACAAAATTAGCAGCGAATACCAAATTGCAATTAAATTCAGCGTTTGATTATTTTTATGCAAACCCAATGAAAGTTGACAGCCCGTCCGCAATGAAAAACGCCTTTGCTAAGGTAAGCCAGGCATTTGATGGAGCGGCGCTGTTTAATAATCTCCCTAATTCCGTCTATTATGCGATTCTGGATTATAGTCAAATCGCCTCAGAAACTGATGAAACCATCAAATTCAACGCGTCAAAAGACCAGGCCAGTAAGGCCATAATTGAAACCTTTATAAAGCAGGCTGCCGGCAAAAAAAACCATGATGGATCGTTAAACCTGGTGTTTAGCACAGCATCTGCCAGGGATCATTTTGCCGCTATTCACTATTATCAGACTATTCTGGAACAGGCCGCCGTGTCAGTGCTTCCAAACGAGAATGTTACCGTTACCTGGTTGCCACTGGACCAAAGTTTAGCGACCCTGGTAAACACCGACCTTCGATGTGAAGATTTGGCACAACTGCAAGCCAGCCATCAGTTATACGATCGCCAGCGGTTGTATGAGGCGGCCTATGACGCACAACTCGCTGTTTGCCAAAACCCGGAAAAAATCCGTGAACAATTAGCTCAGGCTCATGGTCTTTTTATCAATGGTGGCGATCAACTACGCACACTGCGCAGTATGGACTTAGACCTGGGTGGTGGCGTAACGCTAGGCAATTTCATTGCACAAAACATAAAAAATGATCAACTCATCGTCGCTGGCACCAGTGCTGGTGCAGCAGTTATGGCTGGTGGTATCTACAAGGGCAGACCCATTCCCATGATCACCGGGGGGACCTCTGAGGTGGCATTAATAAGAGGAGCATTTGCCCTGGAACCTGCGCCTTTTGGTTGCGAAAAGGATCAAAATTGCCCACTCGGTTTGTTAGAAGATGATCTCACCTATCACCCTCAGGGTGGGTTAGGATTGTTTACCACTGGTATTGTTGACACTCACTTTTCAGAGCGAGACCGGCATGGCAGGGTTGCAATGTTAGCTGCGTTTACCAAAACGCGATACGGATTTGGCATTGATGAAAACAGCGCAATGTTAGTTAATGTCAGCTCGCCAAACCACACTGACATTGAGGTTATCGGTGCTGGAGGCGTGTTTATAGCCGATATGCAAAACGCCATTTTTAAAGCCCAGGCGGGTAAACATCAGATAATTGGATTAAGTCATTACCTGAAGCATGGTGAATCGGTCCAATTTGAACACAGCACCAATATGATTACCTTTAAAACGGCTAAAAACAGTGTGATTGCCGATGTTAAAACCCTGGTGCCAATTTCCCAACAAGGTGAATTTCGACGTCAGGTGGCGGTAAATTGTGGAACCCAGGAGTTTCACCGTTGGACAGTAAACCATGTAGCCTGGTTAGTTAATCCCAGCGACGATACACGTTTCCATCGAATCACTGCATTTGACCTGGAGGGTTGTAGTTATCGCAATCTCTTATTTGGTGTAGAAAACTGACACACAGCTTGTACACAATTTATTCAGGGCAGTGGAAAAGCTTGTTAATAAATAAACAATAGTTGTGCATAACTTAACCAGACCAGGCTTTAGGTATTTGAAATAAAATATAAAAAGTTTTTTTGAATTATAACTTTATTATTGACCGGACTTTGCGCTACACTAATGATCCTCCGGACAGTTTTTAGCAGCGATTCGTTGCTTACCGACAACAGATTTTAGTTAGCGCACGGCTCTTTATGAGCCATTCCCCTAGCCCAGATGTTTTCATCTGGGCATTTTTCGTTATGGCGCGGGTAATTTCTCATCGCATCAGATCATCGACACCATTATCCATAGCAAACAATAAACAAAGCCATTAGAGTCTAAGCCAGCAACCAACTCACACAAATGATAATTATTTGCATTTCCTATTGTAAATTATTGTTATTCGCGTTTAAATATCCCCCTCAAAACTACCCCGTTGTTAAAACGCAAAGCAGTAAGGTTAAATAATGTTGCGCAATAAATCATTGCTGATGGCCATATTACTTTCAGTAAGCTCGTCACTCAGTGCAGCGACACTGAAAGTTGATTTCGAATTACCCGAGTTTAATGTTGCTAACTATAACGCACCCTATGTCGCCATATGGCTGGAAGCGAAGGAGTCAAAAGAAACATTGCTGCTGTGGCACTTAAAACGCGCCGACAAAGACAAGTGGTTGGTCGACATTCGGCGTTGGTGGCGAAAACTGGGGCGTTACGGCGAAACAGCTGATGGCATTACCGGCGCGACGAAAGGTCCGGGTAAATACTCCGAGACGTTTCAGTTACCTGAATTACAAGCATTCACATTTTATATCGAAGTTGTCAGAGAAGATGGTGGCCGCACACTGGTAAAACAGGCGATTGATTTAACCGACTCTGTTAACACTTACCACTTTGACCCTGAAAACGAACTCGGTGGTCTCACTCTAACCATAGGTGAAAAATAATGAAAACCAAACGTTTGGTACTGGCCTGCAGCTATCTCGTTGGATCAATGTTAAGTTCTGCTTCAAATGCACACGATATCTACATTTGGCCTGACTACTTTACCCTCAATAGTGACAAGTCCACCACGGTTCCTGTTGATATAACCGCAACTCATACAACCTACCGTTCTGATTTTTCTATGCCCAGTGAAGGCGTCAAAATTTTTGGTACTGACGGTAAGGAAATTCGCTATCGCGGTGCTTTTTATAAGGGAGCCCGCCGTTCTACCTTTGACCTGCCAGTAGAAGGTGATGGTACGGTAAAACTAGAATATTGGCGTGGTCCGTCATACCACTCCAGTTATACCATCGGCAAGCGTGATTCTCTCAAACGTATGCGCATGAACAAGACCGAATTAATGGCGTCCATTCCTGAAGATGCTAAAAATCCGGAAACTGTTAGATACATGACAATTGGTATGTCCTATGTCACCAACAACGCCCCAACCGAGGCTGTATTGACACCCAAAAACGAAGGCGTTGAACTTGTTCCGGTTACCCACCCTGCCGATTTTGTCACCGGGGAAGATTTAACAGTACGTTTATTACTCGACGGTAAACCTATCGCCGAACAAGACGTCACGGTTGAACTCGAAGGCCCGCAATACCGCGAAGAGCCTGTGGCACTGGAGCTGAAAAGTGACAATAACGGGGATGTTAATTTTTCCCTTGATCAGGGCGGCCGATACATGATGAAAGTGATTCACTCACAACCCAGCCATGATCCTGAAGCTGACATTGCAAGAACCCGAATCTATTTTGCTTTTGAAGTGATCTATGAATAGTCGCGGTTTATCAGGGTTACTGGTTTGGGTCACAAGCTGCGCTGCGCTAATGACGGGTGCAGCCTATGCCCACTACCCCACTTTAGCCTGTAACAAAGATGCCAGCGATAATTCGCTGATCACTTGCGAAGCCGGATACAGTGATGCCAGTCTCGCTGGTGAAGTTGAACTGCGGGTTTATTCCTACGACGACGAACTGTTAGATAAGGTTAAAACCGCTTCAGACGGAAGTGCGCAGATTAAAGCTCCTGAGATGGAATTTTACATTAAGTTTGACCCGGGGCACGAAAGCCCCGCCGAATTTGACTATGTTGAGCTCAATTAGTACCGAAGTGAAGTAAGTGATCAAAGAAATCGTCCCTGTACACAGCAGTAAGCTGGAAAATCGCGCTTTTTTTATTGGCGTCATGTCGGTCATATCGATAGCAAGCCTGTTACTTTTGTTAACACGTAATCCGGCCACAAAGACGGTAAAGTTACCCAAAGCTTTCAGCAACATCGCTATTCAATTGGCCAATGCTGGCTCAGAAATCGCACTGATGCAGGAACTGGAAATTGTTGGAGATAAAGTAACGCTTGAAGCGCTAACAGCTCAGGGTATCACGCCATTTCTGTCAGGTGACCGATTTTTGGAGGCAGATAACTGTTTCGTTTTCATGGAAGGCAACGTGCAAATCAGATTGATAAAAAAACCGGAGCATGACTGGCAAGTTGAATGGCTACAGGATGATCATGCACACGATACACAAGCTCAAAACGACCTCAATACAGCGGCACACTTTTGCCAGCATGGCAGCAACTGGAAACCCGTAACGGGTGACCCGCATTAAACGGTCCGCAACCTTAGAGAAATTATGAAACACAAGCTTCTGATATTATTGCTTTGTTTTTTCTGTCGCCAGGGTTTAGCACAAGAAGACTCAGAGAAATTAACCATTGGGGTGAGTTTACACCCCTACTATTCTTATGTTGCAAACGTTGTAGCAGATAAAGCCACCGTATTGCCGCTGATAAAAACCGGATTTAACCCGCACAATTACGCCCTCAACCCGGCGGACATTGCCCGGCTGAATACGCTTGATGCGCTAGTGGTGAACGGTATTGGTCACGATGATTTTGCGATAGAAGCGGTAGAGCGAATCAATCCGCCTGATTTAACGGTGGTATATGCCAACAAAGACGTTCCGTTGTTGGGTAATGAATCAAAATCAAATCCGCATACATTTGTGTCGATAGATGCGGCAATTCGACAAGTCTACAGTATCGCCAAAGCGCTGGGTGATTTGTCGCCCCAAAATGCAAAGTATTTCAGTAAAAACGCCTTTCTGTACGCCAGAAAGCTCAGGAATTTAAAACAGCCATTGCAACAATTGTTGCTGACCGGAGATGTCAGCAATCTGAAAATCGCGAGTACCCATAACGCTTATGGCTACTTGTTGCAGGAGTTTGGTCTGACCGTTTCCGCTGTCGTGGAGCCTGCTCATGGCGTCAAACCCACCGCATCACAATTGCAACAAACCATTGATGAAATTCGAAAAACAGACATAGATGTGTTGTTCACCGAGTTAAACATGAGCAATGACTACATTGATGTCATTGAAAAAGAAACCGGCATCAAAGTGTTCCACTTTTCCCATATGACGCACGGCGAATACACCAGAGAGATGGTGGAAAATGAAATGCGCCACAATATAGAAAGTTTGACGGCGGCCATAGAATTCGCGCGCGCAAAGGTACGGTAATCGCCATGAATATTCCGGTATCTGCAAAAGCTATAACACAAAAAGAAACCACGACACCGCACATTGCCTTTGACAAGGTAAGTGTCAAAGTCAATCAGAGTGTTTTGTTGTCAGATGTCACTCTGACTATCGATCCTGGCACCTGGGTTGGCGTTGTTGGCCCCAATGGCGGCGGTAAATCAACGCTGATCAAAGCGCTACTCGGAATAGTGCCACACCGGGGCACCATCAGTTATACCTGGCCCGGAAAGCACAAAGGAAACATCGGCTACGTGCCACAATTAGCGCCATTTGAATCAACGCTGCCGGTGACTGTGCTGGATTATTTACGCATGGTTTTGGAAGACCGGCCGGTATGGTGGCGGCACAAACCCAACCAGCGCATCCTGCAAGGCATGGAAAATTTTGATATCCGAGATTTTGCCGACAAACGCCTGGGCACCCTGTCTACCGGAGAACGACAACGGGTTTTGATCTGTGGCGCCCTGCTGCAATCACCTGATGTTTTGTTGCTGGATGAGCCTCTGGCCGGTGTGGACAAGTCAGGTCAACAACGCTTGTTGGAAATTATGAAGCAGTACCACGCGCAGGGCAATACCATCATCATGGTGGAGCATCACTGGCACATTGTCGAACAATATTGTCAACGCGCAGCGTTAATTGACGGCACACTCGTTGCTGTCGATACGCCACAGAAAGTCCTGCTATCACTGCAGGAACACGCCGATCCGTTGACTTTATCCTACAGGCAGTAACTTCTATGCTGGATTTGATTCATACACTATTTTCGCAACTGGTTACGGCTGGTTGGTTACCAGAAATGTTCTCCTACGGGTTTTTAATTAACGCCTTTCTTGCCACCCTGATGATAGGGCCGCTATTAGGAGCACTCGGCACTTTGGTGGTGGTTAAGCGACTGGCCTTTTTATCTGAAGCCGTGGGACACTCGGCACTGACCGGGGTTTCCATCGGTATTCTTTTGGGAGAACCAATATCCGCCCCCTGGATAAGTCTGTTTGCCTTTTCAATTCTATTCGCAATGACTTTACAGTGGGTTAAAGGCCGAACTGCCGTGCCATATGACGCACTGATTGGCGTGTTTCTCTCATTTGCGCTGGCCGTAGGCGCCGCACTTTTGATGTTTGTGGCAAAACAGGTCAATGCCCACCTCGTAGAACAGGTGTTATTTGGTTCTATTTTAACCGCCAATGAGCAGGATATCGTGATCCTGGCGGTAATGTTCATGCTTACACTGGGCTTGGCACTGCGTTTTTCCAACAAAGCTTTTCTGGCTGCACTTTCACCCGAAATTACCCAAAGTTTAAGAGTGAAAACCAAATTGCATGACTATGTTTTTGTGCTGCTCATCGCCTTAATGACCGTCGCAGCTGTAAAAATAATCGGTGCAGTACTGGTAGGAGCCTTGTTGCTTATTCCCGCAGCCAGTGCCCGCCTTCTGGCAACGAATCTGCAAACCATGTTGCTCTGGTCAATCTTGATCGCTACAAGCAGCGCACTTGCCGGGGTGTTGTTGCCCATGTATCTGCAATGGGCTGTACCCACCGGGCCGGCCATTATCCTGTGTGCTTGTCTGTGGTTTATTGTGGCCATTACCCGGTTTTCACTTTCCAAAGCAGCGGTGAGGTAGATCTATGAATAAGTGTGCATTTAACACCCGATTTTTCGGATTGGTAATTACCTTGCTGTATTGTGCAACAAGCTATGCTCAAGAAATCAAAATTGCCACAGTGACCCCAATTAGTCATAGCATGACACAGGCGTTGGTGGCTAACACCCCTATCGCAGTCGCCTATTTGCCGCCTAAACGTCTGCCAATAAATCGAATCGCAAGTTGGCTGGAAAAGCATAGAAGCGACTCTTTTGGTGTGTATCAGGCGGTTGTTAATATTAGTTCTGTCGTGCCGGAACTGGACATCTATGCAACGTTGCGAACCGACAACATACGCATCGTCCCGATAGACATTGCCCGCGCGATTATGCCTGCTGGTGAGAAAGTCGTATTAGCAAATACAACTGAATATTTTTGGTTAAATACTAACAATAGCCTGGTAATGCTGGGCATTTTACGTCGCGATTTAGTGGCATTGTGGCCACAATTTGCGAGCGTCATAAACGCAAACTATCAGTCTGTTAGCAATGAAATCCGCAAGTCTAATATGGGCATTGACGAATTACTGATGAATGCGGAGATTTTTATCATCACAACTTCAAACGATGCCCTGTCGCCGATGATTGCCAGCTTATCTACAGACTGGACATCACCGGAAGAAGCCAGTGAGTTGGGTCTGAAATCGATTGCCATGACAAACCGGAAATCCAAAGCCTTGTCTACTGAATGGTTAATTGATGATTTTTCACGCCCCGGCAATCAGACTTTTACGCAACGCCTTATCCAGCAACGACTCAATCTGGAACAGGCGTTGCAACAACTGAAAGCCCCTTAAACTATGATCAGAATAACCACATGGTCAAAGCAATGGTTGTGGGTGCAATGAGTAAATTTTATATCATGGCGAGACTTTAACTATGCGTTTTTCGCTGGGTACAGCCCGACAATGGCACTGGATCAGTGCTGCCGTGTCCATGGCAGGCATGTTGTTATTTGCTGTTACTGGCATTACCTTAAACCACGCCTCGCAGATCCCGGGCAATACACACGTACACACTATTGAAAGTGAATTTCCGCAGCACTTCGTGACACCTATTCAAACATTGCCCGCAGAGCAAGCCATCCTGCCTGATACAGTGCGCCACTGGTTAATGGAAACGCACTTTATTGAGATCCCAGGCAATGTTTCCGGCAACTTTGACGGTAGCGAATACTATATTGCCTGGCCGGGTCCCGGCATAGATCGCTGGTTGGCAATGGATATCGAGATGGCAGAGTTTGTTTACGAGTCCACAGACAGAGGCTGGGTTGCCTACTTTAATGATTTACACAAAGGACGACATACAGGCACGGTCTGGGCCGGATTTATCGATGTTATCGCAGTAGCTATTGTGGTTTTTACCTTAACCGGGCTTTGGCTGCTGATAAAGCAAGCATCGTACAAGCCTTCTACCTGGCCAGTTACTGCGCTGGGCTTTTTGGTACCGGTTGTCATTGTATTAATTTTTATTCACTAATTGATTGAATTACAGCGTATTTTATGACCAATCATGAGCAGTTAATATTAGCGATTTCTCTGAGTGCAGGTTACTGTGTTTGGATAGTTTGCCTGGCCATCAGGCAGTGGAGCAAAAAACAACAGCAAAATCATATTCCGGAAAACGGATATCTTATTGCCTATGCCAGCCAAACCGGCACGGCAAAACAACTGGCGGAGCAACAGGCACATCAACTTGCTGATAAATATCCCATAAAACTGGCTTCCCTGGATGAAATCAGTTTGGACATTTTAAGCAAGGTAACGCAGGCTATGTTTATTGTCAGTACCTATGGCAACGGAGAGCCCCCGGACAATGGCCGCCGCTTTAGCCTTGCCTTAAAACGCTTTCTGCAGGACAAAAAAGACCACCTACTCACTTCCCTGTCTTATCGTGTTATTGCACTCGGGGATAGCCAGTATCCGCAGTTTTGCCAATTTGGCGATGAATTAAACACCACGCTTCATGCGCTCGGTGCAAGACGGGTGCAAAGGTTACAACGCATCGACCGCGCCGACTCCCAGGCACTTATTCGCAGTGCCGCTGAACATTCTGAGCAACAGCGCAGCCCATCTGTTTGGCGTGTTATTGCACGAAAACAGCTCAACCAGGGTCAGGGCAGAGAGTTAGTGGAAGTCACACTTGCCGCAGAGCACTCGCTACCGCACTGGCAGGCAGGCGACATTCTGGACGTGCAGCCTCATAACTCACGTCAGGCTATCGCCGACTGGCTGAAAAGCCATCAGATAGCCCCTCACACGCCTATTGTCATAAACGGCATGCCACAACCTATTGAACAGGTGTTGCAGGTCAGAAAACTTGATAAATTAGCAGATTCTCAGGGCCTGTCAGACCAGGTCCGAAATCTACCTTTGCTGCCACTGCGCAGCTATAGCGTTGCCTCTGTTCCGGCAGAAAACGCACTAAAACTGATTGTCAGAAAACAATATTCCGGGCACGGCACCCCAGGGCTGGGTTCGGGTTGGCTTACAACCTTTGCACAAAGTGATGACCTGTTTTGTGGTTACCTCAAAGACAACCCCACCTGTCATATTACAGCAAATGAAACCCCTTTATTGCTCATCGGTGCAGGCAGTGGACTGGCTGGCTTACGAGCACAAATTTTACAGCGCATCAGCAGAAACAGTGACGCCGATATCTGGCTAATCTTTGGCGAACAAACATCGCAAAGCGATGATGTGCTGGCTTCGAGCATGGCTGACTGGCCCAGTACATCACTGCAGCTAACCATCAATAAAGCCTTTTCGCGTACCGAGCAAGGCCAGTATGTGCAGCACATTCTGACTGAACAGGCCGATCATATCCGCAACTTCGTCGACAGAGGCGCGCAAATATACGTGTGCGGTAGCTTTAAGGGGATGGGCGAAGCCGTGCACAGCACCTTGCAACAGGTACTGGGAGAAGATTTGCTCGATGACCTTTTAACGCAACACCGATACCATCGCGATACCTATTAGCCATTATTGCTGAGCCAGCAAAATCCGCTTTAATCCGTTGATATTGTGTTGTATGTCTTTGTTGTGTGGGTCCAGTTTGCTCAAAGCAACGAGATTTTCCAGTGCCGCGTCATAATTCAGTTGCGCCAGAAAAGTTTGTGCCAGCCCCAGATAACCTTGCTGTTTAACCGTATCTAAAACCGTGGCTCTGGCGTAATAGTGTTCGGCAGCAGTGTAATTTTTATCTTCCAAATACACACCGGCTAGTTCCAGAAGCGCTTTGCCATTTGCCGGATCAGCCTGCAATGCTGCAGTTAATGCCTGGGTGACCTGTTTGGGTTGGTTGTTGATTTTTGCTAACTGCGCCTGATACAAATGAAAACGACTTTTCTCAATCCCTACCAACTGCTCCAATTCCGGCTGATAGCTTTGCAATAATGTTTCCAGCAATTGCCATTGTTCAAACCTGACTAGCATAGGTAGCAGTTGTACTATCTGCTGTTGCTCAAACCGGACACTTCCCGATAACAAGTCGTTGGCGCGTGTAAAGTTGCCCTTTTGCAAATGAAATTGTGCAGTCATGATGTAGTTGCCGGGTTCTTTATCTCCCAACCGAATCGCCGTTTCCAGACTGGATAAAGCCATGTTGATATCATCCATGCTGAGCGCGAGGTTGGCGCGTTGTAACCACAATCCGGTGTTTTCTGGTTCAAGTTCCAGCAGACTGGCAATTAAATTCAGTGCACTGTGTGTTTGTCCGGTTTTCACCAATGCTGATAACAGTCCAAAACGCAGCGACGTGCTATCCGGATCTAACATCAACGCATGTTGAAAGGCAGACAAGGCACTCCAGGCATCATTCGCCTTTAAATTGATATAGGCTAATTGCGTATAGGCATAGATATCATTGAGCCCCAGTTGGATGGCTTTGGTGAGAGCATGTTGCGCTGCTTCATAGCGTTTTTGCAACAGCAGGATAATCGCCCTGCCCTGATGAGCCTGCATTAACTCTGGCATCTCTTTGAGTACGTCGTCATAAGTTGCCAGCGCTTCGGCAAATTGATTTTGTTGAGCTAACAACTGGGCTTTAACCAGCGACAATGCCGGACTGAGTTCTGCGCGTTGGCTGAGCAGTTCCAATGCCTGATTGTAGCGGCTGTCATCCAGTAACGGTCGTAACGCTTGTGCCAGTGCAAACTCCTGCGGCGTCGGTTTTGCTTCGGTGGCCTGCAAAGCGGCAGAAACCGGCGGCAATGTGATCACGTCAGGCGGGAGTGTTACCGTTGCCTGAGACGACAAAGCCGCGGTGCTATACAGCGCGCTTAAACAAAAGGCCAGTTTCACACTGCCAGCGATACGTTTTAAAATCATTTTGAAAACTCCAAAGGCCAGATAAATGCCGCCCGCACGGCTACGCCATCTTTTAGCGGTGCGGTAAAGCGTGCTTTTTTTATCAGGGATTTAAGTGGCGCAATAATCTCTGTTGGCGGCGCGCCTAAAATCTGACGCAAAATCACATTTCCGGATTCGTCAATCATCACATCCACCTCCAGGTTGACTTTGTTTACCCCCCTACGAGACAACGCGCTGGGATATTCAATATTGAGGTTGCTCAGTAACCTCGGTGCTGAATCCAGTTGTTCTAAGCCAACCGTATTCCAATCTGGTTGCAGCAAATTATCCCAATTGGGCGTCAATGTGGGTGGCTCAGGCGGAGCTAATTCTTCTATAGCGGTAACACCTTTAATTTCGATATGAGTGGTCATTAATGTTGGCCCATCGCCGCTTAACGCAATATCCAATGCCGGAGCTTCAGCTGTCGGTTGGCTGGTAGTCGGCGGTGGCGGAGGTGGTGGTGGCGGAATGGCGAATTGAACCTGCCGCACCAACAACTTCTCCGGTTGCAACAACTCGCTGTCCGAGATCAATATCAACAGAGCCAGTAACCCTGAGGCCATGAGAACGGCGCCACTGACAGGCCGCCACTTTTTTTGCCACTGGCTACCAGACCATTCAAAACTCAATAGCATGTTTGTTATTACCTCAGGGGCTTGTCGTAGCGATGCTCACCTGCTCGGCACCGGCGAGTTTAGCCTGATCTAACACCTTAACCAGCAGGTCTGTGGGAACACTTTTATCAGCCTGGATCACAACCGGTTTCGCTTGCTGGCGCAACAACTGCGCTACCGTTGAGCGCACGCCCACAACGCCAATATTGTTGCTATCGTACATCACTTCGCCCTGGTCAGTGATTGCGATCAACACCACATTTCGCTCCAGATCCTGAGTTGAAACGGCCTGAGGTTTATTTACATCCACCCCACTTTCCCGAACAAACACTGTGGTAACAATGAAAAAAATCAACAGAATAAAAACCACATCTAACAAGGGTGACAAATCAATATCGCGGCCTTGTTGTTGTTCGAAGCGCTGTTCAAGGTTACGCCGCATCGGCGGACCCCTGCATATCGATGATGGCTTTGTGCACCTGTCTGGCACTCACGGTTTTGCGTTGCTGAAACAACAACAGCCAACCCGGGATAACCATTAACAGACCAATTTCAGTGGTAAACATGGCATCAGCAATACCTGAACTCATAAGTTCCGCCTGATTACCCACTCCCTGCGCCATCGCTGAGAAGGTTTGTAGTAAACCAATGATAGTGCCCAGCAATCCCAATAGCGGTAAGCTGTTTAACAGCGATTGCGTCTGGTCCAGTTGCACCAAGCGCAGGGTTGAATCTGACTCGGAGGCTTGTTGCGATATCCCGGAAAACAGGTTGCTGTAACAGAGTATTGCTACAGCAACAATTGCCCAGACAACTGGGTTGATAAGTAACGACAGAGTATCTGGCATCAGGCGGCCTGCTCTTTGTAAGTTTGCGGAGTTGTAGTGTGAACCTGTATCTGGCTGAGTTGCGTAGCCTGGGCTTCCAGCGTCAGACACCGGCTTTTTACCCGGCGATTGAGAATGGCATGCACGATGAGCGCAGGAATTGCCACGATCAACCCTAACTCAGTAGTTACAAGCGCTTCTGAAATACCACCAGAGACCGCAGCGGCATCACCTGCGCCAAACAAAGTCATCATTCTGAAGGTTTTGATCATGCCGGAAACGGTACCCAATAATCCCAGCAAAGGTGAAATAGAGGCCACCAGGGCTATGGCACCGATACCTCTTTCCAGACGATGTCGATAGGCCAGCAAATAAGCGAATAATTGATCATCACGTTGCTGGGAGACATCATGCTTTAAGATGATGTTCAACAAATCGCGCTGAGCTTCTTTCACCTGCTGTTGTACCCCGGCAACATCCGCCGGAGTGGCACCTTTTTGGTCAATTAACGCCAGGCGCTCGCTGAACGCCGGTAAAAGGCGTGGCAAACGCAGCAGCGTCAACGCTTTAAACAAACCAATAAGCAGTGCCAGCAAGGCAAACATTAAAATAGGAATGGCCCAGGTTCCGCCTTTTTGCAGGTGCTGCAATATACTCTCGCTGCTTTGTGTTTGTTTCAGCAGTTTTTCCATCGTAGGGTCAAACAAAAGCGCGCCCCGCTGACTGACAAACACCTCGCGGACTTGTTCGTGTTGTGACCCGGTATACTGGATTTGGGCAGTGGGTATGGCCGTTGTGCTGTCTAACAGACCAGAGATTTCCTGCGACAGTAAGTAAAACCAGGCCAGTGGACCTAAACGCAGAGTTTGCGCATTAACCACTTCTCCATCCAACAAGACGACCTCTTGCGCTAACACCGAAGGCTGTAACGCTGCTCGTTGCGCAAGTACATAATCATTGAGCCGCGCGAGTCCCGAGTCAAAGGCAGTTTCATTGGCACTTTGCTGTGGATTCGCTGACGCCATTATTTGTTGCAAGTCTTGTAAAATCTGATGTTGATAATTGGACTGTGTTCGCCACTCTTTGAGCCGCGCATTAAGCTGTTGTAAATCCAGTAATTGTTCGTCACGCAATCGGGTGGCATTGGCGGCAGACTCTCGCAGTTCTTTTATTTCACTAACCTGTTGGTGGACCTTACCCACCAATGACGACTGTTGTCGCTGTAACTGCGCCTGCTCCTGCTCCAGGTTTTTCTGCGCTTGCTGAATGTCACGCACCAGGGAGGCCGTCACATCGTCTAATGTGGTATTGCTCAAACCTACCGTTGGTATGCACGACAATAACAAAAAGGTAAAAATTTTGATGTTCATTGGCGGCCGCCTGGTACAGATGAAATATCAAAGGGTAAGCTGATCCATTCAGCCCGCGACGGCTGCTCCAGCGAATCAACCAGGGCTGATAAGGTGTCAGCTAACACGCTGTCGGTATTTTGTAATGCCTCCCAATGCCAGCCACTGGGAGTCGTTTGGCCTTTGCCCCAATACTGTTGGTCATTGCTGATATACCAACCTGTGGCAGCGCCGAGAAACACCTGCTGCACCTGAATCGATTTTTCACCATCATTTGTGGGAAGTTGCATGACGGTTTGATGCAGAACGATTCGGCTATTAAAACTGTGTAGTTTTTTCAATGCTTCTGCAATGTGGTTGAGCATTTCACTGGCAGGTAAATCCGCCTCATTAAGTTTTTCTACATGAGTTTGCCAACTGTTTTGCAATACCGGGGGCAACTGACCATTAATGGCCAAAATCTGCCCGGTAGCCCGGTTTAACTCAGATAGCAGGCTTGCTTGTTGCGCTTCTAATTCCGACTGTTGCAGCAACAGGCTCTTCCGCTCTGTCGCAGCTTCACTGCTGGCAAGATGTTTTTGTTCAAGCAATTCGGTTAACGTAGCGCGCTCATCAGCCAGCAACTGCAATTGTTGTTCGAGCAGTTGCTGGCGCAATTGCCAGTTACCTTTGATTTGGGTACGTTGAGCTTCAATTTGCTGCCATTGCAATAACAGGTTATCAATACTCTGGGCTTTACTATCAGCAAAAGTGACAGACATTGGTGTCATTGCCAACAACAGAATCCAGCGACAAGATGCCAGTATGGAGGGCTTTTTATTGAGGACAGTGTTATTCATGAGATCCGGAAAAGATACTTTTCGTAATGTTAATGCAAACCATTTCTATTTGCAATTTATAGCACAGTGTCCCTACCGTGCTATATAAGCGTTACTGATTTAGAAGGTATAAGTCAGGTAAGCACTAAACGAGCGACCAGGTTGGGAATAGCGTTGATAGCCATCACCCACAACACTGATGGCAAAACCACCTGTGCCACCCGAGTTATTGACGCTATTAACGGATTCCCAAAGGTAATACTCTTTGTCTGTCAGATTATAAATAGCCCCGGTTAATTTGAGATTCTCGGTAAACTCGTAGAATGCGGTTAAATCCAGCACGGTAAATGAATCCGGGAAGTGAATAATGCCGCCGCGATTCGCCAGGTCAAAACTGGTTTGCCCCTGCACCAACACATTGCCTTCGTCATCATAGACGCTGCCGCGATTGTCAACGTCTGCACGGTGAATAGCGTACAATTCAACGCCCCAATTCCCGGCGTCTGGACGGTAAGACAGGCCAACCGTCGTGGTATCTGGCGCTGCGGTAACCAGGTCATCACCAATGTCATTGATTGAAGAAGCCGTTTGATACTCACCGTCAATGGCGGAATAGCTCATACGACCGGTAATATTCGCAGTAAAATCGTAGCTGGCTTCAAATTCAAATCCGGTAATTTCAATCTCACCGACATTTTCGGGCTGTTGATAGGTGTCCTCAGTTACGATCTTTGTACCTGAATCATCACAGACATCAAAGAATCCACAGGCTACCGTGACATCGGCACCATAGGGGTTACTCAGCGTAGAATCCTGAATTAAATCAGTGTAATCGGTTCTGAACACAGCAAGTTTTACAGCGCCCTTCTCGAACTGAGCCTGATAAGAAAGTTCGTAGTTGGTGGACCGCTCTGCGTCCAACTCAGGGTTTGCCACTTTGCTCAGGTCTTCGTAAACCAACCCTGTTACCAGGTCGGTGATATCGCCACCTGAGTTAGTGCTGAGATAAACATCTTGCAATGTCGGCGCCTGATAACCTTGTGCGATTTTGGCCATTAAAGTATGGCCGCTGGCAAATTCATAACTCAGACCAACTTCGCCCACTACAGCAGAAAAGTCAGCATCCGAGACACTTTTACCGGTAGGATCTGCAAAGGTGTCATCGATGGTGGGATCATATTCGGTATTGTCATAACGCACACCAACATTCGCTTTTAGTTGGTCGTTAATTTGAATCAAGTCTGCAACATAAACGCTGAATGCGGTTTTGTCTGATTCTGGAATGAATGCCGGATCACGGATCGGATAACCTTGACGAAATCCGGAGCTGGTTGAGGTATCGTTGTAGCGAATATCATACATGACATTGAGAAACGACGATGTTTGGTAACTGGCACCGTAAAGTAGCTCATGGTTGTCAATAGTTTTACCAAAATCAATAGAAAAGCTGGTAGTTTCCTGGGTCAGTTCGCGATCTTCAACACGTAAAAATGGCGCAGCACCACCGGCACTATATGAAAACGCGGTGACACCGGAGGTATACAACTCCTGATAATTCAACGCAACATCAACTGAATCATAAAAGCCGTTGCTGGCATTTTGTTGTTTGTAAAACAAACCGTAACGTTCTTTATCGTTATTATCTATGGAATAAAAATCAAAGTAGGTTGCACTGCCTTCACGAGACAATGGTGTGCCATTATTTTCCCGATCGCTTTTTTCAAAAACCACACCCAGTTGTGCGTCTGGCGACAGATTATAAGCGACTTTAGCCAAAACAGATTTTGCGGATTTATCCATCAAATCAGCCTGACCGCGCCCTGCCCCCAGGATATCTGCGCCATTGTCGTGAGCTTCGGTTTCATTGCCGTCTCTTTGGGTGTACTGAATTAGTGTTTCCCAGTTACCGCTGCGATTGGCCAACGCTGTGCTGATCAGCCATTCATCTGAACGGGTATCAAATCCGGTTTTTACCCGACCGCCAAAAGCATCCCCGGATGCAGGTAAAAAGTCAGCCGCGTCATTAGTAACATACGCAACCGAACCCGCCAGCGCATTAGCACCGGAGGTAACACTGCTGGGCCCCTTTAAAATAGTGACGGTTTTAACATGTTCTATTTCGGCCTGCCCGCGGCTGGAACCGTACATACCATAAGCTGCAAATGTAGAAGGGTTCAGTGTCTCCCCTTGTGAAACACCGTCAACTGTCACAGCAACCGCATCACCACCCAATCCTCGAATGTTAAAACCATCGTCCCCAAATCGCGTACCGGCGTTGTTTACCTGTACACCGGAAATATATCGCGTTGTATCTTCAATGTTGGTAATCGACTGATTGGAAAGCGTGTCGCTATCCAATACCACTGCATTTTGCTGAGATTTTTCACTTTCTTCGTTGTTTACTTTAGTGGCTTCCAGACGTGTTTGCTGTGCATAAGCGTTAGCGCTCAATACACTGGTTAAAGCAATACATATTAGCGAGTACTTGAAGTTCATGTTCCTACCTTATTCGTTGAGTGAACCTTGCATCAGATATTAATGATAATCATTATCAATTGAAATTTGAGGAGCACATACTATTGATAATGATTTGCATTTGCAATAATATCTGACAAATATTTTTACATTCAGGAACTTTCAATGCGCTCATTTATCGCTTTAACGCTTTTATTGAACGCCGGATTCGCATCCTCAGTTAACGCACACACCCCCTATTTAAAACCCTTTAGTTTCGAATTGCAGAATGCTAAAGCCGTTACACTGGATGCTTCGTTTGCAGAGCAATTCTTTGTACCGGAATCGGCAATCAGCAATGCTGACTTCGACATTGTTGGTCCCGATGGCGTCACTCAGAAGATTGAGACAGTCGTAAACCTGGAAACAAGAAATGTGCTGGAACACAAGATTGAGGAAGATGGCACCTATAAAATTTCGACTGGTAACAGGCTTGGCCCGATTTTTCGTATTTATGAGCTGAATGGTGAGCGCGGATCTCTGCGAGGCGACGAAAAACCCTTGCCTGAAGGCGCGACATTAACCGCCAAATTCAGACCGGCTACCAGTGCCATTACTTACGTTTCAAAAAATGCCCCTACCCGGCAAGCACTTAAGGCCACTCAACAAGGTTTTGAAGTGTTATTCAGTACGCATCCCAATAGCCTGTTCCACAACGAACCGGTTGCATTTTCAGTGCATATGAACGGTCAGCCCGTTGCGGAACAAGCGGTCACTATCTATCACGCAAAAGACCAGTTTAGTGAAGAATCAGATCAGGTCTCAGTGCTCACAGACAGTACCGGAAATACCCAATTTACCCCCACTGCGGCTGGCCTGTATTTGCTTAAAACACGGCTACGCGCAGATGCGCCCGCCGGTGCTGACGTAGCACAATACAGTTACACCACAACCGTTACTTTCGAAGTTTATTAAAAAGAGGAAAAACTTATGAGAACCCGCGCCAGTCTATTAATTCTAACGGCCTTAACCGCGCCACAAGCGCTTCTGGCGGCTCCACATAGCGCCAGTGGCATTATTCTGACGTACGATTTAAATCAGGATCAGAAATTACCGCTGGAAGAATTCGTTGCGGCGAGACGTGATCGCTTTGCAGCGACAGATACGGACAATAATGGCATTGTCGATGAGAGCGAATATGTTTATGAGTGGGAAGGAAAAATCACGCAACGTTTCGCTGAAGATCGCAAAGCTTCAGTAAAACAAACACATGTTCGTTTTAAAGCTATTGATAAAGATGAAGATGGCTTTATTTCCCCGGAAGAATTAAACGCAATTGGGCAACGCGGATTTGACTATATGGATGCCGACAAAGACGGGCTTATTCTGGCCAGTGACCCGGAACCTAAACGCCGGGGGGAATCTGATAAAAAGGACAAAAAAGCCGATGAAAAGCCACAACGAACATTAGCACAACGACCACTTTTGCGTATGCCAACAACGCATTCCATAAAAGGTTTTATGGACCTTTACGATAGCAATGGTGATGAAAAAGTAACTCAGGAGGAGTTTCAAAATGTTCGGGATGAGCACTTTAAGCGCAGTGATGAAAACAACGATGGATTGCTGACCGAACAGGAATATGTACTTGAGTTTGAAGACCGACTGGATAAACAAATTGAGAAAAGTTACGAAGCTCAGGTAAAACAGGCCTACGTGCGTTTCGGGGTTTTGGATAAAAATGAAGACAAAGCCATGACGTTCTCTGAGTACATGCAGTCTGGTTTCAGAAGTTTTACGCGACATGACACCAATGAAGATGGTCTGATTTCACTGGAAGATCCGATTTATAAAAGAAAGCCTAAAAGCGAGAGTAAAAAAGACGAAGACAAACAAGGTGATACCGCTACGGTTATTGCTAAGGCGACGCGATAGTGGCCAACAAGTATCTGACTGCAGCGCTATGCGCTGCAACACTTTGCATTTTTATCAACAAAACATTCGCACAGTCGTCAAGCTCGTTTTCACTGAACAATGGCGAGCAACTGACCATCACTACAAACCCACTCACTGAGCTAAACAGGACAGCCATTCAAAATATAGTCGACGACACCGTCTTCAACCTGGACAACCGTGCCCCTGAATCGTTAGTTAACCAACTAAATAGCACTACAGATTTCGCGGCGCCAGAATGGTTGTTTTCGGCTATTGCGCAGTGTGAAAGATGGCACCAGAAAACTGAAAGTCGATTTTCCTGTCGAAATGGTAACCTGAAACAATACTGGCATGACTATGTACATGGACAAGGCTTACTGGAACGACGAGAGGCCCGAAAACTGGCGCGCAGCGCTCGCGTTGCGAAAGTGACGTTATCTGCTGACACCAGACAAGTGGTCACAGATAGCGAGTTAGTTTGGGATTTTGGCGATTTGACTCAGGCCATTATCCTGCAACGAATTATCGATTATTTAGCCTCACAGGATATTACCGCATATCACCTTCAAATCGGCTTACTGAACGCGTTTTCAGGGCATGATACAACCTGGCCGCACCAAACCAGTTTGGCGGGAAATCAGCAATCCCTGACATTGCGTAATACCATCAGTTATGAAATTGCGCCATGGCAACAATCCGCTTACCAGGGCAGCACCGAACAGGGTGTTATAAGCCACAATGATGGCTGGCCCGCATCCAAGTTTGCATCTCATGTACTGAGTGAAAACCCGATAGACGCTGTCGTCCTTGGTTATCTCGCAGCATCCAATACCAGCCGATTTGTGTTGAGCCTTTTAGATTCAGAAAAACAACATCTCGCCCTTAGGGATCAACAACAGCGAGTCTATTACAGTAAACACTACCAGGCCTTTACGGGTGTATCCCCGGCATCGATGCAACAGGTGAAAATTCGCGTCCGTTTGCCTGAATTTGACATTGCTGATTATCAGGGGCCTTATGCGGCTGTCTGGATTACAGATACAGAAAATAAGTTGCTCAGAAACCTCCATATCCGTGGTACAGGTGAAAATTGGCTGAAAGATCTCCGTACCTGGTGGCGTAAAATAGCGCGCAAGGATGACTCCCTGATTGATGCCATGTCAGGCGCTACGATGGGGAATAAACCCATTGAAGTAAATTGGGATGGATTAGATCAATACGGTAAGGATGTGCACTTAGACAACTTATTATTGCATGTTGAAATCGCCCGGGAGCATGGCGGCAGAACCTACAAAAAAATTCCACTAAGTATTCGCACAGATAAGTCACCGCTTAACGTGGAAGGTGAAAATGAGCTGCACAGTGTGCAGATCGCGTTTTAGTGTCTGTGTATGTGTCTGCACAGAAACAATAATCGCAGATACATAGCGAAGCAAAACCAGAACGGGTTTTCCTGTTTTTCCCATGAGCAGTGAAAACCCAATCCTTTGCCCCAGGGCTACTGTTTGTTAACAAATCCTTAATATTTTTGACATTGCATAACTATTGCAGATTACCCCTCTGTGAGGGTGTTCTTCTATAGATTTATTTATCCGGACAGCATATCTATTCATCGCATCTCACAAAAACAAAAGATTTTTATTAACAGGCTATTTACCGCGAGCCTGATTTACGGTATTTATTTAAATAGCAAATACTCATTCTGGGTTTTGTTTAGACTAAATTGATTAAATTTTGAGTAGCAATTAACAACAACCTTATGTTGAAAAAAGCAGTTTCGTTATCTCAATATACCTACACACCGTGGTACTTGTCAGAGTGGTTTGACGAGTAGGCCTTCGGCTGTCTCCTATGACGAGTCTTTTATTAAGACTTGCTCAGCTTCTGTAAAAAAACAAAAACCGTAGACACACAAAGCAACTTCACTGTTGTAGGAATTTTTGATCATGAACAAAACTTTGCATATGCTTTTGGGGCTTACCTGTGCCCTGACGCCAGTGGCTGCCGCCATTGCACAAGAAACAACCACGAACGAAGAAAAAGCCGTTGAACGCATTCAGGTTACCGGCTCCAACATCCGCGGTGTCGATTTAGAAGGCACTCAACCACTACAAATCATCAGTGCTGAAGATATCGCGCAATCCGGTGCCAATTCTGTATTTGAACTGTTACAAAACCTGGGACAAACCCGCGGTGGTAGTGGCACGTTCAGTACCACTGAATCGGGCAGTACTTCCAACTCAACCCCGGCAGGCCAGGCCGCCGCCTCATTACGAGGTCTGGGCCCATCTTCTACGCTGACATTAATTAACGGCCGCCGTGTAGCACCAAGTTCTTTTGCTGCCGGCACAGAAAACTTTGTTGATGTTAATAGTATTCCATTGGCTGCCATTGAAAGTATTGAGGTACTGGCAACCGGTGCGTCGGCAATTTATGGTGCCGATGCTGTCGCCGGGGTTATCAATTACATTCTCAAAAAAGATTATCAGGGTGCGGAGCTAAATGTTTCGTTTGAGGATAGCGTGCAAAGCTCAGACGAATCGAAAAAGAGTGTCAATATCGTATGGGGCGGCGCCGTTGCGGGTGGTAATCTGACGTTATTTGCAGACTTGTATGACAAAAATGCTTTTGAAGCCAGTGACAGACCCATTTCTGCAGAGCCTTTATTAGTAAACAGCTATTCTTATCTACCTAAACTCCCCTATCCCAACATTTATTATTTTTCTTCACGGGATGGCAATGAATTGCCCAACCCTGACTGCCCTTACCCAACTACCGTAACGGAGTTTGGCGAAGATATTTGCGCGTATTATTCAAATGGAGATAGTTTGCTAGATTCTGAATTAGAATCTCAATCCGTAGGGGCGATATACAGCCGGGATATCGGTGACGTGCAGTGGAATACAGACTTCTTTTTCAGTCGCTCTGAATCAGTAGCGATCTCAACTCCAGCTCCCATTAACGATGAATTTGATGGTGAAGGTCCGTTTGCCCCTTACAGTGCGCTGGATATTTATTCGGAAGCAGATTTACAAGCCTGGCAAGGGGTATCCAGCCCTTATGACATCATCTGGGACGACCCATTTACAACTCAGGCGGGTCAGGATCTGTATGGCTTTCGCTATGACGCCCGCTTTCAGGACCCGCGAACTATAGAGAATGAAACACAATCTTTCCGTTTGGTTTCGTCACTGGCCGGTGAAATCGGCGACTGGCAATGGGAAACGGCGGTCACTTACTCTGAATCTGAATCAGAGCAGGAAGCAATCTCGGGTATCTATAACAGATACAAATATAACGCTGCTGTCCATGGCGAGTTGTGCGCCGATGGCAGTATTGCTGACTACGACGGTGATTCAGACACACTTAACTGTGGCAGCGCGGGTTTATTAGGGGCATTCAATCCCTTCATTATCAACGATGCAAATAACGATGCTATTTTAGCAGTGGCACAGGAGCGCCCTACCCGTAATGGTAAGAGTTCGGTATTTGGCATAGATGCACGTTTCAATGGCGAGCTAATGGAATTTGGTGATGACTATATTCGCGCCGCCTTTGGCGTAGAATACCGTCAGGAAGACCTGGAAGATATCCCGTCTGCAAACTCCAGAGCAAACTTTGATAATGAGTATCTGGTGGATGTCTTCGGTTTCGGTTCCAGCCTGGCAAGAGCTGATCGTACCCAATATGGGGCCTTTGCGGAACTCTATATCCCGCTACACGAAACCGTCGATATGCAACTCGCCGGCCGATACGATCACTACGATGATTTTGGGAGCACGTTTAACCCAAAGGTGGGTATTTCATGGAGACCAACCGACCAACTCATCATACGTGGTAGCTTTGCCTCTTCTTTTCGCGCCCCCTCATTAACCCAGGCGGGTATTGAACTAAGAACCACAACGTCCACATTTGACTGTGCTGCCAACGCGCAGGTTTCAGACCTGTATTGCAGTGGCGATGGTCGTGAAGTCACCGAGAATACCCTGGAATTGGGCAGTCGAAGTTTAAGAGCGGAAGAGTCCGATTCTGTCAGTATCGGATTCGCCTGGAGTCCTGCCGATGACACCACAATTACCGCTGACTACTGGTCGTTTGAACACAAAAATATTGTTGATACCAACATGACCGGCGTTTTGGCCGAGGCTGTTACTGACGACTCTTTGCGTCACTGTGGATTAGTGCCAACCGGAAGTACGGGTATTTCCTATGGAGATGAAGTTTGTATAGACACCTACGCTGATGCAATCCGTGGAGACGATGGCAATAAATATCTGGTGAATGCACAAGGTACTGTGATCACTGATGTTAATGGCGATTATTTACCAGGCTACAGTGACGATGATCTGCACTATGTTCAGGTATTAGGTCCTGACGGACTACTGGTTGATCAAACCAATGACCTGTTTGGCTTGTTGGATCGCTATGTTTTACTGGCAGAGCCACGTGATCCGGAACTGCCATTTAACCGTGACCATGTTATTCCATTAGAAAACACCGGAACTCAGGATGTCTCAGGTTTGGATGTTAAAATTGCACACGATATGGCCTTGTGGGATGGCGTACTGTCCCTTGATTTAGACTGGACACATTACCTCAGCTTTGACAGAAACAAACCAGGTTCAGACGAAATTGAAGAGTTGATCGGTACCTATCGCTATCCGGAAAACATTGCCAACCTGTCGATGGTTTGGGGCAATGACGACTATTATGGCGGAGTCACATTGCGTTATGTGGATGGCTACGAAGATGACATTGAGGGCATGCGCGGACGAGAAATTGATGAGCTGGTGGCGATGGGTGTTTTACCCGATGCCGACAGTAGCCGCAATGTTTCCTCCTGGACCACCGTCGATGCCCGGTTTGGTATCATTCTTAAGAATGCCACCATCAAGCTAAATATCGACAATCTGTTTGACCGCGATCCACCTGTAGTTTATGGCTCAAGTCGTGGGTTCGACACCATCAACCACAACGCTTACGGTACCACCTACCGAATTTCGTACACGCACTTCTTTTAAAATCTAAAAAAAGGCGCTTTGCAATTCATTGCAGGCGCCTGCTTTTACAAATTGAGAGTACTGTCACATCTATCGTGATTTATCCCTGAACGTTTAATTGCGATTTAAAACGCTGCGCATTTTGCACATAGTGAGCGGCTGAAAGTTCCAGCTGTGCACGTTGTTTATCAGATAGCGACTTAATGACTTTACCGGGTGACCCCACCACCAATGAACCGTCCGGAATTTCCATGCCTTCGGTGATGAGTGCATTGGCACCAATAACACAATGCTTACCGATTTTAGCGCCATTGAGCACCACCGCATTGATACCAATTAAAGAATAATCACCAATTGTGCAACCGTGCAGCATCACCTTGTGTCCCACGGTAACCCCTTCGCCAATAGTCAAAGGAACACCTTCATCCGTGTGCAACACACTGCCATCCTGAATATTGCTGTTTTTGCCGACAGTGATCTTGTCACAGTCCCCTCTAATCACCGCATTAAACCAGACACTGCTATTTTCTTGTAGCTCGACATCACCGACGACATGTGCGCCGGGTGCAATAAACACGGAATCATGTTGGCTAACCGTTAAATCGCCGAGTGAATAAATCATTTTTTGGTCTCCTGTTTAAGCCGCAATAACCCTTCCTGAGTCGTTGATGCGATTAAATCCCCGTTACTGGAAAACAATTGTCCTCTGACATAGGCCCGGCCACTGGCGCTGGTAGGGCTTTCAGAAACATATAACACCCAGTCATTAAAATCGAAACCGCGATGAAACCAGATGGCGTGATCTATCGTGGCCAGACGCAAATTACTGTCCGACGGTGACAGACCATGTTTACGCACTGCACTCATCAAAAAGTAGTAGTCAGAGGCGTAACACAGAGCACGCTGATGAAAGGGAAGCTTATCTTCAACTTCGCTGTGTTCCCGCAAACGCATCCAGACAAACTGTTGTGCACTATCCTCGTCAGATTTAACACTGCGTATTTCAATTGGTTTGTGGAAAGGAATAGCGGTTTTTAATTTTTCCGACACCTGCATGCTGGGAGATTCGTATTTTTCAATATCATTATTCAGGGATTCAGGCCCGGGTACCTTTGGCATTTTGGGGGTTTGGTGATTAAACCCGTTCTCAGGTAACTGAAACGAGCACATACAATCAAAAATAATGTTGCCCTTTTGAATCGCCTTAACCCGACGTGTCGCAAAACTACGCCCATCTCGTACTCTTTCCACCTGACAAAACACCGGCAGCTTTGCATCGCCGGGCAACAGAAAGTAACAGTGTAAAGAATGCACCACAAAGGGGGCTTCCACTGTTTGTTGAGCGGCACTGAGCGCCTGAGCCATCACCTGACCACCGTACAAGGCTCTGAAGCCTAAATCCCAACTTGGAAAAAGAAAAAAATCTTCTTCAATTTTATCAGGGCTTAATAACTCATTGATTTTTGGTAACTTACTCATTGGATATTGTGTGATTCCATTTACTGAATGACATTCAGAAACCTAATTGAAAGCGGTTCAATTATTTCGCGATTAATGATTTTGGTTTCCTCTTGGATCTTTCGGATAGTATTTATCCGGCAGATGATCATGATGTTCAAAAAATCGGGTATCTTTATAGGGTAATTTCATAAAACCGGAAATCCCTTCGCCTTCGATTTTCGGTATTAATGCAACAATTTGCTGCAAACATTCACGAAATTCGTTTTCCTTACTGTGATCCAGTAATTTGTAATAACTGTGCACTTTTAAATGCAGTGTTAATGCCTCGAAAATAATGCAACCGGTATGATGGATATTGTTTAACCGTTTAATCACTTCCAGCATAGGCTCCGGGAGTCGTAATAATTCATCCGGATCATCGCCATCCTCAAAGTAACTATGGGTTCTTCCTTCTTCTTCCAAGGCTGAAATCAAACTTTTTTCATAAAAAATCGCGTCATCAGCTGCCGGAATAAAGGGCTGTTCAACTGAGGTTCTTTCGACATGCAAGGTATCTCTGGCATTGAACATACAACTTTTAAATATACCTACCCGGTGAATGGCTCGTGCCAGACGCACTACGTTATTAACCGACGCAATAAAGGAAGGCAGCAGCGCAGGCCGGTTAATATTCAAAGAAGAATCGATATAGACGCCATCTGCCTGCCAGCGAACCACAATACCACCCAACACCGGAAACTTACCCAGTCGTGAAACTGCGCTGACAAAGGCTTTTTCATTTTCGCCCATGCCCTGCATATAATTTTTGTAGTAGCGTTCAAATTGCGCATCATTCAGGTAACGCAATTCACTACTGTCTCCCTCTTCCCGCAGGAACGATTTTCTTGAGCTGTAAACCACAGTGTCTATTTCTTTTTGATCCTCGTGGTGCCAGCAGGGAATTAACGCCTGTTCGGGAGCGATTTTGGGGTCGCCAAAAACCAGGTTGGCCATGTAATGCATGTTCCGCAGAAAATAATCCCCGGCTTCCCGTTTAAGATGAACATCGTCACTTAACATGGCCGTCAGGGTTTGTGCCATTTCTTTAGGAAGCCCTACGGAATTGGGGGTGATAACCCGTTTACCAAAACGACAGGATTGCCCTGAGGCCAGCGCATAGAGTGTACTGGCTAAACCCTGTTCATCAAATCTGGGAGATGACAACTCACCGTTTAGCTGCTCTTCACCAATAAAATAGACATCGCCTAAGCGCGCATTGGTTTGTTGTAAATCACCGGACATCAGGTCCATCACATTATTGCTGACATACTGCCCGGAGGCGTCCACCTGAGCAAAAACCGAAGACCCCCAGTCAATTAGACCAACATCGCCACTTTCAGGGTTATAGACAATATTTGATGGCTTGATGTCACCGTGCACTATGGGTTTATCCTGGCCCTGATGCTTAAAAGCGCGCAAGCTGTTGAGGATATCGGTCATTTGTAAAGCAATATGAATCAGTTTAGGCACTGCTAATGGCCCTTCCTGTAAACTCAGTTGCTCTAAATCCAGGCCTAATGCACGCTCCATAACCAAAATAGCCTGTTTGCCGACGCGCTGAAATTCCACCAGAGGTGGTACATTGGGATGCTCCACATGATTCAGCATAAAGGCTTCTTCTTCCAGTCTGTCCTGAACATGCTGCGGCAAATTAGCTCGTGAAAACTTAAACACTAGCTGCTGCCCCTCAGGCGAAATACCGGCAAAGGCAAAACCAAACGCGCCCTTGCCTATCAGCTCAATGTGCTCATAACCCAGCAACTGCAATTGCTCTTTACAGAGTTGCAACCAGTCTTTTAATTTTTGTGCATCCTGATGCGACAAAAGATAAATTGACTGTTCTTCCGGGATATAAAAGTGTTTTAAGTTAGAGGTGGTCATGTATCGCGCTATTTAACCGACTCAGTATTGACGGAGGGCTACAAGGTAAGCGAAAGCGCAATCTGCATCAACTTATTTAGGCCCGGACTTAACGTTAAGTGCCGGACCTTTAAGCATTTTACTGGAAGGGCATTCAGCGCGGAAACAGGACAACAGCGGTTCGCAATCTGGCTTTACCGTAGCGTGACAACTGCACAAAATCCTCCAGAGCAATCGGGATATGTTGGCAATCAATTGCCTGTTCTTTGTCGTCATCCAGATCCGGATCATGCAGATACAAACACTGTTGATCAATGCCCGTGACCGTAACCCAATGAGGAACTTTATTACCATTAAATTGGTAAGTGCTGATCAGGCATAAAACTCTGCCACCAAGCTGATACACTTCAGCTATATCCTCCTGAGACAATTCCGCAAGACACACTTCAATATTCGCTTGTATGGCCTGCTCCAGAAATTGTTCCTCAACCGAGTTTAGAATGCGTTTATTGTTCTCATTCCTGACTCCATCGGTAAACAACGGAACTTGCTGGTTCATGTAAACTTTGGCCTCAAAGCCTCGTTTCGCAGCAGCTAACGCCAATCCCAACGGATGACATCCACCGTGACCAGAGGTCATAAATATTGTGGTGGCCTCTCGCCAGATGTCCAGTTCAGTAAGTTGTGATAACTGAAAGTCGGACTCCATTGACGCCATGGCCATCATTAGCGCAGATGGCCCACAGGTAAACTCAGTCGTTTGCTGATACCAGGGGAAAGCCTTTGTTACCTTGGCACTGTATGCCTGGCGTATGGACTTTTGCATACGCAGTGCGTCTGATTCATCTTCGTAATACTTTTGATAGACGCCAAATACCTTATACCCTTGCTTTTGGTAAAGCTGAATTGCAGCCTGATTGTTATTGGCGACTTCCAGGCGCATGAAGAATTTACCCATGTCTACCGAACCTTGCTCCAGTGCGGTTAACAAGCGTCCGGACAATCCGGTTCCCCTTGCGGACTGACTCAGAGCAATAGAATACAAGCGGGCCAGACGCGTTCCTTTGCGCATGATAACCAGCCCGTAGCCCAATAAATCCCCGTTTCCGGCTTTGGCCACCAGAAACACTCTGTTTTTAGCTTTTAACCAGTGCTGGAACTGCCGTTTGCTCAACCTGTCAGTGGCAAAGCATTGGGCTTCCAATGCAACAAGCGCCTGAATATCAGAGCTTTTAGCTTCCTGAATCAATTCCGCTGTTGCCATTTTTACTGCTGTATTCACTCTTTGCCCCTGGCTTCCAGGCGATCAGCAAACTCCTGCATTACCTGCATGTATAGTTCATCGCCCAGATATTTATCTTCCACTTTACTCTCAATACTGGGGTTATCATTCACTTCAATAACGTACACCTTGTCTTCAATCTGCTTAAGATCTACGCCATACAAACTATTACCAATAAAGCTACAGGCCTTTATTGCCGCATCTAACACCATCTTGGGAACTTCGAAGGTTGGCATAGTATCAAAGCCACCAGAGGTACTGCGCTTCGCACCATGGTTGTAGATTTGCCAGTGATTGCGAGCCATGTGATATCGACAGGCATATAGGGCTCTGCCATTTAGTACGCCAATTCGCCAGTCAAACTCGGTATAGAGGTATTCCTGAACCAACACCAACGCAGATTCACTCAGTAACTTCGATAAATACTCTTCCAGCTCTTTGCGTTCCTTGGCTTTAAAAACCCCAAGAGAAAACGAGCTTTCGGGTAGTTTCAGCACCATGGGATAGCCAAAGTCCAGTTCCAGTTGATTCAGAATCTCAGGCGTGTAACGGGTAACAAACTGGGTTTTCGGTGCGGGCACCTTGTTATAGCTAAAGGCATCCTGTAAAAACACTTTATTGCAACAACGCAATATCGATGTCGGGTCATCCATCACCACCAATCCTTCCTGCTCAGCCCTGCGAGATAACGCGTATGTGTGGTTCTGGATTGCGGTGGTTTCCCGAATAAACAAGGCATCGTATCGGTTCAGTAAGTCGATTTGTTCATGGGTGACCAGTTCAGCACGAATCCCATGCTGCTCTGCTGCCCGAACAAATTTACTCAGAGCCACCTTATCACTGGGCGGCGTTCTTTCATTAGGGTTTACCAAGATGGCCATATCCCAGCGATACTTTTTACGGCTTTGACTACGCCAGACCTTGCGGGTAAACAGATCGAGTTGTTTGAAAAACAATTGTTGCTGAGGCTGGCTCAGATTTTGAAAATAGACATCCTGCACCACAACCTGCCACTGACCGTCTTTTTGATCAAGCAATACTCGCAATATAGGGCTTGGGAACTTCACAAATAAGTACGTAGCAAGACGGCTTGCGGACTCCTCTTCACACCAACCAAAATACACCATAATCGGTTTATCGGTGATCACTTCCTGGGGCTTAATTAACCCTCTTGGCAAGGTCAACACGACGCGCCCCGCCTTGTTATCCACATAGGCTAAATCGTTTATGGTACTTACCGAAGGCATTACTTTGTGCTGCCGGGCTTCCGCCAGTAATGAACAATGATAGCCCTGACTTAGATAAGCCTCGGTGTTGCACAGGTTGATCACCCGGGTTTTTCCCTCGTTGAGTTTCGGAAACTCGGCCAGGTAATGAGCAAAATCCACAACGGTGGCATCCAATGTGGGCAAATGATTGATGTCGTCGGCGACAACGATGGTCTTAGCCATTGTTTAATAGTTACCTTGTTTAACAGTGAATTTAATAGTCAGGCGCTTTTTACAGCTCTTGTTACGGGAGTTAAAACGACATTTTTTTATCGTTACGAACAAATTTATTCGTTTCCACATTGTTTAATATTACATCACTATGAACATTGCCAATCATTAACCAGAGAGGAAAATGGCAACTTCAAAGATGACGTTTGATTCTGCGGATGACAACGAACAATGGACCCGTAAAAACAACGCTAACTTATATTTGTTAGACAGAAGTCTGTCTCGTATAAGAAGTAAAGACGGTCGAACCAAAATACGCAAAATGCGCAAAGAAAAAAATTAACTGTTGAACTGGAAAATAAATGAAACTTAAAACGTTGTTAATCGCATCGTTGTTGGCAGTACAAACCAATGCCAGCGCCAATGAAGCAGAAAAAGCCCCGAAAGAATTGCTCAATGAGATCATAGGATACTGTAAAGATATCGCTGCAGATGAAGGCATTGGCAGTGCACTATTGTCCGCCTACCTGCTGGAATGTGTTAATGCAGAACTGGAATCCGAGGGCTACGCCCCGGTAACTCAACTGCCTAAAAGCTAAGCAGTTAACCACAAATTCATAGTGAAATGGGTGTCTATGACACCCATTTTGTTTGTTCAACTTGTATTTTCAACCAATCCGAGGTATCAACGCATGAAAAGGTTCGAGATGTTTGATGCAATGGATATACGCTTTTTAAACACCTTTATTGAAGTGGCGAGAACACGGCATTTTGGCAAAGCTGCCGAAAACCTATATCTTACTCAGTCAGCCGTGAGTGCCCGTATAAAGCAATTAGAAGAGTACTTCAATACAGCGCTATTTGTGCGGCAGCGCAATAGTATTAAGCTAACCCCGGCTGGCGAAAAGCTGCTGCCCTTTGCCGAAAATTTGAGTCATACCCTGGGCGAAGCCAGGCGATCCCTGAAAGACACCGAAATTCAACACATTGTTATTGCAGGTACTCCTAATGCCTGGGAATTGTATTTACAAGATGAGTTGCCCGGGATTCAAAACCAGTTTACCGACCTGACTGTACGCGCAGAGGTGATCAATAATGAATCTATGGTGCGCCTGCTTCACGAACGCCTGATAGACCTGGCTTTTAGCCTTGAGCCAATTAAATCTGATGAAGTGGTAAGCGACTGTATCCTGACATCGTCTTTGGCCCTGTATAGCAGTAATCAGCAAGATATAGAGCAAGCATTAGAGCAATATATCCATATTGACTGGGGAGTAAAATCCAGCGAAGCCATTGAGAAGCAATATCCCAAAACGCGACAGGCAAACTTTCGAACGGGTTCCATCCAGGTCGCCTTGTCATATTTTGCCAAAAATGGCGGTAGTCTTATTCTGCCGGACAAAATTGCCGACTCATTTTCGGGTAACATGGATCGGCTGGAGACGGTCCCCATTGAAATCAAAACCTATATCCATTACCTGGCCGACACTAATAAGCGAGGCATGCAGGAAGTTATCGATTATTTGTCGGGTGAATAATCCCGGCAATTCCGCTGTTTTAATCCCTCATTTATTCGCCAATATTTTTTGCTACACTGAATATAATTACAAACAATCCTTGCTGTAACTTGCATGAACTTTGAAATGTTGGGTAATTTTGGTGATTTTGTCGGCGGTATCGCCGTGGTTATCACCCTGTTATATTTGTCTTATCAGATACGCCAAAACACCAAAGAGGTCCGCAATAACTCAATCCAGGCGTTGCTGGAACGCAGCATTCATCTTTTTGAAGACAATATAAATTCCTCATTACCGGAAATACTGGACAAATTAGACAATGGTGCCAGCATCAGCCAACCCGACAAATGGCGCGTGGAAATGTTTGTCAGGCGTAACTTTCAGCTCTATGAACTGGTTTATCTGAAACACAAAGAGTGTCGAATTTCGCAACAGGTTATGGAAGCCTACGAAAGACGCATGCTGGCCACCATGCAAAGAGACTACTTTGCTCAGTGCTGGTCACAAGTGAGTCAATTCTACACCGATGACTTTGTTAACTATGTTAACCAATTACAAAGTAAATAAATCCCCCCGCAAAAACTTAATCAGGACACCCATCGTAACCTCAATTCAAATTTAACCAAGACAGCCATCAAAACTGTACTTCGGTACAGTTTTCAAACTCAGCGAGTTGTGCAAAATAGAAGTGGTTCTTATCAGACTCAGGAGGAGTCCAGATGCCAAAAGCCAGGAAGGCGCAAATCAGCCTTGAAGATACCCCCTATTACCATTGTGTTTCCCGCTGTGTGCGCAGGGCCTATTTGTGTGGTCAGGATAAATTCACCGGTATCAGCGGGTTTATGCGCTCATTAAACGAATACATTGCCAAAGAAGCCAACAGGGAAGATGAGTACACAGACCGCCTTTAACCGCCCCCTTCTCCGGTACTCACCCTTCGAGCCAACTAACGCTGTTCAAATTTTTCCATAAATATTTTGGAAAGGACGTTTGAAGTCCCAGGCCTTACTGCATGAAGCGGTACTTGCTGCCTATATGGTTTTATGGATTTGCCCCCCGTCAGGGCCGGAATAGCTAAAACACCCAGGTTAACCTGTATTCTTATACTATGGTCCAATACAGCGCCGTTTCTAATTCTTCTAAACTGACAAGTTAATAGCAATTAACCAGCCAGGGTGACACTTGCTAAAATATAGACTTTGTTCGCTAAAATACAGTGCACACCGAAATGAAGGCATGCGATGAACCTTAAGCGCGTTGTGTTATTTTTGCTACTTCTATACTTTGGTCTCGTCTACAAAGGAGTTGCCTGCGACATTGACGAAAATGGGACCCCGGTACTGGTATTTCCTCCCAAGTTTGATTCCAAAACCCCTGAAAACGACTATGTTTTTCAGCTAATTCAACTTATTTTAAAAAAGTCGGAAGACAGATTCGGACCATGCCAGGCTAAGTTGCTGGAATATAAATTATCCGTAAAACGCATGGAATATTATCTTGAAAAGCAAAAAGACATTCACGTCATCGCCCTAACGGTAAATACTCAGCGGGACAAGCGCTTTCTGCCGGTGCCCATTCCCATAAAAAAGGATTAATGGGGTACCGGTTATTGATCATCAGGAAAGGGGAAGAAGAACGATTTGCTGGCGTAAAAAATCTGCGCGACCTTAGTCGTATGATCGCTGGGCAAGGCGTCGGCTGGTCTGATGCGGAAATATTGGGTCACAACAATCTCAATGTACTCACTGCTGGCAATGTAGGTACCTTAATGGATATGTTGATACATAGTCGATTCGACTACTTTCCCCGTGGTGCCCTGCAAATATCAACCGAGTTAGAAACACATCAGAACAAACCCGTTGTGATGGAGCAAGGACTGCTACTCAGATACCCAAACATGACTGCCCTGTATGTCAACGCACATAACCTGCCACTGGCAGAGAGGCTCAGATATGGCCTGAAAACGGCCTTTCAGGATGGTAGTTTTGAGCAGTTTTTCAATTCACATCCGTCATCTATTGCGGCAATGCAAAATATCAACCTGGATAAACGAAAAGTATTAAATATTTGCAATCCCATTCTGCCTGGTTGGGTACCGGTTAACAATGGGAAATTTTGGCTGGAGCCCTGGCCCGACAAATACCAGGAAGACGCCTGCCACAAAAGCGAATAAGACATGGCTCATGTGAGCCCAGGTTAGCACAGATTACAGGGTTTCAGTCAAACCCGGGTCTGTGTGGTAATCTGCTTAGCTGATGCGGCAGTCAGGATTTGCTACGGGCGGGTTCGAATTCGTCATAGCGCGGAAGCGGCGCATCCATATCATCCCAACTGGCTTTAGAACCCATAAAATTATGAGAGCCGGGTCGCTCATTGATATCGCTATCTAAGATACCCAAACGCAAGCGTAGCTTTGCAGGGTTATCTGCGTTGGAGCTGTACACCGGGGAGGCACACTGGCCGCAAAAATGGCGTTTTTTACCTGGTTTAACTTCATAACTCGCCATTTTATTTTGAGCATCAACAAGTTTAAAATCTGCCGTATTGATAAAACCATTGGTGGCATAAGCAGTACCACTGTTCTTACGACACAATGAACAGTGACAGTGAATGATATCGCTAATCTTGCCTGTTAATTCTATTTTAATCGCGCCACACAGGCAGCTACCATGATACATATTTTTTCCGTTTCAAATACCGTGATGACGACGAATATGGGTCACTAACCCCTTCTCATTAAACTCCAGCGACATTAAATTAACTGTCGAGTATTCGATAAACTGCTCGAGATGTGCCGGTTTCCCTTTCGCGTGCTCTTTGTACTTCACAAAAACGACATTGCGTCCCACCATCATATCCAAAATTTCCATGTGGCTAAATTCAATTTCATCGCTTAGTTTTGCCAACATTCCCTTTTTAAGTTCTGTTTTATCCGTCACAGTAACGTCAAATTTGACATGCTCATCCACAAACTCATCAGCAATCAACGCGATAAAGCGGTCAATATCCTTTTCTGAAGAATCGGGTTGCTGGCGGGCATTTTTGGCAGCAATAAAAGCTTGAGCTTTTACTATCAACTCCTGTTCAGATAAGGGATCAGCGCTTATACCCACTGTAATAAAGCCCAGTAAAATCAGGCATGTCCTGGTTATTTTCATGACTTACCCTCTTGAGCAATACTAACTTGATGCTGATACATACCCCGCAACGCGTTATATAATCCCGCCGGAAACGTTAAACCATGGCTGTCATAGTTAAAAGACTCTGAAAGCAGGGACAAATCCAACGGGCGGTTCTTGCGAATTGCGGCTTCAAACTGGTTGTAAACATCTCGCATTTCACCGGCTTCATTGCCAATATTGAGATACAAAAATCCGGGCTGAACCTCATCAGACATTATATAGTCTTGTGCAGCCACAGAGGTTTCTCTCGCTCCCCACCACACTGACGGGCTAAATGCCAAATGCGCCTGAAAAAGCTCAGGGTAAGCATGAAAACTATGCACCACTAATAAGCCTGCTACAGAATGTCCGGCAATGGCATTGTAGGTATTAGTTCGGTAATCCACATTTATGGCTGGCATTAGTTCAGTTTTTAAAAACTGTAGAAACTTATCGCCGCCCCCACCTTCACCAAGAGGGCCTCTGGGATCCCGATTCACAGTAGGCGCATAATCCCTGATGCGATCTGTGCTGTGAATAGCCACCACCAGTTGCTCATTAGCACCACCTGAGATCACCATTCTCCGATTTACTTCGGCCACCAGTGCACCATTGATCTCGCCGTCTAACACGTAAATAACAGGATATTTTTTGGCAGTATCTACACCATAAGACGCCGGAAAGTAAACGGTTATGCTGCGAGTCTCGTTGAGAATGTCTGATTGAAGTTCAAAACTTGTATCTGTTTTTGAAGGTTGTTTGTTTTCCGCCTGGCTAATAAAAGCAAGCGCCGTAAAACTGAACAATAGAATCCATCTCACTATAATTTTTTCCTTTTTTATTGTTTTTTTATTGTTTTAAAACCAGGGCTGAAACGCTTGCAGATGTTGCTTTCCCGGGCCAGCAATATACTCCCAGGGAGCTTTGCTATCAACGAAGAGATGATGTTTAACCTGCAACTCCTCATAGCCGCTGTCCAGCAAACTCACCGGCACATATGTATGTAACTCGTCATTCTTACCCGGCAATGGCGATCCACAATACTGGCAAAAATTACACAACCAGTCATGATTTGGCTTTGTCCATTGACGAACGGCATCGCTGCCGCTGACAATTCTGAATGAGGTATCGGGCACGATTGTTACTGCGATACCGCCACTGCCGGTTGCTTTGCGACAGATTGAGCAATGACATACAAAAACATCAGTTAAAGCTTGAAGAAGTTCAAATTTAACCTTGCCACAATTGCAAGAGCCGCTTGCTTTGATTTCAGAGATTTTCATGTCATTCATGGCCAATAGTTTAACTACAAAAGGCCGCAATATGCTAAAAGATTTACACCTTATGGGTTAACACGTCTCTTCGCAGCTACAGGGCTAATCTTAACCCAGACAAATAAATAGATAATGATGAGTTTGGTAATCGCACTGGTAGTGGCTAAAAGTATCAGTGGCCAACTATCTGTTACCGGCATAGTCAACGCAAAGGCGATGGTTGAGAAATCCATTGCCAAAATAAACTGGCTCATTTTCAGGTTTATTGCCCCGGTATGCCCTGAATCAATCACCAGTTTTATCTGATGCCAATATCCCTGTGCCAATAAAAAAGAAACGATACAGAAAATCATAGTAGAGACAACTTTTCCTTCATCGACAAAAGTTCCAGCTGACAAAAGGCCCAGGAGCGCCACAACTAAACTGACTGCGCAGCGAATGAAACTCCAGGCTGATGTTCTGGTATTTCGGCCAACCCATATTTCATACAAAATCAAAAGTACCAGAATAGCGGCAAGTAATCGTGGCCAAACAATATAGTGATTAAAAGGCTCTACAGAGAAGCCGTAGATAAAAAAGGCCAGATAGGCAAAATAACTTACAGTAAACTGATTCAACGATAACAGTGAGGTACTCTCGCTTCTGAGTTTGGCTGTGCTCTTGCGTTGCCAAACCGTGTTTAGCTGTGCATAAATTCCATAAACACTAACAACTATCAATAGCGAATTTAAAGTTCCGAAAAACACATACCAGTCCATTACCCTTCCTTTACAAGCCCCTAATGTCGACAATATTAAGCTATATCATTATATTAAACGAATAAACATCCTAAATATTCATTATATTGTCGACATTAAAGTAATGAGATTTTACTCTTGCTCAGGAGGCTCACCACCGTCTTCTTTGCGTTTACGCTGTTCTTGTTTGGCTTTCTCTACATTTTTAAATTGCGGTGGAGGGATTGGAAAGATGGAAATGAGAGGAAACAGTGCCAAAAACAAATAGGCGCCTTTGGGCATCTTACGCCCCCATTTTACCAGGTACCGCATGCCAGCAATCAACAGGGCCTTTAACAGTAATAAGGCTAACACCAACAACCAGACATAACCGGTTTGCAGGACAGAGGTGATTTCCATGAGCCACTTTTTAAAGATTGAAACTCTGTATTTAGGCTTGTGGCTGGAATTAACAATAGATAGCGTAAAGCTAATTTACTTAGCTCGCGTGGTATTGCTGAAAGGGTATAGGGAATGAATAGTCTGGTGTTTCTCGAGATGAAGGTGAGCATTTCTTTTTAAGTAGAACGCTGAAAAAGTTAGCCCTGCCCCCCTTAATTGCGTCTTCTGCGAAATCCGCTACGTTGTTAACCACAACTTAGATAGACTATGGTGATTCAATATTGGTTGTGACCTTTTCCCCAAATTAAACACCTTAAGCTCTCAATGATCTTTTCATACGATTACGGACTTCCTGGTTTACTTTTTTTATAGTTAACCCTTGGGTTGAATCTGCGCCAAAACACTTGATTTCAATGACCAAAATTGCCTGACAACAAAAGCCAGATACGCAAAACCACCAAAAAGGTATTAAAAAAATCCCCGCGAGTGCGGGGATTTAAACATAAACTTTAATCAAGTGATTACTTCATTTCGGCCAACAACAAATAGGGATTCTCCAGGTAGGATTTCCAAAGGTTATTGAAGCGAACCATAGTAGCGCCATCGATGATGCGGTGATCACCAGACCAGCTTACCGTCATGATATTTACTGCTTTTACATTGTCGTTCTCATCAAAACGAGGCAGACGCTGCATTTTGCCCAGAGCAACAATAGCGGCTTCCGGCTTATTAATTACCGGCGTTGCCGTGGTGCCACCCAGTACGCCAATATTAGAAATACTGATAGTACCGCCCTTCAGGTCTTCCTGAGACAAGCGCCCTGCTCTGGCCTGGTCAACAATGCGGTTAACGTCCTGTGCCACTTCAAACAATGACTTATTTTGTACCTGCTTGATGTTAGGCACTAACAAACCAATTTTAGAGTCTACCGCCATGCCAATATTGTGATCATCGAAATAGGTGACCTCAGTGCAAGCATCATTCACCTGAGCATTGATGATGGGGAACTGTTTTAAGGCCATCGACAAGGCTTTTATGAAGATGGGCATAAATGTCAGCTTCACATCCTGCTTCTCAAATTGTGGTTTGAGTTGCTGTCTCAGTGCAATCAAGGCATCCATTTCGATTTCTTCGCTGACGCTGAAATGCGGAATGGTAAATACCGAATCCGTCATTTGCTTGGCCATAGCGGCTTTAACGCCGCGAATAGGCTCTACCCGTGTGCCACCAGACGACGGCGCAGCAGCAGTTGCTGTAGTGTCAGCAGCCTTAGCCTGATTAGCGCCTCCCTCAAGATAAGCTTTAACATCTTCTTTCATGACCCGGCCTTTTTTGCCAGAACCAGGAACCTTAGCGATATCAATGTTCGCTTCACGAGCCAGGCGACGTACAGCCGGACTGGCCAGGGCTTTACCCTGTCTGACAGGGGCATCATTGTTACTCGCAGTTGCAGTATTCGCGGTTGCAGTAACATTTGCAGAGGAACTGGTCTCCACTTTTGCCACAGGCGCAGCGCCAGATGAAGCGCCCTCAGTCTGAATAGCATACAGAGGTTCATGTACCTTGGCGATTTCGCCTTTGGCGTAATACAACTTAACCACAGTACCGGCATCTTTGGCCGGGATCTGCACCAGTGCTTTGTCCGTCATAACATCAGCGACAGGCTGATCTTCTGCAACAATATCACCTTCGCTTACCAACCATTCAACCAGCTCACATTCAACAATACCTTCGCCAATATCAGGCAGGATAAAGTCAATCACTGCACCGCCTGTGGTTGCAGCACCTGAAGATGCGACTTCCTGTTTTGGCTCTGGTTGGCTTTGTGCAGCAGGTGCGCTTGCCTCACTTGCCGCGCCGTCTACTGTCATAGCAAACAGAGGCTCGTGAACTTTGGCAATATCGCCTTTTTGATAATGCAGCTTTTCCACTACGCCATCGTGCATAGCGGGGATCTGCACTACGGCTTTGTCTGTCATCACTTCCGCCACCGGCTGATCTTCAGCAATACGGTCGCCTTCTTTAACGAGCCATTCAAGCAGCTCACACTCTACAATGCCTTCGCCGATATCAGGTAAAATAAATTCTGTCGTCATAGTCTTCCCCGATTAAAAGTGCATAGTACGCATGATGGCTTCATAGGTTTTCAGGTGATCTGGCATATATTCTTTTTCATGTGCCAAAGGATACGGAGTATCCAAACCACAGACACGCGCAATAGGTGATTCCAGATTCAGGAAGCAACGCTCCTGCACTGTCGCAGCCACTTCAGCAGCAAAGCCACCGGTTAACGGAGCTTCGTGGTTGATTAACAATCTGCCGGTTTTTTCTACTGACTGACAAATAGTATCAGCATCCCAGGGCTGAATACTGCGCAAATCGATAATTTCGCTGGAAACGCCATCTTTTTCCGCCATTTCAGCGGCTTTTTCGATGATTTCCATCTGTGCACCCCAGGCCAGCAAGGTGATATCAGAACCTTCTTTAACCACTTCTGCTTTACCTAATGGCAACTGATAATCTTCTTCCGGCACTTCGCCAACAGAAGCGCGATATAGGCGCTTAGGCTCCATGAACAATACCGGGTTGTCGTCGCGAATAGAGGCTAACAACAAACCTTTGGCCTGGTAGGGATTACGAGGAATAACAATTTTAATGCCTGGACAGTGAGCAAAAAACGCTTCCGGAGATTGCGAGTGATAATGACCGCCTGCAATACCACCACCATAAGGTGTACGGATAGTCAGGCTGCCTACTGAAAACTGTCCACCAGAACGATAGCGGAACTTAGCGGTTTCATTAACGATCTGATCGAAAGCCGGGAAGATGTAATCGCCAAACTGAATCTCAGCAACGGGAACAGAGCCCTGAGAGGCCAAACCGTTAGCAAAACCTATGATGCCCTGCTCTACCAGTGGCGTGTTAAATACTCTGTCGCGTCCGAATTTTTCCTGCAGGTTACTGGTAGCCCGGAATACGCCACCAAAATGGCCGACATCCTCACCAAACACCATGACTTTTTCATTGTCTTCCATGGCGATATGCAAGGCATTGTTTACCGCCTGTAAAATATTCATTTTAGCCATTAGTCAATTCTCCCTGCGGTTTTAGGATAAGCTTCCGGATACTTCTTAATATGAGCTTTTAATTCGCTGAGTTGTTTTTGCAGTATTGGCGGCACTTCGGCGTATACGTCGGTAACTAACTCATCGATTTTACAAATTGGCACCTGCTCAACGCGCTTCAGCTCCTGCAGCACTTCCTGACGCATTTGTTCCACTTCTTTCTTGTTAGCGTCTTCATCCAACCAGCCTTTGGAAACCAGCCATTTAGCCATACGGGCAATTGGATCTCTTTCCTGCCACTTAGCTTCTTCTTCCTTGGAGCGATAACCGGTGGGATCATCAGAAGTGGAGTGAGCCGCTAAGCGGTAGGTCATGGCTTCGATAAGTACCGGGCAATTTTCAGCCAGGGCGATTTCACGGGCTTTTTGCGTTGCCGCATAAACACCTAATACATCATTACCATCAACCCGGATGGTTTTAACCCCATAACCGATACCGCGAGAAGCAATACCGTCACCGGCAAATTGCTCTTCTGCCGGAGTGGAAATGGCATAGCCATTGTTGCGGCAGAAGAAGATCACCGGGCAATTCAGTACCGCAGCCATGTTAACACCTGCGTGGAAGTCACCTTCCGACGCGGCACCTTCACCAAAATAACAAATGGTTACAGCGGGTTCACCGGCCATTTTCTGACCATAAGCATAGCCTGCTGCCTGCGGAATTTGAGTGCCCAGCGGCGAGGAGATAGTCATGAAGTTCAGTTCTTTGGCACCGTAGTGAATCGGCATCTGACGCCCTTTATTCGGCTCTTTTTCATTGCTGAACATCTGATTCATGAATTGCTCTGTGCTGTACCCACGGTATGCCAGAGAACCTTGTTCACGATATTGCGACATGATCATGTCTTGTGGCTCCAGAGCCGCCGCACTGGCAACCGTTGCACCTTCTTCGCCGGTAGAAGCCAGGTAAAAACTAATGCGTCCCTGTCGCTGAGCCGCCACCATGCGCTCGTCTAATACGCGGGTAAACTGCATAGTGGTATACATTTTTAACGCAGTTTCCTGATCAAGTTCAGGTTCAACAGCTTCTTTATGGACAACACCGTCCTGAGACAGGATTTGCAGCATAGGAATATCAATCAGCCCGTTGCTGATGATATTCACTTCATGTGCAATACCAACATGAGAAAGATGGTTTCTGGTTTTCATATTATCGCCTTATTGTGAGTGTCTCACACGACCTGATTATCAAATTCAGAACGTGCAGAACCAGCGTTATTTGATGGCTGTAAGTGTAGTCTTGTTCGCTTAAAAACGTGTTGCGATTTTTGGGAGAAATTTATCGGGGCAATCAGAATTTGCCCCATGCCTGCGTTATTTTTAGGATATCCATCCTAGTTTTTACAAATTTGTTATAACTCGTCTACAAGTTAACTACAAAGCGACATTATTGATGCAGAATTAGATGTGTTGATCAATCAATACCGGATTACCATCCGGATCGACGAGCATGATACTACCCGGCCCTTTTGAGTCCTCATCAACGGTGTCTAACAGTTCCAGTCCCTTTTCACGCAGCGCCTGCTGAATCTCCCTGACATCCTGATAGTTATCCAACGTACTGCAATCTTGTGCCCAGCCTGGGTTATAAGTCAGCATATTTTTTTCAAACATACCCTGAAACAATCCGATAGTACTGGAGTCATTTTTCAGGATCATGTAACCGTGTTCGATATTACCCGCGAACTCTTCAAACCCTAATGCCTCATAGAAGGCTTTCGATTTATTAATGTCCTTAACTGCCAGACTGACAGAAAATGCGCCTAGTTTCATAAACCACTCCCCTTGTATTGAATCATCAAGTATAGCGGGTAAGTGAAATTAGTGTAGTTGACTAAAAAAGCGTAGCCAGCCTGCCCCCCATAAGCTACAGCCTTCGTTGAGGTGATACTCAAAACAGGCAACACAGTAATGCCTCCTTTTGTCTACGACTAAAGTATTACCGGATTACGACTTTAGTCTAATTCGCGAAAACACGCGTTTACCACTTTTGAGAAACCCTTTAAATTTGCCCACATTACAGGTCCAACACAGCACATTACCGCTGAAACGGATAAGCAGTAAAAAAGGAAAACACAATGAAAACATCTTTTGCCGCTCTGATAGCATTATTTAGTATAACTCTTACTGGACAGGCCCGGGCTGCGACAATCGAAACCTGTGCGATGGATTATTCAGGCGCAATCAACGCCGTTTATGTCAATGGTGGCAGAGTCACTGGTATTGCTAAAATTTTTGCCAGCTCATCAACAGATGAGGCGTTTACGCTGATTGCAGAAAACGGCATAGAGCATACCCGTCATGGCACTATTACCACCACCTTGGATCTCACTGATTTTGCGTTAAACGGTACCTGTCAGTTTGAGAATCGCTTCACGCCACTGCATTCTATCGATGAAGACAGCCCATGGAGACAATTTCAGATGCACAGGGCCAGTATTTATGACAGCACTATGTTGGCAAAATACGATCACAATGGTGTTCAGGCCGATCTTTTGATTGCCAATGGCTGGACCTGGGGAGATGACCTGTCATCCATCCATGTCTTTGAAATGGTTAATGGCAAATTCAACCCGGTAAAGTACGACATTGATACGGGAAACGGACAATTACCCCCTTACAAGGCCGGGAACCGTACTATGAGTGTGAGCGGTGACGGTGGGCAATGGCGTTATCGTGCTTCCGCCGTGAGCGCGGATGGTCGTTTAATTGTTGGCTATGCCAAACTGGACGAAACGGTGACTTTTAACAGTGGCGTAAAAATCAAGTCATCTGATAAGTTCGGTATGATGTGGCAGATCACTGAAAGCTGTGCGGTTAATCGGGGAAAGTGTAACAACCAAAACGCCAGTCGCCTCACCAGCGGCAGTTCTAAAACCGGTTCTATCGCGGTTCAATCAATTAGCGACACACAATTGCAAAGAGACTCGTCTGACAAAGCCAGCAATAGTGAGTTACCACAATTCGATAACATCACTTACGACAAAGCGTCTCTGTTGGAAGATGTATACAGTGTTACTGACCTTGGCAACAATAAGTACCTGATCAATGGCCGTTCTGCGTCTGGTAAGGCCATGATAGTGCGCGTTACCTTATAAACCAACTTACCACTGTGCTTTAGCGGCTTTCGGGCCGCTTTTTTTTGTTTTACTCACGACCGTCAGCGACTTTGACTGTACCCCGTTACACATCTTCCTGTATAATCGCGCGCTTTTTAACTAAACTACGCATTACCACCAAGACTAAAGGCCCTGTATGACCGTAAAACAATTTGATCCCTCGCAAACCACCACAATGGATACCCCTAAAAAGGTTATCGAGCAACAGTCTCAGGAAAATCTGGCGACTGCTGACAGTGGCAACGCGAGAATTGGTTTTGTGAGTCTGGGTTGCCCTAAAAACCTGGTGGATTCAGAACGTATTCTGACCCAGCTTCGCACCGAAGGCTATGATGTGGTGCCGACATACAACGATGCCGATTTGGTTATCGTCAATACCTGCGGTTTTATTGATTCAGCAGTTCAGGAATCATTGGACACCATTGGTGAAGCCCTCGCGGAAAACGGTAAAGTGATTGTTACCGGCTGTCTCGGTGTAAAAGAAGACGAAATTCGCGAAGTTCACCCCAATGTATTGGCAATAACAGGCCCTCATGCCTATGAAACTGTGGTTGAGCAAGTACACGACAACTTGCCCAAGCCAGTTCACAACCCATTCAGCGATTTAATTCCTGAACAAGGTGTTAAACTAACGCCGCGCCATTACGCTTACCTGAAAATTTCTGAGGGCTGTAATCACAGATGTACTTTCTGCATCATCCCGTCCATGCGTGGTGACTTGGTGAGTCGTCCTGTTGGTGAAGTACTGAGTGAAGCCGAGAGACTGAGCAACGCTGGCGTAAAAGAACTACTGGTGATTTCTCAGGATACCAGTGCCTACGGTGTAGATGTTAAAAACAAAACCGGATTCTGGGACGGAATGCCGGTAAAAACCGGCATGACAGAATTAGCTGAGCAACTGGGTCACATGGGCATATGGGTGCGATTGCACTATGTTTACCCCTATCCTTCAGTGGATAAAGTGATTCCTTTAATGGCACAAGGCAAGATCCTGCCGTATCTGGATATTCCCTTCCAGCATGCCAACAAACGAATTTTGAAACTGATGAAACGCCCTGCCGCGGCTGAGCGCACCTTAGAGCGCATCAAAAAATGGCGTGAGATCTGTCCTGAACTGGTGATCCGTTCCACTTTCATTGTGGGTTTCCCTGGCGAAACCGAAGAGGAATTCCAGGAGCTGCTGGATTTTCTGGATGAAGCGCAATTAGATCGGGTTGGCTGTTTTAAATATTCAGAAGTAGAAGGCGCCACTGCCAACGATTTACCGGATCAAATCGATGAAGCCACAAAACAAGATCGTTACGAGCGCTTCATGCTAAAACAGCAAAAAATCAGTGCCGACAGATTGCAACAGCGCGTTGGTTTGATTATGCAGGTGTTGATTGACGAGGTAGACGAAGAAGGCGCAATTGGCCGAACCTATGCCGATGCACCGGAAATAGACGGTGTGGTCTATCTCAATGGCGATACTCAGGTGCAACCGGGCGATTTTGTCGACGTGTTAATTGAACACGCCGACGAATACGACTTGTGGGGCAGTCGCGTAGAAGACTAACTTGCACTACACTCAGGGCATCTGAATATATAGATGCCCTGAATTGATCACCTCTACACATCAGAACAACACCAGTTTCATCACGCTACTTTGCCTGTTGCAGCTATTACTGGCTGGCTGTAGTAGCAATCGCTTTATTGATTGGCACAGGCAAACAGATAAGATTGTCGCAATCCCCTCGCTTTCCGACTCGCAAATAAAACAACTGCATCAAGTCTCCGTACAATCCCAGACACAATCACAGACACAGTTATTCAGCATGTGCACTGCACCGAAAAAGAATACGCCGATTCAAATGACTTTAGTTAGTTGTCATCAATGGCTTAAGCACAATGCCGAAACACGCTATACAGAATCAGAAGCTAAAATAATACCGCACTATAACGCAGCGCTGCTGCAAATCCTGACATCACAATCAGATTTAATCAGTTTCACCGCACCACATATACAAGTGCAAACAGAACCTGATCGGCTTGGTCAGGTTTTTGAGGAGATTTACCTCACAGCCAACATGCAAAACACAGAAGCTCATTTACGGCCTGAAGTGTTTTCAGGAATTGGTATTACCGCCGTTGCTTATCGAGCGAATTCCTATCAGATAGATGACCATGAATATCCGCTGGAAGGTATATATCGCCCAATCACCTTTTTTGTCCATGAGGTAAGTATTTCAGACCAGGAGCTACTCATTCATATTAAAGGCAAGCGGATGAATTTTCACAACCGCAACACTCTTTATCAATCTCAATTAGCCTATGCACCGGCTGCGGCATTTCTCACCCTTATCAACAAAGCTGATATTGATAAATCTTCCTTTATTGGCTTGCTAACCGCTGAACGGGCTGAGCATCGTTTTGGCATATTTGCTATTCAGGAATTTTCCCCGCATAAAACGCCATTGTTGATGATCCACGGTTTAAATTCCAGCCCGCTGATTTGGCGCAAACTCACCATGGCTATCATGAATGATGAAGCATTGAACAAGCGATATCAGATTTGGCATGCCTTTTATCCATCCGGCCCGCCTCCTTTTTACAACGCCATGCGACTGAGAAAACGATTAAAAACCATGATGGGGAGATTTCACCAATCGGATTATGCGGGTCAAAGTCTGAGTATCATTGGCCACAGTATGGGCGGCATCATTGCCAAGACCTTTGCCGTTGATACCGGGCAACAACTGTGGGATACCGCATTCTCAAAGTCACCGCAAGACATGACCAGTGTCTTAGAAAGCAATCCGCAAATGCAGGATATCTTTATTTTTAGCCCGCCTGCCCGGCTGAACAATTTGTTTTTCCTGGATACGCCTCATCGCGGCAGTGAAATGGCCAGCTCCTGGATAGGCAGACTGGGCGCAGGATTAATTAATCTTCCCAGTAATTTCACCAACATGTTTGCTGATGTGGTAAAAAAGTTTGGAATTGAGACCATCACCCCACCAATGCGTCCATTTCTGGCTACTCATGGCCCAAACAGTATTGAAGTGCTGCGCCCCGACCATCCACTGATGAACAAATTAAATAGTTTCCCGCTACCAGAACGTACCTGGTCGATAGTAGGTTTAGACAAAGAATTACATTGCGCAGGCCATACCTGTCTGACAATTTCGGACGGTGTTGTATCATGGACCAGTGCCACCCTGAATCAACAAGCCAACGAAGAGATCATCGTTGCCAGCAATCACGACTCATTTAACAACGACACCGCCATTGAATTTATCCTGGCTAAGCTAAGGGATTGATTAAAATTCAAGATATTAGCGGGACAGCCATCACAAAATAGCAAAGTAGTCCTGGTATTTGCGTTTTAGTTTTGTGGTTTGAAATGTCGAATTTAGAATGGGTGTCCGTGCTAATTATTAAACCTCGATAGATTTCCAAGACAGTAAAAATTGGCAGGACACAATAGACAGGACAGGCTCATATTCAAATTGATGGTTTTAAAATGATGTTTTTAGCATGGGTACTTGAGATGGCCACTCCTATCGGCATCACAATGTGCCAAGATTGAAGTGTTCAAGCAAACAATCTAACGGAGTGACCACTATGAAATGTAGCGTGATAAGTATCGACTTAGCAAAGAATATTTTTCAAGTATGCGCCCTTGATGAGTCCAGACAAATTCTGTCCAACAATAAAGTACGGCGGAGCAATCTGTTGAATGAACTGCGTCAATTTGAACCGACACTGGTTGTAATGGAAGCGTGCTACAGTGCCAACCCTTGGGGGAGGCGTATTGAGCAAATTGGTCATACTGTGAAGTGTGTTCCCGCTTTTGCTGTTAAACCCTTTTTGGTCGGTAATAAGAACGATGCCAATGATGCATTAGCGATAGCCGAGGCTTCGTTTCGACCGAAAACTCGTTTTATCGATATCAAGCCCGTTGAGCAACAAGATATCCAATCTTTGCAACGAATACGTGAGTTGTTGGTACGCCAACGTACCAGCACGATAAATCAACTACGCGGATTATTGGCAGAGTATGGAGAAGTTTGTTCTACCAAACCCGGCGCATTGCTAAAAGCGGTGCCTATGATACTCGAAGATGCGAGCAATGAACTCAGTTATGTTGCCAGACGTTTTATTCAGCAATTATTTGACCAGATTCAAGAGATGAGAATTCGGATTGATGAAACAGACAACTATCTTCAGGGGTTAATTGCAGACAGAAGTGACTACGCTTTGCTCATGGGTATTCCCGGTGTAGGTCCTCATGTCGCCGCTACCATTTTGGCCAGTGTTAACGACATTCATTCTTTTAAAAATGGTCGTCAATTTGCGGCATGGATTGGGCTAACACCATCACAACATGCCAGTGGTGAAATGAATCGCATGGGCAAAATCACCAAACGAGGGAATCAGAGTCTCAGGCGAATGCTTGTGCTCGGTGCCAGAGCGGTACTGAACTGGTGCCATAAACACGATGATAACGTGAGTAAATGGCTACAAAAAATTAAAGCTAAAATGCACAGCTGCAAATGTGTTACCGCGTTTGCCAATAAATTAGCAAGAATCATTTGGGCGGTACTGGCTAAGCAAACGCCTTTTGACGCCAAACTCGCGTGTTCAGCGTAACATGCTGAACTCATTAATCATTTACACTAACCACAGGATTGAGCGGTAACAAGCATTGATGATTTAAACGGTTATGTCTTATTTGGAACCTCGGGTGGACATCTGTCTTTGAGACATTGTGGGTGCTAAGGCGAATAAGACTTCTTGGATCTCATGAGGGCGCGACCAGCTAACCAGGTCATTACGACGCCGGATATATGTCATAAGACCGTATTTCATTATGCAGTGTACTGTTTAGGGTAATAGACAATGACTTAACTAAAACGCGTACCTTAAAACACAAAAAGCGACTGAATCCACTTGACTCAGCCGGAGTGACCATATATGTCCACATAGTTTTCTGAAGTAAATGACACGCAAACGCGCATGTAGAATTACCGTGACACCCGCCTGAAATTTACCTAATTAGCCACCAATAACGGTATACCTTCGCTATTATTTATTTATTTTTGCGCCCGGGCAATCGGTTTTCGGCTTCGGCTTCATAGTCGGCTATCCGGGTGTTCAGCCGATCCATTTCATCTTCCTGCTTGATGAGTTTTTCATTCAACAGCATGGTTCTGTCCACCAGACCGGAAATAATCTTGTCTTTGATGGACTCCCGTATTCTTACCGGTATTTTGCGAAACGCTTCGTAATCCACCTTCATCACCACCATTTCATCTTCGGCAATAACGGAGGCTGAACGAGGCTCTTTACAGATGAAGCCTACTTCACCGATAAACTGACCAGGAATTAAGGTACCGATATTACGGCCCCGGTGGGTAACTGTGGCTTTACCAGCCAGGATAATGTAGAACCAGGGTTCATGTGCGCCTTCTTTGATAAAGCACTCTTTGGATTTAATCGGCGTGAATACCGCGCGCATTTTGAGTACAGACTCTCTTTCGATGGGCTGCAGATCCTTAAACAAAGGGACCCGTGAAAGAATTTCCATTAACTTTAAATTATTCATAATTCCTGCGACTTCCAGCCACTAAAACCTTTCTGTCTGAGTTGATTGTAGGCCACCTGAACAATTAAGCCTAGCGGAAATTTTAATTCATGTTGCGCATCCCTTGTGCTACCGATGTCGGATACTTGTTTCGACTACGCAACAACATTAAGGATTGATTGCCATCACTCAACCTGGCGATCAGACCGGCAATAATACGGTCTTTCACTGCTTCCCTTATGGCACCTGGCAGTTTGGAAAAGTTTGCGGCATCCAGCTTCATTGCCATGACCTGCTCTTTGGCAATAACAGTGGCAATACGCGGTTCATTGCAAATAAAGCCCACTTCACCAACAAATTGTGGCGGACGCAATGTGGCCAATTCCTGTCCATTGAGAAATACTTTGGCGATTCCCGTCAGTAAAATATAAAAACAGGCTTCTTTTTCGCCTTCTCTGACGATGACATCACCGGCAGAAAAAACGTCAAATGCTTTCGGCATTGCTACAATTACCTTACGATCGGACTCAGACAAATCATTGAACAGCGGAATGCGACCCAGAATATCCAGTAATTTAACGTTATCCATAGATGCAACCTGTTTGCGATAGTTACTTTCTATATCGGTAGTAATTCTTAGTAAGCACAGGTTTAAATTGTGAAGTGGCTCACAAATCAGCGTTTTTCAGCATGTTTTCTGTTAATTTTTTGGATGGCTGCACCCCCAAAGACTGAAACTCTTCGGCTTTTTTGATGAGGTTACCACGCCCTTCATAGAGTTTGCTGTTGGCGTCATTGAATCGTTTTTGTACCGAATTGATTGCCTCGCCCAGCTTTTCCATATCCACCACAAAACCATAAAACTTGTCGTACAGATCGGCTGCTTTTTTAGCAATGTTGCGGGCATTTTGATTTTGGTATTCATATTGCCAGATATTGTGGATAGTGCGCAAGGCTACCAGTAAATTGGTCGGGCTCACCAGCAATACATTGTAATCCATGGCCAGTTTAACCAGCTCAGGGGATTCGTCGAGCGCCAGCATAAACGCGCCCTCTACCGGAATAAACATTAAAACGTATTCCAGACTTCGTTCGCCCAGCAGGTCGTGATATTCCTTGCGCCCCAGTTCTCTAATGTGCCCTTTAACGGACTGGATATGCTCCTTGAGGTAGCGTTGTTGCTCCTGTTGCGAGCCAGCGTTATAAAACCGTTCATAAGCATTCAAAGAGACTTTGGAATCAATGATCACTTCTTTGTTTTCCGGTAAGTGTACCAACACATCTGGCTGCAGTAACTTGCCATCTTCTCGTCTTTTGCTCACCTGAGTATCATATTCATGGCCTTCGCGCAGGCCACTCTCTTCCAGAATTTTTTGCAAAACCATTTCGCCCCAATTCCCCTGTTTTTTATTGTCACCCTTCAGGGCACGGGTTAGTGCTGAGGCTTCTTCGGTTATCTTCTTATTGAGTTGTTGTAAATTGATAATTTCAGTTTTCAGTGAGGCTCTTTCCTGTCCTTCCCGTATCGCCTGTTGACTTACCTGATTGCGAAAGCCTTCGATTTGCTGTTTCAGCGGATCTAACAACAACGCCAGTTTTTGTTGGCTGTGTTTTTCGAACTCTGATGAGTGGTTTTTAAAGATTTGATTTGCCAGGTTTTCAAACTGTTTTTGCAGTTGCTGTTCGGCGTTTTGCAAAATCTGTAACTTTTCCTGGGCGGCTTTATTTTCGTGTTCTCGGGCGGTTTTTTCTGATTCCAGGTTGTTACGCGTATCTGCATAAAGACTTTTTAAATTATCCAATTGTTCCTGTAATTCGTCATTCTCTTCTTCCAGCCCGCTCAGTTGCTGTAACTGCTGTTCCATTCGGGCGTTGCGCATTTTGTATTGGCTCAGTGATTCAGACTGCTCTATAAACTGCCGATTCAGCAGTTCATTTTGATGTTTGAGCTGCATTGCTTCCTGGCGCAATACTTCATCCTGTTGTTTTAAAAACCCCAGTTGTTCGTTCAAGGTTTGCAATTGCATCTGGTGGGTTATCTGAGTTTGCTGTGCCAACTGCACCTGATTATTGAAGCGCATTTTAAGCAATATGAACACCACAGTCGCCGCCACCAGTGCACCGGATATTGCCCACAAAACAGGATCTAAGGCCATTGGATTCCTTGTTAAAATAGTTCGATACGTCAGTTATAAAAAAGGCTGGTTACAAAAGCAACCAGCCTTTCAAAACGCCTAATGCATTCTATGCCAAACCGGCTGGAACATTAGCTCAGCGCTTTATCCAGGTCGGCAATTTTCGCTTTCCAGATCGCAGGGCCATCAGCGTGGGCGTTGTTACCTTTGCTGTCTACCGCCACAGTTACCGGCATATCTTCCACTTCAAATTCGTAGATGGCTTCCATACCCAAATCTTCAAAAGCAACCACGCGCGCCTTTTTAATGGCTTTGGATACCAGATAAGCGGCGCCACCAACGGCCATCAGATATACAGCATGGTTTTTGGCAATGCTTTCTACCGTTGAAGGCCCGCGTTCTGCTTTACCAACCATACCAATCAGGCCGGTTTGTTCCAGCATCATGTCAGTGAATTTATCCATGCGGGTCGCCGTAGTTGGACCTGCCGGACCGACAGCTTCATCACCCACCGCATCGACCGGACCTACGTAATAGATAAAACGATTGTTCAGATCAACGCCGTCTGGCAGGCCTTCTCCGTTTTCCAGCATACCCTGGATACGCTTATGAGCAGCATCACGACCGGTTAATAACTTTCCAGACAATAAAACAGTTTCGCCCATTTTCCAGTCCTGGATGGATTCTTTGGTCAGTTCATCGAGATTAACCCGGCGGGTATTTTCACCCACTTCCCAGGTAACTTCTGGCCAGTCTTCCAGTTTCGGGGCTTTTAATTCCGCCGGACCCGACCCATCCAGATAAAAATGAGCATGGCGCGTGGCCGCACAATTGGGGATCATGGCCACCGGTTTTGAGGCGGCGTGAGTAGGCATAGATTTAATTTTGATATCAACCACAGTTGTTAAACCGCCCAGTCCCTGAGCACCAATACCCAGCCTGTTAACCCTGTCAAAGATTTCCAGGCGCAGTTTTTCTTCGGTGGTTTCTGCGCCGCGTTCCATGAGTTCCTGAATATCAACGGGGTCCATCAGACTTTCTTTTGCCAACACCGCAGCTTTCTCCGCAGTGCCGCCAATGCCAATGCCTAACATTCCCGGCGGACACCATCCTGCGCCCATAGTAGGTAATGTTTTTTCTACCCAGTCTGCAATAGAATCACTGGGGTTTAACATTACCATTTTGGATTTGTTTTCAGAGCCACCACCTTTAGCGGCAATCATGACTTCTATTTTATCGCCTTCCACCATATCCAGGTGAACTACCGCTGGAGTATTATCTTTTGTGTTCTTACGGGCGCCGGCAGGATCAGCAACGATGGAGGCACGCAATGGGTTAGACGGGTCAAGGTAAGCACGGCGTGTGCCCTCGTCCACCATTTGCTGCACTGTCATGTCGGTTTTGTCCCAGCTTACGCCCATACCAATTTTAACAAAACAGGTCACAATGCCGGTATCCTGACAAATCGGGCGTTTGCCTTCCGCTGACATTCGTGAATTGATCAGAATCTGTGCCATGGCATCTTTTGCCGCCTGACTTTCTTCTTTCAGATAAGCCTGCTCAACCGCTTTTACATAGTCCAGGGGGTGGTAGTAAGAAATAAATTGCAACGCGTCCTGAATACTATCGATAAAGTCTTGCTGACGGATAACGGCCATGATTACCTCATTGTGGAATAATTAACAAAAACGAGCCACGAAAATGCCGGGGCACAGCTCGATGGTGGCTAAAGTCTAACTTAAATGTGATTTAGTGCTAGCCCTTTTGCCGATTATGCAAAGTCAGCACTACTGTAATCCCCTTAATCTAAGGTAGAATACCGCTTTTATGATAACCTGCACGGCCGGTTATCAGCAACGCTGCACTAGCAATTACCTAAAATCAGAATAAGAATTTCACAGTTTTTAAGACTCACATGCATAACGTTACCGTCGACCGTATAAAATTTAGTCCATTTCGTTGTTTAACAGACTGGTTTTCAAGCATAGAAAATACCGCCGGTGCGGTCCTGTTGCATTCCGGGGATTCGACTCATGAAAACGCCAAATTTCACATAGCCAGCGGCTCCCCTATTTTCACCTTAAAACTGTTTGCCGATGGGCGCTTAAGTTGTCACTACCAGATTGATGACAGCTGGCATATGCCTGACTCAGGGCAAAAAAAATTGCAGGCGGTATACAACGAATTTAACAATGCCACTATCCGTCCGGCAGACATTGTCAACAAAGCTCATGAGATTAAAATCCGGCTGTTTGGCGATACCTCGAAAAACAGTATAGACCTGCCCTTTCAATGTGGTCTGATAGGGTTTGCGGCTTATGATTTTGGTCGCTTCCTGGAAATTCTGCCCGGTAGCGCATTGGACGAGTATCAAACGCCGGTTTTTACCGCCAACTTTTACAGTTGGAGTGTGTTAGAAAACCAGGCCACTAAAAAAGCGTATTTGTGTTTTAGTGAAGAGTTTGCTTGTCCGAGGTTTAATCTGGTTACGATTCCCTCAGCCGGGCAGCGATTTTATCAGCCATGGCAAAATCAACCCAGACAAACCGCGGAGTTCCGCCTTACCGAAACATGGCAAAGCAATATGGGTGAAGCTGATTATTTGCAAAAGCTGGATAGAATTCACGAATATCTGCTGGCAGGTGATTGTTATCAGGTAAATCTGGCGCAGCGTTTTAAAGCCCCTTATCAGGGTTCAGAATGGGCCGCTTTTGAAGCGCTGACTGAAGTTAATCCGGCACCATTTTCAGCCTTTATTCGCAATGATGAAAGCTGCATTATCAGTTGCTCTCCCGAGCGTTTTTTGTCTGTTAAAGGCGATATTATTGAAACTAAACCGATCAAGGGTACCCGTCCCAGATTTAACGATCCTATTGATGACGAAGACTCCCGGCAGGCACTGATAAATTCAGAAAAAGATCAGGCCGAAAACCTGATGATCGTAGACTTACTGCGCAATGACATCAGTAAAAATGCGGTGGCCAATAGTGTAAAGGTTACCGGGCTTTTTGAAATTGAGTCATTCAGTGCCGTGCATCACATGGTCAGTACTATTCGGGCCCGGTTAAAACCGTCCAGCCACCCTTTGCAATTGTTGCAGGATGCCTTTCCCGGCGGCTCGATAACCGGCGCACCCAAAATCCGCGCAATGGAAGTTATCGATGAGTTAGAACCTCATCGGCGCAATATTTATTGCGGTAGCATTTTCTATCTGGGCGTAAATCAGGATTTTGACAGCAGCATCTGTATCCGCACCTTACTGTTTGAATCAGGCCAGGTATACTGCTGGGCGGGTGGAGGTATCGTTGCTGACTCAGAGCCGCAAGCGGAATATGAAGAAACCTTTCACAAGGTGAAAAAAATCCTGCCTACGATACGTTTTGTCAGAAAGAAGGTCCTATGAAACTGGAGGAATTTAAGCAACGCTTTTACCACGCGCGCAATATTACTCCCGAGCCGGACTATCCGTTGCGTCAAAAAGGCAAGCCTGCTGCCGTACTGATCCCACTGGTCATGCGCGATGAGCTTTCAGTGTTGTTGACCCGCAGGGCCTCTCACCTCAAACACCATGCCGGACAAATCAGTTTCCCGGGTGGCCGTGTTGATGATACGGATATCGATCTCAAGGCAACTGCACTCAGAGAAACTGAAGAAGAAATTGGTCTCAAAAGAGAAAACATCGATATTGTGGGTACATTACCCACTTTCAGAACAATTTCCCGTTATGAGGTCACGCCCTATGTCAGCCTGGTAAAACCGGACTTTGATCTGGTGATTAATCAGGATGAAGTGGATCAGGTATTTGAAGTACCCCTGGCGACAGTGATAAACCATGACAACCATCTGGTGCATACCGTGAAGCGCAATAACAGCGTTTATCCGGTTTATTTTATTCCCTGGCAGGAACACATGATTTGGGGAGCAACCGCGGCATTTATCAGAGCACTTTCCCGGCACCTGACTTGACACTTATCCACTGTGGATAAGGCTTTACAACAGGTTATCTGGTAAGACCTTTACTATGCTTTGCATTCAGCCTAATTCATCAGACAATATCCACTAACAATAAAAAGACCCTACGAGATAATCATGATCAGTGTATTCGATATGTTCAGTATCGGAATTGGCCCGTCCAGTTCACATACTGTCGGCCCCATGCGGGCCGCAAAAGATTTCAACCAATTGTTGAAAGCAAAAAACCTGTTCCAGGAAACTGACGCGGTTGTCACCGAGCTGTTTGGCTCACTTGGTCAGACAGGCAAAGGACACGGCACCGGTAAGGCAGTCATTCTTGGTTTGCTGGGTGAATTACCAGAAACCATTGATGTCGATAACGTTGATGCCATGTTGGCAGAAGTGGATAAAAGCCAAAAACTGATGTTGGATGGCGAAAAACTCACCGCATTTCCGCGCAAAGACGCCATTGTATTTCACCGTCGCAAAACCCTTGAGCACCATGCCAACGGTATGACCTTGCACGCCATGAAAGGCGAAGAGGTACTGTTCAGTCAGTCATACTACTCTATAGGTGGTGGCTTTATTATCAAAGAGCAGGACTTTGAAAAAGAAAAAGTAACGGCACTACTTCACGAAGAACAGGAAGTCCCCTACAACTTTGATACCGCAGCAGAGTTACTGCAGAAATGTCGCGACAATGGACTGAGTATCAGCGCACTCATGCTGGAAAACGAAAAAGTGTTTCAGCCAAAACAGGTGATCATCGATAAACTATGGGAAATATGGCAGGTAATGCAAGCCTGTATTAAACGCGGGATTGAAACCGAAGGCATATTACCCGGTGGTTTGAAAGTAACCCGACGAGCGCCCGGTTTGTACCGTCGCCTTAAGTGCGAACACAGTCAGGATCCCATGCTGGCGATGGACTGGGTTAACCTGTTTGCTCTGGCCGTAAATGAAGAAAATGCCGCTGGCGGTAAGGTGGTAACTGCTCCCACTAATGGTGCGGCCGGGATCATTCCTGCAGTCCTGAGTTATTATGACAAGTTTGTGCAAACTGTCGATAAAGACACCGCCTACCGTTATCTGCTGACCGCGGCAGCGATTGGTATATTGTACAAAAAGAATGCGTCTATTTCGGGCGCTGAGGTTGGCTGTCAGGGTGAAGTGGGTGTCGCCTGTTCAATGGCGGCAGGTGCCCTGACCGAAATAATTGGCGGTTCAGTTGCCGCAGTCGAAAATGCCGCTGAAATCGGTATGGAACACAACCTGGGGCTAACCTGTGATCCGGTTGGTGGACTGGTTCAGGTGCCCTGTATTGAACGCAACGCAATGGGAGCGGTAAAAGCCATCAATGCCTCCAGATTAGCGCTTCGTGGTACAGGTGTACAAAAGGTAACACTGGATAAGGTGATTAAAACCATGTGGGACACGGGTAACGACATGAAGTCCAAATACAAAGAAACCGCACGAGGCGGTTTAGCAGTTAACATTGTTGAATGTTAAAAGGTTGCTTCGGCAACCTTTTCTTTATTTGGTGTGGCGCCCTATCGCACCGGTAACGTCAAATCTTTAAACATTCGCTCAATATCATCATTACTCTTTTGCATCATAGCTCGCTCCACGACATCTTTGGTCAGATGCGGTGCAAAGCGCTCGATAAAGTCATACATGTAACTGCGCAAGAATGAGCCTTTGCGGAAACCAATTTTGGTGGTGCTGTAATTAAACAGATGGCTGGCGTCAATTTTAACAAGATCCGTATCCAGATTATCATCGATAGCCATAGAAGCGATAACGCCGATACCCACCCCCAACCGTACATAAGTTTTAATAACGTCGGCATCAGTGGCAGTAAAGACAATTTTAGGTTCCAGACCGGCCCGACTAAAGGCTTCATCCAACTCAGAACGGCCGGTAAATCCAAAGACATAAGTTACTAACGGATATTGCGCAATGTCTTCGATGCGAATAGTGCCCTTTTTCGCCAGTGGGTGTTCCTGATTCACTATGATACTGCGATTCCAGTGATAGCAGGGCAACATCACCAGATCGTTATAGAGGTGCAACGCTTCCGTGGCGATGGCAAAGTCAGCTTCCCCTTTAGCGGCCAGGTCACTGATTTGTGACGGGGTTCCCTGATGCATGTGTAAGCTGACCCTGGGATACTTCTTCATGAAACCTTTTATGACATCGGGTAGTGCATAGCGCGCCTGCGTGTGCGTGGTCGCAATATTCAGTTTGCCCTGATCAGGCAAATTGTGCTCTCTGGCAACAGACTTAATACTTTCAACTTTTGCCAAAATTTCTCTGGCAATATTAATGATGTCATTTCCAGCTTCGGTCACATGTGTCAGGTGTTTACCACTGCGGCCAAAGATCTGCACGCCAAGCTCATCTTCCAGCATTCTGACTTGTTTGCTGATACCGGGCTGGCTTGTGTAGAGACTTTCTGCAGCGGCGGAAACATTAAGATTATTGTTTAGAACTTCAACAATATAACGAAGCTGCTGTAATTTCATGAGGCTGGCAACCTACCTTGTATTTGTTTGCATATGCAAAATATATATACCTTTGGCGACATTAATTCCATAAAATTTTAGAAAAAACCTGAAAAAGTTCTCAGAAAGACTTCACAATAACGCAAAATTTAACTATTAAGCTATTGTTGTACTTTAGGTTTTCTGCTTTTATAGAGCTCTCTACCCAATTTTTGAGAAATTCTCATCGTGAAACAGCGTAACGATAAAATCGACTTTTCTTCCGTACTGGCTTCGGCTGTTCATGATATGAAAAACTCATTGTCTTTAATGATTCAGACCATTGAAGAATTAGAAAGCACGCTCAGGGAGCATGGTGTCGGCATCAAAGAAGCGGCGTCAATTCATTATGAAGCGGCCAGGTTAAATACCGGACTGATTCAATTACTTTCCTTGTATCGCACGCAATTAGACAACCTGCCCCTGAACTTAGATGAGCACTACATTGATGACTTTATTGATGATGTGATTGCCTACAATCAGAATCACATTAACACCCGGGGCATTGAAGTCAGCATTCAGCAGGAAGACGATCTGCACTGGTATTTTGACCAGGATCTGGTCAATGTATTGGTGAGTGATGTCATCGTGAATGGTATTCGCTACGGCAAGCAAAAGTTACATATTGATGTTGCGGAACAAGACAACTTTTTGCGCATTGTTATTGAAGATGATGGCCCGGGTTACCCGGATAATATGTTAGCCATTTCTCAAATTGAGATAAGTCAACTCAACATTGGTACCGGGAGAACCGGACTGGGATTGTTTTTTGCGCGATTGATTGCGGAAGCCCATGTAAATGGTGACAACAAGGGATCGATACATCTTTCAAATGGTGGTTCGTTAGGCGGTGGCGTGTTTACGCTACTACTGCCCTGAATAATTTTGCAAAATCCTTAAATGGGTAGATATGGCTTCCCGATTCACCCAAACGGATCGTAAATGCCGAATCGACGCCATTTTTAAAAGATGAAAAATCAGTTTAACTTGCATGATTTAACTCAGTGCATGTAAAGTATTGAGCAGATTTAGAGTTCCCTCGAACAAGATCATGCTTGCTAAATCGGTAAAGGATCTCAATTTTTTGACGTAAAACCTAAAAAACTGAAGCCTGATGAGCTTTACTGTAAAGTAAGAAAAGGTTTTTCACCCGGCTTTGGTACAGAAAACTATAATGAAAAAAGGCAATTTAGGCACATGATTTTTACTATCGTCATTATTTTAATTGTTGCGCTGCTGGTAATAGCCATCATGATTAATGCTATCCAACAGCACAAAGAAAAGATTGAATCCGAGCGTCGGGTTGAACTGGCTAAACAAAAAACCATTCTTGATGAAACTGAAGACGTGATAATGGCCTCGTCCAATGTTCCCACCTCACCGCAATTGATGCAGATTTTGCAAAAGCGCGTGTTAGGTGCATTGAAGGTGATGCACGAAATGGACCCTAAACAGCCAGGTTTAAAGCAGCGTCTGAGGGATGCTGAACAACGAGTCAAAGACATATCACTGGATGGGAACCAGGGTGACGACCTGATCCAGCTGCCCGATTCAGACAAACAGATTATCGTCTTTATTCAGTGCCTGAAAAAACAACGGGCATTGCTGCGTTCAGAACAAGGTCGCGGTAAAGTGGATACGCAAACCTTTGCCACCGAAGACAAACGCCTGGATAAACTGCAATTAAGAGTCAACATTGAAACCCTGAGTCGTCGTGCCGCTGCGGCCATGAATGCCGGCATGATGGGTTCTGCACGTCAATATCTGGAAAAATCTGTGGCGGCACTCAACGCCTTTCCGATGCAAGATGATTATACCCGGGGTCAGACCGCCCGCATCAAAGAACAACTACTTAACATCCAGGAATCACTCACTAAGGCCAATGCCGAAGACCGCGCCAAACGCGCCGAGCAGGAAAGAGACGAGCTGGACGAATTGTTCGCACCAAAGAAAAAGTGGTGATGTAAAGCACTCCACTCAAAAACTTTCAGTAAGCATTTTCTTTAGTTCTTTGGCCGACGCAGACAAACTGCTGTTGGCCTTTTCAATTATCCCAACATTACGCCTTAACTGTGGATAATCCAGCGGAATACAGACCAGTTCCTTGCGCTGCATTTGTTGCTGACACAGTGCCGGTACAATCGCCAGACCAAGATTGACTTTGACCATTTCTCCCAACGTATCTAACTGCCATGCTTCAGCAGCTATTGAAGCTTGTATTGCCGACTTTGAAAACGCTTCTTCAAGCCACATACGAATCGAAGAGCCGCGATTCATCATCACCAAAGGGTGATCGACAAGTTCCGTCAATTGTATCTGGTTTTTACTGGCCAACGGATGATCGGCGTGCATCACTGCGACAAAATTATTTTCGAGTAACGGCACAAAGGCTAACTCAGCAAGATTATCCGGCTCAAATACGATTCCCAGTTCAGCCTCACCTTTGATGACGGACGCAATCACGGTTTCCATAACGACATCAATTACATCAATTCTGATATTGGGGAAACGTTGATTAAACGCCTTTAGAACCGGTGGCAGACGTGATGATGCAAAAGAAGGCATTGCCGAGATAGTGATACGCCCCTGTTGCAAGGTAAACATTTCGTTGACGGCTTCAAAAGTGGCGAACCAATCCATCAGTAGTTTTCTGGCCTTAGGGAAAAACGCCTGCCCTTCCGGCGTTAAATCAACATTGCGTGTGGTGCGACTAAACAAGGTGCCCCCCACCTCAGACTCAAGATTTTTGATGCAAATACTGAGTGCAGGTTGACTGAGATTGAGACGCTCAGATGCTGAGGCATAACTTTTGGTTGAAGCCAGTTCAACAAAGGCGCGAAGTTGTTTTAGGGTAATGTTCATTTATTTATATTTTAAATCTTTATTTCAATATATTAAATTTTACAAATCAAACAATGTCAACGATACTTTGTTAACATTTAGTTAACTCAGGAACGAATATGGCAGGTTTTGATAAAGTTGTTAGCAGTTTCGAAGAAGCCCTGGATGGTCTGACAGATAATATGACCATCATTGCGGGCGGATTCGGATTGTGTGGCATTCCCGAAGGTGCGATTGCACAAATCCGAAAAATGGGCGTTAGCGGGCTGACCGTTGTGTCTAACAATTGTGGTGTTGACGGCTTCGGATTAGGCGTTTTACTGGAAGATCGCCAGATTAAAAAAATGGTGTCTTCCTACGTGGGTGAAAATGCATTGTTTGAACAACAGCTACTGGCTGGTGAATTAGAAGTTGAATTAACACCACAAGGCACGTTAGCAGAAAAAATGCGTGCAGGCGGTGCCGGTATTCCCGCATTTTACACTGCGACCGGTTACGGCACTCCCGTTGCTGAAGGTAAAGAAACCCGTGAATTTGATGGCCGTGGCTACGTCTTAGAAGAATCCATTACCGGTGACTTTGCGATAGTAAAAGCCTGGAAAGCAGACCGTTACGGCAACTGCGTGTATCGTGACACCGCCATGAATTTTAATCCTATGGCCGCTACCGCAGGCAAAATTACCGTCGTTGAAGTAGAAGAAATCGTAGAGCCTGGGGAAATACCGCCCACTCAAATCCATACGCCTGGCATTTTTGTCAATCGCGTTATCAAAGGCACTTTCGAAAAACGCATTGAGCGCCGTGTAACCCGCAGTCAGGAGCAATAACAATGGCATTAAGCAGAGATCAAATTGCCATGCGCGTGGCAAAAGAATTTAAAGATGGTGACTACGTCAATTTAGGTATTGGTATACCCACTCTGGCGGCAAACTTCGTACCGAATGATATTGAAGTAATGTTGCAGTCAGAAAACGGTTTGCTGGGCATGGGCCCTTACCCTACCGAAGAACAGGTTGATGCAGACATGATCAACGCCGGTAAAGAAACGGTGACAGCCATCACCGGTGCCTCTATTTTCAACTCAGCGGAGAGCTTTGCCATGATCCGTGGTGGTCACGTTGATATCACCGTATTGGGCGCATTTGAAGTTGATGTTAATGGCAATATTGCGTCATGGATGATCCCGGGTAAATTGGTAAAAGGCATGGGTGGCGCAATGGATTTGGTGGCCGGTGCTAAAAACATCATCGTTACCATGACCCACGCCAATAAAAAAGGTGAGTCCAAACTACTGGAAGCCTGCACCCTGCCACTGACCGGTGTAAATTGTATTACCCGAATAATCACCGACCTTGCAGTGCTTGAGGTACACAATGGCGCATTCCATTTGAAAGAACGCGCACCTGGCGTCAGCGTAGATGAGATCCGCGAGAAAACTGCAGGAAAATTAGTCGCTGAAGGCGACATTCCTGAAATGCAGTTTTAATATAAAATCTGTAAGGCGGGAGAACAGAGCGTTAGCCCGCCGCTTCAGTATTGTGATATATTTAACTCATTAAATTTAAAGTGAGTTACCCCTTTGTTATTCAGCGAATTACCCCTGGATCATCGACTTCAGAAATCAATTCAGATCCAGAATCTGGAAACAGCCACAGATATTCAGGCAAGCGCCATACCTCAGGCACTTTTAGGTAAAGATATTCTTGCTTCTTCGAAAACCGGATCAGGTAAAACTCTGGCCTATTTGATCCCGGCCGTACAGCGCATATACCGGGAAAAAGCCCTCAGTAAACAGGACCCCCGCGTATTGATCGTGGCCCCCACCCGAGAACTGGCCAAGCAGGTATTGGGTGAGCTAAAAAAATTACTGCCTCCGCAAGCCGGTAAACCGGTATTGCTGATTGGTGGAGAGAACTTTAACGATCAGGTAAAGCAATTAAAACGCTACCCCAACTTTGTTATTGGCACACCTGGCCGTATAGCCGACCACATCGAAGACAAAAGCTTGTTTCTTGATGGCCTGGAGTTACTCATTTTAGATGAAGCAGACCGCATTCTGGATTTAGGATTCAGTAATCAACTGACGATTATTGATCAGGCTGCTAATCACAGAAAACGTCAAACCATGTTGTTTTCAGCCACTTTTGATAATGCTGATTTAGCGCAGATATCTGAGTTGGTGCTCAAAGCACCACATCGCATTACCCTGGACAATCAGCACATTGCTCACAGTGATATTGAACAGTCTTTTTATTTTGCGGATCATATTGAGCACAAAGAAGCCCTGCTAAAACACTTTATCAAGGAACAGGCAATTCGCAGTCAGATTATTCTGTTTACCGCAACCCGGGCAGACACCGATCGGGTTGCCAACCTGCTTAATGAAGAAGGACTGAGCAGCCTGGCGATTAACGGCGAAATGTTGCAAAGTCAGCGCAATCAAATTATGTCTGACTTTTCCAACAATAAAGCACAAATCCTCGTCACCACCGATCTGGCCTCCAGAGGCCTGGATATTCCCTCTGTGAGCCTGGTCATCAACATGGACTTACCTATTAAAGCGACTGAGTATGTTCACCGTGTAGGACGTACAGGGCGAGCCGGTGCGAAGGGTCAGGCCATATCCCTGGTCAGCAAAAAAGACTGGAAGAGTTTTGTTTTGCTGAAGCAGTTTCTTGCCGATGAGCCTCAATTTAAAACGGTTGAAGGATTGGAAGCTAAATTTAAGGGGCTGTCCGCTAAACCAACTAAACCAGGAGCGAAGAACACCCAGAAAAGTGATGATGGGGCTGATGCTTCACCCTGGCAAAAAGCCAAACGCAAGAAAAAATTTAATGCACTTGCCGGTGACGATGTAGGACATTTACCAATGAAGAAAAAGCGTAATTCTGAAGAGTAATCTTCAACCATAAAAAAACCGGGAAGCTCCCGGTTTTTTTAAATTTTGATATCTTTTAAAGTGCTTTTTCCAGTTCAGGTAGCACTTCAAACAGATCCCCCACCAGACCGTAATCAGCCACCTGGAAGATTGGCGCTTCTTCGTCTTTGTTGATAGCAACAATAACTTTAGAATCTTTCATACCGGCAAGGTGCTGAATAGCGCCGGAAATACCAACGGCAATGTACAGTTGCGGTGCGACGATTTTCCCCGTCTGCCCCACCTGCATATCGTTGGGTACAAAACCCGCGTCAACCGCTGCACGTGATGCACCAATGGCAGCACCTAACTTATCAGCGATACCGTTAAGCAAGGCAAAATTCTCGCCATTTTGCATACCGCGACCACCGGAGATAATCACCTCAGCAGCGGTTAATTCCGGTCTTTCTGATTTGGTCAGTTCCTGAGATACAAAATGCGCTTTGTCTGAAGCTGGTAAGGCTGCAATGCTGATCACTTCAGCGCTGCCATCAGCGGTAACCGCATCGAACGCAGAAGCCCGGACAGTAATTACTTTGATTGTGTCTTCCGATTGAACCGTCGCGATGGCGTTGCCAGCATAAATCGGACGCACGAAGGTATCCGCAGCTTCAACTGCAATAATGTCTGAAATTTGTGCCACGTCCAGCAACGCTGCTACGCGGGGTAAAAAGTTTTTACCTGTTGTGGTTGCCGCAGCAATAACATGACTGTAATCGCTCGCCATGCTCAATACCAAAGCACTGACATTTTCTGCGAGTTGCTCTTTATAAATCCCATCATCTACATGGATTACTTTAGACACACCTGCCAGTTTCGCTGCTTCTTGTGCGATTGCGCCACACTCATTACCCGCCACTAAAACATGAACATCGTCACCCATGGCCTTTGCAGCAGTGAGCAATTTGGCTGTTTCTGCTTTTAAATGAACGTTATCGTGTTCTGCGTAAACTAATACTGTCATTTAAATCACCTTTGCTTCTGATTTTAATTTTGCTACCAACTCAGCTACATCTGCCACTTTAATACCACCTTCACGTGTAGCCGGAGGCGTGACTTTCAACACCTTGACTTTGGAAGTCAAATCAACACCAAAATCACCCGCAAGTTTAACGTCCAGTGGTTTGCGCTTGGCTTTCATAATGTTAGGCAGTTTGGCATAGCGCGGTTCATTCAATCGCAGGTCGGTGGTTACCACCGCAGGTAAGCTTAAATCAACAGTTTGCAAGCCACCGTCAACTTCACGGGTTACCTTAACCTTACCGTCAGCCACAATGACTTCTGATGCAAACGTGCCCTGGGGCATGTCGGTCAATGCAGCTAACATCTGACCGGTTTGATTATTGTCGGAATCAATCGCCTGTTTACCTAAGATAACCAGTTCAGGCTGTTCTTCTTCTACGACTTTGGCCAGCAGTTTCGCCACCTGAAGTGAATCCAGATTTTCATCTGTTTCGATTTGAATACCGCGATCAGCACCCAGTGCCAACGCTGTGCGTATCGTTTCCTGGCAGCTTTTATCACCGATAGAAACCACAACAATCTCAGTAGCAATGCCTTTTTCCTGAAGCCTGACCGCTTCTTCCACCGCGATCTCACAGAAAGGATTGATTGACATTTTAGTGTTACTTAAATCAACGCCAGTATTGTCAGCTTTCACTCTGACTTTAACGTTGTAGTCGATAACACGTTTTACCGGGACTAGTATTTTCATTTCGACCTCGTTGTTTTATTTGCGTCTGAACAGATTAAGTCAGGCGCGTGTAGGATACAAATTACATCTGCTGCTATTTTGTTGGATTCGAAATGTACTTACTGTTAACGTAAACGTCAACTTATTGTTAATATATTATTAACTCGCTCTCCGCGAATTTTGTACACATTTTTAGACCAGCAGTTATAGTGCTTCTGATAGAACATCATTACACACTGTGATACTGACCAACCTGAGGAGGAATAATGGAACGCGAATCGATGGAATTTGACGTTGTCATCGTTGGTGCCGGACCCGCCGGACTTGCAGCCGCCTGTAAACTAATGCAACAGGCTAACGAAGCGCAACAAGAATTAATGGTCTGCGTCGTTGAGAAAGGCTCAGAAGTCGGTGCCCATATTCTTTCCGGTGCAGTTTTAGAGACCAAAGCCCTGGACGAATTGTTTCCGGACTGGGCAGATAAAGGCGCGCCCATTAACACGAAAGTAACAGAAGACCATATTTATTATCTTAAGAACGAAAAGCCTGCCACTAAACTACCCGGCTTCATGACGCCCAAAACTATGCATAATGAGGGCAATTATATTGTCAGCATGGGCAATGTTTGCCGCTGGCTGGCGGAACAGGCCGAAAGTTTAGGGGTTGAGATCTTTCCGGGTTTTGCAGCTTCTGACGTGTTGTATCACGAAGATGGCAGTGTGGCCGGCATCGTTACCGGTGATATGGGGATCAGTGTTGCGGGAGAAGAAAAAGATTCCTATATGCCTGGTATGGAACTACGCGCCAAATATACCATCTTTGCCGAAGGGTGCCGTGGTCATTTGGGCAAACAGATAATTGAAAAGTACCAACTGGACGCTGGTAAGTCGCCGCAGCACTATGCTATTGGATTCAAAGAAATTTGGGACATCCCGGCTGAGCAGCACCAGGAAGGCCTGGTAGTTCACTCAGCAGGCTGGCCGTTAACAGATACCTCTGGCGGTGCCTATTTGTATCATGCAGAAAACAATCAGGTACTGGTAGGACTGATTGTGGATTTGAGCTATGAGAATCCCCACCTCAGTCCTTTTGATGAATTTCAGCGGATGAAACATCACCCGGTGTTTAAACAATACCTGGACGGTGGAACACGCGTGAGTTATGGCGCCAGAGCGATTGCTAAAGGTGGCTTAAACTCATTACCTAAAATGCATTTTCCCGGCGGTTTTTTGGCGGGCTGTAATGCTGGCACCCTCAATTTTTCCAAAATTAAAGGCAATCACGCCGCGATGAAATCCGGAACCTTGATCGCCGAAACTATCTTTGCTGAACTGCAAAACGATGCGGAATCTGCAGGTAAAGACTTAACCGAACTTACAACACGTTTCGAAGCATCATGGCTTTATGACGAATTGTGTAGAGCGCGTAATTTCGGCCCTGCTATTCACAAATACGGCACCTTTATTGGCGGCGCATTTAACACCCTGGAACAAAACTGGTTCGGCGGAAAGTTCCCGGTCACCATAAAAGACAATAAGGCGGACTACGCCACACTTAAAGAGGCGAAGGACTGCAAGCCATTCAATTACCCTAAACCCGATGGTAAGTTGAGCTTCGACAAATTGTCTTCTGTGTACCTATCCAATACGAATCATGAGGAAGATCAACCCTGTCACCTTAAATTAAAAGATGCAGATATCCCGCTCAAATCTAATCTGCCACTTTTCGATGAACCAGCACAACGTTATTGTCCTGCTGGTGTTTATGAAATTGTTGAAAATGAATCTGGTGAAAAACAGTTTCAAATTAACGCTCAAAATTGCGTTCATTGCAAAACCTGTGACATAAAAGATCCTCAGCAAAATATCACCTGGACCGTCCCGGAAGGCGCCGGGGGCCCCAATTATCCAAATATGTAATACGGTAATTTAAGAGTAGCCTGTACAGGCTGCTCTTAGATTTAAATGGAGCATTAAACTTACCAAATCTACAAATTGTGCCTTCTGTCCCACATTTTCTTTAATTCCTACGTTGTGATTTCGGCAACCTTTAAATTAATTTGACATCCCTGCATTAATTTATAAATTTAAGATTGATTCTTTGCCTCTGTTAATGGTAATTTCAAACCAAATTAATGAGTAAAATAAGTTTCAATAGGACAGCAGCATGAACGAATTTCTCAAAACACTTACGCATGGAAGAAAGCTACAAGGCGCAGTTAAAGAGCTTTCAATTCAGGAACTGGAAGAAATAGTTGTTAAACTTAGAAACATAATCGAGACCAGAAAGCAAAAAGAATCGGAGAAGCAGGCAGCGGAAAAGGAGAAACTGGATAAGATTGCTGAAATTCAAAAGCAATTACAGGATGCCGGAATTACCTTTGAAGATTTAGCGTCAAATAATGCGATTCCAAGTTCTAAGCGTGTTGGTCAAAAAAGACCAATCAAATACTCCTATACCGACAGCGATGGCGAAGTGCATAACTGGACGGGTATTGGTCGTATGCCGCTGGTGTTCGCAGAACAGTTAAAAAAAGGTAAATCGCTGGAAGATTTTAGCATTAATTAATATTCGCCCTCCGGGCCTGGTTTCAGTTCACGAGTAATTCAGGCTCGTGACTGGACCAAAATGCTAATACCCGCTTTCGAGTTCATTTAATTAATTCCTCTTCAGCCCTACCCTTGTATGAAATGCGTTAAACTCAATGTGTGCAATTTCATTTTGTTACATTTAATCTCTTGTGTTTTTAAATTTAAAAAAGATATTCGAATTATCTGAATTGGTTCACAATTTAAAAACTCTTTAATTGTTTCATTTTAGGTTTGGATTAACTTAGCCAATCGACTAAAGTTAAATCAAAGAAATTAAATTCGACCTGCCATGCAAACGCAATTAGAACAAGCAATAGAAGCCATCTCTCAAGTTGTCCTGGGCAAAAAACATCAAATCAAACTGGCATTAACCTGCTTGTTAGCAAAGGGCCACCTACTGATAGAAGATTTGCCCGGTATGGGTAAAACCAGTTTGTCGCAGGCTATTGCCAGCACTATCGGCCTGGAGTTCAACCGGGTTCAATTTACCTCGGATTTAATGCCAGCTGATATTATCGGTATTAGCATTTTTGACAATACCAGTAAGGAGTTTGCTTTTCACAAAGGCCCCTTGTTTTCACAAATGTTATTGGCCGACGAAATAAATCGGGCCAGTCCAAAGACACAGAGCGCCTTGCTGGAAGCGATGGAGGAACACCAGGTGAGTGTCGATGGCACGACCTGGCCACTGCCCAATCCTTTTTTTGTGATAGCAACCCAAAATCCACTGCACCAGTCGGGTACCTACCCCTTGCCAGAATCGCAATTAGACCGTTTTTTTATGCGCATACAACTTGGTTACCCCGACTGGCAATCAGAGCGACAAATGCTGATGGAACTAACCAGCCACTCGACTATGCCTCCCAAAACCATTATCGACACAACACAATTTTTGGACATTCAAAGCCAGATACCAAAAATCAATACATCAGCGGCCGTCATCGACTATATTTTGCGTCTGGTGACCTTTAGCAGAGAATCGGAAGAGTTTCCCAATCCCCTCTCCCCCAGAGCCAGTAAAGCTATCCTGCTGGCAGCAAAAGCATGGGCTTTTTTATCTTCCAGGGACTATGTAATACCGGAGGATGTTCAGGCCGTGCTACCGTCAGTGGCGGAACATCGCCTGAGAAGCAGCTTTAGCTCCGCCAATGCCGCAGATAACCTGTCTAACAAGTTGATGGAATCTGTTGATACGCTGGCTGCCTGAGACGAAACATGATGTTAAAACTGGGTAGCTGGTGGAATCGCAGACTAGAGCGTTGGTTAAACAACCGCATTCCCGACGACCGAAGGTTTCAAATGAACATGAGTAATGTGTTCATTTTTCCTTCAAAATTTGGTATCGCTTTTTGTTTGTTGTGTGGTTTGTTGTTTATTCTAGGTACAAACTACCGCAATAATCTGATGTTGCTGTTAGCCTATTTTTTACTGGCCATATTTCTGGTGACCTTATTAAACAGTTACGCCAATTTTGCCCGGCTAAAAGTGCAACTGGGTAAAGTGAAACCAGCCTATGCCGGTAGCGAATGCGCGTTGCCACTGTGGCTGGGTGAAAATGATAAAAAAGCGATTGCCGCCCTGAATTGCCACGGTCGATTACACTTTCGGCTTTGGCAACAACCGGTACAACGTTCAATTGAATCTGAACAATACAGTAACCCGGTTGTTATTCTCGTAGAAACCCGGCGACGCGGGTATTTTATTCCCCCCAGAATCACCATTGAAAGCTATTACCCAATAGGGCTTTTTCGATGTTGGACCCATTTGCGATTTAAAGCGCAAATTTTGGTGTATCCAAACCCCATTCCGTGCGATTTACGTACCGAAAGCCTCACTACCACAGATGAGGACGGTGCGCAGCTCAGCACATCAATAGGCAATACTGATTTTGATTCACTAAAACCCTACACGCCCGGTGAGTCGTTAAACCGGGTTGCCTGGAAGTTAGTGGCAAAAGGTCAGGAGATGATGACCAAACAATTTGCGGATGCAAATCACGCTGCGATATGGCTAGATCTGAAAAATTATCTGACCGACGATCTGGAATTGGCAATTAGTCAGCTAACCTGGTTAGCGATTGATTTATCGCAGAGACAGGCCTGTTTTGGGTTGCGTCTCGGGCAGACTGAGGTTACACCGGATACCGGTAACAGCCATCTGGAAACCTGTCTGGAGAAACTTTCTCTTTATTCTCCAAACGGACAAGCGAAGGCGGAGTACCAGCCTTGAAACGCACAGCCAACACAGCACACCTGATACTCAGTATTAACCTGTTATTACTGACTTTAACCCTATTTGAACCCATTATGTTTTGGGTATCGATACTCGTATTAGTCAGTGTGTTGATTCGGATTGCGCTGTTTTTAGAATGGCACAAGCACCTCCCTAAAACCTCCACGATTAATTTGTTGGCATTGTTATCCGCACTGGTACTGGCCTATACAGGTTGGCACCTGGGATTATTACTCAGTATGGTGAATTTGCTGGTAATGTCCGGTGCATTAAAATTAATGATGATGCGCAAAGTCAGAGATTTTTTAATTCTGGCCCTGGTACAGATTTTCATTATTGGCTGTGGCTTTATCTTCAATCAGGGAATTTTCTACGCACTGATTTATGTGTCTCAATTATTTATTATCTTATTATCACTGAGCTTTCATGTAAGTCCTTCTGGCGCTATTCACAAACAAAGCAAACGCATCGGCCTGCTTATGCTCCAGGCCTTTCCAATTGCAGTACTGTTGTTCTTAGTTTTACCGCAAATTGGCCCTTTGTGGAAAATGCCCGGTAATAACGGTGCAAAAACCGGGATTTCGGACACCATTACCCCTGGCGATTTTGCGCAATTATCGATGTCAGATGATCTGGTGTTCCGGGCCGCCTTTGAAAGCGACATTCCGGATAAGCAGGCACTGTATTGGCGTACTCTGGTCTATGAGGCATTTGACGGAAAAAGCTGGTCGGTATCCAGACATCGCGCCAGAGAAAAAGAACGAATGGAAGCCGGGAATTACAATTACAGCCCAGGCCTCTATGGCGCCAGCCTGCAATACGACGTCATCATGGAGCCCAGTCATCAGAACTGGCTATACACTCTGGATATACCACGCTCCGACACTGAACAAACCTGGTTTAGTCACGACTACCAGTTGCAGAGCCGTATTCTGGTCACCAGCAAATTTAAATACAGTGTGCGCTCTTTTACTGAAATGCCGCTCAATTTCACGCCCTACTACACTGATACCAATATCAACCTGATGCTACCTCAACGCTATAACCCGGAAACGCAAAGCTGGGTAGCGGCACTTCGCGCCAGATATCCTGATGATCAGGCATTTATAGAGGTAGTCGAAGCTTTCTTCGTCCGTGAGAAGTTCTCATATACCTTAAAACCCAGGGCCATGTTATTAAATCCGGTAGACGAATTTCTGTTCCAGTATCAGGCCGGGTTCTGCTCACACTATGCCAGCGCCTACGCTTATATTATGCGCCTTGCAGGCATTCCGGCCCGTTTAGTGGGTGGTTATCAAGGCGGGGAAGCACGGGAGAACAATTACATCAGCGTGTATCAATACGATGCTCATGCCTGGGTTGAAATCTATTTGCCTGACCGGGGTTGGATCCGCAAAGATCCAACGGCACTGGTTTCACCGGAGCGTATCAGTTTGGGTTTAGAAAGTGCAGTAGCCCATGAAAACTCATTTCTGGAAGATTCACCCATGTCGCTAGCAAAACTAAAGAGCATTGCTATTTTTAATCGGCTGCGCTTGTTAATGGCTGATGTGGATTTTTTTTGGAGTAGCTGGGTACTGGGTTTTGATCAACAAAGGCAATTTACCCTGTTTAAAATGTTGGCAGGCAAACTCACTACCGGCAGAGTGGTTGCCATAAGCCTGGCTACGCTAACGTTGATCTGTGCACTGTTGTTGCTATTCAATTATCGGGTTTGGCTACCTAAAATAGAAAACCGACACCTGCACTTATACAATCAGGCATTGAAGACATTAAGTCGCCATGGCCTGAATCGCTTACCACAGGAAGGGCCTGATAGTTTTCAGAGTCGGATTCACGGTCGAATTTCAGAACAATGCGCTGAGGATTTCAGGCACATCACCAAACTTTTTATTTTCCATGAATACGCCCCATCCAGCGAAACCAATCCGGATCGCTTGCCGGAATTGAAAATCGCAGTGAACTCGTTTAAGCGGCGTTACCGGTTTTCAATAAAATAAGTATAAAACGCCGACAGACTTTGGCATTGTACATCCGCTTCAGTGAAGTTTTGCGCCCTGGAATGAGGATTCGGAATTGCCACGCAAGGTATTCCTGCTGCCACCGCCGCATTGACGCCGTGTTCAGTGTCCTCAATCGCAATACAATCTGACGCCGACAGGTTCATTTTTTGCAATGCTTTGAGATAGACATCCGGAGCGGGTTTATTGCTTGGCACTTCCTCACCGGTAGTAATGTATTCAATGTACTGCGTGAAGTTATTACCTGATACTGAGCGCTCAATTGCAAAGCGCTCTGAACCCGACACAATAGCCATTCGGATGCCAAGACTGGCAAAATTTTTCATGATCCGGTTGGCGCCGGGCATTGCCGGAAAACAATGGTTCTTTAAATATTGCTGGGTATTTTCGCGTTTTTGCGCAATGAGTTGTTGTGGCTCCCAGTCAAGCCCAAACTGCTCGATGATATAGGCAGCATTTACATCAGCGGGGATACCGACACAATGTAAGGTGTTCATTTCTTCGGTGAACAGTTCCGGACTTAGCCCTGTGGTCTCTAGCCAGATTTGATAATGCACGAGTTCTGAATCCACCAGTGTACCATCGTGATCAAATAACACGGCTTTGACATTTTTTAGATCCAAATTATTTCTCCTGTTTTTTTAAGTGCACGGTGATCTCGTCCCGGTTGTGATACAGATGTTTCGCTGAAAGTTCCAGTTTACCCGGCAGCACTTCGGCGATAATAGCCAGACATTCCAGCACGGACTCGAAACGTTTTTTCATTGGTAATTTCAGATTAAACATGGCTTCTTTGCACCAGTCGTCGGACACCCATTGCGCCATAAGACGGGCTACTTTTTGTGGTTGCTCAATCATATCGCACACCAGCCAATGAATATTTTTCTTGCGGGGTTTAAATTTAAAACCATCTTCCTGAAAGTGAGTCACTTGCCCACTGTCCATCAATGACTCGGCCATCAGGCCATTATCCACGGCCTGCACAAACATCCCCCGGCGCACCAACTGATAAGTCCATCCTCCGGGGCACGCCCCCAGGTCTACCGCATTTAATCCGGCCCTGAGCCGTTCTTCCCGCTCTTTTTCTGGAATAAAGGTTAAGAAAGCTTCGTCTAATTTTAGCGTTGAGCGGCTGGGTGATTCTGCCGGAAACTTAAGGCGCATGATACCGCCGGGTAATGGACTGATATTGTTCATTGGGGTTATACCCAGATAACATCCGGTACTTTTAACGAAAAAAGCAAAGAGGCAGGTCAGTCCCTTGCTTTCCTGGTACAACTTGCGCTGTTTTAAAGCTTGCCTCAATGGCACAGTAAATTTACGGCAGAAACGAGACAACTCTTTCCCGTCTTCAGTATCGGGGTGCTCAACCCGGACTTCAGAAATCACCGGTAACTCAGCAAAGGAATCGGTTAAATCAGACAACCTGTCGTCTTTTGACAAATTGTCGTAATGCGCCAACACCTGGAGCCATTGCCGGGTAAAAATCAGTTGCGTTAATGCCAACCGTTTAAATAGTGGTTGCAAAGACTGAGGGCACTCAAACAGATAAAAGCCTGACAATCGTTCAGCTTTAAAATAGCCATAAAAACCATGCTCGGCGGCACGAGTCTGTAACTCCAACCCGGCATCAGCTTCAAAACCCGGACGGCAATAACCTAAAATCTGTGAAGCCACTATTGATATCCTTTGTTAATTGCCGCCAACATCACTGCCCAACCGGCAATAAACAACAAACCTCCCAGCGGAGTAATGGGACCGAACCATTTAATGCCACTGAGAGATAACGCATACAAGCTACCGGAAAAGCACACTATGCCGGCCAACATCAGACTTGCGGACCATGTCCATAAGTGATGAGGAAAAAGCTTAGCCAAAATCACAATCAATATCAGAGCCAGCGCATGGAAAAACTGATACTCAACGCCGGTCGAAAAGGCACTTAACAAATTTTCAGGTAATTTCTGTTTCAGACCATGAGCGGCAAATGCGCCTAAAATCACAGAAAGCATGGCCAGTGCGGCCCCCAGTAATAAAAATAGTTTCATCATTCTAACTTCTTGCTAATATGTTCTTGATAAATTGACAGGCCTGAGCAACGGCAAACTGCATATTTTCCTGCCAGCTTACGCCACTACTCCTGGTGGTTATAAAACTGTGCTCACCTGCCGGAATAAAGGTTACCATCAGGCTATCAGGTAATCTGTAGCTTTCAATTTCTTCGGGTTTACCGAACGGATCTCTTTCGCCCTGCAACACCAGCAGAGGTTTAGAGATAGAGCTCAGGTGTTCTGTTCTGATTTTTTCCGATTTACCCGGTGGATGAAAGGGGTAACCGAAACAAATGCCCCCTAATGCCGGGGATGCTTGCAGTACATGACTGGCCACCCTGCCCCCCATAGATTTTCCACCAATAAAAAGTGGCAATTCACCGGGCTCAACGAACTGCGCATTAAACTGCTCTATCAACTTCGGCAATCTCTCGGGTGGACGACGTCGACCGAGCCTTTTCATCTCCGACATATAATCAAAATCAAACAGAGTACATTTTACGCCAGCCACTTCGAACAGTGTTTTGCATTGCTGCATAAAATCGCTCTCCATGCCCTGACCGGCACCATGAGCCAAAATGAGTTGAGCAATGTAAGCCAAACCCTAGTCCTCGCTAACTTGTTCTAACATCCAGTCTTTGAATGCCTGAATTTTACCCAGCTCGGCATGGGATTGCCTGCACACCAAATAGTAGGCCTTTTGCGTTTCAACCCGTTCTTCAAATGGACAAATCAAACGACCTAATGCAATTTCCGGACGCGCCAGGGCGCTGTCAACAAGTGCGATACCCTGTCCCAGCGCAGCCGCCTGCAAAATTAACATTGTATGGCTGAAAATAGGCCCCTGATTCACATTCACGCCCAAAATATTAAAGTGTCTGATCCATTGCTTCCAAAACTCTCTGGATGTGTCGTGCAGTAATTGATGGTGTTTTAAGTCATCAAGCTTATCTAATGGTTTATCCCCCTGAAATAGCATAGGCGAACAAACCGGTGTCAAATACTCAGCATACAGTTTATCAGCCTGCAGACCACTCCAACGACCTCTGCCATAATAAATCGCCAGGTCTACATCATCGGTTAGAAAGCCATCATCTGAGTCAACCGCTTTGATCCGAACATCTATATCCGGGTTTTTAGCAGAAAAATCCGAAAGCTTAGGTACCAGCCATTGCACTGCAAAACTTGGTGGTAAAGCGACGGTTATGGACCCTTTTGCCCCCATTGCATGTAATCGTTTTGTGGCTTCGTACAGCGAGGCAAAGACTTCTTTGATATCCAGGTAATAGCTTTGACCGATCTCGGTTAATAATAAGGTGCGATTTTTCCTGATAAACAATTTCATCCCCAGAAACTCTTCCAGCGCTTTGATTTGATGGCTCACTGCAGCCTGAGTGACAAAAAGCTCTTCTGATGCCCGGGTAAAGCTCAAATGTCTGGCTGCAGCTTCAAATGCTTTCAACGCGTTCAGTGGCGGTAATCTTTCGTTCATAATCAGGTATTTTTCGTCATAGAAAGTTCATAAATTAAAGATTGCAAGTAAAATTTAGAGGGAAAGCCTCCAACATCTGCATTCGCATTAGTTTTTCTAATGCACTTGGCATATTTTTTCTCGTTTTTAGTTAGTCAAAAAAACATCTATAGTACGCACATCAGCTAAAAATCTTTATTTTACAAGGCTTTTGTAAAATACAAGTAAACAAAACTGATAAGCAAAGTGTCTTTTTTACATTATTTTAACTTTAGGTGAATTCTATGAAAAACTTTAAAAAATTAATTACAATCTGTCTATCTACTTTTGTCTTTTCAGCGACTGTTGCTGCTAATGACGTTACTATCGAAACGGTAGAAATTCAAACAGAGATCGCTGACAGTGTTCAACTGGCGGTTGCTGAAATCAGTGTGCCCGCAGTTGAGAATGCGGCTAAACTACAACTGGAAGAAATGACTTTCAAACAAAATGTAGAACAATTTTTGGCATTGGCCAGATTCAACGAAGAGACGCAAAGCATTTCCACACAAATCATCGCTGAATAACAGCGCAGATTTTACGAATTTAAGGCAATTTGCCTAAAGCTTTCGTTTATTGGACACTCATTGCTCCTGCACAGCGCAGGAGCAACTGATTGCCTGACTACCTTAATCTTTCCTTACTCCAAAAAATCAAGCCGTAATCAATGGCTGAAATCCTTTGACTAATTCATCCAACTGTTTCATCTGCAATAAATAAGGTTCCAGCTTATCCAGCGGTAATGCACAAGGTCCATCACATTTGGCATTTTCCGGATCCGGATGCGACTCAATAAACAAGCCTGCCAGACCTAAAGCCATGCCTGAACGTGCCAACTGCGCTGCCTGTGCCCGACGGCCATCTGCTGAGTCACTGCGACCTCCAGGACGCTGCAATGCATGAGTCGCATCAAAAATAACCGGTGCCATTGCTCTCATATCATCCATACCCAACATATCTACAACCAGATTGTTGTAACCAAAACACGATCCGCGTTCACATAGAATGATCTTTTCATTGCCCGCTTCTAAAAACTTATTGATGATATGGCGCATTTCATGTGGTGCCAAAAACTGGGGTTTCTTTACGTTAATCACAGCATTGGTTTTTGCCATCGCTACCACCAGGTCTGTCTGCCTGGCCAGGAATGCCGGTAACTGTATAACGTCTGCAACTTCCGCAACCGGTTGCGCCTGATGAGGTTCATGAACATCTGTAATAACCGGCACATCAAACTGCTGTTTGATTTCTTCAAAAATCTTTAACCCTTCATCCATACCCGGACCACGAAAAGAATGCACTGACGAGCGGTTGGCCTTATCAAACGAGGCTTTGAAAACGTAGGGGATGTTGAGCTTTGTAGTCACTTCTTTATAACGCTCTGCGATGGTAAGAGCCAGGTCACGCGACTCCAGTACATTCATACCACCAAATAAAACAAATGGCAGAGCATTGTTAACTTCGACTCCAGAGACAGAAATCGTATGCAAATTATTCATTTATTCTCCGAACAAAAAACCTGAAAAGTTAATCTCTAATCCCGTTAACTAGTTACCGGGATGTTTATAGCAATAATATGGCAAGTGGGCTTGATAATGAAAACAAAAATCCCCGGACATTGCCGGGGATTTTTTTAGTAAATTGCCTGACGCAGGCATAATCGAAAAATGTCTGGCTTACCAGCCAGTAATTTCGCGCAATGCTTTGCCAATGTCAGCCAGAGAACGAACGGTTTTAACACCAGCCGCTTCAAGTGCCGCAAATTTATCGTCTGCTGTACCTTTACCACCCGCGATGATCGCACCAGCATGGCCCATACGCTTACCAGGAGGAGCCGTTACACCTGCAATGTAAGACACTACCGGCTTAGTAACGTTTTCCTTGATAAAGGCAGCCGCTTCTTCTTCAGCAGTACCACCAATCTCACCGATCATAACGATAGCTTCAGTACCGTCATCATCCTGGAACATTTGCAGGATATCGATAAAGTTAGAACCAGGAATAGGATCACCACCGATACCTACACAGGTAGACTGTCCAAAGCCTTCGTCAGTAGTTTGCTTAACCGCTTCATAGGTTAAGGTACCAGAACGAGAAACAATACCAACTTTACCAGGTAAGTGGATGTGGCCAGGCATGATACCAATCTTACATTCACCCGGAGTGATTACACCTGGGCAGTTAGGACCAATCATGCGCACGCCTTTCTGGTTTACGTATTCTTTTACGTAAAGCATATCCAGCGTAGGAATACCTTCAGTGATACATACGATTAGCTCGATACCGGCATCTGCAGCTTCGATGATAGAGTCTTTACAGAAAGGAGCAGGTACGTAGATAACGGTTGCTGTTGCACCAGTTGCTTCTACCGCTTCACGGACTGTATTGAAGACCGGAAGACCCAGGTGTTCAGTACCACCTTTGCCAGGTGTAACACCACCGACCATTTGTGTACCGTAGGCAATCGCTTGCTCAGAGTGGAAAGTACCCTGACCACCAGTGAAGCCCTGACAGATAACTTTAGTATCTTTATTAATTAATACAGACATTATTTGCCCTCCGCTGCTTTAACTACTTGCTGAGCTGCGTCAGTCAGACTTGTTGCAGCAATAATATCCAAACCAGAGTTTGCCAGAACATCGCGGCCCAGGTCTGCATTAGTCCCTTCTAAACGAACCACTACTGGTACGGTAACGCCAACTTCTTTAACGGCACCGATAATACCTTCAGCGATCATGTCACAACGCACGATACCACCAAAGATATTAACCAAAACGGCTTTTACATTGTCATCAGACAAGATGATTTTGAATGCTTCAGCAACGCGCTCTTTTGTAGCACCGCCACCAACATCCAGAAAGTTTGCAGGCTTGCCACCGTGCAGGTTTACGATATCCATGGTACCCATTGCAAGGCCAGCACCGTTAACCATACAACCTACGTTACCGTCTAGTGCAACATAGTTCAGCTCCCACTGTGCAGCATGAGCTTCACGCGCATCTTCCTGAGATGGATCGTGCATGTCTTTCAACTTAGGTTGACGGTACATCGCATTGCTATCAATACCTACTTTGGCGTCAAGACAGTGCAGGTCGCCATCAGTTTTAACAACCAAAGGATTGATTTCGATCAGCGCTACGTCTAGGTCTTCAAACATTTTAGCCAGACCCATGAAGATCTTGGTAAATTGTTTGATTTGTACGCCCTGCAGACCCAGTTTGAAGGCCATTTCACGCGCCTGATAAGGCTGCGGACCAACCAGCGGATCGATTTCCGCTTTTAAGATTTTTTCTGGTGTTTCTTCAGCAACAGTTTCAATGTCAACACCACCTTCAGTTGAAGCCATGAATACAACGCGACGTGTACCACGATCAACTACTGCACCCAGATACAACTCATCAGCAATATCAGTGCATGATTCTACTAAGATTTTGCTAACCGGCTGACCGTTTTCGTCAGTCTGAAAAGTAACCAGATTTTGGCCTAACCACTTCTGAGCAAATTCTTTGATTTCGTCTTTACTTTTAACCAGCTTTACACCGCCAGCTTTACCGCGACCACCGGCATGGACCTGACATTTGACAACCCACTCGTTGCCACCAATGCTATCGGCAGCTTCAGCAGCAGCCTGAGGAGTGTCGGTTGCATAACCTTCTGAGACGGGTAAGCCATATTCTTTAAATAGCTGTTTACCCTGATATTCATGCAAATTCATGGTGAAATTTCCGTGATTATTTAAAAAACGTCGACTAAATCGACCTGAAATAAGTTGTCAGTGTGCATCCTGCACCAATAAAGTAATGCCGTCAGAGACGGCAATACTTCCTTATACATCCAACAGTAAGCGTGTCGGGTCTTCCAGCATCTCTTTAACTGTGACCAGGAAGCCGACTGACTCTTTACCATCGATGATTCTGTGGTCATAAGACAACGCCAGATACATCATAGGAAGAATCTCTACTTTGCCGTCCACTGCCATAGGTCTGTCCTGAATTTTGTGCATCCCTAAAATAGCGCTTTGTGGTGGGTTAATGATAGGCGTAGACATTAATGAACCAAATACACCACCGTTGGTAATTGTGAAATTACCGCCGGTTAATTCATCCATGGTTAACTTACCATCACGGCCTTTAAGTGCCAGACTCTTGATCCCTTTCTCGATACCTGCCAGACCTAATTGGTCGCAGTCTTTCAATACCGGAGTCACGAGCCCGCGAGGTGTAGAAACTGCAATAGAAACATCAAAGTAATTATGATAACAAATGTCGTCACCATCAATTGAAGCGTTGACTTCTGGATAACGCTTCAGCGCTTCCGTTACAGCTTTTACATAGAAGGACATAAAGCCAAGACGGATACCGTGCTTTTCTTCAAATACCGTTTGGTATTTCTTACGCAGATCCATGATGGGTTTCATGTTTACTTCGTTGAACGTGGTTAACATCGCTGTTGAGTTTTTAGCTTCCAACAAACGATTTGCAATAGTTTTGCGCAGACGTGTCATGGGAACGCGCTTTTCTGTGCGCTCAGCCAATGAAGCAGCGGCAGGTTCTGCTGCAGCAGCCGCAGGAGCTGGCGCGGCACTGGCACCTTTGAGGTGTTTCTCTACATCTTCTTTAGTGATGCGGCCATTTTTGCCTGATCCTTTAATTTTTGCAGGATCTATGTCTTTTTCAGCTAATAAACGACGCACTGAAGGGCTGAGCACTTCATCATCTGAGTCGCTTTCTTCAGCTGCAGGGGCTGGCGCAGCAGCTCCGGCACCGGCGGCGAACTTAGCAATAACCTGTTCTGCGGTTACAGTATCACCTTCATTGTGCAGGATTTCTGAAATCGAACCATCTGCTGGCGCGACAACTTCCAACACCACTTTATCCGTTTCAATATCTACCAGATTTTGATCACGAGATACGGCCTCGCCTGGTTGTACATGCCAGGTTGCTATTGTTGCATCTGCTACCGATTCAGGTAACACCGGTACTTTAATATCCACTGATTCACCTTTTGCGCTTTCGTCTGAATTAGATTGTGCTTTACTTTCCGTTTTTGCGGAACTGTCTGAGCTGTCAGCTGCACCGGCTCCCACCAAAGCAATGACTTGCTCGGCAAGAACAGTTTCACCTTCCGGGCTGCTAATTTCAGTGATAACACCGTCTTCCGGTGCAACCACTTCTAAAACCACTTTGTCAGTCTCAATATCAACCAGGTTTTGGTCGCGAGACACTTTATCACCTACTTTAACGTGCCAGGTGGCTATCGTTGCATCAGCCACTGATTCCGGCAATACGGGAACTTTAATTTCAATGCTCATTTTAATCCTTGTTTAACTCGATTGCCTCTTCAACCAACTTCTTCTGTTGTTGATTGTGGACTGATAAATAACCGACAGCCGGCGCAGATGACGCTGCGCGACCCGCGTAGGTAACCTTGGCACCTTTGGGAATGGAATCCCAGAAATGGTGTTGACTACAGTACCAGGCTCCCTGGTTTTGAGGTTCTTCCTGACACCATACCCAGTCTTTGACATGCTTGTAACGCTGCACCACTTTTTCAATTTCGGCATGAGGAAACGGGTATAGCTGCTCAATACGAATAATCGCCACATCGCTAATTTCATTTTTGCGACGATAGTCTAACAAATCGTAGTAGACCTTACCTGAACACATGACGACACGCTTGACGTTAGCAAGCTTAAGGTCGTCAATCTCATCTATGACATTGTGGAAAACACCGGCCGACAATTCTTCCAAAGAAGATACCGCCTGAGGGTGACGTAACAATGACTTAGGAGACATAACGATCAGTGGACGACGCATCGGGCGGACGGCCTGACGACGCAACATATTGTATACCTGAGCCGGCGTTGAGGGCACACACACTTGCCAGTTGTGGTCGGCACACAATTGTAAAAATCGTTCCAGTCTGGCTGAACTGTGCTCTGGTCCCTGACCTTCATATCCATGTGGTAACAACAAAGTCAAACCACACAGACGACCCCACTTGTGCTCACCTGAACTTAAAAATTGGTCGATGACCACCTGCGCACCATTGGCAAAATCACCAAATTGCGCTTCCCAAATGGTCAGTGTGCCCGGTTCAGCTGTTGCGTATCCGAACTCAAACGCCATAACCGCTTCTTCGGAAAGTACAGAGTCGTAGATTTCAAACACGCCCTGTTCATCAGCAATATGCTGCAGTGGAGTGTGTTCTGCACCATCTGCCTGATTATGCATAACGGCATGACGATGGAAGAAGGTACCGCGTCCGGCATCCTGACCGGTGAAACGAATGTCGGTTTTGGCTTCAACTAACGTTGCATAAGCCAGGGTTTCAGCAGCTCCCCAGTCTAAGGACTTTTCGCCCTTCATCATGGACAGTCTGTCCATGTAGAGTTTATTAACGCGGGACTGGAGCTTAAAGCTATCAGGTATCGCACAGACTTTTTCACCGAGTTGTTTCAGCTTCTCGATACTGACGCTACCGTCATAGGGTACATCCCAGTCATGGCCGATGTAAGGGGTCCAGTCTACCGAGTGTTCTGTCATAGGACGCCACTCTTCAACCACACAAGCACCGTGGTCCAGCGCAGCGCGATATTCAGCCACCAGTTTGTCTACATCGTGTTCTGACAGCACGCCTTCGGTAACCAGTTGATCAGCATAAATCTGACGTGGTACCGGATGCTTACGAATCTTCTGATACATCAACGGCTGAGTTGCATTCGGCTCATCAGCTTCGTTGTGACCATGTCGGCGATAACAGACCAAATCAATAACCACATCACGCTTGAAGGTGTTGCGATAATCCAACGCCATTTTAGAGACGAACATGACAGCTTCAGGGTCGTCAGAGTTAACGTGGAATATCGGTGCCTGAACCATTTTTGCAATATCGGTACAGTATTGTGTCGAACGGGTATCTTCGGTTTTAGAGGTAGTGAAACCCACCTGATTGTTAACCACAATTCGAACTGTGCCACCCACCTGAAAACCGCGGGTTTGGGACATATTGAAAGTTTCCTGCACCACCCCCTGACCGGCAATTGCAGAATCACCATGAATGGTAATAGGCAAACACATGGAGCCATCACTGCAACCACGTCTGTCGAGCCTGGCACGTACAGATCCCATAACAACCGGGTTAACAATTTCTAAGTGTGACGGATTAAAAGCCAGTGCCAGATGCACAGCACCACCCGGTGTTGCGAAATCTGAAGAGTAACCAGCGTGATATTTTACGTCACCTGAACCGAGGGACTCATCGTGTAAACCGGAAAACTCATCGAAAAGTACTGAAGGATTTTTACCCAGTACGTTAACTAATACGTTGAGTCGGCCACGGTGTGCCATACCAATCACGACTTCTTTAGAGCCTGCTGCACCGGCTTGTGTGATCAGGGTTTTGATCATAGGTACCAGCGAATCACCACCTTCCAGTGAGAAACGTTTGGCCCCTGGGAATTTAGCCCCAAGATACTTTTCCATACCATCGGCGGCGTTCAGTCCCTTGAGAACATTAATTTTTTGCTCTCTGGCCAGATCGGGTTTCGCTTGTGCCGCTTCCAGGTATTGCTGAATCCAACGTTTCTCTTCGGTGTTGGTAATGTGCATATACTCTGCACCGATAGAGCCGCAATAGGTACGGTTAAGAGATTTAAACAACTCACCCAAGGACATTTTTTCTTGTCCCACGGCATAGGAGCCTATGTTGAATACGGTGTCGAAATCTTTTTCAGAAAGGTTATGGTGGGAAAGTTCAAGGTCTCTGACTCGCTCTTGCTGCCATAAGCCTAGTGGGTCAAGGTTTGCATGTTGATGACCGCGAAATCGGTATGCGTTGATAAGTTGCAACACCTTAACCTGTTTCAGGTCCCCGGCTTCACCTGCTGGTGCCCCTACTGGCGCTCTGCCAGCCAGCCCCAATGCAGCCATTTTTTTAAACTCGTCTCGGACAAGACTATGACGCGTTTCAATTGAAACACCATCTACTTTTGGCAGTTTGTCAAACGTGCTTCGCCACTCATCTGAAACGCTTTGTGGATCTTCCAGGTACGCTTCATAAAGTTCTTCAACGTAAGCAGCGTTACCACCAGCCATATGGGAAGAATCCCACCACGCTTTCATGACGCTTTCGTGCATTACCGTCCCTTCATCGTATTCATTTTCAACAGGTCTTTTTCAAGACCAACAAAGTACCAATAAAAAAATAGCCAACCTACTTGTGATTGGCTATTTAGTAATCAAAATAAAACGCAATTAACGTTTATTAAAACTAAACAGCCCGTTGCAAAAGCATGGATTTAATTTTACCAATGGCTTTTGTTGGGTTCAGCCCTTTAGGACATACATTGACACAGTTCATAATGCCATGACACCGGAATACACTAAATGCATCATCCAGGTCATTCAGTCTCTCTTCAGTTGCCGTGTCACGACTATCGGCTAAAAAGCGATAGGCATGTAGCAGACCTGCAGGGCCAATGAACTTATCTGGGTTCCACCAAAATGACGGACAAGAAGTTGAACAACAGGCACACAAAATACACTCGTAAAGGCCATCAAGCTCTTCACGCTCTTCTGGTGACTGCAGGTGTTCTCTGGCTGGCGGCTGTTTCGAGTCGTTGATTAGAAACGGTTTTACCTTCTCGTACTGAGTGTAAAACTGAGTCATATCAATCACCAGGTCACGTACAACTGGCAAACCGGGTAAAGGTCTGACAACGATCTTGCCTTTTCCTAACGCGGACAGAGGCGTAATACAGGCCAAACCGTTTTTACCGTTCATATTAACGCCATCAGAGCCACATACGCCTTCACGGCAAGAACGACGAAAAGATAGTGTAGGATCTTTTTCTTTTAAAGCCAGCAGTGCATCAAGCACCATCATATCCTGGCCTTCCTCAACCTCAAGCTGATAGTCCTGCATCCTGGGCGCATTATCAACATCAGGATTGTAACGATAAACTGAAATTTCTCTTATCATTGCAGTGCTCCTTAGTATGTCCGCGTCTTAGGTGGAAATGCTTCACGCGTCTTGGGCGTCATATTAACATCACGCTTGCGCATAGATTCGGTCTCCGGGATATAAACAGAGTGACACAACCAATTCTCATCGTCGCGATCCGGGAAGTCGAATCGGCTATGGGCGCCGCGGCTTTCTGTACGGAAATTCGCAGCTACCGCAGTTGCATAGGCAGTTTCCATCAGGTTATCTAATTCCAGACATTCGATACGCTGAGTATTAAACTCGGTGCTCTTATCGTCCAGTCTGGCGTGTTGCAGGCGCTCGCGAATTTCTTTTAATTCGTTGAGACCAGTTGCCATGGCGTCACCTTCACGGAACACTGAGAAGTTTAGCTGCATACATTGCTGCATGTCTTTCTTGATTTGAACCGGATCTTCACCCTTGCCAATTTCGGAAGATTCCCAACGATTAAAGCGCGCCAGCGCGGCATCCAAATCAGACTCAGAAGCTTCGCGAGAACTGTCGATTTCGTTCAGGGCCTCACCCAGGTGTAATCCTGTCGCGCGACCGAACACCACCAAATCAAGTAGTGAGTTACCACCCAGACGGTTTGCACCATGTACTGATACACAGGCAATCTCACCACAAGCAAATAAACCTTTAACTACTTGTTCACTGCCATCCGGTGCCACCGTCAGACATTGACCATCAACATTAGTTGGGATACCGCCCATCATGTAGTGACAGGTTGGGATTACCGGAATAGGTTCTTTAACCGGATCGACGTGCGCGAAGGTACGGGACAACTCCAGAATGCCGGGCAGACGTGATTCAAGTACGTCTTTGCCGAGGTGATCCAGCTTCAATTTAATGTGTGTACCCCATGGGCCCTCACAACCGCGGCCTTCGCGGATTTCGGTCATCATGGAACGCGCTACAACGTCACGACCCGCAAGGTCTTTGGCGTTAGGTGCATAACGCTCCATAAAGCGCTCGCCATCTTTATTCAACAGATAACCACCCTCACCACGACAGCCCTCTGTAACCAGCGTACCGGCTCCCGCGATACCCGTTGGGTGGAATTGCCACATTTCCATATCTTGCAAACAAACGCCTGCGCGCAACGCCATACCAACACCATCACCCGTGTTAATGTGAGCATTTGTGGTTGAGGCATAAATACGACCAGCACCACCAGTAGCCAGCACCACAGCACGAGACTTGAAGTAAACGACTTCACCGGTTTCAATATCAATCGCCGTACAGCCGACAACATCACCGTCCTGGTTTTTTACCAGGTCCAGTGCATACCATTCGCTGAACACTTTTGTTTTGTTTTTAACATTTTGCTGATAGAGCAAATGCAGCAGAGCGTGACCAGTTCGGTCAGCTGCAGCAGCAGTACGAGCGCCCTGCTCACCGCCGAAATTTTTAGACTGTCCGCCAAAAGGACGTTGGTAAATTTTGCCGTTTTCAAAACGAGAAAATGGCAAACCCATGTTTTCCATTTCAATAATGGCTTCCGGGCCAGTTTTACACATATATTCGATAGCGTCCTGATCACCAATGTAATCAGACCCTTTTACCGTATCATACATGTGCCATTCCCAGTTATCGTCGTGGGCATTACCCAATGCTACGGTAATACCGCCCTGAGCGGAAACGGTGTGAGAACGCGTTGGAAAAACTTTAGACAAAAGTGCACAAGACTTGCCTGACTGAGAAATTTGTAAAGCGGCTCTCATTCCGGCACCACCGGCACCGATTACTACCGCGTCAAATTCATGAACTGCAACTTTCACTTACACACCCCACAAGACGAACAAACCGACTGCTACATAGGCGAATGCAATCAGGTTTAAAAGAAACTGGATAACGGCTCTGACATTGTGTGGTTTTACATAGTCAGTTAACACCTGCCACAAACCGATACGCACGTGGATCATCACGGAAACCAGTGCAGCAAGCGTGAATACTTTCACAGCCAGATTGGAGAACAAACCAGACCAGACCTCGTAGGTCACCGTCGGTGTAGAAACGAAAAACCACAGCATAAATATGCTGTATGCCAAAATTACGATTGCGGTGGTACGCAAAGAGACGAAATCTTGCACACCATCTCTTTTGATACTTGCCTGATTAGTTACCATATCACTACTCCCATCACGACAGTCAGCGCTATCCACAGGCCAATAATAAATTTAGCACTGTTATTACCTGACTCTAATTCTTCGAAATGTCCCATATCCATAAACATATGACGGACACCGCCAAGAATATGATAAGTCAATGCTGACACTGTGCCGATAACCAATAACTTACCAATAACGCCATTCATCAACTCAGTGACAGAGGCAAAGCTTTCAGCTGAAGTTAATGAACTAGCCCATGCTCCAATTACCAGTAACAGTGCGAAGAACAAAGCAACACCTGTTACACGGTGTAAAATTGAAACCAGAGCTGATGGGGGAAAACTAATCGTATTAAGTTCTAAATTTACGGGTCTTTGTTTATTCACGATTTGTCGCCAACCTGGAATGTTTGTGTGTTAACTCTTTTGTAACAACTGTAACAAATGAGTATCCCACCTTGAATGTCATCACAATTTACATACGTATGTATTTTAAATTGGATTATTTACATTTTATTAACGAAATATGCTTGCAGACCAATAACTTCGCCTGTCTGGCAGATTTACGTTTTCGCACTGAAGTATATCTTTGGGATTCAGGAAATACAATTTTTGTTACGGATCAAAGACGTGATTGTAAAAATTTTGAGCAATGTGATCAAAGTTTCAGAAATATGCATACTTACCGATGAAATACGCATTAAAATTGACTTATACTATCAGGATAAAGTAAAACTACCGTCTACTTTACAAGCCTCGTCCATTTTTGACGAATCAATGAGCACCCCCCTAGAACATTCGAAAGGAGAATTTTTATGGCAGCTGATTCAGCCATATTAAAAGTTGGTGATAAAGAAATAGAACTCCCCGTACTCACGGGCACAGCCGGCAACCCAGTTATAGATGTAAGAAAATTGGGTTCAATCGGGCATTTCACTTTCGACCCAGGTTTTATGGCAACTGGCTCATGCGAATCATCAATTACCTTTATTGATGGTGAAAAAGGTGTGCTATTACACAGAGGTTATTCCATCGAAGAGTTGGCTCGCGACGCAGATTACCTTGAAGTTTGCTACATGCTTTTACACGGCGAAGCGCCGGATGCCGCGACCTACGCGAACTTTAAATCCACAATAACCCGTCATACCATGGTTCATGAAACCATGAACAATTTCTTCCACGGTTTCCGCCCTGATGCGCACCCTATGGCGATGTTATGTGGTACGGTCGGTGCCATGTCTTCGTTTTATCACGATGATCTTGACGTGAGTGACCCGGATAAACGTCTGCGCAGCGCCTATCGACTGGTAGCTAAGATGCCAACCCTGGTAGCAATGGCATACAAATACAACATCGGTCAGCCTTTCGTTTACCCCCGTAACGACCTGTCCTACGCAGAAAACTTCCTGAACATGATGTTCTCTGTACCTGCAGAAGAATACAAAGTCACTCCGGCCGTTGCCAGAGCTGTTGATCGTATTTTCACCCTGCACGCGGATCACGAGCAAAACGCGTCAACCTCTACCGTTCGTCTGGCGGGCTCTTCAGGTGCTAATCCTTACGCCTGTATCGCAGCCGGCGTAGCCTCATTGTGGGGTCCTGCTCACGGTGGTGCGAATGAAGCCTGTTTGAACATGTTAGAGAAAATTGGTTCTGTAGAGCGCATTCCTGAGTTTATCGCAAAAGCAAAAGACAAGAACGACCCGTTCCGCCTGATGGGCTTCGGTCACCGGGTGTATAAAAACTATGACCCACGTGCAACAGTGATGCGTGAGAGTTGCCACGAAGTATTGGCGGAACTCGACGTGAAAGATCCCTTGTTACAAGTGGCTATGGAGCTTGAAAAAATCGCGCTTGAGGATGAGTATTTCGCATCCAAGAAATTGTTCCCGAACGTCGATTTTTACTCAGGTATTATCCTGAAAGCAATTGGTATTCCTACCAATATGTTTACCTGTATTTTTGCTCTGGCCAGAACCGTTGGTTGGATCTCTCACTGGCATGAAATGCTGGGTCAGGAAGGTCAAAAAATCGGTCGTCCTCGTCAGCTTTATACCGGTGAAGCACAACGTCCATTTACACCAATTAAGAAATAATACGCCTTAATCAGTGTTCAAAAAGCGTCCAATTGGACGCTTTTTTTATGCCTGTTATTTAATAAATCTGTACATTGAATAAGCAATAAACACAAAAAAGCCGCCCTTAAAGGCGGCTCCAACTAGAATGAATTCTTATTAAATAGAATTAATAAAACTCTTTCCTGAACTCTACGCCCCAAACTCTTGGGTTGTTGTCAATAACAGTCAGGTTGTTAAAGTCGATGGCACCGCGAAGATTTTCCTCATCGGTGATATTACGACCAAACAAAGTTACCGTGTATTGATCATCAAAGTTCTCGTAACCCACTCTCAAACCACCTTCGAATTGAGAATCGGTTGTGAACTCAACTGAATCGTATAAAAACAGATTGGTTTCGCCTTGATACACCCAGTCGGTGTAGGCGAAGATTTCACCGCTTTCAATTTCAAATGCGTAACGGGCGGTAAAACTGAAGTTGGTTTTTGGTGCCTGAGGGAATGGGTTTCCGTCAACGATTGCCAGTCCGTTTGCGTCAGTTTGGTCAACAAGTGTACATTGACCAGCGCCACAACCCGGAGAAACGCGAAGGTTTGGATCATCGATTTCAGTATCGTTATAGCTGTAACCCGCTGTTAAAGTGAGTCCTTCTGCAGCCAACCAGGTTGCTTCAACTTCAAAACCTTGTCCAATACCTTTGTCAGCATTGATAAGACGAGTGAAGTTACCGTCACCACCGATTGCTGAGAACTGCATATCTTCAACTTCATAGTGGTAAATTGCACCGTTTAAACGCAATACGCGATCCAATAAATCCGCTTTAAAACCGGCTTCAAACGAGGTTACGGTTTCTGAGTCCGCCACAGATGGCGCAGATTCGAAAGCCACGTCACGACCCTGAATGGTCGGGGCACGGAAACCTACCGCAGCACGCGCATAGACACTGACATCACGGCTGATGCTGTGATTAATGGACAAGTCACCGCTAACCTGGCTATCGTCAACTTGTACATCTGGATAATCCTGGATACTTGCTGCACCGATCACCAGAGCAAAACCATCAACATTTTGGGATACCACTGTTAATTGCTTTTCATCGTTGGTGTAGTTCAGACCAAATGTCACCGTGGTATCGTCGCTGACATCGTAGGCCATTTGTCCAAATAGTGCCCACGACTGGTTGGAGTGACGAACACGTGTTGCGCCATAAAAGCCATCAATTGATGTGACATCAAATTCAGCGTCAAACACGTACGCACCAATAGTCCAGTCTAAATCATCCGGGCCGGACTCAACAAAACGCACTTCGTGAGTAAACTGATGTAAATCATCGAGCCTGTCCTGAGTTACCGCAGTAAATGGGATAAAGCCTGGATAAGTATTATCGATTTCACCATCGTTATCGTAATCACCTGGTACCGAAACACCGCCATCGATATCACCCAACGAGTCACCTTCGGCAACGTTATAATCGGTGATAGAGGAGAAGGTAATATCGTTACGCAACTCTTTATCAATGCGCAGAGTTACACCGGTATTCTCATAGTTTTGCGGGTTGCGATCTTGTTGACCGTCACCATCCAGATCAGCGTCGTAATAAACTACATCTCTGTCATAGGTACTATTAAACTCATTACTTCCTGTAGTTAGCGCATTAGCCCGGAAAATAGACGCTGTACCTTCCAGATCACGCCCGTATACTTGCAGTAACACAGAGGTATCACCTAAGCCCGGCTCCCACAATAACTGTCCGCGCCAGGCAAGTTCATTGTAGCCGCCCATGGCATCATTTTCACCTGTGAAGGCATTATCAATCCAGTCACCACGATTTTGCGATAATATCGAGAAACGACCTGACAGATTATCCGATAAACCACCACCTACAGCGGCTTCCAGGTTTGCGGTGCTCATGGAACCTAAAGATGCTTCAACAAAAGCCTCAAATTCCTGAGTAGGTTTGCGGGTATCAAACTTAACGATACCAGCGGTCGTGTTTCGACCAAACAAACTGCCCTGAGGACCGCGCAATACTTCCACTTGCTCGATATCAAACAATGGAAAGCTTTTCAGGATAACGTTTTCTTTTACTACATCATCCATCACGATAGAAACTGGTTGTGATGCGGCCAGGTCAAAGTCGGTATTACCTAAACCACGCAAGTAAAAGCGCGGGGCAACACGGCCATTTGATGATTCAGCATTCAAACCAGGCGCTCTTGCCGCCAGTGAAAGAATGTCATCACCGCCAGAAAAGATAGCTTCAAATTTCTCGCCATTCAGCGCAGAGATAGAGATTGGAACGTCCTGAATGCTCTGGGTTCTCTTTTGGGCTTTTACAGTAATGGTTTCTAAACCACTGTTGTCTTCAGCTTCCTGTTCCTGTGCCTGAGCACCAAGTGAAATAAGCGCGCACTGAAGTGCGACTGCAATAGCTGATTTTTTTATCATGTTGCTGTGTCCTAGAGTGTGTTAAATCAGTTAAGTCAGTGTTTTTTTTATTATTCTATTCTAATTATAATACTTGTTGCAGATATTTTAGATTAAAACTTTATAAACAGAGTGGTTTTATAGCCAATTGTTTAAAATTGCGACTGCAACCGTCAATCTATGCCCTAATTGAATGACTTCACGGAGTGTCGCAAGTATTGACTAGTTGGTCAAGAAGCGATTAATTTGTGTATTTAGCACGCGAGATTTGTGCTGAATAGTAGAATTTTCAGGCGACAGTAACCTTAGCACTGTCGCCCGGGCAGGCTTACCGCTTGCTATTGAGTAAGGCTTTTTTCTCAGAATCTGACAGGAATGCGGCATGAACGCCATTTTCCTGTACCTGACGCAACTGTTGGTCAGTTAATCCAATAACGCTTTTAGCAACCTGATATTCGTGTGGTAAATCGATATTAGATACTGCCGGATCGTCAGTATTCAGGCTCACCACAATGCCATTTTCCATAAAGGTAGGCATAGGGCTGTCTTTTACCGCTTTTACCGTTGCAGTTTGATAATTTGAAGTAGGACAAGATTCAACGGAAATGCCATTTTTTGCCATATATTCCATTAACTTTGGATCCTGTGTCGCCGCTACACCATGTCCAATTCTCGTCGCACCTAACATTTCAATGGCATTCCACACGCTTTGTGGGCCATCTGCCTCTCCGGCGTGAACAGTAATACTCCACCCAGCGTCACGACCTTTTTTGAAATGCTCTTTATACAAATGTGCCGGGAAGTTGATTTCATCACCTGCCAGATCCAGGGCGACTATCTTTTCCTTGTGCGCCAATAAGGACTCCAGTTCCGCCATACAGGTTTCCGCACCAAACGTTCGGCTTAAGATACCAATCAGGTTTGCTTTAACTCCGGTATCCTTTTCGCCGGCTCTGACCCCATCGACAACAGCAGCCACAACATCGGCCATATTAAGGTTGTGATTCATCGCCATATAATAAGGAGAAAAACGCAGTTCTACATAATCGATACCCTGACGTTTGGCATCTAACATGTTCTCGTAGGCTACGGTGTAACAGTCATCAATTGATGCGAGCACAGAAACGCCGTAATCCAGTTTTTGTAAGAATGCCAACAAATCGCTGGTTTGATCCTGGATTTGTGTTAGGGGAATGAGAGCTTCCAGCGAGTTTACGGGCAATTCAATGCCGTTTTTGTTGGCCAAACGCCAGATTGTTTCAGGCAGAATGTTACCGTCAAGATGACGATGCAAATCCACCAAAGGAAGATCCGGATTTATCATTTTTATATCTCAGATTTAATTACGGGGTGAGAAACGTTAATTGAGTTGTAGCTTCTCTGCAACTAAAACTGCCTGAGTTCGGTTATTGACTTCCAATTTTTTGAAGATTGCACTGATATGCGCCTTCACTGTGGCTTCAGTAATATTCAAATCAAAGGCGATTTGTTTATTTAACATACCACCTTGCAGATGTTTTAATACCTGGAACTGTTTCGGTGTTAGTTCTGCCATTCTGGCAGCAATATCAATGTCTTCCCTTTCGACTTTGATGAGATTGTCTCTGAATCCTTCAGGTAACCAATTAGCTCCACCCAATATTGACTGGATCGCGGCTGCTGTATCCGCTGATGGTGTGGTTTTAGGAATGAACCCTCTGGCACCAAATGCCATTACTTTAGAGACCACAATTGGCGAGTCGCTGGCAGAAACAACTGCCACCGGCACGTCGGGAAAGTCTTCAGTAATGCGAATAACACCATAAAAGTCTTCACTGCCTGGCATGTGTAAATCCAGCAATACCAGGTCAATATCTTTGTTCTGCTCTAACAAAGAAATGGTCTCATCCAGTGTTCCGGCTTGTATAATTTCCAGGTCTTTTATTAAAGCCTCTAATGCCGCCGTCAACGCATCTCGAAATAATGGGTGATCATCCGCTACTACAAACTTTGTCATCGTAAACCTTTGATTTTTAACAGCAGTGAAAAGCATTATGGTTCAGTCTACGACTTTAGTCTAATATTTTTAGTTACTGCATTGTTTCTCAAAAAGAAATTGCTCATCATTTATTCATTGACCCCATCAGAAATGTTTTGGCCAGGGTAATTTTGCGCTAAAATACGATTTTTTAGCCGACCTGAAACACACTTGAACAAAGATCTGATTTATTCCAAACCTCACGATAAAGTTGCTGACTTCAAATTTGATCAGGACGTGGTTGCCGTGTTTCCAGACATGATCCAACGCTCGGTCCCAGGTTACAGTACCATAGTTGACAACATAGGCTTGCTGGCACAACAGTTTGCCCAGGATAACAGCACCATCTACGACCTGGGGTGCTCATTGGGAGCGGCCAGTTTATCGGTGAGAAAATACGTAAAAGCAAACAACGTAAAAATCGAAGCGATAGACAACAGTCCTGACATGGTAAGTCGCTGCAAGAGTCATTTAGCCGCTTTTAAATCAGAGATTCCGGTTAATGTCGCGCAGGCAGATATTACACAGATAAATATTTCAGACGCTTCTGTGGTCATTCTCAATTTTACCTTGCAGTTTATTCCCCCTGAACAACGTTATGCTGTGCTCAAAAACATTTTTGACGGACTGTTGCCAGGTGGAATTTTAATCTTGTCAGAAAAAGTGTCTCTGGGCCATTCCACCGCTGATGAAAGCCTCATTGAATTACACCATGAGTTTAAGCGCCGCAATGGATACAGTGAGTTGGAAATCAGTCAAAAACGCACGGCGATCGAAAATATCATGAAACTGGAATCCTTACCGTTTCACCTGAATCGCCTGAAAGATATCGGATTCACCGAGGCGTTGACCTGGTTTCAGTGCTTTAATTTTGCCTCTATGTTGGCAATAAAACCCAAACTTGATTAGAGACAAATTACCATGAAATGGTTTTATCAGTTTTATGAGCAAATCGCTCCCACACCACTAGCGCATTGGCTGGAAACTTTACCTGCCCACTTAGCTAAATGGCACAAAGAGGCATTACACGGTGATTTTAAGAAATGGTGCAAATTGCTGGAACAGCTGCCGGACACCGCGCCGTCTAATATGGACTTGCTCAATGAAGTACGTATCGGCTCTGCGGCTGATATTACTGACTATCAACAAAAACAGATAGCAGGCCTGCTAAAGCAATTTATGCCCTGGCGCAAGGGGCCCTTTTTCATTCATGATATTCATATAGATACAGAGTGGCGCTCTGACTGGAAGTGGGAGCGCATAGCCCCGCATATCAGATCGCTGGCGGGGAAAACTGTGCTGGACGTAGGTTGCGGCAGTGGTTATCACATGTGGCGTATGCTGGCAGATAAACCAGAAATGGTGGTTGGCATAGATCCCACTCAACTGTTTTTGATTCAGTTTCAGGCGATAAAACACTTTGCCCGGAATCAACCCATCCACCTCCTTCCCCTGGGAATAGAACAAATGCCAGCACTTAAGGCGTTTGACACGGTATTTTCTATGGGGGTGCTTTATCACAGAAAAAGCCCGTTTGAATTCCTGCAACAATTAAAAGATCAACTGAAAATCGGTGGTGAGCTGGTGCTGGAAACCCTGGTTGTACAGGGCGATGAAAACACAGTACTAGTACCTGGTGAACGTTACGCACAAATGCGCAATGTTTGGTTTATTCCCAGTATTAAAGCGTTGGAACACTGGATGGCCAGAGCCGGATTTAAAAATATTCGCTGTGTCAATCTGGACGAGACCCGCCTTGACGAGCAACGCCGAACTGACTGGATGACCAGCCATTCACTGCAGGACTTTCTGGATAAAGACGATCTCAGTAAAACCATAGAAGGTTATCCCGCTCCGCTTAGGGCCACATTAATCGCCGAACGATAATATCGGGAATAAAAGTAATAGCGACTGCGTGGCTTTGCGCTAAATGTGCGGCTGCGTCACCATGTTTTTGCCTTGTCCTGATCAGCCGATTTCGCGACAACCCAAAACTCACCGTTATCAGTGGTTTCTTTTTTCCAAAAAGGCGCCTGAGTTTTTAAAAAGTCCATAATAAATTCACAGGCGTCAAAAGCGTCACCACGATGCGCACTGGTAACGATCACTAACACTATTTGTTCAGCAAGCGATAACTGCCCTACCCGATGAATTACTGTTGCCGCCTGCAGCTGCCATCGCTCACTCGCTTGCTGCACTATGTCATTGAGGGCTTTTTCAGTCATACCGGGATAGTGTTCCAGTTTTAATCCGGTGACATTGCGACCGTCATTAAAGTCACGTACCAGCCCGACAAAAGACACCACAGCACCCGCCTCAGCCTTCCCCGCTAACACGGCCTGATATTCATGCTCAAGAGAAAAGTCGGCTTCCTGTATCCGCACAGTAAATTTGGTCAAACTATCCTCCGGTTACAGGCGGGAAAAATGCCACTTCATCACCACTGTTCAGGGATACCTGATCATGACTAATGGTTTGATTGACCGCAGCCAGTGCAGTGTCACTAACTAATAATTCAGACCACAGAGGTGATTTTTTACCTAACATGGCGCGCAATTCAGCCACAGTTTGCGGATAGTCATCCAATTGCAATTTATCGCATTGCAGTTGTTCTCGTAATTGCGCAAAAAATAATACGGTTATCATTCCGGCACCTCGCCCACTTTGCTGTGCTGCCAATTACCAGTTTTCCCGCCAGTTTTACTGTTCACCATAATATCTGAGATGATCATTTCCGGGTCTACGGCTTTACACATATCAAACAAGGTTAAACAGGCTACTGATACTGCCGTTAACGCTTCCATTTCCACCCCGGTTTTACCAGCCAGTTTACACAGAGCTTTAACTTTAATTTGATGGCGTATTGGATCAGGCTCAAAATCCACCTGTACTTTGCTCAACATCAGCGGATGACACAAAGGGATTAAGTCTGCACACTTTTTAGCGGCCTGAATACCGGCGATTCGCGCCACGGCTAAAACATCGCCTTTGGCATGCTCACCAGCAACAATCAGCTCAAATGTCGCTGGTGACATACTCACTTTACCTGTGGCTACTGCGGCGCGCTGGGTTATCGCTTTTTCAGTGACATCCACCATCGCGGCCTCACCCTTTTGATTGATATGGGTTAAACCCGGCGAGCTGTTATTTACAACGTTTTTCATATTAATTAGTTAAATGACCGACAAAATTACAGGGCTTGTGAGTGCCATCCAGCTGTTCTTTCAGGATGCCGTGCCAGCCAGTTTTGCAAGCCCCCGTTGATCCTGGTAAACAAAAAATCGCCGTCTTATTAGCGATACCTGCAAAGGCTCTGGACTGTACCGTAGAAGTACCGATTTCCTGATAGGAAATATGCCTGAACAATTCACCAAAACCTTCGATATCTTTGTCAAACAGGACACTTAAGGCTTCAGGCGTGGTATCTCTGCCGGTAAATCCGGTTCCACCTGTACTAATCACCACATGAATATTATCTGCCGCTATCCAGCGGGACACGATTTCTCTCAATCGATATTTATCGTCAATCACTATGGCCTTTTCTATCAGTGCATGACCGGCTTCGGTAACAGCCTCTGCTAAATAACGACCTGAGGTGTCCGTTTCTTCTGTGCGCGTATCTGACACAGTTAATATCGCGATATTGAGTTTTTGTTCAGAGGCAGACATTGGATTCTATTTACTCCTGTTAAGTTTAGCCACCCAGCATTGCCAGGTTTTTTGTGGCACCGGTAAAGCCATCCTGTAACCAGTGGCTTACTTCTTTGTCATTGAGCATAGTGGAAATTTTGTGTTGCAGTGCCAGCTGGTCGCCTGAAGCGATTTCTTCTCGCAACGACAGACCTTGTTCGGCAAACAAACACAAATGTAACTTGCCGGTTGCGGATATGCGCAAGCGGTTGCAGCTGTCACAGAAATCTTTGCTGTAAGGCATGATCAGGCCTATCCGTCCGGCGTAATCCGGATGTTGAAACTCCTGTGCCGGACCCGCTGATTTTCCTCTGACAATCCGTGTCCAACCTTCCTGCAACAATTGCTGTTTCAAAGGTTCACCAGGTACATGATGTTGTTTGAAAAACTGATGACTTAATCCCGTCTCCATCAGTTCAATAAATCTCAGGGTTACCGAGGTATCTTTCAGCCAGGCCTGAAACTGTTTCAGACTTTGTTCATTAACGCCTTTCATTAGTACAGAATTGATTTTAACCGGAATTCCCAACGACGCTGCTTTTTCTACTCCCGCCAAAATGGCTTTGAGTTTGTCGGCTCCGGTAATGGCGTTAAACACATTGGGATCTAACGAATCAATGCTGACATTAATCCCCCCAATTCCGGCATCTTGCCATTCGTCAATGACGTCGGGAAAGCGATAACCATTGGTGGTGATGACGACATTGTCTATTCCAGGAGTTTGCGCGCAGGTAGCAATGATGTCCGGCAAATCTTTGCGCAGTGACGGCTCGCCACCGGTAAGGCGGATTTTGGAAGTACCCAGCTCTGCAAATGCTTGTGCGATGGTCTTTATTTCAGACAGTGACAGGAAATCGCGATCCGAATCACATTGGTAGCCGTCCGGTAAACAATAACTGCACCGGAAATTACAGACATCAGTAATGGATAATCGCAGATAGTGAAATCTGCGACCAAAAGTATCTTCTAACATTGAACACCTTTCCAAATTAAAGCTGGTATTTATCCTTAAATATCAACTTTCGGGAGGCTGTTTGATTTCTCGCCCAACCCGTGTTTTGCGCCGGTGCATCGTGCTCCGGTAAGCAAAACGGCCAGAGTTCCTTATAGCGAATTGCAGCAATAGCCGACGCTACTTAGGTCATCAGGCTCGGAGTTTATCAAGGTGTTCAAGTTACCTCCGGAGCCTCTTAAATTCAATGCCTAATCGTGCATTAATCATAACTAATGGTTACGAGGTGTGAAAAAGATCACAAGGAGTGAGATAAGCCGAAAATGGCGGCGTTTATGCCAGTGCGGCTTTGGCGATACTGTTTATACGAGCAACAATAGACTTCAGACCATTACCCCGCGTCGGGCTGATATGCCGCTCCAGATCAAGCTGTTTAAAGTATGCATCAATATCAAATGCCAGAATTTGTTGTGCCGACTTGTTGTTATAGGCCGCCAGCACTAATACCAATAATCCTTTTACGATAACGGCATCGCTGTCCACCAGAAACTCGATGCGTTCATTGTCACCGGCAATTTCCAACCAAACGTTACTCTGACAGCCCTTAACCAGTCTGTCGGGAGTTTGTAATTCTGCCGGGAAAGCCGGCAAGGCCTTGCCTAAATCGATAATGTACTTGTAGCGCTCTTCCCAGCTGTCAAAAAACGCCAGGTCATCTAATATTTCGTCAGTTGTGGGTAAGCTCATAAGATAGATTTTGAATAGAGATTAAAAAAACAGGCCAGCTTCCAACTGCGCCTCTTCAGACATCATGTCTTTTGACCAGGGCGGATCAAATACCAGGTTAACCTTAACGTCTTTGACATTGGGTACTTTAGCAACGCGATATTTTACATCACTGATTAATACCGGCCCCATTCCGCAGCCAGGTGCAGTCAGCGTCATATCAATATCAACCTTGCCACTGTCCTGGTCAATATCCACTTTATAAATTAGCCCAAGCGACACCAGACTAATGGGTATTTCCGGATCGAAAATAGTATCCAGAGCCTGATTAACCTGAGTTTCGCGGATGTCGTTATGTTCAACAGAATCAAAAGTCAGCTCTTCAGGCTTCATGCCAATGGCATCGGCATCAGTACCATCAATACGCAACATGTTGCCCATCCAGGTAACGGTGTAGTTACCTCCCAGAGCCTGATTAATGGTAACAAATTGATTAGCCGGAATGACCGTTTGATCACCAGAGGGTACGCGTCTCGCCGGACACTCCCGCTGAGTGACCACCATCTTTTTTTGCATCTGGGGATTAACCTACGTTAAAGCTTTCACCGCAGCCACACTCACTGACCACGTTGGGGTTATTAAAGCGAATCTCACCGTTGATACCCACTTTAACGTAATCTATTTCAGTGTCCTGTACCAGCGGAGCCGCATCAGCAGCGATTAACAGCAACAAACCGTTATCCAGCGTTATTTCCAGATCGTTATCTTTTTTAGCATCAACAGCGTCCAGAACATAAGCATAGCCGGAACAGCCGCTCACCTTTGTGCTTAAGCGAATCATCTTGTCCTGATTATTGCCCAACATTTTTGCAAAGTGGGCTTTCGCCGAATCAGTTACGGTTACCAACGATGCCGTTGGATCAAATGTATTTACCGTCATCTTAACTCTCTACATCAACATCATTTTGACTTTCTGCAATGCTTTAAACAGCGCTTCCACATCTTCTACCGTGTTATAGATAGAAAAGGAAGCACGGGCTGTTCCTGGAACCCCTAACCGCTTCATCAATGGTTGTGCGCAATGATCACCGGTTCTGATGGCAATCCCCTGTTTATCCAGTAAAAAGCCGATATCAGCCGGATGCGTACCTTCGATAATGAAGCTAAACACACCTATTTTATGGGGTGCATTGCCCTTAATAATAAGACCATCAACACCTGTGGATAATTCCACCGCTTTTTGCATCAATAGCTGCTCATGAGCCTTTACCGCTTCCAGATCGAGACCACTAAACCAGTCAATGGCAGCTCCCAATCCAACGGCCCCCGCGATATTTGGTGTACCGGCTTCAAGTCGGTTCGGTAACTCACCCCAGGTTGCGCTGTCATAAGTCACAACCGAAATCATTTCGCCACCGGTTTGCCATACGGGCCAGTCAGACAAGATTTCAGCTTTACCCCACAACACACCAATTCCCGTAGGCGCGAATATCTTGTGTCCGGAAAATGCGTAGAAGTCGCAACCTAACGCCTGAACATCAACATCGCCATGAGCAATCCCCTGCGCACCGTCAACCAGTACCAGTGCATTTACCGATTTCGCCATTGGAATTAGTTCATGCAATGGATTTATGGTGCCAAGCGCATTGCTGATATGTGGCATGGCCACCAATCGGGTATTGCCATTCAGCAGCTTCTGAAACGCTGCAACATCCAGCTCACCATCGTCAGTAATGGGGGCGACTTTCAGACTGGCGCCAGAAATTTTACACACCTGTTGCCAGGTGACCAGGTTCGCGTGGTGCTCCATCTCAGTAACGATGACTTCATCACCGGATTTGAGTAACTGCTTAGCGCCATTGGCAACAATATTGATGGCTTCTGTGGTGCCCGCCGTCCAGATCACTTCCTTCTTGTCGTAAGCATTGATAAAACGGGCTACCTTTTCCCGCGCCGCCTCATAGAGTCTGGTGGCTTCATCTGCCAGCGTGTGGGCACCGCGATGTACATTACTGTTGCAATGCGTGTAATAATGACTCAGTGCATCAAGCACAGCCTGCGGCTTTTGCGTTGTCGCAGCATTATCCAGGTACACTAACGGATTGCCGTCTATCTGCCGTTGCAAAATTGGAAATTGCTTTTTTATTTCCGCGGGGTTAAAACTCATGCTTGTGCGGGTTCCTGATTCATTTTGGCAAAGCGTTCCTGCAATTGCGGTCTTAACCATTCAGCCAACGCAGAGTTAGGCATTTCGTCTACCAGGGCATTAATAAATCCAAAGTTCAGCATTACCAGCGCCTGAGACTTACTGACACCACGACTGGTGAGATAGTAAAGCGCCGATTTATCCAACTCTGCCACAGTTGCACCATGGGCACAGCGCACATCATCCGCGTAAATTTCTAATTCAGGTTTAGTATTGATCTGGGCGTTATCTGTTAACAGCAAATTCTTGTTACTTAACTCCGCCAGAGTCTTTTGGGCGTCGCGGTGAATGTGAATTCGACCGTTAAAGGTAGCGGTTGCTTTGTCGCCGACAATACCGCGTACGGTTTCATCCGTGGTGCAATGCCCAATTTCATGTTCAATGCAGGAATGCAAATCGAAGATTTCGCCGGAATCCAACAAATAAACGGCATTGATTTTTGCATGTGCACCTTCGCCGCGATGCATAACATCGACGTCGAGTCGGGACAACTCAGATCCAAACCCCACCAGAGTAGAATTTATCTGAGCGTTGCTTTTCAGTTCAAAATGACTGCCGCCAATGCTCAAGGCTTTGCCAGTTCGCAAACAAAAGCGATAGTGTTCAAGTGCTGCCTTTTCAGCCAAAAAGTACTCGGCAAAACCAGAAAAATAACTTTCCTGCGTGCCGCCCGCTTGTTCAATCACAGTAGCTTTTGCGCCTTCGCCTAAGCGAACCAGCACCCGATGCTGCACATCGATGTCTTGCGTAATTTCATTGACTATGCGCATTGGCTGCTTAATGTCAGCACCTTCCGCTACATCAATCACCAGGCCATTATCTGCCAAAGTATCATTAATTAGCCCAAACAGATGTTTCTTTGGCTTGCAGGCAGAAAATGCCTCAACAGCCCACGCCTGAACTTCAGCATCTGCTTTGCTCAGTTCTACAATACTGAGGCCTTCGGGAAGAGATTGTTTAACACCCTGAAAATGGCCATCGATGAAATGCAGTTCAATCGCTTCCAGACCAGCAATAGTTGCAACGTTAACCTCGCCAGCATTGGCCGCAGAACTGATAGCGCGCTTTTCCAATGCGCGAACAGAGGTGTATTTCCAGTCTTCAGTTTTGCGCCCTGGCCAGTTTTTTTCCTGCAATAACGCCAGGGCCCCCTGGCGCTTTGCTGTCAGCCAGTCGTTGACTGAATGACTTTTTTCAATCGCGTTGGCTAACCATGCACTCATGCCGTTTCCTCTTCGGCCTGGCGATCATAAGTTTCCAACCAGGCATAGCCTTCGGCTTCCAGTTCATGCGCTAACGAGGCATCGCCACTTTTTACGATCTTGCCGTCTGATAATACGTGTACAAAATCCGGTTTGATATAGTCCAGCAAGCGCTGGTAATGGGTCACAACGATAAAGCTGCGCTGATCGTCACGCTGACTGTTCACCCCTTCAGCTACGACTTTCAAAGCATCAATATCCAGACCTGAATCAGACTCATCCAGGATGCATAATTTCGGCTGTAACAGCAACATCTGCATAATTTCATTACGCTTTTTCTCACCACCAGAGAAACCTTCGTTGACGCCGCGTTTCAGGAAGTCCAGTGGCAGGTTTACCTGCTTACAGGCTGCTTTTGCCGCCTTTAAAAAGTCTGCGGAACTCAGCGCGTCTTCGCCGCGCTCTTCACGCGCAGCATCAACAGCGGCTTTCATAAATTCCAGATTACTGACACCGGGAATTTCTACCGGATACTGGAATGCCAAAAACAATCCGGCGCGGGCGCGCTCTTCGATTTCCAGCTCCAGCAAATCTTCGCCATTTAGCGTTGCATCACCGTCGGTTACTTCATAACCATCACGGCCAGTTAACACGTAGCCTAGGGTACTTTTACCGGCACCATTAGGGCCCATAATGGCATGGACTTCACCCGGTTTAACTTCGAGACTCAAGCCTTTCAGAATCTCTTTATCTTCAACTTTTGCTTTTAAATTTCTGATCTTTAACATTAATTCTTTACCTTGCTGGGAACGCTGGTTTAACCCACCGAGCCTTCTAAACTGATTTCTAACAACTTACCGGCCTCTACAGCGAACTCCATGGGCAGCTCTTTAAAGACCTCTTTACAAAAGCCATTAACAATCATAGATACGGCTTTTTCTGCATCCAGGCCGCGCTGTTGACACAAAAACATTTGCTCATCACTCACTTTTGACGTGGTAGCTTCGTGTTCTACAATGGCGCTGGGGTTACTGCTTTCTACATAGGGAAATGTATGAGCACCACACTGATCACCAATCAGCAACGAATCACACTGCGTAAAGTTCCGGGCCTTTTTGGCACTATTGTGCATCTGTACCAGGCCACGATAACTGTTGTTACTCTGCGCCGCTGAAATCCCCTTAGAAATAATGGTGGATTTGGTATTTTCACCAATGTGAATCATCTTGGTGCCGGTATCCGCTTGTTGTTTACCACGGGTCAATGCCACAGAGTAGAACTCACCCACACTGTTATCGCCTTTCAATATGCAGCTCGGATATTTCCATGTAATCGCTGAACCGGTTTCCACCTGAGTCCAGGAGATTTTGGCATTGGTGTGGCAAATGCCACGCTTGGTTACAAAGTTGTATATCCCGCCCTTGCCTTCAGCATCACCCGGGTACCAATTCTGTACCGTGGAATATTTGATTTCAGCATCGTCCAGGGCGACTAACTCAACGACCGCAGCATGCAACTGATTTTCGTCTCGTTGCGGTGCCGTGCATCCTTCCAGATAACTGACATAACTCCCTTCATCGGCGACAATCAGTGTGCGTTCAAATTGTCCGGTGTTTTGTTCGTTAATTCTGAAGTAGGTTGATAGCTCCATCGGACAACGCGTGCCTTTTGGAATATAAACAAAGGAACCATCGGTAAATACCGCACAATTCAGCGCAGCGAAATAATTGTCGTGTTGAGGTACGACACGGCCCAGATATTTTTTGACCAGTTCCGGGTATTTGTGCACGGCTTCGGAGATTGGGCAAAAGATAACACCCGCCTCTTCCAGCTTCTCGCGGTAGGTGGTAACCACGGATACTGAATCGAAAACAGCATCAACAGCCACGCCCGCCAGCATTTCCTGCTCGTGCAGTGGAATTCCTAATTTCTCGTATGTTGCCAGTAACTCCGGATCGACTTCGTCCAGAGATTTCGGCTTATCAGCCATACTCTTAGGTGCAGAATAATAAGAAATATTCTGATAGTCGATTTTGGGATAATGCAAATGAGCCCATTCAGGCTCTTCCATTTTTTGCCAGATTCTGAAGGCCTTTAAACGCCAATCTAACATCCACTCAGGCTCACCCTTGATCGTTGAGATGCGACGAATAACGTCTTCATCCAAACCAGGGGCAAAGGTTTCTGATTCAATCGCAGAAACAAATCCCGCTTCATACTCTTTTCTTAACGCGTCTTCTATTTGTTCAGACATACCATCATCTTTAATTTTGCTGACCAAAATACCTTCTCTGAACGCACTTCAGAGAATAACAAGGCATCTGTCCTATTAATGGCGGCAATGGTAAATTACCTGAGTAATTTACTCAAGTATTTCACCCTATTCAGCAGCAACAGTTTGCTGATTTGGCTGTACCTTTTGTTTATGCCTTATATCGCTTAAGCATTTCGCACCAATCTGCAGCAAAAAATTGCACCAACACTAATGATATCCACCCCGCAACTCACCATTTTGGTGCAATACAATATTCCTGTCTTCGTTTAATATCCGCTATCATTAGCCTGTACCCCTTATGTTTTATAGGCTTAAAGTTAAATATCAGATCAGCCGGGCGCTGGCATGGATGTTGAAGCCCTCAGCAATGCAACAACCCATTTAATCAGGAGTATTTGCTATCAAAGCCACATTTTTGAATGACTTTTTAGCAACTCATCAATTACCGGACAATTTTGCCGAAACGGTTTCCCAATGTTTTTTGCCTTTGGCGGAAAAAATAACGATGGCAATGGCAGAGCACGGCAGCACCTTCTATGTCGCGGTAAACGGTTGCCAGGGTTCAGGAAAATCTACCCTGAGCGCCTTTCTGGGCGAGTGGTTTAGCGCCAGCGGATTAAAGGTTGCGGTACTGTCATTGGATGATTTTTACCATGACAGAAAAACCCGGCTGCAACTGGCAACACAAATCTCGCCGCTGTTGGCCACTCGCGGCGTGCCGGGCACACACAATACTGACCTGATGGCAAGAACACTCAGGACAATGAGCACGCCAGAAAGCATTCGACTACCGCGTTTCAATAAAGCAACGGATAACCCCTACGCCGAACGAGAATGGCCTGAAGTTACCGGCCCCGTGGATCTGGTTATCATGGAAGGCTGGTGCTGGGGTGTTACTGCACAATCTCCGTTGCAACTGCGTTATCCGGTGAATGCCCTGGAAGCAGAACAGGACGCAAATCTGATATGGCGAAACTGGGTAAATCAACAAATCACAGCACATTACGAACCGCTTTACAGTCTCATGAATTACTGGGTAATGCTAAAGGCTCCGGGATTTGACAATGTGTTTCAATGGCGACTGGAGCAGGAGCAAAAATTATCCGCTAAGATTAAGGATTCTGATAAGAGTCGCGTAATGGATGAATCGGGCATATTGCAGTTTATTCAGTTTTATCAGCGTCTCACTGAGGAATGCCTTAATTCGCTGCCTCAGCGCTGTGATGTGGTGTTTGAACTGGACGACCACAGAAACATTTACGCCACTTCGGGTTTATAGCATATTAATTTGGAGTAAAGCGCCGTGTCCTTAACAACCTTTCTAATCTACACCGACCTTGATGGAACGCTTTTAGACCATGACAGTTACAGTTTTGCGCCAGCGCTAAACACCCTGGAAAAGCTAAAATCTGCCGGCCATTTTATTATTCCCAATACCAGTAAAACCTTTGCAGAGATCGAAGCCTTTCGACGCGAAGCTAAATTGCAAACCCCGTTTATTTTTGAAAATGGCGCAGCAATCGCTATCCCTAAAGACTTTTTCCCGTGGCAACCGCCGGAAACCGTTGAAAAAGATGACATGTGGATAAAGTCGTTCACACAGGAAAGAGCCCATTGGTTATCGATAATTCAGCAACACGGACAACACTTTTTTGGCATGTTCAGGGGGTTTTCTCAAATGGATGTTGCCGAAGTGGTGAATTTAACCGGACTAACACCAAAAGATGCGCAGCTTGCCATGCAAAGACATTACGGCGAACCTGTGCACTGGTCAGGCGATGAATACGCCAAAAGAGAATTTTTACACAGTATGCAAGCTGCAGGTGCCACGGTATTGACCGGCGGTCGTTTTACCCACATCTGTGGTGAAACTGATAAGGGCAAAGCCCTGCAATGGCTCACTCAGGTATTCTCACAAGAATGTGAGGAGCAACAATTCACCAGCATCGCACTGGGAGACAGTCAAAACGACAGTGCCATGCTGGAAGCGGCAGATATCGCCATCCAAATAAAATCATTACAACACCCTTTCCCAATAATAAAAAAATCAAAACACCTTTACCAAAGTACCCTCTGCGGACCAGAAGGCTGGTCTGAATGCCTCGAAAAAATCGTCTTCAATCAGGAGTAAAGAACTATGGCAGACTTTTACCAAAACGGTGTTATTACAACACTACACAATCTGGCCGACCGCAGTGCAGAAGATCTCGAAGCCGAGTTAAAAACCTTTAGTCAGACTCGTCCTATGGGCTTGTTACTGCCCTCATTATTTTCCGAACTGGAGGGCGAAGCATTACCCAACATTATTGAAGACATCAGCCAGGTAGACTATCTATCACAGGTGGTTATCGGCCTGGACAGAGCCGATGAATCACAGTACCGCCATGCTCTGCAATTTTTTAAAAAACTGCCGCAACACCATCGCGTACTGTGGAATGACGGGCCACGCCTTAAGGCCATCGATGCAAAGTTACAAGCGATGGAACTGGCCCCCACAGAACTGGGCAAGGGGCGTAATGTTTGGTACTGCATGGGATACATACTGGCAACCAAAAAAGCAGAATCCATCGGCCTGCATGATTGCGACATTCTGACTTACGACAGAGGTTTATTAGCGCGTCTGCTCTACCCAGTGGCAAACCCCAGATTTAACTACGAATTTAGCAAGGGTTATTATGCCCGCGTTGCCGACGGCAAAATTAATGGTCGCGTATCGCGTTTGTTAGTTACCCCTTTAATTCGCGCCCTGCAACGCGTCTGCGGTCACAATGACTACCTGGAATATATGGACAGTTTCCGCTATCCGTTGGCCGGTGAGTTTTCATTTCGGCGTGACGTATTAAATGATTTGCGCATCCCCAGTGACTGGGGACTGGAAATTGGCACCCTGTCGGAAATGCACCGCAATTATTCTCACAACCGTATCTGTCAGGTAGATATAGCTAAAACTTATGATCATAAGCACCAGGATCTGTCACTGGATAATCAACAAGCCGGCCTGTCTAAAATGTCTATAGATATCGCCAAAGCCTTATTCAGAAAACTGGCCACTCAGGGGGAAAAGTTTGATGCTGGTACCTTCCGTTCACTAAAAGCTACCTATTACCGTATCGCGCTTGATTTTGTTGAGACTTTCAACAACGATGCCATTATGAATGGGCTTAAGTTTGATATTCATAATGAGGAAAATGCCGTAGAAATGTTTGCACAAAATATCATGACGGCTGGTCAGCACTTTTTGGAAAACCCGATGGAGACGCCCTTTATTCCTACATGGAACCGGGTTGTTAGTGCTGTGCCCGATATTCTCGATGAGATTAAAGAAGCAGTTGAATTAGACTTCAATGAATTTAGTTAAGGAGTCCGGCGATGTCTGAGCTGTTAGAAAACCTAAAACACAAACTGCAACAGCAGCTGGAAGTTATTTACGATGGCATTACGCTAAACCGTTCTTATGAGACGCTGAGTGAAGAATTACTGGCACTGATGCATCTGGATAAAGACATCAAACAGCCTGGCGTATTTCAAAACAACTGGGATCAACAGGATGTCGTATTGATCACATACGGTGACAGTATCGTCCGGGATGACGAACATCCCTTAAAGACGCTGCGCCATTTTATGGATAAATACTTTGCAGACACGATTAACAGCGTACATATCTTGCCGTTTTTTCCCTATAGTTCCGATGACGGATTTGCAGTCATTGACTATTCCAGCGTCAATGAAGCGCTGGGAGACTGGCAGGATATCGAAGCCATAGCCAGTGATCGACGCCTTATGGCTGATTTGGTTATCAACCATTGTTCCAGTCGCAGTGCCTGGTTCCAGAACTTTATCCGGGGAGAAGGACCGGGATCAGATTACTTTTTCACGGCGTCGCCTGACGATGACCTTTCTCAGGTTGTTCGACCCCGTACCTCGCCATTATTGCGCGAAACCGAGACAGCAAAAGGACTGGAACACGTCTGGTGTACCTTTAGTCATGACCAGGTTGACTTTGATTTCCGCAACCCTGATGTGCTTTTGGCGTTTGTCTCTATCATCCGGCAGTATCTTGATTCAGGTGTGCGTATTTTTCGCATGGATGCCGTGGCTTTTTTGTGGAAAATTGCCGGGACTCCCAGCATCAATCTTATGCAGACACATGAGGTGATACGATTATTGCGCTCACTGATTGAGCACAGCCAGCCTGACGCTGTAATTATTACGGAAACCAATATCCCTAACACGCAAAACCTCACCTACTTTGGGAATGCCAACGAGGCACACGCAATATACAATTTTAGTTTGCCGCCACTTTTGGTAAATACCCTGATAACCGGGAACTGTTTGTATCTGAAACGCTGGTTAATGAGCATGCCTCCGGCGCAAAACGGCACCACTTATTTTAATTTTATTGCCTCTCACGACGGCATTGGATTAAGACCCGCCGAAGGGCTGCTTTCAGAGGATGAATTGTCAACCCTGATCAATACCATGAAGCAATTTGGGGGGCGTATTTCGTGGCGCACAACAGAAACCGGTGAGCAAAAAGCTTACGAAATGAATATCGCCTTGTTTGACGCCCTACAAGGTACTACTGACGGGCCCGATAAGTGGGGATTAGAACGCTTTATTTGTGCCCATGCCGTAATGCTGGGCCTGGAGGGCATCCCCGGAATTTACATACACAGTATGCTGGGTACCAACAACGACTATGAGAAGTTGAAAAATACTCACCACAACCGCGCTATCAATCGCAAACGCTGGAACTACGACATGTTAAAGATGGAATTGGGCTCCAGGTTCAATCATCATCACAAAGTGTTAGAACGCATGAAAGCCCTTATCGATATCAGGACCGCTCAAAAAGCCTTTCATCCAAACGCAATACAATTCACCTTGCATCTGGGATTGCAGTTATTTGGTTTTTGGCGTCAAAGCATGGACCGAAGACAGAGTATTTTTTGTATCAGCAATATCACGGATCAACCTCAGGTGCTGCGACTGGGCGAATTAAACCTGACGGTCACTGATCGCTGGCGAGATTTAATCAGCGATAGTGAAATTATTGATATTACCGAAGAAATCACATTACAACCCTATCAAACGGTGTGGTTATCAAATCAGACCGGCACCTGATAGCCACAAGACGACTATTCCGCTAGCCTTGTGTTTATCTGCACAATAAATTAGCGCCTTTTTCAGGGCGCTAATTCATCGAGTTTTCTACGGACTCTCCAAATACAATATTGCACCCACATCAGAACGCAGGTATAAAGAGCGGCTCGGTTTTATCGAACCCTCATCCTGTATATAACTGTCAAACATAGGGCGTATTTATCATGTCTGGTTGTAATTCCCCCGGTCTTTTACCTGTTGAACAAGCTTTAGTACAACAACTAGATAAGATACTACCCGTACAGGAAACTGAATCCGTTACGCCAGATCAGGCCACCGGTCGGATAACCGCAGAAGATATTATTTCCCCGATGAATGTACCGCCCAGTGACAATTCAGCGATGGACGGCTATGCGCTCAAAGCCAGTGATGCGGGCTCTACTATTCAGATTGTTGCCGCGGTCATGGCGGGACAGGCTTATGTCAATTCTTTGCAACAAGGTGAAGCCGTCAGGATCATGACCGGTGCCCCAGTTCCCCAGGGCGCTGATGCCGTAGTTATGCAGGAAGAGGCAAAAGTGACTGACGATAAACTCGTTTGTTTGAAGACCATCACTGCCGGAGAAAATATCCGTAAAGCCGGCGAAGATATTCAGCGCGACAGTGTTATTTTGCCCAAAGGCACCCGCCTTGCTCCACAACACTTATCGTTACTGGCTTCGGTTGGTATGCGTGATATTCAGGTGTATCGCAAGATAAAAGTGGCCATTATGGCGACCGGTGATGAATTGATTGAACCAGGAAAGGCGTTGCAACCGGGTCAAATTTACGAAAGTAATCGGGTTGGACTGACTGCAATGTTGCGCAAACTGGGGGCCGAAGTCACCGACTTTGGTATCATCCCCGACCAACTGGAAGCCACGCGCAAAGCATTTGCTGAAGCCGCAGCACACAATGACTGGGTTATTAGTTCTGGCGGTGTGTCTGTGGGTGATGCCGATTTTGTCAAACCGGTTTTACAGGAACTTGGCGATATTACGTTCTGGAAAATTGCCATCAAACCAGGTAAACCTTATGCCTTTGGGCGCATTCAAAAAACGCTGTTTTCCGGGCTGCCAGGCAACCCGGTATCCTCTTTCGTAACCCTGTTACAGCTGGTTGTACCGGGCTTGAGAAAGTTAGCCGGTGAAGTTAATCACAATTCATTGGAAATAACCGGCCACCTGGATAAGGACCTTAAACGCAGACCCGGCAGAGCGGAGTTTTTGCGGGCCAGAATGTGGCTGGATGGTGACCAGAATGTTCGGGTTATGCCCGGTAATAAACAGGGCTCCGGTATCATGAATTCCTTTACTGATGCCAACTGTTTTGTGGTCATCGACGCTGACTGCAGTCAACTGGCGAAAAATGCCAAAGTTAAGATTCTGCCATTTGATCCATTGTTAAATTAGATTGAGAACCGCTTGAAATATCGCTCTTTCAGAACCGAGTCACGCTCACTACTTAAGTTAGCCGGGCCTCTGCTTGTTGCTCAGCTCACACAAATGCTGATGGGTGTCTCTGACACCTTAATGGCAGGTCGCCTGTCTTCTACAGATATGGCCGCCGTAGCCGTTGCATCCAGCTTGTTTTTCCCGGTAATGATCCTGGTTCAGGGTATCATTATGGCATTGCCACCAATCATTTCACGTCTGCATGGTGCTAAAAATCATGCGCCAATCCCGGAAGTCGGCCATCAGGCTCTCTATATCGGACTGGGCCTCAGTTTTTTGGTGTTCATTGCCAGCTTTTATACTTATCAATTCTTTACGCCTTTTAATATGGCGGCCGATCTGCACCGCATCTCGGCCGATTACCTGCAATATGTATTTGTCGCCTTCCCGGCGTTTTGTGTTTATATGGTCTTGCGTCAGTACAGTGAGGGGTTATCCCACACCAAACCCAGTATGGTTATCATGATTGTTGGCCTGATTGTGAACATACCGGCCAACTACGTGTTTATTTATGGCAAATTTGGTGTACCGGCCTTTGGGGGGGCGGGTTGCGGAATAGCCACAGGTCTGGTGTTTGTAGCGATGATGACCTGCAACTGGTTATACGTGAAGTTTTCCAAAGAACTGGCTTTCGCACCATTTTTTAGCCATTCCAGTAAACCGGATATCAGCAAAATTGTCGCTCACTTAAAGATTGGACTTCCCATAGGCCTGGCGTTGTTATTTGAGGTTACCCTGTTTTCAGTGATTGCCTTGTTACTGTCTCCGCTGGGTGCGAAAATTGTGGCTTCTCACCAGATTGCGCTGAACGTATCCGGTGTGCTGTTTATGGTTCCTCTGAGTATTGGTCTGGCCGTCACCATTCGCATAGGTTACCTGTTAGGGGAAAACCGGGGAAAGGCCGCAAAAGATGCCAGTTATACCGCGGTAGCACTGGGGCTGGCATTTGCTGCCATAAACGCGCTGATTTCAGTGTTGTTACGCTATGAACTTTCAGGCTTGTACAGTACCGAAGCCGACGTTATTAATATGGCCGCAGACTTACTGTTCCTGGCTGCGGTTTTCCAGTTTTCCGATGCCATTCAGGTTATCGGAGGTTGCATATTAAGGGGCTATAAAGACACTAAAGCCATGCTCATTATCACGATTTGCTCCTACTGGGGGGTTGGCTTAACCATGGGTTATTTACTGGCATTAACGGATACCATAGTACCGGCAATGGCCGCCACGGGATTCTGGCTGGGGATAATAATGGGACTGACTGTCGCAGCCATATTACTGAGTCTGCGTATTCGATTTATTCAGTCTCGCGCCGTGAATTAAGTTCCGGAAACATTGCTCAGTGAATATTTGTTTCTGGCTTAAGGATAAGAAAAAGGACACCGTCGGTGTCCTCCTATTCAACCTGATTTCGACCTACACTTGCATGTGATTCTTAACCGGCAGGTCGCGAATTCGCTTGCCACTGGCGTGATAAATCGCATTCGCCACTGCCGCAGCAACAGGCGGAGTACCGGGTTCACCAACACCGCCTGGTACCGCGTCTGAGTCAATAATGTGCGTATAGATCTCAGGACACTGATTCATTCTCAATACCTGATAGTCATGATAATTCGACTGCTGCACCTTACCCTCTTTAAAGCTGATTTCGCCTAACAAAGCGATGGACAAACCAAAAATCATGGAGCCTTCCTGTTGGGATTTAACTCTGTCCGGGTTAACTACAGTACCGGCATCAATGGCAGAGTGCATTTCCAACACTGTTACCTTGTTGTTATCAACTTTGACTTTAGCAGCCACAGCGACGTAACTGACAAAGCTGCGATGAACACTGACCCCCCAGGCTTCATTGGCAGCCGTTGGTTTATCCGCACCGGATTTGGCAATGACTTCATTCAGGCAGTGTTTCAGGCGCTTGGTATCCAGCGGGAACCGCTCCAACGTCTCGCCATAATTGCTAAACTCGAATCCCTGCTGACCTGGATCAATATTGGCATCCTCGCCAATCAGTTCCAGCCACATTTGCGGTGTGCTTTTATCAGCGGCAACCGCGACTTCGTCCACAAATGATCCCAGAGCGAAGGCATGCTGAATGTTGCACACTGAGCGTATCCATCCTATGCGCGCATGAGCTGTAGCTTCATGAGATTCACAGGATAAATGTGGCAGTTGAAAAGGTACATCACCAAACCCCAGCGACAATTCCCAGGATTGCGGTTCATTAGTATTACCACTAAAGGTCCAACCTATACTGGGGAATGCACTGCGTTGTATCCAACTACTCACCTGCCCCTTGTCATTCAGTCCGGCCTGATAATGTTGCGCGCTGATGGCGTGATAATAACCATGCTGAATGTCGTTTTCTCGACTCCATACTACTTTCACCGGTTTGCCACTGTGTTTCGCTAAAATAGCGGCTTCAACGGAAAAGTCAGGTTTGGATTTTCTGCCAAATCCGCCCCCCAATAAAGTCACGTTTACCTTGACCTGAGAAGGCTCCAGCCCTAATACCTGAGCTACGGTATTTTGCGTGGACTGAGGGGTTTGAGTACAAGCCCAAATCTCCATTTGGCCATCTTTAAAAACCGCCGTAGCAGCAGGCGGCTCCATTGTCGCATGGGCCAGATAAGGTACTGAATATGACGCCTGAACTGTATTTTCAGCCTTGTCCAATTCCGCATAAGCATCGCCTACACTACGCTGCACCTTGCCTTTGGATTTCACTCTTTCTTGTAACGTTGCCAGAAAAGCGCCCGAGTCATGTGACTGGTTTTCATGTTGTGTCCATTCAATACTGAGCTTTTTGGCTGCCTGTTGCGCAGACCATGTATTACTGGCTAACACTGCAACACCCGGCAGCGAATTAAACCCCACGGGAAAACTGCGCTCCGGCATTGCCACCACATCAGCAACACCTGGAGTTTTAAGTGCAGCGTCTTTGTCAAACGACAGCACATTTGCACCAACCACAGGTGCCCGAACAATACTGGCGTACAACATACCTTCCATGTGTACATCCTGACCAAATTGGGTCTTGCCGGTTTGAATATCGTGCATATCAACAATAGTGAGCCCTTTGCCGATATACTTAAAATCTTGCTTGTTTTTAAACACCAAACTGGCGACATCCGGAGGTGTCAGTTTACTGGCCGCAGCTGCCAACTCGCCAAACCCCAGACTTTTGCCAGACTGATGGACAACCTTGTGATCAATTGCCTTAACTTCTTCTACGGGCACTCCCCATTTTTCTGCAGCCGCCTGTTCCAGCATGGTTCTGGCTGATGCCCCCATCTCTCGCATGGTCTGATAAAAATGGCGAACTGAACGCGAGCCATCAGTATTTTGACTGCCGTAACTGGCATTCGCCAAGCCCTGTACTACATTGACCCTCTCCCAGTCAGCCTGCAATTCATCAGCCAACACCTGCGGTAATGAAGTGCGTATACCCTGACCCATTTCTGAGCGATGACAGATAATATTCACCTCGCCTGACTCGTCGATACTGACAAACAGGTTCATTTCACCATTGCCTGACTCAGCAGCATAGGCCGGCGAGAATGACGGTAATGTCACGCCTAATACAAGGCCAGAACCGGCAATACCCAGGGTTTTCAAAAACCCACGGCGACTGATGTTGTGCATAACCGAATCATGGTGTTGCAGTTGTTCAATAAACATTATTTCACCTCCACAAATTTTGCCGCCGTTTTAATTGCCGCTTTTATACGTGGATAGGTACCACAACGACACAGGTTGCCCTGCATATAGTTATCAATATCTGAATCACTGGGATCGTTATTGGAAGCCAGCAATGCCGCAGCTGACATCATCTGACCAGACTGACAATATCCACATTGTGGTACATTGTGCTCCGCCCATGCCTGCTGCACCGGATGACTGGCATCTTTGCTCAGCCCTTCAATGGTGGTTACTGACTTTCCGGCGATTACCGAAACTGGCGTGGCACAGGCACGAATAGGCTGACCATCCATATGCACGGTGCAGGCGCCACATACCCCTAATCCACACCCGTATTTTGTTCCTGTCATGTTTAATAAATCACGAATCACCCAAAGCAATGGCATTTCAGGCTCAGCTTCGACCTTTGTGGGTTTTCCGTTCAGGGTAAATGTAATCATAGGTTAACCTTTTGTTGTTTTTGCCAGAGACTCAAATCTTGCAGGGTATCAATATCGGTAGCACCACTTTGCAATGCAACCGGGATAACGTTTTCTTTGTATTTGGGACTGTTCAGGTGCTTACCGGCACCCATATCACCTTGCAAGCTGTGCAATAAAGCATAGTCGCTGGCAGGAAAAATAGCAGGGACGGCATTTTTTCCCGCATAATGTGCACAAATAATCTGCTTCGGGTTGCTACGGCTCAAACTGATAAGTTGTTCAATTTGATGCGCAGAAATATCCGGTTGATCAGCCAACAAAATTAAAACATGAGAGCAATGTTCAAGCGCTTCCAGACCACTTTTGATGCTGGCGGAAATGCCGTTTTGCCAATCAGAAACCGTTTTAACGAAAATATTTGCAGGTAGGTTAATTGCGGATTCTATGGTGGCTTTATTGGCCCCTAATGTGACCACCCGGCAGTCACAATCAATGCCAGAAAGCTTCTCCAACGCCTGTTGCAGCATAGATGACTGCTGCAACGTCGCCAGTTGCTTAATACCGTCAAAGCGGCGACTTTGTCCCGCCGCCAACATCAGCGTGCCCAGCGTATATCCAGACACTAACTTAACCTGCTAGTTTTGCCGCGGGGCGTGTCCGGGTCAGGGTACGACCACTGGCACCATACAATACCGCATGAATTTCACTCAGCATACTCAGTGCGATAGATTCAGGTAGCTCACCACCGAGATCAAATCCGATGGGATTGTGGAGCGGTTTTGTCAATTGTGACTCAACGATATTTACGTCTTTAAAAACCCGTTCAGTTCGATGGCGCGGGCCTAACATTCCTACATATTTTGCACCGCTGCACTGACTTAAGAGCAATGATTTAGCATCCATTGTGACATTGTGATTCATCAACACAACGGCTGACACCTGAGCCAAGGCAGGATGATTGTGCAGATCATCCAGTTTATCCCGGACAATATCATCGACTGAAGCAAAAAAGGCCTCTTTGGCATACCCCAGCCTTTCATCAAACAAAGTAATGTGCCAACCCAATTGTTTAGCAATATTGGCAAGAGGGATAGCGTCTATACCTCCGCCGAAAATCGCCAGCCGGACAACAGGTAACTGTTCACTGACAAACCAGTTTTCATTGTTGATCTGATTCAGGCGGTTTAATGTCCAACTTTTATCTTCGGGAACCTGTGCGATACATTGGTTTTTGGCCTCTGCCTGTTCAGCCAAAAGCATGTATATGCAGCGTTGATTAGTGTCCAGTTGGGTTTTTAACGCGGTTAACTCCAGGTAGTGATTTTGCGCCGTAACAGGCTGCAACAAAATACGCACCATTCCGCCACAACCTATACCCAGCTTCCACGCAATATCATCTTCATCGCGCATATCATACTGAATAATGTGACTTTTACCGCTGTCCCAACACTTTCTTGCCTGACGCATGATGTCTGCTTCAAGACAACCTCCGCTCAGCAATCCATAGTATTGTCCGAGACTATTGATGAACATAATGGCGCCGGGTTTGCGATAGCTGGAGCCATCAGTCTCAATGATCGTGGCCAGAACCCAGTCCAGTTCATCTTTTTGTGGAAACCAGATATTCAGCAGTGAAGTGAGGTGATTGTTTTTAACGGCGCTCATGCGATGTGATTATTTCCTTTATGGCCCGGCCCTTGTTGTAACAAAAAAGCCGGGAGAAGAAAATCCTTTGTGCCTGCTGCTCGGCTGCAACGGGATGAATAAAGGAAAAAATAAGACTAACTACACTCACGTCGCTGAGCGCAGGGAGTCTCACTCCCACTCTCCGTCGCCGTCGGCTATTGAGATTCCACCAGGTTTTTTAAGTTTTTAAGACCGGCTTCAAAATCCGGCCCAACCATACCGTCCATCATGGCCGCAAAATAGTGGTTAATGGGATTGCCACCGACATCTCCGTAATCTGCCCAAATTACCGTAGTAGTGCCATTTTCCTCGGTCAGGGTAAGTTCACCAGTGCTGCCCATACCAAAATCGGGAAAGTACAGGTTGTAAACCACCTTTTTCAGGGGAGAAAGTTCGGTAATCGTCATCTCACCAGACCCCTGGGTTTCGCTCACCCAGCTGGATTTTTGTCCCACAAATCCGTCCGGGCCGGTATAGGTAACCTGCATATCAGGATCACGTTCAAACCAGACACCCCACTTTTTCCATTCTCTTAAATTAACGATATGAGGATAAACTTTATCTGCAGGAGCACTGATTTGTATCTGGCGCTGCACGTGAAATTCTGATGGCAGAATAAAACCCACCACCAGTACCAGCACGATCAAACCTGTTAGTCCCAATACTGCATATTTTAATGCCTTCATTTTTATTTCCTTTCAAACTTTTTTGTAAACGGTATCGACATACCTTCCACTATGTAAAGAATTCTTACAATAGATACTGCCAATAATAGCGGAATATCCAATCGACGGTAGGTTTGACATTAAAACAGGTTTACAATTTATTTACGTCAAAACACGTTTTGACCAATTTTAACTAATATCACCAATACTTAGTGATATTCACTAACATCTGGGAATGGTTAATCGAAGGAATGTTAAACGGTGAAGTTAACACCATGTTTTTAAAGGTATTTTTCAAATGGCATGGTGAATGCTATCGATTGGCAAGTTTCGCAAATTGTTCTAATTTATTTCAGGGGAAGACAATGACTTACAATAACAACTTAAAAACCCTTTTACTTGCCAGCAGTATTGCCGTTAGCACCGCCCTTTTATCTGGCTGTGGTGAAGCCGAAGCCACCAATAACGCCGAAGAAGCAGAAGAAATCATTTCAATCCCGGTTGAAGTAGCGGATTTAACCATAGGCAACATTTCGTCGAACTACGAAACCACGGCGGTTCTGGAAGCAAAAGAAGAAGCCTTTGTAGTTGCCCGGGCTTCCGGAATTATCGAACATATTTATGTAGAAGAAGGCGACTATGTAGAAAAAGGTCAATCACTGGCCAAACTGGAACAAGAACGCTATATCCTGAACCTGAATCGCGCCAAAGCAGATCTACGCGGTATTCAAAAAGAGTTGGATAAAATTGATAAGGTCTACAACAAAAAACTGGTCAGCGATGACACTTACGACAAATTGACTGCACAGTTTGAATCTGCCAAAGCCACGTTAGAATTGGCTGAGCTGGATTTAGCAGAAACCACCATTCGCGCCCCTATTTCGGGGTATATTGCAGAAAGAAACGCCAAAGTAGGTAACCTGACAGAGTCTTTCCAACGTGAAAGAATGTTTCAGATTGTGCAGCAACGCCAACTTTACGGTATCGTGCACTTGCCGGAAAAAGAGTTGGCTCGCGTTCACAAAGAACAAAAAGCCACCTTGTCTATTACTGCCCTGAGCGACCAGAACATTGACGCCTATGTGGAGCGTATCTCACCGGTTATAGATGCAGAAACCGGCACCTTCAAGGTAACATTAAGAGTGCCCAACGAAGATAATCACCTCAAAGCCGGCATGTTCTCCAAGGTGAAGCTTAACTATGACACTCATCAAAATGCCACCTTATTACCTCGTAAAGCCCTGTTACACATTGATGACCAGATAAATGTATTCGTGGTCAAAGATGGCATTGCCACGAAAATCGCAGTGAAAATCGGCTATCAGGAAGGTCAATTTGTAGAAATCACAGAAGGTTTGGATGGCTCTGAGCAGGTTGTTATTACCGGCCACCACAACCTGAAAGATCAGGCAAATGTAGAAATCGTTAACGGTTAAGTCAGCCACACATTTCGGAGAATAAGATGAGTATCATTGATGTGGCGGTTAAGCGCCCGGTTACTGTGTGGATGTTTACTTTTGCGGTATTATTGTTTGGCATGGTGTCGTTGTCCAGATTGTCTATTAACCTTTTACCTGAGTTGTCCTACCCAACACTGACCATCAGAACGGATTATGAAGGCGCCGCCCCCGGTGAACTGGAGCAACTGGTTTCCAAACCCATCGAAGAAGCCATTGGTGTGGTTAAAGGTGTCAGAACCGTTAAATCCACCTCTAAAGCAGGCCAGTCGGATGTTTTACTGGAATTCGAATGGGGCACCGACATGGATTTAGCCTCATTGGATGTCAGAGAAAAATTAGATATTCTGCAATTACCGCTGGATGTCTCTAAACCGTTACTGCTGCGTTTTAACCCCTCGCTGGACCCCATCATGCGCTATGGTTTGGGTGGCGCGTTACCCGCCCCTAAAAACGACAATAGCGACTCGTCAGAAAAACCTGCTATTCAACAAACGCAGCTTACCAGTTTAGATACAGCTGGAATGAAGCGTTTGCGCATTTACGCCGAAGAGCAAATTAAACGCAAACTGGAATCAGTGGAAGGCGTCGCTTCGGTCAAAGTCGGTGGTGGTCTGGAAAACGAGATCCAGGTACTTATCAATCAACAAAAAACCAGCCAGCTGAATATAACCATCAGTGAAATCGTGACAAGGCTGCAACAGGAAAATGTAAACACCTCAGGTGGACGGGTAGAAGACGGCTCGCAGGAGTACCTGGTCCGCACATTGAACCAGTTTGAGACGCTGGATGAGATGCGGGATTTGTTTATTGCTACCCGCAATGGTCGGCACATTCGACTTGGGGATATCGCTGAAATAAAAGACAGTCACAAAGAGCGCACCTCGATTACCCGATTTGACAGTTTTGAAGGAGTCGAAATTGCCATCTACAAAGAGGGAGATGCCAATACCGTAGAAGTCGCACAAAACGTCAAAAACCGCCTGCAACGAATTCAGGAAGAGATCCCTGAACAATACAAGATGCAGCTGGTTTACGATCAATCTACGTTTATTTCAAATGCCATTGATGAAGTTAAATCAGCCGGTATTGTCGGTGGATTATTAGCCATGCTGATTTTGTACCTGTTCCTGAAAAACATCTGGCCAACCTTTATTATTTCCATTTCAATCCCGGTTTCTATCATTGCCACCTTCAATCTAATGTATGGCAACGGCATTAGCCTGAATATTATGAGCCTGGGTGGCATTGCGCTGGCTATCGGCTTACTGGTAGACAACTCAATTGTGGTGCTGGAAAACATCGACCGTAAAAAACGGGAAAAGCTGGATAATAAAACCGCAGCAGCCCAGGGCACTAAAGAAGTATCAATGGCCATTGTGGCCTCAACCCTGACCACTATGGCGGTGTTTTTTCCACTGGTGTTTGTGGAAGGCATTGCGGGCCAGTTATTCGGTGACCAGGCCATGACCGTCACCTTTGCACTGGGTGCCTCTTTGCTGGTGGCGTTGACTATCATCCCTATGATGGCCAGTCGTGCAAACAAAGAATCCGAAGCAGATACATTGGATTTAGGACCAGCACGTACAAAGGGTGTTCCCACTACCCGTCTGGGCAAGTTTTTCTATTACCTGACGTTGCCAGTCAGGTACCTGCTTAAGGGTATCTTTTATTTCATTCCACTATTGATCAGTAGCCTGGTAGTTCTGATTGCACGGGTATTACGCAAAGTATTGGGTTACCTGTTCCGGCCAATTTTATGGGTATTTGATAAAGCCTATAACACCATTTATGTCGGCTATCAGGGACTGTTAAATTTTGCTTTAGCCCAAAGAGCCCTGATCATTAGCGCTATTTTGCTGATATCCCTCAGTTCGTTAGCACTGGTCAGTAAATTGGGCATCGAGTTAATTCCACCGATGGCACAGGGAGAGTTCGATGTCGAGGTCACACTTCCTACCGGAGCAAGATTAGAAACCACAGATCAGGTGTTAAACGAGTTATCGCGTTTTACTGAAAGCCTGCCCTACGTGCAGCGCACCTATTCCATCGCAGGTACCGGTAGTTTGATGAATGCCTCACCCAGTCAGGGCGGGGATTACTGGGGCAAACTAAATGTGGTACTTAAACCCGGTTCGCTACCAGCGGATGAAATAGCAACTCAGGCAGCGATGCGTGAGTACTTAAAGTCACAGGCCGGGGTACAAAGTAAGTTTGGCAAACCGGAATTGTTTAGTTTCAGCACACCTCTGGAAATTGAACTAATGGGTTATGACTTGGGTATGTTGCGTCGCTACGGCGAGCAAATCGTGACTACGCTGGAAAGTAATGATCGATTTGCGGATGTGAAATCCTCGTTGCAATCGGGCAATCCAGAGCTCAAAGTGCATTTTGACCACGCCAAACTGGCACAATTAGGCTTGTCTTCACCTGATGTTGCCCAGTTAGTCGCAGCCAAAATAGGCGGTGAAGTGGCCAGTAAATATTCCATCAATGATCGCAAAGTGGATATTCTGGTGCGAACTCAGGAAACCCAGCGCGATTCAGCAGCAGATGTTTCGCAGATTATTGTTAATCCGGGCGCAGCCCGCCCCATCACGCTGGATGCAGTCGCCGATATAGAAACCTCTATCGGTCCCAGCGAGATCACCCGTGTTGGTCAGGAGCGCGTTGCTATCATCTCAGCCAATCTGGCCTACGGTGATTTAGGTGATGCAGTTGCCGATGCCGAAAAACTGTTAGCCGAAATGCAATTGCCTTTGAGTATGCAGGCAAACATTTCCGGCCAAAATGAAGAAATGGAAGTGTCGTTCCAGTCGCTGAAATTTGCATTGGCACTGGCAATATTCATGGTTTACCTGGTAATGGCCTCTCAGTTTGAATCACTGCTGCATCCGTTTTTAATTTTGTTCACTGTGCCACTGGCCTGTGCCGGTTCGATTTACGGGCTATATCTGACCGGAACATCAGTATCCGTTGTGGTATTTATCGGCCTCATTATGCTGGCAGGTATTGTGGTCAACAACGCCATTGTTTTGGTAGACAGAATCAATCAGTTACGAGAGCAAGGTGTCGCGAAAATAGACGCTATTAAAGAATCTGCACTGACCCGATTTCGTCCTATCCTGATGACAACGCTGACCACCACGTTGGGTTTATTACCTATGATGCTGGGATTCGGTGAAGGCGCTGAAATTCGCAAACCTATGGCTATCACCGTTATTTTCGGGCTGATGTTCGCGACCTTATTGACCTTGTTCTTCATTCCTATTTTGTACAGCTTGTTTGATCGCAAGAAATTTGCGCAAAAAGATCCGCAAACTGATCCAGCCGAACTGGGATCAGCTAACGGCAATGCAGGAGCCTGAAAATGAACCAGCAACCTGAAAACAAGTTTCAGTTAATGGGTGCGGGGCTGGCCAACTTCGCGCTACGTCGCCCTGTTACCGTCTGCATGTTTTTTGCCTCGATGTTACTACTGGGGCTTATCTCCAGTCGCTTATTGCCACTGGAGAAGTTCCCCGGTATTGATATTCCGGAAATCTATATTAATGTCCCCTACCGGGACGCTTCGCCAGCCGAGGTAGAGAAAATGATCACCCGGCCAGTAGAAGAAGCACTGGCAACCATGTCAGGCATTCAACGTCTGCGTTCATCCTCCAGAGAAAATGGCGCTGAAATAGGAATTGAATTCAACTGGGATGAAAACATCAATGCTAAAAGTATCGAAGCACGTGAAAAGATCGATGCAATACGGCACTTATTACCTGACGATGTTGAACGCATACTGGTGTATCAGTTCAATACCAATGACCTGCCCATTTTCCAACTTCGGGTGTCCAGCGAACGCGACCTGTCCAATGCTTATGATTTGCTGGAACGCAACCTGAAGCAACCGATTGAACGCGTCGAAGGCGTTTCCAGAGTTGAGCTTTATGGCGTTTTGAAAAAAGAAATCGCCATTCGCATCGATCAGGAACGCATGGCAGCCCTGCATGTAAATGTGGGAGACCTGGTAAGGACATTACAGGCCGCCAATTTTTCCATGAGTGCCGGTCACATCTTTGAAAATCAGGAAAAAATATCTGTAACACCGCAAGGCGAATATCGCAGCATGCAGGAAATTGAAGCGCTGTATGTGGCCAAAGGTATTCAGTTAAAAGACATCGCTGAGATTCAGTATGAGACTCCACGCCGCTCTGAAGGCCGACACCTGGATCAAACCTACGCGGTCGGTTTTAACATCTTTCGCGAGTCTGGCTCTAATCTGGTTGAAGTATCAGAGCGGGTTTGGAATGTGATTGATGAAGCAAATGAAAATCCGGCATTTAATGGTATCAACCTGCTTATTTTTGATGATGAAGCTGAATCTGTAACATCCTCATTGTCAGATTTGGTGGATGCCGGATTAATGGGTGCATTTTTATCAATACTGGTGCTGTACGCATTTTTACGTCGCTTCACCACCACCCTGATAGTGGTGCTCTCTGTACCGTTTTCATTGTGTATTACGCTGGGGTTTATGTTCTTTTTTGGTTACACCATCAATATTTTGTCTTTGATGGGGCTAATGCTGGCTGTGGGCATGTTGGTCGACAATGCCGTGGTGGTCACTGAAAGTATTGAACAGGAAAAAGCCAATGTAAAAGATGCGGTTACCGCCACCAAAATTGGTGTGTCCAAAGTCAGCCTGGCGGTGATCGCAGGTACTGCAACCACTGCTATTGTGTTCTTACCGAATATCATTGGTAAAAAAGTCAGCCTGACAATCTTCCTGGAGCATGTGGCAATTTCCATCTGCATATCGCTGTTTGCTTCACTGTTGATCGCACAGACACTGATCCCATTGTTGGCTTCAAAGATCAAACACAAACCGCGTAAAAAAAATGCAAAGCCCAGCATCATGAAACAACGCTATGAACGCATGCTGGCCTGGACACTTTCTCACCAGGGGTGGAGTGCTATTATCGGTTTATTGATGATTGTCAGCACGGTGTTCATTGCGCAGCTGGTACCTGATAACGAGCAAGGTATGGATAGCAGAAATCGCATTTGGCTTAACTACAATATCAATGGTAACTACACCCTGGATGAAGTAGAAAAAACAGTCACTAAACTGGAGACATTTTTGTATGAACATCAGGAAAAATTCCATATCAAATCCATCTACAGTTACTACACACCCGGGTTTGCTGTTTCCGGTATTACCCTGAACGATGAACTGCCTGTTAAAAAGAAAGAAATTCAGGAAATGATCCGTGATGCGTTGCCTAAATTTGCGCGAGCTGAACCCAGTTTTCGCTGGGACGATGGCGGTGGCGGCGGAGTTCGTTTGACCTTGTTAGGCCCGTCTTCGGAAAGCTTGCTGCGTATTGCCGACCAGGTAGTGCCGGTACTGAGCAATATTGACGGTTTAGCGGATGTTAAGACAGAGATAGATGACAACCAACGGGAATTACAAATCCACGTTGACCGGCAAAAAGCCTATCGATTTGGCTTAAATTCTCAGGATATTGGCAGTATTGTGGCAACCGCATTACGCGGCAATAACCTGCGCACTTTCCGCCATGGGAACAACGGTGAAGTAGATATTCGACTGATGTTTGACGAAGCATTGCAACACTCTATCGCAGAATTAAAATCGCTACCTGTAGCGCGCGATGGCAACAAAACAGTCACATTGGACATGGTTGCAGATTTGCAAATAACCAGCAGACTGTCGCAAATCAATCGTTATTATCGACAAACGGCAATTGCGATTGGGGCCAACATGGAAGAAGACATGACGCTGGACGAAGCCCGTGAAAAAATTGAAAAAATCATGGGTAGTCTGGAGCTGCCCACCGGGTATAGCTGGTCTTTGGATGGTAGTTTCAGACAACAGCGAGAGTCAGAATCGATCATGCTGACCAATATGCTGTTAGCTATCGCCATGATTTATATTGTAATGGCTGCATTGTTTGAGTCTCTGGTATTGCCAACCGCGGTGATTACTTCGGTGCTGTTTTCATTTACCGGCGTATTTTGGACCTTTGCACTGACCGGTACCCCAATGTCGGTGATGGGCATGATTGGCATGCTGATCCTCATGGGGATCGTGGTCAATAACGGCATTGTTTTAGTGGACCGCATCAATCAATTAGTCAACGAAGGCCATCGTGTCCATGATGCCATCATGGAAGGATGTCTGACCCGGGTAAGACCGGTCTTGATGACAGTGGCGACCACTGTGCTGGGTTTACTGCCTTTGGCACTGGGTGATACCAATGTTGGTGGTGACGGCCCGCCTTATTCCCCCATGGCAATCGCGATTATTGGCGGATTAGTCTTTTCCACCATGACCAGTTTGTTGCTGGTACCGCTGGCCTATTTGCTGCTGCTCAAATTGCGCCGCAAAACCCATAATATGATTAATGACAGTAAAGGATTAGTGGCTAAAATCATCAAAGCCGCTTAGGATAAAATAACCACAAAGAGCCTGACCTGAAGGGTCAGGCTCATGTGTTTAAACACTATTTCATTCTCACCAAAGACACATCACAAACCGCATTGTTAGACACCGCCGAGGCAGTAGAGCCAATCAGTGATTGCAGGCCTTTTTTTGAGTGCGTTCCCAGCAAGATTAAATCAGCCTTTTTACGCTTTGCTACCTGGCAAATAATTTCGTGAGGTTTACCAACTTTAAGCACCCTGTTCTTTTTCGCCACTTTGAACTCAGCCACCAATTTCTCAAATTCAGGGATCGCTTTTTCGGTCAGTTCCTTCTGATAATCCTTTGGCAAAAACGTATAGGGCAGCACATTAACAACAATCAATCGACTACCAAACTTATCCGCCAATGTACTGGCTTTAGTGAGTAACTCTCTGCCTTCATTGCCGATTTCAACGGCACATACTATTGTTTTATACATAATTACCTCATTCCGAAATGCAAAAAAACAAGCGGTTAACCATCACACATGAATATGCTCAGGATACTGCTGTTTATACACAACATTGGGCAAAAGGTATTTGATGTAAATCAATATCTTGGGGGTAAGCGGTACACGCAATTACCCCCTACCGTTCCGATGAGCAACTTTAAGAAATGGAAAGTCCACCATCCACGTCAACGATTTGCCCGGTTATCCAACTGCCGGTAGAAGCGGCCAACTCAACTACCCAGTGAGCCACATCATCGGGAACCCCTCTTCTTCCCAGGGGAATTTTCGCAATCTCGGTCTTCTTAACTGCAACAATCTCTTCAGGGCTAAGGTTCATTCGAGCCTGCAAAAATTCACTTTCAGTAGGCCCGGGCGCAACCGCGTTAACTCTGACATGTTTAAATGCCAGTTCAATGGCCAGGCTTTTGGTCAGGTGTTCAATCGCAGCCTTACTGAGACCGTACACACTTAAAAATGGCGCGGCTTTGTGACCATAGGTACTACTCAGGTTGACAATATTCCCTTCTACCTGTTCCAAATAAGGTAATGACTTTTGAATCATCTTAATTGCGTACAAAACATTAATGTTGAATACGTCTGTTATCGCAGCAAAGGGTAATTGCTCTATGCCACCAATGCATCCTGCACCAACATTGTTAACCAATACATCAATTCGACCAAAGTTCGTCACCGCATAATCAATAACCACCTGTGCCGAGTCAGGGTCAGCAGCATCAGCAACTACACCATAAATGTTTGCGTGGCTACCGGTTATGTCATCGAGTACATTTCTTCTTCGTCCTGAAATAACCACTTTTGCTCCGTCTCGTGCGAATTGCTTCGCGGCCGACAGACCGATACCAGAGTTTCCACCTGTAATCAAAACTACTTTGTCTTTAAATCTCATCAATTTGACCTTTCTTGTTAACCAGAAAAGGCATGCTAATTCATTGCATTAACAAACAATATGCAATATTTTCTTACGTCAAAATAAAGAAAACATTTATAATTAATATGTACGCTTCAAAAACAATTATCTCTTTTGTCAAAACTGTAGAGCATGGGACATTGGCGGCAGCGGCCCAATATTTAGGCGTATCGGCAGCAGCAGTGGGTCAAAACATTACCCGTCTTGAAAACACTTTAGGCGTCAAACTTTTTTTTAGAACCACCCGTGATTTAACACTGACTGATGAAGGAAAACTGCTTTATCAAAGATCAAATGCCCCGATCAAAGAATTGGAAGAAATCAATCATATATTTGCAGAAAGTCGAAACATTGTCAGTGGCGAGATTTCCATAAGCTGTACAAAAAAGCTATGCGAGAACATTGTTTTAGAACTGGCAACTGATTTTGCTCAACAACACCCTGAAGTGTCCTTCTCATTTGATTCCAGTGATGCAGTTAAAGATATTCAAAGAGATAGCATTGATATCGCTTTCCGAATCGGTTCAGTGCAACATCAAACCATCATTGCCCGAAAAATAGGTACCAACCCATTGGGCGTATACTGTTCGCCTGTATATCAGGAGAAATATGGCGTACCGGAAACAATAGAAGATTTGTTAAACCACAACTGCCTGCAATACGTGTTCCCCGGAAATCAACTACGCTGGATATGGCAGTTTAATACCAGCAAACCTGTAAAAATTGATACTTCGGGCAATTTCACATTTAATGATCCGGCACCAATGGTGGAAGCGTGCAGAAAAGGATTGGGGCTTATTCAAACCGACCGATATAGCGTCAGTGAGTATCTGCGCGAAGGAAGCTTAGTTAGTGTGCTTGAACAGTACAGCCCTGCTCCACTGGAACTGCATTTGTGTTATGGCACCAGAGAACGACTTCCATTGAGGGTCAGAAAATTTATTGACTATGTCGTTGAACAAAGCAAAACATCGGAGCTTTTATCTCCTCTCTAAGCTAAAAACAGATTAATTTATCAATGGTCTAATTGTTCTGTCTGCAAGATTTCAGAAGGACTTTTCCATAAATACGCTGTGGGGATCGTCGCCGTAGTCAGCAAAAGGGCCACGGACTTCAAACCCGTACTTGCTATAAAGCGTGCGTGCAGGTTGAAAAAAAGGTTCAGCGCCGGTTTCTAATCGAAGCCATTGATACTGCCTGGTATAAGCCTGCTGAATAACGTGATCCAACAATAAGCGGCCGATGCCTTTGCCCCGATATTTATTGGCCGTGCGCATCGATTTAATCTCCGCCCAATGCGGTGCGTGCTCTTTTAATGCAACGCATCCCGCCGCAGAATCACCATCCCAGATGCACCAGAAACTAATATCCGGGTTTGTCAGCGCGGTTAAATCCAGAGTGTGTACACTCTCTGGTGGCGAGGTGGCGTACATGTCCGCGATGTGCTCTTGCAACAATGCCACAACTCTGTCATCCGATACATCATCGGCTCTGATGATCATCAGGCGATCAACTTTCGATACATCTGTACGGTTTTCCCCTCAGGGTGCAATACCGATTGCACAGGTTCAAAACCACAGCGTTGATGGAATAAATGAGACGCTGGATTGGGCGGCTCTTCATTAACCTCACAACACAAGGCCTCAATACCATTTTTGCGACAAAAGGATTCAGCTTGTTGATAAAGACCTTTGCCGATCCCCTTACCTTTGTATATGGGGCTAACGAAAATGCGGTCTATGTACAGGAAATTATCGAACCGGTCACAAAACCAATTAAAATTAAAGCCGTGATTATCCGCCCCTTTCATAAAGCCCATTATGACCCCTGAAATGGCATATTCGTCAGTACAAACTTCTACAAACGCCGCTTCATTGCATAGAATCGTCAGAGTTTTTAAGTCTAACTCATTGACATGCGGGACTTCCCGATTGTTTAACCTGAGAATTTCAGGCAAATAAGCCGTTTCAATCTGATTAAAATTCATTCCCTGCACCACCACTACTACATACCTGCATTATTCTGCGAATTAGCAGTGAAAACAAGTAAAAATAAAGCGCTAAAAACATAAATATTGTCGCCTGAATTCCTGTCATAACAAACTGTTTTTCCAGAATAAAAACAATTTGCAACATTCTGTCTAAAAATTTTTCCGGATTGCGTTAAACCTTTTAAATCATCGCCGCGACTTAGTCTGTGATTGTTCAGTTTTGGTTAATATTTCGGGGAAATGCATGAAAATCACAGATACCAGTGGTCAGGATGTCGTTCTGGCACCTGCATCAAACAAACACAAATGGTTTAAGGGTGGGATTGCCGCGGTGGTGGTTGTGGCTATTATCGGTGTTGTCGCACCTTCGTACAGCGACTGGGCGAATTCAGATCTGTCTGTTTCCCGGGAAAGATTACGACTGGCCAAAGTCACCCGTGGTGATTTTGTCAGAGATCTGTCGGTGCAGGGACGGGTCGTAGCCGCTGTCAGCCCTAAGTTGTACAGCCCCGCTCAGGGCACTATCACTTACCGGGTGGATGCCGGAGACTCAGTACAGCAAGCGCAAATTCTGGCTACCATTGAAAGCCCAGAACTCACCAATGAATTACAACAAGAGGAAGCGACTTTACAGCGTTTACAGATAGAACTGGACCGAAAAAAAATTCAGGCCAAACAGCAGGCACTGAACAATCAAAAATCCATTGATCAGGCCCTGGTGGCCTTAACTGCCGCTGACAGAGAAAAACGACGCGCCGACAAAGCCATAAAGAGTAACAGCATCAGCGCCATTGACTTTGAAAAAGCACAAGATGATCTGGAGAACGCTCGTCTGGAACACAAACACGCTGTAGAAGACGCGCAATTAGCAATTGAATCGTTTGAGTTTGAATTGAAAACCAACCAACTTCAGGTAGACAGACAGGGGCTTTTGGTGGCCGATCTGCAACGAAAAGTTCAGGAGTTAACGGTGCGCTCTCCGGTTAGCGGTATCGTCGGCAACCTTGCCGTGGAGCAAAAAAACCAGGTAACCCAAAACCAGGCAATATTATCGGTTGTGGATCTCAGTGAATTTGAGGTTGAACTGCAAATTCCGGAAAGCTACGCCGACGATTTGGCCATCGGAATGGATGCAGAAATACAGTTTAACGGTGAAACGCACTCGGCAGTTCTGGTCACGATTTCCCCCGAAATCCAGAACAATCAGGTGACCGGACGGGTGCGTTTTGCCAACTCTTCAGAACTGGGATTACGTCAAAATCAACGTCTCACGACCCGTATTCTAATGGAAAACAAATCCGATGTACTGATGGTGCAACGAGGTCAGTTTCTGGAAAGTGCCGGCGGGAAAATAGCCTATCTCATTCAGGAAAACCGCGCCATACGCACACCCATACATACCGGAGCCCGCAGTCTGGGGTCGGTTGAAATTCTGGCAGGTTTGTCAGTTGGCGATGAAATCATCGTCTCCAGTACCGAAGCATTCGATGGTGCTGAAACCGTATTACTCACACAATAATTGGGGGAAATTCTCATGTTAAAGATGGAAAATATTGCCAAGGTATATCGCACTGATGTTGTAGAAACCCATGCGCTGAAAGAATTTAGTCTGGAAGTGAACGAAGGTGATTTTGTCGCCGTAACCGGCCCTTCTGGTTCGGGAAAAACCACCTTTTTGAATATTGCAGGATTACTGGAAACCTACTCGGCAGGTCGTTACTTTCTTGACGGAAATGACGTTTCAGGCATTAGTGATGCAGCCAGAAGCCGGGTCAGAAACGAAAAAATCGGATTCATTTTCCAGGGATTCAACTTAATTCCCGATCTCAGTTTGTTTGACAATGTCGATGTACCGCTGAGATATCGAGGTTTCAGCAGCAAAGAGCGCAAGCAGCGAATAGAACAAAGCCTGGACACCGTGGGACTTAGCAACAGAATGAGACACTTGCCAGCACAACTTTCAGGCGGACAACAACAACGCGTAGCCATCGCCAGAGCCCTGGCCGGTTCACCGCGATTTTTATTGGCAGACGAACCAACGGGTAACCTTGACAGTAAAATGGCCAACAGTGTGATGACGCTATTGCAAGAAATTAATCAGCAAGGTACCACCATCGTCATGGTAACCCACGATCCGGGTTTAGCGGCGCAGGCAAAACGCAATATACACGTCCGGGACGGTCAGGTCAGTGAGTTACATGAAGTCAACACTGAACACACCAGAGATGTCGTTAACGGATGAGGAAAAAGCCATGATGAGTTATTACCTAAGGTTGGCGTTTATCAGTATGCGCCGCAATCCGGTGTTAAGTAGTTTGATGGTGTTGGCTATTGCATTAGGTATCGGTGCCTGCATGACCACCATCACAGTAAATTACCTGATGTCCAACAACCCGATAAAACACAAAAGTGACGTGCTGTTTCACGTGCAATTGGACAACTGGGGGCCTTTTGAGGCTGCCGTAGACCCTAATGATCCCCCATATCAACTCACCTGGACCGATGCCACCAACTTGCAGCAAGCCCAACAGGGCATTCGCCAGGCAGCAATGGCAAAATCAGGCGGTGTTGTAGAGCCCGCCGATCCGAACATTAAGCCATTTCAGGCGGGATACCGCCTCACCTACAGCGATTTCTTTAGTATGTTCGACGTGCCCTTTTTATATGGTTCAGCGTGGGATAAACAAGCTGACGAAAATGCCCGGCACCTGGTGGTCCTTACCAAAGAGATAAACGAAACCCTGTTTGGCGGTAAAAACTCTGTGGGTCAAAGCGTTACCTTATCCGGTGAAGTGTTTACCATTGTCGGTGTCATTGCTGAATGGCACCCCATTCCAAAGTTTTACGATCTCAACAATGATGACTTTGGGCGTCCTTCGGAACTATTTATCCCATTACAGTTAAAACGCACAATGAAACTGCCCAGTTGGGGGAATGTTAATTGTTGGAAGTCTCCCGATGAAGAAGGCTTCGAAGGATTTTTAAACTCAGAATGTGTCAATTTTCAGTTTTGGGTGGAGTTAGACAATCCTGCTGAGCGAAGCGATTATGCGCTGTTTTTAGACAACTATGTCAACAGTCAAAAAGAACTGGGCCGCTTCCCTCGCCCACTCAACAATCGATTAAACAATGTTCAACAGTGGCTGGAATACAATGAGGTTGTTGCCGACGACGCGCAAATAATGATGTGGTTGTCGCTGATGTTTTTAGCCGTTTGTTTACTCAATACCATTGGACTTATGCTTTCTAAATTTATGGGCAAATCCAGTGAAATAGGCCTACGCCGCGCTGTCGGTGCGACAAAAGGTGATTTATTTATTCAGCACACGGTTGAAACCGCCTGCATTGGTGTCGCAGGTGGTTTATTGGGACTAGGTTTTTCCTTTTTTGGATTGCAGGGACTGAGAGCCCTTTATGGTGAATTTGCCCACAAACTCACCAGCTTAGACATGAATATGGCAATTTTAGCGGTTGTGATTGCCCTGGTCTCCACCATATTAGCGGGTTTGTATCCCACCTGGCGCGCCTGTTCAATCGCTCCGGCCAGTCAACTTAAAAGTCAGTAGGGAGATAACAATGAACGCATCTCTGGAATTAGGCCCAATTTTTCGCACTTTATTGCGCAATAAAATGGGAGCCTTGTTGATAGCACTGCAAATCGCAGTCACCATGACCATCGTGGTCAATGCCATATTTATCATCGATGAACGCGAAGCACTGATGGCCCGCGTCAGCGGCGTGGATGAAGCCGACAGTTTTTATGTTAACAGTAACGGTTTTGCCAGTGATTTTGACAACCCAAATACCATTCAGGAAGATCTGCGCCAAATCAGAGCATTGCCATCAGTACGCAATGTAACCACCATTAATGCCATACCGATCAGCGGTGGTGGCTGGTCGATGAGTCTTCAAACCGAAGCGGGTGAAGGCAAGGATGATGTCGCTACAGCCGTGTATATGGTTGACCATCATGGCCTGGAAGCTCTGGATGTTCAGTTACTGGCCGGGCAAAACTTTACTGAACAGGAATTGCGTTATCGCGATGGCAGTGAGGAAGGTTGGCCACAAAACATCATCATCACCCAGGCTCTTGCAAATGACCTGTTTCCCGACACCGCTATCGATGAAGTCATAGGTAAAACAACTTACATTAACAACGATGAACCCATGCAAATCATCGGAGTCATTGATGCATTGCAGGCCCCCTGGATTGGTTGGGAACAACTGGAAAACACCATGTTGTCGCCGGAATATTTCGCATTTAATAACTCAACCACTTACTTTGTCAGGGCACAAGATGGCATGCGGGATCAGGCGATGCGCGCAGTAGAAGAGTATCTGGCTCAGCGGGCCAATGAACGGCTTGTCAGAGGAATGGAGTCCTTTGAGAATGTAAGAAATGAGAGCTATGGATTCCACGCAGCAATGATCAAAATTCTCACCATCGTCATGGCAACACTGGTGTTGATCACAGGAATGGGCATTGTCGGTTTAGCGAGTTTTAACGTCAACAAACGCAAGAAACAAATTGGCACTCGCAGAGCACTTGGCGCAACACAATGGCAAATCGTACGCTATTTTATGCTGGAAAACTTTATGATCACCAGTATCGGCGTTTTGACCGGTGCAGCGTTGAGTATCGGACTTAACATTCTGCTGGTGAACTTTTTTGAATTAAACCGCATCAGTTGGTATTACATCCCGATTGGAATGCTGTGCCTGTGGGTACTGGGACAATTGGCCGTACTGGGCCCGGCTAAAAAAGCGGCAAACATTCCGCCCGCAATGGCCACCAGAACGGTCTGAACAGGTACTGCGTGATCATCAACAGCAGACGCATTGTAGCCTTGATGATCACGCTCTTGTCAAAAGATGCACTTATACGCCCATATTGATCAAATTATCGCCACTTAATACCTGATTGTTCAGCTATATACTAAAGCAGTATGTCTTTCTGACATAAAAACCAGGATACTTACGCCAGACACAGCTGACAGCAGTTGGCCAAGACAAACCTCTACGACACTATTACGAAAGACGATGGTGTGTTCCGCAATTAAGGGTGCATTCTGAATGACAAAGTTTGCCGCGATATTCCTGTTTTTATGTTTAAGTCAGGCCAGTTTCGCCAACGACAAGCAGCCTCCTCCCCCGCTGGACCCGGCTTATATGGGAAGCTATAACATGGTACTGGTTAGCATGGGCACAACCTTGTTCGCGTACCCGATGCCAGGTTACGAGAAACCTCATAACCAACAATTGCTCTACAAAATCAACACTAAAACTCCTTCAGTCCGTTTTCTGGTAAGGGATGCTGATTTGGTTACGGCAAAAACCCAACCTTTTAACCTGCAACGTCTGCTCAGAGGCGAAAAGTTGGAAGTGGTTATGGATATTTACATGGGGCACTTTGATCGCGGTGGTATGAAAGTGCATGAGCAAGCCGTTATTGCATTCGATGAACAGTTGTATCTGAGAAACTTTGATGAAATTAAACCGTCCAGCATCCGACAGGTTTACGACAAGGTCAAAGTCGGTACCAACGAATTTATATTAGTACACAGACTGCAGCAGCCGCCCACGTTCGATAACCTGATCTTGTTTGACGATATGGTAAGTTGCGTAACTGAATTTAGTACGCCCTCTGCGACGCCTACTATTCCACAACTGTTCAGTCGACTGACGCTTTGTGGTCCGATGAAACCTTTGTATTACGAAACAGAAACTTACCGATAAAAACTAAAGTAAAACAAAGGGCCAGTCGGCCCTTTTTAGTTTTACGACTGCCCCGCTCCACTGCCTATACTTTGCAGGCAATACTTCTGGTATCGGTATCCGCCTAAAACGAATATGTCGTTTCTGTGAAATTTCCCGTTCCTGATTGGAAATCACAGATCAATACTTGTGGTCAGACCAGTTACATGATTTACTAAGCCTGATGTCAAAAAAATCACCCTTAATAAAATCATTAAAACAGGACACACAAAAAATGAGAGATGATATTCGAATTCCGCGTAGTAAAGAGAACGATTACACACCGGAAATGGCAGCTGAGCGACGCAAGTTTATTGAAGCAAAAACCGGCGAGCCCATGACCTTAACCGGTCAGTACACTATTGATACCGGAGTACTGCCAGGTAATATCGAAAACTTCATTGGTATTTGTCAGATGCCGGTTGGCGTCGCAGGACCAATGAGAATTAATGGTGAAGATGCACAGGGTGACTTTTACATCCCGTTGGCAACAACTGAAGGCACCTTGGTTGCCAGTTATTCCCGCGGAATGCGGGTGATCACAGAAAGTGGCGGTGTAACCACGACCGTAGTTGAACAGTATATGCAACGGGCACCGGCATTTCTGTTTGACAATGCCCGCGAAGCCAGGGCTTTTGGCGAATGGGTAAAAGAAAACTTTGACAGCATCAAGACTGCAGCAGAAACGACCACAAGTATCGGTAAGCTGAAGCATATTCACCAGTGGTCAGTGGCCAAATCCCGGTATCTGCGTTTTAACTACACCACTGGCGACGCGGCCGGTCAGAACATGGTTGGCAAAGCCACGCTGATGGCCTGCGAATGGATTAAGCACAATTATCCAGGCGGTGCCAACTACCTGTTGTCCGGAAACATGGACACCGACAAAAAACACTCCCACCTGAACATGCTGCATTCACGTGGTAAACGGGTAATCGCTGAATTAACAGTGAAAAAAGAAGTCCTTAAGGCCATCATGGGTGTAGATACAAAAATGTTGGCCAAAGCCACTGTACTGGCAAATACCGGTGCGTTAATGGCGGGCGCGGCATACAACGGTCCACATGCGGCGAATGGCATTGCCTCCTTGTTTATCGCAACGGGTCAGGATGAGGCCAATGTCGTAGAGTCTCATGCGGGTTTATTCACCCATGAATTGCTGGACAATGGCGATATTTATCTCGCAGTGACATTACCTTCATTGATCTGTGCAACCTTTGGTGGTGGAACCGGTTTGCCCACGCAAAGAGAGTGTTTAAACATGTTGGGCTGTGTGGGTAAAGGCAAAGCTAACAAGTTCGCGGAAATAGTGGCCGCCACCGTGCTTGCAGGTGATATTTCTTTGGGTTGTGCAGTCATCGCAGGTGACTGGGTGTCCAGCCATGATCAGTTAGGGCGGAATCGCGGTTAATCCAGCCTGGCTCCATAAAACTAAGGGCGTTGCACAGCGCCCTTCTCTGTGACATGCCACCCACTACCAGGGCAAAACTTCACCATTGGCGTGCCAGAATGTGCCACTGTTATCCATATTCAATTCATCCATACGGGTTACCAGTCGTTGTGCTGACTCGTTGGCAGGCACTTCTCCGCGAAAATCCACCATGCCCGTCTGAACATATCCCGGATGCAAAACCGCAACGGCAACATTGCGCGGTTTAAGATCAAGGGACAGCGATACTGCAGCAGCGTTTAGTGCCGCTTTAGACATTCGATAACCGTATCGGCCACCACTGCCGTTATCCCCCATCGAGCCCATACGGCTGGTGATGATACCTACTTTAGCGTTGGCGTTCAGATTATCCAGTAACAAATCTGTCAGCACCAAAGGCGCCACAGCATTCACTCTGAATTGCTGTTCAATGGTAGCGACGTCAATATGATTCAAACTTTCGTCACGCAAAATGCCTGCATTGTGAATGAGTATATCAATACCAACACCGTGCAATGGATGAATCATACCTGACAAACCCTGCACATCTGAGAGTTCAACGCCATCAATGATATTCGCTTCGGTAGCATCCAACGCTTCACTGGACTGACGACATATAGCCCATACTGTACAGCCGCGTGCCTTGTAAATTCGGGTAAGTTCTAAGCCAATGCCACGATTAGCTCCGGTAATAACAACATTTACCATGTAATACTCCCTAATGTTCTTTTAATGCTCTTTGCAGGTCGTCCGGTGTATCAATGCCAGGCGGTGGTGTGCACCGGGCCTGCTCTACGTGAATCGCATACCCATGCCAGAGCACTCTGAGTTGCTCCAGAGACTCAATGTGCTCCAAAGGAGATACATCGAGTTCAATGTACTGTTTGATGAATGCAGCGCTGTAGGCATAAATCCCAATATGGCGCTGATAAAAATCGCCAATATCTTTAATGTCAGATGGTTTTACGCCCAAAAATCGGCTTCTGTCATACGGAATAGTCGCCCGACTAAAATACAGAGCATTCCCGTTTGCATCTGTGACAACCTTGACCGCATTACCATTAAATGCCTCATCAATATCATCGATTTTCACTGACAAGGTAGCCATTTTTGCCTGCTGATTTTGCGCCAGATTTTTAGCGACCTGCACTATATTTTCAGCGGGAATAAAGGGTTCATCCCCCTGTACATTGACAATAATTTCTTCATCCGGCAGTGCCAACAATTGCACCACCTCAGCCAATCTTTCAGTGCCGCTGTCATGATCAGCCCGGGTCATACAGACTTGTCCACCAAAGCCCTCGACAACCTCTTTTATACGCTGATCATCCGTTGCCACAATCACCCGTCTGGCCCCGGACTGCTCCGCCTTTTCATAAACCCATTGCACCATAGGTTTGCCATTGATATCCACCAGTGGTTTGCCAGGAAATCGGCTTGACTGGTATCGGGCAGGAATAATTACTGTAAATTCCATAGTTAAACTCAGGAAATTGAATTCAGATCTTCAAGTGTCAAGGTGCGGGCTTCTGACTCCAGCATTACCGGGATATTATCTCTTACCGGAAAGGCCAACTTATCAAATTTACAAACCAATTCTTCAGATTCTCGCACATAAATTACTTTCCCTTTACACAAGGGGCAAACCAAAATATCGCTTAATTTTGGATCGATAGGCATCGTATTGTCCTTCCCATATCAGCCATCAGGCGTTAACTATAATGTCTAAGTTTACTCAAAAAGTCCTGATTGAACTTCTCGGTTAATTTTGCACTTACCGGTAAATACCACCATGACTCCCGTGCAAATCCGGCACATTTCACGGCATCTTTTTCGGTCATCAGCACAGTACCTTGCGGAATATCAGACGCTTTAAAATGATAATGATCCGGAAACGCCTGGGTACTTTCAAGCTTTATACCTTTGCTGTGCAACAATTCGAAAAAGCGTTGCGGGTTGCCAATCCCGGCAATTGCCGACACCGCGCCCGTTATTTGGTTCAAAGGCCGGGTTTGCCCTTTAAATTTAACATTAACTAATTGTCCGGGTTCCAACGACATCAGGTATTCGTCTTTTTTCAATTTACCACCGTTCAACACGATAAAATCAACCTGCTGAAGTCGCCATTTGCCTTCTCTTAATGGACCTGCGGGCAGCAACAGACCATTGCCCTCCCTTCTCTGACCGTCAACAACGGCTATTTCAATGTCTCTGGCCAGGCGATAATGCTGTAAGCCGTCGTCACTGATCACAATATTGCATTTGTACTGTTTCACCAACGCGTCTGCGCCCCGAACCCGGTTGGGGTCCACCACAACCGGGCAATTGACTCTTTGTCTGATAAACAGTGGTTCATCACCACAATGTGCCGGATCGGAATTGGTTTGTACCTGCATTGGATAGGATGCAGCCTTACCGCCATAGCCCCTTGAAACGATACCCGGGCGATAGCCTTGCTGCTTTAAAAAGTTACTGAGATAAATCACCAATGGCGTTTTGCCATTACCACCGACATTGATATTACCGACAACCACTACGGGTACGTCTAATTTGTGGCTTTTCAGGATATCACTGCCATAGGCCTTTCTTCTGCAAGTACTGATCAGCCAAAACAACAGACTCAGTGGCAACAATAACAAGGACCAGCTGAATGGTTTGTACCAGGAGGCTTGCAAACGACTCATTAAGCACCTTCGGTAAATTGCATTCGGTGTAATTGTGCGTACATCCCATTATTGTCCAGCAATTGTTTGTGTTTACCTTGTTCGACAATTTCACCCTTGTTGATCACCAAAATCTGATCGGCATTTTCAATGGTGGATAATCTGTGGGCCACAACAATACTGGTGCGTTCTTTTTGCAGGGTTTCCAATGCTTCCTGAATATAACGCTCCGACTCAGTATCCAGTGCCGACGTCGCTTCATCCAGTATTAAGATGGGAGCATCTTTAAGAACAGCACGGGCAATTGCGATGCGTTGACGCTGCCCGCCAGAAAGCATCAGGCCATTTTCACCGACAAAAGTATCGAGTCCATGCTCTAATTCCTGGGCGAACTCCAACACATGGGCAACTTTAGCAGCATGCACAATTTGCTCACGAGTAACCACGCCTTCCATTCCATAGGCAATATTATTAGCAATCGTGTCGTTGAAAAGTGTCACCTGCTGCGATACTACAGCGATTTGGTTTCTCAGTGCGCGTAATTCAATATCTGCCAGGGGTAATCCGTCCAGCCTGATCTCACCTGACTGAGGTTGATAAAAACGTGTCAGCAAATTTGAAATCGTGGATTTACCGCTGCCCGAGCGCCCTACTAAGGCCACTGTCTCCCCTTTGGGAACGCTAAAAGAAATATGTTTTAACACCTGTTCGCCCTGAGGATCATAAGCAAAACAAACCTCGTCAAACTCCAAATTACCCTCTACCCGCTGCGGCTTTTTAACGCCGGTGTTTTCTTCTTCCTGCTGGTCAAGGATCATAAAAATACTTTCACAGGCCGCCATGCCCTTTTGAAATTCACTGTTAACGGTAGTGAGTTGCTTTAATGGTTTTAATAACATTGTCATACTGACCACCACCGAGGTGAAAACCCCGGCTGTCAGGTTATCAACCATGCCAGGCATACTGGAAATAAACAGAACAACTGCCAATGCAAACGACGCGATAACCTGAATGCTGGACACCGACAGAATTCGGGACACCACCAGTTTCATGTTTTGCTGGCGATTGTGGTTGTTCCTGTCTTGAAAACGGTTTTGTTCTTTTTCCTGCCCATCAAACATCAACACCACTTTATGACCTTTCAGGACCTGCTCAACAGAGGTGGTCAGGTTACCCATGGATTTTTGGATGTTTTTGCTCACCATGCGAAATCGCTTGCTGACATATGCCACAATCAAAGCCACAACAGGCCCGATAACCAAAAACGCCAGGCTTAATTGCCAGGATTTATAAAACATAATAGCTAACAGGCCCAGCACTAAGGCGCCTTCTCGCACCAAAGTTAACAGGGCTTTACCTGCTGCCACCGATACCTGCTCGGTATCGTAAATTACTTTAGAAATTAACTGACCGGTTGAATGCTGATCATGAAACGAAACAGGTAAATGCACGAAACGGGAAAACAGTTCCTGACGCATCTGCATGACCACCATATTGCCAATCCAGGACAAGGTGTAGGTTCCCATAAAATTAAACACCCCGCGTAATATGAAAAGCGGGACGATCAAATAGGCAGCAATGCGTAAATAATCGAGATCCCCCTGTACCAGGCTTTTGTCTATGGCGTGTTCCAGTTGAGAGATAACAAAAACATCGATCAGGGAGTAACCAATCATCCCCGTGATAGCGGCAACAAAGGGTAATTTAAAGCGCTTTAAATAAACGCAAAAACGAGCGAATACCGCTCCGTTATATTCAGTTTGATTCATTAAAAAATTTCAGTGTTAAACAAAGCAAAGTGTAAGCTTATGAATTCTGTACGAATAACAGGCTCTAGTGTAGCCGTTCAGCCATCAAATTACAGCATACTTACGCCAATATTGACCTCAATCCCGTAAATACCACCTGGGATGTTCATCATTTCGCCAGGATAATACCTGCGGCCCTTGTGATGTATAAAAACGCACAGACAGCTGCCCCAGTTGAGCGGTGTTATACACACTGGCGCCAATCTTGTGATAACGTTTTTTTACAATATCCGCGGGCATTCGCCACCGATTCATAAAACCAGAAGATACCAGCACATATTGGGGCGATACAGCTAAAACAAAAGCACCGGATGAAGAAGATTTGCTGCCGTGATGGGGAGCCAAAACTACATCAGCGCGCAAATCTATCTTACCCTGGCGATGCCAGTCAGCGAGCAATGCCTCAACTTTTGCTTCGATGTCACCTGGTAACAATAATCGGTGTTTGCCATCATCCAGCATGACAACACAGGACTGGTTATTATCAGCCTTTAACAATTCAGGAAAATTGAAATCGGGCCACAAGACTTCGAAATGAATACCTTGCCAATGCCAGTTCATGCCACGCCGACAATCGCCTTTTTTCACGATAAGCTCTGAAACGCTGTAATCTCGCAAAATGGCTGGTAATCCACCAATGTGATCGTTGTCACTATGACTGATAATTAATTTATCAAGTTGCCGTATTTTTGCCTTGTCCAATACCGGGTTTATCACCGCCTGTGCCATACTAAATCCATCGGGAAAACTGGCGCCGGTATCGTAAAGAACTGCCCTGCCATTGCGGCGTAACAGTACCGCAAGGCCATTGCCGACATCCAGGATATCCGCCTGCCAATAGGGGTGGTTCGCTATTTTAAACTCGGAAAGTGATGGCAACAAAAATAACAAAAAAAGAGGTTTAGGGATAACAACTCGGGGCATTAACAGCGCAACGACAAACAATAAGAGAAACAGAACCGAAGCAGGCTGACTTAGTGAGACGTTGAACCAATGTACCGGCAACGCTATCAACTGAGTCAACAGTTGTTCACAGCCACTAAACAGTTCCAGACTTAAAGCCATAAGCCACGGCGCTAACTCCGGTACTAAAATGATAGCCAACGTCGCCATCAGGCTGACCGGCAACAGAACTAAGGTGACAAAGGGAATGGCCAGTAAATTAATGACCGGCGCAATCACGCTCACCCCCTGAAACATCCATATTAAACCCGGCAGCATGAGTACGCTTATTCCTAATTGCAACTTCACGAAGTAACCGGCTTTAGTGATAACCCCTTTGCCCCGCAGTGGAAATCGCCAGAATAAAAACCATAGAATCACAATGGCTGAAAAACTCAGCCAGAAACTAAAACTAAAAAGACTCAAAGGAAACAGCACAATAAACAGCGCCAGGCTGGTCAGGATAAAGCGTCTGGCAGGCCAGTGGATACCGGTAACCACCAAATACCACGCTAGTAACAGCATTAGCCAGGCTCTGAGGGTTGGTACGGCAAAATCAGCGAGATACAAATAAGCAAAACTGACAATAAGACTGACAGTAAGCCCAAATACACGGATGTTTGAAATAACATGGCGTGCCAGCAGTGCATTCCACAGGGTACACAAGGCACAACACAACAGATAACTCCACAATGCAACCATGCCCAGATGCATGCCTGAAATGGCGACAAGATGGGCTGTGCCGGTTTCCTGCAACAACGTCCAGTCCTCAGATTGCAATAGCCCGCGGAACCCGATGGCAAGCGCCAGCAACCAGCGAATTTCGGGCCGTTCATACTGCAGCAGTTCATCGGTAATCTGTTGGCGCAACGTAACCCTGCTGTCCTGAATAAGATTTAGCTCAGACGATTTCACATATCCTGTTGCAACAATACTTTCGGCAAATAACCAGGTTTGGTAATTAAATCCGGCTTCATTACTCAGCCCCCAACGAGGTTTCAACTTCACATGAAGTTGCACCTGTTGACCGTCTTTTAGCGGCAGCGATGGCTGCAACCAACTTAGTCGAATTTTTATCGGGCGAAGCGTCGCGATCGGTTTGCGGTTTCCTTCAGAGCTAAAAAAATGTGTCGCCAGCAGATCGAACTTCAGATTATTTCCCGGCACTAAAACTGTCCCAATTTCGCCAATAAGCGTTACGGGCTGCAAAAATAGTGCTTGTTTGGGTTGCGTATAGTTTACCCAATGGCCTAAACTCAGCATCCATAAAACACCGAAACAACAACCGGACAGCGAAGTTGACTTTCTCAACAATGCGATTCCCAGCAGTAACAACACCAAGATAGTCCAGACTGGCAACAAGCCTGGCCAAACTAATGAAGTTGCACTGGCGGTAATAAAAGAGAAAAGAAACCTGTCCATAGTATTGTGAATGTCTCATTATGTAGCAGCATCCCACTGCAAAAGCCGTAACATATATGCCAAAAAAGTTAATCAAACGATTTTTACCTGATCACCAATCCATCAGAGAGCAAAAGGCGCTCAAAGTGTTTGGTAAGCTATTACACGATGCAAATCTTTGGCATTTAAATCGTAAATCAGCCTGTGGTGCTTTTGGTATTGGCTTGTTTTTCGCATTTTGGCCGGTGCCCTTTCAGATGTGGCTGGCGGCTGCATTGTCTATTCCTCTCAGAGTTAACCTGCCGGTATCGGTAGCCACGGTTTGGATCACCAACCCGTTTACCATGCCCCCGATATTTTACGGCGCATATAAAGTCGGTACTTTCATTATTGGGACACCGGCTAGCAAATTTGAGTTCGAACCCACCTGGCAATGGGTCGTCAACAGCATGGAAACTATTGGCCCGGCGTTTTTATTAGGTTGTTTTGTTTGTGCCGTGGTTTTCGGACTTATCGGCTACTTCGGGCTTAACTATGTCTGGCGTTTCTCTGTGAAAAAAGCCTGGCAACAGCGTCAAATCGCCCGTCAGCAGCGAAAGTTAGCGCCCTGACACATCAAATGAACCAGGTTTATTAATATAAGCCGACACAACTGAACATGGTTCAGCTATTAACTGCCACCTCAACCTCACACAAATTGTCGACAATAAACCCAGTTTCGATTTGACTATTGTGTATTTCCCTCTAAAATTGTCGACATTATTAATTAAACGTTCGTGTGATTTTAATGTTTTCAGCCGCTTCGATGCCGGTTACTACCGCAGACAAGACATTTTTAAGTATCCGCAATGATATTGTGGAAGGTGTCATCGTAGCAGGCTCAAAGTTGAGCGAAACCGAATTGTCGACAAAGTATGGTGTCAGTCGCGCTGTTATTCGGGAAGCAATAAACCGCCTTGAAGCCAATCACCTCATCGAGCGCAAAGCCAACATTGGCGCTAAAGTTGTCACCCTGTCCCCTGAAGGTTTATCGGAACTCTATCAAATCCGGGAGTCACTGGAAGGCATGGCTGCAAGATTGGCAGCCAGAAATATGACAGATGAAGAGATTGTCAGCCTGAATGAACTATTGACGAGTCATTTCGATAAAGTAAAAACAGGCGAGCGCTATTATCAGGAAGCCGGTGATCTGGATTTTCATTACCGCATTATTATAGGTAGTAAAAACAAGCAGCTTATCAGCCTGCTAAGTAATGGTATTTATCACCTGGTCAGAATGTACCGGGTGCAACTGGGCATGGCAGGCCCACGTGTTACCACTGCGTATGACGAGCACAAAAACATTATTCAGGCCATCAGTCACCGTGACGAAGAATTAGCTGAGATTCTGATGCGCCGCCATATTGATTATTCAAGACAAAATATCGCGAGAAAACTTTCCTCGGTAAACCCTACAGGAGTCTAATTATGAGTGCAGGAAAAAAATTCAGACAAGCGCTGGCTGACAACAAGCCATTACAAATCGTCGGCACTATTAACGCCTACAGTGCCATTATGGCGAAGAAAATTGGCCATCAGGCCATTTACCTTTCCGGTGGTGGTGTTGCCAACGCATCATACGGTTTACCTGATCTGGGCATGACCTCCTTAAATGACGTTATTGCTGACGTGCAACGCATCACTGCTGCCTGCGACTTGCCGCTATTGGTGGATATCGACACCGGTTGGGGTGGCGCCTTTAACATTGCCAAAACCATCAAAGATATGGAAAAAGCCGGTGCTGCGGCAGTGCACATGGAAGATCAGGTAGCGCAAAAACGCTGTGGACACCGACCCAATAAAGAGATTGTCAGCACCGATGAAATGGTCGACCGCATCAAAGCGGCAGTAGATGCCCGTACAGACCCAGACTTTTTCATCATGGCCCGTACTGATGCGTTTGCTCAGGAAGGACTGGATGCAGCGATAGCCCGCGCAAAAGCCTATGTTGCAGCCGGTGCAGATGGCATTTTCGCTGAAGCAGTGCAAACAGAAGAACACTATCGCGCCTTCGCTGAAGCACTGGATGTGCCTATTTTGGCTAACATCACCGAGTTTGGAAAAACCGAATTGTGGAACAAAGAACAGTTAGGCGAATGGGGAGCCGATATGGTGCTTTATCCATTAAGTGCCTTCCGCGCCATGAACAAGGCTGCGGAATTGGTGTATACCTCAATTCTGCAAAACGGTGATCAGAAAGCTGTCGTTGACCAAATGCAAACCCGTATGGATTTATACGATTATTTGGGCTACCACGAATACGAACAAAAATTAGATGCCCTGTTTGCTGAAGGCAAAAATAAATAAAACGGCTTTCAAGAACATATCCTGTGTCGGGCGATTGCCCGACAATAAATCAAATTAACGACTAAAATTACAATACCCTATTTTAAGGAGACCCTCCGATGGCAAAAGTACTCAGTGGCGCTGGATTGCGTGGACAAGTAGCAGGTAAAACCGCTCTTTCAACCGTTGGTAAAAGCGGTTCCGGATTAACCTACCGCGGTTACGATGTAAAAGATCTGGCAAACCAATGTCAGTTTGAAGAAGTCGCCCACCTGATCTTAAAAGGTCATTTACCGAATCAAACTGAACTTGACGCATACAAAGTTAAACTTAAAGCCATGCGTGGTCTGCCTCTGGCTTTAAAAGAAGTGCTGGAACGCATTCCGGCTGACGCCCACCCAATGGATGTATTGCGCACCGGTTGCTCAATGCTGGGGAATCTGGAAGGCGAAGCCGATTTTGATATGCAGCAAGATGTCACTGACCGTATGCTGGCCTGTTTCCCAAGCATCATGTGTTACTGGTATCGCTTTTCTCACGACGGCGTACGCATTGACGTGGAAACTGATGATGACTCTATCGGTGCACATTTCCTGCACATGTTACACGGTAAAAAGCCTGCTGAACTGCACGAGCAGGTTATGCACGTTTCATTAATTCTTTATGCAGAACACGAATTCAACGCATCCACATTCACCGCCCGGGTGTGTGCATCCACGCTGTCTGACATGCACTCTTGTGTGACCGGTGCTATCGGCTCACTGCGTGGCCCGCTGCACGGTGGCGCGAATGAAGCCGCTATGGAAATGATTGAAAGCTTTACCTCTGCCGATCATGCCGAACAAGAAATGATGGGCAAATTAGCCCGCAAAGAAAAAATTATGGGCTTTGGTCACGCCATCTATTCTGAATCTGACCCGCGCAATGAGATCATTAAATTATGGTCTGAGAAATTAGCCAAAGAAGTGGGTGACGACGTTTTGTACCCGGTTTCTGTGCGCTGCGAAGAAGTCATGTGGCGAGAGAAAAAACTATTCTGTAATGCCGATTTCTTCCATGCTTCAGCCTATAATTTCATGGGTATTCCAACCAAACTCTTTACGCCAATTTTTGTGATGTCTCGCCTGACAGGCTGGGCTGCACACGTAATGGAACAGCGCGCAGACAATCGCATAATTCGTCCTTCAGCTGAATACACTGGCGAGGACTTACGCGCGGTTACACCAATTGCTGAACGATAAACAATCCTTTGGGGGGTAAGCCCCCTTTTCGGCACTTATCGTTAACTCAATTTAGGTAGAATGAAGATGAACTTTGATCACCGCAAACCGCTTCCCGGCAGTAAACTGGATTATTTTGATACGCGTCAAGCCGTCGAGTCCATCAAAGCCGGTAGTTATGACAAACTCCCCTACACCTCCAAAGTACTGGCAGAAAATCTGGTGCGACGTTGTGCACCGGAAAAACTAACCGCCTCATTAACCCAAATAATAGAACGCAAACGCGAACTGGACTTTCCATGGTTTCCGGCGCGTGTGGTTTGCCATGATATTTTAGGCCAGACGGCACTGGTGGATCTGGCAGGCCTGCGAGACGCTATTGCCGAACAAGGTGGCGACCCGGCCAAAGTAAACCCTGTGGTGCCGACACAGTTGATCGTGGATCATTCGCTGGCGGTTGAACACGCCGGCTATGAAGCTGACGCGTTCGATAAAAACCGTGCCATTGAAGAACGTCGTAACGAAGACCGTTTCCACTTTATCAACTGGACTAAAACGGCTTTTAAAAACGTGGATGTTATCCCGCCAGGCAATGGCATCATGCATCAGATAAATCTTGAGCGCATGTCACCGGTTATTCAGGCCCGAGACGGTGTTGCCTTTCCTGATACTTTAGTGGGTACAGACAGTCACACCCCACATGTTGATGCACTGGGTGTTATTGCCATTGGTGTAGGTGGTTTAGAAGCAGAAAACGTAATGCTGGGCCGTGCCTCTTACATGCGTTTACCAGATATCGTAGGTGTTGAACTCACTGGCAAACCGCAACCGGGCATCACTGCCACTGATATCGTATTAGCGCTGACTGAATTTTTGCGTAAAGAACGTGTTGTATCGGCGTATCTGGAGTTCTTCGGTGAAGGCGCCAGCCACCTGACCCTTGGCGACAGAGCGACCATTTCCAATATGACGCCGGAATACGGCGCTACCGCAGCCATGTTTTACATTGATCAGCAAACCATCGATTACCTGAAATTAACAGGCCGAGACGATGAGCAAATTCAACTGGTTGAAAACTATGCCAAAACCACCGGATTGTGGGCCGATGAGATGGTCAATGCTGAATATGAGCGCGTACTTAAATTTGATCTTTCGTCTGTTGGACGCAACATGGCCGGTCCATCCAATCCGCATCGTCGTGTAGCGACAGCTGATCTTGCCAGCCAGGGGATTGCCGGCGTTGTCGAAAATGAACCCGATAAAATGCCTGATGGCGCAGTTATCATTGCTGCAATTACCAGTTGCACCAACACCAGTAATCCGCGCAATGTTATCGCTGCAGGCTTACTGGCACGAAATGCCAATGCTAAAGGACTGGTGAGAAAACCCTGGGTTAAGTCGTCACTGGCACCGGGTTCCAAAGCGGTAAAACTATATCTGGAAGAAGCCAACTTATTGCCTGAACTGGAGCAACTAGGCTTTGGTGTTGTGGCTTTTGCCTGTACTACCTGTAACGGCATGAGCGGCGCGCTGGACCCTAAAATTCAAAAAGAAATCATCGATCGTGACCTCTATGCAACAGCGGTTTTATCCGGCAATCGCAACTTTGATGGCCGAATTCACCCCTACGCCAAGCAGGCATTTCTGGCATCACCACCATTAGTAGTGGCCTATGCCATTGCCGGAACAATACGTTTCGATATCGAAAAGGACGTGCTTGGCCATGACCAGCAAGGTAACCCGGTTACTTTGAAAGACCTTTGGCCAAGCGATGAAGAAATAGACGCCATTGTTGCTTCCAGCGTTAAACCCGAACATTTCCGTCAGGTTTATGATCCCATGTTTGAACTGAGTGTGGACTATGGTGAGAAAACGGAACCGCTTTATGACTGGCGTCCTCAGAGTACCTACATCCGCCGTCCGCCATACTGGGAAGGCGCTCTTGCAGGAGAGCGCACTATGACCGGTATGCGTCCATTGGCAGTATTAGGCGATAACATCACTACCGATCACTTGTCTCCTTCTAACGCCATTATGGCGGATAGTGCCGCTGGTGAATATCTGGCCAAAATGGGCTTACCCGAAGAGGACTTTAACTCTTATGCGACGCACCGAGGCGATCACCTCACCGCGCAAAGAGCTACGTTTGCCAATCCGAAGCTATTTAATGAGATGGTGGTAGAAAATGGCGAAGTAAAACAGGGCTCACTGGCCAGAATCGAACCAGAAGGCAAGATTACCCGCATGTGGGAAGCAATCGAAACCTACATGGAACGCAAACAACCACTGATCATTGTCGCTGGTGCGGACTATGGCCAAGGTTCTTCGCGCGACTGGGCGGCTAAAGGCGTCCGTCTGGCAGGCGTTGAAGTTATCGTGGCTGAAGGCTTTGAGCGTATCCACCGTACTAATCTGATTGGCATGGGTGTATTACCACTGGAGTTTCAGCCAGGCACGACACGCAATACCCTGGGTATTGATGGTACCGAAACCTTTGACGTTAAAGGCGACAAAGCACCAGGCGCGACGCTCACCCTGGTAATCCATCGCGCTAACGGCGTCCTGGTAGAGGTGCCGGTGACCTGTCGTCTGGACACTGCAGAAGAAGTCTCCATATATGATGCTGGCGGTGTATTGCAACGCTTTGCCAAAGACTTTTTGGCCTCTGAAGGCGCAGCCTGAGAGATTAAAATTTAAAAGCGACACACTGTGTCGCTTTTCTTTTGAAGGTTTTTTATGACTCAATTTAAACCCCAAATCAAAATTCCCGCGACCTACATGCGTGGCGGCACCAGTAAAGGTATGTTCTTCAATTTGTTGGACCTGCCCGAATACGCTCAGGTACCAGGTGAAGCCAGAGACAAGCTGTTATTGCGGGTGATCGGTAGTCCCGATCCTTACGCCAAACACACAGATGGCATGGGCGGTGCCACGTCCAGCACCAGCAAAACCGTTATACTGAGCAAGAGTGAAAAACCAGAGCACGATGTGGATTATCTGTTTGGTCAGGTGGCCATTGATAAGCCTTTTATCGACTGGTCTGGTAATTGCGGTAACTTAACGGCAGCCGTTGGGGCATTCGCTATAAGTAACAATCTGGTAAACAAAGACCGCATCCCGGAAAATGGCATTGCGGTTGTGCGTATCTGGCAGGTGAATATCCAGAAAACCATTATCGCTCATATACCCATTACAAATGGTGAAGTTCAGGAAACGGGTGATTTTGAACTGGACGGTGTGACCTTTCCGGCGGCAGAAGTGAAAGTTGAATTTCTGGACCCTGCTGATGCTGATGGCGACATGTTCCCAACCGGAAACCTGGTAGACGAACTGACGGTACCCACAGAACTGGTTGCTTCCGGAAAGTTGCAAGCCACCTTGATCAATGCGGGGATTCCCACAGTATTTGTCAGAGCAGAAGATATTGGGTACAGCGGTTGTGAACTGCAGGATAGTATTAATAGCGATCTCAACGCCCTTGAACGATTTGAAACCTTGCGGGCAATCGGCGCAGTGAAAATGGGTTTAATTAAGGATGTATCCGAAGCAGCAGCCAGACAACATACCCCAAAAATAGCCTTTGTTGCTCCGGCCAGTGATTATTCCGCCAGCAGTGGTAAAACCGTCTCAGCGCAAGATATTGATTTGAATGTCAGGGCACTATCCATGGGTAAACTGCATCACGCCATGATGGGCACTGCAGCGGTTGCCATCGCTACTGCAGCTGCCATTCAGGGCACTCTGGTGAACGAAGCCGCAGGTGGGATTGAGCGAGAAGACGTAACCTTTGGCCATCCGTCAGGCACACTCAAAGTTGGCGCGAAGGCATCAAATACAGATGGTAAATGGTTGGCTGATAAGGCCATTATGAGCCGAAGTGCCCGCGTATTGATGGAAGGCTGGGTGCGCGTGCCTGAGTAAGTTACTTTTTTAAAAGTAGTTTCAAACTGTTTTAAGAAGGCGTCTGGCCCGTTCCAATATAAAAATTGTGTCAGGGCGCTGACGCCGACCAAAGGGGAAAGTGTTCCCTTTGGATTCCCGGCGCTCCCTGACACGAGAACTCATATCGTGTCCTAAAATATTCGACGTTGATACTTCCAAAGCTACCTGTCCAGCAAGCCCCTATCACCAAACAGAATACACAAAGAACCCGTCATAAATATAGTGAATAGCCTGTATTAGCAAATTAAACAGGTATTTTGTTAGCGTCATGTTAGGCTGGGACTATAAAAATTAAGGAGTGTATTACTCTATGGCAATTTCACATTTTTACCCCCCGAAAAGAACCTTAATGGGTCCTGGCCCTTCTGATGTCAGCCCACAAGTTTTGGCGGCACTGGCAAAACCCACCATTGGCCACCTTGATCCGCTATTTATTGGCTTAATGGAAGAAACTAAATCGTTACTACAATACGCCTTTCAGACAAAGAACGAATTTACCATAGCAGTTTCAGCACCGGGTTCTGCGGGTATGGAAACCTGTTTTGTAAATTTGGTGGAGCCTGGCGATAAAGTGATCGTTTGTATTAATGGCGTCTTTGGCCAGCGTATGAAGGAAAACGTTATCCGCTGTGGTGGTGAAGCCATTGTCATTGAGCAGGAATGGGGGCGCGCGGTTGATCCACAAACCGTAGAGGATTGCCTGAAAAACAATGCTGATGCGAAATTCCTGGCCTTTGTTCATGCAGAGACGTCTACAGGTGCCTTGTCAGATGCAAAAACACTGTGTCAGCTGGCTCACCAACATGGTTGTTTAACTATCGTGGATGCTGTCACCTCTCTGGGTGGCGTAGAGCTACGAGTCGATGACTGGGGAATTGATGCGATATATTCCGGTAGCCAAAAGTGCCTGTCCTGTGTACCCGGCATATCACCGGTAAGTTTAAGTGAGCAGGCGGTAGCTAAAATCAAAAACCGTCAGACTCCCGTACAAAGCTGGTTCCTGGATCAAACTTTGGTGATGGGCTACTGGTCTGGCGAAGGAAAACGAAGCTATCACCACACTGCCCCGGTGAACTCTATTTATGCCTTACACGAATCGCTATTGTTACTACAGCAAGAATCTTTGGAATCAGCCTGGCAACGACACCGTGACCAACACGAGGTGTTAAAAGCCGGATTATTGGATTTAGGTCTTGAGTTTGTCGTGCCAAAAGAAGAACGACTGCCACAACTCAATACAGTGCGTATCCCGCAAGGCGTAGATGATGCTCAGGTGCGCAAATACCTGTTGGAAGAATTCAACCTGGAAATTGGCGCTGGCTTGGGAGCATTTGCCGGTAACGCCTGGCGCATCGGCCTTATGGGTTATGCTGCCAGAAGCGAAAACGTACAACTTTGTCTGGCAGCACTGAAACAAGCCTTAAATTAAAACGGTTCCCACCAAGGGGTGAATTCTTATCGATGCAGCCCCTTTTTTTACTGTATTAACATCTGTAAACCGCAAGGTTATACACTTTCGATGTGATCCTTACCTTTTCTCTTCTTATGCTGTAATCCCGTGTTATTGGCTGCAATTCAATCTTGGTGTAACAATTCAGTAAACCTAACATTAAGATGGAATACAAAAAGATGAACCTAATGTCCATACAGCAATCAGTAGCAATTACCACTAAAACACTATTTACCCTTGCGCTGACGACATGCCTGATTTGGCACTCAGCCCAAACCCAGGCCCAGATTATTGAATCGTCCCAAAGTGGCATATTAAATGTTAACGTAGGGCGTTCACCGGCGATTGAAGATGTGCCGCAACCTGTTTCACTGTATGGCTGCAACAATACCGTGGTGGAAACCCAGGTGTTTTGGAATACGCAAAATCAGATATTGGGCGAAATACCCTATGGCTCAAGAATGTCTGATGCGGGTAAAGAGTACGTTGTCAGTAAATACTACATTGCCTCTCCACCGGCCTGGCGCACTACAAAGCAAATTGAAAACGCGGCAGCCAAAAAAGATGCACAACCCTTTATTGGCTTAGTTACGCCGGACAGTTTCACCTTTACCGGGATGAAACCAGCCCAGATTGTGAACTTTGATTATCGAATTTTAATGCCCACCTATCTTGAACACATACAGGTGGATTTCAACTGGTCAGAAGATGAAGTTCTTTCCTGCGCTGAACAAGGAGTTACTGCTATCCCAATCAATACAGCGTGTCCCAACTTTCCCTGGCGTGCCGGAGCGGAAGGAGCATCAGGAATCGGTCTGCTAAATACTGACGGAAGTACTGCATTCTTACCAACGCTAAAAAAAGACGAAGATCCGCTGCAATGTAGCGTCACATTGCTGAATGACATTATGCTGGATCATAAAGTGTTTTTTAGCACCGATGAGGGCTTAAAAGAGACAATCAACCTCACTCAGTACCACGCTGAGAAAAAAACCATGAATCTGGTCTGTGTTGAAAGGCTTCCAGATGACATTCCTGCTGGCTGTCGATGAGTTTTTAGTGTTGCTAAGCAGCGTTATGGGTTTACCATAAGCACTATTGCTTAATATCACTCATTGAAGTTGTGCTATGACAGAAAGACTTTTTGTTTATGGAACCTTATGCCCCGGCCGCCCTAACGCCCACTTGCTGGAAAACATTGGCGGCAGTTTTTCCAAAGCAACTGTGCGCGGTACCCTGCACGACCAGGGCTGGGGAGCAACCATGGGCTACCCGGCGGTCAAATTAAATCCGGAGGGTGATATTGTAAACGGCTATGTTTTCCAATCTGATAAGTTGCAGCAACACTGGCCAACACTTGATGAATTTGAAGGTGAGGCATACAAAAGAATAGCGACTTCAGCGTTGTTGGAGAACGGGGAAACAGTATCAGCCTGGTTATACAGTTTAAACCCGGAAATTCAGATATAAACTATAATTTAACCCCTGACTAAACTATTGGCGACTTCCAATGAAAACCACCAATCTGACTGAAAACTTTGTCGTCGTGAATCCTCATCAGGAGGCTACGATTGAATTGGCCGATGCAGGGTTATACGAACGACTGGATAATCAATACCAACAGTTTAAAGGTCATAGTCTGGTTGCAATGCACTCATTTGAAAGTGACTGGCCCAGTTGGGAAATCCACCCAAAAGGCGACGAAATTGTGGTACTAATGTCAGGCGAAATTACTATGATATTAAAGGAGAATGTCGGTGACCGGGCGGTTACTTTACGTCGCTCAGGAGACTTTGTTATTGTGCCTCGTGGGGTATGGCATACCGCTAAAACAGTCCAAAAGTCTCAGCTACTCTTTATTACTCCGGGTGAAGGTACTGAAAATAAAGTGTTCTGATACGATTGCAGAAATTGCTGCCGCTTTCCTTAAAAATGCCAACGAGTAACGCGCCTAATTCACGCTCCCCTGGGTGCGCCTGCGTGTAAAATTGCACCTCAAAGGTCAATACGCTCTAATAATCACATTAAAATACATGTACTTTATTAAACTATTGAGGTTTCACCTACTTGTGTAGATGCCATGCGTAAATCAGACAAAAAACGAGATAATCAACTTCGGTCGGAATTGACAGAGGTGTGCGAAGCGGTATTAGAAGATATTGCCGGATTTCAATGGCTAACACATCTTGTAAACTATTCTGATTTCCCTAACAGCCTGAAAGTGATTTGTGTTTTTGATACCAATGAAAGCCTGGATAACTATTTACTGTCGGGCAAAAACGATTTTATCCAGTCGCTTATCCATTCTGAACTCCAGAAGTTAAACATCAATCTTAAACCGCTCAGAAATCATATTTTGTTTGATACAGAAGAAAATTGTAAGCAACAGCACGACGGTAATTGGGCAAAGCGACTGACTTAACCGTTATCACATTATTTAACCGCAAACATAATTTTAAAGGGACTGCACTTTTTCCAGTAATTCTTGATTAATGGTGTCGATACTTCTGATTGCACCCTGCTCTACGCATGGAATGCGACACCACTGATTCTTTTGATTAAGATACTGATACACCTGATAAACCTTTTCAAGATAGCCGTGGGCTGCTTCATGAATATCTTCTTTTTCATCGGTGTAACTGCGCTGCTTTTTCTTTAGTACCAGCTCTTTTGATACCGACAACGGCACATCGAGAAAAAAGGTAATATCAGGTTTTGGCAAACCATTGACTTGATATTCCAATTCTTCCAACCAGTCAATAAATGCTGCGCGTTCATGCTCTGGAAACTTAGCCGCCTGATGGCCCATGTTTGATTCCACATAGCGGTCACAAATCACATAGTAGCCTGCATTCAGATCAGCGAGCAGGTTAGGCTTTTGTTCAAGTCGATCACTGGCAAACAACACCGATGCCAGTTTAGGGGGCACCTGATCGATGGAGCCAAATTCGCCGCGCAGGAAAGCCCCCACTTCACGCCCAAAAAAAGTTTGTTCATAAGCCGGAAAACTGTACATTTTTACTTTTTTGCCCAATTGATTGAGCTTTTCAATCAACAATTGACTTTGTGTACCCTTACCACTGCCATCAATACCTTCAATAGTGATTAGCTTTCCAGTCATGAATTTAACCTGTTTGTGCGCATTTGTTTGGTTTAACCAGGCGGTAAAGCACCTGATAAATTTCGAGGCGTAATAATGCCATTAACATTAAATTCTGTCAGTGTTAAATACCGAAGTTTTAATTAAGTGCATAAAAAAGGGGCAGCTACCAAAGTAACCGCCCCAGCAAATACCCTTGCGCTAACGAGGGGTTTTATTACGGAGACACAAAAATGTGTTCGGAATATTCGCTATAACAATGGCTTTCAGAGCCACATCACAGCGATAAATCTGATTTACAGCTCAGGTGCTTCCTCTTTGGTTTCGTCTGCCTTAGCTGTTTTTTTCAACAGTAACTCTTCGCGGAGTCGGGTTTCAAGCTCGTTGGCAATATCCAGGTTGTCTTTCAAAAACTGCACAACGTTGGCTTTACCTTGTCCGATACGATTGCCGTTGTAGCTGTACCAGGAACCCGCTTTTTCAACCATTTTTTGCTGCACACCCAAATCAATCAGCTCGGCTTCTTTGCTGATCCCCTCACCGTACATAATTTGGAATTCACATTGTTTAAATGGTGGTGCAACTTTATTCTTCACCACTTTAACCCGGGTTTCGTTACCTACTACTTCATCGCCCACTTTAACCGAACCGATGCGACGAATGTCCAGACGTACAGAGGCGTAGAACTTCAATGCATTACCACCAGTGGTCGTCTCTGGGTTGCCAAACATCACCCCGATCTTCATACGGATCTGGTTAATGAAGATACATAATGTGTTAGATTTTTTGATATTGGCGGTTAACTTACGCAGTGCCTGCGACATCAAACGCGCCTGCAAACCAACGTGGGAGTCACCCATCTCACCTTCAATTTCAGCTTTCGGTGTCAGCGCTGCCACAGAGTCCACGATAACCACATCAACGGCGCCGGAGCGAACCAACATGTCACAAATTTCCAGCGCTTGCTCACCGGTGTCTGGCTGCGACACTAATAACTCTTCAACGTTTACACCCAACTTAGCAGCGTAAACCGGATCCAACGCATGTTCTGCATCTACGAATGCACAGGTTTTACCTTTCTTCTGTGCTTCTGCAATCACCTGCAGTGTTAGTGTGGTTTTACCGGATGATTCCGGACCATAGATTTCCACCACTCGGCCACAAGGCAATCCGCCTATACCCAATGCAATATCAATCGACAGTGACCCTGTTGAAATAGATTCAATATCCATCGCCAGGTTATCACCAAGGCGCATAATAGTACCTTTACCGAATTGTTTTTCTATTTGTCCAAGTGCCGCAGACAGTGCGCGTGATTTATTGTCGTCCATTGTGAACCCCTTTTTTCATTATCGCCCTCAGATCACCGAGAGGCTGAAATTATCGATACCCGAACCGTTTACCAGTCAGAGTGTATTTTTTTCGTTAGCTTTAGGTAAGTATGATTGATGTTGCTATTGCAGGATTAGTACGCCGCCAGACAACTGTATACTCAACCAGTACTTACGAGCAAGTATACTGTATAACCATACAGTTACAATCATTATTTATAAATTTTTTATAAGTGCTTAAAAACTGGCGTTTTTTTAAGGTTCCAAGGTTGCACTGCCTGTAAAACAGGCGTTATTTTAGCGCCCTTAGCGATAACATACCAACCAGATTCAGCCGCACAGCTTAGCTGGCGAGATTTATTTTGCCAATCGTTCTGTTAACGTTTGCATCGCTACTTCTATGGTTTGCTCCCGCACCCGCGCCCTGTCGCCTGTAAATATTCTGGAGAACGCAAAATGTTCATCGCCGACAATAAAACCAAACCATACCAGCCCCACCGGCTTGTCCTGCGTGCCCCCTCCGGGACCTGCTACACCACTCACAGCCACCGACACATTTGCGTTCGCCGCTTTCAAAGCACCGAGCGACATTTGCTCTACAACCGGTTGTGAAACCGCGCCATGCTTATTAATGATTTGGGGGTCAACGGCGACGAGATCGGATTTAGCCTCATTACTGTAGGTAATGAAACCCCGGTGAAACCAATTTGAACTTCCAGAGGCACTGGTAATGGCGTATCCTATGCCTCCTCCGGTACAGGACTCGGCACAGGTAATCTGCCAGTTTTTGTCTGTGAGTAGCTCACCAAGTTGAGCGGAAAGTGTCAAAATCTGATCTGAAATCATCGAAACTTCTCAAAAATAAGTAAAAAATAAATATGTCGTCACCTGATTATAGTGAAGCCGCTCTGGCAAACCATACCCCGATGATGCAACAGTATTTGCGCATCAAAGTCGAACATAAGGATATCCTGTTATTTTATCGCATGGGTGATTTTTATGAATTATTCTGGGATGACGCAAAACGCGCTGCGCAACTACTGGATATTTCCCTGACAGCCAGAGGTAAATCAGGTGGCAATGCCATCCCGATGGCAGGAGTTCCCTACCATGCTGTGGAAGGCTATCTGGCCAAGTTGGTAAAACTGGGTGAATCAGTGGCCATTTGCGAACAGGTTGGCGACCCGGCAACCAGTAAAGGCCCCGTTGAGCGCAAAGTTACCCGAATCATTACACCTGGCACAGTAACGGATGAAGCCCTGTTAGAAAACAGTGCCGAAAACCTGCTGGCGGCGGTGTCTTATCACAAACAAGAGATTGGTTTCGCTACACTAGACGTGAGCAGTGGCCGCTTTGTTATACGTCAATTGCTAAGCACAGAAGCACTTGAAGCCGAACTGGAAAAAGCCCGCCCGGCTGAAATCCTCTACCCCGATGACTTCCCTTATACCTGGCTGTTTGACCAAAATGCCGGACTACGTCGCAGGCCTGAATGGGAATTCGATCCGGCAACAGCGGTTAAACTACTCAACGAACAGTTTGGCACCCGTGAACTATCCGGTTTTGGCATCGAACAGGATAAATCGCAAATGGCCCTGGCTGCCGCAGGCGCCATTTTGCAGTATGTCAAAGATACTCAACGCAGTGCCCTGCCTCATATTCGTGCTTTGAAAAAGCCAGAAGATGCCCATCTGTTGCAGTTGGATGCTACCACCATCCGTAACCTTGAACTTACCAAGAACCTCTCTGGTGGTGAGCAAAACACCTTATTTTCTGTGCTGAACCAGACCAAAACACCAATGGGAAGCCGCCTGTTGCGCCGTTGGCTACATGAGCCATTGCGCTGCCGCAACGCCATTCGCGCACGACACAACCTGGTTGAACAAATCCAACGAGTTGATTTTGTCCAGGTTCAGGAAAATCTGAAACTGGTGGGTGACCTGGAACGAATACTGTCCAGAATGGCCCTAAGAAGCGCCCGACCGCGAGACTTTTCCCGCTTAATACAAGCCTTGCAGCAGCTTCCTGAGATACATATTTTTCTGGAAGAGCTGGGCAATCCGGAAGCCTTATTGTTAAAAGACAACATCGGACTTTTCTCCGAATTGCACCAACAACTGGATGATGCCATCGTAGACATGCCGCCCATGCTTATCCGCGATGGCGGCGTGATTAAACCCGGCTATAACAGTCAACTGGATGAATACCGTGCGCTGATGACAGGCGCCACTGACGTTCTGGAAAAAATAGAGAAACGGGAACAGTCAGAAACCGGTATCGCTAACCTGAAAGTGGCCTTCAATAAAGTGCATGGCTACTACATCGAAGTCAGTAAAGGTCAGTCGCATTTAGTGCCACCTGAATATGTGCGCCGTCAGACCCTGAAAAATTATGAGCGGTACATTATCCCCGAATTAAAGGAATACGAAGATAAAGTACTGTCCAGCCAGGCACTGGCACTGGCATTGGAAAAACAACTTTATGATCAACTCTTTGACAAAGTAATTCCAAATCTGGCAGCTTTGCAGGACACCGCTGAATCTGTCGCCCAACTGGATGTATTGGTTAACTTCGCGGAGCGGGCCGAAGTATTGAGTTATCACCAACCGGAGATGACCGATGACAACGAAATACATTTCCATCACGGTCGTCACCCCGTGGTAGAGACCATGGTGTCCAGCCCTTTTATCGCCAATCCAATCGCCATCACTGAAAACCGGAAAATGTTGATTGTGACAGGCCCCAACATGGGCGGTAAATCAACTTACATGAGGCAAACCGCGCTCATTGTATTAATGGCGCATATAGGCTGTTTTGTGCCGGCGGAGCAGGCGCGCATAGGTATTATCGACCGCATTTTCACCCGTATTGGCGCCTCAGACGACCTAGCGTCGGGTCGCTCTACCTTTATGGTGGAAATGACAGAAACGGCCAATATATTAAATAATGCCAGTAAACACAGTTTGGTTTTAATGGATGAAATCGGCCGGGGCACCAGTACTTACGATGGGTTATCTCTGGCCTGGGCAACGGCGGAATGGTTAGCCAGTAAGCTCAATAGTTATTGTTTGTTTGCCACTCACTACTTTGAATTAACGCAACTGGCAGACGATACGCCAGGGATCGTCAATGTGCACCTTGATGCGGTGGAATACGATGGCGGTATTCGCTTTATGCACGCAGTGCAGGAAGGCGCAGCCAACAAAAGTTATGGCTTGCAAGTAGCAGAACTGGCTGGCGTACCCAATTCGGTAATTCGTCGGGCAAAACAAAAACTGCAAACATTGGAAAGCACTCCCCATGAGGATGCAACCCTGCCAATGCCGGTGCAAAATGATTTTCTCACCAGCACCAATCCGGCTCTGACCCTGCTACAAACGACTAACCCCGACGATTTAACGCCCCGGGAAGCACTGGACATTCTGTATAAACTGAAATCACTGGACGACTCCTGAGGGAGTCGTTTTAGTGGGACAGCAAATTTTTGTAAGGTACATCCAGTTTATCAAACAGGTTCATAATATTTTTTGCCAAAACCGGCTTGGCAAGAAAACTTACGGCCCCGGTGGCAATAGCCTCTTTTACATTTTGAGCAGTGCTGCCTCCGGAACACATAACCACATTGGTAGCTGAATATTTATCGCGGATATGACGCAGTAACGACATGCCATCAACACCAGGCATATTGATATCTAAAATCACCAGGCCGTACTTTTTAAGGCGTAATCTGTCGATTGCATCGTTGCAACTGCTGGATGTTTCAACCCTCGAAAACCCCAGTTTAATTAAAATAATGCGAATAAAGCTGCGAATTTGCTCATCATCATCCACAATCAAAATTTCAGTATTAAAATCTATCTGATCCTTTGCCACAAACTCTCACCTTCACCGTAACCTGTTTCGCAAATCGCTGTGTTTAAAGATAAGCAATAAATCTTCATTTCACAAAATTCCTTTGCCTACGGCATAATAATTACGCAATTAACCGATTTCTCAAAAAAGAATGTGCTTAACTCATTGTTTGCAAAGCCGCATTTCCGTATACTGTAGCGCCATCTGACAGTCTCTTTGAGCCTCCTCTTGGCGCTCAATTGTATCCTTTAGGTTTTACATGACGAATTATATTTTTGTAACTGGTGGTGTTGTATCATCACTTGGTAAAGGTATTGCTGCTGCATCACTGGCGGCGATATTAGAGGCACGGGGCCTGAAAGTGACCATGCTGAAACTGGATCCCTATATTAACGTTGATCCAGGCACCATGAGCCCAATTCAGCACGGCGAGGTGTTTGTTACTGACGATGGCGCTGAGACTGACCTGGATTTGGGTCACTACGAGCGATTCATTCGCACCCGCATGACTAAGCGCAACAACTTTACCACCGGTAAAGTATACGAAGAAGTACTGAAGCGAGAACGCCGTGGCGACTTCCTGGGTGCCACTATCCAGGTGATTCCTCATATTACCAATGAAATCAAGCGACGCATCGTTGAAGGTGCTGAAGGCGTTGATATCGCCATAGTAGAAATCGGTGGCACCGTGGGTGATATCGAATCACAACCTTTCATTGAAGCAATTCGTCAGTTAGGCACGGAAATTGGTCGCGAGCGTGCACTGTATATGCACCTGACGTTAATTCCCTACATGAAAGCCTCTGGTGAAATCAAAACCAAACCAACACAGCACTCAGTAAAAGAGCTGCGCTCTGTGGGTATTCAGCCTGATTTATTAGTTTGTCGCTCAGAAGTTCCACTTCCAAGCAACGAACGCTCTAAAATTGCCCTGTTCACCAACGTCAATGAAAAAGCCGTCATCTCTTTGCGGGATGCCGACAGCATTTACAAAATCCCGGCCATGTTAAAAGCACAAAACATGGATGATATCGTAGTGAATCGCTTCGGCATTGAATGTCCGGAAGCCGATTTAAGCGAGTGGGAACAGGTGCTGTATGCCGAATCCAACCCTACAGGCGAAATTGTCATTGGCATGGTGGGCAAATATGTCGAACTACCCGATGCCTATAAGTCAGTAAACGAAGCCTTAAAACACGCTGGTTTAAAAAATCGCCTGAATGTGTCAATTAAATATATTGACTCTCAGGATGTCGAAACCAAAGGCGAAGCCGTACTTGCCGGCCTGGATGCGATATTGGTACCAGGTGGCTTTGGCGAACGCGGTATCGAAGGTAAAATTCGCACCGCACAATACGCCCGGGAAAACAAAGTTCCTTATCTGGGGATTTGTTTGGGTATGCAGGTAGCGTTAATTGAATTCGCCCGCAACGTGGCCGGTATGGAAAACGCCAACAGCACTGAGTTTGACACCGAAACCCCCTTCCCTGTGGTGGGCCTGATTACGGAATGGCAAGATGCCGCAGGCAGCACTGAGGTACGATCTGAAGAATCCGACCTGGGTGGTACTATGCGTTTGGGCAGCCAACTTTGCCACCTGGAGCCAGGCAGTAAAGTGCATGATTTATATGGTTCAGATACAATCTTCGAGCGTCACAGACATCGCTACGAAGTGAATAATAATTTATTACCGCAAATAAAAGCAGCTGGTCTGAAAGTGACAGGGTTGTCTACCGACAAACGCCTGGTGGAAATTATCGAAAACGATGATCACCCCTGGTTTGTGGCAGGACAATTTCACCCTGAATTCAACTCTACACCAAGGGACGGACACCCGCTATTCGAAGGATTTGTCGCAGCAGCGGGAAAATACAACAAAGACAATAATTAATCTGTAACAGATTTAATGCCAGGCGTAGCCATATTTCATAGCGATATTGCTACGCTTTTGCTAGTTTATGCGGATTAATTGCGAACCCATTTTCAGGAACATATTTTTATGGCAAACATTACAAAGATTGTAGGTCGCGAAGTTTTAGACTCACGTGGCAACCCAACGGTTGAAGCAGACGTATTTCTCGAATCAGGAGCCTGGGGCCGCGCTTGTGCACCTTCAGGTGCTTCTACGGGTTCACGCGAAGCATTAGAATTAAGAGATGGCGACAAATCTCGCTATTTAGGTAAAGGCGTAACTAAGGCTGTTGCCGCAGTTAACAATGACATCCAACAAGCATTGCTGGGTAAAAATGCCCTTGAGCAAGCTGCGCTGGACAAAATCATGATTGAGCTGGACGGCACCGAAAACAAAGAAAAGCTGGGTGCCAATGCCATCCTGGCGGTTTCGCTTGCAGCCGCTAAAGCCGCAGCAATGGAAAAGAAAGTGCCACTTTATCAGCACATCGCTGACATCAACGGTACGCCAGGACAATACAGCATGCCAGTACCTATGATGAACATCATCAATGGTGGTGAGCACGCTGACAACAACGTTGATATTCAGGAATTCATGGTACAGCCTGTTGGCGCTGCTACCTTTAAAGAAGCCCTGCGTATGGGCGCAGAAATCTTCCACAGCCTGAAAAAAGTATTAAGTGGCAAAGGCCTGAATACTGCAGTCGGTGACGAAGGTGGTTTCGCTCCAAATCTGGCTTCAAACGAAGAAGCACTGGCAGTCATCGTTGAAGCTGTTGAAAACGCGGGTTATGTGATGAATAAAGACATCACTTTAGCACTGGATTGCGCCTCTTCTGAGTTCTACAGCGACGGCAGCTACAACTTAAGCGGTGAAGGCAAATCCTTCACGCCTTCAGCCTTTACGGACTACCTGGCTGAACTGAGCAACAAGTACCCTATCGTCTCCATCGAAGACGGTATGGACGAAAGCGACTGGGATGGCTGGGCTGAACTAACTCAAAAAATCGGTGATAAAGTTCAGTTGGTAGGTGACGACCTGTTTGTTACCAATACCAAAATCTTATCTCGCGGCATCGAGCAAGGCGTTGGTAACTCCATTTTGATTAAATTCAATCAAATCGGTTCATTAACTGAAACACTGGAAGCCATCAAAATGGCCAAAGACGCAGGCTTCACGGCAGTTATTTCACACCGTTCAGGTGAAACTGAAGATGCCACCATTGCCGATCTGGCTGTGGGCACCGCTGCAGGCCAAATCAAAACTGGTTCACTGTGTCGTTCTGACCGTGTTGCTAAGTACAACCAGTTATTGCGCATTGAAGAAGAACTGGGCAGTTCTGTTGCATACGCTGGTCGTTCGGCCATTAAAGGTCAATAAAACTGATAAGGTGTTGCCACTTCGGTGGCAACTCTGACAGACTCACACCATGTTTGACAGCAACGATATCCAAACCTCAATATTCCATGGCAGTGAGCAACAACTGGAATACGCCGAACTGTGTACTGCACTGTTTGAATCAACCCTGTTGGATATCGCCAAACAAGATAATCTCGATACCGTCCGAATTCAGCGTAAGCTGGCCGGGCTGTCTTACCACGTAAAAAATGCCGCTTATAAACTGCTCACAACCGAAAACCCTATGGCGGTGGATATCCATAACGCCAGTTGGCAGTTAAAACAACCGCGTAAATGTCCAGGCAAGCAGTACCTTACACAAGAAGCCGTTGACTGGTATATGAAGCATTCCTGTTATGGCTTACCTGTGCCGGTATTACTGATGGATTATGAGCATATCTACCTGGAACTGGACTCCATTGATATCATGGACTTGCCCAACAAACGCATACACCTCAACAAAAACAAATGGATTTCGTTAGAAGCACAGGAAGAAACCCAACCCGTATTGCAAAACAAGCAGCAACAGTTGGTTATTCCGCAAAAACCGTTTAAAGCAACAATGACGTCTGCCTGCTGCGGCCATCGCTGGAGCCACAAAGGCATCACCCATCCTCGTAAACTTAGCCTCAGAGAGTTATTGCTTTCTACTACCATTCACTGGAAAAACTTCCGCTTTCCGGTTTAATGCTTTCTCATACAACTTTACTGATCTACGTGTTCTTAAATTATTACAATACATATGGAATAAATTTTTCCATTCGATAGTCAACACATCATACCGCTGTATAATTCAGAAAAATTTTATCACCTATCTATGAAAATGGAGTTTTCTAATGAAAAGACTATCCTGTTTGTTTCAGTGCCCCAAAAACAACAGCATGACAAAATATCTACTTTGTCAATTGGCGCTGGCAACAGTTTTTTTGTTTTCCACACATTCCTACAGCACTGAACAACTCGGTACAGATATCGATATTTTAAGTACTGATTTTGGGAGCAGTGAACAAGTGGAATACATTCAGGTGTGGTCATACTCAGAGGATGATTGGGGTGACCCTCAGTATAACGAATCAGCATTGATTACAACGTCCCCTTATTATCTAAAAAATGGGTTCACTGTTGAATTAGACCTCGTGCGCCTTAAATGTATTTTCTCAATTGAACAACGACTTGTTATTGATGGTCACGGCTTTTTATTAGGAGAAATAACGCATTTAGCGAATAAAGATGGTTGCTGGTTTAAATCGGATTATTTTAATGAAGAGTTTTTGGTATCAGATGCACAAATCCGCATCGCAATTGATAATGAAGGTGTAATCAGCTTTTCCCAGGGTAGCCAGGTCGCCATCACTTCCGACACAAAGTTAGATATGGACTTATTTGAAATTGCTTACCCCGCCGTGCAATTTGATCAAGGTAACCTTGCGGCATTCAGACTAAGCACACCGGCCAACAAGTTGGGCGAAGAAGCAAAAAATTTAATTGGACAAAACTTTTTTGATAATTTTTACGCCCACCCAGCAGGGCTTGGTGTTAACCAAACTGTTTCAGATGAGTTCAGTCACAAAGTATGGACAATTGCATTTACTGATAAAGATTTGAGTCCGTATTACAACAGTCAACACTATATAACTCATTACAATACGAATTTTGTTTTTCACCCAAATAGTAACAATCTAAATATTGTTGAACAATTACAGGAAATCTGGACAGCTCAGGATGAGAATGTTGCTAACACCTATGTGATCAGAACTTGCCTGGAAGAGACTTGCCCAGCAATCAATGCTGATGATGTCGATTTTTATTATGGTCTAAAAAAGCCTTCTTATATAGAGCTATCGCAGTGGGAGACGTTAGGGGTAACGCAAAACCAACAAAACGGATTTAGTTTCGAAATCCCTTATCTCTTCAGACTTATTTATGAACGCCAATATGCTCAGTCCATTGAGTTGATAATGCGTGAAGAGTACACCCAGCAGGAGCAGACTTTATATTCTTTAGCATTGGAAGATCTTTTTCCGGAATGGGACGGTACTTACAGCAAGCTTGTTGAAATCAATTTACACAGTGATGACCCTATTCAGTTTTACCTGAAAGTGTGCAACACCGTCAATTGTTACGATTCAGCACTGAGCACTATATTTTCCGCCATGATGGTTGACACTGACTCTGACGGTATTCCCGATTACGAAGATGCCGATATCGATAATGATGGTTACTCAAATGAACTAGATCCATTTCCGCTAGACGTGACTGAATGGAGTGATCTCGATGGAGATGGTCAGGGCGATAACTCTGATCCTGATATAGACGGAGATGGTGTTCAAAATGAAGCAGACGCTTTTCCTTTGGATTCCGGTGAGTGGATAGATACTGACAATGATGGTTTGGGAAATAACGCGGATCCAGATATCGATAATGATGGATTCTTAAATGAGGATGATCTATTCCCTCTTGATGCCAGCGAATGGACTGATTTAGACGGTGACGGCATCGGCGACAACTCCGATCCCGATGTGGATGGTGATGGCCTGGACAACGAGACAGACCCGGAACCCTACGAGTTTAATTTCAATGTTCGCCAGGATGACAGGGATTACGACGGTCTGTCAGATGATTTGGAGCTAGCTTTAGGCTTTGATCCCGAAGTAGCAAACAATCTGCGCCTTGACTCGGATTACGATGGGTTTAGCGACTTAGTTGAGTCATTAGTGGGTAGCGCCTTAAACGACAGTAATGAAACCCCCATTGAGTTGGGCTATTTAGAATCTTTCGAAAACGGCCTTCCAACATTGATAAACCTGACACAAGCTGAACAACTAAATTCCACGGGCAGTGTGCAGGGTAACCTGAGTTACTTGCTGGAATTAGATAATGCCAATGAAGTGCAAGTTGAGGAAATTCAGTACCAGGGTCATATAGGCAACGGTTATTTAATTTTTAGCAGTTATAGCGACACGATAGATGAAGCATTAGACGTGGAATTAGCGGTGTACAATACGCACTGGGGGTTTAACAACGATGAGCAACAACACCGTGTTTATTTAGGTGATGGCGTTACCCTGTTTTTCCTGCCCGTTCGTAATGACAACTCAAAAACAACCAAACTCAAAATCAATCTTACAATTAGCCAGCCTACTGCTGTCGATATGTTCTATTTCCCTGTAAGCGAAGCTTGTCGCTTAAGTCAAAGAAATCCTGGCATGCCTGATTTCAATTGCGATGGTAAAGCCGATCCGGCACTGCAAAGAGGAAACTATGCTGATAGCTGGCTGTATAAAGATACCGACACGTTATTAAATGATGGCAACAGCATCACCAATGCCGGGAATGCCTTGTTATTCAGTCACGGTGACTTTGATGGCGATGGCATCAGTGATGCCATATTGCGCACCAATGATATGCACTGGCGAATCTATTATTCCAGCTACGGTAAATCAGATACCGTCAGTTTTGGCCTGGATGTAAACGATATTCCGGTTATTGGTGACTATGATGGCGATGGGATCAGCGATATCGCGGTCAGACGACCTCGCACCGGCATGTGGTATGTTAAACGCTCCAGTGACAACGAAATTGGCCGTATTCGATTTGGACGTTTTAGTGATGATATCCCCGTCCCGGCTGATTATGATGGCGATGGTATCACTGATGTGGCAGTAAAACGGAAGTCAAATAGTACCTGGTATATACGCCAATCATCGAATGGCGAAACTCGCCGCGTAACCTTTGGTAAACAACCCGGTGATATTGAGGTCCCTGCGGATTATGATGGTGACGGCAAAGATGACATTGCCATTCGACGCCCTTATCTCGGAGAATGGATAGTATTACAATCATCAGATGGACAAATCGTTAAAACCCGTTTTGGTAGTCGCGAAAATGATATCCCGGCCCCTGCTGATTACGATGGCGATGGCAAAGCTGATTTCGCGATTAAACGCGTAGAAAATGGTATGTGGTATATCCTGAGGTCCACTGACAACGAAATTCAACATTTTCATTTCAGCACTGACCGATACGATATTCCGTTAACTGCTCCACCTATACTTCGATGGCAGGTTGCCAATGGCGACTATAGTTTCATGGATAGCAATTAGAGCTTATAAGGCCATCCCTGATGGCCTTTATCCTTCTGAATTTAGATAAGATTTACATTTATCTTCCAGCAATGTAAACCAGCGTTTTTTATAAAATGACTTGGGCTCTGACAGCATCAATTTACAAGACTGTTTATAATTTAGTGCGCTAACACCGAGTCTCTGTTGTTCCGCCAGAATTCGTTGCTCTGCGTTATTAAACCACGCAATTTGAGCATCATCAGCGCCACAAAAGAAGCTTCCCTGAGCATAATAACTTTCTGACGTTGCGGGTAAAAGGTTAACCCCCACCTCAACCAGTCCTCGATGTTTATTGGTATTCATACTTATCGCCCGAACAACAACACTGTCATGCGCGCATATTGATACTGCCCGGTCCTGAAAGAGCCGCTTTACTTCCTTAACAGACGAGCTTTTAGAAATAGGAAATCGAAGTAAAACGACGTTTTCTTCACTATCGCTCTCCTCGGAATAATACAAACCGTCTGAATCTATCGATGAATTAGTCACACATGAAGTGGATAGTAACAGCAGCACAAACGCTGAAGTGAATCGCAAGGTAGTCCTTTTCATATACAGTCCTTTTTAAATTATCCAAGTAGCCAATAAAACTTCCGCAGAAAATCATACCTATAACCAGCAGAGTCTCAATAAAATTGTACTATTTGCCATGAATAACAGGGGAATTTAAAGAAGCGTCTGCCTCCTCGACTATAATTTGCTCAGTCTCGTAATCGTTGTCTTAAACAACTATAGTCATCTACTCCAATCCATTGCTAAAAATTTCGGTTCCAGAAGTTACAAAAAGAAAACCTGTCTCCAACAGCATACTTTGTTTGCCATTGTGAAAATTTCTGCCAAACTCAATAAAACTACAACATGGGAATCTAAAAATGCCTGTACCTACTCCGCGCCAGCAACATGCCTATGACGCCAGGATTAATCAGGACGAAACCAGTGCTCAGCGTGAAAGAACTTATGCCAGAGCCAGAAGCGCCAGTGCCACCAGACATGATCAACGCTCTCGTGATCAAACTCTAACCGGCACAGAAAGAGCGAGAGAGCGTACGCTATTAATGGCATCCAGAGCTAATGAACAACGAGGATTGCAAAACGCCTCAAACTTTTCATTGTCTGCTCTGCAGCATGATAGCGCTCAGTTGAGGTTGCGTCGGCAGGATGACGCAAGATTCAACGACAGGCAACATGCGCATTTTACAGCAACGACAGCTGTCCCTTTGAATCAAAGACGACAAACAACTCACAATCGTGATGCCAGTGCATTAACTCAGCATCAACGCAAATTCAAAGCAGATGGTTCAACAAATTAACACTACAACATACGACACTAGGATGATTATCCTAGTTTTAATGGAAAACGGTGGCTAACACATGTTAAGTAACTATTTATTCATGCCATATAACCAAAAACATTCTAATTCCAGAGAAAAACATCGCTCTCAAGCTTGACCCAACGGGGTATAAACGTTACAAATACATCCATACAGACGTTGAGAACATTCAACCCAAAATGGCAATTAAGTTTACTTCACTCCTACTACTCCTTATGGCAGGCAAAACTGCACGGGTGAGTTGTAAGTAAACAACCAAAAGCATTCATGAAAAACCCGTGCACAGCACGGGTTTTTTTGTATATAGCACAGCAAATCAGGAGTTAACATGGACAATCAGGTAAAGATCTTCGATACCACCTTGCGTGATGGTGAACAGGCGTTGCCCGCCAGCCTAACGGTTAAGGATAAACTCCAGATTGCACTCGCCCTTGAGCGATTGGGTGTAGATATCATTGAAGCGGGATTTCCGGTTTCTTCGCCAGGCGACTTTCAGTCGGTACAAACCATTGCCCGGGAGATAAAAAACGCGACGGTATGTGGCTTATCTCGCGCGGTAATGCAAGATATCGATGCTTGTGGTGAGTCTCTGAGGGTAGCTGATCATTTTCGAATTCACACCTTTATTGCGACATCTTCGATTCATGTGGATTCAAAGTTAAGAAAATCCAATGATGAAGTGGTAGAAATGGCCGTTGCTGCTATCAAACATGCCGGCAGATACACAGATGATATTGAATTTTCCTGCGAAGACGCCGGACGCACACACATTGATTACTTATGTCGTATGGTTGAAGCTGCAATCAATGCAGGTGCCACAACGGTGAACATCCCGGATACCGTTGGCTATACAACCCCTACAGAGTTTGGGGGCATCATTAACAACCTGTTTAATCGGGTACCCAATATCGACAAAGCCACAATCTCGGTGCATTGCCACAACGATTTAGGTTTGGCCGTTGCCAATTCGCTGGCTGCAGTAGAAAACGGCGCTCGTCAGGTCGAATGTACCATTAATGGTATTGGTGAGCGGGCGGGTAATGCCTCTCTGGAAGAAATCGCCATGATTTTAAAAACCAGAGAGCAATTGTTAGGACTGCAAACCAATATCAGAAGCACTGAGATTTCCAGAACCTCTAAGCTGGTCAGTCAGTTGTGTAACATGCCGGTACAGCCCAACAAAGCCATTGTGGGTACGAATGCCTTCAGCCACTCTTCTGGTATCCACCAGGATGGTGTATTAAAAGCGCAAAACACCTACGAAATCATGACCCCCGAATCGGTGGGCATCAACAAAAATAATCTGAACCTGACCTCGCGTTCTGGTCGTCATGTGATCAAACACAGAATGCACGAACTGGGTTACAAAGACAGTGATTTTGATTTAGACAAGTTGTATCAGTCTTTTTTGAAGCTGGCCGACAAAAAAGGTCAGGTTTTCGATTACGATTTAGAGGCACTGGTGTTCTTTGATCAAACCCGCCAGGACGAAGCCTACTACCAGTTAAATTATCTTCACGCCAACGCTGGTAAAAATATTGTGCCCAGTGCCACCGTTATTGTGGCGTTCGGCGACCAGGAAGTTACTGAATCCTCAACCGGCAACGGTCCGGTGGATGCAGCCTTTAATGCCATCATTAAAGCCACAGGCAGAGACAGCATAGAAATCGTTGATTTTAAGCTGGACTCCAAAGGTGAAGGTGCCGATGCACTGGCCCAGGTAAGTGTTATTGCTACCTACAACGGCCGTCGTTTTAGCGGTATTGGTTTGGCTACCGATATCGTCGAGGCCGGTGTCAAAGCCTTAATTTATGTAATGAACAATACGTATCTGGCGGATCAGATTGATCAACAGAAAAAACAAGTACAACGAATAGCAGGTGTATAACCATGTCAGGAAAACATATCGCAGTATTGGCCGGAGACGGAATTGGCCCCGAGGTCATGAACGAAGCCTTAAAAGTGTTGGAAACCATCAAGCATAAGTTTGATCTCAACATAACCACTGAACAATTTAATGTAGGCGGATACGCCATCGACCAGGACGGTCATGCCCTGCCTGACAAAACCCTGAAAGGTTGTGAAAATGCTGACGCCATTTTGTTTGGCTCTATTGGCGGCCCCAAATGGGATAACCTGCCGCTGGAACAGCGCCCGGAAAGAGCCGCATTACTGACTTTGCGCAGTCATTTTGGGTTATTCAGTAACCTGCGCCCTGCCCGTATTTATGAAGGCCTGGAATCCTTCTCACCGCTGCGCGCCGACATTGCTGCCAGCGGCTTTGATGTACTGGTTGTCAGAGAATTAACTGGTGGCATTTATTTCGGCCAACCCAAAGGTATGGAAGGCGAAGGTGAAGAACAATATGCCTTTGACACCATGCGCTATAGCCGAATGGAGATTCGTCGCATTGCCAAAATTGCTTTTGAAGCGGCGCAGAAACGCAGTAAAAAGGTTACTTCAGTAGACAAGGCCAACGTGTTAGTTTGCAGTCGCCTGTGGCGTGAAGTTACCGAGGAAGTCGCTAAAGACTATCCGGATGTCTCCCTGGAGCACATCTATATCGACAACGCTACCATGCAGTTAATTCGCTACCCTTCGGATTTTGATGTGTTGTTATGCTCTAACCTGTTCGGCGATATTATTTCTGATGAGTGCGCCATGATCACCGGTTCCATGGGTCTGTTGCCTTCTGCCAGTATCAATGCGGATGGATTTGGCATGTACGAGCCCGCCGGTGGTTCCGCACCGGATATCGCCGGTAAAGGTATAGCCAACCCTATCGCTCAGATATTGTCATTGTCCATGTTGTTGCGCTACAGCCTGAACGAGAACGACGCAGCTGACGCCATTGACAACGCGGTAGTAACCGCTCTGCAGTCACAGGTCTTAACCGCAGAATTATTGCCTGCCGACAAACGCCATGAAGCCAAAACCACCGCCCAGGTGGGTGATTTCATCGCCAATACCATTAAGGAGAGTCACTAATGGCGCAAACTTTGTACGAAAAAATCTGGCAACGTCATATTGTTGATCAGGTAGGCAACGACACTTTATTGTACATTGATCGTCATCTGATCCACGAAGTCACGTCACCACAGGCCTTTGCTGGTCTTGCGGAAAAAGGACGCAAAGTCAGACGCCCGGACAAAACGTTTGCCACCATGGATCACAGTATATCTACACGCTCCTTAGCGATAGATGCCTGTGGCCCGGCAAACCAGTTGCAATTGCAAACACTGATGAGCAACTGTGAAGCCAATGGTATAGAGTTATACCCCGTTGGCCATCACAAGCAAGGGATTGTGCATGTTATCGGGCCAGAATTAGGGCTTATCTTACCCGGTATGACAGTGGTTTGTGGGGATTCTCATACCGCCACTCACGGCGCATTTGGTGCGTTAGCGTTTGGCATAGGCACGTCTCAGGTTGAGCATGTTCTGGCTACGCAAACGCTGAAACAAAGCAAAGCCAAAACCATGAAAGTGGATGCTCAGGGTCAATTGCCACCTGGCATTACGGCCAAAGACATTATTCTTGCCATCATCGGCAAAATTGGACACGCCGGGGCAACTGGTCATGTTATTGAATATGCAGGTAGTGCCATTGAAGCGCTGAGTATGGAAGAGCGCATGACCATCTGTAACATGAGCATTGAGGCAGGCGCTAAAGCGGGACTCATTGCACCGGATCAGATCACCATTGATTACATTAAAGGTCGCGACTATGCACCTAAAGCAGACAACTGGGAAGCCGCCATTGCAGACTGGGCAGAGCTGAAATCAGATCCTGACGCTCATTTCGATACGGTAGTGATACTAAAGGCCGAATCGATTGAACCACAAGTCACCTGGGGCACCAACCCAGGTCAGGTCATCGGCATTAACAGTCCGATCCCTGGCCCCGACGACTTTAATGATTCGGTTGAAAAAGATTCCGCCACCAAAGCGTTAAAATACATGGGCATTCTGGCCGGCCAAAAGCTGTCTGAACTAGCCGTCAACAATGTATTTATTGGCTCCTGCACCAACAGCCGTATCGAAGATTTACGGGCTGCGGCTAAAGTCGCCAAACAAGGTAAAGTAGCGGCAAATGTCACCGCCATTGTGGTACCGGGCTCCGCTCAGGTAAAAATGCAGGCCGAAGCCGAAAAGCTGGATGAAATCTTTATTAATGCCGGTTTTGAATGGCGTCTGCCCGGCTGCTCAATGTGTCTGGGGATGAATGACGATATCTTACAACCGGGCGATCGTTGTGCATCTACCAGCAACCGCAATTTCGAAGGCCGCCAGGGACGAGGTGCCAGAACTCACCTTGTCAGTCCGGCAATGGCTGCGGCAGCCGCCCTGAATGGTAAATTTGTAGATGTCAGACAATATGGAGCAGAATAATATGAGTGGGATTACAGAATTTACCGGTACAGCTGTGCCACTGGACAGCGCTAACGTGGATACCGACCAGATTATACCAAAGCAGTTCCTGACCTCTGTCAGCCGAGCCGGTTTTGGCAAACATCTGTTTCATGACTGGCGTTATCTGGACCTGGAAGAAAAGGAACCCAATCCAGATTTTGTACTGAACAAAGCAGAACACCAGGGTGCCAGTGTATTATTAGCCAGGGAAAATTTTGGCTGTGGCTCCAGCCGGGAACACGCCCCATGGGCCCTGACTGATTACGGCTTTAAAGTGGTTGTTGCCACCAGTTTTGCCGATATCTTTTACGGCAACTGCATGAACAACCAATTACTGCCTGTCGCACTGCCAGGAGAGCAAATGGACCGTTTATTTTCTGCGGTTCAGGCTGACCCGGATTGCACAATTTCACTTAACCTGCCGGAGCAAACCCTGTCATGCAATGGCAATACCTTTCGCTTCGACATTGAAGCCCACCACAAGCACAACCTGATCAAAGGTCTTGATGCTATTGGTCAAACCATGGAAAGTGAAACCGAAATAGCCAACTACGAATCCCACATTCCTGCCTGGTTAGCATAATTCGAACACAATCTTTTTCAGTATTATGCTAATGTGTCATTGCCAATATCCCTGATATTGGCAATACTTCTCGATTAATACCTGAACATTCGCATTTACCTGACAGATTGAATTGATAATATGCAGCAAAATCAAATCGCTATCGTTCCTATAGATCAACTCCTGCCAGGGATGTTTGTCAGCCGTGTGACCAAACAAAGTGGTCAACTGAAAGTCAAATCTCAAGGTCTGATAAAACGCCCTGAACTCATTGCCATGCTCAAGAAAAAAGGCATTCTGGAACTGGAAGTGGATTACAGTAAAAGTAATCTTGAGGAAATCGCCAAACATCAACCAGAACAAACGCAGGAAACGGAATCAGTTGCAGACAAAGCACCGGAAAAGTCACTTTCAGATTCACTAAACCAATCGCAAACCTTACACGATCAGGCAAAACAGGTTCATTGTAAGTTGCTCGACAAAGTGCGTAACGGCGAACAAACAAATATTGAAGAGATCCGCAAAGTCTCGTCAGAAATTATCGACAGTATTTTTGAAAACCCCAATGCATTATCTTGTGTCTCTTTAATTAAAGACGCCCCGGATTACATCTGGGAGCACAGTGTCAACAGCGCCATATACATGGGTGTTTTTGCCCGACACCTGGGATTCGACAAAGAACTGACCGAAGATCTTTGCCTGGGTGGTTTTCTGATGGATATTGGCATGGCTACCATTCCGGAAGAGCTATTGCAAAAAGGCGATAAATTCCACGCTGAAGATCAGGAAATGATTAAAATGCATGTGGATTTTGGGGTAGAGCTGGTTTCTCAGGAAGAAAACGTCTCCGACGTGGTGCTGAGCGTCATTCAGGATCATCATGAACGACTTGATGGTTCAGGATATCCGGAAGGTAAAAAAGGCGATCAGATAAACACCTACGGCCGCATGGCCGCGATCATCGACAGCTATGACGCCATGACCAGTGATCGCCCCTATCGCAAAGGCTATACACCAACTGCAGCGCTAAAAAAGTTGTTGTCCGATACCTCCGGAAAATACGACCAATCACTGGTACAGCAATTCATTCGATGTATTGGTGTGCACCCGGTTGGTTCATTGGTTAAACTGAAAAGTGGCAAATTAGGGATCATTGTCAAGGCCAACAAAGACGAGCCTATTAAACCATTAGTCATGTGCTTTTACAGTGTCACCAGTGGCGCCCATACTGAGTTAAAGCGAGTCGATCTGGCAAAAGTAGCAGATGAGATTGAATGCACCGTCAGACCCAATGAATTTAAAATTAACCTGACCAAATTCTTCCGGGATATTTTTCTGGGTGCCATTTAAGGATGTAGTCGCTGTTTAGCGACAACATCCTGAACATTGCTGATTACTGTTTTCTGGTGGCTCTTAGCATCCACGCGGTTTTTTCGTGAATTCGCATACGATCAGACACCAACGCCGAGGTAGATTCATCATCCGCCGCCTGAGAAAGCGCCAGGACTTCTCTGGCAGTTCTCACCACCTGCTCATGTCCCCGAGTCAGAATATCCACCATATTACCGGCTTCCGGTACACCATCCACTTCGTCTATCGAGCTCAGTTGCGCAAATTCTTTGTATGTCCCAGGTGCCGGTACATCCAAAGTTCGAATGCGTTCAGCGATATCGTCTACGGCAACTGCCAGTTCGGTATAATGCTCTTCAAACATCAAATGCAACTCACGAAACTGCGGTCCGGTAACATTCCAGTGGAAATTATGGGTTTGCAAATACAGCGTGTATGAGTCGGCCAGTAAACGCTTCAGGCCATCGGCAATTTTCAAACGATTTTGCTCACTGATACCTATATCAATCGGCGTCATTACTATCTCCTTCTGAGGTTTAAACTTGACGTTTCAGATAGTGTATTGGGGCAAGGTCAGCAAAGACAAGGTAAAAATCAGGAACAGGTAAAAAAGAAAACGCTACAGCGCTTATTCCGGAACAGAACAAGCCATGTTATCGGAAAGCTCAAAAGTGTGCGGGCATTTCCAGCTCTTTGCGGGCGACATTCATATCGGTGTAAAATTTCAAAATAGATTCGGTGGCGCTTTGCTCTAACTCAACAGAGCCAGAACTGTCGATCATCCAAAACCATAAACGCAAAATGTTTGAGGGTACAACTCTTGATCCCATCAGATTCACTCACAAATAAAAACCTACCTGTGAGACGTATCGGCTGCCCTTTAAAAAAACTTTAATAAAATTTTCAAACCATCACTCGGAAGCTGTTGAAGGTGAGGAATGACTGAGAGGGGATCCGCAAAAATGAAGCTCAGAACAATAATTCATAGGCTTCTTCATCTTCACGCAGTGATACAAAGCCATTCTCAGAGACTTTTGCCTGGGCAATCGCGCCTGAATAGATCCGCAACTGTCGCTCTGTCATAAATTCGGCCAAAATGACCGTTTTAAAAATCAATAATGCCTGTGCCTTTTCGCAAGTCACAATGAATACTTTGTCAGGAAACACCAGGTGTAGCGTCTGTCCCTCTTCAAACTGAGTCAGGGCAAATTTTATCTGAACCAACACTTCTGCCAGAGAATGTGCCGTCAGGTTGAGTGCGGCTTTAAGTCCGGATAACTCTGCCCGTTGAATTAAACGAGTGAAAAAGTGCTCATGCAGCATTAAATCGCGGGTTACCTGTACCTCAAGAATGTCGCTCAGATCACCTTTGACTAACTTTTTTGAATCCAGCGTGGTTTGCTGAACTAATAACAGCTTTCCGATGCCGTCTTCTTCAATTGCTTTGGGTTCGATATAAAAGAACGTATGGTGAAAGTGCCAGGGGTGACGGGTGGGCTTGCGATACTCAAAAATAGTGATGCCAGCATGAGCCTGACGAAAATCCGTTAAAAACTGTTGTACGTGCTTTTTAGAGCCGAACTCGTGCTGAGCTTTATAAAAGCGTTCAACGTTGTTTTTTGCCTTGCGCATATCCCGTAAAAAATATGCTCTGGCTTCACTCTCTTGCAAACCAAAACCCCTTTGATTAGCGCCATGTTACCATTCGGATAAAGCCCGCATACTGAACTGGTGCCCTTCAAACACTAAGATCACATGCTGTGGTTCAATGCGTTCAATAAATAACTTGTCATCAAGCCATTCCCCCTCGCCCATTTCGATACCGTTTAACTTCACCCAACGGTCATTGGGATTAGAGGCATACATATGTGCTGAAAAAGACATACTGGGCAAACGCGTCATTATGCGAGCTGGCAACTGGTCAACCCGCTGAATGTCAGTGGAATTATAGGTGTTTTCTGCACGACCATATTCCAGGGTTTCACCATCATCCGCTAACGTTGGCGACGACTCTTTTTCCAAATCCGCCATCGCCGCTTCAAAACGTTTCATCAACTCTGGTGACACTGCAGAACTCGCCGCCGCTGGTGCTGCCTCTGTCACCGCAACAGTCTCTTCTGTATCGGCTGATGATGGCGCATTTTGAGAGGCAAGATTGCGAGAAACAGGTTCACCGACATTTTGCGCCGCCGTCTCTTCCTGCGTCTTATCCGTTGTTTCCGGTTCAACTGCGGCTACAATACTGCCAGCTTGAGTTTGCGCCGTATTGTCAGCCACAGAGTCTTTTACCGGTACGGATTGTGCCGGATTCTGAGGTTTATCAGCCACCAAAGTGGCAGTATCCTGCACCGGTTCTGAGACGCTAACTGGGCTACTGCTCTTATTCGCGAAGCCACTGGCAAACCAGCCGGTAAAAAATCCGACAAAGACCACCAATGCCGCTATCCCAACCTGAGTGCCATAATATCGCCAGGCCGAAGGAACTTTTTGCAAAGAAGGCATAAACAGGCTGCGATTAAACTGCTCGGTTAACTGATTATCTGCATCCTGGCGTGGCGATTCTTCATTGGCCTGCATCACAAACTGTGTTTGCGAAACGTGGTGGGTATCTTCGATTTCCAGTTCTACGGTTTTTTCCGGATCTATCGCAACCGAAACAACTCCCATTTCTGCCAGCCCCTGAACCATTTCCTGGCTGGTTACCAGACCTGTTTTTTTGATCCTGACCGGGCCATTTTGCTCAATAATGCCCAGGATAAACATACCAGGCTGAAGCGCCTGAATACCAATTTGTTTAGCCATACCAACTCCCCATGGCAAAACCCAACGTCGTGCTTAACAGAAACAGCAACACCAGCATTAAGGTTTGCTGTTTACCCTGACGCTGTTTAACCACATCCTCACCTAAGATTTGCTGAGCCGCAGCCACCAAAATGTGCCGCTTAACCGATAGCATTTGTTTGCTGGCCGTAATGGTCAAAGCTCTGTCGCACAATAAATTGATGACCCGGGGGATCCCCCCTGTAATTTGATAGGCTGCCTGCAATGCGCCGTGGCTAAATACCCCACGATCACCATTGGCTACCTGTAATCTGTGGGCAACATACTCCTTTACCTCACCTGACGTCAGCGGTAATAAGTGATAACGGGCAGTGATGCGCTGTGCCAACTGGCGTAACTCATTGCGTTTTAACAACTGTTGCAACTCTGGTTGTCCAATTAACACAACCTTCATCAGCTTTTCACGGTTGGTTTCCAGGTTGGTTAACAAGCGCAATTGCTCAAGTACTTCCGGCATCAGGTGCTGCGCTTCATCAATGATAAGAATGGTATTCTTATTGTTTTGGTGATTATCACTTAATTTTTTTAGTATCAAATCAGTAAAGTACTTCAGACTGGAAAGCTGGCGCTCGTATTCAATGCCAAGTTCATCACAAATCGTCGCCAGCAGTTCAATGGCAGACAAGGTTGGATTTAATATCATCGCGACCTGGGTTGTTGCCGGTAAGTCCTGCAACAGTTTACGCGCTACGGTGGTTTTACCTGTACCCACTTCCCCGGTGAGCATCACAAAACCACCGCTTTCTCTTAGACCAAAAGTCAGGTGTGCCAGGGCCTCTCTGTGCCTGGGGCTCATAAACAAATATTCGGGATTTGGTGCTATAGAAAAGGGATTATCCTTTAACCCAAAGTAATTCAGATACATATCTGCTTGTCCGGTTTCCGCTGAATCAAATCATTCTGGTTGGCTATCCTGACGATTTGTGTTTATTAAGTCAAAACATCAAAAGTAAAAATTCACATTTTCCGGCATAATAAACCTTAATCATGAATCAGCGATGAAGAAAACGTAAAAATAATGCAAGTGTATTTAGTGGGCGGTGCTGTACGCGACAAACTCCTGGGTCGCCAGGTAAAAGACCGAGACTGGGTAGTCACAGGAGCGACTTCCAGGGAGATGTTACAGGCGGGCTATCAACAGGTTGGCAAAGATTTCCCGGTATTCTTACACCCAAAAAGTAAAGAAGAGTATGCCCTCGCCCGTAAAGAAAAAAAATCGGGCGAAGGCTATACGGGCTTTGACACTGATACCTCCTCCAGCGTGACCTTAGCGGATGATCTCATCCGTCGTGATTTAACCGTCAACGCAATGGCTGAAGATGAGTACGGTGTTCTCATCGACCCTTATGGTGGTCAGAAAGATTTAGAACAGCGAATCCTGCGCCATGTCTCTGATGCCTTTATTGAAGATCCATTAAGAGTGCTCAGAGTGGCCCGATTTGCGGCGCGTTATGCCGGGTACGGGTTCAAAATAGCCCCGGAAACCCTGGCACTGATGACCGAAATTACACAAAGCCATGAACTGAAAACACTCTCTGCAGAACGGGTATGGGTTGAGACAGCCAAAGCACTGTCAGAACCCAACCCAGAGGTTTATTTTGAGACCCTGCGCAGTTGCAACGGCTTGCAAGACTGGTTCCCGGAACTGGATGCGCTGTGGGGCGTGCCTAACCCTGAAAAATGGCATCCTGAGATAGATACAGGTGTCCATGTCATGATGGTTTTACAACAAGCTGCCATGTTGAGTGAGCGTATTCCGGTGCGTTTTGCCGCATTGTTGCATGATTTAGGAAAAGGGCTCACCAGACCACAATTCTGGCCCAGTCATCATGGGCATGAAAAAGCCGGGCTGCCACTGGTTGAACAATTATGCCAACGTATTAAAGCCCCTAAACTGGAAACGGACCTGGCAAAATTAACCTGTGAACATCACGGCAAAGTCCACAAAGCCTTTGAATTAAGGCCGCAAACCATCATAAAATTGTTTGATAGTGTAGATGCCTGGCGCAAGCCTGAACGCTTTCAGGATATGTTGCTTGCCTGTGAGGCCGATGCCAAAGGACGTACCGGTTTTGAACATCGCCCCTATCCTCAGGCGCCTTACCTGCTAACTTGCCTCAACGCGGCGCTGCAGGTCAATGTGCAAAATATCATTGCGGACGGATTTAAAGGTGCGGCAATAAAGCAGGAACTCAGCGAGCGACGTTGCCAAATTGTTGCACAGGTTAAGGCTGAGCATAGCATTCGTTAAAATAACGTAAATACCATTTCAAGCAATTTTAATTCAATATTTTAGAACTTAATCATCTATTTTTACCGCTAATCTTTTGCATTTAATTTATATACCATTCAGTACATAATGAATTTGAATGGTATATCACAATGCACAACGTTTTTTTAGCAACCCTGATGTTGATTACTGCAGCGGTTTTTCCGGCAAGTGCGCAACAGTGGCATTTAGAGGACAATTACGATCAGGCTATTTCCATTGAGTACCTTCATGGAGAAGGCAATTTAAAAGGCTTGCGTCTCGGATACCGGCCTGTGGTTACCCAAATTGACAGCTTCAGGTGGTTGGGCACCCTGGACGTGTACTGGGAATTTAGTCTTAATTTTTGGGAATTTGGCGATCCGGTGCGTCATGAAAGTAACTTTGCTTTCGCTATTTCCCCGGTATTTAGTAAAGAGTTTGCCCGGATTTACGACAAGTACCCGGTCAAATGGGAATTTGGTATTGGCGTTTCCCTGGTGGAAGATACCCGTTTTGCCGGAAAAGATATTGGCTCACATTACCAGTTTGAAGATCGACTTGGCATCATCTTCGAATTTGGGGAAAACTTGCGGGAATCTGTCGCCTTGCGTTACATGCATTACTCTAATGGCGGTCTGAATGATAACAACCCTGGTATGGATTTCGCGAATATCGCTTATACCTGGCACTTTTAATCGAACATAGCCCTGCAAAACAGGTATAATCCGGCAAAAATTTAATGGGTTAATGCATGTTTGAAGATTTACAGCTGGACGACGAGCTTTGCCGTGCCGTCGCAGAAATGGGGTTTAGTAAACCCACCAGTATTCAGATGGAAGCCATTCCGGCGGCACTGGACGGCAAGGACGTTTTAGCCAGTGCACCTACCGGAACCGGGAAAACCGCCGCTTTTGTTTTGCCCGCATGCCAATATTTACTGGATTATCCGGCGAAAAAACCGCACGGTCCCCGTATTCTGATCCTGACGCCAACACGTGAGCTGGCACTGCAGGTGCATGAACAAACGCAAAAAATAGCCACCTACACCGATATTACGTCCGGTACGATTATTGGTGGCATTAATTACGGCTCAGACCTGGACTTACTGGAAAGTAATGTTGATATCGTCATAGCGACACCGGGCAGACTGTTTGAGCATATCGAACGTGAAGCCTTTGATTGTCGGGAACTGGAATGGATAATTCTGGATGAAGCAGATCGCATGCTCGACATGGGTTTTGGCTCAGTGGTCAGTCAAATCTGTGCTGAAGCCCGCTGGCGCAAACAAACCCATTTATTCTCTGCTACGTTAGACAGTAAAGACGTCGAGCGCTTTGCTTTAACTGTACTCAATGATCCGGTTTCAGTGGAAACAACACCTTCGCGCAAAGAGCGCCCTAAAATTCTGCAATGGATCCATTTTGCCGATACGTTGGAGCACAAACGTCAGTTGCTGTTGCACTATTTGCAAAGTGACGAGGTTAACCGTTGCGTCGTGTTCATCAAAACCCGTGAACGTCTGGCAGAGCTGGCAGAATGGCTGCAAACACAAAATGTACGTTATGTATTTTTGCAAGGTGAAATGCCGCAAGACAGACGAATCAAAGCCATCGCCGCCTTTAAAAATGGTGACAGCCCAATTATGTTAGCCACCGATGTGGCCGCCAGAGGCATTGATATACCCGATGTCAGTCACGTTATCAATTATGACTTGCCCCGCTCTGCCGATGTCTACGTACACCGCATTGGCCGTACCGGCCGTTCCGGCAAAAAAGGCAATGCGATATCCCTGGTGGAAGCGCACGAAATGGAAATGATGGGCAAGATCAGCCGCTTCACCGGTGACATTATCAAAGCCCAGAAAGTAAAAGGCCTGGAGCCAAAACACAAAGTAGCCAAAGTCGCGCCTAAAAAGCCCAAAAAGAAAAAGACGGCAACAAAGAAAAACAGCAAAGCAAAAGCGAAGAAATAGGACGATTGATGCCACAAGAATTTGTATTAGCTACCGGGAACCCGGGCAAAGTAAAAGAACTGGCAGAAGTGTTGTCACCCTTTGATATTGTTCTGCGGCCACAATCAGATTTTAATGTCTCGTCAGTTGCAGAGACCGGTAGAACATTTGTAGAAAATGCCATTATCAAAGCCCGTCATGCCGCCTCAGAAACCGGTCTGGCGGCGATTGCAGACGATTCGGGTTTGGCCGTAGACGCCCTCGGCGGAGCGCCGGGCATATACTCTGCAAGGTTTGCTGGTGAAAACGCCAGCGACAGCGACAACATTGACAAGCTGCTCAAGACCCTGGCTGAGCGACCAGACGCGCAACGAGGTGCCCAGTTTCACTGTTGCCTTGTGTTTATGCGAAGCGCTGACGATCCGACACCGGTAATAGCACAAGGTATCTGGCGCGGCGAGATTTTAGCGCAACCAACCGGTAAAGATGGATTTGGTTATGACCCGGTATTCTGGGTAGAAGAACAAAAACGCAGTGCGGCACAAATGAGCAAAGCGGAAAAAAACAAAATCAGCCATCGCGGTGCCGCCATTCAGTTACTATTACCCCAGTTAATTGACGCGGGTGTATTAGTTCAGCAACCTTAGTCAGAAAGCCCAGTCCGTGCCACCATTATCACTTTACATTCACATTCCCTGGTGTGTTCAGAAATGCCCCTATTGTGATTTCAATTCCCATGGCATTAAACAGGGTCAGTCACACGCGGATTTACCGGAACAGGAATATATCATGCACCTGTTGCAAGACCTGCAACAGGATATCGCGGCTTATTTAGATCTGAATAAAACACCCCGGGAAATCCACAGTATTTTTATCGGCGGTGGAACGCCCAGTTTATTTTCGGCAAAAGGCATTGCAGATATTCTGCAAGGTGTGCAACAACAGATCCCATTTGCTCAGGATATTGAAATTACTCTGGAAGCCAACCCGGGTACCGTAGAAGCCGAGCGTTTTAAGGGCTACGTCAAAGCTGGTGTCAATCGGATTTCGATTGGAGTACAGAGTTTTGATAATCAGAAACTCGCCCGACTAGGACGCATCCATGACAGCCAGGAGGCAGTAAAAGCAGCGGGTATCGCCCAAAGTGTGGGATTGAACTCCTTTAATATTGATATTATGCACGGATTGCCTGAACAGTCATTGCAGGATGCATTAAGTGACCTACAGCAAGCGATTGCATTAAACCCTCCCCATTTGTCCTGGTATCAGCTTACCATAGAGCCAAATACGCTGTTTTACTCCAAACCACCGGCTTTACCGGAAGACGAAATTCTCTGGGATATTCAGGAACAAGGGGATGCCTTATTGCGGGCTGCTGGCTATCAGCAATATGAAATATCCGCCTACAGTAAAGCTGGTCAACAATGTCAGCATAATCTTAATTACTGGCGCTTCGGCGACTATCTGGGTATAGGCTGCGGTGCACATGGTAAGGTTACCTTAGCAGACAATCGCATTGTGCGTACTGCGAAAGTAAAGCATCCAAAAGGCTATATGGATTTAACCCGCAATAAATTATTCGAAGAAACCCAGGTACAAGCCGATGATCTGGGTTTTGAATACTTTATGAACCGCTTTCGCTTGCTGGAACCTTGTCCCAAAGAAGAATTAGAACAGCGCACCGGATTGTCGTCAGACAGCAAAGTCATAGCATCGCGTTTGGCAGTAGCACTGCAAAAAGGATTGCTAACGGAAACCACCCATCACTGGCAGGTTTCCGAATTAGGTAAACGCTATCTCAATGAACTACTGAGTTTATTCTTAGAGTGAACTTATTTTTGCAATAAGTCCGCCATAAATATTAGAGTACACCCGCCTCTTGCAATTGATATCGTGCAACGTCAATGCGCTTTTGCTGAATTTCGCTGAAGCGCTTGCCGTCCATATTCAGGGCGAAGTAATACACCTCTTCGCCCCGGTCAACGATACCCACATACCAGCCCAGCACTATGTCTTTTGCGACAGGCCCGCCACCGGTTTTAGCATATAGTGTGTATTCCTCTGTTTGCTCCACTAACATTACCTGTTTAAACAGGGCTAAGGCAGATTCCGAAACCGGCAATTGTCCGCTATACATACGTTGTAAAAACTCTACCTGTTGCATAGCAGAAATCTTAAGACTACCGTTCAACCAAAAACTATCCAGGCCGGAAGAAATATCCTGGTTCCCATAACCGAACTGCTCTATATAGTGCTGCATTCGTGGCACACCAATTTGCGTAGCGATGGCCTGATAAACAGGCAGTGCCGACTTTTGAAAAGCAGTCCGGATATTCAAAGGGGTTTTGTGCCACACTTCCGGCCACCAGTCTTTTATTGGGTAGGTATTGGTATCAAAGCTAAGCAGTTGTGAGCTATCCTCTACAACGCCGGTTTCCAATGCGATGAGTGTGTTAGGGATTTTAAACGTTGAATACGGCGTGAAGGCCTGATTAACACGTTCATTATTGATAATGGTTATTGATTTCCCGGACTGCTCTTTGAGCACAAAAGCACAATCTCGAGCACAAAGACTGGCCGCATTGGCAACGCTGAAAAAACTCCATAAAAATACCCCTAAAATCGCTGTTTTCACGCTGCCTTCCTGTCACTAAATACAATTTGCTAAAGTGTCGGTATTAAAACACAAGATAAAAAATCAATTGGAGCCTGATTAGTAAGAATTTGTGAATCTGAACAGTGATTTACACCAGCTCCATTGCCATCGCACTATCAAGGTAGGCGATATCTTCTTCAGATAATGCGCGATAGAAATTGGCGATAGCCCAAACCGCGTCTACGATTTTCCATTTCGCAATACCACCTACACCAGCCAGAACCAGTTTAAAAACCTCCATTAATAAAGAGAGCAAAATGCAACCGGCACGAAACATAGTGACCTTGTGCTGAATTTTGTCAGTGGCTTGCTGCAACGTTGCCTCAGTGCAGTCAGGGGCTGCTAAAAAACCAATATCAAAATCACTGTCTCTGACCACCACTAAAGTTTCTTCGTTTACCCAGATCTTTTGTGTAACCCACCAGGCAGTCGCACAAAAAATATCAATCACCCAATTAAAATAAGCCAGACCTTTGCTGGCAATTGCCTGCACCATACGTACAACCCGCTGCACGGCTTCAGTGACCGCCTGAAATATTGATTTAACCTTGTCCCACAACCAACGTGACAGGCGCTTAACTCCGTCTAAAACGGTAGCAAAAAAATGTCGATCCTGTTGCCAGACTTGCGTCGTTTTATGCTCTGGTTTTAGTTTCAAATATTCTTCCTGCAACCGGTTTTGTTGCTCTAACTCGTCGGGTTGCGGCAACGCTCCCAACACAGCTGCACAATGAATAGTATGCAATGCCATACTGGCCAGGGTCAGGTGTTTTTGTTTGATGTCTTTTGCAATACGAAGCGGGGTCACTACCTTGCGATCAAGGCGCAGGCCCGGTGGTAGGTCATCCGCGGAAATCGCCGAAAACAGATGATGGCTATCACGCCAAAATGCCATCTGCCTTCGCAATCCCGGACCAATCAGCTGTGTGCCAAATCCCCCCATAGGGGTAAAGGCCGGGCTATAAAAATGATACCGGATAGTATCACCCGGCATAAATACACCCTCATCTGCAGACTTACCCAATGCGTAACCCTGCAACCAAAGCTCAACGCGGGACTGCGCCAACATAACCCTCAAGGCTAACGACTGCCGTTGCGTGTCGTTCAAATCAGACAGCGCCTGTAGAGGCAACGTCTCCCAATGAGGGTCAAGATAGACCCGGTCAAAACGGTTTTTTAGCTGTAAACGATGGGCCGACAAATGCCGGGTCAAACCTTCTACGTCAAACAACCAGTTTACCAATTCATCGTCGGAACTTAGCGTTGTAGCTGGTACGTCAAAGGCTCTCAATACGGCAGACCACAGTTGCAACCCTTGTTTAATGTATTGTTCAAGCTGTTGATGCGCGAATTCAGGCGCGGCATTGTCGAATAGTCTCGGCATTTCACCCGGTAAAACCGCCATAGCATAAAGACGCTGGAAGATTGCCCGGTTGATAAAATCCCGGTTTTGATGTTTAAACCAAAACGCAATGTGTGTGGGTTCTTCAAAAGTAAAGACTTGCTGAATTACCTGAAAGGTCTTAGCGCCAAACCAGCGATCGACTTTTAATCCGGCTTCCCGTTGCAAACTGGCCAGCGCCGATGCAAATTCACTTTGCCATTGTTGCAACGGTTGTATACTAGCGGCGCGATACTGAGTCAGCGCCAGTTGATAGGCTTGCCACTGCTCGCCAGACAGATACTGCAGGCGGTACAAGCGTTCGCATATTACTTCACCCACCGGCTCAGTTAACAGTGCCAGATTATTGTTTTGACCCTGAATGGGTGTACCCAAAACTTTTGCAGATATTGCCTGCTGCACCTGTTGCTGATGCTTAACAATACTGTCGAATGATCCGTCGACATCCATATACAAGTCCCTATGCCGTTAGTCTGGATTGCATAAACAATCTGGCCGATGTGATGTCTGAAGTAGGTTGCCCCTGCATCTGCAGTGGCAATTTTATCGCATCACAAGCAAACAAGGCGTTCAGGAGACAATCTTTTTTATCAGATTCAGAATTCCTTCCCGGGTCTCTCTGCCTGCGGTTACCGCCTGATTGTGGGCCTTTTCAATATCGTCGCTAATCTGCTCATCACGATACAATACCGCATCACCATCAATTTTATGGACATTCATCGCTTTTAACGTGATTTTACTTTCGGGATCGGCTGTCACATTAGCGTTGCCAATGGCATAGGTAAACAACCTGTCTAAATCAATATTACTGAGGCTGGGCGTATCACCGTCAGCTACGGTTTGCGAATTTTGAAACATTATCGACAAATTGCCGGTATAGGTGGTTACCGTCAGCGAGGAGAAATCCGCAGCGGTATCTTTGAGGTTATTGAGCGCTTCTGAGAGTTTTGACATGGTGTTTTCCTTTACCTAATGAGAATAGTCGGTATAAAGAATAGACCATAATTTTATCCGTACAAGTCGTACAGCAGTATTCACGCAGATGACTAACGACTACCCCTGGCCCACCACAATAACGTCAATCTTACTGAGCTGGGATATTTCTTTTCTGAGCTCATTTTCCACCCGATCAAGATAGCCCATTTTATTGCAGAACCACTGCGCCTTTTTGCGCAGGCTATCCGCTTTAGGGCCGACGGTGCGCTCTATTTCATTGCCCATCACTTCCAGGCGCTGGGACAATTCTTCCATGCGCAACTCCATTTTCTCATCATTGCCGGGAGTTAACCCACCAATAGCTGACAATACGCCGCCCAATGAGGTATTAATGGCTTCTTCTATTTGCGCTTCCAGTTCCTGATCGACAAGATCATCCACATTCTCCAGGCTCCCCGGACCAATATAATAGTTGCCATGGCTGTGAATAAATTTCTTTTTAACCTTTTCTTTTACCCTGTCCAGCGCCGAGGTGAGTTTATCAAAACTCTTGTGGTCAGTGCCCACCAGGCCAACATACACATGCTCCACAGTCTCAATAGCTAAATCCACCCCTTCGGTGGCCAATATAATCATTTTAGGTACAGAGTAATGAATACCGTCTGCCAGTTCTTTCAGTTTTTCGGCTTGTGACTCGTTTAACTCAATCCAGTTCCCCGCCACGATCAATTGATGATCATGGTTGATTTGGTACAGAGTTCGGGATTCATCAATAATGCGAATACTCTTATCTGTCACCACCATGCCATAATTGAGATCCACCTCACATTTGAGGTCGGCACGTGCAGACAAACTTATTGCACCCAGAAATAAAATTACTAATCTAATCATCCGTTCTAAACCGCTACCACGACCATTTTATTTTCACAGATAAGTGGCATATTTGCATTTCGATTCCGACAAGCACAACAAAAATCACGTCAAATTGCGTGACCGCACATTTACAATAGAGTTAAGTCGCGCTGCGACATTGTGTTGGGCGGGACTACATGCTGCGATGCCCGGTCTTTTCCTTAAGCTCATTGAGCGTAACTTCCACGGCTTCTGCGCGCTTTTTGTTGGCTGCCACATCGGTGACATCGTAAATCATCATACACATATGGTCTACTTTTCCGGTGGCACCCGTCAGGGGGGACAAGGTGACATTCTGGTACATAAAGTCTTCTGTGCCCGTTATTGGACGATAATTAGGAAACTTGTAAATATAAGGACGTTGCTCCCAGGTAATAAACGCCCTATTTTTTAGCTCAAACACCGGACGACATTTATTGCGCAACCAGGCCTGGTCAATTTCAGGAAATAACTGGAACAAATTTCGATCCCGTACCTGACTGGGCAACAATCCGCTGTGACTCTCCATGAAAGCATTCCACACCCGTATCTGGAATTGGGTATCCAGAACAACGATACCAACGTCCACCGTTTGCAGCATATCCATCATCCAATGGAATTCGGCTAAATCATCTAAATCGTCTAATTCTTCCATTGCATCATCAATCTTCAAGGAGGTGAGAAAGCTTGTAATTCATGGCTTTCATGGATTCTTCTGTCAGCAACAGTACCAGGTCGCAATGCACATTATACCCTTCCAAACCATAACTCAGTTCTATTGCCAACGTGCGCTTCCAGCGCAATTTGTTGCTGGAAATTAATTCCGAAATGCTGCGATGCTGGCCCAAAACGACCGGATGTCCCTGACTAAAATACAAATCCAGTTGTGACGCCAGCCCATTAAGACAGGTCCCGATCAAAATATTGGCGGCATCCATCAGCAATTCCAATTGCACCTGATCATCGACTTGGCCATTGATCCCCATAATTCTGGCAACATCGCCAAAACTGGAATCACTTAAAATAAACAGGGCCTCACCGCTGATACCCGGGCCAACAAACCCCTGGCATATGCCTGACACTGAATCTTTTAACTCGATGTCCTGCAACATCATGTGTAGCTCAGACACTTCAATCAGATTTACATTGGGAATGGGTAGCCGAACAAACACGTTTAGTATTCTCGCCAGGTGATCTCCCGCCTGCCCCATCGCTATATTGGTAATTTCCTGATAACAATCCCGAACATCCGGATCTAAGGCATCCACTGCCGGTTCGTTTTTAACTTCTTCTTTAACTTCTTCCAGTACACCATTGGCCAGCAAAATCTTTTTGAGAACGGGTTTGCTAACCGGCTTTTCAATAAAATCTAAGGCTCCCAGTGCCTTCACCCGTTCGTGGGCTTCAGGTTGAATATCACCGGATACCACAACAACCTTGGTATCTATACCTTCTTTGATGATATTTTCGAGGGTTTCATAGCCATCCATGATGGGCATGTTCAGATCCAGCAGCAGCAACTGGCCTTTGCCTTCTTTCAACGCATCGATTGCTTCGCCACCGTGTTTGGCGAAATGGATCTGCACTTCCCAGTCATCGGGCAAGCATTTGGCGGCTTGCTTACGGGCAACCATTGAATCATCACAAATCAATACTGAAAACATACCGATAATTTTTCTCTTGTGTCCCTGTTGGCAGATGCGTGAAATAAAAAACTGACACTATACATATAGATAGCAGCTTATTTGGGAATATCCAAAGACTTATATGGACTTATCGAACAGACTACCATGCGACTTTAGTCGAATATATGAATATATTCCTGCAATTTGTTCGTTTTTCAGGCGATAAATGCCGGTTGCTCAGATAACCGACATTTTAGTAGCGAATTTTTAATGGCAAGGCGCGTTTTTACGGCGAATTTCCTCCAGTTTGTATTTGTACTTCCGTGTTACTTTCACCACAGTTTGACAGGATAAATGTGCATAATATTCCCCATTGGAATTCGGCGATAGCTTACAAATTTTGGTAGCATTAACCATCGCAGAACGGCTCACTCTGGGGAAATGAGCAGAATCCAGTTCACTTTCCAGTTGCTTCATGGTTTTGCGTATAATTTGCTGCTTACCATTAATATGCAAACACATGTAGTCCCCTACCGCCTCAATCCAGTCGATGTCCTGTAAAGCAACTTTTATCCACTCAGTACCGGATTTAAAGGAAATATAGTTTTGCAAATCATTGAGATGACAATGATGCTCGTTTTCCAGGTTTTCAATAAAACCGTCCAAGGTTTTACCGGTTTTTCGGGTTAATAATTGTTGTAGTTTTTCCTGCAGCGCAAAAGCTTTTTGTTGTTCTATGGTTTTCTCAATTCGCTGGATACAAATGGTCAGGCGCTCAACATCAACGGGCTTTAATAAATAATCACAGGATTCAAAATTAAAGGCATCCAATGCAAAATTTTGATGGGCTGTGGTGAACACCACATAAGGCAGTTGTACCTTTTCCTGAAGTAACTTATTGAGTAAATCGATACCGGTTAATCCCGGCATTTCGATATCCAGGAAAACCGCATCAGGACGATGCTGTCGGATACTGTTTAAGGCGTCATTGCCATTCTCACAAAGTGGTAAAATTTCCAGTTGGGAAAAACCGGAAAGGCGACTCATTAGCCCTTGTCTTGCCAACAACTCGTCATCAGCAATTAAAACCTTTAAACACGCTTTTTGCATCAGTGTATGCCCCTGCAACTAAACTCCGAATTTGTTCCCCCAAATCAAGCGTAGACAAAAGCACCGGAGTAGCAAAAGTGGGATGTTACAAGCTGTGAAAAAACAGAATCCTGTTTATGGATGGTTACATCTTTGCGACCGATCCCAGTTAACAGTTATTCAAACAGTGATTGGCACAATGCAGCGAAATCAGGCACTCAACTGAAGTATTGCCAGTGCTTTCGCGAACGTCTCACAACAAAGGAATCTCGGTTCTGCGCAACGCCAAAGATTAAGGTATAAAAAAGATTTTCGGGCAAGGTATATAAAACAGATAAAAAAATAGAGGGCTGTGCCCTCTATTTTGTCCAGGATAAAAACATGTATCGCTCTTACGAGACTGAATACTGTTTAGTTGGGGTCACTACGCCCAACAAAAATAATTCTACTGATTAAATATGACAAAAATATCAATCTGAGATGAAACAACAAAAATAGCTGATAAAATGTAATTTAATTACAGATTGTTACATCCAGCCACTTAGTTCTTTGCCAAATCTTCAATAATAACGGTTTTGCCATTAAATCCGGAGCGTTCAATCAGCAGATTAGCAGTTTTTTCCGCACCGTTTAATTTTGCAAAAGTGATAGGATCTTCACCATTGCACATTAACCCCTCCACCACTTCATCCGCTTGCAAATTATTGCGTTTAATCGCTTTGTACAAATCAAATCGATTATCCGACTTTACCGCCTTACAAAGATTCTCCAGTTTGTATTCCACCAGTTTATCCCCGGCAAAGCTTGCACCGGAAATCATCACGGAAGTGGCTGCAATTGCGGTTAATATTAATTTTTTCATGATACCCTCACTTGTTGTTCTGCGATAAGTCAAACTCAGGTTTAACTCTGTTCTCAGCTTAGGCAGACCATGGTGGCTTATCAGTAAAATTTCGATGTTTTGCGGGAGCATAAGACAGATCGTTAAAGTACCGGAAAATTAAGATAATTGACCGCGAATAACAGGTTGTTTATCGTAACGCCCCAATAAATAACCAAATGAAGTATTTTTACCACAATGCAACTTAAACGGCGTAATTACCAGGAGATAAAACAATTTATCCAGCCAGGAGATTTAATCGCCTTTAGTGGTAAAAGTGAATTCAGCAGAATTGTAAAACTGGCTACCCGCTCCAGCATTACTCATGTGGCCATGGTATTGGATGTCGAAAATCTGCATCATCCAGGCCGTCCAACTGTGCAGAACATCATTGAAGCCGCCCGTCTGAATGGTCAATCCGGGGTCATGGTCAATAAGTTATGTGAGCGTATTGAATATTACCCGGGCGAAGTGTGGTGGTTTCCATTGAATCAGGCTGCCAGAGACAAGTTAATTCTGAAACAAAGTCACTGGTATCGATTTTTACATACGCAAATATTTAAACCTTATGATGTTAAACAGGCTTTGCTGTCTGCCTTTGATATTCCGCGTTTGTTTGGTCCTCTGGCGGCAATCGGGCACAACCGGGAAGATTTCAGCCAGTTCTTTTGCTCTGAACTGATAGCAGAGGCGCTGCAACGAGCCACGATTGTACCGACGGTCAATGCCTCCGAAGTGACCCCTATTGATATCTGCCGCTTAAACATCTTTGACCAAAGCAAAGCGCGGCAACTCAAAGGTAAAAACAAATACATCAAAGGATTTGCCAGCGAATGCCCGAAGCAATGGGTAAACACCATTCAGTAGTAACTTGCAGGCAATAAAAAACCCCTTTATCAGGGGTTTCAAACGGGTATCTGGACTGAGAGGCGATAGATTAAATCACGCTGTCCTGATGAATTTTAACAAACAGTGGCGTATCAGACTTGCTGTAATCCACTTTGTATTCTTTGCCGTTAATGGTTTGCACGAACAGCAACGTTTTTTCGTCACCAAACAATTCACCCAAAGTAAGATCCACCAATTCGGCGTCCATCATTTTGGCTTCACGCTTGTTTTCAGGCACGCGTCCGGTGTATTTTTTCACACCTTTATGAGTGACGATGATTGGCGTCTGCTCTTCGCCATTGGTAATAATTAAGTCCAATTTGCGGACTTTATGAATTATGGTGTTTCTACCACTTACAAGGTAAGGCCTTTCGGTCATTGTCTACTCCAATTCTAAGGCTCTGTCGTTTATATCAGTCTGTAGTCAACAAAATAACTCTAAAAAAGATAACAGAATAATTAAGGTTTAACACTTATTATTTAGCTGCAAGTGCTTCAAAACGCAACTTATTTAAGGCTTTTGCTGAAAGTTTGTTGGAATTTTCACCATTGTGGCAATAAAGCATTTTGTGAACCAGTCACCAAACGCTGGCAATAATGTTGTCCCGCACAATTTGCAAGGCTAAAGTTATTGTGTTCAATGCACACAGACCCGACATCATGACAGGATTTTACAAATTTTCATGGTATATAGCACTTCAGGCCTGCCTCTTTGCCTGCAACCCTGTTTCAGTATCTGGCAGTAAAGTGATTCAGGTTGTTGATGGTGACACGCTGCTGGTGCAGCACGCATCAGGCGCAACTGAATCTTTAGAACTGCAGTTTATTGATGCTCCGGAAAGAGAACAACCTTACGGCCGGGAAGCCAAAATGTTCCTGCATTCAAAAGTCTATGACAAATACATGCACATTTCTGAGGCAGGCGAAATCATCGTAGATGGCGAAAATATCAACCTTGCCATGATTAAAACGGGATTTGCCTGGCTTCCTCCCAAAGCAATGCCTTATGAGCTACAGTTAGCCTATAGTGAAGCTCAGAGTGACGCGATGAATTCTGCAAAAGGGTTATGGTCACAAGCGCATGCCTTGAGGGTGCCGCCCTGGATATGGCGCGACCAGGGCAAACAGAAAAAAGGCAATCCCATGCCGCAGCGCACTGAAAGTCACCCCTGAACCGCGATTAAGTAAATAACGGAGTATTGTTTTGAAACGAATTTTATCGGCTTGTTGTCAACTGTGTAGTGCAGCCTTATTTTACCTGGCGGCCTGTCAGGCCCATGCTGAATCGCCCTTGCCGGAAGTAACCTTAATCGATTTTGCAACCGGCCAACAAATTTCTACCGCGCAACTGAAAGGCCAGGTTGTCTATCTGGATTTCTGGGCGTCCTGGTGCAAACCCTGCAAAAAGTCCTTCCCGTTTATGAATGAATTGCAAAAAAAATACGCCACCGAAGACTTTAAAGTTGTCGCCATCAATATGGACGAGTTTGCTGATGACGCAAAACGATTTTTAGCCGAAATACCCGCTGATTTCGCTATCTATACCGATCCCGAAAAACAACTTGCTGAAAGCTTAAAATTACCCGGATTGCCCGTTGCCTTCGTCATTGATAAAGATGGCATCATACGAGGCCGGCACATTGGTTTTAATGAGCGCAAAAAACAGAAAAAAATCCAACAAATCGAGCACCTGATAGGAACACCATGAAGAAAATCCTCTGCGTTATCTTATGCTTTCTCTGTTCGGCCTGTGTCACCACGGTAGAGCCCTGGGAAAAAGGGCGATTTGCGAAAAATGAAATGGCTTTTGAACCAGACACTATGCAGGCTGCATTTCATCGCCATGTTTATTTCAGCAAAGAAGCCTCTTCCGGCGGCGCAACCAACAGCGGTGGTGGCTGTGGCTGCAATTAAACAGATGAGATAACAAGCATGAACAACAATGCATTATTGGCTTTGTCCACTGCGGCGGCCTGCCTGCCTGCCTTGCAGGCAAAGGCCCAGCAAATTACTCAGGATTTTCAACTCGGTGTGCGCCACTATAATTACCAGGAATCTGCAGTCCCGGTGGAAAACGTCTTAAACCAGCAATACGAACGCTACGACATCGAAGTGAATCAATTTCGTCTGGTGGCACCGCTTGGCGATAACACCCAACTGAATGTGGATTTTCAACACGAAAAAATGTCTGGCGCTTCGCCCTGGTATACCTTTCAGTTACCAGGAGAAGCGCCTAAACAAGTCATGAGTGGCGCGTCTATCGAAGATACCCGCAGAGATCTGTCTGCGTCTCTTAAGATAGCCCTGGACAGAGATGTACTGACCCTTGGCGCAGCGCGTTCTTCTGAAGATGACTATGAAAGCCAAAGTTTTTCGGTTGGCTATGCAAAAGAATCTGACGATCGGCTCACGACCTGGGCATTTTCTGCGGATGTCAGCAACGACGATATTAACCCGGTAGATGCCGAGATTTACCGAACCCGACCGGCATCAGAACAAAGCAAACACAGCAACTCCTACCTGGCAAGCTATGCCAGAATCATGAACAAGCACTGGCTGTTAAAAATCGCGCTTGGATTATCGCGCAAAAGCGGTTATCTGTCCGATCCTTACAAACAGGTCTTTGTGGAAGGGGCGCTGATTGGCGATGCCCGACCGGACAAACGTATATCCCGAACCCTGGCGGTGCAAAACCGCTACTTTTTTGATGATGTTAATGCGGCCCTCCATGTGGATTACCGTTTCTACGACGATGACTGGGATATACGCTCAAACACGCTGGATTTAGCCTGGTACCAAAATTGGGACTTTGGCATTCAAATTGTGCCGTCAGTTCGACTTTATGAACAGTCAGCCGCCTTTTTTATGAAACCTTCCACACTGAAGTCAGAGCCGACGGAAATTACTCTACCGACTATAGACTGTCAGAATACGGTGCAGTAACCTATGGTTTAAAAATAACAAAGGCTTTTGAAAATTGGGCACTTATGCTCAGTGGTGAGAAATACACCAGCGGTGGCGGTCACTTTTTAGCAGATGCTGACAGTGAACACCCTGCTCTGCTGGATTTCACCCTGATCAGCGTTGGTGTCGATTTTACGTTTTAGATTATATGGATTTATTTGACTTTCAGTTTAAGGCTATGGGCTCCCCCTGCGCACTCAGTTTTTATTGCGATTCAGAGCAACAATTCAACCAGGCCAAAAACGCCTGTGTAGAAGAAATGGCCCGACTGGAAGCAAAATATTCTCGCTACCAACCAGATAGCCTGATTAGCAAAATCAATAAGGCGGCTGGCAGTGAGCAGCTTTTTGAATTAGACACTGAAACCTGGATACTGATGCAATACGCCACCATTGCTCACCGGGAAAGCAACGGATTGTTTGATATTACCTCAGGCGTGTTGCACCAAATCTGGGATTTCAAAAATCCCCAAATCCCCTCTCAGGAAGACATAAACCGCACACTGGATAAAATCGGTTTTGCAAAGCTACCAATGGAGCAAACGGCCTTTCGCTTACCCGTTGCCGGCATGGAACTGGACTTTGGCGGTATCGTAAAAGAGTACGCTGCAGACGTACTGGCTAACTTTATTGGCGAAGTAGGAATTCGCCACGGACTGGTAGATCTGGCCGGCGATATTGCTGCAGCCGGTCCGCATCCTGATGGCAAACCCTGGGAAATTGGGATCAGCCATCCGGCAATCCCAGGAGAACCTGTTGCGAAAATTGCGCTGCACTCCGGTGGTCTTGCCAGTAGTGGTGATTACGCCCGCTGTTTTGTGCTGAACGATAAAAAGTACAGTCACATCATTAATCCAATCACAGGTTGGCCGGTGGACGGTCTTTCCGGGGTTAGTGTCTGGGCGGAACAATGCATTGTGGCCGGCACTCTTGCCACCATCACCATGTTAAAAGGTGAGGAAGAAGGCAAAAAATGGATCGCCGAAACCGGCGCACCTTATGTCACTATTGATCAACACTTTCGGGTAGAAAGCCAGTTTAAAGGCTGACTGAAATCATGGTTCTGCACCGGGATCAGCGTGCTGTCGATTGGTTAAAAAATCCTCGTCGGTTAAACTGTGTAAAAACGCCAGTAAATCTTGCGAGTCCTGGGTATTGAGCATAAATCCGTGCATAAACGGGCTTTTCAACGGGTTGTTTATGCCCTCGCCTCTGCCGCCAGCAGCATAAATCGCAATCACCTCTTGCAAAGTTGCAACACTGCCGTCGTGCATATAAGGTGCTGACACCGCGACATTGCGCAGCGTCGGTGCTCTGAATTGTCCCATATGTTCCGGTTTAAGACTGATCTCCAGCAAGCCCATATCAGAGGAAGGATAGGCACCCGCGCCATCTTCATTATACAAACCGGTATTGTGAAACGCCGTTACATCAAATGCCTGTCCGGCGTGTTTACTGGCCTGACTAAAATTAAAACCGCCATGACAGTGATGACACTCCAGGCGTTCAGAAAAAAACAACTCCATCCCGCGTAAAGCGGATTCGCTCAGGGCGTCGTCTTCGCCATAGTAGGCGTAGCGATCAAAGGCGGAATTAAATGACGTCAGACTGCGCACAAAGCTGGCTAAGGCTTTAACAATTAGCTCGAAACTGAGGGATTCTCCCGGAAAAGCCGCGGCAAACAGTGGTCGATATTTATCATTGTCAAATCGGGCTAATACGTTATTTTCATGGCCAGTAATTCCCAGTTCAATTGGCTCTTCGCCAAACATGGGGATCAGAATTTGTGCCTCCAAAGTGGTCAACTCACTGTGGGCCCAGGTTAAATGACTATTATAGGCAACGTTAACCAAAGGCATGCTGTTGCGTCGTACCTTTTGCCCGGTGCTGCCACTGGAATGAGGCAATGGTTCGCTGAACGCAAACTGCTGCTGGTGACAATTGCCACAGGACTGCACCTGATTAGCGGATAAATTGCGGTCATAGAAGAGTTGCCTGCCCAGTTCAACCTTTTCCGCAGTCATCGGATTATCGTCAGGCACCTGCGGCCTGGGAAACCCGTCAGGTATCTGCCACTGCCAGGGTGTCGGTGCTTTCTGGCATGCAGTCAGACAGCAAAACAAAAAAATTAATAATATTACCCGGCCTAAGCTCACTGCACCGGTTCCAAACTGAATATCGACGGACTTGCTGCACTCAGATTGCGATACAAATGCTCGCATAGCGGCTCAGTCTCGCCATGCATTACGCAGCGGTTCTGTTGTGAAAGACTCATATCTGCTATCAGCCTGTCCAGGTGCAGCACCAATGTCCATGACTGTGCGTCGGGTATTGTCAGGTGGAACTGATGACGATTAGGTCGCGTACATGAGGAATTTGGCGCACGTACGGCACTGTCAGAGAGGCAACCAACACTGCCCAAATGATACGCCCAGTTATCACCTTCGGTGTGCATGTCCAGGCGCAGGAACTTGTAGCCATTGCGCCAGGTCCAGAACATGTCCGGGATATTCAGCGGCATAGGTTGGGTTACCGGGTTGCGATGATTCACATCAAACGGCACGCCCAAAGTAAAAGCCAGAGAATCCCCGAAGGAGAAGGGTTTTTCTGTTCGCAACGTCACCTGCCCCAGGCAGTTGTGTGAATCTAATCGGATCAGTTGTAACTCGGGTACGTCACTGTAAAACCTGACCGGATAGCTGCTTTGAGCAGAGACGAGCTTCGCATCACTGAGGTAAAATGCCAGTGTATCCAGTTGCCAAGGGTTGCTATCTATTGGTATAGCCTGACAGTTAACCTGCGCTCCCTGATACCACAAAGCGACCTGCAATTGTGTGTTGTCTTGTTTACGATTACAGGCAGAAACCATTAGTAATAAACTAACCATGACTGCTGCGAAAAGTTTTTCCTTCACTGACATTCCTGATAAATTGACTATCTTAAAGTAATACAAGGTGTGGGAAACACGCATTGATGGCGGCCCACAGCCTAACACAAACTCGAACAGTATATAGACCATAGGTAAGACTGCACAGCCTTTGGTACGAGACTGGTATTCAGTTGCGGTTAACGCACTCAGAAGGACAGTAAAGTTATGACAACATTCACCTATTTACCGGCATTCACTAAGACGCAGCGACGCTGGAGGGACAGAGTAAACTTGCGTACTTTGGTTGTCACCGGGGTTGTCGCTGGATTTTTCGCCACTAGTCTGGTGCCCCCTTCTGCACTAGCCCACTCTGAACACGACAAAGCCCGATTTGTGGCTCAGTCTGGTAAAGACAGCGGCGATTGCGCCAATCGCTTTCGTCCTTGTCAAAGCATTGCTTATGCTCAGCTTCAGGCCAAAAAGGGCGACAAAATTCTGGTGGCGCAAGGCAACTATCAGGTAACGTCGCCGGCTGATTTATTGCATCTGGAAGACCTAATCAACCCGGTCTTTGCCGGTTACAGTACCACCGATCATTACCAGGTACACGCCCCTGACAAAAACCAAACCACACTGCTTGGTGTGCCGCCTGAGTATCGGGCGTTGGCACAGAAAAAAGGCTTTCAGGTAATTGCGGATAGCAAATCAGAGCAATTTTCCGTCGCGTTACAAAAAGCCAACGGACAACTCGCAGCATTGGCACAACGGCAACAAAGCCTGACCTGTGAAAACGGCACTGCCGATCAGTTTGCCTGCAACAGCGTGGACCTGGTAAGCCATGTACCCTTGTCAGAATTTCCAGATACTGCCGCAAATGACATCTGGGGTCATGTGGATCTCAATACCGGTTGTGAGTATGCCATCATTGGATTGCGCAACGGTGTATCAGTGGTCAACCTGGCCGACCCTGAGAATCCCGAAGTCGTGGGTAAAATTACCCAACAAGCCACGACCTGGCGCGACGTCAAGGTGTACCAATACTTCGATTCAGATCGGGGGTTATGGCAGGCCTATGCCTACCTGACGGCAGACAATGCCACTGAAGGCCTGACCATTTTAGATTTAAATGACCTGCCCAGTAGCCTGACCGTTGCCAACACCACCAATACTGATACCCGTGCGCATAATGTGTATATCAGTAATGTGGATTACACCTTAAATATCGGCCTCAACAACAGCCCAGGCTTACATATCCTTGGTCAGCCCAATTACAATGGTGCGATGCGCACCTATTCTTTACAGCAGCCAACACAGCCTCAGGCGGCATACACCCCAACCATGGCGAATGCATTGCTGTACACCCATGACGCTTCATCAGTAAACATCACCGACGAACGCCAGGCCCAATGTATTAATGCCAACCAATACGGTTGTACCCTGATGTTGGATTTTAACGAGGCGGAGTTTCGTTTATGGGATCACACCAACCTCAATGATGCAAGGCAACTGGCCACCACCACCTACGACACAGCCAGTTATGTGCATTCAGGTTGGTGGAGCGAAGATCGCAACTATATCTTTGTTCACGATGAACTGGACGAACGCAACCGCGGCCTGAATTCAACCCTGTATGTATTCGACATCACAGACTTAAGTAACCCGGTACGAGTTGGCACCTGGACAGGTACCACCAAAGCAATCGATCACAACGGCTTTGTGCGCGGTAATCGTTATTACATGTCTAATTACGAACGTGGCTTAACCATCTTAGACATCACCGATGCCACAAACCCGCAAACCGTCGGTTTTTTCGATACTTACCCCATTTCAGATGGCAGCACATTTAACGGCGCCTGGGGCGTATACCCCTACCTGCCAAGCGGCCTCATTTTGGTTAGTGACATAAACAGCGGCCTGTACGTACTACGGGACCAAACCCGCAGCGGCGGTTTCAGCTTTAGTACCAGTAAAGTGACAGTAGAAGAAGGCAACAGTATCGAAATTCAGGTTATCAAAGACTTTGTCGGCGCTGCCAGTGTCAGTGTTGAATTAATTGCCGGTACTACTACCAGCAATGATTATCAGATTGATATGGACGACCTAAACTGGGCCGAAGGTGAAAACGACAGTCGCACCATTCGCATCAGCGCACTCGATGACGAAAACACCAGCGAACCCGGTGAAAGCCTGTTCCTGCGCCTGATGAACCCCACCAATGGTGCCACTTTGGGTGATACCTATCTGAGTGAAATCAGAATACCCGGGGTTATCAACTACGGCAATATCAGCTTCTCTGGTGACACCCTGACAGTTTTGGAAACTCAGGGCAGCGGACAGGTCACACTAAACCGATTAAACGGCAGCGAGCAAAGTATTACCGTAGACTACGCTCTCACCAACAGTACACAAAGTGATTTGGAACTAACGTCCGGCAGCCTGACCTGGGCCGATGGTGAAGCCGGAAGCAAAATTATTGAGTTTCAAATCGTAAACGACGAAGACACAGAAACAACTGAAAATTATGTGCTACAACTCAGTGCAGATAATGAGGACTTTATTGGAAGTAATGGCAGTATCACTATTGTTATTCGCGATGACGACAGCAATTTGCCGCCGGTGGTCAACGAATTGTCAGCGTTGAGTTTCGAACAGGGCGCGTTAGTTGAACTCAGCGCCGATGGCGTGGACCCGGAAGGTGACGTGCTGGTGTGGCAATGGACACAAATTTCCGGCCCCACAGTGACACTCAACGACAGTGACACTCAAAATGTATTTTTCACCATGCCGGCGGAAGAAGTACAACTTCAGGTAACCGCCAGTGATGATTTTGCGGTGCAAAGCAGCCAACAAATCACCTTATCAGTAGAGGCGACGCAAACCACCACGCCACCTCCGGCAACACCTCCGCCCTCATCTTCTGGTGGTGGTGGCAGTTTACCTGTGTGGTACCTAATTGGCGGAACACTGATAATGTTAAGCAGAAGGCTCAATATTAAAATCGGCTAAATTGCCGTAAAAATGCGCAGTTGGCAGCAACTTGTTGACAAACTAATGACAACAAAAATAAAACTGCTATACTGCGCAGCGCTTAACGGGAACCACTCCCACTCAATAAGCGATTCAGAAATGGCCCTATAGCTCAGTTGGGTAAATTTCGGTCCTCGAAGAGGACGAGAGGTGATTTAACATCACGTCGAGAGAAATTTACGCGAAGACAGGAAGTCTGAGCTGGAATGGCTCACCATGGATGGTTACAACGCACACTAGTGCGACAAAGAAGAAAATGGCCCTATAGCTCAGTTGGTTAGAGCGCACGACTCATAATCGTTAGGTCCCTGGTTCGAGTCCAGGTGGGGCCACCATTTTTCAGCATGCCCCGCTTAATTAGGGCTTTACCCCAAAATTAACACTACCAATGCCCTCTCACAAACAGCACAAAGTGCCACATTTGTGCCACAAGCACTTGTGATGTCCGTTCTGTGCCTCAACAAATTGCCAATAAACTGTTCTGGTTTACGACTAAAACCAATTCAGAAATTTTACTTTTTCCTCAGGTTTTTAATTGCCTGCTCACTTTGTATCTGACGTTTAACTTCAGAAGGCTTGAGATTGGGCGTAGTATCGACGCCTTGCGGGGGGCTTATGTGTCCTTTTACGCCCCTTAAGGTTTTGCTGTGGTGCTTAAGTTCTGACTGATGCCCCCTGGCATTGCTGACAAAAGCACTGGTCAACAGATTACGTGCAGCCTGGTTGGCTTTGCGATCATTGACAGCGAGATCAAAAAGTTGCTGATTTTGTTGGGTCGCAAATTTATGTCTTTTAGCCTGATTGTCATTGTGGCTTTCAATTGGCAACATTGGTTCATTTTGTCGCTGCTGCAAAATGGAGGCATCAATACGTTGGTTTCTGGATTTATCCGTCGCGATATCTTTACCCGTATTGCCATAAACAACGCCTTTAGAAAACAGACCGTAAGGGGTAGGATCGGCCACCTTTAAGGCGGAAAAAGTGGAAGCATTTTTTAGCCGATTAGACTCCGTCTCAAACAATGGCGCGGCTTCTTTGTTAAACTGTTCTTTTTGGGTGGAAAGTCTACTTGCCCGATTTTTGGAATGGTATGCATCCCGGATATTACTAATAAGACCTACACCCGGAATTAATGTAACGGCAGTTTTCACTTTATCGAGGTCTTTGAATGCCTGTTTACCGGAATTAGCGGCCCGTCCAAAAAAGCCTTTATGATCGCCAGAACGATCGATTTGATAGTCCAGCCTGGCGTCTCGCATCATTAAGCCAATGTTGCGTTTTTCATTGGCCTCTCCCATCATCGGGCTGCGGTTACTGCCAATTTCGGCATGTACTTTTTGCATCGTTGTATTACGCATTTGCTGCGCCACACCATGCATTTTCATTTTCGGCAACTCAATCATTTCCATCTCATGAGGCGCATTTTTGCGCGCATTCTGACCGATAGAATTGGGTTTCATTGCACCATTGTTGTTACGAATACCTTGCTTTTGATCTGCGGGTTTTTGATAGATGGTGTTGCTTCGGTTCCGGACTTGCGCCCCTATATCCTGAAGCTCAATATCTTTAGGACGAGGATTATTGCCGTGCTTGTTCATAACAATCAGGTTGAAAGTGAAAAACTTAATCCAAGACTAACCCATGTATTTTATTCGTACAATTACGACCTAATCTCCTGCACATTTCACTCGGTTCAAACCCCGCATATTTGAAGCCAGTCGGAGAAAAGCTGGTTTTTGTGAATTCGCATGACACCCACTTTAAAGTTGCCAACTTTAGTTTGTATCATTTCCGGGCGTGTTTGTGATTAAAGTCCAGACAACCTGGATTTTTTAGGCCATACCACCTTCCGGTAAAGATTGTGTACTGTACACTGATGGTGTGCTTACGAATGATAGGCTTTGTTTGATGTCAGCCTGGCAAGACCTTTAACGATTCGGTAAATCGACCATATCCACACTGCCATCAAAATAAAATGACCGATAATGATAACCATTAATAAAAACCCCACAATGGAAATACCAAGTCCCCACCAGAAGGTTTTTATAATGTTGGCATAATGGTCTTCAAACAATGAACCTTGTGCTTCTTCCTTTTTAACCATTGCCCACACAGCACCAACTATCCAGAAGATCCCGGTGAACAATCCAACCACCATAAGGCCGTAAGCTACCAGAGCGCTTGTTTTTGCAGCATCGTCTTTTAACGACAATGACTGAGTCTCTGACGATGATTCTTGATTATCTGACATTATTTTCTCCTTCTTGCAGTCAGTTTGACTTATGGCGTTTAACCTGGACGTCAGGTAAGTTTTAGCCAAATTTTGAGTAGATTTTGCCCTGCCCCAATTAATAACAAAATTTTCCTGACAAAGCCATCTCACATGTTTGAGAATGGCGTGTTTCGTTTCACCCATAAAATTCGCCATGAATATCAGGAACTTCGTGCGTAATTAGCGGGCTGTTACAATAGAGAAACAATAGAACCATCATTAATTTTTTAAATTTCAGATTGTGTGTTACAGTTTTGAACTATGGGAAAATAATAACTCGAAATAGCATACTCGCTTCATATCATCATGGCATTAAAAAGTAACAGCGCTAAACACCAAGAAAAATCAGCGATTTTAAGAGAACTTAGAAAAGACGCAGGTCTTACACAGCAACAGCTTGCTGGAAGACTATCTATTTCGCGAGAAACGCTGGTAGGTATAGAGAACTGTTACCTTCAACAGATCGAAAGTCTTACCTCAGACATAGAAGATCGTTGGTGGGAAATTTGCCGGACGACTGCAAAACCACAAACAAAAGAAAAATGGCATACTCATATACTGCGTAAACTTAACATTAAACTCATTTAGTTTATGCTTTTCGAGTTTGCTGAGAAGACAATTGCAGGTGTCATCTTTGCGATAATATGCCTCGCACTGGCATATTTTTTTGGTCAAGAGAACTTATTTGATCCAATAATCATCATCACGTTTATTGCCGTATCCTTATTCTTCAGGCGCAACAAAGATCTTGTGTTAGTTTGCCTCATATTCATTGTCGAAAGAGGAATGGAAGAGTTAGTTTGGCGAACTTTGCAAAACGAAATATGGTTTAAACTGCCAGCCTACCTGCTCTTTATATACTGCAGCTACTCATTTGCCCGTGGAGCATTGAAATGGATTGGAGTGTTATTCTTTGTTTTTTCATTTGCTGTTGAAATTTATTGGTATTTCTCCACAGACCGCATCCCCTTCACTCTTCTCTCTTGTTAAATGGTGGCTGCAGCGATAATGGTTCGATACGCCCTTCGAAGACGGGTCTTCTGGCAAATAAACTTAACAGGTAAAAGAGGTCAACCATTAGATTTGGATCTCATGCTACTACGAGCAAACGCTTGCTTTATTGCACTTCATACGGCACTTACACTGGAATTTTATGTCAGAGAGCTTCTGGATATAAGAATGACCATCATTTATTACGCAAATACTCCCATTGCTCAAGGGCTTTCACTGTTTATTATCTATATGATTATCATTGAAAGCTTAAGACATCTAAAATCAATTGAGCTTCGAGCTTAGCCCAAAAATTGCTCATACGCGAAGAAATCTTCATAATCTCCATTGTGTCAAATGTGCCACATTTTTTTAATACAAAAATCGGAGAATCAATAATGAAGAAACTAATCATTGCAGCAGCGTTAACAATCACACTGGCAAGCACCTCTGTACAAGCAGGAGGCAGCAAGAAGCCACCACTTGATCCACCAAGCAAAGTGACTATTCTTGAATCTATTTACAACTTGTTTTTCTAATTAAATACCGTCACACATTTTATGAAACACCTATAAAATGTGTGACATTTGGTCCCCCTGAGAGTTACAAATAGACGTACCAATTTGGACTATCAAGAAGAAAAACGGGCATTTCAACTTAAACAATGATTAAATTTTTTAGCCTTAAAAGTTATAAAGCTCAGTCATTACAAGACTTAAAACCGTAACCAAACCCCATTGCAGCCAGTTGAATTACTCAAGCTCAGCTCACAATACCAATAACACCAAACCAGCCAGGGTAAAGTGCGACAAGCCGTTGGGTGCTCAATAGTCACCCTGTCGCCATAGTGCACCACTTCACCCAGCAATGGATCGGTTGAACTTTCACATCAATCCGTCCCAGCAAAATATCATCCTGGTGGAATCCTTAAGCGCCGAAACTGACATCATCGAAGTGCGATGGTGACCCTGAAATAAAACACCGAAACAATCCCTTGACTTAAAGTTAACTTGAAGTTTTATCCTCTGAATTCCCCTAATTCAAAAGGATACAATTTATGAAACACAACAGCCTTGAGCCTAAATTAGAAAACAGCCTTGAGCCTAAAAAAGTAAGCAGCCTTGAACAGTTTATCCATCAGGCGGAAAACAACTGGAGCGGATTAAACAGCGACAATGTCAATCGCTTAAAGTCAGCCTTGACGGCGTTAACCCAAAGTTCCCCCAAAGAACCATGGCTTGCCGCACTATTTAACGAAAAACCTGCTGCAAAAACGCTGTATGAAAGTGAGCAACACAGATTTATGCTGCTGGCCCATCACGAACCGGCTGATTTTTACCGTCAGCCACATGATCATGGCAATGGTTGGGTGCTGTATGCAGTACTATCGGGAACTATAGCCATGAACACCTATAAGATTCTCACTGACAACAACGGAAACGAACAATTAGTAAATCGAGGCAAAGAAGTGCTGGCTACGGGAGACTGCCGGGTGTTTTTACCTGGTGATATTCACCATACTCACTGCCTCAGTGACAACTTTATGCAATTCAGATTCACCAGTTGTGACTTTAAACAGGAAATAAAATCAGGGCGCATGAAGCGATTTTAGATAGCACCATTACTTTCTTTTTCTGGCGGCATCTTTTGCCGCTACGGACAACAAGCGTTGAAACTTGGGGCATTCCGAGTGCCGTTCAGCAGTGCATTTTGCGGCGTGCTCCAGACACCGTTGAATCGCTTTCAGTTGTTTAACTTCACGGGCTATGCCTTCTGCTCGTTGTGAAAGCATGTCACGGTTAACTTCAAAGCCACCTTTTGTCACCAACATAGACTGAATGTCTTGCAGTGAAAACCCGGCACGTTGTCCCAAAGCGATAAACTGCAACTGCTCCAACACGTATTCATCATAAACCCGTTTCAGGCCATTGCGGCCAATAGAGCGGATCATGTTTTTCTCTTCATAGTAGCGCAATGTCGATGCCGGAATGCCTGATTTTTTTGCTAATTGGGCAATATCTATGGTCCTCATCTTTCGCCTCTTGACTTAAAGTTAACTTGAAGTTGCATACTATTTCCCAGTCCCAAATTTTGCAACTGCTGATACTTATGACCACTAACAACCAGGCGGTGTTTTTCTCCCTGGCGTTCCTACTGCTCTTGCCTGCAATGGCGGTTAGCATGATAAATGTTGCTCTTCCTCAGATTGCTGTTGAGTTTAACGCACCAGTGAATCAACTTAATTGGGTACAACTGGCTTACCTGACTGCCACCACGTCGTTGGTGCTTATTGCCGGTTGTATTGGCGATAACTATGGTAGCAACAAATCCTTGATGTTGGGTTGTTTTGGCATCTTCCTGTCTTCAATTGGGTGCGCATTATCCCCTTCGATATTCGCTTTAGTCCTGTTTAGAATACTGCAGGGCATTTCTACTGCTGTCATGCTGGCTTTGGTTTGGTCTGCTGCGAAACAATACTCACAACAAAGTCATAACGGAAAAACAATGGGGTTAATGGCCTCAGCAACAGCCACAGGCACGGCAATCGGGCCGGTTATCGCAGGTGCCTTATTGTACTTTAGCAACTGGCGCGCAGTATTTTGGCTGCTCGCACTTATAGCTTTAGTTGGCCTGTTTATCTGCCACTTTATGCTACCGTCCTCCCACAGATCACAACACAGCCCAAAGCAGTTGTTTGACTGGACCGGCTCCACTTTCCTGATTATTGCCTGCACAAGCTTTGTTTTGCTTACCACTCATAACCTGAACCATGAATATCTGGCACTGTTCATATTGAGCCTGTTGATGTTTATCAGAGCGCAGTACGCGGCTAAATCCCCATTACTCCCCTTAGCCTTATTTTGTAATAAACAGCGCAACCTGATTTTACTGGGCAGTTTTTTGATTGATGCGACGGCCATGTCCACACTTATCATTGGCAGCTATTATCTGACCTGGCGTTTAGCCCTTGCGCCTGAGTGGGTGGGAGTTATGTTGGCCATCGGCCCCATAACTTCAGCAATCATAGGAGTTCCGGCTGGAAAACTGGTAGACAAAACAGGCACCCACCAGGCGTTAATCACGGGGCTTTGTGTATTCTGTGTTGGCACTTTGAGCTATGCATTTATGCCACCGCTTATTGCCATGACAGGTTATGCTTTATCTTTGGTAGTCATGGCGTGTGGCAGGCAACTCTATCTCGCAGCGTGTTACAGCCAGATCATGCTCGCCGCAGAGCAAGGCCAAACAGGGAAAATTGCTGGACTCATTAATCTTATTAAGCAACTTGGCCTTCTTTCAGGCACGGCATTGTCTGGTGCAATATTTTCAAATCAATTGCCAGACCCTGGCTTGTTTCACGCATCATCTAAGCAACTAGACATCGCATTTACCAATACCTTTCTCATTGCATTGCTGCCGTTATTGCTTGTCACCACGCTTCTGTTTTTCAGCCACGTTAAAATCCAGCGCAACACCTGACTACCTTAATTCTGAGCAGGTATGCTGTTTTGTCTATTAATGGTTGGCAAAGATAACATTCACAATTATGGAAAAATCTGCGTAAAATAGTTTTAGATATGGCTGTTATTAGAGCGTGTTGATCATTGCTGTACAATTTTGCAGCAAAGATCAACAGGTTCTGTTTGTACCGCTCTTAAATTGTCGTACTACAGGCCGATACAACAGATACTCTTATAACAATTCAAACCCAACAAGTATTGCATTGAAGCTCTATGGCACTGATCAGAATCGAATCAACCCAAACCCCAATTTATCTTAAAAGTTATCATCGCTTTGGGCGACTTACCGGCGCCGTGGACACCTTGTTACACAGCCCGGCTATCAGTAAAGTTCATGCCGTGATCGAGTGGGAAAACCAGCAGTGGCAATTGCGGGATCAGAGTAAAAACGGGGTGTGGCTAAACGAGCACAAACTCGTTAAAGGTGAAAGTTACCCATTAAAGCCGGGAGATACTATTCAACTTTGCAATACCCGTGAGCATTTGTACAAAGTGCTGGACATTGATGCACCACAAAACTTGTTACTACCCGCAACATCCGATGCCCCCCTTGAACGCGCCATATTTTTGAGTAATTACAATCTGTTACCGGATGAAACTAACTTGCAGGTTGCTCTGTATTACAACGATCTGGAACAACAATGGTACTACGAGGATTTACGCACGCAACTGGCACCCAGGAAAGTGTTTAATGGTGAACAAATTTTGGTTGATGCTGAAAACTGGCGTCTGCAGTTATTCAGTCGCATCGACGAAACACAGTTGCTGGAACACCACGAAATTGCGCAGTTGGCGTTTCGGTTTGACCTTAGCCTGGATGAAGAAAGCACCCACCTGCAATTAAAAACCCCCGAAAGTCAGGTGGATTTTAAAGTGCGTAGCCATCATTATTTAACCCTGCATCTGGCCAGAGAAAAAGCCCGCCATGCAAATCAGGGCATTGATGCGGAAAGTCAGGGTTGGGTAGATATGGAAATGCTGTCCCGCGATCTGGGAATGGACACCAATCACCTGAATATTCTTATTCATCGGGCGCGCAAACAATTTACCGATCAGGTACGCCAGATCGACAATGCCGACCGCCTGTTCGAACGTCAAAATGGTAAGATCCGCTTCGGTGGTGAACATTTTTCGATTTACAAAGGCGCAAGTCTGGAATGCCAATTCCCACAAGCACTTGAATGTGTTTAGAAAAACATTTTGAATTTTAGTCCCGCTACGTCTGGCATTTTATCCAGAAAAGCCATTATTATAGTTAAAAGCCGGCCCGGCTATGGCATGTTTTCTTAGCAAATAACCAGTGGCAATAGCATTGAACGATAGTACACCGCACTCAGATTCAACTAGTTTTCCTCAGCTTCAAGGCTATAACACGGTTAAACCCCTGGGTCAGGGCGGCATGGGGAACGTTTATCTCGCTGAGGATCAAGCACTCGCCCGTAAAGTCGCCATTAAAGTGCTGCACAGCCACATTACAGATGCCAAATATACTGAAGCCGTTCTGCAAGAAGCCCGTACCTTAGCAAAAATAAATCACAGCAATGTAGTTCAGGTTCACTCGGTTATCGAACAACCCACGCCAGCGATAGTAATGGAGTACGTGCCGGGAATCACACTGAAAAAATATCAGCTGGAAACCAGCCTGACTTTGCGCCAGAAAGTGCGACTCCTGTATCAAATTGCTCAGGGGCTGGAAGCCATTCACAAGCACGACATAATCCACAGTGATATCAAGGCCGATAATATTTTGCTGGATACGCGAGACAGTGAAAACGTAATTGCCAAACTCTCTGATTTTGGTATCGCAAAGCCCGTAGATAAAAACAATAAAACCTCGGATAAAATCAGAGGTAGTCTGCCCTGGATGTCGCCGGAGCAGTTGCAAAACCAAACAGTGACCACCGCGTCAGACCTGTTTTCCTTTGGCTTACTGGCCTTTCAGCTGTTAGCTGACAAACACGCTTTTGCCGGACACACAGGGTTAAATCTGCAAGATACCCCAACAGAAAGCACCGCTTCAGACATTGCTCAACAAATTGTCAATGACAAAGCCATGGATGCCGGTCACATTACCCCTGCTCTACCTGCAGAATTGGTAATATTGCTTAATCGGCTATTGCATAAAACCGCATCACAACGTCCAACAGCAAAACAATGCTGTGATCAGTTACAGCAAATAATACGCATGTTAGAGCGGCAAGATGTGCTGGGTATGGAAACCCAAACGGTTGAAGCTCTGCCTGTACAGAAACGCAAAAAAGCCTTTGTAATACCTGCTCTCGCCCTAGCTTTGGTGGCACTGTTAAGTATTGGCTTATATTGGTTCAACAACCAGCCTCCGGAAACCCGTTATGTGGCGGTACTGAAGCCCAAAATCACCGAAACCGAACCGTTATCAAGCCTGCAAAAAAACCTGGTACTCACCAGTATCGAAGATGCGCTGCAACAGTTAATCATCAGCACTCCTCATTTAATGCTGATCCCGCAAGCAGAACTAGACGATACCCAGGGAGATATCGCCCTGATAGGTAAAAGTACCGGTGCTGATGACATAGTGTCACCGGAACTGATTTGTAACGCACAACACTGCGAACTGGTGTTGTCTCTCTATAATCAAACACCTGACAATAACGGCGAAGAAGCCAAATGGCACACCACCAACCGCCTGCAAAATCCCATCTATTTGGAAAGTTATCAGCCCATTTATCAGTTTGCGCAAACTCAGCTAACTAATCTCTATAGCAATATCACTGAAATTAACGCTAAATCCCTGGTGATCTCCGAAGAGGATTATGCTGAGTATTTGGAAATTTATTATCAGGTGTATACAGAAGGACAATACACCCAGACATCGCTGGAAAGACTGGAAGCATTGATTAAAAACAATGCTTATTTTTATCCGGTATATAGTTTGTATTTTGAGTTGGTGTTAGAGGCTTATGTAAACAACAATAACGATCAATTGATATCTAAAGCATTGACAGTATATAAATCAGTACCCAGCGAGCTCAAACGTTCGGAACTTTATTTGGTTGATGGATTTGCGCTAGCATTAGAACAAGAGCAATATGATGTAGCTAATAATATATTGAGTGAACTTCATATAAGCCAACTGCCCAAAGGAAAACTGCACCTACTCAGAGCTAATTACTTTCAGAAGACCAAGAGTTTCGAAGATGCAGTTTTTGAGTATCAAAAGGCGATTAAAATACGCCCAACAGCCATAGCTTATTACCATTTAGCCGTTAATTATTGGTGGATGGGAAATCAGAAACTTGTCTTAGAAAGTTTGGAAAATGCAAGAGCTCTAAATCGAAATCTTAACAGTGTGAATACATTGCTGGCAGGTATTTACCTACAACAAGGCTTGCTTGATGAAGCAATTAAAATATATAAAACCATGTCTGACATATCACCAAGTGGTGCTACCTTCACAAATCTAGCAATAGTTAGCATGCTAAAAAAAGAATACGCGAATGCTCTAGAATTTGCAGAATTAGCCCTGAATTACGATGAAGAACATATAGGATATTTAATAAACTATGCAGATGCGCTTTTACTCTCCGGAAAAAAAGAGCGCTCATTGGTCGTTTATAATAAAGTCATAAAAGTCACAGAAAATAAAAATGATATGGCTAATCTAATAGCCCGAGCTCAAGCATTGATGCACTTAGATAAATTAAATGAAGCCCATAAGACAATTAACTACGCCAAACAACATGCACCAACTCATCCCAACATGTTGTTTACTTTCGCAATGATTTCAACAAAGTTAAATGAATCGAAATCAGCACTGCTACACGTAGAGGAAGCTATAAACCAAGGGATAGGGAAAATCTGGTTTTACATCCCTTGGTTTGATGAATTGTGTCATTTTACAGAGTTTGAAAAATTAACTTCTATCAATGACCGAATTCAACTTTCACGATGTGATCACTAAATATCATCTATAAAGCTTACTGTGGTGGGCGTATAATTACTATTACAGGATCAAACAAATGACTCTTCCCACCATTATTATTCTTCAGGTCAAAGTTAAAACTAAAACTTCCTTCCTCACTTTGAACCATTGACAGGCCGACATCGCAGGTGGTTTGGGTCTGCAATGTTGCAGTAACATTAAAATTACCAGCTTTACTATCGGGCTTAATGCCATGATCGTTTTTGTGAAATGTATATCCCGATGTCTTGATATTAAACAACAGATTTCCAGTTTGGTAGCTGTCTGGATCATATTTACCAATGAAGGTCAATTTAACAAAGGGTTGTTCTCCAGTTAACGGAAATTTTTCACCCGCAAATTCGGCAACCAAAAACTCTTCGTCTGTGCCGGGGTTTTCAACATATAAGTTAAAATGAGTATTGGCCGTCGTCCATGGTTCTATAACCAGGTTAACATCCGCATTTGACATTATCATTCTCCTGAATTTAATTGACTTTAAAACTTAAATTTAACTAAAGATTAAATAACCTTTTCCATTGATTCAATTACACGTGATTACATCTCGCAAATATTTAATTGGGCGGTCTTATAATTACAAGGTCAGGATCACACATAAATCGCTGTCCGGTTTCGGTGTCGTAAACCCACACCTCAAAATAGGTACTTTCGGCTATTTCGCCATCATCTAAGGCCAGATTGATTTTGCTGGTTGTCTTTTTGGTGAGGGTGACATCTTCCGGGTGTTGTGCTGTTATCCAGCGAAACTGATAGCGATTTTGGGTATCATCATGAAAACGGAATTTGACGATGCGATTGGTGTCATCCATAGAAAAGTTCAGGCTATCCGGGGTATAGAGGTAATGATAACTATCTCCCACTTCCGCCAGTTTGGCTTCTGCTGGCGGTACTTCATCAGGTGCCCACAGATTCAGGGTAAAGGTTTGTACCTGCTTTTGCTGTCCTCGCCGCTGGTGTTGTTCACCTGACTGAGCGTTACGGAATTGACTCTCGGCAGTTACCGTTTCCGCCATTACCTGTGGTGCGCTTAATGCTGCCAGCAAGAGCACACTTAACATTCGTTTCTTCATCCTGATTTATCCCTGATCTGAATTTTTCTGAAATTTATTCATTACTTGCGCAACTGATTATCCGTTGCTTTTCTGCACAGTGCAACCGCATAAATTAATTAAATAATGTGCTCATAATTTAACCTGTAAGTTTTACCATTCAAGTATGAAAAGCAAGGCGAGAACATGAATGCTCATCTAATGACCATAGTGTCCAGAAACAAAAGAACTCATTTAAAGACAAAGCAAAACAGATTCGCCTTCAGGCTCGATTAAACCAATATTTGTTCGAAGTGCTAATCCGAAACTCCCTTTACGCGCAATAAATTAAGACATCAGTTAAAACAACGATGAGAGCTATCAGGGATGATAGCTCAATCAATGCCCGGCACAGGGATGCTGTCATTGATGGTCGTCGTTGTTCTGATGGCGATGTTTATGTTGTTGCGCGTCAGGGGCTGCGGGGGATTCTTAAGGGGGTCACTTCACAGCCCGGTCACCTTAAGGCGTAGTCGGCGGCCCGACAATGATTTCAAACAATGGCCAGTAGTTGAATTAGGCTGCAGCGCCGAAAAAAGTCAAACAAAGCAGCTGAATATTAGTCTCACTTAGGACAGGCTATGCCTGAATATCGCTGAAAAACCGTTGGGCCACTAACAATAGAAATTAAAGTGACTTTGGTTTGCTGTCGCTGTACAACAGCAAAACCCAAAGTCATGTTTGTTCGCCCATCAGACAACCGTTTGCGCAAAAGTGGATGTTGGTTGCTGTCCATTGCCCCACTCAGTGATATTCACATCGTGGCTGGCAGCACCATCCAGGGTGACGCTTTTAAAACGCAAAATCTGGTTAGTATCGCTGCCCTCGATATCAGCCGTTTCCAGCACAGCGACGACTTTGTGATTTCCTGCCGACAAATTCTGAGGTTCAATCACCAGTTGTGAAAATGCTGTCGCTTCGTTGTTGCCATAAGCATAGTTAGCCATCAGAGCAAAACTATTTACGTTAGAACCTTCGTTATGCCAGGTCCAGGGATTCGCATCACATGGGCCGTACCAGTATTCTCCGGTATTAGGGTCAACCAGATTTCCTACTACCAATCCGGATACGCCTTCCTGATAGTCGCCACCACCTTGCATTACCAATTTAATTTCAATTGAAGTTGCCGCCATGAGTCTTTCCTCTTAACAAGTTTAATTAGTGAGTCGCCCTGTTGTTTAACCGCATTTACCGCAAGGCTTAGTAAAAGACTATGAAGTATTCGGGGTGATGGGTATTACAATCCATTACAGGTTAATTGAGCCTGGCGGGTCGATATTATTCGGGAGGGCGGCGTTTACGGGGCAGAGTAAAAATAACATAGATCGTGGTTAGCGTTAGTGCCGCCGGATTTGCTGCTACTCTGCCCTTCTGAATAAAAACCGTTACTTTTCAGCTAACGTCAGTTGGCCGTCGATATTGGATATATCTGCCAGTTGCGCAGCGTCTTTGGCAGTGTAGCGAACCGGCACAGAGCGCACCCAGCTTCCATCGATTTTTTTACATAGCGCCTGAATGGTAACGTGAATGCCAATACTGGTTAATTGATAACTACCGGCAGGTACGAAAACACCGAACTGATTGGTCGGGTTTGGCCTGCTTCCGTTGCCGCCTCCCACAACCAGGTTACCGTTTTCATTAATAATGTCGCCAATATGACGGGCTTCGGTGGCCGGGTATGTCACAGCAGCATTGGGGTTATGTGAGCCGTCAACACGGGTGCTGATGGCATTGATAGACACCTCCACATCTTTAGCCGTTAGAAGATAGCTACCATGTGGCAGGTATTGGTTTGATTCTGACATGTACTTGTCCTTACATTGGAAATAATTAAGAAGTCAGAGATTTTTCATAATCACGGCAACTTCGACGCAGGCAGCATATTTTAGGAGTAAAAAAATTGACATTACACAAAATTACAGGTGGTCGAGCGCTCACAACCTGATGCCAAAACGGCAGCGTTTCAAACACGGTTTTTGTCCGGAACCGGTATCCGGCAATAGGCTCATTCAGACACCAGAGCAGCCATTGCTTCTCGTCGTTTCTGTAATTTAACCAGCAATTTGGCAATGCGCTTTTGCACATCCAGCAGTGCATTGGCGTCGCGTAATTGCTTTTCGTGGATCTGTTTATTTTGCAGTGCCTGAAACACCTTATCGTTTACATCGCTGCTTTTGGTTTCTAATTCTTTGAGGGAAATTTTGAGCGCTGAAACCGGCATTCCGGCTACCAACTGCAGCGGCACTGACTGAAACGTTAATGTCAGCTCGTTCAACGTCTCGGTTAGCACTGAATTGCCGAGGGAATCCCTTAAGTGGTGCAGGTCTTCCACCAAAACCGTTAAGTTGGATAGGGTCTGACTATTCTTGATTGCCAGATTAAACCCTTCCACCAGATTATTATCCATAGGTTGTTTGAGTACTTTAACAACAAAACCATCCAATTTACCGAGCAAGGCGCGCAATTGAGCGCCATTTTGTCGGGTTTCTTCGGTGGAATAGGTGGCAAATTGCTCGCTTAACCGTTTTACCAAATGCTCAAATTCTTTTATCACTGAGCGAGCGGCGATGGCTGGCACTTCTGTGGAGGTGGCATCCACATATTGCAGTTTCAGGGCGCGATCCTGCTCAACAAACCTTGTTGTCAGAAAGGCAGTGATTCTGGGTTCGATAAATATCATTATCAGCACCCCAACAAAATTAAACAGTGTATGGTATACAGCTAACCAGAAAGCGGCATTGCCGCCCATTAGCTTGCGCTCGTAGCCAATGGTGAATATCTCTGACACCAGTGGCAACATGCCAAATGCCGCAACGGCGGCCACCAGATTAAAAATCACATGCGCCCAGGCCACGCGCTTTGCGTTTGCTGTAGCCCCAATGGTGGCTAACAGTGCGGTTGAGGTGGTACCAATATTGGCGCCTATCACCGCCGCTGCGCCCAATACCAGCGGAACACTACCGGTATTAACCAAAGTCAAGATCACAGCCATAGCAGCGCTGAAAGACTGCATCAGCGTGGTCATAATGCAGCCAATGAGTGTAAACAGGATGATTTGGTAAAGTTCCGACTGGCGAGACAATAAAAAGCTAAAATCCCCCTGATAGCCCTGCATTGCTCCTTGCAATGTATTCAGGCCGATAAACAACAATCCAAAGCCGGAAACAGCCAAACCCAGTGCTTTGAGACGAGACCCACGGGATAAAATATGCAGGAAGGCGCCCATGCCCACCAGAGGTAAAGCAAACAACTCTACTTTAATTTTAAAGCCCACCAGCGCCACTATCCAACTGGTCATAGTGGTACCGACATTGCTACCAAACACAACCCAGGCAGATTGGCCGATAGTCAGCAATCCGGCATTGGCAAACCCAATCGTGGCAACAGTCACCACGCTGGAAGATTGTACCAGTGCGGTCAGCGTAAAACCGGAAGCGAAGCCTCTGACTTTTGAACGGGTACCGGCGTGTAAATATTGTTCCAGTTGTTGTCCGGCAGATTGTTTCAGACCATCGGTTAACAGCATCATGCCCAACAGAAATAACCCAATGCCACCTACCAACGTGCCCAATAACGCCATCACTTGCCCATTGCTAAACCTCGTTACTATTAGCATAGTCAAAAAACAAAAAAGGCCGTACCTGAGTACGACCCCTCTGTGTTTAGGCTAAAAACAAGCCTGGGCGGATACTACACCGCCTTGGTTTAATGCAATTTTAAGGTAGGCCGTAACCGCTTATTGATGCGATTAACCAGCATAAAAAACAGGGTTTTCAATTTGCCGTAGACCACCATCTGATGCATGCGATACAAACTGATGTACACCATTCGCGCTAATTTGCCTTCGATAAACACACTGCCTTTGGACAGGCTTCCCATCAGGCTGCCAATGGTTGAATAGGACGACAACGACACCAATGAACCATAATCTACGTATTGATACGCTTTAGCCTGCTGCCCGGTGTGCAGGCGTTTGATATTATCAAATAGGCAACTGGCCATCTGATGTGCAGACTGCGCTCGTGGCGGCACTTTTGTATCATCCGGCATGATGCAATGGGCACAATCTCCGATCGCAAAGATGTTGGCATCGTTACTGGTTTGCAAAGTGCGATCCACCACCAGCTGATTGATGCGATTGGTTTCCAAACCATCCAGCGCAAATAAGAATTCCGGCGCCTTAATACCAGCGGCCCAAACCGACATATCAGCCGGTATAAAGTCACCTTGTCTGGTCTGTAGTCCGTTTTTACTGGCTTCTGATACCGCGGTATTCAGCATCAAAGAAACCCCCAGCTGACGCAGTTCATGAGCCACCTTTTGCGCTATGCGCTCGGGTAATGCCGGTAACAGGCGCGGACCGGCTTCGATTACGGTGACTTTCAGTTTCGCCGAGGACACATTTTGATAGCCATAGGCTTTTAATAATTCAGCGGTTTTATAGAGTTCTGCGGCCAACTCTACGCCCGTTGCACCGGCACCGACGATGGCAATGTCCAGTTTGCTTTTGCTGCTATCCGATTGCAGTTTTAAAAACTCGTTCAGCAGTTGCACATGAAAACGTTGCGCACTGCCAGCCGAATCCAAAAAGATGCAGTGCTCTTTAACTCCTGGGGTGCCAAAGTCATTGGTCACTGATCCCAGTGCAAATACCAGCTTGCCATACACTATCTCTCGTGCGGGTAAGATGGTCTCACCGCTGTCGCTGACCATTGCCGCCAGCTTCAAGGTTTTAGTGGCACGTTCAAGTCCTGTGACTTCTCCTAACTGAAATTGAAAACCGTTTTTCTGGCTCAGTGCCAGATAGTCCAGACAATCAATGTCCGCATCCAGAGAGCCTGCTGCCACTTCATGCAGCAAGGGCTTCCAGATATGTGTTCGATTTTTATCTACCAACAGAACGTTGGTATCAGATTTTTTGAAATAGCGTCCCAGTTTTACGGCCAGCTCTAAGCCTCCGGCACCACCACCGACGATGACAATATCACCCATAAGTTTTTACCTGTTTAAATTTAAAAACGGGTCGTGGGGAAAGCCGTTATAGCGACGACTTTCGACGGGTGCTGAATGTGACATTATTACCGGGCAAAAAAGCACATGGCCGGAGAGGTAATTGGGTGTTTAAGTCAGCACACCTAAAAGCATAAAAGTGAAACCTGGTTTATTTATTGCTCGGCTCATGCGCCGTTTTGTCGTCAAAACTGGCGATTTCCAATACCGGTGCAGCATCCAGATTCTCGGCATCCATCATACTGGCCAGTCGCTGGATAGTTGCAATCATCAAACTTTGCTCCCAGTCTTCAAGACTGGCAAAACGATTGAGGAAATGTTCCTGAAACGGCATCGGAGCTTCGTTGAGTAACTCCTGACCTTTTTCGGTCAGAAACACCCCTACCCGCCGTTTGTCCTCAGTACTGCGGATGCGTTGCACCAACTCCCGCGCTTCCAGACGATCTAATATACTGGTGACGGTTGCTGCACTCAAATTAATATTGTCAGCTATCTGACGAACCATGATGCCCGGCACTTTGCCGATATTTTGCATCACTAACAATTGTGGACCGGTTAAACCAACTTCCCGATTGAGCTGCCTGGAGCGCAGATCAATAGCCCGAATCACCTTTCTCAGGGCTACCAATAATTCTTCGTCTTTTTCCATATCTCAATCCGGTCACGGGTTTTTAAGCATTAACGCATCAAATGCAAAAAATGCTGATGTTTATGGTACTGGTCGATGATGTCGTTGATAACCGCCGTTGTGGACCATCCCATAATATCGTAATCCTGCCCACCTTCTCTTAAGTGAACTTCGGCGCGATAGTAAGACTGTTCATGATCATTGTCCAGGCTTTCGGCCTCATTTGCGGCATAATCTGGCTGCTCGTGTTTACGCCGGTACACACCGTAAACAAATTCGATTTCTTCGCCGTGTTTTACGATCATTTCTATCGCTTTGGTTTTGCGAACTATCTCCACCTCGAGTTGATATTGCAGCAACTCTGTACGCACCGATTCAAACGCCTCATTAACGACATTGTCGAGAAACTGTTCCACGGTTTTTTTGTTGGGATAAGTAACAATGCTCTCCAGTCGCTCACGCCAGCCCTCTTTGTTGGTGCAGGTCACTAACGGCCCGGAACTAAAGGCCAGACTTTCTCTTTTATGACGCTCGATACGCAGTGATTTTATCAGACCGGCAATAGCCAGCAGCAAGACAATGGAAAATGGCAAGGCGGTGGCAATCGTCATGGTTTGCAATGCTGACAGGCCACCGGCGAACAACAATACAATTGCTACCACACCAACTGCTAACGCCCAGTAAATGCGCTGCCAAACAGGTGTGTTGTTATTACCATCGGAACACAGCATGTCTACCACCATTGCACCGGAGTCACAGGAGGTCACAAAAAACACCACCACCATCAGTAACGCCAGCACCACCAGAACGTCAGAAAACGGGAAGCTCTCAAGAAAAACAAATAAGGCGACGGAGGTATCTTCATTGACCAGTGCCCCTAAATTCGAATCGAAATTCTGCACTAAATCGATGGCGGTATTGCCAAACACGGTCATCCAAAACAAGGTAAAGGCGGTGGGAATAAACATCACACCAAGAATAAACTCCCGTATCGTACGGCCCTTAGATATGCGGGCGATAAAAATCCCCACAAACGGTGCCCAGGCCAGCCACCATCCCCAGTAAAAGATGGTCCAGCCGCCTATCCAGTCTTTTTTCTGATAGGCAAATAAATTGAAGGTATTGCGCACAAGGTCAGATAAATAATCCCCGGTGTTTTGCAAATAGGCCTGCAGCAAAAACACCGTTGGACCAAGAATAAGTATAAACAGCAGCAAGGCCACGGCCATCATCATATTGGTTTGAGACAGGATCTTAATCCCCTTGTCCAGCCCTGACACTACAGACACGGTAGCCACAGCAATAACCGCAATCATCAACAAAATTTGATTGCTGGTATTTACTTCAATACCGGTTAAATAGGCCAGTCCGGCGTTAATTTGCGCGGCACCGAAGCCCAAAGACGTGGCAACGCCAAAAATGGTACTGACCACCGCAAATATGTCTACCCAGTGGCCTGCCCAGCCGCGCACTCTGTCCCCAATAATTGGGTACAGCGCAGAACGCAAGGTCAATGGTAAGTTATTGCGAAAACTAAAGTAGGCCAGGATTAACGCCACAATGGCATAAATGGCCCAGGCGTGTAAGCCCCAGTGAAAAAAGGTCATTTTCATGGCCTCTTTTACCGCTTCGATGCCACCAGGCTCTGCGGTAGGCGGAGCCATAAAATGCATAAGCGGCTCTGCCACGCCAAAAAACATCAGGCCAATGCCCATTCCGGCCGCAAATAACATAGATAACCAGGTGGCCAGATTGTAATCCGGCTGAGCGTGATCTGGCCCAAGTTTTACTTCACCGTATTGCGACAACCCCAGATACAGTGTCGTCACTAAGATAACGGCTACGGTTAAGACGTAAAACCAACTGCCGCTACTGACAATTTCGCTTTGCAACGTATCAAAAAATGACTCAGCGAATTGCGGTGCCAGCAAAGTAAACAACACCAGCGCCGTAATGCTGATAGTTGCAACGATAAAAACATTTAAATTAAGGTGTCGAAATGTGCTGGCGGAAATCACGCGTGAGGGCCTTCCTTGAGTTATCGGATTAGCTGAAACTCAGCATTTAAAATCGTATTCTAATTATAATGACATATTCTATAAAGGCCATTTTAAGTATCGAACACATTAATATGGCTTAATAATTTCATTTTTGAGGGAAACACAGCCTCTATTCACCTCAACTCTATTCATTAGAACTATACTTATTTTGCAGTTTTCAGGAAATACATTTAAGCTTTAAATAGAAATACTTATAAGTTCCCAGGGAACATTAATACTCACCGCAATCACAACAACACACACATAGGTCACACAATGCATAAATCCAGAATTTGTTGTGCAGTCATTGCCGCGCTGGCAACAGCGGGCGTCAACGCCCAGGAATCCACGGGCAAGGCCGCACTTGAAACCATTGAAGTTACCGCCACCAAGAGAACCGAATCAGTTCAGGAAATACCGGTATCCGTTACCGCAATCAATGGCAGCGCACTTGAAAACTTAGGCATAGACAACTTCCAGGACTATGTCGAATTTCTGCCCAACGTAGTATTTCAGGGCACAGGCCCGGGGCAAAACGAAATCTATATTCGCGGCGCGGCCACCACCCAAACAAACATTGCCGTGTCGTCTGTTCAGGCCCTGCAACCTTCCGTTGCCTTCTATCAGGATGAACAACCGGTTTCCATGCAAGGCCGAAACATGGACATCTTCGCCACTGACGTTCAACGGGTTGAGGTACTGCCTGGTCCACAGGGTACCCTGTTTGGCGCCAGTTCACAGGCAGGTACGGTGCGTATTATCACCAACAAACCAGATTTAAGCGGATTTACCGCCGGAATTGACCTGGATCTGTCCACAACCGATGGCGGTGAAGCCAGCAATACATTCGAAGCCTACGTAAACGCGCCGGTATCGGAAAATTTTGGTATTCGTATCGCTGCCTACAACGATAAACAGGGGGGCTGGATTGACAATATTCCCAATCAACCTGGACAAGGTGGTTATATCGGTAGTGCTGTGGTTATCGACAGAATTTCAGGTGGTCCGCTGAGCGATCCGGAAAACACACCGGTAGTCTCACCCACCAACAATTCCCTGGTAGAAGATGATTTTAACGATGCCCAGTACACAGGGGCGAGATTTAGTGCGTTATACGATAACCAGGACTGGTCCTTCTTAATCCAACATACTGAACAGGTATTGGAAACTGAAGGCGTATTTGCCTACGATCCTAATCTCGAAGGTGAAAGCTCAACCAACCGCTTTCAGCCTGATGACAACAAAGACGAGTTTGGCTTAACCACCTGGACGATTGAAGGACGACTGGATCAATTAGAGCTGGTATACACAGGTGGTTACCTGAATCGGGAAATCGAGTCCAATGTAGATTACACCGGCTACACTAATGGTGGCTTATTTGCCGCCTATTATGTGTGTAATCATTATCAGGCGGAAACTCCGGAAGATGAGCGCTGTTTAGATCCGAGTAAATTCTATAAAGAAGACACCCAAACGACCCGAACAACGCACGAGTTTCGCTTCAATACTGATGCTTCTAATCGCTGGCGTTTAACAGCCGGGATATTTTTAGATGAACAATCCCTGGACACCATAGGCCGATTTAAGCTGGGCAATACTGACCTGGCCTTCTTCTCTGATATGCAGCGCACCACCGTTGGTACAGAAGGTATCAATAGTGATGGTGGCCCATTCGAGCCGGATGTCAGCTTTGTAAATGATGTCAGCCACGATATCAATCAAATTGCCGTATTTGGTAATCTGGAATACGACATCACAGACTCCGTTACCGCCACAATCGGTGCCCGTTGGTACGAAATTGAAGACGAATACAAAGGCTCAACCACAACGGTTGATGTGTCCCGCCGGTTACGGGCTTTTGGTACTTTGGACCCTGATGAATTAATGGCTGTAGGAGAAGATCCTGAATTGATTCAGGCGGCCATTGAATCCGGGCAACTGCAAGTAGACCTGTTAGATGATGACGGAGTGCTCACGGTTGATGATACCATTTTAAAGTTCTCTGTTGACTGGAAAGTTAACCGGGACTTATTGCTGTTTGCGACCTACTCGGAAGGTTTCAGACCACCGGTAACCAATCGCGTGGGTGGCGGGCTTGCCACAAATCAAAATGGCGCCTTTGATGGTTTCCGCATACCGGTTTACTCATTAACCGATACCCTGGATAACTACGAACTGGGCGTGAAAGGTGACTTCCTGGATGGCACCCTGCGGGTGAATGCCACTGCCTATTACTCGGATATCACAGACTTGCAAACGTCTCGGTTTGACCCCACCAATATCAGCTTCCTGGTCTTTACCGATAATGTCGGTGATGCGGAAATTCGAGGTATTGACGGAGATATTACCTGGGTGGCCACCGAGAACCTGATCATTAATGGTGCTTTCAGTTTACTGGACACTGAGCTGACCGCCATTAATCCTGAACTGGAAGGAATCGCACCACCCATCGGCAGTGAACTCCCCTACTCGTCTGATTTTTCCGGTAATTTACGCGCCCGGTATTATTTTGACCTGGAAGGTGATCTCAGCGGTTACATAAACGGCTCATTGGTTTACACCGGTGACCGTCTGGCCAGCATGAAAATGGATGCCTATGTACTGGAAGATACCACGCAGTTAGTTTACGGCACGGGCTCCGGACTCACAATCCAGGATGAAGCCGCTGAATACGAAGGTGTTACCTATACCGACTCTAATGGCGAGGTATTTCGCGGTGGACGTTATGTTCAGGACAGTTACCTGTTAGCCAACCTGGCGGTGGGTGTCACCAACGACGAATGGAAAATTGAGCTATACGTTGACAATATCACCAATGAGAGCGCGATATTGCACATCGATAATCAGCAATTTACTCCCAAAGTGGTCACAAACCGTCCACGTACTGTTGGGGTACGTTTTTCTTATGATATGTTCTGAGGCAACATAAGTTCGATATCACCAGGCAGGCTTTTCAGCCTGCCTTTTTTATGAGACCGTAACGCGTAAAATTGACCAGGCGTATTGATGATTGCAGAGATTAAAAAGGCATTAGCCCAGGGGCAGTTTGCCGAATCCATAAAGCTGGCCCAAAACGGCATAAAGACTGAACAAGATGTCGCCAGTCAAAAGGAATTGCACTACCTGCTGGCCGTTGCTTTCCGGCTAAGTGGTACTCCTGACAAGGCTATCAGCAGCAATCAACAACTTATTCAGCAGTATCCCGAACACGCCAGGTGTTGGCAAGAATTGGGGCATTGTTATGTTGCGCTTAACCAACCCCATGACGCCGCAAAACACTTTTATAAAGCAACCCAACTGAATCCGGCATTACTGGCCAGTTGGCGCTATTTAGAAAGTTATTATCAGCAATCACAGAATAGTCAGGCTCTGGCACTGGCCCGCAAACAGACCCAGCGACTTTCGGCGCTGCCAAAGCCCATCTTAGGTGCCAGAGACCTCATGTATGAGGGACATTTAGACACAGCCGATAAGTTATGCCGCCAGTTCTTAAGTCAGAACAAACACCATGCAGAAGCCCTGACATTACTGGGCGAAATCGGTTTGCAACTCAAAGCCTATGCCGAAGCAGAGTTTGTGCTGGAAAGCTGTGTTGCCTTGTATCCCGATCACTATTATGCCGGGCTGGAATACATAAAATTACTCAATCAAATTGGCAAATTTCGGCAATCTCTTCAAACCTGTGACACACTTTTACAACACTACCCGCAGGAAAAATCGTTTTTACTGGCCAAAGCCGGAGCGCTTCTGGGTATTGGCGATATTCAGGGCTCTGTGACACTGTATCAGGCACTGCTGGCTCAGGATGAACAACAGCCTTACATCAACCTGTTATTGGGCCATGCCCTGAAAGCTGATGGTCAATTGCAGGCAGCCATTGCGGCCTACCGCACCGCCTGGCAAATCAAACCAGATTTTGGTGATGCCTACTGGAGTCTGGCGAATACCAAAACCTATCAGTTTCAGGATGTAGAACTGCAAGCCATGACATCCCTGACCAGGACAGACGACACCAGCACCGATGACCGGATTCATCTTCATTTTGCATTGGGCAAAGCCTATGAAGACAAAAAACAATACCCATTGGCATTTGAACATTTTCAAAAGGGTAACCAGTTAAAGCAAGCGCAACTCAATTACGATATTGCCAGTGTTGAGCGACAGGTTGAGCGCCAAATAGCCCACTGCAATAGTGCCCTGTTTACCAATTTACCGGATGTGGGTTGTGATGATGCCGCGCCGATATTTATCGTAGGGCTACCAAGGGCGGGCTCAACTCTACTTGAACAAATTCTGGCGTCACACTCGCAGGTTGAGGGAACGATGGAATTGCATAACATTTTAAGTCTGGTTACTCGCCTGCGGGGCAACAAAAATGCCTATCCGGACAACCTGACACAAATCGATTCTGGCTATTACGCCCGTTTTGGTGAGCAATATATTCAGGACACCCAGGTGTATCGCAGCAACAAACCTTACTTCATCGATAAGATGCCCAACAATTTTTTGCACCTTGGTCTGATCAAGCTGATCTTACCCAACGCCAAAGTCATTGATGCCCGCAGAGCACCAATGGATTGTTGTTTCAGTGGCTACAAACAACTATTTGGTGAAGGACAAGAGTTTTCCTACAGTCTCGACACTCTTGCTCGCTATTATCTGGCTTACGAGAAACTGATGGCCCATTGGGATGAAGTATTGCCCGGTTTCGTATTGCGGGTGCAACATGAAGATGTCCTGGATGATCTTGAAAGCCAGGTCAGGCGAATTCTGGCATTTTGCAATCTGCCCTTCGAAGAAAGCTGCCTGCGCTTTTACGAAACCGAGAGAGCCATAAAAACCCCCAGCTCTGAGCAGGTTAAACAGCCGATTAACCGCAAAGGACAAGGGATATGGCGTCACTATGACAGCCAGCTGACCGCCCTAAAGGCTCACTTCCCCCAGGATAATACCCTGCAGGAGCCATAATATCTCTGCTCCAGGGATGGGCTTTAGCACCAGATCTTTACGGAATATTCGGTGTGTAGTGCTGGCTATCGCCTTTGATTTTATTTACCGACTTTGAGCTAACAACTCCATCTGATTGGCCAAATCAAAATCTTTTTGGGTAATGCCATTGGCATCATGAGTGACCAGTGTCACATCGACTTTATTGTAGACGTTGAACCATTCCGGGTGATGATCCATTTTCTCAGCGACAATAGCCACTTTACTCATCCAACCGAAGGCTTCAATAAAATTGCTGAACTTAAAACGCTTTTGCAACGACCCATCCACCAACTTCCATTCATTTTTACAACTAAGGTTTAATTGACCTAGCGCTTTTTGTATATCATTGTTATTAAATGCCATCATAGTTATTCACTCCCGAGTAAGATGAAGGCTACAGATAAGCCTTCGCCAAATGTTAGGTTATTCAGGTGACTTTGGACGTCCCGGAGTTCAATGCAATCCCTGATAACTATAATGATAAAAGTAAATTGGGTAAATTTCTGTTGTATTTATTTTTGAGTAAGTTTTTCTGGATTACCCTTGTAACATACTTGTTCTGTAGCTTTTCTCTGCAGGGCAAGGAAAAGCTCATGCCGGCGGTTGAACGCCCGGTAATTCGCCTGATCGCCAATCATCTTCCGCCCTATATGATCATCAGTAAAACTGAAAAAGGAAGCAGTTATGCCGGTTTCGAACATGATCTGACACAAATTTTAGCTAAGACACTGGGGGTTACATACGACTATTACGAGTGCGACTGGTCGGCCTGTATGCGCGCATTGCGCGATGGAAATGTGGATATGGCGCACTCTTTACTTTATTCCAGCACCAGGGCCGCTTTTCTGGAATTTGTCCCACCGGCTTACCTGAAAGATGTGCATTCAACCGTGTTTTACCAACGCTACGACGACAAACGTGTCATCGATGAGTTCAAGGATTTACAACAGGACAACTTCGTTATTGGTTACGTTGGCAGCACCGTGTATTTTGAAAAGTTTGAGCAGGCAGATAACTTACTTAAAATGGATGTCAAAAATCGTGAAACCGGTATCGAGTTGTTAATTGCCGGACGCATTGATGTACTGGCTGGCTTTGACACCCTGTTTGATGGCGTCGAATTTAAAAGCCCCCACCTGAAACGTATTATGAAAAAGTCCATTTATCAGCCATCAACGGTACTGGAGTCGTTTACCGTGATCAGCAAGGCCAGCCCTTTGTTTGAACACCGGGAAGATATCAGCAGTGCATTACAGGAGTTATCGGACAACGGGGTACTTACCAAAATCAGTGAAAAGTGGATCCCTAAATCAAATATCATTCAGTGATCCGGGTGGCAGGCCAGTGCTTGCAGCATGGCCTGCGGTTATTTGTCAGGCATTGGGCACAGCAATCGTCACCGTTTGACCATCCTGAATACGCTCAGCGCCTCGTGTCGCCACTTTATCGCCCGCCTGAATCGCTTCACTTTGAATACTCACCCGTTCCTTCATGCCCTGTCCTACTTCCACCAGATGTCGGTGGGCTTTATTTTCATCATCGATAACCACCACAAAGGTGCCTTCTTTTCTGAGAATTAACGCATCCCGGTGCACGGTCAGCGTTTCCTGCGGTGCCCGTACCGGAATAGTGGCGGTTATCAGTTCACCGCTGGTCCAGCTTTCATTGGCACCGGCCGGCAAGCTAACCCGCAATTCAAACGACTGAGATTGTCTGTCGGCGGCCGGTATAATGGCCTTAATTTGCGCATTAATTTGATTATTCGCAGATTTGATCAATACATCTTTACTGGTGCGTATAAAAGGCAGGTATTTTACAGGTACGAAAATACGGCCTTCGAGGTTTTCAGTATCCAGCATCGTCACCAGTACATCACTGCGATTCACATCGCCACCGGCCTCTCTGACACGTTCAGTCACAACACCATCAAACGGCGCTTTGACAATCGCCCGACTCAGCTGATCGTTGATCTGACGCAACCGAAGTTGCGCTATCTCCAGATCGGCGCGAGCCAGGTCGTACTGCGATTGGGTTTGATCCAGTTGAAATGCCGAAGCGCTGTTGCTTTCCCGCAGATTCTGTAAACGCTCAACTTCCCTGGCGAGGTATTTGATATTGATTTGTTCGCGCCTGATTTCTGCTTGTTGCTCAGCCTGTTGTAGTTGCAATGGCAATTGATCAATTCTGGCGACTTCTTCGCCCTGCAAAAGATAAGTACCAGGCTCGGCCACAAACTCCAGGCGTCCGCCAACACCGGCGGTGAGTTGCACGTTATTGCGGCTGTAGATACTACCCACAATATCCACCGTTGGAACAAAAACGGATTTTTCCACTGTGCCAACCTTGACGGGTTTGGCAGGTGCCTGCTGGGCTGACACGTTAACGGCAAACAATAAACAGGCAAGTCCTGTTGATAATTTCATGTGAATTTTCATTAGACTGACTCCCGTCCCGCAAAGTCTGATGTTGAAGAAGTATAGTGGCTTTCCTGTTGTTGCTCTCCGATACGCAGCAGGGCTGGCAACAAAATCAAAGTAAACATGGCGCTGATCGCCATGCCACCTACAATAACCGTGGCAAGCCCACGATAAATTTCCGACCCTACGCCAGGTAAGATCATCAAAGGCAACATGCCAAATAAACTGGTTAAGGTACTCATGTACACCGGACGTGCCCGAATACGCACCGCCTGACTCACGGCCTCCCGACGACTTAATCCATCCCGTTCAGAGCTACGGGTTTGATCCACCAGTAAAATGGCATTGTTTACCACCAAGCCCAACAGGATGATAAATCCAATCATTGTCAGCAGATCCAAAGACTGGAAAGTAAACAGGTTCAGTACCCATAATCCCAACACCCCGCCCGCCAACGCCATCGGCATTACGGTGAGCACTAAAAAGCTGTCTTTGGCGGATTTAAACAACGCCGTCATCAGCAGGAACAAAATTACCAGAGCTAACACAAAGTTCTGCAACATGTCCCAAATCGCCTGTTGCATTCGGTTGGCATTGCCATTGATCAGTAAATTAGCGTCTGCCGGAAGTTCTGCTTTGATAGCCGGGATCACATGTTCTTCCAACTGTGCCATCGCTTCTTCCAGGGACAAGGTTTCCGGTGGCCGTATTATCAGGGTAACAGTGCGTTTACCATCCACTCTGCGCAACTGGCTGGGTCCGACAGTACGCGTCACCGTAGCTAACTCGCCCAGGGTCTGAATACCGGAAAGGGGGGTATAAACCGGCAATGAGGCAAACTCATCAGGATCAGTCCATTGTGAGCCGCGTAAAATCACATTCATGCGATCATTGCCGTCAAAGTACTCTGCTACAAACAGTCCGTCGGTAAAAGCCCGCACAGCGTTGGCCACATCACTGCGGTTTAGTCCCGCCTGCGTGATACGCCTATCATCAGGTATCAAGCGCAACTCAGGTTCGGCCATTGACAAAGCCGGTACGGGTTGCGCGCTGGTGCCAGGTAAATGCGCCTGAATGGTCTGAATACCTATCTGGGCTGCAGCCATCAGAGGCTCCATATCCGGCCCTTGTAGATCAATGTTAACCGAGCGACCATTGCCGCCACCGGTCACGTTTATCATAGAGCCACGGAACAAGAATACCTGGGTATCAGGCAAACCGGCCAGTACCTCGTTTTGCACTACCTGCATTAATTCTTCCACCCGGGTAGGATCATCGGCATAAATAAATCCGCCAGTAGAATCAGGGCCGTAGCTGTAGAAGTTATAGCTTTTAACTTTGGGTTGTAGTTCACCGTCGAGATAGGGCTGAATTCTATCCCGGAAGCGATTTGCCATTTCTTCGTCCAGAAACTCGATATTGCCACCCGGCGGCAAATTCAGGGAAAAGAAGAAACCATCAATCGGGGCTCTTGGCATAAAATCCGTGCGTGGCATTAAGCTGGTGGTTACCAGCACCGACCCCAGCATTAAACCAACAATCCAGCCTAATCGCCTTTGAGCGGTATTGGTTAACGCCATGATAAGACTGGTCAGTCTTTGCCAATAGCCTTCATGCGGATCTTGCTGTTGCGCATCTGACAACAGATACCGACTGGCAATGGGCAACACGGTCACCGCCGTTACCAGCGAAGCAATAACCGCAACGGAGAGGGTCAGGGCCAGATCTGAAAATAGCTGCCCTTCTATACCTTTCATAAACAAGATAGGTAAGAAAATCGCGACACTGGTGGCGGTGGATGCAAACAAAGCACCGGCAACCTGAGTCGCGCCTTTAACCACGGCCTTTTTGTTTTCCATGCCTTCACCGCGCAAACGCACGATGTTTTCCTGTACGATAATGGCGGCGTCCAAAACCAGTCCCACAGCAAACGCCACGCCTGCCAGAGAGATGACATTCAGACTGCGCTCCAACATACTGAGCACCAGAAATGCCACCATGACAGATAACGGAATGGTGGTAGCAATGATCAAGGTGGCCTTCCAACCGCGCAAAAACAACCACAAGATGCCCAAAGCCAGAAAGACGCCCAGTCCCAGATTACTCTTTACCAGCAACAACGCATTGCGAATATGCACCGATGAATCAAAACTCAAATCGATCATCAGGCCAACCTCAGCCAGCGGACCTTCATTAAGTTCTTTTATGGCCAGGTTAATGTCATCTAATAAGGCGACGGTATTGGCTTCATTGCCACGACTGACCGTGATGTAATAGGCGGGCGCGCCATTTCGCAGTGTAAATCCAAAGCGGTCAACCAGGGTGTTTTCCACCTTGGCCACGTCTTTCAAAAATACCGGTCGATCGCCACTATAAGAAATGATCATGTCAGACAAAGACTGTAAATCGTATTGCCCGGCAAATCGTACTGTGTACTGGCGCCGCCCGACATCCGCAAAGCCACCCGACACATCTGACGCTCTGGAAACCGTATTGGCCACCTGGCCGATTGAGATACCAAGAGCCGCCAATTTATAGGGATCGAAGGTAATACGCAGTTCACGGGGGCGCTGACTATTCAGATTGACCTGTCCGACACCAGAGATACGGGCTAAGCGGGGCTCAATCACATCTTCAATTAAGGCCTGATGATTCGCCATGTCAGCCAAATCATTGCCGGGAACGGGACGCACCAGTAAAGAAGCAGCATTGGGTCCGCCCCGGCCTCCTCCGGTAGCGACTACAGGTTCAAATACGTCCAGAGGCAGTGGCGGTGCCTGATTGAGATTATTGATCACATCCAGCATGGCCTGCTGCATGTTGGTGCCAACATCAAACGTCAGTGTAATATTGCCAAACCCTTGCTGGATGTTCGTTGCCACATCCACCACGCCACGGGTGTTTTTCACCACATTTTCCTGTGGCTCAATAATCACGGATTCCACTTCTTCCGGTGCAGCCGCTCGCCACCCGGTGGATATGGTTATCTGAGGTTGTTCAATATCCGGTGTTAATTGTATGGGCAATTTCAACATGGCAATAACGCCAAAGATGAACACCAGGGCCACAATAACCAACACGGCAGCCGGGTTTTTAACTGATGAGCGAGTGAGGTTCATGTTTGTTCCAGTAAATCCTACGCGGGCATAACAGCGGAATTACAGTGTTAAAGCGCAAGATTTTCCAGTGCTTTTAGATGAACGACACAGTAAACAAGACAGGTGGAAAGACGCACCACTTCAATGACAGAAATGGTGCGTGATTTTAACAATTAATAGGGATTGACCGGATTATAAAAATTGCTGTACCGGCCATCGATATCGAGCCGCGTAGGACTCACACTGGATGCGCCGGTTAACACATTAAACGTGTCTCCGGGCTGCAAACGATAATTGAGCAGATCATCCAGAATGAGTGCCTGACCACAACTGGCCTGCGTAAAACTGGTTTGTCCGTCAGTTTTTAAAACATAGACATTGCCGGTGCCATCAACAATCCCATTACCATCTTCAGTAACAAACAAGGCGCTGTCTTCATCTACGCCGATGGCGGTGTTACCAGAACCAATATTAGCCAGGAAGTTAGCCATCCGCCCCATGCGGTCACGCTCTGCGAAATGCGTATCAGTTATGATATTTGCCATCACCGGGGTATTCAGGAAGTTAGTCGAGATATTCACGGTTTCATGACATAAATCGGTTACCACTTCTTCACTGATAGCACCTAACACCCCGTCGGGGTCGTAAACATACTCACCCTGTACCGCATTGCCCGCCGATGTACCGCCAATGATACCGTTGTTGCTATAGACGTGTTGCAGTGCTGTCTGCACCTTAGTGCCCTGCCATTGATTTAGATAATCAGATTGGTCACCACCGGCGATAAACACAAATTCAGCAGATTTAATCGCCCATTCCACATAATCGGAATTAGCACGGGAAACAGTATCTACGATAATTGTTTCAACCGAATTTGCGCCGGTTAACGGCAGCAGGTAACTGTTGTAAGCATCAGTGCCAGAAGTTCGCAACACGACAACATCACCACCATCAATATGCGGATTGACCCGCTGGCTAAACGACGCATCCACATCAGGACCACCGCCCATTAACAACACAGCCCCTTGTGCCGGTTCAGCGATACAAACATCCTGAGCGTTGCCACTGATAAACGCCTGTAATCCACCGGGTTTGCTCGGGCGAGCGCCGTATTGAGTACAACCGCCACCACCACCTGAACCACTGTCAGGGTAGTTAATAGTCAGATCATACCACCCCGTACCACTGTAGCGGCTCACTTTCAAAAAGTACTCACCGGCACCACCAGAGTATGATCCGGTTTCCGGCACAGCGCTGGTGGCCCCGGAGGCGACAGCGCTGCCGGTAGAGCGATAGAGATCCCAGTCGAAATCGTTATTGCCATTGTGATCCAGCGAGATACTGATAGTACCGCTGCTGGCGGCATCGAATCGATACCAGTCCCTGTCATTGCGGGAGCTGATACTTCCCTCTATCAGTACACCACTACAAATGCCGTCATTAGCATTGGATTCAGTGTTATTTGACTCGCTTTCCTGCGTGAGGCAGGCATTGGCCACAGACGAAGCCAAAAGTGTCATGACAGACACCAGTTTCATTGATGTTTTCATAGATTTTTCCAACAGTTGTTGTTAACAGTTTTTGATTATTTTTATTGTTTTTTGCTTGCAGGAATACGCCCGCTATTTGCAAGCGGAAATATCGGGCAGTTTCAGATAGAGACTATTCGTCAAACCACTCAGACAGATGGTAATCTGTTGAGCATTCTGGATAGGTAATGGTATGGGATAGCAAAGCGCAATGAGTGGCTGGCATTGCAACATCAACACACTGTGACTGCCTTGAAGGCGCGCAGTTGTCAGATCCTGTTGCAAGAAAGGTATTCACCACAAGCTCACTTTTGCTTTATTTTTGAACTACTCAAGGTATATCACAAGCTTTTCAGTTAAATCAACTTAAGGGATTTGGAGATGGGTGAAACAAAACGAACAAATTAGGATAGGCATCACAGTACGATAGATTAAAATGCAAAAAATCCCATAATTATTCAGCTCAACGCTACCCTGACAGACCCAACATCAGGGATACTTTTACTACACCTAAACCCATTAAACACAATTGCCTTAGCTGAATCAGTACCAAGCAGATAAGCCTCCTGCACCCACCTTTGCCGTTGCCCATTTTTATGCAATGAAATTTTTTTTAATTTTTTTGATTTTTATTGGATTGGCCACAAAAAATGCACTGTCACACCCCGTTCAGCGACGCAACCCGGATATCAACTGCACATTCAGCAGTCATTCGCTTTAATGCGGTAACTAGCGAAATTGTTCGGGTTTTAAGTGATGCTTGTCCAGCAATTTGTAAAACTCAGTACGATTGCGTCCTGCTATTTTTGCCGCCTGGGTAACATTCCCCAGCGTCGCATTTAACAGTTCCGCCAGATAAGCCCGTTCAAAATCATTTTTTGCTGAAGACAGTGATGGGGTATCAGGGGATTTCATGCGTAATGCCCGCTGCACCAGTTCACCGGAGATCAATGGCCCCTGACTTAATGCTACCGTTTGTTCCACAACATTCTGAAGTTGCCTGACGTTGCCCGGCCAGGGGGCTGCTATCAGCAGTGCCATTGCTTCATCGGTATAACCTGTCAGCGGCTTTTGGATACGTTGCAAAATCTGCTGGAAAAAGTAATTTACCAGCAAGGGGATATCGTCTCGTCGCTCCGCCAGAGAAGGCAAGCGCAATTCCACAACATTCAGGCGGTAAAACAGGTCTTCGCGGAACTCTTTGTCTTCCACAGCCTGTTCCAGGTCTTTATGCGTCGCGCTAATAACCCTGACATCAATGCTGACCGATTGTGTGTCACCAACCCGACGCACTTCTTTTTCCTGTAATACCCGCAGTAGTTTTACCTGAAAACTCAGCGGCATATCACCGATTTCATCCAAAAACAAAGTGCCACCATCCGCGGCCTGAAACAGACCCAGATGATCTTTATTTGCGCCGGTAAATGAGCCTTTGACGTGACCAAACAGCTCAGATTCCAGAAGGGTTTCAGGAATGGCAGCACAGTTTACTGCGATAAACGGCGCGTTACTTCGGTCACTGGCGTGATGGATCGCTTTTGCAAGCAGCTCCTTCCCCGTGCCCGACTGACTGTTAATAAACACACTGACATCCGTTTGAGCCACCTGACTGGCCAGCAGAAGCACTTCTTTCATGATGTTACTGCGGTATATGATCTCATGATCCATCGGCAGCTGTTGCGCATCTTGTGGATCACAATCGGTAGTGGGATTAAGGCGCAGTGCCTGAGCGACATTTTCCAGCAATTCCTGACTGTTAAATGGCTTGGTCAGATAAGAAAACACCCCTTGTTTAGTGGCATTTATGGCATCCGGAATCGTGCCATGGGCGGTTAATATGATCACTGGCAATGCCGGATATTTAGCCCGCACGGCTTTAAACAACGCCATACCATCCATGCCGTCCATGCGCATATCGGTGATCAATAACTGCGGCCGACTGGCCTCTATCATGCCTAAAGCTGACTCACTGCTTAAAGTGCTGTCCACCTGATAACCGGCGCCGCGTAACCGCATTGCTATTAAGGTCAACAAATCCTCATCATCGTCTACCACCAGAATAGGTTGCATGGGATTATTTGCCGTTGGTTCGGTTATCTCTGTCATTGATATGTTGCTCGATAGATTTTAGCTGCTCAATCTGTTGCTGTAGTTGCACTTTGCCTTGTTCCAGCTGCTGCAACAGGCTTTGATGAGTTTCGGTATTTTTTTGCAAACGCTCCGACAATCGCGTGGTTTCGGTCAGGGTATCCATTAATAGTTGCCATTGACCTGTCGTTTCTTCCGGATAATCTGACAGCCAACGGCGCAGCAGTGTTCTGCCCATGTGGCTGTTTTTAACCGGCGAATGTGGTGTGAGATAAATAAAAACCTGCCTTATGGCAGATTCTTTTGTAACCGGTGCCGCCTGTAATTGCAGCAACGACTGTTCAAGTTCGTGCACTGTCATGGCTTTGTATTCAAGGTACAGCGCACTCCAGTTAATTTCCGGTAAATCCTGTTGTGTCGGGCGCACTGATTTTATTTCAATTGCGCTGTTTTTTTGTTTTGATGCTGTAAGAGACTGGCACCCCGCCATAAAAAACAACACAGAAACCCATAGCAAAACACGCATTAATTTGTCTCCGTATTAACTGGCAACTGAACAATGGCCTGACAGCCAGGCTGTGCTGCACGATTGCTCATACAAACCTTTGCACCATACTTATTGAGAATTTCCCGCGTTAGGGTTAAGCCCATCCCACTTCCTTTTACTTTGCTGTCTGGTTGATTATTGGCCTGATAAAACAATTCAAATACCTGCTCAGTATCATCCACCGGAATACCTGGCCCCTGATCTTCCACGACGATCTGAGTCTGCTCACCCTTGTTATCCACCGACAGCGTAATCGTGCCCTGCTCAGGAGAAAACTTGATGGCATTGGACAACAGATTATCCATTACGATCCGGCAATGGTCTTCATACATCGGCAATGGTGATTTTGTCCTGTTGCTGAATGCAATGGTTAATGATTTAGCCCTGATTTCCAGGCTGCGATCATTCAGTATCCCCGAGACCACCTGTTCAATATCACAATACTGGGTTTGTTCCGGTAGTTTAGCAGCAATAATGATATTCAAATCAAGCAGGGCTTCAATCAGCTTTTGCAAACGACCGGTGCTGCTGCGCAATATCCCGGCAATATGGTGTTGTGCTTCGTTCAACTGTCCTGACGTGCCGTCATATAAAAGTTCGGTGCCTTCTCTTATGGCAGCCAGCGGAGTTTTAAGTTCATGAGACAAATGCTGCAAGGTTAAGGTTTTTTGTTCTTCCAGGCGTAAAAGTTGTGCCCGCATACTCTCAATGGTCACGGCAATGTCCCTGATATCCTTGGCCCCGGTTACTTTTACCGGATGACTTAAATCACCAATTTCCAGTTGCTTAAGTTGAGGCATCAATTGCTTCAGAGGTCGGTTGATAATTCGCACAAAACAAATAGCCAGTAACAAGGTAAAAGGGAAAATCAGCGTTGAACGCAAAAGTTTATCGGACACCTCAGATGCACTTTGCTCAATGGCGTTTATTTCGGCAGAAATAATATCGTTATTCATTCTGAACAGTGTCTGAGCATAGCCGTGCAATTCACCAAAGCCGCTCTGCAACGCTGCCAGTGTTAAGGTTTCATCTCCTACAACCCGGACATATACCCTTTGTTCTGCCGCGCTCAACTGATTGAGTACCTCATCCAGGTGTAATGAGTGCGCCCCACCGTAGGCATTTTCAACTGTAGATAAAAACTCTGTGCGGTAGGCCAGATATTGTTGCTTAAGGGACGCATCTGACAATACCTGAAACTGACTGGCAGTGCGCTCCATATTATTCAATAAGGCAGAGAGTTGTTGACTGGTAAACACCACATCAGCCACTTGCTTTACGGCACTAACCCCTTTAGAAGACACATCCCCTACACTCATCATCGATGAGGCCAACACCAATGCCAGCGGCAGCGTAACAGCGCTAAAGCTCCATAAAATAAGCGTACGCAATGACATTGAAGATATTGAAATATCAGGCATTGTTTATTTTTTAAATCCCTGCACTAACCTGTTAACTGGGGCCATACTTTAAGCCAATAGCGCTGCGCTGTTAAGCTGTCGCTTTTTTGAGACAGTATAGAAAAGCATCCCCTAGGCTTGTATTTTTTGTTATTTTTCAATACCTTACAAAATAACAAAGGCATACAAATTAGTTTCCGGCTGAACCTTGTCTGAAAACTGTTGCCTCTGCCCAACAAAAATTCCTGATTAAAACCCCACCAAAAACAATATTTTCTATAAATATCAAATACTTAAAAAGTTGGCACAGAATTCGCCATAGTCTTATCGAAGCTTTGATAGTGTTAATCAACCTGTCGAAGCCAAATTAAGAAAATAAACAATTAAATTCACGGAGACATTCCTATGAAGAAATTAACAGTATTTGTTACTTTGGCTTACCTTATCACTGCAGCGATGTTCACCAGCGCCTCAGCCAACACCCTTGAAACCCTGCAGCCGGTAGTTGTCAGCAGCGTGGAAGATTGCAAAAACGACGACGGCACCACCAAGCCTGAGTGCGAGAAAAAAGACGAAGAGCAGAAGCCAAAATGTGATGAAAAAGACGGCGAGCAAAAGCCAGAGTGTGAAGATCACAACGCCTGATAGCGTCTAACCTCGTTTTTAACTGCCCCGGAATTTGAGAGCCAAGGATGATCTCAGACGCTAACTCCGGGGTGGTTTTTGCCCGCTAATGTGATTTTTTCTTCAATGACTTGCCCGGTTTTTCCAACAAAGGCTGCTCTGGCCAACGATGTTTAGGATATCGACCGCGCATTTCTTTCGCCACTTCATGATAAGACCCCTGCCAAAATCCGTTTAGATCACTGGTGGTTTGTATGGGCCGCCTTGCCGGTGACAACAATTCAAAACGCAGTGCTACTTTATTGTTCCCCAATAACGGGGTCGCCGTTAACCCAAACAAAGACTGCAATTGCAACGACACGATTGGTCCCTGGGCAGCATCATAGGTGATGGAGAATCTGTCGCCGGTTGGCGCGACAAACTGCTCAGGAGCATACTGCTCTAATAATCCTTGCTGCTCCCAGTTGAGGGTCGCAGTGAGCAGTGGCAAGAGGTTTACCTTGCGCAATCCGGGTAATGTTGTCGTTGTGCCTATGTAGGGTAACAACCAGTCTTCTAAGCTGTTTAATAACGCGCGTTCATTAATGCCTGGAAACGTTTCATCCACCGAAGCAAGCCAAGCTGCGCGCTGCAACCACCGGTGACAGTCTTGTGTCCAGTTTAATTCGGACAACCCCTTATCCTTCACCTGTTGCAGCATAAACTGCTGTTTTTGGTGTAGGCTCAGGTCGGCGCTGATCTGGCTTTGATAGACGATCGCGCCCAATTTTCGGCTAATTTTAATTCGGGCCGCTCCGGCTTTGTCATCCCAATACACACTCTCTTCGTTGCTGGCCTGTATCGCCGCAAACTCACTGACATTCTGCTCACTGATGGCCATCGCCAACCAGATACGTCCGCTTTGAGTTTGGGCGTTGATATCCAGCACCAGCAACCAGGGGGCCGTAAGCAAAGGGTCAGACATATCTAATTCAGCGCCCCTGCCATTCGCCAGTAAATAGGTATTGCCCTGCGTCTGACGTTGTTTTGCCAGTAAATCGGGATACCCTGCCAATAACAGCCGGGCAGCCAGGTCAAAGCTTTGCTCTGTTGCCGGCAATATCAGGTGTTTAAGCCCCATCCGCATTTTCAGTTTTGATGCTGTGGCTTTTACCTGTTTTAAGACCTGATAGCGAATGCAGTTTTTGTAGTCAGCTTCCTGCCACAGTGCCTGCAGACGGTGAGAAAAGGCGACGCTGTGAAAGTTTCGAAGCACGTCCTGCTCGCTTAACAGCGCACAAATATCAGCGGCGATCATTTGCTCCTGCTCACCCTTTGCTGCCAGCAACACAGCTGCCAGACGCGGCGACAAGGGGAGCTGGCAGGCCTGTTTGCCTTTATCGCTGGGCTTACCTGACTGCTCAAGAAAGCCCATCATGGTTAACAGTTGAACACTGCGCTCAAAATGCGCTATTGGCGGTGGGGTTAACCAGTCAATGTGTTGAAAATCACGCTGCCCCCATACCGCCAGTTCCAGCACAGTGTCCATTAAATCGGTACGCAATATTTCTTCCTGGCGAAAGTCTGCCAGCTGTTGCTGCTGGCTTTCAGACCACAACCGAATAGCCAGACCTTCAGCTGTTCGACCTGCACGGCCACTGCGCTGAGTGGCCGAAGATTTAGCGATATAGCCGGTTTCCAGCCGAGACATTCCGGTTTTGGCATCGTAAATCATTTGCCGCTCCAAACCGGAATCGATTACCAGACCAATACCGTCAATGGTTAAGCTGGTTTCGGCAATATTGGTGGCAAAAATGATTTTTTTCCGTCCCTGTGGGTCCGGCTCCAGTGCGGCTTGTTGCTGTGACAGTGGTAAAGCCGCATACAGTGGCAACAAGCTGCACTTATCGGTTTGCAGCTTTTCCTGAAAGTATTCAATGCAGCGATTTATCTCCCCTTGCCCGGGCAAAAATACCAGAATGTCACGGTTTGTTGTCGCATTTTTCCCGATACATACCACCTCCTGCGCTGCCTGCCACACCGATTCCTGTAATCGTTTGTTGTGCCTCGCCTGATAACGCACACTTACCGGAAAGGTGCGTCCTTCGCAGTGCAGCACCGGTGCGGAATCGAGATAGTTACTAATCGCGTCACTATCTATGGTGGCCGACATCACTAAACAGTGCAGATCTTCCCGCAATGCTGACATTACCTCTTTCACCAGCATCAGTCCCAAATCGGCATTTACACTGCGTTCGTGAAATTCGTCAAAGATCACCAGAGCAACATCAGTCAGCTCGGGATCGCCCTGCAACTGACGGGTTAAAATGCCCTCAGTCACCACCTCTAATCGGGTAAACTGAGAGACTTTTTCCTCATTTTTCACCCGATATCCAACGCGTTGACCCACGGCCTCACCTAACTGCGACGCCAGGAAATGAGCAATGGCTTTGGCCGCTACCCGTCTGGGTTCCAACATCAGGATTTTCTTACCCTCTAACCAGTCCTGCTGGAGTAAGTACAAAGGCACGGCTGTTGATTTGCCCGCACCGGGTTCTGCGGTTAGCACCAGGCGTTTATGACTTGCCAGTTGTGCTGCTATCGCAGAAAGATGCTGACTGATTGGAAGTGATTGTATGAACTGCAAAATTTACCTGAAATATTGGTGTGACAATGCACAAAGGCGCTATAGTAAAATGAAGCCCTGACAGCTTCAACCGGGTTAATCATGGCAAATAATCTGTCGTAATGGCCTGTCAGGTTGGCTATGATGCCGATTACCCCAACCTAATTTTTCGGAGCACCCGTGTTTTGGCGTAAGTTAGGCTTTCGCAAGCCATTGAATAGCGTATCTGACTATGCTGCATCCAAACAATGGCAGGCTAAGAAGCTCAACTTTGATCAGGTGGCTGAGAAAGTGCCCGACGGGAGCCGGATATTCATTGGTAGTACTGCTGCTACAGCGCACTGTACATTGAAAGCCATCGTCACCGGCGCCCATAACCTGGTAGATATCAACATATTGCAGTTTATTCCCGGCGGCGAGCTGCCCCACCTGGAACAAAACGTCAGCCGAATCCGCACCACGGCTTTTTATGCTTTTGATCGCGCCGCCAAAAATATCCGTGAAGGCATCACCGACTATATGCCGGTGTCCAGTGCCAGGTTACACCGCCTGATCAGGGAAAAGCGCATCCCCATTGAAGTCGCCATTATTAAAGTAACACCGCCGGACAATAACGGCTATTGTAGTCTGGGCACCGGGGTGGATTTCAGTCAGGAAGCAGTAGAGTCGGCGCAAATCGTGATTGCCGAAATCTGTGAAAATATGCCCTGGACTGCGGGCAATTCACTGATCAAAGCTGAAAACATTCACTGGTGGACAGAGAATCACAGCCCTTTGCCCGATAAAGACGAATTATTTCCCTGGTTAGGTGATTTTAAAATAGAAAAGACCGTTTTAGATAAAATCGCCGCCAACATCCTGTTCGAAATTCCCGATGGCGCCACGTTGAAATTTAACCTGACAGCCATGACAGATGATCTCATTCCCTATTTGCGCAAACGCAAAAACCTGGGACTGCATACGGATCTGCTCACCGACAAACTGTTAAAACTGATCCAGGAAGGCGTGATCAACAACAGCCAAAAGAATGTGCATCAGGGTAAAACAATTGTCTGTCACGCCTATGGCAATAGTGAACTGTACAAGGCTATCCACAAAAATCCGGCCATTGAGTTTCACCCCTCTTATTATGTTAATCGACTGGACCGGATTGCCGTAAACAACAACCTGATTTCCATTATCACCGGATTGAAGGTGGATTTAACCGGACAGGTGGCGGTTGATTCGGTGGGTAATCGGTTTTACGCCGGGGTTGGCAGTTCAGATGATTCCATCAGAGCGGCAGGTTATTCACTTAATGGTAAGCCCATAGTGGCGCTGCCCTCGCTGAGCATTAAAGGCAACTCAAATATTTTGATGTCACTGCCGGAAGGTTCTGGCGTCACGATTACCCGGGTTGACGTGCACTATGTGATCACCGAATACGGTACCGCCTTCCTGTTTGGTAAAAGTATCAGAGAGCGCTGTCTGGCGCTGATTGATATCGCACACCCCAAATACCGGGCTAAGCTGCTGGAGCAGGCCAAACAGTCTTATCTGGTACATTCTGCCCAGCCAGGACACTCATTTAAGTCTATTTACCCTAAAAACTGGGAATGTGTGCATACCACCAGACATCAGAAAAAAGTGCTGATCCGCCCCATCAAAGCCGTGGATGAAGACCTGTTACGAGACTTTTTTCATAAACTATCGGATCAAAACGTTTATATGCGCTATTTTTCCAAGCTGCGCTCCTTGCCACAAAAGATCCTGAAACAGTATTCAGACATCGATTACAGCAAGGATATGGCATTAGTCGCCCTGTCTCCCCCGGAAACCGCAAAACACGAAATTGTCGCCATTGGGCAATGGATTTTAGATGACAGTGATGGTATCCCCGAGATTGCCTTTCAGGTGCGGGATGACTGGCAGGGCCAGGGACTGGGTAGCTTTTTTATTAAGCGTCTTTTTCAACTGGGCAAGGAATATAAAATAAAGCACTTTAAAGCGGATGTACTGGTGGATAACGATGCCATGAACTGGGCCTTTGAAAACGCCAACGTCGACTTCGAGCGAAGCAGCGAATTTGGCGTATATCATTACCGGTTCACGCTATAACATCAATCTCATGTCAATGTTGTTCAATCCATTGTAATCGGTATAAAACTCACCTAACTCCTGAAAACCATGGCGTTTGTAAAAGTTACGCGCCAGTGTATTTGGCTCCTGAGTACCACCCATAAGCACCAGACTTCGCAACTTGCTGTCCTGTAAAGTGCTTATCAGCGCTTTGAATGCCTTGCCGGCTATTCCCTGATTTTGATAAGTATCAGCGATACAAGGAGCGAATACCGGATCGACCCGAAAATCCAGGTCTATCTGATACGCATTGTATCTGGCTCTCTCATGCGGATACTCATTAAAATCAACGATAAAATACCCGACAACTTTTTCTTTCGAAGCAATAATATACCTGGAAACGCCATCTTTTCCTAAGTTGGGGTTCAGTGCTTCATTGCAGTATTTGCTGGTAAGCGGGTGAGGCCCAAATTTAGATAAGGTTTCAGGAGATAACCCTTCAAAAAAATCAACCAACATGGCCTGGTCACTGGTGGTTATTGGGCGAAACTCAAAAACTTCATTGTGTTTAGTATTTATCTTCATATCTTCTACTTATGCTACCAACTCACTGACGGCATCTACCTGTTTATTCTGTTGGAACCAAACAAAATAATGGGTTTGTGTGGCAATGATATTAATCACAGGAGCAATGTTTACGCTTTGACGAAATGTTCAAAGTGGCTTTGTATTTCCTGGGCGCTTTAACTGCTGCTGCATTTTGCTCAACTGACTTTGCAACATATCGATTTGCTCACTTAACAGCATAATTTCATCGTGGGTGAATTCCTTCATTTCTTCCTTGTCTTCTTTTCTGGAATCTACCTGTGCCATTTGCATGGCATCCACAATAATACCGATGAACAAATTCAGCACCGCGAAACTGGTGACAATTATAAAAGGAATAAAGAACACGCCGGACCAGGGGAAAATATCCATAGTGGGCCGGACTATGCCCATCGACCAGCTTTCCAACGTCATCACCTGAAACAAGGTATAGGCAGATGCACTGATGGAGCCGAACCATTCCTGCATATTAGGGTCCGGGTGCTGCCCGAACAGCTTTGTCGCCAGTACGGCGCACACATAAAAGATCAACAGCAACACCCCAATCACGGACGACATCCCCGGAATTGAATGCCCCAACGCCGAAATAACCCGTCGCATTTGCGGCACCACGGACAGCAAACGCAATGCCCGCAGAATACGAAAGGCGCGTAACACCGATAATGGCCCACTGGCAGGAATCCAGGCAATAGTGACAATGACAAAGTCAAAGACATTCCAGCCGGATTTAAAGAAATGCCCGCGATAGGCATAAAATTTAATGGCCAGTTCAAGGGTAAACACACTCAGTAAAAACTTATCAGCCCATTGCAATACAGTGCCGTAGCGGGCATAGATGTCTCTATCGGTTTCCAGTCCAAGGGTAATTGCGTTAAGCAAAATCAACGTAATGATGATGCGCGTAACCCAGGGACTTTCTATAAACTGCGCAGCTCTGCGCCGGGTAGCGGATAAGGATTCTAATGTGACGGGATACATGTATTTCAAACTTTAAAAGATTGTTGTAAGCCCCGATATGTGTGCCCTGACTGAAGATTCAAGTCGTTGTGCAAAATTATAAGAGAGACAAAAAAGGTGACACTAAGGTCACCTTTTCGAAAACAAAAAAGACAAGTTATCAGGCTTTTTTAGACGCGATCCAGCTGTCTACCACTCTTTCTAAAACGGACAATGGTACAGCACCCCCCCCAGAATTACGTCGTGGAACTCGCGATAGTCAAACTGCTCACCCAGCTCGGATTTTGCTTTAGCTAACAACTCCTGAATCTTCAACATACCAATTTTATAACTGGTAGCCTGACCGGGTAATACCATATAGCGACGCACTTCTGAACGCGCCTGCTCTTCAGTTATGGCTGAATTTTCCTTGAAGTAATCAACCGCCTGCTGTTCAGTCCAGCCTTTTGCATGGAGACCGGTATCTAATACCAGACGAATCGCACGCCACATCTCAGAACCTAACCGACCAAACTCAGATAGCGGGTCCTGATAAGTTCCTGGCATTTGTTTCGCCAACCATTCTGTGTACAAAGCCCAGCCCTCAATATACGCGGTAAAGCCAGCCTGAGTGCGGAAAGTGGGAACACCTTCTAACTCCTGGGCAATCGCGATTTGCATATGGTGACCTGGCAAACCTTCGTGATAGGCAATAACTTCCAGCTCACGCTTTGGCATGGCTGTCATATCAGACAGGTGAGCATAGTAAATGCCCGGACGTGAGCCATCAGGAGTTGACGGGTAATAGTGCTGCGCTGCCCCGTCTTGCTCGCGGAAAGGCTCCACGCGTTTTACCACCATGTCAGCTTTCGGCAGGATTCCAAAATAGTCAGGTAATAAGGTTTTGATGTTATTGATAGCGGCGGTCGCATCATCGATATAGCCCTGACGACCTTCGTCAGTGTTTGGATAATACAAGCGCTCATCATCTTTGGTGTCCCGCAGAAACACAAAGTATTCCGCCAACGAACCCTCAAAGCCAAAAGCTTCTTTTGAGGCAATCATCTCTTCACGCAGACGCGCCACTTCACTCAGGCCAATCTCATGGATTTCATCAGCGGTTAATGATGTAGTTGTTTGATTGGCTAATCGCTCATTGTAATAAGCGACACCATTGGGCAGAGCGCTAACGCCCTGAGCTTCTTTACTGGCATTGGGTTGATCCAGTTTTTGCCAGGCAATCAGCCTTTCGTAAGCAGGTTGAAAATGGTTCATCAGATTATCTTTAACCTGACTGGTCAGCTGCTCTGCGGTTTGTTCATCGATTTCTTCTTTTTCCACCAGGGCGGCAATTTTACCTTTTGCCGCACTCCAGATAGAGCTGTCTTCGCCATCATCAAAAGGCGCGCCGGTAATAATTGCCTGTGATGATTTAATGACTTCTTCAAACGCAAAGTACGGCGGTCTGACGCCTTTTTCTGCTACCTTTTTAGAGCCTTCGACTAATTGATCCAGCGCACGCCCGGTTTCTTTCAGGCGGTTGATAAAGTTATCCATATCGACTTTGGTTTCCACCGTGTGGAAAGATATCAGCAGCGTCGGGAAGAAAGTGTGAATGGCGTTCATCTGCTCAAAGACATAGCCATTGTAACGGAACTCGTCTGCGGCTATATCCGCTTCAGCTTCATGCACCCACACATCATAGGATATTTTGGCATCATCGGTTAACTTGTTGTAATCAAAGGAAGATTTTAACTCTTCCAGGTTTTTGCGGGTAAATGCCAGATCTTCTTCTAAGGCCGCCTCAGACATCTGATCAATTTCGCCCTGTCGCTCTTTGCGTCCCAAAAATGCCAATTGAATTGGGCTGCGCATGATACCTTCTTCATACTTCTCATCGAACCATTGGTTCAGACGTGCGGTTTCTGCCTCAACTTGCTCAGCTGTGGGTGCAGCAGTTTGTTCTGCAGCAGTTGGAGTTGTTTGATTTTGTTGTTGCGCAGTTTGATTATCACTGCAACCCATTAGCGCCAGTGCGATCACTGAACCAAGTAGAGAAAGTTTCATGTGTTATTATCCGTTTTATTAGTGAGGATGAGACGCTAGCCCTATAGCCGCGCATTTTCAATCAACAGCAATTTATTGTTACAAAAAAATCTCAAACCTGCCGCTTTTTTTTTGCATGTCAGCACCAAAACTGTCCAGTTAAGAATACACACCACCATCTTGATATGTTATAACAACAAACTTATTTCCCTTTTTGTACCCTGAACTCAATTATGCTTTTCAATTCATTTAAACGGTCATCATTGCGCTCCGTGACAGCCATCGTCATTTTTCTGCTTTTGAATATCGTGTTTTCCGTTAGCCAGGCCAACGGTGTCTACAAAGAAGTTGAATGGATAGAACTGATCCCACAGGATGATCTGGAGGCCTTACTAAATCCGCCAGATGTGTTATTCGACATCGCTGATGGCTCCCAACAAGATTCCGTCGATAATTTTACTGAAAAAAACTTTGAAGACGAAAAAGCACAGCGCTTTCAGCAGGCACTACGCTCAACCAGAGTGGTTGAAACGATGGCGGAGCAGAAGATTAAAATCCCGGGCTTTATCGTGCCGCTGGAAACCTCCGATGATGAAAAGATCACCGAATATTTTATTGTTCCCTATTTTGGAGCCTGTTTGCACATGCCACCGCCACCACCCAATCAAATTATCTTTGCCAAAAGCAGCGAAGGAATTACACTGACTCACCTCAGTCAGCCATTTTGGTTTGAAGGCACCCTCAAAATAGAAAAACAAGAAAACCCGATGGGTGTTTCAGCCTACCGACTGGCCATGAATCAGGTTACCCCCTACGAGGATTAATAATGCGACTATTGACGACAAAGTGGTTTCAACATGCGACGTTCGCTTTAGGGGCGCTGCTGAGTGGTGTGGTAACCAGTACGCAGGCCTGTGACAGGCATGCCACCGCAGGATTTGGTCGTTTTCCGGTAATGCATGCCCAGTATCCGGCTCCCAACATTGAAGAACTGGTGGCACCGATTTCATTAAAACATGCCAAAAAAGTGCTTACTTCCCAGGGTAAAGACGCGTCGATTCCAATTTACTATCGTATTCCCAAAGGCTACCAGGACGTTGAGTTTAAATTTAATGGGTCTCCGGAAATCTCTTTTCAGGATGAAGCCGGCTTTTCACCGGAGCACAAAGCCGGGATCTACAGATTAAAATACCATGCCCTGGAACCTGGCAGGCATTCAGTCACAATTCTGATTAAAGGCAAAAAAAGTAACAAGCCCTACTCCAAAGTACAAACCATTGAAGTGGTGGCAGGGTAATCCGCTGCCATTTTTGCACCTGTGGCCGGTGCTCAAATTTCTGCCACCTCTTTTTAGATTAAATTTCTGTTTATGGCACTTCCCGGATTATTGGCAACTTTCATGACTCCCTGTATGAGTTGCAGATAGAAAACAATACCCTGGTAAGTTCAACATTGTTGTATAGCGGGGGTATCCAGTTAGGATTCAGTGCTCTGGTGCTACCGGACAATACTGTAGCGATTGTTTATGAAGCGGACTGGAATGGACAACGGGATATTTTTATGGACAGATTCAGTTTCCCGCAATAACGCTCTTTCAAAGTCTAACAAACACCGCCAGCGTAGTTGGCGGTGTTTATTTTTACATTCCCTTTCCTGTCCCTCCCCCTGGCTGGTATAAATAGTTTGTCGTTTTTTTAATTTGTCCGCTTACAAACTGATTACTACAATAAGAGAAATTTGTCATTTTTGGCCATCAATACCATGCATACCGACATAGACAACTACCTGAGCAGCCTTAAAAATAAAAACCGGGAAAATGATGCCCGACTGTTGTTGCCAATCATGGCAAAGGCGTCAGGTTATTCGGCCTGGTTGGCCGGTACCATGATTGGTTTTGGTCAGTACCATTACGAGTATGATTCCGGTCACAGCGGTGATTGGTTTGTGACCGGATTTGCCCCCAGAGCGCAAAATACTGTGGTGTATATCATGCCGGGTTTTGAGGCGTTTGATTCAGAGTTAGCACAATTAGGCAAATACAAACTGGGCAAGTCATGCCTTTACCTTGGTCCACTCAAAAATATTGATTTGGAGGTATTGGCTAACATGGTGAGCAAGTCGGTAGAGATAATGCAATCCAGATATGATTGCATCCCCTCTCCGACCTGACAGTATTAAACGGATTTGCGTAAGTTGTCCGATACCAGGAAGGCCAATTCCAATACCTGGTCGGCATTTAAACGCGGATCGCACTGAGTTTTATAGCATTCCGCCAAATCAGCATCGCTGATCTGATACGCACCACCGGTACATTCGGTGGCGTGCTGTCCGGTCATTTCCAGATGGATACCCCCGGCGTGAGTTCCCTCGGCATCATGTGCGGCAAAGAATTGCTGAATCTCCCGTAAAATATCATCAAAGTTACGGGTCTTATAACCGCTGGAAGAATTCTTGGTGTTGCCGTGCATCGGGTCTGAACTCCACACCACATGACGACCTTCCGCCTTAACCCGGCGTAACAGTGCCGGTAGCTTCTGCTCCAGATTATCGGCGCCCATACGGGTGATCAGGGTTAAGCGACCCGGGGTGTTCTCCGGATTTAACGCATCAATGAGTTCAATCAGTTCATCACCTTGCATACCTGGCCCGACTTTTACACCGATAGGGTTGTGAATTCCACGGAAAAACTCAACATGCGCGTGATCCAGCTGTCTGGTGCGCTCACCAATCCACAACATGTGTGCCGAACAGTTGTACCACTTGTCAGTTAAGGTATCTACACGGGTCAAAGCCTGTTCATAGTTCAGTAGCAAAGCTTCGTGAGAGGTATATAAAGACGTTTCCCGTAATGATGCGGTGTTATCTGAATTCAGACCTATCACTTCCATAAATGACAGGGTGTCCTGAATCCGGTGTGACATATCGAGATAACGATCTTTCAACGGATTATTCTCAACAAACGCCATATTCCATTTGTTTACCTTGTGCAAATCTGCCAAACCGCCCTGAGCAAAAGCACGTAAAAGGTTAAGGGTTGAGGCAGAGCGATGATAAGCATCGATCATGCGACGCGGATCAGGAATTCGGGCTTCCGGTGTAAATGGAAAGCTGTTGATAATATCACCGCGATAACTGGGTAAAGAAACCCCGTCTCTGGTTTCCAGATCAGCTGAGCGTGGCTTTGCATATTGCCCCGCCATACGCGCTACTTTGGTGACATGACAGCGACCAGCAAACGTTAGCACAATGGCCATTTGCAGAATCACTTTGAAGGTATCGCGGATTTTAGGCGCATTAAACTCATCAAATGACTCTGCACAATCACCGCCTTGCAGCAAAAAGCCATTGCCCTGCGAAATGTTAGCCAGCTCACTAAACAAATGACGAGTTTCCTCTGCAAACACCAGCGGCGGAAATCGTTTTAACTCAGATTCAACCTGAGCGAGCTTCGCTGCATCTTCATAATGGGGTTGTTGCAAAATTGGAAATTCACGCCATGTATCTGGCTGCCACTGTTTCACTGGAATTACTACCTGTTCTACTATTAAAAAGGAAGCAAACTAAAACATGAATAAATGCCCGATTCAAGAGATAACCTCCTAAAATTCGAGACTTATTAGATTATTTTAGTTAAAGAATTAAAATCTCTATCTAACAACGCGATTCAGGCACTTTTTAACTGAGTTATCAAAGCGGTTGATGCATTCTCAACCAGTTCTAAAACACGTTCAAAACCCGCATCACCCCCATAGTAAGGGTCCGGTACTTCTTGCTCTGGATCACCACTTAACGTTAAAAACAGTTGCACCTTATGCTGAAATTCTTGCGGACACTGGGCCAACAAATCTCTCAAATTACTCTTGTCCATCGCAAAAATGTGGTCAAAGTACTGAAAATCCGATTGTTTTACCTTTCTGGAAAACTGCCCGTGAAAGCTATATCCTCGTTTTTTACCATGTTCCATACTGCGACTGTCCGGCGCTTCACCGGTATGAGTGGCAATAGTACCTGCAGAATCAATTTCAACCTTTAAGCCAGCCTCTTTCGCCATTTTCTTAAAAACCGCTTCAGCCGTGGGTGAACGACAAATATTACCCAGGCAAACAAAAAGTACTTTTTTCATTTTCACTCCGGATGCTGTTATTGCCCCTCAGGCTTGTCTGCCCTGGCCTGTGCTTTTTCGTTGCTATACTGAAAGTTCTGATAACGGGTACCCAACTTATCAATGTTGGCCTGAAGACATTGCTGACGCGTGATGCCCAGCCCCTGACGCAAGCCTTCCATGTAAAACTCCAGATCGCCCAGTTCTTCGATCACATTTTCCAAATCCAGTTCTTTGCGATAGATCACTTGTTTTTTAATAGCATCCAGCAACTCCCCTGCCTCGCCACTGATACCAATCGCCATGTGCATGAGATGTGCATCCTCCCCGGAGATCTCAGTCGCAATTTGCTCACCGGGCTTAGCCAATACTTTAACCATATCGGAATGTGAAATCGTCATTAACCTGTCCTTTTCTTAAGTCACTTACTTATCTGGACAGCCATCATAACTGCACATGGTTACAGTTTCCAAATCCCCGAGATTATGCAAAACAGGAAACCCAAGAAGCACACTCAGGAAGAATTCAAATGGAAAAAGCCAGGAAGGCGAAAATCTGCCTTGAAGATACGTCCTATTGCCATTGTGTTTCCCGCCGTGTGCGCAAAATCAGGCTGAGCAGTGAAGCCATGTTGACCCGAGCCAGTTGCGAACACCGTCTAGCCGGGTTAAACCAACCCAGAGTAAAAAAGAACAGCAATTTACATTCGGTAGTTGGAAAGCCTGTTTACGGCCCTACCGTTCAAAACATCGGTTGGCTGGAAAAGACTTTTTTGGGGCTCTGATTACCACCACGAGATAGTCAATAATTGTGGTTGACTGACTACTATTACCCGCTTTGCGGACGTTCGATTGGTGAGTGTTAAAGGGCCGATTTGTGCCAATAGTGGCCATCAAAAAATTTACGATTGAACAATTCAAACAACCGTTTGCTCCTATAGTCAAGAAAACGACCCCGTTGGTCATTTTAGTCCTCAGACCAGATATCGAGAAATCTCTACTTCCAAGTGAGTGGCCTTACTTAGGTAAATTTGTTATCGCTAGCACAAAGTATATAATCGACCCAAGTTAAAGTAGAAAAACGACCCAATGGGTCGATATTAAATTGTTAGAAGTACCGTATGAATTATATTTGGCATTCCATATTCAACAAAAAAATAGATGCATACGCTGCAGAAAAACTCGTAGCTATATTAGAAGATGTTCAGTCATTTTTAGCAGAATCTGATGATTCGGTTTGGTCCGATATGGAAGTTGTCAAAGTGACAGATATCATTAAAAGCTCAATAATTTCACTCAAAACCAAGAATAAAGCTAAATTGGCCAAAATAGAGTATCTCTTTTTGCCAACTGCACCATTACAAGAAATCGCTATGGAAAACGGTTGGGTTGATGAGTATCTAGTTCTTGCAGAGAATTTCGATGCAGTATCTAACAAGTACTTCTAACAAAAAATTTTAAACCGGGACGCTTACTCGCTGGCTTCCCCTCATTCTTCGGGTAGTATAGCCAGCGAGTAAGCGCCCTTTAAATTAGCCGTTATGCGCAAGGAAGCATCGAAGATTAATGATTTATCTAACACTTCATTCAACTAACTTTAAGGAAACTAGAGAGTTTTATTGCACGACGTTATCCTTATTTAAAGCTCAATCTGACACAAGGCTAATATGCTTGGCAGGAGATTTAATTTTAGATTTAGATGGTTCTTGCCCATGCTCAGAGTTTGCAATTCATATAGGCGATAAACAAATAACCATTCTAAAAACTCTCGAAAAGACTGGGGTTGTTTATTCTTTCGAAATCAACATCGCCGGAGAGTTTTTGAAGCTTAAAGATCCATCGGGTAATAAAGTAGAGATATTGGCGCATGGTGGTTCAATAAAATGATTACGCATAACAAAAAAATTATGTCGCCCGCAGGCGGGCTGGGACACAAACAGGCAGGCGGCTTCGCCATTATAGCCTACCTGTTTGTGCCCCATATTTAGGTGTTATGTTTGAGTTGGTTATGGACGAAGATTTAAAGAAAAAAGTAGATATTGTTGTAGGATTAAGTCGTCTAGCAGGCGGTACATTGATACTTGTTGGAAGTATTTTGGTATTTGTTTTTACTCAGGCCGCGTTAGATCCCAGTGCTTCAATTGAAATCAATGGTGTTCCAACTAAAGACCAAACAGACAAAGTAGTGGCTGCAATTTTCACGGCATTATTTCCATTGATAGGTCTATTCCTATCTTTTGCACCAGCTAAGCTACTTGATAAGTGGGCAGCAAAAATTATCAGCCGTTTGAGTTAATCTCAAACATAATCGGGTAGCCGGAGGTCTCTAACCTCCAGCCCCCACAACACCCTGCATGCGGCTCCGCACAGGGCGTTTCATTCAGGATAGTGAAGCGCTATCCAACCATCTCGTAGCGAATAAAGC
>NZ_JAJEWQ010000019.1 GCF_020687805.1 Planctobacterium marinum | reverse complement strand
ATAACTAAGAATTATGGCCACCGGATTAATCAGTCTTGCTAATTTCAGTAATGACGGAAATAGCAATGGTACAAGCTTATCAAACCTTTTTAGTTCTGTTGGTTTCCGCGATCTCACGCCATTTTTAGTTAATGTAAAGAATGATTGGAGTCCGGCCGTGGGTAGCCACTTCAAAGAAGAGAAATTTAACAACTTCTCTTTAAAAAGAGCAAAGGCTCTTAATTGTAAATTCGACCAGTGCGATTTTACCTACGCTGCAGGTAATGGTTCAGATTGGTCAGGTTCAGAGTTTATGTCTTGTAACTTTGATGACACTAACATGCAGTATGCCAACTTTAGTAATTGTAAGTTTACTGCTACCGACAAAACCACGCCTACAGGATTGTTTAGCTCAGGATTTTACGGGGCGACATTCAGAGGCATTCACTTAAGTCGCGCAAACGTAAAAGGATGTTCTTTCACAAACGCTGATTTTTCCAATGCAATCATTGACGACTTAACCATAAGCTCATGTACATTCGAGGGTGCAAGTTTTAATGGTGCGACTTTATTAAACATTGATCTATCAAGTGTAAATGTTGAATATTGCGACTTTTCGAATGCTATTATGAATGAAGTGACACTTCCATTCTGGCAATTCCCCTATGTATTTGGAATAAAGCCTAATGATATTCGGGCAGGGAAAGTAAAAATTAGCGCCCCCGGAAAGGGAATAATTGCTTGGGAAGAATTACTAGAACTAATACCATCATTGGTGAAATATTACCAAGATAGATTTAATTATTTCCCTTGTGCAAACTTGCTACTACTTTCTGAGCATCAAGAATTTTCAGAGTACATTAATGATGCGCTTAAAAATAATATATTATACTTAAATGTTCGAGAGCTAAAATACTTATCCAAGCTATTAGTTAACTCTCAACAATACTCGCAAAGTGAAATGAGTGAGTTATATTTATTAATGCAAAAAGCAAGCTTAAACGGAAATGAATATCAAAAAAACAATTGGTGCCTTCACGAGGGAGATATTAGAAAGTTATTACTCAGGGAAGGAAAAAGATATAGCTTAGACTTCACACTCACATGCAAAGCAACTAACGAAAAAATATCCCATGTTAAGCTTACATCAATGATTACCGGGTTTTTCTCTAATATTGAAGATAAACTTAATATTAAAATAAATTTTGACGATATAAATATCAGCAAAAACTCACCTCAGAAAGTAAAGATAGAAAACCTGACTATCACAATAAATGTAAATGAACCAAATCAAGGAAGTGAGAGCAAAAAAAGTTCGAATAAACTCGTTTTAATTACCTCTATTGTAGCTATAGCATTTCAACTCACAGGGACATTTAAAAATCTTACTGATCTAGGGTTCAGTGAAGAGCAGGAAAAAGATGTTATTGAATGTGGTGTTCGGTTTCAGAAGCAAGTTTCAGTTACGGATCTTTACCTAAATAACGGCACAGATACTTGTTTAAATTTCAAAGAAAACAGTACGAACACAGTACAATCAATTTAAAAAAACATAATCAGTAATACTTATATTCATCTCCCCAAGGCATGGTAATCGTATTATTTTGACAAGCTATACAGCTTGGACCAATGATTTGATTATTCTGCCTACTAATTTTTGTAGCTTTATCCCATAACTCATACATTGTTTCAGCTGACGGAGTGGGTAATTCTTCCAGAGCCGTTTTAGTAACAGCACGAAACGGAGACAAGATTGGCATAACCCCCAATTTGGATATCGCTTCTACTGCAGTCAAAGTATTTTGAGCTGGTTCTAGACCTACTATCAGGAGACTTCTAACATTTCCGCTTTTTCCCCACAGTTTGGTTGCATACTTTAGAGTTTCCAAATATTGGGTTCTGGATACTTTTCCTTTGCCGGGCATTATCGCCTTTGAAATCTTATCGTCCCAGATTTCCATGTTAATTCCGATTTCGTTAACACCTGCCTCGAGTAATAGGTCCAGATTAGAAAGGGATTCAGGTGGTTCTATCATGATATAAATCGGTAAATCAGTCAGTTTACGTATTTCAGTCACTACCTGGACATAGTAATGCCATTGTTTTGGCAACGGGCTTCCTCCGCTAATTAATATGTGCTTTGTAGAATCTTTTTGATTACTAATTACGAATTTGACTACATCTTTAATATCTTCGATGTCTGTTTTTTTGGACATTGGGCCGAATGCTACAGCACAAAATTTACATCCTTTTTTGTTGGCCAAATTATATCGGCAACCTCGGAATGGATTTATGCTAAGGCGGTCTGTAAACACCTGCCCTATGGATTCCATTAACTTTCCACTTCTAGTCTTTTCACCCACTAGCTTTGGTAAATCCACAACCTCTACATTTACTATTTTCCTACCAAAATAAGACAGATAATAGAGGTCTTCAAATTCTAGAGAGAAGGGACTTATCAGTGAAAATGACTCTTTTATCGGAACATTTATATGTATGGAGTTTGCGATTAGCAATTCAATGCCTCCCGCAATTCCATCTCTTATAGTTAGCTTATCTCGACTGGAATACAGTGTGGCCTTTGCCTTGAAACTGATCTGTAAACCAAGGCTGAATAGTTCAAACTTCAATCTAGCCTGTTCTTCAATTGTAGCTGGAGTGAAGCTGTCTTGAAAAACCTTCGACTGACAATGAACCAGTGCTGGTTTTATTTGTAGTTTCCCTTCAGCATCAATTGCTCCTATTTTTTCACTGAATCGATACTTTTTGGGCTGACAGCTACTTTCTATTTTAGATGTTGGCCACAGTCCGTCAGATATACAAGTTACCTCAATGTTTCCAGAGTTGTGATAACTATTGCGCAAATCAGGTGTTATCAGCTTTTTTTCCCTAATCAGAAAATCCACATTGCTGCACTCCTCGGCTAGTGGAGTGTAAAAGTTGCTTCCTTTTGGGATGGATAGTTTAGATGTATCTATATTTAAGAAACTTTTGGAAAATGCACTTATGTGAGCTTCTTGAACACTAGGCAACCTATTGCTAGCCAAGATTTCATTAAGAATAAGGGTTGAAGACTGGAATCTGGTATTCAGCTCCACAAACTCCAATGACTCATTCTCGGATACTAAATAGTCAACACCAATAACGCCCTTGTATCCAATTTTAATGAGCCAATTGGAAATTCGCTCACTGAATTCATAAATTTTCCGCTTAATTGGATCATCTAGAGATTCAAATAAATTGTAGTCACAGCCTCCATAGAAAAATTCATTACATTTTTCTCTTATGATTTGTATAGATGGAGGGTAAAGGATGGTTGTTGATCCGATAACTATATGTTGATTTACGGAAAAACTATTTACGCGCTTAGGAGATACAACTAGAGATTCAAACTCACTCGAGCCACTTAATTTAGTGTTGTTGTGATCTATTATATAACTACCCGCTCCCCCTGCTCCGAATCTCTTTTGTGCAACAAAACTTTTGTGATCCGGAAATCGAGATACTAATGTTTCCAACATGCAATCACTTGCCAGCATTAAGCTGACGGGTAAGACGTCAACAAACTCAGATAAAATGAGTCTGCTTTCCAATTTGTCAGATAAGCGTCTAGATAGTATTAATGGATTAAAATAAGAAATGGAATGAGAAAAATCGTTAAATATCTTCTCAGTTATTTTCCCATAAAACATAAATTTGATTGAAGGCTCTTGCTCCAAAACACTTTTCATCTGTTCGTGATAATACTGACCAACCTTATGATAATTCTTAGGGCTATTGATATTTATCTGACAGCCATCAGAATTTAAAGATAATACTTTTTTATTATTTTTTTCGCCGTGAATAACAATAAAAAAGTCAAACAAGTGATTGATGGACGCAACGTCACTATACCTCGGACCAACCCAACACAACCTTTGCATAATTCTTAGTTAT
>NZ_JAJEWQ010000018.1 GCF_020687805.1 Planctobacterium marinum | reverse complement strand
CGGAACCACCTGAATCCATTCCGAACTCAGCAGTGAAACGTATTAGCGGCGATGGTAGTGTGGGGTCTCCCCATGTGAGAGTAGCACACCGCCAGGCTCCCAATTTGAAGAAGGGTTACCGAAAGGTAACCCTTTTTTATTGCCTGCGATTTATTCAATTTAGTTCATTTATCCGATTCAGCGGCAACCCTTCATCAAATCGAAGGTTGGTGTCACACCTCAATGGGTAACCTAACCCATCGGGTATCATGTTGAGTCTTGTTTGCTGATTAGTGCACGGGGTACAAACATCCCTGTGATGGCAGCCAGCCTCGCCATCCATGGCGAGTCGCTCCGCAGGCTGCGTTCATCCAGTAGGTGAACGGTTCTGCTGCGCCCCCATGTGAGTGCGATTAAAGGTAGGTCGTAATTTATTGCGGCAAAAATACATAAAAAGAGTTAGTTTTGTTCATTTGCACACAAATTATTTTTTGTGGTGAGGGCTTGGTAATAACTGCTTGTCTCTTTAGAATTAGCTACAACTAAACTGACGGTGAGTTTTCATTGGTAAACCTCAAAAATCGCCACACTTTGTCGCTGCAGGCGTCGTGTAACAATCTGTATGAAGTAGAGAATATTCAAGATCTGGATTCCTTAGATCTGGACCATCAACATTATTTTGTATTAGGTGGCGGAAGTAATGTCGCGTTTGTAGAAGATTTTGACGGTGACATTGTCACTTTTACCAATAAGCAGTTATCGATTACTGAAAACGACGACAGTTGGTTGATTGAGACTGGCGCGGGGGTTGTTTGGCACGATTTGGTTCTGCAGGTAACCCAAAAAGGTATTGGGGGTTTAGAAAATCTGGCCCTGATACCGGGAAATTGCGGTGCTGCGGCGGTGCAAAATATTGGTGCTTATGGTGTCGAGTTTTCAGCTTTGTGTAAGGGCGTGCAAACAGTAAATATAAAAACCAAAGAAATAAAAGAACTCACTAACCCAGAGTGTTGTTTTGGTTACCGCAATAGTATTTTTAAAAGTACTGCGGGCTCTGATCTATTGGTCACTAAGATTTGTTTACAGTTGCCAAAGAAATGGACAGCAAAACTGACTTATCAAGGCCTGGATAGTTTAACAACAGGTGCAACTCCATTGTCCGTTATGAATAAAGTCATTGAGATTCGACAGTCAAAATTACCTGATCCTGCAAAACTCGCCAACGCTGGTAGTTTCTTTAAGAACCCTGTTGTGACCGCTGAGGTTGCTTGTGTCCTCAAAGAGCGTTATCCCGAAATGCCAACTTATCATCAAGATAAAAATGGCGTTAAATTGTCCTCAGGATGGCTGATTGAAAAGGCTGGTTTTAAGGGCAAGAAAGTGGATTCAATTGGTACCTACGAAAAGCATGCACTTGTGATCGTAAATTATGGTCAAGGCTCTGGTCAGACATTGTTGAGATTTGTGCGTGATATCAAAGAACAAGTCCGGGATTTGTTTTCGGTAACTTTAGAAAATGAAGTCTTACTAATAGGTAAAAATGGAGTCATTAACCTATGAGTCGTATTGATCACTCAGAGCTCATAAAAAGTCTGTCTGCCAGTCAATTTATTTCAGGTGAAGATCTGGCCAACCGATTTGGTGTGTCCAGAACAGCAATTGCTAAACAAATTAAATTACTTCAGGACAATGGCGTTGATATTTTTTCGGTTCACAGAAGCGGCTACAGATTAAATAATGAAATTGATTTACTCGATGCAGTGACTCTACTGCCCGAATTAATAAACAAGGACAAATCGCTGCTACATATAGAATCTTTGATAGATTCAACAAACGATTATGTAAAAGAGCGTGTCACCAATCTATCTGACGGCTTTGTTTGTCTGGCACAAGGACAAAAAAAAGGGCGGGGAAGACAAGGTAAGCGTTGGGTATCGCCTTTTGGTAGCAACATCTATCTCTCGATGAAGTGGCATTTTGAGCTAGGTTTTCAAAGTTTGTCAGGTTTAAGTCTGGCTATTGGCGTCGCCACTGTGCGCACAATAAAACCCTTTGTAGCTTTACCGGTTACATTGAAGTGGCCGAATGATGTGTATATTGATGGTAAAAAAGTATCCGGAACCTTGGTGGAGGTCTCCGGGAATTCTGATGGCAGCTGTGATGCCATTATCGGAATTGGGCTTAATGTTAACATGGGGGAATCAAAGGAAATTGATCAACCCTGGACTGATCTAACAAAAAACAGCCAGAAATTAATCAATAAAAATACGCTGGCAGCCACTTTTATAAATAACCTGCGGCAAACAGTGGCGCAATTTTCCTCTGAAGGACTGGCCCCATTTGTAGAGGAATGGGAAGACCACGACCACTTCCGGGATAAGCCCATTTTTATCGTAAATGGCAAGAATCAATATCAGTGTATCGCTCGTGGAATAAGTCCAACAGGTGCGCTTTTAGTGGATGTTGCTGAAGGGGATAAAACCGTGCGTAAAGAGTTGTTTGGGGGCGAAATAAGTGTCAAAACAGCATGAAGTATTATTGGTCGATGCCGGTAACAGCAACGTTAAATCCAGCTTTCTGTCAGGTGATGAGTTTTTATTACAAGCTGATCCCTTAAGAGATATGGCTTTATTGCAAAGCACCCAAAGGGTTATTTTGGCTTCCGTAAGAAGTCCTTCATATTCCGAACAATTACAATACGAGTGTCACAGCAAAGGCATTGAGTTTACAGAGATTTTTACCGACAGAGCCGCTTTTGGCACACGCTGCGCTTATCAAAACTTTAAAACGCTGGGAGTGGATCGTTGGATGATGATCCTGGCGGCAGCCCGGCAAGATGAACAGGCGTTATTAGTGGTGAGTATTGGTACCGCCATGACCGTCGATTTAATTCATGAGAAGCAGCACAAAGGCGGTTGGATAACGCCCGGCTTTGATATGTCTAAGTCAGCTTTGTTTAGCAACACTCAACAGGTTTTTGGGAATAACGATTATCCAGGAGAAAACTTGTTTGGAAGCTCGACAGAGCATTGTGTAAATTTTGGTTGCCGTGCACAGGTAAACGGATTGATTTATGAAGCAATAAATATTGCTGAGCAATTTGCCGAAAAGGTCAAAGTGTTAGTTTGTGGCGGCGGCGTATCGCTTCTGGATAAGGAAAAATTTAGTAATATTGAAGTAGATGAAAATCTCATTTTTAAAGGAATGAAGCGCTTTATTTGACCGCTTTAAAGCCAGAAAATACGCTAAATGCTTTTAAATTGAGCAAACGGTTAAAATATCCTGTTTTTTTAATAATTATGTGTTGCACACACAAACGCATTCCACTAGAATGCGCACCCACTTGATGCAGTGCCGGCTTAGCTCAGTTGGTAGAGCAACTGACTTGTAATCAGTAGGTCGCCAGTTCGACTCCGGCAGCCGGCACCATCAATCTCGGAGGGGTTCCCGAGTGGCCAAAGGGATCAGACTGTAAATCTGACGGCTCCGCCTTCGCTGGTTCGAATCCAGCCCCCTCCACCATATTCTGTTACTAGTTTCGGCTGGTAACGTAAGTTCAGGGAAACCTGAGCTTGTGTTGAGTGATTAGAATAGCTCGACACGAAAGTTTCGGATGAGGTGGTTCCAGGATTCTGGAATGTATGTTTTAGCGGGCATCGTATAATGGCTATTACCTCAGCCTTCCAAGCTGATGATGCGGGTTCGATTCCCGCTGCCCGCTCCAAAATAAGCTGATATAGCTCAGTTGGTAGAGCGCACCCTTGGTAAGGGTGAGGTCGGCAGTTCAAATCTGCCTATCAGCACCATTCCTGACCTTTCATCCTAAAGTTTTATTTTAATCACTAGCAATGCTTGGGAATTTTTGTCATGGCAAAAGAAAAGTTTGAACGTACGAAACCGCACGTAAACGTTGGTACAATCGGCCACGTTGACCACGGTAAAACAACTCTGACTGCAGCGATCACTACTGTATTAGCAAAAACTTACG
>NZ_JAJEWQ010000017.1 GCF_020687805.1 Planctobacterium marinum | reverse complement strand
GAATTTCACCATCTGAGCTGTTTTTAATATACCAGTACTGGTTGGATGGCCGTCTTACTGCCACATCGGCAATACCGTCGCCATCAAAATCCCCCGATACCGGAATGTCATTTGCAGATTTTCCAAATTGCTCCCGCAACAGCGCGCCACCGGATGACTGACTGATATACTGGAAATAATTGGACGGGCGGCGCACTCCCACATCGGCTTTACCGTCGCCGTCGTAATCAAAGGCAACCGCAGATGCACTTCCCAGCGGAAAAGCATCTTCAGCATCTGGAATACCATCACCATCGGAGTCAGAATTCACCATGGAGGTGCCCAAAAGATACTCTTGCAGATTACTCAAACCATCATTATCTAAATCCCCGGCCGCATCACTGGCATCTCGGGGGTCCAACTCATAAGCATCTTCAACCTCATTGGGAATGCCGTCGCCATCAATATCGTCATCTTCAGCATCAACAATGCCATCACCGTCAAGATCGTCTGTAACACCACTGGCGGGGGCTTGCAGCAAATAGCCACCATTGATTTCCTGAGTCACACTTCCCAGGTTACCGTTATCGGTATAGCTTATGCGCAATGACAGCACCTGACTTTCTAACTCCCCGGTAGGCAGTGTCGCCATGTGATTAAACTCAACCAAATCTGAGGACTCGGTAGTCAGCGACTGCCATTGCCCGTCATCCAGTTTGTACTCTAATGAGCTGAGATTCAGGCTGTTAAAGTTGGCATCAGATGCCAGATATACGGTGTTTTGCTGACCACTAATAATCAGATCTGTAGTCACTTCACCATCCTCAAAAATAGCGCTAATCAAGCCGGGAAAAATGGGTCCCGTATTGGCGGCGATGTCATAAGTTGCACTGCTTTGATATGACTCACCATTTAAACTGGTTTGCCAGTCTATGGTCACAGAACTAACATCGCATTGGCTGGTGTTGAGATATAAACTCAGGGTATCGAATGGCCCGGTTAATTCACCGCCATTTCCGCAGGCCACACTGTACTGTGCATTGACTCCTGCATGGTAAGCCTGGCCGCGCCCGTTGGTGAAGTGAAAACCACGCAAATCCATCAGGTAATCCGTTCCCACTTCAATCGGTTTACTCATGGTTAAACCAGCGGCATTAAATTGATACTGAAAATCTTCAATAACATTGGTTTGGGATACCGGGTTGATGTCAGATTGCAGGGTAAAGTTGAAACTTTCGCTGCTGGCATAGGGGGTCATCCAGCCTGTTCCGAACTCGCTGGCAAAGCCCAGATGCAGCCGCGCCGCAAAATCCTGTGAACTGCCTGTAAGCTGCGTGAACTGTATCTCGTTTTTATCCGTTGCCAGGTAAAATGAAGGCAGCAATGTGCTATTCGCGCTCAGGTCAGCAGCCACATAGGGAATATCAGTATCCGCGAAACCCGTAAGGGTAATTTCGGGTTTTTCTCCCTGAGTAAACGTTTTAAGCAGATCCTGAGTGGAATTTAAGTCGTGTACGAGCTGAACAAAGGTGTCTGAATCGTCACTGCGCAATGCCGGAAACCGGACTTGTTCAACAAGACGTGAATCAATCTTGTCCTCAATGCTTCCCAGGGCGGTGTAATAGGCCACTCTTTCTGCCGGATCAATAGAATCAAAAAATAACTGGCTGCGATATTCAACGCTGACAAACCCAATGTTTTGTGAAAATTCGATAAAACTGAAAAGGTTTGTGGTTGCGGTTAAGGCCGAGGGCAGAATATCAACCGATTGCTCATCGACAGCTTCTCCCAGACCGACAAGATGGGTTAAGTTCGATGGCGACAGGTTGAGACTTTTATTGTTATCCATAACCAATACGTGCTCTTCGTAGCCGTCCACCAAAACCGTAACATCTTCACCCCGTTCCGGGATATTCAGATGGGCAATTTCAGAAGGTTCAAGTTCATGCTGAACACGAATATAAACCTCTGTTTCAGGTGTAAAAATAGTGCGGGTTTCTTCAGGAAAAATATAGTCATACGCAAAATTAAGCCCGTCGACACTGTCGACAGACAAACCGGCCGGATTTAATCCGTCATGCGTTAAGGTTAACCGGTATCCTCGTTCCAGCGTAGCAGGGACGGTCAGACTCAGATCCGGTGAAATTAATTGCAACGCTGAAAAGTAGGTTGTTGAGATATTGTCCGGAGTGGCGATATCGCCGGGAGAGCTTACCAGCACGGTAAACTCAAACCGCTCCTGGCTGTTTGCCGCAACCGTAAGTTCCGTTTGTGCGGTTTGAATTTCTACCTGTTCGGGCAATCCATCAGGTAACACCAACTCAAACGTTACAGCCTGAGTACTGTCGTTTTTAATATCCACAAAAGCACTGTATTGAATTTCAGACTGTGAATCATCAACATGGCCAAACGCCAATCCGGCATCAAAAATTGTCACTGCCTGAGCCAGTGCACCTGTGACATCCAGGCGACCATAGCCTTGTGAATAGGCATCAGCACCGATATCTATAGCAGAAGATATCATCTTAGCTTTGATATCCTGAGGCGTGGCATCAGGAAACTTTTGTTTCAGTATCGCAGCTGCACCGGCCACATGAGGAGCAGCCATACTGGTACCGCTCAATGTTACATTTCCGCCTCCCACCTGCAATGACACGATATCAGAGCCTGGGGCAATAATTTCCGGCTTAAGTTGCTGATAACTGGCACCACCCCCTTTGGAGCTAAACCCGGATACCTGATCCTGTTTGGTACTGGATGCCACCGTAATAGCCGATAATGCAGAGGCTGGAGAAAGCGCGGCAATATCACCATAACTGCCATAGTTTCCTGCGGCGGCAACCACAACAATGCCAGCAGCGACGGCATTTTCCACCGCGACATTGCCAGGTGATTGATACTCGCCAGGTCCTCCAAGACTCAGGTTAATGACATCGGCACCATCGTCCGTGCTTAAATCATCATCCGGGTCCACGGCATACTCTATTGCCGCAATAATGTCAGAGGTGCTGCCAAAGCCTTCATCATTTAAAACCCGAAGCGCCATAATGGATGCTCCCGGCGCTACACCTTGCAAGCTGCCATTTGCCGCGATAATTCCCGCCACATGCGTTCCATGACCATCAACATCCATGGGATCATCGTCGTTTTCAACGAAATCATATCCGCTCTCGACTTTACAACCTGCGCCAAAACAGCCCCCCAGGTCTGCGTGGTTGTAATCAACCCCGGTATCAATAACCGCTACGGTGATGCCAGTGCCTGTGAGGCTGCGATTTGCGCTGTCGGTTTGAGTCCAGGCATCATCTGCATTGATAATTTGGGTGCTGTCCTGCAGGAACTTTTGCACCATTCGCACAGGATGAATCGCCTTCACCGCTGGGTGCTTATTCAAATGACGGATTTTTTGCCAGTCTCCCTGTACCACTACAGAGTTGTGAACTTTGCTGTTTTGACGAACGACCTTGTCGATTAACTGGCTTTGTTTTAACTCACTGATCAGTACTGCTTGTGCCCGCTCAACTCGCTGACGATGCTGAACCAGTTTCTGCTGGATATGGCTTTTTGCTGCACGGTCTTTTCCTACCGCACGTTGTGTTTGTTGTTTCATTTGGATTAATGGCTCATCGTGCAACTCGATAATATACTGTGACACCTGCATCCGGTGCTTAATCTGAACATTCTCGTTGTCATTGGTGTGCAGAATTCTTGCGCTTTGTGATGATACCGGTAATTGCGTTTGTAAATCTGTCAGTGAGGATGGAGAAGCACCTGAGGATGCTGTGAAAACAGCACTGACCGCAACCGCAATTGTGCACAATTTCTTGCCATGTAATACCATTTCTTTCCTTTATTGTTGAAATTTTACCTGCCCCAATATAAGAAAGCTGCTCTGGTCTGTCCACACAAAACTAAGCCTGACAATAAAAATAATCCTTTTAAATCATGTATATAGGTAAATTTTGTAAGCGGTTACAGATTATTGTTTAATAAACGAACAAGGTGATGCAGAAAAAAGGCCGCAATAGCGGCCCCTGATAAATTAACTGATTAGTCGCTGGCTGCAGCGGCCATCGACATTCGGGTGAGTACCGGACCGGCCAGTGGAATATCCGCTGCATCTTTGCCAAACCACACTCGCTCTGTGACCCCATCGCTACTGCGCAGAATATACTGATACTGGGTGGACGGTCGCCTTACCGCGACATCTGCTTTACCGT
>NZ_JAJEWQ010000016.1 GCF_020687805.1 Planctobacterium marinum | reverse complement strand
CCCGGGCATTCAACGCCGCATAACTCAACGACGCCCCTTCAAACACTAACGCATCGGCCGTCGGTGTCGACGCCACCTGCGCCTCAAACAACGCGGCTAAACTGACCTGTGACGGTAACGCACGCTCAGTGGCATTCCACTGATGCAACACCTGCTCCCGCTCCGCGCCCGTCAACAGCGCCAGACTCTCTATCGGCGTCCGGGGAGATGCCAGGGCCGCCGACAGCAACACACCAAAGTGCTCTGCCATACGTCCGATACTCCGGGCCTCAAATAAATCCCGGTTGTATTCCCATTCCAGTACCAGCCGCCCATCGTGCTCCACCACCGTCAGGGTCAAATCGTATTTCGACATCACCTCTGCAGACTCCAGCGGACGCAGTGATAGCCCCGGCAGGTCCAGCTCTCCGCTCCCGGCATTCTGCAATATCAACATCACCTGGAACAACGGACTGTGGCTCAGGCTACGCTCCGGCTGCAGACGCTCTACCACCTGCTCAAACGGCACCTGCTGATACTCATACGCCGATAACAACACCTCCTTACTTTGCAGTAACAGGGTTTCAAAGCCCGGCGACCCGGACAGGTCACTGCGCAGCACCAAAGTGTTCACGAAAAACCCTATCAGCTCCGCTATCTCCGCCTGCTCCCGGTTGGCTATCGGGCTGCCCACCACGATGTCGCTTTCGTTGCTGTAACGCGATAACAAACCGGCAAACACCGCGTGCAGCCCCATGAACAAGGTCGCTTCATGCGACTGACAATACGCCATCAACGCGGACGTCACCGACGCGTCTAGCTCACTGCGATGCACCGCGCCGTTAAACGTCTGCTCATGGGGACGGGCATGGTCCAGTGGTAAACCGTGTAATACCGGTAAATCCGACAACTGCGTTTCCCAGTAATTCAGCTGACGGGCCAGCACATCACCACTTAACCACTCTCGCTGCCAGTGGGCATAATCCCCATACTGGACCGACAGCGGGGCCAGTGGATTTGGCGTTCCTTCAACCCGCGCCCGGTACAAGGCACTGAACTCTTTTATCAGCAACGACATCGACCAGCCATCCGAGGCGATGTGGTGCATTGTGACCAGCACCACGTGCTTGTCGTCACGCAACTTCAGTAAACGCCCGCGTAGCATCAGGTCGGCCGTAAGGTCAAAGCCCTGCAATCCCTCTTCACTCACCTGTTCACGGATAACCGCCTCCTGCGCTTCCTCGCTCAGGTGACTGAAATCAGCCTGCTGCACCTGTAAGGTTTTTGCTGCATGGATAACCTGATACGGCTCGCCATCCTCATCGCTCATGAAAGTGGTTCGCAAACTCTCGTGACGTTCGACAATATCGTTCAGCGCACCTTCCAGTGCACTGACATCCAGCTTACCTTCCAGCACCAGCGCTGCCGGAATGTTGTATTGACTCTGGCCCGGCTCTATCTGATCAAGTACCCACAAGCGCTTTTGGGCATAGGATGGTAATTCCAATTGCTGATTAGAAGAAATATCTAAGCTATTGTATAACTCAATTATCTGGTCTTTATTAGATTTAAGAATGCCAATGGATTGTGGATCCAGATTATTTTTATCTCCTTTGACTTTAACCTTGTCGTTTTCGACATAGATAAAAACCTTGGCCTTTTTTAACTTATACAAATAGCCAGTTAAATTCACGGGTCTAACTCCTCGACACCTTATAGTTTGATTTGTATTTGGTGCTCTAATTCGGTTTGTTACATCATTCGTTTCGAATGAATTGATAAATCACAGTTCTAATTCTGTAATGTCTTCCAACTCAGTTGCGGTCTCTTTAAGGTTAAGAATAGGGGCCGCAATAATCGCCCTGTCAGCTTGTTCAACTACAACAGAAAGCTCTTTAATGGTTGCATTTTTGAATAACTCTTTAGCAGGGAGCTCTATGGAGAAAGCTTCATTAATTCGGGTGATCAATTTCATAACAAGCAGTGAATGCCCACCCAAGGCAAAGAAATTGTCATCCACCCCTACCTGCTCAATACCTAACATTTCCTGCCAGATATCACATAAGATCTGCTCAATCTCGGTGGAAGGTGCGACATAGATTCTCTGCTGTTGACTAAAATCCGGCGCTGGTAAGGCTTTATAATCAACTTTTCCGTTGACAGTTAGCGGTAGCTTGTCCAATGCAACCCAAGCTCGTGGCACCATGTATTCAGGTAATATCTGCGCCAATGCCTCTTCCAATTGACGTTGCCAATCATCTGTAGCGCTTTGTCCGACAACCCATGCCACCAGTCGACTATCATGCTCACCATCAGTCTGTACCAACACAACGGCATCGGAAACAGACGTTTGCGCCAACAATGCATGTTGAATTTCGCCAAGCTCAATACGAAACCCGCGCAACTGCACCTGACTATCCATACGTCCCAGATACTCTAATTCACCATTGGCTAAATAGCGTGCTACATCACCAGTTCGGTAGGCGCGCCTTCCACCTAAGACGCTCAGATTCACGAAACGCTCAGCCGTGAGTTGTTGACGATTGAGGTAACATCTTGAAACGCCGTCTCCAAATACATACAGCTCACCGGCAACACCCGGAGGCGTTAAATTACCTGAGGTATCCAAAATCACAGCACCTAGATCAGCTAAAGGTTTCCCAATAACACTGATACCTGCTGAATTCTTAATATCTTCAATGGTCAGTCGGCGATAGGTAACATGCACGGTAGTTTCGGTTATGCCATACATATTAATCAATTCAGGCTTAGCGTCACCATGGCGGGCCGCCCAATCGTGCAACATCATTGGATTGAGCGCTTCACCACCAAAGATGACATAACGCAATGCCAAAGGCAGTGGTCGGCGCTTATCTTCTGCTATAACACCGCTAAAGGCACTGGGTGTCTGATTCAGTACTGTCACTTTCTCATCACTGAGAAGCTGGTAAAATTCCTCTGACGAACGTGCAACCCAATGTGGCACAAGCACCAACTTAGCACCGTAACAGAGCGCTCCCCAGATTTCCCAAACTGAAAAATCAAATGCAAAAGAATGAAACAGCGTCCAGGTATCCTGGTTGTTAAAATTGAATCTTTCACTGGCGCTAAGAAATAAGCGTGTTATGTTGCCATGTTCTACCATAACGCCCTTAGGATTCCCTGTAGAGCCTGAGGTATAGATGATATAAGCAAGGTTTGTAGGAGATAGCTTAACCCCCGGGTTTTGGTTTGATTGCTGTAAAACTTTAGCCTGCAAATCGACGCTATCCAGACACACCCGGTTGTCGGTATCTGCCAGCGTCAGATTGGTCTCAACATCTGATGTAAAAATCAGAGTTTTAACGCTCGCATCTTCTAATATGTACCTGATCCTCGATTCTGGATAGGTGGGATCCAGTGGCACATAAGCTCCTCCAGCTTTAAATACCGCTAAGATCGCAACCATCATATCCAATGAGCGCGGTAAACAGATACCGACTAAACTTTCAGATGTAACCCGACACTCGTTGATCAGATAATGTGCTAATTGATTTGCCCTCTCGTTCAATTCACCGTAGCTGAGGGTATCATCCCCCAAAACTACCGCGGTGGCGTTAGGGCTTATAGCGGCCTGGCTTTCAAATTGTTGCAGGACGCTGGACTGCAAATCATAAGATTTTTGTTCACCATGAGCTTGCGAAAGCAGCTTACCTCGCTCACTTTCACTAAGCATTTCAATGGCAAAAACGTCTTTTTCTGGAGCGCTAACAAGTGCCTCTAACAGCTGATTAAAATGCGCTGCCAACCTTTCTATCGTTTCCGGTTTAAACAGCTCAGTGTTGTAATTCCATTGCAGTGTCAGCGAATTCTGAGCCTCAATCACAGACAAGGTGATATCAAACTTGCTACTTAAGGTATCCTGACTAACTACTTCCAGCTCCAGCCCCGGCAATGAAATGTCCGCATCTTCCTGGTTCTGCAATACCAACATAACCTGAAACAAAGGGCTATAACTCATATCCCGGGTTGGTTGTAAATGCTCTACGACTTGTTCGAATGGAACCTGTTGATGGCTGTAAGCCTGCAATAACATATCGCGAGTACGCTGCAACATTATTTCAAACGACGGGGCATCGCTTAGATCATTGCGCAACACCAGTGTATTGACAAAAAAGCCAATCAATCCGGTAAGCTCTGCCTGCTCTCGATTTGCTACAGGTGTACCGGTAACAATATCAGTATCACTACTGTATCGAGCCAGAAGAACGGAAAACACTGCCTGTAACCCCATAAATAACGTAGCGTCATGTACCTGGCACAGTTTTTTCAGTTTTTCGACTGAAATGCCTTTCAGTGTGCTTTCTATTGTGTCTCCAAAAAAGTTCTGTTGTTTAGGACGAATATAATCAAGTGGTAAACTATGTACTTGCGGTATACCCGATAATTGAGAGTGCCAATAATCCAGGTGCCTCTGCAACTCCTCCCCCTGCAGTTGCTCTCGCTGCCAATGAGCATAGTCTGAATATTGTATGGCAAGGTCCGTCAATGGATTACCCTGCCCCAGAGTGAAGGCCTGATAGAGTTGACTAAACTCACGCATCATTACCCCAAGAGACCAACCATCAGAAGCAATGTGATGCATATTGGCAATCAACACATGGTCACTATCAGATAGTCTAAGTACTTTCACCCTCAGCATGAGCGACGATGACAAATCAAATCCTGAGGTTAATTCCTCCTGAATATACTCTTGTATAGTCAAGGTTTGCGTCGCCTGTTCCAGCCCTGACAAATCGACAACACTTATCGGCAATGCCTGTTGCGGCAGTATTTCCTGAAAAGGTAAGCCAGATGCGTCGGCCTTTATGACACTGCGCAACACCTCATGACGCGCGAGAATCGTATCGAATGCCAACTGCAGTGCGGCCATATCAATAGCGCCTTTGAGGCGAAAAGCACCTGGAATATTATAGTGAGCATTGTTTTGTTCGATTTGAGACAACAACCAAAGGCGCTGTTGTGAAAACGATAAGGGTAAGCTCTGTTTGTCTTCTACAGCGACGATATCTGGAACCATACTAAATTGTTCTTCGTCGCAATAAGATGCAAGCTTTGCAACGGTTTGCAGTTCGAATAAAGTGTTTACCTTAAGCTTAATATGGAGCCTTTCTGATAACTGAGTGGCGACATTGACAAGCAACAAAGAATGTCCGCCCAGCGCAAAGAAATTGTCCTCTACCCCAACCTGGTCGACACCCAGCACCTCGGACCAAATCTCGCACAGCAGCTTTTCCGTGTCCGTGCGGGGGGCCACATACTGATTCGCAACCA
>NZ_JAJEWQ010000015.1 GCF_020687805.1 Planctobacterium marinum | reverse complement strand
CTCAGGTGACTGAAATCGGCCTGTTGCACCTGTAAGGTTTTCGCTTCGTGGATAACCTGATACGGCTCGCCACCATCATCACTCATGAAAGTGGTTCGCAAACTCTCGTGACGGTCGACAATATCGTTCAGCGCACCTTCCAGGGCATCGACATCCAGTTTACCTTCCAGCACCAGGCTTGCCGGAATGTTGTACTGACTCTGGCCCGGCTCTATCTGATCAAGCACCCACAAGCGCTTTTGGGCATAGGATAAAGGTAGAGGTTGGTCTCTTTTTACAATTGGTATGTCCATCACTGAATTGGATGAATACAAAAAGTCCAATATCGACGCTTTGTTTTCACGGATTAATTGCAAAATTTCCTGAGTCATTTTCCCCTTAGCAGCTGCGACTTGTAGCTTGCCTTCCACCAAACTCAGACTCACCCCTTTGACATGTAAAGAGTCTATCAACTGACCAATTGTCATATTTCAAATCGCTCCATTTCTTCTAATTCTTCTGTGTCTGGTTTACTCGACAAAGCGTCGATATGTGTAGCCAGCTCACTAAGAGCATTTAATTCGTAGATATATCCGATGGATAATTTCAATTTAAATTTCTTCTCAATTTTGCTTAACATTTTCACAAGCAATAACGAGTGTCCGCCCAACTGGAAGAAGTTGTCTTCAACTCCCACCTGCTCAATACCCAGAACCTCTTGCCAAATCCCGCATAACGCAGCCTCAGTCTCAGTCCGGGGGGCAACATAACGCCGCTCCAGTGATTCCAGGTCCGGACTCGGCAACGCTTTCTTGTCAACCTTGCCGTTGGATGTCAGCGGCAGTTCAGCTAATGGCATGTAATGTTGTGGCACCATGTAGTCCGGCAGACTCTCTGCCAGATAGCGACTCAACTCCTGCTGTATATTCAGTTGTGGCTCTTCAGTCACCACACCTTCTGCCATCAACGCGTCATTGACGGCCCCGCCCACCATGGTATGGATCACTTGTTGGTCGTCATCAAGGCACAGTACCCGAGTCGCCACATCGGCATCTACCGAGCCCAGTGCGCAGAAACCAATTCGCTCATTCACACCGCGATGCATTATCGCCTGTCCCACATAACCCGTTTCGTACAAAGCCTCTGCACGTTGACTTTCCCGGGCAACCATCAGCAGCATGAAACTGCCCTGTAGCTCTATGGGAATATTGCGCCCCGTGGCAAACACCTCGTCCGCTCCGGCTTGTATCAGGCTCAGGCTGCGCGACGCCAGGTGATATTGGTATATCCCCTTGCCATACTCCCCGACAGTCTTGCGCAGATACACATAGTATTCACAGGCCGGCGTTTGCTTTGCCATGTCATCCACCAGATTGGGCAAACAGGTAAACAACCTGTCAGTACCCGGGACATCAGGCGCAAACTGGCGATAACTCTTGCGGTTCTTATGGGTCAGCGTCAGTACACTACCTGTGCGCTTTTGGGCAGCAAGGCCTCCTTGATAGCACTTCAGCAGATGTTGACCGGGTGTCAGCCCAAGCACAGCATGCAGGTCGACGTCATCCCCTGTCACCGCCTCAAAACACAAGCCACTGTCAGCATCCTGTTGCAATAACTGCCCCATGTACCCTGCTTCGCTTTGATACAAGCTGACAGAAAGGTCGCCATACAACGGCTTGATGGCGCGTTCATCGGCGACCAGGTAAAGACTCAGCGGTGCATCATCGGAAGCGACGTCTTCCAGTCCCCGCACCCGTATCAACGTATGTTGCAGTGGCTCGTAGTAGTAATAACCCGGTGCCAGACCCGCTCCCTGACATTGCGTCAGCTTCACATACACCTGTATCGGATAAAGACTGCCCGCCGACGGATAAAACGCTTTGGGGAAGTCCACATCAGCGTAAGTTTTACGATAAAAACGCGACAGACACAGTCCCAGCATCTGAGCTGAGATAGCACCACTGCGATAGCCATTATCGCCACCGGACAGGTAACAGGACACACCACTATCGGACAGCGGCGGCAACGCTAGCGACTCACCAGATAACCGCAATACGCCTTTATTCGCCTGTTTAAACGCCAGCTTTTCTTCCAGACCAAGGCTGGCACTATCCAGCCCCTGCTCAACACTTTGACCCACAACATACGCCACCAGGTGTGGCTGACCGTCGTGCTGACTGGTGGACACTAACGCCTCTTTTATCAGGCCATTGCGCTTCAGGTGACTTTCAATTTCGCCCAATTCAATTCGGTAACCACGGATTTTAACCTGATGGTCTTTACGGCCCTGGAATTCAATATTACCGTCCGGTAACAAACGGCCTCTGTCGCCTGTCCTGTACAAGCGTTCGCCTGTTTGAGGATGTCTCACAAAACTGGCCTGCGTCTTAGCATCGTCACGCCAGTAACCCTGCGCAAGCCCCAGACCACCGATATAAATATCGCCTGTCACCCACACCGGAGAAAGCGCCATATCCGCACTTAAAACGTACATCTGCTGGTTCGGTAAGGCCTTACCGTAGGGGATACTTGGCCCTTCACAATCATATCCGGTAATGGGATAGTGAATTGACCATATCGCCGCTTCCGTAGCCCCTCCTAAACTGTATTGCTTCGCCTGCGGGGCAATGTGATGAATACGCGCGGGCAAATCTGTCGGTAACCAGTCTCCGCTCATCATCACCGTTTGCAGCGGCAATTGCACCGACTGGTATTCACACTGCTCGACCAGCAGCTGCATCAATGCCGGAACCGTATTCCATACCGTAACATCCGGATAAGCACTCTCGGCTGTCAGGTAATTCAGCCACGCTCCGGGGTCCCGATATTCGTCTGACTTAGGCAGGACTATAGACCCGCCAGCACCTAATACACCGAAGATGTCGTAAACCGACAGGTCAAAATTCAGGTTAGACAGGCCAAAGACGGTATCCGCTGCCGTCACCTGATACTGTGTATTAATACCTTCCAGGGTATTGAGCACCGCTTCGTGTGTCATGCTCACCCCTTTCGGTGTTCCCGTTGAGCCGGAGGTGAAAATCACATAAGCCAATGCATCTGGTCGTGAAGGGTCTGACGCGTTCAGGGATACCCCCTCCGTTGGCGTATCACCGGTACTGAGCACATGAGCCTGAACCGTATCCGGTAGCCCCTCAAGGTGCGCAGCCTGGGTCACTACCTGCTGCACCTCACCTGACGCCAGTAATGTGTGGATCCGCCCCGTGGGCAGACTGGCATCAATGGGAAGATAAGCGGCCCCGGCTCGTAATATACCCAGTACCGCCACCACTTGTGCCCAGCTTTTATCCATCACCACGGCCACCAGTTCATTCGCACCAACACCCGATACCATCAACTCATCAGCTAATGATTGTGCGCGTAGTCCCAGCTCGCGATAGCTCAGGCTAAGCTCTTCGCTATATACCGCAATCTTGTCGCCCTGATTGAGTACCTGCTCCCATACCGGGGCATGGATCAGTCCCGGTGTATAAGGCTGCGCAGTATCATTGGCACGGCTCACCAATCCGGTAACCGATGCCGGAGCCGCCACCGGGCACGCCTGTTGCCACTGTTGCTCACTCTCGGCCAGCGCACCAAACAATTCCCACAGTGCCGCAAACATCGCGTCAAGCATCCCTTGCGGGAACAGACCTTCAACACTGTCCCAAACACATAACAGACCACCATTCACATCCGATAGCTGCATATCCAGCCACACCTGAGAGGTCTGCGAGATACTGAAGCCCTCCATCAGCTCATCCCTGTCCTGCGGTTTGGGCGCAGCGCTATTATCGTCGGATGGGGTTTCCAGACCCAATGTACTGGTCACCACCACAGGGAAATTGACGATATGACCACGTGAGCTCGTTAAATTCCGTTGCATGGCAACACCACTGAAATAACGGTACTCTAAATCTTCCCACAGCTGTGACTGCACGCTTTTAAGCCGTGCAATAAAGCTCTGACAATGATCCCGATAGTCCATTTCTAACAGGGTCAGGGAAGTAAAATCGCCCAGAATGTCGTTCACTTCCTGGTGGAACGGAATACGGTTAAACAGCGTCAGGTTGAGCACAAAGTGCGATTGTTCTGACCAACGATTAAGTACCTCTCCCACGGCTGTCAGAAACAATACCGTTGGCGTGATCTGATGCTGTTGAGCTATCTGTTTAACCTGTTGCCACTGTGCTTGAGGGAGCCAGTGGGAGCGGCGCTCAAAATGCGGTGTCTCTATCTGGGAAGGATCCCTGGCCAGAGGCAAGGCTGGCGGGTTGGGGAAGTCTTCAATCCGCGACTGCCAGTATTGAGCGGACGCTTCATACAACGACGACTCTTTAAGGCGCTCTTCTGCCAGCACATAATCCCTGAACGTGAGGGATAATGGCGTTAATGGTAACTCGGGTTCACTCAGTAAGCCATGAAACTCCCGTGCCAGGATCAGCATGCTGGAAGCATCAACAAGCATAATATCCATGCTGACGTGCAGTATGCCCTGGTTGTCAGACAAACGGGTAAAACGAAAATCGAACAGTGGCCAGGTGTCGGTGGACAGCACCTGATGGGACAGCTCCTGGCGTAATGCCGCAACCCCCGAAACCCGCTCATCAGTGCTCAAGGAGCGATAATCATTCACCTTCAGAGCATAGTCCGGGACCTTTGCCAGGATCTGCTGGTTCCCGTCATCGTTGACTATCATGCGCAGCATGCCGTGACGCTGAATCAATTGATTCAATGTTTGTTCGATACGTGTCGGCGAGACATCAGTAAATGGAAGCTCGACATAGCCATGAGTGGAGATGTTACCCAACTCGAAATCGCCTTCACGACCCAGCCAGTAAGCCTGCTGAACGTCGGTTAATGGGAAGGGGCTATCGAGTGACTCAGGTGCCGGTGTGACCTGTTCAAAACGGAAGCGTTGTTTATCTTCCACACTGGCATCACTATTCAGATACACTGCTAGTTCCGCAACAGTTGGAGATCTGAGGATGACCTTTAATGGCAAAGCTTGTTCAAAGCCCTGCTCAATGGCAGCTGATAAGCGAACGGCCAATAACGAGTGTCCGCCCAACTGGAAGAAGTTATCTTCAACGCCCACCTGCTCAACACCCAGAACCTCTTCCCAGATCCCGCATAACGCGACCTCAGTCTCAGTCCGGGGAGCAACATAACGCTGCTCTGATGTGCGTGTTTCCGGCGCAGGCAGCGCCTTTCTGTCTACCTTTCCATTCGCGGTCAATGGTAACTTTGCCAGCAACACAAAGGTCTCCGGCACCATGTACTCCGGGAGCACTTCCCGCAAACTGCGCTGCAATGCACTTACGTACTCACCTCGCACTGCAACATCTTCTGTCACTGACAACGACTCATCCGTTGTCACGATATAGCCTGCCAGCTCTGCCGTTTCTTCATCTCGACGATACAAGGTTACTACCGCGTCTTTTACCGACGCCAATTGTTGTAATGCTTGCTCTATCTCGCCAAGCTCTATCCTGAAGCCGCGCAGTTTGATTTGATGGTCAAGCCGTGACAAATACTCAAGACTACCATCACCTAACCAACGCACACGATCACCCGTGCGATACCAGCGACAGCCTTCACCAAACTCGCCACCGGGCGTAATAAACTGACTCGCCGTCAACTCATCCCGCTGATGATAACCCTGGCTGACGCCTTCGCCGCTGATCCATAACTCGCCCGGCACACCTATCGGGGATAACTGTCCCTGAGCTGACACCACCGCAAAACGGGTATTGTCTATCGGGCCACCGATACACACCCGCTGATCATCAGCGTTTATCTTTCTGACTCCGGACC
>NZ_JAJEWQ010000014.1 GCF_020687805.1 Planctobacterium marinum | reverse complement strand
TGCGACGGGTGAGCTCTTCCTGATTGATATAACCTCGCGCCAGACCGACACCACCGATATACAGTTCACCCACCCCTTTCACCGGTACGGGTGACAACGCATTATTCAGTACGTACAGCTGGATGTTATCTATCGGTGCACCGATAGGAATACTCTTCTCCTCTCCCTGGTATTGACTGCAGTCCCAGTAACTAACGTCCACTGCCGCCTCGGTAGGACCATAAAGATTGTGCAACGCCACCTGAGGGTACAATTGCCGGAAGGCTCTTACCTGCTCAACACCTAATGCTTCGCCACTACAAAAAACCTGACGTATTGTCTCACAGTCTTTCAGATAATTGCCCGACAGCATCACCTGTAGCATGGAGGGCACAAAGTGCATCTTAGTCACACCGGTATCCTGGATTAACCGGGCCAGATAGGCCGGATCTTTGTGCCCTTCCGGGCGCGCGATCACCAGAGTCGCTCCCACACTGATTGGCCAGAAAAACTCCCATACCGAGACATCAAAGGTATAGGGTGTCTTTTGCAGAATGCGATCCGTGTTATCTGCGCGATACTGACGGTGCATCCAGAGAATTCGATTGACGATGGCCAGGTGCTCTACCATCACCCCTTTGGGTTGGCCGGTAGAGCCCGAGGTATACAACACATAAGCCAGTGCATCCGGGGCCACAACCAGTGACAGGTTCTCAGGTGAATGAGTTGCCAGAGTATCCTGTACCCCGGCATCATCCAGACACACGCTTTGCCCGTCATGGCCACTGAATAAACCGGCTAAATCCGACGTTGTTATCACCGTCTTAAGCCCTGCATTGGACACCATGTAGTCCAGACGTCCCTGCGGATAGTCCGGCGCCAGTGGCACATAGGCACACCCCGCTTTGACTATCGCCAGCAACGCCGTAACCATCTCAAACGACCGGGGTAAACACACCCCCACACAGGCACCCGCCGTCACACCACAACCGGACACCAGGTAACGGGCAAGTTGGTTCGCCCGGGCATTCAACGCCGCATAACTCAACGACGCCCCTTCAAACACTAACGCATCGGCCGTCGGTGTCGACGCCACCTGCGCCTCAAACAACGCGGCTAAACTGACCTGTGACGGTAACGCACGCTCAGTGGCATTCCACTGATGCAACACCTGCTCCCGCTCCGCGCCCGTCAACAGCGCCAGACTCTCTACCGGCGTCCGGGGAGATGCCAGGGCCGCCGACAGCAACACACCAAAGTGCTCTGCCATACGCCCGATACTCCGGGCCTCAAATAAATCCCGGTTGTATTCCCATTCCAGTACCAGCCCACCATCGCGCTCCACCACCGTCAGGGTCAAATCGTATTTCGACATCACCTCTGCAGACTCCAGCGGACGCAGTGATAGCCCCGGCAGGTCCAGCTCTCCACTCCCGGCGTTCTGCAATATCAACATCACCTGGAACAACGGACTGTGGCTCAGACTACGCTCCGGCTGCAGACGCTCTACCACCTGCTCAAACGGCACCTGCTGATACTCATACGCCGATAACAACACCTCCTTACTTTGCAGTAACAGGGTTTCAAAGCCCGGCGACCCGGACAGGTCACTGCGCAGCACCAAAGTGTTCACGAAAAACCCTATCAGCTCCGCTATCTCCGCCTGCTCCCGGTTGGCTATCGGGCTGCCTACCACGATGTCGCTTTCGTTGCTGTAACGCGATAACAAACCGGCAAACACCGCGTGCAGACCCATGAACAAGGTCGCTTCATGCGACTGACAATACGCCATCAACGCGGACGTCACCGACGCGTCTAACTCACTGCGATGCACCGCGCCGTTAAACGTCTGCTCATGGGGACGGCCATGGTCCAGCGGTAAACCGTGTAATACCGGTAAATCCGATAACTGCGTTTCCCAGTAATTCAGCTGACGGGCCAGCACATCACCACTTAACCACTCTCGCTGCCAGTGGGCATAATCCCCATACTGGACCGACAGCGGGGCCAGTGGATTCGGCGTTCCTTCTACTCGCGCCCGGTACAAGGCACTGAACTCTTTTATCAGCAACGACATCGACCAGCCATCCGAGGCGATGTGGTGCATTGTGACCAGCACCACGTGCTTGTCGTCACGCAACTTCAGTAAACGCCCGCGTAGCATCAGGTCGGCCGTAAGGTCAAAGCCCTGCAATCCCTCTTCACTCACCTGTTCACGGATAACCGCCTCCTGCGCTTCCTCGCTCAGGTGACTGAAATCAGCCTGCTGCACCTGTAACGCTGTCGCTTCGTGGATAACCTGATACGGCTCGCCATCCTCATCGCTCATGAAAGTGGTTCGCAAGCTCTCGTGACGGTCGACAACATCGTTCAACGCCCCTTCCAGGGCATCGACATCCAGCTTACCTTCCAGCACCAGGCTTGCCGGAATGTTGTATTGACTCTGGCCCGGCTCTATCTGATCAAGTACCCACAAGCGTTTTTGGGCATAGGATAAGGGTAGAGGCTTATCTCTGGTAATGACCGATATCGCTGGGACTGGGGTTTTCTTTTTGCGCTTTAAAAACTGAATCAGCTCAGTTTTAGACTCTTTTAAATGACGCAATATATCTGGTGTTACGGCACCTTCCGGAGCAACAATATCGATACTATTATTCTCATCCAGAGATAACTTGATATTGGATTGAGCAAGTAACTGCATTAATTCAATCAGGCTCATATTTTAAAGTTCTCCATCTTTTGCTCTTCAGCAGTCTCCGTTTCAACAAGCGCTTCGCCTGAGTGCATTACATCGATATAGTTAGCCAGATGCTGCAATGTCGGAAATTCAAAAATAGTCTTAACGTCCAAATCAATTTGGTGTCGCTGCCACAACAGCGTAAAAAATTTCATTGCTGACAATGAATGTCCGCCAATTTCAAAAAAGTTGTCGGTTACGCTTACCCGGTTTAAGCCCAATAACTCTTGCCAAATTTGACACATTATTTTTTCCATCTGAGTTTCAGGTGGCACAAAGTCTCGAGTTTCCGGGGTTGTGGATATTTGCGCCAAAACCTGGCGGTCTATTTTGCCATTAGGAGTTAATGGCATCGTCTCTATCACTCTAATATCATGTGGGATCATGTATTCAGGAAGGCTTTGTGCGAGATGTGTTTTGAGCTCAACTAGCGTGGCGTAATTTACGTTTCCGTTGCTTGGTGACTGGCAAACAGTGACATATGCGACAAGATATTTAGTCTTATCAATGTGTGTTTTTGCCAGCACGACAGCTGAACTTACACGCGAAAAAGAACGAATCGCCGCTTCGATTTCGCCCAACTCTATTCTGTAACCTCTGATTTTCACTTGATTATCAATGCGACCTATAAACTCCAAACTGCCATTGGGGAGCCACTTCACCAGATCACCGGTTTTGTATAATTTTTGACTTGATGATGGGTCTTCAGTGTCATAAAACGGGTTGTCGATAAATCGTTCTTTCGTCAGATTATCAAGACCAAGATACCCTTTTGCTAAACCTATCCCGCCGATGTACAACTCACCTGCCACCCCAACAGGTAGTAACTGCAGGTCTGTAGAAAGCACGTACATGGGCGTATTAGCATTGGGTTTACCTATCGAGATAACTTCTTCATCCCCATACACTCTGCCAGTCGTAGAGCACATTGAGACTTCTGTAGGTCCATAAGCGTTTATAAGCTTAACTCTACCAGCCCATTCTTTTGCCAGGCCAACGGGACACTCCTCGCCGCCAACAATAACATGGCTTACTTTTGGCACCTCATCCGGATTAAGCATGGCCAACCTTGACGGCGTCATCATCAGATGACTAGCATCGTGGCGATTTGCGTAATTTGACAGGTCTCGAGACTTTTGAGATAAGGATTCGGCAATTACCACAGTACCGCCATGTAACAAGGTCATCCACAGTATCCAACTTGCAGAATCGAAGTTAATAGTCAATGTATGAAGAAATTTTGTGCCTTCATTGACCTCGAATACTTCAGCGTTATCGTATAGGGTGTTAATGATTCCCTTGTGTTGAACCATGACGCCCTTCGGTTTCCCTGTAGAGCCAGAAGTGTAAATGACATACGTCAGGTCTTCGCAACTGCTTTCACTCGTTACTAAATTGTGGCGCTTGTGAACGCTGATTTGCTCCCGGGTAGCGATGTCGTCCAGGTCAATTGAGTCAATATCCAGAGATTGGTATTTTTCAACAAATTTACCGGAAGTTATTAATAACCTAGTACCAGAATCTTGCACCATATACTCGATTCGAGATGTAGGATAATCTGGATCAAGTGGAACATAGGCGGCTCCCACTTTGAGTATGGCAAGCAAGCTTACGACCATGTCCAAAGAGCGCCCAAGACACACACCTATCAGATCGCCATGACTGACCTGTTTAACATCGGACAGATAATGCGCTAACTGATTAGCTTGTTCATTAAGCTCAGCGTAAGACAAAGCCTCCATGTTACATGTCAGCGCAACTGCATCTGGGTGCAAAGATACCTTCTCTTCAAACAGATCATGAATACACCTGTTTGTTGGAAATTCGCGAGTTACAGCGTTCCAGTCGTACAATTGCAGATTTCTCTCGTCTTCCGAAAGCACCGACAATAGTGGATTGTGAAAGACAGCCTCAGTAGTTGCATTGTCAGACTCCAAAGCTGCAGCCATTTTTTCTAGGGTTGTCACCATATAATCCACTACTCTTTTGGCGGAAATCTCACGATGACACTGAAGGTCCAGGACGAAACGGTTTGATAAATTATCAACAGTTAAACTCAATGGATAATTTGTGTATTCCTGACCTCCGTGATACTCAAATACCCCCTCATTTTCATCACCAGCATTGTCCTCAACCGACGAGCCGCTAGAGTGACGGTAATTGAGTAGTGAAGTAAACAACGGTAAATTCGCTGCCAACCCTGCCCCTTTTTGAGCGATTGTAAGGGGGGTTTGTTCATGTTGAATAAGTTCTATAAGCGCTTTATTTACCTGTTCAATTTGTACCTTTAATGCAACATCTGTAAGCGTAATACGTATCGGTAAAGTATTAATAAATACCCCCAACACATTATCCATACTCTCCGTGCCTTGAAGGCGCCCAGACATAACAGTCCCAAAAACGACGCTTTTCTTATTGCAAGCACTAGCTACGACAGCTGCCCAAGCAAGATGGAAAAAAGCAGCGGGACTAACCGAAAGCTTACTTGAAATCGCGTGAATAGACCGGGTTAAGGAATCAGGAAGGTCGAACTGAACGATATCCAGATTATTCCCATTACCGTGAACATCCATCAATCCAAAAGGAGCGGTTGTTTCTTCAATATCGGCCAGTTGTTCGCGGAAGAAATCCAAAGACTCTTGCTCAGTACTCTTATTAGCCAATGTAGCGATAAATTCTCGATACTGTTTTGGTTTTGTCAGAGCTTCCTGTTGTTGATTAAAGTACGCTGCAATTTCACCTTTGATGATTTCCAAACCCACGTGGTCAAAAACGATATGATGAAAATAGATCAGTACCTTGTATGTCTCACTGCTCCTTTCTGCTCCAGCAAATATCTTAATAAGCGGTCCTTTGTTAATTTCTATAACAGGAGTATGCGCATTTGCGGCAGTAAAGAGTCGCTCGAATGGAGGACGCTGTTTATCCAATTCAATGCGCTCAAAAGACAAATCAACTTGCTTGCAAACCACTTGCACTGGGGTTGATGTGCCTTCCCAAACGATTATGGTTCGCAGCGTATCGTGACGCTCCATAACAAATTGCAATGCTTGCAAAAATAGCTCTAATTGAGCGTTCCCATTAATGGTAAACTCAGCAGGTATTAGATATGGATCCGATTCAGGTGTTAAGCGATAGTGGTACAAGATACCTGACTGCAGTGGCCCCAACGGGTAGATATCTTGAACATTATTTAGTCCACCGGGAACTTGCTTAACAATTTCATCAATCTCTGTTTGTTCAAGGGCCACAAGTGGCAACATCTGCGGCGTTATCCTTTCAACTCCGGGGCAGATAAGGTTTTCGGGCGTAACAAAACTATTGTCTTTCAGTACAACTCGATTATCGATGTAACACGACAGCTTATAAATAGTGGGGTAGCTAAAAATGTCTCGAGCTTCAAGTGCGATCCCTTTGTTACGCAAACTACCGAGCATGTTTATTACAAGAATAGAATGCCCACCTAACTGAAAGAAATTGTCGTGAATACTGATCTCATTTAACCCCAGATGAGCCGCCCAAATATCGTGAATAACACGCTCAGTAGTGGTTTCAGGTGCAACATAAGTTGCTTGTAACGAACTCATATCAGGTACAGGTAACGCCTTTCTGTCCAACTTACCATTGGCCGAGAGCGGCAGCTCAGACAGCAACACAAACACATCCGGGATCATGTAGTCCAGCAACTGGTGAGCAAGTGCCTGGCGCAAACCGTCCAGGTAGTCTCCCCGGGCAACAACATGCGTTTCGCCCTGTAACAGCGATTTGTCTTGCGGCACAATGTAAGCCAGTAAGCGACTGTCACCGTTGTCCATTTTGCTCGCAATCACGGTACCTTCGCTCACACCAGCAACCTGTAGCAACTGGTTTTCTATCTCCGTTAACTCTATTCGCAGGCCGCGCAACTTGATTTGAGCATCCGTTCGACCCAGATACTCCAGCTGACCATCTGGCAACCAGCGCACCACGTCCCCGGTTTTATAAAGACGCGACGAGTGGCCAGGCTGGTGCGGGTCATAAAACGGATTATCGATAAAACTGCGACGGGTGAGCTCTTCCTGATTGATATAACCTCGCGCCAGACCGACACCACCGATATACAGTTCACCCACCCCTTTCACCGGTACGGGTGACAACGCATTATTCAGTACGTACAGCTG
>NZ_JAJEWQ010000013.1 GCF_020687805.1 Planctobacterium marinum | reverse complement strand
ATTGTGCCGCAAGACAAATCGCTGTTACAGGGCGAAACGCATGTTGTTGCCCGGGGAGACTACCTGGACGGTTTGCGCCAGGCACTTGCTCACCAGTTGCTGGACTACATGATCCCGGATGCGTTTGTACTGCTGTCAGAGCTGCCGCTCTCGGCCAATGGTAAGTTGGACAGAAAGGCGTTACCTGTACCTGATATGAGTTCGTTACAAGCAACTTATGTTGCGCCTGAAACCGAGATGGAACAGATATTGTGTGAGATCTGGCAAGACGTGCTCAATATCGAACGTATTGGCGTAAAAGATAGCTTTTTTGAACTTGGCGGACACTCTTTGCTCGCCACCAGAGTCAAAGCCAAAATTCAACAAAAACTCAACGTTAACCTTCCTTTAAAGGCTATTTTTACTGAGCAGAATATTGCAAGTCTGAGTCGCTATATTGAGCAAGCGGATAGCGAAAAACTTCCTCCCATTACCACCGTTTCTCGAGCGCAGCAGCTGCCCTTGTCGTATTCACAAAATCGCTTGTGGGTACTTGACCAGATACAATCTGGTCAAAGCCAGTACAATGTCCCGGCAGGATTGGTGCTGGAAGGCGCATTAAATGTTGCAGCCCTTGAAAGTGCTCTGAATAACATCGTAGAACGGCACGAGAGTTTGCGAACAACTTTCATGAGTAATGCTAGCGGTGAGCCTTATCAGGTCATCCATAATGACAAGGTGCTTGTGGTACAAAAGGTGGATATCAGCCATCTGGATAAGCAGGCGCAGGATGCAGCGATAGGTGAGCATGTTAGTGAGGAAGCATCGAATGGCTTTGACCTTAAGTCAGATCTGATGCTTCGCGCGCGTTTACTCAAATTGGAAAAAAGCAAACACGTGTTGCTGGTTACCATGCATCATATCGCGTCAGACGGTTGGTCAATGTCGTTGTTGGTGCGTGAGTTTAGTGTTTTGTATGGTGCCATTATCAATGATCGCCCTTCACCTTTAGCACCTTTGTCAATTCAATATGCTGATTATGCGCACTGGCAGCGAGCGTGGCTAAGCGGTGATGTATTGCAACAACAATTGAACTACTGGCGAGGCCAATTGGAAGGTTTGCCCGTGCGTCACAATCTTCCCTTAGACAAGGTGCGTCCCCAAGAGCAGACTTATACAGGGGCTGTACACCGTTCTGCAATAGCAACGTCTGTAAGTCAAAGTCTTAAGGCATTTTGCCAGCAGCATGAAGCGACACTGTTCATGGGCTTGCATGCCGTGTTTAGCACATTGATGTCACGCTATAGCAATGAAACAGACATTGTCGTGGGTACGTCAATAGCCAATCGGGAACAAGCAGAGGTTGCAGATTTAATTGGTTTTTTCATTAATTTATTGGTGCTTAGAAGTGATTTGTCTGACGGGCCGGATTTCCAGGAACTGCTCAAGTCTAGTAAAGATGTGCTGTTATCTGCTTACGAGCATCAACAGGTGCCATTTGAACAGATCGTAGAAGCATTGCAACCTGAGCGAAGCCTGAGCCACAGTCCGTTGTTCCAGGTGATGTTAGTTTTGCAAAACAACGAACAACAAACTCTTGAAATGCCGGATATTCAGCTGACCGCGCTAAACCGGGAAGCATCTTTAGTAGCGAAATACGATCTCACGCTTTATGTTATTGAAAGTGACGGTGCGCTGCATCTTGAATGGGTGTACAACGCTGACTTGTTTAATGCACAAACCATTGAGCGTATGGCCGGACATTACGAACGCTTAATGTCTTCTATGTTAGTTGCACCAAAGCGGAATGTACTGACAGTAGATTGGTTGTCAGAGGATGAACAACTTCGGCTAAATCATATTGGTAAAGGTATACAAAAGGATTACCCATCTGATCTGAATTTGTATCAAAGATTGAGTAAGTGCTCCCAGGCTGCACCTCAAAAAATAGCACTGCAAGATAGCAATGGTGCGGTGACCTACCAACAGTTACAAGAAAAAGTGCAGCGCTTTTCGGCGTTTTTGCATGAAGAAGATATTGGTCCGGGAAGCTTTGTAGGAATAGCTATCAGTAATTCACTGGAAATGGTTGTTTCGCTTCTGTCTGTCAATCTGCTGGGGGCAACCTATGTGCCCCTGGAGCTGAGTTATCCGAAACAACGACTTACCTACATTATTGAAAATGCCGGAGTTGAATTGGTATTGGCAAGCGAGCAGGCATTGGCTATCCACTCTTTCGACGATACCAACCTGGTGCTTGTGGAAGGTGCGCATGAAGCGCACTGGATGGAGGAATACCAGCAGGCAGCTAACGAGATTTCATCCCATGGGATTGGCCAGGAAGAGCAACTGGCATACGTGCTGTATACGTCGGGATCTACGGGGCAACCCAAAGGCGTCAAGATCCCTCTGAGGGCGCTAAATAACTATCTTGAACATGCGACACAGACTTACATTCATGAACAAATAGATGGCGCTGTTGTCAGTTCACCTTTGTCATTTGATGCCACAATCACCACCTTGCTGACGCCACTGATTAACGGTAAGTGCCTGTACTTACTGGATACCGATAACGACAGCATGCTTAAGGGACTGCAGCATCATCTGACGCAAATCGAACAAAATTTGTTGTTTAAGCTGACCCCTGCCCATCTGGAGTTGGGCGCAGCAATATTTGATGAGCAGCATCGATCTGAGAATAAACATGTATTGGTCATTGGCGGTGAACAACTTACAAATGCGGCGGTAGCGCCCTGGCGTAAGCGCTTACCAAATACCCTTTTTATTAACGAGTATGGTCCCACCGAGACAGTTGTGGGCTGTTGCTTCAGCATCGTTGATGAGAATTCCATTATGGCAAGCGGTGTCGTCACTATTGGTAAGCCGATTCAAAACACCCAGTTATATGTTTTAGATCCGCAAGGACAGCCAGTCCCAACGGGTGTTGTTGGAGAGTTGTTTATTGCCGGCTCGGGTGTTGGTTCGGGATATATCAACCGCCCGGAACAAACCGCTGAACGGTTTGTCGAGCGTGAGCTGAGTCAACACGCAAATAAACAAAGGATGTATCGAACTGGCGATCTTGCCTACTACCGCGAAGATGGTGAACTGGTTTACGTAGGCCGGTGTGATACGCAAGTTAAGATACGTGGCTATCGCATTGAATTAGGTGAGATTGCCAATGTGATTGGTGCGGTTGAAAATGTGGCTAAAGCTACGGTCATTAGAGTGACCAAGAACCAGGAAGAATACCTGGCAGCCTTTGTCACCAGCAGCGAAACAGAGGCTAATGCCGATGGTTTAGCTCAAGCAATCAAATCCACCATTAGTGAGCAATTACCTGCTTATATGTTGCCCGGCTATGTGGGGGTTCTTGACGAATTCCCATTAACCACAAATGGCAAAGTAGATGTCAAAGCCCTTGAATCCTTAACTGGAGAAACGGTAAACCAAGCTACCTATGCAGAGGCTGAAACTGAAACTCAAATGAAACTGACTGCAATTTGGGAGTCGCTATTAGGCGTTTCTCCCATAGGCATTGATGACGACTTTTTCCAGATAGGTGGTCATTCGTTGCTTGCCATAAAACTCCTCACAGTCATTCAGGAAACCTTTGAACAACAGATGACCTTAAAGATGATTTTTTCACTAAGAACAATAAGAGACATATCTTTAGAAATCGACTTTTTAACTTGCCCGGTTAAAAGCCTTGATAGAGCCACGATGGAAGCAGATACGGAGATCATGGAATGGTAGTTAACGCACATGAAACCAAGCAATTTTTAATTGGCCTGGAAGAAAAAGGCATCTTTCTGTCAATTAACGAAAATCAGAAACTGATCTCAAATAGCGCTGCTGGTGCGATAACGCCATCGATTGCACAAGAAATAAAAGCCAGGAAAGAAGTGATTATTTCTCTGTTGAAGGAACGTCAGGACAAGCTGGCTAAAACTAAAAGCATGGTCAAGGCTGTGCAGGACAGAGAAAATTTGCCTTTGTCATTTTATCAACAAAGCCTTTGGGTTGCAGACCGCTATGAAGGTGCGTCAGTGCATTATCATATCCCTGTGGTGTTACGTGCCAAAGGTAAAGTAGATCCGAATGCACTCAACTTTGCATTTAGCGAAATCGTCAGGCGCCACGAGGTGTTGCGCACCAATTATGAGTTACGAGAAAACGGGGAGCCTGTTCAGGTCATCCGCCAACATGTGCCATTCGCTGTAACACTGACGGATATCCGCAATCAAAGTGAAATCCAACAGCAGCAATTTCTGGATGATTATATCGAGTCGAGCATCGCTAAGCCTTTTGATTTGTCGAACGATTTAATGCTCAGGGCAGAACTTGTCTCAAAAGGTGATGAGTCACATGTTTTGTTAGTAGTTATGCATCATATCGCCTCTGATGCCTGGTCTATGTCGATATTAATTCGGGAGTTTAGTGCACTATACAACGGTTTTATGGCGCAGACGTCGTGTGCATTGCAGGATCTGGATGTACAGTATGGTGATTACGCCTATTGGCAGCGCAATGACCAGGCAGGAGAGCGATTAAAGAGCCAAACAAGCTACTGGCGAGAGACGCTTGCGGGATTGCCAGTTTTGCATAGCTTACCAACGGATAAACCTCGACCCGCTGTACAGACTTTCAACGGCAATATATACCGATCACAATTGCCACAAAGTACATTTCAGCGCCTGACCTCGTTGTGTCAAAAGCATGAAGCCACTCAATTTATGGGGTTACATGCAGCATTTAGTGCCTTTTTAGCTCGCTACAGTAATGAGACTGATATTGTTATTGGGACGTCAATTGCTAACAGGGAGCAAACAGAAGTTTCAGAGCTTATTGGTTTTTTCGTCAACTTGTTGGTGCTGCGAAGTGATCTGTCTGAATCACCTGGATTTAGTCAACTATTGACCCAGAGCAAAGAGCTAATGCTGTCTGCCTATGAACATCAGGACTTGCCATTTGAACAAGTGGTGGAGGCGGTAAAACCAGAGCGCAGTCTCAGCCACAGTCCATTATTTCAGGTGATGTTAACCACACAAAAGAAAGAATCCAGTCAAATGGAGCTTTCCGGTTTGACTTTAGAGCTCAATAGCAGCGAACATACGATAGCCAAATATGACCTGACCTTAAATCTGATTGAAGATGGCACTGATAACAGCCTGGAATGGGAATACAATCAGGACTTGTTTACAGTAGAAACCATTGAACGCATGGCTGGCCACTTCAATCGTTTACTCGATTCGATGTTGCAAAATCCACAGCAAAACATTTTCTCTTTGGAGTGGTTATCTGGCCAGGAATGTCAGCTACTTAATACCTATGGAGAGGGAACTAAGGCAACCTATGAAAGGTGCCTTACGTTATACGACAAGGTCAATGAGTGGGCAATAGCCAAACCTGATCAGCTTGCCTTGGTTGATAACAAGTGCGCCGTTACTTATCAGCAATTAAAGGAAAGAGTCGATCGTCTTTCTGCCTTTTTAACTGGCGAAGACATCGGTCCGGGTAGTTTCGTCGGTATTGCCATTGGAAATTCGCTTGAAATGGTGATTTCACTACTGGCGGTGAATCGCTTGGGGGCCGCTTACATCCCTCTGGAACTGAGTTATCCTCAGCAACGACTTAATTACATCATCGAAAATGCCGGTATCGACATTGTCCTGGCCAGTGAGCAGGCGTTAACCACTCATCACTTTGACGATTTGAACCTGGTATTGATTGATGGTGCTGATGCAGAGCACTGGATGCAAGAATATCAGCAACCCTGCGCAACAGACGGACAAATAGGACATGCTTTTAGCGGCGATCAACTGGCTTATGTGTTGTATACCTCAGGCTCTACCGGGCAACCCAAAGGAGTAAAAATCCCTCATTCGGCATTAAATAATTATCTGACCCATGCCAGTGATATTTATATGAGAAGCGATTTGGCGGGAGCGGTAGTTAGCTCACCACTGGCATTTGATGCCACAATTACTACATTGTTGACACCGCTGGTAAATGGTCGAAGTCTGCATTTATTGGAAACCGATAACGACAGCTTACTCAATGGATTGCAGCATTACCTGACTCAAGCAGAGCAAAACTTATTATTCAAGTTGACACCCGCTCATTTGGAACTTGGGGTAGCCATTTTTCAAGAAAAAGTAAGTTGCGCCAACAGCCACCAAATTGTTATCGGAGGCGAACAGCTCAAAGTCGGGGCAATTGCCAGCTGGCGTAAACATTTACCTCACAGTCAATTTATCAATGAATACGGACCAACTGAGACAGTGGTGGGGTGTAGTTATAAGATTATTGATGATGAAGCGCAGTTACCCGGTGGTATGGTTTCTATCGGTAAAGCGATCCAGAACACCCAATTATATGTCTTAGATAAGATAAAGCAGCCGGTACCTGTTGGCGTAGTGGGAGAGTTATACATTGGTGGTGCAGGTGTTGGTGAGGGTTACATTAATCGCCCTGAACAATCTGCTGAGCGTTTTATTAATATAGATTTACCAGATATTTCCGGTCAGCGTCGAGTTTATCGTTCGGGAGATTTAGCCTATTTTCGTAGCAATGGTGATCTGGTATTTGTTAGCCGTTGTGATATGCAGGTTAAGATTCGAGGTTACCGCATCGAACCGGGAGAAATTGAAGCTGCGATAAATAAAGACGATGCGGTTGCTGAATGTGCCGTGATTGATCGTACCCAAGCTGATGGCTCTGCTTTTCTGGCTGCCTACATAGTACCTGCAGATAGAGATTTGACAGGTCCTGAAGCCACCGCCCAACAAGGGCTATTTATTCGGGGAATACGGGAAAAAATCAGTCAGTTGTTGCCCGAATACATGGTGCCCGAATCCATGGTAGTGCTGGAAGCATTGCCTTTGACAGTCAATGGGAAAATTGACAAAAAATCGTTACCGCAATCCACTTGCGATGGACCTGTCAGAGAAACCATCGCCCCTCGTAATGAGAATGAAAGAGTATTGCTGAAACTATGGTCTGAAGTGCTGTTAATAAATGAAGCAGATTTTGGTGTTGCAGATTCATTTTTTGATCTGGGTGGGCATTCTTTAAAAGCAATAAAGGCGCTGGCCAGAATTAACCGACACTTTGGCACAAATCTGTCGTTGAAAGACTTTTTAACTGCCCAGACCATCTCCAATCTGGCCACCATCCTTGCAAGCAGTGAAGATACTGGCTTGCCCGCAATCCAGCCTGTAAGCCGGGAGTTACCTCTACCTTTGTCTTTTGCGCAAAACCGCTTGTGGTTAATCGATCAATTAACGCCAGGACAGCATCAATACAACATTCACATTGCGTTAAACCTGCAGGGAGACTTGTCGATTGACGCATTGCAAGATGCATTCAATCGCATCATAGAGCGCCATGAAAGTTTGCGTACCTGCTTTAGAGTTAATGATGATGGTGTGCCATTCCAGCATATCAAAAAATTAGAAAAGTTTGAGGTGGATTACACCGAATTCATGTCCGATGACAAAGCTCTGGATAAGCGCAATTTGTCCAACTGGCTCATTGAAAAAGGTAGAAGCACCTTTGATTTGACTCAAGATCTTATGCTGCGCTGCAATTTGGCTAAAGTGGATGAAGAGCAATATATCTTGTTAGTGACTATGCATCACATTGCCTCAGATGGTTGGTCCATGTCACTGCTAATGAAAGAGTTTTGCCATTTTTACCAAGCTAATATTGAAGGCGTTCCTGCAGTGATGGAGCCACTGGAAGTTCAGTATGCAGATTATGCATATTGGCAGCAGAAATATATCTCAGGGGATGTTTTAAACCAACAACTGGCATATTGGCAAGAGCAGCTTTCTGATTTGCCTGTAGCCCACAGTTTGCCATTAGATTTTAGTCGCCCAACCCAGCAATCTTTCCGTGGCCAGGTTATTTATTCAGAGGTTTGCCACGAGGCTTACAAAGAGCTGGAGCGTTTGTGCCAGGCAATAGGTGCCAGCCTGTTTGTTGGGTTAAATGCCGTGTTTGCCACCTTGTTGTCTCGGTACAGCAACGAAAAAGATATTGCTATTGGAAGCCCTATTGCTAACCGTGAACAATTAGAAATATCTCAGTTGATAGGCTTTTTTGTCAATACGCTTGTTTTGCGCAATGACCTCACTGATATCTCGTCGTTTAAAGATTTATTATTGCAAAGTAAACAGGTGGTATTTGACGCTTATGAAAATCAGCAAGTGCCATTCGAACAAGTCGTAGAAACCGTTCAACCACAGCGCAGTACCAGCCACAGCCCGCTATTTCAGGTTATGTTGGTGCTACAAAACAATGATGCGGTTGAATTGTCCTTACCGCAATTATCCATTAGCGGCCTGGCCGACGAGGGCGAAGGCATTGCCAAATACGACTTAACTCTCACCGCGGTAGAATCGCCTGATGGTTTACAATTGGGTTGGGAATACAACAGTGATCTGTTTAAGGCGCAAACGATCGAAACCATGGCGCGTCATTTCAATGCGTTGTTAACGTCGATGGTACGCTCACCTGAGGCAGACATTTTCACGCTCCCTATGGTGCCTGCCACTGAAGCACAAGCCTTGCTGCAGGTTGGCCGAGAGGGCGATGGTGCAATGGATGCACAGCGATTGTCTCCCCGTTTGTTGCACAGTAAAGTCCTGTCACAGATCACGGCAACCCCGGATAATATCGCGGTGTATAGCAAAGAGCGCAGTGTCACTTATGGGGAGCTTGGCCAGATGAGTGCCCGGCTCAGTGAGCAGTTGATAAAAGGCGGCAGCCAGCGCAATAAACTGATAGCGGTAGTGATGGAGAAAGGTTGGCAACAGGTGGTGTCAGTGTTGGCTATCCTGCGTGCAGGTGGCGCCTATTTACCGGTTGATGCCCACTTGCCGGATGAGCGTATTAGTACCTTGTTAAGGCTTGCAGAAGTGTCACAGGTGGTGACGACGGCAGAATTTGCCAACACCTTACTGGCAGACACGGACTATCAACTGAACTTAGTGGATGAGCAGTTGCTGCATCAGCCTGTGGCAGCGG
>NZ_JAJEWQ010000012.1 GCF_020687805.1 Planctobacterium marinum | reverse complement strand
CAATCCTGGTAGTAGCTGCGACTGACGGCCCTATGCCTCAGACTCGTGAGCACATCCTGTTAGGTCGTCAGGTTGGCGTACCTTACATCATCGTATTCATGAACAAGTGTGACATGGTTGACGATGAAGAGCTGTTAGAGCTGGTAGAAATGGAAGTTCGTGAACTTCTGACTGAATATGAATTCCCAGGTGATGACTTACCCGTTATCCAGGGTTCTGCTCTTAAGGCGCTGGAAGGCGACGCAGAGTGGGAAAAGAAAATCATCGAGCTGGGCGAAGCTTTGGATTCTTACATTCCTGAGCCAGAGCGTGCAATCGACAAGCCGTTCATTCTGCCAATCGAAGACGTATTCTCCATCTCAGGTCGTGGTACAGTAGTAACTGGCCGTGTTGAGCAAGGTATCATCAAAGTTGGTGAAGAAGTAGAAATCGTAGGTATCAAAGAAACGACTACGACTACCTGTACTGGTGTTGAGATGTTCCGTAAGCTGCTTGACGAAGGTCGTGCAGGTGAGAACGTTGGTGTTCTGCTTCGTGGTACTAAGCGTGACGAAGTTGAGCGTGGTCAGGTACTGGCTAAGCCGGGTTCAATCAACCCACACACTAAGTTTGAAGCAGAAGTATACGTACTGAGCAAAGACGAAGGTGGTCGCCACACTCCGTTCTTCAAAGGTTACCGTCCACAGTTCTACTTCCGTACAACTGACGTAACAGGTGCTGTTGAGCTGCCAGAAGGCGTAGAAATGGTAATGCCGGGTGACAACCTGAAGTTCGTAGTAGAACTGATTGCTCCTATCGCGATGGACGAAGGTCTGCGCTTCGCAATCCGTGAAGGTGGTCGTACAGTAGGTGCTGGTGTTGTAGCTAAAATCATCGACTAATATCGACGATTACAACCCATCCCAAAAGAAGGTCGCGCAAGCGGCCTTTTTTGTATCTGTTGATTTCCAATTTAATGACAAACAGTGGGGTGTGCTCGCTGAATAACTTTTTAGCGCGGAGTTTAACCAGACGCTGCATGAATTGTATGGTGAAGATTCCGTTTGGAAATGGCGGCGATTAGAGCGCGCTGATGATATCGCATTGCAATCGTATCACAGCACAAACTGGCTTTCTGATGGAGGCGTGTAAGGTACCATCAGGTTACTTGTTTCTCTCAGCCCGGTGTATGAACATGGTTGCAACACCTTAGTCTTTGAACAGTACACCACGGCTAAACTCAAAGAGGGGGGCTCTGCCAATTGAACAGGAAAAGCGCATCACTGATGACAGCGCCTATTTGGAACGATTGGGAAAACAAACACTTCCTTGTAGCTTTAAACTTCACAGCGGTAACGCTTCGCTGTTTGTTCCAATCTGCCAATGCCATCGCCGTCAGCCACCAGGACAAGCAAAAGTCCGTGGTATGCTGAGTTTTTGTATATTATCTGCAAGCAGTTTTAAAAAATCAGCTTGTTCCAGCTTATTTGTAATTTAACTCTTTGAGCTTTCTGGTTAAGGTATTTCTGCCCCAGCCAAGACGTTTTGCTGCATCTTGTTTATGCCCGTGAGTATGATTTAACGCACGATCGAGGAGTATTCTTTCAAATTCCATAGTGGCTTCATTCAAAATATCGTTTTTTCCGGAGCGCAACTGTGAGTCTGCCCACAAAGACAACAACTCTTGCCAGGTGGCCTGGGATGATTCCTGAGAGGTAAATACCTGTTGCTTGTGGATTTCTGGCGGTAAATCTTCGGGCTGGATTTCTTTACTGCTCGCCATCACGGTCAGCCAACGACAAATGTTTTCTAATTGTCTGACGTTTCCGGGCCAGGGCAGGTTGCTGAGAATTTTCTGGCTTTCTTTCCCGAGAATCTTAGCTTCAACCTGCAGTTCTCTGGCTGCCAATGCCAGGAAGTGATGGGCCAGAGGTACGATATCTTCACTGCGGTCACTCAATTTGGGAAGGTGGATTTTAATAACATTGAGTCGGTGGTATAAATCTTCTCTGAATTTACCGTCACTGACCCGTTTTTCCAAATCCTGATGGGTAGCGGCGATGATACGCACGTCCACTTTTACCGGTTCGTGACCACCGACGCGATAAAACTGTCCGTCGGCCAGCACTCTGAGTAATCTGGTTTGTACATCAATGGGCATGTCTCCGATTTCATCCAGAAAAAGGGTGCCACCATTAGCCTGTTCAAAGCGTCCCACACGAGTGGTTTGAGCGCCGGTAAACGCCCCTTTTTCATGCCCGAATAATTCCGATTCGATGAGGTCGCCAGGAATAGCTGCCATATTCAGGGGAATAAAGGTTTTATCCGCTCTGGGGCTGTGCTTATGCAGTGCTTGTGCAACAAGCTCTTTGCCGGTTCCTGATTCCCCATTTATCAGGACACTGATGCTGGACCGGGATAATCGACCAATCGCCCTAAACACTTCCTGCATAGCAGGTGCTTCGCCGATGATTTCAGTTTTAACCCTGGGGTCATTGTTGCCGGATTTAGTATTGTTTTCTCTGGCTTTGGTAAGTGCTTTTTGCACCAGAGTAATAGCTTCATCAATGTCAAAGGGCTTGGGGAGATATTCAAACGCCCCTTGTTTATAGGCGTTCACCGCACTGTCTAAATCAGAGTGCGCTGTCATGATAATAAAGGGAATATCAGGATGTTGCTGGTGTACGGTTTCCAGCAATTGCATACCATCCATTTGCGGCATTCTGATGTCCGATATGATGACCTCTGGTGCCTGACCTGAGTCTAACTGTAACAGCAAATCCTCGGGGTTTTCGAAGCTAAAACATTCTATATTGGCGCCTTGTAATGCTTTTTGCAGAACCCAGCGAATTGAACTGTCGTCGTCAACAATCCATACAGGAGCATTACTCATCTGATGTCTTCCTTCTTAGCAATGGGAATTAAGATTGTGAATTCGGTACGTCCGGGCCAGCTATCTACTTCAATTTTGCCTTTATGGTGATTGATTAGTGACTGGGATATGGATAAACCCAGGCCGGTACCATCAATTTTTGAAGTCACCATAGGATAAAATAAGGTGTCTTTAATGGTATCTGGAATACCCGGACCATCATCGATAATTTTGATCTGGGCGCACAAAGGAAATCGGGTGCCGTGTATGGTGGATTGCCGTTGAATTCGGGTATAAAACTTTAATGTGCCATTGCCATTCATGGCTTGCACGGAATTGCGGGCAATGTTCAAAATTGCCTGTTGTAACATATCCTGGTCGATATACATATCCGGGATAGAGGGATCGTAATCTCGTTCAATAATAATGCTGTCGTGTTCGATAGTTAACAGGGTTCGGATTTTTTCGATCACCCTATGAACATTAACCCATTGGAAATCTGGCGGCTTATTTGGCCCCAGTAATCTGTCAACCAGGTTTCGCAATCGATCGGATTGCTCGATAATCAATTGCGTAAATTCAGTGAGGTTTGTGTCCTGCAACTCCCGTTCAAGTAGTTGCGCTGCCCCTCTGATACCTCCCAACGGATTCTTTATTTCATGCGCCAGGCCTCTTATCAGATCTCTGGATGCTTGCTGTACCGCCCATTGATGGCTTTCCTGATTGAGCTTTTTGATCTGGTCAATCGGGTTGATTTCAAGCGCCAACATCTTCCGTTCAGCAGACTCGTAATAGGTCACTATCATTGATGCCAGACTGTGGCGCCCGTCCTTGAAAATAAGCTGGATCTCGTTTTCCGAGAAACTGTCTCTGTTTTGCAGTGCGCTGTAGAAACGCTCTATCTTGATACAGTCGCCAATGAGAAACTCGGTCAGGGTGTGATTGATGAGTTGATTGCGGGAATGCTCAAACAGGGATTCAGACGAAAGGTTAGCAAATTGAATATGCATATTTTCGTCAAGCAATAGAATCGCTGTTGAAAGATTATCCAGCAAATTATTTAGTTTGATATCTTCACTCATAAATTTAGAACTGCAATGCACTATTATAGTGCAATAAAAAATTTAGGATTAAAAGCGCTGCTTTCTAACCCCTTGAATTATCTAGTTTGCATTGATTAGTGCAGATGCTTTATGTAGATAAAAGGTGCTTAACGGAGAAGATGCAAGTAGCTTGCCTGACTGGTCAAGAAGTTCGATTTTTATTTTATACTCACCTCTGTTCAGTTCCTGAAGTTCAAAAACCGGGGAAGCCTGTTGAGCAGTGGGCTCACCATTAACAATGAGCCTGTACAATCCTTTGACTTCCGGTGATACATTCACACTGATAGTGACAGTGCCGGCATTATTGCGCACAGTAGCTTCATTGGCGGGAGAAGTGATCGTTACGCTATAGTCTGGTGATGGTGCGGAATTGCTCGCCGGGATCGTTGTTGCGCTATTTTTGTGCGTAGGTGTAGCGATAATGTTGGGTTTTACCTCCAGTTTATATTCCTGGGCGTTAGCCGGTGGTTTATCGGTATAGACTATGCTGCCATCCGCTTTCACTACTTTGTATATTTTTGTTGTCGCCAATGCGTTCACACAGAGGCACAACATCATTAATAAAGTGGCGAATTTACAGGACATAGCACAATGATTTAGTGGGAAGACTCTGTAAGTGTTGTCTGCCCGGGGGGATTTCTCAATAGTAAAAGTGAAAATGTTCACAAAAAAACCCGCTATTAAGCGGGTTTTTATCAGATTAACCTTGTACCTGCGGTTTATACGCTGTAGTACATGTCAAATTCGACTGGTGCAGTAGTCATGTTAAGTTTTTCTACTTCATCAGCTTTAAGTGCGATGTAGGCGTCAATCATGTCATCGCTCATTACGCCACCCGCTTTCAGGAAGTCACGGTCGTTGTCCAGTGCCTGTAACGCCATTTCCAGTGAACTGGCAACAGTTGGGATTTCAGCGGCTTCTTCTGCTGGCAGGTCGTACAAGTCTTTATCCATTGCATCGCCAGGGTGGATCTTGTTTTTGATACCGTCGATACCGGCCATTAACATGGCTGTAAAGGCCAGATAAGGGTTGGCAGTTGGATCAGGGAAACGTACTTCGATACGACGTGCTTTCGCGCTGGTTACGTAAGGAATACGGATAGAAGCAGAACGGTTGCGCGCTGAATAGGCCAGCATTACCGGAGCTTCAAAACCAGGTACTAAACGCTTATAGGAGTTAGTAGAAGCATTTGCGAAGGCATTAATGGCACGCGCGTGCTTGATGATACCACCGATGTAATACAAGGCTTCTTCAGACAAACCGCCGTACTTATCACCGGCAAAGATGTTTTGACCATCTTTACTGATAGACTGGTGGCAGTGCATACCAGAACCGTTGTCACCTACCAGTGGCTTAGGCATAAAGGTGGCAGATTTACCGTAGGCATCAGCAACGTTGTGAACTACATATTTGTAGATTTGGATTTCGTCTGCTTTATTAACGATAGTATTAAATTGACATGCGATTTCGTTCTGACCCGCTGTGGCTACTTCGTGGTGGTGAGCTTCAACTGTCAGGCCCATTTCTTCCATAACCAGACACATTGCGGTACGAATGTCATGAGCAGAGTCAACCGGAGGTACCGGGAAGTAACCGCCTTTTACGCCAGGACGGTGACCCAGGTTACCGCCTTCAAACTCTGCACCTGAGTTCCACTTGGCTTCTGATGAGTCGATCATGTAGTAAGACTCGCCCATTTCAGTGTGGAAGCGGATGTCATCAAACAAGAAGAACTCTGGCTCTGGACCGAAGTAAGCGGTATCACCGATACCTGTTGATTTTAGATACTCTTCAGCGCGAGCTGCAATTGAGCGAGGGTCGCGGTCGTAGCCTTGCATAGTAGAAGGTTCAACGATACCACAGCGAATGTTAACCTGTGCCTCTTCAGCAAAAGGATCTAATACAGCAGTAGCGGGATCTGGCATCAAAATCATGTCTGATTCGTTGATTCCTTTCCATCCTGCGATTGAAGAGCCATCAAACATTTTACCTTCTTCAAAAAACTCTTCGTCGATAAGCCCTGCAGGGATAGAAACGTGCTGCTCTTTACCTTTTGTATCGGTAAATCTCAGATCAACAAACTTTGCTTCACTTTCTGCAATCAAGGCTAAAGCCGATTCTACTGACATATTGTCCTCCGGTTGAGTAGGTCATAGTTGGTGTCAGGAAACACCTTAAAAATTCCTGAAATCATAGCTTATATCTATAGCTTGTGTATTTAGCTATTTTCATGCCATCTTAATATTTAATAAAAGTCGATATAAAACATAGGGTTATATTAAACACCTGTTTGTCAGTGTTACTGTTTTTATATCCGCAGGCACCAGTATGGTGCATAACGATCCAAAATAGTGCAATGTATTGGCGTTTATCAGTTAAAACACTAGTCTATATCCATATTGGTGCAAAGACATAGTCTAATAATGCGTTAAATAAATAAACTGAACCTGTAAATATGACAATCCAGTGAATATTCTGAAGAAAGTTTAGATTTCAATCGCTTATTTTCTGATAACCCTGTAAAATCCGCGCCTCGCTGACCTCATCCGGTTAAAAACCGAGCACCTGAGCGTGCTGACGAAGACGTCCGCCATCGTTTTAATAAGTTACAGAGAAATCATTAAATGACAGCCAATCCGGTAGCCATAGAAAAGTTGCGTAATATCGCCATTATAGCCCACGTTGACCACGGGAAAACAACCCTGGTAGACAAACTTCTGCAGCAGTCAGGAACCCTTGAAAGCCGGGGTGAGACTGAAGAACGTGTCATGGACTCCAATGACATTGAAAAAGAACGTGGTATTACTATCCTGGCGAAAAATACAGCGATTAAATGGAACGATTACCGTATCAATATCGTTGACACGCCCGGACACGCCGATTTCGGTGGTGAAGTAGAGCGTGTAATGTCAATGGCTGACTCTGTACTGTTGCTGGTTGATGCGCAGGAAGGCCCAATGCCGCAAACGCGTTTTGTTACTCAAAAAGCCTTTGCTCAGGGATTAAAGCCGATTGTTGTGATTAACAAAATCGACAAGCCGGGCGCACGTCCTGACTGGGTAATGGACCAGGTATTTGATTTGTTCGACAACCTGGGGGCAACTGACGAGCAGTTGGACTTCCAGGTGGTTTACGCTTCAGCGCTAAACGGTTGGGCGTCGTTAGATTCTGACCAGCCTGCTGAAGATATGACGGCACTATTTCAGACCATTGTAGATCAGGTATCACCACCTGATGCAGATATAGATGGTCCTCTCCAGATGCAGATTTCGCAGCTTGATTATAACTCTTATGTAGGTGTAATCGGTGTTGGTCGTGTTACCCGCGGTAGCGTTAAACTGAATCAACAGGTTACTGTTGTGACGGCGGATGGCAAAAAACGCAATGGCAAAGTAGGCCAGATACTGGGCTATATGGGCCTGCAGCGACATGAAGTGGACGCTGGTTACGCTGGCGACATTATCGCGGTAACCGGTCTGGGTGAGCTGAAAATTTCAGACACCATCTGTGACGTGAACAAGGTTGAGGCTTTGCCTCCGCTGTCGGTTGATGAGCCTACCGTTACCATGACTTTCCAGGTCAATACGTCACCGTTTTCCGGTAAAGAAGGTAAATTCGTCACCTCGCGTAATATCCTGGATCGTTTGAAAGCTGAATTGGTGCACAACGTGGCTTTGCGCGTCAACGAAACGGACAACCCTGATAAATTCCGGGTATCTGGTCGTGGTGAATTGCACCTGGGCATTCTGATTGAAAACATGCGTCGCGAAGGATACGAACTGGCTGTATCTCGTCCTGAAGTTATTCTTAAGGAAATTGACGGTCAGCTACAAGAACCGTTCGAAACACTGACGATTGACTGTCAGGAAGAGCACCAGGGTTCAATTATGGAACAAATTGGCCTGCGTAAAGGTGAATTAACCGATATGTCTCCGGGCGGAAAAGGCCGGGTGCGCATGGACTTTGTGATCCCAAGCCGTGGTTTGATAGGTTTCCAGACTGAATTTATGACTCTGACCTCAGGTTCGGGTTTGTTGTACCACACGTTTGATCATTACGCTAACCACAAAGGTGGTAACATCGGTCAACGCAAGAACGGGGTATTGATTGCTAACGCACCTGGTAAGGCCCTGACTAACGCCCTGTTTAATTTGCAGGACCGTGGTCGTCTGTTTATCGGACACGGCGTTGAAGTGTATGAAGGTATGGTCATTGGTATTCACAGCCGTGATAACGACCTGACCGTAAACGCACTTAAAGGCAAGCAGTTAACTAACGTGCGCGCTTCCGGTACTGATGAAGCGCAAAACCTGGTGCCACCAATCGTAATGTCATTGGAGCAGGCCCTGGAATTTATTGACGATGATGAGCTGGTAGAAGTAACACCAATCAGCATCCGTATCCGTAAGAAGCTGTTAACCGAGAATGATCGTAAACGCGCTTCTCGTGAAAAGTCAAAAGAAGCTTAATTACTTCCAATAGGCACAAAGGCTCCATTGCGGAGCCTTTTTTATTCCCGTTGTATAACTTTCGAAATGTTTCTTCTTGCAATACACTGAAGAGGCTCAGGAATTTTATTTTCTCTTTCTGGGTCTTGTAATGACATTCATTAGTTGGAGTTATTATGTCTGCCACTGTTATTGCGTTAGCGGGTTATATTGCCTGGACGATAGTTTTGCTCATTGCCCTGATTGTTTTTCGATCGATTGTGGTCGTCAAAGGGGAAAAAGCGGCCAATCAGTTTAACGCCAGTGGCGAAGACGTGTCCCCGTTTGGCTCGCGATTAACCCGTGCCCAGGCAAATTGTGTGGAAAGCTTTCCCATTGTAGGTGGAACACTATTGTTGGCGTTGGCAACCGGTCAACAAGAGCTGACTAACGGTTTGGCGTTGGTAGTATTTGCCGCTCGCCTGGCTCAGTCCTGTGTACACCTTCTCTCAACCTCTATTATTGCGGTACAATTAAGACTGGTACTCTTCCTGGTGCAAATCGTTATTTGCCTCTACTGGGTTTTCTCAATTATTTTTTAAGCTTTCTAATTTATCTATGATCTTTAGGTTTTTTGAAAGCCTGACTCAGCCGTTTCCGGAAACTGAGTCAGGTAAGCCGCCTGCAACCCTGCTGGCGTTTTGTATGCATTATTGCAAAGGTATGTGGCCAGCGCTGCTAATGATGTCTTTACTCAGCGGTACAATTGCAGTGCTGGAGGTGTATTTATTTGGTTACCTGGGAACCCTGGTTGATGCCGTGGCCGCCGGGAACCCGGAGCAGTATTTTCAGCAACATAGAAGCACACTGTACTGGATGGCGGGACTGCTGGTTATCGGTCTGCCAACGGCTGTGGTCCTGCAGGCATTGTTTTCACACCAGTCGTTACTGGGTAATTTTCCGATGCGCATTCGCTGGTCTGCTCACCAGTATCTGATTCATCAGAGTTTGTCGTTTTTCTACAATGATTTTGCCGGCAGAATTGCCACCAAAGTCATGCAAACTGCGTTGTCAGTTCGCGAAACCGTGCTGAAGATGATGGATCTCATGGTTTATGTGTCTGTGTACTTTTTCAGCATTGTGATTCTGGTGATGACCATGGACCTCAGCCTTGCAGTGCCTTTTGCTGCCTGGTTTGTGGTGTATGTACTCATACTTCGGTATTTCGTTCCCAGATTAAAGTCAGTGTCGCAAAAGCAAGCTGATGCCCGTTCTACCATGACTGGCAGGATTGTGGACAGTTATACCAATATTCAGACAGTTAAACTGTTTTCTCACAGTACCCAGGAAACCGAATATGCCCGCTCCAGTATGCAGGCGTTTCTGAAAACAGTATATCCACAGATGCGTCTGGTAACCGTACTGGATGGTTGCGTTTGGTTAAGCAACGCATTGCTGGTGTTTGCCGTTGTTGCACTGGGACTTTTTTACTGGCAAGTGGGTACGGTCACCGCAGGTGATATCGCAATTTCAGTGGCACTGGCAATGCGCCTAAACAGCATGTCACAGTGGATAATGTGGGAATTTTCCGGACTATTTGAAAACATTGGTATGGTACAGGACGGCATTGATACCCTGTCGCTGCCAACGGAAGTGAAGGATGTGGCTAACGCTCCATTTTTGCAGGTTAAACAAGGCGCGATTCAGTTCGACAACATTACCTTTGATTACAAGAGTGTTGCTGACAACATTGCGGTGTTCGACGGCCTGAAACTATCTATCCAGGCCGGTGAGAAAGTGGGTATTGTGGGTAAATCGGGCGCGGGAAAGTCTACCCTGGTGAACCTGCTGTTGCGCTTTTATGACGTCGGGAAAGGTACCATCAGCATTGACGGTCAGGATATTAGCCGGGTCAGTCAGGAAAGTTTACGCGCCAATATCAGCATGGTGACACAGGATACTTCCCTGTTGCACCGCTCAATCAGAGAAAACATTTTGTATGGCAAACCGGATGCCAGTGAACAGGAAGTGATTACTGCTGCCAGACAGGCGGAAGCTCACGAATTTATTTTATCGCTCACTGATCAACAGGGCCAGCGTGGCTACGATGCCATGGTAGGAGAGCGGGGGGGTCAAGCTCTCAGGCGGACAACGGCAGCGCATTGCCATTGCCAGAGTACTGTTAAAAGATGCGCCCATTTTGGTATTAGACGAAGCGACGTCGGCGCTGGACTCAGAAGTTGAGGTCGCCATTCAGGAAAGTCTGAATAAAATCATGGCGAATAAAACGGTCCTGGCCATCGCTCATCGTTTGTCCACCATTGCAGCAATGGACAGACTTATCGTACTGGACAAAGGCAAGGTCGTAGAGATGGGAACGCATCAGGAGTTACTGGCCAAAGGGGGGCAGTATGCGCGTCTTTGGCAGCATCAAACCGGCGGGTTTTTGGGACTGGAGTAACAGCCGCTGCCCGCCGTAATTTGCTATGTCAGCCGGGCTTTAAGGCGAGGTGTAATGAGCCGTTTCCAGGATAAGAAAAAACCGGTAAACACCAGAATACAGGCGGCCAGTGAGGCCAGCCCGGCGATAGTTTGCCCCGGCAACCCGAAATATTCCCCGGTGTGCAGATACCGCGCTACATCCCATGCCCGATCTCCTTTTGACCAGTCCGCCTGGGTCTTGGCTTTAACAACATCACCGGTATCCGCATCCAGGTACAAGGAATAGGCGTGTTCCGGGTGCAGACCAATTGTAGCATCGATAAAAAAGCGTACCTCACCGGCCGTTTCACCTACTTCCATCCACATGGAGTACCAGGGACGATGACTGTGCAGATTGCTGTGTTGTTGCGCAATCCGAAACAGTGTTTCGTAGCTTTGTTTGCCATCTTCAAGATGTTCCAGTTCCGGGTGTTGCTCGCGTGCGGGAATCACTTCACCGTAGGCGCTGTAAAGCAGCTTATTTGCCCACGGAAAATGAAAAATAGTGGCGGTGCAAACAATAAAAAATAGTGGTATTAACGTCCAGACGCCAAACACCTTGTGCCAGTTTAAATAGCGAGACCGACGGGAGTTATGTTGGCGGCGAAACAACAAACTTTGTTTGACCACTTTCCAGCGCATATTTTTCGGCAACCAGAGATACAGACCGGTGATAATGAGGAACAAAAACACCAGATTACTGTAGGCCGTGATGTTTTTGGTAATGGGCCTTAAGCTACCGTCAGCTAACAGCCAACGATGCAGGTTTTCGTTCCAGCGAAAAAATCCACTCAGGGTAGTGGGGCCGGTTAGTAAAATTTCGCCGGTATAAGGGTGAAGCAGATAACTGTCTCGTCCTGCCCAGACCGGAATGGCTGCGCCCGGACGATTAACTTGTCTGAGGTAAAAGTGGTGTTCGTCAGGGTGTTTTTGCCGGACCACAGACAACGCCTGATCGGTTGTCAGGCGGCTTGCACCATGACTTTCAACAACAGTAAAACGGGATTCCTGCCATTCCAGGATCTGTCGCTCATAAGTCAGCACAACGCCAGTGGCTGACATGATAAAAATAATCACGCCACCACTGACGCCAAGCACCAGATGCGACCAGAAAATAATTTTGCGAAACATCAGGTGCCAGACTTCCTACAGGTTAAAAGGTATAAGCTACAGTCAGTCGAATATCACGACCAGCTTCATAGGGGCCGACCACTAACTCATAACCAGGTACAGCACTAAAGTCACCAACACTGGATTGATCGCGATACAGTTTATCGAACGCATTAGTGACTGCCAGATTAAAACTCAGGTCGGCAGTGGCTTGCCATTCGCCGTACAGGTCGACTGTGGTGTAGCTGGGCTTAGTTAAGGCATACAAGCTGTCTACCCAGCCCAGATCGTGATCCTGATGCAATGTATCGAAAGTGATGGAGTTCACCCGTGTTACATTAAAGCCAATCTGCACATCGGCGTGCGGCGTATAATCTAAGCCTAATACCCAGGTGTCGCCACGAGAGTTACCTAAACCGTTAAACTCATAACCATTAATGGCAATATTACTGTATTCCGTCGTATACAGATCTGCGCGAGGGTCCAGTTCAGAGTCGTTGCTGGAAAAACCAACGAAGAAGTCAAATTCACCCCAACGATAAGCCACGTCAAATTCGAAACCCTGAGTCTCAATGGTACCGATGTTTTCAAACAGTGCATCACCGTACAGGCGATTAAAAATCACATCGTCCAGTTGCGAATCATACACCGCGATTCTGGCATTCAGGTTGTTGTCGCTGTACTGCAAAGAGGCTTCGATGTTGGCTACAGTTTCCGGTACCAGATTGCTGCCGGTAACGGGTTCTTCAGAGCCATCATACAAATAACCATCAATGGTAAAACCATCACCAATTTCCTTGCCGCGTGCCGCTTCTGCGTAACCCAGACCAAATGTCCATTTGTCGGTCAAAGCGTATGACAAACCGGCATTAATACTCAGCTCGTTATCATCTTGTTGGGCTGGCGCTTCGGTAATGGGAGTGCCGTAATAATCGTCCAGCAGGATTTTTTGATCATATTCATACTGATCATAGCGGGCACCATAACTCAGACGCAATGCATCGGTGACGTCGGTATAACCCTGGAAGTACCAGCCTGTAACACTGCCTTCCTCGGCGTGATTTTCTTCCGCCTGGGGAATAGCATAGCCACTTTCTACTGAGTCATCACGATAGTCGACACCATAGATAAAAATGTGATTTCCGACTTCACTGGTGTTGCGAATATCCAGTCCGAAGGTGTCTATGGTGGCGAGCCAGTCAAAACGACCACCGCGAAATGCAGATTCTGTTTGATACGCGGTGACTTCCAGGTTGACTAATTCGCTATGGGCGTAACTATAGTTGGCCACCACAGTTTCTCTTTCAGCCTGGCTCGGATATAAAGGCGCACCTTCAGGAACTTCCCAGTTGGGGCGGGCACTGAATTGTCCCTCTTCGTCACGCTTTTCATAGCTGACGCTCAGATATTGGCGATCTGTGATGTTACCGCTCAGCTTAACAAAGGCCATGTCCTGCTCTGCAGCTGTACCCAACACTTCGTTGCCGTCACCGTCTTCAAAATTGTTGCGTTCTACGTCGCTGTAGTAGCCTAAAAGTCCCCATGAGTCACTGAGCTTTCCGTATAAACTACCACTGACCCGACGGCCATCATTGGTGAATTCGCTCCACTTTAATTTACCACCAAATTGCTGATCTGCGCCCAGCAGGTCGTTGGCGTCTTTTGTTTTGAAACGGATAGAGCCGCCAATAGCGCCCGGGCCGCTGGTGGCTTCACCGGCACCTGCCTGTACATCCACTTGTTGTAACAGATCAGGGTCGATATTTACCCGGCCGATATGGTGGAATAATGTAGAGGTTTGTTGAGCACCATCTACAGTGACATTTAGCAGGGAGTCTTCCAGACCGCGAATATAGATTTTTTGAGCAACACCGACTGAGCCACCAACGGAGACCGAGGGGGTCGCCCGAAATACGTCAGCCAGGTCATTAGCCTGATAGGTTTCGACTTCTTCTGCGGTAATAATCGAGTTAGTCGCAACACCTACGACGGTAATTTTTTCAAAATCTGTACTTTTTGTTTCTTCTTCGGCTGCAGCCGCGAAAGATGAAACACCCGCGAGGCAGATACTGCCTGCTAAAACTAGTTTGTTCACTTGGCACCTTTGTCTCAATAAATAATAATGATTATCATTAATGGTCAAGGTGAGGGACAGCACTTTTACATTTTTTACAATTTTACGTTAAGGCCGGGAGTTGGTCATTTTGGGCATAACTCGTTCTTTTTGATACGGATGGTGTGACATAGATGAAAACAATAACTGTTCGTATTATTATGGCTGCCTGCAAAAACGGAGCCGGGACGAAAGATCATTTTGCGCTTCGTTTTTTAAAAGAATGAAAACACACAAGCACTGGCGCTGAGTATCAATAAGATGATGGCCAGCATTATTCAGGTAAGGCAATGAAAACGACTCTACTCACTACACTTTCTGTTTCCATGTTAACAATGACCGGTTTGTCTGCGGATGAACAATACAATCACTTTCCCTCACTGGAGGCCCCCGATACTACCGTCGCGCTGTGTAATCTGAACAAGTTCAATGCCAGACTTGCCGGTATTGTCGAACAGTCTGAGATCGGTGTTGAGGATATGCTCAAAATACATGAATTAACCTACACCCTGGAAAACGCAGTACAGCGTTTGCAGCAAGACTTAGAGGGCATCGCAGCTGAACTGGAAAAGACTCACAAAGGTTCAGAAGCAATGCAACAGGACACAGTGAAATCATCCGCGAATGCATATCTTAAAGCGCTGAGCCCAATACTTGCGCCAAAACACTGCGGCTAATTTTTAGACCTGCGATGATGCCAACGCACGGGAAATGCTGAGCCTCGTGTGTTGGCGCCCTGACACGAATCTATTGCCGTGGTACTACAACAGCCATTATCAAACCGCCGGTAGCAATATTGCGGGCAGTTACCGTTGCATCAATGGTTTGCAATTGACGCCGGGCTAGGGCCAGTCCCAATCCAAAGCTGTTACCGTCTGCCGGACGGGACGTATCCACCCGAAAAAAGGGTCTGAAGATCATTTCCAGAAATTGTTCTGCGACACCAGGTCCTTCGTCTGCAATGGTAATTTCATAATGCGCAGTGAGTTGCCGCATAGCAATGGTTACGGTTCCACCGGCAGGTGTGTAGCGCAGAGCATTGCGCAGGATATTTTCTATTGCCTGACCCAACATGCGATGATTGCTGTTACTGATCAGGGCGGCTTCCGGCATCGACACCTCGATGTTTCTATCCGGGTATTCGAACTTACCGTCCTCGGTCAGCACATGAATGAGGTCCACCAGGTCCAGAGATTCGCTGCGCATCGCTGGGCGCTCGTTTTCCAGCCAGGACAAAGACAGGGTGTCGTCCACCAGTTTCCGGATGTGTCGGGATTCTCGCTGAATACGCGCTACCCGCTCGTTGCTTCTTACGTTGTTGTCTTGTGTTACCGTCAGGTTTTCCAGTGCGATATCCAGCCTGGAAAGGGGCGTACGTAGTTCGTGGGACAGATCAGTAATCAGTTGCCGTTGCCGAAGAATAAGCTCGCCGATGTGATCCGCCATTTTATCAAAGGTTTCCGACAGTTGGGCCAACTCGTCATCGCGGTTGCCCAATTGTTGGCGAACTCGTACCTGAAACTGCCCTGTGGTAAAGGCCCGGGTTGCGGATTCCAGACGCTTAAGCGGGATCATGATGTGACGATAAAGTACCAGCGACAACAGGATTAAAATCGCCAGTGGCAGCACCACCTGCAGTGCGATACGGGTAATATTCCACAACGATCCGGGCCGCATTCGCACCGGAAGTTGCACCAGCAGACTGGTTTTCCCGTCCGAAAACGGCAGTTCCATGATAGGGTTATAGTCAAAATATAAGTGAATTTTCCAGTCAACACTTCTGCCCATATTAAATCCACTGTAATCATCGTAGCGAGCCGTGCTGCCGGCAATATGACTGATGTCAGCCCGTGCTACCGCTGCCCAGGTGTTTTCCCGATGTTGTAGTTCATCCAGCCAGGCCTGCAGTTGATTTATATTATTTTCGATATACAGGGCTTCCGCTTGTTCACTCCACTGTTGTAATTGCTCGCGGTCTGGTTGCGCAATCAGGCTCATGTCATATTCAATCTGTGCAATGGCCATATCGATGATGTAAAAAAGGCAGACAACGCCAGCCCCAATGATCAGAAACAGTTTCCAAAAGAGTGTGCGCGTCATTGCAAACAATAACCCTTGCCATGTACCGTTTGTAAACAGCTGCCATCCCAGCCAGCCGCGGTGAGTTTGCGCCGGAGCTTGCTGATGTGCATGTCCAGGCTGCGGTCATATTGACTGTATTGACGGTGAAACACGGTTTGATAAAGATATGCTTTAGACAATACTTCTCCGCGGTTTTGTATCAGCATGTAGAGCAACCCCATTTCCGTTGGGGTGACAGTGACTGATTGCTGATTAATTTCAACTTGCTGCTGGGCTTTATTCAGGGTTAAATTCTGGTGGCTAAGCACCTGCTCTTCAACAGCTTTTGGTCTCATAGTGCGTCTTAAAATGGCATCCACCCTGAGCAACAATTCTTCTTTGTTAAACGGCTTTGCCATGTAGTCATCGGCTCCGGCACTTAGTCCCTGAATGCGTTCCTGCTCTGCGTGCCTGGCGGAAACAATCATTACAGGCGTCGTGTCGGTTTTACGCAGCAAATTGAGCATAGATAAACCATCTCTGACAGGCAGCATTAAATCCAGTAACACCAGGTGGTAACTTTCACCTAATGCCTTGCTCAGCGCTTCTTCACCATCATGACATTGGTCCACCTGGTACGCTGAATCAGAAAGCAATTGCTTCAGCTCATCATTCAGGTATTTATCATCCTCTACCACCAGAATCTTGGGCGTGGTTCTGTTGAGGTCGTCGCATGTAGGTAACAGAGTCATGGTGTGTTCTCAAATAAATTATCAAAATCGTTGCGTTTAGCCGGCAACGCCTAACGCTTTTTATCGCTGCTATCCGATCAATCAGGAATTCACGGAAGTCGCCAGGGAAAACACTGTTTCGCGGACAAAAGCACGCTGCCTGCTAAAAAGTGATAATGATTGTTATTTATGTTTGTGTTGGAGGTTGAATTTAACACACAGGCATTTTTGTGGCAATTGGCGGCTGTCTTTAGTGATTTATCGTGCTATTGATGTTCCTGAATCCGGATCCGGGTGAGTAAAACGAGTAGCAGAATACAGAGTGCGATCAGCATAATCTGTAATTGCCAGGTGTGTTTTACCAGGTAAACAGACACCGAGAAAGTAAGCAGGATCATGGCAATCGCTCTGCCACGCGTTTTGCTGGATATGGTTTTACTTTCTTGCCACTGGCGCAATGAGCCGCCCACCCAGCGGTTATTCAATAGCATACTGTGAAAGCGGGGAGAGCTGCGATCAAACAACCACAGTGCCAGGATCAGAAAGGGCGTGGTGGGTAAAATCGGAAGGAATGCGCCTACTACTCCCAGGGTGATACACAACCACCCAAGGAGAATGTAAGTCAGTTTTTTCAGCTTCTGCACCGGCATGTGAAAAGGTCCTGGTGGCCATCATCCGCTAAGTTTATCACTGATTGAATTGAGAAAAAGTACAGAGTCCTGGCATTATTTCTCGATAAACGCTTGCTCAATCACATAGCTTCCTTGCCGGCGGGAAGTTGCTCTGCTAAATCCCCAGCCGTCCAGCAATGTCATCAGTTCCTGCAACATGGCGTCGTTCCCGCAAAGCATAAACCTGTCGGTATCCGGATTTAACGATGGCATATGGATATCCTTCATCAACTTACCACTGCTAAGTAAATCCGTAATGCGACCTTCATGAGGGGTTTCACCACCGGGAATATTCAGGCTGTTAAATTGATAATTCTCCCGGGTTACCGTCGGGTAGTAGACGAGTTTTTCCCGAATGATATCGCCAAAATATTCATTGTTTGGCAATTCTCTTGTGATTTTATCCTGATAGGCCAGTTCTGAAATCCAACGGGTACCGTGTACCAGGATAACCTTGTCAAACTGCTCATAGATGTCGGGATCCTGAATCACACTCATAAATGGGGCCAATCCGGTTCCGGTAGACAGTAAATACAGGTGTTTGCCCGGCAACAGATGGCCTGCGACCAGGGTGCCGGTTGGGCGAATCGTCATCATGATCTCTTCACCCGGTTGAATGTTTTGCAAGCGGGAGGTGAGAGCGCCATCAGGAACTTTAATGGAGAAAAATTCCAGTTCTTCCGCATAATTGGCACTGGCAATACTGTAAGCGCGCAATAGTGGTCTCCCTTCAACTTCCAGTCCAATCATCACAAATTGGCCATTTTCAAAGGTCAGGGCGTCGTCCCGGGTTGTGTTGAAACTAAATAATGTATCGTTCCAGTGATGAACTTTTGTAACTTCAGCCTTGATCATATTCCGCATTCAACCTGTCCTCTTTTAATAAGTGTTCCTGATACGTCCTTTTCACCTTATTGGGGCAAATTCGAGTTTTAAGAACTTTTCATGCTTAAACTTAACAAATAGATAACAATTTAAAATAATAATGATAATGGTTATCATTTGCAATGTGTTGCCAAATGATCCAGGATAATACCTAACAAAGCAAGTGATTCTTTTTAAGTAAGGCAAAAAATACCATGTTGCTGGAAGACTATTCAGAAAAAAACACACACAACCAAAGCCATCCAAAGTTGCGCTTTTTGTGCCCCCATCATCGGGACTGGGTATATTTTAACTCCCAGGAGGCGCTGGCGTCGCTGGAACAAATGCAATTGAAAGGCGAGTTTTTACTTGAGCATCATAAGTATCAGGAAGCGTTGCCACTGATTGGTTGCGCCTGGGAAACCGTGGAAATATTGCTAGAGTTATATACAGGGGAGCGCAGTACGTTAGTTACCCGCTTTGGTTGCCTCACGGTATTGCTCGACAATTGTTTTCGCAGCCTGAAACAAAAGGTATGTGCGGAGCATGTCTGCAAACAGGCGGTAGAAACCCTGAAAACGTCAGTGGAACAGTTAGATCCGACATCGGACGCCTATGAATATGTGAGTCAGTGTATTGCACAACTGCAAAAACCGGAACTCTTCCGATTTTATCTGATGCCTATACCGGCTTCACAACGCAGCGTTGCAATGCATTAGGTTGATGTGCAATGGCTGAAATATGTTTCAACCTGGCGTTCTCGGCCATGGAAAAAGAAATTCGACACGGCTTGCAGCCTGACAACCCTGCCTTGCTGGACGCTTACATTGCGATGGCTGATAAATTAGTTGAAGAGTCAAATTGCCAGCAGCAGAAAATCAACATCCTGCACCGGGTGGCGGACAATTTACTGGAGGTCATTTGTGATACCTATCTGGCAGAACACTGGCGTCATTGTTGTCTGGACGTGATTTACAAGCCAATGCTCGCCCTTGAACAGCTGGCCAATTGCGAAGGACGTCGTCGTCAGGTGCTCAGGTTGCAACGAGAGGTAAACTGCCTCGGACAGTATTTTTTTAGTTAAATGATGAACAGTGTAAAGGAAGTAATTCAATGAGCGGTAAACGCATTGAAAAAGACAGTATGGGCCAACTTGAAGTGCCTGCTGATGCCCTGTACGGCGCGCAAACCCAAAGAGCGATCAATAATTTTCCGGTCAGTGGTTGCCGGATGCCTGAACCGTTTATCAAAGCGCTTTTGTTGGTAAAGCAGGTGGCGGCGGAGGCCAATGGTCGCCTGGGTGGTTTGACCGAAAAGCAGGCTGAAGCTATTCAGAAAGCCTGCCTAAGCTTGCTCGCACAAGCGGATTTAATGAGTCATTTTCCCGTTGATGTGTTTCAAACCGGCTCGGGTACAAGCAGCAACATGAATGCCAATGAAGTAATAGCCAGGGTGGCAAGTGCTGACTCGGAGTTGGCCATTCACCCCAATGACCATGTTAATTATGGGCAAAGCAGCAACGATGTCATTCCCACGACCATTCACGTCAGTGCGGCCCTGGAAATCAACAATCAACTACTACCCGCTTTATTACACTTACGTCGTATCTTAAAAAGTAAAGCTGAAGAGGTGGGGCATCATTGTAAAACTGGCCGAACGCACTTAATGGATGCTATGCCGGTGACGATGGGGCAGGTGCTAACTGGCTGGACAAATCAGGTTGAACAACAACTGCGCAACCTGGAAGCGGTATTGCCGTCGCTCCACAAGTTAGCGCAGGGGGGCACAGCAGTAGGCACGGGAATTAACGCCCACCCGGAATTTGCCAAAACGTTTTGCCAATTGCTGGAAACCAAAACGGATGTGGCGTTTAAAACCGTGGGTAACTTTTTCCCGCTGATTTCGTCACAAGATACCGTAGTGACCATTTCCGGTGTTCTTAAGTCCATTGCAGTCACGCTGATGAAATTCGCCAATGATTTACGCTGGATGAATTCTGGCCCCCTCGCCGGTTTAGGGGAAATCGCCTTACCGGCGTTGCAACCGGGTTCTTCCATTATGCCGGGCAAGGTCAATCCGGTGGTGCCCGAATCGGTGGCCATGGCCTGTGCTCAGGTTATTGGTAATGACACCGCGATCACTGTGGGAGGGCAATCGGGTAATTTTGAACTGAACGTGATGTTGCCGATGATCGCCAGCAACCTGCTGCAAAACATACAACTGCTCAGTAATAGTGCGGTATTACTGGCAGACAAGGCTATTGAGGGCTTTACCATAAATGAGGATAACTTAAATCATGCACTAGATCGGAATCCCATTTTGGTAACAGCCCTCAACTCTATTATTGGTTACAACAAAGCCGCTGAGATTGCCAAGAAAGCCTATGCTCAGGGGCGACCCGTAGTCGATGTCGCCGCTGAAGAAACAGACTTTTCGGTAACTGAATTACAAGAAATGTTATCACCTAAGAAACTGACCAAAGGAGGCTAAGATGATGATGGCGACTGCAGCGCGAGCATTGTATCCGAACCCGGAGGAATTGTACGAAGAGTGGCAATTCGTTATACGACAAGGCAATGAGTACTTTGAGGCTCAGGAGTTCCGTATCGCAATTGCGCGCTATCAGCAGGCCATCTCTCTCGCCACCAGGTTGCAGGATAACTACAGTGATTTTCGAATGGCAATCATGGCCGTCATCGTCAGCTATCACAATCTGGCTGATTGTTATCTGGCGTTGGAACAACCAAATCAGTGTCTCAGCGAGTTATTAAGCGTTCATGAAAAGATGATGCAACTGATTCATTCCGTATCGCATCAGTCGGAGCAGAACCAGGACATCGCCTTTTGGGGTGCGAGGCGAACTTATACAGCATTAATGCTGCATAAAAAGGAGCATCCCCAATCATTTCAAGCTGGTCATTTACACCAAATGGCGGAATTATCTAATCAATACCGAAAGGAGTTCTTATGTTAAAGTTCCTCGGAAAGCTGTCCTTATTGTGCCTGCTTTTTATCGCTCCCCATGTTTTTGCGCATGCCGGACATGACCATAGTCACTGGAGTGCCGATCTCTATCACTATGCGTTGTTGGCAACATTTTTCATTACTTTGATCGCAGTGCTTTTCGGCTTAATCAACTTCTTCACGGAAAAATCTGTGCAGACCAGAGGCAATGCTCAGGAGGGAAATCATGTTGTATAACACGCTCGATTTAATCGACAAGCTTTGCGGTTTTGAACGGGTATCAGCCCATTGCGATATTCCCTGTAAAGTCTATGATCCGGCCATTGCACAGTTTGCCGCTCTCAGTGTTGTTCGATTTTTGGATCTGATTGGCGAACTGTCAGACAAAGACAGCCTGAGTTTGGATGAGCAGGCAAAGCTGACCCGCCTGGTGCAAGAAAAAGAATTGCACGCAGCCAAGGTGAAGGACGAAGTCGTGGTGATTTGGGGAGATTATTTTAAAGAACCACAAATCACCGCTCACCCAAACGTTCATCAGTTAGTGCACAGCATCATGCTGGCCGGTTCGGCCTGTAAACAATCCATTCAACGCGACAATGGCGTAAAATTACTGGAACTGGTGAATCAGTTTGCAGCCATGTATTGGCAGACCAAGAGTGTGGAAACCTTTATCACCACATCGCCTTATCTGCCCAACGAACAAGTTGTGTACCCCAGGCTTGATTAAAATCCTGAAAGTGACAGGTAGCAGCATGACGCCTACCTGTAAACCCGGTGACTTTATCGTTATCTTGCGTCATTTTTTCAGGATCAACATCAATGATGTGGTGGTGATTCAGCATGAACATCTGGGAATGCTGATTAAACGCGTAGCCAGTGTTGATAGCCAGGGGGTGATGCTCAAAGGCGATGATACCCGCAGCATCAGTAGCGATAAAATCGGTAAAGTTGCCCGCCAACACATCATGGGTAAACTGCTCTTCAGGATTGCTAAAAAACAGTAAGCCGGAATAGCCTGTGACTTTTACCGGCGATCAACCTAAATTGAATGGGATAATTGCCAAATTTTTACTATTCTTTGCTGATAGATTCTTTGATATCAGGATTGCCCCTTTTGGTTTTTAAACGTTTGCTTTGTCGATGGCAACTCACCGCTGCCTGGTTGCTGTTATCTTCTCTGTCAGGTTTCGCCTCTGAACAACATCATTTTACCGCAGCAACACCAGCGACGTTACAGCGAATTTCCACTTCAGAAGGGTTAAGCCAGGGCACAATTAATCACTTTTTTCAGGATAAAACGGGGTTTATCTGGTTGAGCACAGCCGAGGGGCTTAACGTTTACAACGGCTATTCTGTGCGCCCTTTTGAACATTCATCTGCCTCTTTTAACGGCGCCTACATTTATTTTGTCACCCAGGATAGAACCGGCCTTTATTGGATATCAGTCTCTGAACACGGGCTCTATAGCTTCAATGCCAGTACTAACGAATTGCAGCTACACTGGGCCAGTGCTGAAGATTATGAAAGAGATGTATTGACCTTTCATAGCGATGAAGAAACCAATAGCACCTGGTTTTTTACTTCAAACAGTATTTTGAGCTATTCGCATGCACAACAGCAGTTTTCTGAAGAGCCGCAGGAACTGGAGAATTTTGTGGATGAACAATTTATCACCAGTAGTGCCAATATCGCAGGGGATATCTGGCTGGGCACCAATAAAGGACTGGTGCGATACTCCGCAAATAACGGCAGTACTCAGGCTATTGAGTTTGTCACTGTCGCCTCGTCTTCACAATCCAATGTATACCAGCAAAGGGTTCGGCAACTGGTGAAAGACAAATACGACCGCCTTTGGGTTGCGACAGCCAATGGACTATTCGTACTGGAAAACGAACAATTGCTTTCTGCAGGGGAAGGAGAGAGCCAACAGCTGTTCGTAAAACCCTTAGTCCCGAATCTGCAGTTTCATGATTTGATACTGGAAGATGAGCGCATCCTTGCCGCTTCAAACAAAGGGTTATTGGCCATTGATCTGGATAGTTTACAACGGGAGACGTTACTGCAATTTTCTAATTCCAATCAGGATATTTATAACGATCGGATCATTAAGTTATTCAGAGATAAAAACCAAAATTACTGGTTAGCCTCCAATGCGCGCGGGGCGTATTTATGGAATCCCAAAACCGAGGCGTTTAGCAATTATTACAACAGTGGTCGTGGTCAAAAAATACTGAGTAGTAACGAGGTTTGGGATATTGAAGAGACCTCGCCTAATCAGCTTTGGTTGGGGACCTCTAATGGCCTGACTCACCTGGATCTGAACCAAAACACCAGTGAGTTTTGGTTTATGGTGGATGACCAGGAAGGTCTGTTGTCACAGGTATATCAGATACAACAACGCGCTGAAAATGAACTTTGGCTGGCTACCAGTGAAGGTATCAAACGCTTTGATTTTCTGGCTAAACAACAAATTCCGGTGCGGTTAGCCGATGAAAAACAGCGCGCCATATTTGCTGATCAGCAGTCGTTTTTATTTGTGGATTCAAAAGAACGTATCTGGCTTTCCACTCTGGACTCTTTTTACCTGTACATGCCGGACAGCGGCACACTGACCGAGTTAACGAATCTCAAAGTGGTGATTAATCCGTATTTCAGCTTTGGTTTTATCGGTGAAATTCCCGGTACTGATACCATGATATTGAGTGTTTCAGGGCAAATTTGGGGCGTGGATACCCGAAGTTTCGAACCCCGGCTGATATATGAGCTGGAAAACTATTCTCCGCAGGAGTTTGTTTATGTGGACAGCTGGACGCTGGACCCACAAAACGGACTGGTTTGGTTCAGTTTTACCAGCCAGGGGTTGGTGGCCTTAAATTACGAAGATTTTAGCTTGGCGAAACAAACCAATCACCTGAAGTCTGCCGGTATTGGGGTGGCCTATGGTTTGTTGCAGGACAGCAATCGGCGCGTCTGGTTTAGCTCGCATCGGGGAATTTTTAATCTGGGCCTGGACAATGCCCATCTGATGAACTTTGATTTGTCTTACGGCCTTGCAGCCCTCGAATATAACGGCGGAGCCTGGAAAAAACTACGCTCCGGGCAAATGGTGTATGGCGGTGTAAAAGGCATTACGCTTTTTAACCCGGATAATATCGGGGTGGGGACAGATCCTCACAAGCAGGTGGTAATTGATGACTTTAACATCGCAAATCGCGACACGCCGGTTACCTTCAGCAACCTTGCTGAGCAAGTGTTTGAGCTGGATTACAATGATGCCGGCATTCACATCAGTTTTTCGACCCTGGGGTTTGAACAGCAACAGCAGGTGCAGTATCAGTATTCGCTGCAAGGCAGGGAACTCACGGAATATCCACTCACCTACGCCAATGAGGCGCGTTTTTCACAGTTGGCTTCCGGCACCTACGAATTTACCGTCCGGGCAATCTCACCGGTAACCGGTTTTTCCACCAGACCCAGTAAAATAGTTCTGAATGTCGCCTATGCTCCCTGGAATTCGCCCTGGGCCAGATTGAGTTACGTTTTGTTGCTGTTATGCATACTGGCTGCCTTTATCTATCGCAGACGCATTAAACAACGCGTTATTCTGGCGATGAACAAAGAGCTGGTGGACAGTGAGCAGCGCCTGAGACTGGCGTTAAAATCCAGTCAGAGCGAACCCTGGGAATGGAGTGACAAAGACCGGTTAATTCGCTATGTAGGGATTGTTGGTTACGACGCAGGTAAGCAAGAGCAAACCTTCCGGCAGCATTGTCTGAAAATTCACCCAGATGATCGCTCAGAATTTATGCGGGAGTGGAAAACGCTGTTTGATTCAGCCTCCGTTGATGCGTTTACCTTTACCTATCGCATGCGACAGGCTGACAATAGCTATCACTGGTTTCGCAATGTTGGCCAAATTTTAGAGAGAAACCCCAACGGTCAACCGAGACTCATTTCCGGGCTGTTCACGGATGTGAATGAGGCACAAACAGCCGCCGCCAGTGCACTGGTGTTTGGCGAAGCCTTTCGCAATACCAAGGACTGGGTGCTAATCATTGACTCAGATTTTAACGGTGTGATGGCGAATAATTCCTTTTACAAGGCATTTAACTATGCACCTGAAAGTCAGATCTCGTTGGGTGATGACGTGTTCAGAGGTTTGGGCAGCAAGATGCGTAAATACCGGCAGATCATGGAGCAGATGGGGATAGGTGAGCATTGGCACGGTGAGGATAGTATCGAAGTACGAGACAAAGGCCGGTGCCAGGTGCTGATCAATATCAGTTTGATCAGTATCGAAAATCGAGAAAAAAATCATTATGTGGTGATTTTTACCGATATTACTCAGCAGAAAAATGCAGAGGAAGAACTCAAACTGCTGGCCAATTACGATGCCCTGACGTTGTTACCCAACCGGACGTTATTACTGGATCGCATCGAGCACGCCATTCAGGTGGCGGATCGCAATCGCAACACCCTGGCATTGTTGTTTGTGGATCTGGACAGGTTCAAACAGATCAACGATTCATTGGGACATGACTATGGCGACAAATTGCTGCAGGTGGTTGCTAATCGTTTAAAAGAACGGGTGCGCAAGCAGGATACTGTGGCGCGATTAGGTGGCGACGAATTCGTGGTGCTGCTGGAGTCTTTTCAAAATGTATCACATGTCGGCGAAGTCGCTTTGGAGTTAAGTGCCTGTATCGCCGAACCTATCGAGTTATGCGAGCACAGTGTCAGTATTACGCCCAGTATTGGTATTGCCTTGTATCCCAGTGATGCCCGGTTACCGGAAGATTTGTTGCGGGACGCAGATATCGCCATGTTCCACGCTAAAAAGGACCCCGGGAAATGCTATCACTTTTATACTGAGTCTATGGACACCGAGGTGCGCAATCGCCTGCAAAAAGAATCGTTGATCAAACGGGCCCATGCCAGCCAGGAATTCGTCAATTATTATCAACCCATATTAGACGCGAATACCGGCCAGGTGGTGGGGGCAGAACTGTTACTGCGCTGGGTCACCAAAGACGGCATTGTACCGCCAAATGTCTTTATCCCTATGGCCGAGCAGATTGGCCTGATCATCCCCATGACTAACGACGCCTTAAGACGCGGACTGACAGATACGCAACACTGGCGCACCAACATTCCCGACTTTTACCTGTCTATCAATTTGTCCGTTACCCACTTTGAGCAGGATGGGGTGGCGGAAGGCATGGTTTCGCTACTGCATGAGTTTGGCTTACCGGCCTCGGCGTTAAAAGTTGAAGTGACTGAGAGTGCCCTGATGTCTCACCCGGAAAAAGCCATTACTACCATGGAGCGTTTTCAGGCATTGGGGGTGCAACTTTCGCTGGATGATTTTGGTACGGGTTATTCCTCTTTTGCGTATTTAAAACGCTTGCCCCTTAACATTGTCAAACTGGACCGCAGTTTCGTAGCGGGCATTGGAACCGATAAGAAAGACGAAACCATTGTGGAGGCGATTCTTGGGCTGGCACAAAACCTGGGTTTGCAGGTGGTGGCTGAGGGTGTAGAAACCGAGCAGCACAGTGAGTTTCTCAGGACCCGTACCTGTCAGTTTTTCCAGGGGTTCTATTATGCCAGACCGATGGGCCGGGCCGAGTTTGACGGGTATTTGCAAGCTAATCTCAGCCATGGTGAAACTTAAGCGCCTGCCTGGCACAGTGCAGCTCACCTTAACGCCTAACCGTTCCCTGAGCTGGCGACAAAGTTTGATCATAGTGTCTGCGATCGCACTATTTTGCCTCAGTATCGCGCTGGTCTGGTTTGTGTTGGGGGCCTGGCTGATTCTGCCGTTTGCCGGCCTGGAAGTGGGATTGTTGTTGGCACTGACTTATCTGGTATCCAGAGCAACTTACCAGCGACAAATTGTCTTGCTCAACAGCGAATACATTTCGTTTCAATCTGGTTTTCCGTCGGTAAAACGACAACTGTTGCTCAACAGAAAATTGGCCGAATTAATTCAATATCCCGCCACTCATCCGGAAGATGTTTTTCCGCTGTTTCTCAAAGATGCTCGTCAGCAGGTCAGGCTGGGCGAGTTCCTGAATCTGGAAGACCTGACGAAACTCATTAAAATCATGCGAACTGAAGGTATTCAGTTACGGCAAAAAAAGGCGTTAATCTCAATGCCTTTTTAGCGTGTCTGGACGCGATGAATCAGGAGAATTATACGTTCAACAACCTTGAGAGGAGCACCGAATTGGACTAAGGTTAAAAAAGTAGGAGGTGCTCTATGCGCGTGTTAAATCTTCTGCCGTTGGTGCTGGTTCTCTTGTTTGTAAGCGGTTGCCAGACCACGCAACAATCCGCTGTTCAGGTAAATCCCCACTTCCTGGATATATCCTTTTCCGGTTACGAAAGCGTACCGGTGGAAACCGAGTCTGAGATCTTTGAGCTGAGCGACGAAGCCAAACGTTTTGTTTTTGATATACAAAGCAAACGTGATCGCTCCGGTTCTATTGAAGAGCTGATCAGTGCGATATTTGACCGGTCCAGCTTTAATATGATTTACGATAACAGCGCCAATACAACCGCGCGGGAAACCTTTATTAATCGCAGTGCGAACTGCCTTTCATTGTCTATCATGACTTATTCTCTGGCACGGGAAGCGGGGTTTACCGTTACCTTCAGAGAAATTGAAATCCCCGAATATTGGACCCGCAAAAATGGTTTCAGTCTGTTAAATGGCCACATCAATTTGCGTATTTCTGAGATGGAAGAGCAGTCGTCGATTGTCTATGCAGAAAGCAATACCATGGTGGTGGATTTTGATCCCTTTTCACCGAAGAAGTACTTCCCGTCGAGATCGGTCAGGAAAAACCGCGTGTTATCCATGTTTTACAACAACAAAGGCGCTGATGCCTTACTGAAATCTGATTATCTGACGGCCTACGCCTATTTCAGGGCGGCAGTGAGTACTGACTCGCAGTTTCAGGATGCGTGGGCAAACATGGGCATTTTATACCGCATGACAGGGCATTACGACTGGGCGGAAAATACCTATCACGAAGCGTTGAAACTCAATCCGGACAATCTGACGATCATGGAAAATCTGGCTGTGTTGCACCAACATCAGGGGCGCTATGCGTTAGCCAAAGAACTGCTGGCAAAAGTGGAAACTCGTCGACTTTCTAATCCGTATTACCATTACAATTTAGGGGAACAGGAGTTAGAAGCCAGTAATTATCACGCGGCCATGTCTCACTATAAAAAAGCCATCAGATTAGATGCTTCGCATCACGAGTTTTATTTCGGCATGGCAAAAGTGCATGCACTGATGGGGGATGTGGAACAGGCGTTGCGTTATTTGCAACGGGCCAGAAGAAAAACCAACATTGATGATCTCAAAGATCATTATCAGCACAAGATGGATTTGTTTGCCAAACTGTAATCTGGTTAATTTACTGCAACGGACAATCAGTGGCTGTTTTGTACTGTTGATTATGGCTTCGCCGGTCAACGCAGGACAGGACTGTCGGGTTGATACTAGTCGAGTCAATGCCAATGGTTTTAGTCCACAACAGCAGGCATTATGGCAGGATCTGGTACATTTGAGCAGTGCCGCGATGCAAGGACGAAAAAGCGGCACCGAAGGCGCTCAACTGGCGAGAGAGTACATTGCCCGGCGCTATCAGGAGTCGGGTCTTGTACCATTGCCACAGAAACAAGGCCAGGATAACTCTGAGGAGACTGCTTCCTGGTTTCATACCTTTACCCCTCCGGGGTTGTTTACCCGTACCGAAGGTGCAAATGTTATCGGGCAAATCAAAGGACAGCATAAGCCGGATAAGTTTCTGGTGTTATCTGCCCACTATGATCATTTAGGAAAGCAAGGGCGCAAAATACACTTTGGTGCCAATGACAATGCCTCTGGGGTTGCCGCGTTGATTTATATTGCACAACAGCTGAGTCAGACGGGCAGTCATCATTCGATACTGTTTCTGGCCACTGACTATGAAGAAGCCGGACTGTATGGCGCTGCGGCGTTTGTGCAGCAGGGAATTCCGGAACATGCGGATATTTTAATGAACATCAATATGGATATGCTGGCACAACCGGGTCGCAACTGGACGCTCTATGTGGCCGGAACCCGCTGGTTTCCGGAGATCAAACCCGCCGTGGAGCGGGTGTTAGGCAACGCCCCGATATGTGCCGAAACCGGCATGGACAGAGTAAGTCGCAGTTATGATCGCAGTTACCGAATTGACTGGCGCAAAGCCAGTGATCATTGGGAGTTCGCCCAGCAGGATATCGCCTGGTTGTATCTTGGCGTCAAAGATTTCAAATATTACCATACGATTTACGACACCCCCGATAAGTTGTCCAGGCCATTCTACACCGGCGTAGTGGAAACCGCGTGGCAGCTGGTGGTGGCAGTGGATAGTCACTTCAGTCATCCCAAATAAGCCGTGCAATCCCACTGTCCCTTTTTCCGCTGTTTTTACCTCTGCATTTTTGCACCAATCTGTATCTTAAAAAATAATGCTGCACTAAAATGGTGCGAATAGGGCGGGATAATTATTCCTCTTTAAGTTTATGTTATTGAATATTAAAGGATATTTTCTCTGGCATAGCTTTTGATAACAACTTTTCGTGGAACACACCGCTTTAAATTAGCCAAAATTGGGGAGCAAATTTATGAAATTAGTCAGTGCCATTATCAAGCCATTCAAGCTTGATGATGTCCGGGAAGCCATTTCGGACATCGGAATAGACGGCCTTACCGTCACAGAAGTGAAAGGTTTTGGACGTCAAAAGGGCCACACGGAATTGTATCGTGGTGCCGAATACCAGGTAGATTTTTTGCCGAAAGTGAAACTTGAAATTGCTGTACAAGATGATCAGGTAGAACGCTTGGTTGAAGCGATAGTTAACGCTGCTAAAACCGGGAAAATTGGAGACGGTAAAGTCTTTGTTTTCGATCTTGAACACGCCGTTCGTATTCGTACCGGTGAAACCGATAGCGATGCTATCTAAATAACACCAGGAGACAATAATGGAACAAGCATTTCACTTACAATATGCAATGGACACCTTTTACTTTCTAGTATGTGGTGCCCTGGTTATGTGGATGGCAGCCGGTTTTGCCATGCTGGAAGCGGGTTTAGTACGCGCCAAAAACACCACTGAAATTTTGACTAAAAACGTCGCATTGTTCGCGATCTCCTGCACCATGTATCTGGTGTGTGGTTACATGATCATGTATGACGGTTCACTGTTTTTATCCGGTATTCAGGATGTAGACGTTGCCTCAACCTTATCTGATTTCGCCAGTCGCGAAGATGGTTTTGAAGGTGGTTCAATCTACTCTGGTGCCTCTGACTTCTTCTTCCAGGTTGTATTTGTTGCCACAGCCATGTCCATCGTATCTGGTGCAGTGGCTGAGCGTATGAAGCTCTGGGCATTCTTGCTGTTTGCTGTCGTCATGACTGGCTTTATCTATCCGATGGAAGGTAGCTGGACCTGGGGTGGTCAATCTGTATTTGGCCTGTACACCTTGGGTGATTTAGGTTTCTCTGACTTTGCCGGCTCAGGTATTGTTCACATGGCAGGTGCCGCAGCAGCGCTGGCAGGTGTAATTCTGTTAGGTGCGCGTAAAGGTAAATACAGCGCAGACGGTAAAGTTAATGCAATCCCGGGTGCTAACCTGCCGTTAGCAACCTTAGGCACATTCATTCTTTGGATGGGCTGGTTCGGTTTTAACGGTGGTTCCGTACTGAAGTTGGGCGATATCGCTAACGCTAACTCTGTAGCCATGGTGTTTTTGAACACTAACGCGGCGGCTGCGGGTGGTTCAATTGCGGCCTTGTTATTGGCGAAAGTGTTGTTCAAGAAAGCTGACCTGACGATGGCGCTAAACGGTGCATTGGCTGGTCTGGTAGCCATTACCGCTGAGCCTTCAACACCATCTGCGTTGCAAGCAACTTTAATTGGCGCAGTAGGTGGCTTAATTGTGGTCTTCTCTATCGTTGGTCTGGACAAATTAAAAATCGACGATCCGGTAGGTGCTATTTCGGTTCACGGTAGTGTGGGTCTGTTTGGTTTGTTGGTTGTACCTCTGACTAATGACGGCGCAACATTCAGCGGCCAAATCATTGGCGCATTGACTATTTTCTTCTGGGTATTTGTTACCAGCTTCATCGTCTGGTTTGTACTGAAAACCGTGATGGGTATCCGTGTCTCTGAAGAAGAAGAGTACGAAGGTCTGGATAAAGTGGACTGTGGCTTAGAAGCTTACCCAGATTTTACGGTTAAAAGCTAACCGGACTGCTCAAAAGCTGAATAATAAAAATTCGAGCGATGCGTTAAAAAATCGAATCGCTCTCACAGCGTTCCAATTGGAACCGGGGAAAATCCCCGAATAGCTTCATATGCTATATGCCCTTTTTGCCCCGGTTTTACCGGGGCTTTTTATTTGGGTCATTGTTGAAAGCAGAGATCCTGTAGTATGGTATGAGTGCCTGTTGACCCAAGCTCATAGTGCAAAACGCAACAGGCTCTGATATAGCCATAAACAATTCACTTCTGTTCGGGAGCCTGTCTTGAAAAAGTCCAGATTATTGTTGTCATTTTGTGTTTCTTTGCTTGTTTTTAGCTTCACTGCTCATGGTTTTGACCGGATCACCGGCAAACATTTTGCCAGCCGTTCAGAGGTAATAGCCCAAAATGGCATGGTGGCTACCAGTCAGCCGTTAGCAACGCAGGTGGCACTGGATGTCTTAAAGGCAGGGGGCAATGCCATTGATGCGGCCATTGCAGCCAATGCCATGCTGGGGCTGGTGGAGCCGACCGGATGTGGTATCGGTGGGGATTTATTTGCGATTGTCTGGGACGCTAAATCCAAAAAGTTACACGGACTCAATGCCTCCGGACGTTCACCGCAATCACTGGAATTAAGTCACTTTAAAACTTTGGGATTAGATAAAATTCCTTCTTTTGGACCACTACCGGTATCTGTGCCCGGTGCCGTTGATGGGTGGTATCAATTGCACGACAAATTTGGCTCCCTTCCCATGGCCGAATTACTAAGCCCGGCAATTGAATATGCCCGCAATGGATTCCCGGTGACAGAACTGATAGCCCATTACATGGCACTCAATGAATCCCGAATCGGTCATTATCCCGGTTTTAACGATATCTTTCATGTCAATGGTGCAGTCCCGGCAAAAGGTGACATTTTTACCAATCCGGCGTTGGCTGCTACCTACGAAAAAATCGCGACCGGTGGTCGGGACGCGTTCTACAAGGGCGATATTGCCCGCATTATTGCGGCCTATATGAAAGAGCAGGGGGGATTTTTACAGTATGAGGATTTAGCCTCGCACACGTCTGAATGGGTGCAGCCGCTGTCTACCAGTTATCGCGGTTACGACGTTTGGGAACTCCCCCCGAATGGCCAGGGGATCGCCGCATTGCAAATCCTGAATGTGATGGAACTGTTTGATGTTGAAGAAATGGGCTTTGCTACTCCAGAATACGTTCATGCCTTTGTGGAGGCCAAAAAGCTGGCCTTTGAAGACCGTGCCAGATTCTATTCTGATATGGACTTTAATAAGCAACCCATTGATATGTTGATCTCCAAAGAATACGGTCTGCAGCGTCGTCAACTGATTGATATGAATAAAGCGGCAAAACGCTATGATGCAGGTCCGTATGAAGGCGATACCATTTATCTGACCACCGCCGATAAAGACGGCAACATGGTGTCTTTAATTCAGAGCAACTATCGCGGTATGGGCTCGGGTATGACGCCAACCGGCCTGGGATTTGTGTTGCAAAATCGCGGCGAACTCTTCGCTTTACAGGAAGACCATTTCAATGCCTATGCGCCAGGTAAGCGGCCGTTTCATACTATTATTCCGGCGTTTGTTACCCGTAATGGCAAACCCTGGATCAGCTTTGGTGTCATGGGGGGGCGGTGCCCAACCTCAGATGCATGCTCAGGTGATCATGAACCTGATCGACTTTGGCATGAATTTACAGGAAGCCGGTGACGCTCCCAGAATCTTGCACAGTGGCTCCAGTCAGCCCACGGGAGAGATGATGAAAGATGGGGGATTTGTCAGCCTGGAAAATGGTTTTTCTGCTGAGGCACGACGAGCGTTGATCCGCAAAGGGCATACTTTGCAGGAAGTCTCGGGTTGGTTTGGCGGCTATCAGGCGATAATGAAAGATCTGAAAACCGGCGTGTATTATGGTGCGTCAGAGAGTCGCAAAGATGGACAGGCCGCAGGTTATTAACCTGTTAAAGCAATTGTTCACCCTTCAGCGGTTTTGCGATATTCTTAACTATCGCTTTTTATTCAGGATTTTTAATGCCACAAGCACAAAAAGGGATCTGCGCAGAACCGAATCTGCACGCCTTGTATTTGATGTTCAATGTTACTGACGAACAAGACGATCTTATCCGTGAAAAGTTGGCTAAAATTCTGAATATCTTCAATCATTATGATGAAGAGCACTACGAAGCCATGATCTCCGGGGTCGTCGCCATCGGTAGCAATTACTGGATGGAACTTTACCCCGGTGAATTACCGCTGGAACTGGCTCCGTTTCCTGATATGTCCTGTGAAGATCGCAGCGCACCGGTTGTGCCCAGTGATCTGTTTATCCAGATAAGAGCCGATCGGGCCGACATTTGTCATGCCATTGGCGTTGAAGTTTACGAGCTGTTAAAACTGCATGTAGAGCTGGTGGAGCAGGTCAAAGGCTTTCGCTATCTGGATGGTCGGGATCTTACCGGGTTTGTCGATGGCACTGAAAACCCCAAAGGCATGAAAAAGTTAGATGTGGCTATTGTAGGGGATGAAGATCCCAGCTTTACCGGGGGCAGTTACATTCATGTGCAACGTTACCGGCACAACCTGGATCGTTGGAATCAGTTGCAGGTGGAGGAGCAGGAAAAAATCATGGGGCGCACTAAGTCCGATGATGTGGAATTCCTGGCGCATAAAAAAGCGCGCTTTGCACACAGCAAACGAACCAGTATTAAGGATGACGAAGGCAACAGCCTTGAAATTCTGCGGCAAAGCATGCCTTACGGCAACATGAAGGTGCAAGGTTTGTTTTTTGTTTCCTGCTGCAAGAGTAGCCGTCCGTTTACTAAAATGCTGGAAAGTATGATCTTCGGTGATGAAACCGGTACTTACGATAAGTTGCTGGACTTTACCACACCGGAGACCGGAGCCGCGTATTTCGCTCCCTCTGTTGATTTTATTAAGCGCCTGGGCAAAATTCCGCCTTCCCATTTTTAGGGGCGATTACAGCTTGTTGATTTATTCTTCCGGGCAGTTCAGTAATGCGCAGGTCCGCGCAGTGCATATTTAAACAAAATTCTCTTCGCTTCCAGGTACTTATAGTGCTATTATCAAGGTCGGCCTTTGGTCAGTTATATTTTTGTTATCCGCTTAAGTTCTGCTTTACCCGTCAAACATTGTTTGGCGACCATGTACCTTCAGCAATTCCAAATTAGTAATTAAACAAGGCTCTACCGGCGCATTTGCGTCAAAATTTAATATTTTTATAGGTTTATTTTTATGTCTAAATTGACAGGTTCAGTTAAGTGGTTTAACGAAGACAAAGGTTACGGTTTCCTTACTCCAGAAGAAGGCGGTAAAGACGTATTCGTACACTTCCGCGCCATCAAATCTGAAGGCTTCAAAGTGTTGGTTGAAGGTCAACGCGTAGAATTTGAAGTACAAGAAGGTCAGAAAGGTCCTCAGGCAGCAGAAGTTGTTGTACTTTAATCCGTAACGGATTCTGATAAAAAACGCAGCACAGGCTGCGTTTTTTGTTTTTGGGGGCAGATTAATTTGCGTAACCGCTACCAATCGCCCTGAAGGGCATTTGCAATTGCAGATCCGGTACCTGCTTAGCCACCCAGGCCGGGAAGGTATTGCTGTTTGGACCTGGAAATAAAGTGTATTCGTTGGCCCAGGGATATTGCGCAATGGCCTCACGCATTTGAGGGATCAGGGTTTCTGCTTTTTCCCCGGTCAGATGATAGAACTTTTCCGGTTTTGCGCCATACCAGTAGCGATCCGGAGAAATCGTATTGTATTGACGCAATGCCGGTTGACCGTGTCTGGTGCGCCAACCTACCACTTCATAAACAGTATATTCTGTTGCTTCTTTTTCTTTTATCGCTATCCAGCTGTGTACTGCGAACCAGCCACGCCAGCTATAGGCGTCGGCGGCGTAAAACTCAATAACGGCATCAGTATGCAACATCGGATTGACAGCAATTCCTGCGGGGGCACGGCTTGCTGTCCTCCAGTTGTTTCCGGAACAAGACAACAGCGCGAATAGTGCAACAACTAAAATCAGCTTTAACTTCATCGTTCACCGACATTTGCAGATAATATGTGTCGTTGCGTTGTAACAAATTGGCTTACAAACACCAAGACAAACTCGACAGACTGCAGCCAAAAACGGTCAGTTTACAGTACAAAGATTGTGCCAGGTGAAAAAGCAGCTATAGTGAAGCAGTAAACACAGGTCACTATATTCAGGGAGAGAAACATGAATGCGATGGTAGTTCACCCACCTCACGCTAAAACAGATCGGTTGAGTTGGTTTAAGACATTTTCAGACTTTTTGGTGATTGCGCTTATTCTGTTGGTCTATTGGGGGATAACTGAATATCTGCACAGTCAACGGATGGAAATCGCCCAACAACCCCTGGTGAATGACTTTTATTTGGTGGACTATTACCGAATAAACCCAGCATCAGATTACAAATTCCGCTATGTGCCACTACGGGTGACAAATATCTCAGCAACCCAGTTGAGCTTTGTTCGGGGTAATTACGGCCATAATAAACCCGCTTCTATGGATAAACATGTGCAGTTTGACGCCGTGTTAAATTACAATTATTTCAACAAGGAAAGCCTGCAGGTGAGCCGGGCTGAATTCAATCAATGGGTGGATGAAGGTATCGTATATGATGCCAGCCGGCCGGAAGGTATCTATATCAATGGTTGGATTGTATTGCGTCCGATGGAAGCCGTTATTGGCAGTGAGCGCAATGAACGTTTTCTCGCGGCAGCCCCGTCGCGATAGGTGCTCATGGGGCTATTTGTCGGTAGCGTTTAAATAGTCTTGCCAGGCTTGCTGATATCCTGCACGGCGTCGATGTTGACGGGAGTTGAGATGGTTCTGCCAGTCCTGAGCGTCTGTTACCGGTCCGATATGGCACAATTCACAATATTGTGGCGCGGCTTCTGGCGGTGCTGTGAGATATCGATGAAGTTGTGGTTGGGGGCTGTCTGACCACGCATAGGTGATGGCGGCTGTACTTTTAACCTGTTTATCGCGATCGACATTGCGTATACGGTAACCCGGAAATTCACCCGGTATAAATGGCATCTGTCCTATATGTCTGAAACTGCCGGGCTCTGCCAGGCACTCAATATTCCAGTCACAATAGGGCTTTACATCTTTTGACGTGATATAGCTCAGTCTGGCCCCGTTTGATGCCAACAAATAATGTTGTGAGTAGCGTAAAAAGGCGTTGAGCAATTTCCGGTTTAACAGGTTACTGTCTTCCCCCTGATGCCAGCTTTGACCGGGGCGACGAGGCCCGGCATTGGGAACTAACGGGAACTGAAAAATAGTAACGTCAAATGACGCCTTTAATTTATCCCGCAAACTGTCAGGTTGAGTAATATCAACTTCAAACATTACCCGTTGCCCGGCTTCCAGCAGTGTATCAATGGCATTGAGTTGATACTTGTCGCGCAGCTGTTGTTCCGAATCTAACACACTGGCGGTTATCTTAAGGGTGGGCCAGCGTCTGGCGAGTGCCGCCGAAAAAGACAAATCACCGTCACCAATGGTGAGTACCCGCCATGTTGCCTGAATATGCATAAGGAAAAGTCTGTATTGCCATGAGATAAAATTACCGGGAAGCGATTATAACAACTTATGGAAAATTTTATCTAAATCGCGAAATGCGGTTATCATTACCCAACGCCAAAACCACCGTCATAAGGAAGTCGATGCGACCATGTTACAACTGCAAGTAGGAAGATCTATTAAATGGCGTGCTATTTTTGTAGAGTCGGCGTTTATCGGCGCCAGTATTCTGTTGGCCTTTGCGTTACAGGATTGGGACGAAGCCAAAGACATCGAAGAACGAACACAGATTGCCATGTGCAATGTGAAATCGGAACTGAGCTTTAACCAGGTGCTGATCGAACGGGGATATTTGCCAAAGCAAAAAGGCTTGTTAGCCAGCATCAATGCAGTCGTGGCGGTTACCCAACGGGGCGAAGCGGCTAACCTGTCACTGGCTAATCTGGAGCAAATGTTAGTGCAGGAATCATTGCGTTACTCTGCCTGGTCATTAGCGGCGGAGTCGGGTTATATGCTACACGCCAATTTTGAGCTTGCCACCGAAATTGGCGCCGTTATTGATTTTCAGAAAGACAGTTATCAACCGGTAATTAATCGGCTGAATGAAGCCTTGTTTGACTCCGGGCAAACATTCAATGATGACCCCACCTTTTCACAGATAAAGTTGCTCAGCCTCACCAATGAATGGATATCAAAAACGCGCTATCTGCAAAGCAAATACGAGCAACTATTTGGCAGAGAAGATTTTATTAGCCTGGCCTGTTTATAAGCGACAGTTAAAATACAGTTTTTCTGGTTGTTCAAGATCGTTCACGATTTAAAGTGTACGGAAGTTGTTATGCATTCACGGTTTTTATTCGGCAGAACAGTTGATTATAAGAGTAATCTATCGACTGAAGTAGATATTAAGTCTTGAATAGCGTATGTCTAAAGCTGACTATTGCAGCTACAATATTCTACTCAGTGGACTGGTTACTCCATTTGCACCTTGTTGCAAAACATGGGTGTAGATTTGTGTGGTTTTAACGTCTGAATGACCCAATTGTGTTTGCACTGTTCTGATGTCCGCACCACTTTGTAGGAGGTGGGTGGCAAATGAATGCCTCAACGTATGGGGAGTAATTGGTTTCTCTATGTTTGCTAATACCGCCGCTTTTTTAATGGCTTTTCTGACACCTGTTGGATGAAAGTGGTGCCTTCTTATTTCACCTGTTGCAGGGTCTGCGCTAAGTTGTCTTGAAGGAAACAAATACTGCCAGGCCAACGACTTATTGGCGGCAGGGTATTTTCTGGATAGTGCGTTTGGCATCCAAACGCCTGCATAGTGTTCATTTTTAAGATCGAGCTGTAAATACTCATCGGCTTGCACTATTTGGTTCCTGAGCATCGGAATAAGCTCAACCGCCAGTGTAACCACACGATGCTTAAGCCCTTTACCATGCCAGATACGAACACATTTATAATCAAAATCTATATCCTGAACCCGTAATTGCACAGCTTCCATCACGCGCAATCCACTGCCATACATCAAGCCCGCAATTAAATAGTAGTGCTTGTCTAAAAAAGACATCAGTAATTTGACTTCATCTGGTGTCATGACTATGGGTAATTTGGGTTGCCGTAGACTGCGGATAAATGACAAGTTCAGCGAAAGTTCTTGCTTTACGATGTGTTTGTACAAAAAAGACAGCGCATTTAGTGCTGTAGCCTGAGTTTTTGGCGACACATTTTTTTCCAGTACCAAATAATCCAGGTATAGAGTAACTTCATTGTCGCCCATTGAGGTGGGGTGACGCTTATCGTGGAAATGGATAAATCCACTAATCCATTTCAAATAGGTATCGATAGAACGCAAAGAGTATTGTTTAGTCAGCATAAAATCAGCGACCAGGTTTAAATAGGGGGAGCGGGTTTTCATGATATTAAAGTTTTTAAAAAATGCACTGTATTTATATACAGTATTGATGGTTTTCTCCTATAGTCAAGAAAACGACCCAACGGGTCGTTTTGGGCGCAATCTGACTCAGCGCTAAGTTTATTGCAGCCCATAGCTGGTATTGTTTGGATAAATTTGTTATCAATTCGCAAAAGAATGAAAACGACCCTGCGGCTGGAAGAAAAACGACCCGTTGGGTCGATATTAAATTGTTAGGTACTTTATTTGATGGATGCTAATTATCCTCTTTTAGCAAAAATTCATTTTTGGCTTGGGTTACTAAGCTTTTTTCTTTTTGGTATTCCAACCTTCACTGCAGACCTAACTGAGTCAGGAAAAGTGTATTTACCTCTTACTACAGTTATCTTTCCTTCTTTACATTTTACAATTGCCTATGCATGCAAAATTAAATCAAATAAGGGAAGGGTTGCGTCTAGGATTGTAGGATTTTGTTTTATGCCTTTTTTCCCTGTGGGCACTATTTTGGGGTTTGCACTCTACGAAAATTCTAAAAGGAAGTTTCAGGCAATAAGTACCTAACAAGTGCAATCAAATCGGACAAAAATTCATTGGCTCACCTTCGTTCCTCAGGCATTATAGCCAATAAATTTTCGCCGTTTATTGCGGCAGTTAGCTGCAAAAGGAACATGTTTTGACTAAAAAAATAATTTTCGCAATAGCACTGCTTTTATCTGCTTCAGGTTATGGAAATGAATATGAAATCATAATCAAAGAATTCTTTGAGAAAGTTAAAGCGGGCAAAGAAGAAGACGCTGTAGTCAAGCCCATGATAAGAGCTTACAAAATACTCGGTTATGATGTTGATGAGGATCAGTTTAAAGAACAAGCGAGCGGCACAATTAGCAACTTGAAGTCATTTAGGGTTAATGAGGGTAAGTTGCATAGTTTCGGAATATTTTCAGTAAGTAGTCTTGGCCCAAACTACAAGTACGTAAAAAGTGCTTTTTACTACGACACAGGCCCTGTTGAAGTTTCATTCACATTGTATGCCCCGACAGGTGAATGGTTTTTGAAAAATATCTACGTCAATTCTCACCTTGAGAAAGAGCTAAAAGAACAAGTTGAATTGAAATTTAACTAGCAGCTAACAAGAAAATTTAAACATGGACAAATACTCGTTGGCTGACCTTCGTTCCTCAGGCAGTATAGCCAACAAGTATTTGCCCTTTAATTTAGTAGTTATATGCCTATGCAAAGATTGCTTCTTCTTCCTATTTTGGCTTGCTCGTCGTACTTTACACAAGCAGATCAAGTTACCTATGAGATTGGTTCTTATAGGGATAAATTACTACTTACCTATTCTGAAAGCTCGCTAAAACTCACTGCGTTTAAAGATGGAAGTGAATCGGTTCTGTGTTCTAGTGTGATTTCAGAAGATACGCTTGCTCACACTTTAAAGTTTTTCAAAGAGGCAGATATCATTAGTTGGGAACCTAAGTATTTTTCGGAAGGCAGAATGGACGGAGTGGTATTTAAACTATCAGCCGAAATTAATAACGTTAGTGTTTCAAGTATGGGGCATTTAGACAGTGCCCCAGAAAAACACTGGCAGCTGGTAAGGTACTTTAATCAATTATTGGTTGTAAATGGCTGCGCAAAAAGCATATAACAAACCAAGTCAGCGGGACAATTACATACAGGCTCCCGTCATTTCGTTCCGTATTTTAGCCTGCATGTACTTGCCCCTGCTTGGGGCGTTAGCTGCAAAAAATGGTTTAGCGTAAGCAAAAATAATTGCGCCCGCTAAGGCGGGTTCAACGAAATTGGATTCCCCAAAAAGCACAATGGATCATGGTGCTCATTTCAAATTTCAAGATCCTTGTGCCGTACTGACGTACGGTTCAAAGTTGGTAGGTAGTGCTTATCGCTAACGGGTATTTGGTCCAGCAGCCTGAGGGCTGTTAAAGTAAATTGGTTTGGTATGGTTGTGTTTAACTTAATCAGTTCAGCTAACAAACAGCGGTACGCGACCTCCGTTTCGCAGCTTCGCTGCTACACTGCGTCGCGTACGCTGGGCGTTAGAGCCAATTACCTTGAAAGAAGAAAGCGACTTTTTCGAAAAGCAAAAGACAAATGACAGAAGTAGATTCGTAATTTATCTTTTGTTTATTGCTTTTTTGGTTTGTGGTGAAATATTACACATTACTGAAGTATTAGACAGAGATAGTTTTTTCAGTGAAATGCTTCCCTTAGGGATCGCTGCACTCTTCTTTTTAGATTTTGTTGCAGGAGCTGTAACAGCTGAATATTTTATGTTCGGAATAACGATTAGATTCACCGAGAAACCGATAATATTTATTTGCAGAGGTTTGTTTTCACTAATTGTTGCGTTAATAATTTTCTATGTAAACTTGCTTCTCTAATCAACTGTGGTTGGCTCTAACAATCGGTTCAAAACGGACACAAAAACGTTGGCTGTGTTCGTGCCTCACATAGTTTAGCCAACGTTTTTATGCTCGTTTAACCGGGCCGTTAGGAGCTTCATTGAAAAAGTTGTTATTAAGCTTGGGTTGCTTATTTTTCTTCCAATCTTGGGCTACCGTGATAATTTACAATGATGAAATAATTGAAAAATCTAATTTAAGTAAACTCGGTGTAGAAATGACGTTCATGGGTATCGAAGAAAATACCAAGACTAAGCTAACTTTAACTGGTTTAGAAAGCTGCAACCTGTCTCATGTTTGGTCGATGATAAAGACAGACGTCAAAAATATACTTAATCACGTAGACGCAGAAGAATACCAAGCCAAACATATATTGATTTATGAAGGAAAAGAAGAGCGAATAGACACACTATTTTTCCGATGTAATGGCAAGCGATATAAAGTAAATTTCAATACTTAAAGGCACACTCCTAACAAGTAAATTTAAACTTGGACAAATACTCGTTGGCTGACCTTCGTTCCTCAGGCAGTATAGCCAACAAGTCTTTGCCCTTTAATTAACCGTTATATGCTATGAAGACATTTAGCCTAACAACCCGAAAAAATATTCGAGCGGTCCTTATTGCTCCATTTTCTGTCTTTCCTGCGGTGTTTTTTCTGTACCTATTATTATTCTTTTACGCATTAGCTACAAATGAAGTTGTTTCATCAACTGACTTAGTAGATGTTGGGGTTATTGTGGCTTTTGTGGGCTGGATATTTGCTGTAGTTTTGACGTTTATCTACGGCTTGCCAATCGCGCTATTGCTGCAACGTATCAATAAATTCAAACTCAGTTTACTGTTGCCCGTAAGTTTGTTCCCCACATTAACAATCCTGCTGGTGACGAAAGCTGAGTTTGGAGTTCTGTTTCTCTATGCCTATTGTTCAGTTATTGTGGCGATTACCTATTGGTTTATGTTCAATAAGCAAAGTAATGGCATATAACAAATACAATCAATCCGGACAAAAATCCATTGGCTGCTCCCTCGTTTCTGGGGCATTATAGCCAATAAATTTTCGCCGTTTATTGCGGTGTTAGGTGCAAGGATGAATCACAAGGTTTTATTACTAGCTCTCTCCTGTAGCTTCTTATTCGGCTGCAGCGGTCCAGAAAGCTGTAAAGTATTCGAATACGGCAGCTTAAGTTTGAGTTCTGCTTCAGTAATAAAGGATGATGAAGTTAAAAGAGTTAACTTCACAGCGATTTGGAGTGATCAGGAAAAATCTATTACGTGGTATGACTTCCAGCCAATATCAGGAAATACTCCAGAGGAGTTTAAAGATTACTTTGGAGCCAAGATAAACCATCCGATTTCAGTTTTGAGTGCGTTAGGTCTGAAAGGGTGGGAAGTCTACGATTACGAAAGGCACAATCAAAACGAATCGATACAGTTGACTGATTGGCAGCTTAAAAGGTGTGTTCAGTGAAAGCACCTAACAAGAAAATTTAAACATGGACAAATACTCGTTGGCTGACCTTCGTTCCTCAGGCAGTATAGCCAACAAGTATTTGCCCTTTAATTTAGACGTTGGTATGACTCCTTTTGTCAATCAGAACCGAGCGCTTCCTTGGCATTTTCTCGGCCCATAATTAGCTTATTTTTTCTCAAATTAAATGAGCTAACGCACCGAATGAGGCAGTAATGTCGTCGGTTGTCATGCTGGTATCCGTAGATTACTTATTCGCTGAATAAGCAGAGCTGACCTTACTTGTTCCGCCGTGACACC
>NZ_JAJEWQ010000011.1:7828-87852 GCF_020687805.1 Planctobacterium marinum | reverse complement strand
GTTCAATCTGAGCCATGATCAAACTCTTCAATTAAAATCGAATATATAAATTTTTTGGGTCGACATCAAAATCAATCGATGCCCACACAGATTGTCTTATTGCTGATTGTTAAAGAACGTTGCTAACTTGTTTTTGTTAGCTGCCTGAGCCTCTCCTCAAGCGGGATGCGCATTCTACACTTCCCGTCTGGCTTGTCAACATGTTATTTGAATTTATTTTTTCAGGTAACTTGTTGTAGCCCGCTTACTTAAAGGTCTGTAGAGTTTTCGCTCAATTCAGTTTTGCACCTTAAGAAGCCGCTTGTAAGATTGTCTCCCCAAGCGAGGCGCGCATTTTACAGACATGATTTACACCGTCAATACTTTATTTTGATCTTTTTGCTTTATTTTATTTGATTGCTGGGTTTTTAATCTATTATTGCTATTTTTGTTAACATCCTGTTTAATCTGAAAACTTTTGGTAACAATTTGAACTTTTAACCGATATATAAGTCATATTAAGGCTATAGGTTAATTTCTTAAGAGAACTTCAAATGAAGCTTAGAATAATAAGTGCGCTATTAATTTCCATGGCAGGAAACACACTCGCATTTGAAGGGAACACAAATGACTCCTTTTACGTTACATCGGAATTTATACAAAAGCAGGTGCAGCAGAATATGTCTGTGGGCCGAGCAGTTAAGAGTGTTGTTGAGCACTATCCGCTACATGCAGCCCGAATCGTCGATACTACATTAGATCTCTATCCTGAAAAATATAAAGACATAGTTTATGCCGCGGTTTCAGCAGCTCCGTCTTTAACCAAAGAAATCGTCGCGGTAGCGATTGATAAAGGTGTAACCAGTTGCCCTAATATAGTAGAAGTCGCAATTAATGCGGAACCCAGTTATGTAGACTTTGTTGTTCATGCCGCAGCAAACACAACACCTGGTGAATTGAAAGATATCGTACGCGTCGCGGTTGTCACTGAACCCGACTCCGCAGATCGAATTGTACAAACCCTGGTTGAAACACATCCTAACGATGTAGTCGATATTGTTAAGACTGCAGTGCAAGCCGTTCCGTTTGTAGGTGAATATATAGTTGATGCGCTACTGGCTGTTTTTCCCGGCAAAGCTGAAGATGTAGTGACTACAGCGTTAAAAGAATCTTCATCTAAAAGAGAGTATTTACAAAAGATTTTAGAATCCGCTCAAAATGCCGGATTAAGTGATAGTACGGTAAAAGAATATGCATTAAAGGGCGGAATTAACGAAGAAGAGTTTGCCGCAATAATGAAGGAATTGAAAAAATAAGGGGTTAAGAAAGACTTTTTATTTAGATGGGTATAAAAACAAAAAACCGGGCTTTCGCCCGGTTTTTTTATTCTGCTACAGCTTCTTCTGAAACTGCTTCAACTTCTGCTTCTGGTCTGTCTACCAGTTCAACAAAAGCCATAGGTGCGTTATCACCAGTACGGAAGCCACACTTCAAAATACGAGTGTAACCACCAGGGCGCTCTGTATAGCGAGGACCCAACTCATTGAATAACTTACCTACTACCTCTTTATCACGTGTACGAGCAAAAGCCAAACGACGGTTTGCAACGCTGTCTTGCTTAGCAAGAGTAATAAGAGGTTCAATTACGCGACGTAGCTCTTTAGCTTTTGGCAAAGTAGTTTTAATTACTTCATGCTTAACTAGTGAGCTAGCCATGTTACGAAACATTGCCTGACGATGGCTGCTGTTTCGATTTAACTGACGACCACTCTTACGATGGCGCATAATATCACCCTTCTCTTTTAATCAGAAAGTTGCCTGATTAATCCTTCTCGACGATGCTTTCAGGCGGCCAATTTTCCAGGCGCATACCCAAAGACAATCCACGAGAGGCCAACACATCTTTAATTTCAGTCAGCGACTTCTTACCCAAGTTAGGGGTCTTCAACAGCTCAACTTCGGTGCGTTGTACCAGGTCACCAATGTACTGAATTGCTTCTGCTTTCAAGCAGTTTGCAGAACGTACTGTCAATTCAAGATCATCCACCGGACGCAGAAGAATAGGATCAAACTCAGGTTTTTCTTCTTTTTCTTCTGGCTCAGTCATATCGCGCAGATCCACGAACGCTTCAAGTTGCTCAGCTAAAATAGTAGCTGCGCGGCGAATCGCTTCTTCCGGGTCGATAGTACCGTTAGTTTCCATATCGATGATCAATTTGTCTAAGTCTGTACGTTGTTCAACACGTGCAGATTCAACATTGTAGGCAATACGATCTACAGGACTGTAGGAAGCATCAACCAACAGACGACCAATTGGTCTATCATCATCTTCAGAGGAGCGACGGGTAGAAGCAGGTACATAACCACGACCTGTCTCAACTTTGATGCGCATGCTGATTTCAGAATCACCTGTTAATGTACAAATCAGGTGTTCTGGATTAGCAATTTCAACATCTCCGTCATGCTGGATATCTCCAGCAAGTACAGGACCTGCACCTGACTTCACTAACGTTAAGGTAGCTTCAGTTTTACCTTCAAGACGCACTGCCAACCCTTTCAGGTTTAACAGAATTTCAATCACGTCTTCCTGAACGCCTTCTTTAGTGCTGTACTCGTGTAACACGCCGTCGATTTCGACTTCAGTTACTGCACAACCCGGCATTGAAGATAAAAGTATTCTGCGTAAAGCATTACCCAGAGTATGACCGAAACCACGCTCCAGAGGCTCTAAAGTAACTTTAGCGCGCGTACCAGTAACGTTTTCGATTTCTACCAGTCTAGGTCTTAGGAATTCAGTTACAGAACCCGACATATATCCTCTCTTTAACTTTTAACCTTTACTTACTGTAAAGTTCGACGATAAGTTGTTCGTTGATTTCAGCAGACAAATCACTACGCTCAGGTACACGTTTAAAAGTACCTTCCATTGCTTTAGCATCTACCTCAATCCAGGTAGGCTTTTCGCGCTGCTCGGATAATTCCAGAGCGGCTGCAATACGCGCTTGCTTTTTCGCTTTTTCACGAACTGATACAACGTCTTCTGCAGATACATTGAATGAAGGAATGTTTACTACTTGTCCGTTAACCATAATTGCTTTATGGCTGACTAACTGACGAGCTTCAGCACGAGTGCTTGCAAAACCCATTCTGTATACAACGTTATCAAGACGCTGTTCTAATAGTTGTAGCAGGTTTTCACCTGTGTTGCCTTTACGGCGAGCCGCTTCACCGTAATAATTACGGAATTGCTTCTCTAAAACGCCGTACATACGACGTACTTTTTGTTTCTCACGCAACTGAACACCGTAGTCTGAAAGACGACCACGACGTGCACCGTGTTGACCAGGTGCTGTTTCAATATTACATTTTGAATCAATTGCACGAACACCGCTTTTCAGGAACAAATCTGTTCCTTCGCGACGGCTTAATTTGAGTTTAGGACCCAAGTATCTTGCCATGATATTTCTCCAACAATCCGTCGATTAAACGCGACGTTTTTTCGGTGGACGACAACCGTTGTGAGGAATAGGCGTCACATCTGTAATATTAGTAATGCGGTAACCTGCCGCGTTTAAGGCACGGATAGCAGATTCACGACCTGGACCTGGACCTTTTACAAATACTTCAATGTTTTTCAAACCATATTCCTGAGCAGCAACGCCAGCTCTTTCTGCAGCTACCTGAGCAGCAAAAGGAGTTGATTTACGAGAACCACGGAAGCCAGAGCCTCCAGAAGTTGCCCATGAAAGTGCGTTGCCTTGACGATCAGTGATAGTCACGATTGTGTTGTTGAACGACGCATGGATGTGCGCCATACCATCAGCAACTTGACGTTTTACGCGCTTACGAGCACGAGTTGGTGCTTTAGCCATAACTTACTCCCCCGCTTACTTCTTAATTGGCTTACGAGGACCTTTACGGGTACGCGCATTAGTTTTAGTGCGCTGACCACGTAAGGGCAAGCTACGACGGTGGCGTATGCCACGGAAGCAACCAAGGTCCATCAAACGTTTGATGTTCATTTGAACTTCACGGCGCAGGTCACCCTCAACAGAGAATTGAGCTACCTGATCACGTAATTTGTCCAAATCAGCTTCTGATAATTCTTTAATTTTTGTACTTTCCGGAATACCTGCTTCTGCACAAATCAGTTTTGCGCGCATTGGTCCGATACCATAGATCGAGCGCAATGCTATAACAGTGTGCTTGTGTTCCGGAATGTTAATGCCAGCTATACGGGCCATTAACAGCACTCCTCTAAGTTAGTCGCCAGATAAAAAGCCCGTAAGGATACTTATCCGGCATAAAATTGCAAACTATTTCTGACTTTTGTCAGAAACGATTAACCTTGTCGTTGCTTATGCTTTGGATCGCTAGCGCAAATTACACGCACAACACCGTTGCGCTTGATAACTTTGCAGTTACGACAAATTCTCTTTACGGATGCACGAACTTTCATTTCATCACTCCGTTATGCCAATTAACGGCCGTAGCCTTTTAAGTTGGCTTTTTTCAATACAGACTCATATTGATGAGACATCAAATGCGTTTGTACCTGCGCCATGAAATCCATGATAACCACTACAATAATCAGTAGTGATGTACCGCCAAAGTAGAATTGAACATTCCAGGCGATCATCATGAACTCAGGCACTAAACAGATAAAGGTTATATAAAGAGCACCGGCCAGTGTCAGGCGAGTCATGACCTTATCAATGTACTTAGATGTTTGCTCACCTGGACGAATCCCGGGAACAAATGCACCAGACTTTTTCAGGTTATCTGCGGTTTCACGCGGGTTGAAGACCAACGCCGTGTAGAAAAAGCAGAAGAAAATGATAGCTGCTGCATACAACATTACGTACAAAGGCTGACCTGGCGACAACATCAAAGAGATGTCCTGTAACCAAGCCAGAGACTCGTTTTGTCCAAACCAGGTTGCAATAGTACCTGGGAACAAAATGATACTGGAAGCAAATATAGGTGGAATTACACCCGCCATATTTACTTTTAGCGGTAAGTGAGTGCTTTGCGCAGCATAAACCTTACGACCTTGCTGACGTTTCGCATAGTTAACGACGATTCGACGCTGACCACGCTCAACGAAAACGACGAAGTAAGTGACTGCAACAACAATCACACCGATAAATAACAAGAACAACAGATTCAAATCTCCGGTTCTGGCTTGTTCCGCGGTTTGACCTATAGCTGTCGGTAAACCTGCAACAATACCTGCGAAGATAAGAATTGAGATTCCGTTACCAATCCCTCTTTCAGTAATCTGCTCACCTAACCACATCAAGAACATGGTACCGGTGACCAGACTTACCACTGCCGTAAAGTAGAAACCAAATCCAGGATTTATTACCAAACCTGATACAAGGTTAGGTAAACCAGTCGCAATTCCTATCGCCTGAAAGATGGACAATACCAGCGTAAAATAACGCGTGTATTGGCTGATCTTACGACGACCTGCCTCGCCTTCTTTTTTCAGCTCCATCATTGGCGGATGGATTACTGTCATCAGGTTAATGATGATAGATGCTGAAATGTAAGGCATGATTCCCAGTGCAAAAACTGAAGCACGTTCCAAAGCACCACCGGAGAACATGTTAAACATCTCTACGATCGTGCCCTTTTGTTGCTCAAATAATTGAGCCAGAACGGCAGAATCAATGCCAGGAATAGGGATATAAGAGCCTAGTCTGAAAACGATTACTGCGCCCAATACGAACAGCAGTCTCGCTTTAAGCTCGCTCAAACCACCTTTTGCTGAATCCAATCCTGGTTTCGCCATTTAGGTTATTCCTCTACTTTACCGCCAGCCGCTTCGATTGCTTCTCGAGCGCCTTTAGAAACCTTTAAGCCCTTAACAGTTACTGCGCGAGCAACTTCACCGCTCTTCATTACTTTAACGAACAGCTTGTCTTTCTTAATAAGACCAGCAGCTTTTAAAGTTTCTAAAGAAACAGTGTCGCCTTCTACCTTAGCGATCTCAGTCAATGTAACCTGGTCAGAAACCAAAGATACACGTGAAGTGAAACCGAACTTAGGCAAACGACGCTGAATTGGCATTTGACCACCTTCGAAACCTGGCTTAACGCTGCCACCTGAACGAGACTTTTGTCCCTTGTGACCACGACCACCAGTTTTCCCTAGGCCAGAACCAATACCGCGACCTACGCGCTTACCAGATTTTTTGGCTCCTGGAGCAGGAGCAATAGTATTTAAGTACATAACTTACTCCCCTACCACTTCTACCATGTAGTAAACCTGGTTGATCATCCCACGAACCGCAGGTGTATCTTCCAATTCACGAACATGGCCAATTTTACGTAAACCTAAGCCTTTCAAAGTAGCTTTGTGCTTAGGCAAACGACCAATAGAGCTCTTAGTTTGTTTGACTTTAACTGTTGCCATTGTCAATTACCCCATAATCTCGTCAACAGACAAGCCACGCTTTGCAGCCACTTGCTCTGGTGAGTTCATGTCAGTCAACGCTTTGATCGTTGCACGAACTACGTTGATTGGGTTAGTTGAGCCATAGCACTTAGACAATACGTTTTGTACACCAGCTACTTCAAGAACTGCACGCATAGCACCACCAGCGATGATACCCGTACCTTCTGAAGCAGGCTGCATGTAAACTTTTGAGCCTGAGTGACGACCCTTGATTGGGTGTTGTAATGTGTGACCGTTAAGATCCACTGTTACCAGATTGCGACGTGCTTTTTCCATAGCTTTTTGAATAGCTGCTGGAACTTCACGCGCTTTACCGTAACCAAAGCCAACGCGACCGTTACCATCTCCAACTACAGTCAATGCTGTGAAGCTGAAAATACGACCACCCTTAACTACCTTTGCTACGCGGTTAACAGCGATTAATTTTTCTAACAGTTCACCACTTTGTTGAGGTTCTACTCTAGACATAATCTACTCCTAGAACTGAAGGCCAGCTTCGCGAGCTGCTTCAGCCAGTGCTTTAACACGACCGTGGTACTTGAAGCCACTGCGATCGAAAGCTACTTCTTTAATACCTTTCTCAATTGCACGTTCTGCAATTGCTTTACCTACTGCAGTTGCAGCGTCGGCATTACCAGTTGACTTAAGATCTTTACGCATATCTGCTTCAACTGTAGATGCAGCAGCTAACACTTCTGATCCAGTTGGCGCAATTAATTGTGCGTAAATGTGGCGAGGTGTACGGTGTATCACCAAACGGTGTACGCCTAACTCACGCATCTTAAAACGTGCACGAGCGGCGCGACGTAAACGAGATGTTTTCTTATCCATCGTACCTACCCCTTACTTCTTCTTAGCTTCTTTACGAAGTACAACTTCATCAGAATAACGAACACCTTTACCTTTGTAAGGCTCTGGCGGACGGTATCCACGGATGTTAGCTGCAACCTGGCCAACTACCTGCTTGTCAGCGCCTTTGACGACGACTTCAGTTTGGCTAGGAGTTTCAACAGAAATACCCGCCGGCATTTCATAAACAACAGGATGAGAGAAACCCAGAGTCAGGTTCAGTTTGTTACCCTGTGCTTGCGCACGATAACCAACACCGATCAGCTCTAACTTTCTTTCGAAACCAGTAGTTGCACCGATTACCATGTTGTTCAGTAGTGCACGAGCAGTACCTGCTTGTGCCCACGCATCTTCAAAACCTTCACGAGGAAGGGCTTTGACTGCGTTGTCTTCCTGAACGACTTCAACAGCGTCGTTGAATACACGAGTAAGCGTGCCGTTTTTACCTTTTACTGTAACTTCCTGACCGTTGATAGTGATCTCAACGCCAGATTGAAGTTCAACAGGTGCTTTTGCTACACGTGACATTGAATAATCCTCCGTTACGCTACGTAGCCGATGATCTCACCACCCATGCCAGCTTTACGCGCAGCACGGTCAGTCATCACACCTTTAGAGGTAGACACAATGGCAATACCCAATCCACCCAATACTTTAGGCAGCTCATCTTTTTTCTTATAGATGCGCAGACCAGGGCGGCTGGCGCGTTCGATAGTATCGATAACGCTCTTGCCTTCGAAGTATTTCAAAGTAACTTCTAAAGTCGGCTTAACATCGCCTTCTTTACTGAAATCTTCAATGTAACCTTCTTGCTTTAATACATTTGCGATAGCAACACGAATCTTAGAACAAGGCATAACAACAGATACTTTACCTGCCATTTGACCGTTTCTAATACGTGTGAACATATCCGCGATAGGATCTTGCATACTCATATTTGCTACTCCTTACCAGCTGGCTTTTTTCAGACCAGGGACTTCACCGCGCATCGCTGCTTCACGCAGTTTGTTACGGCTCAGGCCAAATTTGCGTAGGAAACCATGAGGACGGCCAGTGATACGACAACGGTTTTGTTGACGTGAACGAGCAGAATCTCTTGGTAGTTGTTGTAGCTTAAGTACTGCGTCCCAACGCTCTTCATCAGAAGAATTTACACTGCTGATGACAGCTTTAAGTTCAGCACGCTTAGTTGCGTATTTGGCTACTAATTTTGCACGCTTTACTTCACGTGCCTTCATTGATTCTTTTGCCATAACCCTACACCTTATTTACGGAACGGGAAGTTGAAAGCAGATAACAGTGCTTTACCTTCCTCGTTTGTGTTAGCTGATGTGGTGATAACGATATCCATACCGCGCACTTTATCTACTTTATCGAAATCGATTTCAGCAAAGATAATTTGCTCCTTGATACCCATGCTGTAGTTACCACGGCCGTCGAACGATTTAGGGTTCAGACCACGGAAGTCACGGATACGAGGAATTGCGATAGAGATTAAACGCTCAAAGAATTCCCACATACGATCGCCACGCAGAGTTACTTTGCAACCAATAGGGTAGCCTTCACGGATTTTAAAACCAGCAACAGACTTACGCGCTTTAGTTACCACTGGCTTTTGACCAGCGATTAACATCATGTCGTTAGAAGCGTTCTCAAGAACCTTCTTGTCTGTTAATGCTTCACCCAACCCCATGTTCAGGGTGATTTTTTCTATCCGAGGGACTTGCATGACGCTCTTGTAACCAAACTCTTTAGCGAGTTGTGGAACGACTGATTCTTTATAAAAATCATGCAGTTTCGCCATCGTATTCTCCAATTAATTAAATCTGTTCACCGTTTGATTTGAAGATACGGACTTTTTTGCCATCTTCAAAACGGAAACCTACACGATCAGCTTTACCCGTTTGAGGGTTAACGATCGCTACATTTGATACATGAATAGATGCTTCTTTTTCTACGATGCCACCAGGAACGTTCAACTGAGGGTTGGGTTTCTGATGTTTCTTAATCAAATTCACACCTTCGACGATTACGCGGTCTTTGCCAGTGATAACCTTAAGGACTTTGCCTTGCTTACCCTTGTCTTTACCTGCTAAAACGACGATTTCATCATCACGACGAATTTTACTTGCCATAATCGCGACTCCTTATAGTACCTCAGGTGCCAGTGAGACGATCTTCATGTTATCTGCACGAAGCTCACGGGTCACAGGACCAAAGATACGCGTACCTATTGGCTGCTTGTTGTTGTTTAACAAAACAGCTGCGTTGTTATCAAAACGGATAATTGAACCGTCTGGACGACGAACGCCTTTTCTAGTACGCACCACCACCGCATTCAGGACATCACCTTTTTTCACCTTACCGCGAGGAATTGCTTCCTTAACAGTAACTTTGATGATATCGCCAATGCCTGCATAACGGCGATGCGAGCCACCAAGGACCTTAATACACTGAACCCTGCGAGCGCCGGAATTGTCCGCCACATCCAGGTTAGTTTGCATTTGGATCATGTTAGTGCTCCGCTAATTTAAGGCTCTCCCGAGCCGTTATATCGTTGTAAAAAAGCAGCTTTTGCCGCTCTTTTATACATACCCCCATAAAAAGGGCGCGCAATAGTAACAGAAAAGATCTGGCAACGACAGCTTAAATTCAAAAAAAGTTTAAAATATAGCCAAATAGTTTTGAACATAAAAAAGCCAGTGGCTGACACTGGCTTTCTACACAAGTACCTGTGAATTAAAGTATGACCGACTCGCCTGCTTTCAAGGTAATTTTGTCACCTAATATTAAGGTGGCGCCGGTGAGTTGATTCTTGTGCTGCCCTTTGATTTCCGCTGGTACACTGAACTCTGAAGCCGCAGCGGTAGACAGATTTACTATAACCACACGGGATTCATCGCCTTTAACATTTTGCACCAACCAAACATTCTGATTATCTACCGGGTAATAACGGATCTCATCGGGGAACTGCAAAGCAGGTGAAGCTTTACGCACAGCAATCAGCTTTTTGTAGTGATTTAGCAATGAATCAGGGTTAACCTGCTGAACATCAACCGATGCTAGGCCTGAAGGTCTCTGACTCTGCCAGTATGGCCCCCACCAGGCTTTGTGGTCTTGTACCCAGGGAAACCATTGGCCCTGATCTAACCAAAACGCACCGGTCTCGTTAAACCCTGCCGAGTCGGTGTCTTCCCATTGCATAATGGCGCGGCGGTACTGATCATCGCCAGTGGTATACTGAGATAAACCAATTTCCTCGCCGTAATATAAATACAGCGTACCCGGTGTGGTCATCAGCAACGTGGCCGCCGCTTTAGCTTTGGTCCAGTCCTCACCCAATGTATGCATGATGCGGTTCTGATCATGGTTGGTTAAAAACGGCGAGAAAAACGAAATGGGAGCATTGTTTTTACGACTCAGCAGGTTTTGCCAGAGTGCTTCCCGGGTATTGTCGGTTTTCGACTCATCCACAGTGCCGAAATCAGCAGTACGTTTACCACCGGCATTTAATATACCACTCACCACATAGCCAAAATCAAAATCAAAGGCAGAGTGCATGCCCTTACCGTCGTCATAGTACTTGCCTATAGTAGGCATATCTGACCAGGCTTCCGCCACCAGCATAGCATCAGGTTTAACTGACTCTACGTGCGCAGTAAATTGCGCCCAGTAATCAATAGTCGCATCAGTGTCGCCCTGATCTGCGTCATTCCAGTCTTCAGAGACATCTTCTATTGCGTAACGTACGGCATCCAGACGGAAGCCATCCACTCCTTTTTCTAACCAGAAGGTGGCCATCTTATTCATCTCTTCAACCACTTTCGGGTTTTCGAGATTCACATCCGGCTGAGTGGACGCAAACGCACCGTAATAATATTCCTGACGTGTTTCATTCCAATGCCAGACTGCAGCGGAGTCATCAACATCATCAGACCAGGCTTTACCCCAACTGGTGGGCATTTCTTTGCGCCAGATAAAATAGTCTTCGTAACCTGGCTCCCGCGCAGCTGACTTTTTGAACCACTCATGACCATCAGAAATATGATTGATTACCAGATCCAGGATAATCTTAATGTCCTTTTCGTGTGCTGCAGCAACAAACTCTTCAAAGTCTTCCATGGTGCCGTAATCGGATTCCACGTTGTAGAAATCCTGGAAGTCATAACCGTGATAAGACGGCGCTTCGAATACCGGTGTCAGCCAGATACCATTCACACCCAGCTCCTGAAGGTAATCCAGTTTTGCCGTCATACCATCAAAGTCACCACTTCCGTCACCATCAGCATCGTAAAAAGAACGGGGCCAGATTTCATAAAATATGGCATTTTGCCACCAGTTTGAGGTGTCTTCCTTGAGGCTGATGTGTTTGTAGGACTTAACCTGTTCCTCGGCCGGAGCCGCAGCTGAAGATGCGGTTTCGGGCGCTTTTGAGCATGCTGACAACGCCAGTACAGAGGCGATAATCGCGGATAAAATACGAGGTTTCATGAGTTGTTAACCTTTCTCGATACAGAATTACGCTTAGCGTCAGTATAATTACTCCTGCGTTTTTAGGTAGCAAAGTTGTAATGAAAACGTATGCAAAAGGTTAATGATAGTCATAGGTGATGGACTGCCACCTATGACCCGATATGACGCGTTAACACTACCAGATTACGTTAGCCCGGTAGCCGCCGGTGGCTTCTTCTGCCTCGATTGTAATAATGTAGACACCGTCTTCCGAGAAGTTAATCAGTTCAGAGCGGTACAATAACGATTCGATCCCCAGATTGTCTTCATACACCACAACAACAGAATAATAGTCATTAGGGACAGTTATTGTGCGACTATCGGCATAGTCTAATCCGGTCATCTTATGATCTGCGGTATCTTTGGTTTCATTGTCTCGAACCAGATAAATATCCAGGTTACTAAACTCAGGCAATAAGTTCGCAACAGAGATCTGATGTTCAAAAGACTGTGGCAAATCACTGTCTTCCATCGTTAATGACGTCAGGCCAAGCTCGGGGTCCTCAAACATAACGATAGTTTTACTGTCGCCCTGATTCAAAGTCATTAATCGACCGGAAAAACTGTGTTGTCCGTCCTCCGAAAATGCGCTGATCTGGTAGTCGCCAAATTGCACTGAAGTGAAATCCGACAACGTACCACCGGCCAGGTTGGTGGTGTAGTGTTCATCGGTGTCTGCCACGCTGACCTCTAATACTGTGGCAGATTCCAGTGCGCTATATACCCGATATTGCGCCGTGGCGGTGATATCCTGTTCAGCCGTCAGGTTAGTAGAGTTAAGAATAATGTCGACCACGATATTGTTCTCGTTGGCACCCGAGGTTTTGCGTACTGATAACAAATAATCCGATTCATAACTGAAGGCAATTTCCTGACTTTCAAACAGCATCTCACCAGAGTCAGGGTCCACTAAAAATAACCTGTAATCCTCTACCGGCCAGGCAAATTCATCGTCATCGGAAGACCAATAGGGCATTTTTTCCGGTTGCAGATACCCTAAAGTCGCCACAAAGTTCGCATCGGAAAAGGGTACCCCTGATTCAGCAATGTATAAATCATAACTACCTAGATCAGCTGCCCCCATCATGGCATACAGATAAAACGCATCTTCCATTTCAGAGCGTTCAAATGTGAACTCGGTAATATCAGGACTACTGAAATTCCCTCCCATCAACAGCATGGTTTTATAACTGTTGCGCAACTGGATATCCATCTCTGTCAGAGTATGTTCCTGGCCATCAGAATCATGCCATTGTAATTCAACTTCATAAGTATCAGCGTCAAAACTATACAGTGCAGTAACATCGCCATAGGCGCTGGAACTGATAACCTCGTCATCCACCACCAGTTCAGTATCAGCGCTGTCAGGAGATGCATTGTAAAATTGAATGTAGGCATTGGGGTATTGATCTGATGTTGAGTCTGAACTACCACCACAAGCAGACAGCATTAATCCGGCCACTCCGGCAAAAACCATAGACGTAAAAATTTTCAAAATTCAGTTTCCTTGATAAACCATATGTTATGGCCAACTGACTGGCGCCCCGGATAAAAAGTTCGCGGCTTTACCAAACCTTTGCAATCCTGACAATCACCAGGCAATCCTCAGGCAAATTGGCATCGTTGCCGGTTCGAAAAATTCTGAAACAGATAAGCCACAGGCCTGAGGGAATATTTCAGTGCGAAAGTGGGCGTTCCTGGTTAAACTGAGTGTTAAAGGCAACAATCTATCTGCTATGAACCGACGTTTCTTTATCGCATCATCACTGTCGCTGGGACTTCTGGGTGTCTCCGGGGTCACCGCCTGGCATATGGTGCCCCGCAATAAAGACGATCTGTCTCTTACTGCGTTAATCAAAGAGCTTGAGGCGCTGAAGGTATCTGAACTGAATTTTGACTCTAACTGGTCAGTAGGACACAAGCTGGCGCATTTGGCGCAAAGTGTTGAATATTCAATGTCCGGATACCCGGTTCACAAATCCGAAATGTTCAAATCGACTGTTGGCAAAGCCGCCTTTAGTGCGTTCTCGTCGAAAGGTTACATGAAGCACAACCTCGAAGAAGATATTCCAGGCGCACCTTCGGTTGACAATGTCAGTGCAGAACAGGGCCAACATCGCTTACTAACCGCGCTGCAGCAATTTGATCGTTATCGGGGTGAGCTTGCCGAGCACTTTGCCTATGGCGCCTTGACTCACGAGCAATACGCACTGGCTCACGTGCTGCACGTAAAAGATCACTTTAGCTTGTTAGTTTGATGGAAGTTCGGCACTCATAGCAGTAACCAGTGATTTTGCCTGCTCCCGCAACCAGGACTCAAAAGCGATAACTTTAGGAAAGTTAAAGTGAAAATCAGGTGCCACCAGATAACAGGCAAAATCGCACAGGTGTGAGAAGCCAAACAGGGAAATCAACTGTTTACTGGCGAGGTAATCCTGCACTAAAGATTGCTTTACCATGGCAATGCCTTGACCGGCCAGGACAGCCCCCACCAATGCCGGAGTGGCATCACGTATTTCAAAATGGTTCTTGAAATCACTTTTTCTGAGTTGATAACGCTGAAAAAACGCATCCCAGGCATCATCTGTATCATGGTAGTTTTCTGTGATCACCGGTAAATGGCGCAGATCATCGGGTGTCACATTATCCGGCACTCTGTGTGGGTGGCACACCAGCAGCACTCTGTCGGGAAACAAAAAACGACTGCTGAGATTGTCATATTTCCCGGGGCCAAAACGAATGGCTAAATCGAGATTGAAATCATCAAAGGCCACCACATTGGGATCGGGGATCAGCTTAACCTGCAAATCAGGAAACTCACCACGAAACAGATGTAATCTGGGAATCAACCAAAAAGTTGCGATTGACGGTAATACACTGAGCTTAAGGATGTTGGGATGATTATCTTCTTCCAACTGGGCAATGCCCTTTTGAAATTCACTGAAGCCCTTTTGCACATAAGGCAGCAATAACCTTCCTTGCGCGGTCAGACTCACTTCCCGGTTCTTGCGCACAAACAACTTACAACCCAATTGTGATTCAAGTGTTTTAATGTGCTGGCTTATTGCCGCCTGACTGACAAACAAAGCTTCTGCCGCCAGCTTAAAACTCAACGTTTCTGCCGCAACTTTAAAGTATTTTAGCGCCCCTAAGGCGGGTAATCGACGCTCACTCACTTAAGTTTTTCTTAATCATGATTAATTATTGATCGTTTGTTGAGAGTGTTTATTAATCGTACATTTCTGTCAACAAATTCTTTTCAACCACACGAGGAATGAAGACATGAAAGGCATTAGTTTTACTAAGATTTTAAAGTTCACAGTAATGGCAGCACTATTATCATCAACATCGGCTTTAGCAAAAGTTAACTACGAAGAGGTATATGTCAGCAGTGGTTACCCCTATGCTGATTTGGTGCAACGCTATGATCAGGTTCGCATCATTTATACAGAATACGCCGCATCAGGTGATATTCAGTGTCGGGCCGAATTTGCCCGGGCGGGAAACGTCACGCAAACCGATAAGGTTCAAGCCAGCCTTAAAAAGTTTAAAAAAGCACCTTTGCAAGCCTGCCTTACCCGCACAGCTGCAAAACAGGCTTTGGCAGCAACGTTTGAATAAATGTCGCGCGCCAACATCAATTAGCCAATTCAGTACCAGGGAAGGTGCTATTTTATCCGACCAAAAATTTACCCAAGATCCACTAGTGCTGTCCCTGCCGCCAGATTCCCGGTGATGTCCCTACTGTTTTTCTGAACCGATGTGAAAAGCTGGTACCATCATTGTAACCCACGCACAGCGCGATTTGCTCTATACTCAGATTACTGTGTTTCAGTAGCTCTCTGGCATGTTGAATGCGCAACTCTGTCAAATATTGCATGGGTGATTTCCCCACATTCGATTTGAACAAACGAAACAAGTGGGGTTCTGACAGATGCAACTCCTGGGCAATTTTTTCGGTGGTCCAGCGAATATGCAAGCGACCGGAGAGCTGAGTAATAAAGTCCCATACCCGGCTGTCTGCGCCGGTTACCGGCTGACGATTACCCAATGCCAGTTTTAAATAGCGAAACAGAATATCCATCAGTTCGCTTTCCATTGCTGACTTTCCACTGCCTTCAAGCTCATGTTGCTGATGCAACAACTTTAATGTCGAATGCACCACATTGACTTCCCGGCAATGAAAAACTTCCTGCTGCATTTGTTTAATGCCTTTCCATTGTTGGCTGTCCTTTAAAATAAACCAGCAGGTCTGCCATTCCTGCGACGCCAGTTCAAAATAGAAGCCTTTACCGGCTGGTAGTACTGTCAGAGTCTGTGGACCAATCTCAAATTCACCTTCAGCCGTTTTCAGACGACCATAGCCGTTGCGGGTAAACAGTAGCAGATGAGTCTGGTTAGCGACTCTGCCAATCTGATACAGGGTGCGCAATTCAGAAATTCCCGCCAACCGAACCGAGTTGGGTGACAGACTGTTAAATTCCGGCAGACAAATAAACAACTCATTGCAGTCTTCGTGAATATTTTGGATTTCCTGAAACATAACTTTATCAACAATGATAGTTTTAAACATAAACAGGATAATTCCTAATCTGTTACAAATAAACCAGTACTTTAAAGTGCGCTGCATTGAATAGATGGTTTTCTGGAGGCAGAAATGACCGCAATAAAATCAGAATCGGAGCAGTTATCTGCCGCGCAGGCGCAATCAACCTTAATGCGTTGCGTTAAAATTGCCTGGCCAGTATCTTTGCAGAGCGTTCTGGCGGCGGCACTAGGCATGATAGATATTATTATGGTTAGCCATCTGGGTGAGGCTTCGGTAGCGGGCATCGGCCTTGCAGGCAAGGTGCAGTTTGTATTGCTTATGATTGGTGCAGCGTTTGGTGTCACCTCTGGCATACTGGTGGCGCAGTACATTGGCGCGAAAAAAAGTCATGCAATCGCGGGCATCATTGCACAGATATTGTTAGTCGCAGTTGCACTCATGCTGCCTTTGGTATTGTTGAGTAATCTGTTTAGCGTTCCTTTAGTCTCCTTGAGCAGTAGTGATGCTGAAGTGATTCACATCAGCAGCCAATATCTGGCCATCACCTTACCATCGATTTTGGTCCTGCTGGTTTATCAGGTATTTGAAGGTGCGCTGCGCGGTATGGCACAAGTGTTAGTGCCGCTGTTATTCGGCATGATAGCAATGCTGATTAATGTGTTGCTCAACTACCTGCTTATCAACGGTCTGGTAGTCAGCGATTCCCAGTTAATTCCGGTACTTGGAACTGACGGCGCCGCCTGGGCCACCAGCATTTCCCGTACCTTGCTACTCGTGGCTCTGCTGCTGTACATGATGAAAACTAAACATTTGTGCCTGCCTACTAAAAAATCTATTGCTCTGCTCAAGCCTGACTGTCGCTGGTCCCGTATCATAACCATCAGTTTACCTGTGGCACTCAATTTTGGTATCTGGGCATTGGGCACCTTTGTCTATCAAATCATATTCGGTGGTTTGGGTACTCAGGCTCTGGCAGTAATTAGTATGCTGGCCCCTGTTGAGGGTACTTTAATTTCATTGTTCATGGGCTTTGCAACTGCTTCATCGGTTTTAACCGGCCAGAAACTGGGTAATAACGAAATGCAGTCGGCGTACCGGCTTGCGAGAAATATGACGTTTTCGATTACCGGTATTGCCTTGCTGGTAGGCGTTATTGTGTGGCTGTTTAGTGATTTTCTGCTGACCCCATTTGCCAGTTATGACGCGGCGACGCTAAATCTGGCCACCCAAATACTGATGGTAATGTGCCTGGGAATCGCCATCAAAACTGCCAATATGACGATATCTCTGGGTGTCCTGCGCTCAGGGGCCGACAATCGCTTTTGCCTGTTTACGGATACTGTGGGTATGTGGATGGTGGGAATTCCAGTCACCTGGTATGTGGCTGGCAGTAACGGCGCTTTATTGTGGGTATTTATTGCTACCTACAGTGAAGAAGTCACAAAATACGGTCTGTTTTCATGGCGCATGTTAAGTAAACGGTGGCTGCGCAATGTCACAGAAGATACCCCTGAACGGGTACAGGACGCTGCGGAGCCACAGCTATCCTGATAATTGCGTAAGACCAGTTCGATACAGCGGTTATTCCGCCTGCCAGACCAGCTCGCCATTCACCCAGGTTTGTAAAACCGGGATTTGCCATAACTGGCTGGGAGTAATTTCCAGCGGGTCTTGTGCCAGCAACACAAAATCCGCTTTTTTACCCGCCTCCACAGATCCAATCAACGCCTCCTGATGCGAAGCAAAAGCAGCACCTAGCGTAAACATCTTAAACGCGGTATTCAAAGATACAGCCTCATTGGGATACCAGCCTCCATCAGGTTGATTTTGTCTGTCCTGGCGGGTCACCGCAGCATGAATTCCAAAGAGCGGCTCAGCTGGCTCAATGGGGAAATCTGAGCCTCCGGCTAACAACGCTCCACTGGCCATTAATCGCTGCCAGGCGTAGGCCCCTTTAATGCGCTCACTGCCAAGGCGATTTTCAGCCATGTTTTTATCACTGGTGGCATGGGTGGGTTGCACAGAAGCAATAACCCCTAATTGCTTAAATCGTTCAAAATCTTCAGCTTGAATTACCTGGGCATGCTCTATGCGATGACGCAATCCAGTACTTTGTGTTTTCTGAATGGCTTTGGCAAACGCATCAAGAGAAACCGTATTGGCCTTGTCCCCAATAGCGTGGGTATTCACCTGAAAACCGGCTTCCATGGCCTGCAAAGTAAGCTCATTCAGTTTTGGAATTTCATGCAACAATAAGCCGTAGTGGCCAGCTTTATCACTGTACTCTTCATGCAATGCGGCTCCGCGGCTGCCCAACGCACCGTCGGAGGATATTTTCACACTGCGAATAAAAAGCTTATCGTCAGCCGAGCGAATCGTACCTTTGGCTAACATTTCCGGGTAGTTGGGATCCGTAACATCCAGCATCACATAAACCCGAATGGGTAAACGTTGTTCCGTACTCAGTGCCTGATAAGCCTGCCAGGTAATGTAATCAACCCCGGCATCATGCACAGAGGTTAATCCCAGCGAAGCCAATTTGTTTAAACTGACCAGCAGGGTGTTTTTCACGTCTTCGAGCGTTGGACTCGGGATAAGCTGATAAACCAGGTTCATAGCATTATCTACCAGAATACCTGTGGGGTTACCGGCACTGTCTTTTACAATCTCTCCCCCTTCTGGTGAAACCGTATCTTTATTAATGCCGGCTTTGTCCAGCACCTCCTGATTAACCCACAAGGCATGACCGTCTATCCGTCCTAATGCCACCAGTTTACCTTTTGAAACCTGGCTTAGAGCTTTGGCATCCGGAAAGTTGCGGCCAGGCCAGAGCTCCTGGTTCCAGCCGCGTCCTTTAATCCAGGTATCGTCAGGGTGTTGCTCTATAAACTCCGCGACTCGCGCCAATGCCTGGTCTTTACTGGCAGCACCATTTAACACAACACGACTCAACGCCTGGCCATAGCCCAGTACGTGTCCATGGGCATCAATCATGCCTGGAACCAGTACCGCACCTTTGCCATCAATGACTTTTTCAGCATTGAGATCATCCGGCAAAGTCTGATAAACAGCGATGATTTTATCCTGTTCAATCAAAATGGCTGAGAAGCTGACCGGTTGAGACTCATGAAACGAATAGCCTTTGATGTTTTTTATCAAGGTGTCTGAGATGGCAGGATTCAAAAATGCCATCAGGCAGAGCAATAAAGTCAATCTTGTTGTTATTTTTCGCATTTCCATGTCCGTCGTTGGGAACTTGTGGGGGTAATTTGACCCGGATCAAAGAAATAATCAAATGCAATTACAAGCCGCCTCCGGTATTGCGCCAGATCAAATTTCATCGCAGAGCAGTGAGGATAATAGCTGCAACGATTTAACGGAGACACACATGAAATTATCTAAACTCGCATTAGCGGCAACATTAACGCTGTTACCTTTAAGCACGATGGCTATAGAAACCGGTGACTGGTTGCTGCGGGGAGGCATCACCAGCGTCAATCCAAATGACAGCAGTAGCAACGTATTTGTTGCGGGCGCCGATTTAGGTGTCGGAGTCAGTGTTGATAACAATGCCCAGTTAGGACTCAACCTTGCCTATTTCCTGGATAGTAACTGGGCGGTTGAACTATTGGCAGCCACACCATTTTCTCATGATATCAGCCTGGATACCGTCGGAACTCTGGGGAAAACCAAACACCTGCCACCAACCTTATCAGCCCTCTATTATTTTGATTTGGGTAACAGTAATCTGCACCCATACATAGGCCTTGGCGTAAATTACACAGTATTTTTCGACGAGAATTTTAACTCCGCCAACAAAACAGCCGGGTTTTCTGCTCTGGATTTGGATAATTCTTTCGGCCTGGCGACTCAGTTGGGTATCGATATCGATATCGATGAAAAGTGGGCCTTCAACGCCTCAGTGCGCTGGTTGGATATTGACACCGAAGCCACATTTAAACTGGGCACCGATGCCGGCAAGGTGGAAGTATACATTGACCCCTATGTTTACACCCTGTCACTTGCTTATCGTTTCTGATTCAGTGGGGCATTTAGCCCCGCTTTGTTTCTTATACCAGTTCCATTATATATTTACCCACCTCAGTGGGTGATGAAAAGCATTTATTCGCTACATCCCTGTAGCTCACCTGCTTCGCAGGCCAGCTAAAGCTGTTCTATGCTGTTCCTACAGCATTTGGTAGACAAGGCGGTCCAGGGGCCTAAATCAAAAACATCCAACACCGTATAAATGCTTTTCAGCCCCATCGTAGACGCGCCTCAGGAACATTATTTATGATATCCATCCCTGAATATCACCTGCTTCGCAGGCCAGCTAAAGCTGTTCAAAAGTTTTCCCGAAACTTTTGTCTTTGTTGTGCGAAGTTCACAAGACCACCAGTATTCTTTCATTCGCACGCCTCGAACTAATGTCCCTGAGGCTGCGCTGAGAGGGCAAATATATCGTGGAACTGGTATTATCTATCACCATCCAGCATATCCCCCAGACCACCTAACACACTGCCTTCTCCCTGGCGTTTTCCACCCATTTGTGGGGCGTGTTGAATAACCCGGTCTGCCAGTCGACTGAAGGGCAGCGATTGCAACCAGACCTTGCCATGACCGCTCAGCGTGGCTAAAAATAAGCCTTCGCCTCCGAAGAACATGCTTCGCAAACCTTTGGTCATCTGAATATCGTAATCAATGCCTGCGGTGAACCCCACAATACAACCGGTATCAACTCTCAGAGTCTCGCCGTTCAGTTCTTTTTCAATCACAGTGCCACCGGCGTGAATAAAGGCCATGCCATCGCCCTGCAGACGCTCCAGGATAAATCCTTCGCCGCCGAAAAATCCCGCGCCCAACTTTTTATTAAATGCGATATCAATTTTGGTCCCCAGTGCAGCGCACAAAAAGGAATCTTTCTGACAAGTGATCTGCTCACCAACATTTGCCATGTTCACCGGAATAATGGTGCCAGGAAAAGGTGATGCAAAGGCCACGCGTTTTTTGCCGTAACCATGATTGGTAAAGTGTGTCATAAACAAACTCTCACCGGTCACCACCCGTTTGCCCGCGCTGAACAGCTTACTCATAAATCCCTGATCCGCATCTGAACCATCACCCATTTTGGTTTCAAATTCGATGCCCTGCTCCATATAGTTCATCGCTCCCGCTTCCGCGATCACAGTTTCCTGCGGGTCCAGCTCCACCTCAACCATTTGCATCGAGGCACCAATAATTTCATAGTCAATTTCGTGGCAACGCATTGATTTGTCCTAATTTATTCAGTGTAAGAGAAGTGTCTAAGCGTTAAATAGTCGCTGTTACTAAAACAATTAGTATTAATAAAGTGTTAACAATTGTTTCAGAAGTGGTAGTATGCGGCACCGAGTGTGGAGCATTTCCCACATGACATACTTATAATTATAGCAATCAGGGAGGATACGCTTATGCAAGCGTTTGTATCTTATTCAAAAATATCATTTATCATTTTTTCACTTCTAATCATGGCTGGTTGTGCCAGTACCACAAACTACAACTCAGTTGAAAATCTTAACAGCAGTGAAAATGCCAACCCCAGACTTATCATCATGCCAATAGATGTAGAACTTTCTATTCTTGGCGCAACAGGTGTAACCGAAGTACAGGCCGAATGGACAGCAGATGCACGGGGTTTTCTGGAGCAAGAAATCACCGATCATCTGGCCGCCAACAATAGCGACGCTACTTTGTTTAATAACGACGTACAGGATATTGATTCCGTTCAGGCTCAGCCGGAAAAATTACACGAAGCTGTCGGTTACAGCATATTGGTGCATGAAGTCGGTGCTGTAAAACTCCCCACCAGACCCAAAAATGGGACCTGGACATTGGGTGAGAAAGCGAGCGTACTTAAAGAAAAAACCGGTGCAGACTATGCGTTGTTCGTTTTCATGAGAGATAGTTACGCCAGTGCCGGCCGAAAAGCGATGCAAGTTTTTGGCGCACTGGTAGGAGTGGGCATTCCCGGCGGTACTCAACTGGGGTTTTCTTCATTGGTTGACTTGAACACCGGAGACATTGTCTGGTTTAACCGTTTGATCAGTAGTTCGGGTGATTTAAGAGAACAAGATTCTGCCAGGGAAACTGTGGCAAATCTGCTGGACTCCATTCCTTCTGCCTAGCGGAGAATCAGCGATGTCGTTTCAGATTTCACTGGGTAAAATTCGGATTCTGTTGGTGTCGACTTTACTCAGTGCTTTTCAGTTAAGCGCTACTTCGTTATCAATACAGCCGGTTATAGATGTCAACTATAGGCCGGATCCCGCTTCTGATGAAGGGGGTTTTTGGTATCAGGTGGAAAAGATAGAAAGAGACGTGCAACTCTCCCCATATCGTATTAAGGATCAGGAACTCAATGAGTACGTGCAAAGTGTAGTCTGTCGACTGACTCCTGAGTATTGCGCCAATATTCGGGTTTATATCATTGATAATCCAAACTTTAATGCTGCAATGTTCCCCAACGGAATGATGCACATTTGGTCAGGCGTTTTCCTGCGCCTGGAAAATGAAGCGCAATTAGCCTCAATTCTGGGTCACGAAATTGGTCATTATCTGCAAACCCACCAAATTCAACAATTCAGAGAACTCAAAGATGCCAGCGCCGCCGCTCTGGTGATCGATATAGCAGTAGGCTCACTAACCGGCATAGTCGGCTTAGGCACCCTGTTAAGTGGTTCAGCTCTGGCGGAATTTGGTCGGGATCAGGAACGAGAGGCCGATATCATTGGCCTTGAAATGATGGGACATGCAGGTTACGACACCCATGAGTCTGGTCAGGTATGGGGGCTGTTAATCGCTGAACGTGAAGCTGATTTATCAAAAGAAGAAAGAAGCATTTTTTGGGCAACCCATCCAACTTCCGAAGAACGCTTAAGTAATCTCAATAATCAATCAACACTGTTTCAGGAAAAATGGCAGAAAGAGTATACCAGAGAAGAAAACGAGTTCCGTAAACAGGTGGCTAAAATCTATCATCGGGCTATGAGCAACCACTTGAGTTTACAGGAATACGAGCAAACTGAGTCAATTCTGGAACGTCACAAAAACATTAATTACGACCCAGCCTTAATTGAGTATTTTTATGGCGAATTATACCGATTACGGGGTGAGCCAGGGGATACTCAACTGTCAATCAGTGCCTACGAGACAGCACTGCAACAACAGAGCTGTCCCAAAGATGCCCACAAACAATTAGGCTATTTGTACACCAAAGAAAAAAATAAAAAACTCGCTAAAAAACACTTCGGGAGCTATTTGGAAAACTACCCTGAAGCGGAAGATAAAGCGATGATTAAATACTACATGGAGCTATTAAACTGATGAAACTAATTAAAAAAATCCTTATTGTCAGCGCAGTATTATTGGTCACTTCCTGCGCTCAATTTAAATTAATCCCCGCTTCTGAGCTAAAAGTAAAAGGGTTCTCTGTACTACCCGCTACCTCCTGGAGTAAATCTCCTTTTGAGCCTGGCGAAAAAGCTGAAGTATGGACAATTGATGGTTACTCACTCAATCAAATGCTGGTGTTTGGTGAAATAAAAGAAGGTGAAACACTGTTAAAAGAAACCAGTAAAGAACTTCCTATGCCTAAATTCAGAGCCGAAATGTTGCCTAACGAATTAGAGGATCTGGTAAAAACCTCGATCATAAATCAGGAAGACGGTACCTTAAAAATCGAGACTAAAAATGTAAGACCACAGCAAATCGGTGAACAGGTAGCTTTTCGTTTTGAGTTGGAATTTTTTGATGCCAATGGACTGAAGAAAAATAGTGACGTTATTGTTTGGGTTAAAGACAAGCAGCTTTTCGGCATGATCTTTACAGCACCAACTTTGCATTACTATGAAAGCTATAAGCCGGCGCTAAACAAAACCTATAATTCAATCAAAGCTTAATCTGACGATCGAGGGGGGGGGACTTTCCCCCTTCTGTTTTTTGGCCAACCAAATAGCATAATTCTCTATTCCGGCTGTCTCACCGGCCACTACCCGTTTGCCAGCGCTGAACCATCACCCATTTTGGTTTCAAATTCGATGCCCTGCTCCATATAGTTCATCGCTCCTGCTTCCGCGATCACAGTTTCCTGCGGGTCCAGTTCCACCTCAACCATTTGCATCGAGGCACCAATAATTTCATAGTCAATTTCGTGGCAACGCATAGTTATTCCTTAATATTTTATACCAGGTTGATAATGCCGTTTTTTTTAAGAAATAGCGCAAACGGCTCTAAAAACGATAAATATACCCCATAAACAAATTGGTGCTCTCACCGTCTTCTATAATTGGGCTATTTTCGATTTCATCGCCCAACACAGTATATGTCAATGAGGCCATAATACTCTGTCGCTCCGCTACCACCCAGACTCCGGAAAGTCCGGTTGAATAATTAACGGTATTTTCCGCCTGATACGCCGGTCGAAACGCATTGGCTTCTGAATTCCTGACACCATAATAATAGTCAACTAAGTCATCACTGAGGTAATTCACCTCTATAAATGGAGAAATAGCTCCCCCCAATAACTGAAAACCTTTGCTGAATCGCACGCCCAATTCATAGCCTTTATGCTCTCCCAACGCATCCGCCTGACCAGAAAACGTCAATTCTCCAAATTCACTATCAACAGTAAAAGATGCACCGATATCAAGTGTTCCTTTGCGTTCTTCCATCCCAGCAAAATAATCTGAATCCTCAAGTTCAAAGCCATCAAAACGATATTCGCCATAAAGGGTTATATTGTCCGTGACCTGGTAACCTAATTCAGGTCCACGCCAGAAGAAGTTTTGTCCTTGATAAAACACTATGGGGAACAACTGGGTTTCGCTATCAGCACCACGATACCCCTGATCCATAAAAACAGCCCCTACCCCGACTCCCCAACCAGTCTGTTGTTCATTCGCTCCTGCTGAAGAAGCCCAAATTACGCTGGCGCTCATCAACACTAAAAATACCTTGGTCATTATTTATGTCCTTCACTTTTAAAAACGGATACATGAATACCGGTTCATTCTCGAACCGGCTGGCGCAGTCTAATGACCAAAAGTGAAGGTTAATTGACCTCAAACATTTACTTTGTAATGAAAGATTTCAAGGCACTTATTTTGTGGGATAACGCAATTACTTCAGTGACGAAGATTGTTTGTGATGCACAACCGCAAGACGACGTTTATTGGGCGAAATAGCCAAACGAGTAATACCACTCAACGTCAGATTTTTCGGCATATTGACGGGCAGCCAGACGCGCTGATTAGCATCCCACCACAGCAGTTGTTTACCATTGGAAGTCAGCAATTGTTTGTCGTTTAGCCAGGCATAATCCTGTGATTTTTCCGGCAGCTTCATCAACTCGCCACTCTCATTAGTGTCAAAATCAAAGGTTCTGAGCTGATGGTAACCTTCTTCTTCTGTGGTGTATGACATGGTGGTTGTACCCGGGATTAAGGCGAGGCAACGACCAATAGCATCATCTACGACTGTCGTCTCTGCCTGCCCCAATGTGGTAACCTCTAATCGATGCGGCTCTCCCAGGACAAAGAGCGCCACATTGTCTTCCTGCCAGACGTGATAGCCCACAGGTTTAATATCGCTGAACAATAGTTCAAAACTGCCATCCGAATTAATCTGCCACAATCGCTGCGTGCCATCATGCTCTACTCTGACTGTAGACAGCGCTCCACTTCTGGTGGGAATTGGCGTTGGTGAATACTCACTTTCAAGGGTTTTGGTAATGGCAACTTCATGTCCCATTTGCCACAACCAGACGTCGGCATTAACATCTTCCATGCGGGTAAAATACAGTGAGTTGTCATCAATAAACAATGGTTGGTTTTCGTAACCTACCCGGTTAGCTACAGGCACCGGATTAGAAATGTTAATTGTGTCAGACGTGATAAACAGATCGAACAGGGTAATATCGTGATCCGGCATCTCATCCTGGGCGAAGCAGGTGACTGTAAATAACAGCACCACTGATGTTACTAACTTTTGCACCACGACTTACCTCTTTTGCTTTGCGGCACGGATTGGTTTAATTCGCAATCCGCTGACGAACAATCTCATACAAACACACGCCTGTGGCCACCGAAACGTTCAGACTGGAGACAGAACCGGCCATTGGCAATTTTATTAACTCGTCACAGACTTCGCGGGTTAATCTGCGCATACCTTTGCCCTCGGCGCCCATCACCAAAGCCATAGGACCGGAAAGTTTTACGTCATAAATTAACTGCTTAGCTTCACCGGCGGTACCGATCACCCAAACACCCGACTCCTGCAACTGGCGTAATGTTCTGGCCAGGTTTGTCACCTGTATCAAGGGCGTTGTTTCTGCAGCACCACATGCGACTTTTCGCGCCGTTGGAGTCAGGTAAGCCGATTTGTCTTTGGGCACCACCATTGCGTGTACACCAGCCGCATCAGCACTACGCAAACAGGCCCCGAGATTGTGAGGATCGGTTACCCCATCCAACACCAAAATAAATGGATTGTCTTCGCTGGCAATGATGTCCGCCAGATCCTTTTCATCCAAAACCCGACCCGGTTTAGCCTTTGCTACTATCCCCTGATGTTGCTCACCATTAACCTTGTCATCCAACACTTTGCGCTGACAAAATTGTACCGCAATGCCAAAGCGACGCGCCTGGTTAATAATGTTACGTAATTTGTCATCGTCTCGTCCTTTAAGTACATATAACTCAATCAGACGTTCAGGCTCTTTGGCTACCACCGCCTCAAGGGCATGAAGACCGTATAACCATTCTTGTTGCGCCATTTACTTTCCTCGTTTCTTACTTTTACTGGCCGTGCCGGGCTTACTGGCGCTTGTGGCCTTTTTCTGCGGCTTTTTGCGACTGGATTTAGCCGTAATACGCTTCGCTTTGACCTGATCAGACTTACCTGATTTGGCTTTTGATGACCGCCTTGATTTACGGGTTGGCAGCGGCATATCCAGGACAAAATCAATTTTTCGCTCGTCCAGGTTTACTGCCATTACCTTAACTTGTACCTGATCCCCCAGACGGAAAATAGTACCGCCGGATTCCCCAATCAGATATTGTCGGGTTTCATCGTATTGATAATAATCGTTAGTCAGGGTGGTGATATGGACTAAGCCATCAATATGGAACTCGCACAGTCGCACAAAAAAGCCAAAATTCGTGACCGAAGCGATAACCCCTTCAAAAGAATCGCCAACATGGGCCTGCATAAATTCGCATTTTAACCAGTCAGATACGTCTCGGGTAGCATCGTCAGCCCGGCGTTCCGTCATTGAGCAATGCTCTCCTAATTGTGCCACTTCGTCTTCGTTATAGGCATACCCACCGGTTTTACTTTTGCGTTGTGCTTTTTTATCTAATACGGCCTTAATGGCGCGATGCACCACCAGATCCGGATAACGCCTGATAGGCGAGGTAAAATGGGCATACGCCCCCAACGCCAGGCCAAAGTGGCCGACGTTGTCAGGATCGTAAATAGCCTGTTGCATAGAGCGCAGTAACATGGTCTGGATCAGTTCCTGATCCGGACGACCCTGTATTTTTTTCACTACTTCACAAAACTGCTTTGGCGTCGCTTTTTCAGTCAGGTGATGACTGATACCCACTTCTGATAAATAACTTAAAAAGGACTTTAAACGTTCTTCACTGGGCTCGTCATGGATGCGGTACAGGCCTTCCGCTTTATTGCTATGCAGCATATCAGCCGCGGCAACATTGGCCATGATCATACATTCTTCGATGATCTTGTGTGCATCGTTACGCACCACCGGCACGATATGATCTATCTTGCGTTCTGCATTAAATACAAATTTCGTTTCCTGCGTTTCAAATTCAATCGCCCCCCCGCTCAGCCCGGGATTTTTTCAGTGCCTTGTACAACTTATAGAGATTCTGTAAATGCGGCACATGTTCAAAATAACGTTGATAGAGTTGTGGATCACCTTCCAGAATCGCCCACACCTTATTGTAGGTCAGCCGGGCATGGGAGTTCATCACGGCTTCGTAAAACTGATAAGCCTGTAATTTACCGGCAGGGCTGATGGACATTTCACAGACCATGCACAGGCGGTCAACATTGGGATTCAGAGAACACAATCCGTTAGACAGGATTTCAGGCAGCATTGGCACCACCTGTTCGGGAAAGTACACGGAAGTTCCGCGATTTTGGGCCTCGTCATCAAGGGCTTTTTTAGGTCGCACATAGTAACTGACATCAGCAATGGCGACCCATAACTGCCAGCCCCCGTCTTCCTGGGGCTCACAAAACACCGCATCGTCAAAGTCACGCGCATCTTCACCATCTATGGTTACCAGTGGCAATTGGCGTAGATCAATGCGCCCTTTTTTCGCAGACTCACTGACTTCTTCGCTCAGTCGGCTGATTTCATTGTTAACCTTCAATGGCCAGGTATGGGGGATATCAAAATTGCGCAATGCCATTTCGATTTCCATTCCAGGTGCCATATGCTCACCGAGTACTTCAACAATACGACCAATCGGCGACACCCTTTTGCGCGGGCGTTGTGTCATCTCAGACACCACGACATGACCCTGCTTCGCACCATTGATGTGTTCAGGGGGAATGATCAACTCAAAGCGCAAACGACTGTCATCGGGGATCACAATTCCCACGCCACTTTCCATAAAAAAGCGCCCCACAATGGGTTCTTTGCGCGGTTCGACTATTTCGATGTTTTTGGCTTCGATGCGACCTCTGGCATCTTTCTTTCCTGCCACCGCCGCAACGCGATCACCGTGTAATAAAAACTGCATCTGACCCGCTGAGATGTATAAATCCCGCTCTTCGTCATCGCGTTTAAGAAAACCAAAACCGTCACGATGCCCTATGACAGAACCCGTTACATGGGTGATCACAGAGCCCACTTCGTAGCGTTTTTGACGATTAAAAATAACCTGGCCTTCCCGCTCCATTGCGCGCAGGCGTCGCTGCACAGCAATGCGACTGGTTTCGTCATTCGCATTGACTTTATGGCAAATATCTAAAAAGGATAACGCCCGTTCTGCATCATTAATCAATTGCAGTATGTATTCACGGGAAGCGACTGGTTGTTCGTATTTGGCCTTTTCCCTGGCGTAATAAGGATCGTCTTGCATATCTCTCGACGGAGCTTTCGCTCCCTGACTTAGTTATGCCATCAGTATACCAACAAGCGGGAATTTTTCATTGCCCACAGATAATAAATTTTTATTAATGCTGCAGGCTTAGTGAAGTTTCAGGACTCCAGAGGACGGCGCGCCCGACGCACGCTTTTGGGGTGCATCAGCTCTTCCAGAGAAGCCATGCAATCGGCAATTTTTTGATGTAATTTGGCATCATTGGTAATGGCGTTGTAGAGCCAGTGATACGTATCTTCGTAATCATAAGGGCTACCGTGGCCTTCGATAAACAGTTCAGCCAGTTGGATTTGCGCCTTTAAATTACCCAGAGAACCCGCTTCCCGCAAATATACGATTCCTCGCGGGATATCCTGTTGTACCAGTTTTCCGGCCGCGTAATAGCGCCCCAACTGCTCCATAGCCGGAGCCAGACCTTGCATGGCGGCGGCTTCCATCAGTGGCACCCCGCGCTCGGGATCGGCTTCAACACAAACTCCCCAGGCCAACATATCTCCCCAAAGAAACTGATACGCCGGAACCCGTAAGGTCTCCGCGCGAGCCTCGATATCCTGCACCAACTGGCAATCATCCAACACTACCCGCGATAAGTGTTCATTGCGATTGATCAGATTGAGCAATTCATCCTGACTATACAACTGTACGGCTTTAATCTGCGACTGCGCCTGGGTCAGGACTGAAAAGCAGCAAAGCATTAATAATAAAATCTGTTTCATGGTTAATTTCTCTTTACCGATAATTTGACTATCGGCCAGATTGGCAAAATCTCAAATATCGGCAAGGGCCGACAAATTTTTGTGCATTAACGGTTATCTGGGTTTTTAAAGCATAATTTACGCCAGAAATACTGGAAAACCTGTGAAGACGACAAATTTCATTCACCGCCCTAAAAATATTTTAATTTGGCGATCAAAATGAAAGCCTGCAGCTAACAGCGACCTTATCAGCTACCACAAACCGGCAATAAAATTCTGTTGCAGGGCAATACTTTGCCAGATTTGACTGACCATCATTCAGATGCAAACTATGCCATTTAGCTGGCAATAGTCTCACTAAATACCGCCAAAAACTGGCCATTTGGCGTATTTTTGACGCCCCGAATTCACGCTCTAAACTGGACGTGATGCCTAAAAATGCTTAACCTCGTGCCTTAAAAAATATAAGAGTAACTTTGTCGGTCAAAATAATCCCGACAATAAGCTACGAGGATAAGATTTGAGTACATCTAACGACACCACTCAACCGGAAAATAACTCATCGTTATCACAATCCGGAAATGAGACTCAATCTGGCGCGTTTGCCAGATTTTTAGCCACCGTCGAGTGGCTTGGGAACCTGCTTCCCCACCCTGTGACCCTGTTCGCCATGTTTGCCTTATTTATTGTGCTGCTGAGCGGCGTTTTAGGCTACTTCGATGTCAGTGTTTTAGACCCGCGACCTGAAGGTGCAAAAGGTCGTGAAGCCGATGGCGTAATTGAAGTGATTTCCCTGATGAATGCCGAGGGTTTGCAGCGCATCGTCACCGGGCTTGTTACCAATTTCACGGGTTTTGCTCCATTGGGCACGGTGTTGGTGGCCTTACTGGGCGTGTCCGTGGCGGAACACAGTGGCTTACTGCAAACCGCGATGCGCTCTATGGTGGTTAACGCCTCCCCCAGAATGGTTACCGTGGTAATCGTGTTTGCCGGAATAATCTCCAATACCGCATCCGAACTGGGGTACGTGGTTTTAATCCCGCTGGCAGCCATGATATTCCACTCCCTTGGCAGGCACCCGTTAGCCGGACTCGCGGCGGCTTTTGCCGGGGTATCAGGTGGCTATAGTGCCAATTTGCTGCTGGGCACCGTTGATCCTCTGTTATCAGGAATAACAGAAGCAGCCGCCCACATGATTGATCCGGGCTATACCGTTGGGCCGGAGGTAAACTGGTACTTTATGTTTATCAGTACGTTTGTGGTGGCCTTTATGGGGGCTTTCGTCACAGAAAAAATTGTTGAACCTCGACTGGGCAAATACGACCCCAGCGAAGCAGCCATTGAACTGGAACAACCTAAAATTGAGCAACCGACAGCTCAGGAAAAGAAAGCCCTGAAAATGGCAGGACTGGCGTTTGTTGCCGTCTGCGTAGTGCTGGCCTTAACCATAGTGCCGGAAAACGGCGTGTTGCGTCACCCTGAAACCGGGGAAGTAGCGGGCTCTCCTTTCCTGAAAGGTATTGTGGCATTTATCTTTATTTCTTTTGCCATCCCAGGCTTTGTATATGGACGCGTCGCAGGCACCATGAAAAACGACCGGGATGTGATCAACGCCATGGCTAAAAGTATGAGTTCATTGGGCTTATACATCACCCTGGTGTTCTTTGCAGCGCAATTTGTGGCCTTCTTTAAATGGACCAATCTGGGCACAGTATTGGCAGTCAAAGGTGCGGCATTCCTGCAGGCAGTGGGACTGGACGGTCCTTCGGTATTTGTCCTGTTCATCCTGATGTGTGCCATGGTGAATCTGTCTTTAGGCAGCGCGTCAGCGCAGTGGGCCGTAACGGCGCCAATTTTTGTGCCTATGTTAATGCTGATTGGATATTCTCCTGAGGTAATTCAGGCAGCGTATCGAATTGGTGATTCTTCCACTAATATCATTACCCCAATGATGAGCTACTTTGGTTTGATTTTGGCGGTTGCTGCCCGCTATAAGAAAGATTTGGGGATGGGCACGCTGATAGCCACCATGCTGCCTTATTCGATGGTCTATATTGTTGGCTGGACAATCCTGTTCTATGTTTGGGTATTCTTACTGGGTATGCCAGTGGGGCCAGGAGCAGCAACCTACTACAACCCATAACACCATGGAAGACGAAGGCTTTACCTTCGTCTTTTTTCATCAACATAAAACCAATCGTCTGTTCTCTGCGTAACCTCTGTAACAAAACTGATATGAAACAGGTATGAAGTATAAAAACAGTACTCACTTTAACCACGCTCAGGGCGATAAAACAGGCGTCCTGATCACTAATCTGGGGACTCCGGAAGCGCCCACCAGACAGGCACTAAGACCCTATCTGAAGGAGTTTTTGTCTGATCCCAGAGTAGTGGAAGTGCCTCGCCTGATTTGGTGGTGTATTCTGAATCTGGTGATCCTGAATTTTCGTCCGGCCCGAAGTGCCAGGGCTTATAAGACCGTATGGACCGAACAAGGCTCCCCACTCATGGTGCATACTCAAAATCAGGCTGCAGCCCTACAGCAGCAGCTAAAAGCCCAGTATGGCGATGGCGTGGTGGTGGACTTTGCCATGCGCTATGGCAAGCCTGCAATAGGCGATGTACTGGATTCTATGATGCAACAGGGCGTACGCAAACTGGTGATTTTGCCGCTCTACCCCCAGTATTGTGCTTCCACCACCGGTAGCACGTTTGATGCGCTCGCCCAGGATTTTATGCAGCGACGCTGGTTGCCGGATTTTAAATTTATCAGCCATTACCACGACAATCGCGACTACATCGCAGCTGTAGCCGAAAAGATCAAAGCGCACCGGGAAAAGCAGGGGAGCGCAGATAAACTCATTTTTTCCTACCACGGTATCCCAAAGCGCTATTTGCTCAATGGTGATCCTTACCATTGCGAGTGTTATACAACGTCGCGACTGATTGCCAATTATTTAGGATTGCAGCCGGACCAGTATCTCACCACTTTTCAGTCTCGTTTTGGCCGGGAAGAATGGTTGAAACCCTATACCGATCACACCCTACAGGAGTTAGCCGGGCAAGGAGTTAAGTCAGTGCAGGTGGTGTGTCCCGGATTTTCTGCTGACTGCCTGGAGACTATCGAAGAAATAGGCGTTGAAAATCGCGACTACTTTCTGGAAGCCGGCGGAGAACGCTATGAATACATCGAATGTCTGAATAGTGATGAAAGTCACATAAATTTACTGGTATCGCTGGTTTCCGCAGAAATCAAACAATGGCATGATTCCGCTGACGTAGATCTTGAAAACAGACAAAAGCGCGCCATTCAGTTGGGGGCTGAATCTTAGATTTATGCCTCCCGTTTAAATTTGCGCGTTTTTATCATTGAGGTAATTGCATGTCAGGTGACGTACTTGAAATCATTCACATTGGTCAGGTGATACAGGCAGCTGTAGCCCCGGTTTTCCTTATCACCGGCATCGCGGCACTACTGGGTGTCGCTTCAAATCGTCTGATGCGCATCATGGACCGCTCCAGAGAACTGGAAAATAGCATTCCTGATGTACAGGACATCCAAAGCAAAAAGGTACAAACCGAAGAATTGCGTTACCTGTGGAAACGTATTTCCCTGATAAACAAAGCTTACAGCTTATACACACTCACAGCACTGCTGCTTTGTGTGGTCATTACTGTGTTGTTTATCAGTCATATTTACACTATTCAGTTGTCGGTACTGATTTCAGCCATATTTATTGGTGCACTTATGGTACTGATAATGGCACTGATGTTTTCCTTGCGAGAGATTTTCCTGACTACGCGATCGCTGCAAATCAGGCTTAAGTTGCGCAACCTTAAAATTCCCAAGCATTAGGCGCCATTGAGATCCGGTCGCGCCCTTTGCATTATGCGCTGATAAAGCGCTTCAGCGCAGTTGAGGGTGCCATAATTTAAACCGCTGTCAGCGGCGATGCGCGAGGAAACAAACGCCTCAGCAACATCGCTATCGCCAGACTGCAACAACAGGCTGGCTTGCAGTGCCAATGCCAGCTTTTCCACGATACGCCGGGCTTTAAGTTCTGCCGAATCAGGATCGTTCAGCTCCTTTTGAAGCTCGCTGACAAAATTCGCCATTCGGGTGTCTAATGCTGCGGCTTCGCTGATCTCAGATAAAATCACCTGTAAGCTTTGTGGCTCTTTTTGAAAGGCCCTTAATACATCCAGGCATTGTACGTTGCCCGAACCTTCCCAAATCGCATTCACCGGCGCTTCGCGATAGATACGCGGCAGCAGGTTATCTTCCACATACCCCACCCCTCCGATACATTCCATTGCTTCATAGGCATGATTGGGCGCGCGCTTACAAATCCAGTACTTACCAATTGCCGTTGCCACCCGCGCAAATAACTTTTGCTGTTCGTCATCAATATTGTCCAGTGCATAGGCTACCCGCATTGATAAAGCCAGCGCCGCTTCAGCTTCGATTGCCAAATCTGCCAACACGTTACACATCAGCGGTTGTTGATGTAAACCTTTACCAAAAACGCTGCGCCCAGACGTGTGATGCAGGGCTTGTGCAGTGGCTGCACGCATCAGAGCTGACGAGCCCACCATACAATCAAATCGGGTCAGGGAAACCATTTCAATAATAGTAGGTACCCCTCGTCCTTCCTCGCCAATCAACCAGGCAAAAGCTTCGCGAAATTCCACCTCTGAAGACGCGTTTGAACAATTCCCCAACTTGTTTTTTAAGCGTTGTATAAACAGGGTATTTTTACTGCCATCAGGACACCACCTGGGCAGCAGAAAACAGGATAATCCGCTCCCGGTCTGAGCCAACACCAGAAAGCCATCACACATGGGGGCCGAACAAAACCACTTGTGACCAGTGATCCGGTACGCGGCACCATTGCCAGGTTCAGCTACGGGCCTGGCCCATGTGGTGTTAGCGCGCACATCAGAGCCGCCCTGCTTCTCGGTCATTGCCATACCAATGGTTAAACCGTTTTTCTCAAAATAAGGGATATTTCTCTCGTCGTATTGGCGGGCCGTTATTTTCGGCAACCATTGTGCGGCAACATCCGGGCTGTGTGAAATGGTCGGCACGCAGGCGAAAGTCATGGTAAGCGGGCACCCGGACCCCGAATCCGCCTGATTATGCATATATTCCAAAGCAGCTCTTAGCGCGTGTCCGCAGGATGGATTGCCCGCCCACGGTATGGCGTGAATGCCCGCCTGAATTGCCCTATCCATTAACTGGTGATAAGCAGGGTGAAATTTAACCAGATCAATGCGCCGCCCAAATCTGTCGTGGGAAACAAATTCGGGTTTATGGGTATTGGCTTCAAACCCTGCAGACAAAAGTTCATGGCCCACCTGATGGCCATAACCGGTCAGGATACTGGTATCGACAGTGCCGGCAAAAACACTCAGCCAATGCTGTAAGATTTTGTCAGAGCTGAACGCGTTGAAGTTCTCTAAAGGTAGGGGTTGATTAAACACCTGGTGGGTTTCAACGACGCTGCCGCCAACCGACATTGTCGGCTCATTCCGGTTGCTTTTACTCATCGTTAAACCCCATTGCTCGTTGCGTTAGTCTGACTCTACTCTATTGCATTTTCTGAAAACGGATCAACTCTTCACTATTTTTCCTGATTTCACGCCTTGCCCACAAGGCCATGATGCCCGACACGAGCAGGATAAAGCCGGTGCGTTTCAGCACTTTAATGAGGTACACATCGGGATTGGGTTGATAATACAGGTAAAAGGCCATCGACCAGACAGCAAAAAACAGGGTAATACTCACCATAATCCAGTTGGTCATTCTGGCAATGCGGATATTATTCAGTTTTTGCTGAATAAGCCGCGACAGATATTCATTGGTCGGGATATTAGATCCTAAACTACCCAGCCGCAATTTAACCAAATAGGGAGTCATTGCCAGCAGCAGAATGATAAAGGTGAAAGACCAAATCTGGCGCAACAAATTTTCTTCGTGAAATAAAAGATAACCACAAACGGCAACCCCAACTATCAGCCCAAGGATGTCTGACAATACCCATAACCATTGCTTACGACGGTTCTTTTTCCACTGCAATTGCAGTTCTTCAGGATTCACGGTTTGCACAGGCTGGCTTTGCCAAAGCTGCGACAAAGGATCGTTTTGCTTATTCATATTGCAACACCTCGGCTAAGTGTTTTCGGATACGATTGATTGAAACACCGACATGAGAAACCGTCATACCACATATTTCTGCAATTTCGGTATATTGCATACCTTCCAGATGGAGTGTGATCAATTGCCTCTGTTTCAGTGGTAACTTACGCACTTCGGCCAACAGGCCCTGCAACATCAGTTCCTGCTCGGCCTGCAATGGTGCTGAGGCATGCAGGCAGTAATCATCACTTATATCTTCAGTTCTGGGTTTTTTACTCTCTGAAACCACATGCTGTACGCATCGGTTATGCGCGATCTTTAAAACGTACGTTTTCAGTTGACTGTCTCCCCTGAACTGCTTCAGTGACTGCCAGACATGCAGCGCAATCTCCTGAGTTAACTCCTGGCGCAAGGCTAAGTTACTTTCATAACTGCCCGCCAGACGGCTAAACAGCGCGCCATAGTCCTTCAGGATTTGTTCGATGTTCAACGGCAACTTGTCACTCTTAACTGGGATTATTACTTTCCTGATCAGTATCCAGGTTTCCAACTTTATTACAAATATCTGAAAAAATATTTTTAAAACATTTTTGTAATATTTTCCCGCGCGGCAACACTGCATAGCTGAACCTCAACATCAGGAGTTAGTCATGGAACTAGTTATTTTTGTTTTACTATTTGCGGGTATCAGCACAGTGTGTGGATTGGGCTATTGGTTGGATCACAAGTTTAATACTCAGGTGATGGGCTGGATGAATATGGAGGTTAGCTCGCCTTTTAAATCAGACGTGGGCCTGCAGTCGAAACGTGAAAAACGCAAAAACAACGAATATCAGGAGTTGCGGGAGCGCATCGAAATCCTGGAAAAAATTGTCACGGATCCGCGTTGGGAACTGTATCAAAAAATAAAAAATTTGTCATAGTGATGAGCGGGTCGATGGTGAAAGGAATTTATCATCGACAGACTTTCACAATTAGTGCTAATTTGAACTATCTTTAAGACTTTTAGATCACACGAGACTATACATGCTGGTACTGAAATCCAATTATGATCAACTCGCTTTGGAAAAAGCGCAGCTGCATAAAGAATTGCAATCCACATTAGACGATAACGAAAGATTGCGTCAGGAACTGGAAGAACTTAAATCAGACCTGGCATCAGGTGCCATTCAGACGCAGGAAAACCACAACGAGGCCATTTTGCGCTCTGCCATTGAATGTATTGCTCAGGTGGAAGGTATTCGGGAAACAGTGCTGGCATCCTTCGAAAAGATTGAATCTGAAAGTCACGCAGTAGAAGAAATCAACCAACTGTTTGACGTCTCCAGCGGTGCGCTGAACAATATTGTATCCGGCATGACCGGGCTCACCGACAAAATGTCGAATATGACCACTAATATCACCGGGCTGTCGGAAATGGCAGACAATATTAATTCCTTTGTCACCACCATATCTTCAATTTCAGACCAAACCAATTTACTGGCCCTTAACGCCGCCATCGAAGCCGCCAGAGCCGGTGATGCCGGTCGGGGCTTCAGTGTGGTCGCCGATGAAGTTCGCTCTTTAGCCAACAACACCAATGAGTCGGCAAATGAAGTGACAGAGCTGGTTCGGCAAATCATCAGCTCCACCAGCGAAACCGTCAAAACAGTTGATGACATTCAGAGTAATAATCAGACATTGTCGGACGGCGTTGAAAAACTTAACGAGTTCTACGGCTCCATTGTAGAACAAACCAATCACATGAAGAGCGCTATTCAGGATTCTGCCATTCGCTCTTTTATTCAGACCGTTAAGCTGGACCACATTGTCTGGAAGGGCGACATCTATGCCATGGCATTTGGTACCAGCGACAAGTCAGCATCAGCGGTGGCAGACCAGGCATCCTGTCGTCTGGGACGTTGGATGAGTGGTACCGGCAGAGACAAATACGGTAAGCTTCAGGCATTCCAACGCCTTGAACGGCCGCATCGCGATCTGCATGACAATGGCGTTAAAGCGCTGGAATACATTAAAAAGGATGACAGGCAAGGCGCTTCTGCCCACCTGAATAAGATGGAAGACGCCAGCCGTGAAATCATGGTGTGTCTGGACGATATCGCCCGTCAGATTTGCAGCAAAGGCTAACGGCCTCGTTTCTGAAACGAAGCCCGCTGTACACTGTTACTTTCTTGCCATGGATAATTTTAAGGTGCGCCAGGAGCGCACAAGCCCATGCAGGGTTATTTTATCCATGGCAATGGCATTGCCCAGCATAATAGCCAGCACACCCACCAACCCCAAAAGGGTCCATTGATAACCTTCAAATAAGGTGGATACCAGCAGTGCAACCACTGGATAAACTAATATCACATTTGACGATTTATCCGCGCCAAGATGCTTCACCAGTTTCATGTAAGCACCAAACGCCAGTACGGAACCAAACAAAGCCAGATACAGCAGCGAAACCCAGTAATCCGCTGAAGTTGGCAGTACAAATGGCGCGTTGCTGAAAAAACCGTAACCGAAGGTAAATATCAGACTGTAACTCATGGCACCAAAATTAAACTGCACCACGGGCACATCTTCCGACAAGGCATTTTCAGAAATCACATTACCGACCGCCGCAAAGAAAAAGGATATGGCCGCCAAAATCAATCCGGTCTGCAATGCCGTGCCAGTATTGACGCCACTGAGTTGCGGCGCAAACAACAAATACAAGCCAATCACACTGATGCCAGCTCCGATCAGAACTTCGCTGCGTATTGCCTTGCCCAACATAACACGGCGTAAAAACACGGTAAAATACACCACGCTGGCGCTCAGCACTGCCAACAAAGCACTGACAATATATTGTTGTGCCAGATACAAAAACACATAGTCCAGGGTGTATAAACTAAACCCCACCGCCAACATTTTTAAGTGAGCCTGCCAGCCAAAGCGCAAAGACAACCGGTGCCACAAACACCAAAGCCCCAGCATTAAGGCGGCCAGAAAAAAGCGTATCCCCACCGAATAGATCAGCGCCATTTCAGAATGCTGGAAGGTAATAGCGTACCAGGTGGTGCCCCAAATCAGGGCACACAAACAAAACAATAATCCATTAGACATTTGCAGTTTCCTTGCAAAACAGAACTGTATTATTTGAATCTACAGTGTCACAGGCAAAAAATGGTCAGGAGCGAATTTCCCCGTCTCCCATAACCACAAACTTTTCTGTGGTCAGGGATTCAGCCCCCATAGGTCCGTAAGCGTGAAGTTTACTGGTGGATATGCCAATTTCTGCGCCAAGCCCCAGTTCTCCTCCGTCAGAAAAACGCGAAGAAGCATTTACCATCACCACCGATGAATTAATTTCACGGGTAAAGCGCTTTGCAGTACTGATATCCTGAGTCACGATAACTTCGGTATGACCAGAGCCATAGTTGGCGATATGCTCCACCGCGCCGTCAAAATCATCGACAATCTTCACCGCTATTTCCAGCGCCAGGTATTCAGCGTGCCAGTCTTCCTCCGTGGCGGCAGTTGCCTCTGCAAAATATGCCATCGAAGCTGGACAGGCGTGCACTGTCACACCGTGCTGTTTAAACAAAGTCGCTACCTGTGGCATGAACTCACTGGCGATATCCTTGTGTACCAGCAAAGTTTCCAGGGCATTACAGACACCGGTGCGTTGGGTCTTACCATTTTCCAGAATGCTAATGGCTTTGTGCAAATCAGCAGCAACATCCACATAAAGGTGACATACCCCTTTAAAATGCTGAATCACGGGAATACGACTATTGTCGGTAACAAAGCGTATCAGGCCTTCACCACCACGAGGGATCACCAGATCAATGTCGTCGCTTAAGGTCAGCAACTCACTCATAATGGCTCTGTCCGGATCCGGTATCACCGTCACCGCCGCGGCATCAATACCCTGCTCAGCAAAGGCCTGATGGATACAGGCAGCTAATGCCAGATTAGAATTCAGCGCCTCTTTACCACCGCGTAAAATAACCGCATTTCCGGCTTTAAAGCACAAGGCAGCAGCATCAATGGTCACGTTTGGACGGGATTCATACACCATGGCGATCACCCCCAGTGGAATACGCATTTTACTGACTTCAATGCCCGACGGTAATTTATGAGAGCCACTGGTACTGCCCACCGGGTCGGGCTGGTCGGCAATATCTTTTACCGCATTGGCGATGTTTTGCAGACGCGACGAATCCAGCGCCAGGCGATCCAGCATCGCTGCACTCAGGCCATTGGCTTCACCTTGCTCCAGGTCCAGTTTGTTAGCTTTTATTATCGCGTCTTCACTGCTAAGAATTTGCGCTGCTATAGCATGTAACGCGGCGGCTTTTTGTTTATCGGTTAATTTGGCAGTGCTTCTGGCTGCCAGTTTTGCCGCTTTCGCAGCCTCAGATACAGAAAATGTCATGTTTCACCTGAATTAGTTGTTACGTGAAAGAATTAAATCATCGCGATGGATCGCCGCTTCATTCAGTGTATAGCCTAAAATGGCTTCAATTTGTTGACTCTTTTGCCCGGCTATCAGCCTCAAATCGTCCGCACTGTATAGCGCCAACCCTTTGGCGATGGGCTTTCCGTTATGTGTTACCTGCACCGCTTCGCCTGAGCTAAACTTGCCCGCCACAGAGATAATGCCTGACGGTAACAGGGATGCCCCTTTATGCAACAGTGCATTCGCCGCACCGGCATCCACTTCGATATCACCTTTTGTCGATAAGGTGTGGCGCAACCATTGTGCCCGCGCGCCTTCAGGGGATGCGCCCGCCCGAAACAAGGTGCCTGGGCATTGCCCTTTGAGCAATGCGTCGAATACCTCTGTTTTTCGTCCGTTGACAATCAAGGTCTGAATACCACTTTGAGCACACTTCTCAGCCGCCTGCAATTTGGTCACCATGCCACCGGTGCCTACTTTGCTGCCTGCGCCACCAGCCAGCGCGTGGATCTCCGGAGTAATAGCCAGCACTTCCGGGATCAGTTTGGCTTGTGGGTTCTTACGTGGATCCGCGTCAAAAAGACCATCAATGTCAGAACAGACTATCAGGGTATCGGCCTGAGCCACCAGTGCGGTATAGGCCGCCAGGTTGTCATTGTCTCCCACTTTAATTTCATTGACAGCGACACTGTCGTTCTCGTTCACTATGGGCAGAGCCTGATGTTTTAACAATTCCCGAAGGGTGTTTTTGATATTAACATACCGGGTGCGATCCCGCAGATCGTCATAAGTCAGCAAAATCTGAGCACAGGGAAAATCAAAAAAGCGCGCCCAGTTAGCCATCATCTGCGACTGCCCAATGGCCGCCATAGCCTGCTTTTCCGCAATCGTGGGCAGATGAGTCACCGGCACCTGGCTGCGCCCGGCGGCGACACTACCGGATGATACCAGCACCACTTCTTTACCCTGAAGTCGACTTTCAGTGATAAATTTAGCGATTGCTAACAGATACTGAGCACTACAACGCTGACCATCAGGTGCGATTAATGCACTACCTATTTTAATTACGGCTCTTTGCCACTGAAACTCCGCCATATCGCTCTCTTTGAATCCGGAAAATTAAAGAAATTATCGAACCCGCGAGATTGGCAAAAAACCCGCTTTTGTACAAGGCTATTTGGTTATTAGCGATGCTTAATTTGAAAAATACAGAGAAATGTAACTGGCAAGTTTCTCTGGCGCTATCCGCCCCGCTTATCTGCGCAGGTACGATGACAATGGCGAGCCACTTATGTTATAACCTAACAGCGATAAATAAACTAACGACAAGAACCCGCCAGGAACATCTAATGAACAGACGCACTCTGCTCGTCATCGCTTCGTCGATGATGCTAAGTTTCAGTGCTGCCCACGCAGCCATCAAACAAACAAAAGGTGACTTTGAAGACAAGTTCAGACAACTGGACGAATCGTTACCGACACCCAATGTATACCGTAATGCCGCCGGTGAGCCGGGCCATCAATATTGGCAGCAAAAAGTCGATTATAAAATCAGCGCATCGCTGGACGAGGACAAGCGTCGGGTTACGGCCACCGAAGACATTGTCTATACCAACAATTCACCTGATACGCTGAAATACCTGTGGGTTTATCTGGATCAGAACCGTTTTAAAGACGATTCCATGGCCCGTATGACACAGACTTTCGGTGGCATGGGCACCCGTGGCCCGGTAACCAACTCAGCTACGGATTCAGCACCAGCGAAAATGACTCTGGACTTCCTGCGTCAGGAGCAGGCATTCGCTGACACGCCACTGGGTTTTGATATCAGCAATGTTAAAGATGGCAACGGCAACCCGCTGAAGCACACCATTGTTGGCACACTGATGCGGGTGGATTTGAATCAGCCGTTAAAGCCAGGCCAAAGCACTGCGTTTTCATTGAACTTTGCCTTTAATGTTCTGGAAGAAAACGCCGTATCAGCCCGTTCTGGCTACGAGCACTTCCCGGATGATGAGCGCGAAGGTGGTAACGACATCTTCCTGTTTGCCCAGTGGTTCCCGCGCTTAGCCGCCTACACCGACTACGAAGCCTGGACCAACAAAGAGTTTCTGGGTCGCGGCGAGTTCACCCTGGAATTTGGTGATTACGAAGTCGAGATGACCGTGCCTGCCGACCACATAGTCTCGTCTACCGGTGTACTGCAAAACCCGAAGGACGTATTGACGAAAGAACAAAGAGAGCGTCTGAAGGAAGCTGAAAGCGCTGAGCGCCCGGTATTTGTAGTTACCGCCGAAGAAGCACTTGAAAACGAAAAAGCAGGCACTGATGACAGCAAAACATGGCGCTTTAAAGCCGAAAACGTCAGAGATTTTGCCTGGGCTACCTCGCGTAAATTTATGTGGGACGCTAAAGGTTATGAGCAGGGCGGCGAAGAGCAGCCTTTCGTCATGGCCATGTCATTCTATCCTAAAGAAGGTGGCGATCTGTGGAAAAAGTACTCCACAGAATCGGTAGTACACACCATGGAAGTCTACTCGCGCTTTTCTTTTGATTATCCTTACCCTACTGCACAGTCGGTAAATGGTCCTGTAGGTGGCATGGAATACCCCATGATCACCTTCAATGGTCCACGTACGACGTTGCAGGATGATGGTTCCCGTACCTATACCCTCGCTGAAAAGCGCTTTTTGATTGGCGTAGTAATTCACGAAATCGGTCACATTTACTTCCCGATGGTGGTCAACAGCGACGAGCGTCAGTGGACCTGGATGGATGAAGGTATTAACAGCTTCCTCGACGGGGTTGCCGGCCAGGAATGGGATCCGGATATTCCTTGGGGTGTTGAACCCAGAGATATTACCGGCTATATGAAAAGTTCGGTGCAGGTACCGATCATGACGCAATCAGACAGCATCCTTAAGTTTGGTCCTAACGCCTACACAAAACCTGCTGCCGCCTATAAAATTCTGCGGGAAACCATTTTGGGCCGTGAATTGTTTGACTTCGCTTTGCGCGAATACGCGCAGCGCTGGAAGTTCAAGCGTCCTACCCCTTCCGATTTTTTCCGCACTTTAGAAGAAGCCAGCGGGGTTGATCTGGACTGGTTCTGGCGCGGCTGGTTTTACAGCACAGACCACGTAGATATCTCTATCGATAAAGTCTCTAAACTGCGCATCGACACCGAAGATCCGGATATCGATTTTGATCGCGATCGCCAGGAAGAGTCAGACAAGCCAATGCCGGTAACCGTAGAGCGCAACATGCAGGAAGGCAAAACCTGGGTAGAACGCAACCCGGATGTACGTGACTTCTATGATGAAAATGACCGCTGGACCGTTACCAACAAAGAACGCAATGCCTACAAGAAATTCCTGGATGGACTGGAAGACTGGGAGCGCACTGCATTTGAGCGCGCCGTCAGCGAAGATCAGAATTACTATGTTATGGAATTCAGCAACATCGGTGGCCTGGTTATGCCTATCATCATTGAAGCCACCTTTGCGGATGGCAGCAAAGAGCGCCATTACTACCCTGCTGAAATCTGGCGTCGCAGTCCTAAGCATGTTGAGAAACTGCTGGTGACACCAAAAGACAAAGAACTGGTAAGTGTTGAAGTCGATCCGCGCTGGGAAACTGCCGATGTGGATGTCACCAATAACCATTACCCGCGTAAGATCATCGAATCGCGTATCGAAGCCTACAAAGCCAAGGCACGCACCGGTAACGCCCGTCGCGATATCATGCAGGATATCAAAACCGAGCTGAAGACAGACGATGACGAAGACAACAAAGACGAGCAATGAGGAGTTGCACTAAGCAATGCGCATTCTTATCGTCTTATTAATGCTGGGCGCCTTTACGGCGCCCTCTTTCGCTCATCAGATTAAATCCGCAATTACAACGGTTTTATTCAACGAAAACAGCAGAAATCTGGAAGTGATGCATCGTTTTTACCTGCATGATGCTGAGCACGCCGTCAGTGTCATGGGTGATGGTAGCGCGGATATTCTGAGCAATCCCAAAACCCAGCAAACATTTGCCGACTACGTAGTTGAACGCTTTCAGCTGGTGCTGGACGAAAAAACGGTTACCCTGAATCAGGTTGGCTACGAAATTGACGGTAAATTCCTGTGGGTTTATCAGGATTATCCATTACCAGACTCGGTAAACAAAATCTCTGTGAAACACAGTGCCCTGCAGGATATCTGGTCTGAGCAAATCAATACGGTAAACATCGAAGGTAACATCAATGGCAACAAAAGCCTGAAAACCCTGACCTTCCGTGAATCCGGTAAGCTGCTGGAAGTAGAGTTTCCTTAAAGCTGACGCTGATTGTCATTTTAGTGGCCCGGCTCCGTTCACCGGGCTACATTTTCAATCCCTGACACTGCTGTTACGCTGTTTCAACCTCACCAGTGCGATTTCTTTCAATCTTTTGCAGCAATATATCCAGCTCGCGCTTTCGCTCGTCATCAAGTGGCCAACCGCAATTTATGCGGAAATAATCATGATAATAATGGCGAGAAGAAAACAGATTGCCAGGTCTGATGGCAACCTGCTCAGTATCTAAATCTGCCGCCAGTTGCTCGCTGTTCAACCGGGGAACCTGGCACCACAACACCATGCCCCCCTGAGGCTCAGACACCGCCAGATCGTCCCGGGTATTGGTAAGCAAATAGTGGCGGTAATCACGTACCTGCTGACTCAGCAGAGGCAACAATTTCCTGATGTGTTTTCGATAATTGCCACTGGCAATAAAATCCGCCAGGATGGCTTGTAGTGGCATGTTCACCCCCATAGATTCTGCCCGCCGCCGGGCGGCAAACAATGGATAAAATCGCCCCGGCTCACACCAGCCAAGCCGATAACTGGCGCACAGTGTTTTGGAGAAGGAACTGCACCACAACACATTGCCGTCAGTATCCCAATGTTTAATTGGTAGGGGTAACACGCCGTTAAAACTCAATTCCTGGTAGACATCATCCTCAATCACCGGAAACTGATAGCGATTGGCCAGTTCAGCAATTGCGGCTTTGTGAGCATTGCTAAACTGATGCCCCAGCGGATTCTGAAAGTTGGCGGTGAGTAACAGTGCAGCGGCACTGCCCGAGCGAATAATATCTTCCAGATACACTAAGTCTATGCCCTGACGCGTACTGGGAATTTCCAGAATTCGTCTGTTCATACTACGCAAAATATCCAGCAGACCATTAAAACACGGCGACGCGACCACCACTACGTCCTCAGGTTGTGTGGTAACTTCAAGGGCCAGCCGGACACTGTCTAAGCAACCATTTCCGATGACAATATTGCCGGCATTGAGGGTAAAACCAGCTTCGGCGTAATGAGCGGCCAATGCCCGATGCAAAAAAGGGTGACCATTGCTGTCGCCATAATGTAATCCCTGTGCATGAGCTCGTTTAAAAACCGATCGGGCCGCATTGCCCAGTTGTTGCAGGGGCAGCAGAGATTCGGCCATCTGCGCTGTCGCCAACGGATGTTGGCTGTGAATCAGAGGAGGCTGAGCGGCAACCTGAGGCTCAGGCGAAAACTGTTGTAGTGGGATTGTTCTGAGATTCAGAACCGGTTTTTGCGCAAAATAACCTGCCCGTGGACGCGTGCTTGCATAACCCCGTTCCACCAGAAAGTTGTAGCAGTTCAGTGCCGTTGTCATACTCACTTGTTGCTGACGGCTAAAATCCCGCACTGACAACAACCGTTGCCCGGCAACCATTGAGCCGCTGTCTATTTCTGCCATCAGCTGATTGGCTAGTGTTTTATACTGAATCATATTCCCGTTTACAGACAGACTAAGCGTTAGACAAAAACTATCGTTAACAACACAATCTGTATACTTTTATTTGTTATTTTTTGTATCTGTACTCTATTTTTGAATCATTTAAAGTCTCTGTACTCGTCAACCGGAGGCAAAAAACCATGATCAACACCATGCTCAACAATACACCCAACAACACTTTCTGCTCACCCAATAACACTGAGTGGCAGGAGCTTATCAGCCACTTTGCGCAACAGTCGCTGCATTTTCTGCAAAATATTGAGCACTTTCCCGTGGCCAATCTGACGCCGCATTTACCAGAAACGGCACTTCCGGAACAAGGATTGGGTTCAGAAGTCACGGCAAAACTGGTTGAGTCTGAATTGATCCCTCAGATGTCCGGCAGTCGTGGTCCGCGATACTGGGGGTTTGTCACCGGTGGAGCAACCCCGGTAGCTACCTATGCTGACTGGTTGGTTGCAATGCTGGATCAGAATGTGTCAAAGGGTGGCGACTCCATTGCCACGCAGGTGGAGCAGCAAGCCATTAAATGGCTAGTGGCACTGTTTGATTTACCCGATAGTTTCACCGGCCTGTGCACCACAGGTGCCACTGCGTCCAACTTTCTGGCTGCTGTCACCGCCCGACAATATGCCGGAGAGCAACAGCAGATTGACATCGCAAAACAGGGTATGAAGCACCTTGATGTCGAGATTTTCAGTGCCTGCCCTCATGCCAGTATGATAAAAACCCTGGGGCTGGCAGGATTCGGCCAGGATAATGTTCGCTATATAAAAACGCTGCCGGATTCGGAAGCCATGAACCCGAAAGACCTCGAGCGGCAACTGAATAACAGTCAGGCGCGCAGTAAAATTGTGATCAGCAGTGCAGCCACAGTAACCGGCACCAGTTTCGACGATTTACAAACCATAGCGGGACTTTGTCAGGCCCATGCAGCCTGGCTTCATGTGGACGCTGCGTTTGGAATTTTTGCCCGCCTCATACCGGCTAAAAAGCACCTCAGTGACGGCCTGGAACTGGCAGACTCCATTACCCTTGATGGGCACAAGTGGCTGAACGTTCCCTATGATTGCGGCTTTTTCTTTACCCGCCATCAGCGTTTGCTGGTTGAAAGTTGTCATGTGGCAGCCCCGTATCTGGTGCAATCAACAACCACCCCTGACTTTATGTCGCTGGGCATAGAGAATTCCAGACGATTTCGGGCATTACCCGTCTGGATGACAATCAAGGCCTATGGTCAGGCCGGCATCCGCTTTTGGGTGGAGAAAAACTGTCGTCAGGCAGCGATTCTCGCTGATTACCTGGACGCCAGCAACCATTGGCAGTTGGTTCATCCCTGCGCTCTGAACGTGGTGTTATTTCGACCTGATGAGAAGCACCTGGCATCGGTCAGTTGCAGCGAGATACTGCATCAGATAAATCGCCGTGGGAAGGTATTCTTTAGCCCCGGTCAATGGCAGGGACAACATATTATTCGCGCAGCATTGAGCAACTGGCAAACAGAAGACGCTGATATCGCAATTGCCATACAGGAGTTAAATACCGTCGCGTTACAAAATACCTGATTTTGTCATACTGACATCTGCTCAGAAACATTAATCCACCGCGATATTTATCAGGCATTGCAATAACTGTGGTACATTGCAGTGCCTGTTGTTCTTTGTCACGTCGATTCGGGCCCATGTGCTGTTTTGCACTTAAAACGGGTCTGCCCGGCACAAATTTCATGCACCAAAGTTCAACAATCTCAAATTCAGTTTAAATTAATTGAACTAATGTCATGATTTAGCTTGAAAAAAGGGCTTTTGCACCAAAGATCAGCACAAGAAATTATGAGTTTTTACGTGCAAATTAAGCAGGCTTGCATTACTTTTAAAGTTAATTTTACAGGAATCCGGTACGGTTATGACAGATAACGAAAATACCCCAAATACAGCGAAGTCCCCGGCCTTCTATTTCGCCCTCGCTGCTGGCGTTGTGATACTGTTGGTCGTTATTTATCTGCTATTCTCTGGCGACGCTGAGCAGTCGGAACAACCACAACCGGTGGAAGTGCCCATTGTTACTGAACCGGATCCAGAGCCCGTTACCCTGCCCGAACCTGAGCCAGAGCCGGAAGAGGTATTGCCAGAGCCGGTGCCCATGCCTGAACCAACGCCCGAACCCGAGCCTGAGCCCATCGATATCAGTGATGCCGCCGTAAAAACGGCCATTGTGAGTCTGGCAGAAATGCCGACGCTGGCCAGATTCCTGGTAGATGAAGATCTGTTACGCCGCTTTGTGGTATTTACTGAAAACCTGGCCAATGAGCAACTGGCCGCCAGACACCACCTGTTGCGGGCGCCAGAAAATAGCTTCCGGGTTTACCGTCAGGCCGGAAAAGAATGGATAGACTCCTCCAGTTATCAACGCTACAGCGCTTATGTCAATGCGCTGGATAGTATTGAAGCGGAAGATTTACTGGATCTGTATGAGGTCTACAAACCCACCATTTCCGAGATCTTTGCGGAAATTGGCAACCCCGATGAGAATTTTGATTATCGCCTGATGGATGCCATAGACCATCTGCTGGATACGCCGGAAATCCCGGTTCCGGTAGAAGTATACACCGACAGTGTAATGTATAAATATCGCATTGATCAGGTGGAAGATCTAACCGCTCCACAAAAACAATTATTGCGCACGGGTCCGGAAAATATGCGTGTGATCAAAGCCAAGCTTAGGGAAATCAAAGCACTGCTAGATCAGTAGGACCAGCCTGCGATGGACCTGGCCTCACTGCAAAAAAGCCTTTCAGGCAAGGGTAAATTACCCCCGGTTGAGCAGTGGGACCCAGATTTTTGCGGCGATATAGATCTGCAAATAAAACAAGATGGCCAATGGTTTTATATGGGTACACCCATTGGCCGCAAAGCGCTGGTAAAGCTGTTTTCCGGAGTGCTGAAACGCGAAGAACAGGATTACTTCCTGGTTACCCCAGTTGAAAAAGTGGGCATTCAGGTTGAGGATGTTCCTTTTATTATTACCCAGTGGCGCAACGAAGACGGTTATCTGGTACTCACCACCTCCCTTGATGACGAAGTCGTAGCGAGCCCGCAAAACCCTGTCGAACTCAGATATCACCCGGCACATGAAACCTGGTTACCCTATGTTTTAATCAGACGTAAACTTTGGGCAAGGCTGCATCAGAATGTACTTTACCAACTTACCGATCACAGTGAAGCACAGCAAACCCGTTGTCCGGTAACCGGAAAACAGGTATTACAGGTCAACAGTGGCGATTACGCCGCACAATTAGGTTATCTTTAATCCTTATTTCGCGCCCAGCGATTGAGTGTTTGTCAGTGTCCGAAAAACCCGCTAGCATGCCCTTTCAGGCCCTGGACTAAAGTTACAACCTCGCCATGAAATATACCCCGGGTATCACCCAAAAAGTGTTCGCTATAGCCGCCAGTGTATTGTTACTGTTGCTGCTTATCGCTGCCAATACCCACCACAAGATCCGCAGTGTTAATGCTGAAATCAATTACCTGGCCCGGTACATCATTCCCGTGGTGCAGCTGATTGACGATGCCACGATTGCCATGTTGGAACAGGAAATTCACGTCGAACGCATTTTGAGTTGGCAACAGCAACCCGTCCGGCAATCCCACTTAGTCGACGCAGAAAAGGCGCTGTGGCATCAACAATATAATCAGGCAGACAGGCTATTAGCAGAAGCTGTTAAGCAACTGACACTGGCAGACAACCGGGTACCGGCCTCCCTGCACACGGCACCCGACAGTGCGATTCTTCGCGCAGTAGAACAAATCAGAAGCGCAAACCAACGATACTATGCGCATACCAGGGCGTTGTTACAGGAAGACGCGCAAAATACCGCCAGCAGCGAAAAACACCTACCCGGGCAGACACTGAGTCAGGAAGAGAACGCCCTGAACCGGATCGCCGAAGATGCGCTCAGTCAATTGCAAAATTATGCCATAACCACTTCACAACGAGCACAACTACATCAGGAATCGGTACTGCTTCAAAATACCCTGTTAACCCTTATCACCCTTATTACCGGGATGGTGTATGCCGCTATTCTGTCGAAAAAGTTAAGCAGGCCGGTCACTGAACTCAATCAACAAATAAACCATTTACTGGCGCAGGAACAGCTGTCCCAGGTACAGGCAAGAAGTCACGATGAGGTGGCCGTGCTGACTCAAAGGTTTAACCTGGCGCTCGATACCCTGCGCCGTGCAGAGCACCTTAAAGACGTGTTTGGCTTGTATCTGGATCCGCAATTGATTGAGCAATTAGAGCAACGCACCCTTGATTACAACGTTGCCGGCGAGCGTCAGTGTGTTACCGTGATTTTATCTAATCTGGAAGGCGTTGATGCACTTGCCAATAACCTCTCAGCGGAACAATTTATCAGGTTGCTCAATCAATACCTGGACATCCAATTGGGTATCAGTCGTGAGTTCCGCGGCATTCTCAATTTTTCGTTGACGGAGATTTTAAGCTTCTGGACTCATCCCTTTTCCGAGCAGCACACCCAAAACAACCTCGCCTGTCATATGCTATTGTCTCAGTTAACAGGGGTTGCACAGTTCACTCAGATTGTGCAAAAGCAGTACCCAAACAACGTTACTGATAATGCCATGCAGTTTCGCGCAGGCTTAGCCAGCGGTGAACTGGTTGTTGCTAACATGGGGCCCTCTGGAGCGCGCTCATTCACGGTAATCGGCGACGAAGTCAATGCCGCCAGCCGACTCAAGGGGGTTGCGCGATTTTTCAAAGTAAATCTGGTGCTCAGTGAGGATGTTGTCGGCTCTCTGGATGAGGCGTTCATCATACGACCATTAGGCTGGGTTAAAGTGCCAGGTAAAGATGACCCCATCAAAGTCTTTCATCTGATGGGCTATCGAAAAGACTACTCTCCCCACTCACTGGCGCAACTGGACAGTTATGTTGAAGGCCTGCGCTTATTCGAATCACGGCAACTCCCCGAGGCCACATCGCTGTTTCAGGAATATCTGACTTCTCAGCCTGAGGATATTGCCGCGAAAAAATACCTTGCGCTCTGCCAGCAGTGGCAAAACGGCCTGGAACCCCCTGCCGATACCTTCTATTGGGAGATAGCGCAAAAATGAAATCCAGACTCTATCTGCCACTAAGCCTTAAGATTTACGCGATCAGCCTGTTGATGTTGAGTTTTGTGTTAGTCGTTGCCATTGGTAACTATATGCGTATGACCACAGTCAAGGAGGAAGTCAGGGATATTGCACAGTTGATTTCGCCCATCAATAAACACATAACACAAATCTATATCCACACGTTAGAACAGGAAATTCTGTTTGAGCGGTTACTGAGGCTGAATCAGACCATACCAACGCCGCAGGGTGCCCTGGCGACAGAACAGCAGGCATTGCTTGTACGACAGGAACAAATCATGAAGCAAATTCATGAGACTCAGTCTCTGGCCGAGCAAGCCGCCTATGCTACGCGCATATTGCAAGATACGATTGCGCTGGCGCGCGTCACTCCGGATTTGCGCATGTTGGCTGAAGATCAATGGCAAATGCAAACCCTGTATCAGGAGATAATCAACGCGGTGCAATCGCGCGATAACCTCAGAAGTCAATTAATGACTGAACAGTTGCAACGCCATGAAACCCTGTTTAATCAGCGCATCGCCAGACTGCAGCACAATTTATTCGGGATCACCCAGGCCGGTATTCAAAAAATTCAGCGACAGGACGACAACCTGCTGACCTTCAATATCAGTATTTCAGTAGCGGCGCTGCTGGTTGGCATTATTGTCGCAGCCTATGCATCCAGACGGGTGACAGCTCCCCTCAAAGCCCTGATCCGGGGTTCAGATGAATTACTAAGAGAAAATTACCGCCACCAAATACCCGTGATCAGTAATGATGAAATCGGCGAACTGACCACCTCATTCAATCATTTAATGCAACAGGTGGAGACGAAAGAAACGCTGAGGGCCTCCATGCAGGAATACCTGGACCCCAGGGTTGTTAAACTGCTCACCGAACATCCCGAAGAGGTAAAAGGTGCGAGACACCATGCCAGTGTACTTTTCTCAGATATTGCACAATTCAGCAAACTCAGTGAGACCCTGTCACCGGAATCGTTAGTGGCTGTAATCAATGAATATTACAATCTCGCCGGTCAGGCCATATTGCAGATTGACGGCGTGGTGGACAAATACATCGGTGATGCCATTGTGGCTTTTTGGAGCCCCCCGTTTACGGAAAGCCAAAGCTGCGCCAGACTGGCATGTCGCGGGGCACTTAAACAGGTAGAACAACTACACCATTTGCGCCTTGCTCTGCCAAACTTAGTGGGTATTCGCAAAGGTTTACCCGATATTGACATTCGCATTGGTGTTGCCAGCGGCGAAATTATTGTCGGTAATATCGGCACCAAAACCAACCGCTCATTCACCATAATAGGCGCAGCCGTAGACATTGCTGAGCAACTGGAACAACTCAATAAACAACTGGGCACACATATTTTAGTGACCGAAAATACCCGCCAACAGGCCGGCACAGAATTTTTGTTTCGGCTCGCAGCTCAACTGGATTATGGCAGTACAGATGAAACCACAAACAAGCAGTTTGTTTACCAGTTGTTGGGTTACAGGGATGCCTTTTCCGAGGCTGAAATTAATCAGTTTGAAGACATTGACCACATACTGAAACAACTATTTTTAAGCCCGAATCAGCAACTTTTTAGCGCCCTGGAAACCTACCTGGAACACCATCCAGGGGATGCAATTGCACAGTTTCAGCGGCGTTCAATATCGTGCTAATTTGCTTTATTGACGGCTAGTTGCTAACGTTGCGCAAATTTCTGTGTTGCTCAACGTGCTGCTCAGACAACCCCAATCACCCCCCGGAGCGTAAGTGTCGTTATCTTTACCAGGTGTAGTTCATACCTTATTTGGCTTATTGGCACTTATTCTGGCCATGGTACTCATTGCAAAGCACCAGCGGATTTTGCTCAATCATCCGATGGGGAAACTCTACGCGCTGTTTACCGCGATCACTGCCGGCACTTCGCTGTTTATTTTTAATCATGGTGGACTCAACCCTGCTCATATACTGGCTGTTTTAACGTTAGTAGCGCTGCTGGGCGCGATTGTACTCTCTTTGTTTAAGGTGTTTGGCACCATCACCCCGTATGTACAGTTGACCTTAATGAGTAGTACTTTATTGTTCCATCTTCTACCGGCCGCCACAGAAGTGCTGATGCGCTTCCCTGTCGATGAGCCATTAGTAGAAAATTTAGAAGATCCCTTGTTACATCAAACCTTTTTAGTCATTTTTATATTATTCTTGCTACTACTGATGTGGCAGATTGCCAAACTAAAAAAGAAAACGATTTATATACGCTAACCGCACTAAATTGGAGGTTCGGGTTTTGAAAAGTCGAATACTAAGCACGCTTATCAGCAGTGTTATCTTGCTTTGCAACACAGATGTGATGGCATCCACCTATATACACGCCGGGAAGATCATTCCGGCCAATTCCGATGAGATCCTGTTTCGTTCCACGATTATCGTGGATAACAATAAAATTGTCGCCGTAGAAAGCGGTTATTCGACACCGGATTTCGACGACACCCTCATTGACCTGAAAGACGCCACCGTTATGCCTGGCTTGATGGATATGCATGTGCATATCTCTTCTCAACAGGGTCCTGGCGCTTACATTGAACGCTTTACCAAAAACGAAGCAGACTTCGCACTTAAAAGTGTTAAGTACGCGGAACTGACACTGATGTCCGGGTTCACCACCGTGCGTAATTTAGGCGATCGCTACAACGAATCGGTAGCCCTGAAACGCGCCATCAATGCTGGTGATATTGTCGGTCCGAGAATTTATACAGCGGCTAAAAGCATTGCAACAACTGGGGGACATGCTGATCCCAGTAACGGCAGTAATCAAGACATCATGGGCGATCCGGGTCCAAGAGAAGGTGTGATAAACGGCATTGCTGACGCCAGAAAAGCCGTCAGGCAACGTTATAAAGACGGCGCCGATCTGATAAAAATCACCGCTACCGGCGGTGTGTTAAGCCTGGCGAAAAACGGTCAAAACCCGCAGTTCATGGACGACGAGTTGCAGGCTATCGTTGCCACAGCCAAAGACTATGGTATGACTGTCGCGGTACATGCACACGGAAAAGAGGGCATGGAGCGGGCTATCCGGGCTGGCGTATCGTCTATCGAACACGGCACCTACATGGATGACACTACCATGGAGTTGATGAAGCAATACGGAACCTACTATGTACCCACGGTATTAGCCGGCAAATGGGTAGAAGAAAAAGCCCAAATCGATGGTTTCTTTCCGGATGTAGTACGCCCTAAAGCGGCAGCAATTGGTCCGCTGATTCAAAATACCTTCGGTAACGCGTTTCGGGCTGGCGTAAAAATCGCTTACGGTACAGATTCCGGTGTTTCTGCCCATGGCGACAACTGGCAGGAATTTGTCTATATGGTTGAGGCCGGAATGCCACCACTGGATGCCATTCGCAGTGCCACCTGGCACGGTGCAGCACTACTGAACGTCAGCGAACAATTGGGCTCCATCGAAGCCGGAAAGCTGGCGGATATCATTGCCGTATCCGGTGACCCACTTCGGGACATCAACGCTATGGGCAAGGTGATTTTTGTGATGAAAGACGGCAAAGTATTCAAACAACAAATTCCCTAAGCCATCATTTTAGCGCTCTGCAGCTCAGCAGAGCGCACTTCTTTACATCGCCACCATTAGCAGATTGCCCCACATGGCCACCACCACAAAAAATGAAGCAAAAAACACCAGCATACGATGCAAAATATGGTTGTAGGTTATGTGAATAAAGGCGTGCACATAGCGCAGCACCACAAAAACCCAGGCTAAAATCAAACCCAATCCACTTTCAGCCTGCATCACAATGTGCAAAATCGCGGCGGCGTAAAACAATACCGGCACTTCAAACTGATTGTTAAAATTGCGCCCGGTTTTAGCCACATATTCGGGCAATTCCTGGCCTTGCATCAACTTGTAGTATCTGGCTTTTACTTCTCCGGCTTTAACGCTTTTCATACGACTGGACAGGGTGACCAGTCCCACCAGCAGCGTCAACACCACCATAGCAAACATCGCGAACAACATGATTTAATCCTTATTTATTTTTTACTTCCGGCCACAGAATATTGTGTATCGCAAATTGGCGCAATCCTCACTTGTGATTCATAGTGTAAGTTAACATTTGATAACCTTCTGTGGAGTGCCCCATGCATAAGAGTTTTCATCGGTTTCCAAATGACTTTATGGGACGAGAATTTTATCTGTGGAGTTACGGTCACTACGGGCAACCCGTACTGGTGTTTCCCTCCTCATCCGGCATGGCACATGAATGGGAAGATGCCGGAATGATCAACCTGCTGGCACCCTTGATCAATGACGGCAAAGTAAAGCTCTATTGTCCGGAAAGTAACGTAGCAAAAACATGGAATAGCAAACAAAGCCACCCGGCGGATTACATCAAAGCCCATCAGGCCTACGAACATTACATTATCAACCACATCGTGCCCTGGATATATCATGACTGCAGAATGGATAAACTTCCCCTGGTTACCACCGGTGTGAGTCTCGGGGCGTATTACGCGGTAAACCACACCTTAAAATATCCGCATATCTTTAACACCTGTTTTGCCATGAGTGGTCGCTATGAGATAACGGGTTTAACACATGGCTTTAGCAACGACGATATCTACTTCAACAACCCTATCGCCTACCTGTCCAACATGCACGGTGAGGTATTACAGCAGGTACAATCGCAATGTGAGTTTATCTTAACCTGCGGCCAGGGCGCATACGAAGGCGGTTGTCTGGAAGAAACCGTGCAGTTAAGCGAAATTATGCGCCACAAAGGTCTCAATGTGGTGTGTGATATCTGGGGAGCCGAATCCATGCACGACTGGCCAGCCTGGAAACAACACATCATCAAACATTTTGGTCATGTTATTGGTTATTGATTTACGAGCCTGAAAAGTAAAACTGATTTTCGAACGAATTGAAGAGATTGACTACAGTGTTTATACATTAACACGAGAATCTTTAATAATTTAAGTAATCGAGGCAAAATATGCTGTGGCAGAACGCCAATGGAAACACTCATTGATGGAAAACTGGTTTGGGCTGAGAGGAATCTGAGCGCAAACTAATCTGACGAGACACCTAACCAAAAACTGGTATTCGTCAGATCAGATGCCGACTTCTACAAATTATTTACTGCAATTTCAGTATTCATTGCGTTTATAACTCAGCTATATGAGCCAGGGTTTCAGGGTGCCGCTGAACTAGCTTAAGAAGCGTTACAGCCTGACCATTTGGCACACTTCGACCTTGCTCCCAATTCTCCAGTGTACGGGAAGACGTGTGTAGAAGTTGAGCAAACACCCCACGAGACATATTAAACTGTTCTCGGATATTGACGATTTCATTAGGCGAGATTTTCAACTCGACAATTTCATCAACCTTGTGAGTTTTTAACGTTAACTTGCCTTCTGAATGCGCTTTAGCTTCAGTTAAAGCTGAACTTAGTTCGGCAAAAAGATTACGATTGCTCATGACGCCACGCCTCCATAAAAGCTTTTAGCTGTTTCTTTTGATCTGCAGTTAAGTCTGACATTTCGTTTTTGCCATAAATGGTTAGCAAATAAAAACGTCTTCTTTTATCCAGATAATAATAAATGACACGCGAACCACCACGTTTACCTTTTCCTTTACTTACCACTCGGACTTTACGCAAACCGCCAGTCCCCTGAATCACATCGCCTTCTCTGGGATTTACCATCAAGTCAGCCTGAAAAAGTCTATACTCCTCCTCGCTGAGATAGATTTCCCGATACTTTGCAAAAATGGATGATTCGACAAATACGCTTTTCATTCTCACAAATGTACGTTAAAAGCGTATAGAACACAACACCCATACGCATTTAACGTACAGAGTGTTCAGAGAACCCGAATCAACTCAAAGATGCGATGGATTTATACTGATTTACTGAGTTTTCGGCATTTTTCTGGCCGGCAATGTCTTCCCCATTTGTTCGCTCATTGGCTTGCTTAACCAGCTCTTCCAGCGCTTCTTTCAGTTTTTCCAGTTTGTCTTTAAGAAAACTCAGCTCTTTCTGTTGTGCCTGAGTGTGGGGTTTCTGATCACTCAGGGCGTCAATTGCGGATTCCGTTTTTTCAATTTCCTCTTTCAGCTCGTCCATTTTTTCCTGATCGATTCCCAGTCGATTGAGTGTAAGCCGTTCAAGCGCCTCTTCCAGAAAACTCTTTGGCTCCTCAGAAGCGGCAATTGATGTCCTGTCCGTTCCACTTTGGTTGCCATCCTGGGCAGATTTTTGCCTGCTTTCTGGTTGTGCCAGGGGATCGGTCAGCGATGTTGTAGCGCCTTGCGCTGTTGCTGAATCTTGCCCGGCAGTCCTGCCATTGCCATACATGTTCTGCCATCGATCATAATCTGCCTGCGACACTATCATGGTGATAACTCCTTATTACCTGGTTGAGCCACGCTGTTGTGTTGTCGCTGATACTGCAGCATGTGTGCCAGACGAAGGCAGGACGAGAGCATGAATGTTAATTTAATGACTGTAGTGTCCAGAAATTAATAAATTTCATTGAGAGATAAAGCAAAACAGATTCCTTTACAGGTTCGATTACGCCAATATTTGTTCGGAGTGCTTAACCTAATCTCCCTTTACGCGCAATAAACTGCGACATCAGTTAAAACAACGATGAGCGGTATCAGGGATGATACCTCAATCAATGCCCAGCACAGGGATGTGCTGTCATTGATGGTCGTCGTTGTACTGATGGCGAAGTTTATGTTGTTGCGCGTCAGGGGCTGCGGGGGATTCTTAAGGGGGGCGCAGCCCGGTCACCTTAAGGCGCAGTCGGCGCCCCGACAATGGTTTCAATCAAATGATAGCGGTTGAACTAAACAGCGGAGCCGAAAAAAGTCTGCCTTGGAGCCTGTAAATAGGTTGAGTGGTTCAGTATCGATGAATTAAGACTTAACCAAAATAATTGGTATCAGACTTTGGTTAGGTTTAGCCGCTCTGTCGAGTTGCCGCTGATACTGCAGCATGAGTACCAGACGAAGGAGATAAATAGAATGAAATTCATATTTATTAGCTGCATACGTATTCATTTGATTATTTTATTTACCTATTCTTAACTACACCCTTGTTAATTAATTGTTAACAACCGAATAGGTGAACATACACCTAAAAGTGCACAACAGGGGCCCTTCCATTTTGGAAATGCTTTAACAGCGGTGCAACGCCGCTGTACCGGTTCGGGATAACCTGCCCCTGAGATACGAATAAAAAGAGAATTAGACGAGAAAGAACCTTGTATTCAATTGAATACGAGTCAGCCTCCTTGTGCCTGCATAAAACCAATAACCATTAATCACACACTGATGTTCTCGCATCAGAAACAACAAGTAACAGGAATCTCATATGAACTGGAAAATTATTTCAGTCGGCTGCAGCCTGGTGTTATCTGGTCACGCCTATGCAGACTGGTTTTTTCGTGGCACAGCCAATAACTGGAATGCCACCGAACTCAGCGCCCAGGGTAATAACCAATATTCAACCTGCCAGAGCTTCGGCTCCGGTGATGCTGGAGGTGGGCCACGCTTTAAAATCGATCGATTCGGAGACTGGCAGGAAAGCTACCCTGGCGCAGATGTGCAGGTGAATTCCAACCAAAGTTATGAAATTAACTTTGATGCCATCAGCAAAAATATCAGCACCACCGCCGTCGCAGATTGCAACAGCCAGCCGGGTTTCAGCCAGCAATTTGCTCAGCTGTATTTCAGAGGTACAGCAAACAACTGGAATGCGGATGCCATGGCTCTGGTGGACGATAATACCTGGCAGTTAGATGTGGCCTTTGACGGTCAGGCCAATCAGCGCTTTAAACTGGATGTTGAGGGAGACTGGTCACAAAACTACGGCGACAGCAACAGTGATAACATCCTGGAATCATCCGGTGGCGATATTTATGTACAAGGTGTTGCCACTTACCGCATCACAGTAAACGATGCCACTCTGGCCTACTCGGTAGTCCCCATCACTTCCTCTAATCTGCTCCCCATAGCGGTGATTTCACCCGGAGGCAGCATCTCAGTGGCGGTGAATGATAACCTGGTACTGAGCGGTTCAGAGTCATCCGATCAGGATGGCATTATCAGCCAATACAGCTGGAGCACTGGCGAGACGACTGAGTCCATCAGCGTCGATACCTCCACACCGGGTAGTTTCAGCGTACAGCTGACAGTCACCGATGATCAGGGCGGTTCGGATACGGACACGGTAACCATTAACGTAACGGAAATGAGCGGCGACAGCTGGTATTTTCGGGGTACGCCTAACAACTGGGCAACCACGGCCATGACCACGTCCGATGGCCTGGTGTTTTGCACCCAACAATCCTTTGCCGCCAACAATCCCAGATTTAAAGTTGATCATTATGGCGACTGGACTGAGAGCTATCCCGGCAGCGATTATCTGGTAAATCCCAACAGCACCTATGACATTTGTTTTGACACTAGTGATAACAGCATCGATGCCACAGAAGTTGTTGGCACTGATACCCAGCCGCCGGTAGCCACGGCCACCCCATCGGCGGGTTCCTACCAGGATACTCAGTCGATAACACTGGCTATCACAGATAACCAGGACAGCACACCACAACTTTATTACACCACGGATGGCAGCACGCCCACCAGCAGCTCAGCGTTATATTCCGGACAGAACATCACAGCGTCGGATGTCGGAACAGGCACAGATTTGGTGATCAAAACTCTGGCAATTGATGCGGATAATAATCAACAGATACAAACCTTCAGTTATCAGATAGGCGCCTTGCCGGACAGCGGCGATTTTCGCAGCGAAACCATCTACTTTGTCATGACTGCGCGCTTTTACGATGGTGACACTAGCAACAACTACTACAACCGGGATCGCATAAAAGCAGGCGACCCACACTGGCGCGGCGATTTTAAAGGTCTGATCCAGCAACTGGATTACATCAAAGATCTGGGGTTTACCGCCATCTGGGTAACCCCACCAGTTGAGAATCGTTCTGGCCTGGATTACCACGGCTATCATGCCTATGACTTTTACCAGGTAGATCCTCGACTGGAATCACCCGATGCCAGTTATCAGGACTTTATCAATGCCGCTCACAGCAAAGGACTGAAAGTGGTACAGGATGTGGTGGTAAATCACTCTGGTCAATATGGTTTGCGCGGCGAGGTCTGGATTGATCACTTACCCATTAAATACTATGTCCCGACAGGCGCAGAGCAAGGTGATGTGGATAACGGCCCCTATCAGGGTAATCTGGGAGATTATAGCCGCCTGAATCGCGATGATAACGACAACCCGGTGGCCCCGCAGTGGTTCCGGGATCGCCACAATTCAGATCCTGATGGACTGGTGCCCCTGGTGGACCCTAAAACCGGTGTCACAGTTCCCAGTCCGGGTTACGATGCCAATCGCTTTTTTGGTATCGATGCTCAGGGATTAGATCCCAATTGGTATCACCTGGATGGCTTTATGGCCGGCGGAGACTGGGAAAACCCCACCGCATTGCAGAAGAAGCACATGGCTGGCGATACCATTGACCTGGCTACCGGCAACCAAAACGTTAAAGATTATCTCAATGGTGCGATTCAGATGTATCTGGATATGGGCGTGGACGCCATTCGTCTGGATACAGTAAAGCACGTTGAGCGCGATGAACTACTGACCTACATACACAACTGGCAAAGCCATAAACCCGGTCTGTTTGTATTTGGTGAAAACCTGGTAAAAGGCACCGGATGGGGTTCAGAAATCGCGAATGACAATGCTTCTGCGGTCATCCGTCCCTGGTGGTATACCCGCACCACGCAAGACCCGGCTAATCCCAATGGCGGTGGCGATTCAGGTTTAGCCGTACTGGACTTTTCGCTGTTCTCCACCTTCAGAGACAATGTCACCCGCGGTAATCTTGGCGGCGTTGGCGGGATATTCAGCATGGACTGGATCTATGGTGATGCCACCAAGCTTGTGACCTTTTTCCAAAACCATGATGTTGGCCCGGATAACGACTTCAAATATCGCTTTGGAGGTGACCAAGCCCACGCCGCATTGGTTTATAACCTGCTGTGGACGGTACGAGGTATACCATCACTGTATTACGGCGAAGAAATCATGTTTCAGGCTGGCCTGCCGCAAGACATCGCCAGTGCAAATGACACCATAGACCAAACCGGCCGGGCCTATTTTGGTCCTCACCTGGACGACCTCAGTACCACGCAGTCCCATCCTTTGTATCAACACATCAAGCGTCTCAATCAGATCCGCAAAGGGATCCCGGCACTGCAAAAAGCCCCGATGAGTCAGGTGAATGAATGGAGCGCAGGTATGAGTTTTGTCCGCGATTTATCTTCTGAAGGCAGTTATGCAGTGGTGGGCCTGGCGGCTTCATCACCACAAAACATCACCGTCTCAGGAATACAAAACGGCACCTACACGGATGTTGTGAGCGGCACCAGCCTCTCAACCAGTAACGGCAGCCTGCAATTCTCAGTACCGGCTTATTCAGCGCGGATCTGGGTGTTAAATGGCCCTGGTAAAATTGGTAGCGACGGCCTGTATCTGAAATAACCCACTCGCCCTGACAGTGCTACTGGCACTATCGGGGCTAACCTATGAGCAAACAACAATGAACAAACTCACTTTTTTCATGCTGCTAAGTGCAGTGTCCGGCAGTGTTAGTGCCGACTGGTATTTCCGCGGTACACCCAATAACTGGAACACCACTGCATTGACGGACCAGGGCAACAATATTTTCACCACCTGCCAAAGATTCGGCGGCGGTGATGCCAGTGGTGGCCCCAGATTTAAAATAGACCGTTATGGCGACTGGGGCGAAAACTACCCCACCAGCGATTATACTGTAGCCGGTCAATCCAGCTACCACATTGAGTTTAACGCCACCAGCAAAGCCATTGCAGCAAACCCGGTAAGCAGTTGCACAGGCTCCGGATACAGCAGCAATTTTGCGCAGCTGTATTTTCGGGGCACCGCTAATGGTTGGGGAACCTCTGCCATGCAATTGGTGGCGGATAATACCTGGCAAACCCAGGTGGATTTTGACGGTCAGACCAATCAGCGCTTTAAACTGGATATTTCCGGCGACTGGTCACAAAATTATGGCGACAGTGACAGCAATGGTGTTCTGGAGCTAAGTGGCGCAGATATTTATACTTCTGTTAATGGTAGCTACCTGGTCACGGTCAACGACCAAACCCTGGCATACAGCCTGTCAGAAGCCAGCACCTGTAGTCAAAACTGTGCACAGCCGGTGGACTTTTTAGGGGCCGAATACAGCCCGACACAAACGGTGTTTTCCATCTGGTCACCGGATCACAGCGACGTTAAAGTGCAGGTAAACGGCCAGCTTTACTCGCTTACGCTAGTGCCCAATTTCAATGGTTACAGCGATGTCTATCAGGTAGCCGTCAGCGGCGATCTACATTTGGCCGAATATACCTTTCTCATCAATGGCATAGAGGTCAGAGATCCTTACGGAAAGATGATTGAGCCACAAAGCCACACCAATATCGTTTTGGATATGTCCCGATTACAGCCAGATGGTGGTTGGGCAGGCGCTCCGACATTAGTTGAGCGAGAAGATGCCGTAATCTATGAAGTGCATGTCAGAGACTTCACCATCGACAGTAGCTCCGGTGTCGATGCCAATAAAAAAGGCAAGTATCTGGGCATGGTGCAATCCGGCACCGAGTTCAACGGCTTAAAAACCGGTATCGATCATCTGAAAGAACTGGGCGTTACCCACGTTCAGCTGTTACCGGTTTACGACTTTGCCACCTGTGATGGATTGCCAGACAACAATGATTGTTACAACTGGGGTTACGATCCGCGCAACTACAACATTCCCGAAGAGCGTTATTCTCTGACCCCTACTGACTACGAAAACCGGGTCAAAGAATTTAAAAACATGATTAACGAATTTCACAAAGCCGGTATCCGGGTCATTATGGACGTGGTGTACAACCACACCTACGGCAATGAAATGTTTGAAAACATCAGCAACCAGTACTTCTATCATCAGAATCTGGTAGTGGGCAATACTATTGATGACGGTGTGCCTATGGTAAACCGCATGATTCGCGACTCGCTGGAATACTGGGCCACTGAATACAAAATTGATGGTTTTCGTTTTGATTTAGTGGGCGTGTTTAGCTATCAGAACTTTGGCGATTGGGGCGCACATCTGGAATCCGTTCTGCCCGGTCGAAATATCCTGATGTATGGCGAACCCTGGCCCGGCTGTTTTGGTTGTGTTGATGAACGGGAAGACTCCAGAGTCAGATTGGGCACCATAGGCCGGGTACACGATTCTCATGTGGGCGTGTTCAATCCCAAGTTTCGAGAAGCCATCAAGGGGCAGAATGATAACGGTGATTGTAATTCCGGAGATTGTTACGCCTTCAATGCCAATCCGGACACCTGGCGTATCGAAGTGGGCAGTCGCGGAGCGATTCGCTTCAATCAGGATGCCAATGCAGTAATTGACACCTGGGATGCCATGTTTGCTATGGATCCAGAACAAAGCATCAACTATGTGTCAGCCCACGACAACCTCACCTTGCGGGACAAAATTCTGGAATGGGCGACACTCAATGGCGTTTCCCATAGCTCAGCCTATTTAAAACGTATTCAGAATTTTGCTAACGGCATTGTACTTACCAGTCAGGGGATCCCGTTTTTGCACGGCGGCGTTGAAATGCTGCGAGACAAACAGGGAGTTCACAACAGCTATAACGCCGGAGATGCCATCAACAAATATCAATGGCAATGGAAACAGGACCATCAGGATATCGTAGATTATTACGCCAGTGTGATCAGTATGCGCAATGCCCATCCGGGTTTCAGAATGAACACCTGGGATGAAGTGAACAATCACATCACGACAACCCTGCCCCGCTACGGCGTTGTCGTGAATCATATTGATGCTCAGGCCAATGGCGATAGCTGGTCTGAAATACTGGTGATTTACAACAGTGCTGATAATTACAGCTACAGTTTACCGGCTGGCAATTGGCAAATTGCGATGCAAAATGGTGAAGGCTATCAGGCCAATGGCCCGGTGGTTTCAGGAAGTATTGTGGCCCAGGGAACAGCCGTCACGGTATTGTTTAAAGAATAACTCTGAGCATTATCAAAGATATGCAGCAGGCCCTCCGATCGGAGGCCTGCCAGCAAATCAGATCTTATCGGGCCTGAATAAAGTCGCGCACATCCGTTAAGAACTGTTGAAAGCTGGGATGATGAATATACATCATATGGCCCGCTTCATAGTATTTGTAAGTTACCCGCTGAGGGTCAATGCCGTTGCGGTCCAGGGCGTATTCCGCCCCCAACAATGGCGTTGCAAAGTCGTAATATCCGGCTGCGTTAAACACTCTCAAATCTTTATTGCCACGCATTGCCTTACCAATGTAGGGAGCAACATTGAGGTACGGCTGGCGCTTGCCTTCACCCTGCAATGACCAGTTCCATTGGGTAACGCCTCCGATAATGGTGTATTCGCGCTCAGGATTAAACTGCAATCCCTCCCGCACCCAGTGATTTAGTGCCGCCGTGTAACTGCCATCTATACCGTAAAATGAAGGATCGGTTTCCGGGTATTCACCGGCATCATCGTACTCAACCCCTTTGAAACGACTGTCCAGCCGCCCCAAAGCAAGCCCCTCATCACGCAACAACTCTTTGTTAAAGCGCTGATAATTGACTCTGAGATTGGTCCGTTCCAGATAAGATTCTGACAGTCCGGTAAACTGAGCCAGCTTGCTTCGGATATTATCCCGTTGCTCGCCCTGCAAGGAAGAGCCAAGCAATAATGCAGGCGCATACTCTCTTAAGGCAAAATTACGGGCGGCATCGACCCATTGCGCCAGCGAAAGGTCAGTTTCCACCTGTTTGTGATACCAGGCCGTGGCAGCCATAGTCGGCAACTGCACCATATACGGCAGTTCATTGCCCTGGTCGTAGGTATCAATAGTAAAATCCAGGATTGTTGATATCAAAAGAATACCGTTAATGGAGACATCGTCCCAACGCCCTTCCAGTTCTTCAATTAACGCGGCTGAACGGGTTGTCCCGTAGCTTTCACCGCCAATGTATTTGGGACTGTTCCAACGACCATTTTCTCTTAACCAAATGCGAATAAACTGCGCGATGGATTTAGCATCTTCTTTTACGCCCCAATAGTCTTTTGTTTCGCCTTTGCCCACAACCCGACTAAACCCGGTTCCAACCGGATCAATAAACACCAGATCAGTTACGTCCAACACAGTGTCCGGGTTGTCCTGCAAATTAAAGGGGGCAGCACCATCATCTTCAGCATCACTGGGAATGACGATTTTCTTTGGGCCAAATACGCCCATGTGCAGCCACACGGAAGCCGATCCCGGACCACCGTTAAAGATAAAGGCAACCGGGCGCTTAGACGTATCTTTGACGTCATCTTTCACGTAACTGACTGAAAATATCTGGGCGGTAACGTCACCCTCTTTGTTCTTTAACGGGGTTTCACCAGCAGTCGCTGTATAGTCCATACGTACGCCGTTAAACTTCCCCTGATGCTGAGTAACAGAGACGACGGGGTCAGGTATTGTTTTTTGCTCACTTTCACCGGCAAAAATGGTATTTGCCTGCAGGCTACCTAACGCTATCAGCAGCATGCACCACAAGTTTGTTTTCCGTTTCATTTATTCGCCTTTTCGTTATATTTTTTAAAAACTTTGATTAGCTCCGCGACTATAATAGTTGCCCGGTTTCAGGCAATAGCATTGCTGTTAATGTCCTGATTTTTGCGATAAACAGCATATCCTCAGGGCGTGTTTCAGACGTCATCAACAGCAATAAAAAAACCGTCATCACCTTGCTTTTGATAGCTGGGCAATACCATGCGACCACTAAAGGGAGCCCGCACCTCATCGCCTTTGTCATTGGCCAGCAATTGTTGCTGCGCAATCATCTGCAGGTTTTCAAAGCCTGGCAACATCTCAAAAAAGCCCTGATGCGCAATGTGATAACGGTATTTCACCCGGGTAAAGATCTGAGCTGCGCCTTGTGTGTGAAATCGCAAAAAAGAATCGGCATCGCGGTACCGCTCGAGATTGATCAGGCAGCCAGTTACCCGTAAAAAACAGGCCAGTGCGTTTTCTCCCACCACCTGCGTTATTTCGGCATTGTGCTGACCGCATTCCACCACTATGGTACTGGTCACTTTGTCAGCATAATAAGCGGTTAATGTACCGGGTAAAATTTCCACAAGATCAGCAATGGCCGGCAGTGGCAATTGCTGGGCAAGCTGTTCATTGTTTTGAGTATGCGGAAAACAGGTAAAAGGTGTGCCATGACCAGACATAGAATGCATGTCCAGCAAATACACTTCCTGGTCTTTAGGATGCGCGTCGATAAAGCCATTAATATGATCGATAAGATGTCGCGCTTCGTGCCATTCGGGCACATCTGAATGGGCGGCATTGAGGTAGTAAGACACAAAAAATCGGTTGAGATCCCGCTCAATAAATCGCTCATTGCGATTTGCGGCGATAAGATTTCCGGTTATCCCGACAATTTTACCAATAAAATCTGTTGCTTTAAGTGTGACGGCCAATCGATCCATGGCCCGAAAACCAACGTGCTCGTTACCGTGAAGTGCGGCAACCACTATAATCAAGGGGCCTGGCTGACCACTATCTAATTCCGCGAAAACCCGTTCCAAAAAAACTCCCACATATCCAACATCATCCTCTGTGAAGATGGGAGTTTATCAGTAAACGACCTGCAATAGCTGAAAAAATAGCTTATTCACTTTTTACAGATGTGGCTTCCGGCGGAGCAAGAAACTGGCTGACAATTAACAGCAACAAACCAGACACGTATTCCGGATGGATGATCAAGCTGATACCTTGTCCAAACGCTGCCCAACTGGCTCTGGCAATCAGCAGAATCGCAACAAGTAGGCAGCAAACAAATGCCACTTTGCGGGCAATCAATTTTGTGTTTTTCATATCTTTCCCTGATGTTCAAACTGCTGCCATCATACCGTGACAGATGAAAAAATGAACCGGAAAAAAGTCCAGTTTTTCACCGGACTGTCAACCGTACCGGGTTGTGTTGTTCAACCGCCCTTTTCTAACCACTTGGAAAATTCATCCATCAATTCCGCTTCGGTCAACATGCCCACCAGGCCGTCTTTCGACAACACAGGTAAACACCCCACTTTATGGGTGCGCATCAGATACATTGCCTCGTCAATGGTATGGGTGGGCGTAATAGTAATAGGCTCTTTACTCATCACTTCCTGTACCGGCACAAGATGCACATCACCGCGGGCGGCGTATTTGCCATAAATCTGCAGAATACTGCGATAGGACACAACGCCGATCAGCTTGCCGTTGTCTTCCACTGCAACATGGCGAATATGATTCCAGTGCATGATCTTCGCCGCTAAATCAATGAGGTCATCCGGGTGCACGGTAAAGATGTCGGTAGACATCACCTGTTCCACCAGCTGGTTATGTTGCTTGATGGCGCTAATCTCAGGTGGCGTAATGTCGTTCCAGGTGTGCACCGGGTCGCCGGAAGATTGCCGGTTCAGCATAGATGCGGTCAGTACCCGGCAGGCGTTTTCTTTTTTCAGCCCCTTATCCAGAATGGTGTTGTAATTGCGCAACATCCAGATGGCACCATTTTGGTTGTGTCTGGTGCGCTCTTCAATCACGCCCAAATATCTGTCGATATCGCCGGAATCAATGCCCCTGTCTCTCAGGCCTTCTTTCGCCAATGGCAACAGCTCCTGCAACACCAGATCTTCAAATCCGTATTTTTTGCCTTTAAACCAGTGAAAGTCCGTGTCCATTGAATGCTTGGCGGCATTGTTGAAATTCAGTTTGGCATCGGAGAAATCCATGCATTTAGAGATGTCCCCGACTTCCTTGCTGTAGCCACACAACAGCCCCAGATAAAAGGCACTGTTTGCCATGGTATCCAGCGGCGTTGGGCCTGCCGGCAATATGCGATTTTCTATGCGCAAATGCGGCTTGCCATTGCTGATCCCGTAACAGGCGCGATTCCAGCGATAAACGGTGCCGTTGTGCAAACACAGCGCCTGTAATTTAGGAACTTCACCGCGCTCCAGCGCATCGAACGGATCGCAATCAATATCCTGTGCAAACAGCACCCGAAAGCGGGCAATGTCTTCCTGAAACAATTCCAGCACCGATTCTTTAACCCAATGATTGCCAAACCAGACTCTGGGTTCCTGCTCGCGATTGGCTTTGTTGGCGGAGCGAGTATCGATTGCCTGTTGGAACAGGGCGATTCGGGTTTCATGCCACAACCGTTTGCCCATCAATATGGGGCTGTTTGCCGCCAGTGCCAGCAAGGGGCCGCTGATGGCCTGGGCAATATTGTAATAGGTGGCAAAATCTTCCGGTGTTACCTGAAAATGCAATTGAAAACTGGTATTACAGGCTTCAATAAGCACATTGTCGTGGGTGAACATCAGTTCATCCAGGCCTTCAATATTCAGACGGCTGTCTTCACCGCGCATACCGCAAAGCACCTCATTTATCATGCGATAGCGGGGTTTAGGGGTAATGTTGTTGAGATTGAGGTCAGACTTGCTGATGGTGGGTAAAATACCGGTCTGGGCCACATAAGCGCCCATTTCATTGGCTTTATCACGGATTTTTTGGGTCAGATCTTTAAGCTGGGTCTCAATGCGTCTGAGACTCAGCGCATCAAACTCTTGCGGATCCAGGTTGGCCTCAAGATTAAATAAGGCTAACTCTGGCGTAAAATAGTCCGAATCCAGCGCGGTCAATAAATCATGCCCCACCGATGCCGGGCGCATGTGAGAATCAACCAGGAAAAATTCCTGCTCCGCACCAATCCGACTTTTGTCCTTTTCGAACATGTCGTTTTCCAGCATTTGTTCCAGCGCCTGGATATCCCTGAGCAAATGCCGCATAAACAAACGAATCGCATCTGCGGAACGATTTATACTGACTTCATGCTGGCCCATCCCAGCCTCCTTGTTTCTCTGATTTTAATGCGTACCAAATACTTAACAGCAATCATTGGTTGTGTTTTTTCAGGCCTCAGCACTCGCTTAAAAAGGCGCTGCACAACAACAAAGGTAATTTGACTATACGCACAATTTTTTCATTTGTTAACGCTTTTTTAACGGGGCAATCCCTTACAGTTTAAAGGCTGCAGCGACATTCAGTTTACGTAAAGGGAAACTGTCGCCACCAGCCCATGATTATTATTTGCACAGTCAGTACCACAAATCCGGTTTGGAGTTTGCTATCCCCCTAAATAGCGGCTACACCTTTATCGAATAACCACAGCCACGGTGGACAGGATATGACCCATAAAAAATTAGGACTCTTGTTAGGCGATGAGGAAGACTGGCCCAACGCGTTCGAAGGACTCTCGCGTTGGATGGGGCAAAAGTGTAACTGGCAGGGTAAGGAAACCGCAATCGACGTCGAACGGGTGCGTATACATCCTTTTAGCCTGCAACACGGTACCAGTTACAATCTGGTTATAGACCGACTGGCGTATTGGCACTTTACGCCCAGAGAGTGGCTGAAAAAAGCCGCGCTGATGAACGACCTGTACCTGCTCAACAATCCGTTTACCTTTCAGAGTATGGAAAAACACAGTGCCTACTGCGCCATGATGCGGCTGGGCTTTAATGTCCCTGAAACCTGGTTTTTACCCCCCAAAGTGGGTCCGGATAACAAGAAATACACGGCCACCGCCGCCCGTTATCACGATCTGTTTGATTTACCAGAGATTGCCCGAAACATCGGTTATCCGATATTTATGAAGCCCTTCGATGGCGGAGGCTGGCGCGGGGTTACCCGGGTGGATAACGAAGAGGAATTGATGGCGGCATATCACGCATCAGATAAAGAGTTGATGCACATTCAAAAAGGGCTGGATAATTTTGATGTGTTTGTGCGCTGCCTGGGTATTGGTCCCGATGTGCGCAGCTTCAAATACGACCCGGCGCAACCACAACATCTGCGCTATGTGTTGACGGATAAGGTGGTGGATGATGACACCAATGAGGAAGCGCTGCTCACCACCAAAGTGATCAACGCCTTTTTCCGCTGGGACTTTAATTCCTGTGAAGCCATATACAAAGACGGGCAACTCTGGCCGATGGATTTTGCCAATGCCTGCCCGGATATCGCCCTCACCAGCCTGCATTATTATTTTCCCTGGGCGATTTCATCATTGTACGCCTGGTCTATGTTCTGCATCGCCACTGAGCGGCCGATGCATGTCACTATGGATATTAAACCCTATTACGAGATTGCCGACTCAGAGCGCAGTTTCAAAGAGAAACTGCGGGAATATGCCAAACTGGCGGATCAACACCTGGAAACCGAACGCTATTGGGAGTTTCGTCACAGTGCGCTTAAGGATCTCGACGAAGTCATGTGGCATTTTACCCGCTCCGGGGAATTTGATCAGATTATCGTATCCACGGTGCAGCAGACATTTCCAGCACATGAACAGGAGCAATTTATTTCTCACTACCGACAATTGATACAACAATGGATCAATGACAATCATCGCTAAATGACATTTGAGTGCTTGGTTCGGCGCTGATTATCAGTATGATGCAATACACAATCAATGAGAAACCGCATCGCTTAATGACAGCCACCAGCACCATTAATTTTGCCGTCGAGGCCGAACACCAGGGACCTGCGCTCTGGGTAACCGGTAATCACCACAGTATTGGCAACTGGCAACCGGAAGGTTTGCCACTGCACAATCACAATGGCATCTGGAAAAATAGCCTGAAAGTACCCAGGGGCACCGGCCTGGAATTCAAGATCACCGACGGTACCTGGGAAAATGAAGCCATCCTCAACGAAATTGCCGCAAAACAGAACTTTCGGGTGGTGGCCAATGACGATATGGAACTACACTTATCGGTAAACCACTGGCACAACAATCCGCCTCCTATGCAGGATCACATAGTCGGCAAGGTAGATTATCTGGGGCACATCAGCGGCAAGGGCTTTCGCGAGCGGGAAGTGATTGTCTGGCTGCCCACCGCTTATTTAAACAACCCCACCAGGAAGTTCCCGGTGTTGTATATGCACGATGGGCAAAACCTGGTAGACCCCAATACCGCATTTTTACACAGCGACTGGCGCATGGATGAAACCATTGAATCGTTAGCCGCTCAGGGGCAAATCACACCACCGATTATAGTCGGCCTGTACAACACCGAAGACAGACTGGAAGAATACGCCGACAACCAGAAAGGCCGGGACTACCTGAGGTTTATCGTAGAAGAAATAAAGCCCATGATTGACGCCAGCTATCGCACGCTAAAAAGTAAAAAACACACAGCGGTTATGGGTTCATCCATGGGTGGACTCATTTCCTTTTTAGCTGCCTGGTATTATCCATCTGTATTTGGTCATGCTGCCTGCCTGTCACCGCTATTTTGGGGCAAAACCACGGTTGTAGTGAACGCCTGGCAAATGGTAAAGGCGAACCCAAAACACAAGCTCAATGCCCGCTTGTATCTGGACAACGGCACACAAGATTTAGAGCGCAAACTGATGCCCGGCTGTCTGAACATGCTTAAAGTGTTGCAGGAACGTGGCTATCGGGAAGGAAATAATCTAATGTGGTTTAAAGATGAAGGCGCATGGCATAACGAAGCGGCCTGGGCAAAACGCGTCTGGCGACCGCTCACGTTTATGTTCGGCAATCACAAATAACACAAGGTCTAACCGGAACCTGAGGGGTTACAATGAATTTTATTTTTCTGTCTCCGCAATTTCCACCTAACTATTATTTATTCTGCGAAGGCCTTAAAAAACGCGGCGTCAATGTGATCGGTTTATCGGATGCGCCGTTTGAAAGTCTGCCACCTCAGTTGGTAGCCAACCTGTCAGATTACTATCAGGTCAGTTCGCTGGAAAAATACGACGAGGTTTATCGCGCCGTTGCCGCCCTCATTCACAAACATGGCCGCATTCACCAGATTAACGCTCACAATGAGCACTGGCTGGAACTGGAAGCTCATTTAAGAACCGATTTTAATATACCTGGCATCAATCAAAGCATACTGCCGGATGTCAAAAATAAATCTGATATGAAACGCCGTTTCAGGCAGGCGGGCTGCTCAGTTGTTGAAGGGGCGGTAGTGGCAAGTGCAGCACAGGCCCATGCGTTCGTGGAAAAATTTGGCTATCCCCTGGTGGCCAAACCGGATAAAGGTGTGGGCGCATCGGGCACCTATCGAATCAGTAATCACGGCGATCTGGAAGAATTTTTGCGTATCAAAGGCGATGCAATCTTCTTCTTTGAAGAATTTGTAGAAGGCGATATTTATACCTTTGATGGCATGGTGGACTACAATGGCAATCCACTGTTTTTAATGTCCTGCACCTATTCCTCGGGGGTAATGGATATCGTTAATAAAGACCTGGACATTTACTACTATTACGATCGCCAGATACCCGACGACCTCATTATAGAAGGCAAAAAAGTGCTGCAGGAATACGACCTCAGAATGCAGTTTTTCCACTTTGAGTTTTTCCGGCGCTACAAAGATAACAAGTTGATTTGTCTGGAAGTGAACATGCGCCCGCCCGGTGGACGGGCGATGGATATGTTTAACTTCGCCATGGATGCAAACCTCTATGATGAATGGGCTAATGCCCTGTGTCATAATGCCCCCACGCAACACCTGAGCATTAATCATTATTGTGCCTATGTGGGTCGCAAGCATCACTATCAATATTCACTGAGTCACCAGGACATTCAGCAAAAATTTGGCCACCTGATCCGCTATCAGGGCGATGTCCCTCAGGTATTTTCTCGCGCTATGGGACAGTACTGCTATATTTTCTGTTGTCATGAAAAAGAAGAAATGCTGGCCATTTGTCACGCCATGTTAGAGAAGGTTTAAGCATCATGCATATTGAATATCACAAGTGGTACAGCGAACGACTTGGCCGGGAAATGGAACTCAAGGTATATGGCCATTATGGTAAACCGGTGTTGGTATTTCCCAGCTCTGGCGGGCGATTTCACGAATTTGAAGATTTCAAAATGATTGCTGCAGCCTCGGAGTTTATCAACAACGGCGAGGTTAAGTTCATCTGCATTGACAGCATAGACAAAGACACCTGGCTGAATAAGCAAACCAGCGATGAGCACATTGGTGGCCGACATGAAGCATTTCATCGCTACGTGACCGACGAAGTTGTGCCCTTTATCTGGCAACTATGCGGCGGCAAAATTGCCATCGCCACTCACGGCTGCAGTTTGGGCGCTTATCATGCTGCAAATTTCTTTTTCAAAGAGCCGGGGATTTTTGACGCGGTGCTGGCATTCAGCGGTGTGTACAACATCAAAAAAGTGCTGGGACGCAATTACGGCACTGAACAACTTTATTTCAATTCTCCGCTGGATTATCTGCCCAATATGAACGATCCCTGGTACCTGAGCAAATACCAGAACAGTAAGATCATCATTTGTGTCGGCCAGGGAGCCTGGGAAGATGAGATGATGGATGATACCGCTACAATGAAATCAATTCTGGCGGCAAAACAGGTAGATGCCTGGGTGGATTTTTGGGGTCATGATGTCGACCACGACTGGCCCTGGTGGCGCAAACAACTTGTGCACTTTTTACCTCATATCATCCAATGAAAGGCCATGAAGAAATGCCATTTATCAACACAACACAAGCGTAAGGAGAGCCAAAAGTGAAAGGTGTGGTTTTTACCGAGTTCATGGATATGGTGGAAGAGGTATTCTCAGATGAAGTACTGGATGACATTATCGATGCTGCAAAACTCCCCAACGATGGAGCCTACACCACCGTAGGGACTTATGATCATGAAGAAATTGTGCGCCTGGTGGTGGCCCTGAGCGAACAAACCAACATCGCTGTACCTGAGTTATTGGAAGCGTTTGGCAATCACCTGCTGGGCCAGCTTGTGAAAGGCTATCCACAGTTCTTTGCTGACGCCAGGGACGCATTTGACTTTTTGTCCAATATTGACGGCTACATTCACGTCGAAGTATTAAAACTTTATCCGGATGCAGAGCTTCCTAAGTTTTTTCATGAACAGCTGTCGGACACGCATCTGCGAATGTATTACCAGTCTTCCCGGCACTTTGAAGATCTGGCGATTGGCCTGATTAAAGGTACGCTGGCCCATTTTCAGGTGCAGGGTAATGTGACTAAATCTGAATCTCAATGGCAGGGACAGGCAGCCATTCAATTCGATATTGTGCTAAATGACTAACCAAAACACACTACTGACAATTTCTGACCGCAAACCAGGTATGATTCTGCGCAACAGGTCGAAACATAGCGTCTCACATGAAAAAAGCAGAACGTCTATTTAGTCTCTTTACACTACTAGCCAGCCGCCGTACCGCCATTACCGCAGAGGCCATCGCCGATGTGATGGAAACCTCCATCCGCACGGTATACAGAGATATCCGCTCGCTACAAATTGCCGGAGTCAATGTTGAAGGTGAACCCGGCATTGGCTATTTGCTGGGGCGACAGAATCAGCTGGCGCCACTGATGTTTACCCCGGAAGAAGCCCTGGCGCTGTTAGTGGGAAGTCAGATGACTCAGGCCTTTACCGATCCCAGCCTGGCATTGGCTGCCCAGAAAGCCACCGACAAGTTCAAAGCCGTCTTACCCGAGTCCACGAAACTGCTATTAGAGCGACAGCCTTACTGCATCCCGATTTTTGAAGAAGACGCCCCTTACCGTGAGACTCATGCCTTGTTGCGAAAGGCCTGCGAAGTTCAGTTCAAAATTGCCGTTACCTATCAGGATCAACAAGGCCAGACGAGCGAACGCATTCTCTGGCCTTTGGGTATTATCGGTTGGTTTGGCAAGTGGACATTGCTGGCCTGGTGTGAACTGCGCAACAATTATCGCAATTTTCGCTTTGACCGGTTTAGCGATATTCAGCTTACCGATCAGTCATTTACCACCAGCGCTCAGTGCAGTCTTAAACACTTTCTCAGCACGGTTTGTGACAGTTATGGATGAGCATTATCTGTTCACTCAACAAGTGTGTAGCTGAAAGCCTTCATCTACCCAACCCGTAACGCCCCCGATCATTTTCTTCACCGGCCGCTCCAGTTTTGCCAACCTGATGGCAGCCTTTTCAGTGGCGTTACAATGAGGACCGGCACAATACACGACAAACAGGGTTTCAGCGGGATAAGCCGCTATGCTCTGTTCATTAATTTTGCCATGAGGCAGATTTACCGCGCCTTTGATGTGCCCGGACTGAAATACACTTTCGGCCCTGACATCCAGTAAAACAAAGTCCTGACGCTGATTGCTCATGGCGAAGTGCACATCCCAACAATCAGTTTCAAACTCCAGTAAGGCCTCAAAGTGCGCCAACGCTCGATTGGAAGAAGCCGCAGGTATTCTGGCTACCGGTGATGCCATGGTATTTCTCCTTTGATAAAAACACCGGGAAAGTATGAGTAAAAACCGTACAAATTAAAATTGGCTTATATACAATTGTTCGTTAATATCTGGCCAAATATTTAATGGGAATTGTTATGAAGCGCGTAGCCATTTTAACCTTCAGTCGTCAGGCATTATTTGAATTAGGCTGTGCAACAGAGCTTTTCGCCTTGCCCAGGCCCGATATTGAAAACTGGTATCAAACGGATATCGTTAGTTTTGAATCGGACCCATTGCTGGCGACAGGTGGCATCTTACTGCAAAGCCAACATGTCACCCACCTGGACGGTTATGATATGTTGGTGATCCCTTCCTGGAGCAGTCAGCCCAGAGAGATTTCCCCGGAGCTCAAAAGCGCCATCATGAAGCTGCATTACCAGGGTAAACGCTTACTTACCTTCTGTTCCGGTGCGTTTTTACTGGCTGAATTAGGTCTGCTGCGTGGTCGCAAAGCCACCACTCACTGGATGTATAAAGCGGCTTTTCAGTCCCGGTTTCCCGACTGTGAGTATGTAGACGACGTGCTGTATCAATACGATGGTGAAATAGGCTGCTCAGCCGGTAGTTCTGCCGCCATTGATCTGGGTATCGAAGTGATCCGTCAGGATTATGGTCATGATATTGCCAATAAAGTCGCCCGCCGCCTGGTACTGGCAGCCCACCGCAGTGGTGGTCAATCGCAATACGTGGATAAACCGGTACACCGGGGCCGTAACCTGTTCAGTGAAACGCTGGATTGGGCCATCGCCAACCTGGACCAAAAACTCGACATTGATACCCTGGCACAACAGGCCAGCATGTCGCGGCGCACCTTCGACCGAAAATTTCGCGCTACATTTAATATGAGCGCCAACGCCTGGTTAATTGAACAGCGTGTGGCATTAGCTAAACAACTTCTGGAAGAAACCCAGCACAATATCGAGCGCGTGGCACAGTTTGCCGGTTTCGACAATGCCATGACACTGCGTCACCATTTTCGCAACCTGGTAAATATCACCCCCACCCGGTATCGGGAACAATTTAAAGTAAATCAACAATCAGAGAAAGACTTGCAAAAATCTGCTTAAAGGTCATACTGATAACTGTATATATTAACAGTATCAAAGTTGAGGTTTACCTATGGCGGTAATCACTAAATATGTAGTGGAGCACAAAGGGGTGGAAAAGTTGGTTACGACTGACAAAAAAGAAGCGGATAAGTACGACAAGATGTTGGAAGTGGCCGACAATCTCGCCATTTATCTGGAAGCCAAAGGTATCAAGCTGGAAGAAAGCCAGATGGAAGATTTATCTATCACCCTGTCAAAAAACAAAGACAATCTGAATAAGTTGTTTAAGGGTGTTGAAGCTGACTCCCTGCTAAAAGAAGAAAAAGCCGAAGTCGTAGCACTGCAGTCGAAAAAAGCCTGACGTAGCTTGTCAGGAGCTTTTTGGTAGAGTTGGCGGCCCTTTATTGGCAAAAAAGCCAGCCAGGGTTGCCAGTAAAAATGCAATGCCATAAACCGCTAAAAAAGCTTCATTGAAGAACAGCACCAGATATAGCAGCGAAATCAAGGGTGTAGCAAAAGTGAAGGTGGTGGCGAAACTCATATCGGCCTTTTTAATGGCCCATATCCACAACAGATATGAGATCCCATTGACCAATGCCCCGTTAACAATTATCGGCAACAAGCCTTCTGAAGCAGGCCATGCCCATTGGCCAGTTACACTTAACTGCACCCCGGATGCGACTGTCGCAACGGCAAAGTAGAGAGTGGTTAATGTTATGGGTTCATAGTGAAAATATTTACTGAGCACGGAAAACATGGCAAAACTGGTGGCCCCCACAAACACCCAGAAGATTGCCACCGGCTCGCTCACTGTAACACTGTTTAAATTCCCCTTAGTTAAAACCAACACCACGGAACTAAACCCAAAAATAACGGCAAGACTTTTATACCTGTGCCATTGTTCTTTTAAGATCAGCACCGACAGAACACAGATGGTGACCGGCCAGGTATATTGGGTCACCAGCACTTCCACCCCATCAGCCAACGAATATCCCTGATACAACAACCAGTAATACAACCAGGTACCTAATAGGCCGTTGGCGACTATTTTTAGTCCGTCATTTATCCTCAGTACCTTTACCTGATGCCATTTCCCGCTAAGCAATGCCACGCCTGACATCACCAGAAAGGAAGTTAAACTGGAAAAAAACAGAAACTGCTCACTGGTTAGCCCGATTTGCCCGGTCTTTGCCACAACCGGGATAAGTCCCCACAACAAAACACATAGTGAGGCAAATATTGCTGCCTGAAGCCTGTCTGACATTATTATCCTGATCCCGTTATTAGATGAGCTAAAGCATTATTACCTAACCCATATTTTATTTATATTAATATCTTATAAAGTCAGATATCATTTTTAGAGATTACAAATTGGCGAACAATAGTGGATTTTAAGAAACTTCGTACTTTCAGAGCTGCCGCACAGTTTCAGAACTTTAGCGATGCCTCGGCTCATCTGGGCTATGTGCAGTCAGCGGTTACCAATCAAATTAAAGCTTTGGAAGACGAATTACAGACCCGCCTGTTCAAACGCACCGGACGCGGTGTCGCCCTTACCGAGGCCGGACTAAAACTACAGCAGTATTGCGAAAAGCTGTTTAACCTTCGTGACGAAGCAACACTGGCAGTCAAAGGCGATTCTGTCGTTAAACCGGTAGTGCGTATCGCCGGCTACGAAACCTTGCTGACTTATCGATTGCCCGAGGTTATCCGGAATTTTCATCAAACTTTCCCCGATACCCATATTCAGGTGCAACCTGTTGCCGTAAAACAATTGAGGCAATTAGTATTGAACGAAGCAATAGACGTTGCCCTGATCTTTGATGATACGGATGTCAGTGCCACCCATCAGCTTGCGGGGTTAAAGCAACAGGCTCTGGGTGAAGAGCCTGTCGTAGTGGTGGCCTCCCCCAAACACCCGCTGGTAGGCAAAGCCGACGTGTCACTGGCAGATTTAGCAGGAGAAACCCTGCTACTCACTGAGCAGGGTTGTTACTACCGCAACCGATTTGAGAAAGCCCTGATTCAGGCCGGTGCAATGACCGGTACCTTGATTGAATTTACCAGTATCGAGGCAATAAAAGCCTGCGTGGCAGGTGGCACCGGTATCGCCGCGATCAGCAAAATCTCCGTGCAGTCTCAGTTGGATAGCGGCGAAATTGCGGAAATTAAGATGGCAGATTTAGCTTTGTCAGTAGGCGTCCTGTTGGTGACTAAACCAAAAACCCACAACCACAGTGTCAACGCCTTTATCCGGCATTTAACACAGCGTCACAACCTTCAGGGAGCCAGCAATGTTGAACAGGCAGCCACAACGCTGCCCCCTTGATAGTTATGCCTGAACGTGGCCTTTTTGAATGAGAAACTGATAAGGCATTTGCTCAGTTTGTTGGGCCACCAGAGTGTGGTCCATAAACCGGCAAAAACTGGGGATATCGCGTTTGGTAGCCGGATCATCAGCATCGATCAGCAAGGTTTGACCGTCCTGCATATTGCGGATCTCCAGACGCACCATCATCACTGGCTCAGGACATCTTAGCCCCAATGCATCCAGGTGTTTAGTGGCGTTCTGACTGTGCGCTTCCGCTAGCTGCGCAGGTTGAACTTCAGATACCATAGCTGGCACGGTATTGAGTGATATTTTCCAGATGCTGCGCCATCTCAGGCTTGTCTTTCAGGTACTCAATCAGATCAGCCAGGCTGACGATAG
>NZ_JAJEWQ010000011.1:0-7730 GCF_020687805.1 Planctobacterium marinum | reverse complement strand
TAGCTGCGCAGGTTGAACTTCAGATACCATAGCTGGCACGGTATTGAGTGATATTTTCCAGATGCTGCGCCATCTCAGGCTTGTCTTTCAGGTACTCAATCAGATCAGCCAGGCTGACGATAGATACCACCTGAGTATTGAAATCCCGCTCGACTTCCTGAATAGCAGACAGCTCACCTTTACCTTTTTCCTGACGATCCAGTGCAATCAGCACGCCTGCTAACGACGCACCGCATTCGTCCAGTAACGCCATAGACTCGCGAATTGCCGTACCTGCGGTAATCACATCGTCCACCAGCATTACGCGACCTTCCAGTGGACTGCCCACCAGATTACCGCCCTCGCCGTGCTCTTTTTTCTCTTTGCGGTTAAAGCAATAAGGCGTATCAATATCATGCTTTTCCGCCAGCGCTACAGCCGTGGTCGTTGCAATGGGAATCCCCTTATAAGCCGGACCAAACAGCACATCAAATTCTATGTTGGCAGCCAGCAGCGCTTCGGCATAGTATTGACCTAATTTGGCGAGATCACGGCCGGTGTTAAATAGCCCGGCGTTAAAAAAATAAGGGCTTTTACGGCCCGATTTCAGCGTAAATTCACCGAAACGCAACACATTGCGCTCCAGAGCAAACTCAATAAAGGCTTTTTGATAGGCTTGCATTTAATCGACCTCCGGAAAATTAAGCTAACGCTTTTTTCTGAGCATCAAATACTTCCACCAGGCCTTGTTTCGCCAGGGTCAGCATTTGGTTCATTTCTTCAAAGCTGAAAGGTTCACCTTCGGCAGTGCCCTGCACTTCAATCAGTTTGCCGGTATCCGTCATGACCACATTCATATCGGTTTCCGCGGCTGAATCTTCGATGTATTCCAAATCGGCAACCGGCTCACCTTTGTAAACACCTACTGAGATCGCCCCAATCATGCATTTCATTGGGTTGTTATTGATGATGCCTTTTTTGCGCATCCAGCTCAGTGCATCCGCAATTGCCACACAGGCACCGGTGATAGAAGCAGTACGGGTACCACCATCAGCCTGAATCACGTCACAATCCACTGTGATGGTATTTTCACCCAACATTTTTAAATCCACGGCAGCACGCAGTGCTCTGGCGATCAAACGTTGGATTTCCATGGTGCGACCACCTTGTTTACCGCGTGCAGCTTCACGCTGTGAACGGGTATGGGTAGCTCGTGGCAACATACTGTATTCCGCTGTTACCCAACCGCGGCCTTCGCCCTTCATAAAACGTGGCACACCTTCTTCCACAGTGGCGTTACACAATACCTTGGTATTGCCAACTTCAATCAGTACCGACCCTTCGGCATGACATGTAAAGTTACGGGTAATGGTGATGGGTCGGATTTGACCCGCGGTTCTGCCACCTGGACGCATTGAAAAGCTCCTGTTTATTAAGAGGTAAATATAAAAAAGGGTAAACTGGCCCTCGAACAGGTAGTTTACCCTTTGATCAGACAATTATGAATATATAAAGCAGAAAGTGCTACTTTAAGTGTTGCTCTAAAAACGAGGCAACTTTTTCAAAATACATGCCCCGGTTGTCTTCGCCGTAAAAGCCATGGGTCTCAGTGGCTCTGACAAACCACTGAAATTCTTTTCCGGATTGGGTGAGCGCCGCTTTAAATGCCTCAGCCTGTTCAAATGGGACGCGTCGGTCTTTTTCGCCATGCGCAATCAATACCGGAGCCTTAATCAGTGCCGCTCTTTTTGCCGGAGAAAAACTATCGAGCAGCGATTTATCCAGCCCCAACACCATTTTTAAAAATTCTTCTCCAAAATATTGGTCTGGAATATCCCCTTCTTCAAACATCATATTCAGATCAAATACGCCTGAAGTAGCGATTACACAATCAAATAAATCAGGAGCAAGCGTAGCGGCCTGTGCCGCACTATAACCGCCAAAGCTGGCTCCCATAATACAGACTCGATCATTATCTATTTCTGGCTGAGCCAAAGCCCACTGCGTACCTTCAATGATATCTTGCTGTACGCGTCTGCCCCACTCTTTATAGCCTGATTCCTGAAATGCGGTTCCATAGCCACCTGAGCCACGGTAGTTTAGCTGCAAAACCGCATACCCCTGGTTTGCCAGCATCTGTACTTCCCGGTCGAATCCCCAGTAATCCCTGACACCATGAGGCCCACCATGAACCAGGGTCACCAGTGGAGCAGGTTTGTCCGATTTAGCCGGAATAGTCAGATAACCGTGTATCTTTTGTCCATCAGAGGCATTGAACGTGATGTACTCCATCGGAGACATCACGTCAGCAGGTACCGCATCAAACATCGAAAAGACTTTTTTCAGGCTCTTCTTCGATTTATCGAACAGATAGAAGCTTCCCGGAGAAACATCAGAGCTGACCCGCAGAACCCAAAGTTTGCTGTCTCTGGTGCGACTGGTCACTGAAACATTCTGTCCCTGGAACGCCCCCAACAACGCCCGAAACATGGCGGCATCTTGCGCTTCGCTATCGAAAATGATGTACTCCGGGTAACTTACGTCCACGCGCAACGCGTATACCGAACTCATGTCCTTGGCAAACATTACCTGGGTAATATCGACATCCTTATCGGTAAACAAATGCGCGCTGGTCTGGGTTTTAGTATCCCACTGGTAAATTCCCTGAGAACTTCTGTCACCCTCGCTTAAGTAGAAAAATCGCTGATCATCCCCAGCAAAGGCTAACGGGAAAAAGGCGTTATCTCCGCTAAATTGTGGCATCAACTGCCAGTCTTCTTCAGCGTCATGCCACTGATAAAACTCACTGACATTAGATTCACTTGTGCCCTGAACAAAACGCACAGCCCCCGTGCTATCTGAAAAGAATGTCGCGCCTGGCACAGGTGACCTGGCCAGATTTCCGCTGGTTTTACCGCTGTATACATTTAACTTATGCACAGTAGCGAATCTGGAACCATCATCGGAGTATGGTTCGGAAGATATCAGTACATGCTTGTCATCATCTGGCAGTATGTGAACTAAATCAGCCCAGCCTCGTGTCTTGCGTTTGACTGTAAGCTTAAGTGAACCGGCGCCCCCCTTTAAGCGGTAGCCATATAACAGGTCGCCCTTGCTGCCATCAACGTTGATGCCATATAACTCACCGTAGTAGAGCGGCTCCTCCTGGGCCACCGATGTAGCTAACACCTTGATTAACAAGCGTTCATTGTTAACCCAGAAAAACTCGCCCACCTGATGAGGTTCGGGAAATTTGAGATAGCCTACTTTTTCCATGGTTTGGCTATTCAGCATGGCAAGTTGTCTCTCACCCGCAAAAATTCCCCGAACGGCAAGATGTTCACCATCCGGTGATATTTTGACGTTGGAAACTGTGTAGTCTTTAGCAAAATCCGAAGGTCTTACAGGCTCGGCCGCCAGCAAACCTGAAGAAAACACCCATAAACACAATAGTAGCCGCACGATAAATATTCCTTTTTACGTTCAAAAAGCAGCGGCCATAATATTATGAATTAGCCCACTTGTTGCAGCTTATTTCAGATACTGCCGCAAAAAGCCTGCAACGGTCTCAAAATACTCGGCACGATTGTCTTCATCAAAGAATCCATGTGTTTCGCTGGAACGAACAAACCATTCATAGGGCTTATCGTGCTCTTCCAGGGCATCTCGCAATTGTTCGGCCTGTTCAATTGGAACCCGTCGATCTTTCTTGCCATGGGCAATTAATACCGGCGCCTGCAAATGAGTAACCCGGTTGACCGGAGAAAAGGCTTTTAATTCAGCTTCGTCTTCACCCAGTACTTTTTCCAGAAAACTTTCACCAAAAAACAATTCCGGGATATCCCCCTCGTCAAACATCATCTGCAAATCAAAGACCCCGGCGGTAGCAACCACACAGTCAAATAATTCGGGGGCCAGCGTGGCCGACTGAACGGCTGAATAGCCTCCAAAGCTGGCTCCCATAATACAAACTTTCTCCGGATCGACCTGTTCCAACGCCATTGCCCAGCGAGTACCTTCAATGATGTCTTTCTGGATACGGTCACCCCACTGGCGGTGTCCGGCCTTTTCAAAGTCCTGCCCGTAACCACCTGAACCACGGAAATTGACACGCAATACCGCGTAGCCCTGATTAGCTAACATCTGTACTTCAGGGTCAAAGCCCCAATAGTCTCTTGGACCATGCGGGCCGCCGTGCACTAACGTAACCAAAGGTACTTTACCCGAGGCCTTTTTAGGTAACGTCAGGTAACCCGGAATCTCCACACCATCTGAAGCTTCAAACCAGATTGGCTGCGTGCTGGCCATTTGCTCTTTGGGCACCGCATTGAATACGTCAAACAATATCTGAATGGCCACGTTTTCGCGGTCAAATAAATAGTAGGTTCCTGCAGATGTATCAGATTTAACAAACACCACCCAGAATTTTTCATCGCGACTTTTGCTCACAATAGTCACTTCTTGGCCGACAAATGTCGCCAGTAAGGATTTAAAGACCGCTACGTCATCTTCCTGATCGTTAAACAAAATATATTCAGGATAGCCATTGTCGATGCGAATGCCATAAACGGCACTTTTATCATCGGTGATAGCAACACCGGTAATATCCACCTTTTGATCGACATAAACCTTACTGGACTCACCGGTTTTCAGGTTGTATTTAAACACCCCTTGTTTGTCGGTATCGGCGTCATTTACATAAAACAAGTGTTCATTGTTTGCGTCAAAACTGTAAGTAGCAAAACCGTCACCAATATTGATGTCGCTGTTGGTTTGCCATTCTTGCGATTCCGCATCATAGCTAAAAAATTGTTTTTCGCCTTTTTCGGTCACGCCTGTGACAAAACGCAACTGCCCTGCCCTGTCGACATCAAAAACACCTGCCGGGAGAGGAGAACGCGCAATTTTCGAACTTAGTTTGCCATTGTAGATATTGAGTTTGCGCAGCTCAGGGGGGCGAGACGAATCTTTCGAGGCGGGTGTTGAACTGATCAGAATGTGATCTTCATCATCCGGTAAAAAGTGGACTATTTCCGCCCAGCCGCGGGTGGCAGTACCGCGCCGAATATTGCTGCCTGCCGCCTTTTCTATTACGTCGTAGCCATAAATGTTTTTGGCCTTGTCACCGTCGTAATTCACCGCAAACAACTCACCATAATAGAGTGGTTCACTTTCCCATGTTCGGGCTTGCAGGATTTTGATGACCAGGCGCTCATTGTTTACCCAATAAAAAGGGCCGACCTGGCGGGGGTATGGAAGGTTGGCGCCGCCAACTACTTTAAAGGTTTGAGTATCCAGCACCAGTAACTTGCGCTCTGTGTCTTCCAGAACTCCCACGGCGAGATACTTGCCGTCTGGCGAAACCTTTGCGGAATAATATTGATTACCTCGGGCAAAGTCCCCGGGCGAGACCGCCATGACCTGATGAGACAACGCCAGAATTAATAGCACGATCCCTGTATATATTCCCTTTCGCATAGCAAAACTCCTGTATAAATAGATATGATTCCTTAATCTAGCGCAATGGTACAGACAACGGATAGCAATAAAAAGACACCCTTTATAAAAATTAGGACATTTCTCCGCAGAGCTTGTAAAACAAGGGCTTCCATAAAATAGCTCTTTGCCTGCAGAGCGCTTTACGTTACCATGACTGCTTTCCAATTCAGTAAAGAACTCAGCTCATGATCCACAGTATGACCGCCTTCGCCCGTAAAGAAATTAAAGCCGACTGGGGCACCGCAGTTTGGGAAATTCGTTCTGTGAATCAGCGTTTTCTGGAAACCTATTTTCGCCTGCCTGAACAGTTTCGGGGACTGGAACCCATCTTAAGGGAACGCTTTCGCGCCAAACTGGCGCGCGGAAAGGTAGAATGTGCACTGCGCTTCAGCACCGAAGATGCCACAGTCAACAATGTCACTCTGAATAAAGACCTGGCGCAACAACTGTTAAAAGCCGCTGACTGGGTGCAGTCTCACGGTCAATCCACCGGCGTCAATCCCGTAGACATTTTGCGTTGGCCCGGCGTGGTAGCCACCGAAGAAGCAGACATGGACACCATCCAAAACACGCTATTGCAAGGTCTGGATGACGCCTTACAAGATTTTCTGCAAGCTCGCGCCAGTGAAGGTAAAGCCATTGACGCCATGATCAATCAGCGCCTTGATGCCATTTTGGTGGAAGTAGATAAAGTCGGCAATCACATGCCAGAAGTGATCCAGTGGCAAAAGGATAAACTTATCGCCCGCTTTGAAGAGGCCAAAGTAGAGCTGGAAGAAACCCGCGTTGAGCAGGAAATGGTGATGTTGGCGCAAAAGCTGGACGTTGCAGAAGAACTGGATCGCCTGAAAGCTCACGTAGCAGAAACCCAAAAAATCATGAAAAAAGGCGGCGCCTGTGGCCGACGCCTGGATTTTATGATGCAGGAATTCAACCGCGAATCAAACACCCTGGGTTCAAAATCCATCAACGCCGACATCACTCAATCGGCAGTTGAGCTTAAGGTTCTAATCGAACAGATGCGCGAGCAAATTCAGAATATTGAATGATATCTGAAACACCTTGATGAAAGGTTTCCAGCATGTCTTTCAGGAAGCCTTTCTGATATAGCGTTACTGCTCCATCAATAACTTCTCAGAACAACGACGGCCATTTTGCCAATGCAACCCCACAAACCGGTAAATTATCAGACCCAACAATTATAAACTGGAAAAATCTTCTTAATAAACAGTAATATAGCGTTTTTCTATAAAACACTATCACCTATGAAAACGTTAAACTGTGTCTGCAGTCAGTTTCTAAAAGTCTGTGAAAAGCAAAAAAACCTATCCGCCCACACACTGAAAGCCTACGAAATTGATCTCGCACAGTTCAAAGCATGCATCGGTAGCAACGCACTAACAATAGCAATAGGCAAGGAGCAAATTAAACGTTTTCATATTTGGCTAATTGAACTTGAACTTTCCCCTACGTCGATCAAAAGAAAACTCGCTTGCGTCAAAGCCATGTTCAGATGGTTGGAATTGGAGGAGGCAATAGAAGCCAATCCCTTTCATAAGGTTAAACTCGAAATCAAACTGCCAAGGTTGCTTCCCAAAAATGTCGAAGCCAATAACCTTATACAGATGATCTCTACAGCCAGGCGTCGCTGTCCTTTACTGAGAATAAATGATCATGCTTTGTTACAGACAAAATTGACAGGTTTACATAAGAGAGAGCTTAATGATTATACCGTATTAGTCGCTCTTGAAGTAATGCTCGCTACTGGTGTCCGCGTAGGCGAATTAAGCCGCTTAAAAATAGCTGACATCAGTTTCCCAAAGCAGAAAATTAAAATCTTAGGAAAAGGCAGTCGTGAGCGCTACGTATACATACCCGATGACGAACTCAACCAATTGTTGCAAACCTATATTATATTGCGGCAAGAGTTAAACCCCGATACAGACAATTTCCTCATTAATAGCAGAAGTAAACCAGCTTCAACTCAGTTCTTACGCAAGCTCATCAAAAATATTGCAGAAAAAGCTAAGATAAGCCAGAAGGTGACACCGCACATGCTACGCCATAGCGCTGCTTGTGAACTGCTCGACTCAGGCCTTGATATACGTTTTGTACAAAGACTGCTGGGTCACAGCAGCATCTCTACAACCGAAATCTATACCCACGTAAGTGACAATATTCTACAGGAGAAAGTGACTGCAGCAAACGTCAGAGGAAAGCTATCTCTTAAGTAAGCATAACTAAGAATTATG
>NZ_JAJEWQ010000010.1 GCF_020687805.1 Planctobacterium marinum | reverse complement strand
CGTAAGTTTTTGCTAATACAGTAGTGATCGCTGCAGTCAGAGTTGTTTTACCGTGGTCAACGTGGCCGATTGTACCAACGTTTACGTGCGGTTTCGTACGTTCAAACTTTTCTTTTGCCATTGTTCTCTATTTCCTAAATATTTAAAAAGTCCGGTCACAAACCTCTCATCAGAGATGGGTGAATTCCGGACCGAACTTACTTAATTTCTTGCCTCAATAATGCTTTGAGCAACATTATTAGGGGCTTCTGCATAGTTGTGGAACTCCATGGAATATGAAGCTCGTCCTTGCGTCGCAGACCGCAAATCTGTGGCATAACCAAACATTTCCGACAACGGAACTTTGGCGCGTATAATCTTAATACCGCCAACACCATCTTCCATGCCTTCGATGACACCACGACGACGATTCAGATCGCCAACTACATCTCCCATCCAATCTTCGGGAGTTGTAACTTCAACCTTCATCATGGGTTCAAGCAAAACCGGATTAGCTTCAGAGCAACCCTGTTTAAAGCCCATCGAACCCGCTATCTTAAAGGCCATTTCTGAAGAGTCAACATCATGATAAGAACCATCGAATAATGTCACTTTAACGTCGAGTACCGGATACCCGGCCAGGACGCCAAATTGCATCTGTTCTTCACAGCCTTTATCTACTGCAGGAATGAATTCTTTTGGAACCGTACCACCTACAATCTCGTTGACAAATTCATAGCCTTTGCCTTCTTCCTGAGGCTCTACGCGCAGCCAGACATGACCGTATTGGCCGCGTCCACCAGACTGACGTACAAATTTACCTTCTACTTCCACAGATTTGCGAATGGTCTCGCGGTAGGCAACCTGGGGTTTACCCACGTTACATTCCACTTTAAATTCGCGCTTCATGCGGTCGATGATGATGTCGAGGTGCAATTCTCCCATTCCGGAAATAATTGTCTGACCTGACTCCTCATCGGTTTTAACCCTAAAGGACGGATCTTCCGCCGCCAGTTTGCCTAATGCTACAGACATTTTTTCCTGGTCAGCTTTGGATTTTGGTTCTACCGCGATAGAGATAACAGGCTCAGGGAATTCCATGCGCTCCAGGGTGATCACGTGATTCGGATCACACAGGGTGTCACCAGTGGTAACATCTTTTAAGCCGATTGCGGCTGCGATGTCCCCTGCCCGTACTTCTTTTAACTCAGCGCGGTCTTTGGCATGCATCTGTACGATACGACCAAAACGTTCTTTTTTGCCTTTAACCGGGTTGTATACGGCATCACCGGTGTTCACTACACCTGAATAGCAACGGAAAAAGGTCAGCGTGCCCACAAAGGGGTCTGTAGCGATTTTAAAGGCCAATGCGGAGAAAGGCTCTTTGTCATCGGCGTGACGCTCGTCATGAGATTCATCAGCATCATCTTTGTGGCCCTGAATAGCAGGGACATCAACCGGCGATGGTAAATACTCAATAACCGCGTCCAGAACCGCCTGTACGCCTTTATTTTTAAAAGCGGAGCCACAAGTGGCTAACACAATTTCGTTGTTCAGTGTGCGTTTGCGAAGCCCTGCGCGAATGTCCTCTTCGCTCAGGTCACCTTCTTCAAGATATTTTTCCATCAATTCGTCATTAGCTTCGGCCGCGGCTTCCACCATTTCTAAACGCATCACTTCAGCTTTGTCCTGAAGATCTGCCGGAATATCTTCGTATTCAAAGGTCATCCCCTGATCCGCTTCATTCCAGTTGATGGCTTTCATCTTGATAAGGTCGATAACACCCTTAAAGTGTTCTTCGGCACCGATATTTAACTGAATAGGTACACAGGTCGCACCAAGACGCTTGCGAATTTGCTGTACGACACGTTCAAAGTCAGCACCGGCACGATCCATTTTATTCACGAAAACCATACGAGGTACGTGATATTTGTTTGCCTGACGCCAAACCGTTTCCGATTGAGGCTCTACACCCGATGAACCACAGAACACTACCACAGCACCATCAAGTACCCGCAACGAACGCTCAACTTCGATTGTGAAGTCAACGTGTCCCGGTGTATCAATGATATTTATACGGTGCTGATCGTATTGCGCCTGCATTCCTTTCCAGAAACAGGTAGTCGCAGCGGAGGTAATGGTGATACCGCGTTCTTGCTCTTGTTCCATCCAGTCCATGGTAGCGGCACCATCGTGCACTTCACCAATTTTGTGGGACAAGCCGGTATAGAATAAAACCCGTTCGGTTGTGGTCGTTTTTCCCGCGTCCACGTGAGCAACGATACCGATATTGCGGTACAGCTCAATGGGAGTTGTACGAGCCATAGTGTCCTCTCAGTTAAAGGAAATTCTGTGTAGGTGGACCTTAAGTCCAACCGTGCCGGATATCCAGTTAAGTCAGGTTAATCCGACCGTGCTGAAAAACCCGTTCACTTTGTCGGAATACATTCCGACCTACAATCTTTTTTCAATTTAAGCACAATTTCCACATGCCTAAATTGAAGACGGAGAGGGCGACCCTCTCCGTGAATACCAAATTAATTTGGAATTTAACTACTGTCAGCAGATTACCAACGGTAGTGTGCGAACGCTTTGTTCGCTTCAGCCATACGGTGAACGTCTTCACGTTTCTTAACCGCAGAACCTTTATTGTCTGACGCATCCGCCATTTCAGCAGCAAGGCGTAACGCCATAGATTTTTCACCACGCTTACGAGCAGCTTCAACCATCCAACGCATACCTAATGCGTTGCGACGTACAGGGCGAACTTCAACCGGTACCTGGTAGGTAGAACCACCAACACGGCGAGATTTAACCTCTACGTTAGGACGGATGTTGTCCAGAGCAGCTTCGAAAATATCCAGGTGATCTTTACCTGTTTTTTCAGCAGCAGCGTCTAGTGCACCGTAAACGATTTTTTCAGCAGTTGATTTTTTGCCGTCTAGCATAACAACATTAATGAATTTAGCTAACAGCTGTGATCCGAACTTAGGATCAGGTAGGATTTTACGTTGTCCTACGACTCTTCTTCTTGGCATCTTAATTCTCCGAATTGATTCAGGATTATCCCAAAACGTTAATACTTAGTTTGGCCTTACTAACGGAGAACCGTTAAGACTTGGGCCTTTTCGTTCCGTACTTAGAACGGGCTTGCTTACGGTCGTTAACACCTGCACAGTCAAGCGTACCGCGAACTGTGTGATAACGAACACCTGGTAGATCTTTAACACGACCACCACGGATTAATACAACACTGTGTTCCTGAAGGTTGTGACCTTCACCACCGATGTATGAACTTACTTCGAAACCGTTAGTCAGACGTACACGACATACTTTACGCAACGCTGAGTTAGGCTTCTTAGGGGTAGTAGTATATACACGCGTACATACACCACGACGTTGTGGACAAGCTTCCAATGCTGCTACGTTGCTTTTCACAACTTTTTTAGCACGGGGCTTGCGCACCAGTTGGTTAACTGTTGCCATTCTAGCTCCTAAAAATTAAACAAAAAATTTGGTTCTTTCTGCCAGGCAGTCTGAACCCACTGCTGATTTTGCTGCTTTAGCCCGAAAATTCAGGCTTTTTAATGAAAAATCCGCGCCCATTAGGGAATTACCCCAAAATGAGGTCGCGGAATTCTATAGATCTGTCGCCTAAGTGTCAACTATTTAAGCAATTCGGGGGAAGTTTTACCGTACCTCGACATTAACCTGATTAGAAAGCAGAAATTCTCTGTGACACTTTTCCCACCAGTTTGCGCTATAAATAAGTTAGCCTGAGTATATCGACAGTAAAAGTGGATAGAAATCATGAAAGACTTACAGAAAATGTTGGGCGGTTTAAGCAAAAGCGGTTTTATGTCCGGAATGGCCGGTGGTGCTTTAAGTGGCGTTGTCACTAATCTGGCAATGGGTAAAAAATCCAAAAAGATGGGCAAGAGTGCCCTGAAAGTTGGCGCGCTGGCTGCCGTTGGAGGACTTGCCTGGAAGGCCTATCAAAGCTACAACCAGCAAAAGTCGTCAGGGCAAAACAGCAGGCAAGCCAACGATCCGTCCTATTACTACACGCCGCAACGACAAAGTAACTCAGAGCAACATACCTACTCTCGTCCAGAACCAAGCACCTTTGATTACGAGCGAGTATCAGAAAATCGCTTTGATGAAATCATTGAAGACGAGAGTGCCGACGGTGGACAAATGTTGCTGATGCAGGCGATGATTGCTGCTGCCTATGCGGATGGTCATATTGATAACGATGAACAGGCGCGTATTTTCAATCAGGTAGAACAGATGGAGCTATCAACGGCTGAGAAAGCCAGCTTATTTGACGAGCTGCGACGCCCCAAATCTATGGAACAAATTGTAGCCCGCGTACCCGATGCCGAGACCGGTGTGGAAGTTTATGCCGCATCCTTGTTAGCGATCGACGAGAGAATGTCAGTGTCAAAGCAGTATCTTGATAACCTGGCGAAACACCTTTGCATCCCCAGAGAACTCAAGGCAGCCATTCACCAACAGGCCCATCAGGCAAGACTACAGGCGAGCTAGCCAAAAGTCCTGATCAACAGACACAAAAAAAGCGCCATCAGGCGCTTTTTTCACATTGAGTAGAAATTACTCTTCAGAGGCTGAGCTGTCTGCACCTAACACTTCAGCGTTTAACGCTTCGGTTAATGCGGCTTCTGCTTCTTCTGCAGAAACTGACAGATCTTCCATAGCATCCATCTTGTTAGCCAGGCGCTTCTTGTGATACGCCAAACCAGTACCGGCCGGGATCAGACGACCAACGATTACGTTTTCTTTCAGACCACGTAAATCATCCGTCTTACCTTGTACCGCAGCTTCAGTCAGTACGCGGGTTGTTTCCTGGAACGAGGCCGCGGAGATGAAGGATTCAGTAGACAGTGATGCCTTAGTGATACCCAACAATTGCAGTTCGTATTTAGCAGGGAATTTGCCTGCTTTTTCCAGTTCACGGTTTGCGATATTAACGGCAGAAACTTCACACTGCTCACCTTCCAGGAACATACTGTCGCCTGGCTCGGTGATAATACATTTACGTAGCATCTGACGGATAACTACTTCAATGTGCTTATCGTTAATTTTTACACCCTGTAAGCGGTAAACTTCCTGAACCTCGTTAACGATGTAGTTAGACACCGCACTTACACCACGCAGGCGCAAGATATCGTGTGGAGACTCTGGACCGTCGGCAATAACTTCACCTTTTTCGATGTTCTCACCTTCAAATACGTTGATTTGACGCCATTTTGGAATCATCTCTTCGTAGTGATCACCGTCTTTAGGTGTAATTGTCAGACGCTTCTTACCTTTGGTTTCTTTACCAAATCCGATAGTACCGGAAATCTCAGCCAGGATCGCAGGCTCTTTAGGCTTACGAGCTTCGAACAGGTCAGCAACTCGTGGCAGACCACCCGTGATATCACGTGTCTTCGAGCTTTCCTGAGGAATACGCGCAATAGTGTCACCCACCTGAGCCGTTGCACCATCAGCAATATCGATAGTGGTAAAGCTTGGCAGACGAATTTCCTGCAGGCCCACTTCTTCAATTTCAAGAATCAGTTTAGGCTCTTTGGCGTTTGCCAAAGACAGGTCTTTAACAACGATACGTGACAGACCAGTCAGTTCGTCCTGCTGCATTTCGGTGTTGGAATCGTCAACATCAGAGAAGCTAACTTTGGCTTTACGCTCTACCACGATTGGGTGGGAATGCGGATCCCAGTTAGCAACGATTGCACCAGACTCTACCGCTGCACCGTCATCGACTGACAACTTAGCACCATAAGGCAGTTTGTAACGCTCTTTCTCGCGACCAAACTCGTCAATAACCGTCAGTTCAGTTGAACGAGAAACGATAACAATCTTACCGTCTGTGTTAGTTACATATTTAGCGTTGTGCAGTTTCAGGTGACCATTGTTTTTGATCTGAACACTGTTTTCTGCTGACGCTCTTGATGCCGCACCACCGATGTGGAAGGTACGCATCGTTAACTGTGTACCTGGCTCACCGATTGACTGTGCAGCGATAACACCCACAGATTCACCAGCACCAACCATATGACCACGAGCAAGGTCACGACCGTAACACTTAGCACAAACACCGAAGTCGTTTTCACAGGTGATTACGGAGCGAACAATAACCTGGTCAACCGAGTGAGACTCAAGGAAGTCTACCAGTTTCTCATCAAGCAATACGTTACGCTCAACCAGTACTTCATTTGTACCAGGCTTAAGCACGTCTTCTGCTACAACACGACCCAATACGCGTTCACGCAATGGTTCTACAACGTCACCACCTTCAATTAGTGGTTTCATTACGATACCGTCAAAGGTGCCACAGTCGTCATTGTTGATAACAACGTCTTGCGCAACGTCAACCAGACGACGAGTCAGGTAACCCGAGTTCGCTGTCTTCAATGCCGTATCGGCCAAACCTTTACGTGCACCGTGGGTTGAGATGAAGTACTGAAGTACGTTCAGGCCTTCACGGAAGTTAGCGGTAATTGGGGTTTCGATGATTGAGCCATCTGGCTTAGCCATCAGACCACGCATACCGGCCAACTGACGAATCTGAGCCGGGCTACCACGAGCACCGGAGTCCGCCATCATGTATACGGAGTTAAGTGAATCTTGCTTCTCCATCTCACCGTCGCGGTTTAATACCTCTTCGGTAGACAGGTTTGTCATCATGGCTTTCGCTACGCGTTCGTTAGCGGCAGACCAGATATCGATTACTTTGTTGTAACGCTCACCAGCAGTTACCAAACCAGACTGGAACTGCTCCTGGATCTCAGTCACTTCAGCTTCAGCAGCATCGATGATTTCTGATTTTTCATCCGGGATAACCATGTCGTCGATACCGATAGACACACCAGATTTCATCGCGTAATGGAAACCAGTATACATAACCTGGTCAGCGGTGATTACTGTGTCTTTCAGACCTAAACGACGGTAGCAAGCATTCAATAATTTAGAAATTTGCTTCTTGCCCATTGGCTGATTAATCAGCTCAAATGGCATACCTTCTGGCAAAATGCCAAACAGGATGGCACGACCAACAGTGGTGTCGACAACTGACGTTCTTTCGTGTCTGTTACCGTCGATATCCACTTCAACTTCGGTCAAACGCACTTTTACGCGAGCGTGCAGTTCAGCTTCACCAGTACGGTAAGCTTTTTCCGCTTCTTCTTTGTTCGCGAATACCATGCCTTCGCCTTTGGCGTTAACACGGGCGCGGGTCATGTAATACAGACCCAATACAACGTCCTGTGAAGGTACGATGATTGGTTCACCGTTTGCCGGAGACAGGATGTTGTTGGTAGACATCATCAGGGCACGTGATTCCAACTGAGCTTCGATAGTCAGTGGTACGTGTACCGCCATTTGGTCACCATCGAAGTCAGCGTTATAAGCCGCACACACCAGCGGGTGCAGTTGAATCGCTTTACCTTCGATAAGAATAGGTTCAAACGCCTGGATACCCAATCTGTGCAGTGTTGGTGCACGGTTAAGTAATACCGGGTGTTCGCGGATAACTTCGTCCAGAACGTCCCAGACTTCTGCCGCTTCGCGTTCAACCATTTTCTTAGCGGCTTTAATCGTAGTTGCTAAACCACGGCCTTCTAACTTGCCGTAGATAAAAGGTTTGAACAGCTCAAGTGCCATTTTCTTAGGCAGACCACACTGGTGCAAACGCAGAGTAGGACCAACCGTGATTACAGAACGGCCTGAGTAGTCAACACGCTTACCCAACAGGTTCTGACGGAAACGACCTTGCTTACCTTTGATCATGTCGGCCAAAGATTTCAGAGGACGCTTGTTAGAGCCAGTGATAGCACGACCGCGACGACCGTTATCTAATAAGGCGTCAACCGCTTCCTGAAGCATACGCTTTTCGTTGCGTACGATAATGTCAGGTGCAGCCAAATCTAACAGACGCTTAAGACGGTTGTTACGGTTGATTACACGACGGTATAAGTCGTTCAAATCAGACGTCGCAAAACGACCACCATCCAGCGGTACCAGAGGACGTAAATCTGGCGGCAGTACCGGCAGAACAGTCATGATCATCCACTCTGGCTTGTTGCCAGATTGCTGGAAGGATTCTAATAACTTAAGACGCTTGGTGATCTTCTTGCGCTTAGTTTCAGAGTTGATAGAAGGCAACTCTTCACGCATTGATGCGACATCGGCATCAACATCAAGTTCTTGCAACAAATCGAATACTGCTTCAGCACCCATTTTTGCTTCGAACTCATCACCGTGCTCTTCCAGCGCATCCAGGTACTCTTCTTCAGTCAGAAGCTGGCTGCGCTCTAATGTTGTCATACCAGGTTCGGTAACAACATAAGATTCAAAATAAAGTACACGCTCGATATCACGTAACGTCATATCCAGCATCAGGCCGATACGGCTCGGCAGTGATTTCAGGAACCAGATGTGTGCAACCGGGCTGGCCAATTCGATGTGACCCATGCGCTCACGACGCACTTTAGTGAGGGTAACTTCTACGCCACACTTCTCACAGATTACACCACGGTGCTTCAGACGCTTGTACTTACCGCACAAACATTCGTAGTCTTTAACCGGTCCAAAAATACGCGCACAAAACAAACCATCACGCTCTGGCTTGAAGGTACGGTAGTTAATCGTTTCGGGTTTTTTAACTTCCCCGTACGACCAGCTGCGGATCATGTCGGGCGAAGCCAGACCGATTCGAATCTGATCGAATTCTTCAGTTTTGTTTTGTTGCTTAAGAAACTTAAGTAAATCTTTCACGATTTTCTCCCAACGGAGTCACTTATTATTCGATGCCAGCGCCAATTTTAGTTGTAGCAGGCATCGCTACCTGTTCAGTCCAAAGCGGGACTTATTGCTCTTCCAGCTCGATGTTGATACCCAGAGAGCGGATTTCTTTCAACAATACGTTGAAGGATTCCGGCATACCAGGTTCCATACGGTGGTCGCCATCGACGATATTCTTATACATCTTAGTACGACCATTCACGTCATCGGACTTAACAGTCAACATTTCTTGCAGAGTATAAGCAGCACCGTATGCTTCCAGTGCCCACACTTCCATCTCACCGAAACGCTGACCACCGAACTGAGCTTTACCGCCCAACGGTTGCTGTGTAACCAGGCTGTAAGAACCAGTTGAACGAGCGTGCATTTTGTCGTCAACCAGGTGGTTCAGTTTCAGCATGTACATGTAACCCACAGTTACCGGACGCTCAAACTCCTGGCCAGTACGGCCATCTGACAGTTTAATTTGTCCGCTTTCCGGGATATCAGCCAGCGTCAATAATTCTTTGATTTCCGCTTCAGTTGCACCGTCGAATACCGGCGTTGCAATAGGTACACCTTTGCGCAGGTTGTCTGCCAAACGGATCACTTCATCATCAGTGAAAGACGCAATGTCCACTTCCTGACGATGTGTACCAGAGCTGTATACCTGAGTCAGGAATTCACGCAGTTTAGCGATTTCCTGTTGCTCTTTCAGCATGCGGTCAATCTTCACACCCAGGCCGCGAGCAGCCATACCCAGGTGAGTTTCCAGGATCTGACCCACGTTCATACGCGATGGTACCCCCAGCGGGTTCAGTACGATATCTACTGGTTCGCCGTTCTCATCATATGGCATGTCTTCAACAGGCTGGATGGACGAGATAACACCTTTGTTACCGTGACGTCCAGCCATCTTATCACCAGGCTGAATGTGACGTTTAACGGCCAGGTAAACCTTAACAATCTTAAGTACACCTGGCGCCAGGTCATCACCCTGAGTGATCTTGCGACGTTTGTTTTCGAACTTCTTATCGAAGTCGTCTTTAACGCCAGCATACTGTTCAGCAGCTTGATCCAATTCAGTCTGAGCATCGTCATCACGCAACGGTAAATCGAACCACTTCTCACGCGGAGTACCGTTGAGTTTGTCTTCTGAAATGCCATTGGCTACCAGCAGGTTGCGGGCACGGGCGAAGATGCCGTCAGCCAGAATGCTGAACTCGTCACCCAGGTCTTTCTTAACCTGACGCAACTGCATGTCTTCAATTTCTAATGCGCGCTTGTCTTTTTCGACACCGTCACGGGTAAAGATTTGAACGTCAATTACGGTACCGTGAACAGAGTTAGGTACACGCAATGAGGTATCTTTAACGTCAGAGGCTTTTTCACCGAAAATAGCTCTTAACAGTTTTTCTTCCGGGGTAAGTTGCGTTTCACCCTTAGGTGTTACCTTACCTACCAGAATATCGCCGCCTTTAACTTCAGCGCCGATGTAAACAACACCAGATTCATCCAGCTTGCTCAGTGCAGATTCACCCACGTTTGGAATGTCTGAACTGATTTCTTCTGGCCCCAGCTTAGTATCTCGAGCGATACAGCTAAGTTCCTGAATGTGGATGGTAGTGAAACGGTCTTCCTGAGCTACACGCTCAGAGATCAGGATGGAATCCTCGAAGTTATAACCGTTCCAGGGCATGAATGCGATACGCATGTTCTGGCCAAGGGCCAATTCACCCAGGTCAGTTGACGGACCGTCAGCCAATACATCACCCGCGACAACCGGCTCACCAACATTGACGGTTGGCTTCTGGTTAATACAGGTGTTCTGGTTAGAACGTGTGTATTTGGTCAGGTTGTAGATATCGATACCGGCTTCGCCTGCTACCATTTCGTTGTCGTTTACTTTTACAACGATACGCGAGGCATCTACGTATTCGATATAACCGCCGCGCTTAGCAACTACAGTTACACCTGAGTCGATAGCTACGGTTTTTTCCATACCTGTACCTACCAGCGGCTTATCAGCACGTAAAGTAGGAACAGCCTGACGTTGCATGTTTGAACCCATCAATGCACGGTTGGCGTCATCGTGCTCAAGGAACGGGATAATGCTGGCAGCCACAGATACGATCTGTTGCGCTGACACGTCCATAAATTTAATGTCTTCTTTTGCCATCAAGGTGAATTCACCCTTGTAACGGCAAGGTACCAGGTCATCTGCCAGACGGTTGTTCTCGTCCAATTCCGCACTCGCCTGAGCGATTGGATAGTGACCTTCTTCAATAGCAGACAGGTATTCGATGTCTTCAGTTACTTCGCCGTCTACGATCTTACGGTATGGGGTTTCCAGGAAACCGTAATCGTTAGTACGGGCATAGCTGGACAGCGAGTTGATCAAACCGATGTTTGGACCTTCCGGAGTTTCGATAGGACAAACACGACCGTAGTGTGTTGGGTGAACGTCTCGAACTTCGAAGCCGGCGCGCTCACGGGTCAAACCACCCGGGCCTAAGGCAGAAATACGACGCTTGTGCGTCACTTCTGACAGCGGGTTGTTTTGGTCCATGAACTGAGACAGCTGTGAAGAACCAAAGAATTCTTTAACCGCTGCAGAGATTGGCTTGGCGTTGATCAGGTCCTGTGGCATCACATTGTCCAGATCACCCAGGCTCAAACGTTCTTTAACAGCACGCTCAACACGTACCAGACCTACGCGGAACTGGTTTTCTGCCATTTCACCTACAGAACGGATACGACGGTTACCTAAGTGGTCGATATCGTCCACGTCATCTTTACCGTCACGGATAGCGATCAATTGTTGCATAACAGCAACGATATCTTCTTTATCCAGTGTGCCTGAACCGGTCAGTTCGTCACGTCCTAAACGACGGTTGAACTTCATACGACCTACTGAAGACAGATCATAACGGTCATCAGTAAAGAACAGGTTGTCAAACAGAGCTTCTGCTGCGTCTTTTGTTGGTGGCTCACCAGGACGCATCATACGGTAGATTTCAACCAGGGCTTCTAAGCGGTTGGTTGAATTGTCGATACGCAGGGTATCCGACATGTAAGAACCGTGATCTAACTCGTTGATATACAGAGTTTCAAACTCAGTGATACCTGCTTCATAGATAGCGTTCAGGTTTTCAGCAGTCGCTTCGTCGTTGGCATTAACGATAATTTCGCCAGTGCTTTCGTCGACAACGTTAGCAGCGAATACGCGGCCCAACAGGAATTCAACCGGTACTTCCAGTTCTGAAAGGCCCAGTTTTTCCATCTGACGTGTGTGACGAGCAGAAATACGACGGCTGGTTTCTACGATCACATTGCCTTCTTCATCTTTGATGTCGAAACGGGCAACTTCGCCACGCAGGCGATCAGGTACGATAGAAACTTTGAATACACCGTTATCCATGATAACAGTGTCTTTTTCGAAGAACAGACCCAGAATTTCTTCTGTGCCCATATCCATAGCGCGAAGAATGATAGACGCCGGTAGTTTACGACGACGGTCAATACGAACGAAAAGATTATCTTTTGGATCGAATTCAAAATCCAACCAGGAACCGCGGTAAGGGATAACGCGGGCGTTATACAGTACTTTACCGGAGGAGTGCGTTTTACCTTTGTCGTGATCAAAGAACACACCTGGTGAACGATGTAGCTGAGAAACAATAACACGCTCAGTACCATTGATAACAAAGGTACCTGTGTCTGTCATGAGTGGAATTTCACCCATGTATACTTCTTGCTCTTTAATATCTTTTACTGTGCCTGGAGCTGCTTCTTTATCAAATAAGACAAGACGCAACTTAACACGAAGTGGTGCGGAGAATGTCACACCACGAATTTGACATTCTTTGACGTCAAATACCGGTTCGCCCAATCGATAACTTACATACTGCAACTCTGAATTGCCCGAATAACTTTTAATCGGAAATACAGAACGAAATGCAGCTTCCAAACCGTATTGACCTTCCGGATCGATCTCGATGAACTTACGGAAAGAGTCTAATTGTATGGAAAGTAGATAAGGTATTTCGAGTACCTGGGGGCGTTTACCAAAATCCTTGCGGATACGTTTCTTTTCGCTATAAGAGTAAACCATGGATTCCTCAGCCTGCTGATCTTTAACCCTGATATCTCTTGTAAGAGACATATATGTATTCAGCACCGTTTTACTTTTTTTCAATATCAGACCAATGAACAGTGCGAATGATTTATTGGTTTGATATTGATAGCTAAGCGCTTTGAGAGGATAGACACTAAACGGAGAACCTGCACTATCCTACAGCGCAAAAAGGCTGGTGCTCAAATAAGCACCAGCCTAAGCCTTTTCAGGCAGTAATTTCGTACAAGTACGAATTACTTAATTTCAACTTCTGCACCAGCGCCTTCAAGTTCGGCTTTAAGTGCTTCAGCTTCTTCCTTAGATACACCTTCTTTGATAGCTTTAGGAGCTGATTCAACAACTTCTTTAGCTTCTTTAAGGCCAAGGCCAGTCGCGCCGCGAACTGCTTTGATAACTGCAACTTTGTTACCACCGAAAGAAGTCAGAACTACGTCGAATTCAGTTTGTTCTTCAGCAGCTTCTGCAGCAGCAGCTGGACCTGCAGCTACAGCTACAGCTGCAGTTGCTTCTACGCCGAATTTTTCTTCAGCAGCTTCGATCAGTTCAACCAGTTCCATTACTGGCATTTCAGCGATCGCGTTTAAGATATCTTCTTTAGTTAGAGCCATTTCTCTAAACTCCTGGGTTTAAAAATTTAAAACAAATCAATGAATTAAGAAACTGTTTTTTTTATTCAGCTTCTTTTTTCTCTTTAATAGCCGTCAATACGCGGGCAAACTTGCTTGGTACTTCGTTAATAGTCTGTACAAACTTGCCAACAGGCGCTTTGAAGGTAGCAAGTAATTTCGCCAACGCTTCGTCGCGTGTTGGTAACGCTGCAACTGCTTCCAGTTTTTCTGGACCCAGTAGACCACTACCGATTGATAACGCTGTTACGTTCAACTTGTCATTCTTTTTAGAGAAATCTTTGAACAAACGCGCTGCACCACCTGGCGCATCCAAAGAAAAGCCATAAATCAGAGGGCCTTTCAGTGCATCATCCATTCCTGCGAACTTGCCTTCAGCCAGAGCACGCTTTGCCAGAGTGTTACGAATAACACGCAGGTATACGCCTTGCTCACGAGCTTGAACGCGAAGTTCAGTCAGGTCTGCAACTTCCATTCCGCGATATTCAGCGACGGCAACGGATAGAGCGCGAGCTGCAACGTCAGTTACTTCCGCTACAATCTCTTTTTTTGCTTCTAAGCCTAGTGCCACTGAGATCACCTTTTAGTTGTCTGAGAATTGCTTCTCAGGTTTCACAGATTAATGGAGCATCACTTGCGCTTCTCTCCACCTTTCTACGGTGTTCTTTAGTCCCAGAGAGTCTGAGTGAACCACCGTCTGCGTAGGCATTCATTAAACGCTGTAATCAGCGTACCTACGGTCTAGGACGGGAGCCTGCCTTTCTGTTTACCAGAGCAGCAAACTCCAACCCAATTTTTTACTTCGGTGCTAATTCTGCTTAATTAACTCTCGCACCTGTCAAGGAATGTCTTATTGAGACAAAGAGCCTTGATCTAAAGTCAGACCTGCGCCCATAGTGGTGCTCAGGCTAACTTTCTTAATATAGGTACCTTTAGCAGAAGAAGGCTTAGCTTTCTTAAGCGCTTCTAACAAAGCTTCAAGGTTTTCCTGGATTTGATTAGCTTCAAAAGCAATCTTACCAATGCTGGCGTGAATGATACCATTCTTATCGTTTCTGTAACGTACCTGACCCGCTTTTGCATTCTTAACTGCAGTAGCAACATCAGGAGTAACAGTACCAGTCTTAGGGTTAGGCATCAGGCCACGTGGACCTAAGATTTGGCCTAACTGACCAACAACGCGCATTGCATCCGGAGAAGCAACCACTACGTCGAAGTTCATTTCGCCTTTTTTAACCTGCTCAGCAAGGTCGTCCATACCAACGATGTCAGCACCCGCTTCTTTAGCAGCTTCAGCGTTTGCACCTTGAGTAAATACTGCAACGCGAACTTCTTTACCAGTACCGTTAGGCAGTACAGTTGCACCGCGAACGTTTTGGTCAGATTTACGAGCATCGATACCCAGGTTAACAGCAACATCAATGCTTTCAGCAAATTTAGCTGTTGCTAATTCTTTCAACAAAGCTACCGCTTCGTTGATTTCGTATTCTTTACCGGCGTCTACTTTTTCGCGAACCAGACGAGCGCGTTTTGTTAACTTAGCCATGGATTATTCCTCTACCGTCAGACCCATACTGCGGGCAGAGCCAGCAATAGTACGTACAGCTGCGTCCATATCGGCAGCAGTCAGATCAGGTTCTTTAGTTTTAGCAATTTCTTCCAATTGAGCGCGCGTCACTTTACCCACTTTTTCAGTGTTAGGACGACCAGAACCACTCTTGATGCCAGCAGCTTTCTTCAACAAGAAAGACGCAGGTGGAGTTTTTGTTTCAAACGTGAAAGAACGGTCTTCGTATACAAAGATTTCAACCGGAACCGGAGCACCTTTTTCCATGCTCTCAGTTTTTGCGTTGAACGCTTTACAGAATTCCATGATGTTAACACCATGTTGACCTAGTGCAGGACCAACTGGTGGACTTGGGTTTGCGGCACCCGCAGCTACTTGTAGCTTGATAATGCCTGTAACTTTCTTAGCCATTACTCTCTTCTCTTATTTATGGGTTAAACGCCTCGCAAATACAGAAGAATATTCGCTTCAACGGCTCCCCGCCTACAAAAAGGCCGCAGATTATATTTTAATCTACGACCTCTGACAACCATTAATTTGGTTTTTGTTTAATTTTAGGTTCAGTTTTAACCGGACAATGTTCTTTGGTTTGAGTAACCATGGCGAACCGGAACTTCCTTCACCTAATCTAAAAAATTCACATTCCACCAGAGAGGTTTAAACCATCCCTGGTGAGGGCTTTGATTCCCGACTTTACATTGTGCACTTCATGTTTCAGCGCACGGGGACAAACGTCGACGCCCTTCACCCAATCTAAAATAACTTACATTTCACCAGAGAGGTTTAAACCATCCCTGGTGAGGGCTTCCAGCCAGACGTCCACTTGTCTGGCGTTCGGCGCTGAATTAGCTCCAGGTATTCGCTAATTCCGGGCGCGCCTCACCCCTTCTCAACCTGGCCAAATTCCAGTTCTACCGGAGTAGAACGACCAAAGATAAGAACCGATACTTTCAGGCGGCTTTTCTCGTAGTCCACTTCTTCGACAACACCGTTGAAGTCTGCGAAAGGACCATCGGTAACACGTACCACTTCGCCTGGCTCGAACAAGGTTTTTGGTTTTGGCTTGTCAACAGATTCTTGCAGTCTGTTCAGGATCGCATCCGCTTCGCGCTTAGTAATTGGCGCAGGACGATCTGAAGTACCACCGATGAAACCAAGCACACGAGGAATGCTTTTAACCAGGTGCCAGCTGTCGTCGTTCATTTCCATTTCAACTAATACATAGCCTGGGAAGAACTTACGCTCACTTTTGCGCTTTTGACCGGCACGCATCTCTACCACTTCTTCGGTAGGCACCAGAATTTCACCGAAATACTGCTCCATCTCGTGCATTTTGATATGTTCTTCAAGGGTTTTCTTGACGCGGCCTTCGTAGCCAGAAAACGCCTGAACCACATACCATCTTTTTACGCCTTCAGACATGCTTACGCTCCTATACTAGTCAGTAAGCTAACGACCCGAACGATAATTCCGTCAAGGCCCCAAAGCAGCAATGCCATAACAACAGTTGCAGCCAGTACAATCATAGTCGTTTGTGTCGCTTCCTGACGGGAAGGCCAAACCACCTTGCGTACTTCGGTTCTGGATTCTTTGGCGAAGTTTACAAAGTTACTTCCTTTTACCGTACTGGCAGCCACCAGCAAAGCAATAATAACCGCAACGACCACACCAATGGCACGGTACAATACGGAAAGTTCACCAAAGTAGTAATTACCACCTACTGCGGCAGCCAAAAGTAAAATGGCAACACCCCATTTTAGGCTGTCCATCGCACCAGACTGATTAACTGCGTTATCACTCATTGTCTAACCTGTTATCTCAAACTCAACCCACATGGATTGACATTAAATGTGGCAGGGGTGGAGGGACTCGAACCCCCAACCATCGGTTTTGGAGACCGCTGTTCTACCAATTGGAACTACACCCCTGTAGCAGCAGTGCAAACACTGCTGTTTACTCTAAAATAGTTACACTCGCCTTGATATTTTATGAAAGCTTATCGGGAGATAAAGGATTCAGAAGTAAGGCGGGAGCGGTATTATACTGATTGTCACTAGTCTTACAAGCTTTAATATAAGCAGACTTTTGGGTTGAGGCATACGATATAAAATAATTCGTCACTGCTGGCTCAGATTGATATACTGCGCGCTTGTTTAAATTTAATGTAATCTTTGTTTTCTATGAAATTCCCCGGCCGTCGCAAACACAAACACTACTTTCCGGTTCAGGACAAAAACACCTTAATTGGTCAATTTGATAAAGCACAGCCCCTAAAACACAGTTATATAGTGGGTATCGATCAGGTGCTGGTAGACATCGAAGCCAAAGTCTCTGACGAATTTTTTGCAAAGTACGATTTACACCGGGGCATGTCGCAACTGATAGACGACGAGATCACTGAAGCATTGTACCGGGAGTTAAAAGACGACAAACTGGTAAATTACGAGTTTGCCGGTGGCACCATAGGTAACACGCTTCACAACTATTCGGTGCTTGCCGATGACCGCTCAGTGTTGTTGGGCGTTATGTCAGAAAACATCAAAATTGGCAGTTATTCCTACAAGTTTATCAGTAACAATTCCAGCCGGGTGGACCTCAATTACCTGCAACCGGTTGATGGCCCTATCGGTCGCTGCTTTACCCTTATCGACAGCACAGGCGAACGTACCTTTGCTATCAGTCCGGGAAAAATTAACCAGCTACGTCCGGAAAGCATCAATCAGAATTTGATCCAAAACGCCTCAGCGCTGGTTATTTCTGCATACCTGATGCGCACTAATCCGGGCGACACCATGACAGAGGCGACACTCAAAGCCGTAGACTACGCGAATCAGGCTGGTGTTCCGGTGGTTTTAACCCTGGGCACTAAATTCCTGATAGAACAGGACCCCACCTGGTGGCAGGAATTTGTCAAGAATCACGTCGATATCCTCACCATGAACGAAGAAGAAGCGGAAGCCATCACAGGGATTAAAAATCCGTTGCTGGCGGCAGATAAAGCTCTGGACTGGGTCGATATGGTGATGTGTACCGCAGGCCCTGTGGGCCTTTATATGGCGGGACATGTTGACAAGAAATACCTTAGGGAAACAGAGCAGCAACTTATAGATGCTGAAATCGCAGAATTTAACCGTTACGAATATTCCCGTCCGATGCGTCTTCAGGATTGTGAAGAACCCGTTAAAGTATACAGCTATATCCCCCCCTACATGGGCGGCCCGGATAAAATCATGAACACCAATGGTGCCGGTGATGGAGCATTAGCGGCAGTGCTACATGACATTTGCGCCAACGAGTATCACAAACTCAATGTGGAAAGATCCAGCAAGCACGAGCAACCGGCCATCACCTATTCGTCTCTGTCTCAAATCAGCAAATACGCAAACCGCGTCAGCTACGAAGTACTGGCACAGCACTCCCCTCGCCTGAGCAAAGGCCTGCCGGAGCGTGAAGAAGTGTTAGATTTGGCCTACTGGGCAACTTAATCAGCGCAAGGTAAATCCTCTGGCATTAAGCCATGCAGTTATTCCCTGATTGAAAATTGCACACTTTGCTTTAAACTGCGCATTTATTGAATGAAACCCACTTGATGGGTTTCTTTTTTTTGCTTTATTTTTGGAATGGAGTCCCTATGCGCGTTAGTGCTAAGCTTCTTTTTACGCTGAGTATTCTTCTCAACCTATTTACCAGTCTACCTGCCTACTCTAATACATTGGTGATGGATCCATTTTTAGGTAATACTGGAGAGACAAATTTCGGAGCCTACCTCATTACAATCTCGGAGGATTCTGGCTACGCGATTTTTTCATCTACATCGAGAACTATACCTGACTATGAAGGCCCAGAAAAAACCTACTTTGCTAATCTGGTTTACATTAAGAATTTATCGTCAGAGGTCATAACGCCCCTAGTCACCATGGAGACTGGCGAGTTACCAGACTCTGGTGATGTCACTGTACTTAGTGAAATATCCGATAACAACGGCCTGTTTTTCACATACGATGGCAATAGCCCATTAAGCGGCGTGATTTATGAGGGAGACTGGAGCGACATTGAAACCAATCTCTTCAGATTAGCGTTAGATACAAAAACCATAACGCCGATCTCTAACCCGGGCGTTTCGTACGATCCAATGCACTGGTTAATCACCAAAAATGAGATTCTCTATTTTTACAATCGCAATACTGGTCAGATACAGCTAAGTAGCGATCTAGGTGAAAACTGGCAGACAATAGAAACAAACTGTCGTTACAGAGCCAACTTTAATGATTTTACAGAAAATGGCAGCATCCTGTTTAGTTGTTCAGATCATGATGGCGAATCTGCTCAATATTATGATGTAGAGTCACAAAACTTAATTCCTATAAATCGCCTGCCGGCCAACAGCCCCAGCGCAACGTACAATCGCGACGGAATTGAAATGTCGAAGGATGGCAACGCTATTACCCTCGTAGAAGATAATATCATCACAAAAATTGATAAAAGCGGTAATACAATTTTTGAGCTGCCCTTGAGTCAATTTAACTTGGTTAACGCTGAAATACTCGCTATGGACGCTGAAGCGACTTACGCTTTAATTTCTGCGGATTATCAAAACAGTATTTATTTTGTCAACGAGACGCAACGTTTCAATGTTTCAGAAAGCGCACTTTTTTACGTTGCTTTAATTCCGTCAGCCCAACCCATAAGAATCAATGTGATTCAATCGGGTGATGGTCTGACAACCTTATCTGTCCGCCTTCCGTTTATCGATGACAGTAACGGGTCAGTATACTTGCAAGAATTTGGCTCCCAAAACACCTCCATTTACAGAAAAGGGGCTTCTGATTTAGCAGAACACAGCTTTTCAAAAGAATTTACTCAATTTGCATTATCAGCAACTAACCAATCAGAACACAATAACCGAATTACAGTCTCCCATGACATACAAGACGAAACATTAATAAAAATACTTAGAACCAGTGAAAAAACAGGGCTAACAGATACTTTTTGGTTGGAAGGATCCGAGTATGATGATCAAAGATTAGGGTTGAGAACCGGTTCTAATAGATATATAGCTTACCCCTGTGATTATAATATGTTGTGTTCTGAAGACACTACATCGAGTTATGAAATAACTACGCTAGACTTCCAGGAAAATCATGACTGGACATTGAGCCTCAATCAAGATAGCAGAACTTCAGATAGAATTGAGGCCTCGATTTCCAACATCCAATGGACCTCATATGATCGGCTCAAGATCACACGCTTAAGCAATGGTTTATTTCAAGAATATACGGCAACTAGCGATTTTGTTTTCGGCATCTATGGTCACATCGATAAGATAGATGTAGCTGTACAACCATGCATGGGGTATGGAACGTATAATAGCAAGATAACTTGTTCCGATAATGCTTCCAGTAAGAGTATTTCACTCCCCCAAAAACCTGAAGTCAAATTGCTTACCGCCACAGATCACAGCTACATAGCCGTGTATTTTGAACAGAAAGAAAACCTGCAATACATAATCGAAAAAAGAATATCTGGCGAAGAATTTATCGAAGTTGCATCAGATATAAATAGTGGTTGGCAAGATGATGATATCCGACCCGGCGATCAATACACATATCGGGTAATTGCCTGCGATACCGCACTTTCCCTTTGTAGAGCAAGCAATGCTAAAAGCATTACCATAGACCGTAAAAGCGATTTCACCTTCTTCATCGGGCTAAATCAAACAGTAATGAAACTAGACTTGCGAAACTACAACGATGTGGATGAAATCTCGATTCTGCGAGCGACCGGCTCAGGGAATTATCAAGAGTTGGCCTCTGTTTCAGCAGATACGGGCGAATACATTGATGACAGTGTGATACCCGGTGTCGAATACCACTACCTTGTTCAAACAAAGATAGCTTCTGAAGTATGGCAAGAGGCGCGTCGCTCCGGCAGTACACGTGTTGCTTCCTCATTTAGTTATGATTTTGTCTCCGAATTGTCAGATATCGTTATTGATGACACATATGCACTAGGCCACCTCATCAATTGGAGCCCAACTGAAACGATCGATGAAATACGTGTAGAAGTTTTCCTTGAAGGCGATATTGAGACAACAACTCGTATTGATGCTACAGAAACATCAGAATACTTTTATAGTTTTGAAGAGCATCTCAATAGTTCAGAACCAATAATATACCGCCTCACACCAATTGTCTTGGATTGCCGTGGTGGAGTTCACGATTGCGACGAACTGTTTGGCCCCACATCTACTATCTCAAGGGGTTTCCCGGACTCAACTCTAACTTCAAAACAGCTATATCCAGCAGCATTTAAACTATCTCAAGAATCGTTGTACGAAGCACTGCTGAACATTAATACGTCTTTACTTGTCGATAGCTATAGTATTCAGCGAAAAAAAGGCGGCGAAGATAGTTGGCAAACAGTTGCATTTTATGACCAACAACAAGCGCGCGATGAGGTTTTAAGTGTGCGGGACAGTTCAGCAGATTTAATCAGTAGTGAAACCTATCTTTATCGAGTGAAAACCTGCTCGTCACTGCTAAACCAGTGTGTCGATAGTCCCGAAAGCAGTATTGTTTTTAATGGCGAACGTTACGATGGCGTAGCTGTTACTCCCTCGATTGAGGTATTGGCTGATGATTTTGAAGTAAATTTCAACTTCGATTCCGAACAATACATCGGTTTAGCCGAAGTTTTGATGACCTGGGATAATGGCCGACAAAAAACAGTAAACACTAATAATGTTCGTCAGTCTTTAAGAATTACAAAAGAAAACTCAATGGGAGTGGGTGACGTTGTTACCTTTACCACCAGGTATTGTTATCAACGCCCCTACCATCCATACAATCAAACTGATGACTGTACTGAGTATTCTGAACTGGTCGAAGTTGAAGTGCTCAATGTCACATTTGAGGCTGTACCAGAAATCAACAGACTTAGCGCTTCTCCCGACTTTGAAAATGGCCTTGTCAATCTCACAGGCCAATTCAAAGGTATCTCTGAAAATGGCAGACCTGAAAACATCGAACTATTTAAGTCCATTGATGGTGGAAATTTTCAGCTAACTGATACCTTAGAGATTGAAGATAGCGACGATACCAATTTTCAATTTGGTGATAATAGCATTACCCACGGGGAGCGATACCAGTATGTAGCAAGAGCCTGTAACCAGTCAGGATGCTATGAGAAGACAACATCCATTATTGAATATATTGAAAGCCAGCAAGTAGAAGCACCCGATAAACCTGTGCTGCTATCCGTGTCCAACCGCACCTATTTCGATAGAATCGATGTAACCTTCGAACAGCAAAATAACACCTCTTACTATGTTTTTTATAGGGCAGACGATCCGGAGGGTGAATTTGAACGTGTTGGTAGCAACAGTAGTCCAGAACTCAGACAAAATAATTTACAGTCCGATACCTCTTATTTTTATCGCGTTGATGCCTGTAACGATGCAGGTTGCACTGAGTCTGATATTGTCGAAGGTCGCACCGCAACATTAAATTTCAACGAAGCTTTGGAGATTTCAGGGGAGTCGCTGAGAAACACCGACGACGACAGTAATCTGGCCATTCGCTTGGACGGAGAAACTAATGCTATGGATGGAATATTGGACGCATTCCATGGTGAACTTAGCATAAATCAATGGCTGAACCTGCGTTCCGAATGGCGAGTTTCAACAAATGCGCGACTAGATGCAAACTGGTCGTATTGTTCTGAGCTTCTAGAGTTTAATCTGCAGCTTCCATATATGAATAATAGCAGCCGTTCACCCAACTATTTCAACAAGCCTGTTTTCAAACTTTACTACACAGGTAATGGTTGTACTGAGTCTGAATTGGCAGATTTAGCCCCTTTTACCCTGTATCTAACATCTGACTACTTAGCTTCACCTGTAATACTCGATAACGCGTTTCGTGAAACATGGCATGACTATACGCTCGAATTTGAAAACGATGGTCACTTCGCGTTCATCATCTCTGGGCAGGAAATAACCAACTCAGACAGTGCTATAGAATTATCTGCGTTTGAACTGTCCAAGCTGATGGTATCCACTGAAGGTCAATTTTCAAGCTCGACTTCAACCTATTTGAGCTCTTTAACACTTAGCTTAAATACGCCATCAGAGCTCAGTAAACAGGATGAACTTTCGTTTTATGTACCAACATTGAATAGACTTCATACCCAAAATCTTGCTATATCCAGTACTTTTGAATTTCAAGGCTCGCTACAATACCTGCAGATCATTGACGAAACGTTTGGTGATATTCAAGAATTAGCGGTCACTTCCAATGGCAGATATCGGGCATATATTGAAGCTCTTTCTCCCAATCAAGATTATGAATTTCTTGTAAGGCATTGCAGCGAAGGTGTCTGTGGTCCATTTGAGTATGAGGATACATCCACACCAGAATATCGTGAATTAACCTCTCAGCCGCGTATCTATGCCAATCTTGATGAAACAACCTTTGACATCAGGCTTCACGTAACTGAGTCATACCGGGATAGAATTGATACTTATACAATTTCTCGCCAAATTGTTAATGAAAACGACAGCCCAGAAATTCTTCTCCGGTATAGTATTAAAGATATGATGGATTTTTGGCTTGGTTCTGAAGAAGAATATGTATTTATGGATTCGCTTTTACCTGGCCAAACAGCCATATACACACTAGAAGTATGTAATCCCATAGGCTGCGCAACTCAATCGAATACGACTGAAATTACGATGCTTGTTGATTCAGATGGAGACGGCGTGCCCGACCCTTACGACACATTCCCAAATGATCCAAACGAGGCTATTGATACAGATGGTGACGGAATTGGTAACAACGCAGATGAAGACGATGATGGCGATGGAATCCCTGATTCAATAGAACTAAGTAGCGGGTTAGACCCGCTTAATCGCAATGATGCGGATGATGATTTTGACGGTGATGGCTTCCACAACATTTTCGAATATTTAGCCGGCTCGGATATGTCTGATGATACCGTGACGCCTGAAAATTTAGGTATTTTTGACTCATTTGAAACCCCAAAAAGCGAATATGTCACTATCGAAGGTGATTTTGATCGTAGCGATTACAGTGGAGATGGTAAGCAATCAATTCATTCCTATTTCCAAACTCAGGGCTCTAAAGCGCTCGTTTTCGAAATGGAAGGCAGGTTAACAGATGGGAGTTTGTTTTTTACCTATGATTTCTATCGCAGCAGAAGTCAAATACTGCGTATAAACGGAATAGAAGTCGATTTGTCTAACACAACAGTTTGGTTACCTCGTGTGATCGGAAACCAGTGGAGTATCATAGCCATTCCACTTGAGGCAACCAACGACGTGGTAAGATTAGAACTGGAATTCCACGGCATTGAAGGCAGGTACCCGGCTGAAGTCTACATCGACAGCCTCTTCATCCCCATGACCGATGCCAAGATAGTAAACCGCAGTGTCGCCGATTATGATGGCGATGGCAAAACGGATGTTGCGGTCCGCAAAGGGTCGTTGGGCATGAATTATGTATTGAATAGCTCTGATGCTAAGATTCAGCGAGTTGAATTTGGTTCGCAAGAAGAAGACATTCAGGTAGAGGGTGATTTTGATGGTGACGGCATTGCAGATATTGCAGTGCGCAGGCCCTCTAAAGGGATCTGGTATGTGCAAAACTCTTCTGATAGTAATCACGCCTCTGAGCGCCAGGATGGTATTCAGCGTGTGGTATTTGGTAAACAGGCAGAAGATATTCCGGTGCCAGCCGATTACGATGGTGACGGGATTACCGACTTTGCCGTGCGCCGTGCCAGCAACAGCATGTGGTATATCAAAAACTCCTCCGGCAGTAACTACAATTCTGCCAATGAAGATGGTATTCAGCGGGTAAAATTCGGCTTGCAGGCAAGCGATATTCCGGTGCCGGCCGATTACGATGGTGATGGTAAAGCCGATGTCGCCTTCCGCCGCCCTTCCAATTCCACCTGGTATATTCTTGAATCCAGTACTGGCGAAATACAACGTATTACGTTTGGCCTACAGGCAACCGATATTCCTGTGCCGGCCGATTACGATGGTGATGGTAAAGCCGATGTCGCCTTCCGTCGCCCTTCCAATAAAACCTGGTATGTACTACGCTCCAGCGATGAAGTGATTGAACGTATTCAGTTTGGCCTGAATACCGCGGATATTCCGGTTGTGGGTGACTACGATGGTGATGGCAAAGCCGATATCGCGGTACGCCGAGAAAGCAACAGTATGTGGTACATACTGCAATCCTCCGATGGTGAAATTGGCCGGGTTAACTTTGGTAAATCCGATGGCATGGTGCCGGTGCTGACCCCCATCTGGGAAAAACTCAACATGCTGGGCTGGCAAAAGGATTTTATCAATCCAACCTTATCAGGCAGAACAGATTCAAGCTCCTATGACGATGACGAAGCATTCTTTCTGGATAAAACCCTGCATTACAATCATGTAGAAATGCGCCACAAAGAGCGACTCAATCAGGAACCTGTACATTAACCGTATTTAAAGCGTATCAATTCAGATGCGCTTTTTTCGCTTATTCAATGGCAGGCCCGGTAGTGGCGGTACAATCCGTTACCTGACTGGCCAGATGGGTATAATGCTTTTCAAAGCCGGGCATGGCAGACACATTTTTCAGCGCCGGCGATTCAGCTAACAGTTTTTCAACTGGGGTATTGCTGTTTATAGCTGTCACTAACGCTTGTTGTGTCTGGCGAGCCAGGCCCTGAATATATTTACCTAACGACGAGTCACTCAGGGGGTTAGCGCCATCCAGTGAATACCGGCATTCAGGTTTGACTGCATGGTCGGCCATTGTTAATAAACTATTGGCGCTCATCGAAGATTGTTGCAGCGCTTCTGCTTTCCCCCTGGCTCTGGCTTTACTTTCGGGTACAGCAACAGCTTGCTCTGCGAAAACGCCAGTTAATGACTGTTGCCCATCGGCTACAGACTTTTCAGGGGTTGCCACAGGTGCCAACACCTCAGCAGTGCTATCGGGGGCGATTTCATGAACGCTTTCCGGAGTAAAGTTCTGCCATTGCGACAAGAAAATCACCGAGACCAGCATGACCGATGCAGCCACAGATAACCAACGATAATGCTGGCTCATCAATGGTCTGGGTTTACCGTTACTGGCAATACGTTGTTTAGCGAAATTCAAAATCGTCTCATCAGTGGTGTTCGAAGGCGACTTTTTGTCTAATTGCCGGTAGCGTTCAGAGATGTCCTGTTCCGGGTTGTTGTCATTTTCATTGCTCATCATCATCTCCCAGTTTTAAACTCAAACATTGGCGTAATCCGATGTAGGCTGCACGCAACCTGGATTTTGCAGCTTCCAGGGTAACCCCCGTCACCTGAGCCACATCGGCCTGAGTTAAATTAGCCTCCTCCTTGAGCAAAAACGATTCCAGCTGTGTTTTGGGTAATAGTTTCAGGCAATGTTGCAATGCCATTTTCTGACGCTTTTGTTCCAGTCCGGCCATTGCATCTGATGTCCCGACGGCCTCTTCCTGTTCGGGTTCTGCCGTAAAGACCTGAGATACAACCGCCAAATGACGGAACTTATCAATCAGCAAACGTCGGGCAATTTGGTATAGCCAGGTGGTGAATTTAGCCTCCTGCTTAAACTGCCTGATATTGCTGATCACTTTGATCCACAATTCCTGCATCAAATCTTCAGCGGTTGCAGCGTCCTTAACCTGTCGCAAAATAAACCGAAAACTGCCGCCCTTATGCCTTGCATACAAGGTTTCAAAGGCGGAAAACTCGCCACTGATATAGGCAGCGACAAGCTGACTGTCATCTTGGCTGGCGTATTGTTGTTTCAAGTTCACTCACAATCCCTTTCTGTCCCGGTGTTCACCAATGTACCCTTATCCCACAAAAACTAAGATTCGACCACTTCTACCGTTGTGGTTTTCTCCTCCTGAACTGGCTGGAATGCTGCAATAACAACCAGTTTTCCATCATGCGAATAAACTCTGCCCGGTATCCTTGTTCATCATCGCCTTTGGCCAATTTCGCCTGCTCGATCAGGGTTTGCGCATCTTCCACACTGACAAACTTTGAACCTTTCAGCAATTGCCCCAGGCCTGCAACACTATGCGCAAACTGAAAACTACTGTCGGTCTCGTGAAAGTTTAGCATTTGCTCCAGGTGTACCACCTGCTCCAACTTTTGGCTGACTTCACCGTCGGGCGCTTTATAACGCAGTTTCACCAGAGCGATTTCATCCTGCTTACTGTCTGTTGTGGACGGCGCATTGCGCTGGTCATTCTGATAACGCAATGTATCAACGTCGTATTGTCCGGCCGTTTTAAGTGTTAACTCATAGAGGGCCGTCACCTGATGCCCGGCACCAATGTCACCGGCATCCACTTTGTCATTATTGAAATCTTCTTTGTTCAACGCCCGGTTTTCATATCCGATGAGACGGTATTCATGCACGGTATTCGGGTTGAATTCCACCTGAATTTTCACATCTTTAGCAATCACCTGCAGGGTTCCGGTTAACTGTTCCACCAGCACTTTTCTGGCTTCGTTGATATTGTCAATATAGGCGGCATTGCCATTGCCTTTATCAGCCAGTTGCTCAGTAAGATGATCGTTATAGTTTCCGCGACCAAACCCCAGCACCGATAAGTTCACTCCCGTTTTTCGTTGTTTTTCGATAAGCTGCATTAATTCATCATGGTCTGTTGTGCCCACATTGAAGTCACCATCAGTGGCCAACAATACCCGGTTAACACCTTCCGCTTTAAAGGCCTTTTTCGCCATCTGATAAGCTAACTGAATGCCCCCCGAGCCATTGGTGGAGCCACCGGCCTGCAATTTATCTAGTGCCTGGCTAATAGCCAACTTATCATCGCCCGATGTTGGCTCTAACACGACACCCGATGCACCGGCATAAACCACAATCGATACACTGTCGCGGTTATCCAGTTGATTAACCAGCATTTGCAAAGCACGCTTCAACAAAGGCAATTTATCGTCCGCGGACATGGAACCCGATACATCCAGTAAAAACACCAGGTTGGCGGGAGCCCGTTGCTCAGCAGTGATTGTTTTTCCCGAAAGTGCCACACGCAGCAGGTGTTTATTTGGGTTTAACGGGCTTGCGGCAAACCGGGTATCCAGGTGAAAAGGCACGTCGCCTTGTGGTTGTGGATAGTGGTAGTCGAAGTAATTCAACATCTCTTCGATTCTAACGGCATCAGCGGGAGGAGAAATCCCCTGCTCAAGCATTCGACGAATATTGCTGTAACTGGCGGTATCTACATCAACTGAAAAGGTGGACAAGGGTTGCTCCGCTACTGTCCATACCCCATTCTCGGGATAGTGTTGGTAATTTTCCCGCTGAGGCAAAGACACGGAGGCATCGGCCATCATCCCGGACACCAAAGCGGGTCGAACAGCTGATTTTATGCGCTGATACTGCCGGGCTTGTGGCTGTTCCATTCTGACCAGTACCTGATGTTCGACCATCTCATGTGTGTTGACGGCAGCATCCTGTGACTTTTCAGTTGGCCCCGCTTTGTTTTCCAGCAAGATAACCTGCTGTGTTGTATCTTCTGATTCTTTTTCAGAACTGGAACATCCGGATAACAAGAGGGTTACGGTAATAGCCAGACAAGATAAAGCGGGAAAATTCTTTGAAGATTTTGCAGTGTATTGCATATCAGCACCTGTGTTTTGTAACGATTGATACCAGTACTGACGGATGAGTTTTTAAAAAGGGTTTTATTTTTTTGTGTTTTAATACAAAAGGCGACACCTGGTGGTGTCGCCTCACTGCAATAATGGATTATTGTACCCGCTCGGTACGAGCCTGTTCGGCGGTGATGATACTTCTTTGTATAGACGGTTCTTCCTGCACTGCCGCAGCCCCGGAGCTATCCGGTATCTGCACGGCTGTGCGGGTCATAACGGGTCCCGCCAGCGGCATATCAGCGCTGTCCCGGCCAAACTGAATACGCTCTATCTCACCGTCACTGGAGCGCAGAATGTACTGAAACTGCGTTGACGGTCGACGGACGGCCACATCAACTTTACCATCGCCGTCATAGTCCGCCGGAATAGGAATGTCTTCCGACTGCAACCCAAAACGGATACGCTGAATCTGACCGTCAGATGAATTCAAAATATACCAGTACTGGGTCGAAGGTCGACGTACGGCAATATCCGCTTTGCCATCGCCGTCATAGTCAGCCGGAACGGGAATATCCTCAGCTTGTTTACCAAAGTTGTAACGCTGAATCTCCCCATCAGAAGAATTCAAAATATACCAGAACTGATTGGAGGGGCGCCGCACAGCGACATCGGCCAGGCCATCTCCGTCGTAATCAGCAGGTACCGGTATATCTTCTGCCTGTTTGCCAAAATGGTATCGTTGAATCTCGCCATCGGACGAGTTCAAAATATACCAGTACTGATTAGAAGGACGCCTTACCGCAATATCAGTGATGCCATCACCGTCAAAGTCAGCCGGAACCGGAATATCTTCCGCCTGTTTGCCAAAATTAAAACGTTGAATCTCACCGTCCGAGGAATTGAGAATATACCAAAATTGATTTGATGCGCGGCGCACCGCCACATCGGCAATCTGATCACCATCAAAATCACCGCTGACAGAAATATCACCGGTGTCTTTACCAAACTGAATACGCTGAATAGTATCGTCTGATGAGTTCAGAATATACTGCATAAAATTGCTGGCTCTGCGCACACCGACATCGGCCATGCCATCGCCATCATAATCATAGGCCACAAAGTTAGCGCCATCGCTGATGCTCGCCAGTACCGTAATGCTGAATGAGGGTAAACTATCCGACAAGGCCCCGTCACTGACGCTGATCACGATACCGGAATAAATACCCGTATCTGAATTATCAGGTATACCCGAAAGCGTTCCGGTACTGGTGTTAAAACTCGCCCAAAGCGGCTTATTGGCAATGCTGAAAGTCAGACTGTCACCGTCGGGATCGCTGGCTTGCGGAGTGAATTGATAACTGTTGTTTGCTCTGACCAGGGTATCAGGTGAACCGGAAATCTCGGGGGCGTCATTAACATCCACAACAGTGATACTAAATGCGCTCAGAGCAGCGCTTTCAGTACCATCAGACACACTGATCATGATATTGGAGTACGTACCCACATCGTCGTTATCCGGTGTGCCTGATAAAGTACCGGTTTCCGAACTGAAACTGGCCCAGCCTGGACGATTCTCGATACTAAACGTTAAACTGTCGTCATCCGCGTCAGAAGCCGAAGGTGTAAAGCTATAGAGGCTATTTTGCTGTGCTGAACTGTCTGGCGTGCCAGAAATGGTCGGCGGATTATTTTGTCCACTGCCACAATTGCTGGATTGGGTATTGTCCAGAGGCGCACAATCCTCAGCATCCGGAACACCATCGTTATCATCATCAGAGTCCTGATTATTACCCACAGTATCACTGTCAGTGTCCAGGCTTTCGTTTTCATTGTAAGGGAAGGCGTCGCTGCTATCCGGCACGCCATCATCATCAATATCATTGGCATTGCTGGCATCTCTTGGACTGGCATCTGACACATCGTCGATACCGTCATTATCATCATCGGTATCATCGAGGTTGTTAATGCCGTCACTATCAAAATCACCGCTGTCATCTGAAAGCGACTGGCATCGACCATACGGGAAAAAACTGTCAATTCCCCAGCTTTCAACGGCATTAACATCCTGACAACTCATACTCCCCTGATTGAACTGTAGGAAAGTCAACTGATCCTGTAAATGCGCAATGGGCCGCATAGAGTTCATAAACAAGTCGCGCACATCCAGTTGCACCATAGCACGCATATTTCGGAACACTGCCAAAGAGGTGTCATTGCTGCCATCCATACTAAAGGTATTTAGGTTGGGAAAGTTCTCCAGTCCATTGATGGTCTGAATGGCATAATCCGTTGTGCAAACCAGAAACCCCACCTGAGCATTGGTGATGGCATCCGGAAAATTATCGGAAATACAGTCAGCCAGTTGCGAATCATCCAATGTTGCCAGGGCATCGGCAATCGGCAAAGTCACTTCGTCGTTGTGTATCAAGGTGACTTCTTCTTTGACCTGATTTACCGCAAATACAGCATCAGCACCATCGGATTGCGTGTGCTCTACACCGCACTGATAGCGGTTCAAACAAGTCAGATCTGGCGAAGAGAAAACAGCAACTTCAGAGGCAGAACCAAACTCGCTGGCATACGCCATTATCGTGGTGAACTCATCTACCACCCCATAACCGCGACCATAGGTAAATACCTTGCCGTCATCTCCCTGGCGCAGCGAGTGCGCCAGTCCCATATTGTGACCCAATTCATGGCCCAGGGTATCGTAACCACAAAACTGCGGATTGCCGGAAAAAGTAGTAAACGCAGCCGTCACATTCACGGCATAGTCGTAATCAAACACCTGACTGCTGTTTCCGTTAAGCCACCCCTGGCCACACAATCCTTCCGGTAAATCGTTCAACATCACCACAATAAAATCAGCGCTGTTGTTTACCCTTGCCTGCCAAATGGGGCTGATCAATGAATCCGGAATTTCACCATCTGTAGAGTCACTACCGCCATTACTGGATAAATTATCCAGTAGCTGGTCAGCGGAATATTGCTCCAGGTCCGACTGCATGATACCTGCTGACGCCATCTGAATATTAATACCACTGGCCTCGTATATGGCATTGTTGGCACTGATATATTCATTGATTTGCGCCTCAGTATCGGGATAACTATTTACAAATTCATTAGTAACCACAAACAACACATTAAATGTAAGATCGCCAGCTGCGGATTGATTACCGCCATGCCTATTCTCAGAGTGTGTCGGCGCACGCTTTTGATGATTTTCAGAGGAAACCTCGCCGTCTTTATTGAGTTTTTTAATGTTCTGAGGAAGGCGATAATCCGGAATATCTCCGCCCATTTTAAACTCTTTGATCAGCTTGCCATTGTGTAAACGAAACGTTCCCGCCATGGTGGGTATCCAGGCAGACAAGCGGCCATTATTTAGGAACAACTGCGCCTTGGGTAAATGCGGTGCATGAATATTGTCAGCCTCCCAAACTATGGTGGAGCCTTGTTGTCGCGATTGACTCAGCTTAACTTCAACGCTTTCAGAAAATACCGGCAGGCGCAGCAACATATCAGCTTTGAGTTGCAGCACCAGGGTGTTGTTTAGCGTGACTTCAGCAGAATTATTGTGTTGTGCCCGGTTTTTTAGCGCTTCCGGACCAATATTTTGCGTGAGTTGCCACAAAGCGGGGGAAGTTTGTGCGGCGGCGATGCCGGTGAATACCAGCATTGAGCTAATGAAAATGACTCTGATGAACCTATGCCTTAATTTCACGAGAGATTCCTTTTTTATTTGCTATGAAAGTAAAGTAGACGCGTAACACTGGGGTTTTATGCGTTTTACCCGTTCCAGCTTATACCGAGCCCAGGTAAACCTTGTCCAGACCGGTAGGAATTCAAAGTGTAGTGTGAAATTAAGGCATTTTCCTTACGGAGTGGCCATTTTTACCTGGAGGGCGTTTCCGAATCCCCCTGCTTTTTGCGGGAGTCGCCCCCCTCTATCTGTTGCGCTTCCTCCTGGAGTTGTTGTTCATCATCATCGACAATCAACAACTGCTCCTGTGCGGTTTCTTCATCAATACGTGGATCCAGCGTTGCAGCGAGCGGTGAATTGGTGATATCTGAGGCACTCACCACATAGTCGTCAGGCTCCATAATCTCCACCTTCTGTCTGGAATTTATGTAAGCCAGAGATACAAACATAATAATTGCCAGGCCAGACATGGCGCCATACAAGGCTTCATGCCCGAAATAAGTCATCAATTGAGCAATAACGGCAGAGCCAATACCGGCCCCGACACCAAATGCAATTAACAGTGCCGAAGACACCCCAACCCGCTCCTCATCACTTACGCGGGAGTTGGCCAGCGCAGATGCCAGTGGATACAGAGTAAAAGCAAACAAACCAAACACAAAAGTCAGTGCGAAAGCCAGGGTGGGCTCTGTGGGTAAAATAAACAGCGCCAGGGACACCAGACAGATAAACACCGCATTAGTACGCAATAATAAACTGCGTCGGATTTTGTCCGACAGGATGCCCATTGGCCACTGGGCAAGCAATCCGGCGACGACTGTTATCGACATAAAAAACGCAATATCTTCGGCGCTAAATCCTGCTTTACTGGCAAACAAAGGTGACAAACCATAAAAACTGCCATTGATCATACCGGCACATAAAATGGCAGTGAGCGATTGCGGGATCACCCTAACAAAACTAAAGATACTGACTTTGATAGGTTTTAGCGGTTTGGGGTGAATACGCCGGGTGATAGAAATTGGCACCAGCCCGATAGCCACCGCCATGCAAACCAGAAACAACACGGCTGAATCCAGTTCAGTGAAATGAGACAGGGCAAACTGTCCCGCCACCATACCCAGATAGGAGGTGATCATATAAAACGAGAACACCCGGCCCCGGTTGTCCTGGTCGGACTGTTCGTTCAACCAGCTTTCCAGCACCATGTAGTTGCTCATCATTCCAAGCCCCACCAACACCCGCAACACCAGCCAGAGATAAACATTGTCACTCACCCCATGGGCGGCGATACAGGCAATCACAACGGCCGTACTGGCGCTGAAAGTACGAATATGCCCTACGGAGCGAATAAAGTGATATGCGATCTTGGCGCCCAACATCAACCCGAGGTAATAAAACGAGGTCAGCATCCCAATCCAGAAGGTAGATACGCCCTGTTTACCCAGATACAGCGCCAGATAGGTGGTGAGCAGGCCAGTACCACCAACTAAAAAAAGATTGGTTGTATATAAGGAAAAAAAAGCCCGCATCATGTCAACAAAAACCGCCCATTATCTAAAACCGAGAGACTAGAGGAAGTCGTCAGAAAAGCCAAGGCGCCAGGCCGAATTAATTGTAATTTCGGCCTGACAATGTGCGGTATTTCACAACTCTGTACTAATTGGAAAAAATCCGGGTGCCGGTGGTCGTCAGGTTATTGTTTTCCGGTTCAATAAAGCTAAAAATGCGGGTGATCTGGCTGGTTACTGCATTGCCATTTTGCTGAGCGGGTGCAAAATGCCAGTTCTGCAGGGCACGGGTAATGGATTTTCGGAAAGAGCGATGTGCATCCCCGTTAAACGCGATGTTTTCCACCTGCCCCTGCGTATTCACCACAAATGACACTTCAACATCTTCCGTTATTTTGCGTCTCAGGGCCTGCCTTGGGTATGCCGGCGTTTCGCCCTCTAATAATACCGCCGGGATAGCATCGACCTGCTCCACCAGCGCAGCGGTTTTTTCTCCAACCGCTATTATTTTGTGGCCTTCCAGTGTGGAAGCAGCACTGACAACGGCTGATGGTTTAACCTCAGCAGAAATTGCGCCTTCTGTTGCTGCAATGTAGTCAACAGCAGAGCTTTTAGCCGACTCTTCCGGTGGCGAATCTGAAGGCACAGCAGCAGACTCACTGACTTTGGCGTGTTCATTCGGATCGCTATCATTTTGCACCGACGCCATAACTTCAACATCTGACACCTCAACATCTGACACCTCAACATCTGACGCCGGGATTTGTGTTAGCTCCTGGCTGATTTCCTGCTCGTTTTCGGCATCAGCGAGCTCTTGTTGCGCTGACACAGCTTCACTTGGGGTTGAAGCTTCCAGGGATACCTCAGGCTCAGCTTTAGTTTGTGTCTCCGGTTGCTGATCCTGGGGGGTAATGTCACCCGAGTCCTCAGCGACGCTGCTTTGCGCACTGTGCTCAGCCTCTAATTTTTCAGAGGAAAGCGCGTTATTTTTTACCACTTTAGAGTTTGCATCGTTATGGTTGGACACCAGCACAACCACAACCGAAGTCAGTGAAATCACTGCGGCCAAAACTGCGGTAAAGCGCGTTCTGTTTCGTCCTCCGGCACAATCAGCGTGACCAACAACGCGCAAAATACGCTGTTTTAAGTCACTACCAGATGCGGCCATCACCAGATCCGGAATGTGATGACTACGTGACATTTCTGCATCAGTGAGCGTAGATGCATAGGCCACAGGACTACCACTATGAGATACCGCAATATTGTCGCAGCAGCACTCTCTTTCCAGGCGTATATGCTTTGAGATCCACTTTACCCCTGGGTGAAAAAACAACATCAGTTCCACCAATGTCTGCACAAAATTCACCAGATAATCATGCCTTCTGACGTGAGCTAATTCGTGCACCAGCAGCATTTCGAGCTGCCCCGGTGTTAATCCCAGCACCATCGAAGAAGGCAACAACACCACTGGTTTTAACCAACCAATTGCCATCGGCACATCAATTTTATCTGAGATATACAATCGCGCTTTGGCCGTCACGTTCAGTTGCAGCAGCAGTCGCTCAAACACCCGTTGTAATTGCGGTTCCGGCGAGTGTGTTGCCTGGTGGGGCAATTGGCAAACGCCAACCATTTGCAACAACACCCTGCCACTTAAAACGGTGACACTGCACAGCCATGCCAGGGCAACAAAGGGCAGAATTGCCAGCATGTTCTGTAAATTAAAATAATCAAGTAACTCGGTGGTCAGCAACGACAGGCTCAGATAACCGGACTCGCTCAACGAGCCCCCTGCCTGGATCACCGTGGTTGAAACACTGCTCAACACCAGGCCGACATCTACCGATGGCGCAAGGATTTGCGGTTGATATAAAAACCAAAAGGTACTGACCGGAGCAATAACGCACAACAACAAGGCCCCCAGTGACACACTGTAGCGCAGTTCAGAGTGGCGAATATCAATCGTTTTCAACAATACAAACAAAGCAACGGCCAGTAACGTGCCCTGCCAGATAAAGTGCATCAGGGTTTGAGCTAAGGTCTGTAATATTGCGCTGTTTGCAATCAGGTTTAACCAATCCATGACATCTCCTGTTAAGCGTCTTTTTCCAGCGAGTCCAGCAGCGCTCTTATTTCAGCCAGTTCTTGTGCACTGGGGGATTTCCCCAATGCCCGCATGACCAGGTTAGATTTTGAACCGCCAAAGGCTTTGTTCAGCATATCTTTTACCATTGAGCTTTGCGTTTGCTCTTCAGAATAAATCGCCTTATAAATGTGTGCCCGACTTGATTCATCGCGCTCAACCAGGCCTTTTTCATGCATTATTTGCAACATTTTCAGCACCGTGGTGTAGCCCACTTTGTTGTGCTTATTCACTTTCTCGTGTACTTCACGCACTGTGGTGGGTTCTATCTCCCACAGTACTCTGAGTAGTTGCAGCTCGGCACTGGTAGGCACCCCTTTAAATTTGCCTCGCGTCATTTTTTAAGCCCGCTTGATTGCGTTGATTAGTGCTAAATATACGAAACTCATCGTATAATTCAAGTTTCTGAGATTAAAAAGGGGAGTACCTCTGAAGGTCTCCCCTTAAATCCAATATCAATGAAAGTGTAACTTCCCTGTTCAGATGCCTTATACTTTGCCCTGGATCAACGACATCTGTTTCCTAATCTGGACCCTGTAGAACTGCACTCTCCAGCGCGACGAGTTTGTGAAGATGACTGCTTGTTCGATTCTTTTTCCTCAGCTTTAGCAACGTCTCCCGTGGAAGAACAACCACCTAAACCCAACAAAGCCACGCTTAAACTTACCAAAATCAGCTTTTTCATGCTCACACTCCTGCTTTTTGTGAATTATTGTTTTTCGCTTTCCTGTGAGACAGCTTTTAACACTAGCGGGTTAAGCGTCTGTACAGGCTGAGCGGCAACTCAGTATTTTTTCAACACCTTAGTACGATCAACTTTTAGTACGAAAGATATCGTAGTAGTGCGCATTAAATACGAATCACATTACTGCTGTCAAGTCTAAAAACGAAAGACTTCGTAGTTAACCTGGTTTTTCCTTTGAATCCAAAAAACGGGTAACAAACCTGTACCTTTTAAGCGATTCCAGGCCTTGTACCCTTCATTCGCCAGGGTTAGAGTGTCAGCAGGTTACCAACCCACGGAAACAGCATGGAAGCAATCACTTCGTCACAGACAATTCAAAACTTACAGACACTATTTGGCTTTAGTCGTTTTCGTCCTGGCCAGGAAACCACTGTACATCAGCTATTAAATGGGGATTCTTCACTCGCAATCTTCCCGACAGGTTCCGGCAAATCTTTGTGTTACCAGTACACCGCCACGCAGTTGCCCCACCTGACATTGGTGGTTTCTCCGCTGTTGGCCTTAATGAAAGATCAATTGGATTTTCTGGCCAGTAAAAATATAGCCGCCGCCAGCATTGACTCTACCCTCACACCAGAGCAAAACAAACAGGTTATGGCCGATATTAAAGCCGGTAAGCTGCGCATTCTGATGGTGTCTGTGGAGCGATTCAAAAATGAGCGTTTCCGGCAGTTTATAGAAAATATCCCGATTTCCATGTTAGTGGTGGACGAAGCTCACTGTATTTCAGAGTGGGGCCATAATTTCAGACCGGACTACCTGAAACTACCGGCCTACAGACAGCAGCTCAATATTCCATTGGTACTGCTGCTTACCGCCACTGCAACCCGCAAGGTAAAGCAGGATATGGCAGCAAAATTCGACATTGCGCCGGAACACATTGTACAAACCGGATTTTATCGTCCGAATCTGAATTTACAGATGATGCCGGTCGCTGAAACTGAGAAAAGCCAGAAACTGATCCAGTTGCTCGCGCAACACACCGGGGCCGGTATCATTTACGTTACCTTACAGCAAAGTGCCGAACAACTGGCCTACCAGTTGAAAGCCCAGGGGTTCAATGCTGTTGCCTATCACGCCGGCTTAAGAGATGAGCAACGACAGGAAATCCAGCAGCATTTCATGTCCGGAAAAACCGATATAGTGGTGGCTACTATCGCCTTTGGTATGGGCATAGACAAGGCCAACATTCGCTTTGTGATCCATTATGACTTGCCTAAATCCATTGAGAATTACAGTCAGGAAATCGGCCGTGCCGGGCGCGACGGTCAACCTGCTGATTGCATAATCCTGGCAAACCTCAGCAGCTTAAACACATTGGAAAACTTCATCTATGGCGATACACCGGAACCGGGGAGTATCCATCGGCTTATTGACGCGATCAAAGCGGCTGAAAACGGTCATTGGGAATTACAGCTGTATTCGCTAAGTCAGGACTGCAATATTCGTCAACTACCACTTAAAACGCTGCTGGTGCAACTGGAACTTAGACAAGTGATCCGAGCAAAGTACAGTTATTTCGCCGAATATAAGCTAAGGTTACTGGCAGACGCTCAATCCGTTGTGGCGCGTTTCACCGCTGAGCGGCAACGCTTTGTGCAAGCGATATTCGATGCCACCGCGTTTAAGAAAACCTGGGGAATACTGGATATTGAGCAATTACAACAAGCCTACAGCTGTGACCGAAGCCGGGTGCTAACCGCCCTAGACTATTTACAGCAACAGGGCCTCATTGAACTGCAAAGCAGTAAAATGACCGAAGTGTATCAGGTGAACAGCGAAGCAGTGTCACAGCCAGATTTGGCTGAGCAACTGACCCACTATTTTCAACAAAATGAACAATCAGAAATTAGCCGCATTGCAGCGCTGATCCGCTTTATGGAGCTGGATACCTGCCTGAGTTACAACCTCGCCAGGTACTTTGATGATCAACAGGCCCCCAAACATTGTGGTCACTGTTCAGTCTGTCAGGGACAGGTGGCGCACCTGCCAAAATCTCAGCCTCTCCCATTTCCGGATGATGCTACCCTGCAACACAATCTGGTGGGCCTGAAAAAGCATCTGACTTTGCCACACATCTCAGAAACGCTTGCGGCCCGGTTTTTATGCGGTTTAACACAGCCGCTATTTACCCGGGGCAAAGCCAGACAATTACCGGGCTGGGGCAGTTGCGAACTGCAACGCTTTGAGGAAGTTCGGCAAAAGGCGGCAAACTTGCCGCCATTAGGTTAATGGTGCCAGGTTAAAGCGCCTGCCAGAGGGCAGAAATCTCTGCCCACAGGCTGCGATCCGCAATGGCCTGATTGCGTAGTTCGATCAGTGCCTCACTGTCATACCAGGTGCCGAGTTTGCTAACTGCATCTGGATTTTTCAGTACCGCCAGATCCTGTAGTGGATTACCTTTGGAAAAAATAAAATCAGCCTGATAACCGGCTTCGATTTTACCCATTGTGTGATTCAGGCCTAACGCGTTAGCCGGATTCACCGTTGCCGCTGCAAGCACGGCAAAACTGTCGAGCCCCGATTGATGCAGCAAGGCCATTTCAGTGTGGGTGGCCAAACCATGAGGTGAAAGCAGTACACCGGAATCAGAGCCCACCAGCAAAGGCACCTTAGCATTGTGTAGTTGCTCAGTAATATACTGTAAGAATTTTAGGGTTCTGCGATTGTGTTTTGCCATGTTGTCTGAAGCATCCAGCCAACGTGCCACCTGATTGTGCTTTGCCTCCAGAGCAATGATCTCTGACGTGTATTCTTGCGGAATACTATCCAGATAGCCCTGTTTTTGTTCACTTAACCGGGTTAACTGGTAAAAAATATTGAGGGTCGGTGTCACAGGAACCCGTGTAGCGTGCAATGCCTGAATGACTTCCGGCAGCGCGTTGGGCGCAAACTGATATTGCAGTGACCCCTGAAAAATATCTTCAACATGTTCAAAAGACTGTAATCCTGCCAATGTGCTGACCGGTAATTCCCCTGACGCATGAGGACCGTGTTTGGCCACCGGAATACCGATTTTTTTCGCTTCATCTACCAGTGCCAGCAAAGCCTCTTCGCTGAGATTGCCATAGGCTTTGATAAGGTCATAGCCTTGTTGTTGATAGTTGCGTACCGCGCTTCGGGCGGCCTGCGCAGTATGCACCGTATGATGTAACATGGCGTCATCATAAGCGGAGATTATCGGACTACTCACCGTGGAACTGGCTCCGACTAATTCACCATCCTGCACCGCATCGCGCCAGTTCAGTTGCTGAGCAATTCCGTTCATTACCCGCACATGGGTCACGCCGTGGCTCAGTGCAATGCTATAGGCGGCAGGTTCGTACATATGCACGTGCATGTCGATTAGTCCAGGTGTTACATATCCATCCTCACCATCGATTAAAGGCACGTCTTGCGGTAGCGCTTCGACATCGTTTTGCAACACCTGCGTTATTTTGCCGTCCCGAACAAACACAGCCTGATCGGCCAGTAACTTTTGGTTTGCGACATCAATAATATTGACACTGTGCAACACAAATTCATTGATCTTAGAAACTGGCGGATTACTGCTGGCACAACTGACAACAAACAGCAGCATTAAAGTGGTAATTAATCTCATAATAAACTCTTCTCGTTAAACATAACGGGAAGGTTACATGCGCGATTGTCTCAACTCGCTTAGTATCAGGATTTCAGACGTTGAGAATCACGATCCTGGACCTGTTTATACTGACTGGGAGTTTGCCCAAGCATGTCTTTGAAAACCATATTAAACGATGCTTTGGAGCTGAAACCGGCGTCGGTGGCTATCTGTAGCAACGATCCGGATGCTCCTGCCTGGATTGCCTGGCATACCACTTCAACCCGGTACTGGTTGATATAATCATTGAAGGATTTTCCTGCCAGCAAATTGATGGCTCTGGAGATGTCACGGGTCTGAAAGCCAGTCAGTTGACTCAACTCGGTTAAGGTTAGCCTGGGTTGCAGGTACCACTGGTGGCGCTGTATCAGGTCTTGTAATTCATCAAAGATAATCCGGTAATCTTCCGCATTGGACGCGTTTTCAGTGGTCGCAGCAACCGCTTCACGATTTATTGCGGGTGGTGCCTTTTGGCCATTTAACCTGACCGTAATCAACATGATCACTATCAGCCAAATCAGATTGTTAATGCCCTGCCCAAGTACGTTGATGTCGTGATTTAGCCAGTGCTGACTGTTTAATCGCAGCATATCCACAAGATTAAAAATGGCAGACACCGCAACAACCCACACCAGCCACTGAAAAGTATACTCTTGCGTATCTGAACGCTGTTCATCTAACTGACACTTGGTTTTGTACAGCAGGTGTGCAGTTAAAACCGCATAGCCCAAACGCCATAGTGTGCCCAGGGCAATCACCTGTTGCACATATTCTGTGAAAAACACCACCGGAATAACAGGCAACAGATGCAGGCCATCTGCACGACTTAATTGGCCCAACAAGAACTGCTTGATAGCCAGATAAATACATGGGCCAAACAACATAACAAACACCGGACTCACCAGGTAATAACCACGGCTAATACCCGTCTCTTCCAGAATATTGATTAAAGCGGCTATCCCCACCAGCAGCATAACTAATGCAATGGCGCGGCAAGCGGGTTTGCGATACAGCAAAATAGCGCCCAACACAGACACACCAAGTGTCGCTGACTGGATCAGGTTCACTGCATTTAGTTCAGGCATCAAGCACACCTTCTGTAACTGAACAAACCAGGTTGTTATTGAATAGATAATTCAAATACATTTTAAACTTCTTACACTATGATATCGTATGCAAATGAGAATGAGAGCTTTTCAATCTCATCTTTTTTCCCGTCAGCTGACTATACCCATGGAGATACAATTAATGTCGCGCTTACTTCCCTTACTCTGTTTGCTTGTTTCTGTCAGCAATGTGGCTCAGGTACAGGAGGTCTCGGTAGTGTATCCGGAATCAGTGGTGAATCAACAAACACTGCAACTTACCGGCACAATTGAAGCCATTCAGGACGCCAGTATTGCAGTGCAGCAAGCAGGCCTGGTGGCGTCCCTGTACAAGGATATGGGCGACAGTGTTGAAAAAGGAGAAAAACTCTTACAGTTAGACGCCAGCCTGGCAGAGTTTCAGTTACAGGAATTACAGGCAGCAGTAAAAACCGCCGAAGTCCAGCTTGCCGAAGCACAGCGCGTTTATCGTGAGGCTCTGAGACTTTCAAAAACGCAGTTTGTCCCTGAAACCTTAATTGCCGAGCGAAAGTCCAGAGTATCCGAAGTTGAAACCTCGCTATTACGCGCAAACGCCAGCCTGAGCCTGCAGCAGGAAGTGTTAAAGCGGCATACTGTTTACGCCCCTTTTTCAGGAGTGATCACAACCCGAAATGCTGATTTCGGTGAATGGGTACAACCTCAAACTGCCATATTCAATCTGGTGTCTAACACCCAATTACGACTCAAAGTTGCGGTTCCTCAGGAACACTACGGTGCCATCGCGGCGCTGTTGGCCAGTGGCAAAGCAACTGTCCGTGTTACCGCTGACAACGCTCAGGCGCAAACAATGCAATTACCGATATCTGCCATTGTACCGGTTTCGGACCCGCAAACCCGCACATTTAATATGCTTGTGGATGTCAGTGCAGATCAGCACCTTATCGCCGGTATGTCTGCCACGATGCGACTGGATTTGAGTGCCCATGCAGAGCCGTTGTTGTGGTTACCCAAATCTGCCATTAAGTCTCACCCGGATGGCGGAAACAGCGTATTTTCAGTGCAGGACAATAAAACGGTACGCCACATTGTTAAGATCAAACAGCGTGACAGAGATCGGGTGGCAGTATCCGGTGCCCCAGCCGATGTTCCTTACATAAACAAAGGTGTGCAATTGCTGCAGGAAAACACCCAGGTCAGTATGCAACAATCGGGAGATGCAGAATGATAGCGGCAGTAGCTCACCGGGGGATTCTGGTAGCGGTTTGCGTATTTATCGCCGCAATCCTGGGTCTGGTGACTTCGAGCAAGACACCAATTCAGATGATCCCTGACCTGGAAGTACGCACGATAACCGTTCAGACTGGTTGGTCAGGTGCCACACCACAGGATATCGAAAAAGAAATTCTGATTGAGCAGGAGCGCTACTTACGGGGTTTACCCAACTTACAACGAATGACCTCATACGCCGAAATGGGCGAAGCCAATATTGAACTGGATTTCCCTTTTGGTGTCGATGCAAATGACGCCTTGATCCGGGTCAACAATGCCCTTAGCCAGGTGCCTTCATACCCGGAAAATGTCGACCAGCCCAGATTATTCTCCAGTGCCTTTTCCAGCAACGCCTTTATGTATTTTGCGCTCAAGCCCTTGCCTGGAAACCCGCTACAACTGGACATGGATTTGCTCAGTGACTTTGCTCAGGATTACGTTCGTCCCCGTATGGAAAGCGTTGAAGGGGTATCTGAAATTGGTGTCAATGGCGGCGCGGCCCGCCAAATCCAGATAAGAGTGGATGCGGCGAGGCTGGCGCAACGAGGTATCAGCCTCAGTGAAATTCGCGATGCGGTACGGGATCGAAATCGGGATGCGTCTGCCGGGGATATCGAAAGCGGGCAAAATCGCTATTTATTGCGGGTAGTCGGCCGCTTTGAAGAGTTGTCCGAAATCGGTGACATTGAGATCAAACGGGTAAACGACAACAGTGTTTACCTGCGCGACATCGCCGATATCCAGCTAGACCATTTCGAAACACGTGGTTTGTCATATTTCGATGGTCAGCGCAATCTGATGTTGTCAGTTCGACGGGAAAGTGGCTCAAATGTGATTGCCATCAAGCAAGGCATCTTAGATATCGTTGAGGATCTGAACAACAATTTGCTGGCGCAAAACGGCCTTGAGATGATCCTGATGGGAGACGATGTGCAATACGTACAGGATTCTCTGAAAAATGTCTGGTTTAACCTGATTTTAGGCGCGTTGCTGGCCACCGGTGTCATGTACCTGTTTTTGCGCTCTGGCAGAGCCACCCTGGTTGGGGTTCTGGGTATTCCGGTTTGCACCATCGCGGCATTTGTCGCCCTGAATCTGATGGGCCGAACCATCAACGTAATTTCGCTTGCCGGTGTGGCTTTTGCCATTGGTATGACGGTGGACAATACGATTGTGGTGCTGGAATCCATCATAGAAGCCTGGCGTAAAAACACCTCCAAATTGCAGGCCGCGATAGACGGGGTGCAGGATGTCTGGCCGGCAGTACTGGCCTCAACGGCCACTACCATCATGGTCTTTACTCCGATCCTGTTTGTGCAGGAAGAAGCGGGTCAGCTGTATTCAGATATTGCCATCGCCATTTCAGGCGCAATTTTGGCATCGATGCTGATTGCGGTGTTTGTGGTGCCGGTCAGCCTGGCAAAACTTACCAAAAACAAAGAATTCGTGACCGTGTCACGCACCACGTCAGAGCGAAAATGGCTTAAATTCACCGCCTTATTCACCCAAAGCCGCACCTCTGCCCGGGGTTATAGTGTGGCGTTTTTCCTGATCATTCCCGCTCTGGCCTGGTGGTTTATGCCAGCGGCTGAATACCTGCCGGAAGGCGAAGAGCCCAAAGCATTCAGTATGATGATAGCCCCGCCAGGTTATAACCTTACTGAGATGCAGCAAATTGGTGATGAACTGCGGGCGTATTTTGATAACTACACCGCCCTGGCAGAAGATGACTATCAGGAAGACGATATGGTGCCATTGGAATACTACATGCTGCGGGTATCAGTTGGGCGAATCTGGCTGTTAAGCGCCCCCAAAGATCCGGCATACATTAACCAGATGATGGATCAGATCACCCAAAAGTTCAGAAGCTATGAAAACATGCGGGCGTTTTCGTCGCGCGGGTCAATTATCTCCAGCAACGATGGCGGTTCCCGGGCAGTAGCGGTGGATATCTCCGGGGCCAATATGGAAGAGTTGTATCAGGCAGCAGAAGCGGTGTATCGACAGGCAGAAGCGTCTTTTGATAATCCGCAAATCAATTCCGATCCGGGCTCCTTGTCATTAACCCAACCTCTGATTGAGATACGTCCTCGTTGGCGCAGGTTAGAAGAACTGGGCTTTAATAATCGTGATTTTGGCTACGCGGTGTCGGCACTAAGTGACGGCGCCTTTGTGGATGAGTTTATCCTCGGCGATGACAAAGTTGATATATTCTTGTACAGCGGTGCGGGGAACGCCCAAACCATCGAGCAATTAAGCCACGCCCCAATGATCACCCCGGCTGGCGGGGTACTGCCATTGAATGCCATGGCGGATCTGATCGAAACCAAAAACAGTAACAGCCTGCGCCGTATTGACGGCGACAGAACGGTTACGGTTTACATTATCCCTCCCAGAGATGTGGCACTGGAAACAGCGGAACAAATTGTGCGTACAGAACTATTGCCCACTTTATGGCAGTCAGGTGAAATTGCTCAGGGGATCCGCTTAGATGTCAGTGGTGCCGCAGATCAATTACAGGCAACACGCGCCTCGTTATCCGGAAACTTCTTAATTGCGCTGGTGATCAGTTACCTGTTACTGGTGGCGATATTCAAGCACTGGCAATACCCGCTGTTCATCCTGGCTACAGTGCCTTTGGGTATGGCCAGTGGTTTACTGGGTCTGATTTTACTCAACGGTGTTGGCAGCGTCGTCTCAGCGACAGGATTGCCCGGCTTTCATCAACCTTTCGATATGATCACTATGTTAGGTTTTTTGATTTTGCTGGGTACAGTGGTCAACAATCCCATCTTGATTGTGGAACAAACCCGCAAGAATATTCAGGAGCTTGGCATGGGCGTGCAGGAGGCTGTGCATCAGGCAGTTAAACGTCGCCTGACCCCCATATTAATGTCGACGTCCACCACGATCCTGGGGCTTGCACCATTGGTATTAATCCCCGGAGAGGGCACAGAATTGTATCGGGGCGTGGGCATCATTGTATTGTGTGGCATCCTGGGCTCCATGGTGTTGACCATGAGCTTTTTACCGGCGCTACTGGTCGCATTGTTAAAAGATACCCCCACGAAGTCGGCCCAGAACGCCTGATCTCAGGCAAGGAAAACGGACTAAGCATTTTATTATATTAATCTGTAATATTGTGCTTAATCCGCTTGCATGTGGCTAAGTTTGCTATACTCTGCGAGGTTTTTTTAGATATAGCGAAAATCCGATGTCATTTCCTCCCTGCCCGCAATGCAACTCCGAATATGTTTATCAGGATCAGGACAACCTGATTTGCCCGGAATGTGCCTTTGAGTGGAACCCCACAGAAGTAAAAGAAGACGAAGCCATTAACGTCAAAGATGCAAATGGTGCGTTACTGGTGGATGGCGACAAGGTCACGGTTATCAAAGATCTCAAGATCAAAGGCAGTTCTCAGGTGATTAAAATTGGCACCAAAGCACTGGTAAGACGGGTGCTGGATAAAAAAGATCACGAGCTGGACTGCAAAGTGGATGGTGTCGGAGAAATGATGGTCACCGCGAAGTTTGTGAAAAAGGCCTGACAGATTCGACTGGCAAATTACCTTCAGGTGGCTTCCTGCATAAAACAAGAAGCCACATAACGCTAGTTTAGCAGCTATCAGGATTTAAATGCCGTATGCGCAGTGATCATGCCCGCCTGATAGCAAGCGAGTGCCTTGTTAAATCCACCAGCTTCGATCAGTGACACAACCTTGTGTGCCGGTAAAATCGCGACATCACGCTCATAGGTTTCTCTGATTTCCTGTTTTTTGGCGGCATCCATACCTGTTTGATGTAACACCGACATCCACAAATTTAATACTGCCGGGTAGTCGGCAGACTCAGTATCGGCCATCAAATCTGCATTGAACAATATGCCACCGGGCAATAGCCGGGCAGCAATTTCGCGAAAGAACTCACTGCGGGCCGCCGGGTCCATCAGAAAATGTGACACCAATAAACTGGTGGCAGCATGATGTATGGGTGTATGCGATAAATTCTCAAGATAGCCAACGTGAAACTCACAGCGGGACGCATAACCCAGCCGGGTTAAATTGGCGCGACAAACCTGCATCATTGTCGGCGCCGGCTCCACCAGGGTGAATTGAAAAGATGGGAACGCCTGGGCCAGATACACCACTTCCTGACCGGTTCCCGAACCGACACATAAAATTCGTGCATCGTCGGGTAAATCCCTAAATGCCGCCTGTAACACCAGATGCATAGCATCTTTGATGGGTTTTACTTTTTGCCAGTTGTCATCGTAAATTGTGGCCTGTTGGTCAAACAGATCTGTAATTTCTTCCCGATTCATAGATAATTGTCCTGAATACACCTTAAGTAACATCATAAGTTACATTAAAAATTTACAACCGGCAATACTCGTAACTTTATTTGTTACATAAATAACAATTGATGAAAAAATGAGAAAAGACAGCAGACTATCCCGTCTATTACACGCCCTGATCCACATGGACATGTTAAACCGTGGTGTCACCTCCGATGAACTGGGCAAGATGCTGGGCACCAACCCGGTTGTCGTACGAAGAACCATGGCATTGTTGAAAAAGGCCGGTTATGTATCCTCGGTAAAAGGCCACAATGGCGGCTGGCACCTTGAAACTTCGCTCACCGACATCACCTTGTTTGATATCCAAGCACTGGTAGGTGACGCCTCCTTGTTTACCATTGGCTTAACCGACGAACACAATAATTGCCCCATTGAAAAAGCCGTCAACACCGCGATTTCTGGAGTACTGCATGAAGCAGAAGCGCTGGTGTTGGCCCGCTTCAGAGAAATCAAACTCAGCGCCTTGCGCTATGATGAAAAATTACTGGCTCAGTTAGAAGGCTTTATAACAAGCAAGGGCTGAAATCTGTTTAACCCAGAAGTGCCGCCCAGATAATACCAGTTAAGCATTTATAGATGTTTGTCCCACAAGGAAAATATAACTTCTCCTAAGTCATTCCAGTTACTATTGGATACTCTTCAACAATTGCCCCTGGATATGCACAATCATTGATGTAATAGCCTATTGTAGCGCAATTAAAGTAGCGAATAATTACTCTCACCCGCGTTACTGACGGACTATGTTACCAACGCTATATCAACAGAGACATTTTATGTTTGGCTAATGCAGCAATCATTGTTTCTTGCCTTTTACACTACTGCTCTTATAAATCAGAATCAGCATCCCTCAGCCAGGGTAAATATTTCGCGCTCACCAGCCACGCCCACCCAAAAGACAAGAGCGCTGTTGCTTCTGCCGCGAACAGGAAACTACTCCATTGTTCTTTTAACAGAAAATGAGCAATGACCAAAATTGCAGCAATGACAAAGCCGATACTGCTAATTTTATACATAATGTTCCGTCGTTTTCGTGCAACTGTAGTACAGCCTTCGTCATATTGAAAAATGTAAATACTAAATACGAATAAAATACCAAACAATACAAATGACGCTACACCATGTACAAACGAAATATAGCAAGCGACCTCTTTACAACGACATATATGTCTGCATTCGGTTGGAAATAGCGCTACGCAAAAGGCGCTTACACCAGCGATAGTGCTTAGCAACGATTGATTTCCCAACCAAAATTTGCCAGCTACTCGTTCATCGTACCAACCTTTGTAAGAAATTAGAAAAGATCCAACGATGAACAAAGAGCCGACAAAAATATCACGGCCATCTGTGTGATAGTAGATACTGATTGAGGTTAGCGGCCCCCATCCAGAATTTGCAATCAGATTTGCCGCCACAACAGCAAAAGGCAAGACTATAGCTATAATGCCAATGATCATTCTCTGGATTCGATAGGAAAAAACTCGAATTTTCACACCGTTGATGTTTTCTGCACTGCCGCTCATGATTTGTCTCACTCAATACCAAAAAAGGAAAGAAGATCGGTACCATTCTTGCGTATCCCTAAAGTCACACCGTAATCATCCTGACCTTCGCCAGCATTCAGACGAAATCCAAAAAAGTAAGGCTTATCCTTAACGATTCTCCAGTTGAACAAAAGCAACTTTCTTTTGGCATTTTCGATGGGTACAAGACAACTGGTATTTCCTTCCGTACAAGCTTCTGTCGAGACTCTTGCACCATACTCTTCAAATTTTGCATTGTGGAGATAGGTTATAATGACATCAGGAATTGCATTCCTACCAGCAAGAATGTCGGAACGATAGTAGCGATAATCCAGCCCCCATCCCTTATATCGATTCACCGTGTCTGAATTTTCTAATCTTTTATCCCGATTTTGAAATCCATAGCGATAGATTATGCCAAGATTAGAGCGTTTGTTTTCACTAGTCAGAACACAGGCGAGTTTCGACAAAGTAGTTTCTTTATTACAATATGACGCTGAAGCACGCAATGTAAAACTACCATCAAACGTATCTGAAACCTGATTAAAATCGGTTGGAAAACCAGTGTTGCTGGATTGGTCTGACATAGCGATTACACCGTTATCGTCGACACTCTCTGGCTCCACATTAGTACCAGAACCATAAAACGTGCCAATAAATCCAGCATTTATCAGGAGATTCAGGCCATCGTCTTTGTCAGGCGCATCAGCGAAGTCATAGCGTCCGTCAAAATAACTGTCGAAATAGGCTCTATTTTCAGAAAAGCCACCATTTGTGTCATCGCTGTAATCTGGCAACCACATTGTACCAAATTCAAAGGCAGCGATAACATGACTGTCAGCCGTGTTTTGCTCTTTTTTGATTTCTGGTTTTATCGCTTCTTTTTGTTGTGCGGTTAGTTTGACTAATTGCTCTTGATCTGTATCGCTCAATGGCGACTTATTGAGTAAACAATTAATTTGATGATTTTTTTGAATCAACTCTTTCCTGCTCAGTAACTCTTCAAGCTCCTCTCTTTTACTGTTGGTTGCAGCAAATGCAATTTCATCCTTTAAAATCAATTTCGCCTTTTCCTTAGCCAGTTGGCAATTATCATCCGTGGGCAAAACACTTTCTTCCCCAAACGCTCCCATACTAATAAATATTAGCGCACTAACTATTGTAATTTTTACCATGATGTTCTCACATATTTTAAACAACTACTCCTTGAGTGGGTCTCAAAATTGAATTCTCTCAGCAAAATTTAATTTTTTAAATATCTACCAATGACCTCGGGGTGTTCCCGCGACGTTTATATTGCCCCACCAGAACCTCACAAAAATCATTATTTCCGCTATATTGGCACCAGCATTCAGCCCAAACGAAATAGTCAAATAAACATGTCAAGCGTGAAATGAAGTGTTTTTAAGCACATGCATTATGGAGTTTGTATGGGCCATGAAACTTTATAAGCTCGAATTTTAAATGAAAATACAATTAATAAATTAATCAACATAGAACTCCGTGTTGTTTAAATAATTTTTTAGGGTTAGTATTTTTATCAATTAAAAATAACCAGAAAAAAACTCACTCATGACTCAAGCACTAGTCGAGCACGGAGACCTTTTAAACAGTATCCAACAAGGTGACCGACAAGCAGAGAAAAGGCTAGTTTCACAATATTGGAACCGACTTAAATTTATATTGGAGAGGCAAAATATCGACTCTCAGCAGGTTCTTGATTTGTGCCAAGACACCTTTGTAGTCGTAATACAAAAAGCTCGAAATAATGAAATCAATTCAGAGAGTTCTTTGGGGGCATTCATTCGCAGTGTCGGCACAAATTTACTTATTGAGAGCAAACGTAAATATAAACGCCAGGCTACATTTGATTGCGATGAGTTTGACTATATACCTGATACACACACCTCACCAGAACGCGCATATTCAAGGCAACAACTAACAGAACTCGTATTAATTGCCATAGAACAGTTCGATATTTCCAGAGATCGAGACATATTGAAATGGACTTACGTTGAACATCTCAGCAAGTCTGAAATATGTACTAAGTTAAATATCAGTCCAGCTCATTTTGATCGAGTCATATTCCGAGCCAAACAACGTTTAAAAGAGGAACTTGCCAGAAAACTGAATATTGACCTCAAGTCACATACCCTATCTGACTATTTACTCTGCATATTTATGTGCTTAATTTTGCAGTCAAATCATAGCCGTATAGAAAATTTTGTTGCAAGTGTGAGAGGTTTCGCTAACCCGAGTCACTATATAACTATTAACAGCGCTCACGGTTTAAGTAGTCTTCCAGAGCGCAAGGCCAATTATGAAGTATGACGTAAATGATGAAACATTAAAGGTCAGATATCTTAATAAAGAGCTTTCTCCTGAGGAAACAGCTTGGTTTGAAGACTTATTAATGGAAGATGAGAAGTTGTTTGAAGAATTGCAAATGACTCTGGCATTAATAGATGCGTCAAAGCATTACAGCTTTGTCACACCGACAGAAAAAAGAAAGCAACGATGGAGAGATGTATTGTCTTCCCCGGTTATCAGTTTTCCGCTGGGTGTTATAACTGGTCTGGCTGCTTCAGTATTATTGACCATAAGCTTGCTGTCTGAGCCTGAATTGCAAGTGTATAGCAGTGGCAATGTATTGTTCTTAGAAACGTCGCGGGGAGTTTCAACATCGAAAACAAAAGTTACATTAGATAACAATAATAAAGCGACGATGTTTATCCAAACTGGGGACATTAGCCCCACCAACTACCAATTGCAGTTGGTGGAGTCGGTCTCGGGCAACTTGCTCGTCAGCGAGCAGGTTTCTGCTAATGCAGCAGGTGAACTTGTAATTGTTGTGCAATTATCTGAATTAAAAGAACAACACCTGGATTTGGTTTTAACTAATCAGGAATTAAATAAGCGGGACATACTTAAGCTGTTTTTAGTGCGCCCATAACTCGCTGGAGAAGACTAATGTTGCAAGCGTGGAAAAGTGCATTCCATCAAATGGAAAATAATGTTGCCATTGTAGCAGCGAATCAGAAAACGGTTGAAACTCCCCCTCAGGCTCCTCTGCCCGCCTTTTCATCCGAGCAACTGTTAAGCCTCGGTGAAGTTTGTAATAAACAAGACCAGATAGACAGTGGTGACATGGAATTGAGGCTCTCAGCAATTTATACCTACTTTGGGCAATTCATCGCCCACGATATCGCCAAATTTTCCAATCAAAACCATCAACCCTCAGATACATTTTTCGGTATTGCCCGTGCATTCAATAACATTGCCAATCCGTTAAATCTTGAGAGTTTGTATGGTAATGACAACATTGGAATTGATAAAAGAGGTAAGTTTTGTCTCTTTAGTAAAGATGGCGTTAATCGATATGACATTCCTCGAGACAATAACGGCACCCCACTCCTTGCGGATGAGCGCAATGACCAAAATTTGTTGATTTCACAATTCACTCTAATCTGGATGCGTTACCACAATCATCTTATCCAAAGTGGCAAGTCCTTTGAGGAAGCGAAACGGCAAACAAAAAATGTTTACCATTACCTGATAAAGTGGGACTTTCTAAAAAAGATCATGTTTGAGGACTTATGGTCATTGTACTTTGGAGATGAGACTGCAGCACCTGCCATACAATTAGATGCTGCTAATTCAGATATCCCGGCGGCATTCCATTCAGCTACATTTCGGTTTGGTCACAATATGGTTCGTCATTTTTACGCCATAGGACAACAACGTGGCGTTACCCTAAGCGAAATATTGGCGAAGACGAATCACGGCGGATTTGGTCGGTCTGATCTAAGAATAGTGAGCGATGCACCAATGAATAAGTTGTATCGAGTTAATTGGCACACATTCATTAATGACCCCACAAACAAAGCGATGGAACTCTCCGCAAAAGTCAAAATCAACGTTCCTCAACTGACATCTCGCGAATTTATTTCAATGAGTACACGTAATCTGATGCGCGCACATGATTTTGGTGTAGCTGACGCACAAACTTACATAGAGCGCTATATTAGATATTATCCTCAACTGAAGCGTTATTTTAGCTATTTTACAGCGCCACAATACTGGTTGTTCTCAGGGTTTACCCATACAGACCTCATTCCTGAACGGTACACCTTATTCAACAGTACTCCACTTTGGTTTTATATCCTGCGTGAGGGTGCAAAATTGCGCTCTCTGGTTCGTTCACACAGCTCCGATTTATATGGAAAAAAGGGAATACTTGGGCCTCTGGGGAGCCTTATAGTAGGTCAGGTATTCTCAAAGTTACTGCAAGACACAAATACTTCACATAGCACTTTTACCTCCATAGAGGAGCTAGCAAAGTTTACAAAATCAGTTTGATTTCTTAAATCACCTTAAGACGGAGAAATTTATGCCAAGTGTTTTAAAGAAAAGCTGGGAATCAGTCCAGGGAAAGTCCTCTCACGGACAACCAATAGACGGTTTCAGCCCCATTCATTACTTGCCCCTGGATGGTGACTTTATTGTATCATTTGAATATAACCACGATGACCTGGGCCGAGTCATGAGTACCACCGTATTTACCCCTACCGGTGATATTCGAATTAAACAGCACCTATATAAAATTGTCGACGATGGTAAACAACGCTTTTTGTGGCAATTGCATTCCAATGCGATTCCTGTGTTGGACTTTGGCATCGAGATAGACAATGAAATACAGCAGTATGTGATTTCTGGAAACGATGACAGGTTTGCGGATTTCCCGTTGGATTTCAAAGAAGCTGATTTAGTTCAGTTTACAAAAGCAGTTGAGCATGAAAACGTAGCGAGGTGGCGCTGGAAAAGAATTGAATGAGCTAGCAATGTCTAAATACCGTTTTATTTTTCATTCGCTGCTCTTGATATTGACTGGATTTGCAGTGCCAAACGGTGCTGCAAATTCCTATTACACAGATTTTCTGCAAAATTCCTGTGAGGCGCCGACCTTAGTCAAATTGATAAATAGCCAACCAGTCAGTCAATTAGGCTTGCTCGTAATTGATGAAAAACAGCTGACAAAACTGTACGAAGAAGACTGTTTTATCTCCCCCATTCCGCTGTCTGAAACATTGACTAAATTTGTAAGTGAATATCAGATTACTGAGGCATTCACCACCTGGTACACTTTACTGCCTAAAGATAAAGAAAAAATAATAGAAGCCTTTAACAAATTTAATGCGATGGCAGCACTAACGCCCGATGAAAGGTTGTTGTTTAAATATTGGCTGTTCAGTGTCCAAAATCATAGTTTTCTTTTGAATAACGCCATAGAAACGGCCTCATCTATATTGCTATACAAGAGTATCCCCCCGAAACAAAAAATCGCTCTGAAACTAGCCACTGCGGAAGCTTTTATGCGCCTCGACAAAACACAAAGAGCACGCACCGAGTTCGATACATCATCTCGATTAATACAACAAACTAATGACGTGGGGAATTCGTTGCGCATCCGTTATCATTATCTGATGGCTGAATTATTGCTTCATCAGGATTTGGTTGAAGATGCCTACTCCAATCTCAGGAGCGCCGAGTCAATAACTCAGCAACCCGGTTATATCGATCACCGAGACAAAATAACACTACAAGACAATTGGGGATATTATTATGCCCGAAGAGCAATGCAAGGGAGTAAAATTGATTTCCCACTTTTACATATGGCATTAGATAGAGAAATGCAGGCATTGGCACTGGCTCGAGAGTTCCAGGTGGTGCACCAGCAAATAGTGATACACAGTAATATCGCGAGAATGCACTCTATGTTGGGAAAGCTAAATAGTGCAAAAAGAAATTATTTAATCGCACTACATTTGTTGCAATCTCATCCAGACAAAGATCTGCAAGCTTTTTTAACCAGTAATATTGCTCATATATATGAAGAACTTGGGGATCCACAACGAGCAAATTATTACCTGACTGCCTCAGCAGAAAGTAGCCAACATGAGGGCTCTCCACGAGCAGCCAAGTTAATCTGTAAACAAGCCGAAATCGCCATTCTCCTGAATGATATTGAAGAAGCACAGACCTTACTATTTAACTGTGAGGCTATTGCTCAATCCACTGAAAATGATCCTGATTTACAATTGCAGATCGCCAATTTACATGCCCAATTGAGTAATGGTACACAAGACACTTTCAACAAGATTCTGGCCATTATTCCTGAGGCACAAGATTTGAAGACAATCGGGCAAAGTTACTTACTAATGGCTGAGCTTTCTCAGCCAGACAAGCAATATTTCTATCTCCAAAAAGCGAGTGAAATGTTTAATAAAGCCTCAAACAAGCTCTTGTTATTTGAAGCACTCTATAAAATGAGTGCACTAAAAGCTGACAATACCGCTTTAGCGGAGCAGACGGATCGAATAGCGATTGGTGTTTTATCACAATTGGGAATAGAAGAAACAAGCATGTATTGGATTCAAAAAATACATGTGCACTTTATCAATCAGGTTAGACGTCTTATTAATAATGGCAACATCGAACGTGCCCTACAAAAAACGATTCAGATAAGACAATTGCAGTCCCAGATTCGGCGGCAACAGATATCAAACAAAAAGGATAATCACTATCGCGGAGATAACCTTAATATCTACTCTGACTTAACAGCAAATGCACTCCTTTACCAACAAACTGAGTACGATCAAAGAGAATTGAAAAAAGCCATATCGCAAGACCTGGATTGGTTGTATCAAGATATAGAACAGCAAGATTTCACGTTAGCAGAGATTATTAACCACAAAAGTCTCGAGACAGATGACACAAAAAACTTGAGGGAAACAAGCTTTGCTCTTAAATCTATACGGTTCAAAAAGGATGATGAGGCACTAATTGCCTACCTTTTTAATCCAACTATTTCTGGCGTATTTTTAAAAGATAAAAATGGTACTCAATTTGAACGGTTCGAAGATGCACAAGTAATAAAGCGCCTAATAAAAAACTCCAGTATTGCTCTGGCAACCAGAGCACCTGAGGCGCAAAGCAAAATCCTTGAAACTAAACAAGCATTGCTGCCAAATTTCAATAACCAACAAAACTACGAACGGATATATTATCTACCTGACAGTGAGCTTTATCTATTTCCTGAAAGTTTGCTTTTTTCAGAGGAGCAAGTCATATTGCGAGGGTTGCCCGATGCAGGTATCCCTCTACACAGCAATAAGGCAAATGACATGACGTTTATTGGCAGTAGTTTTAGCTTGTCCGAATTGACCGGTATCCAATTTAACGATAGCAGCTTCAACGATGAGCTTCCCATGGCGAAACAAGAGCTATCCAATATAAGGGACTTAACCCCCGGATATTTTGCCGCGTTTTTAGATAGAGATGCTACTAAGGCCCAACTACTTTCAAGTAAAAATAGTCATGTTTTGCACCTGAGCTTGCATCACTATTTTAACCCTGATAATCGTTCCGATATCGGTTTATTTCTTTCACCTGTCAACTCTGATAGACCATTTGCAACGGGTTTTCTATCTTTAAGTGAACTAAACCGAGCACACTTTAATAACCAGCTAGTTTTTTTAAATGGATGCGAAACATTTAATGGAAAATATTACCGCGGAGCTGGAGTATTAGGCATAGCTCAAGGATTTATTAATGCCGGAGCTAAGACGGTAATATCTACACTATGGAAAGTAAGTGATCGCGCATCAATGGAATTTACCCGTCATTTTTATACAAATTATTTTGACAACAATGACCCTGCCATAGCCCTCGCATACGCTCGTGAAAAAATGCGCGAAACAGTGCGCTTTAGGCATCCCTATTACTGGTCAGGGTACGTCTTAAATTCAAGATAATAAAGTTAAGTATAGTTAGGACTATAAAATCCTCTGACTTTTATATTAATCAATTTAAATCCTTTCATCAAAACGTGTATTCCTCATACACACAATGCTTTTTCAAACTCTGAATCACCATTAAAGGCTAATCTTCAACCTTTAAAATAACTCCCTTATCTGATCATTCAATTTCAACAATGGGCTAATCAGAATAAGCCTCTCTGATGTTCCCTTTATCAACTCTTCCAGGTAGTAGTTTGTTGCGCTGGTGTTTAAAAACTTGGCCATTAAAATCCCTTTCACTTATTGAGTATATTTTATACCCAACAGAATAGTATCAGCTGTTGTAGGAAAGTAAATCAAAAGGGAGCGTAATTGTAAAAAAGGGCCAATGTATGGGAATAATCAAGACAGGCATTGAGCTGTTTCTCAATATGCCAGTCTTGGTAGTTTGATTAGTTCCTTCGAAGAAACTCTCAGCGCCCATTCCCCCATGGAGTATTGGCACTCGCATCCGGGCGATGTTTCTTCACCATGCCCTGTAAAAAGTTACGCAATAACTGATCACCGCAGGCACGATAACTGCGATGTTCAGGTTTTCTGAACAGGGCACTTAACTCACTTTTGCCGATTCGAAATTCCGCCAGTTGCAAGATCTTCATCATATCTTCCTGCTGGTAAGACTGAGCGATTTTAATCTTGCGCAGAATATCATTGTTGCTGAGGCGCTGACCGCCTTCCAGCCCCGGCGGTGGCCCACCTTCCTGCTTACCGCGGTTTTTAACAATTAAACCATCCAGAAATAAACACAAGGTTTTATCCCGACAGGGTAAAAAGCCAGACTCATCTTCTTTTTTCATCATATTCATCAGATAGTCTTCATCCAGATCATGGTCCACCAGCTTAAAAATGTTGATGGTAGCCTTGTTATCCAGACTCAGGGCAAAACGAAGACGGCGTAAAATGTCATTTAACAGCATGGGAAATTGTAAAGGTGAATGTGATGTGCAAACAGTATACCTGATTAGGCCGAGTTAATGGCGTAATCAGGCACAACAATGCAAATTAACGGTATCAGGCCTGATGTTTACTTTCCGCCAAGCCGCCCAAAACAAAATAAGTGCCTATTACTATCACCGCGAACCAGCGACGCTCTGGCAATTGCAAAGTATGGTTAATCAGTACTTCACCATAATTGGCCAGAACGCCATAACCTACTGAACAGAGCACCACAAATGCTAATATTCGCACAACATAATGGTAGGGGCGCATCAGACGCTTCAGAGTCTTATTAATATTATCGCCATAAAGCACCAACAACACCGCCACCCAAGACGTCACAATGACGTTGCGATACGACCAAAACCAGTTGGATAGTTCAGAATTTAAAGACCAGAGCCAGTCCATCTATTCTCTCTTAGTTAAATGATTTATCTGCCGGGATGTTAATGGAAAAGGAGGGAAGAGGGAAACAGTGGCAGCCGATTGGTCAAGCTCGTGAGTCAAAGAATTCAGTTTCGCTGAAATTCAGGTATAAAATGAACTCATAAAGAAGCGGACAAGATTGCCGGAGCCAATCTCAAATCTCCGAAGGACGAACCAGAACGACGAGAAACAGAGAAATGGCGAGCTATTTAACGCGGCAAACCTTAAAGCTACTACAAATAACCGATTTCCGTTGGCTTGCACTTTTTCCTGTCGTTACCAGGAAAAGCCATGTGTTAAAGGAACTGTTCCCTCTTTACACACCAGGGCTGTTGTTTAGCTGATATTGGTAACCACTCATCTCAGGTGCTGTTGCAATCTTTTCCAAGACCGCCAATGCTTGCTCACCAATTTTTACAGCACACTATAAATAACACCATGATATCTAAACTAAAATCGCTCTCTGTCAGCCTTTTATTGATCTTCTGCTTTTCCGCAAATGCAACAGATTGCAATAATCCCTGTATGTTACAGGAAGCAGAAAAGTACTTTCAGGCACTGGATCGCGTAGCAAAACGGGACTCGACACAGCAAGATATTGATGACTTAATCGGTATGATGCATGACAGCGTTAAATATGAGCACATCGAATACGGCGCTAATTTCGATAAAAAGACCTGGGCAGAAGCATTTACCCGGCAACTTAAAAATGGCGCGTACCAGAACGGTCCCGAGAACGAAATTAGAATTTTAAACGTGATCTATGGCAAATCCCATGCAGCCATAGAATACTCGCACGGTTTGCTTATGGATGACGGAACATGGCAGCCCGACAAGAAAATGTTTGCCCTGTTCGGTTTCACCGAAAATAAGATTTCGCTTATCAGAGAGTATTGGTAGCGGCTCGGATTACCCAAACATTGAACGTTTGGGTAATACATCATCCGCCGTCTCGTATAAATCGTACTGCACTTGATAATGAAGCCAAGCTCCGGCGCTAATATTAGTTACGGATTCCAACTTAAGAGCAAACTCAATCGATACTCTTACATGACCATTAATAAATCTTGAAAAATGTTTAGCAGAGAATCCCATCAGCTCTGCAATTTCAGGATGCTTTTTATCAGTTATAGACAAACAACGCCTTTTAAACACGTCCGACGGTTTAGGCCGATACAAAGACTCTGGACGATCTGTAAACAAAACTTGCTGTCATGGCTAGCAAACCCTCAAATCAACGTTGTAGTAATCGCCCCGCCAAAAATCGCATATCACGGTTCCGCAGGGTTCCGATTTATAATTTGAGAATTTATGAAGGTGTGACAAAGAGCTTCCATCAGTCAAACTGAATTCTATTGATATGGTGACTTTGACTTTGCACCAATAAAAAACTTTTTTTGATTTTTGCTCCTCGCATAAGCCAATTATATGCAAAGTAAATTAGAATTGGTGAGAAGGTCAGGGAAAACTTTGTTAAAACACCATAATCAAGAGTAGGATACAATATAAGTGGAATCATTGCTGTAAAGCCTGATACAAAATACCCTGTAAAACATACAAATACGGCCAAGTACATCCTGTACTTGTTTCTAAAAGGCGGTTTCATTTCTAACTTTTGCGTACCGTCCAAAATTTCACACATATATTTTTTGCACTTTGCATACGTATCAAGGCACTTTACTGGGTTGCTCAATGTCAGTAAGAATCGCACTTCGTAAACTGACAAGCCTTCATTTCCAGATACAGCGCCATAACCTTTTTCTATACAAAATGGGTGAATACTATTATTTGATATGTCATCAAAGAACTTTTTAGCGAAGTTGTATTATTCTCTCAACTGTGATTTTTTTAAGGCTTTTGACTCCCAAACAAGTTTTGGGATTCCAATAATTGCTACTGCTAATAACCCAAGCTTAATGGCTGAATCTATGTCCATAGTTATCCTAAAGTAATTATTTTACCAGTTAGAACCTTATACGGAACAATCACAATTAGTCCACTTTTCTGCAACTCGTGGCACTTCTCCTATAGAACAAGTTTCATAGTGAGACTTTATTGCCGTAATTCACATAAATTGCAGGCTAAGAGTAATGACTCATTGTGGTTGGGATGGAATAATCAATAGAACGAGATGAATGTTGATCCCCCGTTAAGTGGGTAGATCCAAAACGTGATGGAAATGGTGCCCAGAGGCGGAATCGAACCACCGACACGGGGATTTTCAATCCCCTGCTCTACCGACTGAGCTATCTGGGCCTGCACCATCGAGAACATGAATCGTTCTCTGAGTTGCCAGCGTGTAACATGTCTGTCACTTGCTGCGGGTGCGTATTAAACGGATTTCGGCCCCCCAAGTCAACTGTTTTTTGTAAAAAAACTCAGTTTGTTGGCCGAGTGCTGATAAAAGCAGCGAAACGTTCACTTTTACAGCACACCTTACTTTTCAGGGGGTGTGTAACCGTCGATTGTGGGCTCTTTACCCTCAAATAAATAGGCTTTCATTTGCTGTTCTAAAAACGTGCGGGCGTTAGCGTCCATCATGTTAAGTTTGTGTTCGTTGATCAGCATGGTTTGCTTCTTTTGCCACTCGCTGAAGGCTTCTTTACTGATGTTGTCAAAAATCTTTTTGCCCAGTTCACCCGGGTATAACTGAAAATCCAACCCCGGCGCGTCTTTTTGCAGGCGTTGACAAAATACTGTGCGGCTCATAACAGTTTCCTTATTTAAGTTGTCACCAAGCTTAATTGATCAAACAGTTTTTTGGTAGCGGCGGCCAATCCTATCTTCGGCGGGTTGGCTAAATCAAACCAGATTTGCTTGCTCTCTTCTACCTGAAAGGTTGCACTGTCAATAAACCTGGGGGACTGCACGTCATACAAGGTAGCACTGATGTCCAGATGGAAGTGGCTGAAAGTATGTCGGAATGATTCCAGGTCCGTCCGGCTAACTATGTTTAAGCCTTGTTGTTGCGCCAGTTGTTCCGGGGTTTGCTCGTTGGCCTCTAAAAAACACCATAAGCCCCCCCAGATACCTGCCGGGGGACGCTGTTCCATTAAAATGCGATTGTGCTGTCGGAATAAAACGAACTGTGCGGTTTTTACCGGAATGGCCTTTTTAGGCTTTTTACCCGGATAAGCGGCATAGTTTTGTTGCTCATGTGCAACACATTGCTGGGCAATGGGACATTCTGTGCAATTTGGTTTACTGCGAGTGCACAGGGTCGCTCCCATATCCATCATGGCCTGATTGTAACTGGCCACCTGTTCCTGTGGTGTGTTTTGCTCTGCGTATTGCCATAACTGATTTTCAGTGGCTTTCTCACCCGGCCAGCCCGCGATAGCATAATAACGGGCCAATACCCGTTTCACGTTGCCATCTAATATCGCCAAAGGTTGATTTAAGGACAGCGATAAAATAGCCCCGGCCGTGGAGCGCCCAATTCCAGGTAAAGCAACCACATCATCAAAGTTATCTGGAAACTCACCGTTGTATTCTGCAACAACTTTTTTGGCGGCATTGTGTAAATTTCTGGCACGGGCGTAATAACCTAAACCGGTCCAGAGGTGCAGCACCTCGTCTTGTGGAGCCGCAGCTAAATCAGCGATGTCGGGAAATCGGGTCATAAATCGTTCGTAGTAGGGGATCACCGTACTAACCTGAGTTTGCTGCAACATGATCTCTGAGATCCACACCCGATAAGGCGTTTTATCCTGCTGCCAGGGAAGGTGTTTTCTGCCGTGTAGTGCGAACCAATCTAATATACGCTGCGTAATATCCGGTAAACTGGGGTTTTGAGCCATTTATCCTATGCTTGTATTTCATGCGGGAGACGGGATAATACGCCACCCGCAATTGCAAGATCAAAACAAAAGAGTACAACATTGAGTAAGTATAAATCTCAGGAAGAAGCTGAAGCCGCCGGTATTTTTGTACGTAAGGTGCAGAGCTTTGTAAAACGTGAAGGCCGTTTAACCAAGGGGCAGGCGTTAGCCATAGAAAACTACTGGGATAAATTCGGCCTGGATTTTCAGTCGGAAAATTACCAACTCGAACAGGTGTTTGGCAATACTGCTCCTGTTGTACTGGAAATTGGTTTTGGCATGGGTAAGAGCCTGGTTGAAATGGCCGCCGCTGAACCCGACAAAAACTTTATCGGTATCGAGGTACACACACCGGGTGTTGGTGCCTGTCTGGCCGATATCGCTGAGCGACAACTGCAAAATGTACGCCTGTTTGAATACGACGCTGTAGAGGTATTAAAACAGTCAATTCCCGATGCGTCTTTAGCGCGGGTTCAATTGTACTTCCCTGATCCCTGGCATAAAAAGCGTCACCATAAGCGCCGTATTGTGCAACCTGAATTTGCTCAACTTATTCGTCAAAAGCTGGCTGTTGATGGTGTTTTTCACATGGCAACAGATTGGGAAAACTATGCCGAACATATGCTGCAGGTCATGTCTTCTCAGGAAGGCTATGAAAATACTTCAGAAACGCAGGATTACGTGCCCAGGCCTGACTTCCGCCCGCTGACTAAATTCGAACAACGAGGCTATCGCTTAGGCCATGGTGTTTGGGATCTCATTTTCAGGAAGGTAAACTGATGTTATCTGCACCCAGTCAATGTCTGCTGCGTCAAAAAGACATGTTGCTAGAAGGTCGATGGTTATTGGTTAATCCCACCGACGCCTTTGTATTTGATGAGTTACCTGAAACTGTATCGGGGTTTCATCAGTACTTTGATCAATATCAGGCTGCCGCCAGAAGACAGCCCCACCGACACAGCTTTGGCATTACTCTGCCAGAGGAAACTGAAAAATTCGATGGCATAGTGCTGTACCTGCCCAAAGCTAAAAAACACACGGTGTGGTTATTAGCCCATTTAGCCACCTTGCTGAATCCCAATGGTTTTTTATGTCTGGTGGGGGAAAACAAAGGCGGCATTAAAAGTAGTGGTAAATTATTAGAGGCAGTTGGCGAACGCGCCAATAAAATTGAAAATGCCCGCCACTGCTCGGTATTAGCGACAGTAGTTGCGCAAAGCCAACCGTTTAATTTAGATGCTTATATCAGCAAACAGACCATGAGCGTTTCAAATCACAACGGTAATACTGATATTCAGGTGTATTCGCTGCCCGGTGTTTTTAGTCACGGAGAACTGGATGCGGGCACACAATTACTGCTGGAAAACATCGAAAAGGTTCCCGACGGCAATGTCCTGGATTTTGCCTGTGGTTGCGGTGTTGTGGGTGCTTATCTCGCTGCACAAAATACCCAATCATCAGTGACACTCAGTGATATCAACGCGCTGGCATTGCACTGTAGTGAAATGACCATGAGTCATTTAAATAATGAGCGTCAGATCACAGCCAGCAATGGTCTTGATTTAGTAGAAGGCCAGTTTCGGGCCATTTACACCAACCCGCCTTTTCATACCGGACTGGAAACAGACTACGGCATCACCGACATATTTATACAGGACGCCTCACGCAAGTTACAATCCGGCGGAGAGCTTTGGTTAGTCGCCAATCGCTTTCTACCTTATGCCGAACAGTTAAAGCGCAGTTTTAACAATTGCAAGACTGTAGCGCAAACCACTAAATTCACGCTGTATCGGTGTATCAAATAGCTTGCTGAGCCTTCGGGCTTAGCACAATTGTAAATTTTTTGTTGCAAAACAAAATGTAACCGCTTACATTTATAATCTGAATGCTTCTTGTTGTGTTTTGTAGTGTCTCAGGCTCAATCGTTGACAGCTATTTAGTTGTCCGTTGAGCCTGTTTTTTCCTTAATTCAAAAAAACACGAAAAAAATTGCAGTGGTCGGTCCAAATTTGGAGCGAAACAGCGTAGGATTTATCTATATTTTCTTCCGCGTGACGGAGGAACAAACTGAGATGTTGAAAATCGACAGTGTAATCCGAGAGAGGACTCTCCAGGTGCAGATGGACACTTCTGCTTCACAACCTCAAAACGACTGATTTTTATACAGTTATTTGTCATTTTTGTGAATTTTCTTTTCCTCACTAACTCGGTACATATCTTGGTGCTATGATTTTGTTAATGAAATCCTAAGGAAGAAGCCATAATGTCTCGAAATATTGCGATGATCCTGGCTGGCGGTGCCGGTACCAGACTTTTCCCACTAACCCAAACCAGAACTAAGCCAGCAGTACCCTTTGCAGGCGGACTGCGTCTGATTGATTTTGTACTCAATAACTTTGTTAACTCAGACATTCTCAAGTTATACGTGCTTACCCAGTTTAAATCGCAATCACTGAATATTCACCTGAGACAGGCCTGGCATATCACCGGCCTTACCGGCAACTTTATCGACGCCATTCCAGCTCAAATGCGCATGGGCAAACGCTGGTACGAAGGTACTGCCGACGCCATTTATCAAAACCTACGTCTGATTGAAATCCACGAACCGGACAATGTATTTATTTTCGGAAGTGATCACATTTACAAGATTGATATTCGTCAGGTCCAGCGTTACCACGAAAAAATGAATGCCTCTTTAACCGTTTGTGCGATACCGGTCCTGGCCTCAGAAGCCGCCGGGCGCTTCGGTGTTATCGAGGTGGATGAAGATTTCCGCATGGTGGGCTTTGAAGAGAAACCCGCTAACCCGAAAACCATGCCGGGCCGACCGGATCTCGCTCTGGTATCCATGGGTAACTATGTCTTCAAGAAAGATAAATTGTTCGACTATCTTACCGCTGATGCCGAGGATAAAATGTCCTCTCATGATTTTGGTCACGATATTCTGCCCAAAATGGTCGCCGATGGTGAGCCAGTTTACGTTTATGATTTCAATCGCAATGTGATCCCCGGCGAATCAGAAACTGCCAATCACAGCTACTGGCGCGATGTCGGTACTGTCTATTCCTTCTGGGAAGCGCACATGGATCTGCTGGTTGCCGAGCCAGAATTCGACTTGTACAACAACAAATGGCCCCTGCGCAGCTACCACCCGCCTGTACCGCCCGCCAACATCATGGCCGATGACGAGGGCAATCACTGTACTGTACTCAACTCTATGATTTCATCCGGTAGTGAAGTAACCGGCGCCCATATTGAACGCAGTGTGTTGGGCTTTAATGCCAAAATCCACAAAGGCACCAAACTGGTAGAAAGCATCATGTTGGGTAAATGTGATGTGGGTGAAAATTGCGTACTTAACCGGGTTATTGCTGATAAAAGCGTTAAAATCGCCCCGAACACGCAAATCGGTGTGGATCTCGAACTAGACCGTTCTCGTGGCTTAACCGTTTCTGATGAAGGCATCGTGGTTATACCTAAGAATATGGAGATTGGTTACTAGTGGAAATCCTTTTTGTCGTTTCGGAAGTAGAAGGGTTAGTTAAAACAGGCGGGTTGGCAGACGTTGGCCGTGCCTTGCCTGTTGCCCTTAAAAACATGGGGCACGATGTTCGCATCGTGCTGCCCTACTATCGAGCTATTGCTGAAAAGTTTGAATCACACGCTGTTTCAGAAACACAAACCCTGTATGCCAACGACCGGCAATATGCCTATCAGGTGCGCCAGATGGACCTTGAAGGCTTGTGTGTGTACCTGATTGATTACCCACCATTTTTTGACCGAAAAGGAATCTACACAGATAGTTATCACGCTTTCCCCGATAACCCGGAGCGTTATGCGTTTTTCTCAATGGCGGCGCTACATGCCAGCACCTGCGTTAATTTTAAACCGCAAATTGTGCATTGCCACGACTGGCACACCGCCCTGGTACCCTATTTTATGCGCCGAGATCCCACCGGGTTTTATGCCCACAGTCGCTCAGTGCTGACGGTACACAACGGAGCTTATCAGTGCCAGCACTCCTATGATGACATCCCCTTTTTGCAGCCTTATGAAGATATCGCAGCGCAAAAAGACAGTATGGGGGCCATTAATTTTTTAAAGATCGGTGTAATGAATGCCAACAAGATCAATGCGGTGAGTCCGCACTATGGCTACGAGTTAAAAACACCATTGGGCTCTCATCACATGTACCACGAGTTTATGACTCGCCAGCACGATCTGACCGGGATTTTAAATGGTTGTGATTACAGCCAATGGGACCCGGCTACCGATCCGGAGTTACCGGTAAACTTCAATACTGATGATATGTCAGGTAAAAAGTTGTGCAAAAAGGCGCTGCAAAACGCCGTAGGATTACCTGAGCGCTCCGATGTTCCGTTATTCGGTATGGTGTGCCGCTTAACCGAGCAAAAAGGTTTTGGCTATTTGGTGCCGATACTGGGTAACCTGATGCAACACAATGTACAGGTACTCATCATTGGTACGGGTGATCCCTCTATCTGTGAAGAGTTACATCATTTCGCACACCAGGAGCCTGAAAAGTTTGTGTTTCGCGAGGAATTCAGCAATCACATGGCGCATCTGTTAGAAGCGGGCAGTGATTACTTCCTGATGCCTTCGCTATTCGAGCCTTGCGGTCTGAATCAAATGTACAGTCTGGCCTATGGTACCTTGCCGGTAGTTCGTGCAGTGGGAGGGTTACGGGATACCGTAATCGATCTGGAAGAAAATCCGATGGCTGCGACTGGCTTTGTGTTTCATAGTGCCGACAGTTCTGATTTATTAAACTGCCTGCGCCGGGCGATTTTATTCTATTATGAATATCCGGAGCAATTTAGCGCCATGCAACATCGTGCGATGAAAACTAAGTTCACCTGGCATGACTCCGCTGTGACCTATTTGGGTCTTTACGAAGACGCGCTCAGGCAATAATATCTGTGGCAACCTGTAGACATTAACAAGGACCGACAGTGATCAGTCTGCGCCATTGCATTTCGACTTTCACATTGCCGATAGCGTTTTTGCTGTCGGCTCTGAGTTTTTCCGGTTACGCCCTGCCTGAAACCTGTATTCAGGACCCGCAAAGAAGCACTGAATGCCCAAGGTTAATCTACAAGTCAGCCAGTCTGCCCGATCCACAAACCGGCAGGGAGAACAGACAGCTCGTTTGTATTTGCCTGACCGACTTTGAAGACTTATTAACCGAAGAAAACAATGACGTGTCCCGGAAAATGAAAGAAATGCGCATTAATTCATGGACAGCACAATTGGGTATCAGTGAAGAAAAGTTAAAAGAACTCATTAAATACTGAAGCGCGACAACATCCCGAGAGACGTGGTTGTCAACCCCTTTAATAAAACCGGAACCAACAACAGTTCACTCTGTTGAATTTGATAAATGGCATTTTGCCGATACAAAGCAGCCAGGTTAATGGCTTGCTTTTCGTTAATATCTGCCCAGAAACTGGGTTCCACCCAGTCGAAGTCAGCATCCCCTACAAGCAGCGACTGATGCACCAGGGAATGAGATGCGAAATAGCGTTGCAGTTTTTCACTTTTGATGCGATTTTGTTGCGCACTGCACACTTTGCTTTCAGGGTTGCAAGCTGAAATGATAAATCCGTCGGGTAAATCGGGTTTGCAGCCATCGGAATTGCAGATTTTTATACTTTGATACGCCTTCCAAAGCCTTAAAACTTGCGCATATGCGTTTTTTTTCATAAGTTTTTAGGGTTGTAGTTTCAATTGTGGCCACTTTATATCAATATGGTGACTGTCTGAACGTCAGTTCGCCAAATACAAGAAAGCGCTGAATGGGCTCTGAATCTAAATTTTTATCAATAAAACGTTTGTTTGTCTGGGTAGTAATGGGCGTAGCCACCCTCGCGCTTTTTTTAGCCAGCAGCATCTCCTTTTACACCCAGGTAACCACCTATAAAACCGAACTTATCGAGCAGGTTGAAATCTTCGGAGAGCTTATCGCACGTAATGCCCAAAGCGGCATTGCCTTCGACGACAACATCACCGAAGAAGAAAACTTACTGGTTCTGTCTGCTGCAGACTTTATCACCAATGTCCATATCTACAAAGTGACCCCGGATGGTGAATTGTCGTTTTTTGCCAGTTACAACAAAAAGGGCCAGGCTCCTATCCAGGCCATGTACGACAGAGTCAATGAACTCAAGGTGCCGTTAATCGATGAAAGCCTGGTGGAGTACATTAAACCGGTAAACATTGACGAATCCATCATAGGCTATGTGTATGTGTGGGCATCAGCCAAATCTTTGCAAGACCTGACCGTTAACAGCATTATGATCAACCTGATGGTGTTGCTGGTCACGCTGACCGTCTGCTTTGTTATCACTCTTCGCCTGCAGCGCAGTATTACTGATCCGATAGACGGGTTGGTTAACCTGGTGACAGACATCGCACAAAAGAAAGATTACTCCAAGCGGGCTGAGCTGGCCAACGTCAAAGAGCTTAATTTGCTGTCTACCTCTTTTAACCAGATGCTGGACAGAGTTCAGGACCACATGCAGGCCCAAAAAGAAGCCGAAGCCGAGCATTTACGCCTGGCGCAAAGTCTCGAAGAAAAGGTTAATCAACGTACTCAGGCGCTGAAAGAAGCGAATCAGGAACTTATCCAGACACTGGAAAAACTCCACCAGTTCCAACGCCAGATGGTGCAAAACGAAAAAATGGCTTCACTTGGCGATATGGTGGCCGGTGTTGCTCATGAGGTTAACACCCCAATTGGATTAGGCGTAACGGCATCCACCATGATGCTGGACCGATTAGGCGAACTCAAAAAAGCCTTCGATGCAAAAACACTGAAAGCCAGTATGCTGTCTAAGTTCATGAATGAAGGGGAAGAAAACCTCAATATTATTTACCGCAACCTGAATCGGGCTGCCGAGCTGATTTCCAGCTTCAAACAGGTGGCAGTAGATCAATCCAGCGAACAGGACAGAGCCTTCAGTTTTAAACAGTTGATGGATGAAATTCTGTTGTCTATGCGCCCCAGATTGAAGAACCTGTCGCACCAGATACAGATAGATTGTGATCCTGAGCTGTGTATCGAAACCAAAGCCGGGCCCATTAATCAAATCATGATTAACCTTATCATGAACTCCATTATCCACGGCTTTGAGGACAAAGCGCAGGGCCTGATCATCATTCACGCTGAGTTAATCGACAGCAACAAGCTGAATATTACCTACACCGACGATGGCAAAGGCATTCCCGAGCATATGCGCAAACGCATCTTCGACCCATTTGTAACCACCAAACGCGGCCAGGGCGGTAGTGGCCTGGGAATGCATCTGGTGTTCAATCTGGTTACTCAGGCATTGAATGGCTCAATATCACTGTCGAGTGAACCAGGCAACGGTGTAGAGTTCAATATTGTATTTCCGGTTAAACGTGTTGAACCTGAAAAATTATTACAGAGTTCTTAAATGGCAACAGGGACTAACATGCGTAATATCACTTTTTTGGCATTGCTTTTGGTGCAATGGCAAAGTGTGCATGCGCAGTCCTTTAAACCAGAAGAACTCAGGGCGTCATTCCTGTATCATATCGCCCATTACACCAGTTATCCCGATGAGAGCTTTACCCAGGATACCTTTAATTTCTGCTTTTTAGAGGACGAAAAGCAATCCCATACACGGGTTTTTGACAAATTGCCCAAAAAACGCTTAAAAGAGAAAGAAATTAAATTACTTAGCCTGAAAGAACCGGGCGAACTGAATAAAGATAGTTGCCAGGTGGTATTTATCGGGAAACAGGCGGAAAGTCGGGAACTTTTTGCCAAACTGGAAGAACTAAATAAAACCATAGTTTCTGTCGGAGAAACGCGAGATTTCATTGAAAATGGTGGAATGATCACCATAGTACCATTGCAATCTAAGATGAGGATATTTTTCAGTCAGGAACAATATGAAAATACTTCGCTTAAATTCAGCTCGCTATTGTTGAAACGGGCTAATTTCCGATAAACTTTCAGGCAGTAAAAAAATTACAACAAGCTCAGGTGACATCATGCAAACACCAAACATATTAATAGTAGAAGATGAAGTAGTAACCAGGACCACTTTAAAAAGCCTTTTTGAAGCAGAAGGCTATGGCGTTTTCGAAGCAGAAAATGGCGAAGAGATGCATGATCACTTTGAGAATCAGTCTATTGATTTAGTGATCATGGATATTAATCTGCCGGGTAAAAACGGTTTGATCCTGGCGAGAGAAGTAAGAGACAAAAAAAATGTCGGCCTGATATTCCTTACCGGCAGAGATAACGATGTGGATCGTATTCTTGGTTTAGAAATTGGCGCAGATGACTATCTGACCAAGCCCTTTAATCCGCGCGAACTTACCATCAGAGCCAGAAACCTGTTGGCCCGTACCAGCAATGCCAATGAAGACGAAGATTTGCCCAGCAAGGTTAACTTCAATGGTTGGGTTCTGGATGGCGACAGTCGCAGCCTGATTTCTCCGTCCGGAAACGAATTCCGCTTGCCCCGCAGTGAATTCAGAGCCTTACACCTGTTTTTAAATAATCCAGGGAAAATTCTGACCCGCGAGCAACTGATCCTGGAAATGACAGGTCGGGAACTGCGTACTAACGACAGAACAGTGGACGTAACGATCCGTCGCATCAGAAAACACTTTGAAAGTGAGCCGGATGCCGAAGATTTGATTGTCACCATTCACGGTGAAGGCTACCGCTTTTGCGGTGCCGTTGATGGTTAACAGGTAACCAGTGAATGATATAAAAACGGCCGCTGATGCGGCCGTTGTTGTTTTTCGCAGCGGGTTATTCCCCGGCCACAGCCATTGACTCCAGCAACAAACTACCGGTAAAGATACTGCCACGTAGTTCAGTGTCTGTACCCACTGCAACAATATTGCGCAAGATATCTTTCAGGTTTCCGGCGATGGTTAGCTCGTGGACGGGATACTGAATCACCCCATTTTCTACCCAATAACCGGCTGCGCCACGGGAATAATCGCCGGTGACTATGTTCACCCCCTGGCCCATTAATTCTGTAACCAGCAGGCCCGTGCCCATATCCTTAAGCAACTGCGCCTGGCTATGTCCGGTATCTTTTACCAACCAGTTGTGAATTCCACCGGCATGGCCATTGGTTTTAGTACCCATTTTGCGCGCCGAATAACTGGTGAACAAATAATGATTTAAAATACCATTGGTTACGATATCCATATCGTGCGTCGCCACACCTTCGTTATCAAAGAAACTACTGGCCAGGGCGCGTTTGATATGAGGTCGCTCCTGAATTTCAAACCATTCCGGGAATACCTGCTGGCCTTTGCTGTCTAACAGAAAGCTGGACTTGCGATACAGGCTACCGCCACTAATGGCGCTGACAAAGTGGCCAATAAAACTGGGAGCCAGTTCTTTATCAATAATAACCGGCACATTACAGGTTTGCACTTTGCGCGCACCCAACCTGTTGAGTGTATTCTGAGCCGCCTGTTGGCCTACTTCTTTAGCACTTTGCAGCTTGTCCGCTTCGCGGGAAACGGTGTAGGCATAGTCGCGCTGCATATCATCGCCGTCTCCGGCAATCATCACACAACTCAGACTGTAGCGGGAACTGGGGTAACCCACATTAATGCCATGGCTATTGCCATACACCTTCATTCCGATATTTGCATTGTAACTGGCACCGTCTGAATTGTTGATTCGGGGGTCGCTGTCCAATGCTGCCGTTTCGGCTTCCAGAGCTAACTTTAGTCCTGCGTCGGTATCCAGATCGACTGGGTGATACAACTCAAGGTCCATACTGTCCTGCACCATCAGCTCTTTTTCCGCAAGGCCTGCACAGGGGTCTTCTCCTGTGTAACGAGCAATCTGAATGGCTTTTTCCACGGTTAAGGCCAGTGCCTGCTTGCTCAGATCAGCAGTTGATGCACTGCCTTTACAGCCTTCCACATAAACAGAAATACCCAGTCCGCCGTCATTGGTAAATTCAACCGTTTCAACTTCCTTTAAGCGTGTTGCCACGGCAATGCCCTGTACTTTACTGATACTGGCTTCTGCGCTGTCTGCACCTTTGGCTTTGGCCATGGTGAGTATATCTGCTACGACTTCCTGAATATCAGCGAGTTGTTGCTCTACGTGCATTAATGTCTGGATCCTTTTTATTCCATCTCAACCAAATAGCCACTGATTCGCGATAAGTTTAACTACTAGTTGGTATTAGACGGGGCAATGGTTACAATCTTGCTTAAGTGTAACATCAAAGTAATCAGTATGGGTGAAGATCTATTTTCAGATTCCGATTCGGAATTTGATGACTATAAAAGTAAAACTCAGGTCAAAAAGGAAATGCTGGCCTTAGTTAAGTTGGGTGAACAGGTGGTTGAATTAGGGGCGACAGCGCTGAAGCGCATCCCTCTTGATGAAGAAGTGGCAGAGGCCATTGATATTGCCCGGAATATGAATCGCAAAAAACCTTCGTTCAAACGCCAGTTACAATTTATTGGTAAACTATTGCGCAATCGTGACGATGAAGACATAGATGCCATTGAACAGGCATTGGTGAATTTGCAAGGTCAGCAGTACCAGTTAAAAGTACATTTTCATAAATTGGAAACACTACGCGATACACTGGTTGAACAGGGTGATGACGCTCTGCAAGGTTTATTGCAAGATTATCCGGATTTAGACAGACAACGTTTAAGGCAATGGATTCGCCAGGCGAAAAAAGAAAAAGAGCAGAATAAGCCTCCTAAAGCTTATCGTGAGATTTTCCAATACTTAAAACAAGAAATACAAGAGTAAAGCTAATGCGCGCTAACATATTTGTAGTTTTTCTGATTTTCCTTCTCAGTGCTTGTGGTGGTGGCTCATCCGGGGCAAACGGGCCAGACCCTTTTAACCCGGGTACCGATCCGGTGCTGTCGCTGAGTATTGCCATTATGGACAGCAACTGCGAAGCTGTTAGCGACAATAGTTTTACCACCGATGAAGATATTTGCGTGCAGGCCACCCTAACCCAAAATGGCAGCGCGGTGAGTGGTGAGATTATTGATTTTGCATTAGGTTCAGCCATCGCCGAATTAAATAGTGAAACCGCGTTAACTAACAGCGCTGGTGTTGCACAGGTGTTTATCAGTAGCACATCTTCAACGTCAGGCGCTACCAGCGTAACAGCGACTTACGATACCGAAACCGCTACGGCCAACTTCCAGTATGACGCAGCGGTGTCCAGCGAACCACAACTGACCATGACGTCCTACCGCGAAGACTGCGAAACTCCCGCACAGAGCTTTGGTACCAACGAAACCATCTGTGTTCAGGTCATGCTGACCCAGGGCGACGCACCGTTGCCGCAGGAAATTGTCAACTTCACACTTTCCAGTGGCCTGGGCTCTCTGGACAGAGCCACTGCACTCACCAGCCCGGAAGGTATTGCAGAAGTTCAAATTACTAACAATAACGAAACCATTGGTGCCGCCTCGGTGACGGCCACTTTTGGTAGTTTATCGGACGCCAGAAATTACGAATATGTGTCGGTTAGTCAAACCGTAACAACTTCCCCTTCTATCTCTGTGGCGCTGTATCAAAACGGAGAACAGGTCAATGGCTTCCAGGCAGATCAGGAAGTGATTGCCCGAGCCACTGTAAGAGATTCTGACGGCAATCCGGTTCCAGAAGTGATTGTAAGCTTTGCGGTTCAGGGCAGTGGCCCCGTACTTACGCCCTCTTCAGCACTGAGCAGTAATTCTGGTGTCGCGGAAGTGGAGTTATCCGCCACCGAGAATGATTTAGGAGCCTATGCGTTACAGGCTGAAACAACAGTGAATGCCATTCAAATCAGTGGCGCGCGGAATTTTGAAGTTCGCTCAGCCGGTGCAGTGATCGAAGGAGAGACCCGTTTTGGTCACTTTGACAGCGAAGGCAGCTTTGTTGAGGGCATTATCGGCTCCTCCATCGCTGATGATAATGGCGACGTTATCATCAGCGCCGGGGCCACCACCGGATTTGATGTGGCACTGGTAGATGAAAACGGTAATCGCATCACCACCCCCACACCAGTCACCTTTACCTCTACCTGTGTCAGTAACAATCAAGCCACCATTGATGAATCCGTCACCACCATAAACGGTATTGCATCAGCAACATTTGAAGATTTAAGCTGTGCCGGCGCCACCGGAAATACCGACCAGATTGTGGCATCGGTAGTGATAAATAACGAAACCACCACCATTACCCGCGAACTCAACATAGAGCCTGAGGGAATCGGTTCGATTTCCTTTATCTCAGCGACGCCGGATGCCATTGTATTAACCGGTACGGGCGGTCAAAACACCAGCTCAGTGTCAACACTCGTTTTCCAGGTAAATGGTGAACTGGGCAATCCTATCGCTCAACAGCAGGTCGCCTTCTCATTAAATACCACCGCAGGCGGCTTAAAACTGGACCCGGCGGTAGGATTAACCAACAGTGCTGGTCAGGTGAGCACCAGAGTAACAGCCGGCACCGTACCCACACCAGTGCGGGTAACGGCAGCGGTACCTACCCAGGACAATGGAACCATTCGCACCCAGTCAGACCTGTTAACCGTAAATACCGGCCTGCCGGATCAAAACAGCTTCACCCTCAGTGCAGAAACCTTAAATCCGGAAGCTTTTAGCATTAGCGGACAAACCGTCAACATCAGAGTGCGACTGGCTGATATTTTTAATAACCCGGTGCCCAACGGTACTACGGTAAACTTTACCACCGAATACGGCAGCATAGATGGTAGCTGTGAAACTGGCGAAGACGCCAATGGCAATATTGATCCGGATCTGGCGCCTACCGGTACCTGTTCAGTCAACTGGACCAGTCAAAACCCAAGAGATCCAGACGATCACAGAAATACCATTTTAGCCACAGCCATAGGCCATGAAACCTTGTTTGACAGCAATGGTAACAACGCCTACGACGATGTGGATGGCGGTGCCATTATTGACAATACGGATGATGGGTTTGGTGTAAGTCGCTATGGTAGCAATGGCTTTGTAGATTACTCTGAAGCCTGGGTGGATTATAATGAAGACGGTACGCGTCAGTCATCAGAGCCTTTCCTGGACTTTAATGGTGATGAAACCTTTAACAGTGCGGATGGGCTGTTTAATGGCCCGCAGTGTAATTCCGCCACACTGTGCAGTGACAGTGCCCGTTCGATACATATTCGCAGAGCATTAACCTTGATATTGTCATCCTCTCAAGCTTATTGGCGTGTCTATGCAGGCGCACTGAATAACGTTGACAATATCATTGCCAGTAATGACCCCAATGTCAGTATCTCCAATTTAAACGTCTCAGGCAGTACTTACACGTTGCCTGATGGAGCCTCTGCAACTTTCACTCTGGTCTACTATGACACAAATGAGCAGGTATTAGCGTCGGGGACGGAACTGGGTACAATCAACGCCGATGGTGACATATCGGTTATTATTGACAGGGTCAATAACACCAACCAATCCGAATCACCTCTGGTGCCGGGCAGTATCGAAGTTTTAACCACTATCACTAACAACGTCGGTGCAGAGGATAGCGGTACTTCGACCTTTTCCTATGCAATAGACAGCCCCTCTGGCATCAGAACCAATGTCGAGTTTTCAGTGAGACGCGAAGACCCTTAGGTAAGACAGGCATAACAGCAAAAAGCCCCAACATTGGGGCTTTTTTGTATCAGGAACCATTCAGATAGCGCTTGTCAGGCAGTGCCGCCTACTGTCAGCGCATCCACTTTCAGTGTCGGTTGCCCCACCCCGACGGGTACACTTTGTCCGTCTTTACCACATACACCAACACCGCGATCCAGCTCCAGGTCGTTACCGATCATGGAGATCTTTTGCATCACATCAGGACCATTACCAATAAGCGTGGCCCCTTTCACCGGTGAGGTGATTTTACCCTTTTCAATCAGGTATGCTTCTGAGGTGGAAAATACAAACTTACCGGAAGTAATATCCACCTGGCCACCACCAAAATTCGGTGCCCAGATGCCTTTATCCACCGTAGAAATGATCTCTTCCGGGGTACTGTTACCAGCCAGCATATAGGTATTGGTCATGCGCGGCATGGGCAGGTGTGCGTAAGACTCGCGACGTCCATTCCCGGTAGGCGCTACGCCCATCAGCTCGGCGTTGACTTTATCCTGCATGTATTTTTTCAATACACCATCTTCGATAAGTACATTGTATTGTCCGGGTGTCCCTTCATCATCATAGCTTAAGGAGCCGCGGCGATCGGGCATTGTGCCATCATCCACGACCGTTACTCCCTTAGCGGCTACCTGTTCGCCAATGCGCCCGGAAAAGGTGGAAGCTCCCTTGCGATTAAAGTCTCCTTCCAGGCCATGACCGACAGCTTCGTGCAATAACACACCGGGCCAGCCAGCACCCAGTACCACCGGCATAACGCCCGCCGGTGCCGCAATGGCTTTCATGTTGATTCTGGCCATATGCAACGCTTCGTCTGCAACCGATTGATAACGCGGCTGTCCTTTGTATAATTCTCTGAAATACTGATAACCCAGGCGTCCACCCGCACCTGAACTACCCCGCTCACGACGTCCGTCTTGCTCTAAAATCACAGAGCAGTTTAAGCGAATAAGCGGGCGTAAATCGGTGACCCAGGTACCATCTGAAGCGGCCACTAATATTTCTTCGTAGACTCCGGAAATACTTACCACTACCTGAGAAACGTCTGGCTCCTGCTGACGAATATAGCTGTCTGTTACCCGCAACAGGTCAATCTTTTCTGACTCGGTCATCTGTGCCAGTGGGTTATCAGCCATGTACAGGGCTTTCTGGGCTACTGGATTAAAAGACTTAACAGCGTGTGTGCCTCCAACAGCAGCGATGCTTCTTGCCGCTTTTGCGGCATCCAGTAAGGCTTCACGGGTAATTTCGTCGGAATAGGCAAAACCGGTTTTTTCTCCCGAAACAGCGCGCACACCGACACCGCGCTCGATGTTATAGCTACCGTCTTTAATAATGCCATCTTCCAGTACCCAGCTTTCGTGCTGACTGGCCTGAAAATAAACATCTGAGAAGTTATTGTGGTGCTGCAGTATCAGACTGATGGTTTCCTGCACATCGGCACGGGTCAATCCCGACCCTTCAATTAGATGCTGTTCAACTAAATTAGACAAGCTTGCTCCTGAATCTGTTTTGCTGCTTTACCGGCATTGTAGCGCGGATCTGTTCCAGGTACGAAGAATTAACCTGGCTATATACGATACCCGGCGATTCCAGGCTTTCCATTAATAACTCGCCCCAGGGGGAATAAATACAGGTATGGCCCCAGGTTTCCCGGCCATTGACATGGGTACCCGACTGATTTGCCGCAACCACGTAACACTGATTTTCAATACTGCGGGCCTGTAATAAAGGATGCCAGTGAGCACTGCCGGTTTTATAGGTAAAGGCCGCAGGCAATGCCAATACATCCAGTTGCTCCATCGCCATAAACAAGCCAGGAAAGCGGATATCATAACAAACCGCAACACCCAGGCGTCCGAACGGCGTATTTGGGATCACGCACACATGTTCGCCGGCTTTGGTATAGCGGGACTCCTGGTAGCTTCGGGTATTGTCTGCCACTTCGACGTCAAACAGATGTATTTTCTGATAGTCCGCTACCCGTTCGCCATTATCATCATAAACCAGACTGGTAGCAGTAAACCTGGCTTCGTCTTGTACCTTTATGGGAATTGTGCCGGCCACCAGCCAGATATTAAATTCCCGGGCAAGGCGTTGTAGTTCCGATTGAATGGGTCCTTCTCCCAAAGTCTCAGCCTGTTGCAGCATGGACTTGTCTGTCGCGCCGAACCAGGCGAAACACTCCGGCAAGACTACCAGTGTCGGTTCATCAAACTGCATACCGGCCAAAGCTTGGCGGATCTGTTTAAAATTCTCTGCCACGTCGGGCATTGATGTCATCTGAATTGCTACGATGTTTGCCATTATTTTCCGCTTTCTGTATCGCTATCAGTATTGTTAACCTCATCTGGCAAAGTATCATCCCGGCCTTGTGATTGCGGCACGTTAGGTTGAGTTTCAGCCGGATTATTTCGCGTTGGCGCATTGTTGTTTTTAGCAGGCAATTCCACCACTTTACTGGTTTGCTCCAGAAGCGTAATTTGCGGCTCTTTAATTGAACCCGTTAAAGAATACTGGATACCTGATACCACATTGGCTGAGGTAAATACTTCATCAAAGGCCAGCGCCGCCACCGCAGTGGCTGGGTTTACCATCCAGGCCACCAGAACCGGTAAGCTGGAGGTAATATTGGGCTTCACATCCACCACATAGTTAAGGCTGCTATCCACCAGGTTGGCGTACCCTTTAATATCAACACCGGCGGCCGCACCGTCAATATGGGTGTCCTGAGTACGTACCTTGCCCTGTTCAATTGCAAAAGTACCCGACATATTGTCGTAGAAAAAGCCTTTGGCGAATACATCGCGAAAGTCCAGGGTCAGCTTTCTCAGTAGCGATTCCAGACTAAAGATACTCAGTAAGCGCGCACCTTTGTCGGATATTTCTGTGATATAGCCATCCCCCAGACGAAAATCCAGATTGCCGTTCAGGTCAGCCGCAGAAAACGCATAAGGCGCATTGCCCCAGCTAAAATCAAAATCTATTGCCGCATCTGAATCACGAATCCCGGAATCAAAATCCAGTCGTTTTAAAAAGCTACCAAAGTCTTCGCTGTTAAAAGAGCCGATAAGTCGGGTGCTGTCGTTCTGCTTCGCAAAATACCAGTCTCCGGTCGCCATTAACGACCCGTCCCGGCTGGAAATGTTGAGCTTATCAATTTTCATCCCGGACTGGCTTCGACTCATTTCAGCTTCAACTCTGCCAAGTTCGATACCTTTAAAATTGCAGGATTTACAAAGGAGTTTTAACGGTGGCACCTGACCATCGCTGAAGCTTACCGTTTGCGCTTCACTGTCTTGCCACTCGGTCAGATTGATATAGTCCGCCTCAATCTCGACGCCATCGCGCAACCAGTTTTTGTGTAAGGTAATGTCTGCACGAGCCTGTTCAGAACTGACTTCCAGCTCCCACAAATTTTCACGATTTTTTGCCAGCACTTCTGCCCCGGTGAGCACCTGCCCGGCCAGCAGAAGTTCCTGAGCCTCGACAAACACCCTTTGCGGTGCAGAAATAAAAGGGGTTTCGTTGTCGGGTAGGCCATCCACTAAATCGCCAATAAACGCGTGCCAGCCTGAATAATCCAACCTTGGTAGATCTGCAGATACACTGAAACCCAGTCCCATCCCCACAAAATTATCACCACCGACAGACAGGTGGGCGCGCGAAAATTGCAGGGTATCGTGGGGTAAGATACCGTTAAATTTTACGTTGCGCCCCAACAGAATGCGCACCGTTGACACCTGTTCATCACCTTCACTATCAAAAAACAACGGCAAACTGGTATTGGCTTCTTTAGCCAAAGGCTGTGGCGCGTTGAGATCAACCCCCGCCAGTTGCGAGTGCAGTTGTAAATTGTATTGGTAGCCTTGCTCCGGTAAAACCAGATTTAACTTGCCATCCCATTGCGTATTCCCATGAACGTATTTCGCCAGTTGCGGGTGAGCCTGCAACACGGCCTTTGGTACATCCCAGTCGCCTGAAAAGTTAACGTCAGCTGTATAGCCTTGTTCCTGTTGGCGGGCTTTTACGTCCAGTGCGATTGATTGTCCGAGAAAACTCGCGGTAATACCGCTGGCATCCAGGTTTTCATTAGCGATACTCAAAGCGCCGTTGAGATCGTTTAAGGTCAAATTCAGATCCGGGATATGTAGCTGATTGTCTTGAAAATTCACCTGAGCCTGAGCCATAACCTCACCCTCATTAAATGGAATGTGCAGGTTTAACTTGGCCTGCATGTCGCCTTTTACCTGCAGAAAATTCAGGGCCTGCCCGACAGAGTCTTTTAAGCTGCTGGCATTAAACAAATCTGTAATTTGCACTCCGCTACCCTGGCCATCTGCATCAATGGCCACATAAGAACTGCCGCTTAACTGTGGAATAACCGCTTGTACCTGTTGCACATCCAGCCCGGAAATGCGGCCTTCTTTGCCCGATATTGTCAGGCTGTCATTTTCAAACAGCAAACTGACGTAAGCCTCTTCAAGAGCTGGCCAGTCTGGTTGGAATTTCAATTGCAGTTGTGCAATATCGACACTGGCCTGAAAAATACCCTGTCCTTGCTCGAAAGGAAAATCAGCAGGGTTGCCACGCCACAGAATGTTGGCGTTGCGGGTTTGGCCTTTTTCCAATGCGCGAATTAGCCAACTCCGGGTGTCCTGACCCATTAAGTCCGGAAAATAGCCTTTCACGACAGACAAATCTGTGTCCTGTACATTGGCCGATAAGGTCAAATTGCCGGTTTGCAGGTCATACTCAGCCTGCTGTTGAATATGTAAATCCTGACTTTGCAGTTCAAAATCAGGGATCAGAATTCGGCTTTCTCCGGCTTTGGTATTCACAAAAGCCGACAGAGTTAGTGTTTGATAAGGCACCACAAAACCCAGCAACTGCTCTCCGGCGAGATAACTGTCTTCGGATTGCAGATTTAATACGCCGTTATCATTGAGCCAAAATAGTTCTCCGAAAACATCATTGATACCCGGTATATGGGGTTGCTCCTGAATACTCAGATCGTCAAAGGCCAGGTAACTGCCTAAATAATCTTCCGACAGATAGAAGTCAGCACGGTTAACCTGAACATTAGGGTCAAATGCTGCCAATTGATGTTGGAAAGACTCTCCCAACAATACGCTGCTCAGAGGCAACAAGGGTGACAGGTTAAAGCTTTCTGCGGCACTTAGGGTTACTACTCCATTGGTGAACAAAGAGCCGTGCCAGTCGCTGGTAAAGAGTCGCTCGTTCACAACCAAAGAGAAATCATCGAGATTAAAATCCCAACCATTGCTGTTCGGCATGGCATAAAACTGCCCTTTCAGGACCTCTGCAGAGACAGCGTTTTCCTTGTCTTCACCCTGCCAGACAAATTCACTTTGAGACAAATCAGCCTGGACAAACGAGATCTGAGTATTTTGCATGCCTGCCCAGAGTTTAAAGTTGCCGCGACTATGCTGAATATTGTATTCGGTAGGCAGTAACGCTTTAATCCAGGGGGATAAATCCAAATCTTCAGCTTCGGCATAAAACGTACCATCGAAACTGTCTTTGGAACCGTGCAAATCCAGCACAAACCGGGCGGAGTTGCGCGCCAGTTCAGCCACCCGCATCTGACCAACTCCCTGGTGTCGTTGTTCTTTATTGAGCCAGCTTAACTGCTGGATCTGAATTTTTTGCTCATCCAGACGGGTTTTCAGCAGTACTTCACTGTTGCTCACTGAAAATCGCGCTAATTGTTCCAGAAACAGCGTTTGTAGCGCATCGAGAATGGGATACTGCTCACCGCTACTCTCAATCTTTGGCAGATCTACCTGTAACTGCAATCCGATCAGGTTAAAGCGCTGCGACTGAATTTGACGCTGCTGCACTGAACTCCAGAAATCCAGTTCAATTTGGGTTTCGTCAATGGAAAAGGAAATAGGAGAATCCTGTTCCTGCTTTAACACCACATCTTTAAGTACAATCGCCGGCCCTTTACCTTTCCACATGGCACTGATGTAACCAATCTGAATGTCACTGTTGTACTGTTCTTGTAGAAAAGACTCCAGATGGTGCTTGTGGGAGTCCATGTAAGGCAGGGAATATCGCACCAGCGAGATCAATACCGCCAGCGTTACCAGCAAGACAGCCGCAGACATCCAGATTTTTCTGGTTATCCAGGCGGCATAAAAACGCCAATCTTTGATCACTTTCACCTCGCTATGGCATGCCTGAGCTGAAAGCCTGTTTGTTTTGTTTTGGGTCACATCATAACCACGTCATATTTGTCCTGGTTATACAACATCTCCGTTTGTACTTTAATTTGCTTACTGATAAATACTTCCAGTTCCGCCAACACATGGGATTCCTGATCCATCAGCGCTTCAGCCACTGTTGGAGAGGCATACACCACAAATTTGTCGGCATCATAAGCCCGGTTCACGCGCACAATTTCGCGCATAATTTCAAAACAAATTGTTTCGACTGTTTTAATAGAGCCACGTCCTTTGCACACCGGGCATTCACCACACAAAATATGCTCAAGACTTTCTCTGGTGCGCTTGCGGGTCATTTCCACCAGTCCCAGCGCAGTAAAGCCATGGATCTTGCTTTTCGCCCGGTCTTTACTGACCGCCACTTCCAGACTGTGCAAAACCCGTTTTTGATGGCTGCTGTCCACCATATCAATAAAATCAATGATGATGATACCCCCCAGGTTGCGCAGACGCAGTTGGCGGGCAATCGCCTGAGTGGCTTCGATGTTGGTGTTAAAGATCGTTTCTTCCAGATTGCGATGTCCAACAAAGGCACCGGTATTGATGTCGATGGTGGTCATGGCTTCAGTTTGATCAATAATCAGATATCCCCCTGATTTTAAATCAACCCGCCGTTCCAGTGCCCGTTGCGCTTCGTTCTCAACATCATAAAGATCGAATATCGGTCGCTCGCCAGGATAATGCTCCAGCAGGCGATGAAATTCAGGCGCATATTCTTTAGTAAAATGCTGCAGCTCCTGAAAGGCCAGCTTGGCATCAATTCGGATGCGATCCAATTCAGTACCGACAAAATCCCTCAACACTCGCCGTGCCAGGGGAAGATCTTCGTATAAGACATTGGATTTTCGCTTCTTTTGCCTTACCTGTATTTTAGACCACAATCTTTGTAAAAATTCCGCATCGGCCACAAGTTCTTTTTCAGCCACCCCTTCTGCTGCCGTGCGCAGGATAAAACCGCCTTTGCCGCCCACGCTTTCCATCATGGTTTTAAGCCGCTCGCGCTCCTGCTCATCTTCTATGCGTTGCGAAACACCTAAATGAGTTACCCCCGGCATAAACACCAGATATCGGGAGGGAATGGTGATATCTGTGGTAAGTCGCGCCCCTTTGGTGCCGATAGGATCTTTGACTACCTGCACTACGATATCCTGGCCATCGCGCACTAATTCGCGAATATCCTGGGTTTGATTATGGGTTTTCTTAATCTCGGATTCGTTAACCTCTTCCAAAATTTCATTGTGTACCACAATATCCGATGCATGCAAAAATGCGGCTTTTTCTAAACCAATATCCACAAACGCGGCCTGCATACCAGGTAGCACACGGCTAACCTTGCCGCGATAGATGTTGCCTACCAGTCCTTTTTTGGTATGCCGCTCTACATGGATTTCTTGCAGCAGACCATTTTCTATCAGCGCTACGCGTGATTCAGACGGTGTTACGTTGATTAATAACTCACCACTCATGGTTCAATCCTTCATTCTGTTCAGCATCGCTACGGTTTCGCATAGCGGTAATCCCACTATCGCACTGTAACTTCCCGCAATGTGGGTCACGAATTGCCCGGCATAGCCCTGAATCGCATAACCTCCGGCTTTATCCGCCGGTTCGCCGGTGGACCAGTAATGCGCTATTTCCTGCTCAGAGAGTATTTTAAACGTCACCTCTGAACTAACCTGGCCACTTTCTACCTGACATTGCTGTGTTTGTGAGCACCACTTTGCCACGGCAATTGCCGTAATAACTTTATGGGTTTGACCGGACATACGCCGCATCATTCCCCGAAAATCTGTAACATTTTTTGGCTTTACCAAAATATCATCATTCAACAAGCCAATCGTATCCGCACCCAGCACTAATAGTCCGTCGCGTCGACTGCCAGCAACCGCCTCAGCTTTTTCACGAGCTAATCGCTCCACGAGTGCTGTTGCGGATTCACCAGCGTGTGGTGTCTCATCTATGTCGGCACTTTGACGTTCAAATTCGATAGCAACTTGCTGCAATAATTGCGCCCGGCGGGGCGAAGCGGAGGCTAATACAATCATCTGAAGGTAATAAACTAAGTGATGCGAAACTGGCGGCGTAATTTGCGCAACAGTGAAAATACCCAGGGCCAGATCAGCATCGAGGTTAAAACCGGCCACATATAGGCAAAAATAAAATCTATTTCATTGAGCAAGCGCAGCAACCAAAAAATAAGCAGGTGATACAAAGCCGCAATCAACCCAATAATAAGAGCTTGTTGCCAAACAGAATAATTGCGCAAGCGCTGGTAGTTCATCGCCAACACATAAGTTACTGCCGTCAACGCCAGACTATGCACCCCTAAGGTGGTGCCCAGTAAAATATCCAGTATCAGGCCGTTTAAAAACGCCACACCAATACTGACTCTGTGGGGTAGTGCCAGGGTCCAGTAAGCAATCACCAACATGAGCCAGTCAGGTCGGTAAGGGTCTACCATTGGCGGCATAGGCATCACCTGCAACAACAGCGCTGCCAGAATACTCAACCCTATGATGTAATGTTTAATTGCGAACATCAGTCCTGTACTTCCTCGCTGTTTGTCGCATCGGGCTGCGCTTCAGGCCATAGCAGCAACAAATACTTAAGACGGTCCAGTTTCGCAATCGGTGAGGCTTTGACATATGCGAAAGGCCGGGACTCATCGCGTATCACTTCGGTAATTCTGGCCACCGGATAGCCTTCCGGAAAAACATTGCCCAGACCGGAAGAAATCAATAAATCACCACCGGAAATATCCGTGCTGTGGGCCACGTGTTCAAGGGTTAATTCGGTGAGATTCCCGGTGCCGGAAACGATCAATTGCACATTATTTTTGAGCACTCTGGTGGGCACCGCATGGGTAATATCCGAAATCAGCAATATCCGACTGTTGGTGGTAGCGACATGTAACACCTGGCCGACAATTCCGTGTTCATCCAGCACAGCCTGCCCTTCGTAAACGCCGTTGATGGAGCCTTTATTAATGACCAACTGATGGCTATAGGGATTGTTATCAATCGCCATTACTTCAGCGATCATTTTGCGCACTCCCTGCTCAGAAACGGAACCCAATAATGCACGCAGGTGATCGTTTTCCTGACGTAAAAAATCATTTTGTTGGATCTTTTCGCTCAACAATACATTGTCGCGTTTCAGCCGTTCGTTTTCTTCTAACAATTGCTGCTGGGTGGTGAGATTAGTCGACGTCCAGTTCAACATGGCACCGGGCAGGTTCGCAGCGTATTGAATAGGGGAAACCATACTGTTGAGAAACAGCCGTGCGCTACCAAAGCTATCGAGTCGATGATCCAACACCATCAGCGTACCCGATAAGATAATCGCTATAACCAGTCTGATGTTAAGAGATGGACCTCTTAAGAAGATAGTTTCCATTAAGGGTCTCGGAGCCTTAAAAAGGAGAAGAGGACCGGAGGTCCTCTAGTACTTATTCATAAGTGAACAGGTCACCGCCGTGCATATCGATCATTTCGAATGCTTTACCACCACCGCGTGCAACACAGGTGAGTGGATCATCGGCAATAACAACTGGAATGCCGGTTTCTTCCATTAACAGGCGATCTAAATCTTTTAACAAAGCGCCACCACCGGTAAGCACCATGCCGCGCTCAGAAATATCGGAAGCCAGTTCTGGCGGAGATTGTTCCAATGCCACCATTACCGCTGACACAATCCCGGTGAGTGGCTCCTGAAGTGCTTCCAGAATTTCATTGCTGTTCAGCGTAAAGCCTCTTGGTACACCTTCGGCAAGGTTGCGACCGCGTACTTCAATTTCGCGTACTTCCTCACCTGGATAGGCAGCACCGATTTCGTGTTTGATTCGCTCGGCTGTGGCTTCACCAATCAAAGACCCGAAGTTACGACGGATATAGCTGATGATAGCTTCGTCGAACTTATCACCACCGATACGTACCGAAGAAGAATATACCACACCATTTAAGGAGATAATGGCAACCTCAGTGGTTCCGCCACCAATATCAACGACCATAGAGCCGGTGGCTTCAGATACCGGCAAGCCAGCACCAATTGCTGCCGCCATGGGTTCGTCAATCAGATAAACTTCGCGGGCACCGGCACCCAGTGCTGACTCGCGAATGGCCCGGCGCTCGACCTGAGTTGAGCCACAAGGTACGCAAACTAAAACCCGCGGACTGGGGCGCAGAAAATTATTGTCATGTACTTGCTTGATGAAATGCTGCAGCATTTTTTCGGTGACGTAAAAATCTGCAATTACCCCGTCTTTCATAGGACGTATTGCTTTGATGTTACCGGGCGTTCGGCCTAACATTCGCTTCGCAGCAGCACCCACAGATGCCACGCTTTTAGGTCCGCCAGCACGTTCTTGTCGAATTGCTACTACAGAGGGTTCATTGAGCACAATGCCGCGATCTTTTACGTAGATCAGCGTATTGGCAGTACCGAGGTCGATGGAAAGATCGTTGGAGAACATTCCGCGGAGTTTCTTAAACATGGAAGGTCCGGTTCCTTTTTAGCAAGTATTGTTAGGGCATGTTATTGCGCTAACTTTACCAATGCGCTGCCCATTCAGCAACAAATAAGACGAAGATGCCCGCGTTATTAGAGTATTTATTTTAATACGCACAAAAAAAGCGCGAATTTTCCGCAAAATTCACGCTTTCTTGTCGGTAAATTGCATCTGGCGAAGCCGAACTTAAAGCACTTCTCGCCAGTGGATAACCCGGTCATTGCCACGGATCAGGCCAAACACAAATTCTGCCGCTGGATGTGTACATGCCAGTGTTTCCAGGTTGGAATTATATTGCTCTGCATCACACCATTGATACTGCATAAAGTCGAACTCTGCTTCGATCTCATAACCCAGGAATACGGCACCGTTGGGGTTTTCATCATCGGCAAAATTGACATTGAGCTCCATCGCAAGTGCACCATCAGCAACACCGGCATTCAACGTGCCACTTCCAGTTATGGATGGTGTACCAGCGATGCCATTACTGACATTCAGTATTTTGATTTGCGTTGCATCAAAGCTGCTGCAACTATCCAGTAAGTTGGTTTTCCATGCGCCTGCATTGCTGCCCTGAATTGTGCCAAAGAACTGGGCCTCAAAGACCACATCCAGAGACTGCTCCGTTGATACCGAATTGACGATACGGAAACGGCCTTCGCGAATTTCAATACCTTGCATCACGCCTTCGATATTCAGTTGCGACCAACCCGCATCAGCATAAGCGACTTTAACCCCTACGCCGTCTTCATCCTTAAGTGCATCAGCTGACAATGAAAACGCGATATTGGTACTACCTTCACCCGAACCGGTAGAGACTGGTAACGTCGGTGAACTTCGCTTGTTAAATACGATGTTATCGCTTCTCATCAGGAAGCTGAATTTGCCATCCGATAAATCACCGGCATCAAACTCTACCGATCCCAGAGAACTACTGACACTGGTGTCGTCGGTTTCGTATAGACGGGACGCAAACTGATTGCCGTCATCGTACCTGAAATCGCTGTTCAGGTTTGCGTCGTAATAGGTGGTGACTCCATTTTTGGCGTTTTTAGCGGTAAATTCCAGAATATGCGGTGTGCTGTCATTTATCTCATCATAGGAAGGAATGACATCACCCCGATAGGTGAAACTACCGCAGTAAGGCGCATAATCAAACGTGGTATCCAGAGCAAAATAGCCCGGAATAAAGCGGGTATGGACATAATCGGCTAAATTAGTATTTCCGGCAGCCGCCAGTACACTGTTGATTACCCCGACGTTGAGATAATCATTGTCTCGCACGTCAAGTGCAAACTGCCCCACTTCATCCATGCTGGCTACCATGGACACGGACACCCCCTGGGAGAAGTTCGGCTGTGCAGCGGAAAACCCATTGTTGGAGAATTGATTAAGCAACGAATCGTCAAGTATGTTGATCACATCCTGCGAGTCATTGGGATTGCGGATCATCAGATTAGCACGCGCCTCTAGCACCTCTTCCGGCGTATAGCGCTGCATTGAAAACATCAGATCGCCGGGCACATAACTGGGAACAACGCCACCTTCAGCACCATAAGCCGTTACCGTAAGATTAAAATCCTCACCGGCCACGTGAGTTTCTCCCACATCTGCGTTTAGCTGTAACCATGCGGGTTTTACTGTAAATTGCTTAGAAGCCGTAGCCCCTGCCGCTCTGACATGCAGCTTTATTTCACCTACATCGTGATATTTTAAATCCGACAACTGCATTTCTACACCATTGAAGAAATTCGACACTGTAGTGTAGTTAAGGGTTGACCCACTGTTGCTGGGACTTAACGACAACGTTGTGTTACCACTGGTGATTTCAAATGGCAACCCGGAACAGGTAGAAGGATTGATACATTCAACAGCAACCTGTAACGGTACCGGATTCTCCAGCGCCGGGCAGGTATCCGGTGATTTGACAATAACCGCATTGTTGCCTGACGAAAATGCCTGTTGTGCCACCTGTGTGGGGATGGTTTCAGAATCTCCGGTCGCATCACGGAAGATCATATCCAGGATATAATCAAAACTAATCTCACAGTTGGCCTGCGTACAGGTGTAACCATTGCTGGGCATGGGGGAAGCCATATGGATATGGAATACACCGGTTTCAACATTATCTCGACGCCAGTTACTGACAGTTCCTTCGCCATTGGTGAGCACTAACTCATCTTCAACAACGCGTGTTACCCCATCACTGGTATACTGCAGGAATACCGACTGATTACCCGGCACAAGACTGCTACAGGCCTCATCCTGACAGGCTCTGACAGTGATATCTGAAACAGAACAAATCGATGCCGGGCTGTCGTAATCAATTTCATAATGGTGCACTGTGATTGCACAGGGCGACAGGTCGTTCATATCTTGCTGTATGTTGGCAGCACTTTGCGCAAACCGGTAGATCCGCACATCATCAAACTGACCATCGGCTGAATTCCCCGTTGCATCAGGGAAGTAGGAGGGATGACGATTATCCCCGATAAACAAAGAGTTCATATTGCCCAGCACACTACTCATATTGGAGGGCACACTGCCTGAGTAAGATTGCGCATTGCCATTGACATAAATATTCATTTGTCGGTTTTCTAAATCCCAGCTAAACGCCAGATGTACCCAGGTGCCGGCAGGGAAATTCAACGGATACGACGTGGTAATACGGGCATCACGGTCAGACTCATCTTCCATACCGAACAACAATTTGCCATCGTTTGTAATGGTACCGTAGAAGTATATCGAGGCATTAGAAGCATCGAACAGTTGTCTGGCTCGGCCATTCACCCAGGCCTCATTAGCCTGATACCAAAAGGAAATTGTGCCCCGTGCGCCAATGTCGGTCTTCGGATTAATGGTAGTATCCACCGCATTTTGCGCAGAACCACTGTTATTGCGAGGAATAGAAACCACCTGACATGAGCCTAACTGACTTCCGCCATTACCATGCAGGAAGCTCAGATTAGTACCGTTGTTAATGTAGGCAGTCCCATTGAAGGCGTTATTCTCATCATTTAGTGCAACATTGCTGGCCCCTTCAAACTTATAATGGGCCAGGCTGTTATCACAGGCTGTACAGGCATAATCGTCCTGGTAGAGGGCAACAACAAATTCATCGTCGGGTTGTGCCGTACCATAAATGCGCAGATCATCGATACTTCCTTTGTACCAATTATCTAATTTAGACGGCTCGGATACGCCATTACCGGTGGTGGACGCATTGGCGCCAAGTACGATAGGTTCGGGGTTTGTATCAATACCTTGCGAAGGACTACTGTCACTGTCTTTTAACACTCCGTCAATGTACAAACGCTTGCCACTGGCTCCCCATGAATAAACGATATGGTGCCATTGGCCTTCCTGGATAACATTGGACGGCGAAACAATTTCGTTATCTCCCGTTGTTTGATGTCTGACCCTAATCGCACCGTTCGCTTTCACAAACATAGTAAGGTGTTTACCACCGTAATCAGTGCCCTGAGAATCTTTGGAAAAGATCGCCTGACCGTCATGGGTGCTGTCATCGATATTGGCATAGTCCAGCTCTGGTACATTGATCCACAGAGAAATTGCTCCCTGTGCAATCTCAAAAGCTTCACGATGCGGAATATTAATGTGCTCATCGATACCGGCGAAGCCCACAGCATTACAGAACTTACCTGAGGTGGTGGTTACCCCGTCCAGATAGTAGCCATTGTAGCCATTAACGATATCCACATAGCTTCCACCATCTCCGTTGATAGCGCACACATCTGCGCCATAATGCGCCACCAGCACAGGATCTGGTACTTCACATTCTTCACAGGTATCCGGGTTTTCCGCTTCATATAATTCAGCCACACCTGCGCTGCTTAACTGACCATCATATAAACGCAGGTCGTCCATTTCACCTTTGAACTTGTCTTTCAGATATTGGCTGGAAGAGCCATAATTTTCAGTCACCCAGGCGTTAGCCCCCAAAACAATAGGTTCAGGGTTACCACTCAACCCTCGGGTGCTACTGTCAGAATCGACCTCATTGCCGTTGAGGTATAGCTTCATGCCTTTATTACCCCAGGTATACACCAGGTGATACCATTGGTTGGCAGTCACCGCACCCGAAGATGCGTATACATTGCGATCCTGATTACTGTCATTGTAAATCTGATGCCTGGCCCGGATAGAACCGTTGCTGTTTAACCAGATTGTTAAATGGTCGCCACCGGCGTCCCAGCCACTGGAATCTTTGGAAAACAGGCCCTGCCCACCATGCCCATAATCGGAGCTATGTCCAAGGTCTTCGGCCTTAAACCAGAAGGACAAAGAGCCGCTGGCAAGGGAGAAATCATCTGCATGAGGGATCAGTACATTGGCATCCTCACCATCAAAACTCAGTCCCTGGCAATATTTTCCGTCAAACTCGATACTTGCGCCGTCTACAGCGCGACCGTGATTCTCGCCTACCGCATCAATAACTTCATCTTCGGAACCATTCAGACTACAAACGTTATTCTTCCAGTGACCAACCAATACCGGTTCTGGTTCAACACACTCTTCACAGGTATCTGCATTTTCTTCGGCATACAATACAGCAACAGCAGCATTATCCAGCTGCCCTTCGTACAGCCTGAGGTCGTCCATTTCACCAAGGAACTTGTCTTTTAAATACTGGCTACTTGAGCCATTATTTTCTGTCACCCAGGCGTTGGCGCCCAGGGTAATAGGTTCAGGATTGCCGCCAATACCACGGCTATCAGAATTGCTATCCACCAATGTCCCGTTAAGGTACATCTTCATGCCATAGCTACCCCAGCTATACACCAGGTGATACCACTGATTCTCATTAATGGCACCGGTATTGGTGTACAGGTTTTTATCATCGTTGGAGTTCGTTGTCTGGTGTCTGGCCCGTATCTGGCCATTGCTTTGCAACCATATTGTTAAATGGTGGCCGCCACTGTCCCAGCCACTGGAATCTTTCGAAAACAGTCCTTGTCCACCTTGTCCTGAATCACTACTGTGATCCAAGTCTTCAGCCTTAAACCAGAAAGATACCGTTCCTGAATCTAAATCAAATTCGGCGGCATTAGGAATATTAACGTGAGCGTCATCACCATTAAACTTCAGGCTTTGGCAGAACCGCCCTTCATTCTCAATGCTGGTTCCGTCCAGTGCCTGACCGTGATTCCCACTGATTGAATCTATCACTTCGTCGGCTGCACCGGTCAGCGAACAGAGATTATTTTTCCAGTGTCCCACCAGTACAGGTTCAGGCTCAGGATCAGGGTCCTGGCACTCACTGCAGGAATAGGCTGACAATGCCAGCAATTCATCCACCTGATTTTGGGCTAGTTGCTCGTCGAAAATGCGCACGTCATCCATGCTGCCTGAGAAGAAATCGTATAAATCATCCGGATCTGAGCCGTCATTTCCTGAGCGGTGAGCACTGGCTCCCAGTATGATAGGCTCGGGGTTACTTTCAATACCATAGGTTTCTTCACGGGTATCTTCCAGCACACCATTAACATACAGCTGCATTCCCTCGTCGCCCCAGGTGTACAGCACATGATACCAGGTGTTATCGCTTATTCTGGTTGATGAGAACAGGTTATAGCTATAGTCCTCAGACTGATAGCGAACCCGTATACGGGTATCATTGGGTTCGTAAATCCAGAATGTCAGGCTACCACCATCATCCCGTCCACTGGAGTCTTTGGAGAAAATGGCCTGGCCACGACTGGAAGAATCTCCTGGCAAGCTGGCGTCGGTGGTATTGAACCAAAACGAAATAGCGCCTTGCTCCAGAGCGAAATCGTTGTCATGAGGAATATTGACATGGCCTGTGTCCCCGTCAAACGTTACCCCCTGACAGTAAACGGCGCTTTGATTTGCACTGGCACTACCAATCGTCGTGCCATCATTGCCTCCGATAATATCGGGGACAGCCATGCTATTGCCATTTACCGGGCACACATCTAAAGGCCAATGACTAATGGGGTCGGGTAAAGGCTCTACCGGGTCAGGATCATCACCACCATTACATCCGGTAATATTGCCCACCTGATCTTCATCATAATAGACAACGGAACCTTCTTTCATATGGATGTCATCAGCGGTTAACCCACCTCTGACCGCAGACTGACGCTCCATTTGAATTTTTTTTCTGGAGTAAAGAAAGCCTTTATATTGAGCATTTTCTTTGATGTGCACGTCTTTATTGGCATAGATAAAAAACTTACTGGCAGATGACCACAAATTAACAGCCACATTGCGCTCAAAGTTTATATTGTTATCCGCATAAATAATGGTGGAATCGCCGCCAGCGTGCCAGATTTGCGCCCCTTCTTTTACTGTCAGGTCATCGATGTAATAAATGCCGCTGGAAAAACCTGCGTAGCTATTGCGTTCCAATTCCAGCTTTTTGATGCGGTAAACACCGTTTGCAGAAGTGAAATTGATTTGACCATTTTCTTTAACGATGACGTTTTTATAGTCGCCTTCTGGCAGTGACCCGGAACGGTCTCTTTCAATGGTGACATTATCCCCATCGGATTCCTGAAAATCCCCTATATCCAGACTTAAAGCGAGATTTCCCGAAGAGCGACAGGCTTTGTTGCCACAGCTGTAGCCATTGGTTTTGTCGTCGATGTCATTAAAGTCGATGAAACCATCAGCATAATACAAAGAATCATTTTTAATGAGATAGATTACCGCATCCCGCTCAAACACCATCTTGCCATTGTTATCATAGCTGGCCACCGCGTCGGTGAATACCTGAGACAGATTTGCGTTACAAACGCCTAACTCGCCATTATTTCGATCATCGTCGTCGTCATCGTCATCGTCATCATCGTCATCGTCATCGTCGTGATGGCGACTCGCCTGATCATCAGATAACAGAAAATTAACGATAAAAGGATTATTTGAAAACCCTACTACAGAAGCATAGGCGACCCGATGCGAAACAAAAATCAACACACTAAGAATCAATAACTGGATGAATCTCATGACTGCACATCCCGACCATCAATTGCCAATGTACGGCTGACCACGATCCCTTCACCTTCCAACTCGCAGGTTCCCTGGCTTTCGAAGCGGTAGTAGTTGGTACTATCCACCTCGGTGACCGTGCACAAAGCCACGACACTGCAATTTTCCATACCGGGAATGTCGTTAAAATTTTCCTGTACCCATAAGCTCGAATCAGAACCATCTGCATCGCAACGACTGGCATCACTGGTTTGTCCGGCAAATACATCCAACACTTTTTGATCAAGGCCGCTGCGCGCGGCATTCAGTGCCCGCAAGCCGTAGACCTCGTAAACAATGGTGGCAGAGCTGGTTCCCAGCAAACGCGACATAGACAAGCCCAGAAACGCCAGTACCAAAATGGCAAAAATGCTCATGATCAGCATATTGCCTGATTGTTGACCCAGCCCCTTGAGGCTATGGTGAGTTTTGCATATGTATTTCATTGTTAAATACTACCACTTCATCATTGCGCTCAAACATCAGGAGTGTGTGAACAATCGCGTTGCGTTGTAATCGAGAATCTTCAACCCGAAACGGTGCTTCGTCAAATGGTCGGTTATTATTCAACTGACCATTAGTAATTTTACTTATATCATTCGTCAGATTTTGTGCCATTAAGACTTTAGTGGCACCGTAAGTAATTTGCAGCTCGTCCACGTCAGCCACCTGGGTGGGTAAAATGCCGTAATCTGAAAGCAGGTACAGGTTATAACTGCCACTTTCCAGCACCAGGCAATAACTGATTGGGTCGCTGACAATATAAAAACGTTCAACTGTGGATTCTTCATCAAAGCTGATGGCATTTTGAAACTCTACTTCTTTTAGGCCATCGCGAGACGCATCCCTAACATCCTGAACCCGCACAATGCGCCCGTCATCATCTATCAGTTCGGCCTCATCGACATATACCTGTGAAGGGTCAGTTGGGTAAACCACAACATAGTGCGCCAACTCATTTGTGTCATCATAGCCAGAAGCAACGGCATCCAGGGCGCTCACCATATCGGGTCCTTCAATGGTGGTAATGGGGGAATCTGCACCGGTGGCGATAGATAAATAGAAGGTACTCCACTCAATCGGGAAAAACTCCAGACAGTGGGCATTGACGTCCTGTCCGGGCGGCTTATTCGCAGCCACCCGAATACTATTAGGCAGAGCATAACGAATGGCACGATTTAACCGCTCAACGGTATAGCGACTTTTGGCCAGAATATCGTCCCGTTCTGCAGTATCCACATACATCTGGGTACTGTTACCCATAAAATTGGTAACCCCCAGCGATACAATGCCAAGGATAACAATAACCGCTATCAGCTCTACCAGGGTAAAGCCGGCGTGTTGCTGACGAAATATGCCTGTTATTTGGGTGGTGTTACTTCGCTTCATCAAACAACACCTCAATAATTATGCTTGTAGGATGAAAACGTCATGTCTTCACCGTCTGGCATGGTCACAGTGATCTGAATAAACTTGATATTTCCGGTGGCTTCCTGTTGCGGGGTTTCTAAATGATTGGGAACACCATTCATGTCACTGTCATAACTGACAGAGACGGCAACCGCAAATCCTTCGTATAACTCTTTGCCATCTATCTCAAGGTCTAAGCCGAGAGAATTTTGCAACACTTCATCTTCGTAATAACCGTTAAAGTCATCAATATCATCAAAGTTTTCCCGTCCATTTTCACCATTTTCTGGGCCCAAAATAAGTGAACATGCTCTTTCATCATCTTGTTTGCGTATTTGTCCGTCGCCATTAACATCCTCATCACAACGAACACGACCACCGTTGCGATCAGAATTATCATCGTAAAACTTGCCGAGAATTTCATTGAACATGGATTGCGCCAGTTCAGTGGCACGTACCTGATAGATGGGAGTAACGCTTTTAGAGATTTGCGGAGAAACAACGCCAGTAACAACGGTCAATGCAATAGCAAACACGGTTATACCGATAACCATTTCGATCAAAGAAAATCCTGATTGTAAGCTTTTATTAGCACTAACAGGCATAAATATACCCTTCTGACTCTACACAAACATATGCAGAAGATTTACCAATAAACTCAATTCGACAACCATTGTATCCATTGACCGAATTTCCAACACATGTTAATTCATTTTGATTGGCTCTTCCTAAGGTGTCAAATTCGATAGCCGAGATTTCGTTTCCATCATTGCCACGCAATACCAAATCAATACCGTCCTTTTGCAGGGCACTGGCAGGCACGTAAAAGTACTCAGCAATGTCGCTGGTATCTATAGTATCGGCACAGGTGGCTTCAATTTGAGCGGTTATTGCAGTTACTGAGTAATCATTGGACGGAATACCAAACTGATCATTGGCATTATCAAAATAGACTTTATAGCAATAACCGTCGTTGCGCGTATCCTGCATAGCGCGGGTTTGCATATTGCGCAGTATAGAGATAGCACGGTTTTGATAAACCGTAGCGGCTATATCGGATGTGTTAAGTAACCGTGGAGCTACGTAAACAGAAAGAATCGCCAAAATTAAGACGACTAAAATAAGCTCAACCAGGGTAAAGCCCTGTGTGGTTTTTGAACATTGATGATTATCGCTTTTCATACAGTAAAAGCCGACACACAGTGTCGGCTTAAATGAGATGCTCTACTTTTTAGGCAGCACCAACATCATCACAGGTTAGAGTTTGAGTAATTACAGGTGTAGTAACAGAGTCACTTGGTGTCGTAGTGGCATTATCTGCGTCAGTATACTGAACAAAACAATTACCCGGTGTAGTTGCATTTGGACCGTTATAATTGCTGGGATAAATTGTAGTTCTGCCTTCATCATCAGAACCCGCATCAGCTTCGTATTCACAAATATACTGACCATCGCTAGAAGTTGTTACCCCTGCTGCTAACACGCTATCTGTCAGACCAATAATTCTGCAAATCTCGTCAGCTACCAGATAAGTATCAACCACATCATATGTTGCACCTTCAAGTGATATCGTTGCACCTGAGTTTACAAGATTCGCAGAATGCGCGATCTGACTTGCGGATCGCAGAGCACCGTTGATACCGCTAATCGCAGATTGTTGTGCATCATCCTGAATATCCAAAAACTTAGGTGCTGCGGTTACCGCCAGGATACCTAAGATAATAATGACAATAATCAGCTCAATTAAGGTAAAACCTTTTTGCTGTTTAAAGTTTGCTGTTTTCATATTTACTACTCTCATCGTTTTAACCTCAAATTATTAATTCTTTTGTGTTAGCAATTTTTCATCCTTAATCATAGTGTTCGGCATTCCCCTTATTGCCGTTATGATTCAGGTCAAAATCCCGGTTATCATTTGGTTGCGCTTACCACTTATTGCTAACCCACCAATTTTTTGACTCTGCCCGAGCTTATTCAATTAAGGTGCCAACATTTCCAGATTTCAGAAAAAAGGCAGCTTAGTCCTGTTAGTTATTGCTAAAAGTCGTTACCTGACCAAAACGAGGGTCGTAAACAAAACCGTTACCTACAGTGTCATCTGAGGGTTGGGCAACTTCGTTTTTAACCGTCTGCGTCAGGTAGTAATAACATAAATCATTGTTTTCTTCGGCAGCGCCATCCGCTACCGTGGTGTAATAACGCACGCCTTCAAACGCGTTTTCCTGGCCACCTTCCCATTCAGTCGTAATGGTGGGTGAACTTTGAATAATGCGCTTGAACACCTGCATACAATCTTCTTCATCAATATCCACGTCTTCAGAGTTAGTTTGTGCCAGACCAGTGGGATAACCCGTATCTTTATCCACCGCAATCTCGACACCGCCTAAGGTGACTGCCGTGACATTGGCGCTGATGTTTTCAGAAGGCCGACCTTCAATTTCCCACTGCGCCCGGATAAGACCAACACCAGTTGCAAAACCGCCACCTACACCTTCAACGGTTGCGTCTTCGGCGTCATCGGTGACATCCAAAAAGCGCGGCAACGCCGTTGCCGCCAGCAATCCGAGTACCACGACCACGATTACCAGTTCAATCAATGAGAAACCACTTTGCTTTGTCATATTGCTTTTCTCGACGCTTTTGTTACTCACGAATCGAAACATCTTTTTACTAACTCCGTATGTTGTATATGGTGACGCTAATTGGGTAGGAATAACATCCTACTTTAGTCTTAAACAACCCGTTTCATGCAAACCAATCCACATTAGTTGCACTGACAGCTATCCTTATATCGGCATTATTTGGGGATCTCTTAAGACTCGACGTGAAAAAAGGAGAGAATCTTAAGGACACCGAGCTAAAATTTAACCAGTATCCTTACTACAGTCAGATTTTTGTGTCTGGCGAACCGCCTTTTACCTCTAACTATTAATTTTTAAAGGTATTTATGAATAGTGTAGCTGCTTTATTCAAATTTTTGAACCCTGCCGGTGTAGATATAATAATCGAACCAGGCCCCGGCTGTAATACTGAAACGACACTTTGAGTCCAGTATTTTACCCCCCGTATTAATACCGTCAAAAAACTCAGCTCTGACCCTGAAAGTATCTAATTGCAATGGCATATCTAAAATCATATCCCAGACTTTTTTGCAGCCATCCATATTGGGTTCCACGCGAGGCCAACCCAGATCACTCATGTTCACTGGCAATCGGTTGGTTTCCTTTTGGGTTTCAATGTTGTAATCCACCAACATAATGCGCTCTGGTTGCCCTTTGGCACGCCATTGCCAATGCGCTGCAATCACCAAATTATTAAATTTGTCAGCAGCGTTCATCAACGCCGTTTTTTGAACATTTGGCTCGTTCTTATCGAAATACCATACAAACGTGGCTATGAGCACGAAAAAAAAGACGACAATTATAAAATTAATTAGTACGGTTCTGTGACTGCTATCAGACCTACTCATCAGCGTATCCTGTCTGGTTGAATTTGAAGGTTATTACAGCTAACACGTTTGCACATCTGCGATTATTCCTTACTTATGCGCATTCATCATATCCCACATGGGGGTAAATATGCCTAATGCTAATACAAGTACCATGGCAGATACTATAGAAATTAAGATAGGCTCAATTTTTGCGGTCAGTGTTTTCAGGTCATAATCCACTTCCCGTTCATAATATTCGGCCACTTCTTCTAAAAGCTCGTCAATCCGTCCCGTTTCCTCGCCGACATTAATCATCTGCATCACCAGCGGAGTAAACAGGCCGCTACTGGCAGCAACCCGGGCCATGCTCTCGCCGCGTTCAATATTTTGACGCATCCCTACGATGCGTTCAGACACAAAGGCATTGTCTACCGCATCGGCTGTCAGATTTAAGGCATGAGTTAGCGGTACACCGGCTTTTAACATCATCGAAAAGCTACGACAAAATCGGGCCAGCAGAGATCTCTCCAGAATATCTCCAACAGCAGGCATACGCAGTTTGTATCTGTCCCAACGATAACGGCCGTCTTTGGTATTCATGTAGCGCTTTAGTGTAAACAAGCCGCCCACAATACCGGCGATCAGTAACTCCCACTTGGTCATGAAAAAGTCAGACATTCCCAACAAAAATTGAGTCATTGGTGGCAGGTCGGCCCCCAGCTTTTCAAACATACCTTTGAAGGTGGGGATAACGAAAATGTTCATAATGACCAACGCGGCGACTATGGCTATCAGTACAAACATTGGATAACGGGTCGCTGATTTGATTTGTTTACGGGTTTCCTGTTCTCGTTCCAGATATTCAGCTAACTGCAAAAACGCCATATCCAGTTGCCCGGTGTTTTCACCAACGTGCACGATACTGACAAACAGTTGATCAAATATTTTAGGGTGATTGTGTAAAGCAGAAGACAGATTGCGCCCGCGCTCTAACTGGTCCGCCACGTCTTCCAGGGCGGTGGTCATTTTCACAGAATTTGAGGTTTCGGCCAGACCATTTACGGCCCGTAAAATGGGAATGCCGGCTTTCATTAATGAGTTCATCTGGCGCGAAAAGATAACCAGATCGGCCAGTGTTACCTCCGGCACTAACAATTCGATATTCAGACCGGTCTTTTTCTTAGCAGCGCCCTTCGATTTGGGTTGGCTTTTGGTCGGAGCGTTTTTGGCTGCGGTTATCTTCACCGGGATCAGTTTGCGCCCTAACAATGCCTGCGCAGCCGCCCCCTGATTGGCCGCGTCAATGGTGCCTTTAACCAAAGCACCCGTTGCATCTCGCGCTGAATAGCTAAAATTAGCCAAGCTGATCACCTTTATCCTAACAATTAGGGTTATTTATACACTAACTCCCGAGGCAACAACAGAGAGAAAAACGAGCGCCAGCTCTCATTTACAGCGGTATAACAGCGCCTAAGAGGGTTTATCGCCCTTGCCCCAATCCGGTTGTCTGGGTTGATTCAAATCCTGTTTAGGTTTTGCTGCGGGCTTCTGAGGCGCCTCAGATGAAGCTGCGGTTGTGGACTTATCAGTGCCGGGATTATCTGCACCGGGTTTGGTCTTGGCAGATTGCGACACGTCAGCCACCATCTCCACCAACTTAAGCACTTCTTCTATCGAAGTCAGTCCCACCTTGGCATACTGTAACGCGCTTTTTGCCAACGGCACATAGCCCGGCGCACGCTTTGCCATTCTTCCAAACAAACCCGTGTCCGCGTCTTTCAGCGCGTTCATCATATCTTCGGTCATTTCCAGTAGTTCAAACACCCCGATTCGACCGCGATAACCGGTTTGGTTACAAGTCTGGCAGCCGGCGCCTTTGTGGTATTTATAGCGCCTGGCGCCTGCTTCGATGTTATCTATCCAGAACAGTTCATCCTCTTCGGGACGGCTCTCGGTACGACAGTTTTTGCAAATACGACGTACCAGTCGTTGCGCGATAATGGCCCGCAATGAACTGGCAGCCAGATAACCAGGTGCCCCCATATCCAGTAAGCGAATGGCGCTACTTATTGAATCGTTGGTATGCAAGGTAGATAACACAAGGTGACCGGTTAATGCGCCTCGCAAACCGATTTCTACGGTTTCATGGTCCCGCATCTCACCCACCATGATGATATCGGGATCCTGACGCAATGTGGTTCTCAATACGTTTTTAAAATCCAGACCAATTTTGCTGTTTACCTGCACCTGATTAATCCGGGGTAAACGGTATTCCACCGGATCTTCAACCGTAATAATCTTTTTGGCCGGCAAATTCAGTTCCGACAAGGCCCCGTACAAGGTAGTGGTTTTCCCGGAACCGGTTGGTCCGGTCACCAGTATCATTCCGTGAGGGCGATGTAAAAGTTGTCGAAAGCGCTTTAACAACCTTTCCGGCATCCCGGTTTGTTCTAAAGTTAACAAGCCGGCCGATTGATCCAACAAACGCATAACCACGGATTCGCCATTTTGTACCGGCATGGTGGAAACCCGGACATCAATAGAACGGCCTTTAATGCGAATGTTGGTGCGGCCGTCCTGCGGCAAACGCTTCTCTGAAATATCCAGTCCGGACATCAGTTTTAAACGCAAAACCAGCGCAGACGCGATGTTTTTTTCATTAATGACGCTTTCCAGCAGAACGCCATCGACCCGTTGCCGGATGCGTAACTTGCCTTCATCCGGCTCGATATGAATATCTGACGCTGACATTTGTACGGCATCTTCAAAGATAGACTGCAGCAATTTGGCCACAGTGGTGTCTTCTTCTTCATCACCAGCGGTATCAGTTAAATCAAAATCGTCGTCATCTTCGTATTCTGATGCCAGCGCCTGAGCAAAAGAGGCGATTTCTTCAGTGCGTCGATAGTAGGTATCAAAGGCATGGTACAACTGGGATTCAGGCACAATAGCCAGTTCCAGCGGTTTGGGCAGTATGTTTGACAGGGTATCCACAATAGACAAGTCAGCCGGATCACTCATGGCAATCAGAATGCTGTCGTCCCGCTCTTCCAATGGCAGTGCTTTTAAGCGACGTGCCTGCACTTCCGGCACCAGTTTCACGACATTGGGATCAATCTTTTTGCGGGAAATATCCAGCAGCGGAATATTCAGTTGCTGCGCCAGAAAAGTCAGTAAGCCCTGTTCAGTGACAAAGCCCAAATCCTGTAGCGCCTGGCCGAGTTTGCGCCCCGTTTCCCGCTGCGCAGTAAGCGCCTGCTGAAGTTGTTCATCAGTGATAACCGACTCGTGAACCAACAGATCCCCGAGTCGCATCTTTAACTTTGGCTTCAATCTAGCCCCCCAGCTCGAGAATTCTCTGTTTTATAAAATCATTGGCTGAGGCTGACAACTGCCGCAAATCAGCGGCGTTTTCGTAGGCTTTTAGCGCACCATCTCGTTGCGACATACGATCCAGCGATACCGCTAAACCTAACCACCATTGCGCTCTGTTGGGTTCAAAGATCACCAGTCTTCCGTACAGATGTGAAGATTCGGCGTTGAGTTCCAACTCCTGCGCCACGGTGGCCTTTAAACCATAAAAATCAATATTGCGCTGCACATCAGGATCAACACCTTCAAGCACTGTGTATGCTGCGCGTAACTTTTTCTCGCGATAAAACAACCGGGCCAACATCAGACGAAAATCCACCCGTTGCGGCGCGATATCGATGCCATCAGACAACACCACACTGGCGGCACCATTGTTTCCGTTGGAATAGAGCAAGACGGCTAACTTTTTGCGAATATCATGCTGTTTAAAGTCGACATTGAGAATTTGACGATACAGGGTTATGGCCCTTTCTACATTGTTTTCGGCCACTGCCTGAGAAGCCAGGCTGGATAATTCAGTGATTTGCGCGGTAGCGCCTTCCACACCACTTACCTGAACAAAGCTCCCTCTGCCGGGTGCCACAGGTACCAATGTCTGCCCTACGGTTACCACCGGCTCTGCCGTGTTTTGGCTACCGGCCTCTTTGGCCTGGGGTTGGCTATCTGCGCTTTGTGTAGCAGCAAAGTCGGCTTCGGCGAAATCGTCTTCGGCATCACCAGCTGTTTGTCGATTTTGCTCATCGTCTGCGCTGGCCGTGGCCGTTGTTGCTTGCACAGCACTTTCAGAAGGCTGGCTTTTCGCAAGCAACTCCTGTTCATTTTGCATGTTTGTAACTTGCGGGGGTTTCACCGGCTCGTCGATAACCGGAACGCCGCCCCGGGTCGGCATCATCTGATCCAGCGCGCTGTTGACCGACACCTTTTTACTTTGTTGCTGTTTTGGCTCTTCGCCTGAAATAAATTGCATGGTCTGGGTGTACAGATCGACAAAATACTCGGGACCCATAGCCCGATAACTGAAATATCCGGCAGCTGAGACCCCAATAAAAGCAATAAAGAAAATCATATAGCGAATGCGCTTTGATTCTGGCGGCTCCTGATAATCGCTTCCGTCCCCATGCTCATGGGCACCACGATCATCGAGATCCTTTAGCATCTTATTCACGACACTCACAGTAATTCAGCTCCAGTCAAAAAATTGGTCAGTTCGCTTCGGAACATAAACAAAAGCAATAATAACGCCAAAATTAATACAAAAATCGATACCCGGCTATTCGACCTTGGTTGTATACAGGCATCTGTATCTTTGACGGCAAGTTTTACGTGATCTTTAGTCACGCGATGCTTTCCTTCGCCATAGGCCAACATCAATGCTTTGTGAGCAACAACGTTGACTATTCTTGGGGTTCCTCTGCAGGCCTTGTGCAGCAAGCCACACACCTGACGACTAAAAATTTCTTCGGAGCGATTGCCCGCTACACTGAGACGATGTTTCAGATAAAAATAAAGTTGATCCCTGTCCATGGTTTGCAACGCATAGCTAAATGTAATGCGTTGCTTTAATTGTCTGAGCTCGCCCTTGCTGATTTTGGTATCCAGTTCTGGCTGCCCGAACAAAACCACCTGCAACAATTTACGCGATTCGGTTTCCAGATTGGTAAACAGGCGCAACACCTCAAGGCTTTCACTGGGTAACGCCTGCGCTTCATCAATGATCAACACCACGGAATTGCCGCCCTGATGGATCTCAATCAGCTTTTCCTGTATTCGCTGAGTAAACTCCTGTTGATCAGTTTGAGTGCTCAGATTGACTTTAAGTTCAGCCGCCACTGCCCGTCTCAATTCTTCCGGTGACAGATAAGGGTTGGGAATATAAGCCGTGACGAAGTGATCAGGTAACTCATTGAGAATTTTTCGGCATATCAGGGTTTTGCCGGTCCCCACTTCGCCGGTAACTTTGATAAACCCTTCACCGGCTTTAAGCGCGTGCAAAATTACATCTAACGCTTCTTTATGGCAGGGTAAACCGTAAAAATAGCTGGTGTTGGGGGTTAGTGTGAAAGGTAACTCCCGCAAACCAAAATGATACAGGTACATAACTTAATCCACATACAACCAGTCAGCTATGTAATCCTGACTTTGTTTCAACTGTTGTTGCCAGGTACCTTGTTTCACCACCGTGGGTTTGATCAGGATCACCAGTTCGCGTTTCACTACAGCTTCGCGCTTATTGCGAAACAGATTACCCAGAACCGGGATATCGCCGACAAAGGGCGTTTTGGAAATATTGTCTGTGGTACTGGTGGACATCAGGCCACCAATCACCACTATTTCGCCGGAGCGCGCCTGAATAACCGTATCAGATTCACGAATGTTACTTTGCGCCAGTGGCAATACCAGTTCTTCCTGATTAATGGTAACCACCTTTTGCTGCTCTTCAGTCTCAATAACAGAAGGATGAACATGCAGCAGAACACTGCCGCGCTCGTCAATTTGCGGAGTGACATCCAGGGCGATGCCGGAAAAGAAAGGGGTTAATTCTACATCTGGTGTCGTTGACGTGGTACTGGCATTGGTGGTGCTTTGATTGGATACATCGGTAACGAAGTATTCATCACTGCCCACTTTGATGACTGCTTTTTGATTATTGAGCGCCGTTACCCTTGGGCTGGACAACACCTGCACATTTCCCTGAGTAGACAACAAAGACAGTACCCCGGAGAAATCCTGATTGATAAACGACAGGCTGGAAATTCCCCCCAGGGCACCGGTTATTTCGTTCCCGGAGGTAGTGGCTCCGGCTGCAAAGCGAAAATCGGTAGAGCCGGAATGCGACAGAATCTGGGTCCAGTTGATACCCTGCTGGTACTCGTCACTTAATGTCAGTTCAATCACCCGGGCTTCCAGAATCACCTGACGCTGCACGCTTTCCTGAGAAGCCTGCAAAAACTTGCGCACCTGACGCAATTCATCAGGCATAGCCCTTACAGAAACCAGGCCCGCCTGAGGCGACACCACGACACTGCGCCCCTGCTCTGCGCCCACCATAGAAATCAATGCGGCCTGTAATTGCGCCCAGAAGTTAGTTTGAGTTGTGGTTGAGATTGTGGTGCCGTTGCCGCCGCCACTTAACCCGGTAAGATTATTGCTGTTATTGTTGCCGCGATTACCGCCCCCAAGGCCGCTGTTATTATTACCGCTGCTGCCACCAAATTGCGATACACCGCCGGTGCTGACGCTACTGGATGTGCTGCCATCGCGTTGCATAAGCAAATAGTTGACGGCGAATGTTTCGGTGCGGATCCCGGAGGGGTAAACCCGATATACATTGCCGGTTTGCTGTACATCGTAGCCATAGATTTCCTGCACAATTTCAAACACGTCCTGCAGGCGTACCTGCTTCAGATCCAGAGTAATACTGCCCTGTACTTCAGGATGTATGGCGATACTGTAGTGGCTGTTTTTAACTAATCCGGAAAAGAAAGTACGGGCATCCACCTGGTTTGCCTGAATGTCCAGGCGAGGTTCGCCGAATAGCTCCCGCTCTTTTTGTACGGGAAGCTCGGGGCGCAGCGCTTCTGCCACCGACTGGGGTACGGTCTGTAGTGGCTGAGTGGCACCCTGTTCGTCGTCGTCCTCAGAGATTGCCTGGCCCAGTGCAGACCTTGCGGGTTGTGTCATTTCTGGACGGCTGGAACTCTGACACGCGGCCAGAATTACCGACAAGAAAACCAGAATAGCGCATCTAATGATCATAATTTGATTCGGTAATAAAATCTGTTTTACTTATTGTTATTTCTTTTTCGAGGTCGTTTAATTTTAAAATGATACTGTAGGGTTTCACCTGGCTGAGTATTACATTGCGCCAGTGAGCCCCTTCATAAACCACCTCATTGTTAATTATTGCATATTTCACAGGATCCGTAACCACAATTGCGGATAACTTTGCGTTTGGGAAAGCGGCATTATTGCCCTGCCCGGACGCACTCCCCAGCGCCGCACCGTCCTGCGTTGCCGCGCCGCCCTCTTCGTCCACGGCCAAAACCGCTTTATTTGCCGGACGCGTAGGATCTTTCAATATCTGTCGTGCCAGTACATTCCCGGATGCCATCAATAAACACAATATCATCACAAACATTCGCATATCAGACTCCAATAAAGGCTTTACTGGTGCTGAGGGTATACAATTCAATTTCCGCCCTGGCTTTGGGGTGCTCCTCCACAATGTAATCAAATCGCTTCCAGTAAAAGCGCCACTCAAGCGACTCAATTTCATTGAGATACTCCCAAATATGGCCATATTCACCTTCCAGGACCAGTAACACGCCATGCTGAAATAAATTAACCCGGGCACCGCTGTCTGCATTGATGTCCATCATCCTCACCGGCGGAATAGACTCCATCTGCAGCACTTTGAGCTTTCTGGACTGGCTTAAAATCTTTTCCAATACCTCCGGCATTTTGTTTGCCGGGATCAAATCCACCGTTTGTTCACGCAGCTTTTCATCTATCTCTGTAATTTGCTGTGCAAACTTTTCGCGGTTTTTGCGCAAGGGTTCGTTGGGATCTTCCGCGAGCTCTAATTCTACGGCCTGAATTTGAGTGTCTAACTGACCCGATTGAGACTTCTGCCTCTCCACAGTCCGGGTTAGCTTTTCAATTTCAATTTGTACCGGCTCAACTAACCACACATAGCCACCGAACAACACGGCCACCAAACCGCTAAACAGCGCCAGCGTTTTTTCACGGGTCGACAATTCCGCGAACTTATCTTCCACATCAGACCAGCGTTTTATATCAATATTCATGGTTGCCCGGCTCCCGCAACGCCCGCCGCTTTTTTCAGGACTTCTTTTTCAACTGCCAGTTCTACCAAATCAGAGCTGATAACAAAATTCAGATTGTCCTGGTCATCTCTGAACATTCTGGCACCGGCAAAACTGCGGCCGGTAAAATAGTTGGATTGGCGCAACTGGCTCACCCAAAACGGTACTTTGGCAGACTCAATGGTGGCGCCTTCCATGCGAATTTTTTGTTCGTGAATGCTGATACGCGTTAACCAAACGCCATCCACATGATTAAGCGCCAGATCTTCCATCAGCATAGAAAAGCCCTGATTTTTCAGTTGCTCACGTCCGCGAAGTTCATCCAGCAGCAGTCCTTTATCACGTGCTTCATTTTGTAGTTTTTGCACCTGAGAGACCAGGGCCGGATCCTGCGCCCGGGTATCACGGGCATTGGTGAGCATTTTCAACATCTTAGTCTGCTGTGTGTATTTTTGCTGAATATCCCGGGTAGCAACCTGCATGTCGCGATATTCCTGATGGTAATGCTCACTGATGGCAAACAACACAACCCCACTAAACAACCACATCAGCAGGACAAATCCTGCAGTAAACAAATTTAGTTTCGGTTTCAGTTCATCCGGAAAGAGGTTAACGCGGTACTTCACGCGGCATCTCCTTCTTCGACATCAACCGGTAAGGCTTTGTCTGTGGTGGCAAACGCGCCCCCCAATGCGGCTAATGAGGCATCGGTAAAACTCAATGATTCAAACTTGGGACAATCGGGGATAAAGGCCTCAGCTTCAACCTGCATCGCATCAGTGATCAACTTCGCCAGCACAGCCTGATGCTGGGTATCCAGATTCAGATAAATGCGTTTAACCGGGGCTTGCCGCAACTGGCTCTCAAAAAAGTCCATAGAACGCTGTAACTCAACACTGAGTGTTTCTGATACCCCCATTTGCAATTCCATTTCAGTGAAGGTACTGATTTGTTCATAACCTTTAATGCGTCGCGAGAAGTACATTCTTCCGCCTTTGACGATATTCAGACAAACCTCTGCGCCCGGAGCCTGAAACATGGTGACATAACCATCCTGGTCTTTGGGTAATAACTCACAGGTAGCCAGTTCTTCCACCGTCACACTTTCCACAAACAATCCGGCTTCCAGCACGCCTTTACATACTTCAAATAACTCGGCTTTGGGAATCGCAACCACATTGACCTTATTGGCCCCGGTGGTTTGTGCTGGTAAATCAAAATAATCAATGACCACTTCATCTTGCGTCATGAGCAGGTCTTTTATGGACCATTGCAATGCGGAAGCGATTTCTTCCTCAGGAACGGCGGGTTTATCGGTTTGCACCAGTTTGTATTTTTTGGTGGCAAATACGAGGGTGGTTTTTGTGTTGTTTAGCCCCTGCTCAGACACCAGTTCTTTTAACTGAGTTTGCCAGTCCTGCAGTGGAAGCGTTTGATCAAGCACCCAGGTTTTCTGACCATCAATATCCTGAGTGGCACACACATGCAGGCCGTTGACATCATACTCGATCCCCAACGACGCGAAACCGGACGGCTTGCGATTCATGTAGGAAATCAGTTTTCTCCAACCTATGCGCATATGTTACTTTTTATTCTTGTATTTTTTGGTATTAGAACAAACTCTGGGCAAAATCACCATATCTCGTCTCTCTCTTATCATATTATTTATCTGCAACTTTGTCGGTTTCTTAGACTTTTTCTGACTATTAGCACCTGACGCTACTGCATTAACTGATGTTTATTGTCCCAGAGTCTTTTCATTGAGCAATCCGACAAAAGTATAAAATACTATGTAATTCAATACGTTTTGTGGATTGTACCGGCTTTTGGCAGGGTCTGTTTTATTCTCATTGAATTGCGGATATAGTAGGGCCAGTTGACTATAACCCCGCGACCTCAATGCCTTTTTGCTAAATGGAATTCACCACCATGAAAATGGATTTTATCAAAAAATATCTGCACAGCCTCAGCCGCTATGATGGCTATATAATTCTGTTGGTGGTCACGCTCGGGTTCGGCAGTTTTATGAGCGAATTTTATCACCAGCACAAGCATGTTGACTGGCTCATATTGCCCAAGGTTTCAGACTTTTTCAGCCCCGGAAACGCATACCGAAGCTGCGTCTATACGGTGATATTACTGATACTGTCAACGGTGTTGCGCCATGCCACCAACAACAGTAAAGACAAATCCTGGCGCTATATGGCGGTTATGGCCTTTTCTATTGTGGGTTCGGTCATTGTTGCTCTGATTACCAGTAATCAGCCCTCTGATATGCCCTTCATCTGGGCACTGGCTTTCTCTCTGGTTCACATGGGTTATTGGTGTTGGAAGCGAGAACACATTGAAACCTCCAACTATCAAACCAGGATAAGAGAAACAACCACCCGGCTAGATAAGATACTGAACACCATGCCAAAAGATGAAGCATTCACGGCAATGGGAGTGGGCACAGCCACGACATTTGGCATGTTATCCGTTATCACCGATATGGCCAGGGAAGCCCAAAGTGACGACGAAAAGCGACTGGTCGCCGAAAGTGCCAGAGAGCAAATCAAAAAAGCACTGGCTTCAATGTGTCGCATAGCGTCTTTGTGGACCATATCGAATGCGAGATTATTTGAGGCCAATATAATGGTGGTTACATCAGCTGAAGACGCCGTTAATATTCCTGACGCCGGTGATGCTTTTGAGAGGGGAAGGTACTTTTTTCCTGACCCCTGTACCTTAGAGACACTGAATCTGGGCTGTGCAAAATGCCTGTATTTGCTGCCTGAATTGGCAATCAACAGCAAAGATGGTGGCGAGGTGTTGTTGCAACCGATTATGTTACCGGTGGAATTAACCTCTGAAACTCACCCCGGCGTCATAAAAGGCGCACCGGAGGCGATTGAAACAGGGCGGGTCGTATCAATTCACGATGTAAAAGAAATCATAGACAATCTGCCCGCTAACTACGTCGCCAGACAAAAAGAAGCGATTCAGTCCTATTATGACAGCCAGGAAAACTGTGGTTCTATTCTATCTGTGCCATTAGAGATATCCTCTGGCCCGCTGAAAAACAAAGGACAGATAGTTGATGCCGTCATCAACCTGTATCGCCCGGAAGATGGCCTGATAAAGTCTCCTGAATTGTTTCAGGAGTTTACCCGTCCGCTTGTACTCATGATCGCGAATCTGCTATATTTATACATGAAAAACAAAGAGTTCTGCCATTCCCAGGACACAGATGCAGAAGCTTAGGCAAGAATCAAAATGCAATTTTGAGACAAGTCATTAATGCCTTTAGGCAAAAAAAGTGGTAACTTGCCGATATAGAGTCAAATGACAGTGTTAGCCCCATAGTTTAATTTGAGCAATGGCTCGGAGATAAATGATGAAAGAACAGAAGATTGTCAAAACAGTAAAAGAGCACAAAAAGCCGAGAACAGCTTCCCCTGCAACTTACTATGTTGTTGCCCCTTCTGGTACGTCTAAAGAAGAGCGTTTTGAAAACCTTAAACAGCAATACCAATCCATGTTAGCCGCACAAAATGAAATGCTGCTCGAAAGCGAAATGTTGGTTAAGGCAGTTTACGGTGAGGTAGCTTGCGGCTAACTCGTCCGGATAAATATTTGTAACAAAGGCACCTATCCGGTGCCTTTGTTATTTTTAGGAACCTCGATTGCTCTGAATACGGCTTTGCTGCAATAAAAAACCCCGCGATGGCGGGGTTTTTGTTCATTGAAACTTTACATTGCAAAAGTTGGAAAACTAAAACGGTTAACCACCCGTTTAAAATGTAAAACTTCAGTGTGTGTGTGAGTAGTCCCGATAAAATCCTTTATTTGCTTTGTTATATTATTGTATAAAACAAAAATCATTAGCTATTTCACTTCATTTCGACACCTACAACGTCACATTGTAAAAATACAAATTGAAGTAATGCTATTTTTTACACCTCAATCCAACAACATAACCAAGCATTTGATTTAATTGTATTTTTTCAATGTACAACAAAGCAATTAATGGATTTATCATAACAAATAATGAGGAAAAACTAAACCAGTCATGTAATTTTGAACATGATTTACTCAATTAAACATATGACCTTAGTCACGCAAAGAATAAGGTTACCCTGCATCTGACTGCCTTAAGGCTCCTAATTAGATAACGTTATTGACGTGGGTGCCCATTTTTAACGAGGCAAAGTATTCTATTTGTAGTGAAATGGATATCCGAAAATCACTTCTGCTCTTTTACTAAATAGTGACGATTCCAGACCATCATGCCCGCGCAAAACAAATTTACCCAAAAACCAATTCTTCAGCATAGTAAAGCCCATGGTTTTTTGATAGAACTGAGGTATATGTAGTGAAGACATACTCTTTCAGAATGTAAGGGGAAAATGCATGATTAAATCGACAGGTATGTAACCGATGATGGAAAAGGTTGTTATTGTCATTCTTGGCGGCTTTTTTGGTTTCGCTTTATCAATGTTCAAAGATTACTTTTTTGCCATTAAAAGGCAAAAAACAGAGCGTTATTACCTGGCGATCATTGTATCGGCTTCACTGGAGACGTTTATATCAAAATGCATAGAGGTAGTTTGCGATGATGGGAAATATGGAGAAAGAGACTATCTGGAACCTCAGGTACGCACACCAGATTTCGAACCGATGAAACTGGACGTTGCATGGCAATCCCTTGACAAGGAGTTACTCTATGAATTGTTGACATTGCCTGAAAAAATAAATGACGCCAACGCGCATATTTCCGATGTGTCCGAACATATAGCCAGCGGCCCAGATTTCGAAGAATTTTTTGATATGAGAAAACTGAAGTACTCCGAACTGGGTTTATTGGCATGCTCAATAACTGAAAAGTTAAGAACTGCGGCGAAACTGCCACCTTACGTACAAGGTGAGTGGTCACCCGAAACAATCTTTAATGAACAAAAGGAAATCGCACGCAAAGCAATTGCGGCAACTGAAAAACGCAATAGAGAAGCTTACACAAATCTATATTCGACCTCTAACCCATCAACCTAACCAACAAAGTACAATCTATTTAGCAAAAGGATTTATTGATGTCAGTCCGTGATATAAAAATTAAGGCCCATTCGCAATCAGTTAATAAAGTAGTATCAAGATTCGAAAATGAATTCCAACTGAAAGCAAATGGCGGCAAACCAACCGAGAAGTTGCAAAGCATTATTGAGCAAATTAAGGAAAAAATGCCGGGTATCAATAATGAAATCGACGACCTGATATTGGAGGCGTATGCTATTGGTGCTCAATCTGGATTCGATCGCGCGCTGAGCAGGTTTCAGGATGGTAAGATCAGAGCCAGAAAAGTAGCAAATGAAAGTGAATGGACATTATTCTCAAGTTCTAAAAAGTATCAAATTACTGATGAGTTACCATCGGCCAAAGACGAGACAATTAAAGCTACAGTCCATTTATATTTAGCCGACAGTGGTTTTGAATAACAACCAGCCCATCGCCAGATCAAGAACTCAGCGACCAGAGACGCTTGTATAGAATAGCTTGGCGGCAATAAAAGCTTCTCTGGTATCGCCTGAGTCCCATTGAATAAAACTAGCAATTTTTTCAATTTGACTGTCATCAGGAAATTTCCCTGTCTCTCGCCAATTTGACCAGTCTTTCAATTCTTCTATTCGGATCTTCAACCCACCTGCTGCACCAGCCAGCGTCCCATCTGTGCCAGCCATTTTTATGTAATCGAATATACTGTCTACATACATGTTGTTTACTGACGCTATTGATTCTTTCGTGACAAGAGTCTATTTTTAACCCTTCGAAGCGCAAAAGTACAGGGAACATGGATATGAAAACGTTACTCTTAATTGCACTCGCTCTGCCTCTTATTACTCAAGCACAAAGTTGGCCATCTAGTTTCAGTCAGGCCAAAAGCCGGGCCGAAAAAGATGTATATTTTGACAGGCTCGTTACATTTTACTGTGGTTGCGACTATGTCTTTGATGATACCGAAGACAAAGATGGTGACGGTAACATCACTGAAACGATGATATATCCGCAAAATTGTGGTTATGTTCCCCGAAAGCCTGTTACAAGTTCAGGTAAAGCGAATGCCAGGGCTTCACGGATAGAATGGGAGCATATAATGCCTGCGTCATATTTTGGTAACCACCTCGACCAATGGAAGAATCACCAAAACTATGAGGAGTGTGAGACCAGCAGTGGCAAATCAATTGGCGGGCGACAGTGCGCGGAGAAACTTGTTCCGTGGTTTAAAAAAGCGCATGACGATATGCATAACCTCACTCCGGCTGTCGGTGAGCTCAACGGTGATCGCTCTAATTACCCTTTCGGTGAAATCATAGGTGAGAAACGTGATTACGGAGCCTGTGATTTTGAGGTCAATTTTGATAAGAACTTGGCTGAGCCGCCAGACAATGTAAAAGGGAATATCGCGAGAGTTTATCTTTACATGTCTCAACAACACCCGGAAATTAAGCTCGAACCAGAGGTTTTTCAAATGATGCAACATTGGAATCATCACGATCCTGTAGACCCCTGGGAGTGTGAGAGAGATAAAAGGATCGAGGCGAGTCAGGGGAACAGTAATCCTTTTGTTAGTGCTAAATGCGATTAACCGAATTGGTGGTGAACTTACATTACTTTGGCACGCTTTTAATTGACCATTAGTCGAATTTAGCTTTTTAGGACAAAAATATTTGAATGTTTCATTCAAATTCAGAATGTCAGTATTAAGGGATACAACTCGCATGGACCCGGAAATTTTAAATTTAATCACTACATCGATAGCACTGTTTACTGAAGTATTTGCAGTTGTTGGCATTATCTCAAAAAGAAACGCGAACCGTTCAGGGTTCTCTCATTCTTACCTCAATGCTATAGACATCAAGATATACAAGGTCCTGTTCATTTCAGCAAGTTGGGCACTTATGGTTATGGTTTGGGCGTTAACAACGAATTATTTTGGCTCAGCCGTTATGAAGAGTGAGCTCAGAACTTTTTACGGAATTTTGCTTTCAGTACCAGCCGCGATTATTTCTGTATATGCACTCAAATGGCTTTTTTCTGACAATACTAAAAAGTTTTAAATCCACCAGTTTTACAACAAAAGTAAATGAAAATGGATTTTCAAATCGGAATTAGCAGCGAGATAGCGCTTTTCGTGGAGTATGCACTAAATACTGTGCTACTTGTGAGCTAATCCAAGATAAGGATTTAAGGTTAGCTATAGAATATTCATATCATTTCTAATTTAACAATAAATCGTAAGTGGGGTAGTTAATTTTCGAGGTCGTTAATGAAATCTTCATTTATATCAAGTTCATTGGCAATTGTTTCAGCAACTTCATCATCACTTCCTCGGCACATTTTCGTAGCTTTTTTTAATACATCAACCCCTACAATTGAACTTAGCGAGCATGCTATTGCTATTTTTTTGGTTGTTTCAGACAACTGAGTATTGTCTCTTATTCTAGCCATTTTCATTCTAAATAGTTCTATTTCCTCGTTATCTAGGTTAGACATCAATGACAAAGCAATAGTTGGCAAATCATTTGAAATAAGATCGAGAGATAAAGATTTAATCTCTTTTGGAATGGCATCTGCTTTTTTTTCCGCATTTTTCCTATCAACTTCTCGATCAACCGTCCTTAGTATTATTTGAAGAATTGCGTTAGGCCCCACATTTACCTCCGATTCACCGATCTTTAAATTGAAGAGCGACGATCTAAAGAGCGTCATTGAGGCCATTCCTGCAACCAGAATTTTCACCAACACTAATTTCGCATCATCATTATTTGCCTGGATACCAAAGGTAAATTCGTTAATTTGTATAATGTAAAGTGCCAAAACTGATGCAGCAGCATTAATCATCATGTAAATGATCGAGTGCGAACCTAAAAGTATCTGAAAAGGTTTTTCCTTATAGCGCGAAATTAACTCTGTCGCCCCAAAAACAACACCGATAAAACCTGTAATTAAGTAGAAAAAAAATTCGCTGTTAATAAAAACCTCTTTTATTAATTCAGTCATTTGCTAGTATTTTCGTTTTGAAACGATTGTAGAACTCTCTACCTTCCGTTGTGGGTTCAATTCGCTCATCATTTATTGTTACAAGCTTCTTCTTTTCGAGCAAAGCTAAGTATTTGGCCAACACATTGACCTTCAATTGCACAATTTTTGAGAGTACTTGTAAAGTCAACTTCTTGTCGCCTGGATAATCTATCACTTCGCTCAACACCCTGAATGCGACTTTTCCATGTATCTTACGATTACTTTCTTTGTTGCTCGTTGACCGGGTGTCGGATTTCATGAACTTCAGTCCGTCAACAAAAGATGTGATTGCATTAATGTCAGAAAACTTTCTCATCAGTCTTTACCTGTCAATTAGAATATCCCAATCGTTGTCCAGATGAATTTTTGGAATTTCTGGACCTACAGGTCCGATGTATTTATTAGCGCCATACGCGTATCCAGGACCATAATCTTGAATGACCAGAGGCACAAGGCAGAGTTGGGCGATTCGGGAACCTACTGTGAGTGGTAACGGTGTTTCGCCCAAATTACGCAGTTCTAGTGTTAGACAACCCCGAAATCCTGCTTGTACAGACGTTGCCGTGGCGATATTCAAGCCCAGTCTTCCCCAAGATGAGCGTCCCAGAACCAAGGCGTAGTATTCATGTGGTAAGGTTATATATTCCAACGTTGCTGCCAAAACAAACTGGTGTGGGTGTAGTATAAAATCTCCTTTTGGTGGAACGTAGTATTTTCGGTAAAAAGACTCAACAGATTGAGACATTACGCTTTCAGTTTTTTCAAATCCTTGGAGACACTTTTGTTTTTCGTCAGAGTTAGCAGTCCAATTCGTTGGTTTTGGATTTAAATGGGTATATTTTGAAGTACTATGGACATAAAATGTCGGGCCAAGCCTTAAGTCAACCGATGTCGATGAGTATTGTTTTGACGGATTAATTGTGGGGGTGACATTGAACGGAACTGTACTCCGAATATCTTTTTTAAAGCCTCGTAGCTGCCACAGCGTTTCATCTAATTTTTTAACGGATGCATCAAAGTCCACTCGCTTACGGCTAGAAATAATAAAATCATATAGGCTAATGGAGTATTTTAAGTGTTCAAAAAGTTTGTTTCTGATCAATTCGACTTTGCTGTCACTCTCTTCGGAAAACTCTTTGTTTTCCCAAATCAAATGATCGTTATTTTCATAACATTTTCCATAGTAGTAGATTACACCACCAACTAAAGCCTCCACTGGGCCAATAACTCGAACAAGCTCATCATTACTGTCTTCGAATGCAGGTCGAAAATTATTCATTTCCTGCCGAACTGCATTCCATTGATTGAAATTGGCAACATCGAACTTTTCAACCGGTTTTAATTCCTCTTTCAAGATGTCAATACATTTTAAAAGTTTAAGATGAAGACCGTCGGTTTCGTCACTTTTTTCAACTTCACATGTTTCAACGCCATCCTTGGAAAGCTTCACCATTGTATCCAACGGAGTCTTTAAACCCGATTTTTCCGAGACCATGGTTCGATACCCTTCCATTCTTTTTAAGGCAGTGTGTATCCTTTCATCAGAGGGAGGGTGTGTTCCGGTAGACTCAATAACATGGGAGTCTAAAGGAAGTAAAAACTTTATACAGTAGAAATCAAACGCGGGACCAAATAAAAACGCACCAATTGTATCTGCAATGAACTCTTCAATTTGGCTGGTGAGATCTTTCAGCATTTTGCTGCGCTTGCTTTCCTTTTCATTCCCTAAATTATCAATATAGTTAAAAAGTTCGATTTGTCTTTCGTTAACTGATGCAGATTCGCCCCCCTTTAATTTATCTTGTTCAACAGATAATTCATTCAAAAATACGGTCTTTAATTTAGTCGAGACTTGATGTGATTCGTAAACCCGACAGAATACGTGACCAATCTCATGCCCTATCAAAGACATTAGTGCAAATTCGTCTTCTATTTCATAGGGTATAGTGATCAGGTCGATGCAAGGAAGCTTGCCGTCGTACCCGTCAAAATTGTCGCTATCCAATTGTGAAAAAAGATCAACAACGACATTGAAGTTTAACGAATCTTGCTCATGATAGAGAATAATTATTCTATTCTCGTGATCTATATTGAGTCGTTTGTAGCATTCTTTAATGAGCGGGAGTGTCCACTGAAATGGGGAGCTGTCATAGGCGCTTTTCAGCATCCTTACAAATTGGGAATAAACTTCAACTTTTGAAAGTAACGTAATTGTTGAAAAAAGGCAGGAATCTTGCCTCTCCGCATCATTTATCTCTTTTGAAATAAACTCGAATACAGGATTAAACCGAGGATCTACTTGGTGTTCCTTTAATGAAACGAGCAGTGTATTTAAAGACTTAACTCGTTGACCTTTTATTTCAGACAGCAGCTCCCGCGACATGTATAAATCCTTGC